>NZ_AP029187.1:0-22596 GCF_055383135.1 Kitasatospora sp. Xyl93 | reverse complement strand
GACAGAGGCCTCTGCCACGGCGATGGCCAAGGCCGTGACGAACTGGGTTGAAGAGTCCAACGGGCGCATCGAGGCACGGGTGTTCGACTTCGCCGAGGCCTTGGAGGCCCGGCTGGTCCCGGACGCGCTGCTGACACTGGGCCTGGAGTGTCTGGGCGGGGTGGGGAGGAAGACGGCTCTGTCGGTCGCTGTCCGCCCGCTGGCCCAGGCATGGCGAGTGCTCTTCGCGGCGGCGTCCGACGGGAGGGGCGTACAACTCCGGTTCCTATGGCGCCTACGGCCGGCTGGCGGCCTGGCAGTCCCTGGCCGCGCTAGCCGGAAGCCCGGAAGGCGCCACCGCCGGCGAGGTCGAAGCACGTGTGCGGGACTGCGTCTGGCACGGTTTCGGCGCCGACACGACGTGGTTCGAACAAGTGGCCTGGGACATCGGTCTGGCCGTCCTGGCACCGGGCCGTCGGCGCCTTGGCCGTACTGGCCGCGACGGACACCGACTGACCTTCCGTGGTCTGCTGGTTGAGGCGGTAGCCGACGTCATCCGGCGGCTGCCGGCTGGGGTTCACCCCGTCCGTAGGGGGGATGGCCGCGGCGGGACCGGGATCGAGACGGCCGTTCATGTCGAGTTCGAACCGGCCGTACGGGTTCACGTGCGTCCAGAACAGCGGCGACAAGCCCGGCGGTCGGCGTCGAGTGAGCTGGTTGGCTCCCTTCGGGTCGGCGAGGACCTGCTGCATCAGCAGGGTGTTGACGTTGACCAGGGCGGACTGGAGCAGGCGCAGTGCGAGCGTGCCCGACTGCCGTCAGTACCTGCGGCCGGCGCGGTATCGGGCACACGATCCCGGAAAAGGCCGACAGCAAGGCCGCCCGCCTGTGCAAGGGATCATGCGGCGGACGGCCACCGGGCTTCGACGAGGACCGGTACAAGAAGCGCAACACCGTCGAACGGGCCATCAACAAGCTGAAGAACGCCCGGCCGTGGCCCGCGATACGACAAGCGCGGCTACGTCTTCCTCGCAACGGTCACCAGCGGCGGCCGTGGCCATCTGGCTGCGGCCATGAATCGACGTGCTGGCCTTCCGTCACCGACGTAACTGGCTCTAGTGTCGAGCGGCCAGCGATGGCCGGCGTCATGCAACTTGCTCAACGCAGAGTGGTCGTTGGACACCAGTACCTGAGCCAGCCGGGCTGCCGCGGCGACTACGCCCGACCAGCCCGGTGAGTCCAGATAGACCTCGTCACGGGCAGTGGCGCCGACCGACTCCTGCACCGCGTTGTAGGCAGTGCCAAGATGTGCCATCAGCTCGACTTCTTCCCTCGCTGCGAAGCGATTTGCCCCAGCCAGGGCTGAGGGTTGTTCGCATCGCAGAAGTCGTCGAAGAGCACATGCACCGTGTAGTCGAGGTCCTCGAACTGATCCGGATCGAGCCACACCTCTCGCTGCCACGTCGGGCTGGCCAGCGCTTCAAACCGCAGGCACGACATGGAGGCGGTAGTAAGGCAGAGCAACGCCGTGATCAATCACGTGCTAAGAGTACGCATCTTGTGATCGGCCGGACAGCTCCTAATAGTGCTTTGTTAGGAGGCTTGTCGCATCGTGTGGTTGGTAGTTCTCTGGTCGTATGAGGGCTGGGGAGCTTGCGTTGTGGCGGGGTCGGTTGGAGGAGTTCGCGGCTGAGGTGTTCGCGCCCTTGGCCCGCTGTGATCAGCGGGGCCAAGGGTGGGCTGTATCTGCGGGGCTGCTGCTGGAGGGCCGGCGAAAGTCGATGTAGCCGATGGCCGAGCGGCTCGGGGTCAACCACCAGGCGTTGCAGCAGTTCATGACGTCCCCGACCTGGCCGGTCGAGCACGTCCGGGCCCTCCTGGCGTGGCGGGCCGTGCGGGCGGTGCGGCCTGTCGTGCTCGTCAAGTACTCGGTCCGGCGATGAACATGTCCCCCAGCGCGAGGAGAGCGGCGACAAGTTCCTCCTCTCCCAGCGACAACTCCGCAAAGAGTGGTTCGGCCTCGCGGAGTCTGGCCTAGGCGTCGGGATCTGGGCACGCCCACAGCAACGCACACTGCCCACGCGCAGATACCTGACGTCGCCTGTCCTCGCTGCCAGTTCGGTCGAAGATCGCCTCCTCGCTCTGGCCAGCGGCAGGCATCTCCCGGGCCTCCAGAACCAGCGCGACCTCGTCCTGCACACGGTTCATGGCCCAGAGGCTCCGCGAGATGCGACAGCCGAGGTCGCCCTGGTCCCCTCGGGCGTGGGCCGACCAGCTGACTGAGGTGAACCCGCAGCGAGGATCGATCCATGGCCCTATCTCGCACGCTCAAATATCCGAATCTACCGACACACGGCACGCTGGCGCGCCCGGGCCGTCCGGGGCCGTCCGGGGCTGTCCGGGGCCGTCCGGGGCCGCCGGGGCCCGCGCGGTGCGCGGCGTACGGTGCGCCGCGCACCGCGCGTAGCGCTGCGGCTTGGAGGCGGGGGTGGGGCCGCGCCTGGTCCCGGGGGCGGGCTTGTTCTCGTCCTGCGGGGCCGGTCAGGGTGTGAGAACGATGCGGCCGCGGAGGTGGCTGGTTTCGAGGCGGTGGTGGGCGTGGGGGGCGGTGGTGGAGGGGGAGGGTGTCGGCGACGCGGAGGGTGAGGTGGCCGTCGGCGGCGAGGGCGGACAGTCGGGCCAGGGCCTCGCCGTCGGCGGTGATCCACACGTTGGCGACCCGGATGCCGCGTAGGGGGGTGGGTGTGGGCGTCGGCCGTGACGGCGACGAAGGCGCCGCGTCGGCGTACCGCGGCCAGGGCGCGGATGCCGAGCAGGGCGGTGTCGATCGCGCCCGTCGACACCGCCGGGTACCGATTCCCGTACGGCGTGGGCGATGTCGGGGTGTGGTGCGCGGTACGAACCATTCGGCGCCCAGTTGCCGTATCAGGTGTTCGTCGTCTTGTCCGGCGAGGGCGACCACCCGCAGGCCGCGCAGGGCGGCCAGTTCGACGGCGAAACCGCCGACGTTGCCGGCCGCGCCGGTGACCAGGACAGGTGGCGCCCGGTCGGCAGGTCGAGCAGGTCCAGGGCCTGCACGTGCGGTGAGGCCGCCCAGTGGCAGGGTCGCGGCCTGTTCCAGGCTCGCTCCGGCGGGGGCGGGGGCCATGGCGTCGGCGTCCAGTACGACGTGCTCGGCGTAGGTGCCGAGGTCGGTGTCCAGGAGGTCGCGCAGGCCCACCACCCGTTGGCCGGGCGTGAAGCGCGTCACGCCGGCGCCGAGGGCGTCGACGACCCCGGCCACGTCCCAGCCGATGCCGGTCACGGCCCGAGGCGCCATCAGGCCGGCCCGGGCGAGCGCCCCCGAGCGGGTGACCGCGTCCACCGGGTTGACGCCGGCCGCCGCCACCCGCACCCGTACCTGCCCGTGCCCGGGGCTGCGGCAGTGCCACCTCCACCAGCTCCAGTACCTCGGGACCGCCGAACTCCCGCACCACCACGGCACGCATACCGTCCACACCCCTTTCCACCACCCGGCAACTGCGCCCAACCTAAGGAGAGTTACTCTCCTCTGGGAAGGACGCACCCGAAGGTGCGTACCGTACGGAAAGGAGAGCGCTCCGGTGCCCACCACCACCGCCCGCCCAGCGCCGCGCCGCCGAGGCGGCCCACTACGACGCCTACCTCGCCCACTGCCCCCGCCCGCCAGCTCCTGGACCGGATCGGCGACAAGTGGGGTCAGCCTGGTCGTCAACAGCCCTCGCCGACGGGCCGCTGCGCTACAGCGACCTGCGCCGGCGCCTGGCCGGGGTCAGCGAGAAGATGCTCACCCAGACCCTGCGCGCCCTGGAACGCGACGGCCTGCTCGAACGCACCGTCACCGCCGGGGTGCCGGGCCCGCGTCGACTACGCGCTCACCGGCCTCGGGCGCGACCTGCTGCCGCTCATGCGGCAGATCAAGGACTGGGCCGAGGCGCCACATGCCCCAGGTGCTGGCGGCCCGCACCGCCTACGACGACGGGCGGCAGGGACCGGACTGACGCCAATCGGCCAGGCGCCGGGTGCAGACACCGGACGGCTGCCGGATGGCTGCCGGACGGCGGGCACCGGAGTGACACCGGACGGCCAGGCGCTGGGCGCAGGCGCCGGGCGGCGGGGGAGGATGGTCGGGCCGCAACTTTCGTCGGGGCGGCTCGTTGGGCCGGTCAGGTCGACCGACCGGGCCGGGGGCGGGAGCGCGCCCCCCGGCCCCGGCCAGGGGGAAGGTGCCGCGCCCGACGGCACGGGCGAGGCCGTACGCGGCAACGGCCCCGGCTCCGCAGCGGGCCGGGGGGCTGACTTCGACGGCGCTTGCAGCGACGCCGTCGACGACGCCACCGACGGCCTGGGCGAGCGGTTGCGCGCCCGCTACCTCGCCGAGGACCTGCGCCGGCGGCCGGCCGACTGGGGGAGGTCGACCATGCCGACGGCGTGCTGCGCGCCCATGACGTTCCCACCCGCTGGGAGGTGCGCTACCAAGACTGCGGCGCCGGGCTCCTGTTCACCGCGCTCGCCCTGACCTGGGGCACGGGGCACCGGCCCCGACACCGGGCACGCCCAGCCGGCGGTGCAGAGCGTCCTGGGCGCCGGGCTGATCTCGGACCGCGAGGACGAACTGGCGCATGACACCGCCGGACCCGCGCCCCGCCCCGCCCGCGCCCCAACCCGCCTGGCCTGTTTCGGGGTTAGGTCAGGGCGGCGGCCAGGCGTTCGGGCAGGGTGGCGTAGGGGCGGCAGTCGACCACGGGCAGTGCGTGGGCGCGGGCCTGGTCGGCGAGCCAGGTGCTGTAGCGGGCGCTGACGGCGGCGCGTTCGGGCTGCGGGCCGGCCTGCGGTTCCCGGTCGGCGTAGTTGGCGCCGATGCGCCGCGGGTCGTGTTCGTGGAGGAAGACCGCGCGCAGGCGCCGGCCCTGTGCGGCGGCTTCGGCGGCGGCGCGGGCGGCGGCGGTGGGGGTGAGGTAGTCGCCTTCCACGATGGCGGGTACGTCCACGGTGAGGCGGTTGCGTACGACGCCGAGCAGTGCGTCGTCCAGGGCGTGGGCGGTGGCGATCTGGAGTTCCAGGACGCGGTCGGCGTCGAGTGCGTCGGGGTCGGGCAGGGTGGTGAAGTGGTGCAGGCCGGGGTGGCCGGCGGGGGTGGTAGCGGCCTGCAGGGCGGCCACGATGTCGTCGAACTCGACCACGAACGCGCCGTGTTCGGCGTGCAGGCGGGCGGCGGCGCGGCTCTTGCCGAGTCCGGAGGCGCCGCCGATCAGCAGGACGTCCCACGGGCGTTGGTCGGTGTGCATACCGGCACGGTAGACCGTTCGGGTACGGGCGGGCCCGGCGGGGTGGGGTACCCGGCCCGGCCGCGGGCGCCCGCCGGCCGGCCCCCCGGGTGTCCGGCCCGCCGCGCGGGCCCTTCGAACCTCACCCCGCGCCGTCCCCCGCGGCACGCCCGGCGGCACCTCCGCCTCCGCCGCCTTCGGCGCCGTCGAGGCGGTGTTGCCAGGCGGTGAGGAGGTCCTGCAGGGCGCGGGCCTCCTCGGTGCTCAGGTGGGCCAGCAGGCGGTGCTCGTTGCGCATGTGGGCGGTGAACGCCTCGTCGATCAGGCGCAGCCCGGCGTCGGTGAGGGCGACCACGCGCCCGCGCCGGTCGTCGGTGGCCGGGCGGCGGGTCACCAGTGCGGCGCGTTCCAGGCGGTCGATGCGCTTGGTCATCGCCCCGGTGGTGACCATGGTGTGCGCGGCGAGCTCGCCGGGGGCCCGCTCGTAGGGGGCGCCGGCGCGGCGCAGTGCGGCGAGTACGTCGAACTCGCCCTCACCCAGGCCGTATTGCCGGTAGACCACGGCCAGCTCGGCGCTCAGGCGCGCGGCCAGGCGGTGCAGGCGCCCGATGACGGCCTGCGGGGCGACGTCGAGGTCGGGGCGTTCGCGCCTCCACTGGGCCTGGATCCGGGCGACGCGGTCCGCGGGCTGGCTGGGCTGACTGGAATGGTCGGGCTGGTCGGGCTGGCTGGGCATGCTCCCACTCTACCCCAGTAGCTTCCCTGGAAGCTATATTGTCTTCCATGGAAGCCACTATGCGATGGGTCCTGCTCACCGCTCTCGCGCCCCTCGCCTGGGGCGCCAACTACTGGGTCACCCACGCCCACCTGCCCGCCGACCGCCCGCTGTGGGGCGCCGCCCTGCGTGCCCTGCCCGCCGGTCTGCTGCTGCTCGCCCTCGCCCGCCGTCGCCCGCGCGGCTCCTGGTGGTGGCGCAGCGCGCTGCTCGGCCTGCTCAACACCGCCGCCTTCTTCGTCCTGCTCTACCTCGCCTCCCAACTGCTGCCCACCAGCGCCGCCGCCACCGTCATGGCCGCCTCCCCGCTGGCGATGCTGCTCACCGCCTGGGCGCTGGCCGGCCAGCGCCCGCGCCGCGCCCACCTGGCGGGCGCGGTGGTGGGGCTGGTCGGGGTCGCGCTGGCGCTGGCCGCGCCGGGCCGGCAGATCGGCTGGGCGGGGCTGGCCGCGTCGGCGGCGGCAATGGGGGTGTCCTGCGTCGGCTACGTGCTGGCCGCCCGCTGGCGCGAGGGCGCCGACCCGCTCACCGCCACCGCCTGGCAGCTGACCGCGGGGGCCCTGCTGCTCCTGGTACCGGCCGCCGCCGTCGAGGGCGCGCCCCCGCCGATGGACGCCCCCACCCTGCTCGCCTTCGGCTACACCACCGTGGTCGCCACCGCGCTCGCCTTCACCTGCTGGTTCACCGGACTGCGACACCTGCCCGCCGGCACGGTCGGCCTGCTGGGACTGCTCAACCCGCTCACCGGCGTGCTGCTGGGCACCGCACTGGACGGCGATCCCTTCGGCGCGCGCCAGGCGATCGGCCTGGCCCTGGTGGCCGCCGGGATCCTGCTCGCACGCCCGCGCCCCCGCTCAGGGCGCCCCGCCGACGACCCCCGCGCCGAAACCCCGCGCGCCGAAACACCCTTGCTCACCGGCCGCCGCACATGATCGAATGTCACCGGCATCGCGTGCCGGTGACGGACTGCGTCAGGCATGGAGGTGCACGACCGAAGGGACCACCGTCGTGGCCTCCCCCTCCCACGGCCGTACGGCCGCTCTCAGCCTGCAACTGTCCGACGCGCACCAGGACTTGCGCCGCCGCCTCGCCGACCTGCGCGCCGGCCTCGGCCGCCCCCAGTCGGACGGCGACGACCGCCTCCGCACCCACTGCCTGGCCTTCTGCACCGCCCTGACCAACCACCACCAGGGCGAGGACGGCGGACTGTTCGCCCAACTCCTGCGCGAACGCCCCGATCTGGCCCCCACCATCGACAAACTCGTCGAGGACCACGGCCTCATCACCCACATCCTCGCCCGGGTGCGCCATCTCGCCGACCAGGCCGCCACCACCCCAGGCGCCGACCTGCAGGCGATCGGCGGCGAACTCGACGGCCTCGCCGCCATCATGGACTCCCACTTCGGCTACGAGGAACGGGCCATCGGCGCTGCCCTGGACGCCGGGGTGGACGACGACGGGTGGTCCGAACCCGTACTGCGCTTCACGGCGCCGGGCACCGCGGCCCCGTAACACCCGCCGCAGCTGCCGAAGCCGTCCGCGGGGACCGGTGGAAGCCGTCCGGTAGAATCCATCGCCCCGCCCGGCCCGGCTTCCCTACACTCGCCACGCGGCCGCGCCCCGACGCGCGGCCCAACGCGCCGGACGCGACGGACGCGACGACCGCATCCAACGCGTCGGACGCGACGACCGGGACGACTGTGACGGACGAACGCGGGAAGGGGGCGGGCGGCCATGGCGAAGCGGAGCGCCGCCGCCTCCTCTCCCGCGTCGCGGTACGAGGTGATCCTGGTGTCCCGGCCCTCCCGGTGCCCGCTGCGCGGCCGGCACCGCAGCGGCGCCGCCGCCCTGTGACCCCGTTGCACCGGGCCCCCGGCGCAACCCGGTCCGACCGGCCGCCGGCCCCGCCCGATCGCGCGACGCCCACCCGAACGTGACCGCCCCGAAAGGCACCCGGGCCATGCGCACCCCCACCAGCAGCAGCACCGCCACCGCCGGCATAGCCGCCGTCCGTAACCTCGGCATCCTCGCGCACGTCGGCGCCGGCCAGACCACCGTCACCGAGCGGATCCTCCACCTCACGGGCCTCGGCCTCGCCCGTGAACGCGGCGAGGCCGGTGAGGGCATCACCGTCACCGACTGCCGCCCCCATGAACGCGAACCCGGCATCACCGCCTTCGCCGCCGCCGTCAGCTGCCACTGGGCCGGATACCGGATCACCCTCATCGACACTCCCGGCCACGTCGACTTCGCCGGCGAGGTCGAACGCTGCCTGCGCGTCCTGGACGGTGCCATCGTGGTGTTCGACGCGGTCGCCGGCGTGGAGCCGCAGAGCGAGTCGGTGTGGCGCCAGGCCGAACGCCACGGCGTGCCGCGTATCGCCTTCGTCAACAAACTCGACCGCGCCGGCGCCGACCTGGACACCGCCGTCGCCGACATCCGCCGGCGCCTGCACCCGCACCCGCTCGCCGTCCAACTGCCCATCGGCGCCGAGGACTCGTTCACCGGCGTCGTCGACCTCGTCCACCTGCGCGCCCTCACCTGGCACGACGACGGCACCGCGGCCCAGGGCCCGGTCCCCGCCCACCTGCACACCGCCACGGCCCGGCGCCGCCGCGCACTGGAGGAGGCGGTGGCCGAACTGCACCCCCGCGCCCTGGAGGAGTACTGCGCCACCGCCGCCCTCACCACCGACACCCTCACCACCGCCCTGCGCGACCTCACCCGCACCGGCGAGGCCGTCGTGGTGCTGTGCGGCTCCGCCTACCGCAACCGCGGCATCGAACCGCTCCTGGACGCCGCCGTCGCCTACCTGCCCTCCCCCCTCGACATCCCGCCCACCTATAGCGCCGACCGCACCCAGCACCGCCGGGCCGACCCCCGCCAGCCCCTGACCGCCCTGGCGTTCAGGGTCACCGCCGCCCCCACCGCACGCCTGACCCACCTGCGCCTGTACGCCGGCACCCTGCGCACGGGCGACACCGTGCTCGACACCGCCACCGGCCGCCGCGAACGCGTCGCCCGTATCCTCACCGTCCACCACGCCGAGACCGACCACGCCCTGCCCGGCGACATCGTCGCCGTCGCCGGCCCCCGCCACACCCGCGTCGGCGCCACCCTGTGCGACCCCGAGCATCCCATCACCCTGGAAGCACCCGCGCACACCGAACCCGTCGTCACCGTCACCGTCGAGGCCCGCGCCGCCGCCGACACCGACAAGCTCGCCGCCGCCCTCGCCCGCCTCACCGAGGAGGACCCCTCGCTGCGCGTGGCCACAGACCCCGACACCGGCCGGCGCACCCTGTCCGGCCTGGGCGAACTGCACCTGGACGCCGCGGTGGACAAGATCCGGCGCGACAGCGGCGTCGAGGCGGTGACCGGCCGCCCGCGCGTCGCCCTGCGCGAAGCCCTGACCGAGGGCGTCACCGGCTTCGTCCACCGCCACACCGAACCAAACGGCGCCACCGCCCGGTTCACCCGCCTCGTCCTCGACGTCCACCCCCTGCCGCCTGGCACCGAGGAGGACTTCACCTTCACCTCCACCGCCCCCCGCCTGCCGCGCGAGTACGTCCAGGCCGTCGAGGCCGGCTGCCGCGACGCCCTCACCCACGGCCCGCTCGCCGGACACCCCGTCACCGGCGTCGCCGTCACCCTCACCGACGGCGCCACCCACCCCCAGGACTCCTCCGGACCCGCCCTGCGCACCGCAGCCCGCCTCGGCCTGCGCGAAGCCCTGCGCGCCTCACGCACGCACCTGCTGGAACCGCTCGCCGAAGTCGACGTCACCGTGCCCCAGGACGCACTGGGCACCGTCCTGAGCGACCTCGCCGCCCGCCGCGGCCACATCCGCTCCACCGACCCCGGAGCCACCGCCAAGGCCACCGCCCTGGTGCCCCTCGCCGAACTCTTCGGCTACGCCACCCGCCTGCGCAGCCGCACCCAGGGCCGCGGCACCTTCACCACCCGCCCCGCCGGCTACGCCCCCGCCCCCACCCCGACGCGCCCGGGTGCGTCGAACTGGTCGTGACGTGCTACGTGTTGAAGGGCTCCCGAACACCTTCCACTCCACCGGTAACCTCCCTTACACGCCCCACCGTTGCGCTCCCGACTCTCCCACGCCACGCGGTGACGGGCTCGGACTGCTCCGGGAGGAGACACGGCGGGCACGCCACCATGCCGAGCGGGAGGCACACGCGCCACCCGCTGCGGCGGGACTATCACGATCTAGACGAGTAGTTCCGAAGTCGGTCAGTGGTCGTAGGCGATCAGTGAGCGGGTGACGGGTTGGCCGGTGGTCCGGTTGTGCCAGATCGCGCAGGTCATCGCCAGCAGCCGCTGGCCGACCCGGGCGCCGACGCCTTCGATGGTGCGGCCGCCGTGTTGTTCGAGTCCGAGTTGGCCTTTGAGTGTGTCGTTGACGGACTCGATGAGCTGGCGGACCGACTTCAGCAGTCCCTCGCCCGGGCGAGGGGCGAGGTTGCGGTACGACGGTCGCAGCAGCTGGATGCCGTACTGGTCGAGGAAGCGGTCGAGTTCGGCGGAGACGTAGCCCTTGTCGGCGAGGATCAGCAGGCCGGGCCGCTCGCGCACGAGACCGGGCTCGGTCTCGACGAGCGCGGCCAGGACCTCGCGCTCGTCGACCTTGGGGTTGGCGAGGGCCCAGGTGACGGGCAGGCCGGCCGGGGTGCACACCAGGTGCAGCTTCAGGCCCCAGAACCAGCGCGAGTGGGAGCGGCTGTAGCCGTAGCCGGCCCAGCCGGCCAGCGCCGAGCGGCGGACGGTGTCGCGGGAGCGGCCGCACTCCACGGGCGTCGAGTCGGTGATCCACACCGGGTCGCCCCACAGGTCGGTCGCCCGGGCCAGGTCGCGCACGGCCTGCTGGAGCAGCGGCCGTGCCGCGCGCAGGCGCTTGTTGTAGCCGGGCCTGCCGGGCAGGTTCGGGAACATGCCGCGCAGATGGGCCTGGGCGAAGCGGATCCAGCGGGCCTCTGAGTGGAAGCCGAACAGCACCTGGGCCACGGCCAGGCAGACCAGTTCGGAGTCCGTCAGCAACGGCGGGCGGCCCAACCACCGCGTTCGGGGCAGGTGATCATCGATCTGCACGTAGAGTGCCGTCAGGAGGGTGTCCAGCTCTTCGGTCGTCACAACCCGATGCTGGACACCCTTCCTGCATGCCCGGAGCAGAACCGGCAAACCCAGCCCACTTCGGAACTACTCGTCTAGGTGTACGACACCCGGTTGGCCTAGGCTCCGTCCGGTCGATCATGTGCGGAGCCAGATGGCGAGGGCGGCTGCGGTGATGGGGCCGAGGTAGACGTATCCGCGTTTGTCGTATCGGGTGGCGACGGCTCTGGCGTGCTTGAGCTTGTTGATGGCCCGTTCGACGGTGTTGCGTTTCTTGTACCGCGCTTCGTCGAAGCCCGGTGGCCGCCCGCCGCGCGAGCCTTTGCGCAGGCGGGCGGCCCGGCTGTCGCTCTTCTCCGGGATCGTGTGCCGGATGCCGCGCCTGCGCAGGTAGGCGCGGATGGGTCCGTTGCTGTAGGCCTTGTCGGCGGCCACGCTGTCGGGCGTCTTGCGGGGCCTGCCCGGCCCGGTCCGCGGGATGCGGATCTTCTCCAGCACGGGCTCGAACTGGGTGCAGTCCGCCCGCTGCCCCGCGGTGACGATCAGGGACAGCGGGCGGCAGCGGCCGTCCGCGCTCAGGTGGACCTTGGTGGTGAACCCGCCCCGCGAGCGGCCAAGGCCCTCGCCTCCAGCACCACCTCCACCAGTCGGGCGACGAGGCTCTGCCACGGTGTCTCGTCCTGGTGTTCGCCCTGCCCAGCCCCCTTTGAGGCCAGGGCCGGTGGTGGATCGGTGCGGGCACCCGCCGCGTGCTGGTGGGCCCGCACGATGGTGGAGTCGACGGAGATGTCCCAGTCGATGTCGCCGGCCGCGTCCGCTTCCGCCTGGACCTGCTGGAGCAGACGCTCCCACGTCCCGTCGGCCGACCACAGCCGGTGGCGTTCGTAGACCGTCTTCCACGGCCCGAACCGCTCCGGCAGGTCACGCCAGTGCACACCCGTCCGCACCCGGTGCAGAATCCCGTCGATCACCTGCCGATGGTCGCGCCACCGGCCACAACGCCTGTTGCTGACCGGCAGGAACGGCCGCAGCCGTTCCCACTCGGCATCCGTGAGATCACCCCGCCCCATGCCCGGAACAACGAGCAAGGCCGGTGATAGTCACATGATCGGGCGGACAAGTCCTAGTACTGCAACGGTTGTTATTGTGACGACGCTTCAGTCCCTGGGTTATGGCCTCGTCGTTTGTAGTGGCTGGTGCGGGCCTGGTGTTGGCGTCGGCGGCGCCAATGGGACCAGTGCAGGACGTGGGCGATGCTGCGGCGGACGGGCCGGGTGAGGCCGGTGATCAACCGGCGGATCTCGGGGACGGTGAGCGGTATCAGGTCTGGCGTTCGAGCGGGTCCGGCCCCTTTTCGAGTTGCTGGGCGCGCAGGACAGTGAGGTAGGCGTGGGCGGCCATCGCGAGGGTGATGTGCCGGTGCCATCCCTGGTAGCGGCGGACCTGGTAGTCGTCCAGGCCGCACTGGCCCTTGGCGGTCTGAAAGCACTCCTCGATCGCCCAGCGGGCACCCGCGACGGCGATCAGCTCGTTCAGGGTGGCCCCGGCGGGCGCGTAGGCGATGTAGTAGGAGATCTTCGTCGAGTCGGTGATACTGCGGCGGGCCAGGACCCAGTGCTTGCGGTCCGGGCGATGCCATGGGCGGACCTCGACGCGGGCCCAGTCGTAGATCCGCAGGCCGTGGGCGCCCTCCCCGCAGGAGCGGCGCTTCCACTTCTGCCGGGGCAGGTCGGCGATCAGGTCGTGGAGCGGGTGGTCCAGGGCCCGCCGGGTGACAACGGTGTCGTGTCGGGTGGTGGCCACGACGTGTAAGACGTCGGCTTGTTCGAGCTCGGTGCGCCAGCCCTTGCTGTAGCCGTAGCCCGCGTCCGCGGTCACCCAGCGGAACGGGATCCCATCGTCGATCGCGCGGCGGACCATCCGCCGGGCGAGCTGGACCTTCGTCGCGAACTCGACCTCGTCGCCGATCCCCGCCGCCCGGCACCGCACACGGTCGTCGGTCCAGGACTTCGGCAGGTAGAGGGCTCGGTCGATCAGGGTCCGGCCCCGCTCACCCGAGTAGGCGAGGAAGACGCCGACCTGGCAATTCTCGGTGCGGCCGGCGGTACCGGAGTACTGCCGCTGCACACCTGCCGACCGCACGCCCTTCTTCAGGAACCCAGTGTCGTCCACGATCAGCACGCCGTCCGGATCGGCCAGGTGCTCGACGACGTACTCGCGCACATCGTCGAGCACCCCGTCCGCGTCCCAGTCGATCCGGTTCAGCAGCCGCTGGATCCGGTCCGGGCCTTCGTGGCCGGCTTCCTCGGCCACCGTCCAGCCGTTCTTGCGCTCCAACGGCGCCAGCAGTCCCCGCATGTAGGCCAACGCCGACTCCCGCGGCTCGCTCCGCGCGAACCGAGGCGCAAACCGCTCATGCAACCCGGCCAGCCCGTCCGACCACCAACGAGCATCCACCTCGGATATGTCCCCACCCATGAACAGTCCAACGAGCGAACCAAACAACCGTCACGGCAGGGTCTGTCCAATGAACGGTGTAACTCGGTTGGGTTGAGTTAGCGACGGCCAGCGGAGAGTCGGCCGTCGAAGGCGATCTCGAAGGCGTTGAGTGCGGCCTTCCAGCGGGTCATCCAGCGTTTGCGGCCGGCCCCGGTCGGATCGAGCGACATGATCGCCATGTAGACGCACTTCAGGGCCGCCTGCTCGTTCGGAAAGTGCCCGCGCGAGCGGACGGCCTTGCGGATCCGCGCGTTCACGGACTCGATCGCGTTCGTGGTGCAGATGACCCGCCGGACCTCGACGTCGAAGCTGAGGAAGGGCACGAACTCGGCCCAGGCGTTCTCCCAGAGCCGCACGATCGCCGGATACTTCTTGCCCCAGGCCTCGGTGAACTCGACGAATCGCTCGAGTGCGGCGTCCTCGGTGGGCGCGGTGTAGACGGGCTTCAGTGCCTTGGAGATCTTGTCCCAGTCCTGGCGGGCCGCGTAGCGGAACGAGGCCCGGATCAGGTGGACGATGCAGGTCTGGGTGACGGCCTGCGGCCAGACCGCGGCGATGGCGTCGGGCAGACCCTTGAGGCCGTCGCATACGACCATGCAGACGTCCGCGACACCGCGGTTCTTGATCTCGGTCAGCACGTGGAGCCAGTACTTGGCGCCCTCGCCGCCGTCGCCGGCCCAGAGACCGAGGATCTCGCGGGTGCCCTCGACCGTGACCGCGAGGGCGACGTAGATCGGCCGGTTGGCGACCTGGCCGTCGCGGAGCTTCACGTGCACGCAGTCGATGAACACCACGGGGTAGACCGGGTCGAGCGGCCGGTTCTGCCACTCGGCCATGCCCTCGATCACCTGGTCGGTGATGGTGGAGATGGTCTGCTTGGAAACCTCGGCACCGTAGACCTCGGCCAGGTGCGCGGAGATCTCCCCGTGCGTCAGGCCACGGGCGGACAGCGACAGCACCATCTCGTCCACCCCGGACAGCCGCCGCTGGCGCTTGCGGACCAGCTGCGGCTCGAACGAGCCCTCTCGGTCGCGAGGGACCTCGATGGCGACCGGCCCGACCTCGGTCAGCACGGTCTTCGAGCGGACACCGTTGCGCGAGTTCCCGCTGCCGGCCCCGGCCGGGTCGTGCTTCTCGTACCCGAGGTGGTCCGTCATCTCGCCTTCGAGGGCGGACTCCAGGATCTTCTTCGTGAGCTGCTGGAGCAGGCCGCCGGCGCCGGTGAGCTGCAGCCCGCTCGCGCGGGCCCGGTCGACCAGCTGCCCGATCAACTGGTCGTCCAGCGCGTCCGGCTGCAACTCCACCGGCCGCACGGCCTCTACGGCCTCAGCCGAGACGGTCACGTCAGTCATCAGGTGCTACTTCCTTGATCGGGAGTTACACCGTTCTTTTTACAGACCCTCACGGCAAGCACCGTTGCAGTACTAGGTGTTGATGTTCTGGTGGGTGTGGGCCGGGTGGCCTACGCCCGTCCGGCTGACAGGCGCCCGTCGAAGGCGATGTCGAAGGCGTTGAGGGCGGCCATCCAGCGGTTGCTCCAGCGTTGCCGGCCGCGTCCGGTGGGGTCGAGCGCGAGGGTGGCCAGGTAGAGCCGTTTGAGGGCGGCCTGCTCGTTGGGAAAGTGACCGCACGCACCGGCGGCCGTGCGGTAGCGGGAGTTGAGACTCTCGATGGCGTTGGTGGTACAGATGATCTTCCGGATCTCGGCGTCGAAGGCGAGGAAGGGCACCATCTCGGGCCATGCCTTCTCCCAGAGTTTCACCACGGCCGGGTAGGTCGCCTCCCAGGCGGCGGCGAAGTCCGCGAACCGCTCCAGGGCCGCGGCCTCGTTCGGCGCGGTGTAGACGGGCTTGAGGTCGCGGGCCACGGCTGCCCAGTCCCGCTTGGACGTGTAGCGGAAGGAGTTCCGCAGCAGGTGGACGATGCACGTCTGCACCACAGTCTGGGGCCAGACCTGGGCGACGGCGTCGGGCAGGCCGGCCAGGCCGTCGCAGATGAGGATCAGGCAGTCCTTCACTCCGCGGTTCTTGATCTCGGTCAGGACGGACTGCCAGTACTTGGCGCCCTCGCCACCACTGGAGGTCCACAGGCCCAGGATGTCGCGGTAGCCGTCCGCGGTGACACCCAGGACCACGTAGACGGGCCGGTTGGCGACCTGGCCATCGCGGACCTTGACGTTCACCGCGTCCACGAACAGGACCGGGTAGACCGCGTCGAGAGGACGCGTGCGCCAGTCGGCCATGCCCTCCAGCACCCGGTCGGTGATCGTGGAGACGGTCTCCTTGCTGGTGGCCATGCCGTAGACCTCGGCCAGGTGCGCGACGATCTCACCGCTGGTCAGGCCCTTCGCGGTCAACGAGACCACGAGGTTGTCCAGGCCCTCGGTACGGCGCGCGTGCCGGGGCACGACCTTCGGCTCGAACGTGCCGGCCCGGTCCCTGGGCACCTCGAGCGTGACGGGGCCGGCCTCGGTCATCACGGTCTTCATCCGGTAGCCGTTGCGCGCGTTGCCGCCCTTGCGCACCGATCGGCCCGGCTCCGCACTGGACGCCAGGTGCTCGTCCATCTCGGCCTCCAATACCTCCTGGAGCAGGTGCCGGGTCAGCTGCTGCAGCAGCCCGCCCTCACCGAGCAGCTGCATCCCGCCGGCCCTGGCCTGCTCGGCCGCCGGCTCCGCGACCGACGCCACCACGTCCGACCCGCCAGTGTTCTTCCTCGGACCCATGCCCAAGGCATCGGCAGTTCCCGACTCCGACGAAACCGTCCCGTCAGGAACCGACCCGATCCGGTGATCCGTCCGCGAGCTCATCAGTGTCTCCCTTGATCAGAGTGTCCACCTGATTCATGACACTCCCGCTGCGGCGGCCCAACTGCCGCGCGCGGGAAGTCGATTCCGCCGACTTCCCGCGCGTGCGAGGGAGCGGGTTGGGGTTTGGGGGCCAGTGGCCCCGTGTTAGGAAGTCGGCTTCTCGCGCGTGCCGGTGGTCGGGTGGTTGGGGTCTCCTGGCCGTCTGGTGGGGAGGTCGGTCGTGCCGGCTTTGCGCGCGGGTGGCTGCGTCGCCTTGCCGTCGGTGCTGGGTGTTTCGTGCGTGGGAAGTCGACTTGGGCGGCTTCTCGTGCGTGCTGGTGGTGGTCGGGTGGTTGGGGGTTCTCTCGGCCGTCTGGTGGGGAGGTCGGCCGTGTCGGCGCTGCGTGCGGGTGGCTGCGTCGCCTTGCCGTCGGTGCTGGGTGTTTCGTGCGCGGGATGTCGGTTCCGTCGACTTGCTGTGGGTGCTGGTGGGTTGGGAAGGTCCGGTCGTCCTGCGTGGGAAGTCGGTTGTGTCGACTTCCTGTGCGTTGGGGTGGTCGGGGGACTGGCTGCCTGGCACCCGGTCGCCTGTGGGGACAGGTTGGTGGTTTCGGCTTTGCGCGCGGGTGGTGCCGCCTTGCCTTCGAGGTCGGCTGTTCTCGCGCACGAGAAGTCGACTCGGCCGACTTTTCGCGCGTGCTGGTCGGGTGGTGGGGGTTGGGGGGTGGGTGGTTGGGGTTTTCGGGTTGTTCGGTGGGGGGTCGGTTGGTTGGGTTGGGGTGTTTGGTGTGTGGGGGCGGTTTGCCGTGTGGTGTGTGGGGTGGGGGGCCTGGTGCTGTGGCTTGTTCAGGGGTGCCGGTTTCCCGCGTGGGTGTGGTGGGTTATGTGTGGGTGGTGGTGTGGGTGTGGCGGGTGAGGGAGTCGAGGGTGACGGCGGTGAGGAGGACGGTGCCGGTGATCATGTATTGGATGGCTTGGGTGGCGTGGATCATGTCGAGGCCGGTGGTGATGGTTTGGATGACGAGGATGCCGAGGAGGGCGGTCCAGGTGTTGCCGCGTCCGCCGAAGAGGCTGGTGCCGCCGATGACGGCGGCGGCGATCGCGCTCATGAGGACGTTGCCGCTGCCGAGTTGTTTGTCGGCGGAGCCTTGTTGGGAGGCGTAGAACAGGCCGCCGAGGGCGGCGAGGAGTGCGGCGAGGATGAAGACGGTGGTCCGTGTTCGGGTGATGTTGATGCCTGCGCGGCGGGCGGCTTCGACGTTGCCGCCGATGGCGAGGACCTGTCGGCCGTAGCGGGTGCGGCGCAGGACGAAGTCGGTGGTCAGGACGGCGGTGAGTAGGACGACCAGGGACAGGGGCAGGCCGCGGTCCTGGTTGAGGGTGTAGGCGGTGGTGAGGGTGAGGGCGGCGAGGGCACCGGCGCGTATGGCGCTGTCGGTGGTGGGGGGTGCGGTGAGGCCGGCGGCGCGGCGGCGGCGGGCGGTGCGCAGGCGGGCGGTGAGGTAGAGGGCGGGGGCGAGGACGGCCAGGGTCCAGGCGTAGGCGATGTCGCCGTCGCCGAGGAAGGTGGTGTCCAGGCTCGCGATGATGCCGTGGTGGCGGTTGTTGACGGTGCCGGCGTCGCCCAGGACCCATTCCTGTAGGCCGTTCCAGGCGAGCATGCCGGCGAGGGTGACGACGAAGGCGGGTACGCCGACGCGGGCGAAGAAGAAGCCGTGCAGCAGGCCCATGGCGCAGGCCGCGCCGAGGGCGGTGAGGATGGCGAGCCACTCGGGCAGGTCCTGGCGTACGGCGAGGACGGCGGCGAGCGCGGCGCTGGCGCCGGCCACCGAGCCGAGGGAGAGGTCGATCTCGCCGAGGATCAGTACGAAGACGACGCCGACCGCGATCAGTCCGGGCCCGGCGATGAAGCGGGTGATGTTGGTGAGGTTGTCGGCTTGCAGGAAGTGGTGGGTGACGGACTGGAAGACGGCCGCGATGACGATCAGGCCGACGACGACCGGCAGTGAGCCGAGCTCGCCGCGGGCCAGGCGGTGGCGGGCGGCGGTGGCGTGGGCGGCCCAGCCCCGCGGGGGCTGGTGCAGCCGCGGGTCGACGGCCGGGACGGCACCGCCGGCGGCATCAGTACCGCTGGCCGGGACGGCAGCGCCGCCGGTGGCACCGGCACCGCCGGAGGGGATGTCGGCGGCAGCGGCACCGCTGGAGGGGACGGTGGCACCACCGGAGGGGGCGGCAGCGGGGACGTCGGCGGCATCGGCACCGTTGGAGGGGACGGGAGCGGCGCCGTCGGCGGCACCGGCACCGCCGGAGGGGATGTCGGTGGCATCGGCACCGTTGGAGGGGACAGTGGCACCGCTGGCCGGGACGGCAGCGCCGCCGGTGGCATCGGCACCGCCGGAGGGGACGGTGGTGCCGTCGGTGGGGACGGTGGTGCCGTTGGTGGGGGTGGGTGTTTCGGGGGTGTTCATTCGGCGTCGGCCTTCTGGGTGCGGCGGGCCCGGCGGCGGGCGTGGGCGTTGTCGGTGGCGCCGGTGATGGCGGCGATGATCTGTTCCTGGGTGGTGTCCGCGACCGGGAACACGCCGTTGTTGCGGCCCAGGCGTAGCACGGCGACGGTGTCGGCGACCGCCCGTACGTCGGCCATGTTGTGGCTGACCAGTACGACTGCCAGGCCCTGTTCGCGTAGTCGTTCCACGAGGTCCAGGACTTGGGCGGTCTGTTCGACGCCGAGGGCTGCGGTGGGTTCGTCCAGGATCACCAGGGCCGGTTCGCCGACCAGTGCGCGGGCGATGGCCACGACCTGGCGCTGTCCGCCGGACAGTGCGGCCACCGGGGTGCGTACGTCGGGGATGCGGATGGCGAGGGTGTCCAGCAGCCGGCGGGCGTGCTGTTCCATGGCGACTTCGTCGAGTAGGCCGGCGCGGTGTTTCTCGTGGCCGAGGAAGAGGTTGGCGATGACGTCGAGGTTGTCGCACAGCGCGAGGTCCTGGTAGACGGTCGCGATGCCGAGGGCGGTGGCGTCCTGGGGGCGGGCCAGGCGCACGGGGTCGCCGTGCCAGGTGAGGGTGCCGTCGTCCACGGGGTGGACGCCGGCGATGGTCTTGACGAGGGTGGACTTGCCGGCGCCGTTGTCGCCGACGAGGGCGAGGACCTCGCCGGCGTGGACGGTGAGGTCGACGTCGGTGAGGGCCTGGACGGCACCGAAGCGCTTGGAGACCGAGCGCAGCTGGAGGACGGGTGCGCCTGTCACGGGAACAACCACCTTGAGGGAGCGGCTACTTGGGGCGGTACGGGCGGTACGGGCGGTACGGGCGGTACGGGCGATACCGGGCGGTACGGGCGGTACGGGCGGTACGGGCGATACCGGAGCGAATCCGGAGCGGTGCCGGAGCACTGCCGGGAGATTCCGGGGCGGTGCCTGGCGATACCGGGCGGTGCGGGCGATACCGGAGCGAATCCGGGGCGGTGCGGGCGGTGCCTGGGCGGTGCCGGGAGATACCGGGGAGATACCGGGCGGTGCCGGGGCGGTGCCGGGAGATGCCGGGGCGGTGCCGGGCGGTGCCGGGCGGTGCCGGGCGGTGCCGGGGCCGTGCGGGGCGGTGCCGGGGCGGTGCGGGGCGGTGCGGGGGTGGTGTTGGGGTGGTGCCGGGAGATGCCGGGGCGGGGTTATTTGAGGCCGGCGGCGGCGCAGGCGGCGGCGTAGTCGGTGGTGCAGATGTCGGAGACCTTGTAGAGGCCGTCGGCCAGGACGGTGGTGGCGATGTTGTCCTTGGTGACGATCTTGGCGTCGAGGAGCTTGGCGGGGATGTTCTTGTCGGTGGCGCTGTCGACGCTCGTGTCGGCGATCGCCTTGACGTCCTTGCCGTGGAGGAGGGCGACGGCCAGTTCGGCGGCGGCTTCGGCCTGTGGGCGGTAGGCCTTGTAGATGGTGTAGGCCTGGTCGCCGTTGACGATGCGCTGGATCGCGTCCAGGCCGGCGTCCTGGCCGCCGACGGGGACGGTGATGCCGGCGCCCTTGAGTTGGGTGATGATGGCGGCGGCCATGCCGTCGTTGGCGGAGTAGACGGCCTGGAAGCCGTTCTTGCCGAACTCGGTGACGGCGGCGGAGATCTTCTGGCCGGCGACGGTGGGTTCCCACTGTCCGGACTGCTCGTAGACGACTTTCCTGACCTTGCCGTCCAGGGCCCTGTGCGCGCCGGTCTTGAACTGGGCGGCGTTGGGGTCGGCCTCGTCGCCGTTGATCATGACGATGTCGGCCTCGGCGGCCCGCGGGCCGAGCGCGGCCAGCAGGGCCTGGCCCTGGAGTTCGCCGACCTTCTCGTTGTCGAAGGAGGTGTAGGCGGCGACCGGGCCGCCGGCCAGGCGGTCGTAGGCGATGACCTTGACGCCCTTGGCGGCGGCCTCCTGGACCCAGCCCTGGGTGGACTTGGCGTTGTAGGGGTCCAGGACGATCACCTTGACGCCCTGGGCGAGGAGGGTGTCGAACTGCTGCTTCTGCTTGGCGGCGCTGCCCTCGGCGTTGTTGTACAGCACCTTGCACTGCGCGCACAGGGCCTTGACCTTGGCCTCGATGAACGGCCGGTCGAAGGACTCGTAGCGCACCGAGGAGGCGTTCTCGGGCAGCAGCAGGCCGATGGTGTCCGGGCTGCCGGAGGCGGATGCCTCGGCCTTGGCGCCGCCGGCCTTCCCGCAGGCGGCGGTCATGGACAGGGTCAGTGCGAGGCCCACGGTGGAGACGAGGGCGCGACGCAGTACGGCATTCATACGGGTGCCTCTCCCTGGGGTCGCCGCGGCGTCGCGGCGGGGTGGGGGGAGTTAAACCTGAGCGCGTACATGACGTCAATAAGTAAAACCAGACTGCCCGCGATCCACCACCACTCGTTATCTTCGTGAACACGCCTGCGGGCGGGCGGGGCCGGAGCGGCGGGGCAGCGGGGCGGGCCGGGGCCCGGGCGGGGGGTGGGGCCCCGGGGCCGGGGTGGGGGGGTCCCGGGGCCGGGGTGGGGGGTCCCGGGGCTGGGGGTGGGCGCGCGGAGGCGGCCGTGCCCGCCGCTCCCCTCGTGTGGCGGGCACGGCCGGGCCGGCGCCCGGCCGGGTGTCAGGGGCGGTCGAGCGTGACCGAGTTGATCGGCCCCAGGTCGTAGTACACGCCCTTCGGCGAGGAGAGGTCGTAGACGCAGTCCGCGCCGCCCGCGCCGCGGCACAGCCGGGCGTGCGCGCCGCCGCTCTGGTTGTTCAGCACCCAGTGGTGGCCGTACTGGCCGCTGAGGTTGTGCGCGCGGAGGCGGCCGTGCCCGCCGCTCCCCTCGTGCGGCGGGCACGGCCGGGCCGGCGTCCGGCCGGGTGTCAGGGGCGGTCGAGGGTGATCGAGTTGATCGGCCCCAGGTCGTAGTACACGCCCTTGGGGGAGGAGAGGTCGTAGACGCAGTGCGCGCCGCCCGCGCCGCGGCACAGCCGGGCGTGTGCGCCGCCGCTCTGGTTGTTCAGTACCCAGTGGTGGCCGTACTGGCCGCTGAGGTTGTGCGCGCCGTAGCTCCAGTAGACGGCGCTGGGGCTGATGGCCGGGTCCTGGTCCTGCGGGTAGACGCAGACCGCGCCCGACGGGCAGCCCGCCCACTCGCCGTCCGCGGCGCCGGCGCCGCCGGCCCCCGTCGTGGTCACGGCGGCGGCCAGGGCCAGGACGGTGACGGCACGGGTGATCCTGCGCATGGGGGTTCTCCCTTGGCTGGTACGAGCACCGGACGGTCGATCCGCCCGGTGCCCGTCAGCCTAGGAACCCGGTGCCCGCGGCGGTCCCTGACATCTGACAGGGTCGCGCCTGCTTGCCCGCGGGCCCGACAGGCCCCGCCAGCCCGGCAAGCCCTGCCAGCCCGGCAGACCCCGCGGGCCCGGCAGGCCCCGCGAGCGCGAGGTCCCGCGGGCCCGGCAGACCCCGCCAGCCCGACAAGCCCCGCGGGCCCGGCAGACCCCGCGGGCCCGGCAGACCCCGCCAGCCCGACAGACCCCGCGGGCCCGGCAGACCCCGCCAGCCCGACAGGCCCCGCGAGCGCGAGGTCCCGCGAGCCCGACAGGCCCCGCGAATCCGGCAGGTCCTGCGGGCCCGGCAGGTCCCGCGAGCCCGCGGGCCCCGCCGCCGGGCCTCGCCG
>NZ_AP029186.1:0-203006 GCF_055383135.1 Kitasatospora sp. Xyl93 | reverse complement strand
GTGCTCGGCAGGCTCCGGCCGGCGGTCTCAGCCATGCCCCGCCCCGGCGGCCAACGTCGCCGCCAGCAGCGGCCGCCAGTCCTCGCGCAGGCCGGTTCCGTAGCGCGCGTCGAACAGGTCGGTGCGGTAGCGCCAGGGCCGGTGCAGGGCCGGCGGCAGGTCCGGTGCCGTCCGTACGGCGGATCCGCCGCCCATCAGCACCGCCAGCTCCCCGGCCAGCTCGGCCCAACCGACGTGGCCGGCCACCGCGTTGACGATTCCGCCGGCCGGACGGTCGAGCATGTCCGCCAGGGCGCGGGCCAGCGCGGCCGCCCCCACCCAGGGGACCCCGGTCCAGCCGTCCCGTTCGGGGACCAGTAGCGGTTCGCCCCGCAGCGCCCGCTGGTGGAAGGTGCGCAGCGCGCCGAACCGCAGCTGTTCGCCCAGTCGGTGATGCGGCCCCCAGACCAGGGGAACGCGGACCAGGCTGACGCCGTCCCGGGCGTTCCGGCGGTCCGCCGCGTCGAGCAGCAGGGACTCGCAGCGTTCCTTGCCCCGCCCGTAGTCGCTGACCGCCCCCTCGGCGCCCTGCCCCTCGCGGACCGTCGGGCGGGCCGGGCGCCCGTAGGCGTCGACGCTGCTGACGAAGACGAAGGGGCCGCCCTCCCAGCCGTCCGCCAGTGCCCGCAGCGCGGCCTCGTCCACGTCGGGGCGGGTGAAGGTGCAGGCGGCGTGCACGACCGCGTCGGCTCCGCGCGCCGCCGCCCGCAGGCCGTCGGGCTCGGCCAGGTCCCCGTCCACCGGCTCGGCTCCGGTCCCGGCCAGGGCGGCGGCGGACTCGGGCCTGACCAGTGCCCGTACCCGGTGTCCGCGGGCCAGCAGCTCGGTGACGACGAAGCTGCCCACGGCGCCGGTGCCGCCGGTCACCAGGACGGTGCCCCGGCCGGTCGTCGCGGCCCCGTGCGTCGAGGCCCCGCTCGTCGCGGCCCCGTTCGTCGCGGCCCCGCTCGTCGGGGCCCCGGAGGCACCGGGCGCCGGGTGCGGCGGGGCGGTGCGGCCGCGCAACTCGGCCAGGAGGGCGCGGGGCGTGGGGTGCTCCATCACGTCGAAGCCCGTGACGGGCACCCGCAGCACCTCGCGCAGCCGGTCGGCGAGCAGCACCGCGAGGAGGGAGTGGCCGCCCGCCGCGAAGAAGTCGGTGTCCGGGCCGGCGGCGGCGGACAGGCCGGCCGCGTACACGGCCGCGATCCGCTCGGGATCCCAGTCCGTCCGGGCGTCGGGGCGGGCCGGCTCAGTCATCGCGTGCTCCGGAGAGGGCCGGGGAGCCGTCGGACGGCCGGACGCCGTCCGGGCAGCAGCGGTCGACGACCGCCTGCCCGTAGCCGTGCTCCGCCCGCTCCGAGGCCGGCCGCCAGGTGCGGTGCGGCAGGCGGACGAGGGTGCGCTTCAGCCAGCGGTCCGTACCGTCGTAGCGGGCCCGGAACGGCACCCGGCCGTGCACGACGACGTCGTTGTCCACGACCAGCACGTCGCCCGGTTCCAGCACCACGGCTTGGGTCACCCGCTCCAGTTCGGCTTCCAGCCGGGCGTAGGCGCCGCGGAACACCGGGTCCGCGCCGTCCCGCCGGGTGTAGGCCGGGTCGAAGCGGATGCCCAGCCCCTCGGGCGTCCGCCACAGCGTGCGCACCGGCACGGGCGGCCGCGCGGAGCGCACGGTGTAGGCGTCGTCGGGCAGGATCGGCACCGCCGGCCGCGTCAGCGCGGCGACGTCCTCGGCCGACAGGTCCGTCGACCGGACGCTCGCCGCCGTCGTCGACACCCGGTCCGGGTTCCGCAGGCAGCACAGCATCAGCACGTCGGCCCGGCCGGGGTGGAAGGCGTCCTCGGTGTGCGGGGCGAGGAGCACGGCGCTGCTGGCGCCGGTCTGCTGCTCCTCGTGGCCGGGCGAGGGCACGATGTTGTGGACGGTACGGCCGTTCTGCTGGCCCTCCCACGCGAGCGGGTGCCCCAGGACGGAGGCGAGCAGGAGGAGCACCACGTCCCACCGGGCGCCCGCGTCACCGGCCTGCCGCCAGCCCAGCGGGGTCGGCTCCAGGGGGTGGTCGGCGACGGGCAGGCCGCGCAGGACGTACATGCCCTCGACCGGGAAGCCCCGGCGCACGGCCGCCACCAGGGGGCCGGGCAACTCGCGGGCGGCGTCCGGCAGTTCGGCGAGGAGTTCGGGGTTGTCGGGGGCGCCGTGCCGCGCCAGCAGTCGCTCCGCGGCGTCGACCAGGCGGCGCGCGGCGGAGGGAGCGAGCACGGAGACCGGCGGACTCGCTGTCGGCATAGTCGTTTCCTCTGTTCGGGGCAGGGTGTGACCGGCTGCCCGGAGAAGGCGGGCGTCCCGGGTGGGAGGCGGGCGGCCGGCGGCCGGGCCCGCGCCGCTCCGAAGGACGCGGCTCCCGCCGGAAGCCCGTCGGGTCCGGCGGCTCGGCCAGTCAAACAGGGCCGCGTAGAATCCCCGTCAATTCGCCGTAGAACACCGCGGGAACCCGGAACCGCCCCGCCGGCCCGCCGGATTCCACCCGGCGGCCGGGCGCCGTGAACCTTTTTCCGGCTCAATTCGTGTATGACCTGTATGCCTTGACGCTCCGTCGGTGCGTGCGCACCATTGAACCCGCCGCCGAGAAAGCCTGGAGGCTTCCGTGTTCGCTGTCCGCCTGTTGGGACCGCTCTCCGTGTCGAACTCCCGAACCACGGTCGGCATTTCCAGCCCGAAACAGCAGGCCGTCCTTTCCGCACTCGCCCTCTCGAACGACAGGAAACTCACCACCGAGAAAATCGCCACCGCACTCTGGGGCACCGAGCAGCCGCGCACGGCCGCCGAAACCGTCCGCACCCACGTGTACCTCCTGAGAAAGACCCTGCGGGCCGCCGGAATCGACATCGTCGGGAATTCCGGCAGGTCCTACCAGCTCGACGCGGAGAAAGCGTCGGTCGATCTCGACGAGTTCCGGAGGATCGTGTCCCTCGCCGAGGCGGCGAAGCTGGACGGAAGGACCGCGGAGGCCGCGGACCGCTACGCGGAGGGAATCCGCCTGTGGCACGGGGAACCCCTCCGTGACGTGCCGGGGCCGCTCGCCGAGGCCAAGCGGACGTTCCTCGGCGAACTGCTCCGCACCACCCGGAGCGAACGCCTGCGCTGCCGGATGAGGCTCGGCGAGCACCTGGCCGCCGCGACCGAACTGTGGGAGCTCACCGCCGAGAACCCGCTCGACGAGGGCCTGCGCGAGCTGCTCATGGTCTGCCTGTTCCGGGCCAACCGGCAGGCCGACTCGCTGGCCGTCTTCCGGGAGACCGGACGGCTGCTGAAGGAGGAGCTCGGCGTCGGCCCGTCACCCCAGCTGAGCCGGACGCACCAGCGCATCCTCGACCGCGACCCCGCGCTGCTCTGGTCGCCCGAGGCCGCCCCCGGCCCGGCCCCGCGGAGCGGCGCACCCCACCGTTCCCCCCTCCACCACCCCCCGCACCGAGAGGAGCGACCCCCGTCATGGAGTACCGCCACCTGGGCGCCAGCGGCGTCCTGGTCAGCGAGATCGCGTACGGCAACTGGCTGACGCACGGCTCCCAGCTGGACGACGAGCAGGCGATCGCCTGCGTGCACGCGGCCCTGGACGCGGGCATCACGACCTTCGACACCGCGGACGCCTACGCCGCCACCCGGGCGGAGCGGGTCCTCGGCCGCGCGCTGCGCGGACGGCGGCGCGAAGGGCTGGAGATCTCCACCAAGGTGTACTTCCCCACCGGCCCCGGCGCCAACGAACGCGGGCTCTCGCGCAAGCACCTGATGACCGCGGTCGAGGGCTCGCTGCGCCGGCTCGCCACCGACCACGTCGACCTCTACCAGGCCCACCGCTTCGACCCGCACACTCCGCTGGAGGAGACGATGCAGGCGTTCGCGGACATCGTGCGGTCCGGAAAGGCCCACTACATCGGGGTGTCCGAATGGACGGCCGGTCAGATCCGGCGCGGGCACGCGCTGGCCCGGGAACTCGGCGTCCCGTTCGTCTCCAACCAGCCGCAGTACTCGATGCTCTGGCGGGTGATCGAGGCCGAGGTGATCCCGGCCTGCGTCGAACTCGGCATGGGCCAGATCGTCTGGTCGCCGCTCGCCCAGGGCGTGCTCACCGGAAAGTACCGCGCCGGCCGGGAGGCTCCCGCCGGCACCCGGGCCACCGACACCAAGGGCGGGGCCGGGAACATCGGCGAATTCCTCCGCACCGACGTGCTGGAAAGGGTCGCGGAACTCGAACCACTGGCGGCGGAGGCGGACCTCACCCTGCCCCAGTTCGCGCTCGCCTGGGTCCTGCGCGAGCCCGCGGTCTCGGCCGCCGTCATCGGCGGCACGGACCCCGCGCAGATCCGCGAGAACGCCCGGGCCTCCGGTGTCCGGCTCGATCCCGGGCTGGTGGCGAGGGCGGAGGAGATCCTCGCCCCCGTCGCCGAGAGCGACCCCTCGCTCACCGCCGCGCAGGCCCCCGCCCGACGGCCCTGACCGGTCAACGCGCATCCGCCCGCATTCTCGTGTCCGGGAATCCCCGACACGTTTTCAGTAACGCCCGTCACAGCACGGACCGGCGATGGCGGCCGACCGCCCGCCGGATTCCGTCGAGCGACGGCGAAGAATCCGCAAAAGGAGTGGAATGATGATTCGCCACGGAAAGACGACGGCCGGTGCCGCGGCCTTCGCCGGCGCCCTGTTCGCCTTCACGGCGTTCCTCGGAACGGCCCCCGCCGGCGCGGAGGGCCTCGGCGCCGCGGCGGCGCCGAGGACCGTCACCGCCGCGACGGACACCGCGGGTGCCGACGCGACGGCCTACTGGACCCCGGAGCGCATGCGGCAGGCGGTGCTCGACTCGGAGGGCGGCACCGCGGCCGCCCCCGACGCGGCGGGCTCCCGATCGGTCGCCTTCGAGTCGGCCGCCTCGGGGGCCACCGCCGAGCAGCGGCTCGCCGGCACCTACGACCGGCGCGTCGGCAAGCTGTTCTTCACCCGGAACGGGCAGGCCAGGGAGTGCGGCGGGGTCTCGGTGACCCCGGGCAAGCTCAAGGGGATGGTGGAGACCGCCGCGCACTGCCTGCGCAACTCCAGCGGTGACGCGCTCAACGTCGTGTTCGTGCCCGCGTACGACAACGGCAGCACGCCGTACGGGAAGTTCCCGATGAACGGGGCGGCGCTCGCCGGCAACTACACCCTCGGGTCGCCGGTGGGGGACGTCGCCTACGTCGGACTCGGCGTCAACGAGCAGGGCAAGGGGCTGGCCGAGATCATGGGCGGCTACGGGGTCTCGTTCGGCGACCCGAAGGATCCCACCGGCGCCTTCACGACCGTCTACTACCCGTCCGGCACCCAGGCCACCTGCGGCGCCTTCGCCAGCGCGGACCCCAAGTACCCGGGCCAGGGGATCTGGCTCATGCTGTGCGGCGGGAACCTCGCGCAGAGCGGGGCCCCGATCCTCTGGGTCGACCCGAGCAGCCACGCGTCCTGGGTGGTGGGCACGACCCGTGGTGACGTGACGATCAACAACGAGGTGTTCTTCCAGGGACAGATCAACGAGTCCCACGCCCAGGCGGCGTACGAGACCCTCGCCAAGTAGGCCCTCGGCAGGGGCGGTTCGGGGGCGGCGCCGGGTCCGGTGCCGCCCCCGAACCGCCGGGCGGCCGGGGCCCGCAACGGCGGAGGACTTGCCTCGGGCCCTGTCACTGGCCAGTATGGTTACGTGAATCACGCATTCCCCTGCGGGACCCCGGCCCTGGACTTCGTCGGCACGCTGCGCGCCCGGCGCAACGCGAAGCCGCTGGAGAAACTGGCCACGCCCGCCCTGCTGGACGACTGGTTCGTCGAGTCGGGGACGCTGGACTCGGCGCCCGGCGCGAACGAGGCCGAGGTGGCGATCGCCGTGCGGCTGCGCGAGGCGATCTACGACCTGGTCGCGGCCCGGCTCCACGGCCGGCCGCTCCCGGCCGAGGCGGTGGCGGAGGTCAACCTGCACGCCTCCGGCCTGCCGGTGACGGTCCGGCTCGCTCCGGAGGGCGTCACCCTGACCGGGTCGGTCTCCCAGGCCCTGGCGACGCTGGCCCGCGAGACCGTACGGCTCGTCGGCGGGGAGGAGGCCGCGCTGCTGCGGGAGTGCTCCCGCCCGGAGTGCACCCAGGTCTACCTCGACCGCTCGCGGGGCCACCGCCGGGAGTGGTGCGCGATGCGCACCTGCGGCAACCGCGTCAAGGCCGCCAACTACCGGGCGCGCCAGAACGCCTCCCAGTCCTGACCGGGGCCGCCTGACCGGGGCCGCCTGATCGGGGCCGCCCTGACCGGGGCCGCCTGATCGGGCCCGCCCTGACCGACTCGCCGGATCGGGCCCGCCCTGACCGACTCGCTCGACCACCCGGGCCGCCTCCTCGGACTCGGCCCCGGCCACCGACCCGACCCGCACCCCGGGAGGAAGCCCCGGGGCCCAACTCCCGCCCCGCTCCCGCCCCGACGGGCCCCGAGCACGCCCGGTCGTCGGCGGAGCCGGCGGCCGGTGGCAGGATGCGCGGGTGAACGAGATCCTGCGCGCCGCCGAGAGGCTGCTGACCACCCCGCTGCACGACGCCGTCGACCTGGGCGGGAGCAGCCGCACCACCGTGCTGCGCTGCCGGACGGGCGACGGGCGGAGCGTCGTCGTCAAGGCCTACACCGGCGGCCCGGACGCGCTGCGCGGCTTCACGGCGGAGGCGGCCGGGCTCGCGCTCGGGCTGGCCGGCCCGCCGCTGCTCGGGGTGGACCCGGAGGCGCCGCTGGTGGTGCTGGAGGACTTCGGGGGCGCCCCCACCCTGGCGGACCTGCTGCTGGGCGACGATCCGGCGGCCGCGGAGGAGGGACTGCTGACCTGGGCGGCCGGGCTGGGACGGCTGGCCGCCCGCTCGGTGGACCGGCAGGCCGACCTCGCCCGGCTGTGGGCGCGGTACGACAGGGGGATGCCGACCTGGGCGGACGAGCCGTGGACCGCGCGCAACGCGACCGCCTTCCCCGGCGTCCTGGAGGAGGCCGGCGTCGCGGTGCCGGACGGGCTGGCCGAGGAGCTCGCGCGGATCGGGACGGCGGGCGGGGAGGAGTACCCGGCGTTCACACCGGGGGACACCTGCCCGGACAACAACCTGCTGACCCCGCAGGGGCTGCGCCTGATCGACTTCGAGGCCGCCTGCTACCAGTCGGTGTTCCTGACCGCGGCGTACTGCCGGATGCCGTTCTCCACCTGCTGGTGCGTCTTCGCCCTCCCTGCCGGGCTCGCCCCGCGGATCGAGGCGGCGTACCGGGCCGAAGTCGTACCGGTGTACCCGGCGTTGGCCGACGACGCGGTGTGGGAGGACGGCATGCGGCAGGCCGTCGCCGTGTGGACGGTGGACGCGACCGTACGCCTGCTCCCGCGCGCCGCCGAGGACGGCCCGATGCACCGCACCCGGCGGCCGGTGCCGACCCGGCGTCAGGTGCTCGGGCACCGCTGGAAGGAGGCCGCGCGACTGGCCGGTCTCCCCGCCTTCGCGGAGGCGGTGCGCCGGCTGTCGCGGGACGTCGCCGACGGATGGCGCGTGGACCCGTTGCCGGGGTATCCGTGCTTCGAACCCGGCCGGACGGGGCACGGCTGGTGAGCGTGGCCGATCCGTCCTGAGGCGGTCCGCCGAGGGCCCGCCCGGCTGTGAGGCCGGCCGACTGTCGTGCGGTGCTGTCGATGGATCAGGATGACGGCATGGCAAACGAAACGATCACCGCGCGCACCATCGCCGACCGCCACCTCGAACAGGTGGCGGCGCACGTTCCGCTGGTCGCCGCCTGGTTGGGCCTGAACCCGGGGGACGAGCGGCAGCCGGACCTCTCGCCGGAGGGGTTCGAGGCACTCGCCGGCCTGGCCCGGGGCACGCTCACCTCGCTCGCCGCGCTGCCCGCCCCGGCGGGCCCCGCCGACCTCGCCTGCGCCCGGCTGCTCCGTGAGCGCCTGACCGCCGAACTGGCGGTGCACGACTCCGGCGAGCACTTCCGCCAACTGCGCAACATCGGCGCGCACGTCCACCAGGTACGCGACATCTTCACCTACATGCCGACCGCCACCGACGACGACTGGGCCGCGGTGGCCGGCCGGATGCGCAACCTGCCCGCCGCGCTCGACGGATACCGCGCGACCCTCACCGAGGGGATGGACCGGCGCCTGCTCGCCGCGCCCCGCCAGGCGGCCGCCGTCGCCGACCAGCTCACCGCCTGGACCGGCGGAGGCGCCGGCGGCGCGGGCTGGTTCGCCGAGTTCGTCGCCCCCGGACCCGAGCGGCTGCGCGGCGAACTGGACGCCGCCGCCCTCCGGGCCACCGCCGCCGTCGCCGCGTTCCGCGACTGGCTGCGCGACACCTACGCCCCCGCCACCACCGGAACCCCGGACGCCGTCGGCCGGGAGCGGTACCGGATCGCCGTACGCCACCACACCGGCGCCGACGTCGACCTGGACGAGGCCTACGCCTGGGCCTGGGATGAGTTCCGCCGCACCGCGGCCGAGATGCGCACCGAGGCCGACCGGGTGCTGCCCGGGGCCGGAGTCCTGGAGGCCATGCACCACCTGGAGAAGCACGGCCCCGCCGTCGAGGGCGAGGAGGCGGTCCGCGACTGGCTGCAGCAGCTCATGGACGGGGCGATCACCGCTCTCCACGGCACCCACTTCGACATCTCCGGCCCGCTGCGCCGGGTGGAGTCCCGGATCGCCCCGGCGGGCAGCGCCGCCTCGCCGTACTACTCCGCCCCCAGCCTGGACTTCAGCCGCCCCGGCCGCACCTACTTCCCCACCCTTGGGCGGCAGACCTTCCCCACCTGGCAGCTCGTCAGCATCTGGTACCACGAGGGCGTCCCCGGCCACCACCTGCAGCTCGCCCAGTGGGTCGCCGTCGCCGACCGGCTCAGCCGCTACCAGACCACCCTGGGCAAGGTCAGCGCCAACGTCGAGGGCTGGGCACTGTACGCCGAACGCCTGATGGACGAACTCGGCTTCCTCGACGACCCGGCCCACCGCCTCGGCTTCCTCGACGAGCAGATGCTGCGCACCATCCGGGTGATCATCGACATCGGTATGCACCTGGGCCTGGCCGTTCCCGCCGACGCGGAGTTCCACCCCGGCGAGCGCTGGACACCGGAACTCGCCACGGAGTTCATGGCCACGTACAACGGCAGTCCGGCGGAACTGCGGGACAGCGAGATCGTCCGCTACCTCGGCTGGCCCGCCCAGGCCATCGGCTACAAGCTCGGCGAGCGCGCCTGGCTGGCGGGGCGTGAGGCCGCCCGCCGCCGCCAGGGCGCCGCGTTCGACCTGAGGGCGTGGCACATGAAGGCCCTCGCCCAGGGCTCGCTCGGCCTCGACGACCTCGCGGACCAGCTCGCCGCGCTGTAGTGGGCCGCGCCCCCGCTCCGGCAGCCGGCCGTCCCGGCGTGCCGAGCCCGAACGTGCCGGCCGGGGCCGGGATCCGGCCCAGGCGCCGCCAGGGTGCGAGCGCGGGTGCGAGGCGGCGGTGCACGGCTGCCCGGTGACCGACGGAGCGCCCGGGAGGGCCTGCCCAGCGGGGGCAGGCCCTCCCGGTTCGTCCGGGCGGCGGGGCCGAGGAGGTGGTCGGTCGGCGGCGGCCGCCTGCCGCGGTGGGCCGTCGGATCAGCCCTGAGCCGTGCCGTAGCGGCGGTGGAAGCGTTCGACGCGGCCCTGGGTGTCCAGGACGCGGGTCTGGCCGGTGTAGAAGGGGTGGCTGGCGGAGGAGATCTCGACGTCGATGACGGGGTAGGTGTTGCCGTCCTCCCAGTCGACGGTGCTGGTGCCGGTGGCGGTGGAGCGGGTGAGGAAGGCGAGGCCGCCGACCTTGTCGCGGAAGACGACGGGGCGGTACTCGGGGTGGATTCCGGGCTTCATGGCAGTGGTCCTCCTGGTGGTGCGGGGGTGGTCAGCGCTCTTCGCGGAAGTCGACGTGCCGCCTGGCGACGGGGTCGTACTTGCGCAGGACGAGGCGGTCTGGGTCGTTCCGGCGGTTCTTGCGGGTGACGTACGTGTAGCCGGTGCCGGCGGTGGAGCGGAGCTTGATGATCGGGCGCAGTTCGTTGCGGGCCATGGATGTCCCCTTCGTCGGTGTGTGGTCCCACTATAGCGAAATGAAATTCGTTTTCATCTGGCGTAGGGTGGGAAGGCATCCAGGGGGCGGCACGCCCGTCCCGGGGTGTGGTCCCCTGCCTGCCCGCACGATGAGCAACGGAGTCGTCACCATGTCCGCACACTGCCAACTGACCGGCCGCAAGCCGTCATTCGGCAACGCGATCTCCCACTCGCACCGGCGAACCCGCCGCCGCTTCGACCCCAACATCCAGCGCAAGCGCTACTGGCTGCCCAGCGAGGGCCGGTACGTCCGCCTCACCCTCAGCGCCAAGGGCCTGAAGACCGTCGACGCCATCGGCGTCGAGGCCGCCGTCGCCCGCGTCCGAGCCCGGGGGGAGAAGGTCTGATGGCCAAACAGAGCAAGATCGCCAAGAACGAGCAGCGGCGCGCGACCGTCGCCCGGTACGCCGAGCGCCGCGCCGAGCTGAAGCGCACCATCGCCCACCCGGCGAGCACCGCCGAGGAGCGGGCGGCCGCGCAGCGCGAGCTGGCCCGCCAGCCCCGCGACGCGAGCGCCACCCGCGTCCGCAACCGCGACGGCGTCGACGGCCGTCCGCGCGGCTACCAGCGCGCCTTCGGCCTCTCCCGGATCAACCTGCGCACCCTGGCCCACGCCGGACAGCTGCCGGGCGTGCGCAAGTCGAGCTGGTGAGCGCGGTGCCCGAACACCTCAGGCTCCCCGTCGTGGTCGTGGCTGGCCTGCACCGCGCGGAACGCCGCCGCGCGGTCCAGGAGCTGCTGGACGGCAGCGTCAACGGCGTCGTCCTCCACCACGACCTGCGCGACGCCTCTCGCCGTACGGTCCGTCGTGAACTCCGCGACGCCTCCGGCACCATCGCGACGGCGGACGTCCCGCTGAGCAACGACTGCGCCTGCTGCGCCCTGCGCGAGGACCTGCTGCCCGAGCTGCTGCGCCTGGCCGAGGACGGGCAGCACGGGCTGGCCGTCGTGGAGCTGTGGGGCGGCAGCGACCCGCACCCGGCGGCCGAGGTGCTGGCCGGCGGCGAGGTGGACGGCCGGGCGGCGGAGGAGTTCCTCGAACTGGCCGGCACCGTGGTCGCGGTCGACCCGGACCGGTTGCTCGGCGAACTGTCCGTCCCCGACGACCTGGCCGAGCACGGCGAGCACACGTCGCCGGACGACACCCGCACCCGGGCCGAGGCGATCGCCCACCAGATCGAGTACGCCACGACCATCGCGGTCGCCCGAGGCGGTGAGACCGGCCTCGCGATGCTGCGCCAGCTGCACCCGACCGCCCGGCGGGTGCTGCTCGGCACCGGTGAACTGCTGCGTGCCGCGCTCGGCGGCTTCGACGTGGCGGCCGCCCGCGACCGGGTGAACCCGGCGCTCGCCCTGCTGCCGCAGCAGGCCGACGACGCGGGCGTGGCGACCATGGTCTGGGAGCGCCGCCGCCCGCTGCACCCCGGCCGGTTCCACGAGGCGCTGGAACTGCTCGTCCCGGCCGCCCAGCGCAGCCGCGGACGGTTCTGGCTGGCCAACCGGCCCGGGACGATGCTGGCCTGGGACGCCGCCGGCGCGAACCTCGCCGTCGAGGAGTGCGGCCCGTGGCTGGCCGGGCTCCCCGACGCCGCCTGGGAGTTCTACCCGCCCGCCCGCAGGGCCGCCGCGGCCCTCGACTGGCATCCCGCGCACGGCGACCGCGTCCAGCAACTCGTCTTCATCGCCGAGGGCCTGGACGTCGACGGGATCACCGACCTGCTCGACTCCTGCCTGCTCACCGACGCCGAACTGATGGCGGGGGAGCGGGGATGGAAGGACCTGCCCGACGCCTTCGAGGACCTGCTCGAACCCGTGTCCTGACCAGAGAGAGGAACCGAGATGGCCAAGCGACCCGTCGGCGGACGCCCGACCCGGCCGCGCCCGAACCCGCTCGTCGAGGCGGGCATCACCTCCGTCGACTACAAGGACACGGACCTGCTGCGCAGGTTCGTCTCCGACCGCGGCAAGATCCGCGGCCGCCGGGTCACCCGGCTCACCGTGCGGCAGCAGCGGGCGATGGCCCGGGCGGTCAAGAACGCCCGCGAGATGGCCCTGCTGCCCTACACCTCGACCACCCGATAGGAGCCGTTCCCATGGCCGTACCCAAGCGGAAGACCTCCCGCAGCAACACCCGCCACCGCCGGTCGCAGTGGAAGGCCGCGGCCCCGCAGCTCGTCCCGATCGCCGTGGAGGGCCGCGAGCACCTGGTGCCGCGCAACCTGGTCAGGGCCTACGAGCGGGGGCTGCTGAAGCCGTGAGACCACGAGGAGCCGCAGTGCGAGAACTGCGGCTCCTCGCGGCGGAAGGGCACGACGGCGCGTGCGCGGTGTGCCGCGTCAGCCGTCCGAGGGCGGCAGGTCCCGGTACGGGGCGCGGGGTTTGGGGACGGCGTGCTGCTCGGACACGTCGATCCGCGGTGCGGCGGTGGCGGACGCGTCGGGAGCGGGACGCCAGGTCCCGGTGAGGTCGACCCAGCTGTCGGCGGCCGGGGCGGGGCCGGTGCCGTGGACGAGGACGCGCAGTCGGCGGGCGTCCGCCGCGCAGCAGCCGACGACCAGCCGGTTGAGGTACCACTCGCCGGGATTCGCTCCGGGGGAGGCGAAGCCGGTGAGGCGGACCCTGCGTCCCTCCAGGCTCTTCTGCGGGTCGCGGCTGCGGCCGATGAACTCGGTCAGCGACATCGGGGTGACCACGTCGACGCGGACGCCCGCACCCGCGCCGGCCGCGCCCGGAGCCGCGCCCGGAGCCGTGGGCGGCGCCGCCAGCCCGGCGTACGTCGCCGGCTCCACGACGGCGTCCGAGCCGTCCCGGGCAGCGGTGAACGAGCCGAGCGGGGGCGGGGCGAGGAAGAGCAGCAGCACGGCGGGTACGGCCAGCAGCCAGGCCACGCGCAGTCCGTGACCGTGGCCGCCGTGGTCGTGCCCGTGGCCGTCCGGGTGTCCGTCGTCCTCGGTGGGCCGGTGCCAGACCGCGTTGCCCTCGGCGTCCCGGCCGAACCGCATCACCGGCTCCTGCCGACGGGCGGTCACCCGGCGCACCACACCGGCGGCTCCCAGCCCGAGCAGCACCGTCCCGGAGGCGATCAGCGGGATCCGCAGGCCCTCCTTGACGTACTGCAGGAACACGTCGCTGCCGACGGTGATGCGCAGCAGGGCCGCGCCGACCAGCGCGACGAGCAGACACGGCGCGAGGTCCCGAACGGTGGCTTTCACAGGGCCCCTCCGATCACGATGCTGGCGAGGACGGCGACCACGAAGGTGGCGGTGGAGAACCGCAGCGCGAACGCGCGGCCGAAGGCGCCCGACTGGAGGGCGATGAGCTTGAGGTCGACCATCGGGCCGACGACCATGAAGGCGAGCCGGGCGACGGGGGAGAAGCCGGTGAGCGACGCGGCGACGAAGGCGTCCGCCTCCGAGCAGACCGCCAGGATCACGGCGAGGAGGGCGAGCACCGGAACGCCCAGCCAGGGCGAGTCGTCGAAGACCCGCAGCACCGACGGCGGGACGAGCACGTTGAACGTGGCGGCGGCCGCCGCGCCGACCACCAGGAAGCCGCCGGCCTGCAGGAAGTCGTGCTGCAGGCCGCGCCGGAACTCCTCCAGCGGATTGCGCGCGCCGCCCTCGCCGTGACCGGCCGGGCCCTTGGGCAGCCGCAGCCACTCCGGCCGCCCGAAGGCCGCCCAGAGCCAGCCCATCACGACCGCCGTGAGCAGCGAGGCCAGCAGGCGGGCCAGCACCATCTCCGGCTCGCCGGGGAAGGCGATCGCGGTGGCGACCAGTACCACCGGGTTGACGGCCGGCGCGGAGAGCAGGAACGCCAGCGCGGCCGCCGGCGCCACCCCGCGCTTCATCAGACTGCCGGCCACCGGCACGGACGCGCACTCGCACCCCGGCAGCACGGCCCCGGCGACCCCGGCCACCGGTACGGCGAGGGCCGGGTTCCTCGGCAGCACCCGGGTGAACACCCGGTCGGGGACGAACGCCCCGATCGCCGCCGAGACCACCGTGCCCAGCACCAGGAACGGCACGCCCTGCACGACGATGGCGACCATGACCGTCCGCCAGGTCCGCACCCCGCCCGTGTCCCACACCTCCGCCAGGGCGACGGCCGCCACGACGGCGACCACCGCCCCGATCAGCAGCGCGCTCCTCCGGCGCGGCGGGGTATCCGCCGGTGCCACCTGGAGGTGCCGGGCGCTGCCGAGACTCGTCTCCACCAAGGTGACCGCCCCTCAGCCCACTCGTCGCGGATCGGCGACGAGAACCTGTCTGCTCACCGTCATGCGGCGAGCGGGGACAGAGTAGCGTTGATAATCATCTTCATCTAGCCCTTCCGCCGCCGTCCCCCCGACCAGTAGCCTGCGTGGTCTCGGAGGGAAGGGAGGGCGGCCGCGCCGGCCGTCACCGGCGGGCCGCTCCTCGCGGTGCGTCAGTGGTGCACCGTCATGGCGTGGGTGACGGTCGGGTCCCGGGTGAGCAGCGTGCGGGCGTCGGTCTCGAAGGCGTGGTCGGTGCCGGTGTAGCGCCCGTGGTGCTGGGCGCAGTGCTCCGACCAGGACGTCACGGTGAACGTCTCGACGTACCGCTCCGGTCGGGCGGTGTCCCGGTACAGGCCCCAGGTGACGGCGCCGGTCCGGCGCCGGGAGGACTCCACCTTCCGCATCGCCGCGACGAACGCCGGCGCCTTCTCCTCCCGGACCAGGTAGGTCACGGTGACCAGGACCGGCCCGTCCCGCGGCGCCGGTTCGACGGCCAGTCGGGGTTCGGGCCAGGCCTCGGAGAGCGTCGGGTCGGCGCGGCCGCCGAGCAGCGGCAGCCGTCGTAGCGACAGCACCCCGCCGAGGAGGACCGCCGCCGCCAGGGCCATCGCCACGGACACGCCGGCGTGTTGGGCGACCTGCCCCCAGACCAGCGAGCCGAGCGCGTTTCCGCCCTGGAAGACCAGCAGGTAGAAGGCCGAGCCCCGGGCCCGTGCCCAGGCCGGCAGGGCGACCTGCAGCGCCGCGTTCAGGGTGGACAGCGCCGTGATCCACGCCGCTCCCGCCGCCACCAGGGCCAGGAGGGCGACCGGCACGCTCGGGCCGACGGCCAGCGCCACCAGCGCGCCCGCGAAGACGGTCCCGGCGAGTGCCAGCGCGCCGTCGCCGCCGACCTGACGCGAGAGCGCCGGCAGCGCTGCCGCTCCCGCGACCGCCCCGACTCCCACGGCGCCGAGCAGCAGGCCGTACCCGGCCGCGCCGAGGCCGAGGGACTGCTGGGCGGAGATCGGCAGCAGTGCCCACAGGGCGCAGGCGCCGGGCACGAACAGGGCGCTGCGCAGCAGGATCCGGCGGATCCGGGGAGCGCTGCGGACGTACCGGCCGCCGGCGCGCAGGGCCGCGAGCAGGTGCTCGCGCTCCTGGCCCGGTCGCGGCGCGACCGCCTCGGCGCCGGGGCGCCAGGTCGCCAGCACGGCCAGGATCGCTAGGAAGGAGGCGGCGTTGACGGCGAAGGTCCAGCCGACCCCGAGGGTGGCGACCAGGGCTCCGCCGAGGGCCGGGCCGACGGCGCGCGCCAGGTTCATGTTCACCGCCCCCAGCGCCGCGGCCTGGCGCAGCTCCGCCCGGGGGACGAGCGAGGGCTGCACGGCCTGCCAGGCCGGGCCGTTGAGCGCGTTCCCGCAGCCCAGGAGGAAGGTGAGGGCCAGCAGCGTCCAGGAGCCGAGCCGCCCGGTGAACGCCAGCACGGTGAGCGCCGTGGCCACCAGGGCCATGGCGGCCTGCATCACCAGCAGCAGGCGGCGCCGGTCCACGAGGTCCGCGAGGACCCCGGCGGGCAGGGCGAGGAAGAGCATCGGCAGGCTCGCCGCGAGCTGGACCAGGGACACCTGGGCCGCGCCGTGCCCGACCAGCAGCCACTGGGCGCCGACGGTCTGCATCCAGCTGCCGACGTTCGAGGTGAACTGGGCCAGCCAGAGGTCGCGGAAGACGCGGCGGCGCAGCGGCGACCAGGCCGAACCGCTCGCCTCGCCGACCTGCCCGCCGTCGGTCCCGGTCATCGACGCACCACCTGCTCGCCTCATCGCACGCTGTCGGAGGGACGCCCGACGACGCGACGGTACGGGGGGAAGTCGACGTCGTCGGGCGGTCCCGGAAGGGCCCTCATTCCCTCCCCGGGGAACGCTAGAGCCGGTCCGTGCCGGCGACTTGACCGTCAGCGCCCAGTGCTGTTCCGGCCCCGCACGCCATGGACGTGCGGGCCGGACGTGGGTGCTCGCCAAGCGTTCCAGCGGGCCGCGAGCCGCTGGTTCGGTCGGCCTTCCGGGGGCAGCGCGAACCCCTGACCGTCTCCCGGAGCCCGCTGGTACCCGCGGCCGGCACCCCGGCGGCCCTCACGATCGGTCGTGGCCGCGATGTCAGCCGGGTACGGGGGGTTCGTCGCCGGCCGTCCTCGCCTGCTTCCGGTAGGCCCCCGGCGGCGATCCGAAGTGCCGTTTGAAGGCCTTGGCGAAGGCGAACTCCGAGGTGTACCCCGCGCGCTGCGCGATTGTGCCCACCGGGGCCGGCGATCGGTGCAGCAGCCGCGCCGCGGTGGCCATCCGCCAGTTGGTCAGGTACGTCAACGGCGGCTCGCCGACCACCGCGGCGAAGCGGCGGGCGAACGCCGCGCGGGACAGCCCGGCCCGGGTGCCCAGCGACTCCACGGTCCAGGGGTGGCCGGGATCGTCGTGGATCGCCTTCAGCGCCGGGGCCACCGCCGGGTCGGTCAGCGCGGCCGTCCACCCCGTGGTCCGCTCCCTCGGCAGTTCGGCGTACCAGGACCGGAGGATGTACAGCAGCAGCAGATCGATGAGCGCCGTGACGACCGCGTCCGAACCCGGTTGCGGCGCGTGGAACTCGGCGCACAGCTGATCGACCGCCGAGCGCAGCACCGGGTGGCGGCCCGGGACCGCGGGGAGGTGGAGGACCTCCGGCAGGTCGCCGAACAGCGGATGCGGGCGGTCGACGTCGATCGCGTACGCGCCGCACACCAGCACCGTGCGCGGCCCCGGCCCGTCCACCGTGACCCGGCCGATCGGCGAGGAACGGTCCACGCGCTCCGGGACGAAGTCCACCGGCTCGCGGCCCGGCGCGTCGCCCAGGGTGTGTCCGCTGCCGCGCCGCAGGAACACGATGTCGCCGGGGCCGAGCGCGAGCGGCTCGCCGTGCGGTGGCAGCAGGTGGCAGTGCCCTTCCACGACCACGTGGAACCCGGCTCCCGAGACGGGTCGGAACCTCAGGGCCCACGGGGCGTGCGCGTCGGTGCGGGTCACCATCGGGCGCCCTGTGCGCAGGACTTCGAGTGTGTCGCTGAGGATGTCCACGGCGCCACTCTAGTGCCGACCCGGCGAGACGATGAGACAGGGAATCGAGACCTCCAGTCATTCAGCGTCTCGCCGAGGAGCCGTACGTTCGTGCCATGGCGGTCGCCGAACCCCGGCACCGCAGCGACGAAGGAGCGGGACCCATGTCTCTGGCCGGCAAGAAGATCGTGATCATCGGTGGCACCTCCGGCATCGGCTTCGAGGTGGCCCGGCAGGCCGTGGCGGCCGGCGCGGACGTGGTGGTCGCCTCCAGCAGCCAGGACCGGGTGGACGCCGCGACGAAGCGGTTGGGCGAGCTTGCCGAGGGCCGCCGCCTGGACGTCGCCGACGGCGCCGCCATCGCCGAATTCTTCGAGCAGGTGGGCGAGTTCGACCACCTCGTCTACACCGCGGGCGAAGCCCTGGTGATCAAGTCGCTGGCCGACACCACCCCGCGGGAGGCCAGGGCCGTCTTCGAGCGCCGGTTCTGGGGGGCGTTCCTCTCCGCCAAGTACGCGGCACCGCGGCTGCGCGACGGCGGCTCGATCACCTTCAGCTCCGGCGTGCTCGCGATCCGCCCGCTGTCCGGAACCGCGCTCACGGCGGGTGTCACCGGCGGCATCGAGGCCCTGTCCCGGGCGCTCGCCGTCGAACTCGCCCCGCTGCGCGTCAACGTGGTCCAGCCCGGAGTGATCCGCACCGAGCTGTGGGACGGCAGCGTCCCGGACCCGGAGGCCTTCCTCCAGGACGCCGGGGCCGGGCTGCTCACGCGGCGCGTCGGCACCGCCGAGGAGGCCGCGGCGGCCTACCTCTTCGTCCTGTCCAACGCCTACGTCACCGGCACCACCCTCGCGATCGACGGCGGCGCGGCGCTGGTGTGACACCCGGGCGCCCCGAACAGCGCCGCCCAGTCGGCCGCCGTACGTGGCACCCCGGCCCTCCGCGGTGGCGTGCCCGGCCGACCCGGCCGGGTGGGCGCCGCCGCGGGGGGCCGGGCGCGGGCCTCGGGTGCTCAGCAGCTCAGGTTGTCGCCCGGTACGGTGCCGAGCAGCTGGGTGAAGCGCTGGTAGGCGTTGACCCGGCTCTGCACCTGCGCGGGGTTGCGGCCGTTGCACTCCAGCGAGCCGTTGATGCTGCGGATGGTCTCGCCGAAGCCGTAGCCGTTGACGATCGCGTTGTGCGGGGTCATGGTGCCCGGCCCGTTCTGGGTGTTCCAGTACCAGAGCGCGGTCTTCCAGGCCACGGCCGGATCGGTCTGCACCAGATTCGGGTTGTGCAGCAGGTCGATGCCGAGGGCGTCCCCGGCGGCCTTGTAGTTGAAGTTCCAGCTCAGCTGGATCGGCCCGCGCCCGTAGTACGCGGCCTGCCCGGCCGGGCAGCCGTACGGCTGCGAAGCGTCGCAGTAGTGGGGGTAGTTGGCGGTGTTCTGCTCGACCACGTAGACCAGCGCCCCGGTCTCGTGGTTGACGTTGGCGAGGAAGGCCGCGGCCTCCTGCTTACGGACGGTGTCGCTGCCGGTGGCCGCGAAGGCGGGGTAGGCGGCGAGGGCGTCGATCAGGCCCTGGTAGGTGTAGAAGGGGTTCCGGTTCGGGAACATCTGGTCGAACTGGGCCTTGCTGACCGGGAATCCGCCCGGGTTCGGGGTGCCGGTGGACGTCGGCGTGGCGGTCGGGGTCGGGCCGGTGCCGCAGCCGCCCTGGTCGGACCAGACGCCGGAGCCGCCGGTGCTGGGCGGCTCGTTCTGGGTCCACCACTTGGCGAGCCAGTTGTGGCCGTTGTACGAGACGGCGGCGCCGCCCGTGTAGACGGCCGAGGAGTTCCAGGGCGTGGCGCAGACGGCGGCGCTGGCGTTGGCCGCGGGCAGCAGCAGGACCACCGCCAGCGCCGTGACGACGGCGGAGAGCAGTGCGAGCAGGCGTTTCGTGGACACTTGATCACCCCTTGTGCGGTGTGGGGCCGCACGGTCGTGGAGGTAGGGACGTCGGGGCAGGGGGAGCCGGGCCCCGCGGGGTGGGGCACGTCGTGGGGGACGGGCCGACCGGGGTGCGGGCCGGTGCGGGGCTGCCCCAGACTCAAGCGGAGTGGTCTATACCTGTCAAGGGGTTCGGGCGAAAGACGTACCGGGTGGGCCACTCGACCGGGGCTGGTGGTTCCTGCGCGGGGAGGTCGGAGCGGCCCGGTTCATCACTGCCGGGCCTGCGCCCCGCGCCGTCGGCCTGTCACTCGAAGCGGCGATTCCGGCACGGCGGCGCCACGGGTGCGCCGACCGGCGGCCGGGCCGTCGGGAGCGGCCCGAACGCCGGGCCGCCTCCCCGGTCGGGCGGGGACGGATTCACCCGATGGGCTGACCCGGACCCGGCGACGGGGCCGCACCGACCGGTATACGTGACGTGTTCCATCGTTCGGAGACCACCTGCGAGGGGCCCAATGACCGATCCGGCCGACACGTCGTCAAGGACGGCCGCCGAAAAGCCCCCGGCGGCCTACGCCCCCCGGGTGGCGCTGATCCGGGGTGCCATGGAGGCCGGGGACACCGCCCTCGCGGCCCGCCTGGCCGAGGAACTCCACCACCACGTCGCCCTGGAGCGCGGCGCCCGGGACCCGGAGGCGCTGCGCGCGCAGGAGGTCCGGGCGTACGTCGCGGCGGTCGACGGGGACCCATGGCGGGCGGCCGAGCTGTTCACCGCGGCCGCCGCCGCGTGGGCGGGCCTCGGGGCGTCGGAGCAGTGGACGGCCTCGCGCAACGCGGAGGTCTGCCGGCGCCGGGCGGAGTCGGCGGCGGCCGCCCCCTCCGCGGTCCCGCCCGCCCGTCGCCCGCCCGCCTGCCCGTCCCCGGTCCGGGCGTTCGGGCGCGGCGCCGTCGTCGCGGTCGTCCTGGCGACGGCGCTGCTCACGGGGGCGGCGGACGCCGGCCCGCGGGCCTACCTCGGGACGGGCCCGCGACCGGCCCCCGACGAGCGGCCGGTCGCCCCCGCCGTGATGGGAGCCCTGCAGCGCTCCGCGCCGTCGGCCTCCCCGGCGCCGGGCCCCGTGCCGCCCGCGCCGGAGCCGACGGTCGCGGAGCCCGCCCCCGCGCCGGACGCCGCACCCGCGGGCGAACCGGAGGACGCGGCCGCCGACCCGGGCGAGGACCCGGGCGAGGACGGGCCCCGGGCGGGGCGCACCCCGGTGCCGTCCCCGGGGCATCGACCGCACCTTCCGGCCGCTGGGCCCCGACCGCGGCCCGCCCCCGACGCCGGCCGACCGCCCGGGGGCCAGGCCGCCGAAGCCGACACGGACCCCTGCGCCACCGCCCGCGCGTACGGCGGCCGGCTCCTCGGCCCCCTCGTCGAGCTGTGCGACCGCGCCGCCGGAGTGTCCGGCGGCCGGACAGCCGCCCCCTGACGCCGACCTGGGGGGTGGGTCAGCCCGACGTGGCGGGAACGCCGGGGCCGTCGCCCTGACGTGCGACGGTCACCGTCCACTCGGGGAACCGCGCCAGGGCGGTCACGGGCGGGGCGGCGGAGTCGGGGCGCGGCGGTGCCTCGGGGAGGAAGGCGACCTGGCAGCGCCGGCACAGCCAACTCGCCCGCCACACCTGGTGGAGCCGCTGCCACTGGTCGTAGCTCCGCGGCCACTGGTCGGCCGTGTCACCGCGACGGCGTCGGTGGTTGGCGTGGACGGTGAGGCCGATGCCCAGCAGGACCGCGCCGAGGACGAACGCGCCGTAGTGGTAGCCGGCCTGGTACGCGGCGTCGGGGCTGCCGCCGCTGTCGTCCGAGCGCAGCGTGTTCAGTCCCAGCAGGCCGAAGACGGCGGCCAGGACGAAGAGGGCGATCGCGACCCCGCTCGTGCCCCCGGGCTCGGGCGGCATCGACAGCAGGGCCCGCGTCGGAGGGTCGAGGGGCCGGTCGCTGTCCAGCAGGGCCTGTCGCACGGCGACGGTCTCGTCCGTCGAGGTGCAGGTGGGGCAGGTGACGCTCATCGAGGAGTGGCTCCGGAGGTGATGCACGGGCGGGCGGAGGAGCACGTAGTACAGCACAGGGAACCGACCGCCCGTGCGCCCGCCCCCGGCACCGGACCGGGGCCGGCCTTCGGCGAGGAGCGGTGGGGGGAACGGGCCCGGACGGGCGATCAGAGGCCGCGGCGTCAGACGGGCGGCAGCAGATCGCTCTCGCTGACGGTGTACGTCAGCACGGGGTAGGTGAAGTCCGTCTCCTGGTTCTCACGGCGCCGTAGCCGGTAGAACTCGCGGCTCTGCTCCTCGTCGGCCCGTACGAGGCGCGCGCCCTGCGGGAGGTGCGGGTGTCCGTCGTGGAACCGGAGAAGGGTCTTCGACGTGCGGAAGGTGACGCCCAGCCACAGGTTGTCCGCCGCCCGGCCGGGCGCGTCCAGGACGATCCTGTGCCTGAGCCGCCGGTTCGTCCCCACCGAGAACACCACGACACCGTGGTGGGCGAGGGGGATCTCGAACCTCTCGCCGTCGGCCTCCTTGGACTCGAAGACCAGCTTCCTCGGCGGGCTCGCCTCGGGCCGCTGGTAGCAGGAGAAGACGGCGATGGACGACTCGTCGGCCAGATCGAGGGCCTGGTCGGAATGGCCGCCCATGGTCGTGTAGGCGTTCGTGTAGCACTCGACGAGGGCGTTGTCGAAGCCGACCGGCAGTGCCGCACGTTCCTGGACCTGCCGCGCCAGCTGCTCGTGCACCGGCCGGAAGCGCTGCGCCGGGCTGCCGTACCGCGTGGTCGTGCGGACGAGGGGCACGCCACCCGCCTCGTCGGGCCTGGTGAGCACGGCGCCTCGCCGGCCCTTGCCCACGTCCTCCCAGCGGGTCGACGCGGACAGTTCCGCGAAGAGGTCGGCCTCGGTCGGCAGCACGTAGGAGCGGACCTCGTCCGAGACCCTAGACCCGAGGGGCACGGTAGTCTCCCGTGTTCATGCTGAAGAGGAAGTCGTCGCCGTAGTCGACGAAGGACGAGGACCTGTTCTCCTCGGCGTACAGCCTGCGCAGCTCGTCCATGCCGTCCGGTGTTGGCGGCGCCAACTCGACCGATTCTCCCGCCACCTGGAGGAACGTCCGGCCGTCCCGGTGGACGGCTTCGGTGTTCGAGCAGCGCACCACGTATCCCAGCCGGGTCGGGAGCAGTTCGGCGTCCAGGGCTGAGGGCCGGATCTCGTGCGTGTACAGGCGGTTGGTGGACAGCGGCATGAAGAACACGGAGCCGGGGTAGAGCGTCACGGTGAACTGCGGGGGGAACGCGGTGGCGTCCCGGTCTCCGGCGGACTCCTTGCGGCGGAAGTGGAGTCTGGTCAGCCCACTGGTGCCCTTCACGCCGTGGTCGAAGGCGTCGTCGGCCAGGGGCCGGAGCTTGTCGAGCCCGTCGTAGAAGCTGCAGAAGGCCATGATGCCGTTGACGGGCATGTCCTTGGTCTTGTCGGCGTGGGACGAGATCCTGGCCTTGGACTGCTTGCGCTCGGCCGTGGCAAGGGTGTTGTGGTAGATCTGCGCGAGGACGTGGTTCAGCGGCGCCTGGTTCCGGAAGACGGTGGCGGCCTCGTGGTTCAGGGCCTCGACGATCCGGGTGTCGGTCGGGCCGAAGTTCTCGGTCGGCCCCGAGAGGTTCGTGGAGCACCGGAGCAGGCGGAAGTGCAGACCGTCCTCGTGCGGTGTGACGGGCGTCAGGTAGATCCCGCTGCGGTGGGCCGCGCCGGGCTTGGTGGACTCCGTCAGGGACTGGAACTCGTGCTCCGCGCGGATCCGTCCGAAGTGATCGGCGTCGAGCCCGAAGAAGCGGCGGTAGTACACGCCGACGCCGTGGACCCGGACGGGGACGCGGCCGAGGTCGACCAGGGGCCAGGGCTGCTGGTCGACGTCCTCGGGGTAGCCGGGCGAGAGCTCCCGGACGACGAACACCCGGGCGGCCGCACGCAGGTGACGGGTGCTGATCCCGGATATGTCGCCGCACAGGTAGACGGTCTTCCGGGCGAGGTCGGGCGAACCGGTGGCGAGCTCCTCCGGTGACACCGTGGACCCGAAGAATCCTCTGACCAGGTCATCGTTGCGCAGTGTCGCAGGCGCGACCAGGACGTTGTGCGCATCCTCGATGCGGGCTTCGGCCGGCTCTGCCGGCTCTGTCGTGGACGACGGGCTGGACGACGGACTGGACGACGAAGTGGACAACGACCTGTACCTGCCGTTCGCGGAGCTCGGTGGATGGCGGATCGCCCGAAGGCGGGGACACGGGCAAGGGCCCGTCTCCCGCCCCCTGCGTGGTGAAGCCTACGGCCGCCAGCGCCCGCCGGAGAGCTCGGCCAGTGCCTCCGCGACGTCCGGGGGCAGGGGGGAGCGGACGACGGTCATCGGCTGCACCAGGTACCACCCGTCCCGCCCCCGGAAGCGCGCCGGGGGGACGGGCGCTCCCGGCCGCAGCCGGACGTGGATGCCGTGGACATGGGTGTCACGGCCGCGGACGTGCACCCGGCGGACGGCCACCTCCTCCACGTCGCGCCACTCGTAGCGGCAGCGGCGGCGGCCCCAGCGGGCGGCGACGAAGGTGTCGGTGATGTGCAGTTCGACGCGCCGCCGGGGCAGCAGGCTGATCAGCATCATCAGCAGGCCGAGGGCGGGCAGTCCGATCATCGGCCTCCAGGAGTCCAGCCGGTCCCAGGTGCCGCCGACCGTGGTCCGGACCAGTTGGAGGCCGAGGAGCGCGCCGATCGGGCCCCAGTGCGCCAGCACGACCCCGCGGATCCGGCCGCTGAGCAGGTATGAGCCGGGGCTGCGCCGCACGGTGAGGCCGCGCCAGGTCGAGGCCGGGCGGACCGGTGGGGCCGGGGGAAGGACCGGGCCGGGGGAGGGACCGGCCCCGCCCGCCGCCCTGGCCGCCGCGCCGCCCGTCGCCCCGGCCGCCGCCGCTCCGTCCGGTGCCACCCGGGCCGGCGGGATCCCCGCGGCGCCCGCACCGGCCTTGGCGGCCAGGTGCTGCTGGAGCCGCAGGTTGCGGAAGCGGTACGTCCCGGCGGTCCGCTGGAGCAGGCCGGCCCGGTGGGCGTCCCGCAGGAAGGTCATCAGCGGCCAGGGCAGCCGGCCCACGAGCGCCAGCGAGCACCGCGCCAGCAGCCACCGGCTCCACGGGCTGAGCAGCAGGAAGGTCGCGCCGGTCCCGCACCAGGCCGCCAGCGCGTGGGCCCAGTCCACCTGGTGGCGCTCGTGGCTGTCCCAGGACCAGTCCATCAGCTCGATCCCCGCGGCGAGCAGCGGCGCGATGACGAGCAGCGTCACCAGGACCGAGGTCCGCTCCGACCGCAGCAGTGCGTCGGGCGTCGCGGCGTCCACGGTGTCCGAGGGGGCCGCCATAGCGATCATCAGATAGGTGGACAGCAGCAGGGAGGCCACCAGCGCGAGCCCCTCCGTCGCCGGTGCCAGGAGCTGGAACACGCCGACGGCGAGGATCGCCGGCGGCCCGCCGACCACCACCGTGAGCCGCCAGGCCCGGCTCAGCCTCCCGGTGCGGCCGGCCGAGCGCAGGGCCCCGGCGAAGCGCAGCGGATTGGCCCGCCGCCGGGGCGTGGCGGTGTCGTCCCCGAACCACGCCTGCCCGGCCCTCCGGACCACACCCGCGAGGACCACGCCGAGGCCGAGCGAACTGCTGAAGCCGAAGGGGTGTCCGGAGCCCTGGACGGCCCCCAGCACCAGGTCGAACAGCAGCGACAGGGCGATCCCCGCCGCGATCAGCGCGGGTGCCGCCAGCGCCCGCGGCAGCGGCGCGCCGAACAGCCGCCACCAGGCCATTTCCGCGCTCTCCTGGCGGTTCATCAGCCGGGCGAGGAAGGACAGCCAGACCCTCGCCCGGTCCGGCTCCCACCGCCGGGGCGGGTGCAGGCGGTCGGGCTCCGGCGGCAGCGGCGGGAACGAGGCGGGCACGATCCGGTCGAGCAGGTGCTGCTCCACCTGCCAGGCGGTCGGGAAGCGCCGGCGGTCCACCAGCTCACCCGGGTCGGCCGGCGCCCGCTCGTAGCCGCGCCGCAGCAGCCACACCATCAGCGGCGTCGACAGTGCCCGGCTCACCGGGCCGTCCGGCGCCGAGCGGAGCTCGGCCAGCAGCGGCACCCAGGCCTCGGCGCGCGAGGGCTGCCGGGCCCGGTGCAGGTAGGAGGCGACGTCGGTGGGGTCGAGCGGCAGCGCCTCGATCGCCGAGTCCACCCGGAGCACGTCCCGCTGGGTGTCCACCAGCTCCCGGTAGGGCTCGGTCCGGCAGATCAGCACCACCCCGCCCTCCTGGCCCAGTTGGCGCCCGAGGGCACCGAGGACGGCGGTCCGCCGGTGCTCGGGCAACTCGTCGAGGCTGTCCAGGACGGGCAGCAGGCGGCGTTCGCTCACCAGTCGGCGGGCGGGATGGAGCCCGTCCACCCGCGGCAGACCGGGGTGTTCCTCCGTGATCCGGCCGATCAGCCAGTCGTAGAAGTTGACCCGCTCGGCGTCCCAGGACTCCAGCGAGAGCAGGACGGGCACCGGGACGTCCTCGCCGCGGGTGAGCCGACGGGCGAGCAACTCCAGGGTGAGCAGCACGGCGAGGGTCGTCTTGCCCGCGCCGGCCCCGCCGAGGATCAGCAGTCGGCGGTGGTCGAGCTCCAGCAGGGCCCCCGCCATCGTGCCGACCCGGTCGCCGCGCCCGCCGAGTTCGGTCCCCGGCCCGAGCGCGGTGCGGCTGTGCACCCAGCGGACGGCCAGCGGTTCGGGGTCGGCCATGTCCCAGGCGTCGGCCTCGGCCCGCCACTGGTACAGCAGGCTGCGGGCGAGCCGCTCCTCGGCGACGCCGAGCGGCGTCTCCGGCGCGGCGCCCCGGGGCGGCACGGTGAGGTGCAGCTCCCCGTTGAGGACGCCGATCTGCACCAGGTAGTGGACCGTACTGTCGGTGACGACGTTGCGGATGTTCGTGGGCCCGTGGCCGAGTTCGAATTCCGTCACTCCCCGGTTCCGCCCTTGCGTCGACTGGATTGACAGCTGCCGCTCAAGTTCCCTTTCTACCAGGGCCGGTCCGGTCCGTTCGACCGGCCTTCGGTTTCCGCGTACGCCCGACGCCGCTGCTCTGTGATGATGATCAGGTGAATGAGGACCCCACCGCACCGGCGCCCGTCATCCTCGGCATCGACGACCTCCGGCCGCTCCCCAGGGCCACGCGGATCGCCCGCACCAGCCGCGAGGGCGTCCGGCTCCTTCAGGCGCACCGCGACGGCTTCATCGACGAACTCTGGCTCGACCACGATCTCGGCGGCGACGACAGCATCCTGCCCGTGGTGACCCTCCTGGAGGAAGCCGCCTTCGACGGGCGGCCGTTCCGGATCGGAACGGTCTTCGTCCACAGCGCCAACCCCGTCGGCGCCGAGACCGTCGTCCGGTCGCTCACGCGCTGGAACTACCGGGTCCGGCGGGCGACGGCGTAGGGAGTCCCGAACCGACGGGTCCCGGCTCCGGTTCGCCGGGGAGTTCGGCCGGCAGGTGGCCGTAGCCGGACCGGCCGGGCACCGCCCGGGCGAGTGCCCGGAGCAGCGGGGCGGGCGGGGCGGCGAAGACCCCGGGGTAGTCGCGCTCGCCGAACTCCGGCCGGACCGGCCAGGCCAGCCGCTCCCGCTCCAGGTCGTACCGCGTGTCCACGCCCTCCCGGTTGCCCCGGGCGTCCAGCCGGGACCAGCGGCCGTCCAGGTGCACGGCGTTGAGGGCGTGCAGCACGAATCCGCCCTCCCCGTCCTCCAGCCGCTGGTAGCACAGGCCGGTCGGCAGGCCCTGCGCCCGCAGCAGCGCGGCCAGCAGGTGGGACTTGCCGTGGCAGATCGCGTTGCGCGCGGCCAGCACCTCGGAGGCGCGGAACGCCCCGCTGTACGCGCCCGCGTCCGCGGAGTGGGCCACCTGGTCGCGGACGTGGTGGAACGCCGCCTCCGGGGTGGCCAGTTCGGCGGCCAGCCGCCGCAGCTCCGGGTGCTGGTGGTCGATCACCTCGTCCGCCCCGAGGTAGGCGGCGAGGTCGTCGGTCTCCGGTCGAAGGATCATGCCGTCCACGGTGCCGCAAGCCTCGGCCACCGCGGGCGGGATTCCACTCCCTGGACAGCGCGGCGGGACCGTGCTGCGGGGCTCGGGCGCCGACGCCCTGCCGGCGCTCGGCGTCGCGGTGTCCCGCACCGGACGGCCCGCGGAGGCCCGTTCGACCGGCCGGCGGCGGGGGCACCGCCGCCGGCCGGTCGAACGGCGTGGTCAGCGGCCCTGCTAGAAGGCGGAGTTGGCGAACCAGAGGTCCAGCAGGCCTTCGTCCCCGGACACGGTGACCGTGGGCGTCGAGCGGTCGAGACGGCCGTAGAGGAGGAGCAGCAGTTCGGCGGCGGTGGCCGAGACGGTGGCGTCGGCGGGCGAGCCGGCGGGCGCGTCGGCGGAGTCCAGGCCGAAGCCGTCGGGGCGCAGTCGCACCAGCCAGTCGCCGTCCCCGTCGGTGCGGGCGAAGCGGATCGTGCGGTCCTCGCCGCGCAGCTCGGCCGTCCGCGGGGCGAAGAAGGCCGCGTACGGCAGGTTGGTCAGGAACTCGGCCACGCCGTCCGCCGCGAGGTCCGGGTCGATCCCGGGCTTCAGGCCCAGGGCGAGTTCGGCGTCGGCGCGGTGCACGAGGGTCTCGAAGAGCATCCGGCGGACCCAGAACCGGGCGTGCTGGTCGGCGCCCCACGCCCACATCGGGGCGTCGAGGTCGGTCTCCGCGAACGCCGCACCCGCCTCCGCGCAGGCCTCGGCGAGCCACGCCGGGTAGTCCTCGACCCGCTCGGGGAGCTTCAGGTCGACCTCCCGGCTGGTGGGCGGCTCCTGGATGCGCCGGCGCAGCAGGAGGGTGAACCAGCGCTGGACGCTGCCGGTGTGGCGGACGAGGTCGGCGAGGGTCCAGCCGGGACAGCCGGGGACGGGGGTGGCCGGGTCGGCGGACCGCACGGCGGCGACGAACCGGGCGGTCTCGGCGGAGACTGCGGCGACGTGCTCGTTCGGGGTCATGGACGGATGCTCCGGGGGGATCGGGGGCAGCGGGCCCGTGGTGTGGCGGGGATCAGGCGAGGGGCTTGTCGACGACGGCCTTGGCGTGGCTGAACGTCTCGATCGAGTACTCGCCGTGGTAGCGGCCCATGCCGCTCTCGCCGACGCCGCCGAACGGCAGGTCGGGCATCGCCAGGTGCGAGACGGGCAGGCCGAAGCTGAGCGCGCCGGAGGAGGTCTCCTCGGCCAGTCGCCGCTTGGTGTCCGCGGACTCGGTGAAGGCGTAGAGGGCGAGCGGCTTGTCGCGCTCGTTGATGAAGGCGATCGCCGCGTCGAGGTCGGGCACCGGCAGGACGGGCAGGATCGGCCCGAAGATCTCGGTCAGCATCACCGGGGCGGTCGCCGGTACGTCGGCGAGGACGGTCGGGGCGAGGTAGCGCGCGGCACGGTCGTGCTCGCCGCCGACGACGGTCCGCCCGGCGCCGAGCAGCGCGGTGAGCCGGTCGAAGTGGCGCTCGTTGACGATCCGCCCGTACTCCGTGCTGGTGGCCGGGTCCTCGCCGAACAACTCCTTCACGGCGTCGGCCAGTTCGCGTTCGAGGCCGCTCGCGGTGTCGCCGACGGCGAGGACGTAGTCGGGGGCGACGCAGGTCTGTCCGGCGTTGAGGAACTTGCCGCGGACGATCCGCCGGGCGGTGACGGCGAGGTCGGCGCCGGGGTCGACCACCACCGGGCTCTTGCCGCCGAGTTCCAGGGTGACCGGGGTCAGGTGCTTGGCGGCGGCGGTCATGACGATCCGGCCGACCGCGCCGTTGCCGGTGTAGAAGATGTGGTCGAAGCGCTGCTCCAGCAGGGCGGTGGTCTCCGGCACGGCCCCTTCGACGACCGCGACCGTCTCCTCGCCGAGGTAGCGCGGCAGCAGCTCGGCGATGGCGGCGGAGGTCGCGGGGGCCAGTTCGCTGGGCTTGACGAGCGCGGTGTTCCCGGCGGCCAGGGCGCCGACCAGCGGGGCCAGGGCCAGCTGCAGCGGGTAGTTCCACGGCGCGATGATCAGCACCACGCCCAGCGGGTCCCGGACGACCCGGGCCTCGGCGGGGCGGAAGAACTCCGGTACGGCGGCCGGCGCCGGTTCCAGCCACTGCGCCAAGTGGGCCACGGTGTGGTCGAGCTCGTTGAGCGTGAAGCCGATCTCGGTCCGGTACGCCTCGGCGGCGCTCTTGCCGAGGTCGGCGTGCAGGGCCTGCTGGAACACCTCGGCCCGCTCGGTGAGCAGGGTGCGCAGGGCGGCCAGCTTGTCCAGGCGCCAGGAGAGCGGCCTGGTCCGGCCGGTCGAGAATTCGGCCCGCAGGCGGGCGACCACGGAGGGGATGGCTTCGGTCATGAGGGGGCTCGCGGTCCTGAGAGGGGGAGGTGGTGCATACGGTGCTTCGGGTAGAAATTTCACTACCTGAAGCAATGCCGAGGCTAGGGGTGAAAGGTTGAGTTTGTCAATCATCTGCCTCGGGTCGCCCCCGGACCGACGTGGTCGAAGGCCTTCGACCCGGCGATGCGAGGAGGCGGCGCGAGTGCCGCGGCGGTGCGGTGCTCGCGCCGGTCAGTCCGCGGGGGGTGCCGGGGGCGGGGTGGTGCAGACGGTGCCGCGGGCGTGGATGACGGCGCAGGCGCGGGCGGCGGTGGGGAGGGGGGCGCGGACCATCTTGGTGTGGGCGTCGTGGCCGTACTGCTGGCGGTACTCCTCCTGCTCGGGCGGGGTGCCGAAGACCTGGACGCGGTCGCCGGGGGAGCCGCCGCTCATCTTGGCCCAGGCGGCGTGGCAGGTCGGGCTGTGCCGCAGTTCGATCAGGACGCCGAAGTCGCGGTTGTGTGCGGTGGTGGCGGCGTCACGGTCGCAGCCGGTGCCGACCGGGTCGACATGCAGGCAGGACGCCCCGTCGCAGGAGGGGCCGGCCGCCGGTGCGGGCAGCGGGTGCCGGGAGGGTGTGGCGGCGGCGTCGGTGCCCGGGCGGGCCGTGGTGTGGAGGAGTGCGCCGACGGCGACCGCCGCCAGGGCCGTGCCCGCGACGGTCCACGCCGCCCACGTCGTTCGGCGCCGCCGCCTGCCGCCGGGCTCCTGGCCGTCCGTCGACGAGGGTTCCGGAACCCGTTCCGGAACGGGCTCCGGAGCAGGTTGCGGACCGGGCTGCGGTTCCGGTGCGTCGGCTGTGCCGCAGTCGATCGCCGCCCTGAGCCCGAGCGCGTGGTCGAGTTCGTCGGCGGCGACCGTGTAGTGCGCCGCCAGGGAGCGGATCGCCGACTCCGGTGCCGGGTACCTGCCGTCGGGGTTCTCGTAGCGGGAGAGCGTCGTCTGGGCGATCGTGGTGCGCCGCGCGACGGTCACCTGGGTGGGGTTGCCGGCCTCCTGGCGCCATCTCCGCAGTGTCCGGGCCAGTTCGGTGCGGGCCGCCGTGGCCGTCGGCCGGTTCTGCGTCATCGGCTCGGTTCCTCTTCCCTCGGCTGCGCATAGGCCCAGCTCAGTGCCATGTGTAGGCCCCCCGCATATGCATGGGTAACCAGGCGTTCACACAGCGTAGGAGTTCGGTGGTCGGGCGTGCAATCGTGGTCATCAGCCGACGGGAACGCCCCGGCGAAACCCCCTCTTCCGCATCCCGGGCGGGCCGTGGCCCGCCCGGGCCGGTGGAGAAGACGCCCAAGGAGAGATCATGAACATGACACGCTCGCGGATGCTCGCCGCCGCCCTCAAGGGGCGCGCCGGACGGACCGCCGCCACCGCCCTGGTGGCGGCCGGGACGCTCGGCGGCCTCGGCAGCGCCGCCACCGCGGCCACCGCCGCCGACACGACCCTCACGGCCGGCGCGCGCACCGTCCAGGCGGCCGCCACGGACACCGCCGCCACGGACACCGCCGCCACGGACACCGTCCCCATGGACACCGCCACCACCGCCGACGCGGCCCGCTCCGCGCTGCGCGAGCGGATCGTCTCCATCGCCCGCGGCCAGATCACCCCGGCCGGCCGGCAGCCCGAGCGGACCGGCGCGTGCGACAAGTACTTCGCCTACTCCAGCAGCCCGAAGGCGAAGTGCGCGAAGACCTCCTGGTGCGCCGCGTTCGTCGACTGGACCTGGCACCAGGCCGGCGTCAAGCCCGCGCCGACCACCCTGCTCGGGCGCGGGGTCGGCAAGTGGGGCCAGGAGCACCACCTCTTCCACAACCGCCTGCCCGCGCGCGGCGAGCGCCCGTACACCCCCGTGCCCGGCGACCTCGTCGTCTACGGTGCTCCGGCGTACGCCACGGGCGGTCACGTCGGGGTCGTCGTCGCCGTCAACCACGACGGAACCCTCGACACCGTCGAGGGCAACTTCGGGGACAAGGTGACGCACCGCCACATCAAGCCCGCCGACGCCCGCGCCGGTGCGAAGAACGTCCACATCTCCGGCTACGTCAGCGTGCCCGGCGCCTGACCGGCCCGCCTCCACCGGCGCCGGGCCCCGGACGGACCGTCCGTCCGGGGCCCGGCGCCGGCCCCGCCCGCGGCGAGTTGCAGCGGGTGGGGGAGCGGCCGACACTCGCAGGTGGGAGCGGTCGTGCCGACCGGGGGTCGGCCCCCGCCCGCCGCCGGGGGAGATGGGAACGGTCATGGCGTACGAGCCCGAGAGCCCCTTCCGGTCGCCGATCGTGGGCGACCTCAACCTGGCCCCGCCCGGGATCGCGTTCCGGGCGGCGGGGCAGGACGACGCGGAGCAGCAGGTGCCGATGCTGATCGAGCTGAACCTGCGCTACCCCGGCGGGCTGCAGGTGGTCCGGGACGAGTTCTACGCGCTCTGGGGGCACTACGCGGGACGGTCCCACGGGTGGTGGCCCGAGGAGGTCAGCTCGGGGAGCCATGTGCAGCCCGAGGTGCCGCAGGGGCTCGCCCTGGTCGCACCGAAGCTGTACCAGACGGTCCTCTCCCGTGCGGACCTCGGCGAGCTGGTGGAGGACGACCGGCAGACCGCGATCCTGACCGGGCGGCCGCCGGTCATCTTCCGGGTCTGGCCGGACTACCCGCTGTATCCGCAGATCGACCGCTCGGCGCCCACCGTGAAGGCCAACGCCGCCTGGCGCGCCTACGACGCGCGCGGCAGCGGGATCGTGTGGGCGGTCATCGACAGCGGCATCGACGCGACCCACCCGCACTTCTCCCGGCTGGAGCTCGCGGCCGAGGGGCGGGGCGAGGACCTGCCGCACGGGCGGACCAGTCGGCTGCACCGCGACTTCAGCTTCCTGGTGAACCCGGACGACCCCGCGGCGCGGCCGGCCGGCGGGGCGGCGGACGACGACCCGGCGTCGCCGCGCAACCCCGCGTCGCCGCTGGTGGACGACAGCGGGCACGGCACCCACGTCGCCGGGATCATCGCGGGCTGCACCCCGGACGGCATGACGCCGCGGGTGGCTACGCCGGACGAGCCCCGGGACAGCGGATACGTGGCGCGGGCCGGCGCGGACCGGCTGTCCGGGATGGCGCCGGCCTGTGAACTGGTCAGCATCAAGGTGATGAGGCGCAGCCGCCAGGGCACCTTCGTCACCTCCTCCAGCGCGGTCATCCGCGCGCTGACCTACCTTCGGACCGAGGTCAACGTGGACCCGGCGGTGCTGCGCGTGCACGGCGTCAACATGAGCCTCGGCTGCGAGTGGCGGCCGGACCAGTACGCCGCGGGCCAGTCCCCGCTGTGCCAGGCCCTGGGCCAGGTGGTCGCCTCCGGCGTGGTCGTGGTGGTCTCCACCGGCAACTACGGTGCCCGGCGGGAGGCCGCCAACACCTCGGCGGTGATGGGGTCGATCACCGAGCCGGCCCACGCCGAGGACTGCATCGCGGTCGGCTCCACCCACCGGGAGGCGCCGCACGCGTTCGGCGTCACCTGGACCTCGGGCAAGGGGCCGACGCTCGACGGGCGGATGAAACCCGATGTCGTGGCGCCCGGCGAGTGGATCGCCTCGGCCGCCACCGGCGACGTCCGGGCCACCGCCGGGCTGACCCCTGCGCCGGCGGACCCGGTTCCGGAGAGCCTGCTGACGTACGCCGAGCAGTCGGGCACCTCGATGGCGGCGCCGCACGTCTCCGGGGTGATCGCGGCCTTCCTGTCCGCCCGCCCGGAGTTCATCGGCCGGCCGCGGCAGGTCAAGGGCCTGCTCACCGCTTCCGCCACCGACCTCGGCCGGGAGCGGTACGCCCAGGGGGCGGGCCTGGTGGACCTGATGCGGATGCTGGCGAACGTCTGACGACCGGACGTCCGAGCAGGCGGGCAGATGAGCGGACCAATCGACAGGCGGACGAACGGAAGGACGGACGAACGGAAGGACGGACGAACGGAAGGACGGACGGATGAACGGCCACCCGGAAAGCCATCCGAAAGGTCACGATCGATGAGGCGACTGCCGACCGACGAGCCCGTGTGGGACCTCACCTTCGACGAGAAGGGGAAGCTGACCGCACCGGCGGCGGGCGACTTCCTCGACGAGGTGACGGCCGAGGGGCTGACGGACCTGTTCGTGTTCAGCCACGGGTGGGGCAACTCCGCCCAGCAGGCCCGCGAGCTCTACGACACGATGTTCCCGCTGATCCGGGAGGCCGGAAGCGGCGCCGCGAGCCTCGGCACGGTGGGGTTCGCGGGCGTCTACTGGCCCTCGCTCTGGTTCCCGCCCACCCCGGCGACCCCGCCGACGGCGGTCGCCGCGCCCCAGGCCGGGGGCGGCGCCGTGGCGGGCCCCGACGCCGGAACGGCCGCCGTCTCCGGGACGGACATCGCGCTGTCGCTGGCCGAGGGCTTCGCCGACCCGGAGCAGCGGCGGACGGTGGCGGAGATCGGCCGGCTCATCGACGAGGGGGAGGCGGCGGCCGGTACCGGGGAGAGCGACCCGGCCAAGGAGCAACGCCTGGCGCGGATCCACGAGTTGGTCCGGTCCCTGGTGCCGCCGCCCGCGCCGCACGGCGAGTTCGAGGACTCGGGCGAGACCGCGCTGCTGCTGGACGCCGATCCGAGGACGGCGTACCAGGCCGCCGCCGAGGCCTTCGGCAGCGCGCCGCCCGGCTCCTCCACCCAGGGCGTCGGCGACTGGTTCCGCAACGCCGTGAACGGGGCGAAGGACGCGCTGCGGGTGCTCTCGTACTCGATCATGAAGGCCCGGGCCGGGGACATCGGCCGGGGCGGCCTCGGGCCGCTGCTCGCCGGCCTGCACGGCCGTTCGCCCGGCCTGCGGGTGCACCTGGTCGGCCACAGCTTCGGCGCCCGGCTGGTCTCCTTCGCCCTGGCCGGCGTCGGCGCGGCCGCCGACAGCCCGGTGGCCTCGCTGCTGCTGATCCAGGGCGCGTTCTCGCACTGGTCCTTCGCCCGCGCCCAGGACAACCCCTTCGGCAGCGCGGGCGCCCTGAACACCGTCGCGGACCGGGTGCACGGCCCGCTCGTCGCCACCCACACCGTCCACGACTGGGCGGTCGGCGTCTGGTACCCGAAGGCCTCCTTCCTCGCCCGTCAGGACTCCGAGGCCGACGTCGCCGGGCGCTGGGGCGGCATGGGCGCGGACGGGTACCAGGCCGTGGCGCCGGCCGAGGACCGGCTGATGCCGGCCGACGGCGGCGGCGACTACGGCTTCGCGCCCGGGACCTTCTACCGGGTGAACGCCGCCGCCGTCATCAACGACGTGAAGGGCCAGCCGTTCGCGGGGGCGCACTCCGACATCTGCAAGCCCCAGGTGGCCGCGCTCGCGGTGGCCGCCGCGACGGCGGGCGGGTAGCAGGGGCCGTGGCGGCGGGGGAGCGAGGCGGCGGGGGGTGAGGCGCGGCTACCCGCCGAGGGCGCGCCGTCGCAGGTAGCCGAGGATCGTCCGGGTCACTGATCGGGGCCGGCCGGGCCGGTTCAGCCGGATGCGGGGGCGAGGGCGCCGGTGAGGTGGTCCAGGGCGACGTGGGCGTGCAGCCGGACGCCGGTGACCAGGGTGTCGTCGTCGGCGTAGAAGCCGGGGTTGTGGTTGAAGGCCGTGCCGCGGCCGCCGGGGGTGGGCCGGAGCCCGCCGTCGGCGGTGAACTCCAGGTCCTGGACGCCGAGGAGGACGTAGAGGCCGCCGTAGGCGTTGACGAACTCGGAGACGTCGTCGTAGCCGAGCGTGGGAGGGGTCGGTACGACGCGGTCCGGGCCGACGACGCGGCGGAAGGTGGGCAGCGCGGCGTCGAGCCACTCCTTGCGGTTGTGCACGGCGGGCACCTCCTGGAGGTAGTCGGCGGTGGCGGTGCAGTGGTAGGCGGCGGCGGTGTTCTCGGCGAGGGTCGTCAGCCGCTTCTGCAGATCGGCCATGTCGGCCTCGACCGAGCAGCGGATGGTGCCCCACAGGGTGACGGTCTCGCCGATGATGTTGAAGCGGCCGACGTCCTCGACATGGCCGATGGTGACGGTGACCGGGTCGACGGCCGGGACCTGCCGGTAGAGCTGGCCGATGCCGGTGAGCACCGCGCCCGCGGCCGGCATCGGGTCGACGCCCTCCCACGGGGTGGAACCGTGGACCTGTCGGCCGCTGATGACGATCCTGAGGAGGCAGGAGGCGCCGAACTGGTTGCCCTCCCGGTAGCCCACGTAGCCCTTGGGCAGCGGGACGACGTGTAGGCCGAAGACCATGGTGGGAGCCGGGTCGGCGAACACGCCCTGGCGCAGCATCTCCCGTGCCCCGCCCGGCTCGTCCACCGGCGGCCCCTCCTCGGCGGGCTGGAAGACGAACAGCACCGTGCCCGGCAGCTGTGCGCGGACCCCGGCCAGTACGGTGGCGGCGCCGAGCAGCATCGCCGTGTGGGCGTCGTGGCCGCAGGCGTGCGAGACCGGGAACGGGCCGCCGGGGTAGTCCGCGTCCACCAGGGCGGAGGCGAAGGGCTCCCCGCAGAGGTCCTGGACCGGCAGCGCGTCGGTGTCGGCGCGCAGCGCCACGACGCGCTCCCCGGGCGCTCCGCCGCGCAGGACGCCGACGACGCCGTGACCGGCGATGCCGGTGCGCACCTCGTCCAGGTCCAGGGAGCGCAGGTGCTCGGCGACGAGGTCGGCGGTGCGGCTCTCACGGTTGGAGAGCTCCGGGTGCTGGTGCAGGTGCCGCCGCCAGGCCACCACCTGGGCGGCTCCCCGGGCGGCGCGGCGGTCGAGCTCGGCGTGGACGGCGTGGATCGGGGCGGGCATCTGCGGCCTCCGGCGAGGGGTGGGCGGTCGACTCGACGCTAACCGAGGCCGGCGCCCCCGGCACCGCTGAACGCGGCTCGGCGCGCGGGGGCGCGGGGCACCCTCCGGATTGGTCCAGACCTCAAATGGTCCAGACCTATTGACGCGCCTTGCCGCCCCTCCTACGATCCGGACCGGCACAGCCCCACCTGTTTCCCCCACTTCACCCAGAGCCGGGCGTCACGCCCCCACGCGTCAGTCATGTCCATGACGCTCGGCGGAAAGGGAGCACAGCATGTTCCGTCGGAGGTCGCGCACTCCACGCCCGTCGGGCGGGTTCCGCCCCAGCCCGGACCCCGGCTGCCTCGACGGCGACCGGGCCGGCGGCGGGCCGCTCCCGGCCCCCGGCCTGCGGCGGGCGGCCGTGCGGCGCACAGCGCCGGTGAACCGGACAGGTCCCGCTGCGCCCGGACCGGCCGTCCTGCGGCGCTTCCTCGCCGGGGTGAGCGCCGCCGCTGTCGTCGGGGCCGGCATCGCCGTGGCCGGGACCGTCACGGCCGGGGCCGCCACCCCCAACCTGGTGGCCAACCCGGGCTTCGAGAACGGGCTCTCCGGCTGGAGCTGCACCGGTGGCTCCGGCGCGGTCGTCGGCAGCCCGGTCCACTCCGGGGCCTCGGCGCTCAAGGCCACGCCGACCGGCCAGGACACCGCCCAGTGCACCCAGACCGTCAGCGTGCAGCCCAACTCCCAGTACACGCTGAGCGCCTACGTCCAGGGCAGCTACGTCTACCTGGGCGCCACCGGTACCGGTGTCACCAACGCCTCGACCTGGACGGCGAGTAGCGCGTCGTACGGCCAGCTCAGCGTCGGCTTCACCACCGGGGCGAACACCACCTCGGTGACGGTCTACCTGCACGGCTGGTACGGGCAGCCCGCGTTCTTCGCCGACGACGTGTCGCTCGCCGGCCCCGGTGGCAGCAGCCCCTCGCCGACCGCCACGGCGACGCCGACCACCACCGCCACGCCGACCACCACGGCGACGCCGACGACGACCGCCACGCCGACCACGACGCCGACCACCACGACGCCGCCGAACGAGACCTGCCCCACGAAGCCCAAGCCGTCGGGCAAGGTCCTGCAGGGCTACTGGGAGAACTGGGACGGCGCCCTGAACGGCGTCCACCCCGGCATGGGCTGGGTCCCCATCACGGACAGCCGGATGGCCGCGCACGGCTACAACGTCATCAACGCCGCCTTCCCGGTGATCCTCTCGGACGGCACGGTCCTGTGGCAGGACGGCATGGACACCAACGTCAAGGTCTCGACCCCCGCCGAGATGTGCCAGGCCAAGGCGGCCGGGGCGACGATCCTGATGTCGATCGGCGGCGCCGCCGCGGGCATCGACCTGAGCTCCAGCACCGTCGCCGACCGGTTCGTGGCGACCGTCGTCCCGATCCTCAAGAAGTACAACTTCGACGGGATCGACATCGACATCGAGACCGGCCTGTCCGGAAGCGGCAACATCAACACGCTCTCCGCCTCCCAGGCCAACCTGATCCGCATCATCGACGGCGTGCTCGCCCAGATGCCCGCGGGCTTCGGCCTGACGATGGCCCCCGAGACCGCGTACGTCACCGGCGGCAGCGTCAACTACGGCTCGATCTGGGGCGCCTACCTGCCGATCGTCAAGAAGTACGCCGACAACGGGCAGCTGTGGTGGCTGAACATGCAGTACTACAACGGCAGCATGTACGGCTGCTCCGGCGACTCCTACCAGGCGGGCACCGTCCAGGGCTTCACCGCGCAGACCACCTGCCTGAACAACGGCCTGACCATCCAGGGCACCACGATCAGGGTGCCCTACGACAAGCAGGTGCCCGGCCTGCCGGCCCAGCCCGGCGCGGGCGGCGGCTACATGGACCCGGGCCTGGTCGGCCAGTCGTGGAACGCCTTCAGCGGCTCGCTGAAGGGGCTCATGACCTGGTCGATCAACTGGGACGGCTCGAAGGGCTGGAGCTTCGGCGACAACGTCAGGCGCCTCCAGGGCCGTTGAGGTCCCGCGGGCCGTACCCCGCCCGACCGCCGAGCCACCGCTGACACGCCTCCCGCGCCCCGGCCGCAGCCGGGGCGCGGGTTCGTGTTCAGGGCGCGGGCGGGCGCTCGAAGAAGGTCTCCAGGACGACGGTCGCCTGGGTGCCGCTCACGCCGTCGATCGCGTAGAGCCGCCGCAGGACGTCCTGGAGCTGTTCGGTGGTCGCCGTCCGCACCTTGACCAGCACCGAGGCGCTGCCCGCGATGATGTGGGCCTCCTCGATCTCGGGTATCGCGGTGAACGCCTGCGCCGATTCGCCCATCCAGGCCGTGGAATCCACCATCACGAAGGAGAGCACCCCGAGCCCGAGGCTCTTCGGGTCGACCTCCACCGTGGTGCGGCGGACCACCCCGCGCTCGCGCAGCTTGCGCACCCGCTCGTGCGCCGCCGCCGTGGAGAGCCCCACGGCCCTGCCCAGCGCCGCGTACGGCTGCCCGGCGTCGTCCTGCAGCAGGGCGAGCAACGCGCGGTCGGTGTCGTCGAGGTGATCGGAAGTCATGGTGGGACCCTACCGCGTTCTGTCATACTCCGACTGGCCGGAAGACATCCGGCACAAGTCGATACGGGGTGAACGATGTCTGGCTCCATCGAGTTCGAGCTGTACGAGGTACTGGACGACCGGTTCCGCCGCTGCGCCAACGGCGACATCCGGCTGGAGAAGCTGTACGGCGACTGCCGGTGGGCCGAGGGTCCGGTCTACCTGCCCGCCTGGCGCCAGGTGGTCTGGAGCGACATCCCCAACGACCGGCTGCTGCGCTGGGACGAGGCCACCGGCACGGTCGGCGTCTTCCGCTCACCGGCCGGGCACCCCAACGGCAACACCCTCGACCGCGAGGGCCGACTGATCAGCTGCGAGCAGGGCAACCGCCGGGTGACCCGCACCGAGCACGACGGCCGGATCACCGTCCTCGCCGAGCGCTACCGGGGCAAGCGGCTCAACTCGCCCAACGACGCGGTGGTCCGCTCGGACGGCGCGATCTGGTTCTCCGACCCGGACTTCGGCATCACCTCCGACTACGAGGGCCACCAGGCCGAGTCCGAGATCGGCGCCCGCAACCTCTACCGGATCGACCCGCAGAGCGGCGAGGTCCAGCTCGCCGCCGACGGCTTCGAAGGCCCCAACGGGCTGGTCCTCTCGCTCGACGAGCGGCGGCTCTACGTCAACGACAGCCGGGCCGGGCACATCCGGCTCTTCGACATCGAGGAGGACGGCACCCTCACCGGCGACCGGATCTTCGTCAAGGGCGTCGGCTGCCGCTTCGACAACATCCGCTTCGACCGCGACGGGCGGCTCTGGGCGGCGGCCTTCGGCGACGGCGTCCACTGCTACGCCCCGGACGGCACCCTCATCGGCCGCCTCCTCGTCCCCGAGCCCGTCTCCAACCTCACCTTCGGCGGTCCGAAGAACAACCGGCTGTTCATCACCGCCACCACCTCGCTCTACTCCCTGGTGGTGTCCGTGACGGGTACCCACCGGGTCTCGTTTCGCTAGGCCTGTCCGGTGCCGGGGCCCTCGGTTGTTCGGCGTTTTGTTCAATGACCGAGGGCCGAACCAGAACAACCCCGGTGCGCTACACCAGTAGCGCGCGCCACACCCGTGTCGCGCGTCGGACACCGGCCGTGGGGATTTCACCAGATGACGACGCTCTGCATCGCGAACAACCGCACCGAGGAGATGGTCGGGGACCTCACCGGGATGACGCCGTCGGAGCAGCTGCTCGCCGGATGCGGGGCGCAGCGGATGCTCTGGTGGGCCCGGGACGGCGACGTCCTGGTGCTGCCCGGGAGCCCCGACCCGGAGTACCTGGCGTACGTCACCGGGCTGACCGGCGCGCGGGCCGACAGCCTGGCCTTCGTGGTGCCGCCGCCGGGCGAGCGGGGCGACCAGGTGCTCACCGCCGACCGCCTGGCGGACCCGGGCTTCCGCGCGGAACTGCGCCGCGTCCTGGCGGGGCGCGCCGTCGCCGAGGTGCTGGCCATCTCGCCGAACGCCGCGGTGGCCGAACTCGCGGCCGCCCTCGGCCTGGCGCATGCCATGCCCGGCCTGCCCTTCGCGGCGCAGGGCGGCAACGCCCTGGTGAACAGCAAGGCCGGGTTCCGGGCGCTGGCCGCCGGCGCCGGGGTGCCGATCCCGCCCGGTACGGTGGCCGGCTCGCCCGCCGAGGTCGAGGCCGCCGTCGAGCACCTGCTGGCGCAGGGGCACAGCGTGATGGTGAAGGTCGAGTACCAGGCCGGCGGCCTGGGCAACGAGATCCTGGCCCGGGACGAGCGGGTGGAGGCGGTCGGCGCCGAGCGGGTGGTGCCGCTGCCGGACCGGGCCGCGGTGGCCGCGTACGTGGCCGAGCGGTGGGCCTGGCTCACCGGCGGGCGCGGCCAACGGGTCGTGGTGGAGCGGTACTTCGCCGACTCCGCGCCGCTGTACGCCCAGTTCCTCCTGGACGACGCGGCCGTGGTGCCGGCCGGCTGCGGGGAGATGCTCATGCGGCCGGTGGTGGCCGGGGAGATCACCCCGCCGGTCACCCCGGACGCCGACGTCACGGCCGAACTCGTCCGGCAGGGCGCCCGGTTGTGCGAGGCGCTGCGGGCGATCGGCTACCGGGGCACGGTCAGCGCGGACGCCGTGCTCACCCCCAAGGGCGAGATTTACTTCCACGAGACCAACGCCCGGCTCACCGGCTCCAGCCACCTGCACGACGTCTACCTCGGGCGCCTGCTGCGCGAGGAGCACCGCGGCTCGCGCTTCCTGCTGGAGCTCGGCGGCCTCCGGGTGCCCTCCTTCGCCGAGGCCCTGGCGGCGGTCGGCGCGGCCGGGCTGGCCTTCGACCCGCGGACCGGCACCGGCGTGCTGTTCAGCAGCGACTTCGGGCCCGCCGACGGCTCGGTGATGTACTGCGCGGTCGCCGAGAGCCCGGAGGCCGCTCGCGCCCTGGAGGCCGCGCTGCTCGCGCTGTTCGCCGGGACGGAACCGGAGGCGGACGAGGCGGCGGACGAGGCAGTGGACGAGGTAGTGGACGAGGGGGCCGGCGCGGCCGCCGGGAGCCGGATGCGCGCCCTGGTGATCCACCGCTACGGCGGGCCGGAGGAGCTGCGCATCGCGACGGTGCCGCAGCCGGTGGCCGCCCCGGGCCGGGTGCTGGTCGACGTCACCCTGGCCGGGCTCAACTACGCCGACCTGGAGATCCGCGCCGGCGAGTACCTGCAGCTCCCGCTGCCGGCGGTGCTCGGCGTCGACGTGGTGGGGCGCCGCCGCGCGGACGGGAAGCGGGTCGTCGCGCTGCTGCGCACCGGCGGCGGGTACGCCGAGGTGGCCGCGCCCGAGGCGGCGCACACGGTGGAGGTGCCGAACGGGGTGGACGACGCGCAGGCGCTCGCGCTGCTGGAGCAGGGGGCGACGGCCTACGGCGCGCTGACCCTGGCGGGGCGGCTGCGGGCGGGCGAGACCGTCGCGGTGACCGCTGCGGCGGGCGGGGTCGGCCACCTGGCGGTGCAGTTGGCCAGGGCGCTGGGCGCGGGCCGGGTGGTCGCCCTGGCCTCCACCCCGGAGAAGCGGGAGTTCCTCCGCTCGCTCGGCGCCGACCTCGTGCTCGACCCCGAGGACCCCGAGCTGGCCGGGCGGCTCGCGGAGTCGGGCGGGGCGGACCTGTTCCTCGACTCGGTCGGCGGCCCGGTGCTGCGCGCCGGGCTGGCCGGGCTGGCCCCGTTCGGGCGGCTGGTGTCGGTCGGGGCGCGGGAGGGCGTGGTGGACACCTTCACGATGACCGAGCTGACCGAGGGCTCGGCGGGGGCGCAGGGCTTCTGGCTCAAGCACGTCCTGACCGACCGGGCACTGTTCGAGGGCATCGCGGACCACCTGTTCCGGCTGGCCGTCGAGGGCCGGGTGGTGGCGCGGATCGACCGGACCGTACCGCTGTCCGGGGTGGCCGCGGCGCACCGGGCGATGGCCGCCCGGCAGACCGTGGGCAAGGTGCTGGTGGACGTCCACCGGGAGGCGTGAGCGACGCCTGAGGGAGGGCGGCCGACCGGCCGCCCTCCCTCAGGCGCGCGCCGGGCCCGACGGCGCAGACCGTCGGGCCCGGCGGTGCGTCAGTACCCGGCGACCTCGTCCAGGCCGTGCCCGCGCAGCGGCACCAGGAAGCTGCGCTCGAACACCACCACGGCCTCGCCGGTGGACTTCGTCCCGGTGGTGCGGCAGCGCACGATGCCCTGCCCGGGGCGGCTCTCGGACAGCCGCTTGGCGAGGGTCTCGGTCTCCGCGTAGAGGGTGTCGCCGGCGAAGACCGGATGGGTCATCCGGATGTTCTCCCAGCCCAGGTTGGCGATGGTGCGCCCGCTCGTCGAGCGGGCGGTCATCCCGCCGACGATGCTGAGCGTCACCAGGCTGGAGACGATCGGCTTGCCCCACGGGGTGTGCGCGCTGTAGGCGGCGTCGATGTGCAGGGGGGCGTCGTTCATGCTCAGCATGCTCATCAGCACGTTGTCGAGCTCGGTGACGGTCCGTCCGGGGCGGTGCTCGACCACCTCGCCGACCTCGAACTCCTCGTAGTAGCGCCCGACCACCTCGCGGTAGCGGCGCTCGCCGATCCGCCGGTAGCCGGCGGGTTCGGTGCTGTCCATCGCGGCTGCTCCCAGGTCCTAGAGGTCGGCGGTGAGTTCCTTGACGTGGCCGGCGAACTCGCGGATCAGCCGTTCGTCCATGTCGGCGCGAAGCATCAGCCGGAGCCCGGCCTCGCCCTTGGGCACGATCGGGAAGAACACCGCGGAGCTGTAGAAGCCGCGCTCGAAGAGCTGGGCGGACAGCTTGACCGCCCGCTCGCCCTCCCCGACGTCGACCCGGCGCACCGGCAGGCCGTTGCCCGCGAAGGTGGTCGGCAGCAGCTCGTCGAAGAGCTCGATGTTGCGGGCCAGCTTCGCCTGTAGCTCGCCCAGTTCGGGGGAGCGGTGGATGGCGGCGCTGGCCAGCGAGGCGCCGACCATCGGCAGCGGGATGTTCTGCGACCAGCCGATCGGGCCGGCGTGCCGGTGCAGGAACTCGAACTGCTCGCGGTTGCCGAGCATCGCGACGCCGCCGCTGGTGCCGAAGGCCTTGCCGAGGCTCGCGGTGATCACCGTCAGCGGGTTCATCTCCAGCCGGGAGCGGACGTAGCCCTCGCCGCGCTCGCCCGCGATGGACAGCGAGTGGGAGTCGTCGATGTAGAGGAACAGCCCGTAGCGGTCCTGGAGTTCGAGCAGTCCGTCGAGGGCCGCGGTGCCGCCCATCGAGTAGGCGCCGTCGGCGACGTAGGCGACCCGCGGGTACTTGCGGCAGACGTCCTCCAGGTAGTTCAGGTCGTTGTGCGGACAGGTCAGCACCAGCGACTCGTCCCCGCAGACCGGCTTCATGTACGCCATGCAGAAGTGGCAGAAGCGGTCGAAGACCATCACCCGGGGGCCGCCGCCGCCCTGACAGGTGCCGTCCAGGTGGCCGGAGGCGATCAGCGGCAGGATGCCGGCGGTGAGCGTGGTACAGGACGCCCCCGGCAGGATGTGGGCGCCGAACAGCTCGCCGAGCTCCTCCTCCAGCCGCACCAGCAGGCTGTGCCGGATCCGGGTGGTGGAGAGGACCAGCGAGGTGCCGCGGGCCTCGGTCAGCGCCTCCACCGCGCCGGCCAGGACCGCGGGGTGGTTGTTCAGGCCCAGGTACGAGCAGGAGACCATGTTGGCGAACTCGTGGCCGGTCTCGCGGACGGTCAGCCGGTTGTTGGACTCCGAGTCCGCCGTGATGCCGATCAGGCCGTGGGCGGCGGCGGCCTGCCAGACCGGGTCGGCGGCGGCCAGCATGGCCTCGGCGTTGCGGTACCGGCGCGGGCCGAGGACGGTTTCTTCGGTCATCGTCACTTCTCCGTCATGGTCGGGATGTCGGTGGGCGAGTCGCCCTGGGGGTGGTGCGAACCGAGGGGCCGGGCCGGGACGTCGGGCCGGGGCGGGTCGAACTGCTCGATCAGCCGCTGCGAGGCCTCGAAGAACGGCATGCCGACCATCACCCCGTCCACCACGGTGACCGAGCGGCCGGTCTCCAGGCCCGCCGCGACCACCCGGCGGGCGCGCTCCAGCAGGGCCTCGTCGGGGCTGAACATCTCGTTGATCAACGGCAGTTGGCGCGGGTGGACGGCGATCTTGCCGCTGAACCCGAAGTCCCGGGCGAGCCCGGCCTCCCGGCGCAGCCCGGTGAGGTCGGTGACCTCGAAGAACGGTGCGTCCATCGCCTCCACCCCCGCGGCGCGGGCGCTGTTGACCACCCGGGCGCGGGCGTGGGCCAGGGCCTCCCAGGAGAGCCGGGCGCCGACCGCGAAGGCGTAGTCCGCCGAGCCGAAGACCAGCCCGCGCAGCCGGTGCCCGGCGGCCGCGATGGCGGGCGCGTGCTCGATGCCCAGCGGGGTCTCCACGACGGCCAGGAACTCCGTCTCCGGGCAGTCGGCGGCGAGCGCGCCGGCGGCGATTTCGACGTCCCGGGGGGACTCCGCCATCGGGATCAGCACCAGGTCCGGCTTGACCCGGTACCGGGCGATGGCGATCAGGTCGCGCAGACCGTCCGGCCCGGACAGGGTGTTGATGCGCACCGCGCTGCGCGCGAGCTTGGTGGACGGGAGGGCGAAGAACTCCTCGGCGAGCCGACGGGCCTCCTCCTTCCGGGTGGGTGGGACCGAATCCTCCAGATCGACCATGGCGATGTCGGCCCCGGACTGGTGGCTCTTGGTGTACCGCTCCACCGCCATCGCGGGTGTGGACAGGAGGGAACGGCAGTACCGCGTGAACCTCATGGATATCTCCGAAGTCAGCGAGGGCTGCGGGTTCCGGTTCTATCCCACCGGCTTTGTTCGGCGCCGTGCGGCTGGACATTGAACATCAACTCGGAACAACCGACCCGCACGCACCATTGTTTGACGCCAATGGTGCTGTGCATGATGAATCAACGGGGGGGATCGACACGGGGCACGCGCGGCGCGTGTGACGTGCGGGAACCCCACGGGTTCGAGAACGGTGATTCAGAACGTCGATTCAACAGAGGGGGGCCGTCGTGCCGCGTCGGGAGAGTCCGCTGGATCCCGGGGACGGGCCGCTGCTGCGCTTCGCGGGTGATCTACGGGCCCTGCGGGCGCGCGCGGGAAGTCCGCCGTACCGTCAACTCGCCCTCCGGGCGCATTGTTCAGCGGCCAGCCTGTCGGTCGCCGCGGGCGGCCGGCGGCTGCCCAGCCTCGCCGTCACCCTGGGCTACGTGCAGGCCTGCGGCGGGGACGTGCGGGAGTGGCGGCACCGGTGGCAGCTGCTCGCCGCCGAACTGGCCGCCGACACCGCCGCCCGCCGGCGCGCCCAGGACGTCGGACGGGCTCCCTATCCGGGGGCGGCGGCGTTCGAGGCGGTCGACGCCGAGCGCTTCTTCGGCCGCGAGGTGCTGCTGGAGCGGCTGGTCGCCCTGCTGGCCGAGCGGCGGCTGGTGGTCCTCTCCGGGCCGTCCGGGGCGGGCAAGTCCTCGCTGGTCAGGGCCGGTCTGCTGGCGCGGCTCGGCGGTGCTCCGGCCGGCCGGGCCGGAGCCGGAGCCGGTGTCCCGGTGGCGCTGCTGACCCCCGGCGAGCGGCCGATGGAGGCGTACGCGCTCGCGCTGGCCCGGCTCGGGCAGCGGACCGGCGACGCGGCGCGCGGCGCGTCCGGCGCGGCGGCTGGCGACCCGGTGCTGGTGGTGGACCAGGGCGAGCAGCTGCGCACCCGCTGCCGGGACGCCGCCGAGCGGGCGCGGTTCCTGGACGCCCTGGTGGCGACGGCCGAGGGCGGTCCGGAGGAGGTGCTCACCGGGCTGCCGGTGGCGGCGCCGCCCCGCTGCCGGGTGGTGCTGGTGCTCCGCTCGGACCAGTGCGGGCCGCTGTTCGCCGAGCACCCCGGGCTGGCCGAGGCCGGCCGGCACGGGGTGCTGGCGGTGGGGCGCCCGGCGCCGGACGAGTTACGGCGGGCGATCACCGAGCCGGCGTTACGGTCCGGCTGTACCGTCGAGGGCGCCCTGCTGGCCGTGCTGATCTCGGCCGCCGCTCAGCAGCCGGGCGCGCTGCCGCTGGTGTCCACGGCCCTGCTGGAGACCTGGCGCAGGCGCAACGGCAACGCGCTGACGCTGGCCGGGTTCCAGGCCACCGGGGGCTTCGAGGGCGCGTTGGCCCGGACGGCGGAGTCGCTGTACAACGGGCTGGAGCCGTCCGACCAGGCCCGGGCGCGGGCGGTGTTCCTACGGCTGGGCGGGGAGTTGCTCGCCGCCGGTGAGGAGGCCGCCGGTGCGGTGGGCCTGGGCGACGGGCTGATGCCGGGCGCTGGACCGCTGCCGGCCCTCGACCTGCTGCCGGGCGGTGACGAGGGCTCCCGCAGGCCGGTCCGCCGGGCCGAGTTCGACGAACCCGGCGTGCCCGAGGTGCTGGAACGGCTGGTCCGGGCCCGGCTGGTGGTGGTGGACCGGGACACCGTCGAGCTGTCCCACCACGGGCTGCCGCAGGCCTGGCCCAGGCTGCGCGGATGGCTGGCGGAGGGCGGCGAGGCACTGGGGGAGCAGCGCCGGCTCAGCTCGGCCGCCCGTGGCTGGGCGGACGCCGACCAGGATCCGGAACTGCTCTACCGGGGCGTCCGGTTGGAGCAGCTGATGCGGCGGGTGGCGGCGGGCGAGCTGGCCGCGGCCGGGGTCGAGCGGGCCTTCCTGGCCGCGTCGGCCCGGGCGGCCGTCGCCGACCGGCGCCGGGCGCAGCGCCAGAACCTGGCGGTGGCCGGGGTCGCCGCGGCGGGCGGGGCGCTGCTGGCGCTGGCGGGCGGGAGCCGGATCCGTCGGGCCTGGCGCTGGTGAGCACGCGGCCCGGGGCGTCCCTCCGGCCGCCTGCCGGATCGCCTCTGGGGCGTTGATCGACTTCGTGGACGGGGGAGTTGAACAACGCCCGAATCGTCCGGCGGCTCGTCGCGGGGGCCTGTTCGGCGTCGAACGCTGTCCTTGCGCGGCCGTCGGTCGTCCGGGTAGCTTGACCGTCGATCCCGGCCCTCGAAAGGCGAATTCGGCTGCCCCGCCGGTGATTTACCGTACGCGTGGTCGGCCCGAGCCGGCCGGCGACGAATTCCTGCGGTGCGGTTCGAGCCGTCGTGTGCCGCAGTGCTGTCTCCGTTTTTCCCTGAACTCTTGTCAAGGGAGAGTCATGTCCGATTCAGCCCGTCCGGTCCACAGCTGGGACGAATTCACCACCCTGCGCGAGATCGTGGTCGGGACCGCCGTCGGCGCCCGGCTGCCCGAGCAGACCGAGCCGTCCGCCTGGCTGTCCTGCTTCCCGAAGACCGGCGCCGCCGACCTCGCCTCGATCGAGGCCGGCCCGTACTCACGGCAGGTCGTGGAGGAGACCGAGGAGGACCTGGACGCGCTGGTCGCCACCCTGCGCGGCCTCGGCGTCACCGTCCACCGGCCCGAACCCGTCGACCACACGGCGGAGTTCGCCTCCCCGCTGTGGAAGGCCGACGGCGGCTTCCACACCTACTGCCCGCGGGACCTGACCCTGGTGGTCGGCGAGACGCTGATCGAGGTGGCGAGCCCGATGCGGCAGCGCTACTTCGAGGTCTTCGGACTGCGCGGCCTCTTCCAGGACTACCTGCTCCGCGGCGCGCGCTGGCTGGCCGCACCCCGGCCGCAACTGGCCGACGAGCTCTTCGAGTCCGATGCGGACGGGCTCCCGCTGCTGGGCGAGGCCGAGCCGGTCTTCGACGCCGCCAACGTGCTGCGGCTCGGCCGGGACGTGTTCTACCAGGTCTCCCGCAGTGGGAACGAGCTCGGCCTGCGCTGGCTGGAGTCGACCCTCGGCCTGCTCGGCGACGGCGGCCTGCGGCTGCACCCGCTGCGCGACGTCTACGGCTACACCCACATCGACAGCACCATCGCGCTGCTGCGGCCGGGCCTGGTGCTGCTCAACCCGGACCGGATCAGCCCGGAGACCGTCCCGGAGCCGCTGCGGGGCTGGGACGTCCTGTGGTGCCCGCCGGCCGAGCCCTCGGGCGACGCTCCGGAGCACGCGCTCAGCGAGAGCTGGATCAGCATGAACCTGCTGATGGTCTCGCCGGACACGGCGATCGTCGAGGCCGGCCAGGAGGGCCTGATCAAGGTGCTGGAGCACGCCGGGATCACCGTCCTGCCGCACCGGCTGCGGCACTCCCGGGTGCTCGGCGGCGGCTTCCACTGCGTCACCCTGGACATCCGGCGCGACGGCGGGCTGGAGGACTACCTGTCCTGAGCGCGGCGCGCCGGTGGCACGGCCGGCGGACCGCGTCGCCGCGACGCACGGACGGGAGCAGGAAGTCGGCCGGACCGACTTCCTGCTCCCCTTGCTGCGGACCGCTCAGCCGAGCAGGAGGAACTTGGTGGCCGTGGCGCCCTGGTAGGTGCTGCAGTCGGTGTTCCGGGTGGTCTGGCTGTACGTGAAGCCCCTGGGGACGCTACAGGCCCACAGGCCGCTGACCGGCTTGCGGAGGTGGAACTGGTTGGACTGGCCGCTGCCCGTGGTGATGTTGCAGGCGGTGCCCCAGCTGATGTAGTCGTAGGTGAACTCCGGGGTGCCGACGCAGGCGGTGAGGCCGTCGACCGGCGTGCGCAGGTGGAACTGGTTGGCCTGCACGCCGCTCATCTCGCTGCAGGCGCTGCCCCAGGTGATGGCGTCGTAGACGAAGCCGGGCGCGCTCTTGCAGGCCGTCAGGCCGTCGTACGGGGTCCGCAGGTGGAACTGCGGCGAGTTCCAACTGGCGCCGCCGCTGCAGGCGGTGTTCATCGCCACCTGGTCGTAGACGTACCCGGCCGGGACGTCGCAGGCCCAGGCGCCGTCGAGGCCGGTGGTGGTGGCGCTCGCGGGAGTCGCGGCGGCCGCGCCCGAGAGCAGCAGGGCGAGGGCGGACAGTGCGGCGAGGAGCAGGCGGACGGGACGGGTGCGGGCGATGGGCATGGCTCTCCCCGGGGGTGGTGGTCGGAAGGGCGTGGCACGGAAGCGCTTCGGAACGGGCGCCGGGCGGTCGGCAACGGTGGTTGCGACCGGCCCCGAAGTTTCTAGCACGGGGTGATCGCGGCGGGCTCGTGAACCGGTCGGGTCGGGCCGCCCGCCGACATCCGTCCAGCCGCGCGACCGCGAGGGCTACGCCCGGACCGCCCACCACCGCCCCGGGCCCCTGCCGCGACTGGCGTACGCCCCCCGGAGGCCCGGGCGGCGGCGCCGGACGGGCTCGCGCCCACCGGTCTACGGCGAGCGGGTCCGCCGGCCCGGGGAGTCCGCCTTCAGGCCGAGCTGTTCGAGGGCGTCGAGCAGCTCGATGAGGCCCGTCCGGTCGTCCGGGCCGCGGCGCATGGTGGTCAGGACGGTCGCGGCGGTGCCGGACTCCTCGACGCTCTGCCGCAGTGCCGGAGCGAGCACCGGGTGAGCGCTGATCTCGACCAGTACGTCATGGCCCGTCAGCAACTCGGCGGTGGAGTCGGCCAGCAGGACGGGCTGCCGCAGGTTCCGGGCGAAGTAGCCCGCGGTGGCCTGCCGCCAGTCCAGCGCTCGCCCCGTGACCGAGGAGATCATCGGGATCCGGCCGGGCCTGGGGGTGAGCTCACCGATGGCCCGTTCGAGGTCCGCCAGGATCGGATCGATCGCCGGGCTGTGGGCCGGCAGGTCGACCCGGACCATCGCGCACAGCACGTCCGCGGCCTGGAGCCCGGCGACGACGGCCTCCAACGCGGACCGGTCGCCGGCCAGCACCGTGGTCCGCGGGCCGTTCCGCGCGGCGACGGACACGCTCCCCTCAAGCCCTCGCAGGTGCTGTGCGAGGTCGACGGCCGAGAGCTCCACCACGGCCATGCCGCTGTGCGGGCCGGCCACGCGGCGTTGCTGGTCGCTGTAGTGGTGGACGAGCCGGACCGCGTCCGGCAGGTCGAGGATGCCGGCGATGACGCCGGCGGCGATCTCGCCGACGCTGTGGCCCGTGACCGCGGCCGGCCGGACGCCCGCCTCCTCCAGCCAGCGGGCGATGCCCACTTGGACGGCGAAGACGACGGGTTGCATGACGCCGACGTCGTCCGTCCTGGCTTCGGGTTCGTCGAGGAAGAGCTCGTGGACGAGGGACCAGCCGGTGTGCCGGGCCAGCTCGCCGTCGCACTCCTCCAGGGCCGAGCGGAAGGCGGGTTCGGTGCGGAACAGAGTCCGCCCCATGCCCACCCACTGCTGGCCGTAGGGGGAGCAGACGAAGGCGATCCGGGTGCCGTCCGCGGCGGCGGGCTCCGGCCCGGCGGACGGGCCGCCGGTCGGCTCGTGGACGGCCGCCCCGCCGAGTTCGCTCAGCCGCAGACCCGGAGCGGCGGCCACGGCGTCGAGCAGCTCGGTGAACTCCCGGACCAGCCGCTCGGCCTGCGCGGGGACGAACAGGTCGAGGGCGTAGGTGAGGCTGCCGTCGATGCCGTCCGGCCTCCGCTGTTCGGCGAAGCCCTCGAACAGCTCGAAGCGGAGGTCGAAGCGGGTGATCCCCTCCGTCACCGGCTCGGTCCGGACCTCCAGGCCGGGAAGGCGGAGCTCGGCGCTCGCGTTGTTCTGGAAGGCGAGCATCACCTGGATGAGCGGGTGCCACGCGGGCGAGCGCGGCGGGTTGACGGCCTGGACCACGTGGTCGAACGGCACCTCCTGGTGGGCGAAGGCCGCCAGGTCCGTGCTGCGCACCCGGACCAGCAGCTCCCGGAAGGTCGGGTCGCCGTCGGTCCTGGTGCGCAGCACCAGCGTGTTGACGAAGAACCCGATCAGGTCGTCGAGGCCCTCGTCGGTGCGCCCGGCGGTGGGGATGCCGATGGCGATGTCGGTGCCGGCTCCGCGCCTGGTGAGCAGGGCCGCGAGGGCGGCCTGCACGACCATGAAGACGCTGGTGCCGGTCTCCCGCGCCAGCTGGTGCAGTGCCCGGTGGGTCCCCCGCGTGACGTGGAAGGGGACCCGACCGCCCCGGTGCGAGGGGGTGTCCGGACGCGGGGCCGCCGCATCGATCCGTAGGCGGTCCGGCATTCCCGCCAACTCCCCTTTCCAGAAGGAGAGCTGGCGGTTGACCAGACTGTCGGGGTCCTCCGGGGCGCCCAGGAGGTCGTCCTGCCAGAGCGTGTAGTCGACGTACTGGACCGGCAGTTCGGGCCGGACCGGCTCCTGCCCGAGGCGGCGCGCGGCGTAGGCGAGTGCCAGATCGCGGTTCAGGGGGAGCAGCGACCACCCGTCGCAGGCGATGTGATGGACGGTCAGGAGCAGGACGTGTTCGTCCGCGGAGAGCCGGAACAGCCGGGCCCGTAGTGCCGTCTCGGCGGTGAGGTCGAAGGCGTAACCGGCCGCGGCGCTCAGCGCTTCGGGCAGGCCTGCCTCGGTGACGTCGTCGACCGGCAGCTCGACCGGAGCCTCGTCCGGGTCCAGGACGACCTGCTGGGGCCGGCCGTCCCAGTCGGGGTAGGCGGTGCGCAGGCTCTCGTGCCAGGTGACCAGGTCGTCGAGGGCGAGTCGCAGGGCGGACAGGTCGAGGTCGCCGCGCAGCCGGTAGGCCATCGGCATGTTGTAGTGCCCGGCCGCGCCGTGCAGGCGGTTCAGGAACCAGAGGCGCCGCTGGGTCTGCGAGAGCGGGATCTCCGCCGGACGGCTCCGGGGGCGCAGAGCAGGGCGCCGGCTCCCGGAGCCCTGCTCCAGGTGCTCGGCGAGGCGGGCGACGGTCGGGGCCTCGAAGATCGTCCGGACCGGGACCTCCACGTCCAGGGCGGCCCGGATGCGGCCGGCGAGCCGGGTGGCCAGCAGGGAGTGGCCGCCCAGCTCGAAGAAGGAGTCGTCGATGGTGACCCGGTCGAGGCCGAGCACCTGGGCGAACACCGCGCAGAGGATCTCCTCCCGCTGGCCTCGTGGGGCGCGGCCCGTCCTCGTGCTCATGGTCGGCTCCCGTTGACGGCGGTGCGGACCCGGGCCGGCCACGCCGCGGTGTCGAGGCCGTACTGGCAGAGGAAGGCGTAGACGAGCCGCTCCAGGCCGAATCCGACGCAGCCGCTGCGGGTCGGCCCGTTCGCACCGTGGTCGATGCCGAAGGCCTTGCCGAACAGGTCGTCGTGGAAGTTGAAGGAGCCGACGGCGATCGTCCGCCCGGGCGCGACGTGGAGCCGCAGCTCGTACTTGAGCTCCATCAGCCGCTGGGACCAGATCCGCTCGGAGGTGTCCGTGCCGCAGAAGAACGGGTCGTTGCCCACCTCGCAGAAGCCGCTCAGGCCGAGCTCCTCGACGAAGGCGAAGACCTTCCGCATGAAGCGCTCCCGGGAGTCCAGCACGTCCTCCCGGGAGCCCATGAAGACCATCTCCCGGATGGTGAAGTCCCAGAGCCGCTCCAGGCTGGTCGCGTACGCCGCCTCGAAGCGGAACGACTTGCCGCGCGAGGTGACCACGTGGAGCCGGCCCGCCTCCAGGGTGCGCCCGCCGTACTGGCTGAAGGTGTGGTAGCACATCGTGGGCGGCAGGCAGTAGTCGACGTTGCCGCAGGAGTCCAGCACCGCGGAGTCGATGCCGGTGACGGCCTGCCGCTCCTGGAAGGCGCGGTAGACGTCCAGGTCGTTGCGCAGCCTGGTGACGAACATCAGGTGCTGCGGGAAGGCCTTGAAGTAGCCCGCCGTCTCCAGCGCCTTCGTTCTGATCAGCGTCGGGTAACGGTACTCCCGGACTTCGTGGTCCTCGGCCAGGAGGTCGCAGACGGCCCGGTCGAAGTAGCCGAGGAGGGAGAGCAGCGGCTCGCCGACGGCGACCTGACCCTCACCGACCTCCGTCACCGCGCCGGCCTGGGAGAGGAGTCCGAAGACGTCCTGGTGCGGGGTGCGCTGGTGCGGCGAGGTCCAGACGGCCTTGGCGGGCGTCACCCATTGCCTCCGGACGTCGTTGTCCACCAGGGAGTTGACCTTCTCGGTCAGGGCGTCGTGCGGGAGCGGTCGCTCGGAGCGGAGTGTCACGGAGCGCACCTCGTCGCCCTCCACGGGCACCTCGAAGCCGGTGATCTCGGGCGACACGAAGAAGAGCCGGCGCTCGATCTCGGCGGCCAGCGCTCCGGGGATCGGGCTGCGAAGGTCGATCCGGGTGAGGACCTCGTCGGGGTGCGTCATCGTGGTTCTTTCCTCGCCGATGGGAGAACGGTCGAACGGACCGGCGCGCGGCGGCCTGGCCGCCGCGCGTCCGCGGGTGGGGCTGGGGCGCCGTGGCCGTCTAGGCCGCCGTAGCCGTCCGCGAGGTGACCAGGCGGACGAGACCGTCGACCGTGCGGAAGTTGTCGAAGTCCATGTCCGCCGGGCCGAGGGTCAGGGCGAACTCCTTCTCCACGAAGAGCGCGAGCTGCATCGCGAAGAGGGAGTTGACGTAGCCGAGGGCGAAGAAGTCGTCGTTGTCGGCGAGCGGCTGGCCGGCCAGGTGCGGGGCGAGGAACTCGCGGACCCGGGCGCGCACGTCGTCGTTCGTCATGTCAGGTTTCTCCTTGGGTGGTTCGAGGATCAGTAGGTGTAGAAGCCCTGGCCGGTCTTGCGGCCCAGGAGCCCTGCGTCGACCATCTTCTGGAGCAGGGGGGCAGGGCGGTACTTGCTGTCCTTGTAGCTCTCGTACATGACCGTGATCGAGTTCAGGATCGTGTCGAGGCCGATCAGGTCGCCGGTCTCCAGGGGGCCCATCTTGTGGCCGAAGCAGCCGCGGAACATCTTGTCGACGTCCTCGGCCGAGGCGATCTGGTCCTGGACGCAGAAGATCGCCTCGTTGATGGTCACCATGAGGACCCGGTTGGTGACGAAGCCGGGGGCGTCCTGGACGACGATGCCCTCCTTGCCCATGTCCGACAGCAGCCCGAGCGCGGTGTTCAGTGTCTCCTCGCTGGTGAAGTGGCCGCTGACCACCTCGACGGTGTCCATCATCGGGACGGGGTTCATGAAGTGCAGCCCGAGGATCTCGGCCGGGCGCCCGGTGACCGAGCCCACCCGGGTGATCGGCACGGCCGAGGTGTTCACGCCGAAGATCACGCCGGGGCGGCAGATGGCGTCGATCCGCTCGTACACCGCGCGCTTGACGTCCCAGTTCTCGGTGACGTTCTCGACCACGAAGTCCGCGTCGGCCAGTGCGGTGAGCTCGGTGCCGGTGGTGATCCGGGCGAGGACGGTCCCGGCGTCCTCCTTCAGCGGCTTGCCGAGCAGCATCGGCTGGACCAGCAGGTCACGGCGGATCTGGGCCACCGCGCTGTCGAGTTGGGCCTGCGAGATGTCCACCAGGACCACCTCGAACCCGGACTCCGCGAAGGACTGGGCGACGCCGCGGCCGATCGTGCCGGCGCCGATCACGCCTACGGTGCGGATGCTCACGGGGATACCACCTTTGTGGGATAGAAGGGGAGTTGGGGGCCCGGTCAGCCCTGGGCGGCCCTGGTGTCCAGGTGTTCGGCGAGGTCCGCGATAGTGACGTAGCGGAACAGGTCGACCATGGAGACCCGGAGGTCCGTGATCTTCTGGATGCTCTGGGCGATCCGGAGGGCGGCCAGCGAGTCCACCCCGAGCGCGAACGAGGTGTCGTGCACGTTGAGTTCGGTGAGGCCGAGCTCGCGGGCCCAGATCCGGGCGAGTGCGCGCTCGGTGTCGGTGAACGCGCCGCTCTCCCTGCCGAAGAGCTTCGGCTCGCCGTCGCACGGCGCCTCCTCCGCCGTCGCGGCGGATCCGTCGGCGCTGCCGCGGGCGGCGTCGACGGCCTGCCGGATCGGGGTGGCCAGCACCAGCGGTGCGCGCCGCAACAGTTCCGCGAGCCTGCCGGAGGCGCTCAGCCTCGGGTAGTTGATCTCGCCGACGATCACCGGGGTGCAGGCCGAGGCGAGGATCTCCTCGAAGCTGTCGAGACCGTCCTCGACCGACACCGAACGGAAGAAGCCCTGATCCTGCTGGACGCCGTGGTCGAAGGCCATGCCGGTTTCCAGCCAGTCGCTCCAGTCGACCGACACCGTCCACCGGCCGCGTGCGGAGCGCTGCTCGGCGAAGTGGTCCAGGTAGCTGTTGGCGGCAGTGTAGTCGCCCTGCCCGGCCGCACCGAAGACCGCCACCGTGGAACCGAAGTTGACCATGCACTCCGGCGGGTCGTCCTGGGTGACGAGGTCCAGCACGGTGGCGCCGAGCACCTTCGGGTTCAGGGTACGGCGGAAGGTCTCCGCCTCCTTGCGGAAGAGGAAGCCGTCCCCGGCGACACCGGCCGCGTGGACGACGCAGCCGATCCCGCCGAGATCGGCGCGGATCTTCGCGACGACTCCCGCCATGACCGTCAGGTCGGTGACGTCACCGGAGTAGCCGCGGACCTCGGCGCCGTTGCGCTCCAGTTCACGCAGTGCCTCGATCTGCCCGCGCACCTTGGCGTCGGTGACCTCGTCCCACCGCTCGCGCGGCGGCAGCTCGGTGCGGTTGACCAGGGCGAGCCGCGCACCCGGCACCGATCGGCTCAGCCGGCGGGCGACCGCGAGTCCGAGCCCGCCCAGACCGCCGGTGATGAGGTACACCCCGTCCGGGCGCACCGGCGCGGACCTCGGCTGCTCCCGCAGCTGCACCGGTGCGAGCTCCGCGACGTAGCGGTGCCCGTCGCGCAGCGCGACGGTGGCGGGTGTCCGGGCTCCGAGCAGTTCGGCGCGGACGGCCTCGGCGCCGGTGTCGTGGGCGATGTCGAGGCAGAACACGTCGGTGTCCTCGTACTCCTGGCCGATCACCTTCGCCAGGCCGAAGAGCGTCGCGTGGACCGGGGCCGTCTCCGGCTCGGTGCCGGTGACCCGGGCCACCGAGGGGGCGACCACGCTGAGCCTGGCCGGGCCGACGCCGCGCTCGGAGAGGCTGCGGGACAGGTGGAACAGGCTGTGGACGCCGTGGTCGAGCCTGCTCTCCAGGAGTGACGGATCCTGCTGGACGTCGCCGTCGGCAGGGGCCGCGACGTGCACGACCTCGTCCGGGAGCTCCGCACCGAGTGCGTCCAGCAGCCGGCCGAAACCCTCCTGGGTGGGCGGCACTTCGTACCGGTCCGGAGCGGACCGGTGCCATCGGTCCGCGAGGGCCGCCTCCGTGACGTTGATGCCGTGCGCGCGGAGTGCGGCGCTCAACTCGGATCCGACGCTGCCCTGTTCTCCGATCACCAGGACCCGGGCGGGTGCGGCCCGGGACTCCTCGGCTGCCGGCGCCGGGACCCAGCGGAGGGTGTGGTGGCGGTTGTGCGGTCGCAGTCGGGCGACCGTGCGCTCGGCGTCGGTGACCCGCTTGACGGTGAAGCCGCGGATCTCGGCCGCGGTGGCCCCCGACTCGTCGCAGATCACCACGTCGACCTTGCGGAACTCGGCGTTGTCCACGTAGCCCGGGTGCGGCTGGACGAAACTCAGGCCCCGAGCGGGCAGCGGGCCGTGCAGGAGCAGCGAGTCGTAGCCGACCGGGAGGAAGAAGTCCCGGTCACCGAGGGCGAGTCGGCGGTCCTCGGCGGTCTCCAGGAGGGCGAATCCGCTGAAGCCGGTGGCCTGGTCGAGCAGGACCGGGTGCAGGGGGTGGTCCTGGCACTCGGCCCGGTACTGCTCGGGCAGGTCGAGCACGCCGAGGGCGGTGCGGATGCCGACGTGCACGGTCGGGAGGCTGCTGCGCCAGCGGTCGCCGAACTCCATCACCTTGTGCTCGGTCTGCCGCCGGGAGATGTCCACGCTCTCCAGCGAGCAGAGCGCCCGCAGCGCGGCCGGATCCTGCTTGGGCGCCGGGGCGGTGTGCGGCTTGACGCCGACCGTGCCCTGGACGTGCACCGTCCAGCGGTCGCTTGCCGGGTCGTGGCTGGCGACGGTGAACTCGGCCTGGAGGTCGTCGAGTTCGCGGACGGTCGTGTGCGCGGTGCGCGGGATTCCCTCCTGCACCAGCAGCGGCACCAGGAAGGTCACGTCGCGGAGCTCGGTGACCGGTCGGCCGAAGTGCAGCGAGGCGGCGGCGCGGGCCATCTCCAGATAGGTGGTTCCGGGGACGATCGCCTCTGAGAGCAGCTTGTGTTCGGAGAGCACCCAGTGCCGTTCCAGCGAGAACTCGGTGAGGAAGACGGACTGGCCCATCGTCCGGAGCAGGACCTGGTCCAGCAACGGGTGTGGTCCGGGGGTGTGCCGGACCGCGGCCTGCGGGACCTGGGGCTCCAGCCAGTAGCGCTTGCGCTGGAAGGGGTAGGTGGGGAGGGGGATCCGGCGGTGTTGCTGCTGGGCGAAGTAGGCGGTCCAGCCGGGCCGGGCGCCGGCGAGCCAGAGGCTGCCGAGGGTGCGCTGGATGATCTCGGTGGCGGTACGGCGGTCGCGCTTGTGGGGGAGCGAGGCGAGCGCCGTGGCTTGGATGCCCGCACCGGTGAGGATGCGCCGGGTGAGGCTGCTGAGGGTCTGGCCGGGGCCGACTTCGAGCAGGGTGACGTGCGGCTCGGTGGTGGCGGTCCGGACGCCGGTGGCGTATTCGACGGTGGCGCGGATGTGGTGGCCCCAGTAGGCCGGGTCCGTGGCCTGCTCGTCGGTGATCCAGGTGCCGGTGGTGTTCGAGACGAAGGGGACCTGCGGAGCCTGGCGGTCGACGGCGGCGACGGCGGCGACGAACTTCTCGACCATCGGCTCCATCAGACTGGAGTGGAAGGCGTGGGAGGTGGCGACGGGTTGGGTGGCCCAGCCGCGCTCCTCGGCAAGGGCCGTGAAGGCCTGGCTGACGTGGTGGGGGCCGGAGACGACGCAGTCGCGGGGGCCGTTGTGGGCGGCGAGGGAGAGGCCGTCGATCAGCGCCGCCTCGACCTCTGCCCGTTCGGCCATGATGTTGAGCATGGCGCCGGGGGTCTGGGTCTGCATGAGGCGGCCGCGCAGTGCGACGAGCGCGAGGGCGTCGGGGAGGGTGAAGACGCCGGCGACGCAGGCGGCGGTCCACTCGCCGAGGCTGTGGCCGAGCATGGCGGTGGGGGTGATGTCCCAGGACTGCCAGAGCCGGGTGAGGGCGTACTCGATGACGAAGAGGGCGGGTTGGGCCCACTGGGTCTGGTCGAGTCGGCTGTCCTCGGTGAAGACCACCTCGCGGATGTCCTCGCCGACGTGCGGCCTGAGCAGCTCGGCGCATTCGTCGACGTTGGCGCGGAAGACGGGCTCGTGCTGGTAGAGGTCGTGGGCCATGCGGGTGTGCTGGGAGCCCTGGCCGCTGAACAGGAAGACCAGGGGCGCGGTCTCGCGGGTGGTGTGGCTGGTGGTGACGTGGGCGGGGTCGCGGGTCTCCAGGAAAGCCGCGACGGCTTCGGCGGACGAGCCGGTGACGGTGCGGCGGTGGGGGAAGGCGCGGCGGCCGGTGGCCAGGGTGTAGGCGGCGTCGGCGAGGTTGGGCTGTTCGCGGCGCAGGTGGGCGGCCAGTCGGTCGGTGGCTTCTTCGAGTGCGGCGGGGGTGCGGGCCGAGAGGACCAGCGTCTCGGTCGGGCGGGTGCCGGCGGGGGAGGCTTCGACGGCCGGAGCCTCTTCGAGGACGAGGTGGGCGTTGGTGCCGCCGAAGCCGAACGCGCTGATGCCGGCGCGGCGGACGCGGCCGTCGGTGCGTGGCCATCGGCCGGGCGCGGCCTGGACCCGGAAGGGGCTGGTGGCGAAGTCGATGTCGGGGTTGCCGCGGCTGTAGTTCAGCGAGGGCGGCAGCAGTTCGTGCTTGAGTGCGAGCGTGGTCTTCAGCAGGCCGGCCATGCCGGCGGCGGCGTCGAGGTGGCCGATGTTCCCCTTGACCGAGCCGAGGGCCCAGGACCCGGTGTCGCCGAACGCCCGGGACAGCGCCTGCACCTCGATCGAGTCACCGATCACGGTGCCGCTGCCGTGCGCCTCGACGTAGTCGATGTCCTCGGGGGCGAGCTCCGCGACGGCCAGCGCCTCCGTGATCACCTCGGCCTGACCGCCGACCGTCGGTGCCGTGAAACTCGCCTTGACCCCGCCGTCGTTGTTGACGGCCGAGCCCCTGATCACGGCGTGGACGGTGTCGCCGTCGGCCAGCGCGTCCTCCAGCCGCTTCAGGGTCACCACGCCGACACCGTTGCCGAAGACCGTGCCCCGGGCGTCCGCGTCGAACGGGCGGATGTGTCCGTCCGGGGAGAGGAAGGCCCCCTCCTGGTACGGGTAGCCGGTGTTCTCCTGCACCTTGTAGGAGACCGCCCCGGAGAGGGCCATGTCGCACTCGTAGTTGAGCAGGCTCTGGCAGGCGGCGTGCAGTGCCACCAGCGAGCTGGAGCAGGCGGTCTGGACCGGGAAGCTCGGCCCCCGCAGGTCGAGCTTGTACGACACCCGGCTGGTCAGGAAGGCGAGTTCGAAGCCGAGGCCGACGTTCTCGCCCTTGATCGCCTCGCCCTGCTCCAGGTTGCCGAGGATGTTCCCCAGGTAGGCGGTGGTACTGGCGCCGCCGAAGACGCCGATGCTGCCCTCGTACCGGGCGGCGTCGTAGCCGGCGTGCTCCAGTGCCGCCCACGCCGTCTCCAGGAAGAGCCGGTGCTGCGGGTCCATGATCTTCGCTTCGCGGGCGGTGTACCCGAAGAACTCCGCGTCGAAGAGGCTGATGCCCTCGAACCTGGGCGCGGCCTTGACGTAGTGGGGCTGGCCGAAGACCTCGGGCGGCACCCCGGCCGCCGTCAGCTCCTCGTCGGTCAGGGCGACGATCGACTCGACGCCGTTGCGCAGGTTCGACCAGAACTCGGTCAGGTCCCCCGCGCCGGGGAAGCGCCCCGCCATCCCGATGATCGCGACGCCGTCCCGTTCCGGGAGATCCGTGAACTCATTGGTCATCATTCGCCCCTTGCCGTCCGACGCCGTTGCTGGTGCTGACGCCGGCGTTGCTGCATCTTTTCCCTGCGTTCCTCAAGTGCCTTGCGGTTGTCGCCCGTTGTCTGCTGCAGGGGCTGCTCGGCCAGGCCGGCCAGGTGCGCCGCCGTCAACCCCTCGTACAGGTCGCCGAGGGCGAGCTTCGTGCCCAGCCGGGTGTTGATGGTGCTCACCAGCTGGATCGCGATCAGCGAGTTGCCGCCCAGGTCGAAGAAACTGTCCTGGATGCCGACCTTCTCGATGCCCAGCAGCTCCTGCCACAGCTCGCAGATCGCGCGCTCGGTGTCGCTGCGCGGTGCCACGAACTCGGTGAGGATGTCCGGGCGTGCGTGCGCGGCGCCACGGGGCTCCGCGGTGTCGCCCTGCTCCAGCGAGAAGGCGTTCTCGAACAGCGCCGAGAGCTCGGCGGGCGACACGATGATCTGCGACTCCGAGAGGCCGGCCAGGATCGCGTCGAGGGCCCACAGCCCTTCGGCGGGCGACATGGCGCGCTCGTCCACCTGCTCGACGCCGGACGGCGCGGCGGTACCGACCGCCATGCCGATCTCCCGCCACGGACCCCAGTCGATCGAGATCACCCGCCGGGTGCGCCCCCGGTCCTGGGCGAAGGCGTCGAGGAAGCAGTTGGCGGCGCAGTAGTCGACCTGGCCGACACTGCCGATGTTCGCACCGTTCGAGCCGAACAGGACCAGGAAGTCCAGCTCCTGGTCCGCCAGCACCTCCTCCAGCACCAGGGTGCCGCGCACCTTCGGGAGCAGGACCTCGGCGGCCGCCTGGAGGTCCTTGAGCTGGATCAGGCCGCCACCGGCGACGCCCGCCGCGTGGAAGGCGCCGTGGACGGCCCCCCACTGCTGGGTGGTCCGCCGGACGGCCTCGCTCATCGCCGCCTGGTCGCTGACGTCGGCCTGGAACACCAGGAGCTCCGCACCCGCGTCCCGCAGACGGACCAACTCCCGTACGGTGTCGGCGAGCCGGCCCTTGCCCGGGTTGTCGGCGAGCCAGGAGTCCCACTCCGCGGCGTCGGGCAGCCGGGTGCGCGCGGTGAGCGCGATCCGTGCCCCCGCTGCCGCGAGGTGCCCGGCCAGGGCCAGGCCCAGGCCGCCGGTGCCGCCGGTGACCAGGTAGACACCGTCCTTGCGCACCACCGGCGACTCGTCGCGCCGGGGCAGCGGCTGCGGCACGTAGTGCTGGGACCAGCGGTGCCCCCCTCGGTGTGCCACCGTCTCCGTGCCGGGCTCCGGCGCTGCTGCCAACTCGGCCATCAGCTTCCCCAGTTGCGCCTGAGTGGGGGCTTCCTGGCAGTCGAGGTCGACGCTGCGGCAGGTGGTGCCCGGCAGCTCGCGGGGCAGCACGCGGCACGGGCCCAGCAGGGTGGCCTTCAGCGGCGAGAGCGGCTCGGCGCCGGTGACGTTGTGCATTCCGTTGCTGAGGACCCAGATCCGGCGCGGCTCGCCGTCCGGGTGCTGGACGAGGGCCTGGGTGAGGCGGATCAGACTCTCGAAACCGTGCTGGAGGCTGCCCTCCGCGCCCGGCGCGGTGACGCTCCAGCCGTGGACGATGTGGGTGGGCACACCGGCAGGGCCGTTCCGCAGGGTGCTGATCAGCCGCTCGTAGTCGGAGCTGTCGGCCGGGTCGATGGTGTAGCGGTCATCTCCCCGGTCGGACCAGGCGCCGGCCGCCGCCACCACGGTGACGGTGGCACCGGCGGCCCGCAGCTGCTCGGTCACCGCCTCGCCCACGCCCAGGCCGTCGGCGAAGACCAGCCAGTGCCGGGTGCGATCCGGCTGCTCCCCGGCGGGGAGAGGCGCCCGCTGCCAGGACGGGACGTAGAACCACTGCGTGATGTCGTCGCGGCGCGCCGCGGAGCGACCGGCGGCCTGGGCCGTCGTGGCCTGTCGGTCGAGCCAGTAGCGCTTGCGCTGGAAGGGGTAGCTGGGGAGGGGGATCCGGCGGCGTTGCTGCTGGGCGAAGTAGGCGGACCAGTCGGGGGTGGCGCCGGTGAGCCAGAGGGTGGCGAGGGTGCGCTGGACGGTTTCGGAGGGGCTGCGGGGGTCGCGCTTGTGGGGGAGGGAGGCGAGGGTGGTGGACCGGGTGCCGGTGTCGGTGAGGACGCGGCGGGTGAGGCTGCTGAGGGTCTGGCCGGGGCCGACTTCGAGCAGGGTGACGTGCGGCTCGGTGGTGGCGGTCCGGACGCCGGTGGCGTATTCGACGGTGGCGCGGATGTGGTGGCCCCAGTAGGCCGGGTCCGTGGCCTGCTCGTCGGTGATCCAGGTGCCGGTGGTGTTCGAGACGAAGGGCGTCTGCGGCGCCCGACGCGTGACGGCGGCGACGGCGGTGGTGAACTCCGCGATCATCGGTTCCATCAGGCTGGAGTGGAAGGCGTGGGAGGTGGCGACGGGTTGGGTGGCCCAGCCGTGTTCCTCGGCGAGGGCGGTGAAGGCCTGGATGGTGTCGTGGGGGCCGGAGATGACGCAGTCGCGGGGGCCGTTGTGGGCGGCGAGCGAGAGGCCGTCGGGCAGCGCCGCCTCGACCTCTGGCCGTGCGGCCATGATGTTGAGCATGGCGCCGGGGGTCTGGGCCTGCATGAGGCGGCCGCGCAGTGCGACGAGCGCGAGGGTGTCGGGGAGGGTGAAGACGCCGGCGACGCAGGCGGCGGTCCATTCGCCGAGGCTGTGGCCGAGCATGGCGGTGGGGGTGATGTCCCAGGACTGCCAGAGTCGGGTGAGGGCGTATTCGATGACGAAGAGGGCGGGTTGGGCCCACTGGGTCTGGTCGAGTCGGCCGTCGTCGGTGAAGACCACCTCGCGGATGTCCTGGTCGAGGTGCGGTGTGAGGAGTTCGGCGCATTCGTCGACGCTGGCGCGGAAGACGGGCTCGTGCTGGTAGAGGTCGTGGGCCATGCCGGTGTGCTGGGAGCCCTGGCCGCTGAACAGGAAGACCAACGGCGCGGTCTCGCGGGTGGTGTGGCTGGTGGTGACGTGGGCGGGGTCGCGGGTCTCCAGGAAAGCCGCGACGGCTTCGGCGGACGAGCCGGTGACGGTGCGGCGGTGGGGGAAGGCGCGGCGGCCGGTGGCCAGGGTGTAGGCGGCGTCGGCGAGGTTGGGCTGTTCGCGGCGCAGGTGGGCGGCCAGCCGGTCGGTGGCTTCTTCGAGCGCGGCCGGGGTGCGGGCCGAGAGGACCAGCGTCTCGGTCGGGCGGGTGCCGGCCGGAGAGGCGGGGGCGACCGGAGCCTCTTCGAGGACGAGGTGGGCGTTGCTGCCGCCGAAGCCGAACGCGCTGATCCCGGCGCGGCGGACGCGGCCGTAGGTGCGTGGCCAGGGAGTCGATTCCGCCTGCACGTGGAACGGGCCGGTGGCGAAGTCGATGTCGGGGTTGCCGCGGCTGTAGTTCAGCGAGGCGGGGAGGAGTTCGTGCTTGAGCGCGAGCGTGGTCTTCAGCAGGCCCGAGATCCCGGCGGCGGCGTCGAGGTGGCCGACGTTCCCCTTGACCGAGCCGAGGGCCCAGGACCCGGTGTCGCCGAACGCCCGGGACAGCGCCTGCACCTCGATCGGGTCGCCCAGCGAGGTGCCCGTGCCGTGTGCCTCGACGTAGTCGATGTCCGCGGGTGCGAGGCCCGCGTCGGCGAGCGCGGCGGAGATGACCGCGGCCTGGCCGGTGACGCTCGGGGCGGTGAAACCGACCTTCACCGCGCCGTCGTTGTTGATCGCCGAGCCCCTGATCACGGCGTGGACGGTGTCGCCGTCGGCCAGCGCGTCCTCCAGCCGCTTCAGCGCGACCAGACCGACACCCGTGCCGAAGACCGTGCCCCGGGCGTCCGCGTCGAACGGGCGGACGTGCCCGTCGGGGGACACGAAGGACCCGTCCTGGTGCAGGTAGCCGGTGCCCGGGTTCGGGTCGGCGTGGACGCCACCCGCCAGGGCGAGGTCACACTCCCCGGCGAGCAGGCTCCGGCGGGCGGTGTGGGCGGCGACCAGCGCGGTCGAGCAGGCGGCGCGCAGCGAGACCGCGGGGCCTTTCAGGTCCAGCTTGTACGACACCCGGGAGGCGAGGAAGGCGAGTTCGTTGGCCACCAGGATCTGGGTCTGGCCCAGGGTGTCCACGATCTGCTGGTGCGAGTAGACGTGCTGGACGTAGCGGTTGGCCCCCGCGCCGCCGAAGACGCCGATGCTGCCCTCGTACCGGGCGGCGTCGTAGCCGGCGTGCTCCAGCGCCTCCCAGGCCGTCTCCAGGAAGAGGCGGTGCTGCGGGTCCATCACCTCGGCCTCGCGGGCGGTGTACCCGAAGAACTCCGCATCGAACAGGTCGCTGCCGGTGAAGGCGGGCGCGGCCTTGACGTAGGTTCGTTGCCCGAACACCTCGGGCGGCACCCCGGCCGCCGTCAGCTCCTCGTCGGTCAGGGCGACGATCGACTCGACGCCGTCGCGCAGGTTCGACCAGAACTCGGTCAGGTCCCCCGCGCCGGGGAAGCGCCCCGCCATCCCGATGATCGCGACACCACCGCGCGCCGCCGTCACCGCGCCGCCCGGAGGTCGTCGACGAGCGCGCCGAGGGTGCGCACGGTGGGGCCCTCGTAGACGATGGTCAGTGGTACGGCCACCGCCAGCTCCTGACGCAGTCGGTGGACGACCTGGAGGCCGAGCAGTGAACTGCCGCCCAGTTCGAAGAAGTTGTCGTGCACGCCGACGCTCTCCACGCCGAGTAGCTCCTGCCAGATCTCCGCCACCCGGTGTTCGGTCTCGCCGTTCGGGGCGACGAACGGGTTGCGCAGGTTGGGGCGCTCGTGCCGTGCGGCCGGGGCCGGTGCCTCGGCCACCGGGTCGGCCCACAGTTCGTGACGCAACGTCAGATCGCCGGTGGAGGTGACGACCTGCGCCTGGGGCACCGCGTCGAGCAGGATGTCGAACACCTGTCGGCCCTCGGTCGGTGTGAGTGCCAACTCGCGTACCGCCGCGCCGAGTCCGGAATCCGCCCGGTCCTCCTGGGAGAAGTGCCAGGCTTCCCAGTTGACGCTGGTCCAGGGCAGGGCCGCGCTGTGGTGCCGCTGGGCGAAGGCGTCGAGCGCGGCGTTCGCGGCGGCGTACGCACCGAAGCCGAGACCGCCGAGCAGCGAGGCGATCGAGGAGCAGATGACGGCGAAGTCCACCCGCTGGTCGGCCAGTACCTCGTGCAGCACCTGCGTGCCGTAGAGCTTGGGGCCGAAGTGCCAGGAGGCCTCCTCCGCGCCCAGGACCGCGACCTCCCGGTGGGCCGCCGTGCCGGTCGTGCCGGCACAGTGCAGCACGCCGTCGATCGGGCCGAACTCCCGCAGGACGCGCTCCTTCAGGGCGAGCATGGCCGTGCGGTCGGAGACGTCCGTGGCGGTCACCAGCACCTCGGAGCCGAGCGCCTCGATCTCCTGGACGGCGCGGACCGCGGACCGGACCGCTTCCGGGTGCTGCGGATCGCCCCAGCTCTCCCGGGGCGGCAGACCCGTCCGTCCGAGCAGCACCAGGCGCACCTTGGCGCGGTCGGCGAGGGCGCGGGCCATCAGCAGGCCAATCTTCCCGAGGCCGCCGGTGACCAGGTACACCCCGCCGGGGCGGACCGGGGACCCACCCCGCGGGCGCGGTGCGCCGGTCACGTACGTCGGCGCCCAGCGGTGCCGGCCGCGCAGCGCGATGGTGCGCTCGGCGGGCGGGGCGGCGAGCTCGGCCAGCAGCCGGTCGACCAGCCCGGGCACGGCCTGCGGGCCTTCCGGGCGGAGGTCGACGTGGACGCAGCTGAGCGAGGGGTACTCCTGCGGCAGCACCCGGCACAGGCCCTGGACGGCGGCCTTCGGCGGGCAGAGCGGCTCGTCCCCGAGGACGGCGTGCACCTCGGAGGACAGCACGTCCCAGCGCTGCCGCCCGGTCATCAGCTCGGCCTCGGTGGCCTGGACCCAGTGGACCAGGCTGTCGAAGGAGCGGTGCAGCAGGGCCCGGACGTCCTCGGGCGCCGTGGCCCGGTCGGCGTCGTCGCCGACGCTCCAGCAGTGCACCACCCGACCGGGCAGCGGGCCCTCGGCGCGCAGCGCCTCGGCGAGCCGGGCGAAGTGCTCCGGCCGGGCGGGGTCGAGGACGTACTCGCGCTCGCTACCGCGGTGCCACTCGGCTCCCCGGGAGACCGTGCGTACGGTGGCGCCGAGACCTTCGAGCCGGTCGGCGAGGTGGTGGCCGACGCCGGTCTCGTCCGCGAAGACGAGCCAGCGCTCGTCGGCCAGGCCGGCCTCGGCGGGCTGCGGTGCGCCGGCCAGCCGCTGCCAGGACGGCGTGTAGAACCACTGGGGCAGGTCGCCGCGCCGCTGCTGGGCCGAGCCGCTGCCGGGCTGGGCGGTGCCGGGTTCGAGCCAGTAGGTGCGCCGTTCGAAGGGGTAGGTGGGGAGCGGGACCCGCCGGGCACCGGCCGTGGCCGGGAAGGGGCGCTGCCGGCCGGCGAGCCAGAGGCGTCCGGCGGCCCGCAGGAGTGCGGTGCGGTCGCTCTGCCCGAGGAAGGCGCCGGGGAGGGACGGGAGGACGACCCGGTCGGTGCCGGCGGCGGCGGGGTGCTGGATGGCCCCGGGCGTCAGGGTCGGCGCGGGGCCGATCTCGACGATCGCGACGTCCGGGACGGACCACAGGGTGGCCAGGCCGTCCGCGAACCGCACGCACTCCCGTACGTGCCGGGCCCAGTACTCGGGGCTGGTGGCCTCGTCGTCGGTGATCCAGGCGCCGGTCAGGTTGGAGACGAACGGCACGGCCGGGGCGTTCAGCCGGACCGAGCGGACCAGTTCGGCGTAGCGCTCGACGACCGGGTCCATCATCGGGGAGTGGAAGGCGAAGCGGGTGGTCAGCCGGCGGGTCGCGGTGCCGGCGGCCAGCAGTTCGCCCGCCACCCGCTCGATGCCCTCGACGGTGCCGGAGAGCACGCAGGTCTGCGGGCCGTTGACCGCGGCGAGGCAGACCTCCGCGTCGGTGTACCGTGCGACGGCCTCCTCGGAGAGCGGCACGGCGAGCATCGCGCCCTCGCCCTGCTCCTCGATCAGCCGGGCGCGCTCCGCGACCAGGCGCAGGGCGTCGGGCAGCGAGAAGACCCCGGCCACACAGGCCGCGACGTACTCGCCCAGGCTGTGACCGATCATCGCCTCGGGCTCGACCCCCCAGGCGGCCCAGAGCCTGACCAGGGCGTACTCCAGGGCGAACACCGCGGGGTAGCCGAGGCGCGGCTGGTCCAGCGGGTGCTCGCTGCGCTCCGGCTGGAGCAGCAGCCTGCTGAAGTCGAAGGGCTGTCCGGGGGCGGCGGCCGCGGACTCGTCGACGGTGAACACGAGTTCGCGGATGTCCGTGCCGAGCAGCGGCGCCAGCAGTCCGGCGCACTCGTCCAACGCGTCCCTGAACTCCGGCTCCTGGGAGTAGAGTTCGCGCGCCATACCGGGGAACTGGGAGCCGAAACCGGTGAACATGAAGGCCACCGGCCGGTGCGCGGCCTCGGACGCGGTCGCGGTGAGCAGCCGACCGTCGTCGCGGGCGTCGAGCGCCGCCAGCGCCTCCTCGGTGCCGCCGGCCACCAGCATCCGTCGGTACGGGAACGCCCGGCGGCCCCGCTGGAGGGTGAACGCGACGTCGGCCAGCGGCAGTCCGGGGTGCGCCCGGAGGTGGTCGTGCAGCTGGTCGGTGGCCGCCTCCAGGGCCTCCGGGCTCTTCGCGGAGAGCACCAGCAGCTGCTCGGCGCCGTCGGCCTGCCGGGATGCGCGCGGCAGCTCCGGGGCCTGTTCGAGGATGACGTGGGCGTTGGTGCCGCCGAGGCCGAAGGAGCTGACCCCGGCGCGGCGCGGGCCGTCGCCCTCGGGCCAGGGCAGCAGCTCGGTGTTGACGTAGAACGGGCTGCCGGCCAGGTCGATCCGCGGGTTGGGCCGCTCGAAGTGCAGGGTGGGCGGCAGCTGCCCGTGCTCCACCGCCAGCACGGCCTTGATCAGGCCGGCGACCCCGGCGGCCGAGTCGAGGTGGCCGATGTTGGTCTTGGCGGAGCCCAGGGCGCAACTGCGCTCCCCGACCCCGGAGTAGGCCGAAGCGAGTGCGGAGAACTCGATCGGGTCGCCCAGGATGGTGGCCGTCCCGTGCAGCTCGATGTAGCCGATGCTCTCGGCCGGCACGTCCGCGTTCGCCAGCGCGGTGGAGATGACGGCGGACTGGGTGGCGGCGCTGGGCGCGCTGAAGCCGGCCCGGCGGGAGCCGTCGTTGTTCAGCGCGGAGCCCTTGATGACCGCGTGGATGTGGTCGTTGTCGGTGATCGCGTCCTTGAGGCGCTTGAGCACCACCATCCCGACGCCGTCGCCGCCCACCGTCCCCTGGGCGCGGGCGTCGAAGGTGCGGCAGTAGCCGTCCGGCGAGAAGATGCCGTCCGGGCGGTAGACGTAGCCCTTGCTCCTGGTCCCGTCGACGGCGACGCCGCCGGCCAGTGCGGTGTCGCACTGGTAGGCCAGCAGCGCCTGGCACGCCTGGACGACGGCGACCAGTGACGTGGAGCAGGCGGACTGGACGGTGAGGGCGGGGCCCTCCAGGCCGAGCTTGTAGGAGACCCTGCTGGCGAGGAAGTCCGGCCGGTTGCCGATCACCGTCTGCTTGTCGCCGAGGATCCGCGCGGCGCCGGGCTGGGAGGCGATGTTGAAGAGCAGGTAGGTGTTGTTGCCCGCGCCCGCGTAGACGCCGACCAGGCCGTCCTGTCGATCGGTGTCGTACCCGGAGCTCTCCAGGGCGGCCCAGGCGCATTCGAGCAGGACCCGGTGCTGCGGGTCCATGAGTTCGGCCTCGCGCGGGGAGTAGCCGAAGAAGGCGGCGTCGAACTTCTCGCTGTCCGCCAGCGGGTAGCCCGCGCCGACGAAGTCCGGGTCGGCCAGGGTGGCGGCGTCCACGCCCCGGGCGGCGAGCTCCTCGTCCTCGAAGCGGGTGACGGAGCAGACGCCCGCCTTGAGGTTGCTCCAGTACTCCTCGACCGTCCGGGCACCGGGGAAGCGGCCAGCCATGCCGACGACGGCGATGTCCAGGCTGTCGTCGAACTCGGAGAAGCCGTCGGCCGGTTCGGAGTCCAGCTCGGCGTCCGCGGTGGGGTCGGGCTCGGGGGAGTGCTCACTCATGGCGACCTCGCTTCGCTTGCAGCTGCTGTTGGCGGCGCTTCAGCAGGGCGTTCTGCTGAGTGCTCCTGCCGCGGGTGGCGGCCGGTGCCACCCCCTGCCCCTGCTGCGAGAGCAGCTCGGCCTGGGCCCGGACGGTGGTGTGCTGGAACAGGTCGAGAAGGTCGACCTCCCGGCCGGTAGCCGCCCGGAGCCGGTGGTGCAGCCCGACCATGAGCAGGGAGTGCCCGCCGATGTCGAAGAAGTTCTGGTCGGTGCCGACCACCTCGGTGTGGAGGACCTCCTGCCACACCTGCGCCACCAGCCGCTCCAGTTCGTTGCGCGGTGGAAGCGGCGCGGTGGCGGGCTCGGCGGGCCGGGGCAGCCTGCCGCGGTCGACCTTGCCGTGCCCGGAGAGCGGCAGCCGGTCCAGCGTCACCAGCGCCTGCGGCACCATGTGCGGGGAGAGCCGCTCCCGCAGGTGGCGCTCCAGCCCGGCGGTGCTGAACCCGGGGCCGTGCGGCTCGACGTAGGCGACCACCCGCCGGTCGCCGGGGACGTCCTCGCGGACGACGGCGATGGCGTGGCGCACCTCGGGGTGGCTCTTCAGCGCGGCCTCGATCTCCCCCAGGGCGACCCGGAACCCGCGGACCTTGATCTGGTCGTCGCGCCGGCCGAGGAAGGCGATCGTCCCGTCGGCCAGGCGGCGGACGATGTCGCCGGTCCGGTAGAGGCGGGAGCCCGGCCCGCCGCCGAGGGTGTCCGGGACGAAGGCCGCCGCGGTGAGATCCGCCCGGCGGTGGTAGCCGCGGGCGAGGTTGTCGCCGCCGATCAGCAGCTCTCCGGCGACGCCGACGGGCGTGGGACGGCCCGCGGGGTCCACCACGTGGGCCTGGGTGCCCGGGAGCGGAACGCCGATCGGCGCGGTCTCCCACTCCGCCTCCGGGTGGTCGGCCACGGCGAGGGTCAGCACCCCGACGGTGGTCTCGGTCGGACCGTAGTGGTTGAAGATCCGGCAGTGCGGGACGAGGCGTTGGAGGGCGCGCAGCCAGCGCCAGTCGGAGGCCTCGCCGCCGATGACCAGCAGGCGGCGCGGCAGGAGTTCGGCGAAGCGCGGCGAGGTCTGCAGGGCCCGGAGGTGGGAGGGCGCGATCTTCAGGCAGTCGACCCCCCGGGTCTGCACCCAGTCGGCCAGCCTCTGCGCGTCCAGCGCGACGTCACGGGGGATCAGCTGCACCTCGCCGCCCGTGCACAGCGGCGGGGCGAAGGCCGTGACGCTGGAGTCCACCGTCAGCGGCTGCACCATCGCGTAGCTGAGCGGTCCGTCGATGCCGAGCCGCCGGATGACGGCGCGGGTGTAGCCGACGAGCTGGCGGTGCTCGATCACCACGCCCTTGGGCTTGCCGGTGGAGCCGGAGGTGTAGAGCAGGTACGCGGCATCGCCGGAGGTCTCGTGCTCCGGCGGGCGGTCCTCCGTCGGGCGGCCCGCCAACACGGCCAGCCCGGCGTCGAGTTCGATCACCTGGTGGGCGGTGCCGAGCGGGGCCGTCGCCACCACGATCCGCACGGCCGCGTCCGCGAGGATGCCGTCCCGCCGCTCGACCGGGTCGTTCGGATCCACCGGTACGTACGCGCCGCCGGCCTTGAGGATGCCCAGCACGGCCACCATCAGCCGCACGTCGCGATCGGCGCAGAGGCCCACCGTCACCTCGGGGCCGACCCCGGTCTCACGCAGCAGGTGGGCCAACTGGTTGGCCCGGGCGTTCAGTTCGCGGTAGCTGAGGGCGGCGTCCGCGGCCCGGACCGCGATCGCCTCGGGGGTGCGGGCGGCCTGCTCCTCGAAGAGCCGGTGGAAGCCCACGTCCGTCGGCTCACCCGGGACGCCGTTCAGCCGGGCGACGGTCCGCTCCTCCTCGGCGGTGAGCAGGGGCAGCCCGGCCACCGGTCGGTCCGGATCGGCCGTCGCGCCGTCGAGCAGCCTCAGCAGGTGGTCCACCGCGCGGCGGGCGGTGGCGGGGTCCAGGACGTCGGTGGCGAACACCAGTCGGCCGGTCAGCTTGCCGTCGGTGCAACAGAGTTGGAGATCCAGGTCGCAGGAGGTGGTCTCGGGGGCGACGCGCGGTGCCGGCCGGCAGGAGAAGCCCGGCCAGAGGTGCACGGCCTTGGCGGTACGGGCCTGCTCGGCCTCCGCCAGCCCGGTGCCCGCCAGCCGGACCAGGTCCCGGAAGCTCCCGTCGGTCCGGACGCGGACCGGCGTGGTCACCCCGGCGCCGTTGGTCACCCCGACCGCGAGCTCGGACTGTCCGCCGTACCGGTGCAGCAGTGCCAGGTAGAGGGCGAAGGCCGCCGCCGGGAGCCCTCCGCCGCAGGCGTCACCCAGCTGCCGCAGGGCGGCGGTCGCCCCGGCGGGGACGACGAGGGGGACCGAGCCGGCCCGGTGGTCGCGCCGGGCCGGAGGCGTCCGGTCCAACGGCAGCTCCGGGGCGGCGGGCAGCTCGGCGGGGCGCCCTTCGGCATCGGGGCCGGGCACGGGAGGTGCGGGGTGGCGCAGTGTCATGAGGGTTGCCTTGAGGGGTCTGGGGGCAGGACGTACGTCACCCGTCTCGCCGGAACGGGCCACGGCTACGCGGATCGCTTGGTGCAGAGATAGACCTGGTTGCGGCGGTGGTCGGCGGGGACGTCGATGATCTCGACCGACTCCGAGAGCGAGTGCAGCAGCGCCTCGAACGGGCCGGCGGCGTAGCGGTTGAGCCAGATGTAGCCGTCGGCCGTCTCCCGCCGCAGCAGCACCTCGGTCTCCCGCGGCACCTGGAACATGCAGATCACCACGGTGCGGCGGGAGACCCGGAACAGTTCGCGGACGGCGGTCTCGTAGTACGGCAGGCTCTCCAGCACGTGCCGGCAGTTCACCACGTCGAACGAGCCTTCGGGGTAGGTGAGGTCGGTGACGCTCATCCGCTCCCACCGCGCACCGGGGTGGAGCGCGCGGCAGTCCTCGATGGCGGCCTCGTTGATGTCGATGCCGGTGTAGTCGACCGACAGGCCCGCCGTCAGCAGGTGTCGGTAGGTGACCCCGGAGATGACACCGCAGTCGAGCAGTTCGAACGGTTCCTCGCCGTGCAGTGCCGCGATCCGCTCGGTCACGACCGCGTGCGAGGGGTGCCCGGCCCGGGACTCCTCGCCCATGTGAGCCAGGTCAGAGGTGTGCGCCCAGAGCGATCTCGTGTTCACTGCGTTGATCCTCCGTACTGCTGAAGCGGAGCCGGACATGGCGGCACGGTCACCGATCGGACCGTTCCGTGCTGGAGGCCGGGCGACGACCTGCTTCGGAGCGCCCCGTCGCGGCGGTCCCCGGGGCGGCCCGGCCGCCGTCAGCGCACCGGCCGACGGTCAGAAAGCCGCACCTTCCGCGGACTCGGGGTCGTAGACGGAGTCCGGCCCGAACATCCGGGCGTGCTTCGCCGCGGCGAGGGCCAGCGTGCCGCTCGCGTCGCGGGCGCTCGCGACCTCGGCCAGCTTGTTGACCATGGCGGGCGTCGCCAGCCCCTGATCGCGCAGCTCGGGGGAGCGGGACATCAGGACCATGGCCGCGGTGGAGTAGCCCGCGTCGACCCAGGACTGCCAGATCGCGTCGCGGTCCTGCTCCTGGCCCGCGAAGAGCTCCTCGCGACGGGGGTGCCGACCGGAGGGGACCGGGCTCCGGTCGCGAGCCTCCGTGCGCAGGCGGACCCGGCGGCCCGCGAGGTAGGCGACGGCGGCGCCCTTGCGGATGGCGAAGTTCAGGGCCTGTGCCGCGGTGTCCACCACCGGCTCACCCTTGTCGTTCAGGGAGGTGTTGCACACCATCGGCACCCCCGTGGCCTGCCGGAACGCCTCGATCGCGCGGTAGAGCAGGGGGTTGGTCGCGGCGGACAGGGTCTGCCGCCTGGCCGAGTCGTCGAGGTGGAGGACGGCGGGGACCAGATGGCGCTTCGACTCGGCGACGTACGCGGTTTCGAGCATGTAGGGCGAGGGCCAGGGGTCCTCGAACCACTCGCCGCTGTACTCCTCCAGGACGATCGGGGCGACCGGACGCCACCACTGCCGGCTCTTCCAGTCGTTCAGCAGCTCCTTCGACCGGGGTGAACGGGGGTCGGCGAGGATGCTCCGGTGGCCCAGCGCGCGCGGGCCGATCTCGGCCGCCCCGTCCGCCCACACCAGCGGTCCGGCGGAGAGGTCCTCGACGAACTGGGCCTCGGTGAAGTCCTGGACGTCCTCGATGAAGTCCTCGAAGTGCCGCAGGGCGTCCTCGACGTCGGTCAGTTCGGAGCCGTGGTAGGCGGACTCGAGCTTGAAGCCACCGCCCGGGAGCAGGCCCTCGCCGAGGAGGCCGAGGAGGCCGATCCCGAGGGACTGGCCGGAGTCGTTGGCGCTCGGCGGGGTGAGCAGTCCCTTGAACCCGTAGCGGCGCAGCAGGAAGGAGTTGGTCGGACAGTTGAGGGCGAAGCCGCCGCTCAGCGAGAGGTACGCCTGGCGCGGGTCCACCCCCGCCGACTCGAGCAGCCGGTCGACGTTGCGCACCATGACGAGCTCGCAGGCCGTCTGGACGATCTTCATGACCGCGGACTGCAGGTGCTCCTGACGGGTGAAGCGGCTGTCCAACTCCATGGACGGCAACTGGGACTCGGCGGCACGGATCGCGGCCTGGACGAAGGGTAGCGTGTCGACCAGCGGTACCCGTCGGCCTCCGAACAGCTCCAGCTCCCGCACCGCCGCCTCGGTGTCGTAGGCGATTTCGGTGGGGCAGGCCGACGCCAGGGCCATCAGGGTGCCCGGCTCCCGGCCGAACTCCGAGGACGCGGCGTCGTAGATCGGGGCCGGGGATTCGACCGGAGCGAAATCTACGTCGCCCTTGGCCGACACGCAGCCGGTGTACCAGTACTTCTTGCCCGTCCGGTCGAGGCCGAAGTCGGGTCGGCCGTCCAGGGCCATTCCGACGATGGTCTCGCTGCGGAACACTTCGGAGTCGAGGAGCAGTCCGCTGTAGAGGTGGGCGAGGCTGTGGACCGGGAAGTCCTCGGTGCCCGCCGGCAGCTTGATGTCGGCGTGGCGCGGCAGGCCGGGCGTTCCCCAGGACAGGCTCACGTCCTCCGGGGAGAGCCCCTCGGCCGCGAGGAGTTCGGTCAGCACCTTGGTGTAACGGTCGACGGTGAAGAGCGGCCAGAAGTGGTGCTTCTGCCCGCTGACCCGCTCGAGCTCCCACACTCTGACGAGTTCGACCCGCGAGTCGTGACTGCGCCAGAGCGCGATGTTCTGGTCGTGGCGCGGTGCGATGACGGATAAGTCGCCGGGCGGGGAGATGTAGCTCGACAGGAAGTACTGCGCGGCTGGGTGCGCGGTCACGATGTCCCTTTCGGCGGTCGGACAGTGGCTGCATGGCTCTTCGGGCCGGGCGGTCCTGGTGAACGGCCCGCGTGGGTGGTCGCGGCGCTGCCAGGGCCGGCTCGGCCGGGCGTCGGTGTCCACCGGCGACGTCAGGTGCGACAGACTGTCCCGGTCGGGCGCGGTCGGGCCTCGGGCCGGAACACCGGCGGGGGCCTGCGCGGGGACTTCGACCTGCTACGGGGCCTCGGGACGGGGACGGCGGGGACGGGGTCCGACCCGCGTCCTCCTGTGGATGCGCCGGCCCCGGGGCGGGCGACGGGATCGCTCGGGCCGTCCGCGGCGGGGACTACTTCGAAGCGGGGGCCCGCTCCTCGACGAGCTGGACCAGTTCACCGACGTTGGCCACGGTGAACATGTCGACGACGTCCAGATCGACGTCGAACGTGCTCTGGATCGAGACCATCAGGCGGAGCAGCGACACGGAGGTGGCTCCGAGGTCGTCGAAAGTGCTGTCCAGTGAGACTTCGAGGGGGGCGAATACTTCGGAAATCACCGACATCAAGGCGTCGGACTGTGCGTTCGACATTTTGTGTTCCAGATCTCTTGCATTCAAGGCCTATCCAGGTAATTGACCCTATGATGTTGCTGGGACATCGTCAAGTCCCTTTTTTCGCTTGGGAGATGCCCGATGTCCAGATTGTGTCGCATTGGGTCAGGTGGGTGGGATTGGTGCGAAACGGACGTAGGGGGGCAACGGCTTGTCATGGCGGCGCGCTTTCCCTGGTCGAAGGCTCGACAGGACGTGGGTACCGTGGGGTAGGGTGGCCGACGTTTCATCGCAGGCACACCACTTGGGGGTTCTGTGTTAGAAATAACTTTTCGGCCTCTCACACCAATCACCGGCGCGGAGGTGGAAGGCCTCGATCTCGCGGCGGAGCTGTCGCCGGCCGTAGTGGCCCGACTACGTGAAGCCCTGGTGCGGCACAAGGTTCTCGTTTTCCGGAATCAGCCGATGAACGACGCGCAACAGGTCGCCCTCACCAATGCTCTCGGTGGCGCCACCGCGGCACATCCCATCGTGAACGGTCTGCGTGAAGCCCCCGCCGTGTTGCGGACCGCGCTGTCGGAGGAGCGAAGGGCACTGGTCGAGGCCGAGGCCGCCCTCAGTCATCCGTTGAAGGGTTCGGCACCGCGGCGTCTGCGAACCGAGTGGCACGTCGACAGCACCTTCGTGGTCAATCCGAACGCCATCACCATTCTGCGCGGTGTCGAGATTCCACCGGTCGGCGGCGACACTCTCTTCGCCGATCTGGAAGCGCTCTACGAAGGTTTGTCGCCTTCCCTCCGGGGGTACCTCGACACTTTGCAGGCGATACACTCCCGACACGCCCCGACGGCGGAACCCCGCTTCGACGGCACGTCGGCCGGCCCCTTCGCGGCCGTGCACCCGCTGGTGCGGGTGCACCCCGAGACCGGTGCGCGCAGCCTGCTCGTCAGCGCCGTCTTCCTCCAGGCCATCCGGGGTCTCAAGCCCCGCGAGAGCGCGGCCCTGCTGGACTTCCTGCTCGACGAGCTCGCCGGGCGGGACGAGATCCACGCCCGGGTCCGCTGGGAGCAGGACACCCTCGTCATGTGGGACAACCGCTCCGTGGCTCATGCCGGTCCGGTGGACGGCCTGATGTTCCAGGACGAGCGGATCGTGCACCGCACCACCGTCGTCGGCGACGTGCCCCGCGGGCCCGACGGCTTCGTGTCGCGTGCCCTCATGGGCGGCCGGTTCGAAGCGCTGGCCTGAGAGGGGCCGCGCCGTGACGCCGCGGCGATCAGGCGGGCTCCGGGCCCGGTGTCGAGTACGGGTCGGATTTCCGTGCAGGAGGTTCGGAAGAGTGGGGGAAGAAGAATGCCGGTTGTCGACCACTGTGCCAAGACCGAAGCGCCACCCAAGTACCGTCTGTTATGCGTCGACTGCGGCTGGGAATCCGACCCGGAATTCCGGCTTCGATGTCCCCGGTGTTCGGGTGCGCTCGATCCCAGGATGAACCTGGAGAACATCACCGAGCGCGACGGTGACCGGCCCGAGCTGACCTACCTGGACTTCCTGCCGGTCGAATCGGAGCACCTGCCCGACGCCGGCATCAGCGTGCGGACCCCCTGCCGCCCGGCCCCGCGCCTGGGAGCGGCCATCGGTCTGCCCCGACTCTGGGTCAAGGACGAGTCCCAGCAGCCGACCGGGACCACCAAGGACCGGCTGGCCTCCGTGGTCCTGGCCGTGTTCCGGCAGTTCGGGATCCACGAGTTCGTCGCCTCCAGCACCGGGAACAGCTCCACCGCCCTGGCCCGCGCCGTGCGCAGGGACCCCTCGATGCGGGCACACTTCTTCTGCGGCCGTGACTTCACCGGCGACCACGACATCGAGACCGGCGACCGGGTGTCCCTCACCGTGGTGGACGGCAACTACGCCCAAGCCACCCTGGCGGCCCAGGAGTTCGCGGCCCGCGAGGGCCTGGTCTGGGAGGGCGGGTTCTTCAACTGGGCCCGTCGCGAGGGCCTGAAGCTCACCTACCTGGAAGCCTTCGACGCCATGGACGACGAGCCCGACGTCGTCGTCCAGGCCATCAGCAGCGGCATGGGGATGATGGCCGCACGCAAGGGCGTGGCGGAGTACCTCGCCTGCGGTCGGCTCACCTCCTCGCCGCGCTTCGTGATGGTCCAGCAGGACACCTGCGCGCCGATGGCCGTGGCCTGGCGGGAGGGACGGGCCGAGCTCACCGAGGACGACGTCGTCGAGCACCCGGCAGGCCTCGCCCGGGCCATCCTGCTCGGCGACGGCCGGGCCACCTATCCCTACATGCGGGACATCGCCACCGAGAGCGGGGGCTCCATCGTCTCGGTGAGCCAGGACGAACTGGTCCACGCCCGTACGATGCTCCGCGAGCTGGAGGGGCTGGACGTCTGCCACTCCTCGGCCGCGACCGTCGCCGCGCTGCGCAACGAGGCCGCGGCCCGGCGGATCACCCCGGACCAGGTCGTCCTGGTCAACCTGACCGGCCGTGAGCGGTACACCGCCGCCGCCGCCGGACCGGCCCTCGCCGCCGCCACCGCCGGCTGAGCCCCCCGCTCCGAACCGGATGCCACCACTCCCACCCGAGTGATGTGCCCGCCCTCACGTTCGCAAGGAATGCGTTGATACTCAGTCACCTCACCCCGCAGCAGGCCGAGCGCCACGCCGAGTTCCGTGCCTTCGCCGACCGCGTCCTGGTCCCGCAGGCGGACCGCTGCGACCGCGAGCAAGCGCTCTCCCGGGAGGTCGTCGCCGGCCTGGCCGGGCAGGGCTACCTCGGCGCGCCCGTCCCGAAGGAGTTCGGCGGCCTCGGCATGGACTGGGTCGAATACGGACTGCTCACCGAGGAACTGGGCCGGGGCTGCCAGTCGGTCCGCAACTTCGTGGCCGTGGAGGACATGGTCGCCCACTCGATCCACAGGTGGGGGACGGAGGAGCAGAAGCAGCGGTGGCTCCCCCGGATCACCTCGGGCCGAACGCTGGCGGCCTTCGCCCTGACCGAGCCGGACGTCGGCAGTGACGCCGCCGCCGTCGAGACCACGGCGACGGCCGACGGCGCCGACGTCGTCCTGCGCGGCACCAAGAAGTGGATCAGCTTCGCGCAGATCGCGGACCTCTTCCTGGTCTTCGCCACGTTCGACGGGCAGCACACCGCGTTCCTGGTGGAACGGGACACCCCCGGCCTGTCGGTGGAGCCGATCGAGGGCCTGCTCGGCCTGCGCGGCTCGATGCTCGGCCGGATCACCTTCGACGACTGCCGGATCCCGGCCGCCAACCTGGTCGGGCGCCCCGGCCTCGGCCTCACCTTCGTCGCCTCCAGCGCCCTCGACCTCGGCCGCTACAGCACCGCCTGGGGCTCGGTCGGCCTGGCTCAGGCCTGCCTGGAGGCCTCGACGGAGTACGCCGGCCGCCGCATCCAGTACGGCACCGAGATCCGCAACCACCAGCTGGTCCAGCAGCTGCTGGCCGACATGCTCACCGACACCGTCACGGCCCGGCTGCTCTGCCACCACGCCGGGGTGAGCAAGCAACGGGGGGAGACGGAGTCCGTCAACCACACCCTGCTGGCGAAGTACCGGACCTCGACGATCGCCGTCAAGGCGGCCGCCGACGCGGTGCAGATCCACGGTGCCCAGGGCATCGGGGCGGAGGCCTCCGTTCAGCGTCACCACCGGGACGCCAAGGTGATGGAGATCATCGAGGGCACCACGCAGATCCAGCAGGGCATGCTCGGCCAGTTCGCCGTCCGGGCGGCCCGGCTGTGAGCGAGCTCCGGACGGGGGCGGTGACCTACGGCCAGCTCTCGGTCCTGCGGTCGCTGGAGACGCACGGCCCCGACCACCGGGCGGTCGCCAACCTGGTCAGTGTCTGGGAGGTGCCGTTCGGTCTCGGTGCGGCCCAGGTGATGGACGCCTGGCTCCAGCTGGTGGAGAGGCACGAGTCGCTGCGGACCACCTACGACCTGAGCGGCCCGACGCCGGCCCAGACGGTCCACCCGTACCGCCCGTCCCGGGTGACCGCGGTGGAGCTGGCCGAGGACAGCTTCGCGGCGGCCCTCCGGCTGGGTGCCGAGGCGGCCGTCGAGCCGATCGACATCGAGACCGAACTGCCGTGGCGCGCGTTCGTCACCACCCACCAGGGGGACGCGCTCCACCTGGTCACCGTGATCCACCACGTGGCGGCCGACAACGGCGCGCTGCGGGTGCTGGAGGAGCAGTTCGGCGTCCTCCTGGAGGGCGGGGCGCTCGGGCCGGTGGTGCAGCCGCTGGAGATGGCGCGGGAGCAGCAGGAGGAACCGGACACCCGGAGCCTCCGGCACTGGACCGAGGCCTGGGGCCGGCTCGTCCCGGCGGACCGGGACCCCCGGGACGCCAGTGAGCGACGCCGGGCGTCGCTCTACAGCCTGGACGGGCTGACCGCCGCGCAGGAGCTCTCCGACCGGCTGAAGATCTCGGTCCAGTCGGTGGTGCTCGGCGTCGGCGCGCTCGCGCTGTCCCGGCTCAAGCGCACCGAGCGGATGACCTTCGCGCTGATGGCCGCCAACCGGCTCACCACCCGGTGGATGCCGCTGGTCGGCTCGCTCAACCAGTTCGCCCCGGTGACCGTCACGGTCGACGAGCAGGCCCACCCGCTGGAGTACCTGCGGGCCTGCTACCTGCAGTCCATGACGGCGTACATGAACGGCTGCTACGACGTCGACGCGCTGAAGGAGAGCCTCCGGGAGGCCGGACGGCCGGATCCGGACCCCACCGCCTTCGCCAAGCACTACAACTTCCTCGGCGACGTGGACGCCGAGCCGGCCGCCGGATCCCCCCTGCGCACCGGGATCGAGTGGCGTCCGTCCACCCAGCGGTCAGGGCCGAACTTCCACCTGGCGGTGGCCACGGGGAAGGGGATCCTCATCGGAGTGGGCGCGAGCCGCGACTGTCTCGACGGAAATCTCCCAGCCGTTCTCGCGGCATCGATCGAGGCCGGCCTGATCAATATGTCGAAGGGGGTGGAGAAATCCCTGGCGGACGTCTCGCTGGCCAATCCTTGGCGCATTCTCTGAAGGGCAGCAGAATGCGGGGGGAAACGCTTCTCCCCCCGCACTCCGGCATCCCGCGGCTCGGTCGAGCCGGTTCTAGAAACCTGCGCAGATTCCGCGAAGCTGCTTCTTCATGATGACCACCTCCTGTCCGTGGCGACTATAGCCAGCGGCGGTCGGGCGGTGGAAGGAAATTCTGGATAAGGACCAGGAAAGACGGTTAGGGTCTCACTCATGACGGATTCGAACGCCGACCCGGGAACCCCGGACCACCGAAGTGCCGCGCGTTACCTGTGGTGGCTGACCATGAGTCAGCGCCGACGGGTGACCGGCGGTGCGGTGATCGGCACCCTCTGGATGGTCTGCCTCCTGCTGCCGCCGTACCTCATGCAGCGCGCGATCGACGACGGGCTGCAGCGGGGGAGGACCGGCGTCCTGGTCGGCTGGGTGGCCGTACTGGTCGGCACCGCGCTGCTCAACGCCTGGCTCGGCATCATGCGCCACCGCATCATGACGCGGGTCCGGATGGACGCCACCTTCCGGACCATCAAGGTCGTGGTCGCGCACTCCACCCGGCTGGGTGCCGAACTGCCCCGGAAGGTGACGGCCGGCGAGGTGGCCAGCATCGGTGTGGGCGACGTCGCGCAGATGAGCCAGACACTGACGATCACCGGCCCGGGCGTCGGAGCCGTCGTCGCGTACCTGGTGGCGGCCGCGCTGCTGCTGTCGGTCTCCGTCCCGCTCGCCCTGGTGGTCCTGCTGGGGGTGCCGTTGCTCGCGGTCGTGGTCGGCCCGCTGCTGGAACGCCTCCAGGGCGCGGAGTCCAAGTACCGCGCGCAGCAAGGGGCGTTGACGGCCCGGCTTGCGGACATCGTCGGCGGCATGCGCGTCCTCAACGGCATCGGCGGCAAGGAGATGATGGCCGGCCGCTACCTGCGCGGATCGCGGGACCTGCAGGCCGAGGGCTACCGGGTCGGCGCCGTGACCAGCTGGATCCAGGCGCTCTCGGTCGGCCTGCCCGCCCTCTTCCTCGCGTTGGTCACGTGGCTGGCCGCCCGGATGGCAGCCGAGGGCACCATCACGATCGGCACGCTGGTCGCCGTCTACGGCTACGTCGCCGTCCTGGTGGTACCGGTCTCCAACTTTATCGAGGGCGGGTACGACCTCACCAGGGGCCTGGTCGCCGCTCGGCGGGTGGTCCGGATGCTCGACCTGAAGCCCGCCGTCGAAGACGTCGCGACCCTCCGGCCCGCCCCTGACGAGCCGTCGAACCTGCACGACGCCGACACCGGTGTGGAACTGGTCCCGGGCCGGCTGACCGCGATCGTGAGCGCCCGCCCGGCCGATTCCGCGGCCGTGGTCGACCGGCTCGGCCGGTACAGCGCGTCCGCCGCGACCTGGGGCGGCGTGCCGCTCGCCGAGATAGCCCTGGCCGAGGTCCGCAGCCGGATCGTGGTGGCGGACAACGACGCCGACTTCTTCTCCGGCCCGCTGCGCACCGTGGTCGAGGGCCGGTCCGAGCACTCCGACCCGTCCATCGCCCAGGCCGTCGCGGACGCCGCGGCGCAGGACATCGTGCAGGCACTGCCCGACGGCCTGGACACCAGGATCCAGGCCCAGGGCAGCAACCTCTCCGGTGGTCAGCGCCAGCGGCTGCGGCTGGTCCGCGCCCTGCTGGCGGACCCGGAGGTGCTCCTGCTGGTCGAGCCCACCTCCGCCGTGGACGCCCACACCGAGGCCGCCATGGCCGCCGGGCTGCGCCGGGCACGGACCGGGCGCACCACCGCCCTCACCTCGACCTCGCCCGCCCTCCTGGAGCAGGCCGACACCGTCTGCTACCTCGTCGACGGCCGGCTGGCGGCGGCCGGCCCGCACCGGGAACTGCTCGCCACCGAGCCCGGCTACCGCGCGCTGGTGGCTCGCGGCGAAACCGCCACCGAGTCCACGCCCGCCGAGGAGGCCGTCCGATGACCGCTCAGACCGAGACCGACCCCGGACGGCTCCCGATCGCGGGGCCCGCCGAGGTCCGCCGGGCCGCCGTGCGGCTGATGGGCCAGGACCGCGGTGCGGTCGCCGCGATGCTGATCCTCAACGGACTGGCCGCGGCGGCCGGCCTGGGTGGCCCCTGGCTGCTGGGCCGGATCATCGACGACGTCCGGGGCGGCGCCGGGACCGGACACGTCGACCGACTCGCCCTCGGCATCCTCTGCTTCGCGCTCGCGCAGCTGCTCCTCGGCCGCTTCGCCCGCTACGCCGCCCACCGCTTCGGCGAGCGGACCCTGGCGCGGATCCGGGAGCGGTTCGTCGACCGCTCCCTCGCCCTGCCCGCTTCGGTGGTCGAACGCGCCGGCACCGGTGACCTGCTGACGCGCGGCACCGCCGACGTCACCACCGTCGGCGCCACCCTGCGCGACGCGGGGCCGGAGGTCTCGGTGGCGCTCGTCCAGATCCTCCTGATCCTGGTCGCCATGCTCGCGGTCAACCCGCTGCTCGGCGTCTGCGGGCTGCTCTGCCTCTCCGGGATCTGGTTCGCCACCCGCTGGTACCTGCGCCGCGCCCACGCGGGCTACCTCGCCGAAGGCGCCGCCAACTCCGCGCTGATCGAGATCCTCACCTCCACCGCGGCGGGGGCCCGCACCGTCGAGGCCCTGGGCCTCCAGGACCGCCGGATCGCCGCCACGGCCGAGGCGGTGGAGCACTGCCGGACCACCCGTACCCGCACCCTCAACCTGCGCACCGTCCTCTTCCCCGTGGTCGAGTTCTCGTACATCGCCCCGGTCGCCGGCATCCTGCTGCTCGGCGCCGCCCTGCGCGACAGCGGCGCGGTCACCACCGGCGCGGTGGTCTCCTGCGCCCTCTACTTCTGGAAGCTCTCCGAGCCGATGGACAAGGTCCTGCTCTGGCTCGACCAACTCCAGCGCAGCAACGCCTCCTTCGCCCGGGTCGAGGGCGTCGGCCAGGTGGACGCCCCGGCCGTGACCGGCGGCGGCCGCCCCGAGGACGACCGGATCGACGTGGTCGACGTCCGGTACGCCTACCAGGGTGGGCGGGACGTCCTGCACGGCGTCGACCTCACCGTCCGCCCGGGCGAGCGGCTGGCCATCGTCGGCCCGTCCGGAGCCGGCAAGTCCACCCTGGGCCGGCTGCTGGCCGGGGCGGAGCGGCCCCGCACCGGACGGGTGACGGTGGGGCAGGTGCCCGTCGCCGAACTCGACCCGGCCCAGTTGCGCCGGCACGTCGTCCTGGTCTCCCAGGAGCACCACGTCTTCCTCGGCACCGTCCGGGACAACCTGCTGATCGCCGCGCCCGGCGCGACCGACCAGGAGCTGCACGCGGTGCTGGCCGCCGTCGACATCGACTGGGTGGACGAGCTGTCGGACGGGCTGGACACCGAACTCGGTGCCGGCGGGCTCCGGCTGGACGCCCAGCAGGCCCAGCAACTCGCCCTGGCCCGGGTGGTCCTGGCCGATCCGCACACGCTGATCCTGGACGAGGCCACCTCCCTGCTCGACCCGGCCACGGCCCGGCACACCGAGCGCTCGCTGGCGGCGGTGCTCGAAGAACGCACCGTGATCGCCATCGCCCACCGCCTGCACACCGCCCACGACGCGGACCGGGTCGCGGTCATGGACGGCGGCCGGGTGACCGAACTGGGCAGCCACGACGAGCTGTTGGCGGCCGGCGGCGGATACGCCGCGCTGTGGAAGTCCTGGCACGGCGCCTGAGCGCGCCCCAGCCCCCTCTATCGACCAGTAGGAGCGGAACCCCATGCACTCGGCAGCACCGCAGACGGCCCAGAGCTGGGTCCGGCCGATTCCCGGCCGGACCGAGCCCGGCGCCCTCCGGCTCTTCTGCTTCCCGTACGCCGGGGCGGGCGCCTCGGTCTTCCGGGGGTGGGGCGCCGGACTCCCGGAAGGAGTGGAGGCCTTCGCCGTGCAGCTGCCGGGTCGGGAGGACCGGTTCTTCGACCAGCCGATCGCGGACCTGGACGAGCTGCTGGACGTCCTCCTCCCCGCCCTGCTCCCGTACCTGGACCGGCCGTTCGCCTTCTTCGGGCACAGCATGGGCGCCATCGTCAGCTGGGAGCTCGCCCGCAGGCTGCAGCGTGAGCAGGGGCTGGAGCCGGTCCGCATGATGGTGTCCGGCTGCCGGGCGCTGCCGGCCCACGAGTCCAGGAAGCTGAGCGAAGCCGACCTCTCCGACGAGGGGCTGATCGACGAGCTCCGCCGTCTCAACGGCACGCCGGAGACCTTGCTGCGCAACCCGGACTTCGCCGCCTTCATCCTGCCGACCTTCCGGGCCGACCTCTCGCTGTTCGCCGGCTACGTCTACCGGCCGGGCGCGTCGCTCACCTGCCCGGTCTCGGCCTTCGGCGGTGACGCGGACCCCAGGGTCGCCGAGGAGCACCTCGCGGGCTGGGCCGAGCTGACCACGGGCCGGACCGAGGTGGAGATCTTCCCCGGCGGCCACCTCTTCCTCAACGACGAACGGGAGGCCGTGCTCCGGAGCGTGTCCCGGGCGCTCCCGGCCGTCGGCCACTGACCAGTGCTTCTCTTCGAACCCAGGGGGCTCGCGTGGAGACCGTGTGGAACGTCGTCCAGGCTCAGGTGGAGCGGACGCCCGAGGCCGTGGCCGCGCGGACGGCACGCACCTACACCTACCGTGACGTCGCCGCGCTGGCCGGAGACCTCGGCGCGCGGATAGCGGCGGAGGTCCGGCCGGGCTCCGTCGTGGCGCTCGACGCGTCCAGCCGGTTCAGCGGGGCCGTCGGCATCCTCGGCGCGAACGCCGCGGGCTGCGCCGTGCTGCCGCTCGACCGGCAGAGCCCGCCGGCCAGGCGGGCCCGGGTCCTCGACGACGCCCGCCCCGCCCTGCTGCTGCGCGAGCTGGCCGAGGGCGAGTTCGCCCTGGAGCGGGACGGACTTCCGTCGCCGCCGAGGGAACCGGACCTGGGCGGGATCGCCTACATCCTGTACACCTCCGGCTCGACCGGGCAGCCCAAGGGCGTGATGGTGGGCCACGAGGCCCTGATCGACCGGCTCGCCGCCCTGGCCGAGCGGCCGGGGCTGGCGGCCGGCGAGAGCGTGCTGGCGATGGCCGCGCTGTCCTTCGACATCGCGCTGGTGGAGCTGATCCTGCCGCTGACCGTGGGGGCCTCCTTCACCGTCGTCCCGGAGGAGGTCCGGGCGGATCCGCTCGCCTTCGCGGAGCTGGTGGCGGCGGCCGCACCGGACGTCGTCCAGGCCACCCCCAGCTTCTGGCGGATGCTGACGGCCTCCGGCTGGACGGGTGCGCCCGGCAGCCGACTGTGGACCGGCGGGGAGACCCTCACCCCGAGCCTCGCCCGGGAGCTGCTGCCCCGGTGCGGTGAACTCTGGAACGTGTACGGCCCGACCGAGGGAGTCCTCTGGTCCACGGCGGCGCGGGTGGAGTCCGCCGAGCGGATCTCGCTCGGCGAGCCGGTGGCCGGGGTGCGCCTCCTCGCCGACGAGAGCGGCGAACTCCTCCTCTACGGGGAGGGGCTGGCGCACGGCTACCTCAACCTGGAGGAGCTGACGGCCGAGCGTTTCGCGCCGGGCGACACCCCCGACGGCCGCCGCCGCGTCTACCGCACCGGGGACCGGGTCAGAAGGGCGCCGGACGGCGCACTGGAGTTCCTCGGCCGCCTGGACAGCCAGGTCAAGCTGCGCGGACACCGGATCGAGCTGGGCGAGGTGGAGGCCGTCCTGGAGGAGCACCCGGAGGTCTCGCAGGCCGTCGTGCTGGTCCAGGACGCCGACCGGCCCGACACCGCGGCGCTGGTGGCCTTCGTGGTCCAGCGCGCCGAGGCGGACCTCCAGGGCTGGTTGAAGGACCGGCTGCCGCCGAGCCACCACCCCGCCAGGATCACCGCCCTGCCCGTGCTGCCCCGCACCACCACGGGAAAGGTGGACCGGGTCGGGCTGGCGGCCGGCCTGGCCGCCGGCGAGCGGGCGGAGCAGGCTGCCGCGGCGCCCGCCGCGGCACCCCCGGGGGACGTCCGGGCAGTCGTGGCCGAGGCGTGGCGGCAGACGCTCGCCGCGGACTCCGTCGACGAGGACGCCAACTTCTTCGACGCCGGCGGGAACTCGGTCCTCCTGACGGTGCTCCAGAAGCGGCTCACCGACGGCCTCGGCACCCGGGTGCCGATCAAGGAGATCTTCCGGAACCCGACCGTCGCCTCGCTGACCGACCACCTCCTCCGTACGGAGACGCCCAAGTGAACCTCTACTGCATTCCCTACGCCGGGTGCTCGGCACGCGTCTACGACCCGTGGCAGCGGCACCTGCCGGACGGCGTCACCGTCGTGCCGCTGGAGCTCCCCGGCCGGGGCTCACGCTGCGTGGAGAAGCCGGTCGACGAGCTGGCGGCCCTGCTCGACGACCTGTACCGGCAGGTCGACCCGGCCTCGCCGTACGTGCTGTTCGGCCACAGCTACGGGGCGGTGATCGCCTTCGAGCTGACCAAGCTGCTCCGCGCCGAGGGCGCTCCGGAGCCGTCCGCGCTGCTGGTCTCGGCCAGCCGCGCGCCCCGGCTGCCGGCCGCCGACGCGGACAGCCACCTCCTCTCCGACGCCGAACTCGTCGAGCGCCTGGCCGCGTTGGGCGGGACTCCGCAGGAGCTGCTGGAGAACGAGGAGCTGATGGAGATCTACCTCCCCGTCCTCCGCGCCGACTACCGGATCCTCGGCGAGTACGGCACCGGCACCCCGGGTACGGTCGGCTGCCCGGTGGTGGCGTTCTACGGGGACGCGGACGACGAGGCGGACCTGGCCTCGGTCGAGGCGTGGGCGGAGTACACGGACGGTCCCTTCCGCGTGGAGAGGATCCGCGGCGACCACTTCTTCCTGCACTCCGCCGAGCACGAGCTCGTGGCCGCCGTCGCGGCGGTCTGCACGAAGGGGGAGCCGTGGTGAGCCCGGCCGCCGCACCGGTGGCCCCCGACCAGAACCCGGAGGGTACCCGGTGACCGTGACCCAGGCCGCACGCTGCCCCTACCGCGACGACGGCCGTCCGACGGCCGACCCCTGCGCGGACTACCTCCCGCTGCGGGAGGAAGAGCCGGTCCGCTGGGACGAGGACCTGGGGGTGTGGATCGTCTCCGGGTTCCGCGAGACGACGGCCCTGCTGCGGCACCCCGCCCTGTCGGCCGCCTGGCCGCAGCGGGGCACCACCACCCTGCACCGGGAGGGGGACGGCGAGGGGCGGGCCGCGGAGGTCGTGCGCAGGTGGTTCATGTTCAACGACGACCCCGAGCACGCGGCGGCCCGCCGGGTCGTCGCGCCGCTCTTCGCGGCCGACCGGCTCGCCGCGATGCGGCCCGCCGTCGAAGAGCTGGTCGACGAGCTCCTGGCGGGGCGGACGGACCGGCTGGAGGTGATGGCGGAACTCGCCGTCCCGCTCTCCAGCCGGGTCATCTGCCGGATCCTGGGTCTGCCCGGGGAGGTCGCGCCCCGGCTGCACGACTGGTCCCCCGACATCGCGGCGCTGCTGACGGCGGACTACCTGCCGGAGGTCAGGACCAGGGGAAACCGCGCCCTGCGGGAGATCGCGGACGTGGTGGACGAGGCCCTGCGCTCGGAGGTCCGCGAGGGCACTGGGCTCTGGCTGCTGCGCAACGCCCGCCGGGAGGGCGTCATCGAGACCGCCGACATCGCGGCCACCGCGAGCCTGCTGATCTACGCCGGGTTCGAGACCACCTCGACCTTCATCGGCAAGGCCGTCCGGGCCGCCCTGCACGCCGATGCCTGGGCGGACCTGCGGAGCGGCGAACCGGGCTCGGCGGTCGACGAGCTGCTCCGGTTCGACACCTCCGTCCAGCAGGTGGCCCGGGTGGCCACCGCGCCGGTGGAGGCGGCCGGTCACCTGATCGCGGAGGGGGACCTCGTCCTGCTGATGCTCGGCGTGGCCAACCGCGACCCGGCCGTCTTCGCCGACCCGGACCTCCTGGACCACGACCGCGAGATCAGGCGACACCTCGCCTTCGGCCACGGCGCGCACTACTGCCTGGGGGCGGGGCTGGCGCGGATGGAGTCCGAGATCGTCCTGGAGCGCCTCGCCGGCAGGTGGGCGGACCTCACCCTCGACGGGCCGCCGGTGACGAGGCAGCACTTCGGCTTCACCGTCCTGGAACGCCTGGCCGTGCGCGGCACGGCCTCGTGACGGCCGACCGCACGTCCCTGGAAGGAGAGTTGGGATGACACGAGAGACGAGCGGCTCCCCGGAGTCGATCGTGGACGAACGGACCGTGGTCCGGATGCTCGGCGCGATCGTCGACGCGCATCCGGACGTGGTCGCCGTCGAGTGCGGCGAACAGCGGCTCACCTACCGCCAGTTCTGGGACGCGGCCGCCGCGGTGGCCGGACGCGTCCGGCAGGCCGAGGGCCACCGGAGCGGCTGCCTCGTCGGCCTGCTCTTCGAGCGCGGCATCGAGGGCATCGTCGCGCAGCTCGGAAGCTGGCTCGCGGGTGCCGCGTACCTGCCGCTCGACCCGGCACTGCCGGACGGCCGGGTGGAGGCGATCCTGCGCGACGCCCGGCCGGTGGCCGTGCTCGCGCAGGAGGGGCTCGCCGGACGGGTGCCCGCGGGCGTTCCGGTACTCGGCAGCACCGGGGCGGCCCCGGCGCCGGGGCCGCCCGCCCCGCTGGCCTACGTCGTCTACACCTCCGGTTCGACCGGTACGCCCAAGGGCGTCGAGGTCGGCCACGCGGGCCTGGCGAACCTGGTGTCCTGGCACCGGGAGACCTACGGCACCCGGCCCGGGGTACGGGTCGGGGCCTTCGCCGGGCTGGGGTTCGACGCCACGGTCTGGGAGGTGTGGGCGGCTCTCGCGAGCGGGGCGACGCTGGTGCTGCCGACCGAGCGGCTGATCGTCGACAGCGCGGTGATCGCCGAGTTCATCGAGCGCAGCGCCATCACGCACTGCTTCCTGAGCACCCCGCTCGCCGAGCAACTGTTCGCCCTCCCGGCCCCGCCCGTCGGCCTGGCCGTCCTGCTGACCGGCGGGGACCGCCTTCGGGTGAGCCCGCCGCCCGGCTTCCCCGCCGCGGTCTTCAACCACTACGGGCCGACCGAGGCCACTGTGGTGACCACCGCCGGCGCGGACCTGCGCCGTTGCCCCACCGAGGGCGCGCCGGCGATCGGACGCCCCATCACCGGTGCGAAGGTCCGGCTGGTGGATGCCGACGGGGCCGAGGTCGCCGAGCCCGGCGTACCCGGGGAACTGCTGATCGGAGGCGATGTCCTGGCCTTCGGCTACCGGGGCGACCCGGAGCTCACCGGCCGCAAGTTCCTCGCCGACCAGGACGGGAACCGCTGGTACGCCTCCGGCGACCTCTGCCGCTGGACGGCCGACGGCGAGCTGGAGTTCGTCGAGCGGCGGGACGCCCAGGTCAGCATCCGCGGTCACCGGGTGGAGCCGGCCGAGGTCGAGCAGGAGATCCTGGCTGTTCCCGGGGTGGACCAGGCGGCCGTCGTCCACGTGCCGGACCAGGACGGCGGATCGTTGCACGCCTTCTTCTGCGGCGAGGCCGAGCCGGGCGACATCCGCGCCGCACTGGCCGGTCGGCTGCCCGCGTACATGCTCCCCACCGGGCTGCACCGGCTCGCCGCGATGCCGCTGACACCCAACGGCAAGATCGACCGGAAGGCCCTGCCGGACACGCCGGTCGCAGCCGTGGCCGAGCCCTCCCCCCTCGGCGCCACCGAGGCGCGGATCGCCGAGATCTGGTCCGATCTGACCGGGAACCTCCCCCGCTCCGGGGACAGCTTCTTCGAGATCGGGGGCCACTCGCTGATCGCCGCCCGGGCGGTGTCCCGGACGCGGGCGCAGTTCGGCATCAAGATCGGGCTGCAGGTCATCTTCGACCATCCGGTCCTCGCGGACTTCTCCGCCGTGGTCGACGAAGCCGTCAGGAGTGCAGCGTGACGCAGGACCAACGGCCTCTCGTGATACTTGAGTTCGGGAACGAGGTGCCCCGGAGGAGCTTCGCCGGCATCCTGCCCGACGGTTGGCGCGAGCGGACCCTCAGGATCGACCCGCTGCACTACCCCGGCCTCGCCGACGGAGTCGTCGGGACGGCTGAGCAGGCCGCCCACTGGGCCGGGCGGATCACCGCCGCCGGGCCGCTCCCGGTCGCGGTGCTGGCCTACTGTTCGGCCACCGGCCTGGCCTCGGCGCTGGTGGAGGCGCTGCCCGGGCCGGACGTCCCGCTCATCGTGCTCGACCCGGCGCCGGCCGACCCCAAGGCTCCTCAGGTACTGCTGGACGACCTCGCCCTGGCCATGGACGAGTCCGCCGAGGTGCCCACGATCACCGGCCTGCCGCCCGGTGACGCGCTCACCCTGGCCGGCTCCTTCCTGCTCTCGGTGATCGACGGCTGCTCGCCCGGGCTCGACGAGGAGATCCTGGTCGAACTGACCGAGGGGCAGCGGGCCTGGCTCAGCTTCACCCTGACCGCGGCGGTGCCCCCCGAAGTCCCACCGGCTCCCACCCACGTCCTGCTGAGCGAGGCGCTCGACTGGCCGGGATCCGGGGTGGTGCACCGGGTCGATGCGACGGCGGAGGAGCTGTTCCACGCGCCCGCCGCGAAGGTCCTGCTCACCGACCTGCTGAGGTCTCTGTGAACCGGCCGCATCCGGTCCGGGCGTTCTGTCAACCGTCGATGTGAAGATTGGCTGGCCAAGTGGAAGACCCCTACGATCTCGAAGGTGACGGGGCCTGGTTCGAACTGTGGAACGGTCAGAGGGGGTTGTGGCTCCAGCACCAGCTGGACGAGGGCCGGGCGGACTCCAACCTCCCGTACTGTCAGCACGTGTACGAGGCGGTGGACATCGTCGCCGTGCGCCGTGCCGCGGCCTTCCTGGTGGACCGGCACCAGGCGCTGCGGCTGTCCTTCCGGGACACTCCGGAGGGTCCGCGCCAGCGTGTGCTGCCGGAGTTCGACCTGGACGTGCCGCTGGTCGACCTGACCGGCGCGGCTGATCCGGCGGTCGAACTGGACCGGTGCGTCCGGGTCGAGAACGCGACCCCCTTCGACGACCTCGCCACCCCGCCGGTGCGGCTCAAGGTGTTCAAGCTGGCCGCCGACCACCACTGCCTCTACGTGAACGTGCACCACATCCTCACGGACGGCACCAGCATGGGCATCTTCCTCCGCGAACTGCTGCTCTGCTACCGGGCTTTCGCCGCGGGCGCAGAGCCCGAGCTGCCCCCGCTCCCGACGACCTACGACGCCTTCGTGCGGGGCCGGCGGGAGTGGCTGGCGAGCGACCAGAGCAAGGCCATGGAGGCGTACTGGCTCGACCAGCTGGCCGCCCCGCTGCCGCGGCTGCGCATCGGGGACTACGACGCGCCCGCCGACGAGGTGGTGAACGAGACGCTGGAGTTCGACGTCGAGGCCGACACGGCCGCAGGGCTGGCGGCACTGGTCAAGGAGCTGCACGTCACGCCGCACATCCTGTTGCTCAGCGCCTACGCGGTCGCGTTGCGGGACATCAGCGCCGACGACGACATCGTGGTCTGCGTCCCGTTCTCCGGCCGGGACACCAAGGAGTTGGACGGGATGTTCGGCAGTTTCGTCAACCCGCTCTCCGTCCGGGTGCGGATGTCGGGCGCGGACCCCTTCGACGAGGTCGTGCGCCGGACCAGGGCCGCGAGCGTCGGCGCCTACGCGCACAGCCGCTATCCGTACACCCTGCTGCTCGAGAAGCTCGACGTGGAGGCCCGACCCGGCCGGAACCCGGTCTTCTCGACCTCCTTCCAGTTCGCGGACTTCCTGCCCCCGGCCCGGCAGACCTCGCAGCTCGACCTCTGCCTGTTCGGCAGGCCGGACGGCGACCGGCTCAGGATGCGGCTCAACTACAACTCCCGACGGCTGGCGAAGTCCGAGGCCGAGGAGGTCCGGACGGCCTTCCTGGCTGTCCTGCGGACGGTCGTCGAGGACGTGACGGTCTCGCTGGCCGCCCTGGCGGAGCCGCTGGCGCGGGCCCGGCGGGCGGCGCGGACCGTACCCGCCGGCCGTCGTCGGCTGGGGGCCCTGCGAGCCTCCCGCCCCGGGACGCCGGGCGCCTGAACCGGTATCCCGCCATCTCACCGAAAGGAAGGGCCCCATGGACGGACAGCGCGACGACGACGGCTATGTCGTGGTGATCAACTCCGAGGAGCAGTACTCCATCTGGCCGCAGGGCCGCGAGCTGCCCGCCGGCTGGCGGGAGACGGGCGCGCGGGGCTCGAAGGAGGCCTGTCTCGCGCACGTCGACGAGGTGTGGACGGACATGCGTCCGCTGACCCTGCGCCGGGAGCTGGCGGGCGGGACCGGCCGATGAGGGTGACGGTCAGGCCGCTCGCCGAGCGGCCACAGGCGGCCACCCGGCTGTTCTGCTTCCCGTACGCCGGCGGCGGCGCCTCGGTGTTCCGCGGCTGGGCCGCCGGCCTGCCCGCCGACATCGAGCCGTGGTCGGTACAGCTTCCGGGCAGGGAGGACCAGTTGGGCGCTCCGCTGTTCGACCGGATGGGCGCGGTGCTCAACGACCTGGTGCCCTCGGTCATCCAGCACCTGGACCGTCCGTTCGCGTTCTTCGGGCACAGCATGGGCGCCCTGGTGGCCTGGAACCTCACCCGCACCCTGCAGCGGATGGAGATCGGCTCGCCCGCCCGGCTGTTCGTCTCGGGGTGCGTACCGCCCCAGGCCCGGCAGGAGACCGCGTACCACGCGGGTTCGGAGGAGGAGCTGGTCGGGAGACTGCGCTCCTGGTCCGCGACACCGGAAGCGGTGCTGGCGGACCCGGAACTGATGCGCCTGACGCTCCCGGTGATCCGGGCCGACCTCGCGGTGGTGGAGACCTACCGGTTCACCGGCGGGCCGCTTCTGACGTGCCCGGTCACGGCGTTCGGCGGGACCGAGGACGATCCCGCGGGCGTCGCGGCGATGCCGCGCTGGGGCGAGCTCACAGCAGGCGGCTTCGACCTGCGGATGTTTCCCGGCGGCCACTTCTTCCTGCACTCCGCCCGGCCGGCCGTGCTCGCCGAGATCGCCGGGCGACTCGCCGCCGTGCCCCGGCAGAACGGTCACTGACCCGAAGCCCTTCAAGACGACCATCCTCTCGATCGACGGATTCAGGTGGAACGACATGTCGCAGCGGTCCGTGATGGACGTGGTCTCGGATGTGTGGGCGGCCGTCCTGCACACCGAGATCTCCGGTCCTGACGCCAATTTCTTCGCGTTGGGCGGGAATTCACTGAAAGGCGCCAGAGCGATCAGCCGGCTGCGCGAGGAGCTGGGCATCCGGATCCCGCTCGGCGTGATCTTCGACGCGCAGACCCTCGTCGAGCTGACCGCGGCCATCGAGGCGATGCGGGAGACGGAGCCCGGGGCGGAACAGACCATCGAGCCGTTCGAGGGGCGCTCGGGCGAGGTCTTCCACGCGCCCACCTCGTTCACCCAGCAGCGGCTGTGGGTCGACGAGCACATCCAGGGCCCGAGCTCCCGCTACAACATCCCGATGGCGAACGAGCTCGTGGGCCCGCTCGACGTCACGGCCCTGGGGCAGGCCGTCCAGGCGCTGGTCGACCGGCACGAGGTCTTCCGCACCACCATCGAGGCGGTCGACGGCATCCCCGAGCAGGTGATCCGGGCCAGGGCCGAATCGCCGCTGACCGTGGTCGACCTCCGGGACGAGCCGGAGGAGAAGCAGGAGGAGGTCCTGGCCGGTCTGCTCCTCGACTCCGCCCAGCGGCCGTTCGACGTGGAGCGGGGGCCGCTGCTCCGGGTCGAGCTGTACCGGCTGGACGCGCAGTGGCACGTCCTGCTCATCAACCTGCACCACATCATCACCGACGTGTACTCCTTCGAACTCGCCATGGCCGAGCTGCTGGAGCTCTACGCCGCCGCCGCCGGCGGGGGGATCCCGGCGGCCGCGGAGCCGCCGGTGCAGTACGCCGACTACGCCGCCTGGCAGCGGCGCACGGTCACCGGGACCACGCTCGAACGCCAACTGGACTACTGGAAGGACCGCCTGCGCGGCCCGCTCCCCGTGCTGGACCTTCCGACCGACCTGCCGCCCCGGGAGACCGGCACGAGCCGGGGGGCGTCGGTGGACATCGAGCTGCCCCGAGCGGTGTCGCGCAGGATCCGCGAGCTGTCCAGGGAGCACAACGCCACGCCGTTCATGACCGTGTTCACGCTGCTCAACGTGCTGCTCAGCCGGTACAGCGGCCAGACGGACATCGTGGTCGGCATCCCCAGCGCCAACCGTGACCTGCCGGAGCTCGAGTCCATGCTCGGGTGCTTCCTCAACACCCTCGCCGTGCGCAGCGACCTGTCCGGCGACCCGACGCTGGCCGAGCTGCTCGGCCGGGTCCGGGGCAGGGTCCTGGAGGCCTTCGCCCACCAGGACGTCCCCTACGAGCGGGTGGCCAACGCGGTCTCGACCGACCGTTCCTCCCGGCAGGGGCCGTTCCGGGTCATGCTGGCCTACCAGCACGCGGTCCCGGCGCCGGAGCTGGCCGGGATCACCGTCAACGACGTCGAGTTGGGCCTGACCCTGAAGGCGGTCAAGTTCGACCTGGTGTTCCGGGTCGTCGAGACCGAGTCGACGTACCGCCTCGCGGTCGACTACAACACCGACCTGTTCCTGGAGGACAAGGCCTGGCGCATCCTCGACCACCTGGCCGTACTCGCGGCCGACGCGGTGGCCGCCCCCGCCAAGCGCCTCTCCGAGCTGACCATCCTCCCCGAGGAGGAGCGCCGCCGGCTCGAGGAGTGGTCAACCGCCGGCTGCGGTCCCTACCCCACGGACCTCTTCCTGCACCGGCTGTTCGAGGAGCAGGCGCTCAGGACCCCGGACGCGGACGCGGTGGAGAGCGGCGACGAGCGGGTCGGCTACCGCGAACTCGACGGCAGGGCGTCCCGGTTGGCCGACGAGTTGACGGCGCGCGGCATCGGCACCGACGATCTGGTCGGCCTGTGCGCGGACCCGTCGGTGGACCTCATCGTCGGCATCCTCGGCATCCTGAAGTCCGGTGCCGCCTACGTGCCGATCGATCCGCTCGCCCCCGTCGACCGGATGTCGTACGTCGTCGCGGACAGCGGGATGAAGGTCCTGGTCACCACCCCGGAACTGCGGGACCAGCTGCCGACGGCCGTCCTGGAGTGCGTGGACGTGGTGAGCACCGCGCAGGACGGCGCGCGCGGCGGCACCCCGGGGTCCGCGCTGCATCCCTCGCAGCTGGTGTACCTGATGTACACGTCCGGGACCACCGGCCGGCCCAAGGGCGTCGGCCTGCCGCACACCGCGATCACCCCGTGGATCCAGTGGGCCCAGGACATCCGCCCGATCGGGCCCGGAACCCGGGTGGTGCACAACCTCTCCTACCACTTCGACTGGTCCGTCGAGCAGATGTTCCACGCCCTGACCGCGGGCGCCTGCCTGGTCATGCTGCCCCGTGAGGTCAAGGCCGACGGCGCGGCCACCGCCCGGTTCATCAACGAGCGGTCGATCCACATGCTGTACCTGACGCCGACCCAGATGCGCGGCATCACCGACGCCGGCCTCGACATGCCGACCCTGCGGCACGTGTCCATGGGCGGCGAGAACCTGGACGCCGACCTGGTGGCGCGGACCCGTGCGGTCGTCCCCGCCGGGTGCGAGATCTGGAACGAGTACGGGCCGACGGAGACCGCGGGCGCGGCCCTGGTCGGCCGGATGGGCGACGAACCGCTGGAGCGCAGCTCCATGCCGCTGGGTGAGCTGATCGCCAACGCCTCCTGCGCGGTGGTCGACCGCTGGGGGAACCCGCAGCCCATCGGCGTGCCCGGCGAGCTCTGGATCGGCGGTGACGGAGTCGCCCGCGGCTACCGCAACCAGCCCGCCCTGACCGCCGACCGGTTCGCCCCGGACCCGGCCCGGCCCGGCCGACGCCTCTACCGCACGGGCGACCTGGTGCGCCGCCTGCCCAACGGGGAGATGGAGTTCCTGGGCCGGGTCGACAGTCAGGTCAAGATCCGCGGCGTGCGGGTCGAGCTGGAGGAGATCGAATCGGTGCTGCGCGGTCACCCGGAGGTGGCGAACGCCGTGGTGGTCCTGGAGCCCGACCAGCGGCTGGTCGCCCACGTGGTCAGGACGCCGGGCAGCGGGCTCGACGAGGCCGCGCTCCGTGCCCACCTCGCCCCGAAGCTGCCCATCGTCATGCAGCCGGCCGTGTTCATGTGGCTCGGCGCCATGCCGCTCTCCCCGACCGGCAAGGTGGACCGCCGGCGGCTGCCCCGACCCGAGCCGGTTCCCGTGCTCCCGGCGGCCGTGACACCGCCGAGCACGGAGACGGAGCGCACCGTCGCGGCGGCCTGGGCGGAGGTGCTCGGGTTCGCCGAGGTGGACGTGCGGGCCAACTTCTTCGAGGCCGGCGGGGACTCGTTCTCCCTGCTGGCGGTCGTCAGCCGACTGCGGGCTGAGCTCGGACTGGACATCCCGGTGCGCGCCCTGGTCGACGCGCCGACCGTCGAGACGCTGGCCGCGCACATCGAGGCACTGCGCCGGGCGGCCGTCCAGCCGTCCGCAACGCCCCTTCCGTAGCCGGCCTCACGGTGCGGCGGTCTGTTCGACAACGATGGGAAGTGACGTCATGAGCGACACCGCGGCTCACGACACGGCGGCAGAGACCCTGCCCGATCTGTTCGCGGCCCAGGTGGCCCGTACCCCTGACGCCGTCGCGCTCGTCGGCGCCGGTGTGTCCCTCACGTACGCCGAGCTGGCTGCCAGGGCCGGCCGACTGGCGCGGTCGCTCATGGCGAAGGGGGTGGGGCCCGAGACGACCGTGGCGGTCGCGGTGCCGCGATCCGTGGAACTGGTGGTCGCCCTCCACGCGGTGCACAGGGCCGGGGCCGCGTACCTTCCGGTCGATCCGCTGCTGCCCGCCGAGCGCGTACGGGAGATGACCGAGGACGCGCGGCCCGTGCTGACGCTCGACAGCGAGGACGTCCGGCGGATGTCGGAGGAGGGCGCGCCCGAGGAGGACGGGACGGGGTGGCCCTCGCCGCACCCGTCGAGCACCGCCTACGTCATCTTCACCTCGGGATCCACCGGCCGGCCCAAGGGGGTGGCCGTGTCCCAGGAGGCCATCGTCAACCGCCTGCGCTGGATGCAGGCGGAGTATCCGCTGGGCCACGACGACCGCGTCCTGCAGAAGACCCCCGCCGGGTTCGACGTCTCCGTGTGGGAGTTCTTCTGGCCGCTGTGCGTCGGTGCGCGCCTCGTCCTGGCCGGGCCGGACGAGCACCGGGATCCCGCCCGGATCGCCGAGCTGATCCGGGCGGAGCGGATCACGACCGTGCACTTCGTCCCGTCCATGCTGCGTCACTTCCTCGAAGAGCCGACGACGGCCCGGTGCGATTCGCTGCGCCGGGTGTTCGCGAGCGGCGAGGCGCTCTCGGCCGATCTGCGGTCACGGTTCTTCCGCCTCCTGGGCGCCGAACTGCACAACCTCTACGGGCCCACCGAGGCCGCGGTGGACGTGTCCTACTGGCGCTGCGGCCCCGACGACCCACCCGGCCCGGTGCCGATCGGTGCCCCGGTGCGGAACACCCGGCTGTACGTGCTGGACGAGCGGCTGAACCGGGCCGCGCCCGGTGCGGCCGGCGAGCTCTACATCTCGGGTGTCCAGTTGGCCCGGGGGTACGTCAACCGGCCGGGGCTCACGGCGGAGCGGTTCGTCCCCGACCCCTACGGCCCCGAAGGCAGCCGGATGTACCGGACCGGGGATCTCGCCCGGCAGGACCCCGACGGCGTCCTGCACTACCTGGGCCGCGCCGACCACCAGGTCAAGGTGGGCGGCGTGCGCATCGAACTCGGCGAGATCGAGGCGACGCTGGCCCGGCACGCCGCGGTCGCCGACGCGGTGGTGGCCGCCAGGCCCGACGAGGCCGGCGAGACGCGGCTGACCGCCTACCTCGTACCCGACCCCGTCGAGGCCGCCGCGCTGCGGAACCTGTGCCGCCTCGAGGAAGCCGGGCTCCTCGACCGGAAGGACCTGCAGACCCTGCCGAACGGCATGGCCGTGGTCGCGTCCAACCGCTCGGAGGCGGACTTCCTGTACCGCGAGATCTTCGAGGAGGGCGAGTACCTGCGGCACGGGATCACGCTGCCCGACACCGGGGCCTGCGTCTTCGACGTGGGCGCGCACATCGGGTTCTTCTCGCTCGCGGTGGCCCGCTCCCGTCCCGGCAGCGTGGTCCATGCGTTCGAGCCGATTCCGCAGCTGTTCCGCATGCTCGAACTCAACACCCGGCTGCACGGAGTCGACGCCAGGCTGTTCCCGTGCGGCCTCGCCGAGGCGGCGGGCACGGCGTCGTTCACCTACTACCCGCAACTCTCGATCATGTCGGGGCGCTTCGGTGACACCGCCGAGGAGCGCGGCGTCCTGGAGGCCTTCGTCCGCAACGAGCAGCCGGTGCGGGAAGCCCTTCCGCGGAGCGGTTCGGCGGATCTCGACAGTCTGCTCACGGAGCGGCTGCGACACACCGACGTGACCTGCGAGCTGCGCACGCTGTCGGACGTCATCGACGAGACCGGTGTGGAACGGATCGACCTGCTCAAGATCGATGCGGAGAAGAGCGAACGGGAGGTGCTTCTGGGGCTCCGTGAGGAGCACTGGAACCTGGTCCGCCAACTGGTGATCGAAGTGCACGACGCCCCGGGCCGGATCGACTGGATCCGGGGCCGGTTGGAGGAGCGGGGGTACCGGGTCACCGTCGACGGGCTGGCGATGCTCTCGCAGACCGGTCTGGTCACCCTCTACGCGGTCCGCGGCGGGCAGCCGGCCTCCGGTGGAGGGACGGGTGCCGCACCGGCGTCCCGTGGGCCGGGTTGGTCGTCTCCGGAACTGTACGTCGAGGACGTGCGGCGGGAAGCGGGGCTCCGGCTGCCGCCGCAGATGGTTCCGGACCACTTCGTGATCGTCGACGCGCTTCCCCTGACGGCCAACGGCAAGCTCGACCGGGCGGCACTCCCCGCGCCCCGGCGCGGGCCGACCGGGAGACCGGCCGCCCCGCGCGACACGACCGAGGTGCTGCTCCGCTCCTTGTTCGCCGACGTGCTCGCGGCGCCCGACATGGGGATCCACGACGACTTCTTCCGCCTGGGCGGCAACTCGTTCGACGCGATCCGCCTGGTGGCCCGGATCCGCGAGGCGCTGGGTGTCGCGGTGAGCGTCCCGAGCCTGTTCAAGGCCCCGACCGTGGCCGGCTTCGCCGAACTGCTGGCCGACGGATCCGACGGAGGCCCGTTCCCGCCCGACGCATGACCCGTCCCGGCACCTGGACGGGAGGGGTGCGCAGCACGGCGGCCCCCTGGGAAGCTGCCAGGGGGCCGCCGGCACCGGCGTACGGCGGGCACGTCAACGGGTGGTCATGCCGGAGCTTCCGAGGAGGAGCGGGGCGTGGCCGCCGGGGCGAGTTCGGCGAGTCGGCGGTCGAAGGCGCGCAGCAGATCGGGGAGCCGTTGCGACCAGGAACCGGCCAGCGGGGCCTGGACGACGCAGGTCAGGGTCCCGTCGGGCAGTTCGCACACCTGGAGCTGGACCTCGGCGACCGCGCCGACCGGCGGCACCGGAACGGCGCGCATCCTCACCGGACCGGCCGGATGCTCGACGCGCTGCCAGTTCTCGAAGGCGAACAGCGCCTGGTAGACGGGCATCCGGCCACCGGCGACGGTGTCCACGACCCGGACGATGTCGTAACGGGGCAGCGCGGAGCCCGCGATGCTCTCCCGCACGGCAGCCCAGACCCGCTCGACCACCCCGGGTGCGGACAGCTCGGGCATCCGCACCGGCAGGATGTCGATCAGGCAGCCGAGTTCGTCCTGCTGCCCGGCCGAGCGGGTGGCCACCGGCGTGCCGACGCAGAAGTCGGAGCCGCCGGTGATCTCGGCCAGGGCCCGGCCGTACGCGGCCAGCAGCACCGCGAACGGTGAGCAGGCGCTGCGCCTGGCCTGGTCGCGCACCGCCTGCCGGGTGCTGGGCGGATAGCTGGTTCGGAGCTCGGCCGACCCGCCCACGGCGAGCTCGTGCTGGTTCGGCGCCGGGCCGCCGTCCGGGGTGGGCAGGTCGGCCGCCCCCGCCAGCACGGCGCGCCAGTGGGTGGTGAGCTCGGCGTGTCGCGCCGGCGTGAGTTCTGCGGGCTCCCTGCGTTCCAGCACGGGCAGATCTGTCGCGACGCCGTCGACGGCCCGTGCGTAGGCGCGCGCCAGATCGGCGGCGAACACCTCCTGGGAGAGACCGTCGAAGGCGATGTGATGGACCGCCAGGAAGACGGTGGCGCCCAGTGCGTCCGGGGCGACCGCGGCCCGGTGGACGCGGCCGGTGGCGAGATCGAAGGTGTCGGCGTTCAGCAGGGTGGCGGCCGCCTCCTCGAAGCCGGTGCCGGACCCGAGCTGCAGCAGCGGCTCCGCGACCGGCTCCGCGAGGACCCTGCGGACCACCTGCTCGTCCTCGAAGTCGAAGGCGGTGCGCAGCGCCTCCTGGCGGCGCGCCACCGCCGCCAGCGCCGCGTCGAGGGCGGAGAGGTCGAGCGGGCCGTCGACGCGGACCTGGGCGAGGATCCAGCCGGCGCGGCTCGCCGGGGCGATCTGCTCGGCGAGCCAGAGCTGCATCTCCAGGGCGGAGGCCGGCTGGACCCGCACCGTCGCGTGGTCAGTCACAGGAAAGCTCCTTGTCCGTGCCTGCGGGGTTGTCGGTGTTGAGCGGAACGTCCGTGTCGCGCGGCTCGCGGTGTTCAGGCACGTCCGCACCGTCGCAACGCGGCGCTCATGCGTTCCAGGGTCTCTGTCAGGACCTGCGGGGACGTGCCGAAGTTGAGCCGTACGAATCCGTCGCCGCCGGCTCCGAAGGCCGGTCCGGAGAAGAGAAGCACCTTGGCCTCGTCGCGGAAGAAGGGCATGGGGTCCGGACCGGTCCCCAGCTGCCGGCAGTCGAGCCAGGCGAGGAAGGTGGCCTCCGGAGTCCGACACCGGATCCCCTCCGGGAGCCGCTCGGCCAGCAGCCGGCGGTTCCGGCCCAGGACGGCCATGACGTCGTCCAGCCAGGCGTCGCCCGAAGTCCAGGCGGCCTTCAGGGCTTCGACCGCGAGCACTCCCACTTGGCCGAAGAGCAGCCCGTGCTGCGCGTCGACGGCGTCCCGAACGGCCCGCGGTCCCATGTGTGCCAGCGCGCAGCGGATCCCGGCGAGGTTGAACGCCTTGCTCCCCGAGGTGAGGGTGACGGTGCGGGCGGCGATCTCCGGGCTGAGCGAGGCGAACGGGATGTGCTGGTGCGGGGCATGGGCCAGATCCGCGTGCACCTCGTCGGAGATCACCAACAGGTCGAACCTGAGCACGAGTTCCGCGAGTGACTCCAGCTCGTCACGGCGGAACACCCGGCCGGTGGGGTTGTGGGGGTTGACGAGGAAGAGCACCCGGCAGCGCCCCGAGCCCCCGTCCGCCGCGGTCCGCTCCATGAGTGCGGGATCGAACTCCCACCCGCCCTCGCCCTCCTGGATCGGAACGGTCAGCGCCCTGCGGCCGATCCTCTCGATGACATCGACGAACGGCGGGCAGGCGGGGGTGTGCAGGAGTACCGCGTCGCCGGGGTCGGTGGCGATCCGGATCGTCGCGAGCATCGCCTGGTTGATGTCCGTGAACAGCCGGACGTGCGTGGGATCGGGCCTGTGGCCGTACCGGTGCCGCGTCCGCTCGGCGAACACCTCGCCGAGCGGGCCGCCGCCGCTCTGGTCGAACCACGGGGGGTAGCCGAGATCGCCGTCGACGCGGCGCAGCAGGGCCTCGCGTATCGCGGGTGCGGTCGGGAAGTCCATGTCCGCGACCCAGGAGGCCAGCATGCCGTCGCCCGCGGTGGCCCACTTCTCCCCGTCCCGCTGGGACAGGTGGCTCAGTTCGAGGGCGTCGAGAGCGGTTGACGAAGTTTCGGCGTTCATAGTCCTGTTCCGTGTCGGTTCGATGGCGCAGAGTTGCGCGGACGAATGTCGGTGCGGTGCCGCACGACGGAGAGGAGGCCGGTACGGAAAGCGTGCGGCAGTAAACCGATCGCTCGGCGGAATTCCCGCGGTTCCGCCGGTCCTCCAGTCGCATCCCCACCGTCCAGCCGGCCACTGGGGAGTTCCCCGAGTACCTCAAGGGGAGCACACAAGGTTATGCGGCAGCCTTTGGCCCATGATGTGTGATGTCGGTCACATTGCGGCGTTCGCAACCCCCCGGTAATGTCGCCAACAGCGCCTTCCTCAGCCCGGATTAGACGCTGAGGCTAGTCGCTCGCAAATCTCGGAGCCTCCTGGCCCGGCAGTCGGTGCGCACATGCGCCCATCCGATATTCACAGTCGAATTACATCTGCGATGTCGAGAATCTGTGACAGGAGTCAGGAATTGTCCTCCCGTGCTGCCCAATTCCCTGCGGACCGGCCGCGTGGCATCGACGCACCCCGTTGCACGGGGGTGTTACGCCGAGACATTCCCGGTCTTTACGCCGGCGCCGTCAGGGATGTGGCGGCGTCCTGTGCGACCGCCCCGGAGAGTGTGCTGCTGGCCGGCTTCGCCGCGTTGCTGTACCGGTATTCCGGCCAGAACCAGGTCGAGTTCCAGGTGCACCGCGAAGGCGGTGGGGACTCGCTGCTCCGCTTCTCCGTCACCGGGGAGAGTACGCTCCGCGGGCTGACCGGTGCGGCCGGCGCCGTGGCGGGCCCCGGTAAGGAGCCCGCGCGCATCGGTGTACGGCTCGGTGCGGACCGGGCCGGCGGGGACGATCGGCCGTACGAGGTCGAGCTCGTGCTGCCGGTGGCCGAGGCGGCCTCCCGGTCGGTCGCTCTCCACTTCGACGAGCGACTCTTCGAGACGGCGACCGGCGACCGGCTGCTCGCCCACTTCCAGAACCTGCTCGAGGACGGCGCGGACCGGCCGGACCAGGCACTGGCGGACCTCGTGCTGCTCACCGGGCCCGAGGTGCACCGGATCCTCGTGGAATGGAACGACACCGCTGTCCGGCTGCCCCGTGAGGAGGGCTGCCTGCACGAGGCGTTCGAGGAGCGGGCCGCGCGGTCCCCCGAGGCCGTCGCCGTGGTCCAAGGAGCGACCCGGCTGACGTTCCAGGAGGTCAACGCCGCGGCGAACCGGCTGGCACATCATCTGAGGGACCTGGGCGTCGGCCCCGACGACCGCGTCGGCCTCTACCTCGAGCACTCGCCCGACCTGCTGATCGCGATGCTCGGGGTGCTCAAGGCCGGCGGGGCCTATGTCCCACTCGACCCCGGCTATCCGCGGGCCAGGGTGTCCACCATGATCACCGGTGCCTCCTGCGTGGCTCTGATCAGCCGGAGCGAGCTCGCTGCCGCTCTGACCGGCGAGGACTCCGTGCGGCGGGAACGCCTGGTGCTGCTGGACCGCGAGTCCGCCGCCCTGTCCGCTCGGCCCGATCACGATCCGAAGGCCCAGGCGGGGCCGGACAACCTCTGCTATGTCATGCACACGTCAGGTTCTACCGGGAAGCCGAAGCCGATCGCGCTGCGCCACCGGGGCGTGGTGAACAACATCGAGGATCTCAACTCCCGCTTCGCCGTGGGCATCGGCGACAGTGTCCTCGGCCTGTCGTCCCCGAGTTTCGACATGTCGGTCTACGAGTTCCTCGGGATGACGGCGGCAGGCGGCACCCTCGTCCTTCCCGCGCCCGGCCGGGCCAAGGATCCGGCGCACTGGGCCGAACTGGCGGCGGAGCACGGCGTCACGGTGTGGAACACCGCGCCGGCACTGCTGGAACTGGTACTCGACCACGTCGAGCACGGCGGGGGTGGCGCGCCCTCACCGGTGGGCGCACTGCGACTGATCATGGTCGCCGGAGACTGGATCCCGCTGAAGCTGCCCGGACGCGCCCGCGGGGCCGCGCCCGGTGCCAGGTTCATCTCCCTCGGTGGGGCCACCGAGGCCTCGATCTATTCGACGATATTCGAGGTCGAGGCCACCGAACCCACCTGGAGGAGCATTCCGTACGGGCGCCCGATGGCCAATCAGCGCACGTACATCCTGGACGAGTCGCTTCAACCCGTTCCGCCGGGTGTGACGGGCGAGTTGTACCTCGCCGGCGTCGGCCTCGCGGTCGGCTACCTGGACCAGCCCGCCCTCACCGCCGAGCGATTCATCGAGTGGAGCTGTGGCCCGGTGGCCGACGAGCGGCTGTACCGTACCGGCGACCTGGCGAGGTTCGGTGCCGACGGACTGATCGAACTGATCGGCCGGACCGACCTCCAGGTGAAGATTCACGGACTGCGGGTGGAGCTGACCGAGATCGAGTCCGTCCTGCGCGGCCATCCCCAGGTCAAGGATGCGGCGGTGACCGCACGGACCGATGCCGTCGGCGTCCCGGTCCTGGTCGGATACGCCGTGCCGCGTGACGGCGAAGTGCTGGACCCGGAGGACGTCCGCAGGACCCTCGCGGCCAGCCTCCCGGCTCACATGGTTCCCGGCACCGTGCTCGTGCTGCCGGCCATGCCGCTGAGCCCCAACGGGAAGCTGGACCGCAAGTCGCTTCCCGCGGCCCCCTCGCTCCACGAGGAACGCCGTGGCGGCACCGTGCCCGTGGATGCCGAGCCCAGCGGTCCGTGGGAGGAGCGGATCGCCGCGGCGTGGCGGGACGTTCTGGGCATCGACGCGATCCGGCGCGACGACGACTTCTTCGCCCTGGGCGGCGATTCGATGACGGCCATGCGCAGTATGGCGCAGGTGCCCGAGCTGACGTTGGTGGCTCTGCACAGCCATCCGACGCTGCAGAGCCTGGCCGCGTATCTTCAGGCCACGGCCGCCCTGCCCGGGGCGGGGGACTCCGACCCGGGGCGGAGCGGCGCGGCGTAACGGGGCGGGCCCGGGGACGAGGCGCGGACGCCTTGCCGTCCGCCGGGCCCCGTCGGGCCTCGGCCGGTCGTCGAGCAGCGTACGGTCCGTGCCGGGGCAGGCGTCCCGGGAGTCGGCAAGCGTCCTCGCCGAGGGGCTCGCGGTGAACGGCCGGCACGCCGCGGTGGAAGCCGGGACGGTGGAGCTCCGCGGCCGGGGCGTACGCGCGGCCGGTGCGGCGGCGAACTGCTTCCGCCGCCTGCCCGGTCCGACGGGCCGGGCGGGAACCGGCCGCGACGGTCCTCGCGGCCGCCACGAACACGCCTGCTGATCGCGCCGGCCCACGGGAATCCCCGGGGCTCGGCCGGCCGGTTCGCGTGCGTTCCCGGAAACCCCGTCGGAGCCCTCGGGCCGGCCCGGACGTGAATGAATGGGAGATGATGCGGACGTGACATTTTCGAAGACACGGCCTGGTGAGGTCGAGTAAGATCACGGGTGAGTTCGAGGTCGTACCGGGGGAGCCCTCGATGGAAGAGCCGCTGGACCGCCACGGGATGAATGCGGCCAGGCTCTGGGAAGTCCCGGCCTTTTGACGGACTGGGATGGGTGTTTTCGGGGAGCAGAAGGACGGGAATGTCCATCGATGGCCCGCCGGAGTAGTTCGTCATCGATGTCCGTGTTCGGGGACAAGACCCTGGAAGACAGAATCCGGAGGACTGATGGCCACGCACGCTATTCAGAAGGTGCATTCGGGGGGTGGCGACATTCAGATGCATCGCCCGGGAGGAGTGTCCGATCCGGACGCGTTCCGGGAACGGCGTCTGACACGCAGGCGCCGGCTGTCGGCGGACCTGGCGAGTGCGAGAACGGGCACCCGCTATTTCCCCGTGCTGTCGGTACTGGCGCCCGTCATGACCCAATCCGAGGGTGAAATCACCTATCCGGGCGACCCGATGTGCCTCTACACGGCGCTGAGCGTCGCCGTGCACCGTGCGGTGGCGGACGCCGGCCCGCTGGAGGACGCCGTCCACTACAGCGACCTCGCGCCCGAGTGGACCCGGTTCCCGTCCAAGGAGTACCGGCTTTCCGTCAGTGACGACGGATACCGGGCCTACGGCACGTCACCCAACACCGACCAGACGGTGTTCGACCCCCGGGTCTGGGACGACGCGGCGCGCGCGCGATGGGTGCGGCTACTGCGCGAGGTCCAGCCCAGGGTCGTGCTCATCAGCGCCGTGTCACCCGCGCACCGCTACGCGCTCGACATCGCGAGACTGGCCAAGCGCGAGGTCCCGGACGCCTTCGTCGTACTCGGAGGCCGGCATGTGGACGAGACCGTCACCTGCACCCCCGACGGCCAGGCCCTCCTGCTCGAACCCAGCAGCACGGTGGCGGTCATCCAGGAGGGCAGGGCTCCCGGAGTGGTCGACGCCGTCGTCGGCGGCGAGGCCTACTTCGCAGTGGACCTGCTCATGCGGGCCCTCGCCCTCGCCACCGACCTCGACCGGCGTTGGGTGGACCGTGACCAGGTTCTGCCGTGCCTGCAGGGGCTGCTCGCCGAAGAGGGTCCCGTGCCCGGCGTGTCGGTCGTCGTCCTGGCGGCGGGGGAGACCTTCGACGCCGTCGCGCTCCGTGGCCGAACGCTCGACCTCGCGACCTTACCCTCGCCGTACGAGGCGTTCGCGATCCGGTCCCGGTTCCCCATCTTCACCCGCCCCGGGACGGGGGAGGTGCTGCGCACCGCGCACTTCATGGTGTCCAACGCCTGTCCGTACCGATGTAATTTCTGCTCCGAGTCGTCACAACTCACCGGGCTCAAGCGGTTCAAGGACGATGCGATAGGTGCGGCGGCGGAGCGGGTCTGCGAATACGTCGGCTATGGCGCCGAGTCGCTCTTCTTCGACGACTCCGTCTTCTGGAGCGGTCGGTACCGGGACATCGAGAACTTCTGCGAGGAGCTCAGCCGGATCCGCCGGGACGAGAGCGGTTCGCTCGAACCGCGCTACCGCAGATTCGTTCGCGGGGAAGACGACGTCCAGCGGCTGCGCGACCTCCAGTGGGGTGCCCAGCTGACCGTGGACACCCTGGTCGCGCTCCATTCGGCTGAGGAGTCGTCAAGGATCCTGCGGAAGATGAAGGATGCCGGGTGCAGCTACATCTACATCGGCATCGAGAGCATGTCGACGCAAGTCATGAACAACATCCACAAGAACCTCCGCCGGGACGAACGGAAGCCCTGGAGGGAAAAGGTCCGGGAAGCCGCGGCCCTGGTCAAGGCACAGGACCTGCAGCTGGGAACCTCCGTTCTCTTCGGCCTCGACGGTGAGACGCGGGACAGCATCGACGAGACCATCCACGAGGTGGGCCGTCTCATCGACGACGAGCTGGTCGATCTGGCCAGCCCGAACATCCTCACCTATCACCCCGCGACACCGGTCACGCGCCAGCACGGCATGCGGGACCGACTCGACTACCACTCCCCGCGCATCGACAACCGGGAGCCCTACATCTATTTCGAGGAAGCTTTCCCCGGTGTCGTCTCCGTCCTCCTCACCGAGGACGACATCTGGCACATACACCGGGAGACCGAGAAGCGCTGGGGCGGGGCCCGCAACGACGCCGCCGCGGTTCCGGTCCAGGAAGAGCCGGCCGACACCGCTTCCTAGCCGCTGTCCGGACAGCACGGCAAGGATGGCGAGCACCCGTCCGCGTGGCGCAGACTGGGGGCGATGACTCTTTCGGACCCGAGGACGGATCACATGGCCGACCGGCCGTTGACGCTGATGGCAGTGCACGCCCACCCCGACGACGAGGCCACCGGGACGGGCGGTGTCCTCGCCCGGTACGCGGCGGAGGGCATGCGCACGGTGCTCGTGACGTGTACGGACGGCAGGTGCGGCGACGGACCGGGCGGGGCCAAGCCGGGCGAGCCCGGCCACGACCCGGCGGCCGTCGCCGCCATGCGCCGGCAGGAACTGGAGGCCAGCTGCGAGGTGTTGAACGTCGGCCACCTGGAGCTGCTGGAGTACGCCGACTCCGGGATGATGGGCTGGGCGAGCAACGACGAGCCCGGCTCCTTCTGGCGCACGCCGGTGGCGGAGGGCGCCGCCCGGCTCGCCGAACTGATGCGGCACTACCGGCCCGACGTGGTCGTCACCTACGACGAGAACGGCTTCTACGGCCACCCCGACCACATCCAGGCCCACCGGATCACCATGGCGGCCCTGGAGCTGGTCGACCTGACGCCGAAGGTCTACTGGACGACGGCGCCGCGCTCGGCGATGCAGCGGTTCGGGGAGGTCATGCGCGAGTTCGGCGCGGACTTCGAGGAGCCGGACCCGGGGTCGGCGGAGGCGGTCGAGCTGCCGGAGATCGGCCTGCCCGACGAGGAGATCACCACCTGGGTGGACACCACCGCCTTCGCCGGGCAGAAGTTCGACGCCCTGGCCGCGCACGCCAGCCAGGGCGACAACATCTTCTTCCTGAAGATGGGGAAGGAACGGTTCGCCGAACTGATGGGCGTGGAGACCTTCCTGCGGGTCCGGGACACCACCGGCGCGGCCGTCCCCGAGAACGACCTCTTCGCCGGCCTGCGCTGACCCCGGCACCGGCCCGGCGCGCCGGCTGCGAGGCGGACGTGCCTCGCGGCCGGCGCGGTCACCGCCCGGCGGCCTCGTAGCCGGCGCGGTCACAGCCCGGCCAGGACGGCGAGCAGCCGGTCGACCTCCTCCGGGCTGTTGTAGACGTGCAGGCTCACCCGCACCGAGCTCTCGCTCTCCCCGGCCCGCCCCTGGCAGTGCCCGTCGGCCCGCACCATCAGGCCGTGGCTGGCCAGGACGAACCCCAGGTCGTTGGAGCCGATCCCGCGGTGCCGGAAGGTGACGATGCCCTCCCGCCGCTGGACCTCGGAGTCGGCGGCCAGGCTCCGTTGGCAGCCGAGGACCTCGTACGGGGCCAGCGTGCGCAGCCCCTCGGTGAGCCGGGCGGCCAGGGCGGTGTTCCAGAGCCGGACGCGCTCCGGCCCGGCGGCGTCGAGCCAGTCCAGGGCGGCCTCCAGGCTGGCGATCCCGCAGGTGTTGGGCGTCCCGGTCCAGCCGCCGGGGGTGAACTCCGGGCCCCGGGTGTTGCGGGCCCACACCGCGCCGGTGCCGGGCAGGGCCATCGCCTTGTGCCCGGAGAAGACCACGAAGTCGACGTCCAGGGTGCCGACGTCCACCGGCAGGTGGCCGACGCCCTGCGCGGCGTCCAGGCAGATCGGCACGTCGGGCCCGACCGCCGCCCGGATGCGGTGGACGTTCATGTCGCCGCCGTACACGTGGTGCACGTGGGTGGCGGCGACGAACGCGGTGCGCGGGGTGACGAGCCGGGCCAGCGCGCGGTGGTCGTAGTCGTGCGAGGCCGGGTCGTACGGCAGCTCGCGCACCGTGACGTGGACGCCCTGGCGGGCCAGCAGTCGCCGCGCCTCCAGCCAGGGCAGCGCGTTGGCCTGGTGGTCGGCGAACGGCACGAGGATCTCGTCGCCGTCCCGCAGGTGGCGGGGCAGCCAGTCCCGGGCCACCGTGCGCAGCCCCTCGGTGGCGCCGCTGACGAAGTGGACGCCGGAGCGCTCCTGCGGGTCCGGGTCGCCGAGGAAGCGGGCCACCCGGACGCGGGTGCGCTCGACCAGGGCGGTGGTGGCGTTGGCCCAGGTGTAGGTGCCGCGTCCGGCGTTGGCGTTGGCGGTGGTCAGGTAGCGCTGGACGGTGTCGAGCACCGCCCGGGGCTTCTGCGAGGTGGCCGCGCTGTCCAGGTACGCCTGGTCCGGGTTGCCGGTGATGATGGGGAACTGCGCCCGCAGCTCGCGGTGCCAGTCGCGGAGTCCGTCGAGGGCCCGGTCGGGGGTGGTCATGGCCGTCCCCGCTCAGTTCCGGACCAGTGGGGCGCCCGCGTCGCGCCAGGCGATGACGCCGCCGGTCAGGCTGCGGGCGTCCCGGTGGCCCATCCGGGTGAGCAGCGCGGCGTACCGGACGGACTTCTCGCCGACCGGGCAGGCCAGCAGCACCGGCTGGTGGGTGCCGAACGGCAGCCCGCCGTGCAGGAGTTCGTCGAAGACCTCGTCGACGATGTTGATCGAGCCCTCGATGTGCAGCGCCGCGTAGGCGTGGGGCCCGCGCAGGTCGACCACCAGCGGCCGCTCCTCGGCGATCCACTTGCGGGCGGCGTCGACCTCGACGGTCCGGGCGGCGGCCAGTTCGGCCGGGGTCACCGAACCCACCGAGTTCGGCCGGGCCGGCTGGTTGAACAGCTCGGGCCGCCGGTGGCGGATGTAGCTCAGGTAGCTCTCCACCCGGTCGCAGACGATGAAGACCGCCGTGTGCCGTTCGCCGGTCGCCCGTTCCGCCAACTCGGCGTCCACGGTGCGCAGGTGGCGCAGCGCGCCGTGGAAGGCGCCGCCGCCGGTCGGGCCGGCCGGCAGGCCGCAGCGGCGCACCAGGGTGAGCATGCCGTCGATGGCCTGGTCGGCGGTCACCGAGTCGATGGCGTCGTAGGTGGCGGGGTCGAACAGCCCGACCTCGTGGACCTCGTCGATGGTGCGGATGCCGGGGATGAAGTCGGACTTGTGGGCGACCAGTCCGAGCACGTCGACGGTCGGGTTGTGGGCGCGCAGCACGGCCGCCACGCCGGTGGACGAGCCGGCGGTGCCGACGCAGGCGACGAAGTGGTCCGGGGCGCGGCCGTCGAGGTCCCGGACGATCTCGGGGCCGGTGCCGGTGAGGTGGGCGTCGACGTTGAGCCGGCTGTAGTACTGGTCGGTGTGCAGGTAGCCGGAGTCGGCCTCGGAGAGCAGCCGGTGGATGCTGGTGAGCGGGTCGTCGGTGTCGGTCGGGTCGAGGCACTCGGTGCGGCCGGGCAGTTCCTCGATCTCGGCGCCCAGCAGCAGGAGCAGGTCCTTGATCTCGGGGACCCGCATCCGGTTGGTGACGCTCCTGAACGGCAGTCCGTGCAGGCCGGCGATCAGCGCGAGCGCCTTGGCGGTGTTGCCGCTGGACAGCTCCACGACGGTGTCGCCGCGCTCGACGGCCCCGGGGAGCGCCTCGCGGGTCATGTTCCAGGCGGCGCGGTCCTTGACGGAACCGAAGGGGTTGAGCATCTCCAGCTTGGCGTACAGGTCGATGTGCCGCAGGCCGGTGACCGCCGGGTCGATCCGGAGCAGCGGGGTGTTGCCGATCGCGTCGGTGATGCTGTCGTACCTCATGCCCGTCCGTCCCCCCGGTCTCCCGCGGCCGCCGTCGCGTCGACGGGCCAGTACTGCTCGTCCAGGCGCCACCGCCAGGCGCCGTCCTGCCGGTACGCGGCGACCTTGCGCGCCACGGGCTGGCGCAGCGCCCGGCCGGCGCTGAAGTCCATCAGGTAGCCCGCGGTGTTGGCGAAGGCGAGCAGGTCGCCGGGGGCGGGCAGGCGGGGCAGGAAGACCTTCCGGCGGGTGATCAGGTCGGTCTCCAGGCAGAGGTTGCCGATCAGGTACACCCCGACCGGGTCGTCCGGTGCGTCCGAGCCGACCGGGCCGTCCGGCGCACCGGGCCGGGGGACCAGCAGCGGGTCCATCAGCACCCCGTGCTCCTCCAGGCCCACGTCCCGGGCGTTCGCCTCCAGCCGGACCAGGCGCTCGCCGGCCGGGGTGTGCCGGACCTCCAGGACCCGGGCGAGCGTCGCCCCGCACTGGTCGGCCAGCGCCCGGCCGGGCTCCACCACCAGGTCGTACAGGTTCTCCAGCAGCAGGGTGCCGAGCGGCCGCCCGAGGGTGGGCGCCGGGTGGGAGAGCAGCTCGTCCAGGTAGGCCTCGGCGGCCACCGGGCGGTGCGCCGGGTAGAGGCCGAGGGCGCCGCGCAGCCGGCCGGACTCGGCGCGCAGCCCGTAGCCGTGGCCCTGCCAGGTGAGCGGGGGCCGCCGGCCCAGGACGGCGTCGGTCAGTTCGGTGGTGTACCGCTCCCACTGGGCCGCGTCGGCCAGGTAGTCGACTCCGAACCCGCCGCCGATGTCGACGGTGCGCGGCCGCAGGCCCCGGCGTCGGCACTCGTTCAGCACGGTGACGCAGGTCTCCAGGGCGACGGCCTTCTCGGCCACGCCGGTGGTGTCCAGGTGGTAGGCGACGCCGGTGGTCTCGACGGCGTCCCGGTGGCGTTCGAGGGCGTCGAGCAGGTCGTCGAGCTCGGCGGCGTCGGTGCCGAACCGGCTCGGCCGGGTGAGCACCGTGACCCCCGGCGCCCGGAAGCCGGACAGCCGCGGCAGGACGCGCACCGGTGGCAGGGCGTGCTTGCGCACCAGGTCGGCCAGGTCGTCGAGTTCGGCGCGGGAGTCCAGGTGGACGGTGACGCCGGTGCGGGCCGCCAGCCAGAGGTACTCGCGGTTCTTCGGGCCGGTGGCGATGATCCGGTCGGGCGGGCAGCCGGCCCCGAGCACGTGCTGGAGTTCGGCGAGCGAGGCGACGTCCATCCCGGCGTCGGTGGCGGCGAGCCGGCGGACGAGGGCGCTGGAGCGGTTCGCCTTGTGGGCGAAGTGGATCCGGCCGGTGAGGCGGTGCTTGCGGTAGACGGCCTGGAAGCGCGCCAGGTTCTCCGCGATCTGCTCGGGCAGGAGCAGGTTGAGCGGGGAGCCCAGCGCGTCGGTGAGGGTGTGCAGGAGGTCGCGTTCCTCCAGGAGGGAGCGGAGCGGAGTCTCCAGCCGTGGTTCGAGATACAGCGGTAGGGGCCGCATGCGAAACCAGCTCTCCATGAGAAGTCGGCATGAGGGGGGGCCGAGCCGAGGGAAACGGTAACCGTTTCCCCGGGTGATCGACAGGGCGCTTCTGTCACACCATCGCAACGACTGTGCCGATCGGGAATCCCGCGCTCCGGACGTGTTCTGACGGATCGTCAGCGAAGGGCGACCAGGACGGAGCTGGTGCCGTACTGCCACACCGGGCCGGCCTGGCGGAAGCCGGCCTCGCGCAGCAGTTCGCCGTGCCGGGCCGCCGAGAGGCCGTTGCCGGGGCCGTCGGTCGGGGGCAGCTGGCGCTCGCGGGCCGTCAGCAGGTCGGCGAACTCGGGGACCCGGCCGGCCGCGGCCCACCACTGGGACCAGTCCTCGGCGGCGGCGGTGCCCCGGCGCTGGGCGCGGCGCCGGCCGATCGCCAGGGCGAGTTCGGCGAGCGGCCGGTCGTCGGGGATGAGGTGGTCGCCGTTGACCAGGACGCCGCCGGGCCGCAGCAGGCCGGCGAGGTCGCGGTAGATCCCGAGCAGCGCGTCCGGCGGAGGGTAGTGCAGCGCCGTGGTGGACATCACGGCGTCCAGCGGGCGGTCGAGTTCGAGCGCCTCGACCCAGCCCGGGCGGCCGATCAGGGTCTCCACCCAGCGGGCGATCCGGGGGTGCCGGGCGCGGCCGAGGGCGAGCAGCAGCGGGTCGATGTCGACCGCGAGGATCTCGGCGTGCGGCAGCCGGGCCGCGACGCGCGCGGACAGCGAGCCGGGGCCGCTGCCGAGGTCCGCGACGAGCGGGCGCTCGCGGTGGCCGACGGTCTGCTCCAGTACGTCGGCGATGACGGTGAACCGCTCCTCGCGCTCCACCGCGTACCGCTCCTGCTGGCGCTCCCAGCGGTCCACCCAGGCGCCGGCCAGGGCGGCGTCCACTCGCATCCCGACTCCCGCGGTGTCCCGTGCGCGTTCGAGGCTCGACTTCCCGCCAGTGTTTGTCATGTCCATCCAGCTCTGCAACCGGTTCGGCGTGAGGTTCCCGCGAAACTTTTCCAGCGAAACGATATCCGTTTTCATCTGAAGCTTTCCACCGGGCCCCGCCCGAGCGCCGGATCGTGGTCGGGGCGGACGGTTCGGAGTCGTCCGGACGGGCGCTGCGCCGGGCCGTGCGCCGGGCGGAGCCCACCGGCGGCGCGCTGGTGGCGGTGATCGCCCGGGAGTACCCGACCTGCCACGGCGCGCGCGGCTGGTTCCCTCCGGCGGGCACCGACGAGGCGGCGCCGGAGTCCCGGGCGCGGCAGGAGGTCGCCAGGGCCGTCGAACGGGCCGTCGAGCGGGCCGACCGGGGAGGACCCGCCGGTCGAGGTGCGCACCGAGGTGCGCTACGGCACCCGGGCGGGCGCGCTGGTCGAGGCGTCCAGGGGAGCGGACCTGCCGGTGGTCGGCGGCCGCGGCCTCGGGGGCTGCGCGGGGACGCTGCTGGGCCCGGTGGCCCAGCACTGCACCTGGCACACGACCGTCCCGGTCGTGGTGGTTCCGCGGTGGGGAGTGAGCGGCCGGCCGTCGCCGGGCCGGCCGCGGCCGTCAGACGAAGACGACGCTGGACGCCGCCGGGACGGCCACCGAGCCCGCCCGGCGGGGCACGCCCGTGACGGGGTCCACGTCGAACCAGGTGACGTCGCCGGAGTGCTCGTTCGCCGCGTACAGGCGGGTGCCGGACGGGCCCAGCACCAGGTCGCGCGGCCAGCGGCCGCCGCAGGGCACCGAGGCGACCACGTGCGCCCGCTCGCCCGTCCCGTCGAGGGCGAGCACCACGACGGTGTCGGTGCCGCGCTCCGCCGCCCACAGGAACCGGCCGTCGGGGGAGACCACCGGGGCCGACGGCGAGACCGGCCCTTCGACGCCGTCCGGGAACAGCGGGGCCTCCCCGACGATGTCCAGCGCCCCGGCCGCCGCGTCCCAGCGGCAGACCGTCACGACGGGGCGCAACTCGCCGAGCACGTACGCGTGCCGGCCGGAGGGGTGGAAGGCCAGGTGCCGCGGCCCGGTGCCGGGCGGCAGCGCGGTCTCGGCGTGCACCGCCAGCTCCCCGGTCGCCGGGTCCAGGGCGCAGACCCGCACCGAGTCGGTGCCGAGGTCGACGCTGAGCACCCAGCGCCCCGACGGGTCGGGGAGCACCTGGTGGGCGTGCGGGGCGAGTTGGCGGTCCGGGTGCGGCCCGTTGCCCCGGTGGCGCAGGACGGCGCTCGGGGGCCGCGGGGTGCCGTCGGCGGCGAGCGGCAGCACGCTGACGCTGCCGGAGCCGTAGTTGGCGGTCAGCAGGTGGCCCCGGGCGAGGCTCAGATGGGTCGGGTGGTCGCCGTCCACCGGCACGGGGGCGCCCAGCGGGCGGGGGACCGGCCCGGCGAGGTCGTGGGCGGTGACGGCGCCGGGCTCCGTCTCGGACACGGCGTAGAGCACCGGGGCGCCCGCCACCTGCCCGACGGTGAGGTAGGAGGGGTCGACGGCGTCCACGGCGCCGGTCACGGTCAGGGCCCCGGTGCCGGGATCCAGCGAGGCCAGCACGATCCCGCGCCCGCCCGTCGAGGTGAACGACCCGATGAAGGCCCGCTCCACGCCCCTGTCCACCACAGCAACCTCCGCCGTCCGCCGTTGCGTTCGGACCCTAGCAGGTGCCCGTGGGGCCGGTCGGACCGCACGGACGCCGTACCGGCCCCCGGCGTGCTCGTCGACGCGGCCCCGGAGCTGTTGTCGGGCCGGGGCGGTCCCACTCGCGGCCCATCCGACCGATTCCGTCGCGTTCCGGCACAGCCGTCCCAGTCGTCACAGCAGCCCGGGAAATCACTCGGATATTTCCGCGAATAGTTGTTCGAGTGGATGGTGAGGTCTGAACCCCATATTTTCGGCCAAAGAATTCGCACTCGGCATCGGGTTGTTCCGGGTGTGGCCGGGAGGCAACCAGGGATTTTGTGGTTCCGATTCCCGGTGGAGCCGCTTTCCGTTCAATCGGAAGGGGTTGCGAGCGACTGGGCCGCCGTGAAGACTGTTGCGCGTTCGTCGTCCGGACGTTCGGGACGGCAAGGATTCCGCGACTCCCCGGCCGTGTCGGCGCGTTCCGCGCGACGGTTGCGGGGGCGGATCGCCAATAAGGGGGATGGACATGCCGGATACGGGTAATGGGCAGGTGGCGGCCGGGAGAGCGGCCGGTCGGCGGGGCACGGGTTTCTGTCCGAGCGTTCCGGCGGGGTAAGGGTATTCGGCCGTTCCCGGTTCACCGGGCGCCGTTGCGCGGCCCGCCGTTCATCGGGCCGCGGGGAATTCCGGTCGCATTCGCACCGTCCGGCCCCGGACGCGCCGGGGCGGCCGCGGAACGGCTCCGCGTGGGCGGGTCGGATGCCCGGGGATTCCCGTTCCCGGGCCGCCCGGCCGCCGTCGCCGACCGGTCCCGCGCCGATTCCGCCTCGTTCCCGCACGTCCTGAAGCGGGCGGTGCCGAGGGCCGGGAATTCCCCGCCGTGCCGTGACCCGATCCGCGATTCCGTGCGGGCGCCCGGCGCGCCCGCACCCGAGAACCAGTCGACGGGAGCTTCCGCCATGCCGTACGCCAGTCCGGCGCCCACCCGCGAGCGGGCGCCGCTCCTCCCGCGCCGCGAACTGCGGCACCGCCTCGACGTCCTCGCCCGCGCCCACCGGGTGCCCGGAGCCCAACTGGCGCTGGACACCGGCTCGGAGGCCGTCGTCCTGCACACCGGGGTGGCCGACACCGGTACCGGGGCGCCCTTCACCGGGGACACCGCCGTCCCGGTGGGATCGCTCACCAAGCCCTACACGGCGGCCCTGGTGATGCTGCTCGCCGACGACGGCGACCTCGATCTGGACGAACCGGCCGCCGAGCATCTCCCGGAGCTCCGGCAACTGCCCGCAGTAACGATTCGTCACCTGCTGGGCCACACCGGCGGACTGCCCACCGGACCGGACTCCGACGCCGCCGCCCGCACCACCGCGACGCGCTACCTGTCCGCCGTGTGCACCGCCCGGGACGCGCTGTTCCCGCCCGGGACGGACTTCTCCTACTCCAACGCCGGCTACGTCGCCGCCGGGCGCCTGGTCGAGACGGTGACCGGGATGCCCTGGCACGAGGCGGTGCGCGCCCTGCTGCTCGAACCCCTCGGCACCGGACCGGTGTTCGTCGACACGGCCGCCCCCGGCCGGCCGGTCGCCGCCGGGCACGCGCTCAACGCGGCGACCGGCCGGGCCCGGGCCGTCCGGCAGAACCTGGCCCCGCTGGAGGCCCCGGCCGGGGCCCTGCTGGCGAGCGCCGCGGACCTCGCCGCGCTCGGCGCCGCCCTGGTCGGCCGGGCCGAGGCGCTGCCCCCGGAGGTCGCCGAGCGGATGCGCCGCCCGCAGCCCGGCGCCCGGCCCGGAACGCTCGCGGACGGCTGGGGCGCCGGGGTCGCGCTCTACCGGCAGGACGGGCGGCTGTGGTGCGGCCACGACGGCAACGCCATGGGCACCTCCTGCCACCTGCGGGCCGACCCGGACAGCGGCGTGGTGGTCGCCTTCACCGGCAACGCCGGCGCCGCCACCGCCCTCTGGCGCGAACTCGCGGCCGAACTGGACGAGTTGGCCGGGATCCGGGTGCCCGCGGCGATCCCGCCGGTCGGTGCCGGCGGTCCCGTGCCGCTCGCCGGGCCCGCGACCCTCGCCGAGTGCGCGGGCGACTACCGCAACGGCGCGGTCCGCTACCGGGTCGAGTGGGCCGGCGACGGACCGGCCACCCTCGCGGTGGACGGCGACCTGCCGATACCGCTGCGCTGCCACGCCGACCTCCGCTACGACCTGATCGCCCCGGACACCGGCCGGCCCGAGCCCGGCGGCCGCTTCCACCGGGACCCGGCCACCGGCCGGATCGACCGGGTGCAGGTCTCCGGACGCACCGCCCGCCGGACCGCCGCCGGCTGAGCCGGCCGGCCCGCCGCCGCAGAACCGCCACCGCACCGCCTCGCACCACCGCCGCAGACCCGCCACCGCACCGCCTCGCACCACCGCCGCAGAGCCGCCACCGCACCCACCCCGCACCGCCGCCACCGCACCGTTCCCGGGCCCGAGGGCCGGCTACCGCCTGCCCCGGTGCCCGCGTCGTCGCCCCCCTCGGAAGGACCTTCCGCCATGGCCGACCGGCCTGCCCAGCCCGTGCGTCCGTCCGCTCCGCCGCAGGCCGGCGGCACCCCCGCGACCCCGGGGGACGGCGCCCCCCGGACCCTCGACGCGCTGTTCGCCGACCAGGTGGCGCGCACCCCGCACGCGCCCGCGCTGACCGACGGCCGGCGGAGCTGGACCTACCGCGAACTGGCGGAACGCGTCGAGCGGCTGGCCCGCGACCTGCACCGGCGCGGCGCCGGACCGGAACGGACGGTGGCCCTGGTGCTGCCGCGCTCCATGGAGCTGATCGCCGCCGAACTGGCCGCCGCTCGCGCCGGCGCCGCCTTCCTGCCCGTCGACCCGGCCTACCCCGCCGAGCGCCGGGCGCTGATGCTCGCCGACGCCGCCCCCGCGATCGTGCTGGACGACCCGGCCGCGGTCCGCGAGGTCCTGGAGACGCCGGAGACGCCCCCGGCGGGTGAGCCGCACGCCCCGGCCACGGCCGGCACCGACCACCCCGCGTACCTGATCTACACCTCCGGCTCCACCGGCACCCCCAAGGGCGTGGTCGTCACCCACCGCGGGATCGCCGGCTTCACCGCGGCCGCCGTCGAGAACTACGCGGTGGGCCCCGGCGACCGGGTGCTCCAGTTCTCCTCGCCCAGCTTCGACGCCTCCGTGCTGGAGCTGTTCGTCTCCGTCCTCATCGGCGCCACCCTGGTGATCCCCCCGGATGGCCCCTGGCTGAGCGAGGAACTCGCCGCCGTCCTGGACGAGCACCGGATCACCCACGCCCTGATCCCGCCCGCCGCCCTGGCCACCGTCCCCGCCGGAGCCGGCCGCCACCTGCGCACCCTGATCGTCGGCGCCGAGGCCTGCCCCGCCGAACTGGTCGACCGCTGGGCGCCCGGCCGGCGCATGGTCAACTCCTACGGCCCGACCGAGGCCACCATCGTCGCCACCTGGACCGGCCCGCTCACCGCCGGCACCGGTTCGCCCACCATCGGCGGCGCCCTGCCGCACGCCCGGGCGTACGTGCTCGACGAGGCCATGCGGCCCCTGCCGCCCGGCGCCGACGGCGAGCTGTTCCTCGGCGGCGAGGGCGTCGCCCGCGGCTACCTGGCCCGCCCCGGCCTGACCGCCGCCCGCTTCGTCGCCGACCCCTTCGGCCCGCCCGGCGCCCGGCTCTACCGCACCGGCGACCGGGCCCGCCGGAACGCCGACGGGGAGCTGGAGTTCCTCGGCCGGCTCGACCGGCAGGTCAAGGTCCGCGGCTTCCGGATCGAGCCCGGCGAGATCGAGGCCGCGCTGCGCGCCCACCCCGCCGTCGACCAGGCCGTCGTGGTGGTCCGCGAGGACGAACCCGGCCACCCCCGGCTGGTCGGCTACGCCACCCCCGCCGACCCGGAGCGCGCCCCCGACCCGGCCGAACTGCGCACCGCCCTGGCCGCCGCGCTGCCCGCCCACCTGGTGCCCGCCGCCGTCGTCGTGCTGGCCGCGTTCCCGCTCACCCCGCAGCTCAAGATCGACCAGCGGGCGCTGCCCGCACCCGCCCGCCGGGCCGGCACCGGACGGCTCGCCCCGCGCACCGAACGGGAACGCGCCCTGGCCGCCGTCTGGGCCGAGGTCCTCGGCCTCGACGCGGTCGGCGCCGAAGACGACTTCTTCGACCTCGGCGGCGACTCGATCCTCGCCGCCCGCACCCTGACCCGGACCGCCGAGCGGCTGGGCGTCCGGCTCACCCTGCGGGACGTCTTCACCGCCCGCACCGTCGCCGCCCTCGCCCCGCTGCTCGACCGGCCGGCCGCCGCCGCACCGGCCGGGCCGATCCCGCCCGCCCCGCCCGGCGAGCCGCTGCCGCTGTCCAGCGCCCAGCGCCGGCTCTGGTTCCTGGACGACCTCACCCCCGGCGGCACCGGGAACAACACCGGCGTCGCCCTGCGGCTGCACGGCCCCCTCGACCAGGACGCCCTCGGCCGGGCCCTGCGCCGGCTCACCGCCCGGCACGACTCGCTGCGCACCACCGTCGTCACCCTCGACGGGCAACTGGTGCAGCGCGTCGCCGACCAGGCGGAGCTGCCGCTGCGCACCGAGGACCTCGAAGCCCGGCCCGCCGGGGAGCGCGCCGCGGCCGCCGAACGGCTGCTGGCCGAGGAACTGGAGCGGCCGTACGACCTGACCCGGGGCCCGCTCGCCCGGGTGCTGCTGGTCCGGCTCGCCGCCGACGAGCACCTGCTGCTGCTGGCCCAGCACCACATCGTCACCGACGGCTGGTCGGTGGGCGTGCTCACCCGCGAACTGGCCGCCCTCTATCGGGCGGAGGCCACCGGCGAGCCGGACGGCCTGCCCGCCCCCGCCCTCCAGTACCCCGACTTCGCGCACTGGGAGCAGCACCACCGCACCGACCACGCGGCGGACCTCGCCTACTGGAAGCGCGCCCTGGCGGACCTGCCGACCCTGCGGCTGCCCACCGACCGCCCCCGGCCCGACCGGCGCACCGGCAACGGCGCGGCGCACCGCCACCACCTCCCGGCCGACCTGGCCGACCGGCTGCGCCACCTCGCCGCCGGCCGCGGCACCACCGTGTTCACCCTGTTCGCCGGCGCCTGCGCGCTGCTGCTCTCCCGCCACACCGGCCAGCGGGACGTCGCCTTCGGCACCGTCACCAACGGACGGGACCGCCGCGAACTGGAGGAGGTGACCGGCTTCTTCGTCAACACCGTGGTGCTGCGCGGCGACGTGGACGAGCGGGCCACCGTGGACAGCTTCGTGGAGGGCATGCGCACAACCCTGCTGGACGCCTTCGCCCACGCCGGGGTGCCCTTCGACCGGGTGGTCGAGGAGCTGGCACCGCCGCGCGACCCCAGCCGGACCCCGCTGGTCCAGGTCGTGGTCGTCCAGCAGACCTCCGCCGCCCCGGCGCCCACCGGGGGCCTGCGGTTCACCGACCACCCGCTGCCGCGCGCCGCCGCCCGCTTCGACCTGGTGCTGGAGTTCGCCCCGGACCAGGCCGGCGGCTGGGTGCTGACGGTGGAGTACAACACCGACCTGTTCGACCGGCGGACCGCGGCCGCCCTGGCGCGCCACCTCCACCGCCTGCTGGCCGGGATGGCGGACGGGCCGCAGCGCACCCTCGCCGAACTGCCGATGATCCCGGGCGATGAGCAGCGCGCGCTGCTGGACGCCGGGCGCACGCCCGTACCGCCCGAGGGCGCCGCCCGGCCCGGGTGGACCCGCGGCTACGTCCTCGACCGCGGGTTGCGCCCCCAACCCGACGGCGTCCCCGGCGAGCTGTACCTCGCCGGCGGCCTCCCCCCGCAGCCGGGGGAGAGCGCCGAGCGGTTCGTCGCCGACCCGTACGGCGCGCCGGGGGAGCAGCTGTACCGCACCGGCGAGCTGGTCCGGTGGACCGCCGACGGCGAGCTGGAGCACCTGGGCCGGGTCGAGCAGTGGGCCCGGCCCCGCCACCAGGAGACCGACCCCGAGGAGGTCGCCGAGGCGCTGCGGCGCTGCCCGGGCGTGGCCGAGGCGGCCGCCGTCCTCACCGAGGGCACCCGGCGGCTGGTCGGCTACGCGGTGCCCGTCCCCGGCGGCCGGATCGACCCCGAGGCGGTGCGCCGCACCCTCGCCCTCACCCTGCCCGACCGCCTGGTCCCCGCCGTCGTGGTGCCGCTGCCCGCCCTGCCGCTCGACCCCGACGGCACGCTCGACCGCGACCGGCTGCCCGACCCCGGCCCGGCCGCGCCCGCCGTCCGCCACGTCGCCCCCCGCACCCCCGCCGAACGCGCGCTGGCCGGCATCTGGGCCGAGGTGCTGCGGCTGGACCGGGTCGGCGCCGACGACAACTTCTTCGACCTCGGCGGCGACTCCATCCTCGGCATCCAGGTAGTGGCCCGCTCCCGGCAGGCCGGGCTGGCGGTCACCTCCCGCGACCTCTACCGCCACCAGACGGTCGCCGCGCTGGCCCGCGCCGCGGAGGACGCCGAGGCCCCGGCCGCGCCCGCGCCGGTGGCCGCCACCGGGCAGGCCGTGCCGACCCCGATCCAGCGCTGGTGGCTCGGCCGGGCCGGCGCCCGAGCCGGCCACTTCGGCCAGGCGCTCTCCCTGCTGCTGCCCGGCGACCTGGACCGGGCGGCCCTGGAGGAGGCCCTGAACGACCTGGTCGCCCACCACGACGCGCTGCGCTCCGCCTTCACCACCCCGGACGGAACCGGGGCCGTGCACTGGCGGATCCAGGAGCCGACGCGCCGGATCACCCTTGCCCGGCACACCGGCCCGGACGACGACACCCCGCACTTCGGCCCGTACGACCTGGTCGGCGGCGCGCCGCTGCTGCGCGCCGTGCTGCACGAGCGCGCCGGGGGCCGGCCCCCGGTCCTGCACCTGGCCGTGCACCACCTGGTGGTCGACGGCGTCTCCTGGCGGGTGCTGCTGGAGGACCTCGACACCGCCTACCGCGCCCGCCGAGAGGGCCGGGACGGCGCGCGGGCCCTGCCGGCGAAGTCCTCGCCGCTGCGCCAGTGGGCCGAGCGGCTGAGCGCCTTCGCGGCCGAGGGCGGCTTCGAGGACGAGTGCGGGTACTGGGCGCGGGCGGTCCCCCCGCGGAGCGCCCCCGAGGCCTTCCCCGCCGAACTCGACGGCCCCGACACCTACGCCTCCGAACGCTCCGTCACCGTCCGGCTGAGCCCCGCCGACACCGCCGCCCTGCTGCGCACCCTGCCCGACACCTACCGCACCCAGGCCAACGACGTGCTGCTGAGCGCGCTCGGCCGGGCGCTGTGCGGGGCGAGCGGGCTGGAGCAGGTCGTGGTGGACGTCGAGGGCCACGGGCGCGAGGAGCTGTTCCCCGAGCTGGACCTCGGCCGTACGGTCGGCTGGTTCACCACCCGCCACCCCGTCGCCCTGGCCGTCCCCGCCGGAGCCGACTGGGACACCGTCCTCAAGCAGGTCAAGGAGCGGCTGCGCGCCGTCCCCCGGCGCGGCCTCGGCTTCGAGGCGCTGCGCCACCTCGGGCGCCCCGGCACCGCGCCCGACGTGCCGGCCGCCCGGATCGGCTTCAACTACCTCGGCCGCATCGCCTTGCCGGACGACCCGGACGGGCTGTTCCGCGGCACCTTCCGGCCGCTGGAGCTGGACGCCGACCCGGCCGTCGAACGCCCCCACCCGCTGGAGGTGGTCGGCCGCCTCGACGGCGACGCGCTGGAGTTCACCTGGTTCCACTCCGCCGCCGTCCACCGCCGCGCGACCGTCGAGGCGCTGGCCCGGCGTTTCGCCGAGGAGCTGGCCGACCTCGCCCGCCACGCGGCCCGGCCCGGCTCGGCCGGGCGTACCCCGTCCGACTTCCCGCTGGCCCGGCTCGACCAGGCGGCGGTGGACCGGATCACCGGCGCCGACCCGGGCGCGGTCGAGGACGTCCTGCCGCTCACCCCGACCCAGTCCGGCATGCTCTTCCACGGCCTCGCCGAGGAGGACAGCGGCGCCTACTTCCAGCAGCTGGACTTCGTCCTGGACGGGGTGCCCGACCCGGCGCGGCTCGCCGAGGCCTGGCAGTGGGTCACCGACCGCACCGCGGTGCTGCGCGCCCACGTCCGCTGGCAGGAGGTGCCCGAGCCGCTGCTGGTGGTGCACCGCCGGGTGGCGGTGCCGGTCACCCACCTGGACTGGCGCGAGCTGCCCGAGCGGGAGCGCCGGGACCGGCTGGCCGAGCTGCTGGACCGCGACCGGGCCCGCGGCCTCGACCTCGGGCGGGCCCCGCTCCAGCGGCTGCTGCTGATCCGCCTCCCGGAGGACCGCGTGCGGGTGCTCTGGTCCTTCCACCACCTGGTCCTGGACGGCTGGAGCCTGTTCCAGGTGCTCTCGGACGTCTTCGCGGCGCACGCCGCCCTGGCCCGCCCGGGAGCGGACGGCGACGTCCCGTACGGCACCGTGCCGGAGCGCCGGCCCTACCGCGACTACCTGGCCTGGCTGGCCGGGCGCGACCACGCGGAGGCCGAACGGCACTGGCGCGACCGCCTCGCCGGGCTGGCCGAGGCGACGCCGCTGCCGTACGACCGCGAGCCGGTGCAGAGCCACCGCGCGGAGTCCACCCGGGCCGTGCCGTTCGCCCTGCCCGCCGCCGCGACCAGGGCGCTGGAGGACCTGGCACGCGGCTCCGGGCTGACCCTCAACACCCTGGTGCAGGGCGCCTGGGCGGTGCTGCTGGGCCGCCAGGCCGGGCGCGCCGACGTCGTCTTCGGCACCACCTCCTCCGGGCGGCCGCCGGAGCTGCCCGGCGTCGAGACGATGACCGGCCTGTTCATCACCACCCTGCCGACCCGCACCACGGTGCCCGCCGACGGCACCCTGCTCGACTGGCTCCGGGCCCTGCAGCGGGAGCAGAGCGAGGACCGGAGGCACGGCTTCGTCCCGCTCACCCGGCTGCGGGCCGGCACCGGACTGCCCGAGCAGACCGCCCTGTTCGACAGCCTGGTGGTCTTCGAGAACTACCCGGTCGACGAGGACGCGGCCGACGCCCACGGCCTGCGGCTGCGCGAACTGGACGGCATCGAGACCACCAACTACCCGCTCGCCCTGCTGGCCTACCCGGGCCCGGAGCTGTCCCTGCGGCTCTGCTACGACCCCCGGCTGTTCGACGAGTCCACGGTGCGGAGGCTGGCCGGGCAGCTCACCGCCGCGCTGACCGCGCTGCCCGAGGGGGCCCACCGGCCGCCCGCGCGGCTGCCGCTGCTGACCGCCGAGGAGCGCCGGCGCGTCCTGGTCGACTGGAACGCCACCGCCACCGGGGAACCCGCCGCCGACATCGCCGAACTGTTCGCCGCGCAGGTGCTCCGCACCCCCGAAGCGGTCGCCCTGGAAACCGCCGAGGAACGCCTGACCTATCGCGAACTCGACGCCCGCGCCGCTGAGTTGGCCGGACGGCTGACCGCGCGGGGAGTCCGGGTGGAGCAGCCGGTCGGGGTGCTGGCGGAGCGCTCCGTCGAGCTGGTCGTCGCCCAGCTGGCGCTGGTCCGCACCGGCGGGGTCCACGTGCCGCTGGACGGCCGGGCGCCGCGCGAGCGGTTGCACCGGATGCTGGCCGAGGCCGGCGCCGAACTGCTGCTCACCGACGCCCACCGGGCCGGGCAGGCCCTCGAACTGCTCCCCGCCGAGCGGGTGCTGCGGGTGGACCGGCCCGACGGCGCCGCGCCGGCGGCGGCCCCGGCGGCCGTCCACCCCGACAACGTCCAGTACCTGATGTTCACCTCGGGCTCCACCGGCACCCCCAAGGGCGTCGCGGTGCGCCGCCGGGACGTCGCGGCGCTCGCCCTGGACCGCGCCTTCACCGGCCACGACCGGGTGCTGGTGCACTCCCCGCACGCCTTCGACGCCGCCACCTACGAGCTGTGGGTGCCGCTGCTGCGCGGCGGCACCGCCGTCCTCGCCCCGCCGCACGACCTGGACGCCGCCGCCGTCCGGCACGCCGTTGCCGAGCAGGGCGTGCGCTGCCTGTGGCTGACCGCCGGCCTGTTCCGGCTGCTCGCCCAGGAGGACCCGGGCTGCCTGCGCGGCGCCCGCGAGGTGTGGACCGGCGGCGAGGCGGTGCCCGCCGCCGCCGTCCGCAGGGTCCTGGCGGCCTGCCCCGGCCTCACCGTGGTCGACGGCTACGGACCGACCGAGACCACCACCTTCGCCACCCGCCGGGCCTTCCGGGCCGGCGACGAGCTGCCCGCCGCCCTGCCGATCGGCCGCCCGCTGGACAACACCCGGGTGTACGTCCTGGACGGCGCGCTCCAACCGCAACCCCCGGGCGTCACGGGGGAGTTGTACATCGCCGGAGCCGGCCTCGCGCGCGGCTACGCGGGCCGCCCCGGTGAGACCGCCGCCCGCTACCTCGCCGACCCGTTCGGCCCGCCCGGCGAGCGGATGTACCGCACCGGCGACACCGTCCGGTGGAGCGAGGACGGCGAACTGCACTTCGTCGGCCGCGCGGACGACCAGATCAAGATCCGCGGCTTCCGGATCGAACCCGCCGAGATCGAGGCCCGGCTCACCGCCCACCCGGCCGTCGCCGAGGCCGTGGTCTCGCTGCACCAGGACGGCGGGCGCAAGCGCCTCGCCGCCCACCTGGTGCCGGCCGAGGGCGCCGAACCCCCGGGAGCCGCCGAACTGCGCGCCCACCTGGCCGCCGACCTGCCCGACTACATGCTGCCCGCGGCCTTCGTCACGCTGCCCGGACTCCCGCTCACCGCCAACGGCAAGGTGGACCGCCGGCGACTGCCCGCCCCCGACTGGTCGGCGGGCGGCGACCGCCCCCACCGCGCCCCCGGCACCGCCCGCGAGCGGCTGCTCGCCGGGATCTGGGCGGAGCTGCTCGGGGTCGAACGCGTCGGCCTGGACGACGACTTCTTCCTGCTCGGCGGCGACTCCATCCTGAGTATCCAGGTCGTCTCCCGGGCCCGCGCCGCCGGACTCGCGCTCTCCCCGCGCGACCTGTTCCGGCACCCCACCGTCGCCGCCCTGGCCGCGGCGGCCGGCAGCGCCGTCGCCGTCGCCGGGACCGGACCGGTCAGCGGCGAGGTCGGCCTGACACCGATCCAGCACTGGTTCCTCGACCCGAACCCGCCGTCCGCCGGGCACTTCGACCAGTCCCTGGTGGTGGAGGCCCCCGCCGGGGTCGACCCGCGGGCCCTGCGCCGCGCGCTGGCCGCCCTGTGGGCCCACCACGACGCGCTGCGCTCCCGCTTCGTCCGGGCCGAGGACGGCGGTTGGCGCCAGCACTGCGCCCCCGCCGAGGAGGCGGCCCCCGAGCTGCTGGAGGTCCACGACGCCGCCGACGAGGCCGCCGTGACCGGGGCCGCCCACGCCTCCTTCCGACTGGACGGCGGCCCGCTGCTCACCGCCCGGCTGTTCACCGCCGCCGACGGCACCCGGCCCGACCGGCTGCTGCTGGCCGTCCACCACCTGGTGGTCGACGGCGTCTCCTGGCGGGTGCTGCTGGAGGACCTGGAGACCGCCTACCGGCAGGCCGTCGAGGGCCGTCCGCTGCGGCTGCCCGCCCGCACCAGCTCGGTGCGGGAGTGGACCCGCCGGCTGGCCGAGCACACCGCGGCCGGCGGCTTCGCCGGGCAGCGCGCCCACTGGGCCGCCGCCGCCCGGGCCTGCGCCCGGCCGCTGCCGGTGGACGGCGACGGCGGCAACACCGCCGCCGACCTGCGCGAGGTGACCGTCCGGCTGGACCGCGAACGCACCGACGCCCTGCTGCGCGAGGTCCCCGGGGTCTACCGCACCCGGATCGACGACGTGCTGCTCACCGCCCTCGGCCGGGTGCTCGCCGAGTGGACCGGGCACGCCACCGTCGCCGTCGGCCTGGAGGGCCACGGCCGCGAGGACCGGCTGTTCGACGGCCTCGACCTGTCCCGTACGGTCGGCTGGTTCACCTCGCTGTACCCCGTCGCCCTCGACGTCCCGGCGGGGGACTGGGGCACCGCCCTGAAGGCCGTCAAGGAGCAGCTGCGGGCGGTGCCCGACCGCGGCCTCGGGTACGGCGCGCTGCGCCACCTCGCCCGGGACGAGGCGCTCGCCGACGCGCCCGCCCCCGGCATCAGCTTCAACTACCTGGGCCGCTTCGACTGGTCCGCCGACGGCGCCGCCCTGGTCCGCGCAGTCCCCGGCGGCCTCGGCGGCGCGCAGGCCCCCGGCGCCGAGCGCCCCCACCTGCTGGACGTGGTCGCCCGGGTCGAGGACGGCCGGCTGGAGATCGGCTGGTACTACAGCGCGGGCCGGCACCGTCCGGACACCGTCGAGGGGCTGGCGCGGGCCGTGCTGCGCGCGCTGGAGGAGATCGTCGCGCACTGTGCCGAGCCCGGCGCCGGCGGCCGCACCCCCTCCGACTTCCCGCTCGCCCGCCTGGACCAGGCGGCGGTGGACCGGATCGCCGGGGACGGCCGGTCGGTCGCCGACGTCCTCCCGCTCACGCCGATGCAGGCCGGGATGCTCTTCCACAGCCTGCTCGACCCGGACGGCGACACCTACGTCAACCAGGTCCAGCTGGTGCTGACCGGCGTCACCGACCCGCACGCGCTGGCCGAGGCCTGGCAGCAGACCGCCGACGCCAACGCGATCCTGCGCACCCGGCTCAGCTGGCAGGACGGCGCCGAACCGCTCCAGGTCGTCCAGCACCGGGCCGCCGTCCCGGTGACCCACCACGACTGGACCGGCCGCCCCGCCGGGCAGGTCGAGCGGGACACCGCCCGGCTGCTCGCCGAGGACCGGGCCGCCGGGATCGACCTCGGCGCCGCGCCGCTGCTGCGGCTGGCCCTGATCCGGCTGGCGCCGGGCCGGGTACGGGTGGTGTGGACCTTCCACCACGTGCTGCTCGACGGCTGGAGCGCCGCCCAGGTCTTCGACGAGGTCTGCGAGCGCTACGCCGCGCTGACCGCCGGCCGCCGCCCCGCCCCGGCCGAGCGGGCCCCCTACGCCGACTACCTGCGCTGGCTGGCCGGCCAGGACCGGGCGGGTGTCGAACGGTACTGGCGGGACGTCCTGGCCGGCTTCCCCGCCCCCACCGAACTGCCCCGGGACCGCCGCCCGGCCGGCGCCCACCGCGCCTCCTCCTCGGCCTCGGTACGGGTCGCCCTCGGCCCCGAGCTGTCCGAGCGGTTGCGCGGCACCGCCCGGCAGGCCGGGCTGACCGTCAACACCGTGCTCCAGGGCGCCTGGGCGCTGCTGCTCTCCCGCTACGGCGGCGGTGACGACGTGGTGTTCGGCACCATCGTCTCCGGCCGGCCCGCCGAACTCCCCGGCGTCACCTCGATGGTGGGCCTGTTCATCAACGCCCTGCCGACCCGGGTGCGGATCGACGCCCGGCGCCCGCTGCTGGAGTGGCTGCGGGAGGTGCAGGACCACCAGTCCGAGGCCCGGCGGCACGACGCCGTCTCGCTGGCCCAGCTCCAGGGCTGGAGCGAACTGCCCGGCGGCACCGCCCTGTTCGACAGCATCGTGGTCTTCGAGAACTACCCCTTCGACGCCCGGTCGCCGGCCCGGCACGGCCTGGGCGTGGAGACCGAGCACGTCCTGGAGCCGACCAGCTACCCGCTCAGCGTGGTGGTGGCGCCCGGCGAGTCCATCGAGATCGGCCTGGACCACGACCCGGCCGCCTTCGACACCGCCACCGTCGAAGGGCTCGGGGCGAGCCTGCGCACCCTGCTCGCCGGGATGGCGGCCGGCCTCGACCGGCCGGCGGGCGAACTGCCGCTGCTGGACCCGGCCGAGGGGCGCGCCCTGCTGGAGCGCCTCGGCGGGGCGGTGCGCCCGGCGCCCCGGGACACCCTGCCGGCGGCCTTCGCCCGGCAGGCCGCCCGCACCCCCGACGCCCCGGCGGTCCGCTCCGGCGGCGAACAGCTGACCTACCGGGAACTGGACGAGCGCTCCAACCGGCTGGCCCGGCTGCTGATCGAGGCCGGGGCCGGCCCCGAGCGGTTCGTCGCCCTCGCGCTGCCCCGCACCGTCGAACTGGCCGTGGCACTGCTCGCCGTGCTCAAGAGCGGCGCCGGCTACCTGCCGGTCGACCCCGGGTACCCGGCCGAGCGGATCGCCTACCTCTTCGAGGACGTCCGGCCCGACGCCGTGGTCACCCGCGCGGCGACCGCGGAGCGGCTGCCCGACGGCCCGTCCACCCGCATCGTGCTGGACGACCCGGCCTGCCGGGAACGGCTGGCCGCCGCCCGCGCGGACGCCGTGACCGACCGGGAGCGGCACGGCGCCCTGCGGCCGGAGCACCCGGCGTACGTCATCCACACCTCGGGCTCCACCGGCCGGCCCAAGGGCGTGGTGGTCGCCCACGCCTCGGTGCTCGCCCTGACCGACTGGGCCGCCGCCGAGTTCGCCGGCCGGGGCCTGGAGCACGTGCTCGCCGCCACCTCGCTCAACTTCGACGTCTCGGTGTTCGAGATCTTCGCGCCGCTGCTGTCCGGCGGCCGCGTGGAACTCCTGCGCGACCTGCTCGCCCTGGCCGAGCACCCCGCCGGCGCCGGGCCGGAGCCGGGCCCCCGGCGGGCCGGCCTGCTCAGCGCGGTGCCCTCGGCGCTCGGCGGACTGCTCGCCGACGGCACCGTCCACCTCGGCGCCGACACCGTGGTGCTGGCCGGCGAGGGACTGCCCGCCCGCACCGTGCGCGTGGTCCGCGAGGCCGTCCCCGGCTGCCGGGTGCTGAACGTCTACGGCCCCACCGAGGCCACCGTGTACGCCACCGCCCACCTCTGCGACCCCGCCGACCCGGACCGCGACCCGCCCATCGGCCGACCGGTCGGCGGCGCCCGGGCCTACGTCCTGGACGAGCGGCTGCGCCCGGTGCCCGTCGGCGCGCCCGGCGAGCTGTACCTGGCCGGCACCGGCGTGGCGCGCGGCTACCTGCGCCGCCCCGGGCTGACCGCCGGGCGCTTCCTGTCCGACCCGTACGGCCCGCCCGGCAGCCGGATGTACCGCACCGGCGACCGGGTGCGCTGGAGCGCCGACGGCGGGCTCGACTACCTCGGCCGCGCCGACGACCAGGTCAAGGTGCGCGGCTTCCGGATCGAACTCGGCGAGGTCGAGGCCGCGCTGGCCCGCCACCCCCGGGTGTCGGCGGCGGCCGCCCGGGTGGTCGACCAGGACGGCCACCGGCGGCTGGTGGGCTACGCGGTGCCCCGCGACGGCGCCGCCCTGCCCGACCCGGCCGAGTGGCGCGCCTTCCTCGGCCGCACCCTCCCCGACCACCTGGTGCCCGCCCTGGTGGTGCCGCTGGAGCGGCTGCCGCTCGGCGCCACCGGCAAACTGGACCGGCGCGCCCTGCCCGTCCCCGCCCCCGCCGCCGGGGGCACCGGCGGCGAGCGGCCGCCGGGCACCGACACCGAGCGGGCCCTCGCGGCGATCTGGCGCGAGGTGCTCGGCGTGCCCGACGTCCACGCGGACGACAACTACTTCGCCCTCGGCGGGGACTCGATCCTCGGCATCCAGGTCGTCTCCGCGGCCCGCCGGGCCGGCCTCGCGCTGACCCCCCGGCACCTGTTCGCCCACCAGACCCTGGCCGAACTCGCGGCCGCCGCCGAGCGCTCCCCGCTCCCGGGCACCGCCGCCGAACAAGGCGCCGTCACCGGCGAGGCCCCGCTCACCCCCGTCCAGCACTGGCTGCTGGACACCCTCGACGGCGACCCGGCCCGGCTCACCCAGTCCGTCTCCTTCACCCTCGCCCCCGGCACCGACGAGGGCACCCTGCGGGCCGCACTGACGGCCGTCCTGGACCACCACGACGCGCTGCGGATGCGCTACGAACCGCTCGCCGACGGCCGGTGGCGCCAGTACGGCACCGAACCCGGCCAGGCCCCCGAACTGCACGTCCACGAGGCGGCCGCGGGCGAGGCGCGGGAGACCGTCCTGCACGACCTCGCCGAGCGGCTCGCCGAGGGCTTCGACCTGGCCGCCGGACCGCTGCTGCGGGCCGCGCTCTGCCGCTTCGCCGGCGACTCCCGCCCGGTGCTGCTGCTGGCCGCCCACCACCTGGTGGTGGACGCGGTGTCCTGGCGGATCCTGCTGGAGGACCTGGAACGCGCCCACCGCGCGCTGGCCGCCGGCGAGCGGCCCGACCTGGGCGCCAAGAGCACCTCCTTCCGGGCCTGGGCCGAACGGCTCGCCGAGCACACCGCGGCCGGCCGCTTCGACGCCGAACTCCCGTACTGGCAGGGCCTGGTGGACGACGACCTGCCGATCGACCTGGACGGCGCCAACACCGCCGACACCGAGGAGTCGCTGACCGTCGCGCTGGGCGCCGAGGACACCCGCCGGCTGCTCCAGGACGTCCCGGACGCCTACCGCACCCGGGTCAACGACGTCCTGCTCTGCGCCCTCGGCCGGGTGCTGACCCGCTGGACCGGACGGCGCCGGGTACTGGTCGCCCTGGAGGGCCACGGCCGCGAGGACCTCTTCGACGGCCTCGACCTGTCCCGCACCGTCGGCTGGTTCACCGCCATGTTCCCCGTCGCCCTGGAGGTGCCCCGGGCTGCGGGCACCGGCACCGCCCTGAAGGCCGTCAAGGAGGCGCTGCGCGCCGTCCCGGGCGGCGGCCTCGGCCACGGCGCCCTGCGCCACCTCCGGCCGGTCCCGGGGCTGGACCTGCCGCGGATCGGCTTCAACTACCTGGGCCGTCAGGACCGCGGCGCCGCCCCCGGCAGCCTGCTGCTCGCCCCGGCCGGCCCGCTCACCGGCGGGATGGACCGCACCGCCCGCCGCCCCCACCTGCTGGACGTGCTCGGGCAGGTCGCCGACGGCCGGCTCTCCTTCACCTGGTCCTACTCCCGCGCGGTGCACCACCGCCGGACGGTCGCCCGGCTCGCCGCCGAACTCCGGGACGAACTGCGGGAGATCGTCCGCCACTGCGCCGAACCCGGCGCCGGCGGGCGCACCCCCTCCGACTTCCCGCTCGCCGGGCTCGACCAGGCCGCCGTCGACCGGCTGGCCGGCACCGGACGGGAGGTGACGGAGATCCAGCCGCTCACCCCCACCCAGACCGGCATGGTGGTGCACGGCCTGGACGAGGCCGAACACGGCCTGTACGTGGAGCAGATCACCTTCGTCCTGGACGGCGCCCGTGACCCGGGCCTGCTGGCCGCCGCCTGGCAGCACGTCGTCGACCGCACCCCCGGTGCTGCGCACCTCGGTGGTGCTGCGCGACGTACCGGTGCCGCTCCAGGTGGTCCACCGGCACGCGGTGCTCCCGGTCACCGAGCACGACTGGAGCGGCCTCACCGAGGCCCGGCGCGCGGCCCGGCTGGAGGAACTGCTCGCCGACCGGCGGGCCCGGCCGCTGGACCTGGACCGCGCCCCGCTGCTGCGGCTCGACCTGATCCGGCTCGGGCCGGACGCGGTCCGCGTCGTCTGGGCCTTCCACCACGTGCTGCTGGACGGCTGGAGCGTCTTCCACGTCCTCGGGGACGTGCTCGCCGCCCACGCCGCGCTCGCCCGGGGCGAACGGCCGGCCCTGCCCGAGCGCCGGCCCTTCGCGGACTACGTCGGCTGGCTCGCCGCCCGCGACACCGGCGCCGCCGTCGAGCACTGGCGCGGTGTGCTGGCCGACCTCACCGCCCCCCACCGCGCTGCCCTACGACCGCCGGCCCCGCCCCGGGCGACACCGCCCGCTCCGGGGCAGTGGCTCTCGCACCGGCTGGACGCGGCCGAAACCGAGCGGCTCCAGGAGTTCGCCCCGCCGCCACCGCCCTCACCCTCAACACCGTGGTGCAGGGCCGCCTGGGCGCTGCTGCTGTCGCGCTGGAGCGGCGAGCGGCGGGTCTGCTTCGGCACCACCGTCTCCGGCCGGCCCGCCGACCTGGCCGGCTCCGACGGCATCGTCGGCCTGTTCATCACCACCCTGCCCGCCCGGGTCACCGTCGACGGTGCCCGGCCCTGCGCCGACTGGCTGCGCACCCTCCAGGAGGAGCAGGCCGAGGACCGCCGGTTCGACCACCTGCCGCTGGCGCGGATGCACGGGGCTGAGCCGGGTCCCGCCGGGCACCGAGCTGTTCGACAGCCTGGTGGTCTTCGAGAACTACCCGGTCGGCGACGCCACGGCCGGCGCGCACGGCCTGCGGGTGCGCGAACTGGACGCCCGGGAGGCCACCAACCTACCCGCTCACCGTGGGTCGTCTCGCCCGGCGAGCGGCTCGCCGTGGAACTCGGCCACGACCCGCGCTTCCTCGACCGGGAGACCGCCGGGCGCCTCGCCGACCAGCTGCTGCACACCCTGTCCGCGCTGGCCGCCTCTGGCGGCAACCACCCGGCTGGACGAGCTCGACGTTGCTGCCGCCAGGCGAACGGGAGCGGCTGCTGCGCGGCCCCCGCCCGACCGGCGACCGCCCCGGTGCCCCCGGCGACCCTGCCCGCCCTGGTCGAGGCCGCCGCCGACCGGTGGCCGCAGGCCGTCGCGCTGAGCGCCGCCGACCGGCAGCTGACCTACGCCGAGGCCGAGGCGCACGCCAACCGGCTGGCCCACCGGCTGATCGCGCGCGGAGCCCGCCCCGGGGAGACCGTCGCCCTGCTGCTGCCCCGCTCGGCCGACACGGTGCTCGCCGAACTCGCGGTGGCCAAGACCGGCGCCGCCTTCCTGCCCGTCGACCCGCACCACCCCGAGGAGCGCATCGAGGCGATGCTGCGCGACGCGGCGCCCGCGCTGACCCTGGACGCCAAGGAGGTCGCCGAACTCCTGGCCGCCGACCCGGCCGGCGCCCCCGGCCACCGCCCCACCGACGCCGACCGCGGCCGCCCGCTCGACCCGGACGACCCGGCCTACGTCATCTTCACCTCCGGCTCCACCGGCACCCCCAAGGGCGTCGTGGTCACCCACCGCGGCCTCGCGGCCTTCGCCGCCGCCGAGGCCGAGCACTACCGGCTCGCCCCCCGGCGACCGGGTGCTGGCCTTCGCCACCCCCAGCTTCGACGCCTCGGTGCTGGAACTGTGCCTGGCCCTGCCGCACGGCGCCCGGCTGGTGGTGCCCGAGCCCGGCCCGCTGCTCGGCGCCCAACTGGCCGGGCTGCTCCGGGCGGAGCGGATCACCCACACCCTGCTGCCGCCCGCCGCCCTCGCCACGCTGCCCGCCGACACCCCCGGCAGCCTGCCCGCGCTGAAGACCCTGATCGTCGGCGCGGAGGCCTGCGGCGCCGACCTGGTCGCCCGCTGGGCCCCGCACCACCGCATGGTCAACTCCTACGGCCCCACCGAGGCCACCGTGGTCGCCACCTGGTCCGCGCCGCTGACCGCGGACGGCGCCGCCCCGCCGATCGGCCGCCCGCTGCCCGGCACCGGCGCGTACGTCCTGGACGCCCGGCTGCGGCCGGTGCCCGACGGCGTCCCCGGCGAGCTGTGGCTGAGCGGACCGGCCCTGGCCCGCGGCTACCTCGGCCGCCCCCGGCCTGACCGCCGCCCGCTTCACCGCCGACCCGTACGGGCCGCCCGGCAGCCGGATGTACCGCACCGGGGACCTGGTGCGCCGCGACCCGCCACGGCGAACTGCACTACCTGGGCCGCACCGACCACCAGCTGAAACTGCGCGGCCACCGGATCGAGGCGGGCGAGGTGGAGGCCGTGCTGACGCGCCACCCGGCCGTGCTGGACGCCGTGGTGAGCGTCCGGGAGGACGAGCCCGGGCTGCCCCGGCTGGTCGCCCACCTGCTGGCGGCCCCCGGCACCGAGCCGCCGACCGGCGCCGAACTGCGCGCCCTGGCCGCCCGCTCGCTGCCCGGCCACATGGTCCCCGCCGCCTTCGCGGTGCTGGAGAGCTTCCCGCTCACCGCGAGCGGCAAGACCGACCGGGCGGCCCTGCCCGCCCCCGGCCCCGGCGAGGCCGAACCGGCCGGACGGGTCGAACCCCGCACCCCCACCGAGGAGGCGGTGGCGGAGATCTGGGCCGCGGCCCTGCACACCGCCGTCGGCGCCACCGACGACTTCTTCCAGCTGGGCGGCGACTCCGTGCGCGCCCTGCTGATCGCCTCCCGGGCCAACGATGCCTTCGGCGTCACGCTCACCCCCCCGCGACGTACTGGTCTCCCGCACCGTGGCCGCCCTGGCGGACCTGGTGGAGGACCTGGTGCTGAGCGAACTCGAAGCCGCCGCGCTGGGCGGACCCGACGAAGCCGCCGCCTCCGGCAGCCCCGACGATGACGAACGGTGAGGAGCCGACCATGACGCCTTCGACGCCTCCGACACCCTCGACGCCCTCGAAGCGGGACCGCGCCGCCGCGCTGCCCGCCGACCTGCGCGAGGCCCTGCGGCAACGGCTGGCCGGCCGGGCCGGCGGCACCGGGGCCGCCGCCGAGCGGGCCATCCCGCGCGCCGACCGCGGCCGCCCGCTGCCGCCCTCCTTCGTCCAGCAGCGGCTCTGGTTCCTGGACCGGCTGCGCCCCCGGCGACCCGCGCTACAACAGCGCCGTCGCCCTGCGGTTCACCGGACCGCTGGACCGCGCGGCGCTGGCCGCGGCGCTGACCACCGTGGTCGCCCGCCACGAGGCGCTGCGCACCGTCTTCGCGGAGCACGACGGCCGGCCGGTGCAGACCGTCGAGCCGGCCGGGCCGGTGGAGCTGCCGGTCCTGGCCCCGGCCGCGGGGGAGGGCCTGGACGACGTCCTGCTCCGGGAGTACTCCCGGCCCTTCGACCTCGCCCGGGGGCCGCTGCTGCGCGCCCTGCTGGTCGCCGAGGCGGAGCACTCCCACGTGCTCCAGCTGACCGCCCACCACATCGTCACCGACGGCTGGTCGATGGGCGTCGTCCTGGACGAACTGCGCACCGCCCTACGACGCCCTGGCCCGCGGCGCCGAGCCGCGGCTGCCCGAGGTCGCCACCCAGTACCCGGACTTCGCGCTCTGGCAGCGCGAACAGCTCTCCGGCGACCGGCTGGAGCGCCAACTCGCCCACTGGCGGGAGAAGCTGGCCGGCGCCGTGCCGCCCGAACTGCCGCTGGACCACCCCCGGCGCGGCGAGGAGGCCGGCCCCGGCGGCCTGCACGCCTTCACCGTCCCCGCGCCGCTCACCGCCCGGCTGCGCGAGCTCGCGGCCGAACGGCAGGGCACCCTCAACACCGCGCTGGTGGCCGGCACCCAGGCGCTGCTGGCCCGCTGGTCCGGCCGACCGGACGTCACCGTCGGCACGCTGATGGCCGGGCGCTCCCGCACCGAGCTGGAACGGGCCGTCGGCTGCTTCGTCAACACGGTGGTGCTGCGCACCCGGGTGGAGCCCGACGGCTCCTTCCGCGACCCTGCTCGCGGCCGCCACCGAGACCGGCAACGACGCCCTCGCGCACGGCGACACGCCCTTCGAACGGCTCGTCGAGGCGGTCGGCGCGCCCCGCGAGGCAGGCCGCAACCCGCTGTTCGACGTCCTGGTGCTGCTGCACCCCGCGCCGCCCGCGGCCGGCGACCCGCAGGGCCTCGCCACCGCCCCGGTCACCGTGCCCCGGCAGGCCGCCACCTTCGACCTCAGCGTGGAGTTCGTCCCCGACGGCGAGGCGCTCGCCGGCGTCCTGGAGTACCGCGCCGACCTCTTCGACGCGCCCACCGCCCGCCGGATGGCCGACCAGCTGCTGCGGCTGCTGGAGGGCGCCGCCGCCGAACCGGACCGCCCGCTCGCCACCCTGCCGCTGCTCTCCGCGAGCGGGACCGCGCAGGTCACCCGGGAGTGGAACGCCACCGAGCTGCCCGTCGAGGCCGTCAGCCTCCCCGAACTGTTCCGCCGCCGGGCCGCCCTGACCCCGCACGCCCCGGCCCTGGTCGCCGGGGACGAGCGGCTCGACCACGCCACCCTCGACGCCCGCGCCGAACGGCTCGCCCGCCACCTCGCCGCCCGCGGCGCCGGCCCCGAGCGGCTGGTCGCGCTGCGGCTGCCGCGCACCGCCGACCTGGTGGTGGCCGTCCTCGCGGTCTGGAAGGCCGGCGCCGGCTACCTGCCGCTGGACCCGGCGCTGCCCGAGGAACGCGTCCGCCGACTGCTGGAGGACGCCCGCCCGGCCCTGCTGCTGGACGAGGAGACGCTGCGGGCCCTGCCGGACACCGACCCGCAGGACGCCGGCCCGCTCGCCCCGCCGGACCTGTCGACCACCGCGTACGTGCTTTACACCTCCGGCTCCACCGGCCGCCCCAAGGGCGTCACCGTCCCCCACGGCGCTCTGACCCACCTGCTCGCCGCCCACCGGGCCGGCTTCGTCGCCGACGCCGGCGGCGGGCCGCTGAACGTCGCGCTGACCGCCTCGTTCTCCTTCGACACCTCGCTGGAGGGCGTGCTGCTGCTGGCCGACGGCCACCCGCTGCACCTGGTCGACGAGACCACCCGGATGGACCCGGCCGCCCTGGTCGGGTACGTCGTGCGCCACCGGATCGACTTCCTCGACCTCACCCCCTCCTACCTGCGCCAACTGCTGCCCGCCGGGCTGCTCGACGACCCCCGCCACCGCCCCCGGGTGCTGATGCTCGGCGGCGAGGCGGTCACGCCCCGGCTCTGGCGCGAACTCGCCGCCCGCCCCGAGGTGGCCGCCTACAACTACTACGGCCCCACCGAGTGCACCGTCGACGCGCTCGCCTGCCGGATCGACGACGGCGACCGGCCGCTGGTGGGCCGCCCGCTGCCCAACGTCCGCGCCTACGTCCTGGACGGGCGGCTCCAGCCGGTGCCGCCCGGGGTGAGCGGCGAACTCCACCTGGCCGGCGAGCAGGTCGCCCGCGGCTACGCCGGCCGCCCCGGCCTGACCGCCGCCCGCTTCACCGCCGACCCGTACGGCCCGCCCGGCAGCCGGATGTACCGCACCGGCGACCTGGCCCGCTGGACCGCCGACGGGCGCCTGGAGTACCTCGGGCGCGCCGACGACCAGGTCAAGGTGCGCGGCCACCGGATCGAACCCGGCGAGGTCGAGGCCGCCCTGCTCGACCTGCCGGAGGTCGCCGGAGCCGCCGTCCTCGCCGTACCCGACGCCCGGGGACACCACCGGCTGGCCGCCTACCTGGTGTTCGCCGACGGCGCCGCCCGTCCCGCCGCCGACCTGCGCGCGGCCCTGCGCCGGGTGCTGCCCGACCACCTGGTGCCGTCCTCCTTCACCGTGCTGGACACGCTGCCGCTCACCACCAGCGGCAAGCTGGACCGGCGCGCCCTGCCGGCCCCCGAAGTCGACGTCCGGGATGGGGAGTTCATCGCCCCGCGGACCCCCGAGGAGGAGACCCTCGCCGCCGTCTGGGCCGAGGTGCTGGGCGTGCCGAGAGTGGGCGTCACCGACAACTTCTTCGAACTCGGCGGCGACTCGATCCTGAGCATCCAGGCCGTCTCCCGGGCCCGCGCCGCGGGCCTGCGGATCGCGTCCCAGGACGTCTTCCGCCACCAGACCGTCGCCGACCTCGCCGCCGCGGCCCGCACCACGGCGGCGCCCGCCACCGCCGAACCGCGGCACCAGGCCGGGCCCGCCCCGCTCACCCCGGTCCAGGAGTGGTTCCTCGCCGCCCACGGCCCGCTGCGCCACTTCACCATGTCGATGCTGCTCGACCTGCCGTACCGGCTCGACGAGGACGCCCTGGAACGGGCGCTGGCCGCGGTGGTAGCCGCCCACCCCGCGCTGCGCACCCGCTTCACCCGCACCGGGGCCGCCTGGCGACAGGAACCGGTCGCGGACGCCGGAGGGCTGCTCGCCGTCCTCGAACCGGGCGCGGACCGGACCGGGGCCGCCGAGGCCGCCCGCGCCGCACTGGACCCGGCCACCGGCACCCTGCTGCGCGCCGTCCTGTTCCGGCCCGCCGCCGACGCCCGGCCCCAGCTCCTCCTGACCGCCCACCACCTCGCCGTGGACAGCGTCTCCTGGCGGGTGCTGCTCGCCGACCTGGAGCGGGCCTACCGGCAGGCCGCCGAGGGCGCCGCCCCCGACCTGGCGCCCGAGCCCACCGCGTTCACCGACTGGGCCCACCGGCTCGCCGAACTGGTCCGGGCCGGCGGCCTGGACCAGGACCTGCCGTACTGGACCGCCGAGACCGGCACCCCCGCCGAGCCGCTGCCCGTCGACCTGCCCGGCACCCCCACCGCCGGCTCGGTGCGCACCCTGCGCACCCGGCTCGACCGGGCCACCACCGAGGCGCTGCTGCGCAAGGTCCCCGAGGTCTACCGCACCCAGGTCAACGACGTGCTGCTCAGCGCCCTGGGCCGGGCCCTCGCCGACTGGACCGGCACCGGGCGGGTCACCGTCGCCCTGGAGGGCCACGGCCGCGAGGAGCTGTTCGACGACCTCGACCTCTCCCGCACCGTCGGCTGGTTCACCACCCAGTACCCCGTCACCCTCGCCCCGGCCGGCCCGGCCGACGCCCCCGACTGGGCCGCCACCCTCAAGCAGACCAAGGAACGGCTGCGCGCCGTGCCCCGCCGCGGCCTCGGCTACGAGGCCCTCGCCCGGCTCGGCTCGCCCGCCCCCGGCGCCGCGGCCCTGCGGGACGTCCCGCTGCCGCAGGTCTGCTTCAACTACCACGGGCAGTGGACCGCCCCCGCCGGCGGCGACTTCGCCCCCGCCGGCGAGGCCCCGGGCCGGGACCTCGCCCCGGACGAACCGCTGGACCACCTGCTCGACGTCTCCGCCGTCGTCGCCGACGGCGAGCTGGAACTCACCTGGCACTACAGCGACCGGACGCACCGGGAGGACACCGTCCGGGCCCTGGCCCTGGCCACCACCACCGCGCTGGGCGCCATCGTCGAGCACTGCGCCCGCCCCGGCGCCGGCGGCCGCACCCCCTCCGACTTCCCGCTGGCCGGCCTCGACCAGGCCGCGCTGGACCGGCTCGTCGGCGACGGCCGGGACGTGACGGACCTGCTGCCGCTCACCCCGCTCCAGGAGGGCATGCTCTTCCACCGGCTGGTCGGCGGCCCCGACGACGTCTACCTGGACCAGGCCGCCCTGCTGCTGGAGGGCGTCGCCGACCCGCAGGCCCTGGCCCTGGCCTGGCAGCGGGTCGCCGACCGGACGCCCGCGCTGCGCACCTCGGTGGTCTGGGAGGGCGTCCCCGCCCCGCTCCAGGTGGTCCGCCGGAGCGTCCGGCTGCCGGTGACCCACCTCGACCTGCGGGACGCCGACCCGGCCGAACGCGCCGAACGGCTGGCCCGGCTGTGCGCCGACGACCTCGCGCTCGGCCTGGACATCGCCACCGCCCCGCTCACCCGGCTCACCCTGGTCCGGCTGCCCGAGGCCCGGCTCCAGCTGCTGTGGACCTCCCACCACCTGGTCCTGGACGGCTGGAGCCTCGCCCAGGTGCTCACCGACGTGTTCGCCGAGTACGCGGCGCTCACCACCGGCGGCGCGCCCGCCCCGGCGGTGCGCCGCCCCTTCGCCGACTACGTGCGCTGGCTGGCCGAGCAGGACACCGGGGCCGCCCGCGCCCACTGGCGGCAGGTCCTGGACGGCTTCGCCACCGCCACCCCGCTGCCCGCCGACCGGGTCCGCCGCGAGGCTCACCGGGCCCGCTCGGCCGGCGTCCACAGCGCCGCGCTGTCCGAGCGGGTGTCCGAGCGGCTCGCCCGCACCGCCCGGAGCTCCGGGCTGACCCTCGGCACCGTGGTGCAGGGCGCCTGGGCGCTGCTGCTGTCCCGTTACAGCGGCGAGCCGGACGTGCTGTTCGGCACCACCGTCTCCGGCCGGCCCGAGGAACTGCCCGGCGTCGAGTCGATGATCGGCATGTTCATCAACACCCTGCCCACCAGGGTCCGGGTGGACGGCGACCGCACCGCCGCCGACTGGCTGCGGGAACTCCAGGAGGCGCAGGCCGAGGCCCGCCGGCACTCGGCGGTCTCGCTCGCCGAACTCACCGGATTCAGCGACGTCCCGTCCGGAAGCGCGCTGTTCGACAGCATCGTCGCCTTCGAGAACTACCCCTTCGACGACGCCGGAGCCGCCGGCACCGGGGTGCGCCTGGCCGAGGTCTCCTCCCGGGACGCCACCAACTTCCCGCTGGTGCTGCGCGCCCACCAGGGCGGGCAGCTCGGCTTCGACCTCGGCTACGACCCGGAACTGTTCGACGCCGAGACCGTGAGCGCCCTCGCCGAGCGGCTCCGCCTGCTGCTCACCGAGCTGGCCGACGGGCTGGAGCGCCCGCTGCGCGCACTGGCCTGGACCACCGCCGAGGAGCGGCGCCGCCTGCTGGTCGACTGGAACGGCACCGCCCAGGGCCGGCCCGGGCACACCCTGGTCGAGCTGTTCGAGGCGCAGGCCGCCCGCACCCCGCGGGCCGAGGCCGTCACCTGCGGCGAGGAGCACCTGGACTACGCCGAACTGGACGCCCGCGCCGACCGGCTCGCCCACCGGCTGGCCGAGCTCGGCGCCGCCCCCGAACGCTACGTCGCCCTCGCGCTGCCCCGCACCGCCGACCTGGTGGTGGCCGTCCTCGCCGTCCTCAAGACCGGCGCCGCCTACCTGCCGCTCGACCCGGGCCTGCCCGCCGGACGCCGGGACGAACTGCTGCGCGACGCCGCCCCGGTGGCCCTGGTGACCCTGACGGAGCCGGCCGGCGTGGACGTCCCCGTCCTCGCCCTGGCCGACCCGGGGGTGCGCGCCGACCTGGCCCGCCGCCCGGCCGGCCCGCTCGGGCCCGGCCACCGCCCGCTGCCCGAGAGCCCCGCCTACGCCATCTTCACCTCCGGCTCCACCGGCCGCCCCAAGGGCGTCGTGGTGCCGCACGCCAACGTGGTGCGGCTGTTCGAGCGGACCCGGGAACTGTTCGGCTTCGGCGCCGAGGACGTCTGGACGCTCTTCCACTCCTACACCTTCGACTTCTCGGTCTGGGAGCTCTGGGGCCCGCTGCTGCACGGCGGCCGGCTCGTGGTGGTGCCCGAGGACACCGCCCGCTCCCCGGAGGACCTCCTGCGGCTGCTCGCCGACGAGCGGGTCACCGTCCTCAACCAGACCCCGTCCGCGTTCCACCAGCTGGCCCGCGCCGACGCCCAGCACCCGGACGTCTCCGGCAGGCTGGCGCTGCGCACGGTGGTCTTCGGCGGCGAGGCGCTGGACGTCACCCGGCTCGCCGACTGGTACCGGCGCCACCCCGAGGACTCACCGCGCCTGGTGAACATGTACGGCATCACCGAGACCACCGTGCACGTCACCCACACCGCGCTGGACCGGCGCACCGCCGCCGCCGGCGGCCCCGGCCCGATCGGCACCGGCATCGCCGACCTGCGGCTGTACGTGCTCGACGGCGACCTCGCCCCGGTGCCCCCCGGCGCGGTCGGCGAACTGTACGTGGCGGGCGAGGGCCTGGCCCGCGGCTACCTCAACCGGCCCGGCCTGACCGCCACCCGCTTCCTCGCCGACCCGTTCGGCGCCCCCGGCACCCGGATGTACCGCACCGGCGACAAGGCCCGCTGGCAGGCCGACGGCACCCTGCGCTACCTGGGCCGGGCCGACCAGCAGGTCAAGATCCGCGGCTACCGGATCGAACCCGGCGAGATCGAGGCCGCCCTCCAGACCCACCCGGGCGTGGCCCTGGCCACCGTCGGCGTCCACGAGGACGCCGCCGGCACCCGCCGGCTGGTGGCCCACGTGGTCGGCCGGGACCCGGCGCGGGCCCCGTCCGCCGCCGAGCTGCGCGCCCACCTGGAACGGCTGCTGCCCGCCTACCTGGTGCCCGCCGCCTACGTCCCGCTGGCCGCCCTGCCGCTCACCCCCAACGGCAAGCTCGACCGGCGCGCCCTGCCGCTGCCCGGCCCGGACGGCTACGCGGCCGGCCGCGAGCGCACCGCGCCCCGCACCCCCGCCGAGCGGCTGGTCGCCGAGGCCTGGACGGAGGTCCTGGACACCGACGGGATCGGCGCCGAGGACGACTTCTTCGCCCTCGGCGGGGACTCCATCCTCGCCGTGCGGGTCACCGCCCGGCTGCGCGCCGCCTTCGGCTCCGCTGACCTCTCGCCCCGGCTGCTGTTCACCCACCCGGTGCTCGCCGACCTCGCCGAGACGCTCGGCGCACCGGGCCCGGAGACCGTACCGGCCGTCATCCCCGCCGCCGACCCGGGCACCGAGCCGCCGCTCTCCCACGCCCAGCAGCGGCTCTGGTTCCTCGACCGCTTCGAACCCGGAAGCACCGAGTACACCGCGCTGTCCGTGCTGCGGCTGCGCGGCCCCCTCGACCGGGCCGCGCTGGGCGGCGCGCTGGACGCCCTGGTCGAACGGCACGAGGCGCTGCGGACGTGCTACGCCGAGCGGGACGGCCGGGCCCGCCAGGTGGTGCACCCGCCGCACCCCGTCGCGCTGCCCTGCGAGGACGTCCGGCCGCAGGACCTGGACGCCCTGCTGGAGCGGATCGCCGCCACCCCCTTCGACCTCGCCGAAGGCCCGGTGCTGCGCGCCCACCTCGCCCGCACGGCCGCCGACGAGCACGTCCTCGCCCTGGCCGTGCACCACATCGCCACCGACGGCTGGTCGATGGGCGTCCTGGGCCGCGACCTCGGCGAGCTGTACGCGGCCGCCGTCGAAGGGCGCCGGCCGCGGCTGCCCGCCCTGCCCGTCCGGTACACCGACTACGCGGCCTGGCAGCGCTCCCGCACCGCCGCCGCCGAGGCCGACCTCGACCACTGGCGCCGGACGCTGGACGGCCTGACCCCGCTGGAACTGCCCACCGACCGGCCGCGCCCGGCGGTGCGCACCCGGCAGGGCGCGCTGGTCACCTTCACGCTGACCGCCGGGCTGACCGCCCGGCTGCGCGAGCGCGGCCGGGAGGCCGACGGCACCCTCTACACCGTCCTGCTGGCCGCCTGCCAGGTGCTGCTGGCTCGCTGGTCCGGGCAGCGGGACATCGCCGTCGGCACCGTCACCTCCGGCCGCGAGCAGGGCGAACTCCACGACGTGGTCGGCATGTTCGTCAACACCCTGGTGCTGCGCGGCGACATCCGCCCCGAACTGTCCTTCCACGAGCTGCTGACCGCCGCGCAGCGCACCGTGCTGGACGCCCTCGCCCACCAGGAGGTGCCCTTCGAACGGCTGGTGGACGCCCTCCAGCCGGAGCGCGACACCAGCCGCACCCCGCTGTTCCAGGTGATGGTGGCGCTGCACAACCTCGGCGCCGAGGCGCCCCGGCTGCCCGGCCTGACGGTGGAACCCGTCACCCCGCCGGTCCGCAACGCCACCTTCGACCTCTCCTTCGACTTCGCCGAGCACGACGGAGGCCTGACCGGCTACCTGGAGTACGACACCGGGCTGTTCGACGCGCGCACCGCAGAGCAGCTGGCCGACCGGCTGACCACCCTGCTGGCCGCCGCCGCCGAGGCGCCCGGAACGGCCGTCGGGGCGCTGCCGCTGATGACCGGGGAGGAGCGGCGGCAGGTGCTGCGCCAGGGCCGGGGCGAGCCGCTGCCCGTACCGGACACCACCTTCACCGCCCTGTTCGAGGCCCAGGCCGCCCGCACCCCGGACGCCACCGCGGTGGTCGCCCGGGACGCCGCCCTGGACTTCGCCGCCCTCAACGCCCGGGCCAACCGGCTCGCCCGCCACCTGGCCGCCCTCGGCGCCGGCCCGGAGCAGGTGGTCGCGGTCCGGCTGCCGCGCACCTCGGAGCTGCTGGTCGCCCTGTTCGGGGTGCTGAAGGCCGGCGCCGTCCTCCAGTTCGTCGACCCGGACCTGCCCGAGGAGCGGGCCGCCCTGCTGCTCGACGACACCCGGCCGCGCACCGTGCTGACCGAGCGGGCGCTGCGCGAGGTGCCGTGGGAGGAGCTGCCCGGCCACGACCTGACCGACGCCGAGCGGACGTCGCCGCTGCTGCCCCGGCACGCCGCCTACCTGATCCACACCTCCGGCTCCACCGGCCGCCCCAAGGGCGTGGTCGTCGAACACCGCCAGCTGGTCAACCTCGCCCACGACCACCGGGAGGAGCTGCTCGCCCCGCACACCGCCGACGGGGCCCGGCTGCGGATCGCGCTCAGCGCCTCCTTCTCCTTCGACACCAGCTGGGAGGGCCCGCTGCTGCTGGCCTTCGGGCAGGAGCTCCACCTGATCGACGAGGACGTCCGACTGGACCCGCAGGCTTTCTGCGCGACGATCGTCGACCAGCGGCTCGACCTGGTCAACGTCACCCCGTCCTACCTGCGCGAACTCACCGCCGCCGGGCTGCTCGCGCCCGCCCCGCACCACCCGCGGCTGCTGCTGGTCGGCGGCGAGGCCGTGCCCGCCGCCGTCTGGCGCGAACTGGCCGCGGCCCGGGCCGGGCTCGGGATCACCGCCTACAACGTGTACGGCCCCACCGAGTGCACCGTCGACGCCGCCTACACCCGCTGCGCGGACCACCCCGAGCGCCCGGTGATCGGGCGGCCGGGCCGCAACCTCGGCGCGTACGTGCTGGACGGCGCGCTGCGCCCGGTGCCGCCCGGCATGCCGGGGGAGCTGTACCTGACCGGGGCGCAGGTCGCCCGCGGCTACCTCGGCCGGCCCGGACTGACCGCCGCCCGCTTCCTCGCCGACCCGTACGGCCCGCCCGGCGCCCGGATGTACCGCACCGGCGACCTGGCCCGCTGGGACGCGCAGGGGCAGCTGGAGTTCCTCGGCCGGGCCGACGCCCAGGTCAAGATCCGCGGCTTCCGGATCGAGCCCGGCGAGGTGGAGGCCGCGCTGCTGACCCACCCCGGCGTCGCGGACTGCGCCGTCGCCGCCCGCGAGCAGGGCGGGCGGACCCTGCTGGTCGGCTACCCCGTGCCGGCCGGCGACCGGGTGCCGCCCGCCGAGGAGCTGCGGGCCTGGCTGCGGCGCACCCTGCCCGACCACCTGGTGCCCACCGCCTTCGTCCCGCTGGCCCGCATCCCGCGCACCACCGGCGGCAAGACCGACCGCCGCGCCCTGCCCGCCCCGCCCGCCCAGCCGGACCGCACCACCCCGTACGTGGCACCGCGCCCCGGCACCGAGGAGCGGCTCGCCGCGATCTGGGCCGAGGTGCTGGGCGTGCCGCGGGTCGGCGCCCGGGACAACTTCTTCGCGCTCGGCGGCGACTCCATCCTCAGCATCCAGATCGTCTCCCGGGCCCGCTCCGCCGGGCTCGCCCTCACCACCAAGGACGTCTTCCGCTACCAGAACATCGCCGAACTCGCCCTGTGCGCGGGGGAGTCCGCGCAGTCCCCGGAGGGCCGGGAGGCCGAGCCCACCGAGGCGCCGCTCACCCCGATCCAGCACTGGTACCTCGACGGCCGCCGGCCCGGCGAGGCGCTGCGCTTCACCATGACCCAGCGGCTGGCGCTGGCCCCCGGCACCGACCCCGCCGCCCTGCACCGGGCGGTGCTGGCCCTGGTGGAGCACCACCCGGCGCTGCGCACCCGGTTCCGCCACGGCGCGACGGGCTGGCACCAGGAGGTCCTGGCCCAGGCGCCGGACGGCGCCTTCACCCACCACCGGGCCGGCTCCGAGGCCGAACTGCAGCAGGCCGTCGAGCGGGCCCAGCGCTCCCTCGACCCGGTCGAGGGCCGGATGCTGCGGGCCCTCCACTTCGACGGCGGCGAGCAGCAGCCGGCCCAGCTCGTCCTGACCGTCCACCACCTGGCCGTGGACGGCGTCTCCTGGCGCATCCTGCTGGCCGACCTCGAAGCGGCCCACCGCGCCGCCCGCACCGGCGCACCCGTCCGGCTGCCGGAGCCGGGCACCTCCTACGCCCGGTGGGCCACCCGGCTGGAACGGCACACCCGCTCCGGCGCCCTGGACGGCGACACCGCCTACTGGACCCGCACCGGCCGGGCCCCGGCCGACCTGCCGTCCGGGCGGCCCGGTCCCAACACCCACGGCACCGCCGCCACCGTCACCGTGACGCTGGACGAGCCGACCACCGCGGCGCTGCTGCGCCGGGTCCCGGAGACCTACCGCACCCAGGTCAACGACGTCCTGCTCAGCGCCCTGGGCCGCACCCTGGCCCGCTGGTGCGGCCGGGACACCGTGCTGATCGGGGTGGAGGGCCACGGCCGCGAGGACCTCTTCGCCGACCAGGACCTCTCCCGGACGGTCGGCTGGTTCACCGCCGAGTTCCCGCTCGCCCTGCGCGTCGACCCGCAGGCCGGCTGGCACGACACCCTGCGCTCGGTCAAGGAGCAGCTGCGCGCCGTCCCGCTGCGCGGCCTCAGCCACGGCGCCCTGCGCCACCTGCGCCCGTCCGCCCTGCCGGCCGACGCGGCCGCTCCGCAGGTCGGCTTCAACTACCACGGCCAGTGGGACACCGGCACCGGCGCCGACGGGCTGCTGCGCGGCTCGCTGCCCCCGGCCGGTCGGGACACCGACCCCGACGAGCCCCGCCCGTACCTGCTGGACGTCGTCGGCGCGGTCCAGGACGGCCGGCTCGAACTGGGCTGGACCTACCCCGCGGCCCGCTACGAGGAAGCCACCGTCCGCGCCCTCGCCGAGCAGACGCTCCAGGCGCTGCGCGAGCTGGCCGAGCACTGCGCGGCCCCCGGCGCCGGCGGCCGCACCCCGTCCGACTTCCCGCTGGCCGGCCTCGACCAGCGGCAGCTGGACCGCCTGGTCGGCGACGGCCGCGACACCGAGGACGTGCTGCCGCTGACCCCCCTGCAGTCCGGCATGCTCTTCCACGGCCTGGTCGACGAGGACGGCGCCTACGTGGACCGGATCGCCGTACGGCTGGCCGGCGTCGCCGACCCGGCGGCCTTCGCCGAAGCCTGGCAGCTGGTCGCCGACCGCACCCCGGCGCTGCGCACCGCCGTGCACTGGCGCGGCCTGCCGCACCCCGTCCAGCTGGTCGCCCGCCGCGCCGCGCTGCCCGTCCGCCACCTGGACTGGCGCGGGCTGACGCCCGGACAGCGGGCCGCGGAGACCGAACGGCTGCTCGCCGAGGAGCGCGCCGCCGGGATGGACCTCGGCACCGCGCCGCTCACCCGCCTGGCGCTGGCCGCGCTGCCAGGCGACGAGGTGCTGCTGCTCTGGTCCACCCACCACCTGATCCTGGACGGCTGGAGCACCGGACAGCTGCTCACCGAGGTGTGCGAGGAGTACGCCGCGCTGACCGGCGGACCGCAGGCGCCCCGCCCGGTGCGGCGCCCGTTCGCGGACTTCCTGGCCTGGCTGCGCGAGCAGGACGGGCAGGCCGCCGAGGACCACTGGAGCGCCGCCCTGGCCGGGTTCACCGAACGGACCGCGCTGCCCTACGACCGCCGGCCCGCCGGAGCCCACCGGGCCCGCTCCACCGCCGCCGTCCACCGCACCCTCGACGAGGCGCTCTCCGCCCGGCTGCGGGAGAACGCCGCCGCCGCCGGACTGACCGTCAACACCCTGGTCGAGGGGGCGTGGGCGCTGCTGCTGGGCCGCTACGGCGGCACCGGGGACGTGGTCTTCGGCACCACAGTCTCCGGGCGGCCGGCCGAACTGCCCGGCGTCGAGACGATGATCGGCCTGTTCATCAACACCGTGCCGGCCCGGGTCCGGCTGCCCGCCCGCGGCGCCGTGGCGCCCTGGCTGCGCGAGCTCCAGGACCGGCAGAGCGACGCCCGCCGCCACGACCACCTGGCGCTGCCCCGGATCCAGGCCCTGAGCGAACTCCCCGCCGGGGAACCGCTGTTCGACAGCATGCTGGTGTTCGAGAACTATCCCGTCGACGAGTCGGCCGCGAACCGCACCGGGGTGCGGGTGGCCGAGGTGCGCGCCGACGACGCCACCACCTTCCCGTGGTGCCTGCGCGCCCACCTGGCCGGGCAGCTCGCCTTCGACCTGGCGTACGACCCCGCGCTCTTCGACCGGCGCACCGCCCAGGACGCCGCCGACCGCCTCGCCCTGCTGCTCACCGCCCTCGCCGACGGCCTGGACGGCGACCTCGCCGCGCTGGACCCCCTCACCCCGGCCGACCGCGAGCTGCTGGCCTCCTGGCAGGCCACCGCCCGCCCGCCGGCGCCGCGCAGCCCGCTGGCGGTCCTCGCCGAGCAGGTCCGCCGCACCCCCGACGCCCCCGCCGTGCGCGAGGGCGGGCGCGAACTGAGCTACCGCGGCCTCGACGAGTGGTCCGACCGGCTGGCCGCCCGGCTGCTCGCCGACGGCCTCGCCCCCGAGGACCGGGTCGCCCTGGCGATGGACCGCGGCACCGAACTCGTCGTCGCCCAGCTGGCCGTCCTCAAGGCGGGCGGCGCCTACCTGCCCGTCGACCGGCGCGCCCCCGAGGAGCGCCGCCGCGCGCTGCTCGACCGGGCCGGCGCGAAGGTGCTGCTCACCGCCGACCAGGTCGCCGCCGCACAGGACCACCCGGCCGGCCCCGGCCTGCCGCCCGCCGACCCCGACCGGCTGGCGTACGTGATGTACACCTCCGGCTCCACCGGCGAGCCCAAGGCCGTCGCCGTGCGGCACCGCGACGTGGCCTCGCTCGCCACCGACAGCCGCTTCACCGGCGGCCGCTGCGACCGGGTGCTGCTGCACTCGCCGGTCGCCTTCGACGCCGCCACCTTCGAGGTGTGGGCGCCGCTGCTGAACGGCGGCTGCGTCCTGGTCGCCCCCGACGGGCCGGTGGGCGCCGCGCTGCTGCGCCGGCTCGCCGGACCGGACGGGCCGACGGCGCTCTGGCTCACCGCCGGGCTCTTCCGGCTGCTCGCCCAGGACGCGCCGGACTGCTTCACCGGGCTGCGGGCCCTGTGGACCGGCGGGGACGTGGTGCCCGCCGCCGCCGTGCGCCGCGTCCTGGCGGCCTGCCCCGGGCTGACCGTGGTGGACGGCTACGGGCCCACCGAGACCACCACCTTCGCCACCGCCCACGCCCTCCCGGACGCCGCCGCGGTGCCCGACAGCGTCCCGATCGGCCGCCCGCTGGACGACCGGCGGGTGCACGTCCTGGACCAGCGGCTGCGGCCCGTCCCGCCGGGCTGCGCCGGGGAGCTCTACCTGGCCGGCGAGGGCGTCGCCCGCGGCTACCTCGGCCGCCCCGGCGCCACCGCCGCCCGCTTCCTCGCCGACCCCGCCGGCCCGCCCGGCGCCCGGATGTACCGCACCGGGGACGTCGCCCGGCGCCGCCCCGACGGCACCGTGGAGTTCCTCGGCCGCGCCGACGACCAGGTGAAGATCCGCGGCTTCCGGGTCGAGCCCGCCGAGGTCGAGTCCGCCCTCGCCGCCCATCCGGGGGTCGCCGACGTCGCCGTGGTGGTCCGAGAGGACCGGCCCGGCGCCCGCCGGCTGGTCGCCTACCCGGTCGGCGCCGTCGACCCCGGGGAGCTGCTGGCCTTCGCCGCCCGCACCCTGCCCGACTACCTCGTCCCGGCCGCCGTCGTCCCGCTCGCCGCCCTCCCGCTGAGCCGCAACGGCAAGGTCGACCGGTCCGCCCTGCCCGCGCCGGAACAGCGGCCCGGCGGCGAACGCCGCGCCCGGACCGAACCGCGCACCGCGGCCGAGCGCCGCACCGCCGAGGTCTTCGCCGAGGTCCTCGGCATCCGCCCGCCCGGCATCGACGAGGGCTTCTTCGACCTGGGCGGCGACTCCATCCTCAGCATCCGGCTCACCGCCCGGCTCGCCGACGCCTTCGGCACCGACCTCGGCCCCCGCGCGGTCTTCGACCACCCCACCCCGGCCGGCCTGGCCCGGCTGCTCACCGAGGCGCCCGCCGCCCCGGCCCGCCCGCCGGTGCGCCCGGTGGCCCGCGACGGCGCGGCCCCGATGTCCTACGCCCAGCAACGCCTCTGGTTCCTGGAGCAGCTGGCGCCCGACAGCGCCGAACACGTCGCACTCGCCCTGCGGCTGCGCGGCACCCTCGACCGCGCCGCCCTCGGCGCCGCCCTGACCGCCCTGACGGCCCGGCACGAGGCGCTGCGCACCACCTTCGACAGCGTCGACGGCCACGGCGTCCAGTACGTCCACCCGCCACGGGCCGTACCGCTGCCGCTGCACGACCTCTCCGCACGGCCCGCGGAGGAACGGCCGCGGGCCCTGCGCGAACTGCTCGCCGCCGAACGCGCCCGCCCCTTCGACCTGCGCCGCGGACCGCTGCTGCGCGCCGCGCTGGTCCGGCTGTCCGACGGCGACCACGCGCTCGCGCTGACCCTGCACCACATGGTCACCGACGGGTGGTCCACCGGCGTGCTGCTCGCCGACCTCGCCCACCTCTACCGCGCCGAACTCGGCACCGCGCAGGCCCCGTTGGCGCCGCTGCCGGTGCAGTACGCCGACTACGCCCACTGGCAGCGCACCGACGGGGCCACCGCCGACGGGCAACTCGACTACTGGAGGAGCCGACTGGCCGGCCTGGCACCCCTGCGGCTGCCCACCGACCGGCCCCGGCCCGCGGTGCGCACCGGCAACGGCGCCACCGTCCGGCTGGAGCTGCCCGCCGACACCGCCCGCCGGCTGGCCGAGGTCGGCCGGGAACGCGGCGCCACCCTGTTCACCACCCTGGTCGCCGCCGCCCAGGCCTACCTGGCCCGGCTCGCCGGGGACACCGACATCGCCGTCGGCACCATCACCTCCGGCCGCCACCGGCCCGAGGTCCAGCAGCTGGTCGGATTCTTCGTCAACACCCTGGTGCTGCGCTCCCGGGTCGAGCCCGGGCAGCCCTTCGACGCCCTCCTCGGCGAGGTGCGGCAGACCGTCCTGGACGCCTTCGCCCACCAGGACGTGCCCTTCGAGAAGGTGGTCGACGCGGTCCAGCCGGAGCGCGACACCAGCCGCAGCCCGCTCTTCCAGGTCCACGTGGTGCTCCAGAACGCCCCGTCCGGCGAAGTCGACCTGCCGGGCCTCGACGTGACCGGCATCGAGACCGACACCCTCCGGACGGTCTTCGACCTCGTGCTGGAGTTCGTCGAGGCCGCGGACGGCGCGCTGCACGGCTTGGTCACCTACAGCACCGACCTGTTCGACCCGGCCACCGTCGAACGGATGGCGGCCCAGCTCACCACCCTGCTGACCGCCGTCGCCCGGGATCCGGGATGCGCCGTCGGCGCGCTGCCGCTGGCCGGGGCGGAGGAGCCCGCCGCCGAACCGGCCGGGGGCTTGCGCCCGGTGCCCGAGGCGACCCTGTCCGAGCTGTTCGAGCGCCGGGCCGCCGCCACCCCCGAGGCGCCGGCGCTGCTCGACGGCGACCGGACGCTCTCCTACGCCGAACTGGACCGGGCCGCCAACCGGCTGGCCCACCACCTGATCGGGCGCGGCGTCGGACCGGAGCGGCTGGTCGCCCTCGCCCTGCCCCGCTCGGCCGCCATGACGGTCGCCCAGCTCGCCGTCACCAAGGCCGGCGGCGCCTTCCTCCCGGTCGACCCGGACTACCCGGCACCCCGCCGGGAGTTCATGGTCCGCGACGCCGGCGCCCACCTGGTGCTCGACGACCCGGCCCGGGTCTGGGCCGCCGAAGGACCGGACACCCCGCCCACCGACGCCGACCGCCGCGCCCCGCTCACCCCCGCCCACCCCGCCTACGCGATCTACACCTCCGGCTCCACCGGCACCCCCAAGGGCGTCCTGGTCACCCACGCCGGCCTCGCCGTCTTCGCGGCGGCCGCCGCCGAGCAGTACGCCGTCGGCCCCGGCGACCGGGTCCTCCAGTTCGCCTCGCCCAGCTTCGACGCCTCCGTACTGGAGCTGTGCATCTCCCTGCTCTCCGGAGCCGCCCTGGTCACCGGCGAGCAGGGCCCGCTGGTCGGCGAACGGCTCGCCGAGGTGCTGACCGCACGCCGGATCAGCCACACCCTGATCCCCCCGGCGGCCCTCGCCACCGTGGAACCGGGGACGGCCGCCGCCCTGCCCGGGCTGCGCACCCTGGTGGTGGGCGCCGAGGCCTGCCCCGCCGACCTGGTCGACACCTGGGCCCCCGGCCGACGGATGATCAACTCCTACGGCCCCACCGAGGCCACCGTCGTCGCCACCTGGACCGGCCCGCTCGCCCCCGGCACCGGCAGCCCCGCCATCGGCCGCCCCAGCGGCGCCACCCGCGCCTACGTCCTGGACACCGCCCTGCGGCCGGTACCGCCCGGCATCACCGGCGAGCTCTACCTGGCCGGCCCCGGCCTCGCCCGCGGCTACCTCGGCCGCCCGGGCCTCACCGCCCAGCGCTTCCTGCCCGACCCGTACGGCCCGCCCGGCGAGCGGATGTACCGCACCGGCGACCTCGCCCGCCGCGAGGCCGACGGCGTGCTGCGCTTCGCCGGACGCGCCGACGAACAGGTCAAGCTGCGCGGCCACCGGATCGAACCGGGGGAGATCGAGAGCGCCCTGCGCCGCAGCCCCCTGGTGCGCGACGCCGCCGTCACCGTCCGCACCGACGGCCCCTCCGGCGGCCGGCTCGTCGGCTACGTCGTCCCCGCGGACCCCGCCGCCGGCGCACCCGCCCTCGAACTCCGGCTCCATCTCGGCGAGTTCCTGCCACCGCAGCTCGTCCCCTCGGCCTTCGTCGCGGTGGACCGGCTCCCGCTCACCCCCAACGGCAAGCTCGACCGGCGGGCCCTGCCCGACCCCGGCCCGGCCCAGGCCCCGGCCGGCCCCGGCCGGGCCCCGGAGACCGACCTCGAACGCCGGATCGCCCGGATCTGGGCGGACGTCCTCGGCCTCGACCAGGTCGGCGCCGACGACAACTTCTTCCTGCTCGGCGGCGACTCCATCCTCAGCATGCAGGTGGTCTCCCGGCTGCGCCGGGACGGCCTCCACCTGGCCACCCGGGACCTGTTCAGCCACCAGACCGTCGCCGCACTGGCCACCGTCGTCCGCACCGCCGCCGAACCCGCGGACGACGGCCCGGTGACCGGCGACGTACCGCTCACCCCCATCCAGGAGTGGTTCCTCACCACCCCGCGCGCCGCCCACCACCACTTCAACCAGTCCACCCTGCTCGAACTCACCGCCGACCCCGACCCCCGGGCGCTGCGCGCCGCCCTCTATGCCCTGCTGGAGCACCACGACGGCCTGCGGATGCGCTTCACCCGCGACGAGGCCGGCTGGCACCAGTTCAACCCGCCGCCCGCCCCCGTCGAGGACCTCCTGTCCCGCTACGACCTGACCGGCCAGGACACCGAGGCCGCCGACGCGGCCATGGCCAAGGCCGCCGACGAACTGCACGCCGGCTTCGACCTCGCCCACGGACCGCTGCTGCGCGCCGCCCTGTTCACCGGCCACCCCGACCACCCGGCACTGCTGCTCCTGGTCGCCCACCACCTGGTCGTCGACGCCGTCTCCTGGCGGGTGCTGCGCGACGACCTGGACAGCGCCCACCGGCAGGCCGTCCGCGGTGGGGCGATCACCCTGGGGGAGCGCACCACCTCCTTCCGGGACTGGGCGCACCGGCTCGCGGCGCATGTCGCCGAGGGCGGCCTGGACCACGAACTCCCGTACTGGGAGCAGGCGGTGGGTGCCCGTGCGGCCCTGCCGGGCGGCCCGGCCGGCCCCGGCGACGGCGGGAGCGCGGCGGTCACCGTCGAACTCGACGAGGCGGACACCGAGGCGCTGCTGCGCGCCGCCCCCGCCGCCTACCGCACCCGGGTCAACGACGTGCTGCTGGCCGCCCTCGCCCTCGCCCTGGCCCGCTGGAGCGGCCGGCCGCGGGTCGCCCTCGACCTGGAGGGGCACGGCCGGGAGGACCTGCTCGACGGCGTCGACCTGTCCCGTACGGTCGGCTGGTTCACCACCGTCCACCCCGTCGCCTTCGACGTCCCCGACCCCGCGGACCTCGGCCCGGACCGCGACTGGCGCGCCCTGGTGAAGACCGTCCGCCGGCAGCTGCGCGCGGTGCCCGGCAACGGCCTGGGCTTCGGCGCCCTGCGGACCTTCGGCAGCGCCGAGGTCCGCGAGCGGCTCGCCGCCGGCGGGCACGGCCAGGTGGTCTTCAACTACCTCGGCCAGTGGGACTCGCGGCCCGAGAGTGCCGCAGACGGCCTGGTCCGCGCCGAACTCGGCTCCTTCGGCCAGGACCACGACCCCCGGGACGGCGGCTCCCACCCGCTGGAGGTGGTCGGCGCGGCCCAGCACGGACGCCTCGCCTTCACCTGGCACCACCGGCCCGCCGTCCACACCACCGAGGCCGTCCGCCGGGCCGCCGAGGACTTCGCCGCCGCCCTGCGGTGGATCGCCCGGCACGCCCGGGAAGGACGGTGAGCGAACCCTCACCCGCCACGACCGACCGACCGACCGACACGACCTCACCGACGATGACGAAGGAGACCGACATGGACGAGAACACCCGCTACCAGGTGCTGCGCAACGACGAGGAGCAGTACTCCCTCTGGCCTGCCGACCTGGAGGTACCGGCCGGCTGGCAGCCCGTCGGCACCGAGGGCACCGAGGCCGAGTGCACCGCCTACGTCGACGAGGTGTGGACCGACATGCGCCCGAAGAGCCTGCGCGAGCGCATGGAGAAGGCCGGGGCCTGACCGCCACCGTGAGGGGCCGCCGGTCGCACCCGCGCCGACCGGCGGCCCCTCCCGGCCACCGCACCACCGCACCGCCCCCGCACCACCGCAGCACCGAGCCGCCACCACCCCGAGGAGAGCACCATGACCCCTCCGCTGCGCACCGAGCACCTGGAGTTCATCCCCTACCGGCCCGAGGACGAGGACGCCTTCGTCTCCCTGCTCCGCAACGCGGAGGTGTGCCGCTGGATGGGCCAGGACCTCGTTCCCGAGCCGGACATCCGCACCCTGTTCCGCGCGATCCTGTCCGACGTCTACCCGCAGAACCTCTTCGACGTCTGGGGCATCTGGCTGGACGGGGCGTACGCCGGCCACGCCGAGGTCAAGCGCACCGGGAACGTCGACGGCCACGAGCTGGTCACCGCGCTGGCCCCGGAGTTCTGGGGCCGCGGCCTGGGCGGCGAGGTGGTGCGCGGACTGATCCGCTACGCCCGCGACGAGCTGGGGCTCAAGGAGGTCTACGGCATGGTCGGCGCCGAGAACACCCCGAGTCTGACGATGTGCCGCCGGCTCGGCTTCCGGCACCTGCGCGACGTCGTCGGGGACGACGGCTCGGTGACCAGACTGCTGGCCGCCTCCACCGACGGGGCCTGATCCCGGCCTCGCCCCGCTCCGTCCCCTCGCCCCGGCCCGCGGCACGCCCGCCCGCGCCGCGGGCCCGGCCCGCCGCCGTTCGTGTGACACACCGGCGGGCCGCCTTCCCGCCCCGCAGCACCGAACCCCATTAGGCTCGTCGGATGACACGACTGGGGACCTCACGACTCGACGCCATCGACCGGGCCCTGTTCGACCGCATCGCCGCCGCCCGGCTGCACGGGACCGGTCCGTGGCTGCGGGCGCTGAGCCGGGCCGCCGACCACGGAGTGCTCTGGACGGGCGCCGCCGCCCTCCTCGGCGCGGTCGGCGGACGCCGCGGCCGGCGCGCCGCCCTGCGCGGACTCGGCTCGCTCGCGATCGCCTCGGCCACCGCCAACACCGTGGCCAAACACGCCACCCGCCGGCCCCGACCGGTGCTGGACGGCGTGCCGTCGGTGCGACGGCTGCTGCGCCAGCCCGTCACCACCTCCTTCCCGTCCGGCCACTCCGCCTCCGCGGCGGCCTTCGCCACCGGCGTGGCGATCGAGTCCCCGCTGCTGGGCGCGGCCGTCGCCCCGGTCGCGGCGGCGGTGGCGCTCTCCCGCGTCTACACCGGGGTGCACTACCCGGGCGACGTCCTCGCGGGCGCGGCCCTCGGAACGGCGGCCGCCGCCACCACGCTGCGCTGGTGGCCCCGTTCGTCCGACGCGCCGCCGCCCGCCGCCCCCGCCGCCTTCCCGGCACCGGCCCTGCCGCGCGGCCGGGGCCTGTCCGTGGTGGTCAACTCCGGCTCGGGCAACGGCTCCATGACGGCCACCGGCCCCGAGGAGACGGCCGACACCCTGCGCGGCCTGCTGCCCGAGGCGGACGTCCGGGTGTGCGGGCCCGAGGACGACCTGGCCGAACTGCTGACCGAGGCCGCCGACCGGGCGGCCCGCGACGGCGGCGCGCTCGGGGTGTGCGGCGGCGACGGCAGCGTCAACCTGGCCGCCGGCCTGGCCGTCGACCGCAAGCTGCCGCTGGCGGTCTTCCCCGGCGGCACCCTCAACCACTTCGCGCTCGACCTCGGCACCACCACCCACCAGGACACCGCCACGGCCGTCGAGGCCGGCACCGCGGTCGGCGTGGACCTCGGACTGGCCGTCGACCACACCGGGTCGCGCACCTTCGTCAACACCTTCAGCCTCGGCATCTACCCCGAACTCGTCCACCAGCGGGAGAAGTTGGAGAAGCGCATCGGCAAGTGGCCGGCCCTCGCGGTGGCCGTCGCCAAGCTGCTGCCGACCGCCGAACCGGTCACCGTGCACGCCGGGGGCCGCCCGCACCGGGTGTGGCTGCTGTTCGCCGGCAACGGGGCGTACGAACCGGCGGGCTTCGCGCCCACCCACCGGGCCGCCCTGGCCGACGGGAAGCTCGACGTCCGCGTCGTCGACGGCGGCAGGCCCTTCGCCCGCACCCGCCTCGCCGCCGCCTTCCTGTCCGGCACCCTGCACCGCTCCCGGGTCTACCGGACCGCCCGGCTGCGCGTCCTGGACCTGGACTTCCTCGGCGACGCCGACCGGATCGCCGTCGACGGCGAGAGCGTCCCCGCCCGCGGCGCCCTGCGGCTGTCCAAGAACCCGGCGGCGCTGACCGTGTACCGCCCGCCGGTCACCTCCTGACCGTCCAGTCCGTCCGGTCCCGGTGGGCCCGCCCGGAGCGGGCCTACCGGACCGCCACCCCGACCAGGCAGGTGTCGTCGTCGGTGTCCGCGCTGCTGTACCGCAGCAGGTGGTCCAGCTGGTCCTGGAGCCCGTCGACGCCCGCGGCCGCGCCGCGGTGCGCCTGTTCGACGAGGCCGGTCAGATTGGTCAGCGAGGCCTGGAGGGACTCGTCGCGGCGCTCGATCAGCCCGTCGGTGTACATCACCAGGGTGTCGCCCGCCTCCAGCACGAACTCCCCCTCCTCGTAGTCCGCCTGGTCCAGGGCGCCGAGCAGGATGCCGCCCAGCTGCGGGAGGGCGGCCGCTCGCCCGCCGCGCAGCAGGACCGGCGGCGGGTGCCCGGCCCGGGCCCAGCGGAGCCTGCCGCTCCCGGGCTCGTACAGGCCGCAGACCGCGGTGGCGGTGACGTTGTCGGTGAGGTGGTGGGTGACGCTGTTGAGCCAGCTCAGCAGCTGGGCCGGTCCCGCGCCGGTGGCGGCCAGTCCGCGCAGCGCGTTGCGCAGGGCGACCATGCCGGTGGCGGCCTCGATGCCGTGCCCGGAGACGTCGCCCACGCACAGCATGACGTCCCCGGAGGGCAGCGTCAGCGCGTCGTACCAGTCGCCGCCCACCAGGTGGTCCTTCTCCGCCGGACGGTAGCGCACGGCCACGTGCAGGTCGTGCAGGTCCAGCGGGCCGCGGGCGGGCGGCATGATGGCGTGCTGGAGCTGGAGCGCGAGCCGGCTGCGCTCCGCCGCCTGCTGCTCGCTCTGGGCCAGCTGGTCGCGGGTCGCGGCCAGGGCGACCTCCGTCCAGTGCTGGGCGGAGATGTCCTGGTAGGCGCCGCGGACGATGTGCGGGCTGCTGTCCGGGGCGGGCACCGGCTCCGCCACCACCCGGATGTGGCGGGTGACCCCGTCGGGCCGCAGGAGGCGGAAGGCGGTGGAGGCCGGCCGCCGGTGGTGCAGCAGGGTGCGCAGGAACCGGCCGATGGTGTGCCGGTCGTCCGGGTGGGCGTGCTCGGCCAGCTGGTCCAGGGGGATCGGCGACGCGCCGGGCGGCAGCCCGTGCAGCTCGAACAGGGTCTCGTTCCAGGCGATCTGACGCGTTCCCAGGTTCTCCTCGAAGCCGCCGATCCGGCCGAGCCGCTGGGCGTGCTGCAGCAGCCGGGCGACCCTCGGGGTGCCGTCCCCGAGGCGCCACACCACCGCCAGGTGGGTGCCGTGCCGGCTGATGCTCACCTGGGCCCGAGTGGTCAGCGGCACGCCGTCGACCAGGGCGGCGAGGTGCATGTCGTGGGTGCGGAAGGGCTCCCCGGTGGCGAAGACGTGCTCGACCTTCTCCGCCAGCCCGCCGGGCTCGGCGGCCAGCGGGTACGCCTCCAGCAGCCGGGTGCCCACGATGGCGCCGGTGGGCCGGCCGGCGAAGTCGACGAAGGCGGGATTGACGTGCCGGATCAGGAACCGGGGGAGGTGGTCGTCGTCGGGGGACAGCCGCAGGACCAGGCACGGGTCGAGCAGGCCGTCGACCAGCTGCCGCAGTTCACCGAACTGCCGGTCGTCCGGCTCGGGACCGGGCGGTTCCTGGCCGCTCCAGGTCTCCAGGGTCGCGGCCGCCAGCTGCGCGAGCGCCTCGAACTGCCGCTGGAGCGACTGGGACTGCTCGGGCAGGGCGTCGTGCCAGCAGATCTCCAGGACCCCGATGAGCCGGCCGCCGGTGCCGGCCGGAACGGCCAGCCGACCGCCCCGGACCTCGTGCTGGCCGATCGACGGGAGCGAGGCGTCGGCGAGCGTCGGGTAGCCGACGGCCGAGCGCTCGTCCAGCGCCCTGCGGGCCGGGGTCGGGACGCCCGGGGGCACGTGCCGCCAGCGGCTGGCCTCCTCCTCGGGGAAGCCGGCACTGCCGGCCAGCGAGAGCGAGAGGTCGGGGTGCGCCGCCCAGATGGCGACGGCGGCCGCGCCGAGCGGCCGCAGCGCGTGCTCCAGCATGGACCGCGCGGCCGCCGCCGCGTCGCCGGCGAGCGCGTCCGCCTCGGTGCTGCGGAGGCGGACGGAGACCGGCTCCGCCGGCGGGGCGTCGGCCGACGGCTCGGCGGCACCGGCCACGAAGCCGCGGGCGAGCGCGGATATCTCGTCCGCCGCGGACTGGTTGACGAGGTCGGCGGCGAAGGCCAGGGTCGAGGTCCCGGACCGCTCGGCGAGGCTCTCCAGCTGCCGCGCCGCCTCGGTGGGGCCGCACCGCAGCCGCTCGACGAGCACGCCGACGGCCATCTCGACGACCGCGCGGCCCGCCGCGTGGGCCTCGGCGCGGTCCAGTTCCAGCCGCAGCCGCTCCACCGTGCCGGCGAGCCGGCCGACCGCCGTCGCCTCGCGCTCCGACTGCCGGGCCGGCGGCGCTCCCGGCGTGGCGGGAACGCCCGGGGGCCCGGCGCCGGCGTCGCCGGCGGTCGGTCCGGTCGACGGGCGCTGGCCGGCGGCGGACTGCTCCGGAGGCTGGTGCACGGTCGGGACTCCTGGGGTGCGGCGGCTCGTGACGGATGGTGGGGTGACGCGGGCGGGCGCGCCGGTGCTAGACGGTGAGGTGACGCCTGATCCGGCTGATCACCTCGTCGGCGTCGACCGGCTTGGTGATGTAGTCGCTGGCTCCCGAGGCGAGGCTCTTCTCCCGGTCACCGACCATGGCCTTGGCGGTCACCGCGATGATCGGCAGTCCCTCGTGCTCCGGCATGGCGCGGATCGCCGCGGTCGCGGAGTAGCCGTCCATCTCCGGCATCATCACGTCCATCAGGATCACGTCGATCCCCGGGTGCACGGCGAGCGCCTCCAGGGCGGCCCGCCCGTTCTCGGCCTGGAGGACGTGCATGCCGTGCAGTTCCAGGATGCTGGTGATCGCGTAGAGGTTGCGGTCGTCGTCGTCGACGACCAGCGCGGTGCGGCCGGAGAGCGCCCGGTCGGCGCCGGGGTTCCAGGAGGACTCGCGGTCCGTTCCGCGGACCAGCTGGACGACGCTCCCGGGCCGGTCGGCGCTCATGTGCAGGGCGATGCGCTCGCGCAACTCGTCGAGGCTGGAGAGGACTTCCAGCGGCCGTTCGCCCGCGCGGCGGACGGCCTGCTCGTGCTCCGGGACGACGCCCCGGTTGTCGTGGGCCAGCACCGGGACGGTGTACAGGGCCGGGTCGCCCTCCATCTCCTTCAGCAGGGTCGTGGAGGTTCCGTCGGGCAGGCCCAGCTCCAGGACGACGCAGTGGCACGGCGCGGTGGCCAGGGCCGTGGCGGCCTCCTGCGCGCCGACCGCGGCGACGATCTCCACCGGCCGCTGCGTACCGGAGTAGCGGGCGAGGTCCGCGACGGCGTTCTCCGCGACCAGGGAGAGCAGGCCGTTCGGGCGGCCCTCCACCACGAGCAGGCGACGCGGCCGGCCGGCGGCGGGGTGATCCGAGTGGTGTCCGGCGTCCTGCGAGGGCAGCGCGGCCGTGTGTTCGGCCGACTGGAGCGCGGCGCCGGGGCCGCCGGCGGGGAGACCGGCGGGCTCGGCGGGCAGGTAGAGGGTGAAGGTGCTGCCCCGGCCGAGGGTGCTCTCCACGGTGATGGCGCCGCCGAGCAGGAAGGCGATCTCACGGCTGATCGACAGCCCGAGCCCGGTCCCGCCGTACTTGCGGCTGGTGGTCCCGTCGGCCTGCTGGAACGCTCCGAAGACGGTCTCCAGGTGCTGCGGGGCGATGCCGATGCCGGTGTCGGTGACGTGGAAGGCGAGCACCGGCCCGTCGCGGCGCACCCCGTCGGGGACGGCGTCCTCGTCGGCGGGCTCGATCCGCAGCTCGACCCGGCCCTGCTCGGTGAACTTCACGGCGTTGGACAGCAGGTTGCGCAGCACCTGGCGCAACCGGTAGTCGTCCGTGCGGAGTTCGGACGGCACCCGGCTGGCCGTGCGGACCGCGAAGGCGAGGTTCTTCTGCCCGGTCATCGGGCGGAAGGTGGCCTCCACGTAGTCGAGCAGCGACTGCAGCGGCACGTCCTCGACGTTGAGGTCCATCTTCCCGGCCTCGACCTTGGAGAGGTCGAGGATGTCGTTGATGAGCTGGAGCAGGTCGGAGCCGGCGGAGTGGATGATCCCGGCGTACTCGACCTGCTTGGCGGTCAGGTTCCGGGTGGGGTTCTGGGCCAGCAACTGGGCCAGGATGAGCAGGCTGTTGAGCGGGGTGCGCAGCTCGTGGCTCATGTTGGCCAGGAACTCGGACTTGTACTTGGAGGCGAGGGACAGCTGGTGGGCGCGTTCCTCCAGCTCCTGGCGGGCCTGTTCGATCTCCAGGTTCTTGGCCTCGATGTCGTGGTTCTGCGTCGCCAGCAGCTCCGCCTTCTCCTCCAGCTCGGCGTTGGAGGCCTGGAGCTCCTCCTGGCGCGCCTGCAACTCCTCCGAACGGGCCTGGAGTTCGGCGGTGAGGCGCTGGGACTCGCCGAGCAGCTCGTCGGTGCGGGCGTTGGCGATGATGGTGTTGACGTTGACGCCGATGGTCTCCAGCAGCTGCTCCAGGAAGTCCCGGTGGACCTGGGTGAACGGCCGGACGGAGGCCAGTTCGATGACGCCGAGCACCTGTTCCTCGACGACGATCGGCAGCACGATCAGCGACAGCGACTCGGTGCGCCCCAGGCCCGAGGAGGCGGCCAGGTAGTCCGGCGGCAGGGAGTCGACGGCGATGGTGCGCCGGCTGCGGGCGGCCTGGCCGACGAAGGACTCGCCGAGGCGGAAGCTGGTCGGGCGCTCGCCGTCGGGGAACGCGTAGGAGCCGACGAGCCGCAGCACCGTTCCCTCGGGGCCCTCCTCGGCGAGGTAGAAGGCGCCGCACTGCCCGCCCACCAGCGGGGCGAGTTCGTCCATCACGGACTCGGCGACGACCGAGAGGTCCCGCCGGCCCTGCATCAGGGCCGAGAAGCGGGCGAGGTTGGTCTTCAGCCAGTCCTGTTCCTCGTTGGCGCGGGTGGTCTGGCGCAGTGACTCCACCATGGCGTTGATGTTGTCCTTGAGGTCGGCGACCTCGCCGGAGGCGTCCACGGTGATCGAGCGGGTCAGGTCCCCGGCGGTGACGGCGCCGGTGACCTCGGCGATGGCGCGGACCTGCCGGGTGAGGTTGCCGGCCAGCTCGTTGACGTTGGCGGTGAGCCGCTTCCAGGTGCCGGAGACGCCCTCGACCCGGGCCTGGCCGCCGAGCCGGCCCTCGGTGCCGACCTCGCGGGCCACCCGGGTCACCTCGTCGGCGAACGAGGACAGCTGGTCGACCATGGTGTTGATGGTGGTCTTGAGCTCCAGGATCTCGCCGCGGGCGGTGACCGTGATCTTCTGGGTGAGGTCGCCCTCGGCGACGGCGGTGGCGACCTGGGCGATGGCGCGGACCTGCCCGGTGAGGTTGCCGGCCATGGAGTTCACCGAGTCCGTCAGGTCGCGCCACGTCCCCGAGACGCCCTCGACCTTGGCCTGGCCGCCGAGCCGGCCCTCGGTGCCGACCTCGCGGGCCACCCGGGTCACCTCTCCGGCGAACGAGGACAGCTGGTCGACCATCGTGTTGACGGTGTCCTTGAGCTCCAGGATCTCGCCCTGGGCGTCGACCTCGATCTTCTGGGTGAGGTCGCCGCGCGCCACCGCCGTGGTCACCTGGGCGATGTTGCGCACCTGCCAGGTCAGGTTCCCGGCCATCGCGTTGACCGAGTCGGTGAGGTCCGCCCAGGTGCCCGAGACGCCCGGCACCTGCGCCTGGCCGCCGAGGCGGCCCTCGGTGCCGACCTCGCGGGCCACCCGGGTCACCTCCGAGGTGAAGTGCGACAGCTGGTCGACCATCCCGTTGAACACGGTGGCTATCTCGCCCAGCAGCCCCTCCGCGTCGTCGGGCAGCTCGGTGCTGAAGTCGCCGTCCCGTACGGCCGTCAACCCGGCCAGCAGCTGCCGCAGTTCCGCCTCGTTCACCAGCGCGGTGCCCGGCCCGTTCTGCGAGCGGTGCTGCGAGTCGGGGGGCAGGGTCGGGCCAGCCATCGAAACGTCGCCTCCGTAGAACGCCGGGCCGCCGGCCCGCATCCGGTCGTGGGCACCACGGAACGGTCCGTGGTCGCAAAGGGGGTGGGATCCCCTCCGGAGGCTATCCCAGCTCCCGGCCACGCCGAAACGACTGGTCGCCGCGTTGGACCCGGCGGTCCGGCGCGTTAGCCTGGGCGGATCCGCGGCGCACCCGAAGTGTACGAACCTCCTTTTCGGAATCTTCACGCCCGGTGGCCGCATCGATCGGCCGAACCGGGGTAGCGGGCGTTGCGTCATACCGAAACGACGAAGGGACCCCGATGGCCGTGACCACTCGCGAACCGCTCGTCACCACCCCCGCGCCCCTGCCCTCCACGGCGGAGCTGCGTGAGCTGCTGCCGCCGGAGCTGGCGCAGGAGCGGGATCTGCGGGAGGTGGCGCCGGCCGATGCCCGGGAGTTGAGCCGGGTCCTGCTGCGCCGGCTCGCCACCCTGGAGGAGGGCACCCGGGAGTACTCGTACGTCCGGTCCACCCTGGTGGAGATGAACCTGTCCCTGGTCAGGTTCGCGATCCGCCGCTTCACCGCGCACCGCGAGCCGCAGGAGGACCTGCTGCAGGTCGGGGCGGTGGGCCTGATCAAGGCGATCGACCGGTTCGATCCGGACCTCGGTGTGGAGTTCACCACGTTCGCGCTGCCGACGGTGCTGGGGGAGATCCGCCGGCACTTCCGGGACACCACCTGGGCCGTCCACGTGCCGCGCCGCCTCCAGGAACTGCGGATCGTGCTGGCCAAGGCGCAGGAGCGGTTGGCGCAGGAGCTGGACCGGGCGCCGACGGTGGCCGAGCTGGCCGGGCACCTGCAGCTGTCCGAGGAGGAGGTGGTGGAGGGGCTGACCGCCTCGAACGGCCACACGGCGGGCTCCCTGGACCTCGGGGGTGCGGAGGACGACGAGGGGCCGGGGTCGCTGGGCAGGCGGTTCGGGGAGGAGGACCGGGACCTCTCCAAGGTCGAGGACCTGGTGGCGCTCAAGCCGCTGGTCGCCGCCCTGCCGGAGCGCGAGCGGCTGATCCTCTCGATGCGCTTCTGCGAGGACCTGACCCAGTCGCAGATCGGTGAGCGCCTGGGGGTGTCGCAGATGCACGTCTCCCGGCTGCTCTCGCGCACCCTGCGGCGCCTGCGCGAGGGGCTGGAGGACGACTGACCGGGCGCCCGCCGGGGGAGGACCCCCGGTGCACCGGCGCGACCGCCCGGTCCGTTGCGCCACCGCCCTGACCTGCCTAGAGTCGGAGGGCATCCGACACCGAGGGGACGACGATGACGCCTTCCGACCACGACGCCGGAGACCTGGCCTTCGCGGTCCCGCCGCCCCGTCCGGAGGCGGCGGTGGAGACCCGGACCGTGGGCGGCGGGGCGGTGGTGTGCGCGCTGGCGGGCGATCTCGACATCGAGACGCTCGCGCCGGTGGCCGCCGCGCTCACCGGTCTCCTCGCGCGGCGTCCGCCGGTGATCGTCGTCGACCTGGCCGGCGTGGCGTTCTGCGACTCCTCCGGCCTGAACCTCCTGCTCCGGATCCGTGCCGAAGCGGAGCGGGAGGGCCTGCGGCTGCGGCTGGCCGCGGTGCCGCCCACCGTCATGCGCGTCCTCGAACTGACCGGCGCGCGAACGGTGTTCTCCCTCCACGGCTCCGTCGCATCGGCGCTGGAGTCCTGACCGGGACCCGGGCCTCGTCCCTCCCCGATCCGCCGGCCGCCGGCGGTGTCGGGGGAACGAGGCATAATCCGGGAGGCACGGGGAAACCGAGCTTGCGAACCGCCGTCGATCCGAAGGGGAACCCTCACATGACGATGAGTCGGGGCACCCTGGACGGTGACCCGCGGCCGCCCGGGCCGGCCCGGCCGCCCGGAGTCCAGCGCAGACGGCTGACGCTCGTCGGGATGCCGACGCCGGTCGCCCGCGCCCGGGCCTGCGCCACCGAGGCGCTCGCGGACTGGTACGCGCCCGCACCGGAGTTCGCCGCCGACGTGGTCCTGGTGGTCGCGGAGCTCGTCGCGAACGCCATGCTGCACGGGGACGGCCCGCTGGAACTGGTCCTGGACGTCACCCAGGCGCGCCTGCGGGTCGAGGTCAGCGACCGCAGCCCGACGCTGCCCGAGCTGCGGCGCCCGCACGTGCCCGCCGTTCCCGGCGGCCACGGGCTGTTCATCGTGGAGCGGATCGCCGATCGCTGGGGCGCCGAACCGCACGCCCGGGGCAAGTCGATCTGGGTCGAGTTCGACGCCCCCGGGCTGCCCCGCGCCTGACCGGCGGCGCCTGATCCCAGCCCCCGCCCGGCACCGCTCCGGTGCCGGGCGGCGGGCGGCTCGCGGCGCGGTCAGCCGGGCGGCGCGACGCGCACGGCGAGCAGGGCGATGTCGTCGTCGCTCTCCGCACCGAGGGCGATGACCAGCTCGTCGCAGAACACGTGCAGGGGCGCCCGGGCGAGGGCGGCGGTGTGCCGGCGCAGCCGGTCCATGGCGTCGTCGAGGGACTGCCCGCGGCGCTCGATCAGGCCGTCGGTGTACAGCAGCAGGGTGGAACCGGGCGCCAGGGGCTCCCGGGCCGTGGGCCGGGGCGTGTCGGCGTCCATGCCGAGCAGCAGGCCCGCGGCCCCGTCCAGGTAGCGGGTCCCGCCGTCCTCGGTGGTGAGCAGCGGCGGCAGGTGGCCGGCGGAGGAGTGGTGCAGCTCCCAGGGGCCCGACTCACCGCCCTTGACCAGCGCGTACACGCAGGTGGCGGTGGACTGCGGGGTGAGGGTGGTGCTCGCCCGGTCCAGCTGGCGCAGCACCTCGCCGGGCGGCTCCCGGCGGTCGACGGCGATCCCGCGCAGCATGTTGCGCAGGGCGCTCATCGCCACGGCGGCCCGCAGGTCGTGGCCCGCCACGTCGCCGATGACCAGCACCAGGTCGTCCGTGGGCAGGACGAAGGCGTCGTACCAGTCCCCGCCGATCTCGGCGGTGGTGCTGGACGGGGCGTAGCGGGCCACCAGGTCCAGGTTGGCGACCGGGGGCACGTCCGGCAGCAGGGCGCGCTGGAGGCGCTCGGCGGTGCGCCGGGTGTGCTGGTGCAGCCGGGCGTTGTCCACCCCGAGGGCGATCCCGCGGACGAGTTCCGCCACCAGCAGCACGTCGTCGCCGGTGAACGGGTACTCGTCGCGGGTGCGCACCAGCGTCAGCGCGCCGAGGACCTCCCGGCGGGCCCGCAGCGGGGCCACGATGGCGCTGCTCGCCTCCAGCCGCTCGAACATGTCCAGCTGCCGGGCCTCCAGGGCGCTCTGGGCCCGCTCCGGCGGCGCGAAGTCGGTGACCAGCAGGGGGCCCGCGCCGCGCATCACGCGCGGCAGGGAGCCCTGGGTGTCCTCGGCCAGCGGGGGGAGCCGGCCGAGCAGGCCCTCGGGCATGGGCATCCGCGGGTCGCCGTGGACCACGCAGACCCGCTCCACCCGGCCGGCCGTGTCGTCCAGGAGGTCCGCCACGCACCAGTCGGCCAGCCGCTGGGTCAGCACCTGGCAGACCCGGTGCAGCCGTTCGTGCAGGTTCAGGGTGCTGCTGAGCGCCAGGCCGGTGTCGGCCAGCAGGGCGAGGCGGTCCAGGGCGGCCCGCTCGATGCTCGCCCGCCGGGACTTGCTGGTGGTCGTCGGCAGGCTCACCGGGCCGGGCTCCATCCTCGGGCCGTGCAGGTTCCGCAGCTCCTGCGGGTCCTGCGGGGCGCCGGTGGGGCCGGTCCGCGCGGTGAGCTGGGCGACGAACACCGTGCGCCCGTCGATCGCCTCCTGGGTCTGCACGCGCAGCCGCACGGGGACCAGCCGGCCGTCGCGGCGCAGCGCGGGCAGCGGGACGGAACGGCCCAGGATGCGGGGCTGGCCGGTGAGCAGCAGGGAGGTGAAGGCGGCCTCGTGCCGGCCGCGCAGGTGCTCGGGGATCATGACGGTCAGCCGCTCCCCGACGAGTTCCTGCGGGGACCAGCCGAGCAGGTTCGCCGCGGCGGCGTTCACGGCGATGATCCGGTTGAGGTCGTCGGCCGCGACCGTCGGCTCGGTGGCGGCCGCCACCTCGCTCGCGTCCCACGGGGCCAGCTCGGTCGGGGTGCCGCTGGGCGCGTCGGGGTTCAGCGTCCACGCGGTGGGGTCCGCGCCGGACAGCTGGGAGGTGATCTGGTCGAACAGCCACTCCCGGAAGGCCCGGATCTGCGGAAGTGCCGGGAGGGTGAGCAGGGCCCCCTGCTGGGCGGCGGCCTCCGCCTGGTCGAGGACCCGGTACAGGGTGGCCACGGCCTCGGCGCCGTCCGCCGGGAAGGCGACCAGCACGGAGAGCGTCGAACTGTCCGGGGTCTCCTGCTGCACCGAGGCCGTCATGCACTCGCAGATCATGTTCCCGGCGTCCCGGGCGACCGTCAGGTCCGCTGCGGACACGACCACGCGCTCCTCGGCGCACCCGTCCAGGTACAGCTCCCGCAGCAGGCCCTCCCACTGCTGCTGCGCCGCCCAGTACAGGGCGTACGGCACGTCGATCAGCGTCACGGTCGCGGTCGGGCCGACCGGGGCGACGGTCTCCCAGGCGGAGGCCGGGGGGTCCGGCTGCCCGGGCCACAGCTCGAACCAGACCGTCTTGCGCTCCGCGTCGCTGTGGACGCCGTGGCTGGGCGCGAGGTCCTCCACCAGGCCCAGGCCGCGTCCGGTGGAGGCGTACGGATGGCGGTCGTGGGGGACGAGGCCGACCTCCGGCCGCCCGTCGCTGACCCGCACGTTGACCCGGCCGTCCTGCGCCCACGCCTGCACCTCGAACTCGGTGCGCGCGTGCAGGACGGCGTTGGCCGCCAGTTCGCTGGTCAGGAGTTCGGCCGTGTCCACCGTCTCCGCTGGTACGCCGGCCAGCGCCGAGCGCACGAACCGTCGCGCCAGCGCGACGTTCTCGGGGGCCGGGGCGAAGCGCCGCGACGGGACCCCGGGCGGACTGAGAATGCCCATACCGGGCGTCTGCTCGGAAACACCGGCGCTAAAAGGCCGGGGCGCCGTCCCTCGCGGACGCCGCCCCGGCACACGCTTTCCGTCAGCCGGCGGTGGGCGGCGGGAAGCGGTCCCAGACGCGGTGGGCGGCGAGCAGCAGGCCGAGCTGGTCCACGGCCTGGTCGGGCCGGACGCCGGTGAGGACGCCCGGGGCGTCGGCGGCGATGCCCGCGGCCTGGAGAGCGGCCTGCCCGCCCTCCAGGACGAGGATCGGCTTGGCGTGGCGGTAGGCCTCGGTCAGCATCAGCACCAGCCGGGCGTCGACCGGGGAGGCGGCCGGCAGCGGGTTGGCCGCCTTGGCGTCCCGGGCCGCCTCGCCCTCGGGCGCCGGTCCGGGGGCACCGGCCAGGACCAGCGCGTCGAACTCCACCGAGCGGGCGGTGGCGAAGGTGCGCTGCACGGCCAGCGGCTCGTGGTTGCCCTCCGGGCGGAGGCTGCCCCCGGCGGCGGAGATCACCAGGGGGACCATGTCCGCGTCCAGCACGGCCCGGCGCACCGTCGCCAGCGCGCCGTGATCGGTGCCCGCGACCAGCCCGACGACCCGCCCGTCCAGCGGCCAGGTCCGCCCGACCTGGGAGAGGGCGGGGCTGGGCCGGGCCGGGGCGAGCGGTTCGGCGGGCTCGGGCGCCGGCAGGCCGAGACCGGCCGCCACCTGCGCGCACAGGTAGCCGTCGATTTGGGCCAGTACCCGCAGGCCGCGCTCCTTGATCGCCTGTTCGTGGCACTTGCCGAGTTCGAAGGTGTAGGCGGCGATGATGTGCTCGCGCTCCACCGGGCTCATGCTCGCCCAGAACAGCCGGGGCTGGCCGAAGTGGTCCGCGAAGGACGCCGGCGCCTCGCGCACCTTGGTGGCCGGAGCCACCGGCGTCGGGTACTCGATGAAGGGACGGTCCCCGGCGCCGGCGAAGAACGGGCAGCCGCCGTCGAGCGAGTTCGGCTTGTACGGCGCGACGCCCGAGTGGACGGCGTCCTGGTGGAAGCCGTCGCGCAGCATGTCGTTGACCGGGGCGTGGGTGCGGTTGATCGGGATCTGGGCGAAGTTCGGGCCGCCCAGCCGGGTGATCTGGGTGTCGAGGTACGAGAACAGGCGGCCCGACAGCAGCGGGTCGTCGGTGATGTCGATCCCCGGCACCAGGTGCCCGGGGTGGAAGGCGACCTGCTCGGTCTCGGCGAAGAAGTTGGTCGGATTGGCGTTGAGGGTGAGCAGCCCGACCGGGCGCACCGGCGCGAGCTCCTCCGGAACGATCTTGGTCGGGTCGAGCAGGTCGATGCCCTCGAAGGTCTGCTCCGGCGTGTCCGGGAAGGTCTGGATGCCGAGCTCCCACTGCGGGAACGCGCCCGCCTCGATCGCGTCGGCGAGGTCCCGGCGGTGGAAGTCCGGATCCGCCCCGGCGACCAGCTGCGCCTCCTCCCAGACCATGGAGTGGACGCCGAGCCTGGGCTTCCAGTGCCATTTGACGAGCGTGCTCGCCCCCTCGGCGTTCACCAGGCGGAAGGTGTGCACGCCGAACCCCTCCATGGTGCGGAAGGAGCGCGGGATGCCCCGGTCCGACATGTTCCACAGGGTGTGGTGGGTGGCCTCGGTGTGCAGGGTGACGAAGTCCCAGAAGGTGTCGTGCGCGGACTGGGCCTGCGGGATCTCCCGGTCGGGGTGGGGCTTCGCCGCGTGGACGACGTCGGGGAACTTGATCGCGTCCTGGATGAAGAACACCGGGATGTTGTTGCCGACGAGGTCGAAGACCCCCTCGGAGGTGTAGAACTTCGTCGCGAAGCCGCGGGTGTCACGGACGGTGTCCGCCGAGCCCCGGGAGCCGAGCACGGTGGAGAACCGGACGAACACCGGCGTCTCGACGTCCTCGCCGAGGAACGCCGCCTTGCAGACGGCGCCGGCGCTCCCGTACCCGCGGAAGACGCCGTGCGCGGCCGCCCCGCGGGCGTGCACCACCCGCTCGGGGATGCGCTCGTGGTCGAAGTGGGTGATCTTCTCCCGCAGGTGGTGGTCCTGCAGCAGCACCGGACCGCGGGGCCCGGCCTTGAGGGAGTGGTCGCTGTCGGGCAGGCGCACGCCCTGCGCGGTGGTCAGGAAGGCGCCGCTCTGCGACCGCACCCGCGCGTCGGCACCCGTGTCGCGCCCGGTCGCGGTCACCGGCCGCGGAGCCGCCTGGTCGGGTTTGGGGGGCAGCGGGTCGTGCACCTCGGTCGGCTCCTCGACGCCCGGCGAGGCGGCGCCGGGCGCACCGGGGACCTCCGGGCGGTCGGTCGGGGTGGCGCGCTCGACCACGTCGGCGACGGCGTCGACGATCTTCTTCACCGGTCCGGACTCGTTCATGGATGCTCCTCGTACTCGGGGGACTCTGCGCAGGTAACCCCGCGGCCGCCTCCGGAAACGGATTAGCGCGCCCGCAACCCGAGCGCGCGGTGCTGTCCCGCGACCGGAGGCTCCCGACGTGCCGACGGCGAAGGCGCCCCGTAGGCCGCGGTGTCGCGGCCCACGGGGCGCCGGGCTCCGTCACCAGCGGTGCGGCCCACGGGGTGCCGGGCGGCTACCAGCGGTACCAGCGGCCCCGCCCGCCGGCCGCGGTCGTGCCCCGGGCCACGAAGCCGATCAACCACAGCACGAACACGACGACCGCCGCCCACCAGAGCACCTTCAGGGCGAATCCGGCACCGAACAGGATGAGTGCGAGCAGAAGGACCAGAAGGACCGGGACCATGGTGTAGACCTCCTCGGTTAGTGGTGACCGCCCTTCTGCCCCCGGACCGCCGATGCATGCCCCCTTGCCCGTGGCGCTGTCAGAACGCCGCGCGCAGGGCCGGCAGCAGCGTCTCCTCCGCCCACCGCAGGAAGGCGGGCTGGGAGTCCCCGCCGACCTGGACGAGGGCCACCTCGTCGAAACCGGCGTCCACGAACGGACGGACGGCCTCGACGAAGTCCTCCACCCTGTCGCCGCACGGGATGGCCTCGGCGACGTCCTCGGGCCGGACGAACCGGCTCGCCGCGGCGAAGCCCGCCGTCCCCGGCAGGTCGGCGTTGACCTTCCAGCCGCCGCCGAACCAGCGGAACTGTTCGTGGGCCCGGCGCACGGCCTCGTCGCGGTCGCGGTCCCAGCACACCGGCAGCTGGCCCACCGCGGGCTTCCCGGCGCCGCCGTGCTCGGCGAACCCCGAGATCAGCCCGGCGTCCGGCTCGACGGCGATCACCACGTCGGCGAGCCGCCCCGCGAGCGCGCAGGACACGGGCCCGGACACCGCCATCCCGATCGGCGGCGGTTGCTCCGGAAGGTCCCACAGCCGTGCGCCGACCACGTCGAAGTGCTTCCCGTGCCGGGTCACGTACCCGCCCTCGAACAGCGCCCGGATGATCTCCACCGCCTCCCCGAACATCTCCTGGCGCACCTGGGCGGCCGGCCAACCCCGGCCGACGACGTGCTCGTTGAGGTTCTCCCCGCTGCCCAGCCCCAGCCGGAACCGGCCCTCGGAGAGCAGCTGGAGCGTCGCCGCCTTCTGCGCCACCACCACCGGGTGGTAGCGGAAGGTCGGGCAGGTCACGTAGGTCATCAGCGGTATCCGCGAGGTGGCCTGCGCCGCCGCGCCCAGGACCGCCCACGCGTACGGGGCGTGGCCCTGCTCGTCCAGCCACGGGAAGTAGTGGTCCGAGACCACCGAGAAGTCGAAGCCCGCGCGTTCGGCGAGCACCAGGTCGGCGACGAGGCCGCGCGGGCCCCGCTGCTCCGTCATCATCGTGTATCCGATCTGCACCATGCCCCCGCGCCTGCCCGGTCCGGCCCGTTCTCCACACAGGCGGGCCGGACTTCATCCGGTCGGCCGGACGAGTCGGCCGGGAGCGGCCGTGAGCTGGCCGTGAGCGGCCGGAGGCATGAACCGGCGGGACGGGGTTAGACGAGTGGGGCCAGCGCGAACCCGATCGGAAGGAACCGCCGTGGCCGACCTCTCGCACGTGTCAGAAGCCCCGCAGCCCCGGTGGAGCCGTGAGCCCGACGGGGCCTGCCACACCGCGGACGGCGGCGTCTTCGGCGGGTCCGCCGACGAACCCGTGGCCGCCGTCCGGGCCCGGGAGGAGGCGGCGAAGGCCGTCTGCGCCGGCTGCGACGTCCGGGTGGAGTGCCGGCGCCACGCCCTCGCGGCCCGCGAGCCGTACGGCGTCTGGGGCGGCCTGACCGCGGACGAGCGCCGCGCCCTGTTCACCGGTGACCCGGTCGCCTCCGCGGCCTGACCGGTCACCGGCCGCCCCGGCCGGGAGGTGGGCTCCCGACCGGGGTATCCGCTGCCCCGGCCGCCGACACCGGCGGCCGGGGCAAGCGGGCTACGGCGCCCGACCTCGGCGGCCAGGGGCAGCGGGCTACGGCGCCCGCGGGGCCGGCTCCAGCTCGTAGAGCGCGAACGCCCGTCCGATGACCGGCTGCGCCACGTTGCGCACCCGTACCCCGCAGGCGGTGAGGCCGTGCTCGGTGCCGAGGTGGGCGTGGCCGTGGACGGCGAGGTCGGCACCCGCGGCGTCGATCGCCTCGGCGAGGAGGTAGCTGCCCAGGAACGGGAAGATCTCCGGCTGCTCCCCGGCGAGGGTGTCCGCGACCGGCGCGAAGTGGGTCAGCGCGATGCGCAGGTCGCAGCGCTCGGCCGCCAGCCGGTCCAGCGAGGCCCGCAAGCCCTCCGCGCAGTGCCGGGTGTGCCGGATGAAGGCCTTCATCTCCGGCTCGCCGAACTCGCTGCCACTGCGGCCGGCGAACCCGCCGCCGAAGCCCTTCGTCCCGGCCACGCCGACCAGCCGACCTCCCACCCGGACGGTCGTCGAGGTGCGCTCCAGCACGTGGACGCCGCGCCCGGAGAGGATCGCCGCGACCTCCTCCGGGCAGCCGGCGTCGTAGTCGTGGTTGCCCAGCACGGCGATCACCGGCACCGGCAGACCGGCCACCTCCTGCGCGACCACCGCGGCCTCCTCCGGGACGCCGTGCCGGGTGAGGTCGCCGGCCAGCAGCAGCAGGTCCGCCCGCTCGCGCAGCGCCTCGAAGGCGGGCCGCAGCACGCCGTGGCTGTCGCGGCCCAGGTGGATGTCCCCGACGGCGGCCAGCCGGATCACCGGAGCACCTCCGATCCGGCCGGCGGCCGGTCGTCGGCCAGCACGATGTCGGTGTGGACCACCAGCCCGGCCAGGGTCTCGGCGACGATGCGCTCGACGGCCGCCCGGTGCCGCTCGGTGGGGACCGTGCCGTACACCGTGACGTGTCCGCCGCGGGTCTCGATCCGCAGGCCGAGCTCGCCGATCTCGGCCTCGGCGAGACGGTCGCGCAGGTGGGCCACCCGGTACTCGGTGTCGTCGGTGCCGGTCATGCCTCGACTCCTTCGGGTTCGATCACCTGGAGCCGTTCCAGGAGGTAGAGGAAGGCGGCGGCCATCGGCGCGTCGCCGTGTTCGGCGCGGATCCTCGCCCAGTCGACCTTCTCGCGCAGCGGCCGGACCACGGCCAGGACGGCTCCGAAGTCGCAGTGGTGTTCGGAGAACGCGGCGAGGAGGCTGCCGACCAGGTCGGTGGCGGACAGCACCGGCATGCGCACGGAGTCCACCGGCAGCACCTCGGCGCGGTCCAGCAGCTCGGAGGTGACGGGCCGTTTGGCGAGTTCGAGGATCAGATCGACGTCCTGGCCCAGGCAGCGGGCCTTGAGCAGCCAGTCCTCGGGCGGCAGGAAGACCTGCAGCCCGGCCTGGCGCAGGGTCCGGGTGACGGCCTCCGCGTCCTCCCGGCGGATGCAGAAGTCGGCGTCGTGCTGGAGCCGTACGGTCGCGCCGTGCGCGTAAGCGGCCACGCCGCCCGCCACCGCGAAGGGGTGGTCCTCGGCCTTCAGCAGGGAGCCGATCCGCTTCGCCGCCTCCAGGATCGCCTGGGCCCGGTCCGGCGGGAGGGATTCGTCGGAGTGTTCGGAGTGTTCGGAGAGGTGGTCCATCGCGGCCTCCTCGGCGTCCGTTCCGGTTCGGAAGGGTCCAGTGCGTTCGGGAGCGGTTCTGTACGCCCGGGTGCGGCGTTGCGGTTGCGGTTGCGGTTGCGGTTGCGGTTGCGGTTGCGGTTGCGGTTGCGGTTGCGCTTGCGGGACGCGGTTGCGGTCGCCGCTGCTGTTGCGGGACGGTTCGGGCTCGATCCGGGACGCCTCCGGCGGGTACCCGGCGAGCGGGACTTCACGCCGCGGGCCGGCGTGGCCCGCACCGTTTCCACCCCACCGTTTCCACCCGACGGCCGTGGGCACGCGCCCACCCATGGAACCTTCCCCCGTGCGTACCGCGCGCCGGCGCCACTACCTGCTGTGCCCGCCGACCCACTTCGCGGTGGACTACGCCATCAATCCGTGGATGGACCCCACGCGCCCCGTCGACCGCGCGGCCGCGGAGGCCCAGTGGGGCCGACTGCGCGACGCGCTGCGGGCCCTCGGCCACCGGGTCGATCTCCTCGACCCGGTGCCGGGACTACCCGACATGGTGTTCACCGCCAACGGCGCCACGGCGATCGACGGCCGGGTGCTGGTGGCCCGGTTCCGGCACCAGCAGCGCGCCCCCGAGGCCGAGGCGCACCGCCGATGGTTCGCCGCGGCCGGGTACCGGCCCGTACGGGTCGCGGGACCGGTCAACGAGGGCGAGGGCGACTTCCTCCTGGCCGGCCGGCACCTGCTGGCCGCCACCGGCTTCCGGACCAGCCGCGCCGCCCACCACGAGGCCCGCCGGGTCCTCGGCCGCCCGGTGGTCAGCCTGGTCCTGGTGGACCCGCGCTTCTACCACCTCGACACGGCGTTGGCGGTGCTCGACGACGAGCAGATCATGTACCACCCGCCGGCCTTCGCCCCGGAGAGCAGACGGGTGCTGCGCGCGCTCTACCCCCGGGCCATCCTCGTCGCCGAGCCGGACGCGGCCGTCTTCGGCCTCAACGCCGTGAGCGACGGACGGCACGTGGTGCTCCCCGCCGCCGCGCACGGCCTGGCCGGGCGGCTGCACCGGGCCGGATACGTGCCCGTACCCGTCGACATGCCGGAACTGCTCAAGGGCGGCGGCGGGCCGAAGTGCTGCGTGCTCGAACTACGGCCGGGGTGACGGGCGGGCGGTCGACGGGCGCGGCGCCCCCGTCCTCCGTACTGGCCGGACCGCGCTCGGACCGGGTCGCGCCGGATCGGATCCGATCGGGTCGGATGGCGTCGGATCGATCCGCCGGGCCGCCGGGAGGCATGCGTCGGCGCGCGGCGGGCAGACGCGCGGATGACCGGGGGAGAGCCCCGGCCACTCCGAACGAGGAGAGCACAGATGAGCATGGTGAAGGAATCGGTCGACGTCGACGTGCCCGTGGGCACCGCCTACAACCAGTGGACGCTGTTCGAGGAGTTCCCGCGCTTCATGGAGGGCGTCGACTCGGTGACCCAGGTGGACGACCGCCACAACCACTGGCGGACGAGCATCGGCGGGGTCACGCGCGAGTTCGACACCGAGATCGTCGACCAGTTGCCCGACGAGCGGATCGCCTGGCGGACGGTGGGCGGAGACGTGCAGCAGCAGGGCGTGGTGACCTTCCAGCGGCTCGACGACCAGCACACCCGGGTCAACATGGCCATCGACTTCCGCCCGGAGGGCATGGTCGAGAAGGCCGGAGACGCGCTGGGCGTCGTGGACCGCAGGGTCAAGGGGGACCTGCGGCGCTTCAAGGACTTCATCGAGGGCCACGGCCACGAGCAGGGCGGCTGGCGGGGGCGGATCAGCCCCGGCTGAGCGCGGTCCGGCCCGTGCGGCGCTCGGCCCCGGTCCCCGCGAGGGACCGGGGCCGAGCCGGGTCCGGGAGGGCGGGACCCTTGCACGCCGAACACACCGTCTTCCCACCGGAGTTCGTCCCGGAGTTCGCCCCGGAGTTCGTCCCGGAGTTTGCCGTGCGGCGGTGGGTCACCCGGCAGTGCCGGTGACGACGTGATCCCCGGTGCCCGCGATGTGGCCGCAGGCACCGGGGATCACAGGGACGACCCCGGCCCTCACGAGGAGCGCCGGGGCGGCTCCGCGCGTTGTGACGCCCGCTGCGCCGGGCGGTCGTCGGTCCCGTGGCCGTCGTGACCGCCCGGCGCGGCACGGGAAGGGCGCGGACCGTCGCCGTCGGGAGTGCCCCAGGAGTCGGCGCGGGCGGCGGGGGCGCCCCTGGGGGGCTTCGGCCGCCGCCGGTTCAGGTGGCGGCTGCCCCAGGCGAACGCGCCGATCAGCAGCAGGGCTATGGCCAGGGCGGGTACGGCGACGGCGAGCAGCGAGGGGCCGTCGGGTGCGGCCAGGAGCGATTGGGTGGCCATGGGTCTTCTCCTTTCCCGGATCCGGCGGCGGGCCGTTCCCCGGGAGGCGGGGGCGGGCCCGCCGGTGTCGCCCGCCTACCCCGTCCGCCGGGAGGCATGCCTGCCCCGGTGCGGAGCGGATCAGGACAGCAGCTGGGCGAGGGCGGCGTCGACGTCCAGGTGCTCGGTCTCGGTGCCGGCCGGTACCAGGCGGAAGGAGTCGAGGAGGAACGCCGATACGACGGCCGCCGGCACGCTGATGACGGCGCGCGCGGACGGGGACCGCAGGGTGATCAGCACCTGGCCCTCCGGCCCGGGCGCGACGGTCACGTCCCCGCAACCGACCGGGCCGTGCCGGCCCTGGTCGAGCAGGTCGCGCGCGAAGGTCCACTGCGTAGCTTCGTCGTCGCCGAGCGGGGGGAAGGCCAGGCACACCGCGTACGGCGACGCGGTGTCGAAGCGCAGTTCCGCGTCCACGGCGACGTCCGGGAACGGGCCTTCGGGCAGGGTGACGGCGGTGGACCAGGAGGTGGCGACGGTCATGCGGCGGACTCCCATTCTGGCGGTGGCACCGGGCTCTCCTCCGGCCGCGGCGGCCGGGGTTGCAGCGCTCGGTTACCCGCGCGCCCGGGGTGCATTCCTCGTCTCTCAACGCGGCCGGGTCGCCCGGCGTGATCCCCCGCCCGAGTGGTTTCCCCGCCGCGGGGCCGGGCAGGCGCCGGACGATCCCGCCGCCCGGGCGGTCGTCCGCCCGTGCCCCGGACGGTCAGGGCCCCGCGCACGTTCCGCCGGAGAGCGCGCACGGCCGGCCGCCGGGCGGCGGGGCGCCCACACGGACGGGGGCCGGCCGACGGCTCCCCGATCAGGAAGGATGTCAACGATGGGTGTCGTCATCACCAGCCCGCTGCCGGAAGGCGAACGCAAGACGGTCGGGAACGCCCTGCAGGGCACCCTGGTCGACCTGCTGGACCTCTCCCTGGTGGCCAAGCAGGCGCACTGGAACCTCTACGGGCCCCGGTTCCGCTCCGTCCACCTCCACCTCGACGAAGTGGTCACCACCGCGCGTGACTTCGCCGACCAGGTGGCCGAGCGCGCCGCCGCGATCGGCTTCAGCCCGGACGGCCGCGCCGCCACGGTGGCCGCCACCAGCAGCCTGCCCGGCTTCCCCGAGGGCTGGACGGCGGACGTGACGGTCGTCGAGCACCTGGTGAAGGCGTTCGCCACCGTGATCGAACGGCTGCGGGTGCGCATCGACGAGACCGGCGAGGCGGATCCGGTCAGCCAGGACCTCCTGATCGGCCTCACGGCCGCACTGGAGAAGCACAGCTGGATGTTCCAGGCCGAGAACCGCACCTGAGCCCGCCGCCCGCCCTGCCCCGCCCCGGCGCCCGACCGCCGGGGCGGGGCCCGCCGGCGTCCCGGTCGACGTCGTGGCCACCCCAGCGGACCCGGCTGGGTGGCCAGGGTCAGTCCGACGCGCGGGTTCGCTCACGGTAGGCCTTCTGCCGACAGGCGTTCGAGCAGTAGCGCTGGGGCCGGCCGCCGCGCCAGGTCGGCGGCGGGATGGTCTTGCGCACGCACTGCCAGCAGTAGCCGAGCGGCCGTTCCTCGTACTCCCGCACGACGGCCTTCACCTCGGGTGGCAGGCCGTCGGTCAGGCCCTCGAGCTCGTACACCTCCCGAAGAGTGTCGGCGGAGTACGAGTCTCGCTGCCGGTCCAGTTCGATCGGGGTCACGCCGGTCTGCTTGCGGACCTCGGCCCCCGAGAGGTCCCTATTGACCAGCAACAGGAGAAGCATTTCAAGGTGGGCCCGCGCGATCGGGCTGATCGTGAGCGCGTTGGTGGTGGCCTTCCGGCCGGTGGGGTCTCTCGGGACCGAACGGCGGGTCACTGGGCACCGCCGGCGACCGCCGTGGTGGTTGCCGGCTCGACGACCTGGCCGGGGATCATCGGGGCCGTCTGCGGGGTGGGCGCTGGCGCGGTGGAGTTGTTCTGCTGGCCGAGCTGCAGCCCGCGCAGCGGGGCCGTGAGCTCGCGCACCCCCTGGTAGCGGGGCGTGAACTTCTCCACGGCGGCGATCAGCATGGTGAGCCGCCCGACCATGTCGGGCATGTCCTGGGCCTGCGTCCGGGCCACGCACACCCGCACGATGTACGCGATCAGGGCCGCCAGCAGGGCGATCGCGCCCAGAACGAGCACGACCACCAGGGTCGCGATGTCGAAAGCAGCGTCCAAGGTTTCCCCTCCGAGACGACGAAAGGCCCCCGCGTCGGCGGAGGCCTTGAGTGTGTTGCTGTGGGCTGGAACGTAAAAAGCCCCGCTGCTCAGCGAGGCCTTCATGGGTCAGGACACAGATATCCCGTCCGGAAAATGGTTCCACATATCCGACGGCTGGTCAAGTAGCGCCCTGACCTGCGGATTCGGTGTAGACATCAAGTCGCTGGGTTCTGTAACGCGTCTGGTGGAGCGGCGTCGATCGGCAGTGGAACGCGGCCCGGCTGCTGGCCTGCGGAGATCGGGGCCTGGCTCGGCCGAGGCAACTGCAGGGGTAACCCGCCCGCCCTGAGGCCGGACGGCCACCGGTCTTCGTCGGCGGCCCCGGGCCTGTGGTTGCTCCGCAGGTTGCCCCGGGCGTTGCCGTGGGCGTTGCTCCGCAGGGTGCGCCGGAGGTTGTTCCGGGACAGTGCCGGTTGTCCCGCGTCCGCGCTGCTCAGCACCGGGGACTACCCGCGCCCCGGAACACCGACTACTCCTCTCCGGGCCGGCGGACAGCGGACGGACGGCCCGGAGAGCAGCACTCCGGGTGTCCCGTACGGCCCGGGAAGTCCCGATCGCGCCCGCCGCGGGTCGACCGCCGCCGCGGGCCCGGACCGCTGCCGTCTGGGGCCTGCTCGTCGACGGCGGCCCTGCTGCGCCAAGCCGCCGTCCTCGGCACCCTCCGGGACCGGCTCGTCGACGTCCTGCTCGTCCGGTGCTGCGCCGGCGTGCCGGCCTGCTCGTTGCTAGCCGCCGCGTCGGCGTCGATCATGTGAGCGACAGGCGAATGCGGCGCATGGACGGGTCGACCTCTGCGATCCGCGCGGTCATCACATCGCCGACACGAACTTTCCGATCCGGCTCTGCTGCGAGCAGTTCGGCGTTGTGAATCAGCCCTGCGATCCCGTCATCGAGGCCTACGAAGGCGCCGAACGGGGCGAGCTTCGTGACGCGGCCACTGACGGTGCTGCCCACACGCCCAGACCAGCCGAGCCATGGATTCTCCTGAAGGGCGACCAAGGACAGCACAGCCTGCCCACGCCTCTCGCTGTCCAGAGCCAAGACCTCGGCGCTCACACGCTGCCCCAGTGACACCGCTTCATGACACGAGGAGATTCATCTCCACGAGAGCTCGGGCGGAGGGACGAACCCTACCGAGGCCTCCGGTGCCCCGTCGAGATCGACGAACACACCAAAGTTCTCGATCCCACTCACCACCCCTGCCACGACATCGCCTGTGCGTAGCGAAAGGAGGAAGTCTCTCAGGGCTTTGGAGGGGAGCGGATACGTCACGGCTCAGACCTTATTCCGCACGTCCGAATGTCCGAATCTACCAACACTGTTGAAGCGCACCGGCTCGACGACCGGCCCTTCCCTCTCGTCCATGTCCTGTCCGTTCCGGCCTGCCGGAGCCCTCAACCGGGCCCCGGCCAGCCTTCCAGACCATGGCCTTGCGCGAACTTTCTGACATGCTCCAGCAGCATCGTCGCCGACGCCGCCAGCGGCGAACCCTTGCGCTGCCCGACCGTCGACGCCGCCCTCGCCCTGCCGTGTCCGGGGCCAGGACGCCGGCGGAGCGGTGCCACTTCCTCTCCGTCCCGTACGTCCTGGAGGCGCTCTGTGCTGGTGAGGCGATCGACGTCTTCGGGCAACTGGCCTAGCCGGCAAATGAGTTGTAAAGAGTGAGTCGGTGAGTGAACATCAGGGCCATGATCGACTCAAGTCTGTATGCCGCCTTCTTCCTCGCCGCTCTGATGCTGTGCGTATCACCTGGGCCGGACATGATGTTCATCGTGGCGATGGGCGGCCGTGGGGGGCCGAGAGCGGGGGTGCTCGCGGCGCTGGGCGTCGGATGCGGCGCCCTCGTCCACGTCTTCGCCGCGATGCTGGGGCTTTCCGCGTTGTTCCTGGCCTTCCCCACGCTGTACCACGTGTTGCGCTGGGTCGGGGCGGCCTATCTGCTATATCTCGCCGTCAAGGCCTTCCGGGACCGCGCCCCGCTCGGCGAGGACGGAGGCACCACCGGGTCGGCGGGCCCCAGCCGGTGGCGCGCCTTCGGCCAGGGCATGCTGACGAACCTGCTGAACCCAAAGGTGATCTTGTTCAACATCGCGTTCCTGCCACAGTTCGTCCGTCCGGCCATGGGGCATGTTCCGGTGCAGTTCCTCCTCCTGGGCTTGACGATGGTCCTCATCGGCCTGGCCGTCGACACGTCGGTCGGGCTGCTGGCCGGACGACTTGCCGCGCTGCTGCGCCGCAGCGCCCGCACCGCTCGGGCGTTGAACGTCCTCGGTGGAACGATCTTCGGCGGCTTGGCCGTGCGTCTCGTCGCCGCGCCGAAGTAGGCGGCTGTCGAACGGGGTGACCAAGGGGGCGGTCGAGAGCAGCTGGGTAGACGCCGGTCCGCGACGGCCGGCGCCGGATCCCGTACGGCTCTGCCGACGGCGCCCGCCCCTTCTCCCGCACCCCTTCTGCAGCGGTCGATGACGGACTGCCAGGAACCCTGCGCCCGAGGCAAGGGATCTCCCTGATGCGCGGCCTCGGGCCCGGGGCCTAGCGTCCTCTCCGTCGAGTCGGCTCCGGCTGCCGGACCGTCCCTCCCTCCAGCCCTCATGCGGCGGGAGGCGGCCGGTGGCCTCCCTGCACTCCGGCTCGGCGGGAGGGCGGTGATGTCCCGCAAGCCTCGGAACCGGTGATCACGGGCCGGGGCCGACCGGGGCGGCCCGGTCTTCGCTCCACGGATTCGCGAGGTGTTCAACAACCGGACACCGAACAGTCGCGGACATGACGGATGCGGCAGCGAGTTTCTTCCCCATCAGGGCAAAACGCTCATATCGGGAGAAAACATGACGATACGTCTGGCCGTTCGCGTCTCAACCCTCGTCCTCTGCACAACACTGGCCGGCTCGCTCGCCCTCCCGGCGCAGGCCTCCGGGATCCCGGCCGTCCACGCGAAGGCCGAGACCGCGCCTCTGTTCGACGACGAGGCCGGCGGCAACGCGAACGCGGATGACCCGGCGATCTGGCGCAACGCCGCCGACCCGGGCCGCAGCCTGGTGATCGCCACTGCCAAGCAGGGCGGCCTGCGGGTCTACGACCTGGAGGCGCGGCAGGTGCAGTCGCTCCCCGCCCCGGCCGGGCCGAGCGTCGCCGACAAGCCCGGGCGGTTCAACAACGTCGACCTGGTGCAGGGCCTGGGGCTGGGCGGCGCCCCCGCCGACCTCGCGGTGGTCAGCGACCGCGGCAACGACCGGCTGCGGATCTACCGCATCGACCGCGACAAGCCCGGCGGTCCGCTCACCGACGTCACCGACCCGGGAGTGCGTCCGGTCTTCTCCGCCGACCAGGCCGAGATCAACAAGCAGAAGACCGCGTACGGTCTGGCCACCTGGACCGACCGCTCCACCGGGCGCTCCTACGCGCTGGTCAGTCAGCGCAACCGCACCCGGATCGCGATGCTGGAACTGATCGCCACCCCGGCCGGCACGGTGGACTACCGCCAGGTGCGCACTCTCGACCTGCCGTCCACCTTCCGGCTGCCCAACGGCACGACCTGGACGCCGTGCGCCGAACCCGGTGAACTGCCGCAGGTCGAAGGCATGGTCGTCGACCCGGCGGACGGCACCCTGTACGCGGGACAGGAGGACGTCGGCATCTGGCGCATCGACGCCGGCCTGACCGGCACACCGGTCCTGGTCGACAAGGTGCGCGAGTACGGCGTGCCCGGCACCTACGACGAGGCGACCGAGAAGTGCACCCCGGGCGCCGACCCCGGCTATGGCGGCAGGCGCCTGACGGCCGACGTCGAGGGCCTGGCCCTGGTCACCGAGGCGGACGGTGACGGCTACCTGTTGGCCTCCAGTCAGGGCGACAACACCTTCGTCGCCTACGACCGCGAGCGCGACGACGACAACGAGTACGAGGGCGCCTTCCGTATCACCGCCGCCTCCACCACCCTCGACGGTTCCGAGGTCTGCGACGGCGCCGCCGCCCTCAACGCCCCTCTCGGCAGCCGCTACCCCCACGGCCTGCTCGTCGTCCAGGACGGCCAGGAGACCCCCGGCGACGGCGACCGCGAGGCCACCGGCTTCAAGTTCGTGGACCTCGGCGACGTCCTCGACGCCATCGACTGATCCGGGAACACCGCGGACGCACGGTGGTGACACCGTGCGTCCGCCTTACCGCTGTCGGCCGGGCCTGCATCGCCTGGCTGCCTGCCCGGGACGAGCGCGTCGAGGAGGCCATCGCCCGGCTGCGCCCGCTGCCGGGGAAGCGGGTCAGGCGTAGCGGTCGAAGAGGGCCTGCAGGTAGTCCTCGAGGCGTTGGGTCAGGACGGAAGGTGTCAGGTCGGTGCGGCCGAGTTCGCGCCAGGGAACGGCGACCTTCTCGGCGTCGGGGGCGAAGGCGAGGGCGTCCAGGAGTCGCCAGTACAGGTGGTCGCGGCCCTCGGAGAGGGTGCGGCCGCCGGCGGCGGTGTAGCGGTCGGTGAAGGCGAGGCCCGCTTGGGGGCCGTGGAGCAAGGCGAGGGTGGTGGCGCAGTGGGCGACGTCGAGGTCGGCCGGGCCCCAGGAGGTCTCCACCCAGTCGACCACGCCGGTGAGGGCGAGGGTGGGGCCGGTGCCGGTGAACAGGACGTTGCCGGGGTGGAAGTCGCGGTGCAGGAAGCATCCCCGGTACGCGGGCGGGGGCGTGTCGATCGCCTTCACGGCCCGTGCCCACAGCGCGGGGCGGGTGGTGTCCTGGGGTACGGCGACGCGTTCGGGGGCTGTCCACGGCTGCCAGGTGCGCGGCCGGTGGCTGTCGTCGACCTGCAGGGCGTGCACGGCGGCGAGTTGCGCGGCGAGCAGGTCGGCACGGGCGGCGGTGTCGTCGTCCTGGTCCAGGCGCACGCTGCCGGGCAGGTGGGTCATCAGCAGCGACGGGTGCTCGCACACGGACCCTTGGGCGTCCACGGCGACGAGCCGCGCGGCCGGGACGGCGCTGTCCTCCAGCAGACGCAGCACGGTGGCCTCGCGGGCCAGCAGTTGGGGGGCGTGGCGGCGGTAGAAGGGTTTGACGAAGGAACGCAGCACCAGCGTGTAGGGGGCCTCCGCGCCGCCGGGGCGGGCCACCTCCAGGCGGCGCATCCGTGAGGTCCACCCGCCCTTGAGCGCGCTGACCTCGCCGATGCGCTCGCCGGGCGCGAGGTGTCCCTCGACCCACCGGCGCGTGGTGTCCCACTCCTGGTCCTGGCCCCCACTGTTGATCACGGACGGCAAGCTTACGCCCCCGCCCCGAGGGCACCTCGGGTCAGGTCTTGGAGGCGGTGCGTGCGGCTTCTGCGTCGGCGGCGGCGACCACCGCTGCGAGCAGGCCGGGGAACCGTCGTTCCAGTTCCTCGCTGCGTAGGGCGTTCATCTTGGTGGTGCCCACGTAGTACTGGCGTAGTAGTCCCGCCTGGCGGAGGACGGTGAAGTGGTGGCTGGAGGTCGAGCGCCCGACGGGCAGGTCGAAGGAGCCGCAGCTCAGGTCGGTTCCCGAGTGGGCGAGTGTGCGTACCACCGTCCTGCGGGCCGGGTCAGCGAGCGCCTCCAGCACCTGCTGGACGCTGACGTCCTCCACGCCGGGGTGCACGATCATCCGCGCTGCCACGCGTGCCCGTCCCACACCCACCACCCCTTCCCAACACTCGCCCCCGTCCGTTCGATGGCCAAAGTCCGCGCCATGCACGTGACTTCACGCGCACGACGCTACTATGCCCCATCCGGGCGACACACTCATCGCGACACCCGCACAACACGCCCCGGCGGAACACGGCGCCGGGGCGGAGGGAAGGGACAGGGCGGCCGGGCTCCAGGCCGCGCGGAGCGGGCCGGCGCCGCGAGGACGCCCGTCAGCACCTGGCCCGCCGACGGCACCGCGGCTCGCCGCACCTACCGCCTTGACCCCGGGCGCGGACCGAGGAACCGGCGGAGGAACCGGCGAAGGCGGCTGAGCAGGACCCTGGACGAGGGCTGTCCGCCTGTCGGGCGGAGAGCCGCCGACGTTGAGGACCGACGTCCTCACCCGGCACGTCCGCTCCTTCGCTGTCATGCTCGCCGAGCGCCAGGGTGAACGGCTCCCGGAACGGCTCGACGCGGTCCCTGGTAGCGCTTTGTCAGGGGTGTCGCAGGTCTGCCACGGGGTGGGTTGTCGGCAGGTGGGGCAGTGGCCGGTCCAGGCGGCGATGAGGTGTGGGAGGAGGTCGGGGCCTGGCTGAAGGTCAGGCCCCGGCCAGGGCTTTCGGGAGGGCCCGCTGATCAGTTCGAGCAGCCGGCGCGTGCGGAGCACCCGTGCGGGGGCGGCACGCGTGTGCGTGCCGCCCCCGCTGGTGGGCGCCGGGATTCAGTTGAGGGACAGGAAGGAGCCCGCCCCGTTGGCGTATTCGATCCAGGCGCCGGACCGGGCGTCCGCCGGGACGCCGGACCAGGCGGCGGTCAGGTCGGTCGGTACGCCGGGGGTGACGCGGGCCCGGTCGGGCGTGACCGTGACCTTGCCGGTGACGGGGCTGTCCGCGGTGATGTGGTTCGCCTGGTAGGTGTACGGAGTGACGGTTTCGTCGTTGGCCCCGACCGCGACCAGGGACACGAGGATGGCGTCGGCCGTGGGATGCGGCACGGTGATGGTGACCGTTCCGTCGCTGTCGGGGACGGCGACGTGGACGTCCTGGAGGACTCCGCCGGCCTTGCTGCCCCAGAGGACGCCCGTGATGGTGTCCGCCGCCGCGTCGAAGCGGACCGTGATCTGCGACGCCTTGGCGCCGGACGGGATCTCGGCGTCGTAGGAGATCTGCTGCGCCGTGGTCAGGGTGCCCTTGGTGGCGGGTGAGGAGACCGGTCCGTAGGCGGTGGCCGTCAGGGTGCTGGTGGCCGGGGTGACCGAGAACGTGGTCGAGCCGCTGGACCCGGAGCCCTTGATCTCGGCGGGGGCGCGGACGGTCTGCGGGGTGACGACGATCGGGCTGCGGACGGTGATGCGGTCGGAGGTCCAGGTGAGGGACCCGGTGTCGACGCGTCCCGCGGGCGCGGTGGTCACGTCCAGGGTGACGGTGAAGGTGAGCTTCTGGCCGGGGTGGGTGAAGTGCAGTACGGACGGGCTCACGGTGGTCTTGACGCCGGGGAGGTCCACGCGGGCACGGTAGGTGCCGGGCGTGGTCGCGGTGACGGTGCGGGTGACGGTCTGCTTGCCGAAGAGGTCGCCGATGGCTATGGACGGGTAGTTGAGGTCGCTCGGGTCGATGGCCTTGACGCCGGTTCCGGTGTGCACGCCGGAGCCTTCGAGGTAGGCGAGCCAGTCCCGCTCGCCCGAGTCGTAGACGAGTCCGGGCCGCAGCATGGCCCGTGCGTCCACCTCGCCGGCGCCCTGCGCGAAGGCGTCGTCGCTGTTCTTGCCGTCCGCGGTCTTCGTCGGTGTGGCTGTGGTCATCATGGCCGACTTGATGCTCATCGGGGACCAGGTGGGGTGCTCCGCGAGGTAGAGCGCCGCCAGGCCGGCGATGTGCGGGGTGGCCATGGACGTGCCGGAGTAGTAGTCGAAGTCGTGGCCGTTGTTGCCGTCCGGGGACACGGCCGCGAGGATCGTGCTGCCGGGCGCGGTGATGTCGGGCTTGAGCAGGTCGCCGTTGCCGACGAGCGAGGGGCCGCGCGAAGAGAAGCCGGCCACCTGCGGGTAGATGTCGGAGGTGCCTCCCTCGGTGAGGGTGGCGGTGGCTCCGTCCGTGGCGGCGTAGGTGCGGACGGTGGTCGCGTCGGGGGTGTTGAGGTGGACGACCGGCAAGCTGTGCAGGTCGCCGTCCCTGCTATCGTCGCCGGGGTTCACCAGGACGACGCCGATGCCGCCGGCCCGCCGGACCTCGGCGGATTTTTCGGGGCGGGAGTTGACGCCCCGTTCGCAGACGACGATCTTCCCGGCCGCGCGGGCCGGGTCGAGGGAGTTCGGCATGCAGTAGTCCGCGTAGACGTCCACGGTGTCGGAGACCCGGACCGCGGAGCCCCGGGCGAGCGGGGCGGGGCCGACCTGCCGGTGCACGGTCGTGCTGATGCCGGTGTAGCTCGCGCCGTTGCCGAGGGTCACCGTGCCGGTGTGCGACGCGATGGTGCCGGCGGCGACCGTGGTGGTCCAGGGCGCGATGTTGTCGAGGCTGGACGGCTTGGGGCCGGAGTTGCCCGCGGCGGTGGCGACGAAGACTCCGGCCACGGCGGCGTTGCGGAGCGCGACCTGCACCGGGCTGTCGTACGCGCTCTCGAACGTGCCGCCGATCGAGTAGTTGATGACGTCCACGCCGTCGGCGACGGCCTGGTCGATGGCGGCGACGATGTCGCTGGTCAGACCGCCGTCCGAGGCGCCGTCCTTGCTCTGCCAGAGGGCCTTGTAGACGGCGATGGCGGCTGCGGGGGCCACGCCGGAGACGGTGCCGAGGTCCTCACCGTCGACCTTGGCGCGGACGTCGGCGTTGCCGGCCGCGGTGGACGCCGTGTGGGTGCCGTGGCCCTGGCTGTCGCGTGGGGAGACGTATCCGGCCCGGTTGGACTCCGGGACGGCGTCGAACCAGGCGTCGCCGAAGTAGCGGGCGCTGATGACCTTCTCGTTGCAGGCCGCGGCGGTGAAGCGGTCGCCGGTCTGGCAGGTGCCCTTGAAGGTGCCGCCGTCCGCCTTCTGCATCACGGTGGTCGTGCCCACGCGGTAGGGCCGGTGGCGGTCCTTGTTGCCGGGCTTGCGGGAACTCAGGGCCGGGGCGTCGAAGGAGGGGTTCTCGGGCCAGATGCCCGTGTCGATGTCCCCGATGACGATGCCCTTGCCGGCTTCGGCCGTCCCGCCGAGGGCCTTCCACAGCCCGTTGCGGCCGGAGAGACCGAGGAAGTCGGTGGAGCTCCGGTCGTCGGCGGCCTTGTGGAACCGGTCGGGGGCGATGTGCACGACGCTCCCGGCGCGGGCGAGGCGCACCAGTTGGCGGGCGTCGAGCCGGGCGCTGAAGGTGTTGGTGGTGACCGCGAAGTGCTGCCGGACGGTGGCACCGACCTCCTTGGCGACGCGGGTCTGCTGGTCCGTCAGGTGGGTGCGGTACCGCTTGGCGGTGGCCGATTCGACATCGATCTTGCCGCCCTCGGCGGGCTTCGTGGCGGAGAGGTCGCCGATCCCGCCGTCGTAGGTGACCAGAGGCTGGTCGGCGAGGGTGACCAGGTAGGTGCCCGTCGCGGATTCGGCGATCGGAGCGGGGGTGGCGGTGGCGGTCGTGGCGAGGGGGAGGCTGAGCGCGGCAAGGGCGGTGGTGAGCAAGGCGGCGAGGGCGGCTCGCCGGTTGCGCGACGTTCGTCGCGGTAGGAGTGACACGGACTCTCCTCATGGATTTCCACGCACGCCGGAGAGACGAGCGTGGATGCTCGTCTGAGGCGTGCGCTGGGGGTGGGAATCTCCGAACCGTCTGGCACCTGGGGTGACTGGCAGGTGGTCCGGGACGAGTGAACGCTGCGCAAATACCGACTGTCCAGATAATGTGATGGCGTCTTTGGCGTGGTGGCCAAACGCGCCACGCGGGGGAAGACCGGTCGGCCCGCAACGGGGCATGGGCCTTTGGCGGTGTCCTCTCGGGTGGCAAGGAGGGTTGGTCGTGCTGGAAGCCGTGGGTGTGGGCCCGTTCGACGAGAGCGTGTACCCGGCGGTGTTGTCGGGACAGCACTGCACGGTGGCCGATCTCGCGGAGAGCGCCGGCGCCGGAGCGGCGCGTACCGGACAGGCGTTGAAGCGGCTGGCCGACCTCGGCCTCGTACGGCGGGTGAGCCGGGGCCGATGGGAGGCGGTAAGCCCCCGGTCGGCGCTCTCGGCCCTGCTGCACCGGCGTCGGTCCGAGGCGGAGACGATGTACGGCGAAGTGGAGGCGGAACTGTCGGGTCTCCACCGCCTCTACCGGGCCAACCAGTTGACGTCGGACCCGGAAGCCCTGGTGGAGGTGCTCTCGGACCCGGAGGCGATCGCCCGGCGGATCGACGAGGTGAACCGGTCCGTCACCACCCATCTGTGGACGCTGGACAAGCCGCCGTACCTGGATGCGGTCGGTCAGCCGCACTTCCACGAGCAGGAGAAGACGACCACCCGCGAATGGGTGGAGCGCGGCGTGGACATCCGGGGCGTGTACTGCCTGGAGTCGATCGCTCCGCCCGGCCGGATGGAGACCGTTCTGCGGCTCGCCGCCCTCGGCGAGAAGTCGCGGCTGCTGCGTCATCTGCCTTTCAAGGCGCGGATCGTGGACCGCAGGGTGGCGATGGTGCCGCTGACCGGTGGCAGCAAGGAATCCATCGTGCTCGTGCATCCGTCGGGCCTGCTGGACGGGCTGATCGAGCTGTTCGAGGCGTACTGGGCACGCGCCGAACCCCTGCTCGCCCATCAGGTGGAGGAGGTGGAGGAGGGGCCCAGCGAGGAGGATCTGGTGCTCGTACGTCTGCTGCACGCCGGTTTCAAGGACCAGGCGATCGCCCGGCAGCTGGGGGTCAGCGTGCGCACGGCGACGCGGCGGGTGGCGGCTCTGATGGTCGCACTGGACGCCGGTACGCGGTTCCAAGCGGGGGTCCGGGCGCGGGAGCGCGGCTGGATCTGAGCCCGTCTGGGGTTGTCCGGCCCTCACCCCCTCGTGCGTGCGGTCCTTGGCAGCCCTCTCATTCGGCCGGCTCGGTGGCCTACGAGCCATGGTCGGGATCGTCGAACGGCCGGCGCCTGGACGATTCGTGGGAACTGCTCCGGCGGATGGTGCCGGCGGGCTCTTGCGCGGCCTGCGCGATGACCGCTGCTGGTGGACCTGGTCCGGTACCCGGCCGGCCCCAGGATGTGGGGCCGGCCGCGGGGTGCCGGGGATACCCGCGCACCTGTCACCTGGTCGGAGTCCGCGCCGTAGGGGTTGGCCGGTGCGGGCCTCCTGCCGGGGGTCACCCGGACGCCATGACGATGACAGGAGGGCGGTCCGCAGGCGATAGGCCGGGCATCATCACGCATATGTCGAGCGTGGTTCACTCGATCTGCAAGGGGCAGTGGAGCTTTCAGCGCGTGACTTGTGCGTGGCGCGCATGATTCGGGGAGTTGGCCGTGGACGCGATCGACCGTCATATCCTGACCATCCTCCGCAAGGACGGGCGAGCGCCCGTGTCGGAGATCGCGCGTGCTGTGGGACTCTCGGCGGCTCCGTGCGCTCGCCGCATCGAGCGCATGGAGAGGACGGGTGTGATCCACGGCTACACCGCGGTCATCGAGGACAGCCGGGCGGGCATGCTTCAGGCGTTCATCGAGATCCGTCTGCTCGGCGCGACCGACAGCGACGAGATCGAGGGCATCTCCGAGAGCATCCCGGAGATCGAGGAGAGCCACAGCATCGCCGGCACCTCCGACGCCCTGCTCAGGCTCCGGGTCCGGGACGTGAAGCATCTTCAGCAGGTGATCAACGCCGTACGCCGGACCGGCAAGGTGGAGGGCACCAAGACCTTCATCATCATGAACACCTGGACGCGGGTGACTGAGCAAGCCGGCACCCCGTAACCGCGAAACGGCATCACGCCCGAGGCTCGGAGGCCGTCCGCCTGTCGGCGGCAGGCTTGTTCATCGGGCCGGCCGGCGCCACGACCGCAGGCACGGCATGGAGGCGGTAGTACGGCAGGGCAATGCCGTGGTCAATCACGAGCCGGGAGTACGCACCTGACGATCGACCGGACCGCTCCTCGGTGAGGGGGGCAGGGTGGTGGCCAGTGGATGCGGCGCAGTCCGAGGTCGTTGAGGAGGTAGGTGGCGTCGTTCTGGCGGGGTGTGGGGGTTGTGGTGAGGGTTTCCAGGTCGTTCAGGACGCGGTCGCGGTCGGTGGCGGGTAGTTGTCGGAGCCAGTGGACGATGCGGGGGAAGTCCATGTCGAGGTTGGCGAAGTCGAGTGAGACCAGGATGGCGGCGCGTACGGTCTCGTAGGTCGCGGGTTGCGCGTTGTCGGGGGTTCGGGGTTCTTTCCTCTGTCCGGGCACGGGAGGCACTGTACGCGCCGGGTGGGGTGGGCCCTCCGGGGGCGTCCGCAGGCGGTTGGGTGCGGACGCCGGTGGCCCGTCGTCGGGGTTGCTTGTGGCGGTGTCCGGGTCAGGGGTGGGTCCAGCGCAGGGGGTGGCCGGTGGGGCCGGTGGTGAGCCAGGAGCCGTCGCCGAGGGGGTGGAGGTCGTCCGGGTGGGCGGCGTGGGTGTCGACGGGGCCGTGGATGTGGCCGGTGCGGGCGTGGACGCGGTAGTGGCGGAACCAGTCCTCCTCGTTCTCGTCTTCGCCGGCGAGGGTGGCGAGGATGGTGTCGGTGTCGAGGTAGCCGCCGCTCCATTCCAGGCAGTGTGTAGTAGGCGCGGGTGAGGTCGGGGGCGACGGTGTGGGCGAGGGCCTCGTCTGCGGGGACGGGGCGGTAGACCGCGGCGGGCGTCAGCACGCCCAGGGCGTCGGCGGTGGGGGTGTAGACGCAGACGAGTCCGTCGACGAGCCGTGTGGTGAGCCGGGTGGGGCGGGGGGAGGGGGCCATCGGGGCAGGGTAGCGAACCCGTGCCCGGGTTCGGAGCGCGCGGGGGTCGGAGGGTGCGGGGGCCGGGAGGGAATGTCCGAGCGGGCAGTCCGAAAGGGCAGCGTGAGGGGGCGGTGCGAGGGGCCGCCCGCGCGGGTGTGTCGCGCGGGCGGCCGGGACGGTGGTCGACTCCGTTCGGCGGGCGGGCGGTGCGGTGGTGCGGGAGGGGGCGGTGCGAGGGGCGGTGGTCCGGGAGTGGTGGTCCGGGGGTGGTGGTCAGGGGGTGTGGATGCCTTGGCCGGGGGTCAGGATCCCTGCGGGGTCCCAGCGCTGTTTGGCGTGGGTGACGTCCTGCCACAGGTTTCCGTAGTGGTGTTGCCAGTCGGAGTGGGTCATGGCGGGTATCGCGCCGATCAGGTAGCGCTTGCCGCCCAGTTCGACGGCGAGGTCGTACAGCTGTCGGTTGCGTCGCAGCATGGCGGTGGTGTCCGAGCCGGGTAGCGGAAAGGCCAGCAGGTCGAAGTGCCAGCCGACTTCCTGTTCGGGCAGGACTGCCAGGGGTGCGGTGATCTTCGAGCGCTGGTAGGGGTAGAACAGCAGCAGGCCTGCTCCCAGGTCCGCGGGTGTCAGGATGTCGGCGGCGCGTGCCATGAACCTGCGTGCGGTGGCGGCGGGCAGGAAGACGCTCAGCCAGGGTTTGGGCTGTGACCACAGGCCGGCTTCGCGCAGGTACTGGGCGAAGGCGTCGACCCGGAAGGCGTGGTCGCGCCAGCTCTGCTCCACCACTTCCGTGTGTGTCGGGTGGAGTCCGGCCAGCAGTGCGGCCTGGTCCACCGTCTGCCCGGTGTCGGTGAACGCGACCAGTTCCGCCTTGTAGCGCCAGCGGGTGCCGTCCTCGGTGCGGACGACGTCGCCGACCTGGAGGTCGAAGCGGCGTTGGGCCATGACGGTGTGCTGGTCGGCGAGGTAGGTGTCGAGGTCGTCGTAGTACAGGGAGAAGACGTGGGCGCGTTCGGGCGCGGGGACCAGGGCGAGGGTGGCGCGCACGATGACGGCGGCCTGGCCGCCGCCGGCGAGCACCGCGTGGAAGAGGTCGCGGTTGCGGGTGGGGGAGGCCGTCACCAGTTCGCCGGTGCCGGTCACGACGTCGAGTTCGAGGACGTTGTCGACCTGCATGCCGTGGCGCTGCACGGCGCCGCCGATGCCGCCGACGCTGAGCGTGCCGCCGACCGTCAGGTGCAGGTAGTCGGTGAGCACCGGTGGGACCCAGCCCGCGGCCAGACCCGCTTCGGTGACCTGCGCCCAGGTGGCGCCGGCTTCGACGACGGCGCGTCCGGGCTGCACGGAGACGATCCGGGACAGGCCGCGGGCGTCGATGGCGATGCCGCCGCGGGGGTTGGCCTGGCCGTAGCTGGAGTGGGATTCGAGGCCGGCCTCGCCGTGCTGGGCGAGGTCGCCGCTCTGGCCGTTGACGGCCACCGGGATGCGGTGGCGGCGGGCGAAGGCGAGCAGTTGCTGCACGTCGCGTACGGAGCCGGGGCGCAGTACGGCGCGCGGGCGGGCGGTGACGAGGTGGCCGAAGTCGCCGGTGAAGCGTTCCAGGCCCGGTCCCTGGAGGGTCATCGTGCCGTCCAGGGCGGGCAGTTCGGCGACGTCGGCGCCGGTCTCGGTGGCCCAGGCGGCGGTGGCGGTGTTCCAGCCGGCGACGGCGGTGGCGGTGCCGGCTGCGGCGGCGGTGAGGAGGGCGCGGCGTGACAGTCCTGGCCTGCTCATATGAGGATCTCTCCGATCGGTCGTCACATCGGGATTGTTGTACCGCAACCATCGGGTGATCACCTACTGCCGTGGGCCGCGTGCAGGGGCCGTCGTCGGGGCTCGCGGGAGGCTGTTCGCAGGGGCCTACGGGGCCTGCCGGGGATCACCGGGTGCTCTGGTGGCCCGTCGGGGCGGGTGGGGGTGTTCGGGGGTGGGTGGGGGTGTTCGGGGGTGAGTGGGGGCCGAGGTCTAGCCTGGATGGCATGTTCGTACTGGAGCTCACGTACACCGCCGACCTGGAGTCGGTCGAGGCCGTGCTGGCGCAGCACATCGAGTGGCTGGAGGGGCACTACGCGGCGGGTACCTTCCTGGCCTCGGGGCGCAAGGTGCCGCGTGACGGCGGGGTGATCCTCGCGGTGGGCGGGGACCGGGCCGCGATGGAGGCGCTGGTGGCCACCGACCCGTTCGTGCGGGCCGGGTTGACCGAGTACCGGGTGACGGAGTTCCTCGCCACCACCACCGCTCCCGCGCTGGCGGCCCACCGCCAGCGGCTGCCCGACTGAGGCCCCGCGCCCGTCGTCGTCCTCGGTGTCCGTGCGGGGCCGCGTGTCCGTCGCTCTCGGTGTCGGGCAGGGGTCCGGTGTCGGTCGTCGTCTGTGTTGCTCGGTTCGGTGTGGGGTGGTGTGTGGTTACGATCGGTGAGTGTGGGGTGGTGGTGCGTGGTGGGTTGTGATCTTGGGTTGGGAGTTGGCTGATGGTGGATGTTCGGGCCGGGCGGTTGGCGGAGTCTGGTGACCTGGTGGACGTGGCGCGGTTGGTGACGGCGTACTTCGCGTTGGCGCCGGATCCGCAGGAGCCGGGGCAGCGGGTGGTGTTCGGGACGTCGGGGCATCGGGGTTCGTCGTTGGACGGGGCGTTCAACGAGGACCATATTGCGGCGACGACACAGGCGATCTGCGAGTTCCGGGCGGGGCAGGGGGTCGCGGGTCCGGTGTTTCTGGGGGCGGACACCCACGCTCTGTCGGAGCCGGCGAAGGTGACGGCGTTGGAGGTGTTGGCGGCCAACGGGGTGGAGGTGTTGGTCGACGCGGAGGACGGGTACACGCCGACGCCGGCGGTGTCGCACGCGATCCTGGCGCACAACCGGCGTAGTCCCCGTGCGTTGGCGGACGGGATCGTGGTGACGCCCTCGCACAATCCGCCGCGGGACGGCGGTTTCAAGTACAACCCGCCCAGTGGCGGGCCGGCGGGTTCGCAGGCGACGGGGTGGATCCAGGACCGGGCGAACGAGTTGATCCGTGAGGGCATGCGGGGGGTGAGGAGGGTTCCGTACGCGCGGGCGCTGGCCGCGGCCACGACGGGGCGTTACGACTTCCTGGGTGCCTATGTCGAGGATCTGCCCTCGGTGCTGGACCTGGACGCGGTGCGGGCGGCGGGTCTGCGGATCGGTGCGGACCCGCTGGGCGGCGCGTCGGTGGCCTATTGGGCGCGGATCGCGGAGGTGCACCGCCTGGACCTGACCGTCGTCAACCCGGTGACGGACCCGACGTGGCGGTTCATGACGCTGGACTGGGACGGGAAGATCCGGATGGACTGTTCCTCTCCGGCGGCGATGGCGTCCCTCATCGGTCGCAAGGACGAGTACGCGATCGCGACCGGCAACGACGCGGATGCGGACCGGCACGGCATCGTCACTCCGGACGGGGGTCTGATGAACCCCAACCACTACCTGGCGGTGGCGGTGGACTACCTGTACCGCCACCGCGTCGACTGGCCCGGGGACGCGGGTGTGGGCAAGACGCTGGTGTCCTCCTCGATGCTGGACCGGGTGGCAGCGGACCTGGGCCGTGCGCTGGTGGAGGTGCCGGTCGGCTTCAAGTGGTTCGTCGACGGCCTGTTGGAGGGTTCGATCGGTTTCGGTGGTGAGGAGAGCGCGGGTGCGTCGTTCCTGCGCCGTGACGGCGGGGTGTGGACGACGGACAAGGACGGCATTCTGCTGGCGTTGCTGGCCGCGGAGATCACCGCGGTCACCGGCGCGTCTCCCAGCGCCTACTACGGGGAGTTGACGAAGCGTCACGGCGCGCCGTCGTACGCCCGTGTGGACGCTCCGGCCGACCGTGAGCAGAAGGCCCGTCTGGCGCGGTTGTCGCCGGAGCGGGTCGGGGCGGGTGAGATCGCGGGGGAGGAGATCACCGCGGTCCTGGCGGAGGCTCCCGGCAACGGTGCCCGGATCGGTGGTATCAAGGTCTGTACGGCCAACGCCTGGTTCGCCGCCCGGCCCTCGGGTACGGAGGACGTGTACAAGATCTACGCCGAGTCCTTCCACGGCGACGAGCACCTCGCCCGGGTGCAGGAGGAGGCCCGCGCGCTGGTCGGCGAGGTCCTGCGGGGCTGAACCCTTCTGCTCGTGGCGCCCGGTGCCCCGGTCCGGCAGGCTGCCGGACCGGGGCACCGGGCGTCGGTGTGGGTGGCGGTTCAGGTGTGGGTGGGTTGCGTGGGTCGTGGCGTCGGGGTTCGCCGGGGGCGTTCGTCGCGGGTGGTGGTGGCTGCGACGGTGTAGGCGGTCAGGGCGAGGGCGGTTGCGGCAAGGGGGAACCAGCGTTCGCCCAGGACGGTGATGGCGGTGGATCCGGCCAGGCCTGCGGCCGCGGTTCCGAGGTAGAGGGCGCTGCTGTTGAGGGAGATCAGCAGGGGTGCGTTGTGGGGGTCGATGGTCGCGAGTTTGTGCGGCAGCGCGACTGACACGGCCCAGCCTGCCAGGGGTACGACGGTTGCGTAGACCAGTGCGCCCGGCATGCTGAGGGCGAGCCAGGGCAGTGCGGTGAAGGCACCGGCGGCCAGCGCGGAGCCGGTCAGCAGGACGCGGCGCACGCCGATCCGGTCCACCAGGCGTCCGCCGAGCCAGCTGCCGGCCACCGACATCACGCCGCAGGTCGCCAGGATGATGCTGAGCCGGCCGGAGTCGCCGCCGGTGGCGCTCCTCACGGCGGTGGCCAGGTAGATGTAGACGCTCTGGAAGGCGAGGAAGAACACCAGGGTGGTGGCCGCGGCGCCCAGGACGCGGGGCCGGCGCAGTGGGGCCAGGCGGGCTTTCAGGGTGGGGGCGGCGGTGGGGGCGGGCAGGTCGCGCAGCAGGAGGGCCAGGCCGGTCAGCGCGGCCAGGCCCAGTGCGGTGACCAGCCACATCGTCAGCCGCCAGTCGGTGCGTCCCACCCAGGTGCCCAGCGGTACGCCGAGTGCGGTGGCCACCGTCATCCCGCCGAGGACGGTGGCCAGTGCCCGTCCGCGCCGTTCGGGGGCGACCAGGGTGGTGGCCACGGCGTTGGCGGTGGGGGTGTAGAGGGCGGCGCCGGCGGCGGCCAGCACGCGGGTGGCCAGCAGCAGTCCGAAGGTGGGGGCGAGCGCGCTGAGCGCGTTGGCGGCGCTGAACAGCGCCAGCGCGGTCAGCAGCAGGCGCCGGCGCGGCCAGCGGGCGGTGAGCGTGGCCAGCACCGGGGCCAGCAGCGCGTAGGCGAGGGCGAAGACGGTGACGAGCTGGCCGGCGGCGGGCACCGACACGCCCAGGTCGGCGCAGACGGGGCCGAGGATGCCGGCGACGACCATGGAGTCGGTGCCGACGGCGAAGGTGCCGAGGGCGAGCAGGAGTAGACGTACGGGCACGGCGGGACCCCCCGGGGTGCAGGAACGGATCGTGGGACGGGGCGGGGCGTGTCGTCGTCGAACGGACGAAACTGTTGGACAAGCATGCAACCGTTGGACACTCGTCAAACAATCGGGGATGGGTGGATGATTGTCAAACCATTCCCTGTCCCCGCCCCCGCCCCCAGGAGCGCGCGCCATGCCCGACGACGAACGGCTTCCCCAGCCCGCCACCGCCGACATCGACCTCGTCACCGTCCTGCACGCCCTCGGCGACCCCGTCCGCATGACCCTGCTGCTCAGCTACGCCGACGGCGGCGAACACTCCTGCGACCCACGCGGCCTCGGCCTGGAACACCTCCACAAGTCGACCGTCTCCCACCACATGCGGGTCCTGCGCGAGGCCGGCGTCACCACCACCCGCGTCGCCGGCCGCAACCGCCTCGTCAGCCTGCGCCGCACCGACCTCGACACCCGCTTCCCCGGCCTGCTCGACGCACTCCTCACCGCGGCCGCAACCCCCGCACCGTAGGCAGCGCCCCAGCCCCCGGGGGCCGCCCCGCACCGTCGGCGGCGCCCGCCCTGGGCGGCACGGCTGCGGCCGCCCGACGCGCCTGCCGCACCGCCCGCTTCGGCCTCCAGCGGATCCGTCGTCGCGCCCGGCCCTGCGGGCCGACTCGCCTCCCGCCCCCGGGGGCCGCGCTGCGCCCGGCCCGCTGCTGGTGCGTTCGCCGGAGCGCGGCCGTTGCCGAGCCGTGGAGGGTGGGAAGTCGGGCAGGTGCGACTTCCCACGGCCCGGGGCATGCGGGCGGCAGGCCCGTTCGTCGGCCTGGCTGCGCGGGGGCGCTGGTGCTGGGGTGGCGCGTGGAAAGTCGGCCGGGCCGACTTCCCACGCGGGAGCAGGGGGCAAGTCCTCGTCGCTGAGGCGGGTTTCGGCCTGCGGTGGAACTTGCCGTCGTGTCTGGCTCTGTGGGCTGACTCGCCTCCCGCCCCTGGGGGCCGCGCCGCACCAGGCCCGCTGCAGTACTAGCCGGATCAGCTGCCGTCGAGCCGTAGGGAAGTCGGCGGCACCAGCGTGGCGTGGGTCGGCCGCTGCACGCTGCCCTGGCCGCACGGCGCCGCCGCACAGGAAGTCGGCGGGTCCGACTTCCTGTGCGGGGGCGGCGGGGGGCGGGCGTCGATGTCGGGGCTGTGGGGCGGGGGTTCGGTCTGTGGAGGGCTTGGCGCTGTGTCCTGGCCCTGTGGGTCGGCTTGGCTTCTGCCTGCCGGGGCTGTGCTGCGTACGGTCCGCTGTGGTCGCGCGTCGCTGTGGGGGAGTGGGAAGTCGGCGGGTCCGGTTTCCCACTGTGCGGGGTGCGTTGACCGTAGGCCGATCGCCGGGCGGAGGTGCTGTTGTGTGGTTGGCTGCGGGCTGGGCGGGCCGTTGGTGGGTGGTGGTCAGTGGGGGAGGCCGAAGAGGGTGCGGCAGGCGGTGGTCAAGCCGGTGACGGTGACCGGGGTGCGGGCGTGTTCGGCCCAGGCTTCGGGGGTCAGGCGCAGTCGTTGGGAGACGACCACCTGTCCGTCCAGGACGTCGCGGTCGATGCCGTCGTCGTGGTAGCCGAGCCGGCGGGAGACGGCCAGTGAGGAGTGGTTGTCGGTGAAGGACAGGGAGGTCGCCGACTGCGCGCCGAGCTCGGCGAAGGCCAGGTGGAGCATCGCCGCGCGCATCTCGGTGCCCAGGCCCTTGCCCTGGTGCTCCAGGCCGAGCCAGGATCCGGAGACGATCTCGCGTCGCACGCCGAACTCCTTGGCGCGCATGTCCTGGATGCCCACGGGGCGCCCTTGGTGGAAGGCGACCAGGTTCAGCGCCCAGTCCTGCTCGCTCCAGCGGCCCAGTCGCCGCCAGTGCAGCTGCATCACGTGCCGGGCCCGTTCGGCCGGCGCCAGCTCGCCCCAGGGCGTCAGGAACGGGCGGTCCTCGGGCGGGTGGACGCCGCGCGCGGCGACGTCGGCGACCTCGGCGAGTTCGTCCTCGGTGGGCAGGCGCAGCTCCAGGCGGGGCGAGGCCACCCGCAGGCCCCGCAGCGGCCAGTGGTCGGTGATCATCGAACCAGTGTGCCCAGCGAGGCTCCACTGCGCACCGCGTTTTCACCGCCGCCGCACCGCGGTCCCCTGTACGGCGGTCTCCGCGGGTCCTGTGGCACGTTCTGTGGGACCGTTCGATCTTCCTCCCGGAGATGACCGTTCATGAGGTGAGTTGGGGCCGTCGGATGCGTAGGCTCAGGGCCGTGGCTGATCAGATACAGAAGATCGTGACGGGGCTGCCGGACCTGAAGGATGTCACCGGCGTGTGTGCGGTGGCCGAGGGCCGGGCCGCGCAGGGGGATGCCGCCTTCGCTGCGGACCTTGGCATCGCTCTCGCCAGGACGCACGGCACCGGGGGGCAGATGTGGCAGTACAGGAGCGTCTTCGACCATCTGCTTCGGCTGTTGGCCACCACCGCTGGTCCCGAGAATGTCGCCCAAGCGCTGCGGCTGGTCTCCTCGGCTGAGGTCGCCAGCACGCAACTGGATCGCTACACCGCCTCGTTGCTGGCCTCCAGTCACGAGGCGTCGGACCTGGCCGCGGCGTTCACCGGCCGTGCTTCGGAGGAGCTTCGGGCCTGCCTGGTCCACGAGCTGGTTCTCAGGGGTGTGGTCGTCGAGGAGGTGTCGGGGATCGCGGGTTGGGCGACATCACCGCATTGGAGTCATCACCCGCTGGGCTGGCTTCCCTTGACGCTGTCCGACATGGAACGAACCGCGGACCTGCCGAGCTACAGCATCCGGGGCAGCGGTCACGCGATGCCGTACGGTGCGGCGGAGGGCCACGAACTGGCGGTGACCACCAGCGCGCGTGTCCCGTCGGCGGAGGAGACGACGACAGAGGCCTCTGCCACGGCGATGGCCAAGGCCGTGACGAACTGGGTTGAAGAGTCCAACGGGCGCATCGAGGCACGGGTGTTCGACTTCGCCGAGGCCTTGGAGGCCCGGCTGGTCCCGGACGCGCTGCTGACACTGGGCCTGGAGTGTCTGGGCGGGGTGGGGAGGAAGACGGCTCTGTCGGTCGCTGTCCGCCCGCTGGCCCAGGCATGGCGAGTGCTCTTCGCGGCGGCGTCGACGGGAGGGGCGTACAACTCCGGTTCCTATGGCGCCTACGGCCGGCTGGCGGCCTGGCAGTCCCTGGCCGCGCTAGCCGGAAGCCCGGAAGGCGCCACCGCCGGCGAGGTCGAAGCACGTGTGCGGGACTGCGTCTGGCACGGTTTCGGCGCCGACACGACGTGGTTCGAACAAGTGGCCTGGGACATCGGTCTGGCCGTCCTGGCACCGGGCCGTCGGCGCCTGGCCGTACTGGCCGCGACGGACACCGACTGACCTTCCGTGGTCTGCTGGTTGAGGCGGTAGCCGACGTCATCCGGCGGCTGCCGGCTGGGGTTCACCCGTCCGTAGGGGGGATGGCCGCGGCGGGACCGGGATCGAGACGGCCGTTCATGTCGAGTTCGAACCGGCCGTACGGGTTCACGTGCGTCCAGAACAGCGGCGACAAGCCCGGCGGTCGGCGTCGGTGAGCTGGTTGGCTCCCTTCGGGTCGGCGAGGACCTGCTGCATCAGCAGGGTGTTGACGTTGACCAGGGCGGACTGGAGCAGGCGCAGTGCGAGCGTGCCCGACTGCCGTCAGTACCTGCGGCGGCGCGGTATCGGGCACACGATCCCGGAAAAGGCCGACAGCAAGGCCGCCCGCCTGTGCAAGGGATCATGCGGCGGACGGCCACCGGGCTTCGACGAGGACCGGTACAAGAAGCGCAACACCGTCGAACGGGCCATCAACAAGCTGAAGAACGCCCGGCCGTGGCCCGCGATACGACAAGCGCGGCTACGTCTTCCTCGCAACGGTCACCGCGGCGGCCGTGGCCATCTGGCTGCGGCCATGAATCGACGTGCTGGCCTTCCGTCACCGACGTAACTGGCTCAGTGTCGAGCGGCCAGCGATGGCCGGCGTCATGCAACTTGCTCAACGCAGAGTGGTCGTTGGACACCAGTACCTGAGCCAGCCGGGCTGCCGCGGCGACTACGCCCGACCAGCCCGGTGAGTCCAGATAGACCTCGTCACGGGCAGTGGCGCCGACCGACTCCTGCACCGCGTTGTAGGCAGTGCCAAGATGTGCCATCAGCTCGACTTCTTCCTCGCTGCGAAGCGATTGCCCCAGCCAGGGCTGAGGGTTGTTCGCATCGCAGAAGTCGTCGAAGAGCACATGCACCGTGTAGTCGAGGTCCTCGAACTGATCCGGATCGAGCCACACCTCTCGCTGCCACGTCGGGCTGGCCAGCGCTTCAACCGCAGGCACGACATGGAGGCGGTAGTAAGGCAGAGCAACGCCGTGATCAATCACGTGCTAAGAGTACGCATCTTGTGATCGGCCGGACAGCTCCTAATAGTGCTTTGTTAGGAGGCTTGTCGCATCGTGTGGTTGGTAGTTCTCTGGTCGTATGAGGGCTGGGGAGCTTGCGTTGTGGCGGGGTCGGTTGGAGGAGTTCGCGGCTGAGGTGTTCGCGCCCTTGGCCCGCTGTGATCAGCGGGGCCAAGGGTGGGCTGTATCTGCGGGGCTGCTGCTGGAGGGCCGGCGAAAGTCGATGTAGCCGATGGCCGAGCGGCTCGGGGTCAACCACCAGGCGTTGCAGCAGTTCATGACGTCCCCGACCTGGCCGGTCGAGCACGTCCGGGCCCTCCTGGCGTGGCGGGCCGTGCGGGCGGTGCGGCCTGTCGTGCTCGTCAAGTACTCGGTCCGGCGATGAACATGTCCCCCAGCGCGAGGAGAGCGGCGACAAGTTCCTCCTCTCCCAGCGACAACTCCGCAAAGAGTGGTTCGGCCTCGCGGAGTCTGGCCTAGGCGTCGGATCTGGGCACGCCCACAGCAACGCACACTGCCCACGCGCAGATACCTGACTCGCCTGTCCTCGCTGCCAGTTCGGCGAAGATCGCCTCCTCGCTCTGGCCAGCGGCAGGCA
>NZ_AP029185.1:7330000-8809295 GCF_055383135.1 Kitasatospora sp. Xyl93 | reverse complement strand
CTCGATGCAGTGGGGTGGTGGCGGTCACCGCCGTGCCTGATTCTGATCTCTGTAATGCGAACCAGGTTCCTCGGCGGATGGTTTCGCTCAGAGCTTGGCTCTGACCTGCTAGTTTCATGGGGATCAACTTCGGCGGGGTGTTCCGTGGCTGCTGTGCGGGCCTCATTCTAGCGTTCTCAGCGCCCTCCGGACGTCGTTCCGCCTCCGGCGGAACGAGCGGTCTGTGAGGGGCAGCCAGGAGATGTCGTTTCCTCCACTGCAGAGGTTTTTCGTGACTCTCCGTTAGGTTGAAGTCAGGTCTAAACCTTTCTCTTTGGTTTAGACCACCCTACTTGGCAACTAGAGAATGAGAGTTGGTCGGCCGATGTTATGTAACGGGATGTTGACGGCTTGCGGGTCCTCATGTGCAATGCCGCGTGAGGCAAGGTGTCGGCGATACAGAATTGATCGACCGGGCGGGTTTTGTATCGCACACGGCTGCTCTTCACCGCGGCCGGTTGTCGGCAACGGGGCGCAGCAGGGCCGTGATGAACTCGTGGGCAGTTGCTTGGTGTTGAGGGCTGACGCGGGCCCAGCCAGTGGGGTGCGCCTGGCCTAGGTTTCCGGCCGGGTTCGGGCGTCAGGTGTGTGGGGGTCGTGTGGTGGGGCTCCGCCGTGCGGGATGGTGAGGTTGTGGTGGGTGAAGAGGGTGGTGAAGAACTGCTCGAGGAGGGGGCCAGCGTGGGTGTCGGTTGCTGAGTTCGGTGGAGCTGAATCGGTAGACCTCGTAGCCGCGGAGCTTGAGGTCGCGGTCGCCGCGGACAGTGTGCCTCGTACGCCTTGGCGGTCGCGTAGTGGTGGCGGCCGGCGCGGTGGCCGCCCGGTAGGAGCATGAGGAAGTCCATAACTGGGGGTTCAGCAGGGCTTCGACGCCGCGCTGTTGGACGGTCTTGTGGTCCCAGTGCAGGCCAGACCTCGGGGAGCAGGGCGGGCAGGGTCGAGGCGCGGGGGCTCGTAGATGCGGTGATAGAGCCGGTAGAGGTCGCGCTGGGGAGAGACGTCCTCGCTGGGCATGGAGGCCAGCAGGCGGTTGTAGAGGTCCTTCTTGGCCTGCTCGGTGTCGTCGGGTGCCGGTTTTCTCCTGCCACCACTGCTGTAGGTCGCACCAGCGGATGCCGTCCGGGCCGATGAGCCGGTCGTAGACGAGGACCTGGTCTGTCCCCTGCAGGACTTCGAGATCGGTGTCGTCGACGCTCAGGAAGCGGATGTCGGGGCTTGGCGGTGGTGGCGAAGATCAAGGTCTTCGGCCGGCGGGCGGCGCCGGGGCCGGTGCGCAGGAGCTGGAAGTGTGTGGGGGAAACCGTCGCGGCTCGGGCCGGTCTGCTCGAGGCGGATTGCGGTCGGTTGCCAGCGCCGTGTTGGCCGAGTCTCAACGGAGGCGGCCTTGGGCGCCAGCGTCTGGGAGGGGTTGGCCGGGGTCGACCAGGGCTTCGAGGAAGCGGGTGAACCTGGCGGAGCCGGCCTCGAAGTCCCCGAGCTGCTCGAACAGTTCCTCCGCCGACCAGTCCTCTCGGGTTGCGGAACACGTGCTGGGTGGATCCGGGCCCGCAGGCTCGTCGTCGACGAATCCCGTCCACAGCGGCCATCGGGTCGTCGTCCAGGGTGCCAGAACCGTTCCAGTGCGGCGCTCGGAACCTGTCCTGGCGGTGGAGCAGCTCGTCGAGGTTGATCGCGGCGGCCAGCTCGCGCCGCACCCGTGCCCGGGATCTCGATGACCGTTCCGGCGTCCCAGACGGCGTCCTCGAGGGCGAACCGCTCCTTCCCGCGGACGGACACCTGCGGGGAGTCGAGGAGGCGCTGCGCGCCTGGAGGAGGCCGCCGTCGTCCGGGAGTGCCTTGAGGCAGGCTTCCAGGCGCTGGCTCTTCGAGCCTGTGTCTGCCGCAGGTATCGGTAGCCTGAGCTCGGGCCCCAGCTCGGTCAACTCCCGGTGGGTACAGGAATGGAGCCCCCACACGACAGTGCTGACCGCTTCTCGCAGCTTCGTCGGATCCACCGCCACGGGCCGAGTGTGGCAGACCGCTCGGACAGCTGTCCCAGAAGCGGCGCAGCCGCCGTCCCGGCAGGCTCCGGGGTGCTGCACCGGAGCGCCGTTGCGCCGGCCGGGGCAGGTCGGCGCAGCGGGGGTACGCGGAGGGCGGCGTTCTGGCCTTCCCGGAAAGGGGTGGTGCAGCGGGGTGTGGGGCGCAGCGGCAGGGTGGGACGAGGCGGGGCGTTGGCGCCGGATGGGCCCGTCTGTCCGGCCGGGACGTGCGGTGCTTGGTGGGGAAGATCGTCAAGCCGCTTGGGGTCGCAGCACCTAAATGATCTTGAGTGCTTCGTCCCATACGTTGCCTCCGTCCGCCCAGGTCCACAGCCATTGGCGCAGTGACGGTGCGGCGTAGCACAGGCCGTCGTGGGGGTTTTCGCCCCAGTCGGGTTCCCAGCCGTCGGCGTCCCAGAGCAGGACGGGGTTGTCGATCGCGATCAGCGAGACGTGCCACTGCATGCTGCAGCCGCCGCCTGTCAGGAAGAGCCATGACGGCGGCCGCCCGTACTTTGGCCCTCGCGTGTGGAGGGAGGTTGCGCAGGGCCAGTCCGGTCTGTGCCAGTACGGGATGTGGCGCGGTGTCAGCGAGGCGAGGCCTCCTTCCGGGCCGAATCCCCCGTCGCCGATCTCGGTGTAGATGCGTCGGAGCAGTGGCGGCAGCTGGTAGCCGAGTTGCCGCTCCACTTGCTCGACCTCGGCGTTCGTGAGCGGGGGGAAACGGCTGGTCCGGGAGACAGCCGTGGGGATCGCCTGTGGTTCCGGTGCCCCACGCGAGGTTGTGCAGCCGTTCCAGGAGTGCGTCGTCGTCTGCAGCGGTGCGGCGGAGGGCATCGGTCACGGGGCGGAACTGTAGTGGGGTGGATATGGTGGTGTTCAGGCGCCGAGGCCGATGTGGGAGACGTAGGTGTAGGCGCCCCAGTCGGAGTCGAGGTCGGCGATGACGTCGTCCCAGATCTCCTCCAGCTTCGCCTCGTCGCCGTCGACCATGGCGTCGACGGCCTCGTCCCAGACATAGCGGACCTGAATGGTGCGCAGGCGGAGGTTGTCGCGGCGGCGGGGCTGGTCGACGAGGTCCTGGTTGACGGGGTGGATCTCGACTCGGGTGCCGCGGCCGGCGTTGTTGAGGTGCTGCTTGAAGCCGCCGGGGTTGGTGAGGACGTTGTGGGCGCGCAGGTTCCAGTAGGCGGTGTCGATGGCTTCGAGATTGTGGGGGCGGGGGCGCTGGGTGCCGTGGGTCCAGGCGCGGATGGTGCGGGGGGTGGCGGTGATGCCGGCGTCGCTGAGGGCCTGGGTGCCGCCGGTGGTGGTGGTGAGATAGCGCATCCGGGCGAGCAGGCCACGGCGGGTGGTGGGCGGGGATTTGATGCCGCCTTCGATGATCATGCGCTCGAGGGCGTCTTCGAGGGCGCGGCCGAGGGCGATCTTGCCGTGGACGTTGCCGGGGTCCAGATGGGCGCCATACTTGCCGAAGTTCTTCCATCCGTCGGTCGACACGTTCAGGTGGCCTTTCGGGTGCGCGGAAGGGTGTACTGGTCCTTGAGTTTCATCTGGGTGGTGAGGCGGCCCTCAGTGAACACTGTGCGCCAGTCGGTGCTGTCGCTGGTGGTGTGGAGTTCGTCGGTGCCGCGCAGGGCGACGACGGTCAGGCCGTGGGTATGGGCGCGGTGGGCCTTGTACCAGAGGTTGGCGAATGCCTGGGAGCGGATGATGTGCATCCAGTCCGGTCGGCGCAGGTCGCGGTTGTGGGTGGATTCGCCGATGGTGGAGACGAACTTGGCGTAGATCGCCTTCACGTATGCCTCGGTGACGGTGTCGGCGGTGGTGATGGCGTTCTCGCGGGCGAGGGTCAGGACGCGGCGGTACTTCTCCAGCAGGCTTTCGCTGGCGCCGGAGGTCCAGGCTTCGGTGATGTGGGGGGCGTCGGCGAGGCCGAGCTTGTGGCAGCGGATCAGCAGGCGAACGGTGGCGTCGTCGAGAAGCACCGGGCCACTCTCGCGGCGGTTTCCGATCGGGTCGGGCAGGTGGGGGTGCTGCCAGATGGGGCGCTTGGGCAGCAGGTAGATACCGGAGCGCTTCGGGTCGAAACCACCGTCGGGCTGGTGCTGGAGGGCGCCGATCGGCAGGTGGGTCTTCAGCGCGGTGCAGTAGGCGGCGTTGGTGTCCAGAACGTCGACCGTGATGAGGGGCAGCTTGCCCTTGCGCAGGTCGTCGAGCAGGACGACGTTCTCCCACTTGTGGCGGCCCTCCCAGATGTCGTCGGCGCCGTTGCGGGACTTCTTGCGCAGGAAGTCCAGGGTCTCGGGATAGACGGTGTGTTCGTAGGTTGCGCCGACGCGGGTCGCGTCGAAGAGTTCCATCCCGTTCGGGATGGCCTTGTTCTCCAGCGCGGCGATCGCGGCCTCGGTGTCGCCGCCGTGCTCCTCCAGGGCCTGGTCGACCGCCGAGCTGATCATGTCGAGGTAGTAGCTGTAGTCCCGGTCCGAGTAGCCGGTGTCGCGGGCGGCGGCCGCCCGGGCGCTGCCGGAACGGGCGGGGCGCAGCGGCTGGTTGCCGGTCTCGAAGGTGGCAGGAACATCCGCAGCAGGGCTCTGCACGGCGGGCGCGTGGGACGGGCCGTGGGGGCCCTCGGCTGCCTCGGCTGCCTCGGCGGCCAGGGTGGTGCCGGGAAGCGGCGTAGCGGGCTCCGGGAGGCCTTCGGTGGTCGTGTCGGGTGTCTGGGGCACCTCCGGTGCCTGGGCGGGTCCGGTGGCGGGCACAGCGGGCGCGGTGGGGTCCGGGTGGGCCTGCTGGGAGGGCGCGGCGGGGCCGGCAGAGGGCGCGGCGGGAGCGCCAGACGCAGCGGCCGGGGTCGCGGAGGACGCGCCGGGCGCGGCCTCGTGGTCGGGGGTGGGGTCGGTGAGGCGGGCGTGGGCCGGGTCGGCGGCCAGGGTGAGGGTGGCGAGGTGGCCGAGGTCGCGTTCGGCAACAGCGAGGCGGACACGGCTGCCGCCGGTGCCGAAGGTGGTGGGGGCGCTGTCGGGGGTGAGGGTGAGGGTGACGTCGGCGGCCAGGGCGTGGATGAGGTCGGGGTTGTCGGTGTCGAGGGCGGCGAGCACCGGGAGGTGGTGGGTACGGGCGAGGTGGGCCAGGGCCTGGCCCGCGTCGGCGAGGGCGAGCGCACCGGACAGCGGCAGGCGGGGGTCGGGGGCGGTCTGGAGGCGGTCGACCACGACGAGGGCCAGTTCGGGGACGTCCGCGGCGGTGGTGGTGATCGCCTCCGCGTCCAGGCCGGTACCGTCGTCGATCAGCAGCGGGGCCGCGGCGAGGAGTTCGGCGGTCTGGGTAACGGCCTGGCGCTCGGTGTCGTCGAGGGTCTGGGCGCGCAGGCGGCGGTAGTCGACCGGGGTGTGCGCGGCGATCACGCGGGCGGCGATGTCGGCCCGGGTCAGCCCGGAGGCCGCGTACAGGACGGTGCGGTGCTGGTCGAGCGCGGTGGCGCGGGCGGCACTGATCGCCAACAGGCTCGCCCCGGTGCCCGGGGCGCCAGCGGCCAGGTAGAACCGGCCCGGCTGCAGGCCTCCGAGGGCCTGGTCGAGGGTGGGGATGCCGGTCGGCAGACCCACGGGCGGAGCCTGCTCGCCATCCCCAGCGGGTGTATAGGGCAGCAAAGTGTCCAGGACCTGCCCGAGCGGGGCGAGCCGGCGGCGCGGGGACGACGGCACCCCGGTAGTGGCAGACGCAGCAGCGGCACCTGACGGCCCAGCGGCCGGAGCAGGGTCAGTGCCCGCGGTGGGCCCGGCAGCTGGAGCCAAGACGGCGGGTCCAGGAGCCGGGACGAGCCCGGTGGCCGGGTCGAGGGAGTCGGCGGTGGGCGCTGCGGCCAAAACGGGTAGAGCCGCCGTCGAGGGGACGGCGGGGGCGTGGACTGCGGTGCCCGACGGGGCGGTGGGCGCCGCGGCCGGGACAGCCGGCGGCACTGCTGCGGCGGCCGGGAAGAGTGCGGTGGCACAGGCCAGGACGGCCACCGGCCGCTTGTGGCGCAACAGGACCTGCGGGGTGCCGGCGGCGGCTTGGGCGACCAGGTCACCGAGGACGGGGCGGGCCTCGGCGATACCGAAGGCCGGCGACTCGGCCGTAGCCAGGCCTGCCGTGGTGGCCAGGTGAGCGGAGACGAGCAGGGCCCGCTCCCCCTCTCCGCGGGTGAGCTCGGTGATGGTGCCCTGCTCGGCGTCCCGGATGAGTTGGGGCAGCAGCGGCCTCGCCTTGTGCACGCCCAGTGACACGGCTGGCACTCCCGGACCGGCGGTGGTGGGGCTGGGCGGCGGGGAGGATGCGGCGGGCACCAGGGCCTCCAGGAGAAGGGGGAGCGCAGCAGCGCGACAGGAAGAGCGACCAAGAATGTAACGCATACCCTAGCACGTGCGATACATAAAATGGGTATGCGGCGAGCTGGATGGTTCGAGTAAATAGCTTGATCTACTAGCAATTTGACGTGCAGTCAGGTACCTGACGTTCCTGATGGGCTCGGGGCGCTTCTGGCCCGTCGAACTCCCGTAGGCCAGAACCGCGGCCCCGTTCGTCGCATACGTTCACGAGGTCGACGGAGGGATACAGCCATGGCGCAGGAGTCGGACGCGGAAGGCACCCTACTGCGCTGGGTGGACACCCTGACGCAACTGCCGGTGGGCGAGGAGGCGCTACCGGCTGTCCGCAAGCTCGGCGTCCTGCAGCCGCCTGCGCCGTAGCCCGGGGACCGGGTGCGGCGGGCGCCCGGCCGGTGCTTCGCAGTCGCCCCCGACTACGCCGAGACCGGCGGAGCCACCTATACGGAGGGCTTCGCCCTGGTCCCGGGCCTGGCGGCGTGGCCGGTCTTCGAGTACGCATGGTGCCTGCGCGACGGTGCGGTCGCCGACCTTCGCTCCCCGACGGCCAGGCGGCCTTGTACCTCGGTATCCCGCTGAACTCCGACTACCGGCGTGCCGAGCAGGGCGGCCGAGGCACCCACGCCGTCCTCACCACCGACCCGCGGAACCCCTGGTCGCTGGACGAGGACGCCCTGCGCGGCGGGCTCCCCGCGGCCGCGGCTCGGGTGAGTTGCCGCGTGGCGATCGAAGTTCGCGGCCGGGGCGCCGAGCGACAGGAGCGGGCTGTCGGGGCGATGCCCGTGTGGCTGCTCGAGCGCACCGGTACGCGGGCCGTCGCGGTTCTCAATGGGGTCTACAGGCCGGCTGCCGGATCGAGTTCCCCGGCTTGCCATTGCCTCACCTGGTCGCCGTTGAGCAGGACGATGCCGAGGCGGTTTGCCAACGACGCGGCGGCGTCGGTGAAGCTCGACGTGGTGGCCAGCAGCGCAAGGTCGGCGCGGTGCACGGCGAAGCATGTCCCGGCGAATCGCTGAACGTCCGGAGACCCGACGGGGCGTGTCCGGCCGTAGCGCTTGCATTGGACGACGATCTTCGAGCCCAGTTCCGTGACGGCGGTGACGTCGGCGCCAAGGTCCCCCGCCCGGCCGGAGACGTCCACCTGGTTGTGGCCGTCGCGGCGCAGGAGGTCGGCGATCGCTTCCTCGAACGTCCGGCTGTCCATCCGGTCGAAGATGCCGCCCTGGATCGCCCGTCGGCGCGCTTCTTCATCGTCCCTGGTCCTCTGCTGCACCAGTCGAGCCGTCTGCTCGTGGAGAGCCTTGCCCAAGTCGATGAGGACGTTGAATCCGCCGTCCGGGCAGGAAAGTTCGATCTTGACACGGAATCTGAAGAGGTGGTTCGTCTCTAGGTCGAGCCGTTCGGCATCGTGGGCCGCAACGAGGTCGCCGATGCGGTCCAGGCCGTAGGCACGCGGGTCCCGGCGGTAGGCATCCATCTCCACCGCGAGGCGACCGCAGGACGGCGCCCAGTGCGCCTCCAGGCACTCCCGTGCGATCTGCTCCGCCGTTTTGGCGGGGACCACGGGAGCGGGCGCGGCGTACACCGGCGGCACCGTGCGGGGGTGAACCGGCGGCACGGGAGGGGGCAGCTCGTAGGTGATCAGGAGCGACTTCAGGCGTTGCAAGGCCGACATGACTGCGAGAGTAGTCATCGGCATGACGCTGCGTCAGGTGATGGCGTAAGGCGATGGGCAGTGATCGCCCACAGGGGCGCAAGACCGGCGGATACGATCGTCGTGCTGAGCGCCTACCGTCGTGTGAGATTGACGTAGGCCGGTGGAGCCTCGCACTCCCAAGGCCGAATTTCCTCAGGCCTCGTTGTGCAGGCGGCGGTACAGCGTCGTGGAACCGGCACTGAAGTCGGCAGCGGGTTCGGCGAGTACTCAGTCTTCGTCGGTCTCCTGCCGCGTCAACCGAGCAGGGTCATGGGCCCAAAGAGCGGCCGCGATACGGCGCATGACCTCGGGACGTTCCGTTTCCTGTTCGCCCGGGGGAACGAAGGGCTCGGGCACGATGATCGTTGTCTGCGCGGCGCGTTCGACATGCTGCCCCATCACGGGAGAGAGCGCGTTAACCAGGCTCATCGTGGTGTAGGCGCCGGAAGGGAGGGCAATGGCGTCGATATCGGGCGGTACAGGGTGCTTCGTGGTCTGGCAATGGATCACCGGCTGGTTGTGCCGGCGTCGCGAAGCCCTGTCCGAAGAGACACGGATCTCTGCGTCGAGCATCTGGACGGCCAGCTGGCAGGCGAATGCCTGTGCATCCTTCGGGCTCTCGAGTACGGCCACCACGCGGCGCAGCGCGTGTTGTTCGATGACGTGGGCGAGCCCGATGGCTTGGGCGCGCCAGCGGTAGTTCGGTTGTTCGGGGACCTGGGTGCGGACCACTTGGTAGGGGCTGAGCAGGTTGTCGTCGACGAGCTTGCGTCGTTTCACTCCTTGGTGGTGGGTCCCGAAGATCTCCTGGGAGGGCATGTCGACGGCCCAAGGGGGCCCTGCCGTGGCGCTGGCTGTGAAGGGTAGTTCGTTGGGGATCCGGGGGGTTGCAGTCAGGTAGAGGCGGTTGTAGGTGAGGATGCCGTCGTCGTAGTGAATCAGGGCGTGTGGATGGTCCGGGCTGATGGTGCCTTCGGCGGTGCAGTGGGCGTCCTCGACGACGAGGAGGTCCCATGGGGCCAGGCGGTGGTCGAGGTGGCTCCGGGCGATGAGTTCGGCGTCCTGGTAGCGGGCCGCGACAAGGAGTTCCGAGGACTGCTGGGCCATCCATTGGGCGAGTTGGGCCGCGCTGGTCAGCAGGGTTGCTTTCTTGCCTACCCCGGTGAGGCGGAGGTTGATGCCTGCGACTGATCGGTTACGGACCATGCGCCAGGTCTTGACCACTTGGCGCAGGTAGGCGAGATCAGGGCCGAGGACCAGGCAGGCTCGGCCCTCGGTCTGCTCAGCTGTCGCTGCAGCCACCATGGTCTTGCCTGCTCCGGCCGGCATGTCGATCAGCATGCGTCCGCCTCCGTGGAGCAGGAGGTCGGGCATTTCAGCAGGCGGGCGCTCGGGGTCCGCCAGCCAGAACAGGCGCCCGAGCTCTTCTGCGGCGGCAGCACTTTCTTGGCTCGGCACCCAGGTCTGCTTGTCGCCGGCGCGGATGCCCACAAGCTTCTCGGGGGCGTTCGCCAGGTCGTCTTCGTCCTCCGCCGGGAGGGTCCATTCCATGGACAGGGCCTCGACGGAGTCGGTCTCTTCCCGGCCGAGACTGCCCGCTGCGGCCCTCGTGCGCAGATCGCCGATCCAGCGGCCGAGAGGGAACAGGTCGCCGCGGTGGTCGTCGATGTAGTCGGCGGGAACGCGCAGGTTCCGGTTGGCGCGGAAGAAGCGCCGGGCTGCGCGCAGGCCTTGGGCGTGAGTGGCGGCCTGGCTGCTGTGGGGGCGTCGCAGGCCGAGGGCGAGCGGGTCGCCCTGCAGCGGCAGCGCTGCCAGTTGGGCCTGCTGGCCCTCTGCGAGTTCGGGGAAGCTGTCGAACTGCTCGTCCAGCCACCGGGTGGGGGCGTCGGCGTTGCGCCGCAGCGGTCCGGGTGAGAGGGGCAGGGCAGTTCCGCAGGCTCGCACGGTTGCGCACATGCGCTGCCATTCATCGGGCCAGTCGGGGTTCCACCACGGGTCGATGTCCTTCAAGGCCCGCCGGTAGGGGGCCGGGAGGGTGCCTGCATCGTCGTGACGCCGCTGTTCGGCGAGCCACTGCCCCAGCGGCCGGCCCCGGTAGGTCTGCGCGGGTCCCGGGAGCAGGTGGCCGTGCTGCCTGACGTATGCCTGGGCGGTTTCCAAATATGCCTCTGTGCTGTCCCTGGCGTGCGCCCAGGCCATGTTGCAGGTGGCGAGCGCCGCGGCGCGGGGTGCGGAGAGGTTGCCCGCAGCCTTGAGAGCGCGCTGGTAGCCGAGCCAGCATCCGAGGTGGAAGCCGTCGGGGGCGACATGGTTGCTGGGGACGTTCAGATGGCCGTGCGCGTCGAAGAAGCGCTGGGCGTTCGCCATCCCGGTGTCCCAGACGTCAGGTTCGGGTTCCATGACCCGCAGCATCAGGTGCGGGGCGATCTCGCGAACGCGCTCGGGGCGGATGACGGATACCGGCGAGGGCAGCAGCAGCGGTGTCCCACTGACAGGAAGACGGTGGAAGAAGTGCTCGTCGTACGCCTTGAGCGCGATCATGACCTGGTGCAGGAGGTGGTACGGGGTGCCGAACGTGGCCTCGTCCGCGCCCTGCCCCGGGCCGAAAAGCACAGGGATGACGAGCGTGGAGACCTTGTTCATACCGGGGCCGATGCGCAGCGCGCGGCCGATGGCCTGGACGATGTCGATCGTGCTCTGCTTGGGGTCGGCGAAGAGCACGGCGTCGGCCAGGGGGAAGTCGACCCCTTCGACGCACAGGCGGACGTTGCACAGCACCTTGAGGTCTGCCTGCGTGCCGGGAAGGGCAAGTCGTGGCGGTCGAGCAAATTGGGCCACGCGCTCTCGCCGTTCGTGCCGGCTGTGGCGGGAGTGGATGCTGGCGACCCAGAGGTCGTCGGTGTGGCGGCCCGGGATGCCGGCGGCGGTTTCAGGCAGGGTCTCGGCGAACACTTCGCTCTGGGCGATGCTGCGGCTGAAGACCACGGCCCTGCGGATGCCGTGGTCCTCACGGGCTTTGAACAGGGCCAGTTGGGCGGCTCCGACGCGCATGGCGTCGGCCTGAGGGGTTCGAGAGCGCTTGCGTCCGGCCAGGAAGGCGCGTAGTTCCGGGTGGTGGATTTCGGGCGCCACGATGCGGTAGTCGGCGAGTCGGCCTTCGTGGATGGCCTCGGCCAGCGAGTATCGGTAGGCGACAGGCCCGTAGAGGGAGATGTCGTCCATGGAGGCGATGGGCTCGATGGTGATGCCCCGTCTGCCGTTCCAGATGCGGGGCGTGGCGGTGAGGTAGAGCCGATAGCGGGCGGGAATGGCGGCGTTGTCGTGGATGACAGCCCAGGGTTTTCCGAGGGCGCCCGCGGTGCGGTGGGCTTCGTCGATCACGGCGATGTCCCAACGGGGCAGCATGTGGAGCCGGTGCGCTTCGGCGATCTTGGGCAGTGAGGCGTAGGTGGCGAAGACGCTGACGGGGCCGTCCGCGCTACGCAGGACGGCGGCGAGCGTCTCCGCGTCGCCCGTCATGGTGATCACGCCGTCGAGGGCGGTTTCGCTGGTCTGCCCGTCGGAGCAGAGACCGACGTAGAGCCCGGACCTACCGGAGGTGTACCAGACCCGGGCGGTCTGGTTGAGCAGTTCCAGGGTGGGCATGACGGTGAGGCTGCGGCTGTCCGGGGCGATCTCGTGTGCGACATGGACCGCGAGATGGGTCTTCCCGGTTCCGCACGCCATGTGGACCTGTTGGCGTTCGTAGCCCATGGCGAAGGCGTTGAGGACGCAGTCCGCCGCTTCGCGTTGGCGTGGCCACAGTTCGCTGGTGAGGCGTTCAGAAGGTGGGTCGTGTAGCACGGAACGGCTCCCGGGGCCTGAAGGAACGGCTTCGCAGTCAGGATGCTGGCCGGTTCACCGTGTGTGGCCGTCTGCGGGAATTGGTCACTCTGTGGGCTGAACCTTCTGGGAAGTGGCTTCCTTACGGCGGGAAGCCGTCTATGCAAAGGGGACGGCTCGCCGCTGCCGGCAGCGGCGGTGGCGGACGTGCCGTTGTCCTGATTATCGGCAGGGCTGGCGCAGGGGCGCCGGACCGGTGTGCCGCCGGGTTGGAAGGAGAAGACGATGTGGACGGGAAGTCTGCCGCACCTGCCCGTGCGTTTCGTGGCCGACGAGTCGAACTGCTCGTTCCTGTGGCGGGTGGCCGGCATCCAGGGGGTGGGGGTCGACTTCCTTCTGTCGGAACTGGGCGACGGCGCCGTGCAGGAGCCCTTGCGGCCGCATCTGGCCGAGGTGTTTCTGAGCAGCGTGGCGGCGGACCGGCTCGCCCGAATGCTCTCCATGCCTGCGGCGCGGCTGCGACGGGCGCTCCCCCATCTGCGGGAGGTGCATCTCCTGCCCGGTGAGCAGGCACGGTGGGAGTGGCCGTGGAGCCCGTTGGACCGCTATCTGGTGCCGGCTTGCGGGCTGTGCGCAGCGGTGCGGAGCGGGGGGTGGGGAGAGGTGTGGCAGGTGTCGCCGGAGCGGTGGAGGATCTGCGAGCGGCACGGCCGGTTCACCCACGTCTACCAGCGCGCGCCAGGCGGGGTGGACCTGTCCCGGCTTCCGGAATCAATTCGGGCCCACCGCGTGCGGGGCCGTTTCGAGCGGCGGTTCGGGCCGACGGGGGCCGTCCTCTCGGCTGATGGCTTCGCTGTCGTCGGATGGTGGTGGCGCAGTGAGCCTCTCGTTGAGCGGTGGGCGGAGCGGGCCAGGCGGGCCGGGCTCGGACCGGGGGACGCGGAGACGGCATGGCTGGTGGTGTATCCAGAGGCGGTGCAGGCGGGTCGGGCGCTGCTGCGCTACGAGCGGCAGCGTGCTGTGCAGCCTGGCGGGCCGTGGGCCGTGGCCGAGTCCCGTTTGATGGGCGAGCTGTCCGGGTTGGCGCGCTCGCTCGGGCTTCCTGCGCACGTGTGGCGGGTTCCGGTGGCGGAGTGGCTGGACAGGCACCGCAGATGTGCTCTCGCGGCGGGTGTGGAGGAAGTCGGCCGCGGGGTTGGACTGCCGGTCACCGCTCTGGTCCATCAAGGAGACGAGGAGCCGACGAGCAGCAGTACCTGCCTGCCATGGGAGTGGACAGATCTGTCTGAGAGGGTCTGAGCACTTGCTCCTGGGACCCGGGTCTCGTACGCGGGTGCGGGTATGTCCACGATCGGGTGGTTGCCGCCGGGATTTCCGCCGGACCGGCAGCCGGTGGGACATCCTGCGCAGGGACACATGGGATGTGTCCGTATGGATTCGTCCTGCAGGGAGTGCGCGTGTGCAGTGCCCCGGTCGGCGCGGCCGAGATCGCAGTGGGGTTCGTCGACCGGTTCGGGCGGCGCTGCGAACTGCCCGTGGCTGAGGCGGGCGATGTCGCGTTCGAGGAACTGTCGCCTCTGGCTGCCCAGGTCGCCCACCCGGGGCGGAAGTCCTTCGTCACCACCGCGTGGGCGTCCGCGACCGACCAGTCCCTGTCCTGCGCTTCGCTGCGCCAGCAGCGGTGCGCGATGGTCTTGGACCGCGACCCTGCGGTGGGGCTGCGTAGTGCGGGGGCGATGGAACTGCGGTGGAGCTGCGACGGGCGCCGTCGTACCCTGCGCCCGGCGTTCGTGGCGCTTCGGTCCGGGCTCCGGGAGGTGATCTGTGTGCGGCCGGAGCAGCCGGGCGAGGCGTGGCGGGAGGCGCAGGAGGTCCTGGCGGTCGCCGCAGGGGCGGCCGGGTGGCAGGTGGGGGTGGTGGAGCCACCCAGCGGGGTGGAACTGGACAACCTCGCTCTGCTCTACGCCGCCCGCAGCCCGCGCTGGCTCTCCGAGGGGCAGGAGGACCTGCTGGTACGGCAGTTCGTCTCGCCGCGGACCATCCGCTCGGGGGTGGGGGCGGCCGGGCTGCCGTTGCATCAGGGAATCGATCTCGCCTATCACCTCATCTGGGCCGGACGTCTGCACGTCGATACCGGTGTGCTCCTCACCCCGGCGTCAACGGCCTGGGCCGTCACGGACACCGCATGAGCGGGCCGCGGCCGGTGGCCGACGGTGCGCCTGCGGCGGCCGACAGCATCGCGCTGGGCGACACCATCCGCTTCCGCGGCTCCACCTGGCAGGTCACCGCCTTCCACGGGCCCCGGCTGTTCCTCGATGCCGTCCCTGCGACGCCCGACGCGGATCCCCTGATCATCCTGCAGACGGCAGTGACCTCCGCCGGCGACTTCGCCGTTGTGGACCGTGCGGCGCCGCGCAGCACCCTGCCCGACCGCCCCGCCGAGTTCCGTGCCCTTGCGAAGGACGTACGCAAGGACGCCCTCGTGTGGGAGAAGCACGTCAAGGAGGTCCTGCACCAACAGGCCCCGAACGTTGCCGCGACTACTGTCCCCAGGCCCGACTTCGACCCGCAGCACCGAACGCTGCGCCAGCGCTACCAGGCCAAGGCCGAGCAGTTGGCTCTCGCCGGGATGCCGGTGTCGGCGACCACCGTGGAGCGCAAATGCGCCGCTTGGCGCAGGGAGGGCCTGATGGGCCTGGTCGACAGGCGCAGTCTGCGCGCTGCCGCCCCGCACGGGCGCGTCGATGCGCGCGTCGTCGAGATCGTGTGGGAGATCCTCAGGGAGGAGGCCGCCAGCGGCCGGTCCCCCGGAACGCTGTCGCGGCTCATCGAACGCGTCGAGCAGACAGTCAAGGTCCGCCATGGCGGCCTGCTGGCCGATCCAAAGACCGCCCGTGGCCTGGTGAACAGCCCGGCGACGCTCTACCGGCTGCTGGGGCGCATGGGCATCACCGCGGACAACGCCCACAGGGCCGCCGAAAGGCACGTGGCGCCCTCCGCCACTGTCTCGCAGCATCCCGGTTCCCGGCGGGCGATCCTTGCCCGCTGGCCGGGAGAACTGGTCCAGATCGACACCACCGGACTGGACGTTCTCGTCCTCGACGACAGCGGCCGGGCCATCTCGGTGGAGCTGACCATCGCGATCGACGTAGCCACCCGCAGCATCATCGCCTCCCTGATCGTGCCCAAGCGCCTCGGTGCCGGTCGGAGGGGGCGCTGGGCAGGCGGACGCGCCACCCGTTCCTTCGACACGATGCAGGTCCTCGCCCAGGCCACGGCACCGCTGCCCGCACGGCCGGGCTGGGCGCCCGAGACGTTCATGGAAGGCTCCAGCCTCCCTTTCGAGGATCTACTGGCCGCCGATGCCCGCTTCGCGGGCGCCGCCGCACGGCCCGTCATCAAACCCGAGACCGTGGTCATCGACCACGGATCGCCCTACATCTCGACGGACTTCACCCGTGCCTGCCACAGCCTTGGCATCGAGGTGCGCGAGGCACGGCTGCGCACTGGTGCCGACAAAGCGGTCGTCGAACGCGCGATGCGGGCGGTGAAGACCGGCTTCAGCCAGTACCTGGCCTCCTACACTCACCACCGCCTGGACCTGCGCGGCAAACGCGTACGCAAACAACCCATGTGGACCATCGCCCAGCTCCAGGACCTGTTCGAGCAGTGGGTGGTCCTCCACTGGCAGCAGACCCCCCACGGGGCGCTACGCAGCCCTTTCACCCCCGGCCTGCGGCTGACGCCCAACCAGATGTACGCAGCCATGGTGTCCCTGCGCGGCTACCGGGCCGTCGCCCTCACCGCGCAGGAGGAGCGCAAGCTACTGCCAGCCGTCTGGGTCCGGGTCGGCCGCAAGGGCTTCCAGATCAACAACCGGACCTACAACCTGGACCGGGGAAGGCTGGATCCCTTCCGCGGTCCTTCCGGCATCACCGCGCAGCAGGGGCGCTGGGAGGTCCACTACTCACCCAACCATCCCGAGGTCGCCTGGCTCTTCGACCATCGGGCCGACCCTGGCCTCGACCCGTGGACGGAGGTGCCCTTCATCCACCGGCGGCTACTGAGCGACCGGTGGACCGAGGAGACCTGGGAGGAGGGCTTGCGCGTCCATCTCGCGGCCGGCGGCGCCCGGCACAACGAGGCTGCCATCGCCCGCGCCACCGAGCAGCTCCTGCGTACCGCGGCTTCCGGCCCTTCGCCGGCCCCGGCGGCACTCCCCGCTGCCCGTACGGCCTCTGCACCACGTGCTGCCCGGCCCGCTGCCCGCACTCCCTCCGGCGCCGGTATGCCGCCCCTGGACCCGAACTCCGTACGGCCGTTCCGTTCCCTCGACCGCCCGGCCGGTGACCTCTTCGACACCCCGGAGCGCATCCGGGGCAAGGTGGACCTGAGCCTCGACGAGTTCCTGGCGTCCCTGCCGGGGCTCCACCCTCCGGCCGCCGATACCGACACCACCAGCAGTACCGACCGCGGCCCGGCCGCAGCTCCCGACCGGGAGGTCAGCGGCATCGATCGGCAGGCATCGGACAGGCCGTACAGCGAGGAGCCTCAAGGAGAGAGCCGGTGAAGACTCCCGTACACAAACCGCAGAACGCCGGCGGGCCTCCAGCCGAAACGCTGCTCGCACCCGCGGCCCCGACGACGTTGGCGGGATGGCGTTCCCGCGTACGCCACCGGCCCTCCCCTCCCCCGGTCCCGCCAACGGACACCCCTGCCCTCGTCGACGGCGAGGCCAGTGGCGACGTCGACGAGGACGACCCGCGCTTCCGCTACCACGCCCACCTCGGCCTCGTGGAGACCACCGACGTCTCCAACGGCCTGAAACTCGCGCGGCGGCTGCTGCGCCGCGGGCAGGACGGCCGCCCTCTCTATCCGCACGTGGCCATCGACAGCGACTGCCGCGGCACCGGCAAACGCACCCTGCTCCACCAGATCGGCCTGGCCCACCAGGGGCGGTTGGAGAAGCGCCAGGGCGTCGACGACAGCCGGATCCCCGTCGTCTGCATCAACACCCCGCCCGACCCCGGCTCCGCAGCCGACTGGTCCGCGGCCCTGGCGGTCTTCCTCGGCTGGGACCTCTACCGCCCAGACACCGACCAGCGCCCCGTCCAGCGCATGAAGGACTTCACCGGTCCCGCCCTCCATGTCATGCGTCACGCCCGGACCGAGATCTGCCTCGTCGACGGAATCGACCGGCTGCGGCCGGAAGACCTCCAATCGACCTTCGACCACTTCGACTGCCTGGCCGACGAACTGGGCCTGACCGTCCTGTGGAGCGGTATCGGTTCCAGTGACATCCTCCGCGAAGCCCGTACCGCACGCTTCAGCGCCCTGCGGTGCCCCGCCGGAACCGCCGCCCTGCGGCAGCGCTCCGTTCCCACTCTCTGGGTCAACCGGCTACCGCCCCGCTGCCCGGAACACCCCACCGAATGGGCCAGTGCCCTTCTCACCTTCGACGGACGTCTGAGGCTGAGACACCACCGGCCGGGAAGCCTGCTGGACTACCAGGAGGAGCTCTACCGCATCACGGACGGCCTCATGGAGCACCTCGCCCCGCTCCTCGGCATGGCCGGCCAACTGGCCATCCTCGACCGTACCGAGGCCATCACCCTGGACGTCATCCACGACGCCGCCCAGTACCTCGACCTGCTCGCGGCGGACGACGGCGCCAAGTGGGAATGACAGAGCTTCTCTGCTCAATGAGTCTCGACCGCGGACGCACGGACCATCCAACAGCCACGTACATCGCAGGACGCCTACCGTGTCGTCAGGCCTGCCGCCCTTCTGAACGCCGTGTAGCGTGCCCTGTCCTGCTCGGAGGCGCTGCGGGAGCTCGGCAGGGTCCTGCCGATCGCCTTGGCCACGGTCGGCAGGGGCGCGACCGCCCGGCCGAGCGCTTCGGCGGTAGCCGGGTCCGTCGAGGCGTGGACCATCGGGGCGATTTCGTCGGCGAGCGCCGCGGGCGCCGTCGCGGGGTGCGCCAGGGCCAGGGCCTCCATCGTCTCCGCCGCGCGCAGGAGCAGGTCGTGGCCGTCGGCAGCAGCAGCAAGAACAGTGGCCCACAGAGGCGTTGCATCCGCAGTGCCGCGGACAGCGAGGCGTGCCGCGTCTGCGTTCCATGCTGGGGCACGGAGGAGCCCGTCGGTGAACTGTTCGATGGCTGCGGGGGCATGGGGAGCAGCGTTGAGCAGCTCGAAGACCCGCTCAAGATGGCTGTCAGCCCGTTGGAGGGCGCTGAGTAGGGCTGCCTGGGGGGCATCAGCCGCACACTCGGCCATGGCGGGGCAACGGTTGTCTTCTCCCGCGAGGAGTGTCGCACGCTGGTCGTCGTCCAATGCGGGCCACAGCCTGGGTGCATGCATCCACGCTGTGCTGTCGGCGTCGGCAGTCAAAAGCCGCTCGACCAGCAAGGAGATGAGTTGGGCTCCGCCGTGTCCAGGGGCCAGTTCCGGTCGGCCGGCGGCGCGCAGGGCGTGGTCGTGGTCCTGCGCGGACAGGGTGTGCCAGTGCTGAGCGGTCCAGGCCAGCCACTGGTCATTGAACGCGGGCTCGTCGGCGTAGTGAGCGGCGAAGGCGAGCGCGGCGACCTGCTGATTGTAGTTGAACCACTGCTGGAGCTTGCTCAGGGCTTGGGGAAGGTACGGGGCGCGGATCTCCGGATCGTCGAAGAGAAGGTGCAGGGACTGCAGAATTTCTGTGGTTCGCGTGGCGGCTGGGACGGAGATAGCGTTGACGATCCGTTCGGCGAGCGTCGACGCAAAGGCTTTGCCCTGCTTGGTCGACAGCACGTGTGGCAGGTCGGCTCGGTTGGAGGTTCCGACGTTGCTGTCGGTCTCCAGCCCCTTGGTGAGGGTGTCGATGATGGTGCTGGAAGCGTTCTTGGTCTGCGGTGTGATGCTGTCCTCGGTGCGACGGAGGAAGACGATCAGTGTGTCGCGCAGCGGCTCGTCGATGCCCGGGTAGAGGGAGTCCCGCTCATCGAGCGCAGAGGCCAGTGCCGTCGCGTAACGTGCGGCATCAATCTCGGTGAGGAGGGCGAGGGGTTCGGCGGCGGCCCTAGCGAGGGTCTCGCTGGTACGGGCCGTGTCGGCAAGGGCACCAGTCGTCAGGTCGACGCCTGTCCGGTCGCCGGTGGCAGTCCAGTGCGCCAGCCAGGAACGGAGGAGCGCCGCGGCTCGGACGGCGGCTTCGTCATCCTCGTCCTCACGCAGTTGCGCGGCCACTACGAGAGCCAGGTGCAGGGCGACGGTGGAGTCGGCCGGCAGCTCCGGGGAGGGATCCTCGACGATTCCCCATTCGTCCTCGGGGATCTCGCTGCTGTGGAGAATCTGTACCGCGACGCGTTGCAGTGGACGGGAGTCGGAGGCGTTCAGGCAGTTGAGGAGGCCGAGTGCGACCGGGCGGGTCCAGCCGCGCAGCTCGACCCCTATCTGGACGATCGGAGCGACGGCGGTGATCATCTCGTCCGTCTCGATGTCCAGGCGAGCGGCACAGGACAGCAGGAAGGCGTAGGCGCTGTCGGGCCAGCTGGCTTGTGCCCGGTCGGGGTCGGCATGCCAGATATCGGTCCACGCGGCAACGTCGTCGACGGTGCCCCGGGCGGCGGTGTCGTTGAAGTAGGTGTCGAGCGGGGCGGCGAAGGCGCTGCTGTGGGGGCCAGTAACGAGGTCAAGGAGAGTGACAGCCCAGGCTCGGCGCAGGCCTTCGTCTGCGGGGGGCTGCTGGAGTTCGTAGATCAGTGCGGAATGGTGGCCTTCGGAGCTATGGGCCAGCAGTGTGGCGAGGTTGTCGGAATCCGGCGGGGTCGACATGGCGGGGCGGCGGCGGACGATGGCGTCGGCGAGTTTGCGTGCCTCGTGCCCATCCAGGTCGTGCTGCTTGAGGCGCAGTGCGGCTGTAGCGGTCAGGAGGGCATTGTCGCGGTTCAGTCCCCCGCGGGCTTGCGTCGCGAAGGCGAGCTCGGCGGCCTGCAGGACGCGGCTGCGGCCCTCGGGGACGTCAAGGCGTGCGGCGAAGCCCTGAATGTTCCGGGTCTGAAGTTCGGCGCGGATCGCCCGTGCGGTAGCGCTGCCCAACTGTCGGCTGTCGGGATCGGAGCCGAGTCCGAGCAGTGGGCCCAGCTGAGGGGCACGGTGCGAGCGCAGAGTAGGGGCTACGGCGCGGAGGTAGGTGAGGCCCCGGTGCTTGGGGTAGTCGAGCCGGGGTGGTGTGCTGGGCTCCGTAGCCTGGAGGTAACGGGAGATCAGCGGGTCCGGGGCGGTGAGGGACTGGTCGGCGAGGATGGCGTCGTCGAGCAGGTGAAGGAGTTCGTGTTCGCGCTGCACTGCTTCGAACAGCTGACGGTAGTCGTGCTGCAGGACGGTCAACCGTGCAAGTTCGACCGGGTAGCCGGTCACTTCGCCCGGTGCGATGCGGGCGGTTGATCCGTTGGGGGTGCTTTCGCGTCGCTGAGCGAGACGGTAGTGGGCGAGGAAGCTGTTGAGGAGCCGGATCACGTGCCTCGGGTCGCCGACCCCGTCGTGGATCAGCACGTCGAGAACGGTGTCCAACGTTCCCGGCCCACTGACGGCCGCGCGGATCGGGTGGGTCTTCAGGAGTTGGTCGGCGTAATCGCGCATGTCGAAGCCGTGGTGCACGGGCAGCATGATCCGCACCGTGAACAGCTTGTTGAGGTACTCATCCGCGGCTTGCGTGATGGCGTCGTCCGTTGCGGCGGCATCCATGTCCGTCGTGGTGTCGTCCTTGCCGGGCTGACCTGCCCCCGCAGCCTCGTCGACCGGACGGTGGGCCAGCCCCGGGCGAACGCCAATGATGGCCTCCCGGATGATGTCCTCGTCGCAGGAGATCAGGAACACCGGGGGCTTCTCCAGGTGGGCGCCGACCAGGAGCAGGCTACGTACAGTCGAGAGGGCTTCGAGAACATCCGCCGCAGCGAGGCGGTCGATGTCGTCGATGGCGACCACTACCCGGCGCTTGATGTGGCGGACGAGTTTCAGGAACGTCTGCTCAAGTTCGTCGCTGGTGTCGGCACGGGGGGTGTTGAGAGTGATGTCGTAGCTGCGCAACGCGCGCTGTGCGGCTTCCTTGGCAGCCACAATCACTGCGGCAATCACCGCGCCAGTAGCCAGGAGCGTGGTGGGGCCGGCTGCGCCGCTTGTGGTGAACCAGGCCCAGGTCTTCACCTGCGGCCAAGCGTGGAACACGTGGGCCGCCCAGGTAGCCACGACGCCGATGATCCAGAGGGCAAGCACGAATGCAACCGTCCACCCCAAACCAACTGCTGCGGCTTTCGCCAGCTTGGTGGTGGGCGGCGGCGGGCTCTCCCCCTTCGCGCCGATCGTGGCAGTCTGCTGCTGACTGCCCTCCAGGCTGGCGCGCAGCGACTTGTGGTCGGCTGCGGTGAGGACCTTGTTGCCCTGCCGGTGCGCTTCGTCCATCAACCCGTACAGCAGTCCCCTGCCGCGCGCGACGCCTGTGTGGCGCTCGGCGCTCACCTGGAGCACGGCCCAGTCCTTGTTCGGAGCGAGTTCGGCGCTCAGCAGGCGCACCGCCGAGGACTTGCCCACGCCGTAGCGTCCGAGCAGTCCGATTGCGAGAGAGTCGCGGGACCCGCGGGCGATGTCCGCAATTTCACGTGCAACGGAGGTGTGATCGAACCTGTCCTCATCGTGCTTCGTGATCGAGACGTCCTCGATGATCCACGCGTCGCCTCTGCTCACGTGCCCCGCCTCTGCGCCCAGTGCTCATGGTCGTCACGATTTTAGGGCTCACCGCAGACAACGACCTGGTACCGGCGCTGCAGCACGGCTACGACAAGGTTTCGGTTTCGGAACTAGGGTCGCCGGGTTCGAGGGAGAACGGTTCAGGGCCCGGTGTCGGCCGACCAGTGGAGCCCAGTACATGAGTAGTGCGTCGACGGCCCCGTCCCGTCGAAGAGTGCGCAGTTCTCCGGTTTCGGAGCCAGCCTGAGCCTGTCTGCCCGCCGCTACGGCCGCAGGGCTGACTCGACGGCCTCAGCGACGTCGCTCAGGTTCTGAAGGACCCGCACCGGTCGGCGCAGACGCTCGATGCCTTGCCTCAGCGCGCCTCCCATTGCCCGTTCGCAGACCACAAAGTCCGCGTAGCCGGCGGCGCAGGACAGATAGAGCATGTCCGTCAGGTCGTTGGCGCGCCACGTGGTGCCCTTGTTGAGGTGGCGCTCGTGGAACATCTCACGAAGCAGGCCCAGCGCCGGTGCTGCGGCCAGGTCACTGGTGGCGTGCTCCGTCACCCACTCGGAGATGGTCTCGGGCGCCAGCTGTGCGGCGTGGGCCTCGATCGCGATGTCCATCCGAACGTCGTTCAGGAAGAACGCGTCGACGCTCTTGCGTTTTTGACGCGCGTCACGCCTCTCACCATCCAGCCAGTCGCTGAACCTCTGGTTGGACTCCACCCAGCCGGACACCGATCCGGGAGGAACACGTTCGGTGTTGAGCATGACATCGATCAGAGTCGTAGCTGATCTCAGCGCTTCAAGCTGGAATTGGAAGTCGGGAGGCAGGTCCGCAGGCACCGGAGCGGGGGTCCAACCGCGAGCGGCTCCATGGATGACGTCGGGACCGAGTGTGAACACTGCGTCCACCGGCGCCTCGGCGTTCACCGCGCCGTGTCGGGCAAGAGCGGTGCGGAGTTCGTCGCGGCGCACCTGCAGCGGATCGCGCATCTGCCAGCCCCGGCTGAGCTGCAAAATCGTCAGGCCGAGCTGGTAGCGCTTGTCGGTGTCAGACCACTTCGTGGTCTCGGCCCAGTGGGCGGCGGACACAGGCAGGACGATCTTCCGTTCCCTCACCCAGTGGGCGAGTTGCAAGGCAGCCGCGTGCTCTACAGGTGTGGTGCGACCGATGCCGGTGAGGGCGTTAGTGACGTCCCGCCACTTGTTCTGGTCCAGGTAGACGGCCAAACGCCCTTCTCGTCGGTCCGCGCCATCGAGGGCCGGCAGTTCGAAAGCCACGTCGTCACCTGCGATCGTTGTCGCAACGAGCGCGTCGAAAGCCCGTGTAAAGGCGAACCGGGCCACGGTACTGATCTCCTCGAACGGGCTGTGCGCCAGCGGGAAGTGCGCTTCCTTCCCATCGGAGCGCGAGAACACCACCGACTCCGACGCGCGGTCCATGGTGACCAGGAGGACCGACGGCTCAGATTCCAGACTCATCCCCGCATGATGCACCAGCGGTCCGACAGACGGGACGGCGCCCGCCATAGAGATAGCGCGGGTACGTACCTCTTATGCAGGCCCACCCCGATCTGAGTCAGGCCCGCTGCTCCCCCGGGCCAGCCGAGTCCCCGAGCGAGGATCGACCTCCATACCGCCCGCCCGGTCTGACTCCGGCCTCAGCACCAGGTCATCCGAGCACTGGATTCTCAATGAACCTGCTTCTTTCTCATCCAACATGCAGCACCCCAATTCAGGGAGCTACTACTGCCTAATCACGACCCAGAACTCCACTCAACGGAAGCAAATAACCCCAGCTCAGAAGCCTCCCAGCTACATCAACCTGGATGAGAACTCACACTAGGTGCTCTCCTCCTCGGGAACGTCGCCGCAGTCGATGCAGACCAGGGAGTCCATCAGCTCCTGGTGGGCCTTGTGCTCCTCCGCCTCGCGGGCGGCCTGGCGCAAGTCGTAGGCGGCCCGGTCATTCGGGTTCTCCAACGCCTCGAGCAGGGAGTGCCGGCCCGAACGGCCGAAGCGCCACCACACCGGCCCGAGCGGCCCGTGCTCGGCCAGCAGCTGAAGGGTGGTCGCGATGATGGGCACGGCGTCGTCGTACTCGCGCCAGCCGTCGTCGTTGTAGTCGCGGACCTCTCTGCGCCACCGGCCGCGCCAGCAGTCGGCGGACAGGTCCGCGACGGCCTGCTGCCGGCCTGCCAGCGCGGCCGGTCCGGCGTCGGTGACGACCAGCGCGATGGGCGGAGATCCGGGCCGGGTGTGGCCCGGCCAGCTCCGCCGCCACCAGTGCACCATGCGGTCGGCCGGATCCTGGCCGGAGCGGGCCGGGTCGTTGTCGCGGACCTTGGTGCGGAACAGCTCGCGGTAGCGGGGGAACTTCGCGGCGACCCGCTGCGGGGCCATGGTGGAGCGGTCGACCTCGACCATCAGCACCGGCACCCCGATCTCCGGGGCCTGCCACACCGCGTCCGGGCGCACCTTGCGCCGGCCGCCCGGCAGCAGGAACTCCACCTCGGTCGCCCAGTCGGTCACCTCGCCCACCCCGCCCGCGGCCCCGGGCGCGGTGCCGCCCCGCACGAACGCCAGCACGGTCTCGTTGACCGCCATCGCATGCCGGGCACCGGAGCGCCCGGCACCCCGGGCCGTGCCACCCATCTCCGAACGGACCGTCAGCCAGTGAGTTGGTTGAGTAAGCGTTGGGCTTTGCCGATACGGTCGACGCACACCAGGTGGAACGTACCCACGGAGCGTCCGGCAGCGGACTGGAACAGGTCTACGGCCAGTTTCAGCCAGCTCGGCTTGTTTTCCGGCTTCCACGGCAAAGGATTTGCCGTTCCTGCCAGCTGGCAGACACGCCAGATGGCTTCGGCCCGCTGGAAGCAGTTGACGAGGTCCTCCTTGCGGTCCCGTGCGTCCAAGAGCACCCGGCACGCGTCAAAGCAGTCGAACGCCCGCTGTGCGGCTACGGTGGCTTCATGCTGCCTGTCCGGCTCACCCTCGACACCCCACAACTCAGATTGCCGCAGGTAGAGCTGCCCGAGCCCGTTAATGAGGTCGATATCGGTGAAGTTGTCGTACAGGAGCTGCGTGAGCTCCTGCGGTGTGTCGTCGAGTTCGCGCCCCCAATCCTGGGCGGTTGGTTCCGTAGGTGCGTAGCGTCTCCTGTGGAGGTACCTACCGATGCTCGTCGAGTAGTCCAGACCGATGAGTTCCTCGAAGGCTGTATCGATGCGCTGCTGGTCGACGAGCGCACCCGCTTCCAGACGGACGCGCTCGTGTAGAACAGCCACCCTTTCCGACTGAAATCGATGAGTCAGCGGTTCAATCAGATGCGCGGCCGCGCGTTCAAGAGCTGCCGTACGTTCAGAGGGGGTCGGCGATTCCCAGCGCACGTACCGGAGCAGGAGATCCGCCGTGTCGATCTGGGCTTGACGCCGCTTCTGGCCGCTGTGGGTGCTGCGGATCACCGATTCCAGGAGTGTGGCCGCTTTGGAGTACTCCCACGTGTAACGGTGGAGTCCCGCCCGGGCCAACTGAATCTCAGTGCTGTGGGGCCACAGTCTCTCCGCCTGGTCGAGGACATCCCAGGCTGCATGGTTGTTGACACGGCGTCCGGTTCTCCCGGATCCAGGCCGGTTCACCACCAGAAGGCGCTGGTACTCACGTTCGAGATCGTAGCGCAGCAGGGCCGTGCCAATGGTGGGCCCGTACCGCTTCTCGTGGCCTCCGAGTGTCCGGACCCGGTACGCATACACTCGCGTGAGTACATCGAGCCGAATATTGGGATTCCCGTTATTCGCCTCCACCGCAGCGCGCAACAGGCTGCCCCCGCGCAAACGCCACTCCTCGACGATGCACAACCGGGCCAGCTGGGCATGTTGTTCGGTCCTGGCCTCCTGAGTGGCGAGCCATTTCGCCGCCCGGTCGACCGCACGGCGAACGCCCGCGCGCACGGCAGGGTCCTCCGGGTCGCCAGCCTCTATCTGCTCACGGTACCGCAGGCACTCCAGCCACACCCGATAGGCACTGGCACTCGGGGCGCTTTCCACAACCAGCAGGGCGTACCGCTCGGCGTTTCTGGCCTCCGCAACGGCTTCGCGCAGACGCTCGTTCTCCTCCAGCGCCCACGCCTTGAACTTGGCCGACCGGGCCAGCTCCAACAGCCCGTCCGGGGCGCCCCCCTCGGTCTGCGAGAGGGCCTCGGCATACGGCAAGAGCAGACCCATTGCGGCGTTCGCGCCTTCTAGCCGCAAGGCCGGGTCGGCCTGGTGACGATGGACGGCACGGAGGAACCTGGTGACGGCCAGGCGAACGGACAACCCCCAGGCCGGCACCGGCCCGTTTAGGCCGCAGAGGGCTTCCATGACGAGGTCCACCACGGCGGACCGCTCGTCGTCGGTCCGCAGTTCGAGCGCGTAGTGCTTCGCTGCCTCGATGAACCGCCGCGTCCACAACTGACGCAGCCCCGGGGTAGGTGCGCAGCGTTCGAGCGCGGTGGCACCGCAGTTTAGAGCCTGCGTCAACGCCTCCAGCCGCTCCGTTTCGTTGTCGGCTGTCCTCGCCCGGGCCCGCGCGATACGCATGTGCAGGCCGAGTTGGGTGGCCTCGCCACCAGGCGTGTTCGGCTCGGGCAGCAAGCCCAACAGGTCGTGACTAAGTCCGATGCCCGACCTGGCCTCGGATAGCTGTTGCCCAGACAGTTGCAGTTCAACAATGTTGAGTAGCCATGAGATCGTCCCGGCGAGTCGGCTCACCCGTCCCTTAGCGATCTGCCTGGCGTCCTCGCTCAGCGCTTCGGCAGCACCGGCCCGGACCCGCAGCATGTCGGCGTCGCATCTGTAGCGGCGCCCACCGAAGTACAGAGCATTGTCGATCGATCTGAGCATCTGTGAAGGAATGCCGGGTGCGGAGTTGCACAGGGCCTCCACCGCTTGCTCGCAAGCTTCGACGAACTGGGCCTTGGCGCGAGCCGTCAGCGGTTCGCGCATCCGCACATTCAGCTGCGAGACAGCGCTGTAGAGGGCCGCGTAGCTGTTGCTTGATCGACTACTGTCAGGTCCGGCTGCAGTTTCCTGGCCTAGTTCCTCCTCGTACCTGGTCAGCTCGACCGGCAGGATGAGCGCTTCCATGTCCAGCGTGTTGGCTACGTGGCCCGCCGCCTGGCAGAGTTGGGGAAGCAGGTTTTCGGCGCGGGCCCGCACCCAGCCGGCTGTGGACTCTGCGGCATAGATGAGAGCAGCCCGGTGCTCGTCGTCCTCCTCATCCTCGAAATAGGAACGGGTGGCATCGAAGAGAACGAGTGCGCTCTCCTTGAGGGCGCTGTCCATCAGATCCGGGTCATGTGCGGCTGGACCCAGCGCGATGGCTTCTGCGGGTTTGAGACGCCTCGCCTTGTCGACACCAAGGGCGACAAGCGTCATGTTTAACAGCGCCTTCTTGGTGGCGCGGCTGAGTTCGTAGAGCGGCACGCCTGTGGACGACGGCCATTCGAGGAGCACGCCGTGGGCGGTGAGTCGCTGAATCGCTACAGGGTCGACCCCGGAGGCGGAAAGCACGTCCTGCGGAAGACGCAGGCCCACGGTCGTCGCCCAGACGATGAGCGGGGCCATAGCACCAGGCGTCCCCGAATCGTCTACCAGTCGGCATCCGGCTTCCTTAAAAACCTCCGTGATGGTGAGGTGGCAGGCGTCGAGCAGTGCCACGGCGACCTCGGTCGGCTCGGCGTTGTGCGGGCTTACCTGCAGGCTGGCGTACTGGTCGACGCCGGTCAGGAGAATCCCGGGCCGCCGAACGAGGCTGTCGTTGGCCAGGTCGATGATCTGGCGGGCGTCCGACCGGACCTGGTTCTCGTCTAGTGCGGCCGCAAGGAGTTCCGTGGCTTCTTCTGGAGTAAGCGGGCCGAGCCCAACCGGGGGCAGTCGGCGCAGTTGCTGCCCGCCGTCGGCCCGGAGATGCGTCTCGCTGGCGAGCAGTACCACCGAACGCCGGAAGGCGATGTTACTGAGGACTTCGTCGAGATCCTCTTCCAGATCGACGGGGTCCTTGCCAAAACGGGCACAGTCGATGACAGTCACGATGTCGTACCCACGCGTGGCACCCTGGAGATTGCTCAGCAGGCGCTTGATGACGTGTTCCTTCGTACCCGCGTCCTCGTCGTACTCCTCTTGGAACAGGTTGGCGTCGAGTTTCCTGGCCAGCTCCCGCGATACCGGGAACGGGCTGCTCTTCCCAGGAATGGCAAGGTCCAGCAGCGCCCAAGGGCGGTTGTCTCCCAGCACACGGTGGAACTCCTGGTCCGTGATCAGCCGGTCAATGAAAGCGGATTTGCCTGTGTGCTCGGGACCGACAACAGAAATGATCCGGCCAGGTGAGGCTATGGAGTGCGCACGCTGGAGCTCTGCGGTACGTCCCACGAAGATTTTGCTCGTAGGGCGGGTCGGAAGCGCAGAGAGCCAAGCGGGTGGCGCCGCCAGTACAGGTGATGACGACGGTGTCGGCGCCTGCTCCACGATCTGAACGATTGGGAGCTGACTCGGCAGTACGACACCATGCTCTTGCAATACCCTGGTGAACCCTGGCTCCGTTACGAAGGTGTAGGCGGGGCAAGCGTGCAGGCGGTGGTTTCGGAAGGCGTCGTCGTCGTGGATGACCACACCAACCAGCCGATCACCGCAGAAGACGGCCGCCCCGGACGCCCCGCCCCAGGCCTGCTTGCCGTCCATGCGTTCGCCGGGAGCGATGGTCTGGTTCAACGCGTAGAGATTGTGCACACCGCGGCCGCCGTTCAGCGGCGGAATGGATCCGTCCAGCTGCTCGGATTTGCGGTGACCGTCCTTCGTCTGTGTCGCGCGCGGGAAGGCCATGCCGTTGTACGGCACCAACCGAGTCCCCCCAACGCGGCCCCACGACACCTCGCCGAGGATGTCCACAGCAGCGTCGAGTTCCAGTAGCGCGACGTCACGATCCCCCGGATGTGTCCAGCGGATTCTCGCTCTCCGGTACTCAGCGTCGCCGTCCGAGGGAAGACCGACGTACACGTTGATACACGACCACGGCCGACCGGTGGCCTGGCGCCTGGTGACGTGCCGGGCAGTAAGCACCAAGCGGGGAGAGAGTAGATAGCCGGTGCCGTAGCTCTCGACCTGCTCGCTGTCCCCTGCACGGATGTCGACCAGCCTCTGCGGGTCCATCTTCAGTGGTACTCCCAGGAGCCGGTCTCCTCGTGGCTGATCTCGGGGTTGCTGTCGCCAGCTGCCTTATCCTTGATCTTGAGCTTCAGAGTCAGCTTATGCGTCCGCGTCGTGGTGTTCGTGTGACCCCCATTCACCTCGATCACACCAAAGCGAAGCTTTCCGCCCACCTTGTCGTCCTTGCGCAGGTCCAGCAGCAGTTCCAGCTGGGCTTCCTCCACCTCGAAGCGGAACTGCTCGTCGATGCCCTGGTCCTGCGCGGTGTACAGCTCCTGCCGAAGCTCCTCGATCGCTGCGGCCAGCCCCATGTCCACCCTGTCCGTCATTCTCGCCCCACTTCGCTACCAGCTCTGAGCTTGAGGCCTCAAGTGTGCCAACTAGTGTCTGGATTCACCAAAGAGACCTGACTTCAGGGGTGTTGTCGGGTTCACTGACGACGTGGCTAGTCTGTTCGTCACCAACGATGTCCTGAACAACAGCCAGCGGCCTGGACCTAGGTGGACCGGGACGGCGAGGTGTACGAGGCGGGTCTGGGTCAGCCGGTGACGGTCTCGGCGTGCCGGGTGAGTGCGTCCAGGAGCGCGGTCTGGTGGTCGGTCAGCTTGCCGTCGGTACGGGCCCCCGCCTGCTTGCGCAGCCAGGTGCCGGGACGGAAGGCCGGGTCCGCGTCGCCGCCGGTGCGGTTCGCCGGGCCGTCGAGGGTTCCGCCGGCGGCGAGGTAGGCGAGCAGGCGGCGGTAGGAGCGGTTCCAGTCCGGCTCCAGGCGCCACAGTTCGTCCAGGGTGTCGAGCTTGGCGACCTGGTCCTTGGTGAGGTTGTCGGCCTTGCGCTGGCGGCGCATCCACGCGCCCACCGCGTAGTCGTCGAGCTTCGCCGTGGCGGGGATCGCGAGGTGGCCGTGCTGGTGGTGGAAGGCGGCGGTGTAGGCGTAGCCGCGTTCCCAGGCGTTAGCGTTCTTAGACCAGATCATGCCGAGGGCGTCCAGCTCGCTGACCCGGGCCGGGTCGAGGAGGCCTTGGCCGTGCAGGTGGCGCTGGCGGGTGAGCCAGGAGATCAGCTCGCCGTGGCGGGTCTTGTCGGTGGGGTCGAGGTGGCCGTGCTGCAGGTGGAACACGGCGGCGACCGCGTGCATCCGCTGCCACTCGACCGCCCGGGGGTTGAACGCCCGCAGCTTGACGGTCTGCAGGATCTTCGCGGCGTGCTGGCGGGCGTTGATCCGCAGCCACTCGATCGGCGACTCCACCGGGGCCGACGGCTGCTCGCCCGCGCCGTCGGGCTCGTCGGCCTCGCTCTCGGCCGGCTTGGCCGCGGTGGTGTGCGCGGCGGGCTGCGAGCGGTGGGCGCGCAGCTCGGTGATCCGGCCGACCACGCGGGCGTCGTGCGCGGCCAGGGCGCGCAGGACGCGCCAGATGGTGCGGAAGGAGCTGGCCTCGATCTCGGCGTCGGCCTCGGCCTTCACGGCCTCCCCGGCGTCGTGGACCTCGGCCGGGTCCGCGGCGTGGGTGTCGTCGCCGATCTCCGGCGTCGGGAGGTAGACGGGGATGATGATCCAGGAGACCTTGCCCTGCCGGTAGGACTGGCGCAGCGCGCGGCCGACGGCCTGGACGATGTCGATGACCGAGCTCTTGGGGTCCGCGAAGCAGACGGCGTCCACGGCGGCGACGTCGATGCCCTCGGTCAGGAGCCGACTGTTGCACAGGATGCCGCACTCCTCGCCGTCCTCGCCGGTGTGGGCCTTGAACTCGGCGAACGCGGCGCGGCGGTCCTTGAGCCGGTCGGTGCCCGCGACGGCTTTCGCCCAGATCCGCTCCGGGCGCTCCGCGTCGGGCAGCAGCTCCGAGGCGTCCAGCAGGGTGCCGGCGAACTCCCGCGCTCCGGCCACCCGGGAGTGGAACGTGATGACCCGGCGCAGTCCGAGGTCGGCGACCGCGCGCAGCACCGCGATCTGCAGCGCGAGGCGCAGCAGTTCCTCGTTGGTGCGCTGGGATCGGAGGTCGGCGACGGCGGGGAGGTTGAGCAGTTCGCGCAGGTCCTCGTCGGTGACCACCGGCACGAGGACGCGGTAGTCGGCGAGGTAGCCGTGCTCGATGCCCTGGCCGAGGGTCCAGGTGAAGCAGGTCTTGCCGTAGATGGCCTCCGAGTCCATGGAGCAGAGCACGGGCAGCTTCTCCGCGCCCTCGGCGTCGGTGTCGGCGAGGTCGGCCAGGCCGTCCTTCGCGCGCCGGTCGTCCGCGATCCTGGGGGTGGCGGTGAAGTACAGCCGGCGCTTCGCCGGGACCTGGGCGTCGTCGTGGACCGCGGCCCACGCCTTGCCCTCGGCACCGGCCGTCCGGTGCGCCTCGTCGATGATCACCAGGTCCCACGCGGGCAGGCGGAAGTCGCGGTGGGCCTGGACGATGCGCTCCAGGCTCGCGTAGGTGGCGTACACGGTGACCGGCTCGCCGGGCTTCTCCTTGGCGACCAGGTCGGCGATCCGCGGGGCCTGGGTGGTCACCTGGGCGTGGACGCGCCCGCCGGCCTCGGCGCTCTCCAGCGCCTCCTCGCGCGAACAGGCCGCGATGGCCAGGCCGCGGCGACCGCCGCGCAGCGACCAGGCTTCGGCGGTCTGCTCCAGCAGCTCGATCGTCGGTACCAGCACCAGCACCCGGCCTCGCGCGGCCAGGCGCCGGGCGCAGCCGGCCGCGATGAGGGTCTTGCCGGAGCCGGTCGCCGCGACCACCGTGGCGCGGCCGCCGTCCTTCACCTCGCGTACCGCGGCCGCGACCGCGTCCTTCTGGAACCAGTGCAGCGGCAGCGGGTTCACCGTGGCGGTGCCGGACGGCTGCGCGGGGACCGGCGATACGGCTGCGGCGCGGAACGCGGCCGGCACGTCCTGCTCGGCGGTGGCGGTGGTGGTCTCCACGGCGGCGGTTTCTCCTTCGGATGCTGAGACGGCGGGGCCGGTGCGGGCGGTGCTGTGGGAGGGTCGGTGCGGGCGGCCTCTCCCCGGGGCCAGGTCATGGTTGGGGAGAGGCCGACCGGGAGTTGCTACTCGGGGATCCAGCCGCGGACTTCGAGGTAGGCGATGTCGGCGTCCTCGACCGCTCGGCCGGTCTCCACCAGCCACGCCTTCATCGCCTCGGTGACGTCGCCGTGGTGCTCGGCGACGCGCTGGGACCACTCGGCGGCGTCGAACCCGCCGGTGGAGGAGCTGCCGTAGGTGCGCTCCTCGGTGCCGTCCGCGCGCGGGATGAAGCCGCGCCGCACCCCGCCGGAGTCCTTCTCCGAGCCCGCGCTGTAGACGTACTGGTCGGCCTTCATCCGCACGGTGAAGGCCAGACGGCCGCCGGCCTGCCCAGTCTCGTGGACCACGGGCGCGAGGTGGCTCGCGCCGGACTTGATGGCCTGCTTGCCCGCGCGGCCGGCCATCGACTCGCCGGGCTTGCCGACCGTGTCCTTGCCCCGCACCCGGGCCTTCTGCCCGGTCTTGGTACGGCGACGGGTGGTGTTCGCCTCGGCGACAGCGGACAGCGCCTCGGTGTCGCGCTCGCCGCCACGCACCGCGCGGACGACCTGGCGCAGCGCGCCGACGAACGCCTTGCCCTTGCCCTTGGTGAAGAACTGGCTGACCAGGCTGGCGTCGCGGCCGAGCATCTTGGCGACCTGCCGCTTGGTGTAGCCCTGGTCGATCAGCTCCTGGGTCAGGCGGGCGGCCTCGTTCGGCTGGTTCGGGTCGGCCGGGCTCACTGGTCAGCTCCCTTCTCGGCGAGGTGGGCGCGGCCCAGGCCGCGCAGCTTGAGGTACTGCTCCTGGCTGGTCGGGTGCTCGATGGGGCCGGTCAAGTGGCCCTTGAGGAGGTAGTCGCCCGGCTCGCCCCGGTAGGGCCAGGGCTGGCGCTCGGTCAGGGCGATGCCGTCGGTGCCGAAGTACACGACCGTGCCCGGCCGGGCGTGGAGGGCACCGGCGTAGCCGATGACCTCCTTGCCGCTGCGGTACTTCATGTCCAGCAGCGCCGCCCGAGCCCCCGACCACACGTACGCCGCCCACTCCGGGTGCGCGTACGGGTCGCGGGAGAAGCCGGCCTGCCGCTGCCACGTCACCACCTGGTCGTCCTGGCCGAGGATCTCGACCCCGGCCGGGAGGGCCTCGCCGAGCGGGGTGGTGCCGGAGACCAGGCGCGGGCGCTGGGCGAAGCCGCCCAGGCCGAACAGCAGCACCGACCGGACGGCCCGGCTGGCGAGGTAGGCGGCGGTGCGCTGCCGCTCGTCGCCGTGCAGCTTCGAGAGGTTGGTCAGATCCGCCCAGGCCGCCTTCAGCCGCTTGCCCCACTCGTCCAGCGGCTTGCCGTCCTCGAACAGCAGACCACCGAGGACCTCGATCCGCCAGGGTGCGAGGTGGTTCGACAGGGCCAGGTGAATCTCCGCGCCGCCCGCCCACGTGGTGAACGTGGCGCCGGGCTCGGACGGGTAGATCCAGGCGCGGTCACCGGTCACCGGGGCGGGGAGCAGGCCGACGTGGTTCCAGCCCTGCGGGACGGTGACCCGCACGTTCCAGTGCGAGCAGGACATCAGCGCCTTCGTCTGCTCGGCCCCGCTCATCGCGGCGAACGCGGCGGCGGTGATCCGGCGCGGCGTGCCGACCGGGGACTTCCACAGGTGCTTCGCGTAGGCGAAGGTACGGTCGTACTCCACCAGCGCCGGCAGCTGCTCCGGCACGCGCGGAGGCAGGATCAGCTCGGTACGGCCCTGACCGCCGGACGCGTGCAGCAGCCCCCGCAGCTCCTCCGACAGAACCGGGTAGCCACCCGCCCACTTGCCCGTCGTGGGGACGGTGCGCGACCACAGGTCCCGGCCCGTCTGCGACGGCGAGCCCATCAGGACCGCGTCATCCCAGTGACGGCGCAGCGCCTGCCACAGCAGGGTGAACGCCTGATGGCAGGTGACGACGTCGGCGCCGTCCGGGTCGAACCACTCCCCCATGGAGCGGATCTCGGTGCTGGCGCCGTCCGGTGCGGCGGCGGAGGCGTAGCGGCCGACCGGCTGGCGCTGGTGGACGAAGTGGCCGGCGAGCTTGTCGCGGCCGGAGCCGACGGCGGTGGTCCAGCGTTCGGAGGGGGTGTTCAGCCAGGCGGCGACGGCGTCCTTGAGCGTGCTGTATCGCTCGGCGCCGTCGTGCCACGGGGCGCCAGCAGTGATGTAGACCCGCTCCGTGCCGGGCGCGGTGGCGAGGACGGCGTCCAGGATCTCCCCGGGGGTGCGGGCGCCGAGGTCGAGCCGCACCGTCTGGTCGCGCACCGCCAGGACACCGGCGGCGGCGTCCAGGAACACTGTGGCGCGGGCCTGCTGCGTGAAGTTGGGGCGCTTGGAGACCAGGCCCGTGGTGACGGCCTCGAACCGGGCACCGGCCGGGCCCTCGGGAAGGGTGGGCAGCTCGCGCGGCCCGGCAGCGACCGGAGCGACCGGAACCGTCGGGACGACGGGTGCGGCGGCGGGCGCGGCCGGGACAGGCTGCTCGACGGCGGCGGCCTGGTCCTCGACCTCGGTCGGCGCGTCGGTCACCGGGGCGGCCGGGGCCGGCTGCTCGACGACGGGGGCCGGGCGGGTCAGCGCCGGGGCGACCGCGACGGCGGGCTCGGCGACCGGCGCGGCCACGGATGCCGGGGCGGGCGCAGCGGCAGCGGCGGTGGCCTGGTCGTCGCCCTTGGCGGCGCGCACGGCGGCCGGGGTCGGGTCCAACAGCGGCGCGATCCGCACGACGTCGCCCACCGACAGGCCCGAGGCCTTCGCGACGGCGTCGGCCTTCGCGCCCTCGTACCCCGCGAGCCCGGCAACCCGGCGCGCACGCCGGGCGGTGAGCTTGTCCAGCTCCTTCTGCGCGGCCGCGACCGTCTTCTCGGCAGAGGCGATCTCGGTACGCAGCTCGCGCAGACCGGCGAGCTCGGCGGTGTACGACTTCCGGTCCATCAGGCTTACTCCTCCTCGTCGGCGGTGTCGGTGGTCGGGTTGGTGGTGACGTAGGCGATCGGACCGCCGGACACGGAGGCCAGGCGGGTGCCCAGCAGCAGGGCCGCCAGACGGGCGTCCTCGGGGTCGGCCGGGGCGGCGGCATTGGCGGGGGCGGTGAGGTCCCTCAGGTAGCCGGCCAGCCGCGCCTTCGGGAAGCGGAACCGGCCCGCGGTGCCCACGGTGCCATCCGACTCCCACTCGGCCAGGCCGGTCAGCACCGCGACGACGAACCCGGCCACCGTCACCGGCAACACTCCGCCGGCCGCGACCCGGGCCGGGTCGCACCGCCACCAGCCGGACAGCGCGGCCAGCAGCTGCGCCTGGTCCAGTGCGGTGCCGAAGCCGATCCAGTCGCGGTCCGGCTCGTCGACCCGAGTCGGGGCGTCCGAGCGCAGCACCGCCACCTCGGCCGTGCCGAGCACCGTCAGGTCAGCGGCGGGCCGAGCCTGCAACTGCTGGAGAGCGGCCAGCGGGAACACCTGTCGGCCGGTGTCGCGTACGCCGGGGACCACGCCGGTGGCCATCAGCTTCTTCACCGTCGGGATCGAGCACCCCAGGGCCGTTCCGGCTTGACCGGTCGTCACGAACACACCCACCACCTCCACGCCTATTCACCTGACTTAAAACGCTAGGGCGACTCTACGCCTCCCTCCGACACCTGTCCACGCCTTTCTAGTAAGTCGTACAAGCATGCCCGGACGGCGGTACGCCCTCCGCTGTCGGTGCCTGGTGGGACCGTGATCGGTTACAACCCCGGAAGGAGGTGGAGAAGATGCCTCGCCAGCAGAAGGCCGCGGTGATCCTCGGCGCGGCCCTAATCGGCACCTACGTGCCCGGAAACATCGCCAAGGGCCAGGCCCGCGTGCTCGGCCTCAACGCGGCCCAGCTCACCGCGCTGAGCGCGGGCGTCGCGTTCGCCCTGCGCAACGCCTGAGCAAGACCCGCACGGTCCGGCCCGGTCACCACCAGGTGGCCGGGCCGGACCGCTTCCCGCCCCTACTCGGCGCCGGCCTCCGGGCGGTGCACCGGGCACGCGCCGCGGCAGCCCGGGACGGGCAGGACGGCGGTGGCCTCGGGGTTGCGCAGCTTGCGAACGGCGTTCACGGCGGCCGAACCGGTGGAGAGGACCGAGCCGACGTTGCGGACGGCGGGGGCGAGCTGGTCGGCCTGCGGGCCGGCCGGGTCAACGAGGGCCTCGGTGAGGAACTGCAGGATGGTCGGGAGGTTCACGGCACGCCTTTCTCGAAGCGGTGGGTCACCCCTTCGAGCACGCGCAGGTCCCGGGCCACAGGACCGTCGGAGCACGAGTTTCGCGCTCGTCGTGGCGACGGTCCGACGATGCCGAGCCTCCGATTTTCGGCGTTATTGCCGCCGCTCCGAACGGGTTACGCCGGTGCCTCGGCCCGCCGCAGGCCGAACACGTCGGCCCGCCGGCCTTCCGGCGTCGCGTCCCACTCCGCCAGGAGCGCTTGCAGCTCGGCTGCCTCGACGGACTGCGGACCGCTGCGCCCGGCCACGTGCCGCAGGTACGGCTCTGCGCCCTGGACCAGGCCGGACCACGGGTACAGCCGGACCATCGCCTTGTGGGTGCCCGGCATCAGGACGTGGTTCCAGGAGTCGCAGCCGTCCGTCCAGTCCGCGAACTGAACGTGCCCCTGGGGGAGCGTGCCGCCGCGCGGCTCGCAGAATCCCCACCCGCCTCTCAGCGCGCAGTCCTGGCAGGCGAGAACACCTCGCATGCCCGGGTGGCGGCGCTGCCACTCGCCGTCCAGGGCGTAGACGTCCTCGGAGAGCCGGACGGGCTTGCCGCACCGGCAGCACAGGATGCGGAACGCGGGCACGGGCACAGGCGGACTCCACCTCGACGGCGTGGGGGCCGGGCGGCCGGGCTGTGTACGGGCCCGGCCGCCCGAGGGCTTCACCGTGCGGCGCCCGGCCCGTGGGGTGTTCGTGCCGGGCGGTGTGGAGCAGGCGCAGCCGCACGCCCTGGTCGGGGCGCTCGGCCGGTTCAACGAGCGGGTGGCGCTGCGGGTACGGTCAACGGCCTGAGGACTGTTGCGATCGGGGAGCCTGCGACAGGTGATCTTCAACTTGCCCTAGGGTTACGGGAGTTCCCGGTGGCGAGCCTCCTGCCGGGACTTCGCGCTTTCCGGACGGGTGTGGATCTTGCGATACGTGCGGCTGCTTCGGCGGGGCCCGGTTCTTCTCCTGTGGAGTGCGCAGACGGCGTCGGTCTTCGGTGACCGGATGTACGCGCTGGCGGTGATGTGGCTGGCCTGGCAGAGATCCGGCGGCGCGGCGATGGGCCTGGTGGCGATCGCGGAGTCGGTGCCGTACATCGTGCTCGGCACCGTCGGCCGACCGCTGATGGAGCGGTTCACCACGCTGCGCGCGCTCGCCGGGGTGGACCTGGTCCGCATGGTGCTGGTCGCGGCGCTGCCGTGGACGTGGGAGGCGTTCGGCACGCCGGGGCTGCTGGTGTCGGCCGGCCTGCTCGGGGTCGGCGGGGCGCTGTTCGATCCGAACCTCGGCGCCCTGGTCCCGGACCTCGTGCGTGCGGAGGAGGTCCAGGCCGTCAGCGGGCTGATGGACTCGACCAACCGGATCGCCCGGGTCGCCGGCCCCGGCTCGGCCGGTGTGCTGCTCGCGGTGATGCCGATGGCCGGGCTGTTCTGGCTGGACGCGGGCACGTTCGCGCTCTCCGCGCTCGCCCTGGCCGTGCTGGGCGCCGGTGCCGTGCGCAGGCAAGCCGGGCCGGCCGGGGCGACTGCGGCGCCTGCTGCCAGGCCGCGGGCCCGGGCGCTGGTGCGCACGCATCCGGAGACCGGGGTCGTGCTGGCCGTCCACGGAGTCGCGATCTTCGCGGGTGCGGTGTCGATCGTGATGCCCGCCCTGGTGGCGGTGCGGCTCGGCGGCGGGGTCGGCACCTACGGCGTGATGCTGGCCGCCACCGGGGCCGGGTCGATCGTCGGCAACGCGGTCGCCGGAAACGTCCGTCTCCCCCGGGCCCTGCCGGTGTTCTACTGCGCCGCGTGGGCCGTCTCCGGGGTGCTGATGGCGGTGACCGGGTCGGTCAGCACGGTGGCCGAGCTGGTGGCGGTGTCGGCCGCGTACGGGGCCGTCTCGCCGTTCCTGGCCGTGTTGCTGTCCACGCACCTGGCGCAGTTCCCGCCGGCCGCCCGCAGGAGGCTGCTGACGCTCGACCAGACGGTCATCCGGACCATGGGCACCCTGGCGATGGCGGGCATCCCCGCGCTGGCCGCGGCCCACCCGAGAGCGGGGTTCACCGCCGGCGGCCTCGTCACCGCCCTCGTGGGCCTGGCCGGGTGTGCCGTGGTGGTGGTGTGGGCCAGGACCCGCACGCCGCTGCCGGGTGCGGAGCCGGTGCTGGAGAGCGTGCGCGGCTGATGAAGCGAGCGGGGCCGGCCTCCCCCGGAGGGAGGCCGGCCCTTCGCGCTGGCGGTCTCAGATCACGCGATCAGGGACCAATGGGTGACGGTGATGTCCTCCAGCGGGATGCCCAGCTGCTGGTAGATCCGCTGGTGCATCGCGCCGAACCAGGCGTCGCGTCGGTCGGCGAAGAACGCCGGGTCGTACCAGGCGACGCCGAGCAGCACGGTGCCGCCGCCGTTGGGGTTGCCGATCTCAGGCTCCCAGTAGGTGCACTGCCAGTCCCAGAGCATCAGCTCCTCCGGGCGGCTGCGCAGCCGCTCGTCGGACTCGCGCAGCGCCTCGATGCACCGCTCGGCGGTGGCGGCGTCGGGGCAGTAGTAGGTGCAGTCGGACTTGCCGATCGGGGTCTTGTCGGCGCGGCGGGCCGCGCCGGCGTCCTCCCCGGTCAGCACGCGCACGCGGGTCACCGCGTGCGCCTGGTCGAGCGTGTCGAGGATGGTCACAGTGGTGCTCTCCTCTCCCTTGTCCTGCCGGACTGCCAGCCTGTGCCGCTGATCGGCACGACGCTGGGGCTCTGGGGATCGCGCCGCACGATGCCGTTCGGCGCGGTGTAGCGGACGTTCAGCCCGACGCGGGCGCCGCTACTGGTGCTGGTGCCGGAGCGGTGCGCCAGACGGCTGTCCATGAGGACGGCGCAGCCGGCGCGCAGCGGCACGGGGATGGTGGTCTCGGGGGTGAAGCCGACGGCCTGGTCGGCCCGCCCGCGCCCGGTGCCGTTGGCCGGCTCCTTCTCCACCGGCAGGTAGCCGGCCGACTGCGATCCCGGGGCTACCTCGAGGCACCCGTTGGCCTCGGTGGCGTCGGTGACGGCCAGCCACGCCGAGACGGAGCGCTCGGGGTCCAGCTCCAGGCGGGCGTCGATGCCGTCCTGGTGCCAGGGGATCTCGAAGGAGCGACCTGGCCACTTCGCGACGAGGAACGTGTTCTCCACGGCGACGTCCGGCCCGAGGACGGCCTGGACGGCGGCGAGCAGGTTCGGGGAGCGGACAGCGGAGGCGGCCCAGTCCTCGGTCAGGTGGGGGTTGCGGACGATCTCGCGGTCGCGGTGAGCGGCGACCAGGAGGGCGCCGCGGCCGCGCGCCGCGCCGGGAGACGACCACTGGATGGGCGAGCTCATGCCGCGTCGGCCGAGGATGCCGTCAAGCTGAGTGAGCACGGCTTCCTCCGTGGATCGGGCAGGAGCAGGTCGGCCAGCCGGCCGCGGGGTGGGTGGCGTGGGCCGGGACGTCGTCGGGGTCGAGAGCGAGCGGGCCGGTGTCGTAGGACCGGGTGCCGTCAGGGCCGACGCAGTAGGCGCGGACGGTCAGGCCCGGCTGGCGCTTCTCTCGCGGGACGAAGTCGGCGCTGTTCACCGCTGCCACCGGCCGCGCAGCTCGCGGAACAGCCGGGCCCGGCGCAGGGCGGCGCTGTGGTTCGGGATGCGGACCACCGTCCGGCCGTCGACCATCACCACCAGGTCGTGGCCGGGGTGTCGAGGATGCGGTCTACTCACGGGCATAGCGGTACTCCAGCGCGTCGCGGGGGCTTGGTCGCCGCCCGGGGCGTCCACGGTGCCGAGGGGGATCGGCCCCGTCCTCGCACCGGACGGCAGCAACGACGGTAGGGAGTGCGCGGCCAGGCCCTCTACGAGGTTGCGCCATCTTGCGCGAAGTCACCCGAGAGTGGCTATCGCCGCAGAGATCAGCTGACGGGCCCCGGCCCCGTGGACGGCCATGGCGGCCAGGTCGGTGAAGGTGCGGACGTAGTCGGTGATCTCGCGGGGCTGGGTGATTCGCAGGTAGCCGGAGGTGAGTTCGACGGCCACTTCGGCCTCGTCGAACATGTAGAAGTCCTCGACCGGCAGGTGCGGGCGGTCGGGCCCGGTCGGGATGACGCCGACGCTGACGAATGGGCTGGCCGAGACGGCGAGCAGGTGGCCGAGCTGGGCGGCCATCGTCTCCGGGTCGCACACCGCGGCGCGCAGCACCCACTCCTCGATGAGTAGGCCGAAGCGGTGCCGGCCGGAGAACAGCATCCGCTGGCGTTCCAGGCGGGCTTCGACGGCGTCGGCGACGTCGTCGACCTCGACGCGGACGCGTTGGATGGAGCGCAGGACGGCGGTGGTGTACTCGGGGGTTTGCACCATGCCGGGCAGGACGCGGTTGGCGTAGACGCGGAAGTGGTGGGTGCGGCGGTAGAGGGCGGCTACGGACTCTTGGGCGGCGCGCAGGCCGGTGCGCTCCATGCGGCGCCAGTCGGTGTACATGGAGTCGACGGCGCGGGCGGCGGCGATCAGGTCAGGGGCCTGGTCGTCGGCGCCGCAGGCGGTGCACCAGGCACGCAGGTCGTCTTCGGAGGGGGCGGATTTGCCGCTCTGGATCCGGGAGGTCTTCGCCGGGTGCCAGCCGCAGCGGGCGGACAGTTCGTCGCCGGTCAGGCCCGCGTCCTTGCGCAGGCCGACCAGGCGGTTGGCGATCGCCTTGCGGGCCTCGATGACGCTGGACGACGGGGACGACGACATGGTGCTGGCTGCCCGGCGGGTGGTCGAAGTGGGGTGGTCAGACGGTGTAGTGCGCGTGCGGGACGGCCCGTTCCCACACCGCTTCGAAGGCGCCGGTCACCATCTTCACCACGGCCGGGTCCTCGGTGGTCTCGTGGCCGGCCCACTCGCCGTCACCGGTGAACCAGTGGAAGAGGACCAGGCGCTCGTCGACCAGCCACAGGTCGTTGCCCGGCAGGGCGAGGTCGGAGGCCTTCGAGCGGGGCAGCCAGCGGACCTGTTCGCCGAGCGCGACGTTGTGCCGTTCGGTGATCGCGTGCTCCCACCGGATGTAGGCGGTCACCGGTTCCGAGACGATCCGAGCGCGCCGCATCACCACGCCGCGGCCGACCGTCTCCTTCACCAGGGCGGCCCAGGCGGTGTACTCCTCCGGCAGGTCGTACGCCTCGGGCCGCTCGACCGGAAGGCCGGCCCGCCAGTCGGCGAACACCGGGTCGTCCATGTAGGAGTCGCGCATCTCCAGGTGGCAGGCGGAGCGCTCAGCGCTCCTCAGCAGGACGCCAAAGTCCGGCACGCTCGGCCTCATCGCACACCTTCCGCAGAAACGGGATCATCCGGACCGGGATCCGGACGACGCCCTCGTGGTCTGGGACGCCGGTGGGGTGGCCCTCCACCCACTCGGTCTCGCTGATCACGCGGTACATCTCCATCTCGGGCAGCCAGCCCTGGATGACGATCTCCGCCTTCTCGTCCTCCAACCACACGGTCGGAGAACCGCCGTTGGGCGTGTCCGGATCGATGCCCCTGAACCGTAGTGCCATGACCGCTCCTTGTGCCAAGCCGGTTGCGGGTCCTTGCGCCTCACCACCGTTCCGCTCAGCTGACAAGCCGTCAAGGGCGCACGTGGCTGGTGCAGCAGTACGCGCCCCGCGACGGGGCCGAGGCGGGTTCGCTCGGACTCAGGCCCTCGGCTCGGTCAGGCGGTACGGATCTTGCTGTCGGCGATCATCCCCCGGATGTAACCGGGCCAGTCCCGTTCCAGGCCTCCCGCTGTGAGACCCGCGTCTTCAAGCTCCCCTACGTTTCGGAGCCGGAGATCGGTCAACGGTCCGTCACCGTGGTGTTCCAGGACGCCCCCGGGCGAGGGTGGGAGCGCGACGAGACCGGTCAGCTCCACCGCCGCAAGGGCCGGGCGAGAACGGAGCTGGTCAGCCCGCGAACGCTGCGCAACCCCGACGGTTCAGCCGGCCCCGCCCCAGCGCCCTCACCGCGGCGGCCGATGGCGGCGCGGGCTCACCGTGGGCGGGGCCGGCACCCATCCGGGCCGCGGCCGGGCTGTGTACGGGTCCGGTCACCGGGGGCTTCCCCGTGGGGGCACCGGGGTCGCCTTTCGGATGAACCCCGTGCTGAACCCGTCACCCTGTACCCGTCGGCGGCGTAGACCCGGCATGAGAACCCTGCGCACTGCGCTCGCTGCCGCCCTCGCCGTTCCCGCTCTGCTGCTGCCCTCCGGTACAGCCGCGGCCGCTCCTGGGGAGATGCTGAGCGCTCCGCTGTCGGAGCTGGTCGCGGCGCTTCCTGTGGAGGACGAGGGGCCCCGCGACGGCTATTCCCGCGAGCAGTTCAAGCACTGGATCGACGCCGACCGCGACGGCTGCAACACCCGCAACGAGGTGCTGCTGCGCGATGCCGTCGTCGCGCCGCAGATCACCGGGCGCTGCACCATCGTCGCCGACACCGGCGTGTGGAAGTCCTGGTACGACGAGACCACGCAGACCGACAAGTTCGACGTGGACATCGACCACATGGTGCCCCTCGGGGAGGCATGGGACTCCGGAGCGGCGGTGTGGAGCGCGGCCGAGCGCCAGGCCTACGCCAACGACCTCGACGACCCGCGCTCTCTCCTCGCGGTCCACGACAGCGCCAACCAGTCCAAAGCCGACCGCGACCCCGCCCAGTGGATGCCCCCGGCCGCCAGCGCGACCTGCCGCTACATCGCCGACTGGGTCACCGTGAAGACGCGGTGGCGCCTGAGCACCGATCCCGCCGAGCACGCCGCGATCCAGCGGATCACCGCGGCCTGCGACAACCCCGTCATCACGGTCACCCTCGCCCGCTGACCACGCGGGAGCCGGTCGGCAGTCCGCGCAGTCTGCGTAGGGCTGCGTAGCCCCGGTCGCGTTTCCGGCCGGGATGGAGCCGGAGGGCTAGGCCGTGTCTCATAATTGATCTTGTGGTGGGTCGTGGAGAGATAACGGATGCGGCGTGGGCTCGGATTGAGCCGTTGTTGCCGCAGCGGGACGGGGCCGGGCGTCCTTGGCGGGATCACCGGCAGGTGGTGAACGGGGTGCTGTGGCGGCTGCGCACAGGTGCCCCGTGGCGCGATCTGCCCGAGCGGTACGGTCCGTGGCAGACCGTCTACCGGCGCTTCGCCCAGTGGGAGAAGGACGGAACCTGGGCCGCGCTTCTGCGTGAGATCCAGGTCCGCAACGACGCGGTGGGGACCGTGGAGTGGACGGTCTCGATCGACTCCACGGTCGCCAGGGCTCATCAGCACGCGGCCGGCGCCCGCAAAAAGGGGGCCGGTGCGAGGACGAATCGGATGATCCGGCAGCAGTTGCGTGCCGCGAGGCGCTTGGCCGGTCCCGGGGCGGACTGACGACCAAGATCCACCTGGCGGTCGACGGTCGGGGCCTGCCGCTGTCGATCGTGCTGAGCACGGGCAACACGGCCGACTGCACGATGCTGCCCGCCGTCCTCGACGCCATCCGCGTCCCACGTCTCGGGAGTGGGCGGCCAAGGACCAGGCCCGACCGGGTCGTGGCCGACAAGGCGTACTCCTCCCGGAAGATCCGCCGGCTGCTGCGGCGCCGGCGGATCAAGGCGACCATCCCCGAACGCCGGGACCAGATCGCCGGCCGCGCCCGCCGCGCAAGCCGCGGCGGGCGCCCACCTGCCTTCGACAAGGCCGCCTACAAGGGGCGGAACGTCGTCGAGCGCTGCTTCGCCAAGCTGAAGCAATTCCGGGCAGTGGCAACCAGGTTCGACAAACTGGCCAACCGCTACCGGGCCGGCGTCGTCCTCGCCTCGCTGATCCTGTGGCTGCGAGCCGAGGAGCAATGACCCCCGCCAAGATCAATTACGAGACACGCCCTAGGGGCGGGGGGTGGCGCGAACGGAGCACAGATGCATGTGGACGGCTGCCGTGTCGGTTCCGATGAGTTCGGCGACCTCGGCCTCGGGCAGGTCGAGAACGAGGTGCAGGACGAGGACGTCCTGCTCGGGCTCGCTCAGGTGGGCGACGGGTGGGAGCGGGCCGGCCATCGAACGGACCCGGCGGCGGACCGCCTGCCAGGCGCAGGCGGCGGGGCTGGGCGTGGCCAGGATGATGGGCCAGCGTGCGGCGATGTCGTCGAAGGCCTGCTCGATCGCGGTGCAGGCGTCGGCGACGGGCAGCAGGGGGTCTGCGAAACCCGCACCACCGAGAGAAACGAGCACCCGTGGGATCCAGCATCTACGTCAGCCCCGACCGCGAGCGAGTCGGACCGTGGGCGTTCACCGGCGAGCAGGTGAAGGAGTGCGTCCGCAGGCACTGGCCGGACGCCACGGTGAGCACCGCGTTCGAGGGCTTCCTGGAGATCGTGGCGGACGTCGGCCACGGACGGCTGGCTGAACTGTCGTTCAACCTCCGGCACGGCACGTTCTCGTTCGAGGACCGGGGATCGCCCGTCGGACCTCTGACCGTCCTCTACCAGGTGCTGCACGACCTGGCGCCCGAAGTATCCGTCGTGTGGTGGATCGACTACGACGTGGACCCCCAGCCCCTCGACCTGGCCGGAGTCCTCGACGCCTTCCTCGGGAGCTTCCCGACCTGAGCCATCGACCTTAGGCGCCGGGGCCCGTACTGGCGTGTTCGCCGCTGGTCCATCCGCACCGACACCGTGGACATGTCCGAGGGCCGGCCCGTGCCCGCCTGGGGGTTCTGGTAGCGATCCAGCCCTTGCCCTGGCGTGCGGGTACGCGAGCCCGACGTGCACCCGCGGCTACGCCAGCGCGGCGACGGCGGCCGACCGATCCACGCCCGCGCCCTCTTCCGGGACCGCCTGGGCGATGGCACCGTTCTCGTCGGGCAGCCACAGCCGAACGCTCCGCGAGTGCCGGGTCACCAACCAGGCCGGTTCCAGCCCGGCGTCCTGGCCGTCGTCCCCGGCACTGGAGCCGCCGTCGGCGGCTCCAGTGCCGGGCTCCAGCGTCCGAGTCTCGTCGCGCAGGAACTCGGTGATCCAGTCGGCAGCCCCGACCGGGAGGCGGACGGTGCGCTGTTCGATTCCGTACGGGGCGCCGATCGTCAGCCAGACGCCGCCTCCGGCGACGGTGCCGGGGGCGACGGCGAGGTCGGCGAACGCCTCGAGGGCGTCGGCGAGGTCGGTGGCGGCGGCACCGCTGTCGGTGCCGGTCACCAGCTCGCCGGGCCGTCGGGGTCGATGGGCTGAGGGGCCTGGCGGATGGTGTCGGAGTGGTGGAGGTACCAGCCCCAGTCGTCGAAGCCAGGGCCCCAACGGACCAGGGCGACCCAGGCGGTGGACCCCTGGTGCAGGCGCCAGGTGTCGATCCGGCCGGGCCGCCACCGGCCGCCGAGGCGGATCTCGACCCACCGCCAGCGCGGCTCGGTGTTCCAGCAGCGGCCGGGGCCTGACATCAGCGCGCGCGGCGCCCGCTCGGCATCACCCGGCTGGTACTCCGGGTGGGAGCGGGAGAACGGAACTGCGCTGGTCACACCCCCAGCCTAAATCGAACAGCTGTTCCCATCAAACGCCGGGCGTGCCCTCGGCGGTCAGCGCCGCGGAGCAGCAGGGCGAGAAGGGTGCGGGCTTCGCGGCGGCGGGCGGGGCTGGGCGCGGTGAGGGCGGTGAGGGCGAGCGCAGTGAGGGTGAGCAGGTAGCCGGTGGCCGAGGTGACCAGGGCGAGAGCGGCGGGGTCGCGGGTGAGGGACATCGTCTTCTCCGTGCGGGGTGGGGCCGCCCGCCCCGGTGGGGGTGCGGGCGGGCGGGTTCAGTGGGAGGCGAGTTCTTGGAGCCGGTCGGCGATGGCGTTGGTGGGCAGGCTCAGGAGTCCGCCGGCTTCGTCTTCGCGGGGCAGGCCGTTGATCGCTTCGCGCAGGGCGCGGTCGGGGCGGGCAGGCCGGCGGGGTCGGGCAGCGGCGGGGCCAGGCGGGGGTAGCCGGGGAGGTTGGGAAGTTTGGGGGCGATGGGGGCGCTGGTGCCGTCTTCGAGGCAGGCGGCCTGGTGGAACCAGTTGTCGGCGTCGCGCAGTTCGCCGCGGCGTAGGTGGTGGAGGTACATGCAGTAGGCGGCGAGGTGGCTGCCGGCGCCGGCGGCGAATTGCCACCACCAGGTCGCGGAGTGGTGGCGGCCGGAGAGGTCGAGGAGGCAGGCGAAGACGAGGGCGCCTTTGGGTTCCCAGTCCCGGGCGAGGCTCTCGACCTCTTCCCAGGCGCCGGGCTCGTTGATGACGATGGTGGCCAGGGCGCGCAGGTCGCGGCGGGCGTCGGCGTGGATGCCGGCCGAGCCCGGGAAGGTCAGGATCGCCTGGTGGGCGGCGGCGGCCCGTTCCGCGCGGCGGGCGGCGAGGCCTTCGGCGACGTAGCGGCGTCCGGCCTCCATGTCGTAGCGGGGTCGGTCTGCGGGCAGGGGGCCGGCCGTCTCCAGCAGGCGGCCGACGTCGCAGCGGCAGGCGTCGTCTGGGATCACGGTCATTCCTGGTCCTCCTTGGCGGTGCTGGGGCGCAGGAGCCGGCGGGATCTGAGCCGGGCCTCCAGCTTGGTGCGGGCCTGCGTGGTCAACGACTTCACCGTGGCCTCGTCGGTGCCCATGGCTCGGGCGGTGCCCGCGACCTTGAGGCCGACGACGAAGCGGAGCACGATGACGTCGTACTTCGCGGCGGGTAGTTCCTTGATGGCGGCGCCGAGCGCCATGCCGACCTCCAGGCCGTCGATGCTGGCGGTGACGGCGTCGAGGTCGTCCAGCCGGGGCTCCCACTCCAGGCGCAGCGCGACGGAGAACGCGACGCGCTCCTCCAGGCGGTCCAGCGCTCGCGTTCCACCTCGACCAGGTGGCGCAGGGCGGCCCAGGCTGTGGCGGCGGGCTGGGGGTAGGTCAGGACGCGGTCCCAGCAGTCGGCGAGTTCGAGGAAGGCCTCGCTAACGAGTTCCTGGGTGAGGGCGGCGTCGCCCAGGCAGGCGTAGGCGTAGTCGTAGTACGCGTCGGCGTGCAGCCGCTGGAAGGCCTCCAGGGTTATGGGCAGCTCTACCCGGGGCGTGGTGCCGGCGGTGTCGGTGAAGAACGGCTCGGTCGCGACGACGCCTCCCCCGCCGGGTCCGGGAGGCTGCCGCGCGGGCGCAGCGGGCGGCTGGGGCACGGCTGGACGGGGGCCGTGACGGGCCGCGGCACGACGGGGGGATGGGTGTGCATGGGTCGGGGATGTCCTTCGGTCATCGGTGCAAGGGAACGGTCACGCTCTGCTCGGACAGGTGAGCGCGGCGTGCCGGTGGAGGAATCAAATCCCTCGAACACGCCAAAGGTTCACGACTCGAAGGTAAATACTTACGGAGGGTCACATTCCGACGTTTAGATGCCGCGATCCGAACCATCGACCACCCGGAACCGGTCAGAGCCGCTCCACGCCACGCACCCTCCCGTTATGGCATTCAACTCCTGGAGACAGGTCGCTCCCAGGACGCACCGGCCCGAACGAAGCGTCGAGTACGAGCGGCCACCGTCTCCCTCCCCCGGCAGTCGATAGGGCAGGTGATACCCGTCAGCCCTTCACCGCGTGCACAGCCACAGTGCGTCAACATCATCGGCAACCTCGCCCGGCGGCTCCTACTTGCCGGGCAGGAATTCAGCGATCCGCGCGAACCGCGACGGGCCCGCCACCAGCATCGCGCTCACCACCGCGCAGCCGAGCACCACCACAGAATGAACGGTCGTGGGAAGCCCTGTGGAGGGGAGCAGCACGGTGGCGGCCACCGCCGAGGCTGTTGCGGCGGCGATCGCGAGGGCGAGCCGTACGGTCTCCGCGGCCGAGGCGCGTCTGGTCGACACGGGGCTCGCGCCTTCGAGTTCGGTTTCCGGCAGCAGTGCGGCCAGTCGGCCGGCGGCGTAATTCTCGCCGATCAGCGACAGGGTGCGGGCCAGTTCCACCAGGGTGGTGTCGGGGTCGGTGTCTACTCGGGCCAGTTGCAGGCGAAGCGCGCCCGCCACCAAGGCGCAGTGCTCCCGGACTGCGGCCCGGCGCGGTGAGCGGCGCCGGATGGAGCGTGATGTTCGGTGTACGGCCAACAGGGCCTGCTCGACATCGCGGCAGGCCTTATCCAGATCTCCAGATCACGCAGCGAGGACGCCCTGGTGGTCGGTGGCTCGGCTTTTGTCTCTGCGCACGCGGCAAAGGGCCGAGTTGGTCCGGAGGGTGAGGGTGTGGCGGTAGTTCGGCAGACGGCGCCTCACCAGCCAGTGCCAGGGGCCAACGATCGCTACTACCACGTAGATCTGGAATGTGTAGGCGTCGCGCAAGCTCAGCGGAGTGCCGGCCTTCGACATGGCGATCCTGTGGGCGGTCGAATATGCGGCTCTGGCGAGCAGGTCCGGTCCATAAGTGGCGAAAAGGTCCCCGAAGGTCCGGGCGAGCGCCTCCGCCCGAAAGAGGAGCATCGCGATGATGGCCAGCGCTAGCAGCATCCAGCCGTACGGGAGCGTCTCGGTGGTCAGCCGCGAGGCCCGCACGGCTTCGGCGGTCGCGCGGAGGTCGGAGACGTCGAGTCCGAGCTGCGTGCAGGCGTCCTGGACCTCGCGCATCGGCTCCTCAGCCGCTCGCCGGTTCACACGCCGGCGCCACCGTCGTGCCCGCGCCCACCGTCGCACCACCTCCGCCCGCATTCGCTCCCACACCCCGTCCATCTCGCCCCTCCCCGGTCCGTGCGTGATGATGATGGCCGAGAATCGGCTTCTCCATCGCCGAAACGGGCACATCGGCGGCCCGTCCTCACTCCCACTTCCAGACCAGGCCCAGGGCTGGCACGGGGCGTTCCCGCCACGCTCGGGCGCTGCGACCGGGCTGCGTCGTAGGCTCGTCGCCGGGCCGACGCGGCTACCGATGTCAAAGAGTGACTGCAGGATCTCGTTCGATTCGACCATGGCGACCGCCCGGGCACCGGCCGACAGGAGACCGAGGAACCAGGCCGCGGTGTCAGCCCACAGCTCCGCGTCGTCAGCATGGTGCGGGATACCGGTCTACAGCGGGACGCCGAGGAGGACCCACTGTGCGAAGACCTCGGCGAGCGCCGTCTCCGTGTCGGGCTGCCACCGGTTCAGGGCCAGGTCGGTGGCCGCTGCCCGTACCGCCGGGCCGTCGAGGGCCAGCACCGCCACCACCAGCTCCAGGTCCGCCGCCATCTCGGCCGGAGTCCGGCCCCTCGGGAAGTCCAGGCTCTCTCCCAGGAGCACCAGCGTCGTCCGCAGCCCGGACTCGGCCGCCGGCCCGTCCCCGGCCGCGGTGCGCAGCGCCGTGAGGACGTCTTGCAGGGTCTTCAGGATCCAGGGGGCAGGGTGTAGAGGACGACGGGGGACGCGGTGGTCGCTGCGGTGGTGGTGAGGCCATCGGCGAGCCGATGGCCTCCGCCGCCGTTTCCAGGGTCAGGGCCGGGAGGGGGTGGTCGTGCGGACGGATGTCAGCGGCGCGGGCGGCCAGGTCGAGGACTTCCGAGAGGTAGGCGGCGTGCTGGATCCAGGCCGGGTTGGCGGGCAGGATGCGGGGCAGCTCCATGCCCGCCGGGGTCTTTGTCGCCACGGGGGCGAGTATCTCGGTTCGGTGGTGGCCGACGGGTCGGTTCCCGGCGAAGTCCCCTCCTTGTCCTGGTCGACGGCGCGGGCAAAGGCTGACCGAGACGGCTGGGGCCGGGGAGCGATCCGCTCCCCGGCCCCGGCGTGTCGTAGCTCATCACCGGATCACAGGATGAGCCCGCCCCAGTGAACGGCGGCCCAGGCGCCCAGTTCGCGGCCCGCGCCGAACACGATGCCGCCGAGCGCGAGCGACAGGAGCTTCCACCACCAGTGGCTGGCGAACCTGCTGAACGTGCCCTCCATGGCCTACCCCCTCCGATTGGCGGTCGGCCGGGCTCCACCGGTCCGTCCCGCCAGGCCAGTCAACAGCCGGGCCAGCGCCTTGGGTGTCAGTTGTAACTTGACGAGACTGCTTGAGACTTGGTGATCCTGCTTGAGACCGGATGAAATACTTCGGGCATGCCGAAGGACCCGAAGGAGTTCGACCCGGACAACCCACGGGACCGGTTCACGCAAGAGCTGAGGAATCTGCTCCGGGACGCCCGTGCGGTGGCCAGGACCCAGAAGCAACTGGACACCCTCACGCCGGCCGGGCTGGTCAGGGCCACCATGCTGAGCAAGGCGACGATCCATGCGGCACTCGGCGCGGCGAGCCACCGCCCCTTCATCAGCGAGTACACGCTGCTCTCCATCCTCAGGGTCATCGGAGACGCCGGGCTCGAAGTGGAACGGCGGGAATGGCTCGAGCGGCGGGACGCTGCGCAGCGCGAAGCGGAACATGGGCGACGGGCAGCCCTGCAGAACCAGAGCTGGGGCGACCGGGACTGGGACGACATGGACGACTTCGAGGTCATCGATGTGCCGGTCTACCCCAAGGAGCTGATGTCCGTGGTAGACCGGCCGCAGCCTCCGAGGGAGCCTGTTCTGACCGGGTACCTGAACGCGCTGCACGCCCGCCGCGGTCGTCCGACTCTCGCCACGGTCGCCCAGCGGGCTCAGCTGAGCCCGAACGCGGTCAAATTGCTGATCCGGCGCGACGCAAGCCGCGCGCGTTGGCGGACCGTTGAATCCATCCTTGAAGCGCTCGGCGCGACCAATGAGGAGAAAGCGTTCGCTTTCGAGTTGTGGGAAGAGCCGGATATGTCGGGATCGGGGATGGAAATGCAGTCGGCCCTGGCGCGAGTGTCCCACATCAGCCACGCCCATGAGGTAGAGGCATGGACACAAGCGGCAGCGTTCCTCCTGGATATGGAGCCCGATGAGTCGGAAACGGGCGGCCCTCAGGGGGAACCCACTGCTGGGGGTTAGCGAAGCCTTGGCCGGCCCTTCGAGGACTCGCGCGCACCGGCCCGGGCCGGTGCGCGCGAGTCCTCGAAGGGCTCACTGTCAAAGTCCGCCGCATGGGAGGCCGGTGCCGGTGAAGTTCGCAGTGTGCATCGCGCAGCAGCCCGACGCTGATGCCCTGCTCTCCCGCAGCGCGCTCGCTCTGCTCGTGGGGGCGTTGCTGGACCGGCAGTTGGCGACTGAGCGTGCTTTCGCGGGGCCGTTGGCTCTCGCACGGCGCATGGGGCGCGAGGATCTCGATGTGTACGAGTTCGCGGAGTACGGCTCACCTGGCTTCGCCGCGCTGCTGGCGGCAAGCCTCGCCGTTCACGATCATTCGGCGTTTATGGCTCGCCGTGTCCAGGAGCTGTGCCGGTTCCTCGTGGCTCGCTATGACGGCCGGGCCGCCGCCGTGTGGGAAGACGCAGAAAGCGGCCAGCAGCTCGTGCGCCGGGTCGGCGAGTTGCCGGGCTTCGGACGGGAGAAGTCGCGGATCTTCGCGGCCCTGCTCGGCAAGCAGTACGGCATCCGCCCTGCCGGCTGGCGCGAGGCCGCCAGTGTCTTCGGCGAGGACGGGGTCTTCCGTTCCGTCGCTGACATCACGGGCCCAGACTCCTTGGAGAGGGTCCGTGCCGCTCAGGAGGAGCAACGGCGAGGGACTGGGTGAACCTTCGACTGGCCCCTGGGCCCAGCCTCAGCGCGGTGGCGAGCGTGGTCACAACGACGAACACCGCCGCTGCGGGACCGATGCTGTGTCAGGCGGCGATTCAGTTGACCGAAGCCAGCGTCACGTCGAAACCCGTGTGCGCGAACATGAGAGGCAGTACCGCGCGCGAGCGCAGGTACGGCAGCACCCTGACGACCGCCCACGGCACGAGCGGCGCTACGGCCAGGGCCGTAGCGCCGCAGCCGGGCTCCAGTGAGTGCCTCGCCGATGCGCCACGCGGCCAGTACGGGCAGGACCAGCACGATGATCTCCTCGCTGATGCCGGCCGCTGTGGAGGAGACCGCGTCGCCCAGGAATCTGCTGCCAGCGCTGCTGCCGGAGTACGCGGCCAGGGCTTTGGAGTGGGAGCGTGCGAGTGCGAACAGGGCTTCTACGTATGGCTCGGCGAGCACAGAGGGGTACCGGTCCACTGCCCGCTCGGGGGCCGGACGCGGACCGGTCCCTTCCAGTGTGGCTGGGTGGCAGCCGGGCTGCTGCCAGAGTTGGTCGCGGTGAGGGCTGACAAGGCCGGTGCCAGGGGATCGCAGCAGGTGCCGCTGGCCGCAGGTCTTTGGCCATGCCGCGTCGCGCCGTGGCCTACTGCAGCTTGCCGGGGCGCGCGCCGATGATCGCGTCGTACAGTCTGGTGAGGGCGCGTTCGGTGTGTGCGCGGATGCTGTCCCATGCCACGGTGGGATCGGTGATCGGGTACGGGAGGCCTAGCTCCTGATGGGCGTCCAGGAGCGCACGGCCGGGCTTCGGGTGGACGATGCTGTTGCGTATCTCGCGGACGCTGTCGAAGGTCTTGGCCGAGCTGGCGACTGCTGAGGTATCGATGCCCGGCAGCGCTTCCGCTAGCCAGGCCTCCAGCCGCCTGAGCACGTGGTCGCTATTCACGTCCTTCGACGAGGAGACCTTCCCGACCTTGAGCTTGCTGAGCATCTCGGTGAGAACGGTGATCCCGGTCTGGAGGCCGTCTTCGTCGTCTATGCCGAAGGCCAGGAGTGCCGAACGGTCCACCGGCGGCCGGGGCGTGAACCCCTCGATACGGAGGACCAGCTCGACGCTCACGTCCAGGACACCGAAGGCCCGCAGCAGCGCCCGGGGGTCGTTGTCGTTGTAGGGCAGCGGCTGGGCGACGGGAGCGGGGGTGGCCGCAACGATGACAGCCGAAAGGTATTCCTCGACCGAGGTGAAGTCGGCGTCCGGCAGAAGGGAGCCGGGCTGCACCGATTCAATCCGGGTGTTGGCGTCTTGCCTGGAGATGCGCAGCCCCGGCCACTCGTGAGCCGCGATGAGTTCCGCCCGTTGCGCGAGCTCGTCCGTTGCCCCGGTCCCGGCGAGTACCTTCGCGAACGGCGCCTCGGCGGCCTCGGTGGCGTAGGGGTCGGTGAGGATGTACTCCTGCGCCTTGCCGGCCGCTCGCATGGCCTCCAGCAGGAGCTTGCAGATTCCGTCCGCGGTCTCGTCGCCCCTGAGGTGGTACAGGGCGGCCAGCGTCAGACGCACCTCGCCGTCCGGCCGGAAATAGCCGTCCCGGTCGGAGTGCACGGCCCGGTAGCTGGCATTCCAGCTGCTCAGCTGGGCCACCGGCAGGCTGCGCAGCACGGCGGCGGCATCGATGCCTTGACGGTGCAGTACGAGGTGGACGTGTCTGGACGTTGGGAAGCGCCCGTTCTTCGCGAAGGGCTCCCAGACGGTTCGCAGGAGAACGCTCTCCTCGGGGGTGAGCGGGTCGATCAGCGTGCGCACGTGCCGCCTCCGTTCGGATCGTCCGTCGGAGCCTACTGCCGTGTTTGGGCCGGGACTTCGGGTTTTCCGGGGTACGGTCTTCGCCGGTTCTTCGTCAGAGGCGGCGCAGGACGGCGACGACCTTGCCGAGGATGGTGGCGTTGTCGCCGTTGATCGGCTCGTACGCCGGGTTGTGGGGCATCAGCCAGATCCGGCCGTCCTGGCGCTTGAGTCGCTTGACGGTGGCCTCGTCGTCGATCAGCGCGGCGACGATGTCGCCGTTCTCGGCGACCGGCTGGCGGCGCACGACGACGGTGTCCCCGTTGGTGATGGCTGCCTCGACCATGGAGTCGCCGCGCACTGTGAGTGCGAACAGCTCGCCTTCGCCGACCAGCTGGCGGGGCAGGGGGAGGACGTCCTCGACGGTCTGCTCGGCCAAGGTCGGGCCGCCGGCGGCGATGCGGCCCACGAGTGGGACGGGGGTGGTGCCGTTCGCGGGGGTGTGGGCCGGTGTTGCGGGTGCATGGCGGTCGGCGGTGACGCGGTAGGCGCGGGGGCGCTGGGGGTCCTGGTAGAGGATGCCCTTACGGGCGAGGGCCTTGACGTGGTAGGCGACCGAGGAGGTGCTGGAGAGGCCTACGGCCTGGCCGATCTCGCGCATGGACGGTGGGTAGCCGCGGTGTTGGACGCTGTCCCGGATGACCTCGATCACGCGGCGTTGGCGGTCGGTGAGGCCGTCGGGGTCCGCGCGCACGCCCTTGGGGCGGCCGCTGGTGGCGCCGGGGGTGGTGGTGGTGTCGGCCATGGTGCCCTTCCGGTGGTTCGGGTGGTGACTGTATCCCGGGTGCGGCGGACCGGTCACCGGGTTTGGGTCGTTGACCTGCGCAGGCGGGGGTGGGGTTGGCGAGTGGGGGGTCATCGGAAGTCGCGGCTTCGGGTGCCGGGGGCGAGGGTGAGTGGGGTGAGTCGGGTCGCGACGAGGTTGATCGCGCCGTCTCGTCGTTCGGCGGTGCCGTGGACGAGCAGGCCGGCGTTGCCGAGGGCGACGCGGCGTTGGCGTTCCCAGATGTGGGGCTGGCAGATGATGTTGACGAGTCCGGTTTCGTCTTCGAGGGAGATGAACAGGACGCCGCCGGCCGTCGGTGGGCGCTGGCGGTGGGTGACGAGGCCGCCGACGGCGACCATGGTTCCGGGGGTGGCGCCGTGCTTGAAGTCGGCGGCGGTCATGGCGCCGCAGTGCTGCAGGTGCGGGCGGGCGTGCTGGACGGGGTGGGTGGTGGCGGAGGTGCCGGTGGCCCACAGGTCGGCGATGGTCTCCTCGACGGCGGTCATCTCCGGCAGGCCTGCCGGAGCGGTGAGCGCGGGTGCGGTGCCGGGCAGCATGGCGTCGCTCGTGCGGGCGAGCAGCCCGGCGGACCATAGGGCCTGGCGGCGGGTCACGCCGAGGCTGGTGAACGCTCCGGCGGTGGCGAGGGCCTCGAGGACGGGGGCGGGCAGGGCGGTGCGGCGCGCGAAGTCCTCCAGGTCGCTGTAGGGGCTGTGGGCTGCGATCGCCTCGGCCTGGTCGGGGCCGAGGCCGCGCACGGCGGCGAGGCCCAGGCGGATCGCCGGCCGTGCGGAGGCCGTTGGATCCTGGTCGCGGTCGGGTGCCGGTTCGAGGGTGGGCTGGGGGCTGCTGTGGTTGACGTCTGCGGGTAGCACGGTGACGCCGTGGCGTTTGGCGTCGGCGATCAGGGTGAGCGGGGAGTAGAAGCCCATCGGCTGGTTGGCCAGCAGTGCGCAGGTGAACGCCTCCGGGTAGTGGTGCTTGAGCCAGGCGGATGCGTACACCAGCAGGGCGAAGCTGGCGGCGTGGCTTTCGGGGAAGCCGTAGCTGGAGAATGCGTCGATCTTGGCGTAGACGTCTTCGGCGACCTCCGTGGGGATGCCGCGCTCGGCCATCCCCGCGAGCAGGCGCTCGCGCAGTTCGGCGACGCGCTGGTGGGAGCGCTTGGATCCCATCGCCTGGCGCAGTTGGTCGGCTTCGGTGGGGGTGAAGCCGGCGCAGTCGATGGCCAGTTGCATCATCTGTTCCTGGAACAGCGGGACGCCGAGGGTCTTGGCGAGGGCGCGTTTCATGAGGGGGTGCGCGATGGTGGCGGGTTCGTGGCCGTTGCGGCGGCGGATGTAGGGGTGGACGGATCCGCCCTGGATGGGGCCGGGGCGGATGAGGGCGACCTGGACGACGAGGTCGTAGAAGCGGCGCGGGCGCATGCGCGGCAGGGCGGAGGCCTGGGCGCGGGATTCGACCTGGAAGACGCCGACGGTGTCGGCGCGGCAGAGCATGTCGTAGACGGCGGGGTCGTCCGGGGGGATGGTGGCGAGGTCGTAGCGGATGCCGTGGTGCTGGGCTATCAGGTCGCAGGTGTCGTGCAGGGCGGAGAGCATGCCGAGGCCGAGCAGGTCGATCTTGACGAGGCCGGCTTCGGCGACGCCCTCCTTGTCCCATTGGAGGACGGAGCGGCCTGGCATGGTGGCCCACTCGGTGGGGCAGGTGGTGGCGATCGGGTCTTTGGTGAGGACCATGCCGCCGGAGTGGATACCGAGGTGGCGGGGCAGGCCGCGCAGCTGGGCGGCGAGGTCGCGCACGTCGGCGGGCACTGGTGCGTCGGGTGGCGGCATTTCGTGCCAGCTGGTCTCGCGGGCGAAGCGGTCGAGGTCGCCGGTGGCGTAGCCGAGGGCGCGGGCGGCGTCGCGGACGGCGAGGCGGGGCTGGTAGGTGATGAGGTTGGCGACCTGGGCGGCGTGGTCGCGGCCGTAGGTGTCGTAGACGTACTGGATGACCTCTTCGCGGCGGCGGTGCTCGATGTCGAGGTCGATGTCGGGCGGTCCGTCGCGCTCGGGGCTGAGGAAGCGTTCGAAGAGCAGGCCGTAGTGGATCGGGTCGACGGAGGTGATGCCGAGGGCGTAGCAGACGGCGGAGTTGGCGGCCGAGCCGCGGCCCTGGCACCAGATGTCGGCGCGGCGGGCGAAGTCGACGATGTCGTGGACGATGAGGAAGTAGCCGGCCATTCCGAGCTGCTCGATCACCTGCAGCTCGTAGGCGATCTGGTGGTGCGCCTTGGTGTTGGCGGGGTCGAAGCGGGTGGTGGCGGCGCGCAGGGTGAGTTCGCGCAGCCAGCTGGCCTCGGTGTGGCCGTCGGGGACGGGGAAGCCGGGCAGTTGCGGGGAGAGGGTGCGGAAGTCGAAGGCGCAGGTGCGGGCGAGGTCGACGGTGGCCTGCTGGATGCCGGGCCAGGGGGCGAGGCGGGCGGCCATCTCGGTCGGGGAGCGCAGGTGGGCTGCGCCGGTGGCGGCGAGGTACGGCTCGGCTTCGGCGAGGGAGGCGTTCTGGCGCAGTGCGGCGAGGGTCTGGGCCAGGCGCAGCTGGGCTGGGGATGCGTGGTGGGCGGCGGTGGTGGCCACGGGGGTGAGGCCGGTTCGGGTGGCGAGTGCGGCGAGGGTGTCGTTGCGGTCGTCGTCTTCGGGCATCCGGTGGTCGGTGAGTTCGACGTAGACGTTGTCGTGGCCGTAGCGGTCGGCCAGTGCTCGCAGTTCACGCTCGGCGGCTTGTGGGCCTTGGGTGTCGAGGGCGCGGCGTACGGCGCCTTTGCGGCAGCCGGTGAGGACGGCCCAGTGGCCGTCGTGGGCGCTGGCGAGGCGGTCGCGGTCGTAGCGGGGGCGGCGTTTTTGGCCGCCGGCGAGGTGGGCGTCGCCGATGACCTTGGCGAGGCGGCGGTAGCCTTCGGCGCCGCGGGCCAGGATCAGCAGGTGTTCGCCGTCCTGGTCCGGGACGCCGGTCGGCGCGAGGTCGGCGTCCAGGGTCAGCTCGGCGCCGAACACGGTGCTGATGCCGGTGCGGCGGGCCTCGGCGGCGAAGACGGCGGCCGCGTAGAGGCCGTCGTGGTCGGTGACGGCGAGCGTCTCGATGCCGAGGCGGGCGGCCTCGTCGACGAGGGCGGCCGGGTCGCTGGCGCCGTCCAGGAAGCTGTAGGTGGTGTGGACGTGGAGTTCGGCCCAGTCCGGTCCCGTCGGCGGCGAGGCGGGGCGGGCCGGTGGGGCGGGCTTGGTGGACGGGGCCGTGCCGGGGAAGGGGACGACGGTTCGCCCGCCCGGGCCGGGCGGGGCGCCGGCCAGGCGGCGGTGTAGCTCGTTCCACGGGGTGTGGGGGTGGTTGGTGAATCCCATGGTGGTCGTCCAGGTGGTGGTGCTCGGTGGTGAACGGGCGGCGGGCGCCGGCCCGGTGGCGGTGAGGGGGATGTCAGGTGTCGTAGTCGCCCTCGAGCATCCAGCGCCCGCCTGTGACGGCCAGCAGTAAAGCCCGTCCGTCGTCGACGACGACCTGCATACGCGCGGTGCGCCGCGCGTGCTCCGGGTCCCACCAGCGCTCCTGTTCCGGCCATGGGCCGGCCCAGGCCGCGACCTGGCTCACGCCGTCGGGCAGGACCAGGTGCGCCGGTGCCGAGCGGACCTCGGCGCGGGCGCTCACTTCGACGTCGTGTCCGTCCGCGTCCAGCAGCCGCACTGCAGCGGGCGCCGCCGGGACGTGGGTGGGCGACGGTGCGGGCAGCCTGCCGGGCCAGGGGCCGTCCGCGCGGCGCTCCTGGTGGGCGTCCCCCCACGGCGTGTGCACCACCCGGTCGCCCGGGGCGCGGCCACCGGCGAGGTCGACGGTCACTGGGGCGCTGTGGCCGAGGATCGCCTGCACCCGCGCCACCGCGCGCTCCGCCCGGGCCCGCGCTTCCTGGTCGCCGTCCTCCAGGGACAGCTGGCGGCCCGGATCCCTCACCAGACCGTCCGGGACCAGGCGCAGGGCCACCACGCCGCCGGACGCTTCGTCGAAGATGGCGCGCTGCTGCCAGGCCTGCAGCTGCCAGCGCACCCGCTCGGCCACCGCTCCGACGGACAGGACTCCTTCATGGCGCCAGGCCCGGGAGGCGGTGGTGCCGTCGGCGCACTCGACCTCGACGTCGACGCGCTCGCACGCCAGCCCGGCCGCCGCCAAGTGTTCGTGCAGGCGCTCGGCGAGGGTGCGCGCGGTGAACACCAGCGGCTCCGCGAGCAGCACGGGCTCGTCGAAGTGCTGCTCGGCTGTCAGGTCCGTCCCCGGGGGGCGGGCCACGACCGGACGGGCCTCCAGGCCGCGGGCCAGGCGGTGCGCGAGCACGCCGGCCTGGCCGAAGCGGTCCGCGACGCTCGCGGCCGGCAGCGCGGCGAACTGACCGATGCTGGCCAGTCCGAGCCGGTTCAGCAGGTCGGCGAGAGGCCGCTCCCCCAGCTCCGCCACCGGGTACGGCGCCAGGAACCGGGCGCTCGTCCCCGGGGGGACGATCTGCTGCACGCGGGCGGCCAGCCGCGCGGCGAACAGGCCGTCAGCGATCCCGACCCGGCACGGGTGCCCCGTCGCCTCGACCGCGTCCGTCACCCGCTCGGCCAGCACGTCCTCACCGCCGTGGAAGCGCGCCGCGCCCGCCGCGGCCAGGGCCAGCAGCCCGGGCCGCACCACCTCCAGGTGCGCGGCCAGGGCACCGACCGCATCCGCGACCGGCTCGAACGCCTGGGCCTCGAGATCGGGATCCCGGTCGAAGACCTGCAGGTCCGCGACCAGGGCCTGCGCCGAGCGCAGCTTCTGCCCACCGCGGACGCCGGCCGCGCGGGCCGCGCCGCTGGCGGCCAGGATCCGGCCGCGTTCGGTCACCGCCGCGAGGCACTGCGGCTCCGGCTCCCGGCCGAGCACCGCTACCACCGGCCAGTCCGGGACCCAGCCCGCCAGCACACGCCCCACACGCTCACCCATGTCACACCACCACCAGCGGGCGCTCGCCGGCGTGGGCGCGCCGCTGCGGCGCCGCGGCTGCGGCAGGCCGTTCGACCAGGCGCACCGCGCCCTGCGCGTCCGGCAGCCACAGCTCCGCCCGCCTTTCCCGCGCCGCCGCTCCCCGCCCGCCGGCCACTACGGCCAGGCGCCGCGCCCGCAGCCGGCCGCGCCCTTGCCCCAGCCCCTCCCAGGCCCGCGACACCACCCGCAGGCGCACCCGTGCCCCGGGCCACTCCCCCGCCACCACCACCGCGCACCCGCTGCGGCGGGCTACCGTGACCAGGCGCTCGGCGGCCGGGCCCGGTGCCGGGGCGCCCTGCAGCAGCAGGATGCCGACCCCGTCGGCCAGTGCCAGGGCGACTTCGGCGCGCCGTTCGGGCGGGGCGTCGACCACGACGAGGCGGGAGACGTCGACGCCGAGTTCCGCCGCCGCGAGCGCGCCCAACCCGTCGAATCCCAGCGCGGCGCAGTACATACCGGAGGTGGTCGCGGCGGCCGCGAGCGCGAGCACCAGCGCGGTCGCGCCGCCGGTCACCGACACGACCGCGCCCGGGCGCAGCCCCTTGTCCGGGAGCAGGTCCTGCAGGGCGGGCAGCACCGGAACCAGCGGTCCTGGGCGGGACAGCTGGAGCCGGGGGGCCAGCGCTGCGAGGGTTGCTTCCACACGCCCAGCATCGAACATTCGTGCGAAACTAAGCAAGCGGAATCGCATCTCTCATTAAATCGTTCACTCGTTCGAACCGCTCCCATCACTGCAGGTCACGGACATGCGAGTGCGATAGTGTCCCGGCATGCCGCAGCCCCGCGGCGCGGGACGCTCATCCGAGGGAGGCCGGACATGGGACCCCTCGAGCGCACCTGGCGGCCGCCGTTCCCGCTCGACGTCGCCCACGTGATCGGCCCGCTCCACCGGGGCGCCGACGACCCCGTCTCGGCGTGGTCGCCCGGCGAGCTGTGGCGCACCTTCCGCACCCCGGCCGGCACCGGCACCCTGCGCATCACCGCCCGCCCCGCGACCGGCGAGATCCACGCGACCGCGTGGGGCGAGGCGGCCGACTGGCTCCTCGAGCGCCTGCCGACCCTGCTCGGCGCGACCGACACCCCCGACCGCCTCACCCTGCCGCCCGGGCCGCTTCGCGAGGTCCAGCGCCGCAACCCGGGCCTGCGCCTGTGCGCCACCGGCCTCGTCCTGGACTCCCTGATCCCCGCGATCATGGAGCAGAAGGTCACCGTCCTCGAGGCCAGGCGCGGCATGCGCTACCTCGTCCGCCGCCACGGCACCGCCGCGCCCGGCCCGCGCCCCGACCTGCTGGTGATGCCCTCGGCCCGCCAGTGGGCCGCGATCCCCAGCTGGGAATGGCACAGGGCCGGCGTCGACCCGAAGCGCGCGGCGACGATCCTGCGCGCCGTCCGCCTCGCGCCCCGGCTCGAGGAAGCCTCCGCCATGACCAGCACGGAGGCCTTCGAGCGCCTCATGACCGTGCCCGGCATCGGCATCTGGACCGCCGCCGAGACCCTCCAGCGCTCCAACGGCGACCCCGACGCCGTCTCCGTCGGCGACTATCACCTCGCCAACCACATCGGGCACTTCTTCACCGGCCGCGCCCGCAGTACCGACGAGGAGATGCTCGACCTCCTCGCCCCCTACGCGGGCCACCGCCACCGCGTCTGCAAACTCGCCTTCCTCGCCGGCGCCCGCACCCCACGATTCGGCCCCCGGCTCTCCCCCAACGATCACCGGAACAGGTGATCACCGATACCGACGTCGGCCCTCACGCTCTCCGGGCGCGCCCGTGGCCTGAACGCCCTGGACCGGGCGGGCGACGCGGGAGCCACCGATCGGGATGGTCGAGCCCCGGCCGTCGCTGCTGGCCCGGCAGGTCGACGTGCTGCTCGCCCTGCTGGCCGGGACCACCGAGGCCGAGGAGCAGCTGCTGCCCGCGGCGCCGCTCCCCGTGGGAGCGCTGACGGTCCGGATGGACGGCGGGCGGGTGTACCGGTGGAGCGGCGGCATGGTCGTCGGCGCGGTCCCGGTCGCCTGCGCGCCGTGCGGCACCCTGCCCGGCGGCACCGTCCTGGCCGACGGCCCGGAGGCCACCTACATCTGCCCCAACGGACACCGCGCCAGCCCGGGCCTGCTGAGCGCCCCGCACGTACGCGTCGCCGTCGCCCACGGCCTGGACCCACGACGGCCGCACCGCTCCCCTGCTCCTCCCGGAGGACGCCGACATCGTGTGGCACGGCAACCTGGACATCGCCGGCGGCAGCGCGGCGGCCAGTCGGTCTCGAGCTGGCGGTAGCGCTGTTCGGCCTATAGCCAGGTCAGGAATCGAACAGGGTTGGGTTCATAGGTCTTTGGAGGGACGGATCACGGTGCGGAGGAGGGGGCAGCGAGTTCCTGGTGTGCCAGGATTCGCTGCTGTGACTAGCGACCCTCTTGCCGGCCTGGACGATGTGCCCTGGGCCGAACTGCGGCACTCCTACGGCAAGGCCGACGACGTTCCCGGACACCTCCGGGCGATGCAGGCCGGGGACTGGGAGGGCCAGTACCCGCCGAGTGCGCAGCTCGCGAACCACATCGTGCACCAGGGCACGCGATCGCAGGCTGCGGCGTACACCGTTCCGTTTCTCGTGCGGATGGCGCTCGACCCGAGACTGGTCAACAGGCACCAGTTCGTCGCTCTGCTGGTCGCCATCGCGATCGGGCTGGACAACAACCATCTGCCGAACGGCTACGACCCTCGGGAAGACCGCGACAACCTGGAAAGCCTGCGAGGTGAAGCCGACCACTGGGCCCAGTGGATCGCCGACGCCACGGACGACGAGCAGCGCAAGCAGCGCGAAGCGATGTGCGAGCAGGTGCTCATCGACGCCGAAGCGGTTGTGTCCTCCTACGAGGCCGTTCGGGAAACACTTCCCGCACTCGCCGTCCTGCTGACCTCGAACAGCCCTGAGCTGCGCGCCGAGACAGCGAACCTGTTCGCATGGTTCCCCGAGTCCGCGGCGACCTCGATTCCGCTGCTGAAGGCGTTCGTCACCGATGAAGCCTCGCCCGGCACCGCGGCGACCGGCCTGGTCGCCCTCGGGCTGCTCGGCGATCCGGCGGTCATCCCCTTCATCGAAAGTTACCTCGACAGCCCTGTCGTCGAGCTGCGCTGGGCCTCCGCCTTCGCGCTGACACGGCTCGGCATCGCCGGCCCGGCCGTCGTCGACGTGCTGATCCAGGTCGTCGCCCGGCCGCCGGAGAGGGCTGAGACCATGTCGTTCCTGAGCGGCTCCTACGGCAGCCTCGCCGCGATGGCCCTGGCCGAGACGTCCGAGGGCACAACGCTCCGGGCGGTCGAGGCCGTACTCGTCGGCCTGGCCGACTGCACGGGCGTCGAGAGGTACAACACGGCGCACAGGCTGTTCACGCTGGTCTTTCCGGGCGAACCCGCCGAACCGCCGCAGTCCTTCGGAGATCTGAGCGACGTCCAGCAACGTGTCGTGCGGTTCGTCGCCGACCAGGATGCCGATGGTTGGCCCACCGGCGGAATGGACGCTCTGCGCCGGTGGAAGGTGCCGACCGGGCGCTCCGACCTGCGCGTATACGTCGGGAGCGTCTAGGCCGCCGACAGGCCGACATCCAATGCCGGGTGTCATAAGGCCGAATCGGCTGGCGGGCGGCCGGGGCGGTGGCAGAGTGGTCGCTGGACATCTGCCGCGGGTGGGACCGGGCCTTGGCGGTGGCGGTAGCCGTGAGACGGATCAGTCCCGCCGGGCTTCGCGGGAGGCGGGCTGTCCGGAGCGTTCGGACTGCCGCTGGGTAATGCGCCTGGCCATCAGGTGATCGCGGCCCAGGTGATCAGCGATTCGGAGTGCTGGATTAGGCGTTCCGCTCCCACCACCCCCGTGGTCCCGCCACCGGTCCCGCGCCGCGCTGACGACGACGGCTCAGCTCGGCCCGGCCGAAGTGCCGGCGGTCGACCGCCGGGACTACCCCTCGCCCCGCCCGCGCCGGCCACCCCTCCGGCCCGACCCGCGCTGATCCCTCCCCGGCCGACGTATCCGCCCACCGCCCACCGTCCACCTGCCTAGGACTTGTCCGGCCGATCATGTGACTATCACCGGCCTTGGTCGTTAGTTCGGGCATGGGGCGGGGTGATCTCACGGATGCCGAGTGGGAACGGCTGCGGCCGTTCCTGCCGGTCAGCAACAGGCGTTGTGGCCGGTGGCGCGACCATCGGCAGGTGATCGACGGGATTCTGCACCGGGTGCGGACGGGTGTGCACTGGCGTGACCTGCCCGAGCGGTTCGGGCCGTGGAAGACGGTCTACGAGCGCCACCGGCTGTGGTCGGCCGACGGGACGTGGGAGCGTCTGCTCCAGCAGGTCCAGGCGGAAGCGGACGCGGCCGGCGACATCGACTGGGACATCTCCGTCGACTCCACCATCGTGCGGGCCCACCAGCACGCGGCCGGTGCCCGCACCGATCCACCACCGGCCCTGGCCTCAAAGGGGGCTGGGCAGGGCGAACACCAGGACGAGACGCCGTGGCAGAGCCTCGTCGCCCGCCTGGTGGAGGTGGTGCTGGAGGCGAGGGCCTTGGCCGCTCGCGGGGCGGGTTCACCACCAAGGTCCACCTGAGCGCGGACGGCCGCTGCCGCCCCCTTTCCCTGGTCGTCACGCCGGGGCAGCGGGCGGACTGCACCCAGTTCGAGCCCGTGCTGGAGAAGATCCGCATCCCGCGGACCGGGCCGGGCAGGCCCCGCAAGACGCCCGACAGCGTGGCCGCCGACAAGGCCTACAGCAACGGACCCATCCGCGCCTACCTGCGCAGGCGCGGCATCCGGCACACGATCCCGGAGAAGAGCGACAGCCGGGCCGCCCGCCTGCGCAAAGGCTCGCGCGGCGGGCGGCCACCGGGCTTCGACGAGGAGCGGTACAAGAAACGCAACACCGTCGAACGGGCCATCAACAAGCTCAAGCACGCCCGAGCCGTCGCCACCCGATACGACAAACGCGGATACGTCTACCTCGGCACCATCACCGCAGCCGCCCTCGCCATCTGGCTCCGCACATGATCGACCGGACGTGTCCTAGCCACCCGGCGCCGAGGCGTCGCCGGACCCCAGCCACTGCAGCTGACGGCCTGCATCCAGCATCGCCCCGCACGTCTCCCTGCCCTGCCGGCACGCTGCCGACGAACCCTCAGCGTTCGTCCGGTTTACCTAGGCTCCAGCCGCTGACCGCTGCGAGCCGTTCTACGTCACGATCGTCCCGTAAGCCGTACGCACCTAGGCCGTGTCTCATAATTGATCTTGTGGTGGGTCGAGGAGAGATAACGGATGCCGCGTGGGCTCGGATAGAGCCGTTGTTGCCGCAGCGGGACGGGGCCGGGCGTCCATGGCGGGATCATCGCCAGGTGGTCAACGGGGTGCTGTGGCGGCTGCGGACGGGAGCCCCCTGGCGTGATCTGCCCGAGCGGTACGGTCCGTGGCAGACCGTCTACCGGCGCTTCGCCCAGTGGGAGAAGGACGGCACCTGGGCCGCGCTTCTGCGTGAGGTCCAGGTCCGCAACGACGCGGTGGGGACCGTGGAGTGGACGGTCTCGATCGACTCCACGGTCGCGCGGGCCCACCAGCACGCGGCCGGGGCCCGCAAAAAGGGGATCAGCCCGAGGACGAATCGGATGATCCGGCAGCAGTTGCGCGCCGCGAGGCGCTCGGCCGGTCCCGGGGCGGGCTGACCACCAAGATCCACCTGGCGGTCGACGGCCGGGGCCTGCCGCTGTCGATCGTGCTGAGCACGGGCAACACGGCCGACTGCACGATGCTGCCCGCCGTCCTCGACGCGATCCGTGTTCCGCGCACAGGGGCCGGGCGGCCGAGGACCAGACCCGACCGGGTCGTGGCCGACAAGGCGTACTCCTCCCGGACGATCCGCCGGCTGCTGCGGCGCCGGCGGATCAGGGCGACCATCCCCGAACGCCGGGACCAGATCGCCGGCCGCGCCCGCCGCGCAAGCCGCGGCGGGCGCCCGCCGGCCTTCGACAAGACCGCCTACAAGGGTCGCAACGTCGTTGAGCGCTGCTTCGCCAAGCTGAAGCAATTCCGGGCAGTGGCCACCAGGTTCGACAAACTGGCCAACCGCTACCGGGCCGGCGTCGTCCTCGCCTCGCTGATCCTGTGGCTGCGAGCCGAGGAGCAATGACCCCCGCCAAGATCAATTACGAGACACGCCCTAAGGCCGGAGGACGACCAGTGCCGATCGTTTTCGAGTTCCGCACCGAAGCCAGGCCCGACAACGGCCTCATCGAGGTGTACGACTCCGATTCCTACCTCACCAACTCGGAAGCCGTCAGGCAGACCTGGGACACGGTGGTAGCGGGTACCGGCACCCAGATCTATCTCCGCAGCCTCCAGGGCATCGCGCCCGCGGAGGTCCTGGTACGGGTCTGGGACGGCCCTGCACCGGCCGACAACAGCTGGCTCGACGAGGGGGAAAGCCCGACAGTACTCAACAGTGCCACAGGCGAGGTGGTCGTCCGCGCCTTCGCCCCGGACATCGCCGGTCACTTCCAGCTGCCGCGCCCAGGAGTCTACGAAGGCCGGGTGTCGTGGAAGGGCAGGCATGAGGCGGCCGCACAGGAGACGCGTCTCCACGCCGAACTCGGCACGGCGGAACAACATTCACAGGCCGACACCGACGCTATCTGGGCAGCCCACAGGGAGGTCCTTGAGACCTACCGGATCGACCTGTGGTGGACCGCCGAGTCCGAGGACGACGAGGAGAACGAATAGGCCTACCCCGGGTGCGGCACCTCCCCGACAGAGGTGCCGCACCTGCGGTCTTATCGACTCACGAACAGCCCCTGGCCTTGATCACGGGTTGTGACGTCGGTTGTTCACGAGTTTAGGTTCTGGCACGAGTTCTGTGGAGCCGTCACAGGGCGTACAGGTTCTACGGTGGAGGAATCAGCCCCAGGAACGGTCCGGAGACCCCGGCAGGAGGTCATAGTCCGGCAGGGAGATCCTGCTGGGCTCCGAGGAAGTAGTCCACATCCTCCTCGAACACAGCCCCTTCGATGACTGCATTATGCCCTGGGCCTGGAGGGGAACCGGATACACGCCAGCCATCATCCACTCGTCGTCGCCAAGGTCGAATAGTGCGCGCACCTGCAGGTACTGCTCACGTGTCACAGTGACGGACGAGCAGAGCCACTCGTCGGAACCGAACCCCTCCAGCACCCATGAAACGTTGCGGCCGTCTTCGAACGGATAGTCCTCACTCATCGGCCGATCCTACTTCGCGACCCCACACGGCCCATGGCTCCAGCAGCCCCACCCCTGGACTTCACGGTCGGTGGCTTTGCGGCTCGCTGCAACCGACCACAGAACTCGTGCCAGAACCGGGTCTCACCTACGCAGCCAGACTGACGTCCCCCAGACCGCGGTGTCCCGGGAACGCGAGGAATCGGCTGGTCTTGCCCACGCTCATCCCTTCCCTCCCCGGAGCGCAGGCTGATGGTCGGCCCGCCGACCATCTCCGGGGCTGCGCTGATGCGAGGTCAGGGCCCTGCGATGATCCACGTCACGAAGACGGCCCCATCCCTTCGTACACTCGGTACACCACGCTGATGCGGTCGCCCGAGTCGGAGGCTGGGTCGGTGCGGGCGGTGTAGTCGTCGACCTCGGGGTCGCCGCCAGGCACACGGTGCTACGTCCCGGCGAGTTGGACGCGGTGGAGAAGTTCGTTGAGCGCCGGGATGCCGAGCCGCGGGTAGAGGGCGACGCTTCCTCGGCCGGGACCTGGAGATTGTCCGCAAGGACCCCGACCAGCGGGCTTCCAGGTCCAGCCCAAGCGCTGGGCGGTGGAGCGCACCTTCTCGTGGCTCACCGCCCACCGGCGCCTCGCCCGGGACTACGAGACCAGCCCTGCCCGCTCCGAGGCGATGATCCGCTGGGCGATGATCGGCATCATGGTCCGCCGACTCACCCGAGGCCGCCCGGCAACCCGACCCGGCCCACGACCGCTCGTGCGGCAGCCCTCGTAGGGAGCCCCACCGACCCTTTGGCGGCGGCAGCCGTTGTCGCCGAGCTACCGAGCCAGGAACCCCTCGATATCGCGTTTCAGAGCAGGCGGCACGTCGGCCAACTCCGAGACGATCAACCCGACAGCCCGCCCGAGTTCGGGGATCTCCCGCCAGGCCTCCGCACTCCTGGTGAGAACGGCGGCCAGCAGGTCACCCTCGTACATGTCGCCTTCCGCCAGCGGGTCGCTCCGGAGGACCTCCACCGCCAAGGGCAGGAGATAGGCAAGGCCCACGTCTTGCCTGATCAGCAACCGCATGTCCTCGACCGTCAGGCCGCCGATCGGCTTGCGCCGAAGCTCGCTCACGGTCGCCATCAGCCGGGTTTCGCCGCCCGACGGCGCCGACCAGCGGTCGCGCTCAAGCTCCTCCAGGGAGCGGTCACGGTTCACGAGTCGAGTCACCGACCGATCGTCCCATGTCAGATCTCAAACGCGGTCTCAGAGGGCGTTTGCTCCTCACACGGGCTGAGGTGTGGGGATTTCGGTCCCCGATCGGCCGGTTCCCGAAGTGGCTGACGAGGCGTGTGTGAGGGTCGGGCGTGCTGGTGTGACCAGCACGCCCGACCTATCCGTGTTGCTCCTGTCTCATCCCAAGGCGCCCGGTTCCCGTCGTCGCCCGCCGGCCTCCGGCCAGAGCCCTAGCCCAAGACCGCCCGCAGCGGTACGCCATAGGCATGACGTCGCGGAAGCCGTACCCGAGCGACCTATCCGACGCCCGGTGGGCACTGGTCGAGCCCGTCCTGACCGCCTGGCGGGCCGAACGCCGGGGCAGGGCACTGGACATCGGGCGCCCGCCCGAGCACGACCTGCGGGACATCCTCGACGCGATCCTGTACGTCGACCGGACCGGGATTCCGTGGCGCTACCTCCCGCACGAGTACCCGCCCTGGGCCACCGTCTACGGCTACTTCGCCAAGTGGCAGCGCGACGGCGTGTTCGAGCAGCTCAGCGGCCTGCTGCGGCGACGAGTTCGCACCGCCGGCGGACGGACCGCCGAGCCGAGCGCGTGCGTGATCGACGCCCAGAGCGTGAAGACCGCGCCCACCGTGCCCGCCGCCACCCGGGGCACCGACGCCGCCAAGAAGATCGTCGGCAGGAAACGCAGCATCATCACCGACACCCTCGGCCTTCTGCTCGCCGTACTCGTCACGGCCGCCAGCGTGCAGGACTCCGTCGCCGGCACCCAACTGCTGAACCGGGCCGCCGCCGACCACCCCACGATCAGCAAGGCCTGGGTCGACGGCGGCTACCGCCAGTACCTCGTCGAGCACGCCGCCGCCCTCGGCATCGACATGGAAATCGTCCACCGCGACCCTACGACCAGGGGATTCGCTGTCCTGCCTCGACGTTGGTGCATGGAGCGAACCTTCGGCTGGCTCATGCTCCACCGGCGCCTGGTCCGTGACTATGAAGCCCTGCCCGCCCGCTCCGAAGCGATGATCCACCTCGCGATGATCGACAACATGACCCGCCGTCTCACCGGCGAATCAACACCCACCTGGCGAGGCACCTGAACCCGACATCATGGAACTCACGAGATCAAACGCCCTCTCAGACCGCGTTTGAGATCTGCAGCAAGCCGCTCGACTACTGAACAAAGTCCTGCCAGAAGGGGACGTTCGGTCGCGGGTTCCAGGTCTCGGGGTGCTCGTACCCCTCTTCGAACTCGGCGCTGATGTAGTCGGCAAGGTCTTCGCCGTAGAAGATGATGTCCGTGCCCCAGATCGAGAGGACGGGGTGCCCGTGGGTTCCGCTGCCTGCGGGAAGAAACCGGTGTGCGTAGAGAGGTACCAGTCGGGGCACCGCTGCCAGGTGCCTTTCTGCCGTAGCCCGGGCGTCCTCTGGTTCGGCGGGGCGTGTGCCCCACGAGGTGTGCCAGTAGCCGCGCTCGACCGCCCGTAGCACTCCCTCAGTCGGCCATGCGAGGTGGGAACGGAGTTCGTCGGGGTTGCCGTTGCGCCAGTCGGGCCAGGGCTTGTCCCAGGTAGTGCCTTCTTCGGGTGGCGAATAGACGGGCAGGCCGGCCGACAGGAAGGCGCGGTGGTCGTCGGAGAACTGGATGCCGTACTCGGTCTCGACGCGCTCGAACTCGTCGTCGCTGAGGCCGGGTTCTATGGTGCAGCAATCGGCCTGCCGCAGGCGGCGGGCGGCTTCGGCCCCGAGACGGGCTCCGTCGATGTCGATCACAGCGGAACAGTAGCCCTTGCCGCACCGGAGGTTCAGCTGGGGGTAATCGGACCGCAGTAGACAAGTGAGCGCGGACCGGAGCGGGTTGCCGCCCGGCCTCGGGCGAGCCGACGGACCATGACGCCGATCATCGCCCAGCGGATCATCGTCTCGGAGTGGGCCGGGCTGGTCTCGTAGTCCCGGGCAAGGCGCCGGTGCGCGGTGAGCCAGGAGAAGGTGCGCTCGATGGCCCACCGCTTGGGCTGGACCTGGAATCCGCGCTGACCGGGGTCCTTGCGGACGATCTCCAGCTCGCGGCCGAGGATCTGGGCGGACCAGTCGACGAGTCGTCCGGCGAAGCCCTGGTCCGCCCAGATCTTCCGGATACCTGGGTGGTCGAGGCGGGTCCACAGCAGTGGGCGGCGACCGCCGTCGCGGTCCTGGATATTCGCAGCGACGACGTGGACGGCCAGGAGCAGGCCGAGGGTGTCGGTGACGATGAACCGCTTGCGGCCCTTTACCTTCTTGCCCGCGTCGAAGCCCCTGGTCGTGACTGGGACGGTGTCGGCGGTGCGGACGGACTGCGAGTCGATCAGCCCGGCGCTCGGTTCCGCGTCGCGGCCGTCGGCTTCACGGACCTTGCCGCGCAGGGCGTCGTGGATGCGCTCGACGGTGCCGTCGTCGTGCCACCAGGTGAAGTACCAGTACACGGTCGGCCAGGGCGGGAAGTCCTTCGGCAGCTGCCGCCAGGCACATCCGGTCCGCACCACGTAGAAGATCGCATCGACGATCCGCCGCCGCGGGTGCTTCTCTCGCCGGCCACCCTTCGGCCCCACCCTCGCTGGCGGCAGCAACGGCTCCACCAGCGCCCACTGCTCGTCCGCCAGGTTCGACGGATACCCACCCCCAGAACCACTCACACAGAGCTCAACGACACTGACAACCCCACGGCACGGCAGATCTCAAACGCGGTCTCAGACAGAGAGCATCGACAGCGGAATTTGCTGACAAAGCGTTAGATCTGTTGAACCGTCCGTACAGCGTGGGCCGTGGTCCTTGGATGGATGGCGCACGATGCCATCCGGTGCCGCTGTCGGCAGCACACGATCCATATTCGGCGGTTTCTAGGCAAGCGTCGTGCCTGTCTGTCGCGGCCGCCGGGAGACGCGGAGTGATCCGCAGGCAAGGGGGCTTCAGTGAGGTATGCAGGCCAGCGGCTGATCGGCGGAATCGCTGCTCTTGTGAGCGCTGCCGCGCTGATCACTGTGACAGGCAGCGCTCAGGCGGCGGGTACCGGGGCAGGGGCTGGCGCCGGGCCGGTAGTACAGGCTGCGGGAAGTCCGCAGGCGGATGCCGGTGGAACGGCCCTTTTCGGTGACGGCACAGCGGGCGGCGGGGCCGCTACGCAGGACCGGCTGGAAGGCGCACGGATGACGGCCAGCCTCACGGCGTCTGCAGCTCCGGGACCGCGACAGGGAGCGATCCCGTCCTGGTGTACCAGTGAATGGGAGGTCAACCGGACGGAGGCCTGCTACACGCAGACGAATCAGTGGGAGATGACCGACCAGCACGGCACACCGGTCGGTGGGATGACCTACAAGGTCACCAACTATCTGAAGGCCGACCCCAAGAGCACGCAGGTATACGGCTATTTCCAGGTCGACTTCCCGTACGTGTGGGGTGAGGCCGCCAGCGCCGACTTCACCTATACGACCGGCTGCACCAGCGTGTCCTGCAAGCCCCTCTCCTTCTACAACGGCGGGCGGATCAGCCAGGGAGCCTCGTTCTACTCCAACGACGCCTACACCGACACTCCCGCGGCTTCCACACAGGACCGCGCCGAAGCGACCTACAAGATCACGATCCACCCCCTGGGTGGGACCGAGGTCGCCGGTGAGTGGAACTCCCCGTACTTCCGGTGCGATGACCAGGTCCCCGGATCAGCGGCCGGCTGTGTCATGCCGGACGGGCGGCCGGTGACGGACATGCGCTACCTGCCGACGATCTCTGCGGGCATCCGGAAGGTGCAGAGCGCTCCGCTGCACATGGGCCAGCCGGACAGCCCGAATCCGCTCACCCGCTCCACCTCCCCGACCGTGGAGTCGGACAACCGGAAGGCAGCATGCCCGGTGCCCGGCGTCCCGAAGCCCACGACCCCCGCCGGCACCGTGTGGTCGTGCGACGAGTACCCGTTCGCCACGACTCTGGAAGGCGCCGCCAAGACACCTCCGCCGAACAGCGGGTCCGTCTGGGTACCCAAGGCCGAGAACGACAGTCAGGGCGGCACTCTCAGCGCGTTCTACGCGGCCCAGCGCGTGCTGAACGGCGACAAGTTCTACGTGGCGGCGTCATGAGCACCTTCTCGATCGAGACCCGGGTGTCGCACTCCCAGTTCTGGATCAGGGATCCCGATACCGATCCCGACCCCGACGTCTACACCGGGCTGAACGGCCTGATCCAGACCCGCGGCGGGGAGAACCGCGCCACCATTCTGACCGGCACCGCGTTCGGGAAGATCGCGCTCACCTTCGAGCCGTGTCAGACAGAACCGGCGCTCACACTCGACGGGTGGGAGGACGTCGTCGACGTCAGCATGACCTTCACCACCCCGAGAGCAGGCTTCGTCGGCCATGGCTTCCAGGACGACCCGATCACCAGCCTCCCCTACCTGTCCGCCCCGGGTCCCGGCTCCTACCGGGTCAGAGTCCACGTCCGGGGCCGCAACGAAGGCCTGGACCTGGAAGACAACTACGGCGACCCGGTCGAGTCCTACCTGATCCAGGCATGGCCGCACCCCGTGAACCCCGAGATCCGGCACAAGCTCACCGACCGACGCGGCCGACACGTCCGCACAGCCTGAAACAACGGTGCCTCGGCCGTGGGCAACCCCAGCCGAGGCACCACGCCCTCAGCCGCAGCAGCCCCGCACCCTCAGCACTCCCCTGGCTTGGCACTGCGCACGCTGACGCTGGGGGAAGCATCTGCCGCGACACCGCCCAGCCTCACCAGCCGACCGCCCCGCCGTCGACGACCACGCTGCACCCCTGCCGGAACCCCCGCCCCACAGGCCGCTGCGTCCACCGCGGCAGCGGCTGCGCCTACCCCGCGGACCAGTGCGGGTCGTCGCCGACAGGGAATTCGCGGCGATCACGGTGGTACGCGCGGTACGGTCGGCCCACCGTCGATCCCGGAGGCCCTCATGGTGTCCACTCCGCCTGCCAGCCGTCCCGGTTGGGACGATCTTCCTCCCGCTGTCCGTATGGCTGTCGAGGAGCGTTCGCGGGCCCGGGTGAGGGGCGTGAGCTACCCATCGGGCGGGTTCACTCCAGGCATCGCCGCGCGCCTGCGGCTCGCCGACGGCGGTCGAGTGTTCATCAAGGGTGCGCCGGTGGCTGACCGGGCGGCGGGGATGTACAGGGCCGAGGCCGCTGTGGGAGCGTATCTGCCCTCTCGGATCGCTCCGGCGCTGTTGTGGACGGTGGAGACCGGCGGGTGGCTGGTCCTCGGCTTCGAGGATGTCGACGGCACGAATCCGGATCTCGCGCCCGGCTCGGCGGAGCTCGACGCGGTGCTGGAGACGGTCGGTGAGCTGGGTGAGCTGCTGACACCGTGCCCGGCCGGACGGGCCGGGCCGTTCTCCGCGCTCGCCGAGACCCTGTGCGGGTGCTGGGTTCGTCTGTCCGAGGGCGGCCTGGACGGCTGGGACCAGGAGCACTCCGTGGAGCTGGTCGGCATCGACAGTCCGGCCGCCTTGGTGCGGGCCGCTGAGGGCGACACCCTTTTGCACTGCGACCTGCGCGCGGACAACATGCTGCTGAACGCCAGCCATGTGCGGGTCATCGACTGGTCGTGGTTCGCCCGGGGCTCGGCCTGGGTCGACGCCGCGTTCTTCCTGCCGCAGCTGGTCCTGGCCGGCCACACCGCCGCTTCCGCCGAGCGTCTGCTCGCCGAGCGGGTTCCCGCCTGGCGGGCTGCGCCCGAGAAGGGGGTGCTCGCGTTCGCGGTCGCCATCACCGGGTACTGGGCGTGGCAGCAGCGCACCGGGCCCGGCGGCGCGCTGGGCGCCTACCGGGCCCGGGCCTCCGCCGCGGGGCGTGAATGGATTGCTTACCGCGCGGGCTGGAACTCCCCCGCGGCGGTGACCTTGTAGGAGCCGCGGGCGACCAGGTCGGCGAAGCCTCGGGCCAGGACCGCATACAGGTGCGCGGGGCACAGGTAGCCGAGGTAGTCCTTACCGGTGCGACCGTCCGGGGCGTGCAGCAGGACCTCCGCGGCCTGACTTACCGACACCTTCTCTGCCTCGTGGAGGGTGTGGGCCAAGCGGGCGGCGGTGCGCTCTGCCCGGGCGGTGTGCCGCCGGTAGGCGGCCGGATTCCCGGCGAGGAAGACGTTCGGCGTGGTGAGCGCATTGAACACCAGCCGGAGTCGGAACGAGTCGGTGGTCAGGAACGCGGTCTCGCGGACGGTGGCCGGCGTGCCCTCACCGGCGGTGAAGCCTTCGCCGTCGGCGGCCTGTTCGGCCTGGTGGAGCGTGGTGTACAGCTTCGTCTCGTAGGGGACCTCGTCGTCCAGGTCGAGCCCGTGCCGCCGGTGGAGTTGCTTCACCCGCTCCACCAGGTCGGCCAGCCGCTCGGCGGTGAGCGGTGCGCGGCCGGTGTACAGCAGGTCGAGGTCCGACCCTGCCCGGTGGGTTGCAGTGGCGTGAGAGCCGTACGCGAGCGCGTAGCCGCCGGGGAAGGCGGCGAGGCGGGCGGCGTCCTCGAAGGGCGCGTTCACCGCTGCGCCTGCTCGGCGAGGGCGGTGACGTAGTCGAGGACCTCGGCCATGTGGGCTTCGGTGATGCGCGGGTTGATGGAGACGAAGCGCAGCGGGGCGAGCAGGGCGCCGTGCCGGACGCGGCCCGTGTCGTCGGGGATCGTGAAGTGGTGCAGGTGCCAGTGGCCCTCGTCGAGGATCCGAGCGTGGACGGCCCGGTTGAGGTGGTTGATCCGTTCTACGTCCGGGGCCTGCGGGTCGTGGTCGTCGGGCAGGACGAGGAAGGCGACCGCGCACATGTCCGGCTCGTTCAAGCGCAGCAGGCCGGGCCGAGCATCCACCAGGTCCGCGAATTGCCGGGCGCGCTCCAGGCGGTCGTCCATCATCTGGGCCAGGCCCTGTCGGCCGAGGGCGCGCAGCGTGGCCCAGGCGCGCAGGGACGTCCACTCCTTGGTGCCGATGAACGGGGTGACCTGCCCGAACGCGAAGTCCTCTTGCATGATCAGGTCCGAGTAGGAGGAGATCAGGCGTAGCGCGGCGGGGTCGCGCAGCAGGAGTGCGGAGGCTCCGTAGGGGACGTTGAGGACCTTGTGGGGGTCGACGGTGACGGAGTCGAACTGGTCGATGCCGTCGAGGAGGTGGTTCAGGCGTGGGGTGAGGGCGCACATCAGGCCCCAGCAGGCGTCGGTGTGCAGCCACACGTCGGGGTCGTGTTCGCGGACGGTTTCGGCGACGGCGCGCAGGTGGTCGACGGTCTGGGTGCGGGAGTCGCCGGCGTAGGCGACCACGGCCATCGTGTGGCCGCGGCCGGTTTTCACCGCGCGGGCGAGCGCGGACAGGTTGTAGCGGAAGGCGTTGGTGTCGACTTCGGTGATGTGCGCGCCGCAGCCGATCCAGGTGGACGCGGACTTCACGCTGTAGTGGCCGATGCCCTTGGGGACGATCAGGGCGAACCGGCCGGGATCGGTGACGCCTCGGGCCAGGGTGCCGGGGACGGCATGCTCGCGGGCGAGCATCATCGCGGCCGCGTTGGATCCAGTACCGCCGTAGGTGGTGATCCCACCCGCGTCCCACACCGAGGTGACTTGGCCGGTGGGCGGGTTGCTGTAGCCGATCAGGCCGCGCAGCCAGCGCAGCACGGCGATCTCGGTGAACGTGCCGGACGGTGAGCAGAAGGACTGGTTGATGAGGTTCTGCTGGGCGAGGACGGCGAACAGGGCGGCCGCGAGGGAGGCGGTGTCGGCGCCGGTGTCGCCGAAGCCCATGAAGCGGGGCGAGTTCATGTTGACGCAGTACGGCAGCACCGTGTCGGTGATCTCCCGCCAGATCTGCTTGGGGCTGGACGGTGCGTCGGGGAGGTCGGTGAGCAGGAGGTCGCGCAGCTGCGCGGTGGTGGCGCGGGCGGCGTAGACGCTCTCGGCGCTTTTGTGTGCCAGGCCGGCGGTGACGACGTCCTGGAGCAGCCTGGTGGTCTGTTCCAGGGTGTCGGGGGTGAGGGCGTGCATGGTTCCTCCCGAGTGTGGGCTGGGCGGGTGGTACCGAAGGCCTCTGCTGGGCCGTGAGGCCGGGGAGGCGTGGGTGATGCCGGGCGGTTGCAAGTCCCGGTGGGGCAGTGGGCGGCACGGCCTTTTGGCGGCGGCTGGTGCGTGTGTGCAGCGGTGAGGGGCCGGGGTGCCCGGCGGGGAACAACGAGGATGTGCCCCACCACCAACCGTGTTAGGGCTAGGACTATGCTCGACCTGGACCGACAGGCCGTCAATAGGCCTAGTTCTAATCTGGTTCTGGCGTGCCGCGAGTGAACAAGGAGGCTCAATGAACGTCCCTGCCTACCGGCAGGTCGCCACCGACCTGCGCACCGCGATCGAGCGCGGGGACTACCCCGAAGGCACCGCACTGCCGAAGCTGGAAGAAATCGCCCAGCAGTACGGCATCGCCAAGCAGACCGCCCGAGAAGCCGTCTCTGAGCTGGAGAACGAGGGCCTGGTCGAGCCGGTCCGCCGACGCGGCACCGTGGTGCGCCCCGTCCCCGCCCGGCTGCGCCTGCTGCGCACCAGGACCGTCTACCGCGACGAACGCGGCTACTACTTCGACCCCGCGGCCCAGCCCTGGGTGGCACTGGAACCACCCACCATCGACTGGGGGCCCGCCCCACGCGACCTCGCGCCCGTCCTCGGCGTCCAACCCGGCGAGAACGTCCTCATCCGCGACCGCGTCATGGGCGACCCCGACACTCGCGCACCCAAACAGCTCGCCACCAGCTACCTGCCCGCCCCCCTGGCGCGCGGCACCCGCCTGGCCGAACGCGACACCGGCCCCGGCGGCATCTACGACCTGCTGGAGCAGATGGGCCACGGCCCCCTCACCTGGCACGAGGGCCTCGGCGCCCGGATGCCCTCCCCCAAGGAGGCCGAGCGCCTGGCCCTGCCCAAGGGCGTGCCGCTGCTGCGGGTCGTGCGCACTACCTCAAGCCCCGCCGGCACCGTGCTGGAAGTCAACGACACCCGCATGTCCGGCGACGACTTCGAGTTCGGCTACACCATCACCCGCGACCCCTCCGCCACCCCGGCCCCGTAGACGACCATCGCGGACCCAAGACAACCGCGCCGATCCCGACGCCGTCCTCCTCGCCGACCCCGACCACCCAGAGACCGGGTCCGTGGCGAGGGGATTTGCCTGGGCAGCGCGGGGCGAGCCTCGACGGTGGATGGCCTCTGTGCTGCTGGCGCCGGCGCCGCCCGCGGCCGCGTCCTTGGCTCTATACGTGAGTTGTGGTTCTGGCTCAACTTCCGGCAGGAGCCTTCTCTCACCTGTTTGCCCGGCGCTGAGTGGCGCGGATCAGTACGGAAACCAGAGTGGCCAGGTCGAGGGCGCCCTCCGGGTCGTCCGCGTAGCGGGTCGTCTGCAGCGGCCCCACTTCGTCCAGGCGTACTCCTTCCGTCTCCAGGACGTGGGCGAGAACCAGTAGCGCCAGACGGGCGTTGCCGTCCGGGTAGGGGTGGAAGAAGGCGATGTCGAGGTACGCCCGGGCCGCGCGGGCTGGCAGGGGGACCGACGGGTCGGTGCTCTGCTGCAGGCAGCCGGCGAAGTCCTCCCAGGTGTGGGGCGTGATCCCGTATCGTTCCCGGCCGTCCTTGGCGAATGCGTCGCTCTGGCGCAGGCGCACCTCGTTCACCCCGAGGACCAGCTTCTGCCAGCCGGAGAGAAGGGCCGGGGTGAGCGGCTCTCCCTGTGAGGCCGCAGCGCGGGACAGGGCCATCGCGGCGAGCAGCCGGTTGGCGCGGTCCGGGTCGCGGAGGCGGACCGGACCGTTGAACCAGGCGGCGAGTCCGTCGACGGCCGGCCGCACCGGTGCCGGAGGCACACTCGCGGCCGAGGACCAGCAGACCTGCTCCCTGACCTCGCACCACGTGGCCAGCGCGTCATCACTCACGGTAGAACCCGCGGCCGGTCAGGCGAATCGCCAGGTCCTCTCCCACCCTGTCGACCAGGGTCGGGGCCGGCGCGACGTGGCTCTTGAACCGGCCACCTATCGCGTCTTCCACCGCCTTCTGCGCCTCTTCCTGTCCCAGTCCGGTGGAGGTGAGGAACCAGGTCAGCGTCGTCTCGCAGATCCCGTACCAGGACGACTCGGCGTGGGTGCTGTTGACGACCGCGGTGACCAGGCGGGTCGCCGCGCGCTCCAGGTGCCAGCTGCGGTCCTCGGCGTCCGCGCCGTTAGGCGGTGCGAGCTGCTCGAACCGCTCGGCCATGTCCTCCAGCCAGTCACGCCACTCCAGCAGACAGGTCACGACGCGTTCGGCGGTCTCCTCCGCTTCCCCGACCGAGTGCGAATCGCAGCACCAGGTCTCGACGGGACCGCCGTGGTGGTTCGAATGGTCCCAGCCGCAGGCCCACCGGCCGTAACGGGACACCAGAAGAACGGTGACCTCGTCGATGAATCGAAACCCCGCCATCCGCTCGGCACCGATGGGAGGCACCATCGGAACGAGCAGGGCCGTCAGCCGCGCCGCCTCATCGTCGTCCCAGTCGAAAGCGTTCCGGTCGGGGTCAGCCGCGGACCACGGCAGGTCCCAGGCTCGTTCGCGGTTGATGGACGTGGCGTACCTCCGAGGTGGGACATGACGGAACAACTGACCGATCATGCCGACCGGGTCGAGACCTGTCACCCCAATTTGTTGGCCACCGACCTGCGTCCCCTGCTGCCCGGCTGCCTTCACCCAGCCGGGCACATTCACGTAGGGCTCGTGGTCACCCACTGCGCCCGAAGCGAGCACGGCGACGCGATGCCACCGACCAGAACGGTCAGGATGTGGGGAAGCGCAGGACGTTGTCGGGCAGCCGCGCCTGCCGCTCAGCGTTGCGCAAGCGATTGGCAAGGACCGATCCGGCGAGCGCACGGCGCGTGCTGCCGGGGCTGGCCGGCGATGTGTATGGGGACCAGGCCTACGGGTCCGGGCGTGCGCATGGGGACACGGTATCGGCATGGGCGCGGTGCAGGTAGGCGCGGTGGGCGGCCGGCCGGGACCGGCCGCTGCCCGGCGGTGCCGCCCGAGGCCGGGGCGCTTCACATGGTGGTGGGGTCGGGCTGCGTCGACAGGTTGACGACGCGGGTTCCGGCCGGGGCTTGGTCGACGACGGCACGGTGCTCGGTGGCGCCGGCGGTCAGGACCACCAGCCCGGCCAGCTCGCCCCGGCCCGCGCGGTGGACGGCGGGCCGGAGAACGGCGTACGGGCGGCCGGCGGCGTACACCGGAAGGCCGCCGGCCCACCGTGGTTCCGTGATTTCTTCGTGGCCCAGGCGCGCGGGCCGGCCGCTGTCGGCCCGAACCCACCGGGCGGCCGCGGCCTCCAGCCGGAAGCGCCGCCCCATCGGCATGGTGGCCCGCCAATCCTGACCTGCGGTCGGTTCGCTCCACCCTTCCTGGCGTCGCCGGCGCCGCCGCTGCTCCTCGGCGGCCCGCTTCGCCTGCTGTTCGTGGTCGGCTGCGGCGTGGATCTGGGCCCGCTCGATGTAGCGCGGTGCGGTCCACAGCACCCGGTGGTCGTCGTTGTCGGCGGGCAGCCGGTGAGGGACGATCCGGTCGCCGAGCACCCAGGCGACGACGTCGTCCAGGGGCGCGCTGACCATCTCCCACCGACCGTGGCCGTGCGGACAGCGGCATTTCTTGCGGCACGGCACGACGGTGAAGCGGCCGACACCGCCGTGCACGCTCCAGCTCCCGGTGTCCGCCGGGCCCCGGGCCGAGACCACGACCGTGGGTGCCGCGCCCACCCATCCCCGAGGGGACAGCGCCACCCAGCACACGGCGACGCCGGCCCCAGCGTAGCGATCGGTGCGCTCGCGGAGTTCGTCGCGGGTGATCGGGGAGAGCTGTGCTTCCCAGGCCATACGACGGGCGCCGTCGGCGGAGGAGGCCGTCACGTCGGCGCGCCAACTACCGTCCGGTGCGCGGACCTCCAGCTCGGCGTACCAGCCGGCGGCTCGGATGGCGTGCGCGAGCTGCAGTTTGGTGAGGTGGTGCTCCATGCTCTCCTGCGCCAGCGCGCAGGTCGGGGAGCCGCGGTCGTGGGAGAAGAACCGCATCCCCGTGGGCGAGACCTTGGCGTGCACCCCGTGGCCGCACTCCGGACACCCGAGCGGGACCCGTGGCCGTGCCCGGTGGACCGCTGGCCACGTCCAGCCGCAGCCCAGGTCGTCCCGGGTCGCGTCCAGGCGGCCCCGCTGCGCGTGCACGGCGGTGAACGTCACCGCTCCCCCTCTCCCCCGACGGCCCCCCGGCCGCCATCCTCCCCGTCCCCTCCCTGCCCGAACCGCGAACCGGGGCGGCCGGACCGCTCGGGGGTTCGGCCGGCCGCTCCTCCACGGTGCGGCCGCCGGGGCCGGGCCGCAGTCCGGGCTACGCCAAGGCGGTGCCGCGGAGAACCAGCCCGGTGCGCGGGCGGCGGGGGGCGGGGTTCAGCGGCCGAGGCCGGTGGCGGTGGCCGCACCGCCGCGCCGGACGACGGCCGCCATCGCCCGGTGGGCCCCTTCGGCGTCGGTCGCGGTGGCGGCGGGCACCGGGGACCCCTCCACGGTGTACCACTCGTCGGCACCGTCGTACTGGACGGTGAACAGCGCTTGGCGGCCGTCCCAGTCGGTGCGCAGCGTGAGGTCGCCGGTGATGACGCCGACCTCGGCGGTCATCACGCCGCCCGGGCCGGCCGGGATGCCCTCGGTCAGCAGCGGCCCGCCGGCGGCGTCGGGGGTGGTCATGATCCCGCCGGGCAGGTGTCGAGCATCGGGCCCAGGGCCGCCTTCTCCGGTTCGGTGACGGTCAGCTGGTAGTGGCTCTTCACGCTGATCCAGGCCTTCGCGTAGTGGCACCAGGCGGCCTTGGACGGCGGCTTCCACTGGTCGGGGCGTTTGGTCCCCCTTCGCCCTGTTGGAGGCCGCGGAGACCGCGAGGAGCTGGGGGCGGGTCAGGTCGTTGGCGAAGGCCTTGCGCTGGTCGTCCGTCCAGCTGTCCGCTCCGACTGGCGGGGTGCGTTATTCCGAACGTGCATATTCCGGCAAGCAGCAAACGGCCAGGCGTCCGCTGCTGCAGCAGGGCCTCGCCTGTGCTGTCCGTCACCGTGGTTAAGGTGACGGCATGGCACAGACGCTTCCGCTCCTGATCACTGAGGCGGCGGTACTGTCCGCTGTCGGCGCCGGGCTCCGGCACTACACGCTCGGCCCGGCGCTCATCGCTACAGGAACGGACGCCACTGTCGTCATTCTCATACCCGGAGACGACCCGAAGACCGGCGTGCAGAACTCCAGCAGGATCCTCCTGTGCGGGGAGAAGGTGCCGGACCTGCGCTCACGGTTGGGCTCCTGCGATGCCCCGCCCACTCAGCTGTTCGCACGACTTGAGCAGGGATACCTCCCTCTTGGCACCGCACTCCGCCGGGGGACATCTTGGGGATGCGACGGCTTCAACCACATCGAGTTGGAGTTCGACCAGCCACTGAGCCGAGCTGCGCTGGACGCGGTCAGACCGGTCCGGGCCATCGGTCCGGGCCCTGGAGTCGTTCGCCCTCGGCTGGTTCCCTGCCGGTCAGGTGGAAGCATCTGGGAGCGACGGGGCGGGAGCGCGGGGTGACCTGCCGGTGGCGCTGGCCGCGTTCCACCGTCTGGCACGTCTGCGCCCGGCCCTCCGGTTGTTCCACGACCCGGTCCTGGAACAGCCGGAGCCTGCCAGCGGACCGCTCGGGGACAGACTGGTCTTCGCGCGGTGGGCGCAGGGCTACCGGGACTGGTCCATCCCGTGGCCGCTGCGGGAGCAGGACGGATCCGATCCCGTCGTGTGGGAGACCGAAGACCCCCAGAACGCCGCCTACCAGGAGACGACCGTCGATCAGGAACCGCTCAGCCGATTCCTTCTGAAGTTCACCCTCTTTGAGGCCTTGATCGCCGCCCCGTACCACGCCCAGACCTACGGCCTGCCGGCCGCGAGCCTGGAGCCGCTGCTGAGCACGCTGCGGCCGGTGCCGCTGAGCCCGTTCCTGCCGGCCTACGACGCCGCGAGGTTCTTCGTCGCCCCCGGCCTGATCACGGCGGTCAGCACCGACGGGACTACTGCGGGAATCCGCTTCGCCGCGCTCCACCGCGGAACCCTGACGGCACTTCTCGACTACGGCTTCCGCTGGTTCCACTTCGACGGCTGAACCCGGAACCACGACCCGGGCAACCCCGGCCCGCCTGAAGACTCGACGGGCCGGCCGTCGCCGCTACGCGCAGGTGTCGAGCATCTCGGTCAACGCCGTCTTCTCCGGCTCGGTGACGGACAGCCGTAGACGTGCTTGATGTCGGTCCAGGCACGGGAGTAGGTGCAACCAGTACGACCGCAGCGGCGGCCGCCAGGCGTCGGGACCCTTGTCGCCCTTGGCCCTGTTACTGGCAGCGGAGACCGCGACCAGCTGGGAGTGGGTCAGGTCGTTGGCGAACGCCTTGCGCTTGTCGGTGCTCCAGGTGTCGACACCCGACCTCCACGAAGCGGCGAGCGGAACCAGATGGTCGATGTCGAGGGCCGTGGCGTCGGTGAAGACCTTGCCGTCGTAGACGCTCACGCACGGCCAGCCACCGCCCGGCACTGGTCGTCCTGGGCGACGTCCTGGCCGTCGCGGGCGAGGACGACCTCGCGGGTGTCGCACTGCCCGTACTGCCGGATCCAGTGTGGGACCTTCTCCCGACTGTAGCCGTCCATGGAGTGCGGGGCCTCGACGACGAGTTCCTCCAGCTCTGCGCGCACGACGTCGGCCGGAGGCGGTTCGGGCAGCTGCTGGTGCTGGACGGCGGCCACGGGAACAGCCGGTGGTGCTGACGCGGCGGCGGCCAGGATCAGAGCAAGGGCGAGCGCGGCGGCGGTAGCGCCCCGGCGCCACCAGGCAGAAGTGATCATGTAGCAAGGGCTATCGGCCCCGGTGGGGCGGCCGTCGTACCGTCACCCGGTGGTCAGCGCGGCGCCACTCTTGACGCGGGCCTGCAGGCTGCCCAGGGCGGCGGTGTGCCGGGCGGATCGGGTGGTGGAGGACATGGTGTGTCCGCTGCTTGTTCAGTCCCGAAGGTTCTTCGACCAGTCACCCCGAGGGCGATAGGCACGGCTGTCATCGACCTGCGTTGTCCCGCCGGGAACGACGTCCCCGTGGTACGGATACTGTTCGGTCACCGCCGCCAGCAGGAGCTCCAGGAAGCCGCCCTCGAACACGTCCCACTCCCGCATCGAGTGGAACTTGGCGGCCACCGGCCACCGGTCCGGATCCGGGCCCTGCATCAGGCCAGAAGAAGTGGTCGGAATTGTAGTTGTTGCCCCACTTCAGCAGGCCGCCCTCGGCTGGGAACAGAGGATATGGGCATTCCCTGTAGTCCCCGTCCCGGTAGCACTCGGCCAGCCAGGCACAGTATCCGTAGGGCTCCGTCGTGTCGTACAGAAACCCCTCGAAGCCAGACGGCACCGCGGCGTGGGGACTGGGGACTTCCGTCGGTGTGAAGATGTGCAGCTCGTTGCTGATGCTGACAGACCCGTACCGGTCGGCGAACGCCCGGTAGTCCGCGGGCAGCTGGAAGCCGATCGCCGCGGGTGCAAGCTCCCACGGGACCGGGGTCACGCCGTCCGCGGGCGGCGGCCCGATCACACGCCGAGTCGATCCAGCATTTCCTCGATGTCCATGCCCAACCCATCGGTCGCCCGTTCCCGCCGGAGGCTATCCGCCTGCGGTGACACCACAGGCGGTAGGGCCCGGAGTCGAGCCGGAGATCAAGGCATGGCTCGACTCACTACCCGCCAGTGTCACGAAGACAACCGTCGGCGCCGCGTTGGCCGCTCAAGTGCGTCGGTACACAGCAGGGGTTCGGCACCTGTGTGGGTGCCGAACCCCTGCCTCATTTGCGCTGCAGCGCCCCTCGCGTCAAGCCGAAGGTTTTGCGAATGCGGGCTTCACGAGTACGGAGAGAAGAGCCAGCACTGTTGCCGCGAAGAGCGTGAACAGGTGCTCCCCCGACAGCAGACCGTAGCCAAGTAGCACGACCTGCACCGATCCCGCCCCCACCAGGGCATAGGAACTACGGGACGTCTTACTCGGCGACTGCATTGCCCAAAGGCCCCGAGCCGCCCAACCGTTGATCCCGACCATGACGATTCCTACAGAAAGGAACCCATACGGCAGGAAGCGCGGAGTGGGTTCCATCTCATCCTCGAAAGCGATACCGCCCGCAAGCAGCGGCATAGCGATACAGAAGAAGAGGACGATCGCGATCGTCTCAAGCAGAATCAGTGCCATTGCGCCCAGTAGAGCGGCAGTGGAGGAGCGGGTCATCTTGCCTTCCAAGCGTTTCGGCCAGATCGATTGTGAGCCATATCAATTTCGCCCTCAGTATGACAGTGAGTACAAACCTCCGTCTGCCACCGCAATCGCACACCAGGTTCGGATCTGGGCATTGTAGTCCACTGCGGGGCCGTCCTTCATGTGATCCAGCATATGCTGCCCGAAAAACCTACCTGTCGCATTGCTGTGATAGTCCATAGCATGATGCGCATTGGCAGTCTCGTCTGACATGTTGGCTGGCTTCGGGCCCATCTCATGGCGATCGGCGAACCCCTTTGCGGTTTTCGCACCCATCATAAGAGTCATGGCGCCATTCCATGCGCAATGACGGTAGGCGTCGCGCTTCCCGCCGTTACCGTTGCTCCCGGGCCAAATTCCACCATCCTTTCCTTCCTTGTTGGCGTGGTAAATTGCCAACTCGGATGCATCATATGCCTTGGCGCAGATAATCCAGCGACTCGGCCACTTGCAGAAACTCTTCTCGGCCTCATTCATGTATTCATTGCCGCCGTCTAGCGCTGCACCCCTCGATTGCAGCCCGAGATCCACGGGCGTGCCCTCGTGCACCCAGTCCGGGGCAATGCCGAAGCCAGCAAAAGAATCCTCACTGCCCGGCGCCTCGCCGGCTGGCACAATCTCGCCGCTCACAAATGCTTCGGTTGCGGCTTCCTTCGCCTCTTGGGCGACCTCGTCTGGGATCGTTGAAGGGCTACCGAATACAGTGACGTCCTTCACTTTGGCGCTATGGTCCTCAGCAAACCACTGCGGCCCAATTTCCAGGGTCTGGGGTGATGTGAGTAGAACCGGGCTGCCGACCGTCGCCGCGTATGCCCCACCAGCAATGGCGTCGGTCGGGTTTGTCGAACTGGCTACGGAAGCTGCCGAGGCCGACGGGAGGAAGCGGTCCGAAACCAGCGCATTGGTCTCGATGGCATTGGATCCTTGAACCGGGCCAGTGGAACTAGGATAGGAATTCGCTGACGCGGCGCCGACGGTTGTCTTCGTGACACTGGCGGGTAGTGAGTCGAGCCATGCCTTGATCTCCGGCTCGACTCCGGAGCCGAAGCTGTAGACGAGGGCACCGTCGACTGCGGATGCTGCAGTCGCCGCGCTAAGAGCCTCCTGCCATGATTCCGTATAGGTGATCACAACGTGCTTGGGATTCACGATTCCGTCGCGAGCAATCGACAAGGAAACCTGTGCGGCGTTCCCTCCGAGAAACCGCTTGGTCTCATACCCGAGCGCCCGGATTTGCTGCTCTGTAGCATCTGATATCGATCCGGCTCCTCCTGGCAAGAAGACAGTCCTGCCTATTGGCAGAACCCGCTTCAGCTCCGTTGCGACAGCAGCGTCCAGGCCGTTCTGCGGATTGAGCAGCAGCGGTCCTCGCTTGGACTTTGCCAGCGGAATGGCACTGACGGCGTCGTGCCAGGCGTCAAACCTGGCCACCACGGCGGACTCTGCCGCGTTTCCCGTTGCCGAATCCTTCGATCGCCAGTACTTCTTTGAAGCGTTGACGGAGGTCTCGAATGCAGACGAACCGGATACTCGGCTGAGATTCACCGGCTCTGTATAAGCCTCGAAGGGAGATACGCGGAAGGCCTCCGTCCAAAGGGCTTTACCCGTAGTGCCAATCTCTGGCCGAACCATCGCACGTTGGTCCAGCTGCTGCCAGCCGATTTCCTTCACATGCCCGTCGGCCTTGTAGTAGTTGGCGTTATCTCCCCCGAAGGTCATGGCCTCCAGTGTTGGCCCGGCAGCACCGACCGTGCCGAGCAGGAGTTTCGCACCGCTGTCTGCCGCGGGGACCCGGGCGTACTCGGTCCAGCCAACACCGGACCAGTGCGCCCTGAGGTCCAGAACGGCGCCGGCCGGGGCCGCAGCCCAGGACACCTCGACCGCTTCGATCGGCTCGCCGTGTCCGGTCCAGCCCGCGAACCCGTCCGAAGCGTTCGTGACCCAGGGGCTCCAACCAAGGTTTCTCACGTGGGCCCGGTAAGCCAGTGTGCGCCCACCATCGCCAGCCACGAGCCTGGTCGTTGAGATGGCCGCCCGGTCTTCCGCCGTGAGCTTCACGGTGTGCGGCGCGACGGCAGCGGCCGCGCCGGAAGAAGCCTCAGCCCCTCCCGAGCCGACGCAGCCGAGAAGAATAGCGGCGAAGGCGGCCGAGGCCACCGTTCGCCGACTTCCCCCCAGTAAATAATGCACCCTTTGCCCCCTATTTACAGTTTTAGTAAATTTGCATGGGTATCTCTTTGCCTTTGGCGAAGCCTAGCAATTCTCGGATTCGGGAACCATTGCGCCCCCAGAGTGCGCTTCCACCCGATGAGTCGGCGGCCGATTGCCCCCGGGACGGAGCACGGCCTGCCGGTGCGCGTACCCGCCGCGCTGACCTTCACCGCCATGGTCGGCTCGGTCAGCAGCGCCCTGCTGTCCGATCGCCCACGGACTCGACGAAAACCGCATCGAGACCGGTGCGGCCCAGCCGGACTACATCCGACACGAGCCGGCCCGCTGACCGCCACCGCACCACCCAATCGCCTGACACGACGGACAGAGAGTGGAAGCATGATCCGCGACCGGACGGAGACATGTTGGCGGAGCAAGGTTGGGACCGGCGGCGCATCCAGACTGCCGTGATCGGTGACGAGCACAGCGACACCCCCGTCGCCCTGCCACTGGAAGCGATCGAGGTCGACGCCTTCCGGCGCGCCCACCACGGTGACACCTTCTGGTGCGGCGTCCTGCTCGGGGGCTGCGGAAAACAGCTCACCACCAAGCTCTACCTCGACAGGGCCTGTCACTTCGCGCACTACCCGGAACCCGGCGGCCTGCCCACGGTGTGCCGCCGCGCGTCAAGGGGCGTCTCCAGCGCCGACCACCTCTACATCAAGCAGGGCATGGCCCGCTGGCTCGCCCGACGCGGCATCGACATCTCCGCCCAGGTCCCGATCGGCGGCACCGGCACGATCGTGCTCAGCGAACCGGCCACCGGCGCCGACTGGTGGATCCACCTGCCCTCCGCAGCCCGGACGCACGACCGACCCGCCGATGAAACACCGCCGATGCGCACCCTGCTGACCGAGGATCACCCCGCCGACGCGCAACTCCATAAACAGGGCTTCGTCCATCGCATTCGATGTGAAGCGGCGGGCACCGAGCGGCTCGTCAAGGTGGGAACCCAGGTCAGCACAGCGGCCGGTCCCCTGGAGTGGTTCGACCTCGCCGACTGCTCGCTGACCCGCGACGGGCTCGTCACACCGACCCTCGCCCGGCATCGGAACAGAAGGCCGATCGCCAAGACCGGACGCCCAGGGGAACCAGCGCTCGAACCCGAGGCTCACCAACTCATCAAAGCCTTGCGCAAAGCATGCCGCCGGCGCGACGCCGGACAAGCGGAGGAATTGGCCGACCGCGCCTTCCAGTTGTGCCTGCAAGCCGAAGGTGCCACCCGCACGGCCCTGCGCACCGCCGTGGCGGACGCCAAGGCCTGGCTACGCAGCGTGGACCCGGCCATCCGACAGAGGGCCGCCTTCTCCGAACTCAAGCAGCTCACCGAGGCAGGCACGGCCCAGCAGTTGTCCGCTTCCCTGCACAAGGTGATGCGGCTGGCGCCCGCGCCCCGGACCCCGGCCGAGCGCAGCATCCTTCACGCAGCCCGCGCCCGCCTCGCCGACCTCGCCCAGCCCGCCATTAGGACACCCGCGCCCGTACCGCCGGCCGCCCCTCCCCCGGCTGCCGACACCGACCCGGGCGCCCCCGACCAACCGCCTGTCCCGCAGCCCGAACCCGCCAACCCGGCCGGCGACTTCCTACAGTCACCGCCCAAAGCCCGCGCAGCCGACAACCAGGCCGCGACGAGTGCCCGGGGCGACGACGAACCGAACGGTCGCGCCGCCGAACAGCGTGTGCCACGACGCGCGACCGCATCGCAGCGGGCCTTGCTCGAGCCGCAGACGCCCCGGGCACGTGAACGGCGAGAAGCCCTGGCAGCGCTGCGCGCCCGACTCACCGACCTGACCCCAAGCGGCTACGACCTCGACGCCGAACACCTCGGCGCGGCCGTCGCCGAACTCACCCACCTCGCCGAAACCGCCGGTGCCCTGCCGGGCGACGAGGCGCAGGCCGTACGCACCTGGACCAGGCGCCTGGCCGAACTGGAACACACACCGGTTGAAGGGCCGACGGCGCCGAACACCCCCGCCCCACCCAGCCCTGCCCTGGACAGCCACGATCGCCTGCGCGCCCTTGCCCGCACCGTACGGAGCCAGCTCCAGCGGCAGGCCAGAAACCGGAGCATGACGACGCTCTCCGGGCTGCGCAGTTCGGGAGTCGCCCTTCCCCGCCTCGACGACGCCGACCTGCTCGACCTCCTGGTCCTCGTCGACAGGGACACCCCGCCCGACGAGCCGCTGCTCGCCGGGCTGCTCACCACGTCCACGGGGCAGCCGCACCCACTCCTGCCCCGTGTCCTGGAGCGGGCAGGCCGCACGGCGCCCGCGGACGGCGAAGACTTCCGCATGCCGTGGGCTGTCGACGTCCTGCGCCTGTACCAGGTGTGGCGTCACAGGCCCGGCGAGTAGCACCGCATCATGGCCGGTCGCATCACTCCGGTGCGTTGGCCGGCCAGCCTGATTTTGTCGGGTCATATGAGAGCCACTGCTTCGGCGTGAACGGGAGCCGGGGCTAGGCCGTTCTGGTGGTGACGTACTCGACCGTGGCGGGCGTTCTTCGGTGAGTTCGGGAGCCGTTTCGGCGAGATTGGGAGCCACTGATCGGGTGAGCCGACAGGCGTGGGCGGAGTGTCCGTAGGGGCTGGGGTGGGGGCGTCGGTAGCTTGTGGCCGTGGGCCCGGGTCGCCTCCCTGACAAGTCGCGGCCGGGGCTCGCCCTCGGACGTGGTGAAGGGCTGGACCCGTGGGTTCAGCCCTACGTGTCCACGACGGTCGATCGCTGGGCCTGGCTGGTGGTCGCGGCGCGCACCCAGCTCAGCGAAGAGCTGAACTCATCAGCGTGCCGGAGCAGGTGTCTCCGCAAGAACGCCGATGCCGCTCACTCGCATCGACGCCGTCAGTTCGAGCGGACTGATGCCCAGGGCTGTGGCGATCTCGGGGGCCATGTCGAACGCCCGCCACTTCCACTCCTCCTCGGACTCGTCGTTGCGCGCGTTCTCGTGCCAGGCGGGCGGCAGGCCCATCCGCTCCCGCTCGGCCTGTTCCTGCACAAGCGGTTGCCCCAGTGTGAGGAGTCCGTCGTCTACCTCGCCGGTCTCGCAGTACCGCCGCACCACGACCCCGTGCTCTGCGATCAGCCAGGCTGAACCGTCGTTCTGTGTACCGAAGTAGTACGCCTGCGCCACTCCGTAGCGGGAGCTCAGGCCGATACACAGACGCAGCACCTCGTCGCTTCTGTCGCTGTTGCACGGGTCGCACCACGGGCCGATCACCAGAGTCCATCCCTCGATCTCAGGACTCACATAGACCCGGGCCAGTCCATCCGGGTTGTCCTCCGCCTCTCCGTGGCCGTCCTCGTCGATGACGGCCTCGGCCTCGGCGAACGTCACGGGGATGGGTCGGGTGAGGCCCAGGTCCGCAATGACTCCTGCCTGGTCCCCGGTCGGTACGGCGATCCAGTAGAGCCAGCACGTCGACAGTGGCCTTGGCCGGTCGTCCCTCGCGATTCTCACGACCACAGCCTGCCACTCCAAGAGCGGGGGCTCGGCTCAGGGGTTAGATCTCAAGCTCGGTTCGGGGTGGGGAAGAGGGATTCCTGGGTGGCCTGGTAGCGGTAGGACTCGGTGCCGGTCTGGATCAGGGTGCAGCGGAAGGTGATCCGGTCGGCGATGGCCGCGCAGAGGCGGGCGTCGCCGAAGGTCTTGTCCCATTCGGTGAAGGGTGAGTTCGTGGCGACGGCGGTGGCCTTGCGATCCTCGCGCTCGGTGAAGATCTGGAACAGCAGCTTGGCGCCCTTGCGGTCCAGGTTCAGGTAGCCGAACTCGTCCAGGCACAAAAGATCGATCTTGCTGTAGCGGGCGATCACCGAGGACAGGCGGCGGCTCGCGTCGGCCTCGGCGAGCTCGTTCACCAGCGCGCTGGTGGTGGTGTAGCGAACCGACAGGCCGGTCTCGGCGATCGCGGTGCCGATGCCGATCAGCAGGTGGGACTTGCCGGTGCCGGAGTCTCCGATCAGCACCAGCGGCCGGCCCTCGCGGACCCAGGTCGGGGATTTGAGGTCCGCGACGACCTCGGGGGTGACGTTGGGGTTCTTCACGAAGTCGAAATCCTCCAGCCGCTTGGGCCGCGGGAAGCGGGCCAGCCGCAACAGCCGCTGCTGGCGGCGGAGGTCCCGGTCGGCGAGTTCGACCTGCAGCAGGTCCAGCAGGAACTGCTTGTAGGTGGCCTGCTCGCGCCGGGCGGTGCCTGCCAGGTCGATGAACCGCTCGCGGAACGCCGGCAGGCGAAGCTCGCGGCATGCTTCGTCGATGAGCATGTCCTCCGGGTCGCCGGGCAGCGACATCCTGCGGCCGGGGACCTTGCCGGTGTCCTGCTCGTCGTCCTGGTCGGTGACGGTGATGGTGGGCCTCATGCGCCGTGGCCTTTCTGGGTCTGGCTGTCGCGGCTGGCGACCGGGCTCAGCAGCCGGTCGTACTTGCTCATGTCGGGCAGTGCCGGGCGCGGGTCGGGTGGCAGGCGGCGCGCGTGCAGGGAGATCACCTGGGCTCCGGCGGCCGCGGGCGCGACTGCACCGGCCTCGTCGGGGCCGGCCAGGAGCTCGGCGTCGTCCGCGTCGGTGCCTTCCATCGCCTTGCGGGCCTCGATCGCGACCAGGTCGGTGGAGACCGACCCGACCCGCAGGCAGGTCTCCATCGCCGCCACCAATGCCTCCGGCGGGAGCTGGCGGTGCAGCAGCAGCACCTCGATCAGCATCCTGGTGCCCTCGCGGTCACCGGCCTTGGTCTTCGCCGCCGCCCAGAACGCCTCGTGGACCTTGGTGAAGCCGCCCTCCGCGCGGGCCTGCGCGAGCGCGGAGGCCCCGGCGAACGCGCCGGGCTTGACCAGCAGGATCTCCAGGTAGTGGTCCAGGAAGTCGTGGTAGGTGTAACGCCTGGTCAGCCTCGGGTGGCGGGCGACGACCTTGCGCCCGTCGAACACCCACAACTCGTTCGCCCGCAGCTTGACGCGCACCTTGGTGCCGATGAACTTCGCCGGCACCGAGTAGTAGCACTGCCGCACCGTGATCCGGGAGTTCCGTGCGACCGTCGGGCTCAGGTCGATCCCGCAGTCGTAATCGTCCACCGGCAACGGCCGCAGCCGGTCCCGCTCGGCCTCGAAGTCGAACCCGATCGAGGTCGGCCGGCCGTGGATGTGCCGGGCGTCCTCCGCGATGTCGATCGCGGCGAGGCGCTCGTTCAGCTCCGCCAGCGAGTCGACCGCGGGAGGCGGGACCAGGTGCTTTCGGCGGAACCTGCCGCCCTCGTGCTCCACCCCGCCCTTCTCGTGGGCGCCGCCCTCGCCGGGCGCGCAGTAGAACGCCGAGAACTGATACCAGGACTTGAACGACGCCCACCGCGCCGACTCCAGCCGCGAGTGCCCGAACAGCACCTGCTTGACCGCCGGCTTCAAGTTGTCGTACCGGATGTGCACCGACGGCACCCCGCCCAGCACCGTGAACGCTTCCACGTGCCCTTCCAGGAACGCCTCCTGGGACGCGGTCGCATAGACCCTTCTCTGCACTACGAAATGCGCCTGGCATGCGCTGGGCCAGGTACTGTGCGCCGTGTGATCGTCCGATGCATCAAGATCATCAGTCCTGCCAACTTGACGGTTGTGAGCGAGCACCCGGCGATTCGCGTGGGCGAGGAGTATCCGGTCCTCGAAGTGTTCGCCGCCCGGTCGCGGATCCTGTTTCGCCTTCCTGACCGCAGCGCGAGGCGGGACGAGATCGAATCGCCCGGTCTGTGGGACGCCGACATGTTCGAGATCGTGTCCGAGCGGATGCCGACCTGTTGGGTCACTGCACTGAAGGACGGCCGATTGACCCTGGCGCCCCGGGAGTGGCAGCGACCGGGTTTCTGGGAGGACTACTACGATCACGAGCCGGATGCGGTTGCCGAGTACGACCTACTGAAGGCCCGGATCATCGCGGAGGCGTGATCGCCTAACCAAGGGCAGCGACCCCGTCCGCGCCACTGTCGGCTTGGGCTCGCAGGCGTTCGGCCTGCTGTTTCTTGTCGGCGATGTGGCGCAGGCTCTCCTGCAGGCCGGCGACCTCGCCAAGCCACCGCATCCGTTGGGCCTCTCCGAGGCGTTGACGGGTGTTGGCTTCGATCTCCAGGAGTCTGGGTTCCTGGGCAAGGTCGAGGCGGAGCATGGGGCAGCGGATGCAGGCGTGTTCGTGCTGGCAGGGTGTCCCATAAGGGCGGTCGCAGGTACCGAGGGCGACCTTGCGCAGGCTGAAGTGGTCGCGGAAGTCCTGCCACTCGGAGTCGCTGGGCTCGCGGTACTCCTCGTTGGGACGGTGGGTTCGGCGCTGGTCGACGAACTGCCGGTAGTGGCGGATCACCTCTTCGGGATAGACGGCGACGTAGGCCTGGGTGGTGTTGAGATCGAGATGTCCGAGGAGCTTCGCGGCGATATGGATCGGCAGGCCGCCGTTGACCGTCTCGGTCGAGAAGATTCGGCGGAAGTCGTGCGGCGTGAACCTCAGCGGTGTCCCGTCGACGTCGACGATGCCGGCCCGAAGGGCGTGCTCGGTGAGGAGCTCGCGGATCCGGTTGGGGGAGATGACCTGCAGCCGGTGCTGGGAAAGACACTGGAACAGGTGCGGCAGCGGCGGCCCGAAGACCCGCTCGTAGCCGTCGTAGCGGGTCAGCAGCGGCACCCGCTCGCCGGTGCCTTTGATCCGGCGAATGATCCGGGCGAGGACGGCGACCAGGTCCGGGTCGGCGGGGATGACGCGCTCACGGTCGGTCTTGGACGGGCTGATCTGCAGCAGCGGCACCGTCTCGCCGGTCGGCGCCTGGTACTGACGCAGGCTCAGATGGGTGAGCTCCAGGAGTTCCTCGATCCTGGCCCCGGTGCGTCGCAGGACCTCGATGCTCGCCCAGGTCCAGAAGGCGTTGTTCTCCTCGCATTCGGCATCGAACCGGGGACCGGGCTCGTCGACCGGGGCGAGGAACAGGGCAGTGGGGCGCCAGTGGCTGCCGTTGCGCCCGGTGCGGCGATAGCGCGAGCCCTCGACGGTGAACTCGTCGCCCGGCGTCGCGGAGCGGGCTGCCTGCAGCAGGAGCGTGGCGTGCTGCAGCCGGGTCTCCGCAGTGCGGACGAGCTGCGGCAGGACGGGGACCAGGGTGCGGGTGCGCTGCTGCATCCGCGCTTGCCGGTGCCGGCTCTCCTTGATGTAGCCGCGGATGTCGGCCTCGCTGATCGGGCAGGGGGCGGCCCAGGCCGCCCAGCGGGCTGGGTCTTCCATGGCCCACTGCGAGAGGTCCAGGTAGAAGGAGCGGACCGCCAGGAACACGGCGTGGGCCGTGCGGCGCGGTCGCCCGTCAGGCAGGACCCGGACGCGTTGCTTCCATGCCTGGGCGACCTCGTCGGGCAGGTTGAACGAGGAGATCGCAGGCTGGTGGCGTTGCAGGTCGCCCCAGAACAGGTCGGCCAGCATCTGAGCGTGGTTGACCAGGGAGCCGTAGTCCAGGACGGCGGACCGCTCGGCGAGGTAGTGGACGAGCACGTCGCGGACCGCGCGGTTGGTGATCGGGTGGCGGTCGATCAGTTCGGCGGGGGTGAGCTGGCCGCGGGCCTGGGCCTCGCGCAAGGTCGGTGGCGAGTCCTTGAGACCGCCGACGGCGTGAAGGATGTCGTAGGCGAGGGGCAAGGCCGTGACAGTGCGGCCGTTGTCCCGACGGGCCTTGGCGTAGTCGGTGAGGTCTTCCAGGTCGAAGGCCAACAGGTCCTTGCCGGTGACGATGCTCATGCGGCCGAGCACGTTCAGGGCATCGGTCGCGTGCTCGTCGCAGCGCTGTCCGCCGACGCGCTGCGTGAGTTCGGCGAACAGCGCGGGCTGATTGTGACGACGGTAGGCGTCGTAGACGCCCAGGAGGCGGCTGCCGAACAGCCAACCGTAGGAGGGCCGGATCGCCTGGAGGACGATCAAGGTGCCGAGACCGGCGGTGAACCGCGATCGGGTGCCCGCGCTGAGCCCCTGGGGTCCCCAGCCAGGACCCAGTTCGTCGGAACCGCTCAGGAGCCATCGGTCTTGCCAGGTGTCGGCGGGGAATCCCTCCAGCCAGTCGAAGATGCGCGTCAGTGAGAGCTGTTGGCGCCACAGGTTACGGACGGTCGGCTCATTCAGCAGGCCCTCGGCCAGGCGGGCCAGTTCATCGCGACTCGCGGACTCCCGGCCACTGGCACGCGTCGTGGTCCTGGGCTGGGGCAGCACGGTGGTGAGGAGGGCGGGGTCGCGTGGGCTGACCGGGGTGCGGGCGACACGCCCGTGGCGGGCCATCACCGGTTCCCGAAGACGTCGGCGAGGTCGTCCGGGTCGTATGCCCAGCCGGTCAGCGGCCGCGGCGGCGGCTTGGGGCGTGTGTAGTGCTCATGAACCTTGGCGATGACCTCGTCGGTCCTGGGCCGCAGGTAGGTACTGGTCGTGGTGATGCGCCGGTGGCGCATCACCTGCTGGGCGTCGACCAGGGTGATGGCCGGGTCCTCGATCAGGCGCAGACACAGGGTGTGCCGCAGGTCGTGCAGCGTGATGTTCGCCCCGATCCTCGCGTTGATCCGGTTCAGCACCGCCCGCAGGGCCGTGTAGGTCAGCGGGCGTGTCTGCCCGCGTAGGGTCCACCAGACCGGCTCGTGCGGGGCGGGCCGGTGGCCGTCCTGGGCAAGGTCGCCGAGGTAGAGGGCCAGCCAGGCGAAGGCTTCCGGGGAGGCTGGGCATGCCTCCTTCGCGCCGCCCAGGCCCTTGGTCTGCACGTAGATCCGTCCCTCGCCCGGGTGGACGTCGCCGATCGTCATGCCCAGCATCTCGGCGGCCCGAGCGCCGCTGGACAGGAACATGGAGAACAGTGCCCGGTCGCGGTGGCAGCCCAGGGAGGTGAACAGGTCCTCGACGACATCGTCGGGGACGGCGCGGGGTTCGCGGTCGACCTGCTTCTGTCGGTAGGCGCCCCGGCGGTGCAGCCGGAACGGCTCCAGTGGGTTGTGGTGCGCTTCCAGTCGGCGGCCATCACGGGACTGCGGTGGCACCGGGGAGACCACCGGCCCCTGCCCGGTCTGCAGATGGTGGTCGTAGAACGCCGCCAGCACCGACACCGCGTGGTTGATGGTCGCCGGAGCATAGCCCGACTTCAGGTAGGGCTTGCCGGTGCGCGCGTTCAGCGATCCCGGCGCGGGCGCGTCCGGTCGGCGCCGGTCCCGCGCCGGGTTGTGGCACGTCCGCAGCCAAAGGACGAAGTCGCGTACGTCCACGCGCTTCGCGCGGTTCCATTCCACATCCACTGCCGCGAGGAATCGGAACCAGCGCAGCAGGTCAAAGGCATAGGAACGGCAGGAGGCCGGGGTGTTGCCGCAGGCCAGCAGTTCCCGCAGGAACTCGCTCGCCGGCGTGATCGCCCGCCCCGCCCCGTCGAGAACCACCCAGGGCAGCGTCGCAGCACTGGTCGCCTGCACCCTGCCGACTCGGGCCACCACCAGCCCGGTCACCTCGCGTTCGTCCGTCGCCGCAGCGCGATTCATTACGTCTCCGTCTCATCGGGACCATCCCGAACGGAGACTCCTCGCCGTCACCAGGCCAACTCGTAGGACACGCCGGTAGTGCGGTCAACGGGTCGGTGCACTGCCTTGCCCGAGTAGGACAGCCGCAGCGTGAACAACACGCACTTGCGCCGCTGCCCGGCCAGGTCCAGCCAGAAGTCCGCGAAGTCGACCTCCGCCTCCTCGCCCGGCCTCTTCGCCTGCGGCACCATCCCGTCCAGATGCCGGCGTCCCTCCAGCGCCTCCGCGCGAATCTCCGGGCGCCGCTTGGACACGTAGTCCCAGACCGTCGTGGGACGGGCCAGCTCGAAGTCGTGCTCCGCGGCCAGACGCTCGATGATCCGCGGGATCGTGTGCTTCTGCTTCGCCGGAGCGTCCAGGTCCTCGCGCAGCATCGCGTCGATGAAGCCCTTAACCGGCTCCAGCACGCTCTTGCGCGGCGGCGGCGACTTGCGCTTCGGCGGCACCGGAGACTCCAACGCCTTCTTCACCGTGTTCCGCGACACCTTGAACCGCACCGCGAGCTCCCGCCCCGACAGCCCCTGCTCACGCTTGGCCCGGCGGATCCTCTCGAACAGCCACTCACGTGACCTGTGCACCAGCGGTCTCCCTGACCTGGACCGTGATCAACAGGCACAGAGTGACGGCCAGACGGCGCAAGCCCCCGCGATTACTCCGAAAGCGGCATGTTCCACACCATCACACCGACTGGCTCCCAACTCGCCGAAGAACCACCGGCTCCCCAACCGACCGAAGCCCTGGCTCTACTTCACCCCGATAAAAACACACCTGAGGACGAGAAGCGCGCGATCAAGGTCTTTCTCCACCGCGACGACGTCTACGTGCCAGGCCGGCCGCGACCTCCAGTTCCCCTCCGGCGCCCGCTGGTACGACGGCCCCGACGCCGTCCGCGCACGGTGGCGCGCCCTCGTCACCGCCCGCCAGCACCGCTCGCACACCGGCCACCGCTAGAAGAGGGCCGGGTCCCGACCGACATCTCGCAGTCGGTCGGCAGCGACCATGGCGGGCACGGCCCGGAGGCCGACCCAAAGCGGATACGGTGGTGGCGAGAGGCAGGAGGAGCCCGATGAGCGTCCAACCCGTGCACCACCCCCCGCAGCCGCAGCCCCGAGTGCCCCGCACCCCCGACGGCATCGCCGCCGCGCTGCAGGGCGGCCGCCGGATGGAGTTCTACCGCGAGCTCGGCCAAGCCCCCATCGACCAGGCCGAGCAGGTCCTCAACCGTTGGTGGTGCGAAGCGGAGATGGACACCGACCCCGAGCAGGACCGCATCATCGCCGCCGCCCGCACCGGCACCCTGCCCACCGGCACCATGGCCGACATCCTGCGGCTGCGCCGTGACCGCGGCGGGGACATGCCGGGTGAGTAGCGAAGACCCAGACGACCTGTGGCCGGTCCTGCCGTCCGAAGCCGTTCAGGACGCCCTGTCCGATCCCGGCCTGTCGGTCGAGCTGTTCTCCGCGATCGTCGCGCTTACCGTCGCGATCGCCGAGGACCCGTGGCTGCCAGAGAGCAGCGCCCGCGACAGCGCCGGCGACTGGCGCCGGCTTCCGATCCCCCACGGCCGCGGCCTGGTCGAGTACGTCATCGACACACGCACAGCCATGTCGTACGCCTCACCCGCGTCATCCCCCTCTGAGAGCTGACGCAGCCGTCCGGTGACGTACCCCCGCCGCCGGACGCCGCACACACCTCGACCTCTGACACGGGCACCGCCGGCGGGACGCCGTCCTGCAGCAGCGGCCCGGCCTCCTGACACCGCCCGACGGCCGACGTGAGCTGCTCACCCTCGCGCTGGAGGACACCACCGAGGCGGACGTACGGGCCTTCGTCGTCCTTGTCCACAACGCCATCGCGGCGTCGGCCCTGCCCCCAACGGCTCCGAGCCCTCATCCCCGAGGCCGAACTGAAGTGCGTCACCGCCGACGCCGGAGACGCCCGCCGGGCTGGACAGAGGGTGCAGCAGGTCACCGCCTGACCTTCGCGCCTTCCTGGCCCGCCGCGAACTGGACACCGCCTACGACCGCTGACAGGAACTGAACGGCCGCCGCCCCATGTGGCCACGTACCACCGGGTTCCGTCACCGGTACGGCGTCACGGAACAACGGGCGGGCCGGAATCCCGGACACATAGGCGACGCCCCGGCCCACGTCACGGAATCTCTGGTCGAGAAGAGCCCGTTGCGGGGGAACGGCCGGCCGGGGCGGCGCGCGGCCGACGGAACTGTGACTGAGATCCGTATCTTGCGATTGGGATCTGTATCTTGCGGGTGGCCTGTACCCGGCGACCTGGTGGTGTGAGCCGTGACACGTTAGTTGGAACTTGGTCACGGTTGTTGGAACCGGAGTGCTGGTCGGATCCCGATGGGGCGGGGCTGGCGGCGGCCGGCCGGGCACTACGCTGCACGCGTGATCGAGCATTCGAACGTACGTCTCGCCGACCTTCTCGACCGTCGTGCGGACGGGCACGAGCCCGCACCGGAGGCGGTGCTCACCGCGCTGTTCGACGACGGGGTGTTCGTTCCCGTCACCGACACCGGATCGGTGATGTTCCTCCCCGACGACAAGCAGCCGCCCACACTGCTCGGGTTCACCGACGCGGCACTCGGCACGCAACTGCTGGCGGAGGCCGCCGGGATGGTGCACTGCGACGCGGCGCGACTGAGGGACATCCTGGAGAAGACCGGCGTCGCCGTGCTCGGGGTCCGTTCCGGAAAGGGACAGGCGATCTTTCCCGAGCAGGTGCTGCAGGACTGGGCGACCTACGGGTCCGGGGCAGAGATGAAGCTCGACTGGTCCACCGACCCGGTGGCGATCGCCCTGCGCGACGCACTGGCTCGACGGGTCCGCGAGTTCCCCGCCGTCCGCTCGGCGTGGGTGGCACAGGTCCGATGGCGGACCAGCGGCGAGGAACAACTGATGCTGCACGTCGCTGTGGACGAGGACCTGCCCTCGGCTTCCGCCAACCGCCTGATGCAGATCCTGCTCCGCGAGGAGGTGGAGCTCGGCCCGAGGCACTCGCCGGTCGGGATGCTCGCCTTGAACACCACCACCCACGCCGAAACCATCGCCGAGCTCGACCGCCAGGGCCTGGACACTGTGCGTTACGACGCCGAGTCGGGCCAGGTCCAGGTGATCTCCCGGGAGTACGACGACCCGTCTGCGGCCCCGGCGAAGGACGCCGTGGGCGATCGCCGAGCAGGTGCCCACCAGCATCGAAACGGCGAAGCCGCCCTCGCTGGGCGGCCTCGCCGTTCTCCTGCCGCGCTGCGGGTGGCCGGCGTCAGGACGTAGGAGCCGCCTCTTCAGGGGGAGGGAGTAGGCAGGGGGTGACGACCCGCAGGTACATACGGTCAGCGGTACCCGACGTGGACGCCGTCGCTGAGTAGCGGCTGCTGGGATGGAAGGCGTCGACGAGCGCGTCCGGCTTGCCGTCCACGGTTTCGCGGTAGCCCTTCACGGTCAGACCTTCGCCGACCAGCATGTCGCGGACCTTCCTGACCGCCTCCGGGTGCTGGGCACGGGGCACCGTGCTCTTGACGCTGTACATCAGGATGTACCGATCGTCGGGGGCGGTCTCGCCGTTCTTACCGGTACACGGGGTGAAGAGCGCGTCGATGGTCGACGCGTCGGTCTCGATCCCGGCCGTCTGGGCCATGTGCTCGGTGATCTGCTGCGCCCAGGCTTGAGCGTCGGCCTTGGATTTCACGGGCGGTGTGTCACTCCTGTCGGCGGGATGGGCGGACGAGCATCCGCTGAGCACCGCGAGCAGGAGCGCAGCGGCGGTGAACCACCGGGGGGTGCGGGATACGCTGGCAGCCATCGTGCTCCTGAGTCCGGCGGTTGGTCGGACGGGTTGCGGGGTCAGTGCGGGCCCTTGGGAGCGAGCGTCAGCGGGCAGCGCTCGCCACAGCGTCTGCGACTGGCGTCGGCTCCCGATCCCTACGAACGCAGCCTGGCCGAGTTCGTCATCGACACGCCGAGCCACGTCGTATGCCTCGCCCGCCCGCGTCATCACCCTGTGACGCAGCCCTGCGGCTCGGCGGCGACGGCGCACTCTCGTCACCGCTTCCGCCTGTCGAGGGCCGTTGCCGTTGCCATGGGCCAGCTGAGACCTCGGTGCAGTGGCCGCTCACTGGCCCCCGAGTCGGCGCAGGAGCACGGAGGCGGTACCGGACTGGACGGCGGCGTCGATGCGGTTGCCTGCCGAGTTGCGGTACTCAGTGCGAAGCCGGTGACGGGGTGGGAGGCATCAGGCAGGGGGTCCTGACCCGGAAGAGGAGAAGTCCTCCGGTCGTGGTCTCGACCGTGACCATGTACCGGCTCGATTCCTGGGAGGCGTCGAGAACGGTGTCCACCTTGCCGTCGGTGGTCTCCCGGTAGCCATCGATCTTGAAGCCCTGCTGTTCGAGCATTGCGCGAACCTTGCGGACAGCCTCGGGGTGCTGTTCAAGCGGGGCGGAGCTGTAGACCGCGTACGCCAGCTTGTACCGGCCGTCGTTGCGGACCTCGTCGTTCTTACCGACACAGTTGCTGAATTTCGGCTCGGCACTACCCGCGTCGAGGGTGGCGCCGGCGGCCTGCGCCATGTATTCGGTCATGTGCTGCGCCCAGTCCTGGGCGTCCTGGCGGGCCTTGACAGGGATCGGATCGTTGGGACCAGGCGTTGACATGCATCCTCCGAGGATGAGGGGCAGACAGAGTGCGATCGCCGCGGCCCTCAGGCGTCGGGCCTCGAGAGGGCGTACAGCGAATCGTGGCAGGTGGAACGGCACAGTGAGTCCTTGCGGCCGGTACAGGATGAGGACCGAGCGGCCGGGCTGTGATTGGCCCGGCGCCGGTTGTTACGGGGGAGGCGGCGGGGTGGGGTATTCCTTGGGAACCGTGGTCGGCTGCTTCCCGACGATGATGCGGCCCTGGTTGTCGAGACTCTTACTGCCGGCGTCCCAGTACCCGCTGTGCCCAGAGGTGTCGGTCTGAATGTTGTTCCCGCCGAACGGTCTGACCATCGGGTCGTCGCCGAGGGTGAGTTCTGTGGCGAGTTCGATCGGGTCGTCTGCCGCCCGGCCGGTCCAGAAGTGGGCCGGGTCGATGTGGAGCTGGTCGGCGCGCTGGACGGTCATTCCTGGGCTGGCGATGGCGACGATGTCGTCGGCCCCCAGTCCCTGTCCGCCGGCGGCAGCCGCACCGACAAGGGTCGTCCCGTAGCTGTGGCTGAACACTGAGAGGTGGCTGTGGTGGTCGCCTTGGGCGACCCGCGTGCCCTGGGTGAACTGGCGCAGGGCCTCGGCTCCGTCCTCCGCCCGAGTGGTGCCGGCGATGGCGGCGTTCGCTTCTTGCAGGACCGGGATCTCGGGTGCGTCGTATCCGAGCCACGAGATCACGGAGACCTTCTGGTTCGTCCCCTTCGACGCCTCCTTCGCGGCCTCCTGCATGCTGTTGATGCGTTCGATCTGGCCTCCCGTGCTGCCGACAGTGGTCCCGGTCCCCGGCACCATGACGGCAGTGTGGTCAGCGGTGTCGGGATTGCCCATCGCGATGACCGCCTTACCGTCTCCGCTGTAGGACTTGGAGTCGTACGAGAGCAGGAACAACTGCTTGTCCTCGGCCATACTGTCGTGCTGGTCGAGCTGCTCCTTGAGCTTCATCAGGTTCTGCTCGCGGAGGTTGTACACCCCCTGGTCGCTTCCGCTTCCACGCGCGGTACCGGACCTCAGCCGGTCCAACTCCTGGTCGAGCGCCAGCCGGTTCGCCTCGTCCCGGACCGTTGCGGGTAGGCCGTCCAGCTGTCCGACCTTGTCCGGGTAAAGCGCCAGGTAACTGCTCTGCTGCTCCGGGGTCAGCGACTTCCACCAGTCCGCGGACTTCTGCGGGTCCTTGTTCTCGGGAACGTAAGGATCGGAGAGGCCGAGATCCTTCGCCACGTCCTTCACGTCCGTGGCAGTCTCGGCGACGGAGCCGAACGTCCTGGGACTGGTCAGGATGTCGGCGTCAAGGCGGCCGAGGGCGATGACGCCCTTGTCGCTCGCCTCCTTCGCATCGGCCAGTGCCTTATTGATCCGCTCCTGTGCCTGCGTGCGCAGGGTCTCCAGCGACTTGCGCTCCGGGTTGGACGCGGCCTCGGGATCGTTCTGCTCCCCCTTGCTCAGCGCCGGCAGATTCACTATCCCGTCGGCACCGACGGTCAGGCCCCACTCCTCGGCGCGGTGCACGGCGTTCTTCAGATTGGTCTGCGCCTGGTAGATCCGGTCGGCGACGGTGTCCAGAGCGAGTGCGACAGCGGCGGACTCCACACGCACGATCTCCAGGATCTGCTCATTCCGGCCCAGGGTGTAGAACGCCTTCTGCGCATCCTCCCCCTCCCAGTTGCCGTTCCTCAGTGGGGCGTTCACCTGGCTGCGGTGCCGGGTGTCAGCGGACTGCGCCCCGTTGGACAGGGCGCGCCAGGCCTTGGCAGCTTCGTGCAGTCCGGTCGGGTCGAAGCGGAGCAGCAACTCGAACATGCTCACTGGCCCGGCTTCTCCCATGCTTCGCCGATGTGCTGCTTCTGCCAGACCTCGGCGTTGGCGTTCTCGTTGTTCGCGTAGGCCTGTGCCGTGGCGGTGAGGTTGTCGGCCGTCTTCGTCAGGCGGTCACTGACACCCGCCAGCACCGGCGCCCAGCTACCGGCCACCTGGTTCAGCCGCGCGGCTACCGCCCACCCGGTCAGTTGGCTGGCGGCGGTCTGACTGGCGGTAACAGCGGCCTGGCTGGGCTTCGCGAAGTCCTCGCCGATAGCTCGCGCCGCTCCTGCGGACATGCGGATTTCACCTGGATCGACCTTGAGATGCCCCACAGCACTCCCCTCCCGACAACTTTCAGTCAGCAGGAATCCTATTCAGGTAACCGACTGACCCCTATCCGTATAGATACTCATTCGCTATCAGGTGATTTGCCACGTTATAGCTGTATGAGGCTTTTATGGCACCTAAATTCCCTGGCGGACCGGTCGAAGCGGTCGTTCAGCGGTCAGCGCGGACACGCCGGCGCCGGGACGGCAGCCGCCGAGGCCCGAGCGGGAGGCGCGGCCCGCCAGGGCTCCATCTACGAGCGCCGTAGGCCCGCCGCCGCTCCGGCTGGCCGGCGACCGCCGAGCAGCTGTGCCAGCCGGACGGCGGCAACGCCCCGATCAAGCAGACCCAGAAGCGCCTGCCCCGCCAGCACACCGAGGGCCTGTTCGGGCTGCGGGGCCGTCGCGGCGATCGCGCTCGCCCTGCCGCACACCATCGCATTCGGGTGACCACTCACCCAGCTGCCCGGCTCGCCGAACGCCTCGGCTCAGGTCGTCACCGCCAGCCGCGCCGCCGCCGAATCCCGGCATTGAGCCCGTGCGGCAGCCCGCGGCACACACCTCCCCGGGGCTGGCGGATGGGTGTATCCAGTTCCGCTCCGGGCGGTGCCCGGCGGCACCCTTGAGGTGTGAGTGCCCGAGGATCCGCGCGGGTGCGGCTGCCCCACATCGAGCCGATGCTGGCGACGGCCGGCCCGCTGCCGTCCGGGCCGGGGTGGGCCGCAGAGGTGAAGTGGGACGGGGCGAGGTGCGTTGCGTACGTGCCCGAGGCGGCGCCGGTGCGGTTGCTGGGCCGCTCCGGCGTGGATTTCACCGGCAGGTTCCCCGAGGTCGCCGACGCGCTCACGGAGGTCCGCGGCCCGCTGGTCCTGGACGGCGAGCTGGTGGTGATGCGCTCCGGTATCCCGTCGTTCGCCGCGCTGCAGGGCCGCATCCACCGCACCCGCCCGGCCGCGGTGCGGGCCGGCGCGGCCGCCGCGCCGGCCCTGTACGTCGCGTTCGACCTGCTGCACACCGGTGAGCGGTCACTGCTCGACGAGCCGTACGCGCGCCGGCGCGAGCTGCTGGAGGGCCTGGAGCTGGAGCGGCCGCACCTGCGGGTGCCGCCGGTCTGGGACTCGGTCACCGACGCCTACGGCTGGACTCGCGAGCATCAGCTGGAGGGTGTCGTGGCCAAGCGGCGCGACTCCCTGTACCGGCCCGGTAGCCGCTCCCGGGACTGGACCAAGGTCAAGCACCTGCGGGTGGCGGACGTCGTGATCGGCGGTTGGCTGCCCGGCGGCCCGGGCGGTACCTCGGTGCGCGCCGTCCTGGTCGGCGTCCCCGCCCCAGCCGACGACGGCCGGCTCCTGTTCGTCGGCTCGGTCAGCAGCGGCATGGTCACCGCCGAGAAGCGTGCCCTGGCCGCCACCCTGCGCCGCCTCGCCGTCCCGGTGTCACCGTTCACCACCGGCGCCGGCCTGGGGCTGGCGCGCGGCACCGAGGTGCGGTTCGTACGGCCCGAGCTCCACGCCGAGGTCGAGTTCCTGGAACTGACCGACGCCGGCCGGCTCCGGCAACCGGTCTGGCGAGGGCTCCGCGGCTGACGTGGGGCGCAGCCGGCCGGGCCCGTGGGAGCAGGGGGGTGTGCCGCGAGGCCACAACGCCGGCCGCTTCCCGAACACGTCATACGCCCACCGGGCCGCCTCCCCGCCCCGCAGACCCGCCCGCTCCCCCACCGACAGATCCCTGCGCACCGCCCGCTGCAGGGCCCGCAGTGATGGAAAGGAGGCAGTGGGATCGTCGGCGGCCCCGGCGGCGAGCTCACGGTGGACCGCGGCGGTGTTCCCGCCCCAGAACGTCAGCAGACGCCGAACCTCCGGGGTGAGAACCGTCCGCTCGCGCGGCCGGGCCGAAAGCCGCCCCTCCGTACGGGCGGCAGCCACCCAGTACCAGACCGCCCGTTCCGACACCCCCATCGCCGACGCGACCAGACGCACGTGAGCGGTGGTCAGCTCCCCCCGGCTGTCCAGATCCATCAACCGGGCCACCGATCCCTCACGCCCCACCACGGCGGCCGGCCTCTCCTGTGAAAAGGCCTGGCGCGGGCGGCGGTGTCTGCGGGCGCATGGTTGGTTCGCGCATTCCATGACTCCTCCCCCACTGGTGGTCTCGCAGCAGGACCGCTGCCTTGCGCGGCGAGACTGCCCACGGCCAGGCGGTCTCATCCCGACACGCCGCGATGCGGCACACGATGGACGGAACGAAAACGGCACCAGGTTTCAGCAGTACAGTCGCGGGCGACAACAGCCGTTCAGCAGCAAGACGGCATCACCGATCAGTGGGCCGGGCCCTGCAGGAGGAACGCGGAACGGCGGCCTCTACGCTGGCGGGCATGTCAGGATTCCGGCGCACTTTCAGGCATGCGGACGGCGAACGCATCCTTGGTACGTGGCGGCACGTGTTCATCCGCAACGGCAGCGACTACTTCCTCACGGACCTGTTGATCTATGCCGACGGGCTGGTCGACTGCTGGGGACTGGTCACCGTCGAGGAGTTCGCAGAGAAGCTGCGCAGCGGGTGGGTCGCCACCACGCTCGAGGACGGTGCGCGGGCGTCGGCCCACCATGTGGCCGCATGGAAGTTCGCTGAGGTCCAGTCGTGGACGACACCGGAACAACTGCTGGGTGAGGTCCGCGACGAGATCGACCGCCTCAACGGCCGGCCCGACTCCACCGGCCGCTGCCTGGCAGCAGTCACCGCGTTCCGCGCCGAGCCGAGCGAGGAACAGCGCGCCGGGCTGCGGGAGGCGTACCTGGCCGTCCCCGAGCATTTGCGCCGCTACGCGCTGGGCGACATGGACGCCAAAGACTGGCCGCTGAAAGCCCTCGCCGCCGGGGCCGGGGCGCGCCTGTTCGGTGGCGGGCCGGTCGTCACCGACGAGATGTACCAGCATGCGCTGGCGTACTTCGCCGAGCGCGACCAGGCACTCGCCCGGGCCGCCGCGCGCCGCCCCGTGGACGGAGCGGATGTCGCCCACGCGCCTGCCATCGAACTGGGCCAGGTCGTCTACCCCAACGGCTGGCCGGCCGATCCCGGCGTCCTGGTCCTGCGCAACGAGTACCCGGCACCGATCGAGATCGACGGTGTGGCGTACCCGACCGTCAGCCACGCCTACTGGGCCCTGTCCACCACGCACGAGCAGCACCGGGAGACGATCCGCGCCGCGAACACCCCCTACGACGCGCAGCAAGCCGCCAAGGCCGCTCCCCGGCACCCCGGCTGGGAACAGGCCCGCGCTGCGGTGATGGCCCGGCTACTGCGCGCGAAGTTCTTCCAACACCCCGACTTGGCAAAGGTGTTGGTCGAGACAGGAGACGCCACGATCCTCTACACCGACATGCGCTCCCGTTACTGGAGCCAGCACGACCAGACAGGGCGTAACTGGACGGGCCGCCTCCTCGAACTCATCCGCTCTGAACTCGCTGCAGACCAGCACGGCCTGGCCCGCTGAGAAGTCGTTGTCTTTCCGATAATGACGGGTGCGTTTCCGCTGGTCAGGCGTAGTGCCGGTGCCTCGGTGGCAGAGACGGGTTGTCGTGTCGTCTCTTCGGTGGAGGTGCCGGATGCCGTCGGTGATGGGGCTGCTGGAGGAGCGTGAACGCTCCGCCCGGCAACGTGTGGAGGCCCTTCAGGCCGAGCTGCGGGAGGCGGAAGCCGCGTGGGAACGGTTCGTGATCGCCCGTGAGACGGTGGCCGAGGTGCTGGCCCTTCCTCGCGGCGGCGAAGACGGGCCGTCGGTTGTGGCGGCCGATGAGGGGACGAAGCAGGTCGCCGCAGCGGTGCCCGGTTCCGTGGTGCCGCAATGGCGTGAAGGACTCGCCCCAGCAGTGCTGGCACCGGACTACCAGCGGCTCGTGGAGATCCTGGTCGAGCGGGACGGGGAGGAGATGGACTGTCGGCAGCTCGCGGCGACACTCGGGCTGGAGCCGGTTCCGGCGAAGGTGGAGGGAGTGCGGTCGAAGGCCAAGCGGCTGGCCGCGCGGGGCTGGCTCGTCGAGGAGCGGCCGGGAATGTTCAGTGTGCCCGCCGGGCGAGCCGGCGGCTCATAACCATGCTCATCGACCACCGGATCATCGCTTCGGAGGTGTCGGTGCGCCTCTCGTAGTCGCGGGCCAGGCGGCGTGAGTGCATCAGCCACGCGAACGTCCTCTCCACCAGCCACCTTTTCGGCAGCACCACGAAGCCCGTGGCATCATCGGTCCGCTTGACCACGGTCAGCGCGATCCGCAGCACGTCGCGGGCGAGGTCGACCAGGCCTCCCGTGTAGCCGCCGTCGGCCCACACCAGCGAGATGCGCCAGTGCCGCTCACGCATCCGCTCCAGCAGGGTTCGGCCGGCCTCGCGGTCGGTGACCGAGGCAGCGGTGACCATGACGGCCAGCAGCAGCCCGAGGGTGTCCACGACGATGTGCCTCTTGCGGCCGTTCACCTTCTTCCCGCCGTCGAACCCCCGGCTCACGGCCGGCACCGACGCGGCCCCTTTCACCGACTGCGCGTCGACGATCCCGGCGGTCGGCTCCGGATCACGACCCGCCGCCTTGCGGACCCGGTCGCGCAGCCGGTCGTGGAACTCGGCGACCAATCCCTTGTCCCGCCAGCGCCGGAAGAAGGCGTAGACGCGGTCCCATGCGGGGAAGTCCGCGGGCACCGCCCTCCAGGCGATGCCGCCCGCGACCAGGTAGCGCACCGCGTCGACCAGTTGCCGGTGGCAGTAGCCCTCCGGCTGCCCGCCGCGGCCTTCCAGCCAGGCGGGCACGGGCATCGCGTCGCGCACGACGGCCCACTCCGCGTCGGTCATGTCCGAGGGGTACCTCGGACGCCTGTGCGGCCGGTTGCCGGCGTTCCCGAACCGGTGAGCGAGGCAATCACACGACAGGGGTGCGGAGTTGGACGGCAACGCCAGAGAGACGGAAGACTGCAGCACCAGGGGCCTCCTGATTGCTCGGCTGGATTCGACACCCACGAGCTGTGCGGGAGGCCCCACTTCCATGCCCCGCCGACCAGAAGATCACCCAACCGAGTCGGCAGACTCGAACTCACGATCACAAAGATCGATAGAGCAACGGCTAGTGAACACACAGGCCATGGTGTGGTCGCACCAGCAAGTCCCACCATCGGCCGCGTCGGCCTCCGGCAGCCGTCATAGCAGGTGGCAGCAAAACCTCACCGAACAACGACACCGTGTTTCAACGCCAACACGCCACCAACTTTCAGCGACTTGACGCCCTGACCAACCCAACCAGAACACCGGCCACTGAAAACACGTGACGCACCACCACTGCAAGCCACACACCGCATATCACCTGGGGCGGGGCCTGCGGCCCTCGAAGGGACGCCGGTGGGCCTCCGGCCCGGCCCGGGCCTCCCCGAATCCGGTGGCGGGCCTCACGAACAGCCCGGACGACGGCCCCTAACGGGCCCGCAACCGAGAATCCCAGCCGGGTATCCGAAGCATATTCGGCGGCGTTTCCCCGACTTCCGTACGGCTCTATAGCACCGATTCCCGGACGGGCTCGGGAAGCGAACAAAAAATCTCGCGGAAACGCCCGTACCCGCTCTATCCAGCCACACTCACAGACGGAATACGAATTATTCTCCGTCGTCCTTTCAGGCTGCAATCCTAAAGACTCGCACGGCGCAGCGGTCAGAAATCCCATTCAGGCACGCTGGAAAGGGGCCTACGGCCCTCCGTACCGACACGGCAACCGCCCTCCAGACGCACCCAGGAAATCCCGCCCAGCGTCAACCAAACAATTCCCGGAGCAGCACCACCAAACCGAACACCGAACCAGGACGACGGGGCCTCGACGGCACAGCGGGGCGGGGCGCAGCGGGGCCCGGCACCGGGCAGCGCGCACCCGGAACCGGCCAGGACGACGGGGCCTGGACGACGGCCCTGGGCAGCACCGCGGGCGGCAGCCAGGACCGCCACCAGGCGGGGCGCACCGAACGGCCAGGTGGCCGGCACGGGCGGCCGCCGGCCGAGACGGGGGCGCAGCGGGACGTCCTGGCGGCCGACCAGGACGGCGGCCAGGGCGCGCCAGCGCGGGTACGGCACCGGACGGCGCGGGCTGACCTGTGACAGCAAAGTCGGGACAGTTGTCACCGAAGTTGGGAACAGTGCCTGTTTGTGACAGCGAAGTTGGGAAGTACTGGCGCAAGCGGCGCGATGAGGCCGACGATCGATCGGCGGCCCCTCTTGGATCCGCGCTGTCGAGTGCGAGTTCAATCAGTCGGCGTGGTGGGGGACCGCAGGCCGAGCCACTGTTCGGCGTCCCAGGCCTCGAACCGCTCTACCTCGGTGAAGCCCAGCTTCGCCGCGAGACGCATCGAGGCGACGTTGGCGCTCTGGGTGGTGAGCACCACCGGCTCGCCGGGAAGTGTGTCGGCGAGCCAGCCGAGTGCCGCCGCGCACGCCTCGGAGGCGTACCCGAATCCCCATGCCTGCGGCAGGAACAGGTAGCCGAGCTCGGCCTTCCCAGCGGCAGCCGGGCGACGGTTCCCCGCTGCTCTCCTGAGCAGGATCTGGCCGATCATCGCCCCGTCGAGCTCAACGACGAAGCTCCCGGGCCACCGTTCGGGCGCCCCGGACATCACGCGCTCAAGCTCGTCACGCGGCCGGGGGCCGCCGAGGTAGGTGTGCACCTCTGGCGAGGCGAGCAACTCGATGAACGCCGCACGGTCCCGGGTCTCGGGCTCACGGAGCACGAGCCTCTTGGTCCTGATCGGCTCAGAAAGTGTTGGGTAATCGGGTGATCACTCGTTCTTGAGGTCGTCGGCGAGGCGGCGGGCTGCTTCGGTCTCGATGGGGCCGCGTGGTTCGATCTCCTCGCCGGCGAGGCGGGCGGCCATGAGCCGGATCATGGCGACTTTGATCATCGCTTCGGCGTGCGCGGTCTTGCGCTCGTAGTCCCGTGCCAACCGTCTGCACCGTCCCAGCCAGGAGAATGTCCGCTCGACCACCCACCTGCGGGGCAGCACCTGGAACCCTTTCACATCCGCGTTGCGCGGCACCGCGACGACCGCCAGACCCTCGTGCTCCGCCGCCCAGCCGACCAGGCCGGCATCGACCACGTTCACGTAACCGCCGTCGACCCAGACCAACCCGACCTGCGGAAACATGTCCCTGATGCCGGCGAGGACGAGCTTCGCGCCCGCCCGGTCCTGCACCGAGGCCGAGTGCACGACCACCCGCAGCACCAGCCCGCAGGTGTCCACCAGCAGGTGCCGCTTGCGGCCCCGCACCCGCTTGCCCGCGTCGTAGCCGATCGCCTGCCCGCCCTGGTGGCTGCGGGCCGACTGCGAATCCAGCACCGCCGCCGAGGGCTGTGGATCCCGTCCGTCGGCCACCCGGACCCGCTCCCGCAACACGTCGTGGACCCGGTCCCAGACGCCGTCCGCCGTCCAGGCACGGAACCACCGGTAGGCCACGTCCCAGGGGGCGAGGTCGTGTGGTACCAGCCGCCACGCGCATCCGCTGACCAGCACGTACAACACGGTGTCCACGACCAGCCGACGCGGGAACTTCAACGGACGGCCGGCCCGGCGTGGATCCCGAACCGGCAGCAGCGGCTCGATCACCGCCCACTGGGCATCCGTCAACGACGAGTCATAGGACGGCTTGCACGCGCAGACACACATGGCGGTGATCTTCGCGGACACCCCGACCGCGAAGATCACCGCCAGCGCGTCACGGCACGCAGTTGATCAATTACCCAACACTTTCTCAGGCGGCCAAGCCACGGGTCCAAGCTCAGTCATGACGAGCAACCTACCGCGCCGTCCGTCGGCAGGAGCCTCAGGCGACCGACGAGACCGATCACTTCCAAGTTCAGTGTCACAAACCAGCGTTGTCCCGACTTTGGTGACAATCGTCCCAACTTCGCTGTCACAGATCACGGGCGGCGGGAACCGCCGAGGCCGGCGGACCGAACAGCCCGGTGCAACACGGCACCGCAACACGCCCACCCGCCCCCGCTCCCGGCCACATAGCACCTGGTCAGACCCGCAACACGGCCCCGTGTCGCACCCCAGCGCAACACCGCGTTGCACCCCTCGCGTTGCACCCCGCACCCACCGCCCCGGCCCCCAGCCACCGGCCGCCGAGCACCACCACCAGGACCAGGCGGTCGGGAAGGCCGGCCTTCCCGACCGCCACCGCCGAGCAGCAGCCCCGCCCCCGCGCCCTGTCGCACCCACCTGTCGCACCCACACCACACACAGGGGAACAGGGCTATCCGCCCACGTCACAGCACAGAGACCAGCGCGGCCACCAGCTCGCGCCGGGTCGGGACCGGCAGCACCAGCGGGCCCAACTCCTTTGCAGCGCAGGCCTGTTCGCACTGCGGGCGCTCCAGCCGGTCCGGCCGAGCCTTCTCCCGCAGCTCCAGCTTCGAGCCCGCCGCTGGCCGGCCGGGACGCAGCCGAACGGCAGCCGGGTGGAGCGCAGCAGGTGAGCACCAACGGCCAGCGCGCGGACAACAGCCGATGTCGACGGGCCCGTACGACACCCGGACCGCAGCCGCGGCCAGGCCAGGCGGGACGGCGGAGGCACCGCGGCAGCGGCCGGACCGGGACGACGGCGGGCGCCCGGAGGAGACGTACGGGCCGGACGAGTACCGCGAGCGGCAGCGCCTCCGGCCTACACCCGCCGGCCGGGCTGGCAGCCAGGTGGAGCACAGCGGCCCCGGCCGACGGCCCGGCAGCAGCCGGGCAGCCGCCGATGTCGACGGGGCCCGTACGACAACCGGACCGCAGCCACGGCCGGACGGAGCGGCCCGCGGCCGTGCGGCCGAGCGGCGGGAACGGGAAACGGCGACCAGACCGGGACGGGACGGCGAAGGCACAACAGCAACGGTCCGAACCAGGACGACCACGGGCAGGCGGCGAACGGCGAACGGCGGAGCAGCAACGGGTCCGAACCCGCCATCGCCCCGGCCGGCCGGCGACTACCGGCTGCAGCACAGCCCAGGAGCGGAAGCAGCCCAGCATGAGCCGGACCAGCGAACCAGCCGGACCGCGGCCGCTGCGGCCCAGCAGCAGCCGGAACCGTACGACAGCGGACAGGAGGGGGTGAGCAGCGCCGCCTTCGGCCGGCGACTACCGGGTGGAGCGCAGCGGCCCCAGACGGCTGGCGAAGCGGACCGGCGCCAGCCGGGCAGGACAGCCGCGGCAGCCGGACGGCGGACGGCGGCCGTCCGGAGACAGCGAGCCGCGGCGCCCTTCGGCCTCCACCAGCCGACCGGGACGCAGCCGGCCGGGCGCACGCCGACGTCGACGGGACCGTACGACAGCAGCGAGCACCGGCCGGGAACAACTGACGACAGCAGCCGGACGGCGGCCGCGAGCGGGGCTCAGCCGAGCGCGCGTTGCAGGGCGCAGCCGTCCGGGCGGACCTGGACAGCGACGGCGGGCACTGGGGCCGACGACTACCGGGTGGCGTGCAGCGGCCCCGGACGGCTGGCGGACCGTACGACACCGGACGGGCGGGACGGCCGGGGCGCCGGGTCGGCGGCAGATGGGTGGGGCGAGCAGGACGTCGACCTGGCAGCCGGACGGTGGCCGGAAGCGGCCCACCGTGAGCGGGACCAGCGAAGCGGCCGGACGGCGGGAGCGGGAAGCGGCGGCCAGGCCGGGACGGGACGGCGGAGGCACAACGGCAGCGACCGGGCCGGGAGGACGGCGGACGACGGGCGGGCTGAGCGACGGCGGCCAGCGGCGGAGCACCAACGGTCCGGGCCCGCCATCGCCCCGGCCCGGCCCGGCCCGGCCGGCGACTCCTGGCTGCGGTGCAGCCGAGGGGACGGCGGGCCAGCGTGAGCCGGGCCAGCGAAGCGGCCAGGACGGCGGCCGCCAGGGCCCGGCAGCAACCGGGACCGTACGACAGCGGGCGGGCGGGGGTGAGCAGCGGCGCCTTCGGCCTCCTCCCGCCGGCCAAGACGGCAGCCGGACGGCAGCCGGGTGGAACGCAGCAGGTGGGCAACCACCGGGCCAGGACGACGGACAGCGGCCGGGGGACGAGCAGGCACGGCGGACGGCACGGCGGACGGCACGGCGGACGGGCAGCGGCCGGGGAGCGGGAGCGGGAGCGGGAAACGGCAGCCAGGACCGCAGCCAGATGAACGTGCTCAGCTTGCCGTCCTGGCATTCGCCCGGTTTGTCAGAGCGGTCACCTAACCTGCCGTGCGAGCGGCACCAGGGATGCCGGGCAGCAGCATGGGAGTGGGTGGCGAGATGAGCGTGGACTTCTTCTGGCGGCGTGTGGCCGGCAAGTCGCTGGATGAGCTCTCACCGAAGGAGCTGGACGCGCTTGTGCCGCACTGGTGCGATCCGGAATTCAAGCCGCTCCGCGAGACCGGCATGGTGATGGCCGTGGAGCGCAACGGCCACTTGATGCACTTCGCGTTGACAGCAGCCAGCGCGACCTCCCGTGACGTCGCTCAGCTGCCGGTCTTCGGGGGTGAGCAACGGGTCGAGGGCAAGGAAGACCCCGAGTACGGGTTCGTCAGGACAGAGCTGTGGGTGCTTCGCCCCAACCAGGTGCAGGACGCCTCAGCCTTCCTGCAAGAAGTCGCGGTCGACGACCTGTTGAGAGGCTTGGATGCTGCGCTGGCACGACAGGTCACGTCCCTGGGCTTCTCCACGCCGTGGAGCCAAAAATGGGCAGAGGATATGGCCGCCGACCTCAAGGAACTAAAGAACTTCTTCGCTGAGGCCGCAGTTGCGGGCGACGCAATGGTCAAGTTCGAGTCGGCTTGAGCAGGTCACCATCAGGCCGGCCTCACCGCACTACGCAGACCTCGGGCAGCGGCAGGCGCCACTCTCCCAGCAGCACCACGAGTACCTGGCGGGCCAAAGCCCGGGCCTGGGCCCAGCCCGGATCCGCAGCCACTACGTCCTCGGTCCACCGGCCACTTTGATCCTGGCCGCTCATCTCCCCGAAGATCAGATCGATCGCACCCAGGTCAGGCACGACCGCCGGGTCGAGAGCCCCCTCCTTCACCAGGCTTTCGGCCATCCGAAAGGCATGCTCGAAATCCAAAGCGATGTCGTCCGTCGTCACCCCGCGCACGGCCACCCAGGCCAGTTGCTCCGAGGCGTCGGTAGCCACCACAGTCAGCGGCTCGATCAGCAGACGCCGAGGAGACCATCATCACGGCTCTTCACCCGAAGAATCGTCGCACGGAACCGAACCTCGCGGGCATACCTACAGCTCCCGATCTGAGCACGTCTACCGCGGCGGGGCGGCGGGGCCACTCCCCCACGCGTCCGCCAGGCCCGGAGCCGGAGACGGCCGGGGCAGGACGGCCGCGCAGCGGCAGACGGGGCGGAGTCCGAACGACGGCAGACGGAGCCCAGGCCGGATGGGAACGGGCGGTCGACGGCCCGGGCGGCGGTAGCAGGAGGCAGGAGAAGTCACTCCCCCACCGCCCCGGACGGACGCCCGCCCCAGCGACACGGGCGGCACCGCGCAGCACGGCGGCCCGGCCGGACAGCACGGCGACAATAACGGTGGGGCGGGCGCCCGGGCCGGGGGTAGGAGCGGAATCTCCAGGAGCTGGAGCGGACCGGACGGGCCCGGGGTGCGGCCGGCGGCCGGTGGGGGCGGGCGACCGGGACGGCGCGGCCGGACCGCGGAGTGTGCCCGGGGCGGGCACCCGGCGGATAGCCGACCGGCCCGGGGCAGCGGACGGAGGGACGGACCGGGCCGGTGAGACAGACGTTGTCCCAGGGCGGTGCCGGGGTCGAGTCCGGGTTGTCCCCGCCCCCCGGAACCGGCAGCAGGGGCCCCGGCGGCCCGGCACCGGGGTTGGTGTGTGGACGCCGAAGACGGTGAGGACAGCGGCGCGACGCGGCCAACGCCCGACGGCGGCGGCGGGCGCCCAGGGGCGGCGGCTCGGAGCGGGCCCGGCGAACCGGTGCGGCGGCAGCAGGGTCGGCTGGGCCCCGGGCGTTGTCCCGGGGCGGCCGACTCGACGGACGGATTGTCCCGCACCCCGCGCATCTTCGGTCAGCACGTTGTCCCCGCTGCGCGGCACGTTGTCCGCGCCGTGCAGCGGGCGGTGGGTGGCGCCTCCCCGAAGCAGGGCCTGCGTCAGGACATCCGACCGAGAACGGCCCCACCAAGTGCCGCTGTGCTTCGCCTCGTCGGTCGCCGCCGACAGCCCGCAGCGGTCGGCACCCCCGGGCGCGCGCCACTCATCGACAGCCCCGCACGGCCGACCAGCTGGCGGACGCCAGCGGCTACACGCCGATCCGCAGGTCTCAGCTCCGGCCGCCCCGCCCACGCACAGCCACCCCGGTGGGGTCACTCAGTCGGAGCCGCTCTCCGACTCGCTGACCCGCTCGCTCTCCGACTCGCTCTCCGACTCGCTCTCCGGACTCAGCGAGGCCGAGCCCGCTTCGTCCGCGAAGTACTCGTAGTTGTAGGCGCACATGAGGGCCCCGGCAGGCGAGGCGGCGGCGAACGCTTCGGCGGCCGAGCGGCCGAACCCGCTCTCGTCGTGGGTGTCGGAGGCGGCGTGCGTCGCCTCGTGCACCAGGGTCAGGGCCTGCTGGCGGCTGTTGCTGCTCCAGAACCTGTCGGCGAGGCTGATCGGACCGTGTTGGACGGTGTACGCGTGCACGCCCGCCTCGTTGCCGACCATCATGTTCGGCTGGTGGTCCTCGATCAGGACCGATTCGAGGATGTCACTCGCGCCCTCGTAGACCTCCTCGATGTGGCTGAAGATCTCCTTGTCCACGTGCTGCCCGAAGTACCGGACGAAGATCGGTTCGTCCAGCGGGTAGTTCCGTTCCTTCATCTCGTCGAGCAGGCCGAGGGCTTCCTCGATGATTGGCCTGCGCGTCCTGGACGGCTTTCTCCACCACCTCCGCTCGGCCCTCGCCACCGACCTGCACTCGGGCCCGCTGAACGGCGGCGCGCCGCAGGACGCCCCGCCCGGACACGTCCCGCTCCGACTCCGTCAGCGACTGCCCCGTCATCCGCTGAACCGGCGCTGCCAGGGCCCGCGTGGCGTTCGCCTCGGCCTCGCGTTCAAAGGAGTCGGCGGGGTCGCTGATCCTCAGGCCGGAGCCGTTGTCCGTCCCGGCGACCGCCCCCGAGCGCTGCTGAATCACATGGGTCAGCTCATGGGCGAGCGTGCGGCGGTCCGCGCCGCCCTCACCAATGACTACGTCGTTGCCCGAGGTGTAGGCACGGGCACCGATCTCGGCGGCGGAGGCCTTCGCGGCGGGGCCGGTGTGCAGGCGGACATCGGAGAAGTCCGCCCCCAGACGGCCTTCCATGTCGGTCCGCGTCCGGTCGTCCAACGGGCGCCCGGCCCCACGCAACACCTCGTGCACCGCGGCCGCCGGCCCACCGGCCCGGGACCCGTGCTCGGCCAGCATCCTGCCCACCGCAGCGTTGCCGACGCTTCGCTGCAGACCACTCAGGTCGGCGGCGGTCAGCAGCCGGGCCCGCGCAGGGCCCTGGCCAGTCGCGCCGACGTCCGGCCCCGCGGTGCGCCGCGGGCCCTCGGAGGATTTCCGTTCCGGCCTCCGGTGTGCGTGCATGACCGTCTCCGTCCGTACGCGAGCACGACGTTGCTTTCCTACCTAACGCGCTGCTTCCCAGCACAGGGCCGCAGGCCTCCCGTATACGACGCCCATAAGAGCCCTACGAGACCGGCGTGATCGGCCTGCGTCCTCGTGGTGCCCGCCGGGGTCACATCACACACTTTGGCAAGACCGCCGTGTCGTTCTGCCAGCCGTAGGCGTCCAGGTAGGTGTCGCTGACGAAGACGTTCTTGTGTTTGGTGTCGTCGTCGGTCTTCAGCCAGATATTGCTGTAACGGCCGTTCTCCACCGCGTGGTAGTCCTGTCCCCGCGTCCAGCAGTAGAAGTAGCTCCTCCCCTTGTACAGCCAGCCGACGTGGCTTGAGTCCTCGGCGTCCGGCGTCTTGTGCGACCACTGGTCGAAAACCATGGTCAAGTAGGCGAAGGCGAGTGAGGGGGACGCGGTGGTGGTTTTGGCGGTGATGGCGGCCGGCACGGCCACGCCGGCCCCGGCGGTGGTGGTGAGAACAAGGGCAGCGGCGGCCGCCGTGGTGGCCACGCCCTTCGCGGCAGACGTGATCAGGCTGCGCGACATGGAGACACTCCCGTTGGCTTCCTGGTGCTGACGCCCGGCCTGGACCGGCTCACGGCAAGTCTTTCAGTGACGGTCCGTCAGGGGAAGGTTTGTGCCCGATTCCCGCCCCATCCGCCGCAGCGCCGACCGGGCGGGACGGCGGCGAGTAGGGCGTCCGAGGCGCCGAGGACGGCGGCCTGGGCGACGAGGACGGCGACGGGCCGGTCCCGGACGGCGGGAAGCGGACCGGGACGGCAGCGAGCAGCACCCGACGAGCAGGACCCGGATGGCGACAAGCCGGCCCGACGCGGGACGGCGGCGACCGGACGGCCGCGAGCAGCACCAGGTCGACCGAGCAGGATGTCGTGCAGTCGGCTGGCCCACCACACCGACGAGCAGATCGACCCGGCCCCCTGCGGGGCGCCAGAAACGACCCACAACCGGCCAGACACCAACACAGGGGGCCACGCCAAACCCAGCCGACGGAGGCCGGGCCCGGCGGGCACAGCGGGCCCGGACAGCGGCCGGACGGCGGAGCAGCGACGGTCCGGACCCGCCATCGTCCCGGGCGGCGGCTACCGGCTGCGGCACAGCCAAGGCAGGCGGAAGCGGCCCGGTCTGAGCGGGACAAACGAAGCAGTCGGACGGCGACGGCACAACGGCAGCGCGCAGCTGGCACGGAGACGGCGGCCGGACGGGGACGACGAGCGGCGGCGCTTTCGGCCTCCGGGCCGCAGCCGGACGGCAGCCGACGGGACACGCGGCGGGCAGAACGGGCAGGTGGCGGCGTCTAGGCCGTGTCTCATAATTGATCTTGTGGTGGGTCGTGGAGAGATAACGGATGCGGCGTGGGCTCGGATTGAGCCGTTGTTGCCGCAGCGGGACGGGGCCGGGCGTCCTTGGCGGGATCACCGGCAGGTGGTGAACGGGGTGCTGTGGCGGCTGCGCACAGGTGCCCCGTGGCGCGATCTGCCCGAGCGGTACGGTCCGTGGCAGACCGTCTACCGGCGCTTCGCCCAGTGGGAGAAGGACGGAACCTGGGCCACACTCCTGCGTGAGATCCAGGTCCGCAACGACGCGGTGGGGACCGTGGAGTGGACGGTCTCGATCGACTCCACGGTCGCCAGAGCCCACCAGCACGCGGCCGGCGCCCGCAAAAAGGGGGCCAGTCCGAGGACGAATCGGATGATCCGGCAGCAGTTGCGTGCCGCGAGGCGCTTGGCCGGTCCCGGGGCGGACTGACGACCAAGATCCACCTGGCGGTCGACGGTCGGGGCCTGCCGCTGTCGATCGTGCTGAGCACGGGCAACACGGCCGACTGCACGATGCTGCCCGCCGTCCTCGACGCCATCCGCGTCCCACGTCTCGGGAGTGGGCGGCCAAGGACCAGGCCCGACCGGGTCGTGGCCGACAAGGCGTACTCCTCCCGGAAGATCCGCCGGCTGCTGCGGCGCCGGCGGATCAAGGCGACCATCCCCGAACGCCGGGACCAGATCGCCGGCCGCGCCCGCCGCGCAAGCCGCGGCGGGCGCCCACCTGCCTTCGACAAGGCCGCCTACAAGGGGCGGAACGTCGTTGAGCGCTGCTTCGCCAAGCTGAAGCAATTCCGGGCAGTGGCAACCAGGTTCGACAAACTGGCCAACCGCTACCGGGCCGGCGTCGTCCTCGCCTCGCTGATCCTGTGGCTGCGAGCCGAGGAGCAATGACCCCCGCCAAGATCAATTACGAGACACGCCCTAGTACTGCAACGGTTGTTATTGTGACGACGCTTCAGTCCCTGGGTTATGGCCTCGTCGTTTGTAGTGGCTGGTGCGGGCCTGGTGTTGGCGTCGGCGGCGCCAATGGGACCAGTGCAGGACGTGGGCGATGCTGCGGCGGACGGGCCGGGTGAGGCCGGTGATCAACCGGCGGATCTCGGGGACGGTGAGCGGTATCAGGTCTGGCGTTCGAGCGGGTCCGGCCCCTTTTCGAGTTGCTGGGCGCGCAGGACAGTGAGGTAGGCGTGGGCGGCCATCGCGAGGGTGATGTGCCGGTGCCATCCCTGGTAGCGGCGGACCTGGTAGTCGTCCAGGCCGCACTGGCCCTTGGCGGTCTGAAAGCACTCCTCGATCGCCCAGCGGGCACCCGCGACGGCGATCAGCTCGTTCAGGGTGGCCCCGGCGGGCGCGTAGGCGATGTAGTAGGAGATCGGGCCCTGACCCCGGATGTTGGACACCAGAGACACTTGGATCTTGATGGTCCGGGTGGACAGGAGTCCTGCACAGATGGTGATGAAGCACTACCCGCCGCAGTTCAAGGTGGACGCGGTCGCGTTGTACCGGTCCCGGCCGGGGGCGACGATCAAGTCGGTCGCCGAGGACCTCGGGGTGAACACCGAGACCCTGCGCAACTGGATTCGGACCGCCGACGGACGCCGTCCCGCCTCGCACTCGGCGGCCGGGGCTCTCGCGGCGGTTCCGGCCGCTGACGCGGTGCAGGCCGAGCTGGCGGCCGCGCGCAAGAGGATCCGCGAGCTGGAGGAGGAGCGCGACATCCTGCGCAAGGCCGCCCGGTATTTCGCAGGGGAGACGCGCTGGTGAACCGCTGCCAGTTCGTTGCCGACCACCAGCGCCGCTACGGCGTCAAGCGGTTGTGCCAGGTCCTGGGCATCGCCCGGTCCAGCTTCTACTACTGGCAGACCACCGCCCCCGACCGCGCCGCCCGGCAGGCCGCGGACGCCGAGGTCACCGCGCGGATACGCGCGGTCCACGCCGCCTCGGACGGCACCTACGGCGTCCCGCGCGTCACGGCCGAGCTCCGCGACCAGGGCGACGTCGTGAACCACAAGAAGGTCGCCCGGCTGATGAACGCCGCCCAGATCGCCGGGCTGCGGCTGCGGCGCAAGCACCGCACCACCATCGCGGACCCCGCCGCGGCGAAGGCCCCGGACCTGGTCGGCCGCGACTTCACCGCCGAGCAGCCCAACCGGAAGTACGTCGGCGACATCACGTATCTGCCGGTCGGCGGCGGCAAGTTCTGCTATCTCGCGACCGTGATCGACCTGTGCTCGCGCCGGCTGGCCGGCTGGGCAATCGCCGACCACATGCGCGCCGAGCTGGTCATCGACGCCCTGGCCGCGGCCGAGCGGACCCGCGGCAGCCTGCACGGGGCGGTGATGCACACCGATCACGGCTCCCAGTACAGCAGCAGGGTCTTCGCCGAGGCCTGCCGCCGGGCCGGCGTCCGGCAGTCGATGAGCGCGGTCGGGTCCAGCGCTGACAACGCGCTCGCGGAGAGCTTCAACGCGACGGCGAAACGCGAGACCCTCCAAGGCCGAAAGAGCTGGTCAAGCGAGCGCGAGGCCCGCCTGGAGCTCTTCCGCTGGCTCCACCGCTACAACACAGTCCGCCGCCACAGCAGCCTCGGATACCGCAGCCCGATCGCCTACGAGACCGCCCTCAGCACAACATCAACTACACTCGCCCAAGCCGCATAACCCCGTGTCCAACATCCGGGGTCAGGGCCCATCTTCGTCGAGTCGGTGATACTGCGGCGGGCCAGGACCCAGTGCTTGCGGTCCGGGCGATGCCATGGGCGGACCTCGACGCGGGCCCAGTCGTAGATCCGCAGGCCGTGGGCGCCCTCCCCGCAGGAGCGGCGCTTCCACTTCTGCCGGGGCAGGTCGGCGATCAGGTCGTGGAGCGGGTGGTCCAGGGCCCGCCGGGTGACAACGGTGTCGTGTCGGGTGGTGGCCACGACGTGTAAGACGTCGGCTTGTTCGAGCTCGGTGCGCCAGCCCTTGCTGTAGCCGTAGCCCGCGTCCGCGGTCACCCAGCGGAACGGGATCCCATCGTCGATCGCGCGGCGGACCATCCGCCGGGCGAGCTGGACCTTCGTCGCGAACTCGACCTCGTCGCCGATCCCCGCCGCCCGGCACCGCACACGGTCGTCGGTCCAGGACTTCGGCAGGTAGAGGGCTCGGTCGATCAGGGTCCGGCCCCGCTCACCCGAGTAGGCGAGGAAGACGCCGACCTGGCAATTCTCGGTGCGGCCGGCGGTACCGGAGTACTGCCGCTGCACACCTGCCGACCGCACGCCCTTCTTCAGGAACCCAGTGTCGTCCACGATCAGCACGCCGTCCGGATCGGCCAGGTGCTCGACGACGTACTCGCGCACATCGTCGAGCACCCCGTCCGCGTCCCAGTCGATCCGGTTCAGCAGCCGCTGGATCCGGTCCGGGCCTTCGTGGCCGGCTTCCTCGGCCACCGTCCAGCCGTTCTTGCGCTCCAACGGCGCCAGCAGTCCCCGCATGTAGGCCAACGCCGACTCCCGCGGCTCGCTCCGCGCGAACCGAGGCGCAAACCGCTCATGCAACCCGGCCAGCCCGGCCGACCACCAACGAGCATCCACCTCGGATATGTCCCCACCCATGAACAGTCCAACGAGCGAACCAAACAACCGTCACGGCAAGCACCGTTGCAGTACTAGGCCGTGTCTCATAATTGATCTTGTGGTGGGTCGAGGAGAGATAACGGATGCCGCGTGGGCTCGGATAGAGCCGTTGTTGCCGCAGCGGGACGGGGCCGGGCGTCCATGGCGGGATCATCGCCAGGTGGTCAACGGGGTGCTGTGGCGGCTGCGGACGGGAGCCCCCTGGCGTGATCTGCCCGAGCGGTACGGTCCGTGGCAGACCGTCTACCGGCGCTTCGCCCAGTGGGAGAAGGACGGCACCTGGGCCGCGCTTCTGCGTGAGGTCCAGGTCCGCAACGACGCGGTGGGGTCCGTGGAGTGGACGGTCTCGATCGACTCCACGGTCGCGCGGGCCCACCAGCACGCGGCCGGGGCCCGCAAAAAGGGGATCAGCCCGAGGACGAATCGGATGATCCGGCAGCAGTTGCGCGCCGCGAGGCGCTCGGCCGGTCCCGGGGCGGGCTGACCACCAAGATCCACCTGGCGGTCGACGGCCGGGGCCTGCCGCTGTCGATCGTGCTGAGCACGGGCAACACGGCCGACTGCACGATGCTGCCCGCCGTCCTCGACGCGATCCGTGTTCCGCGCACAGGGGCCGGGCGGCCGAGGACCAGACCCGACCGGGTCGTGGCCGACAGGGCGTACTCCTCCCGGACGATCCGCCGGCTGCTGCGGCGCCGGCGGATCAGGGCGACCATCCCCGAACGCCGGGACCAGATCGCCGGCCGCGCCCGCCGCGCAAGCCGCGGCGGGCGCCCGCCGGCCTTCGACAAGACCGCCTACAAGGGTCGCAACGTCGTTGAGCGCTGCTTCGCCAGGCTGAAGCAATTTCGGGCCGTGGCCACCAGGTTCGACAAGCTGGCCAAGCGCTACCGGGCCGGCGTCGTCCTCGCTTCGCTGATCCTGTGGCTGCGAGCCGAGGAGCAATAGCCCCCACCAAGATCAATTACGAGACACGGCCTAAGGTCGGGCAGTATGACAACCGCTCTGGTGCTGATCGATCTGATGCCGCGCATCATCGCGCTGCCCCTCGCCCCGCACACGGGTGACGAGGTGCTGAAACGATGCCGGGAGTTGGCCGAGGCCTTCCGCGCGCAGAGGAGGCCGGTGGTCCAAATCCGCGTCGACCGGCCGGACGTCGCCGAGCAGCCGCCGGGCAGCGACTTCGCGCCCGGTCTGGTGGAGCAGGGGGACGTCGTCTTGGTGAAGCGCAGCATCGGCGCGTTCGCGACCACGGACCTCGATGCCCGGCTGCGGGAACTGGGCGTCGACACGGTCGTCCTCGGCGGACTGGTCACCACCATGGGCGTGGAGTCGACCGCTAGGGCCGCGAGCGATCTCGGTTACCAGGTCGAGTTCGTCGTCGACGCCATGTCGGCCACGGCGGCGGAGGAACACGACTTCGCGGTGGCGAGGACCTTCCCGCGCTTCGGCCGGGTCACCACGACGCAGGATTACCGGTAGGCGTCCACGCCGTGGGTCCGAGGCGATGCATGGCGCGGGTCTCCGTTCTCTCGAGTGATCGTGTGCGGGTTCGCGTTGTAGCGCTGGTGGTGGCCTCGGCGGCGTGGTGCCGGTCGGGTGCCATGGTGCTCTCCCTCTGCGTGGCGGGCTCCGGGCACGGGTGTGCCGGGAGTTCGGGCCGGACAGGGTCCGGCGTCCCCGGGTGTCCGGGGATCACGCGCGGGCTCGGGAAGGCCGCGCGGCCCTGAGGGAACAGGGAAGAAGAGAGGGGGTGGGGTGGTCGCGGGGCCGTGACCACCCCACCGGATCAGTGGGCGAAGACGCGGTCCCGGTCGGGCCGGTCGGCGCCGGCCCACTCCCGGCCCGGGGCCGTACCGGCTTCGGCGCGGGTGAGGATGCGGTGCAGCGCGGCCCCCAGGGCCCGGCCCTGGTCCGTTCGCCGCGGGGTCGTGCCGTGCCGCCGCACCAGCACCAGGTCGGCGGCCTGCGGGTCCTCGCTCGTGGCGTAGCTGCGCAGGGCGTCCAGCACGCCCCGCACGCCGGCCGCGGTGGCGGCGCGCTGGTGGCGGGCGGCGGTGCGAGGGACTGGTCGGCGGTGCGCTCGATCTGGTGGTCGCGCACGCCGCACTTGGGGCCGCGGTCCCATGCCACGACGTACGGCCACGGACTCGGGTAGGAGCGGACCTGGGTGATGACGCCGAAGATGCCGGCCGGGACGGCGGCGTAGGCGCGGGTGTCCGCTTCCCAGTACTCCTTGGGTTGTGGACCGCGGCCCACGCCTTCCCTCGGCTCCTGCGGTTCGGTGGGCCTCGTCGATGACCACCAGGTCCCAGGCCGGGAGGCCGAAGTCGCGGTGAGCCTGGACGATCCGCTCCAGCGAGGCGTACGTGGCGTACACGGTGACCGGCTGGCCGTCGGGGGCGCCGTTGACCAGGTCGGCGATCCGGGCCGCCTGCGTGGTCACCTCGGCGTGGATCCGGCCGCCGGCCTCAGCGCTCTCCAGCGCCTCCTCCCGCGAGCACGCCGCCACCGCCAGGCCACGGCGACCGCCGCGCAGCGACCAGGCCTCGGCGGTCTGCTCCAGCAGCTCGATCGTCGGCACCAGCACCAGCACCCGGCCCCGGGCGGCCAGGCGCCGGGCGCAGCCGGCCGCGATGAGAGTCTTGCCGGAGCCGGTCGCCGCGACGACCGTCGCGCGGCCGCCGTCCTTCACCTCACGCACCGCGGCCCCGACGGCGTCCTTCTGGAACCCGTGCAGCGGCAGCGGGTTCACCGCGGCGGTGCCGGACGGCTGCACCGGGAGCGGCTGGGCACCGGCGCCGACCCGCGCGGGTCGGCGCCGGTGGAGCTGGCGCCCGAGGTGCTCGCCAAGCAAGCCGAGAAGCTCGTGGTGGCCTGCGAGGTAGTCGGCCGGAACGTCGGCGAGCCGGGGTCGGCAACCGCGTACGGTTCCGCCGGCAGCAGCATCTGGACATCCCCAGCGAGGCCGCGCGGGTTCAGGGCCGGCACCGACTCACTGTCAGTGGTGCTCTCCGTGGTCAGCACGGAGGCGGTCCGCACCCCCGCCGGGACAGACTGTGGCCACGGTGATCGGCCCGGCAGCAGACCGGGGCGATCATGACCAGCGACTGAAGGAGTGATCATGGCCGGCACCGCCAGCAGCACGTACGAGGGGTTCACGGCAGACGAGCGGGCCGCCATGAAGGCGCACGCTCTGGAGCAGAAGAAGGCGGCACGCCGTGGTACGGCCGCGGAGAAGGCGGCAGAAGCGGAGCGGGACGTGCTCGCGAAGATCGCCGGGATGCGGGACTCGGACCGGATCATGGCCGAGCGCGTCCATGCCGTCATCACCGCCAACGCGCCGAGCCTCGCTCCGAAGCTCTGGTACGGGATGCCCGCCTACGCGCTGGACGGCAAGGTCGTCTGCTTCTTCCAGAGCGCGGAGAAGTTCAAGGCACGCTACGCGACGCTCGGTTTCAGCGACCTGGCGAAGCTGGACGAGGGCCCGATGTGGGCGGCCGGATTCGCCCTGACCGAGGTGACGCCCGAGGTGGAGGCACGGATCGCCGAGCTCGTGAAGCGGGCGGTGTGAGGCGCGGCCGCCTCTGTCGGCATGGTGCCGCCCGGACCGCCTCCGTCGCCGGTGTCCGTGCGGTAGCCGGGCCGCGGCGCGGCTACCGCGTGGACATCGGCGCGAGACCGAGGTCGGCGAGCGCACTCGCGCCGCGGACGGCGTGCTCGCCGCCCGCGAGCATCAGGGTGCGCGCCGACTGGTAGCGGCAGCCGGCGGCGTCGAACACACCCGCAGTGGCGATCAGCCGTTCCGCGTCACCGTCGAACAGTGCCGCGGCACGCTCCACGAGGGCGGTGGCGACGGGGTTGCCGGCCACGGCGGTCCGGGCCTGTGACAGGCGGTCGGCGGCGTCGGTGGCCCGGACGAGCACGGCGGCTTCGGCGCGTAGCGCCACGTACCAGTGGAGCCAGATCCAAGTGGTCCACTGCCGCACCTGCCCGGGTTCGGGGGCCATCCGTTCCAGCGCTGCCTCGGGCCGCCCCTGGTGGAGCATCAGGATCGCGTCGAAGACCGCCCCGTACCCGTAGGTGTTCCACGGCGAGGGGTCGACCTGTTCGAGCAACGCGCTCCAGTCGCGCCGGGCTTCCTGGTCGCCGCGCAGCCCGTGAGCCGTCGCCATCGCTGCCACCGGCGGGCCGAGGACCGACCGGGCAGGGCTGCCGGCCTGCTGCCAGGCGTCGCGGAACCGGAGGCTGACGGTGCGCGCCTGCTCGATCTCGCCCGCCAGCACGTCGGCCGCCAGGAGCCAGCCCGTGGCCCGGTGGCCTACCTCGGCCAGCTGCGGATGATCCGCGAGTCGCCGCGCCCACTGGCGGGCGCCCCGAAGGTCCCCGACGCCGAGGCCGGCCTCCGTGGCCTCGGCGAGGGCCTCGATCAGCTCATGGGTGCTGGCCGGGCCCTCCGGTGCGCACGAGATCAGCTCGACCCGGCGCCGCGCCGTCGCCGCCGCCGCGAACGTGTCCCCGGCCCAGCTCAGCGCACCGGCAAGGGTGTCGAGCGCAGCGGACTCCGCGAGCGGATCACCCGCGAGGCGAGCGAGCTCGACCGCTCGTTCGGCGGACGCGATCGCCTCCTGGGCGGTTGCACCACCCGGGCCCGGGTCCGTACCCGTCGCCTCGGGCGAAGCGCCGGCCGTGGGCTGCGCGGCGCCGATCGCGTGGGTGAGTGCCCGTCCGGCCTCGGCCAGCGCGGCCGCGGCCCGGGCGCAGGGATCGTCGCCGGCCAGTTCCCGCGCCTCGGCAATGAGCTCGTCGGCTTCCTCCGGCGGGAGCTTCCGGGCGAACTTGCTGGAGAACCGGTAGGCGTTGCTGGCGGCGGTCGCCAGATCGCGGGCGGCTGCGGCGGTGTCGCCCGACTGTCGCGCGACGTCTGCGGCCTCGCGGTTCAAGCGGTGCATGTCATCGCCGTGCAGGCGGCATCCGGCCACGGCTGCGGCGTGCCGGAGCATCGATGCCCTGTCGGCCGGGGTGATCGCGAGCGCGGCGGCCTGTTCGTACCGCTGCTGGGACTCGCCGATCAGCTGACGGGTGAAGGCCAGCTCCGCCATGCCGCGGGCGAGGCGGTGGGCGTCCGCGCGTCGATCCGGTCGGTTCTGCGCCCATGCGAGGGCGGCGCGCAGCTCGTCGGCCACCTGGTCGAACCGGGCCCGCCAGTTGGCTCGTGCCGCCGCCAGATCGGTGCTCTCGGCCAGGCACCAGCGGAGGTGCCGGGCACGAGTATCGTCCAGCTCGCCGGCCTCCGTGAGGCGGTCGGCCCCGTACTGGCGCAGCGTTTCCAGCGCCCGGTAGCGGGTTCCGCCCGGGGACGGCGTCACCGCCAGCAGGCTCTGCTCGGCGAGCCGGGCCAGTCCGTCGGCGACGGTTGCCCTGTCGGGCCCGGCGACCTCTGCCGCTGCCAGGGCGGTGAACGGTGTCACGAACACCGACACCCGGCGCAGCAGTGCCCGGTCGGCCGGGTCCAGCAGGTTGTGGCTCCAGTCCAGCGCCGCCCGCACCGAGCGGTGCCGGTCCTCCGCGCGGGAGCCTCCGGTGAGCATCCGCAGCGGATGGGCCAGGGCAGCGGTGATGCCGTCAAGACCGAGCGTGGGGTACCGGGCGGCGGCCAGCTCGATCGCCAGCGCCATGCCGTCCAACCGTTCGCAGATCTCCGTGACTTGGTCGTACAGCGGAGGATCCAACGGCCAGCCCACCGATGCCGCCCGGTCCATGAACAACGCGACCGCGTCCGACCCGCCGTCGCCGCGCAGTGACAGCGGCGGAACCGGAAACACCCGCTCGAACGGCACCATCAGCCGGGACCGGCTGGTCACCAGCACCTGCACCCGAGGACAGGCGGCCAACAACCGCTCGACGAACAGCGCCGCCCCGTCCACGACGTGCTCGCAGTTGTCCAGCACCAGCAGGGCGTGTCGATCAGTCAGCGCAACAACCACGGACTCGGCCATGTCGCGGCCCAGTTGCTCGCCGAGGCCGATCGCCTCGGCGACCGCGGTCGCGATCATGCCGGGATCGCTGACCGGGACCAGGTCGACGAACCACACCCCGTCAGCGAACTCGCCGGCCACGTCCGAGGCCACTGTCAGCGCGATCCGGGTCTTGCCGACGCCGCCGGGGCCGAGCGCGGTCACCTGTCGGTGTTCCTTGAGCAGCGCGGTCAGCGCGGCCCGCTCGCCCGCCCGGCCGATGAACGAGGTCAGCCGCACCGGCAGTGCCGGCGCCGGACGCGGGAGGTCGGTGCGGATCTGTTCGGAGGCGCGCCGGGCGAGGGCCCGCCGATCGGGCACCTCCAACTTGCGCAGCAGTGAGGAGACATGGGTCTCCACCGTACGTACCGAGACGAACAGCCGTGCTCCGATCTCGGCGTTGCTCAGGTGGTCCCCGACCAGCTCCAGCACCTCAGCCTCGCGAGGCGATATGTCCGCTGCTGCTCCCATGATCGACATTCTGTCGCACGCCCTCCGTGCTCCGGCTCCGTGGGTGTCTCCGTGGTCACCACGGATGCCGGCCGGCCGTGCCGGGCGGGACGCTGTGACTGCACACGGAACGGGTCGATCGCGGCCCACGACATCAAGGGAGTGCCCATGGCCGGCCCGTCCACCTCGGGAATCAAGACGGTGCTCCACCCAGTGTCCGATCTGGGCAAGGCCAAGGCGGTGTACGCGGCTCTGCTCGGCGTCCCGCCGCGCAACGACTCGCCCTACTACGTCGGCTTCGAGGTTGGAGGCCAGCACATCGGGCTGGTGCCGGGCGGCGGGCCGCAGGCGATGACCTCGCCGGTGACCTACTGGCACGTGCCGGACATCCGGGCGACGCTGGCCGAGGCGACCGCAGCGGGCGCGACCGTGACCGAGCCCGCGCACGAGGTCGGCGGCGGTCGCCTGGTGGCGACCGTCACCGACCCCGACGGCAACGTCCTCGGCATCCTTCAGGACCAGGCGGGCCCAACCCCCCGCTCCCGCGCCTAGCGCCGTCTCGACACCGAGCACCGGCTCGCCCACGACATCGACGTCTGGGTGGCCACCGCCTCCACCGACGGCGCGCCGTACCTGGTGCCGCTGTCCTTCGACTGGGACGGCCGCGCCCTGCGGGTGGCCACCCCGGCGGACAGTCCCACCGGCAGGAACCTGGCCACCGCCGGGACCGTCCGGCTCGCACTCGGCCCGACCCGTGACGTCACCATGCTCGACGGCGCCGTCGAGGTCTTCGACATCGACGCCCTCCCGCAGGAACAGGGTGACCGCTTCGCCGAGCGCACCGGCTTCGACCCGCGCACACTCACCACGCTCTACCGCTGGTTCCACATCACCCCGTACCGCATCCAGGCCTGGCGCGAGGAGAACGAACTGGCCGACCGCGAACTCATGCGGGACGGCCGCTGGCTCGCCTGACGAACACCGGCCACCTCCAGCCGCATCCACGGCGCAGAACACCGAACAAGGCGGCCCCGGGGTGGGGCCCGGGAGCTGTAGGCAGGCCTGGCGGCCCGCGCCGTGCCGGGCATCAAGGTGTTCGGTGCCGGCATCAGACATCCGTCAAGGTGTCGGCGCCGTCTCCAAGGTTGGAGGCCGGCCTCCAAGGAGTTCTCCGAGGTCGGGCCCGGCATCAAGGAGTCCACCAATGTCCTTTGCCGTCCAACCGAGGCGGTTTGAGAGCCGACCCGGTTGCCCGTGGCGGGCGTTCTCAGCGGGTTGACCGAAGGCGTGCTGACCCCTGGGTCGGCAAGGCACGGGCCTGGGTGGGCGCGGGAGGGCCAGTACCGCACGTCACCGTGGCCGCATAGGGTGAATCGTTCCCGGATTCGACCGGGGCGTCACGAGGGAGAGTCGATCATGGGGGCGCTTGACGGTAGGACCGCATTGGTGACGGGCGGCTCGCGGGGGATCGGACGTGCGGTCGCCCTGCGGCTCGCCGCCGAGGGTGCGCTGGTCGCGGTCCACTACGGGGGCAATGAGGCAGCTGCCGCGGAGACTGTGGCGCGGATCGCCGAGGCCGGCGGCTCGGCGTTCGCGGTGCGGGCCCTGTTCGGTGAGACCGGTGCGGCGGACCGGCTGTTCGAGGGGCTCACCGTCGGGCTGGCGGATCATGGCGCGGACGGTCTGGACATTCTGGTCAACAACGCGGGTATGCACTCGGTCGGTTCGATCGAGCAACTCACCGAGGAGGAGTTCGAGCGGCTTCTGGCGGTCAACGTGAGCACTCCGATCTTCGTGATCCAGAGGGTGCTGCCATTACTGCGGGACGGCGGACGGATCGTCAACGTGGGCTCGGCGGCCACTCGGATCGCGAACCCCCTCCAGATCGGCTACACCGTGACCAAGGCGGCGCTGGCGGCCCTCGGCCCGTCGCTTGCCAACGAGTTGGGGCGACGCGGAATCACCGTGAACACGGTTGAACCCGGGGTGGTGCTGACCGACATGACCGCAGGGTGGACCGGCGTTCCCGAGGCGATGGCCGGCCTTGAGTCGATCACCGCGCTTGGACGGATCGGCGTGCCGGAGGACGTCGCAGATGTGGTGGGCTTCCTGGCGGGCCCGCAGGGCCGCTGGGTGACCGGTCAGACCATCGACGTCTCCGGTGGCACCTACCTCGGCCCGATGGCGGCCGGGTGATCCGCCCGGGGCACGGGCACCGCGTCGAGGCTCCGCAGGGCGCGCAGCACGTGGACTCGGACCTGAGGGACCGGGTTGTCCAGCAGGGCGGTGACCAGTGGTCTGTCGGCCCGGCTGCCGGTCTCGGCGAGCCCTGCGACTGCCCCGATCTGAGGACCGTGCGGTCCGCCACGCCTGCGTCTTCACCGCCGTCTCCCTGGTCGAGCACCCCCAACTGGCACCGCACCGCACCGCGCTCGCCAGCCACGCCCGGCGCCTGCTGGAGGAGAGCGACCGCCCCGACCACCGCGACGCCGCCCTCGAAGGCCTGCGCGACTGGGGGCACGACACCAACGGCCTCGAAACCGACGAGGACAGCGAACGGCGGCTACAACTCGCCACCAAGCCACCGTTCTAACGGGAGGCGGAAAACTGACCCGGGACCCCGACGCAGCCAGGGCGGGCACCAGGCCAACAGGAACGACGGAGCAGCGAGGCGGGCACGGGCACAGCCACTGCGTTCGGCGGACCCGGGACGGCGGCGGCCGAGCAGGGGCACAGCCGGCCCGGGACGACCGCCCCGGCCCGCGCACCGCCCCGGTGGCGCAGCACCGGCCAGGCACAGCGGACCACGAACAACGCGACGCTGACCACTAACTCGCTCCACCCCATCGAGGCCGGCACGGGGCCGATCCAGGTGCTCGCCCGGCTACAGTTCCGCCCCGTGACTGATGCCTCCCGTCGTACCTCTGCAGACGACGACGCGCTTGTGGAAAGACTGCGTGCTCTCGCCTGGGGCGCAGAAAGCGCGGGTGTCACCCGCGGTTGTCTGCCGGATCAGCCGTTCTCTCCGGTCACGAAGGCCGAGGTCGAACAGGTGGAGCGGGAGCTCGGGTACGAGCTGCCGCTCCTGCTCCGACGTGTCTACACCGAGGTCGGTGACGGTGGCTTCGGCCCGGAAGGCGGTCTTGCCTCGCTGACACCGCGCCGGATTCCGCAATGGCACCGGCCGGACTGGCCGCTCGCGACCTCCCCACACACTCATATCCGGAGTGGGGGCCGCCGGCGTCCTGGCTCTTCCTGAGCGGTGGCGGCTGCAGCATGCAGTGGTACGTCTCGTTGATAGCGGTCGACAACCCGGTCCTGCTCTGGGATGCCGACGGCTGGGAACCCGACTGGGGCGAGAACCCCCACGACGGGCTGCGCTACGCGGCGCCGTCACTGCGCCAATGGCTGTGGACCTGGGCAGACGGAGGCGACGTGTGGGACGAGGCGCTCAAGATCATCCTTTAGGCCCCGACCCGCACTGCCAAGATCACCATCCTGCCGGGGCCCTTTCACGCCGCGCCGGCCTGGAGCGGTCCACGTGAGGCCCGGACGGGACGGGCCGACGGCGGCACCGGGACGACAGCCGGACAGCAACGCCGGCCGGCGGGCGGGGTGGCACGGCCGGTGCCGAACAGCGCCTGCTCCACCGGATCCACTTCCTGCTGAGGAAGGCTCAGCGCAGCGGCGCGGCCGGTGCCGAGGGCGAGGGCGGTGATGCCCGCGGCTCCCACCGCGATGAACTCACGCCTTCTCACATCACCCTCCGAACTCCCCACGGCTGACGCCACCCTAGACCCGGCGGGCGGCGCGTGGAGGGATGCCGGGGCAGCCGACACGGACAGGCCGACCCTGTGCAGCGGGATCTCCAGGAACTGAGCCATCGCCCGCAGCGCCTCGGGCGGCACCGCCATCTTCCCCGCCAGGATCCGGCTGACCGCCGACGGGGAGTACCCGGCGTGCCGTCCCGCCTCGGCCAGCGTCACCTGCTTCACCGCGCGGGCGGCGCGCAGCTGTGCCGCCACCTCCTGCTCGATGCACCTCACGATCCCCTCCCCGTGCCAGGCAGTGGGAGGGGTGACGGTAGGCGGTGGCCGGTGGGCGCAGGAAGGGGGTGCCGGGCGGCGGTTGGAGTGCGCGCGGTGGCGGCCTCACGCCCCCCGGGCGGTGACGAGGAGGGTGCCGAGCGCGCCGGCCTGCGCCGCCTCCACCACCTCGGCCCTCACCTCCGCGAACCCGTGCCGCTTCAGCAGGTCGGCCCAGGCCGGCGCCGGGTACTCCCACCTCGTCACCGTCAGCTCCGTCTGCCTGCCCTCCAGCCACTTGCCGCCCATCGGGCGGGCGCCGTAGGAGCCGGCTGCCGGCTCCCGGTGGGAGAAGGCGAAGATGCCGCCGGGGGCCAGGTGTTTGGCGACGCGCGGCAGCAGCTCCTCCGGGTCCGTGAACCAGACGGCGCCCCACGTGGAGTAGATCGCGTCGAACACCCGCGGCTCGCCGTCCAGGAACTCGCACGCCTCCGCCTGCACGAACTCCAGCCCCGGCAGGTGGTGCCAGAAGGCGCGGGCCCGCTCCACCTGCACCCCGGAGAAGTCGACGGCCACCACCTGCGCTCCGGCCTGGGCCATGAACGCCGCGTTCTCCCCCTCAGCCGGGCCGAGGTCCAGCACGGTCCCTGGCGCCCCGAGCACCTCGGCCCCGGGGCCGTTGCCGGGCACGCCGGTCCAGTCGAACCGGTCTGCCAGGGGCCGCTCCCGGTTCGGCCGGTACCTGTCCCAGTACTCGGCGGCGGTCATGGGTGCGCTGCTCATCAACTGGCCTCCGGTGCCGTGGCGGTCGCAACGAGCGTCAAGGTACCGGGGGCGCCGGGCGTAGCGTGCGGGAACCGGCCGGATCCACCGCAAGGGGAAAGGCCCGGGGCGCGCGGTGCGCCCCGGGCCCCGGTCGGCGGTGTGTCAGTGGCAGCTCGCACCGGGGTGGCACGGCCCGCACTTCGCGTAGTCCGCCTCCCACAGCGGCCAGTCCACGGGGAAGCCGTTGTCGGCGATGATGTGCGCCGTGCGCTCCACCGACCCGTCGTACTTGAACGCGGTCTCCGGAATGTGCTCCAGGAACCGGCCCTCGAAGTGGCGGTGGCAGAAGTCGCGGTAGTTCGCGGTGTCGAGGATGAAGACGTGGACGGCGATGTCCACGATCCGCCCGCAGCACATCTCCAGGCCCTGGCCCCACTTCTCCATCGCGGTGACGAGGTAGGTGACGGCCGCGCTGAACAGCCGCTCCGCCATCACCTTGTCGAAGGGGTAGTCGCGCATGAGGAGCGTGACCTCCCGCTCACACACCTGCGGGTCCACGTAGGCCCGGGGGTCCCGCTGGTCGGAGGCCGGCAGCTGAACCGCCTCGCTGATCATCGTGGTCAACTCGTGCTCCTCTCGAAGGGTGTCGAGTGGTGCGCACCCCACCCGCCGGGCGGGAGGGGTTCGTTGGGTCCGTCCCGGGTGTCGGTGCCCCGGTCCGGTGGGATCAGCGTGCGGCGGCCGCCGAGGGCGGGCAAGGCGCGTCGGGGCGGTACGCACACGGCGTGCAGGGGCCGCACACGACGTGCGGGACGTGATGAGCGGACGGGCGGGGCGTAACCACCTGTCAGCGATCGTGCGCGCACGCCGGGATGCAACCGCCGCACCCTGCTGGCCCCGGTGCCTTGCCCGCCCCGGTCGGACATGGCCTCGGCCAGGCGCTCCCGCTGGCACGACCACTGGCCGATCCCCCTGCCTGGCCTCGACGAACTACGCCTCGCCACCACCACCCCAGAAGCCCCCCCCCCGCGGCGGAAGCACAACCCCGACGACCGGCTCACCGGCGGCCGGAACACCAGTGCACGACCGTGCGTAGTGGTGGTGTGTCGGGGGTTCCGGCTGGTCGTGCCGGGGAATGTGCGGGCTCCGGACCTCGGCGGCAAGCCGACGGCCCGGGTAGCCGGGGATCCCTCGGTGCTGCTGGTCTTGTCGAAGCGGGAACCGGTGGCTGCGTCGGTCTCCGTCCCGGAGGGTTCGTGGCGGGAGGACCGCGTGTTCCAGCGCAGCCCCGTCCAGCCACGAGCAGGGCGTGACCCCCTTTCTGTGGTCAACGCCGAGAGACCGGGCGAGAAGCCGACGCAACCCGGCTCGCGGTCAGGGCCGGCGCCGGGGCAACACGGACTACCGAAGCGGGCACTCACCCTGCCCCACCCACTGTCTACCCGCCTCTTCCCGACATCCATTTCGCGCATCGACCCTTGGACTGACGTCTGGCCACTTCTAGGGAGATCGCCCAGCCATGCGCGCTCACGACGAACGCCGCGCGGTAGCGGTGGTAGGGGGCCCACGACCCTGAGGAAGAGGCCGGCGGGGCCGGGCCGAAGCAAGCCTGCGAGGATCGAGGCGTCGGTGCGCAGCCGGGATGGAGACGGCGGCCTGACGGAAGCCGAACGGCGGCCGCCGGGGCCAGGGTGGACGGGCCGGAGCTCCTTCGAGAACTACGCTTCCAGTCCTTGGGGCGTCAGACGTGCAGGGCGCCGTCCAAGACCGTGACGGCGTTCCCCGTGAGGTGGACGCGGTCGTCGCGCAGAGCGGTGCGCACCAGGCCGCTGCGTGCGGACACCTGGAGGCCTGTGAGCTCCTCGCGGCCGAGTCGTGCCGACCAGTACGGGGCGAGCGTGGTGTGGGCGCTGCCGGTCACCGGGTCCTCGGGGATGCCCCTGGCCGGTGCGAAGAATCGGGAGACGAAGTCGTGGCCCAGGCCGGTCCCGGTGGCGGGGGCCGTGACGATGACGCCGCGCAGACCCTCACGGTTTGTCAGGTCGGCGACGGCGTCGAGGTTCGGCGTGAGAGCCCGGACGGTAGCCTCATCCGGGAGGACCGCGAGCAGGTCGCCGAGGCGGTCGGAGCGGAAGACGGCCTCGGGGACGGCTCCCAGGGCTTCGTCGAGCTCGTCCGGCACGGGCACTGCGGTGCCGGGGGCCGCCGGGAAGTCGAGCGTGATGGCGCCCTGGGCGTCGGCGTGGGCGACGAGAACGCCGTGGTTCCGGCTCAGGAACCGAACGGCTCCGACAAGGCCCTTCGCGGTGCGCAGCACGTGCGCGGTGGCGAGCGTGGCGTGGCCGCACAGGTCGCCCTCGACCCGCGGGGTGAACCACCGGATGGCCCAGTCGGCTTCGGCCGAAGCGGACAGCGGAAGGGCGAACGCAGTCTCGGAGTGGTTCATCTCGGTCGCGATCCGCTGCATCCACGCGGCGTCGGGCCACGGTCCGGCCGGCAGCAGGCACACGGCAGCCGGGTTACCGGAGAAGGGACGATCGGTGAAGGCGTCGACGACGTAGAGGTGCATGTCGGGGACCGTAGCGGCGCGAGGAGCAGTGCAGCCAAGGCCAATCCGGAACAGGTGGACTGACGTGCCCTCGGCGCGGAACCGGGACGAGTCACTCTTCGCTGGGAACCAGCAAAGTTCGATGAGACGGGACAGGCCGCCCCGGCACGCCCGGGGCGGCCGTCAAGGTGTCTCCAGCTCAACCACCAACCGTTTGACCTGCTGCGTTACCTTTCTGTGATCTGCCGTCCAAGGTTTCCCGTCGATACCTTGGAAGACCATCAAGGTGTCCGGCCAGGGCTCGGGGCGGGCATCAAGGTGGCTGCCCGGTGCTGGGACGACCCTCAAGGTGAGCGCCACCGCAGCCGAGGAACACGATCGGGCGGGTTCGGCCGTAGCGGCCCGCAGCGGTGCTCCGGGCCGCTACGGTGCCGGTGGGCCGACCGGTCCGCAGACGCACGAGGAGGACTGCGTGGGACGCGAGAAGTCCGGCAAGCGCCGGCGGCCGCGCCCCGGGGCGGATCACGACCACCGCGGCTGGGCCTGGAGGCCATCCCGCAGCCGGGCGGCTGGCAGGCGGACAGCCGGCTGTTCGCGGAGGTGACCGGCGCGGCCTTCGAGGGCTGCGTCTCCTGCCAGGACATGGCGCTGACGCTCCTGGTCGAGGACGCGGTGACCACCGCCCGGCTGGTGGAGCTGGCGTGCGGCGCGATCATCGAGCTCGTGGGCGACATCCCCGCTGCCCTGACCGACCTCGAAGCGCCCGGCGTCGCCAGCCCGGAGTTTCGGCGCCTGGCCCGCGTCGGCCCGGGCTCGACGACGGACGACATGTACCGGGAGTGCGAGCTGATGACGGCAGCCGAACGGCGCTCGACCGCGAACACCGCCCTCGACACCCTCGTCGGCTACACCGCGGCGCGCTGAGCCGAGTCCAGGATCTCGCCGACGGAATCAGTCTTCGGCGTCGACGCCGAGCGCGGCCTGGGCGCCCTGCAGAAGACGGACCCGGATCGTGGCGTTGGCCGCCTCGCGCACCGTGGGCACGCGGCCGCCGGCGACCATCAGGTGACCGACGAGCATGTCTCGTGAATGCTCAGGTGCCGAGGTTCTCGTGGCGAATCATCCGGCAGGTCGGCAGCGCGGTCGGCCTCGCGGTGCTGGTCGCCATCGCTGACTCCGGCGTGCACGGCCAGACCGGCGAGGCGCTGCGGTCGGCGACGACGGACGGCATCCGCACGGCGGTGTTCGTCGCGGCGGCGGCGATGGCGGTGCTGCTGGTGGTCGCCGGGCGCTTCGAGCGGATGCCGGGCGGGGAGACGGCGGCACGATCGGCGGGTACGGCGGCGGGCGAAGGACGCCGCCGGCGCACGCAGTTGAGTACGGGGGCGGGCCGCCTCAATCCGGGCGGCCCGCCCCCGTACTCAGCGCCGCAGCGCCGCGACGCTGCTCGCCACGGCCGCGACCAGCTGCCGGTTCTCGGCGGCGCCCCCGCCCCCGCCGTACGCGAACCGCCGCCGCGTGTAGCTGTACGCGATCCCACTGTCCGGGTCGGCGAGGGCCTGTGCACCGACCGCCCCGCTGTGGCCGAAGGCCCGGGTGCCCAGGCCCGGATAGCGCTTGTGCTGGGCCTCGAATCCGAGCAGGAAGTGCCCCTCCTCTCCGGTGACCAGGTCCACCCCCGGCGTATGCGGGGTGGTGAACTCCGCGAGCGTGCCGGCGGTGAGCAGCGGCGGGCGCCCGTCCACCGGTGAGATCGCGGCGGCGTAGAGCTTGGCGAGGCCGCGCGCGGTGCCGACGCTGCCGGATGACGCCGGCCCCTGTGCCCGTACGGACCGGGTGGCGCCGAAGTCCGCCAGGTCGGTGGGCGGGTCGGCGTGCAGGTTGAAGGCGATGCCGGTGAGCGAGTCCGGCGCCGGGGCCTGCGCGTCCGCCTGCGCCTGCTGCTCGGGTGGCAGCGGCTGTACGGGCAGATGGCGCGGCTCCTCGGCTTCCGGCAGTCCGAGGTAGAAGTCCAGCCCGTACGGCTCCCGCAACCGCTCGTCGTACAGCCGTTGGAGGCTCTTGCCGGTGACCCGCCGCGCCACCTCACCGATGAGCGCGCCGATGGTGAAGGCGTGGTAGCCGTACCCCTCCCCCGGTGTCCAGTACGGGCGCGCCCCCGCGAGGCATTCGGCGAGCCGCTGGTCGTCGGCGAGCTCCGCGGTGCTGAAGCCCTCCGGGACGCCGATCAGGCCGGCCCGGTGCGAGAGGAGCTCGCGGATGGTGAACCCGCCCTTGCCCTCGGCGGCGAACTCGGGCCAGTAGCGCGCGACCTGCCGGTCCAGCTCCAGCGCTCCGTCCTGCACCAGCAGCGCGGCCAGCAGATGGGCGGCGCCTTTGCCGGACGAGTACAGCGCGAGCAGCGAGTCCCCGGTCATCCCGGGCCCCGTCCAGAGATCGACGACGTCCCGCCCGTGCAGCCGCACGGACAGTTGCGCGCTCAGCCCGGGCTCACCGGCCGCGACGGCGCCGAAGGCGTCCCGTACCGCGCTGAACTCCTCGGCCGCGGCGCCGTGCACCACTGTCGTGCCTGTTGTCGTGATGGTCATCGTCAGGCCCCCGCCGGCTGCCGGTCCGCGGCCTTGGCCACCAGGGCGCCGAGCAGGTCGGACAGCAGCTCGCGGGTGACGGGGTCGGCCAGCCGGCCGGACCCGTCGAAGCGTTCGTGCGAGCGGAAGACCATGACCTCGGGCTTGACGACCAGATCCGAGTCGGTCCACACGAACACCTGCCGCAGCGCCAGCTGGGCCCGCACAGAGCCGAAGGCCGACGGGGACGCGCCAACGATTGCGAGCGGCTTGCGGTGCAGCGGCAGGCCCTCGGTGCCGGTCCAGTCGGTGCTGACCCAGTCGATGGCGTTCTTCAGCACGCCGGGTATCGAGTAGTTGAACTCGGGGGTTGCGATCAGCAGGGCATCCGCGGCGGTGATCCGCTCGCGCAGCTCGCGGACGGCGGCGGGGCGCGCGTCTGGGGTGTCCAGGTCCATGTCGTACGGGGGGATGGCGCGCAGCCCGCCGTAGATGTCGACGGCGACACCCTCGGGAGCAAGCTCGGCGGCGGCGTGCAGCAGCGCCGTGTTGTGGGAGCCGGTGCGCAGACTTCCGGAGAGGGCAAGGACGTTGAGGTGATTCACGGCAGGCTGCTCCGTCGGGTCGGTGTCACTCGAACAGAACTGGACTGTACGGCACAGTCCAGTTGGACTCAAGAGTCCACTTCGGCTGCTAGGCTGACGCCGATGAACGAACGCACCCGCCCCTCCGGCGACCGCGCCGCCCGCAAACGCGCGGCGATCATCGGCGCCGCGCGCGCACAATTCCTCGAGCACGGCTTCGGTGCCGGCGTCGATCAGATCGCCGCTCAGGCGGGCGTGTCGAAGATGACGGTCTACAACCACTTCGGCAGCAAAGAGGACCTCTTCGCCGACGTGATCGGCGACGCGCTGGAGCAGGCGCTGGGCACCACCGCCGAGGAGATGAGCCGGCAACTGGAGGCGGACGACGACATCCGCGAGGTCCTGATCGCCACCGCCCGCGGCTGGGTGCAGGGCATCGCCCAGGACGACGTCCTGCGGCTGCGCACCCTGATCGCCGCGGAGACCCGCCGCTTCCCCAGCCTGGGACGCGCCTGGCGCGAACAGGGCCCGGAACGCTTCGCGGAGCCCCTTGGCACCGCGCTGCACGCCACACCGGATCTGGAGATCCCCGACCTGGAGGTCGCGATCATCCAGTTCTACGCCCTCGTGCTGTACCCGCACGTCGTCCACAGCACATACGGCGACCGCCTGTCACCGGACCTGACGGAGCGGCTGATCGAGCGGGGCGTGGACATGTTCCTGGCGTACTACCGGGCGAGCTAGAAGGCTGATGGAGATGTCGGGTTCTGGTCCCACTGCGTGAACGGTGGGACCAGACTCGTTTCGTGGCGATGGGGGAATGGGTCGGGGAGACGGTCGGGCCGGATGTGTGGGAGACCTGCCGGAAGCCGATCCCGGCGGGGAGTGTGTTCGCGTTCCTGGCCGAGCACCGGGGCCGACTGTTCCCGGCGGAGGTGTTCGCGGACATGTATCCGTCGGCGAACGGCCGACCGAGCGTGCCGCCACAGATCCCGGCCGCGGCGATCACCCTCCAGGCCCTGCACGGCCTGTCCGACTTCGAGACCGTTCAGGAACTGTGGTGCGACCTGCGGCGGAAGGCCGCCTGCGGTCTCGGCCTGAACGACACCGGGTTCGACCCGTCCCCGCTGTCCTACTTCCGTCGTCGGCTGGCCGGTCCTCGACGACTTCGGCGTCGACACCGCAACCGGCACGGCCGCCTGTCCGGCCGGCCACGCCGTCCCGCTCTCACCGGACCGCGGCCCCACGCTGCCCCGCACGGCGAACTTCGGCCGCCACTGCACCGGCTGCCCCTTGCGTGACCGCTGCACGACCTCGAAGACCGGCAGGAACCTGCGGATCCAACCCGGCTACGACCTGCAACGAACCGCCCGCCGGCAACCGCCGACCCGGCCTGGCACAAGGCCTACCGCCGCTGGCGGCCACCGGTCGAACGCGCCGTCGCCCGGCTCGTCGGCCACGGCAACCGCCGCCTGCGCTATCGAGGAACCATCAAGAACAACGGCCAGCCGGCCCGCTGCGCCTGGACCCAGATCTTGGTGTGATCCGGGCTGTCGCCGTCAGGCGCCAGCCCGGATCTGCCAGGTGGTGCCGACGACACCTACCGGCGGCAGATGAACCGGCAGCTCACCGTGCAGGAGTCCCGCCACAAGCTCGCTCGGGACATCTGCCACGGCAAGCGCGGGCAGATCATGCAGGCGTACAAGACGGGCAGGAGGACCAACTCGGCGCCCTCGGTCTCGTGCTGAATGCCGCCGTACTGTGAACGACCCGCTATCTCGACGCCGCAGTCGAGGAGTTGCGGACCCTGCCCGCCGAGGAGCGCGAGCACGACGTCCTGGACGAGGACGTCGCCCGCGTCGCCCCGCTCAAGCACGCCAACCTCAACATGCTCGGCCGCTACGGTTTCCGCTCCTCCACCCGGTCGACGGCGGCCTACCCGCTGCGCGACCCGGGGGCCGGTGGTCTCGACGAGGACGACGGCGCCGACGAATGACCCACGGTCCGCCGATCAGAAAGCATTGACGGAGTGAGTGCTCACTCCGTAGAGTTTTATGTATGGCAGAGAACTCTCCCGCTCCCTCCCGGCGCCGTGCGGCGCCCATGGAACCCGACCAGCGCCGCGCGATGATCGTCGCCGCGGCCCTTCCCCTCGTCATCGAGTACGGCGCCTCCGTGTCCACGGCGAAGATCGCGCGCGCCGCAGGCATTGGAGAGGGCACGATCTTCCGGGCCTTCGCCGATAAGGACGCCCTGCTCGCGGCCTGCATGGCCGAGGCGGTACGTCCCGACGACACCCTCGCCCACCTGGACTCGATCGCACTGGATCAACCGCTGGCGGCCCGGCTCACCGAGGCGGCCGAGGTGATGCGCGGCTACATGATGCGCATGGGCGCCGTTGCCGGTGCCCTCGCGTCGGCCGGGCGACTGGAACGCCCTGCACCCGCCGATCCCGCCAAGGACGGCCGCTCCCCGGATCGCGAAGCCGGCCTCGCAGCGCCCCGCGCGGCCCTGGCCGCCCTGTTCGCACCCGACCAGGACTCCCTGCGACTGGCCCCGGAACGGCTCGCGGACGCCTTCCAGCTCATGCTCATGTCTGCCGGCCGTCCCGGCGCCCCGGACCCGCTGACCACCGAAGAACTGGTGGACCTCTTCCTCAACGGCGCGCTCACCATCCCGGGGGAGGCCCGGTGACCACAATTGATGCGTACGACGCGCTCATGCCCCGGCGCCGGACGGCGATCACATTTGCCCTGCTGGGGTGAGCGACGGCGCCGGGACGACGGACGGGCAGCAGCCGGCCCCGCGGAGGCACCACGGCAACGGCCGGACCGGGACGACGGCGGGCGCCCGGCGGAGACGTACGGGCCGGACGAGGACCGCGAGCGGCAGCGCCTCCGGCCTCCGCCAGCCGGCCGAGACGCCCGCCGGCCGGGACGGCAGCCGGGTGGAGCGCAGCAGGTGGGCACCACCGGCCAGCGCAGCGGACAGCAGCCGCTGTCGATGGGTTCGTACGACAACCGGACCGCAGCCGCGGCCGGACGAAGCGGCCGACGGCCGAGCGTCGGGAGCGGAAAGCCGCGGCCAGACCGGGACGGGACGGCGAAGGCACAACGGCAACAGTCCGGACGAGGACGACGACGGGCAGGCGGCGAACGGCGGAGCAGCAGCGGTCCGGACGCACCGTCGTCCCGGCCGGCAACTACCGGGTGGCGGCCGCTGGAGCCCGGGCGGGACAGCGGGACGGGAACGAGCGAGCCGGACGGAGGCCCGGCAGCGGCAGCCAGAACAGCGGCCGGACGGCGGCCGCGAGCGGGGCACAGCCGAGCGCGCGTCGCACGCGCAGCCGTACGGGCGGACCTGGACGGCGGCACCGGGGCCGACGGCCTGGTCGATGAGGAGGGCGACGAGCAGACCCCGAGGACCGGGACAGCGGCGAGCGAGGAGGGCAGCGGGCCTTCGTCGAACGTCACCACCACGGCGCCGACGCCGAGGGGACCGGCACAGCCGGGAGGACAGCCGGACGGGACGGCGAGCAGCGGCGCCTTCGGCCTCCGCTGGCCGGGACGCAGCCGAACGGCAGCCGGGTGGAGCACAGCCCAGCGGGTGGGCACCACGCGTGCAGGGCGATGGACGGCGGCGACGCCGGCACCAGGACGGGCAGGCGGCAGCCGCGGCCGGTGACTACCGGGTGAAGCGCAGCGGCGGCGTGGTAGCCGTCAAGGAGTAACTTTCATCAGCTGTCTGCTCCTGGGCCCGGCTTTCCGTGAGCTGCCTCACATCCGCGGGGGTGGGTGCGGTGTGGGTGGTGTCAGCGTGCGGCGGCCCCGCCGCTCCGGCCGGCCGCGGTGGCCGGTCGGGGCGGCGGGGCCGCCGCACGGTGCCCTACAGCGCCTGGAGCTGGGTGAGGAGCTGGAGGGTGTCGGAGTTGAGCCAGTACTCGACGAACTTGCCGTTGTTGATGCGCAGGGTGTCGGTGCCGGTGAAGGTGACGGTCGTGCCGGGGCGGGCCTTGGCGCCGGGGAAGCCGCCGGCGTAGGTGCCGGTGGCGGTCCAGCGCAGGAAGGCGTGGCGGCCGGCGACCAGCGGGTCGACCTGGACGGAGAAGCGCAGGTCGGGGAAGGCGGCGCGGGTCTGGGCGATCCAGTTGACCAGGCCGTCGGCGCCGCGGATGCCGCTGCCGTCGCCGCCGTCCAGCATGGCGGCGTGCACGGTGAAGTCCGGCGAGATGATCGCGGGGGCCTGGGTGTAGTCGCCGTTCCACACGCGCAGCCAGGCGTCGAGCATGGCCTTCGGGTTCTTCGCCGCCGCCCGGTGGTCGTGGACGTCCGCAGCCGTGGACGGTGCGGCCTCGGCGGAGGAGGCGGTGGTGGAGGTGCTGAGGATGAGGGCGGCGGCGATCGCGGTGGTGACGGCGGCGGCGGGTGTGCGCATGGCAGTGCTCTTTCGGTGGGGAGGACCGGTGGTTCCCCGGGGGCGGCGGACGCTTCCGGGGGATCGCCCGGGTGGGGTCAGAGGGTGGTGTCGGGGATCCAGGAGCCGTGGATGCCGGCGGTGACGCGGCGCGGCAGGTGGACGGTGGCGATCGGGTCGAGGGCGGCGGCATCGAGGATGAGCAGCTGGGAGGCGTCCTGCTTCAGGTCGGAGACGACGGTGAGGAGGTAGCCGTCGTCCTCCCGGGTGCCGCCGGCCGCGGGGACGAACACCGCCTCGCTGGGCAGCCGCGCGTCGCCCGCCTGGTGGGTGCGGCGCTCGCCGGTGGTGCGGTCGTACTTGACGACGCCGTAGCCGCCGAGGCCGTGCTGGTCGGGGAAGGAGATGGCGTACTGGTAGCGGTTCTCCACGCCGACGAAGTCCTCGTTGAGGGTGGGGAACTCGATGGCGAGGTCGTCGACGACCCGCTCGTCGACGCGGGCACCGACGAGGTCGATGGTCCAGCGGCGGTTGAAGGAGCGGGTGTTGGGCTCGGTGCCGCGGCCGGGCGCGCCGACCCACCAGTTCCAGGAGAGCTGGAAACCCTTGCGGTCGACGGTGGGGCCCTCGAGCACGATGCGGCCCTGGGCGTCCTCGTAGGCGTTGGCGACGTGGAGCATGCTGCCGGGTTCGATCGGGAACCAGCGGATCGCGGCGGCGCCCTGCGGGCCGCGCGGCAGGACGCCGATCCGGGCGGGCTGCGTGTCCTGCCAGGAGTAGGGGATGCCGGAGTGCTCGGTGGGGTCGAACGTGACGGTGCCCTCGACGAAGACCACGTGGTGGCGGGTGATGGCGAAGTCGTGCTTCAACGAGGCTGTGGCGCCGGGGACTTCGGCGCTGTGGGTGATGTGCCCGTCCCGGTCGGCGACGTAGTAGGTGAGGTAGGGCGGGAAGGGTGAGGAGCCGAAGAAGTGCAGCTCGCCGGTGACCGGGTCGCTTTTGGGGTGCGCGGTCATCGCGCTGTGCAGCTTGCCGTCGAAGTCGAACGGGCCGACGGTGTCGAGGTCCCGGGTGAGTTCGAAGGGGAGGTTGGCCTCGCAGAGGGCGAGCAGGCGGCCGCCGTGTTCGATGACATGGGTGCCGGCGGTGGAGGCGGTCAGGTCGGGACCGTGCTCGGTCAGGTAGGGGGCGCCGTCGAGGGCGGGGGTGTGCACCCAGCGGTTGCGGTACCACTCGGCGCGGCCCTCGCGCAGGCGGATGCCGTGGACCATGCCGCTGCCCTTGAACCAGTGGGTGGGGGTGACGCCGGGCTTGGGGTTGTGGCTGTTGCGGACCAGCCGGCCGGTCAGCTCGGGCGGCAGGACGCCCTCCACGGTCAGCTCGGTGGCGGTGATCTCGTCGGCGACGGGGGTGTAGTGGCCGGTCAAGTAGGGCTTGGGGGTCATGGTGCGCTCCTCGGGGCTCTCGAAGGGAAGGGGGTTCGACTGGCGATGCGTCAGGCACGCAACTCGGCACGGTTCTTCAGGATGCTGAGCCAGCTCTCCAGCGAGCTGCGCAGAGCGGTGCCGAGTTCGTCGACGGCGGCCTCCACGGGCGCGCCGCTCCACGACTCCTCGGTGCGGACGAGCACCCTGTCGCCGGCCTGCTCGAAGGTCCACACGTGGACGCCGTCGATGCCGTGGGCCGGGCCGCCCCAGACGATCCGGGCGCCGGGCACCAGCTCGTGGATGGTGGAGGTGATCTCCATCCCGTGGGTGCGCCAGGTGAACGTGGCGCCCTCGGTGAGCGGGCCGTCCAGCCGTGCCTGGTCGATGTCGGTGTTCCACACCGGCCAGTCGCCGATGTCGGTGTGCAGGGCCCACACCCGCTCCAGCGGGGCGTCGATCTCGGTGGACAGGCGGACGACGACGGGTGCGGTCTCGTCGATGGTGAGCACGGTGATTCCTTTCGGTGGAGGGTGCGGAGGAACAGCGGAGAAGAAGGGTGTCGGTGGTCAGGGCCGGCCGGAGGCGGCGGGCTGCGGGGCGGGAGCGTGGGCCGGCCCGTCGGCGGGCGTGCGGCGCACCAGCAGGGCGGCGAGGGCGGCGGTGCCGGCCAGGATCGCGGCGCCGAGGGCGAAGGCGGTGCGGTACCCGGCCGTCAGCGCCTCCAGGGGAGGTTGGTGGCCGGCGGCGTGCGAGGTGACGGTGCCGGCAACGGTGGCCAGGACGGCGAGGCCGACGGCGCCGCCGACCTGACGGGTGGTGTTGACCAGGCCGCCCGCCAGTCCCGCGTCCGGGCCGGTGAGACCGCTGCCACGGACAGGCCGGTGAGTTGCACGAAGGCGACGCTCAGGCCGAGTCCGACCAGGGCGCTCGGGCCGAGGACGTCGGTGAAGAAGCTCCCGTGCGCGCCGATGCGGGACAGCCAGAGCATCCCGGTGGCCTCGGTCAGCAGCGCCGCGAGGAGCGCTGTCCGGCTGCCGACCCTGCGGACGAGAGCGGGGGCGAGAGACGCACCGAGCATGTTCGCCGCCGCCAGCGGGAGTTGTCCGAGGCCGGTGGTGAGCGGGTCCTCGCCGAGGACCTGCTGCTGGTAGAGCGGCAGGAAGAAGAACAACGCGATCCACACCGAGCCGAACAGCGCCGTCAGCAGGTTCCCCACTGCCACCTCGCGGGCGGCGAACAGTCGGGGCGGTACCAGCGGCACCGCGGCGGACCGTTCGATCCGCAGGAACGCCACCACCAGTACGGCGGCTGCGGCGAAGGCGGCGAGCACGGCGGGGTCGGTCCAGCCGGCGCGGCGAGCCGAGGCCACGCCCCAGACCAGGGCGGTCAGGGCGAGGGCGCTGACGGCCGTTCCGATCAGGTCGAAGCGGGCCCGTTCGGTCCGGGCCGCGGCGGGGACGCACGCCGCGGTCGCCGTCAGCACGGCGAAGCTCCCGATCGCCACCGCATGGAAGATCCACGGCCAGCCCCACGCCCGGGTCAGCACTCCGCCGAGCACCACCCCGGCCGCACCGCCCGCGCCGGACACCGCGCCCCAGACCGCGAGCGCCCGGCTGCGCGCCGGTCCGGGCGGGTGCAGGCCCAGGGCGAGGGCGAGAGCGGCCGGTGCGACGGCCGCCGCACCGGCTCCCTGGACGGCGCGCACCGCGATCAGGACGCCCGGCGAGGCCGCGAGCGCGGCCGCGGCGGAGGCGGAGCCGAAGACGCCCAGACCGGCGAGCAGGACGCGGCGGCGGCCCAGCAGGTCGGCGGCCCGCCCACCGGCCAGCAGCAGCGCGCCGAACGCCAGGCCGTAGGCGTTGACCACCCAGGTGGTGGCGGAGTCCGAGAGGCCGACGCCGGCGCGGATCTGCGGCAGTGCGACGTTCACGATGGAGGTGGCGAGCATGACGGTGAACTGGGCGGCGGCCAGCACCGCGAGGATGGCGCCGCGTGGCGGTCGGGGCACGGGGACTCCCGGGAAAGCGGTGGGAAAGAGGGGGAAGGGCAGTGGCGCGGGCGGCGTTCGGCGTGTGTGCCGAGGTGCCCGGGGGTGGCCCCGGGGCGCTCGGTGTCAGCGCGCGGCGCGCTCGGCGGCGGACTTCAGGTGCAGCAGCCACTGGGCGAGGGACCGGTCCAGGGCCCGGGTGATGGCGGCGGCGTCGGCCCGCACGGGCTCGCCGTCCCAGGACTCCTCGGTGACGGCGAACGTCGCCCTGGCCGAAGGCGTGAGCGTCCACTCGTGGACGGCGGTGATCCCCTGCGACAGGCCGCCCCAGCGGATCAGCCGGGGTGCGTCCACCGCGTACGCGGTGGAGGTGAGGTCCAGGCCGCCGGTGCGCCAGTGGAACACCGCGCCAGGGATCAGCGGGGTCAAGGCGCGGGCCTCAGCGATGTCCGGCTGCCAGGTGGGCCAGCCGGGCACGTACGTCAGCAGCTCCCAGACGGCGGTGGCCGGGGCCCTGATCGCCAGCTCACGGCGGGCGACGACCGGGGCGGCCCGGTCGACGCCCGAGGGCGTGTTCTTCATGCCCCCGAGTCTGGTCCGGCCGCCCCACGCCCTCATCGGTGGAAGTCGCCTAGGCGATCACCTAATCGGCGCCGCGGCTACCGGGCCTCGCGGCCGAGCACGTCGGCGAGCTGGCGACGCGAGGTGATGTCAAGCTTGCGGAACACGCTGCGCAGATGGGCGTCGATGGTGCGCGGGCTCAGGAACAGCCGATCGGCGACCTCCCGGGAGGTCGCACCGGTCGCCACCAGCCGCGCGATGTTGAGCTCCTGACCGGTCAACGACTGCACCGTGCCGAGCGCGACGGGCTTGGCCTGTTCACCGGCGGCGGCCAGCTCCACCCGGGCCCGCTCGGCGAAGCCTTCCGCGCCCATCGCGGCGAACAGGTGGTGAGCGGTGCGCAGCACTTCCCGGGCATCGGCGCGGCGGCCGTCGCGGCGCAGCCACGCGCCCTGGTGCAGCAGCGCCCGCCCGTGCCATAGCCGCAGGCCTGCGGCGTCCAGCCGGGCGACCGCCTCGACGTGGAGTTCCTCCGGCTCCGGTGACAGCAGGGCGGCGAGCGCGGCGCGCACGCCCAGCGCCCAGTCGGTGCCTGCGGCCGTGGTGTGTCGCGACAGCCGAGCGAACGCCTCCCGGGCGCTGTCCTCCTCGCCGCACCGGACAGCCGCCTCGACGAGCTCCGGCAGGGCGAGGCTGGACGTTCCCAGGTCGCCGTCCGTCAGGGCCAGTCGGGCCGAGGCCAGGGCCGCGCGGTGGTCGGCGGCCCCGTTGGCGTACAACGCCGCCGCCGCGTGGACGGTCGCCGTCAGCATGCCCTTGCGGCGGGCGTGCGACTCGGCCAGCACCCGCTCGAACAGTGGCCGAGCCTCGGTCGCCACGCCGCGCACCGCGGCCGCGAACAGCCTGCCGTACCAGTGCGGCGGAACGCCGGTCACCTCGGCTATGCCGTCGGCCTCGCTGTTCAGCGCCGCCGCCGCGGGCAGGTCACCGCGCTGCGCGGCGGCCATCGCCTGCATCCACAGCCCGACCGGGAGGACCATCAGCGCCCCGCCGGCCCGCGCCGCCTCCACGGCCCGGGTGGCGAGCCGTTCCTCCAGCGCGACGTCCCACAGCTCGATGGCCAGCAGCGCGGCGAGCGACAGCCGGCCCGTCCACAGCGGATCGGTGACCTGCGACAGCAGTTCGAGCAGCCTGGGCACCGCGGCCGACTCGCCGTCGAGGTAGGCGACCAGTGCGTCCAGCAGCTCGTCTGCGGTGGAGGGTTCGCCCACCGGGGCGGGTGCCCGGCGTGCCGCCTTGAGGGCGTCGCGCGCGGCGGGCGAGGACCGGCCGACGACCAGGCCGGCCTGCAGGGCGTCCAGCAGGTGGGTCCGCGCCCGCCCGGGATCGAGGGCGGCGGATCTGATGAGGTGGCCGACGGCGTCCGCCGCGCCGTCGCCGAAGAACGCCGCCCGGGCGCGCAGCAGTTCGGCCTCCACCCGGCCGGCGTCATCGATCGGGCCGCTCTGCGCCGCTTCGACCAGCGTCACCGCGCTCTCGAACGAGCCCGCCTCCAGCGCAGCCCGCGCCGCGGCCAGACTGCGGGCGGCGCGCAGCCGCGGCTCGGCCGTCAGGCTCGCGGCCTGCTCCAGGAACGCCGCCTCGGCTGCGGCCCCGCCCCGGCGCCTCGCCCGTTCCGCGCCGCGCAGCAGGTCGGTCGCCACCTCCTCGTCGGGGCGCGAGAGGGACTGCGCGCGGTGCCAGGACCGGCGGTCGGGGGCCGACAGCGGGTCGGTCACGTCGGCGAGCGCGCCGTGGACGCGGCGGCGCTCCGCCGGCGACGCCGCCGTGTACACCGCCGACCGCACCAGCGGGTGCCGGAACCTCGCCTGGCCGCCCAGCTCGATGAGTTCGCTCGCCTCGGCTTCTGGCCCGGCCTCGGGACCCACTCCCAGCATGTCCGCCGCCTGCCACAGCAGCCCCGGGTCCCCCAGTGGCTCGGCGGCCGCGAGCAGGAGCAACGTCCTCGTGTCACCGGAGAGCAGGGACACGCGCTGCTGGTAGCTCTGCTCGATCCGGTTGGCCGGGGAGACCGGCGTCGGCAACCCGAAGCCGCCGGCCAGTGCGGCGGGCCCCAGTCGGCGCGGCAACTCGAGTAGTGCCAACGGGTTGCCGCGCGCCTCCGCGAGGATCCGCTCCCGCACCTGCTCGTCCAACGGCCCCGGCAGGCTCGACGCCAGCAGCCGGCGCGCCGCCTGGTCCGGCAACCGGGGCACCGTCAACGCCGGCAGCTCGTCCAACTCCGCGACGACGTGCGGGTCCCGCACACCGAAGACGAACGCCACGGACTCCTCCGCCACCCGCCGGGCCACGAACGCCAGTACCTGCGCCGACGCCCGGTCCAACCACTGCGCGTCGTCCACGACGCAGACCACCGGCTGCTCGCCGGCGGCGTCCGACAGCAGCCCCCGCAGGGCGAGGCCGACGGCGAAACGGCTCGGCGCGTTGCCCTCCGCCAGCCCCAGTGCCACCGCCAGATCATCGCGCTGCGGGGCGGGCAGCCGCGCGGTCCGGTCATGCAGGGGGCGGGTCAACTGGTGCACCGCGGCGTACGCGAAGTCGGCTTCGAACTCCGCCCCGTTCACCCACAGCAGCCTCGCGCCCGACAGGCCGTCAGTGGCGTGCCGTAGCAACGTCGTCTTGCCGATGCCTGCCTCGCCGCGCACGACCACCGCCCCTCCCCGGCCGACCCGCGCACCGGCCAAGAGGTCGAGGAGAGCGGCAAGCTCAGCGGACGGTAGGTACTCGGAGACGATCACGGGAGACACCCCGCGATCATGCCACGGTGTCCGAACCCGGCGCTTTGCGCCCGCACCTGCGGGGTCGCCCCTGCTCGGTGCGGCACCGGGATCGCGTCCCCGCCCGCCGTTCGGCGGGCTCGTACGCGGCGGGTGGCGGTGTGGTCGTGGACGCGCTGCCACTCGGCGCGGACGGTGGCCGCGGTGGCGAAGGCGCTCTCCTGGCCGACGTCGGCGCTGCCGAAGGCTCGCCAAGACGGCGTGGCCGACTGCCCGACCGGGCGCCAGCCACCCCCGGCCCGACCGGCGCATACAGGGCTCTCATCCAGATTGCAGGAATCCCCACTACTTCTCACGTGATCCGTAAGTTCTCAACCAAGCACCCTGCGCCGCCCTGCAGGGGCGCCGATCCCACGCCCGCCCCGACTGTCCGTGCGGCGCCACCGGCGGGACAGGCGGGACAGGCAGGCCCGGTGCGGAGCGCAGCACGGGGCGGCGCGGGGCGGCCGGCGGCCGCGGCGGGCGCGGTCGCCCTCGGCGTGCTGCTCGCGGCCCGCCTGCCCAGGAGGCCCCCTGGCCCGCCCCCGCCGGACTGACCGGCACCGGACGTGGGACGGCCCGCCGGGTTCCGGAACCCGGCGGGCCGTCCCGGTGTTCAGGAGGACTACGGCAGAGCGATCGTCTCCCGCTTGAACGCCCCGATCACCTCGATCCCCCTGGTCCCCTTGATGCCGTCCAGCGGCAGGGACTCCGTGTACCGGGCGGTGGCGGGCAGGCCGATGCCGGTCAGTGAGCCGGTCACCTCGATGCCCCAGTACTCCGGTTGTCTGATGTAGACCAGCGGGACCAGGCGGACCGTCATGTTCTCCCAGGGCTTCTCCCCGCTGACGACCAGGATGAAGGTCTCCGGGACGATGCCCGGGACGACCTTCGCCTGGTCAAAGTCGATCAGGCGCACGGATTCCGGCGCCGGCCGTTCGATGAACTTCTCCACCATCGTGAGTCCCTCCACCACCGAGTGTCATCGGGCAGTCACTCTGCCGACGTAGAGTAACCAGGGTCGCCCACGAACGACGGCTCCAACACTCCCCGGGCCGTCTCCGTGACCCACGCGTCGGGCCCCAGGCGCATGGAGAAAACCGGACGGGACGGCGAGCAGCGGCGCCTTCGGCCTCCACCCGGAACAGCGGCCGGACGGCAACAAGCGGAACCGGACGGCAGCCGGGTCGAGCACAGCGGGTGGGCCGCCACCGGCCAGGATGCGAACGGCGGCGAGCTCGGCGCCGGGACGGCAGCCGGCCGGACGCGCGGCGGCCAGGACGAGCAGGACGGCCGGTCGGCCACGCGGGCCCGGACGGTGAAGGGGGGGATGTCCACCGTCCGGACCCGTGCTCTCGCCCGCCGGTCCTCTTCTGACCCCGATCCGTCCCCCCAAACCCTCCGGCACCGGAGCTGACGGGCGCCGGCGAGGGCCGGGCCCTCGTCCAGCTCCAGCACGGCGCCCAGGTGCGGCAGGTAGTAGGGCCCCGGGGTGTAGCCCCGGTACTCGGCCTCCCAGCGCCACACGTCGGTGCGGGTCGGACAGCTGCCGGACACGTCCGCCAGGCGCCGTGGGGGGGTGTTCGTGCCGGGCGGTGTGGAGCAGGCGCAGCGGCGCGCCCCGGTGGAGGCGCTCGGCGGGTTCAACGAGCGCGGCGGGCCGTGGGCACGATCGGGATCCGGCGGAGGGCGGTGCCCATGGCCGCGGCCCGCATGTAGTCGCTGCGGGCGGCGGCCTGGCGGGCCTGGGTCGCGATGGCGGGCGGGTCCAACGGAACGGGCAGGACGAGCTCGGCCCAGACGCCCTTGCCGGTGCCGGTCGGGACGCTCCCCCACTCTTCGGCCAGGGCCTGAACCATCAGCAGGCCGCGGCCGGTGACGGCCTGGTCGTCGCCGAGGCCGGCCACGATCCGGGGCAGGGCGGCGCCCTGGTCCTCGACCTCGAACCGCACCCGGTCACCAGCCGCGGCCAGGCGCAGCAGCGCGGTCAGCCGGGCCGGGCCCGCGTGGCCGGCGGCGTTGGCGAGCAGTTCGGAGGCGACGGCCACCAGGTCGTCCAGCACGGCGCCGTCCAGACCCCAGCCGGTGGCGACGGAGCGGACCACCTGGCGGGCGGGGCCGACGCAGGCGACGCGCTGGTGCGGGTCGGAGGCGGTCGCGGTCAGGGTCAGGCGGTACAGCGGCCCGTGCTGCGGCATCGGGGCTCCCGGGGGGTGGTGACGGCAGTTCGGGCGGGTGGGCCGCCGCCGGTCCGGGGGTGACCGGCGGCGGCCGGTGGCCGGGGCGCGGAACCGCCCCAGCGGCTCCGCGCCCAGGACCACTGGGCCGGCGGCGCCGCTGAGGACCGGCACGCGGCGGCGGGAGAGGAGGTGGGAGACGAGGGCGTTGTCGGGTTCGTCGTGCCGCGGAGCATCGGTTGTACGCATGACGTCTGCCTGTCCGTCCGTTCGTTCCGTGTGAGTCGCCCCGCAGGGGAGCACCGGGCTCCAGCCGGTGCAGGTCCGGTGGGGACCTGCCGGATCGCGCGCAGCGGCCGGGTGTCGGCTGCTGGTGCGTGGTGGAGCCCGGCGCTGGTGCGCAGCCGGGTTTCGGCGGCGGGTTCGGGGGTGGGTCCGGGGGTGGGGGTCCGGCGGGGAGGTGCGGGTCTGCGGCCCCGGGCCCGTGGGGTGTGGGCTGTGGTGGCCGCTGCGGCCGACCCGCCCCACGGGTCGGCCGCAGGCTGCCGCGTTCGCTACCCCACTTGGAGGCGGCAGTCCCGTGGCCGGCGCCGCCCCACAGCGGGGGCCGGCCACGGGAGTACAGGGAGGGTGTCAGCCGATGGCGACGTCGTCGACGAGGAAGATGGTCGTCAGGTACTGGTCCTCGGCGCCGGCGAACTCCAGCTTCACGCTCTGGCCGCGGTAGGCGGACAGGTCGACGCTCTTCTGGACGTACCCGGCCGAGGCGTCGGCGTTGGAGTAGGTGGCCAGGGTGGTGCCGTTGACGTTGACCTTGAGGGTGTCGTAGACGGCGTAGCCGGACTCCTGGGTGGAGACCTTCAGCCAGAAGGTGAGCTTGGGGCTGCCGCTGGAGGGGACGGCGATGTTCGACTGGGAGAGGGACTCGGTGGCGGGGCTGCCGTAGCCCATCATCGCGGCGTACCAGGAGCCGCCGTGCGCGCTCTGCACGGTGGAGTTGGTGATGTCGTCGGCGCTCTGGCTCCAGCCGGCGGTGCCCTGTTCGAAGCCGCCGTTGGTCAGGGCGTTGCCGGGGTTGGGGTTGCCGGTGGGCGAGGAGGTGGGGGTCGGGGTGGGGGTCGGGGTCGGGGTGCCGTTGCCGGGGTCGGGCAGCGCGGTGCCGACGCTGACGGCGGCCCACGCCTTGGAGATCAGGTACCGCTCCTGGGAGTTGGTGCCGTACAGGTCGGCGGCGGCGTTCAGGGTGGCGGTGCGGGCCGAGGCGTAGTTGGTGGTGGAGGTCATGTAGGTGGTCAGCGCGCGGTACCAGACGGCGGCGGCCTTGTCGCGGCCTATGCCGGTGAAGGTGTCGTTGTTGCAGGTGGTGCCGTTGTGCGCGCGTCCGCCGATGGTCTTGGCGCCGGTGCCCTCAGCCGCCAGGTAGAAGAAGTGGTTGCCGATGCCGGAGGAGTAGTGCACGTCCACCTGGCCGGCGCCGGAGTTCCAGCAGCCGAGGCTGTTGCCGTCGGAGGCGGGGTTGTCCATCCGGCGCAGTGCGCCGCTGGGCATGTTGAGCTTCTCGCCGATGAAGTAGTCGCCGGGGTCGTTGGCGTTGTTGGCGTAGAACTCGACCATGGTGCCGAAGATGTCGCTGGTGGCCTCGTTGAGGCCGCCGGACTCGCCGGAGTAGGTGAGGTTGGCAGTGGCGGCGGTGACGCCGTGGCTCATCTCGTGGCCGGCCACGTCGACGGCGGTGACGGGGGTGTTCTGGTTCTGCGAGGAGCCGTCGCCGAAGTACATGCAGAAGCAGTTGTCGTCGTAGAACGCGTTGACCAGCTGGTTGTCGACGTGCACGTAGGCGGGGGCGCCGCGGCCGTCGTTGCGGATGCCGGAGCGGTTGAAGGCGCTCTTGTAGTAGTCCCAGGTCTTCGCCAGGCCGTAGGAGGCGTCCACGGCGGCGCTCTCGCGGCTGGAGGCGGTGCCGTTGCCCCAGGTGTTGGTGGTCTTGGAGAAGGGGCGGGCGTTCTGCCTGGGGTTGGACTGCGGGCTGTTGTAGGCGTCGTAGACGATGGTGCCGCCGTGTGCGGCGTCGGTGAGGGTGTAGCCGGAGGCGGTCTGGGTGGTCTCGATGGAGACCTGGCCGACGGTGGTGCCGTTGCCGGTGCCGGTGGCGCCCTGGTGCAGCTCGTACTGGTCCAGCGGCGCGCCGCTGGCGGCGTCGACGATCACGGCCTCGCGCGAGGCGGGGCCGCTTTCGCCGTCGCCGGTGACGGTGGAGCGGTAGGCCAGGACCGGGACCTTGCCGGCCGCGTACACCACCAGGGTGCTGCCGTCCGCGGTCTCGGACTTGGCGTTCTTGACGTGCTTGGCGTGCTTGACGGCCGCGGCCGAGGCGTCGGAGGCGCTGAGCTTCGGCGTGGTGCCCGCGACCTTGATCGCGCCCTGGTGGGCCTGGTCGGAGCCGGTGGCCTTGCCGTTCTTGTCGTAGTGGACGACCAGGTCGCCGCCGATCACGGGCAGGCCGCGGTAGGTGCGGTCGTAGCGCACGTGCCGGGTGCCGTCGGTGTCGACCAGCACGTCCTTCGCCGTCAGGCGCTCGTCCGCGCCGAAGCCGAGTGACTTCGCGACGGTGTCGGCCTCCCGGTCGGCGGTGCGTATCGCCTCGGCCCGCGCGTCGGCGCTCATCGCCTGGGCTCGGGCGCCGGGTCGGGCGGCGGAGCCGCTGGGGGCCGCCGTGGACTGGGCGGCCACCACGGTCATGGTGCCCAGGGTGAGGGCCGCCGCGACAGCGGCCGCCAGCGCGTTCTTACGGGACATGACATTCCTCCCGCCGAGCTGGGGTTGGGGGGAGAGGGCCGCGGGACGTCATGGGTGGGGGCGTCCGGCAGCCGGAGAACAGCTCGACTGTGGCGATGAGGCTAGGGAAGGCTGGGAGCGGCCGAAATCAGGGGAACCCCTTGTCCTGGACCGCGGCGGCACCGTGGCCGCACGATGGCCCGATGCAAGACACCGCGACGTGGTTCACTGGGGGTCGGGAAACGGGTGGCGCCGTGCTGCCCATGGCGCCGGACGACCTGCGCGCCATCCGCCGGGTGGTGCTGTTCGGGCCGCCCGGCATCGGCAAGACCACCGCCGCCGGCGCGCTGGCGCGCCGGCGGGGCCGCCCCGTCCTGCGACTGGCCCCCGGCCCGCAGGACGCCCCGGTCCCCTACGCCGGGCTGCTCGAACTCGCCCTGGCCCTGCAGCCGTTGCCGACCGCGCGGGAGCTCGCGGCGGCCCTGGACGAGGCTGTCGGCCCGCCGGACTCCCCCGCGGGCACCGGTCCGGCCCTGCGGCTGCGCCGGCTGACCGCCACGGTGCTGCGGGAGGCGCCGCCGGTGACGCTGGTGGTGGACAACACCCAGTGGCTGGATGAGGCCAGTACCGCCGTGCTGGGCTGGGCCCTGCGGCAGGCCCCGGAGCTGCCCGTCATCGCCACCGAGCGCACCTGGCGGCCGGAGGCCGGCGGCCACTGGTGCGGCGAGGACGCACAGGTGGTGCGCGTCCCGCCCCTGACACTCGGCCAGGTCGCCTCCCTCCTCTCCCCCCACCGGCCCGATCCGGACACGGTCGTCCGGCTCCACGCCCGCAGCGGCGGCAACCCGGCCCTGGCGCTGGCACTCGCCGAGGCCTGCGACCGCAGCGCCCTGGACGATCCACCCCTGCCCCCGGCGGCCCGCCGACTGCTCGGCGAATGGCTCGAAACCGTGTCCCACGACGTGCGGGAACTGCTGACGCTCGCCGCGCTCGACGACCGCCCCGACCGCGACCTGCTGGCCCGCCTCGCCGGTCCGGCCGCCGACCACCTCCTGGCCCAGGCCGAGACAGCCGCACTGATCGACCCTCGACACGGCGACGGGCCGGTGCGCTTCACCGCCTCAGCGATCGGCACCGAACTCACCACCAGGCTCACCGACCCCGCACGCCGCCGTCTGCACGCCCGCCTGGCCCAGGCCAGCCACGACCCCTCCCGCCGCGACCGCCACACCGCCTTGGCCGCCGACACCACCGACCCCCGCACCGCCCGGCACACCGCGCGCGAGGCCGCCCGCGCCGCCGGCCACGCCCGGCTGCGCGGCGAACACCCGCTGGCCGCCGAACTCGCCCTCCTCGCCGCCCAGCACACCCCGCGCGAGGACACCGGCCTGCTCACCGAACGGGCCCTGACCGCGGTGCGGGACGCCTCGCACTGCGGCGACCTCCCCCGCGCCCGAGCCGCCACCCGCCTCGTCCTCGAACACGACACCAGCCCCGCCCAACGCGTCAACGCCCTCCTGACCCTGCTCGACGCCAGCGGACAACGCCTGCACAGCGCGGACGAACTGTTCGCCGCCGCCGTCCACGAAGCCGCCGGCCGACCGGGCCTGACCGCACAAGTCCTGCTCCGCCAAGCCGTCTGGGCCAACGTCAACGAAGGCGACCCTCACCGGACCGCCACCCTGGCCGAACAGTCCGCCGACCTCGCCCGCACAGCCGACGACACCACCACCGCCGCCCTGGCCCTCACCATGCAGGCCCGCATCCAGCGCATCCTCGGCCACCCCGGAGCCGAAGCCACCCTGGAGCGCGCCCTGTCCCTGCCACGCACCGCACCCGTCACCGTCAACACCACCCCCGAACACCTCGCCGCCCGCCACGCCCTCTTCGACGACCGCCCCGAACAAGCCCGCACCACCCTGCTGCCCCTGCTCGTTCAAGCCCAACGGACCGGGGACACCGAAGCCACCGTCGACCTCCTGCGCAGCCTCGCCGAGACCGAACTGCGCACCGGACGCTGCGCCAAGGCCCTCGACTACGCCCACCGCGCCCAGACCCTGACCGACCGTACGGCCCTGTCACCCGCGCCGGCCTGCTACACCTCAGCCCTCGTCGAGGGCGCCGCCCGGGACACCGGCGCCGCCCTGGCCCACGCCCGCCGGGGCATCGACGCCTCCCGGCACGAGGGCAACAAGGTCTTCCTCTCCCGCAACCTGTTCACCCTCGGGCACCTGCTGCTGACCGCCGACCGCCCGAAGGAGGCCCTGGAGGCGCTGGAGGAGGTCCGCGCCCTGGAGGAGCGGCAGCAGGTCCGCGACCCGTCCGTCCTGCGCTGGCACGCCGACCTGGCCGAGGCCCTCCTCGCCGTCGGCCGCCACGACGAGGCCGACGACCTGCTCGCCGACACCCACCGCACCGCCACCGAGCTCGGCCGGACCTCCGTCCTGCCCGCCCTGGAGCGCGCCCGGGCCCTGCTGGACGCCGCCCGCGGCGACCACGGCACAGCCGCCCGCCGCCTCACCGACGCCGCCGAGCGCCTCCGCGACCTCCCGATCGAACGCGGCCGCACCCTGCTGGCCCTCAGCCACACCGAACGCCGCGCCCGCCGCCGTGCCAGCGCCCGCACCGCCGCACAGAAGGCTGCCGACCTCTTCACCACCCACGGAGCCCACCCCTGGGCCGAAGCCGCCGCCCACGCCCTCCACCGCCTGGAGCCCGGCTCCGCGGACGCCGGCGCCCGCCCCCGACTCACCGGTGCCGAAGAACGCTGCGCCCGCCTCGCCGCCGCCGGCGCCAGCAACCGCGACATCGCCTCCGCCCTGACCGTCAGCGTCAAAACCGTCGAGGCCACCCTCACCCGCGTCTACCGCAAACTCGACGTCCACTCCCGCGTCCAACTCGCCCACGCCATCACCCCGACACTCGAATCTGCGGCCGAAACCGCATCGATGACCACTGGACGCGGCAGGCGCGGGCCGGTGCGTTCGCCATCGAAGACGATGATCAGCGCAGATGGGGAACACTGCTACTTGTCCGCTCATCAAGGAGACGGGCCCTACTAAAGCTTGTTCCAGAAGGTCTGGTGCGGGGCATTTCGCATCGTCCGGCGTCTCGGCCCGCTCCTGGCGCTGGAGGCCGCTCCACGCCCGGTGCCGGGCGTGGAGCGGCTGTGGATCGTGGACGGCACCCTGGTCCCGGTGCGGGACCGCAGCGTCGGGGCCCGAGCCGTAACCACCGGTTCTGTGGCGGGCCCTCACTGACGCCCCGCGCAGCGGTGCCTGACTGGCCCTCAACCGCAGACGGAGGTGGGGCCTGGCGGCCCCTTGGCGGGGGCACGGTGTCGCCTGCGGCTCTCGGGGAGCCTGTCGGCCCCAGGGGGTGGGCGACCCGGTCCGCTGACCGGCGACCGGCCGTGCCCGAGCGACCGGTCGTGGCCGCGCGCCCGGCGCCTCGGTGCCCGGGGACGGGGAGCGCAAGCACGGCCGTCCACCGTGGTCGGCCGTGCTGGTCGCAGTCATCGCCGAACGGCTGCGACCAGCACGGTGGCACTGCTCTCAGTGGACGCAGAACTCGTTGCCGGCCGGGTCCTGCAGCACGGTCCAGGTGAGGCCCGGGACGCTGTGCTCGCCGACGACACTGCACCCAGAGCGACCAGCCGCGCCACCTCCGCCGTCAGGCTCGTACCGGGCGCGGCAGCGAAGTCGACGTGCACCCGGTTCTTGCCCCGCCGCTCCTCGGCCACCCGCTGGAAACCCAGTGCCACCGGCTCGGCCTTGACAATGACGAAGTCGCCGTGGTCCTGGGCGATCTGCCCTCCCAACGCAGTGGCCCACCACCGGGCCAGCTCCTGCGGTTCCGCACAATCCACCGTGATCATCACTGCCGTCAGATTCATGATCGTCACCCTAACCACGGCCACCGACAACCGACGGCGCCGAGCGAAGCCGAGCGGCGCCGAGCAGGGCCGGGGTGGGCTCCGGCTGCGCCGGGCCGTGGGGGCGGGGGGGGGGGAGCAAGTGGTGCTGTCGTGCTCTCGCGGCCCGGGCCGAGGAAGGGGGATCCGGGGGGCATCCGCGCTGGGAACGGGCGGCGACAGCGGTCCGAGCGGGGACAAGGGACGCGACAGCACCTGGGCAGGGCCTGCGGACCCGGGAGAGGCCGGCGGACCGGACGACCGCGGAGCGGGCCCGGGGCGAGGACGGCGGCGGCCGAGCAGGGGCGCGCAGCAGGCCCGGGACGGCGGCGCAGCAGGTCGTCCCGGCCGGCCTCTGAGCAGCGAGGCGGGGCCAGGGCGGCGCAACCGGACTGCTGGCAGATCAGCCGGACGTGCGCCGCCCGTCGGCGGTGTGGGCGGTGTCCGGGTCACTCCCCCTTGAGCTGCTGCACCAGGCCGAGCCGGTCGATGACGGCGTGCCGCTCGCTGATGCGGTCGCCGACGAAGCGGAACAGGGCGAAGGCCTCCGTGCTGACGCGCTTGCCTGTGGCCGGGACGCCCATCAGCGGGCCGGTGTGGGTGGCCGTCATGCGCCAGCGGACGACGACGTCGTCGCCCTCGCCGAGCAGGTCGAGGATCTCGAACGACGGGTCGGTGTGGGTGGCGTGCACCTCTCGGATGGCGTCTTTGAAGCCCTGCGGGCCCCGCACGTTCTGATGCTTGCCCTCGCTGGTGGCGAAGTCCGCGGTGAACAGCTCGTCGGCGACGTCCACGTCGCCGGCTTCGAGGGCCTTGTAGAGGCGGCGAACGGCGTTCTTGCGGTACTCGACGGTGGTCATGGGTCCCCTCCCGAGACGGATCCGAACGGATCGCCGAGCGACTTACTGAGCGATCCATCAGTAAGTTAACCTGTTCCTGAGCAATTACTCAAGAAGTCGGGGCGACAGGGAGAGACGGAGGCCGGAGATGGCTCAGGCGCGAAGCGGTCGGCCCTCGACCGGGGTGCGGGAGGCGCTGCTCAAGGCGACCGAGGAGGCGCTCGGGGAGGCCGGGCTGGCGCTGTCCACCAAGGAGATCGCCCGCCGGGCGGGCGTCGCGGAGTCGAGCATCTTCTACCACTTCGGCGACCGGCTGGGCCTCCTCCAGGCCGTCATCGGACTGCACCTGCCCGCGTTCGCCGACGCGACGGCCGTCCTCGGCGCGCCGGAGGGTGCCGCCGGGCCCGCGTCCGGAACCGCCGCCGGGGCCGCGGGGACCGCGACCGCCCCGGGGGCCGCGGAGGCCGACCCCGGCGCCGAGCTGGAGGCCGACCTCGCCGCCCTGCTCGCCCGCCTCGAACGGTTCTACCGCCGGATCATGCCGATCCTGGGCGCCGTCCAGTCCGACGCCCAGCTGCGCGGGTTGCTCGCCGAACGCGGCGGAGAGGTCGGCCCGCACCTCGCCCTCGGGGCGGTCGCCGACGCCGTCCGGGCCCGCCAGGCAACCGGCCGGCTCCCTGCCGCGCTGGACCCGTCCGCCGCGGCCCTGCTGCTCGTCGGCGCCGCCCACCAACGGGCCCTGCAGGCCCACTTGCTGGGGGAGGCCGCAGCCCGCTTCCTGCCCCCGGTGGCAACCGTCGCCTGCACCCTCGCCCGGGCCTTCCGGTAGCGCACCACGCCGGGTCCAGCCGGGCCGGCTAGCTGTACTGACCAGTGAGGTTGGGGACGCGGCTGGCGGGCGGCTTGCCTGCGAGCGCGGTGTGTCCGCGGTGGTGATTGTAGGTGTGGAGCCAGTCGGTGAAGGCGTCGCGGCGTTCCTGCTCGGTTCGGTAGGGCCTGGCGTAGGCCCACTCGTCGAGCAGGGTGCGGTTGAAGCGTTCGACCTTGCCGTTGGTCTGCGGGCGGTAGGGCCGGGTGCGCTTGTGTGCGATGCCTTCGGCGGCGAGGGCATCGCGCCAGGCGTGTGAGCGGTAGCAGGCTCCGTTGTCGGTCAGCACGCGCTGGACCGTGACCCCGGCCCGGGTGAAGAACTCGTTCGCCCGGGCCCGGAATGCGGCTGCGGTCTCCTTGCGTTCGTCGGGCAGGATCTCGCTGTAGGCCAGGCGGGAGTGGTCGTCGACGGCGTTGTGCAGGTAGCTGTAGCCCACGCCCGAGTGCGACGGGCTGCCCGCGCGGCCGCGCACCTTGTGGCCGCCTCCGTCGGGGATGTTGCCGAGCTTCTTGATGTCGACGTGGACCAACTCGCCCGGTGTGGCGCGTTCGTAGCGGCGCACCGGGCGGGCGGTGGCACGGTCGAGGTGTGCGAGGCGGGCGAGGCGGTAGCGGACCAGGACCCGGTGCACGGTGGCTGGGTTCAGGCGGAGCGGGTAGGCGATGCGTGCCGGTCCCCAGCGGCGCAGGACGCGGATCTTGACGATCCGCCTCTCGGTGCGCGTCGGCAGGCGGCGCGGGCTGCGATGCGGGCGGCTGGAGAGATCGCTCATGCCGGCCTCACCGAGCGCGCGGTAGCGGTCCGCCCAGCGTTTGGCCGTGGTCGGCGAGACCTGGAAGCGTTCGGCGGCCCGCCGCAGCGGCCAGCCGTCCTCGACCACGCAGCGGGCCAGACGCAGGCGTCCCGTCTCGGTCAGCGGTGCGTTACGGTGGGGCATGAGGGCCTTTCTGGTGCCGGTGCAGATGTCGCAATCCACACCGAGCCAGAAGGCCCTCACTCATTTCAAGATCACCCGGTCGTGAACCCCGTCACTAACCTCTGTGGTCAGTACAGCTAGCGACCCTTTGGCGCCGCAGCTGATCCAGCTTGTTCGGTTCTGCCGGCTTCTCCCAGGGGTGGCGGAGGTCGGCGACGAGCGGGCGAGGCGGAGCTGGGTGTGGGCGGCGATCACGAGCCAGGTCCAGCGGTCGGCTGCCGCCGAGCCGCGTAGGCGGGGGCGGGTCCAGCCGAGGGTCTGCTTGAGCAGGCGGAACGTGTGCTCCAGGTCGAAGCGGCGGAGGAAGGACTGCCAGCAGCGGTCGACGTCGGCCGGGCCGGCGCCGGTGCGCGACCACCAGAGCCAGACCGGCCGATTCACCCCGCCACTGGGCAGCTTCTCGACGGCCAGGCGGATCACCGTGCCTTCGAGGAGCGGCAGCTCGTCGTCATGGTCCAGCCAGGCCTCGCGGCAGGTCAGCCGGGGATGGAGCCGGTCCCAGGCCCGGGCGACGGCGGTGCCGTAGCGGCGGGTGGCCGTGGTGGTAACCGCCTGCTCGGCGCCCCAGGTGGCGGGGTCGCCGAAGACGAACTCGCCGCCGTGCTTGGGCGGCCGGCCCCCGGCCGGGTGAGCCGCGTGCCACTCGGCCCGGGTCGGTGCCGGGCGGCGCATCACCCGGTCCGAGCGGAGCCGGCCCAGGACCTGCACCGGCAGGTCGCCGAGCAGGTGGGCGATGCGCGGGGCGTCGTAGCCGGCGTCCATTACCACCAGGACCTCCGGATCACCGGCCTTCCACTGCCCCGCGCCGATCAACCGGACTATCACGACGCGGAGTTGGGCTGTGGTGACGGCGGCCAGGTCGGCGCCGGGCTCCAGCCGCACCGCGTCGAGGACCGCCGTCCATGACGTGCGGCCTGTCTCCAGTGCGACCACGAAGGAGTACGGCCAGCCGGAGATCATCTGGTGCTTGGCTTCGCCACGGCCGTAGGTGTGGCAGAAGGAGCGGTCCGGGCACGTCTGGGCGTCCGGCCGCAGCCAAGGCGAGACGTCCACCGCGAGCACCAGTCGGCCGTCGGCGGCGCGGGGCAGCGACAGGCCGGCCAGCTCGGTCCGCAGCCGGTCGACGTCGAGGCGGCCCTTGTTCAGCGCACCGTGCCCGCGCCGGTGCTCGGGCGCCAGCGCCAGGTCCACCAGGCTCTTCACCGGCCCGTCGCTGCACAGCACCGCGTCGGCCAGCTCGAACAGGGCGTCGCGCCGTCCGGTCAGGCAGTCGTAGAAGACTCCCCGGAAGCGTGACAGTTCCGCGAACGGCTCGCCCCGCACACCTTGCCCTACCACAGCCATCACTGCGACCTTAGCATCAAGTCCTTTATCTCTTGGTCGAGTTCAGGATCACGTGAGGGCCGCGCCCACGTCCGACGAACACCCATGTGGGTGATCGCGTTCGATGCGGCATTCGAAGCCGGACAGCCGGGGACAAGCCAGCCAGCGAGCCTGTCGAAGCCCTATGTGCCCACGGCGCCTTGCACGAATCGCCGAAGGTGCGCACGCACAACATCGGGCTGCTCCAGCCAGGGCTCATGGCCTGCGCCCTCAATCCGGGTCAGCGGGACAGCGAGCAGGAGCGCGAGTGATTCAAGCGCCGACACAGGACGGGGATCGTCAACCCCGCCGAGGAGTTCCACCCGCGCAGGCAGGCGTGCACGCAACTCGGCAAGGTGATCATCGAGCGGATCGGCGCGCCCTTCCAAACCTAGTTCGGCGTTCATGGACCAGTTGACCGGTCGACGCCGCCGAGCAGCCTGGGCTGCCCAGCGCCACCCTCGTTCCGGATCGGAGTGGTCGGCGAACCAGGCCAACGTGAGCAGCTCGACTTCCTGCTCTTCCGAGCGATGCGGCAGATCCTCCAATTCGCGGAGCCGCTCCCGCTGGGCTGAGGACATGCGGCGGTCGCGTTCTGCTCGGTCCCCGGTACGCCAATCACCGACGAACGGCCCGCACATCAGCAGCATGGCCACCACCCGGTCAGAGTGCCGCAGACAGAACCGACTCGCCAGATTGGTGCCGTAGGAGTGCCCGATCAGCACGGCCTCGGGCACCTGCCACACGTCGAGGAGCTCGGCGAGATCCTCGACATGCCGAGTGAAGGAATGACGACCCCGCCAGGAAGATCGACCCGTTCCACGCTGGTCGTACCAGTACACAGGCGCAAGGTCCGCGACCATGGGGGCGATATCACCCAGATAGTCCGGCAGACCGGGACCACCATGGAGCAAGACCACGGCTGGCCGCCGAGCCGTGTCCCCCAACGCCTTCCAGCGCAACTGCGCTCCATCGGTCATCGACACGAGGCCCTGCATCTCCATCGAAGTCACCGCCAGGAACGTACCCACGTCACTGGGGCTCCGCCAGAGGTTAAACGGCAAGCTGAGTACCTGCTTTCGATCCGCCGTCGAGCATCAGCCCAGATCAGGAATCGAACAGGCTCAGGAAAGCCCGATTGCATAGGTCGTTTGGATCCTTGCGAAGATTCTCGGTGTGACTTCGTTTCCCGCCGTCGGCGATGCCCCCGGCGACCCCTTCGCCGAGATCGGCGATCCCATCCTGGCCGTCGCGGACAAGGGGCGACGCATGGTTGCCGTGGCTGGCGCGCACGAGTTCGACGAGGCCAATACGGTCGGCGTCTTCCACGTCACCGATCGCGCCCGGCGCCGCTGGCTCCTGCGCTCGCAGTACCCGGTGAACGCAATGGCCTTCCATCCGACAATTCCCCTCCTCGTGGTGGGATCCGGTGAGTACGACGGTGGCTACTGCTTCGAGGGGGAGCTCCTGCTCGTCCATCTGAAGACCGGCATCACCCCGTCGCTCATCGAGCATCATCTCGGCCGCCAGATTCTCGGCCTTGAGTGGCTGAACGATCAGGATCTTCGTGTCCTGATGGCGCCGGCCGACGACTGGAAGGACCACAAAGCCCATGTGGAAGGGCACGTTGCCGTGGTGCGTCGCGCGGACTGGACCGCGGTCGGCGCCAAGTCACTCACCGGCAAGCACCTGGCCGGCCCCCGTGTGCCGGCGCCCCGCCCAGACCACCGCGAGGCCGCCCGTCAGACGGTCGCCCGTCTGAGGGCGCCACGGACGAACCGACACCGCACCAGTTGAGCCAGGTTCTGGCGGCAGGGCTGGCGGTTTGCCGGCGGGCGGTCAGTAGCCGTGGGAGAGTGGCGTCGGCCGGTTCTCCGGGAGGTCCGGAGGGCGTTCGGTCGACCGGTCGCCAGAACGATCAGTCCCGCTGGGCTTCGCGGGGTGGTGGTTGGTTCTTCCTGCGGGACTGCCGTTGGGTGATTCGCCTGGTCATCAGGGTGATGGCCGCCCAGGTGATCAACGACTCGCTGTGCTGGACGAGGCGTTCGTAGTCTCTCGCGTGCCGGCGGGCGTGCGCTCGACCACCTCGATACGGGCGGCATTGTCCAGCAGACTCACCATCACAGCCTTGGTTCGATCACCAGCGTCTCGACAGCGCACATGATCACCCCAAGGGTGCTCCGCTGTCCGGAGAACGTTAGAACCCGTGATCAGCCACGAGCTGAGGCCTCGTCAGACCGTTGCGGACGTTCCGCCTTCGCCTCAACGCCAGCGGCACGCAGCCGATGGACGAAAAGAACCATCTCGGGCATCGTCCCTGCGAACGCGCCCGCCCGGATCTGCTGGAACGCCCCCTTCGCCTGTGCCAGGTCCCCGCCCAGCTCGGCGCGAAGAACCTTCATCACGAGGACCGGACTGGCGAGAGGATCACTGAGTACGAGCCTCGCCTCGCCGTGCTCAGCCAGAAGACGCTGACGCAGGTCATCCGGTATGTCGCTTCCTCCTGGCCCGCACTCGTACAACGCGTCTCCGCAGACGGAGCAGTGGTAGCCGATGTCCCATTCAAGCCTTCGCCCGACCAACGCCTGAACGCCGACGCACTCCATCTCTGAGCCGCAGCCAGAGCACTGCGACGGGTACCTGACGGACTCGATCACTGCGATATGCCCCGTCCACTGGCACTACCTTGACGACGCCGGCATCCAGGGTACCGAGGTTAAAGAACAAGCTCAGTGGCTGTGCCTGAACCTGGTGTGCGTGTTCAGGGGAGGTCGATCAGCGGTTGATGAAATGGGCCGTTCGGATACCGTCACCGTGAGGGGGTCCGAACGGCCGCTGGTAGGCATGAAGCCTGGGTGCTCTTCCTGGGGGCGAGCCGCGCCCGGCCGCCGTGGTGTGCCTTCGCTCAGTGCAGGAGGACAGGCGTGCGTCCGGGCTGGGCTCAGGCTGCCACCGGACAGGACCGGTCACGAGCCGGCTGTCCGGACAGCCCAAAGCCCGGACCGCAGACGCTCAGGTGGGTAGGTCGTGCCCAGGCCGGCAACGGTGGGGCAGATACCTCCCCACATCCACCCCACCTGACGGGACAAGGGCTCCTCCTCGATAGCCTCGCCCGTATGACGACGATCGACGACCTGGTCGCCCTGGTCCCCCCACCGACGAACCCCGTCAACGCGAGCGGCGACTGGACGCAGGTCGAGAGCACCCTCGGCCTCGAACTTCCCTCCGATTTCAAGTCCCTCATCGGTTCCTACGGCTCGGGTCAGTTCGTCGACTTCATCACCCCCCTCACTCCGTTCGGCAGCCGCAATCACCTGCTCCAGTTCGCCCGGCAGCTGCTGGAGAACGAGCGACCGTTCCGTGAGGCGAACCCGGACAAGTGCCCCTACCCCTACTTTCCGGAGGCCGGCGGCCTCCTGGAATGGGCTGCCACCGACAACGGCGACCGGCTGTGCTGGGTAACCGACGGCCACCCGGACACCTGGACCGTCGTCGTTTGGAACCCGCGCGGGTGGTACTACGACGCCCACGAGACCAGCGCGGTCGGCTTCCTCCACGGGTGGCTGAGCGGACGGCTCAACACCAGCGTCTTCGCTGCGAACGAGCACGTCACGGACCCATGGTTCGAACCGCTCCGCGCGCTCAGCCACGTCTACATCAAGCTCACGGACGGCCAGCGGACCTACTCCGAGCGCCTTCGAATCCTCCAGCAGGCCCTGTCCCCCACCGCAGACCGGGGTGGCTACAACGAAGAGGGCGACCGTCAGGACCACTTCGACGCCACCGAGCTCGGCTGGAGGCTCACCTACGAGACGGCCTACGGACACCAGATCCGCGTCGCCTTCCCACCCGAAGACGAAGGTCGCGTGCGATCAACCCTTCTCGCGGCCATCCGCAGCATGGGCTGCGAAGTGCTGTCCACGACAACGCACCGAGGCGAGCCCGTCTGGGACTGAGCGGTGATCGCTGCTCAGGAAGCCAGCCCGTAAGCCGGATAATGGCCGGTCATCGCCCCGAACCCATCGACGGCCGGCGCAGCAGGTCGGTGGCCACCACCGCGGCCCCGCTCTCGTCGGCGACCAGGACGGCGGAGGCACGACGGCAGCGGCCGGACGGCAGCCAGCGACCGGCGCGGGGCGGAACAGCGAGCGCTGAACCCGGCCGGGATGCCTGCAGCGGAGCGGGGGCGCACGGACGACGTCGACCGACCGTACAGCAGCGCGCAGCTGCCAGGCCGGACGGCGGCAGGCGGGCACGGGCGGGAGGACGGCGGCCGCTGGGGCCCGGCAGCAGCGTCGCGCACCCGGGCTTGTCCCAGGCCGCTGTCCTTGTCCGTGGTCCCGTCTACGGTCGTCCCATGCATGATCATCTGTCGCTCGACTGAGGGGACCTCCGGTGGACGGAGCAGGAGACGTTCGGGCGGCCTGGGCGCGGTTCACCTCATGGCTCGAACACTACGATCCCGGGATCGTCGCCGCCCTCGGCAGGCCGGGGACCCTGGAGGCCATCGACCGGGCCGAGGTGCGCATGGGCCTGGAGCTGCCGGCGGAGTTGCGGCAGTGGCTCCTCGCGCAGGATCTGGACACCGGCTTTCTGGCCGAGCCCCGCGAGACCCTGGTGGAGCGAGGGTGCGACGTGCCCGTTCCCGGCGGTCATCTTCTGCTCGGCCTCGGAGACATCGAGCGGGTCTACCTCCACCAGCTCGCCGCGGAGCGGAGTTCCGGTGATCCCGACTGCCCGTCGTGGCGCCCGGAGTGGGTCCCGATCGCAGCGGAGCGCGACGGCCTGTACGGGACGTTCCTGGACACAGCTAACGGGACGGTCGGCACGTGGGCCGAGTACTACCTGCCCGACGAAGGCGTCTGGGCGTCGCTGGCCGCCTTCTTCCAGCAGGCGGCGGACCTGCTCGAAGGAGTCCCCACCGGGGACTGGAGTGGCCCGGGCACGCCCGTGCGGCCCCGCAAGCGCGACGAGGCGCAACCGGAGGACGAGGCGGTACGGCACTGGGCCCGCACCCGCGGCATGGTCGTGAACGACCATGGGCGGATTCCCTCGAACGTCCGTGAGGCCTACGACAAGGCCTCACGCCTTCACTGAGAAGAGTCACACCAACAGGTCACACGTGCGGCCCTTCGCCGGGTAGAGCTTGGCGTGCAACACCCGGTCCTCCCACCACGGGTCATCCGGGGCGCAGACCAGCGCGCCACCGCAGCGCAGGGCACAGGCAGAAGGGCGCCGTCCCACGCCCGCGCGGCCGCCACCAGGAGGGTCTGGTCCGGCCCATGGGTGCCGCAGCCGAGGCTCGCCGGCGGCAATCCGACCTCGTGCCCCGTCGCCGCCACGCTGGACCTCCACGTCGGCGGCAGGGTCAAGACGGGCGGCGCCCTCCGGCTGGTCCGGCAGCCGGCCAGGCCTTCTCCCGCAGCTCCAGCTCCGAGCCGGCCTTCCTCCGCCGATCGAGCCCCGGCACGGCTGGCACGGACACAGCGCGGCGTTGGCGGTGCGAACCGCCTCCGGCCGCGCCGCCACCTGATCGGGGCAGGTGGGCCGCATGCACCCGGTCGTTTCGGGCAAGCGCCCGGGGACCACGCCGTGCTCGCGCGCGGCTTCCCCCGTTGCTGAGGAGAACCCGGTGCTCGACACGCCGTCCCTGCTGGCGCAGACGTCCAGCGGCCCCCCGTTGCTCGTGCTGATCTTGCCCGCCGTGCTGATCGCCGCAGCCCTGATCGGCGCGTTCGTCTGGGGCGGGCGCCGGCGGGCCGCCCGAACCAGGCCGCCCGAGCCGGTGCCCCGCGCCGCCCTTGGCCAGGAACCCGACGGCCGCCGGCCCGACCCCGATTCCTGGCGGGTCGCCGGCACCGACGAGGGCCCGGCCTCAACCGGCGCACCGGGCGAGTACCGCCAGCGCAACCCCGGCCCGCCGCAGTGAGCCACGGCGCCGGTCGGCGGCATCCCGCCCGCGAGCCGGAACGACGGCGGCGGGGACGAGCTCATGCTCCCGGCAGTCGCCGTCCCGGGGAGGCCAGGGTGGCGGCCCAACCGCGCGGTGGCCACGACCGGCCCTTCACCGGGCGGGAAGCGCGTCCTCGCCGAGGCTGAGCCCATCCAGGAACTCCCGGCGCAGCACCCGGCCGGTCCGCCTTCTTCATCCGGACCGGCCGGACAGGGCGTGCCGCACGCCGTCCGGGCGATCGCACCGGTCACGGCCAGGCGGGCCGTCGTGGAGCAGCACCACCCGTGGTCCAGGCGCCGGGCCAACTGCCCGCCGAGCCACCTCACCTGCTGCACCCATGCCGCGGAGTCCGCGACCAGGGCCAGTGTCCCGGTGGCCTTGTCGAACTCCACGGGCTGGACGTGCCCGGCGATGTCGGGGCCGACGACCTCCTCCCACGCCCGGGCCCAGGTCCAGGAGCCAGCGGCCAGCGCAGTCCGGCCGATCCGTGCGGTGGCGATCCTGGCCGACGGGGTGGGGGTTGCGGACGTACGTCGATGGCCGCGCCCCTCACGTCGGCGAGCGTGAGGTGGCGCCCCTGCCGTAGCAGCATGGCAGGGGCGGCCCGCACCGAGTGGTGCGGGCCGCCCCTGCCCCGTGCCGCCTGACCGGTCAGACGTTGTACCGGCCGACCTCCAGGAAGTACCGCATCTCCTCGGGAGTGCCCTCGAAGGCCTTCAGCGCCGCCGCGCGCAGCGCGTCACCGCTCGCCGGGTCGGCGACGATCCGCATGATCGCCACGCGGTCGTCCTCGGCCTGGGCGAGCCGCAGGCCCGTCTGCAGGAAGTACGTGCGGTCCGCGGCGGTACCGTCGAGCGCCTTCTGCGCCTCGCGCTTCACGGCCTTGCCGGAGGTGGGATCGGCGAGGATCGTCGCGATCGCGACCAGGTTGTCCTCGTCCTGCGCGATCCAGCGCCCGGTCTTCAGGAAGTACCGCAGGTCGTCGACGGTACCGTCGAGCGCCTTCTGCGCCTCGCGGTTGACGCCCCTGCCGGTGGCGGGGTCGGCGATGATGCGCAGGATCGCGATCCGCAGGTCGTCCTCCGACATCGTGTCGTACGGCGAGTCGGCATCGGTGGTCGCGACGACGGCGGTGCCGGACGACGAGGACATACCGGTGGCCGCGAGGGCCGGAGTGGACAGCAGCAGGGGGGCGCCAGCGCGCCGGTGGCCACCACGAGTGCCACGCGGGACAGCTTCATGAATCCCCCAGAGATCGAATACCTGCCGGGCAGGCGCCCGGCCCCGGGAAGCGGTACGGGCAGCGAATCCCCCTCTGCGCGAACGCCGTTCCCCGGTGCGAATATCGTGACAGGAGAGGCGCCCCGGTTCGTCGCAAGATCACGCCAACCTTCATCCCGATTCTTGCCACTGGCCTGGCGATCACATGGCTCGGATGAAGTCCGGGCACGAGGCCCGGTGCGGTGTCCGGCGCCGAACGCAGCCGTATCCAGGCAGGTACGGCTGCGGAAGCTTCGGGCCGCCCCTGCGCGATGGCCGGGTGCCGCTCGATGCTCGGCACCATGCGCTGGAGCTGCTCGGGTCCTCCGTGCCCGAACAGGATGACAAGGTACAAGCCCCCTGCGAATCCGGTGCGCCGCCGCACGGTGCGGTCCCCCCGGCGCAACCAGGAGAGGGCGCGGTGCGGTGGTGCGGGTCCCTTGTCCAGGGGGGACGCGCGGCCGCAGTCGACGCGCCCGGCCGGGAGCACCGGTACACGCAACGGCGCGCTCCTCGATCCAGATGGCCGGCGCGCTGCAGTTCCTGGACGCCCCGGTGAACATGCCCCGACCTTGCTTTCCTTGGGGCCCTAGTCTATAACTAGAGGCATTAGGAAACCTTGAGGAGGGCGCATGGCGCGGGCCGGGCTGACGGCGGAGCGGGTGACGATCGCGGGCGCCGAGCTGGCGGACGAGATCGGGCTCGACCAGGTGACCATGGCGCAGGTGGCGCGGCGGCTGGGTGTGAAGGACGCGAGCCTCTACGCGCACGTCCGCAACCTGGAGGATCTGCGTGGACGGATCGCGCTGCTGGCGGCGGACGAGAAGACGATCCGCATCGCGGAGGCGACCGCCGGGCTGGCGGGCAAGGACGCACTGGTCGCGTTCGCGAACGCCTGGAGGGAGTACGCCCACCAGCGTCCGGGCCGCTACACGGCAACCCAGATCCCGATCCAGATCGACCCTGAGCTGGCCGCGAAAGCGCCCGGACCACGGCGCGCGGTCGAACTGACCTACAGCATGCTGCGCGGCTACGGACTGACCGAACCCGACCTGACCGACGCGGTCCGGCTGCTGCGCAGCACGTTCCACGGATTCGTCGCCCTCGAGGCCGCGGGCGGCTTCGCGCACGAGCGTTCGCCCGAGCAGTCCTGGGCCCGCGCCCTCGATGCCCTGCACACCCTCCTGGAGCACTGGCCCCCGTCCCGAGAAGGAGACTCGGCATGACCGACCCGACCACTGGCAGCCTGCGCGTGGATGGCGCGACCCTGCACTACGAAGTACGCGGCCAGGGCCCGCTCCTGCTGCTGATCCCCGGAGGGGCGGGCGACGCGGCGTCCTTCGACGGCATCGCCGACGACCTGGCCGCCGAGCACACCGTCGCGACCTACGACCCGCGCGGCATGTCCCGCAGCCCGCTGGACGACCCCGAGGCCGACCAGCGCGTGGCCGAGCACGCCGACGACGCGCTCCGGATGCTGGACCTGCTGTCGCCCGGTGCGCCCGCCCGGGTGTTCGGCGCAAGTTCGGGCGCGATCGCCGCCCTGCATCTGCTCGCCGCCCATCCCGAACGCCTCGAACGCGTGGTGGCGCACGAGCCGCCGGTGGTGGAGGTCCTGCCGGACGCGGCCGAACACCGCGCGCTCATCGCACGAGTACAGGAGGTGTTCCACACCCAGGGGCTGATGCCGGCGATGACCGAATTCGCCGCGGGCCTGAAGAAGGACGGCGACACCACCGAACCGAAGGCCGAGATCACACTCCCGCCACAGGCGGCGGCACGGGCCGAACGGACGATGGCCAACCTGCCGTACTTCCTCGGTAGCATCGTGCCCGACTTCATGGCCTACTCCCCGGACATCCACCGACTGGAGGCGCTGTCGGACCGGCTCGTGCTGGTCGGCGGCCAGGACTCACGCGGCGAGCTGCCCTATCGCTCGGCCGCTTTCCTGGCCGAGCGTCTCGGCACGGAACTCCAGCACTTCCCCGGCGGGCACACCGGCCTGACCACGCACCCCGCCGAGTTCAGCGAACTCCTTCGGAAGGCATTCGGCGCCCACAACTGAATCCCGCTCACCCCGGTCCGCCCCACCGCAGGCGGTTACCGACCGCCTCGCGTGCTGGGCGCTCCGGGCGGTGGCGGCCCTCTGCGCGCGGACCACCCCCAGCACCGCCGCGGCCGTGTCCGACCCGGCGGCGGCGACCAACCGCCCGGTCCTCGGTTTTGATGTTGCCGTCCGAGGCGACCATGCCGTGCGACGCGAGGTCACCGAGCGCCCTGTACGGGCGCGGCGTTCTCCCGCTGGGAAAGGCCGGTACCGCTGTCAGGGGCGTGGCGCAATCCTGCGCCAGGAAGGCCGGGGCCGGGGTCCGGCCCCGGCCGCGCAGCGGGGGCAGACACGGTGGCTGTCCGAACCGAACCCGACCCCGGCGGAGCAGACCACCACCGCCGTGCAACTGCTCTTCATGGCCGACGCCTTCCACATCACGCTTGCGGACATCGACGACGGCCGCGAGACGATGCGCAGCCTGGCCCCGCCGTTCCTCTCGCCCTGCTCACGATGGGGTAGGCCCCGAGGGAGAACGTGTCGAGGGGGCCGTCCGAAGCCGGCCCCCTCGATACGGCACCACCCCGCCCCCCGCGGCGCCGCGGCCGGACGCAGGCCGCGAGGCCGCGCACCCCCGGCCCCGTATGCTCCTGGCCATGACCAGCGCACCCCCCGCCCGCAGACGCGACGGTGCCGCGACCCGCGAGGCGATCCTCGCGGCCGCGGTCGTGGAGTTCACCGAGCACGGCTACGCCGCGGCCGGGGTACGGCAGATCGCCGAGCGGGCGGGCGTGACGGCGATGATGATCAACCGCTACTTCGGCTCGAAGGAAGGCCTGTTCACGCAGGCCGTCGACCGCGCCTTCGCCCCGCCGACCGTCGTCGGCGACGAACCCGCCGCCCTGGCACACGCCATCGCCCGCACCCTCGCCGAGCGCACCGCCGCGGGCGCCGAGCGGCTCGACCCGTTCCTCCTGCTGCTGCGCTCGGCCCCGGACCCGGAGGCGGCCGGCATCATGCGCCGGGGCGTGGAGGCCCACGTGGGCGCCCGCCTGGCGGGCCTGCTGGAAGGACCGGACGCGGACGTGCGCGCCCAGCTCGCTCTCGCCCTGGTCGCCGGGACATGGCTGCTGCGCAGCGTCGTCGGCACCTCCGCGCTCGCCGCCGCCGACGACGGGCGTCTGGCCGACCTGCTCGCGGACATGCTGCAACCGCTCGTCGCTCCCGGTGGCGCCCGCGGGTGATCCCGCCCGGCCGGAGCCGCCTGAAGCCGCGTGGAGGCGCCCGAGCTGCTGGAGCCGCCCGGGCCGCCGGAGTTGGCGGGCGCCGGGTGCCCGGACGGCAGGTGCTCAGAAGGCGGGTGCTCAGAAGGCGGAGCGGATGAGTCCGCCGTCGACGCGGATGGTCGCCCCGCTGACGTACTGGGCCTGGGCGCTGCACAGGTAGGCGACGGCTGCGGCGATCTCCCCGGGTTCGCCGAAGCGTTCCTGGTCGTTGGGGGCGATGGCCCGCACCGCGTTGGGCCCGATCTCCTCCCAGGTCTCGCCCCAGCCGTGGCCAGGTCCGATGCCGGTGAGGAGGTCCCGGGTGGCGTCGACGAGGATCGCCCCGGGGGACACCGTGTTGGACGTGACGCCGGTGCCCTTGAGCTCGCGCGCCAGGGAGACGGCGAGGTTGTGCCGGGCGGCCAGGGTGGCGCTGTACTGGGGAAGGGCGTCGGTGGGCTGGGAGGCGAGTCCCCCGCCGATGGTGACGACCCGTCCCCATCCGCGTGCGCGCATCGCGGGGACCAGGTGCCGGATCATGCGCACGCCCGAGACGACGTTGACGTCGTAGGTGCGCCGCCACTCCTCGGGGGTGGCCTCGGCCCAGGACAGGTGCCGGTAGAAGCCCGCGTTGTTGACGAGGATGTCCACGGGACCGTCCGCCGTGGCGGCGCGGGCGACTTCGGCCGCGCCGTCGTCGTCGGCGAGGTCGCCGACGACCGCGTGGGCCGTTCCACCGGCCTCACGGATCCGCCGGGCGACAGCCTCGGTGCGCTCCCGGTCCCGCCCGTGCACCACGACCGCCGCCCCCTCGGCCGCCAGCAGCCGCACCGTGGCCTCGCCGAGCCCCGCGCTCGAACCCGTCACGAGTGCGCGCCTGCCGGCCAGTTCGAGATCCATTCCCGTGTCTCCCCTCTCCTGGGCGTGCCACGCGCGCCCGCACGCCGCTGCGGCGGGCCGGAAGCATCCTTCGCAAGTCTACAACTGTAGACTTACCAGGGGATGCCGACCACGAGGCCGAACTGCGGCCGGACACCGAAGGGTTGCCCGCCCGGAACCACCGCTGCCCCGGCCGGCCCGGGCAGCGCCCGCCCAGCGGCGGCCGACGAACCGCGGTCCATGCCCGGGCAACTCACCGCCGATGCCGGCGAGCAACCCGCGCACCTTCGGCGCGGCACCCCGGCACCCCGGCACCCGCGCCCGGCTGCAAGCCGCATCACAGGTGAGCGGTGGGGGCGGGGCCTGCCGGTGGGCGGCCGCCAAATCCCGCCCCGGCCCGTCGGCACCCGCACTACGCTGCGCGAAAGACCGATCCGGCGCCGGTTCGACGGCACACCCTCGACCAGCACGCTCCCCTGTGCCGCGCGCTGCTCGACACGTCCGTGCTCACCACGGACATCAACGCCGCCACCCGGCGCCCCGCCGCCTCCTCCTTCGTCGCCGGAGCACAGGCCGGCACCGTACGGTGCCTGATCCCCCTGCACGTCGCCCAGGAGAACGGCCAGGTCTTCGGCGCCATCCGCCCGCCCGCTCGCAGCGAACAGCAGCAGGACCACGACGCGGTCCCGGCCGGGGACCGGCCCCGGCAGCGCGCAGCAGCCGACGAGCAGTCCGGGCCGGGACGGCCGCGTGCAGGCTCCGGACCGCGGCGAGCGGACCGGGACAGCGGCAAGCGAGAAAGGCGACGGGCGGACGGCCTCGCCGCGAACGCGTCCGCCGCCGACGTCTTGCCAGCGGACCAAGCCCTCCCTACCGTCGAATGGCGCAAGCTGACAGACCGTCTCACAAGCCGTCGTGCCACCCCCACGAAGGAGCGACGATGTCCAGGACAGGCCCCCGGCGCCGACTCGGCGTCCGATCCCTCTGCACCCTCGCGCTCGCGCTCGGCCTGCTCGCCCCGGCCGCCGCCACCAGCAGCGCCGCCCCCGCAGCCGCCCCGACGCTACGGGAGGTGATGTTCGTCGGCAACAACTGGGACGGCACCGCCGACGTGATCGAATCCTCCGGCGCCCTCAGCAAGGTCGGACGGATCAACGTCATCCCCGACAAGGACCAGCGGCTCGCCGAGATCTACCTCAACCCCGTCAAGCTCGGCTACTTCCTCGGCATCAGGCTCGGCCCCGGTGAGGGCCACGACCAGTTCGTCGACGACATGTACAGCACTCCGGACGGCACCGCCATGGTCGTCTCCCGGCCCAGCTTCGCCGACGTGGTCTCCCTCGACCTCGCCACCGGGCGGGTCAACTGGCGCTTCCCCGTGGCGGGTTACCGCGCCGACCACATGGCGCTCTCGCCCGACGGCACCCGGGTGGCGGTCTCCGCCTCCACCGCCAACACCGTGCACGTCCTGGACGTCCGCACCGGCGCCGAACTCGGCTCGTTCCGCACCGGGGACAAGCCGCACGAGAACGTCTTCACCGACGGCGGCCGGAAGCTGTGGAACATGTCCATCGGCAACGTCGAAACCGCCCTGGACGCGCCCTGGCTGGACTGGACGAAGGGCGACCGGCACATCACCGTCGTCGACGCGGTCACCCTCACCCCGATCCGCGAGATCGACCTGCGCAAGCGCCTCGACGACGCCGGCCTCGGCGGCCTCTCCAACGCCGTCCGGCCCGCCGTCTTCTCCCCGGACGGCACCCGGCTCTACTTCCAGGTGTCCTTCTTCAACGGCTTCCTGGAGTACGACGTGGCCGCCGACCGGATCACCCGGGTGAAGACCCTCCCGCTCGACCCGGCCGCCAGTACCGACCGCACCACCTGGCCCAACGACTCCCGCCACCACGGCCTGTCGATGAGCCCGTCGGGCGACCGGATCTGCGTCGCGGGCACCGTGGACGACTACGCGACGGTGGTCGACCGCGCCACCCTCCAGGAGGGGCCGCTGGTGCCCGCGTCCAAACCGTACTGGGCGACGGTGAGCGGGGACGGCAGGTCCTGCCTGATCTCGGAGAGCGGCGCGGACCAAGTCACCGCCATCGACTTCGCGACCGGCCGCAAGACCGCCTCGATCGCCGTCGGCCACCACCCCCAGCGTGTCCGCCTCGGCCACGTCCCCACCGGCTGGGTGGGGCCCACGACGCCGTAGCGCGCCGAGCCCGTAGCGGAGCGTCGGTCCTCTTCGGCATGGCGGCGCGTTCGTCCCGGGCCCCGCCGAACTCGGACGGGGGCAGGACGTGGAGCGCGTCGGCGATCGTCGCCTGCCCGCCCCCCTGGCCGTGCTCCTCGCCGGCTACGCGAACCGGCCACGACCACCGGGCTGGGCAGCCGACCACCCCAACCCATGGCTCCTCCCGCCGCCGGTGTCGCAGGCGTCGGCGAGGACGGAGGCGACTTCGGCCCAGTGGTCGCCGGGGTCGTCCGCCGGCAGGGTGCGCTCCCAGGGCAGGCCGTAGGCGCGGGCGGCCGCGAGGCCGACGTCGGGCCGGCTGATCATCGCGGTCCACAGGGTGTCTGCGGCGGCGGTCGGGCCGGCCGCGATCGCGAGCAGCGGGCCGGGGTCCGGGACCTCGACCGCCGACCGCAGTCGCGGTCGGCCGCCCCGGCCTTCCGGACCTCAGCCGATCGCCTCGGTGGCCAGCGTGAGGACCGCCCGGTCGAAGCAGGGTTCGCCGGGCAGCGGAGCCACCTCGGTGTCGCAGAACACGACCGGGACACCGCGCCGTTCAGCGTGTTCGGCAACGACGTCGACGGCGGCGGCCTTGAGTTCGACGAGGTACAACTCAGCCTGGATGTCGGCTAGTTCGGCTCGAAGGCGGTTCCGGTCGGCGAGGGCGTTCGTGGCGTGGACGACCCGGGCGCCGTACTTCGCCCGCAGGTGGTCGACCATCCCGGGCAGGACGTGCGGCGCGGCGGTGGTGAAGAACGCGACGCGACGCCCCGACACGTCCGCGACCGGGCGGGGTCGCAGGGCGACGGCGATCAGCGGCACGTCCCGGATCCGGCGGACGGCCTCTCGCATGGCGCGGACGTCGAGTTGCGGGTCGGCGAGGGTGAGCACGGCCAGGTCGGAGACCAGGAGCCGGTACGCCCCCAGGTAGCCGAACACCCGGTCGGGATCCTGGCCGCCGCCGATGACGAGGATGCGCCGGCGTGCCTCCACCGGCGGCAGGACGGTCCCGCTGCCCTCGAACAGGACGAGGTCGGGCGAGAGCTTCGCCGCCGCCTCGGCCGCCTCGGCGACGTTCGAGGCGAAAGGAGCGGACGCGAAGCCACCGCCGCAGCGCCGGGCCCCCACGGTGGCGGCCCCGGTGAACACCGCGTCCTCGATGTAGTCGGACGCGGCGTGCTGTCCGGAGCGGGACAGCTCCAGCAGGTCGGTGAGGGTGGGCGGGTCGGTCACCACCTCCGGTTCGGCCGGCCCGCCGCGGCCCATGGCGACGACCACGACCTTCCACCGCTCTGCCAGCAAGCGCGCACTGTGACCGCTGACGGCGGTCTTGCCGATCCGCTTGCCCGTGCCCGCGATGCTGAGGGACGGCAGCGCGAACGGAGCCAGCCGCGGCGGCTCGAAGCAGAAGTCCGCCCCCGCGTAGGGAACTCCGCAGGCCATCGCCTGCGCCGCGTACGCCATCCGCTCCGGGCCGCCGACCACCGGTTCGTCCGACAGGTCGAGGACGAAGTCGGCCCCGCAGACGGACACCGCGTCCGCGAGACTTCCGGTCAGCAGCGGTGCTCCGAAGTCCGGGGCCTCCCTCAGCTTCTCCGTCCCACCGACGAGCAGGGCACCCACCACCCGGTAGGGCAGCGCGCGCAGCGTTTCCCGCACCACCTCCGGATAGTGCTCACCGTCGACGATCGCGAGGGCCCGCCCTCTCACCAGCGGTGACGGCAGTCTGTCGATCATGTGCTCTCCCGGGTGCTGCTCTTCCTGCTCCGGAGCCGGACGGGGAGCGGGTTGGCACGCCGCTCGGCTCGAAACTGCCGCTGCTCCCCTCAGGCGACGACGACGCGGGTCGCGTGTGTCGCTGAGGGCAGAGTTCCGCGCTGCCTTCGTACGGGCACACCGTCCGCCACTCGGAGGAGCACCCGACATCGGTCATGATGCGGCTGTGCAGCTCGTTGCGCACCAGAGGAGGGGCCGAAGAGCGGCCCGCTGCCGGACCAGGAACTGTTCACCATGGGGGTGGTTGCGGCGGCCGGCCCCGACACACCCTGAGACGGTGACGTCCGTTGCCGGGTGGCGGCCCGCGTGCGGGCCGCGCGGCGTCGTGGACCTCCCGCAGCAGGCGGGACGGGGACGGCCGCCTGCCAGCGGTCTCCTACGCCAGGGCGGCCACCGCGACGACGGCTCCCTTGGGCAGGCGCCCGTCGGGCGGCAGGGGCTCCAGGGTGGGCAGGACCGCCCGCGTCGCAGCCTCGACCCGGGCCCGGCGGGCCTGCGGGCTGGTCTCCTCCAGTAGCGCCGCCAGCCGTTCCTCGCGCGTGGACGCGGCCGGGTCGGGCACGGCGGCGATCCGCAGGCTCACCCCGCTTCCCCGCTTCCCCGCCGGCTGCGGCGGACGCAAGCGCGTCAGGCGCGCCGGGCACCCTGGGGGTGGGGGCTTGCTCAGCGGGGAGCGGGTGGGCACCACGGGCCAGGATGCGAGCGGCGGCGAGCTCGGCGCCGGGACGGCAGCCGGCAGCCGGCCGGACGCGCGGCGGCCAGGACGAGCAGGACGGCCGGTCGGCGACGCGGGCCCGGACGGTGAAGGGGGGATGTCCACCGTCCGGACCCGTGCTCTCGCCCGCCGGTCCTCTTCTGACCCCGATCCGTCCCCGCAAACCCTCCGGCACCGGAGCTGACGGGCGCCGGCGAGGGCCGGGCCCAGAGACGGACGCCGTACGGCAGCAGCCGAACGGCCGCAGCTGAGGCCCGGGCGGGACGGGCAGCGAGCCGGCGACGAGCGTGCGGCGAACCGCGGAGCGGCCGGAACGGCGGAAGGCAAGCAGCGGCCGGCGACTCCCGCGTGGCGCGCAGCGGCCCCGGACAGCCGACGGACCGTACGACACCGGACGGGCGGAATGGCCGGGGACGGCCAAGGCGCCGAGCGGCGGTACCTTCGGCCTCCGTCAGCCGGACGGCGGCAGGGACGACGGAGGGCGAGTGGAGCGCAGCGGGGGGCGCGGCCGGCCCGGGAGGACGAGGTTGTCGCAGCAGGTCGTGGGGGCCCGGCGCCGGGCGGGCGGAGTGGGAGGGGGAAGTCGGGGTAGCAGACGGATCGCCGTGCGACCCGGTGCCGCCGGGCGGGGCCGTCCGAGGAGGCGGAGGGAAACGGGGGTACGGGGCGTCATGATGGGCCAGTCACACGCGGTCAGCGGGGCACTCGTCTTCGCGGCGACGGCGCCGTTCCTGCCGGAGGCACTGTTCGGTGCGGCACCGCGGCCGAGTGAGGTCCTGATCGGAACGCTGCTGTGCGCCGGGGCCTCGCTGCTTCCCGACCTGGACCACCACGACGCGACACCCGCCCACCTGCTGGGGCCGCTGTCGAGGGGACTGTGCCGCCTGGTGTCCTGGCTGTGCGGCGGCCACCGCCACGCCACGCACTCCCTCGCGTTCGTCGCGCTCGCGGGCTGGGGCACGCGGCTGGGTGTGACCCGGCTCGGCCATCCCTTCGCCCTCACCCTGACCTTCGTTCTCCTCGCCCTCGCGGCGCGGGCCCTGCACCTGCACCCTCCCGGGCACGGCCTGACGGCATGGGTGACCGCCGTCGGTCTGGCGGGTGTCGGGACGGCCACGGTGGCCGCCTGGTTCCCCGGCATCACGCTCTGGCTTCCGTACGCGGTCTGTCTGGGCGCTCTGACCCATCTGCTCGGTGACTGCCTGACCCGTCGTGGGGTTCCTCTGCTCTGGCCGTACCGCAAGCGCTTCGAGCTCGTGCTGATACGGCGGACCGGCAGCAGGCTGGAGACCCGGTTCCTCGTGCCCGTGATGACCGTCGCCACGTTCGTGGCCCTCTGGTTCGCCGCTTTCGCCCCCCTGTTCGCCCTGGGGTGAGCGGCACCCGGCGCTGCACCCGGCGTTGTCCGGCTCGGCCGGCCCGCCTGCGGCCGGGGACCAGGCGAAAAAATTTCCTCTCACCCGACCGATGAGTTCCGCCGCCGGCGGCGGTCAAACCCGGGAAAGCAACGACAGCCGCCCCGGGGAGACCTGAAATGTCCAGCACCGCCACCGCCGTGAAGTCCCGCCGGACCGCCCTCCGGACGGTCTGGACGCTGCGGATCCTGCTCGCACTCTTCTTCGCCCTGGCCAGCGCGCTGCCCAAACTGCTCGCGCTCCCCGCCGCCACGGCCGTCTTCGACGCCATCGGCTGGGGCCACTGGTTCATGTACCTGACCGGGCTGGTGGAGCTCGCCGGGGCGATCGGCCTGCTGGTCGGGCGGCTGGCCGGGCCGGCCGCGACGGCGCTCATCGTCTTCCTGGTGTTCGCGTTCGTCACCCAACTCACCGCCATGCACGGGCAGAACGCCGGGACGCCGTTCCTCTTCATGGTGCCGCTGGCCGTCATCGCCTGGAACCGGCGCGCCGAGACGGCCGAGCTGCTCGGCCTCCGGCGCTGACCGGGTGCGCGCAGGGCTCCGTCACGCCATGTCATCGTCGCTGACATGAGCCCGACCGGGCGGGGCAGACGGGGAGTCCCGATCCAGAACCCGGGAGGCGTCGATGACCCTGGCCATGGTGCTGTTGCTCGTTCCCGCCGCACTCGCGGCGATCCTGACCGCCACCGCTCCCTCGCTCCCCCGCCGCCACCGCCGCCCACGGGCGGCCGTGGTCCGCAGCGAACCCGCCGCGCACCGCCCCCGCCACGCCCGGCCGTGGAGCCCGTGACGGGGTTGCCGCCCGAACTCGGCCGCCCGGCCGTGGATTTGCCCACGACCGGGCGGCCGTCGGCTGCTCCCGTGCCACCGCACCCGGACGCCGCCCGGTGGCACGGGTCCCGCACGGCGAGCGCCCGCGGGTCGAGGCCCCGCGGAGGCCCGGCAGGTCCGGCCCCCGCGACACCGGCATGAATGCCCGGCATCGGGGCAGACGGCGGGCGTCGCGGAGAGGTCGGATCGAACGAGAGGAAGAAGACCATGACGATCCTGTGGGCCCTGGTCGCGGGCCTGGTGGTGGGTCTGCTGGCGAAGCTGGTGCTGCCGGGCCGTCAGCCCGTGCCGCTGTGGCTGACCGTCCTCGTCGGAGCGGTGGGGGCGGTACTCGGCAACGCCGCGGCCTCCTACTTCGGTGTGCGGCACACCGGCGGAATCGACTGGATCCGGCACCTGCTGCAGATCGGCGTGGCGGCCGTACTGATCGCCGTGGTGACGCCCGCCTACGTGGCACGGCACCGCTGAACCACCGCCCGAGCCGGCCCCTCGGGGGCCTGCGAACGGTACGCATGTGGGCCCGGCCGCCCCGCCACACGGAGGCAGCGGCCGGGCCCACATGCGTACCGTTCACGCCGTCGAGGCCAGGCCGCCCACCGGGCGGGGCCGGCCGGCGCGGCGCGGCGGCGTGGGTCCCGGCCGCCACGGCAGGCCCGCAGCGCCTGCGGATCGTCGGCAGCCGGGTCGGTGTCCGACCGCCGGCCGGGCATTCGGCGGGCGCAGACGGGATCTCTTCTGCCCGCCTCCTCCAGTGACCCGGAGGTAGCCCGTGCCGGTCGGCTGCGGGGTGCGGCGTCCGTATCGGGCCGTCAGTCCAGGGCGGCCAGCTTGTCCAGCAGCACGGCTCTCTCAGGGGCGTTGTTGCACAGGCGGACGGCCAGTTCCAGCTCGGCCCGGGCCTCGGCGGTGCGGCCGAGCCGGACCAGCAGCTCGCCGCGCACGCTGGGGAGCAGGTGCGAGCCCGACAGACGGCCGGAGACGAGCAGGTCGTCCACCAGGGCCAGTGCCTCGCACGGTCCACTGGCCATGGCGACGGCCACGGCCCGGTTGAGCTCGACCACAGGTGACGGGGCGACCCGGCCGAGCGCCTCGTACAGGAGCACGACGCACTCCCAGTCGGTCTCGGCCACCGAGGGCGCCGTTGCGTGGCAGGCGGCGATCGCGGCCTGCAGACCGTACGGCCCCAGTCCCCGGCCGAGCGCCGCGGCCCGGCCGAGGGCGGCCAGGCCGCGGCGGATCGCGGAGCGGTCCCACCGGCGGCGGTCCTGGTCCTCCAGCAGCACCGCCTTCCCGTCCGGGCCGGTTCGCGCCGGGAAGCGCGCGGCGGTGAGCTCGAACAGTGCGAGCAGCCCGTGCACCTCTGGCTCGCCCGGCAGCAGGGCGGTCAGCGTCCGGGCCAACCGGACGGCCTCGTAGGCGAGATCCGGGCGCAGGAGGTCGTCTCCGGCGGTCGCGGTGGAGCCCTCGGTGAAGATGACGTACAGGACGCTCAGGACGGCACCCAGCCGCGCCGACCGGTCCCCCGGGGGCGGCAGTTCGAAGGGGACGCGGGCGGCGGTGATCGTCTTCTTGGCACGGGTGATCCTGGCCTGGACGGTCGGTACGGGCACGAGGAAGGCCCGGGCGATCTCCTCGCTGGACAGGCCGGCCACCACGCGCAGTGTGAGCGCGACCCTGGCCTCGGGTGAGAGGACCGGATGGCAGGCGATGAACATGAGCGCGAGGACGTCGTCGTCGACCCGGTCCGGATCCCACGGCAGGTCGTCCGGCCCCGTGGACGGGGCCTGCGCGCCCGGGCTGAACTCGCCCTCGGCCAGCGGGCCCGCCAGCAGGGCGTACCGATCGTCGAGCGCCGACCTGCGGCGGAAGGCGTCGATGGCCCGCCGCCGCCCGGTCGCCAGCAGCCAGCCCACCGGGTCGGTGGGCGTGCCGTCCCGCGTCCAGGCGACGAGCGCCTCCGCGACCGCTTCCTGGGCGACGTCCTCGGCGAGCGCGAAGTCCCCGGTGTAGCGGGCCAGGGCGGCGACGATCCGCGCGGACTCGATCCGCCAGACGGCCTCGACGGCCCGCCGCGCCGCCTCCGCGACCGGCGGGCCGTCGACTGCTTCCGGCATCAGAGCTGGCCGGTCCGCTCGCGCCACGCCCGCTCCTTGACGATCCACTCGTTGTCCTGCGGGAACTCGTCGATGCCCGGCACGCGGCGCACCTCGCACTTCGAACCGGGGACCGCCGGCAGACGCTTGGCCCACTCGACCGCCTCCTCCTTCGAGGCGACGTCGATCAGGTAGAAGCCGCCGAACAGCTCCTTCGTCTCGCCGTACGGCCCATCGGTGACCACCGGCGTCTCGCCGGCGAAGTCCACCACCACACCCTGCGACGGGTCGTCCAGGCCCTCCGCGGCCACGAGCACGCCGGCCCGGATCAGCTCCTCGTTGAAGCGGCCCACGGTCTCGAGCATCTCCTCGAAGGGCGTGGACATCATCTTCGCCATCGACTCGTCCGTACCCCGCATGATCAGCATGTACTTCGCCATCGTCGGCCTCCTTGAACAGGGATCGTCCCTCGACCCTCTCAGCCCAAGGTCGAACGGCGCAGCCACCGATCGACACGACCGAAGAATTATTTCTCAGGCCCTCGCACCGTCCGGTGTCGGCAGCAGCCGGGACACGGTACCGGCACCGAGCTGCACGCCCACCCGCACCGGGCGAACACCCTGCGGCCCTTCGCCGGGTGGAGTCTGGCGTGCAGCAGCCGCTCCTCCCCCCACGGATCGTCCGGGGCGACGACCAGGGCGGCCAACCGCTCGCGCTCGGTCGGGGCGGGCAGCACCGGATGATCCACGTCCACGGTCGTGCGCGCGGGTCCGCGCCCCGGGTACCGCCGGCCGGTCCGTGCCACGAGCGGTCGCGACGACAGCCGCCTCCGTGGCCGCTCGGGCTGATCGGATGGCTGCGGCGGGCAGGTGCACCCCCTGCGAGCCGGTCCGGAACTTCCACGCGATCGCGTCGATTCCCTGCCGGAATGCCCTAGCCGTGGAAGGTGGTGGTCGCCGTCAGGGCCGCCCGGTCGGTCGCGACCCGGTTCACCGGCGCGTTCTCATCTGCGTACCCGAAGGAGATCCCCACGAGCAACTTCCCTTCGCCTACGCGGAGTTCTTCACGGACGGTGTCGGCGTAGAAGCTGAGCAGGCCCTGCGGGCAACTGGCCACGCCGTACGCGGTCATGGCCAGCAGCAGCGTCTGCAGGTAGGCGCCGGCGTCGGCGGCCAGTCGGGGCCCGCCGTCGCCGGTGACGAACAGGAACGCGGCGTGGGGCGCTCCGTAGAAGCCCAGGCTCCGCGCGTCGTAGGCCGCGCGGGCCGAGTGGTCGTCGGGGCCGATACCCAGTGCTCCGTACAGGCCCGCACCGAAGGCGGCCCGCCGTTCCTGGTGGACGGGGGCGTACATGTCCTCGGAGTACGGGTAGTCGGCCGTGACGCGTCGCTCGGCGTGGGCCGTCCGCAGGGCGTCGGCCAGGCGGTCTCGCTGCGCGCCGCCGACGACCTCGACCCGCCAAGGCTGCGCGTTGGAGTTGGACGGCGCGGCGCCGGCGAGGGAGAAGACCGCGCGCTGGACGTCCTCGGGCACCGCGTCGGGTCGGAACGCGCGGATCGCGCGGCGCCCGCGGATCAGCTGCTCGGCGTACTCCCGCGTTCGCGTCCCGCCCGTCCGCGGCCCGCCGGCGGGCGTCTCGCCCGTGCGCATCCGGGTGAAGACCGGCTCACTCATGGAACTCTCCTCAGGATCGCTTAAGTAAACACAGTCGTTTACTTGGAGGCCCCACTATAACCAGCGACCCCCGCCAAGTAGACGTGAACGTATACTTGCGTCATGGCCACAGTGACGACGGCATCTCGACGGCAGGGTCGCGGAGGACGGGAGCGCATCCTGGCCGCCGCCGCCGGACTGTTCGCGGTCCAAGGGATCAACGCGACCGGCATGGAGCAGATCGCGGAGCGGGCGCCGGTGTCCAAGCGCACCCTCTACGCGCACTTCCGGACCAAGGATGAGCTCGTCCTCGCCCACCTGAAGGACCTCGCCTCGACGGGGCACACCCTGGAGGGCACGCTGCTACGCGAGGACGTCCCCGCCAGGGAGAGGATCCTCGCGCTGTTCGACCCGCTCCCGGCGGGCACGGACCCCGTCCGCGGATGCCCGTTCATCGACGCCGCCGCGGAGTTCCCCGACCCGCGGAACGCGGTCCACTCCTACGCCCGCGAGCGGAAACTGCTGATGGTGCGACTGGTGGCCGACCTGGCAGCGGAACTGGGCTGCCGTCAGCCCGCCGCCCTCGCCGAGCAACTCGTGACCCTCGCGGACGGCGCCGCCAGCCGCGCCATGGTGCTGGGCGAGGCGGACTACGGCCGACACGCGCGGGCGGCGGCGGAGATCCTCCTGGCCAACGCCCTGCCGGCCACGGACTGACGGGCCCGCCGAGTCGCGGGCATGCCCGGTACGCCTGGAGGCCGTCGTGGAGCAGGACCGCGCTGCCCGAGGACAGCGCCGAGGGGCTGTACGAGCAAGCGCCCTGCGGCTACCTGTCGACGCTGATGTCACCCGGGTGAGCGTCGCCGGCCGGCAGGGTACGGAGCTAGCCGATGAGGGCCTCGGTGATCTGACGGGTGGTCTGCGCGGCGACCCGGGGGTTGGCGGCGGCGTAGTGGGTGTAGGCGTTCAGGGCCGTGGCCAGCGCCCAGCCGCGGCCCCGGATCCAGGTGGCGTCGTCCACGCCGAGCGCGGCGCGGAAGGCGGCCCGGGGCCCCGCCGACATCAGGGTGAAGGCGATCACCAGGTCGCAGGCCGGGTCGCCGATGCCGAGCCCGCCGAAGTCGATGACCGCGCTGAGGCGCCCGTCGACGGTCAGCAGGTTGCCGGTGTGGAAGTCGCCGTGGAACCAGACCGCGGGACCGTCCCGTCCGGGGGCGCTGGTCGCCGCTTCCCACAGCTCGGTCATGGCCGCGACGTCGAAGGAGCCGTCGACCTCCGCGATGGCGGCCCGCGTCGCGCGATCCCGTGCGGCCAGCGGCCGGGCGGTGAGGTCCTCGCGGTCGCCCAGGACCCGGATCTCCCCGGGCTCGAACCGCTGGAGAGCGGTCAGGAACCCGGCCAGTTGGACGGCGGCCTCGGACGAATCGGCCAGTGCCTCGACGGTCGCCACCTCGCCGTCCAGCCAGCGGGACACCGCCCACGGCCACGGATAGCCGAAACCGGGCTCCCCCACCCCCACTGGCACGGGGACGGCCAGTGGCAGGTGCGGGGCGAGCCGCGGCAGCCACTCGAACTCCTTCCGCGCCTGCCCGATGGCGCCGGCATGGCGGGGCAGCCGGACGGACAGCTCCTCGCCCAACCGGTAGATCACATGGTCCGAGCCGGCCGGGTCGAGCAACTCCAACGGCAGACCCGCCCACTGCGGGAACTGCGCATCGACCAGGCGCCTGACCAGTGCGGCATCGATCGCGGGGCGGATGTCCGCGGTTCTCCCGGTTGCCACGAGCAGCTCCTGGAGTCGGCCCGCCCGGGCGGCAAGGCAGTCGGGGCCATCACAGTGCGTCGCAGGTCTCCTGTCGACCGGTTTTCCCCGCCGACCTCATCCGCCACAGGGTTCCGCGCGCCGGCTCTCGAAGCCGACCTACCAGCGTGACCCTCTCCCGGCCCTGATCACGGAACGCCGCCGCCACCCCCGGACCAGCGAGCGGCCGGCACCGGCCGGACGAGTCCTCGGCGGAGCCCAGGGCCGATCCGGGTGGGTGGTCTCCGGCTACCACCCCAGCAGCTACTGCTACGGCGGCGGCGTGGCGCGGTCAGGTCGTGGGTGCGGCCCGGCAGGGCGCGGGAGAACCACAGGGGTGTGCCGTCGGGGGCTGCAACGACCTGCTCGCGGCGATCCGAACTGAGATCGCACCGAGCGACCAGCGTGGCCGGCTCCGGGGCGTACGGCAGATCCGGCCCTTTCCCCGTCACCCTGCCCCGGCGCTCCGTAGACTTGGCCTTGATCGCCCAAATCCGGTGCGGTCAAGGGGAGTTGGGGATCATGGAACTCGATGCGTTCATGACAGTGGCCGGTCCGGCCATCACCTCCGCAGCGGCCGCCTACGGCGGCGCGGTCCTGACCCGGGCCGAGGAGGCCGCGGCCGACGCGACCGTGGGTCTGGGGCAGCGCATCATCAACTCGGTCTGGCGCCGCAGGGACATGCAGCAGCGAGCCGAGCTGGAGGCCTGCCTGGACGATGCCACCCGGCCGGGCGACGAGGACGCCATGGGCGCCCTGCGCCACCAGATCCGGCGTGCCCTGCGCTCCGATCCGGAACTGCTGGCCGAGTTGGCCGCCCTGCTGCCCACCGCGAACCCCCAAGGCGTCACCAGGGTGGAGGCCAGCGGCGCCGGCTCGGTGGCGGCCGGCGGCAGCATCTACGGCTCGGTGACCACCGACGTCACCACCACGCCCGCCTCACCCACCGCCGCGCCGGCCGACACCGCGTGACGAGCCCTCACCCGTCCGGCTCCCTTTCGGTCCACGCCGAGGGCATCGCGTCGGTAGCCGCCGGCGGCAGCATCCACGGTCCGGTGACCATCCGGACCACAGTGCTGCCCGCCAGCGCGGTGCGCGACGCCGCCGACACCGAGGCCCGTGGCGTGGTGTCCCTTCGCGCCCCGAAGCACACCTTCACCGGCCGGACGGCCGAGCTGGCCGAGGTGCGGGCCGCGTTGGCCCGGAGCACCGGCACCGCGGCCGTGGTCCTGCACGGCCTGGGCGGGGTCGGCAAGACCGAGCTGGCCCTGCAGTACGCCCACCTGCACCGCGAGTCGTACGACCTGATCTGGTGGATCGACGCCGCCGTCCCCGGGGCTACCGAGGCGGCCCTCGCCGCGATCGCCGAGCGGCTGAGTCCGCACTGGACGGGCACGGAGCCGTCACTGTCCGCCCGGGCCGCCTGGGCCACGGCCTGGCTGCAACAGCACGACAGATGGCTCCTGGTCCACAACAACGTGGAGGAACCGGCCCTGCTGGGGAACGTCCTGGGCAGGCTCCCGCGCGGACACCATCTGATCACCAGCCGGTACGCCACCGGCTGGCAGGGCCAGGTACGGTCCGTCGGCCTCGGTGTCCTCCCCCGCACCGACTCCGTGGCACTGATCGGCTCCTGGGTACCGCTCACCTCCCCGGAGGAGGAGTGGCACGCCGGCCGGCTCGCCGGAGAACTCGGCGACCTTCCACTCGCCTTGGAACAGGCCGGCGCCTACATGAACCAGACGGTGACCAGCGTCGGAGACTACCGAAGCAGCCTCCACGAGTTCCTGGACGAGGCCGCCCTTGACCACGCCGACGACGAGCAGACCGTCGCCGGCGTCTGGGCCCTGACCCTGACCGCGCTGGCCGAGAGCAACCCGCTCTCCGTCGAGCTGCTCCACACCCTGGCCTGGCTCGACCCCGACGGTCTCCCCCGGGAACTGCTGGCCGGCCTCACCGCCGGTCCGATCCGGGTGAAGACGGCGCTCGGTCTGCTGCACGCTTACAGCATGGCCACCCTCTCCCTGGAGGAGGTGGCCGTCCACCGGCTGGTGCAGAAGGTGCTGCGCGACCGGGCCACCCGCGAAGCAGCCGCGCGGGCCACCGCGGACGGGCCGCCTCCCGCACCGCGCGGACGGGAGGCCGCCGAACGCCTCCTGCTCGCGGCCGTGTACCCCAACGGGCCGGAGGAGGATCCCGACACCGTCCAACTCGCCCGGCTCGCAGCACATGCGACCGCACTCTCCACCACCGACCCCGGCATCCACCACCCCGGACTGGGCCGGCTCTTCGCCGACACCGCGCTGCACCTCGATGAGCGCGGCCAGACCGTCCGGGCCCTCCCGCTCTTCGAGGCCTACGCTCGGCAGACCGCCGACGGCTTCGGCACCGACCATCCGTTCACCCTGAACGCCTGCGGCTCGGTCGTCACCTCGCTCATGGCGGCGGGCCGGCTCGAACCCGCGACCGACCTCCTGGAAGAGCTCGTGGAACGGGCCACCCGGGTACTGGGCGACGGAGACCTCGTCACCCTGCACATCCGGGCGAGCCTCGCGGAGGTCCATCTGACGCGCGGCCGACTGCAGCGGGCGGAAGACGGGTTCGCCGCGGCGGCGGCCGACAGCACCGCACATCTCGGCCCCGATCACCCCCGGACCCTCACGCTGCGGAACAGGTTGGCCACCGTCTACGAGAACCGCCACCAGTTCGACCGGGCGATCGAGATCTACCAGGACCTGCTCCGCCACGAGCACGGCGGCCTGGTCCACTGGGAGCAGCACTCGGCACCCCTGCGGCTCAATGCCGCCACCATCCGGAACAACCTGGCCGGGGCCTACGAGGGCGCGGGGCGATCCGCAGAGGCCGTCGCCACCTACCGCGAGGCGCTGGCCGACATGGTCCGGCAGGTGGGGGCGGACCACCCGCAAACGCTGAACTGCCTCGGCAATCTCGGCTACGCCCTGGAGGCCGCCGGACAACTGGAGGAGGCCTCCCGGATCTACCGGGAGGTCGCGGAGAAGCGCGTGCGGATCCTCGGCGAGGACCACCCCGACACCCTGCGGAGCCAGGGCAACCTCGCCTACCTGCTCCTCAAGACGGGAGAGCCGGAGGCGGGCCTGGAGCTCTGCCGCAGGACCCTGGTCCAGCGCGAGCAGATCCTGGGCGAGCTGCACGCCGACACCCTGACGAACCGCAAGCTGCTGGCCTCTGCCTACGACTGGACCGGCGACCTCACGACCGCCGCCGAGCTGTTCGCGACCACCCTTCAACAGCACCGGGAGGTCCTGGGCAGCCGGCACCCCGACACCCTGTCCGCCCTCTCCGGCTACGCGATCTGTCTCATGCGGGCCGGGGACGCACCCGGCGCCGTGCCGCTGCTGGAGGAGGCCCTCGCCGCCCAGGAAGAGCTCTCCGGGCCGGAGGGCATCGCGACCATGACCTACCGTCACAACCTGGCCACGGCCCTGCGGGACACGGGTGCGTTCGACCGCTCCGAGGAACTGTTCACCACCGTCCTGGAGCAGCGCACCCGCCGACTGGGCGCCGACCACCCCGACACCCTGATCAGCGGCGGAAGTCTGGCCCGGCTGTACCAGCTGGCCGGCGATCTCGACCGAGCCGTCCCGCTCTACGAGTCGGCCCTCACCGGCCTCACCGCCGTCTTCGGCACCGACCACTGGGCCAGCCGCATCCTGGCCGACTACCTCGCCGAGGCCCGCACGGCCTGAGATCCGCCCACACCGGGCGCACCACCGAGAAGCCGTTGTCGTACCGATCGTGGGGCGTGTCGATCGAACGAGGATCTCGGTCGGGTGATCGCCAGCCGGCAGGGCGGTTCGTCGCGCTCGGCCGGCCCGGGACGACCTCCCCCGCTGCGCCTACCCGGGCCGCTCGACACCGCCGAGGCCGACCGAGCCCTGTGCGGCCCCGGGCCGGCCATCCGCCCGGGGCCGCACGTCAGGCGACGGCTCCGGCGACTCCGGTGCGGCCCGCCGGGGTTCCGGCGATGGTGACGATGGTCTGGGCACGGATGTGCTCGCCGAGGACGGCGACCAGGGCGTCGGTGGTGGCGGTCACCAGGCGGGCGGGGGCGTCGGGTACCTCCGCGAGGTGGTAGGCGGCCTCGCGCATGCTGAGGGTGACGATCGGATTGTCGAGGTCGGTCGGCAGGCCGCCGACGCCCCGGCGGTGGGCCGGGAGGCCGATCAGGTCGACCCCGACCAGGCGGGCGAAGCCGGGGCCGAAGACGGATCCGACGGCGTCGGTCAGGGCGGCGATCAGCTTCGGTTCGACGGTGCCGTCGAGGGCTTCCTCGCGGATGTGCACGGTGAAGTGCGGCACGGGGCAGCTCCGTTCGCGTGGGTACGTCCGTACGTCCGTACCGTGAGGGGCGGTTGGCTTTGCCAGTAAAACATCTTTGACTGCAAAGGTAAATGAGCGGACGGTACGAGGCGCCGAATGACGGATTCGCACGACGACGAGGACGAAGTCGACGAATTGGTCCTGGAGTTGCTCCTGCTGATGCCCCCGAGGAGGTGCGGGGCCCGGACCTCGCGCTGGAGATCCGATCGCCGGGCCGGGACCGCCAGGGCCCGCCGTTCCAGAAGCCGCCCGCGGCCGCACCGTCCCGGGCCGGTGCGGCGGGCGGCGGGCGGCGGGCGGCGGGCCGACGGGCGTCAGGCCGGCGGGGGCGGGACGGTGACCGGGGAGGAGGCACCGGGGAGGAGGAGGCGGGGCGTGCCGGTGCCGTCGGCGGGGGTGGCCCAGACGTCGGGGGCCTCGCCCGCCCGGGCCGGAAGGGCGTAGGCGAGGGTGGCGTCGTCGAGCCAGGCGGCCTGGTCGTCGACGCTGCGGGTCTCGGCCAGCGGGTGTTCGTGGAGGTCGGCCAGGTCGAGGACGTGGAGGCGCCAGGGCGCGACGGGATCGGCGGAGACCTTCTTCTTGAAGGCGATCCGGGTGCCGTCCGGGGAGAGCGAGGGGCATTCCACGTTCTCCCGCAGGGTGCGGGCCGACCAGGCCTTGAGGTCGCCCTCGACGAGGTGGGTGCGGCCGGCGGTGGAGACGGTGGCGTAGAAGCGGTTGTCGTCGGCGGCGAAGTTGACGCCCCAGTAGTTGACGTCGGCGGCGTGGTAGCGGGTGCCGCCGATCGTCAGCGGGATCTCCTCGACGGACTTGATCAGGTAGCCGGTGCGCAGGTCGAGGATCGAGGTGCGGGTGGAGAAGCGGTCCGCCGCGTAGGAGTCGCCGACGGCGAAGGTGGTCCAGGAGAGCACCTGGCCGGAGGGCGAGACCCGGGCCCGGTTGGGGATCCCGGGGACGATCACCGACCGGAGCTCGGTGAACCGCCGGTCGTAGACCACGGCCTGGGTCCGGGCGGGGGTGCCCGGCAGGGCGCGCAGGCACAGGGCGCGGTCCCCCGCGGCGTAGAAGCGGGCGCAGGACGGGCCGCCGGGCTCGCCGCCCGGGCTGCGGGCGACGCGACCGGTGGCGGTGTCGCGGTAGTAGAGACCGGGCTGGTCGAGCGTGAACGAGGCGTCCGCGGCGACGAGTTGCGGTCCGCCGTCGCGTTGGCGGGCGTGCACCACGTAGCCGAGGGAGCCGCCCAGGAGGACGAGGGCGGCGAGGACCAGCAGGACCGTTCGCGACTTCATCGGCGCGCCTTCCTTCCCGGGAGGATCCGCCAGGCGGCGGTGAGTGCGGTGGCCAGGGCGAGGGCGGCCGCGACGAGGGCCGGGCGCGGCCCCCACCACGTCCAGGCCGCGCCGAACCCGGCCGCGCCGACCAGTCGGGCCAGGGCCTGTCCGGTCTGCAGGACGGCGAGGCCGCTCGCCCGGCCGGCGGCCGGGAGCGCGGGCGCGGCCAGCGCCATCAGCACGCCGTCGGTGGCGGCGTAGAAGACGCCGAGGAGGACCAGGACCAGCACGGCGGTCGGCAGGCCCGAGGGGGCCAGGAGCGTCAGGTAGGCGGCGAGCAGCGCGCCGTGGCCGAGCAGGAACGGGATCCGCCGGCCGGCGCGGTCCGCGATCCGCCCGGCGGGGACGGCCAGCAGCAGGTAGCAGGCCGCCGCGCCGAGCGGCAGCAGGGGGAAGAGCGCGGCCGACAGGTCGAGGCCGCGCTGGAGCAGGAGGTAGAGGAAGGAGTCGCCGACGGTCGCGGCGCCCAGCAGCGCGGCGGCCGCGACCACCCGCCGGAAGGCGGGGTCGGAGGTCGGCCGGGCCGCCCGGCCGGCCGGGGCGGGTACGGCGTTCGGCCCCGCGGCCGGGGCAGCGGACCCGTCAGCGGTCGGGGCGGCGGTCGGCTCTGCGGACAGGACCGCGGACGGGAGCGCGGACGGGACCGGGCGGGTCGATGCGGCGCGCGGCGGCGGTGCCGACGGGTCGGCCGGGACGAAGAGGCCCAGCACCACCACACCGAGCAGGCCGGTGGCGAAGCTGACCACGAACACCGCGTCGTACGCGTCCGCCGTCACCCACAGCACCACGAAGGCGACCAGCGGGCCGAGCAGCGCCCCGGTCGTGTCCATCGCCCGGTGCACGCCGAACGCCCGGCCGAGGGTCTCCGGCGGTGCGCTGAGCGTGATCATCGCGTCCCGGGGTGCGGTGCGCACGCCCTTGCCGAGCCGGTCCGCGGCCAGCGCGGCGGCGATCCCGCCGGCGGCCCCGCCGGCCATCAGCAGGCCCAGCCGGGAGAGCGCCGACAGCAGGTAGCCCGCCCCCGCGACGGTCCGGTGCCGGCCGGAGCCGCGATCGGCGAGCCGCCCGCCGAGGAGCCGGACCAGTGCCGTGGCTCCGTTGAACAGTCCGTCGAGGAAGCCGAACTGGAGGGGTGAGAGGCCGAGGCCCAGGACCAGGTAGAGCGGCAGCACGGCGGTGACCATCTCCGAGGAGACGTCCGTGACCAGGCTGACCGCACCGAGCGCGACGACCGTGCCCGGGACGCGCCGCCCCACCCCGGCGGGGCGGGGCGGCGCGTCCGGACGACGGCCCGTGGTGGCCAGGTACATCATCAGTGGCAGCTGTAGGTCGGGCTGGTGTCCTTGGCCTTGCCGTCCGTCCCGACGAAGCTCCAGCCGTACCCGGAGTCGGTGAAGTCCAGCTTCAGCACGCCGTAGTCGCCGCTGATCCGCTTCTGGCTGTTCGGCTGCACCTGCTCGATCGGGTACGGCTCGGCGCCGCCCATCCCGCCGACGATCTCGACGATCCCGTCGGCGGTGGCCTTCCCGTCCGGGTCCTGCGGGGCGAACCGCTCGTAGTGGTGGTCGTGCCCGTTGAGCACCAGGTCCGCCCGGGCGTCGTAGAGGATCCGCCACACCGGCCGGGAGACCGGGTCGTTGCCGTGCCCGCCGGAGGAGTACAGCGGGTGGTGCCAGTAGGCGGCGACGCACTTGCGGGTGTTGGCCGCGAGGTCGGCCTTGAGCCAGTCGATCTGGGCGCTCTGGTCGAAGGCGTTGGAGTCGAGGGCGACGAAGTGCCAGTTCCCCTCGTCGAAGCTGTACCAGCTCTTGCCCTGCGGGTAGGCGATGCTGCCGAAGTACGCCTTGTACCCGGAGAGCGAGCCGGCCGGGTCGTAGGTCTCGTGGTTGCCGGGGACGGGGTGGGTCTTCGCCTTGAACGCGCCCCAGCTCTTGTCGTAGTAGGCGCGGAAGTCCGACAGCCGGGCGTCGTCGTACTGGTGGTCACCCATCGTCAGGTAGAACTTCGGGTCGATCCTCTGGGCGAGGGCGGCGGTCTTCGGGTGCGCGCAGGCGCTGTCCGAGGCGGTGCACTGGGCCGCGATGTCACCGGCCGCGACGACGGTGAACGCCCCGCCCGGGGTGGTCCCGGTCGGCGACGGCGTGGCGGTCGGCGAGGGCGTGGTGTCCGTGGCCCCGTAGACCTCCATCTCGTACAGCGAGTACCCGTAGGACGTGCCGCGGGCCGTGCCGTACATCCGGACGTACCGGCCCTTGCCGGTCAGCCCGGTCCAGTCGTCCGTGCCGCCGTTGCCGGCCTTCTCCTCGGCGACGGTGGTCCAGGTCGCCCCGTCCGCCGACACCTCCAGCCGGTACGCCTTCGCGTACGCGGCCTCCCAGGAGAGCTTGACCCGCGAGACGGTGGCGTTCGCCCCGAGGTCGACCCGCAGCCACTGCGGGTCCTTCCCCTCCTCGCTCGCCCACCGGCTACCGGTGTTCCCGTCGAACGCCTTGCCCGCCGCGTAGGACGAGCCCTCCGTGGACGAGGCCGTGGCGGCCTTGCCCCGCGAGAGCAGCGGATCGGCCGCCGCTCCCGCCCGCCCGGACCAGCCGAGCAACAGTCCGCCGACCAGCACGAGCACCGCGGCGAACACTCCGATGTGAACAGGCCTTACCGAGACTTGGGGACGCATCCCTGAACTCCCTGACCTAGAACGACGGCGAGAGCTGGACTCCGGCGGGGCCCGCACGCGATCCCCGCCGGTCGAGCGGTGGTTGCCTCACCACCACGGCGGCCGGGTCAGAGCTCTCGCTGAGCACGTCACGCCCCGATCGGGGGGCGCCGCGCCAAGCCGCCGCCGAGAGCCTAGTGAAAAGTAAAGTTTCCTGACAATAGTCCGGGGCGAAATCCCGCGCGGATCGACGGGCACCGGCCTACGCGCGCCCCGGGGCGGCGACCGGGGGCGGGGCCGTGCGGTCGGGGCGGCGACCGGGGGCAGGGCTGTGCGGTCGGGGCGGCGGGCGCGCCAGGGCGAGGTCGAGGACGGGGCGTCGGGTTGTCGGCCCGGGTCAGCCCGTCGCGCCGCTCGCCGCCCGCGCCCGGAGGGCGTCGACGGCGAGGCGGGCGGTGGTTCCGATGGCGGCGTCGGCGGCGGGCAGGGTGATGGTGGTGGCGGCGGCGCGGGTGAAGACGGCGAGGGCGTAGCGGCCGCCGTCGGGGTATTCGACGACGCCGACCTCGTGGCGCAGCGTGGGCAGGGTGCCGGTCTTGCCGTGGACGCGGACGTCGTCGTAGGGGAAGCCGGAGGCCAGGCGGTGCGGCCAGACCTGGAGGCCGAGGAGGCGTCGCAGGGCGGCTCCGTGGTCGCCGGGGCAGGCCTCGCCGTGCCAGAGGGCGGCGAGCAGGGTGGTCATGTCGCGGGGGGTGCTGTGGTTGGTGAAGGCGGGGTCGAGGACCCTGAGGCGGGCGACGACGGCCGGGTCGACCGGGGAGTCGGGGCCGGTGTCCTCGGCGAGGGCGGCGGCGAGGTCGCGGAGCTTGTGGACGGCGACGGTGCGGTTCAGGCCGAGGTCGGCCATGGTGCGGTTGACGGTGTCGAGGCCGATCCGGTCCCACAGGGTGTCGGCGGCGGTGTTGTCGCTGACGGCGGCGGTGAGGTAGGCGAGGTCGCGCAGGGAGAGGCGGGCGGCGTCGAGCATGGCGGCGAGGCCGGTCCCCCCGGGGGTGCGGCCGGCGGCGGGGACGTCGACCTGCCGGGTCAGGTCGATCCGTCCGGCGGCGGCCTCGCGGTACAGCGTCACGAGCAGGCAGACCTTGTGGACGCTGGCAGTGCTGACGGCGGTGTCGGCGCCGAGGCCGATCTCGGCGCCGGTGTCGAGGTCGCGTGCGTGCAGCCAGCCGGTGACGCCCGCGTCGGCGAAGGCGGCGGCGATGCGGGTGCGCGCGGCGCGGCCGTACGGGCCCCGGTCGGCGGCCGTGCGGTCGGCACTCGTCCGGCCGGCTCCGGTGCGGCCGGCTCCGGTGCGATCGCTGGTCATAGCGGGAACTCCATTGCGGGCCGGGGGTAGAGCGAACGGTTGGGCGGCTGGGGCAGGAGGCCGCCGGGGCCGGTCAGCGCCTGGTGGGCGGCCTCGGCGAACAGCCGGACGGCGGGCCCGCCCCGCCCGGCCGGCCAGGCCGTGGAGGTCCGCCAGGTCAGCGGGGTGCCGGTGAGCGGGCGCCAGACCGTACCCGGCGGGGGTGTGGTCCGCGGCACCAGGGCGATGGCGCTGCCGGTGAGCACGAGCGCGCCCGCCAGGTCCGGTCCCGGCGGGTCGACGACGGCCCCGGGGGTGCAGCCGTGCCTGGTCAGCGCGGTGAGGACCTCGTCGTACAGGGCCGGGGCCGTGGCGCGGGGGAAGAGGACCAAGCGCAGGCCGGTCAGGTCGGCCACCGCCAGCTCCGGGCGGTCGGCGTACGGACTGCCGGCGGCGAGCAACGCGCCGAGCGGCTGGTGCAGGACGGGGCCGAAGGCCAGTCCGTCGGCCGGGCAGGGGTGCCGGACGACGGCGACGTCGACGGTGTGCTGGGCGAGTTCGCGCACCACGGCCGCGACCGGCACCTCCCGCAGGTCGAGCCGGGTGCCCGGGGAGGCGGTCTCGAAGGCGGTGAGCAGCGCGGCCAGGACGGCCGGCCCGAGTTCGGGCGGAACGGCCGCGCGCAGGGTCCCGGCCCGTCCGCTGCGCAGGTCGGCGGCGGTGGCGAGGAGGCGGGCGGCGCTGTCCAGGGTCTCCTCGGCTTCGGCGAGCAGCAGCCGGCCCGCCGGGGTGAGGTCGACGCCGCGCGGGCCGCGGTCGAACAGGGTCACACCGAGTTCGCGTTCGAGGCGCTGGATCCGCTGGGAGAGGGAGGGCTGGGCGATCCGCAGGCGCTCGGCGGCGCGGCCGAAGTGCCGTTCCTCGGCGACGGCTCGGAAGTGGCGCAGGTGCCCCAGCAGGTCCATGGCCAGCCATCATAGGCGTTCTCCTATTGCTCCCTTCACGATCGGGGTCTTGGACCGGGAGGCCGGCGGCCTGTTTAGCTGAGGGCGATCGAGCGGCCGCGAACGATGCGGGAACCACCGCGAGGGCGCGGCCGCGACAGCACGAACCCCAGGGGAGACCACCGATGAAGTCCGACCTCCGCCGCACCCGTACCGCGCTGCCCGCGGTGGCCCTGCTCGTGGCCGCGCTGATCGGGGGGTGCGGCCGGGCGAGCAGCGCCTCGACGGCCGCGGCGCCCGGTACGGCGGCCCCCGGTGCGACGGCGCCGGGCGCGGCGGTGGCGGGCGCACCCGCGACCAGCTCGGCGGAGGACTCCTTCGCGGCGCTGGAGCAGCGGTTCGGCGCCCGGCTCGGCGTGTTCGCGGTGGACACCGGCAGCGGCCGGGAGGTCACCCACCGGGCCGACGAGCGGTTCGCGTTCGCGTCCACGATCAAGTCGCTCGCCGCCGGGGCCCTGCTGCGCAAGGCCTCCGACGCGGACCTGGACAAGGTCGTCCCCTACCGCCAGGAGGACGTGCTGGCGTGGGCACCGATCACCTCCCAGCACGTGGCGACCGGCATGAAGCTGCGTGACCTGGCCGCCGCCTCCATCCAGTACAGCGACAACACCGCGGCCAACCTCGTCGCCGCCGAACTCGGCGGCCCGGCGGCCGTCCAGCGGTCCCTGCGCGACCTGGGCGACTCGACCACCAGCGTCGACCGCACCGAACCCACCCTCAACGAGGCGACCCCGGGCGACACCCGCGACACCAGCACGCCGCGCGTCCTCGCCGCCGACCTGCGCCGCTACGTGCTCGGCGACGCCCTCGCGGAGGGCCGGCGCGCGCTGCTGACGGACTGGCTGGTCGGCAACACGACCGGCGGCCCGTACGTCCGCGCGGGGGTGCCCGCCGACTGGAGGATCGGCGACAAGACCGGCGCCGCGGGCTACGGCACCCGCAACGACGTCGCCGTGGCGTGGCCGTCGGGCGGGCGCAGCCCGATCGTGATCGCCGTCCTGTCCGACCGCGGCAAGGCGGACGCCACCTCCGACGACGCCCTGATCGCCGAGGCGACGAAGGCCGTCGTCGGCGCCCTCGGCTGACCCTCCCCGAGCGACCAGGAGCCCCGACCGCGGTGGTCCGGCCCACCCGCCGGACCGCCGCGGACGCCGACTCCACTCGGCGCCGCCTCGCCCGGCTCGCCGTCCTCGGTCTCACCGCCGGGGCCGCGCCGAGCGCCTTGCCGGGCACCGCCTCGGCCGCCGCCGGCACCCGCGCGACCGGGGCGGCGGCTATTCGGCGGCGGGCCTTCGGGTCGCCGTGCGGTAGAAGTTGAGTGAGGCCCGGCCCTTCCGGCCGGGGCGGCAGGCCCTGCCAGAGCCCCGGAGGCAGCCCCTCCTGCCTGTTCGGACACACCCCGGTGCCCGGCGCTCCTCCCGTCGAGTTCCCGCGGCCGACGGACGGACCGGCCGTCTCCAGGTGCTGAAGGGTCACGGCGGCCCCCGGCTCCGCCACGGGGTCGGGGGCCGCCGGCGCGTCCTAGGTGAGCGGGTTGTCCTGCCAGTCGCTGTAGTAGCAGCGGGGGGTGCCGGTGTCGACGCAGGTCACCACCCGCACGCTGGTGACGTAGTAGCCCGCGTCATAGGTCAGACCGGCCCAGGACGACGTCTCCCCGCAGCCCTGCTGGTTCCACCGCTTCGGCGTGGTGTAGGTCGAAGAGCTGGTGCGGACCTGGAAGTGGATGAACACCGGCTCCCCGTCGCACGCGGTGTCCCGCACCGCGGCGTTGCCGTTCTTCCACCCGCTCTTCGTCCACTCCCAGTTCGCGGACCCGAAGACCCCCGTCCCGGACGCGTACGCTCCGCCGGTGGCCGCCGAAGCGGCTCCGGCCGAGCCGACCAGCGCGACAGCGGCGAGCGCCGCCACTGCCCCCGTACGCCGCAGACCCCCGACAAGACGTCGTTTCATACTTCCCCCTTGGACGAATGGAGCCGGAGCACGAACAGCCGTGCCGCTCCTGCCTGACTGGATCCGACGCTAACAAGCCCCTGCCCGCCGGGGATCCTCGGTCGTGCGAGGTACCGTGGCGCGGCGGAAAGTGCTGGACCGCTTCTCCCGGATCACCGGACAGGCACGCCTGACGCGGCGTTGACTGAGGCGCGGCGAGCCACCCGAGCCGGGGACAGCCACGTCGGGGCCGACTGGTACGAGCCGCGCGCTCTCCTCCCCGCATCCCGTTCCCGTGGCCTTCGACGACGCCGGAGTTCCAGGGGAGGGTGCGTCCGGCGCCAACGGCGCCCCGGTCACGGTCGACACCGCGGCGAGGATCCGGACTACCGGGAGCCCGCCGCAGGGCGCGACTTGTAGAAGGACTCCTCCAGGTAGGCGACCTCGTGCGGCTGGTAGGGCTCCTCCAGGTAGGCGGCCTCGTCGTCGTCGAGTTCGACGTCCACCGCGGCGAGCGCGTCGGCCAGCTGGGCCGGCTTGGTGACCCCGACGACGGGCGAGGTCACCGCCGGGTGGCGCATGACCCAGGCCAGGGCGACCTGGGCCGGGGACAGACTCCGTCTGCCCGCGATCTCGTGGACGCGCTCGGCCACTGCCTGGTCCCCGTCGCGGTAGAGGATCCTGCCGCCCTCGTCGGTCCCGGCACGCGCCGTGGCGGTGTCCCGGGCCCGCGTCAGCCTGCCCCGCGCCAGCGGGCTCCACGGGATCACGCCGATGCCCTGGTCGGCGCAGAGCGGGAGCATCTCCCGCTCCGCTTCCCGGTGGATGAGGTTGTAGTGGTCCTGCATCGACACGAACCGGGTCCAGCCGTTCAGGTCGGCCAGGTACAGGGCCTTGGTGAACTGCCAGGCGTACATGGAGGAGGCTCCGATGTAGCGGACCTTCCCTGACTTGACCGCGTCGTGCAGCGCCTCCAGGGTTTCCTCGATCGGGGTGTCGTAGTCCCAGCGGTGGATCTGGTACAGGTCGATGTAGTCGGTCCCCAGCCGCTCCAGGGAGGCGTCGAGCTCGGCGAAGATCGCCTTGCGGGACAGCCCGGCGCCGTTCGGGCCGGGGCGCATCCGCATCCAGACCTTGGTGGCGAGAACGACCTCCTCGCGCCGGGCGAAGTCCTTGACCGCCTGGCCGACGATCTCCTCGCTGCTCCCGGCGCTGTACCCGTTGGCCGTGTCGAGGAAGTTGACGCCGCTCTCGAGGGCCTGCTTGATGATGTCCCGGCTGGCGTCCGCGCCCAGCGACCAGGGCTCGCCGCCCCGGTCCGGCTCCCCGAAGCTCATGCAGCCGAGGGTGATGGCGGAGACTTCCAGCCCGGTCGTTCCGAGTTTGACGTATCGCATGCTTCCGAACCTACGAATTGGAGTGCGCTCTACCGCAAGTCGTCTCGGTCCGGCGAGCACGGACTCGTCGACCGCCACCGCGTGCCGGACACCAGTACGGCCGGCGCCCCGGGCCGTGGAACCCATGTCGGCACGGGGCAGCCCCGGCACCGTCCGGCTGCCTCCCGCCCGGCCGTGCCCTCCAGCCGCCACGACTTGCGACGGTCCCTGGAGTTGCCGTCCGAGGCGACCAGGCCATGCGGCGCGAGATCGCCCAACGCCTGCCGGACCGCGGTGTTCGACACCGCCCCGGCGCGCAGCACGCGCCGGCGCGCCTGGTCGTCGGTCGTCGAGGCCCGATCCCGCCCGCGGGGCAACGGCGGGCGGCCGGTGGGCGGTTCACCTCGAACGGTGGGAGACCGGACATGGGCCTCCGCCCCTACGGCAGGCCCCGCCGTACGCCTCAGGTCGGATCATGGGCCCATCCCGGCGCCGTACGGGTGCGGCCCGGGGCGGAACGGAGACTGGAGGCGGTTCCGAGACACGATGCTGCACGGAGGACTGGCATGGTGCTGCGAGACGGACGCACGATTCCCGCGCTGACGGTCGGTGCCGCGACGGCCGTGGTCGCGGCGCTCGCCCCCGCGACGGCGTCCGCGGCGCAGGACCCGCTCCAGGGGTACGCGCAGCAGCGGCTCCGCTGGGAGCGCTGCGACGCGGGGCAGCCGGCCGCGTTCGAGTGCGCCACCGTCCAGGTGCCGTTGGGCTACGCCGACCCCGGGGGCCGGAGGATCGACGTCGCGGTCTCGCGGATCAAGGCAGGCAGCGCGAAGGCGCGCCACGGCGTACTGCTGATGAATCCGGGCGGGCCGGGGGTCCAGGGGTTGAGCCTCCCCGTGGAGATGGAGCCCTTGCTGGCGCCGGAGGTGCGGGAGCGGTTCGACCTCATCGGGTTCGACCCGCGCGGGGTCGGCCGGAGTTCGCCGGTCACGTGCGGCCTGACGGCCGACGGGCGGAGCATCCTGCACCCTTACGCGGCGGACACCTTCGCCCGGGACGTGGACCGGGCCCGGACGGTGGCCGACAAGTGCTGGGCCAAGGCGGGGGACGTGCTGCCGCACATCACCACCCGCAACACCGCGCGGGACATGGACGTCGTCCGGGCGGCACTGGGCGAGCGCAGGATCTCCTACTTCGGGTACTCGTACGGCACCTACCTGGGCTCCGTCTACGCTCAGATGTTCCCCCAGCGCTCCGACCGCTTCGTGTTGGACAGCGCGCTCGACCCGGCGCTCGCCTGGCGGGGGACGCTCCGCGGCGCCGCGGCGGGGGCCGAAGCGGCCTTCACCCGGTGGACGGAGTGGGCCGCCGCCCGCCACGCCGCGTACGGGCTGGGCGCGACCCCCGCCGAGGTCCGGAAGACGTACTGGGACCTCGTCGCCCGCGCCGACCGCACGCCCGTCCCGACCACGAACGGGGCGCTGAGCGGCGGAGACATCCGCACCCGGTACGCCGGTTTCTCCCACGTCGCCACCGTCACCCCCTGGATCGCCGCGCTGAAGGCCGCCTCCGAGGGCGGACCGGCCGCGCCGACCACGCCGGTGCCCTCCGGCACGGAGGAGCAGGAGAACAACCGGACCGCCGCCACGTGGGCCCTGTTCTGCGGCGACGCCCGCGACTGGCCGCGCGACCCCGAGCAGTACCGCCGGGACGCGATCCGCCACCGGACCGCCCACCCGCTGGCCGGCGACCTGGGGGCGGGCATCCAGCCGTGCGCCTTCTGGAAGTCGCCGCCCCGCGAGGCGGCCACCGTGGTGAACAACGGCGTCGGCGCGCTGATCGTGCAGAACCAGTGGGACCTGCGGGCCACGCTCGCCATGGCGCAGGGCATGCGCCGGGCGCTGCACGGTGCGCGGATGATCACGGTCGCCGGCGGCGAGGGCCACGGCGTGGTGGTGGCCGGCCCGTCCTGCGCGGACGCCGACGTCACCCGGTACCTGTCCACGGGCCGGCTGCCCGCGAGGGACGTGACCTGCGGCGGCTGACTACGCCTCGGTCCGCAGGCGGCTCCAGGTGGTGGTGTCGACGATGCGCACCATGACTGTCAGCGGACGACGTCGAAGACGTTCTTCTGCAGGCCGTTGGCGTACGCCTCGTGCTCGACCAGCTTCAGCTTCTGGGTGTCCTTGTCGGTGGTGCTGAACAGGCGCTTGCCCGCGCCGAGCAGCAGCGGGAAGACGAGCAGGTGGTAGCGGTCGATCAGGCCGGCGTCCGAGAGGGCGTGGTTGAGGCTGGCGCTGCCGTGGACGATGATCGGGCCGCCCTCGGTCTCCTTCAGCGCGGCGACCTCGTCGAGGGAGCGCAGGATCGTGGTCTCGCCCCAGTTCGACACCAGGTCGCCGTCGGCGAGGGTGGTGGAGACGACGTACTTCGGCAGCGTCCTGTAGCGGGCGAAGTCCGCCATGTCCGGCCACACCTGGCTGAACGCCTGGTAGCTGGTGCGGCCGAGCAGCATCGCGGTGGCCTCCTCCTGCTCCCGGCCCTTGATGTCGAACGCCTCGGGGAGGAACTCGACGTCCTTGAAAGTCCAGCCGGAGTTGCGGTAGCCGGGTTCGCCGCCGGGGCCCTCCACGACGCCGTCGAGCGAGATGAACGCGGTGCTGATCAGGGTACGCATCTTGAGGTTCCTCGGTATCTCGTGCCTGGGTAGAAAGGGGTCGAGTCGGTGCTCGCCCGGGTCATGCCCGGTTCTGCGGTGCGCCGGCTGTGTTCTCTGACTGCTGAGCGCGGGGAAAGTCATCGGTCGCCGCCCGCCGGGCTGCTCGCGCGAGCCGGCCCAGCCAGTCCGTTCGTGACGGAGCAGGACGACGTGGGAGTCGAAGGTCCTGGTCTCGGCCAGGCCCATGAGCAGCGGGTCCCCCTTGACGACAAGTACCGGGGCGGCCGTCGACCGCCCTTGTGTACGATGTCCACATCTGGGGGATGCGGTGATCCGCGCCCCCCGAGTGATCATGCGAGAGCCTAGACGAGCTAAGTGGATGCTGTCCACATTGGAGGCGGCGGCCATGGCGGCTACCAGGGACACGAAGTCCAAGCGGGACACCTACCGCCACGGCGACCTGCGCAACGCGCTGATCGAGGCCGCCCTCGAACTCGCCCGCCAGGGCGGCCCGGAGGCCGTCGTCCTGCGCGCCGCCACCCGGCAGGCCGGGGTCGTCCCCAACGCCGCCTACCGCCACTTCGCCGACCGCGACGCGCTGCTGCACGCCGTCTCCCAGGCCGCCATGGCCCGGGTCGCCCGCACCATGGAGGCCGAACAGGACGCCCTGCCGCCCGCCGAGGACCCGGTGGCCGCCGCCCGGGCCCGCTTCCGCGCCGTCGGCACCGGCTACCTCCGCTTCGCCCAGGAGGAACCCGGCCTGTTCCGCACGGCCTTCCACGTCCCCGGCGACATGACCCACGCCGCCGCCGACACCGCCGCGGGCATCACCGGCAAGACCCCCTTCGAACTGCTCGGCGAAGCCCTCGACGGCCTCGTGGAACATGGTCTGCTGCCCGAAGACCGCCGCCCCGGAGCCGAGTTCCTCGCCTGGTCGGCCGTCCACGGACTCGCCGCCCTCCTCATCGGCGGCCCCCTGCGCGGTCTCCACCCCGTCCAGGCCCACGAAGCCGGTCAGCACGTCATCGACATGCTCGAACGCGGTATCTGACCCCACCAGGCCGCTCGGAGGTGTGACGGCGGATCAGGGCTCGCGGAAGCCGTATGCCGAAGGCCCTGCCCGCCGCACTGCGGCGCCGGGGCGTGCCGGCCGGACGTCCTGCCCCACCCCTTCCCGCAGCCCCCGACGACGGTCCCCGGGCAGCCCGCAGGAAGCCGCCGACATTCAAGTCCGGATTCAGGGAACCCGAGGAGCAGACCGACCGACGAGGAGTGAGACGGCATGGGTATCGGTGGCTGCATCGTCCTGTTCGCCCTCGGCGCCATCATGGCCTTCGCAACCGACTGGCACGTGAACGGCGTCAACCTGCACCTGGTGGGCTGGATCCTCATGGCCGCCGGGCTTCTGGGACTGATCACCTATGTGAACGTGTTCCGCCGCCGGCGCGTGGTCCGCCGGGTCGAGAGCGACGAACCGGTCGAGGAGCGCCGCTACTACGAGTAGGAGTCGGCCGGACTCCGCGACGTCGGCCAGAGCCCGCGTACGGTCGGGTTCCGCGTACGGTCGGGTTCCGCGTTCGAGCGGGTCCGCGGGTCGACGTGGGGTGTCGTCCCCCAGCTGACCGGCGCCGGCCGGACGCCGTGCCGCCCGGCGCCCCAAGGGGTGCCGGGCGGGCCGGTTCAGCGCAGCACCTCCAGCTCCGGCCAGTCGTCGCCGGGCCGGTCGAGGAAGCCGGTGGGCCGCCCCGTCAGGTACCGCGCGAAGAAGGCGGCGACGGCGGTGCGCTGGGCGGCCAGGGAGCGCCGGGGGTCGACGGTGCCGATGAGTGCGGCCGCGTCGGGGACCGGGCGGCGGCGGACGAGCTGGGGCAGGAGGACCTGGAGGTCGGTGTACGAGCCGTGGGCGGCGTTCCGCAGCCGCAGGGCGTGCCGGGGGCCGGTGGACGCCGCCCAGCAGGAGGCCCAGCTCGGTTCGGTGCGCAGGGTCTTCGTACCGGAGGCCATCAGCAGGAAGGGCTTGGCGAGGCCGCTGTCGGCGACGGGGCCCAGGAGGGCGCCGTCGAGGTCGGCCGCCGCGCGGACGCCGGGCTCGTCGTGGGCGAGCTGGGCGGCGACGGAGCCGCCGAGGGACTGCCCGAGCACGCCGGTCCTGGCCGGGTCGGCGGCTTCGGCGAGCCCGTCCGGGAGCGGGTCGGTCCCGGTGTCGGGTCGGTCCCCGCGGGCGAGCCGGTCGAGTGCGCCGAGGACGAAGCGGGCGTCGGCGAGGCGGGCCCGGGAGTGCCCGGCGAGGAGGGCGGCGACGACCTCCGGGGTGAGGTCGTCGGGGAGCGGGAGGGCGCGTTCGACCCGGCCGCCGGGGAACTCGACCTGTTCGGCCTCGTACGTGGAATCGAGGGCGACGACGAGGTGGCCGCGGCTCGCCAGCTCCTCGACCAGGGTGGTGCCGAGGGCGCGCGAGCCGCCGTCGCCGGAGGAGAACAGCACCACGGGCAGCCGGCCGGCGCGGCGGGCGACGGGCGCGCCGGCGCGGGCGTGGGTCCTGATCCCCCGCCAGTCGGCGGCGCCGGCGGGGACACCGAGGGCCGGTGCGCCGTGCGCGTCCCAGTCGGCCGCCGCGGCCGGGGGCAGCCAGGGGGCCGTCGGGTGCCCGGTGCCGGGTTCCGCCGGGTACCAGAGGCCGGCCATGAGCTCCCGGTAGGGCTTGGCGGGCAGGAGGGGGTCGGGGCGGCTGTCGTCGACCAGGTGCAGCGCGACGGTGCCCACGGGCCAGGGCCCGGTGGGCGCGGGCAGGCGCAGCGGGACGGGGGTGCCGGGGGCGGGCGCGGGGCCGTGTCCCCCGGCCGGGGCGGCCGGGCGGTTTCCCGCGGCGAAGGCGGGGGCGGCGGTCAGGGTGGCGAGCGCGGCGGCGCCGAGCGTGCCGAGCAGGGCGCGGCGGGTGGGGGGCATGGGCGGGCTCCTCGGGCGGTACGGATGCGGGGTCGCCACCAGGGTTTCGCCGCCGGCGGTGCCCGGCGCCCTGCCGGGGGACGATCCCGCGGGTGGGCGCGGGTCGCCCCGGGGCGCGTTCTCTCCTCCGCTCGGAGGAGCCCCCGGTGTTCCGGGGTCTCCCCTGGTCTCCGCCGGTCTCCGCCGGTGGGCGGACGCCTCGGCGGGCGCGGGGCCCTACCGTGGGGCTCCGGCGAGGACGCCGGAGGACGCGGACGCGAGGACGGACACGATGGCCGAGACCGGCGCGGTACGGACGGGCCCGCCGGGCGCCCTCGCCTGGCTTCCGGAGCGGGTGCCGCCCGTGGTCGCGGACGCCGCGCTCGCGGCGGCCCTGTTCCTGGTGACACTCGGGCCGGGACGGGTGGCGGACGGTACGGGCTTCGCGCTGCAGACCGCTCTGGTGCTGCCGCTGGTGTGGCGGCGGCGGGCGCCCCGGGCCGCGTTCGGGGTGATCGCCGCCGCGGCGCTCGCGCAGTGGCTGCTGGGTGTCCAACTGCCGGCCGACGCGGCGTTGTTGGTCGCCCTGGGGACGGTGACCGCGCGGGCGCCGTACCGGTCGGCGTGGGCGGCGGCTCTGGTGGCGGTGGCCGGGGCGGTGCTGGCGGCGGCGCGCTGGGCGCCGGAGGGCCGGTTCCTCGCCTCGGCCGCCGCGATGACGGCGGCGGTCGCCGCGAGCGCGCTGCTCGGGGCGAACGCCCGGATCCGGCGGGCCGCGCGGGCGCAGCGGCTGGTGCGGCTGGAACGGGACCGCGACGAGCGGGAGCGCCGGGCGGTGGAGGAGGAACGCGCCCGGATCGCGCGGGAGTTGCACGACAGCGTGACGCACGGCCTGTCGGTGGTGGTGGCGCTGGCCGACGCGCTGGGGCACGCGCGCCCGGCCGACGCCTGCGCCGTGACGGCCCGGATCGCGGAGACCGGGCGGCAGGCGCTGACCGACATGCGGCGGGCGCTGGACCTGCTCCAGGACGCCGGTACGGACGCCGGGCCCGGGGACGATCCCGACGCGCGGCCCGGGGACGACCGGCGGTCGCCGCCGGGGATCGGGCAGCTCGGGGAGCTGTGCGAGCGGATGGAGGCGGCGGGCCTCGTGACCCGGCTGCGGGTGGACGGCGAGGCCGCCCGGGTGCCGGCCGCGGCGCAGTTGACGGTGCACCGGCTCGTCCAGGAGTCGCTGACCAACGCGCTGCGCCACGCGCCGCAGGGGGCGCGCGCCGAGGTGCGGGTGTCCTGCGCGCCGGGGGCGGTCACGGTCGAGGTGACCGACGACGGGCGGGCCGCAGGGGCCGGGCGGCCGGGATCCGCCGGGCGCCCCGGATCTGCCGCGTCCGGGCGGGGGCTCGCGGGGATGCGGGAGCGCGCCGCGGCCTTCGGCGGGGTGCTGGAGGCGGGCCCGCGGCCGGACGGCGGCTGGCGGGTCTTCGTACGGCTGGATCCCGGGGGCGCGTCGTGAACGTCCGGGTGCTGCTGGTGGACGACGAGGAGCTGCTGCGGCTGGCGTTCGGTCTGATCCTGCGGGCCGAGCCGGACATGGAGCCGGTCGGGGAGGCGGCCGACGGGGCGGCGGCGGTGGAGCTGGCGCGGCGGCTGCGGCCGGACGTGGTGCTGATGGACGTGCGGATGCCGGGCACCGACGGCATCGAGGCGACCCGGCGGCTGCTGCGCGAGGTGCCCGGGACGCGGGTGCTGGTGCTCACGACCTTCGACCTGGACGCGTACGCCTTCGACGCGCTGCGGGCCGGGGCGTCCGGTTTCCTGTCGAAGAACAGCCGGCCGCAGGAGCTGCTGGGAGCGGTCCGCGACGTGGCCCGGGGGGACGCCGTGGTCTCCCCCCGGGTGACCCGGCGGCTGCTGGACCGCTTCGCACACCGGCTCCCCGCCGCCGGGGACGACGGCGGGGGCGACGGGGGCGACGGCGGCGGGGGCGACGCGCAGCGGCTGCGCGTGCTGACCGCGCGCGAGCGGGAGGTCCTGCTGGGGGCCGCCCGCGGCCTGACCAACACGGAACTCGCCGCCACCCTCGGTCTCGCGGAGCCCACGGTGAAGAAGCATCTCGGCCGGGTCATGGCCAAGCTGGGTCTGCGGGACCGGGTGCAGGCGGTGATCTTCGCGTACGAGTGCGGGCTGGTCGGGCCGGGGTAGGCGCGGGCGGTCCGGCGGGAGTGGGCGACTGGCCGCGGGTGCGGCCGATCCGCCCGTGAGCGGAGGACCGCAGGAGAACGACGACCCGGTGTCCCACCGGACGGCGCCGGACGCGCTTCGCCGACGGCGGCCGCACCACCCGGTTGGCGCCGGTCACATCACGGCTGTGGTCGCGGCCGTCGCCGCCGTCACGGCGATGACGGCCGCGAGCACCGCCCGGGTGTTCCTGATCGCCTCCCGCACGGCCTCCCCCGCCCGCTCGCCCTCGGCGATCTCGGCGATCTCGGCGATCTCGGCGAAGCGCGGCTCGACCTCTTTGCGCGGCACCTCCGGGAAGGCGGACCGGTACAGCCCGGCGGCGTGCAGCAGCGCGATCAGGGCGCCGGTGCGCGCGTCCGGCTCGGCGCCGTGCAGGACGACGGCGGCCAGCCGCTCGCGCAGGGCGCGCTCCACGCGGCCGTCCGCCTCCGGGTAGCGGCGGACGGGGAAGACGCCGAGCACCCTGCGGCGCTCCTCGGTCACCAGACCGCGCTCGACCAGGCGCTCCAGGGTGTCGGCCGGGGCGGTGGCGCGGTCCTGGGTGAGCCACTCGGACGCCTTCGCGGTGCGACGCCCCCGGGCCCACTCGGCCAGCCGCTCGAGGCGCCCGTCCAGCAGCGGCTCCCCGGTGGGCTCCCCGCCCGGGACGACGGTGACCGTGCCGTCCTCCAGGGCGACCCGCCCGGCCAGCGCGAGCTCGGCCAGCAGCGCGCCCGGGATCGCGCAGGCCGCCCCGGCGCTCTCCTTCACCGCCCCGGACTCGTCCTCCAGCGTGAGCAGCAGGACCTCCTCGGCGAGCGTGACGTGCCCGTTCATCTCGTCAATCCCCTCCAGCAGTCAGCGCCTCGGCGAGGCGCCGGGCCTGGGTGTCGTCCTCCGGCGGGGAGTGCACCAAGATCCCGGTATCGGTGATCGCAAGGTACTCCTCGACGGAACGCGGGTCGAAGGGCAGGGCCACCTCCTCGGCGGCGAGGGCCTCGTGGGCCCGGGTGCAGGAGAGCCCGAGGGCCGTCAGCTGCGCGGGCGGCCAGGCCGAGGACTTCCGAGAGGTACGCGGCGCGCCGGACCCACCCCGGGTCGCCGGGCAGGATCCGGGCGAGTTCGCGGCCTGCCGGGTTCTTCGTCGTCACCGTGCCGAGTCTCCCGGCCCGGGGGTGTCCGGCGGGGCGGTTCCCCGAAACCCCTCCCCCACCGCAGCTTCTGCGGTAGAAGGCCGGCCCGGCAGGGCTGCCGCCGGTGTCCCGGTTGGTGACGCCCAGGAACAGGCCAGGGCGCGGATCCGCACCGCCTGCGGGCGGGCGCCGACGTCCCGGTGCCGAGCCCCTCGCCCCCGGTGGGCGGGGCCTTCGCCGGTGGCCGGCGGCCTGGGCTCGCGCTCGCCGGCAGCTACACGGTCGGCTCCGCCGTGTCGATTGCCGGCGGGGAGCCCAGGCCAGGCCATCGGTATACCGATGGTGCACCACCGGTATACCATCGAGGGCATGGCTGATACGACGATCAAGGTCTCCGCTGAGACGCGTGACCGGCTGGCCGCGCTCGCGGCGGCCGGCGGCACCACGATCGGCGCCCAGGTGGCCCGGCTGGTGGAGGCCCAGCCCACCCCGGAGCAGATCGCGGAGCGGGTGGCCGAGGGCCGCCGGCTGCTGCGGGAGCACTTCGGGATGACCCTCACGGACCCGGAGCTGGACGAGGGCCCGAACCTGTTGCAGCGGGTCTACGACATCGCCGCGGCGGACGCGCGCGCCAAGGTCGCTCCGAGGCGGCGCAGCGCGTGATCATTCTGGATTCCAGCGCGCTGTCCGCGCTGGCCGCCGGTCACCCGCGCCTGCACCGGATCGTGGATTCCGCTCTGCAGAGTCCGTTCCAGCACCTGCTGGTGCCGGTCCTGTGCCTGATCGAGGCCGAGGTCAAGGACGAGGGCGCGGCGCACGCGGTCCTGGCGCTGCCGTCGCTCGAGTTCGAGCCCCTGGACGCGTCGACCGCGGTGGTGGTGGCGAGGATGGTCGGTGACGGCTACGGCGGCCAGGGCGTGGCCCACGCCATTGCCGTGAGCCTGCCCACCCCGGCGCGTCCGCAGCAACACCTGATCCTGACGGCCGATCCGGAGCTGTACCCGCCCGGGATCGTCACGGTCGGCATCGACGACCCCCGGCTGGAGCCGTAGGGGCCGTCATCGGACGGGTTGGGGGACGGCCTGCCCGCGGACGCGGGTGCGCGCGGACCCGCGGCGGGCGCGGGTGCGCGCGGACCCGCGGCGGGCGCGCGGACCCGCGGCGGGCGCGCGGTCGGGGGCCGGGCGGGCTCGTCGGGCTCTGCTTGACGGGCGGCCGGCCCGGGGCCCGGGCATCAAGCCGGGGTGCGCCTGGCGGGTGCGGGGAGGGGGCTGTCGTGGGGTGGATCGTGGTGCTGGCGGCGGCCTTCGCGCTGACGGCGATCGGCGCCGTGCGGTTGCGGCGGGCGTACCGCGCGTACGTGGACGCGCTGGTGGTCCCGCGGGCGCCGGAGGAGGAACTGACGGTCTACGAGGTCGCCTACCTGCACCGGGGGGCCGGGTCGCTGGCGCAGACGGTGCTGGCCTCGATGGTGCTCGGCGGCCGGGTGTCGGCGGCGGACGGGGTGCTCACCGTGGTGGACCCGGTCGCGCGGGACGCGGTGGAGGCGGAGGTCGTGCGGGTGTTCGGGCGGGTGCCGCGGCGCCGTGCGTGGCGGCGGATGGAGCGGCTGCGGCGCTCTGCGGGCGTCACCGCCGTCGGCCGGCGGCTCGGCGACCAGGGCCTGGTCGACCACCCGGGCCGCCGCCGGGCGGCCGAACTGGCCGCCGACCAGCTGACCGTGATCCGCCTGGCCGCCTTCGGCCTCGGCGTCGCGTCCGTCTGGATGGTCGCCGCGCGCGGCTTCCCCAGCCCCCTGGTCCCGGGAGTGGGCACCTTCCTGCTCGTCGTGGCGGGCTGGTGGGCCGCCACGGACGTGCACCGCCGGTCCGGCGGAACCACGGAGGCGGGCCGCGCGGCCCTGGCCGCCCACCGGGAGCGCCACCAGCCGTGGCGTCCCCGCACCCACGACCCGCTCGGCGACGAGGACGCCGAAATCCTCGGCAAGGCCACCCGGGGCGAATTCCACGGCAGGCTCCGCGCGTTGGACAAGGCGATCAGCCCGCCGCCCCCGCCGCCCCCGCCGCCCCCATCGCCCTTCGAGGACCCACCGGGTCTGGGCGGCCTGTGACGCTGACGCCGACCCCTCGGGTCGACGGTTCCCCCACCGCCACCGGCCCACGGCCCACGGCCGGGCCTCCGGCGACCGGACGGGAGTGGCGGTCGAACCGTCGAGCGGCCCACCCCGAACGGGAAGCCGCGAACCCGGCACTGGACGCAGCCGAGCAGGAAGCCGACCATGCCGGGGCCGCGACCGACCGGCCGGCGCCGTCCGGCGCTGTCAGGCCGGGGGCAGGCCGAGCGCGGTGCGGGCCTCGCCCACCAGCCGGAGCGATCCCAGCACCACGACCAGTGCGCCGTGGCCGACCAGGGCGGCGGCCCGGCGCAGCGCGGTGGCGGTGTCGGGGGCGGTGACGGCGTCCGTACGCCGGTCGGGGGGCAGTCGGTCGAGCAGGGTGGCGGGGTCGGTGGCGTCGGGTGCGTCGGTGCGGGTGAGGACCAGCGGCCACGGTTCGGGCAGCCGGGCGAGCATCGCTGCCGCGTCCTTGTCGTGCATCGCGGCGAAGACGACGGCGGCCCGCGGGGGGCGGGTGGTGCCGGCGATGGATTCGATCTCGGGTGTCACGGTGGCGATGGCCTGCGGGTTGTGGGCTCCGTCGAGCAGGACCCGGCCGTGCCAGCCGTCGAGCCGGGCGTCGGTGAGCAGTTCGAGCCGGCCGGGCCAGCGGGTGGCGGCCAGGGCCGGGCGCAGGAGTTCGTCCGTCGGGGTGGCGGCGTGGCCGCGGTCGGCGAGCGCGGCCGCGGTGGCGAGGCCGAGGGCGAGGTTGTGGTGCTGGTGGGTGCCGGGCAGGGGGCAGGGCAGGGCGCGGTGCTCGCCGCGCGGGGTCGCGACGTCGAGCAGGGCGGTGCCGCTCGTGGTGTTGGGGCGGGCGGTGCAGTGGATCTGCCGGTCGAGCTGCCAGAGCGTCAGGCCGGTGCGCGCGGCCAGTTCTTCCTCTACGGCTGTCTGCGCCTGGGGGTGCAGGTGTCCGAGGACGACGTGGTCGCCGTCGCACACCGCGCCGGCCTTGGCCGCGGCGATCCGGGCAAGGGTGTCGCCGAGCGCGTCGGTGTGGTCCAGTCCGACGCCGGTGATCACCTTGACGTCCAGGCCCAGCTCCCGGACGGCCGCTCTGCGTCCGCCGAGGGCGGCCTCGGCCACCACCCGGGTGACGCCGGCCCGGCGGAAGTGCACGGTCGCGACCGCGGCGCACATGCTGGCGGCGGACAGCGGCAGGCCGTGTTCCTCGGTCGCCGCCAGCACCTCGGTGTAGGCCGCCGCGTACTCGGCGCGGCTGACCGGCCTGCCGTCGACCCGGGCCCGCTCGCGCGCCTCCTGCAGGTGCGGGCTCGGCATGCTGCCCACCCGCTGCCCGGAGGCGGACAGGGCCGCGACGGCGAAGGCCGCGGTGGAGCCCTTGCCGTTGGTCCCGACCACCATCGCCCCGCGCAGCCCGTCCTGCGGGCGGCCGAGCGCCTCCAGCAGCGCGGGCAGGTGGTCGCGCCGCGCGTCGCGCTCCGCCGCCGGGATCCGGAACAGCCGGGCGAGGTGGTCCGTGCACTGCTGGTAGTCCATGAGGCGCCATGCTGTCACCGGGGCGGCACGGACGGCCGATGGTGGTGGCGGTGCCGCTCGTTCGGGTGACCGGGGGCAACGAACCGCTGCCGTCCCGGGACGGCGGGGCCGGTCCGGGACGGGCCGGCGGGCGGCAGGCGGCGGGCCGGACGGCGGCCTGCGGACAGCTGGCGGGCCGTCACCCCCCGGCCGGACCCCGGCGAAGGGAGACAGCCGGCGGCCCCGGGCGCCGGCCGGCCGGGAGGGCGCAACGGCAAGACCGGTGAGCACCGCGGACCGGCCGGGCGGACCGTGCCGGCCGGATGAGCCGACACCGCGTCCTGTCGGAGCAGCCTCATGGGCCCCTGTCGCGAGGGTGCCACCCCACGGTCCGTCCGAGCCGCGATCGACCGGCGCTCAGGCCGGGGGCAGCGGCGGCGGGTTGTCGAGGAGGAGGTCGTGGCCGACGTCGGTGAGGGTGTGGCGGACCTGCTTGCCCTCACGGCGGGTGGCGATCAGGCCGGCCGTGCGCAGGGCGGCGGCATGGGCGGAGGCGGAGGGCGGGGTGACGCCGAGCCGCTGGGCGAGCTCGGTGGTGGAGCAGGCGCTGCCGGCGATGGCGCGCAGGACGCGGGCCCGGGCGGGGCCGAGCACGGCGGCGAGGCCGTCGGCGGCCGGTGTCCGGGCCGCGGGCTCGGCGGTCGGGGCGGCGATCGGGTGCAGCAGCAGGCTCTGGCGGTCCGGCCCGGCCAGCAGGCTGATGCTCCGCTGGACGAAGTAGTTGGGCCGCAGTTCCAGGCCCCGGCCGCCGAGTTCGAAGGAGCCCTCCAGGTCGCCGAGGGTGCACTCCAGCACTCCCTCGTCCCGCCAGACGGCCTTCGGGTGGAGCGAGTCGAGCATTTCGCCGATCCCGGAGCGGGCGGCGGTGCGGGCCCGGACGGCGATGTCGGCCTCCAGGGCGCGGCGGATGTCAGGCCAGTCCGGGGCGAGGCAGGTCCGGAACAGCGCCCAGGCGCCGTCGCTGACCTCGCGCAGGCCCCGGCTGCCGTCCTCGCGCAACCGGGCCAGGGCGGCCGGGACTTCGGGGCCGCTGCCGAACATGGCGACTCCCTCCTCCACAGCCTGCTGCGGGACGGAGAGGAGCGCGTCGAGCTCGTCGGTCAGTTGCCGGCGGACGGCGTCGAGGTCCGCCACCATGAAGTCGGGAACGCCGACCGGGCTCGCGTTGACCACCTCGAGGAAGCGCACGGCCCGCTGGGGCACGTGGCGGCGGATGTCCCGCCACCAGCGCTCGCTGCGCGACCCGCTGCCCTGGTGCGCGCCCGACCGGGCCGCGCCGGCCATCAGGTGGTCGAGCGGGGATATGACGAACCGGGTCCTCGCGAGGTCCGCGACCCCGAACCTCAGTGCGATCACGAGCCTTCCTCCGGTTCCCCGCAGCGGTCCTGACCTGCCGCGTTGGTGACTATTAGGCCCAGAGGCTAATGCATGGCCGTCCAGCCGTCCCCGTTGCAAGCTCTCTCTCGTCGGCGCGACCGAGGCCCGCTCCGGCCCCCACCACGAGGGGAGTGGGGGCCGGAGCACGATCCTCGACCGGGCGTTCGTCGAACCGAACGCCCGGTGTCGCCCGGCGGACCGTGCCCGGCCGGTGCCCGACCGGCTCCCGCCCGGTGCGCGTGCCCCGCGGCCCGAGGACGAGGTGGAGCCGGTCACGTACCGGGCCATGAACCGGACGGCCCGCCGCGCCGTCGGCGCGCAGCACCGGGTGGCCAGGAACGGCGAAGGGGCGGCCCGAGCACGGGCCGCCCCGGATCCGCCTGCGGCTGTGGGCCCGGACGGCAGGTCAGTTGTCCGCAGGGGGCTCCTGGGCGCGCTGGGAGCCGCGGAGTTGTTCGTTGATGCGCAGGGCTTCTTCGAGCTGGTCTTCGAGGACGACGATGCGGCAGGCGGCTTCGATGGGGGTGCCCTGGCCGACGAGGTCGCGGGCGCGCATGGCGATCCGTAGCTGGTAGCGGGAGTACCGGCGGTGTCCGCCCTCGGAGCGCAGGGGGGTGATGAGGCGGTGTTCACCGAGGGCTCGTAGGAAGCCGGGGGTGGTGCCGGTCATCTCGGCGGCGCGCCCCATGGTGTAGGCGGGGTAGTCGTCGTCGTCGAGCTTGTCGGGCGTGTCGGGGCTGGCCGTTGTAGTCACTGCACCTCTCTGGTTCTCGAGGAGAACGCGTCGAGGGGCCCCGGGGCCGTATCGGCTCCGGGGCCCCGAAGGGAACAACACCATCTACCGGCCTGGGCCGGTCCTGTTACTTCCGCACTGCCCCGGGGGAGGGGTGTGCGGGGATCGCGTATGCGTGACCGGAAACCACCGTCCTTGCGTTGGGGTCTGCGGTGTCCGCCCGGGCGAGCGTTCGCGGGCCGGGCGATCCCGATGGCGCCTGCGCCCTCCATTCATCCTCTGGGTCACTGTCATTCTTCGTACTGCTGGTACTGCACTCACTCGACTGCGTACTGCTGGTGGCGGCCCCTGGTACCTCCGGGCCACCCGGTCCGGCAGCCAGTCCCGTCGCCGTCCTGCACCTGCCTGGCTCCGGGACTCCGCTGCCGGACCGAACCGCGAACTTCTGTCCAACAACTCCGGCCAGTTCGTGTCTGGCCGGTATCGCCGACTGCTGTCTACGACAGAAACGTTAGACCCGCCCGCGAGCAATGTCTACTCCGGCGCGCATAGATTTTGGAGCGCTGGCGAGTGAGGTAATTTCCCGCCGCTGCGCGGCGGCGGCGAGGCCCCCGCCGAGCGCCGGGCGCAGCGGGGTGAGGGCGTCGTCCGGGTCCGCGTCGGACAGCAGGTCGGACAGCAGGGGATGCGGTCGGCGACATCGACGACCGGGCGACGGCTGTCGGCCGGCGCCGTCCGGTGACGCCCGGCGCGTCCAGCAGCGGGCCCACGCGCCAGGGGCCCACCCGGTACCCCTCGGGCACGGCCACCGTGACGGGTCGGCCGGTCACCGCCGCGCCCCCGGGAACGACGGATCCACGACCTCCGCCGCGTGGTCCGGGTCAGGGGAAAGAGCGGGTGCCGGCGCCGGAACGGCGGGCAGCGGCGCGGCCGAGCCGGGACGGAAGGCCGTGCTCCTGGACGACGTCGCCGACTTATCGGAGGCGATCGCCTGGTCGGAGGCGATCGCCGGCCTGACGGGCGGCCGGCGCCGCGTCGGCGCCGGCCGCCGCGGGGCGGGCGACGGTGGCGGTGCGGTGGGCCGCGACGGCCGCGAGCGCGGCGCAGGCCCCGACGAGGGCGAGCCCCCACGGGATGGCCCGCACGTCGTACGCCACGAACCAGCCGATCGCCGCCGGGAAGAGGATGCTGCCGGTCATCGACGAGGAGATGGCCAGCCCCACCGACCGGCGGTCCCCGCCGCGTTGGGCGAGCCAGGCGAGGCCGGTGGGGAAGACCGGTCCCAGCGCCAGTCCGGCGAGCAGGTACCCGGCGACCGCGCCGTGCGGCAGGGACGCGACGACGAGGGCGGCGCTGGTGCCGGAGAGGCCGGTGATGACCAGGCCCGCCGTGGTGGCCCTGCGGGCCAGGGCCGCCGCGCCGAACTTCGAGACGGCGGTGGCGCCCCAGAAGACCGCGACGATGACGGCCGCCGCGGCCGCGGTGTGCCCCTGGCTCTGGATGTCCTTGGCGGCCCAGGCGCCGATCCCGGTCTCCAGCCCTCCGTATCCCAGGTAGAGCAGCAGGAAGCCCGCCAGCGCGTTCCTGCCGAGGGCCCGGGCCGGGTGCCCGCCGGGGCCCTCCTCGCGGGTCCTCCACGCGGCGACCCTGGACACCCGCAGGCAGAGGGCGGCGCCCACGGCCACCACGAGGAACCCGTAGGGCCGGCCCCACTCCAGGCAGGCTCCGGCCAGCAGGGGGCCGACGACGGTGCCCAGGGCGAACACCCCGTTGAGGAGGTTGACCATCCCCACGCCGTCGTCCTGACGGGCGAAGACGTCGTTCACCGTGAGGACGACGTTGCCCGCCCCGAACCCGGCGAGCACGCAGCCGGCGAGGCCGACGGCGAGGTTCCCGGAGAGGAAGACCCCGGCGCAGCCCGCGGCGTAGCCGAGGGTGGCGGCCGGGAGCACCCGGCGGCCTGCGGACCGGACGGCCGAGGCGATCACCATGGCCGCCAGGCAGCCCGCGAAATAGGCGGTGATCAGGTACGGGACGTTCGCCGCGCCGGACGTGTAATGCTTTTCGAAGAGGGGGAGCAGCGGCCCCGTACTGGATTGGGAAATTCCCACGAGGAAGAGGAGGAAAAGGGCCGGAACATATCCTTCGGCCCTTTTGGCACCTGCGCGCACGGTGGCTCCTGCCGGTCTGGGGCGGATGGTGCGGGGGAATCCCAGCGGGTCTGGTGGCGGCTGGGGGTGCGTGACGTCAAACGGACGCCGCCCATGATGTGCGTCACGGGCCGTACGGAGGTCGATGGGGCCAACCGGGACGATCCGCCCACCTCATCCGTCTGCCTTCCGGTCGAAACGTCCCTTTTGTGTGGCGGGCCGGCGGCCTCGTGTCCCCTTTCCGGGCCGCCCGCCGTCTGCCATAAAGATAATGCGAGGCACCCGTGCTTTTCCATGTCGAGGGCGGAGGAATGACATGCGCTATGCGGTGACCGGGGGCGACGGGTTCATCGGCCGATATGCCGTTCGGTATCTGCGGGAACAGGGCCACGAGGCCGTTTCCGTCGACCGCAGTTCGGGGGTGGATCTGCTGGAGGACAAACTCGGGCCCGCCCTCGCGGGCGTCGACGGAGTGATCCACCTGGCGGGGATCCTCGGCACCGAGGAGCTCTTCTCGTCCGTCGAGGACGCCATCGACGTCAACATCAAGGGCACCTACCGCGTGCTGGAGGCGTGCCGCGCGAACGGTGCGGGATTCGTCGGCATCACCATGCCGCAGGTGTGGCAGAACGTCTACCAGACCACCAAGCAGTGCGCCCAGAACCTCTCCTACGCGTGGCACGCGAACTTCGACGTGCCGGTCAGCCACGTGCGCGCCTTCAACGCCTTCGGCGAGGGGCAGAAGCACTACGGGGTGCAGAAGATCGTGCCCACCTTCGCCGTGCGGGCGTGGAGCGGGCGGCCGATCCCGGTCTGGGGGGACGGCGAGCAGACCGTCGACCTGGTGTACTCGGCGGACCTCGGGCGGATGCTCGTCGAGGCGCTCGGCTTCGGTGGCCGCGAGGTCTTCGACGGCGGCACCGGTGTCTCCTTCACGGTGAACGAGGTCGCCCGGATGGTCCTGGAGGTCACGGGCTCCCGGGCGGGCATCGAGTACCTGCCGATGCGCAAGGGCGAGACGCGCAGCGCCGACCTGGTCGCGAAGGGCGAGGGCTGGGACGTGCTGGGCTGGCACCCCGAGTTCAGGGCGGCGGACCTGGAACGGACGGTCCTGTACTACCGTCAGTTCGCCGACTCCTGAGTCCGGAGGCACCGTGGACCCGCTGTTCGAAGCCGTGGACGGTACGTTGCCGTTCTGCCCACCGGACGACCGGCGGGCCCGGCTCGCGGTCCAGGTGACCGTGACGGGCGGCGGGCCCGCCGCCGGTACGGCCTTCGGGCTGGTCTTCGGTGCCGACGACCTGCTGGGCCGGTGGTGGGGTGATTCCCCGGCCGCCCGGCTCCGGATCCGGCTGCCGGGCGAGCTGCTGGCGCGGTTCCGCGCGGGCGCCGCCACCGGCACCTCCCTGACCATGTCGGGCGGGGTGGGGCTCTCGGCCGACTGGTCCCAACTGACGGCTCTGCGGGCCTGCGCGGACGGTCCGCTCTTCCGGGCGTACCTGGCGGCGCTGGACGCACGTGCCGCCGGGCCTGCCCCCGTCGAGCCGCCGGCCCCCCGGAGGGAGAGCGGGCGGCGCGCGGTGGTCGTCCTCGCGGCGCCCAACGACGCCGACGGCGTGCTGAGCGGCATCGCGCGGGCCCGCACCCGGCGCGCCGTGGAACTGCTGGACGCCCCGGGGACGCACCTGGTCCTCACCGGGGGCTTCGGCGCGCAGTTCAACACCACGGACCGACCGCACTGGCGGCACTGCGAGACCTGGCTGGCCGCGCGGCCGGGCGGGCGGCCGCCGGTGCTCGCCCGGCTGGAGACCCGGCACAGCTACGACGACGTCCTGTTCACGCGCGAACTGGCGCGGCAGCACGGCATGGAGGAAGTCCTGCTGGTGACCTCCGACTACCACGCGCCCCGGATCCGGTACCTCGCGAGCCTCGCGGAGCTCCCCTGCCGGGTCGTCGAGGTGTCCCACCCCGACCTGCCGCCCGAGGAGTCGGCGCGGCTGCGGCGGCACGACGAGGGCGCCCTCGGCAGGACGATCGCCTCGACGCTCCTCTTCGGGCGCGACCGGCTCCCGCTGCCGCTGCGGCGGGCGGGGGCCGGCGGCCCCGGAGAGGTCTGGCACCTCGACACCCCCGGTACGGAAGGATGAGTGACACCGCATGAGCGGGATCGCCTGCGACCGCGTTCTGTTCGACCTCGACGGCGTGCTGGTCGACTCGCTGCCGCTGATCGAACGGATCCTGCGCGCGTGGGCCGTGGGACACGGCCTGGACGACGACGAGGCGGTGGCGAGGTCCTACGGGCGGCGGGACGTCGACCTGATCCGCCTGGTCGCCCCGCACCTGGACGCGGTCCACGAGGCGGGCGTCATCGCCGCACTGGAGGAGCGCGACTTCGAGGGGATCCGGCCCGTCCCCGGGGCGGCGGCGCTGCTGGCCTCGCTGCCGCCCGGCCGCTGGGGCATCGTCACCTCGGGGACGCGGGCGGTCGCCCGGGGGCGGCTGGCGGCGGCCGGGCTGCCGGAGCCGGGCGTCCTGCTCGCCGCCGAGGACTTCGAGCGGGGCAAGCCGGACCCGGAAGGCTACCTCAAGGGCGCGGCGGCGCTGGGCGCTCCGCCCGGCAGGTGCGTGGTCTTCGAGGACGCCCGGGCCGGGGTCGAAGCGGCCCGGGCGGCGGGGATGCGCTGCGTCGGCCTGGGCGACGGCCTGGGCGGTCTGCCCGAGGGGATGCTCGTGGCGACGGTGGCGGACCTGACGCAGGTCCGGGCCGAGGTGTCCGCGGGGACGGTGCTGCTGCACGCGCCTGTGGCCGGGCCGGTCGACGACGCGGGCCCGGACGGTGAAGGGGGGATGTCCACCGTCCGGACCCGTGCTCTCACCCGCCGGTCCTCTTCTGACCCCGATCCGTTCCCGTAAACCGTCCGGCGCCGTGGGCGCGGACGGCGGGTGTGTTCAGCGCTCGCGCCAGACGGTTCCGCGGCGTTCGTGCTCCAGGACCGTCTCGACGAGGATCGCGGCCTGCGGACCGAAGTGGCGCTCGACGAGCCAGACGGCCAGGTCGATGCCGGAGGTGACACCGCCGCAGGTGACGAGGTCGCCGTCGTCGACGACGCGGCCGTCGACGACCCGGCCGCCGCGCGCGAGCAGTTCCTGCTTGGCGGCGTGGTGGGTGGTGCAGGGGCGGCCGGTGGTGAGCCCGGCGGCGCAGAGCAGCAACGTGCCGGAGCAGACCCCCGCCAGGGTGAGGCCGGGCCGGCGGGCGGCCGCCAGGGCCCGCGGCAGGACGCCCAGCCGGATCTGCCGGGCGAGTGCGGAGTCCTCGCCGAGCCCGCCGCCGGGCACCACGATCACGTCCGCGGAGCGCGGGGACCAGGGTGCGCGGACCGTGACCTCCAGTCCGGCCGCGGTGCGGACGGTGCGCGGCCCCTCGGCGGTGACGAAGGTCTGCTCGATCCGGCCGTCGTGGCCGAGCACGCCGAAGGCCTCGACCGGCCCGGCGAAGTCCTGCTCCTCCACGCCGTCGTAGAGGACGGTGTGGACGCGCAGCGGCCGCTTCGACCCGTCGGCGTCCGGGGCCGGGGGCTCGGGCGCGGTGGCCGCTGCGGGCACGCGCGGGGAACCGGGCGCGGAAGCGGGTGCGGAAGCGGCTGCCGTGCGGTGCGTGGCGGCGATGAGTCCGAGGCCGGCAGCGGCGGCCGTGCCGCTGCGCAGCAGGTGGCGCCTGTCCATGGGAGTCCCTCCGGGGAGTGGGTGGGTCGGTGCCTCCAGTCTGGTCGCGCCCGCGGTGGCCGGGAGAGGGGCGGCAGTGCCGTGGTGGCGCAAGATCCGGCCACCGGGGACGGGGACGGGGACGGAGGGGGCCGGGCGGAGACGGAGGGAGGGAGGGAGGGAGGGCCGTTCGGAGGGTTCAGACGAGGAACGCGGCCCGGTAGGACGTCGGCGTGGTGCCGAGGTGCCTGGCGAAGTGGTGGCGCAGCGTCTCGATGGAGCCGAAGCCGGCCTCGCGCGCTATCCGGGCCACGGGCACGTCGGTGGTCTCCAGCATCTCGCGCGCGCGTTGGAGGCGTTGGTCCAGCAGCCACCGCAGCGGGGTGGTGCCGACCTGGGCGCGGAAGTGCCGTGCGAGGCTGCGCCTGCTGAGGGCGGCGTGCGCCGCGATGTCGGCCACGCTCAGCGGGCGGTGCAGGTTGTCCCGCATCCACTGGAGGGTCGGGCCCAGGCTGCCGTCCTCCCGCACGGGACCGGGGTGGGCGATGAACTGCGCCTGCCCGCCGGAGCGCTGCGGAGGCATCACCACCATCCGGGCGACGTCGGCCGCCGCGGCGGCGCCCCGGTCACGGCGCACCATGTGCAGGCACAGGTCGAGACCGGCGGCGATTCCCGCGGAGGTCAGCACGGCGCCCTCGTCGACGAAGAGGACGGCCGGGTCGACCCGGACGTCGGGGAACGCGGCGGCCAGCTGGTCGGCGAACCGCCAGTGCGTGGTGGCGCGCCGTCCGGCCAGCAGCCCGGCATGGGCGAGGGTGAAGGCGCCGGTGCAGATGGAGGCGATCCGCGCACCGCGGGCCGCCGCTTCGCGCAGCACGTCCAGGAGTTGGGGGTCGGGTGCCGGTTGTGCCGGAAGGCCGGGGACCATGACCGTGTCGGCGTCGAGCGCGTCCGTCAGGTCGTACGGAGCGACGACCCCGATGGGCTCCGTCTCGCCCGCGGACGCGGTGACCGTCCGCCGCCCGCAGACCCGCACCTCGTAGGCGGGGCCGCCGTGGGGCTCCCGGGCGAGCGCGAACACTTGGCAGGGGATCGCCAGGTCGAGCACCGACACCCCGTCGGCTGCGAGGACGGCGACCACGTGCATGACCGGCACCCTACCGCCCGTGTGGCCGTGCGGGGCAGGGCTCACTTGTCGGGGTGGGGGCTCCCCACGGTTGCGGTCGGCGCGAGTGCGCCACCGGTATGTGTCAGGCAGTAGTCGTCGCGGATCGTCCGGTAGCCGGGGACCGTGACGGTGCCCAGGAGCTGGGCCCACTGCTCGGCGTTCGTCTCGATCGTGTGGGCGACGCGGTCGCGGGCGGCCTGGTCGGGGGCGTCGGCGAGCTGACGGGCGTACTCCCACGCCTGGGCGCGCCAGGTGCGGAACAGTGCGCGGGCGGTGAGGCCGGCGATGGGGTTCCAGCGGTCGTCGGCGAGGGCGACGATCACGTCGTAGCGGTCGGCGACGTCCTGGACGGCGGGGCCGTAGGCGCGGTCCAGGACCGTCTGGAAGCGGTCGTAGTCGGGCTTGCGCGTGCCCCCTGCGGGAGCGGTGAGCCCGAGGGCGGCGAGGACGTACGGCATGTCCCGCTGGATGTGCGCGTTGGCCCCCAGGAGGACGTCCTGCCCGGCGTTGACATCGGCTGTGCGCGCCGCCGTGAACGCCGCCTGCCAGGCGGCCGGGACGGGACGTCCGGCGCGGTCGGCCTCGTAGGCGTCGAGGTACAGGTTGACGAAGCCGGTGTTGAGGCTGCCGGCGAGCCAGGACGGCTCGTCGAAGGATCCGCCCTGGGCGACCGCCGCCTCCAGCGTGCGCTCGATGTGGACGTAGACGGTGGGGAAGGGCGCGCGGTGGTCGCATCCCAGCTCGTCCCGGACCGCCTCCAGGGTGCGGCGCGCGTCCTGCACACAACCGATGACCGGGCCCTGGCACACCAGGGCCCGGGCCGGGGCCGCGGCCGGGGCGGCCGCCGAGGTGGCGGCGGAGGTGGCGGCGCCGCTCAGGGCGATGGCGCCCGCCATGGCGATGGCAGCGAACGTCCGGACCCCGCGTGGCCGACGGCCCATGACCTCTCCTCATGCTTTCCGGCGGTGGAGGCGTTACCGAGGGAATCGGTCGGGCGGGTGAAGTCCTTGAGTCGTCGCACCCACCCCAAGTGACCTAGGGGTGCCCGCTCATGACGTTCCGTAACCTGCCGGGGTGGAGACCGCTCCGTGGCTCTGCGCGAGTCCCGTGGTCTGGTGCCGCCGGTCAGGCTGATGGCTGTGCCGCGCTCGGCGTCCGGCTCCGGCAACAGTCCGGTGGTTTCCTGCACGCCCTTCAGCCTGAGCCGCTCAGCGATCACAGCCAGTGATGCCGGGTGCCGTTCCCAGGGTGGTGCCAGTTTCACCATCGATCCGGGTGCACGGGGCATGGCACAGCCCTCACCTGGCGCTTTACGGTCTGGCCATGACGATTCCCCGGGCGCTGCGGCGCAGAGTTGTCCGGATCCGGCGGGACACCGGTTTCCTGGCGGTCGGGATTCCGCCGCACCTTGCGCTGGTGCCGTTGTGGAGCTGGACGGCGAGTGCCGCGACGTCGGGGGCGTGGCCGGTGCTCCCGCTCCCGGTCGTGCTGATCCTGCTCGGTGTGCTCGCGCTCACCGCCGTGCAGCGACGCCGTTACCGGGTGCTGCTGGGAGTGGAGGTCCTCCGGCTGCCGGCCGCGCGCGGGCAGGGGTGGCCGAGGCGCGCTCTGCGGTGGCTGTCCGCGGGCCAGACCTGGCGGCAGGCCGGATACCACCTGCTCGTCGGTCCGCTGCTGGCCGTGGTGGAGCTGGGGGTGCTCGCCGCGTGGGTCGCGGGCCTGGCCGGCGTCACCGTCAGCGGGTGGGCCCGGATGCTGCCGGTCCGGGTTCGCCTGGACCATGTCGACGCGACCCAGGCGGTGTCCTACACCGCGGCCGGCGTGCTGCTGCTGTGCGCCGCACCCTGGCTGACCGGGCCGGTGACCCGCGCCGAGACCCGGATCGCGCTCGCGCTGCTCGGGACCAGCCGCTCCCAGCGGCTTCAGCAGCGTGTCGAGCACCTGTCGGAGAGCCGCACCGAGCTGATCGACGCCGTCGATGCCGAACGCCGCCGCATCGAACGCGACCTGCACGACGGCACCCAGCAGCGCCTGGTCTCCCTCGCGGTCACCCTGGGCCTGGCCAAGGCCACCCTGACCGACCTGCCGGACGAGGCCCGCGCCATGATCGCCGAGGCGCACCGCGAGGCGAAGGAGGCCATCGCCGAACTCAACGACCTGGTGCGCGGCCTGCATCCGGCCGTCCTCGAGGACCGCGGGCTGGACGCGGCGCTGTCCGGGCTGGCCGCCCGGGTGCCGGTCCCGGTACGGCTGCGTGTCGACCTCGACGAGCGAGCGGCGCCCACCGTGGAGTCGGTCGCCTACTTCGTGGTCTCCGAGGCGCTCACCAACGTCACCAAGCACGCCGGCGCCACCCGCGTGGACGTCGCCGTCAAGCAGATCGGGAGAATGCTGCGCGTGAACATCACCGACGACGGGATCGGCGGCGCCGACGCCTCCACCGGCAGCGGACTGAGCGGGCTGGCCAAACGGGTCGGTTCCGTCGACGGCGTCCTCCACCTCAGCAGCCCGGTCGGGGGCCCGACCACCCTTGCCGTGGAGCTGCCGTGCGGGCTGTGATCGCCGAGGACTCGCTGCTGCTGCGTGTCGGGCTCGTCAAGGTCCTGGAAATGGCCGGCTTCGAGGTCGCCGCCGAAGTCGGCGACGCCGAAGCCCTGCTCGCGGCCGTCGAGGAACACCGGCCCGAGCTGGCCCTGGTCGACGTCCGCATGCCGCCCGGCTTCACCGACGAAGGCGTGCGCGCCGCGCTGACGATCCGTCGGCGATGGCCGCAGAGCGCGGTGGTACTGCTCTCGCAGTACGTCGAGGAGCGGTACGCGGCCGACCTGCTGGCGACCAACACCAGCGGCGTCGGCTACCTGCTCAAGCAGCGCGTCGCCGACGTGGAGGAGTTCGCGGCCTCCGTCCGGCGGGTGGCAGCCGGGGGCACGGCACTGGATCCGCAGGTGGTCGCCCAGCTGCTCGTGCGCCGCCGCAGCGACCCGCTCGACCGGCTGACGCCACGCGAACGGGAGGTGCTCGCCCTGATGGCCGAGGGACGCTCCAACACCGGGATCGCCGAGGCCCTGGTCGTCAGCGACAGCGCGGTGGCCAAGCACATCAACAACATCCTCGCCAAACTCGACCTGCCCGCAGCCGACGCCGACCACCGGCGCGTCCTCGCCGTCCTGAGGTTCCTCGGCGCTTCCCCGACCTGACCGACCCGCCGCCCGCACCCCTACCGCCCGGGTCTTCGACTCTGGCCCGGACGGCAGCCCGAGGACGGCGTTCTCCTGGTGGCGGGCGAATGGCGCAGGCTCGTGGAAAGTCCTGCCGGACCGTCACATTCCGTGCCACAGTGGACGGTCCGGCATTCCGGTCCCGGTGCGGGCCGGCTGGATTCTCGGGGCTCTGGGGGACGCGTGGGATCCGAAACCGACCTGACCGGCGACGGCCGGCCGGCCGTACTGGTGCGTGACGTGGTGCGGTCGGTCGTGGAGGACCTCGCACCGGACGAGCTGTTCCTGGTGGAGGGGCTCCGCCGCTTCGACGACGCCACGGTGGTGCGGCGGTTGAGCCGCGGCGCAGGGCGGCGGACCGGCGCTACCGGCTGGTGGGCGCCCTGATCGCCGCCGAGACGGCGACCCTGCTGGGGTTCGCCGCGGTGACGCTGCTCGTCTCCGTGGACGGCTGCGTCACCCCGCTCGACGTCCTCTCGGACGGCTGCGCCTGGCGGCCGGCCTGGTCGAGGCCGCTGTTCCCGTTCACGTTCGTGCTGAACAACGCCCTCGTCCTGTCCGGGCTGGTCGCGGTCGTCGTCGCGCTCGGCGCGGTCGCCGTGACGGCCGTCCGGCGTGGCCGGCGTCCTGACGCCCCGTCCGTCCGCCCCGGCGTCGAGACCGGCGGAGCGGGGGCCCGGGGACGGCGGGCACGGCGCCTCGCGGTGTTCCTGCTGTGCGCCGTGGCGGTCGCGGGCACCGCGGCGGACGGCGCCCGGTGGAGGTACCGGCTGGGCTTCACCGTCGACGAGGTCGCCTCCCAGCGCAACCTGGTGAACTTCTGGGGGCTCCCGGACCCACCGGTCTCGCAGGCCACCCGCCTGCGGCAGATCCGGGCCTGGTACCGCCTCGGCGGCAAGGACCTCATCGGCATGGCGCTCTCGTACGACAGCCGACTGAACGCCGCGATCCGGGACGCCCGGGACGCCGACGACGACTGGGACGCACTGGACCGCCGCCTGCGGCCGGTCTGCGCCCAGTGGGGCAAGGCCGCCTGGTTCGAGACGGGCTGGTTCCGCGTGCCCGCCGACCCCCGCCTACGGGCCGACTGGCACGCGGTGACCACCAAGGCGGACGACGGCAGCCGGCGCTGCGCGCAGGCGCTGACGGCCCATGACATCAAGGGGCTGAGGAGCGCGCTGCTCGGCCTGCAGGCGGCCCGCCGCTGCGCGGAATCGGTCAACGCCGGGATCGACGGGGTCCTGCGCGCGGGCGGCTACCGGGGCACCACCCGCCCGCCCGCGAAGGGCGTCGCGGCGGTCTGCGACCGCCCCGCCTGAGACCCGGGCCCGGCACCGCTCCCCCACGCTCACTGGTCGATCTCCATGTCGGACGACTCGTCGTGGAAGGGCTGCGGCACAAGGGATCCTTCCTTGGCTTCCCTGGTGGTCTGGTCGCGGTCCTTGGATTTCACTGCGCTGATGCAGGTCGCATACTTCTTGCCGTTCCTGACCTTCTTGACCGCCGCCTCGATGAGCTCGCCCATCTCCTGGGCCGCCACGGCGCTTTCCTTGCACCGGGAAGCCTCCTGTTCGGCCTCCCTCTTCTGGGCGCCCCGCAGGCCCGCACTGCGGATCTGCCAGTCCTTGGCCCTTTGCTGCCAGACCCTCTCCGTGGACTCCCAGGCGTCCCTCTTGGCTTCCCAGGCGCTCGCCAGGGACTCCGGGGATTTCCCTTTCTCGGCGTCCTTGATCAGCCCGTCCGCTACGCCGTGGTCGGTTTTCGCCGCCGCCTCGAGTGTGCGGATCCTTTCGTCAGCAGGAAGGGCGATCCCCTCGCGCCCGGCGATGACCGCGGTGACCGCCTTGTTCGAGAAGTTGTTGTCCTTTCTGCCGCGGGCGTGGAAACTGGTCTTTTTGTCGGCGACGCCGTACATGTCGAATATCCCCTGGCGGCCGTCGCCGGGTTTGGCGTCGCGTTCGCTGGCGGTCTGTTCGAGAGTGATGCGGTCACCGCCGTCCACGGCCACCACGGCCGCCACGTGGAACGGCCATCCGGAGGCGTTGTTCGGATTCCCCTCCTCGTCCAGTGACGTCTCCACGGTGACGAACGCCTGGCCCACCTCCGGGCTCTCCTGGTGGTTCGGGTCCGCCTTCGTCCCTTTTTTCCGCCGGCCGGCGTACTTCTTCGCCGCGGCGATGTTCTCGTCGTTCCCCTCGCCGAACAGCAGGTCGCCTCCGGTGTCGTCGGTGACGCCGCGGAACTTGCTGACGACCGGCGCCTCGGCCGCCTCCTCGTCGGTTTCCGCGTACTTCAGGGCCCTCCCGTGCATGACCTCTTCGGCCGTGTGGGCGCAGTCCGCCAGGAAGAGTCCGTCCGGCACGTATTCGAAGTACCGGCTTCCGCCGTATTCGATGGGCGGGACGTTGCTCCGGCGGCAGCCTTTCGGAGTGTCCGCGACATCCTCCCTGACCCATATCACATTGGACCAGTTGTCCCCGTCCATGCCGAGCAGGACATACTTTCCGCTTTCGGACATGCGGGCTTTCAAGAAGTCACCGATCTCCGCGTCCACCGTCGCGTAGCGCTGCACGGCCGTCGTCCCGGCCGGAGAGGACGAGGCCCGGTACGACGTCTCCGCGGCCCCGGGGGCGCGGGAGGGCCCGGCCGTGATGCGGCGCGCGTTCGCCTCGGCTTCGCGTTCGAAGCGGTCGGAGGGGTCGGACACCCTCAGGCCGGACCCGTTGTCGGTGCCGGCGACCGGGCCCCGGCGCTGCTGGACGACGTGGGTGAGTTCGTGGGCCAGGGTGTGCCGGTCGCCTCCGCCCTCGCCGATCACCACGTGGCTGCCGGAGGTGTAGGCGCGGGCGCCGACTTCGGCGGCGGAGCGTCGGGCGGCGGGGCCGTCGTGGATGCGGACGTCGGTGAAGTCGGCGCCGAAGCGGTTCTCCATGTCGGTGCGGGTGGTGTCGTCGAGGGGGCGGCCCGCGGAGCGCAGGACGTCCGCCACGGCCGAGCGCTGCACCGCCGCCCCGGGGCGGGCGCCGGCCCGCTGCCGGGTGGGGTGGCCGCGGCCGTCGTCGTGTTCGTGGTGCTGCCCGGCCGGTGGGACGTGTCCGGTGCGGCGCAGCATCCGCACGACCGCGGCGTTGCCGACACTGCGCTGCAGGCCGACCAGCCCGCTGGGGAACGACGCGGGAGCCTGTTCGCGGGCGGCGCTGTCGGCCCTGCGGCCGGCCGGCGGCGCGGGGGTGCGCGCGTCCTGGTGGTCGGGGTCGTGTGCTCGCATGAGGGGCTCCTCTGTCCGAACGCGCTCGGGGCGGTCCACATCTAGCGCGCCGCCCGGCCGGGCGGTAGGGCCGGGAGGGCAGAGGGAGGGCAGCCCGTCCGTCCCGCGCGCCCGGTCCGCCGGCCCGCGCGCGGGACCGGCACGCGCATCCTCCCGGCCGTCGGGCTGACCACGCCCCGCGAGGTCTTCGACGTCCAGTGCGCGCTGGCCCTCGCCGACCTCCTCGGCACCGAGGTGCTGGAACTGCCCGGCGGCCACAACGGGAACACCACCCACCCCCGGGCCTACGCCGCCCGCCTCCGGGAGGCCCTGGGCGCCGCCGCCTGACCCGGCGCGGGCCGGGCCGGCCGGGGCCCGGGCCACCGGCTGCTGCTGCTGCGCAGATTCCGGGCCAAGTCCCTTACCGCGCAGGCGCGTTCACCAGCGCCACCGTGCTCGGGTGCGGGCGCCCGCGTCTCAGAGGGCGTTTGATCTCGCGGGCCCCGTGATGTCCGGTTCACCGGATGAAGCGGGTTCAGAACGTCCGGAAGTCGGCGGCCCGGCCATGAAACGGCGGGGTCCGGGCAGACGGGGCACGTGACGACAGGGGTACGGCAACCGTTCCGAACGATCGCACCGGCACTGGTGACCCAGACGGTGCTCATGGTCCTGGTCGGCCACGCGGTCACCCACCCGCCACTGCACCTCTGGCGGCCTGAGGAGAACGGCCTCACCGACCGGCTCGCGGCGGGCCGCGGGCCCGCCCTCGACACCGTCACCGCGTGGCTCTCGATCCTCGCCGGCACCGGGACCGTGGTGGCCGTGGCGGGCGTCGCGGTGCTGGCGCTGCTGGTCGGCTCCCGGCGGCGGTGGCGGGAGGCGGCCTTCCTCGGTGGCGCGGTCGCCGCCCAGTCCGCCGTCTTCCTGCTGGTCACCCTGTGCGTGGACCGGCCCCGGCCGACCGCACCGCACCTCGACGCCGCGCCGCCGACTTCCAGCTTCCCGTCCGGCCACGTCGGCGCGGCGGTCGCGCTGTACGGTGCGCTGGCCGTCCTCGCCGCGTCGCGCGTGCGGGGGCGGCTGCGGCCGCTGCTCTGCGTCCTGGCGGCGCTGCTGCCGGTGCTGGTCGCGTTCAGCCGGCTGTACCGCGGCATGCACCACCCGACCGACGTCCTGGCCGGGCTGGCGAACGGTGGCGCCACGCTCTGGATCATGTGGCGGGCCTTTCTCGCCGACCGCGGGCGGAGCACGCCGCCCGCCGGGGCCGACCGCGCGCCCGCCGGCCGGGCGGTCGCCGGCCGGGCGGTCGTGGTCCACAACCCCGTACTGGTCGACGACGACACCCTCGGGCGGATCGAACGCGTCCTCGCCGAGCACGGCTGGGCGGCCCCGACCAGAACCGCCACCAGCGTGGACGACCCCGGCCGGGGCGCCGCGGCGGACGCCGTGGCCGCCGGGGCCGACCTGGTGGTGGCCTGCGGCGGAGACGGCACGGTGACGGCCTGCTCGCACGCCCTCGCCGGGACGGGCGTCGCCCTGGCGATCGCCCCCTGCGGCACCGGCAACCTGCTTGCGCGCAACCTGGGCCTGCCCTCGGATCCGGCGCGGGCCCTGTCGGACGCCCTCGGCGGCGGCCCCCGCCGGATCGACCTGGCCGTGGCCGACGGGGACGGCATCCCCCCGACGGTGGTCAGCGCCATGGCCGGCATCGGCCTCGACGCCGCGACGATGGCCGACACCAGCCGCGGCGCGAAGGACCGCCTCGGCTGGCCCGCCTACCTGCCCCCGCTGGTCCGCCACCTCGGCGACCGCCGGATGCGGCTCACCGTCACCCTGGACGACGGCCGCCCCATCCACCGGCGGGCCGCGATGGCCGTGATCGGCAACGTCGGCGCGCTCCAGGGCGGGATCCGGCTGCTGCCCGGCGCCCGGCCGGACGACGGCCTGCTCGACCTCGTGCTCGTCCACCCGCGTGGCCTCGCCGGCTGGCCCGCAGCGGCGGCGCGGCTGCTCACCGGGAGGGTCGCCCCGGGGGACGGGACGGCGCCGTTCGAACACTTCCAGGCCCGGCGGATCCACCTCACCGCCGACCGCGACCAGCCCCGCGAGCTCGACGGGGAGTCGCTTCCGCCGGGCCGCACCCTGCGGCTGTCCGTCCGGCCCGCCGCCCTCCTGGTCCACACACCGTCGGGTGGCGGATCCCGGCACGGCGGGCCCCCGCCGGCCGGGTCCCCGGTCGCCGCACCGCAGGGCGACGCCCCCCGACGGGCCGGGACCGAGCCCGTCCCGGCCGAACGGAGCGCCTGATGGGTACCGCGACCCGCGTCGACCGCCGCGACCGCGAGCCCGAGGAGCTCTCCGCCGACGAGGCCGTCACGACCCTGCGCGAGTACGGTCGGTGGCAGCTGCTCAGGGACGCCTTCCTCCGGTTCCGCTTCGCGGACGGCTTCAGTCACGCCCGGGCCCTCGCCTTCCAGACGGTGCTCGCCCTGGTGCCGTTCGCGATCGCCGTGGTCGGCCTCTCCTCCGTCCTGCACACCCAGTGGCTCGGGCGGGTCACCGAGCTGACCATCGCCCGGCTCACCGCGGGCCCGAGCTCGGACCTCGTCGACCAGGTCCTGCGGCGCAGCCGCGAACGCGCGGGGGGCGGCGGGAGCGTCGCCCTGTGGGGCGGCGCCCTGTTCTCCCTCGTCAACGTCACCACCGCGATGTGCCAGATCGAACGCGGAGCCAACCGGATCTACGGCATCGAACGCGACCGGCCCTTCCACCGCAAGTACGGCCGCGGACTGCTGATGGCCGTGCTGGCCGGCCTGCCGCTCGGCCTCGGCTTCGTCCTGCTGGTGGCGGGCCGGGAGATCGCGGCCGCGGTCGTCGAGGCGGGCGGACCGGGGGCCCACCGGCAGGCCCTCGCCTGGGCGGTCCTGCGATGGCCGGTCGGCATCGTGCTCGCCCTGCTGTCCGCGAGCGTCGTCTTCCACCGGGCCCCGCGCCGCGAACAGCCCGGTCACACCTGGCTGGCCTTCGGCGCCGCCGTGTACCTGGTGCTGTGGGTGGGGCTGACCGCCCTGTTCGGCCTGTACCTGCGGCTGAGCAACTCGATCGACGCGGTCTACGGACCGCTCAGCGTGATCATCTCGCTCCTGGTGTGGGCGTACCTGACGGCGATCGCGCTGTTCCTCGGGATCGCCTTCGCCGCGCAGCTGGAGGCCGACCGGGCCGGCATCGACGAGCCCGTCCTGCCGGATCCCGAGGATGATTCCGCAGGTCCTGGGCAGGCGAGGGGCGATGACAGCTGACCGCAGGCCGCACCCGAGCCCCGCCCGCACCCCGCTGCCGGCGCTGCGCCGGCTCTCCCGGCGCCGTTTCACCCGACGGCGGTCCACCCGGCGCCGGGCCGACCGGCGCTTCGCCGAACGCTTGGTCGTGGCCGTCCTGGCGTTCGCCGTGGCGGCGGTGCCGACCGCCGTCCTGCTGGTCCTGGTCGAGGCCGGCTGGGGGCCGCTGCGGGAGCTGGACGCCGGCGCCGCGGTACGGCTGAACGAGGCCGTCCGGCACCACCCGCTCCTGCTGGAGACGACCCGGGTGCTGAGCGACTGGATCTGGGACCCGGTCACGATGCGCCTGCTGGTGGCGGGCGCCGTCGGCTGGTTGCTGGTGCGCCGGGCCTGGCGGCTGGCCCTGTGGGCGGGGCTCACCGAGGCGGCCGCCGGCCTGACCGGCCTGCTGGTCAAGGTCTCGGTGGCCCGCGTCCGGCCCCGCCTCCCGGAGCCGGTCGCGCACGCGCCCGGCTTCTCGTTCCCGTCGGGGCACGCCATGACCGCGATGGCCTCCTGCGCGATCCTGCTGCTCGTACTGCTCCCGGTCGTGCCCCGACGGGCCCGCCCGGCGGCCTGGACGCTCGCCGCCGTGACGGTGCTCGGGACGGGCCTGACCCGGATCGCGCTCGGCGTGCACTGGGCCAGCGACGTCCTCGGCGGCTGGCTGCTCGGACTCGCGCTGGTCGCCTCGACCGCCTGGGCGTTCGAGGCCTGGCGGCGGGAGAGCGGACTCCGGACGGCGGGGCTCCCGGAGGGGCTGGAGCCCGAGCTCGCCGCGGGGCCGGAACCCGCCGCGGAGGACGAACTCCGGCCGCGACCGGCCCGCGATCCGCGGCCGTAACCGCGACCGGGCAGCGCCGGACCGCGCAGGAGGCCGGCCGGCGGGCCGCCCCGACGGCCGGGGCCCGGGGCGGAGGGCGCGGTGGCCGGCGGGCGCGGACCTGATGCGAGGATGGCCGCATGGACCCTCGCCGCAGGAACAACGTGACGTCCGTCGGACCTGTCGGCGGGCGCGCCGTCGTGCTGGCGCACGGGTTCGGGTGCGACCAGAACATGTGGCGCCTGGTCGTGCCCGCCCTGGCGCAGCGGTACCGGGTGGTGCTGTTCGACTACGTGGGGTGCGGCGGATCGGACCTGGCGTCGTGGAGCGCGCAGCGGTACTCCTCGCTCCACGGCTACGCGCAGGACGTGGTGGAGGTCTGCCGCGAGCTGGACCTGCGCGACGCGGTGTTCGTGGGGCATTCGGTGAGCGCGATGGTGGGGGTGCTGGCGGCGGAGTCGGTGCCGGAACGGATCGGTGCGCTGGTGATGGTCGCCCCCTCGCCCTGCTACGTCGACGACGAGGGGTACCGCGGCGGGTTCGGCGCCGAGGACATCGAGGAGCTCCTGGCCGCGCTGGAGTCGAACTACCTGGGCTGGTCCTCCACCATGGCCCCCGTCATCATGGGCAACCCGGAGCGGCCGGAGCTCGGACAGGAACTGACGAACAGCTTCTGCGCCACGGACCCGGACATCGCGCGGGTCTTCGCCCGCACCACCTTCCTGTCCGACAGCCGCGAGGACCTGAAGCGGGTGACGGTCCCCACGCTGGTGCTGGAATGCTCCCAGGACGTGATCGCGCCCCGCGAGGTCGGCGCGTACGTGCACGCCGCCGTCCCCTCCTCCCGGCTGGTCACCCTCGAGGCCACCGGCCACTGCCCGCAGCTCAGCGCACCCGAGGCCACCGCCGACGCCGTCCTCGAGTTCCTCGCAGGGTTGCGGTGATGTGCAGGGTCGGCGAGGAGCCGGGCCCCTTCGACGACAGCGCGAGCACCCGCGCCGCGTTCACCGCGCTACTCGAGGACAGCGCCGAGGACCTGTACGAGCAGGCGCCCTGCGGCTACCTGTCGACTCTGATGGACGGCACCATCGCCCGGATCAACGCCACGCTGCTGGGCTGGCTGGGCCTGGAACGCGCCGCGGTGGTGGGCCGGATGCGCTTCACCGACCTGCTCACCGTGGGCGGGAAGCTCTACCACGAGACGCACTTCGCGCCGCTGCTGCGCATGCAGGGCGAAGTGCGCGGGATCGCCCTGGAGATGGGGGCGCAGCACCGGAACGCCGGCCGGCTGCCGGTGCTGGTGTCCTCCGTGATCAGGCACGGCAGCGGCGGGGAGCCGCTGCTGATCCGCACCACCGTCACCGACGCCTCCGACCGGCGGGCCTACGAGGCCGAGCTCCTGCGTCGGCGCGAGGAGGCCGAGCAGGCCCGCGCCGCCGCCGAGGCCGCCCTGCGGCAGGCACAGCACGACCGGCAACGGCTGGCCGAGGCCCTCGCCACCCTGCAGAGGTCGCTCGTCCCCTCCTCGCTGCCCGCCGTCCCGGGGCTGGAGGCGGCCGTGTACTACCACACCGCCTCCCCCGACCGGCTCGGCGGCGACTTCTACGACCTCTTCCCCGTCGGCGGGGGACGGTGGGCGTTCTTCCTCGGCGACGTGTGCGGCAAGGGGCCCGAGGCGGCCTCCCTCACCTCGCTGACCCGCTACACGCTGCGGGCCGCGGCCCTCCACGACCCGGAGCCCGCCGCCGCGCTGTCCACCCTGAACGCGGTCCTGCACGAGCACTACGCCGCGGCCGGCGACCCGCGCTACTGCACCGCCGTCTTCGGCCTCCTGGAACGCGAGGGCGACGACGGCCGGGTGAGCGTGCGGGTCGCCTCCGGCGGACACCCGCCGAGCCTGGTCCTGCGCGCCGACGGCAGCAGCGCGTTCCTCCCCACCCCCGGGGGCCTGTTGGTCGGCATCCTGCCCGAGGCCCCGTTCACCACCGCCAGGACGGTCCTCGGTCCCGGGGACTGCCTCCTGCTGTACACCGACGGACTCACCGAGGCCCGCACCGGCCCCACCCGCGAGAGCCTCTTCGGCGACGACGCCCTGCTCGCCTTCGCCGCCGACCACGCACCCGCCTCCCCCGGCGAGATGATCGACGCCCTGACCATCCTGCTCAAGGGTTTCGGCGACGGCCTGGACGACGACACCGCCCTGCTGGCCCTGGGCGTCCCCGCCGCCCGCCCCGCTCCCGCCCCCTCGACCCATTCCACGCCATGAGCCTGACCGTCAACCGGCACGACGCCGCCGCCGGCCCCGTCCTGCGGGTGACCGGCGACCTCGACTACGAGCACGCCCCCGAGCTGCGCCGACACCTCGACGAACTCACCCTGGACGAGGGCCAGCGCCTGGTCATCGACCTGGCCGGTCTCGACTTCTGCGACTCCAGCGGCATCACCGCCCTCCTGGCGGCCCTCCGTCTCGCCCACGCCGTCGGCGCGGACCTCGCCCTGAGCGCCGTACCGGCCAGGACGCTGCGCGTGCTCGCCCTCGTCGGTCTCGACCGGGTCTTCACCATCCACGCGGACGGCACCGGCTGAGCCGGGCCCGCACCGGGCCGGGCAGGCCCACCGGCGCGCCCCGCGGGCCCGGTCGGCGGGCGTGCATCATGATCCCGATGCCCCCGGGGCCGGGCGCCTTCCGTCGGCCCCGGGGGGATGCTCAGGCACGGGTCACGGCGTCACGTTGATCTGGGGGCTCTGCACGTCCCCGTAGTACGTCAGGCCACCGCTGGGGTTGTTGGCCCAGAAACCGACCGAGATGACGTACTTGCCCGTCGGCAGGCTGTGGTACGGGAAGTCCAGGGTGCCGGATGCCCCGCTCCAGCCCTTGCACTGGTAGTCGTAGGCCCACGCTCCGGTCGCCAGGTCCACCGCGTGGGCGCACACGTCGACCAGGGTGCCGTTGGAGTTGTGGACCCCCACCCGGGCCGCGACCCCGTTGTACCCGTTCCCGAGCGCGCAGGAGTCGAGCGAGACCCCGAACGCCACAGCGGCGTAGCTGCCCGTCTGGTCACTGCGGCAGGTGTAGCCGGTGGGGTGCACGGTGCCCGCCGAAGCGCCTTGCGCCGAGACCAGCCCGCCCACCACCACGGCCGCCGCCCCCGCCGCGATGACAGCGAGCCTCGCCCGTCCGCGACCGGCCCCCACAGTGATACCTCGCATGCTGCCGCCTGCTTTCCCTCGGTGGCCCTCGCCACCCGGAACCTCGTCGCACCCCGGGTGACCAGCCCTCGGATCGTCGTGTCGGCCCGGTCAGGCCCGACGACAGGGAGTACAGCAGACCGCCGCGCCCCCCATCCGAAACCTCCACCGGGCCTCCAGACGGAGCCGACCGCCCCTCCGGGGCACCACCCGGCATCCGGCCCACCCGCCCCCGGACCCAACGGCCACCGGGCCCGCCGCAGGCGTCGGGCCCCGTACCGCACGGGGGGCCCGCGCCGGTTCCGGTCCAGATACCGGTCCAAGTCCCTTACGGCGCAGGCACGTTCACCAACGCCGCCGTGGTCGGGTGCGGGCGTCCGCGGCTCAGGCGGCGGCCCTGAGCTCGCGGCGGTAGCCGCCCGGCGCCTGGCCGAACTCGCGCTTGAACGCCTTCGCGAACGCGTACTCGGAGCCGTACCCGGCCTGGGCGGCCACCGCGGTCAGCGGGGCCTGCGACTCGCGCAGCAGCCGGGCCGCGGTGGTCAGGCGCCACCGGGTCAGGTAGGCCATCGGCGGCTCGCCCACCATCGTGGTGAACCGCCGGGCGAAGGCCGCCCGGGACAGGCCCACCCGTCGGGCCAGCGACTCCACCGTCCACGGGGTCGCCGGGTCCTCGTGGATGGCGGCCAGGGCCGGCGCGACCGCGGAGTCGCCCAGCGCGGCCGCCCACCCGGCCGCGGCCGCCGTGGGCCGGTCGTCGAGCCAGGCCCGCAGGATGTAGAGCAGCAGCGAGTCGATCAGGGCCGGGACGATGCCGGTCGACCCGAGGCGCGGGTTCTCCAGCTCCGCCCCGAGCAGCTGGACGGCGGCGCTCAGCTCGGGGTGCCGGCCGTGCCCGGTGGTCAGGTGGACGACCTCGGGCAGCTGGCGGACCAGCGGGTGCGGACGGCCCTTGTCCAGGTGGTAGTTGCCGCACAGCAGGCTGGTGCGGGCGCCGTCGCCGCCGAGCGTCACGGTGCCGATCGGCCCGGTCGGGCGGTACTGGTCGGGCCGCTCGGGCTCGGCCGGGGTGGACGGGTGGTCGGCCAGGATGTGGCCGCTGCCGTCCCGCAGGAAGACCACGTCCCCCGGGTTGAGCGCGATCGGCTCGGTGCTGGACGCGCAGCCCAGCGGGATCAGCCAGCAGGTGCCGTGCAGCACCACGTGGAAGCCGGCTCCGGCGACCGGCGGCAGGCGCAGGCCCCAGGGGGCCCGGCCCTCGGTGCGCACCGATGTGGGCAGCCCCGTCCGCATCGAGCTCAGCGCCTCGGTCAGGATGTCCAACGACCTTCCCCCGTTCTCCGTCCGTCCACGGTCCGCCGCGGTTTCGCCCCCACCCTAGGGGCTGCCGCCACCGGCTCCCGGCGCGGTTACCGGCGGCCGCCGGCCCGACGCGCGCCGGCTTCCCTCCCGCCCCCGCCCGCAGCGCCCGGCATCCGCCCGTCCCCCGATCGGGCGGAGGCCCGGCGCCGCGTCCGTCCCCGTGGCGGCTCAGACGACGGTCAGCACGACCTTGCCCTGCACCCGGCCCGAGCCGACCAGCTCGTGCGCCTTGCCGGCCTCCGCGAGCGGGAAGGTCCCGGCGATGTGCGGGCGGATCCGGCCCTCGTCGACCAAAGCGGCGATGGCCTCCAGCGAGGCGTAGTCGGGCTCGACGGAGACGCCCGCGAAGCGTCGGCCGGCCTCCTCGATCTTCGCGGCGAGCTCCGTGTTCCAGTGCTCCATGATGCTGACCAGGGTGCCGCCCGGCTTCAGCACCTCCAGGGCCCGGGTGCCCTCGGAGGAGGAGTCGAAGACGACGTCGACGTCGGCGACCGCCTCGGTGTAGTCGGTGGTCCGGTAGTCGATCACCTCGTCCGCGCCCAGGCCGCGCACGAACTCGTGCTTGGCCCCGCTCGCCAGCGCGATGACGTGGGCGCCGCGGGCCTTGGCGATCTGGACGGCGAAGTGGCCGACTCCGCCGGCCGCGCGGTGGATCAGGACGCGCTGACCCTCGGTCAGCCCGGCCGCGTCGACCAGGCCCTGCCAGGCGGTGAGCGCGGCCAGCGGGAGCGCGGCGGCCTGCACGTGGTCGAGCGCGGCGGGCTTGCGGGCCACCTGCCGCGAGGGGACGGCGACGTAGTCGGCGTAGCCGGTGGCGGCGCGGGGGAAGAACGGCATCCCGAAGACCTCGTCACCGGGCTTGAACCGGGCCCCGGGACCGGCCTCCTCGACGACACCGGAGATGTCCCAGCCGACCCCGTACGGCGGCTCGCCGAGCAGCGGGTAGGCGCCCGAACGGACCGCCACGTCCACCGGGTTGACGCCACTGGCGTGGACCCGGACGAGGACCTCGCCGCCGAGCGGGGCGGGCCGCTCGGTCTCGACCACCTCCAGGACCTCGGGGCCGCCGAAGGACTTCTGGATGACTGCGCGCATGGGAGGACTGCCTCTCGCTCGGTCCGGTCCCTGTCGGCCCGGCTCCTGATGTCCTCAACCCTAGGAAGATCGAACGAGCCGCTGAATATCCTTCAGTCTTCAGAAGATGTCCGATCGTCTCGCCCGCCGAGCGCCCCGGTCGGGTCAGTGGGCGTGCGCGGCGAGCAGGCCGGGCAGTTCGCGCATGTCGCCGAACAGGATCCGGCCCGGGCCGGCCAGGCGGTCGGCGGAGTTGACGCCGCCGGTGTAGCCGAAGGCGGGGATGCCGGCCGCGTTCGCCGCGCTCAGGCCGTGCGGGCTGTCCTCCACCACCACGCAGCGGGCCGGGTCGGCGCCCAGCGTGCGGGCCGCGTGCAGGAACAGGTCCGGCGCGGGCTTTCCGCGCGGCACGTCCTCCGCGCCGCTGAAGATCCGCCCGGCGAACCGCTCGTACAGCCCGGTCAGGCCCAGCCCCCGTCGCAGCCAGCGGTGACTGCTGTTGGAGGCCACGCACCCGGGCAGGTCGATCCGCTCCAGCGCCTCGACGATCCCGTCCACCGGGCCCAGCCGCTCCTCGGTCAGCCGGGTGTGCAGCGGCCGGTACTCCTCCCACCAGTCGGCGGGCAGCTCCCGCCCGAGCAGTTCCTCCAGCGCCGCCGTCTTCGCACCCTGCGACAGCCCGACGAACCGCTCGACGATCTCCTGCTCGCCCATCGGCAGCCCGAGCGCCGCCATCGCCACCTTGTCCACCTCGACGCCGATCGGCTCGCTGTCGATCAGCACGCCGTCACAGTCGAAGATCACCAGTTCGATCACCCCTGCACCTTATTACTCCGAACGGGGTGCCGCGGATGTAGTTGAAACGTGATGAATTCTGGTACGAGCCGCGCAGGGACGATGATTTGATTCACCGATGACCAGCTCTTTCCCCCCACCTTCACCCGCGCGCGCGGGCGCCCGCCCGTGGTGGCGCAGACCCGCGGTGATCGTCCTCGCCCTCGTCTTCCTGCCGCCGGTGGGCCTGGTCCTGCTGTGGACCTCGCCGTGGCGGCGTCCGGCGAAGGTGGCCGTCAGCGTGGTCGGCGGCCTCTACTGCCTGATCTGGTTCGCGGCCGTGGTGGCCGACCCGAAGAAGCCGGACACCGCCCGTCCGGTCGCCGCGGCCACGGCAACCGCCCCCTCCCCCTCTGCCTCGGCTTCGGCTTCGGCCTCGCCGGGCACCGCGACCGCGGCTCCGACCCCGACCGCCACGGCCACCGCGACCCCGACTCCCACGCCGACCCAGGCACCCGTGCCGGCGCAGCCGTCCGCCCCTTCGGAGGCCGCCCCGCCGAAGGCTGACGTGTACTTCGCGGACTGCGCGGCCGCGTGGGCGGGCGGCGCGGCACCGCTGCACCGGGGCGACGCCGGCTACCGCGCGGGCCTGGACTCCGACGGCGACGGCACCGCCTGCGAGACCCGTCCCGCCCACGGTTCCTCCGGCGGCAGCAGCTCGTCCGGCGGATCGACGGGCGGCAGCAGCTCGTCCGGCGGATCGACGGGCGGATCGACCGGCGGCAGCAGCGGGGGCACCTCCTCCAGCGGCGGGTCGAGCTCGTCCTCCGGCGGGGGCGGCGGCGATGCGTACTACGCCAACTGCAGCGCGGCGAAGGCCGCCGGCGCAGCCCCGCTGCACCGGGGCGAGCCCGGCTACCGCGCCGGGCTCGACCGCGACGGCGACGGCACCGCCTGCGAGTGACCCGCCCTGCCCCCGGCGGCTCCTCCGGTGCCGCCGGGGGCAGGTGTGCACCAGCGGGAGCCGTGCACACCTGCCGTCCGACGTCCAGCGGCTGCTGCTCAGCCGGGCCAGGTTCCGGTCAGCCGGCGTACGGCGGTGGCGCCGGTGCGGTCGACGGCCGCCTTGACCCCGGCGAAGATCGCGCCCTGGAGCGTGGCCGCGAGCAGCACCTCCCGCCAGGAGCGGGCTTCGTCGGTGGCGTCCGGGGCGTCCTCGTCGTGGCCGAGCGCCTTCCACGCCTGCTTGAACAGCACTCCCGCGGCCATGCCGCTGAGGGCGCCGAGGACGAGCCCGACCGGCTTGTAGGCGATCTTCGAGGCCTTCACCCGGCTCACCCCCTCCGGCGGCGGCAGACCAGCCACACCACGGCGGCCGCCCCCGCCGCCGCCACCAGCACCGTGCGGTTGGCCCGCGCCAGCCGCGCCCCCCGGGCGGCCTTCTCCCGCACCGGCTCGGGCACCTTCTCCTCCCACAGGTGACCGGCCTCGGCGGCCTTGTGCCTGACCGGATCGGGCAGCCGGTCCTGCGCCTGGTGGGCGAGTTCGGCGGCCTTCGCCTTCAGCTCCCCGGCCTTGTGGGCGGCCTGCTCCTTGACCTCGGCGGCCTTCTCCTGGGCGCGCGCCCGGACGTCGGTCCTCGCCGCGAGCGCCTGGATCGTCCCTCCGAGCTCGGCCCGGGTCCGCTCGACCTGTTCGCGCAGCTCCTCCGGGCTGGAGGCGATGGATTCGTCGTACGGCGGCTGGGTCATCGGTGTGCCCTCTCCTTGATCTCGGCCACGTCGGCCTTCACGTTCTCGACGGTCCGCTCGGGCAGGGCCGGCCCGGCCCGGTCGACCTGCTTCTTCCCGCTCACGGCCAGCACTGCGGCGACCAGACCCAGCGCGGCGGTGACGATCAGCCCGGCCGCCCAGACCGGCAGCGCGACCGCCAGTGCGGCGATCACCGTGGCGACCAGCGCCTGCGCCATCAGGAACCCGGCCAGCCCGGCGCCGCCGAACAGGCCTCCGCCCTTGCCGTAGCGCCGGCCCTTCTCCTTCATCTCCGCCTGCGCCAGGCGCAGTTCGTCCCGCACCAGCTCGGTCAGCTGCTGCGAGGCCCGCTTCACCAGCTCACCCACCGGCTCCTGGCCCGATCCGTCCACTCCGGGGGCGGGCCCGGCGCGGTACAGCCGCGTGCTCGACACAGCGGTCACCTCCTGTCCCTGTGCACTCCTGCTCTGCCGGTCGACCGGCCGCGCCGTGCGCCCGACCGCCCGTCGAGGGCGCGCCTACCCCGGCCGGGCGGGTTCAGGCCGGTCGTCCGGGCCGACCTGGCCGCTCGTTCACTCGTGCTCCCGGCCCTGCCGGACGGGCCGGGACCGGTGGCGCGGCAGGAGGCGGAACACGGCGAGGCCCTCCGCCGGAGGGCGGAGGGCCGTCGAGGGGGAGCCTGCGGCGGTCGGACGACCGCGGCCGGGTCAGGCCGCCGCGCGGGCGGCCTTGGTGCGGGCGGCGTCGAAGACGGCGGCCGGGTTCCCGTAGTAGATCCACGGGCCGGCGATCTCCCGGCCCATCCCCCGGAAGAGCTCCAGGGCCTGCGCCGGGCGGCCGTTCTCGATCAGGCCGTGGGCGATCCAGCCGCGCGCCGCGACGATGCCGGGGTGGGCGGGGCCGGCGGCCGCCAGGTCGGCCAGGGCCGCGTCCAGGGCGGCCGTGTACTCGGCGGAACGGTAGAGCGAGGCGGACTTGTCGCGCAGGACCTGCTCCCAGTACGCCCGCAGCTTCAGCACCGTCAGCAGGCTGCCCGCGGCGCTGCGGCGATCGCCGTGTCCGCGAACCCGTGCATCAACTCGTTGCTGCCGAGCCACTTCTCGCACCAGTACTGCAGCGCGGCGGTGTGCGCGCCGAAGTGGTGGGGCTCGCGGGCCACGATCTGCGACCACAGCGCGCGGTAGCGCTCGTGCGACCAGCCCTGGCCCATCGCGATCGGCTGCCGCACCACCCAGGCGTTCGGGTCCCCGGCCGGGGCGAGCCGGATCGCCTCGTACGACACCTCCGCCGCCTCCTGCAGCACCTGGTGGAAGCCCATCGCCTGCTCGCGGGACACCTCGGAGGCGTACTTCCCGGTGCGGATCTCCCACGCCCGCTTGACCAGGGCATCGGTCTGCACCTGGGCGGCCTCGGGGCTGTCCGGCTGCTCCTTGCGCCACTGCCGGAGCCAGATGTCGTCGGTGGCCGCGAGGTCGCCGAACGGGTTCATCCGGGCGTAGCGGGTGCTCCAGTCGCCGTCGCCGCCCGAGAGGTAGGCGGCGGCGGGCCGCCAGTCCCCCGCCTTGGCCGCGTCCAGCGCGGCCCGCGCCGCCGGGTCGGCGGGTTCGCTGCCGATTTCGACCAGTTCGGCGCGCGGCACCAGGCCCGGTGCGGGCGCATCGCGGCCCGCGCCGACCTTGCGGTGCTTGTTCAGCCACAGGCCCAGCCTGACGAGGAGGACGAGGGCGGCGACGATGGCGAGCGGATGGGACATGGACCTGCTTCTCTACGGAACTTCTTCGCACAGGTGTGCGTTCGGTGAAGATCGTATCGGCCGGGCGCAGGGCCGTGAACGGGTTTTCCGGGCCGGCCGACGGCTGTGGCGTCACGGCCGTCCCGGCAGGTCAGGAGCGCGGCGGCAGCCGGTGGAGGCGCACCTCGGTGAGGTGGCCGTCGTGGGCCCGGGCGGTGAGGTAGGTGGCGAAGGGCTGGCGGCGCCGGTCGGTCGGCGAGCCGGGGTTGAGCAGCCGCAGTCCGCCCGGGCCCCGGCTGTCCCACGGGATGTGGCTGTGGCCGAAGACCAGGACGTCCGCGTCGGGGAACCGTGAGCGGCACCGCTGTTCACGTCCCCGGGCGGGGCCGGTCTCGTGCACGACCACGAAGCGCAGGCCCTCCACTTCGACCCGGGCCACTTCCGGCAGCCGTTCGCGCAGCTGCGGTCCGTCGTTGTTGCCGTGGACGGCGACCAGCCGCCGGGCCCGGGCCTCGAACAGGTCGAGCGTGGCGGTGTCGACCCAGTCCCCGGCGTGGAACACCACGTCGGCCTCGTCGACGGCGCGCAGGAACAGGTCCGGCAGGGCCCGCGCCCGAGTGGGCACGTGGGTGTCGGAGGTGACGAGCAGTCGCACGGTTCCGGGCTCCGGTTCGGGTCGGGCGGACAGGGACGAGCGTAGTCGGAGTCCGGTCACCGGCCGGGGCCGGGCGCGGCCCGTTCCGGCCGTTTCCCGGGTGTCCGGCGGCAGGGCGGGCAGCGGCTGCCGGGAAGGCCGGGCCGGGAGGCATGACCCGGGCTCCGGTGGGCAGCCGAGCTGGCGAGAGGGCGGACGGCACCGACAGCGCCGCCGCGGGGCCGCGGGCTCCGCGCTGTCCGGCGAGGTGCGTCCGGAGACCCGTGTGACGAGAGGAGAACACCATGACCACGGCCCGCGAGATCATGACCGAGGGCGCCGAGTGCATCGGCGAGCAGGAGACCGTCCTGGAGGCCGCGAAGAAGATGACCGAGCTGGGTGTCGGCGCCCTGCCGATCTGCGGCACCGACGACCGGCTCAAGGGCGTCCTCACCGACCGCGACATCGTCGTCAAGGTCCTCGGGGCCGGCAAGGACCCCGCCCAGGTGAAGGCCGGCGAACTCGCGCAGGGCGAGGCCGTCACCATCGGCGCCGACGACGACGCCAACGAGATCCTGCGCACCATGGGCTCCCACCAGGTGCGCCGGCTGCCCGTCATCGACGGCCACCGGCTGGTTGGCATCGTCGCCCTGGCCGACGTCGCCCGCGCCCTGCCCGACGCCAAGGCCGGGGACCTCCTCGAGGCCATCTCCACCGACTGACCGACCCGCCGCCGCCCACCGGCCGGCCGGCCCACCCCTCCCCGGGGCCGGCCGGCCCTCCCCCGGCGGGCCCACGACCATGCCGCGCTACCCCCACCCCGACATCACCACCCTCGACGCCCTCGCCGACCTCCTGCGCACCCACCCCGACCGGCTGTACGTGCGCTGGTCCCGCGGCCCCGACACCGACCTCACCGACGGCAGCCGCAGCCTCGACGACCTCACCGGCGTCCCGCTGCCAGGGCTGTCCGTCACCCCGCTCGCCGTCGAGGACTGGTGGCAGGACCGCCCGCTGCGCCTGTGGGTCGCCCGCCGCCTGTACGACTACTGCCACCTGCGGCGCGACAAGGCCCCCGGTGTCCATCCCTGGATCCTCACCGGCACGGAGACCGGCCGCGGACCGGACAACGAGCCGCTGCTCACCGACGCCCGTCCGCTCGCCCGCATCAGCCCCGACGTCATCGCCCAGGCCGAGCACGAGGTCACGCGCCAGCCCGGCCCCTGGGGGCCGCTGCGCCGCGGCGGCCGGCCGTGACACCGCCAACCGCCACCGGAAGCCCGGGGAGCGCCTCCGCCACAGCCGTAGGCCGTCCGCCGTCCGCTGCCCGCCGTCCGCTGTCCGCTGTCCGCCCGGGCTGGGGGTTGCCCTCCAACAGCGCAGCCCCGATGGTGGCGCCCTGCCGGTCCGGGAAGCGTGAGGCGGGTGCCGGCCTCTCCGGCACCCGAGCGAGGAGGCAGGGATGTCGGAACGGAACACCGTCCTGCGCAGCATGCACGACCTGGGGCTGGCGGCGTGGTTCGGCGGGGCGCTGATGGGTGCCGTGGCCCTCAACGAGGCGGCGGCCGCGGAAGGCGGCTCCCGGGAGGGCGCCGACCGGATCGCCTCCACCGGCTGGACCCGCTGGGCTCCGGTGAACCTCGTGGCCATCGGCGTCCACATGGTCGGCACCGGCGGCCTGCTGGCCGTCAACGCCGCACGCGTCCCGCTCCAGCAGGGCCTGGCCGCCTCCACGGTCGCCAAGACCGCCTGCACCGCGGCCGCCCTCGCCACCACCGCCTGGGCCGGGGTCCTCGGTGCGAAGGTCCGCCTGGCGACCTCCCCCGACCCCCGCGAACGCGACAAGGCCGCCCACCACCCCGTCGACCTGGAGCGCGCCCGCCGCCAGCTGCGCTGCGTCCAGTGGGCCGTCCCGGCGTTCACCGGCGCGCTCGTGGTCCTCAACGCCCTGCACGGCGAACAGCAGCGCCCGATGGAACAGCTCCGCGGCACCCTGCGGCGGGCCGCCGGCCAGCTGCCCTGGACCTGATCGGCCGGGCCCCCGGTTCATGGACCCGGCCCGGCCGGTGGCACCCGCCGGGCCGGGCCGCGTCCCCAACCTCACTGGTCAGTACAGCTAGAGGCCGCCGCTGAGGTGGACCCGGTAGACGATCGCGGCGCCGTCGGTGCTCACCTGGGTGCACAGGTCGCGGCGGTCGATCAGCCAGCCGTTCGTCTCGCACCGCTGCCGGGGCCGGAGCCGGTCGGCGGCCTCCGCCGTCGGCACGTCGGGCGGGCCCGTGAGGTAGAGCGTGCGCCAGCAGGAGGCGCCGCTGCCGTTGCCGCAGCCCTTGTCGGTGTCGAGGAGGGTGTAGCCGGGCGGCGGCTGCGGCAGGGCCTTCGCGGACGGGAGGTCCGCCTCGTGGAAGGCCGCGAGCGCCAGCAGCGGGGTGGCGGTGAGGACGAGGGCCAGCTGGCCGTGGAAGGCGATGCCCGCCGCCCGGGACCAGCCGGTCGGGCGGTCCGTACCCGGCCCGGCGATCCGCCGCTCCAGCCGCAGGCCGAGCAGGACGGCCAGTTCGGCGAGCGGCGTGTAGAGCAGGTAGAGCTCGGCCTCACTGCGCGGGTGCAGCAGGTCGGACGCCACCGCGAGCACCAGCCCCAGCCAGAGCACCAGTACGGCGGCGACGGGTGCCCTCAGCGGCGTGGGACGGGCGCGCAGCAGCCAGTGGGCGAGCGGTAGCAGCGCGAACAGCACCCCGACGACGGCCCACAGCACGATCCTCACGATCCGAAACCCCTCCCGGCGGCGGACGACGGCGCCCCGGGAGGTCGGACGCCCGGGTCCGGGTCGCCGGTTCCGGTGCGAAGGGCGCGCGGGAGGTGGGCGGCCGTGCGGGGGCGGGGGCGGTTCAGGCGTTCGCCGGTGCGGCGCGCAGGCCCCCGAGCACGGTGGCCAGGTAGCGGCGGGCGGTGTCGATCCGGTCGGCGGGCGTGCCTCCGTGGACGTCGACGGCGTGGGCGATGCCGCACATGAGCGGGACGAGGTCGGCCGGGGTGAGGTCGGCGCGGACCGCTCCGGCCTCGCGGGCCCGGTCGAGGAGGGCGGTGCCGGCCGCTCGGAGCGACGCCTTGAGTTCCGTGGTGCGGGGAAGGGTGTCCGCGGGTGCGGCGGTGACCGGGGCCAGGGAGGCGTCGCCGACCTGGGCTTCGACGGTGTGGAGCAGGAAGCCCTCGAGAGCGCGCCGGGGGTCGCTGTCGGCCAGGGCCCGCTCCCCGTGGGCGGCCAGGGCTTCCAGGCAGGGGGTGGCGACGGTCTCCAGGAGGGCCTCGGGCGTGGCGAAGTGCCGGTAGACGGTGCCCACGCCGAGTCCGGCGCGGCGGGCGACGTCGTTGAGCTGCAGCGGCTCGCCCTGGTCGACCAGGGCACGGGCGACGGAGACGATGCGGTCCCAGTTGCGGGCCGCGTCCTTGCGCAGGGGCGTCGTCATGGGGACATGCTAACCGGATGGCCCATCCGGATGGCCCCGCCGCCGGTGCCCGGCGGCCCGGGTCAGGTGGTCGTGACCGGCGCGTGCCGTTCGCTGAGGCGGCGTACGGCCTCGGCGAGGCGGGGGTCGGCCGCCGCGCGCGGCGGCGCGACCGGGCGGGCCCGGGCGCCGATGAGCAGGCCGGTCCGGCCGGTCAGGGTCTCGTCCGTGGCCGCGGCGATCGAGGACCTGGCGGCCGCCGAGGCCGGGCCCGAGGTCGAGCGTTCGAACTTGCGGCGCACCAGGGGCCACAGCAGCCGCAGGGCCGGTGAGACGATCTTCGGGTCGGTCATGGTGCCGCTGGTCATGTCGGTCGCGGCGCCGCCGGGGTCGGCGGCGAAGACCGAGACGCCCGTACCGTCCAGGCGCGCGGCCAGGTCGAGGGTGTAGGCGAGGTTGGCGAGCTTGGCGCGGCCGTACCAGTGGAAGCCGTAGTAGCCGCCGGGCGGCTCGACGGCGTCGAACCGCCGCTTGGCGAGGGCGACCGCTCCCGAGGTGACGTTCACGATCCTGCTCGGCGCGCCGGCGGTCAGGACGGGGAGCAGCCGTTCGGTCAGCAGGTACGGCGAGAGGTGGTTGACGACGAACGAGGCCTCGACGCCGTCCAGGGTCAGCCGCTCGGGGAACATCGCGCCGATGTTGTTGACGAGAACGGTCAGCGGGTCGCCGCAGGCGGCGTGGTCGGCGGTGATCCGGTCGGCGAGCGCGCGGACGTCGTCGAGCGAGCCGAGGTCGGCGGACAGGAACCGGCTGCGGTGCGCCGGGTCCGTCGCGTCGATCCGGGCGACCGCCCGCGCGCCCCGGTCGGCGTCGCGGCCGACCACGGTGACCGCGTAGCCGGCGGCGGCCAGTCCCAGCGCCGTCTCCAGGCCGATACCGGCCGTACCGGCCGTGACGACGGCTGTCTTCCGCATGTGCCCTCCACCCCGAAGAAATACGGATAAGTCATCCGCTTGTCGGAACGGTAGCACAGGAACGGATGAACTATCCGGTTGTGGGGTCGGCCGGTCCCCCGCAGGGCGCGCGCCCGGTCCGGGCCGGCCGTCCCAGGCGACACTCCGGCGCCCCGGCGTCCCGGTTTCACCTCGCGCCCCCAGGGCAGCCGACGCCCCATGGACCAAGGAACCTTCCCCCGGAGCGACAGCACCCTGTCGCTGCTGCTGCACGGCTACGCGTGGCTACCCGACGAGCGGCGCCGCCGGCCGGGCCCGGTGCTGCGCACCCGGCTGCTCGGGCGGCCCGCCGTCGTCCTGCACGGCCCCGAGGCGGTGCGGTTCTTCTACGACGAGCGCCACATCCGGCGCGCCGGCGCGCTGCCGGAACCGGTGATCAGCACCCTCTTCGGCCAGGGCGCCGTCCACGGCCTCGACGGGCCGGAGCACCAGCTGCGCAAGGCGATGTTCCTCGGCCTGCTCGCCGATCCGCAGCGGCGGGGCCGACTGGTCCAGGACGTGGGCGCGGCCTGGGACGCCGCGGTACCGGCCTGGCGCGATCGCGGCCGGGTCGTCGTGCTGGACGCGGCGGCCGAGGTGCTGGCCGCGGGCGTCGCCCGCTGGGCCGGTCTCACGCTGCACGACGACGAGGTGGCGCCGTTCGCCCGCGACCTGGTCGCCATGGTGGACGGCTTCTCCACCCCGGGCCCGCGGCACTGGCGGGCCCGGCTGGCCCGCCGGCGCCGGGAGCGCTCGCTCGCCGAGCTGGTCGAAGCCGTCCGCGACGGCTCGCTGCGCGTGCCGGCGGGTAGCGCCGTCCACGTCGTGGCCGCGCACCGGGACGCCGACGGCGAACCGCTGCCCGCGCGGGTCGCGGCGGTGGAGCTGCTGAACATCCTGCGGCCCACCACCGCCGTCTGCTGGTTCACCGCATTCACGGCCCACGCCCTGCACCGCTGGCCCGAGCACCGCGGACCGCTGGCCGAGGGCGACGGCGCCTTCGCGACCGCCTTCGCCCAGGAGGTGCGCCGCTTCTACCCCTTCGCCCCGTTCGTCGGCGGCAAGGCGGCCGCCGACCTGGTCTTCGCGGGCGAGCAGATCCCGGCCGACACCCTGGTCCTGCTCGACCTCTACGGGCAGAACCACGACGCCGACCTGTGGGGCGACCCCTACCGCTTCCGCCCCCAGCGCTTCCTCGACCGGCCCGCCGACCCGCAGGAGCTGATCCCCCAGGGCGGAGGCGACGCCGCGACCGGCCACCGCTGCCCGGGCGAGGGCGTCGTGGTCGGCCTGCTGGAGTCCCTCGCCCCACGGCTGGCCCGCCTCGACTACACGGTCCCCGACCAGGACCTCGGCATCCCGCTGAGCCGGGTGATCGCCCGCCCCCGCAGCGGCTTCGTCATCGCCCCGGCCTGAACGGCCGCGCGGCGCCCGCGGCGCCCGCGCGCGGTCGCGTCAGGTGGCCGGCCTCCGGGTACAGGCCACCGACCACCTGACGGGACCGCTAGCGCGGGGTGGTGTCGTCGCCCTTGAACGGGGCGCCGTGGCCGGGCACGATCAGGTCCGCGGCGGCCAGCACCCGCAGCCGGGACGCGCGCAGCACCTCCCGGTCGGGGGCCACCGGGTCGTCCGCCGGGCCGTCCGCGTGCCACCACAGGTCGCCGGCGAAGGCCACCACGCCCGAGTCCGTGCCCGCGAGCAGCGTGATGTCCTCGGGGCTGTGGCCCGGGGTGCGGATCAGCCGCAGCGACGGGGTGAGCTCGTAGCCCTCCGCGTCCCGGTTCGTCCACTGGTCGTCCAGGTACTCCACCTTGTGGTCGTGCACCCGGGCGCGGGCGAAGAGGCCGGCGTTCATGGTGTTGTCCGGGTGGTGGTGGCTGAGCACCACGTCGGTGATGTCCTCGGGGCCGAGCCCCAGCTCCGCGAGCGGGACGAGGATGTCGTCGCGGCTCGCCACCATGCCCGGGTCGAAGATCACGTGCCGTCCCGCGTCGGACACGTAGGAGACGGTCGCGGCGACTCCGGGGCCGGTGGAGCCCACGTAGCCGGTGGTCAGGACCTGGTACACGGCGCTGCGGCCGAGCGGTGCGTCTGTCATGGGCCCCAAGCCTTCCGTGCCTGATGATCATCAACGAGTGGCAGATCTGCCAGTGATCGCAGGATTCGTGCCAACCGTGTGCCACACTGCGCCCATGCCGCCCTTCAAGACCGTCGCCGCGTACGTCCCTCCCGGCGTCGGCATGCTCGCCGTCGGCATCGTCACCGAGGTGTTCGGCCCCCACGGAGCGGCGCTGCCCGGTTTCGACCTCACCCTGTGCGCCGACCGGCCCGGCCCGGTGCCCGCGGACTGCGGTGTGCCGCTGTCCGTCGCGCACGGACCGGACCGGCTCGCCGACGCCGATCTGGTCATCGCCCTGCCCTGGGCCGGTTTCCGCACACCACCGGCCCCCGCCGTGCTCGACGCGCTGAGGACCGCGCACGGGCGCGGTTCCGTGGTCGCGGCCCACTGCGTCGGCACGTTCGCGCTCGCCGCCGCCGGACTGCTCGACGGCCGGCGGGCCACCACGCACTGGCGGTTCGCCGACCTGCTCGCCGACCGCCACCCCGGGGTCACCGTGGTACCCGACGCGCTCTACGTCGACGAGGGGAGCATCGCCACGGGCGCGGGAGCCGCCGCGGGCTTCGACCTGTGCCTCCACCTGCTGCGGCGGGAGCACGGCGCCGCGCTGGCCAACGCCGTCGCCCGGGACATGGTGCTGCCCTCCCACCGCGACGGCGGGCAGGCCCAGTACCTGACCGCGCCCGCCCCCGAGGACGGCCACGACGAGCGGCTCGCCGACGTACTCGCCTGGGCCCGCGAGCACCTCCACGAGCCGCTGCCCGTGACGGAACTGGCCCGCCGCGCCCTGATGAGCCAACGCTCCTTCGCCCGCCGCTTCACCGCCGCGACCGGCACCACGCCGCACGCCTGGCTGCGGAGCCTGCGGCTGTGCAGGGCCGAGGACCTCCTGGAGACCACCGACCTCCCGGTCGAGGAGATCGCCCGCCGGGTCGGCTACGGCAGCGCCGCCGTCCTGCGCGAGCACTTCGTGCGGCGCCGCGGAGTCCCGCCCCGCTCCTACCGCCGCGCCTTCTCCGCCACGACGTAGCGGACCGCCGGCGGCGTCTCCGGCGCAGGGGAAGGGCTCAGGCCGAGACGGTCGTACGGGACAGGGCGGTGCGCAGCGCGAAGACGCCGAGCAGGCCGCCCGCCGTGAATCGCTGGGTGGTCATCAGGCGGGGGCGGGCGGCCAGGAATCCCGACACCCGGGCCGCGCCCAGCATGATCAGGGCGTTGACGGAGAGCCCGACGACGATCTGCACGCCGCCGAGCTGGAGCAGTTGCGCCCAGTGCGGGCCCGCCTGCGGAGCCATGAACGGGGGCAGGAGGGCGGCGTACATGAGGGCGATCTTGGGGTTGAGCAGGTTGGTCAGGAGGCCCGTGGAGAACAGGCGGGCGTCGGAGAGCGCGGGCAGGTCGTGGGCCGGTGCGAAGGGCGAGCGGCCTCCGGGCTTGAGCATGCCCCACGCCAGGTAGGCCAGGTAGCCGGCCCCGGCGAGCTTGACCACCGTGAACGCCGGCGGCACGGCGGCGAACAGCGCGGACAGGCCCGCGGCGGCGGCCAGCAGGTAGCACAGGAATCCCACGGCGGTCCCGCTCAGGCTGACCAGCCCCGCTCGGCGGCCCTGGGTGATCGCGCGCGAGGTGAGGTGGATCATGTTCGGTCCGGGAGTCAGGGCCATGCCCAGTTCGACCAGGGCCACTCCCCCTACCGCGGCCATGCTGATCACTGGTCGACTCCCTGACGTTCGCCGGGAGTTCTGGTACCCGGGGTGGGGCGGCGCCCGGCTGCGCCGGGGCGGTGGCGACGGCGACGGCCGAGCCGTGCCCGCGTCGTCCGGGTCAGGATACGGGCCCGCCGGCCGGTGCCCTCGTGCACCCCCTGGGATCGACGGCATCGCCCGTGCGGCCGCCTCCCCCACGGCGTCGCTCGGCCGGTGTGCGCTGTGCGTGTGCTCCGGGCCGCAGGAGTGCGGCGTGGTTACCGTGGGCTGGTGATCGAGATCGCGGGAGCAGCGTGGTGAGCAGCGGCGCGGAGTCCGCTGGACCGCCGGACGGGGGTGACGGGCCGGGGCCGCGGCTGGACCTGGACCAGCAGTTGGAGGGCGCCGCCCGGCGGTTGCGCGAGCTGGCGCGGGCGAAGGACCGGTTGCAGGGCCTGTTGTCGGCGGTGCTGGCCATCGGAGGCGACCTCGACCTGCCGGCGGTGCTGCACCGGATCGTCACCACCGCGATGGACCTGGCCGGCGCGCGCTACGGCGCGCTCGGTGTGCTCGCCCCCTCCGGTGACTGCCTGGAGCAGTTCATCACCGCCGGTCTCACGGAGGAGGAGCGTGCCGCCCTCGCGGGCATCGACTTCCCCCACGGCCGCGGCGTCCTCGGCCACCTCATCCACCACCCCGAGCCGCTGCGGGTGGACGACATCCCCTCCCATCCGGCGTCGGTCGGGTTCCCGCCCGGCCACCCGCCCATGCGGACCCTGCTGGGCGTCGCGGTCACCGTGCGCGGCGAGATCTACGGCGACCTGTACCTCTCCGAGCGGCGCGACGGCCGGCCGTTCGACCAGGCGGACGAGGAGGTGGTGCGCGCGCTCGCGGGAGCCGCGGGCATCGCCATCGAGAACGCCCGCCTGTTCGGGTACATGCGGGACAGCGCGGAGCAGTTCCAGCGCCTGCTGCTGCCCACCCTGCCGGACCTCGCCCCGTTCTCCGGGGCCGCGGTCTACCGCACCGCCGCCGAGCCGGCGAGCGTCGGCGGCGACTGGTACGACGCCGTCGTCCTGCCGGACCGGGCGTGCGCGGCGGTCATCGGCGACGTCGTCGGCCACGACCTGCACGCCGCGGCCGCGATGGCCCAGGCCCGCAACATGCTCCGCGCGCTGCTCTACGACCGCAGGACCCCGCCCAGCTCCGTGCTCACCCAGCTCGACCACACCGTCCACGCCATCACCGACCTCCCGGTCACCACCGCGTGCCTGGCCCGGATCGAGCCCGTCGGCGACGGCTGGGCACTGCACTGGAGCAGTGCCGGCCATCTGCCGCCCCTCGTCCTCGCGCCCGACGGCACCGCCCGGTACCTGCGCGCCGAGCCCGGGATCCCGCTCGGCGTCGACCCCGACGTCCACCGCCCGGACCACACCCGCCCGCTGCCTGCGGGCGCCACCGTCCTGCTGTTCTCCGACGGTCTCGTCGAACACCCCGATCATCCGATCGACGAACGTCTGGACGCCCTCGCCGACCTCGCCGCGGCCCACGCCCACCAGCCCCTGGACGACCTCGTCCGCACCCTCGCCGACCGCCATCCCAGCGACGGCCACGACGACATGGCGATCCTCGCCGTCCGCGTCCCCGCGCACGGCGGCTGAGCAGGTGCCGCGGAGGCGGCCGTCGTCGTCACCCGCCGCCCGGCGGTTGGGCCGGGCGGCGGTGTACGGGCGGTCAGGAGGGGCGGGTGGTCAGGGGACGAGGGCGCGGGTGGGGGGCGGGGTGGGGGCGGCGGGGGTGTGGTGGCGGGTGGGGCGCAGGGGCCACCACAGGGCGCGGCCGAGGAGGGTGGCCAGGGCCGGGACCAGGGCGAGCGAGAGGACGACGGCGGAGAGCAGGATGCCGAGCGTCAGCGCGAAGGCGATCTGGGCGCTGCCGGGGGTGGTGGCGAGGGTGGCGAAGGAGCCGGCCAGCACCAGGCCGGCGGTGGCGACGGCGGGCGTGGTGTGGCGGACGGCGCGGGCCACGGCGCTGCGGGCCGGGCCGGGGTGGTGCATCTCCTCGCGGATCCGGTCGGTGATGAGGATGTTGTAGTCGGTGCCCAGCGCGACGACGAACAGGAACAGCACCAGGGGGAGGGTGAAGTTGACGCCGGGTTCGTCCAGCACGTGCTGGAACAGCAGGGTGGCGGCGCCGAGGGTGGCGGCGAAGCCGAGGCCGACGGCGAGCATCAGCACCACCGGGGCGAGCAGGCTGCGCAGCAGGAGCAGCAGGATCAGGGCGATGAGGACGGCGGCGACCGGGAAGACGATCGTCAGGTCGTGGTCGACGGCGACGGAGATGTCGGCGAAGATCGCCGCCGTGCCGCCGACGTGGGCGCTCGTCCCGGCGGGCGTGTGGGCGGCGACGGCGGCGCGGACCGGGCCGGAGGCCAGGTCGCGGGCCCGTGCGCTCTGCGGGTCGGCGGTGAGGAAGAGGTCGATCCGGGCGGCGCGGTGGTTGTCGTTCAGGGCGGTGGCGCCGACCTGGCCGACACCCTCGGTCCCGGCGAGGGCGCGGGAGAGGCCGTCGAGCCGGGCGGGGTCGAGGGTGCCGCCGTCGTTCGCGGTGACGTAGACGGTGGTCGGGTCGGAGACGCCGGCCGGCAGGGCGCGGGCGATCTCCTTGGCGGTGGCCGCGGCCGCCGTCCCGGAGTCGCCGCCCTGGCCGTAGTCCATCCGGAGCCCGGTCATCCCGGCGGCGAGGGCGCCGAGCAGCGCGACGGAGCCGAGCAGCAGGGCCACCGGACGGCGGGCGACGAAGGCGCCGTAGCGGGCGGCCGCGCCCGCCCGCGGCTGCCGGGCCAGGCTGCGGGAGGGCCAGAACATCTTGCGGCCGCAGGCGGCGAGCAGGGCCGGCATCAGGGTGAGACTGCCCAGCAGCATGACCAGGACGGCGACGGCGATCGCCGGGCCGAGCGAGCGGAACTGCCCGAAGCTCGCCACGCCCAGGGTGGCGAAGGCGGCCACGATGGTCAGCGCGGCCGAGGTGATCGCGGTGCCGACCCGGCCGGAGACCTCGGCGGCCGCCGCACGGGCGGGCTGGTCGGGCCGGGCGCGCAGGTGCTCGCGGAACCGGAAGAGCAGGAACAGCAGGTAGTCGACGCCGATGCCGAGCAGCACCACGGAGATCAGGCCCGGGGTGGAGGCGTCCAGCCGCAGGCCGGTGAGCGTCGCGGCGAGTGCCACCGCTCCGGCCGCCACGCCGCCGATCAGGGCGACCGCGAGCAGCGGCAGCACGGCCGCGAGCACGCTGCGGAACACCAGCACGTTGAGCAGGACGATCAGCACGGTGACCAGGCTGCTGCCGATCCGCGCGGCGACCCGGTTGTCGTCCGCGCTGTCGGCGGCCTCGGCCAGTGCGCCGGTGAATCCGGTGCGCATCCCGGCGGCGGCGAACTCCGCGCGGGCGGAGTCCCGGAAGGTCCGGTAGACCTCCTGGACGCCCTCGTCCACGGCGCTGCCGGTCAGTTCGACGGACAGCAGCTCGAAGCTCCGGTCGGGCGCCGTCATCGCCGGCGCGATCCGGGGGGTCTGCGAGCGGTCGGGCTTGAGGAACGCCGGCTCGTCCTTGTCCCTGGGCATGGTGACCCGGCGTTGGCCGAGCTCCGCCGCCTCGGTCTCGATCCGCCGCCGGTCGCCGTCGGTGAGCGCCTTGCCGTCGTTGCGGGCGACCAGCACCGTGAGCGTGGTGGCGTCGGGCTTCACCCCGAACTGCTCCTCGGCGATCCGCAGGGCGGCGGCCGAGTCGTAGCTCTTCGGCAGGAAGTCACCGGTCTGGGACTGGGTGACCCGGCCGAGCAGTGTCGGGCTCAGCGCGGCCAGTGCCAGGCCCAGCACCGCCCACAGGGCGATGACCTTCCAGGCGTGTCTGGTGGAGAATCCGGTCAGTGCGCGGATCACGGTAGCCCTCCGGGTGGTGGACGCGAACGTCGAACCTGGTCGCCGGGGGTTCCCGGCAGGCTTCCAGCCCATCAGGCGAAGGGGAGGCCGGGCGTCCGGGCAGCGGACGATCCGGGCCGGGGCCCCCGCTCCCCCCTGCGGGCCGGACCCGGGACCGTGCTCCTGGTCCGTGCGCCCGCCCTCGGCCGGAGGGACCATCCGGGGCCGGTCGGGCCGGTGCCAGAATGAGGCGTCAACGCTGGTCGGCCGGGAGGGAAGAGGATGGACGGGCGTCAACACCCCGGTGCGGCCGAGGGCGAGGTGCCGCGCGGCCGCGCGGAGGGCCTGCCGTGGACCCAGGCGGACGCGCTGGTGGCCGTCGGGGTCGGCACGCTGGACCTGCTCGCCCACCTGCTGGTCAGCGAGGTGGCGGGCGCCCGCGGCGTCGGCGTGCCGGGCTTCGTCCTGCTCGTGCTGGCGGGCGTGCCGCTGCTCGCCCGGCGGAGCCACCCGGTGCGGGCGCTCGCCGCCGTCCTGGTGTTCCAGTACGCGATCGACCTGTCGGCCCCGATGGGCATCCACTTCGGTGCCGTCCTGACGGTGGCGGTGTACTCGGTCGCCCGCAACCGCTCCTGGCCGGTCGCCGCGGGCGCGGCCGCGGCGACGGCGCTGGTGACGATGCTGGGCCAGAGCGGCTTCCCGGTGCCGTCCGCGGAGGCGGCCATCGCGGCCGTCGCGTCCACCGCGCTCGTGGCCGGGGCCGGCCTCGTGGTCTCCCGCTGGCAGCGCGAGGTGGCGGCCAACCGCCGGCTGCTGGCCGACCGCGCGGTGGCCGACGAACGCCGCCGCATCGCCCGGGAGTTGCACGACATCGTGGCCCACCACATCACCACCATGCAGCTGATGGCCGGCGGCGCCCGCGCCAACCTGGCGAACCCGGAGGTGGTGCGGGAGGCCCTGGTGACCCTGGAGTCCTCCGGGCGGCTGGCCCTGCGCGAGATGCGCCAGCTGCTGGACGTCCTGCGGGCCGGCGACGAACCGGACGCCGCCCCGGCCTCGCCCCAGCCCGGGGCGGACGACCTCGCCCGCCTGGTGGAGGAGTCCCGCCGGGCCGGGCTGCCGACCACGCTCGGCGTGCGCGGGCCGAGCCGCCCGCTGCCGCCGACCCTCGGCCTGACGGTGTTCCGGATCGTCCAGGAGGGCCTGACCAACGCGCGCAAGTACGCCGGACCGGCCAGCGCCTGCGTCCTGCTGACCTACCGTACGGACGGGATCACCGTCGAGGTGCGCGACGACGGCCGGGGCGGGCCGTCCCAGGACGCGGGGCACGAACCGGTGCGCGGCGGGTACGGCCTGATCGGCATGCGCGAGCGGGTCGCCCTGCACGGCGGCACCCTGGAGGCGGGGCCGCGGCCGCAGGGCGGCTTCGCCGTGGTGGCCGAGCTGCCGCTGGCGGCGGAGGAGACGGCCGAGGCGGCCGTCCAGAGCGGGGAGCACGTCGAGCGCGTCGGCGGCGGGCTGCGCGCGGAGGCGGTGTACCGGTGACGCCCGGGATCAGGGTCCTGATCGTGGACGACCAGCCGCTGGTGCGGCGCGGCCTGTCGCTGATCCTCTCCCCCGACCCGGCCTTCGAGGTGGTGGGCGAGGCGGAGGACGGCGCGCAGGCCGTCGCGCTCGCCGGGCGGTTGCACCCCGACGTCGTGGTGATGGACATCCGGATGCCCGTCCTGGACGGGGTCGCCGCGACCGGGGAGCTGGCCCGCGTCCTGCCCGGGTGCCGGGTCCTGGCACTGAGCACCTTCGACATGGACGAGTACGTGGTGGCCGCGCTGCGCGCCGGCGCGTACGGGTTCCTGCCCAAGGACGTCTCGCCGGAGGACCTCGCCGCGGCGATCCGCACCGTCCACACCGGGGAGGCGGTGGTCGCCCCGCGCCTGCTGACCCGGCTGATCTCCGCCTACGTCCGCACGCCCGTCGCCGCCGCGCCGCCCCGCGCCGGGACGGACGGGCTCACGCCCCGGGAGGTGGAGGTGTGGCGGCTGATGGCCGCCGGCCTGGACAACGCCGCGATCACCCGGGCCCTGGACATCAGCCACTCCACGGTGAAGAACCACATCACCAGCCTCTTCGGCAAGCTCGACGTGCGCGACCGCGCCCAGGCGGTCATCGCGGCGTACGAGTCCGGCCTGGTCACCGCCCGTTCGGGAGGCGGCGGCCAGGCCTGACGGGGGGTCGGGCGGGACGGACGGGATGGGACGGACGGGTCGGGCGGGACGGGGCTAGGAGGACCCGGCGGACCGGGGTGTCCGACCCGCCGCCTACCCTGGGTCCGAGTCGATGATCAAGGGGGCAGGACCGTGCGGATCGAACGCCATCAGGTGGACGCGGAGCGGGTGGCGCAGGCCGGCGAGGGCTTCGTGGACCGGATCGGGCGGCAGGTGCACTCCTACTCCCGCGCCGGTCTGATGACCACGACCGAGTGGCAGCTGATCACCGACTCCTACCTGGACTACCTCGGGGCCCTGTCCACCACCCGGCCCGCCCTGGACTGCCCCGAGGCCGAAGCCGTCCTCAAGGACGCCGCCGAGGCCGCCGCCGGCGCCGTCTCCTTCGCCGCCTACTACCCGCGCGACCGCTTCAGCGTCTTCCTCGACTACCCGAACTTCGGGATGTCCTACGACCCCGAGTACGGGCAGGACCGCGACCCCCGCCACCGGGTCACCGCCGGGGAGTGGCTCGACGCCTTCTGCCTGGCGATCGTCGCCGACAAGGTCTCCCCCCACGGCGAGGCCTTCAGCTGGGCCCGGCAGTTGATGCCCGACGAGCCGCTCACCCCGGCCCTCGAACTCGTCGACGGCTTCGTCGCCCACTTCTTCGAGGAGGAGGCCGACTTCCCCGCCACCTCCCCCGCATCGCAGCCCGGCCTCCGCGCGCTGCGCGCCCTGGCCGACGCGGACCGCGGTGCCTTCGACGCCGCCCTCCTCGCGCTCCTCCAGGACGGCCACCACGGCCGCGGGCCCGCGAGCCTGCTGCCGCTCGTCCCGATCGCCCTGGCCGCCCTCGCGTACCGCACCCACGGCTGGTCCCCGGCGGTCGACACCGACTACCTCCCCCACGCCCTGGTCACCGGCTTCGAGACGCCCGGCCCGCGCGTGCGGGGTCTGGGCCGCGACCCGCGCCCCGACGCCGTGGCCCGGCTCGCCGCCGGGCCCCTCGACCTCGACCGGCCCAGCCCCGCCCGGCCGCTCAGTGCGGACAGCGCGGCGCGGTTCGAGCGGCGCACCCTGGAGGCCCTCACGCCGAAGGAGGGCGAGCCGCTGGACGCGTGGGAGCTCACGGGCGCCCTGCGCTACCAGGGCTACCTCCTGTCGGCACGCGCCTCGCAGTCCGCCGACGCCACCGACGCCCTGCTCGCCCACCTGCGGCTCGGCTCCCAGCTGGGGGCCGCCGTGTTCCGGGTCGCCCTCGCCGAGCCGGGCACCGAGGCGGAGGTGACGATCGACGGGCGCAGGCTGCGCTTCCCCGCCCTGCGGGACAGGGACTTCGGCCCGGCCTTCTGGGAGACGGCCCTGTCCTACGCCCTGGTCACCGGCAGTCCCGAGGACCTGGAGCCGCTCGTCCTGGCCAGTCCGGCGATCGCCGCCGAAGACCGCTCCCCGTTCGCCTCGTACCGCACCGCCCTGCACGACCACCTGCGCGGGGCCGACCCGCTCCCGGCCACCGAGCGGGCCCTGAAGGAGGTGGAACGAGCCGGGGACCGCAGCTTCCTGCCGCCCCCGGTCGTCCTCTTCTCGCAGCTGGTCCGGGGCGACGAGACCAGCTTCAACCTCGCCCTGCTGGACGCCCTGGAGGCCCACCGCGACCACCACCGCGTCGCCGACCGGGCCACCGACCCCGGTGCCCCGCTCAGCCTCCACATCCTCGGCCTCGCCTGCCACGCCCGCCGCAGCCGCGGCTGGGCCGTCCACGTCCGCTCGCCCTACCTGCCGCCGCGCCTGCTCCAGGCGGCCGGGCGGGCCCGAGGGGGTGGCGGGGAGCCGGTGGCCGCGTCCTGACCGTCCGGGGGGCGGCCGGCGGGGTGCCCGGGCGGGGGGGTGGTCCGGACGGGGACCACGCCCCGACGCCGGGGGTGCGGAGCCCGGTCAGGCGTCGAGCACCTGGCCACCGCGCCGGACGACCGGTCCGTCCACCGACCACGGGAACTCGATCCAGTCGTCGGTCCGCTTCCACACGTACTCGCACTTCACCAGGGAGTGCGACTTCTCGTAGATGACGGCGGAGCGGACCTCGGCGACGTGGTCGAGGCAGAAGTCGTGCACGAGCCTGAGCGTCTTGCCCGTGTCGGCGACGTCGTCGGCGATCAGGACCTTCTTGTCGGTGAAGTCGATCGCGGCGGGAACGGGCGCCAGCATGATGGGCATCTCCAGGGTGGTGCCCACGCCCGTGTAGAACTCGACGTTCACCAGGTGGATGTTCTTGCAGTCCAGCGCGTACGCCAGACCGCCCGCGACGAACACCCCGCCGCGGGCGATGCTCAGGACGAGGTCGGGCTCGTAGCCGTCGTCGGCGATCGTCTGCGCGAGTTCGCGCATCGCCCGTCCGAAGGTCTGGTAATCCAGGGTCTCGCGCGCATCAGTCACGGCGATCAGTGTCCACGGCCGCCGGCCGGGCCGCGAGTACCGGCGCGCTGGGGGCGCCGCGCGGTTCGCGGGCGGCTCGGGGCGCCGGGCCCGTTTCGCGCACCGGGCAGCGGAGAGACGCCCGGGAGCGGTGAGAACCGGACCGGCGCCACGAGGAGTGACGATGAAGGCCTTGACCTGGCACGGCAGGCGGGACGTACGAGTCGACACCGTCCCCGACCCGGTGCTCCAGGACCCCACCGACGTGCTCGTCAGGGTGACCAGCAGCGGACTGTGCGGGTCCGACCTCCACCTCTACGAGGTCCTCGGCCCCTTCCTCGACGAAGGCGACATCCTCGGGCACGAACCCATGGGCGTCGTCGAGGAGACCGGCCCGGAGGTGACCGCCCTGCGCGCCGGCGACCGGGTGGTGATCCCCTTCAACGTCTCCTGCGGCACCTGCCACACCTGCCGGCAGGGCCTGCACTCGCAGTGCGAGACCACCCAGGTGCGGGAGTACGGCAGCGGCGCCTCGCTGTTCGGCTACACCAAGCTCTACGGGCAGGTCCCCGGCGGGCAGGCCGAGCTGCTGCGCGTCCCGTTCGGCGACGACCTGCCGATCAAGGTGCCGCACGGCCCCGCCGACGACCGCTTCGTCTTCCTCTCCGACGTCCTGCCCACCGCCTGGCAGGCCGTCGAGTACGCCGCCGTCCCCGACGGCGGCAGCCTCGTCGTCCTGGGGCTCGGGCCGATCGGCGACATGAGCTGCCGCATCGCCCTGCACCGGGGCGCGGGGCAGGTGATCGGCGTCGACCTCGTACCCGAACGCCTCGAACGCGCGCGGAACCGGGGCGTGCACGTCCTCGACCTGCGCGAGCACGGCAAGGACCTGCCCGACGCCGTCCGCGACCTCACCCAGGGGCGCGGCCCCGACGCGGTCGTCGACGCGGTCGGGATGGAGGCCCACGGCTCGCCCGGCGCCAAGCTCGCCGCCCGCGTCACCGACCTGCTCCCCAGCGCCATGGCCGCCAAGCTGATGGAACACGTCGGCGTCGACCGGCTCCACGCCCTGCACCTGGCCATCGACATCGTCCGGCGCGGCGGCACCATCTCCCTCTCGGGCGTCTACGGCGGCCAGACCGACCCGCTGCCCCTGCTCACGATGTTCGACAAGCAGATCCAGCTGCGCATGGGCCAGGCCAACGTCCACCGCTGGGTCGGCGACATCCTTCCGCTGCTCACCGACGACGACCCGCTGGGCGTCGACGCCTTCGCCACCCACCACGTCCCGCTCGCCGACGCCCCCGGGGCGTACGAGATGTTCCAGAAGAAGCGGGACGGCGCCGTCAAGGTGCTCTTCAAGCCCTGAGCGCACCGCCCGTGCTCCCCGGCACGGCCCACACCCGGGAGGCCTCCGCCATGACCGCACCACGACACCGCTTCGCCGGCCGCACCGCCCTGGTCACCGGCTCCTCCCGCGGGCTCGGCCTGCTCGTGGCCCGGGAACTGGCCCGCCACGGCGCCCGCGTGATGCTCTGCGCCCGCGACCCCGACGCTCTCGGCCGCGCCGAGCGGCGGCTGCGCGACGAGGGGGCCGACGTCGCCTCCCTCAGCTGCGACATCACCCGCCCCGACGCCCCGCGCAGGCTCCTCGACGCCGTGCACGAGCGGTTCGGCCCCCTCGACGTCCTCGTCAACAACGCCGGGATCATCCAGGTCGGCCCGCTGGACGCGCTGCGCGAGGAGGACTTCCGCCAGGCCATGGACACCATGTACTTCGCGCCGCTGCGCCTGACCCTGGCCGCGCTCCCCGACCTGCGGGCCGGCGGCGACGGGACGGTGGTGACGGTCTCCTCGGTCGGCGGCCGGATCCCCGCACCGCACCTGCTGCCCTACGTGGCCGCCAAGTTCGCCGCGGCGGGCTTCTCCCAGGGGCTGCGCGCCGAACTCGCCGGGACGGGCGTCAGCGTCACCACCGTCCTGCCGGGACTGATGCGCACCGGCTCGCACACCGCCGCGCGCTTCCACGGCCGCCCCGGGGCCGAGTACGGGTGGTTCGCCGCCGCGGCCAGCGCGCCGCTGCTCTCGATGGACGCCGAGCGCGCCGCCCGGGCGATCGTCCGGGCCGCCGCCCGCCGGCGCCCCGAGCTGGTCCTCACCCCCGCGGCGAAGATCGGCGTCCGGGCACAGGGCCTGGCCCCCGCCACCACCGCCCGCCTGCTCGCACTCGCCGCCCGCGCCCTGCCCTCCGCCGGCGACGCCCCGCGTCACGGTGTCCCCGGCGCCGACGCGGCCGGCCAGAGCGCCCTGCCCTCCTGGGCCACCGCCCTCGGCGACCGGGCCGCGCACCGGTTCGCCCAGCCCCGCCCGCACACCGGGCCCTGACCGCCGGCACTCCTGCGGCCGGAGCGCCCTGGCGGGCATCCGGCCGCAGGAGTGCCGGCGGTGAGGTGCGGTCAGCCGATGGCGACGTCGTCGAGCGGGAAGACGGTCGCCAGGTAGGGGTCCTCGGCGGGGCGGACTCCAGCTTCACCGTCCGGCCCCGGTGGGCGGGCAGGTCGACGGTCTTCTGGACGCACCCGGAGCCGGCGTCGGCGTCGGAGTAGGTGGCCGGCCCGGCCCTTCGCCGGCGCCTGAGACGGTGCCGCGGGGTCAGCGGATGAGCACGTCGGAGCTCTGGTGGCCGGTGGGGGTCCAGGTGCGGACCTCCAGGTAGACGATCTCGGCGTCCTCGGTGGCCCGGCCGGTCCCCACCAGCCAGGCCCGCACGGCGTGCACCACGTCGCCGTGCGAGTCGGCGACCCGCCGCGACCACTCGGCGGCGGGGAAGCCGCCGGTGGCGGCGGAGCCGTAGACGCGTTCCTCGGTGCCGTCCGCGCGGGGCACCACCCCGCGCCGGACGCCGGGCGAGTCCTCCTTCGACCCGGCCGCCAGGGTGAAGTGGCGCGAGAGCATCCGCACGGTCAGCGCGACCCGGCCGTCGGCGGCCGCCGCCGCGTGGATGACGCCGGCCAGGTGCCCGGCCCCGGACTTGATGGCCTGCTTCCCGGCGCGGCCGGCCATGCTCCCGCCGGGGGCGCCGATCACGTCCTTGCCCCGCACCCGGGCCTTCTGCCCGGCCTTGGTGCGACGGCGCTCCACGTTCTCCCGGGCGACGACGCCGAGCACCTCGGTGTCGCGTTCACCGCCCCGCACCGCCCGGACGACCTGGCGCAGCGCGGTCACGAACGCCGCGCCCTTGCCCTTGGTGAAGAACTGGGAGACGAGCGAGGCGTCGCGGCCGAGGATCCTGGCCACCTGCCGTCTGGTGAAGCCCTGGTCGATCAGCTGCTGGGTCAGCCTCGCGGCCTCGTTGGGGTGCTGCGGGTCGGCCGGGCTCACCGCTGCTCACCTCCGGCCGCCCGCTCGGCGGCGAGTTCGGCGCGGCCCAGGGCGCGCAGTTCGAGGTACCGCTCCTGGCTGGCGGGGTGCTCGACGGGGCCGGTGAGGTGGCCCTTGAGGAGGTAGTCGCCCACCTCGCCGCGGTAGGGCCAGGGTTGGCGCTCGGTCAGGGCGATGCCGTCGGTGCCGAAGTAGACGACGGTGCCGGGTCGGGCGTGGAGGGCCCCGGCGGTGCCGACGATCTCCTTGCCCTGCCGGTACTGGGTGTGCAGCAGCGCCGCCCGGGCGCCGGACCACACGTAGGCGGGCCATTCGGGGTGGGCGTACGGGTCGCGGGAGAACCCGGACTGCCGCTGCCAGGTGACGACCTGGTCGTCCTGGCCGAGGATCTCCACCCCGGCCGGGATCGCCTCGCCCAGCGGGGTGGTGCCGGAGACCAGGCGCGGGCGCTGGGCGAAGCCGCCGAGGCCGAACAGCAGCACCGCGCGGACCGCGCGGGACGCGAGGTAGGCCGCCTGCCGCTGGCGTTCGTCGCCGTGCACGCGGGAGAGGTTGGTCAGGTCGGCCCAGGCCGACCTGAGGCGTTTGCCCCACTCGTCGAGCGGCTTGCCGTCCTCCCAGAGAAGGCCGCCGAGGATCTCGATCCGCCACGGCGCGAGGTGGTTGGCGAGGGCGAGGTGGACCTCGGCGCCGCCCGCCCAGGTGGTGAACGTGGCGCCGGGCTCGGACGGGTAGGTCCAGGCGCGGTCGCCGGCGACCGGGGCGGGGAGCAGGCCGACGTGGTTCCAGCCCTGCGGGACGGTGACCCTGACGTTCCAGTGGGAGCAGGACATCAGGGACTTGGTCTGCTCCTGCTCGGTCATCGCGGCGAACGCGGCGGCGGTGACGCGGCGCGGGGTGCCGACCGGGGACTTCCACAGGTGCTTGGCGTAGGCGAAGGTGCGGTCGTACTCCACCAGCGCGGGCAGGTGCTCCGGGACGCGCGGGGGCGAGATCAGCTCGGTGCGGCCCTGGCCTCCGGTGGCGTGCAGCAGGCCGCGCAGTTCCTCGGACAGCACCGGGTAGCCGCCGGCCCACTTGCCGGTGGTCGGGACGGTGCGCGACCACAGGTCCCGGCCCGTCTGCGACGGCGAGCCCATCAGGACGGCGTCGTCCCAGTGGCGGCGCAGCGCCTGCCACAGCAGGGTGAACGCCTGGCGGCAGGTGACGACGTCGGCGCCGTCCGGGTCGAACCACTCCCCCATGGAGCGGATCTCGGTGGTGGCGCCGTCCGGTGCGGCGGCGGGGGCGTAGCGGCCGACGGGCTGGCGCTGGTGGACGAAGTGGCCGGCGAGCTTGTCGCGGCCGGAGCCGACGGCGGTGGTCCAGCGTTCGGAGGGGGTGTTCAGCCAGGCGGCGACGGCGTCCTTGAGCGTGGAGTACCGCTCGGCGCCGTGGTGCCAGGGGGCGCCGGCGGTGATGTAGATCCGCTCGGTGCCGGGCGCGGCGTGCAGGACGGCGTCCAGGACCTCGCCGGGCGTACGGGCGCCGAGGTCCAGGCGCACCACGCGGTCGCGCACCGCGAGGTCGCCGGTCGCGGCGTCCAGGAACACGGTGGAGCGGGCCTGCTGGGTGAAGTTGGGGCGCTTGGAGACCAGGCCGGTGGTCACGGCCTCGAACCGGGCACCGGCCGGGCCTTCGGGGAGGGTGGGCAGCTCGCGCGCCCCGGCCGAGGCCGGGGCGGTCCGCTCGGCGGTGGACTGGTCCTCGGTGGCGGCGGGGGCCGGCGGCTCGGCGACGGTGGCGGGGCGGGTCAGCACCGGGGCGAGCGCGGGCGGGGGCTCGGCGGCCGGCGCGGCCTCCGGCGCCTGCGGCTGCGGCTGGACGGGGACGGGCTCGGGCCCGGGTCCGGCGGACTGGTCGTCGGCCCTGGCGGCCCGGACGGCGGCCGGGGTCGGGTCCAGCAGCGGGGCGATCCGTACCACGTCGCCGACCGACAGGCCGGAGGCCTTCGCGACGGCGTCGGCCTTCGCGCCCTCGTACCCCGCGAGCCCGGCCACGCGGCGCGCACGCCGGGCGGTGAGCTTGTCCAGCTCCTTCTGCGCGGCCGCGACCGTCTTCTCGGCGGAGGTGATCTCGGTGCGCAGCTCGCGCAGGCCGGCGAGCTCGGTGGTGTACGTCTTGCGGTCCATCGGGCTCACTCCCCCGCGTCGTCGGTGGTCGGGTCGGTGGTGACGTAGGCGATCGGGCCACCGGACACCGACGGCAGGCGGGTGCCGAGCAGCAGGCCCGCCAGGCGGGCGTCCTCGGGGTCGGTGGGGGTGGCGGCGTTGACGGGGGCGGTGAGGTCGGTCAGGTAGCCGGCCAGGCGGGCCCTGGGGAAGCGGTGTCGCCCGGTGGTGCCGACGGTGCCGTCGGCCTCCCACTCGGCCAGGCCGGTCAGCACCGCGACGACGAACCCGGCCACCGTCACCGGCAGCACCCCGCCGGCGGCGACCCGCGCCGGGTCGCACCGCCACCAGCCGGACAGCGCGGCCAGCAGCTGCGTCCCGTCGAGCGCCGTGCCGAAGCCGATCCACTGGCGGTCCGGCTCCTCGACTCTGGCCGGGGCGTCCGAGCGCAGCACCGCCACCTCGCCGGTGCCGAGCCCGGTCAGGTCGGCGGCCGGGAGGGCCTGCAGCCGCTGGAGCGCGGCCAGCGGGAACACCTGCCGGCCCGTCTCGCGCACGCCCGGGACCACGCCGGTGGCCATCAGCTTCTTCACCGTCGGGATCGAGCACCCCAGGGCCGTCCCGGCTTGACCGGTCGTCACGAACACACCCGGACCTCCACGCCTATTCACCTGACTTGAAACGCCAGGCGACTCTACGCCTCCCCACCGACACTGTCCATGCCTTTTCAGTACGTCGCACAAGCATGCGGGGAGGTGGTCCGCCCTGGTCCGTCAGGGTCTGTGGCGGGACCGGCACCACGGCCACGGTGAACGGGCGTCAGCCGCGCCGCCGGGAGGCACCGGACCCGGCTGAGCGGCACAGCACGCACCGGCTGGCCGGGTGCTGTGGGGGTGGAGCGCTGCGGTTCGGGTGGACGCCGGTGCGGGGCCCGACCGCGCAGAGCCGATGCTGGAGCGAGAGCATCGGCTGCGGCCCCGGCACGGGCTGTCCGCGCGGGGCCTTCACCGTCCGCCGCCAGGCCGAACAACGCCCCACCGGCGCCGGATGCGTCGAGGGCGCCGTCTTCCCGGCGGGCCGCTGCCGGCGGGCTGGGTGGTCAGTGGGTGAGGCGGAGCACGATGGTCGAGTCGACGACGGTCTGGCCGGCCGGGGTGCCGCATCCGGCGCCGGTGCCGGTGCCCACGGCGTTGATGGTGTCGTCGGCGAAGCGCGCGCTGTCGGCCGTGACGGCGCCGGTGATGACCAGCGAGGCGGTGCCGTTCACCTTCACCACGTCGATCTTGTCGAACCTGAAGGTGGAATCGGTCTGGTCGGTCCAGTGGACGTTCGTGGTCGCGGTGTCCCCGTGTTCGTCGCCGGTGCACTCGGTGGCCGGCATGGTGACGACCCGTTCGAAGGTGCCGCTCGCCGAGGGCGTGCCTGCGGCGTCCACGCAGGAGAGCGTGCCGGTCAGGACGAGCGTGTTGGGCAGGTGCAGGTCGACGCCCCCCGGGGCGACGGCGGAGGCGAAGACGCCGTGGGAGTTCAGCACGCAGGTGGCGTCGGTCGTGGGCTCGGCCCGGTCGGCGCCGGCGGAGGCTCCGGTGAGCAGCGGGACCACGGCGGACATGGCCAGCAGGAGGGTGGCGGCGCGGCGCCGGGAGCAGCGGGAGATGGTCATGCCGTCACACGTACCAGCCCGTGGTGCCGGCGGTGGTGACCTGCGCCCGTTCGTAGGCGTGCCGGTGGGCCGCCGTGCTGCGGCGTTCGGGACCGGGGCCCGGCGGGCGGGCCGGGCCCGCGGGTCTCCGCCCCACGGCCTTCGGCGTCCCGTTCCGGCGTTCCAGGCTCGTCCCGTCCGCGCTGGTCAGGCCCCTGTTCGGCGTCCCACCTTCCCTGTCGTGGGGCGAGGTGTGGCGGCTGGGACGGATCGGCGCGCAGGCTTCGGTCGTCCGATCGGCGACCGGCCCGCCGCTTGGGGCCGCCGCGTCTCCTGGCGGATCCCGCGCCGCCCCAGGAGCCGACCGCCGTCCGTCGAACGCACTCCGACGAAAGCAGGTCACCACCATGCGCAGCACGCCCCGCAGGATCGCCCGGCTCCTGGTCGTCTACGCCGGAGCGGCCTTCCAGGTCCTCGTCCTCGGCAGTCCGGACGACCCGGACGGCCCGGGTCTGTCGCGCAGGCCGCCGTCCTCCCGTGCCGGCGCCTGACGCCCCGTGACGCGGCGGCCTCGGAACCCGGGACCGCCCGCAACGCACCACTTGGAGTCTCCATGGCCTTACGGATAGCCGTCACCGCCGAGCCGGTACCGTCGCACGTGTCGGCGCTGGACTACGTCATCGGCCCGGCCCTCGCGCAGGGCCACGACGTCGCGCTGTACGCCCCGCCGATGTTCCGCCGCGAGGCCCGGCCGCGCGGGGTGGGGTTCCACCGGGCGGGCACCGACTGGACCTGCGATCCCGCCGTCCAGCGGGTGGCGAGCGGGATCTGGAGGAAGTCGGGCAACGCGTCCTTCAACCGCCACGTCTTCGGCCGGCTGTGGCCGGAGCGGGCCGAGGCGAAGGCCCGCGACCTGATCGCCGCGTGGACGAGGGCGCGGCCCGCCCTGGTGGTCGCCGAGTGCAGCGATCTCGGCGCCCACCTCGCGGCGGCGGTCCTGCGGCTGCCGGTGTGGGCGGCGGACAACGGTCTGGGCCCGGTGCTCCTGGACCTCTGGGACACCGACGTCGCGCCCGCGCTGACCTCCCTCCACGAGCGGTACGGGCAGGACGCCCCGTCCTGCCGCCGATGGTCACCCCCGCGCCGGTCCACTGGTTCTACGGGACTGCCCCGCCGTCGGCCCGCGCGGTCGGGCGCACCGTCGCGGCGTTCCGGACCGCCGGCCCCGGGCTGGACGGCCTCCCCTCCTCCCGTCCGCTCGTCTACGTGAGCCTGGGCACCCTGACCACCGCGATGCCCGGTCTGCGCGGTGTCGTGGGAGACGTCTACCGGGAGGTCATGGCGGCCCTGTCCGCGACCGGCTGCGACGCGATCGTGTCCGCCGGAGCCCTCGCGCGGGACCTGCCGAGCACGGACCCCCGCATCGCGGTCGTCGAGCACGTCCCGCAGCCCGCGCTGCTGCGCCGCGTGGACCTGTTCGTCACCCACGGCGGACGGGCCTCCCTGCTCGACGCGGTGCAGGGCGCGACGCCCGTCCTGGGCCTGGGCGTTCTCGCCGACCAGCCCGGCAACACCGCCGCCTTCGCCCGGCACGGCCTCGGCCTCGCGCTGGAGCCCACCGCGAGGCGCGCCGAACTCGCCGACGCCGTCACGGCCCTCCTCGGCGACCCCCGCCACACCGCCGCCATGGCCGCCGCCGACGCCGAACTGTCCCGGCTGCCACCGGTGGACCTCGCGGAACTGCTGGCCTGCGCGTGAACCGGGGCGTGAACCGGGTGGGTGCCGGGGTTGCGCGGTACGTGGTGCGGGAGGCGCCGGGAGGCCTCGCCGCCGGGGCCGGGCGGCTGTCAACCGTGCCGCACCCGGTCGAATGTCACGGTCCCGTCCCTGTCATGTCCTGGTGATTGTGACGCCGACGGTGCCACCAACTGCCCCCTTCCTGAAGTCCTTTGATCTGTCGAGCACACCAGTGCACACCGCTTTCGAGGAGTCACCATGTCCGTCCGCAACCGTCGTCCGCTGTTCGCCTCCGCCGCCCTGGTCGTCGGGGCGGGCCTGGCGCTGACCGCGTGCGGGCCCGAGAACTCCGACACGGCCGGCGCCCCTCCGGCTCCGGCGGCCACCTCGGCGTCCGCCGCGCCGTCCGCGGCGGCTTCCGGTCCGGCTTCCGGTGGGCCGGCGGCGAGCACGCCGACCGCGGGCGGCGGCGCCTCGCAGACCGCCACCCGCCCGGCCAAGACCCCGCCCGCCGCGAACCCGTCGGGCGCCACCCGGCCCGGCGGCGGGGAGGCCGGCACCGACGCCCGTCCGTGCGACATCGAGCACCTCACCGTCCAGGCCACGGCCCGCGCCGGGACCGCGAGCCAGTGGGTGATCGAGGTCCGCAACACCGGCACCGGCGTCTGCAGCCTGAGCTCCAGCCCGGGCGTCGACCTGGGCAACTCCGCGGCCCGCGACCGGAGCCAGAACGTCAAGCCGGTCCTCGCCGCCGGCACGCTGCGCTTCCCCGTGGCGGCGGGCCACAGCGCCTACGTGGTGATCGACCTCGACCCGAGCGGCGCCACCACCGGCACCACCCCCGGCATCGACGAGATCAACGTCCTGGTCGACGGCGACGGCACCAACATGCCCCTGGCCAACACCCGCAACTTCCCGCTGCCCAAGGGGGCCCACGTCCTCAACCCGCAGATGGGCGTCTACCGTTCCACCGTCGCCGAAGCGGTCGCCTCCATGGCCAGCGCGGGCAAGTAGGCCCCGATCGCCGCGCGTCGGCACCGTCTCCCCCGGGCGTGACGGCCGGGAGGAGGGCCGCTGCCCCGGCCGTCAGCCGGCGGGCGCGGCCGCCCGGGCCAGGGTGGTGTCCAGCCAGTCGAAGACCGTCTGGTGGAAGCGGGACATGGCGCCCATGTGGCAGTGCTCGCCCGCGCCTTCGGCGTCGGTCAGGGTGACGAGGGTGTGGGGGCAGGTCAGCGCGGCCCGGACCTGCTGGGGCTGGCCGCGGAAGAACTGGTCGTTCTCGGCGTCCAGGACGAGGGTGGGGCAGTCGATGAGGTGGGCGACGCCGTCGAGGGTGTAGTCGGCGGCGCGGCGGAGGTAGTCCGCCACCGATGCGGCGCCGAACGTCCACACCCCGTTGCGCAGGGCCCAGCGCAGCTGGGTGCTCGCCTGCATGAACAGGCGCATGACGGGCTCGACGAGGTTGTCCCGGCCGGCCTCGACCCACTCGCGCAGGAACGGCGGCAGGAACCGGTCCTGGGCCTGGCCGAAGCTGTACAGGCCGTCGTCCAGCACCAGGGCGGCCAGGCGGTGTTCGTGGGCGGCGGCGCGGGCGGCCAGGTAGCCGCCGAGGCTGTAGCCGAACAGGACCAGCTGGTCGGCGGCGATCTCGGGGCGGGTCAGCGCGTGGTCGACCACCGGAGTCACCACGGCCTCCCAGTCCGGACGGAAGACCAGCCGCTGCTCGCGCAGCGCCGCGCCCTGGCCCGGACCGTCGTAGGCGAGGACGTTGTAACCGCGGCGCAGCGCGGCCGCGGCGACGGCGAAGTACGCCTCCTCCAGCGTGGAGTCGAAGCCGCTGGTGAACAGGACGGTGGGGCGCGGGGTGCCGGAGTCGTCGACGAGGAAGAGGTAGCCGGGCAGGGTGGTGTCCCCGTAGGGGATGCGCACGGCCTCGACCGGGGTGTCCATCAGGGCCGCCGCGGTGGCGAAGGTCTCCCGGGAGAGCGCGGAGAGGCGCTTGGCCTCGGGGTCGTTCGCGGGGTCGTCGCGGCGGTAGAACTCGGCGGTGCGGTAGTAGTTCGACGCGCGCAGCAGGGCTTCGCGGGCGCTGACCCGGTGCCCGGCCGCCAGGGCGCGGCTGCCGATGCGGTGGACGCGCTCGGCGGTGGCCTTCCACTCGCGCAGCCAGGCCTCCTCGTCGCCCTCGCCGATGGTGCGGGCGGTGGCGATGACCTCGCCCAGGTCGGCGCCGCCGTAGGTGGCGAATCCGGCGGCCCGGAGCGTTTCGAAGGAGAACGACTCGTCCTCGAAGAGGAATCGCATGGGTGCTCCCGACATTGTCGAGACGGAACCGTTCCGTCTCGACTAAAGGGTAGCCGTGTCCAGCCGAGACGCAAGCGTTCCGTCTGGTGTAGTTTCGGGGAATGTCCCGCACACCCGCGCCCCCGCCCGCGACCCCCGGCCCCTCCGAGCAGCCCGCGCGCCGCACGCCCGGCGGGCCGGTGCTCCAGGACTCCGTGACCGAGGCGATCTCGGCCGCGTTCTTCGAGGAACTCGCCGCGGTCGGCTACGCCCGGCTCTCCCTGGAGACGGTCGCCAAGCGGGCCGGGGCCGGCAAGGCCGCCATCTACCGCCGCTGGCCGTCCAAGCTCGACATGACCCTCGACCTGGTCCGCTCGGTGGCCGTGGACGCCTCCGAGATCAAGGACACCGGCACCCTGCGCGGCGACGTCCTCGCCTTCCTCACCGAGATCGACGGGGCCCTGCGCCACCGGCTCCCGTCGAGGATCATCCCCGACCTGCTCGCCGAGAGCGGCCGCAACCCCGAGCTGGCCCAGGTGCTGACGACCGCCGTCCGCGACACCCGCCGGCACAAGGCCGCCCGCCTGTTGGAGCGCGCGGTCGACCGCGGCGAGCTCCCCGCCGACGTGGACCGCGAGTTCGCGCTCGACTTCCTCGTCGGCCCCCTGTACTGGCGCCTCGCGGTCGTCCGCACGCCCACCGGCCCCGACTACCTCGACCGGCTCACCGACAAGCTCCTCGCCGCCTTCGCCGCCTGACGGCGGGCCGGCGCCGCGCCTCGTCGCGCCTCGTCGCGCCGGCGACGGGGGACGCGCCGGACGGCGGTGCTGCGGGAAGCCGACCAGCGGTCACCGGAATCCGCGTGCCCCGCCGTGAGCAGCCCGGCGGGGCACGCGGGCAGGCGGGGCAGGGCAGGCGGGGCACCCGGGGCACGCACACGTCGGCGGATCCGCAGCCGGATTCCTCCCCGGCTCCCGGGGCCCGGCCGGCGCCGCGTCGCCGCGTCGGCGCGTCGGCGTGTCGGCGCGAACCGGTGGAGCACATCACAGTGGCGCCCCGGTGCCGGGCGGCGCCGCGGCGGGTAGGTTCCTGCCCCCGAGGGCAGCGAGGCTCCCCCGGGCGCGGATCCGCCGTCATCGGCTCCTTCGAGGAGAGAGGCACGAGTGATGTCTGCACAGCACTCCACGCACCACCCCCCGCGGCTCGTCGGCGTGGTCGCCGAGTCGGCCGCCGGGGAGACCCGCGTCGCCGCGACGCCGTCGACGGTCCGGGGGATCCTCGCCCTCGGCTACCGGGTCGTCGTCGAGTCCGGCGCGGGCGCGGCCTCCGGGTTCACCGACGAGGCCTACGCCGGGGCCGGCGCAAAGATCGCCGGAGCCGGCGCGGAGATCGCGGACGCCTGGGCGGCCGACGTCGTGCTGAAGGTCAACGCGCCGTCGGCCGCGGAGCTCGCCCGGCTGCGCGACGGCGCCACCCTGATCGGCCTGCTCGCCCCGGCCCAGCGGCCCGAGCTGCTGGCGGCGCTGGCGCGGCGCCCGGTGACCGCGCTGGCGCTGGACGCGGTGCCGCGGATCTCGCGGGCGCAGTCGATGGACGTGCTCAGCTCGATGGCGAACATCGCCGGGTACCGGGCGGTGATCGAGGCGGCGCACGTGTTCGGCCGGTTCTTCACCGGCCAGGTGACGGCGGCCGGCAAGGTCCCGCCGGCGAAGGTCCTGGTGGCCGGGGCCGGTGTGGCCGGGCTCGCCGCGATCGGGGCCGCCTCCAGTCTGGGGGCGATCGTCCGCGCGACCGATCCGCGGCCCGAGGTCGCCGACCAGGTCAGGTCGCTGGGCGGCGAGTACCTGGCGGTGGAGGTGGCCCAGGAGACGGGCGCCGACGGCTACGCCAGGGCGACCTCGGCCGACTACGACCGGGCGGCGGCCGCGCTCTACCGCGCGCAGGCCCAGGACGTGGACATCGTCGTCACCACCGCCCTGATCCCCGGCCGCCCCGCCCCTCGCCTGCTCACCGCGGCGGACGTGGCGGCGATGAAGCCCGGCAGCGTGATCGTCGACATGGCCGCCGCGCAGGGCGGCAACGTCGAGGGCACGGTGGCCGGCCGCGCGGTGGTCACCGCCAACGGCGTCACCATCATCGGCTACACCGACCTCGCCTCCCGGCTGCCGGCCCAGGCCTCGCAGCTGTTCGGCACCAACCTGGTCAACCTGTTGAAGCTGCTGACGCCGGGGCGGGACGGGCGGCTGGTGCTGGACTTCGAGGACGTGGTGCAGCGGGCGGTGACGGTGGTCCGCGCCGGCGAGGTCACCTGGCCGCCGCCGCCCGTGGCCGTCTCCGCCGCACCCGCGACGGCGCCGCAGGCCGGCGCGGCGGCCGGCGCGGCGGCCGCGGCGGAGCCCCGGCGCTCCCGGCTCACCCCACCCGCCCGGTTCGGCCTGATCGGCGCCGGGATGCTGGCGATGTTCCTGCTGGTCGGCTTCGCGCCGACCCAACTGGCCCGGAACTTCACGGTGTTCGCGCTCGCCGTGGTGATCGGCTACTACGTGATCGGCAAGGTCCACCATGCCCTGCACACGCCTCTGATGTCGGTCACCAACGCGATCTCCGGGATCGTGGTGGTCGGCGCCCTGCTGCAGGCCGGGCACGGGAGCACGCTCGTCACCGTGCTCTCCTTCACGGCCGTCCTGCTGACGAGCGTGAACGTCTTCGGCGGCTTCGCCGTCACCCGCCGCATGCTGAGCATGTTCTCCTCCTCCCCCGAAAGGCGCTGAGCCGATGACCTCCACCACCGCGGCCCACGCCGCGGACCTGGTCGCCGCCCTGCTGTTCATCCTCAGCCTGGCCGGGCTCTCCCAGCACCGCACCTCCCGCGCCGGTGTGGGGTACGGCATCGCCGGCATGGCGCTCGCCCTGGTCGCCACCGTCGTGGTGGCGGCGCGGAGCATCAGCGCCGGCGCCGTCGCCCTGATCGTCCTCGCCATGGCGCTGGGCGGTGCGATCGGCCTGTGGCGGGCGCGGCGGGTCGAGATGACGCAGATGCCGGAGCTCATCGCCGTCCTGCACAGCTTCGTCGGGCTCGCCGCGGTGCTGGTGGGCTGGAACAGCTACCTGGAGGTCGAGGCGCACGGGTCGGCCCGAACCGCCGTGCCGGCCGACCTGTCGGGCATCCACCACGCCGAGGTGGCCATCGGCGTCTTCATCGGTGCGGTCACCTTCACCGGCTCGGTCGTCGCCTTCCTCAAGCTGTCCGGCCGGATCGCCTCGCGCCCGCTGGTGCTGCCCGGCAAGAACGCGCTGAACGTCGGCGCGCTGGGGGCGTTCGCGGCGCTGGCGGTCTGGTTCACCGCCGACCCGGGCCTGGGCCCGGTGATCGCGGTGACCGTGCTCGCGCTCGCGCTCGGCTGGCACCTGGTCGTCTCGATCGGCGGCGGCGACATGCCCGTCGTCGTCTCCATGCTCAACAGCTACTCCGGCTGGGCCGCCGCGGCCGCCGGGTTCCTGCTCGACAACGACCTGCTCATCGTCACCGGCGCGCTGGTCGGCTCCTCGGGCGCCTACCTGTCGTACATCATGTGCCGGGCGATGAACCGGTCCTTCCTCTCCGTCATCGCCGGCGGCTTCGGCATCGAGGCGCCCTCGGGCGGCGGCGGGGAGCAGGGCGAGCACCGCGAGATCCACGCCGAGGAGGCGGCCCGGCGGCTCGCGCAGGCCAAGTCGGTGGTCATCACCCCCGGCTACGGCATGGCGGTGGCGCAGGCGCAGCACCCGGTCGCGGACCTCACCCGCCGGCTGCGCGAGCGCGGTGTCGAGGTGCGCTTCGGCGTCCACCCGGTCGCCGGGCGGCTGCCCGGCCACATGAACGTGCTGCTGGCCGAGGCGAAGGTGCCGTACGACATCGTCCTGGAGATGGACGAGATCAACGACGACTTCGCCGCGACCACCGTGGTCCTCGTCATCGGCGCCAACGACACCGTCAACCCGTCCGCCACCGACGACCCGGCCAGCCCGATCGCGGGCATGCCGGTGCTGCGGGTCTGGGAGGCGGAGCAGGTGATCGTGTTCAAGCGCTCGATGGCCTCCGGCTACGCGGGGGTGCAGAACCCGCTGTTCTTCCGGGAGAACAGCGCGATGCTCTTCGGGGACGCCAGGCAGAGCGTCGAGTCGATCCTGCGCGCCCTGGACGGCGGCCGTCCGGACGGGCGCAGCGGCGTCCCGTCCGACCGGGCCGGGGTGTAGCGCCGGGGACGGCGTGACGGGCCCCGGCCCGGCGGCGGCCTGGCCGGGCCGCCGCCGGGCCGGGGGTCCCGCGCGGCGTTCGGGGCCGGCGCCGGGCCGGGGGTCCCGCGCGGCGTTCGGGGCCGGCGTCGCGTCAGGTCCGGCGCAGTACGGCGTGCATCTCCCCGGATTCGAGGGCATGCGGGTTGCTGTACGCCGCGTCGGCCAGCAGGTGCGCGCGCAGTTCCTCGCGGGCCCCGGCGATGGCCTCCTTGTCGGCCAGCCGGTCCACGGTCAGACAGCTGAGCGGCGAGGCCGCCCGCAGCTGTTCTTCGGACAGTGCGCAACCGGCCTCGACCAGCGCCGCGTGACGGTTGTGCGTGAACAGCCGGCGGAAGCGGTCGTCGGTGCTCAGCAGATCGAGCAGACGATCGACGACGTCGGCCGGAAGGTGCAACTTCTCGTTCCCCAGTACCTGAGTCCGCATGGTACAAAACCATAGCCAACTGCCGTGCGGCACGGGGGCTTTCCGCGGCACTGTCGATACCGGGCCCCGTGCTACGGATCCGCCGTGCTCCGGAACCGTCCGCTGTCCGCTGTCCGCTGTCCGCCGAACGGATCCCGATGCGAATTCGCCGTTGTGCCGTGCTGTTCCTGGAGCCTCGCGAGGACGTGGACTTCGACCTGGGCTCGCTGCTGACCGGCGGTACCGGCCTGAGCCGCACCAGGCGCTGGTTGGCGCTGGCCGCGCATCTCGATGCGGAGGTCGAAGTCGGCGCGGCGCAGCGCGAGTTGCTCGGCCGGCTGAGCCCCGGCGAATGGTGCGGGACCGACTCGCTGGACGCCGAGGAGTCGGCCCTGGTGGCCGGGCTGGTCGACAGCGGCCTGGTGATCTCCGACGACGAGCGCCATGCCGCCCATCGGGAACGCGACGAGGCCCTGCGGGCCGGTCACTGGTGGCCGCCCGCGGCGATGGTGCACCGGCTCGCACGGTGGGAGGGCATGGACAGCGTCGGCAGCATGGAAGCCAACGAGCTGACCACCGCCGCCGACCTGCGGCGCAAGCTCGGCCCGCCGCCCACCCACGCGCTCGAACGCGGGGACGCGCCGGAGCGGGTGCCGTTGCCGCGCGTCGAAGGCAACGGGTTCGACGCGATGCTGGCGCGGCGTGCGACCTGCCGCAACTTCGACGGCGAGCGGGCGTTGCCGCTGGCGTTGTGCGCGCACATGCTGCAACGCGTGTTCGCCGCGCAGGCGCAGGTGCGCGTCGGCGAGGACACCGTGTTCCTGAAGAAGCACACGCCTTCCGGAGGCGGTCTGCACCCGACCGAGGCCTACCTGATCGTGCAGAACGTCGAGGGCCTCGCGCCCGGGCTGTACCACTACCACGCGGTCGAGCACGCGCTGGAGCGCCTGCCCTCCCCGGACGAACCGCTGGAGCGGTTCGCGCGCCGCGCCCTGGCCGGTCAGCACTGGTTCTCCGACGCGGCCGTGCTGGCGGTCCTGGCGCCGCGGTACGCCCGCAGCTTCTGGAAGTACCGTCAGCACGCCAAGGCCTACCGCGCCCTGGTGCTCGACAGCGGGCACCTGTCCCAGACCCTGTACCTGAGCGCGACCGAACTCGGCCTCGGCGCGTTCGTGACGTCGGCGATCAACGAGATCGACATCGAGCGCGGCTTCGGCCTGGACCCGCTGGCCGAAGGCCCGCTGGCGGTCTGCGGCTTCGGCTGGCGCGCGCAGCGGATGACCACCAGCGAATTCGACCCGGCCGAGGAGGTCTGGCTACGGACGGCGGACGCGGCCGAGGAGGGCTGAGTCCGGGCGCCCGCCCCTGCCGGGCGGCAGCGGCCTCCGGCGCCGTGCGGAGCTTGCGGATCTTGACGTCCGGCCGGGCTGTGGCCCCGACGCGGCGCAGCGCGGTGTTGCGGGTGCGCCGAACGGCAGACTCCTTCCTCGTTCCGTCCTGGGGCCGACCCGGCCCCAGGGTGTGGTGGGCGGCCCGGGGGTGCGGTGGGCGGCGGCTAGGTGTACTGACCAGTGAGGTTGGGGACGCGGCTGGCGGGCGGCTTGCCTGCGAGCGCGGTGTGTCCGCGGTGGTGATTGTAGGTGTGGAGCCAGTCGGTGAAGGCGTCGCGGCGCTCCTGCTCGGTTCGGTAGGGCCTGGCGTAGGCCCACTCGTCGAGCAGGGTGCGGTTGAAGCGTTCGACCTTGCCGTTGGTCTGCGGGCGGTAGGGCCGGGTGCGCTTGTGCGCGATGCCCTGGGCGGCGAGGGCATCGCGCCAGGCGTGTGAGCGGTAGCAGGCTCCGTTGTCGGTCAGCACGCGCTGGACCGTGACCCCGGCCCGGGTGAAGAACTCGTTCGCCCGGACCCAGAATGCGGCTGCGGTCTCCTTGCGCTCGTCGGGCAGGATCTCGCTGTAGGCCAGGCGGGAGTGGTCGTCGACGGCGTTGTGCAGGTAGCTGTAGCCCACGCCCGAGTGCGACGGGCTGCCCGCGCGGCCGCGCACCTTGTGGCCGCCTCCGTCGGGGATGTTGCCGAGCTTCTTGATGTCGACGTGGACCAACTCGCCCGGTGCGGCGCGTTCGTAGCGGCGCACCGGGCGGGCGGTGGCACGGTCGAGGTGTGCGAGACGGGCGAGGCGGTAGCGGACCAGGACCCGGTGCACGGTGGCCGGGTTCAGGCGGAGCAGGTAGGCGATGCGTGCCGGTCCCCAGCGGCGCAGGACGCGGATCTTGACGATCCGCCTCTCGGTGCGCGTCGGCAGGCGGCGCGGGCTGCGATGCGGGCGGCTGGAGAGATCGCTCATGCCGGCCTCACCGAGCGCGCGGTAGCGGTCCGCCCAGCGTTTGGCCGTGGTCGGCGAGACCTGGAAGCGTTCGGCGGCCCGCCGCAGCGGCCAGCCGTCCTCGACCACGCAGCGGGCCAGACGCAGGCGTCCCGTCTCGGTCAGCGGTGCGTTACGGTGGGGCATGAGGGCCTTTCTGGTGCCGGTGCAGATGTCGCAATCCACACCGAGCCAGAAGGCCCTCACTCATTTCAAGATCACCCGGTCGTGAACCCCGTCACTAACCTCTGGTCAGTACAGCTAGGGCCTGTCTCTTGGGTCGGTTCGGTGTCTCTGCACAAGCAGGATGCGGCTGGGCTTGTGGGCGGCGATGTCAGTGCACAAGCCATTCCCTGCTGGGTAGGGGGCCTTCCCAACTGTCCACACTCATGTCAGCCCACTCGGGTGCCACCATCACGGGGCGGGTGCGGTTGAAATCGCCGTTCTGTTGGCAACGCATGACCAGGCCGAGGCCGGGAAGTCCGGCCTCTCCGTTCAGACCGAAACGCAGCCTGCCTTCGTGGGTATCTGCGCCTGCTTCCAGCCACGGCGTCAGCTCCGACGGCAGCCGGCCCACCAGCCGAACCTCGCCGAAGGTGATCTGAGGTCCGTAGCAGGCGTCGATTGCGACTGCGGCCAGCGTCCGGTCTTCCGATCGGTAGTAGGTGTCGACGCCCCGGCTGGAGAAGGGAACCCACTGCTTACGCGGGTCGCGACCGCTGATCGGCTCCTGCAGTGCGGCAGCGACTTCCTCAACGGTCTGTCCGAACCTCAAGGGCCCTACGCCTTCGAGCGGAGTCCAGGCCCACTGCTCCCGGTCTTCATCCGGGACCACCTCGCGCTCCAGCCACATGAACGACTCCTCCTACACCCCGGATGCATGCGCCATGGATTCTCTCAGGTCCGTTCATGCTCGCTTCTGGCTCCTCGCGCCCAGGGAAGGACGGCGGCGAGGTGAAGAGCGGCGTTGAACGAATGCGCCCTGTCCGCCAGCACAGCATCCGGCCGAGCCCCTCGGCCGTCCCAGACCGCTTCGCGGAACTCTGATGCCGGCCATGACCGCCTCGAAGGCCGGCGCGTCACCCGCCTGTCCCGCCGTGGCACGGAGGACCAAGGGCCGTGTGTGGCTGTCGCTGGCGAGAAGGACTTTCGCACTGAGGCCACCCCGGGAACGGCCGAGCGCATGGTCGTCGGGCTCAGCCAGATCCGGAGCCCCTTTTCCTGCCTCCGGCGGCGTGCTGGTGGGCTCGGCAGACGGTGGAGTCCACCGACACGGTCCAGCCGATGTCGCCGGAGTCGTCGGCCGCTGCCAGAAGCGCGTGCGGCAGGGCTCGGCGCGGCGGGGCCCGCTACTGGGCGGCCGGCGTCGAGGGCCCCAACTCGGCGTGGTGGACGGTGAAGCCGCCGCGTATGACCGGAGCGAACGGGGCCGGCGCCATGCAGGTGCCCACCACCGGCTGGTAGGGCTTCCCGTCCTGCCCCACGTCCAGGTTGGCCACGCCCCAGGAGAACCCGAGGCGACCGCCCTCACGGCCGCTGCCCTGGTGGACGCTCAGACCGATCCGCTCCTTGGCGTTGCCGGTGTCCGAGGTGGAGATCACGGCGGTCAGCGTGGCGACCGGGCCTCCGGTGCTCAGGCAGTCCACCTCGGCCTCCGCGCTGCGGACCTCCCCGGTGGCGGCCACGCGATGGGAGTAGCGGACCGTGCCCCGGGCGTCGGTGGGCAGTCCGTCGGGCGCGTTGGTGCCCGGGAGGGGGTGGGTGTACGGCGCCGCCTGGGCATCGACGGTGAACCAGATCTCGTCGTCCGGGGAGAAGGCGTACGAGATCCGGGCACTGCCGCTGACGCTCGCCGGACGCGCGGGTCGCCCGTCCCGGTGGTCGGACGCGACGGCGTCGGCGGACGCGGCGCCGGCGCCGGTGGCGGAGGCGGAGGCCGGGGCGACGCCCGTGAGCGCCGCCAGGACCAGCCCGCCGGCGACGGAGGCCCTGGCGACGCGGGCGGCACGGGCCGTGCGGGCGACGCGGGCGGTGGCACGGTTGCGGGTACGAGTGCGGAACACGGTGGCTTCCCTCCCTCCGACGGCCCCGGTGGCCGCCGTTCTGATGTCCCCGATCCTGCGCGCCGAGCCCCCTCGCGCACATGTGCCGATCGGCAGGGATTCGCCCTCGCACCGGCCCCCTCCCCCTGCCGATCGGCACCCCCGGCCGGCGCCCCCGACCGGCCCCCGACCGGCCCCCCGACCGCCACGACGGCGATCGTGCTGCCCGACGGCGCCGCTACCGGGGTGTGACCCGCATCCGCAGGTGGCCCCCTGGGGCCCGCGCGCCTTCCTGAACTCCCCTGAGGGACGATCGTCCGGAATCGCCCGGAGTGCGACGCCGGGGCGCCACCCGGCCTCAGCCGAAGTCCTGGATCACCGCACTGCACGCCAGGCCGCACATCACGCTCACGGCGGAGGCGACGAAGCGCCACGGAGCCCAGCACGGCCGGCGCGGCAGGGCCCAGGCGGCCGCGATGAGCGCCACCTGTACGCCCGTCAGGCCGTGGGCGGCGTCGTACCGCGGGCCCCGGTCCCGCCCGCACGCACCCCGCGGCGTGCACTGGGCGACCGCGACCGCGCGCACCAGGGCGAAGTACCGGTAGAGGATCCGGCAGAGCGGCAGCAGAAGCGTCGCGACGAGCGGGAACTGCCGGTGCCGACCCGCTCGCCGCCGTCCCGGCCTGCGCCACCGCGCCGTGGCCGGGTCGTGGTTCAGGACCGGTCGTCGACCACCCTCAGGGCAGCGCCAAGCCCGGCGCGGGCGCCCGCAAGCCCTATGCTGGCCGCGCCCGAAAGCGCCCGAGGACATACAGGAGTTCGGACAATGGCCATACCTCGCGACGCCCTCCCGGACCTGCGCCGGGCCGCCTCGGCGGGACTGCTCGATCTCGACGGGTCCGGCCCCGCCTCGCGCGATGCGGTGCGGGCGCGGGAAACCCTCCTGGAGCCGCGCTTCGGTACCGTCGCCTGGTCGGTTCCACCGGGCTACCGGGCGCTGCTGGCGGAGCACAACCGGCTGCACTGCCGTCGGGAGGAGGACGAGGACGAGCGCGAGTTCGTGCTCGTGGACGAGGAGGAGCTCGTCGAACTGAACGCCGAGCTGGTGCACCTGCCCGAGGGGGTCGGTCGCGAGCCCGGGCGGGACCTGTCGACCGATCACCTGGTCGGGTTCGCCGGGGCCGGTGACGAGGCGGTCTGGTGTTTCGACGTCACGAAGCCCGGCGCAGACGGCGAGTACCCGGTCTACTACCACCATCAGGACGAGCCGCGGGCACGCTACGCCGCGGACGGCGCGTGGGTGGAGCAGGCCGACGCCGTGCCCGACTTCCCTTCGTTCGCGGCCTGGTTCGAGGCGATGGCCGGGGCCTTCACCTCCGCGCGGCCCCCGGCGTGGTTCGACGAGATGGGCACCCCGGCCCTGGTCCGGCTCGCCCGTGACGGGATCTTCCGGGCCGGCGGTCGTCCTCTCCCCGGCGGTCCCCTCGTCTCGTGGGTCGCCGCCACCTCCGGGCCCGACGGGCGCCCCGGCGCACCGGCGCACCGGCGTTGACGGTTCTCCTCCTGCCGGCGGCCGCCGCGCTCGTCGTCATCGCCACCTGAGTCGAGGCGTACGGCTCCCGGGTACCGGCCACAGCGGGCCCGAGTCCTCTGCGGTGCGGGCCTCCACGCACCCGGGGCGCTCCAGCCGGCCGGGTCCGGCCCCTCCCCGGCCCGGGGCGGCGCTGGTCACCTGCCGCCGGACCCGGCCGGGCATGCCTTCGGGCGCGGTTGGCGCTTTCGGGTGGCGCGGGGCATGTCGGGCGGCGGGCTTCGGTTGGCGTGTCCACGCCCGTGGCACCGTGGGTGCTTCCGGTACGGATGACTCGGGACGAGAGGGAATCGCTGCAATGAGGAGAATCGCGCGCGGGTTGGCGGTGCTCGGGGCGGCCGCCACGGCGGTCGCGGCGACGGTGGCCCCCGTGCCGGCGCAGGCGCAGACCCGGCAGTTCCGGCCCGCCGAGCTCGGCATCCGGTTCAACCCCGACGGAGTGTCAGGGCAGTGCGGCGGGAGGACGGGTGATCAGTGGGTCGCGGAGGGGGCCTGGACCGACGTCATCCGTTTCGACACCGACAGCCGTCCGGGCGGCTGCCAGCTGGCGTTCGGCGTCCACGACCCCGACGACGAGCTGGAGGGCGTGTCCCTCACCTACGCCCTCCAGGCCACCGCCGGCGGGGACCCGGCGCAGTGCGGCAACCAGGGCACCTTCGGCATGCCGATCCGCAGGGACTCCCGGACCTTCGGCCCCGCCGTCCGGATCGACACCGACAACCGGCCGGGCGGCTGCAGCCTCACCTTCGCCGTGCCGCAGATCAGGCAGACGTACGTCGCCCTCGACATCCAGTACGACGCGGACGGCGACCCCGCCCAGTGCCGGAACACCGGGTACCGGTGGGCGGAGACCGACCGCGGCCCGGCGACGATCGGCATCGACACCGACGACCGCCCCGGAGGCTGCCGGCTCCAGCTCCGGCTCCGGGTGGGGCTCTGACGGGACGGGGGGCCGAGGAGGCCGAGCGGGGCGGGCGGGGCGATCGGCGGGTTCGGAAACCGGGTGTCGGCGTGGCGATGAGTTTTCCGGCCCCGGCGGGTCTACATCTCGACCGGGACGACCAAACTCATCGGGAGTGCAGACATGGGCCTCATCCACATCGAGCTGTTCGCGACCCTCGACCTCGTCGGGCAGGCGCCCGGCGGCCCCGACGAGGACCCGGAGGGGTTCCCGTACGGCGGCTGGCAGGCGCCCCTGATCGACGAGGCCACCGGGGCACAGATCCTCGCCGCGTACGAGGGCACCGACGCCCTGCTGCTCGGCCGGCGGACGTACGACATCTTCGCCGCCTACTGGCCGCACCAGAAGGACGGCGAGATCGCCGAGCTCTTCAACCGCGTCCCGAAGTACGTGGCCTCCCGCGGCACGCCCGACCTCCCGTGGGCCGGGTCCACGCTGCTCGGCCCGGACCTGGCGGACGCCGTGCGCGGGATCCGCGACCGGCACCGGAACATCAAGGTCGTCGGCAGCCTGGACCTGGTGCAGACCCTCCTGCGGGAGAAGCTCTTCGACCGCCTCGACCTGTGGGTGCACCCGATCGTGCTCGGCGTCGGGAAGCAGGTGTTCGACGGCGGCGCGGTGCCCACGAACCTCACGCTCCTCCAACCGCCGGCGGCCGGCCCCACGGGCACCGTGTACCTGCGCTACGGGCTCGCCGACGGCACGCCCCGGACGGGCGACATGAGCGCCCCCGACCGCGGTCTCGGGCACGACGACGCCCGGTGACGACCGTCAACGCCGGCGGGATCGTGCTGGGCGTGGAGTCGTTCGGTGACCTCGGCGCACCGCTGGTCCTGCTCGCGGGCGGGCCGACGATGCTCTCCTGGCCCGACGCGCTCTGCGAGCGCCTCGCCGCCGGCGGGCGCCGGGCGGTGCGCTACGACCTGCGCGACAGCGGGGAGTCGACCACGGTGGATCCGGGAGCCCCCGGCTACACCCTGCGCGACCTCGCCGCCGACGCGGCGGCCCTCGCCGAGGCGCTCGGCGGCGGGCCCGCGCACCTCGCGGGGATCGGCGTCGGCGGGATGGTCGCCCAGGTGGCCGTGCTCGACCGTCCGGACGCGTTCTCGGCGCTCACCCTGGTCAGCACCCGCCCGGTCGCCCCCGGCCCGCCCGACGACGACCTCCCCGACCACGACCGGGCGACGATGAGCCGGCTGTTCGCCCGCCCGATGCCCGACTGGAGCGACCGCGAGGCGGTCGCGGAGTTCGCCGCCGCCGGCGCGGAGATCCGCAGCGACGACCCCGCCGCCGCGCGCGCGACCGCCGCCCGCGTCTGGGACCGCACCCCCGGCACCGCTCCCCCGGTCCATACGGCCAACCAGCTGGGCGCGGTGTTCTCCAGGCTCGACTGCGCACCGCGCTGGCGCGAGCGCCTGCCCGGGATCGCGGTGCCCACGCTCGTCGTCCACGGCCGCCGCGACCCGTTCTTCCCGGTCGGCAACGGCGAGGCGCTCGCACGCGAGATCCCCGGGGCACGGCTGCTCGTCCTCGCCGAGGCCGCCACGGCGATCCCCGACGCGGCGGTCGGCGAGGTCGCCGAGGCGATGCTCACGCTCGGCTAGCTGCCCCGCCCCCCGCCCGGGCAGCGGGAGCGGGGCGGCGGACGGCGGGTACCAGGCAGGCCCGGTGCCCGGCCCCGGGTCGTTCCCCGGGTCATTCCCGGTGCGTGACGGCCGCGAGGGCCCGCTCGCGGACGTCCGCCGAGGGGTGGCCGCGCAGTTCGCGCAGCAGGGCCCGCCACTCCGGAGGCCAGCCCAGGCGCTCCCCGAACGCCTCCGTCAGTGCCGTCGCGAACAGGCCGGCGGCCGGCCCGGTGTCCCCGTCCCGGCGGGCGGTCCGCGCCAGCGCCTCGGGTGTCCCGGGTGGCGGCAGCGGGCCCGCGGCGTGCTCACGCCGCAGCGCCACCGCGGTGAGCGCGGCCGCCGCGGGCCGGTCCCGGTGGGCGTCGGCGAGCGCGCCCAGCGCGGCCGCCAGCGCCTGCGGCCCGGCCGCGGGGTCCACCAGCCGGCGCAGCGCGGCCGACCTGACGTCCGCGAGGTCGGGTTCGGCCGCGAGCAGGTCGGCGGCGCCGGCGAGCAGCGGCCGGTGGCGTTCGTCGGCGGGGAGGTCGGCGAGGTGGGCCAGCCTCCGGCGGGCCGGCAGGTCCCGGTCGTCCCCGGCGTCGGGGTCGTCCGTCCGCGCGGCGGCGGCGAGTCCGGCGAGGGTGCGGTGCAGCAGGCTGCCGGGGGCGGCGCCGCCGAGCGGGTGCGGCAGCCCGGAGGCCGCGAGGGCGTGGACGGCGCCCGCGGCCTGCCGCCAGCCGCCGCGGTTCGCCGGGTCGGTGACGGCCCGTCGGGCGACCTCCGCGGTCTCCGGGGCCCAGGCGGCCCACCGCGGCAGCGCGGCGAGGGCGGGCGCGGCGACCTCCGGGTCGGCCGCGGCGGCGACCAAGGCCACCAGGTGGGCGTAGCGGGCGCGGTGGGCCTCGGGCAGGTGCGCCGGGTCGGTGCTCAGGACGGCGCGGCGCACCGGCGGCGGGGCCTGACCGGCGGCCTCGGCGAGCAGTTCCCAGACCGGTTCGGCGTCCAGCAGGCCGGTCGTGGAGGCGACCGCCGCGGCGCGCACGTCGCGGTGCTGGCCCTCGGTGCGGTAGGCGGCCACCAGCAGATCGGCGGCGGTCCGCGGCGGCAGGTGCTCGGCGGCCAGCCGCACGGCCTCCTTGCGGCTGGTCACCTTGCTGTCCCGTGCTCCGGACAGCAGGGCGCCGAGGTGTTCGGCGAGTTCGCCGGGCGGGGTGTACCGGGCGGCGCGGGTGGCCGCGTACACCGCGACCCGGGCGCGGTCGCCGCCCGCGTGGGCCAGCAGGTCGCGCAGCGCGTCGGCGGGCCGGTCCGTCCGGACCAGGGCGGCGAGGGCCGCCTCGGCGAGCACCACGTCGGCGGAGTCCAGCTGGGCGCGGACGACCGCCTCGCCGTACTCGGGGATCGCGGCGGCGGCGTGGACGGCCGAGGCGCGCCCGTGCAGCGGCAGGGTGGGGTCGGCGGCCGCAGCGGCGGCGAGGTGGGCGGCGGCCCGCCACTGGCGCGGGGTCCAGCGGCTCGCCGACCAGGTGGGGGGCAGCGGCGCGCGCTCCTGGCGCTTCAGGAACCTCCCGTACGGCGGCACGGGGGCGAGCAGCGGGTCGAGCAGGTCGGTGCGCCGCTCGGCGAGTGTGTTCCGTAGCGGCGCCAGGACGGCGGCGGAGGGCTCGAGTTCGAGGATCTCGGCGGCCCTGGCGTCGCGGGTGCGCGGGTCGTCCAGCCACAGGGCGGCGGCCGTCGTGAACGCGCCGTCCGTCCCGAACTGGAGGGCGTGCAGGAGGAGTTCCTGCAGTTCGGGGACGCGGCGGGCCCGTCGGCCGAGCGAGCGGGCCAGGGCGAACAGCAGCCAGTACTCCGCGGTGTCGGCCATGGTGTCCAGCCACGGCCGCAGGGTCGCGAACACGTCGTGCTCCTGGCCGCGCCGCAGCCGGTGCTCCAGTCGGCCGAGTTCGACCGTGCCGGTCTGACCGGCGATCCGCCGCAGGCTGCGCAGCGCCCAGTCGACCAGCTCGGCCCCGCCGGCGACGGCGTGCTCGCGCAGCACCTCGGCGACCAGTCGCTGCAGGGCGGCCCGGGTGGCGTACGAGCAGTCGCGGGCGTCGACCGCGTCCCGCACGGCGGCGTCGAGGTCGGGCACCGCCTGCGGGGTCAGCAGCCGGGCGGGCACCTGGGCGAGCGCGGTCAGCGCCGCGCGCCGCACCGGGTCCTGCTCGTTGCGCAGCCGCGGGAGCAGGCCGAGCGCGTCCTGGACGGCGGTCCGGTCGTCGGAGGCGGCCGCGTTGGCGAGCAGGCCCGTCCAGGCGGCGGCCCGGTCGTCGGCGTCCGGGCGGGAGAGGGCCGCCCGCAGCTGCGGCTGGGCCTCCTCGGTGGGCAGGTACGCCAGGACGGGGGCGGTGTCGGCCCAGGGGCGGCCCTCGGCTCGGCGTGCGGCGACCTGCCGCCGCGCCTCGGCGTGGCGGCGGGCGTGCGGGAACAGCGGTAGCAGGAGGGGCAGTTCGGTCTCCCGGGGGAGGGCACCGGCGTACACGAGGTCGAGGAACGCGTCGCGCCGGCCCGGTGGGAGGGCGCGCAGCAGGGCGGCGAGGCAGCGGGGTGCGGCCAGCCAGTGGCGGCCGAGGGCGGGGAGCGAGGGCGGGTCGGCGCGCGCCAGTCGGCGCAGCGTGCCGCTGGTGGGCGGCGCGGTGTACGGCCCGGCCGGGCCGCGCCGCGGGTCGGCGAGGATCCGGACGGTGCGTTCGGCGTCCGCGGCGGCCAGCGGCGGCAGGTGGTCGTGGCGCAGCGGGAGGTCCGGGCCGAATCGTTCCAGCAGGTCGAGGAGCCGTTCGGGGCGGGCTCGCGCGGTTGTGCCGAGGATGTCGGCGAGTGCGGGCCACTGGCCGAGCCGCAGCGTCTCGGGGCGTTCGGCGAGCACCTGTTCCAGGTGGTCGAGGACCTCGTCCGGGAAGCGTGCGGCGAGGGGTGCGAGCGGTGCGGCGTGCGCGAGGCCGGGCAGGGTCCGGGCGACGAACGCGGGGCTGCAGGCGGAGAGCAGCCGGGCGGCTTCGGTGTCGCCCCACTCGGCGCGCAGACGCTCCACCAGGCGCTCGGCGAGCCGGTGCCGGCGGCCGTGCCGGAGGACCCGGGTCAGCTGCCGGCGCAGGGTGCAGGAGGCTCCGGTGAAGGCCGCCTCGATCGCCTCGTCCGGGATGCCCTGGGTGCGGGCGGCGCGCAGGGCGTACCCGCGGACGACCGGGTCGGGGTCGGTCAGCCGCTCGGCGAGGTGGCCGGTGGCGCGGCTGGCCGAGGCCGCGAGCGCGGCCAGCCGCCGGCCGTACACGCCGGAGCGTTCCAGGTCGGCCAGCAGCCCGGGGAGCCCGCCGTCGGCGTCGAGCTCCCGGGCCCTGCGGGCGACGAGCCGTTGGCGCTCCGGGTGGGCGAGGGGTTCGAGGTCGGCGAGCAGCTGATCGGTTCGGTGCGGCATGTGGTCATTCTGGCCGGACCGGGCGGCTGCCTCCCAAGCGCGTCCGCCGTGAGACGGGCTGATCCTCGGTGCGAGGCCGACGGTCCCGGGAAGGGTGGCCACGGGGCGCCGTCCGGCGCTGAATCGCCGACCCTGGCTGCGCGGTTGTATCCGTTCTGGATGTGGGCCCGCCGGGGGCGGTGCACTGTGTGCGGGTCAGCGCGCGATCGAGATCGCGAAGGGCGCGAATCCACTGGACCGCATCACGTGCGGTACGAACAGTATCGCTGCCTCCGTGGCGCGGGCGGTCTGGATCCCGCCGAGATCAGTGATCCACTCCTTGCGCCAGCCGAGGTCGACGAGCAGTTCACGGACGGTCTGCTTGGCCTGCGGGTCCTCGCCGGAGAGGAAGGCATCGGGCGCCCGGGTGAGCGTGGCCGGCGCGGTCATCACCGGGAAGAGCATGGTGTTGAGTGTCTTGACGACGCGCGTTTCGGGGAGCGCTTCCTGGAGTTGCTCGGCGAGGCTTGAGCCGGGGTAGACCAGGTCGGCGGGCAGTCCGTCCGGTCCGTCGACGGTGGCGTTGGAGACGTCGACGAGGATCTTGTCGCGCAGTTCCTCGCGCAGGGCGACGAGCGTCTCCAGCGAGCCGGCGCCCGGGGTGGCGTTGATGACGATCCGGGCTGTGCGGGCGGCGTCGGCGGCGGCGCCCGGCGCGCGGTCCGCCACGGTCACCTCATGCCCTGCCCGGATGAGGGCTGTGGCCAGGTTGCCGCCGACGCGGCCGTTTCCGAGAACAGCGATCGTGGTCATGATGATCTGGTCCTTCCGTGCGTGCAGGTTGTGGTGCGCGGTCAGCGTGAGAGCGTGGCGACGGCCGCGGCGTGGACACCGGGCGCGGCGGCCAGGAAGCTCTCGCTCTGCGGGGTCCAGGGGCGGCCCTCGGCGTCGGAGATCTGTCCGCCGGCCTCGGTGACGAGCAGCGCCCCGGGCAGCAGGTCCGCGCGGGCGCCGGCGAACTGCCAGAAGGCGTCGATCCGGCCGGCGGCCACGTTCACCAGGTGCAGGGTCGCGGGCACGGAGGTGCGGACGACGAGCGCGTCGAAGAGCATCGCGCTGATCGAGGAGCCGACGCGCCGCACGACCTTCTCGTCCTCGTCCGGCCGGGCCTGGCTGGTGGCCACGATGCCCAGGCCGAGGTCCTCGGTCCGGGAGACGTGCAGCGGCTGGCCGTCGAGGTGGGCGCCCGCACCGGCGAGCGCGGTGTAGGTCTCGCCGGTCAACGGCAGGTGGACCACGGTGAGCACCGGCTGGTTGTCCCGCACGAGAGTGGCGGTCACCGCCCAATCCGGCAGGGCGTGCAGGTGGTTGACGTTGCCTTCGGCCGGATCCACGACCCACCACTCGCCGGACGGCAGCGCCCCGCCGTCCAGCTCGTCCTCCACCCAGCCGGCCTCCGGGCGCAGGCTCGTGAGGCGGGGGCGCAGGATGTCGAGGGCCGTGTCGTCGTTGGCGGCGAGCGCGCGCATCAGCTCCTCGCGGGTCTGGTAGCGGACCACCTCGCCGAAGCGCTCGCGCAGCGCCGCACCGGCCGCGCGTACGGCGCTCGCGGTCTGGTCGAGCAGGTCGGCGTCGGAGGCGGCGTGGTCAGTGGTCTGAAGCGTTGCGGACATGGCGGTACTCCCGTGTGAGAGAGGGGTGTTGAGGCCGGTCGGATCGAGCTGTGCGTTCCGTCTTGCGCTCTGCTCTCGAAGGTATAGAGCGCCGTCATTAACTTCAAATGCATGCTAAGCACGGCTAGGATTACTCACATGCAATTGGATTTGAACCTGCTCACCGCGCTAGACGCGCTCCTTGAGGAGGGGAGTGTGGCCGGGGCCGCCGCGCGCCTGCACGTCACCGCCCCCGCGATGAGCCGGAGTCTGGGCCGAATCCGGCGCACGACCGGGGATCAGATCCTGGTGCGCACCGGTCGCACGATGACCCCGACGCCGTATGCGATCGCCGTCCGGGAACAGGTGCACGAGCTGCTGCACCAGGTCCAGGGGGTGCTGGCACCGAGCCGTGAACTCGATCTGGCAACGCTGGAGCGCACTTTCACCCTCCGCTGGCACGATTCCCTGGTCACCTTGAGCGGCCCCGCACTGCTCGCGGCCGTGCGCGGACAGGCCCCGGGCGTGCGCTTGCGCTTCGTCGCGGAATCGAGCATCGACACCCCCGAGTTGCGGCGCGGCCAGGTCGACCTGGAGGCGAACGCCAACCGCCCGAGCGCACCGGACATCCGTGCCGAGAACGTGGGCGAGACCCGCCTCGTCATCGTCGTACGGCAGGGGCACCCCCTCACCCGCGTCAAGACCGTCACCGCCAAGCGGTACGCCGCCGCTGAGCACGTGACCGTCTCGCGACGTGGAAACCTCAGCAATGCCCTCGACGACGCCCTCGCGCGGCTCGGCCTCACCCGCCGCGTGGTGGCGACCGCGCCCACGGAAGCGGCCGCGTTGGAGTTCGCGCGCGGCTCCGATCTCCTGATCAGCGTCCCCGAAGCCACCACGCGGTCCGCGGTCGCCGACCTCGGCCTGGTCGTGCTCCCCCTCCCGCTCGAATTGCCGTCGGCACCGATATACCTGTCGTGGCATCAGCGCTACGACACCGACCACGCCCACGCCTGGCTGCGCGGGCTGGCGCGAACCGCGCTGGCCACATGCGGAGCGTCGTAGCGGGCGGTGGGCGGGACCGTTCGGGTCCGCCCGGTTCGGGCAAAGCGGCCCCGGGCGGGGGGCGGCTCTGGCATGCTCACCCGGATGCGGCGGGCTCCCGGTGACGGGGGCCTCACACAGGGTCAGCACCCGGGGGTGGGCAGTGCAGTACACGATCAGCGCCACGGTGTTCCTCGCGATCGTCATCGTCGTCCGGCTCCGCCGCCGTACCGAGGCCCGCAGCCGTGTCGACAAGGCGTTCACCGTCTTCACCGCCGTCACCTTCGGTGTCCTGATCGCCGCCACCTCCTGGGGCCACGCCGTCCTTCAGCTCGTCGGCGTCGCCGTCGAGGCCACCCGCTGACGCCCGCCCGGCCCCGCCCGTACCCCGTCTGCGGCGAGAGCCCTCGAAGGAAGGACACCGACATGCAGAGGTCCGGAGCGGCGGATGGCTAGGCGCAGGCCTCCGGCGCGGCGCCCGCGTCCGCGTCGGGCCGGACGGCGTGACGACGTCAGCTGGTTCGTCTACGCCGTGGTGGCGTTCCTGGTCCTCAGCGCGGTCGCCGCCGCGCTGCGGTGGCTGGCGGCGAACTGGTGGGTCCTCGTCGTCGGCGCCCTGGCCGCCGGTGGCGCCGCCGCGGCCGTCGTCCGGGCCCGGGTCCTCGCCGCGCGCGAGCACCGGCTGCGCGCCGCCCGGTTGCGGCTGGCCCTGAGCGGTCCCGGCGGGCTCGACCACATGAAGCCGGACGCTTTCGAGTTCGCGGTGCGCGACCTGTTCGAGCGCGACGGCTGCCGCGCCCGCAAGGTCGGGCGGGCGAACGACCAGAGCGTGGACGTCCTCGCCGAGGACCCGATGGGCCGGCGCTGGGCCGTGCAGTGCAAGCACAAGCAGGACCCGTTGGGCGGCAGGCCGGTGGGGGTGGGCGTCCTGTACGCGCTCGCCGGCACCTACCAGCGCTCCCACCACGCCCACGTCGCCGTGGTCGTCACCAACGGCCGCTTCTCCCGCGACGCCCACCGCTGGGGCGCCGAGCACGGGGTGCACCTCGTCGACCGCACCGCGCTCGCCCGCTGGGCCGCCGGCAGCCGGCCCCTGTGGAACGTCCTGCCCCGCGTCCCCGCGCCCCGCGACGGCCGGCGGAACTGACCGCGGCCCGGCATCGGGCGCGGGGCCTCGCCCGTCGGCTACCGCCCGGCGAGGGCTCCGCCGCCCCCGTCGTCGCCGGTTCGGGCGGCGGCGGCGAACGGCCAGGCCTCGATGTCGCGGTAGCGGATCGGCCCGGGGCCGCGGCCGATGTTGCTGCCGACGAGGTGGAGCCGTTCGGTCCGCCACGGCCGGCCGACGAACCCGGTGAGCCCCGCCGCGGCCAGCGGCACGCTGACCGGGTCGTCGCGGCGGGAGCGGGCCAGCGTCAGGTGGGGGTGCAGCGGCCGCTCCCTGAACTCGATCCCGCAGGACCGGACCAAAGCGCGGACGGCGTCGGCGAGCAGGTGCAGCCCCTCCAGGTCCCCGTCGATCCCGCTCCACAGCAGTCGCTGGTCGAAGTGGCCGCCGCCGCGCAGGCCCAGGCGCAGCGCGGGCTGCGACGCGGCCCGCCCGGCCAGGGCCGCCCGCAGCGGCGGCACCGCCGTGGACGGCAGTTCACCGAGGAAGGCGAGGGTGATGTGCCAGTCCTCGATGCGGTTCCAGCGCAGCCGCGGGTACCTGGCGTAGGCGGGCTGCAGGGCCCGGGCCAGCTCGTCCTTGGCGTCGTCGGGCGGAGCTAGGGCGACGAAGACGCGCAGGGTCGAGGGTTCGGGGTGATCGTCCACGAGGGGGGAGGGTAGCCGAGGGCGGCCGCCCGCGCTCAGCCGGTGCCGGCGGCGTTCAGCGCGGGACGGCGGCGTTCAGCGCAGGACGGCGAGTTCGGCCACCACGGCGCGGTGGTCGCTGTGCGGCAGGGCGTGCTCGGAGACGTCGACGGCGGTCAGCGCGGGCCCGTGCAGGACGTGGTCGATCTGGATCACGGCCGGGACGGGGTAGTCGGGGTGGTCCTGGGGCCAGGTCGGCAGGAGGCCGGCGCCGAGTTCCTCGTGGGTGTCGGTCAGGCCGGTGCCGATCAGGTCGCGCATCGGCTTGTGGTCGAGGGTGGCGTTGAAGTCGCCGAGCAGGACCGCGTTGCGGTTGCGCCCGGGCGCGGCGGCGCGCAGGTCGTGCAGTCCCTCGGCCCAGCGGCGGGCGTCGCCGACCGGGTAGTAGGTGTGCACGGCGACCAGTTGCACCGGGCGGCCGCCGACGTCGACGGTCAGGTTGGTGGTCGGCCAGGCCGGGTCGGCGGCGGAGCCGACGGGCAGCCGGGAGTAGAGCGCGGTGTCGGTGCCGGCCGGCCGCTCGCGGTGCGGCAGCAGGGCGCGGATGCCGGCCGCGTCCAGCGCGTCGGCGGCGGAGTCGCTCTGCTCCTCGACCGCGAGCACGTCGATCCGCTGGTCGCGCACCAGGTCGACCAGGGACTTCGGCGAGACCTGCCCCATGAAGTTGTTGCTGGTCGCCACCCGCAGCCGGGGCGCGTCGGCCGGGGCGTCGGCCCCGTCCGGGACGAACCGGGGTACCAGCCACCACAGTTGCAGCACCACCAGGACGGCCGCGGCCCCGGTCAGCCACCGGGCGCGCAGCACCGCCACCGCCGCCAGCAGCAGCACGCTGAGCAGGGCCGCGTACGGCAGCCCGGCCATCGGCAGCGCCCACACCGTGCCGTCGTCCCACCCGAGCAGTCGCACCGCCGCGAGCACGGCCGGGCCCAGCAGCAGCACCCCGCACCCGATCAGTGCGGCCGGGCGCCAACGGCCCCTGCGGGCGGGCGACATGCGCTGCGACGTACCGTCCGTCACGGTGCTCCTTCCAGGGGCGGCCGACGGCGGTGATCATCGGCCGCCGTCGTGAAGGACGGACGCGCGCGCCCCGGGCCCGGTTCCGCGCGCCCCCGGCCGAGGCGGGGCCGGGGCCGGGGCCGGGGCCGGGGGTGGGGGGCCGGGGGCGGGGCGGGGGTGACGCGGGCCGGGGGCGGGGCGGGGGTGACGCGGGCCGGGGGGCCTCAGCCCTCCCGCAGGTCGCGGGCCAGGCGGCTGACGGCCTGGGGCAGGGCGAGGCCGTCGCCGCGGAAGTCCGGGATGTGGTACTCGCGGATGGCGCGGGCCACGTCGTAGCCGGCGTCGGCGTCGAACAGTTCCCAGCGCAGCAGCCGCTCGTGGGCGACGATGCGGATCGGGAAGAGCTTGCGGGTGCCGCTCTCCCGTTCGGCCCGTACGGCCCGGCCGATCTCGGTGGCCACCCAGTTGCTGGCCATGCTGGCCTCGGACAGCACGAGGACCATCCGTCCGCGCCGCTGGATCTCCTCGGTGACCTGCTCCAGGATCGTCCGGCCGCCGCGGATGTCGTGCGGGGCGAACCAGGTGTCCACGCCGTTGGCCTCCAGCTGGTCGCGCAGTTCGGCGGCGAAGGACTCGTCGGCCGAGCTGTAGCTGATGAAGACACTGGGGCGGGCGGGCTCGCGGGCGCCGCGGGCGGTGTCGCGGTAGGCGCGCACGGAGGCCGGGTCGGCCCCGGCGCGGACGAGGAACCGTTCCAGGCCGGCGAGGTCGCGGGTCAGCTCCCGGACGGCCCGGTCGTCCCCGAGCCGGTCGCGGGCGACGTCCAGGGCCCGGCTGTTGAGGATGAAGGAGGAGGCGATGGTGCGCTCGTCGATCCGGCAGAGCCCGTGGACGACCACCGGGTCCAGGGTGGTGGCGACGAGCTCGGTGGCGGCGAAGACGTTGAACCCGAAGTGGGCGTCGTCGAAGCGGGCGCCGCGGAGGACGACCTCGTCGAAGATGGCCTGGACGAGGAAGGCCTCGCGGTAGTCGCCGCCGAACGACCCGCCGCGGAAGGTGGCTTTGAAGAAGTCGGCGCCGCGGAAGGCCGCCTGTTCGACGTCGCAGTGCAGGAACCGGGCCTGGATGAAGCCGGCCCCGATGGCGTTGATGCGGCGCAGCCGGCAGCCCCGGAACTCGCAGCGGTCGAAGGTGCCCATGGCGAGGACGCAGTCGTCGAACTCGCAGTCGGTGAAGACGGCGTCGCCGAGGTTCTGCCGGCCGAGCCGCAGGCCGGTGAACGTCCGGCCGTCGAATTCGCGGGTCCCGGCGGCGTATTCGGCGAGCAGGGCCCGGGTGGCCTGCTCGCCGTCGCGGTCGGTGTCACGGTCGGCGTCGGTCATGGGCGACCCCCCCGAGGTTCCTGCGGATGCGGGACGGACACCGTGAACATAGCACCGGGGCACGGCAGTTCGGCCCGGTCCGGACAGGCCGGTCCGGGACGGTCGGTCCGGGGCCGGCGTACCGCCGGGCCGGGGGCCGGAAGGAACGGGAGAGCAGGTGGAGACAGGAATCGAACCCGTCTGAACGGCCCTGCAGGCCGCCGCCTCGCCACTCGGCCACTCCACCTCGGCGACGGTGGAAACATTACCCGCCCACAGAACCCGGGCCCTTCGGAAAACGACGGTTCTTCACTCCGGAAGGCCCTTAATGCGTTTAGTGCTATTTCTCTCGACATGGCTCCGAAAGGGCTCGGGAGCCGGTCCGGGGAAAGGAGGGGTGCGCTAGCCTGTGCCGATATCTCCGACCCGATGGGATTTCACCGATGACCGTCGAGGAATCACGGTTCACCCGGACCGCGGGGCCGCGCTGCGAAACCACCGCGAACCGGTGCCAGTACAAGAGCCTGCCCCTGCGCGACCTTCCCCCGCTCGGTGTCCTGCGCCGCGCCCGGATCGCCCGCGAGGGCCTGCGGGAGCGCCGCGCCGACATCCCGGCGCCCGGCCGGCCCTCCCGCTTCGCCGAGGGGGACTGGGTCCGGGTGAAGGACGAGGCCGCGGTGCGCGGCACCCTCGACGCCGCGGACCGCCTCCGCGGCCTGTGGTTCACCCGCAGCCAGTGGTCGTTCTGCGGCGGCGTCTACCAGGTCGACCGCGTCGTGCGCCGGATGATCGACGACCACTACCGCGTGCGGCGCCTGTCGGGCACCGTCGCGCTGGCCGGTGCCACCTGCCACGGCGCCGACGGGACCCAGGGCTGCGGGATGGACTGCGCGCTGCTGTTCCGCGACGAGTGGCTGGAGCCCTCCCCCGCGCCGGTGCCCGCCGCCCGGCCCGCCGCCCGGTGGGCGACGGTGCGCAGCCTCGCGGAGATCCACGCGACCCTCGGCCCGGACGGGCGCCTGCACGGCGTCCCCTTCCAGCCGGGGATGGAGCGCCACGCCGGCACCCGTCACGGCGTCACCGAGCTGCGCCACCGGTCCCTCGCCTGGTGGCAGCACCCCACCGGGGGGCGCTGGTTCATCCTCCACGGCCTGCGCTGCGGCGGCGAACCGCTCGCCACCGGCTGCGACCGCCGCTGCGCCCTGCTGTGGCACGAGTCCTGGCTGCGCCTGGAAACCGCGGTGGAGCCCGCGGTGGAACCCGCCGCCGTCCGCTGAGCGGCCGGCGGCGACGTCGGGGCGGCGTCGGGGTGACGAGGCTTCGGGGTGACGGGGCTTCGGGGCGTCGTCGGCGTCGGGGCGGCGTCAGCGCCGCCAGCGGTCGCGCACCAGCTTCGCGGTCAGGTGCAGCGGCCCGTCCCGGTCGCCGACGTAGCAGCGGGGAAGCGCGTACACGCCGCCGTGAGCGCCGGGGCTGACCGCGCACCCGTACGCGTAGCCGGCCCGCGCCACCGCCTCCACCGCGGCGGCGTCGAGCGAGCCGTACGGGTAGCAGAACCCCCCGACCGCCCGGCCGGTCAGGTCCTCCAGCAGGTGGCGGCTGTCGGCGACCTGGGCCGCGAGGTCCCGCGCGTCCAGGCCCGCCAGCCGCCGGTGCGTCAGCCCGTGCGAGCCGATCTCCACCCCGGCGGCGGCGGCCTCCCGGACCTGGCGCGCCGTCATCAGCGGCTTGCGCGGGCCCTGGCGGTCCCAGTCGTTGTAGCCGCCCAGCCGGTCGGCCACCACGTAGACCGTCGCGGTGTAGCCGTACTCCGCGAGCGCGGGCATGGCCTCCTCCACGAAGTCGCGGTACCCGTCGTCGAAGCTGAGGCCCACCAGGCCCGCCGCGGCGCCCTCCCGGTGGGAGCGCATCAGGGCACCCACCGACACCCCGCGCAGCCCGCGGGTGGCCAGCCAGCGCAGTTGGCGGCGGAACCGCGCGGGATCGACGGTGATCAGATAGGGGTCCTCGGTCGTCGACGCCACCGAGTGGTACATGAGCGTCCACGGGAAGCATCCCGCGCCTGTGCCGGGCGCCTTTTCCGGACTGTTGCGTGGCCGAATGATTCGCATGTTCCGCTCCAGCTGTCCGGTGGCACCGCCTGTGCAGGTGGACCTCGAGGAAATTGCATTCTGGCAGCGCCGGACCCGGCTTCCGTTCGCGCCGGGCGATGCCGCGCCATTTCACCCGGATGCCGGAGCGGGAGCCGCCCGCGAAGGCCCGCCGCCCGTTCCGGCGGACCGTGACGTCCGGTCCGGTCCGGCGGGGTACGGTGGGCGTGAACCGTTGGGATGGCTTTTGCCGCGATTTCCCGGTGGCCGGCTCAAGGCGCGCCACCCGGCAGTCCGAGGAAGACGGACATGGACAGCGACGAGGGGGCCGGACGCCCCGGCGAGCCGGCGGAAACCGCGGCGGACGACGGTGCGGGCCCGGATGCGGGGACCGGCCGCGGCCGGCGGGTGACGGTGTTCCTGGGGACGGTCCTGCACTTCTCGGACGATCCGTGGATGCCGGACGGCGAGGGCCAGGACGACCCCCGGGCCTACCACCTGTTCGATCCGGGGGCGTTGGTGGTGCGCGACGGCCTGGTGGTCTGGGCCGGCCACCACCGCGAGTGCCCGCGGGAGTTCGTCGACCACGGGCGGGTCGTCGACCACCGCGGCCACCTGCTCGTACCGGGCTTCGTCGACCCGCACATCCACTCCGGCCAGGTGGACTCCGTCGCCAGCCCGGGCGGTCAACTCCTGCCGTGGCTGCGGGACTACATGTACCCGTCGGAGATGCGGTTCGCCGACCGGGAGTACGCCCGGGCCGCCACCTCGTTCTTCTTCGACCGGCTCCTGGAGTCCGGCACCACCACCGCGTGCGTCTACACCACCACCCACCCGCACGCCACCGACGCCTTCTTCGCCGAGGCGCACCTGCGCAAGCTGCGCATGGTCTCCGGCAAGCTACTGATGGACGACGACAACGGCGGCACGGTGCCCGAGGAGTACCTCGACGGGTCCGTCGAACAGGCCGAGGAGGACTGCCGCGGGCTCATCGACCGGTGGCACCACACCGGGCGGCTGCGCTACGCCGTCTCCCCGCGGTTCGCGCTGACCTCCACCCTGGAGGCGCTCCGGATGGCCGGCCGCCTCTACCAGGAGTCCCGGCACACCGACCGGCCGCTGTGGGTGCAGTCCCACCTCGCCGAGAACCGCGACGAGGTGCGGGCGGTGCTGGAGAAGTTCCGCGACTCCCTGGACCCGCGCTCCTACCTCGACGTCTACGACAGGTGCGGCCTGGTGGGGCCCCGCAGCATGTGGGGACACTCGGTGTGGATCGACGACGCGGACCGCGCCCTGCTCGCCGACGCCGGGGCCGGCGCCGCGTTCAACCCCACCTCGAACCTCTTCCTCGGCAGCGGCCTGTTCGACCTGGACGGCGCCGCCCGCGCCGGTGTCCGGGTCGCGCTCGGCACCGATGTGGGCGGGGGCACCAGCTACTCGATGCTCCAGACCATGAACGAGGCCTACAAGGTCGTCGCCCTGGCCAACACCTATCCCCACTCCGTCCCGGAGCAGGACCGCAAGACCCTCACCGCGCTGCGCGGCTTCTACCTGGCCACGCTCGGCGGCGCCCGCGCGCTGCGCCTCGACCAGCACATCGGCAGCTTCCGGCCCGGCCGGGAGGCCGACTTCGTCGTCCTCGACTGGGCCGCCACCCCGCTCCTGAGACGCCGCACCGAGGTGGCCCGGGACTTCCGCGAACGCCTCTTCGCCCTGGCCACCCTCGGCGACGACCGCGCCGTCACACAGACCTACGTCCTCGGCGAGCCCGCGCTGCGGCCGCACCGGTGGGGGTGCCGGGGAGCGTCGTGAAGCCCGACCGGGCGGCGGGGCTGGGGGCGGCGCGAAGGGGAGGCCGGTCCATCGAAATCCTGTGACGCGCCGGGCGGTTGGGCGGGCCGGACGGGCGGGGCGGGAGCGCGTTCCCGTGAGGGGAAGACGATCCCGCCCCGCCCCCGGGTGGTCAGGCGTCCGGCTGGGTGACCGTCAGGCCCCAGTGCACGTCGGCGGCCGAGGCGGCCACCCCGACGTGGAAGGACCGGCCCTGCTCGGCCGTCACCACCGCCGAGCCCGTGCCGACGGCCTCGGCCGGGCAGGGCACGGTGAACTCCACCGGGGTGGGGTCGCCGTAGTACGGCGTGAAGGTGACCCGCACCTCACCCGCACCGCCGCTGCCGCCCTGGCAGCCCACCGTGACGGTGACGGGCGGACCGGCCGCGTAGGCGCCGCCGGTGACCGCGCCACCGTCGCCGATCCAGTCCGGGATCCAGATCAGCCCCTCCGGCCCCGGGTACGGCAGGATCTCGCCCGTCCCCGGCACTCCCTGTCCGAGCGCCCCGCTCTCCCCGGCGACCGCCGGGGCCGCCGTCGTCACCGCGATCGCCGCCACCGCCGCGACCGCTGCCGCGGCCGCCCCGGCGAAACCCGCACGCCTCATCCTTCTCCCCCTTCGTGGTGCCGGGCCCAGGAGTCCCGGCTGACCTCCACAGTCTCATCCGGCACCCACAGCACCGCCTGAGTACGGGTACTCAAAAAAGACGGCGCCCCGCACCCGGTGCACGGAGCCCTGCGACTTCACCTACCGCGACTACGGGAAGGCGGTCGCCTTCACCCCTCCCCCGGCGCCCCCGAAGGAGACGCCGTACATCGGGGCACGGACCGTCAGCACCAGGCCCGGCACGCCGGTCAGGACGATGGGGACGAGGTCGTCGGCCCTGGCGGCGGTGGCCGCTACCGCGACGGCGACCAGCAGGAGCAGGAGCCCCGCCAGGAGGTAGGCGAGTGCCCAGGGATTACGTCTCTTCCGCATGTTCCGTTCCAGGTGTCGGGTGCGCCGGGGCGCGCTGTGGGGAGCCGGACGGCGCCCCTGCGGGTCGGGTTCGGCGCCCGCGAGCCGGGTCGTCATCCCGTCAGAGGGTCACCGCGATCGCGTACGCCGTCACCGCGACCAGCCCGGCCCCGATCACCACGGCCAGCGCCCGCGCCAGCGGCAGCCGCTCCGGCCGCCGGTGGATCCGGAACGGCCGGGCCGCGGTCGGCCGCCGTGGCCGCTCCACCGGCTCCCCCGATTCCGCCGGCTCCGTCGCGGCCAGCTCCTCCGCCAGTCGGCGCAGCCGGAGGGCGAACTCCTCGGTCCGCTGCGGGTCCTGTGCGGACGGCGCGTCCCGCAGCTGGGACACCAGCGCGCCGAGCTCGCCCGGCGGGCCGGGCGGGCCGGGGTGTCCGAGCAGCTCGTGCAGGGTGTCGCCGAGCGCGGACAGGTCGGACCCGGGCGCCGGGGCGGCCGTGCCGAAGCCGAGGACCTTCACGGTCCCGTTCGGGGTGAGCAGCAGTCGGGCGGGCTCGATCCCGCCGTGCGTCATCCCGGCCCGGTGCGCGACCAGCAGGGCCTGGGCGACCTGGGCGCCGACGTCGGCGACCTCGGCCGGCCGGAACCAGCCGTCCAGCAGGTGGTCGTCCAGTGTGTGCCCGTCGAGCAGCTCCATGGCGAGGAACGGCCTGCCCTCGTGCTCTCCCACGTCGAGCACCGTGACGATCCCCGGGTGCCGCAGCCGGACGGCCGGGCCCGGTGCCCGGGCCGGCGTCTTCACCGCCACCGGCCGCCCGGACCCGGTGTCCTGCCCGAACCGGACCTCCCCCGCTCCGCCGGGCCCGATCCGGTACCGCCCGCCGACCACGCTGCCGGTCTCCATGCCGCCCCCGTCCCCTCGGCCCCGGCCGCCCGGGAATCCGTGCGACGGCCTCGGCGATCAGTGTGCCGCACCGGGTGGCCCCGCGGGACGGCTCCGGCCGACCGCGGTGGCGTCCCCGCGCCGGGACGGTCTGCCGGGAGGGGCCGGCCGACTGGGAGCTGTCCGCGCGACCATGTGACTGTCGTCCGCGGTTCGGGCCCGGAGAACGGGAGTTCTCCATCGGGCCCCGCTCACCAGGTCACGGGCAGTGAGCGCATCCCGTAGATGAACGACTCGGTACGGAACTCGCGCTCGCCGGCCGGTCGCAGTCCCGGCAGCCGGCGGAACAGCGTCTCCAGGGCGATCCGGAGTTCGGCGCGGGCCAGCGGCTGGCCCAGGCACTGGTGCACGCCGAAGCCGAACGCCAGGTGCCGCCGGGCGTCCCGGTCCAGGTCCAGCTCGTCCGTCGCCCGACGGCCGGCGCCGCCGAACACCGCCTCGTCCCGGTTGGCGGTGGAGAGCATCGCCATCACACCCTGCCCGGCCCGGACGGTGACGCCGCCCAGCTCCACGTCCTCCAGCGCCACCCGGGGCAGGCCGGTGTGCACGATGGTCAGCAGCCGCAACAGTTCCTCCACCGCGCCCGGCAGGGTGGCCGGGTCGGCCAGGGCGGGGATCTGCTCGGGGTGCTCCAGCAGCAGCGCGGTCGACAGCGAGATCATGTTCGCGGTCGTCTCGTGCCCGGCGATCAGCAGCAGCACGCCCATGCCGGCCGCGTCGTCCGGGGTCAGGTCGTCCCGCGCCGCGAGTCGGCTGAGGACGTCGTCCTGCGGCTGTGCGCGCTTGCGGGTGGTCAGGTCGCGCAGGTAGTCCCTGACCTCCTCCTGGGCGTCCCGGAGCTGTTCCACGGTGCTCTCCTGGTTGAGCATCGTGCGGCTCAGGCTCTGGAAGCGGTCGTGGTCCTCGTAGGGCACGCCGAGCAGCAGGCAGATCACCAGCGAGGGCACCGGCAGCGCGAAGTCGGTGACCAGGTCGGCCGTGGTCCGGCCCGCGGTCATCCGGTCCAGTGCCCCGTCCACGATCCGCTGGATCTCCGGGCGCAGCGCCTCCACCCGCTTGACCAGGAATTCCCCGGTGAGCATGCGGCGCTGGCGGGCGTGCTCGGGGTCGTCGAGACGCAGGAAGTCCGGATTGTCGGTGATCAGCTCGCGGGCGCCGGCGACCAGCAGCGGGAAGGCCGGGTGGCGTATGTCGGCACTGAACCGGCGGTCGGACAGCACGGTGCGGACCTCGGCGAAGCCGGTGACCAGCCAGCAGAGGTCGCCGTCGGGCAGCTCGGCCCTGGTCACCGGCCCGGTGGCGGCGGCCTGGGAGTACGCGGGCGGCGGGCCGAACGGGCAGCCGCCGGAGTGCCGGGCCGGCAGTGGGAGGACGGGGGTGGTGGTGGGTGCGGTGGTCAAGGCGGGGGTCTCCTCACGTCGCGGGTGTTCCCGTGGGGTTCGGGGCCCGGGAAGGTCTCCGGCGGCCTGCGGGGCCGGCGGCGGGGGTCCGTCAGGCCCCGGTCCGCGCGGGCTCGTCCCCGGTGACGGTGATCGCCCGGCCCGGGCAGAGCTCGGAGGCGAGCCTGACGTCGTCGAACTGCTCCGGCGGCACCGTTGTCTGACGCAGCGTCACGAGACTGTCCCGGCTGTCCTGGTCGAAGACCGCGGGGGCGTTCACCACGCACATGCCGGAGCTGCAGCAACGGTCGCGGTCGACGCTCACCTGCATGTCGGGCACCTTTCGCCAGGGCGATGCCGGCTGCCCGGCGGCCGCCTCTCGTCGTCACGGTCAACCTAGCCGTCGCCGGTCCGTTGACGGAGGGGTACGGTGGCCGGATCGAGAATGGCCGGTTCGGCGCCTGTGTGTGAACCCCCGTTGTGGTGCGGTGCGTTGAACCCGCGGCACTTCGCCGGACGGGGTCGGCGGGCCCGGCCGGGTGGACGGCCTCACGAGCCTTCGGCGGTGGCCTTCTCCCCTGCCCGGCCGCCGGTCAGGCCCGGCCGTCCCGGGGGTCCCGGGGGTCCCGGGGGTCCCGGGGGTCCCGGGGGTCCCGGGGGTCCCGGGGGTCCCGGGGTTCGCGCGCCGCCTGCTCGGTGATCCGCCGCGCCATCCCGCCGAAGACCGCGGCGTGGAACGGCGCCACCGCCCACCAGTAGGCGTGCCCGGCGAGCCCGCGCGGGTGGAACAGCGCCCGCTGGCGGTAGCGGCTCCCGCCCGCGCCGTCCGGCGTGACCGAGAGCTCCAGCCAGGCCGGCCCGGGCAGCCGCATCTCCGCGCGCAGCCGCAGCAGCCGCCCCGGTTCGATCTCCTCCACCCGCCAGAAGTCGAGCGACTCGCCGACCCGCAGCCGCGCCTGGTCCCGCCGCCCCCGGCGCAGCCCCACCCCGCCGACCAGCCGGTCCAGCCAGCCGCGCACGGCCCAGCCGAGCGGGAAGGAGTACCAGCCGTTCTCCCCGCCGATCCCCTCCACGACCCTCCACAGCGCCGCCGGGTCGGTGTCCACCCGCAGCTCCCGGACGTCCTGGTAGAGGCTTCCGCCGGCCCAGTCCGGGTCGGTCGGCAGCGGGTCGCTCGGGGCGCCGGGCACGGAGGCGGAGGACCAGCGGGTGGCGACGTCCGCGTCCCGGATCCGCCGCAGCGCGAGCCCGACCGCCGCGTCGAAGCCGATGCCGCCGCCCGGGGGCTGCGGCAGGTACCGGTCGAGGTCGTGCTCGCCGCGGACCACCTCGTACCGCAGCGACTCCACGAGCGGCCGGGCGATCGACCCCGGGACCGGCGTCACCAGGCCGACCCAGAGGCTGGAGAGCCGCGGGGTGAGGACGGGGACGGCGACGATCAGCCGACGCGGCAGCCCGGCCACCGCCGCGTAGCGCTCCATCATCCGCCGGTAGGTCAGCACCTCCGGACCGCCGATGTCGAAGGCCCGGTTCACCTCGGGCGGCAGGCCGGCGGCCCCGACCAGCAGCCGCAGCACGTCCCGGACGGCGATCGGCTGGATCCGGGTCTCCACCCAGCGCGGGGTGACCATCACCGGCAGGCGCTCGGTGAGGTACCGGAGCATCTCGAAGGAGGCCGACCCCGAGCCGATGATCACGGCGGCCCGCAGTTCGGCGGTCGGCACGCCGCTGTCGCGCAGCACCCGTCCGACCTCGACCCGCGACCGCAGGTGCGGGGAGAGCCGCCCGGCCGGCACCCCGGCGGGCGCGAGCCCGCCCAGGTAGACGATGCGCCGCACCCCGGCCCGGGCCGCCGCCCGCCCGAAGGCCGCGGCGGCGGCCCGGTCGGTGGCCTCGAAGCCGGAGCCCGTGCCGAGCGCGTGCACCAGGTAGTAGGCGACGTCGATCCCGCTGAACGCGCCGTCCAGGCTCTCCGGACGGGTGACGTCCCCGGCGGCGGCCTCCACCCGCCCGCGCCAGGGGTGGTCCCGCAACCGGTCCGGATCCCGGACCAGGCACCGGACGCCGTACCCGGCGGCCAGCAGCTCCGGCACCAGCCGGCCGCCGATGTACCCGGTGGCCCCGGTGACCAGGCAGCGCGGCGCGCCAGGAGGAGCGGGGTCTGCGGCATCGGTCACGGCGGCTCCCGGAGGGCGGTCGGCCATCGCCACGATGGTCCCCGTCCCGGACCCGGCCCGCACCCGCAGCGGTGCGGTCGGCCGCACCAGCGCAGGAGGCGCCTCCGGCCGGGCCCGGTAGGGCGTGCAGCCGGTCCCGGGCGGCGGCGGCCCGCAGGTCCGGCAGGGCGATGCTCTCCAACAGGTCGCGGCCCGTTCCCGGCGCGTTCGACCGGATGGCCGCACCGGCCACCGCTCCCGGCGCCAGGTAGGCGACGGAGCGCCCCGTCCGCACCGCCGCCGGCACCCCGGACGCCGTGCCGGAGCCGGCGATCAGGCGTCCCTTCGAGAGCCTGTCGAGGGCCGTGTCCAGGTCGTCGGCCACCGTGCGGGCGACGGCGTCACGCGGTCCGTGGGCGGGGTGTCCGGGCTTCGGGGCGGCAGGCGGCAGCGGCGGCGCGCAGTCCCGGGCCCGGGCTGGAGAGGACGGGTACGGCGGTGGTGGCCCGGTTCGCGGCGGCCGCCATGGAGGCCTGGGCGAGGACGACGACGTCCGCGTCGTCGACGGCCTCGACGGCGGTGGCGACCGCGGCCAGGTAGCCGTCCCGGTCGCCGGCCTCGAAGCGTTCCCAGGCGCCGTCGACCACGACGGTGGTCAGGGTGACCGGGCGGGCGGCCCGTACGGCCTCGTCCTCGACGAGGGCCGCCGTCGGGCGCACGGTGCCGGCCAGGGCGGCGACCACCGTGACGCGGGTCGCCGTCCGGCCCGCCGCGGGTGCCACGGCGACGGCGGCGGCCGCCATCGGCCGGTCGACGCGCAGCACGGGCACGCCCGCCGCCGGGGCCCCGGCCTCCGCGACCGCCCCGATCGTCGAGCAGGTGCACAGCACGGCCGCGGCCCCGGCGGCGACGGCGGCGGCGAGGAGGCGGTCGATGTGCTCCGCGACGGCGTCGGGCCCGTCGGCCAGGGCCGTGGCCAGCAGGTCCTCGCGGACGAGGTGGCGCAGGGGCAGGCCGGGGTGCTCGCGGTCGCGGAGCGCGTCGAAGACCGGGACGTGGACGGGCGAGGTGTGGAGCAGTGCCAGCATGCGCGCGATGCTAGCGACCGCGGCGGACCGGCCCGCCCGGCCGGGGAGGGCCGGGGAGGACGGGCTCAGCGGCGGCGGGCCTCGGTGAGCCGGGTGGGGGCGGCGCCGAGCCACCAGGTGGGGTCGGCGCTGCCGTCGGTGGTGCGGCCGTCGCGGTGGACGTGGTGGCGCACGTCCCGTCCGGGCTCGGCGAACTCTCCGGCCAGGGCCCGCTCCAGCCACTCCGCCCCGAACCGGAAGGCCTCGGCCGCTACTCCCCCGAGCGGGTGGAACTCGTCCTCGTAGACCCGCAGTTCCTTCGGCGCCCGGATGCGCTCGAAGCTCTCCAGGGCCTGGCCGAGGTCGGTGAGCTCGTCGAACTCGCCGATCCCGTACAGCACCGGGCAGGCGATGTCGGCGACCAGGTCGCCCAGGGGCATCCGCTGGGCGAGGTCGCGGTCGAAGGCGTCCTCGTCGGTGTACCCGGCCATGTACATGTAGTTGTTCTTGAAGGTCGGCTGGGCGCGCTCGAAGATGGTCGCGAAGTCGCCGGTGACGGCCTCGAAGGCGGCGAGGGCGGCCAGGCGGCGGTCGGTGGCGGCCGCCCTGGAGCCCCAGTAGCCGCTCATCGAGATGCCGAACATGCCGATCCGGTCGGCGTCGACCTCCGGGAGCGCGGCCAGGTGGTCGAGGTAACGGCCGATCGCCCGCTCGTAGTTGGCGAGGTCGACGGTCAGCCCGCCGGCGCGGCTCTCGCCCTGGCCCGGCCCCTCGATGGACAGCGCGACCATCCCGCGCGAGGTGTAGTAGCGCTCGGCCGCCCAGATGTAGTCCTCCTTGATCATGTCCATCCCGGGGCCGAGGATGACGGCCGGCGCGTTCTCGACCCGGCCGGCCGGCAGGTGCAGCAGGGCGTGGATCCGCGAGCCCTCGAAGTCCAGCTCCACCCGCCGCACCCGGCCCCCGCGCAGCGCGCCCAGGCGCTCCACGCAGTGGTTGGCGCGCTCGCGCATGGCGGCCTTGCGCGGGTCGGCCGCGTCGAACAGCGAGTACTGCGCCCGGCCCCACATCACCGCGGCCCGGAGGTAGAGGTCGGCGGCGGTCTGCGCGAACCCGCCGCGCTCGTGGTGGGCGGCGCGCTCCTCGGCCTGGCCGGCCACCGTCGCCCACGCCTTGGGCAGCATCGCGCCGCTCCTGACCAGCGCGAAGACCTTGGCGAAGTCGGTGTGGTCGTGGCCCAGCTGCTCCATGGTCCCGACGGCCTCGGGGTGCAGCGCGTCGAAGCCGCCCTGGGCGAGGGCGATGTCCAGGGCCCAGCTCTGGCCGGTCGAACGGATGGTCATGGGTCTCCTCCTGGAGGTCCGTTTGCCTCAGTACTTAATGAATAAGTACTTAGTCATTAAGTACTGAGGCTAGGCTGTTGTCAACCGGGCCGCCGTCCACCCGTCCAGGAGGAATCCCGATGACCGAGCCGCAGCCCACCGACGACCGCGCCCGGGCGCTCGACCGCCTGGCCCGCGCCGCCTACCGGCTCAGCGCCGCCGACGCCCGGCTGCGCGGGCGCGCCACCCGCACCCCGGGCGCGCTCTCGCTCACCCACGCCCGGGCCCTGCGCACCCTGGCCGAACAGGGCCCGCTGACCATCGGCCGGCTCGCCGCCGGCACCGAGACCACCGGCGCCGCCACCACCCAGCTGGTCAACGGCCTGGTCGCGGCCGGCTACGTCACCCGCACCCGCCAGCCCGAGGACAAGCGCTCCGTGCTGGTCGCCCTCACCGACACCGGCCGGGCCCGGCACGACCAGCGCCAACGGGCGCTGGCCGAGGCCCTGCACACCGACCTGGCCGACTACGACGACGAGGCCCTGGATCGGGCCACCGAGGTGTTGCAGCGGCTGTCCGCCGTCTACGACCGGCTCTGAGCGCCTACGGCCGGCCGTACGGGGGGACGGCGGGCAGCGCGTCCGGCGCGTGCCGGCGGACGGCGTCCTCGGCGCTCGCGTGGACCGGGAACAGCGCGGTGGTCTCGGTGAGCTCCATGACCCGCAGCGTCCGCTCGGACGGGGCGACCAGCACCAGCGGGACGCCGTCGGCCAGCGCCCGCCGGCGGGCGGTGAGCAGCAGGTTGAGGCCGGTGGAGGTGAGCAGCTCCACGCCGGCGAGGTCGATCGCCAGCAGGGACGGGCGCCGGTCGAGCGCGGCGGCCAGCGCGCGGGCGGCGACGGACTCGCTGTCCAGGATCATGTCCCCGGCGAAGGAGCACACGAGGGCGTCACCGATCCTGGCGGTCTCGGACGTCAGGCACGGCGGCCCGCTCGCGCAGCTCGGGCCGACGCTGTCGGCCAGCAGGGACTGCAGCCGCTCCAGTGCCTGCCTGTTCATCGGGTCCACGCACACCATCTCCAGACGGAACCACCGTACGGGCCCTGTTCAGGCGGTTCGGATTGCATCCGTTCCACTCTTCGCCCAACCCGCCGGACATGTCAACCATTGCACGAATTATCTGTCGTGTTTTCGCTGTCGTGAAACCCGTGGCACTATCGTGGGGGGATGGACGACGGCACGACGACCGAACGGCAGTGGACCTTCCTGACCAATCACGCCCGCGTGCTGGTCCAGATCGCCCGGGACCCCGGCATCCGGGTGCGCGACATCGCCGCGCGCTGCCTGCTCACGGAGCGCGCCGTCCAGCGCATCATCGCCGACCTCGAACAGGCCGGGTACCTCAGCCACGAACGCCGCGGCCGCACCAACCACTACAGCGTCATCACCAGCAAACAGCTCCGTCACCCCGCCGACGCCGGGCCCACCATCTCCGAGCTCCTCGCCACCCTCCTGCGCTGAACCCGACCGCGCCGCCGCGGCCCCGGGCCGCGGCCGGCTGGTCCGGATGCCACCGTGCGCGTGCGGCGCGGCGCTCCTGCGGCGACGTTGAGGGGATGGACACCGTCATCGTGCTCGAACCCGATACGCCGGCCAACGTGCGGCTCCTCGGCCCGGACCTCCTGCCGGCGGACCCCGAGAACCCGGTGCGTCTGGCCCACGCCGCTCCCGCGGAGGCCTCAGGGGCCTGCGGGCCCCTCACCCTGTGCGGCCGGCACACCTCCGACATGACCCTCGCGCCCCACCGCTCCTCCGGCCCCGGCCGGCCGCACTGGAACACCTGCGGGGCGTGCCGGGACGCCGAGGAGGGCAGGGCGGCGCCCCGCTCGCCCCGCGCTCCCCGCACGCCCGACCCGGCCCACCCGGGCGGCGCCGAGGACGGCCCCCGGCCCGGGTAGCCGTCCTCCCGGTCCGCCGGACGGCCGCCCGGAAGCCGGACGGAGCCGGTCGGATCCGGTCGGAGCCGTCCGAAGCCGGTCGGAGCCGGTGGGGCTCAGGGCGCGGTGAACAGCCCGGGGAAGGCCGGGGCCAGCCACGGGCGGCGGCCCCAGGCGAACACCTTGCCGCGGGCGATGGCGCCGGTGGTGGAGCAGCGGCCCAGGGCCAGGAGGAAGAACGCCACCGGCTCGACGACGATCGTGCAGTCCGGGCGGCGCGGCGGCTCCTGGCTCACCACGGCGGCGCCGTCCGTGAAGGTCACCGCGAAGCCGCCCTGGCCCCGCAGCCGCAGCCGGTAGCAGGCGCTGTGGCCGGCCGCGGTGCGGGCGTCCGTCACCAGCGGCATGGCGGTGCGCAGGAACGGCATCGTCAGTTCGACCCGCCGCCGGTCGACGGGGTGCGGCCGGCCGAGGGCGACGGCGACGTCGTACAGGTGGGCCAGCATGTGGGTCAGCAGGTAGGCGCCGAGGGTGTCCAGGTCCATCCGCCCGAGCGGGGTCAGCACCGGTTCGGCGCCGGTGCGCGGGCCGGCCGCCGCCGCGAACTCCCAGGCCTGCCGGGCGATCTCCCCGGCCAGCACGGCCGGGTCCCGTTCGGGCCGCTCGGCCAGCGAGACCGCGTTCGCCGCGGCCAGCGCCCCCGGGGTGCCGTCCCCGTACGGCCGGTCCTCGCCGGCGGCCAGTGCGGCCATCAGCTCGTTGGCCATCGCCAGGTGGGCGGCCGCCTCGGCGACCGTCCACTCGGCTCCGGGGATCCGGGTGTCGCCGCGGCAGTCGGCGAGCAGGGCGACGGCCTCGTCGCCGACCGCGGTGACCGCCTCGAAGAGCGCGGTGCGTGCGGTACCGGAAGTGTGTTGAGGGAACGTCATGGTGGTGAAGACTGGACGACTCGCGCACCGCTGTCCAGTCCGTGCACGGCCGGAAGTCCCAGCACCGCGGCGGCCTGGGGCACGACGGGCGCCGCCGCTCGGCGCGTACCCGAACTCGGCGGCGCCGGACGGCCGTTGGGCGGCACCGGCGGCGCTGCGCGGAGCCGCCCGCGGAACCCCCGGCCGGACGGGCAGGGGCGGGGGCGGCCGTCAGGGCCGGGCGGGCGCCGGGTCCTGCACGCGGCCCTGCAGGGCCTTGGACAACTCGGCGACGCAGGAGGCGAGTTGACTTGTCGTCAACTGCGCCGGGTCGCCGCCGCACCCGCCGGCCGGTGCGGGCGGCGGCGCGGTGGGAGGCGCGGTGGACGGCTGCCCGGTGGGTGCCGGTCCGGTCGGCGCCGGTGTCGGGGCCGGGGCCGGCCGGCCGCCGCCGGGCGCGGTGATGTCGCCGCTCAGCGACACCAGGTTGGGCGTCACCGTGGCGTCGCCCGACAGGTCGATGTAGTCCTGGGTCTGCCCGTTGAAGTCCACGAAGCCGCGCCACATGTCCCGCCCGAACGGGACGATCTCCTGCAGTGCGCCGCCCGGCCCGGCGCTGATGGAGATCGAGGTCTGCTGCGCCATGTACGACACCATCCGGCTGGCCAGCACGTCCAGGTTCACCGCCGGGCCGTCGTCACCGCGCACGTACACGTGCAGGTCGTTGAGGCCGCCGCCGACCCGGTCGGCCTGCAGGACCGCGAAGGCCACCACCAGCTGCGAGGAGCTCTCCCGCGGCACCAGCGGCGTCACGTAGTACAGGTGGCCGTCCGCCTTCGAGCGCAGCAGGAACTCGCCCGGGTTGACGGCGTTGGTGGAGGCCGAGGTGTGGGCGTAGCCGAAGCCGCGGTCGTCCTTCGCGCCGCGGCCGCCGAGCCACTGGACCTCGTGGATCTGGGAGCGGACCACCGAGGCCGGGTAGACGGCTCCGGGAAGTTCGCCCGGCGCCACGTCCGCCCGGTACATCGCGTCCGGGCGGCCGTCCGGCGAGCCGCGCAGCACCAGCACCCCGGCCGGCTCCAGGACGGTGCGCTGGTGCCAGCCGCGCTGGCGGGCCACCGAGATCACCACCACGGGCTCGGCGGTGCGGGGGTCGGCGCCGTCGCAGTAGCCCCAGATGTCCTGGTCGCTGTAGACCAGGTCCGGGAACCGTTCGGCGAGCAGGTTGCGCAGGCTGACGGCCCCGGTGCCGGCGAAGGCCCGGCCGAACGCGTGCTCGCCGCGGAACGCGCAGGTGGCGACGGAGTTCGAGCGGCCGTCCCAGACGGCGACGCCCTCCATCGGCTGCTCGCCGGAGCCGTCCAGGACGGCCGTCCACACGCCGCCGCCCGGTGCGGCGTCGGGCAGGTAGTGCAGGCTGTGGCCCATCAGGTGGACCCCGGAGGTCAGGCCGGCGCTGTCGGTCAGCGCCTTGGTGGCCGCCGCGTAGGAGGCGGTGCGCGCCTCGAAGTCGAAGTCCGGCATCGGCGCGGTCTTCACGCAGGCCGGCACGTCCGCGGTGCCCACCAGGTCGCAGCGGCCGCCGTCGCCCGCGCGGGTGTGCTCGGTGACCGGCAGCACCGAGCGCGGGGTGCCCGCCCCGCCGGCGGGGATGTCGAGCACGGTGGCCGCCGCGTAGTAGCGGCCCTCGTCCTTGTCGTCGTCCCACAGCCCGGTGCCGGCCCGCACCAGCGAGCCGGCCAGCGCCAGCAGCACCGCCGCCAGCGTCAGGCGCGTGCGCCACCCGCGGTACCCGGCCCCGGACTCCCGGGCGACGTACGTGACCGCGACCACCGTGCCGCCCAGGCCGATCGCGGCCCAGATCCAGAACAGCGGCGCCGCGTCCAGCACGCCGCCGTTCGGCAGGAACAGCCGCTCGACCAGCAGCACGTAGCTCTGGTCCTGCTGCCCGAACCCGCCGAACACGGCGTGCTTGACCAGCCACACCAGCGCCGCGACCAGCGGCATCCACAGCCACCAGACGGCCAGCGCCAGCACACCGCGCCGGACCGCGCCCCGCCGGACATCACGCTTCGTCACACGCTCCCCCTCGGTCCGCGCCGCCCCGCCACCCGCCCGCCGGCCTCCGATCCTACGCGCCGCCCGGCCCCGTCCACAGGGCCCCAACCTCCTGCTCGCCCAGGGGGGTTGATGCCCGATGGCGGCCCGCCCGCCGCCGGCCGCGGCCGTGGGCCGGAGCCGGCCGCGTGTCCCGCGCCCGGTGCCGGGGGCGCGGCCGGCGCCCCGCCCGGCCGCCCGGGCGGTGGCGGACCGTAGTCGGATGGAAACGCTCGGCACTTGACAGGGGCTTGTGCGGGGGCGCGTACTGGAACAGGACAAACAGCAGACAGGGCCCTTGCTCCAGGTATCCGTTTGATATCCGTTGCCGGTTCGAAGCGGTGACAGGGGCGCGCCGGGATGCCGGGCATCCCCCGTGTCGCGCTCAGCCCCGTCGCCTTCGACGGCCGTTCTCGCGTTCAAGCGCCGCGCCCGCGCCACCGGACCGGTGGTGCGCGCGCAGTGGCGTTGCCGGGACCGGGGCCCGCAGGCCGGGTCCGAGGGGCCGCCATGAATTCGAAGTCGAAATCGGTCGATGCGGGAACGCGGGAGGCCGACCCCGGCGAACCGCCGGCGGGACGCCCCCCGGTCCTCGCGCGCACACCCCGGTCGGGCCGGGCGCCGCTGCCCGCGGCGCTCGCCGACGCGCGGGGCGCGCGTGCGGGGACCGGGGACGGGTCCGGCCGGACGGCCGCCCGGTGCGCCCCGCGTTTACGGCGACGGGCACGCCGCGCCGCGGGTGCCCGACCGCACGACGCGAGCCGGACGACGGCGCCCGCCGGGCCCGGGCCTGCCGCAGGCCGTCCGCCGCACATCGCCCGCACCGGTGCCCTGCCGCACCTCCTTCCCGCGGGCCGTGGCCCGCGCCCTTCGGCGCGGGGCCCGAACTGCGGCCCGTACGCGGAAAGGTGGGCACCATGGTGCTCGATTCGACGACGCTGCACTCGAGCATCGAGGACCCCGTCCTCGACCGGATGAACTTCCTGAACGAGATCACGTTCAGCTACCCGGACGCGGTGTCCTTCGCCCCGGGCCGCCCCTACGACGGCTTCTTCGAGGTCGAGGAGGTCCACGCCCACCTGCGCCGGTACGCGGCGTACCTGGAGAGCCGGGGCGCGGGGCCGGCCGAAGTGCGCAGCCGCTTCTACCAGTACGGGCCGGCGGCGGGGCAGATCCGGGAGCTGGTCGCGCACTCGCTGCGGCAGGACGAGGGGCTGGAGGTCGCGCCCGAGGCGATCGTGGTGACCGTCGGTGCGCAGGAGGCGATGTTCCTGACGCTGCGCACGCTGTTCGCGACGCCCCAGGACGTGCTGCTCCTGGTCACCCCGTGCTACGTCGGCATCATCGGGGCCGCGCGGCTGCTCGACGTCCCGATGGTCGCGGTGCCCGAGCGCGACGGGCGGCTGGTGGTGGCGGACCTCGACGAGGCGGTGCGGGCGCAGCGCGCGGCCGGCCGCCGGCCCAGGGCCGTCTACGTGGTGCCGGACCACGCCAACCCGACCGGGTCCACGCTGGACCTCGCGACCCGCACCGCGCTGCTCGAACTGGCCGAGCGGCACGGGCTGCTGGTCCTGGAGGACAGTCCCTACCGGCTGAGCGGCCCCGGTCCGCGCAGCCCCATGCTCAAGGCGCTCGACGGGTCGGGGTGCGTCGTCCAGCTCGGTACGTACTCCAAGACGCTGTTCCCCGGCGCGCGGGTCGGCTACGTGGTGGCGGACCAGGAGGTGCGCGACGCCCGGGGGCGGGTGCGGCTGCTCGCGCAGGACCTGGCGAAGGTCAAGAGCATGGTGACGGTCAACACCTCCTCGCTCAGCCAGGCGGCCGCGGCGGGTGCGCTGCTCAGCGCGGACGGGCGGCTGTCCGTCCTGAACGCCCGGGCCGCCGAGCACTACGGCCGCTGCATGGCCGACACGCTCGCGCAGCTGGACCGGTGGCTGCCCGAGGGGCGCCGCCGGGAGCTGGGGGTCGACTGGAACCGTCCCGACGGCGGGTTCTTCCTCACCCTGCGCACCGGTTTCCGCACCGGCACGGCGGCGCTGGAGCGTTCGGCCCGCGAGTTCGGCGTGATCTGGACGCCGATGGAGTTCTTCCACCCCTTCGGCGGGGGCGAGCAGGAGATCCGGCTCGCCATCAGCTGCCTGACGGCCGGTCAGGTGGCCGAGGGCGTGGAGCGGCTCGCCCGGTTCGTGGAGGCGCTCAGCACCGAAGCGCCCGGCGGCGGTCGGCACGGCGACGGGACGCCCGGCGGGAAGCACGGCAACGGAACGGAGAGTGACGCATCATGACCGCGACCCTGGACCGGGCACCGACCGCCACGGCCCCGCGCATCCTGAGCGTGGGCACCGCCGTGCCACCCGAGCACTACTCCCAGGAGGAGCTGCTCGACCTGTTCGGCATCACCGACCGCAAGGTGCGCTCGGTGTTCCTGCTGGGCTCCATCCAGCAGCGTTCGCTGGTGCTGCCCCCGGCGGCGCCCGACGGCACCCGGCTGCGGGAGAGCCAGGGCGACCTCCTGGACAAGCACAAGGCCTGGGCCGTGAGCATGGGCTCGGAGGCGCTGGCCCTGTGCCTGAAGCGGATCGGGGCCGCGCTGTCCGAGGTGGCGTACCTGTGCTGCGTGACCTCGACCGGCTTCCTCACCCCCGGGCTGAGCGCGCTGCTGATCCGCAAGCTCGGCATGGACTGGCACACCGCGCGCGCCGACATCGTCGGCATGGGCTGCAACGCCGGGCTCAACGCGCTGGCCGTGGTCGGCAACTGGGCCGCGGCCAACCCGGGCAGGCTGGCCGTGATGGTCTGCTCGGAGGCCTGCTCGGCCGCCTACACGATGGACTCCACGATGCGCACGGCCGTGGTCAACAGCCTCTTCGGCGACGGCGCCGCGGCGGTCGCGGTGATGGCCGATCCCGGGCCGCGGGACCGGGAGCGACCCGAGGAGGAGCAGGAGGAGGAGCGGGGGGCCGGCGACCGGCTCGCGGGGCCCCGGATCCTGCGGACCGCGAGCGTGACGATCGTCGACGCCATCGACGCGATGCGCTACGACTGGGACCGCGACCAGGGCCGCTTCAGCTTCTTCCTGGACCCGCAGATCCCCTACCTGGTCGGCGCGCACGTGGAGGGCGTCGTCGACCGGCTGCTGGAGGGCACGTCGCTGCGCCGCGACGACGTCGCGCACTGGCTGGTGCACTCCGGCGGCAAGAAGGTCATCGACGCGGTCGCCGTCAACCTGGGGCTGACCCGGCACGACCTGCGGCACACCATCACCGTGCTGCGCGACTTCGGCAACGTCTCCAGCGGCTCGTTCCTCTTCTCCTACGACCGGCTCCTGAAGGAGGGCGTGGTCCGCGCCGGGGACTACGGCGTGCTCATGACCATGGGACCGGGTTCCACCATCGAATCCGCGCTCATCCAGTGGTGACCCAACCCGACGCAAGGGAGACAGCCATGCCTGTCAACGTCCTCCTCGGAGGCCCGGTGCTGCACGTGGACGGCCGCCGGGAGATCTCGGCCGAAGCGACCCGCGCCCTGTCCGACCTCTGCGACGAGGCGGAAGCCTCCGGAGCCGACTTCGCGACCCTGTTCCTCTCCGGCGCCCCGACCGGCGAGGAGGTGGCCAAGGCCGCCGACGTCGCCGCCGTCACCAAGTGGGAGCGGGCCGTACGGCGCTTCGAGCGGCTGCGGATGCCCACCCTGGCCGCGGCCGGCGGGGACTGCGGCGGCACCGCGCTGGACCTGCTGCTCGCCTCCGACATCCGGGTGGCCTCGCCGGACCTGCGGCTGCTGCTGTCCTTCCAGGGGCAGGCCACCTGGCCGGGGATGGCCGGCTTCCGGCTGGTCCAGCAGCTCGGGCTGGCCCCGGCGCGCCGCTCGGTGCTCTTCGGGGTGCCGATCACCGCCCGCGAGGCCCTGCAACGGTGCCTGGTGGACCAGGTGAGCACCGACCCCGGGCGCGCCCTGGCGGCCGCCGCCCGGCTGCTGCGCCGGCTGTCCGGCCCCGAACTCGCGATCCGCCGCCAACTGGCCTTCGACGCCCAGTGGATGAGCTTCGAGGACGCGCTCGGCCCGCACCTGGCCGCCTGCGACCGCGCGCTGCGGCGCACCCGGACCGCCGACGAGGTGACGGCGTGAGCACCGCGGACACCCGGGCCCCCGCCGCCCCGCCGGCCCCCGCCACCGCACGGGGCCGCCCCGCGGACCGGCTCGACCGGGCCGCCCGGCCGCTCGCCCCGTTCCCCGACCCCGGCCCGCGCACCGGCGAGCAGCGCGCCCGCACCGAGCGGCTGCTGGAGGCCGGGCGCGCCCAGCGCACCGCCTTCCTGGACCACCACGCCGAGCCGCTCTACGACCGGCTCACCGCGGACCGCACCCGCCGCCCGCGGCTCGACGCCCTGGTGGAGGACGCCGCCTCGGCCGTACCCGGCCTGGTGCCCACCCCCGCGCAGCTGCGCGCGGACCGGGCCGCCCCGCCCGGGGAGCGCCTGGGCTACGAGACCGACGTGGGCGTGCTCCTGCGCGGCCTGCTGCGCTGCCCGGCCGCCGGCGGGCACCTGATGGACTCCATGCTGCGGCCCACCGGTCGCGCCCTGGGCCTGCTCGCGGAGTTCCGGGCCACCGGGACGGTGCGGCTGGAGACCACGGAGCTGGAACGGCGCGCTGGGGTGGCCCGGATCACCATGTGCGCCGGGGACCGCCTCAACGCCGAGGACGAGCAGCAGGTCGACGACATGGAGACCGCGGTCGACCTCGCGCTGCTGGACCCGGGCTGCGAGATCGGGCTGATCCGCGGCGGCGAGATGACCCACCCGCGCTACGCGGGCCGCCGGGTGTTCAGCGCCGGCATCAACCTCAAGCGCCTGCACGCGGGCGAGATCACCCTCACCGGCTTCCTGCTGCGCCGGGAGCTCGGCTACCTCAGGAAGCTGCTGCTCGGCCTGCGCACGGACGAGCCGTCCTGGCGCTACCCGCTCACCGACATGCCGTGGGTGGCGGCGGTGGACGGCTTCGCGATCGGCGGCGGCATGCAGCTGCTGCTCGCGGTGGACCACGTGCTCGCGGCCTCCGACGCCTACCTGAGCCTGCCGGCCGCGCAGGAGGGGATCGTCCCCGGCGCGGCGGACTTCCGCCTCCCCGCGGTGACCGGCCCCCGGCTGGCCCGGCAGATCATCCTCGGCGGCCGGCGGGTGCGCGCGACCGACCCCGAGGCCCGCGCCCTCGTCGACCGGGTCGTCGACCCGGCGGACCTCGACGCGGCCGTGGAGCGCGCCGTCGAGCTGCTGCGCGACCCGGCCGTCACCGCCAACCGCCGCATGGTGAACCTCGCCCTGGAGCCGGCCGACGGATTCCGCGCGTACATGGCCGAGTTCGCCGTCCAGCAGGCGCTGCGCATCCACGCCGCCGACGTGCTCGGCAAGGCGGGCCGCTTCTCGGCCCGGCCGCCCGGGTGACGCCCACCGGGCCCCCTGACCCCCCGCACTCCCCCGCCGCCGCCCGGCGGCCGGCCCCCGAACCCCGAACCCCGAGGAGACCGAGATGACCAGCCCCTTCGACGACCCCGACGCCGCCTACCTGGTGCTCGTCAACCCCCGGGGCCAGTACTCGCTGTGGCCCGCCTTCGCGCAGGTGCCGCCGGGCTGGCGGATCGTCTACGGCCAGGGCGCGCGGGACGAATGCCTGGCCTACGTCGACCGCACCTGGAGCGACCAGCGTCCGCGGCCCGGCGCCCCGGTCACCGCCACGAACGGCAAGGAGGTCGCCGCACCATGATGGGCCCGGGCCCGCTGATCACCGTACGGGCCGACCCCGGCGACGAGGCGGCGCCGGCCCGGGGGCGGGTGAGGCCCGGCACCGCCCGGCGGGTCCTGCCCTACCTGCGGCCCTACCGCCGGCAGATCGTCGCGCTGCTGAGCCTGACCGTGCTCGACGCCGTCGTCACCGTCTCCACGCCGCTGCTGTTCAAGGTGCTCATCGACCACGGCATCGTGCCCCGCGACCGGGGCGTGGTGGCCGGTGCCGCCGCCGCGGTGGCGGGCCTGGCGCTGCTGCAGGCGCTGGTGGGCTTCCTGGTGAGCCGCAGTTCGGCGCGCATCGGCGAGGGGCTGATCTACGACCTGCGCACCGAGGTCTTCGGGCACGTGCAGCGCCAGCCGCTCGCGTTCTTCACCCGGACCCAGACCGGTTCGCTGGTGAGCCGGCTGAACACCGACGTGATGGAGGCCCAGCAGGCGGTGACGGTGCTGCTGTCCAACGTGCTCTCCAGCCTGCTGGTGCTGGGCCTGGTGATCGTCACGATCTTCTACCTGTCCTGGGTCGTCGGCCTGGTGGTGCTCGTCACGGTGCCCTTCTTCGTGCTGCCGGGCCGGATCGTGGGCCGCCGGCTGCAGCGCAACCTGCGCACCTCGATGCAGCTGGACGCCGAACTCGGCTCGCTCATGCAGGAGCGCTTCAACGTGGCCGGCGCGCTGCTGGTCAAGCTCTACGGCCGGCCGGACGGCGAGGGCCGGCGCTTCGCCGAACGCGCGGCGCGGGTGCGGGACGTCGGCGTGGTCACCTCCGTCTACGCGCGGATGCTGCTGGTGACGGTGACGCTGCTGGCCTCGCTGGCCACCGCGGTGGTCTACGGCGTCGGCGGCGAGCTGGTGATCGACGGGACGATCCAGATCGGCTCGCTGGTGGCGCTGGCCACCCTCCTGGCGCGGCTGTTCGGGCCGATCAACCAGCTCTCCAACCTGCAGTCGAACTACCTGACCGCGCTCGTCTCCTTCGACCGGCTCTTCGAGGTGCTGGACCTCAAGCCGCTGATCGTGGAGCGGCCCGGCGCGGTCGCGCTGCCCCCGGCCGGCCCGGCCGGGGCCCCGGAGGTCGAGTTCGAGGACGTCTCCTTCCGCTACCCCCGGGCCGGGGAGGTCTCCCTCGCCTCGCTGGAGACGCTGTCGCTGCCCGTCCCGGAGCGCTCCGGCGACGCCCACGCGCTGCGCGGCGTCAGCTTCCGCGCCCCGGCGGGCCGGCTGACCGCGCTCGTCGGCCCCTCCGGCGCGGGCAAGACCACCGTCAGCCAGCTGGTGGCGCGGCTGTACGAACCCACCGAGGGCACCGTGCGGATCGGCGGCCACGACGTGCGCGACCTGACCCTGGCCTCGCTGCACGCCACCGTCGGCATGGTGACCCAGGAGGCGCACATGTTCCACGACACCATCCGCGCCAACCTGCTCTACGCCCGGCCGGGCGCCAGCGAGGCGGAGCTCGTCGAGGCCTGCGAGGCCGCGCAGGTCTGGGACGTGGTCCGGGCGCTGCCCGACGGCCTCGACACCGTCATGGGCGACCGCGGCTACCGCTTCTCCGGCGGCGAGAAGCAGCGCCTGTCGATCGCCCGGCTGCTGCTCAAGAAACCGTCCGTGGTCGTGCTCGACGAGGCCACGGCGCACCTGGACTCGGAGTCCGAGGCGGCCCTGCAGCGGGCCCTGTGGACCGCCCTGTCCGGCCGCACCGCCCTGGTGATCGCGCACCGCCTGTCCACGATCCGCGAGGCCGACCAGATCCTCGTGCTCAAGGACGGGCACGTGGTCGAACGCGGCCGGCACACCGAACTCGTCGACGGCGGCGGCCTGTACGCGGAGCTGTACCGCACCCAGTTCGCCGACCCGCCCGCGCCGCGCCCCGACCCCGCGCCGCCGTCGGCGAACGGCCACCGCGACCTGCCCCCGCTGGCGCCCGGCGGCGGGCCCCTGCGCGTACTGCCGCCGCCCGAGACGGCGGGCAACCCCGGCCAACCCGAACGGAGAGCACGATGACCCAGTTGACGGTCGAGGACGTCTGGCCGCTGTCCCCGCTGCAGGAGGGACTGCTGTTCCACGCCTCGTACGACCAGGACGCGCCCCGGGACGTGTACGTGGGGCAGCGGATCCTCAACCTCGACGGCCCGCTGCGGCCCGACGTGCTCGAGGCGTCCTGGCAGGCGCTGCTGGAGCGGCACGCGAGCCTGCGGGCCGGCTTCCGCTCCCGCGCGGCCGGCGACACCGTCCAGGTGATCGCCAAGGGCGTGCGGATCCCGTGGACCTACGCCGACCTCGGCGGCCTCGGCGAGCAGGAGGCCGAGGCGCGGGCCGCGCGGCTGGCCGAGGTCGACGCCCGGCGCTTCGACCTCGGCGTGCCGCCGCTGCTGCGGGTGCTGCTGCTGCGGGCCGGCCCCGAGCGGCACCGGATGGTGGTGACGATGCACCACATCCTGATGGACGGCTGGTCGCTGCCGATCCTGTTCGGCGAGCTGTGGGCGATCTACGGCAACGACGGCGACCCCTCGGTGCTGCCGAAGGTGCCGCAGTACCGCGACTACCTGGCCTGGCTGGTGCGCCGGGACAAGGACGCCGCGCGCCGGGCGTGGCAGGAGATGCTGGTCGGCACCGAGGGCCCCACCCTGGTGGGCCCGGGCGACCGCGGCGGCCCGCCGGTGATGCTGCGGCACGTGATCGACCGGATCGGCGACGACCTCGCCGAGCGGCTGCGGGAGACCGCGCGCGCCTCCGGGGTGACCCTCAACCGGGTCTTCCAGGTCGCCTGGGCGCTGCTGGTGGGCAAGCTGTCCGGCCGGCTGGACCCGGTCTTCGGGGCGACCGTCTCCGGCCGCCCGGCCGAGGTGCCGCAGGCGGACCGGATGGTCGGGCTGTTCATCAACACCGTGCCGGTGCGGGTGCCGCTGGACCCGGCCCGGCCCTTCCGCGAGGCCATGACGGCGCTGCAGGACCAGCAGGCCGCCCTGCTGGACCACCAGCAGCTGAGCCTGCCCGAGATCCAGCGCGCCGGCGGCCCGGGCGCGGTGTTCGACACCCTGATGGTCTTCCAGAACTATCCGCGCGGCCCGATGGTGGCCCCGTCGATGCGCTCGGCCGTGCCCGACGGGCCCCCCGGGGCGGCCGGGCCCGAACCCCCCTCGCCGCCGGGCGAGGGCCTGGGCGGCACGGCGCTGCGCAGCGGGCGGCAGAGCGGCGGCCCGCTGCCGCAGGGGCCGCCCGAGCCGCCCAGGCCCTCGCCCGGGCCCGGGGGTCCGGACGGGCCCGGGGGTCCGCCGCAGGGGCCGTCGCAGGGGCCGCCGCCCTCGCTCTTCGGGGCGGGCCCGGCCGGCCTGCGGATCTCCGCGGGCGGCGGCGAGGAGGCCGCGCACTACCCGCTGACCGTCGTGGTCACCCCGACCGACGACATCGAGCTCCGGCTGGACTACCGGCCCGACCTGTTCGACGAGCGCACCGCCCGCGCCCTCGTCGACCGGATGCTGCGGATCCTGCGCCAGGTCGCGGAGGACCCCGGCGTGCCGCTGGGCCGGCTCGACGTGCTGACCGGCGACGAGCGCCAGGGCCTGGGCGGGGGCGGGAACCCGACCCGCCGCGACCTGCCGGGCGCCACGCTCGCCGAACTCCTGGAGCGGCAGGCGCGCCGCACCCCGCGGGCGGTGGCCGTGGTGGCCGGGGAGCGCGAGCTGACCTACGCCGAGTTGGACCGGCGGGCGAACCGCCTGGCGCACCGGCTGGCCGGGCTCGGCGTCGGCCCGGAGACGCTGGTGGGCGTGGTGGCCGAGCGCTCGCCCGAGCTGGTCACCGCGCTGCTGGCGGTGGTGAAGACCGGCGCGGCCTACCTGCCGATGGACGGCGCGCACCCGGCCGCCCGGCTCGCCGCGGTGGCGGCGCAGGCCGGCGCGGCCGTGGTGCTGGTCGACGAGCCGAACGCCGCGCGGGGCCTGGCCGACGCCGAACTGTTCGGCCCCGCCGAGGTGCTGCGCCTGGAGCCGGACCCCGCGGACGGCGACTCCCCCGCCGGGGCCGGGCCGGACGAGGCCTTCCCCCCGGTGCCCGTACGGCCGGAGAACCTGATGTACGTCATCTACACCTCGGGGTCCACCGGGCTGCCGAAGGGCGTCGCGGTGACGTACGGCAGCGTCGTCGCGTTCTGCCTCGACGAGTGCTGGTCCTCCGAGACCCTCGAACGGGTGCTGGTGCAGGCCAACCACGCCTTCGACGCCTCCACCTACGAGATCTGGACGACGCTGCTGCACGGCGGCCGGCTGGTGCTGGTGCCCCCCGGGGACATCGACACGGTCGAGCGCGGCCGGCTGATCGCGGCCCAGAAGGTGACCAGCGTGCACGCCACGGCGGGGCACTTCCGGGTGCTCGCCGAGCAGGCCGCGCACATCTTCGGCGGGGTGCGCGAGGTGTCCACCGGCGGCGACGTCGTCTCCGCCAACGCCGTGCGCACGCTGCTGCGCTCCCACCCCGGCCTGGTGGTGCGCACCACCTACGGCCCGACCGAGTCCACGGCGTTCGCCACCCAGCTGCCCTTCACCGACCCGGAGGCGGTGCCCGACGCGGTGCCGCTGGGCCGGCCGATGGACAACACCCGGGTGTTCGTCCTGGACGCGTTCCTCAAGCCGGTGCCGGTCGGCATGACGGGCGAGCTCTACCTGGCCGGGGCCGGGCTGGCCCGCGGCTACCTGGGCCGGGCCTCGCTCACCGCGGAGCGCTTCGTCGCCTGCCCCTTCCCCGCCGAGGGCGAGCCCGAGGGCGCGCGGATGTACCGCACCGGCGACCTGGCGCAGTGGACCGAGGACGGGCAGCTGCTCTTCCTCGGCCGCGCCGACCAGCAGCTCAAGATCCGCGGGTTCCGCATCGAACCGGCCGAGGTCGAGGCCGTGCTCGCCGCCCACCCGGACGTCGCCCAGGCGCTGGTGGTCGCGGTCGAGGACGGCGGCGGCCACAAGCGGCTGGCCGGGTACGTCGTGCCGGCCGGGGACGGGCAGGCCTCGCCCGAGCCGCGGGCGCTGGAGGAGTACCTCGCCGGGAGGCTGCCCGACTACATGGTCCCGGCCTCGGTGACCGTGCTCGACGCGCTGCCGGTGACGGCGAACGGCAAGGTCGACCGGGCCGCCCTGCCGCCGCCCGACTTCTCCGGCCGGGCGGCCGGGCGCGCCGCCGCCACCGACACGGAGGAGCTGCTGTGCCGGCTCTTCGCCGAGGTGCTCGGCCTGGAGCAGGTGGGGGCGGAGGACTCCTTCTTCGCCCTCGGCGGCGACTCGATCACCTCGATGCTGCTGGCGGGGCGGGCCCGCAAGGCCGGCCTGACCGTCACCCCGCGCCAGATCTTCGAGCTGCGCACCCCCGCGGAGCTCGCGCGGGTCGCCGAGTCGGTCGACGACGGCGCGGCGGAGGGTGGCGAGGACGTCCCCGGCGGCCCCGTCCCGCTGACCCCGGTGATGCGCGAGATCGCGGCCCGCACCGGTTCGCCGGCGCGCGCCGGCAGCCAGGCGATGGTGCTGACCGCGCCGCCCGGTCTGACGGCCGAGCGGCTGGCCGCCGTGCTCGGGGCGGTCGTCGGGCGCCACGACGTGCTGCGGGCCCGGCTGGAGGGCGAGGACGCGGACGGGCGGCTGGTGGTCCCCGAACCCGGGGCGCCCTGGGCCGTGCCGGTGGCGGACCTGGTGACCCGGGTGGAGGCGGCCGGCCTCGACGGGGAGCGGCTGGACGCGCTGATCGACGACCAGGCCGCCGCGGCCGAGGCCGCGCTCGCGCCGCACGACGGCGTGATGCTGCGGGCCGTGCTCCTGGACCGCGGCGCCGGCGACACCGGCCTCGTCCTGCTGGTCGCCCACCACCTGGTGATCGACGGCGTCTCCTGGCGGGTGCTGATGCCCGACCTGGCGCTCGCGGACGCGGCCCTGGACGCCGGGGGCGCGGACGCGGCGCGGGCGGCGGTCGCCGCCGAGCCGACCTCCTTCCGCCGCTGGGCGCTCGCCCTGGCGGAGCGGGCCAGGGCGCAGCAGACGGTGGACGAGCTGCCGCTGTGGCGGCGGATGCTCGAGCGGAGCGAGCCGCCGCTCGCCGGCCGGCCGCTGGACCCGCGGACCGACACCGTGGGAGGCGGCCTGTCCAGCGCCGAGCTGAGCGTCCCGGCGGCGACGGCGGGACCGCTGCTGGCGGCGCTGCCCGCCGCCTACCACGCGGGAGTGGACGACGTGCTGCTGGCCGGGCTCGCCGCGGCGCTGGAGGAGTGGCTGCGGGCGCGCGGGCGGCCGGTGCCGGAGGGCTTCCTGGTCGACCGGGAGGCGCACGGCCGGGTGCCGATGTCCGAGGACATGGACCTGACGCGGACCGTCGGCTGGTTCACCGCCGTCCACCCGGCGTGGCTGGAGACGGGCCCGGTCGACCCGGCCGAGGTCCGGGCGGGCGGCGCGGACGCGGCGCGGCTGATCAAGCGGGTCAAGGAGCAGCTGCGGCAGCGGCCGGGCGACGGCCTGGGCTACGGGCTGCTCAGGTACGCCAACCCGGCCACCCGTCCGGTGCTGGAGCCGCTCGCGGCGCCGCAGATCGGGTTCAACTACCTGGGCCGGTTCGGCGGTTCGGGGCCGGAGGCGGGCGCCCGGGGCGGGGAGCCGCGGGCGGGCGCGTCCCCCTGGACGCCGGCGGTCGGGCACGGGTCGCCCGAGGGTGGTGTCGACGCCTCGACGCCGCTGCGGCACGTGCTGGAGATCAACGGCTCGGCGCGGGACCTGCCGCAGGGCCCCGAGCTGCGCTTCGTCCTGGAGTCGCCGCGCGGGCTGCTCAGCGGGGAGGAGCTCGGCGACCTCGCCGGGCGCTGGCGGGCCGTGCTCGAAGGGCTGGTCCGGCACGCCTCCGAGGGCCCCGGAGGTCACACCCCGTCGGACTTCTCGCTGATCTCGCTGGGTCAGGAGGACATCGACGAGTTCGAATCCGCCTTCGGCGGCGCGGCCGGCGACTGACCCGGCCCCGGCGGCGCTCCCGCGGCGGAGCGGGGTGGGGTCCTCCGGTCCGGCCGGGCCCGACGACGGGCCGGGCCGGGGGACCCGGGGACACCGGGCGCGGGCGCGCTCAGCGTCCGCGCCACACCGGCGGGCGCTTCTGCGCGAAGGCGCGCGGCCCCTCCCTGGCGTCCTCGCTGGCCCGGCGGACCTGTTCCCAGTGGTAGCGGGCCGTGAACGCCTCCTCCAGCGGCAGGTCCAGCGAGCGCAGCACGGCCTCCTTCAGGGCGCGCTGCGACAGCGGCGCGCAGCGCAGCAGGTCGGCCGTCCAGCGCTCGACGCACTCGTCCAGCCGCTCGTCCGGTACGACCTCGTTGACCAGTCCGAAGGCCAGCGCCTGGGCCGCGGACATCCGGTGTCCGGTGAGCAGGTAGCCCATGGCGGCCTTGAGCGGGATCTGCCGGGCCAGCCGGAAGGCCCCGCCGGCGCCGGGGACCAGGCCGAGGGCGGCTTCGGGCAGGGCGAAGACGGCGCTGTGCGCGGCGATCACCAGGTCGCAGGCGAGGACGAGTTCGAAGCCGCCGCCGAGGGCGTAGCCGCGGACCCTGGCCAGGACGGGTTTGGACAGGGAGAAGCGGTCGGTCAGGCGCGGCGAGCCGGGCAGGCCGCGGGATCCGAAGGTGGTCGGCGGGGTGCCTTCGCGGTCGAGGCGGGCCCGTTCCCGCAGGTCCTGGCCGACCGAGAAGGCGCGTTCGCCCGCGCCGGTCAGCACGACCAGCCGTACCCGGTCGTCGCGTTCGACCTCGTCCCAGACCGCGCCGAGTTCCGCGTGCATCCGCTGGTCCATGGCGTTGAGCACCCGGGGGCGGTTCAGGGTCACGCGGGCGACGTGCCCGGTCCGTTCGTAGAGCACGGGCCGGTCGGTGGCGGCTGCCTCGTTCACGTTCACGGGGTCCACCGGGGCAGGCTACCGGCGGGTGCGGGCGGGGGCGCGGATGTCGGCGGCCGTGGCCCGGGCGTCGCCCGGGGGTGCCCGCCCGTTTGGCCGAGCGGATCGGGGTGAGAAGAGCACCGGGTGGTACGGGCCCGTCCCACCGCCGCTCAGAGCCCGGCCACCGTGACATCCATTCACCGGCGGCCGGGCGACGGCTTCTTGCCCGGTGGGGCGCCGCGGCCCTGAGGGGGCGTCCGCGGTCCTGGGGGGGCGGATTCACCCAGGGCAGAACGCCGCGGCCTTCCCCCCGGGCCGGGGATCCCTAGGCTGAAGGGGTGAGCACTCAAGCGCCGAACGAAGCCCGCGTCATCCCCCTGCGTCCGCCGGCCTCGCCGCCCGCGTCCGACGGGGCGTCCCGCCCGCCGCGGCCGGCGGAGGCCCCGCAGCCGCCCGTGCGCAGGGAGCCGCTGTGGCGCGACGTCGTCGGCGACGTGCTGCGGCGTGAGCGGCTCGCGCAGGAGCGCACGTTGAAGGACGTCGCGCAGGCGGCCCGGATCTCGATGCCGTACCTGTCGGAGCTGGAGCGCGGGCGCAAGGAGGCCTCCTCCGAGGTGCTGGCGGCGGCCGCCCGGGCGCTGGGGCTGGGGCTCGCGGACCTGCTCTCGCTGGCCCAGGACGAGCTGGCCCGGTACGCGGTCCCGAGCCGGGTCGGCCGGAGCCTGGCGGCCCGGGGCCTGTCCGGTCGGGCCCTGTCCGGTCAGGCCCTGACGGGCCGGGGCCGGACGTCGCCCACGGCGCGGTACGACGGCCTCTGCCTGGCCGCCTGAGCGGGGCGCCGGCCCGGTTCGGCGGCTGGTACGGCGGCGGTGCGCACCGCCGCCGTACCAGCCGCGCGGGGTCAGGCGAAGGGGAGCCGCCGGTTCAGCACCTGGTCGGCGATGCCGTAGGCGACGGCCTCCTCGGCGGTGAGCACCTTGTCGCGGTCCATGTCGGCGCGCAGCGTCGCCGCGTCGTGGTGGGTGTGCCGGGAGAGCACCTCCTCCACCTGCGAGCGGATGCGGACCATCTCCTTGGCCGCGAGGCTGAGGTCGGAGACCGTCCCCTGCCGGCCGCCGCTGGCCGGCTGGCCGAGCAGCACCCGGGCGTGCTGGAGCACGAACCGCCGCCCTGGGTCCCCGCCGGCCAGCAGCACGGCGGCCGTCGACGCCGCCTGGCCGACGCAGAAGGTGGAGATCGGCGCCTGCACGAAGGTCATCGTGTCGTAGATCGCCATCAGTGAAGTGAACGATCCGCCGGGCGAGTTGAGGTAGATCGAGATCTCGCGTTCCGGGTTCTCCGACTCCAGGTGCAGGAGTTGGGCGATGACCACGTTGGCGACCGAGTCGTCGATCTCGGTGCCGAGGAAGATGATCCGTTCGTTCAGCAGCCGGCTGAAGACGTCGTAGGTGCGCTCGCCCTGGGCGGTGCGCTCGATGACGTAGGGAACCGTGTACGAGCCCATGTCACAGTCCGATCCGTCGGCGGGAGGCGGCCGGGCGGATGTCGGCGACCGACTCCACCACCCGGTCCACGATCCCGTACTCCCTGGCCTGTTCGGCGGTGAACCAGCGGTCCCGGTCGCCGTCGCGGGCGATGGTCTCCTCGCTCTGCCCGGTGTGCTCGGCGGTGATCCGCTCGATGGCCCTCTTGGTGAACTGGAGGTTCTCGGCCTGGATCTCGATGTCCGCGGCGGTGCCGCCGATGCCGGCCGAGGGCTGGTGCATCATGATCCGCGCGTTCGGCAGCGCGAACCGCTTGCCGGGCGCGCCGACGGTGAGCAGGAACTGGCCCATGCTGGCGGCGAATCCCATCGCCAGGGTGGAGACGTCGTTCGGGATGAGCCGCATGGTGTCGTAGATGGCGAGGCCCGCGGTGACCGAGCCGCCGGGGCTGTTGATGTACAGGCTGATGTCGGTGCGCGGGTCCTCCGCGGACAGCAGCAGCAGCTGCGCGCACACCCGGTTGGCGGACACGTCGTCGACCTGGGTGCCGAGCAGGACGATCCGCTGGGCGAGCAGCTGCGCGGCGAGGTGGTCGTCGAAGGCGGTGGGCGTGGTGTCGCCCTCCGCCGCGCGGGGCGGGGACGTGCTGAGGGGGGTCATCTGCGCTCCTTTTGCGGGGGCGGGGAATGCCGTCCGCTCCACTCTGGGCCCGCCACGGCCCCCGCCCGCGGTTTCTCTGCCCGCCGCAGATTCGCCACGGGCAGAGCGCCCGGGCCCGGCCCCTGCGGTACCGCCCGGGACGGCCGGCTACCGGCGGGGGCCGTAGTCCCAGTAGTGGTCCGGATAGTCGCCGCACGGGTACTGCATCAGCGGGGCCTGCGGAGCGTTGCTGCCGTGGGAGACGGCGAGGCACTGACGGCTGTTGCCGTTGACGAAGCGGATGCCGTGCGGCCACTTCTCGATCCTCCAGGTCTGCCCGGGGCTGTTCCCGCACGCGGACTGGACGATCTGGGCGGTGGCCTCGGTGCTGGCGTCCCGGACGGAGAGGCACAGGGCGCTGTTGTAGCTGACGATCCGGTAGTAGGTGTCGCCTTCGGTGTCCGTGGCGGTCTTGCGGGCCTCCCAGAAGTGGTCGGGGTAGTCCCCGCAGGGCAGTTGCTGGACCTGTTGGCCCTCCTCCCGGCTGCCGCCGGGTGTGGCCATGCACTGCAGGCTGTTGCCGTTGCGGATCGCCACCGATCCCGCCGGCGGGGTCGTCGGGGTCCCGCCGAGGCGGGCGGGTGCCGGGGGGTCGGTCTGCGGCCCCGGTGCCGGGGCGGGGGTCGCCGGCGAGGGCGCGGGCCGTTCGCCGCCGGTCGGGGCCGAGGGGGTGGCGGGTTCCGGCGGGGCGCCGGCTCCTTCGGTCCGGGCCGCTGTCGCGGCCGGTGCGGGCGTCGCGGGCGTGCTCTGCGCTGCGGCGGCCGGGGGCGGCGTACCGCCCGGTGCGGGGGCGGCGGACGGGGTGGCCGGGCTGGCGGCCGGGGCCGCGGGGCCGTCCCCGGAGGGCGGGCCGCCGGTCGCGCCGGCCTGCGGCACGATCCGGGTGCCGGCCGCCTGGGGGACGGTGTCGAGGGGGGTCGGCGCCGGGCTCAGGTGCAGGCCCACCAGGACGCCGGCGAGCACCAGCACCCCGGCCAGCGCCGCGGCCGCCAGGGCCGTGCCGGTTCCGGCCGTACGGGGGCGCCGCGCATCGGCGGGTCCGCCGTACGGTGGACCGGTGAACGCGGCTCCGCGCGCGAGCGGGACCCTCGGGGGGTGGTCCGGGGTGCGGACCAGCTCACCGCGGACGGTCCCGGGGCCGGACGCGGGGCCGGATACGGCGGGGGCCATCCGCAGCACCTCCCGGTGCCGGTCGGCCAGGGCCTGACGCACCTCCACGAGACCGGCGCCCAGCCGCCGCAGCACCGGCAGGTGGGCCTGCACCCCGTCGGCCACCACCAGTTCGGCGCCCGTCGGCCTGGTGGTGGCCGGCCGGGCCTGCGTCAGCTCCTGGTCGACCAGGGCCTCGATGGCGTCCTGCTCCCGTTCCGCGGTGCGCCGTGCCTCGCGCGCGCTGTCCCGGATGCGGCGCACCTCCGCCAAGCAGCGCGTCGCCTCCCGCAGCCGGGAGCGCCGCGACCCCGCCGCGCCGCCGCCGGCCGGTGGGGGGCCCGCCGTGTCCTCGGCGCCGGTGGCCAGTTCGTCCCGCAGCTCGGCCACGATCGCCACCAGCACCCGGATCAGGTCCTCGGCCTCCGCCATGCCCGCCTCGGCCTGCCGTTGCGCCTGGCGGGCCAGGTCCAGTGCCTGCTGTGCGGCCGAGCGCCCGGCCGCGGGGGGCTGGAGGCCCCCGGCCGCCCGGGTGGCCTGTTCGTGCAGGTGGGCGGCGCGCGCCAGCAGCGCCGCCCGGGCCCGCGGGTCCGTCGCGTGGTCGTGGACCAGCCGTTGGAGCAGGTGCCACGGGATGTCCCGCTCCGCCGAGCGGTACTCGCCCCAGCTGGTCTTGCTGGCCCGGTAGCGCCGGGCGAGCTCGCGGACGGTGGTCCCCGACGTCATCTCCCGGACGAACCGGGCCAGTTCGTCCGCCTGCTCGGTCTCTCCCTTGTACCGCCCTTGCGGACGTCCAGCACGACCCACCCCGCGCCCCCTCCTGTGCGCCCGGCCGGGCCGGATCACCCGTCTCCCGTCCGAGCTGAACCGTTTCTTGTAGGTGGACCATCAAACAGGCCGCACCGAGGGACCTCCACCGGTTCTTCGGACAACCTGCCGGCACCCGCCCCGGCCGCCACGGCGGGGTGTTCCCGTGGTGGGGCGGTTGCCGGCCCCGGGACGCCCGTCCGCCGGGAACGGTCGGGAAACCCTCTGGATGGCGGGCCTTCGATGGGGGTAAGTTCCGCCCACGCGTCGTCAGTTGACGAAAGATCAGCTCAGGGGGGCGGGCGGATGGCCGGATCGGTTCGGGACGTCGTCGTGGATGTGGTGACGCGGCTGGCACCGGAGGAGCTGCCGCTGCTGCGGGGGCTGGACAGGCTGCCCGCCGAGGAGGTGGTGGCGCTGTTCGGGCGCCGGCGGCGGGGCGAGCCGCTGGGGTTCGGGCTGGCGGAGGCGGCCGCGCTGGTCACACCGGTGGTGTGGATGGCGGTGGACGAGGCCTGCCGGGCCGCGGTCGGCGCCGGCGTGGCGCGCGCGGGCGGCGGCCTGCGGCGGCTGTGGCTGTGGCGGCGCGGGCGCGCCCGGCCCGCGCTGGAGCCGCCCGTACCGCCGTTGGACGAGCGGCAGTTGGCGGCCGTCCACGCCCGGGTGCGCACGGGGGCCCGCGAGGCCGGGTTCGACGAGCCGGCCGCCGGCGCGCTCGCGGACTGCGTGGTGGCCCGGCTGGCCATGGAGCCGGGCGCGCCCGCCGCCCCGCCCGCTCCCCCGGCACCGTCCGCTCCCCCGCCCGCTCCCCCGGCGGGGCCCGGCGCCCCGGAGCCGCCGGCATGAGCGCACCCGCCGCACCTCCGCTGCCGCCCAAGCCGCCCGAGCCGCCCGCCGCCGCGCCGGTCCTCGACCCGCGCGTCCTGCCCGCCGGCACCGCGCTGCGCTTCGGCCTGCTGCTGCTGTCCATGGTGGCCGCCGGCCACCACATGCTGACGACCCTGCTGGAACTGGTCCGCAAGGGCCGGGCCGCGGAGTACGCCTGCGAGCTGGCCGCCGGGTTCGACCCGAACGGGGACTTCCTGACCCAGCTGGGGACCGGCCCGGGGACGGACCCGGCGCTGCGCGCCTGTCTGGCCGCCGCCCCGGACGATCCGCGCTGGCCGGTGCCCGCCGCACTGGCTCTGGTGCTGCTGGCGGCCGCCGCGCTGTACCTGCTGCTGCCCCGCTGGCGCCGGCGCTCCCGCCGGCTGGAGCCCGTGGACGGGCAGTTGCGGGCGGAGCTGCTGCGCCTGGCGGAGCAGGCCCGGCTGCCGGTGGTGCCGGAGTTCGTGGTGGACCCGGGCCGGCTCGGCTCGGGGGCGGTGGTCTTCGGACACCCGCGCCGGCGCACCGTGTGCCTGTACGCGGGGCTGCTGGTGACCCGGGTGAGCGACCCGGCCGGGTTCCGCGCCGTGGTGCTCCACGAGTTCGCGCACATCCGCAACCGGGACGTGGACCTGGGGTACGCCGTCACCGCGCTGTGGCGGGTGTTCGCACTGCTGGTGGCGCTGCCGTTCGTGGTGGTGGTCGGCGGGTCGCTGGTGGGCGCGGAGTTCGGGCTCTTCGTGGGCGCGGACCGGGTGTTCTGGCCGGCCGGGCGGGCGCCGCTGGTGCGGGAGACGGCCACCGCGGTGGGGATGGCGCTGCTGGTGGTGCTGGCCCGCGCCGACGTGCTGCGCCACCGGGAGCTGTACGCGGACGCGGACGCCGTCGCGCTCGGCGCCGACCGGCGGGTGTGGGACGTGCGCGATCCCGCGGGCCCGGCCGCCCGGCTCGCCCGGCTCTGGCGGGCGCACCCGACCTGGGCGCAGCGGCGCCGGGCGCTGGAGGATCCGGCGGCGCTGTTCACCCTGGCGCCGCTGCAGACGTTCCTGGTGGGCGCGGCCGCCGTCACCATCGCCCTGCTGCTGCCCCCGTTCGCCGGCGGGACGGGCAGGGTGTGGCTGGCCGCCGTGCCGACGGCGCTGGTGCTCGCGGTGGCGGCCTGGCGGTCGACGGCGTACGCGGCGCACCGCGGGACGGCCGGGCCGGACGGGCTGCGGGCGGGGCTGTGGCTGGGCGCCGGCCTGGTGGTCGGCGAGCTGGTGGTGGACATCACCGCCGGCGGGAGCTGGCTTCCGGCGCATCCGCCGGTCCTGCTCGTACTGCTGCTCGGCGCGCTGGCGTACGTCCCGTGGCTGGTGCAGTGCGCGCGGCTGGGGCTGGGGCGCGGGCGGGTGGCCGCGGTGGCCGCCGCGGCGGGGGCGGTGCTGGTCGCCGCGGCCGGGCTGGCCTGGTGGTCGGGCGGCGGCCACCTGTACACCGCCGGGGACGTCCTGGGCCGGGGCGGGACGCGGGAGCTGGTGGTCCAGCAGTTCCCCGGCGGGTGGGAGCGGCACCGGGCGGAGCTGGAGTGGATCGCCACGGTGCTGCCGCGGCTCGGCGCGGACGGGGCCACCTGGGCCTTCGTGGCGGCCGCGGGGGCGCTGTGGGCGCTGCCGTACCTGCTGTGGCTGCTCGGCGGGCACCGGGGGCTGGGCCGGGCGGTGCGCCGCGGGCTGCTGGGCGGGGTGCTGTGCGTGGCCGGGGTGCTGGCGGTCAAGGCGGCGCTGTACGCGGACCGTCCGCCGCCGGGCGAGCGCGGGGGCGGGTTCGTGCTGCGGTACGTGTCGTGGCTGACGGTCGCGGTGTGGGCCGGGGTGGTGGTCACGGCGGTGGTGGTGGCGCTGGTGTCCCGGCGGCTGTGGCTGGTCGGGGCGCTGGTGGCGGCGGGGGTGGCCCAGGCGTGCGCGCTGGTGGCGGTGTTCGTGCTGATGTCGGCGGACGGGTGCCTGGGGCCGTTGCGGACCATCGGCGACAGCTGCCTGTGGGTGCCGGAAAGCGGTTGGCCGCTGGTGCAGGTGCTGGCCGGCCCGGTGCTGCCGGCGCTGTTCGGGGCGGCGCCGGCCGCGGCGCTGGTGCGGCTGCCGCTCGCCCTCCTCCGGCGGGGCGGCGCAGCCCCGCCGGACGGCCGGGTGGCACGCTCCGGCGTCCGGCGGGTGGTGCTCGTCGGGGCCCTCGCCGGGGCGCTGGCCCTGGGGCCCGCCGCCGTGGGGGCGCTGCCCTCGGGTTCGGGGGGCGCGCTCGCACCCGCGGCGCCGCGCCCGGCCGACGCCCGCTCCGAACGCGTCCGGGTCTTCCAGCTGCTGATGTGGTACCGGGTCGGCGGGAAGCAGGACGTCCTGGCGCTCATCGAGGCCTTCCGGGCCTTCTCCGACGAGGTCCGGAAGCTCCAGCAGGCGGCGGCCGGACATCCGGAGGAGTCGGTACAGGTCGACGGCCGCCGCCTCGCCGAGGTCTGCACCGCGATCCAGGGCGCCGCCGGGACCGCCCTGGGCCACCTCCACATCCCCGACTCCGGCCTGGACGGGCCCTGGTGGGCGGCGCTGGAGCAGGCCCGGCGGGCCGGGCAGCGCTGTGCGCGGGCCATGGACCCCGAGCGCGAGGAGCGGCCGGGCGAGGCCGACGCCGCCCTGTCGGAGGTCGTCGAGGGTCTCGGGGCGGTGCTCGCCGCGATCGATCCCGTCCTGCGGCGGATCGAGACCGACGGGCCTCGGTACTGGCCGGACCTCGTCCGTATCGACCGTCCGCAGCCGGCCGACCCGCCCGGGACGGAGGGGCGGGCCGGCGGCTGACCGGGGAGGGCAGAACCCGCTCAGCCCGCTCAGGCCGGGAGGTCCGGGAGGCGGTCCAGGGCGATCCCGAAGCGGGTGCGGTAGGCGGCGAGGAGCTCGTCGTCGGCGAGGGCCCGCTCGGTGCGCCCGCCGTCCGGGGTGGTGGTGATCAGGCGCCGGCCGCTGACGGTCACCCGGCCGCCGTCCGCGGTGAGCAGCGAGCAGGTCGTCGAGCGGGTGAAGTGGGAGTCCGGCGAGGTGGCCTGCCACCAGCAGGTCGCGGCGAAGTCGGCGAGCTCGTACGGGCGCAGGCCCAGGCGGTACTGCGGCCTGCCGTCCAGCAGGACGTCCAGGTCGCCGTACGGACCGGTCGGGGTGAGGGTGAACGCGCCCTCGGCGTCGGCCTGTTCGCCGCGCTCGTCCAGGCGCAGCGGGTGGCGGCTGAAGCGGCCGAAGCCGACGTCGGCCAGCCAGGGCTCGTCGAGGTCCACCCGCAGGGCGAGGTGGCCGAGCGGCGGGCCGAGGCGTTCGCCGTCGAAGACGCGGGCGGCCAGCAGGCTCACCCGGTAGCCGAGCGAGGTGAGCAACCGGGCGAAGGCGCCGTTGAGTTCGTAGCAGAAGCCGCCCCGGCGGCGGGTCACGACCTTGGCCAGCAGGGCGCCGGGGTCGAGGTCGACGCTCTCGCCGAGGTGGAGGCCGAGGTTCTCGAACGGGACGGTGCGCAGGTGCGCGAGCTGGAGCCGGGCGAGCGCCTGCGGGCAGGGCGTGCCGGGGTCGGGCAGGGCGATCCGGTCGAGGTAGGCGGACCGCTCGGCGGCGGTGAGGCCGGCGGACGGCCGCTCGGGGCGTGGCGCGTGGTCCATCCGGCCATTCCACCCGGGCGCGGGCGCTTCGGCCATCGGCATTTGGTCCTACGTCCGGGGTTCTGGACGGGGCCGCACCCGGCCGTCGCCACGGCACCGTCGCCGCCGGCACGGCCTCGTTCGCCGCCGCCGTCGCCCCCGGGGGTGGCCGGCGGGGCGCCGGCCACTGCCCCGCCGGTGCCCTTTCGTCCCTCGCGGGAGCCGCGCGGGGGCCGTAGGGTCGGTGTGCCGCGCAGCGACGCAGGAGGGCCCGAGCGTGCGAGAGACCGCGACCCACTCGGTGGCGCCGACGCCCGGGGCCGCACCGGCCAGGCGTACGGCGCGGGGCCGGGCGCCGGCACCCGCCGCCCCCGCCCGGGCGCCGCGCCCCGGCGAACTCGCCGACCTCCAGCGGACGGTGGGCAACGCGGCGGTGACCCGCCGGCTGCAGCGCCAGGCGGCCGACGGGGTCAGGGAGCAGGCGCGGCGCGACGCCGCCGACCCCGCCGGGCACGGCGAGTGGGCCACGTTCCGCGCGGACATGGCCCGGGCGGGCTTTCCCCCGGACGTCACGGAGGTCGCCTGGCAGCTCGTCCTCGGCGGCATCGCCGAGCAGGGGCGGCTCAACGACGAGGCCATGGCGCGGTACACCGAGCGCCAGGCCCAGCGCGACCACCGGGCGTCGAACAGCTGGTACCAGGAGCTGGTGCAGGTCGTCGGCGACTACCTGGAGATCGGCACGCCGACGCTGGCCCTGTGGTCGGGCGGCCGGGAGGTCAGCGACTACGCCCTCGCCAAGGGCCACACCCCGCTGGAGGCCACCGCCTTCGGCGGGGTGGTCGACAGGCTGACCCTGACCCCGGACTGGATGCTCAAGACGCCGATGTGGAACGTCCTGTCCAAGGCCTTCGTGAGCCGCTCCCGCGGCCCCGTCCACATCTTCCTGCGGGCGTACGACCCGGAGAGCGTGCTGATCGCGCAGGAGGTGCCGCAGCTGCGCGTGGTCATGGCGCTCGACCCGGCGGTGCGGCTCGTGTGGCACCCGGTGTACGCCGCGGCCGACGGCAGGCTGATGGAGGTCACCCGGGGCCTCGACCTGGCCGCCGACGCCCCCTGCTCGACCCGCGACGAGTGCGTGCGGATCCTCTACGACTACCTGCGCCTGGTCCACGACCCGGCCAACACCCGCTCCGCGCGGGCCCACGCCGAGATGAGCGCCCGCCTCGCCGCCAACGGCAACCCGCAGTAGGGCCGCAGGGCCGGGGTGGGGAGGCCGGCCGGTCTCCCCACCCCGGCCCTGCGGCGCCGGTCGCGGTCCGGCGGCCTACTTGCAGAGGGCCGCGTCCACGTCGGCGGTGAGCCGCGGCACGGCCGCTTCGGACGGCGTGGTGGTCACCGCGAAGTTCGCGGCGCGGCCGTCCTCGGTGACGCCCCCGAAGGTCACGGAGCCGGGCAGGCCGCCGCCGTGGCCCCAGTAGACGCCGGGGCCGCACGACAGCCGGTAGGAGGCCAGGCCCAGCCCGTACCGGGCGCCCTCGCCCAGGCTCCCGTCGGTGGCGACGGTCGTGCGCATCTGGGCGAGCTGCTCCGGGCCGAGCAGGCGGCCGCCGAGCAGTTCCGTGTAGAAGCGGTTGAGGTCGGTGTTGGTGGAGACCATCGCCCCCGCCGCCCAGCCCCAGGACAGGTCCTGCCGGGTGACGTCGGTGAGCGGGGCACCGGGCGTCAGCCGGTGGTAGATCCTGGGGTGGGCCTCGTGCACGGTGGTGTCCCCGGGGGTCGGGAAGTAGGTGTGCCGCAGGCCGATCCGGTCGATGACGCGGCGGGTGATCTCCTCGCCCACCGGCCGGCCGGTGATCTTCTGGATGATCATCCCGGCGACCAGGTAGCCGGTGTTGCTGTACTGCCAGCCGGTGCCCGGGGCGAAGTCGGCCTTGTGGGCGAGCGCGAGGTCGAGCAGGTCGCGGGGCTCGTAGTACCGGTCCAGCGGGCCGGTGAGGTCGAGGTACTTCGTGTAGTTGGGCAGGCCGGCGGTGTGCTGGAGGAGCTGGCGGACCGTGATGGCCGCGCCGTCGATGCCGTCCCCGCGCAGCAGGCCGGGCAGGTAGGTGTCGACGTGCTCGTCGAGCGCGACCTTGCCCTCCTCGACGAGTTGCAGCACGACCACCGCGGTGAAGGCCTTGGTGTTGCTGCCGATCCGCACCTGGCCGTCCACCGGCACCTTGGCCCGGGTGGCCAGATCGCCCACCCCGGCCGTGTAGTTGCGGGTGCGTCCGTCCCGGCCGGTGACGGCGGCCAGCGCGCCGGGCATGGCGAAGTCCCGTACCAGGGCGTCCAGGTTCTTCTGGACGGTGTCCGGCCGCCGCGCCGCGGCGGGGCCGGCGTCGGCGGCCACGGCACCGGCGGGAGCAGCGGCCCCGACCGCCAGCGCGCCGACGACGGCGGCCAGCGCGATCCGGCCGCGCGCGGCGCTCCGGCGGGGGCGGCCGGGGCGGTGGGAATCGTGCGCGTTCACGAGGAACTCCTGTCGCTGGGAGGGGTTTTCCGGGGTTTCCCGGCAGGCCTCCAGCCGACCATCCGCGACCGGGTCGGGTCGTCCGCGCACGGGACGAGGCCGCCCTCACACCCCGGCACCGGGGGCCCGGGCCGTCCGGGAGCCCGCTCCCGGCCCCCTCTCCCCCCGGAGTCGTACGCCACGGGGCCGTACGCCGCGGGGGTCCGGCCCGGCGCAGCCGGACCCCCGGGCGGGGCGGGGCCGTCAGGCGGCCAGGTGGTCCAGCGTGAACAGGGTGGCCCGGTAGGCGTACTGGGCCACGGCCGAACCCGCGCTGCCGGCCTGGTCGGAGACGGCGGCGAAGCTGCCGCTGTGCCCGATCCGCAGCACCACCTGGTTGGAGCCGGGCGTGGGGTACAGCAGGTGGAAGATCTGGTTGCCGTAGATCCACCCGGAGCAGTCGAACACGTTGAAGTTGGCGGAGTCGCCCAGTCCTTCGCCGTTGTCGTTCGGGTTCTGCTTCCAGATGCCCAGGCACTCGTTCTCGTTGCGCCGGCTGCGGAAGATGAAGGACTGGTTGTCGTCCTTGTAGTGGCACAGCTTCCACTGCTGGTTGTAGCCGCCGGTGTCGGGGTTCTGGACGGCCTGCCCCCAGGCGCTGTACTGGTTCCTCTCCACGAGCTGGTTGAACGGCGTCCTGATCCGGTAGTAGCCGTCGTCGCAGACGTAGCCGTGCCACTCGGTCGAGGCCGGTGCCCGGGTCTCGGCCGACGCGGGGGCGGCGAGCAGGGTGAGGCCGGCCAGTGGGGCGAGGGCGGCGGCGCCGAGGGCGCGCAGTGCCGTGCCGGGGCGGACGCTCGCGTGTCGTAGGGGGTTGGTCACGGGTTCCTCCGTCGTCGTCGGGTCGGTGGGCCGGTCAGCAGCTGCTGATGAGGAGTTGGGCGGCCCGGCGTACGGTGCCGGCCGGTTCGGCGGGCGCGCAGCCGACCGAGCCGATCTCCGGTGCCTCGTAGGTGGTGAACGTCCCCGGGGTGGGCTGGGAGGTGACCCAGATGCCGGTGGTGGGGCCGGTCTGGGCGCAGACGCGGTTGACGTACTGGCCGGTGACGACCCGGGTCCCGCGGTAGAGGCCGTACCGTCCGGGCGAGTTGAGGTTCCAGGTGTCGCTCACGGTCTGGCTGGTGGTGCTGGAGGTGGTCGTCTGGACCGAGAAGCCGACCTTGGCCTGGACTTTGAGGAACAGCGCGCTCGCCGTGGCGGTGATCTCGGTCCGGTTGTCGACGGTGGTGCTCACCGAGCTGATCCTGGTCAGGGTGTCGCTGTGCTGTCCGGTGGTGCCCGCGGCGACGTTGACGATGAGGAAGTCGGTGACCTTGGGGGTGACCTGCACGTTGAAGGGTTCCGTCGTGGTCTGGTCCACGGCCGGGTTGCAGAAGGTCGGGAGGGTGTCGGCGTGGGCGGCGGGGGCGGCGCCGAGGCCCAACAGGCCCACGGCGACGGCGGTGGTGGCCGAGGCGGCGAGGGTGCGCCGGCGTGTCCTGCGGGTGGTGGTCATCTGGGCTCCTCCAGCGGTCGCGGAAAGGGGCCGGGGCGTGCGCGTCCGCGACGGATGCGCACGCCCCGCGCAGGGGTGCGTACGGAGTGCGACGTCATCCTTGTCGATGCTTCGGGCACGCCGGTATCCGAGTTTTCTCGGGGGTGCCCCGCACCCCGTCAGCCCCCCGGCCGCTTCCCCTGGCTGTCCGCCGGCGCCGGGTCAGGCGGCGAGGTGGGAGGCCACCAGGGCGGCGAACTCCTCGGGGGTGAGGATGCGGATGCCGAGTTCCTCGGCCTTGGCGCGCTTGGAGCCGGCCTTCTCGCCGGCGACGAGCAGGGTGGTGCGCTTGGAGACCGAGGAGGAGGCCTTGCCGCCGGCGCGTTCGATCAGTTCGTTCATCTGGTTGCGGGAGAGGTCGGCGAGGGCGCCGCTCATGCTGCCGGTGACGACGACGGCCTGGCCGGCCAGCGGGCCGCCGTCGTCCCCGTCGCCGGCGCCGTTCTCCCCCGCCGCCGCGGGGGCGGTCGGGGTGGTGACGGCGGTGCCGACGCCGAGGTCGGTGAGGCGGTCCAGCAGCGGGGCGAGCTCGGCGAGTTCGGCGGCGACGACGCGGGCCTTCTCGGCGCCGATGCCGTCGACGCCGGCCAGGGTCTCGGCGTCGGCGGCGCGGATCGCCGCCATGCTGCCGAAGTGCGCGGCGATCCGGCGGGACATGGTCCGTCCGGTGCCCCGGATGCCGAGGGCGCAGAAGACCCGGTTGAGCGGCTGGGTGCGGGCGGTGGCGATCGCGGCGAGCAGGTTGACGGCGCTGGTCTCCCCCATCCGCTCCAGGGTGAGCAGTTGCTCGCGGGTGAGGGTGAACAGGTCGGCGAGGTCGGCGACCAGGCCGGCCTCGACGAGCTGGACGGCGCGGGTGCCGCCGAGGCCCTCGATGTCGAGCTGGTCGCGGCCGGCCGCGTAGAGGACGGAGGCGACGGCCTGGCAGTTGCGGCCGCGCACGCAGCGCCAGCGCTGTTCGGCGGTGTCGATGGCGTCGCCGCAGCGCGGGCAGGCCTCGGGGAAGGCGATCGGCTGCTCGGCGCCGGTGCGGGCGTCGAGCACCGGGGCCTCCACCCGGGGTATCACGTCGCCGGCGCGGTAGACGAAGACCTGGTCGCCGATCATCAGCCCGCGCCGTTCGATGTCGGCGGGGTTGTGCAGCGTCGCGAAGGTGACGGTGACGCCGTCGATCACCACCGGTTCGAGGACCGCGCGCGGGGCGATGATCCCGGTGCGGCCGACGTTCCACTCCACCCCGAGCAGCCGGGTGACCTTGTGCTGGGCGGCCAGCTTGCGGGCCACCGCCCAGCGCGGGGCGCGCGAGCCGGAGCCGGCCTCGGCGCGGTCGGCGGCCAGGTCGGCCTTGACCACCACGCCGTCGATGCCGAAGGGCAGTTCGGAGCGCAGGGCGGCGATCTCGTCGATGCGCCGCTGCACCTCCGGGATGCCCGCGCAGTGCCGCGGACGGGCCGCGGTGGCGGCGGCGGTGTTGGCGCCGAGGGCGGCGAGGTGCTCCAGCAGGGCGCTGTGGGCGAGGCCTTCGGGGCCGACGGCGTCGTAGGCGAAGAAGGTCAGCTCGATCCGGTAGGGGCGGTCCTTGGCCCGCAGGGTGCCGGCGGCGCCGCTGCGCGGGTGGGCGAAGGGGGTGGCGCCGTGCTCGGTGCGCACCCGGTTGGCGTGCTCGAACTGGTCCTGGGTGAGCAGGACTTCGCCGCGCAGCTCGATGTCGGCGGGCTCGGTGAGCTCGGCGGGCAGGCCGAGGATGTCGGCGGCGGCGTGGGTGACGTCCTCGCCGGCGAGGCCGTCGCCGCGGGTGACCACCTGCCGCAGGCGCCCGGCGCGGTAGCGGGCGGCGACGGCGAGGCCGTCGAGCTTGGGCTCCACGCACCAGGCGGTGACGGGCCGGCCCAGGCGCCGTTCCAGGCCGGCGGCCCAGGACTCCAGCTCCTCCGCGGAGAACACGTTGTCCAGCGAGAGCATCGGCACGCTGTGCGGGACGTCGCCGGTGGCGGCGCCGCCGGCCACCTTGCCGGTCGGCGAGTCGGGCAGCGCCTGGCCGGGGTGGGCGTCCTCGTAGGCGGCGATGGCCCGCAGCAGCGCGTCGTACTCGTCGTCCCCGAGCGGGGTGGCGCCGTCGGCGTAGTACGCGGCGGCGGCCTGGACGGCGGTGGCGACGGCGTCGGCGTACGCGGACGGGGAGGACAGCGGGGCTGCGGTGTCGGTCATGGCGGAATCATGGCGGCCGCCACTGACACTGATACTGCTAGCGGGTCCCTGGTGGTCGTGGACCGGGGTGGCCGGCCGGTCAGCACTCCAGGAGGGTGCAGCTCCAGTGCATGCCGCGCCCCATGCCGGCCAGGGCGATCAGGTCGCCGTCGCCGAAGTGCCCGGCCGCGCGGTGGTACTGGAGGTCGAGGAGGTGGTCCGCGGCCCCGAAGTGGCCCCGTTCCAGGGAGATTTCGAGGTTGGTGCGCTCCACCGGGACGCCGAGCCGGTCGGCCAGCTTCGTCAGGGTGGCGAGGTTGTCGTTGAGCAGCACCACCCTGGCGAGGTCCTGGACGGACGCGCCGATCCGCTTGCAGGCCCGCGCGACCACCTCGTGCACCCGTTCGCCCATCAGGCCGATGAACTCCTGGAAGCGCTCCGTGTCGTAGTCGAAGAACTCCATCAGGCCCCAGGCGTCGCGGGCCGGGGCGGGCGCCCGGCCGCCGCGGAAGGGGGCGGCCGCGCCGCCCTCCTCCATCCGGAACAGGTCGGCGTAGCGGCCGTCGCTGATCGTCTCGGCGGCCCGCCAGCGCAGTTCGGGGTGGCCGCGCCCGGCCACCGCGGCGCCGGCGCCGTCGGAGAACAGCAGCGAGTTGGTGTACATCCGGTTCCAGTAGGGCTCGCACGTCCGGTGCGCCCCGACGACCAGGGCCCGCTGGTAGTCGGGGTGGGTGGCGAAGCGGCCGGCGAGCAGGTCGAAGCAGGTGATCCCGCTGACGCAGCCCTGGCCGACCAGGACCGCCTCGGCGCGGCGGGCGCCGAGGCGGTCCTGGAGGGCCGCGGCCGGGTCCCAGTACAGGTACTCGGGGATGTCGGTGATCGCGAGGACCACCAGGTCCAGGTCGGCGGGGTCGGTGCCCGCCTCGTCCAGGGCCGCCCGGGCGGCGTCGACGGCCAGGTCGGTGAGCCCGACCCCGTCCGGGCTGCGGTGGACGGTGCGGTAGCCGTACGCCTGGACGCGCTCGACGTCCTCGGTGTACTCGGAGGCCACGTCCGCGACGGCGACGGGCTCCCCGAGCGCCGATCCGAATGACATCAGTCCGTAGTCCACGTCACTGCCCCTTCCGGCCCTGCGGTTGTTCCAGGACGTCCTGGCCTGGTCGGCGGATCCGGCGCGGGGGTGCCGCCGCCGTCGCCGAGGAGGGTTCGTCGGCGAACTTCCGTCATCCTGGCGCGGCCCGACGCCCCGTCAGGCTATACACCGCCGACCGGCCCTGACCAGCACCGACACCGGCGCACCCGTCGGCGGGCGGGGCTCCGGGCGCGGCCGCGGGGGCGCCGGGGTGCGGGGGCGCGGGTGCATACCGGGCCGCGCAGCGGGCAGCCGCGCAGCAGGGAGCCGCCGCGGGCGGCCGGTGGCGAGAGGTCAGGAGGAGGAGCCATGCACCGGATCGAGGAGTCCGTCGAGGTGTCGGCACCGCTCGACACGGTCTACGGGAACTGGGTGAGGGTCGAGGAGTTCCCGCGGTTCATGCGCGGGGTGGTCAGCGTCGACCGGTCGGACCGCGGGGCGAGCCTGGTGGTGCGGACCGCGGCCGGGCCGCGGGAGTTCGAGGCCGTGACGACGGAGCTGGTGGCGCGGGAGCGGATGGCCTGGGACAGCGGCCCCGGGCCGGTGCGGCACCGGGGTGTGGTCACCTTCCACCCGGTGGACGACCGGACCACCCGGGTGATGCTCCAGCTGGAGGTCGAGCCGCACGGGATCTGGGAGCGCCTCGCCGAGGCGCTCGGCTTCGTCGACCGCCGGGTGATCGACGACCTGGAGGACTTCCGGCGCCACGTCGAGCAGGACGCCGGCGCCGCCCGGGCGTAGCGGCCGGGCGGGGCGGTGGCACGGTCAGTGGGCGAAGCTCAGGAAGCCGATGATCGGGCTGGCTCCCGCGAGGAGGCAGACGAGGATCGTGGCCGCCCACGTCCCCGGGCCGGCCGGGGGGCAGGCCGCGTCGGCCGGGGGCTCGGTCGGCACGGGCCCGGGCACAGACACGGACATGGGCCCGGGCGCGGGCCCGTGGGGAGGCCGCGGGGCCGGGAGCGGCGGGCGGCCGAGCCGGGAGGTTTCCATGACGCGTCCTTCGTGGGTGGCGTGGCGGTGCCCGCCCCGGCCGGTCACCGGTGGGGGCGGGCACTGCGGGGATACAGGGGCCCTGCTCAGCCGACGAGGGTCTTGTTCAGGGCGTCGAGGCCGTCGGCGTAGATGCCGGTGAACAGGTCGATGACCTCCTGCTCGGTGGCGCCCTTGGGGTTGAAGCGGCCGGACCACTGGACCTCGGCGAGGTCGTCGCGGCCGGGGACGGCGTGGACGCGCAGGGTGGAGACGTAGCCGTCGACCGGGAACGGAGCCTGGAGGATGGCGTAGCTGTAGTGCCGTTCGGTCTCGTTGAAGTCCACGAGGCGCTCGACGATGACCTCGCCCTCGGGGTTCTTCAGCCGGCGGACGCGGCCGCCCTCGACGGCGGTGCTCTCGGGGATGTACGGGAGCCAGTCGGGCAGGGCGTCGAAGCCGCCGATGAGGGCCCAGACCTGCTCGGGGGTGGCGGGGACGGTGCGGCTGACGGAGGTGGAGGCCATGATCGCTTCTCCTGGTGGTGCCGGGGTGGTGGGGGTCAGGCGTTGTTCGGGAGCGGGGCGGTCTCGCTGACCAGGCCGGCGGCGCGCAGGTCCTGCCAGAACGCGGCCGGGACGTTCTCGTCGAGGGCGGCGGTGTCCTCGGCGATGCGGCTGGGCTTGGTGGCGCCGGGGATGACGGCGGCGGTGACGGGGTGGGCGAGGGAGAACTGGAGGGCGGCGGCCTTGATGGACACGCCGTGCCGGGCGGTGAGGTCCTTCAGGCGGGCGACCTTCTCCAGGATCGCGGGCGGGGCGGCCTGGTACTCGAAGTGGGTGCCGCCGGCGAGGATGCCGGAGCTGTAGGGGCCGCCGACGACCATCTCGACGCCCTGTTCCTGGGCCATCGGCAGCAAGCGCTGGAGGGCGTGGTCGTGGTCGAGGAGGGTGTAGCGGCCGGCGAGGAGGAAGCCGTCGGGCCGCGGCTCGTCGAGGGCGAGGGTGAGCTCGATGGGCTCGGTCTTGTTGACGCCCAGGCCCCAGGCCTTGATGACGCCCTCGTCGCGCAGGCGGGACAGGACGCGGAAGGCGCCGGTGCGGGCCTCCTCGAACTTCTGGAGCCACTGGTCGCCGTGGAAGTCCTGGGCGATGTCGTGGACCCAGACGATGTCCAGGCGGTCGGTGCCCAGGCGCTTGAGGCTGTCCTCGACGGAGCGCTCGGTGGCCTCGGCGGTCCACTCGTGGAGCATCTTGTGGGGATTGCCGTGCTCGAACAGGCCGCCCTTCTCGCCGAGGTCGCGCTCGCCCTCCTCCACCTCGTCGAGGATGACCCGGCCGACCTTGGTGGACAGCACGTACGCGTCGCGCGGCTTGGCGGACAGGACTTCGCCCAGGCGCTGCTCGGACAGGCCGGCGCCGTAGAACGGGGCGGTGTCGAAGTAGCGGATGCCGTGCTCCCAGGCGGCCTCGACGGTGGCCAGGGCCTCGACGTCGGGGATCGCGCGGAACATGTTGCCGAGCGGGGCGGTGCCGAAGCCGAGCTTGCCGGGAAGGATCTTCTTCAGGGACATGACAGTGCCTTTGCGGAGCAGGCGGGCGCGGGGAACGGCGCCGCCGGGGTTGCGCACGCACCGATGAATTGGTGCAGGCGCGCCTTACATGCAGGAACAATAGTTGCACACGCGTGGCAATGCAAGGGGGGCCGGGACCGGCCGCGGGCGGGGGCGGGGCCCGGTGCCCCTCCCCCGCCTGCACGCCGTGGGGGTCAGGAGGTGGTGAAGGCGACCTGGTCGACGGTCCAGAAGGCGCTGTTGGTGCCGGTGTAGCGGAACTGGAAGCGGGCGGTGGTGGCGCCGGCGGGGACGGTGACGGGGAGGTTCTCGACGGTGTTGAGGTCGCTGCGGTAGGACTTCACCAGCTGCGGGGCGCCGTTGTCGAAGACCACGTACACGTCGCCGGTCTGCGGCCCGTCGACCTTGTAGTTCGTCGCGAAGGAGAGCAGGCCGCGGCTCGCGCCGGAGACCGGGTGGGCGGGGCTGACGAGGGTGGAGTCGAACTGGCCGGCGCCGTGCGCCTTGTCGTCCCACTCGTCGGAGTCGGCGACGGCGAACACGTTGCGGGCGCGCACGTCGGTCTCGCGGGACTGGCCGAGCTGGGCGGCGGTCCAGAACTCGTCGGTGGCGAAGGCCCAGCCGCGCCACTCGGTGACGCCGCCGCTGGGCATGCGGGAGTTGTCGATGCTCCAGCCGGCCGGCGGGGTGTGGGTCCAGCCCTTGACCGCGGCCGGGATGCCGCTCTCGTCGGCGCGGGCCTGCAGGCTCGGGCGCAGCGCGTCGAAGGCGTCGGGCGTGATCTCGTCGATGGGGCGGCCGTCGAGCTTCCAGGCGGGGTCGAGGGGGACGCCCTCGTGCTTGAGGACGGTGGGGGCGATGTCGACCGGCTTGACGTCGTAGCGGCGGGAGCCAGGGGTGTAGCCGGCGCCGTCGGCGATCAGGAAGGTCTGGCGCTCGTTGGCGCTGTTGCCGCCGTGGCCGCCGGCGTCGGTGTGGCCGTGGTCGGTGGTGACGAGGATCAGCCAGTCCTCCGAGGCGTACGTGGGGCGGGACTTGACGGCCTGGAGGACCTGGCCGACCAGGGTGTCGGCGGAGTGCAGGGCGGCCAGGTACTCGGCGCTGGCGCCGCCGTGGTTGTGGCCGGCCTCGTCGACCTGGTCGACGTGCAGGAAGGTGGTGTCGGGGTTGCCGTGGGCGAGGTAGTCGGCGGCGTCGGCGGCGGCCTTGGCGTCGTTCTCGCTCTCCTGCAGGCGCAGGTCGGCGCGGCCGTTGAAGACGTTGCCGGCGATGGGGTTCCAGGAGCCGACCACCAGGGTGGAGGTGGCGGGGTCGGCGTTCTCCAGGCGGGTGGCGAAGTCGGGGTAGAGGTCGAGGCGGGCGCCGGTGAAGGCGTTGTCCTTCACCAGGTGCTTGTCGGGCCAGGCGCCGGTGGCGATGGTCGACCAGCCGGGGCCGGAGAGGGTGGGAGCCATCGGGTTGGCGTAGAGGTTGCTGGTGGCGGTCAGGCCGCCGGCCATCAGGGCCTTGAGGTTGGGGGCGTCGGCGGTGAGCAGCTTGTCGTAGCGGGTGCCGTCGATGCCGATGACCAGGGTCTTGGCCTGCTTGGTGCCGTTCGGCAGGCCGTTGTACGGGTCGCCGGCGGCGATTGCGGCCGGGGTGGCCGGGGTGGCGTTGGCGGACGGCGTGATCAGCCCGGCGGCGGTGGTGGCGGCAGCGAGGGCGACGGCGAGGGCGGCGGTGCGGGTGGATCGGGAGGTGCGCAACGGAGGGCTCCCAACTGGTCGGCGGCGCGGTGCGGTTGCACCGGGAGTGAGGATGGGGCGGGCGGACGAGGGGCCGCCCTCACCGAGTCCACGGTTGTATGAACAACCGCCGAAATTCAGACCAGACCCGTTACGTTTTCGTGATCTTCGGCGCGGGGGCGCGGGCTCGGCCCGTACGGGGATCGACCGGACGGGAGTCGGCCCGGAGGACGCTCGCTCGGTAGGCTTGCGCGGTGAACCGCCCCATCCCCCGGCCCGGCCCCGAACCCGCCCGCGCCGGCGTTCCCGAGCACGGCCGGGTGCCCAAGTACTACCTGGTCAAGGCCCGCCTGGAGGAGCTGATCGCCGAGCTGGGCCCGGGCGGGCGGCTGCCCACCGAGGCCGACCTGGCGCAGCGTCACGGCGTCGCCCGGGCCACCGTGCGCCAGGCGCTGCGCGAGCTGCTGCTGGAGGGCCGGCTGCGCCGCCTGGGCCGGGGCACGGTGGTGGCCGGGCCGAAGATCGAGCAGCCGCTGTCGCTGAGCAGCTACACCGAGGGCCTCTCGCGCCAGGGCCTGCGCCCCGGCCGCACCCTGATCGCCCTGGAGCGGCTGCCCGCCGACGCGTCGACGGCCCGGCTGCTGGAGGTCGCCGAGGGCGAGCCGCTGTGGCACCTGGAGCGGGTGCTGCGCGCGGACGAGGAGCGCGTCGGGCTGGAGTCCACGTACGTGGCGGTCGCCCGGGTGCCCGCGCTGGAGCGGGACTTCGACCCCGAGGGGTCCTTCTACGGCTACCTGCGCGAGCACGGGGTGCGCCTGGGCGCGGCCGACGAGCGGATCGAGACGGTGCTGGCCACCCCGCGCGAGGCGTTGCTGATCGGCACCCCGCCGGCGCTGCCGATGCTGCTGCTGCACCGCCGCAGCCTGGACGCGGCGGGGCGTCCGCTGGAGCAGGTGCGCACCCTCTACCGCGGCGACCGGTTCAGCTTCACCCTCGCCCTCGGTGCCCCGGACGCCGGCCGGCCGTAGCAGTCCGGGGCCCCCGTCTTCCGCGGGTCCCCCGCCGAGCGGCGCTGCCGGAGTGAACCCGGTGGGGGCCCGGCCGCGTGGAGAGGTCCGTAGGGCAACTGCAGAGCGGCCTTACGTCCACTCAGCCACCTGGCAACCAAGGGAGACCCAAATGATGAAGATCCTGTTCTCCATCCGTGACGCGTCCTTCGCCAAGAAGAGCCTGAAGGCCAGCGCCTGGTACATCTGGTACTAAGCCGGCCGATCGGTACCTCCGGTACCTGAACAGCTGATCCGCCCCCGCCTCCGCCCGCTCGCGGCCTCCGCCGGGAGACCGGGCCGGGGCGGGGGCGGAGACCGGCCCCGGCAATGTCTCGGAGACCTCACATGGCACTCTCACCCGCCTCCGCCCGTGCGCGGAACACCGTGCTCTCCCCCCGGCTCGAGGCCCTGCTCAGGGACCATCTGGGCAAGGACGCCGTCCGGCTCGAACCCGACACGATCGGGGTCGCCGGGCCCGCGCTCACCGACCGGATCCTCGCCGCGCGGCGCGCCACCGAGATCGAACGGCCCACGTTCAAACCGCTGCACGGACGTTCCATCAGCCGCACCGAGGCGTCCTCGGTGACGCGGACGATCGGCAGCGACGTGCGCGAGGCGCTGAAGGCCCCGCTGCCGCGGAACATCGACCTGTCCGGTCCGTGGCCGCTCACCGGGCACCTCTTCCTGCGCGACCTCATCCTCGGCCGGGACCCGCGCCGGCTGCGGATCCTGATGAGCCGCAACCTCGAACTGACGCCGCTGCTCACCTGGTTGGTGATCTCGGTCGGCGCCGCACTGCCCGGCGGGCCCAAGCCCGGCGACGACCTCACCGCACTCGGGAAGCTGGCCGCGAAGGCGCCCGGCTACCAGGACCGCCGGTACGCGATGGGCATGTACCGCCGAGCCGCCGCACCCGTCTGCTTCACCATCTCCACCCTGGTCGCGAACGCGCTCTGGCTCGGCGCGCCGTTCGACGACAGCACGCCGAACCGCAACATCATCCTCGAGTCACTGCGCCTGCTGCCGCCGTCGTGGAACATCCTGCGCCGCGCATCGCCCGAGTACCCCGCGCTCGACCCGCGGATCGGCGCGGGCGACGACGTCCTCGTGCTGCCGCTGCTCTCCCATCGCGACCCGGCGCTGTGGGAGGCCCCGGAGGAGTTCCGCCCGGAGCGCTGGGACCACCTCGACCCGGACGCCACTCCCGGCTACCTGCCGTTCGGGCACTCCTCCGAACGCTGCTGGGGCCGGCACATGGTGATGCCGCTCGCCGAACTGCTGCTGGACCGGATCCGGGAGGCCGGCCTGGTCGTCGACCCCGGGCAGCGCACCGCCAAGGTGCCGCTGCTCGGCCTGCTCGGCGTCAGCGAGGTCCGCGTCCTGAAGGCACGCGATGCCCGCTGACCACCCGCGCACCGACCTTCGGGGCGCCGAACGCGGGGCCGCCGGGACGGAGTTCGCCGACGGCCGGTTCTACGCCGACCCGCACTCCGCGTACCGCCGCTGGCGCACCGAGGGCGGCGTCCGCAAGGTCCGGTTCGGCGGCGCGGCCGGGCTCGAAGGCTGGGTCGTCACGGGCCACGCCGAGTGCCGGGCCGCCCTCGCCGACCCCCGGCTGAGCAAGAAGGCCGTCACCGAGGCGTTCGCCCGGCACGTCGGGAACTCCGAGGGCGGCCCGGGCCGCGACCTGATGACGCACATGCTCAACTCCGACCCCCCGGAGCACTCCCGGCTTCGCAAGCTGGTCCGGCAGGCGTACACCGGGCGGCGGGTGGCGGCCCTGCGGCCGATGGTCGAGCGCCACGTCGGCGCACTGCTGGACCGGCTGGACGGGCTCGAATCGGCCGAGCTGATCGCCGAGTTCGCACTGCCGCTGCCCCTCGCGGTGGTCTTCGAGCTGTTCGGCGCGCCGCAGGCCGAACGGGAGAACCTCCAGGTCCGGGGCCACGCGGTCGAGGCCGGCCCGCAGGACGGCGGCGGGGCGGACGGCGAGGTCTCGGTGGAGACCGCCGAGGGCATGGCGCACTACCTGCGCGCCCTGGTCGACCACAAGCGCACCCACCCGGGCGACGACCTGATCTCCGACCTGCTCGCCGCCCAGGCGGAGGGCGACCGGCTGACCGGGGCCGAGATCACCTCGATGGCGTTCCTGCTCGCGATCGCCGGCCACCAGACCACCGTCAACCTGATCGCCAACGGCGTCCACGCCCTGCTCGGCCACCCCGAGCAACTCGCGGCGCTGCGCGCGGATCCGCGGCTCCTTCCCGGCGCGATCGAGGAAGTCCTGCGCTACGAGAGCCCGTTCGGCATCGCGTCGCTCCGCCGCACGACCGAGCCGGTGACCATCGCCGGCACCACGATCCCGGCCGGCGAGTTCGTCCAGATCGCGCTGCTCGCCGCCAACCGCGACCCGGCCGTCTTCACCGACCCCGACCGCTTCGACATCACCCGCCCGGACGCCACCCGCCACCTCGCGTTCGGCCACGGCATCCACCACTGCCTCGGCGCACAACTGGGCCGGCTCCAGGCCGAGGTCGCCTTCAGCGAACTGCTGCGCCGCTTCCCGGCCCTGCGCCTGGCCGAACCGGCCGCGGCCGCGCGGTGGCAGGAGAACCCGCGGCACCGGGGACTGCTCAGCCTGCGGGTGCTGCTGCGCTGACGACCGGAGTGCGGGCCTCGACGCAATGCCAACGGGGACGGCGTCGAGGTCGCCGTCGGCTCCGACGGGCGCGACGGACGGTGCCGGATCACCCGGGGAAACCGCCCACCGACTCCCCGGGCCCGGCGGCTGTCAGCAGGTGCCGACGCGGCCGTTGTACGAGGACCAGACCGGCGTCCAGGGGCTGCTGCCGTCGTGCGGCCGGTAGACGACGACGTTGGCGTCGTTCTGCAGGCGCACCTAGTTCATGTGGTCCCAGCCGCGCGGGTTGCGCGCGCAGCTCCAGTCGTCGGCGGCCGAGGCACTGGTGGCCGTCATCAGCCCGGTGACCGAGGCCAGCGCCAGCGCGGCGCCGACCAGGGACAGGGCGCGCCCGACCGTCCGGTTCTTCCTCATCGTTCCCCTCTTTCCGCTGCGGCGCGCTCTGGGCCGGCCGCGGCACGGTGTCGTCGACGGCCGTACGGGCCCGGGGCCCGCCCACCGTCCGGGATGGGAGCGGGACCACCAGGTCCCCGCGTTCATGCCAACGGGGGCCGGGCGGCGGGCGGTTCACCGGGGGTGCCGCGGCGGGCGGCCGCAGCCCGGGGCCGGGCGCGGCGCACCCGGTCTGACCTTGTAGGTTTCGGTGTCACCGGCTGCGAGGAGCCGGTGACAACCGGTGGGGAAGGGGAGCCCGGCCGGGCGGGAAGGGGACGGACCCCGGAAGGGAAGGACGGACGGTGGCCACGAGCCCGGAGAGCGCGTTCCGCAGCGAGGGCGTGCCCGAGAAGGAACGGTTCGACTGCTGGCGGGAGTTGGTCAGCCGCACCCGGGACAGCGAGGTGACCAGCGTCCACCGCGACGACTTCCGGGCGGAGATGCGGCGCCTGGAGCTCGGGCCGGTGACCCTCCTGCGGACCTCCTTCCCGCCGACCCGCTTCCAGCGCACCGCCCGCCGGGTACGGCGCTCGGACCGGGGGGTGTTCCACCTGACCCTGCTGCTCGACGGCAGCTTCGCCCTGACCCGCGACACCGGGGGCACCGAGACCTTCGGGCCGGGCAACCTGCACATGCTCGACAGCTCCCACCCGTTCGACCTGCGGGCCTTCGACACCCGCGGCCGGGCCCCCGCGGAGCGCCGGATCGAGGCCGTCGGCGTGGACTTCCCCGCCGCCCTGCTGCCGCTGCCGCCGCACCGGGTGCGCGAGCTGCTGGGCCGCGGCTTCTCCTCCCGGGAGGGCACCTGCGCGCTGCTCTCGGAGTTCCTCGTCGGCCTCGACCGGCAGGCGGCCCTCCTGGGCCCCGTCGAGACGCCCCGGCTGGGCGGGGTCGTGGTCGACCTGGTGTCCGCCTGGCTCGCCCGGGAACTGGACGCCGAGGCCGCCGTGCCCGACGACACCCGGCAGCGGGCCCTGGTCGAGAACGTCCGGGCCTTCATCGGACGCCACCTGCACGACCCCGAGCTGACGCCCGCCGTGATCGCGGCCGCCCACCACATCTCCGTCAGCTACCTGCACCGCCTGTTCACCCGGCAGTCCGACGGCGAGACCGTCGCCGCCTTCGTCCGCCGCCGGCGGCTGGAGCGGGCCCACCGCGACCTCGCCGACCCCGCGCTGCGCGCCCTGCCCGTGCACGCCGTCGCCACCCGCTGCGGGCTGCCCCGCGCCGCCGAGTTCAGCCGCGCCTTCCGGACCGCGTACGGCCTCTCGCCCCGCGAGCACCGCCGCCGGGCCCTGGCCGGGGCCGGGCAGCCGTAGGGGCCGTCACGGGCGGGCGCGGAACCCCCACGCCGCGGGCACCCGGCCAGCACGCCGTCCGCACGGGCGGGCGGGAAAGCCGGAGCAGTCCACCCGGTGCCAACAACTGTCCACCCGGTGCCAACACGGCGGGGGCGCCGCCCTGACATGCTCCTCCTGGGAACACCGCGCGGCGGAACGCCGAGTTCCGTTTCCAGGCCGGCGGTCCGGCACGCCACGGGGGAGCGTGCCGGGCCGCCGGCTCCGCGCGGGCCGCCGCAACCGACGTGGCCTGCCGGGTCGGGCCGGCCGGGTCAGCGGGCGGACTCGTGGGCGAAGACGCTCTGGCCGACCGCGTCCTGCAGGGGCTTCGGGTCAGGATCGGTGTGATGCATACCGACGTACGGTAGTGATCTTGGTCGCGCCGCTCGACGACGGTCCGATCACAGTGTCGTCACGGCCTCGGGGGCGTCGACGGCCGCTGCTCGTTCGCGTCCTCCCTGACCCAGGCGCCGGCGCCGAGGCGGCCCGTGGTGCCGAGGTCGAGTTCCGGGGCGACCGTCACGGGGGCCGCGTCGGGGGTGGCGCGTACCCGGACGTAGGGGGCGTTGAGCGGTTCGGGGCCGAGTTCGGTGGTATTGCGCCACACCAGGGTGGAGCGGGCGCCCTCCCCCGGGCGCAGGGCGAACTTCTGGGGCGGGGCGTCGGCGCCGGTGCCGGTGGCGATCTCGGCGCCGCCGCGCAGGACGCGCACCCCGTCCAGGGGTTTGCGGTCGAGGTCGAGCGGCTGCACCTGGGGGTAGCCGTCGAGGGTGACGGTGGCGGTGCCGCAGTTGCGCAGGTGCAGGCCGACCACCCGCAGGCCCATCGCGGCGTCGCCCTCGTCGGCGTACAGCCGCAGGCCGGAGGGCGGGCAGGTGCCGGCGGCGCCGGGTGCCTCGGCGGTGGGGACGCTGCGGACCCGGAGGATCTCCGCCTTGGTCGCGCGGGGGCCGGGCCGCGGGGTGGGCCGGCCCGGGAGGGCGGGTTCGCTCGGGAGGGCGGGTTCGCCGAGCCGGCCCGGTGTCCCGTTCAGGTCGATCCGCCCCTTCTCGGTGGCGCCGGGGGCCAGCGCGGTGACGGTCCGGGAGAGGTTGTCCAGCGCGGCCCCCTCGGCCGAGCGGAGGCTGAACACCACGGTGACGTCGTGCGGTTCGCCGTTCGGGTTGGTCACCTCGTACTCGGCGCAGGCCGGGCCGACGGAGGTGATCCGCACTCCGCCCTGGGCGCGCCCGGTCGGCTCCGCCCCGGCGCCCGTCGGACGCGGCGTCGGGGTGCCGCAGGCCCCGGGGGTGCCGGAGGCCTCCGGGGCGCCGCCGCCGGAGCCGGTGGTCACCGTGGTGCCGCAGCCCGTGAGCAGCAGGGCGGCGGTCGCGGCGGCCAGGGCGGGCGCGGCGGCGTGACGGCCCGTCAGCGGGCGGCGGGGTGTGTCGGACTGGCGCATCGGTCGAGTCGATCATGCCCGCCGTCGGACGGCTGTGAGCTGCGTCACTTCGTGCGCAACAGGCCTGCCACGATCCGCGGGGCGGCGTTCCCCGCGGGGCGTCCCCGCCGAGCGGTGTTCGACCGCCGCGGCGGAAGCGTGGGTTGATTCGTGCCGTTCCACAACTTTGGACACGAAAGCACGACTTGGCAACGTTATGTCCCATCCTCTGGCAGAGCTGACGGGGCGTCGTCACTCTCGGTGGTAGCTCTTCTCCCGCACCGCTACCACCTGGAGCCAGAGTGCGCACCACCCCCTTCCCCCGCCCCCGCCGCGCGGCCCTGGCCGTGGCGGTCGTCGCCGCCCTCGCCGCCCTCACGATCCCCACCACCGCGGCCTCCGCCTCCCCCGCCCCCGGCCCGCGGGACACCGCGATCGCCCGGGCCGTCGTCAACGTCACCGACCACGCCGAGGTGTTCGGCTTCGGTCCGAGCCAGGACCTCCTGCCCACCGACGTCGTCCTCGACGCCGACGGCGCCTCGCACGTGCGCTTCGACCGCACCTACCAGGGCCTGCCGGTGGTCGGCGGCGACCTGGTCGTCCACCAGGACGCCAGGGGCGGGTTCAACGGCTCCAGCCGGGCGGCCGCCCACGACCCGTCCGTGAAGTCCACCGTCCCCGCGGTGCCCGCCCAGGCCGGCGCCGCGCACGCGCTCGCCGCCTCCCCCGGCGTCCAGGGCGCCGTCAGCACCCCCGAACTGGTCGTCTGGGCCGCCGACGGCACGCCCCGCCTGGCCTGGCGCACCACCGTCCGGGGCAGCGGCGACCACGGCCAGCCCGCCGGACGGGTCGTCGTCACCGACGCCGTCACCGACGAGCCGATCGAGGCCTACGACGCCGACCCCCAGGCGACCGGCACCGGGAACTCCGAGTACACCGGCAAGATCAGCATCGACACCACCCCGATCACCGGCGGCTACACCCTCACCGACCCGGTCCGCGGCCACGTCACCAAGGACGCGAACAACGTCGCCTACGGCTCCCTCACGGCGAGCTCCGGCACCAGGTTCACCAGCACCACCAACGTCTGGGGCGACGGGAGGAAGTTCTCCACCGACCGCTCCACCGCCGCCGTCGACGCCCACGCCAACACCGCCTGGACGTACGACTACTACAAGAACGTCCACGGCCGCAACGGCATCCGGAACGACGGTGCGGCCGCCACCGTCTTCGTCCACGTCGGCACCCGGTGGGACAACGCCGTGTGGTCCAACACCTGCTTCTGCATGATGACCGGCGACGGCAACGGCACCACCGACCCGGAGCAGGTCGACCTCGACACCATGGGCCACGAGATGACCCACGGCGTCACCGCCGCCACCGCCAACCTGCGCTACAGCGGCGAGTCCGGCGGCCTCAACGAGGCCACCAGCGACATCTTCGGCACCATGGTCGAGTGGTACGCCGACAACAGCATCGACACCCCCGACTACCTCTTCAGCGACCAGTCCACCCCGCCCTGGCTGCGCCGCTTCGACAAGCCCTCGCTGGACGGCCGCTCGGCGGACTGCTGGAGCAGCACGGTCGGCGGCCTCGACGTGCACCGCTCCTCGGGCGTCGGCAACCACTGGTTCTACCTCGCCAGCGAGGGCAGCGGCAGCAAGACCGTCAACGGCGTCGCCTACAACAGCCCCACCTGTAACGGCTCCACCGTGACGGGCGTCGGCAACCAGAAGGTCGCCAGGATCTGGTACCGCGCGCTGACCGTCTACATGACCTCCACCACCACCTACAAGGACGCCCGCACCGCCTCCCTGAACGCGGCCCGCGACCTGTACGGCACCGGCAGCACCGAGTACAACGCGGTCGCCGCGGCCTGGTCCGCCGTCAGCGTCGGCTAGCCACCGCCGGGTGGTCGCCGCCGCCGTCCAGGAGCCGGCCAGGGACCGGTCCACACCCTGAACAGCTCCTGGACGCCGGCCGGGTGACCGACCATCATCATCTGCGACAGCAGCCCGCCCCGCCACGAGAGAAGACCGAGATGCCCGCGATACCCAGGAAGCCCCGGCTCAAGGCCGGGATCGTCGCCGCCCTCACCACCGCGGCGGGAGTGCTGGGCGTCGCCGCCGCGCCCGGCGCCCAGGCGGCGGGCAACTGCGTCCACTACGGGCAGGCGGGGTACGCGCAGGTGTTCACCGACTACAACTACTCCGGCGACTGCTGGGAGTTCCCGATCGGGACCTGGACGGTCTTCCCCGTCCTGGTCAACCACAAGGTCTCCTCGCTGAGGAGCTGGTCCGCCCACTCCGGCCAGGTCGTGCACCTGTCCGGCGACGGCCTGACCTTCGACGCGGGCGCCGGCGAGTGGTGGCCGAACCTGCCCGGCTGGTTCAACGACCGGGCGAACGCCGGCTACTGACCCCCGGCGGCGACGGCGGCGGGAGCCCCCGGAGTGGGAAGTCGGCGGGTCCGACTTCCCACTCCGGGGGCTCACCACACCGGGGGCTCACCACACCGGGGGCTCCGCACGCTCGGCGGCCGGCGGCCGGGCGGCGGTCCACGAGGTGAGGAAGCGCAGGGCGTCGTGGGAGGGGCTGCCGGTTTCGGCGGTCAGGACCATGAGGCGCTGCCCGGAGCCGTCCGGGCTGGCCCAGGTGTCGCAGTCGAGGGTGAGGTCCCCCACCAGGTGGTGGCGGTAGTGCTTGGTGCCGTGGCCGGCGCTGTTGACCCGGTGCTCGGCCCACCAGGTGCGGAAGTCGGCGTCCTGGAGGGACAGGTCGCCGACGAGTCGGGCCAGGGCGGGGTCGTCGGGGTCGGCCGCGGCTTCCATGCGCAGCGCGGCGACGGCCTGCCGGGCGTCGTGGGACCAGTCGCGGTGCAGCCGCCGGACCACCGGGTCGGTGAACAGCAGCCTCAGGTAGTTGCGCCGGTGGGCCGCGACGACGGCGAAGTCGGTGTAGAGGGCCGTGGCGGCGGGGTTCCAGGCCAGGACGTCCAGGCGTTGGCCGAGGACGAGCGCGGGCGTGCCGGTGAGCTGGTCGAGCAGGCGCCCCATGGCCGGGCGCGGGCGCTGGACGGGCCGGCGGGGACGCGGGCGGGCGTCGGTGCGGCCGGCGAGCTCGTAGAGGTACCTCTGCTGGTCGTCGTCCAGGCGCAGGGCGCGGGCCAGCGTGCCGAGCACGGGTGCGGACGCCCGGACCCGGCCCTGTTCCAGTCGTGTGTAGTAGTCCACGCTGATGGCGGCGAGCCCGGCGGCCTCCTCGCGGCGCAGCCCGGCGACCCTGCGGGGCGTGCCCGTCTCGGGGAGGCCGCACTCCCGCGGGGTCAGCTGGGCCCGGCGGGCCTTGAGGAAGGCGCCCAGCGCCCGGGGGTCGGAGTCCGAGGTCATGGCGTCCAGTGTCGTCGTGCCGGGAGGGTGGCGGCAGGGGTCCGAGGGGGGCAGGTTCTTTCCCGGGCACGGATCCGGCTCTGCCGCGCGGGCGGCGGGTGACGGACCGTGGAGGCGTGCCCGGCAGGGCGGGGCCCCGGGCCTCGTGCGGGTACGTCACGCCCCCCGCCACCGTCTCGTTGGAGAGTTCCCCATGCCCCGGACCACCGTCCGTTTCGACAGCGCCGGCCTCAGCCTCGCCGGCCACCTCTACACCCCGTCGGCGCCGGCGCCGGGCCCGCGGCCGGCGCTCGTGGTCGGCCACCCCGGCACCGGCGTCAAGGAGCAGGCGTCGGGCACCTACGCGCGGCGGATGGCCGAGCGCGGCTTCGTCGCCCTCGCCTTCGACGCTGCCTTCCAGGGCGAGTCGGGCGGTCTGCCGCGGGGGCTGGAGGACCCAGCCCAGCGGGTGGAGGACTTCAAGGCCGCGGTCTCCTACCTCACGGCCCTCGACGAGGTCGACGCCGAGCGGATCGGCCTGCTGGGCATCTGCGCCTCGGGCGCCTACGCGCTGGCCGCGACCGGCGCGGACCCGCGGGTCAGGGCCGTGGCCGCGGTGTCCACCGCCGAGCCCGCCCGCCAGTTCCGCCTCGGCGCCGACGGCGCCCAGGACCCGGCCGTCTTCCGGGCGCTGTTGGAGGCGGCCGCGGCGGCCCGCAGCGCCGCCGCGCGCGGCGAGGACCCCGGGGCGTTGAGCGTGTTCCCGGAGACCGCCGAGCAGGCCCTCGCGCTCGGCGGCCGGCACGGCGCCGACGGCTTCGCGTACTACTGCACCCCGCGCGGGCGGCACGAACGCTCCGCGAAGACCCTCGCGTGGGAGAGCGTCGACCGGATGGCCCTGCACGACGCCTTCCTCGCCGTCCCGCTGATCGGCCCCCGCCCGATCCTCCAGATCATCGGCGAGCACGCCGTCACCGCCTGGATGGCCGTCGAGGCCCACCAGCGCGCCACGGGCCCCAAGGAGCTCCACCGCATCGAGGGCGCCGGCCACGTCGACCTCTACGACCGCGAGCAGTACGTCGCCCCCGCCGTCGACAAGCTCGCCGCGTTCTTCACCGCCCACCTCACCACCGGCTGACCGCGGGTGTGCTTCCCCCGGCGTCGTGGGTGGGCGGGCCGGCGGGGCCCGTCGGGGCTTCCCGTGCGGTGGTGGTGAGGGGCCCGGCGCCGCGAGGCGGGCTCGCGGCGCCGGGCGGTCACAGTGGCTGGGCGCAGTCGTCCAACCAGGCGTGCCAGCCGTGCGGGGTGACGGTGAGTCCGAGGCGCTCGACGCCGGGCGCGCCCGCCTCGTGCCACCAGGTGAGGGCCTGCTCGAAGTCCTCCCACAGGCGGCGGGCGCCGTACTGGCGGACCTGGTGCGCGTCCTCGCCCTCGCGGAAGGTCACGGCGGCCCAGGCCGGGGCGGTCAGGGAGTAGAGCCACAGGGTTCGGGCCCCGTCGTCGTGCGGCTGGACCGCGTGGACGACGTCGCGCAGGCGCAGGCCGACGGCGAACGGGAACGGGTCGAACCTGCCGTGCGACGGCAGGACGGCGGCGGTGGCGCTCTCGGTGACCGTGCCGCCCGCAGCCGGGTTCCGCGGCCACCGCAGGCGCTGGGAGCGCATCTTCATGAACTCCACCGGCCGTAGGAACGGGCCGGACGCGGTGCCGTCGCCGTGGACGGTGAGGCGCGCCAGGGCGTCGGCGTTGGAGTAGTGGGTGCCGAACGGCGCCAGGATCAGGCCGCCGGGGCGGGTCTGCTCGACCCATGCCCGTGGGACGGCGCGCAGCCCGTAGGTGACGGTGACCCGGTCGTACGGCGCCCCGTTCCTCCAGCCGAGGGCGCCGTCCCCGCAGACGACCCGCGGCCGGTGGCCGGACCGCTCCAGCGCGGTCCGGGCCCGGGCACAGAGCTGTGGGTCGATCTCGATCGTGGTCACGTTCGCGTCGCCGAGCCGGTGGGCGAGCAGGGCGGCGTTCCAGCCGGTGCCGGTGCCCTGTTCCAGCACCCGCATCCCCGGCTCGGCCTGGAGGTCGTCCAGCATGGAGGCGACCAGCGAGGGCATCGAGGCGGAACTGGTCGGGACCGTGCCGGGTTCGACGCCCCGGTGTGCGCCGTCGTCCCACTGGGTGACGATCGGGATGTCCGCGGCGGCCGCCGCCCGCCAGCCGGCCTCGTCCGCGGTCCGGTCGACGGGGCGGCTGGTGCCGGTGGCCATGTCGTGCGCCCAGACCAGGTCCGGCAGGAACAGCTCGCGTGGGACGGCGTCGAAGGCCGGCGCCCAGGCGTCGGCGACGGGGAAGGACCGCCCCGGCGCGGGGCGGCCCTGCTGCTCGGGTGCGAGCGTCACTTGCGGTGTTCCCCGTCGCCGGGCGGCGTGGTGCCGTCAGGGGACGGCGGGTCGGACGGCGGCGTCCACGGGGTTCCGGGGTGCTTGTCCCCCTCGCCGCCACCTGTTCCTCCGCCGCCGTGGCCTCCGTCGATGTCCATGCCGACCTCCTCGTCGTCGCCGTGCTGCCGCCCTCCCGCCACAGTCGGGGCGGGAGGATGCGGTGAGTACGTGACAGACCGTAGGGACGTCGGCGCAACGCGTTCAACGAACTTGCGCCTTCTTGCGGTTCATCACTCGAAGGAGGCACGGGCGGCGGCAGTCAGCGCCCTGGCCTCCGCCCCGTACACGGCCATGTCGGACAGGCCCCCGAAGGCCCGGATGTAGTCCGTGATCTCCCGGGGCTGAAGCACGTTGACCTTCGCCGTCAGGGTCTCCACCACCACCCGTCGGTCGTCGAACACGTAGAAGGCCTCAAGGGGCCAGACGGCGCGCGGGCAGCCGGCCGGGATGATCCCGATGGAGACGGACGGCAGCGACATCAGGGTGAGCAGGTGGCCGAGCTGGGCGGCCATGTCCTCCGCACTGCCGATCCTGGTGCGCAACACCCATTCCTCGATCAGCACCGCGAACCGCCGTGCCCCGGTGTACATGAGCCGCGCCCGCGCCAGACGCGCCGGTACGGCTGCCGCCACGTCGTTCGGCGTGCCCTGGAAGTCCGTGATGGACTGCAGGAGCGCCGTCGCGTACCCGGCGGTCTGGAAGAGGCCGGGGAGCACGTTCGACACGTAGATCCGGAAGAGCCTCGTGCGCTCGTAGTCGCCGATGACCCTCTCTTGGGCGAGCCTCATGCCGGAGCCGTTCCGGCGCCTCCACTCCTGGTACATCGAGTCGGCGGCGCGCGATGCCGCGATCAGGTCGGGGATCCGGTCGTCGGCCCCGCAGGCGGTGCACCAGGCTCTTATGTCGCCCTCCGAGGGAGCGGCCGTGCCGGACTGGATGCGAGAGGTCTTGGCCGGGTGCCAACCGCACAGGACGGAGAGCTCACCACCGTTGAGCCCGGCGTCCTTGCGGATCTCGACCAACTGGTCGGCGACGGCCTTCCGCGCTGCGACGACACTGGACGAAGGCGACGATGACATGTGCTGCCCACCCGGTGGTTCGGAACCGACTCAGACCTCGAAGTCCTCGTGGGGTACTGCCCGTTCCCACACAGCCTCGAAAGCCTTCGTACACAGTTCCACAACGGCCGGCTCCTCCGTCATCACGTTCCGGGGATCCGCCCACTCGCCGTCACCGGTGAACAGGTTGAACCGCACGATCTGGCTGTCGAACATCCAGAAGTCGGCTCCCGGCAACGCGAGGTCCAGTGCCCGGCTTCGGGGCAGCCATCGGATCTCCTCGCCGGCCGCGATGTTGGTGAACGTGTGGGAGTGCTCGTAGCGGATGTACTCGGACACCGGCTCCGACACGATCCGGGCGCGCCGGATGGTCACCCCACGGGCGACGGTCTCCACCACGAAGTCGTGGAACGGATGCCACCACTCGGCCCGGTTCTCCACGGAGTACCGGTGCCCGGCCTTCCACGCGGCGAACTGGTCGGCCTCGTCGGTGACGCTGTACTGATCACGCATCTCCAGATGCACGGCCGACTTCTTCGTCTCCCGGAGGAGGGTCCTGAAGTCCGGCACGTTCGATGGCATCGCAGGCCCTCCTGATGAAGGGGATCATTCGCTCGGGGATGCTGATCACGGACTCGTGGGCAGGTACACCGACCTTGTGGCCGGCAACCCACTCGGTCTCGCTGACCTCCGCGAACTCGACCCCGGTGACGGTGTCGCTCTGGATCACGAGCCGACGCCGAGCAACGTCCGCCCAGACGGTGGGCGAGCCTTCCTCGTTGGTCTCAGGGTCGATTCCGAAGAACTCTAGGCCCATGGCTGCCTCTCCTGTCACTCGGCATGCGCCTTCCGGCGCTCGGAGTTGACGCGGCCACCAGCATCCGGTGTCCGCTGCCGTCTTGTCCGGCGTTTCCCGGCGAACCGCCCTTCCGGTGCGCCGCCGGGCTCGAAGCGGCGCCGCGGCCCCCGGCGCGTGGGCGGCGGGGGCCGGCGGGTGGTGGGTCAGGCGTCCTCGTCGGGCGGGGTCGTGCGGAGGGCGGTGACGACGCCCAGGGCGACGGTCGCGAAGGCGAGGGCGAGGAGGACGGCGAAGGCCGTCCCGATCAGGAACCGCACGGGAGTTCGCGTTCGGCGTCGAGGAGCAGGACGAGGAGGTTGAGCAGGGTCGAGGCCGGCGCGGTGCCGAAGCGGACGAGGACGCGGCCGTCGATGGTCCTGTCGGTGGAGGCCGACGGGAAGACCAGCCCGAACTTCCGTCCGCGTTCCTGGACTTCGGCGAGGAGGGTGCGGATGTGGTCCTCGGTGTAGTGCCGGATCCGGGGGTCGGTCGGCAGCATCGGGTGGCGGCGGGACATCACGCGGCACCGTCCAGCTCGAACCAGACGGATTTGGCGCGCTCGTGGGAGTCGACGCCCCAGCGGTGGGTGAGGGCCTCGACCAGCTGGAGGCCCCGGCCGGACTCGGCCAGCAGGGACAGCGGTGGGGTGACGGGGAGGATCGGGCTCTGGTCCGTGACCGAGACGCGGAGGTTGCCGTTGGTGGAGATGACCTGGACGAGCGGGGCGGGGGTGTCCCCGTGGCGCCAGGCGTTGACGAGCAGCTCGCACAGGGCGAGCTGCGCGTCGGAGATGGCGGAGGGGGACCAGCCGACGCGGGTCATGGTGGTGCGGAGGGTCTGCCGCGCGATGGCGATGGTGGGGGTGTTGATGTGACGCATGGGAGTTCTCCCGAGGCGTGAGTGGGGAGGAACCGGCGGAGCATGGGTCGCCGTGAGCAAGGCCGGTGGAGATGGACGTGGCTGCTCTGCGGTGTCTGCCGACAGGCATTGCTGACGCTCCGTCGGATCGGCGTGATACCGACCATAGCGCAGGCGGTCTCAAATTTGAGCCGACTCTGGAGGAGGTTCCCCCGATCGTGGCATCCCACCGTCCCGGCCTGCGGCAGACTGGTCATCATGGCGCTACGACCGAACCCCACCCTTCGCCAACGGCGGATCGGGACCGAGCTGCGGAGGATGCGGGAGCAGGCCGGCCTCGGCGGCAGTCAACTCGCACGCGAACTCGGTATCCAGCCCGCACAGATCACACAGATGGAGAGTGGGAAGGGCGGAATCAGCGCGGAGCGACTGCGGACCATCGCGTCTGTATGCATGTGTGACAACCGGCCCTTGGTCGACGCGCTGGCCGCCATGACCTTGGAGCGTGGAAAGGGCTGGTGGGAGGAGTATCGAGGGATCCTGTCCACTGACTTTCTGGAGATCGCCGAGCTTGAGGCGAACGCTCACAGCATCTCGACCTGGGCCACGACATACCTTCCCGGGCTACAGCAGACCGAGGCCTATGCGGCAGCAGTGTTCTCCCGCTTCGCTCCCTTCATCCCCAGCCACGACCTCGACGCGAGGACCGCCTTCCGCATGCGGCGAAAGGGCACTGTCCGCGAGAACGGGGTTCCCTACTTCTCGTTCATCCATGAAGCGGCGCTGCGAATGCAGTTCGGAGGGCCCCGAGTGCTCGCCGACCAGCTCGATCACCTCATCGATGACTCGCTGACCGGCCGAGTCTCAGTACGCGTAGTACCGTTCGACCTCGACACGTTCCCAGGCTGCGGCGAGAACATCATGTTCGTCGAAGGACCAGTGCCTGAGCTCGCCACACTCCAGATGGATACTGTGGCTGGCTGCATGTTCTTCGACGCCCAGGCGGGCTTGAGCCGCCACCGGAGCGTCTTCGAGCATCTGAACTCCGCAGCCCTCTCCGAGGCCGAGTCGCGGGAATTCATTCGATCCATCGGGGATGAAATGCGAGGCAAGTATGCGTGACTCCAAGTGGCAGAAGTCCAGCTACAGCGGGGCTTCTAGTGAATGCGTGGAGGTGCGCACGGTCACCGGGGCGGTCGAACTCCGCGAGTCCGACGAAGGCGACACCATCCTCCGCACCACCCCCACCGCCCTCGCCGCCCTTCTCTCCGGCGTCAAATCCGGCGAGTTCGACCACCACGCCTGACAGTTCCCCTCCGCTCCCCTCGCCCTGCCTGGGCGAGGGGCGCAAGGCTAGAAGCGGAAGACAGCGATGCCTGAGTCCAACTGGCAGAAGTCCAGCTACAGCGCCGCAATCAACGAGTGCGTGGAGGTGCGCACGGTCGCCGGAGCGGTCGAACTCCGCGAGTCCGACGAGGCCCACCTCATCCTCCGCACCACCCCCACCGCCCTCGCCGCCCTTCTCTCCGGCGTCAAATCCGGCGAGTTCGACCACCACGCCTGACCGCGCCGGTCAGGCCCCGCCCACCCCCGCGTACTCCAGCGGCGGGGCGATCGCCTGGGCGTCCACGCCCTCGCCCACCCACAGGCCGATCAGGAACGCCGCCGTCGCCTCCAGCAGGCCCGCCCGGTCGAGTCCTCCCCCGTTGACCGGTTCGCAGCCCAGGTCGCGCACGAGGCTGCGCACCGTGTCGAGGGCCGCCTCGTCGTCGCCGCAGAGCGGCACCGCGAGGGGGCGGCCGCCGAAGACCGGCGGGGTCAGGCCCCACACACTCTCGTGGCAGAGGTTGAACCCCTTGACCACGGACGCGCCGGGCGCGGCGGCCGCGATGCGCTCGGCCGCCGAGGGGCCGCCGCCGGTCTCCAGGACGAAGCCGGGCGCCACCGGGTTGGTGCAGTCGATCAGCGTGCGGCCCCGTACGGCGCCGCCCAGGGCCGCCACCACGCCGGTCGCCGCCGCGTACGGCACGGCCAGCAGCACGGCGTCCCGGCCGTGCCGGGCCGCGTCCTCCAGGGTCCCCGCCCGGGCGCCGATCCGCTCCGCCAGCGCGGCGGCGCGGCCGGTGTCGCGCCCGCCCACCAGGACGTCGTGCCCGGCCAGCGCCCAGCGGGTGCCCAGCGCCCGTGCCATGGTGCCCGTGCCGGCGATTCCGATCCTCATCAGTCCAGCCTCCTGTGGTGGCGTGCGTCGAATTCGGGACGACACTAGGAGGTCGCTCGGGCACCATCTGGTAAGTGACCACTGATCAGGGCTTCCTCGCCGACTGCCGTGCCCGGCTCGCCTTCGACCTGCTCGCCAACACCTGGAACGCGGTGGTGGTGTGGGCGCTGCGGGAGGCGCCCGCGCGTCCGGGTGAGCTGCGCGGGCGGATCGGCGGGATCAGCCCCAAGGTGCTGACGGAGACGCTGCGCCGGCTGCAGTCCGACGGGTTGGTGGAGCGCCGTGCGTACGCCGGGTCGCCGCCGCGCGTGGAGTACTCCCTCACCGGGCTGGGGCGGACGCTGCTGGAGCCGATCGGGGCGTTCGGCGCCTGGGCCTTCGAGCACGGCGAGGACGTGATGGCGGCCCGAGAGCGGGCGGCGGACGTCGATCGGGCGGCGGGCGCCGCTCCGCCGAACCTCCGGTAGCCGATCCTCCGGGACCGCCGGATCCCCCGGGACCGCCGGGACCGCCGGGGCGGGCTCAGCGTGCGGCCCTCCCGTACGTCTCGGCGAGCCGCTCCCAGATGACGTCCGCGGGAGAGCGCGGCAAGGCGTACCCGTTCGTCACGACGACGAGCGTCACTCCGCGCTCGAGATCCGTCGCGCCCTGCGCGGTGAACCCGGGGTAGCCTCCGCGGTGGCCCTGCCAGATCCGGTCTCCCACGACGGCGCGGTCCGTGCCCATCCCGTAGCTGCCGCCCGCTGCGGCCGACTGCGGTGAGGGCGTGATCATCGCGTCGACGGTCTTCGGCGACAGGAGCCTGCCGCGGACGAAGAGCGCGTCCAGGAACTGGGCGGCACCGCGGGCGGTGCCGGCGAACAGCCCGTCGGTGAACGGCATGCCGTACAGGTCGGTGGGAATGCCCGTGGCGCCGTAGGCGGTGAAGACGTCGGTCAGCGATCCGTCGTCCCGCTGGAGGTAGCCGTGCGCGAACCGGCGCAGCGCGCGCTCGGACCGCTGCAGGGTGATCTGGTCCTCCGTCATCGGCTTGACGTCGCCCGCGCGCCCCAGGAAGCGCCGGACGGCGCGCTCGAGCGCCTCGTCACCGCCCGCCGTCCTGCTCAGCACCCGGCCGAGCACGAGGTAGCCGGTGTTGGAGTACTCCTCGCGCGCACCGGGCTCGACCGGTTCGCGGATGCCCGCGTTGAGCATGGCGAACGACCACGGCCGGTCGGGGTCGTACCGGTCCTCGGCTCCCGGGGACGCGAACGGGAGGAGCGGCGCCACAGCGGGGTCGGCGTACACGTTCGGGTAGCCGCTGGTGTGCGTCAGCAGCATGCGCACCGTGACGGCGTGCGAACCCGCGACCTCCTCCCCCAGGTACGTGCTGATCGGCGTGTCGAGGTCGAGCACGCCGGCTTCCACCTGGTGGAGGGCGAACGCGGCGATGACCTGCTTGCCGAAGCTGGCGTAGTAGAACAGCGTCCTGTCGGTGACGGGCGTTCGGGACTCCAGGTTCGCCGTGCCCCGGTTCGACGACCAGACCACGCGGCCGTCCTTCATCAGCACCGCCTGGACTCCCGGGTCGCCGACATCGGCGGAGGCGCGCTCGAGGGCCTGGTCCAGCTCCCGTGCGAGACCCTTCTGTCGGCTGCCGGGGGCGGGGCGGTCGTCGCCGGCGTGGGCGGCCTGCGCCGGAGCCGCCACCGCCACGCCGAGGGCGAGTGCGGCGGTCACCGTCACCACCATCGCCCTCCTGAGCCGGCGCGTTCCCCCCGTTGCGAACCGTCGCCGGTGACGGCTTCCTGCCGGGGGCGGGGAGTGGCGCGGGTCTTCGCCGTTCCTTGTCCCCGACGTGTTCACCGACATGTTCACCGAGGCGTTCCTGGTCACCGATGCGTTCCTTTCGCTCGGGCGGTCCGACCGGCCGGGAGGAGCCCCGGGCGCCGCGCGGCGGTGCCCGGGGCCCTACGGCCGGTCAGACGGTGAGGGTTTCCGTGGAGGTGGTGGCGGCCTCCAGGGCGTCGGGGTCGGGCACGATGCCGATCCCCGGGCCGGTGGGGACGGTCAGGCGGCCGTCGTGGAGGACGAAGGGGTCGGTGATGTCGCGGGTGTAGTAGCGGGCCGAGGCCGAGATGTCGCCGGGCAGGGTGAAGCCCGGGAGCGCGGCCAGCGCCAGGTTGGCCGCCCGTCCCAGCCCGGTCTCCAGCATGCCGCCGCACCACACCGGTACGCCGTTGGCCAGGCACAGGTCGTGGATCCGGCGGGCTTCCAGGTACCCGCCGACCCGGCCGGGCTTGATGTTCACGATCGAGCAGGCCTCCTGCCGGATGGCGGTGGCCGCGTCCCGGGCCGAGGTGATCGACTCGTCCAGGCAGATCGGGGTGTCCATGCGGGCCGCCAGCCGGGTGTGCGACAGCAGGTCGTCCGGGGCGAACGGCTGCTCGATCAGCGTCAGCCCGTAGGCGTCGAGCCGGCGCAGGTGGGGCTGGTCCGCCGGACCGTAGGCGGTGTTGGCGTCCACCTGCAGGGCGAGGTCCGGGCCGAACGTCTCCCGGACCGCTCGCAGCGGCTCGATGTCCCAGCCCGGTTCGATCTTCAGCTTGATCCGGGCGTAGCCCGCGCGCAGGTAGCCGTCGACGGCGCTGACCAGCTCGTCGACGGTGTCCGTGATGCCGACCGACACGCCGACCGCGAGCTCGGTGCGCGTCGCCCCGAAGTACTGGGCGAGGCTGATGCCGGCGGTGCGCAGTTCGGCGTCCAGTACCGCCATCTCGACGGCCGTCTTGGCCATCGGGTTCCCTCTGACCGGCCGGAGCAGCTCGGGCACCAGCGCCGCGGTCAGCTCGGGGGCCCGGGACAACCGGGGCAGCAGGAACTCGCGGACCACCTGCCGGGCTCCGGCCAGGTACTCGGCGCTGTACGTCGGGTCGTCGTCGGCCACGCACTCGCCCCAGCCGACGGCTCCGTCGGCCGTGGTCACCTTGACCAGCAGCGAGTTCCGGTGTTCCTGGGTTCCCAGTGAGGTCCGGAACGGCGCGACCAGGGGCAGGGCCACCTCGCGCAACTCGACCTGGCGCAGCTTCATTCCGATGTTTCCTTCCGTCGCAGGACGTACCAGCCGGACCGGTCGAAGCCGTCGATCCGGTAACCGTTCTCCAGGGCGCCGCCGAGCGCCTGGCGCATCGCGGACCGCCAGCGCCGGGCGGCGGCCGGGTCGGTTCGCCGCAGGGACTCCGCGTCCGCCGGGGTGGCGCACCGCAGGACGTCGCCGGTCGCGGCGCGCGGTAGGGGCTCGCCGTCGCCGTCCGTTTCGAGCACGGGGTGCGCCGCGGCCAGGTCCGGCAGCGGCGGCGGTGCGTGCGGCGTCCCGTGCACCGGCCAGCTGACGAACAGCCGGTCGGAGTCGTCGCCGTCGTTGATGCCGTCGGCCAACGGCCCGTAGAAGTCGGGCAGGTAGGCCTGCGCGACCGCCCCGAGCCGCTGCAGGTTGAAGTAGGCGTTGCGGCGGATCAGCGGGTCGTACGTCCACGAGATCGACGTCAGGCCCGCCTGGGCGGCCCACTGCCGCTGGTGCGACTTCATCGCCGCGCCGATCCCGCGGCCGTGCATTCCCGGCAGCACGCCGGCCACGTGCGAGTGCAGACTGTCCCCGATGGTGCGGAATCCGGCGGTCACCCCGACCATCGCCGTCCCGAGGTACGCCGCCGCGACGTAGCCGCCGGTGTGGGCGAGCGCGCACATCACGTCCAGGGCCAGCGGTGCCTCGGTGGTGTCCGGGGTGTTCCACACGGTGCGCAGCACCGTGTCGGCCTGCTGGAGTTCGGGGACGGTCCGAAGCAGCCGGATTCGGACGTCCGCCCGTTCCGCGTCGGCGGAAGGAAAATCGACCATGGGGCGAGTCTGCTGGGCGGAGCGCCCGGGGCCATTGGCGTCCGGGCCCAAGTTCACCGGGCCTCCTTTGTGCCGATGTCCGGCAGCCGTAGCCGCAGTTGCAGTGCCAGCGCGAGCCGCAGGTCGGGATCGTCGAGGTCGATCAGCTCGGCCAGCCGGCGCAGGCGGTGCCGCAGGGTGTTGGGGTGCAGCGTCATGGCCTCGGCGACCCGTGGCACGTCGTAGTGCCCGGCGATCCAGCAGCGCAGGGTCTTCTCGTACTCCGTGCCGTGCCGGGCGTCGTGGTCGAGCACCGTGGACAGGGGTTCGCCGGCCAGGGCCGGGCGGTACCGGAGCGCCTCGTGGACGTCCCGCAGGAAGATCGGGGCGGCCAGCTCGTCGTGGCGTCCGATCTCCGTCCTGCCGAACGGTCCGCACACCACCGTGAGGGCCTGCCTGGCCTGGTTCAGCCCCGTGGAGACGTCGGCGAGGCCGGGGAGGGTGCGGCTGATCCCCGCCCGCCAGCCGCCGCCGAGGGTGTCCCTCGCCCGGGCCAGCACCGTCGCGATGATCAGCTGGATCACGGGGGCGTCGCAGGCCGTGTCGACCACCGCCGCGGCCTGGCCGTCCAGTGCTCCGGCGGCGGCTCCCAGCCGGTAGGCGGAGAGTCCCATCCGCAGCAGGTCGCCGACGTACTCGGCGGCGGAGTCCGGCGAGACGCCCCGGGCGTGGCCGGCCGGGTCGTCGGGGCGGCCGATCACCAGCACGGTCGCCGGGGCGTCGAAGCGTATGCCGAACGAGTCGGCGAGCTCCCGGGTCGCTCCCTGGCCGCGGAGCAACCAGCCCAGGCGCTCGGCTCGTTGCCGGCGCTCGGTGTCCGCCGCGAGGCTGACCCGGGCCAGGTGGGGCGCGGCCAGGCGCGCGCCCTCGGCGAGGACGTCCGCCGCCTCCCGCGTCAGGGGCTCGTCGCCCTGGAGCACCCAGATGCTGCCCAGCGCCTCGCCGCCGTCGCGGATGGCGATGGCCAGGCGCGGCCGGTACTCCTTCGGCTCGTAGCTCCAGACCGCGGTGTCGCAGCGCAGGACGGCGGCGTACTCCTCGGCGTGGGTGGGGTGGTCGGGCACGCGGCGGCCGAGGATGCCGTCACGCCGCGGGTCGTCGACCAGTTGGCCCGGGACCGTGGAGTAGGCGAGCACGCGCATGGACAGGTCCTCGATCGCCACCGCGCCGCCGGCGCGCACGGCGATGTCGTTGGCGAGGGCGAACAGGTCGGTGGACCGGTGCCGGTCCGGTTCGAAGACCGGGCTCGTGATGGCGCGCAGCGCGTCGATCAGGGTGTAGAGCTGTCCCCAGGAGATCTCGGCGCTGCGTTCCAGGAGCGCCACTCCGGTTCGTTCGGCGGCCTGCGTCAGCGCTGCCGTGTCCGTGGTGCCGGCGCGCATGACCACGGCGCTGGCGTGGTGTTCGGCGGCCCACTCCAGGACGTCGGCGGTCAGTCGGCCGGGTACCAGGACGATCGCGTCGGTCAGCCCCGTCCCGGGGGCGTCGGTGTCGTGGATGGTGGGTGCCCCGACGGCGACCGCCCGGCCCCGGGGCAGCGCGAGCGGCCGCAGGAGGCCGGTTCCCAGGCTGTCGAGCACGACGCCGAGGGTGATCCCGGCGGGGGCCGTCATCGCCGCTCCGATCGCAGCATCCGGCCGCGGCGCTCTCCGGTGAACTCGCCGTCGGCGATGACCTGTTCACCGGCCAGGAACACGTGGGTCACTCCGGTCGGCCGCAGGTCGGGGTGCTCGTAGGTGCCGGCGTGGCCGATCCGCGCGGGGTCGAGGAGCACCAGGTCGGCGACCGAGCCGCGGCCGATCCAGCCGCGGTCGGACAGCCCGAACTGGCTCGCGGTGGCGGAGGTGACCTTCCGGATCGCCTCGGCCAGGTCCACCACGCCGGCGTCCCGGACGTAGCCGCCGAGGAAGGTGGGGAAGGTGCCGTAGGTGCGGGGGTGGTTCGGGCCGATCGGGATGTCGCTGTCCGACCCGATGGCGACCAGCGGATCGGCCATGATCGTCCGCACGTCGTCCTCGTCCATGGTGTGGCAGACGACGTACGCCTGCGGGTCGGCGACGAGCAGCTCGCACAGCACGTCCCACGGTTCCCGTCCGGCCAGCACGTCGGCGAGCCGGCGCCCCGTCACCGACGGGTCGGTGTGCCGCAGGATCTGCAGGTCCTCGGGGTGGACCTCCCGCCACAACCCGACGCCGGTGCCCGGCCCCGGTGCCTCGGCCGTCGCCCTGAGCGCCGCCCGGGTCCGCGGGTCGAGGAGCCGGGCGCGCAGCGCGTCCATGCCGCCCTCGCACGCCTCGGGCGGCAGCATCGCCGACATGCTCGTGCAGAAGGCCCGGTACGGGTACTGGTCCGCCCGGGCGTCGACGCCGCTGCGGCGGGCCTCGGCCAGGGTGTCCAGGATCAGCCGGGACGCGCCGTGGACGGCCCGTCCGGAAGCCTTGCAGTGCGACACCTGCAGCCTGGTGCCGGCTGCTCTGGCGATGGCGACCGCTTCGCCGAGTGCGTCGGCCAGTCCCTCGCTCTCGCTGCGCATGTGGGTGGCGTACGTCCCGTCGTACCGGCGGGCGATCCGGGCCAGGGCGGTGAGTTCGGCCGGGTCCGCGTACGCTCCGGGCACGTACTCGAGGCCGCTGGACAGGCCGCGGGCCCCGGCCGCGAAGGCCTCCTCGGTGAGCGCGCACAGCCGGTCCAGGCCTCCCGGCGGCAGCCGCCTGTCCAGACCGGCCACCGCCAGGCGCAGGGTGTTGTGGCCCACCAGGGGGGCGAGGTGGTTGCTCAGCCCGGCGGCCTCCGCGGCGTCGAGGTAGTCGGCGAAGGTCGTGAACGTCTGCTCGCCCAGTTGGATGGGGCTCAGGTCGGCGGTCGCGGGATCCGCCGGTCCCATCGAGAAGCCGCAGTTGCCGACGACCTCCGTGGTGACGCCCTGCAGCAGCTTGAAGGGCTGCGCGTCGGGCAGGAACGGGACGCTGTCGGAGTGGCTGTGCGGGTCGACGAAGCCGGGGGCCGTCACCAGTCCGGTCGCGTCGATGGTCCGTCTGGCCGCCCCGAGGTCCTTGCCCACGGCGGTGACGCGGCCGGCGGTGACGGCGACGTCGGCGGTGACGGGGGCGGAGGCGAATCCGTCGTGGACCTCGCCGCCGGAGATGATCAGGTCATGCATGGGCTGTCTTTCCGGTCGGTGCCGGCGGCACGGAGGCCACCAGGCGGCGGGTGTACGCGTGGGCGGGGTGGTCGAGCACCGTGTCGGTGTCACCCGTTTCGACCACCCGGCCGTGCAGGAGCACGACGGTGCGGTCGGTGATCTGCCGGGCCATGGCCAGGTCGTGGGTGATGAACAGCAGGGCGGTGCCCAGTTCGTCGTTGACGCGGCGCAGCAGTTCCAGGACGTGGGCCTGGACGGAGACGTCCAGGGAGGCGGTGGGCTCGTCGCAGATCAGCAGCGCGGGCCGCACGGCGAGCGCCCGGGCGATCGCGACGCGTTGCTTCTGACCGCCCGACAGCCGGTGCGGGCGCAGTCCGGAGTAGGCGGGTGGCAGGCCGACCAGTTCCAGCAGTTCGCCGACGGGCAGGCGGTCCTCGGGCCGTGCCCGGGCGGCCGCCTCCGCCAGGGTGGCGCCCACCGTCATCGCCGGGTTGAGGGAGGTGGAGGGATCCTGGAACACGCACTGCACCAGGGTCCGCACGGTTCGCCGTCGGCTCGCGGACAGCCGTCGCGGCCGGGTGGTGTCCGTGCCGTCCAGCAGGATGCGGCCGCTGCTCGCCTCGACCAGGCCGAGCAGGCACCGGGCGAGGGTCGTCTTGCCGGATCCGGACTCGCCGACCAGCGCCACTCTCTCCCCCGGGGCGATGCGCAGGTCGACGCCGTCCAGTGAGGTCACCTTGCCGTAGTCCTTGCGCAGTCCCTCGACCAGCAGGAGGGGGCGGTCCGACGGCTTCGCAGGCCTGGCCGTGGCCGGCTGCTCGTCGGCGGCCGGGGGCGCGGGGGGCCGGAGCGGGTACCGGCAGGCCGTCCGGTGGGCGACGGCGATCTCGCGCAGCGGGGGCCGGCCGGTGAGGCAGTCGTCCTGTCGTTGCGGGCACCGGTCGGCGAACGCGCACCGGTCGGTGACGTCGGCCGCGCGCGGCACCGAGCCGGGAATGGCCGCCAGGCGCGTGGCGGTGCGTTCCACCGCCGGCAGCGCGCCGATCAGCCCGGCGGTGTAGGGGTGGCCCGGGGCGGCGGCGACGGCCTGGCCGCGGCCCGCCTCCAGCACCCGGCCGGCGTACATCACGTGGACCCGGTCGCCCTGGGCGAACGCGACGCGCAGGTCGTGCGTGATCAGCAGCACGGCCATGGCCCGGTCCGCCTGGATCCCGGTGAGCAGCCGCATGATCTCGTGCTGGACGGTGGCGTCGAGGGCCGTGGTGGGCTCGTCGGCGATCAGCAGTTCGGGGTCCCCGGCCAGGGCCGCCGCCATCGCCACCCGTTGCCGCATCCCGCCGGACAGTTGGAACGGGTACCGCTTGGCCACGTGCGGGTCGTCGATGCCGACCTCCGCGAGCCGGCGGGCGATCTCGGCCCGGTCGCGGCCGGCGCCGCGGGGTAGCGACTCGGCGATGTGCGCGCCCGCGGTCAGCAGCGGGTTGAGCTGGGTGAACGGGTCCTGCATGAGCAGGCCGACGCGTCGGCCGCGCATCGTGCGCAGCACCTTTTCCGGCGCCCCGACGAGTTCGGTCCCGGACAGTCGCACCGAGCCGTGGGCGAGCAGGGGCGGGGGCAGCAGTGCGGCTATCGCCCGGGCGGTCAGGGACTTGCCGCTGCCCGATTCGCCGACCAGGGCGACGGTTTCGCCGGCTGCGACGGTCAGGTCGACGCCGTCGACGATCGGCCGGTCCCCGAGGGTGACCGTGAGCCCCCGGACCTGGAGCAGTTCGCTCATTGCGCACCGCCCTTCCCGGCGTTGAGCCGTTCGAAGATGCTGTCGCCGAGCAGGGTGGCGGCGATGGCGGTGGTCATGATGAGCAGCGCCGGTGCCACGGCCGCCCAGGGGTTGAGGTCCAGCAGGGTGCGGTTCTCCTGGATCATCAGGCCCCAGTCGGGGGTGCCCGCCGGCAGTCCGATTCCCAGGAACGACAGCCCGGTCAGCGCGACCAGCGCGCTGACGAAGCTGAGCAGCAGATTGGCCGTCACGGTCGGCGCCAGGTTGGGCAGCACGTGCCGGAAGACGATCCTGCGGGCCGGCAGGCCCAGGGTGCGGGCGGCGTCGACGTACGCCAGTTCCCGCTGGCCCAGGGCCAGGCTGCGGATGATCCGGATGTCGGCCGGGGCATTCAGGACGATGAGCGCGAGCACGGCGACCGTGGTTCCGCCGCCGGCGACGCCCACCAGGACGATGAGGACGAGCAGTCCGGGCAGCGCGTACAGCAGGTCGCCCAGTCGCATCAGGACCGCGTCCAGCAGGCCGCGGTGGTAGCCGGCGAGCAGGCCGAGGGTGGTCCCCAGCAGGGTCGTGCCGAGGGCGATCAGCACCGGGGCGACCAGCGCGGTCCCGGCGCCTGCCAGCAGCCGGGACAGCACGTCACGGCCCAGGTCGTCGGTACCGAGCAGGTGGGTCGTGCTCGGGCCGGCGGGGCCCAGCTCGACGTTCTGCAGCGCCGGGTCGTACGGGGCCGCCCAGTCTCCGAGGATCGCGGCCAGCACGATGACCGCGAGGGCCGCCAGCGCCGTCGTCGTCAGGGCGCGGCCGCCGGCGGACCGGGGCCGCCGGCCGTCTTCCCGGGCGCCAGGCCGGGTCGTCGTCGCCGCGCTCACGCGGGGGCTCCGTGCCGGACGCGGGGGTCGACCACCAGGTAGACCAGGTCCACCAGCAGGTTGACGCCGATGACGACGGCGCCACCGAGCAGTACCAAGGCCTGGATCAAGGCGATGTCCTTCTGGTTCACCGCCTGGACCAGGAGCGATCCCAGTCCGGGCAGGCTGAATGTCTGTTCCACGAACACCGCTCCGGTCAGGTTCGCCGCGGCCAGCAGTCCCGCGACGGTGAGCACGGGCAGCGCGGCGTTGCGCAGGGAGTAGCTCCCCCAGGTCCGCATCCGGCCCAGGCCCCGGGCCCGGGCGAACGTGACGTAGTCCTGGGCGCCGACGTCGAGGGTGGCGGCGCGGGTCTGGCGCACCAGCACGGCCGCCTGACCGAGCGACAGGGCGATCGCCGGCAGGGTGTAGTGCCGCAGGTCCCCGCCCCCGTACGTGGGGAACCAGCCCAGTTCGACGGCGAAGCCGTACAGCAGCAGCAGGCCCAGCGCGAACGGCGGGAAGGACAGCGCGACGAGCGCGACCAGCGTGACGCCCTGGTCGAGCGGCTTGCCGCGGCGCAGCCCGGCCGCCATGCCGGCCGGAATGCCGAGGAGCAGGGTCAGCGCCATCGCGCAGCCGGCCAGCGCGGCGGTCACCGGCAGGCGCTCGCCGACCACCGTCAGCACCGGCTGCCTGGCGAGGAGGGAGGTTCCGAAGTCGCCCGACAGCACCTGGCTCAGCCAGTGCCAGTACCGCACCGGGAACGGCTCGTCCAGCAGGTACTGGGCGCGGATCGCGGCGATGGTCTCCGGGGTCGACGGGCGGTCGCCGAGCAGCGCTTGCACGGGTCCGTCCGGGGTGAGGGACAGCAGCCCGTAGGTGAGCAGCGACATCGCCCCGAGCAGGACCACGGCGGAGGCCAGCCGCCGGGCGATCAGCAGGGCGGCGGTCATCCGGTCTCCGCGGGCTTGATCTCGGCCAGGACGTTCAGTGTCCACACTCCGACGTTCTCGGTGAACCGTTTGTTCAGGGCGATGCCCGAGTCCACGCTGTACAGCGGGATGTATGCGGCCTGCTCGGCGGTCTCGGTGAGGATCTCGGTGACCGCCTGCCGGCGTTCCTCGCCGTCCTTCAGGGCGAGCACCGTGTCCACCCGGGTGTCCAGCCGCGGGCTCCGGAACTGGGCGAAGTTGAAGCCGTAGGGCTTCGCCCCGACGCTGGACACGAGGTCCGGCAGCAGCTCGCCCGGGTCCGGGGTGGCGTAGGACAGATCGCTCATGCCCAGGGTGAGTCCGTCGTGCCGGATCCGTTTGGCGCGGTAGCCGTCGTCGGGCAGGGGGTTGAGCTTGAGCTTGATTCCGATCTTGGCCAGGTCCGCCGTGAGGGCCTGCAGGGCGTCCGCCGTGTTGTTGCCGGTGCTGTAGTCGGCGGGCAGTTCGAAGCCGTGGGGGTACGCGGACTTCGCCAGTTCGTCCCTGGCCGCGGCCAGGTCGTACGGGTACCGGGGCAACCGGTCGACCGCGCTCTGGAAGTCGTCGCCGTAGAGCGCTCGGAGCATCGGATGGGTCAGGATCGTGGTCGCGGGTGACGCCTTGGCGCCGACGACCAGCCGCTGTGTGGCCTCCCGGTTCACCGCGTGGGCGACGGCCCTGCGGACGTGGACGTCCGCGAGCGGGCCGTACGTGACGTTGAGGGCGAGGAAGGCGATCGAGTTGCCGGCGTAGAACCGGGTCCTGACGTCCTTCAGCGGGGCCCACTTGCGGATGTCGCGCGGCGGGACCTGGACGGTCCCGTCCACCTCCCCGGAGGAGACGGCCAGCCGCAGTGTCTCCGGGTCGGTGATGGTGGTCACCTTCACCGTGCCGACGGCCGGCCTGGGGCCCCGGTAGTTCTCGTTGCGCTAAAGGGTGATGCCCTCGGTGCCGGAGAACCGGGTGACCTTGTACGGCCCGGTGCCCAGGGTGGGGGAGGCCGGCGTCCCCAGGTCCTGCGGGTGCGCCGCGGCGAGCTTCTTGGGCACCACCTGCCACATCACCGCCACGTTCGACAGGAACGTCTGGGTCGGGGCCTTCAGCACGACGGTGACCTCGTCCGGGCCGGTGGCGCGCACCGACTCGACGGCGGCCACCATGCTCGCCGCCTCGGAGGCCACCTTCGGATCGGTGTGCCGCTCCAGTGAGAACGCGACGTCCTCGGCGGTCATCGGGGAGCCGTCGGAGAACACCACGCCCTGGCGCAGCTTGAACACGTAGGTGACCGGGTCCGGTTCGGTCCACGACTGCGCCAGCTGCGGGACGACCTTGCCGTTCTCGTCCCTCGTCACCGGCGACTCCAGGACCGCGAACTGCACCAGGGTGCACGGACCGGTGAAGCCGTGGGCGATGTCGAGCACGTTGGGCGGGCTCGTGGTGGCCATGGTGAGCGTGTCCGGGTCGCCGGCGGCCGTGGCGCATCCGGTGAGCAGCAGGCTCGCGGTCAGGGCGCCGCCGACCAGCCCGCGGGCCGTTCGGCGGCGTGGCGGAGTTGGGGTCATGGGGGAGTCCTCGTCAGGGGGTGGACCGGGTGGGGTGGACGCCGGTGAGGGACGCCTCGGGCGGTCGGCGCGGCGCGGGCGGCGGGTGGGGGGCCGTCAGCTCGCGGGCTTGAGGCCGGGGGGAAGGCCCAGGGGGGCGGTGTCGTCGGGCTGTCGGACGAAGCGCAGCCGGTGGACGCCCTGTGTGCTGATCAGGAGGTCGTCGCCGCTGGGGCGCAGGCTGATCCCGCCGCCCGCACGGAACGCGCCGTCCGGTGCCGGTTCGATCGTCCCGACGAACTCCAGGCCGAGTTCGAGCGTGCCGTCCCGGGTGACCGTCGCCAGGATGCCGAGCTCCGCGCTGCGGTAGACGGCCGGTGGCAGCGTGGCCCCGGCCGCCGCGGGGGCACAGCGCCGGTACTGCGTGGCGCGGCCGGGGCGGTACACCGATCCGATCGTGACCGTGCCGGGGGACGCCCGCAGCCAGAAGCCGGCGCTGTCCTGCAGGCCCTGCCAGCTGCCGTCGACGGCCGGTGCGAACTCGCCGGCGCACGGCGCGCCGTGGACGCGGATCCGGCCGTCGCCCACCGCCTCGATCCGCAGGGTGAGGTCGGAGCGCGGATCCAGCCAGTCCCCCGCCAGCCGGGCGGCGGGCCCGGCGGCCGCCGGGCCCGCCGTCAGCTCGACGGGATCGTCCTCGGGCAGCCCGGCGGCCAGCCGGAGCACCCGGGTGGCCAGCTTCGCGGCGTCGATCGAGGAGTTGTTGCCCAGCAGCGCCACGCCGAGGCCGGTGTCCGGCATGAACAGCAGCTGGGACCGGTACCCGGGGACGCCGCCGGCGTGGCCGAACGCCGGGTGGCCCGCGATCGTCGTGTGGTAGAGGCCCAGCGCGTACGGCCACTCCTGCCCGTCCCCGGTGTCGGCCCGCCGCAGCAGCCCGTCGCGGATGTCGGCGCCCAGGACCCGGCCGTCCTGCAGGAACCCGAACCACGGCGCCAGGTCGGCGACGCTGGTGGCCAGGCCGCCGTCGCCGACCGCGGACTCCTCGGTGTCGGCGCGCCGCACGCCGGCGCGGGTGACGTCGTACCCGTAGGCGAACCGCGGCAACGGCTCCCGGCTGTCCTCGCGGAACACGGTGTCGTTCATGCCCAGCGGGGCGAACATCCGGTCCGTGGTGAACTCCCCCAGGGTGCGACCGGTGAGCCGGCGCACGAGCGAGGCGGCCAGGACGTAGCCCGTGTTGGAGTAGGAGAACGCGGTCCCCGGTTCGAAGTCGACCTCGCTCAGCCCCGCCACGAAGGCCAGCGTCTGGTCCTGGGTGATCCTCGTCAGCGGGCGGCCGGCGATCGCCGTCAGGGCCAGCCAGTCCCGCAGACCGCCCGTGTGCCGCAGGCACTGACCGACGGTCACCGGCACCGCCAGCTTCAGCTCCGGCAGGTGCGTGCGGATGTCGTCGTCCAGCGACAGCCGCCCCTCCCGGCACAGCAGCAGCACGGCCGCGGCGGTGAACTGCTTGCTCACGGAGGCGATGTCGAACCGCGTGCGGGTGTCGACCGGCGCCTGGAACTCCACGCTCGCCAGCCCCGCCGACGCCTGGTGGATCAGCTTCCCGTCGGTGTAGACGCCGACGGACAGTCCTGGGTCTCCCGGGCGTACCGCCGAGCCCACGACCTCGGACAACGTTGTTGAGATGGCCATGCGCCACAGACTCTCAGCCCCGACCGCCCGGAAGGTTTGTCCTAACCGGCAAAGTCCGCTCGCCCAACGTTGGCCGGGAGGACATGCCCCTGCGGCCCCTGATGTCAGGAGCATTCCTGTGTCGAGCACGTCGCGGACCCGGCGTCGACGTGTGTCCGCGGCCTGGGAGCCGTCGGCGCGTGTCCGCCGCGACCCGCGCTCCGTCGCACGTGCACGCCCCCCATCGCCCGGCGGCCCCCGGGTGCCGCGCCCGGAGGAGCCCATGGACCACGAGACGCCACGAGGCGGACGCCCGAGCGCCCGGCTGCCGCAGCTGCGCCTCGACGCGCGGGCGCTGGAGCACAACATCCGGCTCATGGCGGCCTGGTGCCGTGATCACCGCGTCGAGCTGGCCCCGCACATCAAGACCACCATGACGCGCCCCATCGTCGAACGGCAGCTGGCGGCGGGGGCCTGGGGCGTCACGGTCGCCACCGTGACGCAGGCCGGCATCGCCCTGGGGTGGGGAGCGCGGCGTGTGGTCGTCGCGAACCAGGTGGTCCACCCGTACGACCTGTCCCTGCTGCGCCGTTGGCTCGACGAGGCACCGCAACGGGAGCTGTACTGCTTCGTCGACTCCTCGGCCGGCATCGGCTTCGCCCGGTCGTTCACGGCCGGCGCGCGCACCCCTCTGCGCGTCCTCGTCGACGTCGGAACGGACGCGGGCCGCACCGGTGTGCAGGGGCCGGCCGAGGCCGCCGACCTGGCCCGGGCCGTCCGGGCGGCGCCCGGACTCCTTCTCGCCGGTGTCGCCGGCTACGAAGGCGTCCGGCCCAACCGGCGGGATGCCGCCACCCTCGCGGCCGTCGACGAGCACTGCGACCGGACGGTCACGGTGTTCCGCCGCCTCACCCCGCTCTTCGAGACCCCGCGGCCCGTCTTCAGCATGGGCGGCTCCGCCTTTCCCGACCGGGTCGTCCACGCCCTCGCCCACGCCGCGCGCCACCGCGGCGACCTGCCGACGGCGGTGCCCGTCCTGCGGTCGGGCTGCTACGTCACCCACGACCACGGCAGCTACGCGCAGGTCTCCCCCCTGCCCGGCCTGAGGGCGGCGCTGACCGTGCGCGCGGTCGTGCTCTCCACCCCGGAACCGGGCCGAGCCGTCGTCGGCGCCGGGAGGCGCGAGCTGCCCTACGACGCCGGCCTGCCCGTCCTCGTGCGCGCCCACGATCCGCACGGCGCACGGCGGCCCGCCGCCGCGGCGAGGGCGGAGCGGATCTACGACCACCACCTCGTCCTGACCGGTGTGCGCGATCTGTACGTCGGCGACGAGGTCGACCTCGGGATCTCCCACCCCTGCTCCGCCTTCGACCGCTGGCCCGACGTCACCGTCGTCGACGGCCGAGGGCACCCGTGCGAGGTGTGGCACCCCCTCTTCCGCTGATCGACCCGGGCGGCCCGGCGCCCGCCCCGGCCCTCTCCCCCGCCGTGCGCCGGAGCAACGACACCCCGCCCCCTCCGTCCGATGGAGCACTGCCATGACCGTCCCCGGCGACACCCGGCCCGCACTCGACCCCGGCGCGGATCTCGTCGAGCTGACACGCGCGTTGGTCGACACCCCGTCCGAGAGCGGCTCGGAAGCGGCGCTCGCCGACGGGGTGGAGCGCGCGTTGAGGGCTCTGTCCCATCTGCGGGTCGAGCGGATCGGCGACTCCGTGGTCGCCCGCACCGAGCTGGGACGAGCCGAGCGCGTGGTGATCGCCGGGCACCTGGACACCGTCCCGCCCTGCGACAACCTGCCCTCCCGTCTCACGGACGGGCGGTTGCACGGGCTCGGTGCCTGCGACATGAAGGGCGGCGTCGCCGTGGCCCTGCACACCGCGGCGACCGTCACGGCACCGGTCCGGGACGTCACCTACGTCTTCTACGAGTGCGAGGAGACCTCCGACGAGCGCAACGGCCTGGGCAGGATCGCCGCCGAGCGCCCGGACCTCCTGCACGCCGACCTGGCCATCCTGATGGAACCCTCCGACGGCACGGTGGAGGGCGGCTGTCAGGGCTTCCTCACCGCGGACGTCGTCGTCCGGGGAAGGCGGGCGCACACGGCCCGGCCGTGGATGGGCGTCAACGCGGCGCACCTCGCGGGTGAGGTGCTGCGCGTGTTGGCGGAACACGTCGCCGAGGAGGTGGTCATCGACGGGCTGGTGTACCGGGAGGGGCTGAGTGCCGTGGCGGTGGAGGCGGGGGTCGCCGGCAACGTGGTCCCCGACGTGTGCGTGGTCACGGTCAATCTGCGCTACGCGCCCAGCCGTACCCCCGCGCAGGCGGAGGCGTACGTGCGGGGGCTCTTCCCCGGGTACGAGGTCGAGGTGACCGAGGTGCTGCCGGGCGCCCTGCCGGGGCTCGACCGGCCCGCCGCCGCGTCGCTGCTCGCGCGGCTCGCCGCCGCGCCGCGGGCGAAACTCGGCTGGACCGATGTCGCCCGCTTCGCCGCGGCGGGGGTGCCCGCCGTCAACTTCGGTCCGGGCGACCCGTCCTTGGCCCACACCCCCGGCGAGTACGTCGAGGTCTCCCAGCTGCGCGAAGTGCACCGCGCCCTTCGGCACTGGCTCGTCGGTTGACGGCCGGCCCTCCCCGAGCGCCGGCCGGATCCCGGCGTGCGAGGGAGCGGTGACGTCCCGCCAGGACTGCCGCCGCCCGCCGTCCCCCGCCCCCGCCCGCACCGGGCGAGGGACGCCACCGTACGCGGTGGTCAACGGGGACCGGGCGCCGCTTTGCCGAGCCGCTGGCGTGGTGTCGGTCACGGTCAGGACTGTACGACCCCGCCGTCGAAGGCCGTGCCCCGCAGCAGGACCGGCTAGGTCCGACGGCCGCCGACGGGGACCAGGGGGTGGGGATCGGCGATCCGGGCCGTGTCCTGCGCTCCTGGGCGCCGTTGGGCTGGGTGCCCCGTCACGGAGGAGGACCAGGTGGACGAGGACGAGCCGCTGGAGCGGTGGGCGGCCCGCCGGGATGCGCGGCGCCGTCCGGTCGGCACGCTCAAGGCCGTTGTCCTCGGCTTCGAGGACGCTCCGTCCCATCTGCACCGGGGCGAACCGCGGTTGGTCTCCCGCTGGGACGGCTACCAGTGGGTGCCCGAGACCATCGTGCCGGACTACGCCGCCGCGCAGCGGCTCGTCCACGGCATCGAGGGCGACGGCGTGATCCCGATGACGTCGGCCCAGCCGACGAAGAAGCCGGCGGGCAGGCACCGCAAGCCCTGACCGTTGGCCTGGTGCCCGGCCCTCACGGGGGGCCGGGCACCTGTGCGCTGCGCGGGGGCCTTCAGGCGCCCTGGGTCTCGCGACCCCGCCCGTTCAGAGGCGGTCGGCGTCCAGGACGGCCCGGACGAAGTCCTCGGGTGCCTCCTGGGGGACGTTGTGGCCGACGTCGGGCAGGGTGCGGTGGAGGTAGGGGCCGGTGAAGAAGTCGCGGTAGGCGGTGCCGCCGCCGGGGGCGGTGAAGGGGTCGCGGCCGGGGTCGAGGGTGACGGTGGGCACGGTGATCTTCGGGCGGGCGGCGAGCCGGCGCTCCAGCTGGTCGTAGCGGTGTTCGCCCTCGGCCAGGCCGAGGCGCCAGCGGTAGTTGTGGATGACGATCGCCGCGTAGTCGGGGTTGTCGAAGGCGGCGGCGGTGCGGTCGAAGACGGCGTCGTCGAAGGCCCAGGTCGGCGAGACCTGCTGCCACACCAGGCGGCACAGCTCGCGGCGCTTGTCCCGGTTCTCCATGGCCGTCCGCCCGCGCTCGGTGGCGAAGTAGAACTGGTACCACCAGGTGTGCTCGGCGGCGGGCGCCAGCGGCTCCTTCTGCATCCGCACGTCGGTGATCAGGTATCCGCTGACCGAGACCAGGGCCTTGACCCGCTCGGGCCACAGCGCGGCGATGATGTCGGCGGTGCGCGAGCCCCAGTCGAAGCCGGCCAGCACGGCCCGCCGGATGCCCAGCGCGTCCATCAGGGCGAGCACGTCCAGGGCGACGGCGGACTGCTGGGCGTTGCGCGTCGTGCGGTCGGACAGGAAGCGGGTGCTGCCGTGGCCGCGCAGGTAGGGGACGATGACGCGGTAGCCCTGGGCGGCGAGCAGCGGGGCGACGTCGACGTAGCTGTGGATGTCGTACGGCCAGCCGTGCAGGCAGATCACGGCGGGGCCGTCGGCCGGGCCGTCCTCGGCGTAGCCGACGTCCAGGACGCCGGCGCGGACCTGGGCGAGGCGGGCGAAGCCGGTCCGGGGCGCGACGGGCGCGGCGGCGGACGCCTCAGCGGTCGCGGACGCCTCAGCGGCCCCGGCGGCCGGTGCGGTCCCTGCCGCCGGGGCCGCCCCGGCGGTCTGGGGCAGGGCGGCCAGGGACAGCGCGGTGGTGCCCGCGCCGATTCCGACGGCCCTGGTGAAGGTGCGCCTGTCGATCATGCCGGTTCCTCCGTCGTACGGTCGGGCCGGCCGGCCCCCGGGCGGGTGCCCGTGAACCTGCCGTACACGCCAGTTGGTTGACGCTTCATCAACGCGCCGGGCCGCGACCGAGTGCCGGGAGTGGCCCCCGGGATTCCCGGGACGGCCGGGGCGCGCCCGCCGGCGGTCCGTTCGGCGTCCGCACGAGGGGAAGCGTGTCGGGGCACCCCCTCACGAGTTCGAATGTCGTATCGTCCGCCTTCGCCCGGTCCTGGTCTCGTTCACCCGGGCCCGCCCGCCTCGGTCGCCGGCGCCCTTCTCGGGCTCCGCGAGATGCGCGAGCACGGCGGCGGGCGTTGCCGAGACGTTGTAGCCGCGGCTCAGTCCGGTGCCGGGCACGTCCGACTCCCCTGTCCCCTCCGGCTCCGGCCGTCGTCGTGGACCGGGAACGATCGGTGGGTGATCGCATCATCCTGCCGCCTCCGCCACTGAACGGCCCGGGCGTTCGTCGCACCCGCCCCCGTCGGTACGTCATCCTTGTGCTCCCGGCCGACTCCGGCCGGGCATGGACGTCCTCCTCTGCGGTGAGGTGCCCCATCAGCAAGAAGAACGGAACGGCGCTGGCCGCGTGGCTGCGCGGTCTGGACGCGGCCGGGTTGGAGCGGGTCCTGGCCGCGCGCCCGGACGTCGTGTCGCCTCCGGAACCGAGGTCGGTCGGCGAACTGGCGGACCGCCTCCAGCGCCAGGCGTCGGTGGCCCTGGTCCTGCCTCGTCTCGCGCTGCCGTGCCTACAGGTGGCGGAGGCCGTCGCGGCGCTGCCGGGCATGTCACGGGACGGTCTGGCGGACCTCCTGGAGGCGACACACGGTGAACGCGCCCGTGGATTGGCCGCCGTCCTGGAAGCACTGGCCGATCGCGCCCTGGTGTGGCCCGACGGCGACGGCCTGCTGCACATGGCGGCGCCGCTGCGGAACGTGTGGGACGCGCCGCTGGGACTCGACGCGCCGCTCGCACGGCTGCTCGCGGGCTCGAACTCCGACGAGCTGGGCCGCATGCTGGCGAGGATCGACGTCAAACCCGCCGCCAACAGGAAGGAGCTGCGGCGGACGGCGCTGATCGACCACCACAGCGATCCGGCTCGGGTCGCCGCCCTGGTGGCCAAGGCGCCCGCAGCCACTCGAAAGCTCCTTGAACGGCGGGCGCACGAGGCTCCGGAGCGACCGGGCTCCATCGCCCCCGAGCCCGGCGAACCATGGGCGGTGGAACGGGGGCTGCTGATCCGGGACCCGCACCGGTACGGGCCGGCCCGCATGCCCGCGGAGGTGGCACTCGCACTGCGCGGCTCCGACTGGCACGCCCCGTTCACACCCGTCCCGCCCGGCGTACGGTCGGTGCCCGCCACCGTCTCGGACGTCGACCGGGAAGCCGCAGCCGCCTCCATGGCGTTCGCTGCCCATGCCGTGTCCGTCCTCGGGGTGTGCGCCGCGGCTCCGCCGGCCCGGCTCAAGACCGGCGGGGTCGGCGCCCGCGAGCTGGCCAGGATCGGCAAGGCGGCGCGGTGCGACGAGACCCCGGTACGCCTCGTGCTGGAGACGGCGAGCGCCGCCGGACTGCTGGCCCGGGACGGCGACCGGGTCGCGGCCACCGCGTCCTACGACACCTGGGCCGAGCAGGAACCGGCCGCCCAACTGGCCCTGCTGCTCCAGGCGTGGTGGACGCTCCCGCTGACCCCCGGCGGGAGCCGCGACGAGGACGGGAAGGCTCTGCCGGCGCTCGCCGGGGCACCGCCCTGCGGAGGCTGCGTGCGGGCCCGGCACGGGCTGATCACAGCCGCGACGCAGCTCCCCGCCGGCGAAGGCGCGGCGGACTCGGCGGACCTGGGGGTACTCCTCGGGTGGCTGCGCCCGCTCGCCGACGAACTCCCCCAGGACGCCACGCCGTTCGCCACCTTGATCCGGGAGGCGGAACTGCTCGGCGCACTCGCGCTCGGGGCCGTGTCCCCGATCGGGGCCGCCCTGCTCGCGGACGACGCCGAAGCCCTGACCGACGCCTGCCAGCGCCTGCTGCCCGCCGCCAGCGGGACCGCCCGTTTCGGCAGCGATCTCACGGCCGTGGTCTCCGGCACGCCGTCGGCCCGCCTCCTCGCGTTGCTGGACTCCGTCGCGGACCGGGAGAGCGCCGGTGCGGCGTCCGTGTGGCGGTTCGGCCCGGGAAGCGTCCGCCGCGCCCTCGACGCCGGTCTCACCCCCGACGCCCTCACGGCCGACCTGGCCGCCGTCGCCGTCGAGCCGCTTCCCCAGCCGCTCTCGTACCTGATCCACGACACCGCGCGCAGCCACGGTCGGATGCGCGTCGTCTCCGCGGCCTGTGTCATCCACGGCGAGGAGCCCGCCCTCCTGGCCGAACTGGCCGCGCACCGCAAGCTCACCCAGCTCGGCCTGCGGCTGCTGGCACCGACGGTGCTGATCAGCCGAACCCCACTGGACGGGACGCTCGCGGCACTGCGATCCGCGGGCTACGCCCCCGTCGCCGAGAAACCCGACGGGTCCGTCCGCATCGAGCGGGCCCGACGCCCCCGTGCGGCGAACCCGCTCCCGGCCCCGCGTCGCCCGTCCGCCGGCAGATCCCGCGCCCAGCACGCGGACGCCCGGACGGCCGTCGACCTGCCCTCCCTCGCCGCCCGGCTCCGGGACGCCCCGCAGGACATCCCGGAGCCCGACCCGTGGGACAACCGCCCCTACGACAGCGACACCGAGGAGATCATCGCCGGACACGCGCGCAATCTGCCCTTCACCGATGTCCGGCAGCTGGCCCACGCCGTCGACGACGGCCGGGCCATCACGATCGAGTACGTCGCGACCTCGGGCAACGCGACGGTCCGCACCCTCAGCAGGATCGAACTGGATGCCCCCTACCTCCGCGCCTGGTGCCACCTGAGGGACGACGAGCGCGTGTTCACCATCTCCCGCATCCACGGGGTGATGCCCGCGTAGCCCGCCGGACGAGGAGGGGGCATCCAGCATCCTGGTCTCATCCGCGGTCTCCTCCACCGACGTACCGCACGGTCCACCCGCGGCTCTGTGCTCGGCGCCGCGGCAGGTCGGAACCGGTGTGAACCCCGGTGGACAGCCTTCAGGGGAATTGGGTGGCGCCCCCTATTGATCCCGCGCTGTTCACCGCGGCCTGCTGGAGTGGACGGGCCCTCCCCCGGGCCCGTCGCACCCCCACCCGACAGGCCAGGTGAACGACATGCTCGACCACCCCCCGCTCCCGGCCCGCCCCGCGCTGTACCTGCGCTGCTACCCCGCCGACCCGGCCGGGCTGGAGTACCAGCGCGCGGCGCTGGAGCGCCTGGCCCGGTCCCGCGGCCTGCCGGTGCCCGCCGCCTTCGTGGACGACGGGGTGCGCTCGGGCGACCGGCGCCCCGCCCTGGAGCGGCTGGTGGAGCGGGCCGGGCAGGGCTGGGTGAACGTGGTGCTGGTGCCCGGACCGTTCGTCTTCTCGCTCGACGACCGCGGCGCCCGGGCGACCGTGCGCCGGCTGGAGGCGCTGGGCTGCGCGGTGCTCGACCTGCCCGGCCGGGGCGTCCTGCCGCACCGGCCGCCGGTCGCCGCCCGCACCGCCTGAACGCAGGGACCCCGTCCGCACCGCCTGAACGCCCGGGCCCCGCCCGTCCCGGCCCCCGTACGGCGGCGGCGCCCCGGCGGGTACCGCCACGGGCCGTCACGGCATGATGGGCCCATGGCCTTCGCACCCCTCCTCGGCGAGCGCCGCGCACCCGAACCGGCCGGGCGGCCGTGAGTCGGCCGGTCGAGCCGGGACCGCCCGGCGCCGGTTTCGCGTTCGTCGGGCGCCGGCCGGAACTGGACCGTCTCACCGAGGCGATGCTCCACCCGCCCGCCGTGGTGCTGGTCGAGGGCGAGGCCGGCCTCGGCAAGTCCCGTCTGGTGGCCGAGGCCGCGGCCGGCGCGGCCGCCGCGGGCCGCCGGGTGCTGACCGGCTTCTGCCACCCGCTGCGCGAGCCGCTGGCCTTCGGCCCGGTGGTGGACGCGCTGCGCGGCGTGGGCCCGTTCCTGCCGCCCGCCGAGCGCATCGCGGCCAGCGCCGGGGCGCTGCGCCCGCTGCTGCCCGACCTCGCCGACCGGCTCCCGCCGCTGCCCGCGGCCGCCGGCGAGGGGCCGCCGGGGCTGCGGCTGCTGGTCCAGGCGGTGCGCGCGCTGCTCGGCGCGCTCGGCGAGACGGTGCTCGTGGTCGAGGACCTGCACTGGGTGGACGACGCCACCCGCGAGCTGCTCCTGCTGCTGGCCCGGGACGTGCCGCCCGGGCTGGCCCTGGTGCTCACCTACCGGGCCGAGGACCTGCCGCCCGACACCCCCGCGCTGGGCGCCGCCTACCGGCGTCCGGCCGGGGTGGGCGGCGCGCTGCTGCGGCTGTCCCCGCTCGCCGAGGCCGAGGTCGACCAGCTGGCCCGCGCCGCGCTCGGCCCGCGCGCGACGGCGGCGCTCACCCGGGTGCTGTTCGACCGCAGCGAGGGCCTGCCGCTGGTCGCCGAGGAGGACCTGATCACGCTGTGCGAGCGGCGCGGCGCCGGGGCGCTGACCAACGCCGCGGACCTGGCCGCCGACCTGGAGCAGTCCGAGGTGCCGCGCGGCCTGCGCGACGCGGTCACCGAGCGGCTCGCGGCGCTGTCCCCGGACGCCGCCGCGATCGCCTCCGCGGCCGCGGTGCTCGGCGTGCCGGCCGGGGAGGACCTGCTCGCCGCCGTGGCCGGGCTGGAGGCGCAGGCCGCCGCGGACGGCCTCACCGAGGCGCTGCGGGCGGCGGTGCTCAACGAGCGGCCGCTGGCCCGCTACGGGTTCCGGCACGTCCTGGCGCAGCAGGTGGCCTACCGGCGGCTGCCCGGGCCGCGGCGCGGCGCCCTGCACCGGCGCGCGGTGGCGGCGCTGGGCGCGCGCGAGCCGCGGCCGCTGGTGCAGATCGCCCACCACACCCTGGCGCTGGGCGACCGGGCGGCCTGGCAGGAGGTGGCCGAGGCCGCCGCCGACCAGGCGGTGGCGCTCGGGGACAGCGGCAGCGCCGGCGCGCTGCTGCGCCGGCTGCTGGACGAGCCCGACCTGGACCTGCGGCGGCGCGGGCGGGCCGCACTCGCGCTGGCGCGGATCGCCGCCGACGGGGTGGACTCGGTGGCCAGTGCGGCGGCACTGACCGCGATCATCGCGGACCCGCGGCTGCCGGTGCCCGACCGCGGCGAGATCCGCCTCTCGCTGGGCTTCCTGATGGCCGTGCACGGCGGGGACCGGGCCGGTTTCGACCGGATGGAGGAGTCCCTGGAGGAGCTGGAGCAGCGTCCGGGCCGGGCGGCCCGGGCGATGGTGGCGCTGGCCATGAACGAGCGCGACGGCGCCGGCGAGCGCGCCCGGCAGTGGCTGGAGCGGGCCGAGCGGACGCTGGCCGAGCACCCGGACGAGGAGGTGGCCGCCGCGGTGCGGGCCACCCGGCTGACCTTCCAGGCGCGCGAGGGCGACCCGGCGGTGTGGGCGCGGCTGGCGGCGCTGCCGCGCGGTTCGGAGCGCCCGGAGATCGTCCGGCAGACCACCCGCGCGCTGTACAACGCGGGTGAGATCGCCGTCGAGCTGGGCCACGACCGGCGGGCCGCGCTGCTGCTGGAGGAGAGCCGGCGCCTGGCCCGGCAGGCGGCCATCCCCTACCTGGAGTGCTACAGCCGGATCGCGCTGGTGCGGCTGGACGGGCTGGCCGGGCGCTGGGAGGGGCTGGAGGAGCGGCTGGCCGCGCTGGGCGCGGAGTTCCCGGACCTCGCGATGGCCGGGGTCGAGCAGGCGCTGCTGCTGGGCCGGCTGGCGGCCGCGCGCGGCCAACTCGCCGTGGCGCGCGCCCACTTCACCGAGGCGGGCCCGTACGGGGAGCGGGAGTCGCAGGTGACCGGGGCGCTGCGGGCGGCGGCGGGGCTGGCGGCGCTGCAGCTGGCGGAGGGGGACGTCGCGCGGGCGGCGGCCACGCTCGCGCCGGCGCTGGCGGCGCTGCGCCGGGCCGGGGCCTGGCCGCGGGCCGCCGAGCTGCTGCCGGTGGCGGTCGAGGTACTGCTGGCGGCGGGTGACCGGGCGGGGGCGGCGGAGCTGGCCGAGCAGGCGGAGGCGAACCTGGAGGGGCGGGACGCGCCGGCCGCGTCGGCGGCGCTGGCCTTCGCCCGCGGGCTGCTGCTGGCCGACGGGGATCCGGTGGGCGCGTGCGCGCAGTTCGTCCGCTCGGGCGGGCTCTGGCAGCGGATCGGGCGCCCGTACGAGGGGGCGCGGGCCGAGGAGCGGGCCGGCACGGTGTCGGCGGGGGTCGACCGGGCGGCGGCCGGGGAGCGGCTGGCCGCCGCCGAGCGGGCCTACCTGGCGCTGGGAGCGGCCTCGGACGCCGCGCGCTGCCAGCGGCTGCGGCGGGAGTCGGGTCTGGGCCGGGCGGCCTCACCGGGGCGGCGCGGCTACGGTGAGCGGCTGTCCCCGCGTGAGCGGCAGGTCGCGGCGCTGGCCGCGCGGGGGGCGGCGAACCAGGACATCGCGCGGGCGCTGTTCCTGTCGACCCGTACGGTCGAGCACCATGTGGCCAGTGCGCTGCGCAAGCTCGGGGTGGGCCGGGCGGGGCTGGGCGAGGCGCTGGCGGCCGCCGGGGACGACGCCTCCTGAGGTGAGGGGGGTCCCGCCCACTCCCTCAAAGGGGCGGGACCCGGTCCGGGGGGCCGGCGGTGCCGGTGGCGGCCGTCAGGCCGGCCGGTGGTGGCCGGCCGTCAGGCGTGCCGGTGGTGGCCGGCGCGTTCGACGAGCCGGGAGAGCCGGGCCAGTCGGGCCAGGCCGGGCCGGCGCAGGCCGCTGCTGCGGCGGGCGGGCAGCACCAGCCCGGGGTCGGGGGCGGTGAAGTGCTCGTCGGCGTAGAGCCGCAGGCGTTCGCGACGGGTCATGGGGGCGACCTCCGGGGAGGGTGAGGGTCGTCGGCTTGGGCGGGCTCCAGGAAACCGGCCGGGCGGGGGCGGGAACAATGCGTGGCGCTACCCAATCCCGCGCCGAACCCTGGGTACCGCCCGCACCCGCGCCGTCTGCACCCACGCCGCCCGTACCCGCGCCCCTGACGCACCCACGGCCCGCACCACCCGCCCCGTACGCCTGACGCACCGTGGCCCCGCACCACCGGCGGGCGGTACGGGGCCACGGGCGGTGCGGGGCCACGGCCCGGACGCGGGGTCAGCCGCGGGGTCAGCCGCGGGGTCAGTCGCGGGGTCAGCCGCGGGCGGCGGCGTCCAGGGCGCGGGCGTCGGCGGCGATCAGGGCGGCCCGGTCGGCGGGGACGCCGCGGCCGGCCTGGTTCTCGGCCCAGTGGGCGAGCGGCTGGTACTGGCCCTGGCCGAGCATCACGGTCAGGGTGGCGACGGCGTTGCGGTCGGCGCCGGAGGTGAGCACCAGGGCGGCCAGGCCGGTGGGGGTGGCGGCGACGGTGAACCCGGTGGTGGTCTCGGCGCGGCCGCCGGGGCCGGTGGCCTCGGCGCGCAGGGTGTGCTCGCCGAGCGCGAGGGCGGTGGTGTCCAGGGCGGTGCCGGGTGCCAGTTCCTTGCCGTCCAGGGTGAGGCGGACGGTGTCGGCGCCGGTGGCCTGGACGGCGGTCACCGGCCGCTGGGCGCGGTCCAGGGTGGCGCCGGCGGCCGGGGAGGTGATCGCCACGGTGGGCGCGGCGGGCTGGACGGGGGCGCCGCCCTGGAGCCAGGCGCTGTTCCAACCGGCGAGCTCCGCCGGGCGGTTGGTGATGACGCCGTCGACGCCGGCGGCTTCCAGGGCCTTCCAGCGGGTGGCCGAGTCGACCGTCCAGACGTTGACCGCGACGTTGGCCGCGTGCAGGTCCTTCACCACGTCCGGGCGCGCGGCGAGGGCGCCGTCGGAGGGGTTGTAGGCGGACAGGCCGAGCTCCTTGGAGACGGCCACCGGGTCGGCGTCGAGGGCGCCGCGCAGCAGGCCGAGCGGCAGTTCGGGGGCCAGCTCGCGGGTGTACTTCAGGGCGTCGACCTCGAAGCTCTGGACGAAGACCCGGCCGGTCATCCGGTGGTCGCGCACCTCCTGGACGATCCGGGCGACCTCGTCGCGGCTGTGCCTGCCCTTGATCTCCAGCAGCAGGTTGCCGCCGCGGGTGCGCAGGTCCTCCAGCTGGGCGGCCAGGGTGGGGACGCGGGCGCCGGCGTAGGCGGGGCCGAACCAGGAGCCGGCGTCCAGGGTGTCGAGCTGGGCGGCGGTCAGGTCTCGGACGCGGCCCTTGCCGTCGGTGGTGCGGTCGACGCTGTCGTCGTGCAGGACGTAGGGGACGCCGTCCTTGCTGGGCTGGACGTCGTTCTCGATCCACTGGGCGCCGCCGCGGCGGGCGATCTCGTCGGAGACCAGGGTGTTCTCGGGGGCGGCGGAGGAGGCGCCGCGGTGGGCGAAGACGGTCAGCGGGGCGCCGGCCGGGCGCAGTCGGCCGGCGGGGGCGAGCGCGGTGACCTTGAGGTCGTCGAAGGAGACCTTGGCGCCGTTGACCACCAGGGCCTGGCCGCCGTCGGCGCTGCGGGCGACCTGGGTGGTGCGCAGGACCTCCTTGCCGTCGAGGATCCAGCGGGCGGTGGTGCCGTGGACCTCGACGGCGACGCGCACGTCGCGGCCGGTGCCGGCGGCGGTGGGGGCCGCGGCGGTGTCCGTGACGTTCCAGGTGCCGGCGGGGGTGCGCTGGGCGAATTCGAGGCCGTTGGCGGCGGTGGTGCCGGTGCGCATGGTGGCGATCGACCAGGGGGTGGCGCCGGAGGCGGGGACGTCCAGGCCGAGGGCGGTCCAGCGGGCGCCGTCCCGGACGGTCTCGAAGCGGGCGGTGGCCTCGATGCGGAAGTCGTCCAGGTGGCGGCCGAAGGTGATCCGGCTCTGCTGCCCGGAGTCGGCGGAGGTGCCGACCAGGCGGCCGCCCTCCACCTTCCAGTCGCCCTCGACGGCGGCGAAGCCGGCGGGCAGGGCGGGGGCGGAGAAGTGCTCGTCGAGGACGACCTCGCCGGGGGCCGGGGCACCGGCCGCAGCGGGGGCGCCGGCCGCGCCGGGGGCGGATTCGGCGGAGACGGCGCTGGGGGCGCCCAGGGCGACGGCGGTGAGGCCGAGCGAGGCGGCGACGGCGGCGGCGAGCAGACCGGTGCGGCGGCCCGCGCGGGGGCGGTGACTCGGTGTCATGCGCGGCAGGCTAGGGGAGGTTGCCGAACCGGACCCCACGGCTCCGGAAACCGTTCGTGACCATTGCGCGTGCGCTTCGCGAAACCGGCGGATTCCGTGCACCGTTCGGCCGGTTCGTTTCCGTACCGGCCGTTTCCGTACGGCCGCTTCCGTACGGCCGTTTCCGTACGCCGTTTCCGTACCGGCCGCTTCCGTACGGGCGGTCCGGGCGGCCCGCGCCCGCCCACCGGGCGGACGGCCGGCGGCGGGCGGGCCGGGCCGAGGGCGGTCAGTAGCGCAGGACGGCGGCGACCCGCCCGGAGTCGGCGAGGGTGCCGTCGGGGACGAAGCCGACCAGGCCGCCGGTGTCCAGGGTGCGTTCGACGACCTCGTCGACGATGTCGTCCCGGGCCCCGTCCTGGTCGGCCTCGGCGGGCACCAGGTGCTCGCCGTCGTCGCGCACGGTGGCGCGGAAGTCCTCCTCGACCACCAGGCGGGCGATCCGGCCCTGGCCGACGTTCTGCCAGACCTCGTCCAGGCCGGCCGCGAACTGCTGGGCGCCGCGGGCCTTGTCGAGCTGGGCGAGGTGCTCGGCGACCTCGCGCTCGGCGCGGGCGCGCACGGCCGGCTCGACCACCTTGCGGACGGTCTCGGCGTCGGCCTGGGCCAGGCCGCCGTGCGGCAGCTGGGCGGCGGCCTCCTTGGCGATCGGGCCGACGGCGTCCAGCAGGGCGAGCGCGGCGGCCTCGCCGACCACGTACAGCGGGCGGGGGGCGGCGGCCAGCAGCTTGCCGACCTCGGTGTCGGCCTGGCGCAGGAAGGTCTTGGTCCCCTCGTCGCGGAAGGTGCTGGGCGTGTCGCCGATCTGCTCCTGCCGTTCGGGGTCGGGGTTGTCGAAGACGCGTACCAGCGGGAAGCCGTGGGCCCTGTCCTCGGTGACCCGCTCCTCGGTGCCGCCCCACAGCACCACCTTGTCGGCGGCGACGGCGAGCACCCAGAACGGGCGCTCGGCGGCGTGCGCGGCGACCAGGTTGCGGGTGAGGTAGGTGTCGGACAGGACCACCCGGGCGGGGGTGCTGCGGCCGAGTGACCAGACCTGGTGCTCGCCGGGGGCGGCGAAGATCGCCAGGCCGTCCTCGGCGTGCACCAGGTCGACCTCGGCCAGTGCCCGGTCGAGCTGCTCCAGCACGTCGATCCGGTCGGCGCGGGAGACCTTCGGGTCGGCCTGGACGCGCTCCTTCGCCTCGGCCAGCAGGTTGCGCAGCCGGACCGGGTCCTGGGTGTTGTCCGGCTCCCTGCGGTGCGTGGGCATCAGGATCGACACCGCCGGGTAGGGCCGCGGCCGGCGCAGCTCGGCGAGGACGGCGGGGCTGAGGTCGGGGCGCATGGAGACCCTTTCCGAAGGCGGTCGGCCTTCTGGCGTGGACGCGCGGAGCCTGACACTGGGCACTGCTGCCCAAATGTCGTCAATGTACCCATTCACGGCTTCCGCGGCGCGCGCGCACGGCCCCGGGGACAGGGGGCGGGGCGGGCCCGGGGGGCGGGTCTCGGACGGGTGTCCCGCCGGCGCCGCCGCCCGGGGTCGGGCGGCGGCGCCGGCGGGACACGGCGGTCGGACGGTCCGGTCGTCCGGCCAGTCCGGTCGGGACGGTCGGGACGGTCAGAACTGGACGTCGGTGCAGGAGTAGAAGGCGTTGGCGGTGTCGGCGATCTCCCAGACCGCGACGACCACCTGGTGGCCGGTGCGGCCGGTGGGCAGGGTCGCGGTGTGGGTGGTGGTGGCGGCGGGCTGGCGGCCGTTGTAGGGGACGGTCAGGAACGGGGTGAGGTCCAGGGCGGCCCGGGTGATCGGCTGGCCGGCGCTGTAGCCGGGCTTGGTCAGGTAGTACTTGAAGTTCGTGGTGGAGTGCCGGGCCTCGATCTCCCAGGTGAAGGTGAGCTGCTGGCCCGCCGTCACCTTGGTGGTCGGCCAGGCGCCGTTGCGGGGGTTGTCCAGCGGGGCCCAGCGGGCGTCCCCGCCGGCGCAGATGGTGCCGTCCGCCGGGCCGCGGCTCGGGAAGCCCTTGGGGCCCTCGACGCTCTGCGGCTCCCACTGGATGTCGCCGCAGTCCCACGGGACGGCGTTGGCGCCGCAGAGCGCGGAACGGCTCGGCGGCAGGTTGATGAAGCCGTGCGACTGGGCCGGCAGGGCCGCCGCGATCGGCAGGACGATCGCGGCCGCGGCGGCGGCGATCAGGTGGCGCTTGCGCATGGTGCTCCTCCGTGGGGGTGGATGGAGTGTGCGCCCGGCGCGGGGCGTGCGCGTGCGCGTGGGGGTGCGCACGGCGGCCTGCCCGAGACGTGGCATGCCCGCGCCAGACCGGTTGCCCGACACCGTAGGATCTGGTCTCCCCCCGCGTCAATGGTCTGAACCATTTGCGCCAAAGCCCCGCGGATACTGGGCACCGCCCGGCACCGGACGCCCCCGGGCCCGCACCGCGCCCGCCCGGGGGATTGCTTGCATGAGCGCTATATAAGCTCTAGCCGATATTTCTGTTCATGGCTTATCCTGGATCCAGCCACGACTGGAAGGAGGCCAGGCCCCATGACCGCCACGGACCCCGCGCTCACCGCCCTCGCCAACGGTTGGGGGGCGCTCTCCGTCCTGCACGGCCGGATCGAGTCCCACATCGAGCGCGCCCTGCAGACCAAGCACGACCTGAGCGTGCGGGAGTACTCGCTGCTCGACGTGCTCAGCCGCCAGCACGACGGCGTGGGCGGGCACCTGCAGATGAAGCAGGTGGCCGACGCGGTGGTGCTCAGCCAGAGCGCCACCACCCGCCTGGTCACCCGGCTGGAGGACCGCGGCCTGCTGTCGCGCTACCTGTGTCCGACCGACCGCCGCGGCATCTACACCAATGTGAGCGAGGACGGCCTCAGGCTCCTGGAGGAGGCCCGGCCGACCAACGACGCGGCGCTGCGCGAGGCGCTGGCCGAGGCCGCCCGCAACCCCGAGCTGGCCTCGCTGGTCAAGGCGGTGGAGGCCGTGGACGCCGCCTCCCCCGCCCGCTGACCCGGCCGGCCCCGCGCCGCCGCTCCCCCGGGCCCGGCCCGTCCGAACCGCACCCGCGGTCCGGACGGGCCGGGCCCTTTCGCGTTCGCGCACCCGCGCCCCGCACACCCGCACACCCACACACCCACACCAGGGGCCGCAGCACCGCGGCCCGCCCGAGCCCGTAGCGCGTGCATCCTATCCGCGTTTGCACTTATCGCGCGTCTGCAACTATTGTTTAAGCACGCAAGGCGCTAGCTCAAGCAATCACAGAAGGGTTCGGGCCCATGCCTCTCGCTCTCATCGCCCTGGCCATCGGCGCATTCGGGATCGGGACCACCGAGTTCGTGATCATGGGTCTCCTGCCCCAGATCGCCGGCGACTACGGCGTCTCCATCCCCGACGCGGGCCTGCTGGTCACCGGCTACGCCCTCGGCGTCGTCATCGGCGCCCCGCTGATGACCGTCCTCGGCACCAGGATCAGCCGCAAGACCATGCTCATGCTGCTGATGGGCCTGTTCGTGGCCGGGAACCTGCTCTCCGCGTCCGCCCCCTCCTTCCCCGTGATGCTGGCCGGGCGCATCGTGACCTCGCTCGCCCACGGCGCCTTCTTCGGCATCGGCTCCGTGGTCGCCGCCGACCTCGTCGCCCCGCAGAAGAAGGCCGGCGCCATCGCCACCATGTTCACCGGGCTGACCGTCGCCAACATCGTCGGCGTGCCGCTGGGCACCTTCATCGGCCAGGCCGTCGGCTGGCGCGCCACCTTCGCCGGCGTCGCCGCGCTCGGTGTGGTCGGCCTGCTCGGCATCGCCCGCCTGGTTCCCGCCATGCCCCGCGCCGAGGGCGCCCACCTGCGCGGGGAGCTGACCGCCTTCCGCAACCCGCAGGTGCTGCTCGCGATGGCGATGACCGTGCTCGGCTTCGGCGGGGTCTTCGCCGCGATCACCTACATCGCCCCGATGATGACCAACGTCGCCGGCTACGCCGAGGGCTCCGTCACCTGGCTGCTGGTGCTGTTCGGCGTCGGCATGTTCCTCGGCAACCTGCTGGGCGGGCGCTACGCCGACCGCAGGCTGATGCCGATGCTCTACACCACCCTCGGCGGCCTCGCCGTGGTGCTGGCCCTGTTCACCCTCACCGCGCACAACAAGGTGCTGGCCGCCGTCACCGTCCTGCTGGTGGGTGCCCTCGGCTTCGCCACCGTCCCCCCGCTGCAGAAGCGGGTCCTGGACCAGGCCCACGGCGCCCCCACCCTGGCCTCCGCCGTCAACATCGGCGCCTTCAACCTCGGCAACGCGCTGGCCGCCTGGCTCGGCGGGGCCGTCATCGCCGCCGGGCTCGGCTACACCGCCCCGAACTGGGTCGGCGCCGCCCTCGCCGCGGCCGCCCTGCTGCTGGCCTTCTGGTCCGCCGCCCTGGAGCGCCGCGACCACGCCCGTGCGGCCGTCGCCCCGGGCGCGGCTGCCCGCCCCGCCGCCCTGCACCACTGACCATCGACCTGACCGGACCCCACCCCACCCCGGGAGAACCACCGCCATGAGCACCACCGCCGTCGTCCCGCTCACCACCGCCGACGCCGAGACCCTCGTCGCCGCCGCCCGTACCGCCGCCGAGGCCGCCGGCGCGACGGTCAGCGTCACCGTCCTGGACGCGGGCGGCCACCTGCTCGCCTTCCGCCGCGACGACCGCGCCGTGCTGATCTCCGGCGAGACCAGCACCCGCAAGGCCTACACCGCGCTGCAGCTGGACGCCCCCACCGCCGACCTGGTCGACCTGGTCAAGCCCGACGGGCCGTTCCACTCCCTGCCCACCGCGCTGGACCGCCCGCTGCTGTTCCTCGCCGGCGGCCTGCCGGTCCACCGCGACGGCCGGCTGGTCGGCGCCATCGGCGTCGGCGGCGGCGCCCCCGAGCAGGACCACGCCTTCGCCGCCGCCGCCCTGGCCGAGCTCGCCGCGCCCGCCCGCTGAGCACCACGGCCCGCACCCCGCGGGACGTCGTCCTGCGCGACGGCCCCGGCAGCGCCCGGACCGTCCACTCCCCCCTCACCGACCGCACCGCCCGAAGGAGCACCCGACCATGACCACCCCCAGCGTCCCCACCGTGAAGTTGAACAACGGCGTCGAGATCCCCCAGCTCGGCTTCGGCGTCTTCCAGGTCCCCGACGAGCAGACCACCGCCGCCGTCGCCGCCGCCCTGGAGGCCGGCTACCGCAGCATCGACACCGCCGCCATCTACGGCAACGAGACCGGCGTCGGCCGCGCCCTGGCCGCCTCCGGCGTGGCCCGCGAGGACCTGTTCGTCACCACCAAGCTGTGGAACGCCGACCAGGGTCACGACGCCACCCTGCGCGCCTTCGACGCCAGCCTCGCCAAGCTCGGCCTGGACCACGTCGACCTCTACCTCATCCACTGGCCCACCCCGGCCCGCGACCTCTACCTCGACTCCTGGCGCGCCATCGAGAGCCTCGCCGAGGAGGGCCGCATCCGCGCCGCCGGCGTCTCCAACTTCCAGCCCGCCCACCTCCAGCGCCTGCTGGACAACAGCTCGCTGGTGCCCGCCGTCAACCAGGTCGAGCTGCACCCCGGCCTCCAGCAGGCCGAGCTGCGCGCCTTCCACGCCGCGCACGGCATCGCCACCGAGGCCTGGAGCCCGCTCGCCCAGGGCGCCGTCCTGGACGACCCGGCGATCACCGCCGTCGCCGAGCGCACCGGCAAGTCCCCCGCCCAGGTCGTCCTGCGCTGGCACCTGCAGCTCGGCAACATCGTCATCCCCAAGTCGGTCACCCCGGCCCGCATCCGGCAGAACCTCGACGTCTTCGACTTCGAGCTGACCGAGCAGGACATGGCCGCCGTCGCCGCCACCGACCGCGGCCTGCGCACCGGCCCGCACCCGGACCAGTTCAACTGATCCGCCCCGCCACTCCCGTCCCGGGCGGTCGCACCGCCGCCCGGGACGGGGCCTTCCCCGAGGACCCCGCCATGGCACCGCCCCACCCCGCACTCGCCAAACTGGCCCCCGCCGACGGCCGGCTGACCATCGGCCTGGAACTGCCCCTGGACAACGACTGGGGCCAGGACCGCGGCCGGACCGACCGCGCGGCGGGCCGCCCCTTCGGCGTCCCCGACCTCGCCGAGCACGCCCGCCTCGCCCGGCTCGCCGACCGCCTCGGCTTCGCCGCCCTGTGGGTGCGCGACGTCCCGCTCTACGACCCGCTCCAGTTCGGCGACGCCGGCAGCGTCTTCGAGACCTTCACCCACCTGGGCCACCTCGCCGCCCTCACCCGCGACGCGGTCCTCGCCACCGGCGCGGTCGTCCTGCCGCTGCGCGAACCGCTGCTGGTCGCCAAGGCCGCCGCCACCGTCGACGTGCTCTCCGGCGGCCGCCTGCTGCTCGGCCTGGCCAGCGGCGACCGCCCCGTCGAGTACCCGCTGTTCGACCGCGACTTCCACCACCGCGGCCAGGCCTTCCGCACCGGCGTCCGAACCCTGCGCGCCGCCTGGCGCCCCGGCCCGCTGGAACTGCTCGCCGCCGGCCTCGGCGCCGAGCGGCAGCTGGAGGTCCTCCCCCGGCCCAGCCACCCCGCGGGCATCCCGATCGCGGTGGCCGGCGGCGCCCAGCAGAGCCCCGAGTGGATCGCCGAGCACGCCGACGCCTCCCTCAACTACCCGCGCGACCCGGGCGCACTGCGCCTACGGATGCGCCAGTGGCGCGACCTCGCCGGCGACAAGCCCTACCTGACCCCGATGGTGCTCACCCTCGCCGAGGACCCGGCCGCCGCCCCGCGCCCCATCCGCCTCGGCCTCAGCACCGGGCGCACCGCGCTGATCGAGCACCTGGAGCTGATGTCCGACCTCGGCGTCTCCCACGTCTCCTTCAACCTGCGCCCCAACGACCGCCCGGTCGACGACCTCCTCCACGAACTCGCCGAGGAAGTCCTGCCCCGCTTCGCCGCCCCGGCCCCGGCCGCCGCCGGACAGCACGGCTGAGCCGACGGCAAGCCCCCCACCCGCGCCCGCGTCCCGCCCCCGGGACGCGGGCGCGGGTACAGGTAGGGGTGCGGCGGGCGGTGGGCGGCCGGGGGCCGGGCGTCAGGGCGCCGGGTGGCGCAGGGCGACGGCCGCGCGCACGGTGTTGGCCTGGTGGGCGCCCTGGTGGGCGACCGGCAGCCAGACCGGTTCGAAGCGCCGCTGGTACTGGGCGCACCAGTCCCGCAGGAGGTGGTCGAGGCGGGCGGCCTCGCGGGCGGCGGGGGCGCCGGCCACCCGGACGGCGCGGCGCAGCAGGGCGGCGGCGCGCACCGGCACGCGGTGGGCCCACAGGTCGATGCCGGTGAGGCGGGCGCGGGTCATCGGGGTGTGCAGGAGGTCGTGTCCGTGGACCTCGGGGTCCCAGGCGTCGGCGAGCTGGTGCAGGGCGGTCAGCGGGGTGCGGGCGGCGCGCAGCAGTGGGGTGTCGGGGTGGCGCAGGTGGGGCAGGGCGGCGTCGAGGAGTGCGGTGAGGAGGGTGCCGCGGTGGCGCAGGCGGTCGGCGGTGGTGCACAGGTGGCGGTGGACGTCGTCGGCGGGGCGGTGGTCGCCGAGGTGGGCGCTGGTGAAGGCGGGGACTTCGACGAGGACGGTCTCGCCGCCGTGGCGTTGCGGGGCGAACCAGGTGCCGGCGCGGCCGCGGTCGCCCTGGTGGGGGGTGAGCATGCCGGTGGTGCGCTCCTGGTGGTCGATGTGGTGGGGGGTCATCAGGTAGACGCCGGGGCCGGATTCGTGCAGGTGGAAGGTGTCGAAGGCGCCGGTCTCGACGGGGATGCCGAGGTGGGCGGCGGAGCGGGCGAAGGGGTGGGCGAGGGCGGTGGGGTCGCTGGTGGCCTGGACGAAGGTGCCGCCGACGTCGGTGCTGTGCAGGGAGAACTGGAGGGTGGGGCGCAGTTCGTCGACGAGGTCGAGGAGGGCGCGGCTCTCGGGGAGGTCGGCGCCGATGGCGGGGGCCCATTCGGGCTGGTCCTCGGCGGCGGGGCGGTAGTAGTGGGCGAAGTAGGCGGGCAGGGTGCGGGCGGTGCGGCTGCCGTCGGCGAGGTGGGCGCCGTCGGGGTCGAGGCAGAGCAGGAAGTGCCAGGTGAGGTCGGGGTGCGGGCGGGTGAGGGCGTGGTGGGCGAGGTCGGTGACGGCGGTGCGGGCGGCGAACTCGTCGGCGTGGGCGCCGGCGACGACCAGGACGTCGTGGGGGCCGTGGCCGACGGTGAGCAGGGTCAGGGGGCGGCCGGCGCGGGAGGTGCCGACGGTGCGCACCCGGCACAGGTCGGGCCACCGGGTGGCCAGCCGGCGTGCGGTGTCGTCGAGTTCGGCGAGGGTGGGGTAGTGGTCGTGGTGGGGGGCGGCCGTGGCCGCGGGGATCGTCGCGTCGGTCACCTTCGGTTTCCTCCCCTGGGTCGTGGCAAGTAGTTGTACCTGCCGCAGGGGTTCGCGGTACGGGCGGGGCCCGGCCGGCTGCGGGGATCCGGGCGGGGCCCGGCCGGGTGCGGGGAGCCGGGCGGGGCCCGGCCGGGTGCGGGGATACGGGCGGGGTCCGTCGTGGCCCGGCCGCGTGCGAACGGCCCGGCGGGGTAGCCGAGCGGGCATGCTGACACTCGGAGTCGAGGAAGAGTACCTGCTGGTCGACCCCCGCGACGGCGCGCCGATGCCCCGCGCCGCCGAGGTCCTGGCCACCGCCTCGCTGGCGCCCGCGCTGCGCCCGCCGGAGGCGCAGCACGAGCTGCTCCAGGTCCAGGTGGAGAGCGCCACCCCGGTCTGCGAGGACCTCCCCGCGGTGGGCCGCCACCTGGCGCGGGTGCGGGCGGCGCTGAACGCGGCCGCCGCCCAGCACGGCTGCCGGGTCGTCCCGGTCGGCTCCGCCCCGTTCGCTCCCGCCGGCGGGGTGCCGGTCACCGACGACACCCGTTACCGGCGGGCCCGGCGCCAGGCGCCCGCCCTGGTCGACGACCTGATGCTGAACGGCATGCACGTCCACGTCGGCGTGGCCGACGAGGAGGAGCGCGTGGGCGCCCTGGTACGGCTGCGGCCCTGGCTGCCCGTGCTGATCGCGCTCAGCGCCAACTCGCCCTACTGGCGCGGGCGCGACACCCGCTTCGCCAGCTGGCGGACCGTCCACTTCGACCAGTGGGCGGTGAGCGGCCCGCCGCCCGCCTTCCGCGACGCCGCCGACCACCGGCGGCGGGTGGCGGCGCTGCGCGCGGCCGGGGTCGTGGCCGACGACGGCCAGCTCTACTGGCAGGCCCGGCTGTCCGCGCGCTACCCGACGGTGGAGGTGCGGGCGACGGACGTGCAGCTGACGGTCGCCGACGCCGAACTGTTCGCCGGCCTGATCCGGGGCCTGGTCGCCGCGGCCGTGCTGGAGGAGCGGGCCGGGCGCCCGCGCCCGGAGGCCGCCGACGAACTGCTGCGCGCCGCCGTCTGGCACGCCGCCCGCACCGGGACGCACGGCGACCTGGTCTCCCCCGACGGCACCTGCCGCCCGGCCGCGGCCGTGGTCGGGCAGCTGCGCGCCTACGCCGCCCCCGGCCTGGAGGCCACCGGCGACACCGGGCGGGTGGAGGAGCTGTGGCGGGGCTTCGAGCTCCGGGGCAGCGGCGCCGACCGCCAGCGCCGCTGGTACCGCGAGCTGGGCCGCGAGGGCCTGGCCGAGCGCCTGGTCGCCTCCACCGTCACCCGCACGCCGTGACCGCGGGCGACGGCGCCCGGCCCCCGCTGCTCAAGGAGTCAGGCGCCGTCCCCGTCCCCGTCCCCGTCGTCCGCCCCGCCGTCGCCCCCGTCCCCGGTGCGCTCGTCGGGGCCGAGCCGCCGGGCCCGGCCGGGTTCGGCGGTGGTCGCCTCGCCCTGCTCCTGGGTGCTCCGCTCCTCGTCGCCCGGCCCGGCTCCCGGCGCCCGGGGGTCGCTGGAGGCGTCGTCTCCGTCGTGGTGCAGCGGCACGCCGCCCGCGCCGCCCTGGGGGATCTCGTTCACCGTCGGCTCCTCGCCTCGTGGTCCGTCGCCCGCTCGCCTCGCGGGTGTCCGCTTCGCGGGTTCCGCCTCGCGGGTGCCCGGGAGGCGGCGGACCAATCCCCGGGTGTCGCGCCGCGCGCCGGGGGCAGACGCGCGGTGTGAATCCCATCGAACGGGGCCTGCGGGCCGTGGACGGCTTCCAGCAGCGCCACCGGGCCACCGGCCTGGTGGTCGGCGTCGTGCGCAAGTACGGGGACGACCGGGGCGGGCTGCTGTCCGCCCTGATCACCTACTACGGCTTCGTCGCCCTGATCCCGCTGCTGCTCCTGCTCAGCACCGCCCTCGGCTTCGTCCTGCACGGCCACCCCGACGCGCAGCGCGCGGTCGTGGACTCCGCGCTCGCCGACTTCCCGATCATCGGCGACCAGCTGCGCCAGAACGTCCACTCCCTGGCGGGCAGCGGCCTGGCGTTGCTGATCGGCGCGCTGGGGCTGCTGTACGGGGCGCTGGGCATCGCGCAGGTCCTGCAGCACGCGATGGCCGAGGTGTGGAACGTGCCCGGGGTGCAGCGGCCCGGCTACTGGCCGCGGCTGGCGCGCAGCCTGCTGCTGTTCGCGGTGCTGGGCAGCGGGCTGGTGCTGGGCACCGCCGCCGCCTCGCTGGTCGGCGGCACGCTGGCCGGGACGGCCGCCCGGATCGGGGGGCTGGTGGTCTCGGCGCTGGTGAACGCCGCGCTGTGCCTGGCCTGCTTCCGGGTGCTCACCCCGCGCGAGGTCCCGCTGCGGGCGCTGTGGCCGGGCTGCGCGCTCGCCGGGCCGCTGTTCACCGCCCTGCAGGCCGGCGGCGCGCTGCTGGTCACCCACGCGCTGCGGCACGCGAGCCAGGTCTACGGGTTCTTCGCGACGGTGATCGGGCTGCTGTCCTGGATCTACCTGGCGGCGCAGGTCACCGTGTACGCGGCCGAGGTGAACGTGGTGCTCGCCCGGCGGCTGTGGCCGCGCAGCCTGCTGCAGCCGCCGCTGACGGAGGCCGACCAGGCGGTGCTGTCCTCGGTCGCCCGCCAGGAGGAGCGCCGGCCCGAGCAGCGGGTCGACGTCTCCTTCCCCGACGAGCCCGAGGACCCGGATGCCGCCGACCGGGACGCCGCCCCGGGCAGCGCGAAGAACGGCACGAAGAACGGCGCGGAGAGCGGTGAGACGGGCGGTGGGACGGGCGGGGGCGCCACGGACGCCGCCCGCGACGACAGGCTTCGCCCGGATTCGTCCTGATTCCTACTTTCGGCAGCGGGCAGAGCACACACATGAGCGAACCACTCCCCCACGAACCGGACCCCGCGACCGACCCGGCGGCAACGGCGGAAGCGGCGGAAGCGGCGGAAGCGGCCGGCCCGGCGGAGGCGGCGGAGGCCCGGCGGCTGACCGACGAGCTGCGGGCCGCGGTGGCGGAGCCGCGCACCGCCGCCCTGGTCCTGACCCGGCGGGTGCGCGCCGCCCGGCGCGGCCGGGTCTGGACGGCCCTCGGCTTCCCCTCCTGGGACGCCTACGCCCTGGCCGAGCTCGGCCTCTCCCGGCCCACCGCCTACCGGCTGCTGGACCTCGCGGCGGTGGCCGGGGCGATCGAGGAGACCGTCGGCCGCGAGGCCGGGCCGCAGCTCGCGCACGGCTGGGACGCCTGGCCGGTGCTGTCCGTCCAGGCGGTCGTCGACCTGCGCGGCCGGCTGGCCGAACTCACCGACCTGATCACCGAGCGGCTGGCCCGGGTGCGCGCCGAAGCCGGCGGCGCGGCGCCGCAGCCCGCCCTGGTGGGCGCCGCCGTGGCCGACGCCGTCGCCGAGCTGCGGGAGCGCCCGGACGTGCCGCCGGTCGACCTCCAGGGCGTCCGCAGCCCCGACGGCCACGACGTCGAGGCCTGGCGCCACGTCGTCGCGCGGGGCCTGGACGCGCAGCAGCAGGTGCTCGGCGGCTTCCGGGAGCTGGGCCTGCTGGCCCTGCGGGTCGCGCCGGGCTACGTCGCGGACCGCGACGCCGAGGCGGTGCTGCACCTGCTCGGCAAGGAGCTCGGCAGCACCTGCGAGGAGCTGCTGGCCTGCCGCCGCTACGCCCTGACCGGCGACGCCCGCGCGGTCGAGGGCCGGTGAGGCCGGCCGGCCGCGAGGCCTGGCGGGAGGCCCGGAACGGCCCCGGTCACCCGCCGTCCGCGCCAGGCCGGGCCCGCGGCCGCGGCACCGGGGGCGGCCCGTCGGCGCCGTCCCCGCCGTCCGGGGAGGAACCGGGCGCCGGGGCCACCGGCAGCCGGGGCAGGGCGTACGGGTGGTGGTCGCGCAGGTAGCCGATGAGGTGCTCGCGCAGCTGGCAGCGCAGCTCGAAGGCGTCGGCGCCGTCCGCCGCGGTGGCCAGCACCCGCACCACGATGGTGGTGGGGGTGGTGTCGACCACCTGGAGGGCGCTGCCCTCGCGGTCCCACAGTTCGTTGCCGGCCAGGAAGGCGTCGAACTCCTTGCGCAGCAGGGGGATCGGGGCGTGGTGGTCGAGGTGGAGCAGCGCGGTGCCGGTGATCCGGCTGGAGCGGCGGGACCAGTTCTCGAACGGGCGGCCGACGAAGTACGACATCGGCATCACCAGGCGCCGCTGGTCCCAGGTGGCGATCACCACGGCGGTCAGGGTGATCTCCTCCACCTCGCCCCACTCGCCGCCGACCACGACCACGTCGCCGATCCGGGCGAGGTCGCCGAAGGCCATCTGGACGCCGGCGAAGACGTTGGCCAGGGTGCTCTGGGCCGCGACGCCCGCCACCACGCCGACCAGTCCGGCGGAGGCGAGCAGGCTCGTGCCGACGCCGCGCACCGCCGGGAAGGTCATCAGGACCGCGCCCAGCGTCACCACGGCGACGATCGCCTGGCCGATCCGGCCGAGCAGGTCGGCCTGGGTGCGGGCGCGCCCGGCCCAGGCCGGGTCGCGGCGGTGCACGGCCAGCCGCAGGGTGCTGTCCACGACCAGCGCCACCACCCGGGCGCACAGCCAGCCGCCGGAGGCGATGGCGAGGATCACCGCCAGGTGGCGCAGCCCCTCGCTCGCGGCGGGCGGCGCGGCGATCCAGGGCAGGGCGGCGAGCAGGAGCAGACAGGCCGTCAGCGCCAGCAGCGGGAGCCGGCAGCGGCGTACCACCAGGGGTATGCCGGCGGTGCCCGCGCGGGCGGCCAGGCGCCGTCCCGCGAGCTGCGTGATCCGGTCCAGGCCGTACGCGAAGAGCACCGCCGCGGCGCTCGCCAGTGCCAGCCGTAGCAGGCTCCACCACATCTGCCGTTCTTCCCTTCGCCGGGGGCCGCCGGCGGGCGCCCGGACGGGCGCCACCGGTCACCTGTTCGCTTTTCCCGGCGGGGCGCGGCCATTCCTGCCGGTGACGGACCCCACAGGGGCCGCCGGACGGCGCGTCCGACGGGGCGGCATGGATGCGGCGGTCCGGGGCAGCCGGTCATCGCGCGTCCGCGCCGGGCCCGGCACCCCGCCGGCCCGGCCCACGGAAGGGAGAAACGCATGAGCGGGAACGTCGACATCTGGGAGTTCCGCAGCACCAGCGGCCACAGCGCCGGTACCGACCTCATCGGGTTCCACGTGGAGGCGGTGGACGGCTCCGTCGGCAAGGTGGACAAGCTGTCCGAGGAGGTGGGGGCGCAGTACCTGGTCGTGGACACCGGCCCGTGGATCTTCGGCAAGCGGGTGCTGCTGCCGGCCGGCACCGTCATCCGCATCGAGGTCGCGGAGCAGAAGGTGTACGTGGACCGGACCAGGGAGGAGATCAAGCACAGCCCCGATCTCGACAGCGGGGCGCTGGAGGAGCCGGAGTCCCCGTTCCGGGACCAGTACGCGCTCTACTACGGCCCGTTCTACGGCAACCGCGCCATCTGACCCGCGGCCGGCCGGGCCGTCGGCCGTCGCCCCCGCCCCGGGGCGGCGGCCGGCCGCCGTCCGGGCCTGCGCACCCGGCCCGGGCCGGTCCCGGAAGGTCAGTCCCGGGTCAGCCGGTGGGCGTCGAACTCGGCCCAGACGGCCTTGCCCTGGCCGTTCGGCTCGGCGCCCCAGCGGTCGGCGGTGCGCTGCACGATGAACAGGCCGTGGCCGCCGGGCAGGGCCGGCTCGTGCGGCAGGCGCAGGACGGGCATGACCGGGCTGCGGTCGCTGACCTCCACCCGCAGGCGCTGCCCGGTGGCGTGCAGGACCAGCTCCGACGGGCCGTCACCGTGCAGCATGGCGTTGGCCACCAGCTCCGCCACCAGCAGCACGACGTCCTCGCCGACGCCCTCGTGGGCGTCCGGCGCCCCGGCGGGCGGGTACCAGTCGCCGACGGCCTCGGCGGTGAAGGCCCGGGCCCGGGCGACCGGCTTGGTGAGCCCCGCCAGGGGCAGCCGTCTGCGCTGGCCGCCGGGCGGCAGCACCGGGCCGGCCCGGTGCGCTTCGCCGTCCAGGGTTCCCCGGCTCATCGTCATGTGAGGGCACCCTTTCGGATCGACGGCGGTTCGCAGGGTCGGTTTCCCGGCGCTCCCGGGATTATGCCTGCCCCGGCGCCGGGTGCGCGCCCCTACGGCACAGTCCCCGGCGCACCGTGTACGGCGCACCGGGGACGGCTCAGGCCGCCAGGGCCTCCTCGGCCGAGGCGTGGATGGAGAACACCGCCCGGGTGCCGGTCAGTTCGAGGACCCGCATCACGGTGGGCGGCACCGCGGCCAGGTGCAGCTCCACGCCTTCCTCCCCCGCCGCCAGACGGGTCCTGAGCAGGAGGTTCAGGCCGGAGGAGTCGCAGAAGCCGACCCCGGCGAGGTCGATCACCACCGCGCCGGGCCGCTGCGCGACCAGGGCGGTGAGGGTGTCGGCTGCCGGGGCGAGCGTCTCGATGTCGAGGTCGCCCGCCAGGGCGCAGACCACCGCACCGGCCGCCGCGTGGCGGGTGCGCACCGCCAGCTGCGCACGGTACGGGGAGGCCGCCGGCCCGGGGGCCCGCTGGTCGTTGTCGGATGGCATCATCGTCGTCCCCTCGTGTCCGTGCCCTCCGACCTTACGTACGCGGAGTCCCGCGGCCAAACGGGTGCGGGGGCGGCAGGCACCCTCAGTCCTTCTCCAGCCCCTCGCGCAGGCGCCGCAGGGTGCGCGAGAGCAGCCGGGAGACGTGCATCTGGGACACCCCCAGGCGCTCACCGATCTGCGACTGCGTCAGGTCCTCGCAGAAGCGCATCGACAGGATCAGCCGCTCGCGCTCCGGCAGGGCGGCGACCAGCGGCTTGAGCGCCACCAGGTCCTCCACCTTGGACAGGTCCCGGTCCTCCTCGCCGAAGCGCTCGCCCAGGCCGCCGGGGCGGTCGTCGTCCTCGGTGCTGATGTCCAGGGAGCCCGCGGTGTGCCCGTTCGCGGCGGTCAGGCCCTCGACCACCTCCTCCTGGGAGATCCCCAGGTGGCCGGCCAGCTCGGCCACCGTGGGGGCCCGGTCCAGCTCCTGCGCCAGGCGGTCCTGGGCCTTGGCCAGCACGATCCGCAGCTCCTGGAGGCGGCGCGGCACGTGGACGGCCCAGGTGGTGTCGCGGAAGTGCCGGCGGATCTCGCCGAGCACGGTGGGCAGCGCGAAGGTGGTGAACTCGACGCCCAGCTCGGGGTCGAACCGGTCGATGGCCTTGATCAGGCCGACCGCCCCGACCTGCAGCAGGTCCTCCTGCGGCTCGCGGTGCGCGGTGAAGCGGCGGATCGCGTACCTGACCAGGGACAGGTTCATCTCCACCAGGGTGGCCCGCACGTACGAGTACTCCCGGGTGCCCTCCTCCAGCGAGGCGAGCCGGCGCAGCAGCACCCGGGTGAGCTCGCGGGCGTCGGCGGGCGCCACCTCGCGCGGGTCGCCGGCCGCGGCGAGTTCCGGTGGCAGCAGGTCGCGCAGCCCCGCTGTGGCGGAGGCGGCCGTGCGGGACGGGTCCTCCGTCGGCGAAGCGGCGGAGGCGGTCAGTTCACCAGTGGTCGTGACCATCGGAGTCCTTCCTCGAGTCGGCACGGTCGAACGCCCCGACTACCCCGCCCCGGCCCGTCGATGCAGTGACCCCGTGTGGAGGTTTCGTGAATCCCGGCCGGGCGTGCGGGCGGGACCGGGGGATCCGCTGGACGGCGGCCCCGCCCGGTGGATCATGGAACGGCGCGCCCCGGCGCCCCAAGACCCCTCGTCCACGCGAAAGCGGTGCCCCCTCGTGATCCCCGCCGTGCCCGACCCGACCGTGCTGCACCCCGTCCCCAGGCAGCCCCGGGTGGTCCTCCTCAAGCCGCTGGTCACCTCGCCGCTGATCGAGGTGGGCGAGTACTCGTACTACGACGACCCGGACGACCCGACGGCGTTCGAGACCCGCAACGTGCTGTACCACTACGGGCCGGAGAAGCTCGTCATCGGGCGGTTCTGCGCCTTCGCCACGGGGGTGCGGTTCGTGATGAACGGCGCCAACCACCGGATGGACGGGCCCTCCACCTTCCCCTTCCCCGTCATGGGCGGCGCCTGGGCCGAGCACGTCGACCTGATCACCGGCCTGCCCGGACGCGGCGACACCGTGGTCGGCCACGACGTGTGGCTCGGCCACGGCGTCACCGTCATGCCCGGGGTGCGCATCGGCCACGGCGCGATCGTCGCCGCCGGATCCGTCGTCACCTCCGACGTCCCCGACTACGCCGTCGCCGGCGGCAACCCCGCCAAGGTGATCCGGCTGCGCCACGACGAGGCCGACGTCGCCCGCCTGCTGGACCTCGCCTGGTGGCACTGGCCCCTCGAACACCTGACCCGCCACCTGCGCACCGTCATGTCCGGCACCGTCGACGAGCTGGCCGCCGCCGCGCCCGGCGCCTGAACCGACCCCGGTCCGGCGCCGGCCCCGCCCGGGCCGCCGCCGGACCACCACCCCCTTCTGTACCTACTGGTATGTACAGGGGTAGTCTCAAGGCCCTCAGGGACCTCGGGGAAGGAGCCGTGCCGTGCCATTCGTCCGCATCGACGCGCTGGGGGCCGACCCCGAGCGGCTGGACGCCCTCGGGCGCGCCGTGCACCAGGCCCTGCAGGAGACGATCGGCATCCCGGCCGACGACCACTTCCAGGTGCTGACCGGCCACGACGGCGTCAGCGGCACGCTGCGCTACGGCGGCTACCTCGGCGTGCACCGGGACGAGGGCATCGTGTACGTGTCCGTGACCCTGCGCGCCGGGCGCCCGGCCGGGCGCAAGCGGGCCCTGTACCGCCGGATCGCCGAACTCGCCCACGCGTACGCGGGCACCGAGCCCCGCAACGTGTTCGTCGTCCTCACCGAGAACGCGTCGGTCGACTGGTCGCTCGGCCACGGCCTCGCCCAGTACGACCCGGAGCCCGGCGCCCGGGCCGGGCGCCCGCCGCACCTGCCGGACACGGCGGGGCCCTCGGACTCCTCGGGCGTGTCCGACGGTTCGCGCACCCGGCGGGAATCGTCGGACACTCCCTAACGGTCGGCCGGGTCGTGGAGCCGGCGGGCGGCGGTGCGGATGGCGTGCGTGTACGGGGCGTCCAGGGCGCGGGTGCGGGCGTCGAGGTCGCGGAAGGCCACCAGGGCCTTGTGGCTGTCGTCGGTGCTCTGGGTCCAGGCCGTCCAGGCGTTGTGGACGTCCTCGTCGGTGACCTGCTCGCCCTTGGCCTGGAGCAGCACGGCGTAGATGCGGAAGAGGTCGTCGGAGCCGGCGGGAGGCGTGGCCTCCGTGGGCAGGCAGGAGCGGATCAGTTCGGCGATGGGATCGAGGTGGCTCATACGGCCAGTGTGCCGGTGGCGAGCGTGCCGGTGAGCAGGATCAGGTGGGCCACCGCGAATATCATCGGCACGAGCCGTTCGGTGGTGCCGAGTTCGGTGTAGTGCCGGCGCCGCCGGCCGGACGCCGCGGCGTTGCGCAGCACGTCCCACTCGTCGGTGTAGATCCGCGCGGAGAGCTTGTCCTCCAGGCTGTTGATGACCCGGAACTTGGCGCCGTTGAGGTCCCGGTAGCTGCGCAGCTGCATCCACCAGGCGCCGGAGAGGGTGATGCCGGCCAGGGCGACGGCCGTCGCCACCCACCACGGGGACTCCGACAGCTTGGGTATCCCGAAGCCGATCAGGGTGACCAGCGCGGTCTGCACGGACAGGAAGAAGGTGTTGGCGCTGCCCCGGCGGGCCGAGACCCGGTCGGCCATCTCCACGGCGAGCTTGTACAGCTCCAGCAGCTCGGTCTGACGGTTCGGCTCCGGCGGCGTGGTCATCGCGCTTCCCCCCTCGGGCAGGTGGTGTGCCGGCTTCGCCCGCTGCCCGGGCTCCCCCCGGTGTCCATCCTTCCCTGCGGGCCGGCCCGCCAGTGCTGCCGGCCGGTGCCGCCGCCGGCCGGGCGGCCGGCTGCCCGGCCGGCTGCCCGTCAGGTGGCGACGGCCGCGGCGGTGGCGGCGACCGCGGCCGCCGCGGCGCTGCCGGCCGACAGGGCGCGCAGCGCCGCACCTGCCTCCGACTCCCCTTCCTCGTACTGGTGTTCACGGGCGGTGCGCAGCGCGGCGCCGAGGTGGCGGGCGGCCTCCTCGGGGTGGCCGGTGGCGGCCAGCGCGCGGCCGTAGAGGGTCTGCAGGACCACTCGGCGGGTGACCGGGAAGGGCGGTTCGGCGACGGCCAGGCCGCGGGCGGCGTGGTGGGCGGCCTCCTCGGCGGCGCCGGCGGCCAGGCACTCGGCCGCCAGGTGCTGGCGGGCGAGGGCCACCAGGTCGGCGCGTCCGGCCCGTTCGGCCAGTGACAGGGCCTTCAGCAGCAGTCCGCTCACCCGGGCCCGGCCGGCCCGGTCGCCGTGGCGGGCGAGGGCGAGGGCGTGGTTGACCAGGGCGACGGCCTGGGCGGTGCCGTCGCCGGCCCGGGCGGCGAGGTCGGGGGCGCGTTCCAGGTGGACGAGGGCCTGGTCGGGGCGGCCCTCCTCCAGCAGCACCCAGCCCAGCAGGGCCCGGGCGCGGGACTGGGCGCCGGGGTCGCGGTCGGCCTCGGCGGCGGCCAGGCCGTGTTCGAGCAGCGGCGCCCAGCCGTCCCTGACCTGCCAGACGATCAGCGGCCACTGGAGCAGCACCAGGCGCCAGGCGCGGTCGTGCAGTCCGGCGGCGACCGCCGCCTCGACCGCGCCGCGCAGGGTGTCGCGTTCGGCGGCGTACCAGGCGAGCGCGCTCGCCCGGTCGGGGAAGGGCCGGACCTCGGCGGGGCGGCGGGTGCCGGGCGGCAGGGCGCAGCAGGGTTCGCTGCCCGGTTCGGCGGCGGCGCAGGCGCTGAGGAGGGTGTTGAGCAGGTGGTCGAGCAGTCGGGGCAGCACCTCGGTGTCGGTGTCGCCGGGCAGGCTGCGGGCGTAGAGGCGGACCAGGTCGTGCAGGGTGTAGGCGTCCCGGCCGATCTGGACGATCAGGTGGGCGGTGGCCAGTTGGGCCAGTGCGGCGGCGGCCTCCTCGGGGCGGCAGCCGGCCAGCGCGGCGGCGGTGCGGCTGTCGAGGGTGGCGCCGGTGTGGGCGCCGAGGCGGCGCAGCATCCGGCTCGCGGGTTCGCTCAGGTGCTGGACGGTCAGGGCGAGGGCCGCGGCGACGCTGGTGTCCTCGACGTCGAGCAGGCCCAGGCGGTTCTGCTCGTCGGCGAGTTCGTCGGCGAGGGCGGCCAGCGCGCGGGCCGGGCCGGTGGCGAGGCGGGCGGCGGCCAGCCGCAGGGCCAGCGGCAGGCCGTCGCACAGGCCGGCGAGGCGGGCGGCGGCCTCGGGTTCGGCGGCGACCAGGTCGGGGCCGAGGGTGGCGGCGAGCAGGGTGACGGCCTGCGGGGAGGAGAGTTCGGCGAGCGGTACGGGGCGGGCGGCGTCGGAGGCGACCAGGCCGCCGAGCCGGTCGCGGCTGGTGACCAGGGTGACGCAGTCGTCGCCGTCGGGCAGCAGCGGGCGGACCTGGTCGGAGCGGCGGGCGTTGTCCAGGACGATCAGCATCCGCCGGGTGGCGGTCAGTTCCCGGTAGCGGGCGGCCATCGCCTCGGGGGTGGCGGGCATCCGCTCGGCGGGCAGGCCCAGGGCGAGCAGCAGTTCGCGCAGGACGGCGGCGGTGTCGCGTTCGGGCAGCGGGCTGTGGCCGCACAGGTCGACGAAGAGCCGGCCGTCGGGGAAGTCCTGCCGGCGGCGGTGGGCCCAGTACAGGGCGAGGGTGGTCTTGCCGACGCCGGCGCCGCCGGTGAGCACGGCGACGGCGCCGGGGGTGGCGGTGGCCCGGTCCAGTGCGGCCAGTTCGTCCTCCCGGCCGGCGAAGCCGCGCGGGCGGCGGGGGAAGGGCCAGGGGGTGTGCTGCGGGCCGGCGTCGGCGGCGGGCACCACCGGGGGGCGGACGAGGACGGTCGGCGCGGGGGCGAGGGCCGGCGCGGGCGCGGGCGCGGGCTGCGGCTCGTCGGCGGGTGCCGGTGCGGCGGCGGGCGGCGCGGGTTCGGGTACGGCGGCGGGTCCCGGTCCGGCGGCGGACGGCAGCGCGGCGACCGGCACGGCGGCGGGTGCGGGCCGCTGGTCGGGGACGGAGGCCAGGCCGCCGACGGTGGCGACCCGCGCGGGCGGGACCCGGTCGGCCCCCGGGCGCTGCGGCGGCTGCTGGCCGCCGGGCAGCCGGGCGGGCGGCACCCGGTGGGAGCGGCCCGGCGGCACGTCGGCGCGCTGCGGCACGTCGGCACGCAGCAGGCGGTCGTAGGCGTCGGTGAGTTCCGGCCCGGGGTCGATGCCGAGTTCCTCGGCCAGGGCGCAGCGGGTGCGGTGGTACCAGTCCAGGGCTTCCGAGCGGCGTCCCGCGCGGCCGAGGGCGTGCACGAGTTCGGCGACCAGCGGTTCCCGCAGCGGGTTGGCGGTGGCCTCGGTGTGCAGCAGGTTCGCGGCCGTGCCGTGGTCGCCGAGCCGGCCGTGGGCGCGGGCCAGTTCCTCGGCGGCGGTCAGCCGCAGTTCCTCCAGGGCCTGGGCGGCGCACCGCAGCGGCAGGCCGGCCGTGGTGCCGGCGAGGGCCGGGCCCCGCCACAGGGCGAGGGCCTCGCGCAGGGCGGTGGCGGCCTCGCCGGCGTCGTCCAGGGCGCGGGCGCGGGCCACCAGGCGCTCGAACCGTACGGTGTCCACCGCCTGGTCGGGCACCCGCAGCCGGTAGGCGCCGTTGTCGGTGACGAGCTCGATGCCGGCGGCGGGGGCGTCGTGGGCGGTGAGCAGGGAGCGCAGCCCGGAGACGTGGTTGTGGATGACGGTGCGCGAGTGCCGGGGCGGCTCCTCGTCCCAGAGGGTCTCGGTGAGCCGTTCGACGGTGACGGGTGCTCCGGGGTGGAGCAGCAGCATGGCCAGCAGGCTGCGTCGTTTGGCCGATCCGGCCGGAAGCTCCCGGCCGTCCGCGGCCACCACGGCCACCGAGCCCAGCAGTCGGAACTCCACGCACCCCCCTCAGAGGTAAAGATGTATATGACAAGCATATGACAGCAGGCGATCTGACGATCGCGGAGCGTCGCCCTCCCCGGCGGGGGCGGACCGGCACCGTGGGGGTGCCGTCCCGGCCGCCGCGGCCGGGGACTACCAGGTGACGGCGACGTCCAGGTCGTGCTGCCAGTAGGTGACCTTGAGCGAGTCGTCGATGTGAAGACCCTTCGGCGGCAGCGAAGGGTTGCTTCCCGCGCCGACACTCTCGCCGCCGGAGGGGCCCTGGAAGTAGACGGCCAGTGAAGTCTCGGTGCGGCCCCGGCCGCCGCTGCCGTCGGCGGCGGACAGGCTCACCGAGGCGTAGCCGGACTCGCCCGGCTTCAGCGTGACGACGGCCTGCGGCTTGGAGTCCTCGATGACCGGCGGCACCGACTGGGCCTCGCCGAAGCGTACGGCCGGGTAGCCGTAGAGGTGGCAAGGGGCGCTACCGGTGTTGGTGACGGTCAGCAGCAGGTGGTTGATCGGGCGCGGCAGCATCGCCGCGACGGTCCTGGTGACGGAACCCTCGCAGGTGACGGCCTTGCCGTCGGCGGCCGCCGGGGGCTTCGGGGCGGCGGTGGGGGCCTTCGCGGAGGGCTTGGCGGGGGCGGGGGCGCCGGTCTGGGCCGGTGCGGGGGAGGCGGCCGGGGCGGGGGCGCTCGCGGCGGGGGCGGCGGGCGCCGGGGAGGCCGCCGACGTCCCCTTGCCGCCCGTGTCCGCCGCGTCGTCGTTGCAGGCGCTCAGCGAGAGCGCGGCGACCGCCACGCCCGCGACGGCGGTCAGGAGGCGGGTGCGGGAGGTGCGGGAGGTGCGGATGCCGGGCATGTGGCCGTGTCCCCTTCGGTGCTCGGGCCGGTGTGGTGCTTGGATGGCCGGAGCTTGCCCGGTGATCCGTCCCAGCCGCCACGGTCAACGGCCGGTTCGGGACGGTGGGACACTGGAACGGGCCCTGAGCAGGGGGAATGCGGGGGCCCTGGAACGCGGGGATGAGACGTGGGGGATGCGCGATGGAACAGCCGCGGACGACGGGGAGCTCGGCGGCGGACGATCTCGCGGCACTGCTGGGGGAGCTGAAGGAGCGTTCGGGGCTCAGCTACGGGGCGCTGGCCAAGCGCCTGCACATGAGCACCTCGACGCTGCACCGGTACTGCATCGGCGCCGTGGTGCCCACCGGGTTCGCGCCGCTGGACCGCCTGGCGCGGCTGTGCCGGGCGACGCCGCAGGAGCTGACGGAGCTGCACCGGCGCTGGATCCTGGCGGACGCGGCGCGCCGGGCCCGGCCGGAGGCAGGGGCGGCGGCGGGCGCGGCGGCGACGACGGAGCCGGAGCCGGAGCCCGTACCGGATGTGACGCCGTTGGTGCAGGACGGACCCGGGGACGGCCCGGAGAACGGCCCGGACGGCCCGGTCACCGTCGGCGTGGTGCCCGAGCGGCCCGCGCCGCGCCGGGGCCGGCGCGGCGTGCTGGTGGCCGCGGTCGCGGCGGCGGCCGTGCTGGGCGCGGTGGCGCTCAGCCTCGCGCCCGTCGGCGGGGACGGGAACAGGGACGGGAGCGGGAGCGGGAGCGGCGGCGCGAGCACGGCCGCCGAGCAGCCGGGCACCGCCTGGCCCTCCCCGGCGGGCCTCTCCCCCGCTCCCCCGGACGAGGGGAGCCCCGCGCCCTCCGCCCCCGCCCCCACCGGCTCCACCGCGACGGGCACCTCCGCCACGGCCTCCACCGGCTCCCCGGCCGCCCCCACCGCCGCCACCACCGCCGATCCACTGCGGGTCACGACCCGCCCCTACGTCTACGACAACCCGTGCTACCAGCACTTCCTGGTCAACAAGCCGCCCCAGCAGGTCGGTCCGCCCGCCGGCGAGCAGGACGCGCCGCGCTGGGCGGCGGCCAACGGCGCGGTCGCCTCCGACGAGCAGCGGGTCGCGCTGACCGTCCAGGGCACCGGGAAGGACACCGTCGTCCTGGAGGCGCTGCACGTACGGGTCGTCACCAAGGGCGCGCCGCTCGCCTGGAACGACTACGCGATGGGGTCGGGCTGCGGCAGCGACGTGGAGAGCGCCTCCTTCGACGTCGACCTGGACAGCGGCAGCCCGACGGTCGCCGCCCGGCGCGGGCAGCGGGACTTCCCGCGCAAGGTCAGCGAGTCCGACCCCGAAGTCCTCTACGTCACCGTGCGCACCCGGGCGCACGACGTGCGCTGGGACCTCACCCTGGACTGGTCCAGCGGCGGGCGCCGGGGAACGGTGCGCGTCGACGCGGGCGCCGGCACGCCGTTCCGCACCAGCGCGGGCGCCGCGCGGCCGGGCTACGACTATCCGCCGGGGGCCCGTGAGTGGAGCCGGCGCGAGGGCTGAGCCAGCCGTGGTGGGCGTCCGGGGTGAGCGTCCGGGGCGTGGGCCGCTGGACGCCCTCGCCGGCCGGGCGTCCTCGCCGGTCGGCGGGTCTCGATGACGACCTTCTCGATGACCACGTCCCGGGCGTCCGGCCCCGGCCGGATCCGGGCCGCGCGGACGGTGGCCGTAAGATCCCCGACAGCACCGGGCCCGTCAGGCCCCTCCCCACGTCTCCGCAGCTCACGCGGGTGCGTGTGATCGCCGGGACGCCCCGGCGGCCGGGAGAATGGTGCGGACGGTCCCCGGAAGTACAGAGAAAGCGAAACCTCACCATGGATCTCGGCGTGCGCTGGAAGCTGCACGGTGACGGGCGCACGCCCGCGCCGGGGGCGGTCGTCCGCCCCGACGAACGGCTCTCCTGGCCCCGCACGGTAGGGCTCGGCGCCCAGCACGTGGTGGCGATGTTCGGGGCGAGCTTCGTGGCGCCCGTGCTGATGGGGCTCGACCCCAACCTCGCGATCATGATGTCCGGCGTGGCGACCGTGATCTTCCTGCTGGCCACCAAGGGCCGGGTGCCCAGCTACCTGGGCTGCTCGCTGTCCTTCGTGGGCGTGGCCGCGGTGATCCGGGCGCAGGGCGGCACCAGCGCGACGGTGACCGGCGCGGTGTTCGTGGTGGGCGTGGTGCTGTTCCTGGTGGGCGTGGCGGTCCAGCGGTTCGGGGCGCGGATCATCCACGCCGCGATGCCGCCGATCGTCACCGGCGCGGTGGTCATGCTGATCGGCTTCAACCTCGCCCCGGTGACCGCCTCGGTGTACTGGCCGCAGGACCAGTGGACGGCGCTGCTGGTGATGCTGTTCACCGGCCTGGCCGTGGTGTGCCTGCGCGGCTTCTGGTCGCGGGTGGCGATCTTCCTGGGGCTGCTCTTCGGCTACGGGATCTCCTGGCTGTTCGACCGGGTCTTCGGGAAGATCCACTCGGTGGACGGCGCCGGGCAGCTGACCGACCACTGGCGCCTGGACCTGTCGGGCGTCGGCAAGGCGGACTGGATCGGCCTGCCGACCTTCCACGGCCCGTCCTTCCAGTGGTCGGCGATCCTGGTCGCGCTGCCCGTGGTGATCGCGCTGGTCGCGGAGAACGCCGGGCACGTCAAGGCGGTCGGCGAGATGACCGGCTCGAACCTGGACGGCAAGCTGGGCACCGCGATCTCCGCCGACGGCATCGGCTCCATGCTCTCCACCGCGGTCGGCGGCCCGCCGAACACCACGTACTCGGAGAACATCGGCGTCATGGCCGCCACCCGGGTCTACTCCACGGCCGCCTACTGGTGCGCCGCCGGCTTCGCGCTGCTGTTCGGCCTGTGCCCGAAGTTCGGCGCGATCGTGGCCGCGATCCCCGGCGGGGTGCTCGGCGGCATCACCGTCATCCTGTACGGCATGATCGGCCTGCTCGGCGCGCAGATCTGGACCAAGTCCGGGGTGGACCTGCGCAATCCGCTGAACCTGGTGCCGGCCGCGGCGGGCATCATCATCGGCATCGGCAACGTGACCATGAAGTTCACCGACACCTTCAGCCTCAGCGGCATCGCCCTGGGCACCCTGGTCGTCATCACCGGCTACCACGCGCTGCGGGCGCTGGCCCCGGCGCACCTCAAGACGCAGGAGCCGCTGCTGGACGAGGGCACCTCCTCGTACGACGAGGACGCCTCCGACGGGAAGCGGCCCGCCCCGTAACGGATGGCGGCGGGCCCGGGTTCAGTGCGGGGGACGGCCGGCGGAAGTGTCCGAAAGGGACCTTCCGCCGGCCGCGTCGTCTGGCCGTACGGGCCTGGCGGTGGTCGAATCACTGCTCGCTCGTATCGGCCACTCGTCCCCCGGGAGAGGCATGTCCCTTCTGACCCGCCGCCGCAAGGCCGCCGCCGCGGCCGTCGCCCTCGGCACGTTCGCGATCACCTGTGCCTGGGTGGCGCCCAGCAGCGCCGCCGGTACGGTCCTGTGGACCCCGAGCACCAGCACCGGCCCGTCCTCCTTCAAGGCCGTCCAGTGCGCGGCCGGAAACTTCGGCGTCGTCCAGGACTCCGCCAAGGGCAGCGTGTGGCGGGCCTTCCAGGCCGCCGGCGAGGAGCGCTGCGAGACGCTCAGCCCGGACCTGAAGGAGGGCGACACCTTCTACCTGGGCTGGTCGTCCAAGGTGGACGTCAAGGACACCAACAGCCGGTACGTCTTCCAGCTGAAGTGCTCGCCCAGCACCGGCACGGCCAACCACCCGATCGAGATCGACGTCCTCAACGGGCGCGTGCGCCTCCAGGAGTGGGACACCGACCACGTGTCGCACACGCTGTGGACGGCGCGGACCACGAACAACACCTGGCACTCGTACGCGCTGAAGATCCACCTGGGGCGCACCGACGGCACCATCGACTTCTGGTTCGACGGGGTGAAGCAGACCTTCACCACCGGCTCGGGCACCTTCACGGGCACCACCTGGGACGGCGACCGCAACTACCTCAAGTGGGGCTCCTACCACCAGTCCACCGGGGACGCGACGAACACCTTCACCAGCCCGGTGATGGCCACCACCCTGGAGGCCGCCACCGCCGGCTCGTAGCGCCCCGCCGCACGCACCGCGGGCACCGGGGATCGCCGCCCCGCCCGCCGGCCGGTGATCGACGGATCACAACTCACCCCACCCGCCGGGGCGTTGGGTGGGTAAGGTGCGGACCGGCGCCCCCGGCGGGGCGCCGGAGCGACGGGATCAGGGAGGCCGGCATGGACTTTTCCGCGGAAGCGGCGCAGGCGGCACGCCGTGCCCACGAGTGGGCGGTGAAGGTGGACGGGCTGACGACGGGCACGGGCCGCGATGTGGCACGGGAGCGGGCCCGCCTGTGGGCGGTGGTGGCGCGGGCGTGCGCGGCCGTCGCCTCGGCCCCCTCCCCCCTCGCCGTGCAGGCGGCGGGCCGGGCGCTCGACGCGGCGCGGCGCCAGGAACGGTCCGATGAAACCGCGGACCTGCGGGACCAGGCCTGGACGTGGGCCGAGGTGGCCCTGGCCTGCGCCGCCGCCGGCGCCGCGTAGCCGCCTCCCGTCCGACGACCCGTCCCGGTCGTCTCCTGGGCCGGCCTCCCCCGGTCTCCGGTCGTGCGCCCGGGCCTGACGACGCGGGGCCAATGGCCGCACGCCCCGCCCGGGACCGGTACCACCGGTCGGACGGGCGGGGCGTGCGGCCGCCCGGCCTACCTCAGGTGGCGGGCGAAGAACCGGGCCCCGGCGTCGAGTTCGAACTGCGGGACGCCGGTGTGCCCGCCCATGTTGGCGTGCAGCGTCTTCTCCCGGGAGCCGAAGGCGTCGAACAGGTCGAGGGCCGCCTGCCGGTCGTTCGCCTCGTCGTCCCACTGCAGCAGGACGTGCAGCGGGACGGTGACCCGGCGCGCCTCCTCGACGACGGCGCGGGGCACGAAGCTCCCGGCGAAGAGGCAGGCGGCCGCGATCCGCGGCTCGACGGCCGCCATCCGGACGCCGATGGAGATGATTCCCCCCTCGTACCCCGCCGGGCCGCCGACCTCGGGCAGCGCGAGGGCTGCGTCGAGGAGGGCCCGCGCTTCCGGGACGGCCTCGTCGACCAGCGGGAGGACGAGGGCGTCGACGATCTCGTCGGTGACCGGCTCGCCGGCCTCCATCACCCGGCGCAGGTCGGCGCGGGCCTGTTCGAGGGCGGGCCGGCGGGGCCGGTCGCCGCTGCCGGGCAGCTCGACGGTGGCCGCGGCGAAGCCGTACCGCGCCGCGTAGTACCGGGCCCGCCCGGCCACCCGGGGGTACATCGGGCGCAGCCCGAGCGGGGGCAGGCCGATCAGGATCAGCGGCGCCGGCGCGGAGGCGGACGCCGACTCGGGCGTCCACAGGATGCCGGGGATCTCGCCGAGGGTGAACTCGCGCTCGAGGACGTCGCCGTCGAGGCGCTGTTCGGAGGTGAAGTGCATGGTCGTGCCTTTCGGGAGTGCTCACAAGACGGCGCTCCCGGACGACCTGGCTATCGTCCGACCGTGACCCCGGAGGGGAGCACCCATGTCGATACAGCGTTCACGGGTACCACCTCCTCGTTCTCTCGCACGGCCTCCGGAAAGGTAGCAGTGATCATCGCGGCCCGCCAACCCGTTTCCCGCAGGCCGCCACCAGGCCGTCACCGGCCGCCACCGGGCCGCTTCGCCCGGGCGCCGGTGTCCGGCCGGTCCGCGCTGCCGCGCCTGGGCCGGGGTCAGAAGAGCTTGTCGACGGCGGCCCGGACGGTTCCCTTGAAGGCGGTCACGTCGGGCTGGGTAGAGTTGCTCTCCCACTCGACCACGACGACGGTGTTACCGTCCCGGCCCACCCCGTAGAGGTCGTCGCGGTGGTCCTCCCAGGTGTTGATCCGCTTGACGTGGACGCCGCCGACGGTCGCGCCCTCCTCGACGTCGACCGTGCCGTGGTCCTGGGCCGTCACCACGTCGTTCGGCAGCTGCTGCGCGGTGCGGGCCGCGCAGCCGGCGTAGAACCCGCGCAGCGAGTCGGCGACGGCGACGGCCTCGGCCTCGGTCGGCAGCACCAGGACCTTCTCGTACGCGGAGGCGGTCTCGGAGGTGAAGAAGTCCGCGTAGAAGAGGCGGTCGTCGGAGACGGCGCTGTGGTCCCAGCCGCCGCAGGAGCCGTCGACGCCCCAGCCGTCTCCGCTGGACGAGACCTGCCAGGTGAGCGAGTCCGGCGGCAGGTCGGTGGTGGAGATCAGACCGGGCTGGGGCACCTCCTCCCGGGTCTGCGCGTGCGCCTGGGTCGCGGCCTGGCCGCTCGCCGCGGCGAGCGCCAGTGCGGCGGCCGCCGCGCGTACGGCGATCCTGGTCCTGGGCCTGGTCCTCATCCGTCCACCTCCGGGTGTCGTCGACTCCGGGCCCAGCATCGGATGTGGAGGAAGCGTGTGCGGGGCGGACACGAACGGAGGCCGAAACCCACTGCCCCGGGCGCCGGACCCGGCCGAAAACCGCCCTGCGCGCGGCCGGAGGCGCGGCGGGAGGCCGGCACGGCGGGAGCGGCGGGCGGCGGGAGCGGCGGGCGGCGGCGCGGGCAACTCTGCCCGCGCCACCGCCCGTCGTCCGTGGGGCCCTACTGCCCGGACAGCGCCCGGGCCCGCACCGCGCGGCGCAGCGTGTCCAGTTGGTCGACCAGTCCGCGGCGGGTCGCCACGGTGAGGTCCGGGTCGGCGAGGCAGGCCTCGGCCGCCCGGACGGTGTGCTCGGTGGCGGCGAAGGCGGGGAAGGCCGCCGTGGTGAGCACCCGGGCCAGGGCGGGGCCGCGGCGGGCGGCGGCCGGGCCCAGTTCCTCGAAGTAGCGGGTGGTCAGTCCGTCCAGCAGCTCGGCCTGCTCGGGCCGCCACAGTCCCCTGGCGGTGGCGGCGGCCAGGTAGTTGGAGAGCTCGCCGTGGAACAGCGCCTGCCAGGCGGCTTCCTTGGCCGCCGGGTCGGGCAGGGCGGCGCGGCAGCGGGCGGCGCCCTCCTCGCTGGTGCTGCTGGGGTCGGCGGCGAGTTCGGCGGCGATCTCCGGTTCGCCGGCCGCGCCGAGCACGCACAGCCGCAGCAGCAGTTGCCAGCGCAGGTCCGGGTCGAGGGCCGGGCCGCCGGGGACGGTGCCGGCGGCGAGCCAGTCGCGCAGTTCGGCGGCCTGGGCCTGGTCGGCGGTGGCGATGACGCCGCGCACGGCCACCAGGCGCAGGCCGGTGCGGTCCGCTTCGCCCTCGGTGCGGGCCAGCAGGGTGCGGCAGACCCGGGCCAGTGCGGCCAGTGCGGCCGGGCGTTCGGCGGGCGGCACGGCGCTGTCCGCGACGAACTCGTGGGCGAAGGCGAGCACCGCGTCGACCAGGTGGACGGAGGTCTCGCCGGGCAGGTGGTCGGCGACCAGTTGGAGGTACTCGGCGGGCGCCAGCTCCCCGTCGCGCACCTGGTCCCGGGCGGCGCTCCAGAGCACGGCCCGGGCGAGTTCCTCGGGTACGGCGCCGAGGGAGGAACGCACGGTCTGCCAGGAGGCGGGATCGAGGCGGATCTTGACGTAGCTGAGGTCGGTGTCGTTCAGCAGGGTCAGGTCGGCGGCGGTGCCGTCGGTGGCCCCGGCGGCGGGGTCGAGCGGCGCGGCGGTGCCGTCGGCCGCCAGGTCGAGCGGCACGCGGTCGGCGAGTTCCAGGGCGCCGTCGGCGGTGCGGCGGTAGCGGGCCACGGTCAGCTGGTGCGGGCGCGGGGTGCCGTCGGGCGAGGTGTGGTCGATGCGGCCGCCGGTCAGCCGCAGGGTGTCCACGCCGGTGGTGCGCAGCCAGCGCTCGGCCCAGCCGTGGACGTCGCGGCCGCTGGCGGCGGCCAGGGCGCGGAGCAGGTCGTCGAGGGTGGCGTTGCCGAAGGCGTGCTCGTCGAAGTAGTCGTTGACTCCGGCGAGGAAGGCGTCCTCGCCGAGCCAGGCGACGAGCTGGCGCAGGGCGGCGGCGCCCTTGGCGTAGGAGATGCCGTCGAAGTTCTGCAGGGCCTGGGCGGTGTCCTCGACGGTGCCGGGTGCCACGGGGTGGGTGGAGGGGCGCTGGTCGGCGTCGTAGCCCCAGGTCTTGCGGTCGGCGGCGAAGCCGGTCCAGGCGCTGGTGAAGCGGGTGGAGGCGGCGGTGACGCTGTAGGCCATGTACTCGGCGAAGGACTCGTTGAGCCACAGGTCGTCCCACCACTTCATGGTGACGAGGTCGCCGAACCACATGTGCGCCATCTCGTGGATCACCACCATGGCGCGTTCCTCGCGCTGGGTGTCGGGGACGGCGGAGCGGAAGACGTATTCGTCGCGCAGGGTGACGCAGCCCGGGTTCTCCATCGCGCCGGCGTTGAACTCCGGGACGAAGCACTGGTCGTAGCTGTCGAAGGGGTAGCGGTGGCGGAAGACGCGGTGGTAGTGGTCGAAGCCCTGGCGGGTGATCTCCAGGAGTTCGGCGGCGTCGGTGTCCAGGTGGGCGGCGAGCGAGCGGCGGCAGTGCAGGCCGAGCGGGATGCCGTCGTGTTCGGCGCGCACCGAGTGGAGGGGGCCGGCGACCACGGAGACCAGGTAGCTGCTGATCGGCGGGGTGGGGGCGAAGTTCCAGCGGCCCGGCGAGGGCTGGTGGCCCAGGCTGTTGCCGATCACGGTCCACTGGTGGGGGGCGGTGACGGAGAGCGTGTAGCGCGCCTTGAGGTCGGGCTGGTCGAAGGAGGCGAAGACCCGGGGGCCGTCGCCGAGGAAGGACTGGGTGTAGACGTAGTCCTCGCCGTCGGCGGGGTCGGTGTAGCGGTGCATGCCCTCGCCGGTGTGCGAGTAGGCCATGTCGGCTTCGACGGTGAGTTCGTTGTCCGCGGCCAGGTCGGTCAGCGGGAGGCGACCGTCGCGGAGCGTGGCGACGTCCAGTTCGCGGCCGTTGAGGACGGCGCGGTGGAGGGCGGCCGGTATCACGTCGACGTAGGTGGCGGAGCCGGGGGCGGTGCAGGCGAAGCGGATCAGGGTGGTGGAGCCGAACACCTCCGGGCCCCGGGTCAGGTCGAGGTCGAGGTGGACGGTACGGACGTCGAGCAGGCTGTGGCGCTCGACGGCCTCGGTGCGGGTGAGGACTGAGGTATCAGACACAGGGATCATGCTGCGCCATCCGGCGGGCGGACGGTACCGGCTTTCCGCCCCGGGCGGGTCGGCACGCCGCAGGCCCGGACCGGCACCGGTCCGGGCCTGCGGCGGGGGCTGGGGCTGGGGCGGAGGCTCAGATGTCGCCGAACTCGCCACTGCGGACAGCGGCGACGAACGACGCCCAGGCCTCGGCCGAAAAGGCCAGAGCCGGGCCGTGGGGATCCTTGGAGTCACGGACTGGCATCAAGTCACGAGAACCACACGCAACCTCAAGGCAGTCGCCGCCTTGCTGGCTGTAGGAAGACTTGAACCACCGGGTCCTGGACAGATCCACACCATGCCTCTCAAGCTTCGCTGAACTCGCCGCTGCGGACAGCGGTGATGAACGACACCCACTCTTCGATCGAGAAGACGAGGGCAGGCCCCGTCGGGTCCTTGGAGTCTCGGACTGGCATGACACCCGGGTAGCCGTCTGCAACCTCGATGCAGCCGCCCCCGCCGTTGCTGTACGTGCTCTTGCGCCACTTGGCGTTGGCCAGGTCAAGCTACATAGCGCTCACAGCCCATCCGTGCCCTCCCCCGCTCGCGCAAAAACGCTCGGCTGGGAGATCCCAGCCGAGCGCCTGACTGCCTCTTCACCGCTGGCTCTCGTCAACCGACCATGTGTCGCATTGCCTCCTGGAGCCGCCTCCAAGCGGGCCGCCTCTTTCGGGCTCGGGCTCAGATGTCGCCGAACTCGCCGCTGCGGACCGCGGCAACGAACGATGTCCACGCCTCGGCCGGGAAGACCAGGGCCGGGCCGTGGGGGTTCTTGGAGTCGCGGACGGGCATCAGGCCAGGGAAGCCGGGGGCCACCTCAACACACTGTCCACCGTTGCCGCTGTAACTGCTCTTTCGCCACCTGACGTCGGCCGGGTCAACTCCCATAGCGCTCACAGCCCATCCGTGCCCTCCCCCGCTCGCGCAAAAACGCTCGGCTGGGAGATCCCAGCCGAGCGCCTGACTGCCTCTTCACAGCCGACTCCGGTCAACCGACCACGTGTCGCAATGCCCCCGGCATCGCCCCCAAGCGGAGGACGCCTCTTCCGGGCTCGGGCTCAGACCTCTCCGAACTCGCCATTACGAACAGCGACGACGAACGACTCCCAGGCCTCGGCGGCAAAGACCAGGGCCGGTCCGTTGGGGTCTTTGGAATCACGAACAGGCATCACACCTGGGAACCCGGGTGCCACCTCGACGCAGTTGCCCCCGTTGTTACTGAAACCGGACTTTTGCCACCTGGCGTCGGTCAGGTCGAGAGTGGGGCTGATCATTCAAGGTCCTTCCGAGCAGCGCGGATCACGTTGAGCGTAGCCACTTTGGACAGCGACTCCACTTGGAGCTGATCGTAGTCACTGTCCCAGGCTTCGACCGCCTTGTGCCCTCGCTCCACGATGCCACGGGCCAGAGACTCGGCGTAGCCGACAATCGAACGGTCTCGCAGGGTCAGTAGGACGATCGGCATCGTGAACGGGACATGTTCTCCGAGGGCAAACGGGGCGACTTGCAGTGTAAGGGCCGGAAGCTCGGCCAGGCTCTCAAGGTGTTGCAGCTGCTGAAGCATGACGTCACGTCCCCCGACTGGACGAAGCAGGCAGCTCTCATCCATGACGGCGTGCACCGTCGGCGGCGGAACACGATGAAGTAGCTGCTGGCGTCCCATCAGGAAGGCAACTCGCTCCGCGGCTTGGGACTTGGTGATGCTGCCGCGAAGCACTGCCGCACTCGCCAGGGCCGCTGCATACGCCTCGGTCTGGAACAGGCCTGGAATTACGTTTAATTCAAACGTTCGGATCTTCCGGCAACGCGCCTCAGCCTCAACGTACTCCTCGAATCCTTCCAGCAGGCTGGCGTTTGAGATCCGGCGCCACAGCTCGACGAACAACTCGCCCGTATCGAACACCCGGTCGGCCGCAACCGCAAATTTACGGGTTACAGGCTTCTTAGCCCCTTCGAGGTAAGAGATCAAACCATGGCTGTAGCCCATGCGCTTGCCAAGGGCAGCCTGCGACCAGCCTCTTGCACGTCGCTGCCTGCGGAGTTCATTCCCGAAACGCACAGCAGGAGACAGTGACTGATCACCTTCATCGAGCTCCATAAGTCTCCTCACCTTGTCACTCGGCAGAACCGTGAAGGTTGAAGCCTGGTGATCGTAGCTGGCGAGGCGCCAGTATGGCTACACCTGGTGATTTGCCGGACGCACAGAGCAACCCTCGGGAGCTCCATGCCTCACGCGCGAGAACCAGAGGCCCGTGGCTCTACCGGCGGGCGGCCGTTGCCACCCGCCATCAATTCCCCTTGTCTGGAGCAGAGTTGAGCAGGACCCGCATCATGAGCAAGCCCCCGGCCCGCCGGTCGGGGCAGCAGATCCTCGCCCTGCGCGAGGACCCCGGCGGATCGGGCGAACTCTCCGTCCTCCTCGTCGATCCCGCCTACCGGAGCGGCCTCACCCTCCCCGGCGGCAGCGCCGAGCAGGACGAACTGCCCCACCTCGCGGCCCGCCGGCACCTCGAAGCCGAGACCGGCCTCGTCCTGCCCCTGCGCACCATCCTCACCATCGACTACGTGCCCGCCGCCGAGTTCCCGGAGGGCCTCAACCTCGTCTACGCGGGCGGGCTGCTCACACCCCGACAGATTGAGGCCGTCCGCCACCACCAGCCCCCGGAAGAACTCCGCGCCCTCCGCTGGGTCCCCCGTCACCAGTTCCCCGACGTCATGGCCGACGACCAGTGCCGCCGCGTCGAAGACGCCTGGGACGCCTGGGAACACGGCGACGGCATCCCCCTCCTCATCCAGGGCGTCCCCGTCCCGGTCGGCTGATCAAACCCCGACCCCACGGCAACGCCCCAGGGCCGGACCTCCACCGGTACGGTCCGGCCCCTCCGCCAGCAACACGCCCCCCGAGGTGCTCCCCCCATGCTCACAACCCGCCGCCGCCCCCGCACGTTCGTCGCGCGCCTCGACTCCCGCACCGAGTCCACGCCCCTGGCCCGCTACCTCCTCCGTGCTTACCTCTCCGGTCTCCCCTCCGGCGACCGCTACCGCGACACCGCCGAACTCCTCCTCGGCGAACTCTTCGCCAACGCCGTCCAGCACTGCGACGCGCCCACCGACCAGCACATCGAGGTCCGCTTCACCCTCACCCCCGACCACCTGCTGCGCCTCGAAGTCCACGACGCCGGCACCGGCCGCCCCACCGTCAACTCCCCCTCTCCCGACGCCGAGCACGGCCGAGGCCTCCTCCTCGTCAACGAACTCGCCCACCGCTGGGGCTGCGCCGCCGGCCCCGGCGGCACCGGCAAACTTGTCTGGGCCCTCGTCTCCCCCACCCTCGTCACCACCGCCTGAAAGCCCGGACCCCCATGCACCTCACCACCCTCGCCCGCCACACCCTCTCGCGCGGCGCCACCCCCGCCACCACCTACGCCCTCATCGCCCGCCTCGGCCACCAGCCCCTCCCCTGCGCCCGAGCCGTCTGCCTCGCCCTGGCCATCCCCCTCGCCGAGACCACCCGCCGCCTCGACGAGTGCTACGACGCCCTCCTCGCCAACCCCCGCCCCGGCTCCGAACACGACACCGGCGAACTCCTCGAAGCCCTCGGCGTCTTCGACATCCCCGCCCCCCTCACCGAGACCGAGTTCGCCGTCGTCAACCTGTTCCTCACCGCCGTCGACGCCATGGGCGGCATCCGCCCCGGCCACCAGCACGGCCTCAGCCGCTGGTTCACCACCGGCAACCTCACCGCCGCCTACCTCTCCCTTGCCGCCGCCCACCCCCTCCCCCGCACCGGCGACCCCGCCACCTACTGGACCACCCTCACCACCGCCGGCGAACTCCTCACCGCCACCAACCCCGACCCCCGCCTCAAGAACGCCCTCACCCACTGCCGCACCCGCGCCCGGGAAACCACCCACACCTGACCCCGCCGCACAGGAAGTCGGCCCCGCCGACTTCCCACGCCACCCACCAGCAGGCCGGGGGATGCCGGTGCCGGCGCACGCCGCCGAGGGCCCGTAAGCACGCCGCTGACGCGCCCTCAGCCCCCTGACCCCTGACCGGCTTTGACTAGAGTGATCAGCATGAGCGAGACGACGATTCCGATCCTGCCGTGTCGGACCATCCAGCCCGTTCTCGACTTCTATACGGCCCTCGGGTTCGAGGTGACCTTCCAGCAGAAGAGCCCCAACCCGTACGCAGCCGTCCAGCGCGGCGGCATACAGCTCCACTTCTTCGGGATGAAGCACTACGATCCGGCCGAGTCGTTCAGTACCTGCATCGTCCGGACCGATGACATCGACGGGCTGCACGAGACCTTCCGGACCCGGCTGAAGGCGGCGTACGGGCGAGTGCCGAGCCGCGGGCTGCCGCGGATCGGGCCGCTGAAGGACACCTCCCACGGTGTGCGGCAGTTCCTCATGACCGATCCGGGCGGCAACTGCATCCGCTTCGGGCAGCAGGTGAGCGACGACCAGCACCACCGCCCCGCCCCCAAGGAGACCTTCGCCCGGGCCGTGCACCACGCTTCCCTCCTCGCCGACTCCAAGGAGGACCTGACGGGCGCCGCGAAGATCATCGACCGGGCACTGCGCCTACGGGACGAGAGGCCCACATCCGTGCAGCTGCTTCGCCTTCTCGTACTGCGCGCCGACGTTGCCACTCGGCTCGGCGACGAGGAAGCCGCGACGTCCGCGCTCGCCGCGGCCACCGCAGTCCGCCTCACCGCGGAGGAGCAGGAGTCCGTACGCGACGACCTCGAACGGCTCACCCAGCTGCTGGGCTGAGCGTCGGGAAAGCGCCGGTCCCAGCCCCTCGTCGAGGACTGCGAGCAGCACGGTCGCCTCGCTGCCTGTCAGAGCGCGTGGGGACTCACGACCGGTAGATCGTTTCGTTGTCGTCCTGGTCATACAACTCGACGGTGAAGGACAGTCCGAGAGCGGCGAACGCGGACAGGAGGTCGTCGATCCGTTCGGGGACCACGACACCCCCGAATCTCACGGGCCTCTCGGGGAACAGCTCCAGCTCGGCGTAGGTGTGCTCGACCTCGAAGTCGGTCCAGCTGGACATGCGCACCCGCCAACCCGCCGCGTGGAAGGCCTGTGCGACATCCAGGGCACTGGCCGCTGACGGGAGGAAGCCGTAGACGTTGTTGCCAAGGCCCAGGTCGTACCCGGCCTCGTCGAATCGCGGGCCGTGGGTGCCGCCGGAGGTGAACTGCATGGTGGCCAGTATGGGTGGCGCGCGGTCGAGCGGCGGGACGGCGCCCGCTCCGACGGCTCGCCGTTCGAGCGGCGTCCTTCCGCCGCCGGCTGACCGGAACGGGCACCGGAGGGTCCGGGAAATGGTTTGCCGACCCGGTGGCCGTGTGCCACCGTTCGGCCTGGACCGGCAGTTGATCATCGACGGCCGGCCGATGTCGACATGTCGGCAGCCTCTCGGGGATCCCCCTCAGAGGTGACGAACGATGGGAACCGGTGCCGTGGAGAACAGTTACGAGGACGAGTGCCGCCGAGCGTTGGCCCAGGAGCAGGCGAAGAGCCTCGCCGGGACCGACAACTGGGCACATGTGGACAGGGAGCGGGTCCACCAGGACTGGGACGTCCTGTACCGGGAGATCACGCCTTTGCTGGACGGCGGCTCCCTGCCCGGGGACGAGCAGGTCCAGGAGCTCGTCCGCAGGCACTTCGACATCGTCAGCCGGTTCTACACCCCCTCCAGGGAGGCTTACGTCGGCATGTCGCTCTTCTACGCCGAGGACGAGGCCATGAGGGCGTTCCACGATTCCTACCACCCCAGGATGGTGGAGTTCCTGGGCGCCGCGATCAGGGTGTTCGCCGAGCAGGGGACGGGGTTCGCCCCCAGCGCCGGGGCCGGCGCCCCGGCGTAGCCGGACGCCCCGGGCCCGGACGCGCGGGCGGCCGTGAGACGAGGTGGCCGGGCTTCAGGGCCGCCCCGGGGCGAGGTTGTCGGTGACGCGCTGGAGCACGGAGACCGCGGTCGCGTACTCCTCCTCCGTGATGTCCCCGAGGAGTTCCGCACGCACCCGGTCCATGTGTTCCTTCGCCGTTGCCAGGCCCTCGCGGCCCTGTTCCGTGAGGGTCAGCAGGCCGTCCGCGCCGAGGCCGAGCCAGCCCCGGTGGACCAGCGCGTCGGCGGCGTGGACTATCACCTCGGCACCCATGCCGTAGGGCACGGCCACGGCGCGGAGCTCCTCCCTGGTGAGGCCGTGCTCGGCGCGGACGACGTTGTTCAGCGCCCACCACTGGGGCTGGGTGACGTCGATGCGCGCCAGGGCGGCCTGCGAGTGCCGCAGGATCGCCTCGGTGGCACTCCAGGCGGCCAGGGCGATGGGGCGCCGGCCGAGCGTGGCGGTGCCGTTCGGGGTGCTTGTGGTCGTCATGATCGCCAGGCTAGGACCTCAAGTGCGCTTGAGGTCAAGGCTGCGGCGATGCCGCCCCGAGGCGCGAGGACCCTGCCGCGCCCCAGGTGGCGACCGCCCCGGTCGCAGCCCTCAACGAGCGGCTGCGACCGGCACGTTCGCGACAGGCCCTCGACGGACTTCGAGCTCGGGCCGCCCCCACCACCGCGCGCAGGAAGTCGGCCCCGCCGACTTCTCACGCGCCCCCGCCCACCGCCGCCCCCGAACGCCGATGGGGCAGGTCCAGGAGAAGGACGGCGGCAGAGGGACGGCTCAGGAGGCGGACGGCTCAGGAGGCGGACGGCTCAAGAGGCGGACGGCTCAGGAGGCGGACGGCTCAGGAGGCGGACGGCCCGATCTCCCCCGCGAAGACGATGAACTGGTCGATGAGGCTCCGCCGCAGATGGACGACGTCCGTGCCCGCCAGGCGGGGGCCGCCGTCGGGCGTGGTAAAGACCCACTGGTAGCGGGCCCATTCGTCGGGCATGTCCACCGCCGAGCAGCGCACCATCGTGCCGGGCCCCGCCGGGTGGTGCCGGATGTCCAGCACGAACCGCTCGACCGCCGCGATTCCTTCGCTGCGGCCCAACGGCCCCCAGAAGACCACGTCCGAGGTCAGGGCCTGGGAGAGCAGGGCGGTCACATAGCTGTCGTCCGAGGCGTTGAACGCGGAGATGAACGTGTCGATCGCGGAGCGTGCGGTCTCTTCCTGCATGCCCCAGTAATACCAGCCGTTCGCGTGCACCCGTCCCCACGAGCCGTTCGGCCTCGACCCGGCCGACGCAGCCGCGGCGCCCGCGGACCCCGGCCGCGTGCCCCGCCGGGCGGTGCGTCAGACCACGGCGAGCCGGCCCACCATCAGCTCCGTCCTGCGCTCGGCCTCCTCCGGCGGCAGCCGTCCCGCCCTGGTCAGGGTCGCCAGCCCGTGCAGGGCCGCCCAGAACACCTCAGTGAACAGCGCCGGGTGGACGCCGTCCCCCGCGACCTCTCCGAGGCTCTCCAGCAGGGCGGCGAAGGCGTCCTTCAGCGGCTCCGGCGTATCCTCCTGCGCGAACGCCAGTCCGCCGTCGAGCTGGAACATGGCGTCGTAGACCGCCGGGTTGCGGGCGGCGAAGTCGAGGTAGGCGCGGGCGAGGGCGGTGACCCGGGCGCGCGGACCGTCGGCGGCGGAGGCCGCCGCCCGCACCGCCGCGGCCAGCTCGGCGGCGCCTTCGAGGGCGACGGCGCCGATGATCTCGCGCTTGCCGCGGAAGTGGCTGTAGAGGACGGGCTGGCTGTACTCGATGCGCTCGGCGAGCCGGCGGGTGGTGACGGCGTCCCAACCCTGCTGCTCGGCGAGTTCACGGGCCGTCGCCACGATGAGGCGCTCGCGGTCCGCCCGTTCGCGTTCCTTGCGTTCCTGTACCGACATGATTCGGATCCTAGCACCGCTAGACAATCGAGCAGCAGAAGGTCTAGCGTCGACACGTCAGCTATCAACGCTAGGTCTCAGGACGGGCCCCATCATGCTCAACGCACTCCAGGTCTTCACCACCGTGATCGTCGGCGTGATGGTGGGGGTGGAGTTCTCCGTCGCCTTCGTCATCAACCCGATCCTCAACGCCCTCCCGGAGGACAGCGCCATCCGCGGCCGCGCCCACGGGGGGCGGATGCTCGGCGCCGTGATGCCGGTCTGGTACATCACCTCGCTCGTCCTCGTCGCGGCCTGGGCCGTCGCCGGACGGGAGCACCACGACACCGGCCTCGTCGTCACCTCCGGCGCACTGCTGGCCCTCAGCGTCGTCATGTCGGTCCTGCTGCTCGTCCCGATCAACAACCGGGGCAAGACGTGGACCCCCGAGAACCGGCCCGCCGACTGGAAGCAGCAGCAGAACCGCTGGGACCGCCTCCACTACGTCCGCGTCGCCGTCATCATCGGCGCCTTCACCCTGCTGGTCACCGCCCTCACCGCGTAGGAAGTCGGCCCCGCCGACTTTCCACGCGGCAGCCCACCCCGAGGCCGACTTCCCCGCACAGGAAGTCGGCCTCACGGACTTTCCAGGCGCCAGACCACCCCAAGCACCACCACACCCCGGCCCCAGACCAACCACCCCCGCGTAGGAAGTCGACCCCGCCGACTTCCTGCGCACACCCGGCGGCAGGCGGGCAGTTGACGGCGCTGCGACGATCGGAAGACCCGGGTAGCCGGGGCCCGGGCACAGGAAGTCGACCCCGCCGACTTCCTGCCACTCCCAGCGGCGGGTTGGGAGTGGCGCTGCCGCGATCGAGAGACCCGGGTGACCGGGGCTTGACCCCGGCCACCCCGCACAGGAAGTCGACCCCGCCGACTTCCTACGCATCAGGCCACGCCGAGTACCACCACACCACCCCACCCCGAGGCCGACTTCCCCCCACAGAACGTCGGCCTCACGGACTTCCTGCCACTCCCCGGCAGCGGGTTGGGAGTTGATGGCGCTGCCGTGACCGGAAGACCCGGGCGGCCGGAGCCCTGCCCCGGCCATCCCGCGCAGGAAGTCGACCCCGCCGACCTCCTGCGCGTCTCCGGTGGTAGGTGGGGGGTGGGGCTTCGGCGATCGGGCGGACTGGGTAACCGGGGCCCGGCTCCCGACCACCCCGCACAGGAAGTCGACCCCGCCGACCTCCTGCGCGTCCCCGGCGGCAGGTTGGGAGTGGCGCTGCCGCGATCGAGAGACCCGGGTGACCGGGGCCCGGATCCCGACCACCCCACACAGGAAGTCGACCTCGCCGACTTCCTGCGCGCCCCCGGCGGCACATGGGGAGTTGGTGGCTCTGCGGCGATCGAGAGGCCCGTGCCCCGGGCCCGGATCTCGGCCACCTCGCGCAGGAAGTCGGCCCCGCCGACTTCCTGCGCATCCCCGGGGATGGGTGGGGGTGATTGCTGGCGTCCTGGTGGGGGTTCGGCTTCGCCGAGGTCCCCGGGGTGCGCGCTGCGGGAGGCCGGCACGGGGCGCCCGGGTGGTGTACAGGGCGGCCCGCGGGCGCCTGGGAAGGGAGCCCGGACGGACAGCTGGTCAGCTCTTCTTCTGCAGCACCATGAACTGGTCGTTCTTGAGCAGGTCCATGTAGTAGCGCAGTGCGCCGTCCGGCAGCATCATGATCTTGCGGTAGGTCTCCCCGTCGTCGATGCACCGCCCGCCGGGCGAGTAGCCGGTCGTCTTGGACGCGTAGGTGACCCGGCTTTCGTCGGCGTCGCTGAGCGTCCACGCGCCCTCGCACCAGGCGCCGGTCGTCGGCGTCTCGACGCGGATCCTGCTCTTCGCCTGGCTCGGCGCCGACTGGGCGATGGTGAGGGTGACGGTGGTGACGTCCCCGTTGACGGCCTTGCGCTCGCCGATCCAGGTCCCGAGGAACTTCGCGGGGATGGTGCCCGGGCCCGGTTCGGTGGGGGACGCGCCGGGCGCGGGGCTGTCCTCGGCCGGGTCGGAGCCGTCGTCGGTCGGCTCGCTGTTCTTCGAGGCCGGGGCGGAGGGCGGCGCCGTCCTGCCCCCGGCTGGGGCGTTCTGTCCGGGGTTCGGCCCGGTGGCCTGCTGGTCCTTGTCCCGCAGCCGCTCGACCAGCAGGTATCCGCCGCCGAGCAGCAGCACGCCGACCAGGACGGCCGCCAGCGCGCCGTACCCCCGCCGGCCGCGGGCCCGCGACGGGTGCGGCCGGTGGTCCGGCACGGTGGCCGGTGCCGACGGCGGCGGGACCGGGGCGACGAGCGGAGCCGGGGCGACGAGCGGAGCCGGCGGGACGAAGGCCGCCGGCCCCGCCTCGGCCTCCCCCTCCAGGTCGAGCAGTTGCACGGCGCTGCGCCCGACCGCCGCCGCCAGCGGCGCCGGCAGCCAGTCCCCGTGCCCCAGCCGGGCGGCGGCCGCGCCGTCGCCGTCCAGCCGTTCCCGCAGCTGTCCGGGTGTCGGGCGGGCGGCCGGGTCCTTGGCCAGGCAGTCCCGGACGATGGCGCGCAGCGGGCCGTCCAGTCCGGAGAGGTCGGGTTCCTCGTGCAGGACCCGGTAGAGCAGGACGGGCACGCTGACTCCGGAGCCGAACGGCCTGGTGCCCGTCGCCGCGTAGGCGAGCACCGCGCCGAGCGAGAAGACGTCGCCGGCCGGCCCGGCGGGCAGCCCGTTCGCCTGTTCCGGGGACATGAAACCGGGCGAGCCGAACACCTGGCCGGACTGGGTGAGCATGGTGGTGGCGTCCAGGGCGCGGGCGATGCCGAAGTCGATGAGCCGCGGCCCGTCCAGGGTCAGCAGCACGTTGGACGGTTTGACGTCCCGGTGCACCAGTCCGAGGCCGTGCACGTGGGCGAGCGCTTCGGCCAGGCCGACGCCCAGGGTCCGTACGGCGGGCTCGGGCAGCGGCCCGAACTCCCCCACGGCGGTGGTGAGTGCGGGCCCGGCGACGTAGCCGGTGGCCACCCAGGGACGCCCGCCCTCGGTGTCCGCGTCCAGGACCGGTGCCGTCCAGGCGCCGCCGACCCGTCTGGCCGCCTCGACCTCCAGGCGGAAGCGGGCCCGGAAGTCGCCGTCCCCGGCCAGGTCGGGGCGGACCACCTTGACGGCCACGGTCCGTCCGCCCGTGGTGCGCCCCAGGTAGACCCGGCCCATCCCGCCCGCGCCGAGCTGCCGCAGCAACCGGTACTCGCCCACCTGCCGCGGATCGTCCGCTGCCAGCCGCTCCATGCCCCTCGCTCCCCTCCGCGCCCGGCGCGACACCCGCGCCCCACCCGCCCTGAGCTGACGGTATCGGTCCCGGACGCGGCCGCGGGCGGGATCAAGGTCACGAAATCGCCGTCGGGCCGTCACGGGACCGGCGCGAACGGAGTCGGGCGGGACGCGCCCGGCGGTACGCCCCGGGGGCGACCCGGCGGGACGGCCCGGCGGGACGACCCGGCGCGCGACCGGCGCCCGAGGCCCGCTCGGGCGCCGTGTTCACCACTCATGTGAGGAATGCCCGGCCCATGCCCCTCGCGGGTGACATCGCCGGACATGTCCGCCGCCCGGCCCGCTGCCTCTGCCACAGTCGCAGGCGAGCCGGGAGGCAGCGCCCCACCGTCCGGACCGGCGTACCCGGCAGGCCGTCGCAGGCGCGTCACCGGCGCACCGCGCTCGGCACCCGACCGCATCAGGAGGAAGACATGGCGAAGTTCCACACGACGGCCGCCTGCCTGTCGATGGCCGCGGGGCTCGCTCTCACCGCGCTGGCCCCGACGGCGGCCGCGGCGCCCGCGCAGAGCGGCTACGACCGGTGCGCGAGCGGCAACTTCTGCCTGTTCCAGGACGTCGGCGGGCAGGGCCGCGTGGTGGGGCTGGGCGGGCAGCGCGCCTCGCTGGGCTCGCTGGACTTCGACAACATCACGTCGTCGTTGCGCAACCGCACCGGCCGCGTCTGGTCGGTGTACACCAACGTCGACTTCGGCGGCCGGTGCCTTCCGGTCGCCGCCGACTACACGGGCGACGTCACGCAGTACAGCCTGAACGACCAGATCAGCTCCGTACGGCCCGGGGGCTGCCCCTCCTGAAGGCCGCGCGGCCCCCTCGGGGGTGCGCGCCGTAGGCCCCGGACCGTACGCGGTCCGGGGCCTGCGGCTTCGTGCCGACGGACCGTCAGAGTCCGGCGCACGTCCCGGCCGTCGAGCGCCTGCCCGCCGGAGAGCACGGACAGCACGGACAGCAGCAGCACGCACAGCACGAACAGCACGGACGGCCGGGTTCAGTCGCCGCGCCCGGACTCGTCGTGGACGGTCAGCGCTCCGGCGAGGTCGAGGTCGGCGACGGTGCCGTTCGCCCCCGCGCGGACGAGCAGCACCGCACCGAGCGCGGTGCTCCAGAACGTCCTGGTCTCCACGTCGAGCGGGCGGCGGGCCTGCCAGCCGCGGGCGTCGAGGAGTTGGCCGACGAAGCGCTCGGACTGCCGGAACAGCAGCTGGAGGTGCCGGTCGACGACGGGGGCGAGGTCGGGCTTGGAGATCCCGGCGGCGAGTGCCCGCGCGACCGACGGGAGCGAGGGCATGGCGAGGACGGCGCGGGCGATGTTGCGCCGGAACGCCGCCGCGTCGGGGGCCTGGCGGCCGAGGCGCTCGATCCGCCGGGCGTCGTGCAGCAGGCCGAGGAAGGCGGCGTGCACGAGCAGCGAGTCCTTGGAGCCGAAGTAGTAGGTGACCTGGTTGGGGAAGACGCCCGCCGCGTTCGCGATCTCCGCGACGCTGATCTCCGCGCCGGGCCGCTGCTCGCAGAGCCGTGCGGTCGCCTCGATCAGCTGGCGCCTCGTCGCGCGACCGCGGTCACGCGAGGACACACCGGTGACCCGGGCCGGTGTCGACCGGGCTTCGGTTCGCTTCTTCTCCACCCCCGAATTGTATGTGATACAACTAGCCCCGTTCGCTTGTATGGCATACAAGAAAGGCGGAGGGGCATGCACCGGACCGAGGTCGTCGTGACCGGACTCGGCGCGACCACACCACTGGGCGGAGACGTGGAGTCGACCTGGAAGGCCCTGCTCGCAGGCGAGTCGGGCATCCGCGGCGGCGCCCTGCGCGGCCACGAGGACGCCGGCCTGCCCGACACCGCCGCCGGGACGATGGCGGTCGACCCCGCCGGGTCGCTGCCGCCGGTGCGGGCCAGGCGGCTCGACCGCTCGCAGCAGGCGGCCCTCGTCGCGGCGGCCGAGGCCTGGGCGGACGCCGGTGCCCCGCGGGTGGACCCGGACCGGCTCGCGTCGGCGATCGGCACGGGCATCGGGGGCGTGGGGACGCTGCTGAAGGAGGACGACGCCCTGGAGACGGCCGGGCGGCGGCGCGTCTCGCCGCGCACGGTGCCGATGCTCATGCCCAACGCGGCGGCGGCGCTGATCAGCATCGAGTACGGCGCGCGGGCCGGGTCCTACACGCCGGTCTCGGCGTGCTCCTCCGGCGCCGAGGCGATCGCCCTGGGGGCCCGGCTCATCCGCGCCGGGGAGGCGGACGTGGTCATCGCGGGCGGGACGGAGGCCGCGATCACCCCGATCACCGTCGCCGGCTTCGTCCAGGCGCAGGCGCTGTCGCGGTACACCGCCGAACCCGCCTCCGCGTCCCGGCCGTTCGCCGCGGACCGCAGCGGGTTCGTGCTCAGCGAGGGCGCCGCCGTCGTGGTGCTCGAAAGCGCCGAGCACGCCGCCCGGCGGGGCGCGCACGTCCACGCGGTGCTCGCGGGAGCCGGCATCGCCGCCGACGCCCACCACATCACGGCCCCCGCTCCGGACGGCTCCGGCCAGGTCCGCGCCATGCGCAAGGCCCTCGCGCAGGCCGGCCTGGCTCCCGGGCGGATCGGCCACGTCAACGCCCACGCCACCGGGACCCCGGCCGGCGACACCGCCGAGGCGCACGCGATCAGGGAGGTCTTCGGCCGCGCCACGGTGACGGCCCCCAAGGCGTCGCTCGGCCACCTCTTCGGCGCGGCCGGCGCGATCGAGGCGCTCGTCGCCGTCCTCAGCGTGGAGCACGGCGTCATCCCGCCGACCCGCAACCTCACCGCGGCCGGCGTCGCGCCCGACATCGACCTCGACGTCGTCGCCGCGCGCCGGGACGCCCCCCAGGAGGCCGTGCTCAGCAACTCCTTCGGCTTCGGCGGGCAGAACGTCTCACTCGTCGTCGCCGCCGCCCGGCCGTAGGCATCCGTACCGCATCCTGCCGCAGTCGCGACGGGTTCCGCAGCAGATCGGCCCGACCCGCGGCCCGGGGGCCCTCCGGCCGCGCGCGAAGCGACACCCCCGGTTGCGGAGCGGTAGGTTGACGGCTGCCGACTCCGGGAAGGGTTCACCGACGTGACGATCGATCAGAGCGCCCTCGGCAGCGCGGTGAAGGCGGTCGTCGCCGCCGCCCGCGCCGAGGACGCGGCCGCGCTGTACCGGGCCGTGATGCCGCCGGCGGGCACGGACACGCCTCCGGCCGAGGTCACCGCCTGGTTCGGGTCGCTCGTCATCCACCTGGCGCTCACCGCGGCGAGCGCTTCGAAGCTGGAGCGGGGCTGCCCCCGGGAGGCCGTCTCGGCCTGGGTCGAACAGGTGGAGGGCCCGCTGCCCACCCCGGCGCGACTGCGCGCCGCGGACCCCGACGGGATCGACCACGTCGAGGCGATGAGCGCCGCGGCGGGCTACTCCCGGTGCCGCGAGTACGCCGTCGACCTGATCGGCGTGGGCCTGATCGAGCCGGACGAGGACCCGGACGAGCGAGCCGTCGACGCCCACTGCGCGGTGACGAACGACAAGGACGCGCGGATCACCGTGATGGCGATGCTCGGGCGCCTCGCCGCGAACCCCGCCGACCCCGGCGGGCGCGGCCGGCGGTGACAACGCCGGCCGCGCCGGCCCCGGGGTGACGGCCAACCACCCCCCGACCGTACGGATTTCTGGACTTGAGGGTCCATTTCCGGCTGCCTACCGTGCTTCCCGTCCCCCCTCTCCGCGCCCGGACGGGCCCGCACAGGAAGGTGTCACCCATGCACGCGATCCGGATCGAGGAGCACGGCGGCCCCGAGGTCATGCGCTGGACCGAGCTGCCGGACCCGGTCCCCGGCCCCGGCGAGGCACTGGTGCGCCTGGGCGCGGCCGGCGTCAACTACATGGACGTCGGCGCCCGCGCCGTGGGCGGCCCGGGCTGGGCGGCGCCGGCGGTCCTGGGCGCCGAGGGCATGGGGTACGTCGTCGCGCTCGGCGAGGGAGTGGACGGGCTCGCGGCCGGCGACCGGGTGGCCTGGTTCTACCACCCGGGCAGCTACGCCGAGTTGCTCGCCGTCCCGGCCGCCTCGCTGGTCAGGGTGCCCGACGGGGTGCCGGACGAGGTCGCCGGCGGCCTGCTGATGCAGGGCCTGACCGCCGGCCACCTGAGCACCGAGACCCACCCGATCGCGCCGGGCGACACCGCGGTGGTGCACGCGGCGGCGGGCGGGGTCGGCCGACTGCTGACCCAGCTGGTCAAGGCGCGCGGCGGCGACGTGATCGCCCTGGTCTCCCGCGCGGAGAAGGCCGCCGTCGCGAAGGAGGCCGGCGCCGACCACGTGCTGGTCCACTCCGGCGGCGGCTTCGAGGACCGGATCCGCGAGCTGACCGGCGGGCGCGGCGCCGACGTCGTCTACGACGGCGGCGGCGCCGACACCTTCGCCTCCTCCCAGCTGTCCCTGCGCCCGCACGGCGTGCACGCCTACTACGGCCCCTTCATGGGCGTGCCCGAGCTGCGGCCCACCGACCTGCCGAACAGCATCCTGCTGACGTACCCGGTGGTGCACCACCACGTCCCCACCCGCGAGGCACTGGTACGGCGCACCGGCGAGCTGTTCGACCTCGTCCTGGCGGGCCGGCTCACCCCGCACGTCACCGGCCGCTACCCGCTGGCCGAGGCGGCCCGGGCGCACGCGGACCTGGAGTCCCGGCGCACCACCGGCAAGCTGGTGCTGCTGCCGTGAGCGCGGCGCGGGAGCACGTGCCGCCGACCCGCAAGGGCGCGGCGACCAGGCAGCGCATCGTCGAGGGCGCCGCCCGGGAGATCCGCGAGGAGGGGGTGTTCGCGCTGCGCCTGGAGGACGTGATGGCCCGCACCTCCACCAGCAAGAGCCAGCTGTTCCACTACTTCCCCGGCGGCAAGGACGAACTGCTGCTGGCGGTGGCCCGCTTCGAGGCGGCCCGGGTGCTGGAGGACCAGCAGCCCGAGCTGGGCGCCCTCACCTCCCGGGAGGCCTGGTGGCGGTGGCGCGACAAGGTCCTCGCCCGCTACCGCGCGCAGGGCGTCGGCTGCCCGCTGCACGTGGCGCTGTCCCAGCTGGGCACGGCCGCCGGCGCGGGCGCCGGCGCGGGCCGGACGGTGGCCGCCGAGCTGCTGGGGCAGTGGCAGCGCCGGCTCGCCGCCGGCGTCCGCCACCTGCGGGACGAGGGGACGCTCGACCCCGCACTGGACGCCGACCGGGAGGCGGCGGCGCTGCTGGCCGGGGTGCAGGGCGGGGTGCTGATCCTGCTCACCACCGGCTCCGCCGACCACCTGGAGGCGGCCCTGGACTCCGGCCTCGCCCGGCTGGGGCTGGCGCGCCCGGCGCCCTGACGCGGAGCCGACACCGGGCCCGCGGCGGCGCGTTCCGGGGCCCGCGGCGGCCCGCTCCGGGTCACGCAGCGCGCCCGCGCCCGTACGGACGGGCACCGGCCTGCTGTGGAACAGGTCACATTTCCAGGGCAGTTGGGGCTCCCGGGTGACAAGGGTCACGCCCGGCGCGCCCTGCCCGCCGTCGGCGGCGGCCACCCCCGGCAGGACTGGGCGGGCGCCGCCCGCCCACGGGCGAAGGGCCTGTCCGCTTCGGGACCTTGGTCGTGAATCCGGTCGACCTTCGGCCCGGTGGCGCCCCCGCGGGGCCGGGGCAACCGTGGACGGTCGCCCGTTGTGACCGGGCGATGGCGCCGTCCGAGGTGGGCGGCGCCTTTCCCTGCCGTCTACCCGGCGCACGGTGCGCAGTGCGCGCCGTACGCTCCGGAGGACCCCCAGCACATGTCCCAGACCATCGACAACGCCCCGTATACCGCGTTCCACCGCAGGCTGGCCCTGGCCTGTTCGGGCGGCCCGCTGCTCGACGGCTACATCCTGAGCATCGTCGGCGTCGCCCTGATCGGGATGCGTCCCGACCTCGGGCTGTCCACCGCCGAGGTCAGCCTGATCGGCGCCGCCGCCCTGGTCGGAATGTTCGTCGGCGGCGCGCTCTTCGGCGTGCTGACCGACCGGATCGGCCGGGAGGTGATGTACACCGCCGACCTGCTCGTGATGGTCGCCTGCTCGGTGCTCTCCTTCTGGGTGGACGCGGTGTGGGCGATCGCCGTGCTGCGCTTCGTGCTCGGCATGGCCGTGGCCGCCGACTACCCCATCGCCACCTCGCTGCTCGCCGAGTGGCTGCCCGCCAAGCAGCGCGGCCGGCTGCTGGGGCAGCAGATCGTCGCCTGGTACGCCGGCTCCGTGCTCGCCTACGTGGTGGGCTACCTGTTCCTGGAGCTGGCCGGTCCGGGCAGCTGGCGCTGGATGCTGGCGAGTTCCACCGTGCTGTGCGTGGTGTTCCTGGTGATCCGGCGCGGCTCGCCGGAGTCGCCGCGCTGGCTGGCCGCCAACGGGCGGGTCGGCGACGCGGTGCGCGTGGTCGAGAAGCACCTCGGGGTCCGGGTCGACGGCCGGGAGCTGATGCCCGATCCGGCCGAGCGCGGCCGCCCCGCCGGCCTGCGCCTGCTGATGACCCAGCCCTACCGGCGCCGCACCCTGTTCTGCGGCCTGTTCTTCCTGTGCCAGGTCGGCCCGCTGTTCGCGATGCTCACCTTCGGCCCGCAGATCCTCTCCTCCTTCGGCATGCCGGGCGGCACCGTGATGGAGACCCTCGGCACCGGTCTGATCAGCCTGGTCTTCCTGCTCGGCTGCTACCCGGCGCTGCGCCTGATCGACACCCGCGGCCGGCGGCCCGTCATCATCTGGTCGTTCGCGCTGATGACCGTCCCGCTGGCACTGCTGGGCGTGTGGCCCACCGCCCCGGCGGCGGTCGCGCTGCTGGCGCTGTGCGCGTACGCCTTCCTGTGCGGCGGGCCGAACGTGCTCGACTGGACGTACCCCAACGAGCTGTTCCCGACCGAGATCCGGGCCACCGCCGTGGGCGTGGCCACCTCGGTCAGCCGGATCGGCGCGGCCGTCGGCACCTACCTGCTGCCGCTGTCGCTGACCGGGCTCGGCACCGGCCCGACCATGCTGATCGCCGCCGGGACCACCGCCCTCGGCCTGCTGGTCTGCGTCATGTGGGCCGAGGAGACCCGGGGCACCGCCCTCGGCGCCTCCCCGGCGGCCGCCTCCGCCGCCCCGCGCGCCACCCACGGCGCCGTCCCGGCCCAGCGGGTCCCGCAGACGGCGCGCTGACGGCCGGTCGGCTCGTACGGCAGCTCGCCTCGCTCGCCTCGACGGCGCCGCCCGGTCCCCCCGGGCGGCGCCGTCCGGCGTTGCGGGGGCGTCGACTCCCGCGCGCTGCACGGTGTTCGACCTTCGCGGCGCTCCCCGGCGGCGCACGTTCCCGACTCCGTGAGGACGGGCCCGGGGCGGCCGTTGCCGTAGCCGAAGCCCGCGTAGGCGTGACACGGGGCCCGGGACGGCGGTGCGGTCAGTACGGCGCCGGTGGGCGGGGGTCTCGGGCTCGGCGGCCGGGGCCGACGGGTTTTCCGCCGGCCCGGAGTCCCGCCCCGTCAGGGTCCCGCCCCGTCAGGCCAGGTCGCCGCGTTCGCGCAGCAGGGGCAGGAGGTGGTCGCGGACGGCGGGGGCCAGGCGCAGGGTGTCGTCGCGGCCGTCGGTCCAGCGCAGGTCGGCGAGTTCGGCGGCGGGGGCGGGCTCGCGGTCGAGGCCGGCGGTGAAGACGGTCATCAGCATGGGCACGTCTTCGAGGGCGGCGGTGGCGCGGATGTCGGTGAGGTGGCGGGGGTCGACCGGGGCCACGCCGAGTTCCTCGGCCAGTTCGCGGGCCAGTGCCCGGAGGGCGTCCTCGCCGGGGTCGGGCTTGCCGCCGGGGAGGTAGTAGACGTCGGGGGCGGCCTGCTTGCTGACGACCAGGAGCCGGCCGTCCCGGATGATCACGGCGGCGGCGACGGTGAGAGGGGCGGTCGGGGTGGTCGGGGTGCCGGCGGCTGCGGGATCGATCATGGAAGGGATTGTCGCAGGTGGGAGGGCGGACCGACGGCGCACCCTTGCGAATGCCTGCGCGCGCAACTATTGTTTGGGAATGTAAATGCAGCTGCAAAAGTTGCATGCTCACTCACCCTTTCGCCCGGCGCCAGCCGACCCCACCGGGAGTCCGACCGACATGAGCACCTCTCTCTTCGAGCCCCTCACCCTGCGGGCCCTGACCGTCTCCAACCGGATCTGGATGCCGGCGATGTGCCAGTACAGCGCCGCCCCGGACGGGGAGGCGGCCGGCGTGCCGACCGACTGGCACTTCGCCCACCTCGCGGCCCGCGCCGCCGGCGGCACCGGGCTGATCATCACGGAGGCCACCGCGGTCAGCCCCGAGGGGCGCATCAGCCCGTACGACCTCGGCATCTGGAACGACGAGCAGGCCGCGGCCTTCCGCCGGATCACCTCCTTCCTGAAGAGCCAGGGCACCGTGCCGGCGATCCAGCTCGCCCACGCCGGCCGCAAGGCCTCCACCGAGCGGACCTGGGTCGACCGCGGGCGCCCCGTCACCCCGGACGAGGAGCACGGCTGGACCCCGGTCGGCCCCAGCGCCGAGGCCTTCTCCCCCGCCCACGCCACGCCCGACGAGCTGACCGAGGAGCAGATCGGCGGGATCGTGCGGCAGTTCGCCGACGCCGCCCGGCGCGCGCTCGACGCCGGCTTCCAGGTCGCCGAGGTCCACGGCGCCCACGGCTACCTGGTCCACCAGTTCCTCTCCCCCGCCTCCAACCACCGCACCGACGGCTACGGCGGCTCCTTCGAGGGCCGCATCCGCTTCGCGCTGGAGGTCGTCGACGCCGTCCGCTCGGTGTGGCCCGAGGACCTGCCGGTCTTCTTCCGCGTCTCCGCGACCGACTGGCTCACCGAGGACCCGCAGGACGGCCGCGAGGGGTGGACCTCCGAGGACACCGTGCGCCTCGCCAAGGAGCTCCAGGCCCACGGCGTCGACCTGCTCGACGTCTCCACCGGCGGCGTCGTGCCCGACGCCCGGATCGAGGCCGCGCCCGGCTTCCAGGTGCCCTTCGCCGAGGCCGTGCGCCGCGAGACCGACCTGCCGGTGGCCGCCGTCGGCCTGATCACCGACGCCGCCCAGGCCCAGGCCGTGCTCGCCGAGGGCCGCGCCGACGCCGTCCTGATCGGCCGTGAACTGCTGCGCGACCCCTACTGGGCCCGCCACGCCGCCGCCGAACTCGGCGGCGAGGTCACCACCCCCGTCCAGTACCACCGCGCCTGACCCCGCGGGCGCCCGTACGGCGGCGGGGAGCCGGGCGGCCGGCTCCCCGCCCGCCACCGGGCCGCCCCGCGCATCACGGTCGAGGCCCACTCCTCCAGGCCCTCTCCGAGATCGTCCGGCGCACCCACGAACCTCGTCCGCACCCGCCGGTACGCGCCCGCACCGCAGGGCCCGCACTGCACGGGCGGCGAAGCCGTCCGGAGGCCGGCGCCGGCCGGCGCCGGTGAGGGCCGATCAGTACCGGTCGGCGCCGGTGAGGGCCGGTCAGTGCCAGCCGGTGCACGACCAGGTGCCGCCGGCTCCGTCGTACTGCTCGACGCAGGCGCAGTAGGCGCTGCCGTTGCCGACCATGGCGGTGTACGCCTGGCGGTCGGGCGAGGCGTTCGCGAGGTACGAGTCCCCGTCCCTGATCTGGATCTTGAACCGCCAGCTGGAGTCGGCCGCCCGGATGCGGGCGAAGGCCGCGCTGCACCCCGTGGAGTTCTGCAGCTCGACCTCGGGACCGCCGCCGGCCGGCGTCACCCTGTCGATCGTCCGGGCGCTGGACTTGCAGCCGGTGGAGCCCGGGTCCTTGCCCGTACAGCCCGACCCGCTGCAGCCCGCGGCCCGGGCCGCTCCCGCCGGCAGCAGCGACACCAGCACCAGCCCCGCCACGGCGGCGCCGAGAGCGTGCTTGAGCATGCGCACTCCTCCTTCAGATCCCGTGAACCGGTGCCGGGCCCGCGCCACCCACGCCACCCACGCCACGCACGCCACGCAACCCGTGCAACCCGTGCACCACGGCCTTCCCGCCGGGTGGCGCCGGCAGCCGCCGCCCGGCGCGGCGCTCGTGGCGCACTGCCCGCTCGTGGGTGGCGTCCTGATGCGGGGCCATCCCTTCGGGTGGTTTGCGCACAGGAAATCTTTCGGCCCGGATAGGGCGCAGTGATGCCATTTCAGGGGGGTTCGACCGCAAATCTTCCTGCGAAGGCGGGGCGGCGTGGCGGGCTTGAGTTCGAGTGCACTCCAAGTCCTACGGTTCTGCCGTGGTTCGGGCCGCCGGTGGTCGGCGGCCGGGAGACGGGACAGGAGCATTGCAGATGAGCACGTCCGCGAACGAGGCCGAGGTCCGCCGGGAGCGCTTCACGCACGGGTTGGAGGTGCTCGACCGCATCGACGGCGAGGTCGGGCGGCGGGTGGTGGACTCACTGGGGGACATCAGCCCCGAGCTCGGGCACCAGATCGTGGCCTGGGGGTTCGGGGAGATCTACAGCCGCCCCGGGCTGCCGCCGCGTGAGCGGCAGCTGGTCACCCTGGGCATGCTCACCGCGCTCGGCGGGTGCGAGCCGCAGTTGGAGGTCCACGTCAACGCCTCGCTGAACGTCGGGCTGACGCCGCAGGAGATCGTCGAGGCGCTGCTGCACTCCGCCGCCTACTGCGGTTTCCCGAAGGCCCTCAACGCCACCTTCGTCGCCAAGAAGGTGTTCGGCGAGCGCGGCCTGCTGCCGGTCACGGCGGACCGACCCGAGGACCGGGCCGAGGACCGGTCGGCCGACTGACCGCCTGTCGGCCTGACCGCCCGCCCCGCCGGCCGGCTGATCGGCTGACCCGGCAGCCGGCCGGACGGCCCGCTGGTGCGGGCCCGGGTGCGGCGGGGCCGCCCCTGGCCGGCCCTGCTGGAACAGGGCAGGCCGGATCCCCTGGATGGTGTCGAGTGGCAACGGCCGGGGAGACCGCGTTCGTCGGACGGGGGTGGGCGCCTTCCGCCCAGCCGGCTTCCCGCCGCCCCCGTCGTCGTGCCGATTGCCGCGCCGAGCCCCGGCACCTCCGGCTCCGGGCCCGGGGCGGGGCTTGTGCGGGGACGTACCCCGCCGACAGCCACCAAGACTGGCGTTTTTCGCGCCCCCGTGGCAAGCCCGAAAGGGTGCGCGAGGTCGGACGCGGCGGGCCGCCGGAGCCCGCAGGCGGGAGCGGGCGGCGGGTGTGAGCTGCGGATTTTCCCTGACGGTTTCTCAACTTCGAGTGGGACAAAGCGAGAAACGGCGCCGTAAAGCGGTGGACCGCCGCCGTGGCCCACGGCAACCCTATACGTGGGCGTCCAGCCCGACCGGCCCTGGAAGGCCGGTCGGGCGCACGAGGACCCCGGTCGAGTGGCAACCCCCCGCAACCCAGCGAAGCGGAGACCGCATGGAACAGCAGTACACCCCGGCCGCGCACGCGGCGTGCGTCGAGATCCGGACGGCACCCGGCACCGGGGTGCCGGTCCCGGCCACCGTGCTCGTGGTCGTCGTCCTCCTCCTCACCACCGCCCTGACCGCCTCCGGCACCCCCGCCCGCACCGCCGTCGCCACCCTGGCCGCCGCCGGACTGCTCGGCACGGAGCTGGCCCGCCGCCTGGCCGAGGCGCTCACCGCCCACCGGGCCCGCTAGGCGGCGGCCGGTGGGGCGCCTGAACAGCGCCCTGGCTGAGCAGGACAAGGAGGTCCGGACGCTCGCGCAGTGGCTGCGCGGGCTGCGCGAGCGCTCCGGCCTCACCTACAGCCAGATGGCGCACAAGACCGAGACCGCCGGGTTCACCCAGCCCGTCTCCCTCGCCACCCTCTCCCGCGCGGACGAGGGCCGCACCGTGCCGACCTGGCCGGTCACCGAGGCCTACACCCGGGCCTGCGGCGGCTCGGTGCGCACCGCCGAGCGGCTGTGGCTGCGCGCCGACGCCAACCGGCCCGGTCGGCGCACGGGCAAGCGGCTGCCGGGCCCACCACCCGCGCCCGGCGCGGGCCGGGCCCTGCGCTACGTCACGGAGCGCTCCGAACTGCTCCTCGCCATGCGGCGGCTGCGGCTGCGCGCCGGCAGCCCGTCCCTGCGCGAACTGGAGGCCCGCGCGGTACGGGCCGCCGTGAGCCACCTGCCGCGCAGCACCCTGCACGGGGTGCTGGCGGGCGAACGGGACTGCACCGAGCGGGTCCTCATCGAGTTCGTCCGGGCCTGCGGAGCCGGCCCGGCGGAGGAGGCCGAGTGGATCGCCGCCCTGCACCGCACCCGCACCGCACCACCCCCCGACATCCGCCGCCAACTCGCCGACGCCCACGCCGAGATCCACCGCCTACGCCGCGCCCTCGACCGCCACCCCTCCCCCGGCACCCCCTGACGCCCCCCGGGTGTGGAGTGGAAGACTGAGGCCGAAGCGCAGAACCGCACAGAGGATCCAGACGCCCATGCCGAATCCACTCGACGCTCCGGACGCGGTGTCAGGCGCGGCTGAACCACTGGAGGAACTGCTCGACGACTGCAACTGGGGGGTGTCGTCCGTACAGCTGCTCCACGTGGTCCCCGTGGCCGGGGTGACGCCCGGGCATGACCGGCTGAAGGATCTCGCTCAATCCGTGTGCCACCCGGGGGCCCGTGGACGCCAGGCAGGAACGTCGGTCGTCCCGTTCGAGTCACCGGGGGCCTGGCGGGACGTATTCCGCCGCCAGGTGATCGACGGGTTCATGCACTCCGCCCAGAGGTCCTCGGACCCCGACGTGCGCACCCCCGCCGAGATCCGGGGGGCCGGCGAACTCGCCGACGGCGTTGCCGACGTCATCGAAGCACACCTGGGGCCCGTCCGAAGCGCCGGTGACGTCAACGGCCCGTACCTGGTCGACGACATATGGTGCCGCAACCTGCTGTTGGTCACCGACAACTGGGCCACCATCCTGCACCTCGGGTTCTCCGACTGACCGACCGAGCACCTCCCCGTCCACTGCGGCCCCGCAGCCGGCAGTCGGATCTCCCCCGAGAACACCCCACACTCACACCAGGGCCGACCGGGAAGTCGACCGGCCCGACTTCCCGTGCCGCAGCGGAGGCGGAGGCGAAGACGGAGCCGCCCCACCCAACCTCCCACCCCACACCCGGCACGCCGCTGGGAAGCGCACCCTCGATGTGCGGCACCGTGCGCAGCGGAGCAGGAAGTCGACCGGGCCGACTTCCCACGCCGGGGCCTACGGCACCTCCGGCGCAAGGCGTGCGCGGCTCACGCGGAGAGTGGAGCAGGAAGTCGGCCGGGCCGACTTCCCGTGCCGCAGCGGGCAGAGAGGTCCAGCGAGAACCTCAGCACGCACACCAAGGCGGAGCAAGAAGTCGGCCAGCTCGACTTCCCACGCCGGATAGGCGGCACCCCCATCGAAGGGGTGTAGCGCTCACACAGAGCGGGAGTGAAAAGTCGGCGGGTCCGACTTCCCCTACCGCAGCGGCAACGGAGGCGAAGACGGAGCAGAAAGCCGCCCCACTCAACTTCCCCCTCCGCACCCGCACGCCCCCGAGGCCGCACCCTCAATGTTCGGCACCCATCCGCAGCGGAGCAGGAAGTCGACTGGGCCGACTTCCCATGCCGGGCGGACGGCACCTCCGGCGCAAGGCGTGCACGGCTCGCGCGGAGGATGGAGCAGGAAGTCGGCCGGGCCGACTTCCCGTGCGGGGCGGACGACACCTGCGGCGCAACGGGCGCGGGGCTCGCGCGGAGGGTGGAGGGGAAGTCGGCGGGGCCGACTTTTGGTGCTGCGGCGGGCGGGAGGGTGGTGGGGCCGTGGTGGTAGCTTGCGGGGGTGGGGCTCTTCGGGCGGTCGTGGGTGGCGTTGCGGGCGGCGGTGGACGGGCTCGCGGAGGAGGACTTCGCGCAGCCGTCGGGGTGTGCGGGCTGGTTGGTGCGGGATCTGGTCTGCCATCTGGTGATCGACGCGCAGGATGTGCTGATCACCCTGGTGACCCCCTCCCCGGAAGAGCCGACCCGTGACGCCGCGTCGTACTGGGAGGTCCACCGGGAGCCGCCGGACGGGCAGGACCCGCTGGCCGCGCTGACCGTACGGCTGGCCGCCGCGTACGGGGACCCGGCGCTGCTGCGCTTCCACCTGGACGACGTCGGCTCCGCGGCGGGCCGGGCCGCCGACCTCGCCGACCCGCGGCTGCGGGTGGCCACCCAGGGGCAGGTGCTGACCGCCGCCGACTACCTGGACGCGTACGTGCTGGAGTGGACGCTGCACCACCTGGACCTGGTCGCGCACCTGCCACACGTGCCCGGCCCGCCCGCCGAGGGGCTGGCCGCGGCACGGAGGCTGCTGGAGCGGATCGCCGGGGCCCCGTTCCCGGCCGCCCTGTCCGACGCGGACGCGCTGCTGGTCGGCACCGGGCGGCGGGCCCCGAGCGAGGCCGAGCGGACCGCCCTGGGGACGCTCGGGGAACGGGTCCCGTTCGTCCTCGGGTGACTCGGAGCCGCCCGGCAGAGCTCAGTTGTCGGGGCAGGGCCGGTCCGGGCCCGGAGCGGGGTTTGGGGCGCGAGGAGACGGTCGTAGCCGGCCTCGAACCGTTTTGCGGGGATCGGGTATCCGTCGGGGTCGAGGGTGTGCCGGCCCGTGACGTTGACGCCGACGAGGACCGACAGCACGTCCGGGCGCGCGTCGAGCACGTCCGGGCGCCAGCGGGCTTCCAGGTCCATCACCTTGTCGCCCGCGTTCGCGGTGTTCAGCCAGGTCACGGGGCGGTCCGGGTGCCGGTGGGCCCATTCGCCCGCGACGCGCAGCGGGTGGCCGGTGCCGAGGCCGTCCTCGCTCTCCCGGCGCCGGCAGTCGGTGATCGAGTCGCCGGTGAACATCACGGTGCTTCCCGGTCGGATGGTGATCGGCATGGGCGCTCCCCGGAAGAGGCGGGACGGGACCTCTCGAAGGTGCCCGGCCGTACCGTCACCGCGCCGTCAGCGCACCGACGGTCTGAGGCACCGCGCTGCCATCCGGCTTTCAGCAGCGACCATATGACGTCTCGTCAGTTCACCGGGACGGCGTCCTTGGGCAGGGTGTGCCAGTTGGTGACGACCGGCTTGTCGACCGGGGTGGCTCCGACGGGGACGCTCGCCGGGTTCGGGTCGGGGTTGCCGATGCCGATGACGGCGTCGGTGAACTCGACGGCCTGGTTGCCCTTGGTGGTCTTGGCCATGATGCCCGCGTAGGCGGTCTTGGCCCCGCTGAGGGTGATCGGCTCTGCGGTGCCGTGCTCGACGGGCGCGGCCTCGATGCCGCCGGAGCCGAACGCGATGACGGGGTGGGTGCCGGGGAGCGTGCAGGTGATGCCCGGCTTGGCCTTGGCGCTGATCAGGATGTAACCGCCGCCCTGGCTCTCGGACTTGGCGGAGAAGACCAGGTCGTTGGCGCCGCAGGCCTGGCCGTAGCCGCTCTTGTCGGCGGAGGTCGCGGAGGCGGACGGGGCGGCGGGGGCCTTGGGCGGGGCGCTCTTCGTGGGCGCGGCTCCGGCCGGTGCGGCCGTGGCCGGGGCAGCCGTGGCCGGTGCGGGCGCGGCGGCGGTGGCGGCGGGAGCGGGGCTCGCGTCGCTGTTCTCCGGGCCGCAGGCCGTCGCGGCGGCGGCGATCGCCGTGACGGCGGCGGCGGTGAGGACGAGGCGGCGCGTGCGCATGGGTTCTCCTGCGGTCGTTGGGATGACGGTGCCGGTCTCGTGCCGGTCTCTGCTGCGTCATCACCGTACGGCGGGGTCGTTCACGGGCCGGTGCGGGAAATATCCCGATCCTGTGCCAGAAACCGGCGCCCGGACGGACGGCGGGCCGGCGCCCCGGAGTGGGGGCGCCGGCCCGGTCGCGGCGGGTGGGTCGGGGTCAGACCAGCAGGTCCGCCTGGAGGGTGACGACCTGGCGGAAGGGGGTGACGGGGACGCCGGCGGGGTTGGTCATGGTGACGACGGCGAGGATGTCGGAGGCGGAGAGGTAGCCGAAGCGGGCGGTGGGGGCGCCGCCGGGGCCGGCCGTGGTGGATTCCATGGTGGTGAGGCTGGTGCCGTCGACGGTGTCCCAGCTGTCGTGGGGGGTCGTCCTGGTGTCGGGTGCGGCCTTGGGGCGGGCCTTGACGCGCAGGGCGCCGAAGGCCTCCCAGGACTCCCGGAAGGAGCCGAAGCGCAGCAGCCGGATCTGGGTGCGGGTGCCGTCGGAGGCGGTCCACTCCCGGACGGTGGCCGCGCGGCAGGCTTCCTCCAGGAGCAGGGCGTGCACCCGGGCCGCGTCCTGCTGTTCCTCGGCGATCGCGTCGCAGGGCACCCACTGGCCGAGCCCGGAGGCGGCGGCGGGCGTGGCGGCCGGGGCCGAGGCCGTCGGGGCCGGGGCGGCCGGGGAGGCCGGGGAGGCCGGGGAGGCCGGGGAGGCGGTGGGCGATCCGGACGGGGTGGGGCCGAGGGTGGGGGCCGGGAAGACGGGCGGGGTCAGCGAGCCGCCGGCCTCCTTGGGGGCGGGCAGCAGCAGGTGGCGCAGGTCCGCGTGGTGCGGGGTCTTGCCCTTGTCGTCCGGGGCGGCCTTGCCGGCGGGCAGCGGCGGCAGGGTCAGCGGGGCGAAGGTGTAGCGGCCGTCGCCCGCGGTGGCCAGGCCGGGCAGGTCGGTGCGCTCGGGCGCGGTGACCGCCAGGGCGGTGCCGGTGCCGGCGAGGACGAACACCAGGGCGGCGCAGCTCCAGCGCACCGCGGCCTTGCGGCGACGGTCCCGGCGGGCCTCCTGCTCCGCGAGGACGGCGGGGTCCTCAGGGACGGGAACGGGAACGGCCTCGGGAGCGGCGACGGTCTCCGAAGCGGCTGCGGCCTCGGGAACGGCGACCGCCTCGGGAACGGCGACGGCCTCGGGAGCGGTCGGCGGGGCGGACTGGTCGGTCATACGGAGGCTCCCGGGCGGGCGAGGCGGTCGAGCTGGAGGGTGAAGAGGGCGACGATCCTGTCCTTGGGCAGCGGTGCCACGCCCTCGGCGCTCATGATCACCAGGAGGTCGCCCTCGGCGGCCGAGCACTCCAGGTAGTCGATCGGCGCGGACGGCGGGGCCGGCATCAGGTAGCAGTGCGCCTCGGGGTGGCCGGGGACGGCCGGGCCGACCCGGAACAGGCCGGTGTCGCCGGTGAAGACCGCGGTGTACTCGTTGATCCGCTGCACTTCCTGCTGGTTGAACTGGCGCAGCTTCAGGCCGATCACCAAGTCGTCCCCGTCGGCGCGGTAGGTGCGCACGCCGGTGGCCTTGACGTGCATGCCCTCCCAGTAGGAGCGCATCGTGTCGCGCTTCTCCTTGGGGAGCTGCTGGAGGTCGGCGTCCAGTTCGGCGGACAGCTGCTCGCGGTTCAACTCCGTGTCGTTGCCGTAGCCGCCGTCGTCCGGGCCGGGCTGGTAGCCGGCCGGGACGGGCAGCAGCAGGTCGCGCAGCGAGCCGAAGTGGCTGCCGTTGGACTTGGCGCCGTACGGCGTGGCGGTCGCGGTGGGGACGGGAGCGGCGGCCGGGGCGGCGGCGACGGCCGGCGCGGGGTCGTCGTCGTACTGGGTCTTGATGATGCCGACGCCGATGGCCACGCCGACCAGCGCGGCCGCGGCGGTCGCGGCGCCCGCGCGCAGCAGGCGGCGGGAGGCGGGGCTCGGCGGGGGGCTCGGCGGGGCGGGGGCCTCGGGCGCGGGCGTCGGCTCGGGCGCGGCGGGGGCCTCGGGCGCGGCCGGGGTCGCGGTCATCGTGTCGTCGTTCATACGAGCCGCTCCCACTGCCGCTTGGCGAGGTCCTTGAGGGTGTCGGGGTTCACCGGCTGGGTGCCGAAGACCTCGATCGTCATCTGCAGCGAGCCGCGCTTGGCGATGGCCTCGCCGTAGTAGTACTGCTCGGTGCTCTCGGCCCAGTGGTGGGGCTCGGGGTCCACCTTGTAGCCGCCGTTGGCGTTCTCGGCGAACGTCTGCGGCCAGGCGGGGGACTTCGCGTTGTCGGCGTGGTCCGCGGTGTACTGGACCAGTTGGACGCGGTACCGGACGTCGTCCTTCTTCCAGTCCACCTCGGCCGCGCGGCGGAAGCCGTTCGCGGCGAGGTCCTTGAACATGGCGGCCGACCTGCCGCTGCGCTCGGCGACCTCGCCGATCGAGATCCAGCTCGGCTTGTCCGGGTAGTCCGCCCAGGGGGTGCTGCCTTCGGGGGCGCTGACCAGCAGCTTGGTCAGGTCGCCGTCGATGGCGAGCGGCCCGGGCTGCTCGGCGGCGAGGGCGGCCGGGTCGACCGTCTCGGCCGGGTACGACGGGCGGACGACCTGCAGCGGCGGCAGCGGCGTGGGCGGGCGCTGGGCCTGCACGGCGTAGCCGACGCCGCCGCCGGCCAGGGTGCCCAGCACCAGGGCGCAGACGGTCAGCAGCACGGGGCGGGGGCGGCGCGGGGCGCGCGGGGCGGGGGCGGGCTCGGCCGCGCCCTCGGCCGCGAACGGCTCGGCGGGGACGGCAGGCGCGACGGGCACGGCAGGCGCGACGGGCACGGCGGGCGGCGGCGGGACAGCGGCCGCGGGCGCGGCGGGCACCGGCTCCGCGGATTCGGTGGTCACGGAAGTGGCTCCAGAAGAGGAAGGGAAGGAGGTGGCGTCGGGCGGGCGGTCGGGGCCGGGGTCGGGCTCAGCCGCCGGTGGTGAGCCACTCGCGCTGGCGCTTCATCAGCTCGTTCAGCAGCGCCTTGTCGGGTGTCCCCTTCACGTCGACGTCGATCGTGTACTGGACGTCGCCCTGGCTGGAGATGCCGGTCATCGAGCCGGTGTACGCCTGCTGCTTGGGGGTCTTCAGGTAGCCGCGGCCGCCCTGGTCGCCGTCGATGTCGAACGGGTCCATCGACTTGATCCGGTAGTTCCTGACGAAGTCGCCCGCCATCGCGGTGGAGCCGAACTTCAGCAGGGTGACGGTGACTTCGGCCTTGCCGTCGGCGGTCCGGTACATCCGGGTCGCGCCGCCCTTGTAGCCGTAGGACTTGAGGATGTCCATGATGCCGTCCTGCTTGCCGAAGACCGCGGCGACGTCGTCGTCGGTCATGGTCACGCCGTCCACGGGGCCGTAGGACTCGCCGCCGGCCGGGATGGGGAGCAGGAAGTAGCGCAGGTCGCCCTCGTGCCTGCCGCCGCTGACGGTGCCCTTGACGGTGCTGGCGGGCGCGGGTTCGGCCGGGGCGGCGGTGGGCACCGGGACGGGCGCGGCCGACGGCGTCGCGCTCGCGGTGGCGCTCGCGCTCGCGGCCGCCTTCGACGGGGCGGGGGCGGCGGTGGCCGGGCGGGCGGCGGGCTTGCCGACGGCGACGGTCACCGCGGCGCTGGCCGCGGTGACGGCGAGCAGGCCGGCGGTGGCCAGCGCGACGCCGACGGCGCGCGGCAGCCGGCGCGGGGCCTGCCGCGGCGCGGCGGCCGGTGCGGCCGGTGCCGGAGGTACGGCGGTGGCGCCCTCGTTCTCGGGCTCGGGCAAGGGAATCCCCCCAGGAAGAATGCGGAATCTCACGCGCGGGCCCCTCGCGGGAACCACTCCCCCAAGCGGGTTCCCCGGGCTTCCGTCACACGTGTCGGCAGGAATTATGAGAGGCCGCCGGTGCCCCTGCCAACACAGGAAATCCCCGCACTCTCATCCAATGTTCGACGAACCGGACACACCGTGATCGAACCGCAATGGGCCACTGCCTGCGGTGATGACGCAGTGTCGACACATCGATTCGAACACGGCAGGGTGTGGTGGGCCAGGTCCCCGGCCCGCACGGGCACGAGCGGAACCGCTCACCCTGCCCGCCCGTCATCTCCACCAGGGTCGCCACAGGCTCGGCAGCCCCTTTCGCGCTCTCCACCACCCAGGTCCGAGGAGATCCATGGCCGACACCGTCAACTCACTGGCAGCCCGTGTCCACGAACTGCTGGTGGCGATCGTGACCGAGGGTCCGACCGCGAGGAGCGCCTCGGGCCTGACCGACGTCGTCGCGCGGGCCACGGCGCTCGGCCCCGACGGCACGTGGCTCGTCGCGGCGGGCCACGCGAGCCTCGGCGACCTGGCCTTCGCCCACGGGCAGGCGGACCAGGCCGTCCTGCACCTCGACGCGGCGGTGACGGCCGGCTTCAACGACTGCGTGGGCCTGCACGTCCCCCCCATGCGGGCGCTGCACCACGACCCCCGCTTCCAGGCCGCGTACCAGCGGATGCGCATCACCATGGCCGACCTCGACGAACTCTTCTGGCTGCACCGGGAGATGCGGATCGCGGTGCAGGAGTCCCAGGACGCGACCGTCGACAACCTCGGCCGCCTCGACACCGGGGTGTCCCTGCTCCCCAAGGCCCCGATGCCGACCCGCGAGCCGAACACCCTCGGCGTCTGGATCACCCGCATCGACCTGGCGGCGCTGCAGACCGCGCTCCAACAGGCCGCCGTGAAGGCGGAGTTCCAGCGCAGTGCCGGCAACACCAGCCTCAGCCTCATCGACGACACCTGGGACCACCACCGGGCCAGGAACGACGCCTGGTACGCCGACGGCCTGGACACCCGGCGCCAACGGGCCGCCGAGGCCCGGGCGTTCGTCGAACGCCCGGGCGTCAGCACCGCGCTCGTCCCCTGCCCGCCGCTGGGCTCGATCACCTACCCGGGCTGAGCGGGCATTCGGCGGCGCGGCACCGGAGGGGGTTCAGGCCCTGGCCAGCGAGCCCTCTTCGAGGCCGTCGAGGACGAACCCGTTCTCGAAGCGCACCCGGTACCTGGTCCGGGCGCCGGGGCCGGAGCCGGTGTCGGTCGCTCCCGCCTGGATGAACTTCTGCCGGATGTCGTTCATCACGTGGGACGTGAAGCCGTCGAACCGGGCGCCGCGCATCTGCTGGTCGAAACTCGCCAGCGCGGCCTGGGCCGCACCGCCGCCGCCGGCTTCCTGCTGCGCCGAGCCCGTGACGATGCCCAACAGGCCCTCGGCCAGGAACAGCGGCCCGGGCAGGCCCGCGGCCTGCGCGGTGACCTGCACGTCCCTGGTCAGTCTCACCGTCGCACCGGTCTCGTACGGCATGGCGTGGCCCCCTCGGTCGATCTTGGTCCTGGCCCTGGCGAGCGTAGTCGAGATGCGGCGGGAGGAAAGGGTGTCCGGCGAGATCAGGGCCCCGAGGCCCTGGGCCGGGCCGGGCCGGGGACTTCGCCGAGCGGAGCGGGGCACGGCGCGCCAGACTGTTCGAGGGGCATCCTGATCGTCGGGAGACAAGGACGAGCCGATGTCTTTCAAACGTCAAGGAACTCTCGGGAATTCGTTGCGGCTGCTGGTCGCGGGGCGGCCTGGTCAGCGCCGGGATGGCGGGCCTCGCACCGTCCCCGGCCCAGGCGATAACCGGTGGCAACGCGGTCACCGACAGTTCCTTCAACTTCGTCGCCAAGGTCTCCTACGTCGGGGGGACCTACTGCACCGGGACCCTCATCCGAGCCGACTGGGTGCTCACAGCGGCACACTGCGTGGGTGGTGTCACCAATCCCGGTGACATGAGCGTGCGGGTCGGCACCAATATGAACGACACGGGCGGGCAGGTCAGGAAGGCCGTCGCGCTCTACTCCTACCCGGGGTACAGCGGCGGGCACAACGACATCGCCCTGCTGAAGCTCAGCTCCCCGGTGACTGGCGTCGCGCCGATCAGCCTGGCCGATCCCGGCCAGAGCTTCCGGTGGGACGGCCAGCAGGGCGGTCCGTTCACGCAGTACGACGACGGCCTCATCGCGGGCTGGGGGCAGAACGGGTCCGGACAGCGTCCCGATCGGCTGCAGTTCAAGGGCGTGTCCATCAAGCCGGCCGAGAACGACGCCGCGGGGCTGAAGTCGATCCCGACCACCGGCGGCCCCTGCCCGGGCGACAGCGGAGGCCCGCTGATGGTGAGCATCGGCGGCCAGCTGTTCCAGGTCGGCGTCATGAAGGGCCAGAACTGCTCGACGGCCGCGAACTACAGCGAGGTGGGGGCCGGTTATCTGCGGGACTGGATCCTGAGCCACCTCTGAGACGGCTCGCCCGAACCGGGCGGCCCCGCGGCGTCCGCGGGCCCGCCCGGTGAAGGCAGGTCAGGAGCCGGCCGCGAAGTCGCCCGCCTGGACACCGGCGACGAAGGACCGCCACGCCTCGGGCGAAAAGGCGAGGGCCGGGCCATCAGGGTCCTTGCTGTCCCGAACGGGAATGGAGCCCGGAAGCCCACTGGCGACCTCGATGCAGTTGCCACCTTCGCCGCCGCTGTAGCTACTCTTGCGCCATTCCAGGTCAGCAGTCATTGCGATAGTTCTCCTTCAGTAGCCGAATCATCCAGGTAGCGGACTCCTGCGGGCTCATCGCCATCTCGGTCAGCCGGTCGAAAACGAACTCGTGCCGCGCAATATCAGCTTCCCTCTCCAGATAGAGGCTGCTGGTCAGCGCCTCGACATAGACAAGCTGGCCAGGCACGTCCGAGAACGAGAGGATGTGGAACGGCATGCTCATCGCGGCGTGCGCGCCAGCGCTGAGCGGCAGCACCCTAACGGAGAGATTCGGCTGCTCAACAAGCTTCAGTAGATGCAGGACTTGTTCACGCATCACATCAGGGCCGCCGATGGGCCGGCTCAGCGCCGCTTCGTTGAGCACCGCCTGGATGACGGGTGGGTCCGTCCGATGGAGGACTTCCTGCCGTTGCATTCTGAGTTGCGACCGTCGATCGACAGTGCCCTCTATGTCGCCGCCTTGCCCTTCCAAGGACGCGCGGAATACTGCGCGGGAGTAGGCGGGGATCTGAAACAGCCCCGGAATCAACTCCGTTTCGTAGGAGCGGATCCGCGCGGCGTCGGCCTCAAGTCCCACGTACGTCTGGAACCAGTCCGGCAACGTGTCCGCGTAGTCGTGCCACCATCCGCGCTGCGTGCTGCGGCGGGTCAGCGAGATGAACTGCCTCAACTCGGCGTCGTCACTGACGCCGTACAGTTCGAGCATCGCACGGACGTCTGATTCCTTCAGGGTTGTCTGGCCTGACTCGATCCGCGACACCTTGGTTGCACTGAACCCGAGCTCATCCGCGACGGACTTGGCCTGACGCCCGGTCCGTTCGCGCAATCGTCGCAGCTCGGAGCCGAGCCTACGGCGCAGCACGGTTGGACTGTCCACGCTCGTCGCTCCCTCTTGGTTGACATCGAGTCACAGTCTGCCACCTCCCCCGATGATCACAAGCATCTTGCGATGCAACGCAATTGCGCGGGAGTGCGCTTGCGCAATCGAGCCATCGCGGAGCATGCTACAGCCAGTAGTCCTTCGGATTGCCTGAGTAACCACGACCGTCTACCGCCGGGCATCCCCATGCCTCCGCCCGGCTTCCACATGGCTTCAAACCCCGTCCCTGGAAGGTGCCTTCGCCATGTCCTGCCACTCCTCCACCACCTGGCTGCCGCGCAGCCGCCGCGCGCCCGGCGAGGGGCGCCTCCACCTCTGCGAGCTCCTCTCCTCCGCCCCCGCCGGGGCGCGCTTCCTCGACTCGGGGCTCCTGATCGTCTCGGAGCTCGTCACCAACGCCCTCGTGCACGGCACGCCGCCGGGGCACCTCATCCACCTCGCCCTCGACCTCTCCCTCGCCCCCTCCCCCGTCCGCCTGCGGATCGAGGTGCACGACGCCCGGCGGGACCGCGAGCCCGTCCTGCGTGCGCTGACCCTCGACGGGGAGGCCGGGCGCGGCCTGTACCTCGTCAAGTCCCTCTCCGCCCGCACCGGTTGTTCCCCCCGCGAGCACACCGGCAAGATCGTCTGGTCGGAGCTGACGGCGTGAGGGCCGACCACGACGTCGTCATCGAGGTCCCGGGACTGCGCCCGCCCGCCGTCCACACCCTCAACGCCGACACCCTCGAACGGATCTGGGCCTCGGTCCGCCACCTGCCGATGTCCCGCTTCGAGCACCACGTCCTGGAGCGCCGCCTCACCGGCCCCTGCGCCCAGCGGGACGTCATCCGCGACCTCGCCGACCACCCCGTCCTCACCCTCCCCGTCGGCGACCGCGAGATCCGCATCAGCTGGGCGAACCCGGCCTGCTGAACGGGCAGTTCCGGCGCCGGGACCGCCTTCCCCGCCGGTCCCGCTGGCCCACGACCCCGCTCTGGACGAGGATGGCCGTCGAGAGCGGGAGGACCGGCAGCAGCACCGGCAGCAGCCGGTCGGGCTTCGTGGGAGGGCGACGACGTGCCGTTACGCATTCACTTCACCGTGGAGGACCTCGCGCGGACCCGCATCGCCGACAGACCCGCGCCCTGCCTCGAACTGACCACCGCGGCCCGGCAACTCCAGGAACGCACCCAGCCGGTGCGGCTCGGGGCCTGGCGCCACCGCACCCTCACCTCCCTGCACCCCGCCTCGCGCATGGTCCTCGCGCTCATGCCCCCGCGCGGGCCGATCACCGGGTTCCTGAGCGGCGCGAACGCCGCCACCCCCGTCGAGCTGATCGAACAGGTCCGTTCCACCCCCCGCACCCGCCTACGGGCCAGCCTGGAGCACACGGCCCAGGCCCACCCGCTGCCCTCCTGGGCCCACCGCCTGCCCGACGACCCACTGCTGCTACGGAAGTTGTGCGACAGCCTGGAGCACCTGGCCGGCCACGCCCTCCTCCCGCACTGGCGGGAGGTCCAGGCCATGACGGCGGCCGACGCCGCGGTGCGGTCGCGCCAACTGCTCGGCGGCGGCATCGAGGCCGTCCTCGCACACGTCAACCCGCGGCGCATCCGCTGGCGGGCGCCCGTGCTGGAGGTCGCGATGGCCTCCGGTCTGGACGCCGACGTGCACCTGGCCGGACAGGGCATGCTGCTGCAGCCGTCGGTGTTCGCCGTCGAGGCCCCGGTCGTCGACCTCGACGCGGCGCCGCAACCCGTCCTCAGCTACCCGGTGGCCCGCCTCCAGGAGGCCGCGGCCACACCGCTGTTCACGGCCCTGCCGCCCGGCGCCCACCGGGCCGGCCCGACCCCCGACGCCGTCGGGTCCGTACTGGGCCACACCCGGGCCGCGGTGCTCAGCACCATCGCCCGCCACCCGGGCTGCTCGACCCGGCAGCTCGCCGCGCTCGTCGGCATCGCCACGGCCAGCGCCAGCGAGCACGCCACGACGCTGCGCAACGCGGGCCTGATCGACACCCACCGGGACCGCCGCACGACCGCCCACGTCGCCACCCCCACCGGCCTGGCGGTGCTCGACGCGCCCTCCGGACGGCCCTGACCGAACGGGCACCGACCGAAGACCGGCAGACGAAGTCCGGTGGAGGACCCGTCAGCGGCAACCGTCCGCATCGCCCTTGTTCGGGCCAGACCGAATCACGTTGGGCGGCGCCCGAGCCACCGTGCAGCCTGAAGGCGGCCGCCGGGCCCCGAGGGTCCACGTCGGACCCGTCGGCCCCGCGGCACGTCCCCACCGCGAACCGGCGGCCGTCCCGCGCACCCGCGAGGGTCACGGTCACGGTTGCGAGAGCGAGAGAGAGGCAAGCACATGTCGATCAGGAAGAGCGCGGCCCTGCTGGCCGCCGCCGTGGTCGCCGGCACGGCGCTCGGGCTGGCTCCGACGGTGGCCACCGCCGGGACCACCGGGCAGAGCGGCCTGCTCAGCTGCACGCACGCGTGGTCGAACCAGGACCCCGACGGCAGCAACCCGAAGACCATCACCCGCAGCGGCGTGAACGTCCGCTCGGGCCCGCACACGACGTGCGGCATCGTGGGCTCGCTCAACCCCGGTGACCAGGTCTTCTACCACTGCTACACCACCACGCAGAACGACGGGACGTGGACCCACCTGCGCAAGAGCGGCACCTCGATGGACGGCTGGGTGAAGGACACCCTGCTCCCGGACGGCGGCAGCGTGTACCCGTGCTGACGTGAACCGAGGCGCCGCGTGAGCGCCCGGGGCCCCGGCGAACCGGGCCCCGGGCGCTCACACGACCGGCGCTTCGAGCGCACCCCCCGCCGTCACAGCCACCCCCGCCGTCACAGCCACCCCCGCCGCGCCGCCTGCACACCCGCCTGGAAGCGGGTGGTGGCGCCCAGGTGCGCCAGCAGCGTCGACACCCGGCGCACCACGGTGCGCCGGCCCAGGCCCAGCCGGCGGGCGATGGCGTCGTCGGTGGCGCCGCCGGCCATCAACGTGAGGATCCGCCGGTCGCGTTCGTCGATGCGCAGGTCGCCCTCGGCCATGGACGCGGGCACCGCCAGGCGCCACAGCGTCTCGAAGACCGCGCTCAGGGCGTTCAGCAGGCCCGAGGGCCGGATCAGCAGCGAGACGACGCCGGGGCGGTCGTCGGCGGGCACGGTGACGATGCCCAGCTCGTCGTCCCCGATGGCGAGTTTGAGCGGCGGCTCGTCCAACGTCCGCGCCTGCTCCCCCGCCTCGATCATCCGGGCCATGTTGGGCCCCACCACCGGGTGCTGGAACGCGCAGCCCTGGTAGATCACCCGGTAGACGACGCCCGCGGCCATCCGGCGGCGCTGCAGCACCTCCTGGTCGAGGTAGTGGGCCGGGCTGCCGGAGTAGGGCGGCACGTCGATGACCCGCAGCTGGTGGCGGGCGGCGAGCTGCAGGCGCCGGCTGGCGGCCAGCACCTCGGCCGGGTCCTCGACCACCTCCAGCGCCCCGTAGCTGCCGGTGTCGCGGCGGGCGAAGCGGTAAAGGCGTTCCAGTTCGGCGCCGGCCCGGCGGGCGGTGGCCTGGCGCAGCGCGTCGTGCTGCAGCACCGCCTCGACGACCCGGGCAGGCGGCAGTGCCTCCCAGGCGTGGTTGCGGTCGTCGGCGCTGTCGGTGGTGTCGAAGGCCACGGCGACGCCCTCGTCGGCGAGGTCGCGCAGGACGGCGAGGACGGCGTCCTCGTCCAGGCCGCTCTCCCGGGCGAGTTCGGGTACGCGGGCGCGTGGCCGGCCGACCAGGCTGTGGTAGACGCGGCCGCGTTCGGATTCCGGTTCCAGCACGTCGTGCACGACGGCCCCCCAGTCATCGCTTTCCCCCGCCCCGGTGGGGGCCGGGAGAGCCTACCCGCGCGGGCGGCGCACATGCGCCAGTGGCCCAGGTGCGCCGCCGGGGGCTCTGGCGTCGGGGCGGGGCGGCTGGCGAGAGTTGTCGGCGATCAGTCAGATCACTGAAGGCCGAGGACGCCCATGACCCCTGCCCGGCTCCGGCGCGCCCGCGCGGCTCTCGCCGCCCTGGCCGCCTGCCTGCTCCCGCTCGCCGCACCGCCCGTGGCCTCCGCCGCTCCCGGGACCGCCACGCCCGCGGCCGCCGCTGCCGCGGCCGTGCCCGCCGTACGGGCCGGGGCCGACGGGCCGCCGCCGCTGGCGGACGGCTTCGGGCTGACCCAAGTCGGCGCCGCCACCGGCAGCGCCACCAACTTCGTCGTCACCGTCACCACGGCGCAGGTCGCCGGGCCGCACACCATCCGCATCCTGCTGCCCGCCGACTACGCGGCCCAGCCGGACCGGCGCTACCCGGTGCTGTACTTCCTGCACGGCGCCTCGGACAACCCGAGCGACCCGGCCCTGGCCTACCCCGCGCTGACCGCCGCCCAGTCGATGATCACCGTCATCCCGGACGGCGGCCTGCGCGGCTGGTACACCGACTGGCTCGACCAGAACACCGCCGCCGGCGCGCAGAACTGGGAGACCTTCCACCTCCAGCAGGTCCTGCCGTTCGTCGACGCCAACCTGCGCACCCGCACCGACCGCGCCCACCGGGCCGTCGGCGGGCTGTCGATGGGCGGCTTCGGCGCCCTGCACTACGCCCAGGACCGCCCCGACCTGTTCGGCCAGGTCCTGACCATGTCCGGCGCCAACGACCTGTCCGCCGACGAGATGATCATCCGCGGCGCGGTGGTCGCCACCCTGACCAACGTCGGCGCCGTGCTCTGCGGCCCCAGCGACGGCCGCCCCTGCGCGATGGACTTCGGCCCCACCGTCTCCAGCGACGCGATCTTCGGCACCCCGTACCCGGTGTTCAACGCCGACTGGCGCTGGAACGCCGCCGACCCGGTCGCGCGCGCGGCCCGCCTCGCCGACACCGGCATCGCCGTCTACACCGGCAACGGCAACAACAGCCCCGCCGACATGGAGTTCTGGGCCGAGGGCACCGCCAAGCGCCTCAAGCAGCGCCTGGACGCGCTCGGCCTGCCGTACCGCTTCGTCGACTACGGCGACGGCACCGGCTGGGGCGCCGACTGCCACGGCGGCCACACCGCGGGCTGCTGGGCGCAGGACCTCGTGGACTACGTCCCGCGCCTGGAGGCGGCCTTCGCCGCCGCGCCCTGAGCCCGCGCGCACCGCTCCTCTCCCGCAACACCGTTCCCGACGAAAGGACTTCACCCTTGCCCGCCATCACGACCCCCGGCCGTACGGCGTCCTGGCTGCGCCTGTTCGCGGCCTTCCTGGTGACCTGTTGCGCCGCCCTGGGCCTGGCCACCGCGCCCGCCCACGCCGCGTCGGCCACCCCGGCCGCCGCTGCGGCGGCCGCGCCCGCCCCGCTCGCCGCCTGCGCCTCGCCGCAGCAGTGCCTGACCATCAAGTCGCTCAGCAACGGACGCCAACTCGACGTCCAGAACGGCAACATGGGCGACGGCGCCTACATCGTCACCAACTCCGCGCCCGGCTACCACCAGTCCTGGCGGCTGAGCGTCGACCCGGCCGACTCCACCTTCGCCATCGTCAACAACGACACCGGCAAGTGCATCGACCTGGCCTTCTTCACCCCGGCGCTGCGCCAGCAGTCCTGCGCCGGGCAGGCCAGCCAGCGCTGGTACTTCCAGCCGGCGCCCGGCGGCGGCGACTCGTTCATGATCCGCCACAAGGGCGACAACACCTGCCTGGACCTGCTGCTCGGCGGCAACTACGACGACGCCTGGACCGACCAGTACACCTGCAACGGCACCGTCAACCAGCGGTGGTCCACCGGCTTCGAGCAGGCCGCCCGCAACCTGGCCGTCGACCACGGCGCCAAGCAGTGCCAGAAGGACGCCTCCAGCTGCTCCTGGACCACGGTGAGCGAGGCCCCGGCCGCGCCGCTGCCGCGCACCTGCGTCTCCTCCGTCTGGTTCAACAACACCAGCAGCGCCGTGCAGCAGTCCTTCGCGGTCACCGACGAGAGCGGCTGGTCCAACAGCATCGGCGTCGACATGACGTCCTCCATCTCCTCCGGCCTGCCCGAGAACGTCCTGACCGCGACGATCAGCTCCGCACTGCACCTCACCAACGAGTGGCACGGGTCGAGGAGCGTCAACAACAGCGTGACCGTCACCGTCCCGACCCAGCAGTACGGCTGGGTGACGCTCGCCAAGGTCGCCCGCAAGGTCACCGGCACCTGGACCTTCGACGCCCACGGCATCCCGTGGACCGCCGAGGACACCGTCACCGTCCCGCTCAGCTCCGACCCCCTCGCCGGCGCCACCCTCTACATCGCCAACACCAGCGCCACGTTCAGCAGCTGCTCCTGACGTAGCGCCGTCTCACTTCTTCACGGCCGCCGCCCGCACTCCAGCGGGCGGCGGCCGCCGCGTTCCCCGCCCCCGGGAGGAACGGCCCCCGCCCGGGCGGAACGGCCCCGGGGCGCCCTCACCGCGGGCGCGCAGGCCGGCAGCGACAGGGCCGTCCTGCGGCCCCACGCGGCGGCGGACGACCGGCAGTGGTTCGTCCGGCCCGTGGCGCAGCAGTGCCCCCCTGGCAGCCCTTCGACGCCCCCGGCACGCCCGTGACCTGCGCGTTTCAGCGAAGCTGCGGGCGGCCGGACATCTGGCTAGCCTGGTCGGGTGGGCGCGAGGCATCTGCCGTGCCCACCGGGCCCCCCGGGAGCCCGTCAGCCGGGGCGGCGAGCGATCCGACCCCTCGGGCATCCTCCCCCCGGCGCGGACCCGTGGCCCGCCGGGCTCCCGACGCGATCCGCCGGGGAGCCCGCACACCTCTCGGACACCCCACAAGGGACAGCACATGAGAGTGACCAGCACGTCTCCTGCCAAGCGCCTCGCGGTCGCGGCCATCGCCGCCGCACTGCTGGGCGGCACACCCGGTCTGGCCGCGGCGGCCGCCCCGCAGGCGGCACCGCCACCCCAGCAGACCGAGCCCACCTGGCTCCGGTACGAGGTCCAGCCGCCGAACAGCTCCACGAAGGGCATGGACGTCGACAGCGGCGGCAAGGTCGTCATGGCCGAGCGCGAGCAGAACGACGACCACCAGTTCTGGAACCTGAGCGGCACCGCCGGGAAGCAGCTCTTGAAGAACAAGGCGACGGGCACGTGCCTGACCGCGCCGAGCAACGGCGCCAAGGGCCCCGTCACGCTCCAGACCTGCGACGAGAAGAACGTGAACCAGCAGTGGAACAGGCAGTACTGGGATAGGGGCCTGATGACGGTCTCGCTCGCGGCCCACCCCGAGCTCTACCTCACCGGGAGCGCACAGGTCGGCAGCGCGGTCACCGTCGAGAGCTACCACGGGACCTACGTCCAGCACTGGAGCCTGGTGCCCCCGGGGTACTGATCCCCTCGGGCGCCCACCGACCCCGCGGCGGGCCGACCCGCCCCGCCCCACGGCCCTGCCCGGCCCCGTTCGGGCGGGGCCGGGCGCGGTGAGCGGCCGCCGCCCGGCACCGGCGTGCACCGGGTCGCCCGACCGCTGCCGCCGAGGCGGGGCCGGGCGAGAGCTCCCTGACGATACGTCAACTCTCCTGTTGCCTGCTCCCGTTCAGCCGGGTCAGCGCCTCGCGCACCGCCAGGCGGCCGGCGGTGTGGAAGGAGTGCTCGCGCGAGTCCGTCAGGTGCACGACGGTGTGGTGCACCACCAGGGCCAGCGCCACGGGAACGCCGGGCAGCCGCTCGGCCAGTTCCGCGCGCACGCCCTCGGCCAGGGCGGCGTGGAAGCGCTCCAGGTCCCCGGGCTCCGGCCCGCCCTTGACGGTGGCGCCCGGGGCGGACTCGACGTGCAGGCCGTCCTGCCAGGGCTCGAAGTCCACGGTGACGATCGCGAGGTCGCCCGGGCAGCTGGTCTGGTGGATGCAGCTGGCCCGTACGCCGCGGACCGGGCGGGGCGGGAAGGAGTTCCGGGCAGCGGTCACCGGGTCAGGAGTGTTCGATCTCGACGGAGGTGATCACCACGTCCTGGACGGGGCGCTCGTTCTCGGTCGGGGTGGTGGCGATCGCGTCGACGACGGCCTTGGAGGCGGCGTCGGCGACCTGGCCGAAGATGGTGTGCTTGCGGTTGAGGTGGGCGGGGGTGCCGACCGTGATGAAGAACTGCGAACCGTTGGTGCCCGGGCCGGCGTTGGCCATCGCGAGCAGGTAGGGCTTGGTGAAGAACAGCTCCGGGTGGAACTCGTCCGCGAAGGAGTAGCCCGGGCCGCCGGCGCCGGTGCCGGTCGGGTCGCCGCCCTGGATCATGAAGCCCGCGATCACCCGGTGGAAGAGCGTGCCGTCGTAGTACGGGCCCGTGCCCGGCTCGCCGGTGCGCGGGTCGGTGTACTCCCGGGTGCCCTCGGCGAGTTCGGCGAAGTTGCGGACCGTCTTCGGCGCGTGGAACGGGAACAGCTCCAGGCGGATCGGGCCCGCCGTGGTGTGCAGGGTGGCGAACTTGGCAGTGGCCACGGGTGACTCCTCGGGGTACGGCTGACGGGTGGGGCTGCGGGCGGCCGGTGCGGTGACCAGGGCCGTTCGGCTACCGCATCCTGGCACAGCCGCCGCACCCGCGGCCGAACCGGGTGGGAGGATCCGCACGTCACACGTATCAGGACGTCGGGAGAAGGGCGGGTGGCCGTGGTGGTCGGTGCGGTTGTGGTGGGGGTGCTGGTCCTGGTCGTCGCGGGATGCGTCTGCGTGGTGTGGGCCGACCGGGGCGGGCCGCGCTGGACCCGCGCGGTCGCGGCCCTGACCGTCGGCGCCGGGAAGGCGGTGCGCGGCTATCAGCGCGACCGGCCCCGCCAGGGGAGCGGCAACAGCGGGGACGGCGGCGGGGACGGCGACTGAGCTGACCGGGCCGGGCCGGGGCGCGAACGGGCTGGGACGGGCCGGTTCTGGACGCGGCGCGTCCCCGGCCGCCGGGGTGGGCGGCGGCCGGGGACGCGAGGGGGTGTCAGCTCTCGGCGGAGCGGCGGCGGGCGGCCACGACCAGCGCCGCGCCCGCGGCGAGGGCCGCGGCGGCGCCGCCGGCCTCCCAGCCGAGCCCGTCGGTGCCGGTGGCGGCGAGCGTGCCGGAGCCGGTGGTGGTGCCCGTGGTGCCGGTACGGGTGCCGGTGGTGGCCGTACGGGTGCCGGTGGTGGCCGTACGGCTGCCGGTGGTGGTGCCCGTACCGGTGGCGGTGGTGCCGGTGGTGCCGGTGCCGCTGGTGGTCCCGGTGAGGCCGGCGGGCTGGACGGTCTGCGGCTGCTGCCCGGAGCCGCCGGTGCCCGTGCCGGTGCCCGTGCCCGTGCCGGGCTTGGCCGCCGCGGCCTCGTCCTCGGCCTTGGCCTTGGCCCAGCCGTCCTTGAGGAAGGCCAGGATGTCCGCGTAGCTGCCCTCGAAGGCGGCCAGGGCGCCCTTCTTCACGGCCGGGCCGCCGGTCTCGGCGATCTGGGAGACCTTGAGCCGGTTGTCGCTGAAGCGCAGGTTCGGCAGGTCGACCGTCAGGAAGCGCCGCACGTCGGCGGCGGAGCCGTCCAGGGCCTTCTGGGCGGCGGCCGCGGTGTGCGGGCCGGTCGACTTGTCGGCGATGACGCGCAGCACCTCGACCCGGTCGTCCTCGTACTGGGCCTTGAAGAAGCCGGTCTTGAGGAACTCCTCGACGGCCGCGTTCGTGCCGGCGTCCAGGGCCTTGCCGGCCGCCTCGCGCACGGCCCTGCCGCCGGCGTCCATGAGCTGGGCGAGCTTGACCCGGTTGTCGTCGGCGCGCTGCTTGGGCAGCTCGACCTCCAGGAAGTGCCGCAGCTCGGCGGCGCCGCCCTTGAGGGCCTTGCTGGCCGCCTCGCGCACGCCGGGGCCGCTGGCCGGGTCGGCGAGGATGCGCTCGACCTCGGCCCGGTCGTCCTCGGCGCGGGCGGTGTACTGGCCGGTCGTCAGGAAGTCGAGGACGTCCTGGTAGGTGCCGTCCAGGGCCTTGGCGGCGGCCAGGCGCAGCGCCGGTCCCGCGCCCTCGGCCCCGTCCGCGATCCGGGTCAGGCGCAGCAGGTTGTCGGGTCGCTGCTTCTCCGCGAGCTCGACCTCCAGGAAGTGGCGCAGCTCGGCGGCGCCGCCCTTGAGGGCCTGCTCGGCCGCCGCGCGGACCTTGGGGCCGGTCAGCGGGTCGGCGAGGATGCGCTCGATCTCGGCGCGGTCGTCCTGGGCGCGGGCGGTGTACTGGCCGGTCGTCAGGAACGCGGTGATGTCGGCGTCGGTGCCCCGGAGGGCGGCCTTGGCGGCCGCCTTCACGGCCGGGCCGCCCAGGTGGTGGATCTGGGAGGCCCTGACCCGGTTGTCGATCGCCCGCTGCTCGTCGAGTTCGACCTTCAGGAAGTGGCGCAGCTCGGCGGCGCCGCCCTTGAGGGCCTTCTCGGCCGCCTCGCGCACGCCGGGGCCGCTGGCCGGGTCGGCGAGGATGCGCCGGACCTCGGCGCGGTCGCGCTTCTCCTGGCCGTCGCCGTCCTCGGGTGCGGCGTCCTTGACGGAGTCGGAGCCGGTGTCGGGGCCGGAGACGCCGGTCGGCTTCGGGGTGTCGGAGGCCGAGGCCGTGGCGGGGAAGAGGACGGCGGGGGCCAGGACGGCGGCCGCGACGACGGCGGACACCCGGGGCAGCTTCATCGGGAGCAAACCTGCTTCATGTGAAGGGATCATGAACGACCGCCAGCATAGATCCACTTCTACGATTGCCGTACCGGTTGTCCGGCGGCGCCGGCCCACCCCGCCCGCCGGCGGGTTCACTGCCGCCCACCAGCGGTTTTCCCCGTGCTGCGCCCCGTGTCCCGCCCGTCCGGGGGCGCCGCTAGGGTGGGGCGGATGAGCTTCCACCTGGTCGTCGGACACGGGCCCGCCGGGGCCGCCACCGCCCGCCTGCTGGCCGAACAGGGCCACGAGGTCCGGGTCGTCACCCGCACCGGCCGCCCCGCCGAACCGGCCGTCCCCGGCGTCGAGCACCTCGCCCTGGACGCGAGCGACCCCGTAGGGCTGGCGCGGGCCGCCCGCGGTGCCGCCGCCATCCACGGCTGCGCCGCGCCGCCGCTGCCGCGGTGGGCGCGGCTGTGGCCGGCGCTGAGCGCCTCGCTGTGCGCGGCGGCCGAGGAGAGCGGCGCGGTGCTGGTCCTGCTGGGCAACCTGTACGGCTACGGGCCGGTGGCCGCTGCGCTGACCGAGGACCTGCCGCTCGCCGCGACCGGCCCCAAGGGGCGGGTGCGGGCGGCGGCCTGGGAGCAGGCGCGGGCGCTGCACGAGGCCGGGCGGATCCGGGCGGTGGAGGTGCGGGCCTCGGACTTCTTCGGTCCCGGCGTCACCGACGGCGGCCATCTGGCCGCGCGGGTGATGCCGGCTCTGCTGAAGGGCCGGCAGGTCGCGGTGCTCGGCGACCCGGACGCCGCGCACAGCTGGACCTACCTGCCGGACGTGGCCCGGGCGATGGTCGAGATCGCCGGCGAGGAGCGGGCCTGGGGCCGGGCCTGGCACGTGCCCACCGTCGCGCCGATGCCGGTGCGCGGCATGGTCGAGCGGCTGGCCGCCGAGGCCGGCGGCGGGCCGGTCGCGGTGCGCCGTCTGCCCGGGGCCGCGCTGGCCATGGCGGGGCTGTTCTCCCCGTTGCTGCGCGAACTGCGGGAGGTGCGCTACCAGTTCGACCGGCCGTTCACGGTGGACTGCTCGGCGTACGAGGCCGCGTTCGCGGTGCGGGCCACGCCGCTGGAGGAGCAGCTGCGGGCGACGGTCGCCTGGTGGCGCGAGCGCGTGCGGCCGTAGCCGGTCGGGTGGCCGGGTTCGGCCGCGCGGGGGTGCCGGTGGGGTCCTAGGAATCACGGATACCGGCGGTCGACGGGGTGCTGACAGGCTGACGGCGGTCGGCCGACCGCAAACCGTCGTCTCCCCCGATCTGGAGATCCCGTGCGTTCGCTGGTCCGAAGTCTCACCCTCGCGGTCGTGCTCGCCCTGAGCGGTCTGGCGCTGGTGCCCGGCACCGCCTCGGCCGACACCCTGGTGACGGTCCTGTACAACCAGGGGTCCGACCGCTGTCCCGACGGCACCACGTACGGCAAGCCCGACATGCACCCCTGCGCGCCGTCCGACAACCCGGGCAAGTTCGAGTTCCGGGCCGTCCCGGGCCGGCCCGGCTACTTCACCGTGCGCACCGGCGTCGACCCGAACTCGTGCCTGACCAACGGCCCCACCGCCAACCGGTGCTACGTCGACGAGCCGCTCCAGCGCTGGCAGGTCACCCCGTTCAACGCCACCGGTGAGACGGCGAAGTGGGGCCTGGTGGGGGTGCGGCTGAGGAACGAGGGCGGCGGCCAGTGCCTGGACAACCGGAGGAAGAACTTCGGCGGCTGGACGCCCTACATGGTCGACTGCTTCGACAGCCCCTACCAGCAGTGGGACATCGACACGGTCTCCTACGCGGCCATGTTCGGCCCGATCGGCGCCCACAAGGGCATGACCTGGGCGAACCTGGAGCAGCGCGCCGACAACCTGGTGCACGTCGGCTACGACGGGCAGAGCGACCCGTACAACGGCGACACCCCGGCGGGCTTCCAGCTGCCGGTGCTGTGCATCAAGCAGGACGGCCGGCCCGCCCCGGTCGGGATGCCGCCCACGTCCGGCTCCCACGCCTGGGGCGGCGGTGAGCTGAAGGCCACCGCGCCGGTGGCCGGCACCCGGCTGACCGGCCAGGCCGTCGCCGACCAGTTGTGCGCCTCCTCCTTCGGCAGCGGCTTCCGGATGACGGAGTTCCACGACGCCGGGGGCTGGGGCATGTGGGCCAACGGCACCCTGCCGACCGGCACCCGCTTCTGGACGGCCATCAACGACCAGCCGGCCAACCCGTGGAGCTGACCCCGCTGCCCGGGTGACGAGGGGAGCCCGGGACGGGGTGCGGGAACGGGGGAACCAGGGGGACCGGGACGGGGGCGCGGGGGAACCGGGGGGGCTGGGGGCGGGTGCGCCGAGCAGTGGCGCGCCCGCCCCCGCTTCGCCGTTCACCGGACGGCGGGCCCCGGCTTCCGTAGTATTCCGTCCGTGGCCAAACGACGTGACATCGAGCGCGAAATCCTGGGATCCATCCGCGAGTTGTCGGCCTCCCGGTTACCCGCGGCCGAGCTGTTCCGCCAGCTGCACGCCCTGCTGGCGAAGCCGCTCGGCTTCGACGGCGGCTGCTGGCACGGCAACGACCCGGTCACCGGGTTCCCCACCTCCACCGTCGCCGACAACCTCGACTTCGCACAGTTCGAGCAGGCCGTGCAACTGGAGCTCCAGGGCGAGGACACCACCACCTTCGCCGCGATCCGCACCGCCGGCCACCGGGTGCAGACCGTGGACCGGGCCACCGAGGGACGCCCCGAACGCAGCCTGCGCTACCGGGAGTTGCTCCACCCCTGCGGCTACGGCGACGAACTGCGGATCAACTTCGACCTCGGCGGCGGCCGCTGGGGCTGCGCGGCGTTCATGCGCGAACGCGCCCGCGGCCGCTACGACCTGCCCGACCTGCGCCTGGCCGAACGCGTCGCCGCCCCCATCGGCGCCGCGCTGCGCGACAGCCACCTGGCCGCCCTGCGCGGCCCCCGCCCCCGGCCGCCCGTGCCCGCCCCGGCCGTGGCGGTCCTGGACGGCTACGGGCGGCTGCGCTCGGCGGACGCGGCGGCCCGCGAACTGATCGGGCGGATGGCCGAACCCACCGCCCACACCGGCGGGGTGCCCACCGCCTTCCTCACCCCCGCCCGCCAGGCCGCCCGCCGCGGCGCCCCCGTCGAGACGCGGGTGTGCACCCCCGACGGCCAGTGGCTGACCCTGCACGCCTCCCCGCTGGACGGCCGCCGCGGCGGCGTCGCCGTCGTCGCCTCCCCGGTCTCCCCCGTCCAGCGCCTGCCGCTGGCCCTCCTCGCCCACGGCCTGTCCCCGCGCGAACAGCAGGTCGCCCTGCACGCGGTGCGCGGCGCCAGCACCAAGGACATCGCCGCCCGCCTCCACCTGACCGTGCCCACCGTCCAGCAGCACGTCACCGCGATCCTCCACAAGACCGGCACGGGCAGCCGCCGCGAACTCGTCGCCCTCCTGATGGCCGACCACCTCCCCACTCTCGGCCTGCCGCCGACATAGCCGGGGCAGGCCGCCCGGCGGCATCCGGCGGTCACCAGCCCGTCAGAACGGTGATCGTTGCCGGTGGGGCGTGACCGATGTGACGATTCGTCGGTTCGTGATGGAGTGAGCGACAAGCCGTGGATCGTGGACGACGAGCTGTGGGCCCGGTCGAGCCGCTGCTGCCGCCCTGGCCGGAGCGGTCGCCGGGCCCTCGCCCGGTAGATGACCGGCGTTGCCCTGCAGGGCGTCCTGTTCGCGCCCTGCACCGGCAGCCCGCGCCGCGCGCGGCGGGCGTCCCCGACCGGGCCTCAGCGCAGCGGCAGGCTCTCGATGGTGAAGGCCGGGCTGGTCAGCGGTTCGCCGTAGAGGTAGGTGTCCATCTGGGAGTTGGTCACCAGCAGCCGGCCCCCGCTCACGGCGACGCCGGTGGTGGTGTCGGCGCCTGGGAAGGTGCGTTCGGAGACGACGACTGCCCGGGTGCTCCCGGCGGACAGTCGCAGTTCGATGACCTCGTTGTTCACCGAACGCGCGACGTACAGGGTGTTTCCCCGCCGGACGATGCCGTCGGCGCTGGGCAGCGGCGGTGCGTCGATCCTGCGGACACCGCCGGTGGTGAGGTCGAGCCGGTAGAGGGCGCCGCTGTACCAGTAGCCGATGATCAGCGACGTGCCGTCGGGGGCGGTGGCGATGCCGTTGCCGTTGGACTGGCCGGCCACGTAGTCCGGCAGGTGGTAGGCCACCCGCAGGGTCCGGTGGGCGCCGGTGGCGGGGCCGTCCACCTCGGCGGCCGGAATCCGGTAGACCACGGCGCGCAGCGAGTCGGTGATGTAGACGTCGCCGTCGGGGGCCACGGCCGCGTCGTTGACGAGGGTCTGTTCGCCGGTGTCAGGGACGGTGTAGGCCGCGACGAGCCTCCCGGAAGTGCTGTAGACGAAGAAGCGCCCGGTGAACGCGCCGGCGACCAGCAGGCGGTTGCCGGTGATCTTGATGCCGGTGGCCTGGGTGCGGCCGTCCTGGCCGGCCGGCAGGAAGGGTTCGAGCGTGGTCGCCCCGGTGCGTCCCCGGTAGACGGTGCCGTCGCCGATGCTGCCGGCGTAGACGAAGTGGCGGTCGGCCGCCACGCTTTCGGGGAACGCGCGGCTGCCGTCGAGGGTGATCGCCTGGTTGCCGTTCCCGCCCTGGGAGGCGTGGGCGGGGGCGGGGCCACCGGGGGTGGCGGCGGTCGCGGGAAGCGTGAACGCGGTCAGGGCCGCGGAGGTGGCGGTAAGGGTGACGAGCGCGCGCCGCCCCATGATGCGGACGGTCGTACGGGCGGACGCGGCGCGGGTGGACGCGGCGTGCGGGGGAACGGTGCGGGAGGACATGGTCGGCAACTTTCCGGGTGATGGCAGGGTCGTACACGGTCACGGAACGAGGGGGGTGAGCGCCTCGCGGCGGTCCGGGCGCGACGGTCCGGGCGCGGCGGTCCGGGCGCGACGGCCGCGGGGGCGAGCGGACGGTCAGCGCAGCGCGGCGGCGATGGCGTCGGGCAGGGCAGTGGCCGGCCGGCCGATCAGGCGGCTGAGGTCGCCGGATCCCGTGTACAGCTCGCCGCGGCTCATCCCGAGGTCGGCGTCGGCGAGGACGTGCGCCAGTTCGGCGGGCAGGCCGACCCCGGTCAGCGCCTCGGTGAGCCGGTCCGCGGGCAGATCGGTGTAGGCGATCGGCTCCCCGGTGGCCGCCGAGACCGCCTGCGCCAGCTCGGCCAGGGTGAACGCCTCGTCCGCACCCAGCTCGTACACCGCGCCCGCGTGGCCCTCGGTGGTCAGCACGACGGCGGCGGCCTCCGCGTAGTCGGCCCTTGACGCGGCGCTGATCCTGCCCTTGCCCGCGGCTCCGATCACCGTCCCGCGCCGGCGGAACAGGGGCAGTTGGGCGGTGTAGTTCTCCAGGTACCAGCTGTTGCGCAGCAGTGTGCCGGGGACCTCGCGTTCGCGCAGGTACTCCTCGGTGGCGCGGTGGGTGCGGGCCAGGATGCTGGTCGCCGTGTCGGCCTGCGTCATGCTCGTGTACGCCACCAGCGACACGCCGGCCGCCACTGCCGCGTCGACGGCCCGGCGGTGGTTGGCCGACCGCTCATCCACGGTGGTGGTGGACACCAGCAGCAGCCGGTCCGCTCCCCGGAACGCCGCCGCGAGGCTGTCCGGCTCCGCGAAGTCCGCCCGGCGCACCACGACGCCGCGGTGGCCGAGGTCTTCGATGCGTGCGGTGTCCCGTCCGGTCGCGACGATGTCCGCGGCCGGGACTCCGCGCCGCAGCAGCGCCTCGACGGTGAGCCTGCCCAACTGGCCTGAGGCTCCGGTGACGACGATGGACATGAGATCGCCCCTTCCTGCCGCGAACTCTCCTCGCGGCGTGACGAACCCCAGATTGACCTGCTCACTCTCCATCGGTAAGTAGCCACTTGTTGGTAAGGTGACCACCTACGGGAAAGTATCGAGGTGAGTGGAATGGCGACCGCCGAGAATGTGACGGAGCCCATGGCGTCCTGGGACCCGTACACGCGCGGCTGCCCCTCGCGCGACCTGCTCGACCAGATCGGCAGCAAGTGGGCGGTGCTCGTGCTGGGAGAACTCGGCAAGCACGGAGCCTGCCGGTTCACCCGGTTGCGGCAGCGGCTGGCCGGAGTGAGCGAGAAGATGCTGACCCAGACGCTGCGCACGCTCGAACGCGACGGACTGGTCCGGCGGACCGTGTATCCCGAGGTGCCGCCCCGCGTCGAGTACGACCTGACCCCCCTCGGCCAGACCCTGCGGGGACCACTGCGCGTACTCACCCAGTGGTCGGTGGAGCACGTCGACGAAGTCCTCGCCGCACGTCGGGAGTACGACGTCCGCGCCGAGGGCACCGCCTGAGACGGCTCTGAGGCGTTGTCGCAGGTGGGGCCTAGGGTTCGGGGCATGAACGTTCCCGAGGTCATACCGATCCGCCACGAGCCCGGCTACCGCACGGACACCATCGGCCGGTGCGCGGGCGGCCAGTTCCTCGCGTCCGTCACCGCGGCCTTCCCCGAGGGGTGGAGCGGCGACGACTGGCAGCCGCGCAAGCGCTGGTACGCCGTGCTGCACCGGTTCGACGCGACCGGGCGTCACCTGGGCTCGCGCATCGAGTTCACCGGCACGACGGCGGACGGCGAGCGGCAGGCCGTCGCCGCGGCCCAGGTGCTGCTGGCGCAATGGCTGGACGCCCTGCCGGGGCGCCACTACCAGGACATCGTCATCGCGCCCTTCGAGGTGCGCTTCGAGGGCGCCCTGTTCGGCCTGGTCGTGGAGGTGGACGACGAGGACGACGAGGAGCAGGACGAGGAGGACCGCGTCTGGATGGAGCTCTACCCGGACGGCCTGGGCTTCACCGCCCCGTGGGACGGCTGCTACGACACCTGAGCGGCGACAGCCCGCGCGGCCCGTTCCTCGCTAGGCTCGGCGGGGCCAGGGTCTGCGGTGGGAAGGCGGGGTGCGCGCGATGCTCGGGTACGACGCGGACGGGTTCGTCCGGGACGGGGCACCGCACCGGGTGGTGGCCGGGGCGGTGCACTACTTCCGGGTGCACCCGCGGCTGTGGGAGGACCGGCTGCGGCGGGTGCGGGCGCTGGGGGTGAACACCGTGGACACCTACGTCCCCTGGAACTTCCACGAACTGCCCGACCGCACCGTGGACTTCACCGGCTGGCGGGACGTGGGCCGCTTCGTGCGGCTGGCCGGCGCCCTGGGGCTGGACGTGATCCTGCGCCCGGGCCCGTACATCTGCGCGGAGTGGGAGTTCGGCGGGCTGCCCGCCCGGCTGCTCGCGGTGGACGGGCTGCGGCTGCGCTGCGCCGATCCGGCGTACCTGGCGGAGGTGGACGGCTGGTTCGACGCGCTGGCGCCCGAACTGCTGCCGCTGCTGGCGAGCCGGGGCGGGCCGGTGGTGGCGGTGCAGGTGGAGAACGAGTACGGCAGCTACGGCGACGACGCCGCCTACCTCGCCCACCTGCGCGACGGCCTGGTGCGCCGCGGCGTGGACTGCCTGCTGTTCACCACCGACGGCGCCCACGACACCATGCAGCAGGGCGGCGCCATCCCCGGCCACCTCGCCACCGCCACCTTCGGCTCCCGCGCCCCCGAGCGCCTCGCGGTGCTCCGCCGCCACCAAGGCGAAGGCCCGCTGACCGCCATGGAGTTCTGGATCGGCTGGTTCGACCAGTGGGGCCTGCCCCACCACGTCCGCGACCCGAAGGAGACCGCCGCCTGCCTCGACGAGCTGCTCGCCACCGGCGCCTCCGTCAGCCTCTACATGGCGCACGGCGGCACCAGCTTCGGCCTGTGGTCCGGCGCCAACCACTCCGGCGCCCACCCGCTGGACGCCGGCTACGAGCCGACCGTCACCAGCTACGACTACGACGCGCCGATCGGCGAGGCCGGCGAACTGACCGACAAGTTCCACGCCCTGCGCGAGGTCATCGGCCGCTACCTGCCGCTGCCGGACGGCGACCTGCCCGACCCGCCGACCCGCATCGCCCCCCAGCGCCTGGAGCGGGCCGACGGGCGGGCGCCGCTGGCACCGGCCCTGGACGCGCTGTCGCAGCCGCGCCGGCACGCCGCGCCGCTGCCGATGGAGCAGGTCGGGCAGGACCGCGGCCTGATCCACTACCGCACCCGCGTACCCGGCCCGCGCCCCGAACTACCGCTGCGCATCGACGGCTTGGCCGACCGGGCGCAGGTGTTCGCGGACGGCCGCCCGATCGGCACACTGGAGCGCAACTCCCCCGGCGCGACGCTGCCGCTGGCCACCGGGCCCGACGGCGTCGTGCTGGACATCCTGGTGGAGGCGCTGGGCCGGGTGAACTACGGCCCGCAGATGGACGACCGCAAGGGCATCACCCGCGGCGTCTCGCACGGCCACCAGCGGCTCTTCGACTGGCAGATCCGGCCGCTGCCGCTGACCGACCTGTCCGCACTGCGCTTCACGGACGACGCCCACACCCCCGACGGGGAGCCGGCCTTCCACCGCTACACCGCCGAACTGCCCTCCCCCGCCGACGCGTTCGTCGCCCTGCCCGGCTGGGGCCGCGGCCTGCTGTGGCTCAACGGCTTCCTCCTCGGCCGCCACTGCGCCGCCGGCCCCCAGCGCACCCTCTACGCCCCCGCCCCGCTGTGGCACGCCGGCGCCAACGAACTGGTCGTCCTGGAGCTCGAACACCACGGCACGGCGGTGGAGTTGCGCGACGAACCCGACCTCGGGCCGGTCACGGCGGCGCCCAGCTCCGAGTACTGAGGCCCGGGTCCGGGGCCCGGCCGTCCAGGCCCGTTCAGGGCCGGGTCAGTCCCACCAGAAGGACCACTGGTGGGCGCCCACCAGCCCCTCGGCGTACGCGGTGAGGGAGCCGGTGCCCTGGAACACCAGGTCGGGGCAGAAGGCGGTGTGCTCGGCGGCCAGCGGGAGCGCCTCGGCGAGCGTGGCGGGCGGCACGGGGACACTCAACTCCAGGGTGTCGAAGCCGACTTCGACGACCTGGACGCCGAATCGGCGCTCCCAGTCGGCGAGCACGGCGGCGATCTTGCCGGTGCCGGCGTGGTTCGCCGGGCCGCCCCAGCCGCAGACCGTCAACGCCTCGGCGCCGCTGCCGGCCCGCACCAGGCCGAGGCGGGCGCCCTTGAACCGCAGCACCTCGGCCAGCTCCCGGGCCTCGGTGCCGGCGGCGCCGTCGGGGACGCCGGCGGCGGGGGCGAGGCCGGGCCAGGTGCGGCCGTAGGGGGCGAGCGCCTCGTCCAGGACCTCGGCGTCCTCGCCCTCCTCCCCGTCCTCATCCCCGTCGACCTGCTTCCACCAGGTGCGCAGCAGGGCGGCCGGGTCGTAGAGGGAGGGCTCGGCGGCGTCGGTCGGGTACAACTCGCCCGACAGCCAGGGCCGGTAGTCGGGACCGGTGCGGTCCAGCGGGGTGAGCAGCAGCGGCCACAGCCCGCTCTGCGGGTGGGCGCGGTGCAGCTGCCGCCACAGCCCGCCGGGGGCGGGGTCGTCGCTGATCCACAGCAGCGGCTGCCGCCCGTCCTCCTCGGTGGCCAGCCGCCCGGGCGGCAGCTCGACGGGCAGGGCGGCCAGGGCGGCCGCGAGGTCCAGGTACTCGGTCATGCGGCCCACCGTAGGGGCGGCCACCGACAACGAGCAGCGCCCGCCGGGCTCGGCCGCCTCCGCACCGGGCGCCCCGCCAGGAGGGGGCGAGCAGCCATGGCCACCCGCCGCACCGGTAACGAGTCGGTCCGCGATCGGTGGGGCCGGGCCGAGGGGTCAGCCCCAGGTGAGCGGGTCGAGGTGAAGGTAGAAGCGCAGGCGGTCGTGGTCCAGGGCGATGCCGTATCTCTCGGCGAACGCCGCGTCTGCGGCCTGTGCCTGCTCCTCGTCGGCCCATGTCTCCCGCGCGTTGGTCAGGAGGAGTGCGAGGTCGGCGTAGCGGTCGGCCTGTCCGAGGCGGCCCAGGTCGATGAAGCCGGATACGTCCAGGGTGTGGGGATCGAGCACGATGTTGGGCAGGCACAGGTCCCCGTGGCAGACGACTGCGTCGTGGGCCTCCTGGGCCCGTCGCCGGGGAGCCTGCTGGGTCAGGCGGGCCAGCAGGTCGGTGGGTGGGGTGTGCTGCTGCTCGACGGGGAGGAACTGCGGGTTCACGGCGTCACGGGCGACGACGTCGCGTGCCAGGGCGATCATGGTGTCCAGGCCCCGGCGGAACGGGCACTGTGACACGGGTACCTCGTGCAGCCGACGGACCGCGTCCGCGACGCGGCCCCAGGAGCCCCGCAGATCCTCGGCCGGCACCTGATCAGCGGGAATGCCCGGGACGGCACTGGTCACCAGGCAGGATCCCGCGCCGGTGTCGTACCAGTCGAGGACGGCCGGCCCCGGTACTCCCTGGGCGCTCAGCCATACGATCCGGTCGCGCTCTGCCGCCAGGTCCGCCGCATCCGCCGCGGGGACGCACTTGGCATACCGGCCGGCGTCCGCGCTGCGGAAGACGAAGGCCCCCGACTCGCCGGCGGTGACGGGTAGCCAGTCGCCGCCGATGCCGAGCAGGGCCGGTGACAAGCCCCGGGGTCCGGAGTGATCGTCCATGGCGGTCACCCTACCGAGCCCGGCTCTCCCCGCCGGGTGGCGGGCCTCACGGACGGCCGTGACGCGGCAAGGGCCGCCGCGGGTTCTTCGCGTGTGACCAGGAAGTGGGCCCGCGCGGCCTCGGCCCGTCCTGCCTTCTGTGGCATCTCGCGTACGCAACTCGGCGATTTGATCGAGGAGTTGGCTGGTCCATGGCTTGCCCGCCGCGAGTCGCAGCTGCGTGAGCGCCCTGGTGCCGAGCGGCAGAGGAGCGCGAGGGGCGGCCGCGCGGCCGCGAGGGTTGGAGGGCGAGCCGGCCGAGGGCGGCGAGCCCCGGAGAGGACGGCGCCGTACGCCTCGGGCGGTTTCACCGTCGCGGGCGAAGCCGGAGGGCGGGCCGGCCGAGGGCGGCCCGCGCCGTCAGGACCAGGGCAGGGCCGCGCGTGTGCGCCAGTACGCGTCGGCCGGCTCGGCCATGGTGGTGAGGGCGGCGAGGTCTTCGGGGGTGGGGTGGAGGGCGGTGGCGGCGAGGTTGGAGGTGAGCTGGTCGAGGGTGGCGGCGCCGGAGAGGACGACGTCGGCCCAGGGCTGGGCGGCGGCCGCGGCGAGGGCGAGGGCGTCGGGGGTGGTGCCGGTGCGGTCGGCGAGGGTGCGCAGCGGGGCGGTGTCGGGGCCGGTGGCGTTGCGGCCGGCGAGGCGGCCGTTGGCCATGGCCTCCTTGACGACGACCAGCCGGCCGGCCGCGTGGGCTTCGGCGAGGGCGGGGGCGGCGGAGGTCTCCAGCGGGTTCCAGGTGGACTGGACGGCGGTGAACAGCGGGCGTCCGGCGGTGGTGACGGTGAGGGCCCGGCGGATGGTGTCGGCTTGGGCGGGGCCGCTGGTGGACAGGCCGACGCGTACGCCGTCGGCGGCGAGGGCGGCGAGGCGGTGGTGGAGGGCGGGGTCGGTGAGGGCGGGGCTGTCGGGGGTGACGGAGTGGACCAGGTAGACGTCCAGGTGGTCGCCGAGCAGGGTGCGGGTCTCGTGGATCTGGCGGTCGTAGACGGCGGTGGAGTGTTCCTTGACCTCGTGGGCGGTGACCGCGCTGGTCCGCCAGTCGGCGGTGTAGGTGTAGCCCCACTTGCTGGCGACCGTCACCTCGGCCGCGGCCCGGGGGTGTTCGGCGAGCCACTGGCCGAGGAACTCCTCGGCGCGGCCGTAGGAGCGGGCGGTGTCGAGGTAGCGCACGCCGGCGGCGTACGCGGCGTCGAGCAGGGTGTGGGTGCGCTCGCGCAGGGCGTCGACGGTGCGGTCGGCGGGCAGGTCCGCGTCGCGCCCGAGGTTGATGTAGCCGGGCCGGCCGACGGCCGCGGTGCCCAGGCCGAGGCGCGCGGGGTGCGGGTGCGCGGCGGGGGCGGGGGTTGCGGTGGGGTCGGTCGGCATGGCGTGGTCTCCTCGGGCGCGATGGTTCTCACCTGGGATTTTAGCCTCGCCGGGTCAGCCGGTGGCGAGGGTGGCGCGGATCCAGGGGGCGTAGGCGGGCACGTCGGTGTACAGGCCGGGGCCGCCCGCGCAGGGCACGCCGGGGGCGCCGGGGCCGGAGGTGGTGCCGACCAGTTCCCAGCGGCCGCCGCGGCCGCGCTGGATCTGGGGGCCGCCGGAGTCGCCCATGCAGGCCATGGCGTCGGGGATCTGGCTGAGGGTGCACAGGCGGGTGGGGTCGGCCCAGCCGGGGGCGCAGTCGCTCGTGGCGCCGATGCGGGAGGGCAGTTCCTGGAGGCGGTCGGGGAAGACCATGTCCGGGAAGTTGGGGGTGTCGACGATGGTGCCGAAGCCGAGCAGCCTGGTGGGGGTGCCGGGGGTGGCGCGGTGTTCGGCGATGCGCACGGGCTTCTGGGGGGCGGGGCGGTCGAGGCGGACCAGGGCGAGGTCGTTCTGGTTGGGGCGGGTGGCGCCGTCGCCGAACTCGAAGCCGGGGTGGACGACGACGCGGTCGACCTTGCGGACGGTGCCGCCGCTGTCGCGGTGGGCGCTGCCGATGCGCACGGTGCCCTTGAGGGTCAGCTTGGTGTCCTCGTCGCCGACGACGCAGTGGGCGGCGGTGAGCACCCACTGGCGGTCGATCAGGGTGGCGCCGCAGGCGCCGTCGGCGAGTTGCGCGGCGCTGAGCGGGAGGGTGGCCATGAAGGGGTAGCGCTCGGTGGAGTCGCGGCCGTTGATGATCGCCGAGGCGCTTCCGGCCATGACGGTGGCGCCGAGCGCGGCGGCCAGGGCGGTGACGGCGACGGCCTTGGCGGCGCGGCGGCCGGTGGTGCGGGTGGTGTCGGCGGTGCGGGTGGCCCGGGTGGTGCGGGTGGTGCGAGCGGTCTTACGGAGGTGCACGGGTGACGGCCTCTCGGTTCGGCTGGTGCTGATGCGACCAGCCAACCCGGTGCCGGCCCGCCGCGACACCCGGCCAGCTGGCCGCTGCGACCTGGGGTTATCCCCCGGCCCCGCCGACCGGCTACCGGGTGGCCCGCCCGGGCTGCCCCGGCGACGACGACGGAAGCGGCGAGGAGACCGGCGCCGACAGCGGCCGCGCCGCGGGGGCGGTGCCGCGCCCGGGCGCTCGCCCCGGTTCACGCCCGGGTTCGCGCCCGGGTGCGGGCTCGGGCCAGCCCGAGGAGGAGGTGCGGACGGCCTGGACGGGCGCGCCGACCGGCTCCTCGGTCAGCCGCACGGCGCGCACCGGCGCCGCGGCCGGGGTGACGGCCTGGTCCAGGCGCAGCACGAAGTTGACGTAGTCGAGCGGTTTGCCCGGCCAGTGGCAGTCGTTGCTGGTGAGCAACTGGCTTCGCAGGCCGTCGTGTTCGGTGACCGGTCCGGGGGTGGTGCGCAGGTTGGGCTGCCAGCTGCGGCCCCACAGGAGGTGTTCCAGGGACAGTGTCCAGCTCTCCTCGTCCACCTCGATCGTGGCGCCGACCCGTCCGGGCAGCACCCGCAGCCCGTACGCGCCGCGCACGACCGCCCGCTGGTCGAAGTCGGCGCTCTTGCCGACGACGGTGATCCGCCATGCCCCGTGGAACCTGAGCACGTCTGCCTCCTGACGCCCCGGCGCCCGCTCCGGCAGGGGCGCCCCGTCCACGTCTACGGCCCCGACCGGTCTGCGGGCTCAACCCGGTTCGGCACGGCCCGGCGCGGCACGGCCCGGCGCGGCCCGGCCCGGCTCACCCCCGCGTCCGGCGGCGGCCGGGCCCGGTTCAGCGGTGGGCGGCGGCCAGGGAGCGGAGCTGGACGTGGACGGCGGCGGGTTCGGTGCCGGTGAGGGCGGCGACCTCGGTGGCGGACAGGTCGAGGACCAGGTGCAGCAGCAGGACGTCCTGCTGGGTGGCGGTGAGGTGGGCGACCGGGTCGAGCGGCCCGGGGCCGGCCAGGGTGCAGACGCGGCGGCGCACCGCCTGCCAGGCGCAGGCGGCCGGGCTGGCGGTGGACAGGGCCTCGAGCCAGTGGCCGCCGAGTTCCTCGAAGGCGGCGCGCACGGCCAGCGGCGCGTCGGCGGGCGGCAGGAGCAGGGCGGCGTAGTCCAGGTAGTGGCGCAGGTGGAGGTCGTGCAGCGCCCACAGGCCCAGGGCGGGTGCGGGGGCGGCCGAACGGCGTGGTGGTGTCGGCATGGTGGTGTCCCGTGGTGTCCCGAGGTGGCGCGGGTGGGTGCTGCGGGTGGGTGCTGCGGGTGGGTGCCGGTCCGCGGCCGGGGCGCGGGTGGCGCGCCCCGGCCGCGGACCGGGTCACACGAGCACCGGCGGGTTGTCGTCGGTGCCTTCGCGGCCCGCCGTGGCGGGGTGGCCGGGGCCCTCGTCCCGTTCGGCGGCCAGGCTGCTGCGCAGGGTCATCCAGAGCCGGAACAGGATGTCCGTCGAGGTGCCGGCGCTGGAGGACTGCATGGCCCGGGCGAACTCGCTCTGGTAGGTGCGCGAGTTGACCGGGGGCGGGGTGCGGGCGTTGTGCGTCCGGTCCCAGGCCGCCGCCCACAGGGCGCGGCGGGCCTCCCTGACCCCGCAGACCTCCATGTAGGCGAGGAAGACGGGTTTGCGCAGCGGGGCCTCGCCCTTGAGGACCAGGGCCAGCGTGCTGGAGGGCAGGCGTCCGCCCCGGTCGCGGGCGCGGCGGTCCAGTTCCCGCAGGGAGGGCCAGTCGGCCTTGCGGCGCATCTCGTGCATCGCCCGGCGCAGGTCGGCGAAGGAGTCGACCTGCTGGGGGTCGACCCGCCGGGGTGCGCGCAGCCGCCGGCTGCCCGAGGGGCGGGGCACGTGGGCCCAGTAGTTGGCCTGGGCCCATTTGCGCCGGGCGGTCTTGAGGTCGCCGCCGCATTCGCGGGTGACGGCCTCGACGACCTTCCAGCTCGGTACGGACCGTCCGCCGGCGGCCCGTTGCAGGGTGGTGGGGTGGTAGTTGGTCCGAGCGGCGAGCTGACGGTACGTCAGTCCGGCCTGCTCGCGCTGCTCGCGCAGCCAGGCGGCCAGCCGGCCCAGCGCCGGCTCGGTCGCCTCGATCGGATTCTCGCGGCGTCCCATCGCAGGCAGGCGTTCTTCCTAGGCCCGCTCCCGTCGGAGCCTTGCGGCCAACAGGCAGGCTCCGGTGGCCAGTTCGAGCGCGGCTCCGGCCGACATGCCCGCCGTCACCAGGGCGGCGGCCAGCGTGACGGTCAGGACGACCACGACGACGACCACGGCCGTCCCACCGGCCGCGAGCGGCCGGGACGGGCTCGGGCCCGGGCCCGGGTACGGGCGGGGGTGCGGGTGCGGGTGGCGCAGCGGTACCGGGTCCGCTGTCGCGCGGTGGGCGGTGCGGGTTCGGGTGCGGATGCGCTTGTTGCGGTTCCTCGTCATCGAGGAGGCCTCCATATCACTGTCCACTCCAACTGGCGGGCACTTGCGCGGTTGGCGTCGCACGGGGTGCCCGGTGGCCTCACACTCTGTCAGGCGTACGGGTGAATCCCAATCGGTTCGGTGAACATCGCGCGGATTGATGCGCCACCGTCCCGGTCCCTGGCCGCAATCTCGTGAACGCCCTATCAGAAAGGCGCAGTTCAACGAAGTGAAACCGGATTTTGGTGCGCCTTTGCGCAGCATGCCCTTGTCCGCCGTCCTGGCCTGATGTGACGATTTGCAGCGGCGTCACCCGGACCCGCGGGTCCGGACCCGGGGGCGCTGTTCACTCCAACAACTCGGGAACATCGGCAGCGGGCCGTGTTGGCGCATGGGCCCGTCCGAACAGCAGAGACCGCCCGGCCCTGGTGGCCCGAGCGGTCTCTCTGCGTTCGCGCACCGCGCAGGAGGTCGGTGAGGCGCCGTGCTCTTCCGTCCCGCCGTCGGGTCCGAACCCGACGGCCTGCTGCCCCTGCTCGTCGCCGAACCGGCCTGCGGCCTCACGGCCGCCGCGTACCGGGCCGGGCCGGCCGGCGGCGAGTACCGGCCGGCCTGGACGTGGGTGGCCGAGGCCGCGCCCGGCGCCGCGCCGCTCGCGCTCGCCGTCTGGTGGGGCGCCCCGGGCGACGCCCGGCCCGGCGCCCTGGACGCCGTGTTCGTCGACGGCTCGGTGCGGTCGGCCGCCGACCGCACCGCCCTGGCCGCCGGGCTGCTCACGGCCGCGCACGCGGCGTTCGCCGGGGCCGGGGCGGGCGCCGCGCCCGAGTACCACCTCTTCCTCCCGGGCGACTGGCACGAGCGGCCCGACGTCGTCTCGGGCGTGGCCTGGCGCCGGGAGGCGGCCCGGCGCGCCGGCCTGCCGGTGGTCGTGGAGCGGCTGCGCTACGAGTGGACGCCGGGCACCGGCCTCCCGGAGCCGTCGGGGCGCCTGCTGTTGCGCGCCGAGCCCGACGACGAGGTCTTCGTCGAGCTGTTCCGCCGGGTGCTGGAGGGCACCCTGGACGCGGCCGGCCGCCGGGGGGCCGCGCGGATCGGCGCCCGGGCGCAGGCGCGCGCCGACGTCGCGTTCTACCGCGACACCATGTCCGGGGACCGGTCGTGGTGGCGCACCGCGCACGCGCCCGGCGGCGGGACGGTCGGCTTCGGCATCCCCTCGCGCAACCACGCCTCCCGCGTGGTCGGCTACCTCGGGGTGCTGCCCGGGTACCGGGGCCGCGGGTACGCGCGGGAGATCCTCGCCGGGACCACCCGCATCCTGGCCGCCGAGGGCGGCCCGGCGCCGGTGCGCGCCGACACCGACCTGGCGAACGTCCCGATGGCCGCGGCCTTCGAGCGCCTCGGCTACCGCCGCACCGCCCGCCGCCTGGTGCTGTCGGCGCGGCGGGGCCCGGGCGGGCGGCGGGGACCGGCGGCTCGACGGGCTCCGCGGATCGTCGGTTCAGCGGGTGAACGACGGTTCGTGGCCGGTCAGTTCGCAGCCGGCCGTCCACAGCCGGGCCGCGGTCACGGTGTCGGTCAGGTGGGGCCACAGGGGTTCGAGCCGGGGCGTGCCGCGCAGTCCGAACACCCGGGGGCTCCACATCTGGCCGCCGCGCACGTGCGGGTCGAGAACGGCCCGGACGGCGGGCCAGGCGGCGGCGTCCTTGCCCTGGACGACGAGTCCCAGCGGCAGGTTGCGCAGCCGCTCGCCGGTGGTGCGGACGTGGACGGGCGGGCGCGACGGGGTGAGGGGGTCGAGCGCGCCGCCGGGGTGGACGAGGACGCTCAGGGTCGTGCCGGCGGCGGCGCGCAGGCGCCGGTCGAGTTCGACGGCGAAGAGCATCTGGGCGAGCTTGGAGCGCGCGTAGGTGCGCTTGGGCCGGTAGTCGCGCGTGCTCTGGAGGTCGTCGAGGTCCAGGCGTTCGGACTTGGCGGCGAAGCTGCCCGTGGTGACGATCCGGCTGCCCGGGGTCGCCAGGAGCAGCGGCGCGAGGAGGTGGGTGAGCGTGAAGTGGCCCAGGTGGTTGGTGGCGAACATCAGCTCGTGGCCGTCGCGGGTCTCGCGGCGCGGCGGGTGGTCGAGCGCCACGCCGGCGTTGTGGACGACCGCGTCGAGGCGGTCCAGGGCGAGGGCGTCCACGCCGGCCCGGAGCGAGTCGGGGTCGGCCAGGTCCAGGGGCAGGTGCCGGACCCGGGCGCCGGGGACGCGCGAGGCGATGGAGGCGATCGCGGCTTCGGCCTTCGCCCGGTCGCGGCTGCCGAGGACGACCGTGGCGCCGGTGCCGGCGAGCTGCTCGGCGACGAAGTACCCGATGCCCGCGTTGCCGCCGGTGACCAGGAAGTTCCTCCCCTCGGCGCGGGGCGGCCGGTGGACGTCCCACCGCGTGGCGGCCTGGGGTGCGGGGGGTGTGGTGGGCATGGCGGTTCCCGGAGTTCGGAGCGGTCTGGTGGCGGGCGCGACCGCGCGGCACGGCCGGTTGCGCCCGGTCCCCACCGTCCCGGGGGCCGCTCACACCTCACCGTCATCCCGCCGTCCCCGCTGACAGCCGGCCGACACCGCGTCCCCGCCGGGCGCCGCCCGGCCCGGCCGCCGGGAGGCGCGCGGGAAGTCGGCCGGGCCGGCTTCCCGCGCACGGCGGCCGGGCCTCGGCGGCGAGCGCTCGGCGTCCACGCGGTCCGTACGCCCCGTCCCGTGGCCGTGGCCCGGGGCCGTGCCGTGGTGAGGGCGGCACGGGCCGCGCCGTCACGGCTCCCGGTGGCGGGTGGGGCCGGTCACTCGCGGCCGCGGGACAGCAGGGCGGCCGAGTGCGGGTCGCCGACGCGGGTGGCCACCGCGCCCTTGACCACGGTCAGCGCGGCGGGCAGTGCCGCCAGCGCCGCCGCCTTGAGCGCGCTGATCGACGTCAGGTCGAAGCCGTCGGCCAGCAGGAGGCCGAGGAACGCCGTGGCGTACGTGGCGACGGTGCGCTCGACCAAGTCGATGATGAGCTTGCGCATGATCAGGACTCCTTCGTGGTGGAGGCGGTGAGGGGCACGGTCACGGGGCGGCAACGGGTGGGGGCGGGTCCGTCGGGTGGAGGGGGCCGCCACTGCGCTGGACGGCCGGGGCGGGCCCCCGGACGGCGGAGGGGTCGACGGAAGGCCGGCGGACGGCCGGTGGAAGGGGCGACGGAAGGCCGGCGGACGGGCCGGCGGGTGACGGGCGGGATCGGTGCGCGACGGTCGCGCGGGACGGTGCGGTCGGCGGTCGGCGGTCGGAGGGCATGCGGCAGGCGCCGTCGGGGAGTTGCCGCCCTGATGTACACGTTCGGGCCGTCGGATCCGACGACGGCCCCGGCGGCTATCCGAGGAAATCCGGTCCGCACCGGCGCCGCGCCCGCCGACAACGCCGCGGAGCGCCGGTCGGCTGACCGGCGCTCCGCGCCCGGGCGGTTCGGGCTCGACCACGGGGGCCCGAACCGCCGCCGTCCGCCGCCGGCCCCGGGCTCCTACCGGGCCCGGGCCGGGGCGGCTTGCGACTCGGGTCCGCTCAGAGCCCGAAGTTCCAGTCGACGATCATCTGCAGCAGGTCCTTGCGCTCGTCCACGAAGTCCATCGCGATCACGCCGTAGTGCGCGCGCTGGGAGATGCGCGGCGTCAGGTAGTCCTGGATGGAGGGGTTGACGACCTTGGCGATCCTGTACGGGGTCTCCGGGAAGCTGCTGGAGCTGGCGAAGTGGATGTACAGCTTGCCGTCGTTCTGGCCGTAGAAGGCGGTGTCCAGTCCTTCCCTGACCCGCTGGACCTTGCGGCTGGAGCCGTCGCTCCAGGCGTCCTGCAGCCAGATCCGGGAGCCGTCCCCCCACTGCAGGGGGTCGTAGCGCCCGTCGCCCCAGGTGAAGTCCGACATGATGGGGATGATCTTGCCGCGCACCTGGCCCAGGGTGGGCAGGCCGTCGGGCAGCGAGCCGGCCCTGGGCAGCCAGAACCACGGCCGGTAGCCGCCCTTGCCGTCCCTGCCGTCCATGTAGTAGTTGAAGATCTCGCTGAAGCGGTAGTCCTGGCCCTCGGTGTACTCCTTCTTGATCCGCATGATGATCGTCTCGCGGGGGTTCGCCTTCAGGAAGTCGATGCACAGGTTCACCACGTCACCGAAGTTGATCTTCTGGTAGATCTTGTCGTGGTGGATGGTGAAGACGTCGCCCATCACCCGGCACCGGATGTCGACGAAGCGCACCCCCGCCTGGAGCTGCTGGGGGATGCGCCACTCCTGGCACTGGGCGAAGCCGAAGGCGCCGCCGTCGTAGATCGCGCACGTCTCGTGGGTGCCGGGGATCGTCAGCTGCGACAGCTTCACGTTGTCGCCCAGCAGCGACATCCACCGGTCGGTGGGGCGGTGGACCAGGCGGTCGGGGGCGGCGGAGGCCGGCGCGAGCGAGCCGGCGACGCCCAGCGCACCGGTGGTGGCCGCGAGCGCCGCGCCCCTGAGCAGGGTCCTACGGTTGATCGGCATGCAAGAAACCTCCGCGACCGGGGCCCTGGTGGTGATCGGGCGTGACCTTCCCTTTCCGACTCCAACGGGCGTGCGCCCAGGGCGGGTTCACGCCCACCGACCGGCCCGGCACCCTACTGCGGCTGGAGGGGGTGGCGGCCCGTCCACCAGTTCCCGGGGGCCTGCGGGTCGCGGCTGGTCCAGTACTCGAGGACCGCGCCGACGAACTCCTCGCGGGACAGGGTGCCGTCGCCGTCGCGGTCCAGGTGCCCGAACGCGACGTCCACCCGGTCGCGGTCGAGGCGGGGGAAGTGGGCCCGGTGGAAGGCGCGGAACTCCTCGGCATCGACGGTGCCGTCCCCGTCGGCGTCGGCGACGGAGAGGAAGACCTCGGCGAGGCGGCCGATGGTCGCGGCGGCGGCCCGCGGGTCGTCGGCCAGGGTCAGGGTGGAGGCGATGAAGTCGTCGCGGGTGATCTCCTGCGCGCTGCCGGCGTGGGGCAGGTGGAGGTCGCGCCAGATGCCGACGTAGGCGGCGATCATGCTGCGCTCGGCGTCGGAGCCCCGCGCGTGCCCGAGGACTTCGGCGCAGGCCCGGCCCATCAGGACGTGGTCGTACTCGGTGAGGAGGCCGTCGCCGTCGGCGTCCAGGTGGTCGAAGCCGAGGGCGATCTTCGTGGTCAGCAGGTCGTCGCTCAAGGGGAACCCTCTTCGGTGACGGGTCGTCAGGTGGTCGGGAACAGCATCGCGCAGCCGCCCGCACACGGCAGGCGCGCCGCGCGGAGACCGCCGAAACACCCGGCAACCGTGCGGGTACGCAGGGAAGTTGAGTACCGGAGCGGATTGCGGGGCCGGGTGCGGGCGGGCCAGGGTGTGGGTGCGGACAGCGCGTGCGACCCGAGAGGACACCTGCCGGTGAAGAAGCTGCTGAAGGACCTGGCGACGAGCCTCGTCGGCCTCGTCGTCCTCCTGGTGGGCCCGGTCGTCGACGGCGCGCAGTCGCTGCGGGCGCGGCACTGGCCCACCGAGCGGCGCAAGCTCAGGCTGATCGACTCACCGCGGGCGCGGGCGGCCCGGGCGGCGGAGCGCGAGCGGATCCGGGGGCTGGTCGCGGCGCTGGGAGCGGTGGAGGGGGTCGAGCACGTGCTGACCCAGGTCCTGGACCAGTCCACCCGCCCGACCTTCCACGGCTCGGACCACCCCCGGGACACCCTGCTGGTCTGCCGGATCCACGCCCGCGCCTACTTCGTCGTCCGCGAGGACGTCCTCGAGGTGCTGCCGCGGATCGCGGCGGCGGGCGTGGCCGAGTGGCAGGCCCACGGGCAGGGGCCGGACCCGCACGGCAGCCTCGACCAGGCGCTGCGCTGGTACCGCGACGGCGGCGTCGACGCGAACGGCCGGCGGATGGACTCCCCCTGCCTTTCCAGCCCCGGCGCGCGGCTGACCTGGGACCGGCCCGGCATCCCGCCCCGGGACCCGATCCCGGCGGGCCCGTACGCCAACCGGCTCTTCGTCCTGGAGCAGACCCCGCCGGACGCGGACGCGGCGCGGCTGCTGGCCGAGGCCCGCGCGGACGGGCGGAGCGTAGTGCTGGAACTGGCCTTCGGCGCGCGCTGGGCCGACTACAGCCAGTACCACAAGGTGGCGCGCGGCGGCTTCGCGGGGCGCGGGCGGCTGTGAGCCGGGAGCCCCCGGGCCGGTGGCGGCCCGGGTTGGCGGCGGCCCGGACGGCCGGAGCCCGGAGGGCAGAGGGCAGAGGGCTACTGCACGGCGCGCGCGCCCGGACGGCCCGTTGGGCCCGCCCGGGCGCCTTCACCCGTTCGGCCGCTGGTCAGCACTGGGGCCGGCGGCCGTGGTTGGCCCCGCGCCTGGCCCTGGCCTTCTTCTTGCGGCGGCGCTTCGACGACATGGCCACTCCTCTCGCAACCGGGACACCCCCGGGCTACCACCGTTCCACACCCCGGCGGCCCCGGCCCGTCGAGCGCCCCCGGCCCGTCGAACGCCCCCGGCCCGTCGAGCGGCCCCGGCCCGAGCGGCCCGGCGGCTGTCAGGCGGCGTCGCCCGCCAGGGCCGCGCGCCAGGCCGGGCTGTCCACGTAGTGGTTGTCGAAGCGCTCCGCCGAGGCGGCGATCGCGCCGGGGTCGCTCTCCCCGCGCATGACGCTGCCCAGCAGGCGCAGGTAGTCGAAGCGCTCCATGCCGGGGGTGAACACGCACAGCACGTCGGCCTCGGCGCCGGGGGCGGCGGCGAAGGCGTGCGGGGTGTGCGGGGGCACGGCCAGGAAGTCGCCCGCGCCGAGCACGGTGACCTCCTCGCCGACCAGCACCCGCAGCGAGCCGCCGATGACGAAGAACAGCTCCCACGCCCGGGTGTGGAAGTGCGCGGGCGCCCCGGCGGCGCCGGCGGCGAAGGTGGAGCGGTAGACGGTGAAACCGCCCTCGGCGGGGGCGGAGTCGGCCAGCAGCGTCATGGTGGCGCTCGGGTCGGCGCAGGTCTCGGCCTCGGCGCAGCGGGTCAGTACGGGGGCGGCGGTGGTGGCGGTGGCGGTGTTCTTCGTCGTCGTCATGTGACCAACCTATGGCCGCAAAGACCCATGATCAGGTGGCAATCGGCGACCGTTTCCATGGGTCAATTCCTCTCCGCGCGTCCCGGCCGCCGCCCCCGCCGGCACCGCGCCGGGCGGTGCCGGGCGGTGCCGGGGCGGGCGGCACCGCGCCGGGCGGTGCCGGGGCCGTCAGTCGGGCAGGTTGCCGTTGCCGCCCATGTTCGCCACCACGCGGCGCAGCACGTTGATCGCGGTCACGAACTCGTCGGTGTCCACGCCCTCGTGGGCGCGCTCGATGACCTTCCGGTTGCGGTCGTGGGCGCGCAGGCGGCCGGCCTCGCCCTCCTCGGTCAGGGTGAACGCCCCGTCGGCGTCCTCGGTCAGCCAGCCGCGGGCGATCAGGTCGTCGAAGACGGTGTCGAAGGCGGTGTCCTGGTGGTCGTAGGGGGCGAGCCGCTCGGCCAGGGTCGCGCGGGTCCATCCGCCGGGCCGGCCGGCGGCGTGGTTGAGCGTCCACCAGTGGGGCTGGGTGAGGCCTTCCACGGCCAGTTGCTCGCGCAGGCCGCCCACCACCAGGTGGTAGACCTGGCCGGTCCACGCCCCGATCGGCTGGGCGGCGATGACCTGGGGTTCGTACGTCGTGATCGTCATGTCCGGTGCTCCTTCGACTGGTCGTCAGGACGGGGTCGACGCTAGGACCTCAAGTCGGCTTGAGGTCAAGGGCGGTTCGGGGAGCCGGTCCGCCGTCGTGCTCAACTGCCTTCTAGGCTGGCCGACATGAAGACCGCTCCGGCGTTCGCCGCCGCCCTCGCCGTCTGCGCCGCCGCCGTGCTCACCGCGGCCGCCCCGGTCCCTTCCGCCGCCCCGGCCTCCGCGTCCGCGTCCGCGTCGGCCGCCGCGGACCCGTTGGAGCGCTTCCGCCGCCAGCCGCTCGCCTGGTCCGCCTGCCCGGACCCGCGGTTGGCGGCCGCCGGCACCGAGTGCGCGGCCCTGAGCGTGCCGCTGGACTACCGGGAGCCGCAGGGGCGCACCCTGTCGCTGGCGGTCTCCCGGATCAGGGCCGCCGACCAGGCCGGGCGCCGGGGCGTCCTGCAGACCAACCCCGGCGGGCCCGGCAACCGGGGGCTGGACATGCCGGCCGCGCTGCGCGAGCGGCTGTCGCCCGAGGCGGCGGCGGGGTACGACATCGTCGGCATGGACACCCGCGGGGTGGGTGCCAGCGGTGGTCTGGACTGCGGTCTGACGCGCGGCACGTGGCTGCGCTCGGCGGGCGCCTCCGCGGCCGGTTTCGCGCAGAGCCTGCGGCTGGCCGAGGCCGACGCCGACGCCTGCTGGAACAGGTACCCCGACCTGCTGCCCCACCTGACCACCCGCAACATCGCCCGGGACGTGGACGTGCTGCGCGCCGCGCTGGGCGAGCGGCGGACGTCCTTCTTCGGGCAGTCCTACGGCGCGTTGCTGGGCGCGGTGTACGCGCAGCTGTTCCCGCAGCGCGTCGACCGGCTGGTGCTGGACAGCGCGCTCGACCCGGCCCGGTACGGCGTGCGGACCATCCAGGACATGGCGGGGCCCAACGAGCGGGCCCTGGACGACTTCGCCGCCTGGGCGGCGGCTCGCGACGCCGCCTACCGTCTGGGCGCCACCCCGGCGGCGGTGCGGGCCACCGTGGAGGGCCTGGTGCGCCGGGCGCAGGCGGAGCCGATCGCCGTCGACGGGTTCCGGCTCGACGGCGCCCTGCTGCCGGTGCTGCTCGCGGTCTGCCAGAGCGACGACCGCGACAGCGCCCTGTACGCGGAGGTGCTGCGCCAGTTGCTGGACGCCGCCGACGGCCGGCCGGTGCAGGTGGGCCCGGTGCTGCACGAGCTGCTGACCGTCGTCCTCGACCCGGGCCCGGCCGGCGGCGCGGACCTCGCGGCCGCGCTCGGCATCCTGTGCGACGACGCGGCGATGCCGCGCCCGGCCTGGTGGTACCGCGAGGCCGTCGAACGCTCCCGCGCCGCCCAGCCGGTGTTCGGCCCGGTCTACAACGGGCCCCTCCCGTGCGCGTTCTGGCGCGGCGCCCCGCTGGAGCCGCCCGTCGAGGTCCGCACCGCGGTCCCCGCGCTGCAGATCCACGCCACCGGTGACACCCACGCCGTCTACCAGGGCGCGCTGGCGCTGCACGCCCGCCTGGCCGGCTCCCGGCTGGTCACCGTGCCGGGCCGGGTCCACACCGTCTACCTCAACGGCTACGACGCGTGCGCGGACCGGGCCGTCGACGCCTACCTGTCGACGGGGGCGCTGCCGGCCTCCGACACCACCTGCTGAGCGCGGGCTGCGTCCCTTTCGCCGGCTCCGTGTACTCCGTGTGCTACGCGGGCTGCGCCGGCCGGCGGGGCGGGGCGAGCGTCGCGAGCCAGGAGGTCAGCAGGCGGTTGACCTCCTGGGGGCGTTCCTGCTGGACCCAGTGGCCGCAGCCGTCCAGGAGGTGGGAGGAGACCAGGGCGGGGAGGGTGGCCGGGTGGGCGGCGATCGCGTCGGCCATCCAGGTGGTGGTGGCGTCCAGGGCGCCGCCGATGAACAGGGACGGCTGGGTGAGGGGGGCTCCGTTCAGGTCGGCGAGGTCCGCCCAGTCGCGGTCCATGTTCCGGTAGCGGTTGAGCGCCCCGGTCAGGCCGGTGCGCTCGAACTCCCCGGCGTAGTGGTCGAGGTCGGCTTCGGTGAGCCAGGAGGGCAGCCGGCCTGCGGGGAACCGTTCGCGCAGGGTCCCGCCGGGGCCGACGAAGTGCGGGTCGGGCCGGCCCGGGGGCGGCATGGTGTCGGCGGACAGGGCCGCGTAGAAGCCGGCGAGCCAGCCCCGGACGTCGGGCTCGATCTCGGCCTCGGCGCGGCCGGGCTCCTGGAAGTAGGAGACGTAGAACTCCTGGTCCCCGCCCATCCGGGCGAGGGCCTCGCTGGGGCGGGAGCCGCCGGGCGGGGTGTAGGGGACGCTGAGCAGGCCCACCGCGTGGAAGGCCTCGGGGTGGAGCAGGGCGCAGGCGGCCGCGATGTTCGCGCCCCAGTCGTGCCCGATGACCACCGCCGTCCGCTCGCCCAGGGCGTGCACCAGGGCGAGGTTGTCCTCCACCAGGGCGCGCATCCGGTACTCCTCGGGCGCGGACGGCTTGGCGGAGCGGCCGTAGCCGCGCACGTCGGGTGCGACCGCGCGGTATCCGGCCGCCGCGAGGGCGGGAAGCTGGTAACGCCAGGAGTACCAGGACTCGGGGAAGCCGTGGACGAGCAGGACCAGCGGCCCGGTGCCCTGTTCGACCAGGTGCAGGCGTCCGGCGGGGGCGTCGACGGTGCGGTGGCGCGGTCGGCTCGGCTCGGTCATGGAGACTCCTCGGGGTCCGGTGGCCGTGGGTGCGTCTTGATCATGCGGCGCGCCGGCCCGGGGATGCGAACGGCGTTGACGTTCTGGCAAACCCACAGGCCAGGGGCCGTGTTCAGGGCCCCTGGCCGGAGCAGGAGGAGGGGCCCGGCGTCCGGCGGTCGGCGTCCGGCGGTCGGCGTCCGGCGGCCGGTTGTGAGGGCCCGGCCCGGCTACCGGTTCCCCTCGCCCGCCGCCTCCTTCAGGAACGCCTCGAAGGCCTCCACCGCCGCGGGGACCCGCCGGCCGCGCAGGGTGACGGTGTGCACCCGCCGCACCGGGGTGTCGTCCGGGTGCAGCGGGACGAGGGCGACGCCGGGGCGGCTGACCCGGGCGGCCAGGGAGGGGATGAGGGTGGCGCCCAGGCCGGCGGCGACCAGGCCGAGTTTGGCGCTCCAGGCGGCGACGGCGTACTCGATGCGGGGCTGGAAGCCGCTGCGGACGCAGGCGGCGAGGAGGGTGGACTCGGCGTGGCGGCTGGCGGCGATCCACGGTTCGTCGGCGAGTTCGGCCAGGCGCAGGCGGCGGCGCCGGGCGAGGCGGTGTCCGCGCGGGAGGGCGACCAGCACCGGGTCCGCCATCAGCGGGCGGTAGTCGAACTGCTCGCCGTGGCCGTCGGGTTCGGTGTAGGAGGCGACCAGGGCGAGGTCGATCGCCCCGTCGGCCAGCAGGTCCAGCAGGTGCGCGGTCAGCCCCTCGGTGAGGCTGATCGCCACGCCCGGGTGGGCGGCGCGGAAGGCGGCGAGGGCGCCGGGGACGAGGGCGGCGTTGGCACTGTCGAAGGCGCCCACCCGCAGCCGCCCGGCAGTGAGTTCGGTGAGGGCGGTCAGTTCGCGCCGGGTGGTGTCGAGCCGTTCCAGCATCGCCTCGGCGTGCGGCAGCAGCGCCCGGCCGTGCTCGGTCAGCCGCACCCCGCGCGCCAGCCGGTCGAACAGTACGGTGCCCAACTCGCCTTCCAGGGTGGCGATCTGGCGGGAGATCGCGGACTGGGTGAAGCCCAGCCGCTCCCCGGCGGCGGTGAAGGAGCCCAGGTGCGCGACGGTGCGGAAGACGTCCAGCCAAGCCATGTCCATCCCGCATGGCTACCATGCGGGACATTCGTTTGTCGCCTGGCTCCTGGCTGCCTAGCGTGGTGGCCATGAAGAAGATCGCCTTCCTGGGACTGGGCCGGATGGGCCTGCCGATGGCCCGCCGACTCGCCGCCGCCGGACACCCGTTGACCGTCTGGAACCGCTCCCCCGGCCGCGCCGGCGACGTCCCCGGGGCCACCGCGGCCGCCACCGCGGCCGAGGCCGTACGCGGCGCGGACGTCGTCGTCACCATGCTGTCCGACCCGGCGGCCGTCACCGGCGTGGCCGCGCAGTTCACGGCGGCGCTCGCGCCGGGCACGCTGTGGATCGACATGTCCTCGATCGGCCCGCGGGCCACCGCCGCTCTGCGCGCCCGGCTCCCCGACGGCGTCGCCCTGGTGGACGCCCCGGTGGTCGGCAGCGTGGGCCCGGCGGCCACCGGCGACCTGGTGGTGTTCGCCGGCGGCGAGGACGCCGACCTGGACCGCGCGCAGCCCGTCCTGGAGCGGCTGGGCCGGGTGCGGCGCTGCGGCGGCCCGGGCTCGGGCGCGGCGCTGAAGGCGGTGGTGATCGGCGCGATCGTCGCCTGCGTCACCGCCTTCGGCGAAGCGGTCGCGGTGGCCGAGGAGTTGGGCGTGCCGCAGGACCAGGTGCGGGAGGTGCTGTCGGTCGGGCCGCTCGCGGGGGTGGCGGCCCGGGCCTACAGCACGCAGGCGGACTTCCCGGTGCGGCTGGCCGCCAAGGACCTCGCCCTGGCGGGCGGCGGCCCGGTGCTGGCGGCGGCCCGCGAGGTGCTGCTGGCGGACCCGTCGATCGCCGAGGAGGACCTGTCGGCGGTGGTCGGCTCGCTGCGCCGGGCGGCGCGGGCCGCGGCGGCCTGACCTCCCCGGGCACGCCGCCGCCCCGCCCCGGTGCGGCACCGGGGCGGGGCGGCGGCGCACGGACCGCTAGCCGAGGACCGCGTCCACCTCGACCTCCACCAGCCACCGCTCGTCGATGAAGCGCGACACCTCCACGAAGGTGGTGGCCGGGCGGATCTGCGCGAAGCGCTCGCCGTGGGCGCGCGCGGCCTCCCGCCACCGGCTCATGTCGGTGAGCATGACGCGGGTCCGCACGACGTCCGTGAGGGCGGCGCCCGCCTCCCGCAGGGCGGCCTCGGCGATGTCCAGGCAGCGGACGGTCTGGGCGTGGACGTCGCCCTGGCCCACCGTCGTGCCGTCCTCGCCGATCGGGGCGGTGCCCGCGACCGCGACGTGGTTCCCCTTGCGCACGGCGCGGGAGAAGCCGATCCGCGGTTCGAGGGGCGAGCCGGAACTGACTGTCTGTCGAGTGCTCTCCATCGCCCCATGGTGCCGCACTAGTGCACCCGGTAGGCCGTCTGCCTGCGCGAACGCCCCCGCGCGCCGCGCGAGCCGCCCCGGAGCACCCCGCCGCACTAGTGCACCAGCTTCAAATACCCCCATTCCAGAGCTTGTTGACGCCGATGCGTACGGCGTACATTCGGCGGCATGGAACACCTGGACCGCACCCCGGACACCGATGTCCTCGTCTCCGGCGCCGGCATCGCCGGCCCCGCCCTGGCCTACTGGCTGCGCCGCCACGGCTTCACCCCCACCGTCGTCGAACGCGCCCCGGGCCCGCGCCCCGGCGGCCAGGCCGTCGACCTGCGCGGCGCCGGGCGCACCGTGATCGAGCGGATGGGCCTGATGGAGCGGGCCCGCGCGCTGTGCGTCGAGCAGCACGGCATGGCCCTGGTCGACCGGCGCGGGCGCACCACCGCCCGGATACCCGTCGACCTGTTCGGCGGCGAGGGCATCGTCTCCGAGATCGAGATCCTCCGCGGCGACCTCGCCGACCTGCTGCGCGAGGCCACCGACGGCGTCGAGTACCTCTGGGACGACACCGTCACCGCGCTCGACCAGGACGCCGACGGCGTCAGCGTCACCTTCGAGAACGCCCCCGCCCGCCGCTTCGCCCTGGTGGTCGGCGCGGACGGACTGCACTCCGCCGTCCGCCGCCTCGCCTTCCCCGCCGACGGCGCCCCCGGCCACGGCTCCGACCGCGGCCCCGCCGCCGGTCCCGCCGGCCGCGGCGGGGCAGCCCACTACCGCCCCCTGGGCGGCTACCACGCCTGGTTCACCGTCCACGACCCCGCCCTGGCCCGCGCCCTGGACGGCTGGTTCCTGATGTACAACGCCCCCGGCGGCCTGGTCGCCGGCGCCCGCCCCGGCCGGCTGCCCGGCGAGGTCAAGGCCTCCCTCGGCCTGCGCAGCGCGCCCCTGGCGTACGACCGCCGCGACACCGCCGCCCAGCGGCGCCTGCTCGCCGAGCGCTTCGCGGGCGCCGGCTGGGAGGTCGACCGGCTGCTCACCGGGATGCGCACCGCCGAGGACTTCGCCTTCGACTCCTTCGGCCAGATCCACCTCGACCGCTACAGCCGCCACCGCGTCGCCCTGCTCGGCGACGCCGGCTACAGCCCCAGCCCCCTGACCGGCCTCGGCACCAGCCTGGCCCTGGTCGGCGCCTACCTGCTGGCCGGCGAACTCGCCGCCGCCGCGGGCGACTTCCACACCGCCTTCGCCCGCTACGAGGAGCTGATGCGCCCCTACGTGGCCCGCGCCCAGGAACTGCCGCCCGGCGGCCTGAACGGCTACGCCCCCGAGGGCGCCCTGATGATCCGCCTGCGCGCCGCCTCCATGCGCTGGATGGGCCGCTGGCCGCTGCGCCCCGTGCTGGCCGCCCAGTTCGCCAAGGCCGGCGACATCGCCCTGCCCGACTACCCGCTGCCCGCCCTCACCTGACGCCCCGCCCACCGCCCACGGCGCCGCCCGGAGCGTCGGCCGGGGCGTCGGCGGGCCGCCGGCCCGGGCGGCGCGTAGGCTCACCGGCCATGGCATGCCGCATCAGCGAACTGGTCATCGACGCCGCCGACCCCGAGCGGCTGGCCGCGTTCTGGAGCGGGGTCCTCGGCTACGTCGAGGTCGGCCGGGAGGACGACGGCAGCATCGAGATCGGGCCGCCCGGCACCGGCTTCGGCGGCCCGCAGCCCACCCTGGTCTTCGGCCCCACCAGCGACCCGAGGCCCGCCAAGCTCCGGCTGCACGTCGACGTCAGCCCCACCGACCGCGACCAGGACGCCGAGCTGCGGCGGCTGCTCGCGCTCGGCGCCGTCCCCGTCGACGTCGGCCAGGGCGGCGACGTGAGCTGGCACGTCCTGGGCGACCCGGAGGGCAACGAGTTCTGCCTGCTGCGCCGCCGGCTGCCACCCGTCTGAGCTCCGCATCCGCCCGGTCGGCTACCGGGCGCCCGGCTACCGGGTGCGGGGCTGGTTGAAGCGCAGCATGTTGCCCGACGGGTCGCGGAAGGCGCAGTCGCGCACCCCGTAGGGCTGGTCCATCGGCTCCTGGAGGACCTCGGCGCCGGCCTCGCGCAGCCGCTCGAAGGTGGCGTCGCAGTCGTCGGTGCGGAAGATGACGCCGCGCAGCAGGCCCTTGGCGAGGAGTTCGGCGGCGGCCCGGCGGTCGTCCGCGGAGGCGTGCGGGTCGGCCAGCGGGGGCTCCAGGACGATCTCCACGCCGGGCTGGTCGGGCGAGCCGACGGTGACCCAGCGCATGCCCTCGAAGCCGACGTCGTTGCGCACCTCGAAGCCGAGGACGTCGCGGTAGAAGGCGAGCGCCCGGTCGTGGTCGTCGACGGCGATGAAGCACTGCGCGAGTTCGATGCTCATGGCGGTCACGCTACCGTTCGGCGTCCCCGGCGCCCGCGCTGCCCGCGCCGTCCTCGGCCTGGGCGTGCCGCGCCGGGCGGGTGCGGATCTTGGCGATGCACGCCGGGATCGCCGCGCCCTGCTCGTGGTCGCGCGCCCGGTAGGCGCTGGGGCTCTGCCCGACCAGTTCGGTGAAGCGGGTGCTGAAGGAGCCCAGCGAGGTGCAGCCCACCTCCATGCACACCTCGGTCACGCTCAGGTCCCCGCGCCGCAGCAGCGCCTTGGCCCGCTCGATCCTGCGGGTCATCAGGTAGCTGTACGGGGTCTCGCCGTAGGCGGCGCGGAAGCTGCGCGAGAAGTGGCCGGAGGACATCAGCGCGGTGCGGGCCAGCGCCGGCACGTCCAGCGGCTGCGCGTACTCGCGGTCCATCCGGTCCCGGGCCCGGCGCAGCCGGACGAGGTCGTCGAGCGGCAGCCGGGGGGAGGAGGCGGGGGAAGAGGAGGAGGGTGGCACACCCGCCACCGTACCGAGTGCCGCCGACAGACGGCGCCCCCGCCCGGTGCGGCCCGCCCGCGCCCGTCCGGCCGCGCCTCCTTGGCCCGGCTCCGCCGGCGTGGTGCCCTGGGGGGGATGAGGCTGCGGATGCGGTGGGTGCGGGCGGCGGGCGTCGCCGCCCTGGTCGGCCTTGCGGGCTGCGGCCAGGTGGATCGGCGCGAGGACGCGGCGGCCGCCGTGGCGGCCGGGTTCGAGGACGCCGCGGGACGTTCGGACGCCGCGGCGCTCTGCGGGACGCTCGCGCCCGCCACGCGCGAGGAGCTGGAGGACCAGGAGAAGAAGGACTGCGAGCCGGCCCTGGCCGGCGTCGACCTGCCCGCGGGCGGGCCGGTGCGGCGCGTGGACGTGTTCGGGCGGCAGGCCCGCGTGGTGCTGGAGGGCGACACCCTCTTCCTGTCCGCGTTCCCGGAGGGCTGGAAGGTCACCGCGGCGGGCTGCACGCCGCGCGACCGGCGCCCGTACCAGTGCGGGATCAAGGGAGCGTGAGGGATGCGGAGCCTGTTCGTCCTGTGCATCGCCACCGTCGTCGGCGGCCTCGCCTACTTCACCGCGATCGGAGCGCTGCAGCGGTGAGCCGGGCCACGAGGTTCCTGAGGGACAACGGCCTCACCCTCGCCTTCGGCACGGCGTTCCTGCTCGCCCTCGCCGGGCAGGCCGCCGCCGGGCGCGCCGACCTCAACAACCAGCTCGTCGCCGCCGGCCTCCAGCCACTGGACGTGGCCGGCTACCTCACCGGTTCCGACTTCGCCGTCGACGTGACGGAGAACTGGCAGTCGGAGTACCTGCAGTTCTTCCTCTACATCTTCGGCACCGTCTGGCTCCTGCAGCGCGGATCCCCCGAGTCCAAGGAGATGGGCAAGGCCGGGACGGAGTCGGACCGCGAACAGAAGATCGGCCCGCACGCCACCGCGGACTCACCCGCCTGGGCCAGAGCGCGCGGACTGCGCCTGCGCTTCTACTCCCGGTCCCTGGGCATCGTCATGGCCGTGTTCTTCCTCGGCTCCTGGACGTCCCAGTCGATCTCGGGCTGGTCCGCCTACAACGCCGAGCAGCTGCGCGACCTGCAGGCGCCGGTGCGCTGGGGCCAGTACGTGCTGTCCGCCGACTTCTGGAGCCGCACCCTGCAGAACTGGCAGTCCGAACTCCTCGCGGTCGCGTCCATGGCCATCCTCTCCGTGTACCTGCGCCAGCGCGGCTCACCCGAGTCCAAACCGGTCGGCGCCGCGCACACCTCCACCGGCATCGAGGGCTGATACGGGCCGCCCCCGGCGGGGCCCGCTGCCGCCGGCACCGACGGGCCGTGGGGAGCCCGGGGGGGGCGTGAGGGGGCGTCGGGGGGGGTCGTGAGGGGTCGTGAGGGGGGCGTGGGCGCGTCCATGGGGCCGTCCGGCCCTTGACCCGGGGCTGCGGACCCCACCTGCGGCGATCTAGGGTGCTGGCATGATCCCCACACCGATAACCAGCCCTGAGCCCCCGCTCGACGGCCCGACGGACGACTTCCTGACCGACCCCGCCCAGGCCCTGCGGGTGATGATGCAGGGCAACGCCCGGTTCGTCGCGGGCAACCCCGAGCACCCCAACCAGGACGCCGGGCGCCGCGCGGCCCTCGCCCCGGCGCAGCGGCCCTTCGCGGTGCTGTTCGGCTGTTCGGACTCCCGGCTGGCCGCCGAGATCATCTTCGACCGGGGCCTGGGCGACCTGTTCGTGGTGCGCACCGCCGGACACGTCACCGGCGCGGAGGCGCTGGGCAGCATCGAGTACGGGGTGAGCGTGCTGGACTGCCCGCTGGTGGTGGTGCTGGGGCACGACTCCTGCGGTGCGGTGGCGGCGGCGCTGGACTCCCTGGAGCAGGGGCAGCTGCCGGGCGGCTTCGTCCGGGACGTGGTGGAGCGGGTGACCCCGAGCGTGCTGTCCGCCAGGGCGGCGGGCATCGAGGACCGCGACGGGATCGTGGACGAGCACATCCGCCAGACCGTGGACCTGCTGGTGGAGCGCTCGCAGGCGCTGGCCGCGCGGATCGCCGAGGGGAAGGTGGCCGTGGTGGGCCTGTCCTACCGGCTGCGCGACGGCCGGGCCCGGCTGGTCTCCGCCCGGGGGCCGGTGGGCTGACGGCGGGTCCCCGGTCCGTCCTCGGGAACCGGACGGGCCGGGGACCGGGCGGGCCCGGGAACCCGGGCGGCCTCGGGAGCCGGGCGGGCCGGGAGCCGGGCGTCCTCGGAACGCGATGTCCGATCGCCGCCAGCGCCCCCGCACGGGCGGGGGCAGAGTCGGTGACCGGCGGCGATCCGCGTTCCCGGGTCGCCGAGTTCCCGAGTTCCCGAGTTTCCGAGGACGGCAGTTCCCGTGCACAAGGTCATCGATCTGAAGGTCCTGTACTTCGGCACCCCCGTGGTGCTGATCGGCTCCCGCAACGAGGACGGCAGTTCCAACCTCATGCCGATGTCCTCGGCGTGGTGGCTGGGGCAGTCGTGCGTGCTGGGCCTGGGCGACAGCTCCCAGACCTCCGCCAACCTGCGGCGCGAGGGCGAGTGCGTGCTCAACCTGCCCTCCTCCGCGCAGGTGGACGCCGTGGACGCCCTCGCGCTGCTGACCGCCAACCCGCGGATCGCCGAGTACCGGGTCAAGCAGGGCTACCGCCACGAGCGGCGGAAGTTCGCCGCCGCCGGCCTGACCGAGCTGCCCGGCGAGTTGGTGAAGGCGCCGCGCGCCGCCGAGTGCCCGGTGCAGCTGGAGTGCCGGGTGGAGGCGGCGACGCCGCTGGCGGGCGGGGGCCGTACCGCCTTCGAGGTGACGGTGGTGCGCGCCCACGTCGAGGAGAGCCTGCTGGTGCCGGGCAGCGACCACTACGTCGACCCGGTCGGCTGGGACCCGCTGATCATGAAGTTCTGCGAGTTCTTCGGCGACGGGCGGCGCCTGGCACCCTCCCGCCTCGCCGAGGGCTGGCAGATGCCGGGGCGGCTGCCCGCCGCCGTGTGACGCCCGCTCAGCCCCTCCCCCGCTCATCGGCGCGCGGCGCCCCCGGTCACGGCACGACCCTCGTCCCGGCCGGTCACGACGCGACCGTGGTCCCGCAGGAGTCGCACACCCGGGTCGCGGGCAGCTCCAGGAAGCAGTTCGGGCAGATCGCCGGGGGGCGCGGCACGGCGGTGGCGGCGGCCTTGCGCTCGACCGAGGCGCGCAGGCGCGGGGCCAGGGCGGGCGTGCCGCCGTCGGCGGGCAGGTCGGCGCCGAAGTGCCGGTAGCAGGCCAGGCGGGCGGCGGCCGCGTGCTGCTCGCGGTCCATCTCCGCGGCCACCGGGGGCTGTCCGGCGACCGCCAGCACCTCCTGGTAGCCGGGGCCGACCCGGCCGTCGGTGGCGTGCACCACCAGGGCGGTCAGGGGTGGGTCGCCGCGCCGGTGCGCCTCGCGGATCACCAGGGACAGCACCTTGCCGATCCAGTGCCGCTGGTGGATCCGGGTGCGCACCCCGGAGGCCTCCTGGACCGCCTCGGCCAGGTCCGCGTAGCTGATCACCGCGTGGTAGCGGCCCGCCACCTCGACCAGGGCGGGGTAGGCCGCCCTGGTCCACACGATGTGCGCCTGGCCGGCGCTGACCGCCGAACCGTCCGACGCCCGCCAGTAGCTGTGCTGCTCGGTCATCCGCCCGCCCCTGCCTGTCTTGTCCGTCTTGTTGGTGTCCGTCCCCCCGCAGGCCCCCGCCGGGAGCGAGGCTACCCCGCCCCGCGGCGGCACCCTCGGGCGGGGCCCGCCTGCGGCCGGGCTTGACTTCAAGTGCTGTTGAAGTCGTGGAATGGGTGCCGACCGCAGCCGTACGGGCATCGCGGTCGATGCCCCGCCCGTACGGAACCCGTACCGGGGCCGGGGCCGCCTTCTTCCCGATCGTGCCGGAGGCGGCCCCGGCTCCCGGAACGCCCCCGCCACCCGGCCGTCCCGCCGCCCGGCGCCACCCCGTCACCCGGCCACCCAGCCACCCAGTCCCCCGGTCTCCTCACCGCCCCGCCTCCTGCGGCGCCCGGTCCGGCGCGCCGTCACCCCCCTGCCAGCAGCTCCCCCAGCGCCGTCCGCCGGTGCAGCACGGCCTTGCCGGCGCGGACGCTGGTGACCAGCCCCGCCCCGCGCAGCGCCCCCGCGTGGGCGGAGACGGTGGCGGCGCTGACGCCCAGCCGGCGGGCGAGGCCGGTGGTGGTGCGCTCCTCGGCCAGCAGGTGCAGCAGTTCGGTGCGGGTGGCGCCGATCACGGCGGCCAGGGCCTGCGCTCCGGTGCGGCCGTCGGGCCGGGGCAGCAGCCCGGGCCCGGCCGGGTAGGTGAGGACGAGCGGGCGCCCGGGCAGGTCGGCGGGCAGCGCGGGCCCGTACCAGTGGAAGGTCGGCAGCAGGAGCAGTCCGCGCCCGGCGAGGCGGATCTCCCTGGGCGCGCCCGGCAGTTCCCACACCCCCTCGCGCAGGCGCGCGCCGGGCAGCAGCCCGTCGAGCAGCGCCGCCGCGCCGCCCTCGGCCAGCTGCACCGCCCGGCGGACGAACTCGGCGCGGTGCAGGTCCCGCACCTGGTCCCAGACCGGGGCGAGCAGTGTGTCGTACGCGGCGCGCTGCGCCCGGTGGACCAGCCGCCAGGCGGCCGCGTCGCCCCGGGCGAGGTCGCCGACCCAGGGCGGTGGGGCGGTGGGCGCGGGCTCGTACGCGCGGCGCAGTTCGGTGCGGACGTAGCCGGGCGGGGCGGTGCGGACCTGTTCGAGCGCCTCGGGCAGGCCGTCGGCGAACACGTCGAGGAAGCCGGGCGCGCGGCCGGCCGGGACGAGGTCGGCCAGCGCGGCGGCGGCCTGCGGCAGGGCGTGCAGGGCCCGGCGGCGCCAGGGGCCGTGCAGCGGGTCGGCGTCGGCGCGGCACATCGTGGCCAGCGCGGTGTTGAGCTCCTGGAGGGGGGCCGGGCGCGGGGCGAGGGTGACGCGGGCGAGGTCCTCGGGGGTGCAGTGGATCCGCAGCACGGCGCCCCTCCCCGGGCCGGTGTCCATCCTTGAGCCCTCAACCTAAACGATCGCCCGCCCCGGGCGGCGCGGCCGAACCTGGCTCCATGGTCCACGACACCACCCGCGGCACGACCCGCGACCTCACCCGCCACTGCACCACCGGCACGACCCGCGGCCTGCCGGTGAGCCGGCGCACCCTGACCCGGGCCGCGCCGGCGGCGCCCGCCGCCCTCCTGCTGCCGGGCGCCGGGCGCGCCGCCGCCGCGTCCCCGGGCGCCCTGGTCCTGACCCTGCCCGCGCCGAGCGGCCGGTACCCGGTGGGCTGCCGCAGCGTCTACCTGGTCGACTCCTCCCGGCCCGATCCGCTGGAGCCCGAACTGCCGGTGCGGGAGCTGATGGTGACCTTCCTCTACCCGGCCGCCCCCTGCCCCGGCGCCCCCGCCCGGCCCGCGCCGCAGCTGCCGCCCGGCGCCGCGGACCTCTTCGGGCTGGTCGCCCCGCAGACCCCGCTGCAGCTGCCCGCCGCGGGCGTGGACTGGGCCGCCACCCGCACCCACTCCCGCCCCGACGCCCCGGTCCGCACCGGCCCGCCGGGGCGCGCGGCGCGCCGGCCGGTGCTGGTGTACAGCCCGGGCGGCGGCGACCCGCGCGGCCTCGGCACCTGCCTGGCCGAGGAGTTGGCCTCCCACGGCGCGGTGGTGGTCCTGGTCGACCACCCGGGCGACGCGCTCGCGGTGGAGTTCCCGGGCACCACCGCCTTCCGCCACGACCCGGTGCGCTCCACCGTCCTGCGCGGCGACCCCCGCGACCGGCCGCCGCTGTGGCGCGCCGTGATCGACGCCCGGATCGCCGACCTGCGCTTCGTCCTCGACCGACTCCACCGCGCCGCCGAACTGCCGCTGCCGCCGGGCCTCGCCGCCGTCCTCGACCTCGACCGCCTCGCCGTGTACGGGCACTCGGCGGGGGCGAGCGCGGTCACCGAGGTGTTCCACGAGGACCGCCGCGTGCGCGCCGCCGTCAACCTGGAGGGCTACCTCGACCACCCGCCCGCCGCCCCGGGCGCCACCCCGGAGCCGCTGCGGATCACGGCGCGGGGCACCGACCGTCCGCTGCTCCTGCTCGGCAGCGAGCTCTTCCCCCACCGCGACGAACTCGACCGCTCCTGGTCCGCCCTGGCCGCCCGCTCCCCCGGCACGGTCCGCCGCGCCCGCGTCCCGGCCGCAGGCCACTGGGCCTTCACCGACTACGCCGCGATGGTCCCCCGCCTCCAGCACGCCGGCCTCCTGACCCCCGCCCACCGCGACGCCCTCATCGGCCCCCTGCCGGCCGCGGAAGGATTCGTACGGACCCTCGCCCGGCACGTGGGCACCTTCCTCACGGCGAGCTGGTCAACCGGTACCGCGCAGTCGGGTTAGCGCCAGGGCGCTGAGGGCGGCGCCGGCCAGCCCCACCAGCACGGCCACCACGGCCCCGCCCAGACCGTTGCCGGTGCCGAGGCCACCGGAGGCCGTCGTCGCCACCAGCGCGCCCAGGGCCGTGCCGGTCAGCGCCGCGCCCAGAGCCAGGACGGCCCCGCGCCGCCCGGGCCCGGAGGAGACCCGGCCGGCGCAACGGGCCAGCGCCAGCCCGCCCGTGACCGCGCCGGCCAACGCCAGCAGTGCCGCCGCGACGGCCCCGAGCCGACCGGCACTCAGGGCGGTCGCGGCGACGGCCACGGGCCGCAGCCGCGCGTCGGCGGCCGCCGGTGCGGCCGACGCCACGGCCGCGGCCAGGACCGCGGCGGCCACGGCGGCTGTACGTCGTACGGACAGTCGTACGGACATGGGTGCTCCCTCTTCGTGCTCCGGCCGGAGGCCCTGCGCGCTCCGGCCGGACGTCCGCCGGGCTTCGGCTGACGTCGCCCGATCATGTCCGTCGGCCCCGCCCCCGGGCGTCCGGCAGACGCGGACAACGCGCCCTGCCGCAGGCGCCGTAGCGGCTACCGCCGGCGCCGTAGGAGCCGCGAGCCTGCCGCGGGCGCGGTAGCCGCCCGGTCATCCGCTCGGAGGAGTCGCCCCGCGCGGGCCTCTCGCTAGGGTGCGCCCATGAGGACAGCAGGGGCCGGCGCCCGAACCCCGGGCACCGCCCGAACCCCGGGCACCGGCCGGGCCGCGGCCATGGACTGGGCGATCGCCGCCGGCGTGACGGCGACACTGCTGCTCACCGGGCTGACCGGGCGCCACCCGGCCACCGGCTTCACGGTGCCCGGGTACGCGCTGCTGGCCGCCGGCGGCCTCGCGCTGGTCGCGCGCCGCCGCGCCCCGGTGCCCGTCCTGGCCGTCACCGGCCTGTGCACGGTCGGCTACCAGGCGGCCGGGTTCGACGTGCCCGCCGTCGCCTACCTGTTCGCGGTGTACGCGGCCGTACGGGCGGGCCACCGCACCGTCACGGCGGCGGGCAGCGTGGCCGTGCTGGCCGCGCTGCCCGCCGCCGCCCTGGCCTCGGGCCTGCACGACACCGGCCAGGCGTTCGCCCAGGCCCGCGGCGCCCTGGAGATCGCCTGGCTGGTCGCGGCCGGCGCCGCGGGGGAAGCCCTGCGGCAGGCCGAGCGCCGGGCGGACGAGGCCGAGCGCACCCGGGAGGAGACCGCGCGCCGCCGCGCCGACGAGGAACGGCTGCGGATCGCCCGCGAGCTCCACGACTCGCTCACCCACCAGATCTCGGTGATCAAGGTGCAGGCCGAGGTCGCGGTCCACGTGGCCCGCCGGCGCGGCGAGCCGGTGCCCGAGGCGCTGCTGGCGATCCAGGAGGCCGGCCGGGAGGCGGCCCGGGAGCTGCGCGCCACCCTGGAGGCGCTGCGCGACGACGACACGGCCCCGCCGCGCGGGATCGACGACATCCCCGAACTCGTGGCACGGGCCCGTACGTTGGGCCTGGATGCGACGCTGACGATCGGGGGACGACGGCCCGACGTGCCCATCGCGGTGGACCGGACCGTCTACCGGATCGTCCAGGAGTCCCTCACCAACATCGCCCGCCACGCCGGCGCCGCCACCGCCTGCGTGCGGATCGACTGCCGTCCCGACGGCCTCGCGGTCCGCGTCGACGACGACGGCACGGCGACGCCGGACACCGCGCCGCCACCCGGCGTCGGACTGCTCGGCATGCGCGAACGCGTCACCGCCCTGGGCGGGCGGCTGCGCGCCGAACCCCGACCCGGGGGCGGCTTCACCGTCCGGGCCCACCTCCCCGTGGACCGGACGCCGTGATCCGCGTCCTGCTGGTCGACGACCAGCCGCTCATCCGCGGCGGGTTCCGCGCGCTCCTCGACCTCGAGGAGGACATCGAGGTGGTGGCCGAGGCCGCCGACGGCAAGCAGGCCCTGGACCTGGCCAGGGAGCACCTGCCCGACGTCGCGCTCGTCGACATCCGGATGCCCGGCGTCGACGGCATCGAGGCGACCGCGCGCATCGCCGCCGACCCGGCCCTGGCCGGGGTGCACGTCGTCATCCTCACCAACTACGGCCTGGACGAACACGTCTACGACGCGCTGCGCGCCGGCGCCGCCGGATTCCTCGTCAAGGACATCGTCCCGGACGACTTCCTGCACGCCGTGCGCGTCGCGGCGCGCGGCGACGCCCTGCTGGCACCGTCGATCACGCGCCGACTGATCAGCCGGTACCTCGCCCAGCCGCCCACCGCCGGCCCCGGCCCGGGGCTGGAGGAGCTGACCGGCCGCGAGCGGGAAGCGGTCGCCCTGGTCGCGCGGGGCCTGTCCAACGACGAGATCGCGGGCCGCATGGTGATCAGCCCGATGACGGCGAAGACCCACGTCAACCGCGCCATGACCAAGCTCCACGCCCGGGACCGGGCCCAACTCGTCGTCCTGGCCTACGAATCCGGCCTGGTGACCCCGCACACCTCCTGACCCCCCCGGCCCCGGACGGCCCCGACGGCCCCCGGCCGGACGGACGGACGGCGGCGGCGGATGTGAGCCGGGACACGGTTGAGGTTGCCCCGGGTCAGGGGCGCGGGCTCCTGCAAGACGGGCCCGGGCACGGACGCGGGCCCGACGGACGCGAGGGAGAGCGGCATGCCCACCCACCACACCGGCTGGGGCCCGGACCGCCCGGGGCTGCGGCGGGCGATCGAGGGGATCGCCGGATCCGGGTTCCTCGGCGCGCAGTTGCGGGTGAACGACGCGAGCGGCGAGTGGGTCGCCGCCGGACCCGGGAGCTGAGCGGCCAGGCGGGGCCGCCGGTCGACGGGCACTTCCGTCCAGCCCATCGACACCGGCCCGCTCTACCACCACAACGGCGCCCCCATCGGCTCGGCGGCACTGATGTACGGCTCTCGGACGGCGGCACCACCCTGACCGCCGCCCTGACCCACGTGGACGACGCCGAGGTGTCCGTCGCGGCGGCGCTCCAACGCGCCCAGCGCCGCCTCGTCGACGAGGTGTTCGGCGCAGCCGCCGGTGTCACGATCGGTCAGGCGGCGGCGTCCGTCGGCGTCACGGTGTAGACGGTGCGGCACTACCACCGGCGGGGGCCGGTCGAGGAGCGCGGCGCGACGCCTCCGGTTACCGGCGGTACGGCTCGGGCGAGTTGCTGCGGCTGGTGCAGGTCCGCACACCGGCCGCCGCCGGGGTGCCGCGGGCGGAGATCGGGCCGCTGCTCGGCGCCGACGGCGGGCGGTTCGCCGGCTCCCTCACCGACGTGGAGCGGCGGCTGAGCGAGCGGATCGCGGAGCTGACCGCCCGCCGTGACACCCTGCACCGCCTCGCCGACGGCGACCGGGCCCTGCTGCCCGACCGCGCCTGCGCGGTCCTGGAGCGGATGCCCGGCCTCGGCTTCGGCCCCGACTACGTGGCGGCCTACGTGGCGGCGCAGCGTGAGGCCCTGGTGCTGGCGCGGGCGCTGGCACCGGAGGGCTTCGACGGCTTCCTGGCCCAGCTCGAACACCGCCTGGACGACCCGGAGTTCGTCACCCTGGCCCGGCGCAGCCGGGAGGCCGAGGCGCCTGGGAGGCGGACGACCCGAGGATCGAGGAGCTCGCCGCGCGCGAGCAGCGCAGCGCAGCGGGGAAGAGTCCCCGGGCGCACGAGAAGTCGACCCCATCGACTTCCTGCGCGGCCAACAGCGCTCCACCCGCGAGCGGCGCAGCCGGAAGGGTGCCCGGGCGCGCGAGAAGTCGACCCCGCCGACTTCCTGCGTGGCCACCGGAGTTCCACCCGCGAGCGGCGCAGCCCGGAAGGGTGCCCAGGCGCGCGAGAAGTCGACCCCGCCGACTTCCTGTGCGCCACCTCCGGAGCTCCACCCACGGCCAAGCCCCCACGGGCACCGACGCACGAGAAGTCGACCCCGCCGACTTCCTGCGCGGCCACCGGAGTTCCACCCGCGAACGACGTAGCCGGAAGGGTGCCCGGGCGCGCGAGAAGTCGGGCCCGCCGACTTCCTGTGCGGCCAGCGGAGTTCCACCCATACCCAAGCGGCACGGGCCCCGGGCGCGCGAGAAGTCGGGCCCATCGACTTCCTGTGCGGCCGAGGGGGCTTCGCGAGCGGCGGAGCGGGTGGGGTTCCCGCCCCGGGCGCGTGGGTAGTCGGGGCCGCCGGCTTCCTGTGCGGCCGCACCGCCGGCGCGGGGCCGCTCGCAGCCGGGCGCGTGGGTAGTCGGGTCGGCCGGCTTCGGGGGTCAGTGTTCTGGGGGGATGGTGATCAGGGGGTGGAAGTGGGCGAGGTCGGGGGGTTCGTCGACGGGTTCGCCGTCGGCTTCGATCCAGGCGTGGGCGCGGAAGGGGGCGGTGCGTACGCCGGTGCGCCAGGTGGGCCAGGTGCCGCGGGTGCGGCACAGCAGGGCTGCGGCGATGGAGCGTTGGAGGCAGCCCTGGCCGGCGCAGCGCATGCTGAGGGCGACCACGGTCTGGCGGGCGGCGAGGGCCTGGGACCGGTCGGCGGGGCGGGCGCCGCGTCGCAGGGCGGTCATCACCCGGCGGATGCGGGCCGGGGGGAGCTTCTCGATCAGCCGTGCCGCGCCGATCGCGGCGAGGGCGGCGGGCCGGTGGTGCCAGGGGGGCCGGCCGGTCCGGGTGGCGTGGGCGTGCAGGCTCATCCGGTGACCAGCCCGGCGGTGCGCAGGCTCTCGTGCAGCCGCTGGACGTCCGAGCGCGCCCGGTCGGCGGTGACCGGGTGGCGGGCGGCGAGGCCGGCGGCGATCTCGTCGGCGGTGCGGCCCTGCTGCAGGGCGCGCAGGATGTGCAGCCCGGTGCGGTTGAGCTGGTAGTAGCGGCCGGAGCGTTCGTCCAGGACGACGGCTCCGTCGTCGGTCGGGGTGAGCGTCACGTCGGGGCGCAGTTCGGCGGCCATGTCGGGCTCCTGCGGTCAGGGGTGCGGGTGGGCGCGCAGCCAGTGTTCGCAGGCGAGGGTCGCGTCCAGGGCGGCGTAGGGGGTGTGGGGCGGGTAGAGCCCGAGGCAGGCCCGGCGCAGGGCGTCGGGGTCGATCAGGCCGGCGCGGGCCAGGGCGCTGTCCTCGGTGAGGGCGGCGAGTTGGGGGCGGTGGCGGGCGAGTCCCTGGTGGGTGTCGGGGGTGAAGTCGCCCTTGCCGGTGCGGCGTAGGAGGTCGGCGGGCAGGTCGGGGGCGAGGGCCTGGGTGAGCAGGGGTTTGTAGGCGAAGGGGGTGCCGCGGGTGGCGGGGTCGGCGGCGAGGCAGGCGTCGAGGACCTGGTCGTCGAGGTAGGGGGCGGTGTAGGGGACGCCGAAGTGCGCGGTGGCGTCGATGAGTTGGCGCATGGCGGAGGCGCTGTGGCGGAGCATGTGCAGGGCCTGGTGCTGGACGTGCCACGGCGCGAGCGGTGCCGGCGGCGCGAGCGGTGCGAACGGCGCGGACGGTTCGGTGTCGTTGAGGGTTGTGAGCTGTTCGCGGACCAGGTCGGCGGTGTGGGCGGTGGCCCAGGGCGGCAGTCGGGGTTCGGTTCCCCAGCCGAGGAGTTGGGTGGTGGGTGGCGGGGCGGGGTGGGTGAGGCGGTCGGCGGCGTGGGCGAGCCAGGCCGGGTAGGGCCGGGGGTCGGTGAGGGCGGCGAGGGCGGCGGGCAGGGTCCAGCGCAGTCGGGCGCGGTGTCCGCGCAGGTGGCGGGCGGCGGTGGCGGGGTGGCGCGGGAGGAGGGTGCGCAGGTAGGCGGGCAGGGCCTGGAGGATCTCGTCGCCGCCTTCGCCGCTGATGCGCAGTCGGGCGCCGTGGGTGGCGAGGAGTCGGGCGACGGCTTCGTCGCGGGCCCTGGTGCGGGTCCAGGTGAACGGTTCGTCGCCCTGGGGTGCGGGGGTGTCGATGTCGGCGAACATCGCGGGGAGTTCTTCGGCGGGCAGGACGAGTCGTCGGCCGGGCAGGTGGCGGGCGGCCCGGTCGGCCCAGGCGGCGTCGTCGTGGTGGGGGTCGAGGGAGCCGATGGTGACGGTGAGCAGGTCGGCGGGGCCGTTGGCGGCGAGGAAGCACAGGGGGGTGGAGTCGAGGCCGCCGGAGAGGTCGGCGGCGACGAGTCCGCCGTCGCGGGTGCGGGCGGCGACGGCGCGGTGCAGGGCGTGGCGCAGTGCGGTGGCGGCGTCGGGGCGGGGGCGTTCGGGGGCCGGGGGGTGCCAGTGGGCGCGGGTGCGGGCGGGGCGGCCGGGGGCGAGTTCGGCGGTGTGGTGCGGTGGTACGGGGGTGATGCCGGGCCACAGGGGCAGGGTGTCGGCGGGGTGGGGCAGCGGGTGGGCCAGGCGCAGGGCGAGGCGTTCGGTGGAGGGGGTGAGGCCGGCCGCGGCGGCCAGGGTGTCGGCGCGGTCGGACAGGACGGGGACGCCGTCGACGTCGGCCAGGTGGAGGCGGCGCAGTCCGGACAGTGTGCCGCGGGCGGTGACGGTGCCGTGGACGGTGGCGATCAGGTGGAAGCTGCCGGCCAGGTCGGCGGCGAGGGTGTGGGCGTCGTACGGGTCGCGGACGTGTGCGGCGCGGCGGCGCAGGTGGTGGGTGTCGGTGTCGCTGGTGCCGAACACGGCGAGCGCGACCGCTCCGGCCTGGGCGGTGACCGGCTGGTCGTCGGGCCAGTGGCCGAGGATCCAGGGGCGTCCGCTGGGGTGGTGCAGGGCACGGCAGTCGGCCGTGCCCCACACCGCGGCCACCGCGGCTGCGGCTTCGGTGTCCGGCAGGACCACGAACCAGGTCCGTCGGTGACCGCTCACGGCCCGGTCCTCAGGGGACGAGGTAGTAGCCGTGGACGTCGGACTGGTTGCCGAAGTCGAAGCCCCGGGTGAGGTCCGAGAAGTCGCCGAGTTCGATCAGCACCGGGGGCTCGTACACGTCGTCGGTCATCACGATGTCCTCTCGTTGGCAAGGGAGTTGGACACGATCGCCGGCCGGCCCGACCCACTCTTCCCTCTCGGTTCGCCGACGGACAAGCGGGGGCGGGGGCTTCGGCCGGAACCCGACGGGCCCTTCCCGAGTGGCCCGAGGCGCTCGCGGGACGGCTGAGCACCCGGGTAGCCGGGCGGTGGGGGCGGCGGGAGGTGGGGCCGGTTTCGGCCAGCCGTGGACGCAGTGGTGTAGACCTGTAGGGTGCCCGGGTGGGTTTCTCGGGGTGCCGGGTGGGTGTCTCCCTCACGGGTGTCCCGCCGACGGGTGTCTCGCCTACGGTCGTGCCATGGCTGACGAGGAGTTCGGGGATCCGCGGCTGGCCGCGCTCTACGATCGGCTGGAGCCCGGGCGCGGCGATCTCGACGCGTATCTGCGGATGGCGCAGGAGTTCGGGGCGGGCCGGGTGCTGGACATCGGCTGCGGCACGGGGGTGTTCGCGCTGCTGCCGGCCGCGCGCGGTGTGGAGGTCGTGGGTGTCGATCCGGCGCTCGCCTCGGTGGAGGTGGCGCGCGCCAAGCCGGGTGCCGGGAAGGTGCGGTGGATCCACGGCGACGCCATGGGCCTGCCGCCGCTGCGGGTCGACCTGGTGACGATGACGGCGAACGTGGCCCAGGCGATCACCGGGCCGTGCGCGTGGCGGGGCACGTTGCGGGGCGCCTTCGGGGCGCTGCGGCCGGGCGGGCGGCTGGTCTTCGAGACCCGCGACCCGGCCGCCCGCGCCTGGCAGGGGTGGACGCGCGAGCGCTCCCGCCGGGTGACGCGGGTGCCGGGCGCCGGGTCCGTCGAGAGCTGGGTCGACCTGGTCGCGGTGGACGGGCCGCTGGTGTCGTTGCGGTGGACGTACGTCTTCGCCGCGGACGGGCAGGTGCTGTCCTCGGATTCGACGCTGCGGTTCCGGGGGCGGGAGGAGGTCGGGCGGGACCTGGCCGCCTGCGGCTTCGCGGTGGAGGAGGTGCGCGACGCGCCGGACCGGCCGGGGCGGGAGTTCGTCTTCGTGGCCCGCAGGCCGTGATCCCCTCGCCCCGCGGCCGGGCGGTTTCAGGCGGTCTTCTCGGCGAGGGTGTGGGCGACGAGGGCGTTGGCGTGGCCGTGGCCGAGGCCGTGCTCGGTCTTGAGCCAGGCGACGAGTTCCATGTGCTTGACGAGCGGGGAGGTGCGGATGAGGTCCTTCCACTCCTCGATGGGGCGGCCGTACTTCTTCTCGATGGAGGGGAAGTAGGAGGCCGGGCCGCCCTTGGCGGCGGGGGCGGCGGGGGTGGCGGGGGCGGGGGTGGCGGGGGTGGCGGCGGGGGTGGCGGCGGGGGTGGTCATGAGCGGTTCCTGTCGGTCGGGCACGGCGGAAGCGGTGCGGTCACGGAGGTGGACCGTGACCGCGCCGCGGACTCATCGCCCCCGGGAGGTGATCCGCGTCACACCACCGCCGCGGCGGGCGACGGCATGAATCGAACGTCATTTCGCGGGTTTTCGCTCGTTCCCGCCGGTGAACGGTAATCGCCGGACACCGCGGCGGTGCGACGGGAGAGGCGGTGGCGGGAGTGGCGGGAGTGGTGGACACCGGGGCGCCGGGATCGGCGGCGAGGGGCCCGGACGGGGGCGCGCTGGTCTGGTACGTGGCGTACGGCTCGAACCTGCACGCCGCCCGCCTCGCCTGTTACCTGCGCGGCGGCCGCCCGGACGGCGGAGCGCAGGACCACCCCGGCGGCCGCGACCGGCGCCTGCCGCGCCGGACGGTGGCCACCGCGCTGCCGGGCACGCTCTACTTCGCCGACCTCTCGCTCACCTGGGGCGGCGGCTCGGCGTTCTACGACCCGGCCCCGCCCGGCAACGTGCCCTGCCGCGCCTACCTGTTGACGGCCGGGCAGTTCAGCGACCTGGCCGCCCAGGAGATGCGCCGGCGCCCCGGCGCCGACCTCGACCTCGCCCCGGTGCTCGCCACCGGGCGCGCCGAGCTGGGGCCGGGCCGCTACGAAACCCTGCTGCACGTCGGCGAGTTGGACGGGCACCCGCTGCTGACCTTCACCGCCTCCCGGGGCGTGGCGGGCGCCGAGCTCAACGCCCCCACCCCGCCCTACCTGCGCACCCTGGCCGCCGGCCTGGCCGAGTCGCACGGCTGGGGGCCCTGGCGCGCGGCCGGCTACCTCGCCACCCGCCCGGGCGCGGCCGGGCACTGGACGCCGCGGGCGGTGGCGGCGCTGCTGGGGTGAACGGCCGGGCCGGCGTACGGGCGCCGACCCTGCCGGGCCGGTCCCGGTACGCCGGCCTGCCGGCGCCGGGTTCGGCGCCGGGGCGGACCTCAGGTGGTGTACACCTGCTTGATGTGCTGGGCGCACTCCTCCCGGGTGAGGTAGCCGTCGCCGTCGGCGTCGACCCGCCGGAACTCGTCGAGGACTTCGGCCAGGGCGATGCCCTTGGCCTGCTGCCAGGTCAGCCACTCTCCGACGGAGATCCTGCCGTCGTCGTCGGTGTCGGCCGCCTCGAGGACGGCGAGCTCGAACGGGACGGCGACCCGGTCGAGGAAGTCGGGACTGCGGTAGGCGGCGACGAACTCCCGGGCGGTGACCTGGTGGTCCCCGCTCTCGTCCACGGCGGCGAGCAGTTCCCGCCACAGCCGGTTGCCCAGGCCCGTCACCCTCCGCCAGGTCTCCGTGCCCGGGGCGCCGGCGCCGGAGCGCTGCAGCATCTCCTGGACCAGCTGGTCGATGTCGACCTGCTCGATCACTCCGTCACCGTCGGCGTCGAGCTTCCTGAACATCGCCTGGAAGTGGTCGCGCTCTGCCTTGGTCACCACGGAACCCACCTGTCCCTTTCCGGTACACGTCTTTGACACGACGGGTGTCCGGCTCACCATGTCGCACGTCCGGTCTGCGGAACGGGTGTCGCGCCGCCGGTCACTCGAAAGAGGCAATCGGGCCCGGGCCGGGCGTCAGGCGTGCGGCGCCCAGAAGGCGACGAGCCGGGCGACGCCGTGCTCGACGGCTTTCCAGCTGCCCGCGAAGGTCAGGACCGCGACGGCGCAGGTCGGGAAGCCGGAGCGGTTCATCCGCGCCGGCAGGTCCCCCTCGGCCTCGCCGGCCAGGGCGTCGGCCAGGGCGTGGACGCCGGGGCTGTGGCCGACCACGACCAGGTCGTGCACCTCGTCGGAGGTCTCGTTGAGGACCGCGATCAGCTCGCCGGGGCTCGCCTCGTACAGGCGGTCCTCGAACACGGCCCGCGGCCCGGCCGGGAGTTCGGAGGCCAGCAGCTTCCAGGTCTCGCGGGTGCGCGCGGCGCTCGAGACGAGCGCGAGGTCGGGCGTGATGCCGGCGCCGGCGAGCCAGCGGCCGGCCACCGGCGCGTCCTTGCGGCCCCGCTCGGCCAGCGGGCGCTCGTGGTCGTCCCCGTCGGACCGTTCGGCCTTGGCGTGGCGGACCAGGACGATCCGGCGCGTCGTCTCCTCGGACATGGGGCTTGCCTCTCTCACGGCGTCGGTCGGGCGCGGGGCGCGACGACCGCGATCGTGGCAGCCCGCGCCCGCGCCGAGGTCCCGTTGGCCGGGACGCACCGGCGATGTTCACCCGTACGAGTGATCCACCGAACGGTTCCGGCCGGGGCCGCCCGGTGGTACGGCGCCGCCGCGGGTGCGCAGCCGTACCGCCGGGCGGTCCCGGCCTGCCCCACCGGCCGTGCCCGGCGGGTCAGTTGAGGAAGGGTTCGGGACCGAAGCGCCCCCAGGCCACGAAGGCGGCCAGCAGGATGTAGACCGCGTCGACCGCCACGAGCCGGTACTCCCTGCGGCGCCAGCGCACCGCCGCCGCCCCGGCCATCAGCAGCACCAGGCCGACGGCCGCCAGCGGCACGAACACCGGCGCGATGCCGAGCACGGCGGGCAGCACCAGCCCGACGGCCGCCAGCACCTCGACGGCGCCGATCGCCTTCACCCCGCCGGGGCTGAAGTCCTCCACCCAGTGGCCGCTGGGCCCGGCGGCGGCGATCCGCTCCTTCGGCGCGACCACCTTGAGGGCGCCGCCCAGCAGGTAGGCGGTGGCCAGCAGGCAGGCGACGATCCACAGCGCGACGTTCACGGTGCTCCCCTTCCCTCCCTCGGCGTACGGTCCGGCCGGTCCGGTCAGTGCCCGTACATGCCGACCTGGTAGCCGCCGCCGGGCTGGCGGATCATCACGTTGGCCCGGTTGAAGGCGTTGATCAGCGAGATCAGGCTGACCAGCGCCGCCATCTGCTCCTCGTCGTAGTGCTTGGCGGCGTTCTCCCACACCTCGTCGCTGACCCCGCCGGCCGCGTCGGCGAGCCGGGTGCCCTCCTCGGCGAGCTCCAGCGCGGCGCGCTCGGCGTCGGTGAACACGTCGGTCTCGCGCCAGGCGGCGACCAGGGCCAGGCGCACCGGGTCCTCCCCCGCGTGGACGGCCTCCTTGTAGTGCATGTCCAGGCAGGCGCCGCAGCCGTTGATCTGGCTGGCGCGCATCCGCACCAGCTCCTGGACGGCGTAGGGCAGGGTCGAGTCGGCGATGGGCTTGTTGGCCGCGATGAGGTGCTTGAAGACCTTGCCGATGAGCGGGCTGGTGAAGGGGTCGAGGCGGGGTTCCATGGTGTGCTCCTCGGTCGTGTGTGCCGTTGCTGCCCTTGAAGACAGGACAGCCCGCCGCTTTGTGACGGCTCCCGCCGCCCCCGACCCCGTGACCTGCGTCACACCACCCGCGCACGGGCGGCGCCGGGCCTCGGATAGCCTGCTGGGCACGCTCGGAAAGGGGGATTCCATGACGGGACCGACGGCGGGAACGGCGGCGGGAACGGCGGCGGGGACGGCGGTGGGTACGGCGGTGGGTACGGCGGTGGGTACGGCGGTGGGTACGGCGGTGTCGGCGGCCGCCGGGTACCGGCCGCTGCTGTTCTCCATCGCCTACGGGATGACGGGTTCGGTCGGCGACGCCGAGGACCTCGTCCAGGACACCTTCCTCAACCTGACCCGCGCCGAGCAGGCCGGCACCGCGGTCGCCGACCCCAAGGCGTACCTGACGACGACCGTCACCCGGCTGGGCATCAACCACCTGAAGTCCGCCCGGGTGCGCCGCGAGACCTACGTCGGCCAGTGGCTGCCCGAGCCGGTCGTCACCACCGCCGAGCGTCCCGGCCCGGCCGAGCACGCCGAGCTGGCGGACACCCTGTCGATGGCGTTCCTGGTGCTGATGGAGGCCCTGTCCCCGGTCGAGCGGGCGGTGTTCACGCTGCGCGAGGCGTTCGGGTACGACTACCCGCAGGTCGCGCGGATGGTGGGCAGGAGCGAGGCGAACTGCCGTCAGATCCTCACCCGCGCCAGGAAGCGCCTGGCCGCGCCCGAGGACGGCGCGCTCGCCGCCGCCCCGGCGCGGCGCGCGCAGGGCGAGGAGCTGGCCCGGCGCTTCTTCGAGGTCGCCGAGGGCGGGGACCTGGACGACCTGCTCGCCATGCTCGCCCCCGACGTGGTGTTCCAGGGCGACGGCGGCGGCAAGGCCCGCGCGCTCGCCCAGTGCGTCACCGACCCGCGCCGCGTCGCCCAACTGCTGGTCGGCGGGCTGCGCCGCATCCGCCGCCTGGGCGTGCGCCTGGTCCCCGCGCGGGTCAACGGCCGCCCGGGCGCGGTGCTGTACGACGCCGAGCAGCGGGTGGCCAGCGTCATCGAGCTGGACATCGACGCCGGCGGCGCGGTGCGGGCGGTCCACGCCGTGTCCAACCCCGACAAGCTCGCCCACCTCGGGCCGGTCTCGGACGTGGGGCTGCTGCCGTCACCGAAGTGACCGGCGGTGACCGCGGCGAACGGGACGCGGGACGCCGGCCCGGGACGCGGGACGACCCGGGCCCGACAGCCGGGCCCGGGTCGTTCGGCGTGCGCGTCCCGCGGGTCAGGGGATGGTGCAGATGGCGGTCGCCGAGATGGTCTCGGTCGCGGTGCCGGTGTTGGTGCCGCGCACGACCCAGGAGTTGCCGGAGCTCGGGTAGGAGTCGGTGAAGAAGATCCGGAAGGCGCTGGTCTGGCCGCCACCGCCGGTGGGCACCTGGCCGGAGGGACAGGTCACGGTGGCGATCCCGTTGGCGCCCGGGGCCACGCTGACCGGGGTGCCGGAGACCGGGGTGTGCGCGGCCAGCAGCGAGGGGCCGACGGGGGGCTGGTCGTCGGGGACGACGACGGCCGGCTTGTCGACGGGCTTCCCGGCCGGCTTGTCGTCGGCGACGGCGGCCGCCGTGCTCGCGGCCAGGACGGCGACGGCGGCGAGGGCGGTCAGGACCAGGGGCTTGGTGCGGGCCATGGAGGCCTCCTGATGGTTCAAGGGTTCTCGGGGTCCGTCGACGGGATCTGACTCCCCGTCGGCATACACCGATGCGTACCCGAACCACCGGGCCGGCCTTCCGGGCGGGTAGCCGGTTACCCGGGCAGCGGAACACCGCTGCCCGGCCGGGCTAACGCGCGGGGCGCGGCGCCGGCGCCGGCCACTGCCCTGCCCCTGCCCCTGCCCCTGCCACTGCCACTGCGGCGGCGGGGAACCGGGCGCCGCCCGCTCACGCCGGCGCGGGGGCCCGCCGGGTGCGGGTGAACCAGCAGGCCAGCGCCAGGTTGGGCACCCAGCACAGCCAGGCGATGGCGGTGTAGGAGGCGCGGAAGTCCAGGCCGGCCGTCGTCGCGGCGAGCAGCATCAGCCGCAGGGTGACGGCGGCGAAGGTGAGCGCGAAGCTGCGGATCATCCAGCGGCGGTGGTCGGCCACCCGGCCGTCGAGGACCGCCCGCAGCCCGGCGCCGCCGGTCACCAGCCAGGCCGCGGCCAGGCCCGCGAAGCCGGCCCCCGAGAGCGCGCCCCCGTACGCGACGGGCGCCAGCAGCAGCGCCCCCACCCCGCCGACCAGGCAGGCGAGCAGGTAGGCGACGCCGATCCGGCGGTGCCAACGCGGGAGGCGTTCGCGCAGGCGCCCGGAGAACTGCCACGGCCCGACCGCCAGCGCCGTGACGGCACCGAACACGTGGACGCCGAGCGGGACTTGGTGGCTCAGGTAGGTGGCGCGCTGGTGTGCGAAGTACGCCGCCGGGTCGAAGCTGAAGTACTTGACGGAGCTGACGACGATGAAGGTGGAGAGCACCGTCATGACGGCCCAACCGGCCCGTGTGATGCGCATGGGTCGAGTCTCGGGCCTGCCGCACCCCGAGGGGTATCCGGGTGGACCCTGAGAAGCACCCTCGGAGAACCCTCATCCGCCGTACGGGGGAAGGCAGATGCCCCCACCCGACGGCCGGAGCCGGCGACCGGGCAGGTCACCGGGTGGCGGGAGGCGGGCGGCCCGCGCGGAAAATCTTTTCGGGGATCGCGGGGGCGCCCCTACTGTGGCGTGGTGATGACTGAAGTGATCGTTCTCAACGGTGGTTCCAGCGCGGGGAAGTCCGGGATCGCCCGGTGCCTGCAGGCGGTCCTGCCGGATCCGTGGCTGGTCCTCGGGGTCGACACGCTGCTCGACGCGGCACCGGCGTCCCTGCAGGCGTCGGACGCGGGGATCGAATTCGCGCCGGACGGGGAGGTGGTCGTCGGGCCGGAACTGCGGGCACTGGAGGCGGCGTGGATCGAGGGGATCGCCGCGATGGCCCGTGCGGGCGCCCGGGTCGTCGTCGACGAGGTGTTCCTGAGCGGAGCGCACTCGCAGCAGCGGTGGCACAAGGCCCTGCACGGTCTGCGGGTGCTGTGGGTCGGCGTCCGGTGCGACAGTGCGGTGGCCGCGGACCGCGAGGTCGCACGGGGCGACCGGATCATCGGGATGGCCGCGTCCCAGGCGGATGCGGTCCACCGGGGCGTGGTCTACGACCTGGAGGTGGACACCACACACGCCGAGGCGATGGAGTGCGCACGGGCCATCGCCGCGCAGGTGACGTCCTCCCGGCCCTGAAGGCTCGGCACGCCCACGGCGCGGCGCACACACCCCCGGCCCGGCGCGGAACTTCCGCGCCGGGCCGGGGCAGGTCGGGGCAGGTCGGGTCAGGCGGCGCGCTGGCCGTGGAGGAGGACGGGCAGGGAGCGGTTGACGAGGGCCTCGGCCGCGCGGGCGGCCTGGGAGGGCGCCATGAAGTCCGGCAGGGCGACGGCGGGCACGAAGCGGGCGCCCAGCAGACCGCTCCTGCGCTGCGCCGGGACGGTGATCCGGGTGCTGTCGGGGACGGTGCCGCCGTCGAAGACGAGGTTGAGGCGTTGCAGGTAGCGGTCGGCCGGGGTGAAGTCGACGGCGAGGACGTCGGTCAGACGCGCGATCAGCCCGGTGTCGGCGTGCAGGTGGCGGGCGGCGGCCAGGTGCGGGGGCTCGTTGGGGCGGGCGGAGCCGCCCGGGAGGATCATGCCGTCCATGTAGTCCGGGTCGACCAGGAGGACGTCGCCGCGCTGGTTGCGGACGAGGACGAGGCAGCCGAGCCGGCAGACGGGGGGCTTGGCGAGCAGGCGGGGGTCTTGCACGGGGGGAGGTCACTTTCTCGACACGGCGGGGGAGTTCAGTCGTCCCAGGTCAGACGCTCGTAGCGCAGGCCCTTGCGGAGCAGGTCGACCATGCGCAGCAGGTCGAGCGGGCGGGCGGTGAGGTGGAGCAGGTAGCTGCACGTCAGCCGGCCGGTGTCCCAGTCGACTTCCAGCGTGGGGAGCCGGACGCCGCCGAGGGCGAGGACGGTGGTGAGGTCGTCGAGGACCTCGGCGGCCTGCCGGCGCTGCTCGGCGGTCGCGCGGGAGAGGGTGGAGGACACGGTGGTCACTCCCCCGGCCGCTTGTGGACCTCGAAGGCGCGCCAGGCGCTGTAGGCGTCCCCGAAGAAGGTGAAGGAGGCGAGTTCACCGGTGGGTTGGCGCAGCCACTCGCCGGTGAGCTCGTTGCGGACCCGGTAGCGGTCGGCCTGCGGGTCCCAGCGGACGCCGTAGCCGTGGAGGCGGGGGAGTTGGTCGTGGGGCATGGGGGAACTCTCTGCGATCGGAGTTTCACGTTCTGTGCACATGGTGGCGCAAGGTCGCCTAGCATCGGTAGCGCCAAACAACTTGACTTCGAGCCCACGTTGAGTCGGAGCACCCATGGTGAACATCAAGGAGATCGACCCGTCGTCCAGCCCCTGGGCCCCCTTCGGCATCCAACTCCGCAACTCACGAAGGGCGAAGGGCCTCAAGCAGCACCAGCTCGCCCGCAAGTGCGGGGTCAGCGCGTCGTACGTCTCCTTCGTTGAACTTGCGCGCCGACCGCCGAGTGAAAAGTTTGCTACCAAGGCCGACGAAGTCCTGGAAACGGGCGGGACTTTGATGCTGATGTGGTGGCAGCACAAGCACACCGCGCTCGTTCCGGGCTTCCCGGAGTACGCGAACTTCGAGAACCGGGCGGAAGAGGTGAGGCTGTTCTCGATTGACATCGTGTCCGGGCTGCTACAGACCCCGGCCTACGCCAGCGCTTGGGAGGCGGCCAATGTCAGGCGCGGAACGGCGACTCCTGAGCAAGCCGAGGAGCGAGTCAACTTCCTCATGACGCGCCAGCAGCTCCTGACCCGCGTACCGGCGCCACTGGTTCACGCGGTTCTCGACGAGAGCTGTCTGCGGCGGCCTGTCGGCGGGACAGCAGTGATGATCGAACAGCTACTGCACCTCGAACAACTGGCCACGATGCCGAACGTCCTCATCCAGGTGGCCCCGTACTCGCTGGGCGAGGACCGGCCGTTCAGCTCCCATGTGACCTTGCTGACCATGCCGGATCGCAAGCTGCTCGGATACGGCGAGACGGAGGTTCGGGGCTACCTTGATCGTGATATCAACACTGTCCTTCCGCTGTCCAGGGGCTACGATCGCCTTCAGATCGAGGCACTGAATCAGGCCGCATCGATGGGGATGGTCCGTGCGGTACGGAAGGGCTATGAGGATGGATGTTGACCTGACTCACGCTGGTTGGCGAAAGAGCACCTACAGCGGGGGCCAGAACGGTTGCGTCGAGGTCGCCGACGGCTTCGCCGGCGTCATGCCCGTACGCGACTCCAAGGACCCCTCCGGTCCGGCCCTCCTCTTCTCCTCCCCCGCCTGGCAGGCCTTCGTCACCGCCGTCCGCACCGGCGAGTTCGACGCCTGATGAGCGGTCCGGGCCTGCCTTCGGCACCGGACCGCTCACCGCGTGCTGCTCCTCCTCAGGCGGCGTGGTCCGCCGGGAGGAAGTTGATGCGTTCACGGATGACGGGGAAGCCCGCCTTGGCGAAGTTCGCGGCCATGGGGTAGTTGCCCCGGTCCGTCGCCCCGCCGATGAACTCCGCGCCCTGTTCGGCGAGGAGGTGGGTGCACTCCGCGAGGAGGTCGTAGGCGTAGCCGCGGCCGCGCTGTTCCGGGACGACTCCGATGAAGCCGATGGTCGGGCCGGAGGGGTTGTGGGCCGGGATGTGGATGCCGGCCAGTTCGCCTTCCGGCGTGCGGGCGGTCTGCCACCACTCGCGCGGGGAGGGGCACCAGTGGAAGAAGTCGAGTTCCTCCTGGGCGGCCCGGTCGAGGCCGCCCTCCTCGATGGCCCTGAGCGCGTGGGCGTCCAGGGTGACGGAGTGGATGCGGCGCAACGCGTCGAAGAACACGGCGTCGTCGGGTTCCGCGCCGAAGCGCAGGCGTCCGGGCCGCTCGGGCAGGCCCCGCTGCGGGGTCCAGCGGTACAGGAGGCGTTCCACCAGCAGTTCGTAGCCCGCGGCTCGTGCGGCGGCGAAGCGGGCCTCGGCGCCGGCGCGCAGGTCGGCCTGCTCCCGCCAGCCGCCGGGCAGGTTGATCTCGAGTTCGACCTTCCAGGGAGCGGAGCGCAGGAGTTCGGCTCCGGCCTCCTCCTCGCCCTCGGCGACGTCGAACCAGTTGATGTTGACGGGCTCCGAGTCGTCGGGGCCGCCCCACCACGCGCCGCGTGCGACGACCTCGCCGTCGCGCAGGGCCACGCGCTTCCAGTCGGGGCGGAAGCGGGTACGCCGATGGCCTTCACGGGCGCCCAGGGGGTCGGGCAGTGCGTCGAAGAGATGAGCGTCGCTCGCGCAGAGCGCGCGGATGACCAGGTCGGTCATGGATTCCTCCGGGATACGGGCCTGCTTGGGGCGCTCCCGGTCAGAACTGACGAACCACGCCGGGACAGTGGACGAGGGAGCGCTGGAATGGTGTGAACTGCACGGCACTCGCCTCCTTCCGTCCGTCTCAGGGCGTGGTCCACACACGATAGGTGATCTTCGGCGGGTCCGTCCACGGATTTCCGCGCTTCTCGACCGGCGGGGACCGCGAGGGAACGGGAGGCGTCCGTCCGGCTGCCCCGCCCGCCCCGTGCGCGGCCGGGCGGGGCGGGCGGGGATGCTCCTGCGACCGGATCCGACAGCCGTCGAGGAGCCCTCATGCCCTCCCTCCACCGCCGCCGCACCGTCGCGGCCGGCCTCGCCCTCGCGGCGGGCCTGACCGTGGCCGCCGCCGCGCCGCCCGCATCCCCCGCCCCCGCGCCGGGGCTCGCCCGCTACTACCACCAGCGCCTCGGCCGGCACAGCTGCCTCCAGGGCCCCGACGACCCGGTGGGCGCCGCACTGCGGCAGGCCGGCGCCCGCTGCGCGGACGACACCGTGCCGCTCGACTACGCCGACCCCCGTGGCCGCACCCTCACACCGGCGCTCTCCCGGATCGCGGCCACCGACACCCGCCACCGGATCGGCACGCCGCCGCTCGACGACGGCGGCCCCGCCGCCCCCACGCTCGGCGCGCCCCTGCGGGTGCGCGCCGCGCTCAAGGACACCGCCGGCCGCTACGACACCGTCGGCCCGGACCCGCGTTTCGCCGGCCGCAGCACCCCGCTGGACTGCGGCCGGCCCGTCGGCGGCCTCTTCTGCGCCGGGACCGGCCGCGCCTCCTTCGAACGCCAGGCCGCCCTCCACCGGGACCTCGCGGCCAGGTGCCGTTCGGCGGCCGGCGACCTGCTGCCCTACGCGGGCACCGTCCCCACGGCCCGGGACATGGACATGGGCCCGCGGCGCGCTCGGCGAGCGCAGGATCTCCTTCCTCGGCCTGTCCTACGGCACCTGCCTCGGCACGGTGTACACGCAGCTGTTCCCCGGCCGCCTCGACCGGGTGGTCCTGGACGGCGCCACCGTCCCGCGCCACACCGGGCCCGCGCTGCTGCCCGACACGGTGGCGGAGAACGAGCACGCCTTCGCCCACTGGGCCGACCGGGCGGCGGCCCGGCACGACCGCTACGGGCTCGGCCGCACCAGCGAGGAGGTGACCGCCGGGATCCTGCGCACGGTCGAGGCGGCCGCGGCCCGCCCACTCCTGGTCGGCAGCGGCGCCGACGCCTTCGAACCCGACCACACCCGCGTCCCGGTGCTGCTGTTCATCGCGCTCGCGGACGACTGCGACCCGCAACGCGCGGCCCTCGCCGAGCAGATGGCGCAGCCGGCCCAGGCCGCGGCGGGCCGGCCGGTCACGCCCTCGGCCGCGACCACCGCCCTGCTGCGCCTGCTGTTCACCGCGCAGGGGTCCTCGCCGGCCGGCAGCGCCCGGGCCGTGCTGTGCGCGGACGGCCCGGCCGCCCGCGACCCGCAGGAGTACTGGCGCCGGATCGAGCGAGGCCGCGCCGAGCACCCGCTGTTCGCACCGCTGCTCGACGACATCAGCCCCTGCGCGTTCCGGGACTTGCCGGGCGGTCCCCCCGTCGAGGTGCGCCGCGATGCCCGGGTGCTGATCCTCGCCGCCACCGGGGACCCGCGCACCCCCTACCGGGACGGCGTCGCGCCGCACTCGATGCTGCCCGGCTCGCGGCTGCTCACCCTGCGGGGCGCCGACCGGCACGGGCTCTACGGGCTCTACGGCAACGCGTGCGTGGACGAAGCGGTCAACGCCTACCTGGCCGGCGGACGCCTGCCGCAGACCGACCCGACCTGCACCCGGCCGTAGCCGGGGCGCGTGTGCCGCCGTGGTCGACCCGCCGGGTGGGCGCGGGGACGGGCCGGCCCCGGTGATCGACTGTTTTCTGCCAAATTGGTCTCTACCATTGCCTCGAATCCGGGGTTCCGGAAGGCTCTGCGCCGAACGCCGGGAAGCGGACTGCGGCGTTCTCCCCGGAGCGAGGAAGACACCGACATGGCACTTCGCACAGCGGTTTCCAGCATGGCCCTGGCCGCACTGCTCACGGTCGGGGGCGGCCTCGCGGCCGCCCCCGCCGCCCAGGCGTCCACCACCAGGACGACCGGCTACACCTACGTCGGCTTGTACCCCAGCGGCGCGGCGTGCGACGCCGCCGGGCAGGCCTACGTGGCCCGCGGGCAGGCGGTCGGCTACTTCTGCGACGTCGCCCCGAGCACGGCCCGGCTCTCCGTCTGGTTCTTCTAGGACGTTGCGGGGAGCGGGAAGCCGGCCCGGCCGGCTTCCCGCCCAACTCGGCTCCGGCCGGGCCCGGTTGACGGCCCCGCCGCCCCGCCACAGGGGCGGCGGGGCCCTGCCTCCACCCGATCGGGTGATCTTGCGCGACCCTCCTTGCGTGATCGTTCGGCCACGCGGTGTGCCGGCCGCCCCGGGGCCGGACGGCGGCCACGCCGAGGGGAGCCACAGCGCATGAAGACTCCGGTCACCACCGACATCAAGGTCAGGGACAAGTCCGCCTGGATCCGCTGGCTGCCGAACGCCCTGCCGGCCGCGGGCTACATCACGCTCGACAACTCCGCCGACAAGCGCTACGAGATCACCAGGATCAAGAGCCCGGACTACCGGAACATCACGATCTACCAGACCGTCACCGACGCGGAGAGCTCGAAGACGGTCAAGCTCGACAAGGTGACCCTCTCCGCCAAGGGCGGGTTCGCCTTCGTGCCGGGCCAGTACCACCTCCTGCTGGAGAAGCCGACCCGCCTGATCACCCCCGGGGACAACGCCCGCGTCATCTTCTTCCTCGACGACGGCACCGTCCTCAAGGTCAGGATCCCCGTGCGCACCTCCCCCGAGCTGTACTGACCCCGCCGCCCGCGCCACCTGGAGATCCGGACATGACCACGTACCACCTCGACCTCGGCGACGACCGGGCCGAAGCACTCGGCTCCGTCACCAAGCTCACCCTCGTCGGCTCCGAACTCGACCTCGACGCCCTCCTGACGCAGCGCGAGGCGTGGGGCGGGGCACCGGGCCGGCGGGGCAAGGGTGCCGATCGGGGCCGTGGTCGAGGCGAGCTTCCTGCCGATGCTCAGGGGGGCGTCCTCCTGGATGGAGGTCGCGGGCCCGTTGGCCGCGATCGCCACGCGGCCTGGCGGAGTTGCCGAGCCGAGACTGTCCCTCGGGCACCGGACCCCGTCCCTGCCAGCGCTCCGCGTCCTGGACGGCGCGGGGCGACACTTGCGTGACAACAGGTCGACATTCGCCGGTCGTGAGGGCCGGGCCCGGGCCCGCTCCCCCGAGGGGGCGGGCAGTGGTGGGGGCGGCGGGGGCCCGTTCGCCGCGATCGCCACGCGGTCCGGCGGAGTTGCCGAACCGAGGCTGTTCCTCGGGCGGCAGCAGGAGTGCGACGGGTACCAGGCCCGCCACTTGACGGCAGGCCGACGTTCCCCTGCCGTGCGGGCCGGACCCAGGCCGGTTCCCGAGGGGGCCCGGCCAGTTTCGCCGCGATCGCCGTGCGGCCTGGCGGAGTTGCCGAGCCGAGGCTGCCCCTCGGCGGGTGGCGGGGATGCGACGGGTGTCGGGGCCGCCGCCTGCCGCCGCTGACGGCAGGCCGACGTTCCCCTGTCGTCCGGGCCGGTTCCCGAGGGGCGGGCAGTGGTGGTGGCGGGGCCCGTTGGCCGCGATCGCCGCACGGCCCGGCGGAGTTGCGAGCAGAGGCTGCTCCTCGGCGGGCAGCGGGGCTGCGACGGGTGCCGGGCTCGCCGCCTGCCGCCGCTGACGGCAGGCCGACGTTCCCCTGCCGTCCGAGCCCGGCCCAGGCCCCGCTCCTGAGGGGCGGCCAGTGGTGGCGGCGGGCCCGTTGGTCGCAATCGCCGCGCGGCCTGGCGAAGCTGCCGAGCACAGGCTGTTCCTCGGATGTCGGCTCCCGTCCCTGCCAGTGCTCCGCGTCCTGGGCTGCGCGGGGCGACACTTGCGTGACCACAGGTCGACATTCGCCGGTCGTGGGGGTCGGGCCGAGCCGGTTCCTGAGGGGCGGCCAGTGGTGGCGGCCGGGGCCGTTGGACGCGATCGCCCTGCGGCCTGACGGAGTTGCCGAGCCGAGGCTGTCCCTCGGATGACGGCGGGGATGCGACGGGTGCCGGGCCCGCCGCCAGCCGCCGCTGACGGCAGGCCGACGTTCCCCCGTCGACTGGGCCGGTTCCCGAGAGTCGGGCAGTGGTGCTGGGGCCCGTTGGCCGCGCGGCCTGGCGGAGTTGCCGAGCCGAGGCTGCCCCTCGGCGGGCAGCGGGGCTGCGACGGGTGCCGGGCCCGCCGCCAGCCGCCGCTGACGGCAGGCCGACGTTCCCCCGTCGACTGGGCCGGTTCCCGAGAGTCGGGCAGTGGTGCTGGGGCCCGTTGGCCGCGCGGCCTGGCGGAGTTGCCGAGCCGAGGCTGCCCCTCGGCGGGCAGCGGGGCTGCGACGGGTGCCGGGCCCGCCGCCTGCCGCCGCTGGACGGCAGGCCGACGTTCCCCCGCCGTCCGGGCCGGACCCAGGCCGGTTCCCGAGGGGACGGCCAGTTTCGCCGCGATCGCCGTGCGGCCTGGCGGAGTTGCCGAGCCGAGGCTGTCCCTCGGATGACGGCGAGGGCTGCGACGGGTGCCGGGCCCGCCGCCTGCCGCCGCTGGACGGCAGGCCGACGTTCCCCCGCCGTCCGGGCCGCGCCCGGGGCCGGCTGCCAGGGGCGGGCGCCGGCGGCGCGGCCGAAAACCGGCTTGCCGGGGGGTGGCGGTGGTGGGTGCAATGGGCCCGCATGATCGCGCAGGTGCGCTCGCGGTGGGCGGGACGCGACGGGTGCGGGCCGCCGGTTCGGCGGGTCCGGCCGCCCGCGCGGCCTGCACGGGTCCGCGCGGTCTGCGCCGACCGGGTCGTCACGCGGGGGAGCCAGCGCATGAGTACGTCGCCGTCGCCGTCGGCCACCGGAGCGCGGCGGGGCGAGGGTCCGTCGGTGCGCATCGGTGCCCTCGTTCCGCTGTCCCGGCCGGGCTGGGTCGAGGCGGGGCGGCACGTGCTCGCCGGTTTGGAGCTGGCCGTGGGCGAGGTCAACGAGGCCGGGGGGATCGGCGGGCGGCCGCTGGAGCTGCTGGTGCGGGACACCGCGGCCGATCCGCGCAGGGCCGCCGAGGCGGTGGAGGAGCTGGCCGGCCTGGGGGTGGCGGCTCTGGCCGGGGAGTACCACAGCGTCGTGGCGCGGGCGGTCGCCGCCGGGGCCGATGCCGTGGGCCTGCCGTACCTGTGCACGTCGGCGGTGCTCGACGCGCTCACCGACCGGCCGACGCCGTGGGTGGCGCGGCTGTGTCCGGCGCAGTCGCACAGCTGGCGGGTGTTCGCGCAGTTCCTGCTCGGCGCGGGCCACCGCCGGGTGGCGGTGGTGACCCAGCCGAGCGTCTACTGGGCGTCGGGGGCGCGCGTCCTGCGCGAGTGCCTGGCCCCGCACGGCGGCGCCGTCGTCGAAGTCGACGCGGCCGTGCTCTGCCCCGCCGCGGTGTGCGAGGAGCTGGTGCGGCGGGAGGCGACGGCCGTGCTGCTGCTGGTCGGCCACCCGGAGCCGGCGGTGTCCCTCATCAGGGCGGTGCGCGGCGACGGGCGGCTGGCGGGGGTGCTGGTCGGCGCGCCGGCGGGGCAGCCGGAGTTCGCCGAGTGGGCGGCGCTGCTGGGCGCTGACGGCGCGGGTGTGCCGTTCCTGCGCTACCTGCCGGAGCGGCTGGGCCCGCTCGGTGCCCGGGTGGGGGCGGCGCTGCGGGAACGGCTGGGCGAGGAGCCGTCGTTCGTCGCCTTCGAGGGGTACGACACGGTCGTGGTGCTGGCCGAGGTGCTGCGTTCGCAGGGGCCCCACCGGGCGCGGATCGCGGCGTCCTGGCCGCATCTGGCGGTGGAGGGCACCCGCGGCAGGATCCGGTTCTCCCGGGAGCCGGGCGGCAGTGTGTGGCAGTGGGCGTGGCCGCCGGTGCAGGTCGTCGACCGGGATCCGGCGGCGCCCGGGCGCTTGCGGGTGCTGCACACCGGCTGAGGGCGCCGGGCCCGGTGCGGGAGGTCGGCGGGCCGGGTTGGCCGCGCGCTGCGCCCGCCCGCGCCGGGAAAAATGCGGTGCGCACGCCGCGGCGGCTGGGTAGGGTGCACCGCCATGGCTTCGGAACTGGAACGGCCCCCGCTCCTGGCGGACGAACGCACCGCGATCGTCGGCTGGTTGGAGCTGCAGCGCAAGATCCTGCGGTGGAAGTGCGAGGGGCTTAGCGACGAGGACGCGCACCGCTGCGTCCTGCCGACCTCGCCCGCGATGACGATGGCCGGCCTGGTGTCCCACATGCGCTGGACGGAGCACCTGTGGCTGGAGGTGCTGTTCCTGGGCGGCGACAAGACGCAGCACCCGGTGTTCGACGGGTCGGGTGAGGACGCGGACTGGCACACCGGCGGGCGTCCGCTGGCCGAGCTGCTCGCGGAGTACGAGGCCCAGTGCGCGCGCAGTGACGAGATCGTCGCGGCGGCCCGCCTGGACGACGTCGGCCGCCACCCCGACTTCCGTACCGGTGGCGCCAACCTGCGCTGGATGCTGATCCACCTGGTGGAGGAGACGGGCCGGCACGCGGGGCACGCCGACATCGTCCGGGAGCTGCTGGACGGCTCCAAGGGGTACTACTGATGGCTGACGGCCCGTCCGGTGACCCGATGCTGGAGCTGCTGTCGGCGAACGGGCCGGATCCGGAGCACGCGCAGGCGCTGATGCTCTACGGCCGGCTGGTCGGCACGTGGGAGATCCGCAACCGGTACCTGTTCCCCGACGGCCGGTGGCGCACCGCGGCGGGCGAGTGGCGCTTCGGCTGGGCGCTGGGCGGCCGGGTGGTGCAGGACGTGCTCTGGTGCCCGGACTTCCACGGCCGCTTCCCGGGCACGACCTTGCGCATGTACGACGTCACGACCGGGTTGTGGCGGATCACGTGGATCTCGCCGAAGCTTCCCTCGTACTTCTCCCAGGTCGGCCGTGGCGACGGGGCCGGCGGGATGGTCCAGGAGGGCACCGACGCCCAGGGGCGGCGCTCGCGGTGGACGTTCACCGAGGTCACGCCGACCTCCTTCCGCTGGCAGGGCTTCAGCGCCTCCCCCCCTCTCCCCCGGCTCCCCCGACGCTCCCCTCTCCCTCGACGCTCCCCTCTTCCCCGGCTCCCCCGGCTCCCCGGGCGCTGCGGGCGCTGTGGGCGCTGTGGATTCGCCGGGTTCCCCGGAGGGCGGGTTCGAGCTGTTCCAGGAGATGTACGCGACGCGCACCGGCTAGGGGGCGCTAGCTGCGGGTGAAGGTGCCCAGGCCGTCGTGGTCGAACTGCTCGACGACGACCTTGGCGGCCTTGCCGTCGTCGCCCGCGGTGAAGGTCACGCCGGACAGGCCGACGGCGTTCTCCCCGCGGGTGCGGAAGCTGAACACGTCGCCGGCGTAGTGCTGGAGCGGGAACTGGAGGTTGTCCGGGCCCAGGCTCATCACCAGGGCGCCGCCGTTGCCGGTGGTCACGGTCAGCGGGCCGTAGTAGCCGTTGGTGTAGGTGCCGACGTAGGCGGCGTCGGGTTTGGCGCCGGGGGCGCCGGCCGGGGGCTTGGTGTAGTCGGTGGGCGAGGTGCCGGCCACCAGGGCGGCGGGGATGACCTTGCCGAGGAAGCCGAGCCAGTCGACGGTCTCGTGGCCCTCCTGGGCGAGGTCGTAGAACTCCTCGGCCACCGCCTCGGGCAGGCCGGTGGGCTGGCCGTTGGTCAGCACGACGATGCCCAGCTGCTCGGCGGGCAGCAGGGTGACGACGGTGGCGGCGCCCAGGAGGAAGCCGCCGGAGTGGTTGAGCCGCAGCCGGCCGCGGGTGTCGCGGCCGACGTTCCAGCCCAGGCCGTACTGGCCGGGGTTGCCGGCGGGCGCGGCGGGCGGGTTGGAGAGGCTGTGCGGGAGCCAGGTCTGGCTCAGGGCGGCCGTGTCGAGGACCTGCCGGCCCTCGAAGGAGCCGCCGGCGAGCTGCAGGCGCATCCAGCGGGCGAGGTCCTGGACGGTGGAGCTGACGCCGCCGGCCGGGGACTGGGCGTCGGCGTTCTCGGTGGTGCTCACCTGCCAGCCACCACTGCCACTGCCACCGCTGCTGCCACCGCTGCTACTGCCGCCGCTGCTGCTGCTGTCGTCGCCGGTGCGTACGTGCGGCACGGCCTTGTTGGCGGCGTGGTCGTAGGCGGAGCGCAGGGAGCTGGTGGCGGTCATGCCGAGCGGCTTGTAGAGGGCGTCGGCGCACAGGTCCTCCCAGGCGGTGCCCTTGGCCTTGGCGACGGCCACGGCCGCTTCGGTGAGGCCGTAGTTGGTGTAGGCGTAGTGGGCGCGGAAGGGGGCCAGGGGCTGGTCGCGCAGGTGCTGGAGGATGTAGTCGCGCGGGTAGCCGAGGTCCTGGAGGAGGTCTGCGGCGTGGTCGGGCAGGCCGCTGCGGTGGGAGAACAGGTCGGCGATCGTCACGTGGGCGCCGGTCCAGGGGTCGGCGAGGGTGAAGCCGGGGTCGTGGGCGGAGACGGGGTCGTCCCAGGTGGCCGCCTTCTGTCCGACGGCCGCGGCGACGACGGTGGAGGCGATCGGCTTGGAGACGGAGGCGAGTTGGAAGACGGTGTCGGGGGTGACGGTGTCGGGCTTGCCGAGTTCGCGGACGCCGTAGCCCTTGGCGTGGACGACCTTGTCCTTGTGGACGACGGCCAGGGCCAGGCCCGGGACGCCGGTCTTGCGCATCGCGTCCTGGACGTAGGCGTCGATCCGGTCGACGGCGGTGGCCACCTGCTGGTCGGTCAGCTGCGGTGAGGGCGCCGGCGGCGCGGTCGCCGGGGCGCTGGAGGCGCCGGGGCCGCCCGAGGGGCTGGGGGCGGCGGCGGGGTCGGTGGCGGCGGCGGAGGTGCACCCGGTGAGCAGCAGGGCGGCCAGCAGGGGTGCGGCGGTGCGGTGTCCCGGCCTGGCGGCGGTGCGGCGGTGCATGGGGGTCCTCCCTGGTCCCGGGTGGCGCGGCCGTGCGCCTCGTCGGGTGAGTATTGGACGGGCCGGGGCGGGGGCGCGGGGCGCCGCGCACCGGGGCGGGCGGCAGGGCGCCCGGGTGGGCGGGCCGGGGGTGCGCGGGGGCCAGGGGGCGGGTCGGGGCCGGGGGTGCGCGGGGGTGCGCGGCGGCCGGCGGGCCGGGAGGCGGGCGGGCCGGGGCCGGGAGGCGGGCGGACGGGCCGGCGGGTGGGCGGGCCGGGGTGGGGGTGGTGGGGCGCGCGGCGGCCGGGGGCGGCGGCCGGGGAGCGGGAGGCCGGCCGGGCCGGCGTCCCGCTCCTGCCGCTGCCCGGGCGCTACTCGACGATCTCGGCCTTCTCGATGACCACGTCGTCCTTGGGGACGTCCTGGTGGCCGGACTTGGAGCCGGTGGGCACGGCCTTGATGGCGTCGACGACGTCCTGGCCCTCGACGACCTCGCCGAAGACGGCGTAGCCCCAGCCCTGGGGGTTCTTGCCGCTGTGGTCGAGGAAGTCGTTGTCGGCGACGTTGACGAAGAACTGGGCGGTGGCGGAGTGCGGGTCGCCGGTGCGGGCCATCGCCACGGTGTACTCGGTGTTCTTCAGGCCGTTGTCGGCCTCGTTCTGGATGGGGGCGCGGGTCTTCTTCTGGCGCATGCCGGGCTCCATGCCGCCGCCCTGGACCATGAAGTTGTTGATGACCCGGTGGAAGAGCGTCCCGTCGTAGAAGCCGTCCCGGACGTACTGGAGGAAGTTCTCCACGGTGGCGGGGGCCTTGTGCGCGTCGAGCCGGAGAACGATGTCGCCGTGGTTGGTGCTCAGTTTGACTTTCGACATGACTACCTCACTGTCTGCGTGGTGGCGGCTACGAAGCGTTCACGCGCATTGTGACAGCAGGGGCGGCCGGGCACGGTTGAGGCGCTTCAGTTGGCGAGGCTGAAGTCGCCGCCGACGGGGGCGGCGAGCTTGTCGATGCCGGTGAGGGCGGTGAGGGTGGGCACCGGGGTGCTGCTGTCGGTGGTGGTGCCGTCGCCGAGCTGGCCGGAGCCGTTGCTGCCCCAGGAGTGCACGGTGCTGGTGCCGGACAGGGCCACGGTGTGCTCGCGGCCGCCGGCCACCAGCCGTACGCCGGTCAGGCCCGGGACGGTGACGGGCAGGACGCGGAAGACGGTGGTGCCGTCGCCGAGTTGGCCGGCGGTGTTCTGGCCCCAGGCCTTGAGGCGGTGGTCGCTGTCGACCACGGCCATGCTGTGGTTGCAGCCGGCCGCGATCTGGGTGACGCCGCCGCTCCAGGTCGCCTGGGTGGTGACCGGGGTGAAGCGGTTGATGGTGGTGTTGTCGCCGAGCTGGCCGGTGGCGTTGTAGCCCCAGGCGCGGACGGTGGCGCCGGGGCCCGGTGCGCCGACCAGGGCGAGGTTGTGGCCGGCGCCGGCGGCGATGCGGCTGACCGCGCTCAGGCCGGTGACCGGGGCGGGGACGGCGCGGTTGGAGCAGGTGCCGTCGCCGAGCTGGCCGTTGAAGTTGTAGCCCCAGGCCCACACGGTACCGTCCTCGCGCAGGGCCAGGCTGTGGTGCAGGCCGGCGGCGATGGCGACGATCTTGGTCAGGCCCTCGACGCGGGTGGGCATGCTGGTGTCGGCGCCGGTGCCGTTGCCGAGCTGGCCGTGCTTGTTCTGGCCCCAGGCCATCACGGTGCCGTCGCCGAGCAGGGCGAGGCTGTGGGCGCCGCCGGCGGCGATCTCGACGGCGTCGGTGAGGTTGACGACCTGGCCGGGCGCGTTGTGGCTGAACACCGTGCCGTCGCCGAGCTGGCCGGCGCCGTTGACGCCCCAGGACTGCACCGTACGGTCCGTCAGCAGGGCCAGGCCGTGGCCGGCGGCGGGGCCGAACCCGCCGGCGGCGATCTTCACCACCTCGCTGCTGGTGAGCCCGAGCACGGCGGTGGCCGTGGTGCGGAGGTCGGCCCAGGTGCCGTCCCCGAGCTGGCCGGAGCGGTTGTTGCCCCAGGACTTCAGGCGCTTCTCTGCCATGCGACGATGCCTCTTTACCTCTATGACAATAAGTCAAATCGTCGGTACGTCACGCCGGTTGACGACTCCACGATCATGGCCCGACGCTACCCACGTGCCCGGCACGGCACGGGCAACGGCCGTGCCCGCCACCCGATCGGGTGACGCCGGGCCCCTGTCCCCGCTCCTTGCGCATCGCGCACGCCCCTGCCGTTGTGTGTCCGGCCCGTCACCCCTAGTGTCGGCGGTCTGCGGTGCGCGGGCAGCGCACCGCGGTCCGTTTCGCCGTTGAGGAGGCAAGCCCGTGGCCGACACCTTCGTGCCCGTGGAACCGAGCGCGTACGTCACGCAGCGGAACCTGGCCGGCGCCAAGGAACTCCCCGCCTCCCCCGCCGACTTGGAGGGCGCCCGGCGCGGGCTGCTCGCGGCCCCGCCCTACCGCGCGCTGCCGTCCCGAGACGGCCGGGAGGCGGTCTGGCACTTCGGCGCCTTCGGCTTCCTGGCCGGCGCCGCCCCCGCCACCGTGGCGGCGCCGCTGTGGCACCAGGGCCGGCTGGCCCTGCCCTGCGGCCTGTTCGAGGTCGCCGACGGCCTGTACCAGGTACGCGGCTACGACCTCGCCAACCTGACCGTCGCCACCGGCCGCGACGCCCTGCTGGTGATCGACCCGCTCGGCTCCTACGAGACCGCCCGAGCGGCCCTGGCCCTCTACCGCTGCGCCACCGGGGACGCGCGGCCGGTGCGGGCCGTGGTCCACACCCAGAGCGGGGTGGACCACTTCGGGGGCGTGCGCGGCCTGTTCGCCGGCGCCCGCGCCGGCCTGCCCGCCGACCTCGCGGTGTACGCGCCCGAAGGGTTCCTCGCCGACGCGGTGCACCGGCAGGTCACCGCGGGCGCCCACACCGCCCGCCTCCTCGACTACGCCTACGGCACCCGGCTGGAGGTCGGCCCGCGCGGCCTGGTCGGCTGCGAACTGGGGCGCACCGTCTCCACCGGCCGGCCCGACTTCCTCGCCCCCACCGACACCGTCGGCGGCCCGCTGCGCGCCCCCACCCCCCGGGCCCACTGGCCCGCCTGGGCCTCGGCGGCCGGCGTGCCCTGGCAGGAGGGCCTGTACGCCGTCGAGGCGGCCGGGGTGCGGATGGTCCTGCAGCCCGCGGGCGGCCACGCCTGCCCCGCCGAACTGAACCTCTACCTGCCCGACCACCGGGCCCTGCACCTGGCCGGCGCCGGACTGCTCGGCGCCCCCGGCCCAAGCCGCGCCGGCCTCCTGGACGCCACCGCCACCGCGTTCGGCGCCGCCGCCCTGGGCACCTGCGCCTACGGCGCCCCGGTATGGGGCGCCACGCAGGTCCGCGGATGGCTCACCGCCCACCGCACCGCCGCCCGCACCATCCCCGACCCCGGCCCCGCCGCCCCGCTGCTCGCCCACCCCGGCTACCTGGACACCCCCTCCCGCACCGTGCGCGAGGTCTGGGCCCGGCTGACCGGCACCGCCCTGGCCCCGGCCCGCCCGGCCGTCACCGCCCGGACCGAGCTGGCCGCCCCGGACGGCGCCCGACGGGCGGTGGACGCGGCGCAGCGCGCGTACGAAGGCGGCGGCGGCGCGGGCTCGGGTGCGGGCGGCGGCGCGGGCGTCGGCGCGGGCGTTGGTGCGGGCGGGGGCGTTGGTGCGGGGCCGGACTACGCGCGGGCGGTGCTGCTGCTGGACCCGGTGGTCTCGGCGTGCGCCGTCCCGGCGGCCGTGCCCGGGACGCTGGAGCAGCGGGCGCGGGAGCTGCAGTCGCGGGCCCTCACCCAACTCGGCTACCTCACGGCCCACGGGCAGCTGCGCAACGCACTGCTGACCGCGGCCCGGGACGTACTGCAACCGGGTACGGCGCCGACGCGCTTCGCGGGGACGGTGGCGGACCTGGCGGTGTGCGCCGACCCGCTGGCGATCTGAGGCGCGGACCCGGCGGGCAGACGCCCCGGGCACGGTAGGCGGACGCCCCGGGCACGGCGGTCTCGGCGGGCGCGGGAGCTGCAGTCGCGGGCGCTCACCCAACTCGGCTACCTCACGGCCCACGGGCGGCTGCGCAACGCGCTGCTGACGGCGGCCCGGGACGTACTGCAACCGGGTACGGCGCCGACGCGGTTCGCGGGGACGGTGGCGGACCTCGCGGTGTGCGCCGACCCGCTGGCGATCTGAGCCGCGGACCCGGCGGGCAGACGCCCCGGGCACGGTAGGCGGACGCCCCGGACCCGACGGGCGGACGTTCCGGGCCCGGCGGGCGGGCGGCCCGGGACGTACTGGAACCGGCTGCGGCGCCGACGCGGTTCACGGCGACGGTGGCGGACCTGGCGGTGTGCGCCGACCCGCTGGCGATCTGAGGCGCGGACCCGGCGGGCAGACGCCCCGGGCACGGCGGGCGGGCGCCCCGGACCCGGCGGTCTCGGCATGCGCCGTCCCGGGCCCGGTAGGCGGCGGTGTCCTGTCAGGCGATGCGGTGGGCCAGGCCCGGGTAGTCGTCGACCAGGCCGTCGGTGTCCAGCAGCAGGTCCGCCCGGTAGCCGCCGCTGGCGTAGCGGACGGTGGCGCGGCCGTCCGGGTGGCGGCGCAGGTGGGTGTAGGTCTGGCGGGAGGGCACGACCACCAGGTCGGGCACGCGGATCCAGGCCATCAGGAAGTGGTGCTCGCCGGGCCGCTGGTGGAGGGCGTGGCGCAGGACGGGCGGGGTGTTGGTGAGCGGGGACAGGCCGAGGTCGCAGTCGAGGGCGCCGGTCAGGTCGGGGCGCTCGGTGCCGTCGACGCTCCACCGGCCGGTGTGCTCGTCGCGGCGCAGGTCCAGGGTGCGGGTGGTGTCCGGGGTGCGGGCGGTGACGTGCATGCGGCGGGTGGTGAAGCCGTCACCGGTCTCCAGGCGGTAGTCGAGCCAGTAGGGGGCGGGTTCGGCGGCGGCGGCGCGGCCATGGGCGGTCAGGGCGTGGGGGCCGAGGTCGATCCAGGAGGTCTCCAGGCCGGCGGTCTCGGTGACGCGCCAGGTGGGTACGGCGCTGCGGGCGCGGGCGGTGGTGCGGGCGGTGGGGCTGGTCATTCGTGCACGGTAGTACGGGCCGCCGACAGCGGCCCGGCCCGCGCCCGCGCCCGCTCGCCCGGGTGGTGCAGCGGGGCGGGCCGGGGCCGCCCGGGCGTGTTAGCAATGACCGCGGGGGGCGGGGGTGTCCATGCGCAAGCACGCGAAGCGTGTGAAGCACGCCGAGCACGTGGAGCGTGTGGAGCACTCGACCCACTCGACGCACTCGAATGCCGGAGGCCGCCTTGTCGCACCACCTCAGCGGACCGAACCTGCGCTCACCCGAGGGTGACGCGCGCCTGGACCTGACCGACCTGTTCGCCTTCGCCGCGCCGGAGCCGGGCCGCACGGTGCTGATCATGAACGTGAACCCGGTCGCGCCGTCCGGCGGACAGGCCTTCCACCCGCAGGCGGTGTACCGGATCGACATCGACACCGACGGGGACCGGAGGGCCGACCTCGCCTACAGCTTCACGTTCTGCGAGCCGCAGGACGGGGAGCAGACCATGACGGTGCGGCGCGCCACCGGTGCCGGGGCGCGCGGGCTGGAGGCGACCGGCGAGGTGCTGGTGTCCGGGGCGCCGGTGAGCTTCACGGACACGCCCGCGGTGGTGGAGGCGGGGGCGTACCGGGTGAGCGCGGGGCTGCGCAGCGACCCGTTCTTCGCGGACCTGGACGGGATCGTGAAGGACTTCCAGTGGACGGGGGTGGACTGGGGCGCGGACAAGAACGTGTTCGGGATCGTGCTGGAGGCACCGGACGCGGCGTTCGGGCAGGCGCCGCAGATCGGGGTGTGGGCGCGGGTGAGCGTGCGCAAGGACGGGCGGCTGGTGTCGGTGGACCGCGGCGCGCACCCCTCGCTGACGGCGTACTTCAACGAGGAGGACGTGAAGGACGCGTACAACGCCGGGGAGCCGGTGGACGACTGGGACACCTACCGGGATCCGTGGACGGCGAAGCTGCAGCACTTCGGCGGGTACACCGCGCAGGCGGCGCAGGCGCAGCTGCGGCTCGTGCTGCCGGACATCCTGCGCTACGACCGCGCCCGTCCGGCGGGCTATCCGAACGGGCGCACGCTGACGGACGACGTGACCTCGGCGCGGCTGACGATGCTCACCGACGGGAAGGTGTCCGGCGACCACATCGGCCCGCACACCGACCTGTTGCCACACTTCCCGTACCTGGGCCACCCCCACTGACCGCCGGATGCCACGCACTCGCACTCTCCTCGACCGACCCCCGCACCGGGCCCACCTGACCACGCGCCGGGGCCGCCGGCTCTGGGACGGGGGCCACCCGCTCCAGGGCCGGGGCCGCCAGCTCTGGGCGGGGGCCGCCCGCACTGACCGCCGAGTGCCGCGCGCTCGCGCTCTCCTCGACCGGCCCCCGCGCCGGCCCCGAACATCCCCCGCACCGGGCCCACCTGACCCGCGCCGGCCCCGAACTTCCACCGCGCCGGGGCCGACACAGGCCCCTGGGCCGGGGCCGACAGGCCCCTGGGCGGGGCTGCCCGCTCCTGGGCCGGGGCTGCCCGCTCCTGGGCGGGGGCCGCGTAGGGTGGCGGCATGTCCGTTCCCGTGGAGCTGGTGGTCTTCGACTGCGACGGTGTGCTGCTCGACAGCGAGCGGTTGGCCGTGCGGGTGGACGAGCGGGTGGTCGCCGAGGCGGGCTGGCCGCTGTCGCGCGAGGAGCTCGTGGAGCGGTTCCTGGGCCGCTCGCACGCGTTCATGACGGCCGAGATCGAGGCGCACGCGACGGTGGCGCTGGAGCCGGGCTGGGACAGGCGTCTGCAGCGCCTGTACGACGAGGTGTTCGCCGCCGAACTGGCCCCGGTGGAGGGAGTGGTGGCGGCGTTGGCCGCGCTGCGGGAGGCCGGGGTGGCGGACTGCGTGGCGTCCTCCGGCACCCACGCGCGGCTGCGCTCGACGCTGGGACTGACCGGGCTGCTGCCGCGTTTCGCCGGACGGATCTTCAGCTCGCAGGACGTGGAGCGCGGCAAGCCCGCGCCGGACCTGTTCCTGCACGCGGCGGCCGCGATGGGAGTGCGGCCGGCGGCGTGCCTGGTCGTCGAGGACAGCCGGTACGGGGTGGCCGCCGCGCGGGCGGCGGGGATGCGGTCGCTGGGCTTCCACGGCGGGCTGACGCCGCGGGCGTGGCTGCAGGGGCCGGGCACCCGTACGTTCGCGGACATGCGGGAGCTGCCGGCACTGGTCGCCGGGGCCGGGTCGCTGCCCCTGCCGTAGCCCCGCCCGCAGCCCCGGCGGCGAGGCGGCAGTTTCTAGCGGTCGTTGCAACACGTGGTCGGTGTTCAGGCCGCGATGAGTTTATGGAGGCGCTCGGCTGGGGTTTCCCAGCCGAGCGTTTTGCGTGGGCGGCCGTTGAGCTGGACGGCCACCGCTGCGAGGTGTTCCGGGCCGTGGGCGGACAGGTCGGTTCCCTTGGGAAAGTACTGCCGTAGCAGGCCGTTGGTGTTCTCGTTGGAGCCGCGCTGCCAGGGGCTGGCCGGGTCGCAGAAGTAGACCGGGACGCCGGTGGCGACGGTGAAGTTCTTGTGGGCGGCCATCTCGGAGCCCTGGTCCCAGGTCAGCGACCGGACCAGGTGGGAGGGCAGGGTCCGCACGGTCTCCGTGAGGGCGCCGCGCACGTGCTCGGCGGTTCGGCCGTTGGGCAGATGCAGGCGCATCACGTAGCGGGTGGCCCGCTCGACCAGGGTGCCGATGGCGCAGGCGCCGTCCTTGCCGATGATCAGATCACCCTCCCAGTGCCCGGGAACCGCCCGGTCCTCCACCTCGGCAGGGCGTTCGCTGATCATGACCATCGGGTCGGTGAAACGTGGCTGGCGGCAGTTGACCTGGCGCTGGGGCCTGCGGCGGGCGCGGCCGGTGCGCAAGGCGCCGCGAGTTCGCGCCGCAGCTCGCCGCGGCCCTGGACGTAGAGGGCCTGGTAGATCGTTTCGTGGGCCGCGTGCATCTCCGGCCGCTCGGGAAAGGTGTCCCGCAGAGCGTGGCAGATCTGCTCCGGACTGCACCGCTGGTCCAGGCCGGCCTGGATCGCGGCCCTCAGCTCCGCGTTGAGGGCGATCATTCCCGGCTTGGGGCGCGGACGCCGCCCGTCCGCACGGGCCTGCGCGGCATGAGGTCGGTAACTGCCGTTGCCAGGATGGCGGTTGCGCCGAATCTCCCGACTGACCGTCGAAGGGCTCCGGCCGAGCTCAGTCGCGATCGTACGGATGGTGGCTTTCTCCCGCAGCCGGTCGGCGATGTGGATCCTCTCGTCCTCGCGCAGGTACCGGGACGGTCCGAACGCGCCGGTGGGCGCCCGCTCGAATCGAGCGGGCGCCCGGAACCTGTTCGGGTCCGTCCGGCCGTTGCGCCACTCGCGTCCGGTCCGCTCGTGGACGCCCACCAGCCGGGACGCCTTCTTGTTGCTGTAGCCCTGTCGCACGAGCCGGAAGTATTCCGCCCGCTCGGCACGAAGCTTCCTGACCCCTTGGGGGTTTCCGCTCCCCTCGGATCTCGAAGTCCATCGCATTCCCTCAGCTCGGGTGTTGCGACGACCACTAGAACCCAAGGGCCCGGCGGCGGGGCCTGTCGGGCCCGCGGGGCCTGTTGCGCTCGCGGGACCTTGCGCTCGCGGGGCCTGTCGGGCCCGCGGGCAAGCAGGCGCGCCCCTGTCAGATGTCAGGGACCGCCGCGGGCACCGGGTTCCTAGGCTGACGGGCACCGGGCGGATCGACCGTCCGGTGCCCGTACCAGCCAAGGGAGAACCCCCATGCGCAGGATCACCCGTGCCGTCACCGTCCTGGCCCTGGCCGCCGCCGCCCTGACCACGACGGGGGCCGGCGGCGCCGGCGCCGCGGACGGCGAGTGGGCGGGCTGCCCGTCGGGCGCGGTCTGCGTCTACCCGCAGGACCAGGACCCGGCCGTCAGCCCCAGCGCCGTCTACTGGAGCTACGGCGCGCACAACCTCAGCGGCCAGTACGGCCACCACTGGGTACTGAACAACCAGAGCGGCGGCGCACACGCCCGGCTGTGCCGCGGCGCGGGCGGCGCGGACTGCGTCTACGACCTCTCCTCGCCCAAGGGCGTGTACTACGACCTGGGGCCGATCAACTCGATCATCCTCGACCGCCCCTGACACCCGGCCGGACGCCGGCCCGGCCGTGCCCGCCGCACGAGGGGAGCGGCGGGCACGGCCGCCTCCGCGCGCACAACCTCAGCGGCCAGTACGGCCACCACTGGGTGCTGAACAACCAGAGCGGCGGCGCGCACGCCCGGCTGTGCCGCGGCGCGGGCGGCGCGGACTGCGTCTACGACCTCTCCTCCCCCAAGGGCGTGTACTACGACCTGGGACCGATCAACTCGATCACGCTCGACCGCCCCTGACACCCGGCCGGACGCCGGCCCGGCCGGGCCCGCCGCACGAGGGGAGCGGCGGGCACGGCCGCCTCCGCGCGCCCACCCCCAGCCCCGGGACCCCCACCCCGGCCACGGGCCCCCGGCCCCGCTCGGGCCCCCCGGCCCCGGCCCCGGGGCCCCACCCCCCGCCCGGGCCCCCGGCCCGCCCCGCTGCCCCGCCGCTCCGGCCCCGCCGCCCGCAGGCGTGTTCACGAAGATAACGAGTGGTGGTGGATCGCGGGCAGTCTGGTTTTACTTATTGACGTCATGTACGCGCTCAGGTTTAACTCCCCCCACCCCGCCGCGACGCCGCGGCGACCCCAGGGAGAGGCACCCGTATGAATGCCGTACTGCGTCGCGCCCTCGTCTCCACCGTGGGCCTCGCACTGACCCTGTCCATGACCGCCGCCTGCGGGAAGGCCGGCGGCGCCAAGGCCGAGGCCTCCGCCTCCGGCAGCCCGGACACCATCGGCCTGCTGCTGCCCGAGAACGCCTCCTCGGTGCGCTACGAGTCCTTCGACCGGCCGTTCATCGAGGCCAAGGTCAAGGCCCTGTGCGCGCAGTGCAAGGTGCTGTACAACAACGCCGAGGGCAGCGCCGCCAAGCAGAAGCAGCAGTTCGACACCCTGCTCGCCCAGGGCGTCAAGGTGATCGTCCTGGACCCCTACAACGCCAAGTCCACCCAGGGCTGGGTCCAGGAGGCCGCCGCCAAGGGCGTCAAGGTCATCGCCTACGACCGCCTGGCCGGCGGCCCGGTCGCCGCCTACACCTCCTTCGACAACGAGAAGGTCGGCGAACTCCAGGGCCAGGCCCTGCTGGCCGCGCTCGGCCCGCGGGCCGCCGAGGCCGACATCGTCATGATCAACGGCGACGAGGCCGACCCCAACGCCGCCCAGTTCAAGACCGGCGCGCACAGGGCCCTGGACGGCAAGGTCAGGAAAGTCGTCTACGAGCAGTCCGGACAGTGGGAACCCACCGTCGCCGGCCAGAAGATCTCCGCCGCCGTCACCGAGTTCGGCAAGAACGGCTTCCAGGCCGTCTACTCCGCCAACGACGGCATGGCCGCCGCCATCATCACCCAACTCAAGGGCGCCGGCATCACCGTCCCCGTCGGCGGCCAGGACGCCGGCCTGGACGCGATCCAGCGCATCGTCAACGGCGACCAGGCCTACACCATCTACAAGGCCTACCGCCCACAGGCCGAAGCCGCCGCCGAACTGGCCGTCGCCCTCCTCCACGGCAAGGACGTCAAGGCGATCGCCGACACGAGCGTCGACAGCGCCACCGACAAGAACATCCCCGCCAAGCTCCTCGACGCCAAGATCGTCACCAAGGACAACATCGCCACCACCGTCCTGGCCGACGGCCTCTACAAGGTCTCCGACATCTGCACCGCCGACTACGCCGCCGCCTGCGCCGCCGCCGGCCTCAAATAACCCCCCCCACCACCCCAACACCACCCCGGCACCACCCCGCACCGCCCCGCACGGCCCGGCACCGCCCGGCAGCGTCCCGGCACCGCCCCGGCACCGCCCCGCACCGCCCCGCACGGCCCGGCACCACCCGGCACCGCCGCACGGCCCCGGCACCGCCCCGGCACCGCCCGGCACCGCCCCGGAATCTCCCGGCACCGCCCCGGATTCGCTCCGGTATCACCCGCACCGCCCCGGATTCGCCCCGGCACCGCCCGGTATCTCCCCGGTATCTCCCGGCACCGCCCAGGCACCGCCCCGGCACCGCCCGCACCGCCCGTACCGCCCCGGATTCGCTCCGGATTCGCTCCAGTACCGCCCGCACCGCCCGCACCGCCCGGTACCGCCCCAAGTAGCCGCTCCCCCAAGGTGGTTGTTCCCGTGACAGGCGCACCCGTCCTCCAGCTGCGCTCGGCCTCCAAGCGCTTCGGTGCCGTCCAGGCCCTCACCGACGTCGACCTCACCGTCCACGCCGGAGAGGTCCTCGCCCTCGTCGGCGACAACGGCGCCGGCAAGTCCACCCTCGTCAAGACCATCGCCGGCGTCCACCCCGTGGACGACGGCACCCTCACCTGGCACGGCGACCCCGTACGCCTGGCCCGCCCCCAGGACGCCACCGCCCTCGGCATCGCGACCGTCTACCAGGACCTCGCGCTGTGCGACAACCTCGACGTCATCGCCAACCTCTTCCTCGGCCACGAGAAACACCGCCGCGGCCTGCTCGACGAAGTCGCCATGGAACAGCACGCCCGCCGGCTGCTGGACACCCTCGCCATCCGCATCCCCGACGTGCGCACCCCGGTGGCCGCACTGTCCGGCGGACAGCGCCAGGTCGTGGCCATCGCCCGCGCACTGGTCGGCGAACCGGCCCTGGTAATCCTGGACGAACCCACCGCAGCCCTCGGCGTCGAACAGACCGCCCAAGTCCTGGACCTCGTGGAACGACTACGCGAACAGGGCCTGGCAGTCGTACTGGTCAGCCACAACATGGCCGACGTACGGGCGGTCGCCGACACCGTCGCCGTGCTACGCCTGGGCCGCAACAACGGCGTGTTCCCGGTCGCGGACACCACCCAGGAACAGATCATCGCCGCCATCACCGGCGCCACCGACAACGCCCACGCCCGCCGCCGGGCCCGCCACACCCAGAAGGCCGACGCCGAATGAACACCCCCGAAACACCCACCCCCACCAACGGCACCACCGTCCCCACCGACGGCACCACCGTCCCCTCCGGCGGTGCCGATGCCACCGGCGGCGCTGCCGTCCCGGCCAGCGGTGCCACTGTCCCCTCCAACGGTGCCGATGCCACCGACATCCCCTCCAGCGGTGCCGATGCCGCCCCCTCCAGCGGTGCCGATGCCGCCCCCTCCAACGGTGCCGATACCGCCGACGTCCCCGCTGCCGCCCCCTCCGGCGGTGCCACCGTCCCCTCCAGCGGTGCCGCTGCCGCCGACATCCCCTCCGGCGGTGCCGATGCCACCGGTGGCGCTGCCGTCCCGGCCGGCGGTGCCGGTGCCGCCGCCGGCGGTGCCGTCCCGGCCGTCGACCCGCGGCTGCACCAGCCCCCGCGGGGCTGGGCCGCCCACGCCACCGCCGCCCGCCACCGCCTGGCCCGCGGCGAGCTCGGCTCACTGCCGGTCGTCGTCGGCCTGATCGTCATCGCGGCCGTCTTCCAGTCCGTCACCCACCACTTCCTGCAAGCCGACAACCTCACCAACATCACCCGCTTCATCGCCGGCCCCGGCCTGATCGCGGTCGGCGTCGTCTTCGTACTGATCCTCGGCGAGATCGACCTCTCCCTCGGCTCGGTGGCCGGCGCCAGCGCCGCCCTCGCCGCCGTCCTCGCCGTACGCCAGGACCTGCCCGAGTGGCTCGCCATCCTCACCGCCCTCGGCGCGGCCTGCGCCATGGGCCTGCTGCACGGCTTCTTCTTCGCCCGCGTCGGCGTACCCGCCTTCGTCGTCACCCTCGCCGGCATGCTCGCCTGGAACGGCCTACAGGAATGGGTCCTGGGCGACGCCGGCACCGTCAACAACCGCCACCACGGCATCATCGCGAGCCTGGACACCACCTTCCTCGGCGACGGCGACATCGCCTACGCCTGGACCCTGGCCGTCCTCGCCCCCGCCCTCTACCTCACCGCCCGCCTGCGCACCGCCCGCCGCCGCCGCGCCGCCGGCCTCACCGCACCCCCCACCACCGACAGCGCCATACGCGCCGGCGCCCTCGCCGCACTCACCCTCACCACCGCCTACACCCTCAACCAGGACCGCGGCCTGCCCCTGTCCCTGGTCGTCCTACTCACCGCCGTCCTGACCACCGACTTCGTCCTGCGCCGCACCCGCTACGGCCGACAGGTCCTCGCCATCGGCGGCAACGTCGAAGCCGCCCGCCGCGCAGGCATCAACATCACCCGAACACGGACCACCGTCTTCATCCTCGCCGCTTTCCTCGCCGCCCTCGGCGGCCTGTTCTACGCCTCCCAACAAGGCTCCGCCGACAAACAACTCGGCAGCGGCAACGTCCTCATGAGCGCGATCGCCGCCGCCGTCATCGGCGGCACCAGCCTCTTCGGCGGACGCGGCAACACCCGCACCGCCCTCCTCGGCATCCTCGTCATCCAAACCATCACCACCGGCCTCGACATGATCCACGCCACCCAAGCCATCCAATACATGATCACCGGCACCGTCCTCCTCACCGCCGTCACCCTCGACTCCCTCACCCGCCACACCCACACCACCACCCACACATAACCCCCCACACCCACGCGGGAAACCGGCCCCACCCACACACCAAACACCCCAACCCAACCAACCGACCCCCCACCGAACAACCCGAAAACCCCAACCACCCACCCCCCAACCCCCACCAGACGTCGACAGAGCCAACCTCCCCACACGAAACAGCCAGCCCAAAGGCAAGATGACACGGCCGCCCGCGCGCAAAGCCGACACGGCCGACCTCCCCACCAGACGGCCAGGAGGCCCCAACCACCCGACCACCCCCGCACGCACGAGAAGTCGGCGGCATCGACATCCCACGCACGAAACACCCAGCCCCGACGGCAAGGCGACGCGGCCACCCGCGCGCAAAGCCGGCACGACCAACACTCCCCGGATTGGCCGGGCGCAGGCACCACTCACCCGAACCCCAACGCACAGGAAGTCGGCAGAATCGACTTCCCACGCGTGAAACAGCCAGCCCCGCACGGGCAACACGGCCCCCCGCGCGCGCGGCAAACCGGCCCCGCCAATCCCCCCACACACCAAACACCCCTCCCCAACCAGCCGCCCCACACACACAGAACAACCGGGAAACCCCCAACCACCCGGCCCGCACGAGAAGTCGAAGAGCCGACTTCCCGCGCACGAAACAGCCAACACCGACGGCAAGGCGACGAAGCCGCCCGCGTGCAACGGCGGCACGGCCGACCTCCCCACCAGCCGACCAGGAGACCCCGACCGCCCGACCACCCCCGCACTCACGAGAAGTCGGCGGCATCGACTTCTCGCGCGCGAGAACAGCCAGCCCCGAACGCGAGGCGGCACCACCCGCGCACAGCGCCGAAACCACCAACCTCCCCCACAGGCGGCCGGGCGCCAGGCACCAGTCCCCCGACCACCCCAACGCACAGGAAGTCGACACAACCAACTTCCCACGCAGGACGGCCAGACCTTCCCCAACCCACCAACACCCACAGCAAGTCGACGGAATCCACTTCCCACGCACGAAACCAGTGGAGTTCGCGCGGGTTCCCACTGGCTGACCACGAGCGTCGTCACGGCATTGCTCTTCGGGATCAACGACGAGACCGCCATGCGGTACGTCGCCGCGGCCCACCCGGAGCGGACCGCGAAGCTGCCCCGATAGCCGGCCGCCCCGGCGCGAGGCGGTCATCGCGCTGCGATGACCCGCGTTTGGACGTCGGCGGCACCAGGCGCAGGGCGGGGCAAATGGCCAAGGCGTTCGGGCGCGCCGACACGGAGGCTTCATCCGAACAGGTGGTTTGCCCTCCGCCGGGGGGCACCGGGCGGCGCGCTGCGCTGGGGTTGGTACGGCTTTGCCGTTCGCCTCAGCAGCGGGCCTCTCATCTCAAGGAGTGTGGATGTCCAGCCAGAACCCGCCCGGGGTCTTCGTGACGGAACTCCCCAGCGGAGTACGCACGATCACCGGGGCGAGCATATCGGTACCGGCGTTCCTCGGCTACACGAAGACCTCTGGCGACGACGCCCCGGACACGGCCCCACGCCGTTCACCGACACCGAACGTGCCGTCCCGCAGAAGATCCGGAGCCGGCAGGAGTTCGCCGCCCGCTACAGCGTCGCGGGAATTGCCAAGGACCTCGCGAACGCGACCGACCCGGCCGCGATTCACACGCTGCAGCGGTGCCTGCCCCTGGCGGAAGCGGTGTACGGGTTCTTCGCCAACGGCGGGCACGCCTGCTACGTGGTGGGCTTCACCAGCCCGCACAGCGCCGTCTCGCCCGAGGACCTCAAGGGGAACAAGGACACCCGCACCGGCCTCGCCGGCCTGGAGACCGTTCCCGAGGTCACCATGGTCGCCGTCCCCAGCCTCTGGGACATGACTGCGGACGTCTCCTCCGAGAAGGAGGCCCCCGCGCCCGACCACGCCGCGGGGGTGAGCAGGATGGCCGAGGTCGTGAAGCACTGCACCGAGCAGAGCAACCGGCTGGCGATCCTCGACCCGCCGCCCGGCCTGGACCCCGCCCAGGTGGGGGCCTTCGCCGACACGCTCGACGCGCGCGACTGCGACTCCGCCGCCTTCACCACCCTGTACTACCCGTGGATCACCGTCCATGGTGTCGACGCCGTCGAGCGCACCGTGCCGCCGTGCGGTCACGTGGCGGGCGTCTGGGCCCGCACCGACACCGAACGCGGCGTCTTCAAGGCCCCCGCCAACCAGAACCTCCGCGGCGTCCTCAAGCTCCAGAACGTCCTCACGGACGACGAGCACGGTGAGCTGAACGCGAATGGCGTCAACTGCCTGCGGGTCTTTCCGGACCGGGGCCCGCTCGTGTGGGGCGCCCGCACCAGGTCGACCACCCGCGACTGGCGCTACCTCAACGTCCGCCGCCTGGTCTCCTACCTCTCCGACTCCATCCACCAGTCCACGACCTGGGCGATCTTCGAGCCCAACGACGAGCGGCTGTGGGCGGCGCTCCGCCACTGCGTGACCTCGTTCCTCACCGACCAGTGGCGACAGGGTGCCCTCATGGGACGCACACCGAACGAGGCGTTCTACGTGGTCTGCGACCGCACCAACAACACAGCCGAGACCATCGCCGACGCCAAGGTCGTCTGCGACATCGGCGTCGCACCCGTGCGCCCCGCCGAGTTCGTCCACCTCACCATCACCCAGACCGCCGGGCAAAGCGGCCAGACCAGCTGAGAGCCCACCTATCTGCCCCACCCCGGCGGGGCAGACAGCATCCCGGCGTCCGAGCGGCCGTCCGCTGCCGCAGCCAGCTCTCCTCCACCGGGCTGTCCAGCAGACCGCGGATCTCATCCAGAGCCGGGCACAGCAGCTTGGCCGACAAGACGAAGGCCCATCGCTCCACCGCGTTCCCGCCGCACACCCAGTACCCGGCCACGGCTCAGCCCTCGGGCAGCAGCCCGACGTCCTCACACAAATGAGCGTCGTGCCGCAATGCCTGATCACGTGGCCAGCCGCGAGGTCCCGCAGGCCGTCACATCGCCGACAACCCCTCGTCCCGACTCGAAGATCAAACCCGGAACCCGCATCAAACCGCTACCTGAACCTTCACCAACGGTCGAGTTCCGAGCGTTCCAGCTTCAAGAATCAGCGAACCCCCGCGCCTCACCCAGCACCGAAAGCAACGCCACATGGCCCCCCGCACGCAACAGCGGCACAACCGACCCCCCACCAGACGGCCGGTAACCCCCACCACCCGACCACCACCAGCACACGCGGGAAGTCGGCAGAATCGACTTCCCGCGCACGAAACAGCCGACCCCGAAGGCAAGGCGGCACCACCCGCGTACAAAGCCGACACGACCAAGACCCCCCAGATAGGCCGGGCACAGACACCACTCACCCGAACCACCCCCACACGCGGGAAGTCGCCCGAATCGACTTCCCGCGCGCACGAAGCAGACCAGCCCCGCACGGGCAACACGGCCCCCGGCACACTCTGGAAGTCGCCGGAGTCGACTTCCCGCGCACGGCAGTTGGGCCGCCGCAGCGGGTGGCGCGTGTGCCTCCCGCTCGGCATGGTGGCGTGCCCGCCGTGTCTCCTCCCGAAGCAGTCCGAGCCCGTCACCGCGCGGCGTGGGAGAGTCGGGATCCCAACGGTGGGGCGTGTGAGGGAGGTTACCGGTGGAGTGGAAGGTGTTCGGGCGTCGGCAGGTGTTCGGGAGCCCGTGGGTCGAGGTGTGGCTGGACGACGTCGACATCCCCGGTGTCGGCCGGATCGACCACCACGTCGTCCGCTACCCCCGCACCTCGACCACCGCCGTCGTCACCAACGAGGCCGGCGAGTTCCTCCTCCTCTACCGGCACCGGTTCATCACCGGCCGCTGGGGCTGGGAGGTCCCGGCGGGCTGGGCCGAGCCCGGCGAGGAGCCGACGGCGGCCGTCGCCCGCGAGGTCGAGGAGGAGACCGGCTGGCGCCCCGGCCGGGTCGAGCCGTTGACCGCGTACGACGCCATGGCCGGCATCAGCGACGCCCGCTTCCACGCCTACCACGCCACCGGCTGCACCCGGATCGGCGAACCCGAGGACGTGTCCGAGGCGACCCGCGCGGAGTGGGTGGCCGAAGCCGAGGTGGTACGGCGGCTGACGAACGGCGACATCGCTGACGGCCCGTCACACGCCGCCCTGTCCTACTACCTCGGCCCGCACCGACTCGCCCGGCGCCCCTGACCCGGCCCGGCAGCGGAGGCCGTGCACCGCACCCGGGCACGACCACGACGACACCCCCGACACCCCCGCCGTGTCCCCGCCGACGGCGACGGCGGGGGCACGGCCGGGGCGGGGCCGCCCGGCGGCAGCCGCCGAGGCGCGAGGTCAGCAGTACGTCTCGATGAAGAGCAGAACGCGGCCGTCGTCCGCGGTGAACTCGTACGCCTCATGGATCGGCAGGTCGTCGACACCGAACCGGGCACGCGCTTCGAGCCACGCGGCCGGGCGTTCCCCCGCCGTCAGGAAGCGCGGAAGCCACCGCCCGACCCGCTCGTCGTAGCAGGTGCCCATCGACATCATGTCGGCCTCGACCGACAGCCGCCTGGCCCTGCGGGGATCCAGCGGCCCGCGGGCCAGCCGCCAGCAACAGCCGTCGGCGTCCGTGAAGCCGCCGGCCCTCACGGGCGGGCCGACATGCGCGCCACCCGGCTTCCCCGCCGCCGGGGACGGCAGCGCCGCCACCATCTGCGCCAGGGTCACGGCGCGCTTGTGCTTCCTCGACACCCGCACAGCATGTCAGACCCCGACGACCCCCGGGCAAGACCACAGGCAAACGGTCCAGACCAGCCGCCACGCGACACCCCCCGCACGCGCGGGAAACCGGCCCCGCCGACTCCCACGCACCGCCGACGAGGCCTTCCGCCCCGCGTGAGCGCCCAGACCCGGCCCTACCGGCCGCGCAGGACCACCGGCCGTCTCCGCGCCGGGCCACGGCACCCCGTCAACGGCCGCGGCGGGCCAATCCACAACGGAGCACAGGCCCCGGACACGACGGCCCGCGCCCCCGGCGCGGCCCAGCAGGGTGACCCGTGCGGGATCCCGAGCAGCGATGCCATGGCTCCGGACGACAGCCGCTGCCCCGGTCCTGAATACGTCCGGGCAGGCCCTGCACCAGCAGGGCGCGCAACTGCACCGCGCCGGGCCCGCCGTGCGGGTCGAACTCCCCGGCGCCATCATCGCCTGGTCCGTGACCCGCGCCTCGGTGATCCGCGCATCTCACGCGATCCGCGCAAGCACTGGCCCGCCCCGGCCTCGGTGCCCCAGGGGTGGCCGATGGGGCCGCCGGCCCCCCAACAGAACTTCTTCGACCTCCACGGCGAGGAACACCGCTTCACACGACGGCGGACGGCGCCCTCGTCCTCACCCCGCTGGGTGTCCGCGCTGCGCCCCCGGATCGAAGCGACGACCGCCGCCCTGGTTGACGCGTTGCGCACACTCGGCCCCGGCGAGACCGTGGACCTGCGCCGCGCCCTGCCGCTGCCGCTGCCGCTGCCCATGACGGTGATCTGCGACCTGTTCGGGGTCCCCGCCGGCCTGCGGCCGCGGATCGGCCAGGCGATGGACACCCAGTGACGACAACGGCCACCGCCGAGCAGACGACGGCGGCTCATGGTGTTCTCCTCCGGGCGGGTTGACGAGCGTCAACCGAAGGCGTCGACGGCGCGCCGCGGGTGCGCCGTCCTGTCACACCTGTGGACCGGACAGCGGCCCGATCTGTGACAGTCGCACCCGGGCCCCGGGCCACCGGGTCTGCGGGACGCGGGACGCGGGACGCGGGACGCGGGACGCGGGACGCGGGCGAAAAATTTGTGGAATCGGCCGTCCTCGGGGGTGGGTGAAACGGCCCCGTGCGGGGCTCGGACGGTGGCCCGGCCGCGCGGCGGCGCCGACCCCGCAGTGCCGGGGCTCGGGTGCCTCGGGCCGGGCGCCCATGCGGCCGTCCACGCCTTTGGCGCATGGGGATTGACCTGGCGTTATGCGGAAATTCGCCTAGGCTGTGGAGCTCTGCCCGGCCGCCTTCGGAGGAGAAGCCCGTGAGCCAGGACACCAACCCGTACACCGCCGCCCGCATCCAGGTACTGGAGGGCGGGGAGGCCGTTCGCAAGCGGCCCGGCATGTACATCGGATCGACCGGTGAACACGGCCTGGCGCAGATGGTGTTCGAGGTCGCCGACCGGGCGGTGAACGAGGTCCTGGCGGGCCGGGCCGGGCGCGTCGAGATCACCCTGACGGCCGACGGCGCGGTGCGCGTCGCCGACGACGGCCCGGGCGAGGGGGACGTGGAGGCCCTGCTGACCCAAATGCGCTCCGAGGCGGGGCCCCGCGGCCGCCACCACGTGACGGTCGGCTACGTGGGTGTGGGGCCCTTCGTCGTCAACGTCCTGTCGAGCCGGATGACGGCCGAGGTGCGGCGCGACGGGGTGTGCCGGGTGCAGGAGTACGCGCGCGGCGCCGCGCTGGGCCCGCTCACCGCCATGGGGCCGGCGGCCGGCAGCGGGACCGTCATCGCCTTCTGGCCGGACCCCGACATCTTCGCCGGCGCGCGGCTGCCGTTCGACGAGTTGGCCGACCGCTTTCGGGAACTGGCCTTGCTGAACCGGGACTTGGACGTCTCACTGACCGACGAACGCCACCCTGGCGGCAGGCGCGCGGCCCGGTTCCGCTTCCCCGGCGGGCTGCGGGACCTCCTCGACCTCCTCGACGGCCCGCACGAGGCTCCCGCCGTCACGGACGTCATCGGCTTCGAGGGCGAGGATCCGCGGATGGCGGGGACGGTGGAGGTGGCCCTGCGGTGGCGCGGCGGCGGCGAGGAACGGGTGCGCAGCTTCGCCAACAGCCGGCCCACCCCCCGCGGCGGCAGCCACGAACTCGGGCTGCGCGACGGGCTGGCGGCCGCCATCGACGCCTACGTCCGCCGCCGCCCCCTGCCCGCCACCGAGCCGGGCGCCGGGCTGGTCGGCGGCCTGGACACCGGCCCGGGCGCCGGGCTGGTCGGGGCGGGCCTGACGGCGGTGGTGTCGGTGAAGCTCGACGAGCCCGAGTTCCTCGGCTCCACCCGCGACGTGCTCGGCAACGCCGCGGTGCGCGACTGCGTCGCCGAGGCGGTGCGGGAGCACGTGGGCGCGTGGCTGGAGGCTCACCCGCGGCAGGCCGCGACCGTCGTCGGCCGGATCCTCGGGGACGACTGAGCGCCCGGTCCCGCCGCCTCCCTCGTGGCGGCGGGACCGGGCCTCGGCGGTGGACAGGGTGGCGCCGGGGCGGGGATCAGGCGGGGCGGGAGTCAGGCGGGGCGGATGCCCGGGTTGCCGGCCTCGGTGGCGAAGGAGGCGGCGGTGGACAGGGTGCCGCCGGGGCGGGTGATGTGGGAGACCACCCGGTAGTCGGCGCGGGCGCGGTGGCGGTCCAGGGTGAGGACGGTGTAGCCGCGGCGCCCGTCGTAGAACTTCAGGTGCGGGTTGGCGGCCATGAGGGTGGCCCAGTTGGACGGCCTCTGCTCGCCGTCGCCGTCGCTGCTGATCGAGGTGCCGACGAACTCCACGCCCACCGTGCGGGAGTTCGGGTCGTCGAAGTCGCGCTTGACGTCCAGGGCGTAGGCCACGTGCACGTCGCCGGTGAGCAGGACGAGGTTCTGGACGCCGGCCTGGTCGACGGCCGTCAGGAAGCGCTCGCGGGCGGCGGGGTAGCCGTCCCAGGCGTCCATGGAGAGCTTGGAGCGCTCGGCGGTGGTGTTCTTGCGGCGGGAGAAGACGACCTGCTGGGGCACGACGTTCCAGGTGGCCTTGGAGTGGCGCAGGCCGTCGGCGAACCAGCGTTCCTGGGTGGCGCCCATCAGGGTGCGCCCGGTGGCCTGGGAGTCGGGGGTGGGGTACTGCCAGCCGTCGCCGTTGGCCTGGTCGTCGCGGTACTGGCGGGTGTCGAGGATGTCGAACTGCGCGAGGCGGCCGAAGTGGACGCGCCGGTAGAGGGTGAGGTCGGTGCCGCGCGGCTGGGGCATGCGCAGCGGCTGGTTCTCCCAGTAGGCGCGGTAGGCGGCGGCGCGGCGGGCGACGAAGGGGGCGGGGTCCTGGTTCTTCTCCGGGACGGCGGCAGCGTAGTTGTTCTCGACCTCGTGGTCGTCCCAGGTGACGTACCAGGGGTGGGCGGCGTGGGCGGCCTGGAGGTCGGGGTCGTTCTTGTAGAGGCTGTACCGCAGCCGGTAGTCCTCCAGGGTGGTGGTCTCGTGGTTGAAGTGGGGGGCCAGGGTGCGGTCGGTGTACTTGCGGTCGCCGCCGGCGGCGTCGATGGCGTACTCGTAGATGTAGTCGCCGACGTGGAAGACGGCGTCGACGTCCTCGCCGGCGAGGTGGCGGTAGGCGGTGAAGTAGCCGTCCTCGTAGGCCTGGCAGGAGACGAGGGCGATGCGGGCGCTGTCGGTCTTGCGGCCGCGCGGCGGCAGGGTGCGGGTGCGGCCGGTGGGACTGGTCCAGGGGCCGAGGGTGAAGCGGTACCAGTACTCGCGGCCGGCGTCGAGGCCGTCGGCGTCCACGTGGAGGGCGTAGGCGAACTCGGCGTGGGCGCGGGCGGTGCCGCGGCGTTCGACGCGGCGGAACCTCTCGTCGCGGGCGATCTCCCAGCCGACCGTGACGGAGCCGGTGGGCGGCAGGCCGGCGCCGGGTTCCAGGGGGCGCGGGGCCAGGCGGGTCCACAGGACGACGGCTTCGCTGGTGGCGTCGCCGGAGGCCACACCGAGGGTGAAGGGGTCGGCGCCGACGGCGCGTGGGGCGATGTCGGCGTCGGCGGCGTGGGCGGTGGGCAGGTCGACGCTGAAGGCGAGCGCGGCGGCGGCCGAGGTGACGGTGAGGAAGCGGCGGCGGTCCAGGCGGGCGGCGGCCTCGCGCAGCATCCGGTCGGCGGTGGGGCGGGTCATGGGGTGGTGGCCTTTCGCAGCTCGGGGGTGTGCGAAGGGAATTGGAGTGGACCACCCCGTACGGCGGGGGTCGGGACCACGGCGGCGCGGTGATCATCTGGTGAGGGGCCCGTGAAGGTCCGGCACGTGCCCCCGGGTGGGGACGGATCGGTCTCAGACGACTTCCAGGTTGGCCATCATGCCCATGTCCTCGTGTTCGGCGTTGTGGCAGTGGAAGAGGTAGCGGCCGCGGTAGCCGTCGAAGCGGGTGATGATCTCCGCGGACTCTCCCGGGCGCAGTGAGACGGTGTCCTTGAGGCCGGCGTCGTGGGGCAGCGGGGGTCGGCCGCCGCGGGTGAGGACGCGAAAGCCCACCAGGTGGAGGTGGACGGGGTGGTGGACGTCGGCGATCAGGCGCCAGATCTCGGTGTCGCCGAGGGGGACGGTGACGTCGGTGCGGGCGGGGTCGAAGGGCCGGCCCCCGATGAGCCAGCCGTGGCCGTTGTTCGTGCGGCCGGCGCGGAAGGCGAAGTCGCGGGTGCGTACGGCGTCCTCGCGGCGCCAGCGGGGCAGGTCGGTGGACAGGACGGGTGGGACGCGGCTGTCGTCGGCGGCCGCGCGGCGGGCGATGCGGAAGGCCATGACGTCGCGGGTGCGGCCGGTGCCGAGGCGGTTGACGAGGCGGACCAGGGAGCCGACCGGGGCGGCGGCGAAGTCGACGACGAGGTCGTAGCGTTCGGCGGGGGCGATCGGCAGGCTGCGGTGGGTGACGGGGGCGGCGAGCAGGCCCTGGTCGGCGCCGATCTGGACCAGGTCCAGGCGCCGGCCGTCCTCGGTGAGGGCCTCGATCTCGTAGTGGCGGGCGTTGGAGGCGTTGAGCAGGCGCAGGCGGTGGCGAGCGGCGTCGGTCTCGTGGACGGGCCAGGGGGCGCCGTTGACGAGGACGACGTCACCCAGGACGCCGGCGAGATGGGGTCCGGTGACACCGGGTCGCTCACGCAGACCGGGGTCGAGGGCGGGGTAGACGAGGGAGCCGTCGGCGGCGAACGCGCGGTCGGTGATCACGAGAGGGACCTCGCGGGCGCCGGCGGGCAGGCCGAGGGCGTCCTCGGCGTCGTCGCGCACGATGTGCAGGCCCGCCAGGCCACGCCAGATGGCGGGGGCGGTGAAGTCCATGCGGTGGTCGTGGTACCAGAGCATGGCGGGACGCTGGTCGTTGGGGAAGGTGTAGTCGCGGCTGAGACGGCTGGTGACGGCACGCGGGTCGACCATCGCGTGACCACCCCCGTGACCGTCCGCGCCGCCCCCGCCGCCGGCGTGGCCGCCCGCGTGGCCCGGGCCGGGCGTGGTGTGCGGGGTCTGGGGCCAGGCGGCGGGCAGGACGAGGTCAGTGGGATAGCCGTCATGGTGAGCGGGGGTACGGCCGCCGTGGAGGTGGACGACCGTGGGCACCGGCAGTTCGTTGCGGTGGGTGACGGTGACGGGCTGTCCGCGGCGGGCCTCGACAGTGGGACCGGGGAAGGTGCCGTCGTAGGTCCACAGCCGGGTGGTGAGGCCGGGCAGGATCTCGGCGGCGCTCTCACGCTGGACGATCTCGTAACGGTCGGTACCGCCGTCGGTGGACACGGGCCTGGCCACGGCGGGCAGCGGCAGCGCCACCCGGTAGGGCGGCGGCAACGCGGCGGTGCTGCGCAACTGGGCACCGGTGGCGGCGGGACGGCGGGCCAGAGCGGCGGCGGTGGCGAGCGAGGCCGTGGTGAGCAAGCCGAACGCGCCACCGACACCCAGGACCTGACGACGCGTCAGACCCAGCGGACGGGGACCGCCACCGGGGCGGTCGCGGTCGCCCGACTCGGAACGGCCGCCGGACCCGGGACGGCCGTAAGGCTCGGGGCGGTCGCCGGGGCCGGGGTGGTCGTGGGGCAGCTCGGGACGGCCGTGGGGCGGCTCGGGACGGTCGTGGGGCTCAGGCACGGTCGTCCTCCCGGCGGGCGGGTCGGCGCGGGGGCAGCGGGGTGCGCCAGAGGGCGATGGTGAGCACGACGGTGGCCGCGATGGTCGCCACGCCCAGCGGCAGGTGCAGCCACAGGGCGCCGCCCAGGCCGGCGAAGTACTGGACGCTCTCGGCCACGGCCACGGCGAAGGCGCCGGCCAGCGGCCAGGAACGGCGCAGCCGGATGCGGCACACGAGGGCGGCGACCAGCTGGAGGTAGCCGAGGGAGGTGACGGTGTCGGCGCCGGCGGCGTGCCAGCCCAGGGCGTCGTAGTCGCCGCTGAGGTAGACGCCGGCGAAGACGGGCTGGCCGAAGAGGGCGACGGTGTGGGCGGCGGCCAAGGCGCGCAGGGTCCGTCCGGCGGGCCCGGTCCGCTCCCCCGCGGCGGACCGGGCCGCATTCTCGGGTGGGGTCCTGTGGGCGGCGATGGCCATGGGCGTCCTTCCTCACGCTGACATCGGGCCGCGGTCGGGGCGGTGCGCGGCGCCGCTCCTGACGTTATGACGGCACGGCTATCGTGTCTAAGATCGGTATTGCTATGGCGTTATGACCGTGGAGGCATGGGGGCCCGGGTTGGACCTGAACACGCTCACGCAGTTCCTGGCGGTGGCACGGCTGGAGCACCTGAGCCGGGCGGCCGAGGAACTGCGCGTCGCGCAGCCGTCGTTGAGCCGCTCCGTCGCCCGGCTGGAGGCCGAGCTGGGCACACCGCTGTTCGAGAGGGGCGGGCGGCTGCGGCTGAACGCGGCCGGACGGCTGTTCCGCGGCTACGTGGAGCGCTCGCTGGGCGAACTCGAGGCAGGCCGGCGGGCGGTGGCCCAGGCGGCCGGACAGGGGCTGGGCACGGTACGGCTGGCCTCGGAGACCTTCCTGGCCTTCAGCGGACCGCTGGCGGCGTTCAAGCGCGACCACCCCGGGGTGGAGGTCGAACTGCACCAGCTGTCCGCCCAGGAGATGGCCCGACGGCTACGGGCCCAGGACATCGACCTCGCCGTGGCCTCCCAGCCCGTAACCGCCGAAGGCCTGGAATCACTCCTGCTGCTCGACGAAGAAGTCGGACTGGCCGTGCCGGTGGACGACCCGCTGGCCCACCACGCCACGACCGGCCGGCCGGTAGGCGTCGAGGAGCTCGCCGGGCGGCCGTTCATCGCCGCGCCCCCCGGACACTGGCAACGGCGCCTGCTGGAGGGACTGTTCGCCGCCCACGGCCTGGAACCGCGAATCGTCTGCGAAAGCGACGAAGCCGCCGCCATCGCCGAACTGATCAGCGCCGGCCTGGGCATCGCCCTGGTACCCGGCCTCGCCCGACACGCCTCCACCCGCCTACCGCTCGTATGGATCGACATCGACAACCCCCACTGCCGACGCCGCCTGACCCTCCTCTGGAACAAGCAGGCACGCCTACCCGACCCCGCCCACCGACTACGCGAAACAATCACCACCTGGAACTGGCAGGCCGGCAGCCCCAAGGCCGTGCGGACAGGAGCGGTCCGGCCCACAATAGAAGAAGAGAACACGACGACAGTGACACAGAGTTGACACGACCGGCACACGGCTCCCCGCCCCACGGCCTGGAACCTCGTGACGTGCGGCATGCCGCAGGAGCACTGACAGGCCGACGGTGCGGCGCGCGCGTCCCCCGCGCACACCCACCCCCGCGGGCGCGCACCCCGCACGCGCCCCGCGTCGGGCGCGTACGCTGCGCAACCGTCGCCGACGCGCAAGACGGCGACCGCTCCAATAGCACCCGAGGTTGACATGGCCGACAAGGACTCCGGACCCGATGGGCCCGGCGGCATCGGCGACCGCCCCCAGGACGACTTCGTCGCGAGGAACCTGCCCGGTCCCTCCGAACGGCCGGCCAGGACGCTGACCCTCAGCGGCCTGCTCGGCGACAGCGACCGCGCCGGCTTCCGGCGCCTGTACTTCAACACACAGCTCGACTACTACGCCGAGTTCGCCTCCGCCGACGTCCTGTCCGCAGACACCGTCGCAGGCGACCGGCCACCGTTCGTCGGCCACGACGCCACCACCGTCACCCTGCGTCGCGACGCCACCGTCCACTTCACCCGGGTCCAGACGGCCGCCCCCGTGGACGAGTTCGACCTCGACCTACGCCTGGCGCAGCCGCGCCGGGCCGGTACGGTGCCCACGACGCAGCCCGCCGACCCGCAGACCTGGGAGGCCGAGTGCCCCGGGCCGACGTTCGGCGACTGCGTCACCGAGTTCGCCTGCTTCACCGACGTCGACTGTCCGACGGGGTTCACCGTCTGCAAGCCGCGCACGTGCGGGTTCACCGAGAACGGCACGTGCGCCACCTGTGCGGGCGCCACCTGCGAGGGCACCTGCTTCCGGCAGACCTGCGCCACCTGCGGCGAGAACACCTGCGTCACGTGCGTCGAGGCGACCTGCCACACCTGCGACCGGGCCGCCACCTGCGTGACCTGCTTCACCTGCGCCACCTGCCGGGGGGCCACCTGCGTCACCTGCGGTGAGAACACCTGCGTGACCTGCGGCGAGAACACCTGCGACACGTGCGACCAGGGCACCTGCATCACCTGCGACACCTGCAATCCGCACGTGTTCACCTGCGGACCGTTCACGCGGTGCCGGTTCTGACGACATCCCGCACACCAGGGGGAAGCGGCGGGAACCGCTCCAGTAGCACCCGAGGTTGACATGGCCGACAAGGACTCCGGACCCGATGGGCCCGGCGGCATCGGCGACCGCCCCCAGGACGACTTCGTCGCGAGGAACCTGCCCGGTCCCTCCGAACGGCCGGCCAGGACGCTGACCCTCAGCGGCCTGCTCGGCGACAGCGACCGCGCCGGGTTCCGGCGCCTGTACTTCAACACACAGCTCGACTACTACGCCGAGTTCGCCTCCGCCGACGTCCTGTCCGCAGACACCGTCGCAGGCGACCGACCGCCGTTCGTCGGACACGACGCCACCACCGTCACCCTGCGTCGCGACGCCACCGTCCACTTCACCCGGGTCCAGACGGCCGCCCCCGTGGACGAGTTCGACCTCGACCTACGCCTGGAGCGACCGCGCCGGGCCGGGGCGGGGGCACCCGGGCCGGTCACCCTGCCGGGGCCGACCTTCGACGGCTGCCGCACCCGGCGCCTGTGCGTCACCGACGTCGACTGCCCGACGGACTTCGGCGCCGGCTGCACGGCGGACACCTTCCGGTGCACCGCGCAGGAGGGATGCGCGACCTTCGACGCCACCTGCCGGTGCACGGTCGGCGTGTGCGGCACCGTCCCCACGTTCCACTGCACCGCGGGCCCGCTGTGCGACCCCCTCGACACCCTGCGCTGCACCGCGGGCCCGGGGTGCGCCACCTTCGACGCCACCTGCCGGCGCATGGCCGGCCCGGTACCCGCCACCGCGGACACCCTGCGCCGCACCGCGGGCCCGGGGTGCGGCGCCTCCCCCGGCGTCCCCGGCGGCACGCGCAGGTTCGCCACGGGCGATCCCTGCCGCACCGAGTTCGCCGCCACGTGCCAGACCTGCCCCGGCGACACCTGCCGCACCTGCGAGGACGCCACCTGCGACACCTGCCGCGGGGCCACCTGCCGCACCTGCGACACCTGCAACCCGCACGTGTTCACCTGCGGGCCGAACCCGCGGTGCGGGCCTTGACGACACCCGGCACGACGCCGTCGGCCGGGCCGTGCGGGTCCGAGCGGGCCGACCGACAATGGGAGGAGACACAGGACCGGGAGTGACGCACAGTCACGAAAAGCAGGACGTGGTTCCAGGACGCCGTAGCAGAACGGGACCCACCAGTAGCACCCGAGGTTGACATGGCCGGCAAGAACTCCGAACCCGATGGGACCGGTGGCATCGGCGACCGCCCCCAGGACGACTTCGTCGCGAGGAACCTGTCGGATCCCTCCGAACGGCCGGCCAGGACGCTGACGCTCAGCGGCCTGCTCGGCGACAGCGACCGCGCCGGGTTCCGGCGCCTGTACTTCAACACACAGCTCGACTACTACGCCGAGTTCGCCTCCGCCGACGTCCTGTCCGCGGACACCGTCCCGGGCGAGCGGCCGCCGTTCGTCGGACACGACGCCACCACCGTCACCCTGCGTCGCGACGCCACCGTCCACTTCACCCGGGTGCAGACGGCCGCCCCCGTGGACGAGTTCGACCTCGACCTGCGGCTGGGGCAGGGCCGCCCGCAGGGGGCGCTGCCCGTCGGACCGGACACCGTGCCGACCTGGGGCACCCTGCCGAGGACCTTCGGCGGCTGCGCCACCGACTTCCTGACCCGCATCGCCTGCGTCACCGACTTCGACTGTCCCACGCAGCTCAACACCCTGTGCGCACCGCGCACGTGCGTGGAGGACACGGTGCCCTTCGTCCGCTGCGCGGGCCCGTTCGAGACCCGCCACGGCTGCTTCACCCACGGCGGACAGACCTGCATCACCTGCGCGACCTGTGACACCTGCGTGACCTGCCGCGCGACCGCGTGCCCGGTGTGCGAACCCGACCCCGGGGAGTTCCACACCCGGGTGTGCCTGACCACCGGGTGCCCGGCATGACGGCACCGGGCACGACGCCGCCGCGCACGACGGCCACGGCAGCGGCAGGGGCGGCGGCGGTCGACGGCGGCTGGAGGCCCCGGCTGGGACCGGCGGCCGCGGCGCGCGCCCTCGACGCCGCCCGGCTGATCGCCGACCGGGCCACCAGCCCCCCGCGGGTCCGGGCGGCGGTCGAACTCGCCGCCCGGCAGAGCGCGTTCCCCGGCTCGGTGCACTGGGACCCGGTGTCGCTGGCCCAGGGCGACACCGGCCAGGCACTGCTCTGCGCCCAGCTGCACCGCTGCTTTCCCGACGAGGGCTGGGAGCGCACCGGGCACGCCCACCTGGCCAGCGCGGTGGCCGCGCTGGAGCAGCGTGGCGGCGCCGGGCCGAGCCTGTTCGGCGGGCTGAGCGGGGTCGCGTTCTGCGCCACCGTCCTGGGCGAGGGGCGCGGCTACCGGCGCCTGCGCCAGGTACTGGACGCCCCGATCGCGGCCGCGTGCCTGTCCGGGGCCGCGGCACTGCGCCGGCCAGGCGGCGTGCCGGTGTCGGCGTTCGACCTGATCTCGGGCCTCAGCGGCATCGCCGCTCCCCTGCTGGCGGCCGGGCCGCACCGCCCCGCGCACCCGGCACTGGCGCCGGTGCTGCGCGCGCTCGTCGGCCTGACCCGCCCCGGCGGCTCCGGCGGGAGCGTGCCGCCCTGGTACACCCCGGTGGCGCTGCTGCACGACGAGGAGCAGGCCCGCGCGTATCCGTTCGGCAACCTCAACTGCGGTCTGGCGCACGGCATCCCCGGTCCGCTGGCGCTGCTGGCGCTGGCCACCCGCGCCCGGGGCGCCGGTGACGCCGCAGGCGAGGACGGCGGGAACGGCGGTGGGGACGGCGCGGACCTCGGGGACGGGGTGGAGGGTCTGGAGGAGGCCGTGCGGGAGCTGGCCCGGTGGCTGCTGGCGCACCGGGCGGACGACGCGGCCGGGCCGAACTGGCCGGCCGCCGTGCCGCTCGTGGACGGCGGGCCGCTCGTGGACGGCGGGCCACATCTGCGCGAGGGCCGGGCGGGCTTCGCCACCCGCAGTGCGTGGTGCTACGGCAGCCCGGGTGTGGCCAGGGCGCTGTGGCTGGCGGGCAGCGCTCTGGGCGACGAGGAGCTGTGCCACCTGGCGGTACGGGCCATGGAGGCGGTCTACCGCCGGCCCGTCGCCGAGCGCCGCATCGACTCCCCGACGTTCTGCCACGGCGTCGCGGGTCTGCTGCAGGTGACGCTGCGCTTCGCCCACGACACCGGGCTGCCCGTGTTCACCCGGGCCGCCGCCGACCTCACCGAGCAGGTCCTGGCGCACGTCGATCCGGCGCGGCCGATGGGGATCGCGGCGGTGGAGCCGGCGGGCAACCTGGTCGACCAGCCCGGCTTCCTCGACGGAGCGGGCGGGGTCGCCCTCGTCCTGCTGGCGGCCGCCACCGACCAGGAGCCGGTGTGGGACCGCGCGGTGGCACTGTCATGACGAACCCGAACCCGGCCGCACCAGGCCCCGCCCCGGCCGCCCCGCCCCCCGGCCCCGCCCCCGCCCCCGCCCCCGCCCCGGCCACGGGCACGGCCGCCCCGGGTGCGGCGGCGCCGCGACACCGCCGGCGCGGGCGCGGGCGTGGCCCGTTGTACGAGCCGGCGCCCTGGCTGATCGTGCGCACCCCCCTGCTGCCCGTCCGCGGGCCGGGCGCCGCGACGGGCGAGCCGCGCGCCGCCCTCGCCGACCCGCGCGTGAGCCGGGCCCTGGCCGTGGGCAGCCCCGACCTGCTCGACGCCCTGCAACGGCCCGGGGCGAGCGCGCGCGACGCCGCGCGGGCCGAGCTGAAACTGGCCCGCTACCTGATCCGGATGAGCACCCGCCCCACCCCGTACGGGGCGTTCGCCGCGGTGTCCCTGGCAGGCTGGGGCGAACGCACCACGCTGTCGGTACGCAACGACGCCGACCGCCTGCGCACCCGTCCCGACATGGGCTGGCTGACCGAGCTCTGCCTGGCCCTGGACGAGGACCACGCCGCGCGCGCCGACAGCCTGTGGACGGCCGCCGCCCTCGCCGTCGAGCGCCACGGACGGCTCACCCTGGCCGACGGCCCCGGCGCCGACACCGGTTCGGTGCGCCTGACCACCGCCGTCCGCGAGGCGCTGCGCGCCGCCCGCCGGCCCGTCCCGTACGGGGTGCTGCGCCGGCACCTGCTGGAGCACACCGGCGGCAGCGCCGAGCAGGTGGAGCGGCTGCTGGAGGAGCTGTGGCGCCAGCGGCTGCTGGTCACCGACCTGCGGGCTGCGCTCACCTGCGCCGACCCGGCCCAGGAGCTGCGCGGCCGGCTCGCCGGACGCCCGGCCTGCGCCCCGAGCGCCGCCGCGCTCGGCGCGCTGCTCGCCGAGATGGCCGACCTCGACGGCGCCCCGGCGCAGGAGGCGCCCCAGCGGGTACGGGCCCTGGCCAGGCACGCCGAGGCCGTGCACCCGGCACGGGGGCCGGCCCTGCAGAGCGACCTGGCGAGGCCGGTGGGCGGCGAGCGGCTGGCCGCCGGGGTCGGCGAGGAGTGCGCCCGGGCGGTGGAACTGCTGCTGCGCCTGTCACCGCAGCCGCTGGGCGGCCCCGAACTGGCGGCCCACCGCGCCGCGTTCGTCCAACGCTACGGCGACGACCGGCAGGTACCGCTGCTGGAGCTACTGGACGAGCGCACCGGGATCGGCCCGCTGGCCCACGCGCACGGCGCCCGCCCCGCGCCGACGCCCGAGGCGGCCGCCCGGCGCGCGAACACGCTCACCGACCTGGCCCTGGGCGCCCTGCGGGACGGGCGGCGGGTGGTCGAACTGACCGACGCCCTGCTCGCCGACCTCCAGAGCCTCGACGCCGCGGCAGCGCCGGGATGCGCGCCGCTGTCGCTGGAGCTGTCCGCCTTCGTCGCCGCCGCCTCCCGCCGGGCCGTGGACCGCGGGGACTTCCTGCTCGTCGTCGGCCCCAACCTGGGCGCCAGCAGCGCCGGCCGCTCGCTGGGCCGCTTCGCCGACCTCCTCGCCCCCCAGGGCCCCGCGGCACTGCGCGCCCTGACCGAGGCCGAGGACCGGGCACGCCCCGGGACCGCGCCGGCCGCCGAGGTCGTCTACCTACCCGCCAGCCACCGGATGGCGAACGTGGTCGTACGCCCGGCCGTCACCGGCCACGAGATCGTCCTCGACGTACCCGCCGGAGTGAACGCCGAACACACCCTGACGCCGGACGACATCCTGGTGAGCGTCCACGACGACCGCTACCGGCTACGGTCCCGGCGCCTGGGCACCGAGCTGCGCCCCACCACGCGCCACATGCTCAACCCCCACCAGGCACCCGCGGTGTGCCGGTTCCTGGACGAGGTGGCCCGCGACGGCTCGCCCGAATTCGCGCCCTTCGACTGGGGCCCGGCAGCCGGTTTCCCGTTCCTGCCCCGGGTCCAGTACGGCCGCATCGTCCTCGCCCCCGCACGGTGGCTGCTGCGCCCCACCCCCGACGACGGCGCCAACAGCAACAGCAACGGGGACGGGGGCAGGGCGTTCGCCGCCCGGGTGGCCGCCTGGCGCGCCGCCTGGCACGTCCCGGCACGCCTGTACCTGACCATGGCCGACAACCGGCTGCTGCTCGACCTCGACGACCCCGGCCACGTCGAGCAGCTGCGTGCCGAGGCCCGCGGCAGCCGCGGAGCCGTACTCCTGCTCCAAGAGGCACTGCCCGACACCGCCCACGCCTGGGTGCCCGGCGCCGACGGCGTGTTCATGAGCGAACTCGTCGTCCCACTCGTCCTACGCCCGCAACCCACGCCGCGGCAGCCCGCGCAGCAGGCGCCCGTGGCGGAGCCCGCACCCGCACCGGCGCCCGTGCCGGTGGCGGTGCCGGTGGCGGTGGGCGGTGACGGCCTTCCGGTGCCGGTCCGCGAGCGGGTGCGCCTGCCGGGCAGCGACTGGCTGTTCGCCAAGTTCTACGGCGAACGCGACCAGGAGGACGCCCTGCTGGCGGGGCCGTTGAGGCGGCTGTGCGAGATGGCGGAGGTCTCCGGGCTGGCCCGGCAGTGGTTCTTCATCCGGTACGCGGACCCCGACCCGCACCTGCGCCTGCGCTTCCAGGGCGAGCCGGAGGCCCTGACCCGGTACCTGCTGCCGGAGGTCGCCCGCCTGGCCGCCGAACTCACCGACCAGGGCCTGGTCTCCCGGCTGGTCCTCGACACCTACGAGCGCGAACTCGAGCGCTACGGCGGGCCGGAAGGGACCGACGTCAGCGAGGAGGTCTTCTGCGCCGACAGCCGGGCCGTGATGCGGCTGCTCGCCGAAGCCGCAGCGCACCACCCCACCTCCCCGGGCTCCCCGGTGGACGGTGATCTGACCGAGCTGGCCGCTGTGAGCACCGACGACCTGCTGGCCGGGCTCGGCCTGGACGCCGCCCAGCGCCTGCGCTGGTACACCGAGCAGGCCCGACACTTCCCCGAGGTGGCCCGCCGCCAGGCCGGCGACGACTACCGGGTGCGCCAACGGCGCCTGCGCGACCTGCTCGGCACCCCGCAGGGGCCGGACCTGCTGGGCGGCGCGGTCGGGCAAATCCTCGCGCAGCGGCGGGCCGCGCTCGCCGGGGTCGCGGAGCGGCTGCGCGCGCTGGAGGACGCGGGGCACCTGTCCACCGGGCGCGAGCGGCTGCTGGACAGCTACGTGCACATGCACTGCAACCGGCTGCTGGCCCAGCGGCGCCCGGCCGAGGGACTGCTGGTCCAGCTGCTCCAACGCACCCACAAGGGCCTGAGCATGGAGCCCGTCCCCGCCCGCTCCGGCGGCCGCTCCTGACCGCAGACCCCGGAGCCGAGCCGGGGTTCTGGAGCGTGGCGGCGCAGAGGGTGTCGCACCGGGCGAGGCCGCCAGTGCGGCAGCCGGTGGTGAACCAGGCCTTGCGCCGCACTCGCCGGGGCCGTGGGTCCAGGCCTCGCGGTCGATCCGCCCGGTGGCCTGCTGCTGGATGCGGTCGTCGCCGACGGCGGCGGCTGTTTCCAGGCCCTGGGCGATGTCCTGGTCGGGGAGCGAGGCGGTCAACAGACGGCCGGTGGAGGCCTGCGCGGTGGTGGCCGCGTGGTGCGCCCACATCCCCGCGTAGCAGTCGGCCTACAGTTCCAGGCGCACCGCGCCGCTGATGGCGCCCTGTCTCAACAGCGGCTGTACTGCATCGTCCACTGCCTCGGCGCGTTCCACCCTCGAAGCCGCCTCATGTCCGCAGCCGGGCGTGGAACGGCTGTGGATCGTCGACGGCGCCCTGCGCCCGGTCCGCGACCGAACCGTGGGGGCCTCCAACCGCAACTTCCACGTCCGGCAAGCGGAGCCAGACTTCGGAGAAAGCCAGGCCGTGGTCATCGGTCACCACCCCGCACGGGCAGCCCAACGTGATCGAACGCCAATCGCACCCGACCGTCCACGGGCCGTCCGTCTCCCCGCAGCCCGGGCATGCGGCGGTCGTCGCCGTCCGCACCCCGGCGGCGGGCTTGCCGTAGTGGCGGAAGCGGCCCGCGTACCGAACCCGCCAGGACGGGACCGGCGGTGCGGACGGAAGAACCCCGGCCGGGCACGTCGTGGTGGCCAGGGTCGTGAACAGCGCGGTCAGGGCGGGGAGCAGCGCCTCACCGGCGTCGGTCGGTGCTGCCCCTGCGTCCGACAGCTGCGGTGCGGCGGTCCCGTACCTGGGGGCTGGTGCCGCACCCGGCGGGTTCGGATAGGCGTGCCACGGCAGTAGGGCGCGGGCGACGCCGGCCAGGAGCGCCACGGTAGGCGGGCTGACGGCGCCCGCGTCGAGGTGGTGCAGCGTGGTGCGCAGGATGCGCTGCAGGCGCCGGTCCCGGTCCTCGGCCCGCGTCAGCGCGTTGCCGCCCCGCCGGGTGGGGAGCGGCGCGCTCAATCGGGCCAGGACGGCCGACGCTGCCTCGGCGTCCGCCGGGGCGGGATACCACCGGCCGGCGGTCAGGAGCCGCTGGGCCCGCCCGGTCTCCCGCACGAGGGCCCGCGTCGGCAGGACGCCCGCGCTGGTCCCGGGGCCGAAGGCAGGAACCACCGTGCGGGTGTCGTCTCCGCTCCTCACAGCGCCCCCTGTCCCCGTGCCCCGCCGTACAGGAGGATTCCATCACGCGGGCGCGGTGACGGACGCCCCCGAGCTGCTGCGGCACTTCCCGACGCGCGAGGCGCTCCTGGAGGGCCTGCTCCACGCGAGCTTCGGCGACCTGACGACCAGAGCGAGCGAGCTCGAGGCAGCGCACATGGCCGAGGACGCTCTCGTCTCCTGGGTGCGCGACTGCGTCGCCTGGACGACCGAGTACCGAGGGGTGACCGTACTGATGGCGGCAGCCATCGAGGACCCCGAATCCGCCCTGCACGCCTCGTGCGTCACCCTGCGTGCGGCCGGTGCCCGGCTCCTCACCCAGGCCCAGGCCGCCGGCGCGGCCCGGAACGACATCGACGGCGATGACCTCTTCGCCTTGATAGCCATGCTCGCGTGGGTCGGTGACCAACCCGCGCTCGCACCGCGCGCCAACCGCCTCGTCGACCTCGTCACCAGCGCTGTTCTGGCGCGCGCGGACGGGCTGCGGCGGGTGCGAACGAAGGTACTCCTCGAACGCCGCCGGATTCTGGACCCAGGTCCGCATCCGCGGAGAGAGCGGGAGGTCCTGGCGCGTCACCGCCCTTCCCTCATCCCGGGCCAGGGCCATCGCGGTGACCCCGCCGGCCACAACCAGAACCCCACCCAACGCCAACAGGACCGTCCCCGCACGCCCCACGGCCATCCTGGACTCCCTCCTCCCACTCAGGCAGTGGCCCTCGGGTTCCCGGCTTGTCACCGATCAGCGGCACACTGCACGCATGAGTACCGATCCGCATGACGTCCGGATGTCCCTCGATCTGACCTGGGTCGAATCCATGGGTGGTCCGATGGTCGTCGTCCCGCTGTCCGCACTGCAGCACTGGGGTGGCTGTACCGAGGGCGACGTGGTCACCGGTGACAGCGACCAGCCCGACGACTACGACCGGGCCTGCGAGGTCGAGGGCCTGGCCGAGGCGATCGGCCTGCGCGGTCACAGCGACGCCTCCGCGCTGGTGCTGGGCGACGAACCCGCCACCACCTGCTACCTGCCAGGGCCGAGGGTCTTCATGCGCTGGCTCGCCGCCGACTCCGACGCCGAGCTGCTCGCCGCCACCGAAGCCGCGCTGGACGACCCGGCGACACCGTGGGAGGAGTGCGGCCTCTGGGAGACCGACGGGCCGGCGGTCCTCATGGACTCGGCCGAGGCCGGCAGGAACCTCGGCATGCCCTACCCGGACGGCAGCGGCGAGCCGGAACAAGTCCCCGTCCCCCCTGCCCGCGGGACGCTGGAGAGTCCGCGCGTTCCAGAAGACCGGCGCCGACTCCCCCTGGATCAGCGTGGTCCAACTCCTGCCGCAGGCCGACGGTCTGTCGACGACAACTCCGTGACCCGAACACCAGGCGCGCACCCGCAACCCGGGGAAGGACGGTCACGGACGGCTGGACGGTTCGGCGTGGCCCCCGGCGCCCGTCGGGCGGCCGGCCGGCCGGTGGCGACAGGCGAGCGGGAAAAATCGCTGTCCGATCGCCGGAGCGCGGTGATAGACATCCGGCGTGGAAAAGAATCTTGAGTTCCCCGACCTGCTGCGACTGATCGATGAGCGGTCGACCGCCTTCCGCGCCGTGGTGGCCGCCGCGCCCGGTCTCGACGCGGAGGTGCCGAGCTGCCCCGGGTGGACGCTGTTCGATCTGGTGAAGCACCTGGGTGGGGGAGACCGGTTCTGGGCCGCCATCGTCGGCGCGGGGCCGGCCGACGCTCCCCCGGCCGAGGCCGCCGCCGCGCGCGCCGCGCTGGAGCTGCCGCGGGAGCGTGAGGCCCTGCTGGCCTGGCTGGACGCGTCGACGCAGCTCCTGCTGGGCGCCCTGCGCGAGGCGGGACCGGAGAGCGGTTGCTGGACGTGGTGGCCCGCGTCGCAGTCACCGCGGACCGCCGGCGGAGTCGCCCGGCACCGCGTCCAGGAGACCGCGGTGCACACCTACGACGCCCAGCTCGCCGGGGGCGCCCCGCAGCCGCTGCCGGTCGAGCCGGCACTCGACGGTGTGGAGGAGTTCCTGTTCACCGTCTGCGCGACGCCGAGCGCCTGGCCGCACAAGCCGACGGCCTTCGACTTCCACGCCGCCGAGGGCCGCTCCTGGCGCCTCACCGTCGACGGCGACGGTGCACGCGTCACCCGCGTCCCCGCGCCCACCGCCGGCGAGGACTCGGAGGCGGCCGGCGCCGCCGTCCACGGCACGGCCAGTGAGCTGGTCCTCTACCTGTACGACCGGATCCAGGCCGAGTCCTTGCACGTTGACGGCGACGCAGGGCTGCTCGACCTGCTCCGTGCCTGGGAGCCGGAGGAGAAGTAGGACGTAGCGGGGGCGGCCGGCCGCGCCTCGACCCGGTAGGACGCGACTCCTCGCCTGGTTCGTCCGGCGCGGCACCGGGTTCAGACGGTTCCGCGTCGAGGCCGGCCTCGGCCGGGGCCGCGCTCCCGTCCCACGAATCCGTCCTACACCCCGTCACGGTGGTTGCGGTGCCGTCCTCAGGCTGCCCGGTCGATGACGGCCCGGCCGGCCCGCTGCAGTGCCTCGTCGTCCTCGACGCTCCCGAAGAAGCCGCCGCTTCGGCGGGCGAGGGCGAGTTCGGCGTGGATCCGTGGCAGGGCGGGTGCGGCGGCGGGGCCCATCCGCTGCAGGCAGTCCATGACCGGGCCTGCGGTGGAGTCGTTCTCCTCCCATGCCTCCAGCAGCACGGCCAGGACGGCCGCGGCCTCGGCCGGGCCGCCGATGTCGTGGATCGCGGCGGCGGCGTGCACCCGCGTCCGGACGTGGCCGGCTTCGGACAGCTGCCGCAGCCGGGGCAGTGCCGGGGCCGCCGGCCCTCCGATCCGGCCGAGGGCGTCGGCGGCGTCGCGGTCCTTGCCGGTGTCGAGCAGGGCGGTGAGCCGCGGCACGGCATCGGTGGGGTCGCACTCGATGTCCCACAACGCCTTCACGGCTGCGAAGCACAGGTCCGGGTCCTCGGCTTCGGCGAGCGGCCGGACCGTCTCCAGCGCCGGCGTGGCGCCGGTGCCGAGGGAGCCGAGCGCCCGGAGGGCCGCGCCGGCGGTCTGCCACTGCTCCCGCTCGACGGCGGTGGCCAGGGCCGTGGTGAGCGCGGGTACGGCCGCCGGGTCGCCGAGCCCGTTGAGGGCGGCCATCAGCGCGGTGGCGGATCCCCAGGGCCAGGAGAAGTCCGCGTCGGCCAGGCGCCGGGTCACCCTCGGCACCAGTTCCCCGGCGGCCTGCGGGAGGTGGCCGACGACCTGCAGGGCGCGCCAGTCGTCGGTGCCGGTGTCGAGCGCCGACAGCAGGCTGGGCAGGGCCCGCTCGTCGCCGAGGCCGGCCAGCGCCGTCACCGCCTGCTGGTGGGCCCGGCGCAGCAGCGGGTGCCGTGCGGCCCAGACGTCCGGGCCGTGGGTGGTGCGGTGTGCTTCGACGAGTGCGGCGAGGGCTTCGCGCGCGGGTTCGGCGAGGGCGGCGGGGAGCTTGCCGAGGGTTTCGGCGGCTTCGGCGGCGGTGTACGGGTCGTCGGGGAGCAGGCAGTCGGCGAGCAGGCGGACGAGGCCGGTGTGGTCGCCGCGCCAGGAGCGGATCAGGTCCCAGGTCATGGCGATGGCGTCGTAGCGCACGGCCGCGTCGGGGGTGCGGAGTTGGGCGGTGAGCAGGGCGGTGCGCTCGGGCACCCGGGCGTCCAGGACCCGGTGGAGGGTGGTCAGCAGTTCGGTGGTGGGGGCGTGGACGCGGCCGTGGCGGTCGAGGTCGGCGAAGACGGCGGCTATCTGCGGCGGGACTCCGGGATCCGGCGCCGGCTCGGTGGCGATGTCCGCGCAGGCGCACTGCCCGCAGTCCGCCGGTCGGGCCTCGTCCCGGTCCTCGTCCCGGTCCTCGGGCTCGGGATCGGGCTCGGGATCGGGCCCGGAAGCGGCCGCGTCCCCGTCCTCGGGTGCCGGTTCGAGCGTGAGCTGCTGGAGCAGACCCGTCGCCGTCGGGACGAGGCCGTCGTCGACCGCCTCCGGCGTGCAGGCGGCCCGGTGGACGAGGGCGGCGAGCCGGATGTCGGCGTCCGGCGCGGGGTCGGCCGTCAGGGAGGTGAGCCAGGTCGTCACCGGGCCGAGCGCGGCCGGCAGTCGTCGGGCCAGCGTCGCGGCCGCCTCGATGACCAGGAGCCGCTCCACGGTGCCGGTCTCGGCCGCCAGCCGTTCGCGCAGCAGGGCGAACGCCCGGTCGGCGTCGTCGAGGAACAGCCCCAGGGCCGGGACGGCGGCCTGCCGCACCTGCGGCTCCGGATCCGCCGCGTACCGGACGAAGTCCTGGATGCGATCGCGCAGTTGAGGCACGACATCCGCGTAGGGCGTCGACGCGTGACCGGACGGGCCGTAGTAGACGCCGTCGGGGTCGCAGTCCAGCGCCGCGCGTCCGATGCTGAGCAGGAGCCGCAGGACAGCCGCGCGGTCGGGCACCTGGGGGTCGCCGGCGAGCGCGAAGAGGAACGGCAGGCTCGCTGCCGTGCAGGAGTAGACGTCGCCCTGGTGGTGCACCGAGCTGGAGAAGCTGCTGAACGCCCGCTCCCGGACGTCGGCGTCCGGCGAGGCCATCTGCTCCAGCCACAGCGGGACTTCGTCCGCCGGGCCGTAGGCGTGCCCCATGGACGACCAGTCGACGCGGTCGAGGCCCTCAAGTCTGTCGATCACGGATCGCACAGTGGCACGAGGCACTGACACTGCCGGGACACCGCCACCAGCGCACAGCGGGTCGGATCGGCGATTCCCCACACCACCCGTCCCGCGCGTCCGCCGGTCTGACAGCATGTCGGCGTGATCGGAGAGGTGCACAACCACAGCGAGGGATCGCCGGGGAACGTGGTCCAGGCGGGGAGCATCGGCGCCGTCTACCTCGGCTCCGCCGCCGCTCCTCGGCAGGGAGAGCCGGTCCCCGCCGACGCCGGGGAAGCCGCCCTGGACGGGCTGGCCCGCGAGGTCCTGGAGCAGTGGCGGGACGAGGCCAACGTCCGCGGGCTGCGGGAGCGGGTGCCGATGGCGGTCCCGTGGGAGCTGGAGCCGGCCCATGGGAGCGACTCGACCTCGGCGCTGCCCGAACAGCTCGCGTTCGAGGACGTGGTCGCTCGCCTCCGGGCACTCACACCGCACCAGTTGGTGGTGACCGGACCGGGCGGGGCGGGGAAGTCCTCCCTCGTCGTGCTGATCGTGGTCGAGCTGTTGGAAGCCAGAGCCGCGGTCCCCGGCTCACGGGACAGCGTCCCGGTCATCCTGTCGATGTCGGACTGGGAGCCGGGGACCAGCATCCAGGACTGGGTCGTCCGGCGTATCGGCGAGGACTACGGGCAGCTCGTGGCGGGCCTGGATCGGCCCACCGTCGAGTCCCTGGTGCGAGGCCGTCGGATCGTTCCCGTGCTCGACGGCTTCGACGAGCTGCTGCCGCTGGCCCGTGGCAACGCGGTCGAGGCGCTGAAGCGCGCGCTCGGCACGACGGACCCCCTGGTCCTGACCTCCCGCCCGGAGACGTACCAGCACGCCGTGGACGACTCACCGGTGCTGCGCGGTGTGCCCGTTCTGCGCGCCCTCCCCGTCCCGCCGCAGGCCGGCAGGGCCTACCTCGCCCAGATGTGCCACCGGGAGCGCCTCGGCGCCTGGCAGGCGCTCTTCGACGCGATGGAGAGCGACCCCGAGGGTCCGGTCGCCACCGCCCTGTCCTCTCCGCTGATGCTCTGGCTCGCGGCGACGGTGTACGCGCCGAAGGCCTCCGATCCCCGGGACCTGCTCGATGCGACGCGGCTGCCCGCACGGGCGGACATCGAGGGCCACCTCCTGGACGGGCTGATCCCGGCCGTCTGCGCACAGGGGCCGCGACCGTCCTACCTTCCCGGGCCGGTACACCGCTGGAGGTCCGACCGCGCGCCCGCGTACTTCCGCTTCCTGGCCGACGACCTGCACCGCCGACGCACCCACGACATCGCCTGGTGGCAGCTGCGGAGCCTGCTGACCGAGCCGGGCGTCTGGGGCTCCGTCGTCCTCGTCGTGGTGGCCGCCTGCGGCACCGCGGCCGGCTACGCGATCGCGGGACTGGCCGCCCTCCTCGGCGCCGCTCCCCCGCGACCCGGGATCGGGATCCCGGAGGTGGGCCAGGCGCTCGGGGCCGTCACGGCGATGGCCGTCATCGCCACGGCGCTCGGACGGGTCTTCACCCGGCACCTGTTCAGCGGCTTCGACAACCGCCCACGACGGCCGGCCACCGGAGCCGGCGGACGGCTCCTTCTGGCCGCGTCGGCCGCTGCCACGACGGCCGTCGGCGCGGCCCTGCCCGGCACCACGTCGGCGACCCTGTGCGTCTTCCTCCTCCCCGTCCTCTCCGGCGTCCTCCTGACCCGCTCGACCGAGTTCGACATGGCCGCCAGGCCGAGGCAGCTGCTGCGCGACGAGCGCAGGATCGCCCTGGACGAGGCCGCCCTGGTCGCCCCCGCCGTCGCGGGCACCTCGCTGGCGTTCTTCCACTGGCTCAACGGCGATCCGCTGCTCATCGGCGGCGCCCTCGTCGTCAGCTGGTCGTGCTCGGCCGCGGTGCTGATCGCCCTCAGCCGGTGGGGCCGCTGGACCGCCACGCGCCTCGTCCTGGCGGGGAGGCGACGTCTGCCCCGGGACGTACTGGGCTTCCTGGAGGACGGCCGCCGGTCGGGCGTGCTGCGGCGGGTCGGCGGGGTCTACCAGTTCCGGCACGCCGAGCTGCGGTCGCGGCTCACCGGCGGGGCACCGGGCGGGGCGCCCGACGACGGGGCGGGGCCGCGCGAGGTGGTGCTCAGGAGCAGCGTGCGGAGTCTCGGGGCCCTGCGGGCGCTGGCGTTCGATCTGCTGGTGCCGGTCGTCGTGTTCCTCCTGGTGGTCTCCCCGATGTCCTCGGGATCGGGTTTCCGGGGCGACTGGCACCGGACCTGGCTGCTGCTCGTACGCCACTGGTCCGCCCTGCTCGGCGTGCTCTGCGTCCTCGTCCTCGGGGCGCTGGCCCTGCGGGCGGTCGCGACGCGACTGCGGATCGACGACGAGGGCGTGGAGCTCGACGGTGGCCGCAGGCTGCGGCTGCGCTGGGACGACGTGGCGGAGGTACGGGTGCTCAGGATCCGGTCCCACCGGAACAGGGACACCGGCTCCCTCGTACTGATCAGCTCGTACTACCTCGTGATGAAGCCGGTGCCCGGACGGGAGCCGCCGCGCTCCCGTACGACCTCGGACGGCTGGGTCCGGGTGTGGGAGCTGGGCCCGACCGAGGTGGTGCCGCTCGACCTGGACATCGCGCTGACCCGGTTCGCCGGCGACCGCTGGCGCCGCGACGCCTGAGACCTGGCGCCTTCGTCGGTGAGGCGGCGGCCTATCCTCGCCCCCGCCACCGCCGTCCGCAGGCCGGCGGTGGCGGTGACGGGGGCGGGGAGGCGGCGGCACGGCTCAGGCCGCGACCGCCTCGACCACCGACAGGACCGTCGGCGTGGGGAGGATGCGGGACAGCCGCAGGCCGGCTGCGGAGAAGAGCTGGGCGAAGTCCGTCTCCGTGCGTTCGCGGCCGGTGAGGGAGGCCATCATCATCAGGTCCAGGGCCTTGGACTGGTGGGGGCCGTTGCCCCGGGGGACGACGGCGTCCAGGACCAGGACCCGCCCGCCGGGGCGCAGGGCGCGGCGGCAGTGGCCCAGGATCGTCGCGCACGCGTCGTCGTCCCAGTCGTGGCTGATCCGCTTGAGCAGGTACGCGTCGCCGGGCGGGACGGCGGTGAAGAAGTCGCCCTCCGCCAGGGACCAGCGCCCCGCGAGCTCCTTGTCCGCGTCCAGCCGGTGGCCCGCCAGGACGTGGGCGCGGTCGTACAGGACGCCCTCCAGCCCGGGGTTGCGGCGCAGGACCTCCGCCAGGAGGCCGCCGTGACCGCCGCCGACGTCCACGACCGTTCCCGTTCCGGGGAGTTCGCACACGGCCGCGATCGGCGCGTTCTCCGGGTCCGACATCGCCGCCATGCCGACGTGGAAGACGGCGGCGGTCCGCTCGTCCTGGGCGAAGTGCTCGAAGAACGGCATCCCGAAGATGGCGTCGAACGCCGTGGTCCCGTCGGTGAGGCAGCGGGACAGTTCGCCCGCCGGGCGCCACATGGTGCGGTCGGTGAGCATCTGGACGGCCGTGCGCGCGGAGTACGGGACGTCGCTGCGCAGGGCCTGTCCGGCGTCGGTCAGCGTGAACCGCCCGTCCTCGTCCTCCGCGACCACGCCCCTGGTGGCGAGCAGGCGCAGCACCCGGTGGAGGCTCTGGGCGTGGGTGCCGGTCACGGCGGCGAGTTCGGCCGGCGTGGCGGGGCCGTTCCCGAGGTGGTCGGCCACGCCCACGTCGGCGGCGGCGCGCAGGGCCGCGGGGAAGAGGAAGCCGAGGGCCTCGTCGACGAGGAAGGCGCTGGAACGGCGGAGCCGGGCGTCCTGGGCGCTGCCGGCGGACGCCTCGTCAGCACCGGCGGCGCCGTTGCCGCCGGCCTCGTTCTTCTCCTGGCGCATTCCGATTCCCTTCTCGAATCCGTGGTTGCGCTTGGGACCGTGCCCGGACACGGCCACCGCGAAGCCTGGTTTCACCCGCTGCCCCGTTCCCTCCCCCGGCGCCGTGTCCGGGGACAATCCGGGTTGTCCGCTGCTCACCTGGGCCGCGACCGCTCTCGCGGCCGGACAATCCCGTGTTCCTCCACAGTGGGAAGTCCACCGGGTCCTCGGACGAGGATCTCGCCGCGATCAGGAGGCACCTCGCGCCACCAGCGCGAGCGAGCCCCGCCGGGCCGCCCGGTTCAACCGGCAGTACACGCCACTTCGGAAGGGAATCCGTCCGTGATTCGTCTACGCACCCGCCTCGCGACCGTGACCGCAGTCCTCGCGCTGGGCGCCGGCGCCGTCGTGGCGGCCGCGCCCGCCGCCAGCGCCAAGTCGAGGTGCTGGGAGGACATCGTCACGGCGATGGACTACACCGGCCAGGCGATCTCCGTCTCCAACCAGGGGAATCTGAACGGCGCCTGGGACCTCTCCGGCTACGCCCTGAACTACCTCAGCACCGGGAGCTGTGAGGCCTCCCCGGTCATCGTGGACGTCGACGACGCCAGGTACAGCCTCCGTCGCGGCCAGGACGAACTGTCCTGGGGGGACGGGGAGAGCGCCACCATCAAGTTCCGGGCCGCGTACGCCTCGTTGGAACAGGCGAGTCACACCGCCTGAGCAGGTCGGCAGGGGAAGGTCGACAGGGGGCAGGGCCGACGGTTTCCATTCCGTCCCCACCGGGCGAGCAGGCTCTCCTCCGGCCCCGGCCCCGGCCGCCCGCGTCGCACACCCGGTGCCACTGCTGGAACCACCGCCTGCCCGGCGGCGGGAAGCCCCACGACGAAGGGTCTGAACTCCCGTGCAAAGCAAGCGAATCATCTCAGCGCTGACGGTCTCCGCAGCGCTGGCCGGCCTCGTCGTCGGCACCGCCGGCGAAGCCGGCGCCTACCCTCAGGTGAACCTCTGCGGCAGCTCGTACGGCTCACTGAAGCAGTACCCGATCGTCGACGACCACAACGGCCGCCGCGTGGGGTGGATCGACACCTACTACAGCAGCAGTACCGGCAAGAACTGCGCCATCGCCCGAGGCGACGACACGCAGGCGAAGGACTTCTCGAAGATCACCGTCTCCATCAAGACCACCAGTCAATCCGGCTGGGCGCAGGAGGACGGCGAACTGCAGTACTACACCAAGTACGCGGGGCCGGTGTACGTCTACGCCCCGGGCAGCACGTGCATCGATGTGTACGGCTTCTTCTTCTACCGGAACGGCGACGACGAGGTTCTGAGTCGCGCCAACGGTGGCGGCACCGGGCTGCGCTGCTGAGGGCGACGTCAGGGGAGTCCTGACCGGGTGCCGTCCGGTCGGGTTCGCCGGTCGCCGGCCCTGACGTCGCACCGGATGAGTCGATCGAGGACCTCGCCGCCGAGGGGCCCCGGCTGTCAGCGCCGGGGCCCCTGCGGGCGGTGCGGTCACCTGTCGACGGCGTCGGTCACGTGGTTCCAGTCGTCCAGGTCCGCGGTGCGGGCCTCCAGGGCGGTGCGGATGCCGGTGGCGCCGGAGGTGCCGAGGGCCAGGCGCAGCGGGGGGTTGGGGCTGTCGACCGCGGTTCGGATGCCCTCGGCGATCCGGGCGGCGGAGGAGAACGCGGACGCGGGCAGTTCGCCGATGCCCTTCTGGACCTCGCGGACGGTCCGGTCGTAGTCGTCGAGGCCGGCCGCGACGTCGAGCTTGGACAGGAAGGGGGTGGCGGTCATCCCGGGCTGGATGATCGTGACCCTGATGCCGAGCGGTGCGACCTCGGCCGCCAGCGCGTCCGACAGGCCCTCGACCGCGTACTTGGTCGCGGCCAGCAGTCCCACGCCGGGGTGGGCGGACTGTCCGTAGACCGACGAGCCCTGGAGGACGTGCCCGGACCGCTGGGCGCGGAGCACCGGCAGCGTCGCGCGGAGCACGTTGAGCACTCCGAAGACGTTGGTGTCGAACACGGCGCGGGCCTGCGGGTCGGAGGCTTCCTCGACGGCTCCGAACAGTCCGTAGCCCGCGTTGTTGGCCACCACGTCGATGCGGCCGAACCGCGTGAGCGTGCGCTCCACCGCTTCCCGTACGGCCCGCTCGTCACGCACGTCCGTGGGGATCAGGAGCAGGCGGTCGCGGTGCGCCTCGGTCAGTTCGTCCAGGGCGGTGGTGTCGCGGGCGAGCGCCGAGACGGCCTCGCCGTTCTCCAGCGCCTGGAGGGTCAGCTCACGGCCGATGCCGGACGTCGCGCCGGTGATGAGCCATGTGCGGGGCTGGGCCTGCTGGTTCGATGTTCCGTTCATGTTGCGACCGTAAGCCGTTAGCTCATAACGCGTCAAGCGACCTGGCGCCGAGCGTTGCCCGTTAGTCCGCTTAGCGCCTCTTCCGGCTCCTGTAGGATGGGGCGATGAGCAGTGCTGCGGCCGGATCCGCGAAACCCAGCCCGCGCACCGTCGTGCCGACGGTGGAGACCGTGCTCGCGTTCGTGAACACGCGCGCGGACGGGGCCGGACGGCGGGAGCTGTTCGGCGACGGGGACGCGTTCGCGGCATGGCTCGCGGAGCACCCCGAGTTCGGCGACGAGACCGTGGCGACCGATGCCGACGCCGCGGCCGCCCGCGAGCTGCGCGACGCCCTGGTGACCCTGCTGCTCGCGCACTCCGGCGACGAGGAGAGCCTCGGCGAGCCGCTGCAGCACGCCGAGCGGCACCTGCGGCGCGCGGGCGCGCTCTACCCGCTGGCGACGGTGGTCACGGCCGGTGGCGTCGCGCTGGCGTCACCGCAGGCAGGGGTGCCGCGCGTGTTCGGGACCGTACTGGCCGCGGTGACGACCTTCGCGCAGACCGGCGACTGGGGACGCATCAAGGCGTGCCGCAACCCGCCGTGCCATTTCGGCTTCTTCGACCGCACCCGCAACGGGGCGGGGCTGTACTGCAGTACCGGCTGCGGTTCCCAGGTATCCATGCGCAACTACCGCCGCCGGCAGCGCCGGGAGGGCGACGCGCCGCCCGAGGCGTGAGGCGCGACTCCCCGGTCGGCCCACCGCGCGCCCCGGGTTCCGCCTGGCGGAGACGAAGGGCATTGACGCACCAATCCTGTTGTCCGAAACGGTATTTCGTGCCCTTCGCCGCAGGCCGGTACGGTCCGACGCATGGAGTGGAGCTTTCAGACGGCCGAACGACTCGCGGCCGCTTTGCGTGCTGGTGAAGTGACCTCGGCGGAACTGACCGACGAGGCGATCGCCCGGATCGAGCGGGACGACGAGGCGATCAACGCGATCTGCGTGCCGGACTTCGACCGTGCCCGGGCCGCCGCGCGCGGGGCCGACCAGGCGCGCGCCCGCGGTGAGGACCGGCCGCTGCTCGGCATACCGGTGACGGTCAAGGAGTCCTACGACGTCGCCGGGCTGCCCACGACCTGGGGCATGGCGCCGCACCGGGACCACCTGCCCGCCGAGGACGCGGTGCAGGTGTCACGGCTCAAGGCGGCGGGCGCGGTGGTGCTCGGCAAGACCAACGTGCCCGTGGGGCTGCAGGACATACAGAGCTTCAACGAGATCTACGGCACCACCAACAACCCGTGGGACCACCGTCGTACGTCGGGCGGGTCCTCCGGCGGTTCGGCGGCGGCCCTGGCGTCCGGGTTCGGCGCGCTGTCCATCGGCTCCGACCTCGCGGGTTCGTTGCGCACCCCCGCGCACTTCTGCGGCGTCTACGCCCACAAGCCGACGCTCGGGCTGGCGGCAAGCCGCGGCATGGTCCCGCCGCCCGGGCCGGCCCTGCCGGTCGAGCACGACCTGGCGGTCGTCGGTCCGATGGCGCGCAGTGCGCGCGACCTCACGCTCCTGCTCGACGTCATGGCCGGACCGGACCCGCTGACGCACGGTGTGGCGTACCGCCTGACGCTGCCGCCCGCGCGCCACGAACGGCTGCGCGACTTCCGGGTCCTGGTCCTCGAGGAGCATCCGGTCATTCCGACCGGGTCGGCCGTGCGGGCGGGTGTGAACCGGGTGGCCGACGCGCTCGTGGACGGCGGTGCCCGCGTCGACCGGGGCAGTCCACTGCTGCCCGATCTGACCGAATCCGCGCTGCTCTACACGAAGTTCCTGTTCTCGGGCTCCGTCGCGCGCTTTCCCGTCGAGACGTACGAGCAGGTGCAGGCCGGCGCTGCCGAGCTGAGCGCGGACGACCAGAGTCTCGAGGCGAGGCTGCTGCGCGGCATGGTGCTCAGCCACCGCGACTGGATCGAGGCGAACACGCGCCGCGAGCTGCACCGCCACGGCTGGCGGCAGCTGTTCGCCGAGTACGACGCCGTGGTGTGCCCCATCACGCCCACTCCCGCGTTCCCGCACGACCACGACCCCGATCCGAGGGAGCGCCGGCTCGACATCGACGGCGTCGCGTACCCGTACTTCGACCAGCTCGTCTGGGCCGGTCTGGCCACCATGCCCGGCCTGCCCTCCACCGCCGTACCAGCGGGCCGGTCCCCCGAGGGCCTGCCGGTGGGAGTGCAGATCATCGGTCCGATGTTCGAGGACCGCACCCCGCTGCGGCTGGCCGAACTGCTCGAGCAGAGGATCGGCGGCTTCCAGGCACCGAGGTAGCGGCGTCCCACAGCGGCTTCCTCGCTGCCGGGGCCGCCGACCGGTGGCAAAGCGCAGGCAAAGTACGATCAGCGGGCTCGCGTGCCCGACCCTGTGAGGAGTAATCCGGATGGTGTTCAAGCGGCTTCTCGGCGCCCTGGGCGTCGGCGGACCCAGCGTCGACACAGTGCTGTCCACCCCGACCGTCTACCCCGGCGGCGCCGTGCACGGCCAGGTCAACCTGGTCGGCGGCGACCGCGACGCCGACATCAACGGCATCACGCTCCACCTGACCGCCCGGGTCGAGGTCGAGCACGAGGACAGCGAGAGCCACACCGTCAAGGAGTTCGCCCAGCTGGTCGTCTGCGGCCCGCTGCGGCTGGCCGCCGGGCAGCAGGTCGCCGTCCCGTTCGCCTTCCCCGTGCCGTGGGAGACGCCGCTGACCGCGATCGGGAGCCACCACCTGACGGGCATGGCGCTCGGGGTCCGCACCGATGTGGACATCGCCGGCCAGCTGGACCGCGGGGACAACGACCCGCTCACGGTGCAGCCGCTGCCGGTGCAGCAGCGGGTGCTGGAGGCGCTGGCGGCGCTCGGCTTCCACTTCCACCGGGCCGACCTCGAGGCCGGCCGGATCCACGGCACGGGCCAGACACTGCCGTTCTACCAGGAGATCGAGTACAAGGCGGCGCCGCAGTTCGCCCAGCGCTGCAACGAGATCGAGCTGTCCTTCGTCACCGACCCGCACCGGGTCGAGGTGGTGCTGGAGTTCGACAAGCGCGGCATGTTCCACAGCGGCGACTCGGTGCGTACGTTCCTGCTGGACCACGCGGCCGGGCAGCACGACCTCACCGGCACGGTGGACGGCTGGATCCGCGGCGCGCTGGGCCACTGACCGACGCGCACCGGCGTGAACACCCGGCGGCGGGCCGCCGGGTGTTCACGCCTCGGTCGGATCGACTAACCAGGGGCTGGAGCCAGGGGGCAAGCCCCGCGGTCGGGCCCGCCGGAGGGACCCTCACCCGCCGGAGGGGCCCTCACCCCGGACCGACCGGGCCGCTGCCGCGGCCTGGGTCCGGGCCTCCTGGGCGGCCCTGGCCGCGAGCGGGTTGACGTCGGCACGGCGGGCGTGCTGCATGGCGGTCAGCCGGTGGACCACCATGATCGCGGCGGCCGCAGCCACCAGCCGCAGCGCCGACCCGGCGGCCTCCACCCGGACGGCGTTGCGCAGGGTCTCGAGGTCGTCGGGGAACAACGGGTTCACGCTGCGCGCCATGGTGGCGGCGATCCGGCCGACGACCAGTGCACCGAGCCAGGTGGACCACCAGACGCCGAGCACCGTCTCCGATGCCGTGCGCCGCCTACCCTCCGCGTCCAGCGGCGCGCTCGCCCGCCAGCAGTCCGCCATCAGCTGCCAGGGGAACCAGAGCAGGACGACCGGGGTGAACCAGGCGCCGATGGTCCAACCCCGTCCGAGGCGGTGCCCGTTGGGCAGCAGCAGCTCGGCGTTCCGGCGGATGCGGTAGAACCAGACGATGAACACCACGGCGGTGGCCAGCGCCAGCGGGAGTGCGACCCCGTTCGCCGCGTTCGCCACGGATTCCACGGCGTCGAAGTCGTCGAGGTCGGCGTCGCCCGAACCGTCCAGCACCCGGCCCAGGAGCACGTCGGACCACAGGTCTACGGCGACGACCACCGCCGCCACCGCGGCGTTCAGCGCCAGCAGGACGTGGACGGCCACGGCCAGGCCGTTCGCCGGGCGCAGCGCGGCCGCCCATCCGGGGGCCGCCTCCGCACAGCCGAAGCAGCGGCCGCTGTCCGTCCCCGCCGGGCGCGCCCCGCATGCCACACACAACATCAGGTCTTCAACTCCTGGAATCGCCACGCGTGCTCGAACTCGCACGCCGGTGCGCCACCACCCCGACCGGGACGGGCGCGCCGACTCTAGGGGATCCGCGACCTCGACTGCCAACGAGATTCCCAGCTCGGCGGCGGTATCGGCAGATAGCCGACAGATCACCCCGAGGAGCCCCCACGCCGAGCCACCCCGCGACCGGCGCCGCGGCCGGCGTCACGGCCGCGTCGTGCCCGGCGTCGCGCCCGGTGGCCGTACGGCACGGCCGGGCGGGCGGGTCGCCGCTCAATGATTGTCAGGTTCTCGACATGGGAAGGGGGCAAGCCACAGGCCGCCGACCGGGAGGACCCTCCGTGCACCGCACCGCCGCCAGAACCGCCACCGCCCTGCTCGCCGCCGTACTCGCCGGGACGGCGCTGGGGGCCGCGCCGGCCTGGGGCCGCCCCGCAGACGGAGTGCCGACGACGCGCCAGGTGGAGGTGTTCGCCGAGGACGGCGGCATCTCCCGCGCCCAGGCCCCGGCCTCCTCCCCGTACCTCGCCGACCGCCCCCAGGGCGTGGCACCGGTGCGGGGCGACGGCGAGGTGACGGCGCTGGTGCGCAACGGCGAGCCGGCCACCAAGCTGGACGTGGTGGTGATCGGCGACGGGTACACCGCGCAGGAGCAGGAGAAGTTCCGCACGGACGCGACCCAGAAGTGGCAGGAGCTGACGTCCGTCGAGCCCTACGCCGCCTACCGGGGGCTGTTCAACGTCTGGGCGGTGTCCGCCGTCTCCCCCGAGTCCGGGGTGACCGGGGATCCGGACCAGGCGACGGTGCGGCACACCGCGCTGGGCTCGTATTTCTGGTGCGACGGCGTGGAGCGGCTGCTCTGCGTGGACGAGAAGGCCGTGGAGTCGTACGCGGCGAAGGCCCCGCAGGCGGACCTGGTGCTCGTGGTGGCCAACACCGCGAAGTACGGCGGCGCCGGCTACAACGACGTCAAGTCCCCGGTCGGCTACGAGGGCATCGCCACCGTGGCCGGCGGCAACGCGAAGTCCGGGCAGATCGCGGTGCACGAGATCGGGCACTCGCTGGGCAAGCTGGCCGACGAGTACGTGTACGAGGGCCAGGGCACGTACCACGGCGACGAGCCCGCCGAGGCCAACATCAGCACCCTGACCGCCGACCGGATGCGCCGGCAGGGCACCAAGTGGTCGCGCTGGCTGGGCCAGGCCTCGCCGGACGGCGGCACGGTCGGCACCTACGAGGGCGGCGGCTACTACCCCACCGGGCTCTACCGGCCGACCGAGAACTCGATCATGCGCTCGCTCGGACGCGAGTTCAACCTGCCCGGGCGGGAGGCGATGATCGCCGGCTTCTACCGCCACGCCACGCCGCTCACCAGCCCCACCGCCGAGGGAAGTTGGCTCACCGCCACGGACCGCCTCACCGTCGACCTGCCGGTCGCCGGCACCCGGCTGCGCTGGTACCTGGACGGGCGGGAGCTCCCCCGGCTGGCCGACCGCACCGCGCTGGACCTGGCCGAACTCAAGCTGACCGGGCCGCGTTCCCGGCCGCACCTGCTCACCGCCGTCGCCACCGACCCGACCCCGGCCGTCGCGGACCCGGCGCTGCGCACGAGGCTGACCGCGAGCCTGTCCTGGCTGGTGACGCGGTAGGGCGCGGAGGGGGCCCGGGCCTCGGCCGCGAGGTGGCCTCAACCTCCTCGCGGCCGTCGGTACACACCTAAGGAGAACGCACGCCGGCCCCGTCCTCGCCGTCCTCGCCGTCCGCCGTGCCACCGCGGCCCGTCCTGGCGGCGAGCCGGGCGGCCCACTCCCGTTCGGCGAGGGCGAGGCCGCGCTCCAACGTCTCCAGGAGCACTGCCCGGCTCACCGGCACCACCGTCGGCTCATGCCCGGAATCGGCGCCCGGGGCGGCACCGTCGCCATCACGCATCCGACAGGCGAGGTGCACCCGGTCGCCGTCGGGGAACGCGAAGGCCGTCACCTGGTCGGTGCACTCCCCCCATTCCAGGAACGCGTACCGCGCGAACGCCTCCTCGGCCTCCGCCGCGGCCCCTGTCCCCGTCCCCGTACCGGCGTCGTCGTACATCCAGCTCTCGACCATCAGGAAGTACTCGGACGGCGAGGTGAACCCCACCGGCGGCGCGGTCGGCGGGCGGAGGCGACCGAGCTCGTCCTTGAGCTTCTTGACCAGCAGCGGCGGGTAGAACGCGTTGTCCCACGGGTTCACCTGGAGCCCGCCGACGAAGACGTCGACGCACAGCAGCCCCGGGTCCCGTTCGGTGTGGAACTCCAAGCCGAATCCGCTCCGTGACCCGACCAACACAACGGCCTCCCCACCCCCGGCGCGACAACCCGTCACGGCCCCACCCTACTGAGCCGCTCCCGGCTCACGGCCAGGACCGCGGCAGCGGACGTACGGCCGTCGCCGTTGGAGCGGGCGCGACCCTCACCGGGGGAAGCAGGGCCCGGCCGACGCCAGGGGCGTAGGGGTCAGTCCTCGCCGCCGTCGAGCAGGGCGAGCCGGGCCGTCGCGTCGTCGGTGAAGCGGGCGAGGAGGCGGAGGAGGTCGTCGCGGTCCTGGGCGGGCCAGTCGGCGAGGGTGTCGCCGAACCAGCCGAGCAGGAAGGCGAGATAGCGGTTGGCGGCCTCGGCGCCGGCCTCGGTGGGTTCGATGAGGCGGGCGCGGGCGTCGTGCGGGTCGGGGATGCGGCGGACGAGGTCGCGCTTCTCCAGGGCCTGGACCTGGCGGGTGATGTGCGGACCCACGACCTGCATGCGGTCCGCGATCTCGCCGATCCGCAGGGGCTTTCCGGCGGTGCGCAGGGTGACGAGCACACCCACCGCGGGCCGGTCACGCCCCAGGCCCGCCGCCTCCGTCGCGCGTTCGACCAGGCGGCCCCGGGTCATGGCGGCGCCGAGCCGGGAGATCCGGGTCAGCGCGGCGAGCAGATCGGGGCGCGGCTCCCTCGGTTCGCGGGCCTCGGTGGACTCGGCGGACATGAGTGCCTCCATTTGCATACCTAAGTTAGGTATCTGTACGGTGTGGGGGTGGGCCGCCGCCCCCGGGGGTGGCGTGCGGCCTCCATAAAGATACCTGAGGTACGCATCTCTCCTCGTCCGCTGCGTATCCGTGTCCCACCGACGTGCCGGCGGGAGAGCCCGCCGGGAAAGTGAGAGGCCATGAACACCGTGTCACGCCCCGCCCGTCGAGTCCTGGTCTCCGGAGCGAGCATCGCGGGCCCCGCGCTCGCGTACTGGCTCGACCGGTACGGCTTCGAGGTGACCGTGGTCGAGAAGGCCGCCGCCGTGCGCGGGGGCGGCTACGCCGTCGACATCCGCGGTACCGCCCGCGAGGTCGTGGAGCGCATGGGGCTGCTGCCGCGCCTGCGCGCCGCCCACGTCGACAGCCGGCGGATCACCTTCGTCGACCCCGCCGGACGGACCGTCGGCTCGCTGCGCCCGGAGCAGCTGACCGGCAGCGAGGCCGGTCTCGACCTGGAGGTCCGGCGCGGCGATCTGGCCGACGCCCTCCAGGAGGCGCTGGGCGACCGGGTCAAGTTCCTCTTCGGCGACTCGATCGCCGCGCTGGACGACGACGGGGACGCCGTCCACGTGGTGTTCGACAGCGGCGTCCGCCGCGACTTCGACCTGGTGGTCGGCGCGGACGGGCTGCACTCGAACACCCGTCGGCTGGTGCTCGGCCCCGAGGAGAGGTTCCACCGCTACCTCGGGCACGTCTTCGCCGGCTTCACCCTCCCGAACGAGTTCGGCCTCTCCCACGAGGGCGTGATCTGGAACGACGTCGGGCGCGGCGCGGTCCTCTACGCGCACGAGCCCGCCGACCGGGTGCACGGCTTCCTCACCTTCACCCGCGACGTCCCGCCCTTCGAGTCCTTCCGCGATCCGCGGGCCCAGCGCGAGCTGGTCGCCGCGCACTTCCCGGAGCGGGTCTGGCACCTGCCCCGCCTGGTGGCGGCGATGCGGGACGCCGACGACCTCTTCTTCGACATCGTCAGCCAGATCCAGCTGCCGGGCTGGTCGCGCGGGCGGGTGGTCCTCGCGGGCGACGCCGCGCACGCCACCTCGTTCCTGTCCGGCCAGGGGTCGAGCGTCGCCCTGGTCGGCGCGTACGTCCTGGCCGGCGAGCTGGCCGCGCACGCCGACCACACCGCCGCCTTCGCGGCCTACGAGCGCCGGATGCGTCCCTTCGCGGAACGCAACCAGGCGCTGGCCACCGGCGGCGGCACGGTGGTGACACCGACGACCCGCGAACAACTGGAGGCCCGCAACGCCCTGTTGCGCGACCCGGCGGCCGTCGCCGAGGAGCTGGCGACGGCGGGCGCGCAGGCGGGCCGGGCCGCGCACTCGGACCTGCTGCTGCCGGACTACGCCCCGGGCCGGTGACGCCCGCGCACTGACCGCCCGGCACCGACCGCCCGGGCACGGTGACGCCCGGGCGGTCGGTGCCGGTAGGACGACAGGTGCCGCTACGGCAGCGGGATGCGCACCACCTGCGGGTCGTGGTCGCTGAGCTGAGTGCGGAACTCGCTGTTGATGTGCACGATGTCGTAGCCGTACGCCGTGGCGGCCAGCGAGCCGGAGATCAGGATGTGGTCCAGCACCTGCGAGTTGCCCTCGTACACGTAGGTGTAGCGCTCGGCCGGCGGCAGGGTGCGCGGCAGGTCGGTGAGCGAACCACCGGCGGTGAGGATGTCGGTGGTCCCGGAGAACTCGAAGTCGTTGAGGTCGCCGAGCACGATGACCGACGCGTTCGGGTCCACGGCCAGGATCTGGTCGGTGAAGCCCTTCACCACGGCGGCCTGGTCGTGGCGCTGGCTCTCCGAGGGGTGTGCCGGCTGCTGGTAGCGGCCGAAGAGGGGCTGGTCGCCGCCCTTGGAGTTGAAGTGGTTGGCGATCACGAAAACCGGCTTGCCGTTCCAGCGGAACTCACCGGCGAGCGGCTTGCGGCTGGAGTTGAACGCCGCGTTGGCCGGGTCGATCCGCCCGGGCGAGTAGGCCAGCTGCGGCGTGCCGCCCGCGTTCACCACGGAGTCGGCGGTGGTCGGTCCGGCGCCGGGGCGGTCGGTGAAGGAGAGGCCGCGGTCGGTGCGGAACAGGAAGACCTGGCGGATGTTGCCGCCGGGCTGCCCGCCGTCCTGGCCGTCCACCGGGTCGACCTCCCGGTAGGAGTAGGAAGGGCCGCCGGCCGCGGTGATGGCCGCGGTGAGCTTGGCCAGGGTCTGGGTCGCGCTCACCGTGCCGTCGCTGGTGGCACCGCTGTTGTCCTGGATCTCCTCCAGGGCGACCAGGTCGGGCGAGCGCAGGTTGGTGACGATGCCCGCCGCGAGGCCGTCGAACTTGCTCTGCGGGTCGGACGGGGCGAGGTTCTCCACGTTGAAGGTGGCCACGGCGAGCTGGCCGGCCGTCGGCGCGGCGGTGACCTCGGGGGCGGTGCCGCCGGGGGTGACCGTCGGGGTCGCCGTGACCTGGAGGGTGAAGTTGCCGAAGGCGTAGTCGAGCACGCCGACGGTGGCGCCGGTCAGGGTGTCGCCGACGTTCGCGGTCGGGGTGGGCGCGAGCGCCTTCCCGAGGACGACCCGCTCCGGGTTGCCGTCGTTCGGTTGCAGCAGGATGCCGCCCCGGTTGGTGCGGGTGCCGCTGCCCTGCGGAACGACGGGGACCTCGCCGAACTTGTTGGTCGGGCCGACCACGGCCGCGTTGTCGAGCTCGACCCGCATGCCCTCCAGGGACTCCCAGAAGTCCAGGCCGTCGGTGGCGGGCTGGAAGTTCCCCGCGGTCTCGACGTCGCCGGAGGTGACGCCGGAGATGACCGCGGACGGGGGTATCCGCCCGCCCTGGCCGACCACGGTGGCGGCGGGCAGCGGCGTGTTGTGGGCGACCACCGTGACGGTGGGCGCGGTCAGTTCGGTGATCGACAGGTTGGTGGTGCCGCCGGTGCCGCCCGGGCGGTACTGGCTGACGGTGGCACCGACCGTGACCGAGTCGCCGACCGCGACCGAGGGCGCGCCGGCGGTGTAGACGTAGACGCCCTCGCTGGTGCCGGGGTCGTTGTCGGGCTGCGGGTCCTGGAACCAGAAGCCGTTGGGGCCGACGGCCGTCACCACGCCGGGCACCGCGCTGACCGCGCTGCCGGCCAGCGGGGAGGTGCGGGCGGCGCCCTGGATGTCGTGGATCCGGGTGCCGCCGGTGTTGCCGCCCCCGCCGGTGGAGGAGTTGCGCGGCGCGGGCGCGCCGATCGCGAAGTCCGCCGCGTTGTCGTCGGTGTCGATGGTGCCGCCGCCCCTGCGCAGGGCGGCCGTGGTGTTCGACAGGTTGCCGGTCGGCGAGCCCTCGGCGGAGCCGGCGCTGCTGCCGTAGCCGACGAAGTCCTTCACCCCGGGCTGGCTCGCGCAGCCGGAGGCGCAGGTCAGCGCCGTGCCGTTGGTGACGAGGGCGACCTTGCCGGACGTCGCGGACAAGGCGATCGTGCCGGTCGCGTCCGGCGTCGGCAGCGCGGCGCCCGCCCCGGCCCCGGCGGCCTCCTGGACCAGGAGGTAGTGGCCGGGCGCGATCGTCCCGGAGAGGGTGGTCCGCGACCAGCTGGAGCCGCCGGCCGACGCGTACTGCACCGTCCAGCCGGTGACGGACACCGGGGTGGTGCCGCGGTTGTACAGCTCGACGAAGTCGTTGGCGTACGGGGCACCGGAGTTGCCGCCACCGCCGTACACCTGGCTGATCACGATGTCGGGCGATGCCGCCTGCGCCACGCCGCCGGGCAGCGCCACCAGCGCCGCCACCACGACCGCGGCGGAGGCCACCGCCGGGATTCGGCGCCGAACTCGCGGCGTTCTCCGGGTGGTCCGGGGATTCGAGGTGCTCCGGGGATTCGCGACGGTCCCCGGATTGGCGACGGTCCCCGGATTCGAGGTGCTCCCGGGATTCGAGGTGCTCCGCATGAGGCTGACTCCTGACCACCGTCCGGGCTCGTGGCCCGGCGGTGTGACCACGGATGGGAAAGGTCGGGCGCTGCGGTTCTAGCAGCGCCACCAGATCCCTACCGGTCGTGGCGGGCAACGGCCAGACGTACGGCGGAAGAACGTTTCCGCGCGCGACAAGTGGGATGCCGTCCTCCGGACGGCTGGGCCCGACTTCCGCCGCCCGCAGAGCTGCTGACCCGACCGGAACCGCACCGGTCCGGGTCCGGCAGCTCCCCCGCCGCCGGACCCGGGCCAGTGGACGCCTCCCACCGGGCTCAGCCCGGACGGTGCCGCGTCGGCACCGTCCGGGGCGGGCGACGGCGCAGCGGCGCCAGCTCGCGTTCCAGGGCCCGCACGTCCAGCGCTATCCGGGACGCGATCTCGCGCGGCCCGGTGCCGACGGGCACCCGGCGCGACCAGGAGCGGGGCTTGGCCGGGCCGTCCTGGACCATGTGGAAGTTGAGCCTCACCGTGTCGGCGACGTCGACCAGGCTCACCAGGATCCTGGTGTCCGCGAGGTCGATGCTGACTTCGTTCCCGACGCACGAGCAGGCCACCAGGCCCTCGATGTCCTCCTCCGCCAGGTACCTGGCCAGGGGTACCGCCTTCCCCCGGACCAGAAACGGACGTTCCGCAGTCACCGGACCGCCTCCTCCCAGCAGCTGTACGGCGCCTCGGCCGCGGCGCAAGCGCACCGCAACGGACCGGGCCCGGCCTATGCTCCACCACATCCGGCCGGATCGCCAACTCGCTGTCTCACCACGCGAATTGAGTGAACGCACCGACCCGGCGCACCGGCGCACGCCTCGGCGCACTCCGCCTGCCCGCCGGGCCGCCGGACGCCCCGCACCGCACCGCACCTGCCCGCCGGGCGGCCGGACGTCCCACCGCGCACCGGGTCGCGGGCGATCGGTTACCGCGCGGCCGGCAGCCGGCCTCCGATCGGCCAGCGCGGACCGTCCTGCGGATCGCCCTGCCACGCCCACTGGGCATCAGGGGTGACGGTGACGCCGTAGTCGTACGGGCCCGGGCGGCCCAGACCGTCCCACTGGGCCCAGGCGAGCATCAGCTCGTCGCCGAGCCGGCGTGGCCCGCCCTGCCGCAGCACCGGTCGCCCGTCCGCTCCCGGGCCGACCTCGGCCCACGAGCGGTCGCCGTCGTGGACCAGGACGACCGGTCCGTCCGCGCCCTGCTCGGTGGAGAGCACGGCGTCCGGGGCGGCGACGCGCAGCGCGAACCGCAGGTTCCAGTCCTCCAGCGCGGCCGGGTCGCGGTCGAGGACCCTGCTGGTCTCGGGCTCGGCGTCGCCGCGGACCGCGGCGTAGGCCGGGCGCCCGGCGCCCGCCTGCGCCGGACCGGTGCGGTCGCCCATGAACTGCGCCAGGCCGTGCACCCAGCCGTGCGCGACGCAACCGCCGTCGCCGACGGTGAGCGCGACGTACCCCAGCCGTCCCCAGGGGTAGACGATCCGCCCGCCCGGCCGCACCGCCGCCACCCATGACCACGGCACCGCCTCGACCGCGTAGGTCGCGTGCAGCCGGTCGACCCGGCCGCCGCCCGGCGGTCCGCCGGCGGTGCCGTCGCCGACCACCACCTCGACGTCGAGCCCGGCGGCCGCGAGCCGGCCGCGGGCGAAGGCGGCCAGCCGCTCATCGACCTCGGTGGAGACGACCAGGCCCGGTCCGGCCCGCCACGCGGCCAGGGCCGCCGTCCATCCCTGCCCTGTGCCGACGTCCCACACCCGGTGCCCCGGCTCCAGCCTCAGGCTGTCCAGCATGTCCGCCACCACGGACGGCGCGGACAGCGACGACGACGGCAGGCCACCGGAGAGCTGGGTGACGGCCGGCGCGTGAGGGCCGGCGTACAGCTCGGCCAGCCACCCGTCCGGGTCGCCCGACGAGTCCACCGGCACGTAGGCCCAGCCGTCCCACCGCCACAGCCGGCCCGGCGCGAACCGCTCGCGCGGCAGCGCGGTGAAGGCCTCCCGCAGCCACGGCGAATCCTCCGGCCACGCCCCGGCCCGCTCCATCTCCGCATCCAGGGCCGGCCGGCAACCGGGCCCCGCGTCGTCGCCCACGGTCACTTCTTCTTGTGCTTGCCGCTGCTCGGCGGCGGCGTGGTCACCTTGCCGTCGGCGTTGCCCGGCGGCGGCGTCCCCTGGCCGGGGTCCTTCGCCGGCTTCGAGTGCTCTCCCACGCTGCCTCCTCCTGCAGACCACGGACACGACCAGCTGACCATCCTGGCGCACCCCCACCCGGGTCGCTAAGGCGCGCGGGGGCAGCCGGGGCGCGGACAGTGTCGGCGCACGCCGGTTCCGGTGACCCAGCGGGGAGAACGACACATCGGGGATCGTCGGATTCCCGCGCCCGGAAAGGGCCGGGAGGGCAGTGCGCGGAGCGGCGGAGGACGCGGTCCCGAGAGCTCGGTTCATGACACCCGAACCACCGGGTCAGGCGGGGCGGCCGGGATCAATCGAATTCCTGAACGCAGAAATCTGAATGATCATCAGACTTGTTGCTCATTAGGGAGATTGTCCGTGCACGTGCTCCCGATCCATGGATAGCATCTGAATTCCATTCTGTTCGAGCGCTAATCGCCTGGGAGGGGCGGCGCCGGGCAGACCGACAGGAGACTTCATGCGCGTGTCCAAGCACGTCCACCCCGTCAGCAACCGCCCGACCGCGGCCGACGTCGCCCTGCCACCGGCGCTGCCCTATCCCGACGGCTGGTCCGCACTCGCCTTCTCCGCCGAGCTCAAGCCCGGCACCGTCCTCACCCGCCAGCTCGCGGGCGAGGACGTCGTGCTGTACCGGCTGCGCAACGGCCGCCTGCGCGCGATCCGCCCGTACTGCCCGCACCTGGGCGCCCACCTCGGCCTGGCCGCGGTCGAGGGCGACGACCTGGTCTGCCCCTTCCACCGGTTCGCCTTCGACGCCGAGGGCCGCTGCGTGCGCACCGGGTACGGCACCACCCCGCCCAAGGCCGCGCTCACCCAGTTGCCGGTGCGCGAGGTGAACGAGGCGGTCTTCGTCTGGCGCCACCACGACGGCCGGGAGCCGGACTGGGAGATCCCCGCCTGGCACCGGCTCGGGGACGGTCGGCAACCGCTGCGGTACGCCTCCTTCGAGATGCCCGGCTACGCCCAGGACGTCATGGAGAACTCCTTCGACCTGGGCCACTTCGTCACCCTGCACGGCTGGCCGCAGGGCGAGTTGGCGGCGCCGGTCGAGTTCGACGGCACCAGCTTCCACATCTCGATGCTCGTCCGGGAGACCTTCCCGCTGCTCGGGATGCGCGAGGTCCACGTCGACGTGGACGGGTACGGCCTGACCGCGCTGCACACCGACGTGCACACGCCCTCGCTCGGTCTGGAGATCTGCTCACTGGTCATGGCCACCCAGGTCGCCCCCGGCCGGATGCAGCTGCGGCAGGCCAGCCGCTTCGTGATGTCGGAGCCGTCCGGGCTGCCGCCGACCGTCGCCCGGGTGGTCAGCCGGACGGTCACCCGGCTGCTGTCCGGCCCGATGTTCAAGCGCAATCTCGAGTTCACCTCGGCGGACTTCCCGATCTGGTCCACCAAGCGGTACGTGTCGCCGCCCCGGCTCGCCCCGGGTGACGGGCCGATCGGCGCGATGCGGCACTGGGCCCGGCAGTTCTACCCGCCGGACCACCAGGCGAACCTGCCGGCGCCGGCCGCGCTCGCCGACCGGAACGGCCACGGCCCAGGCGGGCACGGCTCGGCCGGGAACGGCACGGACGGAAGCGGCGCGGGCGGAAGCGGCGCGGAGGGACACGGCGCAGCCGTCGGCGAGACCACCGCGGGCCCGGCCCGGACGGAGGCGTCCGGCAAGGCGTCCAGTGGAGCCTCCCGGAGCTGAGCCGCCCTCCTCCTCCCCGCCGCCCCGCCTCCTGATCCGTGCCACCGGCCCGAACCGGAACCGAGCGTCCCGGCGGTACCGTCTGGCGTGGAGGACGGACGGGCGCGGCGAGGGGAGAGTCGGCGTGGAGGCGTTGGGGGACGGGGATCCGCGGCAGGTGGGCGAGTACCGCCTGCTGCGGAGACTCGGCGCGGGCGGGATGGGCCGGGTCTATCTGGGCCGCACGGCGGGCGGCCGCACGGTGGCGGTCAAGCTGGTGCACCAACAGTACGCGGCGGACCGGGAGTTCCGGGTGCGGTTCCGCAACGAGGTGGCCGCCGCCCGGCGGGTCGGCGGCCGGTGGACGGCCCCGGTGCTGGACGCGGACACCGAGGGCGCCCAGCCCTGGGTGGCCACCGGGTACGTCGCCGGGCCCTCGCTGGGCACCGCCGTACGGGACTTCGGCCCGCTGCCCGTCGCCGCCGTCCGGTCGCTCGGGGTGGGGCTCGCCGAGGCGCTGGAGGGCGTGCACGCCCAAGGGCTGGTGCACCGGGACGTCAAGCCCTCCAACGTGCTGCTGGCGCTGGACGGTCCGCGCCTGATCGACTTCGGGATCACCCGGGCGCTGGACGCGGCGACCGCGCTGACCCGGTCCGGCTTCGTGGTCGGCTCCCCCGGTTACCTCTCCCCCGAGCAGGCCGAGGGCCGCAACGCCGGGCCCGCCTCGGATGTCTTCTCGCTGGGCGCCGTGCTCGCCCACTCCGCCACCGGCACCGCGCCGTTCGGCTCGGGGGTGAGCGCGGCGGTACTGCTCTACCGGGTGATCCACGACGAGCCCGAACTCGACATCGCCGACCGGGAGTTGCGCACCCTGGCGGCGGACTGCCTGGCCAAGGACCCGGCCCGCCGCCCCACCCCGGCGCAGCTGCGCGAGCGGCTGGCGGCCACCGACCCGACGGCGGGCGAGCGGCTGGGGCACCGGGACTGGCTGCCGCCCGCGATCGCCGCCGCACTGGCCTCGCTCGCCGTCGAGCTGCTGGACCTGGACGGCGACTCCACCGTCCAACCTGCCGGCCCCACCGGTCAGTTCGGCCAGGCGGAGCCGTGGCCCGACGGCCCGCCGAACTCGCCCACGCCGAACCCACCCGCGCCAACCCCGCCCGCGCCGAACCCGGCAACGCCGACGCCGTACTCGCCGACACAGCCCCCGCCCTACCACCCCCCGTACCCGTACGCGCCCCGGCCCGCCCGCCGCCGGCCCGGCCCCGGCGCGCTGCTGGTCGCCGCCGTCCTCACGCTCGCCCTGGCGGGCACCTCGGTGTTCCTGGCCATGCGCGACAAGGGCACCGGCACCCCGACCACGGGCGACGGGAGCACCTCACCCCCGCCCGTCGCCACCTCCGGCACCCCGACGCCGGACGGCGAGATCCCGGCCGCCTTCCTCGGCTCCTGGCAGGGCACCCTGGGCAGCCCGCAGACCCTGGTCCAGCCGGACTTCGCGATCACCATCACCCAGGGCCGGGCCGGCGATCCGGTCGCCCAGATCCACAACAACGAGGGCGCCGGCACCCGTTACTGCGACGCGACCGCCAACCTCGTCCAGGTCACGGCGGACCGGGTGGTCCTGCGCACCGCGCCGATGAACGCGCTCAGCGGCTGCGCCGCCGTTCCGTACGACCAGGTGTACACCCGCAATCCGGACGGCAGCCTGCACCTGCTGGTCGGCGGATTCTCGGGCGACCTGCGGAAGAAGTAGCTGCGCGACCGGTCGGCGGGTTCCTCCAGCAGCCCAAGGGCCCCCTCGTCGTGGGTGACGACGACGTGACGGCGGTGATCCGGTCGGGAGGACCTGGTGCGCCGAGTGGCGGCGTCGGGAGGGTCGTCCAGGCGCCGAGGGTGTCGGCGTCGCTAGGGTGGCTGCTGTGGCCCACTTCGTCCTGATCCGCCGTACGCCGCTGCCGGCCGCCGAGTGCTGGGAGCGGCTGACGGCCTGGTCCCGGCACGGGGACCGGGTGCCGTTCACCCGGGTGTCGGTGGTGCGCGGCACCGGGCGGGCGGCGGGTGACGTCGTCCTGGCCCGGACGGGCCTGGGGCCGCTGCGCTTCGACGATCCGATGGAACTCACCGAGCTGGTCGCCCCCGCCCCCGGCCGGGACGGGCGGTGCCGGCTGGTCAAGCGCGGCCACCCGGTGCACGGCTGGGCCGAGCTGCGGGTCCGGGCGGTCGGCGGCGGCAGTGCGGCGGTCTGGACGGAGGAGCTGACGGTCGCCGGCCCGCCCCGGCCCATCGGCCCGCTGCTCGATCCCGTCCTCGCCCGGGCGGGGCGCCTGGTCTTCGGCCGGGTGCTGGACCACCTGCTGGAGTCGTAGCCCGTCGCACCGGGCACCCGCGAGGCCGGGGCGACGGAAGGGCGGCGGTCCGGACGGAGGGGCTGGCGGTCGCCGGCCCGCCCCGGGCGGTCGGCCCGCTGCTCGATCCCGTCCTCCCCAGGAGAACGCCGGAGCGCCGTCCGGTCAGTCGTCGCCCGGGTCGCCGTAGTGCCGGCGCCACTCGCGGGCGCGGGCGTTGTGCCACTCCACGCCCTCCACCGCCTGCTGCTCGGAGAGGCCGGTCAGACGGGCCACCACGCTCAGCGGGACGGGGTCCTCGTAGTCGGCGAGGGCCCGGCAGACCTTCCCCGCCCACTGTTCCTCGGGGACGAAGGGGCGGTGGCGGTAGTCCGCGATCAGGGCGGCCAGGTGGTCCGCGCAGCAGGCCACCACGAGCCGCTTGCCGTCCAGCGCGGACTGGGTGGAGTGCAGGGCCGAGGAGTCCGGCACCAGGGCACCGAGCAGCTCCGCGGTGGCGACGGCCCGCCCGCAGTGGTCGCAGAGGTCGAGTGCTTCCGTGTCGTCGGCGGCGGAATCGTCCGCCGCGGGTCCGATGTCCTCCATGCCGCACGCCTACCCCGCGACGTCGGCGCGAACCCGGGCCGGATCAGGGGCGTGTCAGGGGCGTGTCGGCGGCGCACCCGGGCCTCCGGCGAGCGCCCCGCGGACCCCGCCCGGCCGGAGGGGAGTTTGGCGGCGCCCGTCCCGGAAAGCCGCTCCGGGTAAGGCTCGTCGACGGAACCGAGGCTGCCATGACCGAGTTCGGCTACTTCCTGTCCTGCGAGGAGTTCACCCCCGCCCAGCTGGTCGAGCAGGCCCGGCTGGCGGAGCGGGCCGGTTTCACCCGGCTGGCGATCTCCGACCACTACCACCCGTGGAACGACGCCCAGGGCAACAGCCCGTTCGTCTGGGGCGTGATCGGCGCGCTGTCGCAGGTCGTCCGGCTGCCGGTGACCACCCTGGTCACCTGCCCGACCGTCCGGCTGCACCCCGCCGTGACGGCGCAGGCGGCGGCCACCGCGGACGTGCAGTTGGCGGGCGGGTTCCGGCTGGGGGTCGGCACCGGCGAGGCGCTCAACGAGCACGTGCTGGGCGACCGCTGGCCGCCGTTCGCGGTGCGGGCGGACATGCTGGAGGAGGCCGTCGAGGTGATGCGGAAGCTGTTCACCGGTGACCTGGTGTCCCACCGCGGCACCCACTACACGGTGGAGAACGCCCGGCTCTACACGCCCCCGAAGGGGGGCCGGCTGCCGGTGTACGTCTCGGCCTTCGGCCCCAGGGCGGCCGAGCGGGCGGCGGAGTTCGCGGACGGCCTGGTCACCATGAGCCCGGACACCGAGCTGGTCGGCCGCTACCGGGCGGCGGGCGGCACCGGCCCGGTGATCGGCGGGGCGAAAGTGTGCTGGTCCGAGGACCGCGAGCGGGCGGTCAAGACCGTCCACCGGCTGTGGCCGAGCGAGCTGCTGCCCGGCGAACTCGCCCAGGTGCTGCCCACGCCCCGCCACTTCGAGCAGGCCACCGAGCTGGTGACCGAGGAGATGGTGGCCCGGTCGGTGGTCTGCGGCGACGATCCGCAGGCGCACGCCGATCAGCTGCGCGCCTACGTCGGCGCCGGCTTCGACGAGGTGTACGTGGGGCAGATCGGCCAGGAGCAGGAGGGGTTCTTCGACTTCTACCGCGAGCAGATCCTGCCGCAGGTCGCCTGAGCGCCGGGGTCGCGCCGTGGAGGCCTTCCCGCCCTACCCGCCCTGGAGCCTGCGCGAGTACGCCCTCCTCGCCGACGGCGAACGCGGCGCCCTGGTGGGCCCGTTCGGCGAGGTGGCATGGCTGTGCGCGCCCCGCTGGGACTCCGAGCCGCTGTTCGCCGGCCTGATCGGCGGCAGCGGCGTGTACGCGGTGACACCCGTCGGCCGGTTCGTGCCGGGCGGCTACTACGAGGACGGCGGGCTGGTCCGCCGCAGCCGGTGGATCGCCGGGGACGGCATCCTGGAGTGCCGGGAGGCGCTGGCCATGCCGGCGGACCCGCACCGGCTCGTGCTGCTGCGCCGGTTGACCGCCGAGTACGCCCCGGTGCGCTTCCGGACCGTCCTGGAGCCGGGATCGGGCTTCGGGCCCCGGCGCGACCGCGAACCCCGCCGGACGGCGGACGGCTGGTCGCTGCGCACCGGGCCGCTGCGGCTGCGCTGGACGGGTGCCGGATCGGCCCGTCCCGACCGGGACGGCCGGCTCACCGCCGAGACCGTCCTGCACCCGGGCGAACGGCTGGACCTCGTCCTGGAGGCCGCCGACCGCCCCCTCGACGGCCCGCCGCCGGACCCGGAGAAGGCCTGGCGGGCCACCGAACGCGCCTGGCGGGCGGCCGTGCCCGGCCTCGGGCACACCCTCGACGGCCGCGACGCCCGGTTCTCCTACGCCGTGCTGCGCGGGCTCACCTCCCCCGGGGGCGGCGGCATGGTCGCCGCCGCGACCACCAGCCTGCCCGAGCGCGCCGAGGCCGGCCGCAACTACGACTACCGCTACGTCTGGATCCGCGACCAGTGCCTGGCCGGCCAGGCGGTGGCCGCCTGCGGGTCGTACGAACTCCTGGACGAAGCGGTGCGGTTCACCACCGCGCGGCTCGACGAGCACGGCCCCCGGCTGGCCCCGGCCTACACCGTGACCGGCGGACCGGTGCCCGACCAGCGGACGGTCGACCTGCCCGGCTACCCGGGCGGCCATGACCGGATCGGCAACCGGATCACCCGGCAGTTCCAGCTGGACGTCTTCGGCGAGACGCTGCTGCTCTACGCGGCGGCCGCCCGGCACGACCGGCTGGACCCGTCCGCCCGGGCCGCGGTGCGCACCGCCGCCACCACGATCGCCCAGCGGTGGCGCGAACCGGACGCCGGGATCTGGGAGTTGGAGGAGCGCGCCTGGACGCACAGCCGGCTGATCTGCGCCGCCGGGCTGCGCGCGATCGCCCGCCCGCGCGCGGCCGGCCCGGCCGGGGTGCCGGACGGGCTCGCCGCCGAGTGGAGCGCGCTGGCCGACCGGATCCTCGCCCACACGTCACGGCGCGCCCGGCACCCGTCGGGCCGCTGGCAGCGCTCCCCCGGCGATCCGGCGCCCGACCTCGCGCTGCTGCTCCCGCCCTACCGCGGTACCCCGGCCGCCGACGACCCGCGTACGGTCGCCACGCTGCGCGCCTGCCGCCGCGAACTCACCGACGGGCACTACGCCTACCGGTTCCGGCACGACGGACGCCCGCTCGCCGAGGCGGAGGGCGCGTTCGTCCTGTGCGGCTTCCTGATGGCCCTCGCCGAGCACCAGCAGGGCGACACCGTCGAGGCGGCCCGCTGGTTCGAGGCCACCCGCGGGCTGTGCGGCTCGGCGGGCCTGTTCTCGGAGGAGTACGACATCGCCCAGCGCCAGCAACGGGGCAACCTGCCCCAGGCGTTCGTGCACGCCATGCTGCTGGAGTGCGCGGCCCGCCTGGCCCGGCCGCCCGGCGCCTGACGGGAAGCCGGCCTGAAGGGTGGCCGGCCGCCCGGCTCCGCGGGGTCAGCCCGCCGGGCGGGCGAGCACGCTGCGGTCGAGGTCGGCCAGCAGTTCGGCGGTGTCCCGGTGGACCTCGGCGGCGCCCGCGCCGAGGAGTTCCTGCGCGGCGAAGCCGCCGCTCTCCACCGTGACGCACGCCACGCCCGCCCGGGCCGCCGCGGTGACGTCCCAGACGGTGTCGCCGATGAACACGGCGTGCTCGGGCGAGGCGTCCACCCGGTCCAGGGCGATCCGGAGCAGGTCGGGGGCGGGCTTGGTGGCGCTCACGTCGTCGGCGGAGGTGGCCGCGGCGATCACGTCGTCGGCGTCGAGCGCGCGGCGCAGCACCGTGAGTTCCCGTTCGGACGCGGAGCTGGCGAGGACGACCTGCCAGCCCCGGTCGGCGCAGGCGCGCAGCAGCTCGGCGGCGCGCGGCAGCGGCTGGATCAGCGGCCAGAACCGGGCGTACAGGGCGTCGTGGGCGGCGGTGATCGCGTCGTCGTCGCCGTGGTCGCGCTCCTCGCCGAGCAGGTGGTCGAGGAGCTGGTCGGAGCCCATGCCGACGGCCCGGTGGACCCGGGCGGTGGGCACCGTGCGATCGTGCTGCCGTAGGGCCTCCCACCAGGCGAGGGCGTGGAAGTACACGGTGTCGAGCAGGGTGCCGTCGACGTCGAAGAGTGCAGCTGGGGCCTTGGTCACCGTTTTCTCCTTCGGTCGTTCGCCGACGTCCGCTCGTTCGCCGACTCCGGTTGATCGTTGACTCCGGTTGTTCGCTGACGTCCGCTCGTTCGCCGACTTGCGGATGTCCGCCGGGACGCTCGCGCGGTCAGCCCACCCGGTACCCGTCGGCCCGGGCGGGCGCCAGGCGCAGCCCGTGGCCGGGCGCGCCGTCGGCACCGGGGGTGACGGTGCCGCCGCCGGGGTCGAGGGTGCCGTCGAAGAGCAGCCGCTCGATCCGGACGTGGTCGTGGAACCACTCCAGGTGGCGACAGTTGGGGACGGCCGCGGCGGCGTGGGCGTGCAGGTGGGGGGCGCAGTGGGCGGAGACGTCCAAGCCGTGGGCCTCGGCGAGGGCGGCGGCGCGCAGCCAGCCGGTGAGGCCGCCGCAGCGGGTGGCGTCGGCCTGGAGGCAGTCGACGGTGGGGACCATCCGGGCGAAGTAGGCGAGGTCGTAGCCGTACTCCCCGGCGGTGACGTCGGGGGTGACGGCGTCGCGGACGATGCGCAGGCCAGTGAGGTCGTCGGAGGAGACCGGTTCCTCGAACCAGCTGACGCCCTCGTCGGCGAGCGCGCCGCCGATCCGGACGGCCTGTTTGCGCCGGTAGCCGCCGTTGGCGTCGGTGTACAGCTCGGTCCGGTCGCCGATGGCCGCGCGCGCGGCGCGGACCCGTTCGAGGTCGCGCCGTTCCCGGGTACCCCGGGACTCGCCGATCTTGATCTTGACCCGGGGGATGCCCTGCTCCTCGGTCCAGTGCCGCAGCTGGCGTTCCTGCTGCCCGGCGGAGTAGGTGGTGAAGCCGCCGCTGCCGTAGACGGCCACCGGGCGGGCGGCACTGCCGAGCAGTCGGGCGAGCGGCAGGCCGAGCAGGTGGCCGCGCAGGTCCCACAGGGCGAGGTCGACGGCCGAGATCGCGCCCGCGACCAGGCCGGGGCGGCCGGTGTTGCGCACCGCGCGGTTCATCGCCTCGTGGGCGCCGCTGGTGTCGTGCGGGTCGCGGCCGGTGACCAGCGGGGCGAGTTCCGCGCTGATCACGGCGGCGGTGGCGGGTGCGCCGTAGGTCCAGCCGAGGCCGGTGTGCGGGCCGGCGACGGCTTGGGCGAGGACGAGGGTGGTGCTGTCCCAGGCGAGGGTGCCGTCCGCCTCCGGGGCGTCGGTGGGGACGGTGTAGACCTGGACGCCGATGCGTTCGACGGCGGTCATGCCGGCGCTCGCAGTCCGGACCGCTGCCCCGCCGCGAGCAGGCCGGCGGCGCGGTCGACCAGGGCCATGATGGTCAGCGCCGGGTTGGCGCTGCCCTGGGTGGGGAGCACGCTGCCGTCGGTGATCAGCAGGTTGGGCACGGCGAAGGTGCGCAGCCGGTGGTCCACCACGCCGCCGAGGTGGTCGGCGGCCATCCGGCAGCCGCCGACCAGGTGGGCGTAGCGGTCGATGGTGATGACCTCGTCGGCCCCGGCGGCGCGCAGGATCGACTCCATCACTTCACGGGCGGCCCGGATGAGCATCCGGTCGTTCTCGCACTGGGAGAAGGTGAACCGCGCGACGGGCAGGCCCCGGCGGTCGGTCTCCTCGGCGAGGGTGACCCGGTTGTCCGGCCGGGGCAGCAGTTCGGCGATGGCGCCGAGGGTGGCCCAGTGCACGTAGTCGGACAGGTACGCGCGCAGGTCGGCGCCCCAGTGGCCCTGGGCGACGACGTGCTCGGCCCAGGTGATGGGGAGCGGGGAGATGTTCTGGATGCTGAAGCCCCGCCGGTACGGCTTGCGCGGGTCGGTCTCGTAGTACTGCTCGGTGGTGACCTCGGGCGGCGGGGCCTTGTAGGCGCGGATCTCCTCCTCGAAGCGGCCGGAGGTCTGCGGGGCGCCCTGCACCATGACGTAGCGGCCGACCAGGTCGTGGTCGTTGCACAGGCCGTCGGGGAAGCGCGGGCAGGCGGAGTTGAGCAGCAGGCGCGGGGTCTCGATGGCGTACCCGGCGACGGCGACGGTGCGGGCGCGCTGGAGGTGTTCGCGACCGTGGTGGAAGTACCGGACGCCGCGGGCGAGTCCGTCGTGGTCGAGTTCGACGGCGGCGGCCATGCAGTCGGCGCGGATCTCGGCGCCGTGCGCGAGGGCGTCGGGGACGTGGGTGATCAGCGGGGAGGCCTTGGCGTTGACCTTGCAGCCCTGGAGGCAGAAGCCCCGGTAGACGCAGTGCGGTCGGCGGCCGAAGCGGCCGTTGGTGATGGCGACGGGGCCGACCCGGGCCTGGATGCCGAGGGCGGCGGCGCCGCGCAGGAACACCTCGCCGTTGCCGCCGACGGGGTGCGGCGCGTGCGGGTAGGGGTGGGGCTCGCCCCAGGGCCAGTACTGGCCGGCGACGGGCAGTTCGTGCTCCAGCCGGCGGTAGGACTCCCGCAGGTCGGCGTAGTCGATCGGCCAGTCGGCGCCGACGCCGTCGACCGTGCGGGTGTGGTAGTCGGACGGGTGGAAGCGCGGCGTGTACCCGGCGAAGTGGACCATCGAACCGCCCACGCCGCGGCCGGAGTTGTTGGATCCCAGCGGCACCGGGTCGGTGCCGTCGATGACCCGGGGTTCGGTCCAGTACAGCTGGTGGGAGGCCGCCTCGTCGCTGACCCAGTCGGCGAGCGGGTCCCAGAACGGCCCGGCCTCCAGGACGACCACGCTCCAGCCCCGGCGGGCCATCCGCTGGGCGAGGGTGGCGCCGCCCGCGCCGCAGCCGACGATCAGCAGGTCGACCTCGTCCGCGTCCCGGTGGCGCCGCATGTTCCGTACCAGGGAGTGGTCGAAGCCGCGGCCGTCGGACGGCAGCAGCCAGGCGGAGGCGTTGCGCCGGCGGACCTCGCCCTCGGCGGCGGCGTTGGCCCGTACGGTCGCGGCGGCGGCGCGCAGCCGGGAGTGCCGGCCGGGGTCGGTGGCGGGCGGGACGGGGCGCGGCGGCTCGTGGTCGGGCGGGCGCGGCGGGCGGGAGTGGGCGTCGGCGACCTCCCAGGGCTCCCGCAGCCCGGCGCCCAGGCGCAGGTAGCCGCGGGGGTGGGCGGGGCCGCCGAAGCCGATCTCGTTCCAGGCGGTGGGGGTGGAGTAGTAGGCGGTGCAGGCGTAGCGGGTCCACAGGCTCCACACGTGCTGCGCGGGCAGGCCGTGCCAGCGCTCGCCCGCCAGTTCCTGCACCCGGCCGAGCACCGCCCGCTGCTGGACCTCGGTGAGGTCGGCGAAGCAGCCGTCGGCGTCCTCGTCCAGGGCGCGCAGGCTGCGCCGCCAGGCCTCGTCGTCCTCGGGCAGGTCGGCGAAGTGCCAGCCGTCGGTCTGCCGCTCGGCGAGGCGGGCGTCGATCATCGCGAGCAGCGGGGGCTGCGGGTGGTCGAGCAGTTGGTCGAGCAGGGCGCGGGCGGTGGCCTCCTCGGCGGGGGTGAAGAAGCGCAGCGGCGGCTGCGGGCCGGTCCGGGACAGCACCGCGGCGACGGTCTCGCGGTCCCAGTGGCGGACCTGGCCGAGCACGTCGTAGCCGGGGAAGCGGGGTTCAGGCATCGCGCGACTCCCGGCGCAGCACGGCGGCGACCAGGCCCATCCCTCCGACCAGGCTCATCAGCAGCGGGGCGAACAGCGGTGGGCCCATCTCGATGTTGTAGCGGGCCATCGACCAGCCGCCGGGCTTCTCGGCGATGCCCCGGACGTGCAGGTAGGTGCCCTGCAGGCCGTTGGCGGTGATCGCGGCGGAGGCGACCGGGAGCAGCGTGTGCGCCGCGCGCGGGCTGCACGCCCCGGCGATCCCGGCGGCCGCGCCGACGGGGCCCAGCCACACCGGCCACCACATGACGCGGTTGCCGAAGCCGGCCCGGTCGTGCTCCAGGTAGATCTCGGCGGCGGTGATCACCAAGCCGCCTGCGGTGGCCAGGGCCAGCGAGCGCTGGAAGCGGCCGGTGCGGACGTTGCGCAGGGCGAGGTCAGTGATGCCCATGCCGGCCTCCGAAGGAGGGCAGGAGTTCCTGGAGCTTGGCCTTGAGGCCCTGGCGGACCACCGCGACGCGGTCGGCGTCGCCGCGCAGCACGGACTCGGCGGCGGCCTGGATCTGGTCCCAGGTGGCGTGCGGCGGGATCGGCGGGACGGCCGGGTCGGTGACCAGCTCCAGCACGTAGGGCCGGTCGGCGGCCAGGGCGCGCGACCAGCCGTCGGTCACCTGCGCGGGGTGGTCGGCGCGCTCGGCGCCCAGGCCCAGGCTGCGGGCGAAGCCCGCGTAATCGACGTCGGGGAGCTGCTGGGAGGGCAGGAAGCTGGGTGCGCCCTGCATCGCCCGCATCTCCCAGGTGACCTGGTTGAGGTCGCGGTTGTTGAGCACCGCCACCACCAGGCGCGGGTCGTCCCACTCCTGCCAGTACTTGGCGATGGTGATCAGTTCGGCGAGGCCGTTCATCTGCATCGCGCCATCGCCGACGATGGCGATCGCCGGGCGGTCGGGGTGGGCGAACTTGGCGCCGATCGCGTACGGCACGCCGGGGCCCATGGTGGCCAGCGTGCCGGACAGCGAGCCGCGCATCCGGCCGCGGAAGCGCAGGTGGCGGGCGTACCAGTTGGCGGCGGAGCCGGAGTCGGCGGTGACCATGGCGTCGTCGGGCAGCAGGTGGTCCAGGGCGTGGACGGCGTACTCGGGGTTGATCGGGTTCGCCTCGACCCCGGCCCGCCGCTCCATCACGTCGCGCCAGCGTTCGACGTTGTCGCAGATCGTGCGCTGCCAGTCGCGGTCCTCCTTGCGGGCCAGCCGCGGCAGCAGGGCGTCCAGGGTGCGGGCGGCGTCGCCGACGAGATTGACCTCGTAGGGGTAGCGCAGCCCGACCATGAACGGGTCGAGGTCGATCTGTACGGCCCGGGCCTTCCCGAACTCGGGCAGGAACTGGCTGTAGGGGAAGCTGGAGCCGACGGTGAGCAGGGTGTCGCAGTCCCGCATCAGCTCGTAGGAGGGGCGGGTGCCGAGCAGACCGATCGACCCGGTGACGTACGGCAGGGTGTCGGGCAACACGTCCTTGCCGAGCAGGGCCTTGGCCACGCCGGCGCCGAGCACCTCGGCGACCTGCTCCACCTGTCCGCGGGCGTGGGCGGCTCCCTGGCCGACCAGCATGGCGACCTTGCGGCCGGCGTTGAGCACCTCGGCGGCGCGGCGCAGCTCGTCCTCCTTCGGCACGATCGTCCACTGCGGGCTGCCCAGGCTGGAGGGCACCATCTTGAAGGCGTGCTCGGGCGGGCTGTAGTCCAGTTCCTGGACGTCGGCGGGCACGATGACGGCGGTGACCGTGCGGCGGGCGGCGGCGGTGCGCATGGCCCGGTCCAGCACGTTGGGCAGCTGCTCGGGGACGGTGACCATCTGGCAGTACTCGGCGGCGACGTCCTTGTACAGGCTCAGCAGGTCGACCTCCTGCTGGTAGGAGCCGCCCATCGCGCTGCGGTCGGTCTGCCCGACGATGGCGACCACCGGGACGTGGTCCAGCTTGGCGTCGTACAGCCCGTTGAGCAGGTGGATCGCGCCCGGGCCCGAGGTCGCCGCGCACACGCCGGTGCGCCCGGAGAACTTGGCGTAGCCGACGGCCTCGAACGCGGCCATCTCCTCGTGCCGCGCCTGGATGAAGACGGGGTCGTTGTCGGCCCGGCCCCAGGCCGCGAGCAGCCCGTTGATGCCGTCGCCGGGGTAGCCGAAGACGTACTGCACGTCCCAGTCACGCAGTCGTTCGAGGATCTGGTCGGAAACCTTCGGGGACACGGTGCTCCTCCTTCGGCCTTCACGGCGACGGCCCCCCCGCAGCGCGGTTATCCGCTACGGGGGTCCGGAAACGCCTTCCGGCCGTATAGATCGGCGGGGCGGGCCGGCCGCGGGCGGGGTGTGCCCGGCGCGGGCCGGGTTTGCCGGGAACAGGCCGGGTCCGCCGGGCGCGGGCCGGGTTTGCCGGGCGCGGGCCGGGTTTGCCGGGCCCGGCTGCGGCTAGACGCACCGGCGACAAGGAGGCGGAGGCGATCGTCATGGCGGCACCGGACACCGGCCGGGTGAGGCGCGCCCACCGCCACTGGACGGGACGGCGGGAGACGCCCGAGGAGCGGGCCGACCGGCGCTGGACGGACCTGCTCCAGGAGGTGCGGGTCGCCCAGACGGGCTCGCAGGTGCTGTTCGGCTTCCTGCTGAGCGTCGTCTTCATGCCGCGCTTCACCCAGCTCGGCGACTTCGACCGGGGGCTGTACGTGACCACGGTCGTCCTCGGGGCGCTGGCCACCGGCGCGCTGGCGGCCCCGGTGGCCTACCACCGGATCTTCGCCGGCCACCGCCTGAAGCCCGAACTGGTCGACGCGGCGGCCCGGCTGGTGGCCGTCGGCCTGCTGCTGCTGGCGCTGACCATCGGCTCCGCCCTGCTGCTCCTGCTGCGCACGGCGACGGGCTCGGCGACGTCCGGCTGGATCACCGGGGCCGTCATGCTCTGGTTCGCGTCCTGCTGGCTGCTGATCCCGGTGCGGCACCTGCACCGGCACGACTCGCGGAGCACCCGGCCTCCGGGCGACGCCGGCGGCCCGGACCGACCCGCGCCGGGTTCCGCCGGGGACGGCGGGGACGGCGGGGACGGCGGGGCTGGGCGCCCGCCGGGTTTCGGGAAGGACGGCGGGGCAAGACGCGTGCCATGAGCATCCGTACGCGTTCGAAACCGCGCACCGTGGTCATCACCGGTGCCTCCGCCGGCGTCGGCCGGGCCTGCGTCCGCGCCTTCGCCACCGGCGGCGACCGGCTCGTGCTGGTCGCCCGGGGCCTGGCCGGGCTGCGCGCCGCCTCGGCCGAGGCCGAGGCGGCCGGCTCGCCGGTGCGCACCGTCCTGGCCGACGTGGCCGACCCGGAGGCCTGCGAGGCCGTCGCCGACCGCGCCGAGGCCGAGTTCGGCCCGATCGACGTCTGGGTCAACGACGCCTTCGCCTCGGTCTTCGCGCCCTTCACGGAGATCAGCCCGGAGGAGTTCCGCCGCGTCACCGAGGTCACCTACCTGGGGTACGTCAACGCCACCCGCGCCGCGCTGCGCCGGATGCTGCCGCGCGACCACGGCACGATCGTCCAGGTCGGCTCGGCGATCGCCTACCGGGGCATCCCGCTGCAGACCGCCTACAGCGGCGCCAAGCACGCCATCCAGGGCTGGCACGAGGCGCTGCGCTGCGAACTGCTCGCCGAGGGTTCGGCGGTGCGCGTGACGATGGTCCAGCTGCCGGCCGTCAACACCCCGCAGTTCGACTGGGTGCTCAACCGGCTGCGCGGCCGGGCCCGCCCCGTGCCGCCCGTCCACCAGCCCGAACTTGCCGCCCGCGCCGTACGGTACGCGGCCGACCACCCCGGGCGGCGGGAGTACTGGGTGGGTGCCAGCACGGCCGCCACCCTGGTCGCCAACGCCCTCGCGCCCGGCCTGCTCGACCGCTACCTCGCCCGCACCGGCATCGACGCCCAGCAGGAGGACGGGCCCCGGCCGGCGGACGACCGCTGCAACCTCTGGACGCCCGTGGACGCCTCCGACGACCACGGCGCGCACGGCCGCTTCGACTCCGAGGCCCGTGAGCGCAGCGCCCAGTTGTGGGCCTCCCAGCACCACGGCCTGCTCGCCGTCGGCGGGGCCGCGCTGCTCGGGGCCGCGGCGAGGGCGCTGGTACGGCGGTCGTGACCCGGACGGCCGGCGCCTGAGCGGAGCCGAGAGCGGAGAGCGCGGAGCCGGGCCGATCATCGGACGTTCCGGCCTCGCGCTCCGGCGAACGGGTGGTCGGGCACGCCGATCCCGCGCGCGTCGGCGTTGCGCACGGGACGCCGTCACCGGCCGGACGGTACACCTGGGGCCGCTCGCCGCGACGGCGACGCTGCCAGGACGGCCGGTACAGGGGGTGACTCGATGCGGACGGTGGCCGAACTCCTGCTCTGGTGGGGGATGTTGCTGCTGCTGAACGTCGTGCTGATCAGCTCGGTGACACCGCTGGAGGTGGCGGTGGGCGGCGGCGTCGCCCTGCTCGGGGCGCTCGGCGCGCTCGCCGCCCGGCGTGGCTCCGGCGCCACCCCGGGCGGAACGGCCCGCCTCGCCCCGGCGCTGCGGGCCTTCCCGCGGACCCTGCTGGCCGACACCGGCCGGCTGGTCCTCGCCGTGCTCTCCCCCCGCCGCCGCCGGTCCGGCTTCCGCGCCGTGCGGCTCGCCCCCGGCACCGGCCCCGCCTGGGCGGCCGCGCTGCTCTCCTCGACCCCCGGCGCGTACGTGGTGGACGTCGACGGCCAGAGCCTGCTGGTGCACGCGCTCGGCCGGGAAGCCTCCGCCCTGGAGCGCGCGTTGACGGAGGCGGCCGAGTGAACGCCTGGCTGCTGGCGGCGGCCGTGCTGGCCGTCGGCGGGATCGCCCCGTGCCTGCTGCTCGGGCTGTCCGGCGAGGCGCGACGGCGCCTGGCCGGGCTGAACCTCGCCGCGCTGGTGACCGCCGTCGTGCTGCTGCTGCTCGCCCAGGGCTTCGGCCGGCCGTCGTACACCGACCTGGCGCTCGACCTGGCCGTCCTGGCCCCCGCCGGGACCCTGGTGTTCACCCGCTTCCTGGCCGGCGAGGAGCGCTGATGGGGCGGCACGCCGTGGCCCTGGTGCTGCTCTGCGCGGGCACGGCCGCGCTGCTGCTCTCCGCCCTCGCGCTCGCCGTGCTCCCCGGCCGCCACCTGCGCCTGCACGCCCTCTCGCCCGCCGCCGTGCTCGGCGCCCCGCTGGTCGCGCTCGCCCTCGCCGTGGACACCGGGCCGGGCCGGGCGGCGGTCAAGCTGCTGGTCGTCGGCGGGCTGCTGGCGGCGGGCGGCACCGTCACCACCATGGCCGTGGGCCGGGCGGCGGCACGGCCGTGACCGACGCCCTGATCGTGATCGCCCTGCTGCTCACCGCCGTCACCGCCACCGCGGCGGCGCTCACCCGCGACCCGGTCCGGCAGGCCGCCGTGCTGGCCCTGCTCGGACTGAGTCTCGCCCTGCTCTTCACCGTGCTCCAGGCGCCCGACGTCGCGCTCTCCCAGCTCGGCGTCGGCAGCGCGATCACCCCGCTGCTGATCCTGCTGACCGTCCGCCGGGTGCACCGCGAGGAGCACACCGACGAACGCCGCCCGGACGGCTCCGAGTGAACCGGACCGCCCGGCTCGGGCTCTTCCTCCTCGCGGCCTCCGTGCTGGCCGCCGCGCTGGTCGCCGCCGCCGGTGAGCTGCCCGGCTTCGGCGGCGAGCGGCACCCGTACGGCGAGCGGGCGGTGGCGGCCGGGCTGGCGCGGCGGACGGCCAACACCGTCTCCTCCGTCAACTTCGACCAGCGGGCCTTCGACACCCTCGGCGAGGAGTCGATCCTGTTCGGCTCCGTGCTCGGCACGGGCATCCTGCTGCGGCTGGCCCGGGACGAGCACAAGCGCCGCGCAGCCGCCGAGCCCGTCCTGCCCACCACCCGGCTGTTCGGCGCCGCGCTGCTGCCGGTCACCGTCCTGACCGGCGGCTACCTCGTCGCGCACGGCGCGCTGAGCCCGGGCGGCGGCTTCCAGGGCGGCGTCGCGCTGGCCACCGCCCTGCACCTGGCGTACGTCGCGGCCGACTACCGGGTGCTCAAGCGGATCCGTCCGCTCGCCGCGCTGGACGTCGCGGACGCGCTGGCCGCCGGCGCCTTCGCCGCGCTCGGCCTGATCGGCCTCGCCCAGGGCGCCGGCTACCTCGCCAACACCCTGCCGCTCGGGACCTTCAACCAGCTGTCCTCCAGCGGGCTGGTGGCCGTCGTCAACGCCGTCGTCGGGGTCGAGGTCGCCTCCGGCGTGGTGGTGCTGCTCGCCCACTTCCTGGACCAGGCCGTCGAGGTCGCCCCCCGGGGGGAGGAGGCATGAGCCTGCTGCCCTACCTGGTGGCCGGGTGGATCCTGCTGGCCGGCCTGTACGGCCTGGTGACCAGCCGCAACCTGGTGCAGGCGGTCGGCTGCCTGGCCGTCGCCCAGTCCTCGACCTACGTCCTGCTGCTCGCGGTCGGGTACCGCCGCGACGCCACCGCCCCGGTCTTCTCCGACCTGCCGACCGACGCCCCGGTGGTGGACCCGGTGGTCCAGGCACTGACGCTCACCGACATCGTGGTCGGCGCGACCGTCACCGCGCTGCTCCTCTCCCTCGTGATCCAACTGCGCAAGCGCCACGGCACGGTGGACCCGGAGGAACTGACCGGGCTGCGGGGGTGACGGCCGGTGCGCACCGCCGACCTGCTGCCGCTGGCCGTCGCCGTCCCGCTGCTGGGCGCGGCCGTCACCGCCGTCGCCGGCCGCTGGCTGCCCCGCCTCGGCCGCGACGTGCTGGCCACGGCCCTGGCCGCCGCCGACGTCGTCTGCCTCGCCCTGCTGTGGGCCCGGACCGGCCCGGACGGCCGGGCGGTCTCCTGGCTGGGCGGCTGGACCCCGAGCGACGGGCACAGCGTGGGCATCGTGCTGGTCGCCGACCGCCTCGGCAGCGGCCTCGCCCTGCTCGCGGCCGTCCTCGTGCTCGCCGTGCTCTGCTACGCCTGGCGCTACTTCGACGAGCCCTCCGGCGAGCGCGGCGGACTCTTCCCCGCGTTGCTGCTGCTCTTCGAGGCCGGGATGTGCGGCTTCGCGCTCACCGGCGACCTCTTCGACGCCTTCGTCTTCTTCGAGCTGATGGGCGCCGTCGCGTACGCGCTGACCGGCTTCCGGATCGAGGACCCGCGCCCGCTGCACGGCGCGCTGGCCTCCGGGCTGGTCAACTCGGCCGCCGCCTACCTCTCGCTGCTCGGCATCGGCCTGCTCTACGCCCGCACCGGCGAACTCGGCCTGGCCCAGATCGGCGCCGAGCTGGACCGGCTCGCCGCGCCCGGCCGCGGCCCGGACGCCCTGCTGGTCGTGGCCTTCGTACTGGTCCTGGCCGGTCCGCTGGTGAAGGCCGCCGCGGCGCCCTTCCACTTCTGGCTGCCGGACGCGCACGCCGTCGCCCCGAGCCCGGTGTGCATGCTGCTGTCCGGGGTGATGGTCGAACTCGGGGTGTACGGCGTGGCCCGGATCCACCGGGTGGTCTTCGCCGGGGCGGGCGGACTGCCGGACGCCGTCGTGCGGGACACCCTGCTGGCCGCCGGGGTGCTCACGGCGCTGGTCGGCGCCGTGATGTGCTGGCAGCAGCGGCACCTGAAGCGGCTGCTGGCGTTCTCCACGGTCGGGCACGTCGGACTGTTCCTGATCGGCGCGGCCCTGCTCACCCCGGCCGGGCTGGCCGGCACCGCGGTGTACGTGGCCGGCCACGCCGGAGCCAAGGCCGCGCTGTTCGGCCTCACCGGCGTGCTGCTCGACCGGTTCGGCTCGGTGGACGAGCACGGGCTGCACGGCCGGGCCCGCGAACTGCGCGTCACCGGGCTGCTGTTCGTCCTCGGGGCACTGGCCCTGGCCGGGCTCCCGCCGTTCGGCACCGGGCTCGGCAAGGCCGTCGCCGAGGAGGCCGCCGGGCACGAACTGGCCTGGCTGCCCGCGGTGTTCGTCCTGGTGTCGGCGCTGACCGGCGGCGCCGTGCTGCGGGCGGCCCTGCGGGTCTTCGGCGGGGCCGGCGCACCGCCGAGGGAGCACCCGGAGGTGGCCGCGACCACCGGCGAGGGCGAGGAGCCCGAGATCCGCCCGCCCGACCGGCGGCTGCCCCCGCCGATGGTCCTGGCCCCCGCGCTGCTGCTGGCCGGCTGCCTGGCCGTCGGCGTCCTGCCCGGCGTCGGCCGGGCCCTCGCGGCGGGCGCGGCCGCCTTCACCGGCCGCGAGGCCTACCTCGCCGACACCCTCGGGCGCCCGCCCGTACCCGCGGCCGCCGCGCCGGAGGCCTGGTGGACGGCCTCCGGCCTCGGGCTCGGCCTGCTCTCCGCGCTGCTGGCCGTCGGCTTCGCCACCGCCGCCGTCCGCCGGCGTCCCGGGCGCGGCACGAGTGGCCTGCACCGCGCCGCCGTCCTGCCGCTGCGCCGCCTCCACTCCGGCCTGCTGGGGGACTACGTCGCCTGGCTGGCCGTGGGAATCGCCGCCCTGCTGGTCGCCCTCACCGCCCAGCTGTAACGTCACCGCTCGGCCCGTGACGGTCACGTACGGCCCGGCCGGCCGGCGCGGCCCGGTTGCCGGCTCCCGGGACTCCGGCGGTCAGCGTCCCCGGCCGTTCCGCGGCTCGGCGGAGGTCCGGGACCAGTCCAGGTACTGCCGGCGGACGTACGCCCGGGCGTCGTCGCCGTCGGCGGTGGCGCCGTCGTGCTCGGTCAGGTACCCGGCCGCGATCCGGGCCCACGCCACCTGCTCGACGTCCGCGTCCCCGCCGGCCAGCGCCACGCGGTCGGCCCGCGCGGCGATCCGCAGCAGGTACTCGCGCCGCCTGCGGGGCGGGCTCTTGACGGTGCTCCGGCAGGCCGCGAGGTCCCGCTGCTCCTCCTCCACGCCCGGGGCGTCCGCGTAGGCCTCCGCCGGCGTTGGCACCGGCCCGACCGGCACGGTCCGCACCGGCCGGGGCGGCAGCCGGGGCAGCCCGTGGAGGGAGAGCACCGCGTCGGCGAACTCCGGCCGGTCGACGGGCAGTCCGTGCCGGCCGAACAGGGCGAACAGCTCGGCCAGGGCGCGCGGTTCGACCCCGCGCGGCCGGTCCTCGTCGGTGACGGTGAACTGGCCGAACAGCGGGCCCCAGAAGCGGCCCGGCGGGTCCACCAGGCGCAGCCGCAGGGTGATCCGGCGGACGCCGGTCTCGTCCTCCTCGTCGAACTCCATGAGCAGCCCGCGGATCTCCGACCAGGCGTAGCGCCGGGCGACCAGCAGCCGGACCACGGTGAGGCCGTCCGCCTCCTCCCGCAGCCAGCAGGTGTACGGCGTCCCGACCGCCACCGCGGCGGCGACCAGGGCCGCGATCAGCACACCCGTCGCCGGGGCGGTGGCACCGGACTCCGTCAGCGCGATCAGCGTGGCCAGGCCCAGCAGACAGCCGGCTCCCAGGCTCTCGCCCCGCCGCCGCGTATACCGCAGCCGTATCGTCCGCATCCCGTCCCGCCCCCCGGTCCGCCCGTCGCGTGTGGCTCCACGCTCCCGGGGGCCGCCCGGCCCGGGCAAGCCCCGGCGGGGAGCTGTGACGGCCCCGTGACGAACCGCCGCGCCGCCCGTCCCCGGCCCTACCGTCCGCGCAGCCGCCGGACGAGGTCGCGGGCGGCCTGCGGCCAGGCCGGGTGGTCGAAGGTGAAGCCCGCGTCGAGCAGTCGGGTCGGGACGACACGCCGGCTCTTCAGCAGCAGCTCGGCGTCGGAGCGCAGCGCGAAGGCGCCCAGCTCGGCCATCCAGCGGGTGGCGGGGAGGGCCAGCGGCATGCCCCAGGCACTGCGCAGCTCGCGCATGAACTCGCGCTGGGGCAGCGGGTGGGGGGCGGCCAGGTTGACCGGGCCGGTGAGGTCCTCGCGGGCGACCAGGAACTCGACGGCACGGGCGAAGTCCCGCTCGTGGATCCAGGAGACGTACTGGGCGCCGCCCGCGACCGGGCCGCCGGCGCCGAGCCGGGCCAGCCAGTAGAGCGCGTCCAGGGAGCCGCCGCGCTCGGGGCCCAGGACGGCGGCGGTGCGCAGCGCGACCCGGCGGGTGTGCGGGGTGTCGGCCTCCGCCTGGGTGCGCTCCCAGGCCAGGGCGACGTCGATGCTGTGCCGCCAGGCGGGCGGGGCGTCGGGTTCGCCGCCGCCGATCAGGCCGTCCCGCTCGTCGTTGGGGGCGTCGTGGCGGTGGGCGTAGACGGTGGCGGTGCTCATCTGGAGCCAGGCGGCGGGCGGCCGGCGGGCGGCCGCGACGGCCTCGCCGACGACCCGGGTCGAGTGCACCCGCGAGTCCATCATCTCCTGCCGGTTGGCCTCGGTGTAGCGGCAGTTGACGCTGCGCCCGGCGAGGTTGAGCACGACGTCGGCGCCGTCGACCTCCGCCGCCCAGGCGCCGAGGGTCCGCGCGTCCCAGCCGATCTGCCGGGGCCCAGCGGGCCTGCGGCTGAGGACGACGACCTGGTGTCCGGCGGCGGTCAGCCTCCGGTCGAGCAGCCTTCCGAGCGCGCCGGATCCGCCGGGAATGACGACCTTCATGGGCTCCCCCTCGTACCTCGGTTCCCCGGCTCCCCGGGCGCCTCGGAGTCAGCCTAGCCCAAGTTTCTGAACGCGTTCAATTCCACTGCTCCCCCAGTCGGCCCGGGTGGCTGAAACCGCGTTGAAGCCGCGTCGAAGGCGGGCCCCGGCAAGCTCCGGCCATCGGAAAGCGCCGACCGGGCCCGCCACGCGGCGGCCCCGCAGCGGCAGAGCCACAGAAGGAGCACCCGGCATGACCAGCAGCCCCGTCCAGCTCACCCCCGAGGACATCGAGAACCCCGTCGGCGCCTACGCCCGGTTCCGCGGGCAGGCCGAACTGCCCCTGGTCGCGCTGCCCGGCCTGGACACCCCGGTCCGGCTGGTCACCCGCTACACCGACGTCAAGGCCGCCCTCACCGACCCCCGGCTGGTCCGGGACCGGACCGGCGTCGCCGACCCGGCCGGTTCCGGATCCGACCCGCAGGACGAACTCCTGGCCGCCGCCTGCGAGGGCCTCCCGGCCGAGTACGCCAAGTACCTCGCCGGCCACCTGTCGCTGTTCGACGGGGAGGAGCACGCCCACCGCCGCGCGCCGCTCACCCGCGCCTTCAGCGCCCGCCGGATCGCCGCCCTGCGCGGCTTCGTCGAGCGCGCCGCCGCCGAACTGCTGGCCGGCCTCGCCGACCGGGACCAACCGGCCGACCTGCTGGGCGAGTTCGCCTACCCGCTGGCCACCCAGGTGATCTGCGAGCTGGTCGGCGTCGAGGAGGCGGACCGGCCCCGGGTCTGCGGCTGGATCCGCGACTTCGCGTACGGCGACGGCACCCGGACGGTCGAGGGCCTGGTCGGCATCGTCGACCACGTCAAGGAGCTGATCGACCGCCGCCGCGCCGAGCCCACCGAGGACCTCGTCTCCACCCTGGTGCACGACACCCGCGAGGGCGAGCAGCCGCTGGACGAGGACTACCTGGTCTCGGCCGTCTTCCTGCTGATCAACACCGGCATCACCCCGCCCGCGCTGTTCCTCGCCCACGGGCTGCTCGCCCTGTTCGACCACCCCGAGCAGCTGGCCCGGCTGCGCGCCGAGCCGCAACTGCTGGAGCGGGCCGTGCCCGAGCTGCTGCGCTACGTCACCCTGGTGCGGATCGGTGCGACCCTGTACGCGGCCCAGGACTTCGAGTTCGCCGGGACGGCGCTGCGCGCCGGAGACCCGGTCACCGTCGCCCTGCTGGCCGCCGACCACGACCCGCGGGAGTACGGCGAGGCGCCCGAACGCCTCGACGTCACCCGGGAGTTCGGGCGCGGCGACGGCCACCTGGCGTTCGGCCACGGCGTGCACTACTGCCTGGGCGCGGCGCTCGGCCGGCTGGTCACCTCGGTGGTGCTGGACCAGGTGGTGATCCGGCGGCCGGAGGCGGCGCTCGGAGTCGCCCGGGAGGACCTAGAGTTCGGGCACTGGCCGGCCGACGGCTTCCACCTGCTGCGGCTGCCGGTGCGGCTCTGAACGGCCGCGGCCCTGAACGGTTCTGACGCGCCGCGCCCTCGGCCGTACGGAGCCCGGGGTCAGACGCCCAGAAGCCGGCGCGCCTCGGCCGCCAGCGCCGACCGGTCCGGCGCCGCGCACCCGGTCACCGAACCCCCGGTCGCCGCGATCCCGGCCGCCCCGTATTCGGCGACCGCCCGCCGGTACTCCTCCCGGTCGGCCCGTTCGGCCTCGCCCCGGGCCGCCGCCGAGCCCATGGTGGGCTGGAAGTTGCGCAGGCAGCGGAACCGCTCGGCCAGCACGACCAGCCGCACGCCGGTCCTGGTCCGCTCGGGGTCGCCGTCGCGGGCGCCCCGGTCCAGTGCGACCAGGCCGAGCGCCAGCAGCAGCGTCCCGGCGAGCGGCCCCTCCACCAACGCGGCCGGACGACTGAGCAGTTCGGCCAGCCGCCCGGGGAGGGCGGCGGCCGGCGCGGCCACCCGGTCCAGCTCGCCGTGCCGGGCGTGGGCGGCCACACAGACGGCCACCAGCTCCAACGCCCAGGACCGGTCGGCGGGTGACCCGGCGGACGGCACCCCGGCGGACAGCCCTCCGGCCGGCTCACCGGACGCCACCCCGGACGGCACCGCCAGCAGCTCGGCGGACCGCCGCCACAGCGCCAGCCCGGCCGCCACCTCGCCCCGGGCCAGGGCGAGTTCGGCCCGGACGCCCAGCTCCGGGGTGAGCAGGTCGACGGCCTCGGCCGGCCGGTGCCGCACCGCCAGCTCCAGCCAGTGCTCGGCACCGTCCGGGTCCCCGGCCTGCAGGCTGCCGATCACCATGCCCCAGCGCAGGCCCAGCATGTCGGTCCAGTCGCCGAGCCGGTCCAGCTCCGCCATCGCGGCGCGCAGCAGCGGCAGCGCCTCGGCGCCCCGCTCGCCCTGCAGGTGCAGCTCGCCGAGCCGCGCCAGCGCGAGCACCCGCAGCCAGGGCACCGGCAGCGCCTCGACGGCCGCCAGTGTCCGCCGCGCCGAGGCGGTCGCCCGCTCCAACTGCTGCGCGCCCTCCCAGCGGTAGCCGGCCACCGCCTCGGCGACACCGGCGAGCAGCGGTTCGGGCGCGGCGCACAGGGCCGCCAGCGGGCCTTCGTCCGGGCTGCCGTCCCGCGCGGAGCCCAGCACCTCGGGGACGGCCGCCATGACGGTGGCGATCGCCCGGACCGGGCTGTCCGGCGCAGCCGGCGGCAGCCGCCGCAGGGCGGCGAGCAGGCGCAGCGCGCCCGTGCCGGTGCCGAGTCCGCCGCCCGCGGCGAGCAGGGTGTTGACGGTGCTCAGCGCGGTGAGGGTGCGTACCGGCTCCAGCAGCCCGGGCCCGGGGCGCAGCCGGGAGACCGCGCCGCCGGTGTCCTCGGCGAGGGCGAGCAGCCGGACGTAGTTGCCCTCGGTGGTCCACAGCCCGGCGAGTACGGCGGCGACGGCGGCCACCGTCGGTGCGTCCCCGGCAGCGAGGGCCAGGCGCAGCGCGTGGACCAGGTTGTCCTGTTCGGCGCGGGCCAGCCGCCACTGCGCCACGGCCGCCGGGCCGAACGGGCCGTCGTGGTGGGCGAGCCCGAACTCCCGTGCCCAGGCGCGGAACCGGGCGGCGACGGCCTCGTCCTCGGCCGCCTTCGTGCGCTCGGCCGCGCCGAACTCGCGGACGGTCTCCAGCATCCGGAACCGCCCGCCGCTCGGGGTGTCGACCAGCCGCAGCAGGGACTGGTCGACCAGGTCCTCCAGCACGGCCAGGACGTCGGCGCCGTCGTCGTCGAGCAGCCGCCCGGCGGCCTCGGCGGTGAAGCCGCCGGGGAAGACGGAGAGCGCGCGCAGGGCGGCCCGGCCCGACGGGTCGAGCAGGTTCCAGCTCCAGTCGACCACGGCCTGCAGGGTGCGGTGGCGGCGCGGCGCGTCCCTCGGCCCGCCGCGCAACAGGGCGAAGCGGTCGGCCAGCCGGTCGGCGATCTCGGTCACCGCCAGCACCCGCACCCGGGCCGCCGCCAGCTCCAGCGCCAGCGGCAGCCCGTCCAGCCGGGCGCACAGCCCGGCGACCGGGCCCGCGGGCAGCTGGACGTCGAGGCGGGCGGCGCGGGCCCGCTGGGTGAACAGCTCGACGGCGGCCTCCCGGTCCAACTCCGGGAGCAGGTACAGCGATTCGGCGGAGATCCCGAGCGGGGTGCGGCTGGTGGTGAGCACCCGCAGGTCCGGGCGGGCGGCCACCAGCGCGTGCACCAGGTCGGCGACGCCGCGCACCACCTGCTCGCAGTTGTCCAGCACCAGCAGCACCGGCCCGGGGCCCAGTGCGCCGGCGATCGCCGCCTGGTCCCCCGTGCCGAGCGCGGCCGCCACCGCTCCGGCCACGTCCTGGTCGGCGGCCACTCCGGCGAGCGGCACCAGGTGCACCGCCCGCTGCGCCGCCCGGCGCGCCACGGCGGCGGCCAGCCGGGTCTTGCCGAGCCCGCCGGGGCCGACCACCGACACCACGCGGGCGGCGTCCAGCAGTTCCGCGACGGCGGCGAGGTCGGCCTCCCGGCCCACCAGGGCGTTCGGCTCGTGCGGTACCCCGCGCCGCACCGGAGCCTCTTCACCGCGCAGCAACTCCTGGTGCAGCGACCGCAGTTCGGGGCCGGGGTCGGCGCCCAGAGCCTCCCGCAGGCCGCGGCGGTAGCGGTCGTAGCGGCCGAGCGCGGCGGCCGCCCCGGCCGTCCGGGCCTCGCTGCGCAGCAGTTCCAGCAGCACCTCCTCGTCCCGCGGCTGCCCGGCGGCCTCCTCGGCGAGCGCCTCGACGGCTTCCGGGTGCCGCCCGGTGCGCGCGAGCGCGAGCGCCCGGGCGCGCCGCAACGCCCGCCGGGTACGGGCCCGTTCGGCGCGCAGCGCGGACACCGGGTCCGCTCCCCCGTCCTGCGCGGGATCGCTCTGCCCGCCCCACAGTTCCAGCCCCGCCTCGGCCTCGGCGAGCGCCCCGGCGTGGTCCCCGGCCCGCGACTTCTCGGCGCACGCGGCGGCGTGCAGCAGCACCGCGGAGGCGTCCACCCGCTCCTCCCCGAGCCCCAGCCGGTACCCGGTCGGCGTGCTGACGATCAGCTCCGCCCCGAACTTCGCCCGGGCCCGGGACACCAGCACCTGCAGCGCCTTCTCCGGCCGCTCGGGCCCCTCCTCCGGCCACAGCCCGTCCACCAGCCGCCCCCGGCCGCGGCCGGCCCGCACCTCCCCCGCCAACAGCGCGAGCAGCCCCCGCAGTCCGGGGGCGGTGACCTCCTCGCCGTGGCAGGAGACGGTGGACAGCACGCGCAGCTCGATCGTCACCGCGTCAGCGTAACCAGCGGCCCCCGGCGCTGATCACCGGTCAGCGGAAGCGGACCCTTGTGCGGGAGCCCGCCGGTACCTAGGGTCACGATGTATCGGTTCGATACATCGAACCGATAGCTCTTGCCGTCCGGGTCAGGTCGACCCCGGACGGCCACCGCGCGCTGCGCACCCGGCGCGGACCGCCGACCGGATGGAGCCACGATGACGGGGACCGACCGCACCACCGAGCACCACCGGGACGACGCACGCCGCCCCGCGCCCACCGGGCGGGCTTCGGCCCAGGACGAACGGCGGCTGCACGGTTCGTCGTTCGGCCGGGCGGCGGCCGCCTACGCCGAGCACCGCCCGGACTACGCGCGGGCCGCGGTGCGGTGGGCCCTGGAAGCCGCGCCCGGCCGGCGGGTGCTCGACCTCGGCGCGGGAACGGGCAAGCTCACCGCCACGCTGGCCGCGCTGGGCCACGACGTGGTCTCGGTCGAACCCGACCCGGCGATGCTGGCCGAACTGCGCGGATCGCTCCCGGCCGTCCGCGCGCTGCCGGGCAGCGCCGAGGCGATCCCGCTCCCGGACGGCGCCGTCGACGCCGTGGTGTCCGGCAACGCCATGCACTGGTTCGACATGGACCTCGCGGGGCCGGAGATCGCCCGGGTGCTTGCGCCCTGCGGCGTCCTGGCCGGCCTGTGGAACGTCTTCGACGACGGGGTCGACTGGGTGGCCGGCCTCGCCCGGGTCACCGGCCCGGCCGCCATCGGCCCGCGCGACCTGCCCGCCGGCTGGCGCACCGAGACGGCGCGGATGCACCTCCCCCGGTCCGGCGGGGAGGCCTGGTTCGACTCCGCGGAGCAGGCCGAGTTCCCGCACGGACAGCGCCGGACGGCGGACTCCCTCGTCGCGACCCTCGGCACGAAGGCGGGCGTCCTGGTCATGCCGGAGCAGGAGCGCGAGGCCCTGCTGGACGAGTCCCGCGCCTACCTCGCCGCCCGCCCGGAGACCGGCGCCGGCGAGTTCACCCTCCCGATGCTGACCGGCGTCCTGCGCGTGCGCCGGAGGTGACCCCCGCCGTCCGGCCGTCCCGGCGGTGACCGGCCCTCGCCCGCTATTCGGCCCGCAGCGGCGGGGATTCGCCGTCCCGGTGCTCCCCCGGGGTTTCCGGGTCCGGCTTCCCGGGGCGGCTCCGCTCGGCCCAGGCGGCCACCGGAGGTCCGGCGGCGCCCAGGGCCGCGAAGAACACGCCGAGGAGCAGCCATCCCGGGTGCCCGAGCGCGAGCACCCCTCCGGTCAGGACCACCGGGGCGAGGGCCTGGCCGGCGTTGAAGCCGATGCCGAGCAGGCCCTGGTACTGCCCCTGGGCGTGGTCGGGTGCGAGCCCGAGGCCGAGCGCGTAGCCGGCCGAGGACTCCCACACCTCCCCGATGCTGTGGACGGACACGGCGAGGACGACGAGCACCGGCGCGACCCACGCGGGGACGTCGGCGGCCAGTGCCATCAACGGACAGCTCACGAGGAACAGCAGCCCGGCGAGGCGGAAGGCGCGGCCGCCCTGCCGGGGGGTCTCCACCCTGGAGCCCAGCCTGCTCTGGAGCAGAACGCAGACACCGCTGTTGACCGCGTAGACCGCGGCCACGGTCCAGCGCGGCGCGTCGGTGTGGGCGCTGAGCCACACCGGCAGCAGGAGGGAGACGGTCTGGTACTGCAGCCCCATGGCGCTGTAGAGCGCGACGAAGGACACGTACGGCCGGTCGGCCAGGACGGACCACTGCCGGTGTTCCTCGGGCCGGGGCAGCGGCGGGTAGTTCGGTAGGCCCAGGAGCGCGATCAGGCCGGCGCCGGCGAAGCTGGCGGCGTTCGCGAGGATCAGCGCGGTGTAGGCGGCGCGGGTGTCGACCTGGATGGCGAGGGCCGCGCCCAGGGTGCCCAGGACGACACCGAGGTTGGTGAAGGTGCGCAGCCGGGCCCGGAAGGCGGCGGGCCGTTCGCCGCCGGCCCTGGCGATGAGTGCGCCGCCCGAGGCGCCGCCCGCCGCGGCGGCCAGCCGGTCCAGGGTGGCGATGAGCGTGAACGCGGGCCAGCTGTCGATGAGGACGAAGGCCGCCATGGTGACGGCCTGCAGGGCGAGGGAGGTCAGCCAGACCGTGCGCGGCCCGTACCGGTCGGCGAGGTTGCCCGCCGGTATGCCGACCGCCAGGCCGCAGAGACCGGCGATCGTCAGGCCCGCCCCCACCTGCGCGGCGGGCAGGTGCACCACGAGGGTGAAGTAGAGGACGGCGGCGGTGTTGAAGAGGCCGTTGCCCACCCTGCTGACGAAACTGGCGGCGATCAGGGCTCGTTGCGCACCGGAAGCCGGCTCGCCGGATGACCGCCGTCCGGCCCCCCTCATGATCATGCCAGTCAGGCTAACACGGGCGTTTGCCGGCACCGGAGTTGCCGGGGCCGCCGGTGCGGACGGCCGGTCGGCCGGTCGCCGAGGTGGACGGCTTCGCCACCCCGGGCCGCGTCACCGGCGGCCCCGGGCGTCACCCGGCCCGCTCCTCCAGCGCGTGCAGGACCTTGTCCAGCGTGATCGGCAGGTGCCGGACCCGTACCCCGCAGGCGTGCCACACCGCGTTCGAGACCGCGGCGGCCGTCCCGACGATGCCGATCTCCCCGATGCCCTTGGTCCCCATGGCGTTGACGTGGGGATCGTGCTCGTCGAGCCAGTGCGCCTCGATCCGGTCGACGTCCGCGTTCGCCGCGATGTGGTACTCGGCCAGGTCGTGGTTGACCACGTGGCCGGTCCGCGGATCGAGTACCCCGCTCTCGTGCAGGGCCATGGACAGCCCCATCGTCATCCCGCCGACGAACTGCGAGCGCGCCGTACGGGGGTTGATGATCCGGCCTGCGGCGAACACGCCCAGCAGCCGCGCCACCCGTACCTCGCCGGTGTCCGCGTGGACGTGCGCCTCGGCGAACTGCGCCCCGAAGGCGTGCATCGCGTAACGCTCGTCCGCCGGCCCGACGCTCCCGGAGGCCTGCGCCCCGTCCGGCGGCTCGGCCCCGTACCGGGCACGCAGCGCACGCGCGGCCTCGACCACGGCCGAACCCCACGTCGTCATGCCGGAGGAACCCCCGGCCACCGACGCGACCGGGTGGTCGGTGTCGCCGATCCGCACCTCCACCCGCTCCACCGGCACGCCGAGCGCGTCCGCGGCGATCTGCGCCAGGGTGGTCCAGGTCCCGGTGCCGAGGTCGGCCGCACCGATCTCGGCCGCGTAGCCCCCGCCCTCCCGCCGGATCGTCGCCGTCGACGTCGGCATCCGGCTGACGGGGTAGGTCGAGGCCGCCACCCCCGTGCCGACCAGCCAGTCGCCCCGGCGGCGCACGCCCGGCCGCGGGTCGCGCCGGTCCCAGTCGAACCGGGCCGCGCCCTCCCGCAGGCAGCCGACCAGGCCGCGGCTGGAGAACGGCTTGCCCGAGCCGGGTTCGACGGCGGGCTCGTTGCGGATCCGCAGCTCGACCGGGTCCAGGCCGAGACGCTCGGCCAGCTCGTCCATCGCCACCTCGGGACCGAACATCCCGGGGCACTCGCCCGGGGCGCGCATCCAGGACGGCACCGGCACGTCGAGGGCGGCCAGCCGGTGGGTGGTGCGCCGGTTCGGCGCGGCGTACATCATCCGCGCGGGGACGCCGGTCTGCTCCGCGAACTCCTTGATGCGCGACGTCTGTTCGACGACGTCGACGGCGACCGCGGACAGCGTGCCGTCCCGCCCGGCCGCGAGGCGGCAGCGCTGGATGGTGGGGGTGCGGTAGCCGGTCAGGTCGAACATCTGCCGGCGCGTCAGCGCCAGCCGCACCGGCCGGCCGGGGACCGCCCTGGCGGCCATCGCGGCGAGCACCACGTTGACGTGCGGCCGTCCCTTGGAGCCGAACCCGCCCCCGACGTACGGGCAGACGACCCGCACCCGCTCCTCGTCGAGACCGAACACCTCCGCCAGGGCGGACCGCGTCGAGTGGACGCCCTGGGTGGAGTCCCACAGGGTGAGGAAGCCCTCGCCCGCCGGGTCCCACCGGGCCACCGTGGCGTGCGGTTCCATCGGGTTGTTGTGGTTCCGCGCGGTGCTGTACGTCTCCTCGACGGTCACCTCCGCCGCCGCCAGCGCGGCGTCCACGGCGCCCTCGGCGGTGTCCGTGGGGAAGTCCGGGTTCACCGTCTCCGGCGCGTACAGGTCCTCGCGGTCGGCCCGCAGTTCGGTGTCGTGCGCCTGCTGCGCGTAGCCGACCCGGACGAGGCCGGCCGCGTGCCGCGCCACCTCGGAGGTCTCGGCGACGACCACCGCGACGACCTGGCCGCGGAAGGCGACCTCCGCGTCCTGGAGCACCGCCAGCTCGCGGTCCTCGACGGACGCCAGCCGCTCCGCCCGGTCGTGGGTGAGCACGGTGACCACCCCGTCGAGTGCCTCGGCCGCCGCGGTGTCCAGTTCCGTGACGCGCCCCCGGGCGACGGTGGCCTGCACGACGTACAGGTGGGCGGCGTCCGCCAGCGGGGTCTCGTGGGCGTAGGTGGCGGTGCCCAGGACCTTGACGGTGCCGTCCCGGCGGGGCAGGTCGCGGCCGACGGCGGCCGGCTCGTCGGGGAGCGTCACGGGGTGTCCTTCCCGGTCAGGCCGCGCAGGGTGGCGGCGAGGGTGCGGCGCAGCAGGGGGATCTTGAACGCGTTGCCACCGTCCAGGCCCTCGGCCGACCGGGCGGCGGCGAGTTCCGCGTCCGCGGCGGCCCGGAAGCCGGCCTCCGTGGCGGGAGCGCCCCGCAGGGCCTCCTCGGCCCGGTAGGCGCGCCACGGAGCGTGCGCCACGCCTCCGAACGCGATCCGCGCGTCCGCCACCACCCCGTCCCGGACGTCGACCGCCGCGGCCACGCTGACCAGGGCGAACGCGTACGAGGCCCGGTCCCGCACCTTGCGGTAGGCCGAGCGGCGGGCGATCGGCTCTCCCGGCAGGTCGATCGCGGTGATCAGCTCGCCGTGTTCGAGCACCGTGTCGCGCTCGGGCTCGTCGCCGGGCAGCCGGTGCAGACCGACGAACGGGATCGTGCGCTCGCCGGCCGGGCCGAGCACCCGCACGTGCGCGCCGAGCGCGGCCAGGGCCACCGCCATGTCCGAGGGGTGGACCGCGATGCAGTGCTCGGAGGCGCCGAGGATCGCGTGGTGGCGGGTCCATCCCCCGACCGCCGAACAGCCCGAGCCCGGCTCGCGCTTGTTGCACGGGGTCGTGACGTCCTGGAAGTAGACGCAGCGGGTGCGCTGCAGCGGGTTGCCGCCGGTGGTGGCCATGTTGCGCAGCTGCCCGGACGCCCCCGACAGGAGGGCCTGTGACAGCACCGGGAACCACTCGCGCACCCGGGGGTGCGCGGCGAGCGCGCTGTTGCTGACCCCCGCGCCGATCCGCAGGGCGCCGCCGCCGAGTTCCTCGACCCCGGTCGGCAGGACGCCGGAGACGTCGACGACCAGCGCGGGCCGCGCGACGCCCAGCTTGAGGTGGTCCACCAGGTTCGTCCCGCCGCCGAGGAAGACCGCGTCCGGACGGCCGGCGACGCTGCGCACGGCGGCCGCGGCGTCGGCGGGGCGGTGGTAGTCGAACGGTCTCACCGGGACACCTCCGGGTCGGTGGCGGGCCGGCCCGCCGCCCGCAGCACGGCGGTGACGATGTTGACGTAGGCCCCGCAGCGGCACAGGTTGCCGCTCATCCGCTCGGCCACCTCGGCGCGTCCCGGCTCCGGGGCGCCCGGGCCCCGGGTGACGGCGCTCGGCCAGCCCTGCGCGAACTCGTCGAGCACCCCGACGGCGGAGACGACCTGCCCGGGGGTGCAATACCCGCACTGGAGCGCGTCGCAGTCGACGAAGGCCTGCTGCACCGGGTGGAGCCCGTCGGCGGCGAGCCCCTGGGCGGTGACGACCTCGGCGCCGTCCTGGGTGACGGCGAGCGTGAGGCAGGCCAGCACGCGGCGGCCGCCGGACAGCACCGTGCAGGCGCCGCACTGTCCGTGGTCGCAACCCTTCTTGGGGCTCGTCACTCCGAGCCGTTCGCGCAGCGCGTCGAGCAGTGTCGTGCGCGTGTCGACGGTCAGCCGACGCGCGGTGCCGTCGACCCGTACGGTGATCTCCCTCTCCATCGCACCAGGTTTCCCTGCCCCGGCGGCGCCCACACGGCGCACGGCGCCCCGTCACACCCCTGGCGGCAGCGGCCGGAACCCGGGCGCGCGCTGGTGCGCCCGGCCGGTGGTCCCTCCTGGTGCGTACGACGTCCGTTTGCGGGCAGACGCCGGGAACGTCAAGGGTGCCTTGAGGCCCAACGACCGAGAGAGGGAGGAGCCGTCGTGGCACTGTTCCTGTTCATCCTGCTCATCGCCGTGGTGTTCGGCTTCGTCGGCGCACTGGTGAAGGGCCTGCTGTGGCTGCTGGTCATCGGCGCGGTGCTCTTCGTCGTCGCCCTGGTCCTGGGAGGCGTGCGCCTGGGGCGGCGCAGATGAGCGACACGGGCCCGGCGAGCCGTCGCGGCGCACCGTGACGGCCCGCTGCGCCCGGTCCTGCGGGTCGGCCGCTCCGGCGGCGGCGGTGAAAGGCGAGGTGCACGGCGAGGAGGCGGAGATCATGGACGGACGCGAGCAACGGGCGCCGGCGCCGGGCCGGGGCGGGCCCGTCCCGTCGGCCGGTCCACGGCGGCCCGCGCCGCGCGGGCCGCTGTCGGCGGCGGTGCTCGACCTCGTGACGGCCGGGCCGCCGCCCGGTACGGCACGGGGCCCCGTGCCGGGCGGCCCCTTCCCCGACCCCTGGGGCGAGGACCACCAGCTGGCGCTGCACCTCTGCTACGAGCTGCACGACCGCGGCCTGCCGGGCGTCCACCCCGGCTGGGAGTGGGACCCCGTCCTGCTCACCCTGCGGCGCGGGCTGGAGGACGCCTTCCTGGCCGCGGTACGCGCCGGGACGGAACCGGTGCCGCCCCTCCCGGAGCTGCTGGAGCAGCTGCTGACGGAGCCGACCGACGGCAGCGGTCCCTCGCACTTCCTGCTGGCCGAGGGGGAACGGCGGCACGCCCAGGAGTACCTGGTGCACCGCTCCGTCTACCACCTCAAGGAGGCGGACCCGCAGCTGTGGGTCCTGCCGCGGATCCACGGCCCCGCCCAGGCGGTGCTGATGGCGGTCGCCTACGACGAGTACGGCGCCGGCCGCCCGGACCGCGCCCACTGCCTGCTCTACGCCCGGATGATGGCCGCCTTCGGCCTCGACCCGGCGTACGGGCACTACCGGGACCTCGTGCCCGCCCCGATGCTCGCCGTGGTGAACCTCATGACCCTCTTCGGACTGCACCGCGCGCTCCGCGGCGCGGCGGTGGGGCAGTTCGCGGCCATCGAGATCACCTCCTCGCCCGGCTCGGCCCGGCTCGCCCGGGCCCTGGAACGGCTGGGCGGCGGCGCGGACGGCACCCTGTTCTACCGCGAGCACGTCGAGGCCGACGCCGTCCACGAGCAGCTGGTGCGCCGCGGCGTCATCGAGGAACTGCTCGCCACGGAACCGGAACTGGCGCCGGACATCGCCTTCGGCATCGCCGCCGCCACCCTGGTCGGCGACCGGTTCGCGGAGCACCTGCTCGCGTCCTGGCGAGCCGGACGGACGTCCCTGCGCGCGCCCCTCGCGCCCCTCGCCCATGTCGCGGGCTGACTCCGGGGCCCCGGCCCGGCACCGCGCACACCGGTCGCCGGTGCCGGGCGGCCCCGCCGACCGGGAGCGGACGGGTCGGCCGCCCGGCTCGGAGCACGTACCGGATGACGGCGGGCCCCGTGCGGGCGACCCTGGTCACGTGAGCGACGACACGGCACGAGGCGGCCGGGAGCCGGATTCCGCACCGGGCGCCGAGCCGGAACGCGGGTCGGCACCGACGGTAGGGGTCGAGGAGGAGTACTTCCTCGTCGACGCCGAGAGCCGCGCCGCCGTACCGGCCGGACCACGGCTGGCGGCGCGGGCGGGCCGGGTGCTGGGCGACCTGGTGTCCGGGGAGTTCACGGACCTCCAGATCGAGGCGCGGACGCCGCCGTGCTCCACGATGGCCGAACTGTCCACCCGGCTGACGTGGCTGCGCCGCGAGCTCGCCGCGTGCGCCGCGGCCGAGGGGGTGGCGGTGTGCCCGAGCGCGACGCCCGTCCTCGGCGGCGGTGGCGTGGTGCCGGTGGGCGAGCACCCCCGGTACCGCGACGGGGTGGAGCTGTTCCGGACCCTGATGGACGACTTCGCCGTCTGCGCCCTGCACGTCCACGTGTGCCTGCCCGACCGCGAGGTGGCGGCCCTGGCCGGCAACCACCTGCGCCCCTGGCTGCCGCTGCTGGTGGAGATGAGCGCCAACTCGCCCTTCCACGCCGGCCGGGACACCGGGTACGCGAGCTGGCGCTCGGTGCTGCGGCTGCGCTTCCCCTCCCTCGGTCCGCCGCCGCGGGTCGAGTCCTTCGACGACTACCGGCGCGTCGCCGCGGCGATGGCGGAGGTCGGCGGGAGCTCCTTCGCCGAGCTGCCGTTCTGGGACACCCGGCCCCACCCGCGGTTCCCGACGCTGGAGGTGCGGTGCATGGACGTCCCGGCCGAGGTCGCCGACACGGTGGCGCTGGCCGCCGTCGTCCGGGGGCTGGTGGTGACCTCCGCCCGGCTCGTGGAGGCGGGCGATCCGGGCCCGGCCCCGAGCGGTGAGCTCCTGCGGGGCGCGTACTGGTACGCCACCCGCGACGGCTGGCCGGGGCCGGGAGCGGACGCGCTGAGCGGGCGGATGCTGCCCGCGCCCGAGCGGGCCCGGCGGCTGTTGGAGCACATCGGCGCCGCGCTGGAGGACCTGGGGGACCTGGAACGGGCGGCGGACTTCGTCGACCGGCTGGCCGCCCGGGGCAGCGGTGCCCACCGCCAGCGCGCCGTGCACCGGCGGGGCGGCCTGCGCGCGGTCGTGGACGACCTCGCGGGCTGCATGATCCCGGCCGGAACCGCCGAGCCGCAGCCGCCGCGGGCCCGCACTCATCCGCACGGCGGACGCCCCGGCGGTGTGACCGCCCGGGGCGTGCCAGCGTGGAGGGGTGCGACCGGACACGGGCGGGGAATCGGACCCGTGCCGGAGGACGACCGGAAGCGTAGGGAGCAGCAGCCGATGGAAGACCTCGTGAGCATGCCCGGCCGGGTGGCCGGGGCCCCGGCCGAGGAAGGGGCGGTCCGGGTCCGCCGGGACGGCTACGCCCGCCTGGGCGCCGCGGACCTCGGCATCGACCTCCAGGCGATGGCGGCGGACTTCGCCGAGCTGGCCGGAGCGTACAAGGACCTGCCCGCGGACCCGTACGCGCGGGAGACCCACCGGTTCCGCCGCTACTCGCACGCCGTCCACCTGCCCTGGACCGGGGAGCTGTCGTACACCCCCGGAGCGCCCGACGAGGAGTTCGGCACCGTCACCGAGTACTGGCAGGACGAGCACAACCCGGAGTACCCGCGGGTGCTCCGCCGGCTGCCCGACATCCCGCCGGCCCTGCAGGACAACCGGCTGCTCGACGCCCTGATCCGCGCCGACCTGGGCCACGCGCTGTGGCTGGAGGACCTGCACCGCGTCCCCGTCTACGTCGGCGTCCACCTGATCTCGCTCGGTGTGCACGGCCGCGAGCAGGTCGCCGTCTCCTCGCCCAACTGCCTGCACCAGGACGGCGGTTCACCGGCCACCTTCACCTTCGCCCACCTGATCGGCCGACGGAACGTCGAGGGCGGCGAGAACGTCATCGCCACTCCCGGGAGCGCCGGCCGCCAACCCGACGCGCTGCCGCCCGAGGACGTCCTCGACCGCTTCGTCCTCACCGAGCCGCTGGACGGCTACGGGGTGCACGACTGCCGCGTCAGCCACTACGTCGGGCCCGTCCGCCTCGGCGACGACGGCGACGACGGCCGGCGCGACATCCTGATCATCGGCATCGCCCCCTACACCCCCGGACTGTAGCCCTGCGTCGGCGCCAGTGCGCCCGGCCACGGCCCCGCGCACCGGCGCCGGCCTCCGGCGCCGATCGGGTGAGCGGCGCACGACTCGCCCGAGTGCCGGGCCCGGGACGGGGATCACTGCCCTCCGGACCGGGACGGACCCGGCCGCGAGGAGAGGCGGGAACACGATGGGGCACGGCGGGAACGTGATCGCGGAGCTGGAGGCCGACCACCGGGAGGTGGAGGAGATGTTCGCCCGGCTCCGGGCGATGACCGGGCGCGGGCAGGAGCTGCGGGACCTGGTGGACCAGGTCACCATCGAGCTGGTGCGGCACTCGGTGGCCGAGGAGCAGTACCTCTACCCGGCGGTGCGTGAGCACGTCCCGGGCGGGGACGCGCTCGCGGACAAGGAGATCAAGGACCACGCCCGGGTCGAGGAGATCCTCAAGAAGCTGGAGCGGATGGACACGGCCGACACGCAGATGAGCCCCATGCTGCGGGAGCTCATGGACGAGGTGACCAGCCACGTCCAGGACGAGGAGAACAACCTGTTCCCCAGGCTGGCCCAAGCCTGTACGCCCGAGCAGCTGGACGACCTCGGGGACAAGATCCGCCGCGCGAAGGCGATGGCCCCCACCCGCCCGCACCCGGCCGCCCCGAGCAGCCCCGGGGCCAGCAAGCTGCTCGCCCCCGGCGCGGGGCTGGTCGACCGCGCACGCGACTTCGTCACCGGCCGCGGCAGGTCCTGAACCACCCTGCCCGCGCGAACCCGGCCCGGGGCCGGCCCGTTCCAGGGCCGGCCCCGGCCTCTGCGTTCGGGCCGGTGCGTCCGGGCCGGTGCGTTCCGGCCGCTGTGCTCCGGCCGGCCGTGACGCAGGTCATGCCGTCCGCCGTGCCCACCCGCCTACACTGGTCGGCCAGCAGCAGGGCAGCGAAGCCCCGCAGACGAGCAGCTCGCCCGGCCCCGCCCCACGGACACCGGCGAGCCCGCCCATGAGGGACCGATCGCCGTGCCCACCGACCTCACCCCCGTCATAGCCGCCTCCGCCCGCTGGCTGCTGGCCGCCTACCCGCCGCCGGCGGGCGCGCTCAACGCCGCGCTGGCCGAGGCCCAGGCCCGCCAGGCCGCGACCCTCGCGGCCCACCTGCGCTACCCGGGCGACCTCGACGTGCAGCTGCTGCACCTGCTCGGCCCCGGCGGGTCGGCCCGGCTGGACTGGCTGACCGGCAGCGAGGCCGAGCCCGCGGACGCCGCCTGGCGCACCTGGGTGGACGAGACCGTCGTCAGCTGGGCCGCGTGCTTCCTGGCCGACCCGGCCGTCACCGCGCGCGCCCACCGGTTGCCGGCCACGGCCGGGCTCCCCGCCGAGGCCCGGGCCCCCGGCCTGCGGCGCCTGGCCCGGCCCGGCGCCCGCGACAGCGAAGCCGCCGTGCTGCTGCGCCACCCCGATCTGCTCGAACCCGTCATGGCCCTGCACCGGGCCTCGCTCACCGAGCTGCTGGACACCGAGGGCTGCGCCGCGGCGTAGCCCGGGAGGCCGCCACCGGTGCGGTCCGGTGGCGGCCTCCTGGCGGCGGGCCGACGTGCGCGTCAGCCGGCCCGGAGCCCCACCGCCAGGGTCAGTTCGAGGACCCGGTGCGGTGATGCGAGGTCCGGGAACAGCTCCCGCAGCTGCGACATCCGGTAGCGGACCGTCTGGGGGTGGACGAACAGCGCCGCCGCCACCTCGTCCCGCCGGCCCTGGTGCAGCAGCCACGCCCGCAGCGTCTCCTCCAGCCGCCGCGCGGTCGTGTCGGGCAGGGTCCGCAACGGCGCGAGCGCTCGGGCCCGCAGGTCCGCGAACGCGTCCGCGTCGGCGCTCAGCACCAGCTCGGGCAGGTGGTCCTCGGTGTCGCGGATGTCAGGGGAGAGGGAGCGCGCGCGTACGGCCCGCGCGTACGAGGCGGACGCACGGTTCCACGGCCGGGCCGGGCCGACCACGGCGGTGCGGTGCGTCAGCTGCCGCAGGAGGTGCGGGCGGTCGGCATCGGGGACGAGCAGCACGCCGGTGGCGTCCGGCAGGTCGTCGAGGACGAGCGTGCGCGGGTCGAGCGAGCGGTAGGCGGGCCGGGCCTGGGCGGCGGGCAGCAGGACGGCGGTCAGCGAGACCGGGGGCTGCCACCCGGCCCGTTGGACGGAGGCCAGCAGCACCTCCGGGCTCACGTCGGCGAGGAGGTCGCGGGCCAGGTGCTCCAGGTGGCGCTCGTGGGCCCGGCCCTGGGCGGCCAGTTCGTCGGCATGTCCCGCGGCGCTCGCGGCGGAGAGCTCGTCGATGTAGGCGAAGGTCAGCTCGGCGAACTTGGCGACCTCGGCGGCGGGCAGGCCCGCGGGTACGGCACCCGCGGCCAGGCACCGCCAGGCCACCCGGGCGCCGACGCGGTAGGCGCTGAGCAGGGCGTCCATCGAACGGCCGTCGCGCACCTCGCCGCGGCCCAGGTCGTAGGCCGCGTCACCGGCGTCGCCACCCGTGGCGTTCCCGCTCGCCAGGTCCAGGTAGTGCCCCAGGGCGGTGCGGACGGCTCGCCGGATGGTGGCGCCCATACTTCCCGAGAGGGCGTTGGCGTAGGGAGGGACCTCGTCGATGATCGCCTCGACGACCTCGTCGGCGGTGGCCGTCAGCGCGGCCCGAAGCGCGGCGACCGTCCTCTCGTCCAGGACCAGCTCGCTGGCCCTCCGGATCGCATGGCTCACGTTTTTGTTTCCCACGAACAATTCAGTCGTCCAGATTCACGTCCTACGGTCAGGACTTTACGCCCCGAGACGCAGCAAGCTGGAGCCATGACGAGTGCAGCCCTCCGCGGCAGGGCATGGAAACTGCTGGAGATGGTCACGACGCCGCTGCTGCCGTCGGACTACCTCGACCTGGTCAGCCCGCTGCGGGCGGGCGCCGACCTGCGGGGGCGCATCGAGGCCGTGCACCGCGAGACGGGCGACGCCGCGACCGTCGTGATCAGGCCGGGCCGGAGCTGGCGCGGCCACACGGCCGGTCAGTACGTGCGGATCGGGGTCGACGTCGACGGGAGGCGCCTGTGGCGCGCCTACTCCCTCACCTCGCCGACCGACCGCCCGGACGGCCGCATCACGATCACCGTGAAGACGGTCCCGGACGGCAAGGTCAGCAACCACCTGGTCCACAGGGTGGCACCGGGCACGCTGGTCCGGCTCGACCAGCCGACGGGTGACTTCGTGCTGCCGCGGGCCAGGCCCGCCAAGGTGCTCTACCTGACGGCCGGCAGCGGCATCACGCCCGTGATGGGCATGCTGCGCGACACCGAGGTCGACGACGCCGTCATGGTCCACTGCGCGCCGCGGCCGCAGGACGTGATCTTCCGCGACGAACTGCACGGCCTGGCCGCGGCCGGGAAGCTGCGCCTCAGCGAGGTGCACACCGACACGGACGGCCGGCTCGACGTCGCCCGGCTCGGCGACCTCGTGCCCGACTGGGCCGAGCGCGAGACCTGGGCCTGCGGGCCCGCGGGCCTGCTCGACGCCGTGGAGGAGCACTGGGCCGGGCACGGCGTCCGGGAGCGCCTGCACACCGAGCGCTTCCGCCCCCGCGTCGTCGCCGGAGCCGGTGACGACGACGGCGGCGAGGTCACCTTCAGCACCACCGGCAGGACCGTCGCCGCGGACGGCGCCACGCCGCTGCTGGACGTCGGCGAGGAGGCCGGCGTGCTCATGCCCTCCGGGTGCCGCATGGGCATCTGCTTCGGCTGCGTCACGCCGCTCAGGGCGGGCGCCGTCCGCGACCTGCGCACCGGCGAGATCACCGAGGCCGAGCCGGGCGTCCTCATCCAGACCTGCGTGTCCGCCGCGGCGGGCCCCTGCGACATCGAACGGTAGAAGCGCCTTGACCGCCATCGACCCCACCGCCCACCTGACCGCGGAGCAGATCGAGGAGCTCGGCCGCGAGCTGGACGCGATCCGCGACGAGGTGATCGCCGACCGCGGCGAGAAGGACGCCGCCTACATCCGCAGGGTGATCTCGGCGCAGCGCACGCTCGAACTGGCCAGCAGGGGCGTGCTGCTGTTCTCGGCCTTCCGACCCGCGTGGCTGCTCGGCACCGCCGGCCTCTCCGTCGCGAAGATCATCGACAACATGGAGATCGGCCACAACGTCCTGCACGGCCAGTGGGACTGGATGCGGGACCCGAAGATCCACTCCACCACCTGGGAGTGGGACCACGTCTCGCCCGCCGAGCAGTGGAAGCACTCGCACAACGAGCTGCACCACGCGTACACCAACGTGATCGGCAAGGACAACGACCTCGGCTACGGCATCATGCGCGTCGACGAGGACCAGAAGTGGCACCCGGTCCACCTCGGCCAGCCGCTGTGGAACCTCGTCAACGCCTGCTTCTTCGAGTACGGCATCGCCGCGTACGACCTGGAGCTCGGCAAGAACCTGCGCAAGGGCCGCCGCGGGGACCCGGAGTTCCGGGCGCGGGCGAGGGCCGTGGGCCGCAAGATCCGCAAGCAGGTGCTCAAGGACTACGTGATCCACCCGCTGCTGTCGGGCCCGTCGTTCCCCGCCACGCTCGCCGCCACGTTCACCGCGAACGTGGTCCGCAACGTCTGGTCCCACTCGGTGATCATGTGCGGGCACTTCCCGGAGGGCGTCCAGGTCTTCGAGCGCCGGTCGGTCGAGGGCGAGACGCGCGGCCAGTGGTACCTGCGCCAGATGATGGGCTCGGCGAACATCGGCGGCAGCAGGGCCATGCACTTCATGACCGGCAACCTGTCGCACCAGATCGAGCACCACCTGTTCCCGGACCTGCCGAGCAACCGGTACGCCGAGGTCGCGGTGAAGGTGCGCGCACTGTTCGAGAAGTACGAGCTGGCGTACGTCACCGGGCCGCTGCCCAAACAGGTGTTCTCCGCCTGGCACAAGGTCTTCCGGCTCTCGCTGCCGAACAGGAAGCCCGAGGCCAGGAGGCCTGGGCGCGCCAGGGTCGCGGCCCGGGGCCTCCGCCACGGCGCGTCGACCGCGCCGACCCGCTAGCCTGGGCCGCTTCCCGTACCGAGAACCGTCCGAGGAGCCCAGCGCCGTGTCCGACAGCTTCGCGCACCTGCACGTCCACACCGAGTACTCGATGCTCGACGGGGCCGCGAAGAACGGCAAGCTGTTCGCCGAGGCGGAGAGACAGGGCATGCCCGCCATCGCGATGAGCGACCACGGCAACATGTTCGGCGCGTACGAGTTCTTCCACGCCGCCGCGAAGACCGCCGTGAAGCCGATCATCGGCATCGAGGCGTACGTGGCGCCCGGGTCCCGCTTCCACAAGAAGCAGGTGTTCTGGTCCCCCGGCGGCCAGCGCCCGGCCAGCAGCGACGGCGAGGGCGGCAAGGACGTCTCGGGCGGCGGCCGCTACACCCACATGACGATGTGGGCGCAGAACGCGACCGGTCTGCGGAACCTGTTCAAGCTCTCCTCCCTCGCGTCGATGGAGGGCTACTACATGAAGCCCCGCATGGACCGCGAGCTGATCGCGGCCAACGCCGGCGGCATCATCGCCACGACCGGCTGCCCCTCGGGCGAGGTGCAGACCCGGCTGCGGCTGGGCCAGTACGACGAGGCGGTGAAGGCGGCCGGCGCTTACCAGGACATCTTCGGCAAGGAGAACTACTTCCTGGAGCTGATGGACCACGGCCTGTCCATCGAGCAGGACGTCCGGGCGGACCTGCTGCGCCTGGCCAAGCACCTGGACATCCCGCTGCTGGCCACCAACGACTCGCACTACGTGACCGCCGACCAGGCCGACGCCCACGACAGCCTGCTCTGCGTCGGCGTGGGCAAGAACAAGGACGACCCGAACCGGTTCAAGTTCCAGGGCACCGGCTACTACGTGAAGACCGCCGACGAGATGCGCGAGCTCTTCCGCGAGCTGCCGGAGGCCTGCGACAACACGCTGGCGATCGCCGAGCGCGTCGAGTCGTACGAGGAGGTCTTCACCTACGTCGACCGGATGCCCCAGTTCGACGTGCCCGAGGGCGAGACCCAGGCCTCGTACCTGCGCAAGAAGATCGAGATCGGCCTCCAGCACCGCTACGGCGACAACCCGGGCCAGGAGGTGCTGGACCGGATCGAGCTGGAGATGGGCGTCATCACCCCGATGGGGTTCGACGCCTACTTCCTCGTGGTCGCCGACATCTGCCAGTACGGGCGCGACAACGGCATCCCCGTCGGCCCGGGCCGCGGCTCGGCGGCCGGCTCGATGGTCGCCTACCTGACCGGCATCACCCAGCTGGACCCGCTGGAGCACGACCTGCTCTTCGAGCGCTTCCTCAACCCCGAGCGCATCAACCCCCCGGACGTCGACATCGACTTCGACGACCGCCAGCGCGACCAGATGGTCCGCTACGTCACCGAGAAGTACGGCGCCGCCTACACGGCCCAGGTGAACACCTTCGGCACCATCAAGGCCAAGGCCGCCGTGAAGGACGCCAACCGCATCCTCGGCTACCCCTTCTCGATGGGCGACCGCATCACCAAGGCGATGCCCCCGGACGTCATGGGCAAGGGCGTGCCGCTGGCCGACCTGTTCGACGAGAAGCACCCCCGCTACAACGAGGGCACCGAGATCCGGGCGCTGTACGAGAACGAGCCGGACGTCAAGAAGATCATCGACACCGGCCGGGGCATCGAGGGCCTGATCCGCGGCACCGGCGTGCACGCGGCCGCCGTCATCCTCTCCTCGACCCCGCTGCTCGACCTCATCCCGCTGCACATGCGGGACAAGGACGGCACGATCATCACCGGCTTCGACTACCCGTCCTGCGAAGCCATGGGCCTGATCAAGATGGACTTCCTCGGGCTGCGGAACCTGGGCATCATCGATCACTGCCTCAAGATCGTGAAGGCCAACCGGGGCGTCGACGTCGACATCGAGAAGATCCCGATCGACGACCCCACCACCTACCAGCTGCTCGCCCGCGGCGACACCCTCGGCGTGTTCCAGCTCGACGGCGGGCCCATGCGCGCCCTGCTGCGGCTGATGAAGCCCACCGAGTTCGCCGACATCTCCGCCGTCTCCGCGCTGTACCGCCCCGGCCCGATGGGCATGAACTCGCACACCAACTACGCGCTGCGCAAGAACGGGCAGCAGGAGATCATCCCGATCCACCCCGAGCTGGAGGAGCCGCTCAAGGACGTCCTCGGCCCCACCTACGGCCTGATCGTCTACCAGGAGCAGGTGCAGCGAGCCGCCCAGGTGCTGGCCGGCTACTCGCTCGGCCAAGCCGACCTGCTGCGCCGCGCGATGGGCAAGAAGAAGAAGGAGGTGCTGGAGAAGGAGTTCGTGCCCTTCCACGCGGGCTGCAAGGAGCGCGGCTACTCCGACGAGGCCATCCAGGCGGTCTGGGACGTCCTGGTCCCCTTCGCCGGCTACGCGTTCAACAAGTCGCACTCCGCCGCGTACGGCCTGGTCTCGTACCAGACCGCCTACCTCAAGGCCAACTACCCGGCCGAGTACATGGCCGCGCTGCTCACCTCGGTCGCCGACGACAAGGACAAGATGGCGGTCTACCTGGCCGAGTGCCGGCAGATGGGCATCAAGATCCTCTCCCCCGACGTCAACGAGTCGGTGGTCGACTTCACCGCCGTCGGCAGCGACGTCCGCTTCGGCCTCAAGGCCGTGCGCAACGTCGGCGTGCCCGTGATCGAGTCCCTGGTGCGCACCCGCGAGGAGAAGGGCAAGTACACCTCCTTCGCCGACTTCCTGGACAAGGTCGAGCTGGTGGTCTGCAACAAGCGCACCGTCGACTCGCTCGTCAAGGCGGGCGCCTTCGACTCCCTCGGCCACACCCGGCTGTCCCTGAGCACCGTGCACGAGAGCGCCATCGACGCGGTGACGGGCGTCAAGAAGCAGCAGGCGATCGGCCAGGACGACCTGTTCGGCAGCCTGGGCGGCGACGACACCCCGGCCATCGGCCTGGACTTCGACCTGCCCGACCGCGAGTGGCCGCGCAGGCAACTCCTCAGCCTGGAGCGGGAGATGCTCGGCCTCTACGTCTCCAGCCACCCGCTGGACGGCGCCGAGCACATCCTCTCCCGCAACCGCGACATCACCATCGCCGAACTCCTCGGCTCCGGCCGCACCGAGGGCGAGGTCCGCCTCGCCGGCCTGGTCACCAACGTCGACCGGCGCATCAACAAGGCGGGCAACGCCTGGGCGATCATCACCCTCACCGACCGCGACGCCTCCGTCGAGGTCCTGTTCTTCCCCGCCACCTACAACCTGATGTCCGCCCAGATGATCGAGGACAACGTCATCTCGGCGCGCGGCCGGCTCAACGAACGCGACGGCTCGCTGAGCATCTTCGGCCAGGAGATCACCACCCTGGACATGTCCTCCGCCGAACTCGGCACCAAGCCGCCCGTCCAGATCACCGTCCCCGCCGCGCGGATCACCCCCGAAACGGTGACCGAGCTGAAGCTCGCCCTCCGGGCGCACCCCGGCGACGTACCCGTCCGGCTGCTGACCACCAACTGGGACAAGGACACCCTGTACGAGCTCGGCTACCTGGTGAACCCCGACAACGGCCTCGCCTCGGACGTGAAGACCCTGCTCGGCACCCACTCCTGGCAGGGAACGGCGTAGCGCCCGGGCACCTTTCGCCGCCGTCCGTAGCAGGTCCGTCCGGCCGACGGGACCTCTGTGTTCAGAGGTCCCGCTCGGGCCGCGGCTTCTCTACGGCCGGGCGCTGTTTAGAGCGCTCGGCCGGCCGTCCGGCGGGTGCGGGTACGGAGCGCCCGGTGGAGCCGGCCGCTACCGCGTCAGCAGCTCCTCCAGGACGTCCGCCCCCTTCGCCGCGCCGCCCGCCCCGCGCACGACCCGGCCCAGGGCCGCCGCCCGGGGGCGGCAGGCCCGGACGTCCCGGACGGCGTCGCGCAGGGCCCGTACGGTCGGCTCGGCGAGCGTCCGGCCGACCCCCAGTTCCTCCGCCCGCCGGGCGATCGCCCGCTGTTCCGGGATCTGCGGCACCGCCACGAAGGGCACCCCGTGGTAGAGGGACTCCATCACCGAGTTCATCCCGGCGTGGCTCAGGAACACCTCGGCGTGGCGCAGCACCGCGACCTGCGGCACGTGGGCGTGCACCTCGACGTTCGCCGGGACCGGGCCCAGCGACTCCCGGTCCAGCCCGCCCACCGCCATGACGACTTGCCAGTCGCCGCCCCCGAACGCCTCGACGCACGTCCGGTAGAACTCGGGCCGGTCGTTGAAGACGGTTCCCAGCGAGATCAGCAGCACCGGGGCCGGCGACCGCGGGCTCCACTCCTCGGCGGTCTGCCGGCCGCTCAGCGACGGCCCGACGAAGTGGAAGCGCTCGTCGAAGGTGTCCCCCGACATCTGGAACTCGCGGGGGACGAACACCAGGCTGGTCGGGGCCACGTGGCCGAACATCAGGTTCGGGTCGTCGAGGAAGGCGTGGCCCTGCGCGAACTTCCCCATGTCCTGGACCGCGGCCAGCAGCCGGGGGTTCGCGTGGTCGAAGTCGGCCGGCAGGTACACCTGCGCCGCCGAGAAGGACTCGTTCTCCGCGAAGGTCGGCACCAGGGAGACCTCCCGCACCCCGAGCAGGTTCGCCAGCATCCTCCCGGTGAAGGTCACCGAGTCGTAGCACACCGCGTCCGGCGGGTCGGCCGAGAAGTGCCCGGCCAGAACGGGGAAGGAGGCACGCGCGTCGTCGAGGTAGTACTCCATCGTCACGGCGAGCTGTTCCGCCGTGAACCCGCCCCGCGCCGCCATGTCGGGCGGCAGCTGGGAGGGCAGGACCACCGGCGACGCCCCGGCGGCGACGGCCCCGCCGATGGTGGCCGGTCCCGTGGCGTAGCTGACCCGGTGACCGCGCCGGACCAGCTCCTCGACCAGCGGCAGGGTCGGGTTCACATGCCCGGACGCGGGCGCGCTCACGAAGGCGAAGTGGGCCATCAGCTCTCCTCCAGGATGACCGGCAGGGTCTTGTGTCCGTTGGTGAAGAAGGAACCCAGCGGCTCGAGTTCGGACGACGGGACGGCCAGCCGCAGCCGCGGGAACCGGGAGAACAACGCGGACAGCGCCGTCGTCGCCTCCAGCTTCGCCAGCGGGGTGCCGAGGCAGTAGTGCACGCCGTGCCCGAAGGTGAGGTGGTCGGCCCGCGACGGCCGGGTGACGGAGAAGGCCTCCGCGTCGGCCCCGTGCCGCGCCGGGTCGCGGCCGGCCGCGCCGTAGGACAGCAGGATCGCCTCGCCCTTGCGGATCCGCACGCCGTCCACGGAGATGTCCTCCACGGCGTACCGCAGCGGCAGGTTCGGCACCGGCGCCTGCCAGCGCAGGGTCTCGTCCACCACGTCCTCCCACGTGCTGGTCCCGGACCTGACCAGGGCGAGCTGGGACGGGTGCGTGGCCAGCGCGTGGACGGCGTGGTCGAGCAGGTTGACCGTCGTCTCGAAGCCGGCGGAGATGGTCAGCAGCAGGGTGTCCAGCAGCTCCCGCTCGGACAGCCGGGTGCCGTCCGCCTCCTGCGCGGCGATCAGGTCGCTGGTCATGTCGTCGCCGGGATCGCGCCGTTTGGCGGCCACGAGGTCCTTGAGCAGCATGTACAGCTCGCCGGAGGCGGCCTGCACGCCCGCCGGGTCCGCGTCGAGGCTGAACACCGCGTCCACCAGCCGCCGCAGGTCCGCGCCCGTCCGCGCGGTCACCCCGAACAGTCCGGTGATCACCTGGATCGGCAGCGGGAACGCGAACCGGGCGCGCAGGTCGACCGCCTGCCCCGGCGGCACCGCGGCCAGGTCGGCGATCAGGCCGGCCGTGATCTCCTCGACGCGCGGCCGCGTCGCCTCGACGCGGCGCGGGGTGAACGCCTTGGCCACCAGGCTGCGCAGCCGGGTGTGGTCGGCCCCGTAGGCGGTGAACATGTTCTGCATCGCGACCCACATGATCAGCGGCCAGTCCGGCGGGATGTCGCCGTCGCGCCACATGGGCCAGTGCTTGTTCGCGTCCTTGGAGACCCTCGGGTCGAGCAGCAGCCTCTTCGCCAGGTCGTGCCCGGTGACGGCCCAGGCCGACACGCCGCCGGGCAGTTCGACGCGCGTGGCCGGGCCGCGCTCGCGCAGGGCGGCGGCCTCGCCGAAGATGTCGCCGCCCGAGGGGTCGATGACGTACGCGTCGGCGGGCGGGGCCTGCGCGCGCACCGGCTCGGTGAAGACGGTGGCCGTACGGGGCCTGGGCGGCTCGGTGACCTCCAGCAGGGACGCGGTGAACCGCGAGCCCATGCCGAGGCCGATCGACATGATGGTGTCGCCGGGCTTCAGGGTCTCGTCGTGCAGCAGGTGGTCGATGCCGAGCAGTTGGTCGCACGGCCCGACGTGGCCGAGCTCGCGCAGCATCGGCCAGGTGGTGCGGGCCAGGTCGATGCCGAGCGGCTCCAGTACGACGACCTCCAGTTGGGCCAGGCCCAGACCGGTGACGACGAACCTGGTGACGTCGGCGACGCCGACACCGCCCTCCTTGGCGGCCTGCTCGACCGCGGTGACCAGTGCCCCGCTCATCAGCGTCAGATAGGGGGCCAGGCCGGTGACCTCGATCGGCGTACGGTTCCGGTGGCCCGCGGGGTCCGGAATCGTCGGGGTGGCGAGGACCTCCATCTGGGTCGCGGAGCTGTTGGCGGTCGCGACCAGCCGCGCCCGGCCGCCCTCGCGGTTGAGCACGGCCGCGACCGCCCCGTCGGCCAGGAAGATCCCGATGCTGGGCTGCCAGCGTTCCCACCGCGGCGGCAGGAACCGGGAGGTGGCCGTGACCAGGGTCGCGGTCGCGGCCGGGTCGGCCACCAGGTGCGCGGCGGCGGACTGCAGCGCGGCCGAGCCGCCGTTGCTGGTCGCCTCGACCTCGTAGACCAGGGCGTGGCCGAGGCCGAGGACGCGCTGGAGGTGGCAGGAGGACGCCATGTGGTCCTGGTGGTCCATCTGGGCGTAGGCGGCCATGGAGATGTCGGCGCCGCTGAGGCCGGACTCGCGCAGGGCTCCGATCGCCGCGTGCACGGCCATCGCGTGCTCGGTGACGTCGTCGGAGCGGGTGAACGACACGAAGTCCGACAGCGCGAGCAGCCGCCGCATGGTCTCGGTGTCCGGCACGGCCTGCGTCGCGGGCGTGCGGGGCGGCAGGTACCGCCCCGTTCCGCCGATGTAGACGTCGTCCCAGATCATGCTTGGTCCTTTCCCCTGAGTGCGGACAAGCCGGCCCCGTATCCGCTGAAGTCGAGGAGCCACGTGCTGACGGCCAGCGCCGTGGCAGCGGAGTGCTCCTCCAGTACGGTGAAGTGGTCGCCCGGGACGGTGAGCACTTCCTGGACGGTGGTGGACAGCCGGGGCCACGAGCGCTTCCCGGTGCCCACCAGCAGCACCGGCGCGGTGACGGGGTCCGGGGCGCCGGCCAGATCGAGGTAGCGGCCCATGGCCACCAGGCGGTCGTCGTCGACCGGCCGGACCTGGTGGCCGGCGTCGAGCATGCCGGTGAGCACGCCCGGCAGGTCGTCGGGGTAGCCGTCGACGAGCACCACGGCGCTGGGCCGGGCCCCCCGCCGTTCCAGCTCCCCGGCGGTCGCCAGCGCCAGCCACGCGCCCACCGAACGGCCGACCAGCACCGGCGCGGCTACGGCCGACGCGGCGTCGGCGAGCGCCTGGACCAGGACGTCGGCGTCCGCGGGCAGCGGGTCGCCGGCGAAGCCCGGCAGGGTGAGCGCCGTGACGTCGCGGGCGGCCTCCAGCGCCGCGGCGAACCGCCCGTACTCCTCGATGCCGCCGGACGCCAGCGCGGACGGCAGGCAGACCAGCGACGGCTGGAGGAAGCCGGCCGCGAGGGCCACCGCCTCGACCTTGGGGGCGTCGGTGGCCGGGCCCAGCCGCGACGCCGTGGCGAGCAGGTCGAGGCCGTCCTGCAGGCGGCCGACGTCGACGGCCTTGCGCAGCAGGCGCTCCATCGGCCCGGCGACCCGGTTCTCCGGCGAGCACAGCTGCCCGTAGAGGTGGTTGACGAGTTGTTCGGGCGTCGGGAAGTCGAAGGCGAGGGTCGCCGGGAGCTGCAGCCCGGTGGCCGCGTTGAGCCGGTTGCGCAGCTCGATGGCGGTCAGCGAGTCGACGCCGTGGTCGCGGAACAGCCGGCGCGGGTCGTCGATCGCGCCGGGGGCCGTCCCGAGGATGCTCGCGCTGTGCGTGACGACCAGGTCGAGCAGCAGGGCGCGCTGCCCGGGCTCGGGCAGGGCTTCGAGCCTGGCCCGCAGGTCGCCGGGGACGGCCGCCGGGGCGGGCGCGCGCCGCGGCCGGGCGAGTCCGCGCAGCAGCGCGGGCGGGGTGTCGATCGCCGCGAGGTCGAGGCGGACCGGCACCAGCACCGGGCGTTCGCCGGCCACGGCGGTGTCGAACAGGTCGAGGGCCTGCTCGGTGGCCAGCGGCAGCATCCCGGTCCTCGCCAGCCGGCGGTGGTCGGCCGCGGTCAGGTTCCCGGTGATGCCGCTGGACTCGGCCCACTGGCCCCAGGCCAGGGAGGTGGCCGGCAGACCGCGCGCGTGCCGGTGCTCGGCGAGCGCGTCGAGGAACGCGTTCGCGGCGGCGTAGTTGGCCTGCCCGGGGGCGCCGAACACCCCGGACGCCGAGGAGAACAGCACGAACGCCCGCAGGTCCAGGTGCTCGGTGGCCTCGTGCAGGTGCCACGCGGCATCGGCCTTCGAGCGCAGGACCGTGCCGAGCTGCTCCGGTGTCATCGATCCCACCAGGACGTCGTCGACGACGCCGGCGGCGTGCACGACGACCCGCAGGTCGGGGATCGAGGCGACGAGGTCCCGCAGTGCCCCGCGGTCACCGGCGTCGCAGGCGACCACGGTGAGGGCGGCGCCCAGCTCCTGCCGGAGCCCGGGCGGCTCGACGCCGCGGCGGCCGGCGAGCACCACGTGCGGGGCACCGTGCCGGGCGACCAGGTGCCGGGCGACCAGGGCGCCGAGGGTGCCGGTGCCGCCGGTGATCAGCACGGTGCCGTCCAGCGGCGCGCCGTCCAGGGGCATGCCGACCAGCGGCGCAGCCGGGGCGGCCGGGGCGGCCCGCACCAGTCTCGGTACCAGGGCGGCTCCGTCGCGCAACCGGATCTCGGGCTCGCCGACGCTCAGGGCGGCGCGCACCGCGGCGGGGACCGCCCGTCGTGAGGCGGCCGTGCCGTCGTGCCGGACGGTCAGGATCCGCCCGGGGTTCTCGCTGTGCGCGCTGCGCAGGAAGCCGGCGGCGGCGGCCGAGGCCAGGTCGTCGCCGGCGAGGACCACGAGCCGGGCCGGCGAGTCGGTGGCCAGGAACTCCCGGACCGTGCCGAGCAGTTCCCGGGTCACCGCGTGGGCGGCCGCGACCGGTTCGTCCCCACCGACGACCTCGTGGAGGACCGTTTCGGTGTCCGGGCCGTCCGGTGCCGCCATCGGGGTCCAGTCGACGGCGAACAGCGTGTTCGGCCGGCGCCCGGCCCCGTGAGCCGCCGGTTCGGCGGGCCGCAGGACAATCTCGTCGATGCTCACGACCGGCGTCCCGGCGATGTCGGTGATCCGCACCGCGCAGGTGTCCGGCCCGGTCGGGTGCAGCACCACGCGGACCGTCGCGGCCGACCCGGTGACCGACACCCCGGAGAACGAGAAGGGCAGCCGCGCCGGGCCGCCGTCGGCGCCGTCGCCTGCGGTGCCCGCGAGCAGGGTCAGCGGCTGGATGGCGGCGTCCAGGAGCGCGGGGTGGACGCGGTAACCGGTGAGCTGCGCGGGGTCCGCCGGGAAGCTCACCTCGGCGTGCAGGTCCTCGCCGTGCCGCCGGATGCCGGTGAGCCCCTGGAAGGTGGGCCCGTAGTCGTAGCCGGCTTCGGCGAGCCGGTCGTAGAACGCGTCGATGTCGATCGGCGCGGCCGGGCCGTCGTCCGCCCCTGGCCCGGCCGTCCGGTCGGCCGGTGCCGCCCGGTCCGCCGGCGGGCTGAGCACCCCGGTGGCGTGGCGGGTCCACTCGTCGGGCTCGGCGGAGGTGCGGGAGTGGACGGTGACGGGCCGGCGTCCGGTGTCGTCGGGCGCGCCGACGGTCACCTGCACGTGCGAACCGTCGCGCTCGGACAGCACCAGCGGCGCCTCCAGGACCAGTTCGGACAGGACGGGGCTGGCCGTGTGATCGCCGGCGTGGACGACCATGTCCACGAACGCCATCGCGGGCAGCAGCGTCGATCCGAGCACGGTGTGCTCGGCCAGCCACGGGTGGACGGACGCGGAGAGCTTCCCGGTCAGCACCACGCCCTGGCCGTCGGGGAGCCTCACCAGGGACCGCAGCAGCGGATGGTCGGGCGTGTCGAGGCCCTCGGACGGGGTGGTGGGGTGGAGCCAGTAGTGCTGGTGCTGGAAGGCGTACGAGGGCACGCTCGCGCCCGACGCCCCCGCTGGCGTGGTCACGGGCGGCGTCCAGCGCACGGCGCCGTCCGCCCACAACCGCCCCAGCCCGGCGAACAAGCGCTCCGGGGAGTCACCGCCACGGCGCATCAAGCCGGTTGGCACCAGGTGCGGGTGCGGCCCCACCTCGACGAACCCCGTCACGCCCTGGTCCGTCAGCCATTCCATGGCGTCGGCGAACCGGACGGGCTCGCGCACCTGCCGCACCCAGTACCCGGCCTCGCCCAGGTCCACCGGACGCCCGGCCACCGTGGAGACCACCGGGATCACCGGCTCGCCGAACGACAGACCGGCCGCCACCTCACCGAGGTCCTCCAGCACCGGATCCATCCGCGCCGAATGGAACGCGTGACTCACCGCCAGCCGCCGCACCCGCCGCCCACGGCCGCGCCACACCTCGGCGACGGCCGCCACCGCGGCCTCGTCGCCCGACACCACCACCGCGTCCACCGCGTTGACCGCCGCCACCTCGGCCCCCGGCAGCAGCGACCCCTCCACCTCCTCCAGCGAGGCCTGGAGCGAGACCATCGCCCCACCCCCGGGCAGCCCCTGCATCAACCGGCCACGCGCCCCCACCAGGACACACGCGTCCTCCAGGCCCAGCACCCCGGCCACATGCGCCGCCGCCACCTCACCGACGGAGTGCCCGACCACGAAGTCCGGCCGCACACCCAGCCACTCCACCAGCCGGAACAGCGCCACCTCCAGCGCGAACACCGCGCCCTGGGTGAACCGGGTCTCACCGAGCACGCCCTCCGCGTCCTCGAACAACACCTCCACCGGCAACCCCAGCAGCCCGCACACCTCGTCCAACGCCCGCGCGAACACCGGGAACGCGCGGTACAAACCCAGCCCCATCCCCGCCCACTGACCACCCTGACCGGAGAACACGAACGCCGACTTCCCGGAGTCGCGGGCCTCGCCGGTCACCAGCCCGGGATGCGCCTCCCCGCGCAGCAGGGCCGCCAGTGCCTCCGGTCCGGTCACCACGGCCCGGTGGGCGAACCGGGCCCGCGCGGCGAGCGCGTCGGCGATTCCGTCCTGGTCGGGGGCCTCGGCCGCGTACGCCTGCAGCCTGCGGGCCTGGGCCCGGAGCGCCTGCCCGGACTTCGCCGACAGCAGCCACGGCACCGGCACGACGGCCGCAGGGGCGGGCACGTCAGCGGGATCGTAAGCAGGGGACTCCTCGGCCGGTGCCTCCAGGATCACGTGCGCGTTGGTGCCGCTGATGCCGAACGCCGAGATGCCGGCACGGCGCGGGTGGCCGCTGTCGGGCCAGGGCCGGGCCTCGGTGAGCAGCCGGATGTTACCGGCATCCCAGTCGACGTGGGAGGTCGGCGCGTCCACGTGCAGCGTCGGCGGCAGTTGCCCGTGCCGCATCGCCATCACCATCTTGATCACACCGGCCACGCCGGCGGCGGCTTGCGTGTGGCCGATGTTCGACTTCACCGACCCCAGCCACAACGGCTCCGCCCGGTCCCGGCCGTAGGTCGCCAGCAGCGCCTGCGCCTCGATGGGGTCACCGAGCGTCGTCCCCGTCCCGTGCGCCTCCACCGCGTCCACCTCGGACGCCGCCAACCCGGCACTGGCGAGGGCCTGACGGATCACCCGCTCCTGCGACGGGCCGTTCGGCGCGGTGAGGCCGTTGGACGCCCCGTCCTGGTTCACCGCGCTTCCCGCGACGACCGCCAGCACCCGGTGGCCGTTGCGCCGCGCGTCCGACAACCGCTCCAGCAGTACCAATCCGGCGCCCTCACCCCACGCCGTGCCGTCGGCCGCCTCGGCGAACGCCTTCACCCGGCCATCGGCCGCAAGCCCCCGCTGCCGGGAGAAGTCGATGAAGGCGGCGGGTGTCGCCATGACGGTCACCCCGCCGGCCAGGGCCATCGAGCACTCCCCTGCCCGCAAGGCCTGCGCCGCCAGGTGGATCGCCACCAGCGACGACGAGCACGCCGTGTCCACCGACACCGCCGGCCCCTCCAACCCCAGCAGGTAGGACACCCGCCCGGAGCTCACACTCGTCGCCGTGCCGGTGGCCACATAGCCGTCCGCGTCGCGCGAGATCTGCTCCACTCCGCCCGCGTAACCGGACGCCCAGATGCCGGTGAAGACGCCCGTCCGGCTGCCCCGCAACGACGTCGGATCGATCCCCGCGTCCTCGAACGTCTCCCACGCCGTCTCCAGCAGCACCCGCTGCTGCGGATCCATCGCCAACGCCTCACGCGGCGAGATCCCGAAGAACCCGGCGTCGAACCCCGCCGCGTCCACGAGAAAACCACCCGACCGCGTGTACGACCTCCCCGGACCACCCGCCGGATCGTAGAGCCGACCCACGTCCCACCCACGATCCGCCGGGAACTCCCCCACCGCGTCCACCCCACCGGACACCAGATCCCACAACTCCCGGGCCGACCCCACCCCACCCGGATACCGGGCCCCCAGCCCCACCACGACCACCGGATCACCCGACACCGGAACCCCCACCGCCACGGGCACGGCCGTCCGGCGCTCCTTGCCGAGGACCACGTCACGCAGGTACTCGGCCAGCCGGGCCGGGGTCGGGTGGTCGAAGACCATCGTCGCCGGCAGCCGTGCCCCGACCACCGTGGAGAGCCGGTTGCGCAGTTCGACCGCGGTGAGCGAGTCGAAGCCCAGGTCCTTGAAGGCCAGGTCGCCGCCGATCTCGTCGCCGCGGCCCAGCACGGCCGAGGCGTGGGTGCTGACCAGGTCGAGCAGGATCTCGCGTTGCCGGGCCTCGGGCAGCGATCCCAGTTCGCCCGCCAATGCGGTGGTCCGCACCGGTTTGCGGGCGCGCGCCAGCGCGCGCAGCACCGGCCGGTCGCCCAGGGCGGACACCTTGAACCGGGCGGCGACCACCGCCGGTTCCGCGGTCTCCAGGCCCCCGTCGAACAGCCCGAGTCCGTAGTCGGTCGCCATCGGCAGCAGCCCCGAGCGGGCGAGGCGTTCACCGTCGGCCTCGGACATCCGCCCGGTCAGCCCGCTGGCCTCGGCCCAGTAGCCCCAGGCCAGCGACACGGCCGGCAGTCCGAGGGCATGCCGGTGCGCGGCCAGGCCGTCGAGATAGGCGTTCGCCGCCGCGTAGTTGGCCTGCCCTGCCGCACCGAGCGTGCCGGCCGCCGAGGAGAAGAGGACGAAGGCCGTGAGGTCCAGCCCACGGGTGAGGTCGTGGAGGTTCCACGCCGCCCGTGCCTTGGGCTCCCAGACCACGGCGAGCCGTTCGGGCGACAACGACTCCACGACCCCGTCGTCGAGCGCACCGGCCGCGTGCACGACCGCGGTCAGCGGACGCTCGGCCGGGATCGCGTCCAGTACGGCCGCCAGCGCCTGCCGGTCGGCGACGTCGCAGGCCGCCACCGTCACCTCCGCGCCCAGCCCGGCCAGCTCCTCGCACAACGCCGCCCCACCCCCGCTACGGCTGACCAGCACCAGGTGCCGCACACCCCGCTCGGCCACCAGGTGCCGGGCCACCCGGCCACCCAGCGTCCCCGTACCACCCGTGATCAGCACCGTGCCGTGGGGGTCGACCGGCTGGGGGACGGTGAGGACGAGCTTCCCCACGTGAGCGGCCCGGCTCATGAACCGGAACGCGTCCCGCGCGCGGCGGACGTCCCAGGTGGTGAGTGGCGGCAGACGCAGCTCGCCCGCCCCGAGCAGCCGGACGGCCTCGGCCAGGATCTCCCCCAGCCGCTCCGGCCCCGCATCGGCCAGGTCGAAGGCCATCACGCCGGGCCGGACGTCGGCCTTGCCCATCTCCACGAACCGCCCGCCGGGCGCGAGCAGCCGCAGGGAGGCGTCCAGGAACTCGCCGGACAGCGAGTTCAGCACCACGTCCACGGGCGGGAACCTCTGCTCGAACTCCAGGGTGCGCGACGAGGCGATGTGGTCCTCGTCCAGCCCCAGGGCGCGCAGCGCCTCCCACTTGCCCGGGCCGGCGGTGGCGAACACCTCCGCCCCGAGCCGCCGGGCCAGTTGGACCGCCGCCATGCCGACGCCGCCGGTGCCGGCGTGGATCAGCACCCGGTCGCCGGCCTTCAGCCCGCCCAGGTCGCGCAGCCCGTACCAGGCGGTCAGGAACGCGATCGGCACGGTGGCGGCCTGGGCGAACGTCCACTCGTCGGGGATGCGCACCAGCACCCTGTGGTCGGCGACGGCCACCCGGCCGAACGCGCCGGGCAGCAGCCCGGCGACCCGGTCGCCCGGCCGCAGTCCGGTGACCTCGGCGCCGACCTCGGTGACGACACCCGCGCCCTCGCTGCCGAGCAGCGCCGGGTCCGGGTAGACGCCGAGGGCGATCAGCACGTCCCGGAAGTTCAGTCCGGCCGCCCGCACGGCGACGCGCACCTCCCGGGGCCCGGGCGGGCCCTGCTCGTACGGCAGGAAGGCGAGGTCGTCCAGGCTGCCCGTGCCCGTCTGCGTCAGCCGTCCGTCGAACTCCTCCAGTGCGGAGCGCACCAGCCGGGGCACGTAGACGGCGCCACCGCGCACCGCCACCTGGTCCTCGTCGCCGACCGACAGGCCGTCGGGCAGCTCGTCGGCGTCCACGAGCACGAACCGGCCTGGATGCTCGGACTGCGCGGACCGGACCAGGCCCCAGACGGCCGAGGCTTCCGGGTCGTTCACCCCGTCACCGGGGACGACGGCGACCGCGCCCCGCGTGCGCACCACGAGCCGTTCGCCGGGCCCGGCCAGGAAGTCCTGGACGGCCGTCAGCGCCTCGGCGACCGAGCCGGGCGAGACGACGGCGTCACCGAGCGCGCCTTCGCCGAGCGCGCCGTCGCCGGGGGTCAGCGGAATCCAGTCGAGGGCGTACAGCGGGCCGCGTCCGGCCATCGGACGGGTGGTCAGCGCCTCGACGGTCGCGACGGGCTCGCCGGACCGGTCCGCCAGGTGGACGGCGTACGTGCCGGGGCGCACCACCGTCAGCCGCACGCGCGCGGAGGTCACGCCCGTGCGGTGGACCGCGATCCCGTTCAGCGAGAACGGCAGCCGTACGTCGCCTTCGGTGCCGGACAGCAGCGCCAGCGGTTGCAGGGCGGCGTCCAGCAGGGCCGGATGGACGGAGAACCGGGCCGCGTCCGGCACGGTGACCTCGGCGAACACCTCGTCGCCGCGGCGCCACACCGCCTGCACGGCCTGGAAGGCCGGCCCGTACTCGTAGCCCGCCGCGGCGAGCGTGTCGTAGAGCCCGGTGACCGGTTCCGCGCCGGCCGGCGGCCACTGCGTCAGCTCCCGCCCGGCCGCGGGTTCCCCGCCCACCGTGCCGGTGGCGTGCCGCACCCAGCCGTCCGTACGCGACCGGACGTCGACCGTACGGCGGCCGGTCCCGTCCGGCTCGCCCACGACGACCTGCACGTCCACCGCGCCGTCCGCGGGCACCACCAGCGGCGCCTCCAGGACCAGTTCCTCCACTGCCGCCCCGGCCGCCTGCACCACCAGTTCGACGAACGCCGTCGCGGGCAGCAGCACCGTCCCCAGGACGGAGTGGTCCGCGAGCCAGGGGTGGGTGGCCAGGGAGAGCCGACCCGTCAGGACCCGCTGCTCGCCCACCTCGACGGCGGCGCCGAGCAGCGGGTGGTCCACCGGGTCGAGCCCGGCCGCGGAGACGTCGCCCGCGCCCCCGGCGAGCCAGAACCGCGTCCGCTGGAAGGGGTAGGTGGGCAGCGTCACCGGCTCCCGTTCGGGGAACGGCCACCGCACCGGCACGCCCGCGACGAACAGCCGCGCCGCGCCGGCCAGGAACTCGGCCGGGGTGCCGTGGTCGCGGCGCAGCGTCCCGGTCACCACACCTGCCTCGTGCTCCTCCAGCGCGGGCGTGAGCACCGGGTGCGGGCTGATCTCGAGGAAGACGGGGTCGCTGTCCGAGGCGAGCAGCAGCCGGGTGGTCTGGTCGAACAGCACCGGTTCGCGGAGGTTGCGGTACCAGTAGCCGGCGTCGAGGGCGGAGGTGTCGACGGGTTCCGCGGTGACCGTGGAGTAGAACGGCACCGCCGCCGACTGCGGTGTGATGTCGGCCAGTTCGGTGAGCAGTCGCTCGCGGATCGCCTCGACCTGGGCGGAGTGGGCGGCGTAGTCCACCGGCAGGCGGCGGGCGCGGATGCCGTCGGCCTCACAGGCCGCCAGCAACTCGTCCAGCGCGCCCAGATCGCCCGAAACCACCACGCTGCCCGCCGAGTTGACCACCGCCACCGTCAGCCGACCGTCCCAGCGGGCCACCAACTCGGCGGCCTGCTCGTGGCCGAGGCCGACCGACACCATCCCGCCCTGACCCGCCAGAGCGACCAGCGCCCTGCTGCGCAGGGCGACCACCTTGGCGGCGTCGTCCAGGGACAGCACCCCGGCCACGTAGGCGGCCGCGATCTCGCCCTGCGAGTGCCCGACGACCGCATCCGGCTCCACCCCGTGGGCACGCCACAGCTCCGCCAGCGCCACCATCACCGCGAACAGGGCGGGCTGCACGACGTCCACCCGCTCCAGCGAGCCGCCGCCGGTCAGCACCTCCACCAACGACCAGTCCGTGAACGGCGCCAACGCGGCATCACACGCCTCGATCACCTCCCGGAACACCGGCTCCGAGCCGTACAACTCCCCACCCATGCCGACCCACTGCGCACCCTGCCCCGGGAACACGAACACCGACCGGCCCAGCGGACGCGCGGTCCCGGTGACCAGACCCGGCGCCGACCGGCCCTCCGCCAGGGCCTCCAGCGCCTCCACACCGCTCAGCACCGCCCGGTGCTCGAACACGGTACGGGCGGCCAGAGCGCCCCCGACCGCCGCCGGGCTCACCTCGGGATGCACGGCGGCGAAGGCACCCAGCCGACGCGCCTGCTCCCGCAACGCCACCTCGGACCTGGCCGACAACATCCACGGCACCACCCCGCCCGCGGACCCGGTCGAAACCCCGGCCGGCTCCTCGGCAGCCGCCTCGATCACCACATGCGCGTTCGTCCCGCTGATGCCGAAGGCCGAGATGCCCGCGCGGCGCGGGTGGCCGCTGTCGGGCCAGGGCCGGGCCTCGGTGAGCAGCCGGATGTTTCCGGAATCCCAGTCGACGTGCGAGGTCGGCGCGTCGACGTGCAGCGTCGGCGGCAGTTGCCCGTGCCGCATCGCCATCACCATCTTGATCACACCCGCCACACCGGCCGCCGCCTGGGTGTGCCCGATGTTCGACTTCACCGAGCCCAGCCACAACGGCTCCGCCCGGTCCCGGCCGTAGGTCGCCAACAGCGCCTGCGCCTCGATGGGGTCACCGAGCGTCGTCCCCGTGCCGTGTGCCTCCACCGCGTCCACGTCCGCCGTCGACAACCCGGCACTGGCGAGGGCCTGACGGATCACCCGCTCCTGCGACGGACCGTTCGGCGCCCCGAGGCCGTTGGAGGTGCCGTCCTGGTTGACCGCCGAGCCCCGCACCACCGCCAGCACCCGGTGGCCGTTGCGGCGGGCGTCCGACAGCCGCTCCAACAGCACCAAGCCGGCGCCCTCACCCCACGCCGTACCGTCAGCCGCCTCGGCGAACGCCTTCACCCTCCCGTCGGGAGCCAGGCCGCGCTGGCGCGAGAACTCCGTGAACCCCAGCGGGGTCGCCATCACGGTCACCCCGCCGGCCAGGGCCATCGAGCACTCCCCTGCCCGCAAGGCCTGCGCCGCCAGGTGGATCGCCACCAGCGAGGACGAGCAGGCGGTGTCCAGCGAGACCGCCGCGCCCTCCAGCCCCAGCAGGTAGGCGATCCGGCCGGAGGTCACGCTGGTCGCGGCGCCCGTACCGAGATAGCCCTCGGCGTCGGCGGGTGCCTGGTCGCCGTAGCCGGACGCCCAGATGCCGGTGAAGACGCCCGTCCGGCTGCCCCGCAAGGACGTCGGATCGATCCCCGCGTCCTCGAACGTCTCCCACGCCGTCTCCAGCAGCACCCGCTGCTGCGGATCCATCGCCAACGCCTCACGCGGCGAGATCCCGAAGAAATCGGCATCGAACCCCGCCGCGTCCACGAGGAAGCCACCCGACCGCGTGTACGACGTCCCCGGATGATCCGCATCCGGATGGAACAACCCCTCCACGTCCCACCCCCGATCAGCCGGAAATCCGCCGATCGCATCCACCCCACCCGACACCAGGCCCCACAACTCCTCCGGCGACCCCACCCCACCCGGCAACCGGCACCCCATGCCCACGATCACCACCGGATCAGCCCCGTCACCCGCCCCGCCCACCGGCACCACCGGCGCCACGGCCCCACCGAGGAGCTCGCTCAACAGGTGCTCGGCGAGTTGCCGCGGGGTGGGGTGGTCGAATGTGACGGTGGCGGGCAGGCGCAGGCCGGTGGCGGTGTTGAGCCGGTTGCGCAGTTCGACGGAGGTCAGGGAGTCGAAGCCGAGGTCCTTGAACGGTTGCCGGTCCCATCCGGCCTCCGGTTCGCGGTGGCCGAGCACGGCGGCGGTGTCGGCGGTGACCAGGTCGAGGGCGGCTCGCAGCCGTTCGGCCTCCGGCAGTGACCGCAGGCGGTCGGCGATCGCGCCGTGCCGCGCCGGGCGCCGGACCGTCTTGCGGGAGACGAGGCCCTTGAGCGCCGCCGGGGCCGCCGGGGCGCCCGTCATCACGGACAGGTCGAGGCGTACCGGCACCAGGGCGGCCCGGTCCGTGGCCAGGGCCGCGTCGAACAGCGACAGGGCGTGGTCGGTGGCCAGCGGCACGACCCCGGCTCGCACCAGCCGGTCCTGGTCGGCACCGGTCAGGTGCCCGGTCATGCCGCTCGGCTCGGCCCAGTAGCCCCAGGCCAGCGAGGTCGCCGGGAGGCCCAGGGCACGCCGGTGCACGGCGAGGGCGTCGAGGAAGGTGTTGGCCGCGGCGTAGTTGGCCTGGCCGGGGCTGCCGAGCGTGCCGGCCGCCGAGGAGAAGAGGACGAAGGCCGTGAGGTCCAGCCCACGGGTGAGGTCGTGGAGGTTCCACGCCGCCCGTGCCTTGGGCTCCCAGACCGCGGTGAGGCGCTCAAGCGTCAGGGACTCGACCACGGCGTCGTCGAGCACACCGGCCGCGTGCACGACCGCGGTCAGCGGACGCTCGGCCGGGATCGCGTCCAGTACGGCCGCCAGCGCCTGCCGGTCGGCCACGTCACAGGCCGCCACCGTCACCTCCGCGCCCAGCCCGGCCAGTTCCTCGCACAACGCCGCCCCGCCACCACTACGGCTGACCAGCACCAGGTGCCGCACACCCCGCTCGGCCACCAGGTGCCGGGCCACCCGGCCACCCAGCGTCCCCGTCCCACCTGTGATCAGCACCGTGCCGTGGGGGTCGACCGGCTGGGGGACGGTGAGGACGATCTTCCCGATGTGAGCGGCCCGGCTCATGAACCGGAACACGTCGACCGCGTCCCGCACCCCGCGTACGTCCAGCGGCAGCGGTGCGAACCCGCCGTCCGCAAAGGCCCGGACGACGGCGTCCAGGATCTCGCCGAGCCGCTCCGGCCCCGCGTCGGCGATGTCGAACGCCCGGTAGACGATGTCGGGATGGTCGGCCGCGTCGCGGATGTCGGTCTTGCCCATCTCCACGAACCGGCCGCCGGGCGCGAGCAGCCGCAGGGAGGCGTCGACGAACTCGCCGGACAGCGAGTCCAGGACCACGTCCACGGGCGGGAACTTCTGCTCGAACTCCAGGGTGCGCGACGAGGCGATGTGGTCCTCGTCCAGCCCCAGGGCGCGCAGCGCCTCCCACTTGCCCGGGCCGGCGGTGGCGAACACCTCCGCCCCGAGCCGCCGGGCCAGTTGGACCGCCGCCATGCCCACGCCGCCGGTGCCGGCGTGGATCAGCACCCGGTCACCGGCCTTCAGCCCGCCCAGGTCGCGCAGCCCGTACCAGGCGGTCAGGAACACCACGGGCACGGACGCGGCCCTGGCGAACGACCAGTCGTCGGGCATCCGGACCAGCAGCCGCTGGTCGGCGACGGTGACCGGGCCGAAGGCGCCGGGGACCAGGCCCATGACCCGGTCGCCGGGCCGGAACCGGGTGTCCGGGCCGGTTTCGAGGACGACGCCCGCGCCTTCGCCGCCCATCAGGGCCTCGCCGGGGTACACGCCGAGGGCGATCAGCACGTCCCGGAAGTTCAGGCCGGCCGCCCGCATGGCGATCCGGACCTGCCCGGGGTCCAGCGGATCCATCAGCTCCGGGCGGGGCACCAGCGCCAGGCCGTCGATGCTGCCGGTGCCCGTGTCCTCCAGCCTCCAGGCCCCGTCCGGCGGGGTGAGGCTCGCGCCGACGCGGACCAGGCGCGGGACGCGCAGCATCCCTTGGCGTACCGCCAGTTCCGGCTCGTCGGTGTCGGCGATCAGCGCGGGGTCCCAGGTCGCGTCGGCGTCGACCAGGACGAACCGGTCGGGGTGTTCGGCCCGCGCGCCGCGGACCAGGCCCCAGACCATCGAGTGGTGGAGGCCGACCACGTCACCGGGCGCGGCGGCGACGGCGTTGCGGGTGACGACCACCAGCCGCCCACGCTCGCCGGCCAGGTGGTCCCGGATCACGGCGAGGACGCTCCGCGCGCTCTCGTACGCCGCCTCGACGGGGTCCGCCTCGGGCGCCGGCCCGGGCACCTCGTGGACGACCAGGTCCGCGAGGTCGCCGCCCGTCGGCGCCGGTTCGACGGCCGGCGAATCACAGGACAGCCAGTCGAGTGCGTACAGGCTGTCCGGGACGGCGGTGGCGTCCCGGACGGTCAGCGAGGTGACGACCGCGACCGGGGTGCCGTCCTGATCGGCCACGGCCACGGTGTACGTGTCCGGCCCGGTGGCGGACAGGCGTACCCGCAGCGGCCCTCGGCCCGCGGACCGTATCGCCACTCCGGTGAACGCGAACGGCAGGCCGGTGCGGTCGGTGAGGAACGCCATGGAGTGCAGGGCGGCGTCGAGCAGCGCGGGGTGCAGGGTGAACGGTTCCTCGGCGGGAAGCTGCACCTCGGCGTAGACGGTGTCGCCGACCCGCCGGGCCGCCGTGACGCCCTGGAACGCCGGGCCGTACTCGTAGCCGAGCACGGACAGCGCGTCGTAGAGCCCGTCGACGTCGAGGGGCTCACCGGCCCGCGGCCAGTCCCAGGCGCTCAGCACCGGCTCCTCGCCCAGGGTCCCGGTGGCGTGCCGCACCCACTCGTCGCCGTCCCGCGAGTACACCGTGAGCGGGTTGCGGCCGTCGTCCTCGGGGCCCACGACGACCTGGAGGTCCACCGGGGTGTCGTCGAGAACGAGCGGCGTTTCGAGCACCAGCTCCTCGACCGCGCAGCCGAGCCGGCCGGCCGCGTAGGCCGCCATTTCCGCGAACGCCGTGCCGGGCAGGAGGACGGAGCCCCGCACGGCGTGGTCGGCCAGCCACGGGTGGGTGGCGAGCGAGATCCGTCCGCTGAGCACCGCGCCGTCGGGCAGTTCCACGAACGTGCTGAGCAGGGGGTGGTCGCCCGAAGCCGTCGGGACGGGCCGCAGCCAGTACGGCCGGCGCTGGAAGGCGTACGTCGGCAGGTCGACGGGCTCGGTGTCGTCCGGGAGCCGCCAGTCGACCGGGACGCCGTGGACGTGCAGGCGGGCCCTCGGGGTGAGGAAGTCTTCCTGGTCGCGCCGGAGCGTGCCGGTGACGAGGAGGTCGCAGCCGTGGTGGTGTCCGGTCTCCTCGACGGCGGAGACCAGGACCGGGTGCGGGCTGACCTCGACGAAGACGGTGTGGCCGTGGTCGAGCAGCGCACGGGTGGTCTGCTCGAACAGCACGGGTTCGCGGAGGTTGCGGTACCAGTAGCCGGCGTCGAGGGCGGAGGTGTCGACCGGCTCGCCGGTCACCGTGGAGTAGAACGGCACCGCCGCCGACTGCGCTGTGATGTCGGCCAGTTCGGTGAGCAGTTGGTCGCGGATCGCCTCGACCTGGGCGGAGTGGGCGGCGTAGTCCACCGGCAGGCGGCGGGCGCGGATGCCGTCGGCCTCACAGGCCGCCAGCAGTTCGTCCAGCGCGCCCAGATCGCCCGAAACCACCACGCCGTCCGCCGAGTTGACCACCGCCACCGTCAGCCGACCGTCCCAGCGGGCCACCAACTCGGCGGCCTGCTCGTGCCCGACGCCTAGGGAAAGCATGCCGCCCTGACCCGCCAGGGCGACCAGCGCCCTGCTCCGTAACGCCACCACCTTGGCGGCGTCGTCCAGGGACAGCACCCCGGCCACGTAGGCGGCCGCGATCTCGCCCTGCGAATGCCCGACCACGGCATCCGGCTCCACACCGTGGGCACGCCACAGCTCCGCCAGCGCCACCATCACCGCGAACAGGGCAGGCTGCACCACATCCACCCGCTCCAGCGAGCCGCCGCCGGTCAGCACCTCCACCAACGACCAGTCCGTGAACGGCGCCAACGCGGCATCACACGCCTCGATCACCTCCCGGAACACCGGCTCCGAGGCGTACAACTCCCCACCCATGCCGACCCACTGCGCACCCTGCCCCGGGAACACGAACACCGACCGGCCCAGCGGACGCGCGGTCCCGGCGACCAGACCCGGCGCCGACCGGCCCTCCACCAGAGCCTCCAACGCCTCCACACCGCTCAGCACCGCCCGGTGGTCGAACCGCGACCGCCCCGCCAGCGCCCGACCCACCGCAACCGCGCCAACCTCCGGATGCCCGGCCAGGAACGCCCCCAGCCGACGCGCCTGCTCCCGCAGGGCCGCGTCCGACTTCCCCGACAACACCCACGGCACCACGCCACCCGCGGACTCCGTCGAGACGCCGACCGGCTCCCCGGCAGCCGCCTCGATCACCACGTGCGCGTTCGTCCCGCTGATGCCGAACGCGGACACGCCGGCACGGCGGGGGCGCCCCGTCTCCGGCCACGGCCGGGCCTCGGTGAGCAGGGAGACACGGCCCGCCGACCAGTCGACGTGGGAGGTCGGCGCGTCCACGTGGAGGGTCCGCGGCAGTTGCCCGTGCCGCATCGCCATCACCATCTTGATCACACCGGCCACACCGGCCGCCGCCTGGGTGTGCCCGATGTTCGACTTCACCGAGCCCAGCCACAACGGCTCCGCCCGCCCCTGGCCGTACGTCGCCAGCAACGCCTGCGCCTCGATCGGATCGCCGAGGGTGGTGCCGGTGCCGTGCGCCTCCACCGCGTCCACCTCGGACGCCGCCAACCCGGCACTGGCGAGGGCCTGCCGGATGACGCGTTCCTGGGCGGGGCCGTTCGGCGCCGCGAGCCCGTTCGACGCCCCGTCCTGGTTGACCGCCGAACCCCGCACCACCGCCAGCACCCGGTGACCGTTGCGCCGCGCGTCCGACAACCGCTCCAGCAGCACCAATCCGGCGCCCTCACCCCACGCCGTGCCGTCGGCCGCCTCGGCGAACGCCTTCACCCGCCCGTCCGCCGCAAGCCCCCGCTGCCGCGAGAACTCGACGAACCCCGCCGGCGTCGCCATCACCGTCACCCCACCGGCCAGGGCCATCGAGCACTCCCCTGCCCGCAAGGCCTGCGCCGCCAGGTGGATCGCCACCAGCGACGACGAGCACGCCGTGTCCACCGACACCGCCGGACCCTCCAACCCCAGCAGGTACGACACCCGCCCGGACGTGGCGCTGGTGGCCGTTCCGGTGGCGAGAAAGCCTTCGAGGTCCGGCGGCGGCTGGTTGCCGTAGCCGGAGGACCAGAGGCCGGTGAACACGGCCGTGCGGCTGCCGCCGAGCGTGGTCGGGTCGATGCCGGCGTGCTCGAAGGTCTCCCAGGCGGTCTCCAGCAGCACCCGCTGCTGCGGATCCATCGCCAATGCCTCGCGCGGCGAGATCCCGAAGAACCCGGCGTCGAACCCGGCGCCGTCGGCGAGGAAGCCGCCCGACCGGCTGTAGGTCGTGCCCGGCCGGTCCGGGTCGGGGTCGTAGACGACGTCCCAGCCACGGTCCGGCGGGAACTCGGTGATCGCGTCGGCGCCGTCCGAGACGAGCCGCCACAGGCCGTCCGGGGACTCGACTCCGCCCGGGTAGCGGCAGCCCATGCCGATGATCGCGATCGGCTCGCGTGCGGCCTCCTCCAGGTCGGCGAGGCGCCTGCTGAGCACTCCCAGGTCGGCCGTGGCGCGCTTGAGGTAGCTGCGGAGCTTCTCTTCGTCGGACATCGCTACTTCTCCTCAGCGTTGCGGGACTCGCCCGAGCGGATGACCTCGGTCCTGCGGTGCACGTCGTCCAGGAGGCTGAACAGTTCGTCGTCGCTGGCCTCTTCGACGCCCGTCGCCGAGCCGGTGCGTCTGGCCGTCCAGGCCGCGAGAAGTGCTTCGAGGCGGGCGGCGACGGTCTCGTGGTCGGCGTCGGCGGCCGCCGCGTCCAGAGTTGACCTGAGCCGGTCGAGTTCGGCGAGCACGGGGTCGGGTTCGGTGCCGCGCAACCTGGTGTGCACGAAGGCGGCCAGGCGGGCCGGTGTCGGATGGTCGAAGACGAGCGTGGCGGGCAGGCGCAGGCCGGTGTCGGCGTCGAGCTGGTTGCGCAGTTCCACGGCGGTGAGCGAGTCGAACCCGAGGTCGGTGAACGCCTGGTCGGGGTTGACCGCTTCCGGTGACGAGTGCCCCAGGACGAGGGCGGCCTGGCCCACGACGAGTCGCAGCACGTCGGCCTGCGTCCACACGCGGTCGGCGGCCTGGCTTCGCCGGGGCCGTACCAGCTCGCGCAGCAGGGCGGGCGGGTCGCCGGCGCGGCGCAGGGCCGGCAGGTCGAACCTGACGGGGGCGAGGGCGGGGACGCCCGCCGTCAACGCGGCGTCGAACAGGGCCAGCGCGTCCGTCGTCGGCAGCGGCCGGACGCCGGCCCTGGCCAGCCGGTGCCGGTCGGTGGCGGTCAGGCCTGCGGTCATGCCGCTGGCCTCCGCCCAGTAGCCCCAGGCGAGCGACACGGCCGGCTGTCCCTGGGCGTGCCGGTGTGCGGCGAGGCCGTCGAGGTACGCGTTCGCCGCCGCGTAGTTCGCCTGGCCCGCGCCGCCCAGCACCCCGGCCGCCGACGAGAACAGTACGAACGCCTCCAGGTCCGAGGTCAGTTCGTGGAGGTGCCGCGCCGCCAGGGCCTTCGGCTCCCACACGCGTGCGAACTGCCGCGGGGTGAGGGTTTCCACGACGGTGTCGGCCAGCGTGCCCGCGGCGTGGACCACCGAGGTGACCGGGTGTTCGGCGAGCAGCCGCGCCACCGCCTCGCGGTCGGACACGTCGCACGCCACGATGACGGCGGTCGCGCCCAGCGCGGCCAGGTCGGCGGTCAGCGCCGCCGCGCCGGGGGCGTCCGGGCCGCTCCGGCTGACCAGCAGCAGGTGCCGCACGCCGTGCCGTACGGCGAGGTGGCGGGCGATCGTGCCGCCCAGGGTGCCGGTGCCGCCGGTGACGAGCACGGTGCCCTCGGGGCCGAACGGCGAGGGCAGCGGTTCGGCCCGCACCCGTTCGAGGCGGGGGACGTGGACGGCGCCGGCGCGGATCGCCAGCTGGGGTTCGTCGCCGGCCAGCCGGACCCGGCCGCCGCCGTCGCCGTCGACCAGCACGAACCGGCCGGGGTGCTCGGTGGCGGCCGACCGGACCAGGCCCCAGACGGCGGCGGCCCGCGGATCGACGTCCTCGCCCGGCCGGACCGGCACGGCGTTGCGCGTGGCGACCACCAGGCGCGGGGTGTCCGTGGCCAGGAAGTCCTGGATCACCCGCAGGGTCTCGACGGGCGAGGTTGCGTGGTGGACCGGGACGTCGTCCGGTTCGGTGGTCGCCGCTTCCAGGACCGGCCACGCCACCTGGTACGGCACGTCCCGCGTGGCTGCCCCGGCCGGCCGGCGCAGCGTCAACGAGGCGATCTCGGCGACCGGCGCGCCCGACTGGTCGGCGAGGCCGATCGCGCAGGTGTCCGCGCCGGTCACGGTCAGCCGGACCCTGGCGTGCTCGGCGCCGCGCCACCCCGGCCGCCAGGAGATCCCGGCGAAGGAGTACGGCATCTTCGCCCGGTCGTCGGCGACGGTCACGACCTGGATCGCGGCGTCGAGCAGGGCGGGGTGCAGGGCGAACCGGGTGTCACCGGGGGGTGCGGCCACCTCCGCGTAGAGGGTGTCGCCGTCGCGCCAGGCCGCTCGCAGGCCCTGGAAGGCCGTGCCGTAGGCGAATCCGGCGTCGGCCAGGTCGTCGTAGAAGGCGTCGAGGTCGACGGCTTCGGCGGGCGGCGGCCACTGCCGTGCCCAGGGTTCGCGTGGTGCGACGGGTACGGCGCCCAGGGTCCCGGTGGCGTGCCGCACCCACTCGCCGTCCGTGCGCGAGTGGATCGAGACGCTGCGCCGGCCCGCCCGGTCGGGGCCGACGGTCACCGACACCTGCACGCCGTCCGCGACCACCAGCGGTGCCTCCAGCGTCAGGTCCTCGACCGCCGGGCAGTCGACGTGTTCTCCGGCTCGGAGCGCCAGGTCCACGAACGCCGCGCCGGGCAGCAGGGGCGAGCCCGAGACGACGTGTTCGGTGAGCCACGGCTGCGCGGCGGTGGCGAGTCGTCCCGTCAGCACCACGCCGTTGTCGTCGGGGAGTTCCATGGCGTCCCGCAGCAGCGGGTGGTCGATCCCGCCGTCACCGGTCGGTGCCGGGGTGGTGGGGTGGAGCCAGTAGTGCTGGTGCTGGAACGGGTACGAGGGCACGTGCGCCTCCGACGCCCCCGGCGGCGTGGTCACGGGCGGCGTCCAGCGCACGGCGCCGTCCGCCCACAACCGCCCCAGCCCGGCGAACAACCGCTCCGGGGAGTCACCGCCACGGCGCATCAAGCCGGTTGGCACCAGATGCGGATGCGGGCCCACCTCCACGAACCCCGTCACGCCCCGGTCCGTCAGCCATTCCATGGCGTCGGCGAACCGGACGGGCTCGCGCACCTGCCGCACCCAGTACCCGGCCTCCCCCAGGTCCACCGGACGCCCGGCCACCGTGGAGACCACCGGGATCACCGGCTCGCCGAACGACAGACCCGCCGCCACCTCACCGAGTTCCCCCAGCACCGGATCCATCCGCGCCGAATGGAACGCGTGACTCACCGCCAGCCGCCGCACCCGCCGCCCACGGCCCCGCCACACCTCCGCGACCGCCGCCACCGCGGCCTCGTCACCCGACACCACCACCGCGTCCACCGCGTTGACCGCCGCCACCTCGGCCCCCGGCACCAGAGAACCGACGACCTCCTCCAGTGACGCCTGGAGCGAGACCATCGCCCCACCCCCGGGCAGCCCCTGCATCAACCGGCCACGTACCCCCACCAGGACACACGCGTCCTCCAGGCCCAGCACCCCGGCCACATGCGCCGCCGCCACCTCACCGACGGAATGCCCGACCACGAAGTCCGGCCGCACCCCCAGCCACTCCACCAGCCGGAACAGCGCCACCTCCAACGCGAACACCGCGCCCTGGGTGAACCGGGTCTCACCGAGCACGCCCTCCGCGTCCGCGAACAACACCTCCACCGGCAACCCCAGCAGCCCGCACACCTCGTCCAACGCCCGCGCGAACACCGGGAACGCGCGGTACAAACCCCGTCCCATCCCCGCCCACTGACCCCCCTGACCGGAGAACACGAACGCCGACTTTCCCGGGAGGACGACGCCCGTGACGATTCCGGGTTTTCCGTCGATCAGCGCGTCCAGGCCGGCCGGGTCCGTCAGGACGGCACGGTGCGGGAACCGAGCCCGCGCGGCCAGGTCCGCGGCCACCTCGGCCAGGGTGACCTCGGGGTGCTCGGCGAGGAACCCGCGCAGCCTGCGGGCCTGTTCGCGCAGGGCCGCGTCCGACTTCGCCGACAGCAGCCACGGTACCGGCACGACGGGAGCGGGCGTGGAAGCGGGACCGTGGGCGGGGTCCGGGGCCGGTGCCTCCAAGATCACGTGCGCGTTGGTGCCGCTGATGCCGAACGCCGAGATGCCCGCGCGGCGCGGGTGGCCGCTGTCGGGCCAGGGCCGCGCCTCGGTGAGCAGCCGGATGTTTCCGGCATCCCAGTCGACGTGGGAGGTCGGCGCGTCCACGTGCAGCGTCGGCGGCAGTTGCCCGTGCCGCATCGCCATCACCATCTTGATCACCCCGGCCACACCGGCCGCCGCCTGGGTGTGCCCGATGTTCGACTTCACCGAGCCCAGCCACAACGGCGCGTCGCGCCCCTGGCCGTAAGTCGCCAGCAACGCCTGCGCCTCGATCGGATCGCCGAGGGTGGTGCCGGTGCCGTGCGCCTCCGCCGCGTCCACCTCGGACGCCGCCAACCCGGCATTCGCCAGCGCCTGACGGATCACCCGCTCCTGCGACGGACCGTTCGGCGCGGTCAGCCCGTTGGACGCCCCGTCCTGGTTCACCGCACTTCCCGCGACGACCGCCAGCACCCGGTGACCGTTGCGCCGCGCGTCCGACAACCGCTCCAGCAGCACCAATCCGGCGCCCTCACCCCACGCCGTGCCGTCGGCCGCCTCGGCGAACGCCTTCACCCGCCCGTCCGCCGCAAGCCCCCGCTGCCGCGAGAACTCGACGAACCCCGCCGGCGTCGCCATCACCGTCACCCCACCGGCCAACGCCAGTGAGCACTCCCCCGAGCGCAGCGCCTGCGCCGCCAGGTGGATCGCCACCAGCGATGACGAGCACGCCGTGTCCACCGACACCGCCGGACCCTCCAGCCCCAGCAGGTACGACACCCGCCCGGAGGTCACACTCGTCGCCGTGCCCGTCGAAAGGTATCCCTCCAGGTCGGGCGGCTGTGCCCCGGCGCCATAGCCCGAGGACCAGATGCCGGTGAAGACGCCCGTCCGGCTGCCCCGCAACGACGTCGGATCGATCCCCGCGTCCTCGAACGTCTCCCACGCCGTCTCCAACAGCACCCGCTGCTGCGGATCCATCGCCAACGCCTCACGCGGCGAGATCCCGAAGAACCCGGCGTCGAAGCCGCCCGCGTCCACGAGAAAACCACCCGACCGCGTGTACGACCTCCCCGGACCACCCGCCGGATCGTAGAGACGGCCCACCTCCCACCCACGATCCGACGGGAACTCACCCACCGCGTCGACCCCGCCCGCCACCAGATCCCACAACTCCCGGGCCGACCCCACCCCACCCGGATACCGCGCCCCCAGCCCCACCACGACCACCGGATCGCCCGACACCGGAACCCCGACCGCCACGGGCACGGCAGGGGCCTGGCGCCGGGCGCCGACCAGGAGGTTCCGCAGGTGGCCGGCCAGCGCGTCGGGGGTCGGGTGGTCGAAGACCATCGTCGCCGGCAGCCGTGCCCCGGTGACCGCGGACAGCCGGTTGCGCAGCTCCACCGCGGTGAGCGAGTCGAAGCCCAGCTCCTTGAAGGCCCGCTCGGCGCCGACGGCCGCGGTGTCGGTGTGGCCGAGGACGGCGGCCGTCTGGCCGGTGACCAGGTCCAGGACGCGACGGTACTGCTCGGTCTCGGGCAGGGCCGCCAGTTCACCGCCCAGGCCCGGCCGGTCCGTGCGCCGGGCGGGCCTGGTACGGGTGAGGCGGCTGAGCAGGGGGCGGGTGGAGGCCGCCGACAGGTCGAGGTGTGCGGGGACCAGCGCCGGATCGGCGGCGCCCAAGGCCAGGTCGAACAGTTCCAGCGCCTGGTTCGTGGGCATCGGCAGCACGCCGGCGCGGGCGAGGCGCTTGCGGTCGGTGTCGGTGAGGCGTTCGGTCAGCCCGCTGGCCTCGGCCCACTGTCCCCAGGCCAGCGACACCCCCGGCAGACCCAGGGCACGCCGGTGCACGGCGAGGGCGTCCAGGAAGGCGTTCGCGGCGGCGTAGTTCGCCTGGCCCGGGCCGCCCAGCACCCCGGCGGCGGAGGAGAAGAGCACGAACGCGCCCAGGCCGAGGTCCTTCGTCAGCTCGTGCAGGTGCCAGGCGGCGTCGGCCTTGGGCCGCAGCACCCGGTCGAGCCGGTCGGGCGTGAGGGCTTCGACGACGCCGTCGTCGAGCACGCCGGCCGCGTGCACGACCGCGGTCAGCGGACGCTCGGCCGGGATCGAGTCCAGTACGGCCGCCAGCGCCTCCCGGTCGGCCACGTCGCAGGCCACCACCTCGGCGTCGAAGTCCACCTCCGCCGCGGTCCTGCTGAGCAGGAGCAGGTGCCGGATGCCGTGCCGGTCGCGCAGGTGCCGGGCGACGAGGCGGCCCAGCGTTCCGGTGCCTCCGGTGATCAGCACGGTGCCGTCCGGGTCGAGCGGGCCGGGTGCCGGCGCCGCTTCGGCCCGTACCAGGCGGGCGGCGTGGGCGGCGCCGTCGCGGACGACGAGCTGCGGTTCGTCCCCCGCGACGAGGACGCGGTCGTCGGTGTCCACGAGCACGAACCGGCCGGGGTGTTCCGCCTGGGCCGCGCGGACCAGGCCCCAGACGACGCTGGACGGCAGGTCGGCGGCGTCCGGCCCGACCGCCCCGCGGGTCACGACGGCCAGCCGGCCGTCCCCGTCGCGCAGGAAGTCCTGGAGCACGCCCAGCGTCTCGGCGGCGACGGTGTGCGCGGCCGCCACCGGGTCTCCCGCCGGGGGCGTGACGTGGTGGACGGCCGGGGGTTCGCCGGTGCTCTCGACGGGCACCCAGTCGAGGCGGAAGAGCTGGTCGGTCCCGGCGCCGGGCGTGCCCGCCGGCCGGTGGCGCACGGTCAGCGCCTCGATCACCGCCAGCGGCCCGGACTCGTCGGCGAGCGCGACCCGGAAGGTGTCGGGACCGGTGGGTGTGAGGCGGACCCGGGCCGTGGAGCCGGCTTTCCGCATCGACACCCCGGAGAAGGAGAACGGCAGGCGGCCGGCCGCCAGCATGGTCAGCGGCTGGAGTGCGGCGTCGAGCAGCGCGGGGTGGAGACCGAAGCGGTCGCGGACGTCGGCGGGCAGCGCCACCTCGGCGTAGAGCTCGTCGCCCTGCCGCCGGATCTCGCGTACGCCCGCGAACACCGGCCCGTACTCGTAGCCCTGGGCGGCGAGGGTGTCGTAGAAGCCGGTCAGGTCGACGGGCTCACCGGCCGGCTGCCAGGGCTCGCCGGTGTCGTACGGGTGGGGGCGGCCACCGGTCGCGAGCATGCCGGTGGCGTGCCGCAACCAGCTGCCCGCCGTCCGGGAGTGCACGGTGACGGGACGCCGGCCCGTGCCGTCCGGTGCGCCGACGACGACCTGGACCGGCACGGAACCGTCGTCCGGCAGGATCATGGGGGCTTCCAGCACCAGTTCGTCCAGGACGTCGCAGCCGGCCTGCCGTCCGGCGTGCAGGGCGAGTTCGACGAACACGGTGCCGGGCAGCAGCACGGAGCCCAGGACGACGTGGTCGGCCAGCCAAGGCCGGGTGGCCGTCGAGAGCCGCCCCGTGAGCAGGACGCTCTGGTCCCCGGCCAGTTCGACGACGGCGCCGAGCAGCGGGTGCCCGGCCGGGTCCAGTCCCGCCGCCGACACGTCGCCCTTCGCGGCGGTGGGGGTCAACCAGTACGGCCGGTGCTGGAAGGCGTACGTCGGCAGCGGGACATGGCCGGCCTCGCCGGGGAAGACCGGCGTCCAGTCGACGGCCACGCCTCGCGTGTGCAGGCGCGCCAGGGCGAGGTGGAACTCCTGCCTGCCGCCGCCACGGCGCAGCGTGCCGGTCGCGACGCCGTCCATCACCGGTATCAGGACGGGGTGCGGGCTGACCTCCACGAACACGCCGTGCCGGTCCTGGGTGAGGGCCTCGACGGCGAGGTCGAAGCGTACGGGTTCGCGGAGGTTGCGGTACCAGTAGCCGGCGTCGAGGGCGGAGGTGTCGACGGGCTCGCCGGTGACCGTGGAGTAGAACGGGACCGCCGCCGGCTGCGGTGTGATGTCGGCCAGTTCGGTGAGCAGTTGGTCGCGGATCGCCTCGACCTGGGCGGAGTGGGCGGCGTAGTCCACCGGCAGGCGGCGGGCGCGGATGCCGTCGGCCTCGCAGGCCGCCAGCAGTTCGTCCAGCGCGCCCAGGTCGCCCGAAACCACCACGCCGTCCGCCGAGTTGACCACCGCCACGGTCAGCCGACCGTCCCAGCGGGCCACGAACTCGGCGGCCTGCTCGTGCCCGAGGCCTAGGGAAAGCATGCCGCCCTGACCCGCCAGAGCGACCAGGGCCCTGCTGCGCAGGGCGACCACCTTGGCGGCGTCGTCCAGGGACAGCGCTCCGGCCACGTAGGCGGCCGCGATCTCGCCCTGCGAGTGCCCGACGACGGCATCCGGCTCCACCCCGTGGGCACGCCACAGCTCCGCCAGCGCCACCATCACCGCGAACAGGGCAGGCTGCACGACGTCGACCCGCTCCAGCGAGCCGCCACCGGTCAAAACCTCCACCAACGACCAGTCCGTGTACGGCGCCAACGCGGCATCACACGCCTCGATCACCTCCCGGAACACCGGCTCCGAGCCGTACAACTCCCCACCCATGCCGACCCACTGCGCACCCTGGCCGGGGAACACGAACACCGACCGACCCGGCGAACCGGCCACGCCCGTGATGACGCGGGGGTCTCCGTCGGCGAGGGCGGCCAGCTCCGCCATCAGTTCGGTCCGGGTGCTGCCCACCAGGGCCGCCCGGTGGGCGAGCATGGTGCGGGTGGTGACGAGGGCCCGGCCGATCGCGGCCGGCCGGAGTCCGGGGTGGGCGGCGACGTGGTCCGCGAGCCGTCGGGCCTGGGCGCGGAGGGCGTCGTCCGTCCTGCCGGACAGCAGCCACACGGTGGGCTCCGGCTCCACGGCGTCGTCCGCGGCGGGTCGTTCGGGGGTCTCCGCCGGGAACTGTTCGATGACGACGTGGGCGTTGGTGCCGCTGGCCCCGAAGGCCGAGATGCCCGCGCGGCGGGGGCGCCCCGTCTCCGGCCACGGTCGGGCCTCGGTCAGCAGCCGGATGTCACCGGTGTCCCACTCGACGTGCGGTGTGGGCTCCTGGACGTGCAGCGTCGGCGGCAGTTCGCCGTGCCGCATGGCCATCACCATCTTGATCACCCCGGCCACACCGGCCGCCGCCTGGGTGTGGCCGATGTTCGACTTCACCGACCCCAGCCACAACGGCTCGTCCCGCCCCTGGCCGTACGTCGCCAACAGCGCCTGCGCCTCGATCGGATCGCCGAGCGTCGTCCCCGTGCCGTGCGCCTCCACGGCGTCCACCTCGGACGCCGCCAACCCGGCGCTGGCGAGCGCCTGGCGGATGACGCGTTCCTGGGAGAGGCCGTTGGGCGCGGTCAACCCGTTGGACGCCCCGTCCTGGTTGACCGCCGAGCCCCGCACCACCGCCAGCACCCGGTGGCCGTTGCGGCGGGCGTCCGACAACCGCTCCAGCAGCACCAGCCCCGCACCCTCGCCCCACGCCGTACCGTCGGCCGTCGACGAGAAGGGCTTGCACCGGCCGTCCGGGGCCAGGGCACGCTGGCGGGAGAACTCCGTGAACTGCAGGGGGGTCACGCTCACGGTCACCCCGCCGGCCAGGGCGAGGGTGCACTCCCCCGACCGCAGTGCCTGCGCGGCGAGGTGGATCGCCATCAGTGACGAGGAGCAGGCGGAGTCGACGGACACGGCCTGGCCCTGGAGGCCCAGCAGGTAGGAGACCCGGCCGGAGGTGATGCTCGGCGAGATGCCGGTGGCGAGGTAGCCCTCGGTGTCGGGCGGTGCCTGGTCGGGGCTGCCGACGTAGCCGGAGGACCAGACGCCGGTGAAGACACCCGTCCGGCTGCCCCGCAACGACGTCGGATCGATCCCCGCGTCCTCGAACGTCTCCCACGCGGTCTCCAGCAGCACCCGCTGCTGCGGATCCATCGCCAAGGCCTCACGCGGCGAGATCCCGAAGAAGTCGGCATCGAACCCCGCCGCGTCCGCGAGGAAGCCACCCGACCGCGTGTACGACGTCCCCGGATGATCCGCATCCGGATGGAACAACCCCTCCACGTCCCACCCCCGATCAGCCGGGAACGCGCCGATCGCATCCACCCCACCCGACACCAGGCCCCACAGCTCCTCCGGCGACCCCACCCCACCCGGCAACCGACACCCCATGCCCACGATCACCACCGGATCAGCCCCGTCACCCGCCCCGCCCACCGGCACCACCGGCGCCACGGCCCCACCCGCACCGGAGAGTTCGGCCCTGAGGTGGTCGGCGAGGTCGGCGGGGGTGGGGTGGTCGAAGACGAGCGTCGCGGGCAGCCGCAGGCCGGTGGCGCCGGCGAGGCGGTTGCGCAGTTCGACGGAGGTCAGGGAGTCGAAGCCGAGGTCGCGGAAGGCGAGTCCGGGGTGGATCGCGGCGGCGTCGGAGTGGCCGAGGACGGTGGCGGTGTGGGCGGCGACCAGGGACAGCAGGTCCGACGCGGGGGCCTTGGGCGTCGGCAGGGTCCGCGGCATCGCGAGGTCGGCCGTGGTCAGCGCGGGACGTCCGGCGGCCAGCGCGGTGTCGAACATGGCCAGGGCGCGTTCGCTGCTGAGGGGACGGATGCCCTTGCGGGCGAGGCGTCGGCGGTCGGCCGTGGTGAGGTGGGCGGTCATGCCGCTCTCCTGCTCCCAGTAACCCCAGGCCATCGACACGGCGGGCAGTCCGAGGGTCTGCCGGTGTGCGGCCAACGCGTCGAGGTAGGCGTTCGCCGCCGCGTAGCCGGCCTGGCCGGCGTTGCCGAGGACACCCGCGGCCGCGGAGAACAGCACGAAGGCGGCGAGGTGGTGTTCGCGGGTCAGCTCGTGCAGGTGCCAGGCGCCGTCGACCTTGGGGCGCAGCACCCGGTCGAGCCGCTCCGCGGTCAGCCGTTCCACCACGGTGTCGTCGAGCACGCCGGCCGCGTGGACGACGGCGGTGAGCGGGTGTTCGGCCGGGATCGAGTCCAGTACGGCCGCCAGGGCGTCCCGATCCGCGACGTCGCAGGCCACCACCCGCACGTCGACGTCCGCTCGCGCCTGCAGGTGCGGCACCGCGCCACCGCCGCGGCTGACGAGCAGCAGGTGCCGTACCCCGTAGCGGGACACCAGGTGCCGGGCGACGGCCTGGCCCAGGGTGCCGGTGCCGCCGGTGATCAGCACGGTGCCGTCGGGGTCGATCGGCTGGGGGACGGTGAGGACGATCTTGCCGGTGTGGCGGCCCTGGCTCATCAGCCGGAAGGAGCCGACGGCCTGGCGGAGGTCCGCGGCGGTGGCCGGCAGCGGCTCCAGCGTCCCGTCGGCGACCATCGCCACGACCTCGGCGAGGATGTCGCCCTGCCGCGCGGGGTCGACGTCGTTGAGGTCGAAGGCCCGGTAGAGCAGTCCCTCGGGTGAGCGGACGTCCGTCTTTCCCAGTTCGACGAACCGTCCGCCGTCGGCGAGCAGCCGCAGGGAGGCGTCGGTGAGTTCTCCCGCGAGCGAGTTGAGGACGACGTCCATGGCCGGGAACCGGTCGGCGAACCGGGTGTCGCGGGACGAACCGATGTGGTCGTCCGCCAGTCCGAGGCGCCGCAGCGTGTCCCACTTGGCGGGGCTCGCGGTGGCGAAGACCTCCGCGCCGCTGTTCAGGGCCAACCGGACGGCGGCCATGCCCACCCCGCCCGCGCCGGCGTGGACCAGGACCCGGTCGCCGGGGCGCAGTTCGCCGAGGTCGTACAGCGCGTACCAGGCGGTGGTGAACGCGATGGGCACCGACGCCGCCTCGGTGAAGCTCCAGCCGTCGGGGACCGCCGTCAGGAGCCGGTGGTCGGCGACGGCGCGCGGCCCGAAGGCGCCGGGCATCATGCCCATGACGCGGTCGCCGGGCCGCCAGGCCGTGACGCCGGGGCCGACCTCCAGGACGGTGCCGGCCCCTTCGCCGCCCAACGGGGGCCGGTCCGGGTACAGGCCGAGGGTGATGAGCACGTCGCGGAAGTTCAGGCCGGCCGCGCGTACGGCGACCCGGACCTGCCCGGGTTCCAGCGCGGTCTCCTGCCAGGGCAGCAGGGCCAGGTCGTCCAGTTGCCCGGTGCCGGACTCGCTCAGCCGGTACGCGCCGTCGGGGGCGGTCAGTTCCGGCGCGTACCCGGCCTGCCGCGGCACGAGGACGCGTTCCCCGCGCAGGGCCAGTTCGGGTTCGTCGCCGGCCGTCATGGCCGCCCGGACCGCGTCCTCCTCGGACGCGTCGCCCAGATCGACCAGGACGAACCGGCCGGGGTGCTCGGCGGCGGCGCTGCGGACCAGGCCGCGTACGGCCGCGCCGGCCACGCCGCGGGTCAGCACGGCCAGGCGTGCGGCCGCCCGCTCGGGCCGCTCGGCCAGGAAGTCCTGGACGAGCGCGCGGGCTCGCTGGACGAGAGCGTGCACGGAGTCCGCGTCGGCGTCCGCGGTGAGCACCGGGCTGGGTACCACCTCGGTCGGTGGGCTCGCGGTGAGGGGTGTCCACCGGGTGTGCAGCACGCCGGCCCGGGCCTCGGCGGCCGGACGGACGGTCAGCGCGGTGATGTCCGCGACCGGGTCGCCGGACAGGTCGGTCAGTGTCGCGCGGTAGGTGTCGGTGCCCGTGCGAACCAGGTGGACCCGGGCGGACGACACACCGGTGGTGTGCACGGCGACGCCGGAGAAGGAGAACGGCAGCCGGACCCGGGTGTCGGGGCTGAGCAGGATCAGCGGCTGGAGTGCGGCGTCCAGGAGCGCGGGGTGGATGCCGAAGGGGGCGCCGTCGGGGACGGACACCTCGGCGTACAGCTCGTCCTCGCCCTGCCACAGCTCCCGCACGCCCCGGAACGCGGGTCCGTACTGGTATCCGAGGCCGGCGAGGAAGGCGTAGAACCCTTCGGGGTCCACGGGTTCGGCGTTCCTCGGGGGCCAGTCGATTCGTCCGGCCGTCACCTGGCCGCCGAGGGTGCCGGACGCGTGGCGGACCCAGCCGTCGCCGCTCCGGGAGTGCACGGTGACCGCGCTGCGGCCCGCGTCGTCCGGGGCGCCGACCGAGACCTGGAGGTCCGTCGGTGTGTCCGGGAGCGCGAGGGGCAGGTGCAGGACGAGGTCGTCGACCGTCCCGCCGGCCAGGGTGGCGAGTTCGAGGAAGGCGGTGCCCGGCAGCAGGACCGTGCCGTCGACGGCGTGGTCGGCCAGCCAGGGGCGGGTCCGGGTGGAGACGCGGCCGCTGTGCACGGTGCTCCCGTCGGGCAGTTCGACCGTGGTGCCCGCCAGCGGGTGCCCGGTGCCGTGGCCGCCGGCCGCGGGGGTGAGCCAGTAGGTGCTGCGCTGGAAGGCGTAGCCCGGCAGCCGGACGCCGTGGGGGCGGTCGTGCGGCCAGGTCACGGCGACGCCCTGGACGTGGAGGCGGGCCAGGGCGGTGTGGAACTCCCCGGTGGCGCCGTGGTCGCGGCGCAGGGTGCCGGTCGCCACGCCGTCCAGGTCCTGCACCAGCACCGGGTGCGGGCTGACTTCCACGAACACCTCGTGGCCGTCGGCGGTGAGCCGGGCGGTGGCCAGGTCGAACCGTACGGGTTCGCGGAGGTTGCGGTACCAGTAGCCGGCGTCGAGGGCGGAGGTGTCGACCGGCTCGCCGGTCACCGTCGAGTAGAACGGAATCACCGCGGGCCGGGGCCGGACGTCCGCGAGGTCGGTCAGGAGCTGCTCGCGGACCGCCTCGACCTGCGCCGAGTGCGCCGCGTAGTCGACGGGGATGGCGCGGGCGCGGACGCCGTCCCTGGCGCAGGCCGCCAGCAGTTCGTCCAGGGCCACGGGTTCGCCGGAGACGACGACGGTGGCGGCGGAGTTGACCACCGCGACGGTGATCCGGTCGCCCCAGGGATCCAGGTAGCCGGCGGCGTCGTCCGCGGACAGCGCGACCGAGACCATGCCGCCGTGTCCGGCCAGGGCGACCAGGGCCCTGCTGCGCAGGGCGACCACCTTGGCGGCGTCCTCCAAGGACAGCGCTCCGGCCACGTAGGCGGCCGCGATCTCGCCCTGCGAATGCCCGACCACGGCATCCGGCTCCACACCGTGGGCACGCCACAGCTCCGCCAGCGCCACCATCACCGCGAACAACGCCGGCTGCACCACATCCACCCGCTCCAGCGAGCCGCCACCGGTCAGCACCTCCACCAACGACCAGTCCGTGAACGGCGCCAACGCGGCATCACACGCCTCGATCACCTCCCGGAACACCGGCTCCGAGCCGTACAACTCCCCACCCATGCCGACCCACTGCGCACCCTGCCCCGGGAACACGAACACCGACCGGCCCAGCGGACGGGCGGTGCCGGTGACCAGACCCGGCGCCGACCGGCCCTCCACCAGCGCGTCCAGGGCCGCGGCGGTGCCCACCACCACGGCGCGGTGCTCGAACACGGTGCGGGCGGCCAGAGCGCCCCCGACCGCCGCCGGGCTCACCTCGGGATGCACGGCGGCGAAGGCGCCCAGCCGACGCGCCTGCTCCCGCAACGCCGCCTCGGACCTGGCCGACAGCGGCCAGAGGACGTGTTCGTCCGCGCGGCCCCGGGGGGCGGGCGCGGCGGAGTCGGGCTCGGCGGGCTCTTCGAGGATGACGTGGGCGTTGGTGCCGCTGATGCCGAAGGCGGAGACGGCGGCCCGCCGTGGCCGCCCGGTCCCGGGCCAGGTGACCGGTTCGGTGAGCAGGCGGACCGCGCCGGAGGCCCAGTCGACGTGCGGCGTGGGCGCGTCCACGTGCAGGGTCCGCGGCAGTTCGCCGTGCCGCATCGCCATCACCATCTTGATCAGGCCCGCGACGCCGGCCGCCGCCTGGGCGTGCCCGATGTTCGACTTCACCGAGCCCAGCCACAACGGCGCGTCGCGCCCCTGGCCGTACGTCGCCAACAGCGCCTGCGCCTCGATCGGATCGCCGAGGGTGGTGCCGGTGCCGTGCGCCTCCACCGCGTCCACCTCGGACGCCTCCAGCCCGGCGTTGGCGAGGGCCTGACGGATCACCCGCTCCTGGGAGGGGCCGTTCGGCGCGGTCAGGCCGTTGGAGGCGCCGTCCTGGTTGGTGGCGGAGCCCCGGACGACCGCCAGCACCTCGTGGCCGTTGCGGCGGGCGTCGGACAGCCGCTCCAGCAGCAGCAGGCCGGCGCCCTCGGCCCAGCCCGCTCCGTCGGCCGCGGCGGCGAAGGACTTGCTGCGTCCGTCGGGCGCGCTCGCCCCCTGCCGGGACATCTCGGTGAACAGCGTGGGCGCCGCGTTGACGGTGACGCCGCCGGCCAGGGCGAAGGAGCACTCCCCCGAGCGCAGCGCCTGGGCGGCCAGGTGCACGGCCACCAGGGACGACGAGCAGCCGGTGTCCAGGGACAGCGCCGGGCCGAGCAGGCCCAGCTGGTACGCCAGCCGGCCGGACCCGACGCTCGACGCGGTGCCGGTGACCTGGTAGCCCTCCAGGTCGTCGGGGACCGGCCCGGCGGCGTAGCCGGTGGACCAGATGCCGGTGAACACGCCGGTGGAGCTGCCCTCCAGCGCGGTCGGGTCGATCCCGGCGTACTCGACGGCCTCCCACGCGGTCTCCAGCAGGATGCGTTGCTGCGGGTCCATGGCGAGCGCCTCGCGGGGCGATATCCCGAAGAACGCCGCGTCGAAGTCGCCGGCCGCGTCGAGGAAGCCGCCCCGGGACGTGCTCGACGTGCGGGGGCGGCTCCCCGTCGGGTCGTACAGGCGGTCCAGGTCCCACCCCCGGTCGGTCGGGAAGTCGCCGACCGCGTCCACGCCGTCCGCGACCAGCCGCCACAGGTCCTCGGGGCTGCCGACGCCTCCGGGGTAGCGGCAGCCCATGCCGATGACGGCGATCGGCTCGTCCGTCGCGGTCGTCGTGGCCGTCGCGGCCGGGGCGTGCGGCGCGTCCTGCTCGCCGGACGCGCCGCACAGGTGGGCGGCCAGCCGTGCCGGGGTGGGGTGGTCGAAGACGAGGGTGGCGGGAAGTTTCACGCCGAGCGCGGCGGTCAGGCGGTTGCGCAGTTCCACCGCGGTCAGCGAGTCGAATCCCAGGTCCTTGAACGTCTGCCGGGGGTCGAGCCGCTCGGGGGTGGCGTGGCCCAGCACCCCGGCGACGTGGGTGGTGACCAGCTCCAGCAGGCCGGTGCCGCCGGCGGCGGGCGCGGGCCGGGGGGCCTGCGGCCGGCTGTGGGTCTCGGGCAGGTCCCGCAGCAGCCGGCTCGGCCGCGCGTGGGTGTAGGCGCGGGCGAACTGCGCCCAGTCGGCCTCGGTGACGACCGCGAGGGCCTCGTCGTGGTCGAGGACGTCCTGCAGCGCGTCGAGAGCCCGGCCCGGCTCCAGTTCGCCGAGGCCGAGCAGGGTGCGCTGGCGCTGCACGGACTCCAGGGCCGCCATGCCGCCGTCGGCCCAGATGCCCCACGCGACGGAGGTCGTGGCGCGGCCCTGGGCGCGGTGCTGTGCGGCCAGGGCGTCCAGGAAGGCGTTGCCGGCGGCGTAGGCCGCGCCGTGGCCGTCGCCCCACACGCCCGCGGTGGAGGAGAACAGCACGAGGGCGTCGAGGTCCGGCAGGAGTTCCGCCAGGTTCGCCGCGCCGGCGACCTTGGCCCCGACGACCTCGGCGAACTCCGCCGGTGTCGTGTCGGCCAGCCTGGTCGCCCTGATCACGCCGGCGGTGTGGAAGACCGCGCGGATGTCGCCGACGCGCTCGACGAGGTCCCGCAGGGCGTCCCGGTCGGCCACGTCGCAGGCCGCCACGGTCACCCGCGCTCCGGCCGCCTCCAGTTCGTCGCGCAGGCCGGCCGCGCCGGGTGCGTCGGGGCCGCGGCGGGCGGCCAGCACGATGTGCTCCGCGCCCTGCCGCGCGAGGCGGCGCGCCAGGTGTCCGCCGAGCGCGCCGGTGCCGCCGGTGACCAGCACCGTGCCCCGCGGCCGCCAGGACCGCGCGGCCGGGCCCGACGGCGCCTTGCGGCGCAGCCGCCTGGCGTAGCGCCGGGCGCCGCGGACCGCCACCTGGTCCTCGCCGGTGCCGGCGAGCACGACGAGCAGCGCGTTCACGCTCTCCTCGTCGGGCACGGCGGGAAGGTCGACCAGGCCGCCCCAGCCGTGCGGGAACTCCAGCGCCGCGGAGGCGCCGGTGCCCCATGCCAGGGCCTGGGCCGGGCTGGTGACCGGGTCGGTGCCCGAGGTGCTCACGGCGCCGCTGGTCGCGCACCACAGCGGGACGGCGGCCGTTCTCACCGGGTCCAGGCTGCGCGCCGGGTCCAGGACGCGGACCAGGTCCAGGGTGCGGACCAGGCCCGCCGGGAGCACCGGGTGGTCGGGGTGCGGCTCCTCGTCCAGCGCCAGCAGCGACAGCACGCCGTCCGGCCCGGGCCGGGCGTCCCCGGTGCCGGCCGCCTGCCGGGGGTCGGCCGTGCCCCGGGTGTCGGCCACGTCCAGGGTGTCGGCCGTCAGGGTCTCGGCCACCGCGAAGCCCCGGGTGCGCAGGGCCTCGGCCCACGGGTGCCCGGTCGGGGCCAGGACGAGCCAGCGGGCCGGGTCCACCGGGGCGGTGGTACCGCTCACCGGGGCCCAGGCCACCTCGTACCGCCGGTCGTCGCGGGGCAGCGGCGGGGGCGCGGTCACCCAGTAGCGCTCGCGCTGGAAGGCGTACGTCGGCAGGTCCGCCCTGGGGGCGGTGCGGGGCAGGACCGGAGTCCAGTCGACGTCGGCTCCGGCGGCGTGGAGGCGCCCCGCCGCGGCGAGGAACTCGGTGAGGCCGCCGTGGTCGCGGCGCAGCGTTCCGGTGGCGGCGACCTCCAGCGCGGGCACCAGCACCGGGTGCGGGCTGACCTCCAGGAACAGCGCGTGGCCGTCGGCGGTGAGCCGGGCGGTGGCCAGGTCGAACCGTACGGGTTCGCGGAGGTTGCGGTACCAGTAGCCGGCGTCGAGGGCGGAGGTGTCGACCGGCTCGCCGGTGACCGTGGAGTAGAACGGGACGTCCGCGGTCCTCGGCTCGATCCCGGCCAGGTCGGTGAGCAGTCGCTCGCGGATCGCCTCGACCTGCGCGGAGTGGGCGGCGTAGTCCACCGGCAGGCGGCGGGCCCGGATGCCGTCGGCCTCACAGGCGGCCAGCAGTTCGTCCAGCGCGTCGAGGCCGCCGGACACCACGACCGCCGTGGGTCCGTTCACCACGGCGGGGGTCAGCCGCTCGCCCCAGCGGGCCAGGTAGCCGGCGGCCTGTTCGACGGACAGCGCGAGGGACACCATGCCGCCCTGGCCGGCGATGACGGCCAGTGCCCTGGACCGTAGCGCCACGATCTTGGCGGCGTCCCGCAGCGACAGCGCGCCGGCCACGTACGCGGCGGCGATCTCCGCCTGGGAGTGGCCGACCACGGCGTCCGGCCGCACGCCGTGGGACCGCCACAGGTCGGCCAGCGCCACCATGACGGCGAACAGGGCCGGCTGCACCACGTCGACGCGCTCCAGCGAGCCGTGGCGCAGTTCGTCGACCAGCGACCAGTCGGTGTACGGGGCCAGGGCGGCGGCGCAGGCGTCGATTCCGGCGCGGAAGACCTCGGACTGCTCGTACAGGTCACGGCCCATGCCCGCCCATTGCGCGCCCTGGCCGGGGAAGACGAACACGGTCCCGCCGGTACGGCCCGGCAGTCCCGGCAGTCCCGGCAGGCCCGGCAGGCCCGACGGGAGCGCGGCCAGGCCGGACAGCAGGTCCTCCCGGTCGGCGCCGACCACCGCGGCCCGGTGCCCGAACCGGGTGCGGGCGGCCAGTGCGCGGCTGATCGCGGCCACCGGGACGTCGGGGTGGGCGGTCGCGTACGCGTGCAGCCGCTCGGCCTGGGCGCGCAGCCCGGCGTCGGTCTTCGCGGACAGCAGCCAGGCGGTGGGGGCGGCCCGGTCGGCGGGTTCGGGAAGGGCGCCGGGGTCCGGGTCGGAGGACTGCTCGATGATCAGGTGGGCGTTGGTGCCGCTGATGCCGAAGGCGGAGATGCCGGCGCGGCGCGGGCGTTCACGCTCCGGCCACGGCCGGGCCTCGGTCAGCAGCCGGACGCCGCCGGAGGCCCAGTCGACGTGCGGGGAGGGGGCGTCCACGTGCAGGGTCCGCGGCAGTTCGCCGTGCCGCACCGCCATGACCATCTTGATCAGGCCCGCGACGCCGGCCGCCGCCTGGGTGTGCCCGATGTTCGACTTCACCGAGCCCAGCCACAACGGCGCGTCGCGCCCCTGGCCGTACGTCGCCAACAGCGCCTGCGCCTCGATGGGGTCACCGAGCGTGGTGCCGGTGCCGTGCGCCTCCACCGCGTCCACCTCGGACGCCGCCAACCCGGCACTGGCCAGGGCCTGACGGATCACCCGCTCCTGCGACGGGCCGTTCGGCGCGGTCAGGCCGTTGGACGCCCCGTCCTGGTTCACCGCACTTCCCGCGACGACCGCCAGCACCCGGTGACCGTTGCGCCGCGCGTCCGACAACCGCTCCAGCAGCACCAGGCCGGCCCCCTCGGCCCAGCTGGTGCCGTCGGCCGCGGCGGCGAAGGGCTTGCTGCGGCCGTCCGCCGCGAGGCCGTGCTGGCGGGAGAACTCGGTGAAGCCCAGCGGTGTCGCCATGACCGTGACCCCGCCGGCGAGTGCCAGCGAGCACTCGCCCGCGCGCAGGGCCTGGGCGGCCAGGTGGACTGCGACCAGGGACGACGAGCAGGCGGTGTCCACGGACAGCGCCGGACCGCGCAACCCGAGGTGGTAGGCGACCCGGCCGGACGTGACGCTGGTCGCGACGCCGGTGAACAGGTAGCCCTCCAGGTCCTCCGGCAGGCCCGGTCCGGTCGCGTAGCCGGACGACCAGACGCCGGTGAACACGCCGGTGTGGCTGCCGCGCAGCGAGGCCGGGTCGATCCCGGCGTGCTCGAAGGTCTCCCAGGCCGTCTCCAGCACGAGCCGCTGCTGCGGGTCCATGGCGAGCGCCTCGCGGGGCGAGATGCCGAAGAACTCCGCGTCGAAGCCGGCCACCCCCTCCAGGAACCCGCCCCGGGTGGTGTACGTGGTGCCCGCGCCGCGCAGTTCGGGGTCGTACAGGCCGCCGAGGTCCCAGCCGCGGTCGTCCGGGAAGTCGCCGATCGCGTCCACGCCCTGCGCGACGAGCCGCCACAGGTCGTCCGGCGAGGCCACCCCGCCGGGGAGGCGGCAGCCCATCCCCACGATGACGACCGGGTCGTCGTGGTCGGCCGGGGCGGCGGGGAGCGGCCGGTCGCCGGGGCCGGTGCGCAGCCAGTCGATCAGCTCCGCGGGTGTCGGGTGGTCGAAGACCAGCCCGGAGGGGAGCTGCCGGTCCAGGGCGCCGGCCAGGCGGTTGCGCAGTTCGAGCCCGGTGACCGAGTCGAAGCCGAGGTCCTTGAAGGTGAGCGCGGGATCGATGTCCGCCGGGTCCTCGTGGCCCAGCACGAGCGCGATCTGCGCGGTGACCACGGCGGCCGCGTCGATCGCGTCGCCCGCCTCGGGGTCGCCCGTGTCCGTGCCGCCCGCCCCGGTGTCCAGGGCCCGCGGGCCGCCGTCCGGCCGGCCGGGCGCGGCGCTCCCCGCCGGGTGCGTCCCCGGGCCGGCCGGGGTCAGTCCGCCCTGCCCGGCCGTCGCTCCGGACAGCCAGTACGAACGGCGTTGGAAAGCGTACGTGGGCAGGTCGGCCGGCGCGGCCCCGGCGACGGCCGGGGACCAGTCGACCGGCACGCCGGCCACGAACAGCCGGGACAGCGCGGTCAGGAACGCTTCCGGCCCGCCGCGGTCCCGGCCCAGCGTGCCGGTGGCGACGCCGGCCGCGCCGGTCCGCTCGCGGGCCTGTTCCAGGCCCTGTTCGAGGGCGGGCAGCAGCACCGGGTGCGGGCTGACCTCGACCACGACGTCGTGCCCGTCCGCCAGCAGTGCGGCGGTGGCCCGGTCGAAGCGGACCGGCTCGCGCAGGTTGCGGTACCAGTAGCCGGCGTCGAGCTCCGTGGTGTCGTCGACGAGGCCGCCGGTGACCGCGGAGTAGTACGGGACGGTGCCCCGCCGCGGCCGCACACCGCCAAGTTCGGTGTGCAGCCGCTCGCGGATCGCCTCGACGTGCGCGGAGTGGGAGGCGTAGTCCACCGGGACGACGCGTGCGCGGACACCGTCCGCCGTGCAGGACTCGACCAGTTCGGACAGCGCCCGCGCGTCGCCGGACACCACGACCGAGCCGGCGGCGTTGACCACGGCGACCGTCAGCGCGCCGCCCCAGCGCGACACGTACTCCTCGGCCCGCCCGGCGGACAGGGCGACGGACACCATGCCGCCCCGGCCGGTCAGCGCCACCAGCGCGCGGCTGCGCAGGGCCACGATCCGGGCCGCGTCGGACAGCGACAGCGCGCCCGCGACGCATGCCGCGGCGATCTCGCCCTGGGAGTGCCCGACCACCGCGTCGGGCTCGACGCCGAAGGAGCGCCACAGCTCCGCCAGGGACACCATCACCGCGAACAGGGCGGGCTGCACGACGTCCACGCGGTCGAGCGGGGCGCCGTCCAGGACATCGGTCAGGGACCAGTCGGTGTGCGGGGCCAGGGCCCGGGCGCACTCGTCCATGGCGGCCCGGAAGACGGGGTACGCGGCGTACAGCTCCCGGCCCATGCCGGCCCACTGCGCGCCCTGGCCCGGGAAGACGAAGACGGTACGGCCCGGGGTGCCGGCCCGGCCGACGGCCAGCTCGGCGGAGTCGAGCAGCACCGCGCGGTGCGCGAAGCGGGTTCTGGTGGTGGCCAGCGCGTGCGCGACCTCGGCGCCGGTCAGCTCCGGGTGGCTGCCCACGTGCGCGCGCAGGCGCTCGATCTGCGCCCGTAGCGCCTGCCTGGTGCGCGCGGTGACGATCCACGGCGCCGGCGGGGCCTCCGGTGCGGGCCGCGGGGCCCCGGTCGCGGGCCGCCGGGCCGGCGGGGCGGCCGCGTCGGGCGCCTGCTCGACGATCACGTGCGCGTTGGTGCCGCCCATGCCGAACGACGACACGCCGGCGAGCAGCGGCGCGTCCGGCCGCGGCCAGGGGGTCAGCGCGGTCTGGACCCGCAGCGCCAGGTCGTCGAGGGGGATGCGGGGGTGGGGGGTCTCGTGGTTCAGGCTCGGCGGCAGTGCGCGGTGGTACACGCTGAGGACGGCCTTGAGCAGACCGACGATGCCCGCGGCGCCTTCCAGGTGGCCGACGTTCGTCTTGGCGGATCCGACCCGCAGGGCGTTGTCGGCGTCGCGGGACCCGGCCGGGTCGCGGTAGGCCGCCGCGAGGGCGGCGGCCTCGACGGGGTCGCCGACGGCGGTGCCGGTGCCGTGCAGCTCCACGTACTGCACGTCCGCGGGCCGCACGCCGGCGCGGGCCAGTGCTTCGCGGATGACCTGTTCCTGCGCCTGCGCGCTGGGCACGGTCAGGCTCCGGGTGGCGCCGTCGTTGTTGACCGCGCTGCCCCGGACGACCCCGTAGACGCGGTCCCCGTCGGCCAGGGCCCGGTCCAGCGGCTTCAGGACGAGGAAGGCGCCGCCCTCGCCGCGGACGAAGCCGTTGGCCCGGGCGTCGAAGGTGAAGCAGCGGTCGTCCGGGGACAGGCCGCCGAACTCCGCCGCGCCCGCCTCGCGGGCGGCGGCCAGGTTGAGGTTCACCCCGCCGGCCAGGGCGATCGCCGACTCGCCGCGGCGCAGGCTCTCGACCGCCAGGTGCACCGCGACCAGCGCCGACGACTGGGCCGTGTCGACCGTCATGCTCGGTCCGCGCACACCGAGGAAGTGCGAGACCCGGTTGGCGATGACGCCCCGGTTGGTGCCGGTCAGGGTGTGCGGCGTGATGTGACCGGGGTAGGCCAGGGACGTGTAGTCCTCCCACATCGAGCCGACGAACACCCCCGTCGGACCGCCCGTCAGCGTGCTCGGCACGATCCGGGCGTCCTCCAGGGCCTCCCAGGCGAGTTCGAGCATGAGCCGCTGCTGCGGGTCCATGGCGGCGGCCTCCCGGGGGGACACACCGAAGAACGCCGCGTCGAAGCCGTCCACCCGGTCCAGGTAGCCGCCGTGCCGTACGCCCTGCCGGCCCACGGGCGGCGCGGTGATCGCGTCGGCCCCGTCGCACAGCAGTCGCCAGAACGCCTCCGGGTCCGGGGCTTTCGGCAACCGGCCCGCCATGCCGATGACGGCGACACGACCGGCGTCCGGATCCAGGGGAGAGCGCATCACATCGACACCTCGTGAGCCGGGGGGATGAAGGAAGGCGGGGTGTTTCCGTAGCAGTCCCGATGGTGCGGCTCCGGCCGCGCGAGCGGCCGGATCATCGAGGGCGTGGCAGCCCGGCGACCCGGTGGTGTCCGAACCCGGACTCGACCGTGCTTCGGGCGTCTGGACCCGTGGAGCGGTCCTCGGGAGCGGCAGCGTTGGCGACGCTCTCCGAGGAAGATGCGCTGGTGAGCTGAGCGTAGGGGCCGAGGCGATGATCGTTCCGCCGCGCAGACGAGCATGGCAGCAACATCACGCCGTCGCCATAGGCCGGGCGAAGGCTGTCTCAAACGGAGCACATCGCACCGTCATACGCCCTGCACGAAAGGGACACCGTGGCAAGATCCGTCCCGTCCCCCGCGGAAGTACGTCCACGCCCCGCACCGCCACGACGGGGCCGGCTCCACGGGCACCGTCGACGCCGCCGGTGACCACGCCCTAGACTCCCGTTCGCACTCGCGCGGAAGAACGTCCTCGACCGTCACCCGGCCACCCGGGGAACCTCCGCACGGCGAGCACCACCCGGATCGGGCGGACCGGCCACCGGCGCCGCCGACGGCTCCGGCCGAACCGTTCGGCCCCGTCGACCTCGGGACGACCGCGAAGCGCCACCGCCCCCAGCGGCACACGACCCAGCTGTCACCGGCCCGCGCGCCGGGTCCCGGCCGTTCGCGCCCGGCACCCGGCGCCCGGGCCAGGTGACACCACGTCAGGAGGCAGCGATGAAAGCCACGTTCCCCTTCACCACCCCGCACCACCTGGACAACGAGCCCGAAGCCGAGGCCCTGCTCGCGCGGGCTCCGGTCGTCCTCGCGGCGATCGGTCCGGCGGAGGTCTGGCTCGCCCTTTCCCACAAGGCGGTCCGCCAGGTGCTGAGCGACAGCCGGTTCAGCCGGGAGGCGGCCACGCTTCCGGGCAGCCCGCTGAAACTGTCCGTCGCCTCCGACCCGCTCCTGGTCTCCAGCCTGGACGGCGAACGCCACGCCCGCCTGCGCAAGCTGATGTCGCAGGCGTTCAGCCCCCGCATGGTCGATCGGCTCGAACCACGCGTGCGGTCCGTCGTGGACTCCCTGCTCGACTCCCTCGATCCGACCGCGGACCTCGTGGCGGGTCTCTGCGCTCCCCTGCCGCTGATGGTCATCTGCGAGCTGCTCGGCGTGCCCTACTCCGAGGCGGAGGCCATCCGCAGGTGGACCAGGCGGCTGTTCGTCACGGACATCACCTCGGACGAACTGCGGGCCACGCAGGGCGAGATGCAGGACTGGCTCGCCGACCTGGTGCGCCACAAGCGGGCCCGGCCGGACGACGGGCTGATCTCGGCGATGGTCGCCGCCAACGACGAGGGGGACCACCTCACCGAACCCGAACTGCTGGCCAACCTCGAGGGCCTGCTGATCGCCGGCCACGAGACGACCGTCAACCAGCTGGGCAACTCGCTGCTGACCCTGCTGCGCCACCCGGACCAACTCGCGCTGCTGCGGTCGTCACCGGACCTGATCGGACCGGCGGTCGACGAACTCCTGCGCTACAGCAGGCTGTTCACCTCGGCCGAGGTCCGGGTCACGACCGAGCCCGTCGAGCTGGAGGGCGTCGGACTGGGCGCGGGCGAACCGGTGCTGCCGGTCGTCGTCGCGGCCAACCGCGACCCCGCCGCGTACCCGGATCCCGGCCGCTTCGACATCACCCGGGAAGGACCGGCAGCGCACCTCGCCTTCGGGCACGGGCCGCACTTCTGCCTCGGCGCGATCCTGGCCCGCCGGGAGATGCGGGTGGCGATCGGATCCCTGGTGAAACGGCATCCGGGCCTGCGCCTCGCCGTCGACGAGTCCGAGCTCACCTACATACCGGAGCTGGTCTTCCGCGGCCTCCAGGCCTTGCCGGTCACCTGGTGAACCGTGGCCTCCCGTACCGCGGGCGCGGGCCTCCCCGGCCCCTTCGGCCTCGGCCCCTCGGCCCCAGGGGTGCCCTGAGCCGGGTGGCCGCCTGGCGACAAGTCCCCGACCCCGACCGGGCGCTGCAGGACCGCCCCTTCAGGCGACGGCCGCCGTGAAGCGGCGGGGGTGGCGCGCCAGGAGCCCGTGCCGCTCCTCCTCGGTGAGCCCGCCCCAGACACCGTACGGTTCGCGCGTCCGCAGCGCGTGGCGGAGGCACTCCCTGCGGACGGGGCAGTCGGCGCAGACGGCCTTGGCCTCCTGCTCGCGTACCGCGCGGGCCGCGCCGCTCTCGCCCGCGGGGTGGAAGAACAGGGCGCTGTCGGCTTCCCGGCACGAGCCGCGAAGCTGCCAGTCCCAGAAGTGCGAGGAAGATCCGGGCAAGCGCGAGATGTCCGCCATGGCAGACCCCCTTCGATATCGACGACCGCCAACCGCCCGGTCGTATAACCGCAACCCCGCCGAGTAATCACCGTGGTCGATGCCGGGAGCGCACCGGCTCGCACCCCAGCGGCGGGCGCCCACCTGCCGCACCGCGGCACGGCGAAGCGGGGGCGGGCTCACCTCTGGCACCGGTGCCCGTCGTCGGCGGCGTAGGCGCCGACGCCGAGAGCGCGCTCCAGGTCGTCGATGCGGTCACGGACCTGCTGCGCGCTCTCGACCGGGCAGCCGGTGCGCGCGAGGGCCCACCTCGTCACCAACCGCCTGAGGAGCAGTAAGGGGACGGCGGCCACCCACAGCGCGCCGGAGCACAGGGCTATCGCCTCGAGGTGCTGGCGTTCCCCGCGTTCGAACTCCGCGAGCGACCTGCCGGACGCCCTGCCGCCGAGGAACCCGGTCCTGCCGCGCTCGAAGACGGTCCTCGCCGTCACCACGGCCCCGATCCCGTACCCGCCGAGCACACCCAGCCACAGCAACAGCACCGCGGATCACCTCCCTGGTCGCCTCCACTTCCTGGTACCAGCCGTCTGCCCCGACGGCCCGGCCCATAACGGGACAAGCCGACCCGGCCCCGGGAACAGCGTCCGGGCAGCGGCCCCGGGCGGCACGATCCGCCCGCGCCGTGCCCCGAGCGGGCTACCGGCCGCACCCCCACGGGCACGCCTGCACGGCACCGGGACGGGCCTTCGCGATACTTCCGCCACGACCCGCGAACCCGGCCACGGCACCCGGAAACCGCCGGTGAACGGGTTTCGAGCCCGCCGCCGGCGGTTAGCCGAGCCGGCGTGCGGGGCGAACCCCGCCGCACCCCACGGCCAGCACCAGGAGGACAGAGATGAAGGTTGCCGACTACCTGCTGCAGCGGCTTCGGGAGTGGGACGTCGAGCACGTCTTCGCCTACCCCGGCGACGGCATCAACGGGCTGCTCGCCGCCTGGGGCCGCGCCGAGGACCAGCCCCGGTTCATCCAGGCCCGTCACGAGGAGATGGCCGCCTTCCAGGCCGTCGGGTACGCGAAGTTCTCCGGCCGCACCGGGGTCTGCGCGGCCACCTCGGGCCCGGGCGCGATCCACCTCCTGAACGGCCTGTACGACGCGAAGCTCGACCACGTCCCGGTGGTCGCCATCGTCGGGCAGACCGACCGCACCGCGATGGGCGGCTCCTACCAGCAGGAGGTCGACCTGCTGAGCCTCTACAAGGACGTGGCGTCCGAGTTCTGCGAGATGGTCACCGTCCCCGAACAGCTGCCCAACGTCCTCGACCGTGCCATGCGCATCGCCGCCACCCGCCGCACGGTCACCGCGCTGATCGTCCCCGCGGACGTGCAGGAGCTCGACTACGAGCCGCCCGCGCACGCCTTCAAGCACGTCCCCTCCAGCCTCGGTCTCCCCCACTACGCCCCCGTGCCCACCGACGAGGACCTGGAGCGGGCCGCGGAGGTCCTCAACGCCGGCGAGAAGGTGGCGATGCTGATCGGCCAGGGCGCCCGTCACGCCCGCGCCGAGGTCGAACAGGTCGCGGAGCTGCTCGGCGCCGGCGTGGCGAAGGCCCTGCTCGGCAAGGACGCCCTCCCGGACACCCTGCCCTACGTGACCGGCTCGATCGGGCTGCTCGGCACCCGGCCCTCGTACGAGATGATGCGCGACTGCGACACCCTGCTGGTGGTCGGTTCCAGCTTCCCGTACAGCAACTTCCTGCCCGACTTCGACCAAGCCCGCGCCGTGCAGATCGACCTGGACCCGTCCATGATCGGCATGCGGTACCCGTTCGAGGTGAACCTCGTCGGCGACGCCGCCCGGACGCTGCGCCGCCTGCTCCCGCTGCTGGAGCACAAGGCCGACGGTGCGTGGCGCAAGTCCGTCGAGGACAACACGGCCCGCTGGTGGGAGGTGATGCGGCGGCGCGCCGAGGTCGCCGCGGAGCCGATCAACCCGGAGTACGTCGTCCACGCCCTGGACGCCCTGCTCCCCGAGGACGCCGTGCTGGCCGCCGACTCCGGCTCGGCGGCGAACTGGTACGCCCGGCACCTGCGGGTGCGCGGCACCATGCGCGGCTCGCTCTCCGGCACGCTGGCCACCATGGGCCCCGGCGTGCCGTACGCGATCGGCGCCAAGTTCGCCCACCCCGACCGCCCGGCGATCGCCATCGTCGGCGACGGCGCGATGCAGATGAACGGCCTCGCCGAACTGATCACCGCCGCCAAGTACTACGGCGAGTGGAGCGATCCGCGCCTGGTGGTGGCGGTGCTCAACAACCGCGACCTCAACCAGGTCACCTGGGAGATGCGGGCGATGCAGGGCGCACCCAGCTTCCTGCCCTCCCAGCAGCTCCCCGACGTGCGGTACGCCGACATCGCCCGGTCCTTCGGCCTGGACGGGGTCCGGGTCGAGCGGCCCGAGGACGTCGTGCCCGCGTGGACCCGGGCGCTGGCCGCGCAGCGTCCGTTCGTCATCGACTTCCGCACCGACCCCGCGGTGCCGCCGATCCCGCCGCACGCCACCTGGGACCAGATCAAGGCCGCCGCCTCCGCCGTCCTGCACGGCGACAGCGACCGCGGGTCCGTCATCCGCCAAGGGCTGAAGGCCAAGGTCCAGGAGTTCCTCCCCGGCAACGGGAGCCGACCGTGACCGCGGAGGACGGCAGCGCGGGCGTCGACCTCACGGCCCTGGAACGGGCCCTGCGCGCCGAGGTCGACGGGGAGGTCCGCTTCGACGCCGGCAGCCGCGGCGCCTACGCGACCGACGGGTCCAACTACCGGCAGGTCCCGCTCGCGGTGGTGGTGCCCCGCACCGTCGAGGCCGGCGCCGTGGCGGTCGCGGTGTGCTCGCGGTTCGCCGCGCCGGTGCTCTCGCGCGGCGGCGGCACCAGCCTGGGCGGGCAGTCCACCAACACCGCCGTGGTCGTCGACTGGACCAAGTACTGCAACCGTCTGCTGTCCGTGGATCCCGGCTCCCGCACCTGTGTCGTCGAGCCGGGCATCGTCCTGGACGAGCTGAACCGTCAACTGGCCCCGCACGGGCTGATGTTCGGACCGAAGCCGTCCACCCACACGCACTGCGCGCTGGGCGGCATGATCGGGAACAACAGCTGCGGCGCCTCCGCCCAGGCCTACGGCAAGACCGTCGACAACGTCCGCCGCCTGGAGGTGCTCACCTACCAGGGCACCCGGTTCTGGGCCGGCCGCACCGACGACGACGAGTACGCCCGGATCGTGGCCGCGGGCGGCCCCCGGGCCCGGCTCTACCAGGGGCTGCGCGAGGTCGCGGCACGCCACCTGGCCGAGATCCGGCGCGGCTACCCGCGGATCCCCCGGCGCGTCTCCGGCTACAACCTGGACTCCCTGCTGCCGGAGAACGGCTTCGACGTGGCGAAGGCCCTGGTGGGCAGCGAAGGCACCCTGGTCACCGTCCTGCGGGCCGAACTGGAGCTGGTCGAGGTCCCCGCGGCGGAGGCCCTGCTGGTGCTCGGCTTCGACGACATCCTCCAGGCGGCCGACGCGGTGCCCGCCCTGCTCGAACACAGCCGACCGGCCCAGCTGGAGGCCGTCGACGGGCGCATGGCCCAGCTGATGCGCGAGGAGCACGCCTACCTCGACTCCCTGGAGCAGCTGCCCGAGGGCGACAGCTGGCTGCTGCTCCAGTTCACCGGCGACACGAAGGAACAGGCCGACGCCCAGGCCCGCGCGCTGCTGCGCGCCATCGGCCGCGACGAGGGCGACGCGTCGGTGGCGTTCTCCGACGACCCGCCGCGCGAGCACGAGATGCTCAAGGCCCGCGAGGCGGGACTCGGGGTGACCGCCCGGCCACCGGACGGCTCCGAGACCTGGGAGGGCTGGGAGGACTCGGCCGTGGCGCCCGAGAAGCTGGGCGACTACCTGCGCGACCTGGAACGGCTCTTCGACCGCTACGGCTACCAGCAGGCCTCCCTGTACGGGCACTTCGGGCAGGGCTGCGTCCACACCCGCATCCCGTTCGAACTGCGCGGGGGCAAGGGCGTCGAGGCCTTCCGGTCCTTCCTGCACGAGGCCGCCGACCTGGTCGCCTCCTACGGCGGATCGCTCTCGGGGGAGCACGGTGACGGGCAGGCCCGCGGCGAACTGCTGCCCCGGATGTTCGGCCGGGCGCTCGTCGACGCGATGGGCGAGGTCAAGGCGCTGTTCGACCCCGGCAACCGGATGAACCCCGGCAAGGTCGTCCACCCCCACCGGGTCGACGAGAACCTGCGCCTGGGCGCCGCCTGGCGGCCCCGGCCCCACCGGGACACCCACTTCTCGTACCCCGACGACGGCGACTTCGGGCAGGCCGTCATGCGGTGCGTCGGTGTCGGCAACTGCCGGTCCCACCAGGGCGGTGTGATGTGCCCGTCCTACCGGGCCACGCTGGAGGAGGAGCACTCCACCCGGGGCCGGGCCCGGTTGCTGTTCGAGATGCTCGGCGGCCATCAGGACTCGCCGATCACCGACGGGTGGCGCTCCACCGAGGTCCGGGACGCCCTCGACCTGTGCCTGGCCTGCAAGGGCTGCAAGTCCGACTGCCCCGTCGGGGTGGACATGGCCACCTACAAGGCCGAGTTCCTCGCCCATCACTACCAGGGGCGGCTGCGCCCGGCCGCCCACTACGCCCTGGGCTGGCTCCCGCTGTGGACCCGGCTCGCGCGCCCCGCGCCGGGTCTGGCCAACGCCGCTCTCCACGCCCCGGGACTGGGCCGGCTCGGCAAGCTGCTCGGCGGCGTCGACCCACGCCGCGACGCGCCGCTGTTCGCCGCCGAGAGCTTCCAGGACGGCTGGCGCAGGGCCGGGCGGCCCCAGCCCGAACCGGGCGATCCGCGGACCGTGCTGCTGTGGTCGGACACCTTCACCAACCACTTCCACCCCCACATCGCCCGGGCCGCCGTCCGGGTCCTGGAGGACGCCGGCTTCCGGGTCGCGGTCCCCGAGCAGGCGGTGTGCTGCGGCCTGACCTGGATCTCCACCGGCCAACTCGCCACCGCCCGCCGCGTCCTGAAGCGCACCACCCGCGTGCTGCGGCCCTGGCTGGAGGCCGGCACCCCGATCGTCGGGCTGGAGCCCTCGTGCACGGCGGTCTTCCGCACCGACGCCCGGGACCTGCTCGCCGGGGACCAGGACATCGACCGGCTGGCCGCCCAGGTGCGGACCTTCGCCGAACAGCTCGTCAACCACGCCCCCGAGGGCTGGCAGCCGCCGCAGGTCGGCCGGGCGGCAACCGTCCAGACGCACTGCCACCAGCACGCCGTCCTGGGCGCCGACCCGGACCGCGAGCTGATGCGCCGCGCGGGCCTGGACGCGAACGTGCTGGACGAGGGCTGCTGCGGACTGGCCGGCAACTTCGGCTTCGAGCAGGGCCATTACGACCTGTCGCAGACGATCGCGGAGCAGGGCGTCCTGCCCGCCGTCCGCGACACCGCCCCGGACGCGTTCGTGGTGGCGGACGGCTTCAGCTGCCGCACCCAGATCGACCAGGCCGACACCGGCCGCCGGGCCGTACACCTGGCCGAGGCGCTGGCCACGGCCCTCGACGGCCCCGCGCCCGCCGACCGACCCGAGAAGGCCGTCGCACGCCCCCGGCCCCACCCCGCGGCGGCCCGCCTGCTCACCGGCGGGGCACTCGGCGCGCTGACCGCCCTGGCCGCAGGGGCGGTTCTCGCCGCCCGCCACCGCGCAAGGAGGATTCCGTGAAGTCACCCACCGCACTGCGAAGCTCGCTGCACGAACGGCTGCACCACGAGGCCCGCGCCTACGCCGGGGACGCCGACCGCCCGCTGGCCGCCTACACCGGTCTCATGGGCGCCTTCGCCGCCACCGTCGCGGGCGTCTCCGTGGCCGCGGGGGTCTCGGGCAGGGAACTGCCGGATCCGAGGCCGTGGGACGTGGCGTTGAGCGCGCTGGCGACCCACCAACTCGGCCGGCTGCTTGCCAAGGACCCGGTCACCAGCCCGCTGCGCGCACCGTTCACCCACTTCGAGGGCACCACCGGCCCGGCCGAGCTGAAGGAGGAGGTGCGCGGCACCGGCGCCCGCAAGGCCATCGGCGAACTGCTCAGCTGCCCCTTCTGCACCGGCCTGTGGATCGCCACGGGCATCACCGCCGGCACCCTCTTCGCACCGAGGGCGACGCGGCTGGCCACCGCCACCCTGTCCGCCCTGGCCGCGGCCGACTTCCTGCAGTTCGCCCGGACGGCCCTCCAACGGGCGGCCGACGAGACGCGGTGACCGCCCCGCTGCCCGTCGGGAACCAGCTCCGGCCCTGTTCCGGCGGGCAGCCGGGGATCCGTTCTCCAGGCGGCGCCCGGCCCCAGGGGCCTTCCCGTACAGCACGGAGGAAGAATGAGTTCGACGCCCCGTGAGCAGTGCGCTCATCTCGCGCGGCAGTTGCACGCGGCCCTCGCCGCGGCGGGCAGCACGCTGGCCGCCGCCGAGTCGCTCACCGGCGGCCTGCTCGCGCTGACGCTGACCGAGGCCCCGGGAGCCTCCGAGGTCTTCCGCGGGTCGGTCACCGCCTACGCGACCGACGTCAAGGCGGACGTCCTGAACGTGGACCGGTCCCTGCTGGACGCCCGCGGACCGGTCGACGCGCGCGTCGCCGAGCAGATGGCCGAGGGGGTCCGGGGCCTGATGAGGGCGACCTACGGCCTCGCCACCACCGGCGTCGCGGGCCCTTCACCGCAGGACGGGCGCGACCCCGGGACCGTGTACATCGCCTTCGCCGCGGCGGACCACTCCTGCTCCACCCGGATCGACGCCGACGGCGACCGCCACGAGGTCCAGCGCGCCGCGGTCCTGCGAGCCCTCGTCATGGTGCGTGACCACCTCCGGCCTCGGGGGCCGCATGAGACCTGAAAGGCGCGGAGGCAGCGTCCCTGCCGCGCCGCGACGACCGGCCGTGAGGTGCCGCGGCCCCCTGCGACAGCTCGCCGGATCCGAGGGAAGGAGCAGCACCATGGGCCAGTTCGACGCATTCGTCGCGTTGTTGGACTACCCGGTGTACGTCGTCACCGCGGCGGCTGAGCAGGAGCACGCGGGGTGCCTGGTCGGCTTCGCCGGCCAGTGCTCGATCCACCCGCCGCGCTTCGCCGTGTGGATCTCCAAGGCGAACCGTACCCATGCCGTCGCGTCCCGGTCGCAGGTGCTGGTGGTCCATCTGCTGCCGACGCACCGACACGACCTCGCCGAGCTGTTCGGCGGTCGCACCGGTGACGACGTCGACAAGTTCGCCGTCGCCGCATGGGAGGCGGGGCCGTACGGAGTGCCGGTGCTGACGGGGGCCATGGCCTGGTTCGCCGGCCGGATCCTCGACCGGGCGGACTGGGGCGACCACATGGGATTCCTCCTGGAACCGCTCGATGCCGAGGCCGTGTCGAGCGGCAGCCCACTGACCTTCCGGAACGTCCAGGACATCGACGCCGGACACCCCGCGTAGAGGAGGGCCGGCCACCTGGGCGGGACGGGAGAGCTCCGGTGGTGCCGTCCGAACCGCGGGGCGCCGCCCGGCTGCGACCTGCACAGCCGGGGCGGCGTCCTGCGGTCTACGGGGCTCGGGTGTCGGCTGCCGGCGCTTCGGGCTCCTCCTCGTCTTGCCCTTCGCCGCGGGCGTCGGGCGGGGTGGGAGCGGTGATGTCGCGCTGCCGCGACGAGCGCTCGCGCGTCTCGTCGGACACCTCGGGGTCGTCGTCACGCTCGGGAACGCTCACAGCGGTCCTCCTTTCTCCGGAATCGGCCGGTCGGGTGTCAGGAGGACTTGCCGCGTCCGGTGACGAGGTCGCGGGCGCGGTCGACCAGCCCGGTGCCGGCGGCCAGCAGCTTGTTGTCGGGGGCGTTCGGATGAGGGCGGGTCGGGGCGAGCTTCTTGGCCCGGCGGATCCGGTCGCCGAGCTCGTCGAGCTGCTCGGGCGGGCAGACCTCGGCCAGGGCGGGGAACAGGTTCCGCTCCTCGTCCTGGATGTGGGCCGTGACCTCGGAGACGAGCCGGTCGACCAGGACGCCGAAGCGGGCGTCACCGCAGTCCACGCCCTCCAGGTCCTTGAGGAGCTTCTCCACCGTCTCGTGGTCGGCGATCTCCTTGTCCGCGAGGGCGTCCCCGCCCGGCACGTGCTCGCGCACGGCCGGGTAGAGGTGCTGTTCCTCGGCCACCGAGTGGCGCACCAGCTCGATGGTGAACTCGTCCGCCACCTTCCGGCGCCGTTCGTCGCCCACCGGCAGCGCCTGGATCCGGGCGAACAGCTCCTCGACCTCCCGGTGGTCCGTCATCAGCTCGTTGATCACATTGCCGCCGTGTCCCATGGCTGTTCTCCTCATCGATGGTCGTCGAAGCGGTGCGGGTCGCGGATCAGCTCCGCAATTCCTCTCATATCCCGCATTACCGGCAGCATTCATCCCGGCGGCAGGTTCCTGGCCACGATCGGCGTGCGCGGCCACGCGCAGCCGGCCGTCGCGTTCCTGGTCCGGCCCAGCCGAGCACTCGCTCCCGAGGAACCGTCGCCCGCCGCACTCTGGCGCGCCCGGACGATCTCTGACAGCATCTCAGCCGTCGTGAACGAGCCGTGCACAGTCGTTCACCTCACTTGCACAGAGCTGTCGTCGAACGTCATCGAGAGAAGACCTGAGGCCTGCCATGAAGTCGTTACGGACCCGAACCTCACACCTGCTGACACTCGTGCTGCTGCTCCTGGGCGTGGTGACCGCCGCGGGCACGCAGGCGCAGGCGGCCACACAGCAGGTCACCGCCAGCACGACCATCTGCTCCTTCTCCCCGATCCCGGCCGGGTGGGTGGTCACGAGCTCGTACAGCAGCGCCAACTGCGCGGGCAGCGGCGTCGCGTACGGGATCACCGACACGGCGGGGCAGACCAACCTGGTCATCTGCTCCTTCTCCCCCAAGCCGCCCGGGTGGGTGGTCACGAGCTCGTACAGCAGCGCCAACTGCGCGGGCAGCGGCGTCGCCTACGGCTTCCACAACGTGGCCAACGACACCAACGTCGCCGCGTGCTCCATGACCCCGGTCCCCGCCGGGTGGATCGTCACGAGCTCGTACAGCAGCGGCAACTGTCTGGGCACCGGCGTCGGCTACGGCCTGCACAACGTGGCCAACGACACCAGCGCCGCCGCGTGCTCCATGTCGCCGATCCCCGCCGGGTGGATCGTCACGAGCTCGTACAGCAGCGGCAACTGCCTGGGCACCGGCGTCGGCTACGGCCTCGTCAAGATCACCACGCAGACCTCCGCCACCATGTGCTCCTTCTCCCCCCTGCCCGCCGGGTGGGTGGTCTCCAGCTACCACCCCAGCAGCTACTGCTACGGCAGCGGCGTGGCCTACGACATCCGCAAGGCCTGACCGGCCGGCTCCGCGCGCGGGGCACGAGGGCAGGGCCTCCCGGTCTCCGGGAGGCCCTGCGCGTTCCCGCCGCCCCACGCTTCCCACGTGCTTCACCACGAGCTGCTCGAACACCGGCGGCGTGGCGGTGCGGCTGCTGGCGACGACCTGCGCGATCCGGCACGACCGGGCCACCGGCCGACCCGCCACCCGCTCGCTCATCGCCTACGGCCACTGGCCGACTTCGGAACTACTCGGCGGGGCGTGGGTGCCGCCACGGCCTGCCGGGCGGGCGGCCTCACGGCCCGGTCGATCCGTGGGGCCGTCCAGCTGTCAGGGGCCGTCCGGCTGTCAGAGGGTGACCGGGACGGCCGCCGCGTCCGCCGGGGCGGTGGGGTGCTCGGTCCGCACCGCGTCCGCCGGGACCTCGAAGACGATGACGAGTCCGTCGCGTTCGTTTCCCTGCTCGCCGACGCGGGTGAACCCGAAGCCGGCGATGGTGGCCAGGGAGGCGGTGTTGTCCGAGCTGACCCTGGCCCGCACGGTCCTGACACCGGGTTCGGCGGCGGCCCTGGCCAGCAGTGCGGTCAGCATGGCCCGGGCGTAGCCCTGGCGGCGGTACCCGGGCACGACGGTGAAGCCGACCTCGACCATGCCGGCCTCGTCCGGCGGGCCGTGGAACCCCGCGTCGCCGACGACGACCCCGTCCGGTTCGGAGACCGCGGCCCGCGTGGTCCAGGGCGCGGCCGAAGGGTCCTCGGCCAGCTGACCGGCGCGGTAGCCGAAGATCCAACGGGCCCGGTCGCCGACGAAGTGCGGGTCGAGGGCGACGCCGGCCTCGGCGCTGCCGCCGGCGAGGTCGCCGTCGGCGAGCGCCTGCAGCGCCTTCGCGCTGAGCTCCACGAAGCGGACGCGCTTGGGGGTGGGGTGGGGTGCGTTGTTCATCGCGGAGATGTTTGCCCAGCGGTTGACGGCTGTCCAGTGCTTTACGCGGCGGGCGGACACGTCGACGCGCAGGAGGTGCGAGGGCCGTGCGGTGTGCACGGCCCTCGCACCGGGTGTGGGCGCCCCGTTCCCGCCCTCGTCGTCCGGAATCTGCACATGGTGATGAGGTGTGCGGTGTGCCGCGTCACCTGTACGCGGTGCTGAGCTGCGGTGTTGGTGAGGAGTCGAACCCCTGCGCTGCTCTTCACGCGCCAAGGGCCGGATGAACCGCCGGCCGCGGTCTGTGCACGCCTCCCTGACGACTACCTGCTTCCCACACCCAGTTCGTGGGGTCAGTCCTCGATCAGGTCGATCTCCCAGTTGGTGCGCTGGATCAGCGTGTCCACTTCGCGGATCTCCTTGGCCAGGAGATCCGCCCGGGCACGGAGCTCGGCGACCGGCAGGGCGGAGAGGATCCTGAGCTCGGACCTCAACTGCCGTACGGCGCCGCGCTGGTCACGGCCGGAGGCGGCATCGGCGGCCGCGGTGATCACCGAGTGACGCAGTCGCAGGACGTCCCGACGGGCGAGGGCGTCGGTGAGAGTGCCACCGCCGTCGACGACCGCGGTGGAGTTGGTCCGGTTGATCTGCCGGATCAGCCGCTCCAGCTCGTCCAGCACCTCGCCGGCCTGGGCCAGGGCCGCCGCCGCGTTCTCGGCCGGCTCCTCGCCCTCCTGGTAGCGGGCGTTATCGACGACCCGTGCCCGCAACTGCTCCACCTGCCGCACCGCGGCCGCGCGCTGCGCGAGCGCCTCAGCCAGCTTCACCGGGTCACCACCTCTCCCTGCTACTGATCGTCCGGTAAGTATGCACATCAGACTGACGGTGCGATCACCGGGGGCGGGGCCGGGCGGCGGCGCGCAGGGCGCCGGCCGACGACCCGGTGGACGGCGCCGTGGGGTTCGCGCTGGAGAACCTGCACCGGCGGCGCGCCGTCGACGAACTGGCTGCGTCGCGCACCTGTCGGTACGCCAGTTCGAACGCCGCTTCGTCGACGCGACCGGCCTGCCGCCGGGACGCTGGATCACCCACCAGCGGATCCGGGCCGGCGCCGCGCTGCTGGAGTCCGCGGACCATCCGATCGAGGTGGTGGCCAGCCGGGTGGGCCCGACCGTCGCGGGCTTCCGCCGCCACTCCGGGAGGCGACGGGCGTCAGCCCCTCGACCTACCGGCGCCAGTTCCGGCCGGCCGGGTAACGGCACCGAGGACCGTCACGGCGCCAAGCCCGTCCCGGCCCTCGTGCCCATGGCGGAGCCAACGGCCGGGGCTACGGCGTACCGCCCTGCTGACGGCTCATCCACTCCTCGATCGCCCGCTCGGTCCTGACGAGTTCCTCGGTCGGGCTGAACTGCAGAAGCTCGGTGCCGGCGTCCACGTACGGCCGGTGTCCCGGCGGCTGGTAGAACGCGTCACCGGCCTCGTACACCTCCTCCTGATCCCCCGAGGTGAAGCGCACCCGTCCGGCGATGACGTAGCCCCAGTGCGGACACTGGCACGCCCCGCCGGGCAGCGCCTGCAGCGGCCCGTCAAGGTCCGCGTCGGCGGCGAAGGACACGAATTCGACGGTGTACCCGTTCAGCTCCTCGCGGCGGTCGGTCACCGGCCCGAATTCCTGGACCTTCGTCGCGGACAGTCTGGATACCTTCGGCATCGCGGTGACTCCTCTCGGTGATGACTCCGAGACTTCCCGTCGCTTCGAGTCGACCACTTCGCGCAGTGGGGCGCATCCGGAGAGGACGGCCGCTTTCCGCGCTCGCGCAGTCCATGAGCGTCAAGCGGACCGCAGAGCGCCTGAACAGGCCCGTTCGGTGGTCCACCGCGATCCGGCCGAGGCCGGCTTCGTTCCCGACCGGTTCGGGCCTGGACGCAACGCGAAGCCCCGGTTCAGAGCCACCGGCGTGCCCGCCTGGACGGCCGGGTTCAGCCCTGGGCGGGGCGGGTGGGGGTGTCCCAGGCGGTGTAGCCGCCGAGGAGGTCGGAGACGTCGGCGTGGCCGTGGTGGCGCAGCAGGCTGGCGGCGATGGAGGAGCGGTGGCCGCCGGCGCAGTGGACGACCAGGGGGCGGTCGGTGGGGATCTCGTCCAGGCGGGCGGGGAGTTCGGCGAGGGCGATGTGCAGGGAGCCTTCGATGAAGCCTGCTTCGCGTTCGCCGCAGGTGCGCACGTCCAGGACGGTGGGGGGTTGCTCACCGGCGAGGGCGCTGCGGAGTTGGTCGGCGGTGAGGCGGTTGGCGGGGGTGAGGTCGTCCGCGAGGGCGGGCAGGGCGTTGCCGGGGTTGCGCAGGTAGCCGGCGACGTGGTCGAAGCCGATGCGGGCGAGGCGGACGACGACTTCGTCCTCGCGGTCCTGTGGGGCGATGATCGCGATGGTGCTGTCGGGGGTGAGGACGGTGCCGGCCTGTTCGGCGAAGCGGCCGTCGAGGGGGACGTTGACGGCGCCGCTCAGGTGTCCCGCGGCGAAGTCCTGGGGGCTGCGGGCGTCGAGGACGACGGCGCCCGCGGCGCGGGCCTCCCTGAAGCCTTCGGGGCACAGCGGACGGGCGGCGTTGGTGCGGTCGAAGAGCTCGCGCTCGCGGCGGTTGAGGTCGGCGTCGTGGCCGAAGTAGGCGGGGGCGGCGGACTGGCCGGCGGTGACGATGCGGACGAAGGTGTCCTGGTCCATGGGCCGGCAGGCGTAGTTGGTCAGCCGCTGCGCGCCGATCGTGGAGCGCTTCTCGCTGGAGAGGTTCTTGCCGCAGGCCGAGCCGGCGCCGTGGGCGGGGAAGACCAGGGTCTCGTCGGGCAGGGCCATGAGCTTGCGGTGGACGCTGTCGTAGAGCATGGCGCCGAGTTCCTCGGCGGTGACGCCGGTGGAGGCGAGCAGGTCGGGGCGGCCGACGTCGCCGATGAACAGGGCGTCGCCGGTGAGCACGCCGTACGGGACGGTGTCGTCGGGCTGCTCGAAGACCAGGATGCTGATCGACTCGGGCGTGTGCCCGGGGGTCTCCATGATCTGCAGGGTGACGTCGCCGAGTTCGATCCGCTCGCCGTCGGCGAGCTTGCGGATCGGGTACTCGGTCTCCGCCCGGCGCCCGTAGCCGATCCAGGCGCCGGTGCGGTCGGCCAGTTCGAGGTGGCCGGCCAGGAAGTCGGCGTGGAAGTGGGTGTTGACGACACCGACGACGGTGAACCCGCGGGTCTCGGCGTCGGCGACGTACTCGTCCACGTCACGCCGCGGGTCGACCACCACGGCGCGGCCGGTGCGTTCGTCGGCGATCAGGTAGGAGGCCTGGGAGAGGCAGTCGAGGTAGAACTGGGCGAAGTACACGGGGAACCCTCCTGGGCGGATACGGGCGAAACAGCGCCGTCTTGGATACCCCCCTCGGTATATTTGCGAGCATACGGCCTCTCGGGCCGATACGGACGGGGGTATGCCGAACGATTTCGATAATACCCCCGGGGGTACTATGGTGGCATCAGGGGGCCGGCCGCCGCCACCGATCCGGTACGGGCGGGGCCGAGGCCACGCCGCCGCTTCGGGCCACCGGGCCCGCACGGCCGCCCGCGCCGCCCCCGATTCGCCGGACCACTGCGGGTCCGGGCTGCACCACTGGAGACACCCCATGCCCTTGCTGCCGCACACCCACGGACCGAACACGCCCGGACCGAACACGCCCGGACCGAACGCGCTCGGACCGAACACGCCCGGTCAGACCAGTCCCGCCGAGGCCCACGAGCTCGCCCGCACCGGCGCCGCCGTCCTGCTCGACGTCCGCGAGGCCGCCGAGTTCACCGCCGGGCACGCGCCCGGCGCGCTGCACCAGCCGCTGATCGGGCTCGCCGCCGGCGTCCCGCTGCCGACCGCGGCGGCCGGGCGGACCGTGCTCGCGGTCTGCCGCTCCGGCAACCGCTCCCGGCGCGCGGCGGAACTGCTCGCCCAGCGCGGCGTCCAGGTGCTGAACGTGGCCGGCGGCATGGACGCCTGGGCACTGTCCGGGCTGCCGGTCACCACGCCCGGCGGCACTGCCGGGCACGTGATATGACCACCCTGCTGCTGGCGCTCGCCGCCGGTGCGGTGGTCGGACTCGCCCTGGGCGGGCTGGGCGGCGGCGGCAGCATGCTCGCCGTTCCCGCCCTGGTCTACCTGCTGGGCTTCAGCCCGGCGCTGGCCACCACGGCCAGCCTGGTGATCGTCGCCGCGACCTCGCTGACCGGGCTGCTCGCCCACGCCCGGGCGGGCCGGGTCCGCTGGCGCACCGGCGCGCTGTTCGCCGCCGCCGGATTGCCCGCCGCCATGGCCGCCGGGGCGCTGTCCGCCCATCTGCCGGGCGCGCTGCTGACCGGCGCCTTCGCCCTGCTGGCGGCGCTCGCGGCCTGGCGGATGCTGGTGCCGCCCAAGGCGGAGAAGCAGGAACGTTCCGCCGCAGGTCCCGGCCGCTCGACCGCGACCGGCGCCGGGCTCGGCGCCGTCACCGGGCTGCTCGGCGTCGGCGGCGGCTTCCTCGCCGTACCCGCCCTGGTCTCGGTGCTCGCCTTCACCATGGCCGAGGCGGTCGGCACCAGCCTGCTGGTCATCACCGCCAACTCGCTCGCCGCCCTGCTGCCCCGCCTCGGGGCGACCGGCGCGATCGACTGGGCCGTGGCCGCCCCCTTCACCGGGGCCGCGATCCTCGGCGCCTGGGACGGCAAGCGGCTGGCCGACAAGCTCAGCGGGCGCACCCTCCAGAAGGCCTTCGCCGTCGCCCTGCTCGCCGTCGCCGCGCTGATGCTGATCACCACGCTGGGCTGATCACCACGCTGGGCTGATCACCACGCTGAGCTGATCGCCGCGCTGAGCTGATAGCCGGACACCCCCGATCCAGACCTCCTCCCCCACCGATCACCCCCTCCCGAGAGGACTCCCCACCCCATGACCACGCCGCTGACCGTCGAACAGCTCCAGCCCCGCCTCGGGCAGCTCACCCTCATCGACGTCCGTTCCCCCGGCGAGTACGCCGCGGGCCACATCCCCGGCGCCCTGAACGTCCCGCTGGACCAGCTCGACCGTGCCCTGCCCGCGCTTCGCGAGGCCGCCGGACAGGGCGAGATCGCCGTGGTCTGCGCCGCCGGGCCGCGCGCCGAGAACGCCTGCCGGCAGCTGGCGGACGCCGGCGTCCCGACCCTCACCCTCACCGGCGGTACCAACGCCTGGGCGGGCGCCGGCCGGCCGCTGGACCGGGCGGCCGGCGCCCGCCGGGTGTGGGCGCTGGACCGCCAGGTCCGCATGGTGGCCGGCTCGCTGGTGCTGGCCGGCGTGCTGATCGACCTCGCCCTGCCGGGCGCCCGCTGGGTCTCCGCGGCCGTCGGTGGCGGCCTGGCCTTCTCCGCCCTGACCAACACCTGCGCCATGGGCTCGATGCTCTCCAGGCTCCCCTTCAACCGGCCCCGCCCCGGCGCGCCGAGCCTGGACGAGACGCTCGCCGCCCTGAAGCCCTGAGCCCCAGCCGAACGCCCCCACCGCCACGCCCGAGCCCCGAGCCCGGCACGCGATGCCCCGCACCTGAAGGCCTCTGCCCACCCCCGTGGGGCAGGGGCCTTCACCCGTTCTCCCGACCACCTCCCGGAAGCCGTCACCGCGCGTCCCGTTGACGTGGCCGGGCCCACCATGTGAAATGTCACCCATCACATGCGATGCATCATAGCTCTGGATCCACACCGCCCATGATTTGAACGTTCAAACGCCCCTTGCCCCTCACCGACCGGAGGTAGCTCCGCCATGCCGCACCGCCACCGCGCCTTGCCCACCGGTCTCGCCCTGCTGGCCGTCCTCGCCGCCCAGGCCCTCGGTGCCGCCCCGGCCCCGGCCGCCGCCGGAGCACCCCTCGTCGACGGCGGCAGCTACCGGCTCGGCTCCGCCCTGGACGGCAGCTGCCTCGGCCCGCAGTACGCCCAGCCCGCCCCCGGCACCCCGGTGGTCGGCACGGCCTGCGGGCGGCTGCTCAGCCAGCGCTGGCAACTGCGCCGCACCGGCAACGACTACCTCCTGGTCAACGCCGCCAGCGGCCGCTGCCTCACCCTCGGCGCCCCCGGCACCCCCGGCACCCCCGGCGGCCCCGGCGGCCCGGGCCGCCGACCCGCCACCGCCGACTGCGGCAGCTCCCCCGAGGCCGAGCGCTTCACCGTCTCCCGCGCGCCCCAGGGCACCTACACCCTCACCGCCCGCGGCACCGGCGGCTGCCTCACCGCCGACCCGGCGCCGGTGGAGCACGACCACCACTGTGACCACCGCCCCGCCCACCGCTGGACGCTCACCCGCAGCGAGCCGCTGGTCCTCGCCGACCCCGGCTTCGAACAGGGCTCCGCCGGCTGGACCTTCACCGGGCACACCGGCACCGCCACCAACAACCCGCACGGCGGCAGCCGCCTCGCCTACCTCGACGCCGGCCCCAGCCACGCGGTGAGCCAGCAGGTGACCGCCGTCTCCGCGGGCTCCTACGACCTGTCCGCCTGGATCGCGACGGGCGGCGCCGGCGGCAGCCTCTCGGTGAGCGTCAACGGCACGGTGGTGCGCACCCTCCCGCTGCCCGAGCAGCCCCTCTACGCGAAGTACACCCTCCCCCGGGTGGCGGTCGCCCCCGGCGACCGGCTGACCCTCACCATCGGCTCCTCGCCCACGGGTTGGGTCAACGTGGACGACGCCACCGTCGCCCCGTCCGCCCCCGACGACCCGGTGGCCAGTTCCTCCGACCCGGAGGTCGCCGCCCTCTTCGACTGGGCGAAGGCCAAGGCCAACAGCTGGGTGCAGCAGGCGGGCGCCACCGGTGTGCTCGACCAGGACGAGAACCACCCCGGCGGCACCGGCACCACCACCTACGACGCCACCTACTGGGCGGGCTACCCGTTCCGATCCGCCTTCTACAGCCGCGACTTCGCCCACCAGCTGGTCGGCGCCCACCTGCTCGGCCTGGACGCCGAGAACAAGACCATGCTGCGCGGCTTCGCCGCCTCCGCCACCGACGTCAACCGGCTCTACCCGGTCTGGGCGCTGAACCTCGACGCCCGGAGCTACGCCGCCATCGACTACCGCGGCCCCGACCGCTTCGTGCGCGAGCTGCCCGCGCCGTTCGAACTCGTCCAGCAGGCCGGCGAGGCCTTCCGCTGGACCGGCGACCGCGACTACGCCGAGGACCCGGCCCTGGGCCGCTACGTCCGCAACACCCTCGGCCCGTTCATCGCCGGACACCCCGGCCCGGTCGACAACGGCGGGGTGCCGATCCCGCAGGCCACCAGCCGCAGCATCTTCGCGGGCACCGCCAGCTACGCCGAGAACGCCACCCGCACCTACGCCGAGGCCGGCGACGCGGTCGGCGCCCAGTACCAGGCCTACCTCGCCGCCGCGACCCTGGCCGACGCCCGGGGCGACGCCGCCTCCGCCGCCGACTACCGGAAGGCCGCCGAGACTCTCCGTTCGTACGTCAACTCCACCTGGAGCGTGGACGGTTCGCAGCCCGGCGAGGTCGTGCACGGCTACGACACCACCGGCAGGCCGATCACCGGCTGGGGCTACGAGGCCAGTGTGCTGATGCCCGTCAAGCAGCTGCTCGACCCGGGCCCGCGCCGGGACGCCCACCTCGCCGCCATCGACGCCGCCGACTCCGGCCCTGAGCGCTCGGCCAACCTGGAGGCCTACACCTACCTGCCGGACGCCTTCTTCGCCAACCACGACGGCGCCACCGCCTGGAAGTGGATGCGGCACGTCTACGAGAGCGTCGGGGAGCCGCACGTCAGCGGCGCCATGCTGAACGGCGACTACCCCGAGGTCCCGTTCACCCTGCTCGCCCAGACCGTCCAGGGCCTGCTCGGCGTCACCCCGGACGCCGCCGGCCGCGCGCTCGCCACCACCTCGCGCCTGCCCGCCTCGATGGGCTGGCTGCAGGTCGCGGGCATCCCGGTGGGCACCGGGACGGTGACCGTCCGCCACGACGGTGCGCTGCGCAGCACCGTCACCAACACCGGTACCGAGCCGCTCACCTGGGAGGCCCGCTTCCCCGGTCGGCACGCCGGCCTCACCGTCGACGGCGAGCAGCGCGAGGTCCGCACCACGACCGTCGACGGCCTGGCCCACACCTCCACCACCGTGACCCTCGCCCCCGGCCGCTCCGCGACCGCCGCCGTCACCGACTGACCCCCACACCGCACCACCGCGGCCGGCCGGCCCCACCCGGCCGGCCGCGTTCTCTCCCCGGAGACCATCCTGACGAACCGCCACGTCCCCCACATCCTCAGGAGTGCGCACATGCGCCGACCCCGCCGCCGTCTCGCGGCTTCCCTGCTCGCCCTCGCCCTCGCCACCGGCGGCCTGGGAGCCGTCGGTCTCGGCACGGCCGCCCCCGCCGCCGCGCTCGGTGACGGCAACGCCCTGACCCCGCCGATGGGGTGGAACTCCTGGAACTCCCTCGGCACCGAGGTCACCCAGGAGCAGGTCGTCCAGACCATCGACTTCATGGCCGCCAACGGACTGGTGGCGGCCGGCTACGACACCGTCACCGTCGACGACGGCTGGTCGCTGTGGCACCGCGACGGCCAGACCACCGACCTGGTCCGCAACGCCGACGGCGGCCTGCAGCTGTACGACGACGCCGGGAACCCGGTCAGCGGCACCGACGGCACCGGCAACGACCCCACCTCCGGCCACCTCGTCCCGCGCCCCGACCACTTCCCCGCGCGGACCGTCGACGGGCGCACCGTCAACGGCATCGAGTACCTCGCCCGCTACGCGCACGGCAAGGGCCTGAAGTTCGGCCTCTACGCCACCGACACCTATCTCACCTGCCAGATGCACCCGGGCAGCCTCGGCCACGAGTCCACCGACGCGGCCGACTTCGTCTCCTGGGGCGTCGACTTCGTCAAGTACGACGACTGCCCGTACGGCCCGGCGATCACCGGACCGGACGGCCACGACTACGGCACCCAGGGCGAGGGCAAGGAGCTGACCCGCTCCGTCTACACCCGGGTGCAGACCTTCCAGCGCGCGCTGGACGCCGCCTCCGCCGCCCAGGGCGGGCCGAAGGTCACCCTCAGCGTCTCCGCGCAGCCCGTCCACACCGGCGTCCCGTACCTGCTCGCCGCCGACGACCCGGCCCGCACCGACCCGGTGGTCCGGGCCGCCGGCACGGCCCCCTTCCACGCCCCCGGCTACGCGCCCACCGGCGTCTGGTGCGGCCAGGTCGCCCACCTGTGCCGGATCGGCGGCGACCGGAGCAGCGAGCTCGACGGGGTGCTCTGGAACGGGCAGTTGCGCACGGCGCTGGACTACCCGGGCAACGTCCGCCCGGGCAGCTGGAACGACCTCGACATGATGTTCGCCGGCTGGCAGGACCCCTACGGCCTGTGGGGCACCACCGACACCTGCCCCTGCCACAGGCCCTTCACCGACGACGAGTCGCGGACGGAGACCTCGATCCTCGCGATGCTCGCCGCGCCGCTGATCTCCGGCGCCGACCTGCGCACCGCCGCGCAGTCCCGGCACAGCGCGGACGGCTACACCTGGTCCACCGGGATCAGCGACGCGAGCCTGGCGGTCCTGAAGAACCGCGAGGTGATCGCCGTCGACCAGGACAGCCTGGCCCGGCCCGCCACCCTGGTCGGCGCCCGGCCCGCCGACGGCCGCGCGCCGGTCGTACTGAAGCGGCAGCTCGCCGACGGCGACACCGCCGTGCTGCTGGTCAACCAGGACCCTTCGGCCGGCCGCACCGTCGCCACCAGCCTCGCCGAACTCGGCCTCGGCGGCTCCGGCTACCGGGCCAGGGAGCTGTGGACGGGGGCGGGTTCGACCGTCACCGGGCCGCTCGGCGCCGCCCTTCCGCCGCACGGCGCGGCCCTGTACCGGCTCACCGCCGAGTCGGCGGGCGGCCCGTCGGACGTGGTCGACGACGGCGGGTACCACACACTGACCAGCGGCGGCCTCGCGCTGTCGCTGCTCGGCTCGTGCACCGCGCCGCTGGGCTCGGTCACCGACCTGGAGCCGCGGCGCGGCGGTGACCCGGCCCAGCAGTGGACCTTCACCTCCAACCCCGACGGCACCGTCCGGATCAGCGACGGCTGCGCCACCGGCCCGCACCGGCACACCGTGCTCTCCGCCGGGGCCTCGGCCGGCGACAGTGCCTACCTGCTCGACCTGTCGCCCGGCAATCCCTGGCAGGAGTGGCGGCTGACCCAGGGCCTGGCCGGCGGCGTCACGGTCACCAACGTCGCCACCGGCCTGGCCCTCGACGCCGGCGCCGGCACCGCCGGAACACCCGTCACCACCCGTCCGGCCGCGGGCCAGAGCTGGGCCCTCGGCTCCTGAGAACCCTCACCGGTCCCGGGTGCCGGCCGTCCGCCGAACGAGGCGGGCGGCCGGCATCCGCACCAGCACCGCCAGGCTCAGGCCGAAGATCAGCACGCCCAGCGGGACGTGGACCGCGGGAACGTGGGCCACCCCCAGGACGACCTGGGCCGAGGCGAGCACCAGGAACCCGGTGGCGTACAGGATCGGGCGGGGTGAACCGCCGCCCGGCCGCCAGGCCAGGACGGCGGCGAGCAGGTACAGCATCGAGGCCCCGTACATCACCCGGGCGCCGACGCTGTGCAGGGTCTCGCCGTAGGAGGTGGAGAGCAGCAGGCCGGCCGTGGCCGCCTGGAAGAAGATCGCGGCGGTCTGGAGCGCGACGGAGCCCCGCAGGTAGGCGCGGGTGCGCTGTTCCACCACCGTCTTCGACGACGCTTCCACCGGCTGTCCTGCCGTGGTCTGCACGGCCATGGTGCGGCCCCCTCTTCTGCCTCGCGGCGGTTGGTCGGTAGTGTCCCGCTGATCCGACGACACAGGCCGGCGAAGTGTGAGGTCTGGTCGGTGACGGGCGAACAGGACCAGGGAGCGGCACCGGGCATGACCACCGAAGCGGAGCTGAGCGTGATCGTCGGCGAGCGGCGGCAGCTGATCAACCTCGCCTACCGGCTGCTCGGTTCGCTGGCCGAGGCCGAGGACGCGGTGCAGGAGACGTACGCCCGCTGGTACGGGCTGTCGCGGCGGCAGCGGGAGGACGTGGTGTCGCCAGGAGCCTGGCTGACCACGGTGGCCACCCGGGTCTGTCTGGACCTGCTCGGCTCGGCCCGGGCCCGGCGGGAGCGCTACGTGGGCGAGTGGATCCCCGAACCGCTGCCCGACCGCGGCGAGTGGATCGGCGGGCCGGCCGGCGGCAGCGGCGGCCCGGCCGATCCCGCGGACTGGGTCACCCTGGACGAGTCGGTGGACATGGCCCTGCTGGTCGTCCTGGAGGCGATGACCCCGGCCGAGCGCGTCGCGTTCGTCCTGCACGACGTGTTCCGCTACCCGTTCCCCGAGGTCGCCGAGATCGTCGGCCGCACCCCGGCGGCCTGCCGGCAGCTGGCCGCCTCCGCCCGCCGCCGGGTCGGGGCCGCGCGGGCCCCGGCGGTGCCGAGGGGCGCGCAGGCCGGTCTGGTGCGGCAGTTCAAGGAGGCCTGGGAGGCCCGGGACATCGCGGCCCTGGTCGGCCTGCTCGCCCCCGGTGCCACGATGACCGCCGACGGCGGCGGCCTGGCCGGCGCGGCCCTGCGCCCGGTGGCGGGCGGCGAGCGGATCGCCCGGTACCTGGTCCACATGGCCGACAAGGCGCCCGGACTGGCGCTCCTCGAACGGTCCGTCAACGGCCGCCCCGGCCTGGTCGCCCGGGCCGGCGGCGTCACCGCGACGGTGGCGGCGTTCGGCCTGGCGGACGGCCGGATAGCCCGCATCTGGGCGGTCCGCAACCCGGAGAAGCTGCGCCCGTGGACGGCGGAGGACCCCCGCGGCGGCTGAGTCCCCGCCCTACGGCCCCTCCACCACCACCTCCACCCCCGGGCACGCGCGCGCCAGGTCCCGGAAGAACCGGTCCCCGTCGATCGCCGCCTCCGGCGGGTGCACCCCGGCCGGTCCCGCGGTCCCGTCCAGCAGTTGGGCCAGCCCCAGCCCCGCGGGGACGCCCGTCGCCTCCGCCATGTCGGCCAGCAGCCGGTCCGCTCCGCCCAGCCGGGCGAGGACCGTCGCCGGGCGGCCGTCGCGGGTGCCGGTGGCGGCGGCGAAGAACGGCGGGAGGGTGCCCGGGCCGCGGAAGCGGGCGGCGCGGGCGGCGGCGCGCAGGGTGCGGCGCAGGGCGGGGCGGTCGAGGTCGGCGGCGGCTGCCTCGTTGGTCAGCCGCCCGGCGTCCAGGTCCTCGCGCAGCACGTCCAGGTAGGCGGCCGTCCCGGCCCTGACCACCATCAGGTCGGCCGCGGCGCCGGCGGGCCGCAGGCCGCGGTGCAGGGTGACCGGTTCCGGGTGGCCGACGGTGTAGGCGGTGCCGCGGCGCCCGCCGGGCAGGTCGAGGGCGACCGGGCGCAGCGGGGGCCGCCGGACGAGCCGGCCGTCCTCGACCACCGCGACGGTGCCGCTGATCTGCTGCATCCAGTGCACGGCGGCGGCCGGGACCGCGCCGCCCGGGTCGGGCGGGGACGCCTCGGCCGGCGGGTCGGGCCGGGGGCCGACGTCGACCGGCCAGGCGGTGTACAGGTCCGTCAGGGTGTCGAGGCGGGCGGCGGCCCGGGCGGCGAGCAGGTTGCTGACGCCGGGGCTGGCGCCCATGCCGAGCACCGCCCGCACCCCGGCGGCGCGGGCCCGGTCGTCCAGTTCCAGCATGGCCAGGGTGGGTTCTCAGTCGTCGCAGATGTCCAGGTAGTGGGTGCGGGTGCGGATGGCGGCGCGCAGCACGTCGAGGCCGTAGCGGTAGTACGGGCCGACGGTGTTGAGCACGGCGTCGGCCCCGGTGAGGGCGGTGTGCAGCGCCGGGCCGTCCGTGACGTCGACCCGGGTGGCGCGTACGGGCACCGGTGCGTCGGCGGCGAGTGCGGCGGCGGTGCGGCGGGCGGCGTCGAGGTCCCGGTCGGCGACGACCAGTTCGTGGACGCCGGGCAGTGCGGCCGCGACCCGGGTGGCCGTGCGGCCCATCGCGCCGGCACCGCCGAGGGCGAGCAGCTTCATCGCGGGTCAGCCCTTCCGGTGGTCGAGCGAGGTCAGGAAGTCGCGCATGCCGTCGAGGTAGCCGGGGGCGAACAGCGAGCGCGGGGCGGCGACGGCGAGGAAGGTGCTGCGCAGTTCGGAGTCCTCGACGTCCTTGGGCACCATGGTGTGGGTGGCGTCCTGGAGGCGCAGCACCCGGAGCAGACCGGGGGTGGTGACGAGGCGTCGGTAGCCGGCCTCGGTGTCGTCGCTGTCGACGTTGAGGTCCCGGCCGCCGAGGACGAGCTGCACCGGCACCCGGAGGGCGGCGAGGTCCTCGGTGGCGTCGGAGAGGTGGTTGCGCTTGTTGAACGCCCACCGCTCGGGGCTGAGCCCCTCGGTGTCGCCGCCGGCGGCCCGGTACTGCTCGAAGGTCGAAGCGGCCCGCAGGGCGGCCAGGTTGCGGTCGCTGCGGGCGACGGCGGCGGCGGTCTCCTCGGGCGAGGCGTGCCGTTCCCGGAGTTCGGCGAGCAGGTTGTAGCGGCCCTGCCGGAGCCAGTTGACGGCGGGGCCCACGGCGATCACGAACTTCACGTCCGGCGACTGCCGGGCTGCCTTGGGCATCACCCAGCCGGCCTGGCTGGCGCCCCAGAGGCCGATCCGGTCCGGGTCGATGCCGGGCTGGGTCTTCGCCCAGCGGATCGCGGCGAGGGTCTCGTCGGCGCGGCCCTGCATGCTCTGGTCGAGCCAGTCGCCGGGGGCGCCGGCCACGCCGGGCTTGTCCCAGGAGAGCGTCGCGTACCCGGCCTTCGCCATGGCCTCCCAGAGCGGCCGGTAGAAGGTGTCGTGGGTGGCGTCGACGGGTCCGTCGCCGTGGACGAAGACCACCAGTCCGTACGGTCCGTGGCCGCCGGTCGGCCTGGCCAGCACGCCCTGGAGCGGCTGCCTGCCGCCGGTGACGGTGACGCGCTCCTCGTCGAGGTCGTACTCGTTCTGGTACACCACCCAGCCGCCCGCGCCGACCAGCAGCACGGCCACGGACAGCAGCGCTCCCCAGAGCCACCGGCGCCTGCCCGACATCCGCATATCGCTCACCCCTATATCGTTCGTTTTGAACACGACCGTAGCAGAAATGAACGCACTAGGATGACCGTCATGCAGGAGATCCCGACCCGGGTACTGGTGGACGCGATGGTCCGCGCCGACGGCACGGTCGACTGCGGCGACCTCTACGCCGTGGCCGGCCGGCTTGGCATGAGCGACCAGCAGGTCCGGCTCACCATCAAGCGCCTGACCGCCGACGGCCGCTTCGTCCAGGAGGGCCGCGGCCGCCGGGCACTGCTGCGCGCCACCGCCGCGACCCGCCGTGAGATCGAGCCGGACGTCGGGTACCTCGCCCTGATGTACGCCCAGGACCGCGGCGAGGCCCCCTGGGACGGCGCCTGGCACCTGGCCGGGTTCGCCGTCCCCGAACGCGACCGCACCGCCCGCGACGGGCTGCGCGAGGCCCTGCTGCGGCTCGGCGGCGCCCCGGTGCAGAACGGGCTCTACGTCTCGCCGCACCCCTGGGAGCCGGACGTCCGGGAGGCGGCCGGCGCCCTGGGCGTGCTCGGCAACCTCACCCTGCTCAGCACCCGCGACCTGAACACCGGCGACACCGCGGACCCCCGGGAACTCGCCCGCCGCTGGTGGCCGCTGGACCAGCTCGCCGAGGGCCACCGCCGCCTGGCCGCCTTCGCCGCCGACCAGCTCGACCGGCTCACCGCCGGCGGTCTGTCGGAGACCGAACTGCTCACCGTGGCCGTCGAGTTGGCCGCCGTCTTCACCGAGGCCTGCGAGCCCGACCCGCTGCTGCCCCCGGAGCTGCTGCCGCGGCCCTGGCCCGGCGCCGAGGCCCGCGCGCTGGTCGCCCGCTGCTGGGCCCTGCTGCTCGCCGACCCGGCGCCGGGCGCGCCCCGGCTGTTCGACGCCTACGCGGAGGTGGTCGCCTCGGTCACCGGCTGACCGGGGCCGGCCCACCCGCCTCGGCGTCCTCGTCGGCGTCCTCGTCGGCCTCGGCGTCGGCCTCGGAGTCCGGCACCACCGGCTCCGGCAGCGTGCGGAACAGCGCCCAGCTCAGCACCGGCATCAGCACCAGCGGCAGCAGCGCCGTACGCAGCGAGGTGGCGTCCGCGAGAGCGCCGATCGCCGGGCTCGCCAGGCCGCCGATGCTCACCGTCAGCCCGAGGGTGATCCCGCTCGCCGTGCCGACCCGCGACGGCAGGTAGTCCTGCCCGAGGGTGACCTGCAGGGAGAACGGCACGTACAGCCCCGCCGAGGCCAGCGCCACGAACAGGTACAGCACCGGGCCGGGCACCAGCAGCACCCCTGCCACCGCGACCGCCGCCACCAGGTAGGACCGGCGGGCCACCGCGACCCGCCCCCAGCGGTCCGCCAGCGCGCCGCCCAGCACCGAGCCCACCGCGCCGCCCGCGTACAGCACCACCAGCGCCGCGGTGCCCGCCGCCGGACCGCCGCCGAGGCGCTGGGCGGTGAACAGCGAGAGGAAGGTGCTCAGCCCGACGAAGGCGACCGAGCGGCAGACCACCGCCAGCGACAGCCTCAGGAAGGCGGCCCGGTCGTCGGCGACCGGCGCCGGTGCCCGCACCGCCCCGGCCGCCCGGCGCCGCTCCAGCTCCCGCAGCACCGGCAGGCAGAGCGCGGCGCCCGCGAGCGCGGGCACGGCCAGCAGCGGGGTCAGCCGCAGTCCGCCCGTCCCGACCACGGCGGCGACCAGCAGCGGGGCCGCCGCGAAGCCCAGATTGCCGCCCAGCGAGAACCAGGCCATCCCCCGGTGGACACCGGGGCCGCCCTGCCCGGCCCCCGCCCGCTGCGCCGCCAGCCGGGCCACCCGGGCCGACTCCGGGTGGTAGGCCGCCACCCCCACCCCCGACAGCGCCACGAACGCCAGCGTTAGCCCGTACGAGCCGCTCACCCCGCTGAGCGCGATGCCCGCGCCGCTCAGCAGGGTGCTCACCGGCAGCAGCCAGGGCAGCGGGCGGCGGTCGGTGAGCGCCCCGAACAGCGGCTGCGCCACCGAGGAGAGCAGCGAGGCGGCCAGCACCACCCCGGACACGGCGGCGTAGCCGTAGTGGCGTTCGGCCACGAGGAAGGGCACCAGGGCCGCCACCGCGCCCTGGTAGACGTCCACACAGGAGTGCCCGACGGAGAGCAGCAGGATCGACCCGCGGTCGGAGGTTCGCTTCGGCATGCCGCCCATGCTCGGGGCCGTCACCCCTGTCGGGCTTCCGATAATCTGCCAGGCGATGCCGAACATCCGCCACGACCCCGTCGCCCCGACCGGGGCCCGGCTGCTGCCCTCCGGCGGCCTGATCGACGCCCACCGGCACGACGACCACCAGATCGCCTACGCCGCCCGCGGGGTGCTGGGCATCACCACCGACGCCGGATCGTGGGTCGCCCCCGGCAACCGCGCCCTGTGGATCCCGGCCGGTACCGTCCACGCCCACCAGGCCCACGGCGAACTCGAACTCCACCTGGTCGGCCTGCCCGCCGCCGACAACCCGCTCGGCCTCGACCGCCCGACCGTCCTCGCCGTCGAACCGCTGCTGCGCGAACTGATCGTCGCCTACACCCGTACCCCCGGCCAGGACGGCCCCGAACGCTCCCGGCTGCGCGCCGTCCTGCTCGACCGGCTGCGCGCCTCCCCGCAGAGCCCGCTCCACCTGCCCACCCCCGCCACGCCCCTGCTGCGGGCGCTGTGCGCGCTGCTGGAGGCCGACCCGGCCGACGGCCGCACCCTCGCCGAACTCGGCCGCGCCGTCGGCGCCAGCGACCGCACCCTCTCCCGGCTGTTCCGCGCCGACCTCGGCCTGACCTTCCCCCAGTGGCGCACCCAACTGCGCCTGCACCACGCCCTGGTGCTGCTCGCCGAGGGCCTGCCGGTCACCGCCGTGGCCCACCGCTGCGGCTGGGCCTCGGCCAGCGCCTTCATCGACGTGTTCCGCCGCGCCTTCGGCCACACCCCGGGCGCGCGGGCGTCCCGCTGAACGGCGTCGGCCGCACCTTCGAGCGTGCGGCATGGGAGGCTTGGGGCCATGTGCGGCCGCTTCGTCTCCACCACCACGCCCCAGGACCTCGTCTCACTGCTCGGAGAACTCCGGTGGGACCCGGCCGAGACCTTCGCGCCGAGCTGGAACGTCGCGCCGACCGACCCCGTCCCGGCCGTCCTGGAACGCGTCGACCGGGACACCGGTGAGATCCTGCGCCAACTCCGGCCGCTGCGCTGGGGCCTGGTCCCGTCCTGGTCCAAGGACCCGTCCGGCGGCGCCCGCATGATCAACGCCCGCTCGGAGACCGTCGACACCAAACCCGCCTTCCGCAAGGCCTTCACCGCCCGCCGCTGCGTGATCCCCGCCGACGGCTACTTCGAGTGGCGCGACGTCCCGGCCGGCGCCGACCGCAAGAAGTACAAGCAGCCGTACTTCCTCAGCACCGGCGGCGTGATGCTGATGGCCGGCCTCTACGAGTTCTGGCGCGACCGCACCCTGCCCGAGGACGACCCGCTCGCCTGGCTCGCCACCGCCACCGTCATCACCACCGACGCCACCGACTCCGCGGGCCGCGTCCACGACCGGATGCCCCTCACCATCGCCCTCGACGACCTCGCCACCTGGCTCTCACCCGCCCACACCGACCCGGCCGAACTCCACCACCTGCTGCGCCGCCCCGCCGACGGTGACCTGCGCGTCCGCGCGGTTCCCACCACCGTCAACAGCGTCCGCAACAACGGCCCCCAGCTCCTCGCCGACGCCCCCGACCCGCTGGGGCTCGCGGACTGAGGCCGGGCCGCCTCAGGTGCGCGCGAAGCCGTGGGTGCGCCCGATGACCGCGAAGCCCCGGCGGCCGTACCAGCGGCGCGGCCAGTCGTCGGACTCGGCGATCAGGAAGCGGGTGCCGCAGCCCGCGTCCGCCGCCCGGCGCAGCGCGGCGGCCAGGACGGCGTCGGCGTGGCCGCGCCGCCGGTGCGCCTCGGCGGTCATCAGGTCCTCGACCTGGGCGATCCCGAGGGCGGGTTCGAGGTACAGGTCCGTCCAGGCGGCCACCTCGCCGTCCGCGGCCCGGGCGCCGAGCAGCTGGACGCGTTCGGCCCCGCGCCGGCCGGCCGCCCGCCGGTCGACCAGCATCCGGACCACCTCCTCGTCCGCCTCCGGGAGCGCCGCGCGCCAACTCGCCGCGAGCGGCGCCCGGATCGCCTCCAGACCGACCTCCTCGACGCCGCGGCCGTCGCCGGGGGCGGGGACCGGGCCGGTGTGCAGCATCACCAGGTAGCTGCTGTGCCGGTAACCGGCCCGCCGGAAGGGCTCGGCGCACGCCTCCCCGAAGTCCCCGTCCAGCACGGTCACCAGACGGAACGGCCGCTCACCCATCACCCCGTCCACCAGACCGGGCAGCTCGGCCGGCGCACCGTCGGCACGGTCGAGCAGCACCTGGTTGTGCGACCACGAGTCCGCGAAGGTGTCGTCGAACACCGCGACCCCGCCCGGGAGTTCGACCGTACGCTCGGCTCGCCGACGTGCGGAGCCGGCCAGGAAGGAGCGGATCCGCCGCAGTTCGTCATCCGTCATGGCGGCACTCCAAAGACCGTCGCCGAGGCCGCCCGCGCCGTACGGCGGTCGTGCGGTGAGCGGGACGGGCCCGGCGCGTCGGGTGGACGCGCCGGGCCCGTCATGGTGCGGTGGCGCCGGCCTCGGAAGGCCGGGCCGGGAGGCTCGGCTCAGTGCCGGGCCCGGGTGGCGATCGTCAGACGATCGGCGCGATCGAGTCCTGCGGCTGCGCGCAGGAGGACGAGGCCTGGCAGGAACAGGAGCCCCACGAAGCGCCGTTCTCCGGCAGGGCGACGGTGTCGCGCAGCGCGGTGACGGTCAGGTCGCTGAGGTCGAGGTCCTGAAGGTCGAGGGCCTCGGTGCGGGACGCGGTGGTGTCTGACATGGCGTTCTCCCTTGAGTCGGCAGGCGTGCCGGCCGGAACGGAACGGTGTGCCTGCGAAGCGAGTACTGCGGGATGTGCCGGGCCCCCCGTGGGTGCGCCGCCGGCGGGTCTCGGACCCGGGCTCGCGCCGCCCGAGGAGACTCTAGCCCGCGGGCGGCGGGCGGGATACGGGTTCGGGAATCTTGGCCGGGATCCCGTTCCCCGGCGGCTCGGGACCGGTCCGGCTCGACCGCCGGTCCACCGGCCGCCGCGGGCTTCCGGCCCGCGGTCCCCGCTCCGCGCCCGACCGTTCCGACGCCGGCGTCACCCGCGCTCCGGGCCCGCCGGCTCCTCGTAGGTGAACTCGTCGGCGGGGCTCGCCGGGGAGGACCAGCCGTTCGAGAGCACGGTGATGTCGACGGTCTTCGGCTTGCCGACGCCCTTGGTCGGGGCGGGTGCGGTGGCCGCGATCGTGTCCGGCGGGGTCACCTGCCCGACCGCCTGGTTGTCGCCGAAGAAGACCTTGGCGTCGGATCCGAAGTTGACGCCGGTGACGGTGACGGGGGTGCCGGTCCGGCCGTGGTCCTGGCTGATGGCGGTGACCCGCACCGGGGCGGCGCCCTCGTAGGCGAACTGCGCGGTGGCGACGGCGGGCGAGGTGCCGAGGAAGGTGGTGACCCGGACGGGGACCACGCCGGCCCCGGCGGGCGGGTACGTGGTGATCGTGGTGCCGTCGGTGCTGACCGCGATCCGCGGGCAGGCGACCGTGCCGAAGTCCAGGGCCACGCCCTGGCCCGCGTTGAAGCCCGTGCCGGTGACGGTGACCTGGTTGCCGGTGCCGCCGGTGTCGGGGCCGATGCCGGTGACCACCGGCCCGGAGGGCACGTCGGGGGCGCCGAGCAGGCCCAGGTAGGTGTCGTTGGCGTGCTGGTAGGCGACCTGGCCCATGAAGTCCTGCAGGGACCCCTTGACCAGGGCCGGATCGGGCACGTAGTGCTGGTTCAGCGGGACGGCGGGGCCCGGCTGGGCGTAGACGTTGGGCCCGGGCAGTCCGGCGAGCGCCGAGATGACGGCGCGGACGTCCTCGTTCGCCTTCGGGCCCTTGTCGGGGTACCACTTCTTGGCCTCGTCGAGGCTGGTCCAGGCCAGCGGCACGATGTCCCAGCAGTTGACGTACCGCTGGTTGACGACCCAGGACAGCTCCTCGGTGAGGTGGTTCGCGAAGGCCGCGTTGCCGGCGCTGGGGGCGGCGAAGGTGTAGAGGCCGAACTGCGGGTTCCCCGGCCAGGACTGCGCCTGGAGGTAGGCGCCGACCATGGTGGCGAGGCAGCCGCCGAGGCTGTGCCCGATCACGTAGACGGTGGGGTTGGCGGGTGCCTTGGCGAGGACGCCGGCGAGCGCCTGCGCGAGGGTGACGCCGACCGAGTTCATGGTGAGGACCTGGCTGAAGGCCGTCATCGCGCCCTTGGAGACCGAGGCCGGGTCGCTCGACGAGCCCGCGAAGCCGAACGGGACCACCGTGCCGACGTCCAGGTCCTCCAGGAGGTCGGTCACCGTGCCGACGGTGCCGCGCAGGACCACGGCGAACTGGTTGGAGCCGTCGCGGTTCTGCGCCAGGTAGGCCATGTTGGCGTTGGCCGGGCTCATCGCGATCCAGTTGAGGATCCAGGTGCCCCGGGTGGCGAGGGAGGAGTCGGGCAGCAGCTGGTTGAGGCCCAGGAAGGCCCGGTTGCACTGCTGCGACACCTGCTCCCCCGACGGCCGGGTGGCGGCGGCGGTCGCGGCGATCGCCGCGAGGGTCATCGCCGCCTGGGGCGTCATCGGTTCGGACTGCACCGTCGTCATGCGGCTGCTCCTCGGGTCCGCCCGGGCCTCGACGGCACGGGTCGTACCCATCCTGTTGCCGCACGGCGGGCCCGGCGGGGCGTCACCTCCGGCGCCTCACGCGTTCGGCCGACGGCGCGGTACGGCGCCGGGCGGCCGCGGGCGCGGGCGCAGGCCGGGCGCGATCCTGGGCCGGGCAGGGCCACCGCCCGACCCGTACGGCTGCTCACGTCATCGGCAGCTGCCCCGGGACCGGACCGCCGCGCCGGGCGAGGCGGCGCAGGAAGGTGGTGACGCCGGGGGTGCCGACCGCCCAGGCGCGGGCCTCCGCGTCCGGCCGGCGGCCGGGCAGCAGCGGCCGGCCGGGCGGGCCGCCGGCCCGGGTGAGGATCAGGCCCGCCAGGTCCTCGGCGGCCGCCCAGTGCCGGGCCTCGCCGGTGGCCACGGCGAGGTCGACGAAGAGGTCCCCGACGCCCGCGAGGCCGCAGCAGCGGAAGACCTGCGCGGTCCTCGGCCCGATCGTCCGGCAGGTGTCGGCCGCCTCGGCGGCCAGGGCGAGCAGGTCGTCGTCGCCGTACCGCCGGCCGGCCTGGACCAGCAGGGTGCCGAGCCCGGCCAGGCCCCGGCACCAGGCCAGGTAGCGGCGGGTCGCCCCGGGCGCGCGGGCGGCGGCCATGATGCCCGGGAGGTCGGCGGCGAGGCCGTCCACGATGCGCCGGGCGCTGTGCCGGGACGCCTCGTCGGGCATCGCGAGCAGGAAGTGGGCGACGCCCGCGCGGCCGTGCGCGAAGCCCTCGGCGAGGGCCGCGGTGCCGGGGTTGGGCTCCTCCCCGAGGTCGTCCAGCGGCCGGCCGGCCAGCTCGGCGGCGCAGTCGGCGGCGGCCGCGCGGTGCGCTTCGGCCGCCGGGCCGTCGGCCGCCGCCCCGGTGCCCGCCGAGCCGAGGGCGGCGAGCAGCAGGTGCCCGGTGCCGATCCCGGCGGTGCCGGCGATCTGGTCCACGCCCGTTCCCTGGTACCGGCGGGGCTCCGGGGGCTCGGTCCCGAGCAGGGCGGCCGCCTCGGCGAGGAACAGGTCGACGCCCGTACGGCCCTGGTACAGCGAGCCGTCCAGGTGGTCGAGGGCGGGGTGGGCGGCCGTCCAGCGGGCCAGCTCGGCGGCGGCGGCCCGGGCGTCCGGGCGGTCCGGGTGCTGGAGCAGTTCGAGCCCGAGGCCGGCCGCACCGTCGTACAGCGAGAGCAGGGTCCGGGGCCGCTCCGCGCCGGAGTCGGCGGTGACCAGCTCGCGGGCCATCCGGACGCAGGTGGTGACGGTGTGGTCGAGCGCCTCGGCGGGCCGGGCCGTGGCCCGTCCGGCGGGGGCGCTCCGTCGGGCGGGTGCGGTGCCCTCCCGCAGCTGGGCGGCCGCGGCGGCGCGGCGCGCCGGGTCGAAGCTCAGCAGGCCCCGGACCAGCTCCGCCGCCGGGTGCCCGGGCTCCGGGAGGGCGGCGCGCAGGCAGGCCAGGGTGCGGTCGCGGTTGACCGGCGGGTCCGGGTCGATCACCACCGGGTCGAGGCCGGTGAGGGCGTGGTGCAGGGTGGTGCCCAGCGCGTAGTGGTCCTCGGTGGGGTCCTGCCCGGTGGCGCCCGGCAGGCCGTACCCGGCGGTGGCGCCCGGCGGGCGGTCGCCGGCCAGGGCGCTCACGCCGAAGTCGACCAGCGCGGGCCGGCCGTCCCGGTCGAGCACCACGTTGGCGGGCTTGAGGTCGCAGACCACCACGCCGCGCGCGTGCACCGCGTCCAGCACCCGCAGCAGCCGGCGCGCCAGCGTCCACCAGTCCCGCCCGTCCTCGGCGGCGCCGGCAGCGGCGTCGTACGGTCCGCGGGTGAGCAGCTCGCGGCGCAGGTCGGTCACTCCGCGGGCGGCGCTGACCAGGTACTCGTCGGTGCCGTGCCGGAAGTAGTCGACCAGCGCGGGCACGCCGGGCACCCCGGCCAGCGCGTCGAGCACCCGCCGCTCGTGCCGCAGCCGGCCGCGCGCGTCGGTCCCCGCGCCGTCCTCGGCGACGAAGGCCCGGGCCTGTTTGACCACCACCTCGCGGCCGGTGGCGAGTTCGACGGCGCGGTAGACGTGGCCGCTGGGCGCGCGGGTGATGCCGGCGGTGATCCGGTAGCGGCCGGCGCCGACCCGGGTGGTCGCCGGACGGGCGGGGGTGCCGGGCGCCTCGAACGGGTCGTCCGCCCACGGCGGCCGGCGGTAGCGGGGCTCGGCCAGGCCGGGGAACAGCGAACCGTCCGGGCCGGTCATGCCGGCCTGCGCCTCGTCGTCGGTGACGCGGAACGGCCCGTAGCGGTAGTGCACCGGGGCGTCCGGCCGCACCCGGCGGTCGCTGACCACCGCGGGGCCTTCCCGGCCGGCCAGCGCCTGCGCCAACTCCAGCCCCAGGGAACGGACTTCCTCGGGCCGGGGGTAGACCGTGACGGCCTTGCCGACGGCAGCGGCGCCGTGCCGGCCGCTGTTGAGCTCCCACAGCGCCTCGGTGCTCATCGCGAACTTCACGTCGCAGACCCGGCGGAGGAGGATCGGGAGCACCGTGTCCAGCAGGGCCGTGAACCCGTCCGGGCGGGCGGACAGGTGGAGCTTCCAGCCGTGGGCGAGCTCGGGCATCCGGGGGTCCCGGAGGTACCACCACTGGCCGTCGGTGCGCGGCGGGCGGTGCGGCCCGGGCGCCCGGGCGGCGAGTTCCTCGACCCGGCGCCGGAGTTCCTCGTGTCCCGGGGCCGCGGCGGAGCCGGGGTCGGGCGGTGTGCGCATGGTTTCCGTCCTTCCCCGGCCCCACCGTGGTCACTGTTCGTCCGGATCCGGGTGGATCAGAAGTCGACCTCACAGGGGAAGCGGGTCGGGACGTAGGTCACCCACGGGTCGGCGAGGCAGGCGACCGGGGTGAGGTCGGCGTCGAACGCGTCCTCGAAGACGATGGCGTCCTCGTCGATCTCCAGCGGGCCGGCGTCGCGGACGGCGGTCATCAAGGCACTCATGGGGGTCCTCCCAATGATTGGTGTTGATGGGTCCTTTCGCTGAGCGGGCTCATGCTAGCCACGCCGTCCGGCCCGGGACAGAGAGCTGACGGACCCGCCGGATCGCCTACGACAAAGGGTGGTTCCGTTTGTGGACGCCGGCTCCGCCCGCCCTCACCGGGGCGGCACACACCGGATTGCCACATCCGGGCCGGTCAGCCGGGCCGGAGGTGGCAAGGCGGGTCAGCCGCGCAGGCGGCGGGCCGTCCGACCAGGTCAGCCGCGCAGGCGGCGGGCCCGGAGGTACTCACGGGCCAGCAGGCGCAGCGCGGCGGGCTTGGCCGGGCTCGCCGAGCGGCGCAACAGTGCGCCGAGGTCGGCGCGGGCGGCGGCGCTGGTGAGCTCCTCCACGCCGACGATGCAGTGGACCATCGGCCGGTGGGCGGGCGGCACCCGGTCGACGACGGCCCGGCCCTCGGCGAGGGTGCGGTCGGCCCGGTCGAGCAGGGCGGTGAGCAGCGCCCGGACGGCGGGCAGGTCGCGGCCCTGCTCCAGGTCGGCGCGGGTGACGCCGTGCTCCTCCAGCGTCCGCTCGGGGACGGTCAGCCGGCCGTCGGCGAGGTCCTCGGCGAGGTCGTTGACGAAGTCCAGCCGCTGGCTGCCGTCGATGAAGGTGCGGCAGGCGGCGCGGTAGTCGCGCTGGTCGCCGTCCGGGCCGATCAGGCCGGCGACCACCATGAAGCCGGGCAGCGAGTACCCGTCGACGTAGGCCTGGTAGTCCTCCTCGGTGGCGAAGCCGGTGAAGTCCAGGTCGGCGGCGGTCGCGGCGACGAAGTCCAGCACCCGGTCCCGCAGGACGGGGTGGGCGTCGACGCTGTTCAGCAGGGGGCGCAGCTCGGGGTCGTCGGTTCGGCCGGCGGCGAGGCCGTCGGTGACCCGCCGCTGCCAGCGGGCGGACGCCGCCCGGCGTTCGGCGAGCGGGCCGCTGTCGAGCAGGGTGTCGGTGCGGTGCATGAAGGCGGCGGCGGCGATCACGTGCGGGACCATCCGGGCGGGCAGCAGCAACTCGGCGGCGAGCGCGGCCTCCCGCCGGTACCGGGCCATCTGCTGCCGCTGCCGGGCGTAGTCGGCCCGCAGCCCGGCCTCCCGTACGCCGGCCGCGTCCAGCGCCCGCTCCCACCTGCCCACTCGGTCCACCCCGTCGCTCGTTCGCCGGGGACCGAGCGTAGCCGGTGGGAGCGGCCGGACCTATTCGGGCCCCGGGCCCGGAAGCAGGCCCCGGACAGGAGCCCGGACAGGGGCCCCGGCCGCAGGTCAGCTCTGGCGGATCGCGGAGAAGCCGCAGGCCGGGGTGCAGAGGGTGACGATGCCGCTGTAGCGGTAGGTCGTACGGCCCCGGGTGACGCTGTGGGTGGTGTGCTTCTCCCGCAGGTTGGGCTCCCGGCAGCGCGGGCAGGCGGCGCCGACCGGCCGGCCCCAGGGGCGGTTCGGGTTGAGCTTGGCGATGGAGACGACCATCAGGACGGCGGCCAGGCCGGCGCCGCCGAAGCCGACGATCCGCCACACCCCGTTGCCGGACTCCCGCCGGTCGATCATCTCGTCGTAGGAGTAGGTGCCCCCGCCCCCGCGGCTCGACCAGATCCGGCACTCGCTGTGTCGGGTCATCGTCTTGCCGTCGCAGGTCGGCGGGGTGTTCGGGTCCGACTTGCCGACCACCAGCGCCAGGAAGAAGCCGAGGGCGATCAGCAGGCCGAAGAAGACCACGGCGACGGTCCGGCTGCGGCCGGTGTGCAGCCGCTTGCGCTCGTTGTACGCCGTATCGATCACAGCCTGGGCCATGTTGCCCCCGTCGACCGCCACTGCTCTTCTCCTGTTGCCGTCCGGATCGCTCTCCCGGCCGTTGCCCCGCGCCGGATGGTCCCCCTCCGCGAGGGGGCGAGAAGAACCCACCATGATCGACGGGGGCCCGTACGGGACTTGGGGAGAGCTTGACCCTACGGTGACCTGCCGTGACCTCGGCGAACCCCTGTCGTGACCTCGGAGACCTGCTGTGCTCCGGAGACCTGCCGTGACCTCAGCGGCCCGCCGTGACTCAGCGGCCCGCCGTGACCGACGCCAGGTAGGCGGCCGCCCCGGCCGGGTCGAGGAACCAGTCGTCCAGGTCCGCCGGGTCGTCGAAGCCGTTGGCGAAGCGGTCGGCCACGGCCGGTACCCGGCCGCCCGCGCCGAACAGGTCGAGGACGTGCGGGGGCGGCGGGGCGAGCATCGCGTTGGTCCAGGTGGTGACGGGGCCCGCCGTCCGCCAGAAGCGGTCGAAGGCGGTCTGCTGGAAGTCGCGGTCGAAGGGCTTGTCGCCGTGGGCGAGGATCGCCTCCAGGTAGTCGGCGGCGCACTTGGCGGCGTTGTTCGAACCCTGGCCGGTGATCGGGTCGTTGAGGACGACGACGTCCGCGACGCCCAGCACCGCGGCGCCGCCGGGCAGTTCGCCGACCGGGTGGCGGACCACCGGGGTGAAGCGCCCGGCCAACGTGGCGCCGGCGTCGGTGAGTTCGACGCCGGAGCGGGTCCGGTCGTACTCCCAGGGGATGAACGTCTTCATCAACTCCAGTGTCACCCGCAGGTGTTCGGCCGGATCGCGGATCCCGTCGAAGGCATCCGCCGGGCCGCCCGGCTGGGCCTCCCAGAGCAGGATGTCGCAGGGCCCGGTCCCGGTCAGCGCCGGCACCGCGAAGAACTCCCCGACGCCCGGCACCACGTCGCAGCGCACCGCCGGGAAGTCGTGCTCGGGGCGCGGCCCGAGCCCGTGCACGTAGCTGGCGGCGAGCGCGCGCTGCGGCCGCTCGTACGGGGAGCGCACGAGGTCGCGCTCGAACAGCGAGGCCAGCGGGCCCTTGCCGGAGGCGACCAGCACCAGGTCGTAGGAGCCGGCCAGGTTCTGGAGGTCGGCGGGCGTCACCTGGCGCAGCTCGACCCGGCCGCCGCGCTCGGCGAACAGCTCCAGCCAGGCGGACATCTTCAGCCGCTGGTCGACGGACTGCGCGTAGGCGTCCAGCCGCCCGACCCAGTCGATCAGCCGCTCCCCCTGCGGCCCGGCGACCGACAGCCCGACGCCCTCGATCCGCGGCGCCCGGTCGGCCCACAGGTCCAGCCCGAGGGCGCGCTCGGTGCGCAGCGCGGAGTCGAACATGCACTGGCTGGACGTCACCCGCCCGTCGCGCACCTCCTCCGGGCCGCGGTCGGTCAGCACCGTCACGTCGTAGCCGTGGGCCTGGAGCCCCAGGGCCAGTTGGAGCCCCGCCTGCCCGGCTCCGACGATCAGAACTCTGCGCATCGCCCCTGCTCTCCTGGTGGTACGACCCGGACGGCGGCCGGCACGGCCCCGCCGCCACTGGTCTGCTTACCAGTCATCGCCCCGCCCGTCCACGGGCCGGACCGCTGTCCGCCGCACCCGGCGCCGCTGCCCGGACGCGAGCCGCCTCTCGCCCAACTCCCTACGAGCGTACGGGACATGGGCGGTCTTCGCGGGTCCGGGCGACCGAACCGGCTGCGGGCGGGAGGCGGGCCCGGCGGAACGGCCGCAGCCTCACCCCGAGACCAGCTGCCGCCCGCTGATCTCGTCCGGGCGGATCCGCACCCAGCGCGGCCGCCTCCCGCCCGCCCAGGGCGCCGCGCCGGGCAGGCCGGCCAGGCGCTCCAGCTCGACCGGGTCGTCCACGTAGTGCGCCGGACCGATGGCGAGCACGCTCCAGCCGCGCCCGAGGAACTCGTCGATGCGGTCGACCTGGAAGGAGACCGCGGCCCCCTCCTCCGGGGCGGCCGCGTCGTGCTCGCCGGTGAGGTAGGCGAAGGAGCCCTCGTCCACCACGTAGTTGACCGGCAGCACCACCGGCCCGGGCTCCACCGGCAGGGCGATCCGGCCGATCCCGTGACCGCCGACCAGCTGCCAGCAGTCCTGCTCGGTGAGGGCGAGCAGCCGGGGGCGCGGACCGGGGGAGCCCTGCCCGGGCGGGGCGTCGGCGCGGCCGGACAGCAGCTCGCCGCGGGTGCTGTCGAGGGCGGCGGCGATCCGGACGAAGCCCGCCGGATCGAACGCGGGCCCGGCGTCCAGCAGGCACCGCAGGTAGCGGGGGGCCATCGCGGCCCGGTTGGCCAGTGCCTCCTCGCTGAGGCCCAACTGCTCGCGCCGTTCGGTGATCCGGCGGGCCACGACGGCGGGGTCGGGGGTGTCGTGCACGGTGGTGACTCCTCACTTGCCGGAGGCCGTCGGGCCGCGTCCGGGCGTTGACCAGGCCGGTCCATCCAAGCGCCCGGCCTGCGGCAAGTCGAGCAACAGCACGGCCCGTGCGTGTCGGTGCGGCCGCCCTTGCCCCGGGCCCCCGTCCCCGCCCCATCCCCACCCCCTCCCCTCCTCTCCCGTCCCCCTCCCCGATCCGGTGCGCCGGAAGGCTCAGCTCCGCAGGCCCGACCGCCGTCGCCGCGTGACGATCGGCTGGAAGCCCCCGTGCGCCGGACGCCGGGAGAAGGGCCCGCCATGAACCTGAACCGACGACGCTTCCTCACCGCCCTCGGCGCCGCCGCCACGGCGGTGGCCGCCGGCGGCACCCCCGCCCGGGCACTCGTGGCCTTCCCGCCCCGCGACCGCGGCTGGGCGGCCGCACCGCCCGACTGGAAGGCGCTGCGGAACCGCCTGGGCACCCGGCTGGTGCTCCCCGCCGACCCCGGGTACGGGACCGCCCGGCTCGGCTACAACACGCTGAACGACGGCCGGCTCCCCGCCGCCGTGGCGCAGTGCGTGTCCGCCGACGACGTCCGGGCCTGCCTGGACGTGGCCCGCGGGCACGGGATCCCGATCGCGGCCCGCGGCGGCGGCCACGGCTACCTCGGGTACGGCATCCCCGCCCGCGGCCTGGTGATCGACCTGCGCCGGATGGCCGACGTCCGGGTGCAGCCCGACGGCACCGCGGAGATCGGCGCCGGCGCCCGCCTGATCGAGGTGTACGCGGCGCTCGCCGACGCGGGCCGGCTGCTCCCGGGCGGCAGCTGCCCGACCGTGGGGGTCAGCGGCCTGACCCTGGGCGGCGGCCTCGGCGTGCTGACCCGCAGGTACGGGCTCACCTGCGACCGGCTGACCGCTGCCGACGTGGTCACCGCCGACTCGCGCCTGCTCACCGCCTCGCCCACCACGGAGCCCGACCTGTACTGGGCGCTGCGCGGCGGCGGCGGAGGCAACTTCGGCATCGTCACCCGGTTCGCCTTCGCCACCGCCCCCGCTCCCGGCCTGACCGTCTTCGTGCTCGCCTTCCCGGCCGGCTCGGTGACCCAGGTGCTGGGGGCCTGGCAGCAGTGGGTCGCCGCGGCCCCGTACGAGCTCTGGGCCAGCTGCCAGATCTCCGGCGGCACGCCGCCCGGCTGCCGGATCGTGGGCTGCTACGTGGGCGACCCGAGCGGCGCGAACCCCCTGCTCGACCGCCTGGTGACGGCGGCCGGCACCACCCCGGCCTCGCGCACCGTCTCCCCCAGGGACTACCTCGGCGCCATGAAGTTCATGGCGGGCTGCTCGAACGACACCATCGCCCAGTGCCACCCCACCTGGGAGGGCGGCATCCTGCCCCGGGCCGGCTTCGTCGCGGTCTCCCGGGTACTGGGACCGGCACCGCTCGACCCGGCGGGGGTCACGGCGCTGATGGCCGGCCGCACCGGCGTCGACCTGCTGCTCGACTCCCTGGGCGGCGCCGTCGGCGAACTCGCCCCCGACGCCACCGCCTTCCCCCACCGCGACTCGCTCGCCACCGCCCAGGTCTACGCCGGCGCCACGTCGATCAGCGAGGACCGGGTCCGGACCACCGTGAACAGGATCCGCGACGGGCTGGCCGCTCTCGGCGCGCACGGCGCGTACGTCAACTACATCGACGGCACGCTGCCCGACTGGGGCCGCGCCTACTACGGCGGGAACCTGCCCCGGCTGAAGGACGTGGCCCGCCGCTACGACCCGGACGGGGTCTTCGCCTTCCCCCAGTCCGTGGCGGCCGCGTAGCGTCACCGGCATCGACGGGCCGATCCGGCCCGGGGTCTCCTGACCGCCCCCGGGGCGGCCGACTTCCCGGATAGGGTGGGCCGTCATGACACGTGTGTGGAAGCTGCCGCTGCTGTTCGCGCTCTGCGGCGCGGCCGTCGCGGCCGGAACGGCCGTCGGCGGACGTCCCGGCCTGGCCGTGCTCCACCTGCTGCTGTTCGCGGCGCTCGCGGGCCTGCACTCGCCGCTGCCGTTCCCGGAACCGATCGGCGCGGCGGAGGCCCGGCGCCGCAGCGCGGCCGACGGCCGACCGGTGGTCTACTGGCGCCCCGGCTGCAAGTACTGCCTGCGACTGCGCCTCCGGCTGGGCCGGTCGGCCCGACAGCTGCACTGGGTCGACATCTGGCGCGACCCGGAGGCGGCGGCCGCGGTCCGGGCGGCCAACGACGGCAACGAGACCGTCCCGACCGTCGTTGTCGACGGCCGGCCGCACACCAACCCCGACCCCGCCTGGGTGCGCGCCCTGGTTCCCGCCGCGGCTTGACCGAAGGGCGGCGGTCAGCACCGATCGCTCCGCCGGCCCCGAGCCATAGGCCGGCTCTATGACGTCATAGATCACCACCGCCTACTTCCCTGGTCATTCGTAGGGTTTGCTACAAAGGTTCGGACCACCTTTGCGCCGCGCCCGACCGGAGGACCACTCGTCATGCCCCGCCCGATCCGAGTCGCGATCGTCGGAGCCGGCCCCGCCGGCATCTACGCCGCGGACGCCCTGCTGAAGTCCGACGCCGCCCAGGCCCCCGGTGTCTCGATCGACCTGTTCGAGCGGATGCCCGCCCCGTTCGGCCTGATCCGCTACGGGGTCGCGCCCGACCACCCGCGCATCAAGGGCATCGTCACGGCCCTGCACCAGGTGCTGGACAAGCCCCAGGTCCGGCTGTTCGGCAACGTCGACTACCCGAACGACCTCGCGCTGGACGACCTGCACCGCTTCTACGACGCCGTGGTCTTCTCCACCGGAGCGATGGCCGACCGCGCCCTGGACATACCCGGGATCCACCTCGACGGCTCCTACGGCGCCGCCGACTTCGTCTCCTGGTACGACGGCCACCCGGACGTGCCCCGGACCTGGCCGCTGGAGGCCGAGAAGGTCGCCGTCCTCGGCGTCGGCAACGTCGCCCTGGACGTCGCCCGGATCCTCGCCAAGACCGCCGACGAGCTGCTGCCCACCGAGATCCCGCCGAACGTCCACGAGGGCCTGCGGCGCAACCGGGCCGTCGAGGTGCACGTCTTCGGCCGCCGCGGCCCCGCCCAGGCCAAGTTCAGCCCGATGGAGCTGCGCGAGCTGGACCACTCCCCCACCATCGAGGTGATCGTCGCCCCCGAGGACATCGAGTACGACGAGGGCTCGATCGCCGAGCGCCGCGCGGTCAAGCACGTCGACCTGGTCGCCTCGACGCTGGAGAACTGGGCGATCCGGGACGTCGGCGACCGTCCGCACCGGGTGTACCTGCACTTCTTCGAGTCCCCGGTGGAGGTGCTCGGCGAGGACGGCCGGGTGGTCGGCCTGCGCACCGAGCGCACCGAGCTCGACGGCACCGGCAACGTGCGCGGCACCGGGCGGTTCACCGACTGGGACGTGCAGTCGGTCTACCGCGCGGTCGGCTACTACTCCGACGAGCTGCCCAAGCTGCCCTTCGACCCGGCCTCGGGCACCGTCCCGCACCAGGCCGGGCGGGTCCTGGACGGCGACGGCTCGCACCGCACCGCCACGTACGTCACCGGCTGGATCAAGCGCGGCCCGGTCGGCCTGATCGGCCACACCAAGGGCGACGCCAACGAGACCGTCGCCTGCCTGCTGGACGACCACGCCGCCGACCGCCTGCCCGGCGCCGCCGAGCCGGACCCGGCGGCCGTCGAGGAGCACCTGCGCGCCCAGGGCGTCCGCTTCACCACCTGGGCGGGCTGGCAGCTGCTGGACGCCCACGAGCGCGCGCTCGGCGAGGCCGAGCAGCGCGAGCGGGTGAAGGTCGTCGAGCGCGAGGACATGCTCCGCCACAGCGGGGCCTGAGCCCCGCGGGGGCCGCCGAAATCCCGTGGGAATTCCACCCGGAGCACTCCCACGGGATTTCGGCGGATGACCACACCGGCTGATGAACACCCATCCGGCGACCGCACTGTCGGATGGATGGCGGCGCCGCCCGGTGACCGCGCCCGTCAGGCGCGGACGATCGGCAGGAGCAACTCGTCCACGATCTCCGCCGGGTCGAGCTGGACCGCGTCCCCGCCGCACATCTTGATCCGGTAGAGCATCAGCGCCGGCACCAGGTCGGTCACCAGCGGCGTGACCGCCCCGGGGCGGACCTCGCCGCGCGTGGTGCCGCGGTCCAGCACCTCGGCGATCAGCGCCGTCGTCGGCCGGACCACCCGTTCCAGCACGATCTCCACGAAGGCGTGCGCCCGCTGGTGGTCGAGTTCGCTCATGATCGCCCGCACCGCGGCGCCGAGCTCGCTGAACATCGCGGCGCGCAGCCTGGTGACCACCTCCAGCAGGTCCCCGCGCAGGCTGCCGGTGTCGGGGGCCGGGCCGGACGGCGGCAGGCTGGCCCGCAGCGCGTCCTTGACCAGCTCCTCCTTGGACGGCCAGCGGCGGTAGAGCGCGGCCTTGCCGGTCTGCGCGGCGGCGGCCACTCCCTCCATGGTCAGCCGGGCGTAGCCGTCGGTGGTGAGCTGCTGGAGGACCGCCTCGTAGATGGCGCTCTCCAGCGCCTCGCCGCGCCGGCGCAGCGGGGTGCCCGTCACCGTTCCGTGCCCGGCATCCATCTCAGCGGTCATGGTTGCGCACCTTCTTCAGTCGCCTTTCCTCGGTCCCGTCGCTCCACGCGCGCGCCGCGGATCTCCGGGAAATGCCGGGCCGGTCGCGCGAATGGTGGGGCATTTCCTCTATCACGATTCCCTTAAGCCCCGACATAGCCGGGGGCTACTGTCGATGTTAGTGAACGAACCCGTTCCCGCCGTCTTCCAGGTTGCGCCGTGCGGTGCCCTCCACCCGTACGTGACCACCCCTCCTGTGCGTGACCACCCCACCCGTGCGTGACGACCGATCCGTACGACGGGACCGGGACGGGACCGTGGCCCCATGCGGTTGGGGCACTACTGGCGGTGGCATGGAGGAGCAGGTCGAAGCGGACCGCCTGCGGAACCCCGTGGAGGACCCCATGACCGACAGAACGGCCGGCGCGGCGCTGGTGGCGGCCGGTGCCGCCGCGGTATTCGCCGCCGTGAGCGTCGCCGCCGCCCGGGCGTGCCGGTGCCCGGTCCCGGGCGCCGAGGGCGCCTCGGGAGCGGGACGGCGCCGCCCCGTCACCACCGACACCGGTACGGCTCTCGGCACCCGCAGCGACCGCCGCTGCACACCGCCGAACCACTGCTGAACCCCCGCCGCCCCTCGTTCCCTACGAATCCCGTCCCCCGCCCCCGGCCGCCACCCGTCGCGAGCCGGGGGCCTCTTCGCTGCACCGCGCGCCCGAGCCGGTCGCCGCTCGCCCGCTCGGGCGCTCGCCCGTTCACCCGCTTGAGCGCTCGGGTGCTCGGGCGCTCGGGCACTGCGGTCGGAGGCGCCGGGTCAGCCGCTCGCGGGCCGGCGCGGGAGCACCGCGTGCACCCGGGTACCGTGCCGCAGGGCGTCCACGGTGCAACGGCCGCCGATCTCCGCCGCCCGCTCGGACATCGACCGGAGCCCCACCCCCGGGATCTCCGGAGGGCCGTGACCGGGCCCCCGCCCGTCGTCCTCGACGTCGAGTTCCAGGTGCCCGTCGTCGACCTGGACGGACACCGTGGCACTTCCCGCCCGGGCGTGGCGCAGCACGTTGTTGAGCGCCTCCGCGGTGATCCGGTACACCGCGACCTCGACGGCGGCCGGCAGGGCCGGCAGCGGATCGGGCTCCAGCCGGGTGGCGACGGCGAGATCCGGGCCGCTGAAGGTCTCGGCCAGCCGGCTCAGCGCCAGTGACAGACCGTAGTCACCCAGCGCGGTGGGCCCGAGCCGGTCGGTGATCCGCCGGACCTCCCGGACCGCCGTGGCGAGGTCGTCCGCGACCCGGTCCAGCACCACCGCGTAGCACGCCGGGTCGTCAACCGCCGCGGCGCCCTGGAGGCGCAGCCGCAGCCCGGCCAGCATCGGGCCGAGGCCGTCGTGGATGTCCCGGCGCAGCTGGCGGCGCTCCTCCTCGCGGGCGGCGACGATCTGTTCGCGGCTGGCCCGCAGGTCCTCCGTCAGCTGGAGCGAGGCGACGGCGGGCGCGGCCTGGTCGGCCAGCGAACGCAGGACGTCTCGGTCGCTGTCGTCCAGCACCCGCTGCCCCTCGCGGGGGGCGACGGTGAGCCGTCCGATCTGTTCCCCGCGGTGCACCAGGGGGAAGCCCTCCCCGCTGCCGGAGCGTTCGCCCACGGCGGCCAGCGACCGCTCACCGCTGCGCGTGGTGACGGTCAACTCCACACCGGGCAGCAGTAGTTCGTCACTCACGGTGCGGCACAGCACGGCCGGCACCTCCTGCGGGTCGACGGTCTGGCTGACCCGGCCCGCGAGGCTGCGCAGCACCTGGTACGGCTGCGCGCGCGAGCCGTAGTACCAGCGGTCGACCAGTCCGGAGGTCCAGTGCACGCCCCGGGGCAGACCGACCGCCAGCAGGAAGATCGCGGCGACCACCAGCAGTCCTCCGAGGCCCTGGCCCGGCATCAGCATGGTGGAGAGCAGTCGGGCCACCGCCAGGAACACCAGGGCCAGTCCGGCGGCCACCAGCAGGCCGACCAGCACCCGTCGGGCCGCCCGGTCCAGCCGCCAGGAGCCGTCCCGGACCACCACGGCGGCCAGGGTGACCGTCCAGAGCGCCGAGGTGACGGCGAAGGCGACGAGCGAGGCCGTGCTGTGTCCGAAGTAGTCGCCGAAGTCGGCCGCCCCCCACAGCAGGTACACGCCGAGGGCGATCAGCACGTTCTGCCGGCGCCGCCGGGACACCCCGCGGATCCGGGCGAGCGGAACCAGCACCACCAGGACGGTCAGCGCGACGAACACGGCGAGCTGGGCATCGAGCATCCGGCCGTTGAAGCCGTCCAGCCACTTCGCGACGGCACTGCCGGCGAACGGATTGGGCCGGCCGAAGACGGTGGGCTCGGAGAGCACGTAGAGCGACGGAGGCAGCCTCCACACGGCCACGGCTCCGACCGCGAACCACCAGCGCCTGCTCGGCAGTCTCCCGTACGGCAGCCACAACGGCAGCGCGTGCCACAGGGTGCCGTCGACGAGGTAGCCCACCCCCACCAGGATCACCACCGCCCCGACCACGTGCGAGTCGGCCGCCTGCCCCCAGAGCGGGGTCTGGGCGGCGAGCGGGACGATCACCGCCGTCCCGTACGCGAGGAGCACCCAGCCGAGCTGGTTGCCGGGCCGGTGGGCGTGCAGCAGCACCCCGCCGGCGACGGCGGCGAGGCCGTAGCCGAGTTCCGGCAGCAGGCGCACGGGCGTCGCCGTCCCGGGTGCTCCGAGGTGGGTCAGCACGTACCCGACCCACAGGCCGCCGGCCACCAGGCAGACCAGCGCGCACAGCCCGGCCGCGGCCAGTTGCCGCTCCGCCGGCCCGGACCGCGGCCGCCACCGGGCTCTTCGCGTGATCTCCGCAGCCATGTCCGCCCTTTCGCCGCCGGGCTCCCGCCGATCTCTGCAGTCTGCGCCACCCGTTGTCCCGGGCGCATGAGGCAACGGCCCCGCCGGCCGCCGGGGCGGCCGAACGCTCCCGGCGCGGTCGGCTCCGAGAGGCGGCCGACCCGGCGCCCGCCGATACTGGGGCGGCCCGGATTCTTACGGAGGAACCATGGGATACGGTCTCGGCGTACGGCTCGACCAGCCGTTCGCGCAGGCGGTGGAGGCGGTCACCGCCGCGCTCAAGGAGCAGGGGTTCGGCGTCCTGACCACCATCGACGTCCGGGCCACCCTGCGGGAGAAGATCGGTGCGGAGATCGAGGACTACCTTATCCTCGGGGCCTGCAACCCCGCCCTCGCCCACCGCGCGCTCCAGGCCGACCCCCGCATCGGGCTGCTGCTGCCGTGCAACGTGGTGGTGCGGACGGACGGCGGCGCCACGGTGGTGGAGGCCGTCGACCCGCAGACGATGGTCACCCTGGCGGGGCCCGGGGGCGGGCTCGGCGGCGTCGCGGACGAGGCGGCGCAGCGGCTGACCGCCGCCCTGGACACCCTGCGCGGATGAGGAGCAGACCATGACCGAACCCGCCGCCACCACGCCAGTCCCCGCCGAACCGGCCGCCACCGAACCCGTCGCCACCGAACCCGTCGTCGTCGGATACGACGGATCCCCCGAGAGCCTCGCCGCCACCGAGTGGGCCGCCCACGAGGCGCGGCGCCGCGGCTGCCCGCTGGACGTCCTGCAGGCCTGGCCGTGGCCGCGCCAGGACGTGGTCGGCAGCGAGGAGACCTACCGGCACGCGATGGACCAACTGGCGTTCCGGACCGAGGAGTTGCGCCCACTGGCCGGGCCCGGCCCGGTCACCTCGTCGATCGTCCCGACCGACCCGGCCGAGGCCCTGGAGGCGGCCGGGAACTCGGCCGCCCTGCTCGTCCTGGGCTCCCGCGGCCTCGGCGCGGTGCGCGGCTTCCTGGTCGGCTCGGTGAGCCAGGAGGTGCTGCGCCGGGCGGGCTGCCCGGTGGTGCTGGTCCGGGCGGAGGCGGCCGAGCCCGAGGGCCCGGTCCTGGTCGGCCTCGACCTGGCCCACCCGATGGACGACGTCCTGGCCTTCGCCTTCGACGCCGCCATCCGGCGCCGGGCCCCGCTGCGGGTGGTGCACATCTGGTCCCCGCCGGTCTCCAGCGAGTACATGGCGCTCCAGGCCGTCGGCGGACTGAAGGGCGAACTCTCCGCCGTCGAGCGGACCCGCTTCGCCGAACAGCTGGACCCCTGGCGCGAGCGCCACCCCGAGGTGTCGGTGACCGCCGACCTGATCCAGGGCAGCCGCTCCACCGCCCTGGTGGACGCGGCGACCGGAGCCCGCCTCCTCGTCATCGGCCGCCGCATCCGCCGCACCCTGCTCGGCGCCCACCTGGGCCCCGTCGCCCACGCCGCGATCCACCACGTGCACTGCCCGGTCGCCCTCGTCCCCCACGCGTGACCGGGGCCACCCTGCCGCCCTTGTGCTGTCACGCGTCGCAACGATCCCCCCGGAGCAGGGAGGATCAGACAACATAATCGCCGGCAGTGACGGGCCCGGCTGACCCCCGCTAGCGCGGGGAGGACCAGACGGCTTGGGCCATGGACGCGGCGCGCGGCTGACCCCCGCTGGCGCGGGGAGGACGGGATCGCCCGGAACGCGGCCTGCAGCCGTGCCGGCTGACCCCCGCTGGCGCGGGAAGGACCACCGCCCCGAGGTCACCACCGGCGGGTTCGCCGACTGACCCCCGCTGGCGCGGGGAGGACATGGCAATTGCTGATGGCCATGCACTGTACAACGGCTGACCCCCGCTGGCGCGGGGAGGACAAGCCCAAAATCGGGGAATTTGGACAGCATGCACGGCTGACCCCCGCTGGCGCGGGGAGGACGAAGTAGGGAGCCCAGTGCCCGAGTACCTGCTCGGCTGACCCCCGCTGGCGCGGGGAGGACCGTCGGGAGGGAAGAAGTGCCGGTGGAGGCGGCGGCTGACCCCCGCTGGCGCGGGGAGGACTCCAAGTCGATGGCCTGCTCGCGTGCCCACGTCGGCTGACCCCCGCTGGCGCGGGGAGGACTGCCCGCCGGTGGTCAGGGTGGCGGAGGCGCTCGGCTGACCCCCGCTGGCGCGGGGAGGACTCCCAGTCGTCGATCTGGTACTCGCTGCGGTTCGGCTGACCCCCGCTGGCGCGGGGAGGACGCCCCGGCCAAGACCGACTCCGGCACGACCGACGGCTGACCCCCGCTGGCGCGGGGAGGACGGCCACTGCTGGCCGTGCATGTTGACCAGGCCCGGCTGACCCCCGCTGGCGCGGGGAGGACGTCAGCAGCATGGGCACATCGTCCATGGCCCACGGCTGACCCCCGCTGGCGCGGGGAGGACAGCATGGTGAGTCGGCCCTGGGCGTCGGCGAGCGGCTGACCCCCGCTGGCGCGGGGAGGACCTCGTACCACTCGGAGAGCCCCGTCGCGGGGTCGGCTGACCCCCGCTGGCGCGGGGAGGACGGCCTCGTCATCCACTCCGAGAAGTCCGGGGACGGCTGACCCCCGCTGGCGCAGGGAGGACGCGGCGTCCCGGATCGCCTCCGTGCGCCGGGCCGGCTGACCCCCGCTGGCGCAGGGAGGACGCTGTACCCAGGGCTGTTCCCGGCCGAGGCCCCGGCTGACCCCCGCTGGCGCGGGGAGGACGGGCCCTTGCGCCGGTAGCTGTCGAGACTCGACGGCTGACCCCCGCTGGCGCGGGGAGGACTCCGTCAGATCGGCAGTCGAGATCCCCAGCTGCGGCTGACCCCCGCTGGCGCGGGGAGGACTCGCGCACGGACTGGACGTGGTCGAGCAGCCCCGGCTGACCCCCGCTGGCGCGGGGAGGACGCCGAGGTGGTGCCCGCCGTCGGAGAATCAACCGGCTGACCCCCGCTGGCGCGGGGAGGACGGGTCCTCGGTGTGCTGCTCGGCGAGCAGTGCCGGCTGACCCCCGCTGGCGCGGGGAGGACCACAGGTCGTCGTGGTAGTGGTCGTTGAGGGCCGGCTGACCCCCGCTGGCGCGGGGAGGACGACGGTGGCCGTACGGGGCCTGGGCGGCTCGGTGGCTGACCCCCGCTGGCGCGGGGAGGACGATCCTCGGCGGCGGCTCCGCCTGGATGGTGACGGCTGACCCCCGCTGGCGCGGGGAGGACGTGTCCTGCTGGTCGTTCTTGCCGAAGACGAGCGGCTGACCCCCGCTGGCGCGGGGAGGACGCGCCCTCGCAGGCCGACCGGTTCGCGCCCTACGGCTGACCCCCGCTGGCGCGGGGAGGACGCGCGGTCTCCGAACGGGCCGAGGACGACGGCCGGCTGACCCCCGCTGGCGCGGGGAGGACACTTCCTGACCTGCAGCGTTTCTAGGGTTTTGCCGTTTCTTGACCATCGCTCACCTGCACCCCCGCCATCGCAACGAGCGTCAGCCCGTCGAAGTCCACCGGCTTTCGCCGCTGCTCGCCCGCCGTCCGCAGCTCGAAGCCCTGTTCGTTGGCCGCCGTGTGGACCAGGACCGCCACGCCGTCGCCGACGCAGCCGCTGACGGCGTGCCAGAGTTCCTCGCGCACTTTGGCGGAGATGGTGCCGACGTAGAGCTGCGGGGTGACTTCGAGGAGCCATCGGGTGAGCGCGCCGCGTACGTGGTCGGGGACTGCGGTGGCGGACAGGACGGTCATCGCTGCCATGGTTGCCCCCTGAACGGGTAGGCACACCGGCACGGCCGCCTCACAGCAGTTCCTCGCCCGCGTAGTTGACCCCGCCCGGGATGGGGCCGGAGACCGGGTCCCACAGGTCGACGAGTTGCTCCTCCGGGTCGGGGAGGGTGATGTCCTGGCCCGGTGCGAGCAGGCGCTGGATGTCGGTGACGATGCGCGGCAGCAGGCGGAACAGGCGCAGTCCGTCGCGGAAGCCGCGGCGGGCGTCGGCTTCGGGCTGTGGGGAGGCGTGGAGGGAGAAGGCGAGCGGGATGGTGAGTTCGGCCTTGTAGAGGTCGGCGACGTCGTAGACGAAGGCCTGCTGGTTGCCGTTGTGGACGAAGCCGAGCGCGGGCGAGCAGCCGAGGGCGAGGACGGCCGCGTGGACGATGCCGTAGAGGCAGGTGTTGGCGGCGGAGAGGGCGAGGTTGACCGGGTCCTGGGTGTCCCAGGAGTTCGGGTCGTAGTTGCGGCGGAAGCGGCCGATGCGGTGCTGCTGGGCGAGGAGGCGGTAGTGGGCCTTGACCCGTTGGCCTTCCAGGCCGCGCAGTTGCGCGAGGCCGCTGCCCGCCGGGGCGGTGCCGGGGCCGAAGCGCTGCTCGTACATGGCGGTGGCGACGGCCAGGCGGGTGGTGTCGTCGGCCCAGGCGCGGGCCTGGCGTTCGAGCCAGGTGGTGCTGAGGGATTCGGGGACGGTGGCGGCGTAGCAGCGGACGCCGCCGGATCCGGCGATGACGACCGTGGTGCCGTGGCGGGCGAGGGTGGACAGCGCCCGGGCGGTGATGGAGGTGCCGGGGCCGAGGAGGACGCAGCTGAGGGCGGCGGTGGGGAGGTAGACGGTCTCGGTGCCGCGGTGGGGGCTGGTGACCTCGGCGCAGACGCCGGTGTCGTCCTGGACGATGCGGACGATGTCGAGGTAGAGGAAGGAGAGGGAGTCGGCGATGCGGGGCAGCATGGCGACGGTGGGGGCGGCCAGTTTGCGCCGGGCACCGCCGGGGTCGGGGCGGCGGGCGGTCACTGCGGCCCCCGGTGGGGGGCGATGCTGAGGAGGCCGCAGCCGTAGGCCTTGCCCTTGCCGATGCCGTCGATGAGGCGGGTGCGCAGGAGGTCGGCGTCGGTGATGGCGGCGGTGCCTTCGAACAGGACGCGGTCGTGTCTGACGGGCCGTTGGTCGCTGCGCCGGTGGCCCTTGGCGGCTTCGAGGGGGCTGGAGTGGAGGGTGCCGAGGTCCAGGCCGGAGGACTCCGCCTGGCGGGCCCACCAGTCGTCGGCGGCCGTGCCCTGGAGGGGGATGACGGCTTTGAGCCGGTAGAGCTCGCGGGTGGCTCGGCTGGGCCTGCGGATGGGGTTGGCGGCGATGCGGTAGCGGATGTGCAGGCCGGGCCGGAGGGCTTCGAGGAGCGGGGTGAGGGTCTTGGTCGCGGCCTGGCCGTATCCGGCGGGGAGGCGGTCCAGGTCGGGCCGCTCGGCGCTCTGGAGGAGGATCTGGTCGCCGGCGGGCGTGGACTCGCAGCGGAAGAGGACGCCGAGGCGGCGGCGCGGTTCGTCGTCGGCGAGCTGGTCGGGGAAGAGCGACATCAGGCGGTGGTGCAGGTCGACCGCGCCGGCGCTGTCGCGGCGGGCGTCGCGGCTGCGCGGGTCGGGGACGATGCGGGTGAGCCACAGGGTCATGCGGGGATACCTTCGGGGCTGGTGGTGTGCCGGGTCAGGTAGTCGCCGAGGGCAGTGAGGTAGCCGGTGGCGAGGCCCTTGCAGCGGTCGGCGGGCAGGGTGAGGGTGCGCTGGTAGCGGGGACGGGCGCGATAGGCCCGCCGTCGGGGGTGGAAGGTGAGCGGGTCGTCGGTGACCTCTCCGGCGGGGGTGCTGCCGTCGTCGTTCCCGGGCTGGGGGTGGTCGCCGAGGCGGTCGAGCGGCTGGTCGCCGTGGAAGACGATGTCGACGGTCTTGCTACCCGCGCGGGCCCGTCGGGCGATCGGCAGGTGGACGAGGTGGTGCAGGGGGTCGTCGACCAGGCCGAGCAGCAGCGGGCCTTCGGGCGGGCAGGAGCGGCGCCCGAGGTAGGGCGGCCAGTGCGGGTTCCGCAGCGCCTGCGCCCACCCGTCGAGTCGGTCGGGAGCCGCGGTGACGACGGCGGTGAAGGCCGCGTCGGCGAGGTAGTAGCGGTGGGACAGCAGGGTGGCGGTGGCGCCGGTGCGCTTCTTGCCCTCGGCGGTGGTGACCGTGCGGGCGGCGGGCAGGCCGCCGCCGACGGTGTGCAGGTCGCGCAGGATCACACCCGACCGGTCGGTGCGGATCGTCAGCGAGAGGGTGGCGAGGTCGTCGATGGACTCGCCGCGCTTCCGGCCGAGGGCTGCGGCGAGCAGGCCGACGACGCCGGAGCGGGTGGGGAAGGGCGCGGTGTCGCGTTCGTTGAACTGGCCGGTCTCGCCCCAGGACTGCAGCGGCGCGGCCAGGCGCAGCAGCAGTCCCCGCGTGGGAGTGCTCATGCTCCGGCCCCGGCGGTGACGGAGGCGGCGTCGGGGCGGGCAGCGGTGTCCGCGCCGGTGCGGTCGGTGGTGAAGGCCGCGTCGATGGCGGTGTCGATGAGCTGCGGGAAGGAGTCGACGCGGGTGCCCAGACCCTGGAGGTCCTTGTCCTCCAGGCTGGCCCAGGCCGCGGTGACGGTGCCGCGCTTGCCGAGGAGCTTGTGGGCGGCGGTGGCGTAGCGGGCGAGGGCGGTGCGGGAGGCGGGGCCGTAGCCGCCGCTCTCGTGGGAGGCGACGGGCTGTTCGAAGGCGGCGGCGTAGGAGAGCGGGCGGTCGCTGCGGACGGCGATGTGGACGAGGTCGGGGATGGTGTGCGGGGCGGTGGCGGTCTTCTTGGCGCGCGGGAGGGAGAGGATGAAGGCCTCGGCGAATCCGGCGGCGAGCTCTCGGGCGGCGGCGCGGTCGCCGCCGAGGTTGGCCGCGAGGTCGGCGAGGTCGACGGTGGCGTAGCGGTAGAAGACGCCGGCGCTGAACTCGGCGTGGCCCATGTGGGCGCTGCCGGTGGTGTCGCCCCAGGCGGAGGTGACGTCGTCGACGGCGGAGAAGTAGTCGAGTTCGACGTCGGTCCCGTGGGTGGTGAGGGCGTGGGCGACCTGTACGGCGCCGTCGACGCCCGCGTCGTCGACCTCGGCGAGCATGCGGCCGAAGAGGTTGATGACGCCGTTGCGGCTGCGCAGGACGGCGTCGACGGCCTCCTTGGGCAGGACGCTCTTGTCGCTGGTCTTCTTGATGTCCTTGGCGCTTTCGAGCTCGGCGCGGTGCTCCTGGGCGATGGCGGCGAGTTCGGCGACGGCCGTCTCGGGCACGTAGACCATGGCGTTGGTGGTGACGACGGGCGAGTCCTTGGTCTCGAACTTGATGCTGCTGCCGGCGGCGACGTGCTGGCCGGCGCGCTGGGCGAGTTCGGCGGGCCAACCGTGCTGCTCCTGGAGGAGGCGGGTGACGCGGGCGCCGATGCGGCGGGTGCGCAGGGCCTGCTCACCGAAGCTCTGCTGGAAGTACTCGCGCACGGCGCGCTTCCAGGACTGGCTGCTGACGCGGGTGCGCTCGGTGTCGCCGTAGCGGACGGTCTTGACGGAGTTGTTGTCGTCGCGGTTGAGGTTGGCGAACGGGACGCTCTGGACGACGTGGATGTCGAGGAAGCGGGCGGTGGTGCGGTCGGGGCCGGGCATGCTCTGCTCCTGGGGGTCGGATGGTTCGCGGTGGTGGCCTGTACGGGGTCGGGGTGGCGGTCAGGCCTCGGAGGCGGCGCTGTCCGTGCCCTCGGTCTCGGCGGCGTCTGCGGCCTCGCTCTGGTCGTCGTCGTGCTCGCGGGCCCGGCGCTCGCCGTCCTTCTGCAGGGTCCGGTGGTAGTCCTGGAGCCAGATCCGCTTGACGGTGCCGGAGCGGCGGCGCCACTGGCAGAGGTCGATGAGGAGCTGGGCCCAGTCGATCTCCACGTCGCTGCCGCGCAGTTGGCGGACGGCTCCGGGCAGGTGGCGGTGCAGGCCGTCGACGCTCTGCCGGCTCAGCAGGTTGAGGCGGGTCTCGGCCGAGGTCTCGCGCAGACCGCCTGCCTGGCCGCCCTTGATGACACCGTCGGCGAAGGCCTGGCCGAGGCTGCGCGGGGGGATCCGCTCGGCGGTCCCGGGGTCCGCTTCCTCCCCGCGGTCGGTCGGGGCGCCGGGCGCGTCCGGCGGCGATCCGGCGGCCGTCGCCTCCTCGTCCTTCGCTTGCTCCTTCGGCTGCTCCTTCGACCCGTTCTTCCTCGACGTCTCGGCCTTCGCGGCGGCGTACTGGTCGCGGCGCTGCGCGGCGATCAGGGAGGCGACGGTGTAGAAGGCGCGCTGGACGTCGCGGCTGCGCGTCTGCTCGTCGGTGAGCCAGGAGGCCACGTAGCGGTGCATGAACGGCACCGCGTCCAGGTCCTTGCCGACGCCACGGCGCAGGGCCGCGCGGACACCGGGATCCTCGTGACTGCGCTTGTCGATCCTGGCGGTGAAGGCACGTGCCCGCCCCAGCGAGGGGATGAGGGCGGGCTCCTTCGGTGTGCCGACCGCGTCGTCCGCCGGTTTGGCGGGCCCCGGAATGGTGCTGGTCGTGCTCATGCGTCCTCCGTACTGGTGTTGCGGCCGGTACCGTCGGCGCCCCCGGTCCTGGCCGGGCGCTTCACCGGCCCGCCGTACAGCTCGATGCGGGCGGTGGTGCAGGCCTTGGCCCCGCGCATGGTGCCGAGCGCGCCGTAGGTGACGGTGTCGTAGGCCTTCTCCGCGAGGATGCGGAAGGCCGTGGCGGCGCCGTGGAAGTCGCGTTCGCCGAGGCGCTTCCAGAACTCGGCCTCGGCGGCGGGCCAGTAGCGGGCCGCGGCGTCGACGGCCCAGGTGCAGTCGCGGATCTTGGGGGCCGTGGTGAAACCGGCCCAGGCCTTCTTGACGGCCCGGTCGAGCCGGTTCCCGTACCGCTCCCCCAGGACGCGCAGGCGGCCGATCTCGACCGCGACCGTGGGTTCCTCCGCAAGCCCGAGCACCGGTGGGGTGACCGCGTCGACGAACTGGATGTCCTTCGCCTGTCCGTCCTGTTCGAACCCCAGCGCGCGCACCCTCAGGTCTTCCGAGACCTCCAGCGCGGTGCGGAACACTTCGGGGCGGCATGGGCGGGTGGTGCCCGCGGGGTTGTTGAGCAGCAGGGCGTCCAGATCACGCCACAGCGCGCGCCGGGAGTCGGCGGGGCGGGGGTAGAGGTTTCCCTCCTTGCTGGTCTGCCAGATCAGGTACGGGTCGCCCTCGCGGGAGATCTTGAGCTGGTTCGCCCAGGTGATGAAGACGTCGCGGACGTACCGGCCGGTGGCATCGGGCACCAGGAGCAGCGCGTGCTGGGAGCGGGCGGTGAGGCCGGAGCACGGACCTTTCAGCGGCGGTGGAGCGGCTGCGGGGTCGGGCAGTTCCTCACGCTCCCACGGGCACAGGTCGCTGACACGGGAGACGCTCTCGCGGGGTTTGGGAAGTCCGGCCAGCAGCGTCTCGAACAGCGTCTCGCCCTCCGGGTGGTAGGAGAGCGTGCTCCGAAGGGGGCCGGCCTTGCTGCTGGCCGCCTTGGTGCCGCCGACCGTACGGCTGGAGCACCGTCCGGAGGGACCGTAGTAGTGCCAGACGAGCAGGTGCAGGACGGCCTGGTCGGGGGTGGGCAGCTCGGGAGCGGTGCTGTTGACGTGCTGGAACCAGGAGTGGTTGTTGCCCGAGGGGCGGGTGGTGATGAGCTTGTCGACGCCGGCGGTGTTCGCCGGGTCGCACTGCTCGGCCAGCCTCGGGTCCTGGAGGAAGGGACGTTCGGGGTCGAAGAGGTCGAAGCGGCCGTGGTTGTGCTCGGTGAACTCGGCGACCTGCTTCTCGTCGAAGCGCGCCTGGTCGACCAGGCCGTGGCGGCGGTCGGACCAGTCGCCGGGGCCGGCTTCGTCGAGCTCGGTCACACGGGCGGTGATCGCGTACAGGACGCGGTACAGCGCGGAGAGCGCGGGAGGGTCGGCGATCGCGATCTGTTCGATTTCGTGTGCGTACAGCAGGAGTTCGCGCAGGCCGACCCTGGGCGGGCGGGTGGCGGCCTCGTCGTCCTCCTCCCTGCGGGGGACCCAGCGGACGGGGATCCACGCTTCGTCGAGGAGGTTGTAGCTGGGTGGTGCGAGTGGTGCGGATGGCATGCGGCCTCCGGCGAGGCGAGTACGGGTGAGCACAGGGTGGGTAGGCTCTGCGCGGTCCCCGCGATCGAGCGGGGGTGAGCCGTGCGGTGCCTAGGAAGTGGCCGTGTCGGCAGACCTGTCCCCGCTCAAGCGGGGGTCGTGCCGGTCCCGGACGGGCGACAGCCCTGTCCGGGGCAGGCGTAGCCAACGTATCGTCAAGTGCGGTGCCTATGACGTCAGTTCTCGGAAATTCCCACGTTCGAGTACATGAGCTGCCTCTCCCCCAGCCGGCCCGTCCACTGGTCGCCGTCACGGCGCATGCGCAGCAGGGCCAGGTCGGTGAGCAGGGGCCGGTCCCTCCAGGCCTTCGGCACGGTGTTCTCGTCCGTGCGGCCGGCGAGCCAGCGGCCGGGCAGCGGCACGGTATGCCGCATGATCAACGCGATTTCATCCCGGTTCGCCGCGGCCGAGGGCAGCGGAACATCGTGGCCGGGGTCGAGGCTCCAGCCGTTCTCCCGTTCGAAGACGCACACGGCACGGCCGCTGTCCGCGCCGAGGCGGGTGGTCAGCAGGTCGTCCGAGACGACGAAGCTGCGCTCGCTGAGTTCGGACAGGTCGTCGACCACGTCGCACGGCGCCGGGATCACGGTGATCTCCGCCATCTGCTCCTCGGCCGCCTCCGAAGCGATGCGCTCGGCGTCCATCCGGTCGAGCTCCACTGCGGCGGCCGTCTCCAGGCCGGCTCCGAAGTCGTCCGCGTAGACGTCGTCCACGAGCTCTTGGACGTCTCCCGGGACTTCGACCGCACCGCTGGACTGCCCTGCGAGCAGCAGGCTGGTGCGGCGCAGCAGGGAGGCACCGTAGACGGTGCCCCATGAGCGGGGGGCTGCCACGCGGCCCTCGTCGTCGAGCGGTTCCAGCACGATCATGCGCGGCTCGGCGGGCTCGCCGGTCCAGGCCGGGCGGTTGGGGCGTTCGTGGCGCTTGCCGCGGCCGGCCCGCTGCAGGAGCTGCGCGAACGGCGCGAGGTCCGAGACGATCAGGTCGAAGTCGAGATCGAGTGACTGTTCGACGATCTGGGTGGCCACCAGGATCGAGCCCGCGCGCGGGGTGGCCGCCGCCGTGTCGTCCGCGGGCTTCCCGTACGCGGTTTCGCACTCGGTGGTGATGCGCTGCCGCTCGTGGGCTGGGTAGCGGGAGTGGAGCAGCCGCAGGCCGCCGTCGCGCGCGGCGAGTTCGGGCAGGGCCGACTCCAGGTAACGGTAGGTGCGCTGGGCTTCGTCCACGGTGGTGCAGCAGACGAGGACGCAGCCGCCCTCGGTGGTCACCGGTGCGAGGATCTCGCGCAGGGCCTCACGGCGCCCCTGCCGTCCGGGCTTCTTCGCGACGCCCTGGTCCCGGACGTCCCAGTGGACCTGGCGGGTCTCCAGGCGCAGGGTCCGGGCGCGGCTGCTGCCGACCTCGCGCGGCGTGGACACCTCTCCGCTGCCCGCGTCCACGAACAGCCATCCCGGGTAGCAGGGCTCCACCGCGGACGGCTCGCGGAAGCCCGCGCCGCGCCGGTAGGCGTCGACGAGGGACGAGGCCGCCTTGCCGGTCAGCGTCGCCGACAGCAGCACGACCGGGGCGCCGAACGCGCCGAGCCACTCCAGCAGTCGCACCAGCAGGCTGTGCATCCACGGGCCGTAGGCGTGGGCCTCGTCCACCACCAGCACCTTGTTCGACAGGCCGAACAGTCGCAGGAAGCCGTAGCGGACCGGAAGTACGCCGGTGAGCGCCTGGTCGACCGTGCCGTTGGCGAGCGGCGCGAGCAGACCCCGACGCCCCGTACGCAGCCACTGGCCGGCCTCGGTGTCCGCGAGCACGGCCGAGCCGTCCGTCGCACCCTCCCCGGGGGCGTAGTCGGGGCTCAGCCAGGCCATGCTGTGCAGCAGCGTGAGCGCGCGATCGCCCTCGACGTTGTCCTCGGCGAACCTGCGGACCCGGGTGAACATCGCATCCGCCGTGGCCATCGTCGGCAGCGCGAAGTAGACGCCGGAAGCGCCCGAGGCCCTTGCGATCACGGAGGCCGCGTGCAGGGCGGTCTCGGTCTTGCCGTCGCCGGTCGGGGCTGTGACCAGCAACAGTCCGGGCCCCTTCACCACCCTGGGCAGGTACTCCGCGACGTCTGCCTGCAGCTTGTTCGGGGGGAACGGGAACTGCTGCGTGAAGGGCTTGGCCGGAAACGCCGCCCGCCCGAGACCGGCTTCGCGAACCCACCCCGATGCGGCCTCGGCTGCCGTCTCGAAGTGCTCGGCGAGCTCGGAGTCCCCGGTCTTCCAGTCCTCCCCGGGCATCCGCGGCTCGATGACGTCGACCTGGCTGGCCAGCCAGTCGGCCACCACGACCAACCCGGCGACCACCACCGCCAGCTCACCGGGCAGCACGGAATCCAACGGCTTGTCGGCCCCGACCGTCCGACGGACCGCATGTGCGTGCGCGAGGCGCTGCTCCCGCCAGCCCTCCGCAGTGCCGAGAGCGGGCTGGTAGCCCGACGGGTTGTTGATCTCCTTCACCTGCAGCGCTGGGGCGAAGCACCCGTGGTGCCCGCCGAGCAGCTGGGCGATCTGGTGGGCCGGCGACTTCCTGACCGGTTTGTGGAGCGGATAGCCGCACTGCTTGAAGAACTCGACCAGCCCCCAGTGCGTGGCCGTCTCGTGCCTCAGGTACCCGCTGCGCTTCACCGCCGGGTTGTCCTCCGCATACGCCGGGTCCCCCGTCAGCTTCGCGAACTCGTCGGCGACCTGCTGCTGGAAGTGCAGCGAGATCTTCCCGATGTCGTGGAGCCCAGCCCACAGCATCACCATCTTCCGGGCCTCACCCTCGGCCTCGCTTACGCCCATGGCCCCGGCGATCCGCGTTCGCATGCGGTCGCTCAGGACGGCGTCCCACAGCGCACCCGCAACGGCGGCCGCGTCCAGGAGGTGGCAGATCACGGGGTAGGGACCGGGCAGACCGGCGCTCTTGCCCCACATGCGGGAGTCGGGACCGGCCGACTCGAAGCCACCAACAGGTTTGTTCTTGCTCACGCCTGAGGATGTATCAGCTGCCACTGACAATCCTCGCGGCCTCTCATCGGAATCGATGGCAGACGAGGACCTGGCGGACGGGGGCCGAGGCGCATCACCCGAGCTCATAGGCACCAGGAGGGCGTCGCCGGGTAGTTCGTGTAACGATCCAGGCACCACCAAACAGGCTGGGCCACCCCTTAAATTGGAACTTTTGGCTACCGCCGAACCTGGCCTGGCACCGGGGACCTCGGCGATCGAACCGGCCTCCAGGCGCAATGAGCCCACCATCACGAGTACACGGATACCGGCTTGCCGTCGCTGTTCAGGAGTGGCGCTCGCCCCGCCCCCCTCGTCGAGCCCGGCAGCCCCCTCCCATACCCGCGAACTGCCGTACCCCAGGCTCCGAACCGCTCATGGCATCATGTGAGCGATCCTTGACATTTCTACACCGAACGGCGCACCTGGCCAAGGCATCCGACACCTCGCCAGCATGGTCAAGAAAGCGCAAAGCCATCGCTGCGCCGCAGGTCAGGAAGCCTCCTCCCCGCACCCGCGGGGGTCAGCCGGTATGGATCGGCGGGCCGGTCGTCGGCCTGTACTCCTCCCCGCACCCGCGGGGGTCAGCCGCTGCTGCGCGTGGGTGTCGGGCCGGTCGTCGGCTCCTCCCCGCACCCGCGGGGGTCAGCCGCTGCTCGACCTCTACGGCCGCCGCGCCGAACCCTCCTCCCCGCACCCGCGGGGGTCAGCCGGCGCAGCCAGTGGGGCAGGCCAGGCCGAAGGGCTCCTCCCCGCACCCGCGGGGGTCAGCCGGCGCAGCCAGTGGGGCAGGCCAGGCCGAAGGGCTCCTCCCCGCACCCGCGGGGGTCAGCCGGCGGCGATCGCTGCCGCGGCAGAGTCCTGGGCCTCCTCCCCGCACCCGCGGGGGTCAGCCGGTCGAGCGCCACCGCGTCGAGGACATCCTCACCTCCTCCCCGCACCCGCGGGGGTCAGCCGACCTCGACAACCTCGGCCTCATCTGCTCGCCCCTCCTCCCCGCACCCGCGGGGGTCAGCCGGTTCAGTCGGAGCCGGACCCGTGGGCGTCGGACTCCTCCCCGCACCCGCGGGGGTCAGCCGGCGCCGAAGGCATCGAGGTGGTAGTCGCGCTTCTCCTCCCCGCACCCGCGGGGGTCAGCCGTCGCCGGAGCCGCGGACGCCGCAGGCAACGCCCTCCTCCCCGCACCCGCGGGGGTCAGCCGCAGACCACCGTCTCACGCCGTCCGTAGCCGAGCTCCTCCCCGCACCCGCGGGGGTCAGCCGCACGCCAACGAGGTGACGCCGATGACCGGACGCTCCTCCCCGCACCCGCGGGGGTCAGCCGTCTGTTTGTGAAATTCGATCACGATTTCGTCACTCCTCCCCGCACCCGCGGGGGTCAGCCGTCACTTACGGCACTCGGAATGGCTGGCATCCGCATTTGCTCCTCCCCGCACCCGCGGGGGTCAGCCGGCGTCGCGCAGGATCTCGATGTTGTACGGCTGCTCCTCCCCGCACCCGCGGGGGTCAGCCGTCCTGCACCCGGCCGTCACCGAAGAGCCTGTCCTCCTCCCCGCACCCGCGGGGGTCAGCCGCAGCCGCAGCGTCTCCTCCGTGACCGTCTGCGCTCCTCCCCGCACCCGCGGGGGTCAGCCGACCCTCGCCCGGATCCGGGCGGGCCTGGCCAACTCCTCCCCGCACCCGCGGGGGTCAGCCGTCGCGGGCGTGGGGCGCGAGCGTGCCGGAGGCCTCCTCCCCGCACCCGCGGGGGTCAGCCGCACTGCGGGTCTTCTCCGTTGGGCCCGAGGTACTCCTCCCCGCACCCGCGGGGGTCAGCCGCGCGCGGCCGCGCTCTTGGCGGCGGCGAGCAGCTCCTCCCCGCACCCGCGGGGGTCAGCCGTCGCGCGGCTCCCGTTTCCGCTTCGCGGCGGTCTCCTCCCCGCACCCGCGGGGGTCAGCCGGCCGCTGACCCCCGGCCGGGCTGCTCCGGTACCTCCTCCCCGCACCCGCGGGGGTCAGCCGGAGCTGTGCGACGTCATCGTGACCGCCGCGGTCTCCTCCCCGCACCCGCGGGGGTCAGCCGTCCGATGCGTCGAAGGGGTGCGGGTGGCGGTGCTCCTCCCCGCACCCGCGGGGGTCAGCCGCGGTCGAGCACTATCGCTGCGCCCCACAGGGCCTCCTCCCCGCACCCGCGGGGGTCAGCCGGTCTTCGCGTTGAACTCGGCGTCGGGGATCTTCTCCTCCCCGCACCCGCGGGGGTCAGCCGCCCAACTTGTCCATGACGCCACGGGCTTCGTCCTCCTCCCCGCACCCGCGGGGGTCAGCCGAACCGCAAGGACGACGGGGTCGAGGTCGGCCACTCCTCCCCGCACCCGCGGGGGTCAGCCGGGTCATGCGCCGCGCGAGGCTTGGGAGCCGCTCTCCTCCCCGCACCCGCGGGGGTCAGCCGGGCAGGGTGATCCTGCATCATGAGTTTCGTCCCTCCTCCCCGCACCCGCGGGGGTCAGCCGGAGCAGCAGTGGTCGAGCACGGCACCTTCCCCCTCCTCCCCGCACCCGCGAGGGTCAGCCGTGAATGGCCGAGATGGGTTGGGTGCACTTGCCCTCCTCCCCGCACCCGCGGGGGTCAGCCGGTCGGCGTCCACGGACAGGATCGGATTGACGTCTCCTCCCCGCACCCGCGGGGGTCAGCCGCCGTCCAGTCGGTGACGGCGCATCCGCACCGTCTCCTCCCCGCACCCGCAGGGGTCAGCCGGCGGACACGGTGCTGCTGCCGGACACGGCCTCCTCCTCCCCGCACCCGCGAGGGTCAGCCGGTTCAGCGCTACGCCGTCCTGAGGTCCGCCATCTCCTCCCCGCACCCGCGGGGGTCAGCCGGTTCACCGAATCGCGGCAGAAGGCCACCCCTGCTCCTCCCCGCACCTGCGGGGGTCAGCCCGCGATCTCGTACGGCATCTCGGTCGCTATCGACTCCTCCCCGCACCCGCGGGGGTTAGCTGGCCCAGAAGGTACTCGCTGAGGCCGCGCCGGACTCCTCCCCGCACCCGCGGGGGTTAGCCGACTTCTTCCTCCCGGGGAACGGGCTTGGAGGCCTCCTCCCCGCACCCGCGGGGGTTAGCCGCGTTCCTGGAGGGCACTCGCGCCGCGCTCCAGCTCCTCCCCGCACCCGCGGGGGTTAGCCGCCCTCTTCCCCTTCGGCCTCCGCGCCCGACTCCTGTTCCCCGCACGCGCGGGGGTTAGCCGCTGCAGGCGCTCTCGGCCAGGCAGATGGACGCCTCCTCCCCGCACCCGCGGGGGTCAGCGGGTGTTGCCGGGGCGTTCCACCGGCCGCTCCTCCCCGCACCCGTGGGGGTCAGCCGCCGGGGTGTAAACGCCGTTTACACCGGCCCCGCTCCTCCCCCCACCCGCGGGGGTCAGCCGCCAGGCTGGAGCCTGAGCCGCCCGTTCGACCTCTCCTCCCCGCACCCGCGGGGGTCAGCCGGACCCGGGCCGCACCCTGCGCCGGATCGTCAACTCTCCCCGCACCCGTGGGGGTCAGCCGATCGGCGAGGAGCTCGGGGAGGTGGCTGAGGCCTCCTCCCCGCACCCGCCGGGGTCAGCCGCACGCGTTCCCGTGGTGCGGGGTGTCGTGCGGCTCCTCCCCGCGCCAGCGGGGGTCAGCCGGAGCGGTTGCGGGCGGTCATCGGGCCGCGGTTCTCCTCCCCGCGACAGCGGGGGTCAGCCGGCGATCCGCTCACATCTTGGGGTGCCGTCGAACACCTCCCCGCGCCAGCGGGGTCACCAGGCATACGATCCGCAGACTGGGGCTCAGAGCCCGTCAACACGCCGCGGCTCGCGTCCTCGACGACCGCGAGGGCGGCGGCGCGCCGGCGTCTGGGCTGAGGGTCGGTCAGGGGATCTCCATCTCGATCTGGGCGAGGTGGGCGGCGAGGATCTCCTCGAAGGCCGCCTGGCGGTCCACCCCCAGGGGGCGGATGTCGCGGGCGAAGTGGGCGAGGGCGGGGAAGCGGTCGGGGTCGGCGCCGAGGACCGCGACGCGGAACTGCTCCATGCCCTGGTCGTACTCCTCGGAGGTGATGCCGCCGATTCCGGCCTCGGCGGCGATCAGGGCGGAGAGCAGGACGACGATCCGGTGGTAGCAGGCCGGGATCCGTTCGTCGGGCAGGCCCGACGTGCGCAGGGCCTGCAGCACCTCCTCCATGGCCAGCCGCGAGCCGGCGCCGCCCGAGGCGTAGCGCCCCCAGATCGAGGCGACCTGGGGCTGCTCGGCGAAGGCCCCCCGTAGGCGCAGGGCGAGGGCCGTGATGCGCTGCTTCCAGTCCCCTTCCGGCCGGTAGCCGTCCAGGGCGGCCACCAGGATGCGGTCGGCGAGCGACCGCAGCAGTTCGGTCTTGTTGCGGAAGTGCCGGTAGAGGCTGGAGGAGTCGGTCCCGAGCGCGGCGGCGAGTCTGCGCACGCTGAACGACTCGGCGTCGCCCGTGCGCAGCAGGTCCGCTGCCGCGTCCAGGATCTCCTCGGTCGACCAACGTCTGCGGCCTGCCATGTCGCCCCTCTCGTCCCGTCGGGTCAGTGTAACGAATGCGCGCGAGCGAGCACGCGGTAACGCACTCGCCATTGCACGCGGTGCGTGCATAATGAGTGCGCGAGCCCGTTCCACCCGTACGACCACCAGCCACGCGCCCGGCCCTCGGCCGGGGAAGGGGAGCAGGAGACATGGGAGACATGAGCGACGCCACCAACGCCACCGATGCCATGAACGCCGCGGACACCGCGAGCGCGGCGACTGCCGCGCAGCCGCCGGAGCCGGACTTCTCGGCAATATCCGCCGAGGAGCTGATCGCCTACCGCGAGGCGGAGAACCGTTTCCGGGCCTCCGCCGCGGCCCGGGTTGCGACCGGGGAGCCCGCCGCCGGTGTCGTGATCCGCTGGGAGCGGGTGGCGCTGCCCGGCCGGGAGCTGCCGGTCCGGGTGTACCGGCCGTCGGCCGGGGACGGCCGGCCGGACGCCGGCCGCACCGCGCTGCCGCTGGTCCTGCACGTCCACGGCGGCGCCTTCGTGGGGACGGCCCCGCAGAGCGACTGGATCAACAGCCATGTCGCCGCCGGGCTGGGCGCGGTCGTCGTCTCGGTCGAGCACCGGCTGCTCGACCACACGACCCCCCTGTCGGCGGCGGTCGAGGACGGCTGGGACACCCTCCGGCACGTGCTGCGGGACGCCGGGCGGTGGGGCGTCGACCCGGCGCGTGCGGCCCTCCTCGGGGAGAGCTGCGGCGGACTGGTGTGCGCGCTGGCCGCGATCCGGGCGGGCGGGACCGGGCTGCCGCTGCGCGCGCAGGTGCTGGTCAACCCCGCCGTGGACGTGACCGCGTCGATGTTCGACTACCCCTCGGCCGCCGAGTTCGGGGAGGCCACCCACGCCATGCCGAAGCTGGAGCTGTTCCGCCGGCTCGCCGTCCCGGCCGGTACCGACGCCCGCGCGCTCTCGCCGCTGTACGCGGACAGCCTGGACGACCCGGCCGGACTGGACGGGCCGGCGCCGGCCCTCGTGGTGGTGCCGACCCATGACGCGGTGGCCGACCACGGCCGCCGCTACGCCGAGCGGCTGCGGTCGGCCGGCGTCGCCGTGCGGCTGAGCGAGTACCCGGGCGCCCCGCACGCGTTCCTGAGCCTGCCGGGCCTGGTCCCGCAGGCCGCGGCCGCCCGGACCGAGATCATCGGCTTCCTCCGTTCGGCTCTCGGCCCGGGCCCCGCAGGGGTTACGGTCCGATGAGGGCCGCGACGGGCACGACGACCGACTCCGTCCGGCCTCCCCTGGACCATCGGAACCGACGGAGGCAGTCATCGTGAAGCGCATCGGCATCATCGGAGTGGGCGAGATCGGCCGGGCGATCGTGATGGGGCTGCGCCACGGGGAGGAGGCGGGGCCGGAGGTCCTGCTGTCCCCGCGGGGTGCCCGAACCGCCGCCGAGCTGGCCGATCGGTACGAGGACGTACGGGTGTGCGCCGACAACCAGGAGGTGGTGGACGGCTCCGACCTGGTGATCGTCGCGCTGCGCCGGCAGGACTGGCGCGGGGCCCTGGCCGGGCTGGAGGTGCCCGGCGACCGGATCGTGGTCAACGTGATCCCCGGCGTCGGCACCGACGAGCTGCGCCGGGTGCTGGCCACCGACGCGACGGTGACCCACGCCATTCCGCTGCCGCCCATCCGCGAGCGCCGCTCGGTCACCGTGGTCCACCCCTCGCACCCCGACGTGGACGCCTTCTTCGAACGGCTGGGCGGGGCCCTGCCGGTGGCGGACGAGGCGGCGCTCAACGTGCTGTCCGCGCTGACGTCGACGCTCACCACCCACTACGCGTTCCTCACCACGCTGGTCTCCTGGGCCGCCGACCAGGGCGTCCCCGCCGAGGACGCCGACCGGTTCGTCCGCGGCGTCTTCCAGGAGGTGGGCCGCTCGCTGGGCGACGGGGCCCACTCGCTGGAGCGCCTCGCGGCCGATCACGAGACGCCGGGCGGGAGCAACGAGCGCATCCGTACCACCTGGTTCGACCAGGCGAACTCCGATGCGCTGCGGGCCGCGCTGGACGGGCTCGTCACCGACCTCCACGCCGGCCACCGGTAGGGCGGGTCCCGGAGCCGTCGGTCCCCTCGGGGGCCGGCGGCTCCCCGCTCGTCGGGTCGCGCCGTATCCCGCCCGGCTGACGACCGTTAGCATGACGGGTATGACGCCGGTCATTGGCGTCGGTTCGCACAGATTCCACAGCGGTTTCGAGGAGTTGACGATGAGTCGCGCTTTCCCTCTGTCCCGGACGACCGATCCCGTCCCCGAGGAGGAGCGACGCACCATCCTCGCCGCGCCGGGGTTCGGCAAGTTCTTCACCGACCACATGGCCTCGGCCACCTGGACGCCCGCCGAGGGCTGGCACGACCGCAAGGTCTCCGCGCTGGTGCCGTACTCGCTGCACCCGAGCGCCGCCGTGCTGCACTACGCCCAGGAGATCTTCGAGGGGCTGAAGGCCTACCGCCACGCCGACGGCAGCGTCTGGCTGTTCCGCCCGGAGTTCAACGCCCGCCGCTTCGCCCGCTCCGCCGAGCGGCTCGCCCTGCCTGTGCTGCCGGAGGAGGACTTCCTCGCCAGCGTCGAGGAGTTGGTCCGCGCGGACGAGGCGTGGGTGCCGGGCTCCGGTGACGAGAAGAGCCTCTACCTGCGGCCGTTCATGTTCGCCGCGGAGGCCTTCCTCGGGGTGCGGCCCGCCGAGGAGATCGCCTACTCGGTGATCGCCAGCCCGGCCGGCCCGTACTTCGCGGGCGGTGTCACGGGCATCACGCTCTGGGTCAGCAGCAAGTACACCCGCGCCGGGCGGGGCGGCACCGGCGCCGCCAAGTGCGGCGGCAACTACGCCTCCAGCCTGGCCGCGCAGCTGGAGTCCCGCGAGCACGGCTGCGACCAGGTGCTGTTCCTGGACGACACCGGCGGCGAGGGGGACCTGGAGGAGTCCGGCACGATGAACCTGTGCCTGGTCACCTCGGCCGGCGAGCTGGTCACCCCCGCGCTCGGCAGCATCCTCGACGGGGTGACCCGGGACTCGATCCTGGCCCTGGCGGGCGAGTTCGGGCTGACCCGGGTGGAGCGCGCGATCACCCTCTCCGAGCTGCGGAGCGGTGCCGCCGACGGCACGGTCACCGAGGTGTTCGCCGCCGGGACGGCCGCGGTGATCACCCCGATCGTCGGGTTCAAGGGCGAGGGCTACGAGTTCACCGTCGGCAACGGCGCGCCCGGCAAGCAGACCCTCGCGCTGCGCGAGCACGTGCTGGACATCCAGTACGGGCGCGCCGAGGACGTCCACGGCTGGATGCGCCGGGTGGTCTGACCACCCGGGGGCGGCCCGACCGGGCCGCCCTGCCCACCGGCCGGAACCGACGCCCGGCTCCCGTCCCCCTCCCCGTCCCCCGGCTCCCGGCTCAACTCCCTTCGGGCACCACGACCTCACGCTTGAGGATCTTTCCGGTCGGCCCCTTGGGCAGCGCGTCCACCGTCCAGACCAGCCGCGGGTACTTGTACGGGGCCACCCGCTCGCGGACGAAGCCGCGGATCTCCTCCGGGGTCGCCGACGCGCCCTCGCGCAGGACCACCGCGGCGGCCACCTCCTGGCCGTGGACGGGGTGGGGGACGCCGATCACCGTGGCCTCGGCCACCGCCGGGTGCTCGTACAGCACGTCCTCCACCTCCCTCGGGTAGACGTTGAAGCCGCCCCGGATGATCAGGTCCTTGCGGCGGTCGACGATCCGGAAGTCGCCCCGCTCGTCGCGGGTGCCGAGGTCCCCGGTGTACAGCCAGCCGTCCCGGACGGTCCGCGCGGTGGTGTCCGGCCGGCGCCAGTAGCCCTTCATCACGTTGTGGCCCTGGATCACCACCTCGCCGACCGTGCCGTCCGGCACTTCCGCGCCGGACTCGTCGACGATCCGCATCCGTACGCCCTCGATCGGGATGCCGATGGTGCCCGCGACCCGCTCCCGGTCGCTCCGGTTGGCGCAGGCCAGCGGCGAGGACTCGGACAGGCCGTAGCCCTCCAGCACCACGCAGCCGAAGTCGGCCTCGAAGCCGCGCAGCACCTCCGGCGGCATCGGCGCGCCGCCGCCCAGGCAGACCCGCAGCGAGGAGACGTCGTACCCGGCGCGCTGCGGGTGGGTCAGCATCAGGGTGTACATGGTCGGGACGCCGAGGAAGACGCTCACCCGGTCGCGCTCGATCACCGAGAGCGCGGCGAGCGGGTCGAAGCGCGGCACCAGGGTCACGCACGCGCCCACGGAGACCGCGCAGTTGAGGCCGATCACCTGGCCGAAGGAGTGGAACAGCGGCAGTCCGCCGAAGATCACGTCGCCCTCGACCAGCCCCAGCACCCGGACGCCGGCCCGGACGTTGCACACGATGTTGCGGTGGGTCAGCTCGGCGCCCTTGGGGGCGCCGGTGGTGCCGGAGGTGTAGAGGATGACCGCGGTGTCCGCTGCCCCGCGCCGCCCGGTCCGCGGCGGCCCGGCCGGCTGGTCCGCGAGCGTCGCGGCCAGGGCGGCCGGCTCGACGGCGACCAGCCGGGTGCCGGTGCGCCGGGCGCCCTCGACCGCGTGCTCGGCGCCGGCGTGCCAGGCGAGCAGGACGGCGGCCCCCGCGTCGGCGAGGCAGTGCTCGATCTCCCGGGTCTTCAGCAGCGGGTTCATCGGGACCACCACCGCCCCGGCGCGCAGGATGCCGTAGTACAGCACGGCGAACTCCGGCACGTTCGGCAGCAGGACGGCCACCCGGTCGCCGGGCTCGACGCCGAGGCCGGCCAGCCAGTGCGCGGTCCGGGCGCTGCGCGCCTCCAGGTCGGCGAAGCTCAGCACCTGCCCGTCGAGCCGCAGGACGGGACGCTCCGGACAGCGTGCGGCGGTCGCGGCCAGGAGGTCGGGGATGGTGTGCGGCAGACCGGGGCCGCCGGGCGGCAGACCGAGGCCGCCGGGCGGCAGGTCGGTGCTTCTGTCGGACGGGTCGGGGACGGCGGGCATGCGGGCGCTCCTCGGGCAGGCTCGGTCACATCGTCATACGGTCGGACGGACGCCGCCGTGCGGAGCGGCGGTCTCGCCGGCGGTCGCACCGACCTTCGCGTCGGCGCCCGGGGCGTCCCCCGCGGCAGCCCCCTCGGAGGCGCTCACGGCTCCCTCCGCGGCGGCCTCCGCGGCGATGGCGAGCATCCACGGGGCGATCCGCTCCACCAGCCCGCGGTTGTGCCGGATCCAGCGGAAGTGGTCCAGCTCGCGGCCGTCCGCCTGCTCGGCGGTGTAGCTCCAGCGCTCCACCCGGGCCGAGGGCAGCTTGGCGCACAGGTGGTCGACGGCCCGCGGCGGCGCGAGCTCGTCGCCCTGCACGTCCACCGCCAGCACCGGCAGGTCGACCCGGGCCAGCGCCCGTTCGTAGTCGGTGACCGCGCCGCGCACCCGGTAGCGGCCGGTGCGCATCTGCCGCGCCCAGTCCCGCATCAGCCGGGCCGACTCACGGCCGCCGAAGCCGAACCGCTCGCCCGGCCAGTGGCCGACCGCCGCCGAGGCGACGATCGAGAACTGGCTCAGCGCCAGCCGCCGCAGGCCCGCGCGCAGCCCGAAGGTCCGGTACCAGGCCGATCCGCTGGCCACCAGCACCGCGCCGGCGAGCCGCGGCCCGTAGACGCCGCAGTGCACCAGGCCCAGCTGCCCGCCCAGGCTGTGCCCGAGCAGGAACCGCGGCGCGCCCGGGAACGCCCCGGCCACCGCGTCGAGCACCGCCCCGAAGTCGTGCTCCACCAGCTCGCGGAAGCCGAAGGCGACCCCGCGCCGCGGCCGCGGCCGGCTCTCGCCGTGGCCGCGCAGGTCGCAGGTGGCCACGCTCAGCCCGGCCGCGTGCAGGGCGCGGACCAGCGGGGTGTAGTGCCGGGCGGCCGTCCCCATCGCCGGCAGGACGACCACCACCGGGGCGCCCGGCTCCGGCCGGGCCAGCGCCCGGACGGTCAGCCGGGCGCCGTCGGGCGCGGCGATCTCGGCGATCACGGGGAACCGGGGGGTCTTCACGTCCCCGCCTCCCGGTCGACGGACCCGGCGCCGGTCTCGGAAGCGGACCCGGCGCCGGCGCCGGCGCCCGGCCGCCAGCCGATCACCCCGGCGCCCCAGGTGATGCCCGCGCCGAACGCGGCCAGGCCGAGCAGCTTCGGGCCGTCCAGCAGGCCCTCCTCGCGGGCGTGGGTCAGGCCCAGCGGGATCGAGGCCGCCGAGGTGTTGGCGACCCGGTGGACGTTCAGGTAGAGCCGCTCCGGGGGCAGCCCCACCTCCTTGCCGACGGCGCGCACGATCCGGGCGTTGGCCTGGTGGGCGACGAACAGGTCGAGATCCTCGCAGGTCAGGCTGCGCCGGGCGAGCACCTCCCGGGTGGCGGCGGACATCTTCTCCACCGCGTGGTCGAACACCTCCCGGCCGTCCATCCGCAGCTTGCGGTCCTCCCGGTCGGCGTAGAGCAGCGGGATCTGCTCGCCGTCGCTGCCGAGCGAGAAGCAGGGCTCGGGCGCGCCGGGCACGTCGGCGACCACGGCGGCGCCCGCGCCGTCGGCCAGCAGCACCGCGGTGCCGCGGTCCTCGTGGTCGGTGATCCGGGTCAGCGCGTCGGCGCCGCAGACCAGCACCGCCTCGGCCCGGCCGGTCTCGATCAGCGCGGCGGCGTGGTCCAGGCCGTAGACGAACCCGGCGCAGGCCGCGTGCAGGTCGAAGGCGACGGCCTGCGGCAGGCCGAGCCGGGCGGCGACCTCCACCGACACCCCGGGGGTGACCCGGTCGGGGGTGATGGTGGCGACCACGACGTGCCGGATGCTCGCCGCGGTGCGCCCGGAGCCGCGCAGCGCCTGCTCGGCGGCGGCCACCGCGAGGTCGGCGAGCCGGCCCTCCGGCGCCAGGAAGCGGCGCTCCCGGATGCCGGTCCGTTTGACGATCCACTCCGGGGAGGCGCCGATCCGCTCGAAGTGCTCGTTGGGCACGACGCGTTCGGGCAGTGCGGCGCCCACCCCGACGATGGCGGCGGTCATGCCGCACCCCCCTCGGCGAAGGCGGGACCGGTGCCCATCCGGACGGCGTGCATCCCGCCGTCGGCGTGCAGGATCTCCCCGCTGACGGTCGCGGCGAGGTCGGAGAGCAGGAACAGCACCGGTCCGACCACCACCGCCGGGTCGGTGCGGTCCCAGCCGAGCGGGGCCTCGGCCTGCCAGCGGTCGGCGATCCGGTCGAAGGTGCTGATCGCCTGTCCGGCGACGGTCTCCACCGGGCCGGCCGCGACCAGGTTGACCCGGATGCCGGACGGGCCGAGGTACATCGCCAGGTAGCGGCAGACCGCGCCGAGCGCCGCCTTGCTCACGCCCATCCAGTCGTAGCCGGCCCAGGCGCCGCTGGCGTCGAAGTCCAGTCCGACGACGCTGCCGCGCCGCCCGTCCGCGCTGAGCAGCGGGGCCAGCGCGGTGGCCAGCGAGTGCAGCGAGACGGCGGCGGTGCGCAGCGCGAGGCCTGCGGCGTCCGGCGGGGTGGTGAGGAAGTTGCCGCTCAGGGCGGTCTGCTGGGCGGCGGCGACGGCGTGCAGGACGCCGTCGACGCCGCCCCAGCGCTGTTCGAGTTCCTTGACCAGTCGGGCGAAGTCCTCGGGCCGGGTGACGTCCAGGTCCAGCACCTCGGTGGGGTGGGGCAGGACCTCCGCCGCCTTCTCGGTGATCCGCCGGGCCCGGCCGAAGCCGGTGAGCAGGACTTCCGCGCCCGCCTCCTGGAGCGCCCTGGCGGTGTGCCAGGCGATGGAGTCCTGGTTGAGCACCCCGGTGATCAGATAGCGGCGTCCGTGGAAGCCGAGCATCACTCCTGGCCTTTCGTCGTGCCGGTGGTCCCCGGGGCGGCGGCGGCCGCCAGCACCAGGGCCGCGTTGTGCCCGCCGAACCCGAAGGAGGTGGAGAGCCCCGCCCGGCGCCCGCCCGGCAGGGTGGGGCCGGCGAGCGGGGTGGCGTGGCGGATCAGGTTGAGCGGGCCGAGCTTCTCGTCCGGTTCGCGCAGCCCGACGGTGGGCGGGGCGGTGGCGTGGCGCAGCGCCTGGAGGGTGGCGATGGCCTCGACGGCGCCGGCGGCGCCGAAGAGGTGGCCGGTGCAGGACTTGGTGGAGGAGAGCGGGAGCTCTTCCAGGGCCGGCCCGAGGGCCAGTCGCAGGGCGTCGCACTCCGAGCGGTCGTTGAGGACGGTCCCGGTGCCGTGGGCGTTGAGGTAGCCGAGTTGCCCGGGGGTGATTCCGGCCGCGTCGAGTGCCAGGGTGACGGCGCGGGCCGCGGGTCCGCCGGTCGGGTCGGGGGCGGTGAGGTGGTGGGCGTCGCAGGTGGCGCCGTAGCCGAGGACCTCGCCGAGCGCGGTGGCGCCCCGGGCGGCGGCGCCGGCTTCGGTCTCCAGCACCAGGATCCCGGCGCCCTCGCCGATCAGCAGGCCGTCCCGGTCGCGGTCGAAGGGCACCGAGCGGCCGCTCTCGGACAGCGCCCCGGCGGTCCGGAAGGCGGCCCGTACGAGGGCGGAGGTGGAGGCCTCGGCGCCGCCGACGACGACCGCGTCGGCGGCTCCGGCGGCGAGCAGCAGCAGGGCGGTGCCGATCGCCTGGGTGGCGCTGCTGCACGCGGAGGCCAGGCAGAGCGCCTCGCCCCGCAGGCCGTGGCGCTGGGCGATCTGCGAGGCCGCGGCGTTGGCCATCATGGCGGGCACCATGAGCGGGGAGACGAACTCCCCGCCCTGCTGCCGGAGCACCTCGCTCTGGCTCTCGAAGCTGGCCGTCCCGCCGAGCGCGCAGCCCACGACGCAGGCGATCCGCTCGGCGGGGTACGGCAGGGGGCCGTCCGTCCATCCCGCCTGGGCCAGGGCCTCGGCGGCGGCCACGAGTGCGAGCTGGGTGAAGCGGTCGGTGCGGCGGATCTGCTGGCGCGACAGGTGGTCGGCGGGCCGGAAGTCCCGGCACAGCCCGAGCCCGTCAGTGAGCCCGCTCTCGCCGGCCACCGCGCGCCGGTGCAGCTCGTCGGCGCCCACCCCCAGCGGGGTGACCGCGCCCAGGCCCGTGACGACGGCCCGGGGCCTCACTCCAGCCCGGCCTTGCGGCGGCACAGGGCGAGCACCTCGCCGACGGTGTACAGCTGGTCGAAGTCCTTGGGCTTGACCGGGACGCCGAGCTGCTTGCGGATGGACTGGCTGAGTTCGACCATGTCGAGCGAGTCGATCTCCAGCTCGTCCAGGGCGGCGTCGTCGACGATGCTCTCGCGTTCGACGCCGAGGTCGACCAGGGCGTCGACGACGAAGTTCTCGATGGCGCTGCGGTCCAGTGTGTCGGGCATGGCTCTCCTCGTCCGCGCGGGGCGGCGGTGGCGGTGCGGGGGACGTACGGGCGGTGCGTGCGGGCAGGCGGGCGGGCGGCGCGCGCACCCGGCGCAGGCAGGCGACGCGGGCAGGCGGCGCGGACTCAGGCCGTGGTGCCGGCCTTGGAGGCGTGGTACGGCGCCCAGTGCCACTGCCGCCAGTAGCTCTCGGCGATGTCCAGCCACTGCTCCAGCCGGGCGGCGTCGTCCAGGAAGCGGTTGGCGCTGACCACCAGCCAGCTGTAGACGGCCTGGCTGTCCCGGCAACCGCCGCAGTCGCCGGAGGTGCAGCAGAACTGGAGCGACTCGTAGTCGGCGCCCCAGACGTTGAAGCCGGGGATGACCGGGTTGCCGTTGGCGACGCGGTCCTCGTGCTCGGGGGCGTCGACGCTGAGGCTGGGGCAGACGTCGTAGCCGAACCGGCCGCCCCAGTGCGTACGGCCGGTCACCAGGGTCCGGATGAAGTACGGGTGGCTCACCACCGCGTGCGGGTACAGGTCCTTGACCCGTTGCGCCTCGTCCAGCACCCGCTGCTCGTTGGCGATCTTCAGCGGGGTCTCGGTGCCGTGCTCGCTGTAGAAGTTGAACGTGACGATGTTGCCGTTCTCGGCGATCTTCCGCACGGTGGGCTCGATGTGCTCGACGCCGGCCTCGGAGAGCGCGTAGATGAACAGCACCCGCTGGTCGTCGCGGTAGTGCGACAGCGCGGTGTCGAACAGGCCGGTGAACTTCGAGCCGTTGACCCGGATCGCGCGCAGGTCGTCGTCGAGCGGGCCGCCGCCGAAGATGCTGACCGCGATGGCGATCTTCTCGAAGCCCTGCTTGGGCATCGGGCGCAGGCCGTTGGTGGAGATGGTGATGTACGGCAGCTGTTCGACGAAGGCCTCGACCCGGCGCGGGACGAGGGTTGGCTCGCCGCCGATCAGGGTGGCCTGGTTGACGCCGTCGTCGGCCAGCTTGCGGGCGAAGGCCCGGATGCGGTCCAGGTCGGAGAGTTCCTTGACGGCGGTGTCGAAGCCGCCCTCGAAGTACCAGCAGCCCTTGCAGCGGATGTTGCAGGTGTTGGTGAGGTGGACCTCGCAGGAGCGGACCTCGCGGCCCAGCCGGCGCAGCCGGTGCAGGCGTTCGGCCAGGTCGGGCCGGTCGGCGATGAGTTCGGCGGTGCGCGCCTTGGCCTCGCGTCGGCTCAGCGGGCGCTGTTCGATGGTGACGGGTGTTGCCATGACGGTGGGCTCCTCGGGAGTCGCGGATCGGCGTGCTGCTGTTCCTGCTACTCCGGGAGGCGCAGACCCAGGTTCTTGATGCGCGGGGTGACCTTCTCCCGCCACAGGTCGCAGGCCTGGCCGTTGGTGGTCTGCCGCAGGCCGAAGCGGACGGCCAGCTTGGCGCGCTCGGAGCGCGGGCTGCCGAAGATCCGGATGAAGGTCGGCCACAGCCGGTCCAGGGCCTGCTGGAGCTGCTCGTGGCCGTCGTCGGTGGCGGCGAGGTTGCGGCACACCCGGGCGCCGTGGGCGATGTGCACCTTCTCGTCGAGGATGATCGTGCGGACGGCGTCCGCCCAAGGCCGGTAGCTGCTCTGCGCGAACTCGGAGATCATCACCATCGCGGTCTCCTCCCCGATGTAGGAGAAGATCCCGCGCTCGGCCCAGGTGGTGCAGGTGTGGAACTCCTGGGCGCGGAACAGGTTCCGCTCGGCCAGGGTCTGGGTCTCCATGTAGCCGGTGTCCACGCCGATCTCCGCGAGGACCCGCTTGCCGATCTTGTAGTGGTCGTACTCCTCGGCGGCGCGCTCGGCGCAGACCTGCCGCTCCTCCGCGTCGGGGGCCAGCGGCAGGAAGACCTGCACGTAGTCGTCGCCGCCGGAGAGCTCCCCCTCGGTGTTGACGACCATGCCGCGGATCGCGATCTCCCGGTACTCCTCCGGCATCGCCAGGAACTCGTCGGGAGTGCGGACCACCACCGCCTCGTCGTCCAGGATGGAAATACCCATGGCGCAACACCCCGTTCTGAAGAAGGACTCTGAAGCAGGACATGGTCGGGTGTGAGCGGCCGGGGGCCCGCTTCCGCCGAGGCCCTCGATGACGACCACAAGGAAAGAACGCCGCCCCCCAGCGGCCGGCGGAGCGCCGCACCGGCTCCGCTGAACTTCCTCGGAGCGTAGGTGCTGCATTTTGGGCCGAACAAGGTCCCTTACGAATCATGCCGAGCGGATTCGGCCATCCGGCACCGCCGGAGCGGCTGGTTCCGGCCCCGGCGGCACCGGCGCGACATGCGTAATTCCCTTGCGCGTTAAGGATCTTGGCGGATGACCACGGCAGAAGAAGCTGGCCGGAACCAGGCCTGGACCGCCCCGGGCGTACCGCCGGGCCGACCACTACGCTGAGCCCCATGACCACCGACTCGAACACGGCGGTCGCCACCGTCGACGTCCTGCTGGGCCCCGACCGGCTGAACGACCTGATCACCGCCCAGTTCCCCGACTACACCGCCTGCCGGGTGACCGAGGTGGACGGCCGGACGCTGACCATGGCGGTGGACGGCGACCGGCTGCGCACCCGCCCGGGCGGCACCGTCTCGGGCCCGGAGCAGGCCGGCCTGTGCGACCTGGCGGCGTTCCTCCTGATCAACGCCCGGCTCGGACCCACCCTGATGGCGCTGACCAGCTCGCTGCAGATCAGCTTCCTCAACCGGCCGCGGCCCGGGGCGCTGCGCGTGCACGCCAGGACGGCCAAGTTCGGGCGCCGGCTGTGCGTGGTGCTGGCCGAGCTGCTGGACGCCGACGGCGTGCTGGTGGCCAGTGCCACGCTGACCTACGCGATCCCGCCGGCCCGCCCCGGGACGGCCTGACGCGGCTCTCCTCTCCCGGGGCGCGCCCGGGCGCCGGCGACGGCCGGCCCACCGCCGAGGCCGAGTCCCCCGCCGGCGCCGAGCCCACCGCTGTCCGTACGCCAACAACTCGCCAGGGTGGCGTGAAAGGTGACAGCAAGTCGGCCGAACTCACGATCTTTCGGACAGGAAACGATCTAGGCATTGATCTCCGGCCCGGCCACCTCTAGGTTGCGGTGCAATGTCACACTGAACGGCCATACGGGATGCCCGGGGGGACCACGGTGTCGGACACCGCATTGGAAGCACCGCACCAGGCCGCGAGCAGGCTGCCCCGGGTCTTCTACCGGCTGGCCGCAGGCGACGCCCTGAACACGTACGGGAGCCAGCTCGACCTGGTCGCACTGAGCCTGTTCGCCTACGAGGCGGCCGGCAACGCCCTCGGCACGGCCGGGTACCTGGTGCTGCGACTGGGCGGCGGCGTCGTCGGCGGGCTGGTCGCCGGGCGGCTGGTGGCCCGGCTGGAGCGCCGGAGGCTGATGACGGGCTGCGCCCTGGCCCAGGCACTGGCGCTGGTCGTCGTCGCCGGCGTCCCGGCCTCGCTGCGCATCCCCGTCCTCTACCCGCTCGCCCTGGTCCTCGGCGGCGCCGCCGCGGTGGCCGCCGTCGCCCTGCGGACCAGCATCCCCGAGATGGTCGGCGCCGAGCGCCGGGCCCGCGCCAACAGCCTGATGGCGAGCTGCCGTTCCACCGCGATGGTGCTCGGCTTCGCCTCCGCCGGCGTGGTGGTGGCCTGGGCCGGGTTCCGGGCCGCGCTGCTCATCGACGCGGCCAGCTTCGTCCTCTTCGGGGCGCTGGTGATCCGGCTGCCCCTGCCCACCCGGGCCGCCCCGGCGGACGGGCCCGCGGCCCGGTCGGACGAACCCGCGGCTCGGTCGGACGAACCCGCGGCCGACCCGGACGAGCCCGCGCCGAAGGCCGGGAAGCACGGCTCCCGGTGGCAGGCACTGGTCGTCCTGCGGGCCGCTCCGGTGGTGGGCGCCATGGCGGGGATCCGGCTGCTGGACGCCTTCGGCTCCGCCGCCCACAACATCAGCCTGCCGGTCTTCGCCGACCAGTCCTCCCCTGCCAATCCGGCCGCCCTGCTCGGCACCTTCTGGGCCACCTGGGCGATCGGCAACCTCTGCGCCCAGCAACTGGTCTCCCGGTTCATGCTGCGCCGGGGCATCGAGCCCGGCGAGCGCGGCTTCGCGCTGGGCACCTGCCTGATGTCCGTCTGCTTCATCCTGATCTTCACCGACCTGCCGACGCCGCTCTTCCTGCTGGTCGCGATCGGCGCCGGCCTCGGCGACGGTTTCACCGAGATCTCCTACACCACGCGGATCCAGGCCCTCGCCGACGAGCGGCGCGGCGAGGCCTTCGGCATCCTCGCCTCCGCCGAGAACATCGGCATGGGCACCGGGATGCTGCTGAGCGGCTCACTGCTCACAGTGCTCAGCCCGCTGACCGTGGTCGGCGTCTCGCACGCCGTCCCGATCGTGCTGGCGCTCGCCTTCCTGGTGCTGGTCGCCCGCACCCGCCGCCGCTGACAGGCCCGGGGCCCGCCCCACCGACCTCTCCGCACCACCTCCGGCGCCCCGCACCGTACGCGCCACCCCTCTCCGCTCCCCCTCCCTGCCCCGGGGCGGCCCACACCCGCGCCCCGGCACCGATCCGAAAGGTGCCGAACCTCATGAGCCCCACCGGTCCCGACCACGGCCGGCTGCGCACCCTGGAAGCCCGACTGCTGCTGCGTCCCGAGATCGCCGACTGCGCCCTGCTGCCCGTCGAGCGCGAGAACGGCCGCCCCGGTCTGCTGGCCTACCTGGTCCCCGCCGTCGACGGCGATCCCGAGGCCCTGCGCCGCCGGGCCGCCGCCGCGCTGCTGGACGCCGACCCGAGCGCCGAAGTCCACCTCCTGGACGGCATAGTCCGCACACCCGAGGGCGAACCCGACGCCGCCGCCCTGGCCGCGGCGCTCACCCGGCCGCCCGCCGCGCCCGGCCCCGCCCTGCGCCACCTGCGCGAGCTCACCGACCGCTGGCGGCCGTTCGGCGAGGTGTCGGCGACATCCGGCGCCGCCCCGGCCGAGCAGGCGGCCCCGCCCGCGGATCCCGGCGCCGAGGATCTCGGATTCGACGGCCCCGGAGTCGACGGCCCCGGCACCGAGGCCGTCGGCGCCCCGCTGCCCGACGCCGGGCCGCACGCGCCCCGGACACTGCCCGAGGCGCTGCTGCGCGCCGCCGAGCTGCACCCCGACCGGGGCCTGCACCTGGTCCGGTCGGGCGGCGAGGCCACCAGGCTGACGTACCGCCGACTCCTGGAGCGTTCCCGCGAGATCCTCGCCACCCTGGCCCGCGCCGGGCTGCGGTCCGGGGACCGGGTGATCCTCCAGGTCCCGGAGCCGGAACTCTACTTCCCCACCCTGTGGGCCTGCCTGCTGGGCGGCGTCCAGCCGGTGACGGTCGCCCGCCCGCCGGACTACCACGAGCGCAACCCCGTCCTGGAGAAGCTCTGGCACGCCTGGCAGACCCTGGAGGAGCCGCCGGTGCTCGCCTGCGGGCCTGCGGTGGCGGGCCTGGAGCAGCTCGGGGAACTGTACGAGGCGCCGGGCCTGCGGGTGATCGCGGTCGACGGGCCGTCGGCCTCCGAGAGCGCCGCCGGCCCCGCGCCCGCCCCCGAGCGAGCCCCCGCTCCCGGCGACGTGGCGATCCTCCAGCTGTCCTCGGGCAGCACCGGCCGGTCCAAGGCGGTGCAGATCACCCACCGCGGCATCCTGGAGTACGTCGCGGGAGCCGTCGCCCAGGGCTGCGACCCGGCCGACACCACGGTCAACTGGCTGCCGCTGGACCACGTCGCCGGACTGCTGATGTTCCACCTGCGCGACGTCGTGCTGGCCGCCGACCAGGTGCAGGTGCCCACCGAACTCGTCCTCGCCGACCCGCTGGTCTGGCTGGACGCGCTGGAGCGCTACCGGGCCGCGCACTCCTGGTCCCCCAACTTCGGCTTCCGGCTGGTCGCCGAGGCCGTCCGGGCCGCCGGGCCCGGCCGCCACTGGGACCTCTCCGCGGTCAAGTCGCTGATCAACGCCGGGGAGCAGTGCACCGAGGCGGTGCTGGACGAGTTCCTGGCCGCCACCGCCCAGTTCGGCATCCGCCCCGAGCACCTGCTGCTGGGCTGGGGCATGGCCGAGACCTGCACGGTGATCACCTACAAGCGCTACCACGAGGACGGCGCCCGCCGACTGGTCCGCACCGGCTCGCTGACCGGCCGGCTGGAGCCCGTCGACCCGGCGTCGGCGGAGCGCGGCACCGGCTTCCTCAGCATGGGCCGGCCCGCGCCCGGCACCCGGATACGGGTGACCGACGACGACGGGCGGGTGCTGCCCGAGCACCGGGTCGGCCGCCTCCAGGTCCACTCCGGGCGGGTGACACCGGGGTACCTGAACAACCCGGCCGCCAACCAGGAGGCCTTCGTCGGCGACGGCTGGTTCGACACCGGGGACCTGGCCTTCCTGGCCGACGGCGAGGTGGTGCTCACCGGCCGTCGCAAGGAGATCATCATCGTCAACGGCGTGCACTACTTCTGCCACGAGCTGGAGGACGTGGTGGCCTCCGTGGCGGGGGTGCGCTCCGGGCACGTCGCGGCCTTCGGGGTGCCGGACGAGCGCACCGGCACCGAGCAGCTGGTGATCGCCTACGTCCAGAACGACCCGGACGCCCCCGCACCGCCCGTCGCCGCCGAGGTGCGGCAGCTGCTGGCGGCCCGCCGGCAGCCGGCCCCCGCGCTGGTGCTCCCGGTCCCGGCGGCCGACTTCCCGCGCACCACCAGCGGCAAGATCCAGCGCACCGCGCTGCGCCGCCGGCTGCTGGACGGCGAACTCGACGGCCACATCGTGGCGTTGGACCTGGCGGAGGGCAACTCCCGGACGCTGCCGGACTGCGTGCGGCGGCTCGACTGGGAGGCCCGGCCGGTTCCGGGGGGCGCGGCGGCCGGGTCGGCTACGTCGGCCGGATCAACCGCGTCGGCCACATGGCCCGCGCTGGCCGCGTTGCCCGCGTTGGCCGAGGAAACGATCCTGCTGCTCGGCCCGTCCGGCCCCGGCACCCTCACCGACGCCCTGACCGCCGCCCTGCCGACCGCCGTGGTGGTGGACCAACAGCCGACCGGCGACCCCCAGGACTGGCTGCGGGCGCTCGGGGACCGTCCGGCCGACCGGCTGGTCTACCTGTGGAGCGCGACGGCCGACGGCACGACGCCGCCGGACGAGGCGCTGCTCGCCCTGCTCCGCGCGCTCCCGGCCCGGGCGCCGGTCCGCGAACTGGTCTCCGTCAGCGCCGGGCTGCACGCCGTGCTCCCCGGTGAACTCCCCCGGCCGCGGGCGGCGTTGACCGCGGCGCTGACCGCCGGGGCCCGGGCCGAGCAGCTGGTGCCCGCCGCCCGACACCTCGACCTGCCGGGAGACGCGCCGGCCGCGGAGCAGGCCGCCGCGCTGCTCGCCCTGCTCGCCGACCCCCGCCCGGAACCCGAGTCCGCCTGGCGCGCCGGCCGCCCCTGGGTGCCCCGGCTGGGCGTGGCCGACACCGCCCCCGGCCCGGCCGGCGAGGGCTGCTCGCTGCTCACCCCCGGCGCCCGCTACCTGGTCACCGGCGGCCTCGGCGGGATCGCCGCCGAGCTGCTGCCCGGGCTGCTGCGCGAGTACGGCTCCCGGCTGCTGATCGTCGGCCGCAGCGACCTGGACGCCCCGACCGCCGAAGCGGCCGAGCGCCGGGCCGCGCTGCGCCGGCTGTCCGTCCAGGGCGGCCAGATCAGCTACCGACAGGCCGATGTGACGGATCGTCAGCGACTGGCGGAGGTGCTCGCCGAGGCGGAACGGGAATGGCGGGCACCGCTGGACGGCGTGCTCCACCTGGCCGGCGGCTACCGGCTCGCACTCCTCGCCGACACCGACACCGAGGGCTGGCGCGACGCCGTCCGGACCAAGACCGAGGGCACCGACCACCTCGTCGAGCTGGTCCGGCAGCGGCCGGGCGCGCAGTTCGTCGCCTTCTCCTCGATGATCGGCCTCCAGGAGGCGGTCGGTTCCACCGGGTACGCCGCCGCCAACCGCTACCTGGAGAGCACCGTCGACCGGCTGCGCCGGGAGACCGGCACCCCGGCCTGGACGGTCTCCTGGGGCCTGTGGAGCGGGATCGGCATGAACCGCGACACCGAGAACGAGCAGGCCGCCGCCGACCGGGGCATCGCCGTGCTGAGCGCCGCGCACGGCCGCCGGCTGGCCGCCCTGCTGCTGGCCGGCGCCCCGGGCCACCGGTACGCCGGTCCGGACCCGACCTCCCCCGCAGCCCGGCGCCGGCTGCTCGCCACCGCGCCCCGCCCGCTGGCCGCCACCGCCGCACCGGCACCGTCCGCCACCGCCGCGCCGTCGCCGTCCGCCGCGGCCCCGGCGGCCCGGCCCGCCGGACCGTCCGCCCCCGGGCACACCGCCCCCTCCGGGCTGCGCCGGCTGGTCCTGGACGCCTTCGAGTCGGTCCTCGACGGCCCGCTGGACCCGGGCCGCCCGCTGGCCGAACTCGGCATCGGATCACTCCAGTTGATGCGGGTGCACGGCGCGCTCAGCGCCGCGCTGCCCACACCCCCGGCGCCCACCGAGCTGTTCCGCCACCCCACCGTGGACGCCCTGGTCGCGCACCTGGCCGCCGGACCGGCCACGCCCGCCGCTCCGGCCGCCTCCCCCGCCGCCCCAGGCGGCGGCTCCGCCGCGGGCCCGGGCGACGACCGCCGGGTGGCGATCGTCGGCCTGGCCCTGCGCCTCCCGGGCGCCGACACCCCCGAGCAGTACTGGCGCAACATCGTCGAGGGCGTCCGGAGCACCACCCGGTTCACCGAGGAGGAACTGGCGGCGGCCGGGCTGCGCCCGGAGGAGTACCGCCACCCCGACTTCGTCCCGGTCACCGGGGCGCTCAGCGACGTCGACAGGTTCGACGCCGAGGCCTTCGGCATCAGCGGCACCGAGGCCGCCCTGATGGACCCCCAGCAGCGCCTGCTGCTGGAGATCTGCCGCCAGGCCCTGGAGGACGGCGGCTACGACGCGCCGGACCCGGAGCGCCGGGTCGGGGTCTTCGCCGGCACCGGGATGACCCTGTACGCGCTGCGCAACTACTACCAGCACACCCTCGCCGCCACCGCCGACCCGGCCGAGCCGGTGGCCGCCCTGCAGACCGCGATCGGCAACCAGGCGGACTTCGCCGCCACCCGGGTCGCCTACCGGCTGGGCCTCACCGGTCCGGCGATCGGCGTCCAGACGGCCTGCTCCACCTCGCTGGTCGCGGTGCACCTGGCCGTGCAGTCGCTGCTGGCGGGCGACTGCGAACTGGCGCTGGCCGGCGCCGCCGCCCTGCACATCCCGCAGGCCGCCGGCTACCGCTACGAGGAGGGGTCGATCCTCTCGCCCGACGGCTCCTGCCGGGCCTTCGACGCCGAAGCCGGCGGCACCGTCGGCGGCAACGGCGTCGCCGCCGTCCTGCTCAAGCGCCTGGACCGGGCGCTGGCGGACGGCGACACCGTGCACGGGGTGATCCTCGGCTCGGCCGTCAACAACGACGGCGGACGGAAGGTCGGCTACACCGCGCCCAGCGTGGACGGGCAGGCGGCCGTGGTCGGCCGGGCGCTGGACCTGGCGGGCGTGCCGGCCGACACCATCGGCTACATCGAGGCCCACGGCACCGGCACCCCGCTCGGCGACCCGATCGAGTTCCGGGCGCTGGCCCAGGCGTTCCGCGCCCGGACCGACGCCGCCGGGTTCTGCTCGCTCGGCTCGGTGAAGCCCAACATCGGCCACCTGGACACCTGCGCGGGCATGGCGGGCCTGATCAAGGCACTGCTGGTGCTGCGGCACGGCACCATCCCGCCGCTGGTCAACTTCACCCGCCCCAACCCCGCGCTGGAACTCGCCGACAGCCCGTTCCGGCTCGCCGCCGACCGCCGGGACTGGCCGGACGGCCCCACCCCGCGCCGGGCCGGGGTCAGCGCGCTGGGCGTCGGCGGCACCAACGCCCACCTGGTGCTGGAGCAGGCCCCGGCCGCCACCGCGGCGGTGCCCGAGCCGCGCCCGGCCCCGACCGTGCTGCCGCTGTCGGCCCGCACCGCCCAGGGCCTGACCGAGCTGGCCGCCCTGGTCCGCGACCGGCTGGACGCCGAACCCGCCCTGGCGCCCGGCGACCTGCCGCTCACCCTCGGCGCCGGCCGACGCGCGCTGCGCCACCGGCTGGCCGTCACCGGGCCCGACCCGGCCGCCCTGCGCAAGGGCCTGGACGCCTTCCTGGCGGGCCGGCCCACCGCCGGCGCGGTCCACCGCGAGACCGGGCGCGGCGAGGTCCACCCGGTGCTGCTCTTCACCGGCCAGGGCGCCCAGTACCGGGGCATGGCCGCCGAACTCCACCGCGCCTTCCCGGTGTTCCGCGCCGTCCTGGACGAGTGCGACCGGCTGCACCGCGAGAGCTGGGACGAACCGCTGCTGCCGCTGCTGCTGGACGCCGCGCCGCAGGACACCGACGACATCTGGACCACCGAGGCGGCGCAGCCCGCGCTGTTCGCCCTCCAGGCGGCCTACCTGCGGCTCTGGCAGGAGCTCGGCGTCCGGCCGGCCGCGGTCGCCGGGCACAGCGCCGGGGAGTACGCGGCCTTCCACGCGGCCGGCGCGCTCGACCTCGCGGACGGGATGTTCCTGACCGCGCTGCGCGGGCGGCTGATGCACCGGCTGACCGGGCCGGGCGCCATGACGGTGGTCCGGGCCGGGCTGGACCGGCTGGCCGGGCTCGGCGACTGGCTGCCCGGGGTGGACCTGGCCGTGGTCAACGGCCGGGAACAGTGCGTGCTGGCCGGCCCGCCGCGCGAGATCGCCGCCGCCGAGGCCGTCCTGGCCGCCGACGGCGTCGCCACCGAGCGGCTGCGCGGCGACCGGGCGTTCCACTCCCGCCTGCTCGACCCGATGCTCGACCCCTTCCGCGACCAGCTGGCCCGGCTGCGCCTGCGGCCGCTGACCGTACCGCTGGTCAGCAACCTCGGCGGCGAGGTGCTGGCGCCCGGAACCGTCCCGACGCCCGACTACTTCCTCCGGCAGACCCGGGAGACCGCCCGGTTCGACCAGGTCCTCACCGCCCTGGACGGGCAGGACCACGAACTCTTCCTGGAGATCGGCCCGCACCCGACGCTCACCGGCATGGGCCGCCGGGAGCTGCCGCGGCGCCACTTCGTCGCCGGCGGCCGGCGCGGCGCGTCCCCGGAGCAGCAGTTCGACGCCGCCGCGGCCGCGCTGTGGGCGTACGGCGTCCCGCTCGACTGGGCCCGCTTCGCCGCCGCCCGGGACTGGCCGGACGGCCCGGCCCGCCGCGTCCCGCTGCCGACCACCGTCTACCAGCGCCGCCGCCACTGGTTCACCGCCCCTGCCCGGCCGACCACCGAGGACCCCGTCATGCGCCAGGAACCACCCCAGCAGACCGCACCGGCCCCGGCGCCGGTCGCAGCGCCGGCCGCGACCCCGGCCCCGGCCGCGGCGCCGGTCACGGCCCCGGCCCCGGCCGCCGTACCGTCGCCGGCCCCCGAGGAGCTGGCCGAGCAGGCCGTGCTGCGGCAGGTCGTCGAGCAGACGGCCCGCCAGCTCGGCTACGACGAGGCGTCGGTCGGCGCCGACGAGCCGTTCTTCGACCTGGGCGCCGACTCGCTCTCGATGATCAACATGATCCGGGACCTGGAGCGCGCGTTCCGGGTGCGGGTGTCGATGCGCGAGCTGTTCGAGGCGGCCGACACGCCGGCCCGGCTGGCCGGGCTGATCGCCTCCCGGCTGGAGCCGGCGGTGCTGGCCGCGCTGCTGCCGGCCGCCGAGCCGGAGCCCGTGGCGGCCCCCGTGCCGGCGCCCGAGGCCGTGCCCGTGACGGCCCCGGTGGCGGCGGCTCCGGTCCCGGCCGTACAAGCCGCCCCGGCCGTACACACTGCCCCGGCCGTCCAGACCGCCCCGGCCGCGCAGGCCACCCCGGCCGCGCAGGCGCCGGCCCCGGCGCCGCAGCCCGTCCTCGCGGCCCCCGCCGCGCCCGCCGCGCCCGCCGCCCCGGTCACCGACGGAACCGGCCTGATCGAGCGCCAGCTCTCCCTGCTCGGCCAGTTCTCCGACCTGATGCGCGACCAGCTCGGCCTGCTGGCCGGCGGCGCGCCCGCGCCCGCCCTCCCCCCGGCGCCGGCACCCGCCGCCCTGGCCCCGGCCACCGTCCAGGCTCCCGCCGCCCCCGTCGCGCAGATCCCGGCCGCCGTCGAGGCCCCCGCCGAGGCACCTGCCGCCGCCCCCGCCGCCCCGCAGGTGCACGGCCCCCGGGTGACGGTCTCCCGCGAGTCCGGCATGGCCTCCGGCGGCCTGACCGACCAGCAGCGCGCCCACGTGGACGAGCTGGTCGCCCGCTTCACCGCCCGCACCACCGCCTCCAAGGCGATCACCCGCCGCCACCGCCGCACCCTGGCGGACAGCCGCGCCGTGGTCGGCTTCCGCTCCGGCACCAAGGAGATGCTCTACCCGCTGGCCGCCCGCCGGGCCCGGGGCTCCCGGCTGGAGGACGTCGACGGCAACCCGTACGTCGACATCACCATGGGCTTCGGCGTCCTGCTCTTCGGCCACGACCCGGAGTTCGTCTCCGAAGCCGTCCGCGAGCACCTGGCCTCGGGCCTGCGGCTGGGCCCGCGCGGCCCGGAGACCGGCGAGGCCGCCGAGCTGCTGGCCGAGCTGACCGGCACCGAGCGGGTCGCCTTCGCCAACTCCGGTACCGAGGCGAACGCCGGGGCGATCCGGCTGGCCCGCGCGTACACCGGCCGGGACAAGATCGTCATGTTCGAGGGCTCGTACCACGGCCACTTCGACCACACCCTGGGCCGCACGCTGGGCCGCGGCGCCGACCGGGAGACGGTGCCGGTGTCCATCGGCATCCCGGGCAGCGCGGTCGCCGACCTGCTGGTGCTGCGGTACGGCGACCCGGAGAGCCTCAAGGCCATCGAGGAGCACGGCGACCGGATCGCCGCCGTCCTGGTCGAGCCGGTGCAGAGCCGCCACCCGGGCCGCCAGCCCGTCGACTTCGTCCGCTCGCTGCGCGAACTGACCGCCCGGCTCGGCATCGTGCTGGTCTTCGACCAGATGCTCACCGGCTTCCGGCCCCACCTGCGCGGCGCCGAGGGCTTCTGGGGCGTCACCCCGGACGTGTCCACCTACGGCAAGGTGCTGGGCGGCGGCTACCCGATCGGCGCGATCGCCGGACGGGCCGACGTCCTGGACGGGATCGACGGCGGGCACTGGGACTACGGGGACGACAGCTACCCGCCCAGGGACACCACCTTCTTCGGCGGCACCTACATCCAGCACCCGCTGGCGATGACCGCCGCGGGCGCGGTGCTGCGCCACCTCAAGGCGGCCGGCCCCGGCCTCCAGGAGCGCCTGAACGCCCGCACCGACGAGCTGGCGGCCACCCTGAACGGCTTCTTCGAGGAGGAGGAGTTCCCGCTGCGCCTGGCGCACTTCGGCTCGCTCTTCCGGTTCGAGCCCCGGGCCGACATGGAGCTGCTCTACCCGCACCTGCTCACCCGCGGGGTCTACGTGTGGGAGTGGCGCAACTTCTTCCTCTCCACCGCCCACACCGACGGCGACCTGGAGTTCGTGGTCGACGCGGTCCGCGAGTCGCTGCGCGACCTGCGGCGCGGCGGCTTCTTCCCGGCCTCGCCCGGCGTCCGGCTGCCCGCCCCGCGACCGGCCGCCGAACTCCCCCGCCCCGCCGAGGCCGTCCGCACCCACGCCGAACCGGTTCCGTACCAGCCGGTCAGCGACCCGCAGCGGCCGGTGGACTTCAGCCTCTACTTCTTCGGCGACTACCCGCTGGACTCCCCGGAGGACGAGAAGTACCGCATCGTCCTGGAGAGCGCCCGCTTCGCCGACCGGCACGACTTCCACTCGGTCTGGCTGCCCGAGCGCCACTTCCACTCCTTCGGCGGCATCTTCCCCAACCCCTCGGTGCTGGCCGCCGCCCTGGCCCGGGAGACCACCCGGATCCGGCTGAACGCGGGCTGCGCCGTGCTGCCACTGCACCACCCGGTGCGGGTGGCCGAGGAGTGGTCGGTGGTCGACAACCTGTCCGGCGGCCGGGTCGGCCTGGGCTGCGCCAGCGGCTGGCACCCCAACGACTTCCTGTTCTTCCCCGAGCGCTACGGCAGCCACAAGGAGCTGATGCACCGGCAGGTGGAGACCGTCCGGGCGCTGTGGCGCGGCGAGCCGTACCAGGGCCGCAACGGCAACGGCGAGCCGATCGAGGTGACCCTGCACCCGCGCCCGCTGCAGGACCTGCCGCCGATGTTCACCGCGATCGTCGGCAACCCGGACAGCTTCCGCGAGGCGGCCCGGAACGACCTCGGCGTGATCACCAACCTGATGACCCAGGACGTCGCCCAGCTGGCCGAGAACATCGCGGTCTACCGGCGCACCCGGGCCGAGCACGGCCTGGACCCGGAGGCCGGCCGGGTGGTCGTGCTGGTCCACACCTACCTGGGCACCGACCTGGCCACCGCCCGCGAACAGGCCTACCGCCCGTTCTGCAACTACCTGCGCTCCTCGCTCTCGCTGTTCGGGCAGATGGCCAACAGCCTGGGCCTGACCCTGGACTTCGAGAACGCCCGCGAGGACGACCTGGAGTTCGTGCTGGAGCGCGCGTACGAGCGGTACTGCGCCTCCCGCGCGCTGATCGGCACCCCGCGGAGCGTCCAGGGCGTGCTGTCCGAGCTGCGGGCGGCCGGCGCGGACGAGATCGCCGCCTTCGTGGACTTCGGGATCTCCCCCGAGCTGGTCGCGGCCGGCCTGCCGCAGCTCGACGTCCTGCGCCGGGACACCCTGCGCCGCGCCCCGCTGTCCTACGCCCAGCAGCGGATGTGGTTCCTGCACCGGATGCTGCCCGACGGCGGGCAGTACAACGAGGTCAAGGCCATCGAGCTGGACGGCCCGCTCGACCCGCGGGCGCTGGACACCGCGCTGCGCGGGCTGGTCGAACGCCACGTCGCGCTGCGCACCGTCTTCCGGGAGCAGGACGGCGAACCGTTCCAGCAGGTGCTGGCGCCGCCCACCGGCCCGGTGCTGCGGCGGGTCACCGCCGACCGGACCTCGCCGGACGCCGTCGCCGACCTGGTCGCCGCCGAGGGCGAGCACCGCTTCGACCTGGCCGAGGGCCCGCTGTTCCGGGCGCTGCTGCTGGAACAGGCGGCCGACCGGCACGTCCTGGTCCTGTCGATGCACCACATCGTGATCGACACCCTGTCCACCGTGGTGATCACCCGCGAGCTGGGCGAGCTGTACCTGGCCGCCCGGGAGGACCGGGCCGCCCGGCTGCCGGTGCTCGCCACCGGCCCGGCCGCCGAGGCCGCCCGGGAGCGGGCCCGGGTGGCCGCCGGCGAGTACGAGGAGAGCCTCGCCTACTGGCGCAAGGTGTTCGGCGGCGGTGACCTGCCGGTGCTGGCGCTGCCCACCGACCGGCCGCGCCCGGCTGTCCCGGACGGCCGCGGCCGCGCCTTCGTCCACCACCTGCCCGCCGAACTCGCGGACGGCCTGCGTGAGTTGGCGAGGTCCCGGCGCTCGACCCTGTTCATGGTGCTGCTGACCGGCTTCGCCGGCGTGCTGCAGCGGTACGCCGGCCAGGACGAGATCGTGCTGGGCACCCCGGTGGCCAACCGGGCCGAGGGCACCGAGGACCTGGTCGGGTTCTTCGTCAACACACTGGCGCTGCGCCTGGACCTCTCCGGCGAGCCGGCCTTCGCCGAGGCGCTGGGCCGGGTCCGCTCCACCGCGCTGGACGCCTACGAGCACCAGCAGCTGCCCTTCGAGGTCCTGGTGCAGGACCTCAACCCGCGGCGCGACACCAGCCGCAACCCGCTGTTCCAGGTCATGGTGGAGTTCGAGAACCACGCGGTCTTCGAACTGGACCTGCCCGGGCTGACGGCCCGCCCGCTGGACCACGTCGCGGACCGCTCCGCCTTCGACCTCACGCTCTTCCTGACCAGCCTGCCCGACGGCATCCGCTGCCACGTGGAGTACGCCGAGACCCTGTTCGACCGGGCCACCGTCGACCGGCTGCTCGGCGCCTTCGAGCGGCTGCTCGGCGCCGCGGTCGCCGACCCGGAGCGCCCGCTCGTCGAGCTCACCGCCGTGGCCTCGGACGAGGCCGACACCGCCTTGGAGTGCGGACCGGCCGCCGCCAAGGACCCCGCGCACCCGCTGGCCACCGTGGCCGCGACCGCGGCCGGCCGGCCCGACCGGACGGCGGTGGTCGCCGCCGACGGCACCACCACGGACTACCGCACCCTGCTGGCCCGGGCGGAGGAGCTGGCCGGCCGGCTGCTGGCGGCCGGCGTCCGTGAGGGCGACCGGGTGGGCGTGCTGCTGCCCCGCTCGGTGGACCAGGTGGCCGCACTGCTGGCCGTCCTGCGCCTGGGCGCCGTCCACGTGCCGGTCGACGTGCTGCAGGGCACCGAGCGCTGCCGGCTGATCGTCGAGGACAGCGCGCCGGCCGTCCTGCTCACCACCTCGCCCGACCTCCCCGCGGAACTCGGCCTGACCGTACCGACGGTGCTCACCGGCACCGCCCCGGCCGACACCGCCGGTGCCGGGCTGCCCCCGCTGCCCGCCCCCTCCGCCGAGGCGCCCGCGTACCTGCTGTACACCTCCGGCTCCACCGGCCGCCCCAAGGGCGTGCTGATGCACTCCCTGGCCCTGGCCCACCTCGTGGCCTGGAACGTCGCCGACCACCCCGCGGCCCGTACGCTCCAGTACGCCTCCTGCGGGTTCGACGTCAGCATCCAGGAGATCCTGACCACGCTGGCCGGCGGCGGCACCCTGCTGTTGATCGAGGAGGAGACCCGCTACGACGTGACGGCCCTGGCCGCCGTCGTCCGGGCCACCCGGGCCGAACGGCTCCACCTGCCGTACACGCCGCTGGCCGCGCTGGCCGACGCGCTCGGCGAGGAGCCGGTGCCGCACCTGCGGGAGCTGATCTCCGGCGGCGAGCAGGTGCTGCTCACCCCCGGGCTGCGGGCCTTCCTGCGCCGCAACCCCGGCTGCCGGCTGATCAACCACTACGGCCCGACCGAGACCCACGCGCTGACGGCCGGCGAGATCGAGCCGGACGGCCCGGAGTACGCGCCGATCGGCCGGCCGACCCCGGGCAGCCGGATCGTGCTGCGCGACGCCGCCGGGCGCCGGGTGCCGGCCGGGGCGGTCGGCGAGATATACGCCCTCGGCGTCCAGGTCGGCATCGGCTACGCCGGCCGCGCCGAGGAGAGCGCCGCCGTCTTCGCCGACACCCCGGAGGGCCGGACCTACCGCACCGGCGACCTCGGCCGGTGGCGGCCGGACGGCCGGCTGGAGTACCTCGGCCGGGCCGACCGCCAGGTCAAGGTCCGCGGCTACCGGGTCGAACCGGGCGAGATCGAGACCGTGCTGCTCGGCCTGGCCGGCGTGCGCGCCGCCGCCGTGACGGCCCGCCGCACCCCCGCGGGCACCGTGCTCGCCGGGTACGTCGACTGCCCGGCCGCCGAACTGCCCCGGGTCCGCGACCAGTTGGCCGACCTGCTGCCCGACTACATGGTCCCCGGGCTCTGGGCCGCCGTGGACGCCCTGCCGTTCACCGCGCACGGCAAGCTGGACACCGCCGCCCTGCCCGAGCCGCGCCCGCTCGGCGCGGACGAGCCCGCGGCCGCGCCGGCCACCGAACTGGAGCGCACCGTGCAACGCCTCTGGGAGGAGGAACTCGGCCGCCCCGCCGGGGTGGAGACCTCCTTCTTCGACCTGGGCGGGCACTCGCTGGCCGCCACCCGGCTGCTGAACCGGGTCCGCGAGGCGACCGGCCTGCGGATCGGCGTGCTGGACTTCTTCCGCCGCCCGACCGTCCGCGCGATGGCCGCCCACCGGCCGGCCGCCGAGCAGGCCCCGGCCCCGGCGTACGAGGAGGGCACCCTGTGAGCGCCGCGGAGGAGGGCTGGGAGCGGCTGCTCAAGCTGCTCGACGAACGCGAGATCGTGCTGCGCACCACCGGCGAGCGGCTCGGCTACCTCGCCCCCGCGGGGGCGATGGACGAGGAGGTCGCCGGCCTGGTCCGGGCGCACCGCGACCGGCTGCTGACCACCCTGACCGGCGCCGGGGCCGCCCTGGCCGCCGCGCCGGCCGGGGCGGGGCAGCGGCGGATGTGCAGGGCGCACGCGGGCTCGGCCGATCCGGCGGTCTGGAACATCACCCAGCGGATCACCCTGCGCGGGCCGCTGGAGCCCGAGCGGCTGGCCGCCGCGCTGACGGCGGTGGTCGAGCGGCACGAGAGCCTGCGGACCCGCTTCGCGGACACCGGGCTCGGGGTGCTCCAGCAGGTGCTGCCGAACACCCCGCTGGACGTCCCGGTCGAGGACCTGCGCGCCCTCGCGCCCGCCGAACGGGACGCGGCGCTCGCCGCGGCCCTCGACGCCGAGACCACCCGCCCGTTCGACCTGGCCGCGCCCCCGCTGCTGCGCGCCCGGCTGCTGCGCCCGGCGGACCAGGAGTGGGTGCTGCTGCTGGTCATCCACCACATCGCGGTCGACGGCTGGTCGCTGGCCACCGTGCTGGCCGACCTGGGCGCGCTCTACCGGACCGGCGGGCCGTTGCCGCAGGAGCCCGGCCGGATGACCGACTACGCCTGCTGGGAGCGGACGGTGGTCACCCGCGCCTCCGTCGCGGCGGCGGTCGACCACTGGGTGGGGGCGCTCGGCGGCGCCCCGCTCGCGCTGGACCTGCCCACCGACCGGCCGCGCCCAGAGCGGCGCTCCGGGCTCGGGCAGACCGCCGCGTTCCGGATCCCGGCGGCGCTGGGCGAGGCGGTCGGGCGCTACGCCGCCGCGCGCTCCACCACCGCCTCGGCGGTGATCGTGGCCGCGTTCGCCCGGCTGCTGGGCTCGCTCGGCGGTGCGCCGCGGATGTTCCTGCTGCTCTCCAACGCCAACCGCACCCGGCCGGCGGACGAGCGGGTGGTCGGCCTGATCACCAACAGCATGCCGCTCCTGGTGCCCAGCCGGGCCGAGGCCGGGTTCGGGGAGCTGGTGGACCGCGCCGCCGCCGAGATCGCCTCCGGCCTTGACCACTCGGTGGTGCCGTTCGGCCTGCTGGTCGACGCGCTGCGGGAGCGCGGCGTCCAGCTGCCCGCCTGGCACCCGCAGATCCTGCTCGCCGTCCAGAGCACCCCGCCCATCGCCCTCGACCTCCCCGGCCTGGCCACCGAGATCGAGGACATCCCCGGCCCGTCCGCCCGCGCCGACTTCGCGATCTCGCTCACCCCGGACGCCGAGGGCTACGCGGGGCTGGCCGAGTACGACGCCGACCTGTTCGACCCGGACACCGTCCGGGGCTGGCTGGACGCCCTGGTGGCGGACCTGGCCCGGCAGTTGGCCGTCCGGCTCACGTGACACCGGACGGGCCCCGGCGGGCGGTGCGCCGCCCGCCGGGGCCCGTCGGGCTCCGCTGGTCGCGGTCGGGCGCCGGAGGGCGTCCGGAGACGCTGCCCCTCCTCCCGCGCCGGGTCAGCCGAGCGGGCGGCAGAGCAGGGCGGCCGGGGCGCCGTACTGGAGCCGCTGCCAGGTGGAGGCGACGCCGGCCAGGTACTCGCCGTCCGCGCACTGGCCCTTGTAGCGGCCCGGCGCCCAGTCGCTCGCCACCGAGCCGCCGGTGGCGGGCCGGTTGTCGCCCCGGTCGAACCAGAGGGTGCGGCCGGTCAGCGGCAGCGGGGCGACGGCGGGGGCGCACAGCAGCGCGGCCATGCCGTTGCCGCGAACGCTGTAGCCGACGGCGAAGGCGCGGTCGGGGCACTGGAGCTTGTCGTAGCCGGACGCCCAGTCGCCCTGCGTGACGTAGCGCTCGTCGGTGACGGTGGTCCAGTCGCCGCCGCCGGCGGCCGGCTCGCCCGCGTCGGTGCACAGCGCCCGGCTGTCGCCGCGGGCCAGGGCGGTCAGGCGCTGGCCGTCCGGGCAGTCGCCCTTGCGGTTGCCGGGGCTCCAGTCCGGGCGGGCGAGCATCCGCCGGGAGAGGTTCCGGTCGGCGTGGTCGAGGTCGAGCATGTTCCAGTGGTCCACCGCGGGCACCGGGCCGCTCACCGCCGGGGCGCCGATCAGCCTGGTCCAGTCGGCGGCCCGCCAGTCGCCGGGGTCGGTGAGACCGGTGCGCCTGCCGTCGGGGCCGTAGGAGAGCAGCGCCCAGGTGTCCAGCGGCCGGCCGGCGCCGTCGGCCCAGCCGACCAGCGGCCAGAAGGCGAAGTCGGTGTCGCCGCGCACCAGGATGTCGGTGAACGCGTGCAGCCAGGCCTGTTCCTCGGCGTCGGTCGAGCCCAGGCCGCCCGCGCCGAACTCGCTGATCCAGACCGGGGCGGTGAAGTGCTGCCCGGCCCGGGTGACGAACAGCGCCTGGTCGTCCACCACCTGGGCGAGCTGCTCGGGGGTGAAGTCCTGGTAGCGGGGGTCGTCGGTGGCTCCCGGGCCGCTGCCCGCACCGGTGTTGGCCGGGCCGGTGTAACCGTAGAAGTGCGCGGAGTAGACCAGCTTTCCGGAGTCGACCAGGGTGTTGGAGAGGTTGCGCACCGGGGTGAGCATCGGGCGGCCGTGGCTGAACCCCGCGGCGGGGACGCCGTACCAGTTGATGCCCTCCATGACGACCAGCAGGTCCGGGTCGGCCTGGAGGATGCGGTTGCCGGCCTCCTCGAAGGCGGCGTACTCGTCGTGGGCGTCGCCGAGGCCCCAGTTGGGGTCGTCCCAGAGGTCCCGCCGGACCTCGTTGCGCAGGTCGGCGCCGACCACCCGCTTGTCGGACTTGTAGCGGTTCACCATGAACAGCCAGTCGTCCTCCCACTGGGCCGTCGACTGGCCGCTGTTCCAGCGCTCGTTGCCGTCCAGGCCGCAGCAGAACCGGTAGCCGGTGGTGTGGTTGTTGAGGATCACCGCGAAGCCGTCGGCGGTGAGGGCGGCCACCACGGCGTCGAAGACCTGGAGCGGGGTCCGGCCGCGCAGCTGCGGGTTGGCGGCGACGGCGGAGTCCGGGACGGGGACGGTGTCGTGGATCATCGCGTTGGCGAACGGCAGCCGGATGCTGTTGACGCCCAGCCCGTGGAAGTCGGCCAGCAGCCGGGCCACCGGCACCCGGTCCAGGCCCAGCGGGATGTTGTGCGAGACCTGTCCGGCCTGGTTGGCGGCCGGGTCGTCGGGGCTCCCGCTGCCCTGCCAGGTGCCCTGGGCGCCGGCCCAGTTGGCGGACTTCAGCTTGAAGCGCTCGCCGGCGGCGTCCACGATGTAGCGCCCCCGGGTGCTCAGCGGGCCGGTCCAGGACGCGGCCGACCGGGTCGGCTCGCCGTCCTCCGGCGCCGCGACCCCGGGGCCCGCCGCCAGGACGGCGAGCACCGGCAGGACGGCGGCCAGGGCGAGCAGTCGCGCCGCAGGACTCTTCATGGTCATCCCCGCTGTGGTGAGGCGGCCCGGGATCGACGGCTTGGTCCCGCACCGTCGGCGAGGACCGAGAATATGACGGATCCTCATGTTCGGGAAGGGCGCACGCCGGGACCGCACTCAGTCCTCGGCGTCCGCCCCCGGGCCGTCCTCGGCGCGCTGGTCCCCGGTGCGCCCGGCGGGCCGGTAGCCCGTGCAGCGGACCGCACGACGGGGCGCCTCCCGCCGGCCGCGGTACCGGCCGAAGCCGCCGTCGCCGGGCGGGATCAGCGGCTCGGACCGGCCGTCGAGCGGCGGCAGCGGTCGGATCCGCTGGTCGAGGCCGTCAGGCCCGCGCCCCGGTCCAGGCGGCCTCGCGCAGCAGTCGGAGCCCGTTGAGGCCGACGACGACGGTCGAGCCCTCGTGGCCGAGCACGCCGAGCGGCAGCGGGAGGGTGGCGACCAGGTCCCAGACCACCAGGACGGTGATGAACACCGAGGCGATGACCAGGTTCTGCACCACGAGGGAGCGGGCCCGCCGGGAGAGCGCCACCACGGCCGGGACGGTGGCGAGTTCGTCGCGGACGACGACGGCGTCGGCGGTCTCCAGGGCGAGGTCGGAACCGGCCCGGCCCATCGCGACGCCGGTGTGGGCGGCGGCCAGCGCGGGCGCGTCGTTGACGCCGTCGCCGATCACCAGCACCCTGCGCCCGGCCGCCTCCCGCTCCCGGACGGCGGCGACCTTGTCCTGCGGCAGCAGCCCGGCCCGGACGTCGCCGATGCCGACCTCGGCGGCCAGCCGGGCGGCGGCGCGCGGGTTGTCGCCGGTGAGCAGCACCGGCGCGGTGCCGGTCAGCGCCCGCAGGGACGCGACGGTGGCGGCGGCGTCCGGGCGCAGCCGGTCGGCGATGCCGAGCACGCCCACCGGGACGCCGTCCGCCTCGACCAGGACGGCGGTGTGCCCGGTCTCCTCCAACGCGGTTGCCAGCGCGGCGGCTTCGGCGGAAGCGGCGTCGGTGCGGCCGTTGATCAGACGGGCGGGCGTGCCGACCGCGACGACCCGGCCGTCGACGGTGGCGGTGACGCCGACGCCGGGGGTGGAGGTGAAGTCCTCGGCGGTGCGGAGGGTCAGGCCGCGGCCGCGGACGGCGTCGACGACGGCGCGGGCGAGCGGATGCTCGCTGGGGTGCTCGGCCGCGGCCGCCAGTGCCAGCAGCCGTTCCTCGTCGAGGCCGGAGCCGGTGAGCGGCCGCAGGTCGGTCAGTCGGGGGGTGCCCTCGGTGAGGGTGCCGGTCTTGTCCAGCGCGACGGCGTCGACCTGGCCCAGCCGTTCCATCACGACGGCGGACTTGACCAGGACGCCGTGCCGGCCGGCGTTGGCGATGGCGGAGAGCAGCGGCGGCATGGTGGCCAGCACCACCGCGCAGGGGGAGGCGACGATCATGAAGGTCATCGCGCGCAGCAGCGAGCCGGTGAAGGCCGCGCCGAAGGCCAGCGGGACGGCGAAGACGGCGAGGGTGGCGAGCACCATGCCGATCGAGTAGCGCTGCTCGACCTTCTCGATGAACAGCTGGGTGGGCGCCTTGGTCTCGGAGGCCTCCTCGACCAGGTGCACGATCCGGGCGATCACCGTGTCCGAGGCATCGCGTTCGACCCGCACCCGCAGCGCCCCGGTGCCGTTGAGGGTGCCGGCGAACACCTCGTCACCCCGGCCCTTGGCGACCGGCAGCGGCTCGCCGGTGATGGTCGCCTGGTCGACCTCGCCGGCGCCGTCGAGCACCCGCCCGTCGGCGCCGATCCGCTCGCCGGGCCGCACCAGGACCGTGTCGCCGACGGCGAGGTCCTCGGTCGGCACGGTCTCCTCGCCGCCGCCGGGCAGCAGCCGGGTGGCGGTGGCCGGGGCGAGGTCGAGCAGTCCGCGCACCGAGTCGGCGGTCCGGGCGGTGGCCAGCGCCTCCAGGGCGCCGGAGGTGGCGAAGATGACGATCAGCAGCGCGCCGTCCATGACCTGCCCGACGGCGGCGGCGCCGAGCGCGGCCACGATCATCAGCAGGTCGACGTCGAGGGTCCGCTCCCGCAGCGCCCGGAGCCCGGCCCAGGCGGGCTCCCAGCCGCCGGTGGCGTACGCGAGGGCGTACAGCGGGCCCCAGGCCCAGGCGGGGGCGCCGGCCAGCTGGAGCGGCAGCGCGAGCAGGAAGAGCACCGTCGCGGCGCCGGCCCAGCGGGCCTCGGGCAGCGACAGCACCCGGGTGCGCCGGCGGGGCGCGGTGTCGGGACGCGGCGCGGCCGAGGGCGCGGGGCGCTCGGCCAGGGTGGTGGAGGACATGCGGGCAGGACCCTTCGGGACGGGCGCGGGCAGACGTGGGCCGGGTCTATGGCTCACTCACCATACATGAACATATGAACGCTTCTTCATCTATGAGTTGTAGGATGGTCCTCATGGGTCATGGAGCCGCCCCCGCCACCGCCGTCCCGCACACGCGCCTGGACGCCACCAGCGCTGCCCGGGTGGCCACCACCCTGCAAGCCCTGGCCACACCGTCCCGCCTGCTGATCCTCTCCCGGCTGCGCGAGGGCCCCTGTGCCGCCACCGAACTCGCCGCCGAGGTCGGCCTGGAGCAGTCCGCCTGCTCCCACCAGCTGCGCCTGCTGCGCAACCTCGGCCTGGTCGTCGGGCAGCGCAACGGCCGCCAGGTCGTCTACGCGCTCTACGACAACCACGTGGCCGCGCTGCTGGACCAGGCCGTCTACCACATCGAGCACCTGCGCCTGGGCCTCAGCGACGCCGTCGACCTCGACGACGCGGACCGGCCGGTCGGCGGCGCCGCGCGCTGAGCGTCGCGGCGCCGTCCTGGTTCAGGCGCGCGTCCCGTCGGGCCCGGCCCCGGCCGACCGGCTGGAGACCACCGGGTTGACCCGGGCCTGCCGGGCCAGGAGGTCCGCGAAGGCCACCGTGAGCGGGTCGGGACGGGTGCGGGTGTAGGCGGTGAGGACGCGCAGGATCGGGGGGTCCGGGCGCAGCAGGACGCCCTCGAAGCGGGCCGGGACGATGTTGGCCGGCACCAGCGCCGGCCCGAGCCCGGCCGCCGCCAACAGCGGTGCGGCGGAGGTCTGTTCGGCGCGGATCGCCGCCCGGGGGTGGAAGCCGGCCCGGGCGCAGACCTGGTCGAGCAGGTCGGCGAGGCCGTTGTCGGGGGCGTAGTGGACCCAGTCCCGGTCGGCGAGTTCGGCCAACGCGACGGTGCCGTCGGGGCGGTCGGCCAGCGGGTCCTCGGCGGGCAGCACGACGGTGAACTCCTCGACGCCGAGCTCCCGGATCGGCCCCTCCCAGCCGGTCGGCGCGGGGCCGATGGCGAGGTCTGCGCGGCCCGCGGCCATGGCCTCCTGGAGGAGGCCGGTGTGGGAGTACTCGCGCAGCCGGATCCGCACGCCGGGGTGCCGGCGGTGCCAGTCCCGCAGCACCGGCGGCAGGATGCCGAGGCTGACCGAGTAGACGACGGCGACCTCCAGTTCGCCCTCCTCCAGGCCGGCCGACCGGCGGGCCGCCGCGTGGAGGCGTTCGGCCTCAGCCAGCGCGGCGCGGGCGTGCGGCAGGACCGCCCGGCCCATCGGGGTGAGCCGTACGGACCGCGGCAGGCGTTCCAGCAGCGGTCCGCCGAGGGCGCCCTCCAGGGCCCTGATCTGGTGGGACAGCGCGGGCTGGGTGACGTGCAGCTGTTCGGCCGCGCGGGTGAACGATCCGGTGTCGACCACGGTGGCCAGATATTCGAGCTGCCTGAGCGTCGGTGTTGCCATGAACGGATTTTATCGCTGGGGTAGAAAACAAGCCTTGGACTCATCATCCCTGGTCGGGAGAGGGTCATGGGGTGGCCGCCGCGGGAAGCAGCGGGCGGCCGAACACCCCGACGATCCTCAGGAGTTCCCCATGTCCGTTTCCGTCTCGGCGCCCGCCGCCACCTCGCTCCAGGGCCGACGGCTCGTCGTGGTCGGCGCCGGTTCGCGCACCGGGCAGGCCCTGGCCAAGGCCGCCTCGGCGGCCGGCGCCTCGCTGGTGCTGGCCGGCCCGGACCCGCGCAAGCTGGAGTGGACGGCCGGCGAGCTGGCCGGCCCGTCCGAGGTGATCGCCCTGGACATCGCCGACGAGGAGTCGATCGCCGCCTTCGCCGCCCGGGCCGGCCGCTTCGACCACCTGGTCTCGACCGCCGCGATGCCCGCCAACGGCCCGCTGCGGGAGCTCGACGCGGCCGACGTCCAGCGGGCGTTCGCGGCGAAGGTGATCGGCCCGCTGCTGCTGGCCAAGCACCTGGTCGGGCAGGTCTCCGAGAACGGCTCGTTCACCTTCTTCTCCGGTGTGGCCGCGTGGCGCCCGGCCCCCGCGCGCACGGTGATGGCCACCACCAACGGCGCGCTGGCCTTCCTGGTGCAGGCGCTGGCGGTGGAGATCGCGCCGGTCCGGGTCAACGCCGTCTCCCCCGGCATCGTCGACACCGGCTCCTGGGACGGCCTGGGCGCCGACAAGGAGGCGTTCCTGCGCGGCGTGGCCGAGCGCAACCCGGCCCGGCGCGTCGGCACCCCGGAGGACCTGGTCAAGGCCGTCCTGTACGCCATCGACAACCCGTACGTCACCGGCACCGTGCTGCACGTCGACGGCGGCGGCCGACTCGCCTGACGTCCGGCCCGCCCGATCTCCGGCCGTCGTCGGCCGCGGCGCACCCGGCGCGGCCGCGGCACCGGCCACCCCCGCACGCCCGGATCCCGGGCGTGACCACCCGATCCGAGGAGCTGTTCCCATGCGTTCGCGCACCCTGATCCGTACCGCCGCCGTCCTCGCGGCGGTGGCCGGCCTGGCGGGCGGCACCGCCGCGGCCGCCCCCGCCCACGACGGCGGCCGCCACGACTCCGCCCGCGACTGGCCGCAGCGCCTGATCGACCGCACGCCCGGCCTCGTCCAGCCGAAGGCGCTCACCGTGGACCGCTCGATCGGCGCCCGGCGCGCCGCCCAGGAGGTGCACCTGGCCCAGCAGTTGTACACCTTCTGGAACACCGGGCAGCAGCGGTACCTGGACGCGGCGGTCAGCCCGCAGTTCCGGGACAACACCCTGCCGGGGGGCCGTCCGCAGGGCCCCGCCGGGCCGGTCTTCGCCTCGAAGAACTTTCGCGCCGCGGTGCCGGACCTGACCTGCGAGCTGTCCGACGTCCTGGTCGCCGGGGACAGGATCACCGCCCGGCTGGTGTTCCGCGGCCACTTCACCGGCACCTTCGACGGGGTGCGGGGCCAGGGCCAGCGCGTCGAGTTCAACGCCATCGACATCCAGCACGTCGGCACCGACCGGATCGTCGAGGACTGGCACATCGAGGACAACGCGACCCTGATGGCCCAGCTGGGCGTCCACGCCTGACGCCCTCGGCCCCCGCCCCGCGTGCGGATGATCGGCCTCCCCCGGGCGGGGGAGGCCGATCATCCGCACGCGCGATTCCGGCCCGCCGCCCGCTCGGCACGCTGGACGGGTGACCAGTACGACGATCCACCCGACCGAACTCCCCGTCCCGCGCTGGGCCGAGCGGACCGCCCGCGCGATCCCGTGGCTCGGCCTGCCGGTGTGCCTCTGGCGCCTGCCCATCGGGTTCGGGTTCCTGATGGGGATGGACGTGCCCCGCATGGACCTGCCGCTGTGGGCCGGCGTGGGGTACGTCGGCACGCTGAGCATCCTGTCCGAGGTGTTCGCGCTGCTCTGCTCCTGCCTGGTGCGGCGCTCGGGCGAGGTGGTGCCGCACTGGGTCCCCGTCCTCGGCGGCAGGAACATCCGCCCGTACGCGGTGCTCGTCCCCGCCACGGTCGCGGGCCTCGCCCTCACCGCGCTGACCGTGGACTGGGTGCTCGCCGCCTTCCAGCTCGCCGGCTTCTCGGAGGTCCCGTACGTCAACGGCTGGTGGCGGCTGCTCGCGGCGGCCGTCAGCGGCCTGTTCGTGCTCTGGGGCCCGCTGGTGCTCGCCCTCGCCTTCGCCTACTACCGGCGCCGCTGCCGGGTGGCGCGGTAGCCGGCGAGCGGGACTTCCACGCCGGCGGGCGGGCGGGTGCGGCCCGGGAGCGGATCCGGGCCGCACCCGCCCTGACCTGGCCCGTCAGCCGAGCCAGATCTCCCGGACGGCGCGCAGCGGGTCGCGCTCCACCCGGGGTTCGGTGTGCCAGCGCATGGTGGCGCGGCCCTCCTGGTACGGCGGCCAGGCGGCGCCCGGGTCGAGGTCGCGGACGAAGGCGACCCAGGCCCCGTGGACGGCGTCGGCCAGCGGCTGCGGCGGGTGGGCGCCGAGGGCGGCCTCGACGCCCTCGGCGTGCAGCAGGTCGAAGGCGAACGGCAGGTCGATGCAGTGGTAGGCCTGGCCGGTGCGGCCGGGGGCGGCCCCGGACCAGTCGAACTGGTAGAGCCAGGTGGGTCGTTGACGCTCGGCGCGGGCCTCGGCGATGGCCAGGGCGGGGGCGCGGAACAGCCAGTCGGTGATCGCGTCGCCGCCGGACGCGGCCGGCCGCTCGGCGAGGAAGCGGGCGGCACGGCTGCCGTCGTCCAGGCCCAACGCATGGAGCAGGCCCAGCAGTTCGCCCTCCGGGGACGGCGCCGGGGCGCCGTCCCCCGCCGGGGCGTCCCCCGCCGGAGCCGCGAACTCGTGCGCGGTGAAGCCGAGCAGCAGCGGGACGTCCGCGTCGACGATCGCCTCCGGCACCGGCACCGGCACCAACTCGCCGTCGGCGAAGGGCGCCAGGGGCAGAGCGGGCAGCCCGTCGGGGTCCGGCCCGGCGGAGTCCAGCGCGTCCTGGAGGGCCAGCAGTTCGATGTCGGTGGCGTCCCGCAGGGCGGCCGCCGTGGCGGGTACGCCGGTGCGGGCGGTGAACACCCGGCTGACGGCCTCGGCGGTGGCACGGTCCTGCGGGCGCATCACCGCGCCGGAGACCGAGATCGCCGCGCGGAACAGCCCCCGGGCGGCCGGCGTCGCGAGCAGCGTCTGCACGGCGCCGCCGCCGGCCGACTGCCCGGCGACGGTGACCTTGGCGGGATCGCCGCCGAAGGAGGCGATGTTGTCCCGCACCCATCCCAGCGCGGCGATCCAGTCCCGTACGCCCCGGTTGTCGGGGGCGTCGGCCAGGTGCAGGAAGCCCTCGACGCCGAGCCGGTAGCCGATCGACACCACGACCACGCCGTCCCGGTTGAAGGCCGCGCCGTCGTACCAGGGGCTCGCCGAGGACCCGGCGACGAAGCCACCGCCGTGGATCCAGACCAGCACCGGCAGTCCGGCCGCCGGGGTCGGGTCCGGGGTGAAGACGTTGAGGTTGAGGATGCCCGCGCCGGGGACGGTCGGCTCGGGGATGGTGGTGACCTCGCCGAACGGACGGCGCTGCGCGGTCGGCCCGTACTCGGTCGCGTCCAGCACCTCGGTCCACGGCCGGGGCGGCACCGGGGCGGCGAACCGCAGCTCGCCGACGGGTGGTCGGGCGTACGGAATGCCCAGGAAGCGGACGCCGCCGCCGGCGCGGCGCTCGCCGCGCACCGGGCCCCGGCCGGTGGGGACGACCGGGTGCTGCTGAGGTCCTGCGGTGCTCATGCGTGCTCTCCTGTGCGGGTCACGGGCGCGGCGCCTCGTGGTCGATGTAGTGCCGGAGCCGGTTCAGCTCCCGGTGGTCGGCCGTGCGGACACCATAGGTCCGGTCGGGGGTGACCGAGGTGACGGAGATCCGGCCGTCGCGCCGCAGGGCGAGCGCGTCGGCGTCGGGGTCGGTCTCGGTGCAGGCGTCGGCGGGGCGGTGCCCGCAGAAGCCGAGGGCCACGGCGAAGCCCGCCGGCGCCGGCGGGCTCGTAGGCGTGCCAGATCTCGCGCCCGTGGCCGACGGTGGTCCAGCGGGCGGACGGGACCGGGACGGCGCCCGCCCGCTGAACCCGCAGCCTTATGTCAACACCATTGACTTTGAGCCGGGCGCCCCGGTCTGATGGCGGCACACGGAGGCCCGACCCTCCGCGAACCGACGCCATGCACCGAAGGAGCCACCGCCATGGCCGACCCCGTCCGCGCCCTCCAGGACGCCCAGCCCGTACCGTTCTGGCTGGACGACCCCGCCCGGCCCGCGGCCGCCTCCGCCCTGGTCGGCGACGTGCGCTGCGACCTGCTCGTGGTCGGCGGCGGCTACAGCGGGCTGTGGACCGCGCTCATCGCCAAGGAGCGCGACCCCTCGCTCGACGTCGTCCTCGTCGAGGCGAAGGAGGCCGGCTGGGCCGCCTCCGGCCGCAACGGCGGCTTCTGCGAGGCCAGCCTCACCCACGGCCTCGCCAACGGGTACCAGCGCTGGCCCGACGAACTCCACACCCTGGAGCGGCTCGGCGCCGCCAACCTCCAGGCCATGGAGGACACCCTCGAACGCCACGGCATCGACTGCGACTGGGAGCGCACCGGCTCCCTCGTCGTCGCCACCGAGCCCCACCAGGTCGGCGAGCTGCACGAGTTCGCCGGGCTCGCCGCCCGCCACGACAGCCGGCTCGACGTCCTGGACGGCGACGCCGTCCGCGCCGAGATCGACTCCCCCACCTTCCTCGGCGGCCTGTGGGACCGCGACGGCGTCGCCATGCTCAACCCCGCCCGCCTCGCCTGGGGCCTCAGGCGGGCCTGCCTCGACCAGGGCGTACGGATCTTCGAGCACACGCCCGCCACCGGCCTGACCGGCTCCCCTCGCGGCATCACCGTCCGCACCCCGTACGGCCGGGTCGCCGCCCGCCGCGTGGCGCTCGCCACCAACGCCTTCCCCTCGCTGCTGCGCCGCCACCGCCCGTACACCGTGCCGGTCTACGACTACGCGCTGATGACGGAGCCGCTGAGCGAGGAGCGGCTCGCCTCGGTGGGCTGGCGGGGGCGCCAGGGCTTCTCCGACAGCGCCAACCACTTCCACTACGTCCGACTGTCCGCGGACAACCGCATCCTGTTCGGCGGCTACGACGTGGTGCACCAGTTCCGCAGCCGGGTCCGGGCCGAGCGCGACCAGCGGCCGGAGACCTTCGCCACCCTCGCCCGGCACTTCTTCCGGACCTTCCCCCAGCTGGAGGGCGTCCGGTTCAGCCACGCCTGGGGCGGCGCCATCGACACCTGCACCCGGTTCAGCGCCTTCTTCGACCTCTCCCACGACGGCCGGGTCGCCTACGCCGCCGGATTCACCGGCCTGGGCGTGGGCGCGACCCGCTTCGGCGCCGAGGTGATGCTCGACCTGCTCGACGGCGCCCGCACCGAGCGCACCGCGCTGGAGATGGTCCGCCGCAAGCCCCTGCCCTTCCCGCCCGAGCCGGCCCGCTCGATCGGCATCGGCATCACCCAGTGGGCCCTCACCCGCGCCGACGCCGACGCCGGGCGCCGCAACCTCTGGCTGCGCACCCTGGACCGCTTCGGCCTCGGCTTCGACAGCTGACGGCCGGGCGGGCAGGCGGGTGCGCGAGGGATTCGCCGTGGCCGGATGTCCGTAATGAACGATTGTGTTCCCTATCTCCCGGGGATACCGTCGGTAGTGGTGAACGAATCCGTCCCCTGCCCGTCGTTTGCCCGTCGTTCACCCCCGAACCCATTGGGGGACCTGCCATGGCCACCTCGCGCGCCCTGGCCGAGGCTCCGCCCGCGACCGCACGTCGGGGCCAGCACCCGGGGATAGCACTGACCGTCATCGCGGCGACCCAGCTGATGGTCGTCCTCGACATCACGATCGTGAACATCGCGCTGCCGCACATCCAGCAGGCGCTGCGGTTCAACACCACCGAGCTGTCCTGGGTCATCAACGCCTACACCCTCACCTTCGGCGGCCTGCTGCTGCTCGGCGGGCGGGCGGGCGACATCCTCGGGCGGCGACGTGTGTTCGTCGTCGGGGTGCTGGTGTTCAGCCTGGCCTCGCTGCTCGGCGGGGTCGCGCAGTCCTCCGGCTGGCTGCTGGCCGCCCGGGCGCTCCAGGGCCTGGGTGGCGCCATCGCCTCGCCGACCGCGCTGGCGCTGATCGCCACCAACTTCAGGGAGGGCCCGGAGCGCAACCGGGCCTTCGGGGTGTTCTCCGCGGTCGCCGGGGCCGGCGGCGCGATCGGGCTGCTGCTCGGCGGCATGCTGACCTCCTGGCTGTCCTGGCGCTGGGTGTTCTTCGTCAATGTGCCGATCGGCATCGCGATCGCGCTGCTGGCGCCGCTCTACATCAACGAGTCCGAGCGCCACCCCGGGCGCTTCGACCTGACCGGCGCGTTCTCCGCGACGGCGGGCATGGTCTCGCTGGTGTACGGCTTCATCCGCGCCTCCGACCACGGGTGGACGGACACCGTGACGCTGACCGCGTTCGGCCTCGCCGTCGTCCTGCTGGCCGGCTTCCTCGCCCACGAGCGGCGGGCGCCCCAGCCGATCACCCCGCTGCACCTGTTCCGCGACCGCAACCGCTCGGGCGCGTACGGGCTGATGCTCTGCATGGCCGCGACGATGTTCAGCATCTTCTTCTTCATCACCCTGTTCGTGCAGGAGGTCCTCGACTTCAGCCCGCTGCGGGCCGGATTCGCGTTCCTGCCGATCAGCGTCGCGATCGTGGCCGCCGCCCAGTTCGCCGCCCGCAGCCAGACGCGGTTCGGCGCCAAGCCCTTCCTGGTGGCCGGCTCCCTGCTGGTGCTGGGCGGGGTCATCTGGGCGACCCGGATCGACATCGGCAGCAGCTACCTCGGCGGCATCCTCGGGCCGACCCTGATGTTCGGCTTCGGCATGGGCTCGATCTTCGTCCCGGTGATGCTGACCGCCGTCTCCCGGGTCGCCCCGCACGAGACCGGCGCGGCCACCGGCATGCTCAACACCACCCAGCAGGTGGGCGGCTCGCTCGGGCTGTCGATCCTGGTCACCGTGTACGGCACGGCCAGCCGCACCGAGGCCCGGCAGCAGGCCGGGGCGTTCCTCCGGCAGGCCACCCCGCAGCAGGCCGCCCAGTTCCGGGCCACCGGCCGGCTCCCGGCACCGTACTCCGACCAGGTGCTGGTGCACGGCATCGCGAGCGCGTTCCAGCTGGGCCTGGTGTTCGCGGCGCTCGCGGTGGCGGTCGCGGTGTTCGTGATCAAGGCCGGCCGGGTGCCGCCGCCGCCCGCCGTCAGCCCTCCGGGGGGCGGAGCTTGACAGGGCGTCAGGATGACCGGGAGAGTCTTCCTTGCAATGGTTTTCATCTTCGATAACTGTTGCGGGCGAACGCCGCCCACCGAACCCCGACGCGCCCGAAAGAGGACACCCATGTCGCTCGACGTCTCCCCCGCCCTCCTCGCCCAGGCCCAGCAGGGCCGAGTCGACGAGGCCGACTTCCTCGACACCGTCCGCACCTCGCTCCCGTACGCCTACCAGGTCGTCGCCGGGCTCAGCACCGAACTCGCCGCCGGCCAGGAGGAGTTCACCACCGACAACACCACGCCCAGCGACGAGCAGCGCGCCCAGCTGCTGCGCGCGCTCGCCAGCAACGCGATCCGGGGCAGCCTGGAGGACCACTTCGGGGTGAAGCTCGCCTTCGTCAACTGCCACCGGGTCGGCGCCTTCCGCCCCGGCACCGAGGACGGCGCGGCGTACCGGGAGTTCACCTCGCTGCACAACCAGATCCGCAACCAGAGCCCGGAGCTGCGCAGCTGCTGACGGCGCCCGGACGCGGCGGCCCCCACCCTCGCTCGACGGGGTGGGGGCCGCCGTACGTGCCGCCGCGTTGCGCGCCGTTGCGGGGGGTTGCCGATCGTTGCCGGGCGTTGCGTTCCGTTGCGTTCCGTTGCGGGCCTGTGTCCGGATCGCGCGTCGATCTTGTCGGGCGGCGCGGCGCCTGCGTACGTTCGGAACGCACCAGCCGGCCGGCCCGCCCCGGGCCACCCCTCGCCACGCCCCACCGCCCCCCTCGCGACCTCGCCCCTCACCACGCCTCACCCCGCGGAGCCCGCCATGTCGCCGACCCCTCGCCCGCTGCGGAAACTCGGCTTCCTGACCATCGGGCTCTTCGACGAGGCGGACCCGCGCCGCGGCCACGAGTCCACCCTCGGCCTCATCACGCTCGGCGAGCGGCTCGGCTTCGACAGCGCCTGGCTGCGCCACCGCCACCTCCAGTACGGCATCTCCTCCCCGCTCGCCGTCCTCGCCGCCGCCAGCCAGCGCACCAGCCGCATCCAGCTCGGCACCGCCGTGACCCCGCTCGGCTGGGAGAACCCGCTGCGGCTCGCCGAGGACCTGGCCACCGTCGACGTGCTCTCCGGCGGCCGGCTCAACCCCGGCTTCAGCGTCGGCCCGCCCACCCACTACGAGCACGTGCGCGGCGCGCTCTACCCCGACACCGGCGAGCAGGAGGACTTCGGGCCCCGGCGCGCCGAACGGCTGCTCGCCCTGGTGCGCGGCGAGGACGCCTCCGGCTTCGCCGGCACCGAGGGCGTCGAGGTGTACTCCCGCCGGGTCCAGCCGCACTCCCCCGGCCTCGCCTCCCGCCTCTGGTACGGCGCCGGCAGCCTGCGCTCGGCCCGCTGGGCCGGCGAGCAGGGGCTCAACCTCCTCACCAGCAGCGTGGTCAAGCCGGAGGACCCCGGCGAGGAGGGCCCGCTCGACTTCGCCGCCATCCAGGCCGCCCAGATCCGCGCCTTCCGCGAGCATCACCCCGACGGCGGACGCGCCCGGGTCTCCCAGGGCCTGGTGGTCATCCCCACCGACAGCGCCACCCCCGAACAGCGCGCCAGGTACCAGGCCTACGCCCTCGCCCGCACCCCGCGCACCCTCACCCCGCAGGGCCCCGCCCGACTGCTGTTCGCCCCCGACCTGGTCGGGACCACCGAGGAGCTCGTCGAGCGGCTGCACGCCCACGCCGGCTACCGCGAGGTGGACGAAGTCGCCTTCGCACTGCCGTTCACCTTCGCGTACGAGGACTACGTGCAGATCCTCACCGACCTCGCCACCCGCCTCGGCCCCGCCCTCGGCTGGTCGCCCGAGCCCGGGCACCAGGGCTGAGCGACCGCCGGCCCACGCGGGATCCCGCCGGACCGAACCGCGACCCGGCCCGCCCCCGAGTCAGAACTCGCCGGTTTCCAGGTCGAGTTCGAACGGCTCGGGCAGCCGCACCGGCACCCCGAACGGATGCGGCCCCTCGACCCGGGTGTAACCGAGCGCCCCCGGCTGGGAGAACAGCGTGCAGGCCCGTTCCTGCCGGTCCACCAGGAGGTAGAGCGGCGCACCGAACTGGGCGTAGCGGCGGCGCTTCACGATCCGGTCGGTGTCGGCGTTCGAAGGAGAGGTGACCTCGACCACGAGAACGGTCTGGTCGGGAAGCAACGCGCCGGGATTGTTCACGGCCAGCTTCACCGGAACGAGGGCCAGGTCGGGGATGTAGAAGTTCTCGGTGCCCGGCAAGTCGAGGTTGCCCGAGCCCGAACGCAGTCCGAGTTCGCGCTGACGGGGCCCGAGCTGCAGGCGGATCAGATCGACGGTGTTCTCGTGGTCCCAAGACGGCGACACGGGGGTGATGACTCCCTCGACGATCTCAACGCGTTCGCCCGCGATGTGCCGAATGGCGTACTTGAGGGCCTGTTCGGGGTTCGGCACGTGGCTGTAGTCGCCCGGGCCGAGGTGCGCTGTGCTCACGTAGTGCTCTCCTGTCAGGCGCCGGTCTCCGCGCTCAGGGGCTGCCCGGCGGAAAGCCTACCGGCGCATCGCGCCTGCATATGCACGCACCACCAGGCCTACCCACTGATTCCGGACACTCTCTGGTCATATGAATAAGCGCTTGCTTAGAATCGGCGCGTTCAGCCGTCGATCCCGAGTGACCAGGAGACGTCATGGCCGGAGCCACCGGAGTCAACCGTCAGATCCGTCTTGCCAGTCGGCCGGTCGGGGAGGTGCGTCCGGAGGACTGGGCGCACGTGGCGGAGGCGGTGCCGGAGCCGGGGGACGGGGAGTTCCTGGGGCGGACGCGGTACGTGTCGCTGGATCCGGCGATGCGGGGATGGCTGGACGACCGGCCGTCGTACCTGCCGCCGGTGGGGGTGGGCGAGGTGATGCGGGCCGGCTCGGTGGTGGAGGTGGTCGCGTCGAACCACCCGAAGTTCCGGGTCGGCGACCACGTGGTCGGGGCGTTCGGAGTGCAGGAGTACGCGGTGTCGGACGGGAAGGGCGCGCTCACGGTCGATCCCGCGCTCGCGCCGCTGTCGACGTACCTGGGCGCCCTCGGGATGCCCGGGATGACGGCGTACTTCGGACTGCTGGAGGTCGGGGCGCTCAAGGAGGGCGAGACGGTCGTCGTCTCCGGCGCCGCCGGGGCGGTCGGCAGCCTGGTGGGCCAGATCGCCAAGGTGAAGGGCTGCCGGGTGGTCGGGATCGCGGGCGGTCCGGAGAAGTGCGCGCTGCTCACCGGTGAGCTGGGCTTCGACGCCGCGATCGACTACCGCGCGGAGGACGTCCGCAAGGCCCTGCGCACCCACGCCCCGGACGGCATCGACGTCTACTTCGACAACGTCGGCGGCCCGGTCCTGGACGCCGCGCTGACCCGCCTGGCGATGCACGCCCGGGTGGTGGTCTGCGGCGCGATCAGCCAGTACAACAACGAGGGCGCCGTGCAGGGCCCGTCCAACTACCTGTCGCTGCTGGTGCGGCGGGCCCGGATGGAGGGCTTCGTGGTGTTCGACTACGCCCGCCGGTACCCGGAGGCGGCCGCCGAGATCGCCGGCTGGATCGCGGCGGGCCGGATCAAGGTCAAGGAGCAGGTGGTGGAGGGCACCGTGGACGACTTCCCGGAGGCCTTCGGGATGCTGTTCCGCGGTGAGAACACCGGCAAGCTGGTGCTGCGGCTCGCCTGACGAGCGGACTCCCCGGGCGGCCGTCACCCCCCGCACGGCCGCCCGGGGCCCGGGCGCGGCCGGCGGGTCGGTCGACCGACCGGCCGGGTCAGCGCAGCTCGGCCAGCAGGGCGCGCAGTCGCTCGTCCTCGCCAATGATGTCGTACGCGAGGCCGGAGGTGACGATCCGGCGGTCGCGCTCGACGAGGTCCCCGACGTACGGGAGCAGCGAGGTGTCCCGGGCCGCGGCACCCAGCGCGTGCAGGGCCTCGCAGCCGCCCGTGACGTCGGCGTCCGTCTCGACGGAGTGGAGCGCGGCCCGGGCGAGGCGGCCGACGTCGAGGGTGTCGGGGTCGGCGATGTCGAGCAGGGCGCGGGCGGCGCCGGCGGCGTCCTGCGGCTGGTCGAGCAGCGCCTCCAGCCGGGGCGCGAGGTCCCGGCCGGCCGCCCCGAGGGAGGCGGCGGCGCGCAGCGCGCGGACCGTCGTCCAGCGGTACCACGGCCCGTTCCCGGCGGTGCGGTCGAGGACGGACGCCAGGATCCGGACGGCCTCCTGGGCGTCGCCGTCGATCTGCCAGAGGGCGCGGGCGGTGGCGATGTCGGCGTCCAGCTGCGGGACGGTCGGCTCCGGCTCCGTGCTCACCGCCGCGAGCAGGTCCGGGAGCAGCCCGGCGGCGGCCGCGCCCAGGTCGGCGGCCGCCTGCGCCGCCTCGGCCCGCTCGCGCGAGGCCGCCAGCCGTTCGGCGACGGCGTCGAGCAGCAGGGCGGGTTCGCCGGTGACGTCGTGGTGGGCGCGGGCCACCTGGAGCGGGCCGGCGTTCGCCCGCAGGGCCTGGGCGGCCCGTTCGCGGGCGTCGGGCGGGCCGCCCGCGACGACGGCCGCGACGGCGGAGGCGGCGTGCGGGAAGCGGGGCAGCACCGCGCAGAACTCAGGCAGGCCGTCGACGGCGCGCGGGCCCCACCGGCGCAGCAGGTTGACCAGGTCGGCGGTCTCGTTGTCGCCGAGTCCGTCGGCGACGAGCCGGCCGCGGACGGCGGCGAGCAGCTCCGGGGCGAACGGGAACGCGGGGGCACGGGAGTCGCCCGCGGCGCGGCGGGCTTCCGGGCGCCGTGCGAGGTCCCGGGCGAGCAGCGGGGCGGCCTGTCCGGGTGCGATCCGGACCAGTGCGGCGAGGGCCTGGTCGGCCGCCCTGTCGTCCGGCCGGGTGGCGAGTTCGAGGAGCGCCGGCGCGGCCTCGGCGGCGAGCGGGCCGAGCTTGGCCAGCAGGCTCGCCGCCGTGTCCTGGGCGGCGAGCGGGGCGACGGCCGGGATCAGCCGCGACGGGGCGGCGCGCGAGACGTAGCAGGCGTGGTCGGCCGCCCACAGCGCCTCGGCCCGCACCTCGGGGCGCGGGTCGCGCAGCGCGGCCTCCAACAGGGTGAGGGCGGCCTCGCGGTCGGCGTCGGTGTCGCGGTCCAGCAGGGTGTCGACGACGGCGAGCAGCAGTTCCTCGTGGTGGACGCTGTAGCGGTCGACGGTGAGTTCGCGGGCCGGCAGCAGGCCGAGCACGGCCGTGTGGTGGGCGGCCTCCCAGCGGTCCTCGTTCTTCAGGCAGACCAGGACTGCCGCCAGCCGCAGCGGCGCCGGGGTCTCCTCGCCGAGCCGTACCCGGGCTTCGGCGGCGGCCGCGCCCAGGTCCACCCGGCCGAGGGCGACGAGCAGTTCGGCGGCCACGTCCGGGCTCTCCTCGACGGCCCAGCGCCCCCACAGGGCGGCCGGCGCCGTCCCGGCGTCCCCGGTGTGGCCGACGGCCCAGGCGGCGGTCAGCCGGACGGTCTCGTCCGGGTCGGCCAACAGCGGGAGCAGCAGCGGCAGTTGGGCGGCCACCGCGGCCCGGACGGCGCCGTCCGGGACCTCCCACTCGCCCTCGCTCTCGGCCAACCCGCCCAGGAGGCCGAGCACGTCGACCGTCCGGACCCCGGCGGCGGCGATCCGGGCCAGGTAGGGCACGGCGTCCGCACTGGCCGGGTACACCGTGCCCTGATGGAGGATGCTCCCGTACAGCTCGGAGACCGCCTCCTCCGCCGTAGCCTCGTCGCCCTCGGCGAGGGCACGCAGCAGGTCGGGCAGGTCCTCGGCGGGGCCGTAGGCGTGCGAGAGGTCGGCCCAGGGGTGGGCGTCGAGCCCGGCGAGGGCGGCGGTGAGGTCCATGGGCGGGATGCTCGCAGGCGGGACCGACAATTCCCCCGCCACCGTGGTGGACTGGCCCGACGACGGGAGCCACGGACGCGCCGCGGACGCGCCGGTCGGTCCCGGGCGGTTCGGGGGCGCCGCGGTCCCGCACGGGTGGGGCTGGGAGGCTGGTCCGCGACCGCGGCGGTCCGGCACCGGTCGGCCAGCTGCTGCTGAGCCCGATGCTCGACGACCGCGGCGACACCTTCTCCAGCCGCCAGCTGGCCGGCCACGACACCTGGGACCGCACCTCCAACGCCACCGCCTGGCAGGCCCTGCTCGGCCACCGGTACGGTGCCGCCGACCTCTCTCCGTACGCCGCCCCGGCCCGCGCCACCGACCTGTCCCGACTGCCCGCGGCGTACGTCGAGGTCGGGTCCGCCGAGACCTTCCGGGACGAGGCCGTCGCCTATGCCGACGCCATCTGGCGGGCGGGCGGCGAGGCCGAACTCCACGTGTGGCCCGGCGCCTGCCACGGCTTCGACACCCTCGCCCCGCACGCCGTCATCAGCCAGGACGCCCACGACGCCCGCACCCGCTGGCTGCGGCGCCTCCTCCACCGGTGACCGGGCTTCCGCGCGTGGTGCTTCCGGGCCGCTCGACAGGGGCCGTCGTCAGCGGATTGTTCTCAGGGCCCCGGCCGCCGCCGCCCGGGCCCCGTCCAGCAGGCACACCATGTGCAGCTTCGCGACCGCGCGGCCGTCGACCAGGACGGCCCTGGGCTCCCGCCCCAACACCTCGAAGCCGCAGGCGGTGTAGAGCCGCAGGGCCGGCTCGTTGCCCTCGGAGACGGTCAGCAGCACCTGCCGTAGCCGTCCGTCCTCCGCCGTGCGCAGCACCTCCCGCACCAGGGCGCGGCCGATCCCCCGGCCGGCGGCGCCGCGGGCCACCGCCATGCCGTACAGCGTGCCCTTGTGCCGTTCCTGGCTGCGTTGCGGGACCTTCAGCCCGGCGGTGCCGACCAGCGCGCCGGTGCCGTCGAAGGCGCCGATCAGGGCGCCCGGCCCGTTCTCGGCCTCGGCCAGCCGGCGCAGCGTCACGGACATCGGCTTGCCCGCCTCCTCGGCGTGGCTGGAGGTGAAGGCGCTCGGCGACTCGCGCAGCGCCTGGAGGCGGAAGGCCCGGTACGGTACGGCGTCCGCCGCGCCGAGGCGGCGCAGGAGCACCGGCCGCGCGCGCTCAGCCGAGACGGACACGGGTGCACCTCGTCAGGTACGGCAGGGCGATCTCGTCCCGGTCGGCCAGGTCCGGGTGGGTGGCCAGCAGCTGTTCGACGTCGGCCAGCAGGCGGACCCGTGCCTCCTGCGGCAGCGCGATCACATAGCTGCGGGAGGCGACCATGTCGACGATCCCGGCCCGGGTGGTGAGGTGCTCCCAGCGGATCTCCAGCAGCTCGGGCGCGCCGAACGGCGCCGGGAGGACCGGCCGGGTGTCGATCCGCTGCGGCGTCGGAGGGCGCATCAGCTCACCCAGGGCGGCGGTCCAGGGCTCGGACTCGTCCCGGATGTTCCACACCAGGGCGAGCGTCCCGCCGGGGACGAGCACCCGGGCGATCTCCGGCACCGCGGCCGCCGGGTCGAACCAGTGCCAGGCCTGCGCCACCACCACCGCGTCCACACTGGCGTCCGGCAGCGGGATGCGCTCGGCCGAGCCCGCCCGGACCGCCGCCCTCGGCACCGCCGCGGCCAGCCGCGCCCGCATCCCCTCGTCGGGCTCGACCGCCACCACGTCCAGGCCCGCCTCGACCAGCTGCCCGGTCAACTTGCCCGTCCCGGCGCCCAGATCGAGCACCCTGCGGGCCTCCCGGGGCACCGCCGAGCCGATCAGCGCCGGCGGATAGCCGGGCCGGCCGTGTTGGTAGGCGTCCGCCGCCGCCCCGAACGACCGCGCCCGCAGCCGCCCGGCCCACCGCCTGGTCGCCCCCTGCCGCGTCATCCCGCAGGCCCGCCCGATCTCCTCCCAGGTCGCCTCGCGCCCGCGCCGCAGCTCCTCCACCAGCTCCGTCCGCCGCTCCTCCAGCGCCTCGATCACCCCCGACAACCGCCGCAGCCCGTCGACTCCGCCGCCACCGGCCACGTCCGCCGCCACCCGCCGCCCGAGATCACCCGTGTCCATGGCCCGGCACTGTACGGACCGGCGGCGGGCGGCGTCAACACTCATTGCCCTGGGGCGCAACACATGTTGCGCCGTTCGCCGCCCTGCCTCCGTGTCCTGCCCCCGCCGCCGAAAATCCGGTGCGCCCGGCGAACTCCGGCCCGCACACTGGGCCGGTCGTCCGCCGTACCGCGAAGGAGCCCCGTGCAGGGAGCAGTCAGCGTCTCGCCCGCCCAGATCCCCGAGCTGCTGCTCGGCCTGGCCACCGTCCGCCCGGTGTTCCTCTGGGGCGCCCCCGGGATCGGAAAGTCCTCCCTGGTCAGGGCGTTCGCCGAGTCGCTCGGCCTGGAGTGCGTGAGCCTGGTCGGCACCCAGCTGGCCCCGGAGGACCTGATCGGCGTCCCGCAGCTCACCCCCGAGGGCCGCTCCCGGTTCTGCCCGCCCGAGCAGATCGCCCGCGACGAGCCGTACTGCCTGTTCCTCGACGAGCTCAACGCGGCCTCGCCGGACGTCCAGAAGGCCTTCTACTCGCTGATCCTGGACCGCCGGATCGGCTCGTACGAGCTGCCGCCCGGCTCGATCGTGATCGGCGCGGGGAACCGCGCCACCGACGGCGCGCTCGCCCGGCCGATGGCGTCCGCGCTGGTCAACCGCATGATCCACGTCCACCTGCGGGCCAGCGCCGAGGACTGGCTGCGCTGGGCGGCCGGCGCCGGGATCCACCCCTGGGTCCTCGACCACCTCACCGACCGGCCCGACCACCTGTGGTCCGCCCCGCCCAAGACCGAGGAGCCGTTCTCCACCCCGCGCGCCTGGCACATGCTCTCCGACGCGCTGCACTCCTTCGGGCCCACGCTGGACGAGGAGACCCTCAAGGTCCTCGCGTACGGCCTGCTCACGCCGCAGCACGCGATCGCCTTCTGCGGCTACGCGAAGATCGTCCGCAACTCGTACGGCCTGGAGGCCATCCTCAAGGGCGACGCCCGCTGGCCGCACCGGGTGGAGGACCGCGACCTGCTCTACTACCTGGCCGACTCCTTCCGCGGCCGCCTGGTCAAGGAGCTGCCCGCCAGCAAGGAGCACGCCTCCGGGGCGCAGCGGCAGACCGCCTTCCGGGCCAAGTCACTGCTGGTGCAGCTGGCCGAGATCTCGGTCGAGGTCGCCCAGACGGTGATCGCCGACGGCGCGGACGGCAATCCGGTGCTGCCCTCCTGGTTCCTGATCGAGGCCGCCCGGGACATGCCGCGCCTGGTCGAGGCCCGCCGGTGAAGCCCGCCGCCGCGAAGCGGAAGCCCGACCCGGGCGCCGAGTCCTTCGCCGAGGGCGTCCGGCTGCTGCGCCGTAATCCCGCCCTCGCCGCCCTGCCCGCCGAGTTCTGCCGCACCGAGACCTGCGGGGCCGCCCCGCCGGGCGGTTGGGCGGTGGTCGACTCCAACGGCACCGTGCACGTCAACCCGCGCCGCCGGGCCGAGCCCGAGGAGTGGGCCTGGGTGCTGGCGCACGGCCTGCTGCACCTCGGCTTCGGCCACGTCCCGGCCGCCCGCGGCCCCCGGGTCCAGCCGGACGACCACGCGGCCGCCGCCCGCTGCGCGGTGGTCAACCGCTTCCTCGCCACCTTCCCGGTCGGCCACCCGCCGGTCGCTCTCCCGCCCGAGTACCCGGGCGGCGACGAGGAGGAGCTGGCCGCCCGCTGGCGCCGCGACGGCCTGCCGCCGGCCGACGCCGCCGGGACGGCCGGCACCGCCGGCCCGGCCTGCCGCGACCAGCTGCTGGTCGAGTGGCACGGCAGCGGCCGCGCGCCCAAGGACTGGCAGAGCGCCTTCGCGGCCGCGCTCACCCGCACCGTGTCCGCCGCGATGGACCGGGCCGGCGGCCGGATCGACGAGAAGACCGGCCAGCGCCTGCCCGAACGCCCCTGGACCAGGGCGCTCAACTGGTTCGTCTCCTCCTACCCGCTGCTCGGCGGCATCGCGGCCGGCCTGACCCTGGTGGCCGACGCCGAACTCGCCCGCGCCCACGACATCGCCATCGCCGCCGTCAACGCCGACGCCGGGGAGGTCTACGTCAACCCGCTGCGCCAGTACACCGACGAGGAGTGGCGGTTCATCCTCGGCCACGAGATGCTGCACGCCGCCCTGCGGCACGGCGAGCGCCAGGGCGGGCGGGACCCGTTCCTGTTCAACGTCGCCGCCGACTACGTCATCAACGGCTGGCTGCTGGAGATGGGCGTCGGCGAGATGCCCGAAGGCCTGCTGCACGACCCGCAGTTGAAGGGCCTGTCGGCCGAGGAGGTGTACGACCGGATCGTCCGCGATCAGCGCCGGATCCGCCGGCTCGCCACCCTGGCCGGGAAGAACCGCCCGGACGTCCTCGGCGCACCGCTGGACCGCGGCCCGCGCGACTACGTGGACCTCGACGACTTCTACCGGCGCGGCCTCCAGCAGGGCTTCGAGCTGCACCGGCGCGAACGCGGCCTGCTCCCGGCCGGCCTGGTCGAGGAGATCCGCGCACTCGCCCACCCGCCGCTCCCCTGGGACGCGCGACTGGCGCGCTGGTTCGACGAGTTCGTGCCGAGCCCCGAACCGGTGCGCAGCTACTCCCGTCCCGCCCGCCGGCAGTCCGCGACCCCGGACATCCCCCGGGCCGGCCGCTACCGCCCCGAGGAGGAGGTGCCGCGCTGCACCTTCGGGGTCGTCCTGGACACCTCCGGTTCGATGAGCCGGCCGCTGCTCGGCAAGGCGCTCGGCGCGATCGCCTCCTACGCCGCCGCCCGCGACGTCCCGGCCGCCCGGGTGGTGCACTGCGACGCCGCCCCGCACGACGCCGGCTACCTCCCGGTCGAGGAGATCGCCGGGCGGCTGCGGGTGCACGGGCGCGGCGGCACCGTCCTCCAGCCGGGCATCGACCTGCTCGAACGGGCCGACGACTTCCCGCCCGGCGCGCCCGTCCTGGTCATCACCGACGGCGAGTGCGACGTCCTGCGGCTGCGCCGCGACCACGCCTTCCTCGTCCCCCGCGGCGCCGCCCTGCCGTTCACCCCGCGCGGGCCGGTCTTCCGGATGAGCTGAACAGTTCCGAGAGCCGTCCCTCGGGAAAAAGACCACGCCACTACGCCCGGACCAAGCCATCATGGCAGGCATGACGGACGCAACTGGAGCGGAGCCGCTGGGCATATGCCTGGTGGCCAATGTCGCTCAGGAGACCAGCCACGGCGAAGGCGGCCTGGAGCTCCACAAGGGGCTGCGGCACTTCGCGCCCGGGGCGAAGCTGTGGATCGCACCGCCGGCCTCGGGCGACGGCGGTGAGAACGTCATCGTGGCCGGCCGCCACCGAGGGAGCCACCGCCGCTACGTGCGGATGGTGATCAAGAGCCGGTTCCTGGTGGACTTCCGGGTCCGTGCCGTCTACAGCCCGGCGCTGGTCCGTGCGTTGACGGAGGCGGAGCCCGGTGCGGAGAAGGAGTTCGGCGCCCGCTTCCTGTGGCCTCCGGACCAGGCGGAGAGCTGGGCTCGGTCCTGGAACACCCCGAAGACGAGCTCATGAGCACAAGCATCGTCGTCCAGTACACCGAGCTTCTGCGGACCAGCACTTTCGACCTCTGGACCCGGTTGCGCGAGCTTCTGCGGACCCAGGGGCTCGATCCCGCTGGGACGGTCGTCGTCGACCTCGTGCAGGAAGGCCCCGACCACGAAGACGGCCAGATCATCTCCGCCGAGGGCAGGGTCTACAGGTTCAGCCTCTTCTACGACCAAGAGGCAGAACACGGTGCCCGCAGTGCACGCCTCCACGACTGGACCGACATCACGGAGTCCTGGCAGACCGGATCGTTGGCCAGGCGGACAGCAGACGCCTTCACATGGAAGTCCCGACGCGCGGACTGAAGCCCCCCTTGATCGCGCCGGTAAGCCGGTCTGCAGATGAAACCCACACGCGCCACCGGGGGAACTGGAGAAACGGACTCGCAAGCTCGATCCATGTCCCCCGCTTCCGATCCGCAGGATCACTGGCCCGCAGATCCACTGGGCTTGAATCAGTGATGTCGGTCTGACTCAGACCGGCTGATCGCTCAAGGGTCGACTGACGGGCGTCCGTTGACCAGACTGAGCCCAATGACGACACGACCCTCTTCTCAGGAAGACCTCCGCGCTGTTCTCTTCGACTCCGGCGGCGTGCTGATGCAGCCGATCGGCGGCCGGTGGAACCCACGGGCGGACTTCGAGCAGACCGTTCTCGCCCACGTGCCTTCGGTCACGTCGGAACAGTTCGCGGCAGCCATCGCCGCAGGCGACCGCTTCCTCGCTGCCTCGTCGCCCGCGCCTGGGCTCGACGACTACCACGGGCTGATGCTTCGTGACGTGGGGGTGGAACCGACCTCGGAACTCCTCGCCGACTTGCGCCGCGAGGTCCCGCCGGCCACTCTCCTGGAGACCTATCCGGAGGTCGTGGGCACCCTGGGAGAGCTCAGCCGCCGGGGCGTGCGGATGGCGGTGGTGTCGGATGCCTGGCCCAATCTGCCCGACCTTCACGCGGGACTGGGGATCGGGCGGTTCTTCGAGGCGTATGCGATCTCCACGGTGCTCGGCTGCAACAAGCCGGACCCACGCATGTACCACCATGCCAGCGACGCGCTGGGACTCGCGCCCGCGCAGTGCCTGTTCGTCGACGACGATCCGGCCCTGGTCGCCGCTGCGATCGGACTCGGGTATGCGGGGCGCGCGGTCTGCCGGGGATCGCTCACAACGGAGGTGCCGTCCATCGCGTCCCTCGCGGAACTGCTGGACCTCTTCTGACCGGGCGGGAGCTCACACGACCGAGGCCCTGAACGGATCGGTGGGAACGATCTCGGCCGCGTCGAAGAGTCGCTCCAACGCCTCGTGGCCGTGATGTCGGCGGAACTCGTTCTCGGCTGCCGTCACCGGCAAGGCCCACAGAACGCGGGCGTGTCCAGCGGGCAACGGACAGCGCTCGAGCTCGGGCCCGTGGAGATAGGGCAGGCTGATGAGCAGGTGGTCGCAGGCCGAACCCGGCACCCAGGGTTCACCGATCGGCATGCTGTGCTCCAGGTCGAGCCGATGCCCTCCGCAGTGGTAGTACGCGAGCACCGCCATGAGTTCGACGAACCGCTGGTCACGGACGTGGGAGGTCATGACGAACTCGAGTCCGTAGCCGTCCTGCTCTCCCGCGGACCAGCAACCGGCCGTCACATAGGCCCAGCAGTCGCCGCGCGGGCCGGGACCCACGACGAGAACTCGCAGGTCGGGCACCACCTCCCGCCGGCCCGGCCCGAGGTCGTATTCGACGACCTCCACGGGATGCCCGTTGAAGAACCTCCGGACATGCGACTCGACGGCCGCTGCCGCCTGCACCTTCGCAACGCTCACCGCGCGATCATGCCAGACCGTCGAGGGGCGGCCCCGGCCGATCGCTCAGGGGTCGGGAAGTGCTTGGCGCGGGCCCGGCCAGGGCGGGGCGTTGCCCTGCCCTGGCGGGCTTCGCCCGTCGGCGCCGAGCCGCGTGGGTCAGGGCGACAGCGTCTTGCTCGCCAGGACCATTCCCTGGGCGTCGTACGCGGCGATCCTGATGCCCTCGAGCGGGAACTCCGTCGGGCCGTCGGCGGTCTTCCGGCTGGGCCCCCAGACGAAGCCGGTGGCGTAGCCCGGGGTGCCGGGCAGGGAGGCGACGGTGGCCCAGCGGGACCGGCCGTCCAGTTCGACGGCCATCCGGGCCACCTGCCCGGGCCCGTGGTAGACGAGGTTGTACAGGCTGTCCGGCTGCCCGGGGTTCCCGTAGTACTGCATGGTGACCTCGGTCGCTCCGCCCGCCCAGGAGTATCCGCCGCAGCCCGGGGAGCTTCCGTACGCGGGGGCGTCGTGGATGCAGATCTCCTGGTCCTTCAGCTGCATCCACCAGCCCGGGCGGCCCAACGGCAGCTGCTGGCCGGGCTCCACCACCACCGCCTCGGGAGCGGGCCCCGCCGGTTCCGGGAGGACCTGGGCGGCCGGCCCGACGGCCCGGGCCCCGCGGTGCGCGGACAGGGCCGCGCCCGTCCCGGCCACCACCGCCAGCGCGACCGCCACCGCGGAGGCGCCCATCGCCACCCTGCGCCCCCGCCGCTGGCGGCGCACGTGGGCCTGCACCGGCCCGGCGGACCAGTCCGCCACCTCGACCCGGGCCGCCTCGTCCCGCAGGGCGCCGCGCACCATGTCCTCGGTGTCCATCACCTGTCGCCTCCGTTCGTGCCGTCGATCGTTGAACCGGTGTCCGCCGCGTACGAGGCCAGCGCCGGGTGGCCGCGCAGTTTCGCCAGGCCCCGGCTGGCCTGGCTCTTGACGTTGCCCACCGAGCAGCCGAGCACCTCGGCGACCTGGCGCTCGCTCATGTCCTCCCAGTACCGCAGGACGACCACGGCCCGCTGACGCTGCGGCAACCCGGCCAGCGCCTGGAGCAGCACCGAGCGCTCCTCGACGCCGCGGTGGCCGCCGCCGGCGGTGGCCGCCCGGTCGGGAAGGACGGGCATGAGCAACTGCTTGGCCCGGCGCCGCCGGTGACGGCTCAGGTTGTTGTTCACCAGGGCCCGGTGGATGTAGGCGTCCGGCTCGTCCAGGCGGCTGATCCGGGACCAGTTCCTGAAGACCTTCGCGAACGTCGCCTGCACCACGTCCTCGGCCTCGTGGTGGTCGCCGGTGAGCAGGTAGGCGGTGCGCACCAGCCGCCGCCAGCGCGTGGCGGCGAACGCCTCGAAGTCGAGCTCCCGCAGTCCGGGACCGCCCGCGGAAGCCGATGCCGTGACGGGCCTGGGCCGGTCCTCCACCGGGATGTTCAATGCGCTCGCGGTCATCCGATTCCTCTTCGCGTCCACGCGACGGCCCGACCGGACCGTCGCTCTGCCCTACTCACCGCCGCGCCGCCGCAAGGGTTGCACGGCCCTGTCCACGAGAACGGGCCGTGCGCGGGCATCCCGCGGATCCTCGCCCCGAACGGCTGGGGAACCCACCCCGGGGCCGCCCGTGCGCGTCCCGGTCACCGGTCTCGCGCGGCCGGCCGCGGGTCCGGGTCCTGTCACCTGGTCCGCAGGCGGCCGCGGGCCGCTCGGCGGTGGAGCCTGCGGTGTTCGGCGGTCGCCCAGCGGTCGGCGCGGGCCGGGTCGAGGGGTGTGCCGTGGCCGACGTGGAGCCGGGTGGGCTTGAGGTCGAGCATCGCGCGGAGGCTGGCGAGGTTGGCGAGCGGGTCGTCGTGGAAGGGCGGGTTGGCCGGGCGGCCCTCGATGAGGCCCATGAAGGAGTTGGCGATGAGGTCGCCGGCCACCAGGTCCCCGTCGTCGGTGAGGACGGAGACGGAGCCGGCGGTGTGGCCGGGGGTGGGGATGATGCGGCCGTCGACGCCGAAGTCCGCCAGGGCGGTCTCGCCGTGGACGAGGAGGTCGGGCTCGAAGGGTTCCGCCTGTTCGTGGAGCTTCGCGTTGCGGGCCATGAGCCGTCCCATCGGGCCGGTGGGCAGGTACGGTTCGCGGACCCGGCCGGTGCGGTAGGGGCCCAGGTCCGCGGCGTGGGCGGCGATCGGGGCGCCGGTGAGCCGGCGCAGTTCGGCCGCGGAGCCGAAGTGGTCGATGTGGCCGTGGGTGACGACGACGAGGCGGACGTCCTGCGGGTCGACGCCGTGGGCCGCGACCTGTTCGGTGATGCGCCGGGCGCTGCCGGGGGTTCCGGCGTCGACGAGGACCGGGTGGCGGCCGAGCAGCAGGTAGGCGTTGACGGCGTGACGGCCCAGGACGGGTATCGGGATGACCCTGGTGCGGGACAACTGGCTGCTCCTCGGGGAGAAAGGGGGTGATGGGGATTCAGCGGGCGGTGGCGTGGGGGCGGAACCGGCGCCGGTATTCGGCCGGGGTGGCGCCCAGGCGGCGGCGGAAGGCCCGGTGCAGGGTCTCCACCGATCCGAGTCCGCTGGCGGCCGCGATGTCGGGCAGGCTGCGGGCGGTCTCCTCCAGGAGCCGGCGGGCCGCCTCCACCCGGACCGCCTCCAGGTAGTCGGCCGGGGTGCGGCCGGTGCGGTCGCGGAAGACCCGGGCGAAGTGGCGCACGCTCAGGTTCATCCGGGCGGCCATCGCCTCGACCGGGATCCGCTCGGCGAGGTTGTCGTCGATCCAGCGGCGGAGTTCGTCGATGCGGTCGTCGGCACTCGCCTGGAGGGAGAGCGGCACGCTGAACTGCGTCTGCCCGCCGGGGCGTTTGACGTACATCACCATGGCGCGGGCCGCGTCGAGGGCGATCGCCGGTCCGTGGTCCTCGGCCACCATGGCGAGGGCGAGGTCCAGGGCGGCGGTCACGCCCGCGCAGGTCCAGATCCGCCCGGCGCGGATGAAGATCGGCTCCGGGTCCACCGCGATGTCCGGGTACCGCGCGGCCAGTTGGTCGGCGGTGAGCCAGTGGGTGGTGGCGGGCAGACCGGCCAGGAGTCCGGCCTCGGCGAGCAGGTGGACGCCGGCGCAGACGCCGCCGACGCGCCGGGCGGCCGGCGCCGCCGTGGCCAGCCAGCCGACGACGTCAGGGTCGCCGACGGCCTGGTACCGGCCGTCGGCGTGGTCCATGGCGCCCGCCACGAGGAGGGTGTCGACGCCCGGGCCCACCTCGGCCAGCGACCGGCCGGCGACCAGGCTGATCCCGGCGGCGGTGGGCAGCGGGCCGGCCCGCACGGCGGCGATCTCGACCCGGTAGGCGGGGGCGTCGCCCTCCACCAGGCGGGACGCGACGGAGAACACCTCCGCGGGGCCGGTCACCTCCAGCAACTCGACCCCGGGGAACGCGGCGATGACGACGGTGCGCGGTTCGGGCATGCCCCGATCCTTCCGCCGCCCGGGCCGTGTCCGCAATGCCGGGGTTCTGTCACATCCGGCCATCGGCCACGACCGAAGCGGCGCGAGCGGCCAAGGCGGGCGAGGCAGCCGAAGCGGGCGAGGCGGCGCAAGCGACCGAGACGGCCGAAGCGGCGGCCGGACGGACAGGTCCGCCCGCCCGCCCGCCGGGCCCAGCCGCGAATCCCCTTCCGGGTGATCGCCGCACCACCGATTGACCGGCATCACCGCGCCGTAGCACGAACTCGGCGCTCGGCGGAGGGACTTGGAGCGGAAACCCTTCGCATGAGCGAATCCGGAGCGGGTCGGCGGCGCGCGGGCGCCGGGGCGAGAAGCCTGGTGGGCGGGCGGTGGCCGTCCCCGGTTGCGACTGGTGTGCGAGATGTCGGGGTTGTCCGGCAGTTTGCGACAAGTCGGTTGCGGGACGGTATTTTTGACTTTCGGTCAGGATGTCCTGAACTTGGCTATGCTGCACCACCACGCCTCCGGAGCCGGCCCCCACCCGTCCCCCGTACTGTTCCGATCGTTTGAGGATGCTGAATGCTTCGAGCTGGATCGTCACCCGCCAGACGGCGCCGAGCGCCCCTGCTCGGCTGGTTGTTGCCGACGGCCGTGATGGCGGCGGCCGTGGCGGTCGCCGCGCTGGTGGTGTCCGCCGGGGCCCGGGCCGGGGTGCTGTGGTGCGGGGCGACGGGCACCGTGCTGGTGGCCGTGGTGGCCGCCGAGTCGGCCCGCCGGGGGCGGGCGCTGAGCGAGTCGCGCGACCGGCACGCCCGGCAGGTGGAGGAGTTGCAGCGCCGGCTGGCCGGGCAGGAGGACGAGCTGGACCGGCTGGCCAGGGTCGAGATGCGCAGGGTGGTCGCCGGGGCCCGGTACGGGTACTCCTTCGACGTGCTGACCCGCCCGCTGGAGGAGGGCGACGCCCCCGTCTCACCGAGGTTCCGCCGCTCCCTGGTGGCCGTCACCGAGGCCGTCGCCAAGGCCGTCGACGACGAGGTCAGCCGGCGCGACTCCGCCGAGCGCGCCTTCGTCAACATCGCCCGCCGGGTGCAGGCCATCATCCACCGGCAGGCCAAGGACCTCCGGGAGATGGAGGACCGGCACGGCAACGACCCGGCGGTCTTCGACGACCTGCTGCGCCTGGACCACGGCAACGCGCTGACCGGCCGCCTCGCCGACAGCATCGCCGTCCTGTCCGGCGCCCGCCCCGGCCGCCAGTGGACCCGCCCGATCGCGCTCTACAGCGTGCTGCGCGGCGGCATGTCCCGGATCCTGGAGTACCAGCGGGTCGACCTGCACCCGGTGGCCCAGATCTCCGTCACCGGACCGGCCGTCGAGCCGCTCATCCACGCCGTCGCCGAACTGCTCGACAACGCCACCCGCTACTCCCCGCCGCACACCCACGTGCACCTGAGCGCCTCCGAGGTGCAGAGCGGGATGGCGATCGAGATCGAGGACGGCGGCCTCGGCCTCACCGACGAGGCGCGGATCCGCGCCGAGCGCTCGATCCGCGAGGCGATGGTCTCCAAGGACTTCGACGACCTCACCGAGTCGCCCCGGCTGGGCTTCGCCATCGTGGGCCGGCTCTGCCAGGCGTACGGCTTCCAGATCTCGCTGCGCCGCTCCGCGTACGGCGGCGTCCGGGCGGTGCTGGTCGTACCGCAGGAACTGCTCACCACCGCGCCGCCGACCGGGCGGGCGCACGGCATCGGCGCCTTCTCCGGGCCCCGCCCGCTCCCCGCGAACCCGCCCCGGCACGCGGCCCCGGGTCGTCCGTGGGGCACCCGGACGACCTCGGCCGGCGTCGGGCCGTCCTACGGCTCGACCAACCCGTGGGGCCCGTCCGGCCCGGGAGCCGGGGACGACGAGGTGATCGTGACCGAGTGGACGCCCAACGGCCTGCCGCAGCGCCGCCGCAGCCGGCCGATGGTGCCCCGCGGCGGCTACGGCGCGGCCGCCCGTGCCGCCGCGCGGCCCGCCGGGCCCGTGCCCGGGCCGCCGGCCCAGGCACCGCGCCCCGTCAGGGAGCCCAAGGAACCCAAGCAGCCGGGCCTGTGGCTGGAGGCGTTCATGGACGGCATCAAGGGCACCGGGCCGGCACCGACCGGGCCCACGGGACCGGAAGGCACCGGGCACGCCACGGAACCCGGCCGCGGCACGGACACCGGCCGCGCCACCGCGGAAGCCGGACACGGCACGGACGCCCGGCAGTCGGACGCCCGACAACCGGGTTCCGGACAACCGGGTTCCGGACAGACGGGTGCCGGACACACCAGCGCCGCACACACCAGTGAAGAGACGGCAGGGAAAGGCGAGCAGTGATTCCGCACCGCAGCAACATGGACTGGATCCTCAACGACCTCGCGCACAGCGTCCCGTGCGTGCGCCACGTCATCGTGCTGTCCGCCGACGGCCTGCGGATCGCCCAGTACGGCACCGACCCGGACACCGCCGACCGCCTCGCCGCCGCCTGCGCCGGGCTGCAGAGCCTGGCCGGCGCGATCGGCCACGAGTTCCCGCACGGCGACGGCTCGATGCGGCTGGTGGTGATCGAGGTGGACGGCGGCTACTTCTACCTGATGGCGGCCGGTGACCGCGCCTACCTCGCGGTGCTCGCCGACGAGGGCGTGGACGCCGGGCTGGTGAGCCACCAGATGCGCGACCTGGTCGCCCGGATCGGCGAGCACCTGTCCACCCCGCCGCGCAACCCCGAGGTGGTCGTGTGACCGACCCGGCAGCCGACCCGGCCCGCCGCACCGGGCTCCGGCGGCGGGACGGGCACCTGAACGAGCACAGTGAGGCGGTGGCATGACGGCCGAGCAGGGTGGCTGGGACGGCCCCGAGCCCGACCGGCTGTACGTCATCACCCGGGGCCGCAGCGGCCCCTCCGGGCCTGGGGTCTTCGACCTGGTCACCCTGATCGTCTCCCTCGCCGAGCCGACCCCCGCCCACCAGCCGGAACACGCCGCGATCCTGCGGCTGTGCCGTTCCCCGCTCTCGGTCGCGGAGGTCTCCGCCTACCTGGAGCTCCCCGTCAGCGTGGTCACCGTCCTGCTGGCGGACCTGCTCGACGACGGGCTGATCGAGGCCCGCAGCGCCGCCGTGCCCGCGGCGGAACTCCCCGACCGTGCCCTGTTGGAGGCGGTGATCCATGGACTTCAGCGGCTCTGACCCGGTGGTCGGGCCGGCCGGTACGGACCTGCTGCCGGACACCGTCACCACGGCGGTCAAGGTGGTGGTCGTCGGCGGCTTCGGCGTCGGCAAGACGACGCTGGTCAGCGCGGTCAGCGAGATCCGCCCGCTGACCACCGAGGAGACCATGACCCAGGCCGGGGTCGGGGTGGACGACCCGACCGGGGTCGAGCAGAAGACCTCCACCACCGTGGCCATGGACTTCGGCCGGATCAGCATCAGCGACCGGCTGGTGCTGTACGTCTTCGGCACCCCCGGCCAGGAACGGTTCTGGTTCCTCTGGAACGGCCTGTTCGAGGGCGCCCTGGGCGCGGTGGTGCTGGTGGACACCCGTCGGCTGGAGGTCAGCTTCGAGGTGATCGGCCGGCTGGAGGAGCGCGGCGTGCCCTTCGTGGTGGCCGTCAACGGCTTCCCGGAGGCGCCGTCCGTCCCGCTCGACGAGCTGCGGGGCGCGCTCGACCTGCCGCCCGAGGTGCCGATCGTCGCCTGCGACGCGCGCAGCCGGGAGTCCAGCCGGGACACCCTGATGGCCCTGATGCACCACCTGTACGAGCTGGCCGCCCCGGCGGCCCCGTAGCCCGCCGGCGCACCGGCCCCCTCCCGGCCCGCCCGCCGACCCGATGCCCGTCACCGAATCCCACCCGCGACCGGAGAGCCCGTGACCACCCCGACCCCCGAACCCGTCGGCGCCGAACCCGAACCCCGTACCGGGCCCCGCTCCGCGGCCCGTACCGCCGCCGCCCCCGTGCCGGCCGCCGCCCCGCCGCCCGGCTGCCCGGCCCACGCGGGCGGCGGCATCGCCCCGACCGGCCCCGGCGGCCTGCGCCGCCTGTACGGGCCGGAGGCCGAGGCCGACCCGGCGGGCCTGTACGAGAAGCTGCGCGCCGAGTACGGCGAGGTGGCCCCGGTGCTGCTGCACGGCGACCACCGGGCCTGGCTGGTGCTCGGCCACGGCGCCAACATCGCCGCGATGCGCACCCCCTCGCTGTTCTCCCGGGACTCGCGCCTGTGGAACGCCTTCCGCAACAACGAGGTCCCGGCGGACTCCCCGCTGCTGCCGGTGGTCGCCTGGCAGCCGATCTGCGTGTTCGCGGACGGCGACGAGCACCGCCGGCTGCGCGGCGCGCTGCTGGACGGCCTGAACGGCTTCGACCGGCGCGGCATCCGCCGCCACGTCCGCCGCTTCACCACCGACCTGGTCCAGGTGGTCGGGCCGACCGGACGGGCCGAGCTGATCTCCCAGTTCGCCGAGCACCTGCCGATGCTGGTGATGACCAAGCTGCTCGGCATGCCGGACGAGTACGGTCCGCAGCTGGTCACCGCCGCCCGGGACCTGATGAAGGGCACCGAGACGGCGATCGCCAGCAACGAGTACGTGGTCGCCGGTCTGCGCCGGACCATCGCCATCAGGCGCGAGAGCCCCGGCGACGACCTGACCAGCCGTCTGCTGGCGCACCCGGCCGGGCTGACCGAGGACGAGGTGATGGAGCACCTGCGGGTGGTGCTGCTGGCCGCGAACGAGACCACCGTCAACCTGATCGCCGACTCGCTGAAGATGGTGCTCACCGACCCGCGCTTCCGCGCCCACCTCTCCGGCGGCCAGATGACCCTGGGCGAGGCGCTGGACCAGGTTCTGTGGGACTCCCCGCCGATGTCCCTGGTGGCCGGCCGCTGGGCGACGGCCGACACCGAGCTGGGCGGCCAACAGATCCGGGCCGGGGATCTGCTGCTGCTCGGGCTCGCGGCGGGCAACGTCGACCCGGTGGTCCGCCCCGACCTGGCGGCCCCGCTGTACGGCAACCGCTCCCACCTGTCCTTCGGCGCCGGGCCGCACGAGTGCCCCGGCCAGGACATCGGGCGGCACGTCGCCGAGGCCGGGATCGACATCCTGCTCACCCTGCTGCCGGACGTCCGGCTCGCGGTCCCCGAGGAGGAGCTGACCTGGAGCTCGGCCTGGATCTCCCGTCATCTGACGGCGCTGCCGGTGGAGTTCACCGCCCGGGACATCGAGCCGGACCCGCTCTCGGTGGCCGAGGCGGAGCAGGCGGAGGCCGTCCAGGCGAAGGCCGGGGCGGCGGCGGAGCAGGCACCGGGCCCGGCCGTCCCGGCGCCCCGCGGTGCCGAGCGCACGGGGGCGGCCGGGGCGGCCGGGGCGGTGGCCCCGACGGTCCCGGCGCAGCGCCGCGGCTGGTGGGACGTGCTGACCGGTCTGTTCCGGCGCTGAACGGCCGCTCGGCCGGCCCCTCGCACCTGGCCCGGTCAGGCCTGGCCGCCGGGCGCGGGGAGGCCGTACGGTCTCCCCGGGGCCCCGGCGCGGACCCGGCTCCCGGCGCGGATCCGGACCCTGCCGCGGACCCGGACCCTGCCGAGGCCCGGCCCGACCCCGGGCCTCGGATCAGCCGTCGCGCCCGTCGGTCCGGCGCCGGTACAGCGTGAAGGTGTCCACCGGGGTGAGGTCGCCGTGCGGCCCGTCGAAGGTGTAGTAGGTGACCTTCATGGTGGTGGTGCCGCCGCGCCGGTCGCCCGGGTCGACCTCGAAGGCCGCGAAGCCGTGGCTGTGCACGCGGTCCTGGACGGCGGCCCAGGGGGCGTCCTCGGTGAGCCAGACCGACTCCCGGTAGGGCGCCCCCGGCTTCGGGTCCTCCAGCCCGACGACCACCCGGCCCTTGGGCTGCTCGAAGAGGTCGTCCTGGGTGGTGGCGGCGTTGCCGCCGGCGCCGATGATCATGTGGACGGTGCCCCTCCCGGTGTCGACCAGGTCGGTGCGGGTCTCGGTCGGCACCGGGGTGCGGGCGTCGTTGGGCAGGGTGCCGCGGACGGGGTGGGAGCGCTCGTAGTAGTGCTCGTGGCCGCACACCACCAGGTCGACCCCGTAGGCGTCGAACAGCGGGCCCCAGGCCTCCCGGAGGCCGAGGTCGCTGCCGGAGCCGTGCTTCGAGCTGGAGATCATCGGGTGGTGCATGCAGACCACGATCCAGTCGATCGCCCGGCTGCCCCGCGCCGCCCGCAACTCCCGCTCCAGCCAGCGCCGTTGGGCGCCGCCGGAGTAGCCGCGCAGGTAGCCGTCGCCGGAGTTCTGGATGGCCTCGTCGTCGTTGGCGAGGCTGATGAAGCGCACCGAGCCGACGGTGAAGGCGTACCACATGCCCCGGGTCTCCTCGTCCGAGGAGGCCGAGGAGTCGGGGAGGGAGAAGTAGGCCTGGTAGCCGGTGGCGCCGATCGGGCCGTTGCCGCCCTCGTTCTCGTGGTTGCCGACGCAGGGCATCCAGGGCCGCAGCCGGGTGGAGCGGCTGTTGCTGATGAACCAGTCGGCCCAGGTCGCGGTGCGGCTCTGGCCGTGCCGGCCGGCGTAGGAGGAGTAGCAGAGGTCGCCGTTGACGAGGTTGAACAGCGGGCCGACGCGTTCGACGGCGGCGACGATGTCGGCGGAGGCCGCGGTGCCGACCTGGCTGCTCATGAACACCGGGTACTTGCCGAGCGGGGAGGGCATGCCGTCGGGGAAGGTGATCCGGCGGCGGAGGTTGGGGGCCGCCTGGTCGCCGAAGCTGGTGAAGGTGAAGGGGGCGCGGCCGCGCGGGGCGGTGGTGAAGGTGCCGGTCTCGGGGACGGCACCGTCGTGTCCGGCGCTGTAGAGGTAGGTGGCGCCCGGGCGCAGGCCGGAGAGTCGGGCGTGGTGGACGTACACCTCGGCCTTGTCGATCGAGTCCCGGTAGGTGCGGGTCTCCGCCTGGACGACCCGGCCGAGGCCGCCGTCCGGTGAGCCGTACCGCACCTGCGGGCGGCGCACGGACTGCGGGGTGATCCAGGAGACGGTCATCTCCGTGCCGGCGTCGGTGCCGAACTGGAGGTGCAGTCCGCTCACTCCGGCCGTTCCGGCGCGGTGCGGGGTGGTCTGCAGGAGGGGGCTGGTGGGCGCGTCGTCGGCCGGCCGGGCGGCCGCGGGTTGCGCGGCCGCCGCCGATCCCGCTGCCACCAGGGCGGCTCCGGCCGCCGATGTGCCCTTGAGGATGGACCTGCGTGCAATGGTCATGAAAACTCCGCCTGCCGAGTGGGGGTTCGACGGGCAGTCACTTTAATGACATGTACAGGTAAAGACGATCGTTTTGACAGATCTTCGGTTTTCTACGGCTTGCGACCGACTCCCCCGTAGGCCGAGACCTCGCCCTCGACCTGCGCCGGGTCGTCGGCGAGCTCCGGGTGCCAGCGGTTGATCAGGACCACCCCCGGGTCGTCCGGCTCCAGCCCGGCGAAGAAGCGCTCGACGCCCTCGCGGGAACGGAAGTGGAGCGGGATCCCGGCCTCCGCGTACCGGCGGCCGGCGGTCGCGATGCGCTCCGGCGCGACGTCGGCGGTCCCCGCGGACAGCGCCAGGAAGCTGCCCGCGGGCAGGGCCTCCAGGAGCTTGCGGACGGGCGGGTGCGCGGCCTCGTCGGAGAGGAAGTGGACGATGTTGATCAGCGTCAGGGCGACCGGCTGGCCGAGGTCGAGGGTGGCGGCCACCCCCGGGTCGGCCAGGAACCGCTCCGGGTCGCGCAGATCGCCCTGGACGTAGGCGGTGCGGCCCTCGGGGGCGCTGGTGAGCAGGGCGCGCGAGTGGGCCAGCACGATCGGGTCGTTGTCGACGTAGACCACGCGGCAGGCCGGGTCCACGGCCTGCACGATCTCGTGCAGGTTGGGCGCGGTGGGGATGCCGGTGCCGACGTCCAGGAACTGGCGGACGCCGTGCACCTCGGCGAGCCTGCGCACCATCCGGTGCATCACGGCCCGGGCGGCGGTGGCGTCCTCGCGCACGCCGGGCAGGTCGGCGATGACCCGGTCACCGACCTCGCGGTCGGCCGGGAAGTTGGTCTTGCCGCCGAGCAGGTAGTCGTAGACCCGGGCGGAGTGGGCCCGGTCGGTGCGCAGGTCCACCTGCGGCGGCTCCTCGAACCCGGCCTCGGTCAGCCAGCTCTCCGACAGGTCGGCCGCCAGGTCGCGGTCGTCCGCTCCGAAGCCGTCCGCCACGAAGCCGCCCGGCGTGTTGCCGCCGCGCGTGCCGGTGTGCGGTGCGTCGGCGCCCCGTGCGCCGGTGCGCGGTGTGTCGGTGCGCGGTGTGTCGGTACCCGATGCGTCGGTGTCCACGCTCGCCCTCCCCGTTCAGCGGTGGTCCGGACCACTCAACCACAGCTGTTGACTGTCCGTCAGGCGGTTCCCGCTGTCCGCCGAACCGGCGCGTCGGCCTCCCGGACGGCCGCCGCGAAGGACGGCACCTTCATCGCGGTCAGCAGCGCGAGGGCCGGCCCGGCCGTGCAGACGGTGACGTACACCGGGATGACCCCCAGCCAGTGCCGGTCGCTCAACCACTCGGCGAGCAGCGGGAAGGTGCCGCCGAACGCGGCGATGGTGGACGCGTTGACCACGCCGAGGCCGACCGCCCGCACCTCGGTCGGGAACAGCAGTCCGGTGAAGACGTTGAGCGTGCCGAGCACCGTCGCCACCAGCATCCCCAGCAGCACGGCGACGACCTGGAACGGCAGCCAGCCCTGGCGCAGCCCGGCGAGCAGGATGCCGACCAGCGGGATCGGCAGGCCGAAGCCGAGCCGGGCGACCGGCAGCAGGCCGAAGCGGTCGGCGGCGGCGCCGGTGAGCAGCATGGTGACCAGTACCACGCCGAGCACCACGGTCATGAAGGAGGCCGCCTCCTCCTTGCTGATCACGTGGTAGGCGGCGGCGTACTGCGGCAGGTAGGCCAGCGCGAAGTAGTAACCGACCGTCCCGCCCAGGGTGTTGAGGAAGACGGTGAAGACCGCCCAGCGGTGGTCGCGCAGGGTCCGCAGGAACGGCGGGCGGGCGGTGCGCCGCGCGCGCTCCCGGGCGCGGCGGAACTCCGCGCTCTCCGGCGCCCACCGCCGCACCCAGACGGCGGCCAGCCCGAGCAGCGCGGCGATCACGAATCCCCAGCGCCAACCACCGTTCTCCAGACCGGACTTGCCGATGGTGCGGATCAGTACGGTGAGCACCCCGAAGGAGAGCAGCGAGCCGAGGACGATCCCGCCGTAGGAGACCGAGCTGAACGCGAAGCGGTGCCGCGGCGGGGCGGTCTCGGTCACGTACGCGGCCACGCTCGGCGCCTCGCCGCCGAAGGCGAGCCCCTGCACCACCCGCGCGAGCACGGCCAGCACCGCGGCCCAGACCCCGATCGCCTCCCGCCCCGGGATGGCGGCGATGCCCAGGCTGGCGGCGGCGATCACGGCCATGCCGAAGCTCAGCGCGAAGCGTCGTCCCCGGGTGTCGCTGAGCCGTCCGATCAGGTAGGAGCCGACCGGGCGGGCGACGAAGCCCACCGCGAAGGTGACGTACGCGCCGAGCACGCCGCTGACGCCGTGCTTGCCGTGCCCGAAGAGGTCCGCCGCGAAGTAGGGCGCGAGGACGGCGTAGATGCTCCAGTCGAAGGACTCGACCACCGATCCGACCGTTGCCGCGGCCAACTCGCGCCGCCGCCCGCCGACTTCCACGTGATCACGGAGCGGGGCCACCGCACTGCTTTCTGTCATGGCCTCAGCATGGCACCGTTCGGACCGCCGGGGAATCATGCGTCGCAAGCGATGTCCGCCGTCGCACGGTTCGACACCGGGAGGGTCTCCGGGAATCCCATGTGACCGATGTGACGGGCGGGTGATATTCCTGTGCCGTGCATTCCATGATCACCCGAACCCCGCGGCGCACCCTGCCCGCCGCCGTCGCGGCCGTCGCCACCGCCGCCCTGCTGGCCGGCTGCGGCAGCGGGAGCGGCCCCGCCGCCGCCCCCGCGACCACCCCGGCCGCCGCCGCGGCGACGCCCGGCGCCGCCCCGACACCGACACCGACCCCGACGGTCAGGCCCACCGGCGCCGAGGACCCGGCGCTCAAGGCCTTCTACGGCCAGCAGCTCGCCTGGGGCCCCTGCGCGAAGGACCCGCAGAACCAGGAGGACACCTCGGCGCTCCAGTGCGCCGCCCTCAAGGTCCCGCTCGACTACACCGCCCCGGCCACCGGCACCCTGGACGTCGCCGTGGTCCGCAACCCGGCCGCCAAGGCCGACCAGCGGATCGGCTCGCTGCTGCTCAACCCCGGCGGCCCGGGCGGCTCCGGCGTCCAGATGGTCACCTACGACCCCAAGGGCTTCGACGGCCCGGTCCACGACCGCTACGACATCGTCGGCTTCGACCCGCGCGGCACCGACGGCACCAGCCCGCTCAACTGCCTGGACGACCGGACCCGGGACGGCTGGCTGAGCACCGACCAGCCCGGTGACGGCCACGGCAAGCAGCTGGCCGACGCCTGCCAGGCCAAGTTCGCGCAGGTCCTGCCGTTCGTCAGCACCCGCAACAGCGCCCGGGACATGGACGTGCTGCGCGCCGCGCTCGGCGACCGGAAGCTCAACTACCTCGGCATGTCCTACGGCACCTACCTCGGCTCGCTCTACGCCGAGGAGTTCCCGGACCGGGTCGGCCGGCTCGTCCTGGACGGCGCCACCTCCGCCTCCACCGCGCTGGTCCAGCACAACATCGAGCAGCAGGCCGGCTTCGAGCGGGCCCTGAAGGCCTTCGCCGCCGACTGCGTCACCAAGGACGCGTGCCCGCTCGGCAAGGACGCCGACCAGGCGGCGCCGAAGCTCGCCGCCTTCCTCGACGGGCTCAAGGACAAGCCGCTCAGGACGGAGAAGGGCCGCACCCTGACGTCCAGCCTGGCCTGGACCGGTGTCCTCAGCCGGCTCTACGGCGGCGAGAAGGCCTGGAACGGTCTGCGCAACTCGCTCGGCTGGGCGATGGTGCGCGGCAAGGGCGACTATCTGCTCGACCTCGCCGACGGCTACAACGGCCGCGACAAGGACGGCCGTTACAGCCCCTCGGCGGACGCCTACACCGCCATCCACTGCGCCGACGGCGCCACCGACGCCCCGGCCGGCGAGCAGCTGCAGGCCGCGCTGACCGACCTCGCCGCCAAGGCCCCGCTGGTCAGCAAGCACGACCCGACGGCCGCGCTGTTCGACCCGGACTGCCGGATCTGGCCGTTCCGCGCCACCGAGAAGCCGCACGTGATCAAGTCCGCCGCCACCACCCCGATCGTGGTCGTCGGCACCACCGGCGACCCGGCCACCCCGTACGCCTGGGCCGAGAAGCTCACCGCCGAGCTGGGCAACGCGGTCCTGCTCAGCCGTGACGGCGAGGGCCACACCGGGTACGGCGCGAGCAAATGCGTCCGCGCCTCGGTGGACGCCTTCCTGCTGGACGGCACCGTGCCGGCCGCGGGCATCCACTGCCCGACGGACTGATCCGGACCGCACCCCACCGGCGGCGCCGGGCCCGCGGGCCCGGCGCCGCCGCCGTCCTCCCGGGCTCTCAGTGGCCGGGGTGGTGGACGATGCGGTAGGTGTCCCGGTCGAGTTCGGTGACCTGGACGGCGATGACCGCGGGCCGGGCGATCCGGGCGCGCAGGGCGGCGAGCACCCGGGCGCTCAGTTCGGCGCGCTGCTCGGTGCTGCGGCCGGCCAGGATCTTCACCTCGACCAGGACCACGGCCTCACCGCCGGTCCCGTCGCCGACCCGGTGCCCGCCGGCCGGGCGGAAGAGGGTCTTGCAGTCCGCCACGGTGGTGTCGATCACCTCGGTGATCGCCTGGTGGACCTCGGCGGCCAGGGCCGCCCGGTCGAATTCGAGTTCGGCCGAGTGGTCGACCAGGATCTGCGGCACGGGAACCTCCAGGAGTCGTCTGCCGGGCGCGGCCGAGGGTACCGGACCCGCTCCGGGGCCCCGGCGCTGGTGCGGCGCCGGGGCCCCGGAGCGTCCGGTGGAGCGGTGGCCTGGTCAGCAGCCGAAGTTCACCTTGCGGAAGGTCGCGTAGTGGTCGGCGGTGTAGTAGTCCTCGTGGTACTGCTCGCCGGTGACGATGCGGCGGGCCCCGCGGGTCGACGAGCCCGGGGTGACCACGGTGTACTCGTGGTAGTAGCCGGACGACTGCGCGGGCAGCACGCGCTCCCGGTTCTGGAAGACGACGCCGTCCTGGCGGTACGGGAAGGGACCGCCGGAGGCGATCAGGTCGAGGGTGGTGCGGGCCTGCGAGGGCAGGGCGGTCAGGCACACCGAGCCGCTCACCGCGGCGTGCGCCTCGGTGGCGACGGCGATCGGCGCGAGGGTGACCAGGGCAACGGCGGCGGTGGCGGCGACGCGGGTCTTCCACGCGCGTAGAGTTCGGGTCATGACAACCAGGATGGCGACCGCGCGGCGCCGCCGGAACCCCCGTTCCAACTCTTCACCTCCGGTCAACTCGACGTACTTCCGGGTGCCTTGACCTGGTCAGCCACCGGCCCCGGTCAGCCGCGGGACAGCACCAGCGACTGCACCGACGCGAGCCTGCGCCAGTCGCTGGAGACGATGCTCGCGTGCGCCTTCGCCAACTGCTCGGTGCGGGCCCGCGCCTGGTCGGCGGTCGGGTCGGTGCCGCTGATCGCCGGGGCGACCAGGTGGGAGTCCGTCATCACCAGCAGGTAGTGGGCGCCGTCGTACCAGGCGGTGTCGACGGTGGTGACGTACGTGGAGGCGTCGCCGTCGAAGACCACGAACCAGGGCCGGATCGAGGCGTCCGCGCCGGTGTACCGGCCGCGCGGGTCGCCGGTGGCGGCGCCCAGCACGGACGGGAACACCTGGGCCTGGCCGATCCGGCCGGCCGCCGCCAGGTCGCGCAGGTGCCGGCCCTGCTCGACGTCGGTGTGCAGGGTGTCGAAGGGGTTGTCCAGCTCGACCGTGCCCGGTATCGCGTACAGCAGCACCTTGCCGGCCAGCGCCGAGCGGCTCGGCCAGTTGCCCGCCCGCACCGCCTCGTCGACGCTCGCGTACGAGCCGCCGCCGGGCCTGGCCAGCAGGTCGGCCGGGCGCAGCACCGCGGAGCCGAGGTGCTGGGCGATCAGCGCGTCCAGCTGGTCCGGGCCCATCCCGAGGTTCGCCGAGTAGCCGGGCTTGAGCTCCAGCTTGATCACCAGCGGCCCGGCGCCGGGGTGCGCGGCGAGCCAGACCCGGACGTCGTCCAGGCAGCTCCCCAGGTCCTGGTCGGTGTTGCCGCCGTAGAGCTGCGCGGGGGTGCTCGCGGCGGTGCAGTTGTTGGAGTTGCCGAACGGGTTGGAGTGGCTGACCTGCCACTTCTTGGTCACGATGTTCGGCCAGAGGTCCAGCTCGATCATCCCGGTGCCGGTGTCCAGCCCCTGAGCGAGGTACGGGAAGGCGCCCGGGTCGTAGGTGTTGTGGAGGCCGACGGTGGTCGCGGAGCCGAACGGCAGGTCGCCCGGCCCGCCGGTGGTGGCGTCCGCCGGTGCGGTCGGCACCAGCGCCGCCGCGGCGGCCATCAGGCCCGCGGCCAGGAATCCGGTCAGGGTGCGGCGTACGGTCATCGGAACGGTCCCCCCGAGGTCGTGGGATGCGGCCGCCCGGCTCCCGGGCAGCCTGACGAAGCATCGCCCGCCCGGGCGTGCTCAGGATGAAGAAGGCACGACAATAGCGTGACGGCCACACCGCTTCTCCCCCGCTCCCCTCCCCTTCCTCCACCCGTTCACCACCCGCCGCTCCCGCCACGCCCGGCACGGGTGACGGAGCGTCGGGAAACCGGCGCCCCCGGTTAGCGTGGCCCGCGCGCGGGGGTGCGGGCGGTCCGCACCCGAGGCACGCGCGAGACACGGCGCGGCGGAGGAACGATGTCCCTGGTGCGGGTCCACAACTTCTCGATCTCCCTGGACGGTTACGGCACGGGCGAGGGCCAGAGCCTGGACGCCCCGTTCGGCCATGCCGCCGACCGGCTGCACACCTGGTTCTTCCACACCCGGACGTTCCGGCGGATGCAGGGCAAAGACGGCGGCAGCACCGGCGTGGACGACGCGATGGCGCGCACCTGGGGCGACGGCATCGGCGCGGAGATCATGGGCCGCCACAAGTTCGGCCCGCAGCGCGGCCCCTGGCAGGACGAGGACTGGCGGGGCTGGTGGGGGCCGAACCCGCCGTTCCACACCCCGGTCTTCGTCCTCACCCACCACCCGCGCCCGTCACTGGAGATGGACGGCGGCACGGTCTTCCACTTCATCGACGCCTCCCCCGAGGAGGCGCTGCGCCGGGCCCGGGAGGCGGCCGGCGGCCTGGACGTGCGGATCGGCGGCGGCCCGACCACCGTCCGGGAGTTCCTGGCGGCCGATCTGATCGACCACCTGCACGTGGTCCTGGTGCCGGTGCTGCTCGGCCGGGGCGAGCCGCTCTGGACCGGGCTCGAGGGGCTGGAGCGGCGCTTCCGCACCGAGGCGGTGGCCTCGCCGAGCGGCGTCACCCACCTCACCTTCACCCGGCCGTAGCCGGGCCCCGGCCGGCCCGGCTACGGCCGGGTGCTCGGCACGGACGGCGCGGACGGCGCGGTACGGACGACGGCGGCCTCCCCGCACCCGCGGGGAGGCCGCCGTCGTGGTTCCGCACCACCGGACCGGGGCGAGCCCGGTCCGGACCGCCGGATCAGACCCGGTCGGCCGCGATCAGCACGTACTGGAAGGAGCCGTCCTTGTAGGACTCGATGAACGCCTCCTCGATGCCGGTCACCAGCGAGGTGGTGTTCCGCAGCTCCCAGTAGGGCAGGGTGTCCGGGGTCAGGTCGATGACGGCCTGCGGCACCAGGCGGTTGTCGGCCATCGCCCGCAGGTACTCCCGGCGGGAGTGGATGTTGCACTCGAAGTGGGCGTTGATCTGCGACACCCACTTCGACGGCTGGCCGTAGCGCGGGTTCCAGCAGCCGGTGATGGTCACGTACCGACCGCCGACGCTCAGCACCCGGGCGTGCTCGGCGAACAGGTCGTGCAGGTCGACGTACATGCTGGACTCGTTGTTCCAGGAACCCGCGACCGCACCGGTCTCGATCGGCATGTTCAGCATGTTGGCGACCCGGGAGCGGACGAAGTCGCCGATGCCCAGCTCGGCGGCGCGCTTGTTGCCGAACTCCGCCTGCTGGGTGGAGAGGGTCAGGCCCTCGACCCGGCAGCCGAAGCGCTGGTGGGCCATCACCATCGAGCCGCCGCGGCCGCAGCCCGCGTCGACCAGGGTCCGGTCGGCACGGATGTCGCCGAGGTGGTCGAGCAGTACCTCGGCCTGGGCGGACTCCAGGCGGTGCAGCTCGGCGATCACCTTCTTCTCTCGCTCGCTGTCGGCCGGGTCGCCGATCGCGGCCTGGTCGACCGCACCGATGCCGTAGTGGTGGTGGTAGAGGCCGTCGACGTCACCCAGGCGGAGGTTGACCGGACGGGCCTCGTGGTCCCAGTAGCGTGCGATGTCGCCCTGGTACGGGGTGGCCGGGCCGGGGATGGCGTTGCCGGGGGTGGTGATGTCGTCGGTCACGGACATGGGTCAGCTCCTAGCGGATGGTCAAGGGATCGGTCGTCAAGGGATCGGTCGTCAAGGGGAAGGCGCCGCCGGCGACGGGTGGTGTCACCAGAAGTCCGGCAGGGTGTAGCGGTAGGTGTTGGTCTGGTGCCAGTAGTGGTTGCCGTCGACCCACGCGGCCACGCCGCGCAGGAACCGTGCCAGCGTCGGCACCGGGCAGGCCACGGCCAGGGCCGCCGCCTCGGCCTCGAAGGCCAGCATCAGCTCGTTGTGGACCTCGACCGCCTTCAGGTAGCCCTCCTTGCGGGAGACGCCCTCGCGCTCGGAGATCACCACCGGCAGGTTCAGGTGCAGTCCGGGGCTGGACAGCTCCTTCGTGTACGAGTACAGGTCGTTGACGATGGTGGTCGCGTTGGAGGCCAGGGCGATCACCCGCTGCGTCGCGGGCAGCGCGTGCAGCTCGGCGGGCAGCTCGTAGGCTCCGACGGTGTCCGTGATCGTCGGGCAGGGGCGGAAGTTGTTGAACTGGCGCATGGCCAGGTACTCCCACACCTCCGGGACGTGGTCCGCCTGGTCCCAGGCGGCCTCGGCCAGGTACCCGAGGTGCAACCGCGCCATGTCGTGCCGGAACCGGTCCGACTGGGACGGCGTGGCGGCCCGGGTGAAGTACTCCATCGCGGAGTGGTAGGCGCGCCGGGGCGCGTCCGAGGACAGCGAGGCCTCCCAGGCCGGTTGGTACTCCGGCGTGGTGTGCAGCGGGTCGAGCGCGGTGTGCGCGAGCAGCAGGCGGCTGCCCAGGCCGATCGGCGAACCGCCGAGGTCCTCGCAGTAGCAGTCGTCCACCGCGTTCTCGGCCACCATCAGGCGGGCCGCGAGCATCAGGTGGTCGACGCTCGGCGCGTCCGGGTGGCAGGCCACCATGTAGCGCCCGGTGGAGAAGCCGTCGAAGTCCTTCTCCCACTCCGGCGGGTAGAGCTCGATCTCCTCCATCGCCCAGACCTTGAGCTTGGCGCTCAACGCCTCCACCCGCACCGGGTCGGGCTCGGCGACCGGGTGGTGGTAGAGGCCGGGGACGGGGTCGCCGCTCCTGGGCTTGCCGCCCCCGGGCGCCCCGGCGGCCGAGCCCCCGGTGGACGTGGCCACCGCGGCCGGGGCCACGGCGGCCGGGAAGGGGAGGACGGGGACGGACGGCGCCCGGAACCCGGGGGTCTCGGTCAGCACGGCCGCGGGCGCCGCGGCCTCCGGCCCCGAGGGCCTGACCACCGGGGCGTCGGGCACCGAGGTCTCCACAGCCGACACCTCGTACACCGCGGCCTCGTACACCGCAGCCTCGGGCGCCGGCACCCGCGGCCGGAACTGCAGCCCGGAGGTGCCCAGTCCGCTGGGCCCGCGCAGGACCCGGTCGATCGCCGGGGAGCTCATGGGCCCACCACCGGGACGGTGACGGGCCCGGATGCGGTGTCCGGTCTGGCACGCAGGGGCATGGAGCCTCCTCTGAAGGGATCGCACAATATGACGGGCCGTCATCTCGCCCGTCTGGGACGGGAACTCCGGCCGCGGGCCCCGTCTCGCTCGGTTCCCCACCGTAGGCGCGAAGGCGCGTTCCACATCGCAACGGACGATCTTCCTCACCCGATAGGGTGAACGTTCATGCTGACGGCGTTTGGACAAGCCGCGGCCGTGCTTCGGCCTGTCCCGCTGGTTGGCGCTCCGAGCGCGAACCGACCGGACCGCTCCACCCGCCCGGCGCGTCAACCCGGTGAGCAGCACCCGTGTCCCGATCCGGTCGACGGCGTTCCCGCCTCCGCGGCGGAGGCTGTTCGACCGCGAATCCCCTGACCGGTGGCCGCCCGCCGGGTGTCGCGTCCGCACGTCGCCCGAGCGTCCGACCCGACCGGCGCAGGAGGCCGCCCCGGCCGGCCTCCCGTGCCGGACCGGGCGCCCCGGCCCGCTTTTGCGGAGGTGAGGGCGGTGTGGTGCGCTGGAAGGGACACCGGAACGGCCGACCCGCCCCGGTACCGTCCCGGCGGCCCACGGTGCCGCCACGGTCCGTGAGCGCCGGCGCCCGGGTGGCCACCGGTGAGTGAGGTGGTGACCGATGGCCGAGTTCGACCGGGGGCCGACGGACGCCTTCGCGGAGCTGTGCGCGCGGGTGCCCGATCCGCCCGACGAAACGGCGTTCTGGTCCGACTGGGGGCCGGTCTTCCACCGGGGCCGGGTCGACGGGTCGGCGCGGGTCCTGGTCGTCGCCTCCGACCCCGGGCCGACCGAGCGGATCGCCGGGCGCAGCCTGGTCGGCAACGCCGGGCAGCGGGTGCAGGGCTTCCTCGCCAAGCTGGGCCTGACCCGGTCGTACGTCTGCCTCAACGCATGGGCGTACGCGGTCCGTCCGTCCCGTGCCACGGCGATGAAGGAGCGGCTCCGCGAGCCCGCGCAGACCCAGTGGCGCAACGAGGTCTACAGCACCGCGACCGGCCCGGCGCTGCAGGCCGTCGTCGCGATGGGGTTCATGGCCCAGGAGGCGGTGCGGCTCTGGACCGCCCGGCCGCAGCAGGCGGTGCTCGTGCGGGTGCCCCACCCGACGAGCCACGACCCGGTGGCGCTGCTCGACGGCTGGCGCGCGGCGGTCACCACGCTGCGCGCGGTCGTCACGCCGGACGACGACGGTGACAACACCGGCCCCGACTACGGCGCCGCCTTCCAGGAGAGCGACTACCGCCCGATCCCCCGGGGCGACCTGCCGTTCGGCGCACCGGCGTTCCTGGGCGACGACGCCTGGGTGCGGGCGCAGGGCGGCGAGGTGCCGACCTCGGTCAGCCGCCCGTCCCCGGACGACGGGCACACCCTGATCTGGAAGGCCCCGGGCTGATGGCACTCGTCCTGCGCGGCACCGTCGTCACCTTCGACGACGAGCACCGGATCCTCGACCCCGGCGCGGTGTACGTCGGTGACGACGGCCGCCTCGGCGCGGTGCAGCCTGCTGGGCAGGCACCGCCCACCGGGTTCTCCGCCGCCCCGGTCGTCGACCTGGTCGGCACGGGCGCGCTGGTCCTGCCCGGCCTGGTCGACCTCCACGGCCACCTGCAGTACAACACCCTGCCGCTCTGGGAGGCGGTCGGCGTCCCGTACCGGCACCACGACCGCTGGGTGGACGAGAAGCGCCCTCCGGACTACGCCACGGCGGTCTCCTGGCCCGCCAAGGTCCTCGGCACCGCCGCGCCGGAGGCGCTGCTCACGTACATCGCGGTCAAGGCGCTGGTCGGCGGGAGCACCTCGGTCCAGGGCGCGCCGCGCGCGACCCGCCCGATCGACGGCGGGCCGGTGCGGATCGTGGACGTCGAGAAGCTGCCGGCGGGCCGCGACATGGTGCTGACCGCCGCGCTCCAGCGGGACGTCGAGCAGTTGCGGAGCCTCGCGGACGACCTCGACGGCAGCCGGGTGCTGATCTACCACGTCGCGGAGGGGCAGCGCGCCGAGGTGCCGCCCCCGCCGGGGAAGGCGCCGCTGGTCCACCGCGAGTTCACGGACCTCGACTCCTGCCTGAAGCCGGGCCTGGTCTGCGTGCACGCCACCGCGCTCACCGCCGCCGAGTTCGCCACCTGGCAGCAGCGGGTGACGGGGATCGACCCGGCCGAGCGGGGCACCGTGGTGTGGTCGCCGTTCTCCAACCTCTGGCTCTACCACCAGACGACGGACGTGGTCGCGGCGACCGCGCAGGGGCTGCGGATCGCACTCGGCTCCGACTGGTCGCCGTCCGGGACCAAGCACGTGCTCGGCGAGCTCAAGGTCGCCGACGGCATCAACCGCCACGAGCTCGGCGGCCACTTCGACGACCGCGGCCTGTGCGACATGGTCACCGCGAACCCCGGCGACGCGCTCGCCACCGCCTGGGGGCCGCAGGTGGGACGGCTGGCCGCGGGCAGCGCCGCCGACCTGCTGGTGATCGAACGCCACGAACCCGACCAGGACGCGTACCGCAACCTCGTCGACGCGACCGAACGGCACGTCCTGCTGGTGGTCGCCCGGGGAGTGCCGCGGTACGGGACCGCGCCGCTGATGACCGCCGCCGGGGCGACGGACACCGACCCGATCGAGCCGGCGGACGGCATCCGGCGGCGGGTGGCGGTGCGGCGGCCGGGCGCGCCCGGTGGGGGCGGAGCCGCGGGCGCCGCGCCGGACTGGCCCGCCGTCAAGCGGGCGCTGGAGAAGGTCCGCCGGGACCCGCGGACCGCCTGGCGCGAGGCCCAGAACGCGCTCGCGGCGTGGGGCGGCCCGCTCGACGACCCCGAAGCACCGCTCGCCCTCTTCGGCGACATGCCCGAGGGCGAGGCGACGGCCCTCGCCGGCACCGACGACGTCCCGGCCGGCCTGGTCATCCCCCCGCTGGACGCGCTGACCCACGACGCCGCGTTCCTCGCCGCCGTGGACCGCACCGGGATACCGGAGCTGCGGCGGCTCGGGGACTACTACGGGTGAGGACGGGACGGGCATGAGCGAGGGACGGCCGTGAGCCCGCGGGTCACCGGCCCGGCCCGTCCCCTGCCGGACTCGATCGGGATCGAGGAGTTCATGGACCGGGTCGCCACCGACCCGCTGCCGCTCGCCGACCGCTACCGGCTGGTGGCCGCCGCCCGCGTCCTGGTCGAGGAGCTGTACGTCCACCTCCCGCTCAAGCGCGCCCGGTACGCCACCGACCCGGTCCAACGCCTGCGCCTGCTGGAGCGGCGCGTGCCCGCGCTCAGCGAGCTGCAGTTCCACGCCGAGCTCGCCGCCGTCTTCCGGGACCTGCGCGACCTGCACACCGTCTACCAGCTGCCCGCCCCCTACCGGGGCCAGGTGGCGGTGCTCGGCTTCCTCGTCGAGCGCTACCAGGACGAGGACGGGACGCCGCACCACCTCGTCTCCCGGATCGACGACTCGCTGCGGCACGCGGACTTCGACGCCGGCGTCGAGCTGGAGCTGTGGAACGGGGTCCCGGTGGAGCGCGCCGTCGAGCGCGGCACGGCCGCGCAGGCGGGCTGCAGCCCCGACGCCCGCCTGGCCCGGGGGCTGGAGTCGCTGACGCTGCGCCCGCTGCGGACCGCTCCACCGCCCGACGAGCGCTGGGTGCTGCTGACCTACCGCACGCCCGAGGGTCGGACGCGCGAGACCCGGGTGCCGTGGCGGGTGCGCGCCGCGGAGCGGTACCGGGGACGGGACCAGGACCCGGTGCCCACGTTCGGCGCCCACCTCGGCATCGACGCCGGCAACGAGGCCACCCGCCAGGCCAAGCGCGCGCTGTTCGCCCCGGAGTCGGCCCGGAGGTCGGTGGCGCGGGCGCCGCGTGACGTCCTGGCCTACTCGCGGGCCCGCGCGCGGCCGTACGGGTACCTGCGGATCTTCTCCTTCAACGTCGCGAGCGCGCGGCGGTTCGCCGAGCAGGTGGCCGTGATCGCGGCGAAGGCTCCGGCCGAGGGGCTGGTCGTGGACGTCCGCGGCAACCCCGGCGGCAACATCCTGGCCGCCGAGGCCGCGTTGCGGGTGCTCAGCGCGGGCCCCGTCGCCCCGGTGCGGTTCTCGCTGCCGACCACCCGGGCCGCGCTCGCCCTGGTCCGCGCCAACCCGGCCTTCCGCCGGTGGACCGCCTCGATCCGGGACGCCGTGGAGACCGGCGAACCGTACTCCCAGGCGTTCCCGCTCACCGACCCCGACGCGGTCGCCGAGGGGCTGCCGCACTACGCGGGGCCGAAGGTGCTGGTCGTCGACGCCCTGACGTACTCGGCCGCCGACATCTTCGCCGCCGGGTTCGCGGACAACCGGGCGGGCGTGCTGACGGACGGCGGAGCGGGCGGCGGGACGGACGACGACGCGGACGGCGGGGCCGGAGCGGTGCTCGGGACCGCCGCGAGCACCGGCGCCGGCGGCGCCAACGTCTGGACCTACGACCTGCTGAGCGTCTGGCTGCCCGAACTGCTGCCCGCCCTGCCGCGCGGGGCCGGGTTCCGCGTCGCCCTGCGCCGCGCCACCCGGGCCGGGGCGAGCATCGGCGTCCCGCTGGAGGACTTCGGCGTCGCGGCCGACCCGCTGCACCGGCTGACCAGGCGCGACGTCCTCGGCCACAACGAGGACCTGCTGGCCGCCGCGGCCGCGCTGCTGGACGGACGCCAGGGCCGGTCCGGCGGATGACCGTCCGGCCTCACTCCTCGTCGGCGTCCTCCCGGGCGTCGGAGCCCTCCCGGGCCACGAGCTCGGCGACGATCTCGGTGCCGAGTGCGTACGCCGGCACGCCCGCGGTGATGAGCGCGGTCTCGGCGACACCGATGAGGTCGGCGACACCGGCTCCGGCGTGGAGCGCTCCCCGGGCGTGGATCCGGGCGGGGTGTTCCCGGCCGAGGGCCAGCAGCTGGCCGAAGTGGACGAGCTGCTGCACCCGCGCTCCCAGCGGGCTGTCGGTCAGCACGATGTGCCGCAGTTCCGCGATCGCCTCCTCGGTCGGCAGCCGGTCGAACTCCCGGGCCAGGCGCAGCCGTTCCCGCACCCCGCCGGGGACGGTCCCGAGGGTGGAGCGGTAGCGGTCGCGGACGGCCTCCGTACGCGCGTCCAGGGTGTCGTCCGTCATGACGCGACCCGCGCGATCGAGGCGCGCACGGCCTCCTGGGCACCCGGGGGGAAGTCGACAGCCCCGCCGATCGCCGCGGCGGCGATCTCGGCCTCGGCGCTCTCCTCGATCGCCACCACGAGGTGGGCGGCGGCCGCGGAGTCCGGGCCGAACACCAGGAGGCCGTGGTTGGCCAGGAGGACGGCCGCCGTCGTCGGACGCCGGCGCAGCACGTCCGCGATGCCGCGCACCGACACGTCCGACCCGCGGGGCCCCCAGGGGACCACGGGGACCTCCTCGGCCTGTCCGAAGCGCAGCATCGGCTCCGTGCGGCAGGGCAGCGGCCGGTGGGCCACGGCGAAGGCGGTCGCGGCGGGCGAGTGGGTGTGGATGATCGCGCCCACGTGGGGCCGGGCCTCGTACACGGCCGTGTGCATGGCGATGATCTCGGCGCTGACGGACCGCAGCTCGCCGTCGAGGACCCGCCCGTCGAATCCCACGGTCGCCAGCTGTCCGGGCCTCAGGCCGCGGACGAACCCCGGCGTCAGCAGGAGGCGCTCGCCGTCGAGCCGGGCGCTCAGGTTGGCGTGCCCGGAGTGGGACATCACCCCGGCCGCGAACAGGTTCTCCGCGGCCTCCACCAACTGCTCGGCGCGCTCTTCCCGTACGTTCCTGTCGGTCATGGCGGTCTCCCCAAGTGTGCTGCCGGCGGCTTCCGTTCGCCGCCGTCCAGGTGCCGACCACTCTGCTGCTTGAACTAAGGTTCAAGTCAAACGCCCGGATCGACGAGGAGCAGAGGAAGCGGAACGTGCGCATGACGATCGGCCGACTCGCCGAGATCACCGGGGTGCCCGCGTCGGCCATCCGGTACTGGGAGCGCCACGGACTGCTCCCCACGCCCGAGCGCGAGAGCGGGCAGCGGCGCTACCCGCCCGAGGCCGCCGCGCGGATCACGGTGCTGCGCACGTGCCAGCAGGCCGGGCTGAGCCTGGCCGAGATCCGCGAGTTCCAGCGGGAGCAGCCGCGCCGGGAGGCCATGATCCGCGCCAAGATCACCGAGCTCCGGCAGCGCGTGGTCGATCTCGACCACGCCGAACAGCTCCTGGTCCACGCCCTCAGGTGCGGCGAGGAGGACATCGTCGACTGTCCGAAGTTCCGACAGCAGATGGCGGCGTGGCGGTCCCCCGATCCGACCGGGTGACCGTCTCCGGCGGACACCGGTGCGCGACCGGCCGCGTAAGGGGGACCAGAATGGGCTGGGCGCCGTGAGGACGGTGCCAGGAAGGAAGACCAGCGCATGGAGAGCCAGGCCCGCAGCCGCACCGCACTCGTCGAGGAGCTCATGGAGCGCTATCCCGACGTGCCCCGCGAGGCGGTGATCAAGGAGGACCTGCTGCGCGGCGGCATGGCCTTCGACGAGTCCGCGCTCAGCGGCAGCGCCGGTGCCGACGGGGGCGGCGAGGTCAAGCCGAAGTCGTACTTCATCTTCTCCTTCGACCACCGCACCCTGCCCGAACTGGGCGCCGCCGCGCTCAACCGGCCGCCGGAGGAGGTCGTGCTGACCGGCGGGCCGTACGGGCTGCGCCGCACGGTGGTGTCGGTGCGGGTGAACCCGGACTCGCCGTACCGGGTCGGCGCGGGCGAGGACGGCACGCTCGGCCTCTACCTGGACGGCGCCCGGATCGCCGACGTCGGGCTGCCGCCGATGCCGGACTACTACCGGCACACGCTGGCCAACGGCAAGTCGGTGATGGAGGTCGCCCCGACCATCCAGTGGGGCTACCTGATCTACCTCACGGTGTTCCGGGTCTGCCAGTACTTCGGTGCCAAGGAGGAGTGCCAGTACTGCGACATCAACCACAACTGGCGCCAGCACAAGGCCGCCGGCCGCCCGTACACCGGGGTCAAGCCGGTCGAGGAGGTGCTGGAGGCGCTCGCGCTGATCGACGAGCACGACACCGCCCGCGCCTCCCAGGCGTACACCCTCACCGGCGGGGCGATCACCTCGCACGTCGGCGGCCGGGACGAGGCCGACTTCTACGGGCAGTACGCCAAGGCCATCGAGGAGCGCTTCCCCGGGCGCTGGATCGGCAAGGTGGTGGCCCAGGCGCTGCCGCGCGAGGACGTCCAGCGCTTCCACGACTACGGGGTGCGGATCTACCACCCCAACTTCGAGGTGTGGGACAAGCGGCTGTTCGAGCTGTACTGCCCGGGCAAGGAGCGCTACGTCGGCCGGGACGAGTGGCACCGCCGGATCCTCGACTCCACCGAGGTGTTCGGCCCGGAGAACGTGATCCCCAACTTCGTCGCGGGCGTGGAGATGGCCGAGCCCTTCGGCTTCACCACGGTCGACGAGGCGATCGCGTCCACCGAGGAGGGCCTGCGCTTCTTCATGTCCCACGGCGTGGTGCCGCGCTTCACCACCTGGTGCCCCGAGCCGACCACCCCGCTCGGCAAGGCCAACCCGCACGGCGCTCCGCTGGAGTACCACATCCGGCTGCTGCGGACCTACCGGGCGACCCTGGAGGAGTTCGGTCTCTCCTCCCCGCCCGGCTACGGGCCGGCCGGGCCGGGGCAGGCGGTCTTCTCGGTGAGCTCCTTCATGGACTCGCTGACCGGCTGAGGCCCCTGAGGCCTCGGGCGGCGCGAGGCCCGACTCCGCGCCGCCCCGGCTCCGCCCCGTACCCGTCAGCTCCCGTTCAGCGGGCGGACGGTGAGGATCTGCTCGGCCCGGCCCACCGGTCCGTGGACGTCGTGCAGCACGGTGCTGGTGACGCCGTGCCCGGCCGGGCCGAAGCTGACGCTGGTGTCCAGGCCGGTCCAACGGCCCTCGGGGCGGCGGTGGAAGTGGATCGTCAGGTCGGTGTTGGGGAACATCCACTCGGTGGGGTCCTGCCGCACGGCGATGCCGTTGGCGGTGTCCACCAGCATGACGAAGGAGGCGTGCGGGCCGCTGGGCTCCCCCGCGACCAGCTCGACCGGGGTGGAGATCCAGGCGGCGGCGCGGCCGGGGGCCGTCACCCGGTGGCGGACGTCGACGGAGGAGATGTAGCCGCCGCCCCACACCCCGTCCATCGCCCAGGGCTCGAACTCCTCGGGCGCGGGCAACGGCTCGTCGTGGGTGCCGGCGACGGCGGCGGTGTCCAGCTGGGCGAGGGACCAGGCGCGGGCCCGGACCACGGCGCGCCCGCCGACCACCACGGTCGCCTCGACCAGCTCGATGGTGCGGCCGGGGCGGACGGTCTCCACGGTGATCTCGAACTCGTCGAGGGCGATCAGGCCGAGTATGTCGTAGCTGATCCGGGCCAGCGCCAGCCCGTCGGCGGGACGGTCGGACCGCTGGTCGGCCCGCTGCTGGTCGGCCCGGTGGCGGTCGGCCCGGTAGCGGTCGATGGCGTGCACGATCAGCCCGCCGAGCGGGCTGAAGTGCTGCTCGTCGGGGTGCCAGGCGCCCTGCGCCTGCGCGGTGGGCTTGTAGCTGTTCTCGCCGGTGCGCTGGTAGTAGCTGTCGGGCGCGGTGGTGGGGGTGGTCACGTGCGCTTCTCCTCGGGCCGGATCGCTGGCTGCCGGGCGGGGCGCCGCCGTGGTACGACGGCGCCCGACCTCGGCGTTCAGGATCGTAAGGGGCCGAACGGCCTGCGGGGCGTCACGGGTGACGCATCCCACACCCCCGGAGGGTCCGGACCGTCAGCGCGCGGCCAGCGGGTAGTGGTCGGACAGGTCGGTGTAGGTGTAGCTCTTTCCCCAACTGCTCACCGTCCAGGGCGCGCTGCGCGTCCGGACCACCTGGTTGGTGTACTGCTGCGGGCGGGCGTGGTCGGCCCGGTAGAGGACGTAGTCCAGGTCCTCCCTGGGCTCGCCCGGGTAGCGGTAGGCGGCGACGGAGTTGTCGACGGTGTCGAAGGAGTACGGCCAGCCGGTGCGCTCGGAGGCCGGGGCGAGGTTGCCGTTGGTCAGCAGCGCCTGGTACTCGGAGCCGTGCGAGTCGATGTTGAGGTCGCCCGCGACCAGGACCGGCTCGTCGGCCGGGATCCGCTTGGCGTCCAGGAAGGAGCGCATCGCGGTGAGCTGCTTGGCCCGGATGTCCGCCGCCTGGCCGCTCGCGCAGCCCGAGTCGGTGGACTGCAGGTGGGTGCCGACCACGTGGGTGCGGCGGCCGTTCACATCCAGCACCGCGTAGGCGAAGCCCTTGTTGGAGAACCAGTCCGAGCCGCAGGCGTCCTTGAAGACGTACTGCTCCTTGCGCAGGATCGGCCACTTGCTGAGCAGGGTGACGCCGCCGTCCTCGGGGGTGGTGGAGCTGAAGCTGCCGGAGGTGGCGTCCCAGCCGCCGGTCGAGCGGCCGACCACCGGCGTGTGGTACGGGTACCCGGCCGAGGCCTTGGTGATCAGCGCGTCGGAGGCCGCGTTGTCGAAGGCCTCCTCCAGCACGACCACGTCGTGGCCCTGGAAGAAGTCCGCCGAGGCGATGGCCTGCGCGCGGTACTGCTGGCCCCAGTTGGGGTAGAGCGAGGTGCTCATCAGGAACGTGTTGTAGGTCAGCACGTCGAGCGGGGGCGCGGTCGCCGGAGCGCTCCCGGCCGAGGCCGGGGCGGCGCCGAGCACGGCGAGGACGGTGGCGGCGGCGCCGGCGGCCAGGGCGCGGCGGACGGACGACAGGGGCATCGGGCCTCCGTGGGGGGCGTTGTCGTGGACCCGTCGGGTCGAGGGATGTTGTGTATCCAACTTGGCTCTCGACACCGTCCGCAAGACATCGGGCGAGCATTCGGTGAACTCGTCGGTAACTCCGTCGCCGCGGGCCTGACGGTTGGTCACCGGCCGACCGGCCGCGCCCCGGTCGCGGCGCGCCGCACCCCGCGGGATCCGGGAGCCACGGCCGGTCAGCGGGGCGGCAGGCGGCGCACCAGGACGTCGGCGCGGGTGCCGTCCAGGGCGCCGTACAGCACGGTGGTGCCGAACGCGTCCACGGCGGGCGCGGTGGACGCCGGGCCGACGGCCTCGGCGACCCGCTCGGTCCGGCCGGTCCGCAGGTCCCGCCGGAAGAGGTCCGCGGCGCCGTTGGTGTCGTCGGGCACCAGAGCGGCGTCGTCCGAGGCGAAGTAGACCCAGCGGTCGTCCGCCGTCACAGCGGCCGGCTGGGTGCCGGCGGGGGCCACCTCGGTGACCGTCCCGGTGCGCAGGTCGCGGGCGTGGAGCGCGACGCGGGTGGCGCCCTGGTCCGGCTGGAACACCCGGAACAGCGCGTACCGGCCGTCGGGGCTCAGCCGCCCCTGGCGTGCCGCGTCGCGCAGGGCACCGCTCCCGTCGGTGCTCGCGCCCTCGATCCGCCCGGTGCGGGCGTCGTACACGTAGAGCGGGAACAGCTGCCGGGTGGGCGGCGGCTTCAGGGCCGTCGGCGCGGGCGGCAGCAGGTTGGCCGCCTTCGACCGGAAGGCGACGGTCCGGCCGTCGGCGCTGAGCGAGGGCTCGACCGAGCCGCCGTCGGCGGGGGCGCCGCCCTGCCCGGCGGTGACCAGGCGGGTGGTGCCGGTCCGGCGGTCCGTCAGGTAGACGTTGGAGGTGCCCGCCCCGGCCCCGGGGGCGAGGTCGGCGCGGTCCGAGGAGTAGGCGACGTAGCGGCCGTCGGCGCTGATCGCCGGGCTGACGGAGTTGCCTGCGCCCCTTCCGGCGGTGAGCAGCTCGGTGCGGCCGGTGCGGCGGTCGCGGACGTAGACGTCGGTGCGGCCGCCGGCGTTCCCGGGGACGGCGCCGGCGGCGTCGCTGCTGAAGGCGACGTACCGGCCGTCGGCGCTGATCGCCGCCTGGCTGCTGGAGCCGTCGAGTTGGGAGCCGTCGTCGGCGACGCTCACCCGCTCGGTCCGCCGCGTCCACAGGTCACGGACGAAGACGTCGTAGAGGCGGTTGGTGTCGCCGGCCACCAGGTTCGAGGCCAGCGAGGCGAACAGGGCGTAGCGGCCGTCGGCGCTCAGCCCGAGCGGCTCGGACCAGTCGTCGGCGGGCGCGCCGTCGGGGCTCACGTTCACCGGCACCGGGCCTCCGCCGCCCGCCGCGGGCGCGGGCGCGGCCTGCGCCGCCGGTGCTCCGGTGCCCGCCAGCAGCACGGCCACCAGCGCGCAGACCACCCGTACCGTCGTCGTCCTCATGGGCTCCCCTCCCCTTGGATTCCCCGTCCTTCCGGCCGAGCCAACCGCCCGGTCGCGGCCAAGGTCAACCCGGCCGCCCCGGAACGGGCACGATCTCGCCAACTCCCGCACACGGAACGCCCGCACCGCCCACACGGGTCGACCCGGCTCGGCCCGGCTCGGCTCGGCCCGGAACATCCGAGGACGCGCAACTCGAGATCCGCATGAACGGACTCGTGGGCAGCGGCCGGGCGTTGTCCGACGGGCCGAACGGCTCCGAGAGCGTCGGCACCATGCAGCCCCGGGCTCCCGTACGGCTCCGGACCGTTCCGGGGCCGCACAGGGCCGCCCGGTCCGACTCCGAAGGGGCGGGCTCAGACCGCCACGGGCGGGTCCACGGGCAGGCACTCGGCGAGCAGGCCGACGATGTCGCGCCAGGCCCGCTCGGCCTGCCGCGGGTGGTGGCCCACGCCGGGCAGCACGGCGTGGCCGACCGTCGGGTGGTGGAAGGCGTGCTGGGCCCCGCCGTAGACGACGAGGCGCCAGTCGACGCCCGCCGCCTGCATCTCGGCGGCGAAGGCGTCCCGCCGCTCGGCCGGCATGATCGGGTCCTCCGAGCCGACCCCGGCCCACACGGGGCACCGGATCCGCGCCGCCTCGCCCGGTCGGCCCGTGGTCAGGCCGTTGACCGTCCCGATCGCCCGCAGGTCGACACCGGCGCGCCCGAGTTCGACCGCGATCGCGCCGCCGGTGCCGTAGCCGATGGCGGCGATCCGCCCTGGGTCGGTCCGCGGCTCGGCGAGCAGCACGTCGAGCGCCGCCCGGCCGATGCCCCGCATCCGGTCGGGGTCGTCGAGCAGCGGCATCACCCGCGCCAGCATCTCCTGCGGGTCGGTGAACCAGTGGCCGCCGTGGAGGTCGAAGGCCAGTGCCACGTAACCCAGTTCGGCGAGCGCGTCGGCCCTCCGGCGCAGGACGTCGCTCAGGCCGGGCCCCTCGGGCCCGATCAGGACCGCGGGCCCGCGGCCGGCGCCGGCGGGGAGAGCCAGGTGCCCGATCATCGTCAGTCCGTCGGCCGGGTACTCGACCGTGTGCGTGGTAACCGTCGTCATGGGATCGGACTGTAGTGACCGCCTGGCCCCGTCCGGGCCGGACTTAGCCCTCGGCAGAGCGGGCGGCCGGTCCGCGGGCGAGGGCGGCGACCCGCGATACCCGTGACCCGTCCCCGGGGTCCGGGTGCCCTTGGCCGAGGGGAGATTCCGGACTTTTGGTCGTGGTTTTGGCCGATGTGGTTAAAGACCCGGCCAAATAAGCGAGTGACCCCTTGCCGATAATGTGATCACATGTGCAGGCACTGTGGCGTTGCGCGTCGCAGGGGAGGGAACGGCCCGCTTCACCGAGCGGGCCCCATCAACAGGAGTCGCACCATCAACACCGCCATCCGCAAGGCCGCCCGTGGGGCGATGCCCGTCGCCGTCACCGCCTCCGTGCTCGCCACCGGTCTCGCCGCCTGCGGCACCGTCGAGCAGCTGTCCGCCGCCCAGAAGGTGTCCAAGGCCTTCGACAAGGTCGGCAACGGCAAGTCGGCCGGCTTCACCCTCTCCATCGACGCCACCCCCGAGCAGGTGGCCGCGTTCGCCCGGAGCGGCAAGGGCAAGCACGGCAAGGGCCTGGTCGGCTCGGCCCGCGGCAACGGCCGCGAGATGGACGAGAAGGCCGCCAAGGCGATCTCCGGCCTCTCCGTCTCGGTCGCGGTCTCCGCCGACAAGCCGCTCAAGGACGTCGAGGCCTTCAAGAACGCCGGCAAGGCGGGCCGGAACACCGACCTGACGCTCGACAAGTCGGTGCGCGTCTCCTACCTGCTCGCCGACCGCAACGGGACCGCGCTGCTGGAGTACCGCCAGGTCGACGGCACCGGCTACCTGCACGCCGACGCCAAGGCCCTGGTGAAGCTGGTCGGCGAGGACCCGTCCGTGGTGGACGAGATGCGCGAGGACCTGCCCGAGAAGCTGAAGCCGGTCGGGGACGTGCTGGCCGGCAAGTGGGTCTCCTTCGACCTCCAGTCGCTCGCGGACAGGGCGAAGGAGTCCGACGGGAAGAAGGCCGCCCCGGGCGTCGACCCGGAGCTCGGCAACCAGCTGCTCAACTCGGTCAAGGACGTGCTCGGCCGCACCGTCACGTACGAGGACAAGGGCAAGAAGGACGGGACCGAGCACCTCTGGGTCAGCGCCCCGGCCCGCCAGCTGGTGGACGAGATGTACAAGGCCGTCAAGCCGCTGTCGACCAAGTTCCCGAAGCAGCTGGGCGGCTTCCCGGACCAGGCGCCGAGCGACGTGCCGGACCGCCGGATCGGCCTCGACCTCTACCTGAAGGGCGGCGCCTTCTCCTCGGCCACCTTCGACCTGGCCCAGCTGGCCGACAAGGTCGAGCCGGGCGTCAACTTCCCGGTGAAGCTGGCCTTCAACCAGGCGGCGCCGAACGTCCAGGCGCCGGGCGACGCCGTCAAGGTGACCGACGAGCAGCTGACGGACGCGGTGCTCGGCCTGGGCAGCGCGGGCACCGGGAACGCCTTCGGCCCCGAGGACACGGACGACGTCACGCTGGCGCCGCCGCTGACCGACGCCCAGATCAAGGAGCTCGCCGGCCTCGGCGTCACCGAGACCGAGGCGCGTGCCTTCAACCGGGCCGGCCTCACCTACGAGGACATCAAGGAGATCGCCCAGGAGGACACCCCGCCCCGGGCCTGACCCGCACCCGTGACCGGCCGACCGCGCGCGACGCGGTCGGCCGGTCGCGCGTTCCCGGCCCGCGCCGCCGTCCGCGCAGGCCGGCCTCCGTGGTCGGTCGTCGGTCAGTCGTTCCCGAGCGCCAGCTTGATGCCGAAGCCGACGAGTACCGTGCCGGTGACGGCGTCGATGGCCCGCTGCACCGAGCCGCGGTTCAGCCACCGGCGGACAAGGTGGGTGCCGAAGATCAGCGCGCTGAACCAGACCAGTCCCTCCAGGTCGTGCACGGCCGCCAGCACGACGCCCATCAGCAGGTGCGGGGCGCCGTCGGGGATGAACTGGGGCAGCATCGCCATGTAGAAGACGCCGTTCTTCGGGTTCAGCAGGCTGGTGCCCAGTCCGCGCGCCCAGGACCGTGCCCAGGTCGCCTCCGCGGTGGTGGCTCCCGCTCCGCCCGCCGCCTCCCCCGGCCCGGACCGGCCGCGCCCCTTGAGCGTCCGGAGGACCATGCCGATCCCCAGCCACGCCAGGTACCCGGCACCGGCCAGGCGCAGCACGTCGTACAGCAGGCGGGAGGCCGTGAGCACCGCGGTGGCACCGACCGCCGCGGCCACGCCCCACACCAGTACGCCGCAGAGGATCCCCAGCGCGGTCGCGAAGGCCCGGCGCCTGCCGAGGGTGATGGCGGAACGCAGCACCAGGGCGGTGTCCAGTCCCGGCATGACGGTGAGCATGCCGGCCACGACGGCGAAGGAGACGATGGCGGAGGAAACGGTCATGCGGCCATCCTGTAGCCGCGGCCTCGATCGCGTCCAACGCGGTCCGCTGCACCGCGCATCAGCGGGGCTGATGCCGCCGCTCGCCCGGCCGTGCGACGACCGGCCCGTCCTTCGTCGCGCGGTTCGGCGATGACCGCCGTCGTCCGCCGCCGGGTGGGCCTCCGGCCTCGCCCGGCGGCGCCGGTGCGCCCGGTCCGGCCGTCAGGCGTGGGCGGCGGCGCACTCCGGGTGGCCCCAGGAGCCGCCGACCTTGGTGATCTTGTCGCCCTTGGCGTACGGGCGGCTGCACGGGCAGGTGCCGGGGAAGCGGGCGTTCAGGGTGCGCGAGCCGCCGCTCCGCTTGGCGGCGCCGCCCGTGCCGGTGGCGCCGGTGGCGGCGGGACGGGCGGCGCGCGCCTTGGGGGCCTTCGTGGCGGCGGCCGGGTCGGGCACCGGCAGGTCGGCGGCGGTGCCGGAGGCGTCCTGCTGGGTGCGGGCGGCGTCGCTGGCGGCCTTGTCGGCGATGGCGTTCAGCGGGTCGCCGTCCACCTGGTGGGCCGGCACGTACACGAAGGTGACGTCCCGGCCCTCCAGCAGGGCGTCGATCGCCTGGATCAGCTCCTGGTTGGCGACCGGCTTGCCGGCCGCCGTCTTCCAGCCGTTGCGCTTCCAGCCCTTGAGCCACTTGGTCACCGAGTCGCGGGTGTAGGTGCTGTCCAGCCGCACCTCCAGCGGGACCGCCGGGTCCGTCGAGGCCAGCAGCTGCCGCAGTGCCGTCAACTCGCCCACGTTGTTGGTGCTGTGCCCGAGCGCACCGGCCTGCCAGCGCTGGGGCGCCCCGGCGGCGTCCGCCACCACGTACGCCCAGCCCGCCGGGCCGGGGTTGCCCTTGGCTGCTCCGTCACACGCTGCAATGACTCGTTCGACCATGCCCCGATCATGCCTGGTCGGACGGCCCGGAGCCAAAGCCGCTCAGCCGCGCAGCAGGAGCAGCAGCAGCGCCGCCGACCAGCTGAAGTTGGTCGAGCTGCGCCCCTCGCCGGTCAGCGGGTCGTAGTTCTCCCGCACCGGGCCGTCCCCGGCCAGCCCGGCGGCGGTGGCGAGCAGTCGCTCGACCGTGCGCCGGGCGTCCTGCTCCCAGCCGTACCGGCGCAGGCCCTCGACGGCGAAGTAGGTCTGGTCGAGCCAGGCCAGGCCGCGCCAGTAGCCGGCCGGGTCGAAGGCGGCCGAGCTGCGGGCCACCGTCGGGAACGGCATGGCCGTGCCGAACTCCGCCGGGTCGAGCAGTAGCCGGCGGACGGTACGGGCCTGGGCGGCGGTGGCGGTGCCCGACCAGAGCGGAACGGCGCCCTCGATGCCGCGGCCCCGGGCGGTGAGCCGGGCGCCGGTGGCGAGGTCGGTGTCGTGGAACCAGCCGTCGGCCGGGTCGTACATGGTGTCGCGCACGGCGGCGTCGATCCGTTCGGCGCGGGCCCGCAGCCGTTCGGCGGCGGACCGGTCGCCCAGTTCGGCGGCGATCAGCGCCAGGTGGCGGTGGTCGGCGGCCAGGTAGGCGTTGAGGTCGACGGAGCGCTGGTCGAGCGACCAGCCGAGCAGGGTGCCGTCCGCGTCCCGGTTGGGGAGCACGGCGGCGGCGTCGAAGCGCGGGGCGTTGTCCATGCCGGACTCCCAGGCGGCCGCCTCCCGGCGGTCCTCGGCGGTGGCGTTGGCCGGGTCCACGGTGGCGCCGTACTCGCACAGGCCCTCGCCGAGGTGGTCCCGGGTGCGGTACCACCAGTCCTGGTAGGCGGTCAGTTTGGGCAGCAGCTCCCGCAGGAAGGCCCGGTCGCCGCCGCGCCGGTAGACCTCCCATACCGCCCAGGAGGCCAGCGGGGGCTTGGAGTTGCGCTCGTTCCAGTTGCCGCCGCCGGTGCCCGGGTCGTTGTAGAAGACGCAGTCGGGGACCATGCCGGCGTCCTGCGGGCGCTGGGGCGAGCCGATCGGGACCTGGTGGTCGAAGACCGCCCGGATCTGGTCGGCGGCCAGGCCGGGCGCGAACGCGGCGGTGCCGACGGCCTGTTTCCAGGTGTCCCAGGCCCAGACCCCGCTGAACCACTTGTAGGAGAGCGTGGGGGTGACGGCGTCGTGCCGGATCCGCCCGGCCGGGCTGCGCCAGTTGGTGACCAGGGTCTGCACGCACTTGACCGCGGTGCGGCGGCGGGCGGCCGGGACGCCCTCGGTGGCCCGGGTCAGGTACCCGTGCCAGCGGGCGGCGCCCTCCGCCGCGATCCGGTCGGGGGCGCGCAGCGCGGCCTCGGCCTCCTCCGCCGCCCGGGCGTGCTCGGCTTCGGTGAAGGTGTAGCTCTCGGTCCAGTCCAGGCTCCGGCTCTCCCCCGGTGCCAGCCGGAGCGGCTCGGCGAGTTCGGTGCGGTGGCCGTCGCCGTCGGCGCTCAGCACGACCCGGACGGGCCGCGCGTGGCGGACGGCGAAGCGCTCGGTGCCGTCGGTGAGGTAGTCCCAGGTCTGCCGGACCCTGGCGAAGCGCACCTCCACGCCCCGTTCGGCGGCGAGCAGTTCCGGCGCCTCGCGCTGCGGGCCGGTGGCCGGGCGCAGCAGCCGGCCGGTCCAGGCGACGGCCAGGGTCCGTACGGCCGGGCCGGTGTTGGCGAGCCGGGCCCGCAGCAGGGCGGTGCGGTTGCCGGCGAAGCGCAGTTCCAGGGTGAGGCCGAGGCCGCCGCCGAGGTCGTGGGTCAGCCGCAGCAGGCCGGGCAGCGAGGTGCCGCGCGCGGGCGCGCCGGCGGTGAGGTCGAGCGGGCGGCCCCGTTCGGTCAGTTCGAGACGGGTCAGGCCGTCGCTGAGCCACCAGGGGTACTCCTGGGCGAGGTACAGCGGGCCGGTGAAGCCGCCGGGCCGGTCTGCCGGGCGGGGCAGGGCGTAGGCGTGCCAGGCGCCGAGGTCGGCGAAGACGTTGATCGGGTTGTTGCCGCGGGCGTCGCCGGGGTAGGCCTGGGCGGGGGTGCCGTGGAGGTCGAGGACGTCGGCGTAGCGGTCGTCCGGCGGCCCGGCGGCCGGCAGCGGTTCCGCGGCCGGTACGGGTTCCGCGGCGTCGGCCGGGGCGGCGGCGAGGGTGCCGGCCGCGGCGAGGGCGGCGGAGCCGGCCAGGAAGTGGCGGCGGGTCAGCGGGTTCATGCGCGCTCCTGGGCGGCGGGGAGTCGGATGACGGCGGCGCCGAGCGGCGCGAGGGTGACGGCTCCGGCGGCCTCGGCGCCGGTGAGCAGGTCGGTACCGGTGAGCGGGACCGTGCCGGGGAACGGATCGGCCCCGGCGAGCGGGCCCGCGCCGGCGAGCGGGTCGCGGCCGGGCGCGCGAAGCGGGACGAGGCGCTCCTCCGGGCCGTGGTTGAGCAGGAAGAGGTAGCCGGTGCCGTCGGCGGCCACCCGGCAGGTGGCCTCGACGCCCCCGGGCAGGCCGGGCAGTTCGGCGCCCACCCCGGCCTCGGCGAGTGCCAGGTCGAGCACCGGCCCGAGGTCGGCGCCGAGGTGGCAGCTCAGGTACCAGGCGCTGCCGGCGCCCAGGCGGTTGCGGGTGACGGCCGGGAGGCCGGCCAGGGCGCCGGAGCCGTAGCGGGCGACGGTCTCGGCGGCCTCCGTCTCGATCCACTCGCTCCAGCGTTCGGCGTCCAGGCCCGTGCCGTTCAGGTCCACGGCGGTGGTCGCGCCGTCCGGGATCGGCCAGTGCTCGTCCACCACGATCCCGAGCAGGTCGCGCAGCGGCCCGGGGTGGCCGCCGGGGTGGATGTGGTCGTGCCGGTCGGCGATGCCGCTGAACGGGCCGCAGACCAGCCGGCCGCCGCCCCGCACGTACGCGGTGAGCCGTTCGGCGGTAGCGGTGTCGAGCAGGTAGAGGTTGGGCGCGAGCAGCAGCGGGTGGTCGTCGAACCCGGCGGTGGGCGGGACGAAGTCCACGGTGACGCCGCGCTCGTACAGCGCCGCGTACCAGGGGCGGAGCAGGTCCGGCCAGCGCATCCGGGCGGAGGGGTGGTCGTCCAGTTCCAGCGCCCACCAGCTGTCCCAGTCGAGCAGGACGGCGGCGCGCCCGCGCAGCCGGCTGCCGGCGACCTCGCCCAGCCGGCGCAGTTCGGCGCCGAGGCGGACGGTCTCCTGCCAGCCGCGCGAGGCGGTGCCCCGGTGCGGGAGCATCGCGCTGTGGAACTTCTCGGCCCCGGCCACCGAGGCGCGCCACTGGAAGTGCAGGACGCCGTCGGCGCCGCGGGCCAGCGCCTGGAGCGACCAGAGGCGGTAGCGGCCGGGGCCCTTGGGCAGGTTGACCGGGCGCCAGCTGACCGCGGAGGGGGCCTGTTCCATCAGCAGCCAGGGGCGGCCGCCCTTGAGCGAGCGCATCAGGTCGTAGTTCATCGCCGCGTTGACGTGGGCGCGCGGGTCGGCCGGGTCGGGGTAGGCGTCGTCGGAGACGAAATCCTCGTGCCGGCTCCACTCCCAGTAGTCCAGCGCCTTGAGCATCGACATGAAGTTGGTGGTGACCGGGACGCCGGGCGAGACCTCGTCCAGGACGGCCTTCTCGGCGCGGTGCAGGGCGAGCAGCGCGTCCGAGCAGAACCGGCGCCAGTCCAGCAGCTGGGTGGGGTTGACCGGGCCCGGCGCGGTGCGCGGCGGCTCGATCTGGTCGAAGGAGTTGTAGTGCTGGGACCAGAAGGCGGTGCCCCAGGAGCGGTTCAACTCCTCGATGCCGCCGTGGCGTTGGCGCAGCCAGCGGCGGAAGTCGGCGGCCGAGGCGGGGCAGAAGCACTCCTCGACGTGGTCGGCGTACTCGTTGTGGACGTGCCACAGGGCGAGCGCCGGGTGGTGCCGGTAGCGCTCGGCGAGCGCCCGGGTGAGCCGGACGGCGGCCTCCCGGTAGGCGGGCGAGGACGGGCAGTAGTGCTGGCGCGAGCCGAACTCCAGCCGTACCCCGTCGGCGGTGACCGGCAGCAGCTCGGGGTGGGCGCGGACCAGCCAGGCGGGTGGCGAGGCGGTGGCGGTGGCCAGGTCGACGGCGATGCCGTGCCGGTGCACGAGGTCGAGCAGCCGGTCCAGCCAGCCGAAGTCCCAGCTGTGGGCGTCGGGTTGGAGGCGGGCCCAGGAGAAGATGCCGACGGTGACCAGGTTGACCCCGGCCTCGGCCATCAGCTTCACGTCCTCGGCCCACACCCGCTCGGGCCACTGCTCGGGGTTCCAGTCCCCGCCGTACAGCAGGCCGGGCACCCTGGTCAGGCGGTCCGTGGCCGTCGCTCCGTCAGGCGCCGCTTCGTCACGCGTTCCGGCAGCGCGCATCGCCCCGTCAGGCGTTCCTTCAGCGCTCATCGCTTCGTCACTCATCCCTTCAGGGCTCCGCCGAGCAGGCCGGCCACGAACTGCCGCTGGAAGACCAGGAAGAGCACCATCAGCGGCAGGGTGGCCAGGAAGGAGCCCAGCATCAGGCCGGAGTAGTCGACGTGGGAAAGCCCGGTCAGCGTGTTGAGCGCCACCGGCACGGTGTACCTGTCCTCGGTGTTGAGCATCAGCAGCGGCCAGATGAAGCTGTTCCACTGGCCCATGAACGTGAAGATCACCAGTGCGCCCAACTGCGGCCGCACGCACGGCAGGACGACCCGGTAGAAGGTGCGCAGCTCCCCGGAGCCGTCGATCCGGGCGGACTCCAGCAGCTCGTCGGGGAAGTCCAGGAAGCCCTGGCGCATCAGCAGGATGCCGAAGGAGTTGGCCAGGAACGGCACGATCACGGCCTGGTAGCTGTCGATCCAGCCGAGGCTGGCCATCATCTGGAACAGCGGGACCAGCAGCACCTGCAGGGGGATCATCATGGTGGCCAGCACCAGGCCGAGCAGCAGTCCGCGGCCGCGGAAGCGGTACTTGGCCAGCCCGTAGCCGCACATCGCGGAGAGCAGCGAGCTGAGCGCGGTGTAGACGACGGCGATCCCGAGGCTGTTGAGCAGCACCCGGCCGAAGCCGATGGTCTCCTGGAGGTGCACCAGGTTGCGCAGCAGGTTGCCGCCGGGCAGGAACGGCGGTGGGGAGTGGAACAGTTCGGAGCTGCTGTGGGTGCTGGCGACGAGCATCCAGGCGAAGGGCAGCAGGCTGAGCACGGCGCCGAGGACGAGGACGGCGAGGACGGCGGTCCGGCCGAGCCGGGCGGGCAGCGGGGTGCGGGCGGGCGCGCCGGGCGGCGGGGTGCGGGCGACCCGGGCCGACAGCGGAGCGCGGCCGGGCGCGCCGGGCGGTGGGGTGCTGCTCATCGGCGCCTTTCCCTTCCGTAGAGCCGGAACTGGAGCAGCGAGACCGCCGCGATGACCAGCACAACCACCCAGGCAATGGCGGCCGCGTAGCCGAAGTCAAGCTGCTGGAAGCCGACCTTGTAGAGGTAGACGACCGGGGTGAGCGTGGCGTCGCCGGGGCCGCCGCGGGTCAGCACGTAGTTCTCGTCGAAGAGTTGGAGGGTGCCGATGGTGGAGGTGATGACGCAGAACAGCACCACCGGGCGCAGCTGCGGCAGCACGACGCCGGTGTAGGTGCGCACGGCGCCGGCGCCGTCGAGGGCGGCGGCCTCGTACTGGTCGCGGCCGATGGCGTGCAGTCCGGCCAGCAGGATGACGGCGTTGTAGCCGGTCCAGCGCCAGGTGACCGAGCCGATCAGCGAGATCCTGGCCCAGGTGGGCGAGTTGAGCCAGTCGACCGGGCCGAGGCCGAGCGCCTGGAGGACCTGGTTGGCGAGGCCGCCGTCGGTGCGCAGCAGGACCTGGAAGACCACGGCGTAGGCGACCAGGGTGGTGATCGCGGGCAGGAAGAACACCGCCCGCCAGCCGGCCCGGAACCGCAGCCAGGACTGGTTGAGCAGGACGGCCAGCACCAGGGCGAGGCCGGTCATCACGGGCACCTGGACGGCCAGGATCATGCCGGTGTTGACCAGGGAGTGCAGGAACGCGGGGTCGTTCAGCATCCGCCGGTACTGGTCCAGGCCGACCCAGACGTCGGCGCCGTCGCGGCGGGCGGTGAAGCTCTGGTAGAGGCTGGCGCCGAGCGGGTAGGCGAAGAAGGCGACGAAGAGCGCGGTGGTGGGCCCGGCGAACAGCCAGGCGGCGGTGCGTGGGGAGCGTCGGCGGCGGGCGGGGGCGGCCCGGGTCGGGGCCGCCGGCTTGCGCGGGGTCACCGGAGGGCTGGTCATCGGTTCCGCCCCTACCCGACTGTTCGGCGGCCGGTCGCGGTGGCGATCTGGCGGGCGGCGGAGCGCAGTACGGTGCCCGGGTCGGCGCCGTTGTGCAGCACCTGGTTGACGGCGGTGGTGACGATGTCGGCGGCCTTGGCGTCGTCGGCGGTGAGCTCGACGGTGGGGATGGAGCGGGTGAGCCCGGCGAACAGCCGCATGGCGGACTGGCCGTCGTAGTAGGGGGCGGGCTGCTGGAAGTACGGGTCGTCCAGGGCGGGGAGGTAGGCGGGGAAGAGGCCTTCGTGGCGCATCATCGAGGCCTGGTTGGCCTTGTCGGCGAGCAGGAAGGAGACGAAGGCCCAGGCCGTCTCGGGGTTCCCGCTCTGCGCGGGGACGCACAGGGCGGAGCCGCCGCTGTTGGAGGTGCGGGTGCCGCCGGAGGTGAAGGCGGGGAGCGGGACAACGCCGAACTTCCCGCCGAGGTCGGCCATTTCGGCGGTGAGGGTGCCGTCCCACCAGGCGGCGGTGGGGGTGGTGGCGGCCTTGCCGTCATGGGTGGCGGAGACCAGTCCGTCCCAGCCGTTCTCGAAGTCGACCAGGTCGCGGTCGACGAGCTGTTTGAGCAGGGTGAGCGCGCGTTCGGCGGCGGGGGTGGCGACGGCCACCTTGCCGTCCGTGAACCAGCGCTGGCCCTGTTGCTGGAGCAGCATGGCGAAGAGGCTGTCCTGCTTGGCGTCCAGGACGAGCAGCTTCCTGCCGGTGGCGGCCTTGAGGGCGGTGCCGGCGGTGACGTAGTCGTCCCAGGTGCCGAGGCCCGTCGGGTCGATGCCGGCCTGCTCGAACAGGTCTCGCCGGTAGAACAGGGCGCACGGACCGCTGTCCCAGGGCAGGGCGAAGACCCGGCCCTCGGCGTCCGAGACGGCGCGCCAGGAGGCCTCGGCGTACTGGGGCCTGAGGCCGGCAGCTCGGCCGGTGAGGTCGACCAGGGCGTTCGGGAAGTTGCCGAGGTAGGCGGGCAGCCGGTGGCCCTCGACGGTGAGGACGTCGGGCAGTCCGCTGCCGGCGCCGAGGCCGACGGCGATCTTGTCGTAGGCGTTGTCGTAGCCGATGTCGACCACTTCGACGGTGGTGCCGGGGTGGGCCTGTTCGAAGTCCCTGCCGAGCCGCCGCATGGCCTTGGCGGCGACGTCCCAGGACCAGATGACGACCTTGCCGGTGGGCGTGCTGCCCGGGCCGGCGGTGAGCTGCTTGGCTCCGGTGCCGCCGGCCCCGCCGGTCGCGCAGCCGGCGGCGCCGGTCAACAGCAGTGCGCCGCCCGCGAGTCCGGCGGAGAGGATCCGGCGCCGCGCCGGACGTGGTGGCGATCCGCCCTGGTCGTGGGCGAGTTGGGGATGTTCTCGGTGCCGGGTTCGTGCGGACATCTTGCCTCCCGACTGGTGAATGCCGAATGCTGTATACAGAACTCAGCATTCACAAACCCGTCAAGGCTTGTGACTGAAATCGCGGAAGGTGCCAGGATGAGCACACGCGCCCCCCGAACCCACCCGTACATCCCCAACTCCGCCCCGCAGGTGCGCAAAGCGATGCTGGCGGCGATCGGCGCCCAGGACGTCGAGGAGTTCTACGCCGACATCCCCGCCGCCCTCCGGCTGGACCGCCCGCTGCGGCTGCCCGAGCCGCTGGAGTCCGAGGCCCGGCTGGTCGCGCACATGGAGGAACTGCTCTCCCGCAACACCGCCGTGCCGCCGGGCCGCAGCTTCCTCGGCGCCGGCTGCTACCGCCACCACGTCCCCGCCGTGGTGGACGAGATCGTCAACCGCAGCGAGTTCCTCACCGCCTACGCGGGCGAACCGTACGAGGACCACGGCCGCTTCCAGGCGCTGTGGGAGTACCAGTCGCTGATGGCCGAGCTGCTGGCCGTCGAGGTCGTCAACGTGCCGACGTACGACGGCTTCCAGGCCGCCGCGACCGCGCTGCGGATGGCCGGACGGGCCACCGGGCGGCGCCGGCTGGTGCTGGTCGGCGCGATCGACCCGGACCGGCTCTCCCGGATCCGCGACTACGTCCGGGGCGTCCACGAACTGGTGCCCGTCCCGGCCGATCCCGCCGCCGTCCGGGCCGCGCTGGAGCGGGGCGACGCGGCCGCGGTCTACGCCCAACTGACCGACCACTGCGGGCGGGTGGACCCGGAACTGCCGCGGTACGTCGAACTCGCCCACCGGGCCGGGGCGCTGGCGGTGGTCCACGTCAACCCACTCAGCCTCGGCGTGCTCACCCCGCCCGCCGAACTCGGCGCCGACCTCACCTGCGGCGACCTCCAGCCGCTCGGCATCCACCCGAGCTTCGGCGGCGGCAACGCCGGCTTCATCGGCAGCCCGGACGACGAGCGGCTGGTCGCCGAGTACCCGAGCCGGCTGTTCGGCCTCACCCCCACCGACGTCCCCGGCGAGTACGGCTTCGGCGACGTCGCGTACGAGCGCACCTCCTTCGCGCTGCGCGAGGGGGGCAAGGAGTGGGTCGGCACCGCCGCCGCCCTGCACGGCATCGCCGCCGGGGTCTACCTCGCGCTGATGGGACCGCACGGCATGCGCGAGATCGGCACGACGATCCTCGCCAACACCGAGTACGCCCGCCGGCGCCTGGCCCGCGTCCCCGGCGTGGAACCGGCGGACCCGGAGGCCGTGCACTTCGCCGACTTCACCGTCCGCTACACCGGCGAGCGCGGCGCCGCCGAGATCGCCGGCGCGCTGCTCGCCCTCGGCCTGCACGGCGGCACCCCGGCCGGGCCGCACGAGGGCCGGTACTGCGTGACCGAACTGCACACCCGGGCCGACATCGACCGCCTCGCCGACGCGCTTGAGGAGATCGTGAAGTGACGAATCGTCAGGAGAACAGCCGGCCGGTGCACCCGCGGATCGCCGCCAAACCCGCGCTGCGCCGCTTCCACCAGGCCCGCTGGGACGAGAAGCTGATCTTCGAGCTGGGCACCCCCGGCGAGCGCGGCGTCCTGCCCCCGCTGCCCGAGCCCGCCGTCACCGCCGCCGTCGGCGACCCGGCCGCGCGGCTGCCCGCCGCCCTGCGCCGCGGCACACCGCCCGCCCTGCCCGAACTCGGCCAGCAACAGGTGCTCCGGCACTACCTGCGGCTCTCCCAGGAGAACCTCGGCGCCGACCTCAACGTGGACGTCGGCCAGGGCACCTGCACCATGAAGTACAGCCCCAAGGTCAACGACGCCTTCGTCCGCGACCCCCGGATCGCGGCCCTGCACCCGGCGCAGGACGCCTCCACCGTCCAGGGCGTGCTCGAACTCGTCCACCGGCTGGAGCAGGCGCTCAAGGAGGTCTCCGGCATGGACCGGGTCAGCCTCCAGCCCGGGGCGGGCTCGGCGGCGATCTGGACCAACGTCTCGGTGATCCGCGCGTACCACGCCGCGCGCGGCGAGCTGGAGCAGCGCGACGAGGTCGTCACCACCGCCTTCTCCCACCCCTCCAACGCCGCCTGCGCGAGGACCGCCGGCTTCCGGGTGGTCACCCTGCACCCGGACGCCGACGGCTACCCCGACATCGAGGCGCTGCGCGCCGCCGTCGGCCCGCGCACCGCCGCCCTCCTGATCACCAACCCCGAGGACACCGGCATCTACAACCCCCGGATCGCCGAGTTCGTCCGGATCGTCCACGAGGCCGGCGGCCTGTGCGCCTACGACCAGGCCAACGCCAACGGCATCCTCGGCATCACCCGGGCCCGCGAGGCCGGCTTCGACCTGTGCCACTTCAACCTGCACAAGACCTTCTCCACCCCGCACGCCTGCGGCGGCCCGGCGGCCGGCGCCTGCGGCGTCACCGCCGAGCTGGCGCCCCACCTGCCGCGCCCCACCGTCGAGTTCGACGGCGAACGGTACTTCCTGGACGACGACCGGCCGGACTCGGTCGGCAAGATCCGCCCCTACCTGGGCGTCGTGCCGAACCTGGTGCGCGCCTACGCCTGGATCACCGCGCTGGGCGCCGAGGGGCTGCGCGCGGCCGCCGAGACGGCCGTGCTCAACAACAACTACCTGCTGCACCACGTACGGCGGATCCGCGGCGTCTCCGTCCCGTACGCCGAGGGCCGCCCCCGGGTCGAGCAGGTCCGCTACAGCTGGCAGCGGCTCAACGAGGACACCGGCCTGCACAGCGAGGACCTCGGCTACCGCGCCGCCGACTTCGGCACCCACTACTGGACCAGCCACCACCCCTACGTCGTCCCCGAGCCGATGACCCTGGAGCCCACCGAGTCCTACTCCCGGGCCGACCTGGACGAGTACGCGGCGATCCTGGCCGAGGTCGCCCGCGAGGCGTACGAGGACCCGGAGACCGTCCGCACCGCGCCGCACAACTCCACCGTGCACCGGATCCGGCACGAACCGCTGGACGACCCGGCGCTCTGGGCGGTCAGCTGGCGCGCCTACCGCCGCAAGGTCCTGGGCGAGCGGCCGTGACGTCCGCCCCGGGCGCCCGGATCGGGCTCGTGGTCAACCCGGTCGCCGGGCTCGGCGGCCGGGTCGGCCTCAAGGGCAGCGACGGCGCCGACGTCCAGCGGCGGGCCCTGGCACTCGGGGCCGCCCCGCAGGCCGTCGCCCGGGCCGCGCTGACGCTGCGCGGCCTGCCCGGCGTGGAGCTGGTCACCGCCGACGGCCCGATGGGCGCCGACGCCGCCCGGGCGGCCGGCCGGCCCGCGCGGGTCGTCCACCGGCCCGCCGGGGCGGCGACCACCGCCGCCGACACCCGCGCGGTGGTGCGCGCCCTGGTCGCGGCCGGCGCCGGACTGCTGCTGTTCTGCGGCGGCGACGGCACCGCCCGCGACGTGCTGGAGGCGCTCGGGCCCGAGCCCCGGCTGCCCGTGCTGGGCATCCCGGCCGGGGTCAAGATGCACTCCGCGGTGTTCGCCGTCCACCCCCGGGCCGCCGCCGAGGTCGCGGCGGCCTGGGCGGCCGGCCGGGGCGTGCGCCTGACGGCCGCCGAGGTGGTCGACCGGGACGAGGCCGCGCTGCGGGCCGGCCTGGTCTCCGCCCGGCTGTACGGCCGGCTGACCGTCCCGGTGCTGCCCGCCCGGGTGCAGCAGCGCAAGACCGGCAGCTCCGGGCCCGACCCGGGGACCCCGGCCGGTCTCGCCGCCGAGGTCGCCGAACGGGTCGGCCCCGGCGGGCTGCTGGTCCTCGGGCCCGGCAGCACCACCCACGCGGTGGCCACCGCGCTCGGTGCGCCGGACACCAGCCTGACCGGCGTCGACCTGCTGCGGCTCGGCCCCGCCGGTGCCCCGCGGGCAGGAGTCCGGCCCCGGGCCCCCGGCCCGGGCCAAGCCGACGGCCTCGCCCCCGCCGCCCGGGTGCTGGTCCGCGACGCCCGGGCCGACCAGCTGCGCGCCCTGCCCACCACCCCCTACATCGCCCTGTCCCCGATCGGCGGCCAGGGCTTCCTGCTCGGCCGCGGCAACCAGCAGCTCACCCCCGAACTGCTGCGCGCCGCGGGCCGGGAGAGGCTGCTGGTGCTCGCCACCGAGGCGAAGCTCGCCGCCCTGGCGGGGCGCCCGCTGCTGCTGGACACCGGCGACCCCGACCTGGACGACGCCCTCGCCGGCCACGTCCGGGTGATCACCGGCCGCCGCTCCGGCGCCGTCTACCGCCTCTCCGCCTGACTCCGACGCCCCACTCCCCCAGGCCAGTTGAAGGAGCCTCCCATGATCGACCTGCACGGCAAGCGCGCGATCGTCACCGGCGCCGCCTCCGGCATCGGCCGGGCCACCGCCGCCCTGCTCGCCGAACTCGGCGCGGCCGTCGTCCTCCTCGACGTCGACGCCGAGCGCGGCGAAGCGGCCGCCGAGGAGACCGGCGGCACCTTCGTCCGCTGCGACGTCTCCCGCCGCGCCGACTGCGAGCGGGCCGTACGCACCGCGGTGGAGCAATTCGGCGGCGTGGACGTGCTGTTCAACAACGCGGGCATCATCCGCCGCTCCACCGTCACCGAGATCAGCGACGAGGACTGGGACCTGGTGATGGCCGTCAACGTCCGCTCGATCATGCTGCTCAGCGGGCTGGTGGTGCCGCTGATGGCCGCGGACGGCGGCGGCAGCATCGTCAACACCGGCTCCGGCTGGGGCATCAAGGGCGGGGGCCGGGCCGTCTCCTACTGCGCCTCCAAGGGCGCCGTGGTCAACATGACCCGGGCGATGGCCATCGACCACGGCCCGGACAACATCCGGGTCAACTGCGTCTGCCCGGGCGACACCGACACCGGGATGCTCGCCGAGGAGGCCCGCCAGCTCGGCGAGAGCCCGGGCGCCTTCTACACCGACGCCGCCGACCGGCCGCTCGGCCGGATCGGCCAACCCCGGGACATCGCCCGGACCGTGGCGTTCCTGGCCAGCGACGCCGCCGCCTTCGTCAGCGGCGCGGTCATCGCCGTGGACGGCGCCGGCACCGCCTGACCCGCACCGCCGTACCCGGCCCCGGGCGCCTGACCGCCGACGCCGGTCGCCCGGCCGGTACGCTACCGACCGAGAACGAAAGGAAAGCCCGATGGCGATCGAGCGGCGTCCGCTGCGCGAGCAGGTGAAGGACGAACTCCTGGAGCAGCTCGGCCGCGGCCGGTTCACCCCCGGCGAGTCGATCAACGAGGTCCAGCTCGCCGAGGAACTTGGCGTCAGCCGGACCCCCCTGCGCGAGGCCCTGATCAGCCTGGAACGCGAGGGCATCATCACCAGCGAGCGCGGCAAGGGCTTCCGCTTCGCGCCCACCGGCAAACAGGAGTTCCTCGACCTCACCGCGATCGTGATCGCCCTGGAGTCGCTGGCCCTGCGCACCTCCGACCCCGCGCACCTCGCCGAGATCGCCCCCCGGCTGCTCGCCGAGGCCCGCGCCTTCTCCGCCCCGCAGGCCCCGCACGGCACGATAGAACGCTACGACGACGCCTGGCACGCCCTGCTGCTCTCCGGCTGCGCCAACGCCCGGCTGCGCGAGATGATCGACTCGCTGAAGCTCACCCTGCACCGCTACGAGCGGGTGGTGGTCGGCGACCACGAGATCCTGGAACGCGCCGCAGAGGAGCACGAGCGGATCGCCCAGTGCCTGCTGGACGGCGACATCGACCAGGCCGTCACCGCGCTGGAGGCCAACTGGACCAGCGGCATGGAGCGCATCCTGGACCGGCTGCCCCCGGTCGCCGCCCGCTGAACGACGCGGCCGTGACGGTCTCCGAGCCGGCCCGTCGGCGCCGGCTCCGCCCGGCCGACGGGCCGGCGGTGTGCCGTCCGCCGGTCGGGCGTGGCGTCAGGCGGGCCAGCGCAGCACCGCGCCGAGTCCACCCGGCGGGCCGGGGACGGTCTCCGGGACGAGCACGGCCTCGGCCGCGCAGGCCGTGGCGGCGCGCAGCAGGGCGTCGGCGGCGGGGGCCTGCACCGGGTGGCGGACGCCCATGCGCCGCAGGTCGGCCCGGTCGACGCCGAGGTGCTCGGGCTCGGGCCCGGTCCACACCGGGCGCTCCGGGTCGTGGCCGCCGGCCTGCAGGAGCAGCGCGGCAAGCTGGTGCTGCCGGGCGGCGCTCACCACGGCGGGGATGCCCTGGGCGGCCGGGCCGGGCGCGGTCTCGGTGCCGTCGCCGTCGGTACGGTGTCCGCCGGGGCGGCCGACGCCGGTGCGGAAGGCGTCCAGCAGCTCGGCCACGTGCCGGCCGCGGTGGTCGGCCCAGGCCTCGGCGAGGCGCCGGTCGAAGGCGCCTCCGGCGGGTTCGCCGTCCAACTCGACGGTCACGTCCTGGAGTTGCGGGGGGAGCCGGTCGTGGACGGCCCGGCGCTCCCGGGTGCCGCCGGTGAGCACCAGCAGGTGGGCGCCGCTGTGCGGCCAGCTCCGGGCGAGGTGCTCGGCGACGATCCCGGCGGTGCGCTCCCAGGTGTCCTCGACCCGGTGCCGGTAGTGCCACTCGTAGCGGTCGGCGGGTGGGGCGCGGTGCCCCCGGCCCTGCCACTGCGGACCCTCGACGGTACCCAGCGGCTCCCCGCGACCGAGTTCGTAGCGCCGCAGGTCGGCCCCGGTGCGGTCGACGGCGGCGACCAGGCAGGCGGGCACCGCGTCGTCCAGCAGGCCGAGCAGCGGGCCGGTGTGCGGCAGCGGGGCCCAGGTGGCGGCGACGTCGGGCGGGGAGTCGGCGAGCGGCACGTCCAGCACGACCTCGCCGTCGGCGGCGAACAGCGCCCGGCCGGGCGGGGACCCGGCGGCGGGCATCCCGGCCAGGTGCTCGCGGACGGCCGTGCAGGTCGGCCCGTCTGCGCCGGCGTCGGCCAGTCGCTGGACGGCGGCGCGGTCGATCAGCGCCCGCCGCCGGGCGGCGTCCTCGGTGGCGCGGGAGGTGTCGAGGTAAACCGAGGCCCAGGGGCTGGTCCGGTCGAGCAGCGGGGTGAGGAAGGCGAGGTCCATGGCGGCCTCCTTGGGTGGCGGGCGGTTCGGTCGGCGACCGGTGGTCAGTGTCCGAACATGTGCCGGATCCGGCCGCCCGGTCGCGCCGCCGTCTCCCGGCCGCCCTGCTCGGCGGCCCGGTCCTCGGGCAGCACCCGCATGTCGTCGGTGCCGCCCAGGGTGCGTTCGCGTTCCACGGGAGCCGCGACCGGCCGCGCCCGCCGCGCCCGTCGCGGCGTCCGCCGGGCCAGCCGCATCATCGCGAGGCCGAGGCAGAAGATCAGGGCCAGCGCCACCCCGGCGAGGAAGATGCTCAGGCTGTTCAGCGTCACGAGGTCGTTGCCCAGGATCGTCACCTGGTAGTCGGGCCCGCCGGAGAGGTTGTCCGCGATCAGCAGTCCGACGAATGCTCCGGACGCCGCCATCAGCAGAAGTCCCAGCAGCAACATGGGGATCGGTCCCTTCCGTCTCGGCCCCCCTTGTCCGCTCGCGCCTACCCGCCCCCGGCGGCCCGTAACGGCCGCCGGGGAACGGCGGCGGAAGGGACGGGCGACCGCCGTCGCGGCGGCGATCGGCCTCACTCGGTCTGGACGGCGATCAGGCAGGTGTCGTCGTCGGTGTCGGCGGGGCTGAGTTCGAGCAGCCGGTCCAGGTACTGCTCCAGGTCCGGGCCGGGGGCGCCGGCCGCCCGGAGCAGCTGCTCCACCGACTCCTCCACCGGGCGGTCCCGGCGCTCGACCAGCCCGTCGGTGTAGAGCAGCAGGACGTCCCCCGGGTCGAGCCGGGCGGTGTGCTCCTCGTACTCGGCGTCGTCGAGCGCGCCGAGCAGCACGCCGTGCGGCAGCGGCAGCACCTGGGCGCCGCCCGCGCCGAGCCGGATCGGCGGCAGGTGGCCGGCCCGGGCCCAGCGCAGTTCGCCGCCGACCGGGTCCAGCAGCACGCAGACGGCGGTTGCGGTGATCTGGCCCGGTTCGCGCAGCGCCACGGTGTTGGCCCAGGCCAGCAGCCGGCCCGGGCCGGCCCCGGTGACGGCGAGGCCGCGCAGCGCGTGCCGCAGCGCGACCATCCCGGTGGCCGCGCCGACGCCGTGCCCGGCCACGTCCCCGACCGCGAGCAGCACCCGCCGGTCGGGCAGCACCAGCACGTCGTACCAGTCGCCGCCGACCCGGTCGCGCTGGCCGGCGGGGCGGTAGCGGACGGCGGCGTGCAGGCCGGTCACGCCGAGCGGGGGCGGCGCGGCCGGCAGGATCGCCTGCTGGAGCCGGAGCGCCAGCTGCGCCCGCTCGGCGGACTCCTGCTCGCTGTCGGCCAGCAGCTCCCGGGTGGCGCCGAGCGCGACCTCCGTCCAGTGCTGGGCGGAGACGTCGTGGTAGGCGCCACGGACGGCGACCAGTCGGCCGGCCTCGTCCACCACCGGTTCGGCGATCACCCGGGTGAAGCGGTGGGTGCCGTCCGGGCGGTCCAGCCGGACCACCGCGGAGGCGGTGCGGTGGTGGTGCCGGACGGTGTCCAGCAGCCGCCGGATCGCCGGCCGGTCGTCCGGGTGGGTGTGCCGGGCGAGCCGGTCCAGCGGTACGGGCGGGGCGTCCGGCGGCAGTCCGTACAGCTCGCGCAGCCCGTCGCTCCAGCGGATCCGGCCCTCGGCCGGGCGCTCCTCGAACCCGGCCACCCGGGCCAGCCGCTGGGCCTGGCGCAGCAGGGCGGTGTGCTCGTCGTCCTCCCGCTCGTCCTCCAGCTGCCAGCAGACCAGCATCCGGGCGCCGAGCGGGACGACCGAGAGCAGCACGGCCACCGGCACCGCCGGTCCGTGCTCCCGGAAGGCCAGCCGGACCGGCTCGGCGGTCGACGGCACGCCGGTCTCGTACGCGCGCAGCAGCCGGTCGAGCAGTCCGGCGGCGCAGGCGGCGGGGTAGGTCGCCAGCAGCGAGGCGCCCTCCAAGTCCTGCCGGGAGCGGCCGAGCGGGTCGCGGAACCCGGCGCTGACCCGCAGCAGCGTGAAGTCGGCGATCCGCTCGGCCCGGACGGCGGGGGCCAGGAGCAGCGCGGGGGTGAGCAGCCCGTCCAGGAGGGCGGCGGCCTGCTCGGGGGCCATCGGCTCCGGGGGCGGGCCGAGCAGGGTGGTGCACAGGTCGGCGAGGGCGCACAGCTCGCGGCGCTGGGCCTGGCCGAGCACCGGGGCGGATCCCGGGCCGGCGGCCGGCCAGAGCAGCTCCAGCGCGCCGCGGCGGCGGCGCCGGTCGATCAGCGGGAGGACCGCCCGGGCGGCGCCGGCGCCCACCGAGGGCCCGTCCGCCCCCGGGTCGCCGGGCCACAGCTCGGCTCCGCCGCCGACGACCAGCTGCGCCGGGGTGGGCACGCCGGGCGGTACCCGGGCCCAGCCGGCCGCCTCCTCGGCGGACAGCCCGGCGTGCGCGGCGAGGGCGAGCGCGCCGCCGGGCAGCCGCAGCCAGACGGCCACGGCGCGGACGCCGACCGCTGCCGCGGCCTGGTCCAGGACGGCCCCGGCGGCGCGCTCCAGGTCGGGCGAGGCGGCGAGCGCGGGCGCGACGGGCGGGCCGGCCTCGGACGGGCCGACGGCGGTCAGGGCGGGGGCGGACCGTCCGGGCCCCTCCTCCGGTTCCGGTGCCGGCTCCTGGCCGGGGACCGGGCCCGGCGCCGGCAGCCCCGCGACGTCCGCCGCCAGCGCGAGCACCGGCACGCCCGCATCCCGGGCCAGCCGGGCGAGGTGCGCGGCGGCCTCGGCGACGGGCAGGTCGAGCCGCTCGGCCAGGATGCCGGTGGCGAGGTCGACGGCGGCCCTGGTCCGGGCCTCGGCGTGCGACCGGGCGGCGGCGGCCTGGAGGCGGCGGACGGTCTCGGCCAGGGCCCGGGCGGTGCGCTCGGCGGACTCCCGCCGGGCGGACTCCTGCCCGGACGACTCCCGCCCGGCGTGCCCGGGGGGCTCCTGCCCGGCGGTCACCGCGCACCCCGGGGTCGGAGCGCGGTTCCGCCGTGCCGGAGGGCGGTTCCCCCGTGCCGGAGAGCGGTCATGACGCGTCCAGCCAGTCCCGCATCCGCTCCAGCAGCCGGCCGGTGTCGACCGGCTTGGTGACGTGGTCGTCGGCCCCGGCGGCCAGGCTGCGGTCCCGGTCGCCGGGCATCGCCTTGGCGGTGACGGCGACGACCGGTAGCCGTTCGAAGCGCGCGTCGGCGCGGATCGCCGCGATGGCCGCGTAGCCGTCCAGTCCGGGCATCATGACGTCCATCAGCACCAGGTCGGTCTCCGGGTGGGAGCGCAGCAGGTCGAGCCCGGCGCGGCCGTCGGCGGCGTGCAGGACGTCCAGTCCGTGCCGTTCCAGGGCGGCGGTGAGCGCGAAGACGTTGCGGATGTCGTCGTCGACGATCAGCACGGTCCGTCCGGCGAGAGCGGCGGCGACGCCCGGGTCGTCGGTCCCCGCGGCCTCCTCCGCCTCCCCGGGCTCCCGGGCGGCCGGGGGCTCGCCGCCGAGCGCCCGGATCACCCGCACCCGCAGCTCGTCGAGTCCGCCGACCCGCTCCACGCCCTCGGGCGGCGCACCGCCGGTCCCGTACCCGAGCACCGGCGTGCCGCCCGCCGCGAACCGCCCGAGCAGCGGGGCGAGGTGCGCGGAGCCGACCAGGTCCAGCAGTACGCACCGGTACGGCCCGCCGGTGAGCGCGGCCCGCAGCCCGGCTTCGTCGCCCACCCCGTCGACCCGCACCACCGACGCCGGCCCGCCGTCCGCCGGGCCGCCGGCCGCCGGCGCATCCGGAGAGCCGCCGGTCGGACCGCCCGAGGACGTCCCCACCGCCGCCCGGGCGAGCTGGGTGAGCAGCCCCGGCGGGTCGGGCTCCACCACCAGGACCCGCGGCTCGACCGCGCCGTCCGGTGTGTGCTCGTCCTCGCCCAGCGGCAGGTACAGCGTGAACCGGCTGCCCTGCCCGGCCGCCGAGCGCACGGTGATGGTGCCGCCGAGCAGCCGGGCGAGCTCCCGGCTGATCGACAGCCCGAGGCCGGTGCCGCCGAAGCGTCGTGCGGTGGATCCGTCGGCCTGCTGGAAGGCGCCGAAGATGGTGTCCAGGTGGGCCGGGTCGATGCCGATCCCGGTGTCGTCCACGTGGAAGGCCACCGCGGCCCGGGTCCGGCCGAGTCCGGACGGCAGGTCCGCCTCCTCCACGCGTTCGATCCGCAGCTCCACCCGGCCGATGTCGGTGAACTTGACGGCGTTGGAGAGCAGGTTGCGCAGCACCTGGCGCAGCCGGGACTGGTCGGTGACGATCCGCTCCGGCATGTTCCGGTCGACGGACACCTCGAAGGCCAGCCCCTTCTGGTCGGCCAGCGGCCGGAAGCCGGACTCCACGTACTCCAGCAGCTCGCGCACCGCGAAGGGCTCGATGGCCAGGTCCATCTTCCCGGCCTCCACCTTGGAGAGGTCGAGGATGTCGTTGATCAGCTGGAGCAGGTCGGTGCCGGCCGAGTGGATCACGCCCGCGTACTCGACCTGCTTCGGGGTGAGGTTGCCGCCGCTGTTCTCGGCGAGCAGCTGGGCGAGGATGAGCAGGCTGTTCAGCGGGGTGCGCAGCTCGTGGCTCATGTTGGCCAGGAACTCCGACTTGTACATCGAGGCCTGGGTCAACTCCCTCGCCCTTTCCTCCAGTTCCTGGCGGGCCTGTTCGATCTCCAGGTTCTTCGCCTCGATGTCCCGGTTGCGCTGGGCGAGCAGCGCGGCCTTCTCCTCCAACTCGGCGTTGGAGCGCCGCAGTTCCTCCTGCCCTTCCTGCAACTCCTCGGATCTCGCCTGGAGTTCGGCGGTGAGCCGCTGGGACTCGCCGAGCAGCTCGTCGGTGCGGGCGTTGGCCAGCAGGTTGCCCAGGTTGACCCCGCAGATCTCGGCGAACTGGGCCAGGAAGTCGCGGTGGACCTGGGTGAACGGGTGGACGGAGGCGAACTCCATCACGCCGATCAGCCACTCCTCCAGGGCGATCGGCAGGATGACCAGCGAGCGGGCGTCGGCGCTGCCCGCGCCGGAGGAGACGGTGGCGTAGCCGGGCGGCAGCTCGTCCACCGCGACGGTCCGCCGGGTCCGGGCGGCCTGGCCGACCAGGGTCTCCCCCAGCCGGAGCCGCCGCTCGCCGGCCGGGCGGCCGTAGGCGCTGATCAGGGCCAGTTCGGTGCCGTCCGCGCCTTCCTCGGCGAGGAAGAACGCGCCGTACTGCGCGCCGACCAGCGGGGTCAGCTCGTCGGTGATCATCTCGGCGACGGGGCGGATGTCGCGCCGGCCCTGGATGGCGGCGGAGAAGCGGGCCAGGTTGGTCTTGAGCCAGTCCTGCTCCTGGTTGGCCAGGGTGGTCTCGCGCAGCGATCCGACCATCGCGTTGATGTTGTCCTTGAGGTCGGCGACCTCGCCGGAGGCGTCCACGCTGATCGAGCGGGTCAGGTCGCCGGCCGCGACGGCGCTGGTGACCTCGGCGATCGCCCGGACCTGCCGGGTCAGGTTGCCGGCCAGCTCGTTGACGTTCTCGGTGAGCCGCTTCCAGGTGCCGGAGACGCCCTCCACCCGGGCCTGCCCGCCGAGCCGGCCCTCGCTGCCGACCTCCCGGGCCACCCGCGTCACCTCGGCGGCGAACGAGGACAGCAGGTCGACCATCGTGTTGACGGTCGTCTTCAGCTCCAGGATCTCCCCGCGCGCGTCCACGTCGATCTTGCGGGTCAGGTCGCCCTCGGCGACGGCGGTGGTGACCTGGGCGATGTTGCGCACCTGGCTGGTCAGGTTGTGCGCCATGAAGTTGACGTTGTCGGTGAGGTCCTTCCACGTCCCGGCGACGTTGGGCACCCGGGCCTGGCCGCCCAGGATGCCTTCGGTGCCGACCTCGCGGGCGACCCGGGTCACCTCGTCGGCGAACACGGACAGGGTGTCCACCATGGTGTTGATCGCGTCGGCGAGGGCCGCGACCTCGCCCTCGGCCTCGACGGTGATCTTCCGGGAGAGGTCGCCGCGGGCCACCGCGGTCGCCACCTCGGACATCGAGCGGACCTGGCCGGTGAGGTTGGAGGCCATCACGTTGACGTTGTCGGTGAGGTCCTTCCACGTCCCGGAGACGCCCCGGACGGTGGCCTGCCCGCCCAGGTTCCCGGCGGTGCCGACCTCCCGGGCGACCCTGGTCACCTCGGCGGCGAAGGCGGACAGCTGGTCCACCATCGTGTTGATGGTCTCCTTCAGCTCCAGGATCTCCCCGCGCGCGTCGACCCGGATCTTCTGGGTCAGGTCGCCCTCCGCGACGGCGGTGGTCACCTCGGCGATCGAGCGGACCTGGGCGGTGAGGTTGTCGGCCATGACGTTGACGGACTCGGTCAGCGCCTTCCAGGTGCCGGAGACGTCCCGGACGTCCGCCTGGCCGCCGAGCCGGCCCTCGGTGCCGACCTCGCGGGCGACCCTGGTCACCTCCGCGGCGAAGGCGGACAGCTGGTCGACCATGGTGTTGATGGTGGTCTTGAGCTCCAGGATCTCCCCGCGGGCGGCGACCGAGATCTTCTGGGTGAGGTCCCCCTCCGCCACGGCGGTCGCCACCTGGGCGATGTTGCGCACCTGCCAGGTCAGGTTGCCCGCCATCGCGTTCACCGAGTCGGTCAGGTCGCGCCACGTCCCGGCGACGCCCGGCACCTGGGCCTGGCCGCCGAGCCGGCCCTCGGTACCGACCTCCCGGGCCACCCTGGTCACCTCGTCCGCGAACGAGGAGAGGGTGTCCACCATGGTGTTGACGGTGCTCTTGAGCTCCAGGATCTCGCCGCGCGCGTCCACCTCGATCTTCTGGGTGAGGTCGCCGCGCGCCACCGCCGTCGTGACCTGGGCGATGTTGCGCACCTGCCAGGTCAGGTTGCGCGCCATCGCGTTCACCGAGTCGGTCAGCTCCAGCCAGGTGCCGGTCGCGTCCGGCACCTGGGCCTGGCCGCCGAGCCGTCCGTCGCTGCCGACCTCCCGGGCCACCCTGGTCACCTCGGAGGTCACCCGGGCCAGCTGGTCGGCCATGCCGTTGAAGACCGCGGCGATCTCCCCCAGCACCCCCGGCCGGTCCGGGGCGAGCCGAGTGCGGAAGTCCCCGTCGCGCACGGCCGTCAGCCCGGCGAGCAGCTGCCGCAGCGCCTGCTCGGCCGGGTCGGGCGCGGGGGCTCCGGCCACCGGGTGCTCGTCCATCCGTCCACCGTCCGGATCGCTCGCACGGCCGGGGTGCGCCGTTCGGGCACCTCGGCCCCGAAGGCGGCGGGCGCCGCCCTGCTCCCACTGTGCCACCGCCGGCCGGGGGTGACACGGCGGGGAGGGCACGCGGGGGCCGGGCTCAGTCGGGCACGGTGTCGCGGATCGGGAAGGCGTCGGTGGCGCCGGTCAGTTCGAGCATCCGCAGGATCAGCGGCCGGGGCCGGGCCAGCTCGATCCGGCTGCCGTCCACCGCCGCCCGGGCCTTGGCCCGCAGCAGGGCGTTGAGCCCCGTGGAGTCGCAGAACTCCAACCCGGCGCAGTCCACCACGATGACGGTGGCGGGCTCGGTGAGGGCCCGGTCGAACGCGACCCGCAGATCGGCGATCGAGTCCAGGTCCAGGTCGCCGAGCAGCGCCAGCACGGCCCCCCCGGCCCACGGCCGGATCTCGACGGTGAGCCCCTCGGCCCGGTCGGCGGCGGGTTCCCCGGACTTCGACGGGCGCTGCGCCATGGCTGCGGGCTCCTCTCACACGGTCCGGACCGCACGCGCCGGTCGACGGCCGGCGCTCACATCCCGCGACTATCCGCTGTGCCGCGCCGGAAACCCCTCGGTGCGTCCCGATCGGGCCGGGCCGCCGATCAGCCCGGGCCCGGCCCCGCCGGTCCCCCGGCCCGGTTCCCGTCCGCCGCCGTCACGGCGGGTGGGCGCGGCACCTCCAGCCAGACCAGCTTCCCGCCGCCCTCGGGCCGCGAGCCCCAGGCGGCGGCGAGCCGGTCGACCACCCGCAGCCCGTGCCCGCCCGGGCGGCCCGGCCCCGCGAACGGGCGCAGCCGCGGCGGGACGGGGCTGGCGTCCTCGACCTCCACCCGCAGCCGGTCGCCGTCCCAGCGCAGCCGCAGCTCGCGCGGGCCGCCGGGCGCGTGCAGGCAGGCGTTGGTGACCAGCTCGGAGACCATCAGCAGGACGTCCTCGGCCGCGGCCCGCCGCTCCTCGTCGGCGGCCGGCAGCCAGTGCCAGGACACCAGCGCCCGCCGGCTGAAGTCACGGCTGCGCTGTACCGCGCCGGCGCTGCCCTGCAGCGCCAGCCGCCTGGTCTCCTCCCGGCCCGGCGGCCCACCGTTCGCGGGGCGCTCCACGGTCCGCCTCCTCACCTCGGTCCGGGTGGCACCACGGCCCCGCCGGCGGACCCCTCGCCGGAGACCGCCAGCGCCGCGCGGAGATCTGGGTGGACCCGCAGCACGCTGTCGGCCCCGGTGATCGCGATCAGCCGAGCCACCAGCGGGCCTGGGCCGGCCAGCTCCAGCCGCAGCTCCCCCGCTCCCGCGTCCAGTCGGGCGCGCAGCAGGACGTTCAGTCCGGTCGAGTCGCAGAACCGCAGGCCGGCGAGGTCGACCACGATCCGCTCGATGCCGTCCGCCGACGCCGGCCGGGCGAGCGCGACGCGCAGCCGGTCGGCGCTGTCGTGGTCCAGTTCGCCGGTGACGGTGACGATCCGCACCCGGCCCCGGTCGGCCACCGTGACGCTCAGGTCGTCGGGCTCGGGCTCGCCGGGTCCGTCCCGACCGGCGGGCTCGTGGGATGGCTCGGATGGTCCTGGCATGGCTCGCTCCCGGTCAGACGGGGACGGCGGGGCGTCGCGCCGGACATCATCGCGTGCGCCGTCGCGGGCCGTGCCGGCGCCCGTACCCGCGAGCACACCGGGTACGGGCGGTAGCGCCGACCGTCGGCCGTCCATGCCCCGCGTCTGCCCGAACCCCGCCGGAGCACACCCGCCCGGGGCACACCCGCCGGGGGCGTCCGGCCCGGATCGCGTCCGGGACGCTCCGGGGCCGCGTCCTGGACGGTCCGGGTCGTGTCCCGGACGGGCCGGGGTCACCGTCCACGGACGATCCGGGCCGCGTGCCGGACGTTAGAGCCCGTCCCGACGGGGAAGCCGCACCGGCGGCGGGGGCCGCAGGCCGCTCGCCGGTGCACCCCGGCCGCCCGACCGGGGCGCTCGGACGCACGGAGGGCAGGGAACAGGCCGTGAGATTCCTCGACCGCAGCACCGCCGGACACCAGCTGGCCCGCAGGCTCGTCCCGCTGCTGGGCGAACGGAGCGGCGACGGGGTGGTGGTCCTGGGCCTGGCACCGGGCGGGATGCCGGTGGCCGCCGAGGTCGCCGAGGCCCTGGGCGCCCCGCTCGAAGCCACCGTGGTGCGGCCGCTGGCCGTGCCCGGCCACGACCGCCCGGTCGGCGCGATCGCCGACGGTGACCCCCCGCTGTTCGACCGGTGCAGCCTGACCAGCCTCGGCGTCACCCCGGCGGAGCTGGGCGAGAGCGTCCGGCGGGAACGGGTCGAGGTCCACCGCCGGGAGTCGCTCTACCGCCAGGGCCGCGCCCGGCTGCCGCTGAGCGGGCGCACCGCCGTCCTGGTCTCCGACGGCCTGACCGACGCCCTCACCGCCCGGGCGGCGCTCCACGCGCTCGCCGCCGAGCACCCGCGGCAGCTGATCGTCGCGGCGCCGGTCGGCGACGCCCGGATCGCGGCCGAGCTGCACCGGGACGTGGACGCGGTGGTCTGCCTCCACCTCCCCCGCTACGCGCACGCCGCCGGGCCCTGGTACAGCGACTTCCACGAGGTCACCGACCGCGAGGCGGCCGTCGTGCTCCAGCGCCGCACCCCGCCCGGCCGGCCCCGCGTCGGGCACGCGGCCGCACGGAGCGACCGGAGCTGACAAGCGCCCCTCTCCGGCGTGCGCCGCGCTTCCATCGATCGGCCTGCCGGCACAGCTGGTTGACGATTCATCACATCAACCAGGGCACGCTATGGCGGAGCGGGAAGTCGGGCTAGGATCACGGCATGGTCACCGCCCGGTCGCCGTTGCGTACACGACGCGCCCGCCCCCGAGGGGTGGCGGCGCGGCTGTTGTGGCTGGGCGCCCTGTTGGCGGCCGTGTTCGCGGCCCACGGGTTCAGCGTGGAGAACGGCGCCGGGCACACCGATCCGATCCGGATCGTCTGGTCCGCGCCGGACGGGCCGCAGGCCGCCGACCGCACCCAGCCCGCACACCAGCGGGAGCACGACGAGGACGCCGACCACCCCGGCGGCGAGTGCCTGTCCGGCAAGCCCGAGGACGGCCCGGGCGCCGAGGCCGCCTGGCCGGTCGTCGCCGTCCGACCCGCCCTCGGTGAACAGCCCGTCGCACCCGGCCCGGCGGTCCCGACGGCCCGGAGCGCCGCGGCCAGAACACCCGAACTCCCCCACCGGATCGGTCGACTGAGGGTCTAGACCGGCTCCGGCCCGCGCCCTGCCACGCCCGCCCCGCGGTGCGTGCCGACGTGGGCTGCCGCGTCCACTCCCCCGCCGTTGCCGATCCGCTGCCGCCGTCGTGCGGCCGCGCGGAGTCCCGCCATGCCCGTCCGGCTCCTGGCCGCGCTGCTGCTCGGCCTGCTCTCCCTGCTGCCCTCCGGCTGCGCGCAGCCGGACCACGACGCCCATCCGACCGGCCCCTCCGCGGCCACCGCCCTCTCCTCCACCCGGACCACCGGTCCTTCCGAACCGAGCGGTCTCCCGGAGCGCGACTGTCCGCAGGGAGACAGCGCCGCACCCGCCCTGCGGTCGCCGCGCCCGACCGCCGCGCCCGTCCCCTCCTCCGCCCCGGCGTTCCTCGTCGGCCCCGGCGGCGGGCGGGTGGCGCCCCGCGCGGTGCGCACGGCGACGGCCGCCGCCGTGCGCCGCGCCCGTACGCCCGGGCCGAGAGGCCCGCTGCTGGCCACCGGTCGGTGGCGGATATAGCGGCTCGGCGCCCGCCCGAGTCGCCGAATCCTCCGCCAACCTTCCGACAGGAGACCAGACATGACGTCCCTCACTCATCCCACCGACGACCACGCGGCCCTCAGCGGCCTGGTCGGCAACACCCCGGTCCTGCGGATCGGCGAGCCGCTCGCCCCGGCGGGCCGCGGCTTCTGGGCCAAGCTGGAGGGCTTCAACCCCGGCGGCATCAAGGACCGTCCGGCTCTGCACATGGTCCAGCGGGCCCGCGCCAGGGGCGAGTTGCGCCCGGGCGGCCGGATCGTGGAGTCCACCAGCGGCACACTGGGCCTGGGCCTGGCGCTGGCCGGCATGGTGTACCGGCACCCGGTCACGCTGGTCACCGACCCGGGGCTGGAGCCGGCCATGACCAGGCTGCTCACCGCCTACGGCGCCGAGGTGGAGGCGGTCGCCAGCCCGCACCCGCGGGGCGGCTGGCAGCAGGCCCGGCGCGACCGGGTGGTGGAGCTGCTGGCCCGCCACCCCGACTCGTGGTGCCCCGACCAGTACAACAACCCCGACAACACCACCGCCTACACCCCGCTGGCTCTCGAACTCGCCTCCCAGCTCGGCCACCTGGACGTCCTGGTGTGCAGCGTCGGCACCGGCGGGCACTCGGCCGGCACCTCCCGGGTGCTGCGCCAGCTCTACCCGGGGCTGCGGGTGGTCGGGGTGGACACCGTCGGCTCCACGATCTTCGGCCAGCCCGCCCGCGCCCGGCTGATGCGCGGCCTCGGTTCCAGCATCTACCCGCGCAACGTCGCCTACGACACCTTCGACGAGGTCCACTGGGTCGCCCCGGCCGAGGCCGTCTGGACCTGCCGCCGCCTCGCCGCCTCGCACTACGCCACCGGCGGCTGGAGCGTCGGCGCGGTCGCCCTGGTGGCCGGCTGGCTGGCCCGCACTCAGCCCGCCGGCAGCCGGATCGCCGCGGTCTTCCCGGACGGGCCGCAGCGCTACCTCGGCACCGTCTACGACGACGAGTACGGCGCCGCGCACGACCTGCTCGACCACCCGCCGGCGGACGGCCCGGACGAGCTCGCCCGGCCGGACGAGCGGGAGGTCACCCGCTGGACCCGCTGCGCCGAGGTGGTCGACCCGCTGACCCTCGCGAGCGCCCCCGGCAGTGCCGAGTGAGGGAGCTGACCGCCCAGTTCCGCGGCCACGAGCGCAGCGTCCGGCTGCTGATGGTCAACCAGTTCACCATCAACCTCGGCTTCTACATGCTGATGCCCTACCTGGCCGCCCACCTGTCCGGCGGCCTCGGCCTGGCCGGCTGGACGGTCGGGCTGGTGCTCGGGGTGCGCAACTTCACCCAGCAGGGGATGTTCCTGGTCGGCGGCACGCTGGCCGACCGGTTCGGCTACAAGCCGCTGATCGTGGCGGGCTGCCTGCTGCGCACCGCCGGCTTCGCCGCGCTCGGCCTGTCCTCCTCGCTGTCCGCCCTGGTCGCGGCCTCGGCGGCGACCGGCCTGGCCGGAGCGCTGTTCAACCCGGCCGTCCGGGCGTACGTCGCCCGTGACGCGGGCGAGCAGCGGGTGGCGGCGTTCGCGCTGTTCAACGTCTTCTACCAGGCGGGCATCCTGCTCGGCCCGCTGGTGGGCATGGCGCTGACGGCGGTGGACTTCCGCACCACCTGCCTGGTCGCGGCCGGGGTGTTCGCGGTGCTCAGCGCGGTGCAGATCCGTTCGCTGCCGGCCCGCCGGGGCGCCGAGCCGGCCGGGGGGCCGGAGCGTACGGGTGTCCTCGGGCAGTGGCGCGGGGTGCTGGCCAACCGGCCGTTCCTGCTCTTCGCGGGCGCGATGACCGGCTCGTACATGCTGTCCTTCCAGGTGTACCTGGCGCTGCCGCTGGAGGTCCGCCGGCTGGGCGGCGGCGGCACCGGCGGGACGGTGGCGACGGCGCTGCTGTTCGTGGTGTCCGGGCTGGCCACGATCCTGCTCCAGACCCGGGTGACCGCCTGGTGCCGGGCCCGGATCGCACCGGGCACCGCCCTGGTCGCGGGGGTGGCCGTGATGGGCGCGGCCTTCCTGCCGCTGCTCGCCGCCTCGGCCCTGCCCGTCCCCGGGGCGGGCCCCGGGCGGTGGGCGCTGGCCGCCGGGCCGCCCGCGCTGGCCGCGTTCCTGCTGGCGCTGGGCACGATGCTGGCCTACCCGTTCGAGATGGACACCGTGGTCCGGCTGTCCGGGGACCGCCTGGTCGCCACCCACTACGGGCTCTACAACACCGTCTGCGGGATCGGCATCACCCTGGGGAACCTGCTGACCGGCGCGGCCCTGGACGCCTCCCGCGCGGCCGGGCTCGCCGCGCTCCCCTGGCTGGCGCTGTGCGCGCTCGGGGCGCTCTGCGCGTTCTCGCTGCACGCCCTCCACCGCGGCCGGCGACTCACCGGGCCCGAACCGGTGCCCGCCCGGTAGCACCCGGGCGGCAGCCGCCGAACGGCGGATCCGCGGGTTCACGCCCGAACCCGCGGATCCGCCGACACCCCATCAGGAAGCTTGTACCGAAAGGTCCGTTTCCTCATACTTCCGGTCAGCGCCTGTCAGGAGCAGATCATCCGTCGTGCTTCCGGAGAGCACCGGCCGGGGTCCGCCCACCGTCTGACCGCGCTCCACGGCCCCAACCCTCAGGGCCGCCACCCCTCTGGAGGACATCGGTGAGGACCACGCGCACCACGCCCCGCACCGGCACCAGGCGCCGCTTCCGCCTGCTCGCCGCGACCCTCGGCCTGCTGACCGCGACCGCGGTCGCCGCGCCGGGCGCCGCCGCCGCTCCCACCCCCGCCCCGCAACCGGGGCAGCTCGCGGCGGTCAGCGACGCCATCCTGAACGCCGAGGTCGACGGCACCGCCTGGTACGTCGACGAGGCCGCCGGACGCGTCGTGGTGACCGCCGACAGCACCGTCACCCCCCTCGCGCTCGGTCGGCTGATGAGCGCCGTCGGCACCAACGCCGCCGCCGTCGACATCCACCGCGTCCCCGGCACCTTCACCCCGCTGGTCGCCGCCGGGGACGCCATCTACGGCGGTCAGTACCGCTGCTCACTGGGCTTCAACGTGATGAGCGGCAGCACCTACTACTTCCTCACCGCCGGGCACTGCGGCAACGTCGCCCCCGACTGGTACACCGACGCCAACCACACCACCTGGATCGGCCCGACGGTCAGCTCGACCTTCCCCGGGCACGACTACGCGCTGGTCCGCTACGACAACGCCGCGCTCAGCCACCCGGGCGGCTTCACCTCCGCCCCGAACGCCTTCGTCGGCGAGTCGGTCCAGCGCACCGGCTCGACCACCGGCACCCACGGCGGCACCGTCACCGGACTGAACGCCACCGTGCGCTACACCGGCGGCGGCACCGTCCGCGGCCTGATCCAGACCAACGTCTGCGCCGAACAGGGCGACTCGGGCGGCCCGCTGTACGACGGCACCAAGGCGCTCGGCCTCACCTCGGGCGGCAGCGGCAACTGCACCTCGGGCGGGACGACCTTCTACCAGCCGGTCAACGCGGCGCTCTCCGCGTACGGGGTCAGCGTGTACTGACCGGGCCGTTCGAAGCCTTCGCCGTTCGCAGCCTTCGCCGTTCGGAGCCTTCGAGCCCTCCGAGCGCTCCGGGCCCGCTGCACGCTCCGGGCCCGCTGAGCACTTCGAGCCGCCCCAGCCGTCGGCCCGCCGCACCGGTGCGGCGGGCCGACGGCCCTGTCCGGGGGCGACCGGTCAGCCCGCGTACACGTCCTCGACGTACCGCCCGGCCTCGACCAGCCCCTGCAGCCAGGCCTGCGCCCGCTGCTCGTCCGCCCCCGGGGTGCGCTCCCGGTACATCGCCCGGAAGGCCTCCCGGACGCCCGGCGCCATCCGGGCCCCGTCGCCGCACACGTACACCTCGGCACCGGCTTCGAGCAGCTCCCAGACCTCCGCCGCCTCGGCGGCGATCCGGTCCTGCACGTACCGCCGCCCGTGCTGCGGCCGCTCGCTGAAGGCGGGCCGCAGCGAGACCGCGCCGGCCCGCTCGGCCGCCTCCAGCTCGCCGCGGTGCAGGTAGTCCGCCGCCGCGTCGTCGCAGCCGAAGTACAGCAGCGCCGGGGCGAGCCCAGCCCCCTCGGCGAGCAGCGCCCGGCGGTCGGCGACGGCGCCCCGGAAGGGCGCCAGGCCGGTGCCCGCCGCGACCATGACCACCGGGGTGCGGTGGCCGATCCGGAACGCCTCCCGGCAGGGCTGGACCCGGGCCAGCACCGTGTCGCCGACGGCCACCCGGTCGAGGTAGCCGGAGCCGGTGCCCCGGAAGGCGCCCCGGCCCGAGCGGGCCGGCCCGCTGAGCACCGAGACCATCAGCTCCACCTGGCCCGGGTCGCCGGTGGGCGAGGAGGAGATCGAGTAGTGCCGCGGCCGGATCGGCGGCAGCAGCTCCAGCAGCACCGGCCAGCTGAGCCGCTCCCGCAGGGCCGGGTGGTCCTCGATCAGGTCCAGCAGGGTGCGCGGGTCGTCCTCGGGCAGTGCCCGCAGCGCGGCCTGCTCGGGCGGGCAGGGGTTGAGCGCGGCCAGCGCGGCGCGCTGCTCGGCGCTCGGGCGGTCCTGCAGCTCGACGTGGCGGGTGAGCAGGTCGCGCACCGTCAGCGGGCGGTCGACGGCCAGTCCGGTGCGCCGGTGCGCCACGATGCCCAGCACGGTGTCCGGGTCGGCGCCGAACAGCTTGGCGGCCCGCTCGACCAGCACCGGGTCGTTGGCCGGGAGCACGGTGAGGTGGTCGGCGGTCCGGTAGCCGGCGCCCTCCGGCAGGGCCAGCCGCACCAGCCGCTTGACCCGGTGGTAGGCGGGGTCGGTCAGGCTGCCGACGGCGGTGACGGTCAGCTCCGCCATGTCGTGCCGGGCGGCCAGCGCGGCCAGCGGGCCGCCGGTCACCTCGGTCACCGAGTAGGCGGCCTCCGGCTGCGGCGCGGTGGGGGCGTCGGCGTCCCCGTGGCGCGCCAGCAGGGCCTCGCGCAGCGCCGCGGTGAACTGCCGTACCGTGCCCGCCAGATCGCCGGAGGCGTCGGCCTCGGCGCGGGCCAGCAGCCGGGTGCCGCCGAGCGCGGCGAGCCGGTCGTCGATCAGCGCCGGCACGCGCTGGTAGGTGGCGGCGTAGGTGCGGTCGCCGATGCCGAGCACCGCGTACTCGACGCCGTCGGCCGTCCCACCCGCCCCGAACCGCGGGGAGCCGTCGGTCACTTGCTCCGCCGGGTCCTCCTGCGCCTCCTGCAGCCGGCGCACGAACAGGGCTGCGTCGTCGGTCGGCTGCCCGTTGTACGAGGCGGCGGTGATCACCACCGGCCGACCGGCGGGCAGACCGTCCGCGTAGGCGTCCAGCGGGGCGATCTCGGTCTCGCAGCCGAGGTCGGCGGCGGCCTCCGCGAGCTGCCGGCTGAACTCCCGGCAGGCACCGTAGTTGGAACCGTGCAGGAGCAGCAGCCCGGTCCCGCGGCGGACCCTACCGGGGCGCTCGGCGGCCGGGCCGGCCTGCCGGTCGACGGCCGTCGGCCCGGCGGTGCCGGGAGAGGCGGCGGACGCCTGGACGGGCATCCGCCGGGCGAGCCCGAGGGTGAAGCCGTCGGGCTTGATGGTGAGCGTCTGCTTGAGGGTCAGCCGGTAGTCGGCGTGGTCGATCAGCCGGTAGCGGTGGACCACCATGCCGAGCAGCATGACGGCCTCGTGCAGCGCGAACTGCCTTCCGATGCAGGCGCGTTCGCCGGTGCCGAAGGGCTTGAAGGCGTGCGGGGAGCGGGCCTCCTCGTACTCGGGGTCGAACCGGGACGGGTCGAACAGCTCCGGGTTGTCGCCCCAGGCCGGGTCGCGGTGCAGCATCGGCGTGGTGACGAAGACCGTCTCCCCGGCGCGCAGCGGGATGCGTCCGCCGAGCAGGGTGTCCTCGCGCGCCTCCCGGCTGAACGCGGGCGCCGTCGGCCACAGCCGCAGCGCCTCGTTGAGCACCTGGCGGGTGTGGCGCAGCCGTCCGACGTCCTCGTAGGAGGGCTCCGGGTCGGCCTGGGCGCCCCAGAGCCCGTCCACCTCGCGCTGCACCTGCCGCAGCACGGCCGGGTGCTTGGCCAGGTAGTACAGCGCGAAGGAGAGCGCCCCCGAGGTGGTCTCGTGGCCGGCGATCAGGAAGGTGATCACCTGGTTGCGGATGTTCTCGGCGTCCAGCCGGGTGCCGTCCGAGGGGCGGACCGCGCCGAGCATCAGGCCGAGCAGGTCCTCGGCCGGGCCCTGGACGCCCTCCCCGGCACGGGCGGCGATCACCTCGTCCACCACGGCGGCCAGGTAGTCGGCGTCGGCCCGGAAGGCCGCGTCGCGCTCGTGGTGGTCCGCCTCCGGGTCGCGGGTGAGCTTCGTCATCGCCCAGTCCAGGCAGCGCACCATCGCCTCGACGAAGGGGTGCGGCTCGTCCCGCTCGAAGGAGCCGAAGTCGAAGCCGAAGCCGGCCAGTCCGATGGTGTCCAGGGTCATCCTGGTCATGTCGCCGGGCACGTCCACCGGCAGTCCGGCGGCCTCCCGGCGGTCCCAGGCGTCGACCAGTCGGCGGGCCACCCGCAGCATCACCGGGTGGTAGGTGCGCATCGAGCCGAGCGCGAAGGCGGGCATCAGGATGTCGTGCGCCCGGGCCCAGTTGGGCTCGTCGTTGAACGCGGTGAACAGGCCGTCGCCGGTGAACTGGCGGACGTTCTCCAGCGCCGGGCTGATCGACTTGGTGAACCGGGTCTCGTCGGCCAGCTCCGCCACCAGCTCCAGGCCGCTGACGACCAGGGTGTCCCGGCCGTGCAGCCGCTGGACGAAGGCCGGGCCGTGCTCTCTGGCCAGTTCCATGGTGCGCAGCATCGGGGCGGCGAGCGGCGGCGCCGACGAGATGTCCACCAGCGGGACTCCCCGGCTCCGGGCCCCCGCCGCCGGCTCGTCCTCGGTCACGCTCTCCACGGTCTCGGTCATCGGTGTGCCCCTCCCACAGCAGGAAACTTTCGGCTTCCCCCACTGTGCGCCCACCGGGCGGGAGCCCGGGCCCCGGTCACTACATGATTGTGTAGTACCCGGGGCCGCCACGGGCTTGCCCACGAACCGTCAGCACCGGCCCCCGGGGAGGAGAACCACTCATGCGTACGACCGAGGGCTGCGGCCCGGTGCCGGACGACGGGCTGGAGGCGGCGGTGATCTGGCGCAACCGGGCGCTGCGGCTGCTGGACCACGTGCCGCTGCCCATCGCGGTGTGCGAGTTCGGCGGTCGGATCCTGATCGTCAACCGCGCGATGGCCGCCGAATTCGGCCGTTTGCCGGGCCAGTTGCGCGACCGTAGGATTCTGGAGTTCTTCACCCTGCGGGACAGCGGCACCCTGGAGGCGCTCACCGAGGCCGTCCGGCTGCACCGCCGCTCGCAGTACCCGGCCCGGGTCTCCTGGACGCCCGCCGACGGCCGGGAGCGGCAGGGCGAGATGACCGTCGCCCTGGTCGGCGACACCCCGGAGCAGACCCCGAGCCTGCTGCTGTCGCTGAACGCGGCGGAGCCCGCGGGCGAGGCGGCCCCGCCGCCCGGCCCGCGGGCCGGGGCCAGCCCGGTCGAGGCCCGGATCCTGGCCGCGGCGGCCCGTGGCGACACCACCGCGCAGATCGCCCGGGAGATCGGCGTCACCCCGGACGGGGTCAACTACCACCTGGCCCGGCTCTCCCGCCGCTGGCGCGTCCCCAACCGCACCGCCCTGGTCGCCCGGGCCTACGCCACCGGCGTCCTGCTCCCGGGCAGCTGGCCGCCGCAGCCGGCCGACTCGCTCTGACGTCCTTGTGCGGAGGGGAAGTTGATCCTGGACCGGGCGGCGACGGAAGCGGCATGCCGCCCGTGATCAGGGCCGGGCGGCCCCGCCCGGCGCCGCCCGCCGCTCCGCCTCGATGAACGCCGTCGTGGCGGAGGGGTTCTGGAACGGCCGCCCGTAGGCCTCCCCGAGCCGGACGAGGGTGGTGACCTCCGTCGTCCAGCCGTGCCCGTCGAGCCACTCGTCGGTGCCGGGGCCGAGCCCGCCGCGCCACAGGCCGGTGAGGTGGGCGAGCGCCGGATCGTCCGGTGTACGGCTGAGGTCCCGGCCCTGCTCCAGCAGCAGCCGGCTGCCCGGGGCGGCCAGCCCGGCCACCGCCGTCAGCAGGGCGGCCGCCTCCTCGGCGGTGAGGTAGACCAGCAGCCCCTCGGCAAGCCAGACCGAGCGCCGCGCCGGGTCGAAGCCGGCGGCGACCAGCCGCTCGGGCCACCGCGGGTCGAGCAGGTCGGCGGGCAGCGTGGTGCGCTCGGCGTTCGGCGCGGCGCCGAGCCCGGCCAGGACCTGTTCCTTGAAGGCCAGCACCGGGCCGAGGTCGAGTTCGAACACCCGGGTGCCGTCCGGCCAGTCCAGCCGGTACGCGCGGGTGTCCAGGCCGGCCGCCAGCAGCACCACCTGGTCGGCGCCCGCGGCGCGCAGCCGGTCGTCGTAGAAGCGGGTGCGCAGGATGCCGTGGGCGAGCAGGGCCTTGGCGAAGCCGCTGTCCGCCCCGGTGGGTGCCAGGTCGAGACCGGCGGCGGCGACGAACGCGGCGGCGTACGGGTCGACGAAGAGCGGATCGGGCCGGGAGCTCTCGTAGGCCCGCACCCGGGCGACGGACAGGGCGGTGCGGGAGACCGGGCTGAGCGGTTCGGAGGTCGTCATGCCCGGCAATCTACATCGCTACCGATGCATCGGTGAAGATGTATTCTGGCGGACATGGACGGCGTGCAACTCCTCAGACTGGGCAAGCGGTTGACCGAACTCGGCCGAGCCCTGATCACCGATCCGGCCTCCGAGCACCTCACTGCGGGGGAGATCGCCGTGATCTCCGACGTGTTCCGCCACCCCGCGTCCTCCGTCCAGGAGATCCGGGTCCGCACCGGCTTCGCCCAGAGCCACGTCTCGGTCTCCGTCGCCCGACTGCGCGAACGCGGCCTGCTCGACGCCGCCGCCGACCCGGGCGACGGGCGGCGCACCCTGCTGACCGTCTCCGAGTCGGCCCGGCGCGCCATCCACGCCCACGTCGCCCGGCCCGCCGAGCCGGTCATCGCGACGGCCGTCCCGGACCCGGAGAAGGCACGGCGGGTCACCGAACTGCTGGACGAGCTCGCCGGCCTGCTGCTGCCCTGACCGGACTGGTGCGACCTGCCCGACCTGACGGCGACCTGACGCGACCTGAGCCGGCCTGCCAGGCCTGCCCGACCTGACGCGCCGCCGATCGCCGAGGGCCGTTCGACGGCCGCCGAGGAGCGCCGAGGACCGCCGAGAAGCCTCCGCCGCGCGGGAATTCCACAACTCCGTCACAAGCTCCGCCGCCTGCTCCCGGCCCGGCGCCGTTCCCTGCCATCATCCCGACTGAGCCCGGGAGCCGCCCGGGCGTGGCCGGAGGGAGTGCGATGGACGCGCGGATCAGGGTCGCCGGCGGCGACGGGCTGCGGGAGACCGCGGAACTCCGGGACTGGTTGCGCCGCGGGAGCGGCCCGGCGGGGGCGGTCCGCCCGCTTCCCGTCCGGCCCGCCGACGGGGAGCCGGGCGGGACGACCGAGGTGCTGGAGATCGCCCTCGGTGGCGGCGGCGCCGGCGCGGCCCTGGCCGGGGCGCTGTCGGAGTGGCTGCGGACCCGCCACCCGGACGTGTCCCTCGAAGTCACCACCAGGCGCGGCCGGGTCACGCTGACCGCAGGACAACCGGAGCAGGCGCGGGCCGTACCGCTCCTCGCCGAGGTGCTGGGCGACGACGATGAGTGAACTCGCCGACCGGACCCCGGCGCCACCCCTCCGCACCGGCGACCCGGCCCACCCGCACAAGGCCCGTGCGGCCGCCCGCCTCGTGGCCCGTACCCTGCTCGTCCTGACCGGTGTGGCCGCCGTCGCCCTCGGCTTCGCCCGGTTCACCGACACCTACGACGAGGTGTTCGCCTACCGCGACGCCCCCGCCTGCGCCGCCCTCGCCGGCCCGCCCGCCACGGACTGCACCACCCGGGAGACCGGCCGGGTCACCGGCAGGAAGACCCACTGGGAGGGCGAGAACACCAGCCACCAGCTGACCGTCTCCCGCGAGGCGGCACCCGACCGCACCTACTACGTCTCCGAGGACCTCTACGACAGCACGCGGACGGGCGCCGACGTGGACCTGACCCTCTGGAACGGCCGCGTCGTCGAGCTCTCCCACGGGGGCCACCGCAACGCGATCATCACGGCCCCCTGGCGGTCCGTCCTGGAACTGTCCCTGCTGATCGGCGCGGGCACCGCCCTCGCCGTCCAGACCCTGCTGCGGGGCCACCGGACCGGCTGGAAGGCCCCCGCCGCCGCCTACCTCGTCATCGCCTTCCTCGCCTTCTTCGGCAGCACCACCATGATCACCATCGGACTGGCCTTCGCCATCGCCCTCACCGTCGGGATCACCGGCTGGCTGGTCCTCACCGCCGGCGTCACCGTCCTGTTCTGGAACACCCGGTAGGACTCCGCCCGGAGGGTGCTCGGGCAGCCGGCCCCGGGTTCCCCCACCGAACCGGGCTTCCGGCGCGGACGGGGCGGCCGGTCGAGCCGAGGCTCGGCCGGCCGCCCCGCCGTTCCGGCCCCGCGGTCAGTGCAGCCAGGGCTGGTAGTGCGGGTTGTCCACGCAGCCGGACTCGACCAGTGAGGCGGTGGCCCGGTCGACCGGGCAGGCCCGGCGGATGAAGTGCCGGTCCACGCCGCCGGGGAAGGCGACCTCCACCTGGTCGGCGTACTGGTGCTGGTCGCCGATGGGGGCCGCTCCAGAGCGCCTCCCCGCTGGGGTCGAGGCAGCGGAACGGGGCGGTCTCGGTCTCGGCCGCGGGGGCGGCGGCGGCCAGGCTCTCGGGGGTGAGCACGACGGCGCAGGCGAGGGCGACCGCGCCGGCGGCCGTGCGAATTCGAATGTTGATCACGACCGCTACCCTGGCCGCCCGCCGCCCCCGAGGTGCCGCAACCCACCCGTTCGAGGGCGCGCCGGCGAATCGGGTTGACGCGCTCGGCCGTCAGGCGAGGACGACCGGCGTACCGCTCAACTCCACGCCCGCCTCATCCAGTTCGGCAACGGCCCGGACGGTGGTCTCGGCGGACACGCCCGCCGTGTAGTCGAGCAGGACCCGGACCGCGAAGTCGGCCCGCACGCCGTCGAGCGCGGTGGCCTTCACGCAGTGGTCGGTGGCGATGCCGACCACGTCCACCTCGGTGATCTCCCGCGCGCGCAGCCAGTCGGCGAGGGCGGTGCCGTCCGCGGCGAAGCCCTCGAAGCCGCTCTTGGAGGCGGAGTGCGCGCCCTTGTAGAAGACCTCGTCCACCTTCCGCTCGGCCGCGGGGGCGAAGTCGGGGTGGAACTCGCCCCCCTCGGTGCCGGCGACGCAGTGCACGGGGAAGGACTCCTCGAAGTCCGGATGGTCGGAGAAGTGGCCGCCCGGGTCGAGGTGGTGGTCGCGGGTGGCGACGACGTGGGCGTACTCGCCGCCGGCGGTGCGCTCGACGAGCTCGGCGATGGCGCGGGCCCGCCCCGCCCCGCCGCCGACCGGAACGGCCCCGCCCTCGCAGAAGTCCCTCTGCACATCGACCACGATCAGTGCACGCCCCATGGCACAGCCCTTTCTGACGGAACCCCCGGCTCCCCACCCCTGCCCGGCCGGCCGACGCGGTGCACCTCGCACGCGCGATGTTCACCCGGCCGAGTACACGCCACACCGGCGTTGACGCACCGCCCAGGCCGCCCCGTCCCCGGCCCCCTCCCCCGGACGTCCGCCCGGCCGCGCGAACGTCCGCCGCGGCCGGGGCGCTCACCGGTGCGGCAGAATGGGATGAAGATCATTTCCCCCGGGAGGGTGTGTGCTGCTGCTCGACCTCGACACCGTGGCGCCTCGCGAGCGCGTGGATGCGTTCCACCACGCGTTGACGGATTCGCTGGTCCCCAACGACGTCGCCCACGAGGAACCGGAGACCGGCATCCGCGCCCGCATGGAACTCTGGCGCATCGGCGGACTGGACCTCTTCGCCACCCGGAACTCGGGTTTCCAGGTGCGGCGGACGGCCCAGCACGTGCGCCACCACCGCAGCGACCCGATCGTCTCGGTCTCGCTCCAGCCCCGGGGCGTCCACCGGGCCGAGGTCGCGGACCGGCGGACTCTCCTGGGCTCCGACGACATCTGCGTCTTCCACGAGCTGTCGCCCCGGGTGTACGGCTGGTCCGGCGACGGGGCGTCCCAGGCCGTCATGTTCGACATGAACCGCCTCGGCGTACCGGTGGACACGGTGGTGCGGGCGTCCCTGCGGTTGCGCGCCAGTCCGCTGTACGGCCTGGTGCTGGAGCACCTGCGGGGCGTGTGGCGTGATCCCGGCCGGCTGGAGCACGACCCCGGCGCGGAGGCCCTGGCGTCCGCCACCACGGAACTCGTCCGCGCCCTGCTGCTGTCGGCCGCGCACGCCGAACAGGCCCCCGAGGTCAGGTCGACGATGGACGAGACCCTGCTCACCCGGATCACGGCCTACGCGCGGGCCCACCTCGCGGACCGCGACCTGACGCCGGAGCGGATCGCGGCGGAGCACGCCGTCTCGGTCCGCCGGCTCTACGCCCTGCTCAGCGGGGCGGGGATCAGCCTGGAGCAGTGGCTGATATCCGAGCGGCTCGGGAAAGCACGGCGCATGCTGGCCTCCCCGCGGTACGACCGCCTGACTGTCGCCGCCGTCTCCGCCCGCTGCGGGTTCAGCAGCCCGAGCCACTTCAGCCGCCGCTTCCAGGCGGCCTACGGGGTCTCCCCGAGCGAATGGCGGCGGCAAGGCGGCGCGGTCGCCACGGACGGGGGCGGGTGACCCGCCGGGTCGGTCGGAGACAGGTCAGCCCCCGGGGTACAAGGGTCCGGCACTTCCCGCAGACAGGGGCAAGAGCCGTGCACCGTGGGGCAACGCGTCGGTGTCACCGTGTGTCGAGGACACGGAGGGATGACCACGATGACGACTGCCACGACCGAACAGCGGCGGCGGCCCCCCGCCGGCACCGCCGCGCTGCGCGGGCTGATCGAGCGACTCGCGGAGTCGCTCCGTCGGTCCGTCACCCTGACCGACGCCGCGGGCAGGCGCATCTGTTCGAGCCGGCACTACGACGACGCGGACCCGGTCCGCCTCTACAGCCTGCTGCAGGGGCGGGTGAGCAGCGAGGTCGCCCGGTACGTCCGCGACCAGGACGTCGTCCGGTGGTCCAAGCCGGGGTTCCTCCCGGGCCGGGAGGACCTCGGGCTGCTCCCCCGCTACTGCGTGCCGCTGCGTGAGCGCGGCCACCTCCTCGGCCTGCTGACGGTCATCGCACCGGACACCTCCCTGACCCCCGAGGAGACCGGGACCGTCGCCCGGGCGACGCCCGCCGTCATCGGCCAGCTGTACGCCGACCAGGTCGCGGCCGACGCCCGGAGGACCGCCGAGCAGCGGCTCCTGCTGTCGCTGCTGGACGCCGACCCCGCCGCCCGCGCCGACTCCCGCACCCGGATCCTGGACGACGGGCTGCTGCCGGACGCCCCCCACGCGGTGGTCAGCATCGTGCAGGTGGCTCGCTCCCGGGTGTCCCCCGGGCAGGTGGCGACGGCACTCCACGGCGCGCTGGAGGGATTCCGCCGGACCCGATCGGCACACGGCGCCTTCGCGGTCGCCTCGCACCGGGCCGTCCTGCTCCAGGCCGCCGACCGGCCGCTGACCCCGGAGGCGCTCCGCGAGCAGTCCGCCCGCATCAGGGAAGCCCTCGGCGCCCGCCTGGGCGCCTCGGCCGCTCCCGTCATCGGCGTCGGCGGCCACCAGAGCGGCCTCGCCGACGCCTGGACCTCCCACGAGCAGGCACTCGTCGCGGTACGCGCCGCACGCCGGATGCCCGGCCTGGACGGCATCGGCTGCTGGGAGGACCTCGGCGAGTTCGCCGTGCTCCTGCAACTGCCGGACCACGCCCTGAACGAGTCCCTGCTCCCGAAACCGCTGCGCGCACTGCTGGAGTCCAGCGGCGGACACCGCCTGGAGGCGACCCTGCGGTGCTTCCTCAATCACGCGGGGTCGGTCCCCAGGACCGCCGAAGCGCTCCGGATCCACCGCACCTCGCTCTACTACCGGCTGCGGCAGATCCAGGACGTCACCGGACTCGACCTGGACAGCGGCGCGGATCGCATCACCCTCCACCTGGGCCTGCGCATCCGGGAACTCCTGGTCTCCCTCGGCGCGTCCGGCGACGACGACCGGCCCCGGGAGCATGCCGCCGGGGCCGTCGCCCACGGTCGGGCCGAAGCCGCGTGACTGCCCGGCGGCCTGCCCTCCTTCCGATGGCGGCGCGGCTGCCCTGCTACCGGCGCCGGCGCGGCTGGCCGAGGACGTAACAGCGCAGGTCGACGTCCTCGGGCAGGGCCGGCCTGGCGCCGGGGAGGGCGACGGCGCCGACCGCCACGACGAACGTCCTGGTCACGGCGTCGCTGCCCTTCTTGGTCTGCGGGGCCTGGAAGAGCAGGTAGCGGGCCGACAGGTAGTCCTGGACGGTGAGCCGGGGCCGGGCCAGGAGGCCGAGGGCTGCGGAGTGCAGGACGGCGCTGTCCCGGGGAGCGGGGGTGGCGGTGTAGACCGGCCTGCCGCCGGTCTCCAGCCGGGAGGCGTCCAGGCCCCGGGCCGCGGTCCGGGCGACGAGCTCGGCGTCGGCGCGGCGGGCGGCTTCGCCCCGCAGCAGGCGGTTGCCGGCGACCCGCCGTCCGTCCGGCAGCAGCACCCGGTTCTGCAGGGTGTCGCCCCTGACGCCCTCGGCGGCGAAGCGCAGTTCGGCGAGACGGCCGTAGCGGAGCATGGCCTCCCAGGCCGGGGTCGCCCGGCCGCCGGTGTAGCTGTGCGTGGCCTGGTCCCACCGGGCGCCCTCGCGCAGGCGGCCGACGTCCCCGAGGCGGTCGTAGTTGGTGTCGCCCTCCCTGATCGGGGTGCGGAAGCGCTCCGGGTCGAAGGCGACGCCGCCCGGGGGCGGGCCCATCGAGACGGCGAGCCGGTAGCGCCAGTCGACCAGGTGGGCGTGGACGGCGGCCAGCGCGGCCACCCGGGCCGACCGGTCCGCGGCGGCCCGCCACATCCGGGCCAGCAGGCCGGCCGCCTCGGTGGCGGCGCTCGCCTGCTCGGCGGCGAACGCGCGGGCCCGGACCTGTCGGGCGGGGTCGGCGAAGCGCAGGGCGAGCGGGCTGGTGGGGAAGTCACGGGAGGTGATCGGCGCGATGGCCATGGCCCTCTCTCCTCGTCTGTCCGAGCGGTCCGAGCGGTCCGGCCGGGGCTTCGGCCGCCACTCGGTCAATAATCGGGTGTCGCCGTTCAGTTCGGGACTGGTAGCGTCCCCGACGTGGCAAAGCTGAACCAGATCATCGCCGTCGAAAAGGGCGTCAAGTCCAAGTCCTTCCAGGAGCTGACGCAGGCCCACCAGGACCTGCAGAAGCCCGCGCTGCTGGCCGGGATCTCCCGCACCTACCAGCCCAAGGACGAGGAGGGCGAGCAGCTGCCGCCGGAGTCGACCCGGGTGCAGCTGAAGGCCGAGGACATCCTGCGGTCGACCGCGAACACCCTCACCCGGCTCTTCGACGTGACGGCCACCAAGGACTGGGCCAACGTCGACGCCCGCGCCGACGTCGTGGTGGACGGCCAGGTGCTCCTCCCCCAGGTGCCGGTGCCGTACCTGCTCTTCCTGGAGAAGCAGCTCACCGACCTGTTCACCTTCGTGAAGAAGCTGCCGGTGCTGGACGCCTCCGAGTCGTGGAACCTCGACCCGTCCACCGACTCCTGGAAGACCGAGCCGGTGCGCACCATCCGGACCAAGAAGGTGCCGCGCAACCACGTCAAGGCCGAGGCCACCGAGAAGCACCCGGCCCAGGTCGAGGTCTACTACGAGGACATCGCGGTCGGCTACTGGACCACGGTCAAGTTCTCCGGTGCGCTGCCGGCCCGCCGGGTGAACGAGCTCGCCGACCGGGTGGAGCGGCTCCAGCAGGCGGTCAAGTTCGCCCGCGAGGAGGCCAACGCCGTCGAGGTCACCGACCAGCGGGTGGGTGACGCCGTCTTCGGCTACCTCTTCCGGTAGCCCGTGAACGCCCGCCCGGGGAGCCGGGCGGGTGCACCGAGCGCGTCCGAACCGTTCCGGGAGAACCGGGCGGGGACGCTGCGCGGTGCGAAAAGCTGACACTGATGTTGAAGCTGACCAGGGGTTTCGGTGGAGGTTCGAATCCTCCCCCCGGCACCACCGGCCGGGGTGGCCCAAGCAGGCAGAGGCAGACCCCCTGAATCTCAGACTCCCGCTCCAGTCTCAGCATTCGCCGCCGAACACCGGATCGACCGGGCGCGGACGAATATCGACGAATGCAGGTTCGAGTCCTGTCTGTGCCGCTCCGTGGCACGGTAGTTCAAAGGCAGAACGCGTCGATTTCAATCTGATCCGCGACCCTTAAACGTGCCGGTGTGCGCAATTGGGCGGCAAACAGGGGCCCGGGAGCTGGCTACGCTCCCGGGTCCTGTCGCTCGTCCAGGGCCGCCGACTTCCCGCGCGGCGCAGGCGAGTTGGCTAGACTGCGGCGGGCCTGGCATGATCACCGACGAAGGGGCAGGGAATGAGCACCGACGAGACCGTGGCGACGGCCGCCGCGTTCGGGTCCGACGAATCGGCCGCCCTGCACATACGTCAGGACATCCCGCACAGCGCCCGGATGTACGACTACTTCCTCGGCGGCAAGGACAACTTCGCGGTCGACCGTGAGGCCGCCGAACGCGTCCTGACCGTCTTCCCCACCATGCGCACCGCGGTCCACGCCAACCGCACCTTCATGCGCCGCGCCACCCGGGCCCTGGCCCGCCGCGGCCTGCGCCAGTGGCTGGACATCGGCACCGGCATCCCCACCTCGCCGAACCTCCACGAGGTCGCCCAGGCCGTCGACCCGCGGGCCCGCGTGGTCTACGCCGACAACGACCCCGTCGTCCTGGCGCACTCCCGCGCCCTGATGACCAGCACCCCCCAGGGCCGCACCGCCTACGTCCACGGCGACGTCCGCGACCCGGCCGCCATCCTGGCCACCCCCCAGGTCCAGCAGACCCTCGACCTCACCCGGCCCCTGGTCGTGTCGATGGTGGCCCTGCTCCACTTCGTTCCCGAGCTGGACGACGCCCGCGCCATCGTCGACCACCTCCTGGCGCCCCTGCCGGCGGGCTCCGCGCTCGTCCTCTCCCACGCCACCGCCGAACTCGACCCGGCCGGCGCCTCCCAGGTGGAGAAGATCTACAACCAGGCCGGCACCTCCCTGCGGCTTCGCCCCAAGGCCGAGTTCGCCACCCTCTTCGACGGCCTCGACCTCCTCGGCCCCGGCATCGTCCCCGCCCACCGCTGGCACGACGACGGCACCGGCACCCCCACCGACGACGCCCTCCCGGCCACCGTCACCGACGCCCAGGTCTCCTTCTACGCGGCCGTCGCCGTCAAGCCCTGAGACCCGCGCAGGACACCACCCCGCCCGGCGCTCCGGCCCGGCACCGGGCGGGGCTTGAAGCCGAACTGGACAAAGTAGGATGACGTAACTCCCGCGCTACGCGCGAAGAGTTCCATGAATACTCCATTTGTCCGATTCATCTACCGCTTCACACGCACGGAGCCACCCACATGGACAACCTGTCCACCGCCGAAACCGGCGGCGCGATAGAGACCCGCGGCATCGAACCCGTCCCGGACGACGAGCGCCGGGGCAGAGTCCGCGAGCTCTTCCCGACCTGGGTCGCGGCCAACATCAGCGTCCTGCTCCTCACCATGGGTGCGGCCCTGGTGGTGTTCAACCAGTTGAACTTCTGGCAGGTCCTGATCGTCGCCGCGTGCGCCGCGTTCGCCTCCTTCGGCATGGTCGGCGTGGTGTCGGTCTCCGGGAAGTGGGGCGGAGCCCCCGGTGCCACGCTCTCCCGGGCCACCTTCGGCGTGCGCGGCAACCTCTTCCCCGGCGCGATCCTCTGGATCGCCCGGTTCGGCTGGGAGACGATCAACGCCGTCACCGGCGCCTACGCGGTGCTGACCGTCCTCGACCTGCTCTTCGGCGTGAAGAGCAACACCGCGCTGATCGTGATCACGCTCTTCGCCTTCGTCGCCTGCACCTTCCTGGTCTCCGGGATGGGCCGGAAGGCGCTGAACGTCTGCAACACCTGGTCGACGTACCTCTTCGGCGTCTTCAGCATCCTGGTGCTGGGCTACCTGGTCGCGACCATGGACTGGAGCGAGGTCTTCGCCAAGCCCGCGGGCACCACCACGATGATGATCGCCGGCATCGGGACCATCGCCGCCGGCGGCATCAGCTGGGTCCCCACCGGCCCGGACTTCGCCCGCTACCTGCCGCACTCCGCCTCCGGCCGGAAGATCGCCGGCGTGACGGTCTCCGGTGCCGGCCTGGTGATGGTGCCGATGGTGCTGATGGGCGCCGTGATGGCGGTGGCCTCCCCCGGCCTGGCGCAGGCCGCGGACCCGGTCTCCTTCCTCGGCGACCTGCTGCCGACCTGGCTGGCCGTGCCGTACCTGCTGACCGCGATCGTGGGCATGCTGCTGATCAACAGCCTCTCCATGTACTCGGCCGGCTTCACCGCGCAGACCATGGGCGTGAAGCTGCCCCGCGCCATGGCCGTCAGCATCAACGCCGTGATCTCGCTGGTCGGCGGCCTGCTGCTGATGCTGGTCGCCAAGAGCTTCCTGGGCTCCTTCATCACCTTCCTGGTCCTGCTCGCCGTCTCCTTCTCGGCCTGGATCGGCGTCTACGCGGTGGACATGTTCCGCCGGCGGTCGCGCGCGGTGCGCTACGACGCCGCCGCGCTGATGGACACCGGCAGGAACAGCCGCTACTGGTACGTGGGCGGCTTCTGCTGGCAGGCGATGGTGTCCTGGGTGCTCGCGCTGCTGATGGGGCTCGCCTTCACCAAGTGCGACTGGTTCGCCGGACCGCTCTCCGACACCCCCGTCGGCCGGTACGGGCTCGCCTGGGCGGCGACCATCGTGATCTCCGGCGCGATCATGGCCGTCCTCCCCACGCCCCGGGAGAACACCTCCGGCACCGCCGGGCGGACCGCCGGCCTCCAGGCGGAGCGGACCGAACAGGTCACCGTCTGACCGCACGACGCGCGCCTTCCGCGCGCCCGCCGGACCGCCCGGTCGCCGACTCAGCCGAGTCGGCGGCCGGGCGGTCCGGTTTCACGGCCGTGTCGCACCCGGCCGCCGGCCCGCCTTCATCGCCGCCCGCGACGTCACCCCGCTGCCGTCCTGACCCGGGTCGTCCGACACGGATCGACCTCTTTGTCATCCCCTCAGGATCACTCGCCGCCATCGGCCGCGAGGCAGCCCTCGCCCGTCGTCCGTACGTCTGCCTCCCCGGCACGGCACTCGCCCGGTTCGGCCAGGACGCCCGCGCGCTTCGCGGGTCCGGCGGCTGGCCGAATCCGCACGGCTCCGGTCCGGCCCTCCACCGCCTCGGCACGGGTACGCGAGTCGTACGGTCGGGCAGGAGGCGTGAAGTCCGGGTGAAGGACCTGTCGACGGCCCGTACGGGGCCGGAGCTGCCGCTTCCCGAGGGCGCCGACGGACCGTCTCCCCCGTCGCACCGTCCCGTCGGCGGCGGGTGGGCCGGATCCGTCCAGGGCTCAGGGTCGTACGCATGCGGGCGAACCGGACACCGCGGAGCCCGGCGGGTGCGGACCGCCCCGCCGGGCCGGAGCGGATTACCAGCCAATATCACCGCAGCGCCCACTCGGCGGAACCGACCCGACCTACACTCGGCGACGCGGTGGCGCCCGGCCGGTGACCGGTCCGATCCGGATCGTGTTCCCACCGGTTTCGCCCTCGTGCGCCGAGTCCGGCGGGCCCGGCACGGAGACGTCCTGACGATCCGCCGGGTCCATCCCTTCGACACCCTTCGGGAGCCTTCATGGCCGACCACCTGCAGGACGTCCTCGCGCTCGACGACCTCGACCTGGGCGAGCTGACCGTCACCGCGCTGCGGGACAGCATCGCACTGCCGGAGGGCGGAGCCTCCAGCAACCCCGCCTCCAGCTCCTGCCAGTCGTCCTCCAACTCCAGCATCGTGCACCCGCCCACGACTCAGCTCTGAGGGTCGCGGCACCGAGCGGTCCCGAGCAGGACCGAGCAGTGCTGCTCAGGACCGGAGCACCACGGAACCCGGCGCGTTCCGCCGCGAACGCGCCGGGTTCCCGCTTCCCCCACCCGCCAGCATCGGAGGTCGCCCGCCGTGCCCACCCGTGCCCCGTCGGCGCCCGTGCCGCCGGTCGCCACGTCAACCTCGGCGTACGCGCTGGTGCGCGCCGCCGTGCTCACCCGGGCCGCGCAGTCCGCGCCCTCCGCTCTCGTACGGGACCTGCTGGCGCGGCTCACCGCCGCGGAGGCCGCCGACGCCGCCCTGCGCCCCGTGCTCGCCGACGACCTGTACGCCAGCCGGGCCGGACACGACGAGGACTTCCACCGGCGGGTCGTCCTGCCGCTGCGCCGCGACCTCCACAACGGCCGCGCGGCCCGCGCCGCGCAGCTCGACCGGCTCGGGGACCTGCCCGCCCGGCTCCCCCGGCTCGCCCGGTGGCTGGAGCTGCGGGAGCAGCGCGCCCGGCTGCTGGACGAGCTCGCGCGGGCCGTGCCGCCGGCGCTGGCCGCGGAACGGGCCGCACTCGCCGCGGTGTGCCGTGAGCCCGCGTTCCGGCGCGCCGTCGCACTGGGCAGCGCCGACCTGCTGCGCGCGGTGGTCAACGCCTCGGACCCGGGCGCCGGGCGGGGCGGCCGGGCCCGCAAGGAGGAGGCCGCGGTCCTGCGCCACGCGCTGCGCGCGACCGGCAAGAGCAGCCCGCTGTCCTGGTTCACGGCGGTCGGCTGGGCCTCGGACGAACCGTGCCGGAGCGAGTCGCCGACCGAACCGCGCGCGGTCGTCCGGGTGAACCGGACCCTGGTCGGCGCGCTGGTCCAGGCGCTGCTCGACGACCCCCGGCGCAGCCGGAGCCTGCCGCACCGGATGACCAGCGCCGCCCGCGTCGACGCCGGACGGGCCCACTACCAGCGCACCCGGACGGTGTTCGTCGGCGGCCGCTACCTGGCCAGCCGCGAGGAGGAGGTCGAGCTCGGCGCCCGGCCGGAGCTGGCGCTGCTCGCCTCCCTCGCCGAGACCCCCGACCCGCCGGACCGGCTCGTCGCACGGCTCGCCGAGGCCCTCGGGCGCCCCGGCGAGGACCCGGCGGTCCGGCGCTTCGTCGACCGGCTCCTCGACGCCGGGCTGCTGGTCCCGACCGAGCCGGTCGACCCGCAGAGCCCCGAGCCGCTGGAACGGCTCGCCGCCTGGCTGGGCACCTGGCCCGAGGACGCCGGGTTGGCCCGGAGCGTACGGAAGCTCGCCGACGACACGGCGGCGTACCCGGCCGCGCCCGCCGAGCGCCGGCCGGGCCTGCTCGCCGCCCTGGCGGCCGACTGGCGCCGGGTGCTCGCCGAGGCCGGCCGGCCCCTGCCCGGGGAGGCCTTCCCGCTCAACGTGCTCAGCGAGGACGTCCACGCCCCGGCGCCGCCGCAGCCCCGGCTGGGCCCCGCCGACCGGGCCGCGCTCGGTGAACTCACCGCGCTGGCCGAGCTGTTCGACCACGGCCACCTGACCCGGCTGGCCGCCCGGGACCGCTTCGTCGCCCGGTACGGCGCCGGCGGCGTCTGCGCCACACCGTGGGAGTTCGGCGCCGACATCGGCGACGCCTGGGCCGACGTCCCCGTCCCCGACGAGATCGCCGCCCTGCGACGGGAGTTCACCGACCTGCCGGAGGTGGACGGGGAGGTCGTGCTGCCCGCCGACCGGGTCCGCGCCCTGGCCGGCCGGCTGCCCGACTGGACGGCGGCCCGGCCGCTCAGCTACTCCTGGTTCGTCCAACGGGAGCCGTCCGACGGCCTGTTGTGCGTCAACCACGTCTACTGCGGCTGGGGCCGCTTCACCAGCCGGTTCCTCGACGCCACCGAGCCGCGGGCCGCCGCCGAGGTCGCCCGGCAGATCCGCGACGGGCTCGGCGGGAACGCGCGGGCCGCCCAGCTCCGGCCGGTGGGCGGCTTCAACGCCAACCTGCACCCGCTGCTGCTCGCCGAGGAGATCGGGCCCGACCACCGGTGGTCCGCCCTCGCCGAGGCCGACCTCGACCTGGTCCACGACGTCGACAGCGACCAGCTCCGGTTCCGGCTGCGCTCCACCGGCGAGTACCTCGACGTCCTCTACCTGGGCTTCCTCTCCCCGATCATGCTGCCGCAGCGGCTCGCCCCGCTGCTCGCCGACCACCCGAACGGCGTCGTCGCCCTCCAGCCGCTGCTGCCGCGCACCGCCCTGCCCGCCCCCGGCGGCACCGTCACCCGCACCCCGCGGCTGCGCCACCGGCACGTGGTCCTGGCCCGCCGCCGCTGGCACCTCCCGGCCGGGGTCCTCGACGCCCTGCGGGCCGACCTCGCCGCCGACCCCGGCCCGGAGGGCGTCCCGCTCGCCGCCGTCGCCCGCTGGCGCGCCCGCCTCGGCCTGCCCGAGCAGCTCTTCCTCCACCCCGTGGCCCGGCCCGCCGAGGACGCCGCGCCCGTCGACGCCTTCCTCGACCGGCTCCGGGCGCCCAAGCCGCAGCCCGTCGACCTCGGCAACCCGCTCCACCTGCGGCACCTGGACCGGTGGCTCGCCCGCCACCCGCACGGCGCCCTGCTGGAGGAGGCCCTGCCCCTCGTCGGCGGGCAGCCGGAACCGACCCGGACGGTCGAACTCGTCGCGGAGACCTACCGTCCGGCCCGGCCCGCCGCCGCGCCCGTAGCCCCGCCCGCCCCCGCCACGCCCGTACGCCCGCCCGCCCCGCATCCGCACCGCCGCCACGGCGCCGAGGAGTCGCCCGATGAGTGAGCCGATGAGCGATCCGACCGACCGGCCCGCGCCCGGGACGGCCGTCGACGTGATCCTGACCTACTACCAGCCCGTCAAGGCGCCCGCCCTGCGCGAGGCCGTCCTGCCGCTGGCGCTGCGGGCGACGGAGCGGGGGCTGCGCGCCCACGTCGAGCGGCACTGGCGGTTCGGGCCGCACCTGCGGCTGCGGCTGGAGGGGCCGGCCGAGCGCGTGGCCGCCATGGCGCGGGAGTCCGCCGAGGTGCTGCGGGCGTGGGCGGCCGCCCACCCGTCCGTCGCCGACCGCACGCCGGAGCAGCTGCTCGCCGAGGCCGCCGTCGCCGGACGGGCCGAGCTGATCGCGCCGCCGTACGGCCCGCTGGTGCCGGACAACACCGTCCGGACGGTACCCGTCGACCCGGCGGCCACGGCCGACCTGCACGCCCTGATCGGAGCCGAACCGGCCGCGCTGCGCGATGAGTTGATGCGCGGCGGGCTGCCCGCGATCGCGTCGGCCTGCGCGTTCCTCGGGGAGCACGGCGACACCGCGCAGGCCCGGGTGCAGCTGGCGGTCACGGCGCTGGCGGCGCACGCGAGCACCCATCCGGACGGACTGGTCGGCGGGCACTACTCCTTCCTCTCCCACCTGGAGGACTTCCTCGTCCACGAGGACCCGGACGGTCGCCTGCGGGCGGCCTTCGAGCGGCGCTGGGAGCAGGGCCGCCCGGCGGTCACGGAGCTGGTCCGCCGAGTGGCAGCCGGGGGCACCCGGGGCTGGGAGCAGGACTGGGCGCGCTGGTCCGCCACGGCCTGGCACCGGGCCGAGCGGCTGCTGGCGGCCGGGGTCGACCTCTCCAGCCGCGGCGAGGAGTACCGCAGGCGCGCGGAGGCCCTCGGCGACCGGGCCACCGCCGAGCGTTGGAACGCCGAACTGCGCACCCGCTACAGCGAGTTCCACCGGATGCTGTCGCGCAGCGACCCCGACGGCACGCTGTTCGACCGCGCCGACTACCTCGTCTACCGGACCGGCACCAACGCCCTGTACCGGCTCTTCGCGATCTGCGACGTCCGGCCGGTGGAACGCTACCTGGCCGCCCACCTCGTGGTGCGCAGCGTGCCGGACCTCACCGGGCACCGGTGGCAGGACTACATCGCCGAGGTGACCGGCGCGGTCGAGGGGGCGGCGTGACGGCCGAACCGGTCACCGAACGCCCGCACCTGCGCCCCGGCGTGGCGGTCACCCCGCTGCGCGAGGGGCTGCACCTGCGCGGCCGGAGCACCAGCCTCACCCTGGAGGGCAGCCGCTCGCTGCCCGCGCTGTGGGAGGTGCTGTCCGCGCGGCTCGACGGCGACCCGGCGGCCACCGCGGAGACCGGGCACCCCAAGGTGGAGGCGGCGCTGGCCACCGTCACCGCACGGCTGCGCGAACACGACCTGCTGGTCGACCACCCCGACGGCGCCGGTCTGCCGCCCTGGCCGGGCTCGGTGGCCGACCGCCCCGGCGACGCGGCGGCGGCCCTCGCCGCCGCGCACCCGGTGGTCGCCTCGGCGGACCCGGACGACGCGACGGCCCGGGCGGTGGCGCGCGCCCTCGCCCGGGGCGGGGCACGGCCGACGGTCGTCGCCGAGCCCGCGCTGCCCGCCGGTCAGGTGCTGGCCGTCGCGGGCGAACCGCCGGTGGCCGTCGGCCTGTGGTACGGCCCGGACGGCGGATTCGTCACCGCGCCCGCCGACCCCGAGCGCGCCCGCGCCGATCTCGCCGCGCTCGCGGAGCGCCTGCGCCCCGACTCCGGTGGCGCCAACGGCGGTTCCGCCCCGAGGGCGCTGCCGCTGCTGCTCGCCGCCGCGACGGCCCAGCGGCTGCTGTGCGCCGTGGCCGGGCTGCCGGACCCGGCCGACCCGCGGGACGACCCCCGGCTGCTCGCCGGCCGCCCCGCCGTCCTCGTCGCCGAGGCCCGTCCGCTCCGCGCCGAGCACCGCCCCTGGGCGGCGGGGCCCGGGCGCGCGGCCGAGCCGCCCGAGGACCTCGACACGGCCCTGCGCCGCATCGCCGCGCTCGGCGACGCCCGGCTCGGGGTGCTCGACGCGCCCTCCCCCGGCGACCTGCCGCAGCTGCCCGCCGCGATGGTCACCTGCCGTACGCCGGACGGGATCCTGGCGGCCGGGGCGGCCCGGACCGACCTCGCGCGGCTGGCGGCTGCCGTCCGGGCCGCCGAGCTCCAGGCGGCGGCCGCCGACCCGGGAGCCGCCGGGCGACGCGTGGGCGCCACGGTCGGTGCCGTGGACGGCGTGACGGTCGGTTTCACGGTCGGCATCGCGGTCGGCGCCGGCCCCGGGCACGCCCTCGGCCGGGCGCTGCGGCGCGCCGCCCTCGCCGTCCCCGCCGCCCCCGCCGCCCCCGGCGACGGCGGCGACGGCGGGACGCCGTCCGGGGCCCCGTGGCGGGAGCACCCGCAGGCCGGGCACTGGACGGCGGCGCTGGCCCGACGCCTCGGCCGGGACGCCGCCCTCACGGTCCGTCGGCTCGCCGGCTCCGCCTACCTGGCCACCGTGGAGGGGAGCCGGGCCGTCGAGGCCACCGCCGCCGACGCGGTCGCCGTCGCCGCCCTGGACGCCCTCACCCGGCGGACGGCCCGCGACCTCGGGCTGTCCGCCATCCACCACACCTCGTTCAGCGGCGCCGCCGCCCCGTTGGCCGCCGCCGGGCAACAGCTCGTCGACTGGGTGGACGAGGGCTGGACGAGCCGCTGGCTCGCCGGGCTCGCCGACCGCGAGGCGGATCTGCAGACCGCGCTGCTCGGCCTGACCGGGCTGCGCACCGCCCCCTGGCGGCCCGGCACGGCTGCCGCCCGCCCGCTGGCCGCCGCCCTGGCGGGCTGCGGCTTCACCGCCCTCGTCCCCGCCCCCGCCCTCCTGCCCGCCCCGGCGCCCGCGCCCGCGCCCGCGCCCGCGCCCGCCGGAGGCCACCGGTGACCGACCTCCCCGTGCTCACCCCCGAGCAGGCCCTGGCGACCACGAGCGGCACCGCCGTCGTCCACCTCACCGCCTGGACCCTCGGCCTGGCCGAGCAGCTCAGCCGGCACGCCCTGGCGCACCCCGTCCGCCTGGTGCCGGTGCGCGAGGACGGTGCGCTGACCGTGGTCGGCCCCGTCCTGCACCCCGGTTCGCCCGCCTGCCTGCACTGCGCCGAGTTCCAGCGGCTCGCCACCGCCGGCGGCCGGGTGCCCTGGCAGAGCCCGGCCCTGCTCCTCGCCGGCACCGGCACCCCGGCCTTCTCCGAGGCGGTGGCCGCCCTCGCCGCCGACCTCGCCGAAGCCGAGGAACCCGGCGAAGCCGCCGAGCCGACCGCCCCCGCGCCCCCCGGCGAGACCCCGGGCGAGACCCGCGGTGAGCCCTCCGACGGCCCCCCGGCCGGCCCGACCCACGCCACCGTCCACGTGGTCCACGGCGACCGCGCCACCTGGTCCACCCACCGGGTCCGCCCGGTCGGCGGCTGCCCCGTCTGCCACCCCCTCCCCGAGGACGCCCCCGGCTCCGCCCGGCTGCCCCGCACGCCCCGCCCGCTGCCCGACCCCGCCGTACTGCGCGGCGCCAACGACCGGACCACCGTCGAGCGGCTGCGCGCCGAACTCCACGACGAGCGCTTCGGCCCGGTCCGCCGCCTCTACCGCACCGAGGACTCGGCCTTCGCCCTCACCACCGCCCTGGTCACCGACGGCCGGGCGGGGGACGACGGCGGCTACGGGCGGTCGGTGGACTTCCGCTCCAGCGAGCGGGTGGCCCTGTTCGAGGGCGTGGAGCGGCTCGCGGGCATGCGTCCGCTCGGCCACCGCACCACCCTGCGCGCCTCCTACGCCGAGCTGGTCGCCGAGCGCGGCCCCGAGGCCGTCCTCGACCCCGTCCGGCTCGGCCTGCCCGACCCCGGCGACCACCCCGCCCGCACCACCGTCCCCTTCACCCCGGAGCTGGTGCTCGACTGGGTGCACGGCTGGTCGCTGACCCACGACCGCCCGATAGCCGTCCCCGAGCACCTCGCCTACTGGGACCCGCCGGGCCCGGGCCGCCCCCGGGTGGCGTACGAGTCGTCCAACGGCTGTGGCCTGGGCAACAGCCCCGAGGAGGCCGCGCTGTACGGCCTGTTCGAGATCGCCGAGCGCGACGCCTTTCTGCTGGCCTGGTACGCGCGGACCCCGCTGCCGGCCGTCGCCGTGCCCGTCGACGACCCCGAGGTGGCCGAACTCGCCGACCGCGCCGGACTGCTCGGCTACCGGCTCACCCTGCTCGACGCCACCGACGACGTGGGCATCCCGTCGGTGCTCGCGCTGTGCCGCTACCGGGGCACCCACCCCGACGCCCCGCGCACCTTCCTGGCCGCCGGAGCCCACCACGACCCGCGGGCGGCGATCCGCTCCGCCGTCGCCGAGGTGGTCACCAACGTCCAGGACGCGCCGCACCGCTCCGCCGCACCGGGCGGGCCGCGCGACCCGCGGCGCCTGCGCACCATGCTGGAGCGGCCCGAGCTGGTGGTCTCGCTCGACGACCACGTCGGCCTCAACACCCTGTCCGAGGCGCAGCCCCGCCTGGACTTCCTGTTCGCGGGCCCGCCCCCGGTGCCCTGGCGGGAGCGCTGGCCCGACGCGCCCGAGCCCGTGGACGACCTGACGCCGCTGCTGGAGCGGACGGTCGAGCGGCTCGCCGGTCAGGCCCTGGAGGTCGTGGTGGTCCGCCAGGACGAGCCGGGCGTGCGCGACCGGCTCGGACTGTACTGCGCCAAGGTGATCGTCCCCGGCACGCTGCCGATGACCTTCGGCGAGGCCAACCGGCGCACCCACGGCCTGCCGCGGCTGCTGGAGGTCCCGTACCGGCTCGGCCGCACCCCGCGCCCGCTGCGTCACGACGAACTGCCGCTCCACCCGCACCCGTTCCCCTGATGTCCCACCCGTTCCCCTGATGTCCCGCCGGTTCCCCTGATGTCCCGCTCGATCCCCGCCCTGCCGTCCGGGAAGGACGCGATGACGACCCGACAGCCGCCGACCGCCCCCTGGCACAGCCTGCACCTGGCCCTGCCGCTGCCCGCCCCCGAGACCGACGCCTTCGTCACCGAGGACCTCGCGCCGCTGATGGACCGCCTCGCGGGCGCCGGCTGGTTCTTCATCCGCTACGGCGAGGGCGGCCCGCACCTGCGGATCCGCTTCCGGGAGCCGGCCGAGGACCCGGACACCGTGGCGAAGGAACTCGCCCGGCTCGCCTCCCCGTACACCCCGCCGGACGGCCCGTGGACGGCCCGGCACGGTGAGGTCACCGCCGTCCCGTACGAGCCGGAGACCGAGCGCTACGGCGGGCCCGCGCTGCTGCCGGTCGCCGAGGAACTCTTCACCCACTCCACCCGCACGGCCGTCCATGCCCTGCGCGCCCTCGACGCCTCCCCCGGCGCCCGGCTGCCCGTCGCCCTGGACCTGGCGCACACCACCGCCCACGCCCTGGGACTGGACGAGCTGGCGTCCGCCCGCTGGCTGCGGCGCCACGCCGCCGGCTGGCGCTGGGTGACGGAGTTCCAGCCGCTGCCCGGGGCCGCCGTGCACAGCCGGGTGAACGCGGTGTTCGCCCGCCAGCGGCAGGCCCTGGCCCGCCGGGCCGCGGCCCTGCGCGAGGCGCTCGACGCCGGTACGGCCACGCCCTGGCTCGCCGACTGGGCGGTCCGGGTGGCGGACGCCGCCGCCCGGATGCGGGCCGGCGCACCGCGGGAGTCCGAGGAGCGGCTGCGCCGGGTGTGGGCCTCGCACCTGCACATGCTGTTCAACCGGCTGGGAGTCGGTCCGGACGAGGAGCGGGCGGTCTGCCGGCTCGCCGGGCGGACGCTCCTGGAGACGGACCGGCCGTTCACCTTCTTCCCCGAGGACCGGCACGCCCCCGACCACCAGTACCTGGAGCACAGCAAGTTCCAGATCGGGCGCCCCGAGGACACCGCGCTGGCACCGGTGCCGCCCGCCGAGGCCCCGCGACCGGCGCCCGGCGACCTCCCGCTGCCCGCCGACCCGCTGCCCGCCGTCTCCCTCGCCGACGCCCTGCACAACCGCCGCTCCGCCCGGGGCCGGCTGACCGGTCCGCTCACCGCCGGTGAGCTGGGCGGCGTGCTCTGGTCCGCGTACGCGCCCAACCGCCCCACCGGCGACCGCCCGTACCCGAGCGCGGGCGCCATGCGGGCCGTCCGGGTGCGGCTGGTCGCCCTCGCCGTCGACGGCCTGCCCGCCGGCACCTACCACTGCGTGCCGGAGCTGCGCGCCCTGCGCCTGATCGGCCCGGCGCCCGACATCGACCAGCTCAAGGCCCTGTCCTACTACCTCACCCGCCCCGATTCGGACCCGCAGGCCCTCGTGGTGGACGAGGCGCCCGCGGTGCTCGCCGTCCACCTCGACCTCGCCGCACTGCGCCGCCGCTACGGCCTGCGCGCGCTGCGCCTCGGGCTCGTCGAGACCGGGCACCTCGCCCAGAACCTCCTCCTCACCGCCGCCGCCTTCGGCCTCGGCACCACACCGCTCGGCGGCCTCTTCGACGACCTCGCCCACGAACTCCTCGCCCTCGACGACCTCGACGAGCCGATCCAGTACCTGCTGCCCCTGGGTCGCGCGGCGTCGCCCTGACCCGGGGCCCGGCGGGTGTCCGGCCCTGGGGCCGCGCGGGTGTCCGGCCGGCCGACGTCCGGTGCGGCGCCGGCCCGGCGTGACATGGCCCGGTGTGGTACCGGCCGGTTCAGCGGTACCGACCGGTTCAGCGGCGCCGCGGTTCGGGCCGCACCGGGCGGTAGCGCTCGATGTTGCCGCGGACCTGGTCCAGATACGGCCGGATCGAGGCCAGCCTCGCCTCGTCGTACCCGCGCACCACCCACGTGGAGGTGCGGTAGGCGGCGGCCAGGTTGAGCGCCGGGTCGCCCTCGACGCCCCGCAGCTCGGGCGCGATGGCGCAGAGCATCCGGCCCACCGCCAGGATGGAGTCCTCCGCGCTGAAGGGCGGTTCGGGAACGGTCTCCTGACGGCCCGCCGGCAGGTAGTGGCGCAGCACCCGCGGAGTCCAGCGCGCGATGCCGTACTCGTCGGCGGCCGGGTCGCTCAGGTCCGGGTCGAAGCCGCTCTCCGCCTTGAGCATCGCCGCGATCAGGGCGGGGGTGACCTCGGGTTCGAAGCAGCCGGTGCCCGCCTCGATGATCGGGCCCCGGTACCGGGCCGGGACGTCGGTGCCGGGGCGGAGCCAGCGGGCCGGGTCCTGGGCCGGCGCCCCGGCGCTGACCGGGGCCATGGCGCCCGACGCGGGCGAGTCCCCCTGGACGCAGATGCCGAAGGTCAGCGCGAAGAGGACGGCGCCGGCGGAGCCGAAGGCCCGGCGCAGCACGACCGGCCGGCGCCGGTGCCCGTACCGCGGTGCCGTCCGCACCCCAGCCGCCGGAGGCCCGCCGGACGCTGCCCCGTTCATCCCTGCCCCCGTCGCCGCCGTGGTCACCGCCGCGTGCTCCTCCGCGGGCTTGTCCGTGGGCTTGTCCGTGGTCGCCTCCGCGACCGCCACCTCCGCAGCCACCTCCGCCCCGGCGACCGTCCGGCCAGGCGGCCCCGCCGCCACCAGCGGCCGGGTGATCAGCCGGTGCGTACGGACCCGCCGGCGCTCCCACTCCTGGGGGTCGCCGCCGCACGCGGCCACGAATGCGGCCAGTACGGCGTCGCTGGGCAGCCGGCGGCCGGCGGCCGCCTCGGCGAGCGTGGAGGCCGAGTAGTTGGTGCGCGCGGCGAGCCGCCGGTACGGCGGGCTGCCGGCCTGGCGTCGCAGCTCCCTGAGTTCGAGCGCGAAGAGCACCAGGGGTCCGTCCCCGGCGTCCAGTGGCTGTTCCTGCCGTCCCACCCGTTCGTCCCCTCACTTCCCGTCCGGTGCTTGTCCTGACGTTGTCCGGCGTTTGTCCGAGCAGGTCACCGGCACGTGACAGCGCGACCCGCGGCGTGTTCGATGGACGCGGCGCCCCGGCTCCTGCGCCAGTCATGCCAGGAATCAAACCGGCTCCCGGGGTGCCGCGCCCCGGCTTTCCACCGGATGGGCCGTGTGCGGTACTTCACACGCCGTCAGCACGCGCCGCCAGCGCGCGCCGGCGTGTTCACCACGTCACCACCCCCAAGGAGGACCCGTCGATGTCCAACGCTCCCCGGCCCGCCCACGGTGAGCCCAGCCGCCGAACCGTGCTCCGGGCCGGCGCCGGCCTGACGCTGGGCGCCGGCCTGCTCGGCACGGCCGCGAGCCCCGCCCGCGCGGGCACCGCCACCACCCTGGGCCAGAACGGCACCCCGCTCTGCGAAACCCCCGGCGATTCGGCCAGCGCCCAGGGCCTGGGCTCCGGGGACCTCGACATCCCGTACTTCCGGGAGCACGACGGCACCTGGGGCTACGTCTTCGGCGACGCCTGGGCCAACCCGGCCCAGCGCGACCCGTACCTCGGCTCCCCGGTGATGCTCGCCCAGGCGGACTTCGACCGCAGCGGCGGCTCATCGATCTCCTTCACCTGGGCGATGCCCACCGGCGGACAGGCCAACCAGCTGTTCGACTACGCGCACCAGGCGGACAACGGCCACGGCTGGGAGTTCAGCCGCATCCCCAACGACTGCATCGAGTTCGGCGGCCGCACCTACATCCAGTACACCTCGGTGGCGACCTGGACCCCGCCGGCCGGCTTCGACGGCTCGCTGATGTCCGGGGTGGCCTACTCCGACGACCACGGCGTGACCTGGCGGGACTACCCCTACCACTGGCCCGGCGACACCCAGGGCACCAACCAGTCCATGTACGGGATGTGGTCCTTCGCCGGGATCGACCCGGACGGCTGGCTCTACGTCTTCTCCAAGCGCTGGAACGGCACCCACCGCAACACCGCCGACGGCGGCGCCATCCAGCTCTTCCGGATCCGGCCGGACGACTTCCGGGCCGGGAACTTCGGCGCGCAGGAGAACTGGGCCTACCTCAACGGCTCCTGGCAGTGGACGACGGCCGTCGGCCCGTCGGTGATCCTCTCCGGCAACAACATCGGGGAGTTCTCCGTCAAGCGGATCGGCGGCAGGTACTGCATGAGCTACTTCGACGTCACCGACTACTCGATCTGCACCCGCACCGCGTCGCGCCCGGACGCGGTGTGGACGGCGCCCAAGGTCCAGATCGCCGGCAACACCGCCTGGCCGCCGAGCCACTGGGGCCGGCCGCAGCTGCCGTCCCTCTACGGCGGCTACATCCACCCGGGCAGCGCCGGCGCCGACTCCCTGACGCTGATCGTCTCGCAGTGGAACGGACAGCAGGGCCAGTCGCCGTACCGGGTGCTCCAGTACGACGGCATCAACCCGTGACACCCGCCGGGCGACGTCCCCGGCCGGTCGGCACCGGCCTGCCGGCCGGCACCGGCTTCCGGAACGCCGTCATCCACCGGCGCCCCACCCGAGGCACCTGGACCACCCACTGACCCCGCAAGGCGGACCCATGCCATCGTTCAACCGACCCTCGCCGTCCCCGGTCGGGCGTCGCGCCGCGCGCTTCGCGGCCCTGCTGCTGGCCGCCGTGACGGCCGGCCTCGGCGCCGCGCCGCCGGCCGCCGCCTCCTCCCCCGACGGGCCGATCGGCCGGGGCGAGGTCCTGGACCGCGCGCAGTCCTGGATCGACGAGAGGGTGCCGTACGACAACAACGGCTGCCACGACAACCGGTTCGGCTGCTACCGCCCGGACTGCTCGGGCTTCGTGTCCATGGCCTGGAACCTGAGCTCCTCCCTGACCACCTGGTCCCTGTGGAACGTCACCTCCGACCTCGCCGCCGGGGACCTCCAGCCCGGTGACGCCCTGCTGCGCGACTCCGGCGGCACCGACCACGTGGCCCTGTTCGTGCGGTGGGCCGACGGCGCGCACACCCAGCCGGTGGTCCGCGAGGAGATCGACTACGGCTACGTGGCCCAGGAGGACACCTGGACCAACGGGCTGCGCGGCTTCTCGCCCCGCCGGTACGACCGGCTGGACGACCTGGTCCCGTACGGGTCGATCGGCGCCAAGTACGCCGCGATGGGCGGGGCGGGCAGCGTGCTCGGGGCCCCGGTCACCGGGGAGCGCGACTCCTCGCTGGGCGGCCGGTTCCAGCAGTTCCAGAACGGCATCATCCTCTGGCACCCCGACGACGCCCACCCCGTCTACGGCGACGTCCTCACCACCTTCTGGAACACCGACGCCGAACGCCACTGGGGATTCCCCACCACCGACGAAGCCGACGCCGCCACCGCCCCCGACGGCACCCGCGGCCGCTACCAGTACTTCGAACACGGCCTCTTCCTCTGGTCCCCCAAGACCGGCACCCACACCGTCCACGGAGCCATCCACGACGCCTTCGCCGCCAACGGCCGCGAAGCCGCCCTCGGCTACCCCACCACCGACGAACTCGACGAGAACGGCGGCAAGGCCCAGCGCTTCCAGAACGCCGTCATCCACTGGAACCCCACCCAAGGCACCTGGATCACCAGGTAGCCGAGGCAGCAGCGCGCCGCGCGGCCCCCTGGCGAACACGGCGGCCACGCCGACTACCTCGTCTCCGACCCCCGGATGCCGGGCGAGAACGGATGACCGCCCGTGCCCGCAACTCCCTTACGGCGGTGGCCGTTTGAAAACGCCCACCGAAGACCGAGACCGCTCCGGGGAGAGCGTCTCCGCCGGCAAGGACTTCCGGTGGCCTCACCCCGACCACGCTCGCCCGCTGTCTGTCATCCCGCCCACCGAGCCGGTCACGGGGACTGGCGAAGCCGCCCCGCGACAACCAGGTAGCGCTGGGTGTAGATGGCATGTACGCTGCGTGTCGCTGGTTGAGCAGGATGCGGGCCCAGGTGCTGCTCCGTGGGGGGAGTCGCGCCCAGGCCCGGTGGCCGGCCGGGGCCCGGTTGCGCTTCGTGGGGGAGTCGCGGCCGGGCCCGTCGCCGGGTGCCGGTGATATGCCCGCCCGGCCGGCCCGCCAGACGTGACAACCGTCCAGGGCGCGAGCGCTTCCGGGCGCGTCCGTCCAGAAGGGCGCCGTCGCCACCCCGTCGGGCCGCTTCCCTGGTTTCGCCGACGCCCCTCGTGCAGCGGCCTGACCCCCAGTCAACCGCCGCCCCTTTGCCGCCGCTCAACCCTGGGCCGCCGACCGCGCGCTGGGCCCTACCGCGAGGCCCCCTGTGTGCCGCGGGCGGAGGGGGCGTCCTTCCCGCGCGTCCGGGGCCGACGTCCCACCCGCGCCCGGACCCGCACCCGCACCCGGCTGTGACGTCACACTGTGAGTCCCCCGACTCACGCCTTCAGGGTGTCCCGCTTCGAACGACACCGGAGGTCATCATGCCGCGCACCCGCAAGGACGAGGCGCCGCTGCTCGTCGACGCACCGGTCATCCAGGGCCGCTACGTCGACCTGGACGGCTACACCGTCTCCTTCGAGACCTTCCCCGCCGACGCCGACGCCACCGAGGCGTTCCGCGGGCTGCCCGACGACCGGTGCCAGTGCCCGCACTGGGGCCTGGTACTGGCCGGCCGACTGGTCCTGCGCTACCGGGACCACATCGAGACCTACCGCGCCGGCGACGCGTACTACGCCCCGCCCGGCCACGTACCGGTCGTCTCGGCCGGGACGGAGACCGTCGAGTTCAGCCCTGCCGACGCGCTGCGGCGGACGACCGAGGTCGTGGCCGCGAACACCGCCATGGCCGAGGGAGGCCCGCGATGAGCACCGCACCCGCCGCCGCTGCCGCCACCGCCACCCCGTTCCGCCGGACCGCCGCCGACCTCGTCACCTTCCTGGAGACCGGCACCCCGCCCACCGGCCTCTTCACGGCCGACGTCCTCTGCGACTTCACCTCGCCGCGGTGGCGGCTGCAGGCACGCGGGGTCGACGACGTGGTCGCCCTGCGCCGCGCCGGGCACCCGGGGCCGGGCCGGGTCCCGAGGTCCCGGTTCGACCCGACCCCGACCGGCTTCGTGCTGGAGGTCGAGGAGCGGTGGGAGCAGGACGGGGACTCCTGGTACTGCCGGGAACTGTTCCGCGCCGACGTGTCCGAGGGCTCGATCTCCGATCTGTCGGTGTACTGCACCGGCGACTGGGACCGCGCCCGCGTGGCCGAGCACGCACGGGCCGTACGCCTGCTGCGGCCCTGAGCGCCGCCTCCCGGCCCGCCGTACGATCTGGCTATGGAGGCCGGGTCGGTCCGAGCAGCCGACACCCGGGCCGGACTGCTGGCGGCTTACGAGCGGGCACGTGCGACCGGGGACGCCGAACTCATGGCCGCGACGGCGCTCGAACTGCCGTCGGGCCTGCGCTTCGGGGTCCATCCGGGGCAGGTCCCGGCGCTGATCCACGAGGCGTACGCGGCGGCCGTCTCCCCGGCGAGCCGGTGCCGGCTGGCCGCCGCCCTGGCCCGGGCCTGGGTGTACGGGGGCGACGCGGGCCGGGCGGTCGCCTTCGCACGGGAGGCGGTGGCCGTCGCGGACGGCCTGGGCGATCCCGCGGTCCTCGCCGAGGTCCTGGACGCCGCGCTGGTCGCGCACTGGGGGCCGGACGACTTCGCGGAACGGCTGGCCCTCGCCGAGCGCCTGGCCGACACGACGGCGCACCTGACCGACCCCGAGCGCCGGCTGACCGGCCACCTGTGGCGGCTGACCACCGCGTGGGAGTGCCTGGACCTCGTCGCCGTGCAGCGTCAGCTGCGCGCGCTCGACACCCTCGCCGAGGAGTCCGGCCGGGCGCGCCCGGCCTTCTTCGCCGCCTCCCGCCGCGCCGCGCTCGCCCTCGTCCACGACGAGATCGACACGGCCGACCGTCTGATGGCCACCGCCCGGGAGCTGGGTGCCGAGGCGGCCGAGCCCGACCTCGACGCCGTCCTTCACAGCCTCGCGGCCGCCCGCGCACGGCAGTCGGGCGACGTGGCGGCGCTGCGGCGGGAGGCCGCCGCCTTCGAGGAGTTCGGCGCGGCCGAGGGCGTGCCGTCGGTCTCCGCCGAGGCGGCCGTCCTCCGGCTGGCAGCCGGTGAGGACGGACAGGCCCGGCGGCTGCTCGACCTGCTCGCCGGCGCGGGGTTCGCGAAGGTGCCGCGCGACGTCGACTTCCTGCTCACCGTCGCCTGCCTCAGCGAGGTCGCCGCCACGCTGCACCGCCACGACCTCGCCGCCGAGGGCGCCCGGCTCCTCGCGCCGTTCACCGGCCGGGCCGTGCTCAACGCCGGGGCCGTCACCTTCCACGGCGTGGTCGACGACTACGTCCACCGCGCGCTGGCGGCCCTCGGACTCCCCGGAGCGGCCTCGGCGCGCGGGGCCGCGGTCGCCGCCTACCGGCGGATCGGCGCCGGCTGGTGGTCGCGCCGGCTCGCCGAACCCGCTCCCCCGCCGACCGCCCGTCCCCGCACCGTGCACCTGCACCCGGGGCCGGCCCCGGGTGCGGGTCCTGGCCCGGGCCAGGACCGCGCCGACGAGCCCGGCTGGCTCGTCGGCGAGGAGGGCGCGACGTTCGCGCTGCCCGACCTCAGGGGGCTGCACCATCTGCGGACGCTGCTCGGCCGTCCGGGCACCGACGTGAGCGCGGGCGAGCTCGCGGCCACGGCGAGCGGCCACCCGGGGCTCGCCGTCACCGAGTCCGACACCGGGGAGATCGCCGACCGGCAGGCCCTGGCCGCCTACCACCGCCGGTTGGACGACATCGACGCCGAACTGGACGACGCCGCCGAGTGGGCCGACCAGGGCCGCCTCGACCGGCTGCGGCTGGAACGCGAGGCGCTGCTGGACGAGATCCGCGCCGCCACCGGTCTCGGCGGGCGCCGGCGCCGCTTCGGCTCCACCGACGAACGCGCCCGGGTCGCCGTGCGCAAGGCCGTCGTCGCCGCTCTGGACCGCGTCGCCCGCCACGACGCCCCACTGGCAAGGCTTCTGCGCGACACCGTCCGCACCGGCGCTTCCTGCCGCTACGACCCGGACCCCGCCCGCCCGGTGACCTGGCTCCTCGACCCCCGCACCCGGTCCGGACCGCCCCGGACCGACTCCGGCGCTCCGGGGCGAGGGTGACGATCCCTCCGGCGCGGCGCCGACGCTGCCGTGCGGCCACCGGAACGCCGGGACACCGGGACACCGGGACACCGGAACGCCAACACCGCGACGGCCGGTCGACCCGAAGGTCGACCGGCCGTTCGCCGTGAGCCGCTCAACGCCGAGCCGCTCACGCCGCACCCGTACGGGCCGTTCCGCGCAGGCCGTCCCGGTCACGCCCCGTCCAGCGCCTCCACCAGCGCCGTCAGGAACTCCTTCGGCCGTTCCAACTGCACGCTGTGCCCGGCGCCTTCGACCGCGACCTCGCGCACCCGCCCGCCGGCGGCGGCGTAGCGGTCCAGGACGGCGCGGGTCTGCGCCACCATGGGCTGTGCCGGGCAGGTGTCGGCGCCGGGCCAGCCCGGGACCGCGCCGACCGCCCCCAGGTGGGCCAGGTCGAAGAGCGAGGTGTCCGAGACGATCACGTCGGCCGTACCGCGGATCCACAGGATCGGCGGCTTCGGCTCGACCACTTCCAGGTCGTCGATCCGGAAGTGGGTCGGCGCCATCGAGTTGAGCACCCCGCGTCCGCCGGGGGCGAAGCCGGGCCAGGCGTCGCTGGTGCGGCTGTCGCCCGGGTAGTGGTCCTCCCCGGTCCGGGTGGTCAGCATCGCGGCCACGAAGGGGTCCGGCTCCGCCAGCGGCTCGCTGACGTAGGCGCTGTTCAGCACCGAGCGCGGCGCGAACGGCGACTCGGCGCCGAGTTCGCCCTCGCGCAGCAGCCGGACGAACTCGGCGGCCGCACCGCCGGCGCCCGAGCCCGCCCCGTCGGGCGAGTTGAGCCGCCCGTCCACCCCGTGGGTGCCGCCGAAGCCGTACGGGGAGACCGGGTTGACCAGGGTGAGCGAGCGGACCAGGTCCGGGTGGTCGCGCAGCAGTTGCAGCACCACACCGCCGCCCATGCTCCAGCCGACCAGGTGGACCGGGCCGAGTTCCAGCGTCCGGAGGTAGGAGAGCAGGTCCTCGCTGTGGTCGCGCAGGCCCCGGGTGGCGTCCACCGGCAGCGGCTCGGTGCCGCCGAAGCCGCGCAGGTCGGGCGCCAGCGGACGGTAGCGCTCGGGGAGGGCGGTCATGGTCGGGTGCCAGAAGACGCCGGAGGAGACGTTGCCGTGCACCAGGACCACCGGTTCCCCGGTGCGGCCCTCGATCTCGGCGTAGTTCACGGTGAGCCGGTCGGTGGCGACCGGTCGTTCGACGATCATCCGGGTGGTCCTCAGTTCAGCCAGCCGGCGACCTGCGCGCTCGCCGCGCTGTCCCAGCCGAGTTGCAGGTGGTTGGCGAGGGTGATCAGCGCGGTCCCGCCGACGGTGCCGAAGCCGGTGGTGTCCAGCGCGCTGGCGACGAAGACCACGCCGTCGCTGGGCCCGCGGTTCTCGTTGAAGATGCCGACGATGCTGGGCGTGCCGCCGGCCAGCAGGTACGACGTCACCGAGGAGGGGACCCCGGCCTGCTGCAGCGGGGCGATCAGCGAGCCGGCGTTGATCGCGGCCTGGATGCCGCCGCCGTCGGTGAAGAAGCCCTGCCCGCCGTGGTAGGTCGTGTACCAGTCCTGCTGGGTCTGGTCGATGCCGAACACCGAGTCCCAGCGGGCCAGCATCTGCCGCTGCCCGGGGTAGACGTCATAGCCGCTGGTGGGGGTGAAGGAGAACTCCGGGTGCGAGGTGTAGGTGCCGTAGCAGGTCATCCGCAGGTGCGGGGACGGGGCGTTGACGGCACCGCCGCACTGCGGCCAGATCGAGAAGTCGTGCGCCCAGCCGTGCGCGAACGGGTAGTCGTAGCCGCCGTTCGGGCCGCCGAGGGTGATCAGCTTGCGCACGTCGCCCGCGTACGGGCGGCCCCAGGAGGGCTTCACCGAGGACACGTAGGCCCGCGAGGACATCTCGCCCTTGCTCCAGCCCACCACGTCCACCTGCGGGACACCGAGCTTGGCCCGGATCAGCGCGACGGCGTCGCCGACCTCCTGGGCCTGCATCAGGTTGTCGCCCTGCTTGTGCGCGAAGCCGATCGCGAAGACCCGGTAGCCCCGCCCGGCCAGGTTCTGCATCAGCCCGGTGTTCGGGCAGGAGGCGGAGCCGCAGCCGTAGCCGCCGGACTCGCCGGGGTTGGCCCAGGCGCGGTCCGGGTTGTCGTTGGCGCCGTGCACCAGCAGCACCGGGACCTGGTGCGAGCCGGTGTTCCAGCCCGGGGCCGAGTAGAGCAGGAAGCGGCCGGAGTAGGGCTGCTTGACGCCGCCGAAGAAGGTCAGCCGCTGGCCGTCCTGGTCGCCGCGGCCGTCCGGCGGGTACTGCTCCTGCCGGAAGCCGGTGGTGGTGTCGAGGTAGCGCTCGACGCGTTCCCAGCCGTTGGCGACGCTGCCGTACGTCGCCTCCAGGGTCAGGTGGGACGGCACCGCGGCCGTGGCGGCCACCGCCGGCACCGCCGGGACGGCCGCACCGACCAGCGCCAGCACGCCCGCGAGCACCCAGCCCAGTCCTCTTCGCATACGCGTTCACTCCTCCACGCCGAGGTGTCCGGTCCGGGACACCCTAGGGCTGCCGAAGTGCCCCTCCCTATGTCGGTCGCCCACACCCCCGGCCTCCCGATGTGGCCCTCGGCCACCTGGCCAGGACCCCGCTGCGGACCGCCCGCGCCGGCCCTGCCGCCCGGCCCGCCGAGCTCGGCACTTCCCCCGGCGGCGGGGCCTCCACCAGGTCCGCTGGGCCCAGGGCGTGTCTGACAATTCGCGTCGGATCAGGGCGCGGCGTTGGGGTGCGTGCATCGCAAGGCGGAGGAGGGAGCCACTGCGGTGGGGGCACCTCCCGGCCGGAGGCTGGGGGCCATTGGCGACCGACGACAACGCGGCGAGGTGCGCTTGTGCCCTGGGGGTACCTCCCGGCCGAAGGCTGGGGGAGCGTCGCGCACCCGGCGGGAAGTGTCAGACACGCCCTAACATGCCCGGGGGCGCAGCCGGCGGCGGAGGGCCAGGCGCAGCGCCAGCCGGAGGCGGCCGGTGGCCGGGCGGCCGGCGAGGACCGCCTCGAAGCGGCGCCGGTCGCGGGCCGCGCGCAGCACCTCGACGTCGTGGGTGCCGGGGACGGGCGGGGCCGGTTCGGCGTGCTGGGCGGCCCGGTGACTGTCGAGGAGGTGCTGCTGCAGTGCGTTCATGCGCCCACCGTGCACCCCGACCGCCCGGCAAGTCCCGTCGATTGACGGCCCCCGTCAAATGGCGCGACCGCTCCCCCCGCCCGAACCCGCACGTCAGAGGCCCTGCACCATAGGGGGGTGAGCGTGACCATCGACATCACCGGACTGCCGCACGAGCGGATCACCTTCTGCCCCTCGCCGCTGGCCGAGCTCGGCAACGCGCTGCACGCGCTGGCCGAACCCGCCCACCACGCGCGGCTGCACGCGTGGACGACGGCGACCTCCGCCGCGCTCGCACCGGAGCTGGCCGACCGACTGCTGGAGGCCGAGTTCATGTGGCGGTCGACGCGCTCCGACTTCCTGATGCCGGCCCGGCCCCGGCAGACCCTCGCCGAGGAGCTGGACGACCTCGACCGCATGGACGACGAGAGGTTCGTCGGCACGGCCCTGGAGATCTCCTGCAGCACCAGCCACTACCCGAAGGGCCTGCCGTCGCCGCTGGTCGACGCGTGGGCGCGGCGCCGCGCGCTCGACCTGGCGGCGGCGCGCGGCCCGCGCCAGGCGGCGTTCGTCGAGCGGATGCTCGCCGACCCCACCGCCACCCGGGCGTGGATCCGGCGCCTCCTGGAGGACTGCGACCAGGCGTTCTTCGCCGACACCTGGCGCCGGGTCCGCGCCCAGCTCGCCGCCGACGCCCAGCACAAGACCGAGCTGCTGCGCCGCAAGGGCCTGGCGGAGGCGCTCGCGGCTGCGTCCCCGGCGCTGAGCCTGGAAGAGGACGAGCACGGCAGCCGCATCGTGGTCGACAAGCTGCTCCACGGCCGCACCCGGGCCGGGGACAGCGCCGTCACCCTGCTGCCGACCGCCTTCGGCTGGCCGCACCTGTTCACCCTGTACGGGCCGGGCTGGCAGCCGGTGATCCAGTACCCGGCCGCCGCCCACGAGATCGGCGGCGCCGAGTCCGTGGAGGCGGTCAGGCTGCGCCTGGACGCGCTGACCCATCCGCTGCGGATGCGCCTGTGCCGCAACCTCGCGCGCGGCAGCTACTCGACGAACGAGCTGGCCGACGCGTACGGCGTCACCGCCCCCGAGGTGTCCCGCCACCTCGCCGTGCTGAAGAAGGCCGGGCTGGTCACCACCCGGCGGCGGGGCCGCTACGTCCTCCACCAGCTCGACAACGCGGTCGTGGCCCGGCTCGGCAGCGACTTCCTGGAATCCGTGCTGCGATAGGGACGGACGGTGGGGACGCCCCGGTCGGCGGCCCCGGTCGGTGCGGCCCGTCGCCGAGGCGGCGCGGGAAACCCGACAGAGGATGTCGGGTTTCACCGGGACAGTGGGGGTGCCGGTCGGCGCCGTGGTGGCACCGGCCGGGACGACGAACGGACAAGGGAACCCCATGCGCGAAACACCCGACGAGCTGCACCGGCTCCAGGCCCTCCTCGACGCCTCGCTCGCCCGCTCCACGGCCCACCTGCGGTCGATCATCAGCAGCGAGCGCACGCTCACCGCCGAGCAGCTCACCGGCGTGCTCACCGGCATGTGCACGCTCGCGCTGTCCACCGTGACGGCCAAGGGCGAGCCGCGGATCAGCGGTGTGGACGGGCACTTCCTGCACGGGAAGTGGCACTTCGGCACCGCGGTCGGCGCCGCCAAGGCCCGGCACCTCGCCGCCCGGCCCGCCGTCAGCGCCGCGCACCTGCGCGGGGAGGAGCTGGGCGTGTTCACCCACGGCACCGTGGAGGTCCTCAACCCCCACGGCGGCGAGCCGGCCGCCGACTGGCCGGAACTGCTCGCGTACTTCCAGGACTTCTACGGCGACGACGCCTTCGACTGGGACAACGACGTGGTCTACTACCGGCTGCACCCGCAGTGGATGGCCGTGTTCGCCGCCGACCCCGCCGAGCTCGGCGGGAAGCCGGGCGAGGCCGGCCAGGTGTGACCCCGCCCGTGCCGGCCCCGGACCCGGCCGGGGCCTCCTGCGCCTGAGCACCGCGCACCGCCGGCCGCGCAGGCCCGCCCCGCCGGACGCCCGGCGCCGACGGTCGGCCCGCCCCCGCGGCCGGGGCGGGCCGGGCCGCCGCGCCCGGCGAGAATGGTCCCGCGCGGCCGGCGTACCACCGGGCGCGCACCGACGACGGGCGACGGAGGGAACGACGTGCGGGCGAGCCGGACGATCGCGCTGCTGCTGCTCCTCCAGAGCCGGCGGGCGATGACCGCCGCGGAGCTCGCCGCCGAGCTGGAGGTCTCCGAACGCACCGTGCAGCGGGACGTCGCCGCCCTGGTCGAGGCCGGCGTGCCGGTGTACGCCGACCGCGGCCGCGGCGGGGGCTACCGGCTCGTCGACGGCTACCGCACCCGCCTCACCGGCCTCGAACGCGCCGAGGCCGAAGTCCTGCACCTGGCCGGACTCCCGGGCCCGCTGCGCGACATGGGCCTGGCCGGGCACGCCCTCGCCGCACGGCTGAAGGTCGCCGCCGCCCTGGGCGACGCCCCCGCCGCCGCCACCCGGCGCTTCCACCTCGACGCACCGGCCTGGTTCCGCGACGCCGAGGCGCCGCCGCTGCTCGCCGAGGTGTCGCGCGCCGTGTGGGAGGACCGCGTGCTCCACGGCCGCTACGCGGCGCGCGGCGGCACCCGGGAGCGGCGGCTGGAGCCGTACGGCCTGGTCCTGAAAGCCGGCCGGTGGTACCTGGCGGCGCGCGGCCCGTCCGGCCGGATCGGCTCGTACCGCGTCGACCGCTTCGAGACCGCCGAGGCCGGCGACGAACGCTTCGAGCGCGACCCGGAGTTCGACCTCGCCGACCACTGGGCCACCGCGGCACGGGAGTTCACCCGCGCCATGCTGCGCGAGCGGGCCGTGGTCCGCCTGAGCCCCGTCGCCGTCGAGAACCTCGCCGTCCTGCTGGAACCCACCGTCGCCGCCGACGCCCTCGCCACCGCGGGCGCCCCGGACGCCGACGGCTGGGTCACCGTGACCCTGCCGGTCGAGACCTGGGACATCGGCTATCTCGAACTCCTCCGCCTCGGCCCGGAGGCCGAGGTCCTCGACCCTCCCGACCTCCGCGCCCGCCTGGCCGACGCCACCCGCCGCGCCGCCGCCCTCTACACCAGACCCTCGGGCCGGGACGGGAACTGACCGCCCGACAGGCGCGGGATCCCGAACACACGCGCCCCCGCCCGCCCCCGCCGCCGCTGTCGTACGCGATATTCCCGGCGCCGCCGACGGCCGCCCCGCGATACTGGGCGCCATGGATGAGGTCGAGGTCGTCGTCGCCCACGCCGAGCGCGCGACCCTGCGCGTCGGCGACGTGTTCCTGAAGGTGGACGGCGACCCCGCGCGCACCGACGTCGAGGTCGAGGCGATGGCCCTCGCGCCGGTGCCGACCCCCGAAGTCCTGTGGCGCAGGCCACCGGTGCTCGCGATCGCCGCCCTCCCCGGGACGGCGCTCGGCCGCCTCGGCGAGCCGTCGACCGCGTCGCGGGCGGCCTGGGTCGCGGCGGGCGCCGCCGTCCGGGCCCTGCACGAGGCGCCGTTGCCGCCCTGGCCCGGCCGGGGCGTCGACGCGTTGGCGGCGGAGCTCGACGGCGAGTGCGAGTGGCTCCTGGCGAACGGCGTCCTGCCCGCCGACCTGGTCATCCGCAACCGCCGGATCGCCGAGCGCGCGCTCCGGCCGTGGACGCCGGTGTTCACCCACGGGGACCTGCAGATCACCCATGTGTTCGTCGACGGCGACGAGGTCACCGGCTTCATCGACTGGTCCGAGGCGGCCCGCGGTGACGCCCTGTTCGACCTCGCCGTCCTGACCCTCGGACACGAGGAGCGCCTCGCCGACGTCCTCGCCGGGTACGGCACCGACGTCGACGTCGACGTGATCCGGGCGTGGTGGTCGTTTCGGAGCCTGCTGGTGGTCCGCTGGCTGGTCGAGCACGGCTTCGACCCGTCCGCGCCGGGCTGCGAGGTCGACGTGCTGAGGTCCCGGATGTGAGGCCCTCGTCCCCGGGGGTCCGGACGGAGGACGGTAGATTCACCCCTCCGCCCACCGACCGAGGGAGTGCCCGTGCCCGACCGGCCCAGCCTGCTGTACGTGACCGACCTGGCCTACCCGGCCCGCGGGCGCCGGTACGGCGACGAGGACGTCCTCCTCACCTCCCGGCTGCGGGAGTGGTTCGACCTGGCCCTGTGCCACCCGCTGGACGCCCGGGCGCTGATGGGGCGCTTCGACGCGGTCGTGGTGCGCAACAGCGGGCCGGTGCTGCACTACCGGGAGGAGTACGCCCGGTTCCGCGCCCGGGCGCTGGCCGACGGCGTGCGGGTCTACAACCCGCTGACCGGGCGGGGCGACATGGCCGGGAAGCGGTACCTGCTGGACCTCACCGAGGAGGGGTACCCGGTCATCCCCACCGTCGACCGCCCGCAGGACCTCGGCCGGCTGCCCGCCGCCGACCGCTACGCGGTCAAGCCCCGGGAGGGCGCCGACAGCATCGGCCTGCGCTTCCTCACCCGCGGCGAGCTGGACGCCCTCGCCTGGGGCGAGGTGCTGGTCCAGCCGCGGATCGACTTCCGCTACGAGGTGTCCTTCTACTTCGTGGACGACGCCTTCCAGTACGCCCTCCACACACCCGACCCGACCCGCCGCTGGGTGCTGGAGCCGTACCGGCCGAGCGCCGCCGACCTGGAGTTCGCCCGGGGCTTCGTCGGGTGGAACACCCTCGCCCATGGCATCCAGCGGGTGGACGCCTGCCGCGCGCCGGACGGGCGGCTGCTCCTGGTCGAGCTGGAGGACCTCAACCCGTACCTGTCCCTCGACCTGGTCGCCGAGGAGGTCCGGGAGGGCTTCGTGTGCGCCCTGGCGGATTCGCTGCGCCGCTTCCTGGGCTGACTCCTCTCCGGCGCCGCGCCCGCGCCCCCCGGGGGGCCGTCAGGGCCGTTCGGCCCGCTCGTCGGCGCCCCGGGCCTCCGGTTTCCTGCTGCCGAGGCCATCTGGGGCGATCCGCGGGTGGTCCTCCAGGACGATCGGCGAGGACAGCACCACCCGGCGTCCGCCGTCCGGCCCGGCCAGCACCGGCCAGGTGCGCTCGTTGCGGCACCGCTCGACGGCCGGGCGGGCCCACTCGGGCGGGTCGGCGACCGACAGGAAGGTGCCGTGCTCCAGCCCGAGCAGCAGGTGGGTGGAGACCAGTGAGCGCGGCAGCGCCTGGTCGCGGGTGGCCCGGCGGGGCGGCATCCAGGCGGAGGCGTTCTCCACGTCCACGACCAACCGCTGCGCCCGGTACGGGCCGGGCACCGCCTCGGCCCGCAACCGGACCAGGCCGTCGACCTGTTCGCGCCGCCGCACCACCCGGCCGACGACGGCGCCGCGCTCGTGCACCAGCCCGGTCTCGCCGACGCCGGGCAGCCGGAACGCCCGCTGCACCACCCCCTCTTCCAACTCCTCGACGGGAAAGACGAGTTCGAACCGCTCCTCGGCCCCTTCGGACCCCTCGACGAGCTCCCGGTCCGCCAGCTCCAACCGCTCCACAGACTCGAAGCCGGCGACGGTGGCCCGTTCGACGGTGCGCCGCTGGACCCGCAGGAAGCGCAGCTCGACCGCCAGCACGTCCCCTCCGCGCGCCTCCATCAGGCAGTCGGTGCGCTGGTGGGAGTGCTCGCCGCCCTGCGCGGTGTACTCGGGCGGCACCAGGACGCCGGACTGCCGGCCCAGCCGGCCCTCGGCCGCCGGGGCGCGGTGCGGGGAGAGCGCGTGGCCCTCCAGCAGCACCGCGTCGGCGATCCGCCGGGCGGCCGCGAAGCCGTGCTCGATCCGTTCCGGGTAGCCGCTCACGGGGCCGTCCCGCCGATCGCCGCCGCCGCGAGCAGCTCGCGCACCGTCGCCTCCCAGGAGGGCAGGGCCCGCCGGGAGCGGTAGGCCAGCAGCTCGTCGATGACGTCGTCCGGCAGCCGCAGCCAGCCGCTGTCGGGGAAGTGCCGGTCGATCGCCTCCCGCCAGACCCGCACCGGCATCCGCACCCGGGCCTCGCGGTCCCAGGGCACCGGGCTGACCTGGAAGCCGTCGGGGCCGGCGAAGGCGGTGCCGGAGAAGAGCAGCAGCATCGGCACCTCGCCGCCGTCCAGCGCCCGGAAGTAGCGGGCCGAGGCGACCTCCTGGTCGTAGGTGCAGGGCACCACGAGGTCGATCTCGGTGGCGCCGGTGAAGCCGGGCACCAGCAGCGGCACGGTGGCGAGCCGGATCGGGTGGAGCGTGGCCGCCCAGCGCTCCCGCCCGCCGAACTGGTCGGTCAGCCGCCCGCTCTCGGTGTCGCCGTACGGCCGGTGGCCGGGTTCGATCCGCAGCTGGCAGTGGAGCGCGAGGGCGTGCACCCGGGTGTCGGCCGGGGCGGTGATCCGCAGCCGGAACACCAGGGTCGGCCCGGCCGCGTACGGGTCGGAGCGCACGCCGGTGCAGGCGAAGCCGAGTGCCGTCACGCCCCCACCTCCACGGGCGGCCGTTCGGCGCGCGGCCGTCGGCCGAGGCCGTGGAACGCGCCGGCGAGGAGAGGAATCCGCATGTCCGCCTCCGACGGGGTGGGCTCCGGGAACCCGGCGATCATCGCCCCCGCCCCCGCGGCCCCCCGCCCGGTGCGGCATGTCGTGCCGCGCGTTCACCCGAGCGGCCGGGGCCGGCCGGCAGGGCCGAGCGGGTAGCATGTAAGCCATGCAGCCGATTAGTGACCCTTACGAGATCCGTCCCGGCGTCCCCACCGTCGAGGTCTTCCGCCGCCTGCGCACCGACGCCGGCCTCTCCGACAAGGCCCCCGAGGCGGTCGCCCTCGCCCTCCCCAACACCTGGTACGGCGTGGTCCTCCACCACGAGGGCGAGCCCGTCGGCGTGGGGCGGATCATCGGCGACGGCGGCACCGCGTTCCAGGTCACCGACATCTGCGTCCACCCCGCCCACCAGGGCCGCGGCCTCGGCCGGCGCATCATGGCCGCGCTCACCGAGGAGTTGGAGCGCCGGGCACCCGCCACCGCGTACGTCTCGCTGATCGCGGACGGCCCCGCGCGCTTCCTCTACGAGAAGTTCGGCTTCGCGGACACCGCCGCCCACGACTCGATCGGCATGTACCGCCTGATGGGCGCGAGCTGACGGCCCCACCGGCGGCGGTGTCGGTGGCCCGGTGTGTACTGGCCGGCGCCCGATCCGCACGCGATCCCGGAGGCGCCGCCATGGCCCGTCTGCACGTCCGTTCCGGCCCCCGAGGCCGGCCGCGGCCGGCTCGCCCACGCCCCCGTGTCCGCCGAGCACGGCCGGGACGCACGGGTCCGGGCGGCACCGCGCACATCCGGGTTCCGGCCAAGGGGTTTGACGGTCACTCAGGTCGGTTCACGGGGCGTCCGGCGCGTCGAGGAGACCGGCCACCAGGCGGCGGGCGTAGGCGGCGTCGAGGCCGGAGGGGCGGAAGAGGATGCGGTACATCAGGGGGGCGACGAGGCGGTCCATGGCGGTCTCGACCCCGGGGGCGTCCTCGCCGCGGGCGCGGGCCCGGGCGAGGACGAGGTCGAGCTGCTCGGCGGCGTACGCCGAGCACTGGCCGGCGTTGCCGCCGTCCGGGTCGCCGAGCAGGGCGTCGCGGACGTAGGCGCGGCCGGAGGCGGAGCCCATCTCGTCCAGGAACTGTTCGGTCCAGGCCGTGAGGTCGGTGCGCAGGTCGCCGCGGTCCTGCGGCTCGGTGTCGGGGCGCAGCCGCTCCACCGCGACGTCCGACAGCAGTTCGGCGAGGTCGCCCCACCGGCGGTAGACGGTGGACGGGGTGACTCCGGCCCGCTGGGCGACCATCGGCACGGTGAGCTGCTCGCGGCCGACCTCCGCGAGCAGCTCGCGCACCGCGGTGTGCACCGCTTCCTGGACCCGGGCGCTGCGCCCGCCCGGGCGGACCATCTGCCGAGGACTCATACCGTCATCTTAAAGCGCCGCGCATTGCGTTAAGACGGGGCGCGGAGCGAGCCCTCCTGGGCCGGGAGGGTTCAGACCACCGGGGCGGGCGTCCACGCGGGCTGCGTCCGCTCGTAGGCGTGGCCCACCCGCAGCAGCGTCCGCTCGTCGAACGGCCGCCCGAGCAGCTGCAGGCCGATCGGCAGGCCGGCCGCGTCGCGGCCGGCCGGGACGGACAGCGCGGGGACGCCGGTGACGTTGGCCGGGGCGGAGAGCCGGACGTAGGCGTCCGAGACGCTCTCGGTGGTGCCGTCCGGCCAGCCGACCGCCTGCTGGCCGGCCCGGACCGCCGTCGTCGGCACCGTCGGGGCGGCGATCACGTCGACCTCCGCCAGGGCCTGCGCCCACGCCGCCCGGATCAGCGTCCGGGCGCGCTGGGCCCGCAGGTAGTCGCCCGCGCCGATCAGTTCGCCGGCCTCCAGCAGGACCCGGACGTCCGCCTGGTACAGCTCGGGCACGGTGCGCAGCGTGCGCGCGTGGTAGGCGGCGGCCTCCGGCGCGGTCAGGCCCCAGAGGGTGGGCACGAGGTAGCGGGCCATCGGGATGCCGACCTCGACGGGCCGGGCGCCGAGCGCCTCCAGCTGCGCGACGGCGCGGTGGACGGCGTCCGCCACCTCGGCGTCGACGTGGTCGACGTAGTGGTCGCGCGGCACGCCGACCCGCACGCCCGTCAGGTCCGGCTCCCGCTCCGGCCGGTAGTCGACGGCGGGGGAGGCCACCGAGGCCGGGTCGCGCGGGTCGTGCCCGGCCAGGGCGGCCAGGACCAGCGCGGCGTCCTCGACGGTGCGGGTGATCGGCCCGACGTGGTCGAGCGACCAGGACAGCGAGGTCACGCCGTGCCGGGGCACCAGCCCGTAGGTGGGCTTGAGGCCGACCACCCCGTTCAGCGCGGCGGGCACCCGGATCGAGCCGCCGGTGTCGGTGCCGAGGGCGAAGGTCGCCGTCCCGGCGGCCACCGCGACGGCGGATCCGCCGCTGGAGCCTCCGGCGACCCGGCCGCCGTCCCAGGCGTTGCCGGTCTGCGGGGTGGTCAGGCCGTAGGCGAACTCGTGGGTGTGGGTCTTGCCGGCCAGGACGGCGCCGGCCGCCCGCAGCCGGGCGGCGACGGTGCTGTCGGCGGCCGCGCGGTGGCCGTCGCGGACCCGGGAGCTGGCGGTGGTGGGCGTTCCGGCGACGTCGATCAGGTCCTTGAGCCCGACCGGGACGCCGTGCAGCGGCCCCCGGTAGCGGCCCCGGACGATCTCCCGCTCGGCCTCGCGCGCCGCGTCGCGGGCCTGCTCGGCGGCGACGGCGACGTACGCGCCGAGGTGCGGCTCCACCCGGTCGATGCGGCCGAGGACGGAGTCGACCAGCTCCACGGGGGACAGCCGCCGCTCCCGGATCTCGGTCGCGGCGGCGGCGAGGGTCAGCTCATACGGCCGCATCGGGGTGCTCCTCTCCCGCCCGGTAGGCGGCGGCGGGCGGGGTGTCCCCGAAGTCCAGCTCGCGCAGGACGGCGACGACGGAACGGATGTGCTCGGCGGTGGCCGCGACCTCTGCGTGGCGCTCGGCGGGGAGGTCGAGTCCGGCCCGGGCGGCCCAGCGGGCCGCCTCGGGCGGGGTGAGTTCCGGGGAGGACATGGTGCGCTCCTGTTCAAGGGCGGGCAGGCGGCGAGGGGGTCGCGGAGGCGAGGCGCCCGACGCCAAAAGCTAAGGGTTTGCGTTAACGCGACTGTAGGTTCTACCGTCGCACTAACGCAAACGAATGGCTTTTACAGCGGAGGAGCCTCCCCCATGCCCACTGCCCGTACCCCGTCCTGGACGGTCGGCGACCTCACCGTCCACCGCATCGACGAGGTCCCGCTGCCGCCCGCCACCGGACGGTGGCTGCTGCCCGGCGCCACCCCCGAGGTGGTGGCCGGCCAAGACTGGCTGCGCCCCCACTTCGCCGACGCCGACGGCGTGCCGCGCCTGCACAGCCACAGCTTCGCCTTCGTGCTGGACGGGCTGCGGGTGCTCGTCGACACCGGCATCGGCAACGGCAAGCAGCGGGCCGACCCGGCCTGGCACGACCTGCGCACCGACTACCCGCGGCGCCTCGCCGCCGCCGGCTTCCCGCCGGACTCCGTCGACCTGGTGGTCCTCACCCACCTCCACGCCGACCACGTCGGCTGGAACACCCGGGAGGCGGACGGCGCCTGGGTGCCCACCTTCCCCCGCGCGCGGTACGTCACCGCCCGGGCCGAACGGGAGTTCTGGGCCGGCTACGCCATGGAGGAGGCGCGCCGGCAGATGTTCCGCGACTCCGTACTCCCGGTCGAACGGGCCGGCCTGCTGGACCTGGTCGACGTCCCGGCCGAGGGCCTGCGGCTCCTCCCCGGCCTGCGCCTGCTCCCCACCCCCGGCCACACCCCCGGCCAGGTCGCCGTCGAGCTGACCAGCCGGGGCCGGACGGCGCTGATCACCGGCGACTGCGTCCACCACCCCGTCCAGCTCGCCCACCCCGCCATCGGCGCCTGCGTCGACATCGACCCCCGGCGGTCGGAGGCCACCCGACGGGACCTGCTGGCCTCCCTCGCCGGCACGGACACCCTGCTGCTGGGCACCCACTTCGCCCCGCCCACCGCCGGGCACGTCCTCGCCCACGGGGACGGCTACCGGCTGCGGCCCGTCCCCCCGGTCTGACCGCCGCCCGCGCCGGGCGCCTCCACCGGCGCCGTCCGGACGGCGAGCAGCGCGGTGTCGTCCGCCAGCCGGCCGCCGGTGTGCCGGACGACCGCGGCGGCCACCTCGTCGACGAGGCGCCCGGGGTCGGCCGCCCCCGGAGTGCCGGCCAGCCGCTCCAGGTGGTCCCGCAGGGAGAAGAAGACACCCGCCCGGTCGCGGGCCTCGGTCACCCCGTCCGAAACGATCAGGACCGTCTCGTCCGGGCCCAGGCGCAGCCGCCGCACCTCCGGCAGCCCGCCGGCCAGCTGGGCCAGCCCGATCGGCGCGCCGTCGCCCGGCGGCAGCTGCCGCACCCCCGCGGGGCCGAGCACGTGGGGGCTGTCGTGGCCGAAGTTGACCACCTCCACCTCCCCCGGCGCGTCGACGGGGAACCAGATGACCACCGCCGTGGCGAACCGCTCCTCCCGCTCCCCCAAGCGCTCCACCAGCACGTTCTGCCGGTGCAGCCGCTCCTCCAGCCAGGCCGCGACGGTGGCGAGGTCCGCCTCGTGGAAGGCGGCCTCCCGGAAGCAGCCCACCAGGGCCGCCGCCGCGGAGACGGCCGGCAGGCCCTTGCCCTGGACGTCGCCGAGGATCACCCGCGCCCCGAACGGGGTGGCCAGCACGTCGTAGAAGTCGCCGCCCACCCGGGCCTCGACGTCCGCGGCCAGGTAGCGCGCCGCCGAGTCCACCCCGCCCCACCCCGGCGGCACCGGGCGCAGCACCACCTGCCGGGTCGTCTCGGCCACGCCCTGCAGATGGCGGACGTAGGCGGCGGCCTGAGCGCGGAAGCCGCTGATCGGCACCGAGAGCACGGCCCCGGCGATCACCAGCAGGAAGTCCTCGGTCCCCTGCGACTTGCCCCAGATGCTGTCCAGGGCCGGGTAGGCGGCGACGGCGAGGAGGGCGAACAGCGTGGTGGCGGCGGGCCCGCAGAGCCCGGCGGCCACCACGGGGACCATCACCAGCCAGCTGACGGACGCGAACGAGACCGGTGTGCCCGCGTCCACGCCCACCACCAGTGCGAACACCGCGAGGGGCACCAGCCAGGACCGGTGGCCGTACCGGATCAGGATCGGCATCCGCTGCCCCGGCTCCGCCACGGAACGCGCCCGCAAACCGTCCCTCCCCTTCTCGCGACCCTCCCCCGCGTTCCCGGTGCTCCGCGCGACGCGGGGCCCCGGTCGGAGGCTGCGCCCACGGTACGGGTGTCGCCCCCGGCGGAGGCGGCGCGGCGGCGTCGTGGCCCCGGCGCTCGCACGTTCGGCCCAGTCCCGCCGCTCCGGGCGCACCTGGCCCAGCGCGCCCGGAGCGGCGGGTCAGACCTCCTCCTCCATGCCGATGGCCTGGTCGAGTTCCGCGCGCACCCGCTCCGTCTCCTCCGTGCGGGCGCCCTTCGGGACCTGCCCGTCGATCTGCCGCAGCAGCGCGACCGCGATGGCGTCGAGCTTGCGCTGGACGGCGTGCTCGGCCCGGCGCTCGGTGTTCTTCAGCAGGGCCAGGAGCAGCAGGTTCAGTGCGGTCATGGTGTCCCCGACCAGGATCTGCCAGGACACGGACAGCCCGGCCGCGTGGACCGCGTAGAAGGCGACCACCAGGAGGACGCAGAGGGCGTAGAAGGCCGGGGCGCTGGTGAGGTTCGACGCGGCCTCCGCGAGCCGCTCGAACCGGCCCTTGCCCGACCGGCTGCGCTCCGACGGATGGCGGATGACCATGGTGATGCCCTCCTCGGTCCTCACGACACGGCGGCCCGGCACCGGGGCGCGGCCGCCACCCAGGGCGCCTTGCCCGATCCGGGCGGGCCATGCGTCCGGCGCCGCGGTTTCGTCCCGGCGTCCGCCCGGGCTCGGAGGAACGGACCGGCCGCTGGGTGCGGCGTACGCACCCGGCGGCCGGCCCGGCGTGGCGAGCGGGATCAGCAGGCGTCGATGAACCAGACCGGGCCCCAGTCGCCGTAGCGGTCGCTGGAGGGAGCGCCCGGCGTGGTGTAGATCAGGTTCTTGGACTTGCCGTACATCTTCGCCCGGGTGCCGGCGGACTGGTTGTTGTACCAGGACCCGCCGCTGTTCAGGCCGTCGGGGATCTCCTGCAGGTAGCAGTCCTTGAACCTGAACTTGAGGTTGTGGAAGTTGCTGTCCGCGTAACCGCAGAAGTAGTACGCGGGGCAGTCGGCCGGTGCCGGTTCGATGATCGACTGGGCGTTCGCCGCGGGGGCGAGGAGCGTGGTCACGGCGGCGAAGCCGGCCGCGAGGGCGATGCCGGCCTTGCGGGCGAACCGCATGGGAGACCTCCTGGGGAACGGTGACGTGGTGGAGCGGGCGCGTTCGGCGCCCGGTCCTCAGTCTCCGGGGCCGCCGGGCCGCTCCTCGAGCTGATTCGGCCTGCGCCGAATTCACGACCCCGGGCAGCCCGCCGAGGACGCCGCGCCGCCACGCGTCCAGCCGTGCCGCGTGGCTCCGCCCCCGCAACGCCCGTACCGCGGCGTTGAGTTCGGCGACCGGCATCGGATCCGCCGGCCGGGTCCTGAGCCCGGTCCTGGGCGTGAAGCGGATCCGGAGGACCACCTCTCCGATGGCGGGCGGCGGGATCAGGTGCGCTTGAAGAACTCCACCTCCGAGAGCGCGATGGCGCGGCCCGGGCCGGTTCCGGCGGCCTCCCTGACGGTGAGCTTCACCTGGGTCACGTCGCTGACGCCGGTCGGCACGGTCTGCGGGCCCGGCTGGTCGTTGAGCTGCACCTGCTGGGTGTGGACCTCGCCGTCCTCGGACGTGACCTCCAGGGTGAGGACGACCGGCCGCCCCTGCTGCCGGAAGTGCTGCGGGTCCACCGAGTCGCCGGTGTGGACGATCAGGTCCACCAGCCGGAACGGGGTGCGGAAGGAGAAGGTGACGGAGTCCCCGATCGCGGGTGCGCCCCAGTAGGTGTTGCTGAGGCCGTCGTCGGCGGCCGCCGCGGGATGGCCCTCGACGGCGGCGCTCGCCGAGGTGGCGGCGGGCGTGATCGGCGCGGTGCCGCGGAGCTTGTCCAGCACGTCCTGGAAGGCCCGCTGGCCGGCCGGGTACAGCAGGATCCCGGCGACGACCACCGCGGCCAGGGCGAGCAGGGCGATGGTGCGGCGCAGCGCGTTGCCCGAGCCGCCGATCCGGACCCGGCGCCGGAACGGCCAACGGGTGCGCCACCAGGGCAGTTCGGGCGCGGCCTCGGTGGGGGTGAGCGGTGCGGCGCAGCGGCGGCAGAACTTCCGCTCGGGCAGGTTGGGCGTGCCGCACCGGGGGCAGGGCGGGCCGTCCTGGGTCTCGACGGCCTCGACCGCCCGGCTGACCGGGCGGGGCGCGACGGGCTTGGCGGGCTGGACGGCCACCGGGTCGGCCTGCGGGGCGGGCGCCCGCGTGCGCGCGGGGGCCGGCCGTACGGGGGCGGTGCCCGGGCGCACCGGGGCGGTGCTCGGGCGGACGGGCTCGGCGGTGGGCGGGGGCGACGGCTCGGGGACGGCCGGGGGCTCGGCGCCGGATGTGGGCTCGGGGACGGCCGGGGTCTCGGCGCCGGATGTGGGCTCGGGGACGGCCGGGGTCTCGGCGCGCGGGGCGGGCGGCTGCTCCGCCTTGGCGTCCGCCTTGGCCTCGTCCTTGGCCTCTGCCCTGACGTCGTCCTTGGCCGCTCCCCCGGCCTCCGCCCGCGTGCGGGCCGTCCGGCGCGTGGCGCTCCGGCGAGTGGTCTCGACGGGTGCGGGAGCGGGCGCGGGCGCGGGATCCGGAGCGGGCTCGGCGGCCGGCTCCCGGGCAGGCGCGGGCGCCGGCTCGGGCTCGGCCCGCGCGGGTACAGGCGCCGGCGCGGGTACGGCCACGGGCCCGGCCGTCGGGGCGACCGGAGCCGTCGGGGCGGCGGCGGTGCCGCGCGACCAGCCGAGGTAGGCGCCGCAGTTGCCGCAGAAGTCGTCCCCCTCGCCGTTGGCCGTTCCGCATTCGGGGCACACCGGCATCCGTCAGTCCTCCGCTCGCCCGGGTGGGCCGGGCAGGATCTCCACCCGGCAGGTCAGATGGACGGGACAGCCTGCCCTGACGACGGACCGCACCTGGTCCTCGTCCGGTGCCCGGTCGCCCAGCGGCCAGACCCGGACCAGCACCTCGTCGGTCGGCACGCCCGGCAGTGTGGCGTCCGGGTCGGTGGACCAGCAGGCGCCTTCGCCGTCCACGATCTCGGCTCCGGCGCCGAGCACCAGCCGCAGCCGTTCGGTGAGGCCGCGCCGGGTGCCGCGCCAGCGGTGCAGTTCCACCGCGCGCTCGACCACCGCGCGGCGCACCTCCACCGGCCAGGCCGGGTCGACCTCGACCGCGACCCAGGACGCCAGCCAGTCCAGGAAGTCGGGCGGCGCGAGGGCGGGCCGGAAGTACGCGGGCAGGTTGTCCAGGGTCGCGAAAACCGGGGCGAGGACGGTGTCCAGGCCTGCCGTGAACCGCTGGGCGAGGTCGTCGTCCGCGTAGAGCGCGGGCAGCAGGTCGCCGATCGGGTGCGGGCTGGGCAGTCCGGGGACGGCGGCGCGCGTCACGACCCACCGTCCTCGGCGACGGCGTTGACCACGACCTGGTGCTGGTGGGAGAAGACCAGGGCGTCCGCCGGCACGTCGACCCGCTCGGCGGGCTCGCCCCGGCGCCCGGTGATCGGGTCGGCCGGGAACAGCAGCAGCTCCTCGACGTCCGCGACCGCGGCCACCCGCTGGAGCACCCCGAACACCTCCCCGTACTGCACCGCCCGGCCGAACTGCCAGCCCGCGCCGTCGGCGCCGCCGCACAGCGGGTTGAGGTACCGGTACAGCTCGGCGAGCACCTCCTCGCGGACCCGGTCCGGGTCGGCGGCGCGGGTGGTGAGCCGGGCCACCACCGTCACGCCCTGGTAGGAGGGGGGCTGGACGACCAGCCGGGTGCCGATCAGCCGCCGCTCGTCGAGGGCGGCCGCGATCGCGGCCAGCACCTGCTCGTCGGGGATCAGCTGCTCGAAGCGCAGCCGGTCGCCCTCGTCCGCGACCGCGTCGGGGACCACCAGCACCCGCACCGCTCCCGCCTCGCCGCCGCCGGCCGGCACGTGGACCCGGGCGGCGGACGGCGCGGCCTGCCGGGCGATCAGCTCGAAGTCCCCGGCCGTGACGGCACGTTCCTGTAGGCGCAACTGGTGCGGGGCGCGGGCCTTGGCGTTCTCGACGGTCTCGCCGTCCACCCCGCCGCGGGCCGCCTCCCGGTTGTCCACCCGGGCGACGTACGGGACGGAACTGCGCAGCACCGTGATGGTGCCGCGGGCCACGTTGCCCGCGGTCCCGCCGCCGGTGCGGTAGCGCGGGACGCGCAGCCGGGCGCCCTTGGGCGGCACGGCACCGAAGGCGCGCAGGGAACCGTCGGGCTCCCGGACGGCGGGCGGGAAGAGGAACTCGCCGGTGGTCGCGTCCAGCACCACGTGCCGGTCGGCCGGCGAGGACTCGCCGAAGTGCTCGACGACCGTCCAGCAGTCCCAGCCGTCGCCGGCCGACACCTCGACCACCGGGGGTTCGCCGTCGAGCAGCACCGGCGGCCGGGCGAGCCGGAAGCGCTGGCCGGCGACGCCCTCGGAGGCGCCGAGCGGCGCGTCGGTGACGGTCTGCGCGTGGACGGCGGTCACGGTGCCGCCGATCGTGAACACCTCGGCCCGGCGGACGGTCGGGGACTCGGAGTAGAACGGCTGGCCCGGCTCCGGCTCGGTGACCCGGCAGCGCAGCCAGCCCGCCCGCTGTCCGGCGGCCACCGAGGCGGTGTGCCCGGCGGGCACGAAGACCACCACCTCGCCGGGCCGGTTGAGGCCGCCGGTGGAGTCCTCGCCGGTCTCGCAGGCGACCCAGCCCGCGCCGTCCCAGACCTCCCAGGCCAGTGGCGGCTGGCGCGGGTCGACGCCGACGCCCTCCACCCGGCTGTCCAGCCGGACGACCAGGATGCAGCGCGGCACCACGGCCGGCAGGGCGAACAGCATGGCGTCCCCGGGCACCGGGCTCGGCTGGAAGCACTGCACGTCCGCGCCGTCGGCCAGCCGGGCCGTGCAGTCGGACTGCTCGCCGGAGGCGGAGACGGTGACCATCCGCTCCAGCGAGCTGGGGACGATCGGCAGGTCCTCCGCGGTGGAGAAGACCACCGCGTCGTCGGCCTCGGTGCGCAGCGTGGAGACCTCGGTGCCGGCCCGCAGCAGGACCGTCTCGGTCTGCGGGGCGGAGAGCCAGAAGTCGACCTCGGCCCGGGCGGCGGCGGGCGGGAAGAGCCGGATGCCGAGCAGGTCGAGGAAGGCGGAGTAGTTCTTCTCCGGCACCCGGTTCAGCCGGTAGAGCAGCTGGTCCACCAGGTAGGCGAAGGTCTCGATCAGGGTGACGCCCGGGTCGGAGACGTTGTGGTCGGTCCACTCCGGGGCGCGCTGCTGGACGTACCGCTTGGCCTCGTCGACGAGCTGCTGGAAGCGGCGGTCGTCCAGGTTCGGGGAGGGCAGGGCCATCAGCGCGCACCCCCGTCCGTCGCGCCGGACTCCACGGCGGGGTGCTCCGGGATGGTGTAGAAGGGGAAGACCAGGTTGCGGCGGTCGTTGGTGGCCCGCACGGTGTAGTGGACGTCGATGTAGAGCGTGCCCTCCTCGACGCTGTCGAAGGCGATCACCACGTCGTCGACCTCGATCCTCGGCTCCCAGCGTTCCAGCGCGATGCGCACCTCGCGGGCGATCCGCCCGGCGGTGGTGCCGTCGCCCGGGGCGAAGACGTACTCGTGGATGCCGCAGCCGAACTCGGGGCGCATCGGCCGCTCGCCGGGGGCGGTGCCGAGGATCAGCCGGATCGCCTCCGCGAGTTCCCGGTCCCGGTCCACCATGCCGATGCCGCCGGTGGCGTTCACCCGCAGCGGGAAGGCCCAGCCGCGGCCTATGAAGCTCCCGCTCATGCTCCGCCCCCGATCAGCACGTTGAGCGCACCGCTGGTGACGGTGGCGCCGCAGGCCGTCTTGTCGCCCAGGCGGGCCGCGGGCAGGCCGCCGATCAGCACCACGCCCCCGGTGACCGCGCCCGGGGAGGGCACCACCACGTTGCCGGGGCCCAGGGCCAGGTGCGGGGGGACGGCGCAGGCGTGCAGGGTGCCGACCACCGCGGCGGGGCGGCCGCCGATCAGCACGGTCGCCACCCTGAGGGCGCCCGGCGGCGGGGTGGTGAGGGCGCCTCCGTGGTCGGTGAGGTCGCCGGTCCGGGCTGCGGGGGGCATGGGCGGTCCATACCTTTCTTCGTGGGGCTCGTTCGGGCCACTCGACATACTGCCACTGCTTCTTGACGTCACGTCAGTTGATGTGTACGAACGCCCCCTTGAGCACCGCCTGGGCGCCGCCGTCCACGGTGACGGAGGTCGTGCCCCGGACGGTGACCGATCCGCCGCGCACGTTCACCGCGCCGGTGCCCGCGTCCAGGGTGATGCCGGCGGAGGAGAGCCGCACCGTGCTGCCGGCCGCGCCGCCGAGGCCGTGGACGGTGAGCACGATCTCGCCGCGCTGCTGGTCCAGGCTGACCTCCAGCTTGCCGTCCCCGCTGGCCAGCCGGACGCCGGACCTGCCGCCCGGCACGTCCAGCAGTTCCATCCGGTGGCCCGAACGGGACACCACGGAACGGCGGTTGACCTTGCCGGAGGCCGCGTCGACCAGCGGCACGTCGTGCGGGGAGGGCCGGTCCACGCCGTTGTAGAGCCCGCCCAGCACGTACGGGCTGTCCAGGTCGCCCTGATCGAAGCCGACCAGCACCTCGTCGTTGACCTCGGGGCTGACCACGCCGCCGCCCCCGGCTCCGCCCCACTGCACGGTGCGCACCCAGTCGGAGACGTAGGTGTCGTCCAGCCAGGGGAACTTCAGCTTCACCCAGCCGCGCTGCCCGCCGCCCGGCTCGCGGACGTCGGTGACCACGCCGACGGCCAGGCCCGGCATCCGCGGTCCGCGCGGCGGCGCGTTGCCGCCGCTGGTCAGGCCGGCCAGCGAGCGGTCGGGGGCGGCGCTGACCACCACGGTGGTCCGGTAGCCGCGAAACGGTTCGAGCAGGTGGCGCACCCCGGTGGCGGTGTAGCGGCCGGAGAAGGCGGCGCCGACGTTGCCCAGGGCGACCGCGGTGCCCGCCCGCAGCCGCGGGTTGCCCTCGGCGACCACCTCCAGCTCGCCGAAGCCGGACGCCACCGAGGCGGCCAGCGACCGGGCCACCGAGGCGGTCTCGGCCTGGGTGCGGTACGGGGTGTCGGCGACGGTCAGCTTGGCCTTGCCGGGGAAGGCGGAGGCCACCGCCGAGGGGCTCATCCCCGGCTGCACCGTCCGGGAGGTCACCGCGGGCTCGGTGGCGACCAGCGCGCGCTTGGTGGTGACGTTCCAGCCGCGCGCCTCGACCGTGTCCGCGCCGCCGGCGCCGGTCAGCACGCCGCGCAGCTCCAGCAGGTTGCGCCCGTACTCCAGCACCAGCGGGTTCTGCGGCGCGGGCGTGGAGGGGGCCGGTGCGCCGGAGGCGGGCTCGGGCCGGACGAACTCCAGCCTCCCGTCGTCGTCCACCCGCACCTGGGCGCCGCTCTCCTGCGCCAGGAACTGGAGGAACTCCCAGTCCGGGACGTTCGCCTGGGACAGCTGCTGGTGGACGACCGGGAAGGAGTCGACCTTCCCGCAGGTCAGGCCCGCGCCCGCGGCGACCTCCCGGACGATGTCGGCGGTCGTCATGTTCCGGAAGGCCTTCACCCGGCGCCCGCGCATCAGCCGGTGGGTGACCGCCGACGCCCGCACCACGGTGTACGAGCCCGTGGTGTCCACCTCCAGCTCCAGCGCGGTCACCTCGCCGGTGAACAGCCGCGCCCGGGTGTTCCCCTGGACGGTGACCACGGACACCTTCAGCGGGGTCCCGATGGTGATCCCGGTGGCGGACAGGAAGGTGTGGTTGGCGTCCCGGAAGGACAGCACCGCGGTGTCGGGCAGGCCGACGCTCTCCTCGATGTCGCAGGAGACCAGTTGGGTCACCCAGACCGGCGGCAGCGGGCCCGGCGCCTCGACGACGGGATCCGCGGCGAAGGACCGGCCGCCGCGGGCCTCGGGAGTGGTCATGACCGTCCGCCCGGGGTGAGTTCGCCGCGGGCCGGTCCGCTCCTGGTGAGCTCCTCGGCGCCCGGCACGATCAGCTCCGCGCCGGGGACCAGCACCAGCGGATCGTCGATGTCGTTGGCCTCGGCGATGGTGCGCCAGGCGGTGGCGTCCCCGTACGCGCGCCAGGCGAGCAGCGGCAGGCTGTCGCCCGCGACCACCCGGTGGGTGCTGCGGGCCTCCGGCGAGCCCGAGGTCGGGTTCTGGCCGGCCGGGTCGACGCTGGCCTCGTCGATGGTGAGCGAGCAGACCGCCCGCAGCGGCTTCCCGTCGACGTCGAAGAGCGAGTAGGTGACCGAGAGGCCGGTCAGCACCCCGTTGAACGACGTGGTCTTCAGGGTGCCCCAGTCCAGCCGGATCCACGGGCTGGCCGGCGTCTTGCGCGCCAGGCTGGCCGGGGTGGGGACGCAGGCCGTCATCAGCTGCTCCACCGCCCGCTCCACCGAGTTGTCGTGGGTCGCGGTGGAGTCCAGGAACACGTCGAGGGAGAGCGAGCGCGGACCGCTGCCGACGAACTCGGGCAGCGCGGACTCCCCCGCCATCCGGGACGGGGTGCGCCGCCACTCGGTGGTCTTGCTCAGCACCAGGGTCGCCGGGTTGAACTGGAGCCGCAGCTGGGCGAGCGTGCCGCCGGGCTGGGCGCCGACCGTGGACGGTGGCTCCATGATGGTCAGTTGGGCCCGGGTGACGCTCGCGGGGACCGCTGGGGACATCCTGGTGCTCCTTCCGTGGGTCGGGTGGCGCGGGCTGGTGGGCGGCTGGTCGGGCGAGGCGGGTCAGGAGGGGCGGAGGCCCGCGTGGGCGATCTCCAGGGTCTCCATCGCGGCCTGGGAGCTGGCGGGGTCGAAGGACGGGCCCTCCCAGCGCACCGGGACGATCCCCTGCACCTGCCAGCCGACGATCCGGCTCAGGTCCGGCCGCAGCGCCACGATCTCGCCGTCCTTCGGCTCGACCTTCCGGACGATCTCGGCCAGCCAGCGGGCGATCTTGGTGGTGTCCGCGGTGACCGCGCGGCTCAGCGTGATGTTCGACCAGGTGATGCGGCCCGGGAGCTGCCAGGCGAAGCCGTTGTTGCCGCCCTCCGCGTACTGCTCGATCTCCACCTGGGCGCCGAGTCCCGAGCAGGTGGTGAACTCGCCCAGGTCGTTGCCTCCGATGGTCAGACTGAAGAACACACTGGACGCGAAGATGTTGTCGGTCATCGGTTCCGCTCCCTGCTTCCGGTCACGTCGCTGCGGCCTGTTGTCGGCCGTCCGCCTTGGTCCACCCTCTGGTCCGCGCGCTGGTCCGCGTCGCGGTCCGGCTCAGCGGCGCATGTCGTACGGCTTGCCGCTGCGCTCCCGGCCCCTGCGCAGTTCGGTGCGCAGCAGCCGGCCCACCGGTTCGACCAGGCGCCGGGCCAGTTCGTCGAGGTCGGAGGGGTCGGCGTGCGGCCCGGCGGGTGGTCCGCCGGGGGCCTTCGTCGATGACGAGGCGGGGGCGTGCCCGGCGGACGCGTGCCCGGCGGCCGCGTTCGCCGCGGGCGTGGCGGCCCTCGGTGATCCGGCGAGCTGCACGGTGGTGGGCGTGCGCGCGGGCACGGCGGTCAGCGGCACCCCGGTCAGGCCCGCCTGCTCGGCCACCTGCTGCAACAGCCGTGCCGTGGCGGGCGAGGACGGGCCGGTGGCGGCGTGGCCGGCCGACAGGGCCCGGGACACCACGGGCGCGGGTGCGGTGGCGCGTTGCAGAGCCACCGGAGCCACCGGAGCCACCGGAGCCGCCGTGGCTGCCGTGGCTGCCGTGGCTGCCGTGGCTGCCGTGCCCAGGATGGCGGGCGGCAGTGCCGGGGCCGGCTGCGGGGGCCGGGAGGTGGCCGGGAGGCGCTGGACGGACGGGGCCGGTACGGGCTTGAGGCGGACCACCGGCGGGGCGGGGGCGGCCGCCGTGGCGGACGGCGAACCGGAAGCACCGGGGATGCCCGGGATGCCGGAGATACCGGAGCTCGGGCGCCCTGGGGACGTCGGCGTGCCGGCGTGCCGGTACGGAGCGGGGCGGCCCGCGGGCGTGGCTGCGGCCTGCGGCGGCGCCGGGACACTCACCGTCGGTGCCCCCACGCGGAGTCGGCCGGGTGCGGATGCGCCCGGGGCGGCGGCGGAGGCCGCCGGGCCCGCGTGCGCCGACCCGGCCGCCGTCCGACCGGTCGCTCGTTCCGACGGGCGTCGGGAGAAGGCGCGTTGCACGGCGGCCACCACCCCGCGCGGCGCCTCGGCTGCGGACGGGCGGCTCGGCAGGGCGGCCGTCCCCGGGGCGCTGGGCCGTGCCGGAGCCGCCGGGGTGCCGGGCTCCCCGGCGGCGGCGCGACCGGAACCGGCGGCCGGCGAGTGCCGGGTGCGTGAGCGCTGCGGGGTGGTCGCGGCCGCGGCCGGCGCGGCCGCCGACTCGCCGTCCGGACGGGACGCCAGCGCGTTGGGCCAGACGGCGGGGACCACGGGCCGGGCGGGCGCCTGGCGGGCGCCGACGGGTGCGGAGGCGGGGGCCGCGGGCGACACCGGCGGGGCGGCCAGGGAGACCGTCATCCGTCGCTCGCCGAGCAACCCGCGGCGCCGGCCGGTGAGTTGGACGGCCCGCTGCACGCCGAGGCCGCCGGGGGCCGGACGCGCGGGGACCGTCACGGGAACCAGCGGGCCGCTGCCGCCTCCGGGCGCGGCGCCGGCGGGCCGGGTGCGGACGCCGGGAGCGATCGGGCCCCCGGCGGCGGTACCCGTCGTCCCCTGCGGGACGTCGGAGACCGGCGGGCGTCCGGCCGCCGGTCCTCGGTGGGCTCGGTCCGCGCCCGGGTGCGTGCTCCGGCCACCGGCGGCCGGGGTGACCGGATCCGCCGATCGTCCGTCATCACCGGTCCGGGACGGGGAGGCGCTCTCCGCCGGGCCGTCGCCGGGACGCCGGGCGGCACGCTGCACGGGCAGCCCTTCACCGGCCGCCGGCGAGACGCCGACGGGAAGTGCGGCGGACGGCACGGCGGGAGCGGCGACACCCGAGGCCGGGCCCGAGATCCGCCGCCGGACCGGTCGGTTCCCACCGAGTAGCGGAGCGGCGCCTCCCGCCACGGCCGCCGTCGGCGGCAGCGCGTCGAGCGGCGCGCCCAGGCCGCCGCGCGTACGGGCGGTGGCCGGGTCGGGGTGTACCGGCGCGGCGCGTTCCGGAGTCGGCGCGGAGGAGGCTGCGGGCGTGGCGGCCCCGGACGGCGCGCGCTGGACGGACGCGGCAGCGGTAGGCCCACCCCGGTGGGCCGGGGTCGAGGTCGGGGCCGGGGCCGGGGTCGGCCGGTCCGGCCGGACCGGCGCAGGGCGCTCGGGGGTCGGCGCGGAGGAGACTGCTGGCGTAGCGGACCCGGACGGCGCGCGCTGGACGGACGCGCCGGCGGCGGATCCTCGATCGGGCCGGTGCGGGACCGGGCTGCCCGGTCCGCCGCCCGTACGGACGCGGCGGGTCTGAGACGAGGGCGAAGCCGAGGGCGAGGACGAGGACTGGGACGGAGACCCGGACGGTCGGACGTCGGCAGGTCCGCCCGGCTCCCGGCCGGTGGCCCCCGTGTCAGCGGGGACGACGGGCATGGCGGGCACGGCGGGCGTCGCGGGCGTTCCCGAGGCGGCGCCGGAACGCTGAGGGCCGTCGGCAGCCACCGGGGTGGCGCTCGCGGGCAGCGCGGTCAACGGCGCGCCGAGGACCGGGCGGGCGGGCCCGGCGGTACCGGGTCCGGCCGTGCCGGGCACGGCGGCGCGCTGGACCACTCCGTCGCCCGGACCGTTCGGCGTGGGCGTGGAGGTGCCGGCCGCGCCCGGCGCCGTCCGTACGGCGGTCTCGGGGCTCGTGGGCGGGCGGAGCGTGGTGCGGGCCGGTTCTTCCGTCGCCGTCGCCGTCACCGCCACCGTCGCCGAACCGGGCTGCGGCATCTCCGTGGCCCGGCTTGGCCCCGGGACCGCAGCCACCGGCCGCACGGGCAGCGACCGGGGCCGCCGCGCCACGACCAGCGGGGCGCCGACGGACCGCGGACGCACCGGACGGTCGGCCCGCACCACCGCGTCGTTCCGGCGCGGGGAGGCGGTGCCCGCACCGGGCGTCGCCTCGGCGGGCGCCGACACGCCTCGCGCCGCCGCACCGGAGGCCCCGGCAGCGGGCGCCGGGGCAGCGGGCACCGGCGCAGCGGGCCTCGTCGCCGCAGGCTGCGGCGAACTCCCCTTCTTCTCCTCTGACTTCACCCCGCCAGCACCGGACGCACCGGGATTCGACTCCACACGGTCCGCGCCGCCCGCACGCGCCGGGCGCGGGCCCGACCGCACCGGAAGCCGCCGCATCCGGACGGACCGCTGGACCGGCCGGGCCTGCCGCGACGAGCCCGCCCGGTCGTCCGCCGAGGGCTCCTCCGCCCCGGGCTCCGCCGGGAGGGCAGGCACGACGAGCTCGTTCCCGCCCGTGAGCACCGGGGAGGGCGAACCCGGCCGCGCGACCGCCCGCAGGATGCCCGCCGGGGCGGTCGGCAGGACCGCGTGGCCGAGCGGGCCGCACAGCGACGGGTCCTGCCAAGCGGTGAGTCGGGACCGGAACTTCAGGCCGTCGCTGACGCCGTGGGCCGGCCCGGCCAGGGTCGGGACCAGCGGCGCGACCGCGCGCCATCCCCCGTCCGCGCCCGCCGGACGCCGCCGAGCGGCCTCCGCACCACCGGAAGCACCGCCGGAAGCACCAGCGGAAGCACCTCCCGAAGCGCCACCGGCGGATGCACCGGAAGCGCTGCCGGACACCGCGCCGGAAGCACCCGAACCGGAAGCACCCGCACCCCCGGCCTCGCCGCCCCTCCGGCGGCCGATCCAGTCCCGAAGCCCCACCCGGCTCACCCGCCTTCGCTGATGCGGGTGTTGAGCCGGGCGATCTCCCTGACCCACTGCCCGCGTTCGCGGTGGGTCAGGTCGAGGATGTCCTCCCGCTGCCAGTGGAAGTGGTAGGCGATGTACGCGATCTCCTCGTACAGCCGAGCAGGCGCGTACGTCACGATTCCCCCAGGCGCCCACCGGCGAGGTCGACCTCGAAGGCGCCGTCGCAGTGCGGGCAGGTCACCGCGGCGCGCGTGTGGCCCTCGCTGTTGATCCGCTGGTAGAGGTCCTGGAGGAAGGCCACGTCGGTGGCGTACATCCGCTCGACGACCCCGGCGTGCACGTCGGTGATGTCGCCCAGCCTGGTGATGACGTGGCTGAGCAGCACGACGCTGAGGTAGGCCGGGTTCTCCTTGACCCGCAGGTCGATCTGCGGCATCAGTTCGTCGCGGGCGGTGGCCAGGCGCATGGCACCGTGCCGGTGCACGGTGCCCTCGTCGTCGACGTACCCGAGCGGCAGCTCGAACTCGAACTCGGTGTGCGGCGCCCGGCCCCGGGGCTGGGCCGCGGCCGCCGGGGCCTGCTGCTGGGGCGCGGTGTGCTGCGGGGCCGGAGCCCCTTCCAGCAGCTCCTCCAGGCCGATCTTCCTCCTCACTCGACCGAGATCTCCTCGAACACGATGGTCACGGTCTCGGTGGCGGCGCTGGACTCGCCGGCACTGAGGGTCGGGCCCTCCCAGCGGCTCGCCCAGGCGTTGAGCAGCTGGATGCGCCGCAGGGTGGCACCGGTGGTGTCCTTGACCTCGATGGTGAGGTTCTGCCGCGCGGTGTTGATCGCCCCGTTGTTGAGGGTCTCCTTGATCCAGTCCGTGAACGCGCCGCTCTTGTCCAGGCCGCGGGTGATGGTCACCTCGCCGGGGAGCCGGGCGCCGGGCTGCTTGCGGACGATCAGTTTGCCCTCTTGGGTCACCTGCTTGTACTCGACGACGTCCTGTTCCACCGTCAGGTTGCTGATCTCCTTGACGGACTCGACGTTGTAGCCGCCGAGTTGGACGCCGAATATGTGTGTGGAGAGCGGATCGCCTTCAGCCATGGGTTTGTGTCACCTTCCGATGCGAGGGGTGCCGAGGGGTGGTGCCGACCGGGCCGGTCACTCGTTGACGAGGCTCGTGCTGTCGGAGAACTGGGACAGCCGGAACACCACGAACTCCGCGGGCTTCACCGGGGCGACGCCGATCTCGCAGATCACCTGGCCGAGGTCGATGGACTCCGGCGGGTTGTTGTCGCGGTCGCACTTGACGTAGAAGGCCTCGGCCGCGGTCTGGCCGAACAGGGCCCCGCGCCGCCACTCCTCGGTGAGGAACGCGGTGATGTTCCGGCGGATGCTGGACCACAGCCGGTCGTCGTTGGGTTCGAAGACGACCCACTGGGTCCCCAGGAGGATGGACTCCTCCAGGTAGTTGAACAGCCGGCGCACGTTCAGGTAGCGCCACGCGGGGTCGGAGGACAGGGTGCGCGCGCCCCAGATCCGGATGCCGCGCCCGGGGAACGCCCGTACGCAGTTGACGCCGATCGGGTTCAGCAGGTCCTGCTCGCCCTTGCTGAGGCGGAGCTCCAGGTCCACCGCGCCGCGGATGACCTCGTTGGCGGGCGCCTTGTGCACGCCGCGCTCGGCGTCGCTGCGCGCCCACACCCCGGCGGCGTGCCCGCTCGGCGGGACCAGCACGTTGCGGCCGCTCGCCGGGTCGAACACCTTGATCCACGGGTAGTAGAGCGCGGCGTAACGGGAGTCGAAGCCCGCCTCGGCGGTGCGCCAGGTGCGCATCTGCTGGGCGTTCAGGCCGGGCGGCGGGTCCAGGACGGCGATCCGGTCGCCCATCTGCTCGCAGTGCGACATCAGCGCGAGCTGGACGGTGCGCAGGCCCTCCTTGTCGAGGTCGCCGCGCTGGTAGGCGCTCATCAGGTCGGGCACCGCGACCATGGTGATCTCGTCGATCGCCTCCAGACCGCCGAAGCCCGTCCGGGCGGCGGCGTCGCCGATGTACTCGGCGGGGTCCAGCCGGCCGGCCGGGGCCGACGCCGCGGGCGCGGCGGCCAGCGCGTGGGTGCGGCGCTCGGGGCGGCTCGGCACGGTGCCGGGCTGCTCGGCGACGGCGACCAGCTTGGACTCGCGCAGCTGGGTGAGGACGTAGCCCTTGGTGCTCTTGCGGGTCGACACGTCGTACGTCTCGACGACCTCGGCGCCCCGGCGCACCAGCAGCCGGAAGCGGTCCTCGGGGACGTTCTCCCCCTCCGGGTCGGCGACCTCGACGGAGACCTCGCCGCCCGCGCCGGGCAGGGCGGTGAAGAGGAAGCCGGCGATCTCGACGGGCGGGGCCGCGGTGACGGCGGGCGCGGCGCCGGGCGGGCGCCGGGCCGGGTCGCCGACCCGCACCACGTAGGCGGAGCCGCCGCCGTTCGCGAAGAAGCCGTACACCGAGTGCGCCAGGTAGGAGCCCTCGGTGAAGCTTCCGAACCGCTGGACGTACTGGTCCCAGTTGGTCACCAGCGTGGGCTCGTGGAAGGGCCCGGTCGCGGCGCAGCCGACGAAGGCGGCGACGGCCGTGCCGACGCCCTCGATCGGCCGGGCACCGGACTGGACCTCCTCCACGTACACGCCCGGGGTGAGGTACGACGGCATACGCGCTCCTTCGGCTGGCCATGCATTTCGCCGGTCATTCGCCCCCGAGTCTGCTGCCCGGGGCCCACCGGGGAACATGTCCGCAGGTCCCGGACCGGGGGCAGCGACCGCTGCCCCCGGCGGACACCCCGGTACGCACCCACCGGTGCCCCGGACGCCCCTGGAACCGCGGGAGCCCCCACCGTCCCGGGAGCCTCCGGCGTCCTGGAGGCCCCGGCGGCCCCGGGAGCGCTCAGCCGTGCCCGGCGTCCCCGAGGACGCCCAGCCAGGGCCCGAACTCGTTGGCCAGCACCAGCCGCCCGAGCTTGCGGTACTCGCCGACCACCGCGGCGACCAGCTGCGCCATGCCCAGCGGGGTGCCCTCCCCGGCGGCCAGGTAGGCCGCGGAGACCGCGCAGGCCCGGATGGAGCCGCCGGCGAGCTCGAAGTTCCGGGCGCAGAAGTCCAGGTCGAGGTCGTCGCCGCGGGGCACCAGCGGCCCCAGGCAGCGGTCCCACAGCAGGCGCCGCTGCGCCTCGTCCGGCAGCGGGAACTCCGCGATGACGTCCAGCCGCCGGGTGAACGCCTCGTCGAGGTTGGCCCGCAGATTGGACGTCAGCACGGCGATCCCGTCGAAGGACTCCATCCGCTGGAGCAGGTAGGCCGTCTCCACGTTGGCGTGCCGGTCGTGGGCGTCCTTGACCTCGGAGCGCTTGCCGAACAGCGCGTCCGCCTCGTCGAACAGCAGGACGCCGTTCACCTGGGCGGCCTCGGTGAAGATCCGTTCCAGGTTCTTCTCGGTCTCGCCGATGTACTTGTCCACCACGGTGGAGAGGTCCACCACGTACAGCTCCATGCCGAGTTCGGCGGCGACCACCTCGGCCGACATGGTCTTGCCGGTGCCGGACTCCCCGGCGAACAGGGCGATCACCGCGTTCCCCCGGCCGCCGCCCGGGCGCATCCGCCAGCGCCCGAGGACCTGGTCGCGGTGGCGGGCCCGCAGCACGAGTTCGCGCAGCCGGCCGGCGGTGGGGGCGGGCAGCACCAGGTCGGACCAGCCGACCGCGGGCTCGATCCGGCGGGCGAGCCGGGCCAGGCCTGCGGCGTTCTGCGCGCGCACCGCCGTCCGCAGGTCCTCCGCCCGCACCGGGCGCCGCTCGGCGGCCGCCGTCCGGGCCGCCACCGAGGCGGCCCGCGCCAGCTGGTCCTGGTCCAGCCGGTAGGCGGCCACCCCCTCGGCGAGTTCCTCGCTCAGCTCCTCGTTCAGCGCGCGGGCCCACTGCTCGGCGCGCTCGCCGGCGTCCGGCGGCGGGACGGTGACCACCACCGGGCTCTGCGCCGCCCAGGCCGGGTCCCACACCTGCGGGCCGTGCACCACCAGCGGGACGTCGGCGAGTTCCGCGCACAGCTCGCGCAACAGCGCGGCACGCTCCGGCCGTTCGGGCTGGAGCCGGTCCAGCGGGCCGAGCACCACGCCGCCCCCGCCCAGCCGCGCCTCGCGGGCGAGCACCCGTACGGTGCCCTCCGGCGGGCGGGCGGCGAGCGCGGCGGGGTCGACCACCAGGGGCGGCGGGCCGTCGGCCCCGAGGGCTGCCACCGCGAGCGCGCCGGCGTGCCCGCCGCGGTCCAGCAGGTGCACCAGGCCGCCGACGGCGACCAGCGCGCGCAGCCGCTCGTCGGCCTCCCGCTCGTCGGGCCGCGTCGGATCGGTCCGCCCCGGATCGGGCCGCCGCTGGTCCGGCCGCCGAGGGCCGGGTTCGGCGCGGTGGGCCAGCCCGGCGAGCGCGCCGTCCGGCTCGTCGTCGCCGAGCAGATGGGCCGTCACCCGGTCCGGGACCCGCAGGGTGCGGGAGAGCAGCGGGCGGTCCGGCTCGGTGACCTCCAGCAGGCCGCCGGCGATCAGCGGGGACCGGGTGGAGAAGCGGAAGCGCCCGGCGCCGGCCCCCGGCTGTCCGCACAGTTCCAGGGCGAGGCCGACGGTCGCCCGGCGGCGGGTCAGGTCGTCGTTGAGGTAGCCGTAGAGCTGTTCGAAGCGGGGGTCGAGGTCGGGGGCGAGCGCCACCAGCAGCAGGTCGAGGTCCAGCGGGAGCAGCCCGAAGGCGGCGCTGAGCCGCCCGAGCCGGGAGCCGGGCGGCGGCGCGGGGCCGTCGCCGGGGTCCGCGGTCCCGCGGTGCGCCGTGGCGGCGGCCGCCAGGATGCGGTCCACGGCCTCCGGCCCGAGGTACTGGCCGCGGTACGGGTCGTCCGGGTCGGGGTCGTCGGCCCGGCGTTCGCGCACCGCCGCGCGGACCCGCTGTTCGACCCGCCGCAGCCGCTCCCAGAGGTGGTCGGAGCTCGGCGGGGCGCCGTTCACCGCCTGGTCGGGGCTCGGCGGGGCGCCGTTCGCCGCCTGGTCGAGGTCCAGGGTCATCGCGCCCTGCCCCGGGGCCGGCGGCCGGGCGGCAGCCCGCGTTCCCGGGGCGCGGCGAAGCCGTCCGGCCCGGGGTCGGCGGTGCCCTGGTAGCGCAGTCGGCGGCCCGGGCCGTCGGCGGACGGCAAGTTGTCCCGGGTGGTGTCGCCGGCGTGCAGCACCAGCCCCTCGGTGACCGGCGGTCCGGCGGGGGCACGCTCGCCGGGCAGCGGGGCGAGCACCCGGAGGTCGACCGACGGCCGCAGCTCCCCGCCGAGCGAGGACCAGACGTCGGAGACCGACGGCAGGCCGGTGTCCTGCCCCGCGATGTCCAGCGCGACGGTCAGTCCGAGCTCGGCGAGCGAGCCGGTGAGCAGCCCGGCGGGCAGCGTGTCGGTGGCGGTGAGGCACTGCAGCACCTCGGCCAGCAGCCGGTGTTCGTCCTGCGGCCGGTTGGTCCAGGCAGTGACCAGGTAGGCCAGTTCGAACCAGCGGGGCGCCGGGCGCCGGCCGGTCACCATGCCGTCCGCGTCGTACTCCGCGACGGTGCCGCTCTGCCGGCGGCCGGTGTCCTCGCGGAGCCCGTAGAGGAAGACGCTGACCGTGGGCGCGTTGCGGCGGGCGGCGAAGTCCCGGGTGGGGGCGTCGAAGACCACCTCGATCCCGCGCTCGGTCAGGCCGGTCCCGGTGAGCAGTCGCCGCAGTGCCTCGTCGACTTCGTGGATCACCGCCGCTCCACCTCCCCAGGCGGGCCGATGCTGCCCTCGACGACGAGGAAGGGGCAGGTCACCGGGGAGAATCCGGGGCCCTCGGCGGTGATGGTGCGCGGGCCCGTCTCGTCCTTGGGGAGGATGAGCAGCTGCCCGGCGAAGGTCCCGTCGGCCTTCGGGCGGGTGGGCGCGGCGGCGGCGGTGATGCCGGGCTGCCAGGTGAAGCGGACCGGCGCGCCGGGCGGGAAGTCCACCCCGCGTACGGAGGTCACGAAGCCGGGCTTGCCGATCGGCGGCACCGCGACGATGCGGGGCTGGAGGATGCGCAGCGGGGTGCTCGCCCGGTGCGGTCCCGGGGCGGCGTCGGTGCCGGTGGTGGTCAGCTCGGCGGTGACGACGGTGTCCAGCGCCGCCACGGGCGAGAGCACCACCCGGATCACCGCGCTGCGGCCGGGGGCCAGGTCGCTCACGGTGCAGGTGCCGTTGCGGCAGCCGGGGGGCAGGGCCCCGGTGGGCACTCCGGCGGGCAGGCCGAGGGTGAGGCGCAGGCCGGTGGCGAGGGCCTGGCCGGTGTTGCGCACCGTGTAGCTGACGGTCACGTGGCCGCCGACGTAGCCGGGGTTCGGCTGGGCGTCGACCGTGACGCCGGGGCCGGCCTGCGGCGGGGGTGCGGGCGCCGGGGGCGGTGGCGGCGGCGGTGCGGGGGTGGGCGTCACGGTGGTGGGCGTCACGGTGGGTGTGGGTGTGCGCGTCGGTGTCGGGGTCGGGGTCGGTGACGGGGTGGGCGTCGGCGAGGGGGTCGACGGCTCCAGCACCGGCAGGAAGGTCCGGGCGGAGTCGTCGTCGGGGTTCGGGTCGACGACCGTCCCGGTGACGCTCCAGCCGAAGTCCGGGTAGCCGGGCCGGGTGCCGATCAGGGTGGCCGTGATCCGGATCACCGCGCGCGGTGCCATGGTGCCGAGTTCGCAGCGCAGCGCCGCGGCGTCGCACGATCCGGTCGGGGTGGTCAGCCTGCCGAGCCGGGCGCCGTTCGGCACCGAGACGGTGAGGACGGTGCCGGGCGAGGGCGCGGGGCCCTTGTTGGTGACGGTGACCGTCACGTCGGTGCTGCCGTCGACGGGGACGGCCGGGGTCCGTTCGGGCACGCTGACCGCCAGGTCGACGGACTGCTGGACGGCCGGCTCCTTCTGGCGGCCCGGCAGCCGCCAGTCGAGCTCGGTGAGCTTGGCGGTCGCGAAGTCGTAGACCTTGATGCCCTCCGGTGAGCTCGGCGGGGCGGCCCGGCGGGAGGTCATCAGCAGCTGGGCGCTGTTCGCCGTCCAGGCGACGTCGCGGGGCTGGAAGGGCCCGCTGGTGGGGCGTTCGGGCAGCGGCCGGGTGCAGGCGCCCTGGCCGAGCCCGGCGGGCACGATCACCGTGCAGTCGGCGCCGGTCGGGGTGGTGACCACCACGCCGTCCTGGTGGTTGTTCCCGCCGTCACCGGCCTTGCGGTTGAAGGCGATGCGACGGCCGTCGGGGGCGAAGGCGGGGCTGTCGTCGATGACGTCGCAGCTGCCCGGGCAGGCCGTCCGGCTGAGGTCGCTCTGCCGGGTGAGGTCGTCGGCGGCGACGGTCCAGACGTGCAGGTTGCCGGCGTTGCCGTCGACCACGGCCGTCCGGGAGAAGGCGATCAGCTTTCCGTCGGGGGACCAGAACGGCTGGCCGTCGGAGGCGTCCGACTGACCGGCCGGCGGCCGGACGGTGCCGACGATCCTCCCGGTGGCCACCTCGGCGATCAGGACGCGCCCGGGCCGGGCCGGCTGCCCGCCGGTGGCCGGGGTGCTGCGGCTGAACACGATCAGCCGGCCGTCCGGGGAGAGGGACGGGTCGGTGTCCCGGTCGTTCGGGCCGCGCCCGGTGAGGTCCATGGGGTGCGGGTTCGCCCCGTCGGCGTCGGCGAGCCAGATCCGCTGGATCCGCCCGGCGGGCCCGTCCTCGTAGCGGGTCACCACGATCTGCCGGCCGTCGGGGGTGTAGGTCTGGCGCTCGTACCACGGGTCGAAGCCGGGGCGTGGGTGGAACAGCGGGTCGGCGGCCGGGTCGGTGCTGGCGTTGCTGTCGGCGGCCGGGTCCTCGCGGAGCACGCTGATGCCGAGGTCGCGCGGGTCGGACCCGTCGGGGCGCATGTCCTGCACGTCGGCGACGTTGGCGCCGGAGGCGCTGGTCTGCTCGACGACGGGGCCGCCCTCGTTCTGGGTGCCCAGCCAGGCCGGTGTGGCGATCAACCGGTTGGCGCGGTAGAGCAGACGGGGCGCGTCGCAGTTGCAGGTCAGCGCGCGGTAGAGGTTCACCACCGGCGGCTGGCCCGGGTCGGGCTGCGGGCTCGGGTTGTTGGGGTCGAGCAGGTCCGCGCTGAGGAAGAGCACGCCGCTGCCGTCGGCCATCCACGCGGCGGAGCCGGTCTTCCAGGTGGAGCCGGTGCCGGGGAAGAACGCCTTGTCGCCGCCGGTGGGCGAGGTGAGCATCAGGGTCCGGCCCTGGTCGCGCTGGTCCCAGGTGTAGACGATCTCGTTGCGGTGGGCGTCGTCGTTCACCGGGTTCCAGGTCGGGTCGACCGCGTCCCCGTTGGTCACGTTGGTGACCTTCACCGGTGCGCCGCCTTCGAACGGCCGCAGGTAGATCTGGCGGTGGTCCGGTTCGCCGTCGCAGGAGTACGCGATCCACTTGCCGTCGGGCGAGACCGTCGGGTGGGTCTCGTCGGCGGCGCCGTCGGTGATCCGGCGCAGTCCGCTGCCGTCCCGGTTGACGGCCCACAGCACGTGCTGGGGCTTGCTGTCGCCGCCGCGGTCCTCCAGCGCCTCGAAGACGACGCCCTTGCCGTCCGGGGCGAGGGCGGGGTGGGAGGTGTCCATGCCGGTGGTGAGCCGGTGCACGGCGCCGGCCGCGTCGCGCAGGTAGACCTGGGGCAGCGGCCCGTCGCGCAGGCTGGTGAAGACCAGTTCGTCGCCGCGGGCCGAGGGGTCGCGGTCGAAGTGGACCGGGCCGGGCCCGAACAGCGGGGTGCTGGACTCCGTGCCGGTCACCTTGCCGAGGCCGCGGTGGTTGGTGCCGGCGTAGACGATCCGTCCGGCCGCCGGGTCGACGGCGGCCACCGGGGCCGCGCTGCCCGGCCCGCCGGGGGCGGCGCCGGTCAGGGTCACCAGGGCCGCCGCGAACGCGAGCAGCACCGCGACGGCGGCCCGGGCCGGCCGCCGGACGGAGCGGGGGGTGGCGGAGGCGCCGATCACGCTCGACCTCACAGGTTGCAGGGGCGGTCTCCCGCAGTGTCCCCGCCCCGGCGGCCCGGCGGGAGAGCCCGGACACCCTCGGCGGGGGAAGCAACCGGTGTCCCCAAAGGGCAGACCGCCCGCCCCTCGCACAGGAAGTCGGCCGGGCCGACTTCCCGCACGACACTGTCGGAGACGGCTTCCCGGCCTGGCGGCGGAGGGGTTCCCCGGTCGCCGGGCGTAGGTCCACCGCCCCATGCGCACCTCGAACAGGCTGTCTATCGTCGGCATTCGTGCAGAACACGGGGAACGGTCTCCGCCCGGCGGCGGAACGCAGGCGCGACACTCTCGAACGGCTCGTCACCGAGCGGGACGTCTGGGTGTCGACGGCGCATCCCGATCACGGGCCGCACCAGGTGCCGCTGTGGTTCCGGTGGGACGGGCGAGCGGTGTGGATGTGCACCAGCGCCGCTTCCCCGACTGCGCGGAACCTCCGCGTGGAGCCGCGCGTGCGTCTGGCGCTGCCCGACACCTTCGACGTGGTGCTCCTCCAGGGCGAGGCGGAATGCTTCCCGGACCAGGACGTGCCCGAAGACGCGGCGGAGGCGTTCGCCGCCAGGTTCGGGTGGGACCCGCGCACGCAGGAGGGTTCCTTCCTGTACGTGCGCGTGGTACCGACGACCGTACGCGCCTGGCGCGGCGAGCCGGAGCTGCGCGGCAGGGTCATCATGCGCGACGGGGCGTGGCTGGACTGAACGGACGCCCGTCGCGACGGGGGCGGGAGGGCGAGGCCGGTGCCTCCGTACGCCCCCCGCCCCTCGCTCCCCCGCCGACCCGCGGACCGGTTCCGCGGGTCGGCGGGGAAACTGGTCGCCCCGGCACGCGGAGGTCCGTATCGTCGCGCGCATGGAACTGCTCTCCGTCAATGTCGGCAGGCCCCGGCCCAACCCGTGGAAGGGCCTCAGTGCGACGGGCATCGACAAGCGGCCCGTCGACGGTCCGGTCACCGTCATCGCCCCCGGCCCCAAGGGCACCGGCGAGGTCGGTCTCGTGGGCGACCGCGTCCACGACGTGAAGCACCACGGCGGTCCGGATCAGGCCCTCTACGCCTACGCCCGCGAGGATCTCGACGGGTGGGAGGCCGAGCTGGGCAGGCCGCTGGCCAACGGCGTCTTCGGGGAGAACCTCACGACCCTCGGCCTCGACGTCAACGGCGCCCTGATCGGCGAGCGTTGGCGCATCGGGCCGGACGTGGTCCTGGAGGTGTCCTGCGCGCGGATCCCGTGCGCGACGTTCCAGGGGTGGCTGGAGCGGGAGGGGTGGATCAAGCGGTTCACCCGAGCCGCGGTGCCGGGCGCCTATCTGCGCGTGATCGCACCGGGAGACATCCGGGCTTCCGACCCCGTCGAGATCGTGCACCGGCCCGACCACGACGTGACCGTCGCCCTCGTGTTCCGCGCGACGACACTCGAACCGGACCTCCTGCCGCGGCTGCCGGCCGCTGACGCGCTGCCCGAGGAGATCAGGGAACTGGCCCGCAGGCGCACGGACTCGTAGCGGATCGGTCCGTCCGCCTGCGCGGACCGGCAGCCGGGGAACGCGGCGTGACGCGCCCGATCACGGCTCGACGGGCGCTCCCGCCACGGCTCCCAGCTCGACCAGTTGCGCCCTGCCGTTGCCCACCGACCAGTCGTCGAGGGCGTTCTCGGTGAGCGTGACGAACACGTCCTCGGGCCGCACGCCGACCTCGGTCAGATTGGCGGCGAGCCGCCGGTACAGGTCGAGCTTGAGCTCCCGGGGCCGACCCGCCACCAGGGTGATCTGGACGCAGACGACGTCCCGGCGGGCCACGTCGAGGTAGTTCGGGTCGAAGACCAGCTCCTCGGGGTCGTGCGGGGTGATGATCTGGAAGCGGTCATCGGCCGGGATGCCGACGGCGTCGACGAGGGCCCGGTGCACGGCGTCGGCGATCGCGCGTCGGACGGCGGGCGGCCGGTCGGTGGACAGGTCGATGCGGACCAGAGGCATGGGGACGCTCGCTTTCCGGGAGGACCCGACTACAGTGTTCGATGAACATCGACCACACCAGTGTACGGCGACTGACGAACACTCAGCAGAGGACCGGCCCATGTCCGCCCGCACCCGCGGCCTCACCCACACCCATCCGGCCGAGGTGTCGCTCCAGGAGGCGCTCGACGCGGTCGGCGACCCCGTACGACGCGCCATCCTCAGGGAGTTGGCCGGCGCCCCCGACTGGACCCGCGCCTGCGGCACGTTCGACCTTCCGGTGTCCAAGGCGACCCGCAGCCACCACTTCACCGTGCTGCGCGCCGCCGGCCTCGTCGAGCAGCGCGACGAGGGAGCACGCCGGCTCAACCGGCTCCGCCGCCCCGAGTTCGACCGGCGCTTCCCCGGTCTCCTCGACCTGGTGCTGGCCGATTCCGCGACGGACCGCGGCGGTTCCGCGCAGTAGCCCGAGGGACCGCCGATGCCGCACGAGAAGTCGGCCGGGCCGACTTCTCGTGCACGCCCTGCTCCCAGCCGTCACTTCAGGGGGTTGCCGGGCTCGTCCAGCCAGGCCGTCTGTCCGGCCGGGGTCACCGTGAGCCCGTACCGCTCGTACCCGGGGCGTCCGGCGGACTCCCACCGGCGGTAGGCGCCCTCCACCTCGTCCCAGAGCCGGCGCGGCCCGGACTGCCGGACCTCGAACCGGGATTGCCCGGGCACGGAGTCCACGGTCGCCCAGGAGGTGACGGCCGTGTCGAACAGCCACCACGTCCAGCCCTCGCCGAAGCCGTTGCGCCGGTAGTACACATCCGGCAGGGCGAGGGCACAGGCGAACTGAGCCAACCAGTCGTCCCCGATCGCCTCGGGGTCGAGCTCCGTCCAGGACCGTCCGGAGTCGCCCGGCCACTCCCCCGGCAGGTAGTCGTCCACCGGGGCGCCCTCGTAGCGCTGCTGTCGCAGCATCATGAACGCCGACGAGCGGGTGAACCGGCCGGTCCCCGTCCCCTCGCCGTCCACCGTGAGGCGGACCACCGCCCCACCGCCCAGCAGCGGCGAGACGGGGCTGACGATCACCCCGCCCGGCCGGGTCTGAGCCGGCCAGGCGGGCGGGATGTGCCGCACCGACACGGTGGAGACGATCCGGTCGTACGGAGCGCGCACGCCCCACCCGAGCGATCCGTCCCCGCACACGACCTCGGGCGTGTAGCCGGCACCGCGAAGTGCGGTGCGCGCCCGGGCGGCGACCCGGGCGTCCACCTCGACGGTGGACACCGTCCCGGCGCCCAGGCGGTGCGCCAGCAGTGCCGCGTTGTATCCGGTACCCGTGCCGATTTCCAGCACCCGGTGACCGGGTTCCGCGCCCAGGTCGGACAACATCTCGACGACCACCGTGGGCATCGACACCGACGACGTGGGCGTGCTGCGGGTCCCGTCGTCGGCTCCGTCGTCCCACTGCGTGGTGATCGGCAGATCGCTGTAGGCGAGCCGCAGCCACCGTTCGGGCTCCTCGGAGCGGGTGCACTCGGCGGCGCCGCCTCCCTCGTCCGCCCAGATGGTTTCCGGGAGGAACGCGTGGCGCGGGACGGCCGCCACGGACGGGGCCCAGTCCGGCGACAGGGACCCCTTCTCGGTCAGCGCGGCCACCAGCGCGGCCCGGCGCTCGTCGGGGCTCACTTCTTGTGCTTCGGGTCCGGGGCGGGCTTCTGGCTGTCCGACGACGGCTTCGGGCCGATCGACGATCCGCCGGGCTTGGCGTGCCCGGGGCTCCTGCCGTCGTTCGGGCCGCCCTTGTTCTCGTCACCCATGGTCAAGGACCTCTCTTGGTTCGGTACTTCGGTGGAGCAGGAAGTCGGCTGGGCCGACTTCCTGTGCGGGGCTTCAGGAGGTGGGTCAGCGGTCGCAGTTCCGGCCGGGGGCGGCGGCGAGGTCCGGGCGGTGGGGCATCCGCAGGACGGCGACCGCGCCGAGGCCGACGACGGCGATGGCGAGGAGCAGGAGGAGGGGAAGTGCGAGGCCGATCAGGAGTCGCACGGGGCCTCGGCCTTCTCGCGGCCGTAGTGGCGGAGGATCGCGAGGAGGTTGAGCACGGTGCTGGCCGGGGCGGCGCCGAAGCGGACCAGGACGCGGCCGTCGACCACCCGGTCCGTGGCCAGGGCGGGCCAGAGGAGGCCGAACTTGCGGCCGCGCTCGTGGAGTTCGGCGAGGAGGGAGGCCACCTCCGGCTCGGTGTACGTGCGCATGACCGGATCGGCCGGCCCGGTCGGGCGGCGGTGGTCGGCGGTCACGCGGCCGAGTCCAGCTCGAACCAGCAGGACTTCCCGGACTTCCGGGGCTCCGTGCCGAAGCGGTCGGTGAGGGAGCGGACGAGGCGCAGGCCCCGGCCGGAGACCGCGAGGAGGTCGGAACCGTCGCGCTGGATCGGGAGGATGGGGCTCCCGTCGCTGACGGAGACCCGAAGGACGTGGTCGATCAGCGCGATGACGACGATCGGCGCCGCACTGCCGCCGTGACGCCAGGCATTGACGAAGAGTTCGAGTAGCGCGACCTCGGCATCGGCGACCAGGTCGGGCTTCCACCCGGCGCGCGCCGTGGCCTCGCGCAACTCCTCGCGCGCAGCCGACCAGTCAGGGGGAAATTCGAGGGGAGACACGAAGGAACCTCCGCGGGGGTGAAGTGGATCATTCCTCGCCAAGCCCCGACGGGGAAACGGCAAGGCCACAGATCGATTCCTACTCAGCGCAGGCGATCCGCTACGCTCAGCATGCAGCCCATGTGGCAGGTGGCGCAAGCCACTCGCTTGATGTCGCAAATTTGCAAATCGAACCTGAATTCGGCCTCGCTGGCTGCCAGTTGTCGGTAGCGCCACCGCCCAGCGCACAGGCAGACTGGTCAATTGAAAGTTCTGGAGGGGACAACACATGGTGGTGTCAACCGTTCGCCGGCGTCGGCTCGGCGGCGTGCTGCGAAAGCTCCGCGAAGAGCGGAGACTCACCGCGGAGGTGGTGGCAGAGGCGACTGGGATGAGCCAGGCCAAGCTCACCCGGATCGAGACAGCCCATACGGCAGCCAAGGTCGATGACGTCAACAAGCTCCTCGACTTCTACGGCTGCGAGGACGACGAGTACCGCGCCGGGCTGATCGCCATCACGAAGGAGGGAAGCAAGCGCGGCTGGTGGCTGAGCTACCGCGATGTCATAAACTCCACCGCCACCGACCTGATCCTCCTTGAGGCCGACGCCACCACCTACAAGACGTACGAACCGTCCTTGATCCCGGGCCTCTTCCAGACCCCCGAATACGCGCGCATCGTCATCGACCGGCTACGCATCCGGTCCGGCGGATCCGTTGAGGACCTGGTCCAGGTACGAATGGCGCGGCAGTCCATCCTGACGCGGCCGAACCCCGTGCAGGTGTGGGCCGTCATCCATGAGGCCGCCCTCTGCTCCAACGCCAACCGCCCGGAAATCATGGCCCCGCAGTTGGACAGGATCCTGACGCTCAGCAGCCTGTCCAACATCAACATCCAGGTCATGCCGATCGGTGCCGCGATCCACCCGGGAATGAACGGAGCGTTCGCGCTCATGGGCTTTCCGCAGCGGAAGGACCTCGATGTCGTCCTGGCCGAAGGGATGCTGAGCAGCCTGTGGGTCGAGGATCCGACTGACGTGGAGCTTTACCGGGCGAAGTTCCAGGAGATCACCGCAGAAGCCATGTCCGTCGATGCTTCGCTCGCCTTTATCACCGCACAGAGAGACAGGATCAAGTGACCCAGCCGACCTTCAAGAAGTCCAGCTACAGCGCCGGGGACGACAACTGTGTCGAGGTTGCCATCCCGGGCGGACCCGTCTCGCACATCCGCGACTCGAAGGACCCTTCCGGGCCGACCCTGGCCTTCGACCGGGCGGCCCACTCCGCCTTCATCGCTGCCGTCGCCGCCGGGGAGTTCGACTTCGATCTCCTCTGAGCGCTCCCCCGTGCACAGCGGTGCCTCGCCCTGCCCGGGGCGAGGCACCGCTTCCCGCTTCCTTTCCGTCCTCTATATGAGGCCGCGCCGCATCGCGTAGCCCACCGCATGCGCGCGGTTGCGCAGGCCGAGGCGGGTGATGATCTCGTGCAGAACGTTCTTCACCGTGCGCTCGGAATACGAGGTCTTCGCGGCTATCTCGCTGGTGTCGAAGCCCTCCGCCACCAGCTTCAGCATCTCCGCCTCCCGTGCCGTTAACGTCGAGAGGGTCAGGCCCCGCCCGTCCAGCATGGTGCGCTGCAACATCCCGATCCGGTCGAGCAGTTCGCCCAACAGGTCCCCGGGCATCACGCCCTCTCCGTTGGCCAACGCCGTGATCAGGTGCACCAGCCGGTCCTGGGTGGCCTCCGAGCGGCGCAGCACCGCGGCGACCCCGTACTCCACGATGGTCTGCAGACCGCCGGCCTCGAAGTGGCCGACCACCAGGCCGATCCGGCCCGTGGTGGCGAGCCGCAGCCGGCGCAGGTGCTCGGTCACCGTGTCGGTCAGCGCGTCGACCACCAGCAGGGAGACCTCGGCCCGGCCGGCCTCGCTCTCGTTCAGCAGCTCCACCTCGGGCCGCTGGCGCAGCGTCTGGACCACGCCGGTCTGCAGGATGAGGTCCTCCGCGAAGACCGCCACCCGCACCTGGGCCGGCCTGCCGCGCAGTTGCTCGGGGATGCGGGGTGCGGCGGCGGTGCCGGAGCGTGGCGCGACCCCGGTCCGGCGTGTGGTGACGGCTTCCTCCCGGGTTGTATCGGTCGACGTCATCGAACTACTCCATTCTTCACTTGCCTGCGAGGGTGACGGCCGGCTGCCCGCGGGGCGGGGGCCGGCCGGGGGAACGTGGGCGCGGGTCACGCGCGGCTGAGCCGGTCCCGGGGCGGCACCGGGCGGGGTCTCCGGTCGGTCCGTACGGGCAAGGGGTGTGCCCACAGCTTGCCCGTACGGTCCTCTTCTCCGGCGCCGGACGGCCCTACCGTCACGCTATGACCACATCCGCCGAACTCGGCCTGCCAGCACTGACGGTGGCCCCCGGTGGCGTGGCCACCGCGACTCTGACGGTACGCAACGACCTCGACATCGTTGAGGCCTACACGTTCGAGGTGGTCGGCGACTGCGCCGCCTGGACGACGGTCGAGCCCGCCCGGGTGTCGCTCTACCCCGGGACCTCCGAGACGGTGACGGTCCGGCTGGCCCCGCCGCGGTCCTCCGCCAGCCGGGCCGGCGAGTTCCCGCTCGGCGTCCGGGTGCTGCCGGTCGAGCGCCCCGACCTGGTGAGGGTGCCGGAGACCACGGTCACCGTGACGCCGTTCCACGAGTTGCAGGCCGCGCTCGCCCCGCGCCGTCGCCGGGGCTGGCTGCGCGGGCGCTACCGGGCCTCGGTGCGCAACCAGGGCAACGCCCCCACCACGGTGGCCTTCACGCCCGGACAGGCCGGCGAGGACCTGCGGTTCGCGGTCACGCCGGAGAAGCTGCGCCTGGAGCCCGGTGAGTCCGGGGAGGTGCGGGTCCAGGCGCGCACCCGCAAGCTGATCTGGTTCGGCAAGCCGGCGACCTGGCCGTTCGAGGTGACGGTGGGCCCGGAGGAGCGGCCGGAGAGCAAGGACGGCAAGGACGGCAGGACCGGGAGCAGCGTCCCGGAGGCCGCCGCTCCCGCGCCCCAGAAGCCCGTCCTGGACGGCGAGTTCGTCCAGCTGCCGATCTTCCCCACCTGGCTGCTCGCCCTGCTGGCCGCGCTGATCGCGCTGCTGCTGGCCTGGTTCGCGCTGGTCCGCCCGGCGGTGCGCAGCTCCGCCAAGCAGGCCGCCGAACAGGCCGTCGTCGCCCAGCAGAGCGCCACCCCGGCCGTGCCCGCGGGCGCTCCGGCCGGTGACGCGCCGGGCGCCCCCGCCAACGGGGCGACTCCCGGCGGTCAGGCCAAGCCGGGCGCCGGGAAGCCCGCCACCGGCCCGGGCGGCCAGGGCGGCCCCGGCGCGGGCCCGGCGGTGCCGGGGACGGGGCAGCAGTTCTCCGAGACGATCGACGTGCAGACCGCGAACGGTGCTGCCGGGACGGGCAGTTACCCGGTGCCGCACGGAAAGGTGCTCGACATCACCGACATCGTGGTGGCCAACTTCCAGGGCGACCAGGGCGTGGTGACCATCACGGCGGGCAACAAGACGATCACCACGATCGCCCTGGAGACCTTCCGCAACCAGGACTACCACTGGGTGACCCCCATCCAGGTCCCCGAGGACCAGACCGTGACGGCGAACGTGACGTGCGAGGCGCCGGGCACCCCGGCGTCGGGCAAGCAGGCGGCCACGTGCCACGAACTCCTCAACGTCAGCGGGACACTGAGCGACATCCGGCGGGCGAACTGAACACTTCCGACCCGTTCGTCTCCGAATTCCCCCACGTCCCGCGCGCCCCCTCACATCTCGTGACCATGTCAATACTCGACGGACACTGTTGCATCGTGCACCCGTGCGAACAAAACCGACCCGCCCGCGACACGCCGTGATCTGCCCCCCGGGGCAATCGCCCTGGCCCTCCAGGGCAACGGGTCCGCCCCCGCGGACGGTTCGGGCTGCCCCGGGAAAGCCGAACGCCGGCCCCGCCCTCGAAAAGGGCGGGGCCGGCGTTCGGCGTGATCGCGGTCGGAGACCGCCGGATCAGAACCAGTGCAGGCAGTGCGGGGCGCGCTCGGCGCGGAACAGGGCGTCGGCGAGGACGGCCGCGCCCGGGCGGTGGGCGCGAATGTGCCCGGCCCGGACGAGCGCGCTCGGGGCGGTGCCGCCGAGGTAGACCGAGCCCAGGTCCCGCACGTCCAGGGAGAGGTCGGGTTCCCGGTCCGTCGGGACGCACGCGGCCTTCCCGTCGCGGACGGCCAGCAGGTACCGCTGGCGCTCGCCGAGGAACGGGTCGTCGACGTCGAGGACCAGCTCGCCGTCCGTGAACCAGCCGCGCGAGGTCAGCGCGCGCGGGACGTCCAGCAGCCGCACCCAGAGCCAGTCGGTCTCCCCGCCCGGCTCGCCGGCCCGGAAGTCCGCGAACTGCCAGCGCAGCGGGTGGTCCGGCGGGCAGTGCCGGAACACGACCCGGGCGACCAGGTCGTGGCCGAGCAGGAACCGGGCCAGGTCGGTGTAGGCGGCGTCGTCGACGGCGACGGTCTCGTCCACCGTCAGGGCGTCACCGTCCTTCGAGTAGCTCGCGTACCCGTCCGGGGTGCCGTCGGCGTCCCGGTGGACGGCGACGTAGCGCGGCGTCGAGGCGACCGGGACCTGCCCCGCGCCCAGCTCCCACCAGCGGCGCGGCCGGGACAGCGCGCCGGGCTGGGCCCGCCGGTAGCGGTCGTAGACCTGCTCCAGGATCTCCCCGCACGCGGCCCGGGGCAGCACTTCGACCGAACCGCCCGCCGGTGCGGCGGCCGCCCGGGGCGCGGCGAAGGCGGCCTGGTGGCGCTGCACCGTCAGCCGCTGGGTGTACGTCGCCGGACCGTAGCCGAACCGGCCGTAGATCCCGGCCTCGGAGGCCAGCAGCACGGCCAGGAACTCCCCGCGGGCCCGCAGGTCGGCGAGCTGGCGCCGCATCATCGCGGTGAGCACGCCCTGGCGGCGGTGGGTGGGCAGGACGCCGACGGCCGTCACCCCGGGGGCCGGGACGACGACCTGCCCGGGCAGGGTGAGCTCGAAGCTGTACGCGCCGGCGGTGCCGACGGGCCGTCCGTCCGCCGTCACGGCCAGCAGGTTGCGGTCCATCTCGGTCGCCGCCCACCAGACCCCGCCGCCGTCCGCGTTCGGGCTCTCCGGGAAGATCCCCAGCGCGGCGTGGAAGGTGTCGACGAAGGCGCCGAGGTCCTGGTCGGTCGTGGAACGGATCTCCATGTGGTGCTGCTGCCTCCCCGGGATGCGGCCACCACCCCGTGTGGCGCCCCCCCGAAGTCCAGCGTCGCCGCGCGGGCCGGTCAAGCGAATTACCGCCGCGGCCCCGGCGCCCGGGCCGCGGCCAGGGACCGCGCGAGGGCCGCCCGCGCCAGGCGCTCGGCCCTCGGAAGCAGCGCCGGGGCCGCCACGGCCACGGCGATCGAGGCGGCGACGCCCGCCCAGGCGACCGGGCCGAGCGGGGTGCAGCCGAAGAAGCGGCTGAGGCCCGGGGTCTGCACGACGGACGCGAGGACGGCGGCGGAGCCCAGGACGGTGGCGAGGACCAGCGGGCTGTGCCGGCGCCCGGTCAGGGTCTGGGCCAGCTGGGCGCCGACCACACCGCACAGCGCCATGGTGCTGGTGCGCCGCGCCGAGCCCGGGGTCGCGGTGCCGATGGCCCAGGCGGTCGTCGCGCCGAGCGCGGTCACCACGCCGCGGTGGCGGATCTGGCGGGCGAGCGGGGCGTCCAGCGCCGCGGTGCCCGCACCCGGCCCGCCCGGCTCCGCCGGCGGCTCGTCCCGGGGCGTGACGGCCACGGCCATCGCCGGGAACATGTCGGTCAGCAGGTTGACGAGCAGGATCTGCCGGGTGGACATCGGTGCGCGGCCCGAGAGCAGGGTGCCGAACAGGGAGAAGCCGATCTCGCCCGCGTTGCCGCCGATCAGGATGGTGATCGCGTCCGCCACGCTGCGCCACAGCGCCCGGCCCTCGTCGACGGCGGCGGTCAGGACGGTCAGCTCCTCGTCGGTGATCACCAGGTCGGCGGCGTTGCGGGCCGCCGCCGAGCCGCGGGCGGCGATGCCCACCCCGACGTCGGCGGCGCGGATGGCGGCGGCGTCGTTGGCCCCGTCGCCCACCATCGCCACCACCCGTCCCGCCTCCCGCAGCGCCTCGACGACCAGCACCTTCTGCTCCGGTGCGACCCGGGCGACCACGTCGCAGTCGCGCAGTGCCCGGGCCCGGCCGCCGCGGTCGAGGCCGGCCAGGTCGTCGCCGGTGGCCAGCTCGACGTCCTCGGGCCAGCCCAGCGCGACCGCCACCGCGCGGGCGGTGGCCGGGTGGTCGCCGGTGAGCATGACCGGCCGCACCCCCGCCTCGCGCAGGCCCGCGACGAGTGCGGCGGACCCGGCGCGCGGGGTGTCGGCGAGGGCGACGAAGCCGGCCGGCTCCAGCTCGCCGAGCGGACGGTCGAGCGCCTCGTCGTCGTCCTCGGCGCCGGTCAGCGGCCGGGTGGCGACGGCGAGCACCCGCAGCCCGTCCGCCGCCAGGGCGGCCACCACGTCGTTCTCCGCCTCGCCCGCCCCGGCGCAGGCCGGCAGGACGCTTTCCGGCGCGCCCTTCACCACCAGCACCCGGCGGCCGTCCTCCTCGGTGCCGGTCGCGGCGGCGTAGCCCCGGCTCGCCTCGAACGGCAGCACCTTGCCGGGCGTCCAGCGCAGGTCGGCGGGGGCGGCGGCGAGGACCGCCTCGTCGGTGGAGTGGGCGTGCACCGCCGAGTCGTCCTCGGCGGGCGGACAGGCGCGGGCCGCGGTCCGCAGGACGGGCACCGCGGCCGGGTCGTCGGCCGGCCGCCTCGTCCCGTCGGCGGTGGCGACGCGGGCCACCCGCAGCCGGTTCTCCGTCAGGGTGCCGGTCTTGTCGAAGCAGACGGTGTCCATCCGGCCGAGCGCCTCCAGCGCGCGCGGGGCGCGGACCAGGACGCCCTGCCGGCTGAGCCGTCGGGCGGCGGCCAGCTGGGCGACGGTGGCCACCAGCGGCAGCCCCTCCGGTACGGCGGCGACGGCGACGGCCAGTCCGCCGCGGACGGCCTCGCGCACCGGGCGCCCGCGCAGGACGGCCAGCGCGGCCACCCCGGCCCCGCCGGCCAGGGTGAACGGCAGGCTGCGGCCGGTGAGTTCGCGCAGCCTCGCCTGGACGCCCCCGGCGGGCGGGGTGCGCGCGGCGAGGTGCGCGGCCCGCCCGGCCTCGGTGTGTTCGCCGGTGCCGACGACCACGGCCCGGGCGTGCCCGGCGACGACGGTCGTGCCCTCGAAGACCATGCACCGGCGGCCGGCGACGGCCGCGGCGTCGGGGGTGGCGTCCGACTGCTTCGCGGTGGGCAGGGACTCGCCGGTCAGCGAGGACTCGTCGACCTCCAGGTCCTCGACGTCGAGCAGCCGGGCGTCGGCGGGCACCACGTCCCCGGTGTTCAGCTCGATCACCTGGCCGGGCGCCAGGTCCTCGGACCCGATCGTGCGGGTCCGCTCCCCCTCGACCACGTCGACCGTCCGGTGCTGCGTCATCTCCAGTGCGGCCAGGGCGCGTTCGGCCCTCACCCGCTGCGCGGTGCCGATCAGCGCGTTCATCGCCAGGGCACCGACGACCAGCAGCGCATCCACCGGCGAGCCCAGCAGTGCGGAGGCCGCCGCGCCGACCAGCAGCACCGGGGTCAGCGGGTCGTCGAGTTCGGAGCGCAGCGCGCCGGCCGCCCGGGCCGCCTCGCGCACGGGGGCCAGGACCGGAGCCCGCCGGGCCCGCCGGGCGAGGTCCGACCACGCCTGTTCGGCGCCCGGGCGGCGCGCCGAGCGCCGGACGGCGGTGAGCCGGGCCAGCGCCGCCTTCGGGGCGAGCGCGTGCCACGGGACGCGCGGCGGCGGGTGCGGGGGCCGGCGGGCGCCGACCCGCAGGGCCGCCCGCCAGCCCGAGACGAGGGCGGCCGCGGTCGCGAGGTTGACGGGCGAGAGCCGGATGCCGACCGGGAGGGTGCCGCCGGGCCGCCTGCCCCGGGTGACGACCAGGAGCCCGGACAGCACGGCACCCGCCTCGGCCAGCGTCCTGGCGTGCCGGGCCACCGTACGGGCGGCGGGGATCGCGGCCAGCAGCCGCCAGGCCGGCTCCAGTCCGCCCGTCAGCAGGAGGTCGGCGCCCCACACCACCGCACCGCCCCGGTCGGCGACCGCCACCGCGAGGTCGCCGCGCAGCAGTCCGGCCAGTAGCTCCCTGGCGCCGTCCGTCAACTCCCTTCCCTCGGTGGAGGGGACGCGGGCGAGGGTGAGCACCACCCGGCCGTCGCGCTGGAGTTGTCGCACCGTATCGGCCAACGGCCTTCCTGGATCGATCAGTTGGTCGGCCAGCGAGCCGAATTCGCCGAGCGATCCGTCGTCGACCACCAGGACGCGCAGTCCGGCCCGCCGGGCGGCGTCGAGCGCGGCCTCGGCGAGCGGGGCGATCGCCCGGCCGACCAGGACGGTGCCGACGGCCCGCCCCTGGTCGGCCGCGACCATCAGGCCGGTCCCGGCATCCGCGTCCTGCGCCAACTGGTCGGCAACCGGGGAGAGTTCGAGTGGAGCTTCGGCTCCGGCCGACTGGTCCAGCGCCGCGGTGGCGGCCTGCCACAGCCGGTCGTGGTCCCAGTCGGACACGTTCGGGTCGACCGCCAGGACGGTCCTCTCCTCGCCGCGCAGCGCGTCGGGGTGCAGGACCACGGTGTCGACGAGTTCGAGCCGGCGCAGCCGGTCGAGGTTGCGGACCAGTACGCCCTCGCGGGCGAGCGCGGTGCCCAGCGCGGTGGTGAAGGCCGTCGGGCCGTAGCGCGCGGCCTTGGGGTTCCCGGCCACCAGGCCCTCGGCGGCCTCCGCCATGCTGCGGGTGAACAGCAGGGCGCCGGCCGCGCCGAGCAGGGTACCGCCCACCGCCTTGTCCGCGTACTCCTCGTTCGGCAGCGGGCGCAGCGCCGGTCGGGCGGTGGCGTGGCGTCCCGACACGCTCAGTCGGCCGGGCGCGCAGAGCGTGTCGTGCGCGGTGTCGAAGGCGGCGGCCTCGGCGAGCGTCTCCAGCAGGCGTCCCGTCCGCAGCACCGCGTCGAGGGCCACGGCGGCGGGCGCCCGTCCGACGCCGTTCGCGGCCGCGCCGGCCGCCGCCAGCACCAGCTCCGAGCCGGTCTCACCGAGTCGGCGGCGCACCAGCGCGCGGACCTGCGGGTCCTCGCGGACCAGGGCGGTCGCCGCGATGGCCAGCCGGGGCGCGGCCGGCAGCCGGACCGCCCGGGTGCCGACCGCCGCCGCCAGGCCCACCGCGTCGCAGCCCAGGGCGATCGCCTGAACCCGCACACTGCCGGCACGGCCCGGGTGCGAGGACTCCAGCACCGCGTCGCCGTCCGGTTCCAGGCGCTGGCCGGCGGCGAGTTCGCCGGCGCGGTCCGCGACCCGCTCGGCCACCGCGTCCTGGGTCAGTTGCACCACCAGCCGGGCCAGCCCGCCGTCCCAGTAGGCGGCGACCACGTCCGGCCGCTTCGCCAGCCCCAGGGCCACCCGCCGGGCCGCGCCCTCCACGTCCCGCACCCGGGCCGTCGCCGGGCGCAGCGGGAGCTGGATCCGGCTGCCCGCCTGCCAGTAGCCCCGGCCCGCCGCGGCGGCGTTCTCGGCCACCCGGACCACCCGCCGGGCCGTGGCGGTCGCGGAGAGCGCGGTGCGGGCGCCGGTGCGGACCCCGGCCTCGGCCGTCGCCGCCGTCAGCCGGACGGCGGAGCGGGCGGTCGGCAGCGCGGCGCGGGCGGCCGCCACCGGCGCGGCCAGGGCCAGTCCGAGGCCGGCCGCCGACATGCGGGTCGCGAAGCGCAGGACCATCGCTCGGCTCCGGGGGCGGGTCAGGCGCCCGGCACCCGGCCCGCGCCGGGTACCGCGTGCGCCTTCTCGGGCGACGCGGGTGCGGGCGGGTTCTCGGGCGGCGGGTTCTCGGACGACGCGGGTGCGGGCGGGTTCTCGGGCGGCGGGTTCTCGGGCGGCGCGGGTGCGGGCGGGTTCATGGTCGTTCCCGATCGGTCTCGTCGGCGGCGCGGACCGGCGTGCCGACTGCCGACCCGTCCCTGCTACCCGGGCGTCTGCCCGGCTGCACGAGGTCAAACGGCGTGCCGGGAACATGCTCGACCCGACCCCGGCCCGGCCCCGGCACGGCCTGTTTGGCCTGCCCGCCGACGGCAACCCGCAGCGGTATGGCGTACCTCGGAGAACCCGTACCGACCGTTCCGCAGCCCTGGCCATCCGGCCCCTGCGACCGGTCCGGGCCCTGGCTGACCACCGCGCCCGGCCCTTCCGACCGGAGCCGCGCGGTGCTGTTCGGCCGCGACGGCACCCTCCTGCAGGACGTCTCCTGCAACGGCGACCCCGCCATGGTCCACCCGACGGCGGGCATCCGCGCCGCCCTCGCGGCCCTGCGCGCGGCCGGCTTCGCGCTCGGCGTGCTGAGCAACCAGCCGGCCGTGGCGCGGGGGATGCTCGGCCGCGGCCAGGTCGACGCCATCCAGGCCCGGGCCGAACTGCTGCTGGGACCGGTGGACGTGTGGGCGGTCTGCCCGCACGGCTCGCACGACGGCTGCGCCTGCCGCATGCCCGACCCCGGCCTCGTGACGGCCGCCTGCCGGGCCCTCGGCCTGCCGCCCGCGCGGGTCACCGTGATCGGCTGCGCCGACTCCGTGATCGCCGCCGCGCTGGCCGCCGGCGCGCACGCGATCCGGGTCCGCGAGGCCGGCCGGCCGCCGCATCCGGCGTGCCCGCCCTGCACCCTGACCGCCTGCCCGTCCGCCGAGGACCCGGCCGAGGCCGCCGCCCTGCTGCTGCGGCGCTGACCGGCGACGGGACGGCCGGGAACGTGGCTGCCGATGACGGGGCCGGCCGCCGCCCGGCCGGTGTGAGCGGCCGCACGGCGGAAAGACGCCTCACCGGGCCCGGTCCGCCGGCCCGGACACGAACGGAGGACAGCATGAACGGCGAACGGCACGAACGACCACTGCACGACATGGGGGGCGCGATCGGCCCGGCGGACACCGCCGGGACGGAGCGGGACGAGGAGAGGACCGAGGGCCCGGGGCGCCGGCCGTCGCCGATCGGCAAGGGCGGGACGCCCAACGTCGCGGGGAGTGACGTGCAGCAGCCGGAGATCGCCGAAGGCCCGGTACCCGGCGTCCAGCCCGACGAGGAGTACGGCGGCCCGCGGCGCTCCCCCACGGGCACCGCGGAGCCCCCGGACGGACCCGCCCAGAGCACCGCGGCCGCCGGAGCCTCGGAGTCCGGGGAAGCGGTGGAACCGCTGGAGGAGCCGGAGGAGCCCGAGCGGGGCCGGCACGACCCCGGCGCCGAACCGGAGGACGAGGGCATCCCCGACCTCCAGGACGGCTCCCCCGCCCGGACGTGGTCGCAGGACCCGCAGGTCCAACCCGTCCCCGGTGACGCGCCGGTGGCCGCCGAGTCCTTCGGCACCACCGGGGCCGAGCAGGCCGAGGGCGAGTCGCTCGACGCCCGGCTCGCCCAGGAGGAACCCGAGACCGACGAACGGACGGCCGTGGCCGGCGAGCCCGAACAGGCCGCCGGACGCCTCGACCCGCCCGACCCGCACAGCGATCTGCGGGCCGACGCACCCGGCGACACCGCGGGCCTGTCGGCCGAGGAGGAGGCCGTACGGATCCGCTCCGACGGCGGAGCCGAACCCGGGTCCACCGGGGCGGGCCCGTACCGACGGCCCGACGAGGAACCGGGCATCGAGGCACCGGAGTCCGTCGAGGGTGCCGCCGGCGACGAGGACGCCGAGGGCGACCGCCCGCCGCGGACCTGACCGCCGGCCTCCTCGGGCAGCGGCCGGGAACCGGCGGCCACCGGGCCCGGCCGCTGCCCCGGCGTGACCCGCGCGGAAACGGGCAGACGCGGTCCGTCAACGAGCCCCGAGGGGGAAGGAGTCCGCCGTGGTCGATCCGGCGAAGACGAAGACGCTACGGTCCGCACGGGAAGGCGAGCCGGGGGAGGTCGAGCCGGGAGTCGTCGCCACCGACGTCCCCGCCCGGCTGGACCGGCTGCCCTGGTCGCACTGGCACTGGCGGATCGTCATCGGCCTGGGCACGGTGTGGATCCTCGACGGCCTGGAAGTGACGATCGTCGGCAACATGGCCGGCCGGCTGGCCCAGCAGGGCAGCGGCATCGCCATCAGCACCGCCGAGGTCACCACCGTGGCCGCCGCGCTCTACGTGGCGGGCGCCTGCGCCGGTGCCCTCTTCTTCGGGCGGCTGACCGACCGGCTGGGACGCAAGAAGCTCTTCATGCTCACCCTGGCCGTCTACCTCGCCGCCACCGCCGTCACCGCGTTCTCCTGGACCGCCTGGTTCTTCTTCCTCTGCCGCTTCCTCACCGGGTTCGGCATCGGAGGCGAGTACGCGGCGATCAACTCCGCCATCGACGAACTGATCCCCGCCCGGGTGCGCGGCCGGATCGACCTGATCATCAACGGCAGCTTCTGGATCGGCGCGGCCCTCGGCGCCTTCGCGTCGATCGCCCTGCTGAACACCTCCTTCCTCGCCACCGACGTCGGCTGGCGGCTGGCCTTCGGCATCGGCGTCGTCCTCGGCCTGGTGATCCTGCTGGTCCGCCGGCACGTCCCGGAGAGCCCGCGCTGGCTGTTCACCCACGGGCGGGCCCAGGAGGCCGAGGAGATCGTGGCGCAGGCCGAGCGGACGGTGGAACGGCAGACCGGCCGGAAGCTGCCGCCCCTCGACGAGGAACCCGTCCTCATCCGCCAACGCGCCCCCCTGGGCTTCCTCACCATCGCCCGTACCGTGGTCAGCCGCTACCCCCGGCGCACCGTGCTCGGGCTCGCGCTGTTCATCGGCCAGGCCTTCCTCTACAACGCGGTGACCTTCGGTTACGCCACCGTCCTCACCACCTTCTTCGCCGTCCCCGAGGGCGACACCGGCTACTACTTCGCCGTGATCGCCGTCGGCAACTTCCTCGGCCCCCTCCTCCTCGGCCACTTCTTCGACAGCGTCGGCCGCAAACCGATGATCGCCGGGAGCTACATCGGCTCCGGCGTGCTGCTGTTCGGCACCGCCTACCTCTTCCAGCGGGGCTCGCTCTCCGCCGACACCATGACCGCCTGCTGGACGATCGTGCTGTTCCTCGCCTCGGCCGGCGCGAGCGCGGCGTACCTGACCGTGAGCGAGATCTTCCCGCTGGAGACCCGCGCCCTGTGCATCGCCTTCTTCTACGCGGTCGGCACCGCCGTCGGCGGGATCAGCGGCCCACTGCTCTTCAACGGCCTGGTCAGCAGCGGCAAGGCCGCCGACACCACCCTCGCCTTCTGCATCGGCGCCGCACTGATGACGGCCGCTGGCCTCGTCGAAGCCGCCATCGGCGTCAAGGCCGAACGCCGCAGCCTGGAATCCCTCGCCACCCCGCTCAGCGCCGTCCGCGACGACGCCCGGCAGTGAGGAGGTCCGAGCGGTTCCCGGGCAGGTCCGACCCGACGCCTGGCTGACCCCCTCCGCCCCGCTCCGCTGCGGCAGCGGGGCGCTGGCCGGGGCGGTCGAGCCCCGGCCCGCCGGTGGGGCGGCGGGCCGGGCCGTCGGTGCGGGATCAGGGCAGCGGGGCGCCGCGGGCGCTGATCCACAGTTCGTACCACTCCTCGTGGGTGAGCCCGGGTTCGCGCAGCACGGCGTCACGGCAGGCCGCGATACGTGCGGGCCGGGTGGTCCCGATGACCGGTGCGATGCCGGCCGGGTGGCGCTGGAGCCACCAGAGGACGATCGTCTCCGGCGTCGTGCCCTTGCTCTCGGCGAGGGCACGGACGAGATCGCCGGTCGGCGTCGGGCTGCCGCCGGTGAAGCGGCCCCGGGCCAGGGCGCCCCAGGCCTGGAGGCCGATCCCGTTGGCGGCGCAGTACTCGACCGTTCCGTGCGGGAAGCCGTTCCCGGCGGCGGCCGCGGTGTTGACCAGGACGCCGTCCTCGACCCAGGCACGGTGGCCCAGGCTCATCTCCAGCTGGTTGACGACCAGGGGGACGTCGAGCTGCTCCCGGAGCCGGGCGATCTGCGCGGCGCTCATGTTCGACACGCCGAAGCGCCGCACCAGACCCTGCCGGTGCAGGGAGCCGAGGGCCCCGGCGATCTCCTCGGGACGGGCCAGCGGATCGGGCCGGTGGAGCAGCAGCACGTCGAGCGTGTCGGTGCGCAGCCGGGCGAGGCTCTCCTCCACCCGCCGTACGATGGTCGGCCCCCGGAGGTCGTACAGCCCGGGCCGCTCCCCGTCGGGGAGCCGGATGCCGCACTTGCTCTGCAGGGTGATGCGCGCCCGCAGTCCGGGGGACGCGGACAGCAGCTCGCCGAAGACCGCTTCGGACTTGCCGCGCCGGTAGATGTCGGCGTGGTCGAACGCGGTGATCCCGGCGTCCAGCGCGGCTCCCACCGCGGCCTCGGCGTGGCCGACGTCCGCCGCGGTGTACGCGCTGTCGTCCCAGCTGCCGCCCAGTCCCATGCATCCGTACAGTGCCCGGCCGGTGTCGGCGGCCGGCCCCGTCATGCCGCCTCCCGGGCGAGGTCCGCCAGCATCTCCGCGACGGCGAGCACCGGCAGTTGGGTGTTGGCCGCCGGAACGGTCGGCAGGATGGAGGCGTCGACGACCCGCAGGTTCGACACGCCCCGGACCCGGCCCTCGCCGTCGACCACCGCGCGGGGGTCGTCGGGGGCGCCCATGGCGCAGGTCCCCACGGGATGCCAGTAGGTGCCGAGGCGGGCGCGGAGCTCCCGATCGGACAGGTCACGGGGCCGGGGCCCCCGGGCGGGACCGGCGAGCGGCGCCAGCGCCGCCGTCGCGGCCATCCGTTCGACGAGCTCCAGGCCCGAGCGGAGGACGGCGAGGTCGCGGCCGCCCTCGTCGGAGAGGAAGCCCGGGTCGATCTCCGGCGCCGCCGTGTGGTCGGCGGAGACCAGCCGTACGGTGCCCCGGGAGGCCGGCTTCATCACGAAGGCGGAGATGCCCGCCTCGTACTGGCCCCGCGGGAGTCCGCCGAACAGCGGTGGCCCGGCCACGGGCAGGAGGTGGAGGTCCCAGGACCCCTCCGGGCAGAGTCCGCTGGCCGCTCTGACCAGCATCCTGCTGACGTACAGGTCACCGGTGGCCTCCTTCTCGGCGAGCGCCGCGTTCAGCTCGTCCGTGGGGGCCAGCGGCACGAACACGCCGGGCTGGTCGACGAGGTTCGACCCGACCCCGGGCAGGTCGACCTCGGGGCGGACGCCGACTTCCCGGAGGTGGGCCGCGGGGCCGATTCCGCTGCGCATCAGCACGGCGGGCGAGCCGAAGCTGCCGCAGGCCAGCAGGTAGCCGTCGGCGTGCAGCGTCTCGCGCCGACCGTCGACCTCGATCGACACCCCCCGGACGCGTCCGTCGCGCACGTCCAGCCGGTCCACCGCGGCGTCCGCGAGGACGGTGAGGTTGGGTCGGGAGCGCGCGGCTTCCAGATAGGCGAAGGCCGCGTTGTGGCGGACGCCGTCGAAGGCGTTGAGCAACGGGGTGCCGTAGCCGGGCCCGCCGGGGGTGCCCATGTCCACCTCCCGGAAGCCGATCTCGGCGGCGGCCGCGAGGGCGGACCGGCTCCACCACGAGAACTCGTGCTCCGGTGCGCGGCGCAGGCCCATCCGTTCCACCGCCGCGAGACGGTACGGCTCCATCGCCGGAGCCGTCCAGCGCGGGCCTCCGAGCCGGGCCCACTCCGCGTGGTCGGCCTCGGACCCCCAGGTGTTCCAGCAGCCGTTGATGCACGACGAGCCGCCGAGCAGGCGGGCACGGATGCGGTGGGCCGGCGCGTGGCGCTCCCACACCTCCTCGCGCGGCAGCGCGCGGGCGTTCAGCACCCCCTTCGGCCACCCCGACCGCTCGCGGCCGAAGTCCGGTCCGGCCTCCACCACGCACACGGTGCGGTCCGGGTCCTCGCTCAACCGGGCCGCCAGCACACAGCCGGCCACACCGCCGCCGAGGACGAGCACGTCGTAGCCCGCCGACCGGCCCGTCACGCGCCTCCTCCCGCCGCCGGCGCGTCCGGTTCGGCGACGCGGGCGAGGAGTTCCTCCCGGCCGATGGAGTCGGTGCCGGTCGCCGGCACGGTGCAGGCGAACGCCCCGGCGACCGCGCCGTAACGGGCGCACCGGGCGACCGGTTCCCCGGCCAGCCAGCCGAACAGGAAGCCCGACGCGAAGGCGTCGCCGGCGCCGTTGGAGTCGACCACCGGGGCGGGCGGCGGGACGACGGGGACGTGGGTGATCTCCCCGTCGGACAGCAGGTACGCGCCTTCGGCGCCGGCCGTGGCGACGACCACCCGGGCGCGGCCCCGTTCGACGATCCGCCGCATGGTCCGCTCCGGGTCGGCGAGGGCGGTGGTGGAGAGGAAGACGATGTCGGCCCCGTACGCGAACGGCTCGTGGTAGGCGTTGGCGCCGTCCCAGTTGTGCAGGTCGGTGGAGACGGTCACGCCGGCCTCACGGAGCTGCGGCAGCGCGAACGCGCAGGGGTAGGTGATCGACACGTGGGCGTGACGGCTCACCGAGGCCAGTGCCCGGACGGTCTCCTCGGGCAGCCGGTCCGCCTCGTCCGAGCGGGTGTCGTCGTAGAGCGACAGGCGTCGCCCGTCGGGGCCGACCAGGTTGACGGCGCGCTTGGTGCCGCCGGGCAGCGGGACCTCGGTCAGGGGGACGCCCCGGTCGCGGTGCAGCGCCCGGACCAGGTCGCCGGGGTGGTCGGCCCCGATCATGTCCAGGTGGTGGACGCGCAGGCCCAGCGCGCTCAGTCCGAGCGCGACGAAGTCGCCGGTCTGGCCCGCCCGCATCTCCACCCTCGGCACCATGTAGCTGTCGGCGAAGGGCAGCGGAAGCTCGGGCACGTACACGATCGTGTCGACGCCGGCGCCTCCCAGGACGAGGACGTCTGTCTCAGTGTTCATCGGTGTTCCTCTCGGGCCCGGGCCCCCGACGGCGGTGACCGGGCCCCGCTCGGCTCGGCCCACGCGGCTGACCCGTCGTCAACTGGCGGTGCTGAGGAGGGAGTCAATCAGGCGCGGCACGCCACAGCAAGACGTTGCTGAACCTTTCAGAAATCTTTTGCAGAAGCCTGCGGCACGCCGCCTTCCCGCGGTACCGCGTCGGCGGCCAACCGGTCGGGCAGGTCCCGGTAGAGCTCGGCGACGGCCCGGGGGCCCGGCCGCACGGCCAGCTCCTCCAGGGTCAGCGGGCGGCCCTGCGGATCGGCGATCGGCAGCCGCCAGTTGGGGTACTCGTCGACCGTGCCGGGCAGGTTCTGCGGACGGCGGTCCCCGACGGTGTCGGGCAGCCAGACGCCGAGCAGCTTCGCCGGGGTGAGCGCCAGGAACCGGTGCAGACCGAGCGCCTCCCGGCCCGGCACGCCCCCGGTTCGCGGCCCGAGGGCGCCGACCCGCTCCAACTCCCCCAGCCAGCCGTCCCGTTCGGCCTCCGCGGCGGCCGCGACCCGCTCCACCGGTTCGGCGAGCAGGCCGAGCTTCTCGTGCAGCTCCACGTGCTCGCCGTCGAGCCAGGCGGCGGTGCTGGGCAGGTCGTGCGTGGTCAGGGTGGCGAGGCAGTCACTGCGCCACCCCTCGGGCGGCAGCGGCCCCGAGCGCTGTTCCGATCCGCCGAGGTACTCGAAGCGGAGCACCGAGGTCCCGAGGATCCCCCGGTCGGCCAGCTCCTCCCGGACACCCTGCTCGACCGTGCCCAGGTCCTCTCCGATCACCATGCTGCCGGCCCGGTGCGCCTCCAGCGCGAGCACCCCGAGCATCGCCTCGTGGTCGTACCGGACGTAGGCGCCCTGCGAGGCAGGGGCCCCGGCGGGCACCCACCAGAGCCGGAAGAGGCCCATGATGTGGTCCAGCCGCAGCGCGCCCGACCGCCGCAGCGTCCCCCGCAGCACCTCGGCGAACGGCGCGTAGCCGGCCTCGGCCAGCGTGTCGGGCCGCCAGGGCGGCAGCCCCCAGTCCTGTCCGTGCGGGTTGAAGTCGTCGGCCGGGCAGCCCACCGTCATCCCCTCGGCGAGGTAGTGCTGGAGGCTCCAGGCGTCCGCGCCCTCGGGATCGACGCCGACCGCCAGGTCGTGCATCAGCCCGACGGCCATGCCGGCCCCGGTGGCCGCCCGCTGCGCCTCTCCGAGCTGTTCGTCGACCAGCCAGGCGACCCTGCGGTGGAACTCGACGCGGTCGGCCAGTTCCCGACGGGCCGCGGCGGTTCCGGGGCCGTCGGGATCGCGCAGCCCCACGGGCCAGGAGCGCCACCGGGTTCCGTGCACCTCGGCGAGGGCGCACCAGGTCGCGAAGTCGGTCAGCCCGCGCCCCTCGGCCTCGGCGTACTTCCGGTAGGCCGCCTGCCGGACGGGGTTGAGCGGGACCCGGTGCAGGAGCTCCAGGGCCCGGAGCTTGAGGTCGCGGACCGCGACCCGGTCGATCAGCCCACCGGCGAGCACCCGCTCGCGGAGGTCGTCGGCGCGCGCGCTCAGCTCGGCGACCACGGCCCGGCCGACCGGTGACAGGGCCGCGAACTCGGGCAACGCCTCGACCCGCAGGTTCGTCGGGTCCGGGTAGCGCCGGCTGCTGGGCCGGTACGGCGACGGGTCGGGCAGCGGCCCCGGCACGTACGCGTGCAGCGGGTTGAGCTGGATGAAGTCGGCCCCGAGACCGCCGGCCCAACGGCCCAGCTCGGCCAGGTCGCCCAGGTCGCCCATGCCCCACGAGCGTCCGGAGAGCACCGAGTACAGCTGGACCAGGAATCCCCAGCCCCGCCTGGAGGGGCCCGCCAGCCGGGTGGGTGCGACCAGCAGCGGAACGGCCTCGCTGCGGCCGGCCCGCTCGGCGTGCAGGACGTGTCGTCCGACCGGGAGTCCGGCCAGCTCCTTCCCCGGGCCGCGCACCGGGCGGACCGCGCCGTCCTCGGTCTCCACCCGGAGTTCGACGCCGGGTGCGACCCGCAGGTCGGTGCGCGGCCGACCGGAGCGGACCACCACGCTGGGGGGCAGCAGACGCTCGGCCAGGGCGTGCCGGCGCTCGGCCAGCGCCGCCCGCACCGCGCCGTCGGACGCGGCGTCGACGCCCAGGGCGGCGAGCACGGCGCGCAGCGTCTCGGGCGGGGTCTCGATCCGCCGGCCCAGGTCGGTGGTCCAGTGGGTGGCGACGCGGTGCAGTTCGGCCAGTTCGGCCAGGTGACGGTCGGACGGCATCGGTGGGACCTCCGGTCGGTCGGCGGTGGACGGGTCGTGGACGGCTCGCGCGGCGGCGGGCCGTCAGGAGCGGAGCCGCGCGGCGGCGGGCCGTGGAACGGCGGGCGGGAAGAGGCGTTCGAGCACCACCGCGACGCCGTCCTCCTCATGGCCGGGGGCCGTCTCGTCCGCACGCCGGCGCAGTTCGGCGTGGCCGTTGCCCATGGCGACGCCGTGACCGGCCCATTCGAGCATCGGGATGTCGTTCGGCATGTCCCCGAACGCGATGGTGTCGGCGGCCTCGAAGCCGAGCAGGGCGGCCGCGGCGGCCAGTCCGCTCGCCTTGCTGATCCCGGCCGGGAGCAGCTCCACCAGACCTTCGCCGGAGTGGGTGACGGTGACCTCCTGCGTGCAGACCCGGTGGGCGAGGGCGGCGAGTTCGTCGTCACCCAGCTCCTCGTGGCGGATCAGCACCTTGTCCACCGGCTGCTCCCAGAGGTCGGACGGGCGTTCGGCGAGCCGCCAGCCGTGCCGTACCCGCCCCTCGAAGCCGGGCGTGACGATGAATTCGCCGGCCAGGCCGGCGGTCACCACGGCGAGCTTCAAGGGCCCGGCCTGCTCGGCGATCCGACCGACCAGTGCCCGGACGGTGGGACCGTGCAGGGCCGCCGAGGACAGCAGCCGGTCGGCGCCGACGTCGTAGAGCTGGGCGCCCTGACCGCACACCGCCAGGCCCCGGTAGTCGAGTCGTCCCAGCAGGGTGCGGCAGCCGGCGGCCGCCCGGCCGGTCACCACCAGGTGGCGGGCACCGGCCGCTTCGACCCGCGCGAGCGCGGCCCGGGTGCGGGCGGAGACGGTGAGGTCACGCCGCAGGAGCGTGCCGTCCAGGTCGGTGGCCACGACGGCGAAGCGGGGCGGGCGGTCCCGGGTGGGCGCGGTCATCGGTCAGTCCCTTTCCAGGCCGGCACCGACGGGCGTGACCGGTCGGCGGGCGCCGGCCGGTACCTCGTCCCAGGCGCAGCGGCCGTCCCGCAGCCGCAGCAGGAAGACCAGCGGCCCCGGCACGTCCTGCGCCAGGACGGTCGCGAAGGTCCCGTCGGCCCCGGTCAGCCGGTGCTCGCCGGAGGGCAGGACGAGCAGCACGCTGTCGGCGTGCGGCAGCCGGTACTCGATCCGCGGGCCCGCGTCGGTCGGCTCGACCAGGCAGCGCCCGTCCAGCACGGCGGTCAGGTCCGGGTCGTCGAGGAGGTCGGCGAGCTCCGCGCAGCGCGTGAAGTCGGCCCTGGCGTACGCGGCACCGAACAGCCGCCTCAGCCCGTCCCGGTCCACCGACGGCACGCACCTGCGGTAGGCCGCCAGATCACCGCGGGCCAGCGCGGCCTCGGCTATCTCACGTCGGTGGGTCACCCAGTCGGTGTCGGCCAGCTCCTCGAACCAGCCGTATCCGGCGGCCCGCTCGGGCGTCAGTCCCGGAAGGACACCCGCGGCGGCCGCGGCGAACGTCGCCAGCCGCGTGGTGGCGGCCTTGCGCCAGGTGAAACGGCGGGCGAGCGCCCTGGAGTTGTCCGACAGCCGGGCGTACTCGGCCGGGTCCTCGCGGTGGATCCGGGCGGCCTGCCTGATGCGCTCCGCCAGGGCGCCGGCGAGCAGCGGGTCGTCCTCGGTGAACGAGCGCGGGACGGCGAAGCCGGTGGCGTCCGGGTGTTCGCGCGGCAGCTGGTGGCGGTAGTGGGTGGTGACCTCCTGCGCGGTGCCGACCGGCACCGCGCCGCAGGCCATCAGCTGGCCCTGGGCGATGAGGAAGGAGTCCAGTTCGAACTTGGACGGGAAGAGGCAGAAGTCCGCCGCCACCGCCTCCCGGTAGAGCACGTCCTCGCCGACCATCGCCCATTCCAGCCGGACCCGCCCGGCGTGGCGGTCGGCGACCTCCTGGAAGTACGGGTCGCCGACCGCGCTGACCACGCCGTCCCCGCCGGCCGCGACGGCGCAGCGCACGACGAAGTTGACGTCCGGGTCGTCGGCGAGGACGGCGTCGATCGCGCGGAACAGCTCGGTCTGGCCCTTGTGGTGCACGGAGAAGCGCGCCACGTGGTAGAAGGTCGGCTTCGCCGGGTCCAGGCCCAGGGCAGTGAGCACGTCCGCCCGGTCGACCCCGGCCGGGTCACGGGCCAGCCAGCCGTCGGGGACCGCGCAGCCGCCCACGAACTGCCGGGCCGCCGACCGCCGGACGATCCGCGCGACGGTCAGGTCCTGGAAGGCGCGCTCGAAGGGCGTGTCCCGGAAGGCGGAGTAGAAGTCGAGCTGGCCGGGCGTGAGGAAGTCCAACAGGTCGCAGGTGGCCGCGATCAGGGCGAAGTACCCGATGCCGTCCGCCGCCGGGCGGTCGGCCAGGTGCGTGCTCGGCAGGGCGGCGGCCATGGCTGCGGCCAGCGCACCGCGGGCGGGCGGGTCGGCGAGCGCGTCCAGGTCGACGTCCGTCCCGAACAGCTCCAGCAGTCTCTCCAGCTGGGGGCGGTGGACCTGCTGGTTGATCGGCATGTTGCTGGCCAGCGTGCTGACCACCAGGAAGCGCGGGTCCTCGCGCAGCACCGGCGGCAGCAGGTAGTGGTAGTACGGCTCGTAGGCCTGCACCACCGCGGGTTCCGCGCCCAGGTCGAGGCCGGTGCGCAGGAACCGCAGGCCGGAGACCTGGAACACCAGTGGCTTGAAGAAGGCCAGGTCCCGGCCCTCGCTCACGCGGGCGGGGTAGATGCGTTCGGGGAGCAGGTCGAGGTACTCGTCGGACAGGAAGTAGATGTCGACGCCCTCGTACCGGAGCAGGTGGGCGCGGGTGGTGAGCGGCAGTTCGAGCTCCGCGGGGTGCCCGGCCCACACGTCGCGGTCCAGGACGAGCGGCACGGTGTGACGGTCGGCGTACTCCAGTTCCGTCAGCTCGTAGTGCGCCCGCAGGTGGTCGAGGCAGCCGTGCGCCGGCGTGATCACCGAGACCCGGTGCCCCTGGTCGGCGAACTCGCGGGCGAGGTTCCACACCAGCGAGGCGAGGCCGCCGCGCATGAGTCGGACGTCGAAGCCCACGCTCTCGAAGGCGAATTTGACGATGTGCACCGTCGGGTCCTCTCTGTCGTCGTTCTCAGACCGCGCCGGAGGCGTGCAGCGTGAGCAGGGCGTGGGCGGCCAGGGTGGCGGCGTCGGTGATCCGTCCGGCCCGGACGAGGCCGCGCCATTCGTCCGGGTCGGCCCAGCGCTGGACCATGTCGGCCTCGGAGACCTCCCGCTCCGGCTCCCCCGGCTCCAGCTGCTCCGCCAGGAAGACGTGGCAGCCCTGGCTGGAGTAGCCGTACGCCACGTGCAGCCGGCCCAGGTACGTCATCGGACCGGCCCGCAGACCGGTCTCCTCGCGGAGTTCGGCGCGGGCGAGCCCGACCGGGTCCTCGCCGTGGTGCCCCGCGGGCCAGGAGCCCTGGGGGAACTCCCAGTACCGGCCGCCGGCCGGGTAGCGGTACTGCTCGACGAGATGGACCCGGCCGTCCTGGCGGGGGATCACCAGCGCGTAGTCGGCCTTGTCGACCACCCCGTACAGCCCGGTGCTGCCGTCGGCCCGCTCGATGTCGTCCTCGCGGACCGTCATCCACGGGTTGCGGTAGACCTCGCGGGACCGGAGGGTGCGGATCACGGGGCGGCCTCCAACAGTGCGCGGACGCCCTCGGTGACTCCGCGCACCCGCAGTCCGTGCCGGGCGAGGAAGCCGTCCAGCCGGTCGCTGGTCAGGCAGGTGTTGGCGGGGCGGCTGGCGTACCGGCCGGCGGCCTTCGGAACCCGGCGCACCAGCGAGCGCGGCACGCCGAGCCCGTCGGCGACGACCTCCGCCCAGGCCGCCCGCGAGGTCCGTTCCGGGCCTCCCAGGTGCAGCAGCCGGGGCGCCCCGCCGGTCAGCACCGCGGCGGTCACGGCGGCGACGTCCTCGACCAGGACGGGTGTCGTCCACTGGTCGTCCGGGGCTTCGACCGGCTCGCCCCGGCGCAGGCCGTGGACGCAGGCGGAGAAGAAGTTGAGCCACTTCTCCGTCCCGGCCGGCTCCCAGCCGTAGATCAGGCTCACCCTCAGCACGGTGGCGTCGGGGAGCCGGCCGATGATCCGCTCCGCCTCCGCCTTGGCCCGGCCGTAGGCGTTGGCGGGGGCGGTGGGCGCGTTCTCGTCGTTGGCGGGCGAGCTGCCGTCGAAGACGTTGTCGGTGGAGATCAGCACCGTCCGGCAGTGCGGCGCGGCGGCCGCGAGGTTGGCGGCGGCAGCCGTGTGCAGTTCCACGGCGCGCCCGGGGTTGGCCTCGCACCAGGTGACGTCGGAGGGGCCGTGCACCAGCACCAGGCGGTCCGGGCGGACCCGGTCGACGGCCCGGGCGCAGGACTCCGGGTCCGCCGCGTCCAGTGCGGTCCAGGGCACCGGTGGGGCGGTCGGCCGGTGGCGGGAGGCGAGCACGGGGTCGTCGCCCGTGGCGGCCAGCCGGGCCGCGACGGCCCGTCCGACGAACCCGCTGCCGACGATCAGGGTGCGGGTCACCGGACGGTCACCGCCTGTCGGACCGTCCTGCGGGCGACGAGCAGCCGGCCGGCCCCGATCAGCCCGTGGTCGTCGTCCGGCTCGCCGAGGGCGACCATCGTGCCGATCTGCTCGGCGCTCAGGCCGAAGCAGCCCAGCCGTTGCAGCTCCTCGGTGAGCAGTTCGGCGTACCGGGCGCCGACGGCCAGTGCGAAGCCGCCCACCAGGACGTAACGGCGCACGCCGATCGAGGTGAACAGCGAGGTGATCGCGGAGGCCAGATGGGCGAGGCCGCCGCGCAGCACCGCCGTCGCGAACTCGTCGCCGGCGCGGATCGCGGCGACCAGGGTGCGGTTGTCGAGCCGCGAGGGATCGGGAGCGCCCTGGGCGAGCCGGGAACGGGCGTAGCCGTCCGGGTCGGCAAGGGCCGCACGGCGTGCGGCACTCTGCATGCCGCGGCCCGAGGCGATGGCGCCGAGGTGGCCGCGTCCACCGCAGTCGCAGCGCGGTGCCTGCGGCGCGGGGTCGCAGGTCCAGTGGCCGAATTCGCCGCCGTGGCCCTCGGCGTCGAGCAGCACCTCCCCGGCCCGGTAGACCTTGCCGCCGATCCCGGAGCTCACCGTGATGAGGCAGAACGGCTGCTCGCCCTCGGTGGCGACGTACCGCCAGACCGCGGCCGTCAGGTCGTTGACCACGACCACCGGCAGGCCGAGCCGCTCCTCCAGCAGCAGGCGCAGCGGCAGCGGTTCGCCGCGGCCGCCCCAGACGGTGGGTGCGGCCGTCACCCGGCCGTCGGCCGTGACCGGGCCCGCGAAGGCCAGCGCCAGGGCGCTGCTGCGGTGACGCTCCACCGCCCGGCCGGCCAGCTCCGTCAGCTGCTCGACGACCCGGGCCTGGAGTTCGGGCACCGGCGCGCCGGGATGCCGGTCGATGCCCTCGGTCGGGGTGCGGAGGACGTCGGTGACGGCATCCGTGTCCGTGCCGTAGCGGGCTATCCGCAGGGTGGTGCCGCCGAGGTCGGCGACGGTGAAGGCGGATTCAGACACTCGCCCCTCCTCTTCGGACACTGGCCCCTCCTCGGGCGTGGTCCAGTCGTTGCACGACGCCGTCCTCCAGGACGATCGCCGAGTCGATCTCGGCCCCGGCGTCGACGCTCGCCCCGGGCAGCAGGACGCTGCGGCGCACCACCGCGCCGGCGCCGATCCGGACACCCGGGAAGGCGACGCTCCGCTCGATCCGGCCGTGGTTGACCAGGTCCGCGGGCACCACGCTGCGTTCGATGCCGGGCGCGTCCGCGACCAGCCTGCGCGCCGTGGCCGGTCGGACGGTGTGCGGCAGCCGGTCGAGGGTCAGCGCCGGGTTCCTCCCCACCATGGCCAGGTGGGCGAGGTGGTAGCGGTCGGGCGTGCCGATGTCCTCCCAGTGGCCGGGGACCTCGTACCCGAGGATGCGCTCGCCGCCGGCCAGCATGGCGGGGATGACGTCCCGGCTGATGTCGTGCTGCCAGCCGGTGCCGTCCAGCTGTTCCAGGTAGCGGTGGAGCACGGCCGCGTCGAAGACGCAGAAGGCGGCGAAGACCAGGTCGCCGGTCGGCTCGGCGGGTTTCTCGACGAACCCCGTCAGCTGCCCGGTCGCGTCGAACTCGACCATGCCGAACAGGTGCACGAAGCGGCGTTCGATCCGCTGGTAGGCCATGGTCAGGGCGGCGCCGGAGCGGCGGTGCCGAGCGATCAGCGGGCGGTAGTCGAAGCGGTAGACGTGGTCCGCGTGCAGGACGAGCACCTCGGAGGTCCCGGGGCCGAAGACGTAGCGGGCCTTGCGGATCAGGGCGTCCGCGGTGCCCCGCTCCGGCGGGCCGGCGGGCCGGACGGGCTCACCCGCGCCGCCCTCGCGGTACACCTCGTCGTAGGGGCCGAAGTGGACCCGGAAGCCGGGGCGCCACCACGTCCGGTACAGGTCGTCCATCAGCTGCTTCTCCTCGTACTGGGAGAGCAGGAGCACCTCGCCGAGTCCGGAGGCGGCGGCGTTGGCGAGCGAGAAGTCGATCAGCCGGCAGGCACCGCCGAAGGGCACCAGCGGCTTGAGCCTGCCCTGCCCGAGCCTGCCCATCCGGCGGCCCTCGCCGCCTGCCAGCAGGACGGCGCGCACCGGGTCAGCCATGACGCACCACGTCCCAGGTCGCGCGACCGGTCGTGAGGGTGAGCAGCAGGTGGAGCTCCTCGCCGACGGGGGGCAGGGGGCCGGTGAACTCGCTTCCGCGGCGGTCGAGCCGCCGTACGGTGACCTGGCGGCGACGGCCCGGTTCGGCCGGTGCGAGCCACACCAGCTCGACCCGCTCGGCGTGCGGCAGCCGGTAGACGATCCTTCCGTCCTCGACGGTGCAGCGGCCGTCCAGCCTGGCCCGCAGTTCCGGGTCGCTGTCGGCGGTCCGCTCGCAGCGGGTGAAGTCGGCGCGGGCCCAGGCGGTTTCGAACAGCGCGCGGTCGGTCGCCGGGTCGGGTTCCCGGCAGCGCCGGTGGGCCTCGGCGTCCCCCAGCCGGGCGGCGGCTTCCGCCACCGCGGCGCGGTGCTGTTCGTAGGCCTCGTCCGGCAGCAGGTCGAACCAGCCGTGCCGGAGCGCCAGTTCCACGTCCGGTTCGGGTCGGCGGCCCTCCCACAGCGGGGTGAAGGCCGCCACGTGGAGTTCCGCGGCGCGCTGCCAGGTGAACTGCCGGGCGTTGGCGATCGCGTTGGCGCGCAGTCGGCGGTACTCGTCGGGCTGTTCGCGCAGCAGCGCGGCCGCCCGGTGGATGCACCGGGCGAGGGCGTCGGCGAGCAGCGGGTCGTCCTCCGCGAACGAGCGGTTGACGGCGAAGCCGGTGGCCCGTTCGGCGTCGGGTCCCGCCGACGGGTCGGCGACGTGCCCGAAGTGCGCCGTGCCCCGCTGGGCGGTGGCGATCGGCACCGCGCCCGCGGCCATCGCCTCGCCCTGGGCGATCAGGAAGGTGTCCATCTCGAACTTGGACGGGAAGAGGCAGAAGTCCGAGGACGCCGCGTACTCGACGATCCGGCGTTCGTCGACCCGCTGCCACTCCAGGTGGACGCGGCCCTCGTGCCGGCGGACCACGTCGTGGACGTACGGGTCGTCGATCCCGGAGTCGCTGATGCAGCGCAGCACGAAGTTGGCGGCCAGGCCCTCGTCCAGCACCCGGTCGACGGCCCGGAACAGCTCCACCTGCCCCTTGTGGTTCACCGCGTAGCGCGCGTTGTGGAAGAAGGTCGGCAGTTCGGGGTCGAGGCCGAGCCCGCCCAGCACCCTCGCCCGGTCGGCGGCGGGCGGTTCACCGGTGGTCCAGGCGTCGCCGACGGCGCAGCCGCCGACGAAGCTCTTGTGGGCGTTGCGGCGGACCGTCTCGTGGACCGGCAGCCTGGTGAAGACCTGCTCGAAGGGCGTGTCGGCGAAGCCGGTGTAGAACTCCAGGTGACCGGGCGAGAGGAAGTCGACCAGGTCGGCGTGGTCGGCCACCAGGTCGTACACCCGGACGTGCCCGGGGCCGTACTCGTAGTGCAGGTGGGTCAGTTGCTGGTAGCCGCTCATGACGGCGTCGTGCTCGGCGAGCGGCGGGTCGGCGTCCTCCGGGGGCAGCTCGGTCCCGGCCCCGAGGAAGGCGAGCAGCCGTTCCACCTTCGGTCGGTAGACCTTCTTGGTGATGGGCATGTTGCTCTGCACGGTTGCGACGACGAGTTTGCCCGAGTCGTGGCGGAACGCGGCGGGCATCAGGTAGTGGTAGTACGGCTCGTGGGCGTGCAGGACGGCCTTCTCCCCGGCGAACCGCTCACGGACGAAGCGGATCGCGTCCACCTGGTAGGCCAGCGGTTTGAAGAAGACCAGGTCCTTCCCCTTGGTCTGGTAGGGCGGGTAGAACCGGTCGGGCAGCTCGTCGAGCAGCTGGTTGGAGAGGAAGTAGAGGTCCACGCCGTCCAGGCGCAGCAGGTGCGCGGTGGTGGTCAGCGGGATCCGCACCTCGGCCGGGAAGCGCTCGCCCCAGGTCTGCGGGTCGAGGACGACCGGCAGCTCGTAGTCGTCCCGGTAGTCGAGCGTCTCCAGGTCGTGGAAGCGGCGCAGGTCGTCCAGTCGGCCGTGGGCCGGGGTGACGATGGAGACGCGGTGGCCCTGGCCGGCCAGGGCCTTGGAGAGGTTCCAGAGGTAGACGGAGGTGCCGCCCTGGATGAGGCGGTGGTCGAAACCGCCGCACTCGAAGTAGGTCTCGATGATGTGCACGGGTGTCAGTCCTCCGCCCCGGCGGCCGGCAGGCCCGCGGCCTCCACGGCGTGCCGAAGGTTGATCGCCGCGTGGTAGGCGCGGTCGTGGGCGTACGCGTGGTGGAGTTCGTGGAGCAGCCGGCGCAGTCTCAGCAGCCGCCAGGCGGGGTGCCCGGCCGGCGGTCGGCCGCCGCTGACCAGCAGGTCGCCGGTCCGTTCCGCCCACAGCCTGGCCGCCGTCCCCAGCCGGGTCAGCTCGGCGACGCGGCCCGGCGTCCAGCCGGGGGTGTCGGGTTCCGCGCCGGTGGCGAGCAGCAGCGCCGTGCGGCAGACGTCCTCGGCGTCCCTGTCGAGCGCGCGGGCCGCGTGGTCGGCGAGTTCGTCGGCGGTGAAGATCTCCAGGCCGCGTCGCAGGGCGGCCAGGTCCTGCCACGGCGACTGCGCGGTGCCCGGGTCGGCCGGGTCGACGTGCGGCGTGGAGAGGTCGATGACGCACAACTCCCAGCTGTGGTCCGGGAGTTCTCGGCGCAGCAGATGGGACAGGTGCAGGTCCCCGTGGCACGGGCCGGCCGGCCAGGGCTGCGCGGGCAGGGCGGCGACCCGGGCCAGCTCGCGGTCGAGGCCGGCGACGGCGGCCTGCCGGACGCCCTCGGGGAAACGGTCGTCGTCGAGGATCAGCGGGCGCAGCACGTCCGCCCGTCCGGCGGTCTCGGCCAGGAACGCGCCCCCGGGGAACTCCGGGTGCGGGCCGAGCCGTTCGGCCAGCTCGCGGTGGAACTCCGCCAGGAACCGGCCTGCCTCGCGCAGCGGCGCGGCCAGCGTCCGCAGGGATTCGGTGACGGCGGCCTCCGGGTCGGCCCCGGCGTGCAGCAGTGGCCACATGGCCCGGATGCCGGCGCTCAGCGGGACGTTCAGCCCCTCCCCGTCGGCGTAGCGGTAGAGCACGCCGAGCGGCTCCCGCCGGCCGGTGGCGGCCTCGACGTAGGCGTAGTCGCCGGCCGGCTGCTGGGTCCGGCCGCCGGCCGCCATCAGCCGCAGCAGTTCGGGCTCGCGGGTCCCGGCTCCGACCCTCCGGTACGTCTTGTGGGCGTGCGCCGTCCCGTCGAGGTCGAGCAGGGAGAGGGCGTTGGAGGACCAGCCGGGGTCGAACGGCAGTCGCCCGCGGAACTCGCCGGGGTCGCCGCGGAACTCGATCAGGTTGCCCCGGAGGGTGGGCAGGCGCAGTCCCTCCCGTAGGGCCCGGACGATCAGCCGGTCGTACTCGGTGGTGCGGTCGGCGGCGCGGCCCGGGTCGTCGTCCATGACGGGGACGAACCAGCGGCCGGAGCGCTCGCCGGCGGGGGCGACGATCAGCAGGCGGACGGTCTCCAGCGTGGCCTGGTCGACGAGTTCGAACTGTTCGGCACGGCGGCCGGCCTCGTCGATCCAGGGGGCTCGACGCAGGAGTTCGACCGTGGCCCGCGGAATGCCGCCGAGCAGCAGGGTGTCCATGTTCAGCTCCCGGTCATCTCGTAGCGGTCGACGCCCCGGTGCCACACCAGCAGGGCGAGTGCCACCAGGGCGGCGGTCACCACCGGAAGCCAGAGCAGCAGGTCCGTCCGGCCGAAGAGCAGGAAGGACGCGGGGGCGTAGGCGGTGAAGGCGTAGGGCAGCAGCCAGGTGAGCAGCCACCGCAGGGACGGGTGGTACAGGTCGAGGGGGTAACCGGAGTAGTCGCCCAGTTGGTTGGCCGCGTACAGGGCCGGGAAGCTGTTGGTGGTCCAGAAGGACAGGGCGGCGAACGCGGTCTTGATCGAGGCGAGGATCAGCGCGCCGCACAGCACCAGCAGCGGGACCAGCAGCAGTCGGCCGGCGTCCGCCCCGAGGTCGAGCTGATCGGCGGCGTACCAGGTGACGGCCGCACCGGTGACCAGTTCACCGAAGCCGTCCGGGTACAGGAAGCGCTCGGACAGCAGCGCGAACAGCGGGTGGACCGGTCGGATCAGGTAGCGGTGGAACTCGCCGGACTGCACCAGCCGCCGGGCCAGTATCCACAACTGGTCGGTGAACAGCCGGTCGAGGCCTCGCGGCAGCAACGAGAAGCCCAGCAGGAACAGCACCTGGTGGAAGTTCCACCCGGCGATCTCCGGGACCTGCCGGAACACCATCCCGACCACGGCGAGCTGACCGCCCACGCGCAGCAGCAGGCCGCCCGCGCCGAGGACGAAGTCCATCCGGTACTCGGTCAGCCGGTGCAGGCTGACCGCGCTCAGGTGCCAGGTCAGCCGGGCGTAGCGGGCTGCGGTCGCGGCGGGGCTCATCCGCCCAGCACCTCCACCCGGCGGACGGCACCTCGCCAGGCGAGGGCGGCCAGAGCGACCAGCACCGCGGCCCAGCCGGCCTGGAGCGCCAGGATCCCGGCGGCTTCGGCGGGCCCCCGGTAGTGGCCGAGCAGCAGCCGCAGCGGGCCGTCGACCAGTCCCTGGAACGGCAGCACCCGCGCGACGGCCGCCAGCGGCCCCGGCATCAGGGCGAGCGGCACGACCTGGCCGGCGAAGAACGCGACCACGCTGTCCTTGACGATCCGCACGCCCCAGATGTTGGTCGTGACGAATCCGGCCAGGCCGACCAGCAGGTTCACGCCGAACCCGATCACCACCGAGAGCCCGGTGGACAGCGCGAACAGCACCACGCCCGCCCAGGTCGGCGCGGACAGCGGGAGCAGCAGCGCGTACAGGAGCACCACCGGGAGGGCGACCGCGCCGGCGTTGGCCAGCGAGACCGGCAGGCCCGCCGCGAACCGGGCCAGCGGGTGGTTGACCGGGCGCAGCAGCGAGACCGCGATGTCCCCGCGCTGGACCTCCCCGGCCACCTCCTCGTCCACCCGGCTCGCCTGGAGCAGTGCCAGCATCTGCGCCAGCAGCACGTACGTGGTCAGCTCGGACAGGTGGTACCCGCCGGGCGGCGCGCCGCTCCGACCGGCGTAGACCGCGCGCCAGAGGAAGACCTGGAGGCCGACGGCGGCGGTCGCGGTGACGGCGTTGACGAGGAAGGTGGAGCGGTACCGCAGGAGGCCCTGGAGGCTCGCGGAGGCGAACGGGGTGTAGCGGCGCAGCGCGCCGACGCCCGTCACGGTGCCACCTCCACGGGCTCGGGCCGGCCGGTGTAGATCCGTCGGAGCACCGTTTCGAGGTCCGGCTCCGGGGCGACGCAGTCGGTCAGGTCGAAGTGCTCCAGGAGGAAGGCCATCACCTCCCGGGCGGAGGACCGCCGGGTCGGGTACTCCACCCTGATCCGTCCGTCCTCGACCTGGCGCGCGGTCGCACCGGGCAGCCGGTCCTCGATCAGGGCGATCGCCTGGGCCGGGGCCGGCCAACCCTGGTGCTCGAAGACGACCGCCCGGGTGTCGGTGGCCCGCAGCAGTTCGTGGACGGTGCCCTGGTGCACCACCTCGCCCCGGTTGACCACCAGGACCTGGTCGCAGATCGACGTGATGTCGCCGATGTCGTGGCTGGTGAGCATGACGGTCGTGCCGAGTTCCACGTTGACGCGGTTGACCAATTCCCGGACGGCCTCCTTCAGCACCAGGTCGAGACCGACCGTCGGCTCGTCCAGGAAGACCACCGCGGGGTCGTGCAGCAGGCTCGCGGCCACTTCCGCGCGCATCCGCTGCCCGAGGCTCAGCTGGCGCACCGGGGTGGTGCCGAGGGAGTCGAGGTCGAGCAGTTCGCGGTAGAGGGCCATGTTGCGCCGGTAGACCGGGTCGGGGACCTCGTGGATGCGGCGCAGGATCCGGAAGGAGTCGGCCACCGGCAGGTCCCACCAGAGCTGGCTGCGCTGGCCGAACACCACACCGATGTTGGCGGCGTTGCGCCGGCGCTCCCGGTACGGTTCCAGCCCGGCCACCAGACAACGGCCGGAGGTCGGGGTCATGACGCCGGTCAGCATCTTGACGGTGGTGGACTTGCCCGCGCCGTTGGCACCGATGTAGGCGGCCCTGGAACCGGGCGGGATCCTGAAGGAGACCCCCGAGACGGCGCGCACGAGGTGGTGCTTCCGGCTGAACAGCGTGCCGAGGCTGCCCAGCAGGCCGGGTCTGCGCTCGTAGACCTTGAACTCCTTGACCAGGTTCTCCGCGATGATCACCGGCCGGCCTCCGTGACCTGCTCCAGGGCCCGCCCGAGGAGGGTGACGCCTTCTTCCAGGAGGGCCCGGTCGATGGTGAACGGCGGCGCCAGCCGGATGACGTGGCCGCCGAGCGAGGTGCGCAGTCCGAGGTCCAGGGCTGCCAGGTAGACGGCGCGGGCGGTCTCGGGGGCGGGCTCCCTGCTCTCCCTGCTGCGGACGAACTCCAGCCCGTGCAGGAGTCCCAGGCCGCGGACGTCGCCGAGGACCTCGAAGCGGGACTTCAACTCGGCGAGCCGGTCGTCGAGCAGCTCGCCGAGCGCGCGGACCTGCTCGACCAGGGTGTCGCGCGCCACGACCTGGAGGGTGGCCTTCGCCGCCGCGATGCCCAGCGGGTTGTTCGCGTACGTGGACGCGGTGGAGCCGGCCCTGGCCGCGCTCGGGTGGCGCAGCACCTCCTGGCGGCCGGCCAGCACGGCGAAGGGGAAGCCCGAGGCCATGCCCTTGGAGAGGGCCACCAGGTCCGGTTCGATGCCGAAGCCGGTGCTGGCCAGGAAGTTCCCGGTGCGTCCGCCGCCGGTGAGCACCTCGTCGGCGACCAGCAGCACTCCGTTCTGCCGGGCGCTGTCGGCGATCCGGTCCCAGTAGCCGGGAGGCGGCACGATGACACCGGCCGCGCCGAGCACCGGCTCGAAGACCAGCGCGGCCACGTTGGCCTTCTCGGTGATGTGCCGCCGCACCAGTGAGGCGCAGCGCACGTCGCAGGACGGGTACTCCAGTTCGAGCGGGCAGCGGTAGCAGTAGGGCGAGTAGCCGAGGATGCTGTTGCCCGCGTGGGCCTGGTTGCCGATGTCCCAGTGCACCAGCATCCGGGCGCCCTGGGTCTTGCCGTGGAAGCCGTGGCGCAGCGCGCCGATCCGGTTGCGGCCGGGCTCGGCGACGGCCTGGACGGCGCGCAGGGCCGCTTCGACGACCTCGGCGCCGGTGGAGAAGAAGCCGTAGGTGTCGAGTCGTTCGGGCAGCAGGCGGGCGAGCAGCTCGCACAGGTCGGCCCGGCCCGCGGTGGCGGCGTCGTGGACGTTCCACAGCCGGCCGGCCTGCTCGGTGAGCGCGGCGACCACCTCGGGGTGGCAGTGGCCCAGTGACTGGGTGAGGGTCCCGGCGGCGAGGTCGATGTACTGGTTGCCGTCCAGGTCGGTGAGGACGGCACCGCTGCCCTCCACGAAGACCCGGCGGCCGGCCGCGGACTCCTCCGAGGCACCCGGCGAGAGGTGGGCGGCCTCGCGGGCCAGCAGTTCGAGCTGGCGGGGGCCGGTCACTCCGCGCCGCCCAGCGGACCGATCTCGAAGACCAGCAACCGGAGGTCCCCCTCGGAGACGTTGGCGAGGCCGTGCTCGCCGTACGCGCGGTTGGGGATGACGTCCCCCGCCCGGACCTCGAACTCCTCACCGTCCAGCGTCATCAGGCCCCGGCCGTCCAGGATCACGTACGTCTCCTCGTCGTCGGCGTGCCGGTGCCGGCCGATGGAGGTGTCCGGGGGCAGCACCACCAGATCGATGAACGCGACGGGAGCCGGGGCACCCTCGCGCCGGTAGGCCCGGTGGGCGAGGATCGTGCCGGTTCCGCCGTGGTCGGCGGACACCCCGCGCAGGAGTCCGTCGTGCAGGTTGGACACCCTGCTGCGGGACACGGCGCGGGCCGGTGGCGGTTCGGCGGTACTCATGTCGGGGGCTCCTGTCGGCTGGGGCGGGTGCGGACTCCTGCGGCCGCCCTCAACGGGCGGCGGCGAACGGGCCGGGCAGGGCTGTCGGTCGGACGGCCAGGGCGTCCAGGGCCTCCTCCAGGGCGGCGGCCGGGACGTCCTCCAGGTCGTCGACGAAGACGGCCGAGCCGATCCCGTCGGGCACCACGAGGTGCAGCCGGCGCCCGCGGCGCTCCCAGGACGCCCGCAGGGCCCGTTCCATCAGTTCGGGCGTGCAGGTCCGCGGATCGTGGACGGGGAGGCCGAGGGCGGAGATCAGCCGGACGACGCGCTCGCAGTCCTCGGCGGTGATCAGGCCGAGCACCCGGGCGAGTTCGGCGGAGAGCGCCATGTCGATGGCCACCGACTCGCCGTGGGCGATCCGGTAGTCACTGGCCGTCTCGATCAGCGGCCCGAAGGTGTGCCCGAAGTCGACGAGCCGTGCCAGGTCGTGCTCCCGAAGGTTCGGGCACAGCTCCTCCAGCATCAGCGCCATGGACGTGCGCAGCACGTGGTCCTCGACGCTCCACCCGCCGGCGCGGGCGGTCGGCCGGGCGGGCGCCGGGCAGGGCTGCCTGAAGACCTCGGGGAACTCCTCCAGCGCGCGGAACAGCCGGGCGTCCCTGATGATCGCCATCTTGGCGATCTCCCCCATGCCGCAGCGGATCTGACGCTCCGGCAGCGTCCGCAGGAACGCCGGATCATTGATCGACGCGTGCGCCGGATGGTACGCCCCCAGCATGTTCTTGGTACCGAGGGCGTTGACCCCGGTCTTGACGCCGACGCCGACGTCCACCTGGCCCACCAGGGTGGTGTTGACCTTGATGTAGCGCACGCCCCGGCAGTAGACGGCCGCCGCGAAGCCCACCGTGTCGCAGGTGACGCCGCCTCCGACGGCGATCATCACGCCTCGCCGGTCCAGCCCCGCGGCCTTGGCCTCGGCACAGATCCTCTCGACCGACTCCATGGTCTTCTGCGCCTCACCGCCGCCGATCGTCACCACGCTCCAGGTGCCCGGCGCGAGGCGGGCCGCCAGGTAGCGGCGCACCTGCCGGCCGTAGAGCCGGTCGACGGTGGGGCCGAGGAAGGCGACCACCCGGCGCCCCTCGCAGTACTCCGCCAGTAGCGGGTTGGCCGACGCGAGCACTCCGTCGGTGATGTCGACGCGGTACGACGTCCCTTCCGGTGACAGGAGTCGAAAACCCCCGTCGTCGCTCTCCACGCCGGGCCCGGCCATTGCCGCCTGCTTCGCCACAACACTCCCCGGATCTGCCGGACCATCCAGCGGACCGACTGTCGACTGCGTGCAACTGATCGAGAGTCAAACAGCCGATCGGCCCGCGCGGCAAGGGCATTCAGAAACTTTCAGCAAGCCCTTGCAGCACTCGGAGTCGAATGGAAGCATCGGGGTCACCGCGCACGAGCGTCCTGTGACGTCGCGTCGAGCGCGTGCCCCACGGGACCGGTCGGTCGTCGCGTCCGTGGCGATCCGCGGTCCGTCCTGGAGCTGTACCGCCGTGCGCTGCACGTGCGGCGGACCCATCCGGCCCTGGGCGCGGGGCGTTCGCTCCAATGGCTGGACCCGGCTCCCGGGGTCCTCGCCTTCCGCAGCGAGCGGGAGGGGGTCGCGCTGGTCTGCACCGTCAACACCACCGGCGGCCGGCGCGCGTCGCCGGTGACGGGCTCGGCCCCCTGCTGCTCTCCTCCGCCGAACCGCCGACGGTCGGGGAGGCCGGCGACGTCCTGCTCCCGGCCGACAGCACCTGCTGGTGGCAGACCGGCTGACGCACGCCGGGGGTCGTGTCGGGAGGCTCCGGCAGAGGTCAGGACGGACCGCGGAAGGTCGCGGTGGAGCCGCGTATCACCAGCTCCGGCTGGAACACGAACTCCCCCGGTGGGGCCGGATTGCCCCTGATCTCCTCGAGGAGGGCATCGGCGGCCGCGGTCGCCATCGCCTCGACCGGCTGGCGGATCGTGGTCAGCGGCGGCTCGGTGAAGGCGATCAGCGGCGAGTCGTCGAAGCCGACCACCGACACGTCCCGCGGAACCGACAGGCCCCGTTGCCGCACTGCGCGAATGGCACCGAGCGCCATCATGTCGCTGCCGCAGGCGATCGCGGTGCAGCCCCTGCCGAGGAGCACGCCCGCGGCGGCATGTCCCCCCTCCACGCTGAACAGGGTCTGGTGGACGAGGTGGGCCGCCTCCTCCCTCATCATGCCGACGATGTCGTGGACGGCGGTGACGAAGCCCTCGATCTTGCGGACGGCGGGGACGAAACGCTTCTGCCCGATGGCGAGTCCGATCCTCCGGTGGCCCAGGTCGGCCAGGTGCCGGACGGCCATGCGCATGGCCGCGCGGTCGTCGAGGGAGATGCAGGAGGCCTCGACGCGGTCGCTGTGACCGTTGACGAGGACGAACGGCACCTGACGGCGGCGGAGCCGGTTGTAGCGGTCGTGGTCGGCGGTGGTGTCGGCGTGCAGCCCGGAGACGAAGACGATGCCCGCCACGCCCCGGCCGACCAGCATGTCGACGAGTTCGTCCTCGGTGGACCCGCCCGGCGTCTGGGTGCACAGCACCGGCGTGAAGCCGTGCCGGCCGAGCACCTGCTCGATCACCTGGGCCAGCGCGGGGAAGATCGGGTTGCTCAGTTCCGGCGTGATCAGACCGATCAGCCCGGCGCTGCGCCGACGCAGACGGGCCGGCCGCTCGTAACCGAGCACGTCGAGCGCCGCCAGCACGGTCTGCCGGGTGGCGGCGGAAACGTTCGCCTTCCCGTTGAGCACGCGGGAGACGGTGGCCTCGCTCACCCCCGCCTGCGCCGCGATGTCCGAAAGTCGCGCCGTGGTCATGGCTACCGAGAGTAGGGCACCTCCGTCGGGCTGCCCACCATGCCGTGACGCATCGATCCCCACCTCCCCCGGTCCGGGCCGCCGATCCGCCACCGGTTGGGCCGCCGGTCCCCGGTCCGTTCCGCGCCGCGCCCGGCCGAGACGGCGGCACACGGCCCAATTTCCTTCGAAACGCCATGAGTTGATCGATCCTGCGGCATTGACGGCCGCTGCCCACCCACCTAGGGTTGCCACCCGGCTGAAAGGTTTCAGAAATCTTTCAGTCGTGTTTCATCCGGTCGATCCCGGATGCCCGCCCGGCCCCCTTCCGGTTCCCGCGCACCCCACGTCGGGAGCCGCCCCCCACCCGAAGGAGAGCGCATGAGTACGGTCCGGTTGGCCGCCGCCACGAGGCGGCGGACGCAGCGCCGCGCGGTCGCGGCACTGACAGGGCTCGGCCTGACCCTGGGTCTGGCCACCACCCTCGCGACTCCCGCCCAGTCGGCGTCCGCCGTGCCGACGGGCTCGAACGGCAAGAAGGTCACCGCCGTCCTGTTCGAATGGAACTTCGACTCGATCGCCCGGGAGTGCAGCCGCACGCTCGGCCCCAAGGGCTACGGCTTCGTCCAGGTGTCGCCGCCGCAGGAGCGGATCCGGGGCGGCGCCTGGTGGGCCGCCTACCAGCCGGTGAGCTACCGGATCGCCGGGCCCCTCGGCGACCGCACGGCCTTCCGGCAGATGGTGGACACCTGTCACTCCGCGGGCGTCGGCGTCATCGTCGACACGGTCGTCAACCACATGACCTCGGGTTCCGGCACCGGCACCGGAGACACCCAGTACACCAAGTACAACTACCCCGGCCTCTACCAGGACCAGGACTTCCACGGCTGCCGCCGCCCGATCGGCAGCAACTACGCCGACCGTTACAACATCCAGGAGTGCGAGCTCGGGGACACCGGCAACCCCTCCCTGGCGGACCTGAACACCGGCAGCGACTACGTCCGCGGCCGGATCGCCGGCTACCTGAACGACCTGATCTCGCTGGGCGCCGACGGCTTCCGCATGGACGCCGTCAAGCACATCGCGGCCACCGACCTCTCGGCCATCCGCGCCAAACTCACCAAGCCGAACGTCTACTGGGTACAGGAGGCCGTCCACGGCGCCAACGAGGCCGTCTCCCCCACCGAGTACCTCGCAACCGGCGACGTGCAGGAGTTCCGCTACACCACCGACCTGAAGCGGATCTTCACCACCGACAAGCTCTCCTACCTGAAGAACTTCGGCGAGGCCTGGGGCTACATGCCCTCCGCGAAGGCCGGCGTGATGGTCACCAACCACGACACCGAACGCAACGGCTCCGGCCTCAACTACAAGGACGGGGCCGCCTACACCCTCGCCCAGGTCTTCATGCTGGCCCACCCCTACGGCACCCCGTCCGTGCACTCCGGCTACGAGTTCTCCGACCGGGATGCCGGCGCCCCCGACGGCGGGACCGTCGACTCGTGCTACCGCGACGGCTGGAAATGCCAGCACGCCTGGCCCCAGATCGCGAACATGGTCGCTTTCCGCAACGCCGCCGGGGACACCCCGGTCACCGACTGGTGGGACGACGGCGGCAACGCCATCGGCTTCGGGCGCGGGGACAAGGCCTACGTCGCCCTCAACCGGGGCGGCGGACCGATCACCCGGACGTTCCAGACCTCGCTGCCGCCCGGCACCTACTGCGACGTGGAGCACGGAGACCCGACCGCGACCGCCGGCTGCACCGGCACCACCTACGCCGTCGACGCCGGCGGCAGGTTCACCGCGACCGTCGGCCCCAACGACACCGTCGCCCTCCACGTCGGTGCGGGCGTCACCCCGACGCCCGGCGGGAACACCGCCACGGTCTACTACAGCACCGACAAGAACTGGACCGCCTACGACCTCCACTACCGCCCCGGCAACGGCAGCTGGACGACCTCGCCCGGCGTCGCCATGGACGCCGCCTGCACCGGCTGGGTGAGGAAGACGATCGCCCTCGGATCCGCCACCACCCTCACGGCCGCCTTCAACAACGGCTCCGGGACCTGGGACAACAACAACGGCGCCGACTACACGCTCGGCACCGGCAGCACCACCGTCAGGGCCGGCGTCACCGCGCCCGGCGATCCCTGCGGCGGACAGCAGGCCGCCACCGGCGCCTCGTTCACCGTGAACGCCACCACCGTGCCCGGCCAGAACGTCTACGTCGTCGGGAGCCTCCCCGTCCTCGGCGGCTGGGCCCCGGCGGCCGGCGCCAAGCTGGACCCCGCCGCCTACCCGGTCTGGAAGCTCGACCTGGACCTGCCCGCCGGCACCTCCTTCGAGTACAAGTACGTCCGCAAGGACGCCGCCGGCAACGTCACCTGGGAGTCCGGCGCCAACCGCACCGCCACCGTCCCCGCCGACGGCAGGGTCGGCCTGACGGACTCCTGGCGGAACTGATCGCCACGAGGACCGGGCCCGCCCTCGTCGCAGGGCCGGCCCGGTTCCCCCGTCCGGCGCGGCTCCGGGGAGCCGCCGTTGCCCGCCGGCCACTGGTACTGCAACCGTGCTCGCCGTGACGAGCCGTCGGCTCTCGGGCGTTGGCCTCGTTGCGGGTAGCGGCTGATCCGGGCCTGCTGTCGGCACCGGCGGGACCGGCACAGGACGCGTCGATGTGACTTCGGCCACATCCGTTCGACGCGAGGAGAAGCGGCTGCCGGTCGCAACGCCCCCGCCCGCAGGCCGAATTCGCGACGCGAAGCCCCGGGCGGACCCGGGGGCGGTGGAAAACGATCTGGCTCCCCGCGGAGCGTTGGCCCTAGCCTGCCCGCCATGTCCCAGAACACGAACACCCCCGGTTTCCCCGGGCAGCCGGCCGCTCCGGCCGGCGGCGCCGCCAAGGTGCAGCGCCAGGTACAGCACCAGGCGGGCGTCGGGCCCGTCTTCGGTGGCGGCGGCACCCTCTTCTCCGAGCCCGTTCTGGTGGTGAACCAGAAGGCCAAGCTGATCGAGCTGACCAACGAGTACGCGGTCTTCGACCAGCAGGGCGCCACGCTGGGCTCGGTGGTCCAGGTCGGCCAGAGCGGTCTGCGCAAGCTGGTGCGCCTGCTCTTCTCCATCGACCAGTACCTGACCCACAAGCTGGAGATCCGTGACGCCCACGGCACTCCGGTGCTGCTGCTGACCCGCCCGGCGAAGCTCATCAAGTCGCGGGTGATCGTGCAGCGTCCGGACGGCCAGGAGGTCGGCCAGATCATCCAGCAGAACGCCATCGGCAAGATCAATTTCGCGCTGGAGGTCGGCGGTCAGAAGATCGGCGCCATCAAGGCCGAGAACTGGCGGGCCTGGAACTTCTCCATCGTCGACGCGACGGACACCGAGGTCGCCCGGATCACCAAGACCTGGGAAGGCCTGGCGAAGACGATGTTCACCACGGCCGACAACTACGTGCTGCAGATCCACCGCCCGCTCCCCGACCCGCTGATCAGCCTCGTCGTGGCGACCGCGCTCACCGTGGACACCGCGCTGAAGCAGGACGCCCGCGGCTTCGGCTGAGCACCGGCCGTACGCCGCCCAGCGGCAGGTGCCGCTCGCTGAGCGGCTTCCGGGGGTGCTCGGCGCACCGCGGCAGGAGCGGCCCCGGCTGCTCTCGGCGCCGAGGAGTGGGAAGTCGACCCGGCCGGCTTCCCACTCCCCCGCTCCCCCGACGCCCTGACCGCCCCGGACCGCCCGGGCCGCCCCGGACCGCCCGGACCGCGGTCGCGGGAGGCCACGGACACCGCCGCTCGCCCGCTCCCGCGTTCCGGCTCAGCCGATCGGCCCCCTCGACTCCTCCCGCACCTGGCGCAACCGCCTCTCCCACCGTCCCGCCGCGCTGCCGTCCGCCCGTCCCCCTCCCCGTCCTGGCCCGCGCGCCCGGACCGGTCCCGCGCGCGGCGCACCGTCGGGCGAGCATGGAAGAGCCGGGGGTTCGTCGGCTCCCGGCGGACCGTGGATGTCGAGAACGCGTCGCCGGCTCCGTCCCGGGGACGTCAGCGGCCACCACCGGCCGCGCGAGGAGAAGCGGAGGAATCGTCATGGCGATTCAGCGGATGGACAACGTCGGCATCGTGGTCGAGGACCTGGACGCCGCCGTGGCGTTCTTCGAGGAACTCGGCCTGGAGCCGGAGGGCAGGGCACAGGTCGAGGGCCCCTTCGCCGACCGGTGCACCGGGCTCGACGGCGTCCGCTGCGACATCGCGATGCTCCGGACCCCGGACGGTCACAGCCGGCTGGAGCTGGCGAGGTACCTCAGCCCCGCACTCATCGACGCCGGGCCGCGTGACCGGCCGCACAACGTCCTGGGCACCCACCGCGTCATGTTCGCCGTCGACGACATCGAGGACACCGTCGCCCGCCTGCGCCCCCACGGCGCCGAACTCCTCGGCGAGATCGCCCGGTTCGAGGACAGCTACCTGCTCTGCTACCTCCGCGGCCCGGCGGGGATCATCGTCGGACTGGCCGAGCAACTGCGCTGAAACGCCTCGACCCCCCTTGGCGGAATCTTGGCGACCAATGGCATTCACGCCACTCGTGGGATGGGCCTGCGGCACCGGAGGATGGAGCCGTCGCCGACCGGGAGGACCCGGAGCGGCGCACCGGCCCCATCCCCACCAGCAAGAACGCGAGGTACCCCATGCCCGCCACCGCTTCCGCCGAGACCGCCGGCGCCGTCCGGAGCGTGCCCGCCGCCACCCCGGCCGAGGCCGCCGCCCACTTCGCCGCCCGTCTCGCCTTCGAAGCGGACGTCTCCGACGTCCACGCCGACCTGGCGTCCGGTGCCCCCGGCATCGTGGTGGTCGACACCCGCAGCGACGTCGCCTGGGACCAGGGCCACATCCCCGGAGCCCTCCACATCCCCACCGCGCAGATCGCCGACCTCGCACCGCGGCTGATCGACCCGACCCGGACCGTCGTCACCTACTGCTGGGGCCCCGGCTGCAACGGAGCGACCCGTGCGGCGCTGGCCTTCGCCCGCCTCGGCTACCAGGTCAAGGAAATGCTCGGCGGCTTCGAGTACTGGGTACGCGAGGGCTTCGCCTACGACTCGGCCGCCGGCACCGAGCAGCGCCCCGTCGACGACCTGACCGCCCCGCGGTCGGGCATCTCCTGCGCGTGCTGAGCGACACGGCACGGCCGGGCGGCGCGATCCGCCCGGCCACCCCGGCCGACCTACCGGCGATAGCCCGCCTGTGCGCCCTCCACGCCGCCTTCGAGCGCGCCGAACCCGTGGCCGCCGACCTCGCCACCCGTCTGGAGAGCGTGTTGTTCTCGGCGCGTCCGAGAGCATGGTGCCTCGTCGTCGACCACGGGGGTGAGCTGACCGGCTACGCGACCTACTCCCAGGAGTTCTCCACCTGGCAGGCGACCGACTACGTCCACCTGGACTGTCTGTTCATCACCGAGGCGCTCCGAGGAGAGGGTTGGGGGCGCGCCCTGCTCGACGCCGTGCGGGAAGCGGCGGCGGCCAGCGGCGCGACGGAGGTCCAGTGGCAGACGCCCGACTGGAACACCGACGCCATCCGCTTCTACCACCGCGCCGGGGCCCGGGGCCGGCCCAAGGTCAGGTTCTCGCTCCCCACCAGCCCGGGAGCCGATGGACTCCCCGGGCCCGCGTGAACCGCGGTGGCGCACGGGAAGCCGACCGCCCCGCACCACCCCGGGCACGCCCCCTCCCGGTCTCCCCGGAAACGCCCGCCTGCCGCCCGACGGAACGCCGGGCGGCAGGCCCCGGGCGTGCCCGGTGTCACGGTGTGCGCCGCGCCCCTGGAACGGGCGTGCCGCCGATGGAGGCGTGGGCGGGAGCAGCGGCGGTCCGCGGCACCGGGGCCGGGTCACCGGCGGCGGAAGGGAGCCCGCCGGCGGAAGGGACCCCGGCAGGCGGAAGCCCGGCTCCGGCAGAGGACCGCCCGCCCGCCGCGGCCGGGCGCAGCAGGACGGCGCAGACCAGCGCGGCCAGCAGGGCCAGCGAGGCCGACACGACCAGGCAGAGCCGCAGCCCGTCCAGGAAGGACCCGCCCAGCGCGGTGAGCGCCGGTTCGGTCGCGGCCCCCAGGTCGAGCCCGGCCACCGCGCCGAGCCCCTGGTCCCGGGCGACGGCCAGGACGCGGCCGCCCGCCTCCGTCGGCACCGCGGCGTCGGCGAGGCGGCCGGGCAGGGCGTCGAGGGCGCGGGTGGTCAGCAGGGCGCCGAGCACGGCGGGGCCCAGGGCGCCGCCGACCTGGCGGAAGGCGTTGTTCCCCGCGGCGGCCATGCCGGCCAGGTGGTGCGGTACGGAGGAGACGGCGGAGGCCGTCATCGGGGTGAGAACGGCGCCCACGCCCAGGCCGAGCAGGACCAGGCGCCAGGCGATCGACCCGTAGGACGTGCCGGCGTCGACGCCGGTCAGCGACAGCAGCGACCCCGCCATCACCACCAGGCCGGTGGTGATCATGACCCGGGCGGAGACCCGGTGCATCAGCCGTCCGACCGGGACCCCGACGACCAGGGACGTCCCGGACACCAGGACCAGCCGCAGTCCGGCCTCCAGCGTGGTCAGGTGCTGCACCAGGCCGAAGTACAGGCTCAGGACGAAGAAGAAGCCGATCAGCCCCAGGAAGCTGATCATGGCGACCAGGGAGGTGGCGGCGAAGGCGGGGCTGCGGAACAGGGCCAGGTCGAGCATCGGGCTGCCGCTGCGCCGCTCCACGACGACGAACGCGACCGCGCCCACGGCGCCGAGCACCAGCGCCGCCACCACGTGGGGCGTACCGAAGCCGTCGGCGCCGCCCTCGATCACGCCGTAGACGACCGCGGTGACCGCCACGGCCGCGCTGATCTGCCCGGGCCAGTCGAGCCGACGGCCGTGCGGCGCCCTCGAGTCGGGCAGCAGGAAGGCCGCGACGACCAGCACGACCAGGGACACCGGGACGGGCAGGAGGAAGATCCAGCGCACCCCGACGTGCTCCAGCAGCGATCCGGCGATCAGCGGCCCCACGGCCAGCGAGGCCAGCATGGACATCGCCCACAGGCCGATGAACCTGCCCCGCTCCCGGTGGTCGGGGACCGCGTGGCTGATCAGGGCCAGCGTGGTGGGCAGCAGTGCCGCCGCCCCCAGACCGGAGGCCGCCTGGCCCACCCACAGCACCTGCACCGAGTCCGACGCCAGCGAGACGGCCGCGCCCAGGGCGCAGCACACCATGCCCGCCTGGAACACCCGCTTGCGGCCGTGGACGTCGCCCCACACCCCGGTGGTGAGGATCAGCGCGGCCATCGGCAGCACGAACGCGTCCGAGACCCAGGACAGTTGGGAGGTCGAGGCGCCCGTCGCCCGTTGGATCGCCGGCAGGCTCACCGACACGGTGGTCACGGGAAGGTAGGCGACGAAGACGCCCAGGCAGGCCATGACGAGCGTGACGCCTCGTCCGGCTCCTGGGCGCTGCACCGTTGCGGAGTTCACGGAGTGGTTCCTTCGACTGCGGGATGCCGCTCGGGCACCGGCTGCTGTGTGGGCGCGGACCAGCCTCACCCAGGCGGTCGAGAAACCCGCAAGCGATCTCGGCAGGTGTGTGGAAACCTCCACGGCGCCCCGCCGATGTGTGACCATTCCTCCGTGCACGACGACCTCGACCGCAAAATCATCCACGGGCTCTACTGCGCCCCGCGTACCTCCTTCCGCCGCCTCGGCGAGATCATCGGGGTGTCCGAGCAGACCGTGGCCCGCCGCTACAACGCGCTGCGCCGCGCCGGGGTCATGCGCGTCGTCGGGCTGAGCAACCCGACCGCCCACGGGCGGGCGGACTGGATCGCCCGCCTGCGGTGCCGCCCGGACGCCGCCGGGCCCGTCGCCGAATCGCTCGCCCGCAGGCCCGAGGTCGGCTACGCCAGCATCGCCTCCGGCGGGTCGGAGATCATCTGCACCATCCGCTCGGCCGCCGGCACCGGACGCGACGACGTCCTGCTGCGGCAACTCCCGAAAGCCGCCTCGATCCTCGACATGAGCCTGGACCTCCTCATCCACCCCTTCCGCCCCCCGGGAACGGTCGGCTGGGCCGGCGGCCGACAGTCCCTCACCGACGAGCAGGCACGACAGCTGGCGGCACAGCGCCCCGCACCCGCAGGGCCGCCGCTCGCCCCGACCGACGAGGACCGCCCCCTCTTCGACGCCCTGGCGGAGGACGGCCGCGCCTCCCACACCCACCTGGCGCAGGCCACCGGCTGGTCCGCGGCCCGCGTCGCCCGCCGGCTGGAGGCCCTGGAAGCCACCGGCTCCCTCACCTACGGCATCGACATCCTGCCCGAACGCCTCGGCTACGAACTCAACGCCATCCTCTGGCTCCAGGTCGACCTGCCCGCACTCCACCGGATCGGCGAGGAACTCGCCCGGCACGACGAATGCGCCTTCGTGTCGGCCACCAGCGGCCGGCACAACCTCATGGCCGTCGTGATCTGCGAGGACACCCCCGCCTTCTACCGCTACCTCAGCGGCCGCCTGGCCGGCGTCGACGGCATCAGGGGCTACGAGATCAGCGTCCGCGCGCGCCGCCTCAAGCAGTCCGTCTCCCTCATCCACCACGGACGGCTGGTCCACCCCACGGCGGGATGACGCGAGCGCACCGACCTGTCGCCGCCGGAGCTGCGGCGCGGCGTCGCCGGTTGCCGGGGGTGCCTGACCGGAACACCGTGCCCCGGCACGGACAGCCGGGCCGGGGCAGGTCGGTGGTGGCCTCAGTGCCGGACCAGGCCGCCGACGGGGACAGGAGCGACGTGGCCGGTGGCCGGAAGCGTCTGCGCCAGGCCGAGGCCGATGTCGACCAGCGATGACCGGCGCCGAACGGCGACATCGGGGATCGGCGTCCAGAGCGACTCGGCGATCTCGCCGTTCGGCTCGGGCCGGAGCCGGCCGCCGACGATCCGGACCTGGTAGAAGATGCCGACGTTCTGGTGGTCGGGTCCGCCGGGGACGGCACGTTCGGCCGCCGGGATCACCCTGGAATCCACGCCCAGCAGACGTTCGACCACCGCGTCGCAGCCCGTCTCCTCGGCCACCTCCCGGATCACGGCGTCGAACGGATCCTCTCCGTGCTCGACCCTGCCGCCCGGAAGAGTCCAGGTGGATTCGCCCCCGGGCGACACGTGGCGAGCGATCAGCACCCGCCCGTCCTCGATGCACACGGCATACGCCGCCAACCGGAAGCTCATCCCCGCACTTCCCGACGGACCCTATCCCAACCTCCGGGGCCCGAGCACGGGTTGGCCGTCCGGTCGCCTGCGGAACTCCGCCACCCGTGCCGCCGTCCTGCCCGCCGCCGGCACCTCCCCGCCGGGCTTCCCGGTCACGCTCGTGGGCGCCCGGCCGCTGTCGGCCGCTCCGCGGGTGCCGGGCACCGGCGCGGGCGTGCCGGCGTTCTGGTGAGCGCCGGAGCGCGCGCGCCACCGCACCGGGCGGGGCCCAGGAGGGGGCGGCCGGAGGGCGGCGTCCGGCGGCGCGGTCTGCGGCCCGGGGTTACGGTCGAGAGGCCGTCGACGGCCGGTCGCCGGGGCGGGCGCCGCGCCGATCGGCCTCGTCCGCCCGGTTCACGACCGGGCATCCGGGGCAACCGCACGGTGTCCCGTCCGCCGCAGTCCAGGACCCGGAAAGGGGAACGAGCCCATGACCACACCCGACGACCACGGAACGCAGCCGGACGAACCGGCGCAGGAACGGTCCGCCGAGGAACGCTCGATCACGGCCCCGACCCCGGCCGACGTCCGGGCGAAGGCGGAGGGCCGGACCGGAGCCCGGGAGCGGTCCGCGGAGGAGCGCTCCATCACCGCGCCCACCCCGGCCGACGTGCGGAGGAAGGCGGAGGACGACGAGGAGCCCGAGCCGCCCGCGGCGGACACCGTGGCACCGTGAGCCGGCTTCCCACGGCTCCCGCGGTCACCCGCTGACGCCCGAAGGCCAGGCCCCGTCCCGGCGACGACAGCCGGGGCGGGGCTCCGGCGTCCCGGCCGGGCCGTACACGGCGACGCGGCCCGATTTCGCGCCCGCGCCGGGAATGCACCCCGGCCGGGCGGGTAACCGAGCGCTGTCGTCACCGGCCTCCGGGGCCGCTGCCACCCAGCGGCGCCACCGCCAGAATGGGAGTTCGCCGCATGGCCGTCGCCACCTCCTGGTCCACCGCCGTCACCCTGCCCGAAGGCCCGTTCCCCGACGTGGCCGTCGAGGCGGCGCTGCGCTACGACACCGCCTCGCCGTACGCGGTGTGCCTGGCCTTCCCGCCGCTCGGCGACGACGACCGGGCGCAGTGGACCTTCGCGCGCGACCTGCTCGACCAGGGCCGGCACGGCCCGGTCGGCTGCGGGGACGTCACCGTCGCGCCCGGGCCGGAGGACCGCGTGCTGATCACCCTGCGCTCCCCCGCCGCACGGGCCGTCATCAGCATCCCCGCGGCCGTTGTGACGGCGTTCCTCCTCGACTCCTTCCGGCTGGTACCGGCCGGCACCGAGACCGAGCACCTGGACGTCGACGCCGCCCTCGCCCGGCTGCTCCCCTGACCCGCCGCCGCCCGGCCGGGAGCATGTCCCCCGGCGGGCGGGGTAGGCGGGCGACATGCGGCGGCCCCGGCCCGGTACTCCCTCCCCGCGGGGGCCGGGACCGCCGCCGGAACACCGCGAGGAGCCGCGACAAGAGGAGAAGACCATGAACGCGCCACCGTTTCCGGCCTCGGCCGACGGCCCTTCCCTGTTCGCCGTCGCCGTGCCCGCCCTGGCCATCGCCGTACTGCTGACCGGCGCTTTCGCCTGGGGCAACCACCATCTGAACCGTCGGGCGGCGAGGCCGACCAGGGGCGCCCACGCGGCGCGCACCGACTCCTGGCGCACCCCCGACGGTAACGCCCCGCGCCACGACGAGCGCAAGCCCGCCCAACGCCGGCCCGCCGACCGGCCGTCGCACCGGCGGGCCCACCGCGCGGCCCCGCTCCGACGGCCGTCGTGAGCGTCCCGCCCGGTCCCCGACCGGATCCGGGCGCCGACCGTCACCAGCGGGCGTGCACCTGCGGCCGGATCCGCCGGTCGTACAGCTCCCGCACGGCGTCCAGGGTGGCCGGCGGCAGCGGCGCCAGGTCGGCGGCGGCCGCGTTGGCCCGGGCCTGCGCCACGTTGCGGGCGCCGGGGATCACCGTCGTCACCCCCGGCTGCTGGGTCACCCACCGCAGCGCCGTCTGCGCCGCGCTCGCGCCCTCGGGCGCGAGCGCGGCGAACTCCACCGCCGCCTCGACGCCCGTCGCGAAGTCCACCCCGGAGAACGTCTCCCCCTGGTCGAAGGACTCGCCGTGGCGGTTGTACGTACGGTGGTCGTCCGGCGCGAAGACGGTGCGCTCGTCGTACCGGCCCGACAGGAGCCCCGAGGCCAGCGGCACCCGGGCGAGGATGCCCACCCCGGCCGCCTCCGCGGCGGGCAGCACCCGCTCCAACGGCTTGAGCCGGAACGCGTTCAGGATGATCTGCACGCTCGCGACGTTCGGGCGGGCGATCGCGGTCAGCGCCTCGTCGCAGGTCTCCACGCTCACCCCGTAGGCGGCGATCCGGCCCTCCTCCACCAGGGTGTCCAGGGCGTCGAACACCTCGTCCGAGGAGTAGACCGGCGTCGGCGGGCAGTGCAGCTGCACCAGGTCGAGCCGCTCCACCCCCAGGTTGTCCCGTGAACGGTCGGCCCAGGCACGGAAGTTGGCGAGGCCGTAGTGCTCGGGCCGCTGCTCGGCCCGGCGGCCGAACTTGGTGGCGACGAACACCTCCGCGTCCGGGCGGTCCTTCAGGAAGCGGCCGATCAGCCGCTCGCTGCGGCCGTCGCCGTAGACGTCGGCGGTGTCGAAGAGGGTGACGCCGGCCTCCACCGAGGCCTCCAGCACGGCCAGGGCGTCCTCCTCCCGGACGTCACCCCAGTCCGCGCCGAGCTGCCAGGTGCCGAGTCCGACGATCGAGACGGGGCGGCCGGTACGGCCGAGTACGCGCTGTTCCATGGGGTGAGCCTCTCACGCGGCGGTCCTGCGGGCGGCACGCCCCGTCCGACGCCGGGTCATGGGCCCGCCGACCGGGGCCCGCGCGGTACCTTCGGTCCCGGCCGCCGGTCCGATCCGGGTCGCGGGCGGCTCCGAACACCCGGGAAGGGTCGGGTCCGAACGCCCGGAAAGGGTCGCGGGCGGCTCCGTCCCCACCCGGGAAGGACTGCCCGGACCCCGACGGCACCCCCTGCGAGGCCCCACCCGTGACCGTATCGATCGCCCTGTTCACCCAGGACCTGCGGCTGCACGACAACCCCGTGCTGCACGCCGCCCGCTCCGCGGCCGACCAGGTCGTCCCCCTGTTCGTCCTGGACCCGGCCGTCGAACGCGCCGGGTTCGCCGCGCCCAACCGGCAGGCCTTCCTCGCCGACTGCCTCGCCGACCTGGACGCCTCGCTGCGCCGGACCGGCTCCCGGCTGGTCGTGCGCCGCGGCGAACCCGCCGAGCAGACGGCCCGGGTGGCCGCCGAGGCCGGCGCCGCCACCGTGCACGTCGCCGCGGGCGTCAGCGCCTTCGCGCAGCGGCGCGAGGAGCGGCTGCGCCAGCTGTTCGGCGACCGCCTGCACGTCCACGACGCCTCGCTGACGGTGGTCCCCGCGGGCCGGATCACCCCGGCCGGCCGGGACCACTACGCGGTCTTCACCCCGTACCACCGCGTCTGGCAGCAGACGCCGCGCCGTACGGTGCTGGGCCCGCCCCGGAAGATCGACAGCCCCAGCGGCATCGGCAGCGAGGGCCTGCCGCCCACCGGGGCGCTCTCGCCCGCGCTGTCACCCGCGCTGCCGCCCGGCGGCGAGACCGCGGCGCGCCGGCGGTGGCGGCAGTGGGACGCCGGCCCGTACGCGGAGGTGCACGACGACCTCGCCGCCGACGCCACCTCCCGGCTCTCCCCGTACCTGCACTTCGGCTGCCTGTCCCCCACCGAACTCGTCGAACGCGCCCTGCGGCACGACGGCGAGGGGGCGCGGGCCTTCGTCCGGCAGCTCGCCTGGCGCGACTTCCACCACCAGGTCCTCGCCGCCCGCCCGGACGCCGCGCACCGCGACTACCGGCCCCGGGACGACCACTGGCACCGGGACGAGCGCGAGGCCGAGGCCTGGCGGCGGGGCCGCACCGGCTACCCGATCGTCGACGCCGGGATGCGCCAACTCGCCGAGGAGGGCTGGATGCACAACCGGGCCCGCCTGCTGACCGCGGGCTTCCTCGCGAAGGGCCTGTACCTGGACTGGCGGATCGGCGCCGCCCACTTCCTGTCACTGCTGGTCGACGGGGACGTGGCCGACAACCAGCTCAACTGGCAGTGGGTCGCCGGCACCGGCACCGACACCCGCCCCAACCGGGTGCTCAACCCGCTGCGCCAGGCCGAACGGTACGACCCGGACGGCGCGTACGTGCGCCGCTGGGTGCCCGAACTGGCCCACCTGCCCGGGCGTGCCGTGCACCGCCCGTGGTCCCTCGCGCCCGACTACCCGGCCCCGCTCGTCGCCCCGGACGCCCTCGGCTCCCGCTTCCGCCGGGCCCGCGGCCTGGACTGAGAGACCGAGGCCGCGGGGCCTGGAACGGATCTGGCCCCGCGGCTCCCGGGAGCCCGGCGGCGTGAGGGGCGCCGTCAGTAGGTGACGATGCCCGGGTCGGAGAGGCCGGGGGCGCCGGTCTCGACGTGGCCGGCCAGGCGGCGCACGAAGTCGGTGCTCGTGCCCGCGGTGACGGTCACGTCGTACCAGTTGCGGCAGCCGCTCAGGTCGACGGTCCAGTTGACGGTCGCGCCGCGGCGGACGGTGACGGTCTTCGGGGTGCCGCCGTAGGCGTTGGTGAGGGTCAGCACGGCGTCCGCGGCGCCCGCGTTGGTGAGGGTGAGGTCGAGGTTGCCGGTGGCCGCGTTGTGGCGCGCGGTGACCTCGGGCCCCACGGTCTTGCCGGGGTTGCGGAAGCGGCGCAGGAAGCCGTTGGGGCCGAACACGGTCAGGTCGGTGACGCCCTTGGAGTACGTGGTGTTCCAGGCGTCCGCGATCGTCCTGCCCGCCTCGGTGGTGTACGTCCACGGGCCGTCGGTGCGGTTGGCCGAGGTCACCAGGAACTGGGCGCCCGCCGCCGCGCCCGAGCCGAAGGTGAGGCGGTACTTGCCGGTGGCGGTGTCGGCCGCACCGTCCACGGACGGCGCGTACGCCAGCGGGCGGGTGGGCCTGGCGCCCGCCTCCTGCTTCGGCATGGTGCCGGTGGCCGGCGGGGTGGGCACGTAGTCGGGGTGCCGGTTGCGGTCGGGCGGGAGGTAGCCGGCGGTGGAGGGCAGCGCAGGCGGCGCCGCGTTCGAGGCGGTGAAGTCGAAGGCGGAGGTGAGGTCGCCGCAGATCGCGCGCCGCCAGGGCGAGATGTTGGGCTCCTGGACCCCGAAGCGGCGCTCCATGAAGCGGATGATCGAGGTGTGGTCGAAGGTCTCCGAACAGCTGTAGCCGCCGGTGCTCCAGGGCGAGACGACCAGCATCGGCACCCGCTGGCCGAGCCCGTACGGCCCGGCCGAGTACCCGATGGTGCCGGGGTGGTAGTCGGCGGTGGTCGCCACGGTGGACAGGCCCTGGGAGGCGGAGGAGGGCGGGAACGGCGGCACGACGTGGTCGAAGAAGCCGTCGTTCTCGTCGTAGGTGATGAACAGCGCCGTCCTGGCCCACACAGCGGGGTTGGAGGTCAGCGCGTCCAGCACCTGGGCGACGTACCAGGCGCCGTAGTTGGCGGGCCAGTTGGGGTGCTCGGTGAAGGCCTCGGGTGCGGCGATCCAGGAGATCTGCGGGAGGGTGCCGGCCTGTACGTCGCGCCGCAGGTGGTCGAAGAGGCCGTCGCCCGCCTTGGCGTTGGTGCCGGTGCGGGCCTTGTCGTACAGCGGGTCGCCCGGCCTGGCGTTGCGGTAGTTGTCGAAGTAGAGCAGCGAGTTGTCGCCGTAGTTCCCGCGGTACGCGTCGCCGATCCAGCCCCAGGAGCCGGCCGCGTCCAGTCCGTCGCCGACGTCCTGGTAGATCTTCCAGGAGATCCCGGCCTTCTCCAGCCGCTCGGGGTAGGTGGTCCAGTTGTAGCCGGCCTCCTGGTTGCCGAGGACCGGGCCGTTGCCGCTGACGCCGTTGCCGGTGCAGCCCGTCCACATGTAGTAGCGGTTGGGGTCGGTGGAGCCGATGAACGAGCAGTGGTAGGCGTCGCAGATGGTGAACGCGTCGGCGAGCGCGTAGTGGAACGGGATGTCGTCGCGGGTCAGGTAGGCCATCGTGGTGGCCGTCTTGGCGGGCACCCACTGGTCGTACCGGCCGTTGTCGAAGGCCTTGTGGCCGCCGGCCCAGTCGTGGTTGAGGTCCTGGACGAACTGCATCCCGAGGTCGCTGACCTGCGGCCGGAACGGCAGGACCTCCCGCTTCAGGGCGTCCGTCTGGTGCCACACCGACTTGCCGCTCGGCAGGGTCACCGGGCGGGGGTCGCCGAAGCCGCGGACGCCCTTCAGCGAGCCGAAGTAGTGGTCGAAGGAGCGGTTCTCCTGCATCAGCACGACGATGTGGTCGACGTCCTGGATGGTGCCGGTGGTCCCCGCCGGGGCGATCGACGCGGCTCGGGCGATGCTCTGCGACAGCGACGAGAACGCGGCGGTAGCGCCCGCGAGTTGGAGGAAGCGGCGGCGGTTCAGCTCGACCATGGGTGGTTTGACCTCTGCATGTCAGGAAGGTGGAGGACGGCGTCCCCTAGGACAGCGCGTGCGGGGTACCGCCCGGCGGACCATTCATGACTGCCCGCCGTACGGCAGACGAACGCCTCGAGTTGTCCGTACAGGATCCGGCCGTCGACCGTCCCGGCCGGCCTGATGGTCCCGACCGTCGGACCGGAGCGGCGCGCCCGACCGGCCCGGTTCGATGGACCCGACCGATCCGCCCGGACACCCGCCGGCGTGCGGCTCCGCAACCTTCCCCGGGTCAGGAACCGGTCGCGGCGCGGACGGCGGCCGGGAGCGGGAGGGACGCGCCCTGCTCGAAGGCGGCGGCGAAGCCGTCCGCGCCGAGGGCCGCGCGGACCACGGAGGCGACCCGCTCCACGTCCGCGCGCTCGCCGGGCGGGAGCGGGGCACCGGCGCCCCGGCGGGCGGCGTCGGCGGCCCCGAGGAGCAGCGCGGCACGGGTGAGCCCCGAGGTTTCGCCGGTGGCCGCGGCCGCGCCGGCGGCGCCCTCCAGCGAGAGGGCGAGGGCGCGCGGCTCGGCCAGTTCCCGGGCGTGGGCCAGGCCGCGGGCCTGATGGGCGGCGGCCTGCGCGGGCAGGCCGCGCAGTTCGGCGACGAAGCCGAGTTCCACCTCGACCAGGTGCTTTCCCGCGGTCGACGACGGGTAGTCGTCGCGCATCGCCCGGAGGTGGCGTTCCGCGGCGTCGAGGTCACCGGCCCGACGCGCCCCGAGGGCGAGGCCCATCACGGCGAAGACCTCGCCGAAGAGGTGGCCCTGCTCGGCGGCCGCGCGGCGGGCCCGCTCGTGGAGCAGCCGGGCCCGCTCCCAGTCGCCGGTGAGGAGCGCGAGGCGACCCAGGCCCGCGAGGCAGGCGGAGGCCTCCACGGCCAGGCCAAGTTGCTCGGCGAGGCGCAGCCCGACGCTGTGGCGGGACTCGGCGTCGGCGTAGTCACCCTCGATCTCGGCGAGCGCGGCGAGGGTCGGCACGGTCTGCAACTCGCCCCACCCGTCGCCGAGTTCGTGGAACTCCGCGGCGGCGGTGCGGCCGTCGCGGCGGGCCCCCGCCAGATCGCCGGCGGCCAGTGCGGTCCGGGCCAGCAGGGCGTGCGCCGCGGCGGTGCCCCAACGGTCGCCCGCGGCGGCGCAGTGGTCCAGGGCCCGGGTGCCGACGGCGTGCGCCGCGGCCGGGTCGCCCGCGTGGTGGAGGCCGTAGGCGAACAGCCACAGCGCCCGACCGCGCCGGACGGGGTCGGCGATGTCCGCCTCGGGGCAGTCCCGCTCGGGCGGCCGGTGGCCGGTGAGCATGGCGAACGCGCCGTGCAGGAGGTGGAGTTCGGCGGCCGTCGAGGCCGCGACGGCGGCGGATCCGGATGCCGGGCCGGGTCTGTCGGCCGGAGCGCGGCCGATGGCCTCCAGTACGGCGGCCAGGGCGCGCCTGGCCTCGTGGAGGCGCCCGCGCAGCAGCCACCAGGGGCACAGCGCGGCGGCTGTACGGGCCGCGCCGTCCTGGTCGCCGGTGCGCAGGAGGTGGTCGAGCGCGGCGCGGAGGTTGGCGGACTCGGCGTCCAGGAGGGCGAGTAGGTGCCGTTGGTCCGGCCCGCGCAGCCGGGCTTCGGCCCGTTCGGCCAGCTCGCGGAAGTACCCGGCGTGGCGGGCCGCGGTGGCCGCGGCCTCCCCCGCCTCGTGGAGCCGGTCGCGGGCGTAGGCGGCGACGGATTCGAGCAGGTGGTAGCGCGGGCCGTCCCCGGTGTGCGCGGCCTCGACGAGCGAGCGGTCGACCAGGCGGCCGACCAGGTCGAGGACCTCGTCGCCGGGGATGCCGTCTCCCCCGCACACCGCCTCGGCCGCCGGCAGCGGGCAGCCGCCGACGGGGACTGCCAGCCGCCGCAGGACGGCCTGCTCGGGCGGGGTGAGCAGGTCCCAGCTCCAGTCGATCACCGCGCGCAGGGTCTGCTGCCGGGCCGGGAGGCCGCGCTGCCCGGAGCCGAGCACCCGGAACCGGTCGCCGAGGCGGGCCGCCAGTTCCCGCACGCCCATCACCCGCACCCGGGTGGCCGCGAGCTCCAGGGCGAGCGGGATGCCGTCCAGGCGCCGGCAGATCTCCGCGACGGCGGCCCGCGTCCCGTCGTCCGCCCCGGCCTCCCCGACGTCCCCGGCCGCCGCGGCCGGAAGGGCGAACCCGGGCGCGGCCGCGGCGGCCCGTTCGGCGAACAGCCGCGCCGCGGCGACCGGGTCGAGCGGGGCGACGGGGAACACCGCCTCCCCGGGCAGCCGCAGCGACTCCCGACTGGTGGCCAGGACGCGCAGCTCCGGCACGGTGTCCAGCAGGGCCGCGACGAGGTCGGCGGCCGGCTCGATCACGTGCTCGCAGTTGTCGAGGACGAGCAGGGCCCGCCGTTCGCGCAGGGCGGCGGCCAGCGCGGGGAAGGGGGCGGCCGGGGGCACGGCCGGCCCGACGGTCTGGCGGATGCCGAACGCGGCGGCCACCGCCTGGGCGAGGTCGGCGGCGTCGGCGGGCAGGGCCGCGAGCTCGACGAGCCGCACCCCGTCCGGCGCGCCGCCCTCGGAGCCGTCCGCGAGGCGGTGCGCGAGGGCCAGCGCGAGCCGGGTCTTGCCCACTCCCCCGGGGCCGGTCAGCGTGACCAGGCGCTCGGCGCGGACCAGACGGGCGAGGTCGTCCAGCGCCGCGCCGCGTCCCACGAGCGTGGTGCGCGGGGCCGGCAGGTCCGGGCGGGGGAACCCGTCGGCGGACCGGTCACCGACGGCCACCGCGGCCGGCGGACCGACGGGCGAGCGGGCCGGAGCCGGCCGGTTTTCCGGCACGGCGGCGGGCAGCAGGGCTGTGTCCTGCCGCAGGATCGCCTCGTGCAGGGCCGTCAGTTCGGGGCTCGGGTCCAGGCCCAGCTCGTCGACCAGCAGCGCCCGCAGTCCGCCGTACGCGGCGACCGCCTCGCCCTGCCGACCGGCGCGGTACAGGGCCCGCATCTGCACGGCGCGCAGCCGCTCGCGCAGGGGATGGCGGTCCACCAGCTCGGTCACCTCGCCGAGCAGCAGCGGATCGCCGAACTCGAGGCGGGCCTCCGCCAGTTCCTCGACGACCGCGAGCCGTTCCTCGGCCAGGCGCTGGGCGGCCGGGCGGACGAACTCCTCGTCGGCGAAGTCGGCGTACGGGCGTCCACGCCACAGGTCGAGCGCCTGGGCGAGCGCGGCGGCCCGGGCGCGCGCGTCGGTCTCGCTCCGGGCCCGTACGGCCAGTTCCCGGAAGCGGGCCGCGTCGACCTGGGCGGCGTGGTCGTCGAGTCGGAGCCGGTACCCGGCGGGGTGGTGGGTCACCCGGTCCCGGCCGATCGCCCGGCGCAGCTGGGAGACCTTGGCCTGGAGCGCGTTGGCGGGGTTGGCGGGCGCACCGTCCCCCCAGATGTCGTCGACGAGGCGGTCGGGTGACACCGGTCGGCCCTCGTGCACCAGCAGATCGGCCAGCAGGGCCCGCACCTTGGTCTCGGGCACCCGCACGGGCGCGTCGTCGTCGCCCCACACCTCCAGCGGGCCGAGCACCCCGAACCTCATGGGGCACAGCCTACACAGGATGATCATCAGCTGGTCGGCCCGGGCTGCTGCCGGACCGTCAGCGGAGCATCAGCAGAGCCGAAGCGGGCTGCGGGAAGGTCATCTCAGCGGGCCGGAGGAACCGGCCGGCACCACCACGGAAGACGATGGAGCACCACCATGAGCACGAACACCCTGGTTCCGGCGGGCACGGACACCGAGACCGCCGGCCCGGAGTCCCCGCTGTTCCAGCCCGCCCGCCTCGGCGCCCTGCGGCTCGCCAACCGCCTGGTGATGGCCCCGATGACGCGCAACCGCGCGAGCGCCACCGGCGTACCGGAACCGATCATGGCCACCTACTACGCCCAGCGCGCCTCGGCCGGGCTGATCATCGCGGAGGCCACGACGCCGAACGCGGTCGGCGCCACCTACCCCGACATCCCGGCGATCCACGACGAGTCGCACGTGGCCGGGTGGCGCCGCGTCACCGACGCCGTCCGGGCCGCGGGCGGGCAGATGTTCCTCCAACTCCAGCACGGCGGCCGGGTCGGGCACCCCGAGACCAGTGGGCACCACCCGCTCGCCCCGTCGCCGGTACCGCTGCCCGGCACCATCGTCACCCCGTCCGGGCACCGCGAGAACGTCGTGCCGCGCGAGATGACCGAGCAGGAGATCCACGCCACCGTGGCCGACTTCGCCGCCGCCGCGCGCCGGGCGGTGGACGCGGGCTTCGCCGGGGTCGAGGTCCACGCCGCGAACGGGTACCTGCTCCACCAGTTCCTCTCCCGCCACACCAACCACCGCACCGACGGCTACGGCGGGTCGGTCGCCAACCGCATCCGCCTGACCGTCGAGGTGGTCCGAGCGGTCGCCGAGGCCATCGGCGCCGAACGCGTCGGGATCCGCATCGCCCCCGGCGTCACCGCCAACGCCATGACGGAGGACGACGTCGACGAGGTCTACCCCGCGCTCCTGCGCGAACTCGACGGCCTGCGCCCGGCCTACCTCCACGTCGTCTTCGCCGACCCCGACCAGCCCCTCTTCCGCACCCTGCGCCAGGCCTGGTCCGGCACGCTGATCGCGAACCCGGCGCTGCCCTGGCCCGGCCCCCTCCCCGCCGACGGCGGCCGCGCCGCCGCCGAACACCTGCTGGCCGCCGGCGCCGACCTGATCTCCCTCGGCCGCTCCTTCCTGGCCAACCCCGACCTGGTCACCCGCCTGCGCACCGGCGCACCCCTCAACCCCATCCGCGACGCCCACCTGATGTACGTCGGCGGCGAGACCGGCTACACCGACTACCCCACCCTCGACTGACAGTGTCAGGTCTGTCAGGTCCGCCGGCGGCTCGCGATCTCCTCGGAGAGCCGCCGCACGTGGGCGGGGTCCGCGTCCCGGGCAAGGGCGACGTAGTGGTCCATGACGGCCGGCCGGTAGCGCACGGGCAACGTCTGTCCTGGGGCGAGTCGGGTGAGCTCGGTGATCGTGAGGTCTTCGTCCGCGATGCCGCGGAACGAGATGCCGTCGGCGGTCTCCACGTCGAACATCAGCACCACGCGTGGACTGCCGTCGCTGCCGACCTCCCGCCAGTCGACGAGAACGCCGAGCGCGAGCTCCCCCGTACGCAGTTCCGCATTGCGCTTCCGTGCGTCACCGCTCAGGAGCGGGTTCGGGGCGACGCCCGGGAAGTCGGGCCCGACGCCGAGCGACTCCCGACTCAGGTCGGGCCTGAGCCGTGCCACCAGATCCTCGGGCTTCTCACCCGAACCGAACAGCCTGCCGAACGCCCTGCCGAACATCCTGCCGAACATCCCGACCCCTCCCTCACGCCCGGTACCGGGACCTCGGCCTGGCGCTTCGCCCTCCGCGCGATTGTACGAGCGTCAGCCAGTCGGTGGTGGCAGCTGCGCTCGGCCCGCCGGGCGGGGCAGAAGGGAGTCTCAGCGGTGGCCACGGGGCACCTCCTCGGTCGGCGACGTTCGGCCAAAACTGACTTCGCGTCAGATCGCTCGTGGCCGAGACTGATGACCCGTCATTGACACTTTCTTGACCATCACTTTACTGTCGCCGTGGCGGCGCCGACCCGCGCCGTCGGATGACCGGCACACCCGAGGAGGTCCGATGGAGCAGCTCATCAAGCGGATGACCCAGGACGACAAGTGGAAGCGCTGGGTCGCCGTCAACTCGGCCGGCGGCGCCAAGGACGGCTGCATCAGCGTCGCCAAGTCCGGATGCATCAGCGTGGCGAAGTCCGGCTGTATCTCCTGACCCAGCCCGACGCACCGGCAGTGCCGACAGGGTCCGGGCCGGCCGCTTCGGCCGGCCCGGGCCCCCGGGCCCCGGGTCGGAGCGGCCCCGGGCCCACGAGCCCAGGTGACCCCACCGACCGGAGGTGACATGAACGGCCAGCCGACCGCCGACGTGGTCGACCGGATCAAGGACATCCCCCTCTACCGCGCCTCGATCGAGCGGGGACACTTCCCCGTGCTGGAGAAGTCCGAGATCGCCCGCGGCTTTCCGGACAACTGGATGACGCCCGGCCTCGCCGAGGCCCTCGCGTCGGGCGAGGCCGAGTTCGTGCTGTCCACGGGCACCAACCACGCCCGCATGCAGCTCATCCGGCCACCGTACTTCCTGCTGAAGTCCTACTACCGGCTGTGGAGCGAGCACCCCGACATCGCCGACACGTGGGCCGAGGGCTGCAAGCGGGTCTCGCTGACCACCGTCCTGGCCACCGAGCACGTGGCACGGGTCAACGCCCGCAGGCGGGGCGGCGAGCCGGACTCCCGACCGGCCCTGGCGGAACGGTGGTTGGACGAACGCACCTGCTACCTCAACCTCCGCCTCGACCCCGACCACTGGCAACGGGCCGACGTCGAGCGCATGCTCGCGGAGATCCGGGAGGCCGCCCGGGCCCACCCGCGCGGCCGGTACCACCTCGACTGCTCCTCCTCCCACCTCGCGCACCTGGTGCGCAAGGCCAGGGCCTGGGGCCTGTGGGCGGACTTCCCGCAGCCGGCCGGCATCGTGCACGCCTACGAGTACACCCCCGTGAACGTCGCCCGGTACCTGCGCGAGCACTTCGACTGCCCGATCGTCGACCTGTTCGGCAGCACCGAACTCGGCTACCTCTACTACAGCGACCGCAGCGGCCGGTACCGGCCATACCTCGACGGGATGAGCGTCGAGCTCCTGCCCGTCGCCCCGGGGAGCGGGATCCACACCCTGATCGTCACCAGCGTGCGGAACCCCTGGATGCCGCTGGTCCGCTACCGCTCCGGGGACTGCGTCCGCACGCTGGACGGCAGCGCGGACCCCGGCCGCATCGCCCGGTTCTGCGGCCGGGAGAAGGAACTGCTCGACTCCCCCGACGGCCCGGTCGCCCAGGGGGACCTCGACGAGGTGGTCGGCGCGGTCACGCCCCGGACCTTCCTCCACCGGCTGGACGTCACGGGCCCCGGGGACGAGGCCGTGTTGCGCTGCACCACCTTCGACGGCGCCTCGTTGACGGCCGCCGAGGCGGAGGCGACGGCCCGCGAGGCCGGCCGGCTGATCGGACGGCCGTGCCGGGTCGAGCACCACGAGCACCTGCCGATCGGCGCCTCGGGCAAGTACGCCTGGCTCGCCGCCACGCCGACCACCACCCCGGCCACCGCCCCGGCCACCGGGGACAGCCACGGAGACGCCCGATGACCGCCGACCGACCCCGCGTCACCGCCGACGAGCTCGCCGCCCTGCTCGGCGAGGACCTGCACGCCGAGGTGGTGGCGTACACCGTCGCGCGCACCGGCGCCGCACCCGCCGACGCCGAACGGCAGGTCACCGAGTGCCTGCGCTACCTCTACCTGGTCTCCCGCCACCGCGAGGAGCTCGCCGGCCTCTTCCTGCCGGTCGAGCAGGACATCGACGAGATCTGGCACTACCTCATCCTGCAGACCCGCGAGTACCGGGCCCTGTGCGAGGAACGCCTGCCGGGCCGCTACTTCGTCCACCACCGGGGCATCCCGTACGAGGCGTACCAGGAGGAGCCCGGCCGGGAGGCCGCCGCCGAGCAGGCGCTGCGCTGGATCCCGCTCTACTGCCAGGAGTTCGGGCCCTTCGACGAGGGCGCGCTGGCGCACTGGACCATCGTCCGCTACCTCCACGAGGAGCTGGGGATGTCGCTGGAGGAGATCTCGGCGCTGAGCCCGACGGTGGCGGCGTGACGGTCTCCCCGCAGGTCGCCGAGGAGGCCCGGCATCCGCCCGAACACCCGGCGCAGCGCCGGGTGCTGGCAGTTCTGGTCGTCTCCCAGCTGGTCAGCGGCGTCGGGCTGACCGCGGGCGTCGTGGTGGGGGCGCTGATCGCCGAGGAGATGCTCGGCTCGACCGGGCTGGCCGGCCTGCCCACCGCCCTGTTCACCGGCGGGTCGATGCTCGGCGCCCTGGGCATCGGCCGGCTCTGCCAGGCCTGGGGACGCCGCCCGGGGCTCGGCCTCGGGTACGCGGTCGGCGCCCTGGGCAGCGTGGGCGTGGTGGTCGCGGTGGTCGCCGACCAGGTCGCGCTGCTGCTGCCCGCGCTGCTGGTCTACGGCGCCGGCACCGCCACCAACCTGCTCGCCCGGTACGCGGGCGCCGATCTGGCCGCCCCGGAGCGGCGCGGCCGGGCCGTCAGCCGGGTGCTGCTCGCCTCGACGTTCGGCGCCGTGGCCGGGCCCAACCTGGTGGCGCTCGTCGGCGGGCCGGCCGAGGACTGGGGCGTGCCCCGGACGGCCGCGCCGTTCCTGCTGGCCGCCGTCGGGTACGCGGTGGCGGCCGTCGTGATCGGGGCGCTGCTGCGGCCCGATCCGCTGCGGTCGGCCCGGGCCGCGACGCCCCCACCGGCGCCGGCGGAACCCGCCGAAGCGGCCGAAGCGGCGAAGCCGTCGGACCGCTCGCGGGTCCCGGGCGTGGCCACCGGCCTGTGGATCATGGTGCTCGCCCAGCTGCCGAAGGTCGCCCTGATGACCATGGTCCCGGTCCACCTGGCCGCCAACGGCCACGGCACCGGTGTGATCGGCCTGGTCGTCTCGCTGCACATCGGCGCGATGTTCCTGCCCTCCCCGCTCAGCGGCCTGCTCGTCGACCGCTGGGGAGCGCTCCCGGTGGCCGCCGCCTCCGGCGTCACGCTCGGCGCGGCCGCCCTGCTGGCCGGCCTGGCGCCGGCGGACTCGGTGCCGGTCCTGGCGGCGGCCCTGCTGCTGGCCGGCGTGGGCTGGAACCTGGGCCTGGTCGGCGGCACGGCCGTGGTCACCGCCGCCGCGCCGCCCTCCCGGGGCGCCGCGACCCAGGGCCTGGCCGATGTCGGACTGTCGGTCGCGGGCTGCACCGGCGGTCTGCTCTCCGGCCCGGTGGTGGCCGCCGGCGGCTACGAAACGCTGGCCTTCGGCTGCGCCCTGGTGGCGCTGCTCGTCGCGCTCCCGGCGGTGCGCGCCGCCCGCCCCGTGCCCGCCGGAGAGCGGCGGTGAAACGGCGGTGAAACGGCGGCGGTGCCGCGGTCCGCCCCCTCGACGGACCGCGGCACCGGGCGGCGGCGGTCCGCGGGCCCGTCCCGGAGTCGACCAGCAGCACGTCTTCGACACCGGCCCTGCTGTGGCGAGGTCCGGCCCCGCCGGGGCACCTCACCGGTTCCGTTCACGGTGACAGCGCAGCGCCCGGGTGGACGCGGTCGGCGCCCGGAGAGGATCGTCCGGGCGCCGACCGCACCGGTTCCAGCGGCAACGGCGATGTCCGGAAGGCCGGACGGGTGGCCGGGTGGCCGGGGCCGGACGGGTGGCCGGGTGGCCGGGGCCGGACGGGTGGCCGGGTGGCCGGGGCCGGACTGCCGGCCGGGTGGCCCCGGCCGGACGCCCGGCCGCCGGCGCCTACGAGTTCGGGTTCACCATGAGGTGCCAGTTGGTGGTGGTGGTGCTCGGCTTGCAGTACCAGTCGGAGTAGACGGAGGCACGCCCGTCCGCCTCGCACGCCGACTTGGTCCTGTAGGTACCGGCGTCGATGTACGAGAGGGTCCCCGCCACGACCGGCGACGCCGTGCTGGTCCGGGCAGACGCGGGGACCGCTTGCGCGGCGGTGGCGGCGGTGCCGCCGATGAGCAGGGCGGCGGCGACGGTGGCTCCGGTGAGAGCGAGTCGAGTACGCATTCTTCTCCTCCGTGCGGAATGGTCGATGTCGGCGGTCTCCCCGACCGCTGTCCGGCCAGGGGTGATCCGCAGCGCCCGGGTGGACGCGCTCGGCGTCCGGGAAGCCTTGTCCGAGCGAGCGGGATCCGTTCGGTCCCTCGGCCCGTTGCTGCTGGGCAGCAGACGCGTTCGGTGTCCCGCGCCGACGGCCTGGCCGCTTGGGCGAGGCCGTCGTGACTGAGGGCTGTTCCGGTGTTCCGCATTCAGGATGTCGAGGGCGATGGCACCAGGCCATGTCATTCCGCGCAGGGCCATTGCCGATTCGCGCACGCCTTGGGCGGCAGGTTCCGGTAGTCCCGCGGCGGTATCCCGTAGGTGGCCCGGAACAGGCGGCTGAAGTGCGTCGGGTTGGTGAAGCCCCACCGTTCGGCGATGGCCTGGATGGGGCGGGCCTTCAGGCGGGGGTTGGCGAGGTCGAGGCGGCAGCGTTCCAGGCGGCGGTGGCGTATCCAGGCCGCCGGTGGCGTGTCGTCCTCGGCGAGCAACTGCTGGAGATGGCGCAAGGAGATGTGGTGAGCGTCCGCGATCGCCCGGGGGGTCAGGGCCGGATCGGAGAGGTGCTGCTCGACGAACGCGTTGATCCGGGCCCGCAGGGCGCTCCGGCGGGCCTCGGGGCTCAGCGCCTCGTCAGCTTCCAGGCAGCGGGCGAGGACGGACGCCAGGAGGTCCAGGGTGACCGAGGCCAGGGTGGGGAGGTCGGCCGGGGTGAATTCGCCCGCGCGGGCGTTGATGTCCGTCAGCCAGCGGCTGAACACCCCGCCCATGCCGCGGTGCCCGCTGATCGGGACCGAGAGCAGACTCCGCACCGCCTTCTCCGGCAGGGGCAGCAATCTGCGGGGGAACTGCACCGTCAGGTGCGACCAGTCGCCCGGCACGGTGCGGACAACACCGCTGTAGGGACGACTGCTGTCCATCACCATGAGGTCACCGGGCCGAATCGCCGCGTCGCCCCCGGCCTCGGAGAGCGCCCCCTCCGCATGGAGGAAGTAGTTGAGCAGGTAGACCTCCGGATCGGACTGCCGGATCAGCTTCGCCGTCCGAGCTATCTCCAGGTGCGGGAACACCAGCGCGGACACCTGCAGCTCACCCAGGTCCACGGCGCGCATCCTGGCACGGAAGTCGTCCTGGTGGTCGCTGCGCAGCCTGTTGGACATGTGCGACCGCGCTGTCGTGGCCTCCCAGAGCGCGAACCGCTCCGGCGCCGCCACGACCTCCGTGCTGAACTCCGTCACCAGCATCCCAGCCTCCGTAGCCCGTTCCCCCTGCGGCTTCGAACGTGGCATGGACAGGTACATACCGTCGAGCAGCACTTCGGTCACATGTGCCGCGGGTACGTCCTGGAGTACTGGCTAGGCGAACACCGCCTTGACCAGTGTCCGCTTCACCTTCTCGAACGTCCCGGCCATGGTGGGCAGGTCCGTTTCGACGTCCCCGGAGGTCAGCGAGCCGGTCAGGGTCCTGGTGCCGTCGGGCGTGCTGTACATCAGTGCGCCCCAGCCCCAGAACCCTCCGTTGTGGTGGAGAACGGTGCCGCCGCCGTCCAGCTCCTCCACGAACACCCCCAGGCCGTAACCCATCGTGGGGTCCGCGACGCGCATCTCGGCCAGAAGCCCGGCCGGGATGAGCTTGCCGCTGTTCAGCGCGGAGAAGAACGTGTGGAGGTCCCGGCTGGTCGAGATCATGTCGCCGGCGGCGGATACCCAGGAGGGGTTGAAGCGGGTGGTGTCGACCACCTTCCACTGTCCGGCGTCGTCGTAGCCGAAGTAGCCGTGGGCGTGCGGCTCGGGGATGTCCTCCCGGGTCTCCGGCAGTAGGGTGCCCGTCAGCCCGAGCGGGCCCAGGATCAGCCGGTGCGTCTCCTCGGGCAGCGAGCGGCCGGTGACCTGCTCGATCAGCAGCCTGGCCAGGACGTAGTTGGTGTTGGAGTAGCTCCAGGCCGTCCCCGGCTCGAACCGCGCCGGCTTCTCCAACGCCCCCCGCACCAGCTCCTCCGGCCGGTAGGTCGCGTGCTGCAGGTCCACCCACTCCTTGCCCCATCCGGCGACCACACCGGGTTCGACCGACCCGTCCTCGGAGAACTCGCCGGTGAAGTTGAACAGCCCGCTGGTGTGCTGCAGGAGCATCCGTACCGTGATCCGCCGGTCGAGCCGGAACTCGGGCAAGTGGTCGGCCACCAGGTCCTCGAGACCGAGCCGGCCCTCGGCCACCAGCTGCAGGACGACGGTCGCGACGAAGGTCTTGGTGGCGCTGCCGATCCGGAAGTGCCCGTCGGTCGGCGGCTTCGCGGTCCGGCCCAGCTCGCTCACCCCGGCGCTGCAGACCCACTCGCCGAGTTCGTCGTTGACGCGCAGCTGCACGCCGGAGAAACCGGCGTCGACGATCTCCTGCATGGCCTTCCGCAGCTCGGGGCGGTCCTGCGGGGCGGTGTTCTGCTCACTCATGGTGATTCCTCATCTCGCGTCGGCGGGTGTGAGTTGAGCGTGCACCCTGACCCAAGGTCAAGGTCAAGGCGACAGATGAGCGCTAGGCTCGCCCCATGGCAGACGGGCTCACGATCGGTCAGGCGGCGGCTTTCGTCGGCATCACCGTCAAGACGGTGCGGCACTACCACCGGCTCGGTCTGGTCGCCGAACCGGAACGGGACCATTCCGGCTACCGGCGCTACGGTTCGGCCGACCTGCTGCGCCTTGTCCAGGTCCGGGCCCTGGCCGGGGCGGGCGTGCCTCTGGCCGAGATCGGCGAGCTGCTCGACGCCGAGCCCGAGCGGTTCGCCACCGCCCTGGACGACGTCCGCCGCCGGCTCACCGAACAGATCGAGGAGCTGACCGCCCGCCGCGACACCCTGCACCGGCTCGCCCACGGTGACCGCGCCCTGCTGCCCGACCGGGCCTGCGCGGTCCTGGAGCGACTCGCCGAGCTCGACTTCAGCCCCGACTACGTCACCACCCAGCGGGAGGCCCTGGTGCTGTCGCGGGCGCTGACTCCCGAGGTCTTCGAGGTCTTCCTGGCCAACCTCGAACACCGGCTCGACGACCCCGAGTTCGTCGAGTTGACCAAGCGCGGCTGGGAGGCGAGGTCCTGGGATCCCGACGACCCGCGGATCGAGGAGCTGGCCTCAGCGGTGGCCGCCAACCTGCTGGGCGTCCGCGCGCTGCTGACGCTGCCGGCCAAGCGACCGCACGGGCCCGACGCGGACTCCCGGTACGGCGTGGTCAACCACCACCGGGAGGACGAGGCACCGTCCATCGCCCGGCTGAACGGGCTGGTCGAGGGCCACCTGCGTGCGGCGGGCATTGATATCCCGCGTCAGTGACGGACTGCTGCGCACTTGATCGCCGGTTCGCACCAGGTGCGGTAGGAGACGAGCTGCTCAACGAGCGTGCCGGCGCCTCGAATCGGCGTGGGGGCCGCCTCGTGGCTGACGCCCCGTGCCGTCCCGCTCCTGGCCGCTCGGGTGCGCGGGGTGCGGGTCGGGGAGGGTGTCGGCCGGCCAGAGGGTGTCGGGAAAGGCCGCGTCGTCGGTGTCGGTGTCGGGCAGGAGGGTGGTGAGCATCTGCTGGGCGGTCTTCGCGTTGTCGATGGCGCGGGGCAGCATGGTGCTTTCGTAGGCGTCGAGGGCCTGGTCGATGGTGGGGTGGCCGATGACGGCCTGGGCGAGTTCGGCGCCGTCGAGCAGGGCGAGGTTGGCTCCGACGCCGGCGGGCGGCATCAGATGGGCGGCGTCGCCGAGCAGGGTGATGCCGGGGACGCGCTGCCAGGAGTGGGGAACGGGAAGGACGAACATGGGGCGGTCGGTGAACCCGCCCTCGTTGTCGCGCAGGATGTCCAGCAGGCTCTCGTGCCAGCCCTGGTACTGGGCGAGGAGGCGGGCGCGTACGGCTTCGGTGTCGGCGAGGTCGAGGCCGGCGTGCCAGTCCTGGGGGCCGCGGAAGGTGATGTAGGCGCGGACGTGCCCGTCGCTGTTGCGTTGCAGCACCAGGCTTCGGCGGCCCGCCTTGGCCGCCATGGTGCCGCGGCCGACCAGGCCGGCGATGCGGGGGTGGCGGTGGTCGACGTCGTTGAAGTGGGTTTCCACCATCGTGACGCCCGCGTAGGAGGGCTGGGCGCCGGAGAGCGCGGGGCGTACCCGGGACCAGGCACCGTCGGCGCCGATGACCAGGTCGAAGTCGTCGAAGTCGTCGAAGCCCTCGGCGGTGGGGCTGCGGTGGTGCAGGCGTACGGTGCCGTCGGGTAGCGGGGTGACGGCCCTTACGGGATGGTCCCAGCGGACCGTGCCGGGGATGAGGGAGTCCAGCAGGAGGGAGCGCAGCCGGCCGCGGTCGATCTCGGGCCTGCTCAGATCGTCCTCGCCGGCCTGGTCGTGGCGGATCAGGGTCGCGTGGCGGTCGTACAGGCGCCACTCCTGGCTTTCGGGCCGGGACAGGGCGAGGAACCGGTCGAACAGCCCGGCTGCTCGTAGGGCGACCTGGCCGGTGTCTTCATGGATGTCGAGGGTGCCACCCTGCGAGCGGGAGCGGGGGTCGCTCTCACGCTCGAAGACCGTGACCGGCACGCCGTGCTGCTGCAGCACGCGCGCGCAGACGAGGCCGCCCAGGCCGGCGCCGCTGATCGCTATGCGAGAGGTGGTGGATGTCGTGGACATAGGGGTCACGCTCCGTCGAATGGTTGAGGAGGGGGCCGGCGTCTCGTGGTGACGCCCTTCCGGACGCGGCAGACCAGTCCGGTGCGCGGACTCCGACTGGTTCTGGCAGCTGTGGTGCCGGTCAGGCGTACCCGACCACAGAAGCACAGCAGATACAAAAGTACAACTGCTCCGACTTTCTATCTGATCCTCTTTGTGATCGGGTGTGCTCAGGCGGGTAGGGTGGGGGCATGGCCGGGACGACAACAGGACGCCGCGAACGCAAGAAGGCTCAGACCAGGCAGGCTCTGACGGACGCCGCAGTGCGGTTGTTCAGCGAGCGCGGTTTCGACAACGTCGGCGTGCGCGAGGTGGCGGAGGCGGCCGACGTCTCACTGAGCACCCTCTTCAAGCACTTCCCCAGCAAGGAAGCCCTCGTCTTCGATCTGGACGCGGACATCGAGAGCGCCCTGGTCGCCGCCGTTCACGACCGGGCCCCCGGACAGACCGTGCTCCACGCCCTGCGCGACCACATGGTGCACAACCGCACCAGGGTGCGCACCGACGACCCCACTTTCGTCCTCATCGAATCCACGCCCGCCCTGCGGGACTACGCCCGGCGCATGTGGTCGCGCCACGAGAGGACACTGGCAGCCGCCCTCGCCGAGGCCACCGGACTCGCCCCGGATGCCCCCGCCATCACCGGTCTGGCACGCTTCACCCTGGAAGCCCCCGGCATCGCCCGCACGAGCGACGACCCGGCCCAGGCCATGCGCGACCTGTTCGCCCTGCTGGAACACGGCTGGGCCACCACCCCCCTGGCGCGACAGGAAGACCGCCCCGGCCAGGAAGGATGACCACGACCGGATTCCGCATCACGGTGCCAGCGGCTGCTCCTCGACGGCCTGCTCACCGTCGTCGCTCTGCCGGCCACCCCAGAAGCCGGCCCGTCCGACCATCCCGCATCCGACCGGCGACGTCGTCCCACTCCGCCGGGTCTGACCCGTCAGCCTTCGAGAGGGGAGCCCGCAGCGCGCGGGCTCCCCTCTCGCCGCTGCCGCCGTCGTCAGGTGAAGTCCTGCGGTCCCAGCAGGCGTTCGAGCTCAGCGACGGCTTCGACGGCCGCATGAGTCTCCAGCACCTCCTCGGCCGGATGGACATAGGGACTTCCGCGCCAGACGACATAGCCGCCCGCCGGGTCCACCGTCACGAACGCCGGCACCGGCTCCCCGTCCCCCATCCACCACCGCGACCCCGTGCTGAAGCAAAGTCGGCCCATGCTGGTGAACGGATAGAAGCGCGTGAGCCCACCACCCCGAGCCGCCGAGACCAGAGCGACCAAGCCCACGTGCTCACCGCGACCACAGGCCTTGTCGATCCCTGTCGAACAGGCCAGCTCGAAGTCCCAAGCAGCCTCCAGCGGCTCTTTCATCTTCATCAAGCCATGGTCTCGCCGATGCGATCCGCAGAAAAGGCCCACCCCGCGCACCCCACTCCCCAGACCGTTCACAGGTCGAAGAACTGAGGAGCCGGAGCAACACTGGCCAGACCCAGAAAGCCTCATCAACCGACTCGTCGCCGTGGATGCCCAAGGGTCGGTGTGCGAGCACCCGTCGCTGCTGATGACCCACCACCTGCCCGGCAGCGTGCGCCCGGACCAGGACGACGACACCGCCGCCCGTGCCGACCCAACGCCTCAAGGACTATCTGCAGGCCCTCTTCGACCGCTACGCCTGACCCGCCCGGGCTTGCGGGGCGGCGGTGTCAGTGCACAGCCGCTCCCTGCCCCAGGGCAGGTGGGGATGAAGCCGCCGACTTGCCGGCAACGGCCGAAGGCCCCGCTGCTACGCGAACGGCTCCTCTGATCGCCGCCGGCCGCCGACCCCCGTGCGCGGGACCCAGCCTGCGGGGGTAAGGACGGGCTCCAACACCCGGGTCAGCGGCGAGTCGGCTGGGAACGCTCGATGCGGTCGAGGTCACCGGCGAGAAGGTCGCCGTGGCTGATGGTGAAGTCTCCGTTGAGCAGGACATCTCCCCCGCCGTAGTACCGGCCCATGACAGCGGTGGGCAGGAAGGAGCGCAGCCTGTGGCGCATGTCCTCGGGGTAGTCAACGGATTCGCCCCACCCGGAAGGAGCCTGGTCGGTGGAGAACAGGACCCAGTGATCCACGGGGACGGCGGCGTCGAGGTCCGGGGCTGCTCCCGTGTGGCAGTCCAGCGCGGGCACGGTCAAACGGTCGGGGTCGAGCGGCGCGTACCAGAACAGCAGGGGCTTGGCACGCTGTGCGTCAGCGTTGTCGAAGCAGCAGAGGACGATGGTGTGGTCGGCGAAGTGGGAGGCGTAGAAACGCATGAGGTCCGGATCGAGGTCCGGCCGCCGGTGTGACGGCACCTGCCGCAGTGCGGCGGGAATGGCGGTGGGGTCAGTGGCCAGGAGAACGGTGTAGACGTCGTGTTCGAAGATCTGGACGGTCTCTGGCTCCCGGCTCATCCACGTGATCTCGTCGACCGCCACCGCGGTGGGCCTAACGGCGGCAACCATGCGCTCGAGGACGTCCTTGCTGCGTCCGACGGAGAGGAAGTGCCCGGGGGTGAGCTGACGGGTCGGCACGTGCAGCAGCATGGCGTTCGGGCCGTCAGCGAGGTTGACGGCAGTGTTCTGGTAGCCCAGCACATGAAGGCGGCCGTGCAGCGGGTGGTGCTGCCGACCGCAGTACACGATCGTGCCGGAGAACGCGGCCTCACTGGTCGAGATGCACATGGTGGCAAGGTAGCCCCCGCGTGCACAGAGGAAGCCGGAGGGTCTGCGCAGCCCTCGCGCTCAGCCGCACGCAGAGCTACGTGGGGGTCCGGCGTGGAAATCGGATGCCCCGCGCCGGGCTGTTCGGGCAGGATGCGACCATGGACGACGCGGTGGGACTGACGGAGCGGGTGACGGCCGCGGCGCGAGTGGCGCAGGCCTCGCAGGCCGACGACGACTGGCACGCCTACTGGACGCTGGCCCGGCAGGCGGTCGAGGGGGACGGCGGGCAGGTCGCATGGCAGGCCGGGACGCGGCTGCTGCAATCACCCGACGCCCTGGAACGGATGGTGGGCTGCGACCTGCTGGGAACCGCGGCCGACGAGCACGAGCGCCTGCGCGCCGGGGCGGCGACCGCCCTGCTGGCACTCGCCGGGACGGAGACGGCGCCCCTCGCGTTGTCGTCCCTGGTCTGCGCCCTGGGCCGCACGCACGATGCGCGCGCCGTCACCGTACTCGTCGACCTCTCCCGCCACGAGGAGGCCGACCTGCGGTGCCACGTCGCCTCGCAGTTCGCCTCCGTCCACAGCTCACTGCCCGACGGGCCCGATGTCCGGGCACTGATCCGCCTCACCCGCGACCGGGACCCCGACGTCCGCAACTGGGCGGCCTTCACGCTGGGATCCCAACTGGACCAGGACACCACCGCCATCCGGGACGCGCTGTGGAGGTGCACCACCGACGAGTACGGCGAGGTCCGTGAGGAAGGCGCACGCGGCCTGGCCAGACGGCACGACCCCCGAGCCGTGCCGCTGATCGCGCACCTGCTGGGCACCGACAGCTGGTCCCACAACCTGACCCTGGACGCGGCGGCGATCCTGGGTGTCCCCGAACTCCTGCCGGCCCTGGCGGCCTGCCAACTCGACCCGCCCGAGACCGACCGGGCTCTGGCGGCCTGCGACCCGGCACGGCGGGCCCGCATCCAGGACGACGCCTGGAAGATCGTCCTGGAACTGGAACGCCTGCACCCGGACATCGACGCGGCGCTCAGCTCACCGCGCTACGCATCGGTGCACGAGCTGGAGATGACGGTGACCCGCCGACAGGCCCCCGACGCCCGCTACGAGGCGGCCGCCCTGCTCACCCGTGCCGATGGCGACCCCGCACGGGCGGCCGGCCTCGTGGCGGCCGACCTGTCCCGCCCCGCCGCCGCACTCTGACACCCCCGGCACGGCGCCCGTCACGACACGGGGCCGGCACGGCGCGGGCCGCGGCATCACGGGGCCACAGGGCCACGGGCGTCAGTGGTACTGGGCGATCTGGATGAGGTTGCCGCAGGTGTCGTCCAGGACCGCGGTGGTGACCGGCCCGAGGGCGAGGGGCTCCTGGGTGAAGCGCACGCCCAGGGCGCGCAGGCGCTCGTACTCGCCGTGCACGTCGTCCACGGCGAAGGAGGTGGCGGGGATGCCGTCGGCGGCGAGGGCGGCGACATAGGCCTTGGCGGCGGGGTGCTGGTCGGGCTCCAGGACCAGTTCGGTGCCGTCGGGCTGTTCGGGTGAGACGACGGTGAGCCAGCTGTGCCCGCCGAGCGGGACCTCGGTCTTCTTCACGAATCCCAGCACGTCGGTGTAGAAGCGCAGGGCCTTGTCCTGGTCGTCGACGAAGACACTGGCCAGGTTGATCCTCACGGGGCGTCCTTGGGTGGTTCGGGCCTGAGCCAGCGGGTCGCGATGCGCTCAAGCGGTTCGTTGTTCAGGTCGTGGAACTTGTAGCGGCCCTCGCGGCGCACCCGTACCAGGCCGGCCGCCTCCAGCACCGCCAGGTGCTGGCTGACGGCCTGCCGCGACAGGCCCAGCGCGTGCCGGGTGGTCAGCCGCACACAGATCTCGAACAGCGACTGGCCGCCACGCTGGGCCAGCTCGTCGAGGATCAGGCGGCGGGTGGGGTCCGCCAGCGCCTTCCAGACTCCATCGTCGGTCACCACTCCACCATAGGCAAGTCGAGACTTGCCTATCAAACGGAGGCGGAAGGCGGTCGCACGCCGCCCCGAGGGGCTGCTCCACATCAGCCGACCATCCTGCTGTCGGATCCGCCGCCCGGAGCCAACGGCGGCGGATGTTCCCGCCTGGCGCTACGGGCACTGGCCTCCGCCGGCCGCACGAGCACCTCCACTGCCCCGGCCGGAGCGCGGTCCAGTGTCCTCGCGAGCGTTCCCGCCGGCCGCCTACGCCGTGTCCGACCCCGCCTCCGCCTCCGCACAGCCGCACCCGGCAGCGGGGGCACGCTCTTGACCTCGGATCGGCCCCGCTTTCGAGGTGCTATCGGCCGGCCGCCCCAAGCCGCCGCATCCCGATCACCATTCTCGCCAGCGGTCGGTGATCTCGTGGCGGCCGAGGCCCTGCCGCTCGGTGAGCGCCGCGACGTCGACGCCGGCGGCGAGGAGGGAGTCGTCGATGTAGGCGCAGAGCAGTTCCCGCTCTTCGGTTTCGTAGGCGGCCTCGTCGTGGGCCTCATGGACGCGGTTGAGCTCCAGCACGACGCGCTCGACGACGCCGAGGACGTCGTCGTCGGCCGGGCTGCCGCCCAGCGCGGCCACGTCCGCCTCGAAGGCGGCGAGGGCGTCGTCGGTGACGCTCAGGAGGCTCGCGGGGAAGAGTGCGGCACTGTACGCGGACTCCGGGTCGAGCGTTCCCGCCGCCACCGCTGCGGCTTCTTCGGCAACGTGCGCACGCCAGACGTCGGTCGGTCTCTCAGGCATGAAGGCACTGTAGTCGCCGGGGTCGGACGGCGAAGCCGCGGGCTGCCCCCAGCCAGGGCCGCCGGCACCGGCGCCGCCCTCCTCCGGCCGAAGGTGACCAGCGAGGGGGCGGTGGGCGGCGGTGGGCAGCGGTAGGCGACGTGCCGACTGCGTCGCCTCGACCTGCTGCGCCTCGGCAATGCAGCACCGGCATCGGTGCGAACTCCCCGGCGACCCGGACCGGTCGGCAGGCCGCCCCGGTCCGGTCCGTCCTGCCGTCGCCGTTCTCCTCCTCCTGGCGAACGGCGGGCTGGTTCGAGGCACGGCCGCCGCCGTCGACCCCGCCTCCACCCCCGCTTCTCCGGGCAGGCACGGATCCTGCTCACACGGGAGGGGAGAGCTGTCCACGCACCCACTCGGGATCGGGGTGGGGGTGTGACTGGCCTGCCACGACAACGGTCGGCACGATCACGTCACCGTCGTCGGCTGCGCGCACCGCTGCCGCTCCTGCCGGGTCACGGCCGACCCCTGGGCGCGGGGCGTCAGTGCGGCGCGGCGCGCAGAGTGACGACGCGGTCGGGTCGCCCGAGGGCCTCCGAGCGGATGCCGGGCCCCGCCTCCCGCGTGCCTGCGGCCCGCAGGCGCCGGCGCCACCCCGGCGGGGCGAGCGCTTCGCGGTACCCGTCGCACCAACCGTCGCCGTCACCGACGAACAGGCACCGGTACGCGTAGCACCGGCCCTCGTGCCACCACTCGTGGCGCACCACGGGCATCCGCAGGACGCGCTCGAACCAGTCGGCCGCCAGCGCCGCCAGCACCTCGGGGGCGCCGCCGGCGTCCAGCGCCAGGGCGCTCGGCGGCTGCACGGGCCAGTAGAAGTTCTGGTGGGCGAGCCGGTCCCCGCGCACCGTGGAGCCGCTCAGGTGCACACCCACGCGCAGCGGCCACCCGAGCTCCCCGTCCCCGACCCCCGCGCACGCCACCAGCGAGGAGTCGTCCTCGGGCCGTCCCACCCAGCTCACGGCCGGCGCCACCCGCCACCCCCGGGCGCGCCCGCGCAGCACCGTCACGAAGGCCCGTTCGGCCTCGTCCAGTTCGGACTCGGTCTCCGGATCGTCACTCACGAACCACTGGTGCGCCGACACGCGGCCACTGTACGACCCGTACGGGAGCGCGCGGCCGGGCGCCTACCGTGGCCTACCGCGGCCTGCCGCCGCCTCCTTCGCCGACGCGCGTGCGCGGGCCGGCCCAAGCCAGGCCAGGTCAGCTCGCGGCGGGGACGCGCACGACGGCGTCCAGGGCCGGGGCGATGACGGCGAAGCAGTCCCGGGTCAGCACGGCGACGTCCACCGCACCACCGCCCGCGTCACCGCCCGCACCGCCGTCCGTGCCATCGGCCCCGGCGGCACTCCACCGCTGCAGCACCGTGTGGAAGGCCGCCAGCGCCATGTCCGCGGCCAGGCGCGGGTACAGCTCGCGCCCGGCGTCCAGACCCAGGCGCGTGGCGAGTTCCGCGGCGAGCTCGTCGCGCCACTGCGCCTGGCGCTCAAGGAAGCGGGCGAGCAGGGCGGGAGTGGAGAGGATCAGCCGCACGACCTTGCGGGCGCGCTCCTCGTGGCCGGCGCAGTCCTCCACGCAGCGCCACACCGCGTGCCGCAGCGCCACCGAGGGCGCCTCGTCGGCCGGACGGCGGGCGAGTTCCTCGCGCATGGCGGCGCCGAGCGCGGCCAGGAACTGGACGACCACGTCCTCCTTGGACGCGAAGTAGCGGAAGAACGTCCGCTTGGACACACCCGCGGCGGTGGCGATCTCGTCGACCGTCACGGCGTCGAACCCGCCGTCCGCCAGCAGGTCCAGGGCCGCCTGGGTCAGTTCGTCGGCCACCAGCTGGCGCTTGCGCTGGGCCAGCGTGGTCGCGGGTCGGGAGGTCACCGTCCCATCCTAGCCCCCACGCCATCCACGACATCAAACGTCAGCCTTGACACTTGGTGACATGCAAGGCACGGTGAGCCGTATGACCCCAAGCAACCGGACCTCCGACCCCGCCCCGGACCTCCGCGGACGGGTGTTCGTCGTCACCGGCGCCAGCAGCGGCCTCGGCCTGGCCACCACCGACGCCCTCGCCCGCCGCGGCGCCCACGTCGTCCTCGCCGTACGCGACGAGGCCAAGGGCCGCCGAGCCGCGGACCTCCTGACCACCACCCACCCCGCTGCCCGGCTGACTGTGCGCCCCCTCGACCTCGGCGACCCGGATTCCGTACACGCCTTCGCCACCGGCCTGCGCCAGGACGGCCCCGCCCCCGACGTCCTGATCAACAACGCCGGCGTCATGGCGCCCCCGCGCACCCTCACCCCGCACGGCCACGAACTGCAGTTCGCCGTCAACCACCTCGGCCACTTCGCCCTCACCGCCCACCTCCTCGACCTCCTCGCCCGTGGCCGCGACCCCCGCGTCGTCACCGTCACCTCCGCCAACCACCGCCGCGCCCGGCTCGACTTCGACGACCTCACCGGCGAACGCGCCTACTCCCCGATGGGCCACTACAACCAGTCCAAACTGGCCAACGCCGTCTTCGCCCTCGAACTGCACCGCCGCCTCCACGCCGCCCACAGCCCCGTACGCAGCGTGCTCGCCCACCCCGGCTACGCCGCCACCCGGCTGCCGCACACCGGCGCCGTCGGCCCCGTACGGCTGCTGTTCGGACACCTGCTGCGCCCCCTCGCCCAGCCACCCGCACGCGGAGCGCTGGCACAACTGCACGCGGCGACCGCACCCGAGGTCCGGGGCGGGGAGCTGTACGGACCCAGCGGCCCCGGCGAACTGCGCGGCGCACCCGCACGCACCTCCCCGGCCCGGCACGCACAGGACGAGGAGATCGGACGGCGGCTGTGGGAGGTGTCCCAGGAACTGACCGGAACGACCTTCACCATCCCGGACGCGACGCGCACCTGACCACCGCCCCTCCCCCGGCGCGGGGCAGTGAGGCGGCATCAGCACCACCGCCCGCAGACGGAGCCGGGTGGCCCGGGGCCGGCGGGAAATCCGGGTGCGCGGCGACGGGACGCTCTGCTACGACACCGGCATGGACGACGACACCGGTACCCACGCACCGACCGCCCCGGACACGATCGTGACGGCACGGCTGGTCCTGCACCCGCTCACCACGGCCCTGGCCCGACGCATCATGACCGCCGCCCCGGACGACCCGGGCCCGGACGGTTCAGTCCCGGACGACCCGGGCCCGGACGGGCCGTGGGCGCAGGGCTACCCGACGCCCGCGGACATCGCCGGCGCCCGCCGCTTCCTCGAGGTGTCCGCGCAGGACGGCGGCCAGGGCCCGTACGGCGCCTACGAGATCCGCCGCCGCGACGACGGACTCGCCATCGGCGGCGCCGGCTTCCACGGCCCCGCCGACGACGAGGGCACCGTCACCGTCGGCTACGGCCTCGTCCCCGCCGCCCGCGGCCACGGCTACGCCCGCGAGACCCTGCACGCCCTGCTCACCCACGCCCGGAACACCGGCGCCCGCCGCGTCCGCGGCGACACCGACCTGCACAACACCGCCTCCCGGCGCGTCATGACCGCCTGCGGAATGCGCCAGATCGCCGACGACGGACGCCTGGCCCACTACGAGACCACCTGGCACCTCATCCCCACCCCGGCCACCCCCCAGGCATAGTCGGCGTGTTCCGGTCACGGTGACGGCCCGTCCCCGCCGCGGGGACGGAAGGGGCCGGGCCGTCGGCTGCCGAGGCGGCGCCGTGAGCGGGTGGTCGGCCGCGCCCACGCCTCCAGCTCGTCGAACGCCGCGACGAACGACGGCAGCATCGGCTGGTACTCCTTGTCGATCCTCGCCGACCCATCGGTGTGAGTACCGCCGGGGACGTGGACGTACCGGTGCAGGGGCACGCGGGCCGTACGACTCGCCCACGCGGGAGTGGCCCAGTTCGACCAGACGGTGATCGCCAACCTGGCCGCCGGGCTCCCGGCCCCCGAGCTGCCTCACCCGCCGCGAGACGGACGTCCCGCGCGTCATCGCGGCGGGTGCCACGAACAAGGAGACAGCCTCCCGCCGCTACCTCGGCGAGGGGCCGTCAAGACCACATATCCCGCGTGCTGAGCAGGCTGGGCCTGCGCGACCGCACCCAGGCCGCGCTCTACGCCAGGGACAACGGCCTCATCCGACCTGCTCACGAAGCCGCCGTACCCGGCGCCGAGGAGATCGCAGACGTCGCGGGGTCGCCGGCACCGGGCGGCGGTCAGGGCCGGAACTGCCGGCGGTAGGTCAAGGGGCTGACGCCCATCGCCTTCCGGAAGTGGTGGCGAAAGGCCGCGAAGGTCAGGACCACCCGGTCGGCCACCGTCTCGACCGGGTGGTCCGCGGATTCCAGCAGCGGCGCCGGCCCGGATCCGCTGGATCGTGATCCAGCGTGCCGGCGGCAGGCCGGTCGAGTCGGCGAACGAGCGCTCGAACTGACGGACCGACAGGTGCGTGACGCCGGCCAGTTCGTCGACGGTGAGCCGCCGGTGAAGGTTCTCCAGCGCGTGCCGCACGGCGCTCCCGATCGGGTCGCCGGACGGCGCCCTGCCCACCGGGTGCTCCACGAACTGGGCCTGGCCGCCCTCTCGGTTCCGTCCAGGGAATTGGCGGACGGGTTCCACCATTCCATGGCGAACGGACGGATCCAGCCGTGTCGGACGGTGGCGGGCGATCTCCGCCACCGTCCGGATCCGGCCGTGGGCACAGGTCGCCGAGACATACCGGGCGTTCCCATGGGGATCATGCGCAGGCAGGCACCACCTTGATCGATCTGACGCCGGTAGCGTGCGCCGTCTCGACCGCTCCGCTCGCCCGTCGGATCCGCAACTCGCCGTCGACCGTGGTGTTCAGGAGCGTCCCGCAGATTCGGGCGTCGTCCGTACGCACTACCTGGACAAGGGGCCCGGTCGGAGAGTCCCGCGGCCAGAACCAGATGAATCCGGCAGCCAGGGCCAGGGAACCGAGGGAGATCAGCGAGAGCCTTACGCCGGTCTTGAGATCGTTCACAGCCGTTGAGATGTAGTCCCGCCGGTTGTCGAACCACTTCTTCAGCAGTTCGTCATTGCTGATGTCGACATCGATGGGCCACCCGTAGGCGGCCCGATAGGACTTCATGACGGCCACGACCGCGCAGCCGATGGCGGCGGCCGCGGCAAAGCCGGCCAGAGCGCGGGGTTCATCGGGCAGACCGGTGAAGGAGTCCTTGCCGACCACAACGCCGGAGAGGCTGAAGAGCCCGATCAGCGCGGTGATGCCCGCGATCCACTTCTCCGCCGACGTGCGTAGCCGCTTCTCCTCGGTGGCCGCCATCTCCTTTGCCGCGCGGGCTGCCGTGAGCAACGAGTCATCGAGGGCGGCGACCACTTCCTGCTGCCCGGGAACACTCCTGTCGAGCATGATGCTGACGAGCCACCAGCGACCGCATGTGCGCATGTTCTGGGGCGGTGTCGATCCGTCCGGGTGCGGCTCGCTGCAGGCGCATTCGCAGATCCTGGTCATGCGCGCGGCCGGCGGCGGTGGGGGTGCCGATCCTCCGGCGGCCACGGCCAGGCGGTCCAGTGCACGACCCTCGACCTGCTGTGCGGTGTCATGACCGCAGCTCGGGCAAGGCCCTTTGATGCGGAGGATCTCTCCTTCATCCGACCTGACCACCGTCCACATGACCAGTTCCGTGTCAGTGACCGGATACTGCCCCGGTTCGTAAGCCGGACTGATGGGCGTCATGGTCCAAGTGTGTGGCCCTCCGGACAGGCACGCGCGGCGGCCTACCCAGGCCACCCTCTGCCAGGAATGCGCGGCATATCCGTCGGATCTAGGATTCGGACGAGGAGAAGGGCGGGCGACATGTGGGAGGACACCGCGGACTATTCGACGGTCGCCGGCCCGCGTTGGGCGGTTGAGGCCCTTCTTGAGTTCTGGCACGAACTGGAGACGCCGCGGCGATTCGAGGTCAGTCATCCTCGCTTCGTCGACCTCAGCCGGATCTCCGAGCGGACCACCCAACGCTTCAACGATTCGCACAGTCCCGCGATCGCCGTCGCCCGACACCGGCCCGGTGTCGGCGTCCAGGCCACCGCTCGACTGCAGGCCGAAATGATGATCTCGCCTTGGTGGCGCTATCCCATGCCCCCGTACCCTGCCGAGACCGGTTTGCCACTGCTGTGGGAACCCGGTTTCCAGTTCCGGGCCGCCCACGGCGGGGGCGGCATCCCGGACCCCTTCGATCCGGCGAAGCTGCTCGCCCTCAGGGAGAGCGCACCGACCATCGCCGACCACCGAAAGGCCGCAGGGCGCACGGTCGCAGTGCTCGACACAGGCATCCGGGGGGTGGGCGGAACGATGCTCGACTTCCTCGACTGCGACGTGCACGGACCGCAGCTCGTGGCAGCAGATGATCCACATGGGCACGGAACCGCCGTGGCGAAGATCATCGAGACCATTCGGGGCAACGCGGTGATCAACCCCGTCCGGGTGCTGGACCATCGGGCCGAAGCCAAGTCGTACGAGGTACTGGCCGCCCTGATGTACACCCTGTTCTGCGGCGAGTACGACCTCGTCAACGCGAGCTTGACCACCCCGGTCTTCGGTTCCTCCGAGACCGCGTTGGGCCGGACCATCGACTTCACCCTGCTCGCCTGTCACGCCAATGGCGTCAGCCCGGTCCCGGTTTTGGTCGCCGCCGCAGGCAATACAAGGGGAAAGGCCAGCGGATATCCGGCGCGTGTGAGTGAGGCCGTTGTCGTTCTCGCAAAGGATGAGCAGGGCCGGCCGGCCAGGTACAACTCCACGCCGCCCGAGCAGGCGATCACTGAATGGGCGTACGGCGGAAGCACTACCGACAGTCTCGGTGACCTGAACTCCTTGACCGGCCTGACGGGCGCGGGGGCGCAACTCTGGGGCACCTCGTTCGCCGCCGCGGTCGTCTCGGGGGCGTATCTCCCATGAGTGAAGCGCAGCAGGTCCTGGTTCAGGGCGGACAGGGCGGCTGTGACACGTCGCCGACACGAGCCGAAGTTGCGGTGGCACCGTGACTCCACGATGCTGAAAAAGCTGTGCTGGCGCGGCACACGAGGCCGGGTGGCTCTGCTGCTTTCCCTCCTCGAAGGCGTGACGCCTTAACAGCTGGAGGAACCTTGGCACATTCCCATTCTTCTGAGCGCCACAGCGGTCAGCGCCTGATGGCGGGTGCTTCCCATCACTGGTCTTCGGGAGTCGGCGCGGGTGCGGAACTGTCGAGTTCCCAGAAGCGGACGCAGTTGGCCGGAGGGCCGAGAAGACCGTCGGCACGGTGGAGTCCACCGGTGCGTACCGCCGCAGCCGCCCTTACAGCCGGTATGGTCGCCCTCGCCACGACCGCGTGTGGTGCCGGCGGATCGTCGTCCGGCGGCCACACGTCGACGGCTGCGGCCACGGCGCCCCCGACGGCCACGGTGACGACGGTTCCGTCCAGTGCAGCCGTCACCCCGACCGCATCGGGTCCAGGGTCGGCTTCGCCCTCCGCTCCGACAACCGGCGCGCAGTACCTGAGCGAGGCCGAGCCGCTGTCCACCTCCTACGGAGTCGAAACCGGTCCGGTCGCCGTGAACGGCAGGAACTATGCACGCAGCGTCTCGCTCCGCACAGATCGCAGCTCCATTCCGACCAACGAGGCCGAGTACAACCTCGAACGCTCATGGCAGAGCTTCCACGCCACGATCGGCGTTCGCGACGACTCTCCCACTGATGCGGTCCTGACGTTCGAGGTCCTTGTCGACGGCAGGTCAGCCGCCCGAGCGGTTCTCCGTCTCGGGCAGTCCCAGGATCTGAATCTCGGTGTCAGTGACGCCCTGCGCCTGAAGATCGCAGTCACATACACCGCGACGGCGGATACTTCCACTTACTGCTACGGCGCGTGGGGCGACGCCAGGCTGGAAACATGACCTCCAGCCTTTGGTCAGTCACACGGAAATCACCCCGGGCGGGACAAGCATGAACAAGATGATCGGAACAGGGCTGGCTCTCTCCAGCCTCGTGCTGGGCGCATGGAGCGGACCGACCGCTAAACCATATTCCGCCGACCTGTCGGCACCACCGGGTCCGCCGACGACGAGCGGCAGTAGCGGTATTCAGGACGAAAGGCTCTCAGTCAGCGAGTCCTGTGCTTGGTACAACACAACGAGCCAGATCGCTCAAGAGGTATTCGTCATGCAGTACGACGACGAGTCGTTCACTCTCGCATACCACTTGGGAGACTTCTGTCGAAGCAATCCGGAGACCGGGCTCGGACCGGCGGTGGAGGAAGTCCTCGGACACACCGGCGGGACTGCCCCACCTGCCTCGCCGCGCACCGTGGACACCACGCCACTCACGGACGAGAGCAAGTGCTCGGACCTCAACGCGACCGTCGAAGCCGCTTTGGATGAAAAGCTTCACGCGTACCTGGGATCGAAGGCACAGGACGGCTATCCCGCTCTCCATCACACCCCCACTCTCCTGAACTACTGCAGCGACGATCCACGAGCCACGTTGGGCGATGCTTCGCGCACGGTGGAGCGAAATCCCAACCAGTACGGCGGCAGATGACGGGCCGAACGGCCGTACCCCTCGGCGGGCGGCCGGGCCCCGGCCAAGGACCCGGCCCCGGCCCCGGCCCCGGCCCCCATGGGGAGGCTGATGCGGTTCGGCGTCCTCCCGGTGGGCGGTCGTCGAGCCCTTGGCCTGCAGCACCCAGGCCAGACGGCGGTCTTCCAGGCGAGATCCTCGCCGACCTGCGGAACAACGACCCGCGCGTGGCGCGCCGGATCCTCCGCGGCTACCTCGACCACCTGGAGACACACGAGCAACCGGCCGAACGCCTGTGCGCGGCCGGCGTGCCGGTCTGGATCGTGCACGCCGAGAAGGGCGACGGAGACCTCACCCCCGACGAGCGGCGCACCCTGAACGCCTGTCCACGGGCGACCCTCGTCACGATCCCCGGCACCAGCTTCTTCCTCCCCAACGAGGAACCACGGCGCATCGCGGAGATCATCGCGGAAGCCCTGACACACACCGGACCGGCCCCCCGCTGAGACGGGCAGCCGTTCCCGACGACCACCGCGACCGCACCACCGGCCCCGCCGGGATCCAGGACCCGGCAACGCGAGCGCCGGCGCCCGTCCCTGGTCGGGGGCCGGTCGCCGGTTCCCCCACGCGGGGGACGCGGCGGGCAGTAGGATCAGCGGCGTTGCATCTCGTACACACCGCTGGTAGGAGGCTTTTCATGGCTCAGGTCACGCTGAAGGGGAACCCGGTTCAGATCGGTGGCGCACTGCCCGCCGCCGGGACCCAGGCGCCGGCGTTCACGCTCGTCGGCGAGGGGCTCGCGGACGTGTCGCTGAACGACTTCGCGGGCCGACGCAAGGTCCTGAACATCTTCCCGAGCATCGACACCCCGACCTGCGCGACCTCGGTGCGCACGTTCAACGCCAAGGCCGGCTCGCTGGACAACACCGTCGTGCTGTGCGTGTCGGCCGACCTGCCGTTCGCCCAGGCCCGGTTCTGCGGCTCCGAGGGCCTGGAGAACGTCAAGACCCTCTCCACCCTGCGCGGCCGGGACTTCCACGACGTCTACGGCGTGGCGATCGCCGACGGCCCGCTGGCCGGACTCACCGCCCGCGCGGTCGTCGTCCTGGACGAGAACGACACCGTCCTGCACACCGAGCTCGTCGCGGAGATCGCCGACGAGCCCGACTACGAGGCCGCGCTCGCCGTCCTCAACTGACCGCCTTCCGCGGCCCGCCCCCACGCCCCGCCCACCTGGCAAAAGGCGACAAGGCGACAAGAGGGGGCGGGCCGTTCCCCATCCCGGCCCCCGGGGACCCCACGCACCGGCACCCGCCCCCATCGTGCCGGCACTCCCGCCCCGGCTCACGGGGCCAGCGCGCCACCGGGGCCGAGGGCGAGTCCGGTGAAGCGCTCCGCGATGAGCCGGTGGGCTTCCGGGGAGGGGTGGAGGCCGTCGGGGAGCGGGTGGGCGTCGTGGTCGGACTCGCCGTAGAGGGCCAGGCCGTCCAGGTGGTGCAGGTGCTCGTCGCCGTCCGCCCGGCGGTCGGCGACGATGCGCGCGAGTTCGGCGCGGATGACGGTGAGGGTGAGCCGTCCGGCGGCGACCTCGGCCGGGTCACCAGTGGCGCGGAAGCGCAGGGTGCCGGTGCTGAAGTCGGGGGCGAGCGGGCCCGGTACCGTTTCGTGCAGCGGACACAGCAGCGGGGAGACGACCAGCAGCGGCGTAGTCGGGTGGCCGTCCCGGACGGTGTCCAGGAAGCCGTGGACGGCCGGGGTGAAGGCGCGCAGCCGCATCAGGTCGCTGTTCACCACGTTGATGCCGAGCTTGAGGCTGATCAGGTCCGCGGGGGTGTCGCGGATGGTGCGCGCGGTGAAGGGGTCGAGCAGGGCGCCGCCGCCGAAGCCGAGGTTGGTGAGGTCCAGGCCCGCCGCGTTGGCCGCCAGGGCCGGCCAGGTGCCGGTGGGGTGGGCGGCGTTGGAGCCGTGGCTGATCGAACTGCCGTGGTGCAGCCAGCGCTTGCGGGTGCCGGCCGGGATCGGCTCGATCGGGGCGTCGGTGTCCAGGGCGATCAGTTCGGTGGTCTCGGTGTGCGGGAGCCAGATCTCGACGGTCTTGTCCCGCTCCGGCAGTCCGGTGAACCGGGCGCTGCCGGGCGGCCCTTCGGTCAGTTCGACGCGTCCGCTGGCGAGGTCGACGGTGCGCAGGTTGCCGCCGGGGACGCCGCTCTGCGCGGTGAGGCGGCCGTCCACCAGGAGCTCGTAGACGCCGTCCGGGACGTTCGGGACGCCCCGGTAGGCGCGCTTGGTGGGGACGGCGTGCAGCGTGACGGTGGTGGCGCGGGTGCGGAAGGCCAGCCGGACGCCGGAGGGCTGGGACTCGGCCATCGCGAGCTGCTCGTCCGGGATCCGTCGGCGGGCGCCGGCGGGCAGGCGGTGCGGCAGCAGGCCGCGGCGGGTGTGCTCGACGTCGAGGTGGCCGTGGAGGAGGTCCTCGGTGACGGGGGTGGTGATCGTCGTCATGATGCTTCTTCGGGTCGTCGTACGACATGGGTCGTCGTACGAAATGGTCGAGTCATACAGGGCGCGCGGGGGCCGGTCAGCCGGCCGTACGGGCTCCGCCCGCGCGCAGCAGGGCGTCGAGGGAGTCGATGATCCAGTCCCAGGACTGCCGCGGGTCCACGGCGGTGTGGCTGAAGCCGCCGGCCGCCTCCAGGCTGATGTAGCCGTGGAAGACGCTGCCGAGCAGGCGCACCGCGTGGGTCTGTTCGGGTTCGGTCAGGTCGTAGCCGCGCAGGATCGCCCTGGTCATCTGGGCGTGCCGGACACCCGCGCTGGCGGCGGCCGTCTCGGCGTCCAGGCGCAGGCGGGTGGCGTCGTAGCGGCCGGGGTGGCGGGCGGCGTAGTCGCGGTAGGCGTCCGCGAAGGCGGCGAGCGCGTCGCGGCCCGCCCGGCCGGCGAGGGCGTCGGCGACGAGGTCGGCGAGTTCTTCCAGGGCGTGGAGGGCGATCCGGGTCCTGAGGTCCTGGGAGCCCTTGAGGTGGGAGTAGAGGCTCGCCGTCTGCACGCCGAAGCGGCGGGCGAGCGCGGCGACGGTCACCTGGTCGAAGCCGACCTCGTCGGCGAGTTCGGCACCCGCGACGACCAGGCGTTCGACGGTCAGCCCTGCCCTTGCCATGTGCGTTCTCCCGTACGGTCGCGTCGGCTGTCTACGGCCAGTATGGGATTTCCTATATGGATTAGGCAAATGGCGAACAGCCCACGCCTCCCGGGTGGCCGCTTCCCGCAGGGACCACGTTCCGTGACCCAAGGCCATCCTGAGCGAATCGGGGTGGCCTCGTGCGCCCCGAATACCGGATGATCGGCCCACGGGGTACGGACCGGGACGCGGCGCAGCGCCGTACGGGGGTACCGGCAGCGAGAAGCCAGGGGGGCTCACGATGGAAACGGCGCGCACACTCGTCCTGGTGGCGGCCACGGTCACCTGCGGACTGACCGCGGGACTGTTCTACGGCTACTCGTGCTCGGTCATGCCGGCGCTCGCGCGGGTCGAGGACCGGACCTTCGTCGAGGTCATGCAGCGCGTCAACGTGGCGATCCTGAACGGCTGGTTCGCCCTCGGTTTCGTCGGCGCCCTGCTCGCCACCGCGGCCGCGGTCGCCCTGCACCTGCCCTCCGACGGGCACGACGTCCTGCCCGCGACCATCGCCGCGCTGGTGCTGTACGTCGCGGTGATCGGCGTCACCCGCGCGGTCAACATCCCGCTGAACGACGAGCTCCAAGCCGCCGGTGAGGCCCGGCGGATCGCCGACCCGGCCGCGGTGCGCGCCCGGTTCGAGGCGCGCTGGGTGCGCTTCAACGTGCTGCGCGCCCTGCTGTCGACGGGCGCCCTGGCGTGCCTCGCCTGGGCGCTCGTCCTCAACGGGCGCAGCTGACCGGGCCGGTTCGGCCCGGTCGGCGGAGCGAAGGCGACCGGGCTCAGCCGCAGAGGGTGGCGAAGCCGTACCCGCGCGCCTTGAGCGTGGAGATGATCGCCGGCAGGGCCGCCACCGTCTGGCTGCGGTCGCCGCCCCCGTCGTGCAGCAGGATCACCGAGCCGGGGCGGACCTTGTCGAGCACCCGAGACCGGATCGCGGCGGTGCCGGGTCGGGACCAGTCCGCCGGGTCCACCGACCAGAGCACGACCTGCTTGCCGAGCGCCGCAGCCTTCGAGCGCACTGTGCTGTTGACCGCGCCGTACGGCGGGCGCAGGCAGGTCGGGGTACGGCCGGTCTGGGCGCGGATGGCCCTGTCGGTGTCGGCCACCTGCGCGTTGAGCGCGGAGGCGGAGAGCTTGCGCAGGTCCGGGTGGGACCAGGAGTGGTTCTGCACGCTGTGGCCCTGCTTGGCGACCTGCGCGGTCAGCCAGGGGTGGGCGGCGACGTTCTGCCCGATCTCGAAGAAGGTCGCCCGCACCCCGTACCGGGCGAGCGCCGCCAGGACCTTGGGCGTGTGGGCGGGGCTGGGGCCGTCGTCGAAGGTCAGGTAGACCACCTTGCCGCCCCTGACGCCGGCCGCCTCCGCCTCGGCCGCCGGGAGGGCGACCGCCGCGCCCGAGGCCAGGGCGACGACGAGTGCGCCGATCGCGGTCCGGAGCCTGCCAACTGCCATGCGCCTGACGGGTCGTACGGACATGCCTGCCCCCTGCGGTCGGAACTCCCGTGCACCGGCCAGTCTGCTCCCGACGGCCCGTCCACCGCGACCCGCCGTCGGTCGCGAGCGAACGGAACCGGCCAGTCGGGCACCGGGTGCCGGGTGCCGGGGGCCGGGTGCCGAGGGCGGGGCCCGGGAGAGGATCGTTCGACCCGGCCCGCCGCGGGCGTGGTCGGCGAAGTCCGGTGGCGGCGAGCGGGCGCGGCAGCGCGGCCCGCGCCCCCGCTCCCCGTATCTCCCTGGACGCCCGGCCCGAGCGGCCGGAACGGTGTGGCGGGCGACGGCGCGGGGCGTTATGCTCCCGGCGATGACCACTCACGCTGATCACAGAATGGGGGTCCCGTCCGCGAAGAGTGAGTGCTGATGCCCACTCACCCCGCGCACGGGAACGACTCCCGCCTCTCCTTCTGGCGGCGCGTACGCGAGTACGCCGTGCCGCCCTCCATGATCGAAACCGCCACCGCCCGCCGGCTGACCGGCGACTGGGCCGGGGCCTGCGCCGCCGCCAACGTCGAGGTCGACTTCCGCCTGCGGGACGTCGCCCGCGTCCACGGCCGGGAGCTCGCCGACCTGGTCCGGGCCGATCTCCGCTGCCTCGCACCGGAGTTGCTGCGCTGGCACCTTCCCAGGTCCGCCCCCGACGGACTGCTGCGGCCCGGCCTCACCGTGCCGCTGGCCCGCTACCCGGGTGCGCCGCCGGTCGTCCTGGTGGTCCGCACCCCGCCCGCCTGGGCGGAGTACGGGCAGCGGGTCGGCCTGGCGCTCTGGGACGGCTCGGAAGGCGACGGCCGCTCGCCGCACCCGCATCCGCGCCCCAGCCGGCGGTTCCGCTTCGACCTGCACCGGCACCTCTGGGACGCCGGGCGCAGCACGGAGCTGGCCGTCCGGGCCGGCGCGGGCGCTCCCCCAACGGGCTTGCCCGGCGCGGTGCTTGGCGATCCCACGCTGCGCTGCGCGGTCGACCGCTGGGCCGCCGAGGCCGAGTTGCTGCGGCGCGCCGACGCGCTACCCGCCGGGCCCGTCGTGGTGCGGCTCGGGCGTCGTCGGCGACTGCTGCTCGGACCGAACGGGACGACGGCCGAGGCCTCCGGGGGCACCTCGGGGCTGCCGCTGCTACCCGACGCCGCGACCTGGGTGCCACCCGACGTCGACCTGCTCCGCGGCGGTGCGGTCGAGGCCGACCGGCTGCATCCGCTGGTGGCCGCCGCGTTGGCGCCCGGCCACGGCCCCGACCGGTCCGCGTGGACCGGTGACGCGCGTCCGGCCGAGCGGACGGTGGACTGCCGGGGGGCGCGGCACCGGATCGGGCTGGTCGACGGGGTACTCGCCCCGCTCGACCACGACCCGGCCGAGCTGCGCCGCGAGGAACTGCTGGCCGCCCTGTCCGGTACCCCGCTGCCCTGCCTGCGGGCGATCGACCGGGCCCACCGGAGCCCGAACCAACTGGCCGGGGTGCGCGAGCGGTTGGACCACGGCGACACCGCCGGGGCACTGGCCGTGGTCGAGGCCCTGCTCGGCCCGGAGGCGGTGCTGCGCGAGGGACCGCTGCGGGACGAGCTGGCGGCGGCGGCCGAACGGCGGATCGCCTACGGCCTCTACCGCGCGGGCCTGACCGGGCCCGAGCTCGTCAACTACCCCTTGCCGACCGTGCGCTCCAGCTCGCGCCCGGCCGACGCCGCCTTCCGTCCGCGCCCGCGCCACCCGTCGTTCCGGGCCCGACCGCGCCTCGCCTCCCACGGCTGACCGCGGCGCTCCGCCACCCTTCGTCCTTCGTCCTTCACTGAAGCCATTCGCACCAGGAGGTGCTCACCCATGCCCGTTCGCACGCCCGAAACAGACCGCCTCGACATCGCCGACCACGGTGTCGCCCACGTCGACGGCTCCCGCCCCGACGCAGTCCGCCTCGACGCAGCCCGCCTGGACGTCGCCCGGCAGCTACTCGACCTGCTGGCCGACACCACCACCGAACCGCGCGCCGACACCCAGCTGGAGGCGCTCACCCTGGCCGTCGCCGCCGACCTGCCCGTCCTGCTCTGGGGCGAGCCCGGCATCGGCAAGACCGCCGCCCTCAACCAGCTCGCCGAAGCCCTGGACCTGCCGCTGACCACGGTGATCGCCAGCGTCCACGAGCCGTCCGACTTCTCCGGGCTGCCCATCGTCGGCGACGACCCGGCGCAGCAGGGCGTCCCGATGGCCCCGCCGGACTGGGCGGTGCGCCTGGTGCGGGCCGGGCGCGGCCTGCTGTTCCTGGACGAGCTGTCCACCGCGCCGCCCGCCGTCCAGGCCGCGCTGCTCCGGCTGGTCCTGGAGCGGCGCATCGGAACGCTCCGACTGCCGCCCGGCGTACGGATCGTGGCCGCCGCGAACCCGCGTTCATCGGCGGCCGACGGCTGGGAGCTGAGCCCGCCGCTGGCCAACCGCTTCGTCCACCTCCAGTGGACGCACGACCACGAGGTGGTGGTGCGCGGCCTCGGCGGCGTCTGGCCGGTGGCCACCCTGCCCCGGCTCGACCCCCAGGCGCTGCCGGCCGCGGTCGCACTGGCCCGGCGCGCGGTGTGCGGGCTGCTGGCCGCCCGCCCCGATCTGGTGCACCGGCTGCCCACCACCGACGCCCGCCGCGGCGGCGCCTGGCCGTCCCCGCGCAGCTGGGACATGACGCTGCGGCTGGTCGCCTTCGCGACCGCGGCCGGCTCCTCCCGGGAGGTGCTGTCGCTGCTGGTGCGCGGCACCGTCGGCGACGGGCCGGGGCTGGAGCTGATGGCGCACACGGACCGGATGGACCTGCCGGACCCGGAGGCCCTGCTCGCCGACCCGGACGGCGCGGTGCTGCCCGAACGCGGGGACCTGCGCCAGGCCGTCCTGGACGGGGTGGTCGCGGCGGTCCGCAACCGGCCGGAGCGGGCGCGCTGGGACGCGGCCTGGGCACTGCTGGCCCGGGCGCTGGAGACCGGCGCGCCGGACCTGCTGGTCGTCCCGGCCACCACGCTGGCCTCACTGCGCCGGGAGGACTGGGACGTGCCCGCGGCGATCGAACGGCTCGCCCCTGCGCTGGCCGTCTCGCGCCGGGCCGACCTCGTCGGCGCCCCGAAGCCGCGGGCGGTGCCGCGATGAGCGGCACGGCGGGCGACGCGACGGGCGACGTGACGGGCGACGTGACGGGCGACGTGATGGGCACCGCGACGGGCACCGCGACGGGCGACGTGACGGGCGACGTGACGGGCACGAGCGGTACGGCGCGCGACAGAGCGGGCACCACGGCCCTCCCCCGCGCCGGTGCCCCCGCGCCGCTGGACGTCGAGAAGCTGTACGCCGCCCGTCTGCACGCCGCCCGGGTCCGCCCCTACCTGGCGACCGCGCTGTTCGCGCTGAACCCGGTGGAGTCCCGGCAGGTGCCGACCATGGCCGTGGACCGGTACTGGCGCTGCTACGTCTCACCGGCCTTCGTCGCCCGCACCCCGGTGGACCAGCTGGCCGGCGTCTGGGTGCACGAGGTCTCGCACCTGCTGCGCGACCACCACGGCCGCGGCGACCGGCTCGCCCGGGAGCTCGGCCTGCGGGGCCCGGCCGACCGGCTGCGGATGAACATCGCCGCCGACTGCGAGATCAACGACGACGTGTACGGGGACGGGCTGGTCCGCCCGCCCGGCGCCGTCCGGCCGGGGATGCTGAAGCTGCCGGACGGGCTGCTCATGGAGGAGTACCTGCGCCGGTACCGCTTCCACCCGCGCAGCCTGGAGGCGGCCTGGCTGGAGTGCGGCAGCGGCGCCGACGGCCTGGACCGGCCGTGGGAGCTCGGCCCCGACGGCGCCCACGGGCTCAACGACCAGGAGCGCGACGCCGTCCGGTTCCGGGTGGCCGAGGGCATCCGGGGCCGCCCGGGCTGCGCACCGGCGGGCTGGGAGCGCTGGGCCGAGGAGGCGTTCCACCCGCCGCAGCCGTGGCGGCAGCTGCTGGGCGCGGCGGTGCGCTCGGCGGTTTCGGGCCCCGGCGCGGGCGAGGACTACAGCTACGGCCGCCCCGCCCGACGCTCGGCCGGGGTGCCGGGGGTGCTGCTGCCGAGCCTGCGGCGCCGCCCGCCGCGGGTCTCCGTGATCATCGACACCTCCGGCTCGGTCTCGGACGAGGAACTGGGCAGCGCGCTGCTGGAGGTCGCCGCGATCGGCCGGGCCGTCGGCGGCCGCCGCGACCAGGTCACCGTCGTTCCCTGCGACGCGGCCGCCGAGACCGTCCACCGGCTCTGCCGGGCCGCGAGCATCCCGCTGATCGGCGGCGGCGGCACCGACCTGCGCACCGGCTTCCGCACCGCCCTGCGCGGGCACCCCCGCCCGGACGTGGTGGTGGTCCTGACCGACGGCCAGACCCCGTGGCCCGCCGCCGCCCCGCCCTGCCGCACGGTGGTCGGCCTCTTCCCGAGGCCGAGCCGGTACCGCGAGGACGCGCAGGCCCGGGAGGAGGGGGAGGACGAGGAGGGGTACGAGCCGGACGCCCCACCGCAGTGGGCCCGGGTGGTGACCATCGGCTGAGCACCCGGCTCGGGGGGCAGGCGCCTCAGCGGGAGGAGCGGCTCCCGGCGGCGGGCGTGCGAGGATCGGGCCCCGGCGGCCACGGATCACCGGGCCAGGGCAGGACGGAAGGGGAGACCTCGGTGATCGGGACGGGAGCGGTCGGCGCGGAAGGCTTCGAGCCGGACGAGCACGTGCGGTTCGCGCGGTACCGACGGGCCTTCGCGGAGGTCGCGCCCGAGGACGCGGCGGGCCTCGCGGCCCGGGTGCTGACCGACCCCGAGACCTCGATGGCGAGCTGCGCGGTCTGCGAGTACCTGGACCGGCGGGCGGCGGAGCTGCTGACCGGGCCGGGCTTCCCGGCCTGGCACCGGGAGATGGCCGGTGCCACGGCGAGCGACCCCTTCGCCGTCCGCTGCCTGCGCGACTGGGCTCTCCTGCGGGCGATCGTGCTGGACGAACCGTGGGCGGAGGAGCAGTTGCTCACGGCGGGCAACCGGCTCCAGGCTCGCCTCGCCGAGGACTCGGCGGCCCGGCAGGTCCTGAGCCTCCTCGCCGCGAGCGGCCGCACCCGGCGCGTCCGCGACATCGCGGCCTCGCGGCTGCGGCGGCTCCGGTAGCGCGGGCGGAGGAGTCCGGCTGCCGGACTCCTCCGCCCGCGGCCCTGGTCAGCGGACCATGGCCGCCAGGACGCTGCGCCAGTCCTCCCCCGGTTCCGGGGTGAGCGGGCCGGCCAGGGTGTCCGCCCGGTAGTGCCAGGGGCGGCGGAGCTCCTCGTCGGCGTCGGCGGCGGGTCCGACCGGGCTCTCGGAGCCGAGCAGGCGGACCAGTTCCGCGGTGAAGTCGGCCCAGGAGACGTGTCCGCTCACCGCGTTGACGACCCGGCCGGCGGCGGGGTGGTCGGGGGTGAGGCAGGCGGTGAGGGCGCGGGCCAGCGCGGCGGCGTGCACCCAGGAGGCGCCGTACCACTGCTCCGGCTCCGGCAGGCCGATCGGCCGGCCGGCCAGGGCGGCCTGGTAGAGGGCGCTGGTGGAGCCCCAGCGGAGCTGGTCGCGCAGGCGGTGGTGCGGGCCCCAGACGATCGGGGCGCGTACCGCGGTGGCCGGGCCGCGACCGGTGGCGGCGGCCTCGAAGAGGATCCGCTCGCAGTCCAGCTTGGCCTGCCCGTACGGGGTGACGGACCCGCCGCCGGCGCCGCCCTCGGGGACCTCGGTACCCGCCGGGCGGCCGTAGGCGTCGATGCTGCTGACGAAGACGAACGGGCCGCCCCGCCAGCCGTCGACCAGCGCGCGCATCGCGGCGAGGTCGGTGGCGTGGTCGGTGAAGGTGCAGGCGGAGTGGATCACCGCGTCGACGCCCTCGACGGCCCGGCGCAGGCTGTCGAGGTCGCCGAGGTCGCCCGCCGCCACCTCGGCGCCGTTCAGCGCGGGCAGGTGCGCGGACTCCGGCCGCACCAGCACCCGGACCGGCCGGCCCTGGGCCATCAGCTCCTGGAGCACCGCAGCGCCGACGCCGCCGGTGGCGCCGGTGAGCAGCACGGTTCCCACGCGGGCGCCGGCGGGCCGCGGGCGGGCGCCGGCCTGGGCGAGGGCGGCGCGGCGCTCGTCCCCGCGGGTGGCGAGCAGGGCGGCGAGGGCGCGCGGGGTGCGCTGCTCCAGGATGTCGAGGCCGGTGAGCGGCAACCCGGTGCTGGTGCGCAGGCGTTCGGCGAGCTGGACGGCGACCAGCGAGTGGCCGCCGAGGGCGAAGAAGTCGCCGTCCGCGGGCGGGGTCGCGCCGAGCAGTTCGCCGAACGCCTGCCGCACGACGGCCAGCGGGCCCTCCGTCGCCGGGGCGCCGCCGGACAGCGGAGCGCCGCCGGACAGCGGGCCCGTGCCGGGAAGCGGGCCCGTGCCGGGCAGCCGGTCCGCCCCGGGCAGCCGGTTACGGTCGGGGGTGCCGTCGGGGTGGCGCGGCAGCCGGTCCACCAGGGTGACCGCGAGCGGCAGTTCGGCGGCCGGGAGGCGCCCGCGCAGGGCGGCCCGCAGGTCGGTGCCGCTCGGGGCGACCGGCCCGCGCACCACCGCGTAGGCGAGCGGCGGGCCGTCGGGGTTCTCGACCACGGCCGCCTCGACCACCGACGGGTGCGCCGACAGGGCCGCCACCACCGGGTGTTCGGCGGGCGCCAGCCGCTCGCCGGGCAGTTCGGACAGCCGCTGTTCCGGGTCCGCGGCCACGGCGGTGAGCAGCGCGGCGAAGGCGTCCAGCAGCCGGGCGGCGGTGCCCTGGTCCAGCACGTCCCGGTCGTGCTGCAGCAGGCAGCGCGGCCGCGGGCCGTCCTCCAGCAGCAGGGTGAGGCCGAACTTGGCGAGCCCCAGGTCGATGTCCACGTTCTCGGTGTCGAGGCCCGGCAGTACCAGCGGGTCGACGACCTGGAGCAGGTCGCAGCTGACCGAGAGCAGCGGAGTGCCGTCGGCGCCGCGTGCGGCCGTGCCGAGCCGCTCGACCACCAGGTCGAACGGCACCTCGTGGTGCTGCTGCGCGTCGAGCAGGGCGGTCCGGACCAGACCGAGCAGTTCCACGAACGTCACGTCACCGGACGGATTCGCCCGTACGGCAAGGGTGTTGACCGCGAGGCCGACGGTCCGGCGGAACTCGGGCCGCCCCCGGTGGCCGCTGGCGCAGCCGAGGACGACGTCGTCCTGCCCGGAGGCGAGGTGCAGCGCGGCGAACGCGGCGGCCAGCACGACGGTGAACAGCGTGGCGCCGTGCCGCGCGCCGAGGCCGCGCAGCCCTTCCACGACCGCCGGCTCCAGCGGGGCGGTGTGCAGCGCGGCGCGGCGCTCACGGGCGCCGGGCGGGACGGGCCGCAGCAGCGGCAGCGGTCGGGCTCCGGACAGCCGGGCCGCCAGGGTGTCGGCGGCGGCCGTCAGTTCGGCGTCCCGGGCGCGCTCCTGGCGGGCGTAGTCGGCGTACGAGGGGGCCGGCGACGGCAGCCGGTCCGGCACGCCGTCGCGCGCGGCGCGGTACAGCTCGGCGAGGTCGGACGCGAGGAACCGCAACGCGCCGCCGTCCACAGCGATGTGATGGATCGTCAGCAGAAGCGTGTGGTCCTCGGGCCCGTGCCGCAGCAGCACGGAGCGCAGCACCGGGCCGGTGGCGAGCTCGAACGGGCGGGCGGCCTCGGCGGCGAGCTGCTCCGGGCCGGTGGCGTCCAGTACCGGCAGCGGCACCGGGGTGACCGGGTCGATCTGCTGGTACGGCTGGTCGCCGCGGCGCGGGTAGCGGGTGCGCAGGACGGCGTGCCGCTCGGTCAGGCCGGTGATCGCGGTGGCGAGGGCGGCGCGGTCGAGCGGGCCGCGCAGCCGGGTGGCGACCGGCACGTTGTAGAGGGCGCCGCCCTGGCCGAGGTGGTCCATCAGCCACATCCGCTGCTGGGCGTGCGACAGCGGCGCCTGGTCACCGTGCGACAGCGGGTCCTGGCCACCGTCCGCGACGGACTGGGCGGACTGGGCCGGCGCGACGGACCGGGCGGGCGGGGCGGCGGCGCGGCGGCTGCGGGCGCGCCGCAGCAGGTCGCTCTGGTCGACGGTGCTCATCGGTCGGCTCCGGGGGTGTCGTCGGCGGCCAGTAGGGCGCGTTCCAGCAGCTCGGCCTGGGCGGCGACGGTCGGGTGGTCGAGGAAGTCGGCGAGCGACAGCTCGACCCCGAGGTCCTCGCGCAGGTCGTCCACCACCCACATGGCGAGCAGCGAGTGCCCGCCCTCGGCGAGGAAGTCGGCGGCCGGGTCGGTGATCGGGCGTTCCAGTGCCCGGCTCCACGCCTCGGCGACGACCTGCTGGATCGGGCCGAGCTCGGCGCCGGCGGACGGCTGCGCCCCGGCCGGCTCGTCGGCGGCCAGGGCCCGCCGGTCCACCTTTCCGCTGCCGGTCAGCGGCAGCGCGGCGAGGACGGTCCAGGCGGTGGGCACCAGGTGGGCAGGCAGTTGCTCGGCCAGCCGGGCGCGCAGCGTCTCGACGGTCGGGCGGGAGCCCTCGGCGAGCACCACGCAGGCGGTGAGCGCGGCGTCGTCCTGCCCGGCCCGGCGGACCACGACCGCCGCCTCGGCGACCTCGGGCAGCTGGAGCAGCGCGTGCTCGACCTCGCCGGGTTCGATCCGGAAGCCGCGGACCTTGACCTGGTCGTCGGTGCGCCCGTGGTACTCCAGGGCGCCGTCCGGCCGTTGGCGGACCCGGTCGCCGCTGCGGTAGGCGCGGCCGATGCCCGGCAGTTCGCGGAAGCGCTCGGCGGTCAGCTCCGGCCGGTCGAGGTAGCCGAGGGCCAACCGGTCGCCGGCGATCCACAGTTCGCCGACGGCGCCGGGCGCCACCGGCGCGAGCCGCTCGTCCAGGACGTACGCGCGGGCACCGCCGAAGGCCCGGCCGATCGGGACGGAGCCCGCGCAGTCGGCCGGGGTGACCCGGTGCAGGGTGGTGAAGGTGGTGGCCTCGGTCGGCCCGTACACGTTGAACAGTTCGAGCCAGGGGAAGGCCCGCAGCACGGCGCCCGCGTGTTCGGCGGAGATCGCCTCGCCGCCGACGGCCAGGGTGCGCAGCACGCCGAAGACCCGGGAGCGGCGGGCGGCCAGGTGGTGGAAGAGCGCGGTGGTGAGGAAGAGGGTGGTGACGCCGAAGCGCTCGACGTCGCGGACCAGGTCCTCGGCGGTGGGCCGTTCGCTCGGGGAGACGGCCACGGCGGCGCCGCGGGCGAGCGGGGCCCACAGCTCGAAGGTGGCGGCGTCGAAGGAGACGGTGGAGTGGAAGAGCACCCGGTCGCGCGGGCCGAGGACGAACGCCCCCTCGGTGGTGACCAGGTCGGTGACGGCGGCGTGCGGGACGAGGACGCCCTTGGGGCGGCCGGTCGAGCCGGAGGTGTAGTAGAGCAGGGCGGGCGCGGCCGGGTCGGCGGCGTCGGGCACCGTGCCGTCGGCGGCCTCGGTGCCGCGCTCGGTCAGCACGAGGGTGCGCTCCTCGGGGAGCCCCGCCTCGGCGAGCAGTCCCTTGTCGCCGAGGACGAGCCGGACGTCCGCGTCGGCGGTCATCTCGGCGATCCGCGGGCGCGGGTAGGCCGGGTCGATGGGGACGACCAGGGCGCCGGCCCGCCAGGCGGCGAGCTGGGCGACGACGAGCCGGGTGGAGCGGGCGCACAGCAGGGCGACGGCACTGCCGGGGCCGATCCCCCGGGCGGCCAGAACCGCGGCCAACCGGCCTGCGGCGTCGACGAGTTCGCGGTAGGTCAGGACGGTGGAGCCGTCGGTCACGGCGAGCGCGTCGGGCCGGCGCTCGGCCTGCCGGGCGATCAGGGCCGGCAGCGCCTCGCCGGGCACGGCCTCGACGGGCAGGGCTTCGGCGGTCCGGGCATCGCCGGTCCGGTCGTCGGCGGGCGGCGCGGGAGGCGTCTGCCCGGTGGGCGGGGTCGCGGTGGCGGTCATGTGGTTCCCTTCCGGGCGCCCCGGCCCGATGGGCCGGGGCGCCCCTGCTGAGGAGGTTCGGGCGGGGTCAGGCGGTCGCGGCCGGCGCCGCCGCCCGCTCCTCGACCAGCCGGGCGACGGCCCGCAGGTCGGGCTGGCGCAGCACCAGGGGGGCGCGCAGCCGTACGCCGTACTCGTTCTCCAGGGCCTCCAGCAGTCTTGCCGCGGCGAGCGAGTTGCCGCCCGCGGCCAGGAAGTTGTCCTCCGGCCCGAGGTCGGCGCGGCCGATCAGCTCGCGGCAGAGCTTCAGCACGGTGCGCTCGACCGGGGTTGCGCCCTCGTCGTCGAGGGCCGCCTCGGCCGGCGCCGCCGCCGACGCCTCGGCCAGCAGGGCACGGCGGTCCACCTTGCCGTTGGCGTCCAGCGGGAAGCGCTCCACCAGCCGGACGGCGGAGGGCACGGCCTGCTCGGGCAGCCAGGGTCGGACGCTGTCGAGCAGCGCCGCGGGGTCGGCGCCGTCCTCGGCGTGGACGAAGGCGAGCAGCCGGGCGCCGCCGGTCGGCGCCTGCTCGGCGGCGACCACCGCCCGGTGCACCCGCGGGTCGCGTTCGAAGGCGGCCTCGACCTCGGCGGGTTCGATCCGCACGCCGCTGACCTTGACCTGGTCGTCCAGGCGGCCGTGGAACTCCAGCACGCCGTCGGGCCGCATGACCACCCGGTCGCCGGTGCGGTAGACCCGGTCGGTGCCGACCACGCCGGCGGGCGCGTCGACGAAGCGGCGGGCGGTCAGCTCGGCGTCGAGGTACCCGGCGGCCAGGCCGCGGCCGCCGATCCGCAGCTCGCCGGCCGTGCCGCGCGGCACCGGCCGGCCGTCCTCGTCGGTGACCAGGACGACCGCGCCGTCGATCGGCAGGCCGATCGGCGGGGCGCCGGTGCCGTGGTCGGCGCCGGGGGCCATGGCGTGCGTGGTGGTGGTGACGGTGGCCTCGGCGGGGCCGTAGGCGTTGTGGACGGTCGCGGTGACGTCGGGCCCGGGGGCGCGGCGCAGCCGGTCGCCGCCGACCACCAGGTGGCGCAGCGGCAGTCCGCCGGGCCAGGGCCGGCCGAGGACGGGCTCGGCCAGCGGGGTGGGCAGGATGGACACGGTGATGCCGGCCTCGCGCCACCAGTCGGTGAGCGCGCCGGTGTCCCAGCGGACCGCCTCGGGGGCCACGACCAGGGCCGCGCCGGAGGTGAGGCCTGCCCACAGCTCCTGCAGGTGCGGGTCGAAGGAGACGCCGATCAGCAGGCTGTGCCGCTCGCCGGGCCCGAGGCCGGTCAGCCCGCGGTACCACTGCAGCAGCGCGCCGAGTGCGGGCTCGGTGACGGCGACGGCCTTCGGGGTTCCGGTGGAGCCGGAGGTGAGCACCGCGTAGTGGGTGCCGGCCGGGACGCTCACCTGCTCGCCGGGGGTCAGGGCGGCGACCACGCCGGCGGCGGGCAGGTCCAGCGCCAGCCGCTCGCCGCCGGGCGGCAGCAGGGCCGGCTCGCCGACCAGGCAGACCGGGCGCAGCTGCTCGGCGACGGCGCGCAGCCGGTGCTCGCCGGGGCGCGGGCCGAGCGGCAGGTGGACGGCGCCGAGCTTGGCGGCGGCCAGGGTGACGGCGACCAGCGAGACCGAGTGGTCGAGGCAGACGCCGAGCAGGTCGCCCGGGCCGACCCTGCCGCGCAGGGATTCGGCCACGGTGTCGGCGAGGCGGTCGAGTTCGGCGTAGCTGTAGACGTGCTCGCCGTCGATCAGGGCGGGCGCGTCGGGGGTGCGGTGCACCCAGCCGGTGAACAGGTCGAGCACCGCGCCGTCCTGGTGCGGACGGCCGTAGCCGATGCTCGGGGACTTCGTGTCAAGGTGTTCCATCATCATCTCCAGGAAGGTGACGTACCGTCAGTTCAGGCCCATGGAACGGGCGATGATCACCTTCTGGACCTCGGAGGTCCCCTCGATGATCGTGGTCATCCGGACGTAGCGGTACAGGAACTCCAGCGGGTGCCCGCGCACCCAGCCGGTGGCCCCGTGCACCTGGAGCGAGCGGTCCACCGCGCGCACGGCGGTCTCGGAGGCGGTGAGCTTGGCGAGCGCCGCGTTCTCGGGCGACTCGGTGCCCTCGTCGACCAGCCGGGCGCAGGCGAGGGTGAGCAGCTTGGAGGCCTCGACCTCGGCCCGGGTGGCGACCAGGTGCTCCTGGACGTGCTGGTAGTCGCCGATCACCCGGCCGAAGGCGCGCCGGTCCTTGGCGTACTCGACGCCGATCCGCAGCGCGTGCTCGGCGATGCCGTTGCACATCGCGGCGACCACCAGGCGGCCGCGCGAGAGGCTGTCGATGGCGAGGGCGGTGGCCGCGCCGACGCCCTCCTCGCCGCCGATCACGGCCTCCGGGCCGACGGTGACCCCGTCCAGCAGCAGTTCGAACAGCGGCTCGCCGGACATGCCCTCGTAGCGCTGGCCGATCCGCAGGCCGGGCTGGTCCATCGGCAGTACGAAGGCGGTGGCACCGGCCGTGGGGCCGGCTCCGTCGCCGAGGTCGGTCGCGGTGACGACCAGGGCGATCCCGGCGTGCTCGGCGTTGCTGACGAAGGTCTTGCGGCCGTTCAGCACCCAGCCGTCGCCGCTGCGCACGGCGGTGGTGGTGAGGCGGAACGCGTCGGAGCCGGCGTGCGGCTCGGTGAGGGCGAGGCAGCGGGTCTGCTCGCCGCGCACCAGCGGGACGAGGTGGCGTTCGACCTGCTCGGGGGTGCCGTGCCGCAGCAGCGGGCTCGGCCCGTCGGAGCCGGCCAGCGCGTACGGGGCGAGCACGCAGCCGCTGCGCCCGGCGGCGTGGTGCAGCAGGACGACGGCGGTGAACGGCATGTCGGCGCCGCCGAGTTCCTCGGGGTAGTCGCCCGCGTAGAAGCCGAGGGCGGCCGAGCGCTTGCGGACGTAGGCCCGCAGGTCGGTCGGGACCTGGTCGGCGGTCTCGGGCAACTCGGCTGCCAGCGGGACGAGTTCGCGGCGCACGAAGGACTCGAAGGCCTCGACGAGTTCGCGGTGGCCGTCCTCCAGGACGGCGGAGGGGGCGGTCACTTGGAGGCTCCGGCGGTGAGGGCCTTGGCCTGGTCGGCCAGTACGGCGTGGCGGAACAGGGTGCGCAGCGGCGGTCGGCTGCCGAGGTGGGGCTCCAGGTAGGCGGCGAGCTGCGCGGCGAGCAGGGAGTGGCCGCCGACCTCGAAGAAGTGCGAGTCCGCGGAGAAGCGGTCGTGGCCGAGCACCTCGCGCCAGGCGGCGGCGATCAGCCGCTGGCCGGGGTCGGTGAACTCGCTCGGCGCGCTCTCCTCGGCCTCGGGGGCGTCCGCGGCCTCGGCGGCCAGTCGGGCGAGGGCGGCGCGGTCGGGCTTGCCGCCGGGCAGGGTCGGCATCGCGGCGACGGCCGTCCAGCTCGCCGGGACGAGTCCGCCGGGCAGCCGGCGGCCGAGCGCCTCGTGCAGGGCTGCCTGGTCGGGGCGTTCGGTGCCCTCCAGGAAGCCGATCAGCCGGGGGCCGGACTGCGGGTCGGTGTGCAGCAGCACCGCGCAGGAGCGGCCGCCGAGTTCGGCGGAGGCGGCGGCCTCGATCTCCTCCAGCTCGATCCGGTGGCCGCGCAGCTTGACCTGGTTGTCGGCGCGGCCGAGGAAGCGCAGCCGCCCGTCCAGGTCCCGGTAGCCGCGGTCGCCGGTGCGGTAGACGCGGGCGCCGCCGAGTGCGGGGACGGTCGTGAAGCGGGCCGCGGTCGGCTCCGGCAGCCCCAGGTAGCCCTCGGCCAACAGCTCGCCGCCGACGGCGAGTTCGCCGACGCAGCCGGGGGCGAGCGGGCGCAGGGTGTCGTCCAGGACGTGGATCCGCACGCCGTCGAGTTCGGCGCCGAGCGGGATCTCGCCGTCCTCGGCGACGTCGGCGGCGGTGACCTCGTACACGGTGGACGTGACGGTGGCCTCGGTGACGCCGTAGGCGTTCAGCACGGTGGTGGCCTCGGTCAGGCCGGCCAGGGCCCGGGCGGGCAGCCGCTCGCCGCCGAGCACCAGCAGCCGGGGCGCCCAGCGGCCGTCGCCCAGCGCCTCGCGCAGGTCCTCGCGGACGGCGAGCAGGTAGCTGGTCGGCAGGTTGGCGACGGTGACGCCGCGGGCGGCGAGCACGGCCACCAGCTCGGGCCCGGTGGGCACCTCGCGCTGCGGCACGACGAGGGCCGCGCCGGCCGCGAGGGCGGGCAGCACCTCCTCCAGGGCCACGTCGAAGGACGGTCGGGCGAACAGCAGCACCCGGTCGGCGGAGGTGAGCCGGTAGCGGTCGACGATCGCGGCGACGTACCCGGCGAGGGCCTCGCGGCCGACCAGGACGGGCTTGGGCACGCCGGTGGAGCCGGAGGTGTGGATCACGTAGGCGGCGCCGTCCAGCACGGCGGCGGGCTCGGCCTTCGGGAAGGCGGGGCCGTCCAGCAGCGCCGGGGTGACGCCCTCGGCGGGCAGCGCCAGCGCGCTCTGCCGGGTGGCCAGCACGAGCGCCGGGCTCAGCCGCTCCAGCAGCAGCCCGAGCCGGGCGGCCGGGTCCTCGGTGGACAGCGGCGCGTACACGGCGCCGTACCGCAGGCAGGCGAGCAGGGCGACCACGCTGTCCGCGCCGCGCGGCAGCACGGTGGCCACCGGCTGGCCGGGGGCGACCCCGGCGGCGCGCAGCCGCTCGACCAGCTCGGTGACCCGGCGGTCGAGTTCGCCGTAGCTGATCCGCTCGGTGCCGGCCAGCAGGGCCATCGAGGTCGGGTCGTGGGCGGCGGCCGGGTCGAGCGCGGCCGGGGCGGCCGGGGTCACCGGGGTGGCCGGGGCGGCCTCGGGCGCGGGGGCCAGCTCGGCGATCCCCGCCTGCGGGCGGTCCAGGTAGCAGCGCAGCAGCTCCAGCAGCCGCTCGGACAGCAGCACCGCCTCGGACTCGCGGAACAGGTCGGCGTCGTAGTCCCAGACCAGGGTCATCCCGGCGGCGCCGTGCTTCTCGCCGACCACCCGGCGGTCGTCGGGCAGCAGCACCAGGTCGAGGTCGAAGCGGGTGGTGCCGGTGTTGAAGCCCTCGTACAGCGAGACCTCCAGCCCGGGCGCCTGGACGTCGGGCAGCGCCGCGTCGTGCGCGCTGAACATCACGTTGAACAGCGGGTTGTCGGCGCCGGAGGTGTGCAGTCCGAGCCGGCGGGTCAGTTCCTGGACCGGCAGGTCCTGGTGCGGCAGCGCGCGCAGCAGGACGTCGGTGACCTCGTCCACGGCCTCGGTGCCGGACGCCGCCGGGTCGAGCCGCAGGCGCAGCGGGACGGTGTTGACGAACATGCCGACGGTGCCCTCGAAGCCCTCCGGGCGGTTGCCGACGGCGGTGCCGATCACCATCTCGCGGTGGCCGCTGTGCCGGCGCAGCAGTTCGGCGAGCAGGGCGAGCAGGGTGCTGAACGGGGTGTGGCCGTCGGCCTTGCTGCGCTCGCGCAGCCGCTCGGCCAGGTCGGCGCCGATCGACTGGCGCAGCTGGCCGCCGCGGTGGCGCCGTTCGACGCCCGGCCGGGCCAGCCCGGGCAGGGTGACCTCGCGCGGCGCGTCGGCCAGTTCCCTGGTCCAGAAGTCGAGTGCGCGGTCCCGCGGGAGGCCGGCGGCGGTGCGGGCGTGCTCCTCGTACGAGGGCGCGGCGGGCAGCTGGTACGGCTCGCCGAGGACGGTGGCGCGGTAGACGGTGAACAGGTCGCGCAGCAGGATCGCGAAGGAGTGGCCGTCGTGGACGAGGTGGTGCTCGACGTGGATCAGCCGGTGGTGGTCCTCGCCGAGCCGGACCAGGTGCCAGCGCAGCACCGGCGCCCGGCCGGTGTCCAGCGGTTCCTCGGCCTCGGCGGCGAGCAGCCGGCGGAAGGTGGCCTCCGGGTCCTGCTCGGCGGTGAAGTCGCTGTGGCGCAGCTCCGGTTCGCAGCCCTCGGCGACCCGCTGGCCGGGCAGTCCCTCCGCGCTGGGTACCAACTCCAGCCGCAGGCCGGGGTGGTGGGCCAGCACGGCGGCCAGGCCGGCGTGCAGCGCGTCCCGGTCGAGGGTGCCCCACAGGTCGAGGACTGCGGTGAAGTTGTAGGCGCGGCTACCCGGCAGCATCTGCTCGTGCAGCCAGACGATCTCCTGCGAGGGAGAGAGTGCGAACATCGTCGATTCCCTTGTGTGGTGGGCTTGTCGGCACTGCGGTGGCCGGATGCGGGCGTGGGGTCTTTCCGCACCGACCGGTGGACCGGGCCGGGCCGCGCCGGGGTGAGGAGCGGCCGGAGGCCCGGCGGTCCCGTCCGGGGCGTGTCGGACGCACGCGGACGGGCGGGCGGATCCGTCGTGCTGGATCCGCGGTTGGGCAGGGGAGTTCGGGGCCCGCGGGGTCGGACGCGGACGTGCGGGCGCGGGCGTACGGGGTGGACGGGGCCCTGGTGGCGGGGTGCGTCCGGGCGGGCGGGGCCGGGTGGCGGGGTGCGTCCGGGCGGGCGCGCTCAGGCCCCCGGCGCCGGGACCGGCCGGGTGTGCAGGTGGTGCCGCAGCCCGGCGAGCAGTTCCTCGAAGGCCGCGTGGGCGTCGGCCTCCGGGAAGCGGTCGCGGTCCCAGGCCAGCCGGACCAGCAGGTCGTCGCCGTGCGAGGCGGAGACGGCCAGCGGCGCGGCGAGCGGGCGTCCCTCCAGGTGGGTCTCCCGGCCGGGGGTGCCGCCGAGCACCAGCGGTGGACGGCGGTGCAGGTCCTCCAGGGTGAGCAGGGCGTCCAGGGCGCCCGACCACGGGGCCCCGGCGGTGCGGGCGGCGCGGACCACCTCGTCGAAGGGGGTGCCGGCCTGGTCCAGGTCGTCCCACCAGGCGTCCGCGAGGGCGTCCAGGTCCGTGGCCGGACCCGAAGTCGTGGGATGCACCAGGGTGTTGAGGAAGCAGCCGAGCGCGGCGGGCGCACCCGCCGGCCGGCCGCCCCACGGGTAGCCGAGCGCGAGCGGGTCGTCCGTCCGGTGCAGCCGGTGCAGGGCCGAGCCGACCGCGTCCAGCAGCGCCGGGAAGACGGCGCCGCGGGCGGCGCCCTCGGCGGCGGGCAGCCGCTCGGAGAGCATGCCGGTGGAGGTGGCCGTGCCGCCGCCCGCCCCGGTCAGGGCGCCCAGCCGCCGGCCCCAGTGGGCCTGGGCGGCGGGGCCGCCGGCGGCGTCCTCGGCGGCGAGCTGGAGCTCGACGGCCTGCCGGTAGTCGGCCAGCGCCTGGGGCGAGGGCCCGTCCGCGGGCGGCTCGTCCTGCTCGTACGCCGCGCCGAGTTCGGCGGCGAGGACGCCGAGCGACTGCTCGTCGCAGGCGGCGTGGTCCAGCGCGAGGGCGAGCAGTTCCTCGTCCCCGCCCGGGTCGGCGGCCACCAGCAGGCGCAGCGCGGGTCCGTCGGCGGGCCAGTCCAGCAGGGCCGCGCGCAGTGCCGCGCGGGCGGTGCCGCCGGGGGCGACGGCGATCCGGGCGGCCTCGGCAGAGGGGCCGCCGGTGCGCAGCACGGGTGTGCCGCGCACGGTCGCGAACCCGCCGCAGAGCGCCGGGTGGTGGGCGGCCACCGCGGCGGCGGCGCGGGCCAGCCGGTCCAGGTCGAGGGTGCCGCGCGGGTAGGCGAAGAACAGCGGGACGACGTCGGTGCGGCTCTGCGGCGCGATCCGGCGGGTGATCAGGAACCGGCGCTGGGCGCCGGTCAGCGGGAGCAGCTCCACCGGGGATTCGGCGGCGGCGGTGCGGTACCGGGCGAGGTAGGCGGCGGTGATGCTGGCGTGCACGGGAACGGGCTCCGGTTTCCGGTCGCGGCTCGGGTCGGGGATCGGTCGGGAGGATCGGTTCAGGGGTTTCAACGGTCGGTCGAGGGGTCGGTTCAGGGCGTGCTGGGGCTCACGGCGCCCGCCTCCTCGGCGGCGTCCGCGTCCGTGGCCGGCCCCGCGCCCTGCCCGGCCGTACGGTCGGCGCCCGGCAGCTCGCGCATCCGCCGCAGCGGCGAGAGCAGCAGCGGCAACGGCACCAGCAGGAAACCGACCGCGCAGAGCCAGAGCGCGGTGCGCGGCCCGGCCCCGTCGGCGACCACGCCGCCGATCAGGGCGCCGATCGGCAGGGTGCCCCACACCAGGAAGCGCATGGTGGCGTTCATCCGGCCGAGCAGCTCCGGCGGGCAGACGCTCTGCCGGAAGCTCACCTGGGCGACGTTGTAGGCCACCGCACCGAACAGCACCACCCCGGAGGCCAGGCCGAACAGCACCACGCCCGCGCCGCCGCCGGACAGCGGCCACAGCAGCGCGAACGGCGCCGTCACCAGCGTGGACAGCCAGATCAGCCGGGCCTGCCCGACCCACCGGGCGAGCTGCCCGGCGCACAGCGCGCCGGCCAGACCGCCGATGGCGGAGACCGACAGCAGCACGCCGATGGCGCCCGGCGACAGGTCGAGCACCCGTACCCAGAACACCGTCTGGACGGCGGTCAGCACCGCGGAGAACAGGTTGGACGTGGCGGTGGCGGTGGCGATCGCCCGCAGCAGCGGGTGGCCGAGCACGAACCGCACGCCCTCCCCGACCTCGGAGCGCAGCGAGCGCCCCGGCTCGGGCTCCGGCCGCGGCTCGTCGACCTTGATCCGGGCGAGCAGCAGCGCGGAGGCGAGGTAGCCGCAGGCGTCGGCCACGATGGCGAGCGGCGCCCCGAGCAGCTGGACCAGCCCGCCGCCGAGGCCCGGCCCGGCGATCTGCGCCGAGGAGCGGACCGTCTCCAGTGCCCCGTTGCCGCCGACCAGTTGCTCGCGCGGCAGGACGGCGGGCAGGAAGGACTGGTGGGCGACGTCGAAGAACACCGTCGCCACCCCGGTGACCAGCCCCACCAGGTAGAGCTGCGGCATGGTCAGCACCCCGAAGGCCGCGGCCGGCGGGATCGACCCCACGGCCAGGCAGCGCACCACGTCGGCCCGGATCAGCACCGGCAGCTTGCGCATCCGGTCCAGCCAGGCGCCCGCCGGCAGGCCGACGAGCAGGAAGGCGGCGGTCTCGGCGGCGGTCAGCAGTCCGACCTCGAACGGCGTGGCGTCGAGCACCATCACCGCGACCAGGGGGAGGGCGACCAGGGTGACCTGACTGCCCGTCTGGGCCGCCGCTGCTCCGGTCAGCAGGAGCCGGAAGTCGCGGTGGCCGAGCAGACGGGCCTGGTGGGAGCTGGGCTTCTCGTTCATCGATGCGACTCTCGGTCACCCATTCGACACGGGGCAAGCACCGGGTTCGTTTCCGGACGGACCGCAGGTCGGCCGAATCCCGCCACTCCCCCCGTCGACCTTTGCACGCTCCTTACGACCACCCGGGACGCGACCGCACCGTCCGCAACGCCCGTCGGCCAAGGCGGCACGGCCCGACGGACGCCCCGGCCACCTTCGGACCTGCCGGTCCATTTCCCTGTCCGCTATCCGGACACCGCCTTTCCAGCCACCGGACGGAGAGACTCAACTTGGCCGGATCCCATGGAGTAGAGAGCGGCCGTCACCTCATCGTGATATCGGCGTGACCCAAGCGAGCCGTAGAAGGGGATCACCAGGCCGATACCGGCTGCCCCGGGGCGCACCCGGCCGCTCACGGACCGGCGCGGTCCGCCGCCCCGTGCACCGTGAGCCGAGCCGTGGGGCCGTGGGGAGTGGACCGGGACCGTTCAGCCGTCCGCCTCCGCCTCCGCCCCCGCCGACGCCCGGCGGGTGATCGCCAGCACCGCCATGTCGTCGTCCCGGGGTCCGCCGGTCCACCGCTCGACGTCCGCCACCAGCGCGTCCAGCACCTCCCCCGGCCCGGCGAACGGCCCCAGCGGGGCCAGGCCCAGCACCGGGTCGTAGAACTCCCCCGCCGCGTCCCGGGCCTCGGTGACCCCGTCCGTCACCAGCAGCAGCGTGCACCCGGCCGGGAACGGCCGGCACTCCGGCGCCGGACGCGCCACGCCCAGTCCGCCCATCCCCAGCGGCAGCCCCGGGTCCGCCGCGTCCAGCCGGCGCACCCCGGGTGCGGCCCCGTCCCCCGGATACGGACCCAGCAGGTACGGGCCGGGGTGCCCGCAGTCGAGCGTGCGCACGCTCTCCTCCCCCGGCGGGAACTCCACCAGCAGCGCGGTGATGAACCCCTCCAGCCGCAGTTCCTCGCTCATCCGCTCGCTCTCCCGCAGCAGCGAGTCCTCCAGCGCGTCCGCGAGCGCGGCGAGGTCCGGCAGCCGGTGGGAGTCCTCCCGGAAGGCGCCCAGCAGCACCGAGACCGCCCCCACCGCGTGCAGCCCCTTGCCCCGCACGTCGGCGATCAGCCCGCGCACGCCGTACGGGGTGACCTGCAGCGCGTACGCGTCGCCGCCGATCAGCGCCTCGTCCTGGGCGGCCCGGTAGCAGGCCGCGACCGACAGCCGCCCGACCCGTGGGGGCGGCTCCGGGAGCACCGCCCGCTGCGCCGCCTCGGCCACCGACCGCACCCGCGCCAGCCGCCGCCCGTGGCGGGCCACCACCCGGTTCACCCCGATCCCGAGCAGTGCGGCGAACACCGTGTTGCCCAGTTCCAGATAGCCGGCGCCGGTCCCGATCGACGCGTCCTGGGTGGACAGCACCACGATGCCGAGCACATTGGCCACTCCGACCGCGACGGTGTCCCGCAGCGTCAGCAGCGCCCCCGCCAGCACGACGGCGGCCGCCAGCATCGGATCGCCCCAGTAGTCGGTCGGATCCAGCGCGTTCCACACCAGCCCGCCGACGGTCAGCAACCACGGCGCGACCCGCACGTACGGCGGCCACTGCACGGACCTCGGGGCCATTCGGCGACCTGGCTTCCGTCTCACGACCATCCGGAAGGGCTTCCTCCGATCGTAGTCACGGGCTCCCGGCCCCCGCATGACGGCCGCCCGGGCCACGGCCCACGGCCTACGGCTCGCGAGCTGCCGTGCGGCCGCCCTGGTGGCCCACCTGCGGCAGGCCTACCCGGAGCCGGCGCCCGCTCAGGCCCCGGCCGGCACCGCCGCGCCGTCGGCGATGTGCAGCAGCGCGGCCGCGCCGTCCAGCACCTCCCGGTCGAGCGGGAAGTAGCCCTGCCGAGGGACGGTGTCGGTCCGGGTCCGGGCGTCGCCCGGCAGCGCGGAGCCCGTCAGCTCCCAGGCCGCGCCGCTTCCCTGCAGGTGGGCCTCGTACGTCCCGGGCGCCGGTTCGGCCAGTCCGAGCGCCTCGCTGCGCCCCAGACTCCCGGCGACGAAGGCGTACCGCTCGCCCAGCAGCGTGCCCAGGATGTGGCCCGCGCCCGTCCAGCGGCAGTCCAGCTCGCCCATCGCCCAGGCGCTGGGGTTCCGTTGCAGGTGCCGGTTGTGGGAGAAGACCAGGGTCGGTCCGCGCCGGGCTTCGATCCCGCGGATGTCGAGGAGGTTCCGCGCCATCAGCGCGTCCCGCACGCCGAGCAGGGCGCTGAGCCGGGCGCTCTGGGTTCGGCCCCGGACCGCCGCCTGCGCGTGGTAGCGCAGCAGGCCGATCCCGGCGGCCAGCCGGGCACGGGCCGCGAACCACTCGGCGGACGAGGTGGCGGCGATCAGTTCCGGTGCCCGCATGTGGAGTTGGAGCAGGAGGTCGTCGGCGAGGCAGCGCAGGCGCGCCGCGTCGGCGGAGTCGCCCGGGGAGCCGGCCGGATCCGTCACCGCCTCCGTGCGGCTCCAGCGCTCGTCCTCGCCCGCCACACCGGCGACGTCGAGGTCGAGCCCCAGGTAGTCGCGGGCGTGTTCCAGGTAGCGGCGCGGGCTGGGGGCGCTGGTGTTCTCGGTCGGGATGTCGAAGCCGTGGAAGGCCAGCCGCTCGCCGGGCGGCCGCTCCTCGTTGAACTCCCGCATCCAGGCGACGAGTCGGCGGTTGGGTTCGAGTTCCCCGAAGCCGTGGGTGAAGCCCTCCCCCATGGCCGAGCCGAGGGTGCCGACACCCTCCCGGACGTAGGCGTCCACGGCGAACGCGGCCACCCGGTCGGTCTCCAGTGCGATCGACCGGAAGCCCCGGTCGGCCAGCCGGGCGAACAGCTCGTTGCGGACCCTCCCGAACGCCGGTTCCTGGTGCGTCGGCTCGCCGAGGCCCAGCAGCTCGCACGCCGGGGTGACGAAGTCATGCATGTCCTGGTTCATGAACCTCAAGCGTATCCTTGAAAGGACGGTTGAGACTTTTTCCTCCACAACCGCTCAGCCGCAGTTCAAAGCCTCAAACGGGCCTGAACGACCGGCCGGCCCCGAACGCCCACCCGGCCCGGAACGGGAGACGACCATGCGCCCCGCCGACCTCGCGCGCGAGCACGGCATCTCGACCCAGGCGATCCGCAACTACGAACGCGACGGCTTCCTCCCGCCCGCCGAACGCACGCCCACCGGGTACCGGATCTACACCGAGCAGCACGCGGCCGCCCTGCGCGCCCACCTCGCCCTCGTCCCGGCGTACGGGCACGCCACCGCCGGTGCGGTCATGACCGCCGTGCACGCCGACCGGCTCGGCGACGCCCTCACCGAACTCGACCGGGGCCACGCCCAGTTGCTGCGCGACCGGGAGACCCTCACCGCCGTCCGCACGGCCGTCGGCCACCTGACCGACGGCGCCGCGCCCGGCACCGGCCTCCCCGCACTGTCCGGCCCCCGCTCCGTCGGCGAGGTCGCACACCGGCTCGGCGTCACCCCCGCGACCCTGCGGGCCTGGGAGGCCGCCGGCATCCTCGTCCCCGGCCGGGAGCGCGCCACCGGCCACCGCCGCTACCTTCCGGCGGACGTCCGCGACGCCGAACTCGCCCACCTGCTCCGCCGGGGCGGCTACCGGCTGGAGCACATCGCCACCGTGCTGCGGCAGATCCGCACGGCGGGCGGCACCGGCGAGCTGGCCGCCGCCCTGGACGGCTGGCAGCAGCGCCTCACCGCCCGGGGCCTGGCGATGCTCACCGCCTCGGCCCGCCTGGACGACTACCTGAGGCTGCGCCCCGAATCAGCCCGACGGGCTTGACCTCATGTCCACTTGAGGTTCCAGGATGATCCACATGAACACCGAAGCCGCAACCAGCCACTCCGCCCGCACCGAGCCCACGGACACCTCGGACACTTCCGTCATCTCGGCCCCCTCGGCCGTCTCGGACACCTCTGCCATCGAGCGGGTGGTGGCCGCCGTCGAGCGCGCCCAGCGCGCCAAGGATCCGGACGCGTTCCTCGCCCTCTTCCACCCCGAGGCGATCTGGACCACCGCGCACGGCAAGGTCCTCCTCGGCCTGGACGCGATCGCCGAGTTCACCCGCGCCGTCCTGCCCGCCGCGACCTGGGACGGCGAGGTCACCTACGAGCCGGTGCACATCCAGTTCCTCCGCCCCGACGTGGCCGCCGTCAAGGTCCGCCAGGTCTACCGTTCGGCGGGGAGCGACGGTGAGGGCGGCTCGGAGGGTGCCCCGCTGTACGTCATGACCAAGCAGGACGACGGACGGTGGCTGCTGCACGCGTGCCAGAACACCGGCGTGCTCGCCGACTAGGCTCGCCGCAACGGACCTGGTCGGCCCTGAGCCGCCGCCGAGCCCGAAACAGGACAGGCGGTTTGTCAATACAAAACCGAACGTTCTGTTTGCTTCTTTCGGGAAGCGATCCCCCCTGGTGAGCGGGGCGCCCGGCCGACCCGGACCACTCCGGGCCCAGGCCGGGCCGGCCCGCTCACCTCCCCGGACTCCCGGGCCTCCCCGACCGCCCCGTCCGCGCCGGCCTCCGCCACCTCCGCCGCCGCTTGGGCGACCCGGGCCGCCGCCAGCTCCGCGGCCACCCGGGCGCCCCGGTCCACCGCCAGGTCGAGCGTGGCCAGCACCCCGGGCACCGCGATACTGGGCATCACGTGCTGGTACAGCGCGGCGACCCGGCGCTCCAGGTCCGTCCGGCCGGACATCTTCTGGGACTGGATCTGCACCCCCGTCCACGCCCCGGTCACCAGCCACGCCGTCTCGGCGGGCACCACCTGGGGCAGCAGTTCGCCGCGCCGGCCGGCCGTCTCCAGCACGCTCTCGGCCCGCTGGATCCAGCCCGGCGCCGCGCCACCGCTGAAGTCGCCGAACACGTCCTGACCGAGGGAGAGCCGCGCCCCCGCGCTCAACACCCGGTCGTGCGGCATGAGGTGGGCGACCACCATCCCGAGGTCCACGAACTCCTGGAGCTTGCAGTGCCGTTCGGGGATCTCGTCCCGACCGAACTGCTCCTCGACGACCCCCTGGGCGAGCTCCCGCTTGGAGGCGAAGTGGAAGTACACCGCGCCACGGGTCACCCCGGCGCGGGCCACCACCTCACCGATCGTCGCCCCCACGTACCCGTACTCGTCGAAGACCGACGCCGCCGCCTCCAGGATCAGCCGACGCGTCCGGACCGCCCGTTCCTGTCGCACCACCGCAACCACCCCACCCGAAACGCTCGGCAAACAAAACCAAACACCCTGTATCTTACCCGCCGTCATCAGAGCGACCCCCGAGCCCGAGGCCCTATAGGGCCGTCCTCGAGCGGGCCGAAACCGCGCGGACCGCATCCGGCCCGCCGGAGATTCCACCGCCGGGCCCCGCAGCCGGAGCACCGCCTCCCACTTCCAGCCGGAAGGACAACGAACGGCCATTCGGAGATAATGAACCTGTCAATCACTGCCGTCGACATTCCCGCAGGTCAACGAGGCCCTCCCGAAGGAGTCAACCTCCACCAGTGATCAACAACCACCCACCGTGCCCGCCCGACCACGCTCGGCCGCCGACGAACGTTTGCTCTGGCTCCTTGAAAACCAAACCGGCAGGTACGTATCTTACGAGCCCTGAGCAGCCCATCCCGCCCGTCACGGCCCTTCGGAGCGCTCCCTATGACTCTGCTTGCCTCCCGCACGCCCGCCTCCACCCTCGTCACCGGCACGGACTCCGGGACGATCCCCGGCCCCGCCGCGGCAGCGGTCCCGGCGCCTCGTCTGACCAGCACCGTCGCCAAGGAGTACGTCCACCGGGCCTGCCACGCCGAGGTCTTCCTCACCGGCAGCGAACGGTTGACCGACACCGCCTTCGCCGTCACCGCGCAGTGGCCGCGGGCGCACACCTTCTTCAGCACCCCGGACGGCACCCACCACGACCCGCTCCAAGCTGCTGAAACGATCCGTCAAGCCGGGCTCTACCTCGCCCACACCCGGTTCGGCGTACCGCTCGACCACAAGTTCATGATGTGGAACCTCGACTACACCACCCGGCCCGGCTTGCTGGTGATCGGTGCGGCGCCGACCGACCTCACCCTGGAGGTCCGGATAGCCGCCCAGCCCCGCCGCTCCGGCACCACCGTCGACTTCACCCTGGACACCGTGGTCCGACGGGGTTCGCAGCCCGCCGCCACCGGATACGCCCGCTTCACCACCGTCCCGGACCCCACCTACCAGCGGCTGCGCCGGGGACGCCACGACGCCGAACTCCCCTCGGCGCCGGTCGTGCCCGCCGAGCCGCTCCCGCCGGCCCGGGTCGGCCGGCTCCGCCCTTGCGACGTCGTGCTGACCCCGGCGGGAACCGCCGGCAGCTGGCACCTCACCCCCGACTTCCGGCACCCGATCCTCTTCGACCACGCCAACGACCACATCCCCGGCATGGTGCTGATGGAAGCGGCCCGCCAGGCGGCCAACGCGCTGAGCAGCCCGGTCACCGTCACCCCGACCGCCGCGGCCACCACCTTCCACCGGTACGCCGAGCACGACACACCCACCACCATCACCGCCCGGCACACCCCCGGCCAGGACCCGCACGCCCTCACCACCACCGTGACCGGCCACCAGCACGGCGAACCGGTCTTCACCACCGTGCTCACCGGCCACCCGGACCACCACTGACCACTGACCGGACGCCCCGCGCCACACCCCGAACGGCCCGCCCGCCCTCCCCGGCCCGGCGGGCCGTCCCCGTCCCGGGCGGGCACCGAGCCTTCGGCGAAGAGGTCTCTGTACCGGAGCCCGCACCACCCGCGAGGTCGTCTCCTCGTGCCGCTCCTGCAGCCGGCGCCGGCTGGCGGAAGCTCAGCGCCGCCACTCATGGACGTCCCATGAGGATTCGAGGACCTCGCTCGGCCACTCCTGCCGTACCTGCCCAGGCAGCCTCCGCTGTTCGTCGATCCAGCCCTCTTCGAGGCACACCGGGATGAACACGGAGACGCACGAACCGCCCAGGTCCTCCACGCGGACAGCGACCGTCCTGTGCTCCTCGTTGTACGGCTGGATCCTGATCTCGGGGCTGTGGTCGTCGTCCACGAGGCTGATCGGTTCCACCGTGCACCTCTTGCTCGCCCGCCCCCGCCTTCAGGGCTCATGGGGCTGAACCAGATCTCCAGGCACGACCAGGTGGCCCGACGTCGCCCTGTCAGGTTCCCTCAGGCCCTTCCGGTCGGCTGAGCGAGCGGTCGGGCAGGGTGAGGAGGAGGAGCAGGGCCGCGCTGCCGAGCATGAACAGGGCGAGGTGGTGCAGGCCGCCGGTGGTGGCGCCGTGCGGGAAGAAGGCGGCGTTCGCGGCTGAGGCCGCCATGGCGCCGAGGTACATGAAGGTGCGTAGCAGCCCGGCTGCCGAGGCGATGGTGGTCGGGTCCGCCTGGTGGTAGAGGGCGGTCTGGGTGCCGAGGCCGATCAGCCCCTGTGAGATGCCCGCCAGCACGCCGACGCCGATCAGCAGGGTGCCCGGGCTGCTCGCGTGGACCAGCAGCAGGACGGCGCAGGCCGCGATCTGGCAGGCGGAGCCGACCAGCAACTTGCCGCGCACGGCCGGGCGGCGGCCGGTGGTTGCGGCGACCGTGAGCGCGGTCAGCGAGAGCGGCAGCAGCACCAGCCCGGCGGTGGCGGCGGACAGGCCGCGCCCCTCCTCCAGCCACTGGGTGTAGCCGTAGAGGAAGGCGTAGACGCCGGTGTAGCCGAGGACCTGGCGCAGGTAGGTGGCGATCAGCGGGCGGTTGCCGGCGAGCGATCGCAGGTCGATGAAGGGGGTACGGGCCCGCCGCTCCCGGACGGCGAAGCCGACGGCCGCCAGGACGGCGAGCACCGGCAGGTACCAGCGCGCCGGGTCCGGCTTCATCAGGAACAGCATGAGGGCGAGCAGGAGGACCGTGAACAGCGCGATCCCGGCGTGGTCGAGACGCTCAGGGCGCTCAAGGCGCTCGGTGCGCTCGGTGCGCTCGGTGCGGTCAGGGCCGTCGCTGCGGTCGGGGCCGTCGCTGCGGTCGGGGCGGCGCTCGGCGGCGGGCAGCCGGGCCGCGCCGAGCGCCAGGCAGGCCAGTGACAGCGGGACGTTGACGGCGAAGACCGTCCGCCAGCCGCCCGCGCCGATCAGCAGACCGCCGAGGGTGGGGCCGACCACGGCGACGGTCTGGTTGGCGACCGCCAGCACCGTCAGCACCCCGGTGGGGCTGGACTCTCCGGTCCGCTCCGCCTCGCTGCGGGTGAGGTGCATCGCGGCCGGGTAGGCCGCGGAGGTGCCCAGCCCGAGCAGTACCCGGGCGGCGATCAGCAGCCCGAGCGAGGGGGCGAGCGCGCCGAGCAGTCCGGCGAGGCCGACCAGGGCCGTCCCGGCGAGGTAGAGCCGGCGCGGGCCGTGGGTGTCCACCAGCCGCCCGATCACGGGCTGGCCGACGGCGGTGGCCAGGTAGAGCGCGGTCACCAGCCAGGCGGTCTCGGCGGGCGGCGCGCCGAAGGCGGCGCCCACCGGCACCAGGGCCACCGCGATCATCGACGAGTTGATCGGGTTGAGCACCGAGCCGAGCACCATCGGTGCGATCAGCCGACGGTTGAACCCGCTGCCCGGAGCGGGCTGCCGACGGCGCGCCGCGAGGCGGGCCGTCCGGCCGACCGGGCCGCTCATCACCGGTTCAGCCGGTCGATCAGGGCCAACGCCTCCAACACGGTGGCGCGCTCGGCCTCGGTGTAGTGCTCCGCCATGGCCCGGGTGAGCCACTCCTGGCGGGCCTGGCGGCCGTCCGCGACGTGGGCCAGGCCGGCCTCGGTGAGGCTGACCACCTGTCGGCGGCCGTCCGCGGGGTCGGGACGGCGGCCGACCAGCCCGTGCTGTTCCAGCGCGGCGAGGGTGGCGGCCATCGACTGCGGGCGGACCCGTTCGGCGGCGGCCAGCGCGCTGGCGGACGCCGGGCCGTCGCTGATCAGCCGACTGAGCACGGCGGTCTGGGAGGGGGTCAGGTCGCTGGTGCCGCTCGCCTCCCGAAGGGTGCGGCGCAGCCGGCTGAAGACGGCGCGCAGCTCCCGGGCGGCCGGCGCCGCAGTGTCGGGCGCCACGGGCGCTACGAGCGCCACGGCTTCGGACTCGGCCGGGGCTGTACGGGCCGCGGCGGCGGCACGGGCGGTTGGCTTCTCGGTCACGACCTCACGGTAATTTCTTCAGTCTGAACTGTCCAGTCTGGACTGAAGACTTTCCGTGGCGGCGGATCGGGCCCGGATAATGACGGCATGATCGACAAGCAGCTTCGCGTCGTCCTCGCCGAGGACTCGGTGATCCTCCGGGACGGCATGGTCGAGCTCCTCACCGCCCGTGGTTGCGCGGTGGTCGCCACCGCCGGGACGGCGCCCGAGCTGATCGCCGCCGTCGCCGAACACCGGCCCGACGTGGCCGTGGTGGACATCCGGATGCCGCCCACCCACACCGACGAGGGCATCCGGGCGGCGGTGGAGATCCGGGCCGCCCGGCCCGAGGTCGGCATCCTGGTCTTCTCCCAGCACGTCGAGACGGCCTGGGCGGCCCGGCTGCTGGCCAACGGCGCCGCCGGCATCGGCTACCTGCTCAAGGAACGGGTGGCCCGTACCTCCGAGTTCGTGGACGCCCTGCACCGGGTCGCCGCGGGCGGTACGGCCCTGGATCCGGAGATCGTCAACGGCCTGATGCACGGCGGGCGGCGCAGCCGGGTGGACGCGCTCACCCCGCGCGAGCGGGAGGTGCTGGAGCTGATGGCGCAGGGGCACTCCAACCGCTCGATCGCTGCCCGGCTGGTGGTCTCGGAGCGGGCGGTGGAGAAGCACGTGGCCGCCGTGTTCGGCAAGTTCGACCTGCCCGCGACGGACGCCGACAACCGCCGGGTCAAGGCGGTGCTCGCCTACCTCGCGGAGAGCGGCACCTCCTGAGCCGACACCTCGTGGGACCGCAGCTCCTGCGCCGCCCGAATCCTGCGGCGGGCGGCCCGTGGCGCCCCGGTCGTGACCTCCCGTCAGAGCCGCCCGGGCAGCTCGGCACTGATCACCGTCGGCCCGCCGGGCGGGCTGTCCACCCGTAGCGTCCCGTCCACCGCCGCGAGCCGCTCAGCCAGGCCGGTCAGCCCGGTGCCCGCGCCGATCACGGCGCCGCCGCGCCCGTCGTCGCGCACGGTCAGCCGGACCCTCCCGTCGGCCGCGCTCACGCTCAGCTCCACCGACCGCGCGCCGCTGTGCTTGGCCACATTGGTCAGCAGCTCGGCCACACAGAAGTAGACGGCCCGCTCGATCACCTCCTCCGGACGCTCCCGCAGGTCCAGCCGGACGTCCACCGGCACCGGTGACGTGACGCTCAGCCCCGGCAGCGCCTCGGCCAACCCGCCGTCCAGCGCCACCGGGTGGATGCCCCGGGTCAGCCGGCGCAGACCGGTGATGGTGTCGTCGGTCTGCCCGCGGGCCCGGTCGACCAGGGTGCGCAGCCGCCCGAGGTCCGGCCCGCCCGAGCCGACCGGCCCTCCCGGGCGGGCCGCTGCGCCCTCGGCGGGAAGGCTCTCCGCCAGCACGTCGTCGGCCAGCGACAGCGTGATGGCGAGCGCGACCAGCTGCGCCTGGGTGCCGTCGTGCAGGTCGCGTTCCAGGCGCCGCAGCCGGTCGGTGTTCTCGGCCAGCAGGGTGGCCCGGGCGCTCTCCAGCTGGCGGACCCGCTGCTGCGAGCGCACCGGCCCGAGCAGGGCCCGGGCCAGCGTACGGTTCGCTCCGCCGAGCGCCCGCACCGCGGCGGGGACGACGGCGAACACCGCGAGGCCGACCGGGACCGCGCCCACGTCCAGCAGGCCGAGCGGCCGCGGGCCCGGCTCCATCAGCCGTACCCAGAGCGGGAAGCCCACCAGCCAGACGCCGGCGAGCGGCAGTCCGACCACGGCCAGGAATCCGAGGACGCCCAGCGGCAGCCGCAGGAGGAGGTAGACCAGCGTCCGCCAGGCCACCGGGTCGGTCAGCACCGTCCGGCCGCGGGCGACCACCCCGGACGGGCGCGGCAGCGACGACGGTGCGGGCACCTGCTCCCCGAGCAGCCGCCCGACCAGCCACCGGTGCAGCCCGCCGAGCCGCCTCGTCGCGACCAGCGCGGCCACCACGAACGGCAGGCCCAGTACGGTGAGCGAAAGCAGAGCCCCGGCGTAGAGCACCGCGACGGCGTACGCCCCGCCGAGCACCCCGAGCGGCAACCCGAGCACCGCGAAGGCCAGTTCACCACCGCGCACCGACCAGTACCGCCGCCGCTCAGCCACCGTCCACCTCACCACTCACTCGCCGACCGGCACCCAGCATCCACCAGGGCCCCTGGAACCACCGCACCCACCTGCGCTTCCGTACGGACGGACCGGACGAACCGGCCGGACTGGCCGGACGACCATCACACACCCGGCTCCGTGTCCGGCCCGCCCGTCCAGCCCTGCCTCCCCCGCCTCACCCCCGTTCCCCGCCCGTCGACTCCACCGCCGAACCGCCGACCGCCCACAGCCCCGTGCCCACGATCCCCGGCACGGTGAGCACCGCCGCCCCGAGCGCCACCCAGGCGCACGCCGCGACCGGCACCACCGGCACCACCGAGCCCGTGACCGCCAGGCTGAACGCCCCTGAGGCCGCCGCCGCCACCGCCGCGCCCAGCAGCACCCCGATCGCCGTGGTCAGGGCCGCCTCCACGGAGAGCATCCGCAGCAGCTGCCGCCGCGTCGCCCCGACCAGGCGCAGCAGCGCGAACTCGCGGCGGCGGTCGGCGGTGAGCGCCACCAGGGTGTTGACCGTGGAGACCGCCGCGAAGCAGACCAGCAGCCCGAGCTCCATCTCGCGCAGCCAGATGTCGCTCGCCTTGGTGACGCTGGTCGCGACACCCGTCGCCCGGGCGACGTGCTCGGCGGTGCTGGTCAGGGTCAGCATGGTGCCGGAGAGGCCCACCAGCAGCGCGACCGGCACCACCGCCGAGGAGAGCCGGGCCGCGTAGCCGCGCAGGTTGGCGTCCGCCAGCCAGCCGGCCCGGGGCCCGAGCGCCCGGGCCGGGGCGCCGAGCACGGTTGCCAGCACCCGCGCCGCCACCGGTCCCAGCAGTCCGACCGCGACCAGCAGCACCAGCGAGCCGAGCAGCGAGGCCTGCCCCGCCTTGTCCAGCTCCCCGGCCGGCCGGCTCGCCGCCAGCCGCAGCAGCAGCCCGCCGCCCGCGAGCACCGCCAGCCCGGCGAGCACCCTCGGCACGCCCGTCCGGCCCGGCCCGCCCGCGCCCTCGGTCAGGGCGGCGGCCGGGGCGGGCCGGGTGATCCGGCGGGCCGCGACGGCGGTGGCCGCCAGGCCGACCAGCAGCGCCACCGCGAGCCCGACCAGCGCCGCCACCGGCGCCCCGGGTATGTGCAGCCCGGATGCGGCCATGCCGCGCCGCTGGAGCGCGGCGAGGAAGGCCCGGGCGCCGACGAAGCCCGCCAGGCCGCCCGGCACGGCCACCAGCAGGGTGGTCGCCGCCACCTGCGCGCGCACCACCCGACGGATCTGACGGGGTGTCGCCGCGACGGTGCGCAGCAGGGCCAGGTCGCGGTGCTGCTGGCGCAGGGTGAAGCCGAGCGCGTTGACCACGACGAACAGCGCGACCAGGACGGCGATCTCGCCGAACGCCCCGGCGATCACCACCAGGCCCGGCCCGGACACCGCCGCCCGCGTCACCGCGGCGGGCGCCGTGACCTGTGCGGCGACCAGCGAGCCGAACAGCGTGACCGCCGCCACCGCCAGGAACAGCGCCGTTCCCAGCCCGGCGAAGGAGGCCGGCCGGCGGCGGATCTGCCCCACCGAGAGGCTCAGGACAGGGCTACTCATCGCGCTCACCCGCCCAACCGGCTCAGCCGCTCGCCGACCTGCGCGGCCGTCGGACTGGTCAGCTCGTCCACCAGCAGGCCGTCGGCCAGCAGCAGCACCCGGTCCGCGTACCCGGCGGCGACCGGGTCGTGGGTGACCATCACGCACGTCCGCCCGTCGGCGTCGACGCCCGCCCGCAGCAGTTCGAGGATCTCCTGCCCGGTGGCCCGGTCCAGCGCGCCGGTCGGCTCGTCGGCGAACAGCACCTCCGGCCGGGAGACCAGCGCCCGGGCTATCGCCACCCGCTGCTGCTGGCCGCCGGACAGCTGCCCGGGCCGGTGCCGCTCGCGCCCGGCCAGCCCGACCCGGCCCAGCGCCTCGCGCACCCGGGCCCGCTCCGGTGGCCGCCCGGCCAGCCGCCCGGGCAGCTCGACGTTCTGCGCGACCGTCATCGCCGGCATCAGGTTGAAGGCCTGGAACACGAACCCCACCCGGGTCCGGCGCAGCTCCGCCAGCCGCCGTTCGGGCAGCCCGGACACCTCGGTGCCGCCCCACCGCACGCTGCCCCTGGTCGGGCGGTCCATCCCGGCCAGGCAGTGCAGCAGGGTGGTCTTGCCGGAGCCCGACGGCCCCATCACCGCCGTGAACGTCCCCGGCGCGAAGCCCACCGAGACGCCGCGCAGCGCCCGTACGGCCGCCGTACCCCGCCCGTACTCCCGGTGCAGCCCGGTCGCGCTCAGAGCCGCGCCCGTCCCCCCGTCGTGCGCCGCCGTGGCGGCGGCTGTCGTCATCCCGTTCATGCCCTCCATCGTGGGCGTCCGGGGCCGGGAGATCGATTGTGCTGGCACCCGAATCCGGGGTTCGGAAAACCGAACCCCGCAGGTGGTGCCACACCCCCTCGGGCCGGTCCCGGAACCGTCGGCCCCGGGCGCGCGCTCCCCCGGCCGCCCCGTTCCGGCCGGGCCCACCCCCGCCTCCCGGTCCGCCCGCCCGACGGGCGATCATGAACGCGTGACCATCGACCTGCTGCCCGGCCGCGGCGTCCGGCTGCCCGCCCCGCTGCCCGAGCTCCGCTTCGGGCTCACCGAGGCGGAGGTGCGTGCGCTACTGGCCCCGCACGGCGGGCTGCTGCCCGGCGGGGTGCGGGACACCTTCGTCTGCGGCTGCCGGTGGGCACTGTTCCTGGAGCTGCCCGGCGTCGGTGTCACGCTCTGCGCGGACGAGCGCGACCGCCTCGGCAGCGTCGTGGTCGGCCGGAACCCGGGCGACGACCGGCCGGCCTGCCCGGTCGGCTACCACGGCATCGACCTGCTCGGCTGGCCGGTGCACGAACTGGTCGAGGCGCTGCGCGCCGAGGGCCTGCCGGTGCCCGACCCCGTCGGCGGCAGCCTCCGCCACGACACGCTCCACCTCCACCGCGCACCCGGCGCCCGGCGCCGGCCGACCGCCCCGGGCCGCAAGCCGCGCCACCCCGAGCCGTTCGCCTTCGACTACGCCTCCCTGTCCGCCCCCACCACCCCCGCCGGGGCCACCGAGTGACCCCGCTCCCGACCGGCGACCACGCGCACGACCATCTCGGCGGAGACCCGTCCCACTCGGGCGGCCGGGCCCGGGTCCCCGCGCCCTGGCGGTACCTCTTCGCCCTCGCTGACGCCCCTGACCAGGGCGATCCGTACTTCCTCGACTTCGGCTACGGCTTCGGCCTCCTCAGCCCGGACGACCTGGAGGGCCGCTTCCGCTGGGCGGCCCGGTAGCCGCGCCCGCCCTCCGCTCCACCCGTTCCCTCATCCACTCACGGAGTCACCATGACCAACACGCCCCTGACCGTCGCCGTCCTCGGACCGGGCGGCGTCGGCGGACTGATCGGCGGGCTGCTCGCCCGCGACGGCCACCGGGTCGTCTGCCTGGCCGGCGAGGAGACCGCCGCCACCGTCGCGCGGGACGGACTGCAGGTCCGCAGCGCCCGGTTCGGGGAGTTCACCGCCCGGGTCGAGGCCGCGACCGAGCTGCGCGAGCCGGTCGACGCGGCCTTCGTCACGGTCAAGGAGACGGCGCTGGCCGCCGCGCTCGACCGGATGCCCCCGGAGGCGCTCGGCGCCGGGATCGTGGTGCCGCTGCTCAACGGCCTGGACCACATGGCCGTGCTGCGTGAGCGCTACCCGGCCGGTCGGGTGGTGGCCGGCACGATCCGGGTCGAGGCCACCCGGACGGCACCCGGGCGGATCGAGCACACCAGTCCGTTCGCCACCGTCGAGCTCGGCGCGACCGCCGAACCCTCCTCCCCCGTCGCCGGGTTCGCCGAGCGACTGCGGCACGCCGGGCTGGACGTCACGCTGCGCGAGGACGAGACGGCGATGCTGTGGAGCAAGCTCGCCTTCCTCGCGCCGTTCGCGCTGCTCACCACCCGCCACGCGAGCGGGATCGGTACCGTGCGCACCGAGCACCGCGCCGAACTCCTCGCCGTGCTGGACGAGATCGGCGCCGTCACCCGGGCGGTCGGCGCGCCGGCGGACACGCAGACCCTGCTCGCCTCCTTCGACCGCATCCCCGGGACGATGAAGTCCTCGATGCAGCGCGACGTGGAAGCCGGCCGGCCGACCGAGCTGGACGCCATCGGCGGCGCCGTCCTGCGGGCGGCCGACGCGCACGGGGTGGCCGTCCCGGCCATCAGCCGCCTGGTCCGCGACCTGTCCGCGCCCGCCGACCAGTAGGGCCCCGACCGGGCGTTCACCCCACCGGCCGACACCGGCGGGGTGAACGCCGTGGCATCCTCGGCTAATTGACGGAACATCACATCCTCTCGACGAGCGGGGACTTTCCCCACGGTTCACGCATTCCCCCGGAACCTCCGTACAGCAGAAGGGCGTTGTCACGGCGGGAGGGATAAAGACATGACAAGGAAGCCGTACCATCTGGCCGCCACCGCGCTCGCACTGCTGCTCGCGGCCCCGCTGTTCACCGCCTGCGACGCCGACCAGGCCCTCGACTGCGGGAAGCGGGCGATCAGCCTCGCCGGCGACGTCCAGGACCTCGCCGATTCGGCGATCAACGTCGGACAGCTCGCCGACGAGAGCCGCCGCACCCACACCGTCGAGGCCCTGCGAAAGGTCGCCGAGGACACCAAGAAGATCCGCCAGGAGGGCGGCGGAAACGTCGACGCGGCCGCCGACCGGCTCTCCAAGGCCGTCAACGACGCCATCGACCGGGTCGCCAAGGGCAGGCAGCCCGACTTCAAGCCGATCACCGACGCCGCCGGCGACATCGGGAAGGCCTGCGCCGACGCCTGACGCACCCGGCGCGCTCCCCGTCGCCCGTCCACCAGCTCCCGGCCGGCGCACCGCCCCGGCCGGGAGCCCACCACCCGCACCCGCCCGGTCACCGCGCCGCGCCAGTCCGGCCAACGCGCCGACGACGCGGTGCCGCCGTTTGCCCACGAAGCGCATCACAATGGGTCGCGACTCGACTACGGGAGGCAACCCATGACCATGACCCTCATCAAGGGCACCTACCAGATCAAGGACTTCGAACCGGACGGCGACACCGTCCACTTCCTCCCCGACGACATCACCATCTGGTCCCAACTCCCCGGCGAGCACAAGGTCAAGCCGGACGACCACGGCGGCGCCAACCTGAGGCTGGACGGGATCGACGCGCTGGAGACCCACTTCCAGGGCGTCGGTCCCGACTTCGTGCACCAGCCGCTCGACCTGGGCGCGCACGCCGCCCGGGACGCCCTGCTGACCTGGCTGGGCTTCACCGACGTCGAGCAGGGCGCGGACGAGAAGGTCACCTCCGCCACCCCGGAGGCCGTCTCCGGGTTCATCCTCACCAGCGGCGCCGACACGTACGGGCGCTGCGTCGCCATGGTCGGCAAGGGGGTGCCGATCCCGGACGCCGCGAGCGGAACCGCCCTGCGGGTCGACGTGCCGATGCTGCACCAGACCGCCAACCACGAACTGCTCTCCCGCGGCCTGGTCTACCCGACGTTCTACAAGAACCTGCCGAAGGAACTGCGCCTCGACATGGCCGCCACCGCCCAGCGGGCGCGGGCCGAGAAGGCACCCGAGAGCGTCTGGGCCAACGACGTCACCCACAGCGGCGCCACGATCGGGGACCTGAGCTCCCTCACCGACCAGCTGGTCATCATGCCGAAGCTGTTCCGACGCGTGGCCGACTACCTGCGGCTCTTCGGGCCGTCCCTCGAACACCTCCCCGCCTTCCTGGCCGGCGGTGACGACGAGTACTTCCTCTCCGAGCAGCGGAACTCGACCAAGGGCCTGCACCGGATCATCGACGTCATCGGCGACACGATCAAGCTGCGCCCCCGGATCGAGGACATCGTCTTCGTCGAGAAGTGAGCCGGAGGACACCCGCCGTGCCGCCCGCCGACGAACCGCCCGGGCTCACGCCGGCCCCCGGACGGGGCCCGGGGCCCGTCCGGGGGCCGGGCGGCTCAGGCCTGCCAGTGGGGCTTGCCGCTGACCATCCGGCAGTAGATCATCCGGCCGCCGGCGTCGTGGGTGCTCCTGCCCAGGTCAGCGGTGCGGCAGAACTGCCCCGCCTCGTAGCAGTTGCCCGCGTTCGAGCGGATCTCGCACCCGGTCCCGGCTCCGGCCGCCGCCGGGGGCTCGGGGTCGGTGGGCGGCTGGGCGGTGGTCACCTTCGGCTGCGGCGCCTTGGTGACGGGCGGCTGCGGCTTGGCGCTGGGCTGGGCCGGGGGCTCGGCGGGCGGGGGCGTGACCACCGGCACCGGGGGCGCCGGCTGGACCGGCGGGGTGCCGGCCGGGACTGGGACCGGTGCGGCGGACGTCACCGGCGGGGTGGTCGGCGCGGCCGGGGCGGTGGTGGCGGCGACGGTCGGCGTGGCCGAGGCCTTGGCGCCGCCGTCGGCGGCCGACGGGTCGCAACCGGTCAGCGCCAGACCGACGGTGAGGACGAGTCCGGCGAATCCGGCCAGGCCGGCCCGACGGCGACCGGGGAACCGTGGACCGGGTATCCGTGAAGGCATGGAGGAGAACGCTCCGTTCCGTTTGGATGAGTCGTGCGATTGAAACAGGAATCGCACACGCACCGTCCACGGAACTCCCACTCGTTCGCAGATCGAGACCTTCCGGCCTCCGAGCGCCGCCACGCGGACGCCGCCCGATTACCCTGACCAGCCGTCAGCGCAGCCCCGCCGTCCGGCGCTCGAACACCTCGGGGCGGGCGGTCTCCAGCGCCGTGGCGACCGCGCCGAGGAGCACCGCCTCCTCCCCCAGAAGGCTCGGCGCGAGCGTCGGGCGCATCGGGGCGAGCCGGTGCAGGGCCTGCTCCAGCGGCTCCAGGAGCTGGTCCGCGCTGTTGCCGATCCCGCCGCCGAGCACCACCAGGTCCGGGTCGAGGACGGCCGACAGCACGGCCACCGCGTAGGCGAGCCGCTCGGCCTCCCGTTCCACCGCCCGGACCGCTGCGGCCTCCCCCGCCCGGGCCCGCTCGAACACCTGCTTCGCCGTCAGCTGCCGCGTCGGGGAGTCCCCCTCCAGTCCGAAGTCCCGGGCGGCGCGCACCACGGCATCGGCGGCGGCGTCCTGTTCGATGGTCACGGCCGGCTCCCCGGCCCGCCCGGGCAGCGGGACCAGGCCGATCTCGCCCAGCGCGCCGTGCGCGCCGAGGAGCAGCTCGCCGTCCTTCACCACGCCCAACCCGAGCCCGGTGCCGACCAGCAGGTAGGCGAACATCCGGCTGCCCTGCCCGGCGCCCAGGGTGTACTCGCCGAGCGCGGCCAGGTTGGCGTCGTTGGCCACCGAGACGGCCGTCCCCAGGCCCTTCGCTATCCGGTCGAACAGCCCCGGCCTTCCCCACCCGGGCAGACTGCTGGCGTAGCGCACCCCGCGACGCTGCTCGTCCCACACCCCCGGGGTGCCGATCACCGCGTGCACGATGTCCCCGGCAGACGGGCCCGCCTCGGCGATCGCCTCGTGCGCGGCGGCGACCACGGCATCCGCGACCGCGTTCGCCGAACGCCCCCGGTTGGCCACGTCCCGGCGGGCGACCACCGTGCCGGCCAGGTCCGCCACCGCGACCCGCAGCCGGGCCCGGCCGATGTCCACGCCGAGCACGTGCCCGGCGGTCGGGTCCACCTCGTACAGCACGGCGGTGCGGCCGCGCTCGGGAGCCAGCCGCCCGGCCTCGCGGACCAGACCGGCCCGTTCGAGTTCGGCCAGCGCGGCCGAGACGGTCGGCTTGGACAGACCGGTGTCCCGGGCGAGCTGGGCACGCGAGGATCCACCGCCGGTGCGCAGCAGCTCCAGCAGCAGCCACTCGTTGTTGCTGCGCAGCCGCTGCCGGTTCCACGGCACCCCGGGGGCCCCGGCCGCCGGTCGACTGGTCGGCTGGTGGGGGCTCATCGGGTTCCTCCGGTCTGGGTCTGCGGGCGTGGGTCGGGTCAGGTCGGGTCGGTACGGCTCGGCGGTACGGCTCGGCCGGGGCGGTACGGCCGCGTCGGTACGGTACGGCGGGTGGGCCCGGGCTGACCCCGGCCTACGGCGTCCGGGGTCGGGCGCCGCCGCCCAAGTATGACCGGTGATCATCCGCTGTTCGCCTGCCGTATCCACACGACCGCGCGGGCGTCCCCGGCGCCACCCGCGCGGCGCGGGTCGCCCGGAGCCGACCGCTCGGAGCCGGCGGCGTGCTCCGTTACGGCACCGTCTCCGGCCGGTCAACGTTTCACCCACCTGTGGGCGTGCCGCGCCCGGGCGCGTGATCATGGACGTATGCACTTCCGGCACGGCAACCGAGCGGAGGGGCCGCGGCCCGCGAAACCGGATCCCCGGTCCCTGGCGGCGGCCGCGGCGGCCCTCGCCGCACGGCTCGGCGCGATCACCGGTGGTGACAGCGGCGGTGACAGCGGCGATGATCGCGGCGGTAACAGCGGTGGTGACGACGATCCGGATCGGCTGCGCGAGGTCCTCGCCGCCGCCCCGGTCGGCGTCGCGCTGCTCGACGAGCGGCTGCGCTGGCGGTACCTGAACGCGGCCTTCACCACCGCCACCGGGCTGCGCCGCGCGGACCTGCTCGGCCGGGCCGCCGGGACCACCGCCTTCGCCGGTGCCCTGGGCATCCTGCGCCGGGTGCTCGCCGACGGGCGCGACCGCGAGCACGCCACCGGCGGCCCGGACGGCGCGGGCGCGCCCGTACCGCCCGGTCTACGGGTGCGCTACCGGGCGCTGCGGCACTCCGGGCGGACCACCGGAGTGGTCGTCGTCGTGCTGGACGACCCCGACCCGGCCCGCGAGCGGCTGCGCGAGCTGGAACGGGCCCGGGCCAGGCTCGCCCTGCTGGACGCCGCCACCGAGCGGATCGGCACCACCCTCGAGCTCGGCACCACCGGCGCCGAGCTCGCCGCCTTCGCCGTGCCCCGGCTCGCCGACCTCGCCACCGTGGACGTCCTGCCGCCGGAGGCCGAACCCGCCCGGGCGGGCCACGGCGTGGCCCGGCGGCTGCACCGCGTCGGCGCCCGGTCCGCACCCGCGCTGACCGCCGCCCTCGCCGGGCTGCCCCGGCCCGGCGAATCGATCCGCCACCGGGAGGGCTCGGCCGCCGCCCGCAGCCTGGCCGGCGGCGTCGCCGTGCTCCCCGAGCCCGGGCCCGCGGACGCCTGCCCGGCCGGGACGGCCTCGCTGCTGGTCCTGCCGCTGGCCGCCCGGGGCCGCCTGATCGGGCTGCTCACCCTCGGCCGCACCGCCGCCACCCCGGCCTTCACCCCGGACGACGCCGCCCTGCTCGGCGACCTCGCCGCCCGGGCCGCCACCGCCCTCGACAACGCCCGCCGCTTCGCCCGCTCCCAGGGCATCGCCCTGGAACTCCAGCGGGCCCTGCTCAGCGAGCCCGGCAACCCGCACCAGAACCTCTCCCTCGCCTCCCGCTACCTGCCCTCCGGAAGTGCCTCGGTGGTCGGCGGCGACTGGTTCGAGACGGTACGGCTGCCGTTCGGCCGCACCCTGCTGGCGATGGGCGACGTCATGGGGCACGGCGTGGAGGCCGCCGTCGACATGAGCCACTACCGCTCCGCGCTGCGCGACCTCGCCGGGATGGACCTGCCCCCGCACCGGATCCTGCGTCAGCTCGACAACGTCGTCTCGGCCGACGACTCCGCCCGCCCCGCGACCTGCCTGCTGGCCCTCGCCGACCCGGGCCGCGGCCGCTGGACCTTCTCCAGCGCGGGCCACCTGCCGCCCGCCCTGATCGCGCCCGACCGCCCGACCGAGCTGCTGCGCGTCCCCACCGGCCCGCCGCTCGGCACCGGGCTCGGCGGCTACCAGCAGACCGCCCACCCGCTCCTGCCGGACCAGACCCTGCTGCTCTACACCGACGGCCTGGTCGAGCGCCGGGGCGAGGACATCGACGTCTCCCTGGGGCGCCTCGCGGCCCTGCGCCTGCCCGCCACCGGGGACCTCGACGACCTGCTCGACGCCGTCCTCGCCTCGCTCGCCCCGGCCCAAGCTCAGGATCAAGCCCTGGCCCCGGCCCAGGCCGTCGAGGACGACATCGCGCTCCTGGTGGCCCGGCCCCGGCAGCGCTGACGGACCACCGGGCGGCCGGGCCCTACCGGCTCCCCCTCCGGGCTCACACCTTCGCCAGCGCCTGCCGGAGGTCCGCCCAGATGTCCTCCGGGTGCTCGATGCCGACCGACACCCGCACCGTGCCCGGCCCGATGCCCACCGCCGCCAATTCCCCGTCCGACAGCTGCCGGTGGGAGGTGCTGGCCGGGTGCAGCACCAGGGTGTGCACGTCGCCCAGGGAGGGGGCGAGCGAGGCGAGCCGGACGGACTCGGTGAACGTCGCGGCCGCCTCGCGCCCGCCGGCCAGGTCGAAGGCCAGGACCCCGCCGTGGCCGTCGGGCAGCAGGCGGCGGGCGCGCTCGTGGTCGGGGTGGGTGGGCAGGCCCGGGTAGTGGACCGCGGTGACCGCGGGGTGGGCGGCGAGCCGGCCGGCCAGGTCGAGCGCGGTCTCGCAGTGGCGGCGGACCCGCAGGGCGAGGGTCTGCATGCCGCGCAGGGTCAGCCAGGCGGCGAACGGGTCGGCACAGGCGCCGAGTTCGAGCGAACGCCGCCAGACCCGGTGGTGCAGCTCCGGGTCGGCGAAGACGGCGATCCCGCCGAGGACGTCCGAGTGCCCGCCGAGGTACTTGGTCACCGAGTGGACCACGATGTCCGCGCCGTGCTCGATCGGGCGGCACAGCAGCGGGGTCGCGAAGGTGTTGTCCACCACGCTCACCACCCCGGCCCGCCGGGCGACGGCGATCAGCCCGGGCAGGTCGGTGACCCGGGTGGTGGGGTTGGAGACGGTCTCCAGGAGCAGCACCCGGGTCGTGGGACGCAGCGCGGCATCCACCCCGGCGGGGTCGTCGCCGCTCACGTAGGTGACCTCGACGCCCCAGCGCTCGGTGAGGTCGGTCAGCGCGCTGACGGTGCCGCCGTACAGGCTGCGCTGGGCGATCACGTGGTCGCCGGCGCGCAGCAGGGCGAGCAGCGCGGTGTTGATCGCGCCCATGCCGGAGGCGGTGGCCACGGCGCCGGTGCCGCCCTCCAGTCCGGCGACGGCCTGCTCCAGCGAGCGGACGGTGGGGTTGCCGAAGCGGTTGTAGAAGAAGGCGCCGTCCGGTCCGCCGTGGGCCTCGGTGAGCGCGTCGCTGGTCTCGAAGGCGAACAGGTGGCCCTGGTGCAGCGGGACGCCGAGCGGACGGCTGCCGGTCACCTCGGCGAGCGGCGGGTGGACGACCCGGCTCTCGGGGCGCAGCCCGTCGTTCGTACCGGAGGTGGCGTGCGGGGCCCCGTCGGGGTGGAAGTCGTTCATGGCGCTCATCCTCGGCCGGCCCCGGCGCGCCGACCAGGGCCAATCGCCGTCAAGTGGCCCTGGTCGGGCAGTCGTTCCGGTTCCACCGCCCTGGGGGCGGCGGCGAACGCACCGTCGCGGCCGCGTGCGGGCCGCGGACCTCTCGCCTGCGGCCCCGCCCCCCGGCTACTTGCGTCGGCTGAAGATCCGCTTGGCGGCGTAGACGATCCCGACGATCAGCAGCACGACGAGCACGATGAGCAGGATGACCACGACCAGCAGGAACTTGCCCAGCTTGGCGAAGAAACCCTTCTTCTTCTTCTTTTTCTCGTCCTTGGACGCGAGGTGAGCGGCGTCGACGGCGGCCGCGGCACGCGCCTCGGTGCGGACCTGCCGGCCGGAGTCCACGGCCTCGGCACCCTGCGTGCCTGCCGCGCCCGGGTTCGCGGCGGCGGCCGCGACGGTTCGGGGTGCGGCCACCGCCGCCGCGCCCGAAGCCGCGGCGGTGAGGCCGACGGCGGCCAGCAGGGCCACCAGGGCGCCGGCTATCGAACGTGCGATCCGATCAGTCATCGTGCTCCTCATACGAGTCCAGGCAGTCATGGTCTGACCAGCTGGTCTTCCCATCCGCGCCCAGTATGCTCCACTGCTCTTCTACAGCAGTGTAAGAATCCGAAGCGCCGGCCCCTGCTCGGATCGCCTCCGGCCGCGGGCCACCCGCCCCGCCGCTGTCGACGGGCACGCGTGGCAACCGCGGAGGATGACGTCGAGTCCGGCCGCAGGGGTTCCCCCCGGAGCCCGGAATTCGCCACACCGGGCCGGCGGGGCGCCCGAGGAGACGTCAGCGCCGCGTCGCCCGTGTCCGACCGATCCGGAACGGTTCGGACGTCGACCGCCAGGTTCCGGGCAGTGGTGGCAGGCGAAATGGCAGCCCACGGCGGTGCCGTGCCGCTCGCACAGGCCATGGCAGTTGCTGCCGCCGTGGACCCCGGCCACTCGCAGGGGATCTCCGACCGGTGCCGCCGGGACGTCCCGGCCGGCCCGCTCAGAGCCCGGACACCGGCAGCAACTGCACCCGCGACGGGTCGAACAGCTGCCAGAGCGCGGGCTGTCCGCTGCGGCCGACCCGCAGCCGGCACCAGCGCTGCCCGGCCGCGTCCTGCCACCACGCACTGATCCGGCCGAGCGCCCAGGTGCCGCCGCCGAGGTGCACCTCGACCGGCTGGTAGACCCACCGGACGTCCCGGTCCGCCGGTTGCGGGTCCGCCCGGTCTCCGGCGACCTCGGGACTGCGCTGACTCTCCATCACGGCTCCGCCTCCCCGGCCCGGCCCCGGCGGCCGGACGCCCTTGGGGCGGCCGTCAGCCGGGGGTACAGCTCACCCACCGAACTCTACAGGCGTGTAGAGACCGATGGGTGAGTTCTGTCGAAGACGATCGATCCAGGCCGGTCCGCCGGGGGCGCGCGTACGTCTGTTGCGGCTACGCTCCGCGCGACGGTTCCGTGGGCGCCGCCGCCCCGCGCGCCGACCGCCTCCGCTGCCACAGGGCGAGCGGCACGATGCCGGCCAGTGCGGCGGCCTCCGGTGCCGGCGGCGCCTCGAACGGCGTCGTCCCGGCAGGGACGCCGGCCGCGCCCACTGCCCCGGCCGGCACCTTGTCGAAGGTGTCCGGGACCGGCAGGGTGGACCAGTCGGACACCGGCCAGGCGACCACGAAGGCCCGGCCGACCACGTTGTCCACGGGCACGAAGCCGTCGCCGCTCTGGTTGTGGTGCCAGCGGGAGTCCCGCGAGTTGTTGCGGTGGTCGCCCATCACCCAGAGCTTGCCCTTGGGCACGGTGATGGTGCCGACCGGGTCGTTGTCGCAGGGCGTCGAGCCGGGGAACAGGTACGGCTCGTCCAGCGCCACGCCGTTCACCCTCAGCGGCGCGCCCACCTCGCAGTCGAGGGTGTCCCCGCCGACCGCGATCACCCGCTTGATCAGGTCCTTCTCGTCCGCCGAGGGCATCAGGCCGACGGTGCTGAGCGCCTTCTGGACGGTGCCCATCACGGAGTCGCCGGAGGTCGTCGGCGTGCCCTCCAGCCAGCCGCCCGGATCGCGGAACACCACCACCTCGCCGCGCTCGGGCTCGGCGCCGAACCACGGGGTGAACTTGTCCACCAGCACCCGGTCACCGATCGCGAGGGTCTGCTCCATCGAGCCGGAGGGGATGGAGAAGGCCTGCACGAAGAAGGTCTTGATGCCGAGCGAGAGCAGCAGCGCGATCACCAGCAGGATCGGCAGTTCCTGCCAGAACGGGCGCTTCTTCCGGGCGCGCTCGGCCTCCTTGCCGGTCTTCGCGGGGGCGTCGGCCTCCTCGGGAGCACCGGCGCCCGAGCCCGCGCCCGCGTCCGCGTCCTGCGCCTCCGCAGTACCCGGGCCCGCCTCCGGCCGGCCGTTCCCGGCCTCCCCGCGTTCCCCTGCTCCGCCGCTCTCCCCGGACTCCGCGCTCTGCTGCACACTCATCTCCTCGGCCCCTCCGACGGCCTGGTGGGAGCCGGTACGAAGACCCCCTGTCAGGAACGAACCTACCGAACAGAGGTTCCCGGGCGCGCCCTGACGTGGATGCGCTCGCCCTGCGGGCCGAACAGGCTGAGGAACTCCACCGGCTGCGGGCCCGCGTTGCCGAAGGCGTGCGGGGTGCGGGTGTCGAACTCGGCGGCCTCACCGGCCGTCAGCTCCAGGTCGTGGGTGCCGAGCACCAGCCGCAGCCGCCCGGACAGCACGTACAGCCACTCGTACCCCTCGTGGACCTTCAACTCCAGCTCTGGCCCGGCGTTCCGGCCCGGCGGCACGATGTGCTTGTAGGCGTGCAGCCCGCCCAGGTGCCGGGTGAGCGGGACGATGGTCTGGCCGTTCCTGGTCACCGGGCGCGGGTGGATCCGCGGGTCGCCGGTCGCCGGGGCGCCGACCAGTTCGTCCAGCGGCACCCGGTACTCCCGGGCCAGCGGCAGCAGCAGCTCCAGCGTCGGCTTGCGCTGCCCGGATTCGAGCCGGGACAGCGTGCTGAGCGAGATGCCGGTCGCGGCGGCGAGCTTGGCGAGCGTGGTGCCGCGCTCGCGGCGCAGCGCCCGCAGCCGCGGGCCCACCGTGGTGAGGACGTTCTCGAACTCTTCGTCGGCCATGCCTGTCATTTGCCGGTACGGCAAGGCCCCTTGTCAATCCGGCACACGGGTGAGGCCCCGGCCGCCACCCCTGGGGGTCACCGCAGCGCGTCCGCCGGCCCGACCTATCCTCCCGTCATGCGCCTCCTCCTCACCCGGGACAGCGTCGCGGCCGGCGACGACGCCGACGCCCCGCACGCCGAGACCGTCCTCCTCCCCGACGGTCTGGACGCCCCGGCGGCGCTCACCGCCCTCGGGCTCCCCCGCCCCCGCCTCCCGCTGATCGGCGGTGGCCTCGCCACCTGGGTGGTGTACGCCGCCGACGGCTCCCCGCTGGCCGTCCTGGCCCAGCAGTGGCCGCTACCCCGCCCGCTCCCGGCCGCCCGGGGCCCGCTCGACCGCCTGGCCGGAGCGGACGGCACCGTCCGGCTGCACGTCGAGTACCGGCGGCAGCTGGACCCGGAGGCCGAGTACGAGCGGCTGCGGCACGGGTAGGCCCGGGGCGTCAGGGCGCGTCGGGGTGTCCGGGTCGCGTCGGGGCGTCAGGGCGCATCGGGGTACGCGGGGGTGCCCGGGGCGGGTCCGGGTGTCAGGGCGCCTCACGGCCCCAGGGGAGGAACCCGTACTCGTGCACCCACCGCGCGATCGGATCGAACCAGTCCGCGAGGACGAACAGCAGCAGGGCCGCCGCCCCGCCCAACAGCAGGCCGATCGCCACGGCCGTCACCACCATCCCCGCCACCGCCCGCATCGGGCCTCCTCCCCGTCCCCGGAAGAGTCCCCCGCCCCGCCCGCGCGGGTACCGAACGTCCTTGGACCGAGGCCGAGTTGTCACCGTCCGGTGAGGAACGGCGGCAACCGCGCGGTCCCGCTCACCGGCACGCGCGAGCCCCGGCGCGCGGGCCCCGGCGCGTGCCGCCCCGCACGCGCCAGGACGCGGGCCCTACAGCCAGTCCCGCTTCTTGAACACCAGGTACAGCCCGGTGCACACCAGCGCCATCAACCCGATCGCGAACGGGTAGCCGAAGGCCCACTTGAGCTCCGGCATCTCCTCGAAGTTCATCCCGTACACCGTGCCGATCAGCGTCGGCGCGAAGAGGATGGCCGCCCAGGAGGAGATCTTCTTGATCTCGTCGTTCTGCGCGTGCCCCGCCTCGGCGAGCTGCTTCATCTCCTCGTTCTGCCGCTGCGAGACCAGCGTCGCGTTGACGGTCAGGATGTTCTGGAGCATCTGCCGGAAGCCGTCCACCCGCTCGGCGGCGTAGGTGGCGTGGTCGGCGACGTCGCGCAGGTAGCGCTGGAGTTCCTCGTCGGTGCCGTACTTGCCGAAGCCCGCCTCCAGGCTCTTCATGATCTCCAGCAGCGGGCGGGTGGCGCGCTGGAACTCGATCACCTCGCGGGACAGTTCGTAGATGCGGCGGGAGACCTGCGGGTCGCCGCCGAACACCTCGGTCTCGATCTCGTCGATGTCGTGCTGGAGGCCGGCGATCACCGGCGCGTAGCCGTCCACCACGGCGTCCAGCACCGCGTACAGCACCGCCTCCGGACCGAGCGCCAGCAGCTCCGGGTCGTCCTCCAGGCGGCGGCGCACCGCCGACAGGTCCGGGGCCTGGGAGTGGCGGACGGTGATCACGAAGTCGGGGCCGACGAAGAGGTGGATCTCGCCGAAGTCGACCTCCTCCGCCTCGTCCAGGTAGCGGGCGGCGCGCAGCACCACGAACAGGGTGTCGCCGTAGCGCTCCAGCTTCGGCCGCTGGTGGGCGACGATGGCGTCCTCGACGGCCAGTTCGTGCAGGTTGAACCGGTCGGCGGCCTCCAGCAGCTGCGTCTCGGCGGGGCGGAACAGGCCGATCCAGGCCATCGTTCCGGGCCGGTCGGGCAGCTTGCGGTAGATGTCCGCCAGGTCGGTGGGCGCCTCGATCCGGTGGCCGTCCCGGTAGACCGCCGCGTCCACGACGGAACGTTCCAGCGTCACCGGTTCGACCGGCTGGTCCGGGCGCGGGTCCATCGAGTGCTCGGGCGCCGGCTGGGTGTCGGCGGGCCGGACGACGGTACGGGAGAACGGACGCTTGCTCGCGCGCACGGCGCGCACACGCCAGTCGGACATGGCGGGACCTCCACGGGAGTTGCCCGGCCGCCGTACGGAACACGGCGGACCGGAGGCGCCCGGCCGGCCGCCACGCGCACGGCGCGACCGGCGGCACCTCGTCGGGAGGACGAGGTCAGTGCCGCGCGGGAGCCGTACGGGAGGAGGTGTGCCGGGGGCCGCGAGTGGTGCGGGACAACCGGGATCGGGGCCGACTTCGACCCGTACTACTGCACTCCACAGCTCTCACCTCCTGGGCGCCGAGCGCTCACGCACCGGAAAGGCGCCAGCACAACCCCGTCGAGTCTAGTACCCGCGCGCCCCGGGCTCGGACCGGGCCCCGCCGCAGGTCGTGCCCGGCGCCCGCGACCGGCACTCGCGGCCGCCCGTATCCGCCCCTCCCGGTCTGATTCGGCCCGGTCCGGTCCGGCTTGGCCAGGACGGGCCGGCCAGGCGTCAACCTCCCTGCCCGGCAGGGACGTTCCTCCGGAGCGAAGCGATCACGCGGAGGCGACCGCGCCACTACGCTACGTGTCATGACTTCTTCGGAGAGGGCCTCGGGGCTGGGTACGGCGGTGGTGATCGGCGGCGGGCTGGCCGGGATGGCGGCCGCGTGGGCGCTGCGCGGGTTCGCTGAGCGGATCGTCGTGGTGGAGCGGGACCGGTACCCGGCGGGGCCGCAGTTCCGGGCCGGGGTGCCGCAGGGCCGGCACGCCCACCTGGTGCTGGAGGCCGGGCACCGGCTGCTCGAGGAGATGATGCCCGGCATCAGGCAGGAGCTGGCGGCCGCCGGCGCGCGGCGGGTGTCCGTCTCGGACGTCAAGTGGCTCTGCTCCGCCGGATGGCTGGCCGAGTACCCGGCACAGATGAGCTTCCTCTCCTGCACCCGGCCGCTGCTGGACTCGTTCGTGCTGGACCGGCTCCGCGCCCACCCCGCGATCGAGCTCCTGGAGGGGACGGACGCGGTCGGACTGCTCGGCTCGGCGACTGCCGTGACCGGGGTGAAGATCCGCGAGCGCGGCCCGGATCGCGGCGAAGTCCGCGAGATACCGGCGGAGTTGGTGGTGGACGCGACCGGCCGCTCGACCTCGGTGCCGAAGTGGCTCACCGAACTGGGGTGCCCGCCGGTGCCCGAGGAGCGGGTGGACGCCGGCGTCTCCTACGCCTCCCGGATCTTCCACCGCCCGGCCGGGGCCGACCTCGGCGACCGAGCGGTCTACATCCAGACCAAGGCCCCGGACGCGCCGCGGCTGGGCGTGCTGCTGCCGGTCGAGGGCGACCGCTGGATCGTCAGCCTCGCCGGGATGCGCGGCGCCGAGCCGGCGGCCGGCGAGGAGGGCTTCACCGAGCACCTGGGCCTGCTGCGCGACCCGTTGCTGCACGAGGTGCTGCGGGACGCCGAACCGGCGGGCGAGGTACGGGGGTTCCACCCCGGCCCGGGCGTGCGCCGGCACTACGAGCGCAGCTGCCCGGACGGGCTGGTGGTGGTCGGTGACGCCGCGAGCACCTTCAACCCGGTGTACGGGCAGGGGGTCACCGTCGCCCTGTTCTGCGCCCGGGAGCTGCGCCGCACCGCCAAGCGGCACGGCGGCATCGGGCACACCACGGCCCGGGCCGCGCGGCGCGCCGTCGCCACGGCGTCCAAGGTCCCGTGGATGATCTCCTGCGCCGAGGACGCCCGCTTCCGTACCACCACCGGCGCGCCCTCCGGCGCCCTGATCGAGCTCCAGCACCGCTTCTTCGACAAGGTGCTGGCGGGCAGCACCCGGGACCCGGCGGTCACCAAGGCGTTCCACGAGGTGATGTCGCTGGTGGAGCCGCCGTCGCTGCTGTTCCGGCCCTCGGTGCTCGCGTCGGTGCTGCGCGGCTGAGGGGGACGCGGGGCCGAGGGCGGCCGCCGGGGGCGCTGCCGGCGGGCGGTGGGGTCGGGCGGTGGGGTCGGGCGGTGGGGTCGGGCGGTGGGGTCGGCCGAGGCGGGGCGGACCGCCGCCGGTGCTACTCCCCTAGGTGCGCGGCGACGTACGGCAGCGCCACCTGCTCCAGGCCGCGCAGGCCGAAGGCGGGGTGGACGTTGACCTCGAAGACCACGCCGCCGCTCTCGGCGGCGAGGTCCACGCCGGCGAGGTCGAGCCCCAGGGAAGTGGCCGCCGCGACGGCCGACTCCGCGAGCCCGTCCGGGAGTTCGGTGTAGTCGAGCAGCGTGGAGACGGCTCCCCGGCTCTCGTTGCAGGGCGCGTCCGGGTCCGCCTGGACGTGCTCGACCGCCCGGACCACCCGCCCGTTCAGCACCACCACCCGGTACTGGTGGCGCCGCCCGTCGGGGAGGAAGTTCCGGGCGTCACGGGCGAGCAGCCAGTCCGCCTTGGTCTGTGCGTAGTGCCGTGCGGCGGCGTCGAGCTGGGCACCGGTGGTGATGTGGAAGACGTCGTCGCCGCCCATCCCGACGCACGGCCGGGCCCAGACGTCGCCACCGAGGGCCGCGAAGGCCTCGGCGGCGTCCTCCGGGCTCGGCTCGGAGAGCGCGATGCTGGGCATGTGCGGCACGCCGTCCCGGACGAAACGGGCGACGGTGAGGTCCTTCTCGGTGGCCGCCCGCCACGCCGCGGCGTCGGTGCCGAGCGAGCGGGCGCCGAATCCGCGCAGCCGCCGTTGGCAGTCCTCGAACGCCCGGCGCCGGTGCGGCGGGATCTCGTAGACGATCACCGTCTCGGCGGTCGCCGTCCGGCCGCCGCCCGTCAGCCGGATCCCGCCCGCGTCGTCGGCCTCGATCAGGCCGTTGCCGCCGGTCATGAAGTGCCGGGCGTCGAGTTGTACGGGCTCCCGGCCGATCAGCGTCCGCGCGGCGGCGGCGAGCACCTTCCGGCTGCCTTCGGTCGAGCTGTGATCGGTCAGGAGTACGAGGTCGCGTCGGGGCATGCGGCCATGCAAGCGATGACGACGTGGCCACGACAAGACGGCTCCGTGCGCCATCCGCCGCGCGGCGTGGCCGAAACCGCCCCATCGGATCCGGGTGCACCCACCGGTTCGGGGTCCGTCCGTCAATTCGAATGCGCCGGTTCCTCTCCGCGCGCTACCGTGGTCCTCATGTCCACGCCCCGAATCTCCTAGCCGACGGCCCGCTTCCACGCCACCCGTCTGTTCGCTAGTTATTTCGGAGCGTTACCCGATGATCACCACCCGTGGTGTCGACGTGCGCGTCGGCGCCCGCCTGCTGCTGTCCGACGTCACCCTGCACATCGCCCCCGGCGACCGGATCGGCCTCGTCGGCCGCAACGGCGCCGGCAAGACCACCCTGCTCGCCACCCTGGCCGGACAGCTGGCACCCGCCGCCGGCACGGTCACCCGGACCGGCGCCGTCGGCTACCTCCCGCAGGACTCCCGCGCCGCCGACCCCTCGACCGCCGTCACCGACCGCATCCTGTCCGCCCGCGGCCTGGACACCGCCGTCCGGGCCCTGCGCGCCGCCGAGGCGGCGATGGCCCGGGCCGGATCGCCGGCCGAGGAACGCCGGGCGATGAACGCGTACGTCCGGGCCGAGGCCGGGTTCCAGTCCCGCGGGGGCTACGCCGCCGAGGCCGAGGCCGCCCGGGTCGCGGCCGGGCTCGGCCTGCCCACCCGGGTGATGGACTTGCCCGTCGGCACGCTCTCCGGCGGCCAGCGCCGCCGGGTCGAACTGGCCCGCATCCTCTTCGCCGACCACGGCACCCTGCTGCTGGACGAGCCCACCAACCACCTGGACGCCGACTCCGTCGCCTGGCTGCGCGGCTTCCTCGCCGCCCACCAGGGCGGGCTGGTGCTGATCAGCCACGACCCCGGCCTGCTGGCGGAGACCGTCAACCGGGTCTTCCACCTGGACCCGCAGCGCGCCGTGATCGACGTCCACAACACGGGCTGGCAGGCCTATCTGACCCGGGCCCTGACCCCGGATGTTGGACACCAGAGACACTTGGATCTTGATGGTCCGGGTGGACAGGAGTCCTGCACAGATGGTGATGAAGCACTACCCGCCGCAGTTCAAGGTGGACGCGGTCGCGTTGTACCGGTCCCGGCCGGGGGCGACGATCAAGTCGGTCGCCGAGGACCTCGGGGTGAACACCGAGACCCTGCGCAACTGGATTCGGACCGCCGACGGACGCCGTCCCGCCTCGCACTCGGCGGCCGGGGCTCTCGCGGCGGTTCCGGCCGCTGACGCGGTGCAGGCCGAGCTGGCGGCCGCGCGCAAGAGGATCCGCGAGCTGGAGGAGGAGCGCGACATCCTGCGCAAGGCCGCCCGGTATTTCGCAGGGGAGACGCGCTGGTGAACCGCTGCCAGTTCGTTGCCGACCACCAGCGCCGCTACGGCGTCAAGCGGTTGTGCCAGGTCCTGGGCATCGCCCGGTCCAGCTTCTACTACTGGCAGACCACCGCCCCCGACCGCGCCGCCCGGCAGGCCGCGGACGCCGAGGTCACCGCGCGGATACGCGCGGTCCACGCCGCCTCGGACGGCACCTACGGCGTCCCGCGCGTCACGGCCGAGCTCCGCGACCAGGGCGACGTCGTGAACCACAAGAAGGTCGCCCGGCTGATGAACGCCGCCCAGATCGCCGGGCTGCGGCTGCGGCGCAAGCACCGCACCACCATCGCGGACCCCGCCGCGGCGAAGGCCCCGGACCTGGTCGGCCGCGACTTCACCGCCGAGCAGCCCAACCGGAAGTACGTCGGCGACATCACGTATCTGCCGGTCGGCGGCGGCAAGTTCTGCTATCTCGCGACCGTGATCGACCTGTGCTCGCGCCGGCTGGCCGGCTGGGCAATCGCCGACCACATGCGCGCCGAGCTGGTCATCGACGCCCTGGCCGCGGCCGAGCGGACCCGCGGCAGCCTGCACGGGGCGGTGATGCACACCGATCACGGCTCCCAGTACAGCAGCAGGGTCTTCGCCGAGGCCTGCCGCCGGGCCGGCGTCCGGCAGTCGATGAGCGCGGTCGGGTCCAGCGCTGACAACGCGCTCGCGGAGAGCTTCAACGCGACGGCGAAACGCGAGACCCTCCAAGGCCGAAAGAGCTGGTCAAGCGAGCGCGAGGCCCGCCTGGAGCTCTTCCGCTGGCTCCACCGCTACAACACAGTCCGCCGCCACAGCAGCCTCGGATACCGCAGCCCGATCGCCTACGAGACCGCCCTCAGCACAACATCAACTACACTCGCCCAAGCCGCATAACCCCGTGTCCAACATCCGGGGTCAGGGCCCCCCAGCGCGCCGCCGACGAGCGCCGCCGTACCCGGGAACGGGCCAACGCCGAGCGCAAGGCCGCCTCCCTGCACGCGCAGGCCGACCGGATGCGGGCCAACGTCGCCACCGCGACCACCGCCCGCAGCATGGCCCGCCGGGCCGACCGGATGCTCGCCGAGCTCGAACCCCTCCGGCAGGCCGAGCGCACCGCCCGGATCCGGCTGCCCGAGCCCGCCCCGTGCGGCCGGACGCCGCTCGGCGCGGTCAGCCTCGCCAAGTCCTACGCCGGGCGGCCCGTGCTGACCGGCCTGGACTTGGCCGTGGACCGCGGCAGCCGACTGGTCGTGCTCGGGCTGAACGGGGCCGGCAAGACCACCCTGCTGCGCATCCTGGCCGGCCGGGAGACGCCGGACTCCGGGCGGGTCGTCCCCGGCACCGGCCTGCGGCTCGGCTACTTCGCCCAGGAGCACGACACCCTCGACCCGGCGCTCAGCGTGCGCGACAACCTCGCCGCGGCCGCGCCCGGTCTGACCGACGGCGAACTGCGGCACGTGCTCGGCGCGTTCCTCTTCCGGGGCTACGACGCCGACAAGCCGGCCGCGGTACTGTCCGGCGGCGAGAAGACCCGGCTCGCCCTGGCCGCCCTGGTGCACTCCGGCGCCAACGTCCTGCTGCTGGACGAGCCGACCAACAACCTCGACCCGGCCTCCCGTACGGAGGTCCTGGCGGCGGTCGGCACCTACCCGGGCGCGATCGTGATGGTCACCCACGACCCGGGCGCCATCGAGGCCCTCCGGCCGGACCGCGTGCTGCTGCTGCCGGACGGTGACGAGGACCTCTGGCACGACGCGTACCTGGACCTGGTCGCGCAGTCCTGAGGTCCGGCGCCGGCCCGCCGGGGCTGCGTCCCGGCGGGCTTCCTCGCGGCGGGATTCCTTCCGGCGGCCTTCCTTCCGGCGGGCTCCCTTCCGGCGGGCTCCCTTCCGGCGGCGAGAACGCCGGGTGCGCCGCCACCGTGGCGGTGGGCGGCGTCCTGCCCGCGGTACCGGCCGTCTGACGCCTGATGCCTGACACCCGACGCGGTCGGGTGTCAGGCATCAGGGATCTGGCGTCAGAGGTCAGGCGCCGGGCGTCAGGCGCCGGGCGTCAGGCGTCGGGCGTCAGGCGTCAGGCGTCAGGCGTCAGGCGTCAGGCGTCGGCCGGAACGGCGGGATCAGAAGGTGAGGTTCCAGGCGTCGATCGTGCCGGTGTCGCCGGAGGCACCGTCCTTCACCCGGAGCTTCCAGGTGCCGTTCGCCACACTCGCCGAGGCGTTGACCGTGTAGGCCTTGGCCACGTTGTCGGTGCCGTCGCTGTTCGGGAAGTCCTCCAGGAGGTAGACCGTGCCGTTCGGGGCGACGAGGGAGAGGACCAGGTCACCGCGGTAGGTGTGCTTGATGTCCACGCCGACCTTGAGCGTCGCGGGTGCGTTGCCGGTGACGCCGGTGACGGTGAGCGGGCTCTCCACCGTGGTGTTGTCGGCGATCGCCACGTCGGCGGTGTTCTCGAAGTACTTGCCGGTGGGCGGGGTGCCGCCGCCGACGGCCTTCAGGGCGTCGACCTGGCCCTCGCCGAAGAAGGCGTTGTTGGCGGTGGTACCGGTGCAGCGGCTGTCGGAGGCGGGGCAGGCCAGGTCGTTGGCCTGGCTCGCCAGCCGGGACCGGATGTCGGCCGGGGTGAGCGAGGGGTCGGCACTGGCGATCAGCGCGGCGACGCCGGTGACGTGCGGGGACGCCATCGAGGTGCCGCTCTTGGTGCCGTACTTGCCGCCGGGCAGGGTCGAGTAGACGCCGGTGGCACCGTCGCCGCCGGGCGCCGCGACATCGATGACGCCCCGTCCGAAGTTGGAGTAGGAGGCCTTGCCGCTGCCGCTGCCCATGGCAGCGACGGTCACCACGCCCGGAAGTTCGGTGGGGATGTCGAGGCAGGCGTTGCTGATGGTGCGGGTGGTCGGGGTGGAGTCGTTCGGGCTCGCCGTGTCGGTGGTCTTGTTCGCCAGGTCGTAGTCGGAGTTGCCGGCCGCGGCGACCTGGAGCGAGCCCTTGCCCTCGGCGTACTCCTGGGCGCGCTTGACGCCCTCGATGAGGGCCGCCTGGTCGAGGTCGTCCGGGCAGTTGAACTGCCACGGGTCGGTGTAGTAGCTGTTGTTGGTGACCTTGAAGCCGTGGTCACCGGCCCAGACGAAGCCGCAGACGGTGTTCTCGGCGAAGAACAGGGTGCTGGTCGGCTCGGCGATCCGGACGGAGGCGACCTTCACGCCCGGCGCGACGCCGATGACGCCCTTGCCGTTCTTCGCGGCCGCGATGGTCCCGGCGACGTGGGTGCCGTGGGTGTCCACGTCCCGCCAGGCGCCGCTGCGGGTGTCGGGCTTGCCGTACGCGCAGGAGACCGAGTCGGCAGCGTCGAAGTTCGGCGCGATGTCCTGGTGCTGGTCGTCCACGCCGGTGTCGAGCACGCCGACCTTGACGGTCGGCGAGCCGGTGCTGACGCTCCAGGCCTGGTCCGCCTTGATCTGGGTCATGTCCCATCGGTTGGACTCGGTGAGCGTGGTGGCCGACTGGGCGGGGTTGGCGGGCAGGGCCGGGCTGTAGGCGTCGGCCGGCACGTCGGAGGTGCGGGTCGCGCCGACCTGCTGGATGCCGGTGACGGAGCGCAGCGCGGCGGCGAAGCCGGTACTGGTGGAGTGGGCGACGATGACGCCGATCGCGTCGTAGCTCGCGAAGACCGTACCGCCCTTGGCGGCGACGGCGGCCTTGGCGGCGGCGATGTCGGCGGGGGCGCTGATCACCAGGTAGGCCCGGGTGCCGGCGGCCCAGCCGGCCGCGGTGCCCGCGACGGCGGGGGCGGCAGGGGCCTGGGCTGCGGGGGCCTGGACGGCGGGCACGGAGACCGCGCCGGGGACGGTGGGGGTGGTGGTAGCGGTGGCGGCGGTCGCGAACGCGGTGGGGGTGGCGAACGCCATGGCCGAGAGCACGGCGAGGGCTGCGGCCGGGCGGCCGAGCCGCCGGGATATCAGGGGTGACACGTGTCCTCCGATTCGTCCCATGCGTGAGGGGGATCGCGCGGGAATTGAAGGAAACATGCCAGATTAAACAGGACTTGGGGAAGGCTTTACGCCTGACGACTTCTCATGGAAGCGTTACGTTTTGATGTCGCGGGGCCCCCGCATCTCGGGCGAGGTCAACGTCCGGAACCGGCGCCACCCCTGTGCGAGGAGTGTGGGGAGGCAGCCGACAACAAGGCTCCCAAGGCGGTCACCTCCCCGAACGACCTCAGCCCTGCTTGGCCTGGGCCTCCTTGGCGGACGCCTCCAGTCGGTTCCAGTAAGCCTGGTACCACGCCTCGTCGCCGCCGTCCATGTTGCTGTTCTCCTGCCTCATGCCGACCTTGCCGTCGATCAGCTCGCGGACGATGTCGGCGTGGCCGGCGTGCCGGTTGGTCTCGGCCGTCATGTGCAGCATGATCCGCTGAAGCGTCACGTCTCCGTCGTCGCCCCACCACTCGACGTGGCCCATCGCGTCGAGCGGGAGCGCTTCGATCGTCGCGTCCGCGTGCGCCCAGGCACGACGGTAGAGGCTGAGAACCTCCTCGCGCGACTCGTCCGCGGGCGCCCACATGTCCGAGTTGGGCTCGGCACCCTCCTCGTGCCAGGGGAGGGATTCGTTGTGCGGGCGCCCGAAGGTCGGGCCGAAGTACCCGAGCTCGACGCTGGCGAGGTGCTTGACGAGACCGAGGAGGTTGGTACCGGTCGGCGTCAGGGGGCGGCGGATGTCGTACTCCGACAGTCCTTCGAGCTTCCAGACAACGGCTTCGCGGGCTGCCTTCAGGTAGCGGTGCAGGTCGTCCTTGGGATCATTGGGCTTCATGGGCGTGAGTCTCCCACCACCGGCCGACCACGGTCGCGTGAGTTTGCCGACCCTCCCCGGATGCGTCGGCCCGCTCACCGGGTCCGGCACCCGCCGTTCTCCGTCCCCCCGACCTGACGTCCTCTTCTTCCGCCCGCTCCGCCGACGCTCCGTGGAGACCCCGCCGCCATGACCCAGTCCTCCCTCGGTCGCTTCTACGACGATTTCGCCGACGACTACCACCTCCTCTACAGCGACTGGAACGCCTCGCTCGCCCATCAGGGCGCCGCGCTGGACGCCCTGATCCGCACGGACCTCGGCGACCGCCCCGCCGAGGTTCTGGACTGCGCCTGCGGCATCGGCACCCAGGCGATCGGCCTGGCCGCGCTCGGCCACCGCGTCACCGGCACCGACCTCAGCCCGGTCGCCGTCGCCCGCGCCGCCGCCGAGGCCGCCGAACGCGGCCTCCGGCTGCCCGCCGCGGCAGCCGACATGCGGGAACTCCCCTTCCCGGACGGCCGGTTCGACGTCGTGGTCTGCGCCGACAACACACTGCCCCACCTCCTCACGGCCGAGGACGTCCGCACCGCGCTCGGTGAGATGCGGCGGGTCCTGCGCCCGGGCAGACTGCTGCTGGTCACCACCCGCCCGTACGACGAGCTGCGCCGCGCCCGGCCCGCCTCCACCGCGCCGCAGACCGCCGAGCACGGCGGCCGACGGTCGGTCGCCTTCCAGCTCTGGCAGTGGCACGAGGACGGCGAGCGGTACGACCTGGAACTCTTCCAGCTCCTGCCGGACACGAGCGGTGAGTGGCAGGTCTCCGTCCGACGCTCCACCTACTGGGCGCTCATCCAGGAGCAGTTGAGCGCCTTCGCCACCGAGGCCGGCCTGGCCGGTATCCACTGGGAGCAGCCCGCCGGCACCGGCTTCGTCCAGCCCGTCCTGATCGCCCGGGCGCCCTGACGTCCCACCTCCTGCCCCTCCCCTTCTTACCTCCCGATCTCCTCCCGCCGGCCCCCAGCCCCGGTCACCGACGTCTTGACGGCCGTTGGCACGGCTTTTGGCGCCCGTGATTTTGCCGATGCATGTTAATTTTTACTCATGCGAGTAAAACCTGACCCGGCCCCCGCCGCTCCCCCGTCGGCCCGCGGCTCCGGCCGGAGCGTCACCACCGATGCGCGGCGCACCCAGATCGTCGCCGCCACGATCGAGACCGTCGCCGAACTCGGCTACGCCCGTGCCTCGTTCGCCCAGATCGCCAAGCGGGCGAGGCTCTCCAGCGTGCGGCTGATCTCGTACCACTTCCAGGACAAGGAGGACCTCTTCCAGGCCCTCGTCGACACCGTCCAGGAGGCGGCGCGGACCTTCATGCAGCCGCGCATCCACGCGCGTACCGGACCGGCCGCACAACTGGCCGCCTACATCGAGGCGAACCTGGAGTTCCTGGCGGAGCACCCGGTCGAGGTGCGCGCGCTGGTGGACGTCCTCGCCAACGCCCGCCGGGAGGACGGAAGCCCGCTGGTCAGCTCGGCGGGCTTCGACACCCCCGTGGCGCTGCTGGTGCAGCACCTACGGGACGGGCAGCTCAGCGGTGACTTCCGACCGTTCGACGCCGGGGCGATGGCCACGGCGATCCGCGCCTCGATCGACGCGGCCGCCAACCGGCTGTCCACCGGAGACGACTTCGACGCCCGCGCCTACGGGCGCGAGCTGGTCACCCTCTTCGCGCTCGCGACCAGGAACGAGGAGGCGAAGTGACCGTCCACGCCACCCCACGCCGAACCGCCGTGCTGTTACCACTGCTGATCGACCTCGGCCTGCCGCTCGCCGTCTACTACGGGCTGCGCGCGGCGGGCCTGGACCAGTGGTGGTGCCTGCTCTGGTCCGCCGCCGTACCCGCCGTCACCGTGGTCGTACGGCTGGTCCGCACCCGTCGCGTCGACTTCCTGGCCCTGCTGGTCCTGAGCATGATCCTCCTCGGTGTGGTGCTCTCCGCGCTCACCGGCGACCCGCGTACCCTGCTGATCCGCGAAGCCTGGACGGGCATGCTCGGCGGACTCCTCGGCGTCTGGCTGCTGGCCTCCGTCGGCTACGGCCGCCCGGCCCTGCTGGTGGTCTTCCGCAACTTCGTACGGGCCAAGACGGGCGAGGACGGACTGCGCGCCTGGGAGGCCCGCTGGGAGCAGGACGCCGCGTTCCGCCGCGGCCTCCGGGTGCTCACCCTGGCCTGGGGCGCCGCCAGCCTGCTCAACGCCGTCGCCCAAGTCGCCTTCGCCTACCTCCTTCCGGTCGACGCCGCCCCGGCCGCCATGAACCTGAGCTGGCCGGTGATCGCCGCGCCGCTGCTCCTCTTCCACCTCGTGTACACCAAGCGCCACGGCCTGCGGGCCTGACCGGAACGGACCGACCCGCGATCACCGGGCCGCTGGATCAGCCGAGCCCGCCGAAACCACCTCCTCCGCTGTCCCCGAACGGCACACCGTCCTCACCGTCGCCAAAGGCGCCGGCGACCACTGCGCCCCATGGCGCAGCAGCTCCGCAGCACCACGGTGCCCGACTGGCTGGAGCGGACCCTCGCTGAAGGCCTCAGCGGGCCGCTCCCCTCCTCCCCTACCGGCCCATTGCCATCACCGCCTCCGCGACCAGGCCCGCGCCGTCCTCCTTCGCCATCGCGCGGGCCGCCTCCTGCGCCCGTTCCCGCAGCCGCCGCCCCTCGACGGTCTGACGGACGGCCTCCGCCAGCCGGTCGGCGGTCAGGCCGGCGAAAGGAATCGGAGCGGTGGCGGCACCGAGCCGGGTGAGTCGCTCGGCCCAGAACGGCTGGTCCGCCGTCACCGGCACCGGGACGCTCGGCACGCCCGCGCGCAGTGCCGCAGCCGCCGTGCCCGCGCCCGCGTGGTGGACGACGGCCGCCATGTGCGGGAACAGCCGGGCGTGCGGCAGTTCGCCGACCGTCAGCACGTCGTCGCCCTCGCCGGCGATCCCGGCCCAGCCGGCCTGCACCACGCCCCGGACGCCCGCCCACCGCAGGGCCTCCACCGCCAGGGCGCTCAGCCGCCGGCCCTGGCCCGCCGCCATGCTGCCGAAGCCGATGAACACCGGCGGCGGCCCGGCCCGGAGGAAGTCCTCGACCTCGGCCGGGAGGCAGTAGTCCTCCGCCACGTGCGGCCACCAGTTGCCGACCACCCGCAGCCCCTCCCGCCAGTCGGTCGGGCGCGGCACGACGGTCGGACTGAAGCCGTGCAGCACCGGCCAGTTCGCCCGCTCCACGGCCCGCCGTCGCGCGGTCTGGGAGATCGCCGGAAGGCCCAGCCGCGACCGCAACCGGCGTGCGGCCTCCGCGTGCAGACGGTCGACGACCCGCTGACCGAGCGCCCCCGCCGCCCGATTGCCCCAGCTTCCGAGCGAGCGGCCGCCCCCGACGACCGGAGGGAACTCCCGCGTCGGCAGCGTGGGTTGCAGGTAGACCCCCATGCCGGGGACCTCCATCGCCTCCGCGAGGTGCCAGCCCAGCGGTGCGGTGGTGGTGCTGAGCAGGAGCAGATCGGCTCCGGGTACGGCAGCGTCCGCGAGCGCGTCGCCGAGCTGCCCGATGAACACCGCGGCCCGTGCGAGCAGTTCGGAGCGCCCACCGGCCGACCCGGTGCCCGCCCCGCGCGGGTCGACCGGGAGCGGGCGGAAGTCGAGGCCGCTGTCGGCGACCAGCCCGCGGAAGGCCTCGGGCGCCGCGAGAGCGACCTCGTGCCCCGCGTCGCGCAGCCGCGCCCCGAGACCGGTGTAGGGGGCGACGTCGCCGTGCGATCCGGCGGCCGTGACGAGGATCCTCATCGGGTCACCCCGGCGACGTCGCTCTCGTTGTGCCGCTCGGCGTCCTGCTGCTCAGTGCCGCGCCGCTCGGCGTCTTGCTGCTCGGTGTCGCGCCGTTCGGCTTCCTGCCGTTCGGCGTTGGCGCCGACGGCCGCGCGGAGGTAGCCGGCCAGGCCGGGGCGTTGCTCGGCCGGCGGGACGACGAGGGCGAAGGCGCGGGCGTCCGCCTCGTAGTCGTCGGCGATCCGGCCGTGCATCTCCGGCGGGCAGGGCGTGAACCACCGGGTGATGTGCTGCCGGTGCTCCTCGGCGAGGTCGAGCACCGTCCGGTGGTCGACCGGCAGCCCCTCGTCGAAGGCCTCCAGCAGCCGGACCCGCCACTCCGCCGCCTCCGCCATCAGCTGCTGCCAGTCCTCCTTGGAGTGGGTGGCGGCGCGGGCCAGGGCCTCCTGGTGGCTGTCCCGCTCGCCCCACTTGAGGTGGGCGTCGGCCGCGTAGCTGAGGTCGAAGACCACGTCCCCGAAGACCTCGAAGCGCTCCTCCGGGGTCAGCTCGACCCCGGTGCGCTGCACCTCGATGGCCCGCTCGGCGACGACGACCAGCTTCTGCAGGCGGCCGATCTGCTCGGTCAGGGCCTGTCGTCTCGCCAGCAGGTGGTCGAGCGCGTTGGCCTGCGAATCCGCCAGGATGTCGGCGATCTCGTCGAGCGGGAAGCCGAGTTCCCGGTAGAAGAGGATCTGCTGGAGCTTGGCGAGGTCCGCGCCGTTGTAGAGCCGGTAGCCGGCCGGGCTGCGCTCACTGGGCGAGAGCAGACCGGACCGGTCGTAGTAGTGCAGGGTCCGGATCGTGACTCCGGCGAAGCCGGAGACCTGGCCCACCGACCAGCTCATGCGTCCCTCCGATCATCCGTGCGTTCACTGCGCCCCACCGTGCGGCCTGACGTGGGGTGAGGGTCAACACGCGCAGCCCGGGGGCCTGCTCCGGATGCCGGGAGGCACCCCGGTCAGGTCTCGCGCTGCGGGTGGTAGGCGCTCTCGGGTATGCCGAAGGTCCAGGCGACCCCGGCTCGCGCGGTGCGGGTGCTCGGCGGGACGCGCAGCCAGTAGGTGCGGTGGGTGCCGTCCGGCTCGGGGGTGGAGTTGACCACCTCGACCATCACCACCGGCTCGTCGTCGGGCAGGACGATCCGCCACAGCACCCCGGTCTCGTCGCGGTGGACGGGCTCGGCGCCGGAGTCGGCCAGGTAGCGCTCGTAGCCGTAGTGCTCCAGCAGGACGCGGCGCAGTTCGGCGTTCTCCTCGGTGCGGATCCGCTCGGCCGTCACCCCGGCGAGGCCGGCCAGGAACTCGGCCGGCACGGGCATGCCGCGCCAGGCGTGCAGCGCGAAGCCGTCGGCGTACTCCAGCGCCGGGCCGTCCGCCCGGTCGAGCCGTCCGGCCTCGTCGCGGTGCAGGGCGGTCGGCCGCTCGCTGAGCAGCGCGACGTCCCGGTACGGCCACCACCAGCCGACCTCCCGGGCCAGCTCGGCGAGCGGTGCGACGGCGTCGGCGCTCGGCCCGGCGGCCTCGAAGGCGGCGAACCACGGCGCGTCGTGCTGACCGCGCACGGCGTCCAGCAGGGCGAGCCGGACGGTGGTGCGCCGGGCCCGGGCGTCCTCGGCCACGGCCGCGTCCTCCTCCCGGTCGGCCTCGGGGGCGAGCCGGTCGAGCACCGCGTTGCGCAGCCGGTCGGCGAGCGCGGTGGTGACCGGGCCGAGCTCACCGCCGGTCAGCGCCCAGTGGCCCGCCCACCCCACGGCACCGACCTGTTCGACGGCCCGTCGCCTGGCCTCCTCCCACGGCCCGGTGCGCACGGCCTCGCGCACGCTCTCCGCACCGGCGGCCCGCAGCGCCAGCGCCGCCTCGGTCGCGGCGAGCGGCGAGCCGAACCAGCGGACGGCCGCGGGCTCGGGCAGCCCGGCCGCCCGGTACGCGGCCCGGACGGCGCGCTCGGCCGCCGCCCGGTCGGCGGCCCCGGTGGCGGCCGCGGCCGCCCGCCAGCGGGCCGTGACCTCGGCCGGCCCGGGCAGCGCCGGTGCCTCCGTCCGGTCGGCGTGGACCTCGTGGTGGAACACCGTCTCCATCCCTGCTCCGTTCCCGGCCGGGCTCCCCACCCGGCCGTCCGTTCCCGTTCCGTGCCTCGGCCCCGGCCGCGCCGTGCCGTCGTGTCCGCACCCGCCCGCCGACCCCCGTACGGCGGGCGGAGCCGTCGTCAGTCCGCCACCACCCGCACCGCGCCCGGCACGTACTCGCGCTGGCGGACCACCCGGTACCAGCCCCGGGGCAGCGGTATCGCGGCGTGCTCCTCGTGCACCACCCGGCCGCCCTCGGGCAGGTGCAGCCAGCCCGCGCCGAACGGCCCGGTCTCGCGGCGCAGCTCGCCGGGGCCGACCACGGCGTGGGCGTGCCCGGTGACCTCGCCGAGCGCGAGCACCATCCGACCCCGCGCGTCCCGGGGCTGCACGGCCAGTTCGGCCACCCGCGGCGGGACCGCGTCCTCCTCGACCGGCACGATCAGTACATCGCCCTGGCGGTACATCAGTCCTCCCTCGCCGTACGGCCGGACCCCGGCGGACGCCGGAACCCACGGCTCCGCCGCACCTGCCGCGGTCACTCTCCGGAGCCAGGACCCGAACATAGGGCAAGGGTCTGACAATGCGCCCGGGCGGCGACCCGGCCACCGGATTGTCAGTCCCTGCTGGTAGACAGTTGTTCGGTCCAGACCCCAGAGGGAGCAGCGCATGAGTGTCAACGCCCACGTCGAGCGGTTCCACGGTCTTCCCGTCTTCGACTTCGTGGAGGCCTTGGAGGAGGCCGCCGAGAAGGGCGGATCCGGCGCCGTCCGGCTGCCCGACGCCGCGTCGGTCGCCTGGCGGATCAAGCTCGACTACGAGTCCGAGGCGACGTTCGTCGAGCGCTGGGAGCAGTTCCTCGACGCCGTCGACACCGAGCGGGTCACCGCCCTGGTGATCGGCCAGTGGGCGCCGGAGGAGCCGGACGGCTTCCAGGAGCCGATGGAGGCGATCATCGCCGCCGCCGGCCGGCTGCCCGCGCTGCGCGCCCTGTTCGTCGGCGACATCACCTACGAGGAGTGCGAGATCTCCTGGATCCAGCAGTGCGACATCACGCCGCTGCTGAAGGCCTTCCCGCGGCTGGCCGAGCTGGTGGTGCGCGGCGCGTCCGAGGACTGGGACGGCAACGGCGGTCTGGCGTTGGAGCCGCTGCGGCACGAGGATCTCAAGGCGCTGCGCTTCGAGGCCGGCGGGCTGCCGGGCTCGGTCGTGCGCTCGGTGGCGGGCTGCGACTTCCCGGCCCTGGAGCGGCTGGAGCTCTGGCTCGGCGTGGAGAACTACGGCGGCGACGCGACGATGGCCGACTTGACGCCCTTCCTGGACGGCACCCGCTTCCCCGCGCTGCGCCACCTCGGCCTGCAGAACAGCGAGTTCCAGGACGACATCGCGGCCGCCGTGGCGCACGCGCCCGTCGTCGCCCGGCTGGAGTCGCTCAACCTCTCCATGGGCGTGCTGACCGACCAGGGCGCCACCGCCCTGCTGGAGGGCCAGCCGCTCACCCACCTGCGCTCCCTCGACCTCCACCACCACTACATCACCGAGGAGGTGCGGCAGCGCCTGCGCCAGGCCCTGGCCGGGGTGGAGGTCGACCTCTCCCAGCCCGGCAAGCCCGGCGACCAGTGGCGCTACGTGGCCGTGGCCGAGTAGCCGTCACCTCCCGCACCACCCAGAGCGACCCGCACCGTCCACCCGTCCGACCACTCGACCCACCAGGATCCGACATGGCCGTCTCCCGCCACCTGGAACGCTTCCACGAGCTGCCGATCCACGAGTTCACGCCCGACGACCGGCCGCGTCCCGACGCGGGCGCCGTCGCCTGGCGGCTGTCCCTCGAGTACGGCTCCGAGCAGGACTTCGTCCAGCTCTGGCAGTCGTTCCTGGAGAGGGTCGACCCGGCCGGCGTGCGCGCCGTGGTGGTCGGCGCCTGGTGGCAGGACGGCTACACGTCCGTCCACCCCGTGATCGAGGCCATCACCGCCGCAGCGCCGCGCCTGCCCGCGCTGGAGGCGCTGTTCCTCGGCGAGGTGACCTTCGACGAGTGCGAGATCTCCTGGCTGGAGATGGACGACGTCACGCCGCTGCTGACCGCCTTCCCCGGGCTGAGGTCGCTGGCCGTGCGCGGCGGCATGGACCTCGCCCTGGAGCCGGTGCGGCACGACCGCTTGACCAGCCTGCGCTTCGAGTCCGGCGGCCTTCCGGCCACCGTGGTTCGCGCGGTGGCCGGCTCCGAACTGCCCGCGCTGGAGCGCCTGAGCCTCTGGCTCGGTGTGGACGAGTACGGCGGTGACGCGTCGCTGGACGACCTCGCACCGTTCCTGGACGGCTCCCGACTGCCGAAGCTGCGCCACCTCGGGCTGGCCAACAGCGAACTCCAGGACGAGATCGCCGCCGCCGTCGCCCACGCCCCGGTGGTGGCCCGGCTGGAGTCGCTCGACCTCTCCATGGGCATGCTCTCCGACGAGGGTGCCACCGCCCTGTTGGAGGGCCAGCCGCTCACCCACCTGCGCTCCCTCGACCTGCACCACCACTACCTGAGCGACGCGATGATGGAGCGGCTGAGCGCTGCCCTGCCGGGTGTCGAGGTCGACCTCGACGAGGCCGAGGGTGCCATGGACGACGAGGACGACCGCTACGTCTCGGTCGCCGAGTAGGCGGGCGGCGGAGGCGATGACTTTGCGGCTGACCGTCCTCGGCAACCCCGGGCACCGGCGGGTGACACTGTTCGCCGCCGCCGCCCGGGCCGCCGGGCTGCCGGAGCCCGCCGTGCTGCCCTGGCTGGACGTGCTGCGCGGCCGGTACCGGCTGCCCGAGGGCGGACTGCTGCGCATCGAGTCACCCGGCGAGGAGCCGGAGGTCGACCGCCTGCTGCGCGGCCCGGCGCTCGGCCCCGGCTACGCGCCGACCAGGGTCGAGGGCACGGCCGTCTGGTACGCGGGGGTCATGGCCGCGCTGCGCGCGCTGGCCGCCCGGCCCGGGGTACGGCTGCTCGGCGATCCGGAGGAGGTCGCCGTGATGTTCGACAAGCGCCGGGCGCACGCGCTGCTCGCCGGGGCCGGGGTGCCGGTGCCCAGGGCGCTCGGCGGCGAGGTCACCGGCTGGGAGCACCTGCGCGAGCGCCTCGCCGAGGCCGGCCTGCACCGGGTCTTCGTCAAACCCGCGCACGGCTCTTCCGCCTCCGGGGTGATGGCCCTGGAGTTCGGGCCGCACGGTCGGCTGCAGGCCACCACCTCGGTGGAACTGGCCGACGGCCGGCTGCACAACTCGCTGCGGGTGCGCCGCTACCGCAGCGAGCGGGAGGTCGCCGCGATCGTCGACGGCCTGGCACCGGACGGGCTGCACGTCGAGCAGTGGATCCCGAAGGCCTCGCAGTCCGGACGCTCCGCGGACCTGCGGGTGGTGGTGGTCGCCGGCCGGGCCACCCACGCCGTGGTGCGCACCAGCGCCCAGCCGATGACCAACCTGCACCTCGGCGGCGCCCGGGGCAGCGTCGACCAGGTCCGTCAGGCCGCAGGGCCGGCCTGGCCGGCCCTGCTGGAAACGGCCGAGCGCGCGGCGGCCTGCTTCCCCGGCTCGCCGATGGTCGGGGTCGACGTGCTGCCCACGGCCGGCTGGCGGCGTGCCCTGGTCGGCGAGGTCAACGCCTTCGGTGACCTGCTCCCCAACCTCACCGGCCTGCCCGACGGCCCCGCCGAGGGCCTCGACACCTACGGCGCCCAGCTCGCCGCGCTCACCGCTCATTCCCCGTCGTCGTCCGCGGCGACGGACCACCAGATCACGGAACCCGCTCGATGAACCACCGGACCACCCTCCCGGCCCCCGACATGAACGCCGTCGTCGGTACCCACGACCTCCTCCTCGTCACCCTCGACACCCTCCGCTTCGACGTCGCCGAGGAGCTGGCCGCCGCCGGCCGCATCCCGAACCTCGCCGCCGTCCTGCCCGGCGGCCGCTGGGAGCGCCGGCACGCACCCGGCAGCTTCACCTACGCCTCCCACCAGGCGATCCTGGCCGGTTTCCTGCCGACGCCGGCCACCCCGGACGGTCCGCATCCGCGCCTGTTCGCGGCCCGCTTCGCCGGCTCCGAGAGCACCGCCCCGCGCACCTGGGTGTTCGACGCCCCCGACCTGCCGACGGCGCTGGCCGCGGCCGGGTACCGCACGGTGTGCGTCGGCGGCGTCGGGTTCTTCAACAAGCAGGGCCCGCTGGGCTCGGTGCTGCCCGGCCTCTTCCAGGAGAGCCACTGGGCGCCCGAGCTGGGCGTGGCCTCGCCGACGTCCTTCGAGGAGCAGGTCGCCCGGGCCGAGCGGGTCGCCGCCGAACAGTCCGCCGACCAGCCGCTGTTCCTCTTCCTGAACGTCTCGGCGCTGCACCAGCCGAACTGGTTCCACCTGCCGGGCGCCACCCGCGAGCACGGGGACTCCCGGGCCAGTCACGCCGCCGCCCTGGAGTACGTGGACGCGCACATCGGCCGGCTGTTCGCCGCGATGAGCGCCCGCCGTCCCTGCTTCGCGGTCGTCTGCTCCGACCACGGCACCGCCTACGGCGAGGACGGCTACACCGGGCACCGGATCGGCCACGAGGTGGTCTGGACGGTCCCGTACGCGCACTTCACCCTCCCCGCCCGAGCGGCGGACGCCCCCGCGACCTCCAAGGAGCGCGCATGACCACCGCACCCCCGCGCCCGGACTCGCCGTACCAGTCGTACGTCTACGCGTACCCGCACAAGACGGCGTACCGCCCGCTGCCCGAGCGCCCGCCGCTGCGCGAGCTGTGGGCAGGCGAGGCCCAACACGCGCTCTCGCTCTACCTGCACATCCCGTTCTGCGAGGTCCGCTGCGGCTTCTGCAACCTGTTCACCCGGATCGGCAGCCCCGACGGCCTGACCACGGCCTACCTGGACGCCCTGGACCGGCAGGCCACGGCGGTGCGCTCGGCGCTGGACGAGGGCGCGCGGTTCGCGCTGGCCGCGTTCGGCGGCGGCACGCCCACCTATCTGACGGCCGGTGAGCTGGAGCGGCTGTGCGACATCGCCGAGCGGCGGATGGGCGCCGACCTGCAGGCGGTACCGCTCTCGGTGGAGGCCTCACCCGCCACCGCGACCGCCGACCGGCTGGAGGTGCTGGCCGCCCGGGGCACCACCCGGCTGAGCCTGGGCGTGCAGTCCTTCGACGACGCCGAGGCGCGTTCCGCCGTGCGCCCGCAGAAGCGGGCCGAAGTGGAGGCCGCCCTCGGCCGGATCCGCGCGGCCGGGTTCCCGGTGCTCAACATCGACCTCATCTACGGCATCGACGGCCAGACGGAGAGCAGCTGGCTCCGCTCGCTGGACACCGCGCTCGCCTGGCAGCCCGAGGAGCTGTACCTCTACCCGCTGTACGTCCGCCCGCTGACCGGTCTGGCCCGGCGCGGCGAGCAGGAGAGCCGGCCCGCCTGGGACGCGCGCCGGCTCGCGCTCTACCGGGCCGGCCGCGACCACCTGCTCGCCCACGGCTACCAGCAGGTGTCGATGCGGATGTTCCGCCGCGCGGCCTCCCCGCAGGCCGGGGCGGGCGAGTACGCCTGCCAGACCGACGGCATGGTCGGCCTGGGCTGCGGCGCCCGCTCCTACACCTCGCGGCTGCACTACTCCTTCGACTACGCGGTGAACGCCACCGAGGTGCGCGGCATCATCGACGACTACGTCGCCACCGAGGACTTCCACCGGGCCGAGGTGGGCCACTGGATGGGCGGCGCGGAGCCGCGCCGGCGCCACCTGCTGCAGTCGCTGCTCCAGGCCGAGGGCCTGCCGCTGGCGGACTACCGAGCCCGGTTCGGCGGTTCACCGGCCGAGGACTTCCGGGCGGAGCTGGCCGAGTTCGCCGAGCGCGGCTGGCTCGCCGGGGGCGACCCGGAGTACCTGCGGCTCAGCCCCGAGGGGCTGGCGCACTCCGACGCCGTCGGGCCGATGCTCTTCTCGCCCGAGGTCGGGGCCCTGATGGCGGCGTACGAGGCGAAATGACCTTCCTCGGCATGCCCTCCGGCCCACCGCTGCCGGAGGACGGCGCGCGGCACCTCACCCTGCTCTACCGCGGGCCGCTCGCGTCCTGCGACTACGACTGCCCCTACTGCCCGTTCGCCAAGCGGCGCGACAGCCCCGAGCAGCTGCGGGCCGACCGGGCCGCCTTGGAGCGCTTCACCGGCTGGGCCGCCGGGCGCGCGGGCACCGGCGACACCCTGTCACTGCTGTTCACCCCGTGGGGCGAGGGTCTGGTGCGGTCCTGGTACCGCCGCGCCCTGGTCGAGCTGAGCCTCCTGCCGCACGTCCGCCGCGTCGCGATCCAGACCAACCTCAGCTGCCGCACGGGCTGGCTCGCCGACGCGGACCTCGACGCCCTCGCCCTCTGGGTCACCTTCCACCCCGGCCAGGTCTCCCGCGACCGGTTCCTCGCCAAGTGCCGCGAGCTGGACGCACTCGGCGTGCGCTACAGCGTGGGCGTGGTCGGCCAACCCGAGCACCTCGCGGAGGCCCGTCGGCTGCGCGCCGAACTCGCGGGGGACGTCTACCTGTGGGTCAACGCCGCCGAGGGCCTCGACTACACGGACGCCGAAGCCGCCCAATGGACGGCCCTCGATCCGCACTTCGGCTACAGCCGGCACGCCCATCCCAGTGCCGGGCTGCCGTGCCGCACCGGGGAGTCCGTGCTGTCGGTGGACGGCGACGGCACCGTACGCCGCTGCCACTTCGTCCGCGACGTCCTCGGCAACCTCTACGACGGCAGCTACCGCACCCAACTCGGGCCGCGCGCCTGCCCGTTGCCGGTCTGCGACTGTCACATCGGCTACGTCCACCTGGAGACCCTGCCGCTGTACGAGCTATTCGGGGCGGGAGTGCTGGAGCGCGTGCCGCACGGCTGGCCAGGGGGGCGGTGATAAATCGGTTGCCTACCGGCCACTCTGTGTGAAAGCGTACGAACAACCGCGCAGGACCAGCTCGTTCGGAAGGGAGGCCCGCAGATGATCAGTGGCATACGGCTCGCGGTCGTGCCGGGCCTCGTACTCGGTGACACCCCGGCTCGCGCTTCGACGCGTGAGCCGCACCCGGCCTGACGCCCGCGCCCGCCGTCCCGGCGGCGCCGTCGCCCGACGCGCCTGCTGCTCACTCCTCGTCGAAGTGCTCTTCGTGCCCCCTTGCACGTTCGACCACGAGGAGCCCCGGTGTCCGACACCCACCGGCCCAGTACCGTCACCCTGCCCACCCTCTTCGCCCTGCCCGCACCCTGGCACAGCGAGAACGGCACGCCCCCGCCGCGTCGCCTGATCGCCGCCGACGACACCCTTCGCGCCGAGGCCGCCTACCGGTTGGCCTGCGAGGGCACCGCTCTGCTCTGGCAGGGCGACTACCCCGGCGCGCTCCACCTCCTGCACGCCATGCGCCGCCGCGCCGAGCGGCGCCAACCCCGATCCGCGCCCGCCTCACCCGCCGAGGCCTTCCGTCGGCACCGACGGGAGCGCGCCCGCCTCGCACGCGTCCTGGGCATGCTGTTGGTACCGCTCGGTGCGGATCACCGCGTCCGGCTCCACCGGGCGCCCGACGTCCGAGAGTCCTGCCTGGCGGCCTACGGACCGCTCCTTGACAACAGAATCGTGTCCCTGCGCGAACTCCTCGGGGTGATCGGCGCCCACCAGTGGCGCCTCAGGGGCGTCGAGGTCCCGGCCCTCGGCGCCCGCATCCACCCCCACTACGGGGTCTTCTCACCCGTTCGCGGCGAGTACGTCGACCTCGTCGCCCGGGCGCCGTTGCCGCCGGCCGCCCGGACCCACTCCACCGCCTACGACCTCGGCACCGGCACGGGCGTGCTCGCCGCGCTCCTCGCCCGGCGCGGCCTGCGCAAGGTCCTGGTCACCGACGCCAACCCGCGCGCCCTCGCCTGCGCCCACGACAACGCCCACCGGCTCGGCCTCGCCCGCCGCATCGAGACCGCCGGCACCGGGCTCTACCCGCCCGGCCACGACCGGGCCGCCCTGGTCGTGTGCAATCCTCCGTGGTTGCCCGGCCGACCGAGCTCCGCCCTCGACGAGGGGGTCTACGACCTCGACAGCCGTATGCTCCACGGCTTCCTCGACGCTCTGGCCGGCCGCCTGCTGTCCGGCGGCGAGGGCTGGCTCGTCCTCTCCGACCTCGCCGAACACCTCGGCCTGAGGTCCCGCGCCGACCTGCTCGACGCCGTCGCCGGAGCCGGTCTGCGCGTCACCGGCCGCCTTGACACCGTCCCCCGCCACCCCCGGGCCACCACCCCCGAAGGGGCCGACCCCCTCCTCCGCGCCGCCCGCGCCGCCGAGGTCACCTCGCTCTGGAGGCTGGCCCCCGCATGACTCCACGCGACCTGCCGCACACGGCCCGAAGCAGCCGCACGCCCACCGGGCGACACGGCCCGCACGTCCCTAGCCTGGTGAGAAGGAGGAGGCGAAACACCATGCTTGGAGACGCTCCACTGCAAGCGGTCATCCCCGCCACCGATCTCGCCCGCGCCAAGGCCTTCTACACCGACACCCTCGGCCTCAAGCTCACCGAGGAAGGTGAGGAGGAGTTCGCCTGCGACAGCGGCGGCACCCAGTTCACCGTCTACCGCACGCCCAGCGGCGGACAGGCCGCCCACACCCTCGCCAGCTTCAAGGTCACCGACCTCGACGGCGAGATGGCTGCCCTCCGCGGCCGCGGCATCACCTTCGAGGAGTACGACTTCCCCGGTCTGCAGACCGTCAACGGCGTCGCCGAGGGCGAGGGCATGCGCGCGGCCTGGTTCAAGGACAGCGAGGGCAACATCATCTGCGTGGCCCAGCGGGTCGACCAGTAGCCGTCCCGCCGGCCGGGCCGGCCGGCGGGCGTTCCCCGGAACCCGTCCGTCGGCCGGCCCGGCACCTCGGTACACCGCCCATCTCACCCACCGCGCCGCGTTCTTCGGAGGCGGCGCCGCTGCCCGGCACGCTCAACGAGGAGCGGCCGGGCAGCGGTGGCAGGTGCCGGCGGGTTGCCGGGTGGTGACCGGGTTGGTGCCCAACACCGGGCGGCGGGCCGACTCGTGGAGCCTGTCGCGCGGTCGCGCGCACTCGGCGGAAACAGGGCGTCTGCCTGCTGGGCCCGACCGGGCCGGGGTAGGCGTAGACGACACGTAGGCGGTAATCGCCTTACGGCTTCGAACAGTCGGCGCCCCGTCACCAGCCACCGGTCACCGCCCCCGGGCGCGTCGCCAGAGCGTTCGGGCCGAGACGACCGGGTCGAAGGAGCCCGGGCGGTCCCTGGTCAGCGGATAGCAGGCGAATCCGATCAGCGCCGCACTGAGGTGGCCGACGCTGGTGTAGTCCCGGCTCTGCTGCACGCCCAGTCCGTAGACCAGCAGCACCCCCGCCGCGTACAGGTACCGCCAGGGCCGCGCGATCAGATAGGTGAGGACCGCGACCACGCCGGCCAGCGCGTAGCTGACGCCGTAGTCCAGGGTGTAGACGGCTCTCGGCGGGGCCAGCCCACGGTGGATCGCCCAGCCGAGCACACCCTCACTGAGGTAGGTGGCGCCGACGTGCGCGAGCGCCGCCACCGAGATCCACCGCAGGGTGCCGAGCCACCGTTCGGCGGGCACGTGGAAGAGGTTGTACAGCAGGAAGTAGAACGGCCAGCCGCCGCCCGCGATCCACAGGGCGCTGGTCAGCAGGACGCGGACCGGTGAGATCTGGAGGTGGTGGAGGTTGGTCGAACGCCGCTCCAGGATGTGGTCGGCGGTCGCCGGATCGACGTGGCGGATCACCTGGGTGGTGACGAGCAGGATCGCCAGCCAGACGTAGGTGCCCGGCGCGCGCCGGACGTAGGCCCACGCCGCGCGGGTGGGATGACCCCACCGGGGCCGCCGGTGGGTCTCGGAACCCCTGGCGGTGCTGCCGGCCATCGACGCCTCCTCGCCGCTCCTCCCCCCTCACCCTCGCCCCCGCCCGACTCCGCCGCCTCCCGGCACCCGGCGCGCGGGAGCCGGGATCCGGGAGCCGCCACCCGACCTGCTCACCACCGGCTACGCCCAACTGCTCACCGCGAGGACCTGCGGCCGGTGCGCCGGCGGCGACTGCCTCATCGCGCTCCGCGCGGTCCCACTGTGCCCGCGCCCACCTCCCGATCCACGACAACCGACGGACGATTCGCGCGAGTTGGCGGAACCGGCGACCGGCAGACGCCGACCGGTCGAGGCTCCGCAGCCGACCAGGATTCCGCATGCTCTTGCATTGCTCTGCAAATGTATGCCAGAGTTCGGGCATCGGATCGATTACGCCGAATCCCGTCACACATCGCTAGATCAGGGGCCCGCTCCACGCGGGTCAAGGGTGCATCCATGTCGAAGGTCTTGAGCAAGCTGCCGGTCGGTGAACGGATCGGCATCGCATTCTCCGGTGGGTTGGACACCTCCGTCGCCGTCGCGTGGATGCGCGAGCACGGTGCCTTCCCCTACGCCTACACGGCCGACATCGGCCAGTACGACGAGCCGAACCTCGCCGACGTCCCGGCCCGGGGCCGCGCGTACGGCGCCGAGCAGGCCCGGCTGGTCGACTGCCGGGCGGCGCTGGTCGAGGAGGGCCTGGCCGCCCTCGCCTGCGGCGCCTTCCACATCCGCTCCGCCGGGCAGACGTACTTCAACACCACCCCGCTCGGCCGTGCCGTGACCGGCACCCTGCTGGTTCGCGCCATGCAGGAGGACGGCGTTTCCATCTGGGGCGACGGCTCCACCTACAAGGGCAACGACATCGAGCGGTTCTACCGCTACGGCCTGCTCGCCAACCCCAACCTGCGGATCTACAAGCCGTGGCTGGACCAGGCGTTCGTCGACCAGCTCGGCGGCCGCAAGGAGATGTCCGAGTGGCTCGCCGAGCGGGACCTCCCCTACCGGGACTCCGCCGAGAAGGCCTACTCCACCGACGCCAACATCTGGGGTGCCACCCACGAGGCCAAGCGGCTGGAGTACCTGGACGCCTCCCTGGAGATCGTCAGCCCGATCATGGGCGTCGCCTTCTGGGATCCCGCGGTCGAGATCCAGACCGAGGACGTCACGGTCGAGTTCGAGTTCGGCCGCCCGGTCCGGATCAACGGCCAGGAGTTCGCCAGCGCCGTCGACCTGGTCCACGAGGCCAACACCATCGGCGGACGGCACGGTCTGGGCATGTCGGACCAGATCGAGAACCGCATCATCGAGGCCAAGAGCCGTGGCATCTACGAGGCCCCCGGCATGGCGCTGCTGCACATCGCCTACGAGCGGCTGCTCAACGCCATCCACAACGAGGACACCCTCGCCACCTACCACACCCAGGGTCGGCGGCTCGGCCGGCTGCTCTACGAGGGCCGCTGGTTCGACCCGCAGTCGCTGATGCTCCGGGACAGCATCCAGCGCTGGATCGGCCACCCGGTCACCGGCAGCGTCACCCTGCGGCTGCGGCGCGGCCAGGACTACTCCGTCATCGACACCCAGGGCCCCAACTTCAGCTACCACCCCGAGAAGCTGTCGATGGAGCGCAGCGTCGACGCCGCGTTCGTCCCGGACGACCGCATCGGTCAGCTGACCATGCGCAACCTCGACATCGCCGACTCGCGCAGCAAGCTGGAGCAGTACGCGGTGCACGGCCAGCTGGCTCCGTGGAGCGGTCTGATCGGTGAGCTCGCCCCGGGTGGTGCAACCCCCATCGCCGCCGGCACCGGTGACGAGGAGGACTCCACCGCGCTCGACCACGCGGCGATCGAGTCCGGCACCGACTGACGCACCTCGTGCCCGCGGAGGGCCGTCGCACCCAAGCGGTGCGGCGGCCCTCCGCCGTCCCGCCCCCATCCCGCCCGGCCCCATCCCGCCCGGCCCCACTGCCGTCCACCCTCGTCTCGCCCGCCCGCCGCTCACCCCGCGCTCACCCGAACGGCGGCACCGGCCGTGCGCCGCCCGCCGGTCGGTAGCTGAATGGCGGACGGGCGCCCGGCGGCGGGAAGGCAGGTCCGGGGATGGGTGAGGCGATCGGCCCGATGCTGGCCTCCGCGGTAGCGGTCGCGCTCAGCCCGCTTCCGCTGATCGCCGTCCTGCTGATCCTCGCCTCGCCTCGCGGCCGGGCCAACGGGATCGCGTTCACGGTCGGCTGGCTGCTGGGCCTGGCGGCGGTGACGGCCGCCGTCGTGGCGGCGGGCACCGCGCTGAACCGCGCCGAGGCCACGCCGACGTGGCCGTCCTGGCTGAAGCTCGCGCTCGGCGCCGTACTCCTCCTGCTGGCCGCCCGGCAGTGGCGTCAACGGCCACGGCCCGGCCGGGTCACCGCGCCGCCGGTCTGGCTGCTCTCGATCGACCGGCTGACCGCCGCTCGGGCCGCCGGGCTCGCCGTGGTCCTGGTGGTGGCCCACCCGAAGACCCTGGTTCCGGCCATCGGCGGGGCCGCTTCCATCGCCGCCGCCCCGACCGGTGGCGGGGGAAAGGCGGCGGCCGCCGCCGTGCTGGTGCTGCTCGGCTCGCTGGGTACCCTGCTGCCGCTCGCGGTCCACCTCCGGGCCGACGACCGCACGCGGCACGCCCTCGGCGAGTGGCGCGCCTGGACGGCCACGCACAACGCGGCGATCATGACCGTCGTCCCGCTGCTGCTCGGGGCCGAGTACCTGGGCGCCGCCGTCTCCGGTCTCACATGACCTGCGCGTGAACCCTCCTGCCCGGCCCGCTCCGCCCAGCCGATCCTTCCCGCCCCCGCCACCCCCTCACCGGATCCGTACCACCCCGCGCCCCCGCACCGCCCGTACCCCCAACCGTCCGGGGTCGGCCGCCTGCCGCGCCGCCACCGCCTCCCGCACCGTCAGCAGGATCTCGCCGTCGTAGTGCTCCGCCAGCACCCGCGCCAGTTCCGCCGCGCCGCCCGGCCGGACGTCGGGCGCGAGGTCCGGCAACCGGCCGGGGGCGCTGAGGTCCTGGGCCTGGGCGGCCCAGCGGGCCGCGTCACGCCGCTCGCCCTCGGCGGTGTAGTGCACCGCCAGGCAGTGCACGGCCAGCTGGTCCCCGTACTGGGCGGCTATCCGCCACCAGAAGACGCCGTCCGCCGTGCGGCCCATGCCGTACAGCAGGCAGCCGAGGGTGCGGAAGGCGGTCTTCTCGGCGAGTTCGAGGTCCAGGGCCAGTTCCCCCGGCTCCACCGCGCCCGCGACCCCCGCGCACAGGTGCCGCAGGTCGCGCCGCAGCTCCGCCCGCCCCCCGGCCCACCGGGGCTGCCCCGGGACCGCAGCGGGGCCGGCGCCCGATCCCGGGCCGGAGCCGGCGCCCGCCGCCCCCGCACCGAGTCCGCAGCCCGCCCCCGCCGCCGTTCCCGGGCTCGGCCCCGAGAGCGGAGCGTGCGGCGGACGGGCGCCGGCGGGCGGCCTGGCGGGACGTTCGCGCACGGTCGGGGCGGGCCGTCGGGCGGCGGCGAGCCGCTCGGCCAGTCGGCGCGTGAAGTCCACCGGATCGTGGTCGTCGAGCTCCCGGTCCAGCTCGACGGCGTGCGCGCGCAGCAGGTCCACGATCCTCATGTCCGCGCCCCGCCGTCGTCCGGGTGCTCCAGCAGGTACTCCAGGTGGCGCCGCCCGAGGCTGTAGTAGGTGCGGGCGGTGGTGTGCGCGATGCCGAGGGAGCGCCCGATGTCGTGGTACGACAGTCCCGCCTGGCGCAGCCGGACCACGTCGGCCTGGACCGGGGCGGCCCGCGCGAGTTCCTCCATCGCCCAGTCCAGGGCGTCCAGCTCGGCGAGCTCGTCCAACTCGTCCTGGCTGGTGTCGGGACGGCGCTGGGCGATCACCCGCAGCCGTCTGCGTTCGATGCGGCGGCGCTCGCGCAGCACGTCCACCACCGCGTCCTTGACGATCTTGAAGGCGAAGGCCTGCGGATCGGGGCTGGCCAGGGCCCGGCGCCAGTTCTTGTAGAGCGTGGTACCGGCGTTCTGGACGGCGTCCTGGGCGTCCTCACGGTGCCGCAGGCGCTGCTGGGCGTAGCGGAGGTAGCCGGAGTTCTCTCGGGTGAAGAAGGCCTCGAAGTCGTTCGGGAGGTCGCCGAGCGGGTCGGCTCTCAGGCCCCGCTCCTCGCCCGGCCCGGGAGTGGTCACGCGGCCCCCTTTCGTGGGTCGACTGGCCGACCCGCCTGGTGGCACGCCGACGGCCCCTTGGGGCTCGTGGTGTAACCGTCCGGGGGGAGCGGGATGTTGACCGGATCGGGCGGACAATTGCCGAACGATTCCGTTCACTTTTGAACAGCACCGTTGACCTGCGGCTTCGCCCTCACGAATCCCGCCGGAGCCTCCGAAACGTGACCCAGATCACAGCCATCGAGAGCGCCGCTTGACAAGGCCCGGCGAGACCCACCCAGCCCCCTCCACCCCGCGACCGACCCCCGGTGAACTCACCCCTCACCCCCGAACCCGCCCCATCGACCACCCCGCCCCCTACGGCGCCGGCTCCACCTCCGCAACGTCCAGCGCGGACGTCACCCGGTCCAGCAGCCCGCGCAGCGCGGCCAGGTCCTCGATCGGCAGGCCGGTCGCCGCAAGGAGCCGCCGCGGGACCTGCCCGGCCCGCTCGCGCAGCGCCGACCCCTCGGAGGTCAGCCGGACGGTGACCGACCGCTCGTCCTCCGGACTCCGCTCGCGGCGCACCAGTCCGGCCGCCTCCAGACGCTTGAGCAGCGGCGAGAGCGTCCCGGAGTCCAGCCGCAGCCGCTCGCCGATCCGCTTGACGGGCAGCTCGCCCTCCTCCCACAGCACCAACATGACCAGGTACTGCGGATAGGTCAGCCCGAGGTCGCGCAGCAGCACCCGGTAGACGCCGCCGAAGGCACGGGAGGCCGCGTTGAGCGAGAAGCAGATCTGCTGGTCGAGGCGGAGCAGTTCCTGGTCCGCCATGCCGGGGTGGGTGGTCATGGACCCATGGTACCGATCGCCATCACGCCATTGAGTTGTGCGCAATTGAATTGCGTGCTCTACTTGTCGCAGCGCAGCGACGACCGGACGGCCGCCGCGAAGCACACCGGACCGGCATCCGCCGGAAACCGACCGCAGCAACACCCAGGATCCGAAGGGGACGCCACCATGGACGCGCTCTACACCGCCGCCGCCACCGCCAACGGCCGGGAGGGCCGCGCCGTCAGCTCCGACGGCCAGCTGGACCTCGCGCTGGCCATGCCGCCCGCGCTCGGCGGCAGCGGCCAGGGCACCAACCCGGAGCAGCTCTTCGCCGCCGGTTACGCCGCCTGCTTCGCCAGCGCCCTCGGCCTGGTCGGCCGCCAGGCCCGGGTGGACACCAGCGAGGTCTCGGTGACCGCCGAGGTGTCCATCGGCAAGGACGGGGCCGGCTTCGGCCTCGCCGTCGTGCTGCGCGTCGAGCTGCCCGAGTCCCTCGCGGGCGAGACCGGCGAGCTGCTGGTCAAGCAGGCCCACGAGGTCTGCCCGTACTCCCGCGCCACCCGGGGCAACATCCCGGTCGAGCTGGTCGTCGAGTAGACGGCCCGCCGACCGGCCCCCGAAGCCCCACCGACCGGCTTCCGAGGCCTCACCGACCGGTCACCGAAGAAGCCCCGCCGGACCGTTGGAACCCAAGCACAGGCCGGGCCCGCCGCACGCGAACCGCGGCGGGCCCGGCCCGGGTCGCCACCACGGTCAATCGCCGCCCGGCCGGTTCGCCGAGCGCAGCGTCTCCAGTCGGTGCCGGTACTCCTCCGCGTCGATCTCGCCCCGCGCGAACCGCTCGGCGAGCAGCTGCTCCGGGGGCACCCCCTGGAATCCCGGCCTCCCCTGCCCGTCCCGGCCCCAACCCGGCCGGCCCCCCGCCCCGAATCCACCGACACCCGGAGTCGCCCGCCCGGGCGGCATCGGCTGCCGCGAGTGCGACAGGTAGCGGAACAGGGCCACGGCCAGGAGTACGACGATCACCAGGAACAGCAGCGTCCCGAACGCCATCAGGCCGATGCCCCAGCCATCCATGTGGCCGTGTCCGTGCCAGTACCTCATCAGGACCTCCTCCTCCGGCCCCGTCGGAGCCCGCCGAGGTGAGCAGCGCCTTACCACCATCGTGCGCCCGTCAGCGGTGAAAGCGGCGTGAGGGCCGCCCGAGAAAACGATCCGGCGGTCGGCCCGGCGCCCACCCGGGGTAGCGTGCCGCTCGTGACCCACCACCCGCCGCCCGCGCCCCACCTCCAGCGGCCCCCGGCTCACCAGCCACCCGTGGCCCTCCACCTGCCGGACGACGACCGCTCCCCCGAGCAGTTCGTCGCCGCCGGGGTGCTGCGGCGCCACCCGGACCCGCGTCCCCACCCGGCGCTCGGCCACTCCCCGATCGACTACGTCACCGCCGCCCTCTGGGCCGAGCTCACCGCCCTGGCCATCGCGCCGGCCGCCGCCGAGACCACCGCCGCCGCGCTGCTGCGCTCGATCGCCGACCGCGCGGTGGACGCGGCGCTCGCCCCGGGCAACGAACGCGCCCCGCGCGACGACCTGTACGTGACCGACCCCGCCCACATCGGCCCGCAGCGCCGGGCGGTCTGGTTCCAGCGCTCCGCCCCGCACAGCCCGCACAACCCGTACGACTCAACCGACCCGTACGGCTCACCCGGCCCGCAGAACTCGCACGACCCCTACGGACCAAGCGGCCCACGGGCCCTCCTCACCCCACTCGACCCCCGCGGTGGATACGCCCCCCGGGGCCCGATCACGGCCGCGTTCGCACCCCACGAGCCGTAGGTGGACCCGCACCCTCCCCACCGGCCGCTCAGCGCTCGACCCGGAGGCTGTGGCAGACCCAGCTCAGCCGGTCCGGCCCGCCGTACGGCGGTCGGTCGTGGTACGTGCCGTCCGCCACCGACATGTTGACGATCAGGTAGGCGTGCCACCCGGAGCCGACCCCGTGCAGGTCCGCGTAGACCAGCTCGTCCGCCACGTACCAGTCCACGGATTTCGCACCGAGCACCACCCGTAGGTCGAAGGTCGCCCCCGGAGCGATCCCGGCGTCCGCGCCGTGCCAGTACCGGAAGCCGCCCCGGACGTGGTTGGAGATCTCCAGCAGGTCCGGGTTGTCCGGGTGGTACTCGAAGACGTCCACCTCGTTGCCGCCGTCCCGCCAGGTCCAGATCGCCGGCCAGGCACCCAGTTCGACGGGCAGCGTCACCCTCGCCGACAACACGTCCCCGGACAGGAGCTGGAAACCGTCCGGGCTCCCCTCCGTGGTCAGCAGGTTGCAGCTCCACAGCCCGCCGCTGTGCCGCCTGACCGCCGCGAAGACCCCGTCGAGGCAGTAGTCGCGGCTGAGGTAGTCGAGCTTGTGGTCGCTCCGGTTGGTCGGCCCCATCCGGGGATACGCGCTGCTGCGCCCGGCGATCCACTGACTGGTCGAAGTGAAGTCCGCGTCGAAAACGACTGCCACGGCCGCCTCCCCGAAGCTCCGGCGCCCCGGCAGCCCACACCGCCAGGCACACAGAGTGAGTTACCCGATACCCTCCGCAGTATGCGAAGCGGATCGTTCGACCCTGGACGAAGGTACGGCGGGGGGCGCGGCCGGTCAGCCGACCGGTGCCGCACCTCCGGCGGCGAGGCGGTCGGTCACCGAGACCACCCCGTCCACCGAGCGGCACAGGTTGAGGACGATCGGCACCAGGTACGGCTCGGGCACGGTGCCGCTGAGCACCACCCGCCCCTGGTTGACCTCCACCCCGATCTCCGCCGGACTGACCCCCTCGATCCGGCCGAGCACCTCCTCGACGATCTCCCGCCGGATCACCATGTCCTCGCGCAGGAACACCCGCAGCAGGTCACCGCGGCTGACCATGCCGATCACGCGCCCCTCCTCGTCCAGCACCGGCAGCCGCTTCAGGCCGTGCCGGCTCATCAGCCGCGCCGCCGCGACCACACTGGTGTCCGGCGTGGTGCACACCGGCTGCGTAGTCATCAGGTCGGCCGCGGTCACCTCGCCGTCCGGGCCCGCCGGCGCCGACTCGGGCGCGGGCAACAGGCTGGCCGGGTCCTCCTGCGCGGCCAGGGTGCGCAGCAGATCGGCCTCCGAGACCACGCCCAGCGGCCGCCCCTCCGGATCCACCACCGGCACGCCGGTGATGTCGTACTCGCTCAGCAGCGCCACGATCTCCCGGAATCCGGTCTCGGGCGAGACCAGGACCACGGGGCTGGTCATCACGGATTCGACGGTGGCATGCCGCACGCCGGTTCACCTCGTCCAACGATGCTGGTCCGACCGGGCGCGGATCGTCCCGGCCCGTACCGGCAGCATCGCGCGCGGCGGCTCCGTTCGCCAGGGGCCAAGGGGCCGAACGGGTGGGACTTTCTGCCCCGAGTCGGCTCGGCCTCCCGTGCCTGCCTGCGCGCCGACCGCTGGAACGGCGGGGGCAGTCCGGCCACCACCGTCGTCCTACCGGGCGCCCGCAACCCGCACCCCCCAGCACAGCGGCGGCGGACCGGGCCGGGCGTGCAGCCCGCCCACCGAGATTGACAGGACTTCGGGCTGGTCTGTCCTGCCGCCCTCCCGCCCCGCCCCACCGAACTCTCCCCGAGTGCCCCCGCTCATCCCCTGACCTTCGGCCCACGGGCAAGCTCCCCGTCGTAGTCCGGCAGTTCGACGCTGCTGACCTGCTTGCCCAGCTCCAGCATCTTGTCCAGCGCCCAGCGCCGGTTGAGCAGGGCGTTGCGGAACCGCAGGCCCGCGGTGGTGCGCGGCGCGAGGAACGGGCCGGTGCGGTCGCCGCCCTTCTGGCAGCCCTGGGCGTAGCCGCGCAGCAGCTTCTCGTAGCGGTCGAAGGCCGCCCGGTGGTCGCCGCGGGCCCGGGCCAGTTCGCCCGCCAGGACGTACGCGGCCACGACCGCCGTGCCGGTGCCCATGCCGCCGATGGTCGCGCCGCAGGCGGCGTCGCCGAGCAGGGCGATCCGGCCGGTCGACCAGGTGGGTACGTCGGCGCGGCTGATCGAGTCGAAGTACAGCTCGGGGGCGGCGTCCAGGCTCTCCAGCAGCTGCGGCACCCGCCAGCCGAGGCCGGCGAAGGCGGCCCGGATCAGTGCCTTCTCCTGCCCCGGGTCGTGGCGGTCGTAGCGCAGTTCGGGCGAGGCGAAGAGGCAGAACGCACCGGCCCGGCCCGGGTCGCGGTGGGCGGCGCCGACGGACATCAGCCGGCCGGGGACGTTGAGGCCGACCCCGCCGACCGGCAGCCCGAGGGTGTTGGGCAGCTGCCAGGTGGCCGCGTAGTAGCCGAGGTGGCGGACGTAGCGCTGCTCGGGCCCGAAGGCGAGCCGGCGGACGTTGGAGTGCAGCCCGTCGGCGCCGATCACGAGGTCGAACTCGCGCGGCGCCCCGTGCCGGAAGGCGACCCGGACGCCGCTCGGGGTCTCCTCCAGGGCCGTGATCGAGTCTCCGAACACGTACTCGGCGCGGGCGCTGCTGTGCCGGTGCAGCAGCTGGGCCAGTTCCCCGCGTGGGACCTCCACGTCGCCGCCGGCGAACTCGGCCGGCAGGTGGAGCAGTTGGCGTCCGTCGGGGCCGACGAAGGTCATCGGGCTGCCGCCGGTGCCGAGCGCGCGCAGTTCGTCCAGGACGCCCATCCGCTCCAGCACGGTCAGGTGGGTGCGGCCGCGGAAGTCCACGTCCTGACCGCCGTCTCGCAGCGCGGGGGCCTGCTCGACCACGGTCACCTCGAAGCCGTACCTGCCCAGCCAGTGGGCCAGTGCGGGGCCGGCGATGCTCGCGCCCGAGATGAGGACCTTGGTGCTCATGGAAACCACTCCGTCCGATGATCAGGAAACTGTGTCTCGCAGACACTGTTCATTGCTGTGTACGGTAGACACAGTTGGCTGGGAGGGCAACCCCCCAGGTGGAAGCCCGGCGGAAACACGGTCAGCGGCCCAGGGCGGAACACCGACGGACCACCGGTGGTACGTGGAACGACCCTGGGCGGGACCTCAGAAGGGGAGCGGATGATGGTCGAGGCGGCGAACGACACGGTGCGGTTGCTCTGGGGCCCGCCGGCCAAGCCCACCCGGGGGCCGAAGCCGGCCCTCAGCCTGGAGCGGATCGCCGCGGCCGGGGTCGAGGTCGCCGACGCGGAGGGGCTGGGCGCGGTCTCCATGCAGAAGGTGGCCGGGCTGCTCGACTTCACCAAGATGTCGCTCTACCGCTACGTCCCCGGCAAGGCCGAACTGATCGCCCTGATGGTCGAGTCGGCCGTCGACGCGCCGCCGGACGCACCGGAGGGCGCCGACTGGCGGGAGCAACTCACCGCCTGGGCCCACCACTTGGCCGGTTCCTTCGCCCGGCACCCGTGGCTGCTGGACGCCACCGTCGGCGCCCGGGCGATCGGCCCGAGGGAACTCGCCTGGCTGGAGCGGGTGGTGGCGGCACTCGACGGCCACGGACTGACCGGCCCCGAACGGATGGACGCCGCCGTCCTGCTCACCGGGCACGTGCGCGGGATCGCCGCACAGTCCCGCGCCGCCGGGCCGGTCGACACCCCCGAGGCCGAACTCCTCGCCGCCCTCGGCAGCGTGGTCCAGGAGCACGCCGACCGCTTCCCCGCGGTCGCCGCCGCCATGGCCGAACCGGGCGGCCGCGACCAGGCGCTGCAGTTCGGCCTGGACCGCATCCTGGACGGGCTGGCCGCCCTGATCGAGCGCCGCGCGAACACCGCCTGACCCGCCGCGGACCGCCTGACCAGCCGCGACCGCCGCGCACCGTGTGATCCACCGCGGCCGCCGGAGCCGGCCTTGCCGACCCGCCCGGGAGGCCGGAAAACCGCTCGGACCACCGCCCGGCGCTCGCTAGGATCGCGCCCCATGGCGATGTTCGTGCACCTGACCGCAGCGGCGAACGCGCCGCGCATCCGCCGCGCCGGAATCCGCGCCGACAGCCGGGGCCAGGGCGGCGCGCGCGGGGTGTACTGCTTCCCCGTGCTGCCCTCGTACACGCTGACCCACCAGTGGCTGCGCGAGCTGGCCCGTTTCCACCCCAACGGGCCGTTGATCGCGGTGCACCTCCGGCTGGACGACGAGCAGGAGGTCCTGGCCGGGCACTACGGCGGCCGCGGCCGGGACGCCCATCGGCCGCTGCCGGCCGCCGAGGCGGTCCGGCGGATCGGCTCGCTGACCGACCCGCGCGGCTGGGAGGTGTTCCTGCCGCGCGCGGTGGGCGCCCGCGAGGTGCACCGGGTCCGCGCCGTCCCGCAGGTCACCGGCTGGCGCTACCTGCCGGGCGCCCACGGCACCCGGCCCTGCACCTGTTTCGGCTGCCGCGTCCGCGGCGAGTACGGCAGCCGCCGGCTGCGCGAGCGCCATCCGCACCCGCTGGACGGCCCGCCGCCGCCCGTTCCCGTGCTGCTCGCCCGGATCGCGGCGGCCGGCGAACCGGGCGATCCGGCCGAACTACGGGCCGCGCTGCACTGGTTCGGGCTGCGCAGGCGCGGCCCGGTGGACCTCCTCGCCCGACTGGCCGTCCACCCGGCCCCGGAGGTGCGCGGGGACCTGGTCTGGGCGATCGGCCGCTGGTCCACCCCGGGCGTCGCCGACCTCCTGGACGGCCTGGCGGACGACCCGCACCCGTACGTCCGCGAGGCCGTCGAGGCGGTCCGGGACCGCTGAGGCCCCGGCCGCCGTCAGGTCGCACGACGAGCCCAGGCCTCAAGCCGCAGGCCCTGGAGTCAGACCTCGAACCTCAGGCGCCAGGCCTCGAACCTCAGGCGCCGGGTGTTCCGCGTCAGGAGACGCGCTTGAGCTGCCAGGAGTTCTTCTCCAGGCTCGGCACCGCGGAGTACCGGCAGCCGGAGCTGTAGAAGCTGCTCACGATCGTCCAGCCGTCCGGCGGCCAGGTGGAGCCGCAGGCGTTGACCACGGTGCCGACCGGGTAGCCGGTGAGCTGCATGATCTTCTTGGTGTTCGGGTTGAACCCGGAGCCGCAGCCGGCGCTGTTCCACCACTGGACGTCGACGAAGCCGCTCGGCGTCAGCGAGGAGGAGCAGACGGTGCTGGTGTCGCCGGGTGCGGCCTGGGCCGTCCCCATGGTCAGGGTCAGCGCGGCGGCGGTACAGCCCAGGGTCAGCGCGACGGAACGAAGGCGTATCACAGGGATCGGCTCCTCTCGCGACGCGGCGCGTCCGCGTCCCGCCCATTCCTATCCGTGCGGCGGTGAGGACGGACAGCTTCTTTCCGGCCCGACCTGCGGCGCGATCTCGCCCCTCCCCTCCGCGATTCACCCGCCGACACGGCGCTGACCTGCGCGGTCTCCTGTCGAGGTGCCCGTTCGCCCGATCCGGGTGATCATGGGACGAACCGCGTCATCGGCGATACGGCGCACCGGGCCGTCGGCCCCGGGAGCGCCCGGAAGGTGGACTGCGATGTTCCAGCTCCTGTGGATTCTGCTCATCGGTTTCGTGCTCGGCGTGATCGCCAAACTGATCCTGCGCGGACCGCAGTCGATCCCCTGGTGGCTGACCATGCTGCTAGGCGCCGCCGGGGCCTGGCTCGGCAACGCCGTCGCCGGCTGGATCGGCGTCCGCCACACCTCGGGCATCGACTGGATCCGTCACGTCCTGCAGCTCGCCTTCGCCGTGGCCCTGGTGGCCTTCGTGGCGCCGGCGTGGAGCAGGTCCCACCAGAACCGCTGACGGGTCCGGGGGCCGCTCCGTCGCCACCGGCCGGAGTGGCCCCTCCGTCAGGACCGGCCGGGGCCCGCACCGTCGACCCGGCCCGGCCCGACCGAACCCGGTCGGCCCGGGCCGGGCCCGTCAACCCACGTGGACGGCCGGGCGGCGCGAGCGGTCCGGCTCGGCCTCGCGCAGCACCTCGCGGGTGACCGGGGCGATCTCGCCCTGCCCGAACAGGAAGAACCGCAGGAACTGGGCGAAGGGATTGCCCTCGGTCCACTCGAAGTAGATGTGCGGCTGCTGCCCGGTGAGGTCGCGGACCTGGAGCAGCAGGGCGGCCAGGGCGTTGGGCACGCTGGAGCTCTCCAGCGACAGCACCCGGTAGCGGCCGTGCAGCACCTCGCCGCGCACGGTCAGTTCGGCCTCGAAGTCGGACGGGTCGAGCACGGTGACCTCGACGAAGACCAGGTCGTCCTCGGCCGGGATGTCGTTGTCCCGCCGGATCTGGTGCATCTTGTCGCGGTACTCGGCGAGGTCCCGGCTGTTCGGCTCGTTGGCGATCAACCGCAGCGGGCGGTGGGTGTAGTCCCGGACGAACCGTTCCGCGACGCCGTCGAGCACCACGTCGGTGACGCGCAGTTCGAAGGCCCGCTTGAGCCGGGAGAGGAAGGACACCAGCATGATCCCGGCGATGAAGCAGGCGCCGATCTTGACGCCGTCCGGCCGCTCGGCGATGTTCACCGCCGTGGTGTAGAGGAACACCGCGGCGATCACCGCGAAGCCGGCCCGCCAGCGGCGCTGCCCGGCCTTGTGGGCGGCGATGGTGACGGCGATGGCGGCGGAGCTGATCAGCACCAGCACGCCGGTCGCGTAGGCACCGCCCTGGGCGTCCACGTTCGCGTCGAAGATCCAGGTCACCAGGAAGGCGATCAGGGTGAGCACGACGACGGTCGGCCGGACCGCGCGGGCCCAGTGCGGGGCCATCCCGTAGCGGGGCAGGTAGCGCGGCATCAGGTTGAGCAGCCCGGCCATCGCGGAGGCTCCGGCGAACCACAGGATGGCGATCGTGGAGAGGTCGTAGACGCTGCCGAAGGTGCTGCCCAGGTACTCGTGGGCGAGATAGGCGAGCGCCCGGCCGTTGGCCTGGCCGCCGGTCTTGAACTGGTCCGCCGGGATGAGCAGGGTGGTGATGAAGCTGGTGGTGATCAGGAACACGCTCATGATCACGGCCGCGGTGGTCAGCAGCTTGCGGGCGCCGCGGATGCGGCCGGTGGGCTTCTCCTCGGTGTCGTCCGGGTCGCCCTCGATGTGCGGCATCACGGCCACGCCCGTCTCGAAGCCGGACAGGCCGAGCGCCAGTTTCGGGAAGACGATCAGCGCGACGCCGATCATGGCGATCCCGTTGCCGTGCTCCACGGTCAGCGCGTCCGTCCAGTCGCTGAACAGGTGCGGAGCCCGGAGCACGTGCCACAGTCCGTCGGCCACCACCACCACGTTCAGGGAGAGGTACACCGCGACCAGCACCACGGCCAGGCCGATCGCCTCGCTGAAGCCCTTGAGGAAGACCGCGCCGAGCAGCGCGATCATGACCAGCGTCAGCATGACCTGCTTGCCGGTCAGCGCGCTGTGCAGGTGCGGGTTCTCCACCAGGTGGGCGCCGGCGTCGGCGGCGGACAGGGTGATGGTGATCATGAAGTCGGTGGCCGCGAAGCCCAGCAGGGTGAGCACGAACAGCTTGCCCTGCCAGAACGACAGCAGCCGTTCCAGCATCGCGATCGAGCCCTCGCCGTGCGGGCTCTCCTGGGCGACCCTCCGGTAGACCGGCAGCGCGCCGAGCAGGGTGACGACCACCAGCACGATGGTCGCCAGTGGCGAGACCAGCCCGGCCGCGAGCGCGGCGATGCCGGGCTGGTATCCGAGGGTGGAGAAGTAGTCCAGACCGGTCAGGCACATGACCCGCCACCAGCGCTGGCCCTTCACCTGCGGCAACTGCGCGTGCGGGCCGGGGTGCTGTTTGGCCATGTCCGCTAGGCCTTCCAGCATCCAGGCCCGGAACCGCTCGCGCTTCGTGACCGGCCCCGTCCCCGGTTCGGCCGACCCCGACGAAACCACGTGCACCCCTGTCCACGACTCGGCCGGGCGCGCTGCTCCGGATCCCCTGTGGCCGCCGGACGGCGGGCCTGGTCAGGCTAGGGGACCGGCTCATCGGGCCTGGTCAACCGCGCGCGCCGACACGCCCGGGTGCGCCCGTACGGCCCTGCCCCGGTGACGGGCCGCCTCCCCACCTGCCCGTTCGCGCCGGTGACGGCCCCGCGGCCCCGGTCGGCGCGGGCACGGCGGTCTGCCCGGACCTCGCGGAACACGCGAGGATGTCCGCGCCACTGACGACCGGGTGGGCACACCCACGGGCACCGACACGGGCGCCGGCACGGGTACGGACAGCGGCACGGCGCCAGCGGAGGCAGGGACGCGGGCATCAACACGAACTGGGAGGTCGCGGTGGTGGAGCCGAGCCGGCGGAGGATCCTGGGCCTGGGCCTGATGGCGGCCGCCGTCACCTCCTGCGGCCCCCGCCGCCCGGACCAGGCCCCCGCCCCGGTCCCGTCCGCCGCCCCTGCCTCCACCGAACCAGCCGTCCCCCGACCAGTTCCCGCCCCCGTCCCCGCGCCCGCGCCTGACGGCCCGGCCCCCGCCGGGCACACCGCCCCGGAGAGCGAGCGCTCCCTCCCCGGCAACCCCGACTGGGAGATCACCGACCCCGGCCCCGACGGCGCCATCGAGGGCTTCGCCGACCGGGTCAGCGTGCTGCCCGGCGAGCCCTTCGGCCTGCACGTCTCCACCCCCGCCGCCGCCTTCACCGTCTCCGCCTACCGGACGGGCTGGTACGACGGCGCCCGCGCCCGCCTGGTGTGGCGCCGCGAACACGTGCCCGGCGGCAGCCAGCCCGCGCCGCACGTGGACCCGGCGACCCGTACCGTGCTGACCGGCTGGCAGCGCACCCTGGCGGTGGACACCGCCGACTGGCCCGAGGGCGCCTACCTGCTGCGGCTGGACGCCGAGGACGGCTCCGGACGGTGCTACGTCCCGCTCACCGTCCGCTCCGCGAGCACCGCCGGCCGGACCGTGATCATGAGCGCCCCCGCGACCTGGCAGGCCTACAACGAGTGGGGCGGCCACAGCCTCTACAACGGCCCGACCGGCGGCCTGGCGACCCGCTCGCTGCGGGTCGTCTTCGACCGGCCGTACGACTACGACCACGGCGCCGGGCTGTTCCTGGTCTACGAGGCGCCGCTGGTCGCCCTCGCCGAGCGGCTCGGCCTGCCGCTCGCCTACACCACCGGGATCGACGTGGCCCGCGAGCCCGGCCTGCTGGCCGGGGCGAGCGCCGTCCTGTCCCTGGGCCACGACGAGTACTGGTCGCCCGAGCAGCGGGCCAACGTGGTCGCGGCCAGGGACGCCGGCACCAACCTGGCGGTCCTGGGCGCCAACTGCTGCTACCGCCGGGTGCGGTTCGAGCCGACCGGGCTCGGGCCGGACCGCACGGTGGTCTGCTACAAGGACGCCTGGGCGCAGGACCCGGGCCACCGGGCGGGCGCCCCGGCGACCACCGACTTCCGGGTCGGCCCGGACGCCGACCCGGAGAGCTCGATGCTCGGCGTCCTCTACGACGGCTACCCGGTGGACGCCCCGTACGTGGTCACCTCGCCCGGGCACTGGGCCTTCGAGGGGACGGGCGTCGCGGCGGGGGCGTCCTTCCCGCACCTGGTCGGGGTCGAGTACGACCGGGTGGACACCGGCTTCCCGACCCCGCGCCCGATCGAGGTGATCGCCCACTCCCCGGTGATCTGCGACGGCCGCCGCTCCCACGCCGACACCGCCTACCACACCGTGCCGAGCGGTGCCGGGGTGTTCGCCACCGGGACGATGCGCTGGGTCGAGGCGCTGGAGGCCCGCGGCCCCGGCGGCGGCAGGGCCGACCACGGCATCGACTCGCACGCCGGGGACCTGGTCCGCCAGGTCACCGAGAACGTCCTGCGTGCCTTCGCCGCCGGCCCGGCCGGCCGCACCCGCCCGGCGCAGGACAACCTCGCCGCCGTCTACGGCACGGCGTAGCGGGCCAGGCTCAGCCGACGGCCGGCGGGGTGAAGGTCTCCGCGGGACCGAAGTCCGAGTACCGCTCCTTCGTCACGACCGGCTTTCCGGCGACCACGGTCGACAGCTCGGCCCGGACAGTCCGGCCGAACCGGTCGATCCACACCTGGCAGTCGCCCGCGTCCACGCCCTGGTTCTGCCGTCCCACCCCGTAGCTCGGGTCCGCGCGGCGCAGCTCGGCCGGTGAGAGACTGGCGCTCAGGTGGAACACCGGCACCCCCGCCTCGGTCTCCATGCCCCTGCGGGCGGCGGGTCCGGCGTCCAACAGGGCCTTGGCGTAGCCGTCCTTGTCCTTCGCGCTGCTCCCGGCAGCCGCCGGGGACTTCTGGTCCTTCGACCACCGGGACTCACCGTTCGCCTTGTCCCGCCAGTAGACGACCTGGTCGATGGTCACCGTCTCCTCCCAGGCCAGCACGTCGGACCCGCGGACCATTCGGGACTCCAGGCGGGAGCCCTCGGCCGGGGTGTTGTGGTTCGACCGGCCCGTGACGGTGGTCATCTCCTTGGCGTCGCCCTCGCCCGTCTCGACGGTCGTCTCGAAGGTCGCGGCGTACGGCTCCCAGGAGCGGTGGGCGATCGCGACCACGGGGTCGAAGGCGCCGCTCGCGTCGGCGGGCGCTCCGGTCGCCTCGGCGGGCGCACCGGTCGCCTCGGCGGGCGCACCGGTGGTGCCGGCGGACGCTCCGGTCGTTCGGGCGGTCGGCGGCGTGGAGCCGTCGGCGGCGCACCCGGTCAGCGTCGACACGGCGGCCACCGCGAGGACCAGGGCGGTGACGGGCAGGACGGTGGTGCGACGGGACGTCATGAGAGCTCTCCGGGGCGGCCGTTCCGACGTTTGCGGCCCGTCACGGTACCGCATCGTGATCGAACGGGTGTCCGCCCCGGTGGGTCGGGGCTTCGTCCCCACTGAGCCGGGGCAGGAGCCGCCCGGCACCCCCGATACACTCGCACAGTCCCATCCGGAGCAGGCACGAGGGAAACAGAACATGGTCGAGGCCTCCCCCAAGGTCGTTGTGGTCGTCCCCACGTACAACGAGCGGGAGAACCTCCCGGTCCTCGCGGGCATGCTCGCGGAGCTCCCGGTGCCCAACCTGCACCTGCTGGTGGTCGACGATAGCTCCCCCGACGGCACCGGCGAGGTCGCCGACAAGCTCGCCGCGGACTCCGGCGGAACCATGGGCGTGCTGCACCGCACCGAGAAGGACGGCCTCGGCCGGGCCTACCTGGCCGGCATGGCGAGGGCCCTGGACGAGGGCGCCGACATCGTGGTGCAGATGGACGCCGACCTCTCCCACCCGGCGTCGGCGATACCCGCGATGGTCGAGACGCTGCTCGCCGACGACACCGCCGTGGTGCTGGGCTCCCGCTACGTCGACGGCGGTTCGACCGCCGAGGAGTGGCCCTGGCACCGCAAGGCGCTCTCCACCTGGGCGAACTTCTACGTCAACGCGATCCTCAGCCTCGGGGTGAAGGACGCCACCGCCGGGTTCAAGGCCTGGCGGGCCGGCACCCTGCGCTCCATCGACCTGCCGACCGTGCAGAGCAACGGCTACTCCTTCCAGGTCGAGATGAACTACCGGGTCGTCAGGCAGGGCATGACGATCCGCGAGGTGCCGATCCGCTTCGAGGAGCGGATCGAGGGCGCCTCCAAGATGAGCATGGGCGTGCAGGTCGAGTCCGCGCTGGCACCCTGGAAGCTGCGCTTCAACCGCGAGGGCTGACGAGGGTCCGATGCTGGCGTACGGGTGCCGAACGGCCCCGGAGGCGGTGTGAAGGGCGGCCGCGGGGAAAGAAGGGCGACATGGCCCTTCTCCCGGAGACACTCGCGGACCTGCTCCGCCGCAGCGCCCGAGAACCCTTCGTGGTCCAGACGATCCGGGCCACCGTCGCGGCCACCATCTCCTACGCCGTGGCGACGGCGCTGAGCAGCGAGCCCGCCCCGCTGACGGCACCGCTGACCGCGCTGCTGGTCGTCCAGGTCACCGTCTACTCGACGCTCAAGACCAGCATCCGCCGGGTCAATTCGGTGGTGGTCGGGGTGCTGATCGCCATCGGGTTCAGCGCCGTGGTCGGGCTCTCCTGGTGGAGCCTCGGACTGATCATCCTGTCCTCGCTGGTCGTCGGCCGCTTCGTCCGGGTCGAGGAGTTCGTCCAGGAGGTCGCGATCAGCGCGATGCTGATCCTGGGCGTGACCAAGCTGGCCTCGCAGGCCTGGGACCGGGTGCTGGAGACGCTCATCGGCGCCGCCGTCGGCCTGCTGTTCAACCTGCTGTTCGCGCCTCCGGTCTGGGTGGACACCGCGGGTGAGTCGATCGAGGACCTCGCCCGGCGGGCCCGCCAACTGCTGCTCGACATCTCCGAGGAGCTGGGCCGCCCCACCCCGGTGGCCCGGGCCGCCGAGCGGCTGCACGAGGCCCGCCGGCTGGACCAGGCGATCGCGGACGTGGACGCGGCGCTGCGCCAGGCCGAGGACAGCCTGCGGTTCAACCCGCGGATCAGCGAGGGGCTGCTGTCCCGGCTGGTGCTGCGCACCGGGCTGGACACCCTGGAGATCTGCGTGGTGGTGATCCGGGTGCTGGCCCGCTCGCTGACCGATCTGGCCAAGAAGCGCGGACCCGAGGAGCGGCTCTTCCCGCCGGACGTCGCGGTGGCGCTGGAGGAGCTGCTGGCGCACGTCGGCGACGCGATGGTGAGCTTCGCGGTGCTGGTGACCACCCAGGTGAGCCGGAACGCCGAGGAGGCGGAGGACCGGCTGACCGCCGAGCTGACGGCGGCGTGGGCCTGCCGGGAGAACGTCGCCCAGCTGCTGCTGCGCAAGGTCCAGGAGCACCCGGAGGCCTGGCAGCTGCACGGTTCGATGCTCGCCGAGGTGGACCGCATCCTTGACGAGCTGGACCTGGAGCACCGCAGTCGGCGGCTGATGGAGGAGCTGGACCGGGCCTCGGTGGCGAACCGGGAGCGGTTCTCCCGCTACGCCTGGTTGCGCCGCGTGGTGCGCGGCGAGCGGGTCCGCGGCGGCCGGGCGTCCGTCCCGGCGGAGCGCTCGGCGGAGCGCCCGGCGGCGTAGGCCGGGCGCCGTTCGCCGGTTCCCGGAGCGGCGGCGGTCAGGGCTCAGGGGGTCAGGGCTGAGAGGGTCAAGGTGTCAGCGAGGCAGGGGATCAGCGAGGCAGGGGTCAGCGAGGCGGGGGTCAGGGCATCAGCCAGGGCTGCTGGGGCAGCGGGTGGCCGGTCTCCAGGTAGGTCTTGAGGTTGGCGAGCACCGCCGACCAGCCCCGTTCGGCGTCCGTACGCTCGGCCTCGTCGGCGAGGTTCTCGTGGGTCACGGTGAGCCGGGTGAGGTCCTGCCAGCCCTGGAGCTCGAAGGTGACCCTGGAGGGCCAGCCGGCGCGCTGCTCCTGCGGGCCGGCCCAGGTGGTGACCAGCCGGTGCGGGCGGTCGACCGCCTCGACGGTGCCGGTCACGTCGGCGACGCCGGAGTCGTCGGTCCGCTGGTGCTCCCAGGGCGCGCCGGGCAGCCAGGTGGAGACGTTGCGGTGGCCCCAGTAGAGGCCGGACTCGTCGGCGTTGGTCAGCGCGTGCCAGACCCGTTCGGGGGTGGCCCGCAGGTAGGTGACGCCGCGGTGGCTGAGGGCGGTCACGGCCTCAGCCCTCGGCCGCGTCGAGCAGCGGCTGGATCTCGATCTTCTGCATCCGCAGCATGGCCGCCATCACCCGGCCCGCCTTGGCCCGGTCCTCGTCGGCGATCAGGTCGAGCAGCACCCGCGGGGTGATCTGCCAGGAGAGGCCGTAGCGGTCCTTGAGCCAGCCGCACGGGCCCTCCTGGCCGCCGTCGGCGGTGAGCCGGGCCCAGAGCTCGTCGACCTCCCGCTGGTCATCGCACTCGACCTGGAGTGAGATCGCCTCGGTGAAGTGGAACTCGGGGCCGCCGTTGAGGGCCGTGTACTCGCGGCCGGCGAGCTCGAACCCGACGGTCATCACCGAGCCGACCGGGCCGGGGCCGGCCTCGCCGTAGCGGGTGATGCCGGTGATCCGGGAGTTCGGGAACAGCGTCGTGTAGAAGGTGGCGGCCTCTTCGGCCTGGTCGTCGAACCAGAGGAAGGTGGTGATTTTCTGCATGCGCCGACGGTAGCGGCGAGCCGCGACGGGGCGGCCGAGCCACGGCCGGGGGTCACCGGATCGGCGCCCCGGCCGACGCCGCGGTCGGCTGTACGGGACAGTTGCGGGGCTGTCCCGGGACAGTTGGCCGGACAACTGCGGCGCCTTCATTCACCCGAAGGCCGACGACCACGGCGTGAACGGGCAGGCGACGGACGGGGGACGGGGCATCGGGCCTCACGGGAACGTCCGCGGCAGCCGAAGAGGGCCGCGACGGGTGAAGCGTCGCGGCCCTCCGGGCGGGCGTGGTCTCGGGCTCGGGCTCGGGCTCGTGCCGGCGGTCAGGCCAGGGCGAGGAACAGCTTCTCCAGCTCGGCCTCGCTCATCGGCGGCGCGTCCCCGTCGGCGGCGGCCATGCACTGGCGCATGCCGCTCGCAACGATCTTGAACCCCGCCCGGTCGAGGGCGCGCGAGACGGCGGCGAGCTGGGTGACCACGTCCTTGCAGTCCCGGCCCGCCTCGATCATCGCGATCACTCCGGCCAACTGGCCCTGGGCGCGACGCAGCCGGTTCAGGACCGCGCCGACCGCCTCCTCGTCCACCTGCATGTCGGGCCGCCTTTCACATCGACTGTCGATGGACAAGTGTACCCGGCGGGGTATCCATTCCCGGATCGCGGAAGTCGCCGCCAGCCCGGCCGTCCCGGCGGGGCCGGCTGGTCCGGCGGCGGGACGGCGCGGCTCAGCGGCGCGGCTCAGCGGCGGGCCAGGCGGCGCTCGCCGCCGGCGCCGGTCGCGTACGGCAGCTCGTAGTGCGCGAACACGGCGGGCTCGTCCTCGGCGGGCAGCACGTCGTCGGTGCCGATCGCCGGAGCCTGTTTGACCTGGTTGCGCGGGTACGCCACGCGGAGGTAGTCCGGTCCGGCCACGGCCCCGTCCAGCGGCACGAACGCCAGGCGGCGCCGACCGGCGAAACCGACCGTGACGGTGACGAAGAACGGCTCGTCAGTGGCCGTCTCCACGTAGACCGACTCCAGCGAACCGATGCGGTGGCCCTTCTCGTCGACCACGGCGTGGCCGCGCCACTCGCGGATGTCTGCCATTGCGATGACCACGGACCCGACCTCCCGTCCCCGGCTGTTCCACTGCCCGAACTCCCATCCTGCGACGGGAGCGGCGGCGGCGCGCGGTGAGCCGCCGACCTCCCCCACCCGACGAACAGGGACATACGGGGGTGACCCGACCAACCGGTACCGGGGCCGTGACCTGGGCTTTAGGCTGTCCGCCAGCAAGGACGCGAGTGGATCACCAGTGATTTCTGTGCGGAGGAGGCGGCAGCCGTGGGATACGAGGACATGTGGGAGTCCGGCCAGGCCGGGATCGCGGCCGACCTGCGGCCCGACGTGCCGCACCCGGCCCGGATGTACGACTACTACCTGGGCGGGAAGGACAACTTCCCCGCCGACCGCGCCGCCGCCGAGAAGGCGCTCGCCGCCAACCCGGAGTTCCGCTCCACCGCCCGCGCCAACCGCGGCTTCCTCACCCGGGCGGTGCGGTGCGTCGCCGACCTCGGCGTCGACCAGTTCCTCGACATCGGCACCGGCATCCCGACCGTCGGCAACACCCATGAGATCGCCCAGACGGCCCGGCCGGGCGCGCGGGTGGTCTACGTGGACAACGACCCGATCGTGCTCAGCCACGCCCGCGCCCTGATGGCCGGCTCCGGCCCCGGCCGCACCACCGTCATCCAGGCCGATCTGCGCGAGCCCGACGCCCTGCTGGACGCCGTCCGGGAGGTGGGGCTGCTCGACTTCTCCCGCCCGGTCGGACTCGTCCTCGCCGCCGTCCTCCACTTCCTGCGGGACGAGGACAAGCCGCACCAGGTCCTCGCCACCCTCCTGGACACCCTGCCCTCCGGCAGCCACCTCGTCCTCTCCCACGGCACCGCCGACTTCATCCCGGCCGAGATCCGCGACCGGGTCACCGGCGTCTACGACAAGGCCACCGCGCCCCTGGTCGGCCGCTCCCGCGAGGAGGTCCGGGCCTTCTTCGACGGCCTCGACCTCCTGGCCCCCGGCGTCACCACCGTGCCCCTCTGGCGCCCCGACACCGCCCCGGGCTCCGGCGCCGACCGCGTCAGCATGTACGGCGCGGTGGCCCGCAAGCCCTGACGGCGGACGGCCTCGTCGCACGGGAAGCCGGCCGACGGACCCTCCCTCGTGGCCTTCGGCCTCCTCCGTGTCCGGACTCCGCGTCCGGGCGCGGAGCGGGCCCAGGCCTGACCCGGCCCCGGCCCTGCCCCATCCCGAGCGGCTCGGAGCGGGCGGCTCAGGCCGGGCGGCCGGGCGGGACCAGGCCGGTCTGGTAGGCGATGGCGACGAGCTGGGCGCGGTCCCGGGCGTCGAGCTTGGACATCGCCCGGTGGACGTGGGTGCGGACGGTGAAGGGGCTGACGAACATCCGCTCGGCGATCTCCTCGTTGGTGAGGCCGGTGGCGGCCATCGACATCACCTCGCGCTCGCGGGCGGTGAGGACCGAGAGCCGCTCGCTCGTGGGCGCGGCGGAGGCCGGCTCCGGCTGGGCCAGGAACTGGTCGATCACGGCCCGGGTGGCGGCGGGCGAGAGGAGTGCCTCGCCCGCCGCGACGGTGCGGACGGCGGCGAGCAGCTCCTTCGGGTCGGCACCCTTGCCGAGGAAGCCTCCGGCGCCCGCGCGCAGCGCCTGGGCCACGTACTCGTCTATCTCGAAGGTGGTGAGGATGAGCACCCGGGTGCCGGACAGCTCCTCGTCGCCGCAGATCTCGGCGGTGGCGCCGAGGCCGTCGACGCCGGGCATCCGGATGTCCATCAGCACGATGTCGGGCTTGGTGGCCCGGGCGAGCGCGACGGCCTCCCGGCCGTCGGCGGCCTCGCCGACCACCTCCATGTCCTCCTCCGCGTCGATCAGCAGGCGGAAGGCGCCGCGCAGCAGGGCCTGGTCGTCGGCGAGCAGTACCCGGATGGTCATGCGTGGTCCCTGTCCTCTCGAACGGCGCCGTCCGCTCGGGCGGCGCCGGCCTGTCCTTCGGCTGGTGTCGGGTGATCGGTACCGGCGGTGCGCACGGCCCGGGCGGCCCGGGCGACGTCGGCGGCGGTGAAGGCTCCGGCGGCCTCCGGGCCGTCGTCGCGGGCGCCGGTGCGCAGCGGCAGTTCGGCGGTGACCAGGAAGCCGCCGTCGGGCCGCCGGTCGGCGCTGAGCCGGCCGCCGACCGCGCCGGCCCGTTCGCGCATGCCGATCAGTCCGAAGCCGCCCTCGCTCGGCGGGTGCTGGGGCAGGGGCACGGCGCGGGGGCGGCCGGTCGCGGTCGGGCGGCCGTTGGCGACGCTGACCGCGACCCGGCTGCCGCTGTAGGCCAGGGTGATCTCGGCGTCGGCGCCGTGGGCGTGCTTGGCCACGTTGGTCAGCGACTCCTGGACGATCCGGAAGGCGGTGAGGTCCACGCCGGGCGACAGCGGGCGGGCCTCGCCGTCCACGGTGAGCCGGACCGGCAGGCCGGCCCGCTCGAAGGTGTTGATCAGCTCGGGCAGCCGGTCGAGGCCCGGGGTGGGTTCGAGCGGGGCGGGCTCCTCGGCGCGGCGCAGCAGGCCGACGGTGGCGCGCAGTTCCTGGAGGGCCGAGCCGGTGGCGTCGGTGATGTGGCTGAGCACCTCGCGGGCCTGGACGGGGTGGTTGTCCATGAGGTGGACGGCGATGCCGGCCTGGGCGTTGGCGAGGGCTATGTGGTGGGCCACGACGTCGTGCAGGTCGCGGGCGATCCTGATGCGCTCGTCGGCGACCCGGCGGCGGGCCTCCTCCTCGCGGGTGCGCTCGGCGCGTTCGGCGCGCTCCTCGATGGCCGCGAGGTGGGCGCGGCGGTTGCGGATGGAGTCGCCGAGGGCGCCGGGCAGCAGGGCCCAGGCCAGGACGCCGATCCGTTCGCCGACCGGGCCGCTGGGGCCGAACAGCAGGGCGATCCCGGTGAGCAGCACCGCGGTGAGGACCGAGGCGCGGAAGGCGGTGGCCCGGTCGGTGCGGACGGCGAGGAAGTAGAGCGCGAGAAGCAGCGGGGTGGCCAGCATCGGGGTGAGCCGGGGGCTGCTCCAGGCGAGCAGCATGGTGCAGAGCAGGGTGACGGCGACCACGGCGCGCGGCCAGCGGCGGTGGAAGAAGACGGTGAGGGCCGCGACGAGCGCGAGGGCGCAGGTCGTCGGGTCGGCCTTGACGAACTTCCCGGCGGCCTGGTCGGTGGTGGCGCCGAGGGCGGTGACCGTGATCAGGGCCACGCCTCCGGCCGCGTCGAGCAGCCGGGGGTGGTCGCGGCGCAGGCGCTGCCAGGTCTCGCTCATGGTCGTGCTCTCCGGTCGGGGGCGCCGGCCGCGCCCGTCGGCGGGCGGCTCCAGTTCGTGCCGCGCGGGGCCCGGCAGAGCCGTGGCGGGGCGCGTCGGGGAGCCTCCGTACGGGCGGTGGCCCCCGACAGCAACGGTAACGGTTGGGCTCGAACCACTGTCCGAGCCGAGAGGGCCCGGGCCTGCCCCGGCGGTACCGGGGCAGGCCCGGGTGTTGTCCGCTGGCCCCGGGCGGTGCCGGGGCCAGGCCGCGACGGTGGCGGTCTAGACGGGGACCGACTCCCGGGCCGGGGCCGGCTCGGGCGCGGTGGTCGCCAGCTTGCTGCCCTCGACGTCCACGTCCGGTATCAGCCGGTCGAGCCAGCGCGGCAGCCACCAGGCGCGGCGGCCGAGCAGGGCGAGGACGGCCGGGACGATGGTCATCCGGACGAGGAAGGCGTCGAAGGCGACGGCCGCGGCGAGGCCCAGGCCCATCATCTTGATCATCGGCTCGCTCATCCCGATGAAGCCCGCGAAGACGGCGATCATGATGAACGCGGCGGCGGTGACCACCCGGGCGTTGTGCCGGAAGCCGGTGACGATCGCCTCGCCGGGCTGCTCCCCGTGGACGTAGCCCTCGCGGATGCGGGTGACCAGGAAGACCTCGTAGTCCATGGCGAGGCCGAAGACCACACCGATCATGAAGATCGGCATCATGCTCATCACCGGGCCGGTCTGCTCCACCCCGATCAGGTCGGCCAGCCAGCCCCACTGGAAGACCGCGACCACGGCGCCGAGCGCGGCGACCACCGAGAGCAGGAAGCCGAGAGCCGCTTTCAGCGGGACGAGGACGGAGCGGAAGACCACCATCAGCAGGATGACGGCGAGGCCGACGACCACGGCGAGGTAGGGCACCAGCGCGTCGGACATCTTCTGCGAGACGTCGATGTTCATCGCCGTGGTGCCGCTGACCAGGACCGTCGCCCCGGTGGCCGACTTCAGACCGGCCGCGTCGGCACGGATGGCGTGCACGATGTCCTTGGTCTCGGCCTCGCTCGGGCCGGTCGCCGGGACGGCGTTGAGCAGGGCGGTGTCGCCCGCCTGGTTGAACATCGGCGGCGTCACCGCGACGACCCCGGGCAGTCCGGAGACCTTCTTGGCGACCTCGCCCGCGGCGGCCTTCGGGTCGGCGACGCCCTTGGCGTCCACCATGACCGTCAGCGGGCCGTTGAAGCCGGGGCCGAAGCCCTCGGAGAGCAGGTCGTAGGCGCGGCGCTGGGTGGTGGAGGTGGGCTTCGACTCGTCGCCCGGCAGGCCGAGCCGCAGGTCCAGCGCGGGGGCGGCGAGCACGCCGAGGCCGATCACACCGCCGAGCAGCACCGCGAGCGGGCGGCGCAGGATGAAGCGGGCCCAGCGGGCACCGCCGTTCTCCTTCGCGGCCGGGGCCGCCGCGCCGCGGGCCCTGCGGGCCTTGCGCGGGAGCACCTTGCGGCCGAGGAAGCCGAGCAGCGCGGGGACCAGGGTGAGGGCGACCAGCACGGCTATCACCACGGTGCCGGCGGCGGCCATGCCCATCTTGGCCAGGACCGGGATGCCGACCACGGAGAGGCCGGCGAGCGCGATGACCACGGTGAGGCCGGCGAAGACCACCGCGGACCCGGCGGTGCCGACGGCCCGGCCCGCCGCCTCCTCCGGCGTGCGGCCCTCGGCGAGCTCGGCGCGGTAGCGGGAGACGATGAACACCGCGTAGTCGATGCCGACCGCGAGGCCGAGCATCATGGCGAGCGTGCCGGTGGTGGCGGAGAGCCCCAGGGTGCTGCCCAGCGCGGTGATCAGCGCCATGCCGAGGCCGACGCCGACGACCGCGGTGAGCAGCGGCAGGCCGGCCGCGAGCAGCGAGCCGAAGGTGATCACCAGTACGACGGCGGACAGCGCCATGCCGATCGCCTCGCTGCTGCCGCCCGCCTCGGGCTTGGCCATCAGGGCGGTGCCGCCGATCTCGACCTTGAGCCCGGCGTCCCGGCCGTGCTGGGCGGCCTGCTCCAGGGCGTCGGTGGCGCCCTTGGAGACCTCGCCCGCCTTGGCGGAGTAGCTGACCGCCGCGTACGCGGTGCTGCCGTCCGCGGAGACGGCGCCCTGCGTCCTGAACGGGTTCACCGCGGCGGTGACCTGCTCGGAGCCGGCGAGCTCGTCGACCGTCCGCTCGACCGCCTGCTGGTTGGGGGCGGCGGTGATCTTCTGGCCGGAGGGGGCGACGAACACCAGGCGCGCCGAGGCCCCGTCGGCGTGGCCGCCGGGGAAGCGCTCGTTCATCAGGTCGAAGGCCTTCTGCGCTTCCGTGCCGGGCATCGCGAAGCCGTCGTCGGGTGCGGCGGGCGCCTTGGCCGCCAGGACCCCGACGGCGGCCAGCACGGCGACCCAGAGGAAGGTCACCAGCCGGCGCCGGACGAAGGTCCATCGGCCCAGACGGTAGAGGAACGTGGCCACGGGAGAGCGGACTCCTTCGGATGCGGTCTCGGAAACGGGACGCGCCACGGCGGGCCTGACGTCCGGATGGACGCGGTCCGCCGCAGCATGGCCAATCCTTGATCGCCGACCCCTGCTCCGTCGTCGTCCCTGCGCAGGCCGTTTGCGTACTACGGACGCAGTAGTCCCCTCCCCCGTACGGAGGAGCGCACGCCCTGCGCCCGGAGCAGCGCCCCCACCTGCGGCGGAAGCAGTTCCGGTCACCCGTGCGGGCCGCGACGGCGGGCCGCGGACCGGTGGGCGAAGTAGCGTGATGTGACCTGACCCGTCCGCCGACGTGCGGTTCGGGAGGATCCCACCCGATCGGTGCTGCTTTCGCAGCCCGCCGCCGGAGGTGCCCCATGGGCGTTCCAGCCGCCCGCATCGTGTTCGACGAGAGCGACCGCGCGGCGGTCGCCGAAGCGGTGACCGAGATGCTCACCACCGGGGCGCTGACCCTCGGTCCGTGGACCGAGCGCTTCGAACAGGCCTTCGCCGCCGAGCACGGCGCCTCGTACGCCGTCGCGGTGAGCAGCGGCACGGCGGCGCTGGAGGTGATCCTGCGCGGCATCGACGTCCGGGGCCGCGACGTGGTCGTCCCCGCCGTCACCTTCTACGCGACCGCCGGAGCGGTGGTGCACGCGGGCGGACGTCCGGTCTTCGCCGACGTCGACCCCGCCACCCTCGCGCTCTCCCCCGAGACCCTGGAGGCGGCGCTCACCCCGGACACCGCCGCGGTCGTCCTGGTGCACATCGGCGGGCTGGTCGGCCCGCGGGTCGACGACCTGCGCTCGCTGTGCGACCGGCGCGGCGTCCCGCTGGTCGAGGACGCCGCGCACGCCCACGGCAGCAGCTTCGACGGGCGCGCCGCCGGGACCTTCGGCCTGGCCGGGGCCTTCTCCTTCTACCCGACCAAGGTCACCACCAGCGGCGAGGGCGGGATGATCCTCACCGAGTCGCCGGAGCTGCGCGACGAGGCCCGGATCCACCGCGACCAGGGCAAGGGCTCCTTCACCACCAACCACCACGTGAAGCTCGGCTACTCCTGGCGGATGAGCGAGCCGCACGCCGCGATCGGCGCGGTGCACCTGCGCCGGCTGAAGGAGTTCATCGAGACCCGCCGGGCCGTCGCCCGCCGCTACGACGCGGCGCTGGCCGGGCTGGACGGCCTCGACCCGGTGCTCGAACCACCCGGCTGCCGCGGCAACTACTACAAGTACGTGGCGCTGCTGCCCTCCGGGGTGGACCGCGCGGAGTTCAAGCGGGCGGTGGCCGAGGAGTACGGCGTGCGGCTGTCCGGTGAGGTCTACGACCTGCCGCTGCACCTCCAGCCGGTGCTCGCCCCGTACCGGCGCGGGCCGCTGCCGGTGGCCGAGGACGTCTGCGCCCGGCAGGTCTGCCTGCCGGTGCACTCCGACATGACCGAGGACGAGACGGAGCAGGTGGTCGACGCCGTCTCCGCGGTGTACCGGCGACTGGCCGGATAGCCGGGCAGCCGGAGCGAAGGGAGCAAGATCGTGCGGATAGCCGTCACCGGGGGCTGCGGGTTCATCGGCTCACACGTCGTGGACCACCTGATCGCGGCCGGCCACGACGTCCTCGCGGTGGACACCACCGACAAGTACCTCAACCCGGACGCCGAGCACGCGCGGCTCGACGTCCTCGACCTCAAGGCCCTCACCGCGGCACTGGCCGGCAGCGAGGTGGTCTACCACCTGGCGGCCATGGCCGACGTCGAGCAGGTCTGCGCGGACCCGGTCCGCGCGGTGCGGACCAACATCGACGGCACCGAGGCCGTGCTGGAGGCCGCCCGCCGCAGCGGCCTCAGCCGGACCGTGCTGGCGAGCACCGTCTGGGTGTACGGAGCCGCCCTCGCCGACGAGCAACTCGAAGGAGGGGAGCAGGAGTTGGACGAGCACGTGCCGATCGAGCTGGAGCACAGCGGCCACCTGTACGTGGCCACCAAGCTCGCCGCCGAGATGCTGGTGCACAGCTACCGCGAGCTCTACGGGCAGCACTTCACCATCCTGCGCTACGGCATCCCGTACGGGCCCCGGATGCGGGACGAACTGGTCGTCGCCCGGTTCGTCCAGGCCGCGCTGGCCGGCCGGCCGATCACCATCGCCGGGGACGGCCGGCAGAGCCGCAACTTCGTCTACGTCGAGGACCTCGCCGACGCCCACGTCCGGGCCCTCTCCCCCGCCGCCGAGGACCAGACCTTCGCCCTGGAGGGCTCGACGGCCGTCTCGGTGCGGGACATCGCCGACACCGTGGACGGCCTGCTGGGGCCCGTCACCATCGAGCACATCGACGGGCGCAAGGCCGACTACGCGGGGCGGCGGATCTCCTCGGCGCAGGCCAAGCGGCTGCTGGGCTGGTCGCCGAGGACCAACTTCACGGACGGCGTGCGGCGCTACGCGGACTGGTACCGGGCCACCGCCGGCCCGGCCGCCGGCGCCTGACGGAGCCGCCCGATGCCGCACGCCCTGCTGGTCTCCGGCTCGCTCGGGCAGGGCCACGACGTGATGGCGCAGGCCTGCGCGGACACCCTGCGGGAACGCGGCTGGACCACCCGCACCGTCGACGCCATGGCCCTGCTCGGGCAGCGCTCGGGCGCGACCGGGGAGGCGGTGTTCCGCCGACTGCTCGACCTGCCCGGGGTGTACGACGCCTTCCACTTCTCGGCGCTGCGGCCGGGCACCCGGCTCGCCCTGCTCGCGGACGCGGCGGCGCGCAGCCGGCTGGTCCCGGCGCTGCGGCGGCTGGTCGAGGAGCAGCGGCCGCAGCTGGTGGTGTCGGTGTTCGCCACCGCGACCTCGGCGGTCGACCGGCTGCTGCGGCAGGCTCCGGTGCGGGAGTTCCGGCACTTCGTGTTCTGCACCGACGTGACGCCGCACCGGCTCTGGGTGCAGGAGGGGACGGACCTGTTCCTGGTCACCTCGGAGGTCGCCGCGTGCGCGGTGCGGCGGTACCGGCCGGACGCCGACATCGTCGTCGTCCCGGCACCGCTGCGGCAGCCGTTCTACGCGCCGCCGGCGCGGACCGCGGCGCGCGCCGAGCTGGGCGTGCCGGCCGGCGCCGCGTGCGTGCTGCTGATGTCGGGCTCCTGGGGGCTCGGCCCGCTCGCCCGCACCGCCGCCTCGCTGGCCGCCGCCGGGCCGCACGTACTCGCCGTGGCGGGGCGCAACCGGGAACTGGAGCGCCGGCTGCGGGCCGCCGCGCGCCGGGAGCCCCGGCTGCACCCCTTCGGCTACACCGACCGCGTCCCCGCCCTGATGGCCGCCGCCGACCTGGTGGTCACCAGCTCGGGCGACACCTGCAGCGAGGCCCGGGCCCTGGGCCGGCGGCTGCTCCTCCTCGACGTGGTGCAGGGGCACGGGCGCGACAACCTCCAGCACGAACTGGAACTCGGCCACGCCGACGTCGCCACCGCCCACCCGGCCGAGGTGGTCCGCAACGCCCTGGCCGCACTCGGCCGCCCCGAGCCGGCGCCGTCCGCCGGTGCGACACCGGAGGCCTGGCAGTCGGGGTTCGGGGCGGCGCTGCGGCGGGTCGGGCTGGGATAGCAGGGGCGGGCGGGGGCCGTGACGGGCGGGCCGAGTCGGGCACCCCTGCTCGCCCGGCGCGTCCGTCACATCCGACGGTTCCCGCCGGCCGGCGGGGGCACCCCGTGGTCGCGGAGGGGGCCGAGGGTGAGGTGGTGGGTGCGGCAGTGGGCGGCGATCAGGGGGAGGGCGGCGAGGGTGGCGCGCCAGGAGTCGGGGGCGGAGGTGCAGTCGGAGTCGTGCAGCAGGAGGGTGGCGCCGGCGGTGAGGCCCGGGCGGGCGGTCGCGTAGACGGACTCGCCGGTGGCCTCCGCCGTCCAGTCGCGGCCCCAGGCCGTCCACAGCACGCTGCGCAGGCCGAGACGGCGGGCGGCCAGGGCGGGGCCGGCGGTCAGCACGCCGTACGGCGGGCGGTACCAGAGCGGGCGGGCCCCGCAGAGTCCGGTCACCGCCTCGCTGGCGCGGCGCAGTTCGCGCAGGTCGCGGAGCGGGTCCGGGTACCACTGCGGCCGGTGGTGCCAGCCGTGGACGGCCACCTCGTGGCCGCGCAGCACCAGTTCGCGGCCGAGCGCGGGGGCGCGCTCCAGCATGGCGCCGAGCAGGAAGAAGGTGGCGCGGGCACCGAGGCCGTCCAGCGCGTCGAGGACGTACGGGGTGCTGCGGGGGTCGGGGCCGTCGTCGAAGGTGAGGGCGACGTGGCCCGGCGCGGTGCCGTGGCCGGCGGTGCGGCGGGCCAGGGTCCGGCGCAGCGGCGGCAGCCGGACGGCGGCCGGGGCGAGGTGCAGGAACTCGACGCCGGCGGCGACGCCGAGCGCCGCGGCGGCGAGCGTCCCGGGGCGGCCGGCGGCGGTGCTCAACCGGCGCTCACCCGAAGCGCGAGGCCATCCGGCGGAACACGCCCGGGGCCACCCCGTGGATGCGGGCCGGGAAGCCCAGCCAGTGCGGGACGTAGAGCCGGTCGCGCTCGGTGGTGATGGTCGCGACCACGACGTCCGCCACCCGCTCCGCCGGGACCGGACGCGGCCGCTCGCGCTGGTACGGCGTGCCGCGCCGGTCGAAGAACGCGGTGTCCACCGCCCCCGGCAGCACCAGGCGCACCCCCACCCCCGTGCCGCGCAGCTCGTACCAGAGGCTCTCCGCGAACATGGTCAGCCCGCCCTTGGTGGCGGCGTACCCCGCCTCGTCGCGCACGCCGACCTGGCCGGCCATCGAGCCGAGCAGCACGATCCGGCCGTGCCGGCGCTCCAGCATGCCGGGCAGCAGCAGGCGGACCAGGCGCAGCGGGGCGGCGAGGTTGACCTCGATCATCCGGTCCAGGGTGTCGGAGGGCGTCCGCGCGTACGGGCCGCGCCAGCCCAGCCCGGCGCTCGCGATCAGGACGTCGACCCGGCCGGTCCCGGCCAGCGCGGCCTCGGCGAGGCGGGCCGGGCCGTCCGGCTTGCTCAGGTCTTCGGGCAGGGCGCGGCCGCCGGTGCGTTCGGCGAGGTCGTCGAGGCGGGCGCGGTCGGTGCCGGAGAGCAGGGTGAGCCAGCCGGCGTCGGCCAGTCGGGTGGCGGTGGCGTAACCGATCCCCGAGGAGGCGCCGGTGATCAGCGCGACGGGGCGGCGGGTCGGGCCGGCCGGGCCGCCGGTATCCGCGGGATCCCTGGGATCGGCGGGGTCCGTGCCGTCCTTCGGGTCCGACCGCCGGGGTCGGGAATGGGGCTCCTCCGCCATCGGGCACCTGCCGCTCTGTGACCGTGTCGCCGTCCGTTTTGTCCGGCAAGTCACCTTCGCACGGCGGAGCCGTCCGGGCTACCGGGGCGGGACGGCGGGCTCCGTCCCGGCGCCCCGGCGCGGGGCCGACAGCTCGGCGGACTCGCCCTCCGGCTCGCCGAACCGGGAGAGTACGAAGGTGCCGCCCACCGCCACCACGAAGCCGGTCAGCGCGCACCACTCGAAGCCGGGGCGCGCGGCGTCCCCGAGCGCCGTCACGCCGACCAGCGCCGGGCCGAAGGTCTCGGTCACCGTCCCGGCGGCGGTCGCGGCCGTCACCGTGCCGCGCTGCAGGGCCAGGGCGTAGGCGAGGTAGCCGCCGAGGCCGCCGACGGCGAGGGCGTAGGCCGCGGGATCGGTGAGCACGGCGACCGGGCCGGAGGCGTCCAGGACCCGCACCGCCAGGCTGGTCACGCCGAAGCCGACCCCGGCCAGCAGCCCGAGGCCGGCCGCGGCCGCGTCGCCCTCGCGGCGCGCCAGGACCACGGTGGCCAGCAGCATCACGGCGGTGGCGGCGAGCAGCGCCCAGTGGAAGGCGGGCGCGGCGTGGTCGCGGCCCTCCCGGCCGGAGCCGAGCGCCAGCAGGGTCAGGCCGACGACCACGGCGAGGATGCCCGCGAGGTCGCTCCGGTGCAGCCGCGCACCCAGCAGCCGGACGGCGGCCAGGGCGGTGACGGCGAGGCTGGCGTTGGTGACGGCCTGGACGAGGAAGAGCGGGAGGGTGCGCAGGGCGACGATGCTCAGCACGAAGCCGACGATGTCCAGCACCGTGCCGAGGACGAACTGCCAGGACCGCACCAGCGCGGCCAGCAGGCCCGCCCGCACCCGGTCGGCGCGCGGGGCCGACCGCGCCCCGCGCGCCTGGAAGACCGCCCCGAAGCCGAAGCAGACGGTCGCGGCCAACGCGGTGGTGAGTCCCAGCAGCATGCCTCTCCCAGCCTCGCGGGGCAGCTTCGATCCACCACCAGTCTGTGCCCGGCCGAACCGGGGCGCACGGGTGGGACGAAGGGGGTGAGGGGTACCACCGGGACGACCCGTCGGCCCGCACCGCGCGGTGCGGGCCGACGGGGTGGTGGGAGGGTCCGGTCAGCCGAGGGCGCCCGCGAGCAGCGTGGCCGTCCGGGCGACCAGGGGCTCGTCCATCGGAGCAGCCTCGTCCGCCGGCTTGGTGGTCAGTACCGAGAGCAGGACGGGGGCGCCCGCCGGGGTCCAGGCGATGCCGACGTCGTTGGTGGTGCCGTGGCGGCCGGTGCCGGTCTTGTCGGCGAGGGCCCAGTCCGCCGGGAGGCCCCTGCGGAACCGGCGGGTACTGGTGGTGTTGGCGCGCAGCCAGGCGACGAGCTGGTCCCGCTTGGCCGGCGGCAGGGCGTCACCGAGCGCGAGCCGGCCGTAGGTGAGGGCGATGGCGCGCGGGCTGGTGATGTCGGTGCGGCGGTCGGGCTCGGCGGTGTTGAGCTCGGGCTCCCAGCGGTCCAGGCGGGTGACGCGGTCGCCGACCGAGCGGGCGAACCGGGTGACGGCGGTCGGCCCGCCGAGCTCGCGGAGCAGCAGGTTGCCCGCGACGTTGTCGCTGTAGTCGATGGTGGCGGCGCACAGCTCGGCGACGGTCATGCCGTTCGCCAGGTTCACCTCCCGGCCCGTGATCGGCGCACCGCCCCCGCCCTCGACGCCGACGGTGCCGCCGGCCCGCGTGACGTCCTCGGTGGTGTACCGGATCCGCTGGGCGAGGAACTCGCCGTCGCGGTCGAGGTCCCGCAGGACGGCGGCGACGGCGACGGTCTTGAAGACCGAACAGATCGGGAACAGCTCGTCCGCCCGGTACCGGACCGTCCGGCCGGTGACCAGGCTGCGGCCGTAGACGCCGAGGCGGGCGGAGTGCTCCTGCTCCAGGGCGGCCAGGGCCCGGTGGAGGCCGTTGCCGGTGGCCGGGTCGTCGCTCGCCGGCGCCGCGAGGGGCGTTGCGCCGGTCGTCGCGAAGGCCGTTCCGCCGGTCGCGGCGGTGACGGCGACCGCCGCTCCGAGGCCCAGGCCGAGGACGGCGCGGCGGCTGTGGCGGCGTACTTCCGAAGACTGCGGGTACATGCATCCCCCTTGATCGACTGTCGCGGCGCGAGCCGCTTCTTGATCACCAGGACGCGGTGCGTGCGCCGATGGTTCGTCAGCGGCCGTATCCGGTTCGACGGTTCACGGCCGGAGGGCCACCGCCGCGTAGGCCGAGGCCTCGTCGGGGGCGGCGGGGACCTCGCCGGGCGCGGGCCGCCACCGCGGGGTGGGGGCGAGGCCCGGGTCGAGCAGGGTCCAGCCGTCGAAGAAGCGGGCGATCTCCGGCCGGGTGCGGGGCTGGACCTCGGTGCCGCCGGAGGCGTATATCCGGACCAGGGAGGCGATGTCCTGGGGTGCGAACTCGGGGGTGACGTGGGTCATCACCAGGGCGCTGCCGGGCGCGAGCGCCGACTTGAGGTGTTCGACCAGCTCGTACGCTCCGCGGGCGTCGGGGACGAAGTGCAGCAGGGCGTTGAGGGAGAGCGCGACGGGCCGGGTGAGGTCGATGGTGTCGCGCAGGCCGGGGGCGGCGAGCAGCCGGGCCGGGTCGGTGACGTCGGCCTCGACGTAGGCGGTGCGGCCCTCGGGGGTGCCGGTGAGCAGGGCCTGGGCGTGCGAGAGGACGATCGGGTCGTTGTCGGCGTAGACCACCCGGGCGCCGGGCCGCACGCTCTGGGCGATCTCGTGCAGGTTGGGCGAAGTGGGGATGCCGGTGCCGATGTCGAGGAACTGGTCGAAGCCGGCCTCGGCGAGCATCCGGGTCGAGCGGTGCATGAAGGACCGGTTGACCCGGGCGCCGGTGAGCAGCCAGGGCGCCACGGCGAGGGCGTGCCCGGCGGCTTCGCGGTCGGCGGCGAAGTTGGTGAAGCCGCCGAGGAAGTAGTCGTACATCCGGGCCGAGTGCGGCACGTTCAGCCGCAGGTCCACCCCGTCGTAGAGGCCCATCGCGCTCTCCCTCCGCTCCGCTCCTGATCGATCGCTTGCTGCCCAGGACGGGCGGGGGCCAACCGTGAACCGGTCACCCCGGGGGTAACGACGAACATTCGAGACGCATGAGATGACAATCTGTATTCGGATTGCAGCCTGGAGTGACAGGCCTGATGGAATGAGGATGGGCGCGGACAGCCCGACCCTCGGGTGGCCCGGTGCGCAGCCGACGGCCACGGAAAGCAGGACCGATGACGATCGACAGGTGTGCCCCGGCGCGTGGGCACCGGGGCGGGACGGCCGTGGCGTGCACCGGCGTGGAGCCGGCGCCGGAGCGGCCGGCCGGCCCGGAGTCCGGCCTCCGATCCGCGTTCGGCCTCCGCCTGGACCTCACCTACGCCGCCTTCTGCGAGACCCATGAACCCGCCTGGCACGCCCTCGCGTTGACCAGGATAGGCAACCGGTCCGACGCGGCGCTGGTGGTCGGAGCGGTGAAGTCCGACCTGGCCCGCTGCTGGCCGCAGGTGCTGCGCTTCGAGGAACCGGCCGCGTACGCCTGGCGGTTGGCCAACCGGCACGTCTCGGACTGGGTGGCCGCCGAGGAGCCGGTGGAGGTGGAGGCGGTCACCTTCGCGGCGGTGATCGGGGCGTTCAAGCAGGTGGCGAACGGGCTGCTGCACAGCGAGGCGGACGAGGTCCGGCTGTACGCGGCGATCCTCGAACTGCCGGACCGCCAGCGGGACGTGGTGATCCTGCGGTACCTGCTCGGCCTGCACGTCAAGGTGATCGCGGCCTACCTGGGGCGGCCGGTGGCGACGGTGCACTCCAACCTCCGGCACGCCCGGGACCGGCTGGCCCGCCGACTCGGGGTGGGTGAACTCCCGGACGGCGGAGGCGATCTGTGACGGCGGGACGGGAGGACGGCGCCCCGGCCGACGGCGGCCGCACGGGGTTCCGCGTACCGCGGCCGGAACGACCCCATGCCGAGCGGATCGCCGCCGTACGCCAGGCCCGGCTGACCGCCGCGCCCGCCCACCTGCCCTCGGAGCACCAGCAGGCCGCCTTCGAACTCGGCCTGGTGGTGGCCCTGGTGCTGGGCGCGCCGGACGCCTCGCGCGGACTCGACCTGCTGGTGAACGCGCGCCGGATCGAGCCGGAGGGGGCCGAGGTGTTCGGCGCGCTGCTGTACGCCACGGGCAAGGAGGAGGGCGCCGAGTTCTGGTGGCGCTTCGCGGCCGGCTCGGGCAGCGGAACGGCCGCGTACTGCCTGCACCTGCATCACCTGATGCTCGGCGAGACCGACGACGCCGACTACTGGCGGGCCTGGTCGGACCAGCTGGCGACGGCCGAACGCCCGCCCGGGCCAAGGGCCTTGCGGATGGACCGTCCGCTGCTGCCGGCCGGCGTACGGCGGGACATCCTGTCCCGGGTGCACCGGGGGCTGGCCCCGCGGCTGCCGCCGGCGCTGGTCGCGGTGGTCGACCGGCTGCCCGTGCAGGACGGCGACGAGGAGGAGGTGCCGAGCCCGTGGGGGCTCAACTCGGGGGCGACCTCCGCCTGCTCCTGGGAGGACCTTCGCCGGGGAGCGGCGGACGATCGCGACGACCCGTGGGGGTGAGGGCCCCGCAGGCTACCGTGATCATCCCTTCAGGTGAGCGCGGACAGCGCGGCGACGACGGCCGGGTCCCGTCCGCTCCCGGAGTCGGTCCGCTCCCCCGCCGGGGTGACGTGCCGGACGACGTAGTGGTGCGGTGCCATCGCGGTGTCGCGGCCGGGCAGGGCGGCGACCACCGCGCGGTGCGCTTCGGCGGGGCCGAACGCGGGGTCGGACGCCGTCACCTCGGCCACCAACCTGCCTTCCGCCACGGACAGTCGGTGGTCCCCGAGGGCGGTGCGCAGGAGGTCGTGGACGGCGGCGAGGTCGATCCAGGAGTCGTCGATCAGCAGCCACTCGCCGTCCCGGCCGCCACCCGGCGGGCCGAGCACCGCGGGCAGGTCGGCGAGGAGAACCGCGCCTTCGGCCGCGGCGGCGAGCAGGGCCGGCAGCGCCCGGGCGAATATCTCGGCCTCCTCGGCGTCGAGCACCTGGGGGCAGGCGATCAGGACGAAGTCCAGGCTTCCGGTGATCCGCAGGATGGTGAACATCAACCGCACCGGCAGCGTCGGGGCGGTCAGCACGGTGAGTTCGGGGTCGACGGCCGGCAGCGGCCTGGTGTCGGCGACGGTGGCCGGGACGGTCAGGCTCAGGTCGTTGACGACCACCTGGCGGCCGAACCGGGCTCCGCGCAGGTGGGCCGCGTCCTCGACCAGCTGCCAGACCTTCTCGGCGTCCAGGGTGCTGTGCCAATAGGCGTTCAGCGAAGCGGACTTCGCCCGGCCGATCAGCTGGTCGAGGTCGGCCGCGCCGGTGTCGAGGAGGATCAGCGCGTCCTGCGCGAGGGTCCCGACGTGGTCGATCAGCGCGGCGCGCTGGCGGTTGGCGGAGAGCGCCGAGAGCACCAGTCCGCGCCGGCCGGCGCGGTGGGCGACCAGCGCGGCGAAGGCCGCGAGCAGGACGACCGAGGGGCTGGCGCCGGTGCGCCGGCACACCGCGGCGAGGTGGTCGGCGGCGGTGCGCGAGCGGACCAGCAGGGCACCGTGGTCGCGGGGCGGCCCGGTGACCCGCGCGTCGGCGAAGACGGTCTGCGGACCGGTGGTCAGGATGCGGGCCCAGTGCCGCAGCGCGGCGGCGGCCCTGCGGCGGCCCTGCGGGCTCTGCTCCGCGACGGCGATCTCCAGCGGGGTCGGCGCGGTGACCGGCGGCAGCTCCTTCCCGGCGGCGAGGGCGTGCCAGTCCTCGATCAGCACCGCGGTGGCGGCGCCGTCGGCCCCCGCGTGGCAGACCACGACGACCAGCCGCAGCAGCCGGTCACCGGTGGCGACCAGGGTGAACCGGGCTCGCGGCGGCGTGTCGAGGGCCACCGGGACGGCGACGTCGACGCGGCCCAACTCCTCGGCCAAGGCGTCAAGTTCGTCTTCCGAGCGGTCGCCGGCTTCGACCACGGTCGCGGTGAACCGGCCGTCCCGGTGCACCACCTGGCGGTCCGGGAAGCCGTCCGCCCCCGGGCCGGCGGGGAAGGTCGTCCGCAGCGACTCGTGCCGCTCGACCAGCAGGCGCAGGGCGGCCAGTCCGGCGGGGACCGAGGTGCCGTGGGGCACCGGCCAGACGGACTCCCGGTTGATCTGCTCGGGGGCGCTCGACCGGATGCAGCGGACCATGTTGTCCTGGCCGCGGGTGAGCGGGCCGGAGCCGCCGCCCTCGGCGGCGAACCGGACGGTGACCCGCCGGGCGGTCCGCCGCGGGCTGCCCGGAGGCGCGGCGAGTGACGTCGGCTCGTGCGCGGCGGCGTCACTCGCCGCGGCGTCGGAAGCGGTGGCGTCGCATGGGGTGGCGTCGTGCGGTGTCACGTCGTACGCGCCTTTCGGCTCGCCCGGGAGGGCTCGGCGGGGGTGTGATCGGGACGCTACCAGCGCCCTCGCGAACTGGTCCAGACCAACTGCGGAAGCCTGAGCTGCGACTCAACCGGCGTTCCACACAAGGGAGTTGACATGTATCGGTGAATCCCCGAGGGCGGCGACGGCAGCCCGGAACGGCTCGGCGACGGGGACGTCGCAGAGCCGGGCCGGGCCGGTGCCGAGCCCGCCCGGATCGGCCACCAGCACCGGCGACGGACCGGACACGGGCACGCCGAACGACTGCGCGAGCCGCCCGCCGTACGCCTTCACGCAGGCCTCGCGGCGGCACCACAGCGCGGTGAACCGCGCCGCCCGCTCGGCCGGTTCGACGGGCTCGGCGACGAACCGCGCCTCCTCGGCCGGGAACCAGCGGGCAGCCATCCGTTCGGCCGTCCGGGGATCGTGGAGCCGCTCGACGTCGACGCCGACCGCCCGCCCCTCGGCGAGGGCCAGCGCCGCGAACGCCTCCGAGGCCGACCAGTTGACCCGCAGCCCCCGGCCCTCCGCCGGCTCGGGCTTGCCGTGCGGCCCGTACCGCCAGACCAGCTCGGCCGGGTGCACGCCGAGCCGGGCGGCGACCAGTTGCCGGACGGCGCCGCGCACCACGGCGAAGCGGTGGCGCGCTTCCGGGTCCATCCGCACCGCCCTGGCGCGTTCGTCAGGGGCCAGCAGCCGCCACAACCCGGCGGCCGCCGAGGCCGGTTGACGCGTATCGATCAGCCAGAGGTCGACCGCCGTCACGGCAGGGTCAGCGTGCTGAGCACGCCGAGCCGCCGGTCGTACCCGGCCAGCAGCGCGGGCCGGCCGTCCGCCCGCCAGCGCGGCAGCTGGTCGGCCAGCTCCGCCCAGAGTCCGGTGAACGGCTGGACCGGCGCCGGTTCCCCCGCCTCGAAGCCGGGGCCGAGCAGCAGCGCCGCCTCGGGCCCGAGCTCCTCCGCCTCGGCCCGGACCGTCTCCGCCGGGGAGGTCGCGCCCCGGGTCTGCCGGACGACCAGACCGTCGCCGGGGGCCTCCTCGCAGACCAGCACCACCACCGCGTGCCGTTGCGGCAAGGGCACCGGCCCGGGTGGTTCGTAGTGCAGCGCGGTCTGCTCGGCGAGCACCACCACGGCCCGGCGGCAGCCGCCGGTGCGCTGGTGGCCGGCGGCCAGCCGCAGGGCGGTGAAGGCCGCCGCGCCGCCCTGGTCGCAGACCGCGAAGGCGAGCGGGCTCCCCGGTACGGACCGGCTGAGCGCCAGCGAGGACGGCGCGCCGGGCCGTACGTCCGGGGTGTCGAAGGCCAGGACCAGCAGGTCCGCCGGCTCGTCCTCGGCGAGCGCCTCGCGCAGCGGTCCGGCGGCCAGTTCCTCGTAGGAGTGGCCGGCGCCCTCGCCCAGCAGGTCCTCGCGCAGCGGCAGGCCGTAGGGGCGGACCAGGTCGGAGACGAAGACCCGCAGGTCCGGGTCGAGCGAGGTCTCCGAACGGCCGTCGGAGCGGCGGGCCAGCGCCCGGGTGATCCGCAGGCCGGTGGGGCCGGGGGCCACCCGGTCAGTCCTCGGGGATGACGTGCCCGGCGACGTAGTCGGCCAGCCTGGTGACCGACCGCAGGTCGTCCTCGGTGATCTGCTCGACGTCGACCTGGATGTCGAGCGTCTCCTCCAGCTCCAGGATCAGCTCGATGGTGCCGGCCGAGGTGAGCCCGAGGTCGTCGAACAGGCAGGCGTCCTGCGGGATCTCGGGCAGTTCGCGCTTGAGCACGCGCGGCAGGAGCTCGCCGATGCCGTGCAGGACGCGCTCGCGCAGTTCGGGGTCAGTGGTCTGGACCACGGCTTCTGACATGGGTGTCCCGTCCCGTCGTACGTGGGATGTGTGCTCCGGGGCCTGCGGGCGCCCGGGGGCTCTAGAGGTGGTGCGGGGATCCGACGTCGCGGTGCGGACGGCGGCCGCCGACGCGACCGGCGGGCCGTCAGTACCGCATCGCCATCGCGGAGAAGGTCGCTCCGACACCGGCGGCGGCGATCAGGTAGTGGTCGCCGCGGCGGAGCAGCCCCCGTGTGATGGCGGTGTGGAGATTGATGAGGCTGTCCGAGGCGAAACTGTGCCCGACCGACCGCACGTTGTCCAGCACGACTTTCTCGACCGGGTAGCCGATCCGGCGCGCGATCATCCGCCAGGAGGCCTGGTTGACGTTGTGCGGCAGGATCGCGGCCAGGTCGGAGAGGTCCAGACCGGCCTGGTCCAGGGCGGCCTCGATGGTCTCCACCATCACGTTCGGGTACTCGCGCTGGTAGCGGGCGAGCAGGTCCGGGTCCTCGGCCAGCCGGCCGTCGAACTCCGGGCGCTGGCGCACCACGAAGGAGAGCATCCGGTGGCGCTCGCCGCCGGCGCTGACCAGGCAGGCGGCCGCGCCCTCGGCGAAGATACCGGTCTCGGGCACCACCTGGGCGTCCCTGGTGAAGGTCTTCTCGCCGGTCAGCACCAGGGCGAGCGCCGCCGGGTCGGGGTCGGACGCGAGCAGCCGGCCGGCCAGGTCGATGGCCAGCAGGCCCACCGCGCAGGCGTGGTGGGTCACCGTGAAGGCGTTGGCGTGTGCCAGTCCACGGGTGTCGAGCAGGTCGTGCAGCGGGTTGAGCGGGTGGGGCACCGCCACCGGCATGCTGCGGGCGTGGATCACGAAGCGGATGTCGTGTTCGCGTCCGCGCAGCTCCGGCAGGTCGTCCAGGGCGGCGTCGAGCAGGTCGGGCAGCGTCCCGGCCGGGTCCAGGCGCAGCTGGTCCAGGCCGTGGAAGCGGCGGAAGAGACGGAGTTGACGTGGGGTCAGGCCGATGCGCTCGCCCACAGCCTCGATCGGAACGGCGTGCGGGGGGAGGTGAACGGCCACTGCCTCCAGTGCGGTCACGCGGGCTAGTATTCCGACGCCCGCCGGGTCGCACAAGTGATCTCGGGCCCTCCTCCGTCGCCGCCGCCCCCCGGAAGCCGTCAACCGCCTTCCAGCGCGGCCGCGTTCACCCCCGTGCCGTCGAGCAGGTGGGAGATCTCTCATGCCGAACCCTGAACCCCGCTACCCCGGAGCCCCGTTGAACCAGGAGCTGGTGGCCCTGCTGGTCGAGGTGGCCGGTGCGCCGCCCGGCTGGGCGCGCCACGTCACCCCGGACGCCCGGCTGGACGGCGACCTGCTGCTGGACGAGGACGAACTCGCCGACCTGGCCGAGCGGCTGCGCGAGCGGTTCGGCCCGCGGGCCGACCTCGCCGCGCTGCGCGCCGGGCTGGACCTGGCCGCCCTGGAGGCCCTGACCGTCGCCGACGTGCAGCGACTGCTCCCCGAGGAGGACACCCGATGACCAGGTACCTGCTGGTGGTGCCACCCCTGACCGGACACGTCAACCCGGCGGCGGGCATCGCGGCCGAACTGACCGCCCGCGGACACCAGGTGGCCTGGACCGGCACCGAGTCGGTGCTGCGCCCGCTGCTCGGCCCGCGCGCCGAGGTGCTCGGCACCGGCACCCGGGCGTTCCGGGCCCAGGGCGGACACGGGCTGGCCGCGCTGCGCTCGCTCTGGGAGGGCTTCATCGTCCCGTACACCCGCTTCACCCTGAAGCCGCTGGACGCGATCGTGCGGGAGTGGCGGCCGGACGTGCTGCTGGTCGACCAGCACACCCCGGCGGGCGCACTGGTCGCCCACCGGCACGCGCTGCCGTGGGCGTCCTTCGCCCCCGGGGCGATGGAACTGGGCCGCCCCTACCGGGCGTTGCCGCAGGTCGAGGCGTGGATGACCGGGCTGCTGCGCGGGCTGTGGGAGCGCGCCGCACTGCCCGCCGCGGAGTACCTGGACCCGCGCTTCTCCCCCCACCTGCTGCTGGCGACCACCGGCCCGGCGCTGACCGGCTCGGCCCCGCCGCCGGAGCACGCGCTCGTCGGCCCGGTGATCCCGGCCCGACCGCACGATCCGGACTTCCCGTGGCAGCGGCTGCTGCCCGGCCGGCGGCGGGTGCTGGTCACCATGGGCACGCTGGCCGGCGGGCTGGGCGCGGACTTCCTGGCCCGGTCCGCGCGGGCGCTGGAGCTGTACGGCGAGGACGTGCAGCCGGTGTTCGCCGGGCCGCGCGAGCTGCTGCCCGAACTCCCCTCGCGGGCCGTGGCGGTGGACCGGGCGCCGGTGCTGGAGCTGATGGCGCGCGGCGAGCTGGATGCGGTGCTCTGCCACGGCGGGATGAACACCGTGGGCGAGGCACTGGCGCACGGCCTGCCGCTGGTCACCGCGCCGATCCGGCACGACCAGCCGGTCGTCGCCCGCCAGGTGGCGGCGGCGGGCGCGGGGCCGCGGGTGCCGTTCGCGCGCGTCACGCCGGAACGGCTGGCGGACGCGCTGCGGGCCGTACTCGACACCACGGGGCACCGGGAGCGGGCGGTTCAGGTCGGGCGGGAGCTGCTGGCCGGGGGCGGCGCGGCGGCCGCGGCGGACCGCCTGGAGGCACTCGGCTGAGCGGGCCCGGACGGCCTTCCCCCTCCTCGGACCGGCCTCCGACCGGCCCGGACCCGCCCCTTCGGCCCCGCCCCTTAGCAGACCGGCAGAGCCCACGTCCATTGGTCTAGGCCATTGTTTCCGGGGCGGGGTTCACCCTAGGGTGTCGCAGCAGCACCGCCCTCCGCAGGTGCCCAGCCCCGCCTTCCCAGGTGCCGTGGCAGCCCATCCCCGCACGGGAGTTCCGGTTGATCGAGACCACGGGACTGCGCAAGTCCTACCGCAAGAAGACCTCCCGCCGCGGCGGCGAGGACCCCACCGTCGACGCCGTCCGCGGCATCGACCTGTCGGTCGCCGCCGGGGAGATCTACGGCTTCCTCGGCCCCAACGGCGCCGGGAAGACCACCACCCTGCGCATGCTGGCCACCCTGATCCGCCCGGACGGCGGACAGGCCGTCATCGCCGGGGCCGACCTGTTCACCGACCCCGCCGGGGTCCGGCGGCGGATCGGCTACGTCGCCCAGGGCGGCGGCACCACCGACAACGTCAGCGGCCGCGAGGAACTGGTGCTCCAGGCCCGGATGTACGGCGCGGCCAAGGCCCAGGCCGTCCAGGCGGCCGCGGACGCGCTCAAGGCCTTCGACCTCACCGAGTTCGGCGACCGCCCGTGCGCCACCTACTCCGGCGGCCAGCGCCGCCGGGTGGACATCGCGCTCGGGGTGATCCACCAGCCGCGGGTGCTGTTCCTGGACGAGCCCACGGTCGGGCTGGACCCGGCCAGCCGGGCGTACGTCTGGGAGGAGATCCGCCGCCTGCGCACCGAGGGCATGACGGTGGTCGTCACCACCCACTACCTGGACGAGGCCGACGCGCTCTGCGACCGGGTCGCCATCGTCGACCACGGCCGGGTGGTGGCCGAGGGCACCCCCGAGGTGCTCAAGCGCGAGATCTCCGGCGACGTCGTCCTGGTCGGACTGGACGGCGGGGAGGCCGCCTTCGAGCGCGCGGCCGAGGTGCTGCGCCCCCAGCCGTACCTGCACCGGCTGGAGCAGAACGGCGACGAGGGGCTGCGGCTGTACCTGGAGGACGGCGCCGCCGCGATCCCGCGGCTGCTGCGCGCCCTGGACGCGGCGGGCCTGACGCCCGGCACCGTGCAGCTCCAACGGCCCAGCCTGGACGACGTGTTCCTGGCCCGCACCGGCCGCTCGCTCCGGCAGTCCTGACCCCGCCGAACCACCCGGACCCGCACACCTCCCTGGGGAGACCGTGAAGCTCGCCCGCGACACCTGGCTGGTCTTCCAGCGCCAGCTGCTGCTCATGATCCGCACCCCGATCTGGATCGCCGTCGGCATCATCCAGCCGGTGTTCTACCTGCTGCTGTTCGCCCCGCTGCTCAAGAAGGTGCTCGGCCCGGAGGGCGCGAGCAGCTACGCCGACGCCTACCAGGTGTACGTGCCGGGGCTGTTGGCGGTGCTGTGCATCTTCGGCGGGCTGTTCACCGGGTTCAGCCTGCTCGGCGAGCTCAAGGCCGGCATCATCGAACGCTCCCGGGTGACCCCGGTGAGCCGGCTGGCACTGCTGCTCGGACGGGCGATGCGGGAGATGGTGGCGCTGCTGGTGCAGGCCGTCCTGATCACCCTGATCGCGCTGCCGTTCGGGCTGCGGGTGAGCCCGCTGAACCTGCTGCTCGCCTACCTGCTGCTGGGCCTGCTGGCGCTGATGACCTCGGCGATCTCCTTCGGCATCGCGCTGATGGTGCCGACCGACGCGGCGATGTCGCCGGTGGTCAACACCATCGCGCAGCCGATCGCGCTGCTCTCCGGGGTGCTGCTGCCGCTCACCCTGGCACCGGAGTGGCTGCAGCAGGCCGCCAGGTGGAACCCCTTCTACTGGGCCGTGGAGGGCATGCGCGCGCTGTTCTCCGGGCACGCCGGGGACAGCGCGGTCTGGCAGGGGCTGCTGGTGGTCGCGGTGATGACCGTCCTGGCGGTGTACTGGTCGGCCCGGCTGTTCTCCACCCGGGTGCGCTGACGGACGGAACGGCGCAGGAGCACGGCGCGGGAACGCTGCGCAGACACACGGTCGAGGGGCCCGGCTCGCGATGAGCCGGGCCCCTCGGCCGTCCCCGTGGGCTCAGGCGGCCATGAAGGCCGCCAGCTTCGCCACACCGTCGATGATCTGCGCCTGGGTCAGCGAGCTGACCGACAGCCGCAGCCGCCGCTCGCCGCCGCCCGCCGGGTAGAACGGCGCCATCGGCGTCCAGAGCACGCCGAAGTCGCGGGCGCAGCGCTCCATGGCCGCCTCGTCGGCGAGGAACGGCACCGTCAGCACGGCGAAGAAGCCGCCGTCCGGCCGGGTCCAGGAGATGCCCAGCCGGCGCCGCACGGAGGCCGGGAAGTGCCGGTCCAGCTCCCGCAGCAGGGTGTCCATGCCGGCCGCGTAGTGGGCGGTGGCACGGGCGTTGGCGGCCCGCAGGTTGCAGTCGTGGGCCAGCAGCATGCCGCCGATGACGGCCTGGCTTAGCGCGGGCGTGTTGACCGTCGTCATGCTCTTCAGCCTGGCCAGCTCGTCCGCGAGCAGGCCGCGCCGGCCGTCGGGGCCGGCCACCTCCTGGTCGGCGACCAGGTAGCCGACCCGGGCCCCGGGGAAGCAGGTCTTGGCGAACGAGCCCAGGTAGACGACCTGGCGGCGGCGGTCTAGCGCCTTGAGGGTGGGCCGCGGCCCCGGGGTCCGGGAGAAGAAGCCGTACGGGTTGTCCTCGATGACGAGCACGCCCTCCTCGGCCGCCGCCTCCAGCAGCGCGGTGCGGGCCGCGACCGGCATGCTGGCGCCGGAGGGGTTGGCGAAGTCCGGGACGACGTAGAGGGCGCGCGGACGGCGCCCCTCGGCCCGCACCGCGCGGGCGGCCTCCCGGACCGCCGCCGGGTCGGGGCCGCCGTCCCCGCCCTCGGGGACGGGCCGGACGGTCAGGTCGAGCAGCCGGGCGGCGCCGGTCACGCCGACGTAGCAGGGCGAGCTGACCAGCAGGACGTCGTCCGGTCCGGCGCACAGGGCGCGCAGCGTCAGCAGCATGCCCTCCTGGGCGCCGACCGTGACCACCAGGGCCTCCGGATCGACGGTCAGGCCCTCGTCGTTGGCCAGCGAACGGGCGACCAGCTCGTTGATGACGCCCTTGGTCGGGCCGTACTGGAACAGCGCGGTGCGCACCGCGTCCCGGCCGAGGCCGCGGTCCGCCAGGTGGGCGAGGTAGGTCTCCAGGTGGCCCGCGACGTCCTCGGGCTCGAAGAAGCCCTCGTAGGGGCGGCCGGGGGCGAAGGAGACGGCGTCCGGGTAGCGGGTGGTGACCTCGTTGAGGAAGGTCATCGCGTCGAGCAGCGGATCGGCCAGGGAGGCGTGCAGGTCGTCCAGGGAGAGCTTCACCGCAGCGCCCTCCGGAGGCGGTCGGCCGCGATGGCCTGGGCCTCGGCCGCCGCGTCCAGGGTGCCGGTCATCGCGAAGAAGCCGTGCGGCATGCCCGGGTAGCGGCGCAGCTCCACCGGGACCCCGGCGGCGCGCAGCGCCTCGGCGTACTGCTCGCCCTCGTCCCGCAGCGGGTCGTACTCGGCGGTCAGGACGGTCGCGGGCGGCAGTCCGGCCAGGGTGGCGGCGCGCAGCGGGGAGGCGTACGGGCTGGCACCGTCGCCCTGGTCGGCCAGGTAGTGGCCCCAGTACCAGGCCACCGAGCGGCGGTTGAACAGCGCCGGGTCGTCGTGGGCGCGCAGCGACGGGGTGTCGGCGCCGTGGTCGGTGTTGGGGTAGACCAGCAGCTGGTGGCGCAGGGCGGGGCCGCCCTCGGCGCGCAGCAGGAGGGTGAGCGCGGCGGTGAGGTTGCCGCCGGCGCTGTCGCCGCCGACCGCGAGCCGGTCCGGGTCGATGCCGAACTCCTCGGCCCGTTCGACCAGGTGCAGCAGCGCGGCGCGGCAGTCGTGCAGCGCCGCCGGGAAGGGGTGTTCGGGGGCGAGCCGGTAGCCGACGGAGGCGGTGACGCAGCCGACGGCGTTGGTGAGCCGGCGGCAGATCGCGTCGCTGGTGTCGGGCGAGCCGAGCGTCCAGCCGCCGCCGAACAGGTAGAGCAGGGCGGGCAGTCGGCGGCCGGACGCCTCGGGGCGGTAGAGCCGCAGGGCGAGTTCGCCGCCGGGGCCGGGGATGCGGTGCTCCTCGACGGCGGCGACCGGTTCGGGCGTGCCGGCCGCCGCGCGGATGTCCGCGAGGTCGGCGGCCCGGGCCTCGGCGAGGGTCAGGGTGTAGAGCGGTGGGGTACCGCTGCCGGCGCGCCGGGCGCGCAGCGCCTCGGCCTGGGGGTGCAGGGGCATGGGCGGGTCCGTTCGGTGCGGAGGTGTCAGCGGTCCGCCTCGACGTAGATGGTCTCGTCGGTGCGGAAGGCCGTGTCGAGGTCGGCGACGTCCGGCCGGGTGCCCTGCCGGTAGGCGCACTGGCGGATCCGGTCGGGGTCGAAGCCGGCCTGGGTGAGGACGTGCCGCAGCTCGTCCCCATCGTAGATCCACTGGTGCCCGAAGTACCGGAAGATCTGGTTGACCAGGAAGGCCGGGCGTGCGGGCATCGGCGGGCCGAAGCCGAGGGTGGTCAGCCGGCGCCGGTGCCTGGCCAGGAAGCCGTCGTCGGTGGCGTAGCCGACCAGGTAGCGGGCGAGGTCGGGGGTGGTCAGGCGCAGGACGCCGCCGGGGCGCAGCACCCGGCGGGCCTCGCGCAGCCAGTTGACGGCGACGGGCATGGTGACGTGCTCGATCAGGTGCTCGGCGTACACCCAGTCGACGCTGTCGTCGGCGAAGGGCAGCGGTTCGGCGATGTCGAGCCGGGTGAACCAGCGGTCGCCGTCGACCCGGTAGAGGGTGCCGGGCTCGGTCGCCGTGTCGGGGCTGCGCAGGGTGGCGAGGTCGGTGCCGAGGCCCTCCGGGTGGGCGGTCCGGAAGGCGGCGAACTCGATGCCGGTGATGCCGAGTTCCCGGAGGCCCATGTGGTCGCGCGGCAGACCGCCGGGGTACGCCTGCAGCGTGTCGCAGGTGGCGACCCGCGCGCTGAAGGCGTCCAGCCGGGGGGCCAGCCCGTCGGGGTCGTCCCAGTCCCAGCCCGGAAATCTCTCGCTCTGCTCGGTCATGTGTCGGACCCTCCTGATGGGAGAACGCGGTTCGGGTACGGCGCGGTTCAACGGCCGCGCCCGCGGGGGCCGGGGCCCGGATTCGGTCGGCCGCTCGGGGGTTCGGGTGTCAGCCGGCCGGGCAGGGCCAGGGCGCCAGGGCCGTGCGGTCCAGGTCGGCGAGCCGGGGGCGGCCCAACAGGGCCATGGTGTGCTCCAGTTCCTCGCGCAGCAGGTCGAGCACCCGGTGCACCCCGGCCTCGCCGTCGGCGGCCAGGCCCCAGAGGGCGGGGCGGCCGACCAGCACGGCGCGGGCGCCGAGGGCGAGGGCGATCGCGAGGTCGGTGCCGCTGCGCACGCCGCCGTCGAACAGCACCGGCAGCTCGGCGGGCACGGCCTCGACCACCTCGGGCAGGGCTGCCAAGGCCGGTACGCACCCGTCGAGTTGACGGCCGCCGTGGTTGGAGACCAGGACGGCGTCGACACCGTGCTCGACGGCCAGCCGGGCGTCCTCGGCGGTGAGGACGCCCTTGAGGACCAGCGGCAGCCGGGTGCGTTCGCGCAGCCAGGCCAGGTCGGACCAGGTCAGGGTGGGGTCGAACTGCTCGCGGGCGTGTTCGGCGATGCCCGAACTTCCGCCGGTGGCGTGGTGGCTGGCGGCCATCAGGGACTGGTCCAGGTTGACCGCGCGGACGTCGGGCGGGACGGCGAAGCCGTTGCGCAGGTCGCGCAGCCGTCGGCCGATCCTGGGAGCGTCCACGGTCAGCACCAGCGCCCGGTAGCCGGCCGCCTCGGCACGTTCCACCAGGGCGGCCAGGGCGGCACGTTCGCGCAGCCAGTACAGCTGGAGCCAGAGCGGGCCGGTGGCCGCCGCGGCGATCTCCTCCACCGTCCGGCTGGCGAACATCCCGGCGACCAGCAGGGCTCCGGCCCGGCCGGCGGCGCGCGCGGTGGCGGTCTCGCCCTCCGGGTCGACCAGCCGGTGGTAGGCCATCGGGGCGATTCCGAGCGGCAGGCGCAGCGGCGCGCCGAGGAGGGTCAGAGCGGGGTCGCAGGCGGAGACGTCGACCAGGGTGCGCGGGCGCAGCGCATGGCGGCCGAACATCTCCCGATTGGCCGTCAGGGTGCGTTCCGCACCGCTGCCGCCTTCGATGAAATCCCGGATTTCCGGGGGGAGTCGGGCGTGCGCCGCACGCTCGATCCCGGCGAGCGTGAGAGCTCCCACGGGCATTCCTCGTTCCAGGACGGCCACGCGCGGGCCGGTCCTGGTTGGGCAGCGTAGGAGCAACGACCACATTGGTATAGACCTTGATTTGACCAAACGTCTGTGCCATGGTCTGGCCACGGAATTGACCGTTGGGTTTGTTTTAACGGCGTTCATGTCAAATCCCCTCACTTGTGTGGAGCCGCGTTGACCGGCTTTTCCCCCTCCGTACTTCCGGCTGCCCTCCTGCCGCACTCGGACGCCCCGGACTCCTGGGTCGACCGGCTGCTGCTGGCCGGCCCCGGCGGCGAGGAGTGCCTGCGCCTCGGCGCACCGCTCGACCGGGACGCCCTGCGCGCCCTGGTCGCGGAGCAGTCCGACCGGCTGGCGGCCGCCGGGCTCGGCCCCGGCGGGACGGCGGCGCTACGGCTGCCGCCCTCGGTGGCGTTCGTCGCGGTGCTGCTGGCATGCTGGCGACTGGGCGCCCAAGTCGCCCTGCTCGACCACCGGTTGACCGACCACGAGGTGGACGCCGCGGTGGCGCGGCTCGCCCCGCAGGTGCTGGTAGGCTCCGCCCATCGGTCCGCGGCGGCCCTGCGCGGCTTCTCCGAAGTCGAGCCGGTGGCCGTTCCGCTGGCGGACGGGCGCCCGGCCCGCACCGGGCACGCGTTGATCCAGCTCAGCTCCGGATCCACCGGTCCGGCCAAGGTCATCGCCCGCACCGCGTCCGACCTGCTGCGCGAACTCGACTGCTACCGACGGCTGGTGGAGTTCCCCGGCGAGGGCGAGCGGGTCGTCCTGCTCTCCTCGGTGGTGCATGTGCTCGGCCTGGTCGGCGGGCTGCTCAACAGCCTGTACGCCCGGGTCGCGCTCACCGTGCCGGAGCGGATGACGGCGGCGGGCATCCTCGCCGAGGTCGCCGCGAGCGACCGGCCGACCACCCTGATCGGGGTGCCGTTCCACGCCGAACTGCTGGCGGGGGCGGTCGCTCCCCCGCCGCTGCCCCGGCTGCGGCGGATGGTCGTGGCGGGCGAACTCGTCCGCCCGGGACTGCCCGCGCTGTTCACCGAGCGCTACGGCGTCCCGCTCGGCACCATGTACGGCATGACCGAGACCGGGGTCATCGCCACCGACCTCTCCGGTACGCTCCACCCGGCCAAGCGGCCCGTTCACGGCATGGAACTGCGCCTGGTGAAGGGTGAGTTGCAGATCGGTGCGACGTCCTCCCCGTACCCCGGGCTGGACGATCCGACCCGCTGGTCGGACGGCTGGCTGCACACCCGGGACGCGGCCGAGCTGGCCGCCGACGGCCTGGTCACCGTGCTCGGCCGACTGGACTCCCAGGTCTCGATCGGCGGGCTGAAGGTCGACCTCACCGAGGTCGAGCAGACGCTCACCGCGCTGCCCGAGGTCCGCGAGGCCGTCGTGGTCTTCGACGGCGGCGCGATCGAGGCCTACCTGGCGACCGAGCCGGAGGCCGAACTCGCCTCCGTCCAGGAGGGGCTGGCCCGCCGCCTGGCCGCCTACAAGCGGCCGCGCCGGCTCGCCCGGCTGGACCGGCTCCCCCGCACCGCCACCGGAAAACTGCTGCGCGACCCGGCCGCCCTGCGCGCGACCGCCGCCGCCCCCGACTGACCCGCCCCCGACTGACCCGTGCGCGGCCGTCGCCGGCCGCACCCCGTTCCGTCCGCACCACCACCCCGACAAGGAGCCCACCACCATGCAGGACCGCATCCGCGCCTTCGTCCTGGCCGCACTCGCCGAGATGCAGTACGACGTCTCCGAGGTCACCGGGGACACCGACCTCGGCCCGGCCGGGCTGGACCTCGAATCGCTCGCGCTGGCCGACCTGTCCGTGCAGGTCGAGGACGAGTTCGGGATCAAGTTCGACCTGGACGAGATGGAGACCACCGCGCTGATGACGCTGGACGAGTTCACCGCCGACGTCGCCCGCCGGATCGACGCCCTCGCCACCACCTCCGGCAGCGCCGCGTGACCGGCTCCCCGCTCCCCGACGGCCTGCCGGACCGGGCCGAGGTCCTGACCATGCTGGCGGCGTTCGGGCAGCGCGCCGTCGACACCGTGCCCGAGGACCTCGGCTCACTCGAACTGACCTGGCTCGTCGCCGAGTTCGAGCAGCGGTACGGGCTCCAGCTGGACCTGGACGACGACCGCTTCGGCGCGGTGCGCACCGTCGACGACGCCACCGGCCTGCTGCGCGAGGCCGTCCTCGCCGACCGCGCGGGCGCACGGCCGTGATCCCCGCCCGCACCGGCTCCGGGCCGCCGGGCCGGGCGCCCGGCCGCCCGGTGCTCACCGGTGCCGGGGTGCTCAGCGCCGCCGGGCGCGGGCTCGACGCACTGACCGAGGCCACCGCCCACGGCAAGTCCCTGTTCGGCCCGGTCACCCGCTTCGACGTGAGCGCCCGCCGCACCACCCGCGCCGCGCTGTTCCCCGACACCGGCCCGCCGGCCCGCCGCCACCCGCTGGCCGGGGCCGTGCTCGACGCGATCGGCCAGGCCTGCCGACAGGCCGGGCTGACCGCCGCCGAGGGCGCCGGCCTGCCCGTGCTGCTCGCCCTGCACAGCGACGGACACACCCGCGCGACCGCCGACGCGGTGGCCGCCGGAGTCCGGTCCGACTGGGGCGCGCCGGGCGTCACCCGGGTCTACAACGGCGCCTGCGTGGCCGCCGCGACCGCCGTCGCCGACGCGGGCGCCCTGGTGGCCGCCGGACGGCACGAGCGGGTCCTGGTCGCGGCCGGGCACCTCGTCGAACCGGGCGTCTTCGCGGTCTTCGACGCCGGACGGGCGCTGGCCCGGGACGGCGAGGCGCGCCCGTTCAGCGCCGGCCGCACCGGCACCCTGCTCGCCGACGCGGCCGCCGCCGTCCTGGTCGAATCCGCCCCCGCCGCCGAACGGCGCGGCGCACCCGCGCTCGCCCGGCTGGCGGGGTGGGGCCGGGCCGGGGACGCCCACCACGTCTGCCGCCCGGAACCGGAGGGGGACGGGGCGGCCCGGGCGATCGGGGCCGCGCTCGCGCGGGCGGGCGTCGATCCGGCCGAGGTCGGCTACGTCAACGCCAACGGAACCGGCTCCACCCTCGCTGACCGGGCCGAGGCCCGCGCCCTGCGGCGGGTGTTCGGCACGCACACCGACCGCCTGCCGGTCAGCTCCAGCAAGTCCGTGCACGGGCACGCCCTGGAGGCCTCCGCACTGCTCGAACTCGTCGTCACGGTCGGCGCGTTGGGCACCGGACTGCTCCCGGTCAACGCCGGCTGGCTCGGCCCGGACCAGGACCTCGCGCTGGACCTCGTCCTGGACGGCCCGCGCGCCGCCCGCCCCTCGTACGCCCTCAGCCTCAACTCCGCCTTCGGCGGCGCCAACACCGCGCTGCTGCTGGCCCCGGGATGACAGCCACCGCCATGACCACCTCTGCCGACCACACCCACGGACTGCGGATCCTCGCCGAGGCCCGCCGCCCCGCCCCCGGCCTGGACGGACCGCCGCCACCGCTGCCCGGCTTCGCCGCCTCCGGCTTCAACCCGCTGGTCGCCGACACCGCCGAGCGCTGTCTGCGTGCCCACCACGGCGATCCGCCCGCCCCCGGACGGACCGCCCTGCTGCTCGCCAGCGCGAGCGGCGACCTCGACACCGCGCGGGCCATCGAACGCAGCGCCGAACCCGGACAGCGGACCGGCCCGCTGCTGTTCTTCCAGTCCAACCCGAACGCCGTCCTCGGGCACGTCTCCGCGCGCTGGGGCCTGACCGGCCCCGTCGTGGCGGTTTGCCCGGCCGAGGCCGACCCCGGTCGCGTCCCGGCCGAGGCGTTCGAACTCGCCGCACTGCTGCTCGAGGACGGCGACGCCGACCTGGTGCTGGCCGTGGCCGTCGAGCGGACGCCCGACGGGGACCACCGGGCCGCCGCCGTCCTGCTCGCCGGTCCGGGCACGGAACCCGACCGGGCTGAACCACCCGGGCACCGCCGGCCGTAGGAACCATCGAGGCCCGGCGCCTGACGCAGCCGCACCCGGCACACCAGCGCCCCTCCCGGGCATCGCCTCGCACCCGACACCCGCCGCCCGAGCGGCACACCGCCCCGGCCGCCCGCGCGGCACACCGCCTCGCCGCCCCGCGCGGCCGACCCGCCACCCGATCAGCCGCCCGGGCCGTCCACCGGCCCCGAGGGAGGGACCCACCCCCGTGACCATCCGCAGCCTCCGCACCCAGCTCGCGGACGACCCCGACGTGGGCGCCGGCAACGTCCTGACCGCCCGGATCGCCCTCGGGCTCGACCTGGACGTGCCGCTGCTCAGCTTCGACACCCCGGTGGACGACCACCCCGCCTGGCAGCCGTTCACCCTGCGCGAGCTGGACCGAGCCGTCCGGGCCCGTGCCGCCGCCCTGCACGGCCTGGGCATCACCCGGCGCGACCCGGTGGTGGTGTACGCGAGCGACGCCGCCGACCACGTGCTCGCCTTCCTCGCCCTGGCCCGGCTCGGCGCCGTCCCCGCACTGCTCAACCCCAACCTGGACGGCGAGCGCGCCGCCCGCTACATCGCCCGCCTCGGCGCGGCCGGGGTCCTCGCCGACCCCGCCCACCTGGCCGCGCTGGCCGGCCACCAGACCGGCGCGCCGCTGCTGCCCGAGATCGCCACCCTCGGCACCGGCGACCCGGACGCCGCCCCGGAGCCGTACCGGCACTGGTCCGGGGACCCGGTGGCGATCACCCACTCCTCCGGCACCACCGGGATGCCCAAGGCCGTCGTCCACTCGCACGCGAGCCTGTACGCGGCGATCCGCCACCGGTTGCGGCTGCCCCGCCCGCAGGGCCAGGACCGGATGCTCAGCGCACTGCCCGCCCCGCACGCCGCCACCCTGATCGCCCTCAACCTCGCACTCAGCTCGCACACCGAACTCGCCGTGCTCTCCCGGCAGTCCGGCGACGGCGTGCTGGCGGCCGTCGAGCGATGGCGGCCCACCGGGGTGATCGGTTTCGCCGCCACCTGGGCCGACCTCGCCCGGCACGACCTCGCCGCCCGCGACCTGACCTCCGTCGCGCTCTGGTGGAACACCGGCGACTGCGCCCACGAGGTGCACATCCGCCGCCTCATCGCCACCGGCAGCCGGGAGACCGTCACTCGCGACGGCCGCACCCGGGTGCCCGGCTCGCTGTTCGTGGACGGCCTCGGCTCCACCGAGATGGGCCACTCCCACTTCTTCATCACCCACGGCCCCGGCACCGAGCGCTATGGCCGCTGCGTCGGCCGCCCGCACGCCTTCGTCGACTGCGAGGTGGTCGGCCCCGACGGCGAGCCGCTCGGGCCCGGCGAGGTCGGCGAACTCGCCACCGCCTCGCCCACCCTGGCACTCGGCTACTGGAACGACTCGGCCACCACCTTCCGCACCCGGCTGCGCGGCCGCTTCCTCACCGGGGACCTGATGTACCGGGACGAGGAGGGCTACTACTACCACGTCGACCGGGCCGTCGACTCGGTCGAACTCGCCGACGGCCGACGGCTGTTCACCGCGATGTCGGAGGAGCGCGTACTCGCCGCCTGCCCGGACGTGCTGGACTGCACGGTGGTCGCGGTACGGGACGGCGACCGCGTGGTCACCGACGTGCTGCTGCTCCTCGCCGCGGGCGCCGACGAGGCCGCGGACCGCACCGCGGCGGTCGTCGCCGCCCTGGACGAGGCCGCCGCGGCGACCGTCCGCAAGGTGCTGGTGGTCTCCCCCGACGACATCCCGCTCGGCCCGACCGGCAAGGTCCGCAAGGTCCTGCTGCGGGAGAACCACCTCGCGGCGGTGGGCGCGTGAACGGGCGAAGCGGGCGAACCGTCCGGAGGTGCGCGTTGCGCGAAGCGGCCGCCGAGCGAAGCGAGGTGGGCGCATGACCCCGCGACCCGGCGCCGTCGTCACCGGTATCGGCCTGGTCTCCCCGCTCGGCCGCGAACCCGCCGAGGTGTTCGAGGCGCTGACCGCCGGCCGCTCCGGCCTGCGGGCCGTCCCCGAGGGCCACCCCGCGCACGGCTGGCTGCCCGCCGCCGGGATCGCCCCCGCCGTGGACGGCCGGGAGGTGCTGCCGCCCACCGAGACCCGCTGCGTCGACCGCTTCGTGCTGCTCGCCCTGGCCGCCGCCGACGACGCGCTCGCCGACGCCGGCCTGGCCGTCGGCCGGGACGCCGACCCGCACCGCACCGCCGTGGTGCTGGCCACCGGCGGCGGCGGACTGGAGACCTTCGAGCAGCAGTCGCACCGCCGGCTGGAACGCGGCCGCCCCGGCGTCAGCCCGTACCTGCTGCCCGGGATGCTCTCCAACATGGCGGCCGCCCGGATCGCCATCAAGCACGGCATCCGGGGCTACAGCTCCGCCGTGGTGACGGCCTGCGCGGCCGGCGCCCAGGCGATCGCCGAGGGGCTGCGGCTGATCCGGGCCGGCGACGCCGACGTGGTGGTGTGCGGCGGCACCGAGTCCTCGCTGCACCCGACGATCGCCGCCGCCTTCACCAACGCCCGTACCCTGGCACAGGGTTGGGAGGATCCGGAGCAGGCGAGCCGGCCCTTCGACGCCCGCCGCAACGGCTTCGTGCTGGGCGAGGGCAGCGCCGTCCTCGTACTGGAGCGGGCCGAGCACGCCGAGGCGCGCGGCGCCGCCGGGTACGCGGACGTCCTCGGCTGGGGCGCCTCCACCGACGCCCACCACCCGACCTCGCCGCGCCCGGACGGCACCGGCGCCGCCGACGCGATGCGTGCCGCACTCGCCAACGCGGGCCTGGCCCCGGGCGACATCGACTACGTGAACGCCCACGGCACCGGCACCCGGCTCGGCGACGTGGCCGAGACCGCCGCGCTGCACGCCGTGTTCGGCGCGCGGCCGCCCGTGGTCAGCTCCACCAAGGGCGCCACCGGCCATCTCCTCGGCGCCGCGGGCGCGTTGGAGGCGGTGGTGACCGCGCTGGCGGTGGCGCGGGGGACGCTGCCGCCGACCCTCAACCTGACCGATCCCGACCCGGCCTGCGACCTGGACCACGTCCGGGGAGCCGCCCGGACCGGCCCGGTGCGCGCCGCGCTGAGCAACGCCTTCGCCTTCGGCGGCCACAACCTCAGCCTGGTCCTCGGCCCGGCCTCCACCCGCTCGGCCCGGTAGTCACCGTCCGCTGCCGCCGCCCACCGCCGCGCGGCGGCAGCCCGCCGATCCTCGATCCGCCATCCCTCCGGGGGAGATCCCGTTGTCCATCCAGACCATCACCCATGTCGAGTTCCACTGCGCGGACGCCGACAAGACCGCGGCCGGACTCCAGGCCGACTACGGCTTCACCGCCGACGCCCCGGCCACCGCGCCGGACGGCACCCGCACCGTCGGGCTGCGCCAGGGCACCATCCGGCTGCGGCTGACCTCCGCCACCGACCCGGAGCACCCGGTCGCCGAGTACGTCGCCCGGCACGGCGACGGCGTGGCCGTCCTCGCGCTCGGCTGCACCGACCCGGCGGCCGCGCTGGAGCGGGCCGAACGGCACGGCGCCCGGGTGCTCGACCGGGCCGGCGCGCTGATCGAGGGCTTCGGCGACACCGCCCTGCGCCTGGTGCCGCTGCCCGCCGCCGAGCCCGCACCGGAGACCGCACCCGAGCCCCGGCTGCTGGACGGGCTCGACCACGTCGCCGTCTGCCTGCCGGCCGGCACCCTCGCGGCCACCGTACGGTTCTGCGAGACCGCGCTGGGCTTCCGCACGGTCTTCGAGGAGTACATCGAGGTCGGCGAGCAGGCGATGGACTCCAAGGTGGTGCAGAGCGCCTCCGGCGGCGTCACCTTCACCCTGATCGAGCCCGACCCCACCCGCCGGCCCGGCCAGATCGACGAGTTCCTCGCCGCCCACGGCGGGGCCGGCGTCCAGCACCTCGCCTTCAGAACCCGCGACATCGCCGGCGCCGTCCGAACCGCCCGGAAGCGCGGCGTGGAGTTCCTGACCACCCCCGCCGCCTACTTCGACGCCCTGACCGACCGCCTCGGCGGTCCGGCCATCCCGGTGGGGACCCTGCGCGACCTGCACGTCCTGGTCGACCAGGACCACGGCGGCCGGCTGTTCCAGATCTTCGCCCGCTCCACGCACCCCCGGCGCACCTTCTTCCTCGAACTGATCGAGCGCCAGGGGGCGGGCACCTTCGGCACCGCGAACATCAAGGCCCTCTACGAGGCCGTCGACCGGCACGGCCCCACCGGCGCAGACCGGCCCACCGCCGTCGACCGGCACGGCCCCATCGCCCTCGACCGCCCCACCACCGTCGACCGGCCCGCTCCCGCACATCCGACGGAGGCCCGTCCGATGGCCGCCGCCCCCGCATTCCATCTCACCGAGGCCGAGCGCGCCCTGCTGCCCACCCCCGAGGAGGTGGCGCACTACCGCGAGCACGGCTGGTACCTCTCCCGCAAGCTCCTCGGCGACGAGGAACTGGACACCCTCCAGGCCGCCACCGAGCGGTACTACGCCGGCCACCGCGACCGCGAACTGCCCGTCCGGCCGCCCCGGCTGGCCTCCTGGCGGCCCGGGGACGGGCCGGTCCAGCGGCACAACGACTACGTGCACTTCGAGAGCGACGCGATCGGCGCGATCCTGCGCAAGCCGCTGATCGGCGCGGTGGCCGCGCTGCTCGCCGGCGCCGAGGAGATCCGGATCTTCCAGTCGACGCTCATCTACAAGCCCCCCGTGCCCGAGGAGCCCAGCAACCGGGTGCCCTGGCACTTCGACAAGCACTACTGGCAGACCTGCACCTCGGAGGAGATGCTCACCGCCTTCATCCCGTTCCACGACTGCCGCGAGGAGAACGGCACCATCACCATGGTCGACGGCAGCCACCGCTGGCGGGAGCTGCCCTCGGGCGAGGACTCCACCCGGCACTTCGCCGACCGCGACCGCTCCGAGCTGGAGGGCATCCTGGCCGCCAACGCGGCGCACAACGGGCAGCGGGTGCGGAAGGTCCCGATGCTGATCCCGCGCGGCCACATGTCCTTCCACCACTGCCTGACCTACCACGGCAGTGGCCCCAACCTGGCTTCCCACCCGCGCCGGGCGGTCTCGCTGCACCTCCAGGACGGCGCCAACGAGTACCGCCGGCACGACCGGCCGGACGGCGAGCCGGTGGTGTACAACCACGACGTGCTGGTGCGCCGCACGGACGACGGCCGCCCGGACTACGCCGACCCGCGGTTCTGCCCGACGGTCTGGCGGGGACGGCCGTGACCGCTCCCGCGCACACGGCCGACGGGCACGCGGTGCCGCCCGGCGGCCCTGGTCCCGCCCCGCTGGACACCCCGGCCGAGCGCTACCGGATGCTGCGGCTGATCCGGGGCTTCGAGGAGCTGGCGCTCGGCCTGGTGAAGTCCGGCGCGGTCCCCGGCGGCATCCACCCGTACATCGGGCAGGAGGCCGTCGCGGTCGGCGTGTGCTCGGCGCTCGGCCCGGGCGACCGGCTCACCAGCACCCACCGCGGCCACGGCCACGTGCTCGCCCGGGGCACCGCGCCGCACCGGCTGCTCGCCGAGCTCCTGGGACGGGTCGGCGGGTCGAACGGCGGCCGGGGCGGCTCCATGCACGCCGCCGACTTCTCGCTCGGCATCCTGGGCGCCAACGGCATGGTCGGCGCCGGCGCCCCGATCGCGGTCGGCGCCGCGTGGGCGGCCCGGGCCGCCTCGGCCGCCCCACCACTCGAACGGGCGGCGCCCGACCGGGTGACCGCCGCCGGTTCCGCCGCCGACCCCGCGCCGGTCGGCCGGACCGCGGTCGCGGTGGCCTTCTTCGGCGACGGAGCGCTCAACCAGGGCGTCCTGCTGGAGTCGCTCAACCTCGCCGCGATGTGGCGGCTGCCGGTGCTGTTCGTCTGCGAGGACAACGGCTACGCCACCACCCTGCCCGCCGCCACCGCCGTCGCGGGCAGTGCCGCCGGCCGGGCCGCCGCCTTCGGCATCCCCGCCGAGGAGGTCGACGGCATGGACACCGAAGCCGTCCGCGCCGCCGCGCTGCGCGCCGTCGAGCGGGCCCGGAACGGCCGCGGCCCCGGCTTCCTCAACTGCCGCACCTACCGCTACGAGGGCCACCACACCATGGAGCGCCGGATGAAGCTGCGCTACCGCTCCGCCGAGGAGGTCGGGGCGTGGCGCGAGCGCGACCCGCTCCCCCGCGCCGCCGCCCTGCTCGACCCGGCCACGGTCGCCGACCTGGACCGTTCGGTGGCCGAACAGCTCGCCGCCGCCGAGGAGTTCGCGCTCGCCTCGGCGCACCCGGACCCGGCCGGCGCGCTGGACCACCTGTACGCCGACGGGCTGCGGCCCAGGGCGGGAGTGACCTCGTGACCAGGCTCTCGTACACCAAGGCGCTCAACCGGGCGCTGGCCGACGAACTCGCCGCCGATCCGGCGGTCTGCGTCTTCGGCGAGGACATCGGCGCCGGCCTGGCCGGGCCGACCCTCGGCCTGCTGGACCGCTTCGGGCCGGAGCGGATCGTCGACACCCCGCTGTCCGAGCAGGCCTTCACCTCGATGGCGGTCGGCGCCGCCCTGGCCGGCCGGCGCCCGGTGCTGGAGTTCCAGATCCCGTCCCTGCTGTTCCTGGTCTTCGAGCAACTCGTCAACCAGGCCCACAAGTTCTCGCTGATGACCGGCGGCCAGGCCGCCGTCCCGCTGACCTGTCTGGTGCCCGGCTCGGGCTCCCGGGACGGCTGGGCCGGGCAGCACTCCGACCACCCGTACAGCCTGTTCGCGCACGCCGGGGTGAAGACCGTGGTGCCCGCCACCCCGACCGACGCCTACGGGCTGCTGCGCTCGGCGGTCCGCGACCCGGACCCGGTCGTGGTGTTCGCGCCGGCCGCCGCGATGCCGGTGCGCGAGACCGTCACCTGGGACCTCGCCCCCGTCCCGCTCGGCCGGGCCCGGATCCACCGGCCGGGCACCGACGTCACCGTGGTCGCCCTCGGGCACCTGGTGCACGACGCCCTCGCGGTGGCCGAGGAGCTGGCGCCGGACCTCTCGGTGGAGGTCCTCGACCCGCGCACGGTGTACCCCTTCGACTGGCAGGCGCTCGCCGACTCGCTGGAGCGCACCGGACGCCTGGTCGTCCTGGACGACTCCAACCGCAGTTGCGGCTTCGGCGCCGAGGTGCTGGCCACCGCCGCCGAGGAGATGCGCCTGACCGCCCCGCCCCGCCGGATCACCCGCCCGGACGGCGCCGTACTGCCGTTCGCCCCCGCCCTCGACCGCGCCGTCCAGCCCGGCCGCGAGCAGCTGCGGCACGCGCTGGACCTCGTGATGAAGCACCGCTGACCGCACGGATTCACGCCCCCGCAGGCCCCCCATGTTCCCATGACCCGACCGAGGAGTCGCATTGTCCACGAACCGCTACCACTGGGACCGCTCGCACCCCGGGCTGACCAGCCTCCAGCAGGCCGTCGACCCGCTGCGCCGCGAGGTGGTCGAGCACTCGGTGTACCGCGCACTCACCGGCATCGAGCGCGTCCGCACCTTCCTCGGCAGCCACGTCTTCGCCGTCTGGGACTTCATGTCGCTGCTCAAGAGCCTCCAGCGCGACCTCACCTGCGTCGACGTGCCGTGGGTCCCGAACGGCCCGACCGCCAGCCGCCGGCTGATCAACGAGATCGTGCTGGTCGAGGAGAGCGACGAGCTCGGCGAGGGCTACACCAGCCACTTCGAGCTCTACCTGGAGGGCATGCGGCAGGCCGGGGCCGACCCGCGCCCGATCGAGGACTTCCTGGCCCTGCTGGGCTCCGGCACCGCCGTGCCGGACGCCCTGAAGCGCGCCGGAGTGCCGCAGCCCGCCCTGGACTTCACCTCCACCACCTGGTCGATCGTGGAGAACGCGCCGGTGCACGGCCGGGCCGCCGCCTTCGCCTTCGGCCGTGAGGACCTGATCCCGGACATGTTCACCCAGGTCGTCCGGATCGACGACCCCGAGGGCTCGCTCACCGTCTTCAAGGACTACCTGGCCCGCCACATCGAGGTGGACGGCGAGCAGCACACCCCGATGGCGATGCAGATGCTGATCGACCTGTGCGGCGACGACCAGGCCAAGTGGGACTCCTGCGCCGAGACGGTCCGCAGCGCACTGCGCGCCCGGCTCCAGCTGTGGAGCGCGATCGAGCGTTCCTTCTGACACCCGCGACGGTACGGTCGCGCGGCGGCCGCTCCCGGCGACCACGGCGTCCGTGGCCGCCGGGAGCGGCTCAGATCACCTTGGGCAGGACGGCCTCCGAGGCGGGCGGCCGGTCCTCGGCCCGCCGGAAGCGGTGCAGTGCCGCCCGGCCCTGCGCCCCGCGCACCCGGGCGGCGAGCCGGGCCGGCAGCACCACGGTGGCCAGCCGGCCCTCGCCCCGGAACCCCTCGACCGTCCAACTGACCCAGGGGATCGGGTAGTTGGCGGCCGGACTGAAGAACACCGGGCGCCGGCTCTGGAAGCTCACCGCATAGGCGCCGAAGCCGCTCCAGTTGGAGAAGCTGAACCGGCGCGCGCCCGGGTCGAAGCCCAGCGGCACGCAGTCGCCCAGCCGTGAGCGGCCGAGGGTGGCCAGGAACCACAGGTTGGCGCGGAGGTTGAGGTGCGCGGCCGGAAACTCCTCGACCGCCGTGCGCAGCGCGTCGGCCAGTACCGCCGGGCCGTCCGCGGGGCGGTACGGCAGATGGACCTCGCTCAGCAGGTTGCCCACCAGTGCGGGCGACAGGCCCAGCCAGCGGCGCGCGTTGACCGGCACGGTCAGCATCCGCTCGGCGTCGTCACCGTCCAACTCCCGTAGCGTGCCGACGAGATGGGCACAGAGCACGTCCCCGGCGGAGAGCGGCCGACCAGCCGCGGCACCGAACTCCTCGCGCATCCGGGACACTTCGGCGTCGGTGAAGGCGATCTGGACGATCCGGTTGGCGCGCGGGCCGACCGCCACCTCGTGGGCCAGCAGCTCCGCCTCCGCCGCCGAGGGCACCCGGAACCCGGGCCGCCCGCAGTCCTCGGCCGGGAGCACTTCGTTCAGCAACTCGTCCTGGTCGTCGACCAGTTCGGCCTCCGGCAGGGGCTCACCCTCGACCGCCGCGGACCAGCTCCGCAGCAGCAGCATGAAGCTGTGCAGATCGCCGACCGCGTGGTGCCAGGAGCAGCCGAGCACCGTCCCGCCGTCGGCCGTGCGGGTCATCCGCACGGTGAGCAGCGGGACGCCGCCGTGGCGCGCGGCGGGGGCGTCCAGCGGGGCGACCAGTCCGGAGCCGGGCGCCGTCACCCGGCCCATCGCCTCGGCGAGCGTGCCCTCCACGGTGTAGACCTCGAACGGCACGCCGGTGTCGTCGCAGACCGCCTCCAGGACGCCCTCGACGGTGCGCAGCCGTCCGGCGAAGACCGGCACCCGTTCCAACGCGCGGGCCAGGCCGGCGGCGAGCCGCTCGTCGTCCAGCGGGTGCTCGAAGCAGAGCACGACCGAGACGGCGAGGTCGGCGAGCATGGTGTCCATCAGCCCGCAGCGCAGCACCCGGTCGGTGGCGCGTCGGGCCCGGACGGTCCGGGACCGTCGCAACTGCGGCCAGATGCTCATGGTTTCCGTTCCGAAGCAGTCGACGACCTCCGGCGCCGCGCGATCCGCGGGCACGCCGAACGATAGTGGCGTACGGAGGCAGTGGTCCAGTCCAATCCCGCACTCCGGTACGGCCTTCCGAGCGCCGCGCCGGCAGCGGCGGCGATAGAATGCCGAGCATGGGAGAGCGCCCCGGCGCACCCTCCGCGCCGCCCCTCGTACTGGTCACCGACACCGACTCGCAGCTGATCGACCCGGCCCGGGCCTACCGCCTCGGCCGCGACCCGACCAGCGAGATCGTGCTGGACGACCCCCGGGTCTCCTGGCACCACGCGATCCTGCGCGCCACCGACGGGCACTGGCGGGTGGAGGACGTCGGCAGCACCAACGGCACCTACGACCACGGGCTGCGGGTCAGCAGCGAGGACGTCGGTCCGGGCACCCGGCTGCGCTTCGGCGATCCGGCCGCCGGCCCCTGCGTGACCTTCGCCGACCCGGCCGATCCGGCGCCCGCGCCCGCCTCCGCCTCCTCGGCCTCCGCCCTCGACGGCGCCGCGGATCCCGTGCTCGCGGCGCGGGAGCGCCCGTCCCTGGTCGCCCCCCAGCTCTCCGGCACCTTCCGCAGCCCGAGCGCCGTCCTGCAGCTGCCCGGGCACACCGTACGGATCGGCCGCTCGCCCGACAACGACCTGGTCCTGGACGACCTGGTGGTCTCCCGGCACCACGCCGAGCTGCGCGAACTGCCCGACGGCGGCCACGAGATCGTCGACCTGGACAGCCACAACGGCACCTACCTCAACGGCCGCCCGGTCCGCCGGGCCCCGGTCGGCCCGGCCGACATCGTCGGCATCGGCCACTCCGCGCTCTGCCTGGCCGACGGCCGACTGGTCGAGTACACCGACACCGGCGAGATCTCCCTGGACGTCCGCAACCTGGTGGTCCGGGTCGGCCCCGACCACCGGGTGCTGCTGGACGACGTCGGCTTCCCGCTCGCCGAGAAGGCGCTGCTCGCGGTGGCCGGCCCCAGCGGCGCCGGCAAGTCCACGCTGCTCAACGCCCTCACCGGGCTGCGCCCCGCCGACGAGGGCACGGTGCTGTACGACGGCCGCGACCTCTACCGCGACTACGCCGAGCTGCGCCGCCGGATCGGCCTGGTGCCGCAGGACGACATCCTGCACACCCAGCTCACCGTCCGCCGCGCCCTGTCCTACGCCGCCGAGCTGCGCTTCCCGGGCGACACCGATCCGCAGGAGCGGGAGGCCCGGGTCCTGGAGGTGATCCACGAGCTGGGCCTGGACGCCCGGGCCGACCAGGTGATCGCCAGCCTCTCCGGTGGCCAGCGCAAGCGGGTCAGCGTCGCGCTGGAGCTGCTCACCAAGCCGTCCCTGCTCTTCCTCGACGAGCCGACCTCCGGCCTGGACCCGGGCATGGAGCGCTCGGTGATGCGGATGCTGCGCGGGCTGGCCGACGACGGCCGGACGGTGGTCGTGGTGACCCACAGCGTGCTCAGCCTGAACGTCTGCGACCGGCTGCTGGTGCTGGCCCCGGGCGGGCGGACGGCGTTCTACGGGCCGCCCGGCGAGGCGCTGGAGTTCTTCGGCTTCGAGGAGTGGCCGGAGGCCTTCGAGGCCTTCGAGAACGAGGACCACGCGGCCTGGCAGGATCGGTTCCGGCAGTCCCCGCAGTACGCGCGCTACGTCGCGGCCGACGACGGGGCGGCGCCGCACCGGGCCCCGCAGCCGGCCCCGCAGCCGGTCCCGCAGCCGTACGCGTCCCAGCCTGAGCCGGTCGCGCCCGCGATCGGCCGGGAGAAGCCGCAGAGCTGGTTCTCCCAACTGGGCACCCTGGTGCGCCGGTACACCTCCGTGCTGGCCGCCGACCGGCTCTTCCTGACCATCATGGTGGTGCTGCCCTTCGTGATCGGCCTGATGTGCCGGGCGATGGCCGGCTCCCGGCTCTCCCCCGAGAACGCCGTGAACTGCCTGCTCACGCTCTGCATCGGCGGGCTGCTCACCGGATCCGCCAACTCGGTGCGCGAACTGGTCAAGGAACGCGCGATCTACCAACGGGAGCGGGTGGTCGGGCTCTCCAGATCGGCCTACCTGGTCTCCAAGGTGGTGGTGCTGGGCACGGTCACGGTGGCCCAGGCCGTCGTCCTGACCGTGGTCGGCCTGGCCGGGGTGGACCTGTCCTTCGCGGTGCCGACCGGCGTGGTGATGCCGCAGCTGCCCGAGCTGATCATCGCGGTCGCGCTGCTCGCCTTCTCGGCGATGATGCTCGGCCTGGTGGTCTCGGCGCTGGTGGACAAGGAGGAGGCCACCATGCCGCTGCTGGTGCTCCTCTCGGTGGTGCAGATCGTCTTCAGCGGTCTGATGCTCAAGCTGCACGGCGTCCCGGGGCTGGAGCAGTTCGCCTGGCTGATCCCGTCCCGCTGGGGCCTGTCGGCGATGGCGCGCACCGTCGAGCTGCACGGCATCTTCCCGAACGCGATCACCGCCGACCCGATGTTCCGCCACCAGCGCTCCGGCTGGCTGCTGAGCATGGTGCTGCTGCCCGCGCTGTCGCTGCTGTACGGCCTGGTGATGCTGGCCCTGCTGCGGCGGCACGAGCCCAGCATCATGCGGCGGTGACCCGCCCATGGACGAGTTCGCCTTCCGCCCCACCCATGTCGCCCCGCCGGACGGGCTGGCCTCCTGGGAGGCACCGGACCCGGGCCGGCCCGCCACCCGCCTCGACCCGCTGCTGCCGCTGCGGCTGCTCGACCGCCGGGGCGACTGGGCCCGGATCCTCTGCTCCAACGGCTGGACCGCCTGGGTGGACGGCCGGCTGCTGGTCGCCCTGCCGCAGACACCGCCCACCGCCGGGGCCCCGCCCGCGCGGACCGCCGACCCGCGCCCGGCGCTCGCCGAGGCCGGGGGCGCACTCGCCCGCTACCGCGCCCTGCTGGAGGACCTCGCCACCGGCGCCCTCGACCTGGAGGCCTTCCGGGAGCGCACCCGCGGCCTGCGGATCGGCCTGGTGGTCGACGGCGAGGCGGTCTGGCTGTTCGATCCGGTGCACGACCGCTGGTGCTACGGCGACGGGCTCCAGCTCCAGACGTACGCGGCCACCGACCACCCGGTGGCGCCCGCCTCCCCGCGGACCGGCCCGCCGCCCGTGCACAGCCCGTCCGCCCCCACCCGGACCGGTGAGCCGTGACCTCCGCCGACCGGCCGTCCGCCGAGGGACCCACCGCCGGAAGGCCTGCCGTCGACCCGTCCACCGCAGGGCGGGACGCCCCCGTCCTGCCCTCCGGGCTGGTCGGGCGGCAGGTCGCCGGCTACCGGCTGGAGCAGGAGATCGGGCGCGGCGGCATGGCCGTGGTCTACCGGGCCAAGGACCTGCGGCTCGGCCGGACCGTCGCGATCAAGCTGCTCGCCCCGGAGCTGGCCCGCAACGAGGTGTTCCGGCAGCGCTTCATGCACGAGTCGGAGGCCGCCGCCGCGATCGACCACCCGCACATCATCCCGGTGTTCGAGGCGGGCGAGCAGGACGGCATCCTGTTCCTCGCGATGCGCTACGTCGAGGGCGGCGACCTGCGCGCCCTGATCAACCGCTCCGGCCCGCTCCCGGTCGGGCGGGCCGTCCGGCTCGCGCTCCAGATCGCCTCGGCGCTGGACGCCGCCCACGGCCACGACCTGGTGCACCGGGACGTCAAGCCGGGCAACGTGCTGGTCGCCGCCGGAACGGACAGCGAGCACCCGGAGCACCTCTACCTGGCGGACTTCGGCCTGACCAAGAAGTCCCTCTCGCTCAGCGGCCTGACCAGCGTCGGCCAGATCGTCGGCACGCTCGACTACGCCGCACCCGAGCAGATCTCCGGCAAGCCGCTGGACGGGCGCTGCGACCAGTACGGCCTCGGCTGCGTGGTGTTCGAGATGCTCGCGGGCGCCCCGCCGTTCCGCCGGGAGAGCGACCTCGCGCTGCTCTGGGCGCACCTCAACGACCCGCCGCCCGGGCTGCGCGAGCACCGGCCCGAGCTGCCGGCCGGCGTCGAGGCGGTGGTGGCCCGGGCGCTGGCCAAGCGGCCCGGGGAGCGGTACCCGAGCTGCCTGGGGTTCGTCGCCGAGCTGCGCGCGGCGAGCACCGCCGGCGCGCCGGAGCCGTGGCGCGCGGACGGGCCGCCCACCCGGGTGGTCCCGGCGCTCGCCGCCGACCCTCCGGCGGTGCCGCGGCCGCCCGCCTGGGCCGCGGCGGTCGTCCACCCGCCGCCGTACCCGTCCGGAGGGAGCCGTCCGCCATGAACGCCCTGAGTCAGGTCTTCGCGGTGGTCGCCGCGGCGGTCCACCTGATCGTCTGGCCGCTGGAGAGCTTCCTGTACGGGCATCCACGGGTGCGCCGCCTGCTGACCGGCAGCACGGCGGACGCCCCGGAGGTCCGGCTGTGGCGCGTCAACGTGGGCTTCTACAACCTGTTCCTGGCGCTCGGCCTGGTCACCGGCCTGGTCCTGCTGCACACCGGGCACCCGGCTGCGGGGCGGGCGATGGTGCTCTACATCGCCGCGTTCATGGTCGCGGGCGGGACCACCCTGTTCGTCTCGGAACCCAGGCTGTGGCGCGGGGCGCTCGGTCAGGCCGTCCCGGCGGCCGTCATCCTTCTGGCCGAGGTTTTCTGACTCCGCGTCACCGGTTTCACCGCCGTCCGGCGGGGCTACACTCCGCCTACCCCGCGAAGGTCGCGGAGGCTGGGGGTGGCGGACAGCAGTGGTCAGGATCCCGATCACCGACCGGTACGTCGTCGGTCTCGGTTGCCGAGTGAGCGTCGAGCACGGGCCCACCGTGACGAAGGTGAACTGGCACGTCGCGCACCTGCCGGAGGGCGGCTCGCCCCGGCCCACCGGCGGCAACCAGGAGATCGGCCTGATCTGTCCGCGCTGCACGCGGTCGTTCTCGGTCCGGGTGGAGACCGCCGCCAGGGCGCGGGTCAAGCAGCGGGTCCAGCGGGTGGTGGGCTGGCTGCTGGTGCTCTCGCTGCTGGCCACCGTCCCCCTGCTGATCCAGCTGGGCGGCCGAACCGTCGAGGAGGGCGACGACCAGACGGTCGACAACATCGGCCTGCTCCTCGGCCTGGCGGCCGCGGGCGTGATCGTCGGCCCGTCGCTGCTGTTCGGGGCGAGCATGCACGACGGCGTCGGGAAGCTCCGGCAGATCCGGACGGACGGCCGCAAGACCAGATGGGTGCAGGGCCACCGGCTGTTCTGAGCCGGGGCCGCGCCGCCTGCCGGCCCGCGCACCGGCCACCCCCTGCTCGGCAGCTCGCGCCGGTCACCCCGGGTCCGTCACCCCGGGCCCGCCGACGCCTTGCCCGCCGACGCCTCGCCTGCCGGCACCTCGCCGCGGTGCCGCACCCGGGTGGCGAGCAGGGCGCCGAGCGCGCCGGTGAGCAGCCCCCAGCCCGCCGCGAGCGGCACCGCCGTCCAGAGCACCGGGCGCAGGGTGAGGCTGCCGCTGCCCAGCCCGGACAGCGGGTTGTCGCCGCCGAGCACGGCACCCAGCAGGTCGCCCAGGCCGCCCTGGCCCAGGCCGACGCCGAGCACGGAGAGCCCGTAGTCGGCGTCCACCCGGGTCCACAGGCCGACCAGCAGCACGGTGACGGCCGTGGCGAGCCCGAACCGGACGGCGTGCTGCCAGAGCCGGACGGTGCGCGGCGAGCGGCTGGCCGCCAGGAAGGCGGCCGCCAGCAGCAGGACGGCGGCCAGCGGCAGCAGCCACCAGCTGCGCGCGTCCTGCTCCGCGAGGGTGCCGAGGTCGATGGTCGCCGGGCCGCCCCCGGGGGCGCGCAGCACCGTGCTGAGCGGTTTGGGGACGGGCAGGCCGAGCGCGCCGACCAGCCGGCCGTGCCATTCGGCGCCGAGCCCGACGCCGAAGGCCAGCCAGACCAGGTCGGGCAGCGCGAGCAGGACCACGGCCAGGGTCTGCCGGGCGTTGCCGTGCACGACCGCGGTCAGCACCCCGGCCACCGCGCCGATCGCCAGGTACGCCAGCAGGACCGTCCAGAGCGCGAACGCGGCCGGCCGGACGGCGAGTTGGTAGCGCACCAGGGCGGGCGGCAGCGGGGCGCGCCGGGACACCGCGAAGGTGACCGCGAGCACCAGCAGCAGCCAGGCCAGCCCGATGCCGACGGTGGTCGGGCCGTCCGCGTGGAAGCCGACCTCCGGGGTGAGCCCGAGCGCGCCGCTGAGCGACTGCGCGAGGTCGCCGCCGAGCGGGACGACGAAGCTGTGCCGGGCGCCGACGGTGAGCAGCACCAGGGCGAGCAGCCAGACCAGCACCGTCCGGCCGATCCGCCCGAGCAGTTCACCGCCGCCCGCGACCGCGCGGAAGCGCAGCTGACGCAGGAACACCTCGGCCATCACGACCGCGCCGACCACCGAGACGCTCAGCGGCATCGCGCTGATCCCGGCCTCGATGGACGCGACGTTCCCCGCTCCGCCGTCGAGTTGGACGTCGCCGCCGACGGCGAGCGCGAGCGTCGCGGCCAGTACGGCGGGGAAGCCGCCGTCCGGGAGATCGTCGGCGCCGGCCAGCCAGAGGCCGAGCGCGGCCACCGCCGCCATCGCGACCAGCCCGGCCAGCACGACGGCGAGCGCGTCCAGCCAGCCGCGCACGGCGCCGGGCGGGCCCGCGGCCCGGGTGGTGGGCTGCTGCATGCCGCCTCCTCGTCGCTCGCGGGGTGCCCCGGATCCGGCCCGGGGCCCGGGCTCGAACGACCGCCGGAGGACTCCCGTCCGGCTGCCGACCGGCTTCCGGTGGGGTTTCCAGGGTGGCCGACGTTCGGTGGCCACGCTCGGCGACGCCCGGAGCACCTGCTGTTGCGACGAAGGGGTCGGCGGGGGACAAAGGGAAGCCAGTGGCAGGAGCTTCCCGGGTCGGCCGTTCGGCCGGCCACCTGCGAAACGGAGCATCGATGACGTCCCAACCGCCTCCGTCCGGCGCGGCCGGCGAACCCCCGCACGGTCCCCCGTCCGGTCCCCCCTCCGGGCCGCTGGCCGGTCCACCGTCCGGCGGGGGTGCGTCCGGACCGACGTCCACGCCTCCGCCGCCCTCAGGTCCGTTCGGGGGCTCCGGCGCCTCCGGCTCAGGCGGCGGCGGGCGGCCGGGCGGGCCCGGCGGGTCGTCGGCGGGCGGCCCCGGGCGCGGCGCGCGCACACCGTGGTGGCGCTCCCGGAAGGGGCTGGCCGTGGCCGCGGGCGCGGTGGCGGCGGCCGTGGTGGCCACCGTGCTGATCACCAGCAACAACAAGGGCGGCCACGACACGAGCGTGCCGACCGCGAACGAGGTCGCCCTGCAGACCCCGGCCGACCCCGGGCCGGCCCCCTTCACCCCGTCGGTGGAGACCCAGGGGGTGAGCGCACCCGCACCCGCCCCCGCCACCCCGACGGCGCAGCAGCCGGGCGGCACCTCGCCCAAGAGCACTTCGCCGGCGGCGCTCCACAGCGTCGAGGGCGGCTCCGCCGGACTGTACGGCGGGACGATGAACAAGCCGAGTTGCGACACCGAGCGCCTGATCGGGATGGTCTCGACCGGGGACGCCGGGCGTGCCTGGGCCTCGGCGGCCGGCATCGCGCAGGCCGACATCCCCGGCTACCTGCGCTCGCTGACCTCCGCCTACCTGCGGGTGGACACCCGGGTGACCAACCACAGCTACAAGAGCGGCGCGGTGGTCGAGTACCAGTCCGCGCTCCAGGCGGGAACGGCCGTCCTGGTGGACTCCCAGGGCGTGCCTCGGGTGCGCTGCTCCTGCGGCAACCCGCTGAAGCCGCCGAAGCTGGTGAGCAACGCCAAGTACACCGGCAAGCCGTGGACGGGCTTCCAGCCGACCACGCTGGTCGTGGTCGTGCCCGCCCCGCGGCCGGTGACCGAGATCGTCCTGGTGAACATCGAGACCGGCGGGTGGTTCGCCCGGCTGACCGGACGGATCGAGATCGTGGACCGGCACGTCGAGCCGCCGAAGGGGCCGCTGGTGCCCGGCATCCCGGCGCCCGGCCCCTGGAAGCCCTCCACGCCCTCGGGTTCGGCGACGGCCTCCGGCGCCACCACCTCCGGGGCCACCTCGTCCGGGCCGAGTTCCTCCGGCGCCACGTCGTCCGGGCCGAGTTCCTCGGGCGCGACCAGTTCCGGGGCCACCTCGTCCGGCCCGAGCTCGTCGGGCGCGACGAGTTCCGGGGCCACGTCCTCGACCGGTTCGGGCCAGCCGTCCGGGTCGACCGCCACGACGGGCACGCCCTCCTCCTCGACCGGCACCTCGACGGCCACCCGGTCACCGACCGGCACCACCTCGAGCGCCCCGACGGCGACTGGCACCGGCACGACGAGCGCGGGCACGACGACCACCGGTACGACGACCACCGCCACCGGCCCGAACACCCCGACCGCGACCTGCGCGACCACGGCCCCGTCCACCCTGCCGCCCTGCCCGACCGCGTCGGCCGCCACCCAGAGCTGACCCGACGCGGAACCGAACCGGTGCGGAGCCGACCCGGCCCGACGCGCCACCACCCCCGCTGCCACCGGCCACCCTCCGGCCGGTGGCAGCGGCACGCCTCAGGGAAGCAGTACCCGCGCGTCCTCGGGCCCGAGCACCCGGCCGTCCGCCGAGCGCACCTCGACCGGCGCGACGGGGGCGCCGGACTCGCGGTCCACCAGGCGCGCCCGGGGCTCACCCTCCTGGAAGAACCACTGGTCACCCCACTGCCGCAGCGCCGTGATCACCGGGAACAGCGCGCGCCCCTTCTCCGTGAGCACGTACTCCTGGTACGGGCTGCCGTCGGCGGCCGGCGCGAGAACGAACACGCCGTTGGCGACCAGGTTGGCCAGCCGGGAGGACAGGATGTTCTTGGCCAGGCCGAGGTTCTTCTGGAACTGCCCGAAGCGGCGCAGCCCGTCGAAGGCGTCACGGACGATCAGCAGCGTCCACCCGTCGCCGACGACGTCGAGCGGACGGGCGACCGGGCAGGTCGATTCCTCGTGCGTGGTGCGTCTCGGCACTTCTCCCACCTCTCAGCTGTCGCCCGTCACCGGTCGGCGCCCAGCGTACCGATCATGACGTGGTTGCTTATCAAAACCAGAATATGCCATGGTGCTGCGGTAGCACTTTGAAACCACCGCGCCCTTCGAGGGAGTCCCGCCCATGATCTCTCCCGCCCGCAGCGCCACCTCCGCCACGTCCGACACCGCCCTGACCGCTGCCGGCTCCGTGACTGCTGCCACGTCCGACACGGCCGTCACGTCCGAGACCGCCTCCGGGGCCCCACCGCGCGGCCTGTCACCCGTCATCGCCTGGCTGCTCTCCGTCGCCTGCGGCCTCGCCGTCGCCAACGTCTACTACTCGCAGCCGCTGCTCGACCTGATCGCCCGGGACTTCGGCATCGCCCCGGCGACCATCGGCCTGGTCGGCACCCTCACCCAGACGGGCTACGCCCTGGGCCTGCTGCTGCTCGTGCCGCTCGGCGACCACGTCAACCGCCGCACCCTGATCACCGCCCAGCTCGGGCTGTCCGCCCTCGCCCTCCTCGCCGTCGCACTCGCCCCCTCCGCTCCGCTGCTGCTCGCGGCGATGGCCGCCGTCGGCGTCCTCGCGGTCGTCGCCCAGGTGGTCGTCGCCTACTCCGCCCAACTCGCCGCGCCGGGCGACCAGGGCCGCGTGGTCGGCACCGTGACCAGCGGCATCGTGGTCGGCATCCTGCTCGCCCGCACTGTCGCCGGAACCATCGGCGACCTGGCCGGCTGGCGCGCCGTCTACGTCGCCTCCGCCGTCGCGACCGCCGCCATGGCCCTCGCCGTCGCGGCCGCTGTCCCGTCCGAGCGGCACCGGACGGCCGAACGGATCGGCTACCCGCGCCTGGTCGGCTCGGTGTTCGTGCTCTTCGCCCAGGAGCGCGTGCTCCGCGTCCGAGCCGTCCTCGCGCTGCTCAGCTTCACCTCCATCACCGTGCTGCTCACCCCGATGGTGCTCCCGCTCGCCGCACCGCCCTTCGACCTCAGCCACACCGAGATCGGGCTGCTCGGCCTCGCCGGCGCCGCCGGAGCCCTCGGCGCCGGGTACGCCGGCCGCCAGGCCGACCGCGGCCGGGCCGAACGCACCGCCGGAACCGGCCTCTCGGCGATGCTGGTCGGCTGGCTCCCGGCCGCCCTGCTGCCGCACTCGGTCTGGTGGCTGGTGCTCGCCATGGTGGTGATCGACTACGGCCTGCAGTCCGTCCACGTCGCCAACCAGCACCTCCTGTACCAAGTCCGCCCCGAGGCGCAGAGCCGCCTGACGGCCGGCTACATGCTGCTCTACTCCGCCGGGTGCGGCGCGGGCGCGATCCTGTCCACCGTCGCCTACGACCACGGCGGCTGGACGGCCGTCTGCCTGCTCGGCGCCGCCACCAGCCTCACCGCGCTCGGCTACTGGTGGGCGGCGGCCCGCCGGTGACCGCCGCCCGGCTCCGCACCGCTCAACTCCCCTCCGCCGGCGCGGCCGTGGCGAGGACCTGGCGCAGCACCCGTATGCCCTCCCGCCACGCCGGGCCCTCCGCCGTCTCGTCCCACAGCTCGGCGAGCTCCGACTCCTCAGCGACCACCCGGTCGAGCGCCTGCACCGCGAGCGGGCGCAGCTCTTCGGCGAGCGGCGGCAGCGGCTCCTTGGGGCCGTAGGCCGTGGTCACCGCCGCCCCGCCGGGGCACTGCGCCGCCACCAGCGCGGCGGCGGCGACCGCCTCGCCCGCCTCGTCCGAGTCCAGGAAGTCCTCCGCCCGGACGGCGCACAACAGCGCCGACCGCAGCAGCGCCTCGCGCTCGCCCGGCGCCGCGTCGTCCAGGCCGCCGCCGAAGTCCGCCGCCGTGTCGTTGTCGAAGTGCCCGATGTCCCAGGTGCCCATTGCCGATCCCCTCACGCCGCTCGTGTTCGTGTGCGACGGATGCTTGCACACCCCACTGACAATCCGCCGGGCCGACGGATATTCGCTGGTCAGCGCGGCACTGATGGGGCATCGTACGGTCATGACGACCACGCAGGGGCTCGACCGGGACGGGTACATCGCGCGGGAGGGCTCGCTCGACCGGGTGCCGCCGGCGTTCGCGCCGGTGGTCACCGCCGCCCGCGAGCGGATCAGCGGGGCCTTCGGTCCGGAGCGGCTGCACAGCGCCTACCTCTACGGCAGCATCCCGCGCGGCACCGCGACCCCCGGCGTCTCCGACCTCGACCTGCTGCTCGCCCTGCACCACGAGCCCACCGCCGCGGACCGGGCGGCCGCCGACGCCCTGGAAGCCTCGCTCGACGCCGGGTTCGCCCAGGTGGACGGCGTCGGCGTGCTGCTCTTCGGCACCGGCACACTGCTCGGCGAGCTGGAGCGCCACGACCTGGGCTGGTTCGTCGCCTGCCTCTGCACCCCGCTGCTCGGCGAGGACCTCGCCACCCGGCTGCCCCGCTACCGCCCCACCTCGCTGCTCGCCCGGGAGACCAACGGCGACCTCGCCCTGGCCCTCCCGCACTGGCGCGAACGCCTGGCCACCGCCGGCACCGAGGCCGACCTGCGCCGCCTCGCCCGCGTCGTCTCCCGCCGCCTGGTCCGCACCGGCTTCACCCTGGTCATGCCCCGCTGGGGCGGCTGGACGAGCGACCTCGCCACCTCCGCCGAGGCCTTCGCCGGCTACTACCCGGACCGCGCCGGCCAGTTGCGCCTGGCCGCCGACACCGCCCGCACCCCCACCGTCGACCGCACCGCCCTGGCCGTACTCATCGACGACCTGGGCCCCTGGCTCGCCGCCGAGTACGCCGCCGTCCACGGCGTGAAGGCGCCCCGCCCGTAACGGCGTCCGACGGCCACTCCGCCGCCCGGGCCACCGGGACGGTGAGGACGTCGGCACGGCGTTCATCACGATCAGGTTTCAGCCACCGGCCCAGGGCTTGCCCGACGGCCATGTAATCGATTCCAATCGTCGAAACGCATCGATGTAATCGATTCCACAAGGAGGTGGGGCGGCTGTGACGAGCATCAAGGACGTCGCCGCCGAGGCAGGCGTGTCCGCCGCCACTGTCTCGCGTGTCCTGAATGAGCACCCTTCGGTGAGCGAGGACGCCCGGGCGCGGGTGCTGGCCGCCGTCGCGTCGCTCGGGTACCGGCCCAACGCGGTGGCACGGTCGCTGCGTACCGATCAGACCCACACCCTGGGCCTCGTGATCAGCGACGTGCTCAATCCGTACTTCACCGAGCTCGCGCGCTCCGTGGAGGAGGAGGCGCGGGCGCTGGGGTACAGCGTGATCATCGGGAACGCCGACGAGCGGCCCGAACTGCAGGACCACCACGTGCGGACGCTGCTGGACCGCCGTATCGACGGGCTGCTGGTCTCGCCCACCGACGGCGGGTCGCCGCTGATGCTGGACGCCGCCCGGGCCGGGACGCCGATGGTGTTCGTGGACCGGTGGATCCCCGGCGTCGACGTTCCGGTGGTGCGGGCGGACGGGCGGGGTGCCGTACGGGACCTCGTCGTGCACCTGCACCGGCTGGGGCACCGGCGGCTGGCGATCATCGCCGGGCCGGCGGCCACCACGACCGGGCAGGAGCGGGTGGAGGCGTTCCGCGAGGCGCTGGAGGAGTGCGGCCTCGACCTGCCGGACCAGTACATCGGCCAGGGCGACTTCCAGGCCGCCAGCGGCCGGCGGGCGACCGAGCGGTTCCTCGACCTCGCCGAGCCGCCGCAGGTCGTGTTCGCGGCGGACAACCTGATGGCGCTGGGTGCCCTGGACGCCGTACGCGCCCGCGGTCTGCGGGTGCCGGACGACATCGCGCTCGCCGCGTTCGACGACATCCGCTGGTTCGTGCACACGGACCCGCCGATCACCGCGATCGCCCAGCCCACCGGCGAGCTGGGCCGGGCCGCCGTGCGCGCGCTCGTGGACCGCATCGAGGGGCGGGCGCCGCGCTCCGTGACGCTCCCCGCCCGCCTCGTCGTCCGCCGCTCGTGCGGCGAGGTCCCCGCAACGGAGAGGAGCCGGTCGTGAGCGACGCGGACGAGTTGCTGCGCATCGAGGGCGTGCGGAAGACCTTCCCCGGGGTGGTCGCGCTGGACGGCGTCGACTTCGACCTGCGGCGGGGCGAGGTCCATGTGCTGCTCGGTGAGAACGGCGCGGGGAAGAGCACCCTGATCAAGGTGCTCTCCGGTGCCCACGCACCCGACGAGGGCCGCGTCCTGGTCGGTGGCGAGGAGGTCCGCATCCACGGTGCGCGGGACTCCGAACGGCTCGGGATCGCCACCATCTACCAGGAGTTCAACCTCGTCCCCGATCTGACGGTCGCCGAGAACATCTTCCTGGGACGCCAGCCGCGCCGGTTCGGGATGATCGACCGCAAGAGGATGGAGGCGGACGCTTCAGCGCTCCTGGAGCGCGTCGGCGTCAGCGTCTCGCCCCGCGCGCGGGTACGTGAACTCGGCATCGCGCGCCTGCAGATGGTCGAGATCGCGAAGGCGCTGAGCCTGGACGCGCGGGTCCTGGTCATGGACGAGCCGACGGCCGTGCTGACCTCCGAGGAGGTCGAGAAGCTGTTCGTGATCGTGCGCCGGCTGCGCGAGGACGGCGTCGGGATCGTCTTCATCACGCACCACCTGGAGGAGATCGCCGCCCTCGGGGACCGGGTCACGGTCATCCGGGACGGCAGGTCGGTCGGACAGGTGCCCGCCTCCACGCCGGAGGAGGAGCTCGTACGGCTGATGGTGGGCCGGTCCATCGAGCAGCAGTACCCGCGCGAGCGGACCGTCCCGGGCGCCGCGCTGCTGTCCGTGGAGGGACTGTCCCGGGACGGTGTCTTCCAGGACGTCAGCTTCGAGGTGCGGGCCGGCGAGGTCGTCGGCGTGGCGGGGCTGGTCGGGGCGGGCCGTACCGAGGTGGTCCGGGCCGTCTTCGGGGCCGACCCGTACGACCGCGGCACGGTCCGCGTCTCCGGAGCCTGCCTGAAGCCGCACGACATCGGCGCCGCCATGACCGCGGGCATCGGGCTGGTGCCCGAGGACCGCAAGGGTCAGGGGCTGGTGCTCGACCAGTCGGTCGAGGAGAACCTCGGACTGGTCACCCTCAGGTCCGCGACCAGGGGCGGGATCGTCGACCTCGGGGGCCAGCGCGACGCCGCCGCGAGGATCGCCGGGCGACTCGGCGTACGGATGGCCGGGCTCGGTCAGCGGGTGCGCACGCTGTCCGGCGGCAACCAGCAGAAGGTCGTCATCGGCAAGTGGCTCCTGGCCGACACCAGGGTGCTGATCCTCGACGAACCCACCCGCGGCATCGACGTCGGCGCCAAGGTCGAGATCTACCGGCTCGTCAACGACCTGACGGCCGCCGGGGCCGCCGTCCTCATGGTCTCCAGCGATCTGCCCGAGGTGCTCGGGATGAGCGACCGGGTGCTGGTGATGGCCCAGGGCCGGATCGCGGGCGAGCTGTCCGCCGAGGAGGCCACGCAGGACGCGGTCATGTCGCTGGCCGTGAGCAACCCCACTACCGAACTGGAGGCCACCCGTGGCCGCTGAAACGCTCAAGAGCGGTACGGGCGCCGGTGGCGCCGCGACGTTGCGCCGTCTGCTGCTCGACAACGGCGCGCTGACCGCGCTGATCGTCCTCCTCGTCGCCATGTCGGCGCTGTCGGGCGACTTCCTCACCACCGACAACCTGCTCAACGTCGGCGTCCAGGCGGCCGTGACCGCCGTCCTCGCCTTCGGCGTCACCTTCGTGATCGTCTCGGCGGGCATCGACCTGTCCGTCGGTTCGGTGGCCGCGCTGTCGGCGACCGTGCTGGCGTGGAGCGCCACGTCGCACGGGGTGCCGGTGGCCGTCGCGGTGCTGCTGGCGCTGGCGACGGGCGTGGCCGCCGGCCTGGTGAACGGCTTCCTGGTCTCGTACGGCAAGCTGCCGCCGTTCATCGCGACGCTCGCGATGCTGTCGGTGGGGCGCGGTCTGGCGCTGGTGATCTCGGACGGATCGCCGATCGCGTTCCCGGCCTCGGTCTCCCACCTGGGTGACACGCTCGGCGGGTGGCTGCCGGTGCCGGTGCTCGTCATGGCGGCCATGGGCCTCGTCGCGGCGTTCGTCCTCGGCCGTACGTACCTCGGCCGCTCGATGTACGCCATCGGCGGCAACGAGGAGGCGGCCCGGCTCTCCGGCCTGCGGGTGCCCAGGCAGAAGCTCGCGATCTACGCGCTGTCCGGTGCGTTCGCCGCGGTCGCCGGCGTGGTCCTGGCCTCCCGGCTGTCCTCCGCGCAGCCGCAGGCCGCCACCGGGTACGAGCTGGACGCCATCGCCTCCGTCGTCATCGGCGGCGCCTCCCTCGCCGGGGGCACGGGCCGGGCTTCGGGGACGCTGATCGGCGCGCTCATCCTCGCGGTGCTGCGCAACGGGCTGAACCTGCTGAACGTCTCCGCGTTCTGGCAGCAGGTCGTCATCGGTGTCGTCATCGCGCTGGCCGTGCTGCTCGACACGGTGCGGCGCAGGGCCGGGGCCGCACCCGCGGCGGTCGGGGGGCCCGGCGGCGGACGGGGCAAGCAGGTGGCCACGTACGGGCTCGCGGCCCTCGTCGCGGTGGCGGTCGTGGGTGCGACGTCGTTCCTGCACGACGGTGCGAAGTCCGGCAGCCAGAAGGTCGGCCTCTCGCTCTCCACGCTCAACAACCCGTTCTTCGTGCAGATCCGCTCGGGTGCGCAGGCCGAGGCGAAGCGGCTGGGAGTGCAGCTGACGGTCACCGACGCGCAGAACGACGCCTCGCAGCAGGCCAACCAGCTGCAGAACTTCACCAGTTCGGGGCTCGGGGCGATCGTCGTCAACCCGGTGGACTCCGACGCGGCGGGCAACCCCGTGGCGGCCGCGGGCAAGGCGGGGATCCCGGTCATCGCCGTCGACCGCGGCGTCAACAAGGCCGGTGTGAACGCACTGGTCGCCTCCGACAACGTCGCCGGCGGTGAGCAGGCGGCGAAGGCTCTCGCCGACAAGCTCGGTGGCAGCGGGAGGATCGTGGTCCTCCAGGGGCTGGCCGGTACCTCCGCCGCGCGCGAGCGGGCCGAGGGCTTCGCCAAGGGGCTCCAGGCGTATCCGGGGATCGAGGTCGTCGCGCAGCAGCCCGCCGACTTCGACCGGACCAAGGGCCTCGACGTCATGTCGAACCTGCTCCAGGCGCACCCGGACGTCCAGGGCGTCATCGCCGCGAACGACGAGATGGCGCTCGGCGCGGCGAAGGCGCTCGGGTCCAGGGCCGGCGAGTCCGTGCAGGTCGTCGGCTTCGACGGGACTCCCGACGGGCTGACGGCGGTCGAGCAGGGGACGCTGTACGCGTCCGTGGCCCAGCAGCCGTCGCAGCTCGGGAAGATCGCCGTGGACAACGCGGTCAGGGCGATCAAGGGGGAGAAGGTCGAGGAGACCATCAAGGTGCCGGTGAAGGTGGTCACGAAGGAGAACGTGGCCGGGTTCAGCGGCTGAGACGGGTAAAGGGGTGGCCGGGGTGCCCGCGCGAGCGGGGCTCCGGCCGCCCCGTTCCGGATTTCCTGATTGGGGAGTGTGATGTACGACTACGACGTGCTGGTGGTGGGGTCGGCCAACGTCGACCTCGTGATCGGTGTCGAGCGCAGGCCCGGCGCCGGGGAGACGGTGCTCGGGTCGGACCTCGCCGTCCATCCCGGCGGCAAGGGTGCCAACCAGGCGGTCGCCGCCGCGCGGCTCGGGGCGCGCACCGCGCTGCTCGCGCGGGTCGGGGACGACGCGAACGGACGGCTGCTGCTGGAGTCGCAGCGCGAGGCGGGGGTCGACACCGAGGGCGTCCTGGTGGGCGGGGCCCCGACCGGCGTCGCCCTGATCACCGTCGACCCGTCGGGGGACAACAGCATCGTGGTGTCGCCCGGCGCGAACGGACGGCTCACGCCGGAGGACGTCCGGGCCGCCGGGCCCCTGTTCCGCGCCTCGCGAGTGGTCTCGGCGCAGTTGGAGATCCCGTTGGAGTCGGTCGTGGAGGTCGTGCGGCAACTGCCGTCCGGCACGAGGTTCGTGCTGAACCCCTCTCCCCCGCGGGCACTGCCGGCCGAGGTCCTGGCGGCCTGCGACCCGCTGATCGTCAACGAGCACGAGGCCCGGGTGATCCTCGGCGGCGGGGCCGTCGGCGACGATCCCGCCGCATGGGTGCGGGACCTGCTGGCGAGCGGGCCGGAATCGGTCGTGGTGACGCTCGGTTCGCAGGGCGCGTTGGTGGCGTCCGCCGGAGGGGAGGTCGTCCGGGTCGCGCCGGTGAAGGTCGACGCCGTCGACACGACGGGTGCCGGCGACTCCTTCACGGCCGCCCTGGCCTGGAAGCTGGGCGCGGGGGCCCCGCTCGCGGAGGCCGCCGCGTACGCCGCCCGGGTGGGCGCCGTCGCCGTGACGCGGCGGGGGGCGCAGGAGTCGTTCCCCACCGCCGAGGAGGTCGAGGCGCTGTGAAGAAGGGCGGGATCCTGAACCGCCATCTCGCCGGAGCCGTCGCCGAGTTGGGGCACGGCGACCGGGTGCTCGTGTGTGACGCGGGGATGCCGGTCCCGGACGGGCCCCGGGTGGTCGACCTCGCCTTCCGGGCGGGGATTCCGTCGTTCCAGGACGTCCTGACCGGGCTCCTCGACGAGTTGGTGATCGAGGGCGCGCTCGCGGCGCAGGAGGTACGGGAGGCGAACCCCGCCGCGCACGGGTTGCTGACCGGCTCCTTCGCCGAGCTCGCGTACGTGCCGCACGAAACGCTGAAGGAGCTGAGCGCGGGGGCGCGCCTGGTGGTGCGCACCGGGGAGGCCCGGCCGTACGCGAACGTCCTGCTGCGGTGCGGAGTGTTCTTCTGAGTCGGGCCGCCGGACCACCTCGCCGTGCCCCGGCGGCATCCCGGTACGGCGCGAAACCGCCGACCGCCCGCCCCTGCGATCCCACCTTTGCCCCGTCTATCGAAAATCGATAGATTGCTATCGTAGCTCGATGGAAGGGTAAGTCATGGGAAAGCTGGCAGTGCGCGCCCTGCGCGCCGTGCTCGCGGTGGTGCTCACCGGCACCGTGCTCGTACAGGCATTGATGGTGTGGGTCCTGGTCAGCGGGAGCGACCCGGAGGACGGGTCGCTCCCGCTGACCCCGCTGCGTGTGATCACGGTCCTGGGCCTCGGGACGGCCCAGGTCACCCTGGTCTGCGTATGGCGACTGGTGACGATGGTGCGACGCGGGACCGTGTTCTCCCACGCCGCCTTCCGGTACGTGGACGTCATCATCGGCGCCATCGTCGCGGCTGCTCTCCTGTGGTTCGCGGTCACCGCCCTGAACGCGCCCGGCCAGCGGGACGACCCCGGCGTCACCGTCATCATGGGCGGGATCGGCGTGGCCGTCCTGGGGGTCGCGCTCATCGTGCTCGTCCTGCGGACGCTGCTCGCCCAGGCCGTCGCCCGCGACGTCGAAGCGTCGCGGATGCGGGCCGAGTTGGACGAGGTGATCTGATGCCGATCACCGTCGACATCGACGTGATGCTGGCCAGGCGGAAGATGTCCGTGGGCGAGCTCGCGGAGCGTGTGGGGATCACACCCGCCAACCTGGCGGTACTCAAGAACGGCCGCGCCAAGGCGGTGCGCTTCACGACGCTCGCCGCGCTCTGCGAGGTGCTCGAGTGCCAGCCGGGCGACCTGCTCCGCTGGGAGGCCGAGGACACCGCGGGCGAATGAACCGCGCCTGCCTCCGGCGGCACGAGCGTGTGCCGAGCCTTCGCGGCCCCGGATCCCGTGAACTCTCGCACCGCTGCCCGCGACCACCACGCCGGCCTCAGCTGACCGCCTTCCTGACCAGCGCGCTGATGCGCTGTTCGTCGGCTGCGGTCAGCTCCCTCAGGGCGTACGCGGTCGGCCACATGGCGCCGTCGTCGAGTGCCGCCTCGTCGCTGAAGCCGAGCGTGGCGTACCTCGACTTGAACTTCTCCGCGCTCTGGAAGTGGCAGACGACCTTGCCGTCCCTGGCGTACGCGGGCATCCCGTACCAGAGCTTGGGCGCGAGGCCCGGAGCGGCGGCCTTGACGATGGCGTGGATCCGCTCGGCGAGGATGCGGTCCGCCTCCGGCATCTCGGCGATCTTCGCGAGCACGTCCCGCTCCGCCGCCGCCTCCCTCTCCACACGGGACGAACCGCGCCGCGCCGCCGCCTTCTTCTGATCCCGCGCGTGCTCCTTCATCGCGGCCCGCTCCTCGGCGGTGAAACCGTTGTACTGCTCGGCAGTCGTGCCGGAGGTCTCGGCGGACGTCTTCGTGGTCTGCATGGCGGGTTCCTCTCGAACAGGGATGGAGGCGGGTGGCGGCGGGAGCTGACAGCCGGGGGTCAGGACGCCGCGGACGGCGCCGGGGCGATCGGCGCGGCGGCTTCCCAGGCGAACCCGTCCGCGTCGGTGAAGGGGCTGGTGGTGCCGCCGAGGACGATGCGGTGCGAGCCGGTGCCGTCGGCGGGGACGCCGAGGTCCCTGGCCAGACCGCGGCGCTTGTACAGGGCCAGCTTGACGGGGCTGGACTGGCCGGGGGCGAACTCGGCGTACTTGCCGCCGAAGCTCTTGGTCACGGTCAGGCCCCGGCCGGCGTAGAACCGCTTGGTGGCCTTCACGTCGTCGACGCCGAGCAGCAGGACGACCTCGTCGATCTCGCGGGTGGCGGGGCCGGTGTCCTTCCTGGCCGAGGTCGCGACCTTCCAGATCGTCCCGTCCGGGGCCTGGACGACGCCGCCGTAGCCCCACAACGACTTCGCGGCGGGCTTGAGCACCGTGGCGCCGGCGTCCACGGCGGCGGCCACGAAGGCGTCGACGGTGGCCGGCCCGGACACCGTGAGGGCCAGGGTGAAGCCGCGGAAACCGGTGGAATGCGCCTCGGACGCCCGTAGGCGTACGTACGTGTCCACGCCGAAGGCGCTGTAGAAGCGGTGGGCGGCCTCCAGGTCGGCCACCTCGATGGTGACGGACGCGAGGGAGGTGAGGGCTGCGGTGGAAGCGGTGGTGACGGGGGAAGCGGTGGTTGCCATGACCATCACGCTAGGCCCCGTGCGGCGGCCCGTGCTTCTCGATTCCTGACCGGTCCTGCGACCTGCTTCGCCATGAACACCGGCATGGCCTCCACACCGGCATGGCCGGCCGCCGCATCCGCCGCCTGGCGCCGGAAAAGGCCCCGGGCGGCGGCCTACCGGCCGGCTCGGTGGTGGGGAGCCGTTTCCTGCGAGATACGTCTCTCAGCCGGGTGGGACGGCGGGGCCGATGATCCGGTACCCCACGCCGGGGGTGGTGGCGATGACCGGAGGGGCGCCGAGTTTGCGGCGCAGGCGGCTGATGGTCACCGTGACGGTGTTGGTGAACGGGTCGGCGTGTTCGTCCCAGACCTGTTCGAGGAGGTTCTCCGTGCTGAGGAAGGCGGGACTCGCGTCCAGGAGGGCTTCGAGTACCGCGAACTCCTTGACGGAGAGATCGAGTTGGCGGCCGTCGCGGCTGGCGGTGCGGCGCATCGGGTCGAGTTCGATGCCCGCCGTGCTCAACGTGCGGGACCGGGCGGCGGGGCGGCGGCGGGCCAGCGCACGGATCCGCAGGACGAGTTCGGGAAAGTGGAAGGGCTTGGCGAGGTAGTCGTCGGCGCCCAGGGTCAGGCCGCTGACGCGGTCACCGGGTGAGTCGGCGGCGGTCAGCATCAGGACCATCACGCGGCCGTCCCGCTCGGTGATCATCTGGCAGAGGGTGTCGCCGTGGATGCCCGGCAGGTCCCGGTCGAGCACGACGACGTCGTACGCGTTGACGTCCAGTTTGGCCGCGGCGGCGAGCCCGTCGTGGGCCACGTCCACGGCCATGCCCTGGTCGCGCAGCCCTTCGGCGACGACTTCGGCGAGGGGGCGGGCGTCCTCGACCACCAGGACCCTCAACGTGCCACGCCCGTCTCCGTGTCCGGGGATTGCGCCGTCGCCCTGCCGTCCGTACGGGGAAGGGTGACGGTGACGCGCAGGCCGCCGTCGGGGCGGGCGCGCAGGTGCAGGGCGCCGTGGTGGGCCTGGGCGACGGCCGCGACGATGGAGAGGCCGAGGCCGCTGCCCCGTCCGGTGCCGGTCCGGTCGGCGCCGAGGCGGCGGAAGGGCAGCGCGAGGTCCGCCACCCGCCGCTGGTCGAGGACCGGTCCGCCGGACTCGACGACGAGGGACACCGCGCCCGTGTCGTCTCCCTCGGCCCGTACCGCGACGCTGATCCAGCCCCCGGGCTCGTTGTGCGTGATCGCGTTGTCGACCACGTTGTCGACCGCGCGGCGCAGCAGCGTCCGGCTGCCCCGCACCCAGGCGCAGTCGTCGATCCGGTCCTCACGCACGGTCAGGCCCTTGGCCGCGATGTCCTCCGCCCGTCCGGTCAGGGCGGCCAGCGCGAGTTGGCCGAGGGTGAGCCGCGCCGAGTCGGTGAACCCGCCGTGCTGGGTGCGGGCCAGGACGAGGAAGCTCTCCAACAGCCGGTCGACCTGGTCGAGTTCGGCACGCATCCGGGCGGCCAGTGTGGCCATGGCCCCGGGTACCGGGCCCGGCTTGGCGAGGGCCACGTCCAGGGAGGCCCGCATCGTGGTGAGCGGGGTGCGCAGCTCGTGGGAGGCGTTGGCGACGAAGAGGCGCTGCGCGTCGAAGGATCCCTCCAGTCGGCCGAGGAGGTCGTCGATGGTGTCGGCGAGGTCCTTGACCTCGTCGCCGGGGCCGTCGATGGCCAGGCGTTCGTGCAGGCTGTCGGCGGTGATCCGGCGGGTGGCCGCGGTCATCACGCGCAGCGGGCGAAGCACCCGGCCGGCGACGAACCAGCCGAGGCCGACCGAGACCACCGCCATGACGCCGAGGGCGATGGCGGAGCCCAGCAGGACCTGCCGTGACTGGGTGTCGTGCGCCTGGGCCAGTTGCTGCTCCAGCTCGTCGATGCGGCCCTGGGCCCGTGCCGCCGTGGCGGGCAGACCGGTGTCGCCGTCGGGGGCGGTCCGGCTGGAGCGCGATCCGCCGGATGCCACCACGGCCGCAATGGCCAGCAGCGCCGTTCCCGACAGCAGGAACAGCGTCACGTACAGGGCGGTGAAGCGAGTGCGGGCGGTGCCACGGCGCAGGCCGAACCGGGCCGTGCGACCGCGCGGGCCGAGCCGGGCGGTGCCACCGCGCGGGCCGAACCGGGCGGTCAGACCCGTGAGCCTTCGGGGCGGGCCCCATTCCATCCGCATGCTCCCCTCTCGCCACCGCACCAGGACGCGTACCGGCCCAGGCTAGGCCGAGGCGCCTAACAGCGGGATGACAGGGGCCGTTCGGTCCCTGTAACCCGCTCCGTCACAGGGTGGGGCCATGAGCGATGAGAGTACGAAGGCGACGATCGAGGTCGTAGGTCTGCGCAAACGCTTCGGGCCACGACTGGCTCTGGACGGGATGACGTTCACCGTGCGCCCCGGACGGGTGACCGGCTTCGTCGGCCCGAACGGCGCGGGCAAGTCCACCACCATGCGCGTCGTCCTGGGCCTTGACGCGGCCGAGTAGGGAAGGGCGCTGGTCGGCGGGGTGCCGTACCGCACGCTGCGTCGCCCGCTCCGGCATCTGGGGGCACTGCTCGACGCCTCCGCGCTGCAGCCGAGCCGCACCGCCCGCAACCACCTGCTGTGGCTGGCCCACTCACAGGGCGTGCCGTCCCGGCGCGTGGACGAGGTCATCGAGCAGGCCGGCCTGGGCACGGCAGCCCGGCGCAGGGCCGGGGGCTTCTCGCTGGGCATGCGCCAGCGCCTGGGGATCGCGGCGGCACTGCTCGGTGACCCGCCGGTCCTCATGCTGGACGAGCCGTTCAACGGCCTCGACCCCGACGGCATCGTGTGGATGCGCGGATTCCTGGCGGAGCTGGCCCGGCAGGGCCGCGCCGTCCTGGTCTCCAGTCACCTGATGAGCGAACTGGAGGGCACAGCGGACCATCTCGTGGTGATCGGCCGCGGCCGGGTCCTCGCGGACACCGGCGTGTCCGAACTGCTCGCCGAGGCGTCCGGTGGACGAATCACCCTGCGTACCTCCGCGCCTCCACGTGCCGCCCAGGTCCTGCACGGCGCGGGCGCCACCGTTCTCACCACCGGCCCCGACACCCTCGGCGTCACGGGCCTGCCCGACGAGGAGGTCGTGGCCCTGCTCGCCCGGAACGGGGTGCCGTTCTCCCAGGTGTCCGCGCACCGGGCGACGCTCGAGGAGGCGTACCTGGAGCTCACCCGGGACGCGGTGGAGTACCGGGGCGTCCCGGCGACGGAGGCCACGCGATGACGGCCACCCCCACCCCTCGTCCCCCGGCCACCAGGCGCGCCGAGCCGAGCGGGTTCCTCAGGACGCTGCGCGCCGAGTGGACGAAGTTCCGTACGGTACGCGGCTGGGTGCTCGCCGTGGCGGGGGCGCTCCTGGTGACGGTCGTGGTCGGCCTGCTCGGCACGGCCGCCCCCGCCCCCGGCGGTCGCGGCGCCGACTCCGCCTCGTACCCGACGGGCCCCGGCGGCGAAGCCGTCAACGACAGCTTCTACTTCGTCCACAGGGCGCTCACCGGGGACGGCGCGCTCACCGTTGCCCTGCGGTCCCTGACCGGTGTGGCCGACACCGGGACCGGCCGGCCGGTCCAGGGCGCCCAGCCCTGGGCGAAGGCGGGGATCATCGTGAAGGAAAGCCTCACCCAGGGATCCCCGTACGCGGCGGTCATGGCCACCGGCGGCCACGGCGTGCGCATGCAGCACGACTACACGCACGACACGGCCGGCCCTTCCGGCGCGGCCACCCCGGAGTCCCCGCGCTGGCTGCGCCTGGTCCGCTCCGGCGACAGCCTCACCGGCTACGCCTCCACCGACGGCTCCCACTGGACCGAGGTCGGCCGTGCCAGGCTGCCCGGGCTTGCGCGCACCGTACAGGCCGGGCTGTTCGCCACGTCGCCGGAGGCGAAGCAGGCCACCCCGGCGGGCACGGGGTTCAGCCCCGCCGTGGCCACCGGCGCCTTCGGCCGTCCCGACCTCACCGGTGACTGGTCCCGGAGCGCGTGGAGCGGCACGCAGGTGGGCGGTGACGCGGGCACCTCCGGGAGTTACACGAACACCACCGGGGGCGGCTTCACCGAGAGCGACGGCGGCGGGTTCACCGTGACCGGGGCCGGTGACATCGCACCGGTCGTCGGCGGGCCCGCCATGGGCGTCGGCTTCTCCGTGGAGAACTTCCTGGTCGGCACGTTCGCCGGGCTGGTCGTGCTGATCGCCGTGGGCACGGTGTTCATCACCGGCGAGTACCGGCGTGGCCTGCTGCGCACGACCATGGCCGCAACTCCCCTGCGGGGGCGGGTGCTTGGCGCCAAGGCGCTGGTGGCCGGAGGCGTCGCGTCCGCCGTCGGCCTGGTCGCCGCCGCGATCACCGTTCCCCTCGGGGAACGCAGCGCGCGCGGCAGGGGCTTCCACGTCCTCCCCGTCACGTCGGCGACCGAAGTGCGCGTCCTGGTCGGAACCGGCCTGCTCTGCGCAGCCGCCACCGTGCTCGCTCTCGGCGTCGGTGCCCTGCTGCGGCGCAGCGGCACGGCGGTCGCCCTCGTCGTCGCGTCGATCGTGCTGCCCTTCCTGCTCGCCACCTCCGGCGTACTGCCCCCGGGCGTCTCGGAGTGGCTGCTGCGGGTGACCCCGGCCGCGGGCTTCGCCGTCCAGCAGACCGTGCCGCGGTACGCGCAGGTGCTCAGCGTGTACGAGCCGTCGACCGGCTACTACCCGCTGGCGCCCTGGGCCGGCCTCGCCGTGCTGAGCGGGTACGCCGCGCTCGCCTTCGGTCTGGCCGTGGTGCGGCTGCGCGGGAGGGACGTATGAGCCTCCTGAGCGGTGCGCGCCCCACGAGCACGGCTGACGGCGCGTGGCGCGGGGGCTTCGGCCGCGCCCTGCGTGCGGAATGGACGAAGCTGCGCACCGCGGGGGAAACGGGCAGGCTGCTCCTGCTCGCCGTCGCGCTGACCGTGGCCGTCGGCTGCGGCACCGCCAAGGCCGTGAAGTGCCCGGACGCGGGGTGCGGCCAGGACGCCGTCAAGCTCGCCCTGTCCGGCGTCACCGTCGGGCAGGCGGTCATCGCCGTGCTCGCGGTGCTGGCCGTCAGCGGCGAGTACGGCACCGGGATGATCCGCACCACGCTCATGGCGGTGCCGAACCGGATCATCGTCCTCACCGCCAAGGCGGCGGTCCTCACCGCGGTCGTCCTGGCCTCCGGGACGGTGGCCGTCCTGGTCTCCCTCCTCGCCGGCCGCCACGTCCTGCCCGGCAACGGATTCACCGGGGCGCACGGCTACGCACCGCTGTCCCTGGCGGACGGTCCGACCCTGCGCGCGGCCGTGGGCTCGGTCCTCTACCTCGTCCTGATCGCCCTGATCGGCCTCGGCGTGGCGACGGCGGTACGGGAGGCGGCGAGCGCCATCGGGATCGTGCTCGGGCTGCTCTACCTCTTCCCGGTCGTCATCCAGGTGGTCCACGACCCGGAGTGGCAGCGCCACCTCCAGCAGGTTTCGCCGATGTCCGCCGGACTGGCCGTCCAGACCACCCTCGTCCTGCACGAGCCGCCCATCGGCCCATGGGCCGGCCTGGGCGTGCTCGCCGCGTGGGCCGCGGGCGCGCTGCTGGTCGCCGGCCTGCTGCTGCGCGGGCGCGACGCGTAGCCGGACCGAGGCTTCGCTCGTTGCGGATCGCCGGCACCGGCGCCGGTACGCCCGCCGGGCCTTCACGGACCCCTTCGAGCTCGGGTCAGGGCAGCGGTCAGGGCAGCGGGGTGCCGCCGGTGGCGTTCACGATCTCGGCGGTGATGTAGGAGGACTCCTGGGAGGCGAGGAAGACGTAGGCGGGGGCCATCTCGGCGGGCTGGGCAGCCCGGCCGAGCGGGGACTGCTCCCCGAAGTGCGCGACCTTCTCCGCGTCCATCGTGGCCGGGATCAGCGGGGTCCACACCGGGCCGGGGGCGACCGCGTTGACCCGGATCCCGTCGGGGGCCAGCTGCGTCGCCAGTCCCTGGGTGAAGGCGACGATCGCGGCCTTGGTCATCGCGTAGTCCAGCAGGTGCGGGCTGGGCTTGTACGCCTGCACCGAGGCGGTGTTGATGATCGAGGCGCCCTTCTCCAGGTGGGGAAGGGCGGCGCGGGTGGTCCAGAACATGCCGTACAGGTTGGTCCGCATGACGCGGTCGAACTGCTCGGTGCTGATCGCGGCGAGCCCGTCCGGCTGGGACATCTGGTAGGCCGCGTTGTTCACCAGCACGTCGAGGCCGCCGAGTTCACCGACGCAGCGGGCCACCAGCCGGGCGCAGAACTCCTCGTCGCGGAGGTCGCCGGCGATCGGCAGGGCGCGTCGCCCGGCGTCCGTGATGAGGGCGGTCGTGGTGTCGGCGTCGCCCGCTTCCTCCGGGAGGTGGCAGAAGGCGACGTCGGCGCCCTCGCGGGCGAAGGCGAGCGCGACTGCCCGGCCGATCCCGGAGTCGCCGCCGGTGATGAGCGCGATCCGCCCGGTCAGCCGGCCGCTGCCCCGGTAGGTCGTCTCTCCGTGATCCGGCTCCGGCCGCATGGCCTCGCCGCTGCCGGGGTGGAGCTGGGACTGCTCCGGGAACGGCGGGGTGGGGTGCTGCTCGGTGGGGTCGCGCGGAGTGTGCTGATCACTCATCACGGCGAACGGTCCCCTTCCCTGGTTGACGACCATCGGGTTCGGCCTGCTCGCGGGCGCCTGGAGGGGCGCTCCGCGTCGAGTCTCGCGCCCGTGCGATGCGACGGCAACCGGACGGCCGATGGAGGACAGGCAACTGCGGCTGGTCCATGCCCGGGCGGGCAGGCGGCCCGGTGGCTGTCCGGTGCTAGTTGAGCATGCGGGCCGCCTGGACCTGCCGGAGGTGGACGAGGACGTCGTGGGTCTGGGCGAAGCGGATCTGGGGGGCGTCCGCGATGCCGGGGTAGGTGGCGCCGATGTTCTTGGTCGTGTGGGGCTCGGCGAGCCAGCTGCGGGCCGGTTCGGGGGCGTTGCGCAGGTCGACCATGAAGTCGCGGTAGCGGACCTTGTCCAGGGTGTGCTCGGCGGTGCCGGGTTCGGCGGGGCCGACGGCGAAGCTGTCCGGGGCGCCGTCGTGGTTGAAGGCGTTGAACGCGCCGTGGTCGAAGGTGAGGCCGACGCTCAGGTAGCCGGCGCCCAGTCGCTCGCGCAGGAACTCGCCCTGGACGTGGGGGTGGCTGGCGGGGGCGTAGGTCTTGAGGGCGACGTGGGTGTTGTGGGCGGAGAGCATGGTCTTGCTGCCGGTGCGCTGCTGCCACCAGGCGATGTTGTCCGCCATCACGCGGTCGCGGTAGACCATGGCGGCGGGGATGTCCTGGGGGGCGTCCCAGTCGAAGGCGTACAGGGTGGTCATCTGGTGGATCGCGGTGGCGTGCTGGAGGGCCCAGGCATGGGCTTCGGCGTCGGCGCCGGGGTGCTGCCTGAGCAGGTCCACCGCCCGCCCGGTCCGTTCGGCGAGCTCCTTTCGGTCGGCGAGCGGCTTCGAGAGGTAGTCGTTGACGTAGGTCTCGGCGCTGGTGGTGGGCCGCAGTCCTCGGTACAGCTCGGCGATCTGCGCGGCGAGTTCGGGGCTGGACGCGGCCGCGAACGCGTTCACCCTGTCGTACAGCCCGGGGCCGGCGAAACCGTTGTCGTCGCCGACGAAGCGCACCGGGTCGTCGGAGTGCTTCACGTTGTAGGCGCGCATCCACTGGAGCAGGTCGCGGGTCTCGGCGTTGTTCCACCACCGGTAGGTGCCCTGGAACTCCTCGTCCATGATCTGCTTCAGGTCGCCCTCACCGCGCGTGAGGTAGGCGTCGATCCGCAGTCCGCTGCTCCAGGCGGCTTCGAAGGCGAAGGTGCGGAAGCCCTTCTCCTCCACCAGGTAGCGGAAGACGCGGTGCTTGAGGGTGACGAACTCGTGCGAGCTGTGGGTGGCCTCGCCCACGCCCACCACGGTGGCGCCGCCGACCATCCTGCCGAACGGGCGCAGGTCGGCCAGGCCGCTGCGGGGGTCGGTGGTGCGCAGCGGGTTCGCCACCCGGTCGAGGGCGGCCTCGGGGGAGCGGAACGCGGCGGCGTCGACGGAGGCCGTCGCGGCGGCCGGGGCGGGCGGGGTGAAGGCGGAGGCGGAAGCGGCCGGAGCGACGGCCAGGGTGGCACCGAGCGGGACGAGCAGAGCGGCGAGCAGGGCCTTGTGCGTGATCATGGACCCAACCCTCGCTTCCCCGGGGCACCCCGCACCATCCGCCGCACCCCCTGATCGGCCCGGGGGTTAGCCCCACCCGCCGATCGACGGGTGACCGGGACCAGGGTCCCGGTCGTGAGTCGGAGTCAGGTCGGACGACGGAAGCGGGGTACGGAGGCACGAGCGCCGACCGGTCGGCGTCGGCTGGCCGCGCCCGACGAGCCTCCTGCCTCGACCGCCGTCCCCGTCACTCCGGTCGCCGGGCCGGGACCGAGCGCGGCGCATCGTCGGGGTCGCGGTGTCGTCGCGGTCCGTGGGTCAAGGTCGTCCGGGTCACGGGTCTGTACCGGCGGCCGGTGACTCGCGCCGACGGTGCGCGGCGGCGCCGTGGAACCGGCATCCTGGCAGGTCGCCGGCGGGGTGCGGCAGGGCACGGCGGGCGACGGCGCGGGTGGTTTCCGGCCGTACGTGTCACAGCACTGTCCTGGGGGCGGCCCGGGCGGAACGGTTCGTCCGGGAAGGCGGTCCCGGTCTTCGGAAACCCGCTCGCACCGAGCACCCGGCACCGCCGCCCATCCGGAGGAAATCACCGTGCGCGTCCGCAAGCTCACCTTCGCCGCCCTGGCCGTCGCAGCCGCCCTCTCGCTCACCGCCTGCCAGGACGACGGGACGGGCACTGCCCAAGGCGCCCCGACCACGGCCCCGACCCCCGCCCCGGCCGCGTCCACCGGTGTCTCCTCCGGCGGCGCTCCGGCCTCCGGCGGCCCGGCTTCGAGCGCCCCGGGGAAGCCCGGCACGCCGCCCACCACCCCACCAGCCGGCTCCACCGGGGCCGGGAAGACCGCCAAGTGCCGGACCGCGGACCTGACCGTCACGGCCGCGGACCGCACCATCACCGGCGACGCCGACAACACCGTCGTGGTCGAGCTGAAGAACCACAGCGGGAAGGACTGCACGCTGTCCGGATACGCGGGCGTCGACCTGAAGACCTCCGCGGGCACGGTGTCCGCGAAGCGCTCCGGCGAGCCGGTCGTCGAGGGCGTCGTGGTGAACGGCAAGTCGACCTACTTCGGCATCAGTTACCCGGCCAACACCTCGGGCGGCTCCGGCGTCCGGGTCACCGGCCTGGTGGTGACCCCGCCGGACGAGACCCAGTCGGTCACCCTGCCCTGGCCGGGCGCCGGCTCCCTGCCCGTCACCGAGGGCAGCGGATCCCCGGTGAGGATCGGCCCGATGGGGAGCGCCGGCCAGGGCTGAGGACCGTCCTCACCGCGGGACCGGCGCATCGGTGCGGGGCCTCGGCGGTGTCCGGCGGGGCGCCGGGCACCGCCCGGCCCGGGCCGGGACCCGACGACGGTGCCCCCGGTCCCACGGGGTGCGACCGCTGTTGGCCGATTGGAGTGAGCCGCCCGGCCGCGGCCCGGCCGTGTGCTCGGTTCGGGCGTACCTCGGCGCGCCGGGGATCACCGGCCTGTGCACGCTGGACCGGGTGGGTGGACACAGGCGCACGCCTCCGGACCACCGGCCCGGCACCGCACTGATCGGAGCACAGGATGATCGGAACCCCCGCACCCTTCGCCGGGAACCACGGGAACCAGGGCAGCGACAGGACCGAGGGAAACGCCGGCCCTCCGCAGCCGGCGGACTGCGCCGAGGACCCGGCCGCCGCCCTGAAGCAGATGTTCGTCGACCTGACCCAGGGCGCCCGGATGTCCCGCGGCCAGGACCCCGTCAGACGACCGGTGTTCCTCAAACCGCACGGCGTCGCCCGCGGAGTGCTGACGGTCTCCCCCGACCTGCCGCCCGACCTGCGCGTCGGGTTCCTCGGGACCGCCCACGAGCGGCCCGACGGCCTGCCCGCCTGGGTGCGCTTCTCCAGCGACACCGTGCCCGGCAGCCCCGACCTCGACACCACCCTCGGCATCGGCGTCAAACTGTTCGGCGTGCCCGGCCGGAAGCTGCTGGACGGCGAGACCGAGGCCGGCACCCAGGACCTGCTGCTCCAGAACCACGACGTGTTCTTCGTCGACACCGCCCAGGACATGTGCGAGTTCACCAGGGCCGGTGTCGTCGACGGCGACTACGAGCGGTACCTCCAGGACCACCCGGTCACCCGCGAGATCCTCGACGCGATGGCCCGGTTCGAGGAGAGCGTGCTCACCGCCGACTACTGGAGCGTGCTCCCCTACGCCTTCGGTCCCGAACGCTTCGTCAAGTACAAGCTGGCGCCGGCCGGTTGCGCGCCGGGCGACCCGGCGGCGGTGCCGCCCGACGAGAACCCCGCGTACCTGGCCGCCGACCTGCGCCACCGGCTCGCGGCGGGCGCGGCGGCCTTCGACCTGATGCTGCAGTTCCGCACCGACCCGCAGCGCATGCCGCTGGACCGGGCCACCGTACGGTGGGACGAGACCGCGAGCGAACCGGTGACGGTGGCCCGGCTGACCCTCCGGAAGCAGGACATCACGGCGCGGGGCCAGGCCGCCTACGGCGAGAACCTCGCCTTCAACCCGTGGCACGCCCTCGCCGAGCACCGCCCGGTGGGCAGCATCTCCGAGGTCCGCAGGACCGTCTACCGGGCGTCGGCCGAGCAGCGCCGCGACGTCAACGGCGTCCCGGCGGCCGAACCCGGCCCGGCCCGCGAGCAGATCACGCCGCCGCCCGGCCGCGACACCAGGATCGTCCGGGCCGCCGTGCACCCGGCGATCGGGGTGGCCAGGGTCGGCGACAGCGCGGAGGGATTCTTCCTCGCCCCCGAGGTCGACCAGCCGGCCCCGCTGCCCGCCGGGAGCTACAAGGACGCCACCGGTGCCCTGAAGCGGCAGGCCGTCCGGTTCCGCGTCTACGGCTACAACGCGGCCGGCGAGCCGGTGGCCGAGCTGACCGCCGACAACGCGGACCTGCGCTGGACGGTGCACGTCGCCAACCGGAAGGCCGCCTGGTACCAGTTCCAGCTGGCCCTCGACATCCCCGAGGCGGAGCAGACCGAGGACAGCAACCTGCGCAACCCCAAGGTCCCGGCCGACCGGCGCGACCGTCTGGTCATCGACCCCGGCCCCCGGTCGGCGCGCGGCCGCAACCGGTCGGGCGGTCCCGAGCACACCTTCGACACCGGCACCTTCCTGGACCGGCCCGTCTACCTCGGGGAGCTGCGGACCGACGAGAGCGGCCGGCTCCTCTTCCTCGGCGGCCGGGGCGTCTCCGCGTCCGCCACCGACACCCCCGCCGACACCTTCGCCAACAACGACGGCTGGCACGACGACGTCTCCGACGGGCCGGTCACCGCCGAGGTCAGCATCGACGGGCGGCCGGTCCCGGTCGAACCGGGCTGGGTGGTCACCGCACCCCCCAACTACGCGCCCGAACTCACCTCGGTGCGCACGATGTACGACCTCGTCCGCGACGCCTTCGTCACCGCCGGCCTCCTCCCGGAGCCGCCGCGGCCGTCGTTCACCCGGGACGTGCTGCCCGTGCTGCGCCGCCTGTGCGACCTCCAGTGGGTCAACCAGGGGGTGGCCGTCCAGCTGGGTCACGGCGGGCGGGAGGACCTCCTCGCCCCAGCGCGCCTCGCCGCGCTGGCGGACCCCTCGCCCGTCCAGCGGGAGCTGCGCCGTCAGGTCTGGCTGACGATCCGCGACTACGACCGTGACGGCCTCTCCCCCGTGCCGTGGCCGGGCGTGTACGGCGATGCGATGAACGTGCCGGCCCAGTCGGTCCGCCAGCACGTGACGCTCTCCCCGCTCCAGTACCGCCTGCTGCGGCGCTGGGCCCGCGGGGACTTCGTCGCCGACTACGACCGGCACGCCGTACCACCGGCCTCCCTCGACGAGGTCCCGTTCGCCGAGCGGCCCCTGACCCTGGACCGGGCGGCGCTCTCGTTCTGTCTCGCCGACGCCTTCCACCCCGGCTGCGAACTCACCTGGCCGATGCGCCACACCACCCTGTACAGCAGCCCCTTCCGGGTGCGTCTGCGCGATCCGGCGCTGCCGCCGCCGCCCGCCTACGGCCCGACCCTCACCCCGCGGATCGCCCTCTCCTTCGACGGCCCGCTCTACGCCCAGCGGCCCGGCGACCTGACCAGGTGGATGGCCGTGCCCTGGCAGACCGACACCGCGAGCTGCCGGTCCGGCTACGAGTACCTCTCCGGCTTCGGCACCTACGACCCGTACCTGCCCACCTTCTGGCCGGCCCGGGTGCCCAACCACGTGATCGCCGAGGAGGAGTACGCGATCGTCATGGACGCCTCCCGGCCGATCGGGGAACGCCTGGCCGCGTTCGGCAACCGGCGGGCCTGGCTCCGCTGGCTCCCCCCGGGCTACACCGACGCCATCAACGCCATGGTGACGGACTTCGGCCGGCTAGGCGTGGTCGAGCGCCGCCCCGGGCCCACCGACGACCCCCGCCTCCCGGCGGAGCTGCTCGTCGAGTCCGAGGTGACCTTCCCGCCGGAGCCCGCACCGCCGGCCCGGCGCAACCTGGTCACCCTGCACGTACCGCTCGGCGCCGACCCGGTGCTCGGCGGGGCCGCGACGGCCACCGCCGTCACCATGGCGGAGCTGCCCGACGAGGAGGTCTCGGCGGGCTACATCGACAAGGTCAAGCGTCTGCGGCGGGACCGGTGACGGACCGCCCGGGCCCGCCGGGGCCCGTCGACGCCGTCGTGGCGGGCGGCGGCCCGGCGGGCTCCGTCGCGGCCCTGGTCCTGGCCGCCGCCGGCCGGCGGGTCCTGCTCCTCGACCCCGGCGGGCGCCCCTCGCCGCCCACCGGGCGCGGCGCGTTCAAGATCGGGGAGTCGCTGCCGCCCGCCGCCCGCCCGCTGCTGCGCGACCTCGGGCTGCTGGACGGCTTCCTGGCCGCCGGGCACCCCGCGTCCACGGGCACGTACGCCGCCTGGGGTTCGCCGGCGCTGCACGGCATCAGCCACGTGTTCGACCCGTACGGGCACGGCTGGCACCTCGACCGGCTCCGCTTCGACGCCTTCCTCCGGGACGCGGCCGTGGCGGCCGGCGCCGAGCTGCGGCGGGCCACCCTGCTCGCCTGGTCCGGCGGCCGACTGACCGTCCGTCAGTACGGCACCGGTGCGGACAGCCGTCGCGACGAGGGAAAGGACAGCGGGGCCGGCCGTGGGGCCGGCCCCGTGGCGGAGCTGCACACCCGCTGGACGGTCGACGCCACCGGGCGGAGCTGCGTCATCGGCCGCCGGCACGGCCGCCGCCACCGGCAGGACCGGCTCGTCGCCGTCTACGCCGTCCTCCCCGGCCGCCGCGCGGCCGGCGGCGCGGGCCCGGAGGACGCCGAGGCCCGCACGCTCGTCGAGGCGGCACCCGACGGCTGGTGGTACACCGCCCCGGTCCCGGCCGGACGCCTGGTCGCCCACCTGACCGACCCCGACCTCGCCGCCCCCGCCCTCCGCACGCCGCAGGGCTTCTGGCACGCCGCCACCCGGACCGACCACGTCCGCCGGCGCCTGGACGGCTACGACCCCGCCGCAACCCCCTCGCCGCGCTGGGCACCCGCCCACGGCGTGCGGCTGGGCCCGGCCGCCGGCCCGGGCTGGGTGGCGGCCGGGGACGCCGCGCTCGCCTTCGACCCGCTCTCCTCACAGGGCATCCTCACCGCGCTGCACACCGGCGCCCGCGCCGGGCGGACCGTTGCCGCGTGCCTGGCCGCCCCGGCCCGCGCGGCGGCCGCCCTCGCCGACTACACGGCGTTCCTGGACGGCGTCGCGGACGCCTACCGGAGGAACCACGCGTACACGTACGACCAGGAGCGGCGCTGGCCGTCGAGCCCGTTCTGGCGACGCCGCCGAACGGGCGGGGCGCCTCTGCGCGGCGGTGCGTGACGCCCCCGGCGCGGCGCCCGCCTGACACCCGCGTGACGCCGCGTGACGCCGTCCGGGCCGCGTCCGCCCGGCAGGGGCGGCCCGGACGGGGCACCGGCCGTCGGCGGCCGGGCGGGTGAACGGGGCCACGGTGCCCCCAGCTGGTTCAGTTCCCCCCTTCGGTACGCGCCGGGGGCGACCCGGCTCCACCCGGTGACAGAGGGCACCCACCGGCGGCCCGGACCGCCTACGCTGCTGATGCCGGCCAACGGACGACCACCGCAACGGAGTTCGCACTGTGACTGCCCTTCCCTACGACGCCGTGCTCTGTGACATCGATGGGGTGCTGCGGCATTGGCCCACTTCCGGACCCGGTGACCTTGACCATGTCCACGAACTCCCTGCGGGCACCTTCGCGGCAGCCGCCTTCGCACCGTCCCGCCTGCATCCCGCGATCACGGGGGAGGTCACCGACGAGGAATGGCGTTCGGCGGTGGCCACGGACCTCGCCGAGGCATGTGGATCGACGGACCGCGCCCGAAGCGTGGTCACCGCCTGGTCCGAACTCGTGCCGCGCGTCGATCAGGATGTCGTGTCGCTCCTCACCAGGGTCCGTGAAGTCGCCACGGTCGCCCTGGTCTCCAACGCGACCACACGGTTGGAGTCGGATCTCGCCCGGCAGGGCTTGGCCGACCTCGCCGATGCCGTGGTGAACAGTTCCCGCATCGGTGTGGCGAAGCCCGATCCGCGTGTCTACCTCATCGCCGCGGAGCGGGTGGGAGCCCCGGTCCACCGCTGCCTGTTCGTCGACGACACCGAGGCCAACGTCATCGCGGCCCGCGAGGTGGGGATGGCCGCCCTCCACTACCGCCGGATCGGAGATCTCCGGGACGCCCTGTCCGGGGTCGTGCCTCCGGGCCGTGCACGCTGACCACCGGGGAGCCCGGGCGATCGGGTGGCAGCGGCCCGCACCGTCAGTCCTTGCCCGGCAGTGCCGTTCCGTCCTGCGGGTACGGCCCCGTCCCGGTGCCCGGGGGCGCAGATCGCGAAGGCCCTGAGGCCCTCGGGCCGGCTGCCCCCTCCCTCGTCCCGTGACCGGGGGGCGACTCGCCGGTCGCGGTCGCCCACCCCGCTCCGGCGCACGCCTCCGCCGGATAGTGCGCCGGTACGGCTGTCACAGCGCGGACCTATGCTCTCGCCATGCCGGAATCCGCTGTCCCCGCGTCCCTGTCCCATGCCGATGCCGATGCCCGCCTGGGCGGCGCGTTGTCCGCCGTGTTCGAGGGTGCGGGAGCGTCGCCCGGCTACGGCGAGGTGCTGTTCTTCGACGGCGACCTCACCCTCGACGGGGACTTCCTGACCGCCGTCGGCGAACTGCGCGGCGGGGACGCCGAGGGCGGGGTCGAGCTGGTCGTGGTCACCGGTGACCTGACGGTCAACGGGCCGATCGCGCTCTACGACGACCGGCCCGGGCTCTACGTCGGCGGTCGCACCGAGGCGGAGACCCTGGAGGGCGGCGAGGCGGAGATCCACATCCACGACGGCGCCTTCACCCACCTGGTCCACGGCTACTACAACCACGGCTCCCTGGTGGCCGGGACCGTCGAGACCCCCTGGGTGATCTACTCCGACCACCACATGGAGCTCTCCGCCCCCGGCGCACGCTGGGTGGACAACTACGGCGATGACGACGACGCCGACTTCGCCGTCGGGGACGGCATCGTGGAGGCGTTCGTGCCCGAGGTCGTCGACGCGGAGGACCACTGCCTGGACGTCGACGCGTTCCTGGACCGGCTGCGGGCCGGGCTCCCGGTCCTGCGGCCCGCAGCCCGGTCGGCGGCCGAGTCGGCCGGTGACGTCCTGTCCCGGGCCCTGGCCGACCGGGTGGAGCACCTCGACCTGACCGATCGCAAACTCCGGGCGTTCCCCGCCGAGGTGCTCCGGATGCCGTGGCTGCGCACCCTGATCCTGGACGGCAACCCGATCGGCGAGCTGCCCGAGGCGCTCGGGACGCTCACCCGGCTGGAGCACCTGTCGGTGCGCTTCTGCGGACTGACCGCCCTGCCGGAGTCGGTCGGCGACCTGGCCGCGCTCCGGGTGCTGTGCGTCGCCGGCAACCGGGACCCGGACGGGGTCACGGTCGAGTTCTCCCTGCCGGCCGCTGTCGGCCGGCTCACCGCCCTGGAGGAACTCGACATCTCCTACCTGTCCGTCACCACCGGTGCGACGACGACCGAGTGGGACCTCCCCGAGATGACGCGGTTCGTCCTGCCGGACACCTTCGGCGGTCTGGTCGCGCTGCGGAAGCTGGTCGCCGACGTGACCGACGTCGTGTTCCCCGACTCCGCGCACGGCCTGACCGGCGTCGAGGAGGTGTCCATGACTCACGGCCGCCTGCGGACCTTCCCCGAGGTCGTCACCACCTTCCCGAACCTGCGGCGGCTCGACCTGGGCGACAACTTCTTCGACACCGTCCCCGACAGCCTGCTCCGGCTGACCCGGCTCGAAGAGCTCAACCTCGGCGGCAGCCTCGGCCTGGTGCGCGACCCGCTGCCGGACCTCGGCCGCCTGCCCGCCCTGCGGATCCTCGGCTTCAGCGGGCACACCAGCCGCTTCAGCACCCCCGAGCCGGGGCACGTCTTCCTGCGGGAGTTGTTCGCCATGGAGCTGACCGGGCTGGAGGAACTCCGGATCGACCGGTGGTGCAGGAACACCAAGCGCCACAAGCCCGGGCCCGAGCACTTCGCCGGGATCGGGACGTTCCGCCGGCTGCGGACCGTCGACCTGTCCTCCAACGAACTCAAGGACCTGCCGGCCGATTTCGACACGCTCCCCGACCTGGCGGTGGTCGACCTGCGGTACAACCGGCTTTCGCAGACGGTCCGCGACCGGATCACCGCCGCACACCCGGCCGCCCGGATCGACTTCCAGGGCTAGGTGCGGTCGCGGCGCACCATGTCGTGATCACAACTCCGTGATCACCGTGGCCGCGCACGCCCTGCGTCAGTGCCCGCACCCGCAGCGCCGGAACCCGAAGTCGAGGGTGTGGTCGTTCTCGCCCGGCCCACCGGTGGTCAGTGCCCGCTCGGGGTACCGTCCGCCCGGCGGGGCGGCGCCGTCGGAGTCGATGAAGGGATCGTCACCGACGCCGCGCCTGGTGGGCACCCACCGGTGCAGCGGACCGCCCTCGGCGTAGTCGGACGGCTCGTCCAGCCGGATCGTGTACTCCGTGTGCGGCCTGAGGCCGCCGTCCACGTTCGAGTCGTCGAAGTAGTACTCGCCGCGCGCCGTCGTCCGCGCCGTCCCGACGAGCGTGCCCGCCCCGTCGTACAGGTGGACGGTCGCGCCCGGCACCGGTTGCCGGCCCGGCCGCTGGACGCCCGTGCGCCCGGGGTCGTACCAGACCCGGTTGCCGATCTGCAGCGGCGCCCGGTCGCAGAGCACCTCGAGGTCGCCCATCGAGGCGCCCTTGCCGAACGGCGCGGGGACGTCCGGCGGGTTGAGCCGCAGCCCGGACACCGGGTCCTGTCCGCCGTCCGCCCGCCGCAGGAACGACGTGCCGTAGCCGAACGCCGTGCTGTTCGGGTCGAAGCCGGAGATCCCGACGGTGGTCTCCACCTTGGACAGCGCCATCCCGGCGTAGGCCGCGTTGCGGTGGAAGCCCATCCGGCTGGTGTCGAAGAAGCGGTTCCCCCGGGGCGGGAGCCCGCAGCCGCCGTTGGTGTCCATCACGTAGCCGCCGTCCGCCGCCGGGCAGGCCTTGTTCAGGTCACCGCCCGACAGGACCTCGCCGACCGCGCCGCCCGCCGCCGCCTGGCCGGCCGCCCGGTCCGCGAGGCGGTCGCGGAAGGCCAGCAGCATCGAGCCGTCCGTCTCGAAGCCGACCTCGGCCAACTCCGGCTCCGGCTGGGCGCGGAAGCCGGCGCAGGCCTGCCCGTTCTGCACGACCGGGTAGGTGTCCGTCCACGGGAACCAGCCCGCGCCGTCGCACGGGCCCGCGCCGACCGTCGACCCGCGCGGGTAGTCCAGCGGCTGGTCCAGCACGGCCGGGCCGAACCGGCCGGTGGCCGGGTCGAAGGGCAGCACGACCGCCCGCAGGTCCGCCGCCCGGCCCGTCGACTCGCCCGAGCAGACACCGCCCAGGTAGCCGGTCCCGTCCTGGAGGCCCAGACCGAAGGGGCGCCAGTCCCCGGCCGAGGGGCAGCCCGGATCCGGGACGGGGTAGACGGCCTTCGGCGCCGGCGCGCTCGCCACCGTGGCGTCGTAGCGGTACAGCCGGCGGTCGTTGAGGTTGACGACGAACAGGTCCCGGCCGTCGTCCGTCACCTTCAGCCCGCCGAGGCTCTCCTTGCCCGGCACCGCCAGGAACGCCTCGTCCGCCCCCGGCCCGTGCGCCGTGCCTCCGGCGTCCGGGACGGTGGTGAAGAGCGTGGTCCTCCGCTGCGCCGGGTCGGTCAGGTAGATCCCGCCGGGGCCGCCCGGGCCGTAGGCCGTGGTGCGCTTGGCCGCCGCCGAGGAGAACACCCGCCGGTCGGTCCTGTTCCACGCGACGCCGAACAGCGTGCCGGTCTGCGCCGCGGTGGCGACGTCGGCGACGTCCACGTCCACGTCCGCCTGGCCGCGCGCACCGTACGGGAACGACACCAGCGTGCGCTGCCCACCGCCCTGCCAGGCGGTGTTCTGACAGGTCGTCATCACGGGCGCGTTCTTCTGGCAGTAGTCGCCGGGGCTCCACAGCCCCGTGGTGTACGAGACGTCCGCGCCGTCGGAGAGGTCGACGAACTCCTCGTTCGAGCTCAACAGGCCGGGCCCGCCGGCCAGCCCCTGCCGCGAGGCGAAGGCGGGGAACAGCACGCCCGGCTTCGGGTTCACCACCCGCACCCGGTAGGCGCCGCCGTGCTCCCGGCTCCGCGGCGGCGGCGCGAGCGTCACCGTCCCGTCGGCCGCCGTGGTGCCCTCGACGTGGACCCGGCCCCCGCCGGTGAGCGTCACCTTCACCCCCGGCAGCCCCGGCTCCAGCCCGGGCGTCCACGCGCCCGAGGCGTCCACCGCCCGGACCACCCGTACCGTCACCGTCCCGTCCGCGCTCTGCGGGAACGCCTCCGGCGCCGACAGCAGCCCGCTGCCGGTCAGCACGACGCCGAGCACCGCGGCCCGCGCGACGCCCGTCCTTCGTCTTCTCGTCCCCACTGGGCCCCACTCTCGTGATCGACGGGCGGACGCCCGATCCGGACAGGACCCCCAGGAGAGCCGCAGCCGCTCGTCCACGCCCGCGCTTCCGGGCACGTTCACCGGTGTGTGTGACGGAGAACGGGCCGGAAATCGCAACAAGTTCGGATACGACCTCACAAGTGCGACCGCACCCGGGCGACCTCACGAGTCCACGGGCGGACCGGCCGGGCGGACGAGCCGGGCAGCGCGAGCGACGACTTTCGGACATTCCGAAGCCGGTACCGTGCGCAGGCATGACGGGAGATGCTCCATGTGCGGCCGGGTCGGGGCGCCAGAACTTCCGGATTATGTCCGATTTGCCGTCAGGACCTCCAGACCGGAACGAGTCTGACGCGTACACGCGCCTCTGCGTAGCCTTGGCCCGGCGGTCCCCCTCGGCCGCCGTCCCCCACGACTCCCCCAGGAGCGCAGATGCGTCGTTCCGTTCGCGTCCCCTCGCGTGCCGCCGGCAGACTCCTCAGTGCCGCGGCACTGGTCGCAACCCTCGGCCTCACCCAGTTCGCCGCCCCCTCCACGGCCACCACCGCCGCGGCCTCCACGGAGTGCGTCGAGGCGGCGGGCCACGACGACGCCGCGGCCCGCAAGCCCGCCGGCAGCCCCGGTGGCCAGGAGCCCAACGCCGTCACCGACGCGCAGGCCAAGGCGATGGACGCAGACCTCAAGGCCCGCGTCTCCCGGCTGGCGAACTCCGCCCAGGGCGGCAACCTCGCCCCCGGCACGCTGACGGCCACCACCATCCCGGTGTACGTGCACGTCGTCCACTCCGGGACCACCGGCAAGCTGACGGCCACCGACATCACCAAGCAGATAGCCGTCCTCAACGCGGCCTACAGCGGCCAGGGCGCGGGCAACACCCCCAGCCAGTTCCAGTTCCAGCTGGTCTCCACCGACTACACCGACAACGCGACCTGGTACAGCGGCGTCACGCCGGGCTCCACCGCCGAGAAGTCGATGAAGAGCACGCTGCGCAAGGGCGGTGCCAACGCCCTCAACCTCTACACCGCCAAGCTCGGGCAGTCGCTGCTCGGCTGGGCGACGTTCCCGAGCAGCTACCAGTCCAACCCCACCGACGACGGCGTGGTCATCCTCGACAGCTCCTTCCCCGGTGGCTCGTCCGCCAACTACAACGAGGGCGACACCGCCACCCACGAGGTCGGCCACTGGCTCGGCCTGTACCACACCTTCCAGGGCGGCTGCGGCGGCCAGGGCGACTACGTCTCCGACACCCCGGCCGAGAAGAGCGCCGCCTATCAGTGCCCGGCCGGCCGGGACACCTGCACCGCCACCGGAGTCGACCCGATCCACAACTTCATGGACTACACCTACGACTCCTGCATGACCCAGTTCACCCCGGGTCAGGTCGCCCGGATGTCCAGCGCCTGGGCCGCCTACCGGGCCTGACGACGGACCCGGTCCGGCGGTCCGCACCGATCCGGCGACCGCCGCCCTGACACCGGCGGGTGCGTGGCGATGACGCCGCGCACCCGCCGGTCCTCCCGTTCCCGCCCAGGCCTCGACCGCGCCGGCGGCTCGCCCGGCACGACCGCACCGGGGTACCGCCGCCTGGACGTCGTCAGGCGGGTCGGCCGAGGTCCAGGCGCTCGGGCGACGGTTCGAACCCTGCCGCCCGGTAGGTGGCGACGGCGGCGGTGTTCGAACTCTGGGTGCAGACGAGCGCGCTCGACGCCCCCATGCCCCGAAGCGCGGCAGCGGCGGCGACGCAGATCGCGGCCCCGTGGCCGCGTCCGCGATGGTCGGCGTGGACGCCCACCGGCTCCAGCAGGCCCGGCCGACCGGGACCGGCCGACCAGACCGTCACCGCGGCCACCGCGTCGCCCCGGTCGTCGTAGCCGATCAGGCAGCGGGCGTCGGCGTAGACCGGTCCGGCGGCGAGGACGTGCCAGACCTCCTCGGTGAACCTCGGGCTGCCGAACGCCGAGCGGTGCACCGCGGTGCGCACCTCCGCCGTCTCGGGACCGGCCACCTCGATCCGCAGGCCGGAGCCCTCCACCGGCTCGGAGAGGTCGCGGCGCAACGGCGTCCACGGCTCGTCCGGCTGCCAGCCCGCCTCCGCGAGGACCTCACGGAGGCGTGCGCCGTCGGGGACCTCCAGGCCGACCTTCCCGGGCGGCAGGACCCCGCGCGCCGGATCATCGAGGTCCGCCGCCAACCGACGGGCCAGGTCCTCGTCCTGTCGCAGGTCCGGCGCGGTCGTCAGGCGCAGCACGTCGGGGCCGTCCAGGTAGCCGACGGCGACGATCCGCCCGTCCGCGCTCCAGGTGCGGACGGCCGCGGCGAGCCTCTTCGCGCCCAGCGCCCAGGCCCAGCCGAGATCCCCCGGGTGGAGTTGCAGCGGCGTCCGGTCGTCCTGCCACGCGCGGAGCGCGTCCACGGCCCCGGTCAGCCCGTCGACGCCGGGTTCGTTCAAAACGATCGTCATGTCCCCGCATCCCACCCCATCGTGGCGACCGGCCGCATCCCGATTTCGCCCGGCCGCCGCGGTGACGGCTTCCGCCGGGGCTTGCGGCCGGCTCTCCGGTCCGGGGCCGACCGCCGCGCGCGGGCGGCTCAGTCCACGCAGGGGATCCCGCCGGCCTTCACGGCCGGCCCCTGCATCGGCAGTCCGGCCGCCGGGTCGGCGGACGGGTCGCCCACGGACGGCGCGGCCGACGACGCCGCCGACGACGCCGCCGACGGGACGGCCGTCGGGCTCGGGGGGCGGGAGACGGCCAGGGTGAGCCGGATGCGGCCGGCGGGTACGGCCGTCGAGAAGACGGCGTTCACCCCGTAGCGGGCGGCGAGCTGCTGCGCGTCCGCCCTGGCCCCGGATCCGTACGCCACCGTGGTGGCCCGGGTCCTGGCCGGGGCGTCGTCGATCCGGCCCGTCTGGTAGCCGAGTTCGGCCAGTGCCCTGGACTCGTCGGCCGCCGCCCCCGCGCCCGCGGCCGCGTTGACGTCGACCACCGCCGTCCCGGCCGCCGAGCTCGGGCCGGCGGTGGGCGACGGGGCCGGTTCGCCCGGCGCGTCCCCGGGCGTCGCGGCCGGTACGGGCGGCATCGGCTCGTGGTTGAAGAGCTGCCGGACGATCTTCCGGATCAGTTCCGGGTTGACGGTGTTGACCTCCTGCCCGCCGACGGTCTTGAAGCCGCTGATCGGCAGGGTGTTGAACTCCACGTTGCCGCCGGTCAGGTTGGGCGCCTGCTGGGCGAAGTCGAGGATGTTCCACTCGTTGTCGATGACCACGTCCTTCTTCACCACCGCGAACAGCTTCTGCATCTGCCCGAGGTCGTTCAGGATGCCCTGCTGCTTGAGCTTGTACTCGACGGAGGAGAGGAAGGCCTGCTGCCGGTGGGTGCGGTCGAGGTCGCCGTTGGCGAGGTGGTGGCGCTGGCGGACGAAGGAGAGCGCCTGCGCGGCGGTGAGGGAGCTGATCCCGGCCGGGAGCCTGAGGCCGGTGCCGCCGCCCTCGTGGGTGGCGGTCCGGGCGGTGATCGGGTCGTCCACCGGGTGGTTGAGGCAGACCTGGATCGGCTCGACGGCCTTGGCGATGTCGTAGAAGCCGATCAGGTTCACCTCCGCGAAGTGGTCGATCGGGACGTCCAGGAGGCTCTGCACGGTCTGGATGGTGGCCGAGCGGCCGGCCTCGCGGCTGTGCCGTTCCACCGCCGCCTTGGAGAGCCCCTTGCCCGCCAGCTTCTGTTCGGCGGCCTCCTTGGCGATGCCGTACGCCTCCTTGATCTTGTGCATCCTCCCGTCCGCGCCGACGGTCTGGACGTAGTCGTCGCGCGGGACGGAGAGCGCGGTGACCTTGCCGCCGTTGGCCGGGATGTGCAGCACGATCAGGGCGTTGGTGTTGTAGCCGCCGATCGCGCTGGAGCCGGCGTGGAGTTCGGCCTCCACGAACTGCTTGGGCAGGTCGTTGCCGTCCATGTCCTTGCGGCTGTCCAGGCCGATCAGCAGCAGGTTGACGGACTTGTCGAGGTGCGGCGGGGCGTTCTTCCTGGCCTCGCTCAGCGCGCTGGACTTGATCATGCCGTCGTCCAGGCTGCGGTACTCGTACCAGGTGAAGCCGCTGGCCCCGAGCACGGCGGCCGAGACGGTGCAGGCCAGGGTGCGCCCGGCGACGGTCAGCGGGTCGGTGCCGCGGCGCGGGGCACGGCCGCGTCGGCCGCGCTGACGGCGGCCGCGGGTACGGCCGCTGCCGCGCTCAGTCACGGCGGCCCCTCCCGGCCGGGGCCGCCGTCCTGCCGGTTCGTCGGCGCTCCGGCGCCGGTCGGCGGCGGGCCGGTACTGCGCGGACCGCGACCACCGCGAGCGCCACCGCCACGGCCGCGGCCATCACCGGGAACGCCCCGACCACCCAGCGCAGGGCGCCGGTGCCGAGGTTCTTCCCCTGGTAGTTCCCGGGGTGCGCCAGGTACTCGACGCCCGAGGCGGTGAGCAGCACCACGACCGGAGCGGCCGTCACCACCCACCACCGGCCGGCCCGGCCGCACAGCAGCGCCGCGGCCGCCGTCCCGAGCACCGAGCCCACCGTGAAGAGGAGTCCGACGCCCGGCCCGTCGAGTTCGTCCGCGACCGCCCCGAGCAGCGGCAGTCCGACCGCCGAGAGCGCGGTCGCCGCCCCGCCGCGCCGGCGCGCCTGCTGGCGACGGCGGGCGGCTCCGGGGCGCGGCGCCCGGGCCTGCCGGGGCGCGCCGGGGCCGACGGGAGCCCCGGGGGCACCGGCGGGGTTCCCGAGGGTGCCGACGGGAGTCCCGGGGGCACCGGCGAGGTTCACGGGGACACCGGCGGCCGGCCCGCGCACCACGCCGACCGCCCACGGGAGCTGGACGGGCACGGCGCGGTCCTCGGTGCGCGGTCCCGCGTCCTGGTACGGAGTTCTCGCCCGCTGACCGGCCATGCGCACTTCCCTCGATCGGCCTCTACATCACTGTAGAAGATGGGCTGGAGCATACAACCCATTTCAGCAAAGTCATCCGCTGTCACCCGGCAGCGACGAACCGCCCGGTGGGCCGTCGTTAGGATGGTTCGTGATCCCCCGCCCACGTCGGCACACCATCAGGAACGCATCAGAGGAGCAGAGCGTCACCATGTTTGAGAGTCTGAAGAACCTCGCGGGCAAGGCCACCGACCTCGCCCGCGAGCACGGCGACGTGATCGGGCAGGGCCTGGACAAGGTCGGCGACGCGATCGACGGCCGCACGGACGGCAAGTACAGCGGGCAGATCGACACCGGCGTCGAGAAGGCGAAGGACTTCCTGCGCAACCTCGACGGCGACCGGAAGGCCGCCGAGTAACCTGCCGCAGGGCACGATCAGCCGCGCGGCGGTCGAACGAGCGCACGGGCGAACGGGGAGGGGCGGCAGCGGTGAGTGAGGACAAGAAGGGGTCCGGCCCGGGACGCTGGCTGGTGATCGGCGTCGTCGTGGTGGCCGGGCTGGGCCTGGTCCGCGGCAACGGCCACGACGACGCGGCCTCCGCCGGCCCCTCCCCGACCGCCACCGCCCCGTCCGGCCCCGGTTCGGGCGCCGCACCGTCGGCCGGCTCCTCCGCGACGCCGCCGAACGCGCCGAAGCCGTCGAAGCCCTCGGGCCGCTACGACCCGGCCGACTACGCGGCGCCGGTGCGCCAGTACGCCGCCGAGGCCGGGGTCAGCCCGCAACTGCTGATGGCGATCCTCTACAACGAGGCGTACAAGCCGCACGACCCCGAACTCGAACGCGCCTGGCAGCGCGGCAAGCCGGACGCCTCCTTCGGGATCGCCAACATGCACCGGGCCGCCTTCGAGGACACCAGGCCCGGCCGCCCCTTCGCCTCCCGGCAGTGGGAGGAGCTCCCGGACGACCGGAACCTGGCGATCCAGGCGGCCGCCTGGCACCTGCACGACCTCGCCGGGCAACTGCCCGCGCGCCCGGGCGTGCCGCTCAGCCGGGACGAACTGGTCGCCCTCGGCTACAACGCGGGCGCGGGCAACATGCTGGCCTTCGCCCGGGGCGTCAGGATCGGCTCCCAGGCGCAGTCCTACCTCGACCGGCTGCGCGACAACTGGTCGAAGTCCGGCGAGGCCGTCAAGTGACGCCGTCCGGTGGTCAGCTGACGCCGATCCGGGCGGACCAGACCCGCCGCCAGGCCAGCGCGTCGGCGACCCCCTCCGCGATGCCGCGCCGCGGCTGCCAGCCGAGCAGGTCCCGCGCGGTGTCCACGACGGCGTAGCAGCCGATCACGTCCCCGGGCCGCGGGCCGGCCTCCCGGACGTCCAGGCTGGTGCCGACGGCCTGTTCGAAGGCGGCGATCAGCTCCCGCACGGTGGTCCCGTCGCCGGTGCCGACGTTGATCACCCGGTAGCGGTCCGCCACGCCCGGGGCGATCACCTCGTCGAACCGCAGCAGCGCCGCGACGTGCGCCTCGGCGAGGTCCTGGACGTGGACGTAGTCGCGGATGCCGGAGCCGTCGCGGGTCGCCCAGTCGGTGCCGGTCACGGTGAACGGGGTGCGGGTGGTGTGCGCCTCGATCAGCTTGCCGAGCGCGTGGGTGGGGTGGAGGTCCTGGAGGCCGGTGCGCAGCTGCGGGTCGGCGCCGATCGGGTTGAAGTAGCGCAGGGCGATGACGCGCTGCCGCTCGGCGCCCTCGCCCCGGGTCCAGTCCTGGAGGACCTGCTCCATCATCTGCTTGGTGCGCGCGTACGGGCTGCCGGCGTCGACCGGGCTGCTCTCGTCCACCCGGGCGTCGGGGGTGGGGGCGTAGATCGAGGCGGAGCTGCTGAAGACGACCCGGGTGCAGCCGTGGCGCTGGAGGGCGTCCAGGAGTTCGACGGTCTTGGCGACGTTCTCCCGGTAGTAGTACAGCGGCTTGGCCACCGACTCCGGTACGACGATCTTCGCGGCGCAGTGCACGGTGGCGTCGATGTCGGGGTGCTCGGCGAAGATCCGGGCGAGCAGGGCGGCGTCGGCGATGTCGCCCCGGTAGAAGATCCGGTCCGCGACGAACTCGGCGCGTCCCCGGGAGAGGTCGTCCAGCACGACCGGGGTGATCCCCCGGTCGAGCAGGGCGGAGGCCACGGTGCTGCCGATGAATCCCGCGCCACCGGTGATCAGGACCTTCTTCATGCGCGGATGCTCCCTCACGGTCGGCCGGGCGCCCGGTGGCGCCCGGTGACCGGAAGGGACGTCGGTTCGCACCCGGCCGGTTCCGCGCCGGGGGCGTGCGCGCGCACCCGGCGGGCGGTTCCGGGCGGCTCAGCCGCGGTGGCGGCGCAGCCAGAGCCCGGTGGCGACCAGGACGACGGCCGCCGCGGCGGTGCCGATGGCCGCCCAGGTGGTGGCGTCGGAGGTGGTCGCGCGGTCGCGGCCGGACGAGGCCGCCCGGGCGGCGACGGGGGCGGCGGTGGTCCCCGCCCCTCCGGCGGGCTCCCGGAGCGGGGCGGGTGCCGCCTCGACGGGCCGCGGCGTCTCGGGCAGCGGCGAGGCCGCCGTCCCCTGGGGCACCGGGTCGTCGATCACGACGGTGTCGACGTCGAGCTCGCGCTCGCCGTGTCCGAGGGCGGGGAAGGCACAGTCCACGGTGACCCGCCAGTGCCCGACAAGCAGGATCTCCCGGGTGGTGTACGTCCCTGGCCGGCCGGGGACGGTGACCAGCCGCCAGGGGCCGACGGCGCGGCCGTCGGAGGCCGTCGCGGAGAGCGTGCCGGCGAACTCACCGGTCACCGGGTCGTGGTCGTTCTCCCAGGTGGCGACGGTGCTGACGCGGCCGTTCTGCTGCCCGGTGACGTCCAGGTGGACGCTGTCGCCGTGGGCGGCGGCGGGTGCGGCGGCGGCGAGCACGGCCGCGGCGGTGAGGGCGAGGGCGGTGAGGTGGGGGCGGGTTCGCATGCGGGAGGGTCCTCGGGGCAGGTGTGGGGGGCGGGGACGCCGGGAACGGCCGCCACCGGGTGGGCGGCGGCCGTTCCCGACGCGACGGACCTGGGGCCCACGGGGTCCTGGGGCCCGCGGGCGTCGGCGGCTCGGGTCGAAGGGTCGGCCGGCGTACGGGCCGACCGGTTTCACGGACTCACGGGAACAGCCTTACCCCGAACCGCTCACGAGGTCTTCGACAGCGACCAGTTCTGGTAAGGCGAGCCGTTCGGCTGCTGCAGCTCCAGCAGCCGGCCGCCGTAGTACCACCGCTCGCCGATCCCGAGCACCAGCGCTCCGCCGTCCGCGGTCAGGGTGAACCCACCGCCCGCGGCGGTGAGTCGCCACTTCTGCGCGGCCGTGTCGGAGCACGGCTGCTGGGCGACGTACTGGCCCGGGACGGCCGCGCCGCCGGGCTGGAGGCACTTGTCGGAGCGCGCGGACCTGATCCGCACCGCGCCGTCGCCGGCGTCCTCGAAGCGCCACTTCTGGTTCGCGTAGCCGGTGCGCTGGTAGGCGATGGCCACCGTGCCGTCGTTCAGCGAGCTGCCCCACAGGTCGGCGGCCTGGCCGGTGAGACCGTTGACCAGGGTGTAGCGCGCGTCCGGCTGCGGGCGCCCGGGGTCCGCGGCGGTGCGGAAGGTGGCGGGGGCGCCCGGACGGCCCACCGCCCCGGCGGCGTCGCGGACGGCGACGGCCACGGTGTACGAGGTGGCGGGCGCGAGGTGGACCAGGCGGACCACGGTGGCCCGGACGGTACCGATCACCTGGCCGTTCAGCAGGACGTCGTAGCCGGCGGCGGCGGATGCGGCCGGCCAGCTCAGGACGACGGAATTCGGCGTGATCTGGCTGATGGCCACCTCGGGGCCGCCGTTCCCCCGGGTCGGGGTCGCGGTCGGCGACGGGGTGCCGGTCGGCGTGGCGGTCGGGGTGGCGGTGGGGCCGCCGGTGGGTGTCGGGGAGGCCGTCGGCGTGCGGGTCGGCGTGGCCGTTCCGCCCGGGGTGGGCGTCGGGCTCGGCCCGGTGCCGCCGCCGTTCCCGCCGCCGGCGATGAGGAAGCGGTTGCTCGCGACGTTCCAGTGGGTCGCCAGGTAACTGCCGGGCGCGGGCGCGGTGTTGTAGTAGTCGTCGTGGCGGCAGTCCAGCCGTTCGTCCTGGGCGCGGTCCGGGCAGACGGTCCGCATCGACGGGTAGTTCGGGGCGTCCGAGTAGCACATGACGTCCCACTCGTCGGTGCAGTGCCCGGCCTTGCTGGAGTTGGGGGAGCTGTTGTTCACCGCGCCGAGGTTGTGCCCGAGTTCGTGCGCGGCGGTGCTGCCGCCCCAGCAGCCGGCGTCGGTCCGGCCGTACGAGGGGCCGAAGTTGCTGAGGTTGTCCTGACCGGGGCGCTCGTCGCCGGCGAAGGTTCCGATGCCGCAGTACACCTTGGCGTCGGTGAACATCATGTACTTGCGGTCCTTGCGGTTGAACCCCTGCGCGGCCAGGGCGCGGTTGCCCGCGTTGAAGTCCTGGATCTCGGCGTCCGAGATCTGCACGTTCAACACCGAGGCGGTGCAGTCGGGTTCGGTGACGAAGCGGACGTGCCGCTCCCCGCCGGTCTCGGCGGCGCTGGCGTTGTAGATGACGTCGACGTCGGCGGCCCACTTCTTGAACGAGGACAGGTACCGGTCGTAGCGGTCGTTGCCGGGGCCGTGCACGTAGACCACCTGGACCCGGTTGCCGCCGCTGCCGTCTCCCTCGCAGACCAGCTTCGTCCCGGCGGGCGCGGCCGGTGCGGGGTCGGCGGCGGCACTGCCGGTGCCGTCCAGCAGGGCTCGCTGCGTGACGTCGAGGACGGGCGGGGCCCCCTTCAACAAGTCTGCGGCGGCGGGCGCCTGGGCACCGGCGGCGGGGGTGGGCGCGGGCGCCTGGCCGGCCGGGCCCGCGACCGGCGGGACGTCCTGGCGGATGTCCACGCCCTTGGGCGGCACGTCCGGCCCGTGGCTGCACTGGGTGCTGCCGGTGACCTCCAGGGTGCCGCCGCAGCGGTCGCTGCTCGGCAGGCTCAACCCCGCGTAGACCAGCCCGCGTTCGGGCTGGTCCTTGGGTATCGCCGTGAGCGGGGCGGCCTTCTCGTCCCGTTTCGGGGCGGGCGCCCGGGTGGCCCCCTCGGCGGTGCCGGTCTCCCCCGACCCGTCGTCCTCGACCAGCCCGGCCTGCGAGCCCGTACGGCCGGCGGCGGCGTCCGCGGCCGTGGCGGCGCCGTGCACGGCGGCCGGTTCCAGCGCGGTGCTGATGCCGAGCGTCCCCGCCACCAGCCCGGCCGCCACCGCCACGGCGACCAGGGCGCTCCTGCGGGTGAGCCTGCGGCTCCTGCGCCGCCGAAGCCCGCTGCTCCGGTGTCCCATCGCGTTCCTCTCCTCGTGCGACGGTCCGTGCCCCTGTGGTGCGGGGGGCTCGGACCTTCCGACACTCCGGAGAGCGGGAGGGGTGGCCGGGAATAACAGAAACCTCTTGCGGAATTCGCCGGACCGTTCGACCGGACAGGGGCGCGCCGAGGCCGGCCGAAGAGGATTCCGGGCAGGGTGGAGCCGGGGAGCGCGATCGGGGGGTGCGCGCTCCCCGGCAGGGGTGGTGGCGGCCACCCGGCCGGAGTCCCGGGGCAGGTGACTGCGTCGGCCGTGACGGAATGCTAGACCCGTCGACGGGCCCTGACCAGTGCCCTGACCAGGAGACTTTCCGCCCCGGACATGCCATATCCGACAGGCATATGACGGTCCGTCAGGTAACGCCCGAGGATCAGGCCGCGAGCTTCACCGGCTCCGCCGCGGCGGCCGCCGGGCGCTCCCCGGGCCTGATCACCGCCACCGCGCCCGCGCCACAGCCACCGTGCAACCGCGCCAGCCCGGCCGCCAGGGCGGCCCGGTCCCCGGCGAGCCAGAGCCGCAGGGCCGCCGAGAGCGCGGCACTGGCCGGCCCGGCCGCGGGACCGCCGGTCCGCACGAGCCGCTCACCGAGCAGCGGCAGCAGGTCCGCGACCGGAGCCGGCAGCCAGAGGGTGAGCGCGAAGGGCGCCGGCCCGGCCAGCACCCGCAGCAGCGGCAGGACGCAGGCGTCGTCGTGCAGCGCGGGGATGACCTCCAGCAGTCCGTCCACCGCCACGTCGGAGACGTCGCCGCCGTGCCCGCGGGCGAGTTCGCGCAGCAGCGCGCGCTCGGCGGCGGTGATCCGGACGGTCAGCATGACCTCGTCGCAGTCCATGGTTCCGGCCCCTGTCGTGGAGAGTTCGTGGTGTGGTCGTCGCGCCGCGGTGTCAGTCCTGTGCCGAGGGGGTTCCTGCCCCGATCCGGCCGTCCGTTACCGGCGCGATCAGGCCGTAGTGGCCGTCGAACCGGCGGTAGAGCACCCGCGCCCGGTGGTCGCCGGGGTCGGTCCAGCCGACGAACGGGCGGCCGGTGAGCCAGAGTCGGCGAGCCGCCTCGGCGAGGTCGAGCGGCGGCATCGCGCCGGTGCCCGCCGCGCACCGCTCCACCGCGCCGCCCGGGGAGCAGCGGTGGACCAGGCTGTCCCGCCCGGTCGCGGCGTCCGCGAAGAGGTGGAACCGCCGGTCGAGGGCGAACAGTTCGAACTCCGCCTGCTCGGGGGTGCGGCGGGCGGGCACCACCGCCTTGTGGCGGGCGATCCGCCGCTGGGCGAGCGGACGGTCGGCGAACTGCGGGCGGTAGGCGCTCTCGTACGAGGCGGCGAAGCCGATGTCGCCCTGCTCGCGCAGCCGGACGGCCCTCCCGGCCAGCGTGCCGAGGACCAGGTCGACGGACTCCCGGGCGGTGCCGGTGGCCAGCTGCACCCGGACCGGCCCGACCCCGGCCAGTTCGACGTCCGCCTGGGCCAGCGCGGGCCTGGCCACCGACCGGTTCCGCACGCGGGTCAGCCGCAGTCGCAGCGGGTGGGCGTCGGGGCCGAGCGCCGCGGCGGTGGCCAGCGCCCGGACCCGGGCGTACTCGGCGTCCTCCCGCGGCAGCTCGCCGCGGATCTCCACCCGGACGTCGAGGGCCGGCCGGTGGCGCAGACGGGTCATCAGGTTCCTCCTTCTCCGCCACCATGCTGTCCCTCGCACGCCCGTACGGCGAGGGTCCAAAGGCCCTGCCCCGCGGGCCGGTCGGGGACCACCCGGACGGACGCATCCACGCAGGTCAACACGGGGTTTCGAGCACGCACGAAAGGGTCGATCCACTCGGCCGTTGGAGTGATCCCCGCACGTTCGGCGCAACGCTCGGGGAACCGGCGCGTTTGCCAAACGTGCGCCCTCCCGCCGGGGGCGCGCGCGGGGCCCGCGCTGGGCGGTCCCCCCGTCTCCGGGCCGGGCCGCCGCTGCCACCCGGCATCGCCCGCGCCGGCCACTCTGGTGAGAGGTAGTGTCATGTCCCTGCTGACCGAAACCCGGAAGCTGATCGTCCCCCCGAGAACCGCACCCGGCCCGTCCCCGCTGGCCCGCGCCGCCGTCCCCCCGCTGGCCCCCGGAGCCCTGCCCGGCCTCGGGCACGCCGGTGCCCTGCTGCGCGACCCGCTCGGCTTCCTCGGTTCGCTCGGCCGTCACGGCGGGGTGGTCCGGATCCGGCTCGGACCGCGCACCGTCTGCGTGGTCACCGACGCCCGGCTGGTCCACACCCTGCTCGTCGCGCTGGCCCACGACTGCCCGCGCGGCGCCGTCCAGGACACGCTCCGGACGGCCTTCGGCGACGGCCTGCTGATGTCCGAGGGGCAGGCCCACCGCGACCGCCGCCGGATCATCCAGCCGGCCTTCGGCCCGGACCGGATGGGCGAGTACCTGGCCGTGATGCAGCAGGTCACCGAGGAGCGGGCCGCGCGGTGGCGTCCCGGCCAGGTCCTCGACGTGGCCAAGGAGATGAACCACCTGGCGCTGGAGATCGTGACCCGCTCGCTGTTCGACGCCCGGCTCAGCGAGGACGCCACCGTCGCCTTCCACCGGGCGCTGCCGGACCTGGTGAAGGGCCAGATCGTCCAGTCCCTCTACCCGAACCCGGCGCTCGCCCGGCTGCCGCTGCCCGTCAACCGGCGCTTCGACGACGCCGTGCGGGTGCTCAACCGGGTGGTCGACCAGGCCGTCAACGGCCGCGCCGCCACCGCGGGCGCCGGGGCCGGACGGCGCACCCTGCCCGCCCTGCTGCGCGCCGCCACCGACCCGGCCACCGGCTGCCCGCTCACCGAGGCCGACGTGCGGTCCGAGGCGATCACCATGTTCGGCGCGGGCACCGAGACCGTCTCCACCACGCTCACCTGGCTGCTGGACGAGCTGCTGCGCCACCCCGAGGCGGAGGCCCGGATCCTCGCCGAGCTGGACGAGCACCTGCCCGCGGGCAGCGTCCCCACCCCCGAGGCACTGGCCCGGCTCACCTACACCCGCAGCGTCACCCAGGAGGTGGTGCGGCTGCACGCGCCGAACGCCTTCCTGATGCGCACCGCCCAGGTGCCCGTCGAGCTCGGCCCGTACCGCGTCCCGGCCGGCACCGAGCTGCTGTACAGCCTCACCGCGCTGCACCGCGACCCGGTGCGCTACCCGGAGCCGATGAGCTTCCGGCCCGAGCGCTGGCAGGACGGCGGCGGAACCGGGCGGCCGTCCTTCCTGCCGTTCGGGGCGGGCAAGCACAAGTGCATCGGGGAGGCCTTCGCCTGGGCCGAGTTGACCGTCGCGGCCGCGGCGATCCTGCGCCGCTGGCGGCCGGTGGCGGTGCCGGGCGCCCGGGCCCGCGAGGTGGTGTGGACGACGGTCCAGGCGCAGGGCCTGCGGGTACGGCTCGCGCCGCGCGGCGCGCGTTCCCCGCGCGGGGGCTCCTCGGCCGCCTCCCCCGAGGGCGATTCCGCCTCCTCACCCGGGGGCGCGTCGCCCTCCTCTTCGCCCTCCCCGGCCGCCTCGCCCTCCCCGGCTTCTCCGCTCGCCTCGCCGTCCTCGTCCGGCACGCCGACACCGGGCCGGTGCCCGTTCACCGGCACCACCCCCGCGAGTGCCCCCGCGAGCACCCTCGACGCCGCCACGGCCCCCACCGGGCCAGCGGGCCCCCGGCCGCACGACGAGCTGCGGCTCGCCGCCGACCGGCACGCCGACTGGGTGGTCCGCCGCGGCCTGCTCACCCCGTCGGAACTGCCCCGCTACCGCGCCTACGCGCTGCACGAGCTGATCGGCCACGCCTTCCCCCGCGCGCGGGGCGCCGAACTCGACCTCCTGGTGGACGTGCTGGGCTGGTTCACCATCCTGGACGACCGCTTCGACGGCCCGCCCGGCCGCCACCCCGGCGAGGCCCACGCCCTGGTCGACCCGCTGGTCGCGGTCCTCGACGGGTCCTCCGGCGGCAGCCGCTGCGAAAGTCGGCTCCTGCTCGCCTGGCGCGAGTTGTGGGACCGGCAGACCGCGTCGATGTCCGCCGAGTGGCGGGCCCGCGCGGCCCGGGAGTGGCGGGCCTGCCTGGCCACCTTCCCCGCCGAGGCAGACCACCGCGCCCGCGGCACCGTCCCCGCCCTCGGCCTCGACCTGACGGACACCATGCTGCTGCGCCGGCACGGCAGTTGTCTGTACCCGTTCATGAACATACTGGAACGGGTCCACGGCGCCGACGCCCCGGCCGCGCTGCACGCGGACCCCGTGCTGCACCGGCTGCGGGCCAACACCGCCGACGCCGCCACACTGATCAACGACCTCTACTCGCTGAAGCGCGAGGAACGGCAGGCCGGGGCCGCGTTCAACACCGTGCTCACCCTCCAGCGGGCCCACGGCTGCACCCGGCTGCGGGCGGTCCACGCGGTGCGCGCCCGGGTGGCGCGGCTGCGGCAGGAGAGCGAGGAACTGCGCCGCGAGCTGCTGCACCGCCACCCGGCCGGTCGCTGGTACCTGGACGGCACCCGGGAGCTGGTCGCCGGGGTGCAGGCCTGGACCAGCACCAGCGACCGCTACCTGGTGCCGGACGGCGAGCGGCGCCGGTGAGCGCGGCGGCGAGCGGCCCGCCCCCGGCCCGCTACTTCCGGCCGCCGAGCGCGAACAGCAGCAGCACGAAGCCGGCGAACAGGTGCGTGGCGAAGATGTAGATGCCCGCGCGGATCAGCATCGCCTTGCGGCGCCGCTTCTCCTCGTTCGTACTGTCGTCGCCGGTGCTGTCGCTCATGGTGGTGCTTCTCCTCGGATCTGGCGGACGGGCCGGGCGCGGCTCAGCGGGGCCGACCGCCGGGGGCGCGCAGCTCGGTGAGCAGCGCGCCCTGGTCGGTGATCAGCTCGGTCAGGATCCGGCGGGCCGCGCGCAGCAGCTCGGCGACGTCCGGCGTGCTGAGCGCGTACACCACGGTGTTGCCCTCACGGGTCGCCGTGACCAGCTGGGTGCGGCGCAGCACCGCGAGCTGCTGGGAGAGGTTGGACGGCTCGACCTCGATCTCCGCCAGCAGCTCGCGCACCGGCCGGGGGCCGTCCTGGAGCAGCTCCAGGACGCGGATCCGGACGGGGTGGCCGAGAGTGCGGAAGAACTCCGCCTTGGCCTGGTACAGCGGTACCGGCATCGTCCGCGCTCTCCCTCGGTTCCGGCTCGGTGGTCGTCCGGCCGGGCGGGAATCGATGCCGCGACCGGTAGGCATCATCGCGACAGATGAAGATTTCTTCAAGTCGTCACAGTGCGTCGGCCCCCGGCCGGCTCCGGCCCGGCGGTCCGCCGTTCGGCCGCGGCCGCGCCGGGGCATGCGAACGCCGAGCCCGGGACGCTGCCAACTCCCGGGCTCGGCAGTCATGGTGACGAGACGTCAGCAGACTACAGGCACATTCACCGTGGCCGGCACCTGGCCGCTCCAGAAGCCCTCGACCTCGAAGGACACGTGCACGGTGGAGCCGCACGGCACGGCGGCCGAGATGCCGTCGACCCGCACGGTGGACACCTGGAACACGGTGCGGCCGTTCACGGTGCCGAGCGAAGCCCCGCCGGCCACGTCGGCCGACAGGTGGGTGACCAGCTCCTTCGGCGCCGGCGGCCACGGGCTGCCCGGGGACGGCGGGCCCGCCAGGCCGATCTTCCCGTAGATCGCGACGCTGTCACCGGTCACGTCGGCGCAGGCGTAGGTGGCCAGGCCGGCCTGGAGGCTGGAGCTGCCGCAGGTGGTGACGGTGGCGGTGGCGGCCGGAGCCGCGGCGAACGCGGGGACGGGGGCCGAGAGCAGGGCGGCGGCGCCGACGGTGCCGGCGGCGATCCGGGCGATCCGGTTCATGGGTTCCTCCTGGAGAGGGACGAGGGCGGACTGTGACAGGTGGCGTGGCACATATGACATTTCATAGGTCCACGTCAGAAACTTTGCCATGCGATTCCTGTGCCATGGCCGCGATTACCCTTTAAATCGAACCCTCGGCCGAAATGCGACCTTCGATGGCGCAATCACCTTCCAGCAGTCGAACTGCCGTACCCGCTCAGGCGACGCCCGCCTTGAGCCCAGGTGAACCGCGTCCGAACCACCGCCGGGCGCGCCGCTCCCCACTCAGCCGGTGACCGGCCCGAGCGGCACCGGGCCGCGGCTCAGCCCAGCGAGCCGCGCAAGGCGTCGACCCGGGCCACGGCCTCGGCGAACCCGTGCCGGTCCAGGCGGCCGTCGTCCAGGGCGTCCGCCAGCGCCTCGGTGGCCTCCTCGGCCTGCTGGGGGTCGCGGGCGGAGCAGAGCAGCAGGTCCATCCCGGCCCGGGCGGCGGCCAGCGCCCGGTCTCCGGTGCCGCCGTACGCGGCGAGCGCCTTGGCCTCCATGGCGTCGGTGACCGTCACGCCGCCGAAGCCGAGCCGGCCGCGCAGCTCACCCTGGATGATCGCGGGCGAGAACCCGGCCGGGCGGTCCGGGTCCAGCGCGGGGTAGACCGCCCACGAGGCCATCACCAGCCGCACGCCCGCCGCGATCGCCGCCCGGTACGGGCCCTCGCCCCGGGTGCGCAGCTGCGACAGCGGGACGTCCAGGGTGACCGGGCGCTCGTCGGTGTTCCCGCCCCGGGGTGCGGCGCCGAGGCCCGGGAAGTGCTTGGCGGTCGCGGCCACGCCGAGACCCTGCTGGGTGGTGAGGAAGGCGGTGCCCAGCTCCGCCACCTCGGCCGGGTCCTGGCTGTAGGAGCGCTCGTAGTGGTCGATGAAGTTGTCCGGCTCGTCGTAGACGTCGAGCACCGGGGCGAGGTTGAGGTTCAGCCCGGCGTCGGCGAGCGTCCGGGCGGCGCCGGCCCCGGACGCGGCCGCCGCGCCGACCGGGTCCGCCGCCGAACCGGCGCGGCGGGCGGAGAGTTCGGGCGCGCCGGGCAGCCGGCGGATCCTGCCGCCCTCCTGGTCCGTCATCAGCAGCAGGGTGCGCGGGTGCGGCGCCTCGGCCGCGGCCTGCCTCAGGTCGGCGACCGCCTGGGCGAACTGCTCCGGACCGGTGACGTTCTCGCCGAAGAAGATTACCCCGGCGGCCCGCCCCTCCCGGAGCGTCCGGAGCACTCCGGCCGGCGGTGTCGGCCCGGAGTACGACAGCACGATCCGCCGCCCGGCGAGCTCCCGGGAGTCCTCCTGCTCCTGGCCGGCCATCGCCGCGCCCCTCCCGTTCGTCGCGCCCGGAACGTCCGGAGTGCCCGACGCACCCGGAGCCGCCGACGCACCCGGAGTGCCCGGGGCGCTCGAAGCGCCGTGCGGCGGGGCGGGCGAGCCGAGCGGAACCGGCCCGAGCGCGGCACCCATGACGGCCAGCAGCACCCCGAGCTGGGCGATACTTCGGAACGGGGCCATCACGCCTCCCGGCTCGGCATTTGACTTCGGCATGTCAACCTACCCGCGGGGGCGGCTCGGCACTCTCCCCCCACGCCGGTTTCATCCGATGTCCCGACGCCGCCTCACCGGGACGAGGACGCGCGGCGGACCAGCCGGCCCAGGACCGCCACCCCCTCGGTGATCTCGGCCACCGAGCCCGCCGCGTAGCCGAGCACCAGCCCGGGCGGGTACGGCAGCCGGGCGTGCCAGGACAGCGGCTGCACCTTCACCCCCTCCGCCAGTGCGGCGGCGGCCAGCCCGGTGTCGGTGCGGCCGGGTTCCTCCGGGAGCGTCAGCATCAGGTGGAGGCCCGCCGCCGCCCCGTGCACGGTGGCGTCCGGCAGGTGGGTGCGGATGGCGGCGATCATGGCGTCCCGGCGGCGGCGGTGGCGACGGCGCAGCAGCCGCAGGTGGCGGTCGAGGTCACCGGACTCCATCAGCCGGGCGAGGACCAGCTGGGGCAGCACCGGGTTGCCGAGGTCGGCGAAGCGCTTGGCGTCCAGGACGGCGTCCCGCAGCCGGGCCGGGACGAGCAGCCAGCCGGTGCGCAGCGCGGGGGCGAGCAGCTTGGAGACGCTGCCCGCGTAGCAGACCCGGTCCGGCAGGGCGGCGCGCAGGGCCGGGACGGGCGGACGGTCGTAGCGGTGCTCGGCGTCGTAGTCGTCCTCGACGACCAGGCCGCCCGCGCCCGCCCAGCGCAGCAGTTCGCGCCGCCGGTCGCCGCCGAGCACCACGCCGGTCGGGTACTGGTGGGCGGGGGTGAGCAGCACGGCCGGGGCGCCGGTGGCGCGCAGCGCGTCCACCCGGATGCCCTCGGCGTCGACCGGGACGGGCGGCGTGGCGGCGAGCCAGTGGGCGAGGTGCTGGCGGGCGCCGAGCGAGCCCGGGTCCTCGACCGCGGCCTCGCGGATGCCCGCCCGTCCGAGGGCGCGGCCGAGCAGGGCGAGGGCCTGGGCCGTACCCGCGACGATCAGCACCTCGTCCGGATCGGCGCGGATGCCCCGGTTGCGGGCCAGCCAGTGGGCGACGGCCCGGCGCAGGGCCGGCGTGCCGCGCACGTCGCCGTAGCCGAGGTCGGACGCGGCGAGGCCGTCGAGGACGGCGCGTTCGGCGCGCAGCCAGGCGGCGCGGGGGAAGGCGGCGAGGTCGGGCACGCCGGGGGTGAGGTCGATCCGGGCGGGCGTGCCGCGCAGCAGGTCGAACACCTCGGGGTCGGGGTCGTCCCGGAACAGCGCGGGTGCCGGGTGAGGCGCTTCCCCGGCCGGCGCCTCCTCGGGGACGGCGGGGGCCGCGACCACGACCGTGCCGCCCCTCCCGCGGCCCGCCACCTGCCCCTCCTCGGCGAGGCGCTGGTAGGCGTCGGTCACCACCCCGCGGGAGACGCCGAGTTCGGCCGCCAGCACCCGACTGGCGGGCAGCCGGGCGCCGACCGGCAGCCGCCCGTCGACGACGGCCTCGCGCAGCCGGCGGGCGAGCCAGTCGGTGAGGCCGCCGGGCGGGGCGTCGGCGGTGTCGAGCTGGAGGAAGTCGGCGCCGCTCTCCGCGGGCCGCCCCTCGGGCCGTCCTTCGGACCGCGCTCCGGGCCGCTCCTCCGACTGCTCTTCGGACCGCTCTTTGGACCTGCCCGATGCCTCTGCTTTGGACCTGTTCACCGGACCATAGTGGCGGCGAGGGTGGGGTCATGACCACAGAGACGCCCACGAGCACCGAAGCGGCAGCGCCGATCCACCACGACGACTACGTCCACGGCTACTCGGACGCCGAGGCGCGACGCCTCGGCGACCAGGCCGACACCCTCGCCGAGCTACTGCACGCGGGCACCGCGTACCCGGCGGGCAGCCGGGTGCTGGAGGCGGGCTGCGGGGTGGGGGCGCAGACCGTGCACCTGCTGGCCGCCAGCCCGGGCGTACGGCTGACGGCGGCGGACCTCTCGGCGGCGTCGCTGGACCAGGCCCGCGCCCGGGTGGCCGCGCAGGCGCCCGCCGCGGACGTCACCTGGCACCACGGCGACCTGCACCGACTGCCGTTCCCGGACGGCTCGTTCGACCACGTCTTCCTGTGCTTCGTCCTGGAGCACCTGCCCGACCCGGCGGCCGGGCTGGCGGCGCTGCGCCGGGTGCTGCGGCCTGGCGGGACGATCACGGTGATCGAGGGCGACCACGGCTCGGCGTTCTTCCACCCGGAGACCCCGGCGGCCCGCCGCGCCGTCGGCCACCTGGTCGGGCTGCAGGCCCGGGCGGGCGGGGACGGCCTGCTCGGCCGCCGCCTCCACCCGCTGCTCACGGAGGCCGGCTTCGCGCGGGTGGCGGTCCGCCCGCGCACGGTCTACGCCGACGACGCCCGCCCGGCCCTGGTGGAGGGCTTCACCCGGCGGACTTTCGTCGCGATGGTCGAGGCCGTCCGGGCGGACGCGCTGGCCGCCGGGCTGACCACCCCGGAGGACTTCGACCGGGGCATCGCGGAGCTGCGCCGGGCGGCCGAGCCGGGCGGGACGTTCCACTACACCTTCTTCAAGGCGGTGGCGGTCAGGCCCTGAGGCGCGGCCAGGACGGGCCGCGGTACCGGCGGGGCCCGTCCTGACCACGACGGGCCGCGGCAGCGGCGGGGCCCGCGGGCGGGGTGGTGGACGGGGGTCTCGACCGCGCCCGCGGGCCGCGCCGCCCGGCGGTCCGGACTACTCCGGGCCGTCCCCGAGGTCCGCCAGCAGGGTCCGCATCACCTCGACGAGCGCGGTCCGCTGCGCCTCGTCGAGGCCCGCCAGCATGCGGTGCTCGGTGGCGAGGTGGTCGGGCAGCGCCCGGTCGATCAGGGCGTGGCCCTCGGGGGTGAGGGCGACCTCGCGGCTGCGGCCGTCCTGGTCGCTGCGGGTGCGGGTGACCAGGCCGCGGGCCTCCAGCCGGTCCAGGCGCTGGGTGATGGCGCCGGAGGTGACCATCGCGGACCGCATCAGGCCGGTGGGGGTCAGCCGGTAGGGCGGGCCGCTGCGCCGGAGGGTGGCGAGGACGTCGAAGGAGGCGGCGTCCAGGCCGTGCTCGGCGAAGGTGCGGTTGAGCGCCGCGTCCACCAGCCGGTAGAGGCGTTTGAGCCGACCGAACACCTCCATCGGGTAGACGTCCAGGTCGGGGCGCTCGGCCCCCCACTGCGCGACGATGCGGTCCACGTGATCTGCCACGGGTTCAGGGTAGGCGATGCCGGACGAATCCCTTAGCGGTGAGGTAACTGTGGGCCACATCACTCGCTCGATCCGGTGAAGGATGCCTTAGCGCTGAGATACATTGCTTTAGTGCTAAGAAATCGCCTCGCCCTCGTCCTGCTGACGGCCCTCGCCCCGGCGGTCTGGGGCACGACCTACCTGGCCACCACCGAGCTGCTGCCGCCCGGCCGCCCGCTGCTCGCCGCCGTCATCCGCTGCCTGCCCGCCGGGCTGCTCCTGGTCGCGCTCACCCGCCGTCTGCCGCAGGGCAGTTGGTGGTGGCGTTCGCTGGTCCTCGGCGCGCTCAACATCGGGGTGTTCCAGGCGCTGCTCTTCATCGCCGCCTACCGTCTGCCCGGCGGCATCGCGGCCACCGTCGGCGCCGTCGGACCGCTGGTCACCGCCGGGCTCTCGGCCCTGGTGCTCGGCGACCGGCTCACCCTGCGCACCGTGCTGTCCGGCATCGCGGGCGTCGCGGGCGTCAGCCTGCTGGTGCTGCGGGCCAACGCCGAGCTGGACGCGGTCGGAGTGCTCGCCGCGCTCGGCGGCGCCGTGGTGATGGCCGCCGGCATCGTCCTCTCCAAGCGCTGGGTCTCCCCCGCGCCGATGCTCGCCACCACCGGCTGGCAGCTCACCGCCGGCGGACTGCTGCTGGTCCCGGTCACGCTGCTCGCCGAGGGCGCACCGCCGTCCCACTACACCCTCGCCAACGTGCTCGGCTACGCCTACCTCTGCCTGATCGGCGCGGCCGTCACCTACGCACTCTGGTTCCGGGGGCTGCGCGAGCTGCCGCCGACGTCGGTCTCCTTCCTCGCGCTGCTCAGCCCGGTGGTCGCCACCCTGCTCGGCTGGCTGGCGCTCGACCAGGACCTCAGCCCGCTCCAGGCGTTCGGCGCACTGGTCGTGCTCGGCTCGCTGGTCGCCGCCCAGACCCAGCGGCCGCGCACCGCAGCGGAGCCGGCGCCCGGAGCCACGCCGGCGCCGGAAGCCGGAGCGGCGCCCGAGGCCGATCCGGCGGCCACCCCGCGGTCCGTCCGCGAGAACGTCTGACCCCGTCCCACCCCACCGTTTCCACCACCTTCAGGGAGTACCCCATGCGCATCACCGTGTTCGGCGCCACCGGCAACGTCGGCAGCCGGGTCGTGGCCGAGGCCGTGGCCCGCGGACACCAGGTCACCGCCGTCGTCCGGGACCCGGCGAAGCCGCACGGCCTGCCGGCCACCGTCGCCCTGGTCGTCGGCGACGCCCGCGACCCCGAGGACGTCGCCCGGATCGCGGCCGGACAGGACGTGGTGGTCACCGCCACCCGTCCGGTGCCCGGCAGCGAGCACGAACTGGCCGTCGCGACCAAGGGCCTGCTCGCCGGGATCGCCGGCACCGGCGTGCGGCTGCTGGCCGTCGGCGGCGCGGGCAGCCTCCTCGTCCCGGGCGGCGACGGGACCGTCCTGGTCGACAGCCCCGGCTTCCCCGACGCGATCCGGCCGATCGCCCTGGCCTGCGGCGAGCAGCTCGACCACTACCGCGCCGCCGGCCCGGACGTCGACTGGACGTACCTGAGCCCGGCCGCGCTGCTGGAGCCGGGCGTGCGCACCGGCCGGTTCCGGACCGGCCGCGACGAGCTGCTGGTCGACGCCGAGGGCAACTCGGCGATCTCCATGGAGGACCTCGCCGTCGCGCTCCTCGACGAGATCGAGGAGCCCGCCCACCGCGGGGCCCGCTTCACCGCCGGTTACTGAGGGCGGGCCCTGGGGCCCCGCCCCGGCGGGGGTGTACCCAGCACCACTCCGAAGACGGCAGTGGGCATGATCGATCACCGGGCCGGGCGCGGAGAGGATCGTCCCCGTGACCACGACCACGACCCCGGCCCGGGCCGCCGCGGCCCAGCCGGCCCCGGCCCACCACACCTCGACCCAGCAGGCCCCGGCCGCCGGGCGCGCACCCCGCGCCCGGCGCGCCGCCCTGGCCGTCGCCGCCGCCGTACTGGCCGGCCTGCCCGCGCCCGCCGACGCCACCACCGGCCGCGACCCGGGCGACGCCGACCCGGCGCCCGCCCGCTACACCCGCCAGATCCTGGACTGGCAGCCCTGCACCCGGCGGCCCGCCCTGGACTGCGCCAGCATGGCCGTCCCGCGCGACTGGCACCACCCCGGCGTCGGCGCGGACCTGACCATCGCCGTCTCCCGGCACCGCGCCACCGACCCGGCGCGGCGCAAGGGCGCCCTGCTGATGGCGGCCGGCGGGCCCGGCGGCACCGGGCTGCTGCGCCCGGCCGATCTGGCCGCCGGCGCCCCGGCGGTCGCCGCCGCGTACGACATCGTCGGCTTCGACCAGCGCGGGGTCGGCGAGAGCACCAGGGCGGTCTGCCAGACCAAGGAGGAGTTCCAGGAGTTCCTGGCCGGCGACTACCGCGACCGGTCCCCCGCCGCGATCGACCGGGTGATCGCCAACTCCAAGAAGCTGGCCGAGAGTTGCCGGGAGCGCACCGGCGACCTGCTTCCCCGCCTGAACACCGAGCAGACCGCCCACGACATCGACCTGTTCCGCGGCCTGCTCGGCGAGCGCAAACTCAGCTACTACGGCCCGTCCTACGCCTCGATGATCGGCGCCTACTACGGGACGCTCTTCCCCCACCGGGTCGAACGGATGGTACTGGACAGCAACATCGGCTTCGACGGCACCTGGGAGAGGTACGAGCTGGGCCAGCCGATGAGCTTCCAGCGCCGCTTCGACGAGGACTTCGTGCCCTGGCTCGCGGCCCGGGACGCCACCTACCACTGGGGCGCCACGCCGGAGCAGGTGCGGGCGCACTGGGAGCGGCGGCGCGCCGCGCTGCACGACTCGCCCGTCGTCGAGGGCGCGGTGACGATCGGCCCGAACCAGCTGGACAGCCTCGCCATGTCGGCGATCTACCGGGCGTCCGACTTTCCTGACCTGGCCCGGATCCTGGCCACCGTCGACGACTGGCAGGCCGCGGACCCGGCCACCCGCGCGGCGGCCGCGAAGGCCTTCGACGGCTACCTCAGCCCGGAGTTCCTCGCCGAGTACTTCGCGGTGACCTGCAACGACACCCCGTGGACCAGGGACCTGGACACCTGGATCGAGCGCGGCGCCGAGAACACCGCCCGCCGGCCGCTGGCCGGCGCCCGGACGCTCGCCTTCAGCGCGGTCTGCGCCGCCTGGCCGGCCGCCCCGGCGCCCAGGGTCGAGGTGACCGGCGCCCACCTGCCGACGACGCTGATGCTCAACTCGGTGCACGATCCGTCGACGTACTACGAGGCGGCGCTCGGCGCCCACCGCGCGCTGCGCGGCTCCCGGCTGGTCACCGTCACCGGCAACGGCGACCACGGCCAGTACCCGGGCCCCAACTCCTGCGTCACCGAGGTGGTCGAGCGCTACCTGCTGGCCGACCGGGCACCCGAGCGCGACCTCACCTGCCCCTCGCCGCAGGCGGACTGACCACGGAGGCGGTCAACTCCGCCGCGCCCGCAGCCTGGCCCGGAGCCAGGTTGCGGCGACGGCCAGCCCGGCGAAGCCGCCGACGGCGAGCTTGATCCCGGCCTTGGCGACGATCCAGCCGATCCACGGCACGGACCACCCCAGCCAGTGGAACACCGCGAGCAGCACCGCGGCGCCGAACGCCGCCGCGAGCACGGTGACCAGGACGGCGGCGGCCCGCGGGAGCTCCCGCGGGCCGCCGGCCCGCTCCCCGCCGGCCGTGCCGTCCGGATCGGTGGTCGGACTGTTCACCATCTCGTTCGTACCCCCCTCAACCATGGGGGCGATGATACGACTTCAGCGCCAGGCGTGGTGGGTGTCGCCCAGGTGCTCGCCGGTGTCGCCGTCGGGGAAGCTGACGGCCATGGTGACGCGGTACTCGTGGACGTCCTCCCGGTGGCCCGGCACCCGCGCCCAGGCCAGCGAGTGCACCTCGGCCTCGGGGGCCTGCCGGCACCAGGCGGCGGCCTCCTCCAGGGCGCCGGCCGCCGACCGCGCGGTGCAGACCACGGCGGTGTACGCGGCGACCGCGACGTCCCCGCCGGAGCGGCAGGTGCGCGACACCGCCCGGACGGCCGCGGCGGCCTGGGTCAGGTCACGGGCCAGGTCGTCCACCACCCGAGGGGGAGCCGGCAGGACGACCGCTCCCTCGGCGACGGTCTCCGGCAGGTTCGCGCTCACGGTCCGGTCCTCCATCCGCATCGTCACGCGGCACAGCATGCCGGGCGGTGATTCCTGGCATGCCCATTTTCACCAGAACGTCACCCGTCCAGGGCGGACTCGGGGCGACCCCCTGGCGTCCGGACGCCCGTCCTGGTAGAGGGCGCCGGCCGGGCGCCCGGCGTTTCGGCAGGTCAGGAGGGTCGGCCACGGGCGGCGCCGGGGGCCCGGAACACCGCGCACGCACCACCCCCGCGCTCCGAACCGCCGGTCCGGCGCCGGGGAGCGCCCGTCCCACCGCAGTTGGCCTCCCGGTCAACTTTCCGTACCGGAAAGGAAGTTGCGGCCGGGCACGGCCGACGAAGCGACAGACGGCCGAGGTCCCGGAACTCCGCGGACCCCGGCCACACCCCCGCTGAAGTGCCGATTCAACCCCTCGGCGGGCTCCGGTCCACCTCCCGGTCACCCTGTCCCTGTCAGATCGTCGTGATACTAATCGTCCGGTGGTGGGCCCGGCCCTCGGTGGGACGGGCACGATGACGGCAGCTCAACCGTTCCGGGAGGGTCCGGGCGGCGACGGGGAGGGGTAGCGGATGACGGCGCGGATCGGCAAGGCCGGGGGCGGGCGCAGGCTCCGGATCGGCAAGCGGCTCACGGGAACCGCGGCGGCCTTCGCCGCGCTGGCCGCGCTGACCGGCTCTCAGGTGACGGGCATCGGGCTAGCCCCGGTCGCGGCCGCCGACGCCGGCCCGACGAACGGCGCCGCGGGCCAGGGCGCCGGCCGCGCCCTGCCCACCGGCGGCCCCTCGACCGACCTCCCCGGCACCTTCGGCACCGGCGTCCCGGCCGACGGCGGCGGCACCGTCCACCTCCCGCAGCCGCCCGGCGCGCTGCCCGGCCTGCCCTCGGCCGGCCCGTTCGCGGCCACCGGGCCCGCGCTGCCCGCCACCGTGCTCGCCGCCTACCGGCAGGCGGAGGCCGCGCTGGCGCAGCGCTCGCCTGGCTGCCACCTGCCCTGGCAGCTGCTCGCCGCGATCGGCCAGGTCGAGTCCGGCCAGGCCAACGGCGGCCGGGTGGACGCGACGGGCACGACGCTCACCCCGATCCTCGGCCCGGCCCTGGACGGCAACGGCTTCGCCGCGATATCCGACACCGACGGCGGCCGCTACGACGGCGACGCCCGCTGGGACCGCGCCGTCGGGCCGATGCAGTTCATCCCGTCCACCTGGGCCTCCTGGGGCGTGGACGCCAACGGCGACGGCAAGGCCGACCCGAACAACGTCTTCGACGCCACCGAGAGCGCCGGCCGCTACCTGTGCGCGGGCGGCCGCGACCTCGCCGACCCGGCCCAGCTCGACCGGGCGGTGCTCAGCTACAACAACTCGGGCGAGTACCTGCGGACGGTGCGCAACTGGATGGCGCACTTCGGCAGCGGCACGGTGACCACCGTCCCGAACCGTCCCGGCTCCCCGGTTCCGCCGGTCTCACCGGGCACGCCGTACCTCCCGGGCCCGTCGGCCGGCGGCTCGGGTGCGGGCACCGGTGGCACGCCCACCACGGAGCCGCAGCCGACCACCCCGGTCACCCCGACTCCGGACCAGTCGCCGAGCGCCCGGCCGACGACGAGCCCGAGCCCCACCGCCACGCCCACGCCCGGCGGTTCGGCCTCGCCGTCCGCGACGCCGACGACCACCCCGAGCGGCGGCACCTCCCCGACGGCGACCCCGACCGGCACGCCCACCGGCACGCCGACGGGCACCCCGACCGGTACGCCCACCGCCTGCCCGGACCCGACGGCCACGCCCACCGGCACGCCCACCCCGACGGGCACCCCGTCCCCGGCCGCCACGCCCACCGGCACCCCGACCGCGACGCCGCTCCCCGGCTGCCCCACCCCGACGGCCGGCGCCACCCCGACCGCCGCCACCACTCCGAGCGGCGCACCCGGGAGCACGCCAAGCGCCGCGTTCTCGCCGTCGGCCGCCCCGACGAAGTGAGCCCGGGGGCGCGGTTCCCGCTCCGGGAGCCGCGCCCCACCACCGTTCACGACTCCCGGCGCCGTCGGCCCGACCGCCCGGAGGCGTCGACGACGCGCGCGTTCCCTCCGCGCCGCCCGCGGGCGGCTACCGCGTCTGGGCCGCGCGGTGCTCGCGCCAGCGGCCCAGCATCCCGTGCAGCTCGTCGATCATGAACTCGAAGAAGTCGGCGCTCTCCGCCAGCCGCTCCCCCGCCACCGTCCCGGCACCGACGGTGGCCTCGCCGTCCCGCAGCACCCGGATCCAGCGCAGCATGATCTCGTCGCGCCGGGTCAGCGACTCGAACCAGACGTCGTTGAGCACCCGGTAGCGGTCCCGCCGGGAGCCGGGCTCGCGCTCCTTGGCGACCAGACCGACCTGGATCAGGTAGCGCATCGCACCGGAGACCGCGGCCGGGCTGATCCGCAGGCGCTCGGAGAGCTCGGCGGAGGTGAGCACCCCGCTCTCCTCCGCCATCAGGCAGGAGAAGATCCGGGACGGCATCCGTCCCATGCCCGCGACCACCAGCTCCGCCGCGAAGCGCTCGACGAAGTCCGACACCGCCTTGTCCTCGCGCTCCCGCTCCGGACCTTCCGCCGCCTTCGTCCCCTGCACCACCCTGCACCTCTTTCCGGTGATCACTCGTCCCTGCTCCCGAACTTTAACGCCTTCTCAATCTTCACGTTTTTCTGAAACTACGGTATCTTCAAAAGCATGACCACGGCCATCACCCTGTCCGGCCTGCGCAAGAACTTCGGCCGGTCCACCGCACTGGACGGCCTCGACCTCACCGTCGAGACCGGCGAGGTCCACGGCTTCCTCGGGCCCAACGGGGCCGGGAAGTCCACGACCATCCGCATCCTCCTCGGCCTGCTGCGCGCCGACGGCGGCAGCGCCCGGATGCTCGGCAAGGACCCGTGGCACGACGCCGTCGAACTGCACCGCCGCCTCGCCTACGTGCCCGGCGACGTCGAACTCTGGCCCAACCTCACCGGCGGCGAGGCCATCGACCTGCTCTCCCGGCTGCGCGGCCGGCTCGACCGCCGCCGCCGGGACGAGCTGATCGAGCGCTTCGACCTCGACCCGACCAAGAAGGGCCGCAGCTACTCCAAGGGCAACCGGCAGAAGGTCGCCATCGTCGCCGCGCTCGCCTCCGACGCCGAACTGCTGCTGCTCGACGAGCCGACCTCCGGCCTCGACCCGCTGATGGAGGTGGTCTTCCAGGACGTCGTGCGCCGGGCCAAGCACGAGGGCCGCACCGTCCTGCTCTCCAGCCACATCCTGGACGAGGTGGAGAAGCTGGGCGACCGCGTCAGCATCCTCCGGCACGGCCGGGTCGTGCAGAGCGGCACCCTCGGCGAGCTGCGCCACCTCACCCGCACCACCGTCGAGGCCCGGACCCTGCGCCCGGTCGCCGGACTGGACACGCTGCCCGGCGTGCACGGCCTGCGCACCGAGGGCGACCTGGTCCGGTTCGCCGTGGACGGCGCCCAACTCGACGCCGCCGTCAGGGCGCTGAGCGCGGCCGGACTGCGCGGCCTGATCAGCCACCCGCCCACCCTGGAGGAGCTCATGCTGCGCCACTACGGCGACGGGTCGGCCGCCGACGGGCACCGCGCCGAGGACGAGGCCGCGCGATGACCGCCACCACCGCCGAGCCGGCCACCGGCCGCGCCGCCGCACCCCGCCGCCCGGCGGCCCGCACCACCCTGGCCGGCACCGCCGTGCTGCTCCGCTTCGCCCTGCGCCGCGACCGCCTCCGGCTGTCCGCCTGGGTGCTCGGCCTCTGGCTGGTCACCCTGGCCACCGCCGGCAGCGTCCACACCGTGTACCCGACCGCCGCCGACCGCGCCTCGATCGCCCACGGCTCGGACAACCCGGCGATGCTCGCCCTGAGCGGCCCGGCCCACTACCTGGCCGACTACACCTGGGGCGCCATGCTGGGCCACCGGCTGCTCGGCCTGCTGGCCGTGCTGACCGGGCTGCTGAGCGTCCTGACCGTCACCCGGCACACCCGGGGCGAGGAGGAGAGCGGACGCGCCGAACTGCTCCGGTCCGCCGCCGTCGGCCGGCACGCCCCGCTCGCCGCCGCCCTCGCCACCGCCGCCGTCGCCGACCTCGCACTCGGCCTGCTGCTCGCCGCCGGCCTGCCCGCACTCGGCATCCCCGGCCTCAGCGCCGCCGGATCGGCGCTGTACGGAGCCTCGGCCGCCCTCGCCGGGCTGCTGTTCGCCGCGGTGGCGGCCGTCACCGTCCAGCTCAGCGCGCACACCCGGGCCGCCTCCGGGCTGGCCCTCGCCGTGCTCGGCGCCGCCTACGCGCTGCGCGCCGCCGGGGACGCCGGCTCGGGCGCCCTCTCCTGGGCCTCGCCGATCGGCTGGCTGCAGCGCGGCTACCCCTTCGTGGACGACCGCTGGTGGCCGCTGCTGCCCGCGCTCGCCCTGACCGCCGTGACCGGCGCCGCCGGGTTCGCGCTCAGCAACCGCCGGGACCACGGCGCCGGCCTGCGCGCCGCCCGCCCCGGCCCGGCCACCGGCGGCCCGGCCCTGGGCACCCCGTTCGGCCTCGCGCTGCGCCTGCACCGCGGCCTGCTCGGCGGTTTCGCGGCCGCCCTGCTGCTGGTCGGCGCCATGTACGGCTCACTACTCGGCAGCGCCGACTCGATGCTCAAGGACGTCGACCGGATCCGGGAGGCGCTGGACCGGCTCGGCGGGCACACCCTCGCCGACTCCTACGCCGCGCTGACCATGCTGGTGGTCGCGGTGGTCGGCGGCGTCCACGCGGTGCTGGCCACGCTGCGCCCGCGCGCCGAGGAGAGCGCCGGACGGGCGGTGCCGGTACTGGCCACCGGCGTGTCGCGGTCCGCCTGGCTGGGCGGGCACCTGGCGGCGGCGCTGCTGGGATCCACCGCCGTGCTGCTCGCGGCGGGTGCGGGCTTCGGCCTGGCCGGCGCGCTGTCCAGCGGCGACGGGGGCGCGTTCCTCCGGCTGACCGGCGCGGCGCTGGCCTTCGCGCCCGCCCAGTGGGTGACGGTGGGTTTCGCCGCCGCGGTGTACGGCTGGCTGCCCCGGGCGGCGCCGCTGGCCTGGCTGGTGCCCGCGTACGCCTTCGTGATCGGCTACCTGGGCCCGCTGCTCGACCTCCCCGCGGGCCTGGAGCGGCTCTCCCCGTACGGCCGGGTGCCCCGGCTCCCGGCGGCCGCGATGGACTGGACGCCGCTCGTGGTGCTCACCCTGGTCGCGGCCGCCCTGGTCGCCCTGGCCCTGGCCGGGTTCCGGCGCCGCGACATCGACTGACGGCGGTTCGCCGGGCGGCGTGCACCGGGCAGCGCGCACCGGGCGCCGGGCACCACGCGCCGGAACCCTCCGAAGCGCCTCGGAGGCGCCTCGGAGGGAAGGCCGGACGAAGGCCCGGACGGTGACTCAGAGGTGCTTGACCAGCTCCGGCATCAGGTCCTGGAAGGTCCGCCCACTGGCCGGCTGGCCGATCGCGGCCATCTGCCAACCGGTCGGCGTGCGCTGCACCTTGGCCATGATCTGGGCGGTGTACGGGCCGCCGCCGGTGAGCGTGTAGCGCGCCAGCTCGACGCCGGTGGTCTCGTCCACGAGCCGGCAGAAGGCCGCCTCGACCTCCTGGAAGGTCTGCCCGGTGAAGGAGTTGACGGTGAAGAGGATCTGGTCGACCTCGGCCGCGACGCTGGTCAGGTCGACCGTGATCGACTCGTCGTCGCTCGCGTCGCCCGAGCCCCCGACCAGGTTGTCCCCACTGTGCCGGACGGAACCGTCGTCGCTGTTGAGGTGCTGGAAGAAGACCACGTCCACCGGCCGCCCCTGGGCGAACAGCACCGCCGACGCGTCCAGGTCGATCTCCCGGCCGGCCGCGAGCAGCTTGGCCATGAAGCCCTTGCGCTCCACGGCCTTCCAGCCGAGACCCATCCGGACCAGGCTCAGCTGCCCACCTCCCGGCTTCTCCAGGCTGATCTTCTGTCCCTTGGCCAGTGAAACGCTCATCGCGTCCTCCTCGTTCTGCCACCGCCCGTGCCGCGAATCTACAGCACTGTAGAGAATTTATGATCATCGACGGCGTCCTGGGAGCACCTGTACCCCGAACTCCCCCGGCCCTCACCCCGACGACGGTCCGCACACTGAGGGAACCGGCGGTCCGGCGTCTGGCGTAGCCGTGGACCGCGACCGGACGACCGGAGCAGCGCACAGTCTAGGGTCGGCCCCAGGACGGCGCCCGGCGGAGCCGACGCGCCGCCCGCGCACCCGTCGCGGCGCTCAGGACCCGCCGCGTCCACGACCCGCAGTGCTCACGACTCGCAGTGCTCACGACCGTTCCCGGGCCACGCCGACCCGCGCCGGCCCGCTCACGCTGGGGGGACCACCATGCCCGAGCAGCACGAAGGAACCGAACGGCACGCAACACCGGAACGACCCGGGAGATCCCGCCTCGGCCGCCGCCGGCTGCTCCGGGCCGGCCTCGGCGCGGGCGGCGCCCTGGCCACCGTACGGCTGCTGCCCGGCGGCACCGCCCGGGCCGCCGCGACGCCGGACACCGACCACGGCACCGCGCAGTACGACGGCAGCCGGCCGGCCGCGCGGAACGCCGGCCTGCGCACCGGCACCGCCACCGCCGCGCAGGTCTGGCCGGACTGGGCCCGCTACGCCCGCATCGCCGACGGCACCTTCAACGAGCCCGCCGACATGCAGGGCTACATCGACGCCCTCAAGGCGCAGGAGGTGAGCGTCATCGAGCTGGACACCCTGCTCTCCGACTGGCTCACCGACGCCCAGTTCGCCGCCCACATGGCCGAGGTGAAGACGTTCACCGGCCTGGCCCACGCCGCCGGCCTCAAGGTCGTCATGTACTACCCGTCCCTGGAGCTGATCTCCCCCGGCGGCGAGAAGGGGCGTTCCTTCTACAAGAACGACCAGGGCAGGAACTGGGTCCAGCGCGACCTCGCCGGCAAGCCCAACGTGTTCTACGGCAGCGTGGTGGTCTGGGTCGACCCGGGGGACGAGAGCGTCTGGCTCAGCCCCAACTCGCCCTGGCGGGACTACTACCTCAAGCGGATCAAGGGCGTGGCCGCGACCGGCGTGGACGGCATCTGGCCGGACGTCCCGATCTACTTCGACGGTGTGCTCTCCTGGTGCGACGCCTCCACCTGGGGCGCGGCCGCGTTCAAGGCCGACACCGGCCTGGCCCTGCCCAAGGCCGCGGACTTCGCCGACCCGGTCTTCCGACGCTACGTGGAGTGGCGCCACCGCAACCTGCTCCGGTTCCAGCTGGACATCGCCGACGCGGGCCGCTCGGTCAACCCCGACCTGGTCACCTTCGTCGAGACCGTCTCGATGGACTACCGCTACGCCACCTCGATCGGCCTGGACGGCGGCTACCTGCGCCAGGCCCCCGGCGCCGTCGGCCAGGTCTGGGAGGTGGACATCCTCGGCAACTACGACGGCATGCGGCACGCCACCGCCTCCGACTGGGTCTGCCTGATCTCCATGTACAAGTACGCCCGCGCCGCCAGCGGCACCAAGCCGGCCTGGGCCTTCTCCTACGGCTGGCAGGCCGACGACGCCTCGCTGGTGATGTCCCAGCTGATCGCGGCCGGCTGCAACCCGTACGAGGTGAAGACCCCGTTCAAGAACGACACCGTGGACGCCGCGATGCGCACCCGGATGTACCGCTTCGTGCGCACCAACCAGGCGAAGCTCTACGACCCGGCCCCGATCGCGCAGGTCGGCGTCTACCACTCGGCGCCGTCCCGGGACTACGTGGCCCCGGGCGAGGGCAACGGGATGTACGTCAACGCCACGGCGCCGGCCGGGGTCACCGACTGGTGGGGCGGCGACGACCCGGAGATGAGCTGCGCCGCCCTCCCCTGGCTCGGCGAGTTCCGGGGCACCGTCAAGGCGCTGGTCTACGCCCACGTCCCGTTCGACACCGTGCCCAGTCCCGGCCTGACCGCCGAGGACCTGGCCCGCTTCAAGGTCCTGCTGTTGCCGAACCTCCAGGCGGTCTCGGACGCCGAGGCGGCGCTGCTGCGCGGCTTCGTCTCGGCCGGCGGGACGATCGTGATCACCGGCCCGGCACCCACCGCGCTGGACGAACTGGGCGGCCAGCGGGCCGAGTTCGCGCTCTCCGACGTGCTCGGCCTGCGCCGGGCCGACCCGCTGCCCGCCGGCAGGCAGAACTCCTACGGCAGCGGCAGCTGCTGGTACGTCAAGGGGCTGCCCGGGCTGAGCTACCTCACCAGGACCGACCAGGCCTCGGCGGACCAACTGCTCACCGCCGTCCGGCAGTCCGCCCCGCCCGCGGTCACCCTGGCCGGGGACCGCCGGATCTTCCTGGACGCCCGGCGGCTCGGCGCCGACACCGTCGTCCACCTGGTGAACTTCACCAATTTCGGCGACACCCCGGCGGCGTTCCGCAGCACACCCGCCAACTGCACGCTCTCCTACGCCCTCCCGGCCGGCGCGGGTGTCACCGCCGTCACCGTCGCCGGCCCGGACGGCACCGACCCGGCGCCCAAAGCCGTCCCGTACACCGTCACCGCCGGGACGGTCAGCGTGCCGCTGACCGTCGCGCAGTACTCGGTGGTGACGATCACCGTCGGCTAACGGGTGCTCGGGGCCCGGACGAGCCAGAGGGCGGCGGGCCCGGCCTCGCCGCCCGGGGCGGACTCGAAGGCGATCCACCGCCCGTCCGGGGACCAGCTCGGTGCGCCGTCGTAGGCGGTGTCGTCCCGGGTCACCCGGACGGGAGTGCCGCCGACGGCGTCCACCGCGAAGACCTGGGCGTTCGGCAGGTCGCCCAGGGTGGAGGAGAACACCAGGAAGCGGCCGTCCGGGGACCAGCTGGGGTCGGTGTGCTCGCCCGGCGCGTCGACGACCCGGCGCAGCCCGCCGCCGTCCGCGTCCACCGTCCACAGCGACCAGTCCTCGCCGCCGGCGGTCCGCCGCTGGAAGACAATCCGGTCGCCCTTCGGGGACCAGTTCGGCTGCCGGTTGTCGCTGCCGGTGCCCCGGCCGTCCACCAGCAGGACGGGCGCGCCGCCCCCACGGCGGACCTTCCAGAGCGAGCCCTGCTCGCCCGCGTCGCCCCGCGCGGCGGGGTGCTCCGGCTCCCGGCTCCGCTGGAAGACGATCCACTCGCCGTCCGGGGAGAAGCTCGGCTCGCTGTAGCCGCTGCCGTCGGCGTGGCTGGTCACCCGCTCGGGGGCGCCGCCCGGCCTCATCAGCCAGACCTCGTCGTGCCCGGACTCCCGGTCGGTGGCGAAGACGAAGGCGTCGGCGGCGGCGTTCCAGCTGGAGCCGGGGAGGTTGACGGCCGTCCGGTCGGGGTCCTCCAGCACCTTGCGCGGGGCACCGCCGTCCAGCGCCAGGACGCCGAGGGCGGCGGCGCCCTGGTTGTAGCCCCCGCCGAACTCGGTCAGCAGCACCGAGCGGCCGTCCGGGGCGAAGGCGGGGTTCTGCGCGCTGCGGCCACCGCCTGCGCGGTAGAGCAGCCGGGCGCCGTCGGCGCGGTGCTCGGCACCGGCGGGGGCCTCGGTGACCGCTGGTGCGCCGGTGGTCGCCGGTGCACCGGTGGGGCCGGGCGCCGGCCCCTCCCGGTCGCCGGACCCGGAGTCCGAGCCACCGCATCCGGCCAGCAGCACGACGGCGGCCACGACCGCCGCGAGCGCGTGAGTCCTCATGCCCACACGCTAGTTGACGCCACGTCAGCTGTCGTCCGCCGCCGGGCGGAACCGGCGCCGCCGTCCGGCAGGTGCCGCCGGACGGGCGGAGCGCCGGATCCGTCAGCCGGCGCTGCGCTCCAGCCGCACCAGCGCGTCCACCGCCACCCGGCCGCCCTGGTCGTCCTGGCCGCCCTCGTCGCGCCGGTGGCCGGGCTCGCCGCGCCGGTGGCCGGGCTCGCCGCCGACCGTACGGTGCACCCGCTCGGCCCGGACGGTGCGCAGCCCGCGGTCGGCGAGGTCGGCCAGGACGTCGTCCGGGGTGAAGAGCACGGCCGGGTCCTGCGGGCCGCCGACGCCCTCGGTGAGGTTGCTCAGGTCGTGCCCGATGACCAGCAGGGTGCCGCCGGGGGCGAGCGCGTCGGCGGCGCGGCGCAGCGCCGCCCGGCGGTCCGCGGCGGGCAGGTGCAGGTAGGCGACCAGGACGAGGTCGTAGTCGCCGGCGGCGGCCTCCAGGGCGCGGGCGTCGCCGTGGCGCCAGGTGAGCCGGTCGGCGACCTCGTCGGGCAGTTCCGCGGTGAGCCGTTCGGCGCGTTCCAGGGCGACGGCGGAGAAGTCCAGTCCGGTGACCTCCCAGCCCTGGGCGGCCAGCCAGATGGCGTTGCGCCCCTCTCCGGCGGCCAGGTCGAGGGCGTGCCCGGGGGTGCGGCCGGTCAGTTCGCGGACCACCCACCGGTTGGGCGCGGAGCCCCACACCAGCTCGCTCGCGGCGTAGCGGTCGTCCCAGTCCTGGCTGTCCATCGCGCCTCCTCCGTTCGACGGCCTGCTCGTCCGGCCAACCTACCGGGCCGCCGCCGGCCCGGCCCGGAACGGTCCAGCGGGCGGACACCCTTGACGGCGAATATTGGTCCAGTCCAATCTGTTCAGTCGTGACGTGTCCGGGTCGACGGCCCGGCAGGTCCGCGCACCGTTCGTCAGCACGCGTCACCAGCCCGCGCGCCCCCACCGCGCCCGGGCCGGCTCCCCTCGGCCCGCCCCGGGCCACCGCACCGCCGGAACCCCCACACATCCGGAGGACCCACCGCATGCACGACCGTGTCCTGCCCGCACGGCCCGCTCACCCCTCCGGGGAGCGCGCCGGCCGCCGGGCCGCCCACCGCAGAAGGGCCACCGCCCTGGCCCTGGCCGCCACCCTGACCACCAGCGGCGCGGCCATCGCCCTGACCTTCGGCTCCGCCTCGGCCGCCCCGGTCGACCTGCTGGCCAACGGCGGCTTCGAGACCGGCACCCTGGCCGGCTGGAGCTGCTCCAACGGCTCCGTCGTCACCACCCCGGTGCACGGCGGGAGCCGCGCCCTCAGCGGCGCCGCCTCGGCCGCCGACACCGCCCAGTGCCAGCAGACCGTCACCGTCCGGCCGAACACCACGTACACCCTGGCCGGCTGGGTCCAGGGCAGCTACGTCTACCTGGGCGCCACCGGCGGCGGGGTCAACTCCTCGGCCTGGACGCCGGGCGGGACCGGCTGGAACCAGCTGAGCACCACCTTCACCACGGGGGCCGCCACGACCTCCGTCACGGTCTTCACCCACGGCTGGTACGGCACCGGGACGTACTACGCGGACGACCTCACGCTGACCGGCCCGGGCGGCCCCACCTCGACCGCCAGCCCGACGGCCACCGCGAGCCCGACCGCCACGGCCAGCCCGACCGCGACCAGCAGCCCGACCGCCACCGGCAGCCCGACGGGCACCCCCACGACCACCACCCCGACCCCGACGGCCACGGCGACCGGCCCGGCCGGGGACGGCAAGGTCACCACCCCGACCGGCTTCGCGGTCACCAGGACGACGTCCGACGCGGTGGTGCTCACCTGGCAGCCGTCCACCCTCACCAGCGGTGACGGCCCGGTCGCCTACAAGGTGTGGTCCAACGGCCAGCTGGTCGCCACCTCGATGGGCACCTCGGTCGCGGTCAGCTCGCTGCTGCCGGGCAGGAGCTACACCTTCAGCGTCCAGGGCTACTCCGGCGGCCACGCCTCCGCCCAGTCCGCGCCGGTGAGCACCACCACCGCGGCCGCGCCCGCGCAACGGCCGATCCGCTCGGCGTACTTCGACCAGTGGGGCGTCTACGAGAACGCGTACCACGCGAAGAACGTCGACACCAGCGGTGCGGCGGGCAAGCTGGACGTCATCCACTACGCGTTCGCCAACATCGACCCCACCAGGTTCACCTGCTTCCAGGCGGTGAAGGCCTCCGACTCGTCCAACGAGTCCAACCCGAACGCCGGTGACGGCGCGGGCGACGCCTACGCCGACTACCAGGCCGACTACAACTCCGGCACCAGCGTGGACGGCACCGGCGACACCTGGGAGCAGCCGCTCAAGGGCAACTTCAACCAGCTGCGCCAGCTGAAGGCCAAGTACCCGAACCTGCGCTTCACCATCTCGATCGGCGGCTGGACGTACTCCAAGTACTTCTCCGACGCGGCGGCCACCGACAGCTCCCGGAAGGCCTTCGTCTCCTCCTGCGTCGACATGTTCCTCAAGGGGAACCTGCCGACCGGCGTGGCCGGTGACGCCTCCGGCGGTCCTGCCTCGGCGGCGGGCCTCTTCGACGGCATCGACCTCGACTGGGAGTACCCGGGCTCGGCCGGCGGCCACGCCGGCAACCACTACTCCGCGGCCGACAAGCAGAACTTCACCCTGCTGCTCAAGGAGTTCCGCACCCAGCTGGACGCCCTCGGCTCCGCCCAGGGCAAGCGCTACCTGCTGACCGCCGCGCTGCCCAGCGGCCAGGACAAGGTCGCCCAGCTGGAGACCGACAAGATCGGCGCCTACCTGGACTTCGCCGACGTGATGTCCTACGACATGCACGGCGCGTGGGACGCCAAGGGCCCGACCAACCACCAGGACCCGCTGCACGACAGCCCGGCCGACCCGACCACGCCGATCACCCCGGGCACCCGCAAGTACAACGTGGACACCACGCTCGCCGCCTACACCACCGGCCTGCCCGAGTACGGCATCCCCGGCGGCTTCCCGGCGAACAAGATCGTGCTGGGCATCCCGTTCTACTGGCGCGGCTGGACCGGCGTCCCGGCCGGCTCCGACTACGGCCTGTACCAGAGCGCGACCGGCCCGACGGCAAAGAAGCCGCTGAGCCAGGAGGCCGGCCTGGCCGCCTGGAAGGAGCTCAACCCGACCGCGGCGCAGACCCACTGGGACCCGGTCACCGAGAGCAGCTGGGTCTACGACGGCACCAACTTCTGGACCGGTGACACCCCGCAGGCCGTCCAGGCGCGCGGCGCCTACGCCAAGAGCAAGGGCCTGGGCGGGCTGTTCGCCTTCTCCCTGGAGAACGACGACGCCTCCGGCACGATGCTCAACTCGATGGACAGCAGCCTGCGCTGACGCGCAGTCGAAGCGAGCGACGGCCCGCGCGGAACATCCGCGCGGGCCGACCTCGGCTCAGCGCGGCGGCACCGGGTCCGCCCCGCCCGCGCCCGGGCGGCAGCGCAGCAGCCGTCCGGCCGTCAGCCGCGCCCCGCGCAGCGCGCCGTGCCGGTGCAGCGCCTGCACCGCGTAGGTCGAGCAGGACGGCGTGTACGGGCAGCAGGCCGGACGGCGGGGGCTGACCTCGGTGCGGTAGTAGCGCACCGCGCCGTACAGCACCCCGGCCGCGAACCCGCGCGGGGCGGGGGCGGACGGGTCGGCCGTCCGGCCCCGGCGCGCGCCGGTGAGGGCGAAGCGGACGCCGGAGACCATCATCACGGGGATCAGGGCGATCATGCAGGGGTCGGCGATCTCGCAGCAGCCGTCGCCGCAGCAGTCGATCCCCTCGTTCCGAAGGCGCTTGCGCCGCTTGGCCTTGACGTGGTCCTCCTTGCGGTAGCGCTCTCGGTACTCCTCCCAGGCCCGGCGCTGCTTCTTCCGCCGGATCCGCTCCGAGGCGGGCAGCCACCACCAGGCGCGCTCAGGGCGGGCCGGCGGGAAGTGGGCGCCGAGATCCGGCGTCGGTTCGGACACTGCTGACGATCCCCTCGTTGGCTCCGCCGGGGACCGGCCCCCGACGATCCGGGCAAGATTATCCGAGGATCATCTGCCCGGACCGGTCCGGCGGGCCGGTGACTGAGCGGGCCAGCGGGCCGGCAGCACGGCGGGCCTGCAGCACCGCGGCCGCCGACCCGCCGACCCGCTCAGTCGCCGAGGTTGAGCGAGGGGAAGAGGTCCTCGAACGGCTGGGTGGTCACCGACACGCTCCGGGAGAACGGGTTGTCGAAGTCCCAGATCATGAACAACAGGAAGGCGATCAGCACGCTGAAGCAGAGCGCCAGGGTCAACTCCCGCGGCGTACGCCGGATCTGGAGCGCGAACAGCATGCCGACGGTCACCACCGCACCGCCGATCAGCCCGAGCCAGACCACCCCGGGCATCGTCGGCCCGGCGTTCTGTCCGCGCGAGTCGCGGGCCTCGGAGGTCTGGCCGATCCGGTCCATCACCGGCTGGTAGGACTGCGCCTCCAGGTCGGAGGCGGGCGGCCGGGTGGCGACGTCGTTCCGGAGCTTCTCGAGCAGCTGGTCGCCCTTCTCGGTGATCGCACCGTTCTTCTTCATGTAGTCCCACTCGGTGTTCACCACGTACGAGACGTAGGCGTCCACGTCGGCCCGGACCTGGTCCCGGAACTCCACCGGGTAGACCACCGCGCGGTCGCTCACCTCGCGCAGCGACTGCGCCTCGCGGAACAGGTCGTCCTGTGCGGCGCCGCGCGCCTCCCAGACACCCGCGATGGCGAGACCGAGGACGATCGCGTAGACCACCCCGATCATCATCGTGATGTACTCGATGACGTCCGGGGTCTCGTCGCTGCTCTCCTCGATCGGTCGGCGCTGCCTGAGCACCACCACCGCCACCACGACGGCACAGGCCGACGCCATGGCGATGATCAACGCCACCCACTCGGACATGGCAACTCCCTTCTCTGAATTGGCTCGTGACGGAACGTAAAGGGTCAAGGGGGCGAACCCCGGTCGGGTCGGTCCGGGCCGGCTCCGCCCGGCCCGCCGCCCGGGTCGGGCGGCGGGCCGTCAGGGGGCGGTCAGATCGGGCCCGAGCGGCCGCCGCGTCCCCGGCCACCACGGCCCGGTCGCAGAGCCGCCGCCGCGATCACGGCGGGGACCATGACCAGCAGCATCGTGGTGGTCATCGAGAGGCCCTGGTGGCGCCGGGCCATCGGCGCGGTCTTCGCCGCCGGGGCGTGGAACACCGGTCGCGCCGACGGGGTCGGCCACAGCGGGCTCGGACGCGCCGAACTGGGCAACGCCGCGGGGCTGGGGGCCGCCGGGCTGGGCGCGGCCGCACTCGGCGCCGCGGGGGCCGCGGGCGCGGGGACCGCCGGGGCCGGGACGGGTACAGCCGGTGCGGGGGCCGCCGGGGCCGCCGGTGCGGGCGCCGGAGCGGGCGCCGGCGGCGGTGCGGGGGCGGGCGACGCCGGGGGCGCGGGTGTCGCGGGCGCCGGGGTGGGGGCCGCGGTCGGGCTGGGGGACGGCACGGTCGGTGACGGCGTCGGGGTGGGCGTCGGAGTCGGGGTAGGGCTGGGCGTCGCAGGGAGGCTCGGCGTCGGCGTCAGTGTCGGTGTGGGGGTCGGAGTGGGCGTCGGCGTCGGCGTGGGAGTCGGGGTCGGCGTGGGAGTCGGGGTCGGCGTGGGAGTCGGGGTCGGCGTGGGAGTCGGGGTCGGAGTGGGCGTCAGTGTCGGCGTCGGGGTAGGCGTCGGCGTCGGTGTTGGCGTGGGAGTCGGGGTCGGCGTCGGTGTCGGCGTGTGAGTCGGAGTGGGCGTCGGCGTCGGGGTAGGCGACGGCGTGTGGGTGGGGGTGGGCTCCGGACTCGGACTCGGGCAGGGGTGGTGGTGATGATGATGGTGGTGCCAGCCGTGGCCGCCGTACCAGTCGTCGTCGTACCAGTCGTCGTCCTCGTCGCCCCCGCCGTGGCCCGGCCCGATCTGCCCGGGCCCGGTCTGCGCCGCGACCGGCTGCCCGGTCCCACCGCGCGGGCCCGCCGGACGCGACGGCCAGGAGAACGGCGGCGAGGGGACGGCGGGCGACGAGAAGGACGGCGAGTGGATCGGGGGCCCGGTGGGCTTCGGCGGCGGGGTCGGCTGCGAAGGCCCGGTCGGCTTCGGCGGCACAGTGGGCTTCGGAGGCCAGGTCGGCTTCGGGGTGGGCTTGGGCGTGGGGCAGGGGTGGTGCCCGTGCGGAGGCCGGGGCCCCGGGTGCCCCGGCCCGACGCTCGGCACCACGCCGACCCCGACCTGGACGTCCACGTCCACGTCCACGCCGACCGTCACCTGTCCGCCCGGCCGCACCGACATCGACATGTCGGTCTCGTTGCACACGCAGACGTCCACCACCGGGCCGTGCGGGCCGTGCGGGTACCCGCCGGCGTTCCCGGCGCCGGACGCGGTCGCCCCGCCGACCAGCGCGCAGAGAGCGACCACGCCGGCCGCCGCCCCGCCCAGCCGCGCCCGCCGCCCGGGCGCCGATCCCCCACCGCCGCCAGGCGGTATCCGGCGGATCTGCCGACGCTGGGGCATGGGCTCCACACACCTCTCGGGTCGTCCGGGGAGGACGGAACGGGCTCGGGCCGACCGGCCGCGAAGGAACGGATGGAAGGGGCGGAACAGGCAGAGCGGTCGAACTCGGTCGCAGCCGTGACAGAAGGCTCATCAGGCGCGACCAGAAGTGATCAGATACGGTCAGGCGGACGGCCCGCCCTCGGGGGCAGGCCGTCCGTCCTCAGGTCAAACGATCTTCGAGCCGACCGGTTACGGCTCGTGCTCGCCGTTCCGCGCGCTCAGTGGCGGGTGTGCGCGATCTCCACGTTCTCCAGCACGCCGACCGCGTCCGGCACCAGGATGGCGGCCGAGTAGTAGGCGCTGACCAGGTACGAGATGATCGCCTTCTCGTCGATGCCCATGAAGCGGACCGACAGCGACGGCTGGTACTCGTCCGGGATGCCGGTCTGGTGCAGGCCGATGACGCCCTGGTTGTCCTCGCCGGTACGGATCACCAGGATCGAGCTCGTGTTCTCCTTGGTGATCGGGATCTTGTTGCAGGGCAGGATCGGCACCCCGCGCCAGGCCGGCACCTGCTGCCCGCCGAGGTCGACGTGGGTGGGGTACAGTCCGCGGGCGTTCAGCTCCCGGCCGATCGCGGCGATGGTCCGCGGGTGGGCCAGCAGGTAGTCGGGGTCGCGGCGGCGGTTGAGCAGCTCGTCCAGGTCGTCCGGGGTGGGCGGGCCGGAGTGGGTCTGGATGCGCTGGTCGAAGTCGGCGTTGTTGAGCAGGCCGAACTCCGGGTTGTTGACCAGCTCGTGCTCCTGGCGCTCGCGCAGGGCCTCGATCGTCAGCCGCAGCTGGTGCTCGGTCTGGTTCATCGGCTGGTTGTACAGGTCCGCGACGCGGGTGTGGACCTTCAGGACGGTCTGCGCGACGCTCAGCTCGTACTCACGGGGCTTGAGCTCGTAGTCCACGAAGGCGCCGGGCAGCTCGTACTCGCCGTGGTGGCCGGCCGACATCGCGATCTCGGCCTCGCCGCGCTCGTTCTGCGCCTGGAGCGGCAGGGCCAGGAAGGCCTGGAGGTGCTCCTGGAGGCCGGGCGCGTTGTCCCGGATGGTGGCGAAGTCCGCCCGGCTCAGCGTCAGGGCGACACCGGCGGTGGCGGTCTTGGCCGTGAACTCCCAGACGGCGTCGGGGTTCAGCAGCGCGTCCTCGCCGAAGCGGTCGCCGTCGCCGGCCACGCCGACCACGGTCTCGTCGCCGTACTTGCCGGTGCCGATCTTGTTGACCTTGCCGTGGGCGATCAGGAAGATCCTGTCGGCGGCGTCGCCCTGGGTGGTGAGCACCTCGCCGGGGCCGAAGTCCCGCTGCTGGCAGCGGTCGGCCAGGGCGGCGAGGACGTCCTCGTCCTCGTAGCCCCGCAGCAGGGCCAGCTCGCCCAGCTCGGCCGGGATCACCCGCACCTGGGAGCCGGTCTTGATGAACTCCACCACCCCGTTGCCGACGGCGTAGGTGAGCCGGCGGTTGACGCGGTAGGCGCCACCGGCCGCCTGGACCCAGGGGAGCACCTTGAGCAGCCAGCGGGAGGTGATCTCCTGCATCTGCGGTGCGGACTTGGTCGTGGTGGCAAGGTTCCGGGCAGCAGCCGTCGCAAGGCTCTGCTGCTTGGCCTGCACTGCCTCCGGGCTCGTGTCCACGGTCATCGGCAGGGCTCTCCATTCCTGTGATCGGGTCACGCGTCCAGGGGCGTACCGGCCCGCCCTGGCGCATGGCATGGCGGACCGTCAGATCCGCGTGTCAGTGGGGGCGTTGGCGAATTTCGCGAAGTATCGGCCACCCTCTCGCGGCGGCCCATCCGGAACCCTAGATCACCAGGACCCGGCGGAGCCCGAACGAAGGCCCACTACCCCCCGATAGGGTGAATCTCGCCCGGTCCGCCCCCACGGCCCCGAGGACTCCGGGAACATCCGTTCGCCGCTGCGATCCCCGTACTGCCAACGGCCTTCCCGCCCCGACCGCCGCCCGGCCGGGCCGTTCCGGAGCCCGTCGCCCGGCGTCAACCCGGCACACCGCCCCGGCAGCGGCGCGGACCCCCGGGAAACGCGAACGGCCCGTCAGGTGCCGGCACGGGGGAAGCCGGCACCTGACGGGTGATCGGGGGGCGCGCAGTCGGGGCCCTGCGCCGGGGTGGTCCGCGCGCCCGCGGCGGTCCGGCGGTGGCACCGCCGGTGCCGCCGGTACCCAAGGGTCAGGCGCAGGCGACCTGGGTCCCGGGGATGTCGACGATGCCCGAGTCGTTGGACTCGCCGCCCTGGTACTCGTAGTACAGGTAGGAGTAGAAGTCGATCCGGACGTCCGGGCCGCAGGCCGAATCGGGGGCCACGGTGTACGTCACCGTGAAGGTGCTGCCGGCGCCCGGGGCGAGCGGCACGTTGTAGCGGGCGATGCCGCCGTGGACGTTGTCACTGCACCCGTTGGTCTGGGTGCCGCAGGCCGTCGCGGTGAACTTGAGACCGGCCTGCCGACCGGTGCCGTAGGTCTCCTGGACGCTCTGGTAGACGAACTGGATCGGGGTGTCGTGCGGGTTGGTGAGCGTCAGGGTGAGCGTGAACCCGCCGCCCCGGACGGTGGTCTGCCGGTCGGAGACGGCCGTGAGGGGCAGCCGGCCGTCGGCCCGGGCCGCGGGGGCGGCGGAGAGGAGCAGACCGGCCACGAGGGCCGGACACGCGGCGAGCGCGATGCGGCTCGGATGTGTTCTGCGCATGACCAAGGAGCGTAGGCCCCGCTTCCGCCAGGGTTCCGCTCCTCGGCTCCGGTCCGTACCGACGCAGGAGCGGCGAGCGGACACCGGGCACCACGCCGCCCGCGTTCCGCCCCCGCCGGTGCGCCCGGGGGCCTATGCTTCGCCGCCCTCCCGGAGCCCTGCCACCGACCTCACCCGCACGGCGGCAGGATGTCGCAGAGCGCGCCGATCGCCGCCGGGTAGGCGTGGTCCGGCGGTGTGGCGTAGCCGACCACCAGGCCGTCGACGGCGGGCATCGCCTCCTCGCCCACCGCCGGGTGCCGGTAGTCCGCGAGCCCCTCGACGGCCAGGCCCCGGTAGGCGGCGGCCTTGAGCACCGAACGCTCGGTGCCCGGTTCCAGGCGCAGCACCGCGTGCAGCCCGGCCGCGATGCCGGACACCTCGACGTGCGGGGCGCGGGCGGCGAGCGCGGCCACCAGCTGGTCGCGGCGCTCCCGGTAGCGGCGGCGCATCCGGCGCACGTGGCGGTCGTAGCCGCCGGAGTCGATGAACTCGGCGAGGGTGAGCTGGTCCAGGGCGCTGGCCCAGCCCTCGCGTTCGCCCTTGGCGGCGAGCACCCGGTCCACCAGGTGGTCGGGCAGCACCATCCAGCCGAGCCGCAGCGCGGGGGTCAGGCTCTTGCTGGCGCTGCCGAGGTAGACCACCCGTTCGGGGTCGAGCCCCTGGAGGGCGCCGACCGGCTGGCGGTCGTAGCGGAACTCCCCGTCGTAGTCGTCCTCCAGGACCAACCCGCCGCGCCCGCGCGCCCAGTCGACCACGGCGGCGCGGCGCCCCGGGTCGAGCGGGCCTCCGGTCGGGAACTGGTGGGCGGGGGTGAGCAGGGCCGTCCGGACGTCCGGGTGCCGCGCCAACTCGCCGGTGCGGGCGCCCCGTTCGTCGATCGGCAGCGGCACGGTGGTGACGCCCGCGGCGGCCAGCAGCCCGCGGTGGAACCCCAGCCCGTACGCCTCGACGGCCAGCGGGCCGTGCTCGGCGGACGGCAGGACGGGCGAGGCGCCGTCGAAGAGCAGCCGCAGCGCGTGGGCGAAGCCGGAGCAGACCACGATCCGGTCGGGGTCGGTGCGCACCCCGCGGGCGCGCGCGAGGTAGTCGGCGAGGACGGTGCGCAGTTCGCGCCGGCCCTGGGGGTCGCCCGGGCCGAAGGCCTCGTTGGGGGCGGCGGTGAGGGCCCGGCGGGCGGCGGCGAGCCAGCCGGTGCGCGGGAAGGAGGAGGCGTCGGGCTGGCCCTGGCGCAGGTCGTGGATGGGACCGGGGCGGCGCGAGGGCCGGCGGGCCCGGGCGCGCGGGACGGGTTCGGCGCGTTCGGCGACGGTGGTGCCGGAGCCCTGGCGGGCGGTGAGCCAGCCCTCGGCGACGAGCTCGGCGTAGGCCTCGGCGGCGGTGTTGCGGGCCAGGCCGAGGTCGGCGGCGAGGGCGCGGTAGGGGGGCAGCCGGGTGCCGGGGGCCAGTCTGCCGCTGCGGATCGCCTCGCGCAGCGCCGACATCAGCGCGGCGCGGCGGCCGCCGGTGGCGGGGAGGTCCAGGTGCAGGTCGTTGCCGGTCGGGTGGGCGGGCTCGGAGGGGTGCGTGCCCCGCGTGTCCGTCATGGTCACGCACCCTACCGGCCGCCGCCCCGGCCCCCTTCGGGCGGCTGCCCGCTCACCGACCACGGCCCGCGCGGCCGCACGACCGCGCTGCTCACGTCCCACGGCCCACGGCTGCAGCGCCGCGGCCACCGCTACGGCTACGGCTACGGCTACGGCTACGGCTACGGCTACGGCTACGGCTACGGCACCACGGTGACCGGCCAGCGGCCGGCCTTCACCAGCCGGACCGCCACCGAACCGATCACCCGGTGCCCGGCCTGCTCGGAGGCGCCGACCACCACCGCGTCGGCGCGCAGCTCGTCCGCGAGCTTGGCGAGGCCGGTGTACGGGTCGCCGCGCCTGGTCAGGAAGCGCCACTCCACCTTCCACACCTCGCGCACCCGCTGCTCGGCCTCGCGCAGCGCGGCCAGCAGTTCCTCGGCGATCTCCTGGGTGGTCTCCTCCACCGCGGCCCCGGCCAGGGCGGTCGCCGCCCCGAGGATCGGCTGGATGTACGCCACGGCGAGGACGGCGCCCTGCCGGCGGGCCAGTCCGGCGGCGTAGGCGGTGGCGCGCCAGGAGGAGTCGGAGCCGTCCAGGCCGGCCAGGACCACGCTGGGGCCGTCGGTGCCCAGCTCGAAGCCGGCGGGCGCGGCCGCGGCCTCGTGGTCCTGGGCGCCGGTCGGCACCCCGGCCGCGGCCGCTCCTCCCCCACCGGTGCCCGCCGCCCCACCCGCACCGGCGGCCGCCTCTCCCGCGTCCGCCGTGTCCGCCGCATCGCTCTCGTTGCTCATGGGCCGAGGCTATGCCCGCCACCGGGAGTGACGGCAGGGGGCGCTCCGGGTGAGGGCTGTGGTGGGGGCCACCCGGGCCGACAGCCGGGGCGGCGGAATCGGCACCGGTGGCTGGCGGGTCGTCACGCACCGTCGACCGTGTGGGCGGCCTCACAGCGGTTTCCGGGCCCGTTCGGAGTGGCGCGGGCCACTTCCAGCGCCGATTTGATCTTGGAAAAGGTGGGAAATCGGCTTAAATCGCCCCATTTCCTTGATCTTTACGCCCGGTAACAGCCCTCTGACGTGGCTAAACCTTCGAATCCTTGAAACCGCCACGGCCACCCCCGTAACTTCGAACCCGTTGCACCGAGCGATCCGCTCCGGCCGGGCCAACCGCCCCCGGGCAGGACGGTGCAGGACCACGCGAGTGACGTGTCCCCGAAACCGACGGCCTTCCGAGGGCCTGGTTCCGCGCGCTCGTAAAGCCCTCCGAAAGGAAATCCATGACCTTCCGTAACGAGACCGCCGCTGCCACCACCACTGCCACCCCGAAGCGCCGCAACCGCGTCCGGATGGCTCTGATGGCCGGGGCGCTCACCGCCCTGCCGGTGGCCGGCCTCGTCACGGCCACCAGTGCCTCCGCCGCGCCGGCTTCGGTCTGGGACAAGGTCGCCGCCTGCGAGGCGACCGGCAACTGGGCCATCAACTCCGGCAACGGCTTCTACGGCGGCCTGCAGTTCACCTCCAGCACCTGGGCCGCCTTCGGTGGCACCGCGTACGCCCCGCAGGCCCACCAGGCCAGCAAGGCGCAGCAGATCGCCATCGGCGAGAAGGTGCTCGCCGCCCAGGGCCCCGGCGCCTGGCCGGTCTGCTCCGTCAAGGCCGGTCTGACCAAGTAGGACCGCGTGCCACGAGGCCGCCGCACCCCACCTCGGGGTGCGGCGGCCTCGTCGCGTTCCGCGCCCGGCCTCAGGACGGCCGGGGCGGCAGCGGCAGCGGGACGGCCGGCAGGCCGTCGAGGCTGGTGCCGACCAGCGGCTTGCGCTCGCAGTAGGCGCCGAACTCCTCCTCGTCCTTGCGGTCGAAGTACCGGGCGTGCAGGTCGCGGTCGCCGCGGTAGTCCATGAACGGTACCGCGTACCCGCAGGAGTCGCTCACCCGCTCGGCCCTGACCAGCACGATCGCCCGCAGGCCGGAGCCGTCCGCAGCCGGGTCGAAGCGGCCGAGCAGCCCGGCGAACCGCGGGTCGTCGCGGAACACCGGCTCGCCGCGCCCGTGCACCCGCACCACGGTCGGCGGGCCCTCGAAGGAGCACCACATCAGGGTGATCCGGCCGTTCTCCCGCAGGTGGGCGACGGTCTCGGCCTGCGAACCGCCGAAGTCCAGGTAGGCGAGGGTGAGTTCGTCGACCACCACGAGCGTCCCGGAGCGGCCCTTGGGGGAGAGGTTGACGTGTCCGTCGGCGGCCAGCGGAGCGGTGGCCACGAAGTAGACCGGCTGGCGCTCGATGAACCGGCGCAGTCGGCCGTCGATGCCTTCGTACTGCTGTCCCATGGGCCGAATTGTGCCCGCGTCCCGGCGGACGGGAAAGAAGGGTCCGAACCCTGGACGGCCCGGCCCGACCGCACGACTCCTGGACGGGCCGGGCCGCACGACGCACCCCCGGGCCCGGCCGGTACGGGGACCGGCCGGTCACGGGGGCGGGGCGGGGACGGCGCGCGCGGGCGCCGACCGGTCACCGCATCATGTAGACGCTGTCCATGAACTCGATGATCTGCTGGTCGGTCAACCGCTGGCCGTCGCGGTGCCCCATCGCCAGGTCGGCCTCGCTGATCATGCCCACCAGCCGCTCCCCGTCGATCACCGGGATGCGCCGGATCTGGTGCTGCTCCATCTTGCGCAGCACGGTGTCCATGCTGTCCTCGGCGCGCACGCAGTGCAGGTGGCCGGAGAGCTCCATGGCCGTCATCCGGGCCGGGTCCTTGCCCTCCGCGATACATCGCAGCACGATGTCGCGGTCGGTGATGATGCCCTTCAGCTTCTGGTCGTCGCCGCAGATCGGCAGCGCGCCCACGTTCTTGTCGCGCATCATCTGCGCGGCCTCGGCCAGCGTCTGGTGGGCGCCGATGCACTGGGCGCCGGTGTGCATGATGTCTCGGGCAGTGGTCACGGGGACTCCTTCGTCGATGGTTCCCCCCGCCGGTCCCCCCGCGTCCCCCCGGCGGTGCTCCCGGGCTCCCGCCGTCCGAGCGGGAGCGCGGTGACCGCGCCATCACCATAAGCAACCCCGCCGCGGCCCGCGACCCCTGGCCCGCGGCGGACGGGCCGGGGCGGCGAAGCCGGGGACATCCGGGGGCGGGGCGCGCAGGACGGCCGCAGAGTGGGAGGCAGGACGACCCGCGACGCACCCGGAGGCGGACCGTGCCGCAGATGACGGTGGACGGGCGCACCCTCGCCCTCTCCCACCTCGACAAGGTGTACTACCCGCGCACCGGCACCCCCAAGGGCGAGGTGCTGCGCTACTACGCCGCCGTGCACACCGCGCTGCTCCCGCACCTGCGCGACCGCCCGGTCTCCTTCCTGCGCTGCCCGGACGGGGTCGAGGCGGAGGTGTTCGTCGCCAAGAACCCGCCGCCCGGCACCCCGGACTGGGTGCGCACGGTCGACGTGCCGAGCAGCACCGGCGAGCTGCGCCAGGTGGTGCTGGAGGACGGCGCGGCCCTGCTGGCGGTCGCCAACCTGGGCTGCCTGGAGCTGCACGTCCCGCAGTGGCACGCGGCCGCGCCCGCCCTCGCCGACCGGCTGGTGCTGGACCTCGACCCCGGCGAGGGCGCCGACGTGCTGAGCTGCCGTACGGTCGCGCTGCTGCTGCGCGAGCGGCTCGCCGCGGACGGTCTGGCGGCCTGGGTGAAGACGTCCGGCTCCAAGGGCCTGCACCTGCTGGTCCCGATCGAGCCCACGCCCAGCGCCCGGGTCTCCGCGTACGCGAAGGCGCTGGCCGCCGCCCTGGAGGCCGAGCACCCGGACCTGGTGGTGCACACGATGGCCAAGGCCCGCCGCCGGGGCCGGGTGCTGGTCGACTGGTCGCAGAACAACGCCAAGAAGACCACCGCCGCCCCGTACACCCTGCGCGCCCGGCCGCTGCCGACCGTCTCCACCCCGCTGGAGTGGGCGGAGCTGGAACGGGCCGCCGCCGAGCGGGACCTGGTCTTCACCCTCGCCGAGGTGCCGGACCGGCTGGCCGCGCACGGCGACCTGCTCGCCCCGCTGCTGGAGCGGGAGCGGGCCCGGCCGCTGCCCGCCGCGCCCTCGGCGTCCGGACCGGCACCGGCACCGGCACAGCAGCCGCGGCCGCGCCGGGCGGAGTCGGCGCGCCAGGTGCTGCACCCGCCCGTCGAGGTGATGCGCCCGGCCGCCGTGACCGCCGTCCCGCCCGCCGACGGCCTGGGCGGCGGGGGCGTGCTGTACGAGCTGAAGCTGGACGGCTTCCGCTGCGTCGCCTTCGCCCGCGGCGACGAGCCCGCCTACCTCCAGTCCCGCAGCGGCCGGGACCTCGCCCCCGAGTTCCCGGCGGTCGCCGCGGCCGTCGCCCGGCTGCCCGAGGGGCTGGTGCTGGACGCCGAGCTGGTCGCCTGGCGCGGCGGCCGGTTCGCCTTCGGCGAGCTGCTGCGCACCCGCCAGGCCCGCGCGGCCGCGCCCGAGGTGGCGCTCGGCCTGATCGCCTTCGACGTGCTGGCGCTGCCCGGCCGCGACGTGCGCCGGCTGCCGCTCACCGACCGGCGCCGGCTGCTGCTCGCCGCCCTCGCCGACGTCCCGCCGCCGGTCCAGCCGGTGATGGCCACCACGGACCGGGCGGAGGCGCTGGAGTGGATGGAGCGGCTCGCCGACACCGGTGTGGAGGGCCTGGTCTGCAAGGCCGCCGCCTCCCCCTACCGCCCGCGCGGCGCCGGCCGGGTCTGGGTCAAGTACCGCCGCAGCGACACCCTCGACGCCACCGTCCGCGCCGTCACCGGCCCGGCCGCCCACCCGCACGCGCTGGTCCTGCGGCTCGACGACGGCCGGGTGTTCCTGACCACCCCGCGGCTCACCCCGGTCCAGTCCCGCGAGGTCGCCGAGATCGTCCGCCCGCTGCTCGGCCCGCCCGCCACCGACCCCGACCACGGCCCGGTGCACCCGCTGACCTCTCCCGTGCGCGCCGAACTCACCCTCACGGGCCGGCCGCCCGCCGCCACCTTCGTCCGGCTCCGGGGGGACTGACAGAAGGACCGACGGGAGGGCCGACGCGCCCGCCGTCACCGCCGCCGCTTCGTCGCCGCGTGGGCGAACTCCGTCACGAAGGCGTCGTCGAACAGCGGCAGGTCGCCCGGCTTGCGACTGGTGACGAGCGGGCCGGGGCCGTCGTGGCAGACGTGCACCGGTTCGTCCACCCACTGCGCGCCGGCGTTGACCAGGTCGGTGCGCAGGCTGGGCCAGGAGGTGAGGGTGCGCCCGCGCACGGCGTCGGCCTCGATGAGCGTCCAGGCCGCGTGGCAGATCGCCGCGACCGGCCGGCCGGCGGCGCAGCAGGCGTGCACGAAGGCGACCGCCGGGCGGTCCAGCCGCAGCTGGTCGGGGTTGGCGACGCCGCCGGGCAGGACCAGCCCGTCGTAGTCGGCCGGGTCCGCCTCGGCGACCAGGACGTCCACGGCGAAGGTGTCGCCCGGGGCGAGGTGCCGGACGGCCCGGACCCGGCCCTCGGCGGTGGACAGCAGCCGCGGGGTGCCGCCGGACTCGGCGACCGCCTGCCAGGGGTCGGCCAGTTCGGCCTGCTCGACCCCGTACGGCGCGACCAGGAAGGCGATCGTCCGGCCGGTGAGCGTGGTGGCGGGCCAGCCCATGGTCCGGTCGCTCAGCGCGGGTGCGGGGCGGTCAGGTCGACGGCCGCGGGCGGAACGGAACTCAACCTGGCGCGCGGGCAGTCGAGGTGGACGGCGTGGTCCAGGTGGTCGAGCCGGGCGATCAGCCCGGCCGGGACGGGCAGCCGGGTGCCCGGCACCCAGGGCCCGGCGTCGACCAGCAGGTGGTCCCCGGTGTCCTCCACGACCCGGCCGACCGGGCCGTCGGTGGCGTGCACCTCGTACCCGACCAACGCGAGGTCGGCGGCGGGGTGGGAGCCCGGGCGGTACTCCCACAGCTCGGTGGTCATCGCGTCACGCCTCCGGTCGGTCCCATGGGCGCCGCTCGCGGCGCTCCCGGCGTTCCCGGGCCTGTGCCGGGTCCACGGGTCCGGGGCCGCCGTGGGCCGCCCTGCGGCGGCGCAGCAGCTCGGCGGTGGCGACCGCGGCCGCCACCGTGGCCACCCAGACCACGCCGAGCGCGACCAGCACGGAGGTGACCGGGGTCCGTACGCCCACGCCGAGGCAGATCACCGTCATCACCAGGGCGGTGAGCACCACCCCCGCCGAGATCCTGCGGCCGACCGCGCGCAGCACGCCCCGGGCCCGGCTGGGCGGCTTGGCGCCCATCGTGCTCAACTTCCGGTCGAGCCGTGTGTCCTGGCGCAGATCGGACTCGATCTCCTCGAGGAGCCGCCGCTCCCATCCGCTCAACGCGGGGCCGTCCATCTCGGTCACCTCCGACACCTCCGGTGACGTGCTCGCACCCGGCGGTTGCCCGGTACGGGCGGGCGCTAACCGTTCGGGGCGCCGGCTGTTCCGGCGCCGACGGGCCCGAAGGCCCGGGGGCGGGCGAGCAGGCTGTCGTCCAGGACGCCCAACAGCGCGGCGGCGTCGCGGTGGACCTCGGCCGCGCCCGCCGCCCGCAGTTCCGGGCCGGTGTCCCGGCCCGCCGCCAGGGCGACGCAGGGCACTCCGGCCCGCCGCGCCGCCCGGACCTCGCGCACGCTCCCGGCGACGGCCACGGCGTGCGAGGGCCTGCCGTCCACCAGGTCCAGCGCGGCCCGCACCGGATCGCCCCCGGGATCGGCCACGGTGAGGGCCGGCGCCCCCGCCGGCCCGGGGCCGGTCAGCACCACCGTCCACCCCCGGGCGGCGCACTCGCGCAGCAACTCGGTACCGCCGGGCAGTGCGGGCTGCCACCAGTCGGTACCGAAGAGGGCCGCCGAGATCACCGTCATGACCACCGATTCCGTTCGCGGGCGACACACCGGACGCTCCCTTCCAGGTTAGGTCGCTCCCCCGCCTCGCGCGCAGCCTGCGGCCCGCGGCCCCGTGGGTCCAGGAGCCCGCGCGTCCAGGAGCCCGCGCGTCCAGGGGCCCGTGCGTCCAGGGGCCGGGGGCGGGCCCTCAGTGCGGGAACGGGTCGGAGGCCAGCCGGGCGTGGAGGTGTTCGTCGACGTAGACGCCCCCGCCGTAGGTGTAGGAGCCGCGCAGGGTGCCCTCGTAGGGGAAGCCGGCCCGCTCGGCGACCCGGCAGGAGTCCTCGTTGGCGACGGCGTGGTAGAGCTCGACGCGGCGGACGTCGGCGTGCTCCACGGCCCAGCGGGTGACGGCGGTGGCGGCCCGGGAGGCCAGGCCCCGGCCGCGGGCGGCGGCGACCAGCCAGTAGCCGATCATGGCCACCCCGTCCTCCCGGTCGGTCCACCCCAGGTAGACGTTGCCGCACAGGCTGCCGTCGGCGGCGTCGAGGACGGCGAAGGAGGCCGCGGTGCCGGCGGCCCAGCGCTCCTCGCAGCGGTCCAGGTAGGTCTCGGGGATCACCGGGCCGGTGGCGCCGAGCGGGCTCCAGCGGGCGACGGCCGGGTCCTGCGAGGCGGCGACCAGGGCGGGCACGACGCCGCCGGGCACGTCGAGGCCACGGCCCCACGGGCGCAGCGTGGCATCGCCCAGGTCGAGGACGGTGGGGCGGAAGACGCGCCGGTCGGTGACGGGATCGCTGATGGTCATCCGGTCTTCCTATCCCCCGCCGCCCGGCGTCCGCCAGCGAATAATCCGTCGTCGGGGCGCCGCGGTTCGGCGTCCGGCGGTCCCGGCGCGACGTCCGGCGGTCCCGGCATGGCGGCGGCGCCCGGTGGCCGGTTCGCACCGCGCGCCGGACGCCGCCGTACGGGGGCGGAGCGGGTCAGATCCGGGCCAGGTAGCCGTTCTCCACCAGCCAGAGCACGTTCAGCCTGGCCGGGCCGCCGGGCAGCAGGGCGCCGTCGAGCTGGTACTGGAGGCCCCAGCCGGGTTGGTTGAACCACGGCGCGATCGGGCCGGCGTGCACCGTGAAGGCCTTGACCACCTTGTAGTCGTGGTAGTTGCAGGCGGCCGGCGGGTTGCCGTCCAGGCTCTGCGGCGGGATGGCGCGGTTGGCGTATGGCAGGCCCTCGGGGGCGAGGAAGGCGCCGTACTCGCTGCCGTAGCGGTCGATGTTCTGGTCGGGGTGGAGCGTGAGGTCGAACTCGATCGGGGTGCCGTCGGGCCGGATGACGTAGCCGTCGGCCGGCGGGTACGTCCAGCCGCCCTTGCCGCCGTTGCCGGCCGGGTCGTAGTACTCGGCGAGGAAGTCCTGGGCGCTCGCGCCGCCGGTGCGCTGGTAGCCGGCGAGCTGGCGGCCGACCGGTCCGGTGGTCGGGAGGTCGGCGGGGCCGAGGCGGGCGTCGTCGTCGCGGAAGGCGGCGGAGCACTGGTCGGAGGGGGTGGCCGCCGGGGCCGCTACGGCGGCGGGAGTGCTCACGGCGGTCAGGGCGGCGGCCGCGGCGAGCGGCGCTATGAGCAGGCGAAGGCGAAGGCGCACGGTGTCTCCGTCGAACGGGTCAGCGGTCGAGAAAGGAGCCGCGGAGGCGCGGTGTGCTCACCCTCCGTGGCTGGTTCGACACCAGGCAATCGGATCATCTGATCATTCGTCAACATGACCCGTACATCCGAGCGTTCGACCCCGCGGATTCGGCCGAACCCGGGACGCCGGGCCCGCCCACCCGCGAGGATGAGCGGTCCGGCGCCGCCGGGTCACCTCCCCGGGGCGACCCGCCCGAGCAGGTGGAGCAGCCGGTCGAGGGCGTCCTTGGAGTTCGGCTCGGTCAGGTTGACCATCAGCCGGAACGCCACCTTCAGCAGCGCCGGGTGGCCGAGCCCGGCGGCCCCGGCCGCGCCGAGCAGCTTCGGGCGGCCCAGCAGGTCGGCGGCCAGGCGGCCGAGGGCGAAGTAGCCCGCGTAGGCGGAGCGCAGCGCCTGCGGGTAGGCGCGCAGGGCGAGTTCGCGGCCGCGGTCGGTGCGGCGGGCGAGGGCCTGGACGATCGTCTCGGCGGCGTAGCGGCCGGACTCCATCGCGTAGGCGATGCCCTCGCCGGTGCCCGGGCTGACCGTGCCGCCCGCGTCGCCGACCAGCAGCAGGCCGTCGGCGTAGTGGGGTTGGCGGTTGAGGCCCATCGGCAGGGCGGCGCCGCGGATCGGCTCGGTGACCGCGTCGGGGCTGTAGCCGTACTCCGGCGGCAGGCCGTCGCACCAGTGGCGCAGCAGCTCGCGCCAGTCCACCTCGGTCTTGGCGGTGTCCAGGACCCCGAGTCCGACGTTGGCGGTGCCGTCGCCCATGCCGAACACCCAGGCGTAGCCGGGCAGCAGGCGCCGGGCCGGGTCCTTGGGGTCGCGCAGGTCGAGCCAGGCCTCCAGGTAGCGGTCGTCGTGCCGCGGGGTGGTGAAGTACGTCCGGTACGCGACGCCCATCGCGCGGTCGGTGCGGCGGTAGCGCTTCATCGCCACCGACAGCCGGGTGGAGTTGCCGTCGGCGGCGACCACGACCGGGGCCCGGTAGGCGACCGGCCGGCGTTCCTCGCCCAGCTTGGCGGTGACGCCGGTGATCCGGCCCGTCCGCTCGTCCAGCAACGGGCCCGTCACATTGGCGCGTTCGACGACCCTGGCACCGGAGGAGGCGGCCCTGCGGGCGAGCAGTTCGTCGAAGTCGGCGCGGCGCCGGACCAGTCCGTACCCGGGGTAGGCGGAGAGCTCGGGCCAGTCGAACTCGATCGAGCGGTGCCCGGAGATCAGCCGCAGGCCCCGGTTGTGCAGCCAGCCGGCCTCCTCGGAGACGTCGATGCCGAGGTCCGCGAGCTGTTTGACGACGCGCGGGGTGAGGCCGTCCCCGCAGACCTTCTCGCGCGGGAAGGCGGACTTCTCCAGCAGCAGCACGTCCAGTCCGGTCCGGGCCAGGTGGGCGGCGGCGGTGGAGCCGGCCGGGCCGGCGCCGACCACGATCACGTCGGCGCTCTCCGCGGCCCGGAGGGTCTCCCCGCCCCCGGCGGCCTCCTCGGGCCGGGCCGCCTGCTCGGGCCGGACGGTCTGCTCTGGACCGGGCATCGCACTCTCCCACGGGTCGGATCGGCTGTCCGCGCGACGGAAGCGTCGGACTGGGCGGTTCCGGACGGACGATAGAGAACCCCGGCACCCGCCCGCCGCCCCGACACGCAGGCCGCCGCCGCGAACCGGTCAATACCGGCCACCGCGGTGGTCCGGGTTCACCCGCCGGACCGCGTCCCGGAGTTGACCGGCCAACCGGCTCGAACGCACACGAAGCCCCGACAACCGGGTAATCAGATCGTTGTAATGAACTAGTCGGACCAATCGCCTGGAGCGATGCATTTCGGCCAAACCCACCTTGCGTCACGTTCCCGGCTGCGGGAACTTTTGTGCCCCTCCCGTCGCACGACACCGGCTCCCGCCGAACGGCCGACCAGAGGCTCCCTGCCGCCGCGCGGGCCCGTCCCGGCCTGCCGTACCCGATGGAAGTCAGATGCACCTCCGCTCCACCGCCGCGCGCTCCCTGGTGGCCGTCCCGACCGCCGCCGCGCTCATGCTGCTCGCCCCCGCCGCGCACGCCGCCGCGGGCGGCAAGGGCGGCGCCCCCGGCAACAACGGCACCGTCAAGATCCACGACGCCGGCACCGGCCAGGAGGACGTGCGCAACGAGCCCAAGGTCTGCACCTTCTACCTGGACTCCTTCGGCTTCGACGCCAACCAGGACGTCATCTGGGCGATCTCCACCGTCGGCCCCAAGGGCGAGACGCTCGCCGCCTTCGGCGACATCCCGGTCGACCCGCACGGCCACGTGCGCACCGAGGACATCCACCTGCCGGACGGCCACTACAAGCTCTACTGGCAGTCGGTCGAGCTGGTGGACGGCAAGCTGCCGAAGGACGCCAAGCTCAACAACCCCAAGCACAAGGTCTTCAAGGTCGACTGCGGCGGCCAGAGCCCGACCCCGACCCCGACCGGCAAGCCCTCTCCGAGCGTGACGCCGACCCCGGTGAAGACGCCGCCGACCAGCCCGACCGCGGTGCCCTCGCACACCCCGTCGGTCCCGGCCACGACGCCCGCCACCACCCCGGCCACGACTCCGGCCTCGCCGAGCGGGAGCCCGAAGCCCACCGAGACGCCGAAGCCCCCGGTGACGCCGAGCGCCACCCCGACCACCCCGGCGGCGACCGCCCCGGTGACGCCTCCGGTCACCGAGAAGCCGACCGAGCAGCCCACCGGGAAGCCGACCACCACCGGCGCCCCGAGCCCGGCCCCGTCGGACGCGCCGACCGCCACCGTGCCGGTGCACGTCCCGACCACCGAGACCCCGGTCAACCCGGAGCAGCCGCTGGTCATGCCCGACAAGGTCAGCGTCCCCACCCCGATCCCGGGCGCCCCCTCGGACGGCAAGAAGCTGGCCACCACCGGTAGCGACGGCACCCTGCTCTACGCGGGCGCCGGCACCGTGCTGCTGCTGGGCGGCGCGGGCGCGGTGGTCTACGCCCGCCGTCGTCGCACCAGCTCCTGAGGTACCCGCCCGGGCGCGTCCCGGGCAGCGCGCCGCGACTGAGCCGCGACGCCACTGAGCCCCTGGTCCCGCGAGCAGCTGCGGGACCAGGGGCTCCCTGTCGTTCCACGGCGCGCACCCCCTCGGGGGTTCACCGGCGGTCGCGCCCGGCTCGACGAGGGGCCCTGGCCACGGGGGTGAGCCAGGGCCCTCATCCGGAACCACGGCCGCCGCCCCCTCCCGGGTTCACCGTCGGCCCCGTCGGACGCGTCGGCCCCACCGGCCCCGTCCGGCCCGGCCCCGGGTACGCCGGAAGCCCCTGGCCCGCACGGGGGGAACGGGCCAGGGGCTTCCACTCCCGACTACGGCCGGCGGGCCGTCACGGGTTCAGCGCCAGCACCACGTATCCCGCCAGCACCGCCAGGTGCACCGCCCCCTGCAGCGGGGTCGCCCGGCGCGGGATGACCGTGAGGGTGAGCAGCACGATCGTCAGGGTCAGCAGCACCATGTGCGCCGGGTCGAGGCCGAGGACGAGGGGGCCGGAGAGCCAGCTGGAGGCGATCGCGACCGCCGGGATGGTCAGGCCGATGCTGGCGAGCGCCGAGCCCAGGGCGAGGTTGAGGCTGGTCTGCACCCGGTTGCGGACGGCCGCGCGCAGCGCCGCGATGGTCTCCGGCAGCAGGACCATCATGGCGATCACCACGCCGACCACGGCGTGCGGGAGCCCGGCGTCGTCCACCGCCTTCTCGATGGTCGGCGACACGCCCTTGGCCAGGCCCACCACCGCCACCAGGGCGACGGCCAGCAGCAGCAGGCTGACCCCGGCGGCCCGGAGGGTGGGCGGGGAGGCATGGTCCTCCTCGTCCAGCACCCGGCCCTCGGGGGTGACGGGCAGGAAGTAGTCCCGGTGCCGGACGGTCTGGGTGGCGACGAACAGCCCGTAGACCACCAGCGAGGCGGTGGCCGCGAAGGTGAGCTGGGTGGTCGAGAACTGCGGGCCGGGCGAGCTGGTGGTGAAGGTCGGCAGCACCAGGCTGAGGGTCGCCAGGGTGGCGATGCAGGCGAGCGCGGCGCCGGTGCCCTCGGCGTTGAAGACGGCGGTCCGGTACCTGACGGCGGCGACCAGGATGGACAGTCCGAGGATGCCGTTGCAGGTGATCATCACGGCGGCGAAGACGGTGTCCCGGGCCAGCGTGGAGGACTTGTCCCCGCCGTCGGCCATCAGCGTCACGATCAGCGCGACCTCGATCACGGTGACCGCCACCGCGAGGACCAGTGATCCGAAGGGCTCCCCCGACCAGTGCGCGATGACCTCGGCGTGGTGCACGGCGGACAGCACGGCGCCCACCAGGAAGCAGGCGACCACCGCCACCACCCAGCCGGGCAGGTTCTTGTGCCAGGTCAGGGCGAGGACGAGGAACGACACCACGGGGACGACGACGGTCCATCGCGCGGCAGCGGAGCGGAGCTTCGTGATCATGCCGCCGAGGATCCCAGACCGGAGGCCCGTCCTCCGGGTGCCCGCGCCGCGATTCGTGCCGTTGTGGCACAACTCATCCCGTTTCTCCGCTCACCCGCCGTAGTCGTGGAGGTACTGGAGCACCGTGTCGACATGTTTCCGAACGCGCTCCGGCACGCCTCCCTCGGCCGTCACGGTCTTGTCGCTGGTCCGGTACGCCGCCGCGACCAGGGCGGGCAGGTCGCGGGTGAAGCCGTGGCGCCTCAGCCGCTGGTCGAGCCAGCAGGCGTAGTTGCCCATCGCGGCGATCGCGTCGCCCGGGTCCCAGTACGACTTCGGGCCGGGGTGGGTCGCGGCCCTGCCCCAGGCCTCGAAGACGGACGGCGTCCACATGGCGATGCCGTACTCGCCGGTCTCCGGGCGGGCCGCGTTCGGGTCGAAGCCGCTCTCGGCCTTCAGCATGGCGGCCAGCAGCACCGGGGTGACCTCCGGCTCCGGGCAGCGCCGCGCCGCGGTCTCGATCATGCCCCGGTAGGCCGTAGGGACGTCCGAGCCGGCCGGGATCGCGCCGGGCGGCGGGGGCACCGCCCGGTGGGCGGCACCCGGCCCGCCGGGCTCCGGCCCGCCCGCCAGGGCGAGGACGGCCAGTCCGCAGGCGGCCAGGCCCGCCCCGGCCCGGACGGCGGCGCGGCGGCGCCGGGCGGGCCGGGCGACGGCCCGGGCCACCAGCACGGCCGGCTCGGTCCGGGACCGCTCCTCCCGTCCGGGCGCGAGGCAGGCGGCGACCACGGGCCGCCAGCGCACCGGCAGCGCCTCGTCCAGCCGCAGCGGCGCGGCGCCCCGGGCGTACGCCTGGGCGGCCAGCGAGCGGGCCCGGGCGGTGGCGCCGAGGAAGGGGTGCAGGCCACCGGTGAGCAGCTGGTGGGCGATCACGCCGAAGGCCCAGACGTCGGCACTGGGGCGCACCGCGACTCCCCGGGCGCCGGTGCGCTCGGACCACCACTCGGGCGGGACGTGGTCGGGCGAGCCCAGCGGCGGCGCGTACGCGTGGGTGCCCTCCAGCTCGGCGGTGAGGCCGAAGTCGGCGATCTTGGCGGTGCCGTCGGGCATCAGCAGGACATTGGCCGGTTTCAGGTCCCCGTGCACCCAGCCGGCCCGGTGCATGTGGGTCAGCCCGGCGCAGACCTCGGTGAGGATGCGCTCGGCGCCCGGCACCGCCGTACCGGGACGGGCCCCGGCCAGCAGGTCCTGCAGGCTGCGGGCGGCGCGTTCCATCACCAGGGCCACGGCGCCGTCCAGCGCCGGGTGGTCCGGGTCCTCGACGGTGACCACGGCGAGGGTGCGGATCAGGTGGGGGTGGTCGGCGCGGCGGCTGAAGCGCTGCTCGCTGCGGGCCATCCGGGCCACCGTCCGGCGCTGGCCGGGGCTGAACCGGGCCGCGCCGAGGAGCTTGACGGCGACCCGGCTGCCGTCGGGGCCCTCGGCGGCGTGCACGCTGCCCCAGGCGCCCGCGCCGAGGAGGGCGCCGAGCCGGTAGCCGGCGATCGGGTACCCCTCCGGGACCGCGAAGGACGGACCGCCGGGCGGCTCCGGCCCGGGCGGCGTCGGCTCGGGCGACTCCGGCTCCGGCGCCGACCCGGCCGCCGTCGGCTCCGGCCCGGGCGGGGCGGCGGGCGTCACGGCCGGGCGGCCGCGCGCCGGGACGGGAGCAGCGAAAGGTGCTCCTCCCGGACGAGGTCGAACCTCAGCGCCAGCGCGACCAGTTCCTCGCGCTTGCCGCCGCCCGCCCCCTCCTCGTACGGCTCGCGCAGCCGCAGCTTGGTCTCCACCAGGTAGTCGATGTGGTAGTTCACCGCCGAGCGGCTCAGTCCCCGGCAGCCGGGCAGGGCGCGCAGCCGGGCGAGCACCTCGGTCACCCCGGGGACGGCCGCGGCGGAGGGCGAGCGCAGCCGGGGCTCGCAGAGCGCGAGCAGGACCAGGAAGTACTTGGCGGTCGGGTCCAGGGCGAACGGGCTGACGGTGCGCTCGCCGTCGGCGCGGCCGGGCGGGCCGTCGAGGTAGGCGTGCTGCGGGGCGAACACCTTGAAGGCGGCGGGTTCGCCGAGCGCGGGCAGCAGCACCCGGGAGAGCTCGAACGGGACGGGCGCGCCGAGCCGGCCGGGCGCCACCTTGACGTGCTCGCCCGCGCCCTCCAGGTTCTCCACCACATAGGTGGCCGAGGTGCTGAAGTTGGACAGCCGCCAGTAGTCCTCGGCCGCGACCACCTCCCCCGCCCGGCGGGAGACGCCCTGGTCGGGCAGCGGGATGGGGACCGGACGGCCGGGCTCCCCGCGCCCGAACACCGCGGCCTCGCCCGGGCCCATCCGCAGCAGGCCGGGGGCGTCGGCGGGCGCCATCCCGGGCCCGGGGCAGGGAAGTTGGACGATGACCGTGTCCACGCGGCACCTCCGTGGGATCGGGTCGATGGTATCCGTCCGATCCGCTCCGCAGACGCACCGCCACCCGGACGAGTGAGGGCGCGGTTCGAGCAGGCCTACGAACCGCTGGACGTCGGGGAGTTGGAGCGGATGGCCGAGCCCTCGGTGCGGGTGGACGGCGGGGGGACGGCGGGGCGACGGATGGCACCACCCCGAGCAACTGATCATCCGTCAGGACGGGAGTTGTCCGTGCGCCGAACAGAGGGCGAATGGTTGCAGGATGTAGTTGAACGGTCACCATGAGTGTGACGCAACGCACACAGCACGACATCCACGATGTGTGCAAGACTCATCTCAAGGAGTGAGATTCCCTTAATTTCCAAGGAGGTTCGCATTATGCGCGCTCGGATCGCAGCTCTGGCACTGGCGGCGGCAGGGATCACCGGCCTGACGGCGGCTCCGGCCATAGCGGCCCCGGCGACGTCCGGCACCGACGCCGTGGCCTGCGCCGCGGTGCTCAACCAGCCCTGCGTATCGCACCAGGCCGACGGCGAGGGCATCGTGGGCGTCGCCCAGGTCAGCGCGGACCCGGGCCAGTTGACGATGGTTCGGGTCGAGATCCGGACCCAGGAGGCCTGGGGCAGTCCGTGGGAGACGGTCGCCTCCGCAACCACCGTGCGGTTCGGCTCCGCCACGGCGGTCACCCCGCGGGTGACCGCCACCGCGCCGCGCCTGATCTGCGCGACCGCCGGCCCGGCGCTGGACGTCTCCCAGCAGGTCACCACCTGCACCAGGCCGTTCTGACCGCGGCGCCGCCGAAGCGCCGCACCCGCCACCCCCACACCGTCCGTACGACCGGGCAGCCGTCCGGACGGCCGGGGAGCGGGAAGCCGTAGCGGGCACCCCCACCGGGGCCGGCCGCCGGGACGTCGCGTCCCGACGGCCGGCCTCGGCGCCCCACCAGGCGGAAGGGCGGCCGGCGGCGGTGGACGGAAGATCGTCCGGGCACCGGAGCCGGGTGGACCTGGGGCACCCCTTCACGGCAAACTGGTCTAGACCTCGGAGGTCTAGACCTCAGCCTCGCCTCAGAACGGTGGACCCAGTATGGAAATCGTGATCGTCCCTGACGCCCGTGCGGCCGGCGACCTCATCGCCGCGGCGATCACCGATCTGCTGACCGACAAGCCCGACGCCCTGCTCGGCGTCGCGACCGGCTCGACCCCGCTGCCGATCTACCAGGCCCTGGCCGAACGCGTCCGCGACGGCCGGCTGGACGCCACCAGGGCGCGGGTCTGCCAGCTGGACGAGTACGTCGGCCTGCCCGCCGGTCACCCGGAGTCCTACCGCTCGGTGGTGCTGCGCGAGGTCGTGGAGCCGCTCGGCCTGACCGAGGAGTCCTTCCTGGGCCCGGACGGCAACGCGTCCGACATCGCCGCGGCCGCCACCGCCTACGACCGTGCGCTGGCCGAGGCCGGCGGCGTCGACCTCCAGCTGCTCGGCATCGGCACGGACGGCCACATCGGCTTCAACGAGCCCTGCTCCTCGCTCTCCTCCCGGACCCGGATCAAGACCCTGACCCGGCAGACCCGGGTGGACAACGCCCGCTTCTTCGACAGCATCGACGAGGTCCCGCACCACGTCATCACCCAGGGCATCGGCACCATCCTGGAGGCCCGCCACCTGGTCCTGCTCGCGACCGGCGAGGCCAAGGCCGAGGCCGTCGCGCTCGCCGTCGAGGGCCCGCTGTCCGCGGTCGTCCCCGCCTCGGCGCTCCAGCTGCACCCGCACGCCACCGTGGTGGTGGACGAGGCGGCTGCCTCCCGCCTCAAGCTCGCCGACTACTTCCGCGACACCTACGCGGCGAAGCCGGTCTGGCAGAAGCTCTGAGCTGACGCCCGGCGGGCACCGGGCGGGCGTCGAGCACGCACTGAGCACGCGCTGAGTACGCGTTGAGCGAGCCCGCGCACCACCGGGCCGGGCCCCGCCGAAAGGTTTCGGCGGGGCCCGGTCGGCCGCCCGCCCGCGGCGGGGCCGGCGCCACGTGCAGGGCCGGGCGCTACTTGCAGGTGATCAGCACCCCGAGCACCGCCGTGCAGCTGCGGGTCGCCCGGCTGGTGGCGGGCGACGGGTCGACGGGCGCTCCGCCGGTGCGGGCCACCGTGACGTCCCAGCTGCGGAGCAGCGAGAACAGGCCGACCCCGATCGAGAAGTGCCGGGTGGTGCTCGCGCCCTTGGCCAGCGGCGCCGTCAGCGCGCAGCCGAGCTTCCCGGCGGAGACGGTGCAGTCGCCGGAGGTCGCGGTCAGCCCGGCGGGCAGGTCGGCGGCGACGGTGGCCGAGAGGACCGGGTCGGGGCCCTGCCCGGTGAGGGTGACGGTGTAGTCGACCCGGCTGGAGAACAGCCCGGCCACCGGGGTCGCGGTGAGCTCGACGCCCAGGTGGGCGGCGGGGGCGGTGTAGGTGAAGCGGTCGGCGGCGACGGCCGCGCTCGTGCCGCCGGGCGCGGTGACCCGTACGTCCACCGGCCCGGTGACGGTGGTGGCGGGGGCGGTCGCGGTGCAGATGGTCCTGGTGCAGCTGAACGAGGGGGCGGCGCCGGCCGCGCCGAAGGTCACCGCGGTGGCGCCGGCCAGGTCGGTGCCGGTGACGGTCACCGTGGTGCCGCCCGCCCCGGAGCCGCCGTTCGGGCTGATCGCGGTGACGTCCGGCACCGGCGGCGGGAAGTGCACCACGTCGACGGCGCCGCCGGTGAAGTCGGCGAGGTAGCCGTGCCGCCCGTCGGCGGTCAGCGCCAGGCTGTACGGGCCGGTGCCCACGGGGACGGTCGCGGTGACTGTCCGGCTCGCGGTGTCCACCACGCTCAGGGTGTCGTCGGCGTAGTTGGAGACGTAGGCCGCCGCGCCGTCCGGGGAGAGCGCCACGGCGTAGGGGCCGGAGCCGACCGCGACGGTGCCGAGGACGGTGCCGGCCGCGGTGTCGATCACGGCGGCGGTGCCGTCGTCGCCGTCGGCGGCCCACAACCGGGTGCCGTCCGGGCTGAGCGCGAGGCCGAAGGCGCCGTGGCCGACCGCGACGGTGCCGCTCACCGTGCTGCTCACGGTGTCGACCACGGTGACCGCCTTGTCGCCGGAGGCGGCGACGTACAGCCGGGCCCCGTCCGCGGAGACGGCCAGCCCGTGCGGTTCGGCGCCGACCGGGACGGTGGCGGTCACGGTGGCGGACGAGGTGTCCAGCACGCTCACGGTGCCGGCCCCGGCGTTGGCCACGTAGGCGCGCGAGCCGTCCGGCGAGAGGGCCAGGCCCCAGGGCTGGGCGCCGACCGGGACGGTCGCGGTGACGGTGTCGGTGGCGGTGTCCACGACGCTGACGGTGCCGTCCAGGTGGTGCGTCAGGTAGGCCCGGCGCCCGTCGGGCGACACGGCCACGGCGTACGAGCCGCTCCCGGCGGTGAAGGTGCCGGACACGGTGGCGGCCGCGGTGTCCAGCACGCTGACCGCGCCGCTGCTCTGGCTGGTCACGTAGGCGTGGCCGCCGTCCGGGGTCAGCGCGACGCCCGCCGGGTACGGCGCCACCGCCAGGTGCGCGGCGACGGTCGGCGGCGGCGTGACGGCCCCGGCCGTCGCGGGCAGCGACAGCAGGGCGGCCGTGGTCGCGGCTATCGCGACCACGGCCGTCCGGGCACGACGGGGTGTACGGATTCTTCTCACGGGTCTCTCCAACTGCTCGGCAGGTCCGGACATGCGTGGTGCGTGGTGGGTTCGGAGCCGGGGGAAGCGTAGAAGCAGCCCTGACACGACGTCAGGTAGTGGTGGGTAATGTCGCCAACTGTTCGTTTCCGATCACGGGGCGAGCGACCGCCGGGGCCCGGCACGGGGGCGGCCCCCGGCCGGAGCCCACCACGGCGGGCGCCCGGACCCGGCCGGTCGAGGGCTCCCGGGACGACGTGACCAGCGTCTCGATCGAAGTCGTGCAGGAAATTGGAGTTGCAGAGTCGCATTCGGATAGCGTTCCGAACGTGAGGCTGACCAAGAGCACCGACATCGCCCTGCGGATCGCCATGCGACTGGCCGTCCTGGGCGAGGGCGACAACCCGACCACCCGCGAGGTGGCCGAGTCGGTCGGTGTGCCGTACACCCACGCGGCGAAGGTGGTCAGCCGGCTGCAGCACTTGGGGGTGGTGGAGGCCCGGCGAGGTCGCGGCGGCGGGCTGATGCTCACCTTCGCCGGGCGGACCGGTTCGCTCGGGCTGCTGCTGCGGGAGCTGGAGGGGGTCGGCGACGTGGTCGGCTGCGAGGACGACCCGCCGTGTCCGCTGCGGGCCGCGTGCCGGCTGCGCGGGGCGCTGCGGGGCGCCCAGGAGGCGTTCTTCGCCGCGCTCGACCACCTCTCCATCGCCGACCTGGTGGCCTCCCCCACCGGCCCGGTCCTGCTCAGCCTCACCGCGGGACCCGCCGGCACCGCCCGTACCGACGGCACCGCCCGCGCCACCGGTTCCACCGCACCCACCGGCTGACCAGCCCACCCGGGGCCGCGCTCCACCTCGCGGCCTTTAATACGAATCTCAGATACCAGTTAGGAGCCCGTCTGATGCTGTCCGCGAAGTCCGCCGAGGTCATCGAGGCCACCCTGCCCGTCGTGGGCGCCGCCATCGGGGACATCACCCCGCGCTTCTACGACCGGCTGTTCGCCGCGCACCCCGAGCTGCTGCGCGACCTCTTCAACCGGGGCAACCAGGCCAACGGCAGCCAGCGCGAGGCCCTGGCCGGCTCGATAGCCGCCTTCGCCACCGCCCTGGTCGCCGACCCGGACCAGCGGCCGGACGCGATGCTCGCCCGCATCGCCCACAAGCACGTCTCTGTCGGCATCGGCAACGACCAGTACAAGATCGTCCACGAGCACCTGTTCGCCGCCATCGTGGAGGTGCTCGGCGACGCCGTCACGCCCGAGGTCGCCGCCGCCTGGGACGAGGTCTACTGGCTGATGGCCAACGCGCTGATCGCCGTCGAGGACCGGCTGCGCGCCGAGGCGGCCGCCGGCGGCGACCCGGCCGACCTGTGGCGCACCTACACCGTCGTCGCCCGCGTCCAGGAGACCGAGACCGTCACCACCTACCTGGTCCGCCCGGCCGACGGCCGCCCGGTGCCCGCCTTCCGCCCCGGCCACTACGTCTCGGTGCGCACCGAACTGCCCGACGGCGCCCACCAGATCCGCCAGTACAGCCTCTCCGGCGGCGCCGACGGCGCGCTGCGCTTCAGCGTCAAGCGCGAGGACGGCGGCGAGGTCTCCAGCCACCTGCACGACCACCTGAAGGCCGGCGACCCCGTCGAACTGGCGCCCCCGCTGGGCGACATCGCCCTCGCCGACGGCGACGGCCCGGTGCTGCTCGCCTCCGCCGGCATCGGCAACACCCCGATGACCGCCATGCTGGACCACCTGGCCGCCACCGGCTCCACCCGGCAGGTCGTCTCCGTGCACGGCGACCGCGACCAGCTCAGCCACGCCTTCCGGGCCGAGCTGGCGCGGCTCACCGCGACGCTGCCGAACGCCACCTCGCACGTCTTCTACGAGCAGCCGCTCGGCGAGTGGCCGGCCGAGCGCACCGGCCTGGTGGACCTCTCCACCGTCGAGGTCCCGGCCGGCACCACCGCCTACCTCTGCGGCCCGCTCCCCTTCCTGCGCGCCGTCCGCGAGCAGTTGCTGACCGCGGGCGTCGCGGCGGCCGACATCCACTACGAGGTGTTCGGCCCGGACCTCTGGCTCGGCGCCTGATCCCCGCGCCCCGGCCCCGGGGCCTGCGGTCCGAGGGCCTGAGGTCCAGGGGCCTGACGTTCCGCCGCCGAGGTCCCACCGCGGCGCCGGTCCGCTCGGTACGATCACGAGCGGACCGGCGCCGTTCGGCGGAAGTCCGGTTCGCCGGACTCCGGTGCGGGGGAGGCCGGTTCGAGAGAGTCCGGTTCGCGGAGGTTCGGCAGGAGGGAGCCCGGATGCGGGTCGCACTGTTCGCCACCTGTGTCAACGACGCGCTGTTCCCCGCCACCGCGGTGGCCACCGTCCGGCTGCTGGAACGGCTCGGCGTGACGGTGGACTTCCCCGCCGGGCAGACCTGTTGCGGGCAGCCCCAGTACAACACCGGCTACCGCAGGGCCTGCGAGCCGCTGGTCCGGCGGACGGCGAAGGCCTTCGCCGGGTACGACCACGTGGTGACGCCCTCGGGCTCCTGCGTGGCGATGGTCCGGAACGACTACCCCCGGATCGGCGCCCGGGCCGCCGCCGAGGGCCGGGGCACCGAACTCGCCGACCTGGCCGGCGCGCTGGTGCCCCGGGTGGTCGAGCTGACCGAGTTCCTGACCGACGTGCTCGGCGTCGAGGACGTCGGCGCGCACTTCCCGCACACCGTCACCTACCACCCGTCCTGCCACGGCCTGCGCCTGCTCGGCCTCGGTGGGCGCCCGCGCCGGCTGCTGGCCGCCGTCCGGGGCCTGGAACTGGTCGAGCTGCCCGGGGCCGAGGAGTGCTGCGGCTTCGGCGGCACCTTCGCGGTCAAGAACGCCGCGGTCTCGGCGGCCATGGCCGAGGACAAGATCGCCAACGCCCTCGGCACCGGCGCCCGGATCCTCTGCGGCACCGACAACTCCTGCCTGCTGCACCTCGGCGGGACCCTGCGCCGCAAGGGCGCGCCGCTGCGGCCGCTGCACCTGGCGGAGATCCTGGCCAGCACCGAGGAGCACCCCTGGAGGCCGTCCGCATGAGCGAGCGGAGCGAGCGCACCGCAGACCCGGCCGGCACCTTCCTCGGCATGCCCGCCTTCCCCCGGGCCGCCGCCGAGGCCGTACGGAACGAGCGGCTGCGCGCCAACCTGCGGCACGCCACCCACACCATCCGCGACAAGCGGGCCCGGGCCGTCGCCGAACTCGCCGACTGGGCGGAGCTGCGCGCCGCCGGGAAGGCGATCAAGGACCACACGCTGCGCCATCTCGACCGCTACCTGGTCCAGTTGGAGGAGGCCGTCACGGCGGCCGGCGGCGCGGTGCACTGGGCCGCCGACGCCGAGGAGGCCAACCGGATCGTCGCCGGCCTGGTCAGGGCCGCCGGAGCGACGGAGGTCGTCAAGGTCAAGTCGATGGCCACCCAGGAGATCGAGCTCAACGAGGCGCTGGCCGCCGAGGGGATCGCCGCCTACGAGACCGATCTCGCCGAGCTGATCGTCCAGTTGGGCGACGACCGCCCCTCGCACATCCTGGTACCGGCGATCCACCGCAACCGGGCGGAGATCCGGGAGGTCTTCGCCGACCGGATGGCCGCCTGGGGCCGCCCGGCGCCCGAGGGCCTCACCGACTCCCCCGCGGAACTCGCCGAGGCCGCCCGGCTGCACCTGCGGGAGAAGTTCCTGCGCGCCGAGGTCGCCGTCTCCGGCGCCAACTTCATGGTCGCCGAGACCGGCACCCTGGTGGTGGTCGAGTCCGAGGGCAACGGCCGGATGTGCCTCACCCTGCCGCGCACCCTGATCTCGGTGGTCGGGATCGAGAAGGTCGTGCCGACCTGGCGGGACCTGGAGGTCTTCCTCCAACTGCTGCCCCGCTCCTCCACCGCCGAGCGGATGAACCCGTACACCTCGTTCTGGACCGGGACGACGCGGGGCGACGGCCCGTCCGAGTTCCACCTGGTGCTGCTGGACAACGGCCGCACCGCCGCGCTCGCCGACCGGGTCGGCCGCCAGGCGCTGCGCTGCATCCGCTGCTCGGCCTGCCTCAACGTCTGCCCGGTGTACGAGCGGGCCGGCGGGCACGCCTACGGCTCGGTCTACCCGGGGCCGATCGGCGCCGTCCTGACGCCCCAACTGCGCGGCACCGCCGGTGCGGTGGACGCCTCGCTGCCGTACGCCTCCTCGCTCTGCGGGGCCTGCTACGAGGTCTGCCCGGTGGCGATCGACATCCCCGAGGTACTGGTGCACCTGCGCGAGCGGGTCGCCGAGCAGGGCGGACACCCGCTGGAGCGGGCCGCGATGGCGGCCGCCGGGTTCGTGCTGGACCACCCGGCGGCGCTCACCGCCGCCGAGTGGCTGGCCGGCCGCACCCGGTCGCTGCATCCGCGCCGGCTGCGAGGGCCCGGGCGGGCCTGGACCGACACCCGGGACCTGCCGGAGGTTCCGGCCGAACCGTTCCGCGACTGGTGGCGGAGGAACCGCACATGACCGCGTCCGACCGCCCCCGCCTCCCCCACCGGCCCGGCGGCTCCCGGGAGTTGGTCCTCGGCCGGATCAGGGCCGCGCTCGGCGGCACCTCCGACGTGGCCGAACGGCCGCTGCCGCGCGACTACCTGACGGCGCACGTCCCGACCGACGACCGGGCGGCGGTGCTGGACCTGCTGCACCGCAACCTGGCCGACTACCGGGCCCTGGTGCACCGCTGCGCCGAGGACGAACTGCCCCGGCGGATCGCCGGGTTGCTGGCCGAACGGGGCAGCCGGACGGTCGCGGTACCGGCCGGGCTGCCGACCGCCTGGCTCACCGCTGCCGAGGCCGCGGGGGTCGAACTCCTCCCGGACGACGGGACGTTGACCGCCGCCCGGCTGGACGCCGTGGACAGTGTGGTGACCGGCTGCGCGCTGGCCGTCGCCGAGACCGGGACGATCGTGCTGGACGCCGGCCCCGGCCAGGGGCGGCGGCTGCTCTCGCTCGTGCCCGACCACCACGTCTGCGTGGTGCGGGCACCGGAGCAGGTCGTCGCCTCGGTGCCGCTCGCCCTGCCGCGGCTCGATCCGGTCCGGCCGCAGACCTGGATCTCGGGGCCGTCCGCCACCAGCGACATCGAGCTGGACCGGGTGGAGGGGGTGCACGGCCCGCGCACCCTGGAGGTGCTGCTGGTCACCGGCCCGGAGGCCCGACCGGGGCCCGTCACTCCGGCCTGAGCTCCAGGGTGCAGCACTTCGCCCCGCCGCCGCCCTTCAGCAGCTCCGAGACGTCCACCGGGACCGGCTGGTAGCCCTGCTCGGCCAGGCGGCCGGCCAGGTTCTTGGCGGCCTCCGGCAGCAGGACCCGGCGGCCGTCCGAGACCGCGTTGAGCCCGAACACCTCGGCGTCGGCCCGGTCCGCGAGGATCGCGTCCGGGTGGAGCGCGCGCAGCACCGAGCGGCTGTCGGCGTCGAAGGCCTCCGGGTAGTACATGATGTGGTCGTCCGCGAGCACCGCCAGCGCGGTGTCCAGGTGGTAGAAGCGCGGGTCGACCAGGGTCAGGCTGACCACCGGGACGCCGAACATCTCCCCGACCTCGGCGTGCGCGGCGCGCGAGGTGCGGATGCCCGCCCCGGCGAGCACCCGGCCGCCCACCAGCAGGTGGTCCCCCTCCCCCTCGTTGACGTGCCCGGCCAGGCGCACCTCGCGGTAGCCGCGCTCGCGGAACCACCTCTGGTACGCCTGCGACTCGGCGGCCCGCTGCGGGTGGCGGAAAGAGGCGACCAGGGCCCGGCCGCCCAGCACGGTGGCGCCGTTGGCGGTGTACACCATGTCGGGCAGGCCGGGCACCGGGTCGATCAGCTCGACGGTGTGGCCGAGCCGGCGGTACGTCCAGTAGAGCTGCTCCCACTGGCGCAGGGCGAGCGCGGTGTCGGTGGGCTGGGAGGGGTCCATCCACGGGTTGATCGCGTAGTCCACGGTGAAGTGCGTCGGCCGGCACATCAGGTAGCGCCGCGGCCGGGCGTGGCGCTCCGGAGTCTGCGTGAGCATGGCTCAACCATCCTTGGATCGCGGGGAGTTCGTCGCACGGAGCTTCGGGGTTCGCAGGGCCGAACACCTTCGTTCCCAAGGCGGTTGCCCCGGCGGGACCATGCGCACACCCGGGCGGCGGCTCTCAGCGGTCGCATGCCCCCGCGCACCCGGCGCAGGCACCGGCGCACCGCTCCTGCGCCGCCTCCTCCGCCACGGCCGGCGGACGGGCTCCGTCCGCTACCAGCGGACCGCGCCGAAGTCCACGGGCCTCGGCCGCAGCTCCCCGCACCGCTCGGCCAGCGCCCGCAGCCGGCGGTCCGCCTCCGCCGCGGACATCCGGCCCCGGCCGCCGTGTCCGGGCAGCAGCCACTCGAAGCGCAGCACGCCGACGCCGCGCCGCAGCGAGGCGGCGAGCTCCTCGATCGAGTACCAGGTCACCGACTCCGCCACCTCGATGTCCCCGGTGGCGCGGGACCAGTACAGGCTGTCGCCGCTGAAGCAGTACCGCTCGTCCGCGAGGTAGAGCACGCTGCCCCTGGTGTGGCCGGGGAACGGGTGGGCGACCAGGCCGGGCGAGATCTCCGTCGGCGCGGTGCCGCGCAGCACCCGGTCGGCGTCGGGCACGGCGTCCAGGTCGCCCTCGTGGATCCAGAGCCGGGCGCCGAACCGGTCGGCGTACGCCCGGCCGTGGGCGGCGTGGTCGCGGTGCGTGAGCAGGACGTCGGTGACCGGGCCCAGCTCGGCGTACCGGGCGGCGAGGGCCTCGCTGTAGCGCGGGGTGTCGACCATCACCCAGCCGGCCGGCCGGCGGCAGAGGTAGGAGTTGGCACCCGCGGTGTGGCGGGAGTTCTGGCCGAGCAGCAGCAGGTCGTCGGCGAGGGCCAGCGGGAACGGGTCCTCGGCCGGGTCCAGCGGCCCGGTGCCGGGACGGATGGAGCGGGTCGGGCAGGCGTGGGCGGCGGCGAGCAGCTGCCCGCGCTCGGCCGCGTCGCGCGGCTGGCGGACCAGCTCGGAGCGGCCCTCGTGCTCGCGGACCAGGTCGGGCGCGAGCTGCCGGGCCACGTCGCAGTTGGTGCACCGGTCGTCGATGGACCAGTTCTCGGACACGTCGGCGCGCGGGTCGGTGGTCATGGATGTCCTCCCCAGACGGACGGCGGCCGGAGCGGCCGCTCCCTTCGAGCATCCGCCGGGCGGGCCGGAAAGCGGAAGGGGGTGGTGATCTTGTGCTTTCCGGGAGCCGTCCATCTGCGGGCGGAGCGGCCGACGGGGGTACGTGGCCCATCTCACGTGCCGCCGGAGCCACCTACGGTGGCGTAGGTCACTTGATTGGGTGAACTATCTCTTTCATGCCGAATCTCCAGGAGACCCTTGACCTCGATTCGTATGCCGCCCTCGGCGACAGCTTCACCGAGGGCCTGAACGACCCGGGCGTCGACGGCAGGTTCGCCGGGTGGGCCGACCGCCTCGCCGGACTCCTCGCCGACGGACGCCCGCCGGGCGCCTTCCGCTACGCCAACCTCGCGGTGCGCGGACGACTGCTGGACCAGATCTCCGCCGAGCAGGTGCCGGAGGTCCGGCGCCTCCAGCCCGACCTGGTCACCTTCTGCGCGGGCGGCAACGACATCCTCCGACCGGGCAGCGACCCGGACGAGGTGGCCGAGCGCTTCGAGGCCGCCGTCGTCCAACTCGCCGAGAACGCCGGGACGGTGCTGATCTGCACCGGCTTCGACACCAAGGACGTGCCGCTGCTGAAGCACCTGCGCGGCAAGATCGCCACCTACAACGGGCACATGCGCGCCGTCGCCGACCGCAACGGCTGCAAGGTGGCCGACCTGTGGTCGCTGCGCGCGGTGCAGGACCGCCGCGCGTGGAGCGAGGACCGCCTGCACCTGTCCGGCGAGGGCCACCAGCGGGTCGCCCTGCTGGCCGCCCGCTCGCTGGGCCTGCGCACCGAGCAGGACCCGGAGGCCCCCTGGCCGGACACCCGCGTGCTCACCCCTTCCGACCAGCGGCGGGAGAACATCCAGTGGGCCCGCGAGCACCTGCTGCCCTGGGTCGGCCGGCGCCTGCGCGGGGAGTCCTCGGGCGACCACGTCGAGCCCAAGCGGCCGGACCTGCTTCCGCTCTGACGCCGGGTCAGCCCGCGCCGTCCCGGACGGCTCCGCCGGTTGCTGCGACTCGGGAGGTCCGCAGCACCCGGTGGAGCACCCCGGCGCAGCCGGCGCCGACCAGGTACCAGAGCAGGTCCGGCGGGTTGAAGGTGGAGCCCAGCACCAGCCGGGCCAGGGTGCTCCGCCGCCCCCAGTCGTCCGGCAGGCCGGTCAGCTGGAACAGCTCCACGGCCCAGCTGAGCGCGGCGGCCACGGCGGCGGCGCGGCCGGGGCGGACCCTCGGCGCGGCCAGCACCAGCAGCGCGTACAGCAGGACGGTGTAGAGCGCGTCCCCGGCGTACTTGGCGAGCTCCCCGCCCAGCACCGCCCGCACCCCCAGTCCGGCCGCCACGGTCAGCACCGCCGCCACGGCGGCAGCCAGGCGCGTGCGCCGGCGTGCCCGAAGGCCGTTCCCCCCAAGATCGTTCATCCGGCCCACGGTACCCGGTCGCCCCGGTGGAGGGTGCGGGGCGCCGGGGGCAGCGTCGGAGGGAGCGTTCCCGCGCCCCCGCAAGCGGACCCCCGGCCCCCGGAACCGCCGTACCACGCCGTATCGTCACTCCCCCCGATGAACGTCCGCGCAGGTCGCGGGCGGGGTGAGGACCGGAAGGGACGGGCGGGACGAGTGGCGCACGTGGGTGGGGCCGAAGTGGCCGGGGCGCGGCCGGAGTCGGCGGCGGGGCGGGACGGACGGACCCGGCGCGGGTTCGCGGTGGCCGGGTTCGCCCCGGCGCAGGACGGGCGGGCGCGGGAGCGCGGCAAGGAGCTGCGGACGCGGCTGCCCCGGGAGCGGCACGCGGAGTTCACGCCCGCGCCCGACCGGCCGACGGCCGTGACCGCGCTGGAGGCCTCCAACACCGGCCGAATAGACCGGCTGGTGCCGATCCGGGTCGGCCGGATGGCGGCCGGCCCGTTCGCGTTCCTGCGCGGTTCGGCCGGCCTGATGGCCGCCGACCTCGCCGGCACCCCGGTGACCGGGGTGGGCGCGCAGCTGTGCGGGGACGCCCACGCCGCGAACTTCGGCCTGTACGGCGACGCCCGCGGCCAGATCGTGCTGGACATCAACGACTTCGACGAGACCGTCCCCGGCCCCTGGGAGTGGGACCTCAAGCGGCTCGCCGCCAGCCTGGTGCTGGCCGCCCGGGAGGCGGGGGCGGGCGAGTCCATCGCGCGGGAGGCCGCCCAGCACGCGGCCGGCTCGTACCGCCGGACCGTGCGCACGCTCGCCAAGCTGCCCACGCTGGACGCCTGGAACGCCGTCGCGGACGAGCAGTTGGTCTCCTTCGCCGAGGCCCACGACCTCACCGAGGTGCTGCGCAAGGTCGGCGCGAAGGCCCTCGGCAACACCAGTGCGCGGTTCGCCGCGCGCAACACCGACCGTACCGCGGACGGCGGTTGGCGCTTCACGGCCGCGCCCCCGGTGCTCACCGAGGTGACCGACGCGACCGCCCGCGCCGTCGCCCACGCGCTCGGCCCGTACGTGGAGACGGTGCCGGCCGAGGTGCGCACCCTGCTGTCCCGCTACCGGGTGCAGGACGTGGCGTTCCGGGTGGTCGGCACCGGCAGCGTGGGCACCCGCTCGTACGTGGTGCTGCTCACCGACCACCGGGACCAGCCGCTGGTGCTGCAGGTGAAGGAAGCCCGTCCGTCCGCGCTGCTGCCGTACCTGCCGAGCGGGTCGCGGCCGGCGGCGGACGGGCACGAGGGCCGCCGGGTGGTACTCGGGCAGAAGCACATGCAGGTGGTCAGCGACACCCTGCTGGGCTGGACCACCGTCGACGGACTCCCCTACCAGGTGCGGCAGTTCCGCAACCGCAAGGGCAGCGTCGACCCGGCCGCGCTGCAGCCGTCCCAGCTGGACGACTACGCCCGGATCACCGGCGCCCTGCTGGCCCGGGCGCACTCGCACACCGCCGACCCGGGCCTGCTGGCCGGGTACTGCGGCAAGAGCGAGGCGCTGGACGAGGCGGTCGCCGCCTTCGCCGTGGCCTACGCGGACCGCACCGAGGCCGACCACGCCGACCTGCTGACGGCCGTGCGCAACGGGCGGCTGCCCGCCGAGCACGGCGTCTGACCCACCCGGCGGCCGCGGCTCAACGGGCCAGGAACGGCGCCACCGCGGCGACGAACTCGGCGGGCCGGGCACCGTGCACCAGGTGCCCGGCCTCGACGGTGACCAGGCGGCAGTCCGGGATCCGTCGGGCGAGTTCGGCGATCCGCTCCTGCGGGACGTGGCTGGTCGGCCCGCCGGCCACCGCCAGGGTGCGGGCGGTGATCCGGGCCAGCCCCTCCCGCCAGGCCGGGTCGGGGTCGTCGAACTGGGCCTTGACCGCCCGGACCATCGCCCAGTCGAAGTGCACCGCCGGGTCCGGCTCCTCGGGCAGCGGGCCGGCCGGGCGCGGGTACAGCGCGGCGATGTCCTCCAGGACCAGCCGGTCGATCCGCTCCGGCGCGGCCTGGGCGAGCAGGTAGGCGACCACGCCGCCCATCGAGTGGCCGACCAGGTCGACCCGGGCGAGCCCGAGGGCGTCGAGGAAGGCCAGCACGTCGTCCCGCATCGCCTCCACCGAGTAGGAGGCGGTGCGGGCGCTGTCGCCGTGGCCGCGCAGGTCGAGCGCGTACACGTGGTGGCCGGGGGCGAGGTCGGGCAGGACGGTGTCCCAGTCGGCGGCGCGTTCGCCGAGGGCGTGCAGCAGGACCAGCGGCGGGCCGCCGGTCCGGCCGCTCTCGCGGTAGGCGAGCGTCACCTCGGGCAGGTCCACGGTCAGGTTCCGTACGTCGTGGGTCATGCCCGCCACGGTACGCACCGACCACCGGCTAGCGGACCGGCGTTCGCCCTCGGCTCATCGCGGCCGGTTCGCCCTCGCGCTGTTCCCGCGCCGTGGCCCGGCCGGCGAACACCGAGGCCAGGACGGCCAGCCCGGCCACCGCGGCGCACACCGCGCTCGCCGTCAGATAGGCCGAGCGGTGCCCGCCGCCCGCGGCGGTCTCCCGCAGGTAGACCCCGGACAGGGCCGAGATCGCGACGGCCGCCGCGATCCGCTGGGCCATCTGCAAGATCGCCCCGCCCACCCCGGCCGCCTCGGCGGGCGCGTGGCGCAGCACGTACGCCTGGTTGGTGGAGCCCATCAGGCCGACCGAGGCACCGGCGAGCAGTTGCAGCAGCGCCAGCAGCCAGGGCAGGACGGCGGCGGGCGCCCAGTGCGCGAGCAGTCCGCTGAGCAGCATGGCGAGCGCGGAGCCGACCATCCCGGCGGTGACGGTGCGTCGGCCGAAGCGCTGGACGACCCGCCAGGCGAGCGCGGAGGCCACGCCCATGGCCACGGCGGAGGGCAGCGCGACCAGGGCGGCGCCCATCGGGGAGAGGCCCAGGCCGTCCTGGAGGAACATGGTCAGGACCAGCGAGGCGGCGAGCGAGGAGCCGAACTGGGCCATCGCGGTGGCCGTCCCGAGCGCGTACGGCGCGGAGCGGGTGAGGGCCGGGTGGATCAGCGGGTGGCCGCCGCTGCGGGCGTAGCGGCGCTGCCACCAGGCGAGCGCGCCGAGCAGCAGCAGGGCGGCGGCCGCGAAGGCGAGCCAGCCCGCCCAGCCGGGCGGCCGGACGAAGGGCAGCATCAGGGCCAGGGTGAGCGCCCCGACCAGCAGCAGGCCGAGGATGTCGAGGTCCGCGTGCCGGGCGCTGGGGCGGGGCCTCGGCAGGTGACGGACCGCCAGGGCGACGGTGGCCAGGCCGAAGGGGACGTTGAGCAGGAAGGTCAGCCGCCAGCCGTCCTCGGGGCCGGCCAGGGCCAGCACGGCGCCGCCGACCGGCGGGCCGAGGGCGAAGGCGAGGCCGCCGGTGACGGCGTACATGCCGAGGGCGCGGGCCCGCAGCTGCCCGTCGAAGACGTCCTGGAGGGTGCCGATCATCTGGGAGTTGACCAGGCCGGCGCCCGCGCCCTGGAGCAGCCGGGCGGCGATCAGCACCCCGGGCTCGATGGCGGTCGCCGAGACCAGGCTGACCAGGGTGAACAGGGCGAGGCCGGTGACGAAGAACCACTTGCGGCCCTTGACGTCGCCCAGCCGCCCGCCGGGGATCAGCGCGAGGCCGAAGGCGAGCGAGTAGCCGGCGACGATCCACTGGAGGTCGGCGGGGCCGGCGTGCAGGGTCTCGCGCAGGGCGGGGATGGAGGTGTTGAGGACGGACTGGTCGAGCAGGGTGGTGAAGCCGCCCGCGACGCAGACCAGCAGGACCCGGCGCCCGGCGGCGTCGAAGCGCTCCTTGGGCCCCTCGGCCTCCCCGGGCTTTCCGGGCTCGTCGGGCTGCTGGAGCTCCTCGGCCTCGTCGGGCTCGTCGGCTATCGGCCCGGTGGCGGCGCTCACGGCTCGACCACCACCAGCGCGTAGCGGGCCTGCTCCGGGCCGAGGCTGCGGAAGCGGCTGGTGCCGCCGGTGTAGCGCAGGCAGTCGCCGGGGCCGAGCGGCTGCGGCTCGCCGTCCACGGTCAGCTCCAGGTTCCCCTCGAACAGCCAGAGGTGGTGCTCCCGGCCGGGCGTGCAGGCGCGGTCGTAGGCGATGTCCGCACCGGCCGGCAGCCGGCCCTCGATGATCTCCGCCCGCAGCGAGCCGTGCGGCGGCGAGACCGAGCGGCGGACGAACCCGGTCGTCCCGTCCCGCCAGACCTGCTGCTCCCCGGCCCGCACCAGCCGGGCCGGGCCGGACTCCACCTCGGCGAGCAGCCGCGACATGGTCCGCCCGTACACGGCGCACAGCCGGCCGAGCAGCGCGGCCGTCGGGCTGACCTCGGCCCGCTCCACCCGGGACAGCGTCGACCGGCTGACGTCCGCCAGCCGTGCCAACTCCTCCAGGGTCCATCCGCGTTCCAGCCTCAGCTCGGCGAGCCGCTGCGCCAGCCGCTCGTCGGCGGCCGTTTCGATTCCCATATCCGCGATGCTATCCCGGATATGAGATCCACTCATCGGGGTCGGGCGCGGGACTCCGACCACCGGAGGCCTCCCTCCGGCTGCCGCACCCCGGCGTACGCGGCGCCCGGGCCGGGGTGCGGGCCGCGGCCGGGCCGCCGTCGGCCGCCGGGTCACGGTTTGACGGGTGCTCGGCCCGAAACGGGCGCTGATCATATGATGTGCGGCGAATCGGGGCCGGTCGGCGGCCCGTGAGGCGAGGGGGACCAGCGTGTTCGGCATCATCAAACCGTGCAGGCACCGATTGTCCGAGCGCTTGCAGACCTCCTGGATGGCCCACCTGTGCGGGCTCTGCCTCGCACTGCGGGACGACCACGGACAGCTCGCCCGGACAGCGACGAACTACGACGGTCTGATCATCTCCGTGCTGGTCGAGGCCCAGGCCGCCCAGGAGGACGCCTCCTGGCGCCGCACCGCCGGGCCGTGCCCGCTGCGCGGCATGCGGACCGCCTCCGTCGCCAAGGGCGAGGGCGCCCGGCTCGCCGCCGCCGTCTCGCTGGCGCTCGCCTCGGTCAAGATCCGCGACCACGTCGAGGACCGCGACGGCGTCTTCGCCCGCCGCCCGGTCGCCGCCGGGGCCAGGGCCGTCACCCGGCGCTGGGACCGGCAGAGCGCGGGCAGCGCCTCGGCCATCGGCTTCGACACCGCCGTGCTGCTCGACGCGGCCTCCCGGCAGGGCGAGTTGGAGCGCTCGCTGCGGCCCGGCGGCTCCGTCCTGCTGGTCACCGAGCCCACCGAGACCGCCACCTCGGCCGCCTTCGCGCACACCGCCGTGATCGCCGGGCGCCCCGGCAACGCCGCCCCGCTGGCCGAGGCCGGGCGGCTGTTCGGCCGGCTCGCCCACCTCCTCGACGCCGCCGAGGACCAGGCGGCCGACGCGGCCTCGGGCGCCTGGAACCCGCTGACCGCCACCGGCACCGACCGCGCCGAGGCCGAGCGGCTCTGCCGCGACGCCGTCCACGGCATCCGGCTCGCGCTGCGCGAGGTCGAGCTGACCGACCGCGCCCTGGTGCACGTGCTGCTCGCGCACGAGACCGAGCGGGCCGTCGACCGGGTCTTCGGCCAGGCCCGGCACACCGCGAGCTGCCGCCGCCCGGACGCGCCGGGCACCGCCACCGGCGAACACCCGCACCAGGCGCCGCCGCACCACGCACCGCCCGGCCAGGACCCGAACCAGGCGCCCGTCCCGCCGTGGGTGCCGCAGGGCCCCGGCTTCAGCCCGCCCGGCCAGAAGCCGCCGAACCCGCGCAACCTGCTCGCCGGGTGCGCGATGTGGGCGCTGATGGCCTGCACCTGCCAGCTGCTCTGCTGCGACCACGAGGACCCGTTCTCCCGCGAGCGCCGCCAGGGCTTCTGCGAACGGCACGACTGCTGCGAGTGCGGCAACTGCCCCGACTGCAGCGGCTGCGGCGACTGCTGCAACTGCTGCGACGGGTGCGACTGCTGCGACGGCTGCTGCTGCGACTGCAGCTGCTGACCGGTCAGCCCGCCGGCTCCGCGCCGGCGCTCCCGTCCTGACCGGACCGGCCGACCTGGCCGACCTGGCCGACCCGACCGGCCACCACCGGCCCGGGGTGCCCCCGCAGCACCCCGGGCCGGTCCGCGTCCCGGTACCCCTCGGCCTCGGCGCGCCGCCACAGCGGCAGCACCGGCACCGGCAGCACCGCCGGCGGGCCCAGCTCGACGCACTCAGGCATCACGCCCCGCCGCCTTCCGGTCCACCGCCAGCGAGTCCTCCAGCCGCGCCAGCAACTGCCGGAACCGCTCGGTGTCCTGCTCCGTCATCCGCCCCTCGGGCAACGCCCCCGGCCGCTCGGCCGCTCTCTCGTCCATGCGTCCGAGGCTAGGCGCTGTCGATCAATGGGCGATAAACGCGCGTTCGGGCGAAAAGCACGTGCCGCCTGCGGTTCGGCCCGTGACGCTCGCGCTCCATGACGCTCCATCAGCACCGCCCGACACCGGAACTCCCCCGCCCGGTGGCCCCGGTGACCCTGGTGGCCCCGGTGGCCCTGCTGACCGAGGCAGGCCGGACGGTCGGCATCGGCACCGGGACCGCCGGGCGGCTCGCGGCCTCCGGGGGCGTCGCCTCGCTGCCGCGCTCCGGACTGCCGGATCACCGCGCTACCGGGCGGGCAGCGCCTCCAGCAGCACCCGGGCGGCCTCCCGGGCGTCGGCCGCGGCCGTCGGATCGCCGTGCACGGCGGCGCTGGTGATCGCGCCCTCGGCCAGCAGGGTCAGGTGGACGGCCGTGGCGGGCGGGGCTCCGGCGGCTTCGGCCAGGGCCGCGAGGTAGCCACCGAACTCCGCCTTGTGGTGCCGGGCGGCGGCCACCACCGCGGGGCTGACGGCGCCCAGTTCGCCGAGCGAGTTGACGAAGGCGCAGCCCCGGAAGCCGGGTTCGGCGAACCACCGGCCGAGCCAGTCGAAGACCGCGAGCAGCTGCTCCCGGGGGGAGCCCCCGGTGCGCGAGACGTACCCGGCGAGGCTCGCCCGCCAGCGGCCGTCGCGGCGCAGCAGGTAGGCCTCGACGAGCTCTCCCTTGGACGGGAAGTGCTGGTAGAGGCGGCGCATGGTCATGCCGGAGGCGGCCCGGACGGCGTCCATGCCGACGGCCTGGATGCCCTGGCCGTAGAACAGCTCCTCGGCCGCGTCGAGGATCCGGGTCCGGGGGTCTTCCTGCTCCATCTTCCGTGCCCTTTGCGTGAGAACGATGGTTCTCCTATCGTAGCCACAGCGATGAGAACGATCGTTCTCACCGGCGGAGCACCCATTCCGAGGAGCACCCATGCCCGAGACCGGCACCGCGCAGCGCCCGCCCCTGCCCCCGTTCACCGACGAGACCGCCCGCCTGAAGGTCCGGGCCGCCGAGGACGCCTGGAACACCCGCGACCCCCGGCGGGTCGCCCTCGCCTACACGCCGGACAGCCGCTGGCGCAACCGCTCCGAGTTCGTCACCGGCCGCGAGCGGATCGCCGACTTCCTCACCCGCAAGTGGCAGCGCGAGCTGGACTACCGCCTGGTCAAGGAGCTCTGGGCGTACGGCGGCGACCGCATCGCGGTCCGCTTCGCCTACGAGTGGCACGACGAGGCCGGCCGCTGGTTCCGCTCCTACGGCAACGAGAACTGGGAGTTCGACCGCGACGGCCTGATGGCCCACCGGCACGCCTCCATCAACGACCTGCCGATCACCCCCGACGAGCGGCTGTTCCACTGGCCGCTCGGCCGCCGCCCCGACGACCACCCCGGCCTCACCGAACTCGGCCTCTGATCCCGGACGCCGGTCCGGGGCCGCCGCCGGGGCGGCGGCGACCGATACCCGGCCGAGACGCCGTTACCGGAAGCTGATCCTCCCGACGGCCGGCCGAGACGCGGCCCACACACGATCCTGACGTCCCGCGCCTACCGTGCCGCACATGCCGAAGACACCTGGAACCCCAACCACCGGCCGCGCCCTGCCCCGCGGGATCGCCGCCGTGAGCGCCCTCCTGCTGAGTGCGACCACGGCGGCGGTGCTGCTGCCGAGCGCCGCCGTCGCCGCCGAGCGGGACACCGTCACGACGCACTCCGGCGCCACCACCGCGCAGGAGCGCGCCCGGATCGACGCCTACTGGACGCCCGGCCGGATGAAGCTAGCGGGCGCCATGGTCCCCGAGATCACCCCCGTGCCCGAGGACGACGACACGCCCGACGACCCCCGGCCGCTGCCCGCCGACACCCCGGACCCCGGGTCCGTCTGGACCCACGGCGGAGCGGTGGACCGGAGCGTCGGGCGGCTCTTCTTCACCTTCTCCGACGGCTACGACGGCAGCTGCACCGCGACGGTCGTCACCGGCGCGAACCGCAGCACCCTCGTCACGGCGGCGCACTGCCTGCGGGGCGTCGGGGCGCCCGCGACCGACGACACCTGGAACCACAACCTCTACTTCGTGCCCGGCTACCGCAACGGCACCAAGCCGCTCGGCGGCTTCACCATCAGGTCCATGGCCACCTCCTCCCGCTGGGACGCCGATCCGGGCGGCACCCGGTCGGACGACGTCGCCGTGGCCGGCTTCGACACCGGCGTGCTGGTGGCGAACCGGTCGGCCGACGGGCGGCGGGTCGCGGACGTCACCGGGAGCCAGCGGATCGCGTTCGCCCCGCCCGCCGAGGGCGAGTTCACCCACGCCTTCGGGTACCCCAAGGACCGGCTGAACGATCCCAGCGGCAGGTACACCGGCTCGCGCATGATCCACTGCGCCGGTCCGGCCCGGCCCGGGCCCAAGGCCCCGCTGCTGTGGGGCGGGCCCTGCGACATGTCGCACGGGGCCAGCGGCGGCCCCCACTTCGCCCGCTTCGACCCCGCCACCGGGACGGGCACCGTCGTCGGCGTCACCACCACCACCGACGAGCTCGCCGGCGGCCCGGCGGGCACCCTGTACGCCACCCGCCTCGGTGACAGCGCCCACCGGCTCCACGACTGGGCGCAGTCCCGGGCGGTCTGACCCCGCCGGTGTGACCCGCCCGGGTCGGACTGCCGGGGCGGGCCACGCGGTCCGCCCCGGCAGTCCGACCCGGGCGGTCCGGCCCGGCCGGGACCACGGCGCCCACCGGGCCCACGAGGTCTTCGCCAACCGTGCGCGCAGCTCCGCCAGGTGCTCGTCGGCCGACTCGTGCGGCAGGAACCCGACCAGGTCCGGGAAACGGAACAGCACCCGGGTCTCGGTGGCCGCGTACTCGTGGTCGCCGAACCCGACCACCGCGCCCGTACCGCCGCGCGCCGCACCCCGGACGGCGGCCGAGGCCCGCTCGTCGGCCGCTTCCCCGGCGCTCGCCCGCCGCCGGGCGTCGGGGCGCGCCAGGTACGGGCAGACCATGGCGGCGTAGAGCATGCAGGCCCGGTGGCCGGGGCCCGCCATGGCGGGCGCGAGGTTGCGGTACGGCTGCCCCGCCGCGAGCGCCCCGGCGGTCGCCGCGCTCTCGGCGGCGCCGACCACCCGCCACACCGGGCCGCGCTCCACGAACAGCCCGCACACCGAGCACCGGCGTTCCAGCGCGCAGTCGGCGCTGCGCCCGTGGTCGGTCGGCGCGAACCGCGGCACGTCGTCCTGCCACGGGGGATCGCCGGCACCGGGCAGCCCCGCCCGTCCCGGGCCGGGCCGCCACGCCGTCCGGCACCGGCACGAGGCCGAACCGCCCGTCCCCGTGGACACCGGGGACGGGCGCCGCGGGTCGACCCCGGCCGCCGGGGACGGGCGGGGCTACCCCACGTCGTCCTGAGCGAGCATCACCTTCCGCAGCAGGTCGGCCAGCGTGCGCCGCTCGTCCGCGGACAGCACGCCCAGCAGCCGCCGCTCCTCCCGACCGACCACGTCCAGGGCCTCCCGCCAGGCGGCGCGCCCGGCGTCGGTCAGCACGATGTCGACCTTGCGGCGGTCCTCCGTGGACGGCGAGCGCAGGACGAAGCCGCGCCGCTCCAGGGTCTCCAGCCGGCCGGTGACCGAGGCCGGGGCGAGGTCGAGGTCGGCCCGGAGGTCGGAGGGGGCGGCGTGGCCGCCGCGGCCGGCGAGCACGTGCAGGGTGTCGAACTCGTGCTTGTGCAGGCCGTAGTCGGCGACGCCCTGTTCGCGGACTCGGCCGAGGTGGCGGGTGAGCCGGGACATCCGGGTGACGGCGGCCTCGATGTCGGGGTCCAGGCCGGGCAGCGCCGGTTGCCAGCGCTCGACGTGGCCGTCCGTCCAGTCGCGGCGCTGCGCCTGACCACGGGGCCCCGTCCGGTCGCGAGGCTCCGTCCGCTCGCCGGGCTCCGTCCGATCGCGGCGCTCCGCCCGGTCGCGGGACGGAGTGCGCTGCTCGGAAGGGTGCTCGGCCATGGGAGGAGTGTACAAACCCGCGGCAGAACTGACGTCACCAAAATATTCGTTGCCGAAATTTCGTCACCGAAATAAGCTGCGGCCCGTGACACGACACCCCTTGAGCCTGAGCGGCTTCCGCCTGCTCTTCATCGGCCGAACGCTCTCCACCCTCGGCGACGCCGTCGTCCCCGCCGCCCTGGCCATCGCCATCACCCGCGCCACCGGCTCCGCCGGCGCGCTCGGCCTCGTCCTGGGCTGCGCGATGGTGCCGAGGCTGTTCCTGCTGCCGCTCGGCGGCGTGGTCGGGGACCGCTTCGACCCGCGCCTGGTCGCCCTCGTCACCGACCTGGTCCGGGCCGTCGCCCAGCTGCTGGTCGGCCTGGAGCTGCTCGGCGGCCACCCGAGCCTGCCGCACATCGCGATCGCCTCGGCGGTCGGCGGCATCGCCTCCGCCTTCGCCATGCCCACCGCCGCGCCGCTCGTCGCGGCCACCGTCCAGGGCGAGCTGCGGCTGCGCGCCAACGCCCTGCTCGGCTCCGCGACCGCCGCCGCCCGGTTCGGCGGCCCGGCGCTCGCCGGACTGCTGGTGTACACCGCCGGCCCCGGCTGGGCGTTCGTGCTGGACGGCGCCACCTTCGTGCTGAGCGCCGCCCTGCTCACCCGGCTCCGGGTGGACCGCCTCCCCGTCGAACCGCGCTCGCTGCGCCGCAACCTCGCCGAGGGCTGGAGCGAGGTGCGCTCCCGGAACTGGTACTGGACGAGCCTGATCGCCCACGGGACGTGGAACGCCGCGAACGCGGTGCTGCTCACCCTCGGCCCGCTGATCGCCGCCACCCGGCTCGGCGGTGACGGTGTCTGGGTGGCGCTGACCCAGGCGGGCGCGGTGGGCCTGCTGGCCGGCTCGCTGGTCGCCGGACGGCTGCGGCCCCGCCGCCCGGTACTGGCCGGCAACCTCGCCCTCGCGCTGTACGGGTTGCCGCTGCTCGCGCTCGCCCTGCCGGCCCCGGCGCCGGTCGCGGTGGCCGCCCACGGGGTGGCGCTGGCCGGGCTGGGGTTCCTCAACCCGGTCTGGCAGACGGTGGTCCAGCAGGAGTTCGCGCCCGGGGTGCTGGCCCGGGTCACCTCGTACGACTGGCTGCTCTCGCTGGCCGGCGCCCCGCTCGGGTACGTCCTGGCGCCGCTGGCCGCCGACGCCTGGGGCAGCCGGGCGCCGCTGCTGGTGGCGGCGGGGCTGGTGACGCTGGTCTGCGCGGGCACGGCGGCGGTGCCGGGCGTCCGGCGGTACGGCGACCGCCCGGCGACCGCGACCGCGACCGGAGCCGAGGCCGGAGCCACGGCCGGGACGGCACCCGGGCCGGTGACCGAACGGCCACCGGCCCGGGCTCGCGCTCAGGCCCCGGATCGGGCCTCGGATCAGGCCCCGGGTCGGACGCCGGCCGAGGATCCGAACCAGGATCAGACCGGGGTCAGGGCCTGATCACCGCGGCTCAGTTCCAGATGCCGGTGATGTCGGCGGCGGAGGCCGCGTTGCCCGCGTGGCCGGTGGTGCCGGCCAGGTCCTCCAGGGTCCGCAGCACGTCGTAGTGGTTGTAGGTGGTGGCGCTGCTGCTGCCGGGCGTCACGTGGGCGCCGTAGACCACGGTCGGGATGCGGTTGCCGGACAGCTTGTTGTCCTCGTCGAAGGTGACGACCAGCAGGCTGTTGTGGGTCCGGGCCCAGGCGGCGTACCCGCCCAGGTTGTTCTTGATCCAGGTGTCGCCGGTGCCGACCGAGCAGTCGTGCATGTCGCTGCAGAGGTTCGGCACCACGAAGGAGACGTTCGGCAGGGTGGTGTAGTCGGTCGGGAACTGGGCGAAGGTCTTCGCCGAGCTGAGCGGGACGTTGCCGAAGCCGAACCACGGGTTGTGCTTCTGGGCGTAGCTGCCGCTGCTGCACACGGTGCTGCCCTCGCCGGGCAGGGACTCGTTGTAGCTGGCCCAGGTCTTGCCGGCGGCGATGACCTCGGAGGCGAGGTTGGCGCTCTGGAAGCCGCCGACCTTCACGCAGCTGTCGTCGACGCGGCCCTGGGTGGAGCCGGAGAACAGCGCGTAGTAGTTCGGCTCGCTCGGGTGGGTGATGCCGTAGGACTGGGTGAGGTTGGCGCCGCCCGCCTTCAGGGTGTTGTTGATGTACGGGGCGCTGCTGCTGCCGATGACCTGGGTGTAGGCGTGGTTCTCCATCACCACGACGACGATGTGGTCGGGCGTGGGCAGCGCGGCGGCCCGGGCGGTGGTGGCGGTGGCGGCCCAGAAGCCGGCGGAGGCGGCGACCAGGGCGACGGCGGAGCCGATCGCGGTCGCGGTCCGGCGGGAGCGGGGGTTCAGGGGCTTCGTGGTCGAAGTCATGACAATTCCTCGGGTAGGAGACGGCCCGGCGAGCCGGGGTGCGGGAGCGGAGGTGCCTGCCGTCGGGAGGGGAGGCTCCGTGGTCGGTGAGGGGGAAGCCGGTGGGGCGAGCGCACCGGAGTGCGCGGCGGCGCCCGAACAGCATGGGGCGTGCCGCCTGACGTCGGTAGCCGTCGGAAGGTGAAACCTTGGCCCCGGAGCGGAAAACGGACGGTGAGACCGTCGAAACCACCACCGACAACGGGAAATGCGGGCGAACCGGTTCACATTGCCATCCCCGCCCCGGCCGGTGATAGTGATCTTCGAACGGCGCGGTCCGACGCCGCGTCAGCTGACGAGAGAACCGAGGAACATGGCGAAGACCAGCCTTCTGCGCCCGCTCGCGGTGGCCGCCGCCGGCGCGGTCCTGGTGGCGACCGGTGCACTGCCCGCCGCGGCCGCCGGCCAGGACACCACCGACGCGGCCGCCCCCGACCTCGCCGGTGTGCGCACCGCCCTGCAGGCCACCACCACGGCCGGCGCCCCGGGCGCCTTCGCGGTGATCCGCGACCACGGTGCCGTCGAGCGGACCCGCTCGGTCAGCGTCGGCCTGGCCGACCTGGACGGGACCCCGATGAACTCCTCGTGGAGGTTCCGGGTCGGCAGCAACAGCAAGATGTTCGCCGCCGTTCTCGTGATGCAGCTGGTGCAGGAGGGCCGGATCGACCTCGACCGGCCGCTGCGGGAGTACCTGCCCGAGGGCACCCTGCCGGAGGGCTGGACGATGACCGGCCGCCAGGTGCTGGAGCACCGGGCCGGGATCTTCGACCACACCAACGACCTGCTGGAGCAGGCCGGCGAGGAGACCACCAGCGCGTTCGAGGCGCGCATCCGCAACACGGTGTACGACCCGCGCGAGCTGGTGGCGATGTCGGTCAGGCACGGCGTGCAGTACACCCCCGGCAGCCGCTACTCCTACTCCAACACCGACTACGTGCTGATGGGCCTGGCGGTCGAGCACCTCACCGGCCAGCCGTTCCCGGAGGTGCTGAACGAGCGGATCATCCAGCCGCTCGGCCTGCGCGGGACCTCCTTCGTCGTGCCCGACCGGGAGATCCGCGGCGCCCACGTCACCGGCTACCTCACCAACGACGACCGCGCCAAGCCGCTGCTGGACTCCACCGAGCAGACCGGCTCCTGGGTGTGGAGCGCCGGAGCCGTCATCTCCACCGCCGAGGACATGGACCGCTTCCTCTCCGCGCTGATGGCCGGCGGCGACGGCGGGCTGGTCTCGGACGCCTCGCTGCAGCAGATGACCGCCGCCCTGCCCACGCCCACCGCGAAGATCTCCTACGGCCTGGGCCTGCGCCGCATCTCGCTCTCCTGCGGGGACGTCTACGGCCACGGCGGCATCGTCCAGGGCTTCAACAGCCAGTCCTTCACCACCCCGGACGGGCGGCGCAGCGTGGTGGTCTTCGCCAACGCCTCCAACAACGGCGCGGTGACGCAGGGGCTGATGAACACCCTGGAGCCGGCCTTCTGCGGCAAGCAACCCGCCGTCGCCCCGAAGACGGCCTTCGCGCCGTCCTCGGCCCCGGTCGACGCGCCGCCGGCCGACGCGCTGCCGGTGAACTCGCTGCCCGTGGTGGAGGACACCCGGATCTGACCGGCCGTACGGCCTTCCACGCCGCGCCCGTTCCCGGTCCCGACCGGGGGCGGGCGCGGTCCCCGTGCGGGGCACTCCCCCTGCGGAGCGGCCCCCGTGCGACGCCGGTCAGTGCCGGGCGCCCGCCGAGCGGGGGCCCTCCGCGCTCAGGTCGGTGAGCGCCTCGGTGAGCAGCTCGCGGGCCTCCTCGGCGCGGCCCTGCTCGATCAGCGCGGTGCCCAGCTCGGTCAGCGTCTTGGTCATGCTGTCCGGGCGGCCCACCGCCTCGAAGTGAACCAGGGCCTGCCGGTAGGCCTTCTCGGCGGCCGGCCAGCGCTTCAGCGCCGCGCGGTCCAGGCCGAGTTCGTGCGCGGTCATGGCCGCCAGCATGTGGATCAGCGGCGAGGACCAGCGCTCCACCAGCTCCAGCGTCCCGGCCAGGGCCCGGCGGCGCGACTCCACCGCCTCCTCGGCCCGGCCGGACTCCCGCAGGCAGTTGGCGGCGCCCCGCAGGGTGACCAGCCGGCCGATCATCGCCGAGCGGTTGGCGACCTCGGCGAAGGCGTCCGCCGCCCGGTGGAAGGCGTCGGTGGCCTCGCGGTGCCGCTGCAGGTAGCGCAGGCCCGAGGCGAGGTAGGTGAGCGCCCAGCCCTGCTGCTCCCGGTCGCCGACCGCGCGGGCCAGCTCCAGCCCCTCGGTGGCCAGTTCGATGCCGCGCTGGTAGCGGTGCAGGCAGGTGACGTACGTCCAGGCCAGGTAGTTGACGTGCACCGCCTCGACCCGGGTGTCCCCGATCGCGCGGGCGGCGTCCACCGAGAGGTGGAACACCTCGGCCCAGATGCCCCAGCTCAGCAGCCGGTCGGAGAACCAGTGCATCGCCTCGGCGGTGTCCACCACCTCCCGGTACCGGCCGGCCTGCTGCGCCTGGTGCAGGGCGGCCAGCCACTCCGGGTGCTCGTACTCCAGCCAGGCGGCGGCCTCGGTGAGGTACGCGGGCGCGGAGCCGCCGGTGCCGGTGTCGTCCGCGGCGTGGTCGGGGTCGAACCGCAGCCCGAACTCGGCCGCCCGGCCGAGGATCCAGCGGCCGGCCCTGGTGCGGGCCTCGGCCAGTTCCTCGGCGGTCTCGTCGGCGGCCAGCCGCTCGCCCGCGTAGAGCCGCACCAGGTCGTGCAGCCGGTAGCGGTCCGGGGTGGCCGCCTGCATCAGCCCGGCGTCGACGAGCTGCTCCAGCACCAGCTCGGTGCGGGCCGCCGACCGGCCGGCGTAGGCCGCGGCGATCTCCGCGGTGAAGTCCTTCCCCGCGGTCAACGCGCAGCGCCGGAGGACCAGTTGGGACTCGGCGGGCAGGCGCCGGTAGGACAGCTCGAAGGCCGGGCGGACGGCCAGGTCGCCGGTCTCCAGCAGGTCCAGCCGGTTCTCCTCGGCGGCGAGCTGGCGCACCAGGTGGGCGACCGGCTGCTGCGGGCGGGCGACCAGCCGCTGCCCGGCGATCCGCAGCGCGAGCGGCAGGTAGCCGCAGAGCCCGGCCAGCTCGGCGGTGGCGTCGGGCGCGGCCTCGATCCGCTCCCGGCCGGCGATCCGGGCCAGCAGGGCGGCCGCCTCGGCCGGGGAGAGCACGTCCAGGTTCAGCCGGTGCACCGATTCCAGGCCGGGCAGCAGGTTGCGGCTGGTCACGATGGTCACGGCCGGGCCGGAGCCGGGCAGCAGCGGCCGCACCTGGCTCTCGTCGGCGGCGTTGTCCAGCACCAGCACGAGCCGCCGTTCGCGGACCAGTGCCCGGTAGAGCCCGGCCCGCTCCTCCGTCCCGGCGGGAACCGCGGCGTCGGCGACGCCCAGGGCGCGCAGCACCTGGCCGAGCGCGTCGCGGGCGGGCAGCGGCTGCGGGGACATGCCGCCGAGGTCCAGGGAGAGCTGACCGTCCGGGAAGCGCTCGGCCAGGGCGTGGGCGGCGTGCAGGGCGAAGGAGGTCTTGCCGAGGCCGGGCTGACCGCTGACCAGCACCACGCGCGGGTGGCTCGGACGCTCGTCCTCGGCCATCCGGGCGAGCAGGGCGAGGGCCTCCTCGCGGGCGGTGAAGTCGGCGATGTCGCGGGGCAGCGCGAGGGCGCTCTGACCGGCCTCGGCGGGGACCGCCGACGGGGCGTCGGCGCGCGGCGCGTCCGGGTCCGCGTCCCGGCCGGCGGCGTCCTGCCCCACGGGCTCCTGGCCGGCGGTGTTCCCGACGACGGCGTTCCCGAGGAGGGTGTCCTCGCCCACGACGCTCTCGCGCGGGGCGGAGCCGCGGGGCCGGGCGGGGCTCCCGGCGGGCACCGGGCCGGGCCGCACCCCGCGCGGGCGGCCGGACTGGGCGGCCCGGTCCAGCGCCTCGGCCTGCGGATCGTCCAGCCCGAGCGCCTCGGCCAGGGCCCGTACGGTGCGCCGCTGCGGTCCGCGGGTGCGGCCGCGCTCCATGTCCCCGAGGGCGCGCAGGCTGACCCCGGCGGACGCGGCGAGCTCCTCCTGGGTCAGGCCCGCCGCCACCCGGTGCCCGGCCAGCAGACGGCTGAACCCGTTGGTGTCCGTGTCCGTGCCGCCCCCGGCCGTCATGCCCCGCCCCCCACTCGTTCGGTCCTGCGCAGTTCCGCACTTCTGCCTGGAGCCGCCTGCGGCGGTTCGTCCCAGGCAGAAGTATGCCCGGCCGGACAACTTCCTCGTACCCGGCCCTCCTCCAGGGTATCCGCCCAGGTCAGGAGAGCCGCACCCGGGCGGGGCGGCCGGCCGGGGGCGGTTCCGCGGGAGTCGAACCGCCGATAGTTCCGCCTGTGGTTCCGCTGGTCGAACAGCGGTTTTCCGCCACCGGCGGCCGTCGGGCGCTCATGCCAGCCGTCTCGCTTCCGCTCCCTCCGCCGTGCGCCCGAGGGCGTCCAGCAGGTCGGCGAGCAGGCCGTGGGAGCGGGCTTCGAGGGCCGGGTCGCCGACGGTGCGGCCGAGGGCGACGGCGAGCCGGGCCGAGGAGAGCGCGGCGTCCCGGTTGCCGAGGGCGTGCAGCGCGCGGGCCCGGCTGTGGGTGGCGAGGACGGCCTCGGCGCCGCCGGAGCGGGTGGTGGCCGCGCGCACCGCCTCGTCGGCGTGGCGCAGGGCGGGCTCGGGCTCGCCGGCCAGGACCAGCGCGTCGGCGAGGTCGGTGAGCGAGCGGACCAGCAGGTGGTCGGTGGCCGGGGTACGGGCGGCGGCCACCAGGTCGCCGAGCATGGGCAGCGCCCGCTCGTACCGGCCGGCCCGCAGCAGGGCGGCGGCCACCCGGCTGCGGCAGTGGTGGCGCAGCACCGCGTCGCCGGCCCGGTCGGCGGCCTCGACCGCCCGCTCCAGGGTGTCGGCGGCGGTGCGGTGGGCCGCGCGGTCGACGTGCAGGACGGCGAGGTCGGTGGCGAGGCGGGCGACCGCCGCCTCGTCCCGTTCCGCGTACGCGGCGCTCAGACCGGCCTCCACCACGGCCCGCCAGTGTGCCCGGTCGTGGCCGGTGGCCTCGTACAACAGGCTGGTCCGGTGGGCGAGTTGCCAGGCCGCGGCGGCCCGGCCCTTCTGCTCGGCGCAGAGCACCACGGCCCGCAGGGCGCTCTCCTCGCGGCGGAACCAGGCCGCCGCCCGCGCCTCGCCGTCGGCCGCCGCGCCGCCCCCGGCCGTCCAGTCGGCGGTGACGTCGAGGTAGTGGGCGATCAGCCGGTCGAGGGCCAGGTACCGGTCGTCGCAGGGGAGTTCGGCTGCCTGCGCGGCGGCGTGGCGGCGGACCAGCTCGCGCCGGGCGTACCGGCCGGGGCTGGTCTCCTCCAGCAGGTGGACGGCGTCGAGGCGGGTCAGCAGGGTGCGGGTGGCGGCGGGCGGGAGGTCGGCGAGGGCGGCGGCGGTGTCGGCGGCGATCTCCGCGCCGGGGTGCAGGCCGAGCAGGGTGAACAGCCGGGCGGCGTCCGGCTCCAGCGTGCGGTGGGTCCGGTCCAGCGCGGTGGTGAGGCCGAGCGGGCCGTGGGCGGTTCCGGTGCCGGAGAGGGCGGTCAGGCCGGTCTGCTCGTCGGCGAGTTCGGCCGCGAGGTCGGCCGCGGACCAGTCGGGCCGGGCGGCCAGCCGGGCGGCGGCCAGCCGCAGCGCGAGCGGCAGGCGGTCGCAGCGCTCGGCGAGTTCGGCGACGGCCTCCGGCTCACCGGCCGTGCGCTCCGCACCGAGGGTGCGGGCGAGCAGGGCGGCGGCCTCGTCGGGGCCGAGCACGCCCAGCGGCAGCGGGATGCCGCCGGTGCGGACCAGCACGTGGCGCAGCCGGCTGCGGCTGGTGACGACGGTGACCGGGGCGGGCTCGCTGTCGGTGGCCGGCGGGTCGGGCAGCAGCGGGGCGAGCTGCTCGTAGCAGGCGGCGTCGTCCAGGACGACCAGCATCCGGCGGCCGCCGACCAGTTCGCGGTAGCGGCGGGCGCGGTCCTCGGGTTCGGCGGGCAGCGCGTCCGGGGCGTCGCCGAGGGCGGTGAGGAACTCGCCCAGCACCTCGGCGGGTTCGCGCGGCCCGTCCGGGCCGAAGCCGGTCAGCTCGGCGCGGAGGACGCCGTCCGGGAAGTAGGCGTCCCCGCGCAGGGCCGTCCACTGCCGGACCAGGCTGGTCTTGCCGACCCCGGCGGGCCCGGTGACCAGGATCGGGCGGCCGTCCCGCGCCGCGGGCAACACCTGGTCCAGGCGGGCGAGTTCGGCGCTCCGGCCGACGAACCGGCGGTCGGCGGCGTGCCGGGCGCCGGACTGCTCGCCGGCCCGGCGCAGCTCCGGACCGGGCGGCCGGCCGAGCCGGGCCACCGCGCGCTCGTAGCGCTCCCGTGCCTCGGCGCCGCGCCCGTCCTGCTCCAGGCAGCGCACCAGCCGGGCGGCCAGCGACTGCCGGGCCGGGTGGTCGTCGGCCGCCCCGGCGAGCTCGGCGGCCAGCTCGCCGCCCCGGCCGGCCAGGAGCAGGCCGTCGGCCAGCCGTTCCAGCGCGCGCAGTCGCAGGTCGGTCAGGTACGGGAGGGTCCGCTCGCGCAGCAGGGCGGAGCCGCAGTCGGCGAGCGCCGGGCCGCGCCAGAGGTCCAGCGCGGCGCGCAGCAGCGGCAGTGCCGGGTCCGGCGAGGCGCCGTCCGGCACGCCGGACGGGGCGGCGGGGTCGGGGTGCAGCACGCCCGCCTGCTCGCAGAGCCGGCCGAAGCGCAGCACGTCGATCCGGTCGGGCTCGCCGGCCAGCAGGTAGCCGGACCCTCGGGTGTCCAGCTCCAGCCCGGGGCCGTCCAGCAGCTGGCGCAGCGCCGCGACGTGGCCCTGCAGGGCGGCCCGCGCGGTGGGCGGCGCGCAGCCCTCCCAGACCAGCTCGATCAGCTCCTCGGTGGTCACCGTCCGGTTCAGCTGGACGGCGAGCGCGCTCAGCAGCGCCCGGCGCTTGGGCGCCGAGGGCGTCACCGCCGTCCCGTCCTCCCGCCGCACCACCACCGGTCCGAGCAGATCGATGTGCACGCGCCCGTTCCCCTCCCCCACCCTCGACTGCCCGGCCTGATCGAGGATAGGTCCGACCAGGCGCTCCTCGCCCGGCCGGGGCCTGCCCACCGGGCCGGGCGCTTCCTCGGGCACCGTACCGAGGCGGTCCGACACGGCCTTCCGGTCCACCCGCCGGCCCGCACGCCCGCACGCCCGCACAACCTGCACGCCCACCGGTCGCCCGTCCGCCGGTGCAACCTCCGGCCGCCCCGCGCACGTCCATCGAGGGCAGGAGCGGCCGATCCGCGCGGACCGGACATGTTCTCGCACTACACTGCTCCACCCCGAGGCCCGAGGCCGCTTCGGGTGCGATGCGCGGTTTGCGGTGAGGTGGGGGTACTGGTGCGGATTCGGCTGCTCGGGCCGGTGGAGCTGCGGGTCGGGGCGGCGGGCTTCGCGGGTGTGGCGGGCGCGCAGCGGCGGGCGGTGCTGGCGCTGCTGGCACTGCGGCTGGGGCACCTCGTCACCGTGGACCAGCTGTGCGAGCTGCTGTGGGACGAGCAGCCGCCGCCGAGCGCGCGGGCGGCCGTGCAGGGGCACGTCGCCGCGCTGCGCAAGGTGCTCGCCGGCACCCCGTTCGAGCTGCACACCCGGGACTCCGGCTACCTGCTGGCCGGGCCGGCCGGCGCGGTGGACGCGCTGCGCTTCGAGGAGCTCACCGGCACGGCCGACCGGCAGGCCGGGCTCGGCAACCGCCCCGCGGCGGTCGCGCTGCTGGAGGAGGCCCTGCGGCTGTGGCGCGGCGAGGCGCTGGCCGACCTGCCCGACACCCCGCTCCGCACCGCCGCGGTGGACCGGCTGGAGCAGTCCCGCACCGCCGCCCTGCTCCGCTGGGCCGAGCTACGGCTCAGCCAGGGCACCGGGGCGGCGGCCGTGCCGGTGCTGGAGCAGGGCGTCCGGGCGGACGGGCTGCGCGAGGAACTGGTGGCGCTGCTGATGCGCTGCCTGCACCAGGCCGGCCGGCCCGCCGAGGCGCTGACCGCCTACCACCAGGCCCGGGTGCGGCTGGACGAGGAGCTGGGCATCCACCCCGGCCCGGCGCTGCGGGCGGCGCTCGCCGAGGTGCTGGCCGACGACCGTACGGCGGAGCCCCTGCCGCTCGCCTCCCCGGCCCCCGGACCGGCGCTGCCGCCTCCATCGGTGCCGCGCCAACTGCCCCGCCGCCACCCGGACTTCGTCGGCCGCACCATCGACCTCGCCCGCCTGGACCGGGCCTGCGGGACCGGCCGCGCCGGGGACGGGCCGGTGCTGGTGGTGGGCCCGGCCGGGGTCGGTAAGAGCGCCCTGGTCACCGCCTGGGCGCACCGGGCCGCCGACCGCTTCCCGGACGGCCTGCTCCACGCCTCGTTGCACGGCCTCGCCCTGGAGCGACCGGACGGACCGGACGGACCGGACGGACCCACCGGATCCGGCGGCCCCGGCGGCCCGGCCCGGCCCGGGGCCGTGCTGGCCGGCTTCCTGCGCGCGCTCGGCGTCCCGGAGGACGGCATCCCCGCCGGACGCGCCGACCGGGCCGAGCTCTACCGCGAGCGCACCCGGGGCCGGCGGCTGCTGGTCCTGCTGGACGACGCCGACGACGCCGACCAGGTCGCCGACCTGCTACCGGCCGGCCCGGCCGGCACCGCCGTGGTCACCGGCCGGGGCCCCCTGGAGGGCCTGGTCGCGCTGGAGGGCGCCACCCTGCTGCGCCTGGCCGCACTGCCCGAGGACGACGCCCTGCACCTGCTGGAACGCGCCCTGACGCCCGAGCGGGTGCGCGCGGAGCCCGAGGCCGCCGCCCGGCTCGCCGGGCTCTGCGACCACCTGCCGCTCGCCCTGCGGATCGCCGCCGCCCGGCTGGCAGCCCGGCCGGACTGGACGATCGCCGAGCTGGTCGCCGAACTCGCCGACGAGCGGACCAGACTGGCCGTCCTGGACGCCGACGGCACGCTCTCCGTCACGGCCCGGCTCCGGCTGACCCACCGCCGGCTCTCCGCTCCCGCCGCCGAACTCCTCACCGCGCTGGCCGCCCACCCCGGCCGCGAGGTGGACACCCCGGCGAGCGCCGCGCTGCTGGGCGGTGGCGCCGCCACCGCCCACCGGGCGCTCGGCGAACTGGCCTCCCACCACCTGCTCACCGGCGCCGCCCCCGGCCGCCACGCCCGCACCGAGCTGGTCCGGCTGTACGGCGCCGGACTGCTCGCCGAGCGGCCCGAACGGCACCGGCGGCTGCTCCACGAACGGCTGGCCGACCACTACCTCGCCGCCCTGCGGCACTGCGGCGCCTTCCTCGACCCCGGCCAGGAGGACACCGCCCCGCCCGCCGGTCCGGACCAGGCGGTACCGGCCGCCGTCGACATCCGCACCGCGCTCGACTGGTTCGACGCCGAGGAACCGGCGGTCTCCGCGCTGATCGCGTCCCCCGACACCGACCCGGACCGCGCCTGGCGGCTCGCGCTGACCTGCGGCTCGCTCTACTACGGCGCCAGCCGCTTCACCGACTGGCTCGCCTGCGCCCGGCTGGGGCAGGCGGCGGCAGAACGGTGCGGCGACCCGGTCGCGGTGGCGCTGCTGCTCAACTGCCGGGCGCAGGCGCTGGTCGCGCTGGAACGCCGGCAGGAGTCCGCGGAGGCGGCCCGCAGGGCGGTGGCCGCCGCCGAGTCCGCGGCCGGGCCCGCGGCCGCGTCCGCCCGCGTCCGGGCGCTCGCCACGCTGGCGCTGGTCACCGCGATGCTCGGCCACTCCGCCGAGGCCGAGCGGCTGGCGGCCTCCGCCACCGCGCTCGCGCTGGAGTCCGGCGACCGCCGCCGGCTGGTCGACGCCAAGGTGCACCAGGGCTGGGTGAGCCTGGCCGTCGGGGACCGGGAGGGCGCCCAGCGGCGGTCCCGCGAGGCCCGGGAGCTGCTGCCGCCCAGGCCCGTCACCCAGGTCCACCTGTGGTCGCTGCTGACCGAGGCGCAGGCCCTCCCGCCGGCCGTCCGCGACGACGCCGCCGACCTCGTCTGGCACCGGCTGCTCGCCGCGTGCGAGGAGGCCGGCCTGCTGTACCTGCACGCGTTGGCCGAACAGTCCTACGCCGCCCACCTGTTGGCGCGGGGGCGGGAGACGGAGGTGCGCGGCAGGCTGCGCACGGCGCTCGACCGCTTCCGCTCGCACGACCGCCAGGCGGGGTACGTCAGCGGGTACACCACCAGCCTGGAGGAGTCGCTCGACCTGCGCACCGGTCAGCGGCCGGAGGACGGCTGAGCGCGCGCGGGCCCGGACGGGCGGGCGGCCGGGGCGGCCCGGAGCGGACCTGGCCGCCGGCGGACGGACAGCCGGAGCCGGCCGTGCCGCGGTACCGCCGAGCCTCCGTCCGCCGTACCGCCGTAGCCGCCGGGCCGCCGTACCGTCAGCCGGCGGCCGAAGCGGCCCCGCGCTCCGCCGGGCCGTACCCGTGCTCCGCCGCCAGCACCGGGCGCAGCGCCCGGATCGCGTAGAAGTTGCGGGACTTGACCGTCCCCGGCGGCACCCCCAGCCGGGCCGAGGCCTCCAGCACCGAGCGGTCCTTGAGGTGCAGCTCGACCAGCACCTCGCGGTGGTGCTTCTGCACCCGGCGCAGCGCCAGCGCGATGTCCCGGGCCACCACCACCCGCTCGTACGGGTCGTCGGCGACCGGCTTGTCCTCCACCGGCTCGCCGATCACCTCCTTGGCGCGGGCGGCGGCCATCCGGTAGTGGTCGATCGCGATCCGCCGGGCGACCGTGAACAGCCACGGCCGGCTCGCCTCCGGCCCCGCGGCCAGCGCCTCCGGGTGCTGCCAGGCGCGCAGCAGGGTCTCCTGGAGGATGTCCTCGGCCTTGCCGCGGTCCCCGCCGGTGGCCCGCAGCAGCGCGCGCAGCAGGTAGCCGCCGTGCAGCCGGTGGATCTCGGCGAGCGTGTCCGGGTCCAGGGTCGGACGGGCCGGGGCGGCGGCCTCCGGCGCGGCCGCCGGACCCTCGGACGGCGGAGTGACGGACGTGGGCTGGGCGACGAACGGCATCGACACGCGCTACCTCTCAGGTCGGGCAGGGGGCGCAGCACGGGCAGGAACATGCTGGGCACCGACCGGACACCCCGGCGGTGGCTGCGGAAAACACCCTGCCGGAGGCCGCCAAGTCCGCACCAAGGATCCGCCAACGCCCCCGTCCGGAGCACGCGGCCCGGCTCCGGGTGCCACCGTTGGCGGGCGCCGACGACTGTTGGCCGGCCGTTAGCGGCCGTGAGCCGCGGCCCCTTCCGGCACCGCCACGACGGCGCCCGGCCCCCCGCCGGGCGCCGTACGGCCCGCCGGCGTCAGTCCCCGGCGAGCGCCCGGAGCAGCTCCCGCACCCCGTCCTCGCCGCGGTGCTCGATCAGCATCGCGACCCAGGTCGCCAGCCGTTGCCGCTCCGCCGCCGACCAGCGCGGCGCGGACGGGTGCTCGTCCACCACCAGCGCCGTCGCCATGCCCAGCAGCCCCGGCGCGGGCCGAGGCCACAACCGCCCCTCCGGCACGGCGCGCAGCGCCAGCCGCCGGGCGAGCGCGATCACCTCGTCCGCCGCCGCCTCGGGCACCGCCAGCCCGGCCGGCCCGGCGACGCTCGGCGCCCCGGACCGCACCAGGGCCGCGATGAACTCCCGCGCCTCCGGCTCGTCCGCGGCCGTGCCGCGTCCCTCCCCCGTCCCGTTCACGGGACTCACGCTCCTTCCGACTCGGTGGCACTCGACGGGCGCCGGGTGCCACCGAACGACGGTACCGATCGGTAGCCGCTCGGGCGGAGGGTTTTTCGATGCGGCCCCTCCCGATCTCAGGGGGCGCCCGGTGCGCCCTGCCCCGCTCAACGGGCCCTCCGCCGCGAGCGGTTCAGTGAACCGGAGGGACTCCTTCAGCCGTAGTCCCGGCTGTACGGGCCGGCCGAACCGGAGGCACCGGTCCGACGCACCCTGGACCGGGAGGTCATCCGATGGCTTTCTCCGACGGCACCGCGGGCACGGGCTGCACCGCCCCGGCCGCACCCGACTACTCGCCGGCCGCCTGGCCCGAGCCGGTCGCCCTCCTGCCCCGACGCCCGCTCGATCCGCTGGGCACCGTGCTGATCCCGGCCGCCGAACGGCAGCTGTTCACCAGGGTGTCGACCGCCGAAGCGCTGTCGACGGCACCGCGACCGGCCGCCCCCGCGACGGAGCCGCCCGCCGGCCTCGGCGGCACCCGGACGGCCCCCGGCCCGCCGCCCCTGCCACCCGTACCGCCTGCGCCGCCCGTACTGCCTGCGCCGCCCGTTCTGCCCGCGCCGCCCGCACCTCTCGCTCCACCTGTTCTGTCCGCACCGCTCGCTCCGCCCGTACAGCACCCCGGCCCGGACCGCCCGCGCGCCCGGCGGCTCGCCCTCCCCGGCGGCGGGGAGAGCCGGCGGCAACGCCTGCTCGAACGCATCCGGGTGCCGCTACGGGACCACCACCGGACCGCCGTCCTCGGCGGCACCGCCGAAGGGGTCGCCGCCGTCCTCGGCGCCCTGCTCGCGGAACACCGCGCCGACCCGGTCCTCGTGCTCTCCACCACCGGGCCCGTCGGCAGCGAGTGCCGCACCGGCGGCCGGCTCGTCCTGCGGTCCGTACGGCCGGACCCGACCGCCCTGCGGGAGGCCCTCGGCGAGGCCGCCGGCCACTACCCGGTCGTCCTCACCGACACCACCGGCGCCCCGGCCGAGGTCCAGCTCGCGGCCGCGGACCAGGCCGACCACCTCGTCCTCTGCGCCCGGGCCTCCGCCACCGGGGCCCGCACCGCCGACACCCTCCTCGACCACCTCACCGCCCTCGGCCACGACGGCCTGGTCCGCGGGGCCGCCGCGGCCTTCGTCCCCGCCCCGCCCACCGACCGCCCGATCGCCGACCGCGACCTCCTCCCCCACTTCCGCAGCCGCTGCCGCGGCGCCCTCACCCTCCCCGCCCACCCCCGGGCGACCCCCGCCGGCCTGCGCCCCCGCGCCCTCCTCGACTACCTCGAACTCGCCGCCCTGGTCGGCGACGCCATGGCCGACCGCCAGGGCTGAGCTGCCCGGCACGACGACAGCGGCCACCCGGCGGCCGGGGCCGGGGCCTGCCGACCCGTGGGACGGGCCGGCTGCGGTCAGCCCCGCACGTGCAGCCCGAACCCCGTGCGGCCTGCGGGCTCCAGTCCCTCCTTCAGGTGCAGCGAGGGGATCTCGTAGTCGCCGAAGTTCTGCCGCCGGAAGGCGATCGGCTCGGTCGTCTCCAGGGTGAGCAGGCGCCGCTCCCAGGCCCTGGCGATCTCCGGGTAGTCCTCCTCGGTCAGCCGGTCGGTGCCGTAGAGCACGAACGGCGGCAGCACCTCGACGCCCGGGTAGTAGAGGATGCCGTGCTGGAACGGGAACAGCAGGTCGTCGATGGGGCCGTTGATCCCGCGAGCGGCGTAGTGCGACCGCGGACCGCCGACGGTCACCGACAGCAGGGCCCTCCTGCCCGCGAGGGTGCCCTCGCCGAAGCGCTCGCCGTACTTGGTGTCGCTGTGCTCGCCGACGCCGTACGCGAAGCGGTAGGTGAACACCCGGTCCACCCAGCCCTTGAGGATGGCGGGCATGGTGTACCACCACAGCGGGAACTGGAAGACGACCGTGTCGGCCCACACCAGCTTCTCCTGCTCGGCGAGGACGTCCGGGGAGAGCGTGCCGGCCTCGAAGGCCCGGCCCGAGTCCCGGGCGACCTTCAGCGGGTCCGAGGCCTGGGGGCCGTAGTCCGCGGCGTCCACGACCGCCTTCCAGTTCATCGCGTACAGGTCGCTCACCCGCACCTCGTGTCCGGCGCCCTCCAGGGTGGAGACCGCGAGGTCCTTCAGCGAGCCGTTGAGCGACTTCGGCTCCGGGTGGGCGTGGACGATCAGGGTCTTCACGGGGACTCCTCGGGATCGGATGCTTCGGATCGGATGCTTCGGATCGGATGCCTTCGATCCTGGAGGCCGCGGCGCCCGGCGTTCAGGGGCGCCGCTTCCGTCGGACCGGACTTCCTGGTACCGGCAGGGCCACCCTCGCGGGCGCGGCCGAGGCCATACTGGAGGGCATGGACGATCTTGCGGGCTTCCTGCGCACCCGGCGTTCCCGGGTCGATCCGGCGGCCGTCGGCATCCCCACCGACAGCCGCCGACGGGTCGACGGGCTGCGCCGCGAGGAGGTCGCGCACCTCTCCGGCGTCAGCGTCGACTACTACGTACGGCTGGAGCAGGGCCGCGCGACCCAGCCCTCCGAGCAGGTGCTCGACGCCCTCGCCCGCGTCCTCGACCTCGACGAGACCGAACGCGGGCACCTCTACCGCCTCGCGCGGCAGCGCCGCCGGCGCGCGAAGACCCCGGGCGGCCGGGTCCGGCCGGAGCTGCTGCGCGTCCTCGACCTGGTCGCCGACGCCCCCGCGCTGATCATGAACCACCGTCTGGACGTCCTCGCCGCGAACCGCCTCGCCGGACTCCTCCTCGGCCGCCAGGCACCGGGCCTGAACACCGCCCGGCACATCTTCCTCGAGGAAGCCGAACGCGGCCTCTACGCGGACTGGGAGGCCTGCACCCTCGACGTGGTCGGCCACCTGCGCCTGGCCGCCGGGCAGTACCCCGACGACCCCCGACTGGCCTCCCTCATCGGGGAGTTGGCGATGGGCAGCGAACGCTTCCGGCGCCTCTGGGCCCGCGCGGACGTGCGCGCCCGCACCCACGGGCGCAAGGCCTACCGGCACCCGATGGTCGGGCTGCTGGAGCTGCACCAGGAGAACTTCGCGCTGCCGGACGAATCGGGCATCGAACTCCTGGTGCTGTCCGCCGCCCCCGGCAGCCCCGCCGAGGAAGGGCTCCGCCTGCTCGCGGGCCTGGACACGGGCGCGGGTGTGGACGCGGGCGCAGGTGTGGGCGTGGGCGCAGGTGCGGGCGCCCGCGGTCCGCGCGCCGCCACCAACCGCGTCAGGTAGGGATCAAGTCCCACCGGGTCATTGATGGTTGGCGAGGCGGCGGGATAGCTTCACTCCTGCACCACCCGTCCTCTCCCTGCCCGGCAGCCACTCTGTCCTCGGGCGGGTCCCGCACACGGATGATGTGGAGACCACATGGCTCGACGACGTTCCTTACTCCGACTCGGCCTGGCCGTACCGATCGCGCTGTCGCTGACCGCCTCGCTCGGACTCCTCCCCGCGTCGGCCTCGGCGACGCCCCGAATACCGTCCGCCGCACAGGTCGAGGGCCCGAACTCGCTGGCGTACGTCATCAACGCCGAGACCGACCGTCACACGATCGCGGCGGTGCAGCGGGCCGTCACCGCGGCCGGCGGCACCGTCGTCGTCACCTACGACAGGATCGGCGTCATCGTCGCCCACTCGGCCGCCCCCGGCTTCGGCGAGCGGCTGCGCGCGGTGCGCGGAGTGCGGTCGGCGGGTGCCACCCGGACCGCGCCGCTCAGCGCGGCCGGGACGACCGACGACGGTGCGGTGCGGTACCTCTCCGAGGCCGGGGCCGCGAGGATCGAGCAGGCGTCCGGCGCCGGCACCGAGCCCCTCGAAGCCGACCAGTGGGACCTGCGGACGATCGGCGCGGACAAGGCCGCGGAGGTCAACGCCGGCAGCAGGGACGTCACGGTCGCGGTGATAGACACCGGCGTCGACGACACCCACCCGGACCTCGCCGCGAACTTCTCCCCGTCGCAGTCCGCGAGTTGCGTCAGCGGCAAGGCCGACACCGGCTACGGATCCTGGCGGCCGGCGAGCCCGGACTACTTCCACGGCACGCACGTGGCGGGCACGATAGCCGCGGCCCGCAACGGCGTCGGCGTCGCGGGCGTGGCGCCCGGCGTGCGGGTCTCCGGCATCACGGTCTCCCAGCCCACCCCGCGCCAGCTGATCTACGCCGAGAGCGTCGTCTGCGCCTTCGTGTTCGCCGCCGACCACGGCGTGCAGATCACCAACAACAGCTACTACGTGGACCCGTGGCAGTACAACTGCCTGGACGACCCCGACCAGAAGGCCGTCGTCGACGCGGTCGACCGCGCCCAGCTCTACGCGCAGCGCCAGGGCACCCTCAACGTCGCCGGAGCCGGCAACTCCAACCACGACCTGGACTCCGACGCCGTCACCGACCGCCGCAGCCCCAACGACTCCACCCCGACGAGCCGGACGATCGACCCGCACACCTGCCGGCAACTGCCCGCACAACTGCCCGGCGTCGTCACGGTCAGCGCGACCAGCGCCAGGAACACGAAGTCGTACTACTCCAACTACGGCCTCGGCGTGATCGACGTCGCGGCGCCGGGCGGCGACATGTACCAGGCCGCGGACACCCCGTCCAAGGAGGGCGGCATCCTGTCGACGCTGCCGAACAACCAGTACGGCTACCAGCAGGGCACGTCCATGGCCACGCCCCACGTCTCCGGTGTGGCCGCACTGCTGAAGTCCGCCCACCCGCGGGCGACCCCGGCCCAGTTGCGGGCCCTGCTCAAGGCCCAGGCGGACAACCCGGGATGTCCGGCCACCCCGTACGACGGGAACGGCGACGGCGTCGTGGACGCCACCTGCGCGGGCGGCGAGCGCGTCAACGGCTTCTACGGCTTCGGCATCGTCAACGCCCTGCGCGCCGTCGAGTAGCCGACACCGCACGGGCCTGGCGGGGCTGCTCCGTGCGGAGCTGCTCCCCGCCGACGCCCCCGTCTTCCGGGACGATCCCCGCGGAGCCGCCCGGGTCGGGCCGGAGGTCGGCTTCCACGCCGTGGAGCCGGTGGGCTGCGCCGCGCCCTCGGTGGAGTCGCTGGAGCCCGTCGGCGAAGTGGCCGGCCTGGGGGCCGACGGGGTCGCCGTGGGCTGAACAGGCCGGGCCCGCCGCCGGGTCCACGGCGCGGCGGCCGGCGCTCGAAACGCCACCGGGCACCCTCGCGGACCCTCCGCGGCGGTGCCCGGTGGCGTTTCCGGCACACCGCCCGGGAGGCCCGAAGGCCGTGGATCGACCGGAGGCCGGGCGGGCTCCGAGGTTCAGTCCCCCGTCGGCGCCGGGGCCTTCGCCGGCCCGGCCGGATGCCCGGGTTCGAGCACGAAGACCGGGATCACCCGGTGGGCCTTCTCCTGGTACTCGGCGTACGGCGGATACGCGGCGACCGCGCGCCGCCACCACCGCTCCCTCTCCTCCCCGGTGAGCTCACGGGCCGACATGGCCCGGCGCTCCGGGCCGTCCTGGAGAACCACCCGCGGATCGGCCTTGAGGTTGAAGTACCAGGCCGGATGGCGCGGAAAGCCGCCCTTCGACGCCACCGCCGCGTACCGCCCCTCGTGCTCCACGCGCATCAGCGGGACCTTGCGGGTCCTGCCGCTCTTCGCGCCGCGCATCGTGACGACGACGACCGGCAGGCCCGTCTCCCAGAGCGTCGTGCCCTGCGTGCCACCCGACCTCTCGTACAGCTCGACCTGTTCGCGCACCCACCGCGCCGGGCTCGGCTCGTAGTCGCCCTCGACAGGCATCGCGTTCACCCCGCTTCCGTGGAAGGCCCGTGTCGGGACCAAGTGTGGCAACAGGCTCCCGGCGTCGCACCCGGCTGTGCGTCTCCGCAGGTCAAGGGCTCAGGAGGCCTTCAGGGCGTAGAAGTGGATCGGCGAGTTCGCCTCGAACCCGATGCGCGGGTAGACGGGCGCTCCGGCGACGGTCGCGTGCAGGGTGGCGCGGGTCAGTCCGGTGGCGCGGGCGCCCTCGTGGAGGGCCTTGCGGGTGACCGCCTCGCCGTAGCCCCGGCGCTGCCACCGCGGGTCGGTGGCGACCAGGACGACGAAGAGGCGGCCGTCCGTCTCCACGGTGCCGGCGCAGGCGACCGGGACGCCGTCGCGCAGGGCCAGGTAGGCGTGGACGTCCTTCTTCCACAGGGCGGATCCGAGGAGTCCGTCGCGGCCGTCCTCCAGGGGGAAGCCGTAGCCGAGGGAGTTGATGTCCGCGTAGGCCCGCAGGTGTTCGTCGGTCGTCACCCGGACGAAGGTCAGCTCGGGGTGGGCGGGCTCCGGGACGGGCAGGATGTCCCCCGCCATGCCCGTCCCGGGGAAGGCGAACTGCAGGCCCGCCTCGTCGGCGGCCGTGGGCAGCGCCGCGCGGGCCTCGTCGGTGAGCAGGTCCTCGAACAGCCAGAGGAAGCCCGGGTGTTCCTTGCCGCGCATGATGTCCGCGGCCTGCCGCAGCCGCTCCCCGACGAGCTCCGCATCCGCGCCGACGTCGGTCAGCGTGACGCAGTTCCAGAACGCGAACCGGCAGTCGGCCCAGCGCACGGCTATGCCGGGGAGGTCCCGCACGTCCGCCCCGGCGTCGCGGTCGAGCACCATGGCGCGCCAGCCCACGGCGAGCTGCCGGGCCGATTCGATGGAATCCGGAAGGTGGGTCACCGTAGCCCCAAACGTCAAGATGGTTGTGGAGGAGGGACTTGCCGAGATCGGCAGGAACGTACCCTACCCGTTCGCCACCCGGACCGGGCCCCGGCGCGATCCGTCGGTCGGCACTCGCGCGGCATCGCCGAGGGGCGGCCGGATGATCCGTCACCTCTCCACGGTGTAGCGCAGTTGGGCGAAGCCGCCGACGGCGGCAATCGAGTCGAGGCGAAGCGGGACGTCCTGGGTCAGCTCGCCGAAGAGCCGGTGACCGGCCCCGATCAGGACCGGGGCGACGCTGATGATGAACGCATCGACGCGACCGGCGCGGATGAAGCTCTGGACGAGGCGCCCGCCGTCGGGGTAGACGTGCCTGGTCCCGCGCCGGTCGAGGTCGGCGAAGAGGGTGTCCAGGTCCCGGTAGACGGTGACGCGCGGGTCGGCGTCCTCGGGAAGGGTGGTGCTCAGGACGCCCACGTGGCGGTCGCCGTAGTGCCAGTTCTCCTCGCCGAAGCCGATCACCTTCTCGTAGGTGTTGCGGCCCATGACCACGGCGTCGACCGAGTCGAGGAACTCGAAGAAGCCCAGGTCGCCGGCCTTCTCGCCGCGCGAGGTCAGCCATTCGATGTCGTCATCGGGGCGGGCGATGTAACCGTCGAGGCTGGTGCCGATGAAGACGGTGGCGGTGAAGGTCATGAGGTCCTCCTTAGGGCGTGTCTGACAATTCGCGTCGGATCAGGGCGCGGCGTTGGGGTGCGTGCATCGCAAGGCGGAGGAGGGAGCCACTGCGGAGCATTGGCGACCGACGACAACGCGGCGAGGTGCGTGCCCCGGCGTCGCGCACCCGGCGGGAATTGTCAGACACGCCCGAGCAAGTGGTCGAGGTCGTCGCGGAGCAGCGCGGCGGGATCGCCGTCGCCGGTGAGGGCCCACCGCAGCAGGGAGCCGTCCGTGGTGATCTTGACGGCGCGGGCGAGGCGCGGCACGTCGGTGCCGGACGGGAGCTCGCCCTTGGCGACGGCTTCGGCGAGCAGCTCCCGCAGCGCCGTTTCCACCGCGCGGGTGTGCGCGGCGGCATGGACGCGGAACTCCGGGTCGAACAGGTCGAGTTGGAGCATGCCGAGGTGATTGGCCAGCTCCTCGGGGGTGGACATCAGACCGGCGAGCTCCGCGGCGACCGCGTGCAGCGCCGCCAGGGGCGAGCCGTGCTCGGCCCGCGCCCTCCGGTACGGCGCGGCGGCGTCCGCGGCGGCGTTCGCGGCGAACGCCAGCAACAGGCCCCGCTTGGACCCGAAGCGCTGCGACAGGGTCGCCGGGGAGACGCCCGCCTCGGCGCCGACCTGCGCCAGGGTGAGCCTGCCGGGGCCGTGGGCGCCGATGGCGCGCCCGGTGGCGGCAAGGATGTCGGCGTCGCTGGTGACGCGGGGTCGTGGCATCGATCCCTCCTCTCAGGACCGACTGTAGCACGTTAGTAAATGATTGCTCATTTATTAAAGGTCCGCCGCCACCGGCCCCAGGCGATCGGTGGTCGGTGGTCGGTGGTCGGTGTCCGCAGGTCCCGGGCCGGGACAGGGTGTCAGTGCCTCCTCGTAGTGTGGGATCAACGTTGGAGGGGGCGCCGGGGAGGCGCCGGGGACGTCGTACGGGCGTCGGAGAAGGGGTGTAAGGCAATGTCTGCGAACAGGATCAAGCACAAGGTCAACCACGTCTCGCTGGTGGTCGACAAGTCCGGCTCGATGCGCCAGCACGAGGCGCAACTCGTCCGGGTGGTGGACGAGTTCGTGAAGGGCCTGCAGGAGGAGTCCGACCGGCTCGGCCACGAGACCCGCATCAGCCTCTACGCCTTCGACCACGAGGTGCAGAACCTGGTCTGGGACATGGACGTCAAGCACCTGCCGTCCCTGCGGGGCCTCTACAAGGTCGACAACGGTGCGACGGCGCTGATCGAGGCGGCCGTGAAGTCCGTCGACGACCTGAAGAACATCTGGGAGGGGTACGGGGAGCACTCGTTCCTCCAGGTCGTCGTCACCGACGGCGAGGAGAACGCCTCCGGCTGCTCGGAGAGCGGCCAGATGCACACCCGCATGGGTGCCGGCCGGGGCGCCGCCGTCCTGCGCGGCTGGATGGAGCGCATCCAGGGCGCCATGGACGACCTCCCCGACCACTGGACCTCGGCGATCCTGGTCCCGAACTCCCTGGCCAAGCGCACCGCCCAGGAGTACGGCTTCCCGGCGGGCAACATCGCGATCTGGGACGCGGACTCCACCAAGGGCGTCGAGGAGGCCATCGGCACCGTCAAGTCGGCCGCCACGAGCTTCCTGCGGGGCCGCGAGCAGGGCGTGCGCGGCACCAGGAACCTGTTCGCCATGGGCCAGGACCTCAGCACCGCGGACGTGAAGGCGAACCTCGACGCCCTGGACACCGGCAAGTACATCCTGATCCCGGTCGACCAGCCGATGCCGATCCGCGACTTCGTCACCACCGCCGGGCACGCGTACAAGACCGGCTGCGCCTTCTACGAGCTGTCCAAGCGCGAGAAGATCCAGGGCGGCAAGCAGCTCGCCGTGGCGGAGAAGGACCCGGCCACCGGCCGGATGACGGGCAGGGTGTTCTCGGGCCCCGCGGCCCGGCAGCTGCTCGGCCTGCCCGCGTCGGAGGCCACGGTGAAGCCGGGCGACAACCCGTCGTACACCGTGTTCGTCCAGTCGACCTCCGTCAACCGGAAGTTGGTGCCGGGGACGAAGCTGCTCGTCGTCCTGTAGGCACCCGGCCCGGGGGGAGCGACGACGGGTGGCCGGGGCTCAGGCCAGGCGCGCCACGGCCAGGGACAGCGCGCGGTCGAGCGCCGCGCCGGCGTCGCACCGCACGTCGGGCTGGACGCCGGCGCCCTCCCAGTTGGTGCCGGAGACCGGGTTGACCGCGCGGGCGACGGGCACGCTGAGCTCCAGGTGCGGGTGCACCGTCCAGCCCTCGCGCGGGTGCGCACCGCCCCGGGTGGCCTCCCCCACGATCTCGGCGCGCCCGAGCTGCTGCAGGTCGTAGGCCAGTTCCTCGGCCGCGGAGAAGGTGTTTCCGCTCGTCAGCACGTAGAGCGGCTTGCTGCCGCCGAAGCGGGCGCCCGGCACGAACGGGGGCGTCCAGGACTGCTCGGCCACCTTGCCCTGCCGGGAGAGCAGGGTGTTGAGGTGGGTGCGGCCGTCGAGCAGGTAGCCGCAGACGAAGGCGACCGTGCCCGGATCGCCACCGGTGTTGCGGCGCAGGTCCAGGATGAGGGCGCGGGCGGGGGCCACCAGGGAGAGCGCCGCGGCCAGCGGCTGCGCCGCCCAGTCCAGCGGGAACATCTTGGGTGCGATCTCCAGCACCGCGACGCCGCCGTCGAGGAGTTCCACGCGCGGCACACCGCTCAGGGAGGCCTCGAAGTCCCTGCGCATCGCGGCGAGTACCGCCGCGCCCCGCTCGCTCGGCACCGGTGCCTCGTGGTGCTTGAGGGCCAGGTGCAGGTCGCCGTTGACGGACCGCAGGTCCGCGGTGACCGCTTCGGCCAACTCCTCGGCGGATCCGGCCCGGTAGGCGCCCTCGGCGCTGCGGCTCCGCAGCAGCGCCGCCAGCTCTCGGGCGACATCGGGGAAGACGTAGTTCTCGGCGACCAGGTCGGCGATCGACTCGACGACGGCGACGGTGTCCAGCGCGGACGGCGATGTGGTGGAGGTCATGGGAGGGAGTAGACCAGCGGCTTGCCAAAGCGTCAAACGTACTTAACGCTTGATCGGGTGAGCCACCGACCAGACGAGACCGTCCAGCGGATCGACACGTCCCCGCAGCACACCGCACTCGCCCACCCCCTGCGCCAGCGCCTGCTGTTCGCCCTGGGCGGCCGTCCGTCGACGATCAGTCGGCTCGCCGCCCAGCTGGGGGTGAACAAGGGCAGCGTCTCCCACCACCTGAGGGTGCTGTGCGAGGCGGGACTGGTCCAGGACGCGGGAACACGACGGGTGCGCGGCGGCACCGAGAAGTACTACCGGCGGACCACCGAGCGGCTCCTCGTCGCCGAACCGCAGGCCGAGGGCACCGCCGCGCTGCTCGGCGCCGTCGCCCAGGAGTTGGACCGCTCACCCGTCGACCACCTCCTGTCGCTGCGCCACCTCCGGCTCAGCCCGGCCAAGGCGGCGCGGCTCGCCGAGGCGCTGGCCGCACTGGTCGACGAGACGGAGGAGGATCCGGACGGCGAGCCGGTGCACGGCGTCCTGGTGACGCTCTACCGGCAGGCAGGGGCGTAGGCGGCCTGCCGAACTCCGCCCCGCGGCACGGCCGGTGAGCCCCTGAGCCCCGGAGCCGACCTGCGGGCGGGCCACCGCGCCGGACGGGGCCGGGCGTGGGAGCGGCGCCCCGTCAGCTCTCCTCCGCCCGGCCCGGGCGCCAGCCGCGGGCGCGGGCCCGGGGGGCGACGGCGCCGGCCGCCGCGACGAGGGCGACGACGGCGACGGAGGAGAGGGCGATGAGGCTCGCCTGGGTGCCGGTGTCGCTCGGGGGCGGGGCGGCCGGCATGGTGGGGGCGGCCGCCGGGGTGGGCGGGGCCGGGGCCGCGGGGGCGGCGAGGCGGCTGACGGCGGCGACCGGGTCGACGGTGCCGTGGCCGTACTGGGGGCCGGGGCTGCGGTAGGCGGTGGTCTCCAGGCGCTGGGCCAGCTGGTCGGCGGTCAGGTCGGGGCGGTAGCCGAGGACGAGGGCGGCGGTGCCGGCCACGAAGGCGGTGGCGAAGCTGGGGCCGGCGCCGGTGTAGTAGCCGCCGGGGGCCGGGCCGGGGCCGGTGACGGCGTCGCCGGGGGCGGCGAGGTCGATCCGGCCGCCGACCGGGACGGCCGAGGGGCCGTCCGGGAGCGCGCCGCCGGGCGCGAGGTCTCGGACGGCGAGCACCTCGGGGTAGGCGGCGGGGTAGGCCGGGCCGGGCTTGACCGTTCCGGAGGCGTCGGTCGGGGCGGTGTCGGGGGCGGCCGGCGCGACGACCAGCGCCCCCTTGGCGCGCGCCGTACGGACCGCGGCGGCGAGGGCGTCGGTGCCGGTGGGCAGCGCCACGGCGACCGCGATGACCCGCGCGCCCCGGTCGGCGGCGGTGGTGATGCCCTGGGCCAGCAGGTCCGCCGAGGCGGTCCCGGCGTCGTTGGTGACGGAGACGGCGAGGATCCGGGCGCGCGGCGCCAGGCCGGCGAAGCCCGCTCCCTCGCGCTGGTCGGCGGCGATCAGGCCGGCCAGGAAGGTGCCGTGGCCGACGCAGTCCTGGGCGGGGTCGGGGCCGCCGGGCAGCGGGGCCAGGTCGAGCCGGCCGGCCAGCAGGCCGCTGCCGTCCTTGACTCCGGAGCCGAGGACGGCGACGGTGACGCCCTCGCCGCGGCTGAGCGGCCAGACCCGCTCGGGCCGCAGGAAGGTCTGCGGCCAGGGGGTGAGCTGGGTGCCCTTGGTGGAGGGCGGCAGGCAGCCGGCCGGCCGGCCGCTCGCGTCGCGCCGCTGCTGGCTGACGCCGGGCAGGGCGTCGGGGGCGTCGGCCGCGGCGGTGCCCGCCGGGACCAGCCCGGAGGCCAGCGTCCCGGCGGTCAGCAGCCCGACGGCCGTGAGCCGGAGGGCCGAACGGCCGACGGACGGGAGCCGGAGGGCCGAACGGCCGACGGACGGGAGCCGACCAGCCGACAGCCGACCGGTCGGCAGCCCGGCCACCGCCCGGGCCCGGGCCGCCGTCCTCATGCGAAGCTGCCGATCCGCTCGACCGGGATGTCCTGCGGCAGCAGCAGGCTGAGCTCGTCGAGGTCCGCCACGTCGAGCCGGGACAGCCGGCCCGCCTGCCGGGTGATCATCGCTTCCAGCACCTGCCGGGCGAACCGCCCGTTGCCGAAGGAGCGGTCGCGCGGGACGGCGCCGAACAGGGTGCCGAGTGCGGCCAGGGTCTCCGGAGCGCAGGTGTAGCCGGCGGTCTCGGCCTGCACCCGGACGATGGTGACGAGTTCCTCGTCCGCGTAGTGGTCGAAGGTGATCTCCCGGGAGAACCGGGAGGCCAGGCCGGGGTTGGAGGCGAGGAAGCCGCGCATCTCCTCCTGGTAGCCGGCCACGATCACCACGACCTCGTCGCGGTGGTCCTCCATCAGCTTCATCAGGGTGTCGACGGCCTCCTGGCCGAAGTCCCCGCCGGAGCCGTTGCGGGGCGTCAGGGTGTACGCCTCGTCGATGAACAGCACGCCGCCGCGGGCGCGTTCGAAGGCGTCCCGGGTGAGCTGGGCGGTGTGGCCGATGTAGCGGCCGACCAGGTCGGCCCGGGCGGTCTCGATCAGCTGGCCGGAGGGCAGCACGTCGAGTTCGGCGAGGAGTTCGCCGTAGAGCCGGGCGACGGTGGTCTTGCCGGTGCCGGGCGGGCCGGAGAACACCAGGTGGTGGCTGATGGTGGCGGCGGGCAGTCCGGCCTCGATCCGGCGCCTGGTCTGCTTGGTCAGGTTGACCAGGTCCTCGACCTGCTCCTTGGCGGCGGCGAGGCCGACCATGGCGCGCAGCCGGTCGAGCAGGCCGGGCTCCTCGGCCCGTTCCTCGCCGGCGGCGGCCGCGGCGGCCTCCTCGCCGACGTCGGCGGGCAGCAGCCGGGTGAGCGCCTCGTTGTCGAAGTGCTCCAGCTCGGCGAGCCGGGAGGCCTGCCGGTCGACCATCTCCTCGAACACCTTGCGGGCGGCCCGGCCGTTGCCGAAGTCGGCGCCCTTGGGCATCCGCTCGAAGTGCGCGGCGAGTGCCTCGCGGGTGCCCTCGGCGAGTTCGTAGCCGTGGCCGCCGGCGGCGTGCTCGACGATCGTGGTGAGCTCGTCGTCGCTGTAGTTGGCGAACTCGACAGTGCGGCTGAACCGGGAGGCCAGGCCCGGGTTGGAGGCCAGGAACTCGCGGATCTCGGCCTCGTACCCGGCGACGATCACGACCAGGTCGTCGCGATGGTCCTCCATCAGCTTGACCAGGGTGTCGATGGCCTCCCGGCCGAAGTCCGGCCCGGTGCCGCCGGAGCCCGCCGACAGGGTGTACGCCTCGTCGATGAACAGCACCCCGCCGAGCGCCTCCTTGACCACCTCGGTGGTCTTCAGGGCCGTCCCGCCGATGATCGAGGCGACCAGGTCGGCCCGGGCGACCTCGACCAGGTGGCCGCTGCGCAGCACGCCGAGTTCGGCGAGGATCGCGCCGTAGAGCCGGGCGACGGTGGTCTTGCCGGTGCCGGGCGGGCCGGCGAAGACGAGGTGCCGGCTCATCGGCAGGGCGGGCAGCCCGGCCTGTTCCCGGCGGCGGGCCAGCTTGTTGAGGTTGACCAGGGTGGCGACCTGCTCCTTGACGCCCTTCAGGCCGACCAGGGTCTGCAGGACGGCCTGCGGGCCCTGCGGTTCGGCGGGGACCGAGCCGGGCCCGGCGGCCCCCTCGGCCGCGGCGTCCGCGCCGTCGACGGCGGGGACGGCACCGGGCTCGGTGGTGGCGACGGCCGCGGTGCCGTGGGCGTCCGGCGAGCGGTTGTCGCGGCTGTCGAGGTTCTCCAGCGCGAGGCGCTCGGTCGGCTCGGTCTGCCGCAGCCCGGCGCCCTGGTTCTCGGCGGCCACGCAGTCGGTGAGCCGGACCGGCTCGGTGGACTCGGAGCGCAGCCCGTCCACGGTGTTGTCGACGAGCTGGCAGGAGGTCAGGGTGGCGCGGGCGCCGGGCAGCAGGTGCAGCCCGTGCCGCCGGTTGGTCCGCAGCCGGGTGCGGGTGGCGGTCAGTTCGCCGCCGTCCTCGACGCTCGCCCCGTCGAGGGCGTTGTCGGTGGACTCGACGTCGCGCAGGGTGGCGATGCCCTCGGGGCCGACCGAGATCCCGCAGGATCCGCTGCCGCGCACCAGGCTGCCGCCGAGGTAGGTGTTGGCGCCGTCGGCGATCCGCACGCCGTGCCGGCCGGCGTCGATGACGGTGACGTCCTCCAGCCGGCCGCGCCCGTCGTGCAGCGCCTCGATCCCGTGGCCGCCGGCGGCGGTGACGGTGCTGCGGCGCAGCAGCGGGTTGGCGCCCTCGCGCACCACGATGCCGACGCCGGCCGCGTCGCGGACCTCCAGCCGGTCGAACTCGGCGGCGCTCTCCCCGGTGAGTTCGACACCGTCGGTCCCGGCGTCGCGCACCACCGCCCGCACCAGGCTGGGCCCGGCCGACTCGCCGACGTGGATGCCGGCCTGGGCGGGGGCGGTGACCTCGCAGTCCTCCAGGGTGCCCCGGGCCCGGCCGGCGATGTGCAGGCCGTGGCCCTGCGGGCGGACGGCCCGGCAGCGGCGCAGCAGCGGGTCGGTGCCGTTGGTGAGGACGTAGCCGTGGCCGCGCACGGCGGTGACGGTGCAGTCCTCCAGGACGACCCGGGCGGTGGAGCCGACGAAGACGCCGAGCGCGCTGTCCCGGACCTCGGTGCGCAGCAGGCGGGTGGTGCTCTGCTCCTCCAGGGCGACGGCGGGCTTGTCGGTGGCGGAGATCTCGCAGTCCTCGACCAGGCCGCGGGACTCGCCGTTGGCGCACAGGCCGTTGCCGCGCGCGTCGCGCAGCACGCAGCGCCGTACGGTCGGGTTGGCCCGCTCGCCGATCACCACCGCCGAAGTGCCGAGGTGTTCGATGACGCTGTCCTCGATCACGCTGGCACCGGTGGAGGTCTCGACCAGCCCGGCGCCGGCCGGGTTGGTCACCCGGCTGCCGCGCATGGCGAGTTCGCCCTGCTGGCGGGTGAGCACGGCGGTCCACGCGTTGCCGATCACCTCGCAGTCCTGCATGGCGAGTTGGCCGCGCGGGACGTCCACGGCGGGCAGGTCGTCGTCCTGCCCCTGGAGCACCAGGCCGGTGAGCTGGACGGCCTCGGTGAGCACCTGGACCACCGAACCGCGCCGCGGACTGATCCGCACGCTGCCCCGGACGTCCTCGGCGGTGATGCTCACCACCTTGGTGAGCACCAGGTTCTCGTCGTACCGGCCGGGGCGGACCGAGATCACCGCGCCGCTGCGGGCCGCCTGGAGGGCTTCGCCGATCGTGCGGTAGGAGCCAGGCTCCCGCTGCTCCGCGCAGACCGTCAGCACCGGGCGCGACATTGCCTGGGGTTCCCTTCGTCGTGGGGCGTTGTGGTTCGGTGGTTCGGTGGGGTTCGGTGGTTCGGGTCGGTCGGTTCGGTGGTTCGGTTCGGTCGGTTCGGTTGGCCCGGCGGGTCCGGGCGCCGGGGCCGGGGTCAGGCCGTGCAGGTGGCGCGGACCGCGGCGGCGGCGTGGTGGGCGTAGGTCTTGGTGCTGCCCGACCAGTCCAGGCCGCGGCTGTGCAGCGTCAGGGAGATCGGGCCGCGGTAGGTGAACGGCCCCTGGTTCACCCAACTGCCCCTGCTGCCGGTCTGGTTGATGGAGAACGCGCCGACCTGGCCGCCGCCGCTCTGCACCGTGTAGGTGCTCGGGCTGCCGCCGACCTGCTTCACGTCGCCGCTGGCCGGGATGTAGACGGACAGGGTGCAGCTGGTGACCTTGTCCACGGTGAAGGTCCAGACCACCGAGTTGCCGCTGTCGTCCTTGTTGGCGTCCCCGGACATCGGCATCGAGACGTAGTTGCCGGTGCAGCCGTCACCGCCGTAGCCGCCGGAGTTGGTGTTCCAGCCGCTGCTGCCCTGGTCGTACCAGCCGTTGGCCTTGTACTGGCCGCCGGACTTGCAGTACGGACCCGCGATCACGGTGACCGGTGCGGGCGGCTTGGCGGCGGGGGGCGCGGGCTGCTGGGGCGCCGGCTGGTTCGGCGCGGGCTGCTGGGGCGCCGGCTGGTTCGGGGCCGGTTGGTTCGGGGCCGGGTTCGCGGCGGAGCCGCCCGAACCGCCCGAGGCGGAGCCCGATCCGCCCTGGGAGCGGTCCGTCCCGCCGGCGGAACCGCCGCCACCGGGGTTGGCCGCGCCGCCGGGGGCGGCCACGCCACCGGGCCGGACGACGGCGCCCGCGCCGCCGGTCCCGTTCGGGGCCGCGGCCGGCTGGTCGCCCGGAGGCGGTGAACTGGAACCGTCGACCGGCGGGACCACCGCGCCCGGCTGACCGTCGGGCGTGGGGTTCACCGGATCGATGCTGCCGCCGTGCGCGTCGAATCCGGGGACGTAGCCGCTGCCGCCGTCGCCGCCCTGCCCGTAACCGGGCGGGACGTCGGCCTGCGCGGGCCCGTGCTTGGGGTCGTTGCCGCCGAGCTGGGTCACCACCACGGAGGCGCCGACCAGCACCAGGCCGACGGCGACGGCCGCGGCGATCATCGGACGGGAGACCTTGCCCGGACGCGGCCCCGGGTCCGCGGCGCCCTCACCGCCGGGCTCGGCGGCCGCGGCGGCGGCGAGCGCCACCGCCTCGGGCCCAGCGGGGGCCGAGGCGGCCCGGTTCGCGGCGGGGGACGGGACGGTCGCCGGGCCGATCCCGGCCCCGGCCTCCGGCTTCGCCCCGGACTCGGACTCGGACTCGGACTCGGACTCGGTCTCCGGCCCGGCCTCGGGCCGCGGCGCGGTCCGCGAACCCGTCGTCGCGCCGCCCGTGGCCCCGGAGCCCGCCCCGGCGGCCGGCGGCGCGGGCAGCACCGCGGTCGCGGCGCTCGCGGACTCCTCCTCGGGCGCCGCCTCGGCCGCCAACGCCCAGTTCACCGCCGGGAGCCGGAAGCCGCCCGACCTCCGCTCCGGCTCGCCGCGCTGCTCCTCGCCCACCATGCATCCCCTGCGTTCGACGACACTCCTGTGGGGAGGTACGGACGGCGTGCCCGAACCGGTTCAGCCGCGTCGAGGCGGTTCAGGACCCGACCGTCCAGACCGGCCCCTCGGCCGCCTCCGGCGGGGTCAGCACGAAGGACACGGCCTGCTCCAGCAGCTCCGCCGACGGCTCCGCCCACGGCCCGTCCCCCTGCTCGCGCACGTGCGCGAGCAGCTCCGGGTCGGGCGCCAGCCCGTACTCCTCCAGGTAGTACGTGACGGTGTCGGTCCAGACCCACCGGCCGTCGGTGCGGAAACCCATCGGCACGACACCGCGCCGGCCCGGGTCGACCACGTCGTCCATCAGCATCGGCGTCAGCAACACCGCCGCCCCGGCCCGCAGGTACCGGGCGACGGACTCGCGCTCCGGACCGACCGCCAGTCGCGGCCGGTCCGGCGCGAACCCGGGCCCGGTCACCGGATCCACCGCGTCGAACACCGCCGCGAGCCGGAACCCGCCCCGCACCGTCTCGCCCATCCCCGTACTCCTCCCGCCGGCCACATCCCTACGCTCCCTCCGACGGACGACCACCTCCCCGCGGTTCACCGGAACACCCGGGTGCCACCCGTCGGCGGTCGCCGGGAGGATCCACCGCACGGCGCGAAGCACGGGACTTCCGGCCGTGCTTCGCGCGGGACTTCCGGCAGAGCTACCAGATGCGCTTCGAGACCGCCGCGTTGTCGGGGAACAGGCTGCTCCTGGCGCCGTTCCACCTGATCGTGATCGTCCACGAGAGGTACCCCAGGGGCGTCGGGAACACCGCCGGTGTCGAGTTCGACGGGGCGAGCGCACCGGCCGGGCGGCGCCAGCCGTCGAAGGTGTTGCCGCCGTCGTTCGAGGTGCTCTCCCACACGTACCCGTCGTTCCCGATGCAGGAGATCATGACGCGCTGCTGCTCGGCGTAGCCCGGCTGACCGGGGCCGACCACGGTGGTCTGGTTCCCGAGCCGCGCCGCCCCCACGCCGCTGGCGCACTCGGCACCACCGTTCACCTCGGACAGGTCCCGGACCGCGCCGGTCGTGGGATTCGTCGTCTCGCGCCACACCCGGTGGTCGGTTCCCGTGAAGAAGCTGCGCAGCACCGATTCGTAGTAATGGGTGCCGTAGACGGCGATCTGGCTGTCACCCTCGATGTCCGTGGCGTTGGTGCCGAGGAGCGCGTGCGAGTCCACCCGCCAGCCGCTGGACGTCAGCGTTCCGTTGTAGTTCCGCAGGAACGTGGTGTTGATGCGCCGGTAGGAGTTCGGTGCCTCGATCATGAGGTCCCGGGTGGCCGAGCTGATGGTGAGGATCGGGCTGCCGATCGCGTTGGCACCGGCCGGGAGCCGCACCCAGTCCGTCCAGGAGTTCAGGGACCCGCTGTTCGCCTGGCTGTACCAGATCTCCCCGTCCGTGCCCCGGATGACGACCATCGCGCGCCCCGGCGGGTACTCGACGATGCGCGGCGGCGACGTGGTCCGGGACGCGTTGTTCCCGCCGAGCGGGTGCCAGCTCCCGCCGTTGTAGCGGAACCAGATGTTGTTGTCCGTGCCCCGGGCGACGTCGTACGTGGCACCGCCGATCGTCACCGAGTACACCGCCGACAGCACCCGTGACTGGTTTCCGTCGAGACTGATCCACTCCGTCTCCGCGGCCTGCGCCGGACCGGGCGTGCCGGCCAGGACCAGCACCACCCCGGCGAACGCGGCCAGCACCGCGCGCCAACCGCGGACCATACGCTGACGAACCAAGGACACAACGACCTCCCTGCCGTTTACCTACGACGTCCGACGTTCCGTACGTGGCGTTCGACGTTCCGTACGGAGCGTTCGCGTGAGGAGTCTCGTCCGTCGTGGTCACGGTGGTTGCCAGTGCGCGCACTGGCGGATGCCCCCCAGCGCACCGGGCCGCGCCGCCTCCTCGCCGCGGCGCGCGCACCGACCGACGAGGCGTCGGGATCCGTCGTCCCGACGGTCACCCGGTGCCGGAGTCGGCGCCGAGGGCGAGGGCGTAGCGGGAGGGGTCGGCGGGGCGGACGCGGTCGGCGGGGGCGACGGCGTCGCGGCGGGCGAGCCAGGTGCGCAGCCGGTCGGGGCCCGGGCGGACGCCGCCGATCTCATGGAGCAGCACCCGGGGCGGGCGGCCCTCGTCCGGGTCCGCCGGCTCGACCTCGACCACCTCGAACGCCGTGCCCGGGGCGAAGATCACCGTCGGCTGGTCGCCCGGCTCGCCGAAGGCCGAGCTGCGGCGGCCGCCGACGGACCAGATGGCGAACTCGATCCCGACGTCCTCCCCCAGGTCCACCCCGGGCGCCGCCAGGCCGGTCACCGGGGCCGGCTCGGTCAGCACCGTGCCCGGGGCGTACGCGGCGAGGTCGCAGGCCCGCGCCGGGCCGGCGACCAGCACGCCGCCGTAGTGGCTGGGCAGCCGCCGCAGCCCGGCGGCCAGGCAGCGCAGGTACGGACCGTAGGGGCCGGGCGCGCCGGACCGGGCCGCCGCGAGCAGCTCGGCCCGCGGGGCCAGCGGGCCGGGATCACCGTGCTGCAGCAGGACGGCGACCAGTTCGGCGCCCTGCTCACCGTCCTCCGCCCGGGCGCGCAGGGCGGGCAGCCGGGTGGCGACGTCCTCGGCCCGCCGCGCCAGGCGCTGGTAGGCGGGGCCGAGCTGGGCGGCCAGGGCCGCGCCGTCCGCGGCGGGGGTGGAGGGCGTGGAGGGCACCGGCGGTGCCGGGGACGGGGACGGGGACGGGGGCGGGGACGGGGGCGGCGGCGGGGGCGTGACGGCGGGCACCATGGGCTCGGGGACCGGCGCAGGCTCGGGCTCGGCCGCGGGTACCGGCTCGGGCTCGGGCTCAGGTTCAGGAACCGGGTCGGGCTCGTTGACCGGCTCCTCAGCCGCGGGCTCCTCCGGAACGGCCTCAGGGGCCAACATTGGCCCTTCGTCGACCTCCCGTGGAGTCTCCGCCACGAACGCACCGCCCGACGTCGCCACCATCGCGGCGGGCTCCGGAACCGTCACGGGTTCGGGCTCGGGCTCGGCCTCCGGAGCCGCCACCGGCTCAGCCTCGGGCTCGCGTACGGGCTCGGGTACGACCATCGGCTCGGGCTCGGACTCGGAAACCACCACCGCCTCCGGCCCCACCACAGCCTCGGCCACCGACGCAACCTCGCCCCCCGCCTCCGCCCCGACCCAGTCCAGCCCGTACAGCCGCGCGCAGAACCGCCCCACCGCCGCCGACCCCACGTCCAGCGCCCCCGCCACCGAGAGCGCGAGCCGTACCGGCCCGGGCGGCAGCGAGCCCAGCACCGCACCGAGGTGGTCCCAGACCGTCTCCGGAACCGGCCGCCCCGGCGTGCCCACGACCAGCACCGGCTGCGCCGGGTCCGGTCGGCGCAGCCGGGGCCCGCGGTCCGGGGTGGCGGCCGGGCGCAGCCACAGGCCGGCCGCCACCGCCTCCAACTCCCAGCCGGGGAAAGCCGGGTAGCGCGCCGCCCCGGGGGCGGCGGGCAGGTCGGGGCGAGTGCGCCAGCCGACGGCGGTGACGGTGCGCTCGCGCGGGCGGGCGGCCAGCTCGGTGAGGTACGGCTCCCAGCCCTCGCCGCCGTCCGCCGTCGGGTGGACGTGCCGCGCGCCGAACCCGGACGCCCCCGCCGTGCCGACCGGCACGCCGACCGCGGCCCGCACCTCCTGGCCGAGCGAGGCCGCCAGCACCGCCGCCAGTTCGATGAGTTCGACCGGAGCGGCCCACGGCGCGCTCAGCACGAGGCGCTCCCCCCGCCCGGCCTTCTCCTGCAACAGCGAAGCCGCGTCGGCAAGTTGGGCTCCACTGGGCAGCGGCCCGGCCGGCTCGCCGATAACCAGCAGCAGTCCGTCCGCCGGCGCGACGGCCCGGTCCAGCACGGCGGGCCGGACCGGCCCGACCGCCGCCTCGGTCACCCAGTACGCCCCGTCGGCCAGCGGGGTGACGGTCGCGGCGGCGGGCCAGCGGCCGCCGAGCGGCTCCGCTCCCCCGCCGGGACGGCAGCGCCACCACGTCCCGTCCACGGCGGGCAGGGTGCCGTCCGCCTCGACGCTGACCACGGTGTCCGGCGCGACGACCGTCAACCCGGCGCGCCGGGCGAGCAGTTCGGCGGGCCGCCGGCCGTCCGGGCCGACCGCCGCCAGCCCGGAGGCGGCCAGCACCAGCACCTCGGCGTCCCGCTCACGCGCCGCTCGGGCGAGTTCGTCCAGCGAGCCGAGCAGGACGGGCGCCGCGTCCGCGGCGGCGGCGAGCAGCAGCAGCGCCCGCGGCTCCGCCCGCACCGGCGCCAGCGCCTCGGCCAGTCCGTCCGCCTCCGCGCCGGGCGGGGCGATCACGTAGTGCGGGCCGAGCGCCCGCAGGGTCGTGGTGCCCATCACTCCTCCTCCGCCAGCTGCCCGGTCTGCACCAGCACGGACCGCCGCCGCGTGATGTACAGGCCGCGGCCGGCCGGGTACTGGCGGGGCTTGAGGTTGCCGAACAGGTAGCCCTCGGACGGCGGGCAGGACATCAGCAGGGTGGGCGAGTTGACCTCCTGGAGCTTGCGGATCAGCGGGTCGCCGAGCGACCGGCCGATGCCGTTGGCGCCGCGGGCGACGACCAGGTGGAGGCCGATCTCGGCGCCCTGGGAGAGGTCCTCCAGCAGGGCTGCGAAGGGGTGGGCACCGCTGCTGGAGCCGACCAGGTCGTAGTCGTCGACGAGGACGAAGAGCTCGGGGCCGGTCCACCAGTCGCGCAGCCGGAGCCGGGCGGGGGTGATATCGGCGGGCGGGATGCGGTTCTTCATCGCCCGGGACGCGCCGTCCACGATCTGGCGGAGCTTGTCGACGGCCACCGCGTAGCCGAGCCGGTACTCCTCCGGAACCGCGTCGTACAGGCCGCGCCGGTAGTCGACGAGCATGATCCTCGCCTCGGCCGGGGTGTAGGCGGTGGTGATGGCCTTGATCATCAGCCGCAGCAGGTTGGTCTTGCCGGCTTCGCTGTCGCCGACGACCAGCAGGTGCGGGTTCTCCTCGAAGTCGTGCCAGAGCGGCGAGACCTCGGTCTCCTCCAGGCCGATCGGCACCCGCAGCCGGCCCTCGGGGGCGGGCAGCCGGGCCGCGTCCAGGGTGAGCGGGAGCATCCGGACCTCGGGGGCGCGCGGCCCGGTCCAGTGCGCGGCGACCGCGTCGACCAGGTCGGCGACACCCTCGCCGAGGTCGTCGGTGCGCCCGGAGCCGTCGATCCGGGGCAGTGCGGTGAGGAAGTGCAGCTGCTCGTCGGTGAGGCCGCGGCCGGGCAGCTTGGGCACCTTGGCGGCGGCCCGCATGTTGATCACGGAGTCGACGGAGTCGCCGAGGCGCAGCTCGAAGCGGGTCTGGAGCTGGTCGCGCAGACCGCTGCTGACCTCGCCCCAGCGGGTGGTGGCGATGACCAGGTGGACGCCGTAGTTGAGGCCGCGCTGGGAGATCAGGGTGAGCAACTGGACGAGGTCGTTGAACTCCTGGCGCAGGGTGTTCCAGCCGTCGATCACCAGGAAGACGTCGCCGTGCGCCTCGTCGGGCAGTCCGCCCGCGGCCCGGCGGCGGCGGAAGGCCGCGACGGAGTCGATGCCCAGCTCGGCGAAGTACTGCTCCCGGCGGGAGATGATCCCGTTGACCTCGGCCACCGTGCGCAGCACCCGCTCGCCGTCGTGCCGGCCGGTGACCCCGCCGACGTGCGGCAGGCCGCGCAGCGCGGACAGCGTGCCGCCGCCGAAGTCCAGGCAGTAGAACTGGACTTCGCGCGGGGTGTGGGTGAGCGCCAGGCCGGTGATCAGGGTGCGCAGCAGGGTGCTCTTGCCGCTCTGCGGGGCGCCGGCGATGCCGATGTGGCCGCCGGCGCCGGAGAGGTCGGCGGTGAGCAGGTCGCGCAGCTGGTGGAAGGGGCGGTCGACCACGCCGACCGGCAGGCCGAGGGCGCCGTGGCGGGCCTCGTCCTCGGTGGTGAGGCCGCGCTCGGGGTGCGGGACGAGCGGCGGCAGCAGCTCGTCGAGGGTGGGCGGGACGTCCAGCGGCGGCAGCCAGACCCGGTGGGCGGGCGGTCCTGCGTCGCGCAGCCGGCCGGCCGCGACCTCCAGCAGCGAGCCGGCCGAGGTCGGCTCCTCCTCCGTCTCGGTCTCCGCCACCGGCCGCTGCCGGGGCATCACGTAGTCGGTGCCGTACGCGACGACCTGCCCGGCGATGGCGGCCTGCTGGGCGGCGCGCCGCTTGGGGCGGTACGGGCCGGAGACGTAGGCGGCCTTGAACCGGGTGAGGGTGGAGATGTCGCTGCGCAGGAAGCCGTTGCCGGGTTGGGAGGGCAGCTGGTAGGCGTCCGGGACGCCGAGCACGCCGCGGCTCTCCATGGCGGAGAAGGTCCGCAGGCCGATCCGGTAGGACAGGTGGGACTCCAGTGCGCTCATCCGGCCCTCGTCGAGGCGCTGCGAGGCGAGCAGCAGGTGCACCCCGAGGGAGCGGCCGAGCCGGCCGATCATCACGAAGAGCTCCATGAAGTCCCGGTGCGCGGACAGCAGTTCGGAGAACTCGTCGACCACCACGAAGAGCGTGGGCAGCGGGCGCAGCGCGGTGCCGGCGGCGCGCGCGGTCTCGTAGTCCAGCAGCGAGGCGTAGCCGGCCTCGCGCAGCACCTCCTGGCGGCGGACGAGTTCGCCGTGCAGGGCGTCGCGCATCCGGTCGACCAGGGCGGCCTCGTCGGCCAGGTTGGTGATCACGGCGGAGGTGTGCGGCAGGGTGTCCAGGCCGAGGAAGGTCGCGCCGCCCTTGAAGTCGACCAGGACGAAGTTGAGCACCTCGGAGGAGTGGGTGACGGCGAGCGCCAGCACCAGGGTGCGCAGCAGCTCGGACTTGCCAGAGCCGGTGGCGCCGATCAGCATGCCGTGCGGGCCCATGCCGCCCTGGGCGGACTCCTTGAGGTCCAGATCGACGGGCCGGCCGTCCGGGCCGAGGCCGAGCGGCACGCGCAGCCGCTGGGGGATGCCGCGCTGGGCCCAGAGCGCCTCGACGTCGTGGGCGTGCAGGTCGGGGATGCCGAGCAGGGCGGTGAGGTCGAAGTCGGTGGCGAGCGGCTCGGCGGCGTCGACGCCGTCGGCGATCCGGTAGCGGGCGAGCCGGGCGGCCAGCCGGGTCGTCGCGGGCAGCGGGAGCGCGTCGGGCCGGCCGAGCTCGGTGACGACGTCCTTGCGGTTGCGGTCGGAGCCGACCATGGCGAGCCGGCCCTCCTCGATCCGCAGCCGCAGGGTGGTGCGGGCCGCGCGCCACTCCAGGGAGTCGGAGAGGTCGATCAGGACGGCGTTGCGGTAGCCGGTCAGTGCGGCGCGGCTGCCGGTGTGCGCGCCGGGGCCGTCCAGGACCAGGACGGTGAACGGCTCGTCCCGGTCGGGTACGGCGTCCGGTTCGAAGCCGGGGCGGCCGGTGAACTCCTCGCCGAGCAGCTGCTCGACCTCGCCGAGGCTTCCGGCGACCAGCCGGACCGGGCCCGCGCCGTCGGTGTCGGTGGGGTGCAGGGCGTGCGGCAGCCACTTGGCCCACTCCCACGCGGCCCGCCGCTCGGTGTCGGTGACCACGGCGACCCGCAGCTCGTCCGGGCCGTGCACCACGGCGAGCTGGGCCAGCACCGCCCGCACCAGCGCGCGGGCGGCCTCGGGGTCGTCGGAGCGCAGCAGCAGGTGGGCGAAGCCGCGCAGGTGGATCGCCATCGGCTGGTCGGCGAGGGTGCCGTAGGCGTGGATGAAGCGGCGCAGCGCGTGGGCGCAGAGCGGCTCCAGGTCCTCCACCGGCTTGGTGGCCAGCGGTGCGAGCGGGGTGGCCAGGCGCTGGGCGCCGAGCGCGATCCGGACGTCGCTGAAGTCGGGGTGGGCGGCCCGCCGCTCCCACAGCCGGGTGGTGCCGACCAGTGCGCCCAGTTCGGTCGGCTCCGGGTGCCGCCAGGCCAGGGCCTTGCGCTGGGCGTCGATCGAGCGGCGCACCTGGCGGCGCATCTGGGAGAGGTAGCGCAGGTAGTCGCGGCGCTCGGCGCGCAGCTGCTGCTTGCGGTCGCTGGAGCCGCGGATCAGCTGGGTGACCAGCATGCCGACGGCGGACAGCGCCATCATGCCCATCGCGACGTAGCTGAGCATCCCGCTGCGGCCGTCGCCCCCGCCGGGGTGCAGGAACATGAACACCATCGACAGCGAGCCGAGTGCCATCGGGGCCATGGCGATCACGCTGGCCATGCCGCTCTGCTTCTCCGGCAGGCCGGGCGGCTCCTGGAGCTGGATCTCGCCGTCCGGCATCTCGGGCCCCGGACGCCGGGGCGTCCGGTTGATCAGCTCCACGCTCACACAGGGCTCCTCACTGGGACGGGCTGCTCACCGTCCCGGGCTGCTCGGGGAGGACGGGCGCCGCACCTGCGGCTCCCCACCGCGGCGCCCGTCCCGTTCACACCCACGGACAGCGCCGGTCCCCGGGTTCACGTCGGCGGTTGAACGCGGCGCGCCGGGCAGGCCGTTCATCCGGGCGGAGAAAGCACCACCCCACCGAACCGGAGGACCGGCGTGAGCAGCAGTGTCGTGGCAGGACTGTGCCGATTGAGGTTCCACGCGCCGGGGACGGCCTTCGAACTGGCCGTCCCCGCCGACGTGCCGCTGGCCGACCTGCTGCCCGCCGTCCTCGGGCACGCCGGCCCCGAGCTGGCCGAGGAGGGCCTGGAGCACGGCGGCTGGGTGCTCCAGCGGCTCGGCGAGGAGCCGCTGGACGAGGAGCGCACCCCCGAGGCGCTCGGCCTGCACGACGGCGACGCGCTGTACCTGCGGGCCCGTCACGAGGCACTGCCGACCGTGCACTTCGACGACCTGGTGGACGGCGTCGCCACCGGCATGGAGGAGCGCGGCGATACCTGGCGCCCCGCACTCACCCGCGTCCTCGCGGTGGCCCTGGCGCTGGCCGCGCTGGCAGCCGGCTGGGTGCTGCTGGCGCTGCCCGGCGCGGCCGCCCCGCGCCAGGCCGCCGCCGCGGCGGTCGCCGTCCTGCTGCTGCTCGGCGCGGCCAGCGCCTCCCGGGCGATGTCCGACGCGGGCGCGGGGGCCGCGCTGGGCGCCGCCGCCGTGCCGTACCTGGCGCTCGCCGCCCTGCTGCTGCCGAACGGGCCGGACGACGGCGAGCTGCTCGGTGCCCGGATCCTGTCGGCCTCCTCGGCCGGGGCCGGGGCGGCGGTGCTGGCCCTGGCGGCGGTCGGCGCGGCGGCGCCGCTGTTCCTCGGGGTGGCGCTGGTGGCGGTGCTCGGGGTGCTGTCGGGGGTGCTGGTGCTCGCCGGGCTGACGCTCGCCCAGCTGGTCGCGGTCGTCGCGGTGGCGGCCGTCCTGGTCGGCGCCTTCGTGCCCTCGCTGGCCTTCCGGCTGTCCGGACTGCGGCTGCCGATGCTGCCGCGCAACGCGGAGGAGCTCCAGGAGAACATCGACCCGGTACCGGCCGCCACCGTGCTCCCCCGCGCCCTGGTCGCCGACGACTACCTGATGGCCCTGCACACCGCGATCGGCGCCGTCAGCGCCGTCTGCCTGGTGGCCCTGCCGTTCGCCGACGGCTGGGCCGGCCCCGCCGAGGCCGGCGCGCTGAGCCTGCTGCTCCTGCTGCACGGACGGGCCGTCGGCAGCATCCGCCAGCGCCTGGCCGTCCTGCTGCCCGGCGTCCTCGGCGGCCTGGTGCTGCTCGCCCGCGCCGCCACCGGCGCCACCACCGCGGACCGGCTGCTGCTCGTGGCCGTCCTGCTGACCCTCACCGCCGCCCTCCTCGTCGCCGCCTGGACCGTCCCCGGCCGCCGCCTGCTCCCCTACTGGGGCCGCGCCGCCGACATCCTGCACACCCTCAGCGCGCTGTCCCTGCTGCCGCTCGCCCTCCAGGCCTGCGGCGTCTACCACCGCCTGCGCGGCCTGGCCGGCTGAGCCGCCCCGCACCGCCCCGACGGGCCCCGGCCGGAGTCCTTCCGGCCGGGGCCGACTTGTGCTCCCCGCTCAGTTGGTCCCGGCCAGGGCGGGCAGGAGGTAGTAGAACTTCCTGCCGTCGGCGAGGGTGATCACGGTCTCGCGGTCCTTGCCGTAGCCGTACCAGATGCTGACCGGCACCGAGCGCCATCCCATGGACAGGTCACGGCCCACCAGCTGCCGACCGTTGTCCGAGTACTTGCTCTCCTCGGGCTTGGCGTAGACGACCACGACCTCGACGTGCGGCAGGTGCGTGTTGAAGGACTCCACCACGAACTTGCAGCTGTCACAGGTCCCCTTCGAGGAGGCGACGATCAGCGTCCCGCGTGCGTGGACGCCGAGCTTGCGGTCGAATCCCCAGGACAGCAGCTTGTCGTAGACGCCCTCCATCAGGATGACCTCGGCGTCGTTCAGCTGGTGGCCCATCGTGCTCTGCCGGGACGACTGGTCGATCACGGACTGGATCAGCCTCGCCATCGACCTCTGGTTCGTCCCGAGCTTGTTCACCGCCTCCATGACCTTCTTGGCCGTCAGGGCCACCTCGCCGGTGGCCGTGCCGACCGCCTCGGGTGCCGCGTCGGATCCGGCGAGCCGCATCAGACTCCGACTCGCCCCGGCCAGGTTCGCCATGGCCGTACGAACCGCCTCCGCGTTCTCCACGGCCTCCTCGAACGGCTTCGGATCGACCTTCTGGCCGTAGCTTCCGGTCTTGCTGGCCACCGTCCCGGCGTTGGCCCGTTCGGCCGCCTCGACGGCCGCCGTCACCGTCCGCCCGACGAGGTCGAGCTTCTCGCCCCAGGACGGGAGCTCGTCCTTGCCGACCGCTCCCCATCCCAGCCCGGTGTCCACCTCCTCGCACAGGGCCGCGGCCTCCCTCAGCAGCCTCCCGGCCTCGCCGTAGCCCGTGACCACCGGGGTGAGCACCTTCGCCGTCATGTCCGTCCGCCACTTGTTCGCCGCGTCCCCGGACGCCGATTTCAGCGGGTTGGCCCCGTCATTCGACCGCACGACGGCGGACCCGTTCATGACGGGAGCGAAGATGTGCGACCGATCCTGCAGGGTGGTCTTCCCCTGCTCCGTGAACGGTGACTTCACCTTCAGCCCGGCCATGGCGAAGGTCACGCCCTGCTGCGAGGTGTCGAGGTTCGCGACCAGCTCCCTGATCCTCTCCTTGAGGCGGACCTCCCCCACGAGGGCGTCGCCGTAGCTGTCGTAGGTGGTCGCCCGGACCAGGGTGTCGGCACGGAATCCGTCGGGCCGCCCGTCACCGGGGACCCACAGCTCCCGCCGGTACGCATCGGCCCAGTGGAGGCCACCGCTCTTGTCGTGGAGCAGGGCGACGACCCGGTCGTTCCCGAGCACGACGAACCCGAAGCTCCCCGGCCCCGCGACCCGGAGCTGCCGTTCCAGCGTCCCCAGGGCCTCATCCCCCGTGCCGTACGTCCGGAGGTGGTCGGAGATCTGCGCGGGCAGGGCCGTGAACTTCGCCAGATCCGCCACCGCCGCGTTGCCGCGGAACGACTGGTAGAGCGCGAACGTCGCCGAGACGCTCTGCCCGAGGGTCGGAGCGGCCCCGCCCGGGTCGGCGGGGTTGACCAGGCGTAGCAGTTGCCCGGTCGGGGCGGCGTGTTTGGTTACGCCCTGGAGGTGGGCCGCCGGCTGGGCCTGCGCCGGGGACGGCGCGGCGTTCGGCCCGCCGACCAGCTTCACCGGGCCGGGCCGGTCCGGGTCGATCGGGTCGTCCCCGGTGGTGCGGGGGACGGGCTCCTGGCCCTCGTGGAGGAGTTCCTGGCCCAGCGGGGTGGTGCGGACCTCGTCGTTCTCGACGCGCAGGCGCAGCCAGTCGCCGGGGCCGTCCACCAGGGGGCGGCCGTCGGCCGTGAAGCCGACGTTGCGGGCCACCACGGCCCGGGGGTCGCTGCCACCGGTGAGGTAGACGGAGCCGTTGCCGGCGTAGGCCGTCAGCTCGGTGAGCCGGGCCAGGTTCCCGCTGAGCGGCTGCCCGGTGAGGGCGGCCTCGGTGCGACGGGCGTCCAGCTGCTCGTGCAGGGCCTGCACGGTCCGGCCCGCGAAGGAGCCCGCCCCGCCGACCGCGCTGTTGCAGGACAGGAAGCGCAGCGGCTCGCCCTGCCACTGGCCCCCCTCGGCGAGCCGCAGCAGCGCCCCCGCGAACTGCTCCGGAGTCAGCTCCCCGCCGCGCCAGGTCGGGGCGCCGTCCTCCGGCCGCCCGTGGAAGACCACGGTGAAGTACGGGTCGTCGTGCGGCAGGCCGGCCAGCGCCGCCCGCAGGTCCGCCGAGGCCTCGCGCTCGGCCGGGTCCGCCAGCCAGTGCACCCCGTTCCCCGCCCCGTCCAGCGGGGTGGCGAGCACGTCGGCGACGGCGTCGGGGACGGAGCCCCGGGTGATCGCCTCGCCCTCGGGGTGCAGCGCCGTGAAGAGCACCCGCCGGCTGCTGTCCGAGGCCAGCTCGCCGGTCCGGTCGAGCGGGACCTCCATCTCGATCGGCACCAGACCCTTCTCGGTGAGGGTCCGGTCCCCGTCGCGGAAGGTGAGCTGGACCTCGGCGTAGCCGGTGTACCGGGCCGTCGGCGTGGGGAACTTGGCCCCGGCGACGGTCTTGCCCGAGGCGCCCGTGGACGGCCCCTCGCGCCACCGCATGCCCCCGCCGAGGATCCCGCTGCCGGTGAGGTCGGCACCGCCCGTGCCCGCCTTCGCCCCGGCCTGGCCCTGGACGTTCCACAGCGACCAGTCCAGCCGGGTGCGGCGCCCGCCGCCGCCCGCGTCGTTGGCGGGGCTGAGCGCGGCGGCCGTGTTGTCGCGCTGGTACTCCAGCTGGACGATCGAGACGGTGGCCGTGACGTCGGCGTCGTCGACGAACAGGCGCTTGCCGGCCGACGGGGTGACGATGCTCCCGCCGTCCTGCGCCACCACGTCGCGGCGCTCTCCGTCGGCGTCGGGGAGCACCGGGACCTCCCGTCCCCGGGCGACCGAGCCGAAGAGCGCGGACAGCTGGGCGTGGCTGTGGGTGTTGCGGGCGACGGACTCCAGCCAGGACCAGGTGCTCCCCTTGAAGAAGCTCGACCCGAACACGGACAGCAGGTCCCGCATCCCGGAGGTGTCGTCGACCCAACGCAGCACCCCGATGTCGCGCGGCCCCTGGGTGAACAGGTCCGCGGGCGGCCGCCGCAGCACCTGGGCGGTGACCGGCTCGGCCGCGCGCAGCGGCGGGAACCCCTCCTTGGGGGCCCCGTAGCGCGACGGCACGACGGCCTGGTCCCGGCCGGTCTCCATCAGCACGTCGGCGTGGACGGTGGCCTCGACGAGGGTGCGCCGGTAGCGGCCCAGCCCGGTGATCCGGTCGCCGAAGCGGCTCAGGCTCCGCTGGACCGTCCCGAGCACCGAACGGGCGGGCCCGGAGGGCGGCGGAGTGCCGCCGGGACGGATCGCGTCCGCCGGGTGCAGCAGGACGAACGGCTTGTGCTCGAAGCGGACCTTCAGCACCACCGCGGCCTGGTGGGCCACCGCGGCGACCTTGCTCTTGACGGCCGTCCCGCTCGCCGAGGAGTCGCTGCCGTGCTGCAGCCGGTCCACGCCCTTCGCGCCCGTGCCGCTGAGACCGACGACCGCCACGGCCCCGCCCGGCAGCACGCTGGTGGTGCCGAGTGCGCTGAGGGTGAACGCGGTGCCGCGGCCGCCGCCGGTGTTGGTCCCGCCGTCCGCGCTGGTGAGCGAGGTCTGGTGGCCGCTCCCGATGTTGAACTCGACCACCGGCGGCCGCCCGGTGGGGGTGAGGGCGCTCACCTCCGCGGTGATCAGCGCCCTGCTCCTGCCGTGCTCCACCACGAGGGGGTGGCCGGCCATCACCGGCTTGAGGTCGATCTGCAGCCGGTCGAAGTCCAGCGCGGAGGCCAGCTTCTTCGCCATGCCCGACCAGTCCTTGCCCAGGAAGGCCGCGGCGGTGCGCCCGTCGCCGACGGGACGCTCGCCCAGGGCGTCCACCAACTGCCGCACCGTCCCGCTGCGGTCCGCGTTCAGGTGGACGGCGGTGACCACGTCGGAGGAGCCGAAGCGGTGGCTCGGCAGCATCCGCGGCACCTGCTCGGCGGCGCGGTGGGGCGCCGCCACCACGGCCGGCACCGTGACCGGGTCCGGCGCGGTGATCGCGTCCGACCACCTGGACGGCTCGAAGGTGATCCTGAACACGGCGTCCGCGTCGGTGAGTCGCGCCGGTTCGGTGCTCTTGCTCCGGCTGTTGGTGCCGCCCATCCGGTCGATCGAGACGCCCTTGACGAAGTCGCGGGAGTGCGAGACCTCCACGGCGAGGTCCGCGTGCGGAACGGCGGCCGTGAGCCGGCCGCGCACCCGCACCCGGGTGCGCGAGTCCGTGGTGATGCCGGTGGAGGTGCGCTGCTGGCTGCCCGACTCGAACTCGAACCCGTTGACCAGGTCCTCCCGCGCCCGGGGGCGCAGCAGGTCGCCCTCGACCACGATGGTGCCCTTCCAGCCCTTGACGTCGACCGGCACCCGGATCTCGCCGCCGCGGCTGAGCCCGGACAGCGCGGACTTGAGGCCGTCCGCGTCGATGGAGCGGGCCAGCAGCGCCTCGACGTTCGCGGGCACCGGCCGGCCGGTGTGCTCCCGCAGCGCGTCCAGGACGGTCCGCAGCACCGCGGTGTCGCCCCGGCCGAGGCTGAGCACCACGTCCGACTGGCCGAGGCGCAGCGGCGGTGTCCGGCCGTCGCCCTGGTGCGTGAGGTGCTGCTGCCCCTCCGGGACCGGCAGGACCTCCGGCGCCGTGAAGCTCCGCAGCCGGTTGCCGTCCAGCTCGCGCGGCAGGGTGTGCGCCTGCTCCAGGCTCAGCTCGGCGACCAGCGGGACCGGCCCGTAGTCCCTGCCGTTGACCTTCAGCAGCACCTCGAACTCGGCCCGGAACAGCTCCTGCGGGCTGCCGTACTTGCCGTTGGCGTAGCTCTTGCCCGACTCCCCGCCGCGCCAGCCGTCGCGGACCCGGGACTCCACGGAGGGCGTGACGCCGCCCTGCAGGGTGTAGTCGAAGGGCTTGCCCGAGGAGGTCAGCAGATTCTCGTCGGTGTGCAGCACTCCCTTGCCGGCGCCCTGGAGCTGGCCGTTGACGGTGTCGGAGCGCAGGTGGCGGGACGAGTCGAAGGTGCTGTTCTCGCGGATCGGGTTGAGCTCGGCGCCCGCCTGCCCGCGCAGGTGGGTCATCCGGCGCAGCCGAACGGTGGTGGCCAGGTGCAGGTCCTTCAGCGGGCCCGCGGTGACCTCGGGACCGCGCAGCGCGGAGCCGCGCGACATGCCGACGAGGTGGGCGCTGACGGCGGCGTGCGAGTGGGACTGCAGGACGTCCTCGCGCACCTGCCGCCAGGTCTTGGCGCCGAGCAGCACCGCACCGACGCGGTCGAGTTCGGCGTGCAGCGGGGCGACGTCGCGCAGGTCCCGCACGACGGTGGTGTCGGGCAGGCCCGACCAGACCTCGTCCGTCGGGGCCCGCAGCGGTCCCTGCGGCAGCTGGACGGGGCCGGTGGGCGGGGCGAGCGGGCCCTCGGCGACGAACTCGGGCGGCCGGGTGCCGGCCACGGTCTGGTCGGCCGCCGTGACCAGGACGGCCTCGTCCTGGTCGATCACGGTGCGGAAGCCCAGCTGGACGTGGGCTTCCCGGTCCGCCGTCGCGGAGGACCCGCCGCGCCAGCCGAAGGTGACGGTCAGGTCGGCCGTCCCCTCGAACAGGACCGCGGGCCGCTTCGTCTTGGTGCCGTTCCCCAGGTCGGAGCCGGAGCCCTGCAGCCCGACGCCGTCCCGTCCGGTCTTGACGCCCAGCCCGGCACCGCCGCCGCCGTCCTTGGCCGTCCCGTTGCCGGCCATGGACGGCAGCACCTGCCGCTCGCTGCTCGTGGTCGTCTGCTCGACGTGCGAACGGGTGGTGGCGGTGGCGATGTTGAACTCGGTGGACGGCAGGGTGTGGACCTGCCGCATCCTGGCGACCGCCCCGCCACCGATGGTGATCACCGCGGCCGCCCCGGTCAGGCTCTCGTCCACGATGGTCAGCTTCTGGCCGGACATCGTCCCCTTGAGCTCCTGGTGCAGCGTTCCGAGGTCGAGTTCGGACAGCAGCCTGTTCCGCAACTCCGGCCAGCGGCCGCCGAAGTAGCGCTCGGCCGCACCCTCGAAGGCGGCCACGAACTTCTCCATGGCCCGGGCGTTCGTCCGCGCGTTCAGGTCCTGCAGCGGCACCTGGCCCTGTTCGTCCACCTGGGGGGTGCGCCGGGGCGGGTCGAGGGGCCAGACGTCGGTGACGATGTGCGAGCCGGCCAGCCGCCGGTGCCTGGACACCTCCACCGGCACCGCGAAGTGGGCCTCGACCGCCTGCTCGGCGTCGGCCGTCTCGCGCTTCGGCACGGCGACGTGGCCGGTCAGCGGGAAGTCGATCGGCTCCGGTGCCCGCCAGGTCCCCGGCGCGCCCTCCAGACGGGCGTCCAGGAACTCCACCCTCAGCGTGAAGGGAGTCTCGAAGAGCTCCGCCGCCTCGGTGGTCTTGCCCCGGGCCAGCGTCCGGCTGGCGTCGGTGGTGGTGGTGCCGTCCATCCAGCCGCGCTGGTAGCCGAAGGTCGCGGTGACGTCCCCCGAGCTGCCGAACTTCGCCTTGAACTGCGCGCCCAGGTTCGCCTGCTTGAGCCGGTCCGCGACGGTGCCGACCGTGCTCTGCTGCTCCGAACCGTACTCGAACTCGAAGCTGTTCAACGCCTTGAGGTGCCGGCCCCGGCCGACCTCGGCGGTGATCCTGACCTCCCCGGACCACCGGCCCGCCTGGAACGACACCTCCCGCACGTCCCCCCGGGACAGCGCGGACACCGCCGAGCGCAGCGTCTCGCCGCCGAGCAGGCTCCGGGCCAGCGTGCGCGCGGCCTCCCGGTCGCCGTGCAGCGCCTCGGTGAACCGGCCCACGAGGGCGTCGAAGTCCGCCGGCCGGGGGCTCTCCAGGTGCACCAGCACGTCGTACGCGGCCAGCCCGCGGTCACCGAAGCGGGCGGGCGGGGCGGGCACGGGCGGCGGCGCCGGTTGCGTGACGACGGTCGCGGGGGCGACCACGAGGGGCGGCTGCTCGGCCACCGGCGGGTGCACGGGGGCGGTCGGGTTGAGGATCTGCTGGATCTCGTCCACCAGGTGGACGGGGACGGTGTCGTGCTCGGTGACGACGGGCTCGGTCACCACGTGCTCGGTGACGACGTTCTCCGTCACCACGTGCTCGGTGACGACGTTCTCCGTCACGGACTCCATGAACTCCCGGAAGCCTCCGAACAGTTCCTCCTCCGCTTCCGTCCGGCCGATCTGGTTGGCCGGCTCCGGACGGTCCGCCCGCGGGTCGGCCCCGAAGAGGTGCTCCAGCAGCGGCACCAGCTCGGGCGCGTGCTCGCGCACCCACGCGGCGCCGTTGTTGCGGGCCTGCCCGGTGGCCGGGTCGTTGCCGTGGTTGTGCCCGAAGTACGCGGTGACCAGCTGGGCGAAGAACTCGTGCTCGTCGCGCGCCGAGTAGTTGCCGGCCACGTCGCCGTCCGGCCAGGCCGTGAGGGGCTGCTCACCGAACAGCTCCGCGAGGGCGTCCGAGACGCTCCGCTCCCGGTACGCCTTCCCGATCAGCTCCTTCTGCCCGTCCGTCAGCCCGTACTCGTGGATCGCGTGGGCGAGTTCGTGGGCGGAGACGGAGTACCCCTCGGCGTGCTCCAGGTGCGGCCCGATCGTCGTCCGCGCGCCCAGCAGGTTCTCCTCGGTGATCAGCACCAGCCCGTCACCGCTCGATCCCCGGACCAGCGACCAGTCACGGCCGTCGGCGGTGCCGTGCTCGGACGCCGTGAAGCCGGGCATCTCCGTGATCGGAACGTCGCGCGGCACCACACCGATCCGCACGCCCGACGCCACCAGCCGCTCCGCGACCTCCTTGTCCGCCAGCATCCGCGCGACCAGTTCCTCGGCCGTCCGGCGTGCGGCGACCGGCTGCTGGGTCCGGGGATCGACGTCGACGAGCAGCCTCGCCGCCGCCTGCGCGTAGTCCTCCGGTGCGAGCTCGCGCAGGCTCTCCAGGAAGGCGCCGTCCTCCGCCAAGAGACGCCGTTCCTCCGACGACAGGTGCTCCAGCGCCTGCACCCGCTCGTGCAGCGGCCCGGGCACCGGCATCTCCCCGCCGCCCAGCCCCACCGGCGGGTGCGCCGCGACGACCAGCCCGTCCTGCCCGGTCGGGGGAGCCGACTTGACCCTCCGCGCGTCCGGGCGCTCGTCGTCCGAACCGCTCTCGTGGCCGCGCTTCCGGTCGAGGTCCATGGCCGAGTGGTCGCCGGTGCCCTCCGGCTCCGCGGTGATCCGCTCCATGACCGAGTAGTGGTTCTCGCCCAGGAAGAGCTCGACCACGGGCATCGTCTCCGGACCCCCCGCGGGCACATGGCCGTCGAGCGGATCCAGGTTGTGCCACTGGTACCCGTCGAAGATCCTCAGGCGTACGCCCAGGGCCGAGGCGACGACCCGGGGGACCAGGTCGCCGGCCGCCCCCGCCCACGCCCCGGGGGTCCGGACCGTCCACCTGAGGTCTCCGAGGGTTGATCCGAAGGGCCCCGCGAACGACCGGACGAGTTCCTGGTTGGCGTCGACCCACCCGGTGACCCGCTGACGGAGCTGCCTCGGGTCGTCCGGCAGGTTCAGCGCCCGGCCGACCGCGTGGTACAGGCAGTCGCCGTCACGCTCCACGTCGACGATCCGGTAGCCCTCCTCGGCCACGGCCCAGGTGTTGGCCTGGTCCCGGGCGAGTCGCCAGAGGTCCGGCAGGCGGGGCAGTGCGTGCTCGACGAGGTGGTCGTACTGCTCCTGGTGGCTCCCTGCCCCCTCAGCGTGGAAGAGACCGTCCAGTTCGCCCAGCAGACCCTCCGCCTCGGAACGGTACGGCTGGAGTTCTGCCGCGTGCCGCTCCGCTTCCGCTCCGTGGAACGAGGTGACCCACGCGCGCAGCTTCGCGTACCGCCCGGTCAGGTGGGCGACACGGTAGTAGGCGTGCCACTCCCGCGCCTCCGCCGTGTCATGGCTCCAGAGGCCCAGCGACCCCCGGATGGACTCGAGCGCGGTGAAGTCGAAGCCCCGCTCCTCCGCGTAGACGTCGGCGGGCTTGCGCGACCAGGCGTTCCGGCCCGGCGACGCGTAGCGGTCGACCTTCATGCCCTCGAATTGCGGGCGCTTCTGGTCGAACGGGATGCTGTACCGGCCGGACGCCGTCGGGGGATCGGGGATCAGCGCACGCTCGTAGCCCGGTGCCAACCCGCCCAACCTGTTGCTGCTCCCGGGCGTCCGCGGGTACAGCGCGTGCCAGTTCTCCATGCGAACGGACCCGCTGGCGCCCTCCTCCTCCAGGTAGGTGACGCGATGGCCGATCAGGGCCGCGGCCTCCAGGTTCCCGGAGCGGGCCCCGAGGTGTTCGAGGTCGTAGTTGCGGTTCAGGTAGTCGTACAGCCTCAGCTGTGCCGCCCGGTTCGCCCCCATCCAGCCGGTGTGCTCACCCCTCTCGTTCCAGAAGCCGGTGACCTGGTGGAGGGCCGTGTTCGGGAGTTCCGTCCGCATCTGATCGACGAGTTCGTCCCACTTCCCACTGCGGGTGGGATGGGGGTCCCCCGTGATGATCACCGTCGCGAAGTCGTGGCCGAGGGAGCGCAGGAGCTGCCGCGTGCCCTGGAAGCTGGTGTCGTGCTCCATCCGGCCCTGCACGTCCGCCCACTGGCTCTTCTTGCCGGTGAAACGGGACCAGAGCACCAGCACGCGTCCGCCCGTGCCGGGCTCGGGAAGCCGGATCTGCCGGTGGTCCAGCCACCTGACGATCTCCCCGTCGTGGGCGGTGTCCATCCCCCACGCCGTACGGAGGTCGTCCCGGGCCTCCACCGAGAACGACTCGGCGACGCGGTGGGTGCCGTGGGTGATGTTCCTGACCACCTCGTCGACGTGGTGGGGCTGGAAGTTCCACTCCTCCGTCACGAGCTGGTAGGCGTGGGCCTCCAGGACCGGGTAGAGGTCCCGCGTGATCATGTTCGGCACGCGCACGATGTGGATCTGTTCCGGGAGGACGCCGCTGTCGCGGTAGAGCGCTTCGATCTCCCGGGACTTGTCCTTGCTGTCGTGCCCCGGCTCCCCCGGCTCCGGTCCGCGCGCGATCATCACGTGCAGGTTCCGGTCCTGACGCAGCGCCACCACCAGGGCGAACTGGTCGCCGGAGGCGTACCCGGGCTGCTTGATGAGCCTGCGCTGGTCCAGCTGGAGGCGGCTGTCGAGCACCTGCGGGGAGACGGCGGCCGCGTCGGTCGCCCTCGGAAGCGACACCGGGTCCACCCAGACGTGGCTGCGCTCCTGCGGCGCCGCCGCGTCGCGGGCCTGCTGCCAGGTCAGGTCCTTCGGGCCGGAGGTCGGGGGCCGCTCCACCTCGCCGACGATCCTGGAGATCAGCGACAGGTGGCGCTCGCGCAGGCCGCCCTGGCTCAGGCCGTCGGGGGCCGGGGCGTGGTGGTTGCCGAGGAGGCTTCCCTTGACGTCGGGGCGGTGGGTGAGGCCGGGCGCGCGGTACTCGTCGCGCAGTCCGAGCTGGTGGCCGACCTCGTGGGCGTAGTCGATCGGGGCGGCGTCCGGCCACCACGACTTCTGGTCCATCGGCCGCCCGCGCCCGATCAGGTCCACGGTCAGGTGCGCCTTCTGCCCCTGCTCGGCCGGCAGCACCGTGACGTGCATCCGGTCGCCGTTGGACAGCGTGTAGCCGGGCTTGTTGAGGTACTCCTCCACACCCTGGACGAGCTTGTTCCACACCCCGGCCGAATCGTGCCCGCCGTCGCGGAAGGCGATCCGCACCGTCAGGTCGGTGACCGGGCCGCCGTCGTGCTCGAACCGCCGCACGTCGAAGGACGACTCCACGACGAAGCGCGGCGCCCTGCGGCCCTCCCCCGGCCGGGGCACCGGGGGCTCCGGGTCCGGGGTGCTGTGGCCGACCGTGCGGACCGGGGTGGGCGGCTGCGGGGGCGGCACGGAGGCCGCCGGCTCCCTGTTCTCCAGGAACCACGGGCCGGGTCCGAAGTCGGCCCGGCTCAGGCCGACCGCGTCGACGGCGACGAGCACGACGTCGTCCGCGCCGAACGCCCCGGCAGGCTCGCTGGCCACGCCGAAGCTCCACACCAGGGGACTGCCCTGGTCATCGACGCGACCGGTGGCGAGCGCCACGTGATCGAGGTCCTCGCTGATGGCGGAGACCACGATGTCGCCTGCGCGCGGAACCGGGCTCGTGCGGTCGTCGCCGTTCTCGGTGACGGGCTCCTGGTACCGGACGCGGCCGCGCGGGAACAGCGCGTCGCGCAGACGGCTGTGCCAGTCCGGCGCGTCGTGGTCGGCGTAGGCGGCCCGGATCCACTCCTCGGACAGCAGTCCGGCGTGGTGGGCCGTCAGCAGGATCGACTCCCAGCAGTTGAGCGTGGTGTCCTCGGTGAGCAGCGGCACCTTCCCGCCGTTGGTCGCCCACTTCTGGAAGTCGCTGCCCGTACCGTCGACCTGCCAGGTCATCCGCTGGCCCGGTCGGCCCATCGCGGCCACCAGCCGGTGGCCGCTCTCCGGGGCCGGCAGATCGAGGCGCCCGGCCAGGTGGTCGGCGACCAGCCTCGACGTCTCCCCGTGCAGTCGGGTGAGGGCCTCCGCGTCGGTCGGGGTCTCCGTCAGCCGCTCGTACGTGGCCCGGTCGAGTCGGCCCCGGCCGTGCAGGCTCGTGGCGAGGGCGGTGATGTCCTCCGGCCGGTTGGCCGCCCCGGGACCGACCTCGTCTCCGATCCGCAGGCCCAGCCGGTCCGCGTGGAAGGGGCGGAGCGGGCCACCGAGAAGGTCGGCCGCCGCGTCCACGACGGGACCCACCAGCGCCAGGTCGTCCCTCAGCAACCTCGTGCCGTGACCGACCGGTTGGACGGACTGCCCGGGCGCGTTCCGGCGCCGCGATGCCGAAACCTCCGCCTTCTGGTACCGCTGGTCCACCAGGCCCTTCGCCTCCGCGCCGAGGGCGCCGAGGTCGAACAGCCGGTCCGCCAGGGCCTTGACGTCGGCCAGCATGTTGTGGCCGGCCTCGTCGAAGCCGACCTGCCGGCCCGAGGACATGTACAGGCCCGGGCGACCGTCGACCCCGCCCATCAGCCGGTTGGCCCGGGCGAGGACCTCGGTCCGCGCCTCGGGGCCGAGGGGTGTCGGCGGGAGGGCCACCGGCGGGGCCGGCGGGGCCTGGGCGGGCACCAGGAGGTCGGTCGGCTCGGGCGTGGTGTTCCGGGAGGTCAGCGCGTCGGCGATCAGGTCGGCGGCCCCGTGGTCGTCCCGCTCGACCGGCCGGTCCCCGGCCCGGTCCCCCGAGCTGCTCCCCTGCTCCTCCCCCGGGCGGTTCACCACGGTGAGGGCGCCGGCCTCCACCGGCTGGTCGTCGCTCCTCCCGGTCTCCGACTCCGTCGTCCGGCGGCCGAAGGCGTCCTCGTGGGCGCGCTGGTGGGCGTTCCACCCGGCCGCGTCGAAGTGGTCGAGGGTCCAGAGTTCGCGGTAGCGGGCGACGAAGTCGTCACCGTACTCGCGCTTGAGGTGGTCGGTCAGGGCCTCGTTGAGGGTGTGGCGCGCCGCGAGCCCGTCGAAGCCCCTAGCGGCCTCACGCAGGGCGGGGGCGGCCTCCCGCTCGAAGGCCGCGTGCTCCCGCAGTTCCCTGACGAGTTCGTCGCGGGTGTTCTGCCAGTGCTCCTGGCGGCCGGCGAGGTCCTCGTGCGAGCGGAAGGACTCGTCGAAGGCGCGCGCGATCCGGTCGCCGTGGCCCTCGGTCAGGCGGTCGGCGGCGTGCGGGGTCAGGCCGTGCTCGCGGGCGGCCGCCTGGGCCTCGGCCGTGGCCTGCCGGCGGACGGCGAGGCGGGCGGCCTGGTGGGTGAGCCGGTCGTGCAGGGCGGCGGGGTCGACGAGCCGGTCGAGGGCGGCGCGGAGCGCGGCGGGCTCGCCGACGCGCTCGGTGGCGGCCCGGTCCATCTCCCCGGCGAGTTCGCGGAGCACCGTGTCCTTGGCCCGCAGCACGTCGGACTCGTCGGCGCCGAACTTCTCGGCGAACTCCTTGCGCGCGAGGTCCTCGGCCCAGCTGTCGGCCGCCCTCTCCGCCTCCGCGACGGCCCGGTTGATCGCGGCCTCGCGGACCGCCTGCACGGCGAACTCGTGCGGCAGGGCGGACGGATTCTCGGCCTGCGATCGGGCGTACAGCTCCCTGACCTCGTCGTGGCCCCGGCGCCTGCCGGTCGCCTCGTCACGCGGGCCCGCCGCCTGCTCGAAGTCGGCGACGACGCGTTCGTGCAGCCGCTCCCGGATCGCCTGCACGCTGCTCGGCGACAGGTCGACGCGTTCCGTCACGCCGACGGCGGCGAGCATCTCCCGGTCGGTCGGCGAGAGTCGCTCGTACCAGTCGCCGGCGGCCCGCCCGACCCGAGCCTCGACCTCGGCCAGCGCCTTCGCCCGGTCGGTCTCCAGGAGGAGTTCGGCGCGCGCGTGCTCGGTGAGCCGTCGCAGGGCCTGGCCGGCCAGGGTGTTGGCCTCGGTGGTGAGGCTGTCCGCGTCCGCGTAGATCCGGGCGGCCTCCGCGTCCGCGCGCGCCCGGAAGTCCTGCCGGACGAGCTCCACGACGGACGCGGGGGCGTGGTCGGGGGTGTGGGCGACGCCGGTCCCGCCGTCGGTGATCCGCGGGGCGTTCCGGGCGGCCAGCGCCCGGTCGAAGTGCTGCACCGCCACCCGGACGGCGGCCTCGCGGACGGCGGCGACCCGCACCAGGCCGTCGAGGTCGCCGAGGATCCGCTGCCGGTCCTCCGGCCGGGCGGCCAGGGACTCGTACATCATCGTGCGGGCCCGCTCGTGGACCGCTCCGCGCAGGTCGGCCGGCGCGTCCTCCGGGAACCGGCCCGGGGCGTCCAGGGCCTCCTCCAGCAGCCGCTCGGCCTCGTCCTCGCGCCGGTGGCCGCTGCCGTCCGGGTCCGTCCGCAGCTCCTCGGCCGCCTCGGAGAGCTTGGCCTCGTACTGGTCCTGGAGGTCCCGTTGGGTCCGGCGCCACTGTTCGGCCCGCACCCCGTCCGCCTCGGCCCGGATGTGCTCGGGGGCGTCCGTGTAGTGGTACGCGGCCGGTTCCGGGTCCGTACCGAAGCGCACGGCGGTGTCCATCGGGCTCACGTCGCCCGCGGGCTGGTGCTCGTACTCCGCGGGCCGCTGCGATGCGGTCCTGGTCACGGTCGGCTCGCCGCCGTCGGGCCCCTTGGAGTACGTGTGCCACTCACCGCCGCCGACGACGGTCGGGCGGCCGTCCGTGTTGAAGCCGACCTTGTCCGCGACGATCACGTGGCCGGTACCGGGTCCCGTCACAGCGGTCTTGCCCTGGAAGCCGGGCGCCACCCAGACCGGGCCGTCGGCCGCGACCGCCTTCAGGTCGGCGAGCTTCGGGTTCGACCAGACCTGCTCCATCACCTGCCTGACGTAGCCGGGGTTGGGGCCGCTGTCGAGGTTGCAGGCGACGAACTCGATCGTGCGGCGGCCGCCCGACAGGTGTCCGAGATCGGCCAGTCCCCGGATGACGGAGGCGAGTTCCCCGGCCGGCATCGGCTCGCCGCTGCCGTCGGTGTGGATCACGACGGTGTAGCGGGCGGGGTCGACCGGCAGCTTCTCCAGCGTCTCCAGCAGGTGGGGGCTCGGCTCGGCGTCGCCCGCGACCCATCCGGGCTGCCGCTCCGGTCCGGTGCGGGGCAGGAAGTGGCCGACGGTCGGCGGGATGTGGGAGTCGTCGCCGACGTCGAGGTACTGCAGGCGTTCGGTGCCGCCCGTCCCGGCCGGTTCCTGGTGCCCGGTCGGCTTCGGCTCCGGCCGGAGGTCCGGCTGCGGCTGCGGCTCGGTCGGCCGGGGGTCCGGCCTCCGCGGCTCGTGGACGGTCCGGTCTCCTCCGTCGACGTGCTGCTGCTGCGGCTGCTCCTCGTGCCTGCCGGTGGTCGGCACGTGCGCCGGCGGCGGGACGTCCGTCGAGGACGTGTCGGTCGGCACGTGGGCGGGCCGCGGGACGTCGGTCGAGGACGCCGTGGCGTGCGCCGGGGCCGGCACCGTCGCGGTGTGCTCCTCCTGCGGCGTGCGCCCCGGCTCCTCCTTCGGGCCGCCGACCGTGGTGCTCCGCTTCGGCGGCTCCGGCGTGGAGGTGTCGGTGGTCCTGGACGAGCCGGCGGGCGCCTTCGCCGCGTCGTCCCCGCCGGTCGTCCTCGTCGGGGTGGTCGCCGGGGACTTCGCCGCGCTCTCCCGGGACGGCTGCGAGGAGCCGTCGGAGTCGGTCTTCAGGTTCTCCGGCCGCGAGCCGTCCAGCGGACCGTTCACATGCGGCTCGTCGCCGACGAAGATCCCCTTCGGCGGCCCGCCCGCGCTCGCCGGCGCCCCCGGGTGGGAGGTCCACAGCGAGGTCGGGTGGCCCATCAGGGTGGACACCACGGCGAGCGGGAAGCGCGCGTAGTTGGGCAGGTGCAGGTCGGCGAGCTTCAGCCGCAGCGGGCCGCCGGCGATGTGCCCGAGGTGGCCGAGCGCCCCCATGGCGACGCCGCCGTAGAAGCTCTCGACGCTGACGGTGAACTCGTGGTTCTCCCCGAAGGTCAGGTTGTAGGCGCCCTCGGAGACGACGTTCTGGACGCCGCCCTTGAGGTAGTTGCCGACGCCCTCGCCGAGCTTGTACAGGAACTGCCCGGCGGTCTGCGGGTGCAGGCCGTCCATCAGGCCCACCGCCCGCCCGGCGAGGTCCCGGGCGGCCTGGACGGTCTCCGTGAGGTGCTGCTGCTCCGCCCGGAGGAAGCCCAGGTCCCTCATCCCGCTGTCCAGCGAGCTGCCGCTGAGGTGCTTCAACTCGTTCTGCAGCTGGCCGATCTGCTGGGTGACGCCCCGCAGCTCGGTCCTGAGCGTGCCGGACTCCAGCTTCCCGCTGGCCTCGACCAGCGTCGTCGTCAGCTTGGTGAAGGCGCCGAGGTCGATGGCGTGCCGGGCACCCTCGCTGGCGAGCCGCGATCCGACCAACCTCCCTGCGGCGTTGGCGAGTTCGGCGTCGACGCCCTGCTTGACGAGGTGCTGCTCGAAGGCGTCCCCCATCTGCTGGGTGAGCTTCTCGACCTTGCTGAGCTTCTGCGCGACGTTCTCGACGGCGTCCTTGCCGGCGCCCTTGAAGGCGCTCTCCCCGCCTTCCCGGACGACGTCCTTCCGGACACCGTCCGCGAGTTCCTTGAGGGCGTTGTTCTGCACCTTCTTCTCGCCGGCCTTCGCGGCGCTCTTCCCGAGGTCCTTCGCGACGTTCTGCTTGACCTGGGCGATGGCCTCCTTGATGGTGAGGTTCGTCTCGTTCTTCCGCAGGAGGGCGACGACCTCCCTCAGCTCGGATCCGCTCAGCGACTTGAGCTCGTTCTCGGACAGCTTCTTGAACTCGGAGCCGGCCAGCGCCTTGAGGTCGGCCTGGAGGTCCTTGCTGAGGCCGCGCCCGAAGATCCGTCCGAACATCTTGCCGAGACCGAAGGTGAGCAGCTCCAGCGGGCCGGTGAGCAGCCCGTTGATCGCTCCCATCTCGACGGCCTGGATGAAGGACTCCTTCTCCCACTCGTCCTTGTGGCCCTTGCCGATCTGGATGCCCTGGATGATCCCGTCCATCACCATGGCGGTGGTGATGGAGAGGAACTCGTGCAGGAGGAGCTGCTTGAACAGCCAGATGAAGACCTGCTTGATCACCGCCCCCGCGGTCTCGTAGGCGACGAAGATCTCCGCGAGCGAGCCGCCGAAGGTGATCGGCGACATGGCGATCGCCCAGGCGATCTGGGCCACCAGCTGGATGAGCTGGGCGATGATCATCCACTTGGCGTACTCGACCTGGTTGGCGACCTTGTGGGCGAAGTCCCCCAACTGCTTGGCCATCAGGCCCGCCGCGGTCACGTAGTCGGTACCGCCGGTGCCACCGATGAGCGGCAGCACCCGCTGGTAGAAGCGGTCGGCCGCCTCGCCCGCGAAGTCGTCGTTGTCGTGGACGGTGGCCAGCAACCGCCGCAGCCACTCCCGGAGTTCGGGGATCTCCGCGTGGATGGCCAGGTAGTCGTCCCCGGCCGCGCGCAGCCGGTCCTCGTCCGCCTCCGGCCACTTCATACCGGTCACGATGCTGAAGAACTTCGCCAAGCCCGGCGGCAGCATGATCGACACGGGGGCGCACTCCTGGCGTTCGGGAAGCTCGGGCGGCGCAACGGCCGCGGGCGGGAGCCGGTGGGGACGGGAAGCGGGGCGGAAGGGGGTCGGGCGGGGAGGCCGGGCGGGCCCGTCAGGCGTGGCGCCTGGCGTCCTCGTCCGCGTTGTGGAGCATCACGGAGGTCCGCCGGCCCTTGAGGCCGAGCTTCTCCACCTCGGTGCTCACCGTCTTGAACAGCTTGACCAGGTCGGCGGTCGCCCCGTCCACGTTCTCGTGGTACGTCTTGCCGATCTCGTCGTTCCCGGCCGACTCCTTGTTGAAGAGGTTGATCTCGTCGCACCGGGCGCCGATGTCGCCGAGGATCTCCGATAGCGGCTCGAACTTCTTGAACTTGGCGTCCAGGTCCGCGCCCACGTTCAGCCGGTCACCCACGGAACTCCTCCTGCCGGTCGCGCTTGCGCCGCTCCTCCGCGGCTTCCGCCTCGGCGTACCCAGGGCGCATCTCCCGCAGCGGGGCGAAGAGTTCGTCCAGTTCGCTGCCGCCGGTCATCGAGGCCCGCAGGGTCTCGCCCAGGCCGCTGAACGACCCCATGGCCTCGGCCAGCCGCTCGCCGAGGTCGGCCCGGGCGGTGTTCAGCACGTCGGCGATCGCCGTCCCGAGCTGGGCCGGAGCCATCGTCCGGTACGCGGTGGTGTGGAAGACCAGCGACACCACCTGGCCCTGCGCGCCGACCGTGGCGGTCACCATCCGGTCCTTGCTGGTCGCCGAGGCGGTGGCCGCCTGCAACTCCTTGACCGTATCGGCCATCTTGGCCTGCTGTTCCGCCAGGGCGGCCATCGCCTGGTCGATCTGTTCGGCGTACGAGAACGTCATCCGCCCGCGTCTCCCGTCTCTTCCCGGTGGTGCGTCCCGGGTCCAGGAGGTCTGGCCCGGGACGCACCGGCTGTGGGTCGTACGGTTCTCTCTACGGACAGGGCACGGCCGGAGGTTCGACGCCGGGCCGGATCGGGCCGGCCGGGGTGGCGGGGCCAGGGCGGAACGGTCGGTCCGTCAGCGGCCGATGACGCCGGTGACCGCGCCCGAGTCGGTGCCCCAGACCTCCTCGTCCTCGGACAGCCAGGTGGTGCGCTGCCGCTCCTTCTCGCCCTGGCCGGGCGCGCCGGCTCCGGCGCCGGCGCCCATCGGCGGCATCATCGGGCCGCCCATGCCGCCCATCGTGGGCATGCCCCGGCCCATCAGCTGGGCCTCCTCGGCGGCGGTGGCGGCCACGGTCCGGCCGGCCGCCGTGGCGCGGTTCAGGGCGGCCTCCTCGGCGGCCAGCTCGGCCGTCGGCCTGACGCCCATGGTCTCGGCCAGCCGGCCGCCGACACCGAGGCCCGCCGGGCCGGAGGAGACGCCGCCGACGGTCTTCGGGGCCGCACCGCCGCGCGGCTCGCCGAACAGATCGGAGCCGGCCCCGCCGGAACCGCCCGAGCCGAAGGAGATGCCACCACCGCCGATCGAGCCCGGCAGCCCGCTCCAGCTGCCGCCCCCGCCGGTGCGGACGTCCCCGACGCGCCCGGCGAGGGCATGCTCCTCGTCGGTGAGCAGCTGCTCGAACTGCGAGACCGGCCGTCCGTTGGCGTCCCGGACGGTGCCGTCCTCGGCGATGGTCCGGTCCTTGCCGAGCACCACCGGGTTGCCGTTGGAGTCCCTCACCAGCGTGCCGTCGGGGGCGGTGACCGTCCCGTCGTCGTTCTTCTTCGAGCCCGGCGGCACCTTGAACGGCGTGCCCGAGCCGGTGCCCGTACTGCCCGACCCGGTGGTGGAGTTGCCCGACCCGGGCTGGCCCACGACGGTGCCCGGCGGCACGGTCCGGGGCTTGCCGTCCTTGTCGAGCAGCGGCTTGCCGTCCTTGTCGACCAGCTGGCCCTTGTCGTTGACCCGGGTGCCGGGCGGGACCATCTGCGGCTTGCCGTCCTTGCCGAGCAGCGGCTTGCCGTCCTTGTCCAGCAGCGGCACCAGGCCGGTGGGTCCGCCGCCACCGGTTCCGCCGATGCCCCCGATGCCGCCGGTCTTCCCGCCGCCCTTGCCGCCGGTCCCGCCGCCGATGCCCCCGATCCCGCCGGTGCCACCGCCGCCGGCGCCGCCCCCGCCCGTGCCGCCGATGTTCGGCGGCCCCTTGACGTCGGTCTTCGACCCGTCGCCGCCCGTGCCGTCCTTGCCATCAGGAGTGTTCGGGGGGTCGACCTTGTCCTTGGGCAGGTCGAGAGTCACCGGCCTGATCGGTATCAACAGCCTGCTGGCGGCGTCGTAGGCGGCGGCCAGGGCCTTCCCGGCATCGGCCGCGGCCTTGTCGAGCTTCTCGGCGGCCCAGCTGTTCCACTTCTCCTTCGCCTTGGCCTCCAGCTTCGTGACGAAGGCGTCCAGGGCGCCCTTGTCCACGCCGTCCTTGGTGGTCGCCAGGACGGTCCCGCCGCCCGAGACCGTGGCGTCGGCCGAGACGCTCCCGTCCTCGTAGTTGAGCGTGGTGAGGGTGAGGACGGCGGTGAGGTCCTTGACCAGCTCCGTGAACGCGAAGTGCACGCACGTGTACGGCGAGGCGAAGCTGCCGCCCGCCGAGCCGTCGGTGTACTGCCAGTGCTCGCCGTGCTCGTTGCTCGCGCCGGAGCTCTCCAGCGTGGAGTTCCCTATCCAGGCCTCGTAGCCCTTGTAGTACATGTCCGACTGCTGTTGCTTCAGGGCGTCCCCGGCCTCCTTCAGCTTGGTGACGATGGGGTTGCCACCGGCGTCGGCCTTGGGCGGGTTCGTGGGCGGCTCCTTGGGCAGGTCCTTGTACGCACCGAGATCGCCGCTGAGCCCGTAGTGCATGGCGATGAACTCGTTCTCCAGGCCGTACAGCACTTCCTTGAACCGGCCCGCCGCGCTGCCCTGGAAGTCGCTGTCCGAGCCGCCCACGTCGTTGAACCAGGTGTTCACCTGCTTCCGCTGGTCCACGAAGAAGGTGTCGATCTCGCCGATGATCCGGCTGGCGTCCCACAACGTCGGGGGCGCCGTGGCCTCGTTGCCGGTGCAGCTGCCCCAGATCGACGGACCGAGGATGTCCCCGGGGGCGGCCTTGAACTTGGTCCACTGGCTCGGCTCCCCGCTCTTGCCGTCCCAGGAGGGCCAGTTGCAGGTCACGCCCAGGATCGTGCTGTAGGTGCCGCCGCCCTCGACCTGGTACACCCACTCGGCCCACATGTCGTACCCGGCGTCGCCCTTGGCGATGCCGTTCTGGACCTTGCGCTTGTCGTTGTTGCCCTTGGTGTCCGTGATCAGGTAGCGGGCCTGGATCCACTGGGGGCTGGTCACGTCGGTGCGCTGCACGACGCCGTCCATGTGGTCCGTCGCGGCGAACACCTTCAGCATGTATTCCCAGGTGTAGCTCGTCTGGTCGGCCATGGTCATCCTCCGGGCGGGGTGGAACGGTTGTCGGGCAGCGGTGTGCCGCCGGCGCCGGAAGGCCGGGTGGCCCTGCGGCGCCGACGGCGGGCTCCTGGCGTCAGGGGACCTTGGTGGTCGGGGCGACGCCGGTGAGCACGTCGTGGAGGACCTCCAGCAGCTGGGCCTCCGTGAGGGCCTCGTCGTTTCCCTCGTGCAGCGTCCGTCCGGCCTTCAGCAGGTCGTTGACGATGTCGCCGATCGTCTTCTCGACGGCCGCGATGCCGTCTCCCACGCTCTTCGCGTAGGCGAGGTAGGCCTGCTTCAGCGCCTTGGCGGACGGGAACGCGTCCTGGCCCGCCTTCAGCGCCGCCGGCGCCTTCAGCCAGGCCACCGTCTGGTCGTTCACGGACGTCTGGAAGTTCCGCAGCTCGGCGAGGCGGCCCTCCAGGTAGGCGATCGTGATCTTGGTGGTGTCGCCGCTCATGCGCGGACCCCCCTCCTCGTCAGGCGAACTGCTTCCCCGCCTGGGTGTCCGACTCGCGCATGATGTCGTGCATCGTGCTGAGGGTGTTCGCGGCCGCCGTGATGTCGTCGTCCATGGCGGACTCGTTGGCCGCGACCACCCGCGAGAGCTCCTCGAAGGCGCCGGCCGCGACACCCTGGAAGTGCCCGCCGTCGATCACGCCCCGCAGCTTGCTCATGAGTTCGTCCAGGTTGCTGCGCATCATGTTGCCGGCCTGGCGCAGCTCACCCGCCGCCTGCGACACGGTCTCGTGGTGGAGCTGGATGTTGCCGAAGTCCATGGGGGTACCCGTCCTCTACTGGTGGTGGTCCGTCAGGCGCCTTGCAGGCCGTTGTAGATGCCGTCGGCGGCGTGGGCGCGCGCGTCGTCCTCGGCCTGGGTGAGGATCGCGTTGGCACCCTGGGTGGACTGCACGAAGCGCTCGAAGGCCCCGATGACCTGCTGGTAACGCGTCATCCAGTCCGCGACCTTCTCCTGGAAGACGGTGCTCGCGCCGGAGATGTAGCCGCCGGCGATCTCCTCCTTGATCCGCTCGACCGTGCGGCCGGCGGTCACCATGTGCTCGATCTGCTGCTCCAGGCTCGCCAGGACCTGGCGGATCGCTTCGTCTTCCTTGGTCAACATGCCCGGTGTGGTCATGTTCTGCTCCCTTCCCTGCGCTCGCCGGACGGACTGCCCGGCCGAGACGTCTGATCGGACCAACGGCCCTGCTGCGGACGGTGGTTCAGCCGCACGCCGACGGACCCGCCGCCGGGGCCGCGCTGCTCGGGGCCGCCGGGGCCGGCGCGGCGGTTCCGCCCGCGGTCGGCGCCGCGGTGTCGGCCAGCGCCGCCGGGTCCAGGCTCGGCCCGGACGGCAGCAGGGCGACCACCGCGGCCGGGACGGAGACCGGTGTGGCCCCGCCGTACCCGAGCTGCTTGGCGGCCGCCGCCGAGGGCAGCGGGTAGCGCACCCCGCCCTCGGTCACCAGGTACTCCGTGCCTCCCGCCCCGGCGCCCGACAGCGCCCGCACCAGGGCGCCGCGCCCCGGCCGCACGGCGATCCGGTCGGCGACCGCGCAGGCCCCGCCCGGCGCTCCGGCCGGCACCGCCGGGGGGCCGCCCGCCTCCGCCTGGGCGGCGGGCAGCACGGTGACGGCGGTGGTCGGGGCGGCGCCCGCGGTGTGCAGGTCGGCGCAGACGCCCTCGCCGGGCAGCGGGGCGACCAGCGCCGGCGGCGCCTCGGGCAGCCCCGCGGAGGGCGGGCCGCCGGGCGCGGTGTGCCCCGCGAGGTCCATCGCGCCGATCGACGCGGGCACCGGGGCGGCGCCGCCGTACGCGTCCTTCTGGGTGCGCGGGTCGCCGAGCAGCAGCTTGTACAGCGTCGGGGTGAGCGGCGCGAGACCGCCCTTGGTGAGCAGGTAGTGGGCGCCGCCCGGGGCCTCGAAGAGCTGGCCGATCCGGGTCGGCTTCCCGCCCAGCGCCGGGCCGGCCTCGCCGCGCCCGGGGACGGCGGGCGAGGCGAGGTCGGGCCCGGCGGGCAGCGCGTTCAGCACGCCGGCCGGCACCGGGAAGGGGGCCGTACCGCCGTAACCGAGCGCCTGGAGCGCCTGGTTGGCGGTGTCGACGCGCAGCCGCTGGCCCTGCCAGAGCAGGTGCGTCGAGCCGTCCGGGACGGTGACCAGCAGGCCCTGGCCCGGGGTCAGCGCCCGTCCCTCGGCCGCCGGGTCCACCAGCAGTCCGAGCCGGGGCGCCGGGGCGCCGGTCGGGCCCGGCCGGACGGTGCCGCAGACCAGCCAGGTGCCGCCGGCCAGGTCCGCGGCGGGCGGCAGCCCGTCCGGGGCGCCGACGATCCCGACCGGCGTGCCGCGCGGCGCGTCCGCGATCGACGCCCGGCTCACCTGGCGCACCGTCATCTGCTCACCGGCCAGCAGCCTGGCGCTGGTGTCGTTCAGCACCGGGTGCAGCTGCCCGCCGACCGACAGGTACCTGGCGCCGGTCTCCTCGACCACCACCAGCGTGCCGGGCTTGGCCCAGCCGTCGCCGCCGCCGGGCCGGATCACCCCGTACACCGTGACGCCCAGCCCGATCAGCACCCCCACCGCGAGGCCCGTCAAGGTGCCCCGGGTGGTCCGCCCGGTCGGGGTGTCCGGCGCGTCGGGCTCCGCCCGCAGCATGCCCGAGGCCACCCTGCTCATCACGAACAGGTGCGCCTGCACCTGGTCGCGTCGGGACTGCATCCAGTTCCTCCCCGGTTCCTCGCGGACCCACCCGCTGCCACGCGGCCGCACCGCGGCGCGCCCACTACGGACCTACGGCCCCCACCACCGGCCCGGTTCACCGCCCCGGCCCGCCCGCGGCGCCGGCCCCGTGGTCGCGGGCAAGCTGCTGGCCCGCAAGCGGCCGCACCTGGCGCCCGTCTACGACGTCCGGGTGAAGGCCGTGTTCCGGCGGCCGAAGGTCGACACCACCTTCTGGTCCGCGCCGGCCGACGCGCTGCGCGCCGACGGCGGGGCGTTCCGCGCCCGGCTGGCGCGGCTGCGTGCCGAGGCCGGGATCGGCGAGGACATCGGCGTGCTGCGGGTGCTGGACGTCATCGCCTGGATGCACCAGGGCGAGGCCGGGCGGACCGCGGCGGGCTGAGGCCCCGCGCCCGTCACCCGCATCGGTGCGGCGAAGTGGCAGGCGCGGGGTGTCTGGCCGAGGCTGGGGCGGGGGTCCCGCCTCAGAGGGGTACGGTGCCGATGTTCGAGACGAGCTTTGCGTTCCCGCGTTCGCTGGAGGAGCCGGTGGCCGGTGCCCGCGGCCGGGTGGCGGTGGTCGGGGCGGGCGTGGCCGGCCTGGTGTGCGCCTACGAGCTGCAGCGCCGCGGGTTCGACGTCGTCGTGTACGAGCGGGCGAACCGGCCCGGCGGCCGGGTGCGCACCCACCGGTTCTGGGACGGCACCCACGTGGACCTCGGCGCCATGCGCATCCCCGGCAACCACCACTGCGTGCTGCACTACGTCTCCCGCTTCCGGCTGGCCACCCGCCCGTTCGTCAACGCCAACCCGCGCGCCTACTACCACCTGCGCGGCCGCCGGGTCCGGGTGCAGGACGTGGCGGCGCTGTTCCCCGCGTACGAGCTGCGCCCGACCGAACGGCGGGCCCCGGCCCCACTGCTGGACCACCTGCTCGGCTCGGTGTGGCGCACCCTGACCGTGGAGCAGCAGCGCCGCACCCTGGAGGGCCACTGGGACGACCCGGCGCTGGAGCGGGCGGCCTCGGTGTCGCTGTGGCAGTTCGTCCACGAGCACCTGTCGCAGGACGCCTGGGACCTGGTCGGCCACGCCACCGGCCTCGCCCACTACGAGCAGTCCTCGCTGCTGGAGGTGCTGGTCGACTACTTCGGCCTGTTCCACCGCGGGCAGGTCGAGCTGGTCGACGGGCTGGACGCGCTGATCCACGCCTTCGTCGCCGCGCTGCGCCCCGGAACCCTCCAACTCTCCACCCAGATCGACGAACTCGCGCTGACCACGGACGGCGTCCGGCTCCGCGGCCGGCGGATCGGCGCCCCGCTGCGCGAGGACGTCGACTACGTGGTGTGCTGCGTCCCGGCGCCCGCGCTCGACCGGATCACCGTCACCCCGGGCCTGCCGCACGCCCAGCGGCACGCCATCCGCGGCATCAGCTACGCGAGCAGCATCAAGACCGTCCTGCACCTCACCCGCCGCCGCTGGGAGCTGGAGGACGGCATCCACGGCGGCGGCAGCTTCACCGACCTGCCGATCCAGCAGTGCTGGTACCCCTCGGACAACGCGGTGCGGGTGAAGGACGGCGTCAACGGCAGCTCCCGCCCGCGCTGGGCGGTGCGCGACCCGCTGCGCTCGGCCGAGCCGACGGCGCTGCTCGGCGCCTACCTGTGGGGCGCCAACGCCCGCCGCTTCGCCGCACTGGAGCAGGCCGACCGGGACGCCCTGGTGCTGGACTGCCTGGAACGGCTCCACCCGGGTATCACCGGGGACGTGGACGACATCGTGCACTGCAACTGGGACGTGCAGACCGGCATGGGCGGCGGCGCCTTCGCCCATCTGACGCCCGGCGAGCACACCCGCTACCTGACCGTGCTCGGCTCCCCGTTCCCGGCGGAGCGGCCGCGGGTGTTCTTCGCCGGCGAGCACCTGTCCGGCGCCCACGCCTGGTGCCAGGGCGCGGCGCAGTCCGCCCTGGGCGCGGTGGGCGCGCTGCTCGACCGGGCCGGGCACCCCCGGGTCAGCACCCGGGTGGGGGCGGTGTGACGGTCGCCGATCCCAACCGTGCGCCCGGCCCGGCGCCCGCCCCTGAGCCCGACCCCGCGCCGGCGCCCGCCGCTGACCCCCCACCCGACTCCGCCCCGGCGACCGACCCCGCGCCCGCACTCGACCGGGCCGCGCTGCTGGCCCCGTTCCGCCCCGGCCGCAGCGAACTGGTCGGCATCGAGGTCGAGTGCGGCCTGGTGGACCCGGTCACCGGGCTGGCCGCCCGCTACTTCGGCGAGCGCGGCGTGCTGGCCGTGCTGGAGGCGGTGCTGGCCCGGTGGGGCGGCGAACGCCTGGAGGACGCCGGTCGGCTGACCGGGATCCTGCTCCCGGACGGCAGCCAGATCACCCTGGAGCACGGCGGCCAGCTGGAGTACTCCTCGACGCCCGTCCCGTCCGTCGCCAAGGCGGTGGACGACATGCGCGCCGCACTGGAGCGACTCGCGGAGCTGGTCGGGCGGTTCGGCCTGGCCCTGCTGCCCGGCGCGTACCTGCCGTTCGACCGGCTCGCCGACATGCAGTGGGTGCCGATGACCCGGGGCGCCATCATGCGGGACTACTTCGCCGGGCTGGGCGAGCCGGGCGGCCGCGCCCGGTACGTGATGGCGCTGTCGCTCTCCACCCAGGTCACCCTGGACTACCTCTCCCCCGACGACTTCACCCGGAAGCTGCGGATGCAGATGGCCGCCGCCCCGGTGGTCTCCGCCATGCTCGTCAACTCGCCTCTTCAGGCGGGGAGTTCAGACAGCGGCCTGCTGTCCCACCGGTGCTGGGCCTGGCTGCGGATGGACCCGCGCCGGGGCGGGGTGCTGCCGCCCGCGCTGCGCCCCGGCGTCACCGTCGAGGAGGTCGTCGACTGGGCGCTCGGCATCCCGCTGATCCACTACCGCACCCCGGACGGCCGCTACCACCCGGCACCCCCCGACCGCACCTTCGCCGACCTGCTCCGGCACGGCTACCCGGACGGGTCGCGGCCGACCCCGGCGCACTGGGCCGCCCACCTCAACCAGCTCTGGACCAACACCAGGGTCCGCAACACCCTGGAGCTACGCGCCTCGGACGGCCCGCCGTACCCGCACATCCCGGCCGTCCCGGCGCTCTGGGCCGGGCTCAGCTACCACCCCGAATCCCTCTCCGCCGCCTGGGAGTTGCTCGGCCGCTACACCCTGCGCGACCACCGGGCCGCACTCGCCGAACTGCCCGCCCTCGGCCTGGCCACCCGCCTCGGCGGCGACCCGGTCCGCCCGCTCGCCGCCGAACTGCTGCGGCTGGCCCGGGCCGGGCTCGCCGCCCGGATCGCGGCCGGCCTCGAACCGCCGCACGTCCTCGGATACCTGGACCCGCTGGACGAGGTCCTCGCCACCGGCCGGACCTTCGCCGAGCAGTGCCGGGAACGCTGGCACGGCGACCTGCGCGGCGACCCGGCCCGCTACGTCGCCGCGCACCGGGTCTGAGGCCGGCCGGGGGGACACGCACCACCCCGCGTCAGCAGTTCGTCAGCGGGGTGTCAGCAGCCCGTCAATCCGGGCCCCGGCACCGGCGGGCGGGTGGAAGCTGAACGGACCGCACCTGCAAGACCGGCAGGTCGCCCCGGAGGTGAGCCGCATGTCCGTCCTCGCTGCGTTCCGTTCCGTCGTCCCCGACGTGCGCCGCCACGGCCACGGACTGCGCACCGCCTGCGCGCGGGTCCTGGACCGCCTCGCCGCCGGCCCGCTCGACAACACCGTGCTCGGCGCCCTGGGCACGCCCCGCCCGGACACCCGCCCGGCCGGACCGCGCGCCCGGTGCCGGCCCGCGCCCCAGCGGGACGGCACCCCCGCCCTCGAAGCCGGCCGGCACCCGGAGCGCTGAGCCGCCCGGACACCGGACACCCGAACGCCCCGACGCCCGGACGCGGCCCGACCGCCAACGGGCCGCCCGCGGACGGCCATTCGGCGCAGCGCTCCCCCGGACGCGCGGGCCGGCCCCGGGCCGCGCGCCTATGGTGGGCGAATGACCGATCGTCGGACTGCCCGGCCTGGTGTCGCCCGGGTGGGCCACCTCGTCGCCGCCGCCGCTTTCGCCGTCTGCATGGCGGGCACCACGCTGCCCACCCCGCTCTACGGGCTGTACCAGGAGGAGCTCGGCTTCTCCGAGCTGACGGTGACGGTCGTGTTCGCCGTGTACGCCGTCGGCGTCATCGGCGTCCTGCTGCTGGTCGGCAACGTCTCGGACACCGTCGGGCGCCGGCCCGTGCTGCTCTGCGGGCTGGCCTGCTCGGCCGCCAGCGCGGTGGTCTTCCTGGCCGCGGACAGCGTCGCCCTGCTCTGCCTGGGCCGGCTGCTGTCCGGCTTCTCGGCGGGCCTGTTCACCGGCACCGGGACGGCGTACGTGCTGGAGCTCGCCCCGCCCGGGCACCGGGCCCGCGCGAGCTTCGTCGCGACCGCCGCCAACATGGGCGGGCTCGGCTGCGGACCGCTGCTGTCGGGCCTGCTCTCGCAGTACGCGCCGCACCCGCTGGTGCTGCCGTTCGCCGTGCACCTGGGGCTGCTCGCCGTCTCGTTCGCGCTCACCCTGCTGCTGCCGGAGACGGTCTCCGGGGCCCGCCCGCTGCGCACCGCCCGGGCCGCCCGGCCGACCCTGCCGCCGGAGGTCCGCCGGGTGTTCGTGCCGGCCGGGGTCGCCGCCTTCGCCGGCTTCTCCCTGCTGGGCCTGTTCACCTCGGTCAGCCCCGCCTTCCTCGGCTCCGGCCTGGGCGTCCACAACCGCGCGCTGGTCGGCCTGGTGGTCTTCACGGCCTTCCTCGCCTCCACCGTCGGCCAGCTCCTGGTGCCCCGGCTCGGCACCGCCCGGGCGATCCCGCTGGGCTGCCTGGTGCTGATCGCCGGAATGGCCCTGCTGGCCGCCTCGCTCGCCTGGAAGAGCCTGCCGCCGCTGGTGCTCAGCGCCCTGGTGGGCGGCGCCGGGCAGGGCATGGGCCTGCGCGGGGCGGTCGGCGAGGTGGCCGCCGCCGCTCCCGCCGCGCACCGCGGCGGCGCGCTCTCGGCCCTGTTCGTGGTCGCCTACTTCGGCATCTCGATCCCGGTCATCGGGGTGGGCCTGCTCACCGGGCCGCTCGGCCTGGCGCACGCGGGCCTGGTCTTCGCCGCCTGCATGGCCGCGCTCGCCGCCGCCTCCGGCCTCTACCTGCTGCGCCTGCCGCGCCCGGAGGCCTGACCCCCGCGCGCCGCCGTGCGCGCCCGCCGCGCGCCGCCCCGCGCGCGCCGACCACCGGCCGCCCGGCCGCGCTTGCCGCCCCGGCCGGGTACCGATAGACACGAGCCAGACACCCTGAGTGAAACCCGGAGGTCTCCGCCATGAGCGTGACGAGTCGGTACCTGGACGCCTGGGAGGGCTTCTGGCGCGACGCGCCCGAGGAACCCGGCTCGGTGATCTGGGACGCCGACCCGGCCCTCAGCGCCGAACGCCACCTCACGCTGTTCCGCCCCCACCTGGCGGACCCGGCGCTGCCCGTCGTCGACCTGGGCTGCGGCAACGGCACCCAGACCCGCTTCCTCGCCGAACGCTTCCCGCTCGCCCTCGGCGTCGACCTGTCCGGGGCGGCGCTGGACCGCGCCCGACGCGGGGACCCGGCCGGGCGGGCCGAGTTCACCCGGCTGGACGCCACCGACGCCGAGGCCGTCCGGGCGCTCCACCGCCGCCTCGGCGACGCCAACGTGTACGTGCGCGGGGTGATCCACCAGAGCGAGCCGGCCGACCGCCCACGGGTGGTCGAGGCCATCGGCGTCCTGCTCGGGGCACGCGGCCGGGCCTTCGTGTTCGAGCTCGCCGAGGCGGCCAAGGGCGTGCTGGGCGAGCTCGCCCGCGGCCCGGCCGGCCCGCCCCCGAAGCTGCGCCCCGTGTTCGCCCACGGGCTCACCCCCGCCGAGGTCGCCGACTCGGTGTTCCCCGAGCTGTTCCGCGCGGCCGGCCTCGACGTCCTGGCCACCGGCGAACTGCCGCTGGCCACCACCGAGTCCACGCCCGACGGCGCCCGGATCGAGCTGCCCGCGCACTGGCTGGTCGCCGGGCCGGGCGGCTGCGCGCCGCGCTGAGCGAGGGGCCGCCGGCTACTCCGCCGCACCCTCGGGGCGGATGTTCAGGTTGCCGCGCAGGACGTTCGCCGGGTCGTACGCCTTCTTCACGGCCGCGAGCCGGGCGTAGCGCTCCGGGCCGTAGATCTCCCGCGCCCTGCGGTCGCCCTCGCCCTGCACGTAGTTGGCGTACGCCCCGCCGGTGCCGAAGGGCCGCAGGGCCTCCACCGTCGCGCGCGACCAGGCGATGTGCTCCGGGTCCTGCTCCGGGTCGGTCCAGTGCGCCTCCGCCGTCACCTGGAAGGGCGCGGCGCGGCCGGGGAATGCGGAGTCCTCCTCGGGGACGTCGGCGATGGCCCCGCGCAGGAACTCGAAGTCGATCGAGCAGAGCGCGGACGGGTTGGCCCTGGTCGCCTCGACGAGCCGGGAGACGGCCTCGGGCGAGAGGTCCTCGACGTAGCAGGACTTGACGAAGTAGCGGTCGCCCCTGGGCTCGCTGCTGTCGCCGAGCGCCTGCAGCTGCGGGTACGACATCGGGATGCTGATCCGGGCCGCGGGCGCGACCTCCCGGTAGAGCTCCTCGGTCCGCGCCCGGCCCTCCTCCTCGTCCCCGGTCCACACCGCCAGGAGCAGCAGCGCGGGCCGCCCGCGCAGGTGCTCCGGTATCCACTCCTGCTCGCCCGCGCGCTTCAGCCCGCCGACGGTGTGCAGGCCCACGGGCTGCCGCCCGGTGTACTCGCGGTAGGCGGCCAGGGCGTCCGGGACGTCGTCCAGGGCGTAGACGCCCATGCTGAACAGGGCCGGCCCGACCGGGCGCAGCCGCAGGGTGAAGCGGGTGACCACGCCGAAGTTCCCGCCTCCGCCGCGCAGCGCCCACAGCAGTTCGGGGTGGCTCTCCTCGGTGGCCTCGACGACCGAGCCGTCGGCGAGGACGACCTCGGCGGCGAGGATGTGGTCACAGGTCAGGCCCCAGCGCCGGGCGAGCCAGCCGTACCCGCCGCCGAGGGCGAGCCCGCCCAGACCGGTGTGGGAGATCACGCCCGCGGGGCAGGCCAGTCCGTACGGCGCCGTGGCCTGGTCGAGGTCGCGCAGCAGGCAGCCGCCCTGGGCCTCGGCGGTGCGGGCCCGCGGGTCGACGGTGACGGCGCGCATCGGCGACAGGTCGATCATCAGGGCGCCGTCGGCGACGGCGCTGCCGCCGACGTTGTGGCCGCCGCCGCGGACGGTGACGTCGAGGCCGTGGGCCGCCGCGAAGCGCAGCGCCTCGCCGACGTCCGCCGCGCTGCGGCAGCGGGCGATGTGGGCGGGGCGGCGGTCGTGCATGCCGTTCCACACGGCGCGGGCCTCGTCGTACCCGGCGTCGCCGGGGCTCAGCCAGTGCCCGGGCGGTGCCGCCTGCGGCGCGACGTCCTCCGGAGTGTCCTGCGGCATGGTGGCGGCCCCTCTCCCTCACGGCGTCACGGCCGGGCGAGGGGCTCCGTCAGCCGGTGCGCCGCCCCCCGTGACCGATGCATGGCGCACACACGATAGGTGGACCACCGGCCGCAGGGGGGTGAATTCCTGGCCACAGGTCGGGTTTCGGCCATCCTCCGGGCCGACCTGAACCCGCCGGGACCGACCGTTCCGTCGGTCCGCCCGCCGGTGATCTCCGCTGGTCATCCGTGGATCTCCCGGCGCGCCGCGCAAGGAGCGTCCGCCCGCTGGATCTTGGCGCGTTTGCGGGGACGGAGCGACGAAAGCGTTCGAACAATCGGGGTCGCCGTGTTTTGCTTCCCCGGACATGACATCGGTCGGCGCGGCGGCGACGGGGTGAGGGATGGCAGGGACCGAAGGTGCTCCGGGCGGGCCGCGTCCGTCGGGCGTGGCCCGTTACCGCACCCGCGGCGTCCCCGACCTGCACCACCGCTTCATCCGTGACGCCCGCTCGCACGACTGGGAGCCGGCCGAGGTGGTCCACCGGGCCCTGCGGGACCGCACCGACCCGGCCCCGCCCTCCGAGCTCTCCTGGCTGATCGCCAGCGGCAGCACCTACGCCGAGCAGGTCGGCATGGACGTGGCGGCCGGTCTGCTGCACGCCTGCCCGGAGGGCGACATGAAGCTGGTGCTCGCCACCGCGGTCGCCGACGAGGCCAAGCACTCGGCCGTCTTCCACCGCTACGCGCACGCCGTCGCCGGGTCGGTCAAGGACCCGGGGGACGCCGTCGAGGAGCTGTCGCACGACCTGTGGTCGCTGGACGACTACACCGCCCGCTTCCTGGCCCACACCCTGGCCGAGGGCTTCGCCGCCGACGAGTTCCGCTGGTTCGACGAGGGCCTGCGCGGGGACGGCCTGGGCGAGGTGTACCGGCTGGTGCGCCGGGACGAGTCCCGCCACGTCGCGCTCGGCATGGCCTACCTCACCCACGGACCCGGTGCGGACCGACTGCGCCGCCTGCCCGCCGAGTTGCTGCTCGCCGCCGAACAGGTGGTGCTGAGGCACAACGACGTGGACAAGCTGTCCGAGCTGGTGCACCGGCTGCTGCCCGGTACGCCGGCACCCCGTGTCGCCGCCTGGCTCCGGGCGCGGCACGCCACCCGCATGCGGGTGCTCCTGAACGTCCGGGACGACCGGCAAGAACTGTCCCGGCGCCGCAAATCCCCGCGAGAACACATGGAGGTGTGATGGAGATCAAGAAGGTTGCCGTCCGCGCTGAGACCAAGGCGGCCAACAAGTACAGCGTGAGCACACGCCGCGCCGCCAAGTAAGCGCGCATCTGTACCGAGGCGGCCGTACCCCCGGTGGTACGGCCGCCTCTCCACTGTTCCGCGAGTCCGAAAGGCCAGGGAATGCGTATCGCGCTCGTCTCCATGCCGTGGCAGGCCCTGGAGATGCCGTCGCTCCAGGTCGGTCTCCTGCACGCGCTCGTCACCCGGGAACGGCCGGCGGACGAGGTCACCGAGTACCACGGGTGGCTGCGCTGGGCCGAGTTCCTGCTGGAGCACAGCGACGGCGAACTGACCCCGATGGAGTACATGACCGTCGCCGACGACCAGGTGTTCGACGGCTTCGGCGACTGGGTCTTCTCGGGCTGCCTGTACGACGACGAGCACTGGGGCACCGAGCAGCTGACCGCCTACGCGGAGCGCACCGGGTCGTCGATCGACAGCCTGCTGCGGATGCGGCCGCACGCCGCCCGGTTCATCGCGGAGGCCGCCCGTGAGGTGCTCGCCGGCGACCCCGACGTGGTCGGCATGACCACCACCTTCCTGCAGAACGTGCCCTCGCTGGCCCTCGCCCGGGAGATCAAGCGGCTGCGGCCCGAGGTCGTCACCGTGCTGGGCGGCAGCAACTGCGACAGCGTCATGGGCCACGCCCTGCACCGCAACCACCGCTTCCTGGACCACGTCGTGCGCGGCGAGGCCGAGAGGGCGTTCCCGGCGCTGCTCGCCCACCTGGAGCGCGGCACCGCCCCCGCGGACGTCCCCGGGGTCTGCTGGTGGGACGGCGACACCTCGCGCGCCAACCGGGAGGCCAAGGGCACCGTGCCCGTCGGGCTGCTGCCCAGCCCCGACTTCGACGCCTGGCAGGAGTCCTTCGACGCCTCCCCGGTGGCCGAGTTCGTCGAACCCAAGCTCGTGGTGGAGGGCGCCCGGGGCTGCTGGTGGGGCGAGAAGCACCACTGCACCTTCTGCGGGCTCAACGGCAGCCTGATGGAGTTCCGCTCCAAGAGCGGCGAGCAGCTCTGGTCCGAGATCGAACGGCTCGTCCACCGGCACAAGTTGCTCGACGTCATCACGGTCGACAACATCATCAGCATGGACTACTTCCGTGACTTCCTGCCACGGGCCGCCGAGAGCGAGTGGGACCTGCGCATCCACTACGAGGTGAAGTCGAACCTCAGCCAGGAGCAGATCGCCCTGCTGGGCCGCGCCCGGGTCACCCACGTCCAGCCCGGCATCGAGAGCCTGAACAGCCGGGTGCTCGGCCTGATGGACAAGGGGGTCACCGGCGCCCGCAACGTCCGTACCATGCGGGAGTGCGAGAACCACGCGCTCACCTGCGTCTGGAACTACCTCTACGGGTTCCCGGGCGAGCGCGACGAGGACTACACGGAGATCATCGACCAGATGCCGGCGCTGCGTCACCTCCAGCCGCCGGGCGGTGCCACCCGCATCGCCCTGGAGCGGTTCAGCCCGCACTTCACCAACCCCGCGCTGGGCTTCACCGAGCGCCGCCCGGCCGACATCTACCAGCACGTCTACCAGCTGCCGCGGGAGGAACTGGAGGAACTGGTCTACCTGTTCGACGCCCCGGCCACCGGCATCCAGGGCGAGCTGGAACGACGGCTGGTGGAGGAGATCGACCGCTGGACGGAGGCCTACCCGTCCTCCCGGCTCCTGCTCGAACCGGCCGCGGACGGCGACGGCGGCGAGGACGGCGACCTGCTCGTCCACGACGAACGCGAGGGCTGGCCGCGGCGCACCCACCGGCTGACCCACTGGCGGGCCGCCGCGTTCCGCGAACTGGACCACGGCCGGACGATCCCCGCCCTGCACCGCCGCCTGGCCGAGGCCGGGCACCACGTCCCACTGGCCGAGCTCACCTCCTGGGGTCGTGAACTCCTCGCGCACGGACTGGTGTTCAAGGACGGCGACACCCTGCTCGCGCTGCCCACCCGGGCGGTTCCGGTCCGCGCCCTCGGCCAGGACGCCCCGCTCCTCGCCGCCGTACCGACCCCCGAGGAGGTGGCGTGATGCCGATCGCCAAGCCCTCCCTGGCCGCGCCCGACCGGCCGGAGCTGCCGGACGCGCTGCCGTACCGGATGGACGGCCGGCTGGTCGTCCTCACCGAGCCGGTCCCGCTCGGCGCGGGCGGGCGGCCCGCCGCCGAGGCCGTCCGGCTGCTGCGCGAGTGCCAGAGCCACGTCCTCCCGGTGCACTGGTCCCTGGCGCCGGGGGACCCGGTGCTGCGCGAGCCGGCGGCCGCCGACTTCGCCCTCCACCACCTGCACCACCTGCCGCCGCCCGCCGACGCGTCCGGGGGTACCGGGGACGCGGCCCCGGCGGGCCCGGCGGCCGGACGGGCGCTGGCCGACTGGCGCGCCACGTACGGGTACGGGCGGTTCTACTACCGGCAGGGCCCGGGCTTCCTCCAGGTCAGGGACCGCCGGGACCCGGACGCCTCGGCCCGCTTCGCCCTGGACCACCCCGACCTGGTGGCCACCTTCCGGACCTGCCTGACCCCCACCGCCCTGGACGACCTCAGCGGTACGGGCCGTGAGGCGGTGTCCGTACTGGCGTCCGAGGGCCTGGTGCTCGTCACCCGGGGCTGGGCGGTGACACTGCCTCCGCGCATCCGCCACTGGACCGTGCCCGACACAGGAGTCTGATACATGGGATCTTCCACGGCCGAGGAGTCGTCCGTACCCGCGGAGTCCGGCCCGCCCGCGACGCCGCCCCCGGCCCCGGAATCCGTACCGCTGCGCCGGCACCGGCCGCTGCTGCTGCTGGTCACCGAGCAGATGACCAGCTCGGTGGGGCGGCAGGTCACCGCGCTGGCGCTGCCGCTGCTGGCCATCGCCCACCTGCACGCCGGCCCGCTGGGCTCCTCGGCGCTGATGGCGATGACCTACCTGCCCGGTGTCCTGCTCAGCCCGCTGATCGGCGTCGCCGTCGACCGGGCCCGGCTGCGGCGGATGCTGGTCGCGGTCTCCTGGCTGCAGGTCCCCGCCATCGGCAGCGTGCCGCTCGCGGCCGCGCTGGACGGCCTGACCTGGCCGCACCTGTTCGCCGCGGCCGCCGCCTCCGGGGCGCTGAGCTCCGCCCAGAGCGTCGCGCTGCAGTCCTGTCTGCCCCGCGTGGTGCCCACGGAACGCCTGCTGCCGGCCAACTCCTCGCTCACCGGGGCCCGGACCATCGGCCTGATCGGCGGGCCGGCGCTCGGCGGCATCCTGATCGGCGTGATCGACCCGGCCCCGGCGCTGCTGGTGGAGTGCGCCGCCTACCTCGTCGGCGGGGCCCTGTTCCTCGCGCTGCCCGCCTCGCTGAACCGGTCCGCGCAGGAGGCGGGCAGCGGTGCGCGCTCCCGCGTCGAGGCGCTGAAGGAGGGCTTCGCGGTCATCCGGCGCGAGACCCTGCTGCGCCGCCAGGCGCTGGCCGCGGCCGGGCTCAACCTCGGCGGCGGGGCCGGCGGCGGGCTGTTCATCCTGTACGCCGACCGGGAGCTGCAGCTGCCCCCGTGGCAGCTCGGCACGGTCTACGCCGCGTACGCCGTCGGCATGGGCACCGGGGTGCTGGCCGCGACCTCCGTCACCCGGGCGCTGGGCATGGCCCGGGCCATCCGGCTGTGCGCCGTCGGCGCCGGGGCGGCCCTCTTCCTCATCCCGGCGGCCTCCCTCGGGCTGCCGTTCCCGGTGCTGGTCCTGTACCAGTTGCTGTTCGGGCTGCTGGCCACCGTCTGGTCGATCGCCATGACCACCGGACGCCAACTCGTCACCCCCGCGCACCTGTTGGGCCGGGTCAACGCCTTCCTGGGGGCCGTGCTGACCGCCACCCTGCCGGTCGGCGCCTTCGTCGGCGGGTGGCTCGCCTCCCGGGTCGGCATCGTGCCGGTGCTGGTCGGCGCCGCGGCCGTCGCCCTGGCGGGCGCGAGCAGCCTCTGGTTCCCGCGCGACATGCTCGCCGGGATCGAGCGGGCGGCCGAGGCGAAGAAGTCCTGAGTCCTGAGGCCTGAGGCGTGAGGCGTGAGGCCTGACGCGAGTCCTGAGGTGCGAGGCCCCGGGCCCGAGTCCCGGGGCCTGCGCCGAAGCCCCCCGAGTCCGTCACCGAAGAAGCAGGAGGACGCATGCCCGGCACAACGGGAACCGTGCTCGTCACCGGAGCGAGCAGCGGCATCGGAGCGGCCACCGCGCGCCGGCTCGCCGCCCGCGGACACGACCTGGTGCTGATCGCCCGGCGCGAGGACCGCCTGAAGGCGCTGGCCACGGAGCTGTCCGCCGGGCACGGCACCGCCGCCGTGGCGGTGCCCCTCGACCTGGAGCGCACCGACGAGCTGTCCGACGCGCTGACAAACGTCCTCGCGGCCCTGCCGAGTCCGCTGGCCGGCGCGGTGCTGGCGGCCGGGCACGGCCGCGGCTACGGCCCGGTACGGGAGGCCGACTGCGCGCCCTGGGAGTCCCAGCTGCGCGTCAACCTGCTGGCCCCGATGGTCGTCACGCGCCGGCTGCTGCCCGAACTGGACGCCACCGGCGGGGACCTGGTCCTGATCGGCTCCCTGTTCGGCACCCGGCCCTCGCCCGGCTACGCGGCCTACGCCGCGACCAAGCACGGCCTGGCCGGCTTCGTCCGCTCGCTCGCCGAGGAGGAACGGCCGGCCGGCGGCTGCCGGATCTGCCTGGTCTCCCCCGGCGCCACCAACACCGAGTTCGCCTCGGTGCTCTCCGGGGCCGCGGCCCCGCGCGTCCACGACGTCACCGACTGGCCGTACCACCCGCTGCTCGCCGAGGACGTGGCGGCCGCCGTCGAGTGGGCGATGAGCCGGCCCGGACACGCCCGGGTCACCGAGCTCACCATCGACCCCACCGACGCCCGGTACTGAGCGGCCCGGCGGCCGCGGGCGATCCCGTCCCGCCCGGGCGCTCTCAGGCCCGGCCGAGGACGCGGTCGACGGTGATCTCGATGACCACCCGGTCGGGGTTGACCCGCGGCTCGCGGTAGCGCTCGGCGTAGCGGCGCTCCGCCTCGGCGACCTGCTCGGGCTCGTCGCGGACGACGGCCACGCCCTCCAGGGTCGACCAGCGGGCCCGGTCCACCTGGCAGACCGCGACCCGCAGGCCCTCGGGCCCGGCCTCCGCCACGTTGCGGGCCTTGCGGCTGGTGCGGCTGGTGATCACCCGGGCGGTCCCCGTCTCCGGCTGGTACGTCACCCCGACCGGCACCACGTGCGGCGTGCCGTCCGGGCGGGTGGTGGTCAGCGTGGAGATGTGCCGCTCCCGCCAGAAGGCGAGGAACGGTTCGTCGAGGTCGCGCGGGTCATGGGCCATGATCGGATGGTACGGCCCCCGGGGAACGGTCGTTCCCCGGGGGCCGTACCGGTGGAGCGTCAGTGCCCGCGGGCGATCCACTCCGGCAGGGCCGGGGCCTCGGCGCCGATGGTCGTCGGGTCGCCGTGGCCGGTGCGCACCACGGTCTCGGCCGGGAGCGTCAGCAGCCGCCCGCGGATCGAGTCGACGATCGTCGGGAAGTGCGAGAACGACCGGCCGGTGGCGCCCGGGCCGCCCTGGAACAGGGTGTCGCCGGTGAAGACGGTGCCCAGCGCGGGCGCGTACAGGCAGACCGCGCCCGGCGCGTGGCCCGGGGTGTGCAGCACCGTCAGCTCGGTGCCGGCCACCTCGATCCGCTGGCCGTCGGCCAGTTCGCCGTCCGGCAGCCGCTCGGGGTGGGTGAGCTTCCACAGCGGCAGGTCGTCCGGGTGCAGCAGGATCGGCGCACCGGTGCGGGCGGCGAGCGCCGGGGCCGCGTCGATGTGGTCGTTGTGCGCGTGGGTGGAGACGATCGCCAGCAGCCGGCGCCCGCCGAGCGCGGCCTCGATGGCCTCGGCGTCGTGCGCGGCGTCGATCACCACCGCCTCCTCGTCGTTGCCGACGATCCAGACGTTGTTCTCCACCTCCCAGCTGCCGCCGTCGAGTTCGAAGGTGCCGGCCGTCACCAGCCGGTCGATGCGCGTCCCCTCGCTCACAGGACCACCACCGAACGCAGGACGTCGCCCTGGTGCATCCGCTCGAAGGCCTGCTCCACCTGGTCGAGCTCGATGGTCTCGGTGACGAAGGCGCCGAGGTCCAGGCGGCCCTGGAGGTGGAGGTCGATCAGCATCGGGAAGTCCCGCGAGGGCAGGCAGTCGCCGTACCAGGAGGACTTCAGCGCACCGCCGCGCCCGAAGACGTCGAGCAGCGGCAGCTCCAGCGTCATCTCCGGGGTCGGCACGCCGACCAGGACGACGGTGCCGGCCAGGTCGCGGGCGTAGAAGGCCTGCTTGTAGGTCTCCGGCCGGCCGACCGCCTCGACCACGACGTCCGCGCCGTGGCCGCCGGTCAGCTCGCGGATCGCCTCGACCGGGTCGGTGGTGCGGGAGTTGACGGTGTGGGTGGCGCCCAGCCGGCGGGCGGTCTCCAGCTTGCGGTCGTCGATGTCCACCGCGATGATCTTCGCGGCGCCCGCCAGCCGGGAGCCCATCACGGCCGCGCCGCCGACGCCGCCGCAGCCGATCACCGCGACCGAGTCGCCCCGGCCGACGTTGCCGGTGTTGATCGCCGCGCCGAGGCCCGCCATCACGCCGCAGCCCAGCAGGCCGGCGACGGCCGGCTCGGCGGCCGGGTCCACCTTGGTGCACTGGCCGGCCGCGACCAGGGTCTTCTCGGCGAACGCGCCGATGCCCAGCGCCGGGGACAGCTCGGTGCCGTCCAGCAGCGTCATCCGCTGCTCGGCGTTGTGGGTGTTGAAGCAGTACTGCGGGCGGCCCCGCTCGCACGCGCGGCACTGGCCGCACACCGCGCGCCAGTTGAGGACCACGAAGTCGCCGGGCTCGACCTCGGTGACGCCCTCGCCGACCGACTCCACGATGCCCGCGGCCTCGTGGCCGAGCAGGAACGGGAACTCGTCGTTGATGCCGCCCTCCCGGTAGTGGAGGTCGGTGTGGCAGACGCCGCACGCCTGGATCCGGACCACCGCCTCGCCCGGGCCAGGGTCCGGCACCACGATCGTGGTCACCTCCACGGGCGCGCCCTTGGCGCGCGCGATGACTGCCTTGACCTGCTGGGGCATCCGATTCCACCTCCGTCGGCCGGTGCGGCTCTGCACCGGCGTGACCTGCGACAAAAGACTGCGAGACCTACTGCCCACGAAGCGTATCGCCCGCCCGGGCCGGGCTCCGGCGGGGCGTACCCGCCGAAGGTCCGGCGCGGCCGTACGAGTGGGGGCGCGCGGGTGGCGATGAGCGCCTGTCAGTGCGCCTCGAAGTGCCCGGAAAGCACCGGCGTTGGCTGGAAGTGCCGCAGACGGGCGACCCGCCGCCCACGTACGGTCGTAGCTGAGACGGTCCACGCGACCACGCTCAGCACACCCGCCCCACCCGTCGGCGCGCGACCGCGCGCCGACCGCGCCGCGGGCGTTCCGACCGTACGCCCCCGCACATTTCGCGCCACCCCCCGTAGGAGCCCGACCGCACCCGGCCCGTGTCGAGCCGCCAGCCGGCCGCACCACCCGTCCCCCTGCACCATCCCCGGATCCACCCCCCGTCGGGCCGCACCCCGCGGCCCACCGCTCTGGAGTCTGGAGTACGGATGTCCACCGAGAACAGTGCGACCAGCGCCGGTACCGCCCCGCTCCCCCCGCTGCACTGCATGCGCCGGCTCGAACCCGGTCCGCCCCGCCTCGCCGCGCTGCCCACCGGCACGCCGGTCTGGCTGGTCAGCCGGCACGCCGACGTGCGCCAGGTGCTGACCGACCCGCGGCTGGGCCGCGCCCCGCTCTACGCGCCGGACGCCCCGCCGATCACGGTCACGCCCAACATCCTGGACGACCCGCAGGGAATGCTGAACATCGACGGCACCGAGCACCAGCGGCTGCGCCGCACCGTGCAGCGGGCCTTCACCCCGCGCGCGATCGAACGCTGGCGGCCCTGGGTGGCCTCGGTGGTCGAGTCGCTGATCGACGAGCTGATCGACCACGGCTCCCCCGCCGACATCATCGCCGGCTACTCCCGCCCACTGCCGGTGGCGGTGATCAGCCGGCTGATGGGCCTGGACAACCTGGACGGCAACCGGCTCGCGCACTGGAGCGACCACGCGCTCTCCATCACCGCCCACAGCGCCGACGAGATCGTCACCGCGATGACCGAGTTCGCCGCCTTCGGCGCCGAGGTGATCGCCGAACGCCGCGCCGCCCCCGGCGAGGACCTGGTGAGCAGTCTGCTCGCGGCCGCCGCCGAGGACGGCTCGATCACCGAGGGCCAGCTGGTCGCGCTGGTCATCGGCCTGGTCGTGGCCGGGCACGAGACCACCATGACCAGCCTCGGCAACGCCCTGGTCTACCTGCTCCAGGACGGCCGCGAGGCCTGGCAGCGGCTCGCGGCCGACGAGGCCGGCGCCGCCGCCGCGACCGAGCAGCTGCTGCGCGCCGTCCCGCTCGGCGACGCCCAGGAGCACATGCCCGGACTGATGCGCCGCACCGTCGAGGACGTCGAGATCGGCGGCGTGGTCATCCCGGCCGGCAGCGTGGTCGCCGCCGACGCCGCCGCCGCCAACCACGACCCGTCGGTCTTCACCCAGGACCTGCGCACCGAGCTGTTCTCCCCGCTGGCCGCGCCCACGCTCACCTTCGGCGCCGGGCCGCACCACTGCCTGGGCGCCTGGCTGGCCCGGATGGAGCTGGAGCTCGCCCTGCACCGGCTGGCCCGCCGGCTGCCCGCCCTGCGGCTGGCCGACCCGGTCGAGCTGATCGACTGGCGGCGCGGTCTGCTCACCCGCAGCCCGAACGCCCTGCGGGTGGTCTGGTGACGGGCCGCGCCGACACCGAGCCGGTGCTCGTCCGGGTCGACCGGGACCGCTGCATCGGCTCCGGGATGTGCGCCCGCAGCGCCCCCGACTCGCTGGCCCTGGGCGCCGACGGGCTGGCCGCACCGCTGGCCGAGTACGCGGACGGCGGCGCGGAGTTGACGGACGGGCTGAGCGAGGCGGTGGACTTCTGCCCGGTGGAGGCGCTCAGCCTCCACTCGGCCCGCGGCGGCTACCGGATCGACCCCGCGGAGTGAGTCCGCCCCGGTGGCGCCCGCCCGCTCCGCCGACGACGGCGACGGCGGCGACGGCGGCGACGGCGACGGGCGCCACCGGGAACCTCCGGCACGCCGACTGATCGATGAGCCCGGCTAATGGGTCGATGAGCTCATCGATCTTGTTCGGCCCCTTCGCCGGCTGGTGAGCTGGCCGCATGACGAACGCCGAAACCCTTGCCCCACCGGCCGGTTCATCCACCGGCCTGCGCTGGTCCCCGGTCCTCGCCGTCGCGCTCGCCACCTTCACCGTGGTGTCCTCCGAGATGATGCCGGTCGGCCTGCTCACCCCGATGTCCCGCAGCCTCGGGGTCACCGACGGGGTCACCGGCCTGTCCCTCACCATCACCGGCCTGATCGCCGCCGTCCTCTCCCCGTTCGCCCCGCTGCTCGTCGGCCGGCGCGACCGCCGGACCGTCCTGGTCGCCTTCATGCTGCTCCTCGCCCTGGCCGACGCGGTGACCGCGCTGGCACCGGACTTCGCCGTCCTGGCCGCCGGACGCGTCCTGCTCGGCGTCGCCATGGGCATCGTCTGGGGCCTCGCCGCCGGCATCGGTCCGCGCCTCGCCGACGGTCCGCGGATCGCGCTCGCCATGACACTGGTCTTCTCCGGCATCTCCATCGCCTCCGTCCTCGGCGTCCCGCTGGGCACCTACCTGGCGGCCCTGCTCGACTGGCGCGCCGCGTTCTGGGCGCTCGCCCTGCTCGGCGCCGGGTCCGCCGCCGTGCTCGCCGCCACGCTGCCCGCGCTGCCCGCGCACGAGCGCGGACGGCTCGGCGGACTGGCCGGCGCGCTGCGCCACCGGGGCGTCGCCGCCGGGATCGCGATCACCGGCCTCGTCGTGCTCGGCCACTTCGCCGGCTACACCTACGTCCGGCCGGTCCTGGAAGCCGAGGCGGGCCTCGGCAGCGGCGTGCTCGCCGCCTGCCTGCTGGTGTACGGACTCGCGGGCGTCGCCGGGAACTTCACCCTCGGCCCGCTGTCCGGGCGCCGCCCGAAGACGGCCGTCGCCCTCGCCCTCAGCGGCGTCGCCCTGGCCGCCGCCCTGCTCGCGTACGCCACCGGCGTCGTCGCCGTGCTGCTCGTCCTGGTCATCTGGGGCGCCTCGTACGGCGGGGTGTCGGTCTCCACCCAGACCTGGGTCCGCACCGCCGCCCCGGCCCGGTTCGAGGCCTCGGCGGCGGTCTGGGCGGGCGTGTTCAACGCGAGCATCGCGCTCGGCTCCTTCGTCGGCGGCCTGGTCGTCGACCGGGCCGGGAACCGCGCGGTCCTGTTCACCGCGGCCGGACTGGCGGCCGTCGGGCTGCTGCTCGCCCTGCTCACCCGGCCGCGCGAGCGGCGGCCCGGCCGGCAGGGCCGGCAGCCGGTGTAGCCCGGGCTCAGTCGACGTGCCCGGCCAGCAGTTCGACGAACTCCGCCGCCAGCCGGTGCGGCCGCCGCTCGTTCCGGACCACCTCCAGCGCGGTCGGCTCCAGCTCGGGCACCGGCAGGAAGCGGATGTCCGGCCGCTGGACGTACGTCGTGCTGCGCTCGCACAGCAGCAGCCCCTGGCCGGTGCTGGCCACCATCGACAGTCCCTCCTGGATGGTGGCCGCACCCGCCGGGTAGCACAGCTCCCGTCCGTCCGGCGTCCGCCGGGGCGCGTTCACCCGCCGCCAGTACTCGGGCGCCGGGCCGCGCGGCTCGACCAGCGGCAGCGCGGCCAGCTCCTCGGCGCTCACCCCGTCCGCCCCGCCGAGGCGCCGCGCCGCGGAGAACGCCACGTACACCGGCTGCCGGGAGAACTCCAGCAGCACCTCCAGCCCCGGCTCCCGGCACGGGGCGAGCACGATGGCCAGGTCGATCTCACCGCGGGCGAGCTGCGAGAACGGGTCCGCCCACGGCAGTTCGACCAGCCGCGCCGTACCCTCCGGCAGGCTCGCGATCACCCGGGCCACCGGCTCGTACACCGCGCACTGGAAGCCCAGCCGCAGCGGCCGGGCGGTGGCCGCTCCGGCCCGGGCGGCCTCGTACCCCTCCCGCAGCCGCTCGAAGGCGGGCACCACCTGCTCGGCCAGCGCCCGTCCCAGCGCGGTCAACTCCACGCGGCGGCTGGTCCGTCGGAACACCGGGGCGCCGACCCGGCTCTCCAGCCGCTTGATCAGCTGGGACACCCGCCCCTGCGAGACGCCGAGGCGCTCCGCCGTCCGCCCGAAGTGCAACTGGTGGACGAGGACGGAGAAGCACTCCAGCTCCTGCAACGGCAGCTCGGGCAGGACGGCTGTCCCGGAGGCTCCGGGGGCCGGCGTCGGTCGTTCCACCCCGGCAGTCTACGCCCGGCCGGCCTGCCGGTCCGCGGGCCGGCAGGCCAGCAGGGCGCGGAGCTCGGCGGCCGGGTCGCCCTCGTGGTACGGGCGTTCGCTCGGCTCGATGTGGTCCAGGAACTCCTGGTACCGCAGGGCGTAGGACAGGTGGTAGAGCGGCTCGGCGAGTTCGAGGGCGCGCCCCGGGTCGGAGCCGGGGGCGTGCCGCCGCCAGGCCTCCGTCCACACCCGGGCGTGGTGCTGCCAGGCCTCCTCGCCGAGGTAGGCGCGCGGGCGCAAACCGTCCAGGGCCGGGTGGCCGAGGCAGGAGTCGCTGTAGTCGACGACCACCGTGCCCGTGCCGTCGGAGCGCCAGTTGCCGGGGTGGAAGTCGCCGTGCAGCAGCGTCTCGGGCAGGCCGCAGCCGGCGAGCCGGTCCAACAGCCCGGGCAGTTCGGCGGCGAAGCCGGCCAGGCGCTCCAACTCCTCGGGCGTCAGGTCGGTCTCCTCGGCGAGCCGGTCCAGCCGCGCCGTCAGCTGGGCCGCCAGGGCGCGGGGGGTGCGGTCGCGCAGGCCGGCCAGGTCGGCCGGGCGGTCGGCGAGCGCCGCCTGGGCGGCGACGAGCCGGGGGACGACCTCGGCGACGGTCCCGGCGGACGGGCTCCAGCAGTCCTCGCCGGGGACGTGGTCGAGCAGCAGCCGCCCCGTCGGGGCGTCGGCGGCGAGGACGGTGGGGACGAGCCGGGGGTCGACGCTGCCGAACAGCGCGATGACCTCGCCCTCCCGGGCGTTGAACGCGGGCGTCGTGGTCTTCAGCCAGGCGTCGGCCCCGGTGGAGGTGGGCAGGCGGAAGAGGCCGGAGAGGTTCCACGTCCGGACCTGCCGCGCGGGCGCGGCCAACGGGCGGCCGACGGCGGCGAGTTCCGCCTCCGCCCAGGCCAGCGCCTCCCGCAGCCCGGCGGGCGTGGCCCAGGCTGCCCGGTGCTCCGCGGGGCCGAGCAGCGCGGCCGTGCCGCCGTCCGGGGCCCCGGGCTCGATCCCGGTCGGCCGGCGCAGCGCCTCGGCGTGGTAGCGCACCCGCCCGCCGTGGCCGGGCTCCCCGCTCCGCCCCTCGACCAACCGCGCCACCAGCACCGGCACCCCAGCCGCTTCCGTCGCCCGGGCGACCACCTCGTCCACGGAGGACCACCAGCCGAGTTCCACCTCGAAGGGGCCCAGCTGCCCGAAGTACTCGTCGCCGTACGTCAGATCGACCGTCACGGTCCGGTTGCTCGCTCGCTGCATCGGAGCAGCTTCGCCCACCAGGGCGGACGGGCGCGACCGATTTTCCGCGCCCGCCGACCGGAGGGCCGCGGCCCGCGCCCGTTCGCGCTCCGCCTCCGCCGCGGCCCGCGCCCGGTCGGACGCAAAGACGAGCCGGAGGGCCAACTCGTCCAGGGCCTCCGCCGTCTCCTCCCGCCAACCGGCGAGGCGGGCCGGGTCGCTCCCGTCGGGTCTGCGCGCCCGCACCGAACGCAGTTGCCGGAGCGATCGCTTGAGCGCGGGGTCGAGCACGGGAGCTTCTTCCGGAGGCGGCCTGCACCGAGGGGTTCGGCCCCGCTCAGAGGGCCGGAGGCGGCGCTAGCCGATGGCCACCGCCGTGCCGGAGACCCGCACCCGGGTGTCCCCGGCCCGCAGTTCGACCCGCAGCAGGCCCGGACGGCCCAGGTCGTCACCCTGGTGGAGCGTCAGCACCGCCGGGGCCGTCACCGCGCCGAGGTCCCGCAGGTACGCGCCGAAGGCGGCCGCGGCGGCGCCGGTGGCCGGGTCCTCGACCACGCCGCCGACCGGGAACGGGTCGCGGACGTGGAAGACCTCGGGGGCCTCCCGCCAGGCGAGCTGCAGGGTGGTCAGGTCGCGGGCGCGCATGTGGTCGGCGAGGCCGTCGAAGTCGTAGTCGAGCCGGGCCAGCCGCTCGCGGGTGGCGACCGCCAGGACGAGGTGCCGGGCGCCGGCGTAGGCGAGCCGGGGCGGCAGGGCCGGGTCGAGGTCCGCGGCGGACCAGCCGAGCAGGGCGAGCGCCTCCGCCACGTCGGCCGCCGGCACCTCCTCGACCTTCGGCTCGACGCTGGTGAGGGTGGCGCGCAGCAGTCCGTCGGCGCCGCGCTCGACCTCGACCGGGACGTCCCCGGCCGCGGTCGCGAAGACGTACTGCCCGGGGCCGGTGCGCTCGGCCAGGGCGACGGCGGAGCCGACCGTCGCGTGGCCGCAGAACGGCACCTCGGCGAGCGGGCTGAAGTACCGTACGCGGTAGGTCCCTTCGGCCGGTCCGGGGGTGAGGAAGGCGGTCTCGGAGTACCCGACCTCGGCGGCGACGGCGAGCATCCGCTCGTCGGTCAGCCCGGTGGCGTCGAGTACCACGCCGGCCGGGTTGCCGCCCTCGGGGCGGGTGGCGAAGGCGGCGTAGCGGAGGATCTCGGGAGCGGCGTCGTCGGTCATGACCGGAGGAACGCGCGCGCGGCGATCACTGTTCCCCGCTCACCGCGGCACCGTCCCGGGGGAGTCCGAGCCGGGCGCCGCCCGCCGGGTCGAGCCCGTGGAGGGTGTACCGCCCGCGCCCGGTCCGCCGCCGGGGCGGGCCGCCGGATGGGATGATCGTCCGCATGGCCCTGACCCCTTACCAGCAGCAGCTCCGCGACCGGATCACGGCCGCCGGGGTGACCTCCCCGCCGGAGCCGTGGCGGCCGGTCGGCGGGGGGCCGATCGCCGTCGGCGGGCTGCTCGGCATCGGTTTCGCCGTCCACCCGGAGAGCGGCCACGACCTGGTGCTGACGGTCTCGCACAGCGGCCACGGCCTGTTCGACGCGGTGACCGGCCTCAAGCTGGCCCGCGACCACGAGCCCGCCAAGGACCCGGACGGCCCGGACCTCGCCTGCCCCGGCCTCGGCCAGGTCGCCGACGTGCGCGTCCCGGTGGCGGGGATGTGGGGCGGCGGACTGCACACCTCCGCCGAGGGCGGCTGGCACGTCGAGGTGGCCGCCCCGGAGTGGCCGCACCACCGGGTGCTGCTCGCCACCGGCCGGGGGCCGTGGCAGGGCGAGCCCGGCGAGAGCTGGTGGCCGGTCCTCGACTCCGACTGGTCCGCCTTCCGCGCGGCCGGCTTCTCCCCGACCGGCCGCACCCTCGCGGTGGCCACCAGCAGCGACCTCGCGCTCTGGACCCGCAGTGAGGGCCCGTCGCTCGTGCCCTAGCCCTTCCGGGTCACCGGTGCCTTAGCCCTTCCGGATGCGGACGGGCCGCCGACCCCCGATCCTGGCGGCGAGGCGTGCCCGGCCCCGAGGAAGGACACCGAACGTGAGCGAACGAAGTGAGCGGACGACCAGCAGGCGCGTATCGCGCGAAGCGCCTGCCGAGCGAAGCGGGGCGGGCGCATGAGTGCACTCGACTTCGAGATCATCGACAGCCCGGACAGCTCGCTCAACAAGACCTCGGTCCTGGTAACCGGTCCGCACGACGCGCTGCTGGTGGACGCCGGGTTCACCCGCTCCGACGGGCGCCGCCTGGTGGACCGGATCGCGGCCGCCGGCAAGCGGCTGACCACCGTCTTCGTCAGCCACGGCGACCCGGACTTCTACTTCGGCGCCCAGGAGGTCCAGGACGCCTTCCCGCAGGCCCGCTTCCTGGCCACCGCCTCGACCGTCGAGCACATCCAGGAGACCTACGAGCCCAAGCTGCGGGCCTGGGCGCACCTGGGGCCGGAGCTGCCCACCCGGCTGGTGCGGCCCGAGGTGATGCACGGGGACGAGCTGGTCTTCGAGGGCCACCGCTTCGAGCTGCGCGGCGCCGACTTCCACCTGCCGGACCGGCACTACCTCTGGCAGCACCACCACCGGGCCGTGCTGGGCGGGGTGCTGCTCTTCGAGGGCCTGCACGTGTGGACCGCCGACACCCCCACCTCCACCCAACGGGCCGCCTGGATCGACCTGCTGGACGGCATCGAGGCGCTCCAGCCGACCTGGGTGGCGGCCGGCCACCGGGTCGCCGGCGCACCCACCGACCACACCGCCATCGACCACACCCGCGCCTACCTGCGCGCCTTCGAGACGGAGATCGGCCGGGCCCCGGACGCGGCGGCCGCCAAGGAGGCGCTGGAGCGGCGCTTTCCGCAGCTGGGGCTGCGGATCGCGGCGGACATCGGCACCAAGGTCGTCATGGGCGAGATGGCGTGGGGGTGAGCGGACGGTGATCGAGATCCCCCGGGACACCGCGTCCTTCGCCGAGTCGCCCGCCCCCGCCGACGTGGTGCGCCGCCAGTACCTGGCCTCCGCCCGGGGCGACCTGGCCGCGCTGCGCAGCACCCTGGCCGAGGACGTGGAGTGGACCGAGATGGCCGGGTTCCCGCTGGCCGGCACCTACCGCACCCCGAAGGGCGTCACCGCCAACGTGATGGAGCGGCTGGCCGCCGAGTGGCACGACTGGACGGCGCACGACGACACCTACGTGGTGGACGGCGAGACCGTCGTGGTGCTGGGCCGCTACACCGCCGTGCACCGGGCCACCGGGAAGCCGCTCGCGGTCCGGGTCGCCCACCGCTTCACCGTGCGCGGCGGCCGGATCGTGCGCTTCGAACAGTTCACCGACACCGCACTGGTCAGGGACGCGATGACCGCGTGAGACCGCCGCCGGGCCGGGCGGCCGGCGCCGCGTGAGGAGCGCGGCAGACCTGCCCGAGGCCGGGCGCCGAGGCGCCGCGTTCACTCGTACGGGCGAGCGCGGCGCGGCGCGCCCGGCGCGGTCTCGACAGACCACCCGGACGGCGGCAGGCTGACCCCGACCACGGCCGCAGAGCGAGGAGTCGAGCATGGCGGGCACGGACACCGGGACCACCGCGGCGGACGGCCGGCGGGAGCGCCCGATCGTCGTCGTCGGGGCGTCCCTGGGCGGCGCGAAGGCCGCCGAGGCGCTGCGCGAGGCCGGGTACCGGGGCGGCATCGTCCTGATCGGCGAGGAGCACGAGCGCCCGTACGAGCGGCCGCCGCTGTCCAAGGGATACCTGCAGGGCAAGACGTCCCGGGAGAAGATCTACGTCCACCCGCCGCAGTGGTACGCGGAGCACGACGTCACGCTGCGGCTGGGCACGGCGGTGGCCGCGATCGACCCGGCCGGGCACACCGTGACGCTCGCCGACGACGGCCAGGTGGAGTACGCCAAGCTGCTGCTGACCACCGGCTCGGTGCCGCGCCGGCTGCCGGTGCCCGGCGCCGACCAGGACGGGGTGCTCTACCTGCGCCGGGTCGAGGACAGCGACCGGATCAGGGCGGCGCTGCGGCCGGGGGCCCGGATCGCGGTGATCGGCGCCGGCTGGATCGGGCTGGAGGTGGCGGCCGCGGCCCGGGAGGCGGGCGCCGAGGTGACGGTGCTGGAGGCCCTCGAACTGCCGCTGCTGCGGGTGCTCGGCCGGGAGGTCGCCCAGGTCTTCGCCGACCTGCACCGGGAGCACGGCGTGGACCTGCGCCTCGGCGTCAAGGTGGCCGAACTGACCGGTAGGGGCGGCACGGTGAGCGGCGTGCGGCTCGCCGACGGCACGACGGTGGCGGCCGACGCGGTGGTGGTCGGCATCGGCATCGCCCCCGCCACCGGCCTCGCCGAGGCGGCCGGGCTGGAGGTCGACGACGGCGTGAAGACCGACCAGCACCTGCGCACCTCGGACCCGGACGTCTACGCGGCCGGCGACGTCGCCAACGCCTTCCACCCGCTGTTCGGCACCCATGTGCGGGTCGAGCACTGGGCCAACGCGCTCAACCAGCCGCAGACCGCCGCCCGCGCCCTGCTCGGGCAGCCGGACGCGGTGTACGACCGGATCCCGTACTTCTTCACCGACCAGTACGACCTCGGGATGGAGTACGTCGGCTACGTCGAGCCGGACGGCTACGACCGGGTGGTGTTCCGCGGCGACCCGGCCACCCGCGAGTTCATCGCGTTCTGGCTGTCCGGTGGCCGGGTGCTCGCGGGGATGAACGTCAACGTCTGGGACGTCACCGACCCGATCCGCGAACTGATCGTCTCCGAGCGCACGGTGGACGCCGACCGCCTGGCGAACCCGAGCATCCCCCTCGGCGAGGTCTGAGACACGGCACGAGCCCTGGTCGACGAGCAGCCAACCAAGACCCCGTCCGTTCACCGCTGAGGGAGGGTCTGTAAAAGAACGGTGTAACTCCCGATCAAGGAGAAGCACCTGATGAAGGAAGTCAACGTCTCGGCCGAGGCCGTCGAGGCTGTGCGGCCGGTGGAGTTGCAGTCGGACGCGCTGGATGAGCAGTTGATCGGTCAGCTGGTGGACCGGGTCCGCGCGAGCGGGCTGCAGCTCACCGGTGCCGGCGGCCTGCTGCAGCAGCTGACGAAGAAGACCCTGGAGTCCGCCCTCGAGGGCGAGATGACGGACCACCTCGGGTACGAGAAACACGACCCGACCGGCGCGGGCAGCGGGAACTCGCGCAACGGCACCCGTTCCAAGACCGTGCTGACCGAGGTCGGACCGGTCGCCATCGAGGTACCCCGCGACCGCGAGGGTTCCTTCGAGCCGCGACTGGTCCGCAAGCGCCGGCGGCGCCTGTCCGGGGTGGACGAGATGGTGCTCTCGCTGTCCGCCCGTGGCCTGACGCACGGTGAGATCTCCGCGCACCTGGCCGAGGTCTACGGCGCGGACGTGTCCAGGCAGACGATCTCCACCATCACCGACCAGGTGATCGAGGGCATGGCCGAGTGGCAGAACCGGCCGCTCGACCCGGTCTATCCGGTGGTGTTCATCGACTGCGTGCATGTGAAGCTTCGCGACGGCCAGGTCGCCAACCGGCCGATCTACGTCGCGCTCGCGGTCACGGTCGAGGGCACCCGCGAGATCCTCGGGTTGTGGGCCGGCGACGGCGGCGAGGGCGCCAAGTACCGGCTGCACGTGCTGCCCGAGATCAAGAACCGCGGCGTCGCAGACGTCTGCATGGTCGTCTGCGACGGCCTCAAAGGCCTGCCGGACGCCATCGCCGCGGTCTGGCCGCAGGCCGTCACGCAGACCTGCACCGGTTCATTGGACAGACCCCTCGCCAGCGCAATGCGTCGGCGAGACAAACCTCCCTCCAATTCGTAACCCGTGACCACCCATGTCAAGAAAATTCATAAACGTGCTCATTGGCCTCCTGCTGGTCAATGCGTAGGTCAGTCCGCGCGCAGCAGTTGGGCTCGGCGGGCGAGCTCGGCGGCGCCGTGGACTCCTCGCCTGGCGTAGAGGCCGAGGGCGGAGTGCATGGTGTCCAGCTCTGTGCGGTTGCGGCGGGAGGCGACGCCGTCCATCAGGTCAAGGCTCTGGCTCCACAGTCCGACGGCTTCCTCATAGCGTCCTTGGGCTGCGACGGCCTTGGCGATGTTCGCGAGGGTGGTGCCGCGGAGGCGGTGGTAGGTCTCTGGTCGGCGGCTGTCCAGGGCGGCGCGGTAGTGACGCTCGGCGGCCTTGTTGTCCTTCATCGCGGTCAGGGTCCGGCCGGTGTGGGAGGCCACGGTGGCCACGGCGGGGCCGGCGGCCGCGGCGTAGGCGGGGATGGTGTCGGCGCCGCCTGCGAGCATGGCGTCCTCGGCGGCGAGGATGAGCTTGGCGGCGGTCGCGCTGTCGCCGTCCGCCCCGTGGGCGCGGGCCGCCGTGATCAGCAGCAGTGCCTCGGTCTGAGGGTCGACCTTTCCGCGCGCCCGCTCCAGGGCAGCGTGAGCCAGGTCGACGCAGCCGGTGGGCTGTTTCAGGTCGAGGGCCTGGTGGACGAGAGCGCGCATCGTCCATGCCGCGTGTCCAGCGGGGTCGCCCTCGCAGGCGAGCTGGTGGGCGAGCAGGTAGAACTTCTGCGCGGCGCCCTCCCGGCCGGCATCGTGGCATTTCCAGCCGATCAGGGTGGCCAGCTCGGCGGCCGCGCCGAAGGTACCGCAGCGGATCTCATCGTTCGGGAAGGCGCCCGCGTGGAGCATGGGGGTGACGACGTCGTCGAGGTAGGTGGTGATGGCGGCCAGGCCGTGGCCGCCGCCGTGCCGTTCGTCGGCGGTGCGGAACATCTCGGTGAACTGTCGTACGGTCTCCAGTTCGCCGGCCCCGATCCGCCCGCCGTTGGCGACGGCACGGAGCATGGCGGCGGCGGCTTGGTGGTCGTAGGTGAGCGGGAGCGCGACGGCGGCGGTGGAGAACGCGAGCGCGAGGAAGTCCCGGCGGCGGTGCACGATGAGCCTCCTGAGATCGGCGGCGGCGGCCAACGGATCGGGGTGCATGGCGTCCTCGACCGGTTCGCAGCCTAGGCCGAGTTCGGCAGGCGTCACCTTGCGCCGGAGCTTCCGGCTGAGGGCTTCGGCGAGGTAGCCCGGCGTCCGGCCGGTCGGCGTGCCGCCGGCCACCCAGTAGTGGACGGCCGAGCGGGAGGTGCGCAGCGGCTCTCCCGCTTCGGCTGCGACCGTGCGGATCGCCTTGGCGAGGGCTTCGTACGTGTACCCGGATTCTTCGATGACTGCGGCGAGCTGCTGGTTGCGCTGCTGTCGTTCAGTCAACTCAACCTCCCTGGAACGATCTTGAACAGATTGAACGGGGTCGGTGGGCCGCCACCGTACCGCTGCCGGGTGATCCGGCGTTTCACTGGCGGAACCCAACCACACCCCCTCAGGAGGTTCATTCCTCATGGCTGACGTGTCCTCCGATCCGCGGTTGCGGCAGCTGGACGGCGCCACGGTGCTGGTCACCGGTGGCGGCGGCCTGGTCGGCAGCCGCATCGTCGCGCAGCTCGCCGCCGCCGGGGCCAGCTCGCTTGTGCTCGACCGCTTCGACGCCTACCCGCACCCGGTGCGGGACCGCTTCGAGGTGGACCGGCATGCGGCGGAAGTCGTCCTCGGCGACGTGCGGGAGAAGGCCACCGTGAACTGGATGGCCCGGCGGGCGGACTTCGTGGTTCACGCGGCGGCGTACGCGGACGTCGCGGCGTGCACCCGCAGGCCCGACATCGCGTTCGCCTCCAACGTGCACGGCACGCAGGTCCTGCTGGACGCCGTCGCCGGGGCCGCGGTGAAGCGTCTGGTCTTCGTCTCCTCCGCCTCCGTGTACGGCAACGGCATCCCGGTCGGGGACGTCCCGTCCCGGTTCGCCGAGGACCAGCCGCTCGACCCGATCTCCGTCTACGCCAACACCAAGGTCTGGGCGGAGCACCAGGTGCGGCTGATGCTCTCCGGCACCGGGACGGAACACGCGATCGTGCGGTACTTCTCCGTCTACGGCGAGCCGCAGGCGCCCAAGCCCGGGTCGCACTCGTGGATGGTGCCGTGGATGGCCATGTCCGCCCACACCGGGCAGCCGATCCGACTCAACGGCGGCGGCCGGCAGGTGCGGGACATGGTGCACGTCGAGGACATCGCCCGCGCCACCGTCCTCGCCCTGGTCACCGACCGGATGGCCGGGCGGACCGTCAACGTCGGCACCGGCGTGGCCACGACGGTCCGGCAGATCGGCGAGCTGATCGCCGGCCACTACCCGGGCGCGGAGTTCATCACGACGCCCATGCCCGCGGGCGACCCGCGCGGCGGCTGCGCCGACACCCGCCTGGCCACCGATCTCCTCGGCTGGCAGCCCGGCATCACCCTGGCCGACGGCATCAGCCGCTACGTCGCCTGGCTGAAGGCCTCCCCCGGAGCAATCCCGGACTGGTTCACCACTCCTCGCACCCCCACCCCCGCCCCGACCTCGGCCGCGCTGGCCGCCTGAACGAAGGGATCACCCCTGATGCATGTCGTACTGCTCGGCGGTGCCGGCTACCTGGGCACCGTCGCCTCCCACCACCTGGCTGCCCTCGGCCACGAGGTCACCGTGGTGGACGGGCTGATCTACCACCGCGAGGACGACCCCGCCGCGCTGCTTCCCCGTACCGCCCGCTTCGTGCACGGGGACCTGCGCGACGCCGCTCTGCTGGCCCGCGTGAGCGCGGACGCGGACGCCGTGGTGCACCTGGGCGGGATCGTCGGCGAGCCGGCCAGTCAGCTGGACGAGCAGCTGGCGGTCGAGCTCAATTACGCCTGCCCGATGATCGCCGCCGAGGCCGCCACCGCGGCCGGGGTCGGGCACTACGTCTTCTTCTCCTCGTGCAGCGTCTACGGGCTGCACGAGGGCACCGTGGACGAGGACACCGAGCCCAACCCGCTGGGCGTCTACGCCCGCACCAAGGTGCTGGCCGAACGGCGGCTCCCGGACGTCCTCGGCTCGCAGAGCGCGCCGGCGTGCCTTCGCCTGGCCACCGTGCACGGCGCCTCGCCCCGCCAGCGGCTGGACTCGGTGGTGAACAAGATGGCGTCCCACGCGGCTTCCAGCGGCCGCATCCCCCTCAACGGCGGGTCCCAGCGCCGGCCGCTCGTACACGTCGGCGACGTGGCGCGGGTCCTGGCCGGGGTACTGGAGCAGCGGCTGACCGGTACCTGGAACGTGGGCAGCGACCCGGAGAACCACACCATCGGAGACATCGCCGCCACGGTGGCCGAGGTCGTGCCGGGCGCGGTGATCGACCGGGGACCGGAGCGGGACGAGGCCGACGCCCGCGACTACCGGGTGAGCTTCGCCCGGATCGAGCAGGCGCTGCCCGGCGCGTGCGCCACGGCGCTCAAGGACGGTGTGCGGGAGATCGCCGACCTGGTGCTGACCGGCGCCGTCACCGACCCCGGGCAGGCGCAGTACGACAACCACCGCGGGCTGCTCGGCGCCGTCACCTCCGGGAAGGTCGGCCGTCTGGAGAGCGCCGCCTGCCGCCGGTACGGCGCCGAGTACACCAGCGCGTGGGAGGCGTCATGACCGTTGACGTGCCGGCCACGCCCGCCACCACCGCGCCGTTTCTGCCGTGGAACCGGCCCTCGATCGGACCGGAAGAGGAGACGGAGGTCCTGGACACCCTGCGCTCGGGCTGGTTGACCCACGGACCGAAGGCAGCCCGGTTCGAGGAGGCCGTGCGGGACGCGCTCGGTGTGCAGGACGCGTTCGCGGTGTCGTCCTGCACCGCGGCCGTGCACCTGGCGCTGCTCGCGGCCGGGATCGGGCCCGGGGACGAGGTGATCACGCCGAGCCTGACGTTCTGCGCGGTGCCGAACACCGTCGTCCAGTGTGGTGCACGCCCGGTGTTCGCCGACATCGACCCGGTGACCTTCAACCTCGCCCCTGCGGCGGCCGAGGCGGCGATCACCCCGCGGACGAAGGCGATCGCCGTCATGCACTACGGCGGCCAGCCCTGCGACCTCGCCGCGTTCCGCAAGCTGGCCGACGACCACGCGCTGCTGCTGATCGAGGACGCCGCCCACGCGCTGCACGCCTGGCGCGACGGCGCGCGGGTCGGCTCCGTCGGAGACCTGGCCGTCTTCTCCTTCTACGCCAACAAGGTCATCACCACCGGCGAAGGCGGCGTGCTCGCCGGGCACGGCGACCTCGTCCGGAAGGCGCGGCTGCTGGGCCGGCACGGCATCGACTCCTCAGCCTGGCGGCGGCACGGCGAGCGGCGCACGGCCGACTACGAGGTCACCGTACCCGGCCTCAAGAGTGTGATGCCGGACATCACGGCGGCGGTCGGCATCAGGCAGTGGGAGAAGTTGGAGGACTTCACCGCCGCCCGGGGCCGGATCGCCGCTTCCTACGACCGGTCCCTGGCAGGCCTTCCGGGGCTGCGTCTGCCGGCCGTCCTCGACGGGGTCCGGCACGGCTGGTTCCTGTACCCGGTGCTGATCGACCCGGTCGGTGGCCGGTCCCGGGACACGGTGGCCGACGCACTGCGTGAGGTGCACGGGATCGGCACCAGTGTGCACTTCACGCCGGTGCACCGGCTCGCGGCGTACCGGCAGCTGGAGTGCCACCTGCCGGTCACCGAACAGGTCGCTGCCCGGCAGCTGTCCCTGCCGTGCTACCCAGCCATGACCGCGGCCGACGTGCAACGGGTCATCAACGCGATGCACGCCATCTGGGCCTGACCCGACCCTGGCCGGGGCGCCCGTCAGAAGATCGGCGGCCGCCCCAGCTGGGCCATCCGGCGCACCGTGCTCCACCGCATCGGCCGTCGCGGCGGGCATGCCACCCGCACACCCTCGAAGAAGCCGCCCCACCACGCCTTCAAGCCCTCCATCGGCGGGCGGCGCAGCAGGGTGTAGCCGATCCAGGAAGCCAGGTAGACGGGCACCAGCGGGGCGGGAAGATGGCGCTTGGCGAGCCAGACACGGTTACGGGCGGTCATGCGGTAGTAGGCGGCGTGGCGGGCCGGGTCGGTGCGGGGGTGCTGGAGCACCATGTCGGCGCGGTAGTCGATGCCCCAGCCGGCGTCCAGGGCCCGCCAGGCGAAGTCGGTCTCCTCGTGGGCGTAGAAGAACGGTGCGGGGAACGGGCCGACCTGGTCGATCACGGTCATGCGGATGGCGTGGCCGCCGCCGAGGAAGGTCGTGACCGGGCCGGACTGCATCGGGTCCGAGGCGCCGAGGCGGGGGACGTGGCGGCGCTGGGTGAACCCGGTCTCGTCCGCGATCCGGAAGGAGACGATGCCCAGCTTCGAGTCCTGCTCGAACGCCTCCCGGATCAGCCGGAAGGTGTCCGTGCGCGGCAGCAGTCCGTCGTCGTCCAGCACCACCAGCACATCCGTGCCGCCGAGCTCGCGAAGCCGCTCCACGCCGGCGTTGCGGCCTCCAGGGATGCCCAGGTTCTCCGGCAGCTCCACCGCGTCCACCCACTGGGGCAGCTCGGGCAGCTTGACGCCCTGCCCGAGGACCACCGCGCGCACTCCGGTGTCGGCGCCGTCCTGGGCCTGCACCGACTCCAGCAGCGCCGCCAGCTCGGCGGGCCGGTTGCCCATCGTCAGCACCACCACGCCCAGCGTGACGCCCATGCGAACCGACCTGACCCTTCGAGGACTCGATGAACTCTCCGACACCCAGCACCGACGCCCGCCGGCCGCTGCACGAGCTGGCGGCCGCGGGCCGCTTGCCCGACCACCAGGTGATGGACCGGCCGACGCTGGCGTGGATCGCCGACCAGCGGCCGGTCCGTCCGGGTGCGCGGCCCAGACTGCCATACCCCGCGGCGGTCCTGGTACCCGATCGGTCCTGGTTCGCCCGCACGGAGACCACCACCTCCATCCACGGCGTCCTGCACGGTGCCCGGGTCACCGTCCTTGTCCAGCTGCTCGCCGTCGGCCACCACCTCGCACCCGGCCGAGTGCTCGCGCTCGCCGCGGCGGCAGCCTGCCACGACTGCCGCCGCCTCAACGACCGCACCGACCCCGGCCACGGCCGGCGCGCCGCCGACTGGCTCACCCAGCACCCCGCCAGCCTCCACACCGCGTTCGGCCACACCCCCAGCGCCGAGGCAATCACCGCCGTCGCCCTCCACGACGTCCCCCCTCACGCCTTCACCCCCGAGCAGCAGGCCGCCTACCGGCGCCACCGGCTGGCCGTCGACCTGCTCAAGGCCGCCGACGCCCTCGACCGCTACCGCCTCCCCGCCACCCGCTGGTGGCCCGCCCTCCACCAGTTGCGCCTCCAGGTCCCCGTCTGGGCACCCGTCCTCGCCCACGAGCTGGTGGTGCTCACCGAACAGGCCCGCCTCGACGGTGCCACCGACACCCACGCCGTCCACCTGGCGCTCCGCGCCCTGTCGACCGAAAAGGAGACGCCCCGTGCCATCTGACTGGGACCTCGCCCACACCGACCTCGACTCCCCCACCGGCACGCACCTGCCCGCCGGCCTCGCCGCCACCCCGGACCACTGGCGCCACTACCTCCAGCACACCCCCAACGGGCACCTGCTACGGCCCGATGGCAACGCCATGCTCACCGCCCTCGCCTCCGGCCGCCCCCTGCACCTGCTGCACCTGACCCGTTCCCTGGACGCCGTCCGCACCAGCGGCCACCTGCTCGCCTCCACCGGCTGCCTCGTCGGCGCGATCTACGGCTCCCCCCTCACCCCGCTGCCCGGCGGCGCGCTGCGCCCGCACAACCTCGGCGCCCACCTCCTCGACACCCTCCCCGCGCTGGACAGCAGGCGCGACAGCACGCCCCTGGTCATCGAGATCACCCCCGACCGCACGGCCGAGGCGGCGGGTCTGGACTACCTGCGCCTGGGTTCCGTGCACCTGCGCGCCTTCGACCGCCACCGCCGTGCCCTGACGCCCACCGAGGACGAGAAGGTGGCCCGGTCGGTGGCCGACCGGGTGCGCGCCGCCGCACCGCTGCTCGACCTGATGCTCGGCCTCGCCGCCGGCCGCACGCACCCGGAAGCCGGTCACTTCCTCGACCAGGTGGCCGCCACCGTGCCGGTGATGCCCTACCTCGGCTACCTCTACTTCGAGACCGTCGCCGAGTACCTGATGCTCCACTCCACGAGCACCGCGACGAAGTCCTACGCCGAGCTGGGCGAGATGAACAACCACCTCTACAGGCAGCTCGTCCTCACCGCCGTCGACGGCATGGGCACCCTCTTCGACCTCAGCCGCTTCCACCCCTGCCACCGTCGACTGCTCCAGCTCGTCGACACCATCGAGCCCGGGCTGTCCGAGACGGCCGCCGGCTTCGTTCGCGACCGCCTTTCCCACCGCTTCGCGGCCACCGCCCTCACACCAGCCGCCGACGCCTCCACGTTCACCTTCGCCGCGGCGACCACCGACGACCTGCGGACGTCGGCCACCCCGCTGCTCGGCCAGCTCCTGTTCCGCGAGGTCCGTCTCCTGGACCGGTACCCGCAGCTCTACCACCTCTTCGAGCAGGAGAAGGCCGCGGAGGCGTGGACGTACTGGAACCGCCAGAACGTCACCGCTCCCTTCAACAGCACCTGCGGCCCGAAGGGAGAGCTCGGCGTGAACCCGGCCGCCCCGCTGACCCGGGTGACCGTCTGGACAGCCGAGCAGTGCTCCCTCGGCCTCCTTCACCCGACCGAACGGGTGGCGGCCGTGGCGGCCCCGCGGCTGGTGCCCTGGCTCGTCGCGCACCTGCGCGACAGGACGGAGGAGGAGCGATGGAACAACCGGTCATCAGCTCAGGCGTGAGCCGGCCAGCCCTGATCGTCCTTCGGGGCAACTCTGTGTCGGGGAAGACGAGTACAACCAGAGCCTGCGGTCCCTTGTCGGTGAAGGCCTGGCGATCATCTCGCAGGACACCGTGCACATCTCGCCATGAGCATCCCGGCGCCGTCGTGGGGCTGATCGCTACTTGTGCCGCTTCCACCATTCCCGCCACCAAGTGAGGCGGTGCGCTGACTGCTTGGGTAGTACAGCGCCGGCCAGGAGGCGGATGGCCACGGCGAGCGCGACGACGACGGCAACCACCCCGGCGAGCCATGGCGGCGTGCCGTCGGGCAGGTTGATCTGAGGCATGAAGGTTCCCCGAAGAAGAAGGGGGCACCTAGGCTAGGCGGCCAGGATCCAGCGACGTCACCGACCCGATCCGCGAACTGGTCCGCTCGGGACGGGTGGTGGACGCCGGGGCGCTTGCCGACCCGGACGTACCGCTCGACGCGCTGTAGCCGGCGGGCCGCGGTCCGCGGTCCGCGGTCCGCCGGAGGTGCTCGGCGCGCCGTCGCGGGCTCAGCCCACCGGGACGCCGGGGTTCACCAGGCCCCGGCCCCCGGTGACGGTGTTGCCCGCACCGATGGTGACCTTGCACCTCGCCGCGTCGTAGTCGGTCACGTCGATCGCGTACCGGTCCGGGCCGGTGGCGCCGGTGAGGTCGGAGCGGTTGCCCCGGAAGACGGTGCCGCAGCCCCAGCCGGGCTGGACGCTGTGGGTCTGGTAGCCGTCGTCGGTGGTGCGGCGGCCGGTGTTGTTCTCGATGACGTAGTCGTTGCCCTTCACGTCGACCCAGGAGTCGTCGTAGTTGCGCCCGGTGAGGCCGTCGCCGTCGAAGGTGTTGCCGGAGACCAGGCCGCCGGTGGTGCCCTCCTTGAGGTCGACGTTCTCGCCGCCGATGTTCGGGCCGAAGGTGTTGCCGGTGATCCGCACGTGGTCGCTGTGGTCGGAGAGGGTGTTGGCGGTGCCGACGTAGACGCCCTCGCCCTTGCCGTCCCGGCTCAGGCCGGTGTCGTGGACGCGCGAGTCGCGCAGCGTGCCGTACGCGCTGGAGTTGCGGAAGTGCACGCCCTCCATGGTGGTGTGGTGGACCGTCACGCCGTCCAGCACCACGTGGTTCGCGGCGTCGGCCATGATGCCCTTCTGGGCGCCGGTGACGGTCAGCCCCTGGACGGTCCAGTAGCTCGCGCCGTCGAGGTGCAGGCCGTAGCCGCCGCCGGTGGGGGTGGTGAGGACGGCGTTCGCGGAGCCGACGAGGGTGATCCGGGCGGTGGCGGTACCGGCGACGGTGGCCTTGAAGTTGCCGGAGTAGGTGCCGTCGGCGAGTTGGATGGTCCGGCCGGGCACGGCGGCCGCGAGGGCGCTCCGGAGCTGTTCGGCGGTGCTGACCCTGACCACCGCCGGCGTGGCGGCGTCGGCGGCCACGGCCGCGGGGGCGGCGCCGCCGAGGGCGAGGACGGCGAGCGCGGCGAGGACGGCGGGGGCGGCGGCGGGGCGCTTGGTCACGGACGGTGCTCCTTGCGGTGGTCGGGGCCGGCCGGGGCGACGGGGCCGGTGGTGACAGGAACATGCCGTCGCCCAGGGTGGACTGGACCACTCCGGGGCGTCAAGAGCGCCTCGTCCGCGTGATACTGGAGCCCGGGGCGGGTTCGCGGACAGGGAGGCGGCGATGGGCGGTACGGCCGGGTTCGCCGTGGTGGTGTTCGGCGCGCTGGGCGGCGTGGTCGCCTACCTCGCCGGGGCGGTCGGCCTGCGCGACCTGCGGCGGCTGCGCCGGGTCGGCGTCCCGGTCCGGGCGCTGGTGCGCGAGCGCGCCCTCGCCCCGGAGGACCGCACCCTGCCGCCGCGGCCGCTGCTCCAGTTCGAGACCGCGGACGGCCGGGTGGTCGAGGTCTTCTCCCCCGTCCCCTCCACCACCCGCCACCCGCTGCCGGACGGCGGCTTCGTCCCGGTCCGCTACGACCCGGCGGACCCTCGGCAGGTGCTGGTGGACGGGCGGGAGCGCGCGGGGCTGGAGTACGGGTTCCTCGCGCTCGGGGTGCTGGCGGTGCTCGGCGCGATCGCGCTCGGCGCCGCGGTGCTCTGAGCGGCCGCGCCGGTCGCCACGGCGAGCGGGCCGTCGGCGACGGTGACGTGGATCGCCCCTGCGGTCCGCCCCCGCGGCAGCTCCTCAGCCCCGCAGTGCTTCGACCAGGCGCCGGGCCCGGGTGTCCTCCTCCAGCAGCGCCCGGACCAACCGATCACCGCCCGCGCCCTCGGCCTCGGCCAGGTAGGCCTCGACCGCGCGCGGGTCGGCGGGCAGCGTCACAACGCCGGAGCCGAGCGCGGCGTGCGCCCGGGCGTAGTCGAGGCCGAGCCCGGCGAGCAGCTCGCCGGCGTCCAGCTCCTCCGCCAACCCCGGTTCGTGGCGGGCCACTTCGCGCACCGCCAGCAGGGCCAGCAGGACGTGCTCGGTGCCGGGCGTACGGCGCCCGAGGCGCTCGGCCTGGGCGTCGGCCTCCAGCCGGATCCAGGCCGCCGGACCGGACGGGCCCGACCGCAGCAGGCGCTTCCAGCGCGGGGCCCGCCGGGTGCGGCGGGCCAGCAGCGCCTCCCGGGTGGGTCGCAGCAGCGGGTCCAGTCCGCCGCCCGGCTGCCGGGCGGCGTCCAGCCGGTCCAGGACGGCCTGCGGGGCGACACCGGCCGCGTGCAGCAGTTCGGCGGCGCGGGTCGGCCGGTCGTCCTCGTCGGTGAGCAGGGCGCGCAGCAGCTCGGCGGCGGTACAGGCCGGACGGCCGTCCCGGCCGGCGTGCCCGGTCGCGGCGGCGAGCGCCCGGGCGGCGGCCGCGCTCAGCAGCCGCCCGTCCTCGTCGGTGGTGCCGAGCACCTCCCGGGCGGGGACGGCGGCGGGACCGTCGTCGGCCGTCCAGCGCCCCTCGCGCTCCCGGAGCAGGGCGCGCAGGGTGTCCACGCCCGCCCCGGCGGCGGCGAGGGCGTGGCCGGCGGGGCCCGTCCCCCCGGCCACGGCGAGCAACAGGTGTTCCGTCCCGAGCCGCCCCGCCCCCGGCTCGCCGAGCGCGTGCCAGTCCGGCTCCAGCATGGTCGTCTCCATCGGCCCTCCCACGACTGCGGCTTTACTGGAACCATATGCCCGCTTTTCCTTCTCTTTAGAGTTTCCCGCACACCGGGACCGCGTCCGGGCGGCTCGGACGCGGAACCCGACCGGACCCGGCGGACGGACGCGGAGGAACAGACGCGCTCGGCTCGGCGGTGGTCTTCACCGAGGACGGGTTGCCCGGGGCCGGCGCCGGGGCGCGTCCTGCCCTCGGGCCCCGGCCCCGCGCCGCATCACCCAGAGCGCCGGCCCGTCCTCCGGCAGCCGGACCTCCTCCAGCACCTCGAACCCGAAGTGCCGGTAGACCGCGAGGTTCGTCTCCTTGGAGGACTCCAGGTAGACCGGCAGGCCCTCCGCGTCGGCCCTGGCCAGCCCGGAGCGCAGCAGTGCGGCGCCCTGCCCCCGGCCCTGGGCCGCCGGGTCGGTGCCGATGACCGCCAGGTACCAGTGCGGCTCCTGCGGCACGTTGGCGGCGGCCGCGTCGATGGAGCGCCGGAACGGCTCGGCCCGGTCACCGACGAGCGCCGTCAGCTCCCCGAGCGTCTGCGCGTCCGGGACGGCCTTGTCCTGCGCCTGCGGCGGCATCCATAAGGCGGCGGCGTCCGCGGTCCGCTCGCACACCCCGTGCCGGACGTACTGCCGGGTGAACAGTGTGGTGAAGTAACCGTCCAGCCCCGCCGGCCGGGTGGCCGGGTCGGGGAAGAGCCAGCACATCGCCGGGTCGTCGGCGAAGGCGAGGGCCAGGGACCGGCTGACTGACGACGCGTCATCGAGCGTGGCGGCCTGCGGCACGTTGGTCATCTGCATACGGACATCCTGCGTGCCCTTTATCTCCGGCGCGGCGGCGAGGGCCGGTTGACGAGCGGGGCGGACGGGCAGGCTGACGAACGGGCCGACGGATAAATCGTTGGCGCCGGCGCGACCGCCGTGGTTACGCTGACGCCGTTCCGTACCGGTCGACGACCCGGGCCGCGTGCCCGACGAGAGGGTGTCTTGATGTCCCGCCTTGCGCCGAGTGCGCCTCGCCACGCCGCCTGACGGCCCCTGCCTGACGAACCGTCGAGGCCACTCGGCCTGCTCTTGCTGCCATCGCACGAACCCCCCAGCAAGGAGCACCCCGGGTGTCCAGCACCTCCAGCACTCCCCCCGTCCTGAAGACCTCCACCTTCGCCTGCGCCTGGTGCGGTCTGACCGTCTCCACCTACGCCGCCGACGGCACGCGGCGCAACCACTGCCCGTCCTGCCTGCACTCCCGGCACGTCGTCGACCAGGTCGAGGGCGGTCCGAGCGACTGCCACGGCCGGATGTCGCCGATCGCCATCGCCGTGCTGCGCACCGGCGACTGGACGGTCGTCCACCGGTGCGTGCGGTGCGACGAGCTGACGTCCACTCCGGTCTGCACGGACGACAACCAGCTCGTCCTGATGCGGATGGCCGTCCGGCCGCTCGCCCAACCGCCGTTCCCGCTCGAAGCGTTCGGCACCCTCTGAACCGCGCAGGGAGAGGAGGGAGCGGCGAACCATGCCACGACGCAAGAACACCGACGGCGGGGGCCGGCGGGAACGCCGCCCGCAGCGGCACAAGGACGTCCTGCACGAGCAGGGCGGCCACCGGGCGAACGCCTTCCGCTGCGTGGACTGCCGGCTGGACGTCCCGCTGGACGCCCCCGGCACGGCCCATCGCAACCACTGCCCGAACTGCCTGGCCAGCCGTCATGTCGACGGCCGGATACCGGGTGACCGGGCGGCCGGCTGCGGCGGCCGGATGGCGGTGCTGAGCCTGTCGGTCCGTGCCGACGGCGAGTGGATGATCATCCACCAGTGCCTGTCCTGCGGTGAGTTGAGCGCCAACCGGATCGCCGGGGACGACAACGCCCTGGCCCTGGTCCGCCTGGCCCTCAAACCGCTGCGGGACACCACCCTGGCCCACCGCACGCTGCTCACGCTGTAACCGCTCGATCCGCACGACCCGAGTGGAGCGCGCGGGGTGGTCGCGGCGGGCCCGTCCGTACGGGCGGGGCCGCCATCCGAACCGGCGACCGCCCCGCGCGTCCGGCCACCTGTCCCCACCCGTTCGCCGGGGCTCCGGATACCGGCCGGAGCCCCGGGTGCTCGGTCAGGTCCGTCCGTACGGGCGGACCGTCCACCGGCGGACCGTCCACGGGGGCGTCGCCGCAGCGCGGAGTGCGGCTCAGCGCGGGCTGTCGAAGCGCAGCGGCGACACCCCGGGCCGGCCGAGTGCGTCCGCACCGCGGACCACCGCTCTACCGCTCCGCCGCGAGGAGCCCTGGCAGCGGACCGGCCGGCAGGTGCCGGCGGGCGCGCCGCCGCGCCGACTCCAGCCGGTGCAGGTCGTGCAGCAGCTCGGGCACCGGGACGGTCAGCACCGGGCAGCCCGCCCGCCGGGAGCAGTAGCCGGGCACCGAGCGCCGCAGCCGGCGGTGCAGCGGGCCGCCGCTCCGGCCGAGGACCAGCAGGTCGTCCGGCCGGTCGGCGACGTGCAGCAGGGCCGGGCCGGCCTCGCCGCGGATCACCACCGGGCGCAGCGGGACGCCGGGGTCGGCGCCGCCGAAGGCCGCGTCGAGGGCGTCCCGCAGGCGCTGTTCGGCGGCCTCCCGGACGGCGGCGAGCAGCGGCGGGCAGGGCGAGCGCCGGTAGCCGTGTTCGCCGCCGGGCGGCTCCCAGGCGAGGACCGGCACCAGGTCCGCGCCGCGGCCGCGGGCCTCGGCGAGGCCGCGGTGCAGGGCCGCCAGGCTTCCCAGCGACCCACCGACCCCGACCACCACCCGGGGCGCCGCGCCGTCCGCGTGCCGCCCGTTGCCGTGCATGATCCGTCCTCGTGTGGTCGTGTTCCGCGTCGCTCCCCAGCCAACCGCCGCAGCCGGGCTGACCTGCGCTCCTTGACGACTTCCTGACGTTCCGGGCGGTGTTCCCAACGCCCTCCATACGCGGCCCGCCGGGTGTCCGGCCCGTCCGCGCGTCCCCCGTTCGGCCTACTCAGCAGGCGAAGATCACCAACGGATGGGTGGATGGAGAGGCCCGCCGGGATGCGGCATGCCCGACGGGCGGTTCGATGCCGAACTTTCTAGGGAGCACGGGCTTGTACTACAGCAGCGGCAACTACGAGGCGTTCGCCCGGCCGAGGAAGCCGGAGGGGGCCGACCGCAAGCGGGCGTGGTTCGTCGGGTCGGGGATCGCGGCCCTGGCCGGCGCGGCCTTCCTGGTCCGGGACGGCCAGGTGCCCGGCGAGCGGATCACCGTCCTGGAGCGGCTGAAGCTGGCCGGCGGCGCGCTGGACGGGATCGAGGTGCCCGAGAAGGGCTTCGTGGTCCGCGGCGGGCGCGAGCTGGAGGACCACATGGAGTGCCTGTGGGACCTCTTCCGTTCGGTGCCCTCGCTGGAGGTCGACGGCGCGTCCGTGCTGGACGAGTTCTACTGGCTGAACAAGGACGACCCGAACTTCTCGCTCCAGCGGGTCACCGAGCGCCGCGGCCAGGACGCCCGTACCGACGGCCGGTTCGCGCTCGACGACAAGGCGCAGAAGGACCTGGTCCGGGTCTTCCTCGCCACCCGCGAGGAGCTGGAGGGCAAGCGGATCGACGAGGTCTTCTCGCGGAACTTCCTGGACAGCGGCTTCTGGCTGTACTGGCGCACCATGTTCGCCTTCGAGGAGTGGCACGGCGCGCTGGAGATGAAGCTCTACCTGCACCGCTTCGTCCACCACATCGGCGGCCTACCGGACCTGTCCGCGCTGAAGTTCACCAAGTACAACCAGTACGAGTCCCTGGTCCTGCCGCTCACCCACTGGCTGATGGACCAGGGCGTGCGGTTCCGCTACGGGGTCGAGGTCACCGACATCGACTTCGACCTCACCCCGGCCACCGCCGACTCCCCCGCCCGCAAGCAGGCCACCCGGATCCACTGGCGGGAGGCCGGCCGGGAGGGCGGGGTGGACCTCGGCCCGGACGACCTGGTGTTCACCACCATCGGCTCGCTCACCGAGAACTCCGACGACGGCGACCAGCACACCCCGGCCCGGCTGGACGAGGGCCCGGCCCCGGCCTGGGACCTGTGGCGGCGGATCGCCGCCAAGGACCCGGCGTTCGGCCGCCCCGAGGTGTTCTGCGGCAACATCGCCGAGAGCAAGTGGGAGTCGGCGACCGTCACCACCCTGGACGCGCGCATCCCGCACTACATCCGGAAGGTCGCCGGGCGCGACCCGTTCGGCGGCGGCGTGGTCACCGGCGGCATCGTCACCGCCCGGGACTCCTCCTGGCTGCTGAGCTGGACGGTCAACCGCCAGCCGCACTTCAGGAAGCAGCCCGCCGACCAGGTCGTGGCCTGGGTCTACTCGCTGTTCGTCGACCGCCCGGGCGACTTCGTGAAGAAGCCGATGCAGGAGTGCACCGGCGAGGAGATCACCCAGGAGTGGCTGTACCACCTGGGCGTGCCGGTCGAGGAGATCCCCGAGCTGGCCGCGCGGGCCGCCCGCTGCGTGCCGGTGATGATGCCGTACGTGACGTCCTTCTTCCTGCCCCGGCACGCGGGCGACCGGCCGGACGTGGTGCCCGAGGGCGCCGTCAACTTCGCCTTCATCGGCCAGTTCGCGGAGACCACCCGGGACTGCGTCTTCACCACCGAGTACTCGGTGCGCACCGGCATGGAGGCCGTCTACCGGCTGCTCGACGTCGAGCGCGGCGTGCCCGAGGTGTTCAACTCCACCTACGACGTGCGCAAGCTGCTCGCCGCCACCACCCGGCTCCGGGACGGCGCCGAACTCGACCTGCCCGGGCCGGAGTTCCTGCGCAAGCGGCTGCTGCACCGGCTGGAGGCCACCGAGATCGGCGAGCTGATGCAGGAGTTCGGCCTGATCGGGGACGAGCGGGGGTAGTCGCCGCGCGCGGCGGAACGGGCGGGCGCGGGGAGGATGGCTTCAGCGATGAATGGTGCTATCGTCACTAGCACCATGTTGCTGAAGCTGGACATCGGGGACACCCGACCACTGCACGAACAGGTCGCCGGAGCGATCAGACGCGCCGTCGCCGAGGGCGAATGCGCCCCCGGCAACAAACTGCCCCCGGCCCGGGAGCTCTCCCGGGCCCTGGGGGTGAACACCAACACCGTCCTGCGCGGGCTGCGCACGCTGCGCGACGAGGGGGTGCTGGAGTTCCGCCGGGGCCGCGGCATCACGATCGCGACCGGCGCCGACACCCGCTCCGAACTGGTCGAGCGGGTACGGCGGTTGGTCGAGGACGCGGCCCGGGACGGCTATAGCAGGAACGATCTCGTGGACATGATCAGGGGGATGTCGTGACGGACGAGGGAACGACGGAGCCGACGGCGGCGCAGCGGCGGGCACCACGCGGTGCCGTCTGGGCCGCGGCGGCCTGGTCGGTCGGCGTGCTGGCGCTGCTGATCGCCCTGCCGCTGGTGGCACGCCACCGGCTGCCGGACCAGCTGGCCACCCACTGGGACGGGCGCAAGCCGAACGACTCGATGTCGCTGACGGCGGCCACGCTCGTCCCGGCGCTGTTCTGGGCGGTGCTGGTGCTGACCGCGGTGGCCCTGCAGCGCTACCGGGCCGGTCGGCTGCCGGGGGCGGCGGCGGCCACGCTGGCGACCGGCGGGGTGCTGCTGACGGGGGCGCAGGCCTCCATCGTGCACGCCAACCTGGACCGCACCCGCTGGCAGGACGCCGCACCGATGGGCGTCGAGGTGCTCCTCGTCCTGCTGGCCACCGGCCTCGCCGGGCTGCTGGTCTGGCTGGCGAGCCGCCGCTACGGCGGCCGGCCCGATCCGCGCCCGGCGGCCGGGGCGCCGGCGCTGGAGGTGCCGGCGGGCGAGCGGTTCGTCTGGCTGTCCCGGGCGGCCAACCCGTGGCTGCAGCTGGCCGCGGCGGTGTTCGGACTGGCCGCGGCGGCGGGGCTGCTGGCCGTCGTGAGCGGGGTCTCCGAGCTGGACTGGCCGCTGGTGCTGCCGTTCACCGTCGCCTCCCTCGCGTGCCTGGCCTGCTGCTCGGTGCGGGTACGGGTGACCGCCCGCGGCCTGACCGTCGGCTTCGGCCCGTTCGGCTGGCCGGCCCGCCACTGGTCCCCGGCCGACCTCGACTCCGCCCGCGCCGAGGAGCGCACCGCCGCGCAGACGGGCGGCTGGGGCTACCGGATCAACGGGCTCGGCACCACCGTGATGCTGCGCCGGGGTGTCTGCCTGGTGGTCCGCACCCGCCGGGGCACGGACTTCGCGGTCAGCGTGGACGACGCCGAGCGCGGGGCGGCCCTGCTCAACGCGCTGATCGCGCACACCCGGCAGCCCACCGGCTGAGCCGTTTCGGCCGCAAGTGGCGGAGGCGGTCCGGCCGTGGTGGCCGGACCGCCTCCGCCGTCGTCAGGACTCCCCCGCTTCGCGCCGCCGGTCCGCTGGTCCGACCCCCGTTCCCGGAGCGCCGACCCGACCCGCCCGGGGCCGTCGGACCGGTACGGCCCGGGCAGCCGTGGTCGATGGTGACCCTGGTTCTCCGGACGGTCACCGAGGACGTAAACCGCCTGGATCGGTGGTGCTTCGAACGCCGATCCGGGTACACAAGTCGACGGTCGCTCAGGTGTGTGGTGGCGCCCGTCCGCCCCGCCCCGCGCCGTCCCCTCGCGACCGGAGGACCAGCGGGCCCCGCGCCCGTGCGAAAGGCAAGGAGGCGTCCGTGCCCAACGACTCGCGCACGCAGCACTCCCCCGACGTCCGGCACAGCGCCCAGGACGTTCGGACCATCGCGATCCTGCGCCTCGGCGTCGGCCTGATCGGCATCCTGCTGCCGCCGGCCCTGCCGTTCGGCAACTGGCTGGCCGCCCAGGTGATGGGGCGCAGCACCGACGGCTTCTGGCCGGACTCGATGAGCGGCTCCTACTACACCGACACCCGGGACCTCTTCGTCGGCGGGCTGTGCGCCCTCGGGGTGTTCCTGATCTGCTACCGCTTCGACCGCCGGGACGACCGCTGGAGCACGGCCGCCGGGTTCTTCGCGCTCGGGGTCGCGCTGTGCCCGACGACCCCGGACGGCGCGTCCGGCGTCCAGCGCACCATCGGGGTGCTCCACCTGGTCTTCGCCGGCCTGCTGTTCGTCATGCTGGCGCTGTTCTGCCTCTACTCCTTCCGCAATCCCCGCTCCGCCCAGTCGGCCCGGGTGGGCAGGGCCTACCTGGTGGCCGGGGTGGTGATCCTGGCCGCCCTGGCGCTCTCCGTCCTGGCCGGGGCGGCGGGCGTCGGCTCCGACTGGTCGGTGCGGCCGCTCTACCTGTCCGAGTGGCTGGCGGCCTGGGCCTTCGGCACCGCCTGGATCGGCGCCGCGCTCGAACTCGCGGCGCACGGCCGGCGCGACGCCGACACCGCCGCGGTGCCCCGCCAGCCGGGCGCCGTCGTGCTCGAACCGAGTTCCCCGGAGGCACCGGCCTGAGACCCCGTCACCCCGCCGTATCCGGCGACCGTTACCATGCGCACCGTGGACCGCCACCACGGCGGCCGGTGACGGGTCGTCCGGGAACGGATGTCCAGGAGCGGGAGAACGAGCATGGCGAACGAGATCCGGACGGAGCACGGTCCGCGCGAGGACTACCCGTCGGTGGACCTGCGGATGGACGTTCCGCACTCCGCCCGGGTCTACGACTACCTCATCGGCGGCAAGACCAACTTCGAGGCGGACCGCACCGCCGCGCACGCTTCGGTGCAGGCCTGGCCGTCGCTGCCGATCTCGATGCGCACCACCCGCGAGTTCATGCAGCGCTCGGTGCGCCGGCTCGCCGAGGAGTACGGCGTGCGGCAGTTCCTCGACATCGGCACCGGCATCCCGACGTCGCCGAACGTGCACGAGATCGCCCAAGCGGTCGCCCCCGGGGCCCGGGTCGCGTACGTGGACAACGACCCGATCGTGCTGACCCACGCGCGGGCCCTGATGGACAGCTCGCCCGAGGGCCGCACCTGTTACGTGGACGCCGACTTCCGCGACCCGGAGTCGATCATCGCCGACCCCCGGCTGCGCGAGGTGCTCGACCTCTCGCAGCCGGTGGCGCTGTCGCTGATCGCGATCGTCCACTTCGTGCTGGACGAGGACGACCCGCAGGGCATCGTGCGCCGCTTCATGGACACACTGGCGCCCGGCAGCTTCCTCGCCCTGACGGTCTTCACCGGCGACACCGACCCGGTGGGCGTGGGCGGCGTCGGCCGCGAGTACAACGCGCGCGGCATCCCGCTCCAGATCCGGAACAAGGCCGAGACGGAGGCGTTCTTCGACGGCTACGAGCTGCTCGACCCGGGCGTCACGCTGGTGCACCACTGGCGCCCGGACGCCGACGCCGCGCCCGTCCGCGACCAGGACATCGCGATGTACGCGGGCGTGGCGATCAAGCGCTGAGCGCCGGCGCTTCGCGATCGACCGCCGAATCGTTTCCGCGGCGGGGTCGTTCCTTCGGCGGAATCGCTCCGCGGCGGGTCGTTTCCGCGGCGGTTCCGGTCAGCCTGACGCCGAGACCGAGACCAGGCCCGCCTCGTACGCCAGGATGACCAGCTGCACCCGGTCCCGGGCGACGAGCTCGGCCGGCAGCAGGGCGACCCGCTCCGGCCGACGGCCGATCACCCGGCGGGCCGCGCCGGCCCGGAGGGCGACGCTGATCACCGAGCGCTACCGCTGGAGCGCCGACCTGCTGCACGCCCTGCCGCTGCCCGCCTGGCAGCGGCTGGCCCGGACCACCCTGGCGGGTCTGCGCCCGTCCGAGTACCCGGCCACCGTCACCGGCGCCTGGATCACCTTCGCGGTGTGGTCGCCGGCCTCGGTGGCCGTCGCGGCGGTCGCCGTCCACCGCCGGGACCACTGACCCGACCGCGGGCTCAGAACGCCGCGATGCTCCCCGGCGCCCGCTCGGCCCGGCTGAGCGCCCGCAGCACCGCCGCCCGGCCGTGCCGCCGGGCGGCCAGCCGGGTCAACAGGCCGAACACCGACTCGGCGGCGTCCCAGGGGAGTTCCGGGCTCGGCAGCCCGACACTGACCGCCAGGTCGTCGCCGTGGACGGCCAGCTCCATCGTCCGGGTGGCCAGCAGGTCGTCGAGGGTGAGCGACCACGGGCCCCAGAAGGGCAGCCGGACCGGGCGGGTGCCGTCCGCCGCCGCCAGGTCGGCCGCGAGCTCCGGCAGCACGGCGGCGAGCCGGCGGTGCAGGGCGGCCGGGCCGTCCGCCGCGAGGGCCTCGCCGCCCTGCCGGATCCGCACGTTGAGGTCCGCGTCGGGCGGCGCGCCGACCCAGGCCGACCGGGCGTAGTGGTCCAGCAGACCGACCACCGGCTCCGTCGGCACGGCGGCGGCCAGCAGCTCCGGCACGCAGAAGACCTGGTAGGCCAGGTGCCCGGCCAGGCCGCCGACGCTCCACCGCTCCAGCGCGCTCGGCCGCTGCCAGGCCTGCGCCACCTCGGGGCGGCGCAGCAGGTCCTCGGCCGCGCCGGCGGCGGCCAGGAAGTCCGTTCGGGGGTCCGTCACGGCCCGTCCCCTACCCGCGGCCCGGCGGCCCGGAAACTCCCCCGGCCCGACGCCATGTCGGCGACCGCCACCAGCAGCGCCGTCAGCACCAGGCCGGCCGCCACCGTCACCCCCAGCTGGAAGGCCAGCGCCCAGTCCGGCCGGGGGCCGGCGGCGTGGGCGAAGAACACCGAGCCGACGACGGCGATGCCCGCCGCCGAGCCGACCCGCTGCGCGGTCTGCAGCACCCCGCCCGCGCTGCCCGCCCGGGCCACCGGCACCTGCTGGAGGGTCAGCGTCTGGTTCGGGGCGATCACCAGCCCGCTGCCCGCCCCGGCGACCAGCAGCGGCAGCGCCGTCGTCCAGCCCACCCGGGGCCCCGACCACAGCTGCACCGCGAGCGCCGCGGCCAGCAGTCCGGTCAGCACCATCACCAGCCCGGTCACCACCAGCCGCCGCCCCAGCCGGCTGACCAGGCGACCGCCCACCGCCGCGGACACCCCCGATCCCACCGCGAACGGCGTGATCGCCAGGCCCGCCGTCAGCGCCGAGTAGTGCAGGCCCGCCTGGAGGTAGAGCGTGAAGATGAAGAAGATCGCGGTGAACCCGGCGAAGTACACCAGCGACAGCAGCACCCCCGCCGCGTACGGGCGCACCGTGAACAGCGCCATGCTCACCAGCGGTTCGCGCCGCCGCCCGTAGTGCAGTTCCCAGCCGACGAAGGCGGCGAGCAGCACCGCCGCCAGCGGCAGCAGCAGCCAGCGCGTCGCGCCGTGCCACTGCTGCGCCTGGACGAACGGCAGCAGCAGCGCGACCGTCCCGGCGCCGAGCAGCAGCACGCCGACCGGGTCGAAGTCCCGGTGCCCGGCCCGCTGGGCGGCGGGCGGCGGTGCCGGGAGCAGCCGGTAGGCGATCGGCAGGGCCGCGACGCCGATCGGCAGGTTGACCAGGAACACCCAGCGCCAGCCGTCCTGCGGGCCCACCAGGTGGATCAGCAGCCCGCCGAGCAGCGGCCCGACGGCGGTGGACAGCCCGATGGTCGCGCCCAGGGCGCCGAAGGCCCGGCCGCGGTCGGGGCCCTGGAACAGCACCTGGATGAAGCCGGACACCTGCGGCACCAGCACCCCGCCGGCCGCGCCCTGGAACAGCCGGGCCAGCACCAGCCACTCCTGGCTGCGGGCCGCGCCGGCGAGCGCGCTGGCCGCGGTGAACAGGGCGAGCCCGGCGAGGAAGACGGCCCGCCGGCTGCGCGCGTCGCCGAGCCGCCCGGCGGGCACCAGCACCAGGCCGAAGGCCAGCGAGTACCCGGTGATCACCCACTGCAGGCCGCTGTCGGACATGTGCAGCCCGTCCCGCACGGTCGGCAGGGCGACGTTGACGATGCTGACGTCCAGCAGGGTCATGAAGCCGGCGACCAGGCAGACCGCGAGCGCCCGCCAGCGCCGGGCGGCGGCCCGGCCGCCCACGGCGGTGGCGCCGGGGTGCGTCGGGTGCGCGGTGCCGCGCGGGGGGTCGGCGTTCATGGGGGCCTCTTCCCGGGGGCCGGGGCGTCCTGGCCCAGGGGGACCGTAGGCCGGCGTCGTCCGGCCATCGTCGCCCGGCCCACCCGGGGCCGCCACCCGGGCCGCCGACCGGGCCGCGACGGCCCGCTTCACCCGAACGGCCGAACCGGATCGCGACCGCCGTCCGCACCCCGGAGGCTGACGGCATGACCGTCGCCACCGAGACCGCGCCCTCCGCCCCGCCGGTGCTGGACGTCCGGCAGCGGAACGTCGTCTTCGCCACCATCGTGCTCGGCATGCTGCTGGCCGCCCTCGACCAGACCATCGTCGGCACCGCTCTGCCCACCATCGTCTCCGACCTCGGCGGGGCCGCCCACATGTCCTGGGTGGTGACCTCCTACCTGCTGGCCGAGACGGTGGCCACCGTGCTGGCCGGCAAGTTCGGCGACCTGTACGGGCGCAAGCTGCTGTTCCAGGTCTCGGCGATCGTCTTCGTCGGCGGCTCGTTCCTGTGCGGTCTGGCCACCGACATGACCCTGCTGATCGCCTGGCGGGCCGTGCAGGGCCTCGGCGCGGGCGGCCTGATGGTCACCTCCATGGCGCTGATCGCGGACGTCATCCCGCTGCGCGAGCGCGGCAAGTACCAGGGCGCGATCGGCGCGGTGTTCGGCGTGGCCACGGTGGTCGGGCCGCTGCTCGGCGGGCTGTTCACCGACCACCTGTCCTGGCGCTGGGCGTTCTACGTCAACGTGCCGATCGCGGTCGTGGTGGTCGCCGCGGCCGCCCGGACCATCCCCGCGGTCCGCTCGGCGACCCGCCCGGTCGTCGACTACCTGGGCATCGTGCTGGTCGCGGCCGGCGCGGGCGCGCTGATCCTGGCGACCAGTTGGGGCGGCAACCAGTACGCCTGGGGCTCCGGGGTGATCATCGGCCTGTTCACCGGCGGGGCGCTGGCGCTCGGCCTGTTCTGCCGGGTGGAGGCCCGGGCGGCCGAACCGATGCTGCCGATGCGGCTGTTCCGCAACCCGGTGTTCACGGTCTGCTCGGTGCTCAGCTTCATCGTCGGCTTCGCCATGCTCGGCGCGCTGACCTTCCTGCCGACCTTCCTCCAGTACGTGGACGGCGACTCCGCGACCGTCTCCGGCGTCCGGACGCTGCCCATGGTGATCGGTCTGCTGATCGCCTCGATCGGCAGCGGGAACGCCGTCAGCAAGACCGGACGGTACCGGCTGTTCCCGATCGTCGGCACCGCCGTGATGGCCCTCGGCCTCTACCTGCTCTCCCGGCTCGAACCCGGCACCGGAACCGCACTGGCCTCGCTCTACATGTTCGTGCTCGGCGCCGGCATCGGGCTGAGCATGCAGGTGCTCACCATCGCCGTGCAGAACACCGTCGACTACGCCGACCTCGGCACCGCCACCTCCGGCGTGACCTTCTTCCGCACCATCGGCAGCTCCTTCGGCACCGCGGTGTTCGGCACCATCTACGCCAACAGCCTGAAGACCGAGCTCACCGACGGGGTCGGCACCGCCGCCCGGCTCTCCGGCGCCGACCCGGCCGTGCTCAGCCGCGCCGCACAGAGCCCCCAGGGCCTGCACCAGCTGCCCGCCGACCAGGCCGCGCCGATCGTCCAGGCCTACTCCGACGCGCTGCACACCGTGTACCTGTGGACCATCCCGGTCGCCGTGGTCGGCTTCGTGGTGGCGCTCTTCCTCAAACAGGTGCAGCTGCGCGACACCGCCCGGGCGGGCTCCACCGACATGGGCGAGGGCTTCGCCCAGCCGACCACCGCCGACTCCGACCCGCACCTGGAGTACTCGGTCTGCAGGATCGTGCGCGGCGTCGATCTCGACACCGTCCGGTCGATCGTCTCCACCGCCGACACCCGGGTGGACCTCGCCGGGGCCTGGGCGCTGATGGAGGTGGCCGGCCACACCAAGGCCGTCGGCCACGCCTCGCTCGACCTCATCGCCGCCCGCAAGCGGGTGCCGCCCGAGGTCCTGGAGCCGGTCTTCACCCGGCTGACCACCGAGGGCTACCTGCTCCGCGACGGCGACCGCCTCTCCCCCACCGAGGCCGGCACCCACGAGGTCCGCGCCCTCGCCCGGGCCTGGTCCGACTGGCTCAACGCCCGCCTCGACGCCGACGCCGGCCGCCCCCGCAGCCCCCGCCTCCGCGCCGCCGCCGACGCCATCGCCTGGCGCCTCCTCGTCGAGGACCTCACCAACGGCCTCCCCGCCCACGCCCGCCCGACGGAGGTGGCGAAGGTCTAGCCGGGTGGTGTCGAGGTCGAGATCGAGGTCGAAGGGCGCCGGGAGGCGGACGGGGGTGCCGAAGGGATGCGGGCCGCTCTCGGCGACGGACTCGTGCGCCCATGACGGCGACATGGGGGTGATGACGCCCTCGATGATCTCGGTGCGGTCGCCCGCCGTTTGCCGGATCGCGTACTTCAGAGCCCTTTCGGGATCGCTGACGATGCTGTAGTCGCCAGGGACCCGGGGCGCTGTACTCACAACGCGTCTCCTTCCCTTCCCGATTGTCTCCCAGACCGTACGGACGGCCGGCCGACCGACCGGGATTGGACGTGTCCCGACCGTCTGTTCTCCGGGCCTGCCCCGCTCGTGCCGGAGTCCGTCGTCAACGGGTGGCTTCGGCCGGGGTGGGGCGGCGGGAGGAGACGGTTATCACGGTGAGGCTGGCGAGGGCGAGGGCCGTCAGCACGCCGAGCATCACGGTGTAGGAGGCCAGCGGGGAGAGCGCCGCGAGCACGGCGGGCAGCAGGAAGCCCGAGTAGCAGAACGCGTAGTAGACGCCGGTGATGCCGGCCAGGTCGTCGGGGGTGACGATGCGCTGGATCTCCAGCAGCCCGGAGACCACCCCGATGCCGTAGGCGGCGCCGAGGAGGACGGCGCCGGCCAGGCCGAGCAGCGGGGAGCGGACCGCGGCGTCGGCGGCGCAGACGGCCATGCCGCAGGCCATCAGCGCCATGGAGACGATGACGCCGCGCGCCGAGGAGAGCGAGTCCAGGCGTTTGGCGAAGGGCTGGACGAGGGCGCCGGTGCCGAGGGTGAGGACGGTCAGCAGGGTCGCGTAGGCGAGCGACCAGTCGCCGAGCCGGTCGCCGACCAGCTGCGGGGTCACCGCGTACGCGACGCCGGCCGAGCCGAACACCCAGGGGGCCATCGGCAGGACCACCCGTACGAAGCGCCGGTGCCCGGCCGCCGGGACCTTGAGGTCGGCCACGAGGCTGCGGACGGCGGCGGAGCGCGCCCGGGTCTCGACGGCCCTCGGGAGCAGGAACAGCGCGGGCAGGGTGACCAGCAGGTGGGCGAGGTACGGGCTGACCATCGGCCAGGGGCCCCACTGGGCGAGCGCCCCGGCCGCCCCCGCGCCGAGGCCGAAGCCGACGGTCAGGGCGAGGGAGGCGCGGCGGGCACCGGCGCCGGCGTCGGCGGCCGGGTCGTGCGGGGCCTGGGAGAGCTCCTTGACCCAGCTGGTGCCGACCGCCATCGCGATGCCGACGGCTGTGCCGGTGAGGAACCGCCCGGCGTAGATGGGGAGTTGACCGGCCGTGCCGGCGCACAGCACCCCGCTGGCGGCGAGCGAGGCGGCCACCGCGCCGATCATCAACGGGCGGCGCCCGTAGCGGTCCGAGGCGGCGCCGCCGACCAGCAGTCCGGGGACCAGCCCGAGGACGTACGCCCCCAGGAAGGCGTCCACGGTGACCTCCGAGTAGCCGCCGAGGTGGCGGTACATCAGCAGCAGCGGGGTGAACTGGTTGCCGCCCCACCCGCAGCAGAGCATGGCCAGGGCCGCGACCAGCCACGGCCGTCCCCGGCCGGACGGTGCGACGGGACCGGCGGACGGTGGCCGGGTGGTGCTCATGGCGGTGCTGCTCCTTGTCGGATGGTCGGTCCCGGCGGTCGGTCGGGGCGTGCGCCCCGAGCGTCCGGCGCGCGACGGGGCGGGCTCAGCGGTCGGTGACGGCGCGGTGGGCGTCCAGGTGGGTACGCAGGGCGGCGGTGAAGCCCTCGGCGTCGCGGGCCGCGATCCGCTCGACGAGCACGGTGTGCTCCTCGACCAGCGAGGCCAGCCGCTGCGGCTGCCGCTCCGGCCGCACCTGGAGCAGTTGGACGGCCATCCGGCGCTGGCGGTCGCGCAGCGTCCCGTAGAACCGCTCGGCGAGCTGGTTGCCGGAGGCCGCCACGATGCCCCGGTGGAAGGCCTCGTCGGCGTCGGCGAAGGCGCCGAGGTCGGCCCGGCGGGCGGGCTCGCGCTGCTGGTCGATCAGTTCGGACAGCTGCCGGACCAGCGCGTCGAGGCCGTCGGGGCGGCGGGTGATCCGGCGGACGGCGGTGCTCTCCAGCGCCTCGCGCAGCTCCAGCACGTCCTCGGCCTCGCCGGGGCCGACCGGCACCACGACGGCTCCGCGCTTGGGGAACAGCTGGAGCAGCCCCTCGGCCTGCAGCCGCAGGAAGGCCTCCCGGACCGGCGTGCGGCTGATCGCGGCGCGCTCGGCGATCTCGCCCTCGCTGATCAGCGTGCCGCCGGGGAGGCCGCCGCCGAGGATGAGGTCCTTGGTCAGTTCGTACGCGCGGTCCGCGGCCGGGACGCGGGCGGGGGGCGGGGTGTCGGCCATGGAGCACACCGTAGCACCATAGATGCAAGCTTAGATGCAACATCCCTGGCAGGGCCGCCCGGCCGGGCCGGAGCAACGGTTTCGGTACTGCTCAGCGCCGGAAGAATGCGCTTTCTCAGCCCCTCCGGCAGGGCCGAGGATGGGCCGGGCCACCAGCTCTGTCGGGAGGAAGCCTTGTCCCCTGTGTCGCCGTACCCCGGCCCGCCGTACCCCGGGCCGCTGCACCCCGAGCCACCGGCCCCCGAGTCGCCGCAGTCCGAGTCACCGGCCCTGCCGCCCGTCGATCCGGGCCTGCTGCCGCTCACCGCCGAGTCCCGCCCCGAGGGCCTGTCCGTCGGCGGCGTGCTGCTGGACGAGCTGGCCCGCCGGTACGGCACCCCGCTGTTCGTCTACGACGAGGAGCACCTGCGCCGGCGCTGCCGCGAGGCGGTGGCCGCCTTCGGCCGGGGCAACGTCGCCTACGCCTCCAAGGCCTTCCTGTGCACCGCGATGGCCCGCCTCGCCGCCGAGGAGGGCCTGCTGCTGGACGTCGCCTCCGGCGGCGAGCTGCGCACCGCGCTGTACGCCGGGGTCGACCCGGACCGGATCGTGCTGCACGGCAACAACAAGGACGAGGCCGAGCTGCGCACCGCGCTGACCGTCGGCCTGCGCCACATCGTGGTGGACAGCTTCGACGAGCTGGACCGGATCGAGCGGCTGCACCGGGCCGAGGGCCTGCCCCCGGCCCGGGTCCGGCTGCGGGTGGCGCCGGGCGTCGCGGCCGGCGCCCACCAGGCCATCCGGACCGGCGGCCACGACTCCAAGTTCGGCTTCGGCCTGGCCGACGGCGCCGCCGCGGCCGCGGTGCGCCGGGCCGAGGCCTCCGCCGCCGTACGGCTGGAGGGCGTCCACGCCCACGTCGGCTCCCAGGTACTGGACCCGGCCGAGCTGGCCGACGGCGCCGCCGCGGTGGCCCGGTTCGCCGTCGAGCACGGACTGCGCCGGCTGACCGTCGGCGGCGGCCTGGGCGTCGCCTACCTGGGCGGGCAGAGCGCCCCCTCCTTCGCCGTCTGGGCCGAGCGGGTCGGCGCGGCGGTGCGCGGCGCCGGCTGGAGCGGCGCGGTGGGCGTCGAGCCCGGCCGCTCGATCGCCGCCCGGGCCGGGCTGACCCTCTACCGGGTCGGCACCGTCAAGCGGATCGAGGGCGTGCGTACGTATGTCAGCGTCGACGGCGGGATGAGCGACAACCTGCGCCCCGCGCTGTACGGCGCCCGCTACGAGGCCTTCCTGCCGCGCTGCCCCGAGGCTCCCCGGCCGCGGCGCGCCCGGCTGGTCGGCAAGCACTGCGAGAGCGGCGACGTGATCATCGACGACGCCGCGCTCCCCGCCGACCTGCGGGTGGGCGACCTGCTGGCCACCCCGGTGACCGGCGCCTACGGCTACGCCATGGCGTCCAACTACAACAAGCTGCCGCGGCCCGCCGTGGTCTTCGTCCGGGACGGCGAGGCCCGCCCGGTCGTGCGCCGGGAGACCGAGCACGACCTGCTCAGGCTGGACGTGGCCGCCGCCGCCGGCGCCGGGGAGCCGGCGGCCGCGCAGCGGGCGTACGCGTCCTGAGGCCCGCGCGGTGGAGCGGCGTCGCGAACCCCGCCCGGGCCACGACACGGGCCGTAACCTGGGCCGATGCTGAACAGCGCCCGACTGCTCGTCCTCCTGGAGATCGCCCGCCGGGGCACCATCGTGGCCGCGGCGCAGGCGCTGCACCTGAGCCCGTCCGCCATCTCGCACCAACTCGCCCGTCTGGAGCAGGAGCTGGGTGTCGCGCTGGTGGAACGGGCGCCGCAGTCCCTGCGCCTGACGCCCGCCGGGATCCGGCTGGCCGAGCACGCCCAGGCGATCGCCGACCTGATGGCCGTCGCCCAGGACGACCTGCGGGCGCACGCCCAGGGTGCGGCCGGTGTGCTGCGGATCGGCTTCTTCGCCTCCGCGGGGCTGGACCTGCTGCCCCGGGCGCTGGCCTCGTTCGCCGCCGGGAACCCGCGGGTGGAGCTGGAGCTCATCATGGGCCAGCCGCACGAACTGGTCCCGGACCTGGAGGCGGGCCGGCTGGACGCGGCCGTGGTCTTCGAGCACCCGCTGGACCCGTGGTGCCGCCGGGCGGCGGTGGACGTGCGGATGTACTTCGAGGAGCCGCAGCTGGTCGTGGTGCCGCTGCGGCACCGGCTCGGGCGGCGCTCGGTGGTGCGGCTGGCCGAGCTGGAGGGCGAGAGCTGGATCGGCACCCACGGCGGCAGCACCGGCGAGCCGGTGCTCGAACGCGCCTGCGCGGCCGAGGGGTTCCGCCCCCGGGTGCGCTGCCGCAGCGACCACTACCAGGTGACCATCAACCTCGCGCGGGCCGGCATGGGCGTCGCGCTGATCCCGGCGCTCGGCCTGGCCGACAGCGCCGGGGTGCACGTGTGCCGGCTGGACCACCCGCAGCTGCACCGCCGGATCGGGGTGGCCACCCGGGCCACCAACCGCAACCCGGTGCTGCGCGCCTTCCTCGCCGAACTCGGCGCCGCCGCCGGGGAGATCAGGTCGCTGCTCGACATGCGGTGGGCCTGATCCCTCCGGCTCGGCTCCTCCCCGCTCACGGCCCGCCCGACCCGGAGCCGGCCGGTCCGAGGGCCCGGTCCGGACCGGCTCCCCGGCGGCGACCGGTCAGGTCCGGGCGGGCCGCTGCGCCCAGGCCGCGAGGGCCAGGCCGACGTCCCGGATGTCGTGCACGGCGGTCCGTTCGGTGCTCGGCCCGAGCGCCACGTCCCAGTGCGCGACGACGGCGTAGGCCACCCGCCGGGCGCCCACGATGACGCCCGCGTCGGCCCGCACCCCGGTGTCCGTCCCGGTCTTGTTGGCCACCAGCAGGCGGCCGGGCAGCGGCTCGGGGAAGCCGGGCGCGTACGGGTCGTGGTCGATCAGGGCGGGCACCAGGCCGTGGTCGGTGTTGGCGCGCATCCAGCCGAGCAGCCGGGCCGAGGCCGCCGGGGACGCCATGGTGCCCCGGACCGCGAGGGCCACCAGGCGGGCCAGGTCGCGGGCGGTGCCGGTGGCGAAGACCGGCGGGACGTCGGGCCCGCGCTCGTCGCGCACCCGGTCGTGCAGGGTGAGCCGGTCCAGGCCGAGCCCGGCCGCCAGCCGCGCGGTGGCCGGCAGGCCGACCAGCCGCAGCAGCGCGTTGGTGGCGGTGTTGTCGCTGACCGCGGCGGTCAGCCAGGCCAGGTCCTCCACCGTCCAGCCGGGGCGGCTCAGCCGGCCGAGCAGGCCGGTGCCGCCGGTGACGTCCTCGGGGAGGATCTCCACCGGCTGCCCGGCCGTCAGTTCTCCGGTGTCCAGCCGTCGGGCGACCTCGGCCAGCAGCAGCAGCTTGGAGGCGCTGGCGACGGGCAGCACGACGGTGTCGTCCACCCCCACCGCCGCGCCGCCGACCGCTTCGTCCTCCGCAGGGGCGTCCACGTCGACGGCGGCCACCGCGAGGGTCAGCGGGAGCGCCGCCGAGCTGCGCGCGGCGGCGGCGACCTGGGCGAGGCTCATCGGACCCGCACCACCTCTCCGGCCCGGTCGGCGGTCGGCCGGCCGTCGCGCACCGCGACCCGCCCGGCCACCACCACGGTCTCCACGCCCACCGGCGGCAGCAGCGGCTGCTCGAAGGTCGCGCCGTCCAGGACGGCCGCCGGGTCCAGCACCACCAGGTCCGCGACGGCGCCGTCCCGGACCACGCCCCGCCCGGCCAGCCGGAAGCGCTCGGCGGGCAGACCGGTCATCTTGTGCACCGCCGACTCCAGCGACAGCAGCCCGTGCCCGCGCCCGTAGTGGCCGAGCACCCGGGCGAAGCTGCCCGCCCAACGGGGGTGCGGGCGGCCGGGTTTGGGCACCCCGTCCGAGCCGATCATCGACAGCGGGCTGGCCAGCACCCGGCGGACGTCGTCCTCGCGCATCGAGTGGCTGATGATGGTGACCTCGCCCCGCGCCTCCAGCAGCAGGTCGCAGACGTAGTCCACCGGGTCGGTGCCGGCCTCGGCGGCCAGGTCGGCGATCCGGCGGCCCTCGGCCGTGCGGCGGGCCGGGGCGGCGGCCACCGAGATCAGGTCCCAGCCGCCGTTGCCGACGGTGTTCTCCCAGCCCTCGACGCCGTGGGCGATGTCCGCCCGGATCCGGTCCCGCACCTCCCCGCCGCGCAGCCGCTCCAGCAGGGCGGCCGGCCCGCCCTCGCTGGTCCACGGCGGCAGCATCGCGTGCAGCACGGTGCTGCCGGCGGTGTACGGGTAGACGTCGCAGAGCACGTCCACGCCCTCCGCGCGGGCCCGTTCCAGACGCGGCAGGGTGCGCAGGGTGGCGCCCCAGGCGTGCCGCCCGGCGGTCTTGTGGTGGGAGACCTGGAGCGCGGCGCCGGAGCGCGCCGCGATCTCCAGCGCCTCCTCCAGGGCCTTCTCCACCTGGGACATCTCGTCGCGCAGGTGCGTCACGTACGGCTTGCCGTGCCGCGCGGCGACCTTCGCCAGGGCCACGATCTCCTCGGTGCCGGCGTAGACGCCGGGCGGGTAGATCAAACCGGTGGAGAGTCCGGCCGCGCCCTGGGCCAGCGCCCGGTCGAGCAGCCCGCACATGGCGGCCAGCTCCTCAGCGGTGGGCGGGCGGTCCTCGAAGCCCATCACCCCGGCGCGCAGCGTGCCGTGGCCGACCAGCGAGGCGATGTGGTTGCGGCGCAGTTCGGGCCGCTGGCCGGCGGCGAAGGCGTCGAAGTCCTCGGCGGGCAGCACCGGCCCGAGGCCGAAGGAGACCCGCAGGTGCCCGGCCAGCTCGGGCAGCCGCCCGGGCAGCGCGGGGAACAGGCTGATCCCGCAGTTGCCGCTGATCTCGGTGGTGACGCCCTGGAGCAGCGGGGCCAGCCGCAGCTCGTCCAGGGCCTCGTCGTCGAGGTGGCCGCCGCCGAAGCGGGCGGCGAGCGCGTCCGAGTGGGTGTGGACGTCGATGAAGCCGGGGGTGACGACCCGTCCGGTGACGTCCAGGGTCTCGGTCGCGGCCACCGCGGTGCCCGGTGGCAGGACGGTGACCCGGCCCGCGGTGACGGCGAGGTCGGCCGGGCGGGCGGGCGCCCCGGTGCCGTCCACCAGGGCGGCGCCGCGCAGCAGCAGGTCGGCCGGGGTCGTGGCCACGTCCGCTCCCATCAGTCCCATGGCTCCCATCAGAGCACCGTCGAGAGGAAGGCCCGGGTGCGGTCGTGCCGCGGGGCGGTGAAGAACTCGGCCGGGCGGCCCGCCTCCACGACGGCGCCCCGGTCCATGAGGACGACCCGGTCGGCGACCTCGCGGGCGAACCCCATCTCGTGGGTGACGACGATCATCGTCATGCCGCTGCGGGCGAGGTCGCGCATCACCCCGAGCACCTCGCCGACCAGCTCCGGGTCGAGCGCGGAGGTGGGCTCGTCGAAGAGCATCAGGGTCGGTTCCATGGCCAGCGCCCGGGCGATCGCCACCCGCTGCTGCTGGCCGCCGGAGAGCCGGCCCGGGTAGTGGTCGGCGCGGTCGGCCAGGCCGACCCGGGCGAGCAGTTCGCGGGCCTGCCGCTCGGCCTCCGCGCGCGGGCGGCCCTTGACCGCGACCGGGCCCTCCATCACGTTCTGCAGCGCGGTGCGGTGCGGGAAGAGGTGGAAGCGCTGGAAGACCATGCCGATCCGCTCGCGCTGGCGGCGGATGTCGCGCGGCCGGCGCTCGCGCAGCCCGCTGCCGGAGGCGCCGTGCGGCTCGTAGCCGACGAGTTCGCCGTCCACCTCGATCCGCCCGGCGTCGATCTTCTCCAGGTGGTTGAAGCAGCGCAGCAGGGTGGACTTTCCGGAGCCGGAGGGGCCGATCACGCAGAGCACCTCCCCCGCCCGGACCTCCAGGTCGATGCCGCGCAGCACCTCCAGGTCCCCGAAGCGCTTGCGCACCCTCCGGGCCGACAGGACCACCTCGCCGGCCTGCTTCTCCAGGTCCGCGCTCCTCACTCGCCCTCCCCCTTCCGTACGCGCTTGCGCGCTCCGCCGCGCCCCGGGCGCAGGTTGGCCAGTACCCGGCGGTGCAGCGCCGGCGGGGCGCCGGCCGGGTTGAACTTCCGTTCCACCGCGTGCTGGGCGACGCTCGCGACGGTGGTGAGCACCAGGTACCAGACGGACGCGACGATCAGCAGCGCGATCACCTCGAAGTTGGCGAGGTAGAGGTGCTGCGAGACGGTCATCAGGTCGGCGCCGGCGATGACCGAGACCAGCGAGGTGGTCTTCAGCATCGAGATGAACTGGTTGCCGAACGGCGGGATGATCACCCGCATCGCCTGCGGCAGCACCACCCGGGTGAGGATCTGCCGGTTGGACATGCCCAGCGAGGCGCCCGCCTCGCGCTGCCCGGGATCGACGCTCTGGATGCCGGCCCGGACGATCTCGGACATGTAGGCGCCCTCGTTGATCGACAGGCCCAGCAGCGCCGCCACGAAGCCGGTGATCAGGGTGTTGGACTGCCAGCTGACCAGCTTGGGCCCGTCGAACGGGATGCCGATGCTGATCTCCGGGAAGAGCAGCGCCAGGTTGAACCAGAAGATCAGCTGGACCAGCAGCGGGGTGCCGCGGAAGAACCAGGTGTACGCCCCGGCGGTGGTCCGCAGCACCGGGCTGTCGGACAGCTGCATCACCGCGGCCACCACGCCGATGACGATCCCCACCGCCTGGGAGATCAGGGTGAGTTGGACCGTCACCCAGAGTCCTTCCAGGACCACGCCGTCGAACTGGTACCTGGCGACGACGTCCCAGTGCAGGTTGGGGTTGACGATGACGGTCCAGGCCAGCCAGACGGCGGTGAAGGCGGCCGCCAGCACGGCGAACCAGCGCGCCGGGCGGGGCCGGCCGGTCACCTCGAAGGCCAGGTCGTCCTCGGCGGCCGCGGCGGGCTCCGGCGGGTCGGCGGGCTTCAGGGAGTCGGCGGGCTTCGCGGGGTCGGCGGGCTTCGAAGGGTCTCTCATGTCGGTGCTCATCTCGTCGGTGCCGCCGTTCTCACTGCGCCGCGTTGACGGTGGCGCGCTCCACCGCGCTGCCGCCGACCTGGTAGGTGTCCAGGACCTTGCGGTACTCGCCGCTCTCGATCAGCTCCTGGAGCGCCTTCCGCACCGCGTCGCGCAGCCCGGAGTCCTTCTTCGCCACCGCGATGCCCCACGGCGCCGTCCCGTACTGCTCCGGCAGCACCTCGTAGGAGCCGCTGTTCCGCACGAACATCTGCGCCACCGGGTAGTCCACGATCGTGGCCACCGCCCGGTCGCTGTCCAGCTGGAGCAGGCCGGTCGGGGCGTCCTCGCTCTGCGAGATCGCCATCTTGGTGGCGCACTCGGCGTTCTGCTGCTCGCCGATCTCCAGGTTGGAGCTGCCCTTGGCGAGGACGACCTTCCTGCCGCAGAGGTCGTCGAGGGACTTGATGCCCTCCGGGTTGCCCTTCTTCGTCATGATCACCCCGCCGGTGCGGAAGTAGTCGACGAAGTCGACCGCCTGGCGGCGCTGCGCGCTGTCCGTCATGGAGGACATCACCAGGTCGTAGCGGCCGGCCTGGAGGCCGGGGATCAGGCCGTCGAAGGAGGAGTTGGAGAGCTCCAGCCTCAGGCCGAGCCTTCCGGCGAGGGCGGCGGCGAGGTCCGGGTCGACCCCGGTCAGCTCGGTGGTCCCGGTCCTGTACATCTCCATCGGCGGGTAGCCGACGGAGGTGGCCACCCTGAGCACACCGCTCTGCCTGTTCTTCGCCGGGAGAAGCTCGGCGGCGCTCTTCCCGGAGTCCTGCCCGGCCTGCGCCGCGCCGGCGGCCGTGGCGCCGCCCTGGTCGGAGCGCCCGCAGGCGGTGGCGGCCAGGACGACCAGGGACAGTGCGGCCAGACAGCGCAGGGAACGGGGGCGGTTCATCGGCTACTCCCTCGGGCGGTGACGGTGCGCCGATGCTGGCAGCCGAGTCCGGGTGAACGGAAGATGATGAAGCTATTGCTGCCTCACCAACGGTTTTTGTACGGCTGACCGCGCTGTCCTGCGGGCTTGCGGCAGGGGCTGGTCAACCGGCTCAGCCGGTGAGCCACGGAGCCTCGGGCAGCTTGGCGTCCGGCTGCCGTCCGGTGAACTCGACGGTGGTCGGGGTGCCCAGCCCGGGCATCCGCATCGTCACCCGGCGCAGTCCGCCGTCGCCGTCGACCCAGTAGGTGAGCGGCGAGCGGGCCCCGTCGGGTGCGGCGCCCTGGGCGCGCGGCCCGGCGATGCGGTCGTAGCTCCGGCCGTCGATCCGGTCCCGGCCCAGCCAGCGGGCCCCGGACTGGCCGACCAGCAGCGGGTTGTCGGGACGGTCCGCACCGAGTTGGACCAGCAGGTTCAGCCCGGCGTCCAGCGGGTCCGCCGTGTAGCCGCGCGGTGACCAGCCCTGGCGCGGGATGTGCTCGGCCTGCTGCCAGGCCGGGGTGTCGGGGGCGGCACTGGTGGGGCTGCCGGTACCGGGGCCGCCAGTACCGGAGGCGGCGGTGCCGGCGGACGGCTCGGGAGCCAGCCCCAGGCCGCCGGTGTCCCAGACGATCAGGCCGTGGTCCAGCGGTCCGCTCGCGCCCGTGGTCCGGTAGCGGCCCACCCCCCGGTGGTTGCGGTAGTCGACGACCCCCTCGACCCGGATGCTCACGCCGCCGCCCTCGTCGGCCGTGACCGCCACCGCCACCGGGCTGGCCTGGTAGAGGTTCAGGCGGGACAGCGCGAGCCGCCCCGCCTCGTCGGTGGTCACCGGGCGTTCGGCGGCCTCGTCGGAGACCGTCCGGTAGACGGCCAGGCCGCCCGCCGCGGTGCCGCACACCACGACCGCGACCAGCGCCTTGAGCCAGCCGGACCGCCGGGGCCCGCGCCCGCCCCCGCCGGCCTCCGCCTTTCGGGACCCACCGCCGGCCTTCGCCTTGCGCGGGACGTCCGCGGCCTGCGCCTTGCGCGGGACGTCCGCGGCCTGCGCCTTGCGCGGGACGTCCGCGGCCTGCGCCTTGCGCGGGACGTCCGCGGCCTGCGCCTCGCGGGGCACACCGTCGGCCTTCGTCTTGCGGGGCATACGGCCCGCTCCCTCTCCTCGGTCGGACACGACAGTCGGGCGGGCCCGGGGACCAGAGGTCCCACGAACCCGCCCGATCGGGCCCGGGACGGGTCTCCCCGCACCGGGCCCCACGACGGGCGCCCCGCTTCCGGGCGCCCGTCAGGGTCAGCCGCGCTGGGCGGCCTTGCGCCTACGGACCACCAGCACCATGGCGGTGCCGAGGACGATCAGCGCCGCCGCGCTGGTCAGCGCGATCGGCATCCCCTCGCCCGCACCGGTGTTGGGCAGGTGCCCGGGTGCGGGGGGCTGCGGTGCGGGCGGCACCGGAGCCGCCGACGTCGGCGCCGGGGTCGGCGTCACGGTCGGGGTCGGGGTCGGGGTGGGCGTCGGCGTCGGGGTGGGGATCAGCTTGTTGACGGCCGTCACCTCCACACCGGCGTCGAGGTTCGCCGAGGTCAGCTTCAGCGGGCCGAAGACGGTGACCTCCGGCGCCGCGTAGCCGTCCGGCGGGCTCAGCTCCTGCCAGTAGTACGAGCCGGGTACGCCCGTGCCCCGGCAGATGCCGTCGGCCCCGGTCGTGCAGGGGGCACCGACCTTGGCGTCCGGCTTGTCGCCGGTCGACTGGAGCCCGTCGGTCCCGTTGGTCTCGTGCCACAACTGGAACTTGGCGCCGGCCAGCGGCTTGCCGTCCTGGTCGTGCTTGACCAGGCGCAGCGCGCCCTCCTGCTGGCGGAAGCCGAAGTCGTAGGTGTGGTCGTTCTCGCCGGGGCCGCCGGTGGTCAGCGCCCGCTCCGGGTACCTGCCGTCCTTCGGGACGACGCCCTTGGAGTCGATGAAGTGGTTGTCACCGACCTCGTTGGCGGTCGGCACCCACTGGAAGAGGGGGCCGTCCTTGGCGTAGTCCGCCGGGTTGTCCAGCTTGATCGTGTACTTGGTCCGCGGCTTGAGGCCGCCCTCGACATTGCTGTCGTCGAAGTAGTACTCGCCGCGCTTGGTCGTCCTGGTCGTCCCGACGAGCTTCCCCGCCGCGTCGTACAGGTGGACGGTGGCACCCGGCACCGGGCGCTGGCCCGGCAGCTGGAGGCCGCTGCGCTCGGGGTCGTACCAGACCCGGTTGCCGATCTGGAGCGGTGCCTGGTCGCAGAGGACCTCCAGGTCGCCCATCGCGGCGCCCTTGCCGAACGGCGGGATGCCCGCGCCCGCGTTGAGCCGTACGCCGCCGTCCGCCTTGCCGTTGCGCTTCTGGAAGGCGCTGCCGTACCCGTAGGCGCGGCTGTCGCTGTCGTAGCCCGAGGCCACGATGGAGTCCTCGACCTTCGAGAACGCCATCCCGGCGTTGGCGGGGTTGTTGTGGCCGATCCGGGCGTTGTCGAAGAACCGCTGGCCCCGGGCCGTGGAACCGCAGCCCAGGTTGGTGTCCAGCACGTAGGTGCCGTTCGACAGGCAGGCCTTGAGGAGGTCACCGCCGGGCAGCACCTTGGCCATCACGTTGCCCGTCGGGTTGGCCGCCGACTGGTCTCCGAAGCGGTCCCGGAAGGCGAGCAGCATCGAGCCGTCCGTCTCGAACGCGATCTCGGCCACCGCCGGCTCGGGGTTGGCGAGGTAGTTGTCCCCGCAGGCCTGGCCGTTCTGGGTGGTCGGGAAGGTGTCCTGCCACGGGAACCAGCCGGTGCCCGGGCACGGCCCGCCCACCGTGGTGCCGCGCGGGTAGTCGAGCGGCTGGTTCAGCACCGCCGGCTTGAAGGCGCCGGTGGCCAGGTCGAACGGCAGCACCACGGCCCGCAGGTCGGCGGCCTTGCCGGTGGACTCGCCGGAGCAGACACCGCCGAGGAAGCCGGTGCCGTCCTGGATGCCGAGGCCGTACGGACGCCAGTCCCGCGGGGCCGGGCAGCCCGGGTCCGGGATGGCGTAGGCGGCCTTGGGCGCGGCCGCCGTCGCCGCGGTGGCGTCGTACCGGTAGAGCTTGCGGTCGTGGAGGTTGACGACGAACAGGTCCTTGCCGTCGTCGGTGATCTTGATGCCGCCGAGGCTCTCCTTTCCGACCGCGGCCAGGAAGCCGTCGTCGTTGCCCGGGCCGTGCGGGGTGGTGCCCGCGTCCGGGACGGTGGTGAACAGCGTGGTCTTCTTCGTGTCCCAGTCGGTGACGTAGACGCCGCCGGGGCCGCCGGGGCCGTAGGCGGTCGTCCGCTTGGCCTGGGCCGAGGAGAACACCCGCCGGTCGGCCTTGTTCCAGGCGATGCCGTAGAGGTTCCCGGTCTGCCCGGCCGTGGCCACGTCGGTCAGGGTGAAGCCCGTGCCGGCCGTCCCCCGGGACTGGTACGGGAAGGACACCAGCGTGTGCTGCGCGTCGCCCTCCCCGGGCGGGTTCTGACAGGTCGACACCAGCGGCGCGTTCTTCTGGCAGTAGTCACCCGGGCTCCACAGCCCCGTGGTGAGTTCGACCTTCTTGCCGCCGGAGAGGTCGACGAACTCCTCGTTGGAGCTCAGCTGGTTGGGCGCGCCGTCCAGGCCCTGGCGCGAGGCGAAGGCCGGGTGGAGCACGCCCGGCTTCGGGTTCACCACCTGCACCCGGTACTTGCCGCCGGTCAGCTTGCTCGTGGCCGGCGACAGCGTCAGCGTGCCGTCGGCCGCCGTGGTGCCCTCGACGGCCACCCCGGCGTCGTCGGTGAGCGTCACCCGCACGCCCGCCATGGTCGATTCCAGCCCGGGCGACCACACCCCGTCGGTGTCCACGGCCCGGATCACCCGGACCGTCACCGTCCCGTCGCCGGCCGCCGGGAAGGCCGCGGGGGCCGCCGCCAACGCGCCGGCGCCGATCACCACGGCCAGGGCCGCCGCACCGGCCACGGTGCGACCGGCCCCGCCGTGTCGCCGACGGTCCGGGCCGCGCGCGCCACCGGCCGTTCGTTCAGTCGTCGTCGTCATCCCTGCTCTCATTGTTCAGTTGGGCCTTCCGCCCGACCTCGTGAGGGAGTTCGTGAGCGGCGAAAAACCGCCATTGTTAACGGGAGCTTAAAGGGCCTTCACACAAGTTCGCCGGGAAACAAGGAACTTTGACGGCGCATCAGGAGTTACGAGGCCGTCACGGTTCCGCTTCGCCGCGCCGCCGCCGGGCGGCCGACCAGCGACGATCGGGCCCACCGCGTTCCACCAGGGCCGACGGCCGCCGTTCGATGTCGTCGGCCGTCGAACACGGTTCCCCCCGGAACCGTACACACCGCCCACGGACTCACGCACCCCACCCACAACTCGGGCACCAATCCGGCGCCGGTTGGCACCGGCACCGGGCGGGCTGGCACGATGTTCTGATGCGCATTCTGGTCATGGGCGGCACCCGCTTCATCGGTCTCCACTTCGCCGAGGCGGCACTGGCCGCCGGGCACGACGTCACGGTGCTGCACCGGGGCCGGTCCGGCGCCGGACTGCTCCCGGACGCCACCCACCTGATCGCCGACCGCGACGCCGACCTGTCCGTGCTGCGCGGCCGCAGCTGGGACGCCACCGTCGACCTCTGTGCCTACTTCCCCCGCCAGGTCCGGGAGTTGGCGGCCGCCCTCGACCCCGGCAGCGCCGGGCGCTACCTGCTGGTCTCGTCGCTCGCGGTGTACGACGTCCCGGCCGCCCCCGGCTACGCCGAGGACTCCCCGCTGCTGCCCGCCGACGGACCGGAGGCCGAGGAGGTCACCGCCGGGAGCTACGGCGTCCTCAAGGTCCAGTGCGAGCGCGCCGCCCGGGAGGCCTTCGGCCCGGGGGCGCTGCTGATCCGCCCGACGTACGTGATCGGCCCCCACGACTACACCCACCGCTTCGACTACTGGGTGGAACGCCTCGCCCGCGGCGGCGAGGTGCTCGCCCCCGGCCGGCCGGACGCACCGGTGCAGGTGGTCGACGCCCGCGACCTCGCCGCCTGGATGCTCGCCCTGCTGGAGCGCGGCGCCTCCGGCGCGTACCACGCCGCCACTCCCCCGCCGTTCGGTCTGGGCGACCTGCTCGACGCCGTCGCCTCGGCGGTCGCCCCGCCCGGCACCGCTCTCACCTGGGTGGACGAGGAGTTCCTCCGCGCGGCCGGGGTCACGGAACAGGCGCTCCCGCTCTGGCCGGCCACCCCGGAGACCCGCGCCACCAGCACCGCCGATCCGGCCGCCGCCCTCGCCACCGGCCTGGCCCTGCGCCCGGTGGCCGACACCGCCCGGGACATCCAGCCGTTCCCGCCCGTACCGGGCACCCTCGACCCCGCCCGGGAGGCCGCGCTCCTCGCCGCCTGGCACCGCCGCTAGGGCCCGCCGTCACCCTCGCTCCTGCGGGGCCATCAGCCTTACGACACCTCCCCACCCCGGCAACACGCGCCGATCCGGTCTCACCGCGCGTGGCCGGGAACGCTGCGAGGTGACGGTGCGTAGTGTCCCCCGACCGGGACCTCAGCCGGCCAGCGGCGGGTTCAGCCGGGCGAAGGCCTCCTGCCGGCGGTAGGGGAAGTACGGGTACGGCGCGGTGCGGGTGCTGGCCGCGTCCAGCCGGGCCACCTGCTCCTCCGTCAGGGACCAGCCGACCGCGCCGAGGTTCTGGCGCAGCTGCTCCTCGTTGCGGGCGCCGATGATGACCGAGGAGACGGTCGGGCGGCGCAGCAGCCAGTTGATCGCCACCTGGGGGACGGTGCGGCCGGTCTCGGCGGCGATCCCGTCCAGCGCGTCGACCACCCGGTACAGCAGCTCGTCCTCCACCGGCGGGCCGTAGTCCGCGGTGTCGTGCAGCCGACTGCCGGCCGGGAGCGGCTGCCCCCGGCGGATCCTCCCGGTGAGCCGGCCCCAGCCGAGCGGGCTCCAGACCAGGGCGCCGACGCCCTCCTCCCGGGCGAGCGGCATCAGCTCCCACTCGTAGTCGCGGCCGACGAGGGAGTAGTAGACCTGGTGCGCGGCGTACCGGGGGCGGCCGTGCCGGTCGGCGAGGGCGAGGGACTTCATCAGCTGCCAGCCGGAGAAGTTGGAGACGCCGGTGTAGCGGATCTTGCCGGCCCGGACCAGGTCCTCCAGGGTGGCGAGCACCTCCTCGATCGGGGTGCCGGCGTCGTAGGCGTGCAGCTGGAAGAGGTCCAGGTAGTCGGTGCCGAGGCGGCGCAGCGCGTCGTCCACGCTCCGGACGAGCCGGGCGCGGGAGGTGCCGGCGTCCTGCGGGCCGTCGCCGGTGGGCAGTCCGGCCTTGGTGGAGATCAGCACCTGGTCGCGGCGGCCGCGGACGGCCTGGCCGAGCACCTCCTCGGAGGCGCCGTCGGAGTAGACGTCGGCGGTGTCGAAGAGGGTGACCCCGGCGTCGATGGCGATGTCGAGCAGCCGGCGGGCCTCCTGGACGTCGGTGGTGCCCCAGGCGCCGAACAGCGGGCCGCGGCCGCCGAAGGTGCCGGTGCCGAGGCTGAGTGCGGGCACCTTGAGGCCGGACGCGCCGAGGCGGCGGTACTCCATGGCGGTGGTGCCTGCGGTGCCGGTGGTGTCGGTCATGACGGTTCTCCCCTCGAAGCCCCTAATGGGACTCCCGTTCCGTTAGGATGCCTCGAACCTAGCAGAGTCCAGCCGCCTAATGGAACAGGAATCCCGTTAATGGTCGAGCCCTCCCCGCCGGCGCCGTCGTCCGAGCCGTCCCCGCCCGACTCGTCCCGGTCCGAATCGTCCCCGTCCGAGCCGACGACACCCGAGCCTTCGACGCCCGAGCCGACGACGCCCGGCACGGTCCGCCCCGGCGGCCGGACCGCCCGGGTGCGCGCCGCCGTCCTGCGCGCCGCCGAGGACGCCCTGGTCGAGCACGGCTTCAGTGGCCTCGACCTCGGCGACATCGCCCAGCGGGCCGAGGTCGGCCGCACCACCGTCTACCGCCGCTGGGGCGGCACCACCGCACTGGTCGCGGACCTCCTCGCGGACATGGCCGAACAGTCGCTGCCGCGCACCGACAGCGGCTCCCTCGCCGGGGACCTGCGGGCCAACGCCCGGCTCGTCCAGCAGACCCTGGCCGACCCCCGGCAGGGCGCGCTGTTCCGCGCCGTCATCGTGGCGGCGACCTGCGACCCGGACGCGGCCGAGGCGCTGCGGCACTTCTACCGGCGCCGGGTCGAGGAGTGGGCGCCGTGCGTCACCGCGGCCGTCGAACGCGGCGAACTCCCGGCGGACACAGATGAGTTCGAGGTCGTCCGGGCGGTCTCGGCGCCGCTCTACTACCGGATGCTCACCACCGCCGAACCGCTGGACGAGGCGGCCGCCGACCGCGCGGCGGAGGCCGCCGTGGCGGCGGCCCGGGCCGGGGCGTACCGGCGCCGGGGAGCCTGACCGCACGGCCGGCGAGAACGCCGACGGCCGCACAGCGCAGAAGCGTTGTGCGGCCGCCCGGCACGGGACGGTCAGTCCTCGTCCGGCTCCGCGTACTCCTCGCGCAGGTCCTCCAGCAGCCGCACCCAGAGGTCCGAGTCGTCCGGCCCCTGCCCCAACTCGGCCACCAGCGCGGCGAACCCGTCCAGCGCGGCCCCGGCGTCGCCCTCGCGGATCCGCTCCTCCAGCCGGGCCAGCACCGCCAGCGCGCCGACCAGCGCGGGCAGCGAGTCGGCCGCCCAGCCGCCGTAGCCGCGCCCGTGGTCCCAGCCGTCCGCGTTGTAGATCCGTACGGCGCCGTCGCCGGCCACCATCAGGTGCCACGCGTCGAAGGTGCCGACGCAGTAACCCCAGTTGCTCGGCGGAGTGTCGTCGTCCGGCGTGCGCTCGCCGAACAGGTCGTCCAGATCCGCCTCCCACATCCCGCGCTCGGGCAGGTCGGTGGCGTCGAAGCCGAGGAAGCCGAGCTCGACGGCCGGCAGGCCGACCTCGGTCAGGAACGCCCGGGCGCCCTGCGACGTCAGCCGCCCGGGCAGTTCCCCCGGCTCGGGCCGCCACAGCGCGCCCGGCCCGAAGCAGGACTCCAGCCAGGCCGCGGTGGGGTTCGCGGCGGCGGCCGCCAGTTCGGCGTCGGACGTGGTCATCGGTACATCTCCCCCGGTCGGAACGGTGCTCCCGGGCATTCAAGCGCACCGCACCGACGGCGCGGGCCGCCGGGGGCGTCCCCGGCGGCCCCTCCGGGGACCACGGCCTGACGGCCTGGCGGAAGCCTCCTAGAAGAAGCCGTCGTCCTCGTAGTAGTTGTTGACGACCACCTGCGGGTCGTCGTCGAAGGCCTCGTTCAGCAGCGCGCCACCGACCAGGCCGGCCGCGCCCGCCCCGATCAGCGCGCCGGCCCCGAAGCGCCGCCCGCCCTGGGCCTGCTGGCCGGGGGACTGCGGCTGGCCCTGCGGGACCGGCTGCGGGTAGCCGCCCTGCGCCGGGGTGTAGAACGGCGGCGCGGTGGTCTGCACCCGCTGGGCGCAGGCCGCGCAGGCCTCGATCTGGCGCGGCGCGCCCCACTGCGGGGACCAGAGCACCGCCGCGGTGCCGGCGCCGTGCGAGGGGTCGAAGAAACACGTCACGGGGGAACTCCCTGATCCGGGCCAGGCCGTCGGAACGGCGGGTGCGGCGGCGGGCGCCACGGCGGGCACCGGCGCCGCCACCGCCGCGACCGGGACGACGGGCGGCGCGACCGGCGGCTTCGCCGGAGCGAGCGGGGCTGGCGGTGCGATCGGGGCGGGCGGGGCGGGCGGGGCGGGTGGCACGGCCGGGGCGGCGGCGGGCGCCGGCTGCAGGACGTCCACCCCGAAGTCGGCGGCGATGCCCGCCAGCCCCGCGGCGTACCCCTGCCCGACCGCCCGGAACTTCCAGTCCGCGCCGTGCCGGTACAGCTCGCCGAACACCATCGCCGTCTCGCTGCCGGCCTCCGGCGCCACGTCGTACCGGGCCACCTCGGCGCCGCCGTCCGGGTCGACGACCCGGATGTGGGCGCCGCGGACCTGCCCGAAGGACTGCCGCCGCTGCGCCGCGTCGTAGATCGCCACCGCGAAGACGATCCGCTCCACCGCGGCGGAGACCTCCGCGAGCCGGACCTCGATCTGCTCCCGGTCCGCGCCGCCGCCGGTCGCGCCCTGGTGGCGTACCGAGCCGTCCGGGCTCCGCAGGTTGTTGAAGAAGACGAAGTGCTGGTCCGAGGCGACCTTCCCGTCCGCCCCGCAGAGCAGCGCGCTGGCGTCCAGGTCGTACCCGGCCCCGGCCGTCCAGCCGAGGCCCACTCGCACCACCTGCAGCCCGGGGGCCTGCCTGCCCAGGGAGACGTTGCCGCCCTTCGTCAGGGCCACGCTCATGGAAACTTCCTCCACCACCGTACGAGTACCGCTGTTTCAACCTCGACAACGCTGTAGAACTCGCATCGGTTCCCGGGCGAACCGTCGGTTTTCCGTCAACGCCGGAACACCGCCCCACCAGCGGCGGAACCCCGCCCGACCGGCGCCGGAAGACCCCGAGCGGCGCCTGGGGCGACGCCCCGGGCGCCCTTCGGCGGCCCTCCCGGCACCGGTCTCGGCACCGGTCTCGGCACCGGTCTCAGTACCGGACGGGCAGCTCCAACAGCCCCCGGGCGCGCAGCGTGGGCCGGTGGCGCAGCCGCTCGACCGGCACGTCCAGGGCGAGTCCGGGGAAGCGGCGCAGCAGCGCGGTGAGCGCGAGGGCGGTCTCCATCCGGGCGAGCGGCGCGCCCAGGCAGTAGTGGATGCCGTGCCCGAGGGCGAGGTGGCCGGTCTCCCGGCGGTGCAGGTCGAGCCGGTCGGGGTCGGTGAACTGCTCCGGGTCGCGGTTGGCGGAGCCGAGCGCGAGCAGCACGGTCTCCCCCGCCGGGACGGTGACGCCGCCGATGGCGAGGTCCTCGCGCGGGAAGCGCCGGATGGCCAGCGGGGCGGGGCCGTCGAAGCGGGCGAACTCCTCGACCGCTCCGCCGATCAGCTCCGGTTCGGCGCGCAGGGCGGCCAGCTGCCCGGGGTGGGTGAGCAGGGCCAGGACGGCGTTGGCGATCAGGTGGACGGTGTTCTCGTAGCCGGCGAAGAGGATCAGGAAGGCGAGCGAGGTCAGCTCGTCCTCACTGAGCCGTCCGCCGCCCTCCTGGTCGTCCCGGGCGGCGATCAGGTCGGAGAGCAGGTCGTCGCCGGGTTCGGTGCGCTTGCGCTCGATCAGGCCGGTGAAGAAGCCGAGCATCGCCTTGACGGCGGCCCTGGCCGCCTCGGGGCGGTCGGGGTCGGGGGTGATCAGGGAGTCGGTCCAGGCGCGGAAGTCGTGCCGGTCGTCCTCGGGGACGCCGAGCAGGTCGCAGATGACGGTGATCGGCAGCGGCGCGGCGTAGGTCGCGAGCAGGTCGGCGCGGCCGAGCGGCTCGATGGCGTCGAGCAGTTGCTCGGCGACCTTCTCGATCGGCGCGCGCAGGGCGGCGACCCGGCGCGGGGTGAAGGCCTGGGAGACCAGCCGCCGGATCCGGGTGTGGTCAGGCGGGTCCATGTTGAGCAGGTTGGCGTCCAGCGCGGGCGGCAGCGCGAAGCCCCGGTAGTTGCCGGGCGCGGCGTGCGCCTTGTCGAGGGCGAGCCGGGGGTCGGCGAGCGCCTGGCGGACGTCGGCGTAGCGGGTCACCAGCCAGAACGGCAGGCCGTCCGGGCCGATGACCCGGTGGACCGGGGCGTCGGCGCGCAGCCGGGTGTAGCCGCCGTACGGGTCGGCGATCAGGGTCTTCAGGGAGAGGTCGGGCGAGGTCACCGGCCCAGCCTACGGGCAGCGCGGCGGCACCCTGGCGGGCCGTCAGGCCCGGACCTATTGTCAGCGGACATGACATGTCTACGCCGCGCCGCCGGACTGGCCGCCGCACTCACCGGAACGCTCGCCGCCCTGCTGGCCCCGGCCGCCGCCCAGGCCGCCCCGGCCGGCTGCCGCACCTCCGCCACCGTACCGCTGGACGCCGAGCAGGCCCGCCTCCAGGACGCCCGTACGGCCGGGTTCACCGAGCGCTCCGGCCTGGGCGAGCTGCCCGGGGCCTTCCCCTCCGCCCTGTGCGCCGCCCGAAACGCCCGGCAGGCCGAGCGGGTGGTGGCCGCCTGGGGCCGGACGCTCTGGCAGGCCGGCCTGGACCGCGCCCAGGGCCGCCGCCCGAGCGGCGACCTGCCCGCCCGGGACGACCGCCCGCTGTACTGGACCAGGCTCGCCATGACCGTCCGACTGGCGCGCTGGCAGCCCGGGTTCGACGTCGACCACGCCGCGCTGCGGGCCCGCTTCGAGGACGCCTCACGCGGTCTGGACGACGGCTTCAGCGCCGCCCCCGACGTCCGGAGGATCTTCGTCAGCGGCTTCGACCCGTTCGGCCTGGACACCGAGCCGCGCCGCGCCAACCCCTCCGGCTCGGCCGTCCTGCAGCTGCACGGGCAGCGGATCACGCTCGCCGACGGCAGCACCGCGGAGGTCCGGGCGGTCGTGCTGCCGGTGCGCTACGGGGACTTCGACGACGGCATCGTGGAGCGCGCCTTCGCCCCGCACCTGCGGCCGGGCCGGCGGTCCGCCGACCTGATCACCAGCATCAGCCAGGGCTACCCGGGCAAGTTCACCCTGGAGCGGTGGGCCGGGCGCGCCCGCTCCGCCGACCCGGCGACCGACAACGTGGCCGCGCTCTCCGGCGGCACCTTCCTGCACCCGGTGGACGCCCCCGGGCTGGGCCCCGGGCCGCAGTTCATCCGCACCACGCTGCCGACCGACGCCATGACGGCCGTCCAGCAGCCCTTCCCGGTGCTGCTCAACACCTTCGTCACCGAGATCCCGGCGGGCGCCACCGCCCCGGTCTTCCGGCCGGACGGCCCCACCCCCGGCTCCCGCGCGGTCGCCGGTGGCGGCGGCGGGTACCTCTCCAACGAGGTCGCCTACCGCTCCAACCGGCTGCGCGCGTTCCTCGCCCCGGACCTCCCCGGCGGCCATCTGCACACCCCGGTGCTGACCGGGCTGCCGTCCGACCCGGACCTGCTCACCGCACCGGAGTTCGAGCGGAACGAGGCCGCGATCGGCGACGAGGTGCGGGCGATCCTGAGCACCGTCCGGCTCTGACGGGCCGTCCTTCCCGGTCGGCCCCACCCCAGTCCTGACGGCCGGTCCGGGACCGGCCGCTCGTCCCGGGCCCCGGGCACCCGCTACGCCGGGTCGGCGTAGCGGGTGCCCGCCGCGCGGGCGCGCGACTCGGCGATCTCGGCGTAGGCGGCGTCGCGGCCCGCCCAGTGCGAGCCCTCGACGGACTTGCCGCGCTCCAGGTCCTTGTACACCTGGAAGAAGTGGGTGATCTCCAGCAGGTCGAACTCGCGCAGGTCGCCGATGTCCCGCAGGTCCGCGTAGCGCGGGTCGCGGGCCGGCACGCAGAGCACCTTCTGGTCCGGGCCGCGCTCGTCGCGCATCACCCACAGGCCCACCGCCCGGCAGGTCAGCACGCAGCCGGGGACGGCCGGCTCGCCGCCGAGCACCAGGGCGTCCAGCGGCTCGCCGTCGCCGCCGAGGGTGCCCTCGACGTAGCCGTAGTCGGTGGGGTAGGCGGTGGCCGTGAAGAGGGTGCGGTCCAGCCGGATCCGGCCCGCGACGAAGTCCATCACGTACTTGTTCCGCGACCCCTGCGGGATCTCGATCATGACCTCGAACTCCACCGCGGCCTCCTCCTTCGGCTCCTCCTCGGCTTCTGCGGGGATTGTCCGCCGTCCGGGCGGCCACCGAAAGCACCCCCGCCGTTCAGCCGGCTCCACTACCATCCGGCACATGGGGAGCTGGCGGGTCACTGTCCTGGACCACCGTCGCCGCAGGGGCGGTCGGCCGCAGGGGCTCCCGGAGGGGCCGCTGGCCCGCCGGGACGGGATCGAACTGCACGCCCGGGACGGCGGACTCGTCTGCGCCGACGCCACCGGCGGCGTCCGCTGGCGGCGGTCCTGCCCGGGCCGTCCGAACGCGGCGCACCTGTCCTCCGGACGGGCGCTGGTCACCACCGACTCCTTCGAGTACACCGCCTGGGGCCACCTCGGCCCGGCCCTGCTGCTGGACCTCGCCGACGGCCGCACCGTCGCCGAACTGCGCGGCGAGCGCGGCGCGGCGCTCGGCGGCGGCCGCTTCGTGCTCGGCCTGGAGGGCTACGACACCTTCGACACCTGGGCGTACGACCGGGACGGCGCCCTGGTCGACTCCTGGCGCAGCTACGGCCACTACGTGGTCGGCAGCGGCCTGCGGGTGGTCGAGACGGACCGCCGCCACCCCACCGGGAGCCGGGTGGTCCGCCTGCTGCCCGGCGGCCGGATCGAGCCCGGCCCGCGGCTCACCGACCCGCAGGCCCCGCCGCCGCTGGTGCTGTCGGACGGCACCCTGCTGGTGCTGGACGCGGGGGTGCTGCGCGCGGTCGGCCGGGACCTGGACCACGCCGTGCTGGCCGAACTGCTGCCCCTGCCCCCGGAGGACCGGCCGCGCTTCAGCGGCTCGCTGCACCGCACCGCCGACCGCCTCACCGTCAACCTGGTGGAACGCCATCCCACCCGCATGGGGGCCTACACCACCCACGCCTGGACCCTGGACCTGCGGGCGCCGTAGCGCCGCGCGTCGCCCCAGGTCTCGATTGTGCGGCGAACTGACGGCCCGGCAGTTCTTCGTCCACGATTCCCCTACGGTGACGCCTGCAACAACCGTCACCATGCAAGAGGGGGCACGCCCATGTCCCGGAGCCGGAAGCTCCACCGCCTCAGCAACCCCGACACCGACGAACGCCGCGCGCAGCGCGCGCTGTTCCGACACCTCCGCGACGACACCAACGCCAACCGCGGCCGGATGGCGAGGCGCGTCCGCGAGCTCCAGCTGCTGCTGGCGATGGACCCGGTCGAGTTCGAGGGACTGATCGCCCGGCTGATGGAGGCGATGGGCATGAAGGTCGAGCTGACCGCCCGGTCGCGGGACGGCGGGGTGGACGTCCGCGGCATCGACCCGGACCCGTTCCGCGGCGGCAACGTCATCGTGCAGGTGAAGCGGTACCGGGACACGGTGGCGCCCTCCGCGGTGCGGGACCTGTACGGGACGCTGCGGCACGACCAGGCCGCGACCAAGGCCGTCCTGGTCACCACCAGCAGGTTCGGCCCCAGCTCGCACCAGTTCGTCGCGGGCAAGCCGATCACCCTGCTCAACGGCGCCGAGCTGGTCGGCCTGCTCAAGCACCACGGTTTCCACGAGGTCTTCGCGGACGCCCAGGACGAGGCCGCCGCCGAGGCCGGCGCCCTGGACGGGCTGCCCGCGATCGAGGTGGCCACCGAGCCGTCCCGGCTGCTGCTGCACTGGACCGGGGAGGAGGAGTACGACATCGCCGCCCTGGTCTGCACCGGGAACGTGGCGCTCTCCGACGACCACCTGGTGTTCTACAACAACGGTTCGACGCCCGACGGTTCGGTGCGGCTGGTGACCGGCTACGGCGACGCGAACGCCTGCCTGATGGTCGACTTCGACGCGCTGCCCGCCGAGGTCGACCGGCTGGTCGTCATCGCCGCCGCCGACACCGAGAACCACCCGGAGGCCACCATGGGCGGGTTCGCCGGGCCGGCGCTGATCCTGGAGGCCGGCTCCGGGCAGGACGCGGCCGTGGTGCACCTGGCGGACGGCGCGGAGACCAACACCGCGATGCGGCTCGGCCGGTTCGACCGCGAGCCGTCCGGGGACTGGGAGTTCACCCCGGCGCTCGCCGGGTACCCGGGCGGGCTGCGACAGGCCGTGATCGCGTACGGGCTGGAGGTCGTGGACGCCTGACGGGGGCGGGGCGTCCGGCCCGGGCCGGGCGCCCCGTACGACGGCCCTGGTGTTCTACGACAACGGGCCGTCCGCCGGAGCGCTCCACCCCGGGACGACCACGACCCGGCCCTGGCCGTCCCCGGGCTCCTGGCCGGTGGCGCCGGTCCCGCCCGAACCGCTCGGCCCGCCCGTCCGGCCGTCGCCGCCGCCGCCGAAGTCGCGCACCGCCTCGGTGACGATCGCCTCCAGCCGGGCGTGGTGGGCACCGCGCCAGTAGGCCTGGCCGCAGTCGGTGCACCGGGCGAAGGCGTCGTAGGAGCGCTCGGTGCCGTCCCGCAGCTGCTCGCGCACCGAGGTCTTGGTGGCCGGGAGCAGGGTGCCGTTGCAGGTGGTGCAGCGGCTCCAGGGCGCGAGCGGCGGCGCGAAACGGGAGAGCACGTCGCGCAGTTGCTCGGCGGGGCGGTGGCTGTAGACGTACGCGCCGGCCCACAGTTCGCGGCGGCGCAGCAGGCCGCGGTCGCGGGAGAGCATGATCCGCTGTTCGGCGGCCGAGCGGGCGGCCAGGGCGGCGTCTCCGATGTCGGGGTTCTCGTACGCGGCGTCCACGCCGAGCAGGCGCAGCCGGCGGGCGAGGGTGCCGAGGTGGACGTCGAGCAGGAAGCGCGCGGGGACGGGCGAGGGCTGCGGCCTGGCCACGGCGCGGACGGCGATCTCCTCGCCGTCGGCCGGGACGTGGGTGTCGGGCACGGTCCGGCCGTCCACCAGCAGTGCGCCGACCTCGGTGAGCGGGACGCCCAGGGACTCGACGACGTGGCCGAGGGTGGAGGTGCCGTCGGTGCCCAGCGCGGTGCGGCCGGCCCGCCGGGGCGCGGAGACGAAGAGGTGCAGCTCGGGGGCGAAGTCGAGCGAGATCTGGGGTCGGTCCACGCGGCCAGCATGCCAGCGGGCGGCGGGCCGGGGCCACCGGTTTCCGGCCCGCCGCCCGCAAGGTCCCCGCCGCCCCGCCGTCGCGACATCCCCGCCGTCGTGACATCCCCGCCGTCGCGAGGTCCGAGGTCAGGCGCCCGCGGCCACCGGTGTCGGCGGTGTCACCGCGTGACGGCCGTCCCGCGCCGCCCAGCGGGCGACCGGGCCCATCGCGTACCCCGCCACGAGGAACACTCCGCCCAGGACCAGCCAGCCGGCCAGGCCCCCTTCCAGCAGCAGCGCGGTGAGCAGCAGCGGCCCGAGGGTGCGGGCGACGGCGATGCCGGTGCCGAAGAAGCCCTGGTACTGGCCGATCCGCCCGGGCGGGGCGAGGTCGAAGGCGATCTGCCAGCTGCCGGCGGACTGCCGCATCTCCCCGGTCACCTGCAGGACGGAGGCCGCGACCAGCAGCGCGCCGACCGCCCACACCGGCACGTCCAGCGCGGACAGTCCGAAGACGGCGCAGGAGCCGAGCAGCAGCAGCCCGGCGGAGCGCACCGCCCGGGCGGCCGGGTCCAGGCCGGTGATGCCCCGCGCCGCCCGGACCTGGAAGGCCAGCACCGCAAGGGTGTTGAGCACGAAGAGCGCCGAGCCGAGCCAGCCGATCCCGGGGGCGCGGGCGGCGATCCAGAGCGGGATGATCAGGCTGAGCAGCGGCATCCGCAGCAGCAGGACGGCGTTGACGGCGGTGACGGCGGCGTACCGGCGGTCGCGCAGCACGGCGAGGCGCGGCCCGGCGTCCGACGGCCCTGCCGCGGGCGGGGCTTCGGGCAGCCGCCGCAGGACCAGCGCGCCGAGCAGGAAGCCGAGCGCGGTGACGGCGAAGGCGGCCAGGTAGGCGGTACGGGTGCCGACGCCGAGCGCGATGCCGCCGATCGCCGCGCCGACGGCCAGTCCCCCGTTGAGGGTCGACTGGACGTGGGCGAGCAGCGCGGTCCGCTGCGCGGGCGGCACCAGGGCGGCGACCAGCGCCTGCCGGGCGGCGGTGAGGCCGGACTGCGCGGTGGCGTAGAGGCAGACCGCGAGCAGGAACAGCGGGTAGGAGCGGATCACCAGCAGGGCGGCGACCACGGCCGCCGTGCCGAGCGCGAGCGCCACCGAGGTGCGGCGGGGGCCGCGCCGGTCGGCGAGCGAGCCGAGCGGGACGCCGGCGAGGGAGCCGAGCGCCCAGGCGAGGGTGAGGCCGAGCCCGAGGGCGGTCGGCGACATCCCGACCACCCGGGTGAAGTAGAGCGCGGAGCAGGTGTAGTAGGCGCCGTCGCCGACGGCGGCGGCCAACTGGGCGGCCGCCAGCGTCCGCTGGGGACCGGCGGGCGGCAGGGCGCCCCGACGGGCGGCTCGGTCGGTCGGCACTGCTTCTCCTTCACTCGTTCGCGGGGATCACCCGCCGGCCCCGGACACCCGGCCGCCGTGGACGTCCTCACGGTCCGTCACCCGCACCCGTCCACGGCCGTAAACCTCATCACGGTCCGTCACCCTTGTTCGGTGCGCCCGGACGGGCGGCGCGCGGAGTCGGTCTCCACCGCCGCCGGCTCCGGCACGCCCCCTACCCTACGGAGGAACCGGCCCAGTGGACCGGTCCAGTGATCAAGGAATTCCCTGGGCCAATCCACGGCGCCGCCGTACCGCCGACCGACCGCTGAACCCTCGTGCGAGGGGCGTCAGTTGGCGCCTCCGCGCCCTTCGGAGCGGTACCGAACCGGCCTCGCCCGCGCCTGCGAAGCGCCGTCCGTACCCGCTCCGAATCCGCCTCCGCCGACCGGCGCGAAACCGAGATCGGGCCGACCAGGGGCCCGCTTTGACCGTGTTGACCCCTCAGTAGCGCCCTCCTATGCTCAACGGCATTCGCGACCAGGCACCGGGCCGGGGCCGCCCCGGCCGCCCGTTCCGTCGCCGCCTCCGGCTCGAAGGGTGTCCTCCCATCAGCACCTCCATCGCCCCCTCGGACTCCACCGGCCAGCCGGGCGACGCCGGACACCCGCTCGCCCACGCCCTCCCGTACGCCGCCGACGCTCCGACCAGCCCCACTGCCCCGGCCGCTCCGACCGGCCCGGCCTCCCGGGCGACGGCAGGCGGCCCCCGCCGCCGGCGCTTCCTCACCTACCTGCTGGCCGCACCCACCCTCACCGTCGCCGCCGGCCTCGGCGTCGACACCGCCGCGCCCGCCACCGCCCGGGCCGCCGCCCCCGCTCCCCCCGCGGGCTCCGTGCCGGTCCACGAGACCGCCCTCCCGAAGCAGTTGATCGGCCTGCCCGGCATCCCGGACATCGTCGACCTCGGCGACGCGATGATCATCGCCGGGCTGCCGACCGCGCACCTGCTGGTCCTCGAAGTCACCCCCGCCGGCCGCGCCGTCCTCCACCTGCCCCGGCTGGAGGTCGGCCAGGGCCTCACCACCGCGATCGCCATGATCGTCGCCGAGGAGCTCGACGCCCGGCTCTCCGACGTCGACGTCCCGCTCTCCGACGCCCGCCCCGAACTCGTCTTCAACCAGCTGACCGGCGGCTCCAACTCGATCCGCTCGCTGTACGACCCGGTGCGCGCCGCGGCCGCCGCCGCCCGGGCCCGGCTGGTGACCGCCGCCGCCAAGCGCTGGAACGTTCCCGCGACCACCCTGCGCACCGCCGACTCCGCCGTCGTGGCGCCCGACGGCCGCCGCCTCGGCTACGGCGACCTCGCCGCCGAGGCGGCCGGCGTCACCGCCCCCGCCGTCCCGGCCGTCCCCAAGAACCCCGACCAGCTGCGCCTGGTGGGCCGGCCGACCGGCCGGATCGACGCCCGCGACATCGTCACCGGGCGTGCCCAGTACGCCGGGGACCTCAGGATCCCGGGCGCCGTGCCCACCGTGGTCGCCCGCCCGACCACCGTCAACGGCACGCTCAGGTCCCTGGACGCCTCCGCCGCCCGCGCGATGCCCGGAGTCCTCGGCGTGGTGCGGATCCCGAGCGGCGTCGCCGTCCTGGCCGAGACCTTCGACCAGGCGCTCAAGGCCCGCGACGCGCTGCGCACCACCTGGAACCCGGGCCCGGTCGTCGGCCTGTCCGACGCCGACGTGCGGTCCCGACTGCGCGCCGCCCAGCTGCCGTCCCTCCCGCCGCCGCTGTTCGCCCACCGGGTGGAGGGGGAGTTCGACTTCGCCTTCGTCAACCACGCTCCGATGGAGGTGCTCACCGCCGTCGCCGACGTCCGGCCGAACCGGGCCGAGGTGTGGTTCGCCGCGCAGAGCCCGATCCTCGCCCAGGGCACCATCGCCGCCGAACTCGGCCTGCCGGAGAAGGCCGTCACCGTCCACGTGGTGCGCGGCGGCGGCTCGTTCGGCCGACGGCTGTTCTTCGACGCCGCCTTGGAGGCCGCCCAGGTCTCCAAGGCCGCCGGCCGCCCGGTCAAGCTGATGTGGACCCGCAACGACGACATGCGCCACGGCCGGGTCCGCCCGGCCAGCCACCACCTCGTCCGGGCCACCTACGGCCTCGGCCAGGTGTTCAGCTGGGAGCACCACGTGGCCGGCGTCCGGACCGACCTCGGCCACGGCCTCGGCGACATGCTCACCGCCGCCGGCTACGACCTCCCGCTGGCCGGCCTCACCGCCTCCGAGCTGTTCTTCCTGCTCACCGAGAAGATCCCGTACGACGTCGGGGTGCCCACCCAGCTGCTCGCCGAACTGCCGCTGGAGCTGAACACCGGCAGCTGGCGCTCGGTCTACTCGGGTACCGTCCGGGTCTCCGACGAGATCATGATGGACGAACTCGCCCGCCGGATGGGCGAGGACGAACTGGCCTTCCGCCGCGCCCGGATGCGCGGCGCCGCCGGGCGGGCGGTGCTGGACGAGCTCGCCGCGCGGGGCGGCTGGGGCCGCCCGATGCCCCCCGGCCACGCCCAGGGGATCGGCTACCACGACGAGCACAGCGCCTGCGTCGGCTACCTGGTCGAGCTGGACGCCACCGACCGGACCGACCCCCGGGTGACCAGGGCCGTCATCGTCGCCGACGTCGGCCGGGTGATCAACCCCAGGGGCCTGGAGGCCCAGCTGACCGGCGCGCTGGTCGACGGCATCTCGGTGATCCTCCGGGCCGGCAACCACCTGGACAACGGCGCCTTCCGGGAGGGCAGTTACGGCGACTTCCACTACGCCCGGCAGCGGCACACCCCGCCGGTGGTCGAGATCCACCTGATGCCGCCGAGCGGACCGCCCGGCGGCGCGGGCGAGGTGGGCGTCCCGGCCGCCTCCGCCGCCGTCGCCAACGCCTACGCCCGGGCGACCGGCACCAGCCCGCGCTCCTTCCCGATCAACTTCTGACGCACCGCCAACTCATGTCCCGCCAAGACTCCTGACCACCAGCCGAGGAATCCCGACTCCCCATGCCCACCCACACCTTCGTCCTCAACGGGCGGCCCGTCACCGTCGAGGCCCCGGACGACATGCCGCTGCTCTGGGTCCTGCGCGACAAGCTCGGCGTCACCGGTCCCAAGTACGGCTGCGGGGTGGGCGTCTGCCGCGCCTGCACCAGCCACCTGGACGGCCGGGAGTTCCAGCCCTGCACCCGGTCCGTCAAGGACTGCGCGGGCCACACCGTCACCACCATCGAGGGCCTGGCCGACGGCGAGGTCCTGCACCCGGTCCAGGAGGCCTGGCTCGCCTGCGACGTCGCCCAGTGCGGCTTCTGCCAGCCGGGCCAGATCATGACCGCCGTCGCCCTGCTGCGCCGCACCCCGAATCCGACGGACGCGGACATCGACCAGATCCAGAACATCTGCCGCTGCGGCACCTACCCGCGCATCCGCGAGGCGATCAAGCAGGCCGCCGCCCGGCGGGCCGCCGAGCACTGATCCGGACCGGCACCGCCGGTCGGCCCTGCGCGGCCTCGCCACCCGTCACGAGAAGCCCGCCACCGCCCGCCGGGCGGGGACTCCGCGTCGCCGGGCTCGTCGTCCGGTCCGCCCGCTGATCCGCGGACAGGGCCTACGGCGCGTCCCGGGGGTCGCGGCCGAATAAGGCGGCGAGCCGGTCGTACGCCGGGGCGTCCTCGGGCACGGCGACGGCGGGGCCGAAGGCGTGGTGGTCCTCCTCGGCGCCGCGGTACTCGGGCTTGAGCGCGCCCTCGGCCCAGGCCAGCGCGACGCGTGCGACCTCGTGGTCCAGGCCCTCGGTGGACTGGCCGGTGGCGCGGGCCAGGTCCCAGCCGTGGACGGCGAATTCGGCGATCTGCTGGTCCACCGGGAAGCGGGCCGGCAGGGTGCCGAAGCCGGGGACCTCCAGGGTGCCGCCGAGGTCGCCGGCCGCGCGCCAGGCGCCTACCAGCTCCTCCGCCCCGGCCTCGAAGGCGTGCAGCCAGTCCTCCTCGACCCGGTCGAAGGGCTGCGACCAGTCCGGCTGCCCGCCCTTCGCCCGTACGGTGAACTGCCGCAGGTCGTACAGGAGATGGCTGACCAGGTCGCCGACGTCCCAGGAGCGGCAGGGCGTCGGGTGGCCGGCCAGCTCGACGCCGGTGCCGTCGATCAGCCCGGCGGTCTGCGCGAGGGCCCGGGCGAGCAGCCCGATCGGGTCTTCCGCTGCGGTCATGGCACACCTCTCGGTACGGGGTCCCGGTGCGGGAGCGCGGTGTCGTGCCGGGTGATCGTAAGCGCGGGCGCCGACCACCGCCCGGCACGACACCGTGCGGCCCCCGCGCGTCAGGCGGCGAAGCCGCCGTCCACCGCCAGCTCCGCGCCGCTGACGTACCGGCCGTCCCCGCCCACCAGGTAGGCGACGGCGGCGGCGACCTCCGCACCGGTGCCGTAGCGGCCGAGCGCGGTGAGCCCGCTCTGGAACTCCGCCGAGGGGCCGTCGGCCGGGTTCATGTCGGTGTCGATCGGCCCGGGGTGGACGAGGTTGGCGGTGATCCCGCGCGGCCCGAGCTCCCGGGCCAGCGCCTTGGTCAGACCGATCAGCGCCGCCTTGCTGGTCGCGTACAGCGTGGCGCCGGGGAAGGCGACGCGCTGGGCGACGCAACTGCCGACGGTGACGATCCGCCCGCCGTCGGCCAGGTGCGCGCAGGCCGCCCGGGCGTAGAGGAAGGGGGCACGGACGTTCACCTCCAGCGTCCGGTCGACGTCCTCCAGCGTGAGCTCGCCGATCGGGCCGAGGACGCCGACGCCCGCGTTGTTCACCAGGACGTCCAGCCTCCCGAACCGCTCGACGACGGCCTCGACCACGCCCTGCACCGCCTGCGGGTCGGCGCTGTCCGCCCGTACGGCCCAGCCGGTCCGCCCCATCGCGGTGATCTTCGCGACGACCTCCTCGGCCCGCTCCGCGCCGCCCTGGTAGGTCAGCACCACGTCGGCGCCGTCCTCCGCCAGCCGCAGGGCGACCGCCGCCCCGATTCCCCGGCTGCCACCGGTCACCAGGGCCACCTTGCCGTCGAGGCCGTCGCCACCGTTGCGCACTGCCGCACCGTTCATGGTCATCTCTCCAGAACTCCTCGTTCCGATCTCGGACATGACTCGATCCTGGTCCGGCGCGCTTCAAACCTCCGGCGGTATTCGGACGTTGCGTTCAACGTTCAACAACGCTTCCAAGCGCCCCGCGCCCCGGCGTGCGCACCTGCCACCGGTCGGACCACCGGCCACCGGCCGCCGGGTCGGCTCCGGCGCGTGCGAACGGCGGCACGACCTTCCGTCCGCCGCCCCGGACCCTCCGAACCGGACCCTGCCGACGCCCGCCGACTCCTGCCGGCCCCGTCGACACGGGGAACACCGCGCCCCCGCGCGGTCGGCCACCCGGGGGCAGCCCGCGAAACAGCCCCCGAACGGCCCGTGAACGGCCCGCCAACGCGACGGAACCGGCCGAGCGGCCACCCCCGTCCAGGGTGGCCGCTCGGCCGGTTCGAAGGCTCCGTCAGGCGTCGGCCGTCGGACCGGACCCGCGAGGCGGGGATCCCGCCAGGCAGAAGGGACGTCAGGCCGAAAGCCCGTCGGGCGCGGATCCCGTCAGACGGCCAGCGTCTGGCCCGGGAAGATCAGGTCCGGGTCGCCGCCGATGACGCGCACGTTGTTCCGGTAGAGGCTGTCCGTGTCGGTGCCGAACTTGGCCGCGATGTCGCTCAGGGTGTCACCGCTCCTGACGGTGTAGCCACCCGCCGCGGTGTTCTTCGGTGCGACCGGCGTGACCGGCGCGGACTGCGCGGGCTTGGCCGCGGGCTGCCCCTTGGGCGCCTGCGACTTGGCCGCCGGCTTGGCGACGGGCGCGGCGGCGGGCTTCGCCGCCGGCTTGGCCGCGGGCTTGGCCGCCTTCGTGCTCGGCTTGGCCGGCTTGGCCGCCGCGCCGTCGGAGGTGTCGACGGCGGCCGGGGCGCCGCCCCTGCCCAGGCCCGCCTTCTGCGAGCAGACGGGCCAGGCGCCCGGGCCCTGCGAGGCGAGGACCTTCTCCGCGACGGCGATCTGCTGCGCCCTGGTCGCCTTGCCGGCCTGGGCGGCGTAGGCGGTCCCGCCGTACGCGGCCCAGGTGGACGGGGTGAACTGCAGTCCGCCGTGGAAGCCGTTGCCGGTGCTGATGCTCCAGTTCCCGCCGCTCTCGCACTGGGCGACGGCGTCCCAGGTCGAGGCGGTGGCGGCGGAGGCCGAGGTGGCCGTGACGAGGCCGGCCACCGGCAGGGCCGCGACGGCGGCGCCCGCGACGACCGCCATCCGAACGCGGTGGCGCTTGGCGGTGGCGGTGGTGTCGGTGGCAGCGGCGGTCTCGTGACGGGGATTCATACAAGTCCTCTCGACAAGTCCCGGGTGGGCATGCGGAACCAGGCCCGGGACAGGGGCCGGCAGTTTTTCGCTCACCTCACTCGACGGGCGGCCGGACACGTGTCGGACGTGCCGTGCCGCCCCGGTCACCTCCGCGCGCCGACGGCCTGTTCGAGCCGGCCTGGTCGGCGGGCACCGCCCTCGCGCCGCTGGTCAGGCGGCGGGCAGTGCGTCGGGGTGAACCCGGGTGGCGCTCGTTGCGCCGCCAACGAAGCTAGGGGGCATCACCCGGACGCAGCAAGCAATTCTTGGACGCCGCAGGTCAGTTGACTGTTACCGGCGGTACAGATCAAGAAAAGGTGCCCGATTTGACCATTTTTGACCGTATTTTCAAGATCAAATGGTCGAATTCCGTGCCCTCGCTCACATCTATCCCTCCGAGAAAGCTCACACGCCATCCACGCCGAGGAATCGTCAGGTGACGCACCGTCACCACCGCACCCGGAGTTCCCGGTTCCGCACCGTCGCCGAGTGGGATCCGTCACGGCCGCTACTCACCGAGACCGCGAAATCACTGGACGTGACGGCCGTCGAGCTCCGCGTCCCGGGCCAACAGCGCCGCCTGGACCCGGTTCTCGCAGCCCAGCTTGGCCAGGATCCGGCTGACGTAGGTCTTCACCGTCGCCTCGCTCATGTGGATCCGCGCTCCCGCGTCGGCGTTGGACAGACCCTCTCCGAGCAGCGCCAACACCTCCAGCTCGCGCGGGGTGAGCACCTCCAGCCGGCGCCGCGCCGCCACCGCGCGGGCGGCCAGCGAGGCGCTGCGCCCGGACGCCAGCGAGTCGACGATGTGCCGGGTGGCGGCCGGGGAGAGGAAGGCGTTGCCGCCCGCGGCCGCCCGGACGGCCTGGATCAGCTCGTTCGGCGCGGTGTCCTTGAGCAGGAAGCCGGCCCCGCCCTCGGTCACGGCGCGCAGGACGTTCTCGCGCTCCCCGAAGGTGGTGAGGATCAACGCCCGCGCGCCGGGGGCGACCTTCGCCAGCTCCGCGAGCGCCGTCAGCCCGTCCATCACCGGCATCTGAATGTCCAGCAGCACGACGTCCACCCGGTGCGCCCGCGCGAGCTCCAGCGCCTCCCGCCCGTCGGCGGCCTCCGCGACCACCTCGATGTCGTCGGCGGAGCCGAGGATCATCCTGATCCCGGCCCGGATCAGCGGCTCGTCGTCGGCGACGAGGACTCGGATCACGCTGGTCATTCCCCCTCGAACGGTGCTTCGGCTGCGGCACCATCCTCACATCCCGGCGGGCCGCTCCGAACCACCCCGGTCCCGACCACCGCGCTCCGAAACCGGCCCGGACCGGACCGGTCGGAGCACCCGCCCGCGCACGGGGGCACTCAGACCCGGGCGACGTACTCCTGTTTCTCCACCAACGCCCCGTCCCGGAAGCAGAATCGCGCCACGTGCTCCTCGTTCCAGCCGGCACCGGGCGCACCGCTCAGGACGAACCAGCGGCAGTGCGCGCCCACCGGCGCCTCCGGACCCGTCCCCTTGTACGTGTCGGTGAAGAAGTCGTTGCCGCGCGGCAGCGTCTGCAGCACCTCCGTCTCCGCGGTGCCGACCCTGATCTGGTCGTACATCGGCTTCTGCACGGTCGCGTCGTTGGTGCCCTTGACGAAGGCGACCACGCTCCAGACCAGCAGGCCGAGCACGACCAGCGCGACCACCACCACCCCGAGCGCGCAGCCCATCGCCGGGCTGCGCCGCCGGCCCTCCGCCTCCTCGACCGGCGGCAGGCCGTCCACCGTCCAGTCCTCGGCCCCGCCCGTCGCCGCCGCGTCCTGCTCCGCCCCCTCGTACGGGAGGACGCCCGCCAGCCGGAAGCCGTGCTCCGGCGTGGGACCGGCGTGCACCATGCCGCCGACCAACCGGGCGCGCTCCCGCAGGCCGGCCAGCCCCTGGCCGCCGCTGACCGCGGCGCCCGCGCCGACCCGTGCCCCCACGAGCTCCGGCGCGCGGGTGTTGGTCACCTCCACGACCAGCGCGTCCGGCTCGTACCGCAGCGCGACGCCGATCGGCGCGCCGGGGGCGTGCTTGTGCGCGTTGGTGAGCGCCTCCTGCACGATCCGGTACGCCGCGTGGTCGACGGAGGCCGACAGCGGACGCCGCTCGCCCTCCACGGTGAGCTCGATCTCCGTCCCGGCCGCCCGGGAGGACTCCACCAGTTCCCCGACACCGTCCACCCCGCCCCGGGCCGGCGGCCCGGCGGCGGCCGGCCCGGGGGTGGGCGGCAGCGCCGTCGACTCGTCGTGCAGCACCCCGACCACCTCGCGCAGCTCGCGCATCGCCGCGACCGCCGCTTGCCGCAGCACTCCGACCGCCTCGCGCTGCCGGTCGGTGAGCGTCCGGTCCACCTCCAGCGCACCCGAGTGCACCGAGATCAGCGCCAGTTGGTGGCCGAGGCTGTCGTGCATGTCCTGGGCGATCCGGTGCCGCTCGCGCAGCCGCGCCTGGTGCACCACCATGACCCGCTCGCGCAGCAGCTGCTCGTTGCGCTCGCGCAGCGCGTCCAGCAGGGCGCGGCGCTGCGCCCGGTAGCGGCCGTAGAGCGCGGGCAGCACGGCGGACACCAGGAAGAAGCCGAGCGACAACGGCAGGACGAGCTTCGGCGAGAGCGAGGTGAAGTCCTTCAGTACGCCCGTGGCGGTGAACAGCACCCACCCCACGACGAAGGCGCCGACCAGCGACCACACCCGGCGGATCCGCGCCCCGGCCGTCCAGCCCGCGCAGACCAGCAGCGGCATCGGCCCGACCGCCCAGCCGGCGAGGGCCGCGGCGGCGAGCAGCACGGTGGCCGGCAGCCCCCTGCGCAGCACCCACAGCACCGCGACGGCGAGGCCGAAGGACACCGCCAGACCGCTGTTGGAGAGCAGTTCCAGCAGCGCGGCGAACCCGCCCATCACCAGGGCGAGCACCGCCTCGCCGACCACCCGCCGGGGCCGCCAGGGCCCCGGCAGCGCCGTCCGTACCACTGTCTTCCAGGCCCGCGCGATCGCTTCCACGCGTCGAGGCTATCGGTCCGGCCGGGGCGCCCGCCGTCCTCCTTCGTCGCCGCCCGGTGCCGACGAAAGTCGCCTGGACGGGCTCCGGCGAGGGGCCCGCCCGACCGCCGGTCAGCTGCTCACCGGGGCCCGACCGTTGGGCCGGTCAGCCGAAGGCCGTGAGCAGCAGCGCCACGTCGTCCACCCGGCGGGTCGAGCCGACCTCGCGCAGCAGCCGCTCGGCCGTCTGCTCCAGTCCCTCCCCCGCCGGGGCCCGGGCCAGCGCGGCCCGCAGCCGCTCCACGCCCTGGTCGATCGCCACCGCCGGGTCCTCCACCAGCCCGTCGGTGTAGAGGGCGAGCACCGCTCCGTGGCCCAGCCGCAGGTCGCTGACCGGGTAGTCGGCCCGTTCGTCGACCCCGAGCAGCGGCCCACCAGCGACGTACAGCGCCTCGGTCCGGCCGCCGGGGTGGCGCAGCACCGGCGGGAGGTGCCCGGCCCGGGCGATCCGGGCGAGGCCGACGGCCGGCGTCAGCCGGACCAGGCAGCAGCTGGCGAGCAGTCCGGGGTCGAGGTCGAGCAGCAGCCGGTTGGTGCGGGCGAGCACCTCGTCGGGCGGGTCGCCGCCGGTGGCGAAGGCGCGCACGGCGCTGCGCAGCTGCCCCATCGTGGCGGCCGCGCCGACGCTGTGGCCCTCGACGTCGCCGATCACCAGGGTGACGTCCGGGCCGGTGACGATCGCGTCGTACCAGTCGCCGCCGATCTCCATGCCCTGGGTGCCGGGCAGGTAGCGGGCGGTGATCCGGATGCCGGGCGCCTCGGGCAGCCGGTGCGGCAGCAGCGCCTGCTGCAGCCCGCGGGCGAGCGTGAACTCGGCGTCGTACAGCCGGGCGCGCTCCAGGGCCTGGGCGATGAAGCCGCCGAGCGCGGTGAGCAGGCCGCGCTCCTCCACGGTGAAGGAGCGCGGCAGGTCGAAGCCGAGGATGCAGCTGCCGACCGGCCGGCCGGAGGCGATCAGCGGCAGGAAGGCCCAGGCGCCCATCTCGTCCAGGGCCAGGCCGGGGTAGGTGGCGGCGAGTTCGCGCACCGACTCGAAGAAGATCGGGGTGCCGGTGCTGAGCGTCTCCGAGCCGGGCACCCGGGCGTCGGTCGGCAGGCCCTCGAAGGCGTCCAGGAAGCCGTCCGGGTAGCCGGTCTGCAGGAGCAGGTGGAGGCGCTGCTCGCGCACCGCGTAGATCGCGAGCTCCTGGCCGCCGAAGGCCGGCAGGATCTCCTCGGCCACCGCCCGGCAGACGTCCCGCACGGTGACGGCCTCGGTGAGCGCGCTGGCCAGCTGGAGCAGGTGGTGGGTGTCGCCCACCCCGGTGCGGGCGGCGGGCGGCGGGGTGACGGGCGGTTCGGCGGCGCCCGGCGGTGCCTCGGCCGCGAACACCCGGCCGGTGACGCCGTGCGCGTCCGGGTAGAGGGAGAAGGCGAGCCAGCCGGCGGGCGGGCGGGCGGCCAGGAAGGCGGTCGGCTGCTGGGAGAGCAGGGTGGCGCGGTACCGGTTCTCGTAGAAGGGGTCGGCGAGCCAGGGCAGCACCTCCCAGGGCTGGTGGCCGATCAGCTCCTCGCGGCGGGCCCCGAGCAGCGGTTCGACGGCGTGGTTGGCGTAGCTGATCCGGCCGTCCGGGTCGAGCGAGAACACGCCCTCGTGCAGCCGCTCGACGGCGGCCGCGGCGGCGGTGAGGGCCCGTGCGTCCAGCACCGCGCCGACCAGGTGGGTCCGGCCGTCGGAGATCGCCACGGGCACCCGCGCCCACAGTTCCACCGGGTAGGGCCGGCCGTCCGGTCCGAGCACCCGGACCCGGGCGGCCAGCACCTCGCCGCGCTCCAGCGCGATGCGGGCGGCGGCCCGGAACTCGGGCAGGTCGCCGGGGGCGACCCGGCGGTTCAGCGCGGCCACCGTGCCGTCGAACTCACCCGGCCCGAAGCCGAAGATCTCCTGGAACCGCTCGTCGGCGGCGAGCGCCCCGGTGGCGACGTCCCAGTCGAACAGCCCGACCCGGGTGGCCGGCACCGCCGGTGGCGGCAGCTCCACCACGGCCACCTCGCCGCCCGGCTCCACCGACTGCGCGGGCTCCGCCAACCCCGCCAGTTCGGCGCCCAGTCGGTCGGCCACCTCGGTCAGCCGCCGGACGGCCGATTCCGGCACCCCCTCGTCCGAGGCGGGCCACAGTCCGCTCAGCACCCCGAACCGCTCCCCGCCGTGCGCCACCGGCACGCAGGCGGAGGCGAAGTCGTACGGCATGCCCACCGCGAGCTGCGGGAAGCGCCGCATGGTGTCCTCGGTGTCGGTCAGGGTGATCACGTGCCCGGTCCGGAAGCAGGCCGCGACCGGCATCGGCCCGGCGGCGGGCACCCGCCGGAACGGGCTGATCACCGCCAGCGGTACGCCCGCGACCGTGCGCAGCACCAGCGACCGGCGGTCCCGCGAGCGCAGGTACACCAGCGCGCCGTACGCCCCGGTGGTCCCGAGCACCCGGCGCACCGCCTCGGCGAACAGCTCGTCCCGCCGGTGGTCCGCCTGCCCGACGGTGTCCTGGACGGACCTCGGGGCCGACCGGTCCGCCTCCGCGCCGGACCCGGGCTCCCGCGGCCGGTCCGGACCGGGCCGCGCACCAGGGGCCCCACCGGTCGCGTGCGGATGGCGCATGCTCTTTTGCTACGCCCGGCCCGCAACCGTGTCAAGGCGAGTCCGCACCCGCACCGGGGCCCGGCTGAGGCCCGCGGGACACGCCCCGAGCTGCCCGGGGGCCCGGCGTGCCCCAGCATGGACGGCATGCCGAGCGATTCCCGCCGCACCACCGTGGTCAACCTCAAGGGCCACCGCGACGACCCCGGGTACCAGGACGTCGTCTACGTCGGCCGCGCCATGCACCGCGGCGGCTGGCACCTCGACGAGTCCCCGCTGCACTGCCCGTACCGGCCCGGGCCGGACCTCACCCGGGAGGAGATGGTCGTCAAGTACCGCGCCCACCTGCTCGCCCACCCGGAGCTGCTGGCCCTCGTCCCGCCCCTGCGCGGCCACCGCCTCGGCTGCTGGTGCGCCCCGCTCCCCTGCCACGCCGACGTCCTCGCCGACCTGGCCGACCACCCGCCGGGCAAGCACTGACGCCGCCGTCAGACCCCGGAGAGGTCCACCTCCACGGGATACGGCACCACGGCCTTGACCAGCCCGGTGAACAGCTCCCCCACCCGGTACGCGGCGCCGGCCGCGTCCAGTACGTAGGTGTGGACGATCGGCACCCGGCCGGCGGCCTGCTCGACCCGCCAGTAGAACGGGATGCCCGCCTTGGCGTACTGGTCCAGCTTGACCACCCGGTCCGTGGTCTCCGAGCCCGGCGAGACCACCTCGACCAGCAGCAGGACGTGGTGGGGTCTGGTCGGCGACTCGTCGATCGTGTCCGCGCGGTAGACCACGACGTCCGGTCGGCGGTTGTTCAGCGGTACGTCCTGCAGCCGGACGTCGAAGTCGGTGTCGGCGTTCCATTCGACGCCACCCGCCTCGTCCAGGGCGTTCGCCAGGAACCGGGCGAGCCGGTTGTGCCGCTTGGAAGCGCTCGGGGACACGACCACCATCCCGTCGACGATCTCGATGCCCGCGCACTGCTCATCGGTCCAGGAGTCGTACTGCTCACTGGTGATCTGCCGGTGCATCCACTCGGGTGCGATCATCTCGGCCGTCACGGCGTACCTCCCCTGGGCTGCTGGGCGGGCCTCGTGCTGTGTGCCACAGCCTAGTACGGGCGTTGCGGGGGTTTCGGACGGTTCGGGAACTGTTCGATATTCTCCGGGCGGGTGGTGGCGTGGGGCCGCCGGTGGGGAAGCGAGAGCCGTATGCAGTCGCCGTCGTCCGGAGGGCCCGCGCGCGAGTCGTCGTGGCAGTGGGACGGGGAAACCGGCGGCGGCGAGGCCAGCGAGGACGTGGTCGCGGGCGGCGGGGAGCGGCCGCGGCCGAGTCGGCGGCGGTTGCTGGCCGGGGCCGGGGTGCTCGCGGCGGGCGGAGCCGCCTGGGCGTTCGGCCGTTCGGGTGTCGGTGGCGCCCTGCCCGCGCCGGAGCCGACCAGGCCGGCCCCGACCGCGCTGTCCGGGCCGACGCCGCTCTGGACCTACCGCGGCCCGGAGGCGATGACGCCCGAGCGGCTCACCGACCCGCCGGGGCGGCCCCTCTACCTCTCCAAGAACGGTCTGCAGGTCCTCGACCCCGCCAAGGGGACCCCGGGCCGGCTGCTGGTCTTCGACCCGCCGCCCTCCCGCAACTGGCCGAGCGACCTCGACACCCTCGGCAAGCTGGTGCTGGGGCCCGACCACCTCTTCACCACGTTCCAGGGCCACGTCGAGGCCCGCCACTTCACCGACCCCGCCGCCGACTGGAGCCTGCCGCTGCCCGACGAGCTCCAGGGGCAGACCCGGCTGTCCGGCTACGACCGCCATGACCCCGGCGTCCTCTACGGCTACTCCTGGGGCCGCCCGCGGGCCGACGGCACCCCGGCGGACAACCGGGTCTTCGCGCTGCGGGTCACCGACCGCTCCCTGCTCTGGTCCGTCCGCACCGAGCAGGAGGAACAGCCCGTCACCCCCGCCACCCACAGCGGCGGCCACCTGCTCGCCTGCGTCCGTTTCCTCGGCGGCCGCGCCGAGCTGGTGGTCCGGGACGCCGCCACCGGCCGCGAGCTGTGGACCGCCCCCGGTGAGGAGGACCAGCGCTGGTGCGTCAGCGACGCGGGCGGCTTCCTCGTCCCCGACGGCAACGGCGGCGTGCGTGCGCTGCGGGCCACCGGCGAGCCGGCCTGGACGCACTCCCCCGCCCGGGACGATTCCCGGCGGGCGCTGCCGCCCCTCCCGGACGGCCCCCAGGTCTACGTCCCGTGGGACCAGGGCGTCGTCACCTGCCACGACTCGTCCTCCGGCGCCGTGCTCTGGTCCTGCCGGCTGCCGTTCCCGCTGGACCGCCGCAGCCGTCCGCTGACCGGCGACGGGACGCTGTTCGTCCCGGGTACGGCGGTCGGCGGGGTCGCCGCGATCCACACCTCGACCGGCGAACTCCGCTGGACCTTCCACGATTCCGGCCCCGGCAAGGACGTCTGGACCCTCGCCTCCGACGGCGGCCGCCTCTACGCGGGCCACGACGACGTCCTGCACGCGCTGCCGCTGAACTGAGCGCGCGCCCGAGGGAACGGCGGGACGGCACGGTCCACCAGGCCGACACGGACCGTCAGTACGGCACGGACCGTCCGGAGGACCCGACACGGTGGACGGCCCGACACGGCAGGATGGCCCGATGCAGGTACGCCCGATCTCCCCCGACAACCTGGCCGAGCTGCTCGCCGACCGCATCGCCGCCCTGCCCGACGCCGGCGCCCGGCGCCTGCGGGTGGCCGTGGACGGCGCGGCGGCCGCCCGCCCCGAGGCGCTCGCCGACGCCCTGGTGGAGCCGCTGCGGCTGCGCGGCCACCCGACGCTGCGGGTCTCGGCCTCCGGCTTCCTGCGCCCGGCCTCGATCCGGCTCGAGTACGGCCACCGGGACGCTGACGCCTTCCACGACCTCTGGCTGGACGACGGCGCGCTGGCCCGCGAGGTGCTCGACCCGCTGGAGCCGGGCGGCAGCGGCCGCGTCCTGCCCTCCCTGCGCGACCCGGTCACCGACCGTTCGACCCGCGCCCCGTACACCGAACTCCCGCCCGGCGGCGTGCTGTTGCTGGACGGCGCGCTGCTGCTCGGCCGGTGGCTGCCGCTGGAGCTGACCGTCCACCTGGCGCTCAGCCCGGCCGCGCTGGCCCGCCGCACCCCGGCCGACCAGCAGTGGACGCTGCCCGCCTTCGCCCGCTACGAGGCGGAGACCGGGCCCACCGGGGCCGCCGACGTCACCGTCCGGGTGGACGACCCGCGCCACCCCGCCCTGGTCGAGCGGCCGTGAACTCCGGGGCCGGCCCGCGCTGGCAGTACGGGCACCAGAACACCGCCCGGTCCCGCGGCGGCGAGCCCTGGCGGCCGGCGGCCACCGGGGTGACGCAGCGCGGGCACGGCCGTCCGGCCCGGCCGTAGACCCAGTGCTGGTAGCCGGGCCGGGTGTCGCCGGTGGTGATGTGGCCTGGGCGCAGTTTGTTGGCCTCCAGCATCTGCCGGGCGCGCTCCACCAGCCGGTCGGGGTGCGGGAGTTCGCCGACCTCGGTCCACGGGGTGACGCCCGCCACGAAGCACAGTTCGTTGGCGTAGACGTTGCCGATCCCGGCGAGGTTGCGCTGGTCGAGCAGGGCCTCGACGACCGGGCGGCCCGGGCGGGCGAGGAGCCGGCGGACGGCCTCGACCGGGTCCCAGTCGGGGCCGAGCAGGTCGGGGCCGAGGTGGCCGACGATCCGCTGCTCGTCGGTGGTGCGCAGCAGTTCGACGACGGGCAGCCGGTAGCCGACGGCGGTGCCCCGGTCGGTGCCGAGCACGGCGCGGACCTGCCAGTCGGGGCCGCCGCTCCACCGCTCGCCCGGGCGGTAGACCTCCCAGCGGCCGTCCATCCGCAGATGGGTGTGCAGGGTGAGGCCGCCCTCGAAGCGGGCGAGCAGGTGCTTGCCGCGCGGGGCCACCTCCAGCACCCGGCGGCCGGTGAGGTCGGCGGTGGCGTACGCGGGCACCCGCAGGTCGGCGCTGGTCAGCGGCTGTCCGGCGAGGGCCTCGTGCAGCCGGGCCGCCACGCGGTAGACGGAGTCACCTTCTGGCATGCCTCCATTCTGGTCCGCGCGGCGGCCCGGCGGGGCGGCGGCCCCCTCCGCGCTACTCCGACTGCTGCGCGGCGCCGTGGGCCTCGCGCACCACGACCACCGGGCAGGGCGCGTGCTCGGTGAGGTGGCGGCTGACCGAACCGAGCAGCACTCCGGAGAAGCCGCCCAGGCCGCGGCTGCCGACGACGAGCAGCGCGGCGCCCTTGGCGGCCTCCAGCAGTGCCTGGGCGGCGTTGCCGGGCATCACGCTCTCGGTGATCCGCACGCCGGCGTCGTCGCCGGCCACCTTGGCGACGGTGTCGCCGAGGGTCTTCCCGGCGAGTTCCTCGGGGTCGAAGGTCTCGACCGTCGGCACGCCCTGCCCGGCCCAGCCGTAGAAGGCCGGGTACTCCCAGGCGGCGATCGCGTGGACCGTCCCGCCGACGGCCTTCGCGTAGTCGATCGCCCAGCGCAGCGCCTGCTCCGAGGCGGGCGAGCCGTCCACGCCGACGACGATCCGGGGATTGGCACTCATGCCCCTGCTCCTTCGGTTGCTCTGATCGGTCCCGACCCTCCGAACATAGATCAAATCGGACAAATGGCCGGTAGCTGCCACGCCGGAGGCGGCCTCCGGCTTTCGATTCCACTGCGGCAGGCGGCTACGGCCTGGGGGATGTCCGGATGCCGGGCGGGGCCCCGCCGCCGTTCCGGCGCTTCACCGGGCCCCTGGTACCGCCGAGCCGCTGCCCCCACTCAACTCCGGTAGGCCGCCCAGGCGTTGGCCATCCGCCTGACCTGCCCCGGGGTGAAGCGGGTCATGCAGGCGTCGTAGCTGTAGTCCATGAAGTTGTGGATCGGGTCGGCCCCCGGGCTGGTGCAGGTGTCACGGCCCTCGGGGCAGCCGGAGGCGGCGCCGCGCTCGGCCGGGGTGTCGTCCACGTAGTCGCCCGGGGCCCGGCAGCCGCCCTGGAAGGTGTGGAAGAGGCCGAGCCAGTGGCCGATCTCGTGGGTCGCGGTGTCGCCCTCGTCGTAGTGGGTGGCGGCGCCGCCCGGCAGCGAGGCGTCGAGCACCACCACGCCGTCGTCGGTCGGGTTCGTCCGGTACGCGTTCGGGAAGGTCGACCAGCCGAGCAGGGACTCGCCGAGCTGGGCGGTGTAGAGGTTGAGGGTGCCCTGGTCGCCCTTGCGCAGCGCGGTCTTCATCTCCCGCTCGGCCGCCGAGCCCGGGGTCATGCCGGTGTACCAGGAGGCGTTGTCGCTCCAGTCGGTGCCGGCCAGCTCGAAGTGGAACGGGCTCCCGACGTTGCCCTCGCCCTGGCCGCCGTAGCTCTCGTTGAGGTGGTCGATCTGGCCGGACACGGCGGCCTGGTCCAGCCGTCCGGCGTCGCCGTCGTGGATCACGTGGAAGAAGACCGGGACGGTGACGGAGGCGCCGGCCCGGACCCGGCCGGTGCCCAGCTGGGCGAGCCGGCGGCCGAGGTCGGCCTGCATCGCCCGGGCCTGCGCGGCGCTGACCTCGTTCGGGTCCCGGCTCGGCCGGCTGCCGGCCGGCAGCCTGGCGGCGGCACCGGCGCCGTCGTCCGCGCACGCGACCGCCGGAGCGGCGGCCGGAGCGGCGGCGAGGTGCGCGGCCGGGGCGGCCGGGGCGGCGAACTGGCTCAGACCGGCCGTGGCGACCAGCGCGGCGGCGCAGGGGAACAGACGGGGGGCACGCGAGGGCACCCGGGCAGTACGGCGCATCAGCGCTCCTGACGGGGAGTTGACGGAGTCTCGGCCGCGCTCCGGGCCTGCTCCGGCCGGACCCGCCGGCGCCGCCCGGCGCGGACTCGCCGAGACTACGACGCCGTGAAGTCGATCTCCCGCAGGGCGCGCGCGGCGGCCCGGTCGAGTACCACGGCCGACGCACAGCCGGCCGGCAGCAGTCCGGCGTCGAGGATCCGGTGGCGCAGCCGGGCGACGGCGGCCCGGTGCCGGGCGAAGGCGTAGCGCGAGACGACGCGCCGGCGCCGCCGCTGCCCGTCCAGTGCCTCGGCCGGGTCGGCGTCGAGCAGCAGCAGGTGCACCCGACGGCCCTGCGCGGCGGCGGCCCGGACCAGCCAGGCCCGCACCCAGGGCTGGGTGCCGCAGTCGTGCACCGCGAGCGGCCCGCCGTCCAGCACCGCCCGGCGCAGCCGCCGGTAGTGGGCGAGCCGGGCCAGCGGGCGGTAGAGCGCGTACGGCAGCCGGCCGGGCAGCCGGGCCTGGTACTCCTCGCGGACCAACTGGGAGTCGACCAGCGGGGCGCGGACGCAGCGGCGCATCAGGGTGCTCTTGCCGCTGCCGGGCAGACCGGTGACGACCAGCAGGTCCCCGGCCGGGTAGCGCAGGACCGTCGGCCCGGGCCCGCGCAGTTCGTGCCGTACGGGCGGGTCGTGCGGCGCGGGCAGGACGACCCGCTCCCCGGCGGCGCGCGGCGGCGGCACCGGCGGCACCGCCGCCGTCCGCACCGTTCTCGTCCCGCTCACCCGGTCTCCCCCCGCCGTTCCCGTCCGAGGAGCATGTCGCATTCAAAAGGGCGAGTAAAGGGCGCAGGCCCGGGCGGGTACGGACCACCCGGTGGTCGGCGGAGCGGATCCGCCGGAACACGGAACGTCCCGGGCGCGCCGCCGGGGTGGCCAAGGTCTCAGCACGGAACCGTCACGGGCGTCCGTTCCCGCGTCCGGGCTCGCCTAACGTGGACGGATGTTCGCCACCTCCGACGATTCCTTCCGGCGCTCCCCCGACGAGCCGGCCGGCTGCCCGCTGCCCGGCATCGTGACGGCCTTCACGCCCCGGCTGGCCGAGTTCGCCTTCGAGCCCGGCTTCGTCGCGGCGGTCGACCAGCACGCGGCGATGCTGCGGGAGCTGCTGTACGCGCAGGGGCCGGAGCTCGCGCCCCGGCCCCTGGACCGTGAGGAGTTGTCGGACTACGCGCTGGGCTTCCTGGACGCGCTCGCCGAGATCGGCTGGCGGGAGCCGGTCGGCTACGACTACGCCGTGATCCGGCTCACCGCCGTCTGCTGGCTGGTGCGCGAGCAGGGCCTGCTGGAGGTCTGAGCCTCTCCGGCTACCGGTTCTGGTCGCCCTCGATGCCCGGCGCGGGCGGGGTGCCCAGGCCGGTCTGGGTGGTCGGCCGGACCGGCTGGTTGGACAGCGCGTCGGAACGACCGGCCTGGTAGGAGCTGCCGCGCAGCCGGGCGGTCTCCCGCTCGGCGTCGTCCAGCCACCGCTCCCAGCGCTGGCGCATCGGCATGATCAGGCCGCCGCCGACCCCGACCACCAGCACACCGGTGATGGTGGCGAGCGCGGCGATCAGCACCGGTCCGGTGATCGCGGTGGCGATCCCGGCCTGGCCCAGCGCGGCGATCACGCCGAGGCCGACGATGAACGCCCAGACCAGGGTGGAGACCGTCCGCCCGTACGAGGCGCCGGACAGCGCGTTGCCCACGATGTCGCGCACCGCGTTGGCGATGGCCATCGCGACCACCACGATCACCACGGCGACGATGGCGCGCGGCAGCCAGGCGACGATGCTGTGGATCATCGTGCTGATCGGGTTCGGGCCGAAGACGCCGAACGCCAGCTGCAGCGCCATCAGCAGGACGATGTAGTAGACGACCTTGCAGATGATGCCGGTCATGTCGTACTTGGAACCGGCCAGGTGGGCGGCCACTCCGGAGCGCGCCGCGACCCGCTCCGAGCCGACCCGGCGCAGCACCCGGTCGAGGACCTTGGCGATCGCCTTGGCCACGAACCAGCCGATGACCAGGATCGCCAGGAAGGCGATGAACTGCGGAATGACCTTGGCGATCTTCGACCAGGCTTCGGTGAAACCCGACCCGAAGTCGACGGACAGTGCGAGCTGCTGAGCCATGGAGTCCTCCACTCGGTGACACGGCGCCACGAGCGGCGCTTCCGGCCCCCACCCTTCGTGGATAGCAGGAGCCCGCCGCGGCCGCGCGCGCCCGCTGTCCGGGATGGTCCCCTCGGGTGAACGGTCCGGCCGTCCGCGCGCGTACAGTGACGATCCGGGGGACGGGCCACGGGGCGGGACGGACGGGACGGTGCGGCAGTGAGCGGTACGGCGGCGAAGCGCGCGGTGGACCACCGGGCGCTGCACTGGCAGGTACGGCCGGAGGCGGCGCGGGCCGCCGTCCTGGTGCTGCACGGCGGTGAGGAGCACAACCTCGCCCGGCCCGGGTGGCTCAACCTGCCGCTGCTGCGGATGCACGGCTTCCTGCGCGGACTCACCAGGGCGACCGCGGACGCCGGGGTCGCCGTCGGGACCGTCCGCTACCGCCACCGCGGCTGGAACGGCGAACGGGCCGACGCCGCGCGGGACGCGACCGCCGCGCTCGACGAACTGGCCGCGCTGCTCGGGCCGGTGCCGACCGTGCTGGTCGGCCACTCGATGGGCGGGCGCGCCGCGCTCCAGGCCGGCGGGCACCCGTCCGTCACCGGGCTGGTCGCCCTCGCACCGTGGTGCCCGGCCGAGGACCCGTGCGACCAGCTCGCCGGACGGGACGTGCTGATGCTGCACGGGGACCGCGACACCGTCACCCCGCCCGCCGAGACCCGCGCCTTCGCCGCCCGCAGCCGCGCGGCCGGTGCCCGGGTCTGCGGCTACACCGTCACCGGCAGCGGCCACGCCATGCTCCAGCGGATCCCCGACTGGCACCGCGCCACCACCCGCCTCACCACGGCCCTCCTCGGTCTCCACCCCCTGCCCGCCGAGACCGCGTCCGCCCTCGCCCTCCCGGCCGCCTCCCCCGAGGCGCTCACCCTCCCCCTCCCGCCCCAGCCCCGCCGCGCCCCGGGCCTCCCGGCCCAGGAGCGTCACGGCTGAACCCGGCCGGTCCCCGCCTCACGGCCGGCGCAGCGAGCGCCACGTCACCACCGCACTCGTCGCACTCGCCAACAGCAGGCAGGCGCAGGTCACGGCGGCCAGGGCGGCCGGGTTCAGGTGGAGGGCGACCGGGGCTCCGGTGCTCTGGGAGAGGCCGGAGGCGAGGCCGGCCAGCGGTGGCAGGGTCGCCAGCAGGCCCAGCAGGGTGGCGACGGCGGTCACCAGGGCCGCCTCGGCCGCGGCGAGCAGGACCAGTTGGCGGACGGTGCCTCCGGTGGAACGCAGGACGGCGAGGTCGCGGCGGCGGCCGTGGGCGGACAGCGCGGTGCTGTTGGCGGTGGCGATCGAGCTGTAACCGACGGCGACGGCGATCAGCATCGCGGCGAGGCTGTCGGTCAGCCGGGCGTCGGTGTCGTAGTCGTCCAGGGCGTAGCGGACGGCGTCGTGGACGGCCGTGCCGGGGACCACCGCGACGGCCTCGGTGCCCGCCGGGACGAAGAGGTCGTCGCCCAGCGCGGCCGGGTCGTGGGCGCGGACCAGGCTCCGGGCGAGGACGAAGTCGCCGCGGGCGGGGTCGTCCGGCAGGATCCCGGCGACGCGCAGCGGGACGGTGGCCCCGTCGGCGAAGCGGACCGGGTACTGCTGCCCGGCCGTCACACCCAGCCACGTCGCCATGGACTCCCCCAGCACCGCCTCGCCGGGCCGGTCCCAGGCGGGGTCCCGGGAGCCGAGGGCGTCGATCACGGCGGTCGTCCCGTCGGCGCGGTGGACGAAGGCGCGGGTCGGCAGGGCGGCCTTGCCGACCGGGTGGGCGGCGACCGCCTCGTCGGTGAGGCCCGGGGTGCCGTCGTTGGTGACGATCGCCTGGCCGGAGAGCCGCAGCGCCTGGCCGGCCGGGTAGGCCGCCCGCATCGTCTCCACCGCGCCGCTGAGCAGCACCGCGAACCCGACGGCCGCGATCACCGGGGCCGCCGTGGCGGCGGCCCGGCCCGCGCCGGCCGTCAGCCCGGCCCGCAGCAGCAGCGGTCCGGCCGTGCCGAGCCGCCGCAGTGGCGCGGTCACCACCCGGCCCACGGGGCCGACCAGGACCGGGGCGAGCAGGGCGGCGGCCGTGATCAGCACCATGGTGGCGGTGATCGCCAGGCCCACCCGGCGGTCCGCGGCGGAGGTGGCGGTGAGCACGGCGCAGCCGGTGCCGAGGCCGAGCACGGCCAGTCCGGCGGCCAGCCGGGCGCGGCTCGGCCTCCGCTCCGCCGTGCGGTCCTCGTGCAGTGCCTCCAGCGGTGCGACCCGGACGGCCGTACGGCTCGCCGCCCAGGCACCGAGCACGCTGACGCCGACGCCGACCGCCGCGGCGGTGAGCAGCGGCCAGGCCGTCACCCGGACGGCGAGCCCCGGCGGGGCGACGTCCAGGCGCAGCAGGGCGTCCCGCAGCAGTGGGGCGGCGGCGAGGCCGGCCAGGCAGCCGGCCGCCGAGCCCAGCAGGCCGACCACGGCGGCCTCGCCGAGGACCATCCGGCGCAGTTGGCCCGGGGTGGCGCCGAGGGTGCGCAGCAGGCCGAGTTCGCGGCGCCGCAGGCCGGTGGCGAGGACGAGCATCGAGGCGACCACGAAGCCGGTGGTGAACAGGCCGAGGGCGGCCAGCGCGCCGATCAGCTGGGTGCCGAGGAAGCGCCGGTGCTCGACGTGGCGGGGCTGGAGCGCGGCGCGGCCGTCGCCGGTGACCACGGTCGCCCCGTCGCCGACGGCCGTACGGGCGGCCGCGGCCAGGCGGGCGGGCGTGGTGTCGGGGGTGGGCAGCAGGGCGATCGTCCGGACGCCGGGGTCGCGCTGGGCGGCCGCGGCGTCGCTGAGGTAGTAGCCGGGGCCGTCCACGGTGCCGACGACGGTGAACTCGCCGCGTCCGGCGGTGAGGTTGACGGTCAGCCGGGCGCCGGCCGGGACACCGAGGGCCTGGTCGACCACCACCTCGTCGGCGGTGTCGGGGGCCCGGCCGGTGAGCAGCCGGTACGGGGCCAGCCGGGCCGAGGACCAGCCGTGGCCGGCCTCGGCCGCGCCGTCGTCCGGGAGCGGCCGGCCGTCGCGGACGGCCTGGGCGTAGAAGACGCGGTCCACCACGACGGCGGCCGCGCCGGGCACCGCGCGCAGCCGTTCGGTCAGCGACTGCGCCTCGGCGGGGCTCCACGGGACGCGGTCCTTCGGGCTGCCACCGCGGTCGGTGGCCTGCGGCGGCAGCACCAGCGCGGGGGCGGCGGCGAGGCGGGGCTGGACGGCGGGCCGGGCGGACTCGTGGATCGTCAGGGTGGCGGTGATCAGGGCGACACCGACCAGCACGGCGAGCCAGCAGGAGAGGTACCCGGCCCAGCGCTCGCGGACGTTGGCGAGGATCAGCATCACGCCTCCAGCCGGGCCATGCGGGCCGCGACGGCGGCGGCGGAGCGGGCGGTGTCGCCGTCCAGGTCCAGCCGGTCGGCGATCCGGCCGTCCTGGAGGAAGACCACGGTGTCGGCGACGGCGGCGGCCGTCGGGTCGTGGGTGACCATGACCGTGGTCTGTGCCTGTTCGTCCACCAACCGCCGCAGCAGCCGCAGGACTTGGCCCGAGGTGCGGGTGTCCAGCGCGCCGGTGGGCTCGTCGGCGAAGAGCACGTCGGGGCGGGTGACCAGGGCCCGGGCCAGGGCGACGCGCTGCTGCTGGCCGCCGGAGAGCCGGCTGGGCCGGTGCCCGGCGCGGTCGGCCAGTCCGACGGCGTCCAGCGCGGCGGTCACCTCCGCGCGGCCGACCGGCCCGCCGTTCCCGCGGCCGGCGAAGCGGGAGGGCAGTTCGACGTTCTGGGCGGCGGTCAGCGACTCGACCAGGTTGTACGCCTGGAACACGAAGCCGATCCGTCGGCGCCGCAGTTCGGTGCGCCGGCGCTCGCTCTGGGCGCCGAGGTCGAGGCCGGCCAGCAGCACCCGGCCTCCGGTGGGCCGGTCCAGGCCGGCGGCGCACTGGAGCAGGGTGGACTTCCCGGAGCCGGAGGGCCCCATGATCGCGGTCAGGGTGCCGCGGGGGAAGCCGAGCGTGACCCCGTCGAGTGCGGTCACGGCTCCTTCGCCGGTGCCGTGCACCTTGCGGAGGTCGTGCAGTTCCACCACGCCGTGCTGTTCGGCCATGCCGTGCTGTTCCGCCATGTCGTGCTGTTCGGCGGCGCCGCCGTCCGCCGTGGGTTCCCGATGGTTCGTCATGCCGGACATTCCAGCGAACCCGCAGGTCGGGGGCACTGATCCGGGCACTACCGGGGAGGTAGTGCCTGCACTACCCCGCCCGGCGCCCCGCCGCACTATTGTTCGTCGCATGCGTCCGAGAACGGCATGGCAGGCGATGGCCCAACGGCCGTTGAGCTTCCTCACGTCCGCGTGGCCGTGGCGCTCACTGGCGTACCTGGCGAGCGGGGTGCTGGTGGGGGCCGCGGCGATGGCCGTGCTGGCCGCCGGGCTGGTGGCGGGTGCGGTGCTGCTGGTGGTGCTGGTGGGGGTGGCGCCGCTGGTCGGAGTGGTGCTGTCGGCGGTGGCGGTCGCGGCCGTCGAGCGGCGCCGGCTGCGGCTGGTGGACCTGGACCCGGCCGAGGACCCGCACCGGGCGCCGGACGCTCCGGGGCTGCGCGCCTGGGCGGCCACCCGGCTGACCGAGCCGGCGACCTGGCGCGAACTGGGCTTCGCGTTGGTCTCGGCGGCCGCGCTGTGGTGGCTGGACCTGCTGGTGCTGTCCTTCTCCTTCGGGGTGCCGGCGCTCTGCTTCTCGTCGCTCGACGGCTCCACCTGGCCGTGGTCGGTCTTCGGGGCCTTCGTGCTGCTGGCCTCCCCGTACACGGTGACCTCCTGGGCGGGCGCCCGGGCGGCCCTCGCCCGGACCCTGCTCGCCCCGCGCGACGCGGAGCTGGGCGCGGAGCTGCGGGAGGTGAAGGCCTCCCGGGCGCGGCTGGTGGACGCCTTCGACGCCGAGCGGCAGCGGATCGAGCGGGACCTGCACGACGGCGCGCAGCAGCGGCTGGTCTCGCTGGGGATGACGCTCGGGTTGATGCACCTGGACGTCCCGCCGGGCTCGCCGCTGGGCCCGCAGCTGACCCGGGCGCAGGAGCAACTCGGTGCCGCCCACGAGGAGTTGCGCCGGATCGTGCGCGGCCTCAACCCGCCGGTACTGGCCGACCACGGGCTGGCCGCGGCCGTCCGGGAGCAGGCCAGCCGGTTCCCGATCCCGGTCACCGTCGACCTGGACCTGCCCGGCCGGCTGCCCCGGCAGCTGGAGACCGGTGTCTACTACCTGATCAGCGAGGCGATGACCAACATCGCCCGCCACAGCGGCGCCGACCGCGCCCGGGTCTCCGGCCGCTACCACGCGGACCTGCTCGTCCTGGAGATCGCCGACGACGGCCGCGGCGGCGCGGACCCGGCGCTCGGCAGCGGGCTGACCGGGCTCGCCGACCGTCTCACCGCCGTCGACGGCCGGATGCGGGTGTCCAGCCCGGCCGGCGGTCCGACCCTGCTCCACGTGGAGATACCGTGCCGCTTCGGGTGATCGTCGCCGAGGACGCCGTCCTGCTCCGGGAGGGGCTGGTCGGCCTGCTGCACCGTTTCGGGCACCAGACCCTCGCCGCCGTCGGGGACGCGGACGCCCTGGTCGCCGCCGTGCGCGCGGAGCGGCCGGACCTCGTGGTCACGGACGTCCGGATGCCCCCGGACAACCGCGACGACGGCCTGCGGGCGGCCGTCGAACTGCGCCGGGAGTGCCCGGGGCTGCCGGTGGTGGTGCTCAGCCAGTACGTCGAACAGTCCTACGCGATGCGGCTGTTGGACTCCGACGGCGGTCGCTCGGTCGGCTACCTGCTGAAGGAGCGGGTGGGCGCGGTCGCCGACTTCATGGCCGGCCTGGAACGGGTGGCCGGCGGCGGGACGGTGGTGGACCCGGAGGTGGTCCAGCAGTTGGTGCGGCTTCGGCACGACCCGCTGGAGCGGCTCAGCGCCCGCGAGCGCGAGGTGCTGGCGCTGATGGCCCAGGGCCGCTCCAACGCCACGCTCGCGGCGGAACTCTTCATCAGCGACGCGGCGGTGAACAAGCACATCGGCAACATCTTCGCCAAGCTGGACCTGCCGGTGGACGTGGACGGCCACCGGCGGGTCCTGGCGGTGCTGCGCTACCTGGGGGCGTGACGGCGGCGGGAGCCGACCGGTCGGCTCACCCGGTGGGCGGCTTGGTGCCCTCGGGCCAGACGCAGGGGGATTCGAATCCGGCGACCAGCGTGGCGGGCCAGTTGTCGCCGTCCGAGACGGAGGCCTTGAAGCCGTTGTCCGGGTTGGTGAGGACGATCACGCCGGGCCTGCTGTCGGTGACCTTGAACCCGGCCACGACGAGGTGGCCGCGGAACGCGTCGAAGATCGTGTCGTGGTGATCGGCCGGAATGTCCCGCAGGAAGCGGTAGGTCACGGCCTTGACCCGGCCGTCCGGCTCCGAGGGGGCGTCCTTCTTGAAGCACTTCTCCTCGCCGTCCCGCTCGACGACCGGCGAGATCGGCTTCGGGAAGGCCAGGAACGTCTCACTGAAGTACTTGTCGGTCTGCTGCTTGGCCTGGGCGGCGGTCAGCGGGGCGTCGGCCGAACCGGAGCAGGAGGTGGCCGCCAGCAGGACGGCGCCGGCCGACAGGGCCGAACGCACGGCGCGAGCACGGGGAAAAGCAACGGTCACCGCATGATCCTTGAGGGGGTGTGTGGGCTCCTGAGGTCGTGACTGATCCTAGACCGTGTGCCAGAGGGCGGCGGCGAAGACCGTCGCCACCCAGGTCCACAGCACGGACAGGCCCATGTGCGCGGCGGTGCGCAGGCGGTCGCCGCGCCACAGCCGGGGCGAGAAGTAGGCGAACTCGAAGAGCCAGCGCAGGCCCCAGAAGAGGGTCTGGCCGGCCAGCAGGGCGGTGCCGAGCCGGCCGCCGGCGAGCAGGTCGGGTGCCAGGAGGAGCGGGAGCAGGCCGAGCAGGGCGCAGGCGAGGCCGATGAAGAAGAGGTGGGCGTAGGAGACCTGCCGGGTCAGCAGGGTGGTGCCGGACAGGTCGGCGGGCCAGCCGATGGCGCGGGGCAGCACCACGTGGACCAGGCCGACGCCCAGCAGCGCGGCGCCGACCAGCCGCAACTGGCCTTCCAGGGTGAGCAGTCCGGTCATGACGCGGGCTTCCGGAACGCGAAGACGGTGACCAGCCCGGCGATCCGGCGTTCGGCGGCCCGGTGCAGGCCCGCCTCGGCGGCGTGCCGCAGCCAGGTGCCGCGGGGCAGGAAGTGCCAGGCGCCGGGGCCGTAGACGGCGGTGTTGGCGGCGTCCCGCAGGTGCTCGACCAGCAGCAGGGTGCCACCGGGGCGCAGGGCGCGGGCGGCCTCGGCGAACAGGGCGGTGCGGTCGGCGGGCCGGCGCAGCTCGTGGGCGGCGAAGACGGCGAACACGGTGTCCAGGGCGCCCGTCGCGGCGGGCAGCGCGTCCGGGCGGGCCGGGATGCCGCCGGGGGCGGGCGGGGCGTGGCGGCGGGCGCGGCGGATCGAGCCGCTCGCGGTCAGCGCCGGGTCGTACAGGTCGGCGAGCCGGCCGCGGGCCTCGGGGTGGCGGGCGGCGAGCGGGCGGCTGGCCTCGTCCAGGCCGGTGCTGACCACCAGGTGGTCGCCGGGGCCCTCGGGCAGCAGTTCGGGCAGCCAGTCGTAGCGGTGGAGCTCGGAGCGGTCGTAGACGCACCAGGTGGCGAGGGTGCTGAGGGCGAGGTACCCGGCGGCGGTGGCGGCGGCGGTGCGGGCGAGCGCGGCGGCCGGGCCGGGCAGTCGGCGGGCCAGCACCCGACCGGCGGCGACGGTGAGCGCGCCGGCCGCGTACATCGGCCAGTTGTAGCGGACGACTTCGCGCACGCCGGACGGACGGGGGCCGGGGAGCCCGGCCGTGGACGGGCAGAGGACGGCCGCGCAGACGGCGCGCGGGCGAGCGGCGTGCGGGCGAGCGGCGTGCGGGCGAGCGGCACGCGGGCCGGGCTCGGTCGGGGCGGGGGTGGTCATCGGGCGGCTCCGGTGAGGTTGCGGCGCTCCCCGGCGTGCCAGCCGTAGTCGAGGCCGGCGACGTGGAAGGCGTTGGCGAGCACCGGCCGGCTGCCGGCCAGCGGGCCGTGGTCGAAGAAGGTGAGCCGGGGCACCTGGACGGCCACCGGGGCCGGGTCCCAGTGGGCGCGGGTGGCCTTGACCACGATCATCGAGCGGGTCTGCGGCTCGTACTCGAAGGTGTAGGGCAGCGGCCCGGCGAAGCGGCGCGCGGCCCGGGCATCCGCGAACGGGCTGCCCGGAGGCAGGGCGGCGGGGGCACTGCCGAGGTCGGCGCGCACGTGCAGGTCGGCGCGGCCGTCGCCGCTGACGACCTTGAACTCCAGGGTGCCGTCGACCAGCCGGGTGCCGATCCGGGCGTGCCGGTAGTGGTAGCGGGAGAAGGCGTTGCCGCCGAGCGCCATCATCCGGCTGTCGGTGTCGGAGCGCAGGATGCGCAGGCCGCGCATGGTGCGGCCGCCGGGGGTCGGGAAGCGGGTGAAGACCCGGTAGCCGGTCAGGATGAAGTCCCGGCCGAGGCGGGCGGGCAGCGCGGCCGGTCGCAGCGCCCGGGTGTCCACGACGGCGGCCGCGACGAACCCGTGCTCGGTGCCGCCGGGGTCGGTGTAGGTGTCGAGGGCGAGGCCGGGCGGCACCAGCGGGGCGAGCAGGTGCGGCGGCAGGGCGTAGGTGAGGACGAGCGAGTGCGCGAAGTGGGTGCGCATCGCGAAGGGGTGGCGTTGCAGCAGGTGTCGCACGGTCGACTCCGTGGTCCGGTACGGGGTGGGGGGGTTGCGGATGACGGGTTGCGGGCCCCGAAGCGTGACGGGGCAGCACGGGGCCGTCCCCCTCCGCAGGCCGCGGTGGGGTGTTCTCGCACGGCCTCATCATGGCGCACGACTTTGAACGCGTTCAACTCGGGTTCGGGGTGGCATCCGGGCGCCTCCCGGACGGTCCCGGGGCGCTCCGCGGGGCGTACCGGTCGGTGAGGGGGTGTGCGGGTGCCCCAGGGGGCGTCGATCTCCGGACGAACCACCCGGGACCACGGCTCCGCGCCCCCCACACGGGTGGTTTCCCCCTCCGCTCCGGCCCCGGGGACGGCCGGTGGACGGATGATCCGTCCCGGGGCCGTAATCGGCGGCCAGGGAAGGACGGATCGGGACGATGAGCACGACGCGACGGACGCTGCTGGGCGCGGCGTTGGCCACCCCCCTGCTGGGGTGGCTCACCGGGGCGGCGGCCGGTGCCGTCGACGACGGCACCGGCCGCTCGGGAAACCTGGGCACGCTCACCGACGGGTGGGTGGAGGTGCGCTGGACACCGGCGGCCCAGGCCCAACTGGACCGCTTCGGGGCGAAGGTGGACGTGGTCGCTCCGGCGCGCCTGGTACCGGACGAGTGGGGCCCGGGGGTGCGCCTGCCGGTCCGCTCGGCCCAGGGCGACCCGTCCCTCGCGAACCCGCCGAAGGCCCAGGGCGACGGGGCGCTGGAGGGCGGGGTCTCCGTCCGCACCGCGCAGGGCGACTACGAGGTGGTGAAGCTGGTCGGCGCCGTCCGCGACGGGCTGGCCTCCGGCCGGTGCGAGGTCGGCGGCGCCGAGATGGGGCACCGCTCCGCCTTCCACTGCGGCCTGGCGGAGGGGAAGCTGACGGCCCAGCCGGTGCCGGCCGGGCAGCCGATGAAGGTCCGGCTCAGCGGGGTGCCGCTGCGCCCCACCCAGGAGGCGGTGGACGCGTACACCACGAACTACGGCCCGCACCCGGTCACCGTGGACACCGTGCTGGGGTACGTCACGGCCGAGGGGACGTACACGCCTCCCCCGGCCGCGCAGGAGTAGCACCGACGGCGGGCGGGGCGTCGCGGGGCTGCGGGGGCTTCCAGCCCTGCGACGGCTTCCCGTCCGGCGCGGCGTGCGGGGGGTGCGCGGCCGGCGGGGGCTGCGCGGCGTGCGGGAACTGCGCGGCGTGCGGGGGCTGTGCGGGCTGGGGAGGCTGTCGGGACTGGGTGGGAACGCCGCCGAAGCGGCGCTCCCGGGCCGCGTAGGCCCGGACCGCCGCGCGCAGCCCGGCCAGGTCGTAGTCGGGCCACGGCGTCGGGTCGAACAGCAGCTCGGCGTACGCGAGGTGCCAGGGCAGGAAGTTGCTGATCCGCTGCTCCCCGGAGGTGCGGATCAGCAGGTCGACGTCCGGGAGGTCCGGCAGGTACAGGTGCCGGGCGAGGTCGGCCGGGCCGATCGCCTCCGGGCGGATCGCGCCGGCCACCGCCTCGGCGGCCAGGCTGCGCGCCGCGGCCGCCAGTTCCTCCCGTCCGCCGTAGTCCACGCAGACCGTCAGGGTCAGCGTGCCGTTGTTGGACGTCATGCTCTCCACCAGCGCGATCGAGGAGGCCAGCGATTCGTCCACCCGGTCCCGCCGGCCGCACCAGCGGATCCGTACGCCGAGCGCGTGCAGGCCTTCCGCGCTGCGGGTGAGGCCGTCGGCCAGCGAGTCGAACAGCTCGGTCAGCTCCTCCGGCGGGCGGTCCCAGTTCTCGGTGGAGAACGCGTACAGGCTCAGGTGCCGGATGCCGAGCCGCAGTGCCGCGTTGACCAGGCGCAGCGCGGCCCGCTGCCCGGCCCGGTGGCCGTGCTGGGCGGGCAGCCGCCGGGCCTCGGCCCAGCGGCGGTTGCCGTCCATGATCACGGCGACGTGGGCGGGCGTGCCCTCCGAGGGCTCGGACCGGGCGCGGCGGCGGAGCGTGGTGCCGTCGGCGCTCAGCGGTGTGAGGCCGTCGGTCAGGACGCGTGAGCGCAGCAGGGCCATCTCGTCGTACTGGAGCTGGGCGCCGAGCAGCAGGGTGTGCAGGAACGGGCGGCAGCCGGGGGCGGCGAGCCAGGTGGCGGGCAGGGCCTGTTGCAACAGCCGGTGCAGCTGGGCCCGTTGGCCGTCGAGCAGCTCGTCCAGGGCGTCCCGGTCCCGGTGCTCCTCCCGGCGGTCGTCCCGGTCTCCGGACCCGTCTCCGGACCCGTCTCCGGCCTGGCCTCCGTGCCGGCCGAGGTCGGCGGCGGTCAGACCGAGCCGGCGCAGCTCGCCCTGCGGCAGGTAGCAGCGGCCGGCCGCCAGGTCGAGCGGCAGGTCCTCCAGGATGTCGGCCAGCTGGCAGGCCTCCCCCAGCGCGGACAGCGCGCCCGCCGCCCGCGGGCCGTGCGCCCCCAGCAGCGGGGCCCACAGCTCGGTGATCGTCCCCGCGACGCCCCGCAGGTGGCGGCGCTGGTCCGCCGGGGTCTCGAAGGCGGGCGGACGCGCGCCGTCGGCCAGGGTGGCGTCCAGGAACTCCTCGACCAGCGCCGGGTCCAGCGCCCAGCGGCCCACGGTGTCCACGAAGGCCCGGCGCAGCGGGTGCCGGCTGTGGCCGGCCGCCAGCTCGGCCAGGGTGTCGGCCCGCCAGCGGGCGAACCGGCGCTGCCGCTCGGCGGGGTCGGCACCGCCGTGGCGGCCGCCGGCCCCGGTGTCGGCGTCTGCGCCCGCACCCGCGCCGTCGTCGGTGTCCGCGTCCCCGGCGTCCGCCTCCCCCGGATCCGCGTCCCCGGTGTCGGCGATCCGGTCGGACCGGGAGGCGAAGGCGTTGACGGCGTGGAAGTGCGGGCGCACCTCGGGCGGCAGCGTGTCGGTGATCGCCCGCAGCGAGGCCAGGTGACCGGCCACCTCCTGCTCGCAGACCCGGTACGACTCGGCCAGTTCCGGCGAGCCGCCCACCACCGCCGGCCCGTTCCCCGCCATGGCCCCTCCCTCCCGCCGCCGACACCGTGCGCCGTCTGGTCAACGAGGCGGGGGCGGATCGGTGGCGATCCGGACGGGCCGCCCCGTACAGCCGCCGCCGTACACCCGCCGAGCGGCCGTCGAACGTCCGCCCGGGCCGGGCCCGGCCGGGATTCAGCCGAGGTCGGCCGGGGACTCCACCACCACCCCGTACAGGTCGCCGACCGTCGCCAGCGCGGCGCGGTGGACCTGGGCGGCCGTCAGCGCGGTGCCCGCCGACTCCAGCGGCCGGGTGGCACAGGCGGCGGCCACCACGGTGGGGCGGTTGCCGCGCAGGAAGGCGCCGGCCGTCGTGAAGGCGACGCACATGTGGGTCATGAACCCGGCGAGGACGACGTCCCGGTGGCCGGCCGCGTCGACCAGTTCGCCCAGGTCGGTGCCGACGAAGCCGTCCGGCGCCCGCTTGACCACCACCCGCTCGCCCTCGCCCGGCGCCACGCTCGGGTGGATGTGCCCGATCTCGGCCCGGACGTCGTACGGGGTGCCCTCGCCGCCGTCGTTGACCACGTGGATCACGGTGGCGCCGGCGGCCCGGGCCCGGGCGAGCAGATCGGCGCCGGCGTCCAGCGCCTCCCGCCAGCCCTCCAGCTCCATCACGCCGCGCACATAGGTGTTCTGGTAGTCGATCATGATCAGGGTCGAGTCGCCGAGCGCGGCCGGCGTCTCGTCGAGGCCGTTGAGGGTGCGCAGGGTCGTCGTGGGCACGGGGTACCGCCTTCATGGTCGGGAGTCGGGGTTCTCGCAGGTCACACCTGGTGTGACCGGCCCTTCGAACGCTACGGGCGGCGCTCGGGTGTCGGCAATGTCGCCTAACATGCAGATTCCGACATCGAGGAGGGACCCGTGACCGCCCACGCCGTGCAGCGGCTGATCGTCATCGTGCTGTTCGAGGGCGTCGACCTCCTCGACGTGACCGGCCCGCCCGAGGTGTTCTCGCTGGTCCGCCGGGAGACCGACGACGCCACCGGCTACCGGGTCGTGCTCGCCGCCGAGACGACGGCCCCGGTCACCACCGCGGCGGGCGTGCGCATCCTGCCCGACCTCACCTTCGACGAAGCCGCCCGGAGCCGGATCGACACCCTGCTGGTGCCCGGCTCGGTCGAGGTGGACGACCGCCGCCGCGTCCGCGCGCTGACCGACCCCGCGGTGGTCGAGCGGGTCCGTACGCTGGCCGCCCGCTCGCGCCGGGTGGCCAGCGTCTGCGTCGGCGCCCATCTGCTCGCCGCCGCCGGGCTGTTGGACGGGCGGCGCGCCACCACCCACTGGTCCACGGCGGGCCAGCTCGCCGAGGAGCACCCGGAGGTCGAGGTCGACGCCGACCCGATCTTCATCCGGGAGGGCGGGATCTGGACGGGCGCGGGCATCAGCGCCTGCCTGGACCTGTCGCTCGCGCTGGTCGCCGAGGACTTCGGCGAGGAGCTGGCGCTGCGGGTCGCCCGCCAGCTCGTCATGTACCTCAAACGCCCCAGCGGCCAGAGCCAGTTCAGCGTTCCGCTGGAGCCGGTGTCGACCACCCGGCGGATCGAGGAGCTGCGCCACCACATCCTGCGCAACCTCTCCGGGCGGCTCACCGTCCCGGACCTCGCGGCCCACGCCCACGTCAGCGAACGGCAGTTGACCCGGATCTTCAAGACCGAGCTGGGCACCACGCCGAGCGCCTACGTCGAGTCGGCCCGGGTCGAACTCGCCCGCCACCAGCTGGAGTCCACCGACGCCACGCTCGAACGCGTCGCCACCACCTGCGGGTTCGGCACCGTCGACACCCTGGTGCGCGCGTTCCGCCGCCGCCTCGGCACCACCCCGACCGACTACCGGCAGCGGTTCCGGACGGCGACCGCGACGCCGTCCGGAACCGCGGAAGCGGCGACGACCGCGGAGGGGGAGGTCACGGCAGCCGTACGGTGAACCCGGCGCGGCGGGCCCGTTCCGGCCTACGCCCGCCCCTGCTGCGCCGCCCGCCAGGCCTCCCAGGCCACCAGCGGCGCGAGGTACGACCAGCGCCGCGAGCCGTCCGGACAGGTGCCACCCTCGACGAGCTCGGAGACCGTACGGCGGGTGAACGGCACCCAGACGGCCATGTCGTGCTCGAAGGTGCTGTGGCAGGCCTCGCGGCGGCGGTCGATCTCGGCCGCGTCGAGCCGGGACCGGACGGTGGCGACCAGGGTGTAGCAGGACGCCGGCTCGCTCCAGCCCAGCCAGGTGATCGCGGTCGGCCCGACGTCCTCCGGCAACAGCCCCAACTCCTCCTCCAGCGCCCGCCGGACCAGCCCGTAGAAGTCCTCGGCGGCGCCCGGCTCGTCGCGGTACTTCATCGTCTCGTTGATCCCGACCGTCCACTGCGCGGGGAAGGTGTTGACCGCCAGCGAGCGGCGGAGCAGCAGCAGCCGGCCCAGCCGGTCCCGCACGGCGACGCAGGCGCTGACCATGGTGGGCGGCGCGACGGCCACGAAGCTCGTCAGGCCCTGGTCCAGCGCCTCGTGCAGCAGCCGGGCCGCCTCCGGGTCCTCCCGGCCGAGCCGGGTGGTGGCCATGCACTCCGCGTAGTCGCTCTCGGCGATGTCCACCTCGCAGGCCCGCGCGCCGCCGTGCTCGCCGTGATCGACCGTCAGCCGCGTGATGTACGCCGTCCGGCCGGCCGCACCGGCCGCCCGCTGGCGCGCCACCTCGTCGGCCCACCCGACCGTGTCCAGCGCGTGCGGACGCTCCACCCGTCCGCGGTGCGCCGTCACCAGCGTGTTCGGCGTCAGCGGCCGGGTCGCCGACCAGGTGATCAGCGGTGCCAGCCCGTCCGCCCGCACGTCGTGCGCCCGAGCCGCCGCCGTCAGGCTCGCCCGCCGGACGCGCGGCGCAGGCACCCGGGAACCGAGCCGCGAGCTACCGAACTTGGCGAAGTCGTACACCAGATTGGTCAGCACCCCGAGCAGCAGGGCACCACCGATCCCCAGCAGCCATTCCACCCCGGTCCCCCCACTTCCGCGATCGACCGGCCCATTGTGGCGGCGCGCCCGCCGCCAGGGAAGGCCCGCAGGCGGAGGGCCCGCAGGCCGCGGCCGGTTCCGGCGCCGGTGCTAGGGTGATCGAAAAGTCGGCTCGGACGCTCGGGGGCGCTGAACAGTCGTGCGGACGTCCAGGATTGCCGCGTCCACGGTGCGGTCGGCGGTCCGCCCCGCCATCGGCGCCACGGTGCGCCGCTCCCCCGCCGCCGCCGGCTACCTCCTGCTCTGCCTCGGCACGGGGCTGGCCGCGCTGGTCGGGCTCGGCCTGCTGCTGGTGGTCCTCGCCCTCTGCCCGGTCGGCCTCGGCCTGCCGTTCCTCCGGCCGACCCTGCAACTACTGCGCCGCGGTGCCGAGTTCCACCGGCGGCTGGTCGGCCGCCGGCTGGGCGGCGAGCCGCTGCACACCCCGTACGGCGACCGGGTCTCCGTACGCGATCCGGCCGTCCGCAAGGACCTGGTGTGGCTGCTCGCCCACGGCACCGCCGGAACACTGCTCTGCGGGGCCGCCCTCACCCTGTGCAGCCACGCCGTCAACTGGCTGGCCGCGCCGGTGTGGTGGCGACTGCTGCCGGCCGAACGCGGGCGGATCATCCTGGTGACCGTCGACTCCTGGCCGACGGCCGTCGCGGCGGCGGCCGTCGGGGTCGGCTACGCCGCGGTCGCCCTGGCCGCGCTGCGGCCGGCCGCCGACCTGCACGCCCGGGCCTCCCGCCGGCTGCTGGTCGCCCGGCCCCGCACCTCGCTCGCCCGGCGCGTCCAGGAGCTGACCACCAGCCGGTCCGCGGCGCTGGATGCCCATGCCGCCGAACTGCGCCGGATCGAACGGGACCTGCACGACGGCGCCCAGGCCAACCTGGTGGCCGTCTCGCTCCGGCTCGGCATGATCCGCCGCGCGCTCGACCAACGCCCCGAGCAGGCGGCGGCGTTGGTGGATTCCACCCAACTCGTCGCCGAACAGGCCCTGGAGTCACTGCGCGCCCTGGTACGCGGCATCCACCCGCCGCTGCTCGCCGACCGCGGCCTCGACGAGGCCGTACGGTCGCTCGCCGCCCGCTGCGCCGTCCCCACCCGGGTCGAGCCGGCCACACCCGAGGCGTCCGCCGGTCCCTCCCCCGGCCCCGCCGCCGACCCGCCACCGCGCGCACCGGCCGCCGCCGAGGCCGCGGCCTACTTCGTGGTCTCCGAAGCGCTCGCCAACGTCGCCCGGCACAGCGGCGCCCGCCGCGCCCTGGTCCGGCTGCGGATCACCGCCTCCGCCATCACCGTCCGGGTCGAGGACGACGGCCGGGGTGGCGCCGTCGAGGGTGCCGGGAGCGGGCTGCCCGGCCTGCGCCGCAGGGTCGCGGCGTTCGACGGCACCACCCGCCTGTCCAGCCCGCCCGGGGGCCCGACCGTTCTGGAAGTGGAGATCCCGTGCGGATCCTGATCGCCGAGGACAACGCCCTGCTCCGCGAGGGCCTGGTCCTGCTGCTGCACAGCGAGGGTCACGAGGTGTGCGCGACCGTCGAGCACGGCGACGACCTGCTGCCCGCCCTGCTCGACCACCGCCCCGACGTCGCCGTGGTCGACGTCCGGCTGCCACCGGACTTCCGCGACGAGGGCCTGCGCGCCGCCGTCGAGGCCCGCCGCCGACTGCCCGCCCTGCCCGTCCTGATCCTCTCCCAGTACGTCGAACGCACCTACGCCGCCGAGCTGCTCGCCCAGAGCGCCACCGGCGTCGGCTATCTCCTCAAGGACCGGGTCGGCCGCGCCGAGGAGTTCCTCCAGGCGCTCCGGCGCGTCGCCGAGGGCGGCACCGCGATGGACCCGGAGGTCATCTCCCAGCTGATGGCCCACCGCACCGCCCCCGACCCGCTGGCCGCCCTCACCCCGCGCGAGCGCGAGGTGCTCGCCCTGATGGCGGAGGGCCACAACAACCCGACCATCGCCCGACTCCTCCTCCTCGCCGAGAGCTCGGTCAACAAGCACATCGGCAACATCTTCGACAAGCTCGGCATGCCCACCCCCGACACCGGCCACCGCCGGGTCCGCGCCGTCCTCACCTACCTCCGCGCCCACGCGGACGACTGACCCCCACCATCCGACGGGCGGGAACGGATCGAGCCGCTGCCGCCCGTCGGGCAGCGGCGGCTCGGCTCCGACGGCCCGCCGAGGAATCCGCGACCCTCAGGCGCGGATGCGGCGGAAGACGGTGAGCAGGAGGAGGGCCGAGAGGGTCAGCAGGAGGCCGGCCTCGACGAGTTGGATGGGGACGAGGTGGTCGGCCGGGTGGAAGCGGGCCCAGGAGGCGGTGGCGATGTCGCAGCTGGGGTTGTCCTGGAAGGAGAAGAGGCAGGTGTCGGTGCTGGCGCGGGTGCCGTCGGGCAGGACGATGCCGCGGCCGAGGAGCCAGGCGTTGGTGGGTTGGGGGGTGCCCACGGCGGCGACCTGGTCCACGATGGGGTGGAAGTACGGGCGGGCCCAGCGGACGAGGCCGACGGCGACGGCGACGAGGGCTCCGGTGAGGAACATCGCGGGCACGAGGCGGCGGACGAGTTGGCCGACGAGGACGCCGAGGCTCAGGGCGAACACGGACCAGGCGATCGGGGCGAGGCCGAGCGCCGGGTAGGTGAAGAACTGGAACGGCGGGTCGAAGGCGTACGGGCCGTGCACGATGTCCGTCCACCACACCCAGGTCATCAGCACGGCGAGCAGGCCGCTGGCCGCGAGGACGGCGAGGCCGGGGACGGCGAGGCGGACGGCCAGCCAGCGGATCGGGCTGACGGACTGGGCGCGGATCAGGCGGATGGTGCCGCGTTCGTACTCCTGGGCCAGCAGCGGGGCGCCGACGAACACGCCGATCAGGAGCGGGACAGCGGTGACGGCGGGCTGGAGGACCTGGACGTACCAGAAGGTCGGGGAGTGGATCGGTTCGTAGACGGTCCAGCAGTCGGTGTGGGACCAGGAGTCGGAGCTGTCGCAGCCGGACCGGCGCAGCTCGTCCATGGTGCGTTGGCAGAGGACGTGGATCCAGAGGAGGTCGGCCGCTGCCACGAGCAGCAGCGCGACCAAGGCCCGGAGGAAGACACGGTTTTGACGGAACGTCAGCCACAGGAGCCCGCGCAGGCCGGGCGCGGTGGTGGCGGTCGGGGTGGTGGCGCGGTCGGGCAGGACGGTCGTGCTCATGCGGCCACCTCGTTCGGGCCCTTCGAGTCGTGCGAGTCGTCCGGATCGGCGGGTGCGCGGAGGTAGCCGAGCAGCAGTTCCTCCAGGCTCGGCCGCTCGCTCTCCCACTTCCCGTCCACCGGCTCGCCGGTGCGAACCAGCGCGATCGCCCGGCGGCCGCTGACCCGCCGCTCGACCACCGAGGCGGTGGCCGGCAGGGCGCCCTGGGCGGCCGGGCCGGTGAGCAGGCGGTGTCCGTCGAGGATCTCCTCCAGGTCTCCGGCCAGCCGGATACGTCCGCGCTGGACGAGGAGCAGGTGGTCGATGACGCCGTCCAGTTCGGGGAGGATGTGGGTGGAGAGCACGATGCTGGTGCCGCGCTCGGCGGCGGCCGACATCAGGGTGCCCATCAGCTGGTGCCGGGCGAGGGGGTCGAGGTCGGCCATCGGTTCGTCGAGCAGCAGCAGCTCGGGGAGCTTGCCGAGCGCCAGCGCGAGGCAGACCCGGGTGCGCTGGCCGCCGGAGAGCGAGCCGATCCGCGCCTTGGGGTTCAACTCACCCTGCGCGATGATCTGTTGGGACAGCATCTCGTCCCATACCGGGTTGAGCTCGCGGCCCATCCGCAGCGTCTCGGCGACGGTGAGGCCCGGGTAGAGCGGCTTGTCCTGCGGTACGTAGGCGACCCTGGCGCGCAGCTGGGGCGCGCCGGCCGGGGCGCCGAGGACCCGCAACGCTCCCTCGGTGGGCTTGAGTTGGCCGGCGGCGAGGGAGAGCAGGGTGCTCTTGCCCGCGCCGTTGGGGCCCACCACGCCGCAGATCCGCCCGGCCGGGACGGCGACGTCACAGCCGCGCAGCGCCCAGCCGCCCCGGTAGTTCCTGCCGAGGCCTTCGGCCTCCAGGGCCGGCGCCTGCCCGGCCTCCGGCAGCGGCGCCGACGCGGGCGCCGTGGTCGTCGGGTCGTCCACCCGGTCCCCCCACTGTTCTCTGTTCGGTGTTGCCGGGGAGTCTCGGTCCCCGGTATGGCGATCCACAGCCCGACGTCGAGGCGTCAAGCCCCGGTTGTCGTCGAGGCCCGTGGCCTCACTGTCGAGGCCTCAGCCGTCGGAGCCGGGGACCCCGCTGTCGAAGCGCTGCTCCAGGACGGAGGCCATCAGCGCGGCGATGTCCTCGCGCTCCAGTCCGGCCCCCCGGGCCTGGTCCACCCACCCGACCAGGCCCGCGCGCAGTGGCCCGTCCGCCGCCGCCTCCGGCCGGGCGAGCGAGCGCCGGACGAAGGTGCCGAGCCCCGGGCGGGGCTCGACCAGCCCTTCGCGTTCGAGCTCGCGATAGGCCTTCAGCACGGTGTTGGGGTTGATCGCGGTCAGCTCGACCACCTCACGGGCGGTCGGCAGCTTGTCCCCGGGCTGCAGCAGCCCGAGCCGCAGGGCCTGCTTGGTCTGCTGCACGATCTGCTGGTACGTGGAGACGCCGCTGCGCCGCTCGATGCGGTACTCGATCACCGGCGATTCGGCCTTTCACTAGTTCAATAGTGGAATGGTGGCCCACCGCGGTGCGTGGGTCAAGCCTGACCCGGGGGGTCCGTCCCGTCCGAACCCTCAGGGGCGCTGCAGCAGGAGCAGGCCGTCCCGCTCGATCAGCGGGTGGTAGCCGCGCTCCCGGTAGCCGGCCAGCATCCGGGCGGTGTCGGCGGTGGAGCACGGGGCCTGCACGCTCGGGTCCCGCAGGTCGACGGCCACCCACTGCGGTCCGGGGCCCTCCGGCGCCCGACACACCAGGGTGACCTCCGCCCGGCCGGTCAGCTGCGCCGCGAGCCGGTTGGAGGCGGCGACCGTGGCGTCGTCGGGTATCCGGTGGAGCAGCGCCCGGGTCTCGGTGAGCCGGGGCGAGGTGCGCCAGGCCTCGGGCATCACCACCTCGTGCAACGGGTAGAGCGGCAGCGTCACGGCGGTCACCAGGGCGCTGACGGCGAGCGCCCGCCTCGCCCGCCGCGCGTCCACCCGGCGCAGGGCGTCGACCAGGGCCGCGACCGCGATCGGCATCAGCACCGCGCTGTAGTGGTAACTGACGCCCCAGTAGTGCGAGTTGGACGACGCCAACCGCCAGGCGAGGGTGGGCACGCAGAGCAGCAGGAGCGGGGAGCGCAGTCCGACGAAGCCGGCGGTGGCGGCGAGCAGGAACAGCAGCAGCCACTTGACCGGCGGCCAGCCGAGCCGCAGCGGCAGCGACCAGGGCGAGGGCTGCCCGCCGCCGTCCAGCTGACGCCAGTAGTCGAATCCCCCGCCCGGGTTGAACGCCGGCAGGACGACGAGCACCGCGAGCGCGGTCGCGGCGAGGCCGACGGCGGCGAGCACGAGCCCGGGCAGCGGGGTGCGGTGCCGCTCCCGCCGGGCCTGCCAGGCGATCAGGGCGCCGACGGCGGCCACCGTCAGCCCCAGGTCCTCCTTGACCAGCAGCAGCGGCAGTGACCAGAGCGCGGCGGCGAGCGGACGGCGCCGGCCGAGCGCGGTGGCCGCGAAGGCGAGCAGCGGCACGGCGAAGGCGATCTCGTGGAAGTCGTCTGCCGCCGCCCGGACGATCCCCCAGGAGGCCCCGGTGGCGCAGCCGACGAGCAGCGCCACCCGGGGCCCGGCGACCTCGTGGGCCCAGCGGGTCAGCGGGACGACTGCCAGCGCCATCAGCAGTGCCTGGGCGACGACGAGGGTGAGCGGGCCAGGGAAGGCCCGGTAGACGGGGGCGAGGACGGCGATCAGCGGGTGGAAGTGGTCCCCGAGCAGGTGGTAGCCGGGCCCCTTGAGCGGCACGATCGGCGCCTGCCCGTGGGCGTACGCCCGGACGGCCTGCTCGAAGATGCCCAGGTCGTAGGCCTTGGTGAGGCCGCGCCGGTGCCGGTTGACGGCGACGCAGGCGTAGAGCGCGGCGAACCCGGCCGCCAGGCCCCAGGCGAGCACGGCGGGGCGACGGGCGGCCACGGCGGGGCGGCGGACGAGGGGCTTCACCCGCCGGACGGCCGGCGCGAGCACGGCGACCCGCGCGGGCCGGGCGGGTCGTGCAGTCCGCTCGGGTCGCACAGCCCGGCCGGACGGCGCGGCGGGCGGGGAGGACGGCACGGCGGGCGGGGAGGACGGCGCGGCGGGCGGGGAGGAGGAAGCGGGCATCGGCAAAGTACCCTTTCACTATTCGATTAGTGGAAGGGTGATGGAACCCCGCAGCGCCGTCAAACCCGGCCGGACGACGCCGACCGGGCCTCCGGGCTGCCCGCGAAGGCCCCGCAGCACCCCCGAAAGGGCTGGGACGGTGCCCGCGATGAGCCGCCGGAGACAGCCGCTTGACCTTGACGCTACGTCAGGGTTGGAGGCTTGCCGCATGACGAACGACAGCACCACCCCGACCCCGCTCCACCCCCCGATCGGCGGCTTCCAGGAGGTCGACGGCCGCCGTCTCTACCTGCACCGCCAGGGCAGCGGCGGGCCCGCCGTCGTCCTCCTGCCCGGCGCCAGCGCGATCGGCCTGGACTACTTCGGCGTCCAGCAGGGCGTCTCGGAGTTCACCACCGCCGTGGTGTACGACCGCGGCGGCACGGGTTTCAGCGACGACGCCCCGCTGCCGCGCACCGCCGCCGAGGTCGCCACCGAGCTGCGCGAACTGCTGGACGCCCAGGGCGTTCCCGGCCCGTACGTCCTGGTCGCGCACTCGGTCGGCGGCGCCTACGCCCACGGGTTCGCGCAGCTCTACCCGCAGGACGTGGCCGGGCTGGTCTGGCTGGACGCGTTCCACCGGGACTGGGACGACTACGTGCCCGCCGAGGGCAGCCTGGCCGCCGGCGTGCGGATGTCGCCCACCGAGGAACAGCTGCGGCAGGGCCTCCCGGCCATCCGGCAGATGGCCACGGAGCTCCTCGTGGACTACCCGGCGGACGTCCGGGACGCGGTGGTCGAGTACCACGTGAGCGAGCGCTGGATCCACGCCGGCATGGCCGAGCGCGCCTCGATGGCCGACCTGGCCGTCGAGCTGCGGGCCGGGGCGGACCTGCCCGACGTCCCGCTGATCGCGCTCACCCCGCTGGGCATCGACCCCGGCCAGCAGGCGCTGATGTCGGAGGAACTCCTCCAGGCGATGCACGACGGCAAGACCCGGCTGTACGCGGCCATGGCCGACTCGGTCTCGAACGGGGAGCAGCGCATCCTCACCGACACCGGCCACAGCCAGTTCGTCTTCGAGCGGGTCGATGACGTGGTCCAGGCGATCCGCGACGTCGTGGACCGGGCGGGCCGCGCCTAGACTTCGACCTCGACGTCAACCGTGGCGTCGATCTCGGCGTCGATCTCGACGGGCTTTCAACAGGGCGGAGCGGGAACGGTGCTCACGATCAGTCAACTCGCGTCAACCGCCGGCGTGACCGTGCGCACCGTCCGCCACTACCACCAGGTCGGGCTGCTGCCCGAGCCCGAGCGCGACGCCTCCGGCTACCGCCGGTACAGCGCGCAGGCGGCAGTGGACCTCATCCGGATCAGGACGCTCGCCGACGCCGGGGTGCCGCTGGCCCGGATCGACGCGCTGCTGCGGGCGGAGCCGGAGGAGTTCGCCGCCGCCGTCACCGACCTCGACGCCGAACTGGAGCGCCGGATCGACCGACTCGCCGAGCACCGCCGCCGGATCGCCGACCTGGCGAGCGGCGAGCGGCTCGCCCTGCCGCCCGAGGTCGTCGCCATCCTGGACCGGATGCGCGCGCTCGGGGTCAGCGAGCCGTCCGTACTGCTCGAACGCGACACCTGGATCCTGCTCCAGACCCTGGACCCGGAAGCCCTGCGCCAGGGCGTCCGGGAGAAGAACGCCAGCTTCGACGACCCCGGGACGCTGCGGCTGTTCCTCCTCTGCGACCAGTCGCTCGACTGGGAACCGGACGATCCGCGGGTGGACCGGCTGATCGACGAGCTGGACACCTGGGAGATCGCCCACGGGCGGGACAACCGCCGGCCCGGGAACCAGGAGGTGATCTTCTCCCGGATCGCCGAGGCCTCGCCGACCTGGCAGCGCATCCTGGACGTGCTCGCCCACCGCGCGAAGCAGCGCCGCCTCGCCGCGGAGCGCGGGAGCGCCGGGGAACGCCGGGCCGCCGCGCGGCGCAGCGGCACCGATGACCGCCCGACCGCCGCACACCGCCGGGCCGCCGAACCGGCCCGGAAGCGTTGACGTCGGATTCACGCCAGCCCAACCCCCCGTCGAATTGGTGGACTTCGGGACAGACACCCACCACCCGTCGACGGGACCCCCGACATGCCGACCGGCGCCAACGTCCGCTCCACTCCCCCGCCCGCCCCGGAGCCGCCCACCCCGAACCCGCGCACCCGGAACCCGCGCCCCCGGGACGGCGGCACGCTCGCCGTGCTCGCCGTCACCACCGGCGTGTTCTCCATCGTCACCACCGAGATCCTGCCGATCGGCCTGCTGACCCCGATCGGCGCCACCTTCCGGATCTCCGACGGCACGGCCGGGCTGATGATGACCCTGCCCGGCATCGTCGCCGCGGTGGCCGCACCCGTGGTGACCGTCGCGACCAGGCGCGCGGACCGGCGGACCATGCTCTGCGCGCTGCTGCTGGTCCTGACCCTGGCGGACCTGCTCAGCGCGTTCGCCCCCGCCTACTGGGCGGTGCTGGCCGCCCGGGTCGCCCTCGGCCTGGTCATCGGGGCGTTCTGGTCGATCGGTTCCGGGCTCGCCCCGCGCCTCGTCCCCGAGCACCGGCGGGCACGCGCCAACACGGTGATCTTCTCGGCCGTCCCGCTCGGCTCGGTGCTCGGCGTGCCGGCGGGGGTGTTCCTCGGTTCGCTGGCCGGCTGGCGGGCGGCCTTCCTCGCGATGGCCGCGCTGACCCTGCTCGCCCTGGTCGCCCTCCTGCGGTCGCTGCCGCCGCTGCCCCCGCTGACCGTCACCGGGCTGGGCGTGCTGCGCGGTCTGCTGGCCGGCCGCGGCACCCGTACCGGCGTCGCGGTGACCTTCCTGATCGTGGTCGCCCACTTCGGCAGCTACACCTACGTCACGCCCTTCCTCGCCGACACCACCCACGTCGGCCCCGGTCCGATCACCGCCCTGCTGCTCGTCTACGGCGCCGCCGGGCTGCTCGGCAACCTCCTGGCCGGCGGCCGGGCGGCCCGGGCACTGCGGCCGGTGTTCGGCGCGGCGGCCGTGCTGCTCGCCGGCGCGGCCCTGCTGCTGCCCCTCCTGGGCACCGGCGGTCCGGGCGCCGCCGTCCTGCTGGCGCTCTGGGGCGTGGCGTACGGCGCCGTCCCGGTCTGCTCGCTCAGCTGGTTCCTCGCCGCGGCCCCGCACGCCCCGGAGGGCGCCGGCGTGGTGTTCACCTCCGCGTTCCAGGCGAGCTTCTCGATCGGCGCGCTGACCGGCGGCCTGGTGGTGGACCACTCCTCCCCCGGCACCGTCATGGTGTTCGGCGGGTCGGTCGCCCTGCTCGCCGCCGCCACCGCGTGGCGGTACGGCCACCGGGTCCGCCCCGAACCGGCGCAGTGACCCCGCGCCGTGGGCGCCGCCGCCACGCACCCGTCGCCGGACCCTGGCCCTCCGGTCCGTCCGTGGTGAGAATGCCGGGGTGCCGTCAGCCCGTCCGCCCGTACAGCGGGGCGGGCCGGCGGCACCGCCGGCCGGGACGGTCCCGGGCGGGCGAGGGCGGAAGGACGGCCAGCGGATGGACAGCCAGCAGACCCATCGGGCGTTCCACGGGCACCAGGCGTTCCACGGGCGGTTCGGCGACTACCAGACCGAGATCTACCTGCGCGGTCTCGGCGGCGTCCTGCCGACGATGCCGATGGCCTTCGCCGACCTGGAGGCCCGGGCGAGCACCGCGCTGCCGCCCTCGGTGCTCTCCTACGTCGCGGGCGGGGCCGGCGACGAGTCCACCCAGCGGGCGAACGTCGCCGCCTTCGAGCGGTGGGGCCTGGTGCCGCGGATGATGGTCGGCGCGAGCACGCGGGACCTGTCGGTGGAGCTGTTCGGCCTGCGCCTGCCGACCCCGCTGTTCATGGCGCCGATCGGGGTGATCGGCCTGTGCGCCCAGGACGGCCACGGGGACCTGGCCACCGCCCGCGCCGCCGCCCGGACCGGCGTGCCGATGGTCGCCTCCACCCTGACGGTCGATCCGCTGGAGCAGGTGGCCGCCGAGTTCGGCGGCACCCCCGGCTTCTTCCAGCTCTACACCCCGACCGACCGGGCGCTGGCCGAGAGCCTGGTGCACCGGGCGGAGGCCGCGGGCTACCGGGGCATCGTCGTCACCCTGGACACCTGGGTCACCGGCTGGCGCCCGCGCGACCTGGCCACCGCCAACTTCCCGCAGCTGCGCGGCCACTGCCTGGCCAACTACACCTCCGACCCGGTGTTCCGCGCCCGCCTCGCCAAGGCGCCGGAGGAGGACGTGCAGGCCGCCGTCCTGGAGTGGGCCGGCGTCTTCGGAAACCCGCTGACCTGGGACGACCTGCCCTGGCTGCGCTCGCTCACCGACCTGCCGATCATCCTCAAGGGCCTCTGCCACCCCGAGGACGTCCGCCGCGCCCGGGACGGCGGCGTCGACGGCGTCTACTGCTCCAACCACGGCGGCCGCCAGGCCAACGGCGGGCTGGCCGCCCTCGACCTGCTCCCCGACGTGGTCGCGGCCGCCGACGGCCTGCCCGTCCTCTTCGACTCCGGCGTCCGCTCCGGCACCGACGTCGTCAAGGCGCTCGCCCTCGGGGCCACCGCCGTCGGCGTGGGCCGGCCGTACGCCTACGGCCTGGCGCTGGAGGGCACCGACGGCATCGTCCACGTGCTGCGCTCCCTGCTCGCCGAGGCCGACCTCCTGATGGCCGTCGACGGTTACCCCACGCTCGCCTCCCTCCGCGCGGACGGCGCGCTGCGCCGGACCTGATGTGCCGGACCTGATGCGCCGCACCCGACCTGGTGCACCGCGCCGGACCTGATGCGCCGAGCCGGATCTGACGTGAATTCAGGTCATGGTGCCCACCGGGAACCAGTGGGGCTTGCCGGGACATTCGGGACGGCCCTACGCTCGAACGGCACAAATCGGGTCCGTACGATCCCGCAAGCTGGGAGGTCCGCCATCATCCGCGTCCTGCTGACCGCCTTCGAACCGTTCGGCCGCGATCGACTGAACTCCTCGCTGGAGGCGGGCCGGCTGGTCGCCGCCGGTCCGCCGGCCGGAGTGGCCCTGGAGTTCGCCGAGCTGCCCTGGGCGTTCGGCGACTCGATCGCCGAACTGCGCCGGGCGGTCACCCGGTTCGGGCCGGACCTGGTCATCGCCACGGGCCAGGGCGGCAACCGCCCGGACCTGACGGTCGAACGGGTGGCGGTCAATCTCGACGACGCCGTCCGGACCCCCGACCGGAAGGGCCATCAGCCGATCGACCAGCCGGTCGTACCGGACGGCCCGGCCGCGTACTTCTCCTCCCTGCCGGTGAAGGCCTGCGTGGAGGCCGTCCAGCAGGCCGGGATCCCGGCCACCCTCTCGCACACCGCCGGCACCCACCTCTGCAACCACGTCTTCTACGGGCTGGCACACCTGATCGCCACCGAACGCCCGGAACTGCGCGGCGGCTTCGTCCGCCTGCCCTACCTGCCCAGCCAGACGTCCGGTCAGGAGAAGAGCGCGTCGATGGCGGCGGAGACGGCCGCCGAGGGGGTGCGCATCCTGATCCGCAGTGCCGTGGCCGCCCTCCACCCGCCGACCTCCGCCACGGTGGCCGCACCGCGCCGACGGAGCTGGCTGTCCCGCCGGGGCGGCAATTGACGATGTCGGCCCGTAAACGCGAAGAACCCCCATCCGGGTCCCGGATGGGGGTTCTTCAGCAATGATTGTTCGGCGGCGTCCTACTCTCCCACAGGGTCCCCCCTGCAGTACCATCGGCGCTGTAAGGCTTAGCTTCCGGGTTCGGAATGTAACCGGGCGTTTCCCTCACGCTATGACCACCGAAACACTATGAAACTGTCAACCGCACCAACCACGCTGGGTTGGGGTCGTTGTTTCAGAACAACACAGTGGACGCGAGCAACTGAGGACAAGCCCTCGGCCTATTAGTACCGGTCAACTCCACCCCTCACAGGGCTTCCATATCCGGCCTATCAACCCAGTCGTCTACTGGGAGCCTTACCCTCTCAAGGAGGTGGGAGTGCTCATCTCGAAGCAGGCTTCCCGCTTAGATGCTTTCAGCGGTTATCCCTCCCGAACGTAGCCAACCAGCCATGCCCTTGGCAGAACAACTGGCACACCAGAGGTTCGTCCGTCCCGGTCCTCTCGTACTAGGGACAGCCCTTCTCAACACTCCTACGCGCACAGCGGATAGGGACCGAACTGTCTCACGACGTTCTAAACCCAGCTCGCGTACCGCTTTAATGGGCGAACAGCCCAACCCTTGGGACCTACTCCAGCCCCAGGATGCGACGAGCCGACATCGAGGTGCCAAACCATCCCGTCGATATGGACTCTTGGGGAAGATCAGCCTGTTATCCCCGGGGTACCTTTTATCCGTTGAGCGACGGCGCTTCCACAAGCCACCGCCGGATCACTAGTCCCTACTTTCGTACCTGCTCGACCCGTCAGTCTCACAGTCAAGCTCCCTTGTGCACTTACACTCAACACCTGATTGCCAACCAGGCTGAGGGAACCTTTGGGCGCCTCCGTTACCCTTTAGGAGGCAACCGCCCCAGTTAAACTACCCACCAGACACTGTCCCTGATCCGGATCACGGACCCAGGTTAGACATCCAGCACGACCAGAGTGGTATTTCAACGGCGACTCCACAACAACTGGCGTTGCTGCTTCACAGTCTCCCACCTATCCTACACAAGCCGAACCGAACACCAATATCAAGCTATAGTAAAGGTCCCGGGGTCTTTCCGTCCTGCTGCGCGAAACGAGCATCTTTACTCGTAATGCAATTTCACCGGGCCTATGGTTGAGACAGTCGAGAAGTCGTTACGCCATTCGTGCAGGTCGGAACTTACCCGACAAGGAATTTCGCTACCTTAGGATGGTTATAGTTACCACCGCCGTTTACTGGCGCTTAAGTTCTCAGCTTCGCCTGGCCGAAACCAAGCTAACCGGTCCCCTTAACGTTCCAGCACCGGGCAGGCGTCAGTCCGTATACATCGCCTTACGGCTTCGCACGGACCTGTGTTTTTAGTAAACAGTCGCTTCTCGCTGGTCTCTGCGGCCACCCCCAGCTCAAGGTGCAAGACCCATCACCAGGAATGGCCCCCCTTCTCCCGAAGTTACGGGGGCATTTTGCCGAGTTCCTTAACCATAGTTCACCCGAACGCCTCGGTATTCTCTACCTGACCACCTGAGTCGGTTTGGGGTACGGGCCGCCATGAAACTCGCTAGAGGCTTTTCTCGACAGCATAGGATCATCCACTTCACCACAATCGGCTCGGCATCAGGTCTCAGCCTTCATGTGAGGCGGATTTGCCTACCTCACGGCCTACACCCTTACCCCGGGACAACCACCGCCCGGGCTGGACTACCTTCCTGCGTCACCCCATCGCTCACCTACTACCCCGTTGGGTCACCGGCTCCACCACGTCCCTTCGTCCGAAGACTCCAGGCCGGCTTCACGGGCTTAGCATCAAGAGGTTCAGCGTTGGCGCTTCAAAGCGGGTACGGGAATATCAACCCGTTGTCCATCGACTACGCCTGTCGGCCTCGCCTTAGGTCCCGACTTACCCTGGGCAGATCAGCTTGACCCAGGAACCCTTGGTCAATCGGCGCAAGAGTTTCCCACTCTTGTATCGCTACTCATGCCTGCATTCTCACTCGTATACCGTCCACGACTGGTTTCCACCGCCGCTTCACCCGGCACACGACGCTCCCCTACCCATCACAGCAGGCGTTGGCCCTATTGCTGCAATGACACGACTTCGGTGATGTGCTTGAGCCCCGCTACATTGTCGGCGCGGAATCACTTGACCAGTGAGCTATTACGCACTCTTTCAAGGGTGGCTGCTTCTAAGCCAACCTCCTGGTTGTCTCTGCGACTCCACATCCTTTCCCACTTAGCACACGCTTAGGGACCTTAGTCGGTGTTCTGGGCTGTTTCCCTCTCGACCATGGAGCTTATCCCCCACAGTCTCACTGCCACGCTCTCACTTACCGGCATTCGGAGTTTGGCTAAGGTCAGTAACCCGGTAAGGCCCATCGCCTATCCAGTGCTCTACCTCCGGCAAGAAACACGTGACGCTGCACCTAAATGCATTTCGGGGAGAACCAGCTATCACGGAGTTTGATTGGCCTTTCACCCCTAACCACAGGTCATCCCCCAGGTTTTCAACCCTGGTGGGTTCGGTCCTCC
>NZ_AP029185.1:7080000-7327500 GCF_055383135.1 Kitasatospora sp. Xyl93 | reverse complement strand
TTGCCCACGTGTTACTCACCCGTTCGCCACTGATCCACCCCGAAGGGCTTCACCGTTCGACTTGCATGTGTTAAGCACGCCGCCAGCGTTCGTCCTGAGCCAGGATCAAACTCTCCGTGAATGTTTACCCGTAATCGGGTCGACACCCGCGTTGAGCGGCACGGCAACCACCGGAATAGGGCGGCCCCGCGCACTGCGTCCTCGCTAGTGTTTGTTTCAAAAGGAATCTCCAACCCCGATCAAACGACCGAGGCCGGGGATGTCAACATATCTGGCGTTGACTTTTGGCACGCTGTTGAGTTCTCAAGGAACGGACGCTTCCTTCGAGCCGCCTTCCAGCAGGCCCTCCGGGCTTCGTTCTTTCGTGTTTCCAGCTTATCAGACGTTTTCCGCTCCGTTTTCGGGGCTTCGTTCATCCAACTCGCCGGTGCCTTTCGGGGCGTGGCGCCCTGTCCGACGTTTCAAACACTAGCCGACCCTCGCTCCGAAAAGCGAATCCAGCCGCAATCCGATAAAACGAACACGCCACATACAGACCGGGCCGAATCTGCACATGACAGATCTGCCCGAGCCGGGAAGTGTTGGTTCAGAGGATTGGCCGCCCCGGGACCGTCCGCGCTGACGCGTGTCCGGTGCTCCCAGTCGAGCGACTGGGAGACAGTACTCCTCCTCCACCCCTGAAACAAATGCCGTGGCTCAGGGGCGGGCGGCGAGGCAGTCGGTGTCCTGCGCGGGAAGAGCGCCGTCGAGGAGGTAGCGGTCGACGGCGGCGTCCACGCAGGCGTCGCGTGGTGCGAACACGCCCGCGTAGACGGTGTGGCGGTAGGCGCCGCGCAGGGTCACCAGGCGGGAGCCGGCCAGGGCGTGGTGGGCGGAGAGCTGGCCGGCGCGGGTGGCGGCCGGGTCGCCGTCGGCGCCGACCAGCAGGACGGGGACGGCGTTGCGCACCCTGGTGGGCGGTTCGGCGGGCTGTGCGGGCCAGTAGGTGCAGGGTGTGAGGTTGCGGGTCAGCGGGCCGAACAGCGGCTCGTCGGCGCGGTGGGCCTGGACGTCGCGGTAGTAGGCGAGCGGGTCGCGCGAGGCGGCACGGTCCGCGCACATGATCGCGGTCTGCACGGCGGCGGCTCCGCCTGTGTCGGGTGCTTCCAGGCCGGTCAGCACGGCCTCCAGCAGTGCGGTCGGCTCGACGGCCGTACGGCCTTCGGCGGCGTCGAGCAGGACGCGCACGACGGCGGCGAACTCCGTGTAGGCGGCGGTGTCGTCGCCGGCCGACACCGCCCAGAGCACCTGCGGCAGGGCGCGGGCGTCGACCCGGTGGGTGCCCACCGTCAGCGGGGCGCGGCCGGCGGCCAGGCGGATCCGTTCGACCGCGGCGAGCACCTCGGCAGTGCTGGTGCCCAGGTGGTGGCGGTCCTCGTGGCGGGCCGTCCACTGCGCCCAAGCGGTGAGCGCGGCGTCGATCGCGGAGCCCTGGGTGGCGGTCAGGTCGGGCCCGAAGCGGTCCGGGTCCAGGGCGGCGTCGAGCACCGCGCGTCCGACGTGCTCGGGGAACAGCTGGAGGTACACCTCGCCGAGGTAGCTGCCGTAGGAGGAGCCGAGGTAGGCGATCGTCGGCTCGCCGAGGACGGCGCGCACCAGGTCCATGTCCCGGGCGGTGTTGCGGGTGGAGACGTGCGGCAGCACGGCGCGGTACGGCGCGCAGCGGGCGGCCAGGTCCTTGGCGAGTTCGGCGGACCGGTCGAAGGTGGCGCGGGTGGGCCCGGCCGAGCCGGGGCCGCTGGTGGGCCAGCCGCAGTCGAGCGGAGTGCTGGCGCCGACGAAGCGCGGATCCATGCCGACGACGTCGTAGCGGGCGGCGAGGGCGGGCGCGGCCCGGCCGAGGGCGAGGGCGAGGTGGCGGGCGGGGACGCCGGGGCCGCCGGGGTTGTAGAAGAGGGTGCCCAGGCGGTGGGCGGGGTCGGTGGCGGGCAGCCGGGAGAGGGCGACGTCCAGGGTCCGGCCGTCCGGGTGCTGGTAGTCGAGCGGCACGGTGACCTCGGTGCAGCGGGCTCCGGCGGCGTCGAGTTCGGCGCCGGCGGTGTCCTCCGGGCCGGTCCGGCAGGCGTGCCAGGCGGGCTGTCGGCGGCGCAGCTCGGCGAGCGGGTCGGCGGCGGGGGCGGTGGCGGTCGCGGCGGTGGCTGTCCCGCCGGTGGCAGTGGTGGCGGCACCGCCCGCCGCCGGGGCGGACAGCGCGGTGAGGACGGTCAGGGCCAGCGCCGCCACTGCGGCGGCCGGCTCGGCGGTACGGATCACGGCGGTTCCCTCGGGTGGTCGGCAGGCCGTCGGAGGTGACGCTAGGGGGCCGGCCGGCCGGTCGCATCCGCCGCGGGTATCGGCCGCCTTCGCCGAACTGCGCCCACGGTTCTACGACTTCGGGATCAGGCCCCGGTGCCGTCGGCCGAGGGCACCGGGGCCTGGTAAGGGAGGGGTCCGCGACGTCGGGGAGCGGCCGCCTACTTGAACAGGTGGTCCCCGCCGGTGGCCATGCGGTGGGTCCCGCTGTGGCGGTTCACCCAGTCCCGGACGAGGTTGACGGCGTTGGCGCACTGCCAGCTGTCGTCGTACTCGCGCACGCCGGTGAAGGCGCCGTAGCCCGCGATGATGCCGTCCACCTGTGCGTCGCCGAGCAGCTTGTCGACGTACCACGGGTCGTTGTAGGTGGTCGTCCAGGACAGGGTGGCGGCAAGCCGTCCGGCGGCCCGGTCCGCGGCTCCCTTCCTGAGTTCCGCGCAGGTGTTGTAGGTGGGCTCCGTGCAGTTGCCGAAGCCCTTGGTGATGTCGCTGTCGCCGTAGTCCATCGCCCGGCGGCCGGCCGGGAAGCCGGCACCGGACCGGTCGAAGGCGCTGCGCACCTGGTCGCGGGTGCCGGTCGTGGTGATGCCCTCCAGCGGGCCGAGTTTGCCCTCCAGGCTCTTCCAGCCGCGGCCGCCGACGTCGGGGGTGCTGCCGCCGTGGTACTCGTAGAAGCCGTAGAGCACCTGGATGCCGGCCGCCGTCAGGCGCTGGGCCTTGTCGCGCAGTCCGGCGACGCTGCAGGTGCGGTTCGGCTCCTCGCCGCAGTAGTTGGGGTCCTTGATGTCCAGCCAGACCAGCGACAGCCGGCGGCCCGCGTTGGCGTTGGAGACGATGCGGTCGAGCATGCTGTCGAAGCTGGGGCCGAGCCGGTTCTCGCCGGCCGAGGAGCAGTCGTGGTAGGCGCGCCACTCGTTCGGGTTCCACCAGGCGCAGACGTCGATCTCGATGGCGTTGGCGCCGTGGTTGATCGCGGCGTCGACGCCGTCCAGGGTGTCGACCCGGTGCGCGATGGCGTAGATCGGGTGGCGCTGGTCGGCGGCTTCCGCGGGCGCGGCGCCGAGCGTGGTGGTGCCGATGATCCCGCACAGTGCCGCCGTCAGGGCGGGCAGTATCCGCACGCGTGCGCCGGGTCCGTGGTGAGTCCTCAAGCGGGTGCTCCTTCTCGCTGGCGTTCCGGTGTCGTCCGTGTTCCGACTTGTCTGCGGTCAGACAATCGATATCACCAACTGTGCGCCGACGTACGGTGAATGAGCGCTGAACGAGGCCCGCGCCCGTCCCCGTCCGTTCGGGTGCGGCCGGATCCGGCGGGTGGTGGCCGCCGTCGCGGCCGCCGGGCCCGGGGTGACGGGTGTCCGCCCTCGAACAGGCGGTCGCTCCGCGCGGGCCCAGCCGCCCCACGGGAACCACCCGTTCCGCCCGGGGCCGGTGGTTCGAATCCCTGCCCGAAGTCGGTAAGGGGCGCGGCACCGCCGGGAATCGCCGCCGACAGCGGAACCCGCACCGGTTTCCGCCATTTCTTCGCATACGTAACTATTCGCCGCCGCCGCGGGTAATTCTGAGCTGCCCGCCGAGTGAATGCGCCGACGGGATCGGAGCGGCTGTGTGCGCTCCGTCCTTCCGCGGCCCCGTTCACCCGGACGCGCTCGACCGAAGGAGACGTCACATGCCCGTCGTCCGCAGGGTGCTGCTCACGGCCGCGGTCCTCACCGCGACCGTGGTCGTCGCGCCCACCTCCTCCGCCCAGCCCCTCGCCCCCTCGGCCTCCCACACCGCCGGCACCTCCCCGCTCGCCCGCCAGCCCAGCTTCCACGCCTTCACCGGCACCGGCTTCTCGGGCGCGGACCGCTGGTTCTACGGCAACCAGGGGGCGTGCACGTACGTCGGCGACAACTGGAACGACCGGATCCGCTCCGCCCGCACCGAGGGCGGTGACCGGGTCGAACTGTGGGACAACTACGACTGCACCGGGGGCTCGATCACCATCGACGCCTCCGGCTACAGCAGCATCGGCGCCTGGGTCAGCGCCTACCGCGCCTACCTCGGTTAGGACCCGGGCGGGCCGCGCGGCGGCTCGTCGGCCGGGGCGACCGGTCGGCGGGCCGCCGTGCCGGATCGGGGACAGAAGCCGAACTGCGGCGCGACCACGACCGTTCGGACGAAAGGTAGTTGAGCACTCGTCAGGGGCACCCGAGATGCGGCCCGGGCCGCTCCCCGCCCCGTGGGGCGGCCGAACGGGCGGCGCAAGGTGAACACTTCACCACGGGACGCGCTCGTGTTAGCGTCCCACGGATGTCGAGGATTCTGGTCACCGATCTGGACGGCACCTTACTCGGCGGCACCGGGGACGACCGGCGCCGGTTACGGGACGCCCTGGTCCGCCACCCCGAGGTGACCACGGTCTTCGCCACCGGGCGCTCGCCGGCCTCCGTCCGGGAGGTCCTGCGCGATCCGCTCGTCCCCCGGCCCCGGTGGATCATCGCCGACGTCGGCGCCACCGTCGTCGACGGCACCGACTTCACGCCCGTCGGCCCGGTGCAGGACCACCTGCGGGCGGGCTGGCCCGGACCGGAGCGGGTGCGCGCCGCGCTGCGCGGCTTCCCCGGGCTCACCTACCAGCGCGGCGTCGTCCAGAACGGCCGCTGTTCCTACCACCTCGACCCCGACCGGCTCACCGACGGACTCACGGCGGCCGTCGAGGCCCTCGGCTGCGCCTGGGTGTACTCGGCGGACTGCTACTTCGACGTCCTGCCACCGGGAGCCTCCAAGGGCAACGCCCTACGGGCCCTGGCCGGGAGGCTGGGCTGGCGGCCCGAAGGGATCCTGGTCGCCGGGGACTCCCTCAACGACCTCTCGCTGTTCCGGTTCGGCGCGCACGCCGTGGTCGTCGCCGGGGCCGAGCCCGCGCTGCTCACCGCCCTGGCCGAGGACTCGCGCGTCCACCGCCCGGACCGGGCCGGCGCGGCCGGGATCCACACGGCGCTCCTGGACCTCGGCTGGATCTCCCCCGAGCCCGACTCCGGATGCTCCGTCTCCGCACGCTCCGCCTCGGTGCGCTCCGACTCCGGCGGCCCGGACCCCACCGACTCCCCAGCCCCCGCGCACCGGCACTCCCTCGTGGTGGCCTACCACCGCCCGCCGCTGCACTGGGACGGCGGGAGCTGGCAGCCGCCCGCCAGCCCCAACGGCATCCTGCCGACCCTGACCAGCGCCTTCGCCGACGGCCTGCCGGGCGTCTGGGTCACCGCCCTGACCGGCCGCGACCGGACGGCGGCGCTCCCCCCCGCCCACCTCGCTGCCGCTGTCCCCCGTGCCGCTGGACACGGCCACCTGGCGCGGCTACTTCCACGGCGCCTGCAAGGAGACCCTCTGGCCGGTCCTGATGTCCGAACCGGGCAGGTCGACCTTCGACGAAAGGGCCTGGGCCGACTACCGCACGGTCAACGCGCGGTTCGCCCGGCACATCGCCGCCCAGGCGGCCCCGGGCGCCACCGTCTGGCTGCACGACTACAACCTCTGGCTGGTCCCCGGCCTGCTGCGCCGCCTCCGGCCCGACGTCAGGACCGGGATCTTCCACCACACCCCCTTCCCGGCCCTCGACGTCTTCGCCGCCCTCCCGGTCGCCGCCGAACTGCGCCGCTCCCTGGCTCGCCTCGACTGGGCGGGCTTCCACACCGAGGAGTTCGCCGGTCACTTCCGCAGGGCCCTGGCCGGGCTGCCCGACCCGCCGCGCACCGGTGTCCACCCGCTCGGGATCGACCGGTCGGCCGTCGAGCGGCTCACCCGTCTCCGCGCACCGCACCGCACTCCGGCCGCCGGCCCGGTGGTGCTCTCGGTCGAACGCCTCGACTACGCCAAGGCCCCGGTCCAGAAGGTCGAGGCCGTCGACCTGCTGCTCTCCCGCCGGCCCGGGCTGCGCGGCCGGTTCGTCCTCCGGCTGGTCTGCGCGCCGCCCGAGCCCGGCATCACCGCGTACGACGCCACTCGCCGCCACCTCGAACGGCGCGTCGCCGAGGTGAACTCCCACTGGAAGCAAGGTACTTGGCAACCGGTCGACTACCGTCCGCACAGCCTCTCCGCCACCGGGGTCGTCGACGCTTACCTGGCGGCGGACGTGCTCTGGGTGACCTCCCTCCAGGACGGGATGAACCTGACCGCCAAGGAGTACGTCGCCGCCCGGGCCGCCCTCCTGCCCGGTGACGCGGTGCCCGGGGCCCTGGTGCTCTCCCGCCGCGCCGGCGCCGCCGCCGAACTCGGCGAGGCCGCCCTGCTCACCGACCCGCACTCGCCCGAGGACCTCGCCGCCGTGCTGGCCCGCGCCCTCGACCTCTCCCCCGCCGAACGCCGGGCCCGTCTGGAGCGGCTCTCCGAACTCCTCGGCCGGGAGCGGCCCGCCGACTGGGCCGTCCGGATCGTCCACGCCATCCGGGGCTGCTCCACCTCGGTCGCACCGCCGGCGGTGCGCCGGATCACCGGGCACCCGTCCCCGGTCCCGACGCGGCGCCCGTGAGCGGTAGCCGTCCCCGGCGTCCGCCGGGCTCCGGGCCTGATCAGCGGCGCCCGCCGGGCTCCGGGCGGGGTCAGCGGCGGCTGCCGCGCAGGGTGTAGGCGACGGCGCCCAGCACCGTGAGGCCCACGGCCACCGTCGTCGAGGTGTCGGTGCGGGGCTCCTGGACGAGCCAGGTGAGCGCCTGCTCGAACCGGGTCGGCCGGGGCCCGATCGCCACCATCAGCAGCGCCCAGCCGACGGGCGGCGCCCAGGCAGCATGCGCTCCGAACAGCGCCGCCGCGAGGGCCGTCAGCGCGGTGAGCGCCGACACCGCCAGGGCGAGGCTGCCGAAGGGCACCGCGTGGGTCGGCCGGTCGGCGGCCGCCCGGGCGGCGGCGAGCAGGCCGAACAGGACCCCGCCGAGCAGCAGCACGTGCAGTGCCCTGACCAGCCGCCAGCGGACCGGGGTGCCGCGCTCCAGCTCCTCGTCCGGGCCGGCCAGGGTACGGGCGACGGCGGCGACGCCCAGCACCACGGCGATCAGCCCGACCGCGCGCGCGGTCCCCGGATCGTCCAGCCGGTGCCCGGCCCAGGTGAGGGCGGCGGCGGCCAGGAAGACCAGGAGGGTCGCCGGGATCGCCCGGCTGCGCAGGTGCAGCACCAGGCCGCGCAGTCGCTGGGTCACCGGCCGGCCCCCTCGCCCGTCGCGACGTCACCCGTCACGGCCGCCAGTGGGTCCTGGCAGGCCAGCCCGGCCTTCCGGGCCTCCCCGATCCGCCGGTACCGCTCCCCGTCGGGCAGCGCGCGCAGGGTGTCGTGGGCCGCCCGGGCGACGGGGCCCAGCCGGTCGGCGGGCGTGCCCAGGAGCACCGCGGAGACCGCCCGGGAGGCGTCGGACGCCCGCGTCCGCCCCCGCTCGTCGGAGAAGCAGCCGAGGTCGACGACGGCGTGCTGGGCCACCAGGTCGACCACCGTGTCCGGCTCCCAGCGGATGCCGCCCTGCTGGGTCCGGTACGGCAGCTCGATCCGTACCGTTCCGGGGTCCACTGCTCCGCCCGCCGCCCTGCCGTCGTCCAGCATCCAGCTCACCGGGTCCTCCTGCACCCGGGTCGGACCGCCGGGCACCGCGGCGAAGGCGTCGAGCACCTTGCGGGCGGGCGGCAGGAGGTCGGGCAGCGCGGCGCGGTGCACCCTGGTGACGCAGACCCGGCCGTCCTCCGGTGCGCAGACCAGCTCGGTGGCCCGCGGCTCCGGGACGATCGCGCCCGAGGGCGCCACCAGCGAACCGAGCGCCAGCCCCACCACGGCCGGTGCCGCGGCCAGCACCCGGGCCCGGGTGGTCCCGGCGACGGCCAGCAGCACGCCGGTCACCCCGAGGGCGGTCAACCAGACGGCCTGGCCGGCGGACAGCGAGGGCAGCACCCGGTGGAAGTCGTCCGTCACCGGCAGCATCGGCAGCACCGTGTCCACCAGCCGGTTCGCCGGTCGGCCGTCCCGGATCTGGGCGACCGCCAGGACCAGGAACAGCAGCACCGCTCCCAGCGGCGCCGCCACCGGCGCCGGGGCCACCCGGCCGATGCCCAGTCCGAGCAGGGCCACGGCGACGACGGCGAGCAGCCCCACCGCGAGGCCCAGCGGCCACCCGCCGTCGCTGAACGTCGCGTTCCCGGAGACGATCACCACGGACCACCCGATCACCGCCGCCACCGCGACGACCGCCGCTCCGGCCACCACCACGAGGGCCGGCAGCAGCCGCACCGGGCCCGGCCGCGGTGTGGCGGCGAACAGTTCGGACACCGCGCTGCGCCGCTCCCGCCCGCCGTGCCAGATCGCGGCGGCCAGCACCACCGGCAGGCAGATCCAGGCGGTCGACCGCAGCGAGTAGACCAGCGAGGTCCAACTGGCCGCCCACTGCTGGACGTCCATCCAGAGGAAGATCCGGGCCAGGACGGCCAGCACCAGGAGCAGCGCCGGTGCGACCGAGCGCTTCGCCTCCAGGCGCGTCATGCGGAACATACGTCGTCTCCAGTGTTCTAGGGGTCGGGGAGGTGCAGGGCGCCACCGGTGCGGGGCCCTGCTTCGGGGGCGCCGACCGTACTTCAGGGGCGCCGGTCTACTTCGGGGCGCGGGCCTTCGCCTCGCGGTGCCGGCGCAGGATGGCGGAGTAGCCTCGCTCGATGTCGCTGTCGCCCGGGTCCGCGTCGGTGCCCGCGGCGCGGATCCCGTCGACGTGGCCCGCGAAGACCGTGCCGCCCTCGTCGATCAGCACGACGCTGGTGCAGGCCGCGGCGACGTCCTCGACCAGGTGGGTGGAGACCAGCACGCAGGACTGTTCGCCGATGTCGCGCAGCAGGGCACGGAACTCCAGGCGCTGGGCGGGGTCCAGACCGACCGTGGGCTCGTCGAGCAGCAGGATGTCGGGGTCGTTGACGATCGCCTGGGCGATGCCCGCCCGGCGCAGCATGCCGCCGGAGAGCGAGCCCATCCGGTCGTCGGCCCGGCCGGTCAGGTCGACCCGGTCGATGGCGTGCTGCACGGCGTCGGCCGTCCGGCGCCGCGGCACCTCCTTGAGCCAGGCCATGTATTCGACGAACTCCCGTACGGTGAACCGCCGGTAGTGGCCGAAGGCCTGCGGCAGGTAGCCCAGCCGGCGGCGCACCTCCCGCAGTTCGCCCCGACTGCGCCGGGGGGCGCCCAGGAGTTCCAGCTCGCCGCCGTGCGGGGTCAGGACGGTGGCGAGGGTGCGGATCAGGGTGGTCTTGCCCGCGCCGTTGGGGCCGAGCAGACCGTGCACGCCGGTGCCGAGGTCCAGGTCGATCCCGGCGACCGCGAGGCGGCGGCCGTGCCGGACGGTCAGTGCGCGGGCCCGGATGTGGTGGGCGTAGCGGGCGGGGGCGATCTCGGCGGCGATGCCGGTGACGGGCATGGGCGGTTCTCCTCGCGGTGCGGGTGAAGGGCGGGACGGGTGTTGCGCGTGTCGGACGGGCCGCGGCCGAGCGGGCGGCAGCGGCGGGCGGTCAGCCTCGGCGGGCGCGGGCCTCGCGGGGGTGCAGGTAGCCGGTGCGGCACAGGACGACGGCGGCGGCCAGGACGGCGGCCGCGACCGCCCACCCCGGGGCGGCCGAGTCCCGCAGGTACGACGGCACGGTGCCGCCGCCGTCCATGGCGGGGACGACCACGATCGCGGCCCACCCCGCGCCGAGTCCCGCCGCCGCGCGCTGGACGCCCAGCAGGCTGCCGAGCGCCAGGGCGGCGCAGGTCAGGGCGAGGGCCGGCAGCAGGACCAGCGCCGGCGCGGTGCCGGTGATCCAGCCGCCGACCGCCAGCGCCGGGATCACCAGGGCCAGTACGGCCACGGTCCGGCGCAGGAGCAGCCCGAGCCCCGCCCGCGGGGTCGCGGCGACCAGCTCGTGGACCGGGTCGGAGTGCGGCCCCCAGCTCAGGGCCACGCCCAGCAGCGGCATCGCCGGGGCCAGCAGCACCAGCACCGGGGAGCCGGGGTCGGCGGCCGACGACAGCAGCAGGGCGCCGAGCACGACGAGCACGAGCGCCGCGACCCACGGCCCGAACGCCGGGGCCGCCCACCGGGCCAGCCCCGCCCGTGCCCGCCGCCACCGCCGGCGGCGCACCGGCGTCAGCGGCACCACCTCCGAGAGGCGCTCGCGCACCCGCGCCACCAGCGCGGTGTCGGCCGGGCTGTGGGCGAGGGACACCCTCCCCAGCTCGGCCCGGCACGGGGCGCAGCGCTCCAGGTGCGCCTCCACCGCCCACAGCTCGCCGGTGGTGGGGGCGGTGCCCGGGGCAGCACCACCCAGGACGTAGCTCACCAGCAGCCGGTGCGGGACGTGGGCAGTCATGACAGGGCCTTTCGCAGGTCGAGGCGGGCACGGCGGGCACGGGTCTTGACCGTTCCCTCGGGGATCTTCAGCAGCGCCGCGGTCTCCCGGACGGTCAGGCCGTCGAGCACCATCGCGGTGAGCACCTGGTGCAGTTCGGGTGCGAGCCGGTCCAGGGCCGCGCCGACGTCGCCGCCGACCGCGGCTTCCAGCACCTCGTGCTCGGCCGACGGCGCCGGCGCCGGGGCGACGGACAGCGGGGGCAGCGCGCCGTGCCGCCCGCGCGCCCGGAAGGCGTCCACCAGCCGCCGGGCCGCGATCGTCCACAGCCACCCGCCGGCCTCCTCCCCGCGCATGCTGTCGGCGAACGACCCGGCCGCCCGCCACACCGCCAGGTACGTCTCCTGCAGGACTTCGGCGACGATCTCGTCGTCCGCGCAGCGTCGGCGCAGCCGTGCGGTCAGCCAGGGGGCGCTGCGCCGGTACAGCTCGTCGAAGGCGGTCGCGTCCCCGCGGGCGATCCGCCGGACCAGTTGGGCTTCGGTCATCGAGGCCGGTGAACGTTTCACGTCCTGGTCTTACGCGGTGCCCGGCGCCGCGGTTTTCCCGAGCACCGTGATCCACGTCACACCGGCCGGTTCCGCCCGCCCCCGCCCCCGGCGCGGTGCTCCGCCGGTCCCGCCCGGCGGGTGGACGGCCCGGGGGGTGCGGACGGACGGGTGCGGCGCGATGGTGGAGGGGAACGCCCGGCTCCGCCAGGCCGGGACCGCTACCGGCAGGGAGTCGCCATGGACCCGACCATCGATCCGAACCAGCTCGGGGCCGCCGCCGCGCCGGCAGCCTTCGGGGGCTACCTGGCGGCCCTGCCGCACCCGCCGATGGACCACGGGCACGGCCCGGCGAAGTCCGTCCGCACCGCGGAGTACGAGGGGCACCGGATCAGCGTCACCACGACCTACGAGATCACGGTGGACGGCCGGCCGCTGACGGCCGGGCTCGACGTGGACGACAGCGGCATGCTGTCCTGCCACGGCCTGCCCGCCTACCAGTTCGTCTCCGCGGTGGACGCCGTCAAGGTGCTGATCCACACCTATCCCGACTCGTTCCGGGGCGGCGACTGAGATGCCCGTCGTCCGCAGGAACATCCTCGAGGACACGGCCGCCCGCGACGACTACGTCCGCGGCATCGGCCTGCTCAAGCAGGAGGACAGCCGGTTCACCACCCAGCAGTTGGGCGTCCCCGGCCCGGTCGTCCCGGTCCGCACGTACGACCTGTTCGTCGTCTGGCACGGCCGGACGATGGCGACCGCGATCCCGCCCGACGGGAGCCCCCGGGTGCGCAACGCCGCCCACCGCGGGCCGATCTTCCTGCCCTGGCACCGGGTGATGCTCGGATTCCTCGAGAAGAACCTCCAACGGGTGCTCAGGAAACCGGACTTCGCCCTCCCGTACTGGGACTGGGCGGCCGACGGCGACGCCGGCTCGCCGACCGACGCCGAGATCTTCTCCCCCGCCTGCCTGGGCGGCGACGGCGACCCGGTGGCCGACGGTCCGTTCGCCTACCACCCGGCCGATCCCGCCACCTTCACCGTCCGCATCGAAGCCGCCGGCCCGGACGGCATGAAGCTGGCCCAGACCAGCCGCGGCCTGCGCCGCTCCTTCGCCCAGGAGCCGCCGTTCGGCTGGCGCACCCTCCCGACCGGCGCCGAGGTCGAGGCCGCCCTCGCGTTCACCCCGGCCGGCCCCGATCCCGCCGACCGCTACGACACCCTCGACTTCAACGCCTCCTCCCAGGGCTTCCGCAACCTGCTCGAAGGCTGGATCCCCAAGGACCCGGCCCGGCCGGTCCACCTGCACAACCAGGTCCACGTCTGGACCGGCGGCGACATGGGCCCCTCCACCTCGCCCAACGACCCGCTGTTCTACCTGCACCACTGCAACGTCGACCGCATCTGGGCGGGCTGGCTGAACCGCTACGGGCCGCTCTACGCCCCCGACATGACCGCCCCGGCGAACGTCTACCAGGGCGAGCGGATCGACGACCCGATCGCCTCCCCGCTCGGCCGCGCCGCGACCCCGCGTTCCGTCCTGGACGTGTCGGCGATCTACGGCTACGACACCCTGCCCTGAGCGCGGCCCGGCCCGCGCCGGCGTCCGTTCCTCCCGCACCCGTTGCCCGGCCCGGCCGCGCGACGGGTGCCGAAGTCGCCGGCCCGGTGGCCGGTCGGCCGGACGCCCCGCGCGCCGGCCTGCGGTGACGTGGATCACAGCGGGTTTCCCGCGGCCGGCGAAATGCGACGGCCGCCGAGGCGGTTGGCACCGGCAACCGTCTCCGTCCCGGCGCACGCCACCGCTATCCGCGAGGAATCCCCATGACCGTCACCGAGCCCGCCACCTCCCGCGCCGCCGAGATCCTGTCCCGGCCCGTCTCGATCAACGGGCTGACCGTGCCCAACCGCATCGTGATGGCGCCGATGACGCGCAGGTTCTCCCCCGGCGGCGTGCCCGGCGAGGACGTGCGCTCGTACTACGCCCGCCGCGCCGCCGCCGGTGTGGGCCTGATCGTCACCGAGGGAACGTACGTCGGCCACGAGTCCGCCGGTCAGAGCGACGACATCCCGCGCTTCCACGGCGAGGAGCAGCTGGCCGGGTGGGCCCGGGTCGCCGAGGACGTCCACGCGGCGGGCGGCACCATCGTGCCGCAGCTCTGGCACATCGGCATGGTCCGCAAGCAGGAGGACCCGCCGTTCGCCGGCGCTCCCGCCATCGGCCCGTCCGGCGTCCGGCTGGACGGCACCGAGGGAACGGGCCGGGCGATGACCCGGGCCGACCTGGACGCCGTCATCGGCGCGTTCGCCGAGGCCGCCGCGGCCGCCGAGCGGATCGGCTTCGACGGCGTCGAGCTGCACGGCGCCCACGGCTACCTGCTCGACCAGTTCCTCTGGGCGGGCACCAACCGCCGCACCGACGCCTACGGCGGCGACCCGGTCGCCCGGACGAAGTTCACGGCCGAGCTCGTCGCCGCGGTGCGCGAGGCCGTCTCCCCGGAATTCCCGGTGATCTTCCGCTACTCCCAGTGGAAGGCGGAGAACTACGAGGCCCGCCTCGCCGGGACCCCGCAGGAGCTGGAGGCGATCCTCGCCCCGCTCGCCGACGCCGGCGTCGACGCCTTCCACGCCTCGACCCGCCGCTACTGGGTCCCCGAGTTCGACGGCTCGGACCTCAACCTGGCCGGCTGGACCAGGAAGCTCACCGGCCGCCCCGCCATCACCGTCGGCTCGGTCGGCCTGGACGGCGACTTCGTCCGCGCGTTCATGGGCGAGGGCGCGGCGATCCAGGGCATCGACAACCTGCTCGACCGGCTGGAGCGCGACGAGTTCGACCTGGTCGCCGTCGGCCGCGCCCTCCTCCAGGACCCGCAGTGGGCCGCCAAGGTCCTGGCCGGCCGCTTCACCGACCTCCGCCCCTACGACGCCGCCGCCCTCCGCACCCTGAGCTGACGCCGGCGCCGCCACCAGGCCTCGCGCGGGCCGAAGCGCCCGCCCGGGCGGCGGAGGGCGGCCCTCACCGACCGGGAAGCACCGCACGGCTCCGACCCGGGAGCCGTGCGGTGCGTCGTCGAGCGGGGACGTCCGCGACGGCCGCCCGGCCGGAGCCGGGGGGACCTACCTCGGGTTCCGCGCCCGGTGGGCGGCGATCAGCTCGCGGTACCAGGCGTACGAGGCCTTCGGCGTGCGGCGCTGGGTCTCGAAGTCGACGTGGACGAGGCCGAAGCGCTGGCTGAACAGCCCTTCCGCCCATTCGAAGTTGTCGAGGAGGGACCAGGTGTAGTAGCCGCGGATGTCGACGCCCTCGGCGGCGGCCCGGGCGAGGGCGTCGAGGTGGGCGGCCATGAAGTCGATGCGGGGCCGGTCGGGGACGGTCTCCTCGGTGACCGAGCAGCCGTTCTCGGTGATGGTGATGGGCGGGAGGGCCTTGCCGTACGACTCGCGGAGTTTCAGGAGGAGTTGGCGCAGGGCGTCGGGGACGACGGGCCAGCCGAAGGCGGTGTGGGGGACGTCGGGGATGTCGACGAGGTCGAAGGGCAGGCCCGGTTCGGTGGGGGCGGCGACGCGGGTGGGGTTGTAGAAGTTGAGGCCGAGGCCGTCCAGGCCGGGGGTGTGGATGAGGTCGAGGTCGCCGGGGTGGACGGCGCCGAAGAGGTCGTCGGGGACACCGAGGGCGGACAGGTCGGGGTAGCGGCCGAGGAGCACGGGGTCGGTGAACAGCCGGTTGTGGAGGGCGTCGTAGGCCTCGGCGGCGGCCGCGTCCTCGGCGGAGGCGGTGGCCGGGTGGACCGGGGTGAGGTTGTTGGAGAGCATCGCCTCCAGGCCGCGGTCGTGGAGGACCGAGGCGGCCAGGCCGTGGGCGAGGAGCTGGTGGTGGGCGGCCGGGAGGGCCTCGAACATCAGGGTGCGGCCGGGGGCGTGGGTGCCCAGCGCGTAGCCGAACACCGTGTGCACGAAGGGCTCGTTGAGGGTGATCCAGGCGGGGACGCGGTCGCCGAGGCGGTCGGTGACGATCCCCGCGTACTCGGCGAAGCGGTGGGCGGTGTCGCGGTCGAGCCAGCCTCCGCCGTCCTCCAGGCCCTGCGGGAGGTCCCAGTGGAAGAGCGTGGGGAGCGGGGTGATGCCCGCTTCCAACAGGGCGTCCACCAGGCGGTCGTAGAAGGCGAGTCCGGCCGGGTTGACGGTGCCGGCGCCGGTGGGCAGGACGCGGGGCCAGGCGACGGAGAAGCGGTAGCCGTCGAGGCCGAGGCGCTTCATCAGCTCGATGTCCTCGGGGTACCGGTGGTAGTGGTCGCAGGCCACCGCGCCGGTGTGGCCGTCGCGAACGGCGCCGGGGCGGGCGGTGAAGGTGTCCCAGATCGACGGGCCGCGACCGTCCTCGGTCACCGCCCCCTCGATCTGGTAGGCGGCGGTGGCGGCACCCCAGCGGAAGTCCGCCGGCAGGTCGAAGCGGTCCGGCATGACAGCCTCCTGACGTGAACGTGAGGAGGACTCATGTTACTGGCGTGGTGCCGGAACACCAGAGGCCCGCGTCGGCAACTGCCGCCCCGGCGGCGGGGATCGGGCCCGGCCACCGGTCCCGGTGCGGGGCGCGGCAGGATCCGTCCTCCCGCCAGGGCAGGAGGACGGGCCGGAGGGGTCAGTGGCGGATCACCGGCGGGAGGTGCCGTTCCCGGGCGGGTGCGGTCGAGACGACCGGCCCGGTGCTGGAGGGGGTGGTCCCGGCGCGGACCGGGAGGCCGCCGGCGACGGCGTACATGGCCTCGTCGAAGGCCTGGCCGGCGGGCGGGGTCCTGCCGACGGCGAAGACCGCCACCGCCCTGCCGTTGACCACGGAGGTGGAGAGGTAGTCGCCGACCATGCGGCCCCCCGACGTGGCGGCGATCCGGGACAGCGGCATCGGGCCGGCGACGGTCTGCGGCGCGCTCCAGGTGGCGCCGCCGTTGGCGGAGGAGATGAAGCCGACCGCCAACTCGCAGGTGGCGGCGGTGCAGTCGGCGTTCGGGTAGAAGTAGTAGTACAGCCCGATCCTGGCGCCGGGGCCGGCGGTGGCGTGGTCGACGCCGATGCCGGGGATGAAGTGGTCGACGCCGCTGGTGGTGGGATCGATCGGCACCCGGGTCACGGCGGACCAGGTGGTGCCGTCGGTCGAGGTCGCGAAGACGATGTCGTTGGCCTGGCAGCCGGAGCGGAATCGGCAGTCCTGCCAGGCCACGTAGACCCTGCCGTCGGCGTCGATCTCGGCCGAGGGCAGGCCCTCGCCGTCGCGCAGGCCGCCCGCGACGCCGTGCGCGAGGACGTCGGCGACCAGCACCGTGGAGCTCCAGGACGCGCCCCCGTCGGTGGAGTTGAAGGAGCGGATCGAGGTGGTGTCGGTCGAGAACGGGACCACGACCGTGCCGTTGGGCTGCACCAACGGCTGCCCGCCGAGGCCGAGGTCGATGCCGGACGGGCCCGCCGGCGCCGACCAGGTGGTGCCGCCGTCCCGGGAGGTCGACATGATCACCTTGTTGTCGGAGGAGGGGAGGTCGACCTCGATGTAGCAGTTGCCGAAGTACCGGCTGGTGGGAGTGTTGTCGCAGACGATCCACTCCTTGTCGTAGCTCTGCCCGTCGAAGCCGACCGCCTGCACCGGGGCCTGCCAGTTCAGCCCGTCGGCGGAGCGGCTGACGGTCACCCCGGCACCGTTGAGCACCGAGTCGATGACCAGGCCGGCGATCATCCAGGTGCCGTGCCTGGCGTCGTAGGCGACCACCGGGTCGGAGGCGCGGGCCCAGCGGCCGCCGCCCTGGTGGGTGGTGAGGCCGGGCAGCATGCCGTGCTGCCAGCTGAGGCCGCCGTCGCGGGAGGTGCTCCAACCGAGGTCCGCCGCGCCGCCGTTGGTGAACCGACCGACCTGGGCGGCGGCGACGATCGTGCCGCCGTAGTCGAAGGTGTCGGGCTCCACCTCGGTGGCGTGCTGGCCGCCGGTGTCGGCGAACGGGTCGGTGCTCACCTGGACCAGGTTCGGTCCGCGGCCGTGGACGGTCAGGCTGAAGGTGGCCGTGCGGGTGGCCGAGGTTCCGGCACCGGTCACGGTGATCGGGTACGTGCCGGACGGGGTGCTCGCCGTGGTGGAGACGGTGAGCGCGGCGGGCACGCCCGCCCGCACGGCGGACGGGCTGAAGACGGCGGTGGCGCCCGGCGGCAGGCCGCTCGCCGACAGCGAGACGGTCTGCGCCTCGCCGGCCGTGACGGCCGTCGTGACGGTGGAGGTCACGGACGAGCCCGCTCGCACCATCGCCGCGGCGGGGCTGCCGGCGAGGGCGAAGTCGTCCGGAGTGGAGCCGGTGGTCCCGGCGTCGTGGTGGCCGGCCCGGGTGGTGACGGCCGGGCCGGCGTACGGGGACGCGCCGGCCGGGCCGGCGTTCCAGGCGGCGCCGGCCAGGGCGAGGGCGGCCGCCGCGACGGCGGCGAACGGCCGCCGCCAGGAGGCAGGGGTGCGCGGGTGCCTCATCCGAAGCTCCTTTGCGTGGGGGTGGGAGTGCGGACGACGAGGGGCGGACCGCGGCCGGAGGGCACGGCGATCCGCCCCGGTGGGTGGGTGCGGATCAGGACGGCGCGACGCCGTGGATCTCGTGGGGTGACGTCGCCCGTCCGGTTGTCGTCGTGGCCGAGCGGGGTGGGCGGCCGGCGGCGCCCGGTGGTGGCGGCGGCCGCCGTCCGGACCCGGCCGGAGGAGGCCACCCGACACATGAAGGGGTGAAAGACGTTCACGCGGAAGGACACGCGTGTTCGTAAATCGGAAGTGTGAACCGGGCCATGACATCACACAAGATGTGCGACCGAAACTCGTGGAACGGCCCGGCGGGGGTTTGTCCCCCCACCGGGAACGGGCATGGGGAGAGCACCCACGAGCGCCCCCCCGGCACCGGCCCGACCAGGGCCGTGGCAGGAGGCGCGCGGCTGCCCCGGGCTGCCCCTGTCGGGTCTGCCCGGCCGCCGGGCCGGTCAGGCGAGGTCGCGCAGGCGGCGGATCGGGCTCGCCGCCAGGATCACCGGGCCGGCCAGGCTGCACACCGCCAGCACGAGCAGCGCCGTACGCGGCCCCCACGCGGTGGAGGCGGCGCCGGCCAGGAGCGCGCCGACCGGGATGGCGCCCCAGGAGACGAACCGGACGGTGGCCATCACCCTGGGGAGCAGCACCGGCGGGGTGTGGGCCTGCCGGTGGGTGCGGGCGACGACGGTGGTCACCACGACGCCCGCCGAGAAGCCCGCGTTGCCGACGGCGTAGACCAGCGCCGCCCAGCCGGAGCCGGCCGCCGGGAGCAGGAAGGTGAAGAGCGCGGAGGTCAGCGCCGCCCGCCGCAGGGCGCCGCCGCTGCCGACCCGGGAGACCACCCGGGGGGTGAGGGCCGCACCGATCAGACTGCCGAGGCCGCCGGCGGCCATCAGGGCGCCGACGGTGGCGGCCGTCGCGTCGAGGGTGTCGACCAGGAACACCGGGGTGAGCGTCATCAGCCCGCCGCCGACGAGGTTGACCGCGGTGGCGTCGGCGGTGCACGGCCCGATCACCGAGTGCCGGGTGACGAAGTGCCAGCCCTCGCGGATCTGCTGGCGCATCCCCGCGCCGGCCGGCCGACCGGCGGGGCGCTCCGGGCGCGGCAGGCTGCGCAGCAGGGCCGCCGAGGCCAGGTAGCTGACCGCGTCCAGCACCATCGCGGCCGCGCCGCCGACGAGTTGGACCAGTACCCCGCCGAGCGAGGGGCCGGCCAGCTCGGTCGCGGCGCTGGTGCCGGAGAGCAGGCTGTTGCGGGCGGTCAGCTCCTCCTTGGGAACGATCGAGGGCAGGAAGGTGGAGTTGCCGACGTCGAAGACCACGCTCGCCAGCCCGTTCAGCAGGGCGACCGCCACCAGCTGCGGCAGGCCGAGCACCCCCAGGGCGGCCGCCACCGGCACCGAGGCGACGGCGAGACCGCGCACCAGGTCCGCCGCCACCTGCGTGCCGCGCAGCGGGAGCCGGTGGACCAGGACGCCGGCCGGGAGTCCGACCAGCAGCCAGGCCAGGTAGCCGGCGCCGGTGACCAGGCCGACCTGCCAGGCCGTCGCGTGCAACGTGAGCACGGCGATCAGCGGCAGGGCGACGCCGGTCACCTGGTCCCCCAACCGGCTCACCAGCGATCCGGCCCAGAATCGCCGGAACACCCCTGCCGGAGCGCCGAGTTGTGGCTCGAACTCCGCTCCGCGGACCTCCACCGCCGCCGTTCGCGTCGTCGTGTCCACCCTCGGTCCCACCCCTTCCGTCGCAACCCGTCCACCCAGCCCCGACCCCCGTTCCCCGAGCCGCCCCCGGCCCGTCCCCGGCCCGCCGATCCCCGCCCGTCGATCCACCGGCCGCGCTCAGGCGGCACGGCGCGGAACGGCGGATTCCCGCTGCGCGATCCCCCAGGCCGGCTGCCGGTCGCGGGAGCCACAACTCATCTCCGCCACCGGCGAGTCGACCGACCCGCGGCGCGCGGGTCCACGGCAGCGGCCCCCAACCCCCGTACCGGTCGGCCGTGTTCGCCGGGCACGCCCGCAGCCCCTTCCCGGCCGCTCTGCGACGCCGACGTCCAACTGGCCGCGGCACCGCGCCTGCCCGACTTACGGGCCGCGGGCACCGACCGGTTCAGGGGCCCGCCCTCGCGCCGGGGGCCGCCCGCACCGCCTGTGGCGTCCGCTACCCGGTGATCGACCCGGCGGGGTCCATGGCGGACGTCCTCGCCCCGGTCGACGGGCTCGCGACACACTGATGACGGGCCTGCTCCGGCCACGTCCCGACGCACCGGGCGTCCGCACAGCCGCCCGGGTCTGACGTGCCCCTGCCCAACTCACCCGACGCTCACACCCCGGGAGCCGAAACCCGCCGCGGCCGCCCCACGACAAGCCGGCCGACCGACCGCCCCCGCTCGCCCCGCTCGGGTCGGCTCGGCCCGGCCCGACCCGGCCCAGGTCGGGTCGGCTCTGCTCGGTCCGGGTCGGCTCGGCTCGGCTCGCAGCCGCCCACGTCGGAGGACTACCGGACGACCCGCTTCCAGATTGTGACGTGACCCTGTCTAGTTCGTTCCCGTCCTGGTGTGGTGGGATGAGCCCCACGGGGATGAACCGCTGACGGGGGTGTGTGCTGGTGCGGAGTGGATGGCTGCGGGAGCTGGACGGGGACGCGGCGTGCCTGACGGCCGTGGGGCTCGTCCGGCTGGGGGCGCAGGACCGGTTGGGCACGGAGGACGGGGCGCCCGGCTGGGTGGGCGGACTGCGGGCCGCCGCCTTCGCCGACGCCTGGCTGGCGTTCGGCGACGGGCCCGCGTCCGGGCTGCGGGTGCCCGCGCCGGCGGTGCTGCGGGCCGTGGTGGCCCGAGCGGCGGAGCTGGTGCTGCGCTCCTGCCGGGAGGACGGGCCGGCGGCGCTGGAATGGCTGGGGCAGCGCTCGGCGGAGGCCCGCGAGCGGGCGCAGCGGGAGGGCGCCTCGCACCCGGCCGAACCCTGTGCGCTGACCCTGGTGTGGCACGGGGTCCAGGCGCTGACCGCCGAGGACGGGCCGGGCCACGCCCGCCGCATCGAGGAGCGCGGCGAGGCGTACGTACGGGACCGGCACCGCCGCCGGGACACCCTGGCGCTGGTGCTGTGCTGCACCCGGATCGCCGCGTCCGCGCTGGTGGACCTGTGCGAGGACGATCCGCAGCGGATGGCCGGTTGGCTGGAGCAGGACGCGGCGCGTTCCATGCCCCGCGGCGGCCGGGTGCCGCTCTGGGTGCCGGGCCGGCCCGCCCAGCAGCCGGGCTGAGCGGGCGGGCTGCGCGGGCGGCGCGGAGGGGCGGGCTGCGCGGACGGGCCGCGTGATGGGGCTGCTCGTCGGCCGGTCAGGCCTCGTCGAGCAGCCGGGCGACCTCCGTCATGGCCCGCCCCAGCGGCAGGTCGAGCCGGAGCCCGGCGAGTTCGTCCCCGCGCGTCGGCCCCTGGTTGACGATCGCGACCGGCAGCCGCGACCGGGCGGCGCGGCGCACGAAGCGCAGCCCGGACAGGACCGCCAGGGAGGACCCGAGCACCACCAACGAGCTTGCCGCGTCGACCAGTTCGTAGCAGTGGTCGACCCTGGGCGGCGGGACGTTCTCGCCGAAGAAGACCACGTCGGGCTTGAGCACGCCACCGCAGTCCGTGCAGGCGGCGACCCGGAAGCCGTCCACCAGCGGCTGCGGCAGCTGCGCGTCGCCGTCCGGGCGCAGCTGCGCCCCTGGCCGGCGGAAGCCCCGGTTGAGCTCCTCCAGCCGCCGGTCCAGTTCGGCCCGGGTGCTGGTGCGGCGGCAGCCGAGGCAGACCACCCGGCGCAGGCCGCCGTGCAGTTCGACGGCCTCCCGGGTGCCGGCCGCGTGGTGGAGGCCGTCGACGTTCTGGGTGATGACCGCCGCGACGTGCCCGGCCCGGCGCAGCCGTTCCACCGCGTGGTGCCCGGCGTTGGGCCGGGCACCGGCGATCGCGGGCCAGCCGGTGTGGCTGCGGGCCCAGTAGCGGCGCCGGGCGTCCGCGCTGCCGGTGAACTCCTGGTACGTCATCGGGGTGCCGCTGCGGCGGCGGCCGGTGGCGCCGCGGTAGTCGGGGATGCCGGACTCGGTGGACAGGCCCGCCCCGCTGAGCACCACGGCGCCGCGCCGGTCCAGCAGCCGTACCAGCGCTTCCAGCTCCTCCCCCGGCGGGGCGGCCGGCCCGCCCGGGTGTTCGAACGCGTCCATACCGTCGAGGTTAGACCGACGTCCCGGGCGTCCCGTTCCGGTGGGGCGGCTCCTCGGCCGCGCCGGTGGCGAAGGCCGTGATCCGTTCCAGCGGCGGGTCCCAGCCCCGGGTGGTGTCCACCAGCAGGCAGGGGGCGTCCAGGGCGATCGGCACCCAGGACTCGATCGGCCGCTCGCCGCGCGCGATCCGGCGCAGCAGTTCGCCGTCGGCGTGGACGGCGCGAACGGGCGCCTCGGCGGCCCTGCGGACGATCCGCTCGCGGGCGGCGTCGGGGTGGACGGTGCAGCGCACGACGCGCAGCTCGGCGAGGCCGACGAGCGGCGCCAGGCCGGGCCGCCACAGCCGGTCCTGGTAGGCCGCCTCCGCCACCAGGTCCGTTCCCGCGCGCAGGTGCCCCTCGATGGTGCGGAAGAACTCGGTGAGGGCCCGCCGGTCCAGGTCCTCGACCGGCGCCTCCCGGGCGGCGGCCATCCGCTCCTTGATCTCGTCCCGGCAGACCGCCGGCCGGCCGAGCGCGTCGGCCAGGGCGTGCGCCAGCGTGGTCTTGCCCGCGCCGGGCGGGCCGCTCACGACGAGCAGCCGCGGGCGTCGGTCCGCGGTCGGGCGGCGGAGTTCCGTTGGGAGCGGGTGCGCGGCCGAGCGGCGGTCCGCGGTCGGGGGTGGCGTCACGCCTGGTGAGTCTGCGCGAGAACGGCCGCCGCCCGCCACCGTCGAAACCCGGCCCGGCACCGTCATCCCCAGCCCGGCACCGGCGGCAGCGGCCACGCCGGCGGTACCGGCAGCGGCCCGTCCGCCCGCAGACCCGCCGCCGGCCCGCGCCCCGACAGCCAGCCGAGCAGGGCGTGGCCGGGGCCACGGACGGTGGGGCCGACCGGGGCCAGCGGCCAGTCGCGGCCGAGGTCGGTGGCCGTCAGCCGGGCGACCGGGAATCCGCGTGCGGCCAGCGCGGCCGCCGTCCCGTCGAGCGTCCGGGCGACGTACCCGGTGGGCCAGTCGGCGGTCGAGCGGCCGAGACCGAGGTCGAGGTGGTGGGTTTCGAGCTCCCGCCACGCCCGGTGCAGGGTGAACCAGGCCGGGTGCCGCCAGCCCGCGAGCGCGGACACCAGGACGGGCCACCGCTCGGCGGGCATGCTGTCCGCCTCGGTGAGCATCCCGTCCAGGCTCCCGCGCAGGTCGGCGACCAGCTCCACGGCTCGCCGCCCGGCGCCCTCGTGCAGCGCCCGGTCCAGCGCGGCGGCATCGGCGCGCGGCCCCGGCGCGGTGCCGGTCCGGGCCACGGCCAACAGCCACCGGTACGCGTCGGCGCTGCGGGCGAGGTGGGTGAGGACGTGGCCACGGCTCCAGCCGGGCAGCGGCGAGGGCTCGCGGGCCTGCCGGTCGGTCAGGGCGCCGGCGGTGGCGAGGAGCCGCCCGGCGGAGGCGCGCACCTCGGCGAGCAGTGCGACGACCTCGGCCCCGTCGACGCCTGCGGAAGCCGACACGGACGGGGTCACGGCACGACGCGTCACGGGCGGCGCCCCCAGGCGGAGATCATCGGCGCGGTGGCCAGGTCCAGCCGCCCGGCGGCGACGTTGGCCAGGTGGCGGTCGATCTCCTCGTCCGTCGCGAGCCCCTCCCGCACCAGCGGTCGGCGGATCTGCCGGACCGTCGCGTCCTCCAGGACCGCGCAGGCCGGCGAGGTGATCGGGAAGTACGCGTCGGCCCGGACGTCGACCAGGCCCGCCTCGCGCAGCGCCCTGGGCAGCGTCCGCCCGTACGCGAGGTCGGCGCCGCGCCCGGCCATCAGGGTGCGGAAGCCGGTCCGCAGCCGGTTGGCGAGGCGCTCGTCGGGGCCGGACTCGTCCGGGCAGAGCAGCGGTTGCAGGCTCGGGTCGGCGTCCTCCAGGAGCAGCCGGCCGCCGGGGCGCAGCGCCCGCACCATCCGGCGCAGGGCCTCGGCGCGCTCGGCGACGTGCACCAGCACCAGCCGGGCGTGCACCAGGTCGAAGCCGCCGGGCGGCGGCGGGTCGGCGGCGACGTCGTGGCGCAGCACCTCGATCACGCCGCCGGCGGCGGGAGCGGTCCAGGAGACGTCGATGTCGGTGGCGACCACCGCGCCGGTCGGGCCGACCCGCTCGGCGAGCCCGAGCGGCACCGAGGGGCCGCCCGCGCCGACCTCCCAGCAGCGCATGCCGGGGCCGATCCCGAGGGCGTCGACGTGCCGGAAGGTCACCGGGTCGAACAGCTCGGCGAGGGCGGCGAACCGGACGCCCGCCTCCGGCCGGCGGTTGTCCAGGAGGTAGCCGCGGTCGCTGTCGTGCTCAGCCATGCCGGGATTCTCGCAGGCGGCGGAGCGGCCGGGCGGAGCGGCCAGGCAGGACAGCCGGCGGAGCAACCGGGCAGGCCGGCCGGGGTGGCGCGGTTCTCAGGGCTCCGGGACGGGGTCGGTGGGCGCCGGGAAGTCGTACGTCACCTTGCCGATGTCGGAGATCAGGTAGCCGCCGTCGGGCTGGCGCTGGAGCCGCAGGCGCGCGATGAGCCCCTGGGGCCGCTGGGACCAGCCGCCGTCCGCGACGTAGGCGCAGTCGACGGGGACCTCCAGTTCGACCACGTCGCCGGTGAGGTCGTGCGGGTCGAAGCGGCCCGCCACGGGGCGCGCGGCGGCCCCGGTGACCACCGACCAGCCCCGGCGGGTCACCAGCTCGGCGGGCCAGACCGAGCCGTCCACCGCGCAGGCGTTCAACCCGCCGCCGGAGGAGGCAAGTTGCGGAGTCAGATACCCGCGGACCCGGCTCAGGACGGCGGCCGGCCCGGTGTCGCCCCGGGAGGTGTCGAAGCTGCCCGAGGTGACGGCCCAGGCGATCGCGACGGACTCCGCGTCGTGCGCGTCGACGGTCAGCGGCGGCGTCGGCCCGGTCGGCCGGTCCCTCGGCGGGGGCGGCGGCTGCGTCGGATCGGCGTCCGGGGCGGAGGCGAAGGTGTAGCCGGCCGGGGCGGCGGCGACCGCGGTGCCCGGGATCTCCTTCTCGTCCTGGTCGTAGCAGGGGTTGCACCGGACGCGCTCACCGGAGCCCCGGCCGTAGCCGGTCTCCCAGCCCCTGCCGTGGGTCGACAGCTCGGCACCCCGGGCGGTTCGCACCCCGGAGATGCGGAACGGGCGGTCGCCGTCCTTCAGCGTCCAGGTGTGGCGCTTGCCGTCGAGCGTGCCCTCGACCGTGAGCACGTAGTCGTAGCTGTGCCGGGTCGCGAGCACGGTGAGGCTGACGACCTCGGGCTTCTGGTTCTCCAGGTAGAGGTACTTGTCGGTGAAGTACGGCGCGAACGAGACCGGTCCGGCGGCGCCGACCAGCGCGACCGGGTTCGGCGAGTCCAGGTCGACGCCCATGTCGATCTTCCTGCCCTCCCCCTGTCCGGTGCAGTTCACGACCGTGCCGGGCAGCGGCTCGCGGGGCTCGCCCACGATCGTCGCCCGCACCTGCTCGATCGCCACGGTGTGGCCGTTGCCGACCATCGAGACCGAGAGCGGCGACGCGCCCACGTCCGTGCCGCCCTGCGCGTGCGACCACGTCCGGGCGGCGCCGCAGCCGGTGACGGCGGGGAGCTCGGCCGGTTTCACCACCTCGGGGACGACCGTGGTCGCGTCGGCGTCACCGTGCCCGGGATCGTAGCGGGCGCCGAGTTCCGGCGCCCTGCCGCCGTCCGTCGCGGTCAGCGCCCAGTACGTCGTGCCGGCACCCAGCAGCGCCAGCGCGCAGAACACGGCGACCAGCAGGCGCAGTCGCGGTCTGCGGCCGCCCATCAGCGAGAGGACGCCGCCCATGAACACGTTGCCGTGGATGGTGCTCTGGTTGATCCGGTTGTGCGTCTCGTGCCTGCCCGCCTCGCGCCCGTGCGCCTCGTGCTTGTGCGTCTCGTCCTGGTCGCCCAATCCACCCACCCCGTCCGACAGGTCCGCGCCCACCACAGTGCTGCTCCCGGCGGGCGAAGGGAAGACCGCGACCGGGACCGGCCGCTCTGCTCCTCCTTGCTGACGAAAAGTCAGCAAGTTCGGCCCATCACCTTGACGGCGCACGGTCACCGCTGGACCCTATGGAGCCCGGATACGCCGCGCGCTCCCCGGTCCCCACCGCCCGGGAGCCGCGAGAGGACGTCTTCTCGCCCCTCACCGAGGAAGAGGTTTCCCATGCGCTCCAGCCGCCACCTCGCCGTCACCGCCGCCGCCCTCTGCGCCGCCGGCGCGCTGGCCACCGTACCCGCCGCCGCGTCGCCGGAGGCGCTCGCCGCCGGCCCGGTGCTCAGCACCGGCAGTGCGGGCGGCACGGCCGTCGCCGTGGGCGACGCGCTCACCGCGCCGCTCGCCACCGGCACCAAGGCCACCTTCTACTCGACCGCGACCAGCACCACCGGTGTCACCTGCGCCACGTCGAAGCTCGCGGCCTCGGTGCTGAGCAACCCGGCGGCGCCGGGCAGCGCCACCGCGTCGCTGACCGGGCTGACCTTCGGCTCGTGCACCGCCAACGTCACCGGGGTCACCTCGGTGCGCAGCCTGACGGTCGGCAACCTGCCGTACGGCCTCACCGTCTCCGACGCCCCCGGCCTGCCGGTCACCCTCATCGGCGGGTCCGCCGGGACGATCCAGGCCACCGCCGTGCTGGACACCTGGTTCGGCACCATCACCTGTTCGTACCAGCTGAGCGGCGCGTTCACCGGCAGCGCCGACAACGCCGCGCACAGCCTGGCCTTCCGCACCGAGCACTTCGCCAAGAGCGCCGGCTCGACGCTGTGCCCGGCCGACGGCTACTTCTCCGCGACGTACGGTCCGGTCGCCGACACCAGCCAGACGGGCAGCCCGGCGGTCTTCGTCAACTGACCGCCACCGGGGCGGGCGCGGCGGCGCCGCCGCGCCCGCCCGGGTCCCGCCGGCCGGCCCGTGCCAGCAGCCCGTGCCCGCAGCCGTGTCACCGCGCCCACTCCTCCCCCTCGTTCAGCCAGACCCGCAGCATCCGCCGGGAGTACCGACCGGGCTCGTCGACGAACGGCGAACGCCCGTGCAGCACCCGGCTGTTGCGGACGATCAGCAGGTCCCCCGCGGCCATCGGCAGCCCGAAGACGGTCTCCGGCCGGTAGAGCACCTCGTCCAGCACCCCGAGCGCCTCCCACTGGCGGTCCGTCAGCTCGGGCCCGCCGCGGTCGGGGGACGAGCGGACGGTGCGGGTCTGGTAGTAGCAGCCGATCGTCCCGTCCTTGCGGTCGTACAGGATCGGGGTCACCACCAGCTGCGGGCCCGCCCGGCCGCTGCGGTCGAAGGTCCAGTCCTCGCGGAGCGTCGCCAGCGCGTCCGGGCGCTCCCGCTGGATCAGGTCGTGGACGTGCCGGGCGCTCGCCAGTCTGGTCAGCCCGCCGCCGTCGAAGGCGGGCCGCAGGCAGAGCAGCACCAGCAGGTCGCAGGTGTCGCAGTGGAGGCCGAGTTCGGAGGCGCCGTCGCCGCCCCGGTCGCGCAGCACCGAGACGAGGTCGCCGCGCCCGTTCTGCGGGACGATCCGGCCGAAGTCCCCCAGCAGGAAGGAGAGCACCTCCGTGGTCTCCCGCTCCGGGCGGGCCGGGTCCACCAGGCCGCGCACCTGGGCGAGGCCGACCGAGTCGGTGGCGTTCCGGGCGAACTCCCCGAGCCGGGAGCGCACTTCCTCGCCCTCATCCCACCGGCCGGCCCGCGCGCCGGCCCGGAGCAGCCGCCGTTCCCGCTCCCCCACCGGGACCGACCAGAGCTCCCGCCGGGCGTCCAACTCCAGGCCGCTCCAACCGATTTCGGTCACCGCGTCCACACCCTCTCCTCCCTGCCGACCGCCGCCCGCGGCGGCCGGCGCCCACAGCCAGGGGGCCGCAGGAGGCCGGCCGGCGGTGCCGCGCCGCGGAGGTCACGCCGGCTCGTCCCCGGCCACACCCGCCCGATCCGCCCACCCCGCCCGGGCGGGCCCGCCGGCCACCCGCGGATCGCCCACCAGGTAGCCGTCCAGCTGCGCCCGGCCGGGCAGCCGTCCGGCCAACTCCCAGGCCAGCATGCGGTGCAGGCCGTCGAGGTGGATCAGGCCCGACCGGACCTCCAGACCCCCGTAGTCGGGGTGGTCGACCGGGTCCGTACTGAGGAACAGGGGCGTGAACGGGGCCCACCGCAGCAGCCGCAGCTTCGCCGCGCAGACCGGGTTGGCGGCGCTCCAGGCGGCCCCGCCGGCCCGGATCCGTTCGGCCGCCTCGGCCACCGTCGCCCCGGAGCGCGGCACCAGTTCGAGCTTCCCGCCCTCGCTGAGGTGCCAGGGCAGCACGATGCCCAGGACGTCCGCCCGGGACAGCCGGATCCGCCACCAGCCGCCGGGGATCCGGTCGGCGCGTTCGAGGTTCTCCGCCGCGTACCAGTTGCTGTTCGCCTCGTGGGACCGCTCCACCGGGTGGTCCCGCAGGTAGGCGTCGCGGACCTCGGAATAGGCGACGGCGGTGACGATCTCCACGGCAGTGCTCCTCAGACGACGGTTCCGGTGGGGCACGGGCGCCCCGGCCGCCACGGCTGAACCGCGATCACCACGAAGAGGCACACGTCGATCACGCGAGGTAGTCCGCCCCAGGAGTATGAACCCGTCCTCGCGTCCACGACAAGGCCGGTGCCGACGCGTGGACGCCTTCCCGCCACCGTGCCGTTCGGCTCCGGCCGCCGCGCGACAGCGGCCCCACGGGGAACGCCGGGCCGTTCGCGCCCCGGTGATTCGCCGCCGCAACAGCGGATGCGGCACAGTGAGGTCATGAACGCGGGAGCCAGGACTCAGCAGACGGCCGGACCGGTCAGGCGCCGCCCGGTCCAGCAGCGCAGCCTGGAGCGGTACGGCCGCATCCTGGACGCCTGCGCCGGGCTGCTCGACGAGGTCGGGGCGACCGCGCTCACCACCAAGGAGGTCGCCCAGCGCGCCCGGGTGCCGATCGGCACCCTCTACCAGTTCTTCGCCGGCAAGGAGGACCTGCTGGCCGCGCTCGCCACCCGCAACCTGGACCAGTACCTCCAGCGCCTGGACGCCCGGCTGGCCACCGCCGCACCGGTCGGCCCCGCCGTCTTCACCGACCTCGCGGTGGAGGAGTTCGTCGCGATGAAGCGCGCGGTGCCGGGCTTCGGCCAGCTGGACTTCGGCCTGGCCGGACCGGCCGTCCCCTCCGGCGTCCGGGACGACCGGCACCTGCTGGACGCCGGGGTGGACAACAACACCGCCGTCGCGCTGCGGCTCCAGGCGCTCGGCGGCGAGCTGTTCCGGCCCGGCGACCCGACGGCCACCCTGACCCTGCGGGTGGCGCTGGAGGCCGCCGACGCGGTGCTCAAACTGGCCTTCCGGGAGGCCCCGGAGGGCGATCCGGCCCTGATCGCCGAGTGCAAGCGGTTGGTCCGCGGCTACCTCGCGCAACAGCCCTCCGCCCGCTGACGCCCGGCACCGCGGTCCCGGACGTCCCCCCGGCCCGAGGCGTTGCGAGCCCGCCGCACCCGCAGCACAGTGGATAGCGAACGGCCGCGGAGGCGGTCGCCGCGCACGACCGGAGGAGCAGACCATGCACGCAGCGGTAGGTGACCAGCTCCATATCCACAGCAGGTCCGTGGGCATGGTGGACCGGAAGGGCGAGATCGTCGAAGTGCGCGGCACGGACGGCGAACCGCCGTACGTGGTCCGCTTCGAGGACGGCCACGAGGGCCTGATCTACCCCGGCCCCGACTGCAACATCGAACAGCGCCAGGCGGGGCGCTGACCCACACCCCCGCCGCCCCGCGCGCCCCCCGCGCGAGGTGGTGAGGAGCGGTGTCCGCCCCCGCGACCCCGCTGCCCGGGGCACTCGCCGGGCTCGCGCCACTGCTGGACCACTACGGGCACCTCGCGGTGGCGCTGCTCGTCCTGCTGGACAACTGCGGCATCCCGGTGCCTGGGCAGACTGTCCTGGTGCTGGCCTCGGTGTACGCCGGCACCGGGCACCTCGACTTCGCCTCGGTGCTGCTGATCGCGGCCGGCGCCGCCGCGCTCGGCAACACCCTCGGCTACCTGGTCGGCCGCACCGGCGGGCGCGCCTTCGTCCACCGCTGGGGCCGCTACGTGCTGCTCACCCCGGCGCGGATGGAGCGCGCGGACGGCTTCTTCGCCCGGCACGGCGGCAAGGTGGTCACCGTCGCCCGGTTCGTGGACGGGCTGCGCCAGTACAACGGGATCATCGCCGGCACCACGGAGATGCCCTGGCGCCGCTTCCAGCCGTACAACCTGCTCGGCGCGGCGCTGTGGACGGCGGTCTGGGGCGCCTTCGGCTACCTCGCCGGCGCGAACATCGGCACCGTCTACCACACGGCGCTGCGCTACCAGGTCTGGTTCGCGGTCGGGTTGGGCTTTCTGGTCGGCGCCTTCCTGCTCCGCCAGGTGCTGCGCTACCGGCGCCGGCGCCGCGCGGACGGCGACGCCGGGCCCGGAACCGACGCCGACGCCGACACCGACACCGGACCCGACGACGATGCCGGCGGCGACACCGGACCCGGGTAGCCGCGGCTCAGCTCAACGGGAACACCTCGAACGGCACCGCGAAACGCGTCCCCAGCCGGCTGCCCGCGCCCCGGCCGAAGCCCTCCAGGAACTCCCGCGGCTGCGCCATCGCCCCGCCCAGCCCGGCCAGGTACGCCTTGTGCTCCTCCAACGAGGCTACGCCCCGGTCGAAGTGCTCGGTGGTGTCCACCGCGTGCTTCGCGTCCGGGGAGGCCGCCGCCCAGATCTGCCGCACGCCGTTCCACGGCTCGTGGCCCTCGGCCAGCAGCTCGCGGAACACCCAGCGGTTCCCGGCGTCCCGGACCCCGTCCAGGGTGGCCCGGCCGACCGCGATGTGGTCGGCCTGGTTGAGGAAGACCCCGCCGTAGGTCTCCCGGAAGTTGCTGGTGATCACGATGTCCGGCCGGTGCCTGCGCACCACCCGGGCGATGTCCCGGCGCAGCGGCAGCCCGTACTCCACCACGCCGTCCGGGTGGCCGAGGAACTCGACGGTGTCGACGCCGACCACCCGCGCCGAGGCGAGCTGCTCGGCCTCGCGCAGCGGCCCGCACTCGGCCGGGTCCAGCGAGTCGATGCCGGCCTCGCCGCTGGTGACCATCACGTAGACGACCTTCTTGCCCTGTGAGGTCCAGCGGGCGACGGCCGCGGCCCCGCCGTACTCCATGTCGTCGGGGTGGGCGACGATCGCCACCGCGGTCTGCCAGTCCTCGTCGACGGGCTCGAAGGGCTCGGGGGTCTGCTCGGTCATCCTGCTCGTTTCCTCTCACGGCGACTCACTGCGGCTCACGGTCGTACGGACGCACCGCACTCGCACGTTCGTACCACCCGTGACTCTAGAAGACCGGCTTCCCACACGCCCCGTCAGACACCGTCGCACGCGGGGGGCTTGCCCCTGACGCAAGGGTCAGGGGTTAGCGTCCGGGCACCGCGCGGCCGCACCGGCCGCCGCCCCCCCTTCCCGCCGAGGAGCGCAGCCATGGCCCTGCCCACCACCGCCCGCGTCGTCCGGCTGACCGCCGCACCGTCCGGGCTGCCCGCCCCCGGGGACTTCACCGTGGCCGAGGAGCCGCTGCCGGCGCCCGGCCCCGGGGAGGTGCTCGTCCGCAACCGGGCGTTCCTGGTCTTCGCCGCGCTGCGCACCCTGATCGGCGGTGGGGCCGCCGACCTGCCGCTGCCGCACATCCGGCCGGGGGACGCGATGTTCGGGCCGGCCCTCGGCGAGGTGCTGGCCGCCCCCGCGGACGGACCACTGCGCCCCGGCGACCTGGTCACCCACCTCGCCGGCTGGCGGGACCACGCGGTCGCCGAGGCCGCGCGGTTCACCACCGTCCCGGCGGACTTCCCCGATCCGGTCGCGCTGGTCTCCTCCGCGTCCTCCGCCTACGGCGCGCTGACCCGCACCGCCGGGGTGCGCCCGGGCGACGTGGTGCTGGTGACGGGCGCGTCGGCCTCGGTCGGCACGGTGGCCGGGCAGGTCGCCCGGCTGCTCGGCGCCTCCCGGGTGATCGGGACCACCCGCTCGTCCGCCAAGGCGAAGCGGCTGATCGCCGAACTCGGCTACGACGCCGTGCTGGTGCCCGACGGGCGGCCGTTCGCCGAGCAGCTCGCCGAGGCCGCGCCCGGCGGGCTCGACGTCGTGCTGGACCTGGTCGGCGGCGAGCAGCTGACCGCCGCCGTGGACGCGGCCCGGCACGGCGCCCGGTTCGCCCTGGTCGGCGCGCTGGCCGGCCAACTCGATCCGGAGCGCCCGGGCGGCGACGCCCCGGCCGTGATCGACGCCTTCCGGGTCATCACCCACGGCATGACCCTGGGCGGCTTCTCCGGATTCGACCACCCGGACCTGGAGGCCGAGTGGCGCGAGCGCTTCGCCGGCTGGCTGCGCGCCGGGGAGATCACCCTTCCCCGGACGTCGGTTCCGGGCATCGACCGGGCCCCCGCGGCGTTGACGGAACTGTTCACCGGGGACACCTTCGGAACCACCGTCGTGGAACTGGAACTCTGACGACCGAGGAGCGGGCATGAGGATCGGGGACGCGGCAGCGGCGGCGGGCACCACGCCCAGGGCACTGCGCTTCTACGAGCAGCGCGGGCTCCTGCACCCGCCCGCCCGCTCCGCCTCCGGTCAGCGCGAGTACGGCCCGGCCGAGGTCGCCCGGGTCCGGGTGATCCGCCGACTCCTGGCCGTGGGGCTGACGGTGGACGACCTGGCCAGCCGCGCCCACCGCCTCGACCTGCTCGGCGAGGACCCGCCGCACCGCTGCTCCGAATCGCCCGGGCCCGACACCTTCGCGCCCGTGGTCCACGCCCGGCTGGCCGCGCTGGACGCCGAGATCGCCCGGCTCACCGAGCTGCGCGCCAAGCTCCTCCACCACGTCGCGACCGGTGGCACGGAGATCCCGGCCGGGGGCTGAGGGGCCCGCGTTCCCCGTCGAACGCGCCCGGGACCTCCGCGACGGGGGTGCGCGAGGTCCCGGGCGAGCGTACGGGGGGGCGGTCAGGCCGGGTCGGCGGCGAGCGGTGCCTCGGCGGGGGCGCCGGGGGCCGGTCGGTCGGGCCAGCGGATCCGGGTGGCGCAGAGCGAGACGACGGCCGCCGAGGCGGCGACGGCGGCCATGCCCCAGAGCAGGCTGGTGGCGCCGGCGATGAAGCCGATCACGGCGGGGCCGGCCAGCAGGCCGGTGGTGCCCATCGCGGCGACCAGGGAGAGGGCGTCGGCGCCCTGGCGGGCGGCGGCGACGTAGACGCACGGGGTCACCGCGGCCACGCCGAGGCCGACGCAGGCGAAGCCGAGCAGGGTCGGGACCACGCCGCCGACCGCCAGGGCGAGGGCGAGTCCGAGGCCGGCCAGCAGGCTGCCGGTGCGTACGATCAGGCTGTCGCCGAAGCGGGTGCGCCAGCCGTCCGCGAAGATCCGGGCGCAGACCATCATCACCGAGACCACCGCGATGCCCAGCGGGGCGAGCCCGGCTCCGGCGTGCACGTGGTCCTTGAGGTAGAGCGCCGACCAGTCGTTCATCGCGCCCTCGGTGACGGTGCCGAACACCATCGCCAGGCCCATCCAGAGGGTCACGGCGGTCGGCAGCACGAAGCCGCGGCGGCGCTTGCGCTCCGCCGGTCCGGCGGCTTCGGCCGGGCCGTCCGCCAGCAGCCCGGGCCGGGCGGCCACGACCAGCACCGCGAGCAGCGCGGCGGCCAGCCCGAAGTGCACCGCCAGGGTGTCGGTGAGGGAGGTGACTCCCGAGGCCAGCAGTGCGGCCAGCAGCGAGCCGGCGCTGAAGGTGGCGTGCAGCCGGGACATCGTGGTCCGCTCGAAGCGGGCCTCCAGCGCGGCGCCCTGGGCGTTCATCGCGACGTTCAGGCAGCCGACCGCGACGCCGTCGAGGAACAGCACCAACAGGGTCACCGGGTAGTTCGGCACCACCGACAGCGCGAGCAGGATCACCCCGAGGGTGAGTGCGGACAGCACCGAGAGCGAACGGGAGCCGAGCCGCCGCGTCAGCACCGCGACCAGGGGGAAGGACACCGCCGCGCCGACTCCGCAGGTCATCAGCAGCAGACCGATCTGGGCCTCGCCCAGGTCGAGCCTGGCCTTCAGCGCGGGCACCCGGGAGACCCAGGTCGCGTACTGGAATCCGAGGACGAAGAACAGGGCGCCGATGGCCACTTGGGACCGGCGGAAGTCGTCGCGAACGGGGGACATCGGTATCAGCCCACTTCGGCTCTGGGGTGCGGCCCGGGGACCGGGACGGTGGAGTGCGGCAGCGGCCGGGCCGGGACGGGGTCCAGCGGCATCGCCATGTAGACCGCCCGGGTGCCGTAGCTCTCGGGCAGGTCGATCTCGGGCCGGGCGCGGTAGCCCAGCGGGGTCCACAGCACGTGCGAACCGCGGACGGCGACCAGCGAGGCGGTCCGGTAGCCGGCCGCCCGGGCGGTCTCCTCCAGGTGCCGCAGCATCCGCAGGGACAGGCCCCGGCCGCGCAGTTCCTCGGAGATCACCAGGTCGTGCGCGTGCATGTTGGTCGGCCTGCCGTCCGCGCCGCCCCCGGCCCCGCGCCCGCCCGCGTCCTCGCTGCGGCTGAGGTCCGGGCAGTGGAACAGCGGGTACGGCAGGGCGAGCAGGTAGCCGCCGAGGCCGCCCGGGTGCTCCAGCACGAAGCAGGTGTCCGGCGAGTCCCGGTGCCGGGACCGGAGCGCCTCGCGGCCCTCGGACAGGCCGCTGGCGGCGTAGGCGCGTTCCTCCAGCGCGACCACGGCGTCCCAGTCCTCCTCGCGGAGCAGCCGGATGCGGTACTCGCTCATGCGCTTCCTCCGTTGCGGCGCCCGCCGATGCAGCTGTACGGCAGCGGCGCGAAGCCGTTGAACCCGCGGGTGGCGTAGGCGGTGGCGTACGCGCCGCAGGAGTGGATCCAGACCGGGTCGCCGGAGCCGACCGCGCGCGGGACGCGCACCGGGCCGCCCTCCTGCGCGTAGGCGTCGTCGCTGTCGCAGGTCGGGCCGGCCACCACGGCGTTGACGAACTGGCCGCCGGGGTGGGTGGGGAACTCCAGCCGGTACTGGAGCTGGTCCATCTCGTACAAGCCGTTGAACTTGCCGCAGCTGAGGTAGAGCCAGTCCTCCCGGGCGCCGTCGAGGCGGTGGCGGGAGGTGAGCCGGGCGACGTGGGCGCGGATCGCGCCGTGGTCGGCGACCAGGTGGCGCCCGGGCTCCAGCAGGAACTCCAGCGGTGCGCCGTTGACGGCGTTCAGCCGTTCCATGCCCTCGCGGATCACCGCGAACATCTTGTCCAGCGGCGGGTCGAGCGGGCGCCCGCCGCGGTCGAGGACGCCGAGGGCGGGCAGCCCGCCGCCGAGGTTGATCCGGGTCGGGGTGATGCCGCGCCAGTTGAGCGCCTCCAGCACGGCGGCCAGCGACTCCACGGCCGCGCTCCAGGCCTCGGCGGTCATCTGCTGCGAGCCGACGTGCACGGACAGGCCGGACGGCACCAGCCCGGCCGTACGGGCTTCGCCGAGCACCCGCAGCGCGTCCTCGGGTGAGCAGCCGAACTTGTGGCTGAGGCCCCACAGCGCGCCCTCGCCGGTGGTCGCGATCCGGCAGAACACCCGTGCTCCGGGCGCGTGTCGGGCGATCGCCGCGACGTCCTCCAGGCTGTCGGTGGCGAAGTCCCGCACGCCCAGCCGGTGGGCCTCGGCGATGTTGCGGTCGGACTTGATCGTGTTGCCGTAGTGGATCAGCTCGGGCGGCACGCCGGTGCGCAGCGCCTGGGCGATCTCCTGCGGGCCGGCCGCGTCGAAGCCGGAACCGAGCGCGGCGAGGTGGTCCAGCACCTCGTCCACCGGGCAGGCCTTCATCGCGAACCGGACGGCCACGCCGGGCAGTTCGGCGAGGAGTGCGGCGTACTGGCGGCCGATGCCGTCGAGGTCGTAGAAGATCCGGTCGTCGGTGGCGGCGGCGAGCGCGGCGCGCAGCGCGCCGCCGTCGTGCCCGTCGGGGCGGGGTGCGTCGGTGTGCACCACGGCGACGGCCGGGGCGCGGTGGGTGGGCGGGTGGCTGTCGGCGTGGCCGGTGGCGTGGCTACCGGCGTGCCCGGTGGCATGGCTGCCGGGGTGGCCGGTGGCATGGCTGGTGGTCTGGCGTGTCACGTGGTGGTCCCGTCCGACTGGCGCGGCAGCCGGTCGGCGGGGGTGGCCTTGCTCGCCCGCACCAGCGGGCCCCACGCGTCGATCAGTGCGGCGAAGTCCTCGATGTCCGTCTGCGCCTCGTCGAGCAGACGCGGCCCTAGCGGCGCCAGGTGGTCCGCGAACTCGGCGTACTTCCCGCCGAGCCGCCGGTAGCAGCGGTCGAGTTCGGCGAGCCTGCGGTGGTTCTCCGCGCGGTCCGTCGCGGCGCTGCGGCGGGCGGAGTCGGCGATCGGCTCGGGGCGGACGCGGTGCCGTTCGTCCAGCAGGGCGCCGCCGGCGGCCTCCATCTCGCGGTAGACCGGGTGGAGGTAGAGCATGGAGAGCAGGAACTTGGCGTAGCGCAGCTGGTAGGCGGTGAAGCCGGGGCCGGTGCGCCGTTCCGGGGTGTAGTAGTTGACGATGTGGCGGTTGTGGGTGACGCCCGGCAGGGTCGCGTCCCGCACCAGGTGGTGCAGGAAGTAGTCGCTGCCGATGGTGTCGGTGGCGGGCGGCAGCGGCACCCGTTCGTACACCTCGTGGTGGAGGCCGATGTTGCACATGTCGATGCGCCAGATGTCGGGCAGGTCGAGCACGGCGCGGTCGACGGTGAACGGTTCGGTGCCGCCGCCGGTGAAGGAGTCGGCGACGAGTTCGCGCTTCTCCTTCTCGCTCGCGCCGGTGGGCGCCCAGAGCGCGACCACGTCGTGGTACACCTCGGGGTCGAGCTCACGGATCTCGCCGATGTCGACGGAGAGTTCGCCGACGAAGGAGGCGCCGACCAGCGCGACCGGCTTGTCCGCGTGCGCCGCGTCGAGGCTGTTCCGGGTGACGGCGGCGGCCGCGTCGGCGGCCTTGAGGCCCAGTGTGGCCAGCTCGTGATCGATCGGGAACACCGGTTCGCCGTCGAGCAGTTGGTAGCGGCTGTCGGAGTCGCGGCGGTGCACCGACGCGCAGCCGAGGGCGGCGGCCAGCAGGAACGCCCGGTTGGTGCAGGCGCCGTAGGAGACGGCGTCGGGCAGCATCAGGTCGAGCAGCCGGTCCGGGGCGGCCGCGCCGGACCGGTCGACCACCTCGCGCAGGAAGGCGCGCTGGGCGTCCTCGTCCAGGTGGTGGACGACCACGCCCTCGACGGCCGGCAGGGCGGCGAGCGCCCCGGCGTGCCGGGCGCGGGCGGCCGGGTCGGCGGAGTCCAGCACCAGCAGGTGCACCCGGACGTCGAACCGCCCTACGGCGTGGGCGGCTTCGGCGCCGACGGCGGTGATGGTGTCCGCGCACTCGCGGTTGGTGGGCAGGGTCAGGCAGACGTCGCGCATTCCCGCTCCCCCTCGGCGTCCCGCCGGCCTTCCCCGCGCCCCGCGAACGGCTCGTGCCCCTCGAAGGGCTCATGCTCGAACGGCTCGTGCCCCGCGGACGGCTCGTGGTCATCGAAGGGCTTGCCGCTCCAGGACCGCAGGCCGAGCAGCTTCTCCCCCAGCTCGGTGAGTTCGGCGGTCGCGTAGCGCTGCGCCTCGGGCCGGTCGGCGTCGCCGACCAGGGTGCGGTTCCAGTCCGGGGTGGCGAGCGTGCGCCAGGACTCCACCCGGGAGCGGCGCAGCTTCTCGGCCTCCTCCAGCGCGGGCATCATCGACAGGTACTGCACCGCCCGCACGCCGTTCTCGGAGGTGTTGCGCGCGACGCCGTGGGCCAGCAGGCCGTTCCAGATCAGCAGGTCGCCGGCCTCCAACTCGGGCCGCACCACGGGGAACTCCGTGCGGTCGACGTCCGGCCGGATCGGGTCGCGGTCGGCCGGCTGGGCGGCCTGCCACTCGTTGAAGCGGCGGAACAGCTCCGGGTCGCACTGGAAGCCGCCGTGGTCGGGGGCGGTGTCGTTGAGCGCGATGATGCCCTGGACGCGCTGCGGCAGCATGCCCTGGGTGGTGTCGACGTCCCAGTGCAGCTCGATGTCGAAGCCGCGGTCGGTGGGTTCGATCAGCGCGCGGTCGCGGTTGCGGACGTTCGGCGGGTTGAGGTTGAGCCGGTCGAGGGTGACCCAGAGCTCCTCGCAGTCCCACACGTCCACGAAGGCGTCGTAGACGCGCTGCGACTGGCGGCTGTCCCAGAGGAGTTGGTGGTGGTAGGCCTCGACGAAACCGTAGATGTGCAGGTGCCGGTCGAGTTCGTCGCGGTACTCGCGCTCGCGGTACCACTCCTCGGGGCGGTCCGGCGACAGGCCCTGGAACTCCCAGGCGAAGTCGAGCAGTCGGCGCGCCGCCTCGGCCGGGATCGCCTGCTTCACCACCACGTAGCCGTAGGTCTGCCAGAACGCGAAGTCCTCCTCGGAGAGCACCCGCAGCGGGTGCTTCTTGCGGACCTCGCGCAGCGCGGTCCGGGCGAGGTAGCTCTCGGTGTCGGCGCTGAAGTAGGGGCGCTCCGAGGCGGCCCGGTACAGGTATTCGCCGGCGGTTCCGTCGGGGTGTTCGGCAGGGCTCGGCACGGGCAGTCACTCCATGGTTCGTAGTCGGCGCGGCGCTTCCTCGGCGCTCGGTGCGGGCACGGCGGGTCGGCGGCCGCTCACCAGCCGCGAGAGGAATTCGAGCGCGGATCGAAGGGCCGTCCGCGCACGACCCTTCCCGCCTCCGGCCCCACGGGCACGGAGCAGCGCCACGTCGGGGGGCCAACTCACCCGCCCGGCAAGGCCCCTCACTTCACATCAGCCCCTACCGGACCGCACCCCCCATACGTTGGACTAGACCAACTAATGGTGTCAACCCTTTCCCTCGGGTTACCGATTGGGAAATCAGCGCAGCTCACCGCGCCTCTCGGGGTTCGCTTTATGTTTCGGAGGCGGACATAAGAGCGGGTATGTTTCCGGAATTGACATAACCGTGAAACGGTGAACCGCCCGGGTCGGCCGTACGTTGGCCCTATGGCACGCGCGCTGACGGCTCCCCCGTGGCTGACCGAGAGCCTGCGGCCCCGGGCCGCTCCGATCCCCTGGGCGGCGGTCGCCCGCGCCTCCGTCGCGCTCGCCGCCCCGCTCGCGGTGGGCACCGCCACCGGACGGCCCGGCTACGGCGCGCTGGTGTCGATGGGCGCCCTGTCCGGGGTCATCGGGGACACCGCCGACGCGTACCGGATGCGGGTGTTCAACATCGCCGTGCCCCAGCTGTTCGGCGCCCTCGGGCTGCTGGTCGGCACCCTGGTGTTCGGCACCGGCTGGACGGCCGTCGCGACGGTCACCGTCGTCGCGCTGGTTTCCGGCATGATCTCCTCGATCGGCGCGGTCGCCTCCGTCTCCGGACTGCTCCTGCTGCTCAACGCGGTGGTCGGGGCCGGCCTGCCGCTGCCCTCCCCCTGGTGGCTGCCGCCCGCCCTGCTGCTGCTCGGCGGCCTGGTGGTGCTCGCGCTGACCCTGCTCGCCTGGCCGCTGCGGCTGGGCGTCCCGGAGCGGTCGGTGGTGGCCGGCACCTACCGGGCGGTCGCCGACCTGCTGGAGGCCACCGGCACACCGGAGTACGACGGCCGCCGCCACGAGCTCACCCGGTCGCTCAACCAGTCCTACGACCTGCTGCTCGCCCGCCGGGCCCGCCGGCACGGCCGCTCGCCCACCCTGGCCCGGCTGCTCGCCCAGCTCAACGCGGTGATCCCGATGGTCGAGGCGGCCCCGGCGGCCCAGCTGCGCCCGTCCGGTCTCGGCCCGCTGCCCGCCGACTACCCGGCCGCCGTCCGCGCGCTGGCCGACGCCGTCGAGCAGAACCGCACCGGCCCGGCCCCGCCGCTCGACCTGCCCGCCCCCGCCGGCCCGTCCACCCGCGCGCTGGTCGAGGCGATCGGACACGCCGCCACCGTCGCGTACGAGGCCTCGCCCGACCCGTACGCCTTCGACGACCGGATCGGCCGGCCCGCCCGGCTCGCGGTCCGGGCCCGGCGGGCCACCAGGGCGCTGCTGCTGTCCGGCGCGTCCTGGCGGTACGGGCTGCGGCTGGCGCTGTGCATCGGGCTGGCGCAGGTGCTGGTCTCGGTGATCGCGGTGCCCCGCTCGTACTGGGTGACGCTGACCGTGACCTTCGTGCTGAAGCCCGACTTCGGATCGGTGTTCTCCCGCGCGGTGCTGCGCGCGCTCGGCACCGCCGCCGGGCTGCTGATCGCCATGCCGGTGCTCGCCGAGGTGCCGCACGGCTGGTGGGACGTCCCGGTGATGGCGGGGCTGGCGACGCTGATCCCGGCGCTGTCCGCCAAGGGGTACGCCTTCCAGACCGCGGCGATCACCCCGGTCATCCTGCTGCTCTCGGACCTGCTCAACCACCGGGGCTTCCAGCTGGTGCTGCCCCGGCTGTACGACTCGCTGATCGGCTGCGGCATCGCCCTGCTGGCCGGCTACCTGCTGTGGCCGGAGTCCTGGCACACCCGGATCGGCGACCGCCTCGCCGACGCCGTCCAGGACACCGCCTCGTACGTGTCACTGGCCTTCACCACCGCGCCCGGACGGGACGAGCCGGCCCGTGCCCGCTACCGGCGGCGGCTCTACCGGGACCTGTCCACCGTGCGCAGCGAGTTCCAGCGGGCGCTCACCGAGCCGCCGCCGGTCGGGGCCCGGGCGGAGGCGTGGTGGCCGGTGGTGATCGCGGTCGAGCGGATCGTGGACGCCACCACCGCGACCCGGGTGCGGGTCGAGCACGGCGCGCCGGTGCCGACCGCCGCCGAGGTCGCCACCGTCTCCCGGGAGCTGGCCGAGCTGGCCGAGGCGCTGCGCACCGGCGAGCCGCTGCCGGAGGCGGAGCCGGACGCGCTGGCGCCGGGCTGCGCGCTGGCCCGGCTGCACCGGGAGGTGCACGCGGCCCGGTCGGTGGCGGCGCCTGCGCCCTGAGCGCCCGCGGGCCGGGCGGGGCGGCCGACGCCCCGAGCAGCCGCGCCCCCGCGAGCGCCGACGTTCCGGGCACCCGCGCCGTCGAGCCCCGACGCCCTGACCAGCGGTGCCGTCGAGCGCCGACGGCCGGCCGGCGGTGCCGTCGAGCGCCGACGGCCGGCCGGCGGTGCCGTCGAGCGCCGGAACGACTCCCGGTCGGCGGCGTCCGGCGTCAGTCCTGGATCCGTCGCCAGGGCCGCTCCGCCTCCAGTGCGAAGGCCAGCTCCAGCAGCAGCCGCTCCTGCCCGTGCGCCGCCGACAGGTGCACCCCGACCGGCAGCCCGCTGGGCGCCGAGCCGGCCGGCAGGGCCATGCCCGGCCCGCCGGTCACGTTGTTGACCGGGGTGAAGGCGACGTAGCGCAGCAGCCGCTCGATCAGCTCGTCGAAGTCCACGTTCGGGCTCAGGTGCCCGATCGGCGGGGCGGTGTGGGCGAGCACCGGGGACAGGATCACGTCGTGGTGCCGGAAGATCCGCGCGTACACGCCCTCGGCCCGGCGCAGCCGCCGCAGCACGCCGGGGGTCTGCGGGAACTCCGCCTGGAAGCGGCGGCGCAGCCCGGTGGTCAGGCCGTCCAGCCTGTTGGCCCGGAAGCTCGGGTCGATCAGCAGCCGGCCGGTGGCCGCGATGGCCCAGGCGATGTAGCCCCAGTAGCTGACGAAGTCGCGGGAGAACTCCTCGCCGAAGGGTAGCTCGGTGGGCTCGACCAGGTGGCCCATCGCCTCCAGCCGGGCGGCGGTCTCCTCGACCACCTGCCGGGTCGGCTCGTCGGTCTTGGCGATCGGCGAGTCCACCACCAGGCCGATCCGCAGCCGCCGTGTGCCCGGCCCCTCGACCAGGCCGAGCGGGGGCAGCCCGGGGTTGACGCGGTGCCGCTCGGCGGCGGCGAAGAAGGCGGCGGTGTCGCGCACCGAGCGGGTCAGCACCCCGTCCGTGACCAGGTCGATCGGGAGCTTCCCGCCCTGGGCGTTGGTGACCAGCCGGCCCCGGGTGGGCTTGAGCCCGACCAGTCCGCAGCAGGCCGCCGGGATGCGGATCGAGCCGCCGCCGTCGTTGGCGTGCGCGATCGGCACCACGCCGGAGGCCACCAGGGCCGCCGCACCGCCCGAGGAGGCGCCGGCCGAGTGCGAGGGCTTCCACGGGTTGCGCACCGGTCGGGCGGTGGCGAACTCGGTGGAGGCGTTGAGGCCGAACTCGGGCAGCCTGGTCTTGCCGAGGACGGCCAGGCCGGTGGCGAGGAACTGGTCGGTGAAGCGCGCGTTGCGGCGGGCCGGGCGGGCGCGGTAGGCCTCGCTGCCCATCGCGGTCGGCAGGCCGCGCAGGTCCACGTTGTCCTTGAGGTAGGTCGGCACGCCCCACAGCGGACCGCCGATGCCCTCCCGGCTGATCTGCGGCCTGTCGTACGACGCGTGGGCGACGGGCAGCAGCGTGCCGTCCACCCGGCCGGCCCGGTCGACGGCCGCGCCGACCAGTTCCCTCGGGTTGACCGCGCCGGACCGCACCAGCGCGGCGAGGGCCACCGCGTCGTAGGCGCCCAGGGCGTCGTCGGCGAACGCGTGGACCCGCTCGTCGGTCATCCGAACTCCCCACTCCCTGCCGGACGTCACGCCGCCCGACGATCGCACCGGCCGATCGTTCCTGCCCGGTTCTACTGACCGGTAATCTCACAGGGCTCCGAGTGTAGGCGCGGCCGGCCGCGGCCGCCGGGCCGGGGACGCCTTCGACGGGTAAACGACTCATCAAATCTTCGAGGGCGCACGACCGTTCGGCCCGCGCCCCCACGTTCACCCCGTCCGCCGGTCCGGGACCGTTTCGCCGTACACCGCCGGGAAAGATCACGTTCACGATTCGTCCCGGTCCTCCCACCCGAACCAAGGTGCCGCCCCGTGCCGACCCCCTTCTCCCCGACCACCCGGTTCACCGCGGCCAGCGCCCCCGGCGGCCTCCCGCTGCTCGGCCACGCCGCCGCCCTCCTGCACCGCCCGCACGAGTTCGTCGCCGGCCTGCCCGCCCACGGCGACCTCGTCCGGCTGCGACTCGGCCCGCTGCGCGCGTACGTGGTCTGCCACCCCGAGCTGGTCCGCCGGCTGCTCGCCGACGACCGCACCTTCCGCCCGGGCGGGCCCCTCCCGGACAGGGCCCGGGAGGCCTTCGGTGACGGCCTCGCCGCCTTCCCCGCCACCGCCCACCGGCACCGGCCGCCGCCACCCGCCCTCCACCACGGCCGGCTGCCCGACCACGCCGCGCCGATGGCCGAGGGGATCGCGGACGCCACCGCCCGCTGGCGCGACGGCGACGTGATCGACGTCCCCGCCGCGATGTGCCGCCTCTCCACCGCCGTCACCGCCCGCTGCCTGGCCGCCGCGCACGAGCGGGCCGGCTCGCCGCCGCCCGGCGCCGACCGCCTCACCAGCCCCGGCAACCGCCTCCGCCGTGCCCGGCAAGACCTGCGGGAGTTCACCCGGCGACTGACCGCCGACCACCGCGCCGCCGGCACCGACCGGCACGACCTGCCCTCCACGCCGCTCGCCGCGCCGGACGAGGACGGCCGGCCCCCGTCCGGCGCCGAGGTCCACGAGCGGCTCGCCGCCTTCCTGCCGGCCGGCCCGGAGAGCACCGCCGACACCCTCTCCTGGGCCTGGACGCTGCTCGCCGCCAACCCGGCCGTCCGGATGCGGCTGCACACCGAACTCGACACCGTCCTGGACGGCCGCCCCGCCCGTCTCGAGGACCTGCCCGCGCTCCCGCTCACCGCCCGGATCGTGAGCGAGACCCTTCGGCTCTACCCGCCGCCGTGGATCCTCAGCCGCACCGCCACCACCGACACCGAGCTCGGCGGCCACCCCGTCCCGGCCGGCGCCACCCTGCTGTACAGCCCCTACCTGCTGCACCGCCGGGCCGACCTGTTCCCCCGCCCCGACCGCTTCGACCCCGACCGCTGGCTCACCACCGCCCGGCCCGCCCCCGGCGCCCGCACGCCCTTCGGCCTCGGCGCCCACCGTAGCGCCGGCGACGCCTTCGGCACCGCCACGGCCGTCCTCGCCATCGCCACCATCGCCGCCCACTGGACCATCGCCCCCACCCCCGGCCGACCCGTCCGCCCCACCCGCGGCCCCTCCCTCGCACCCCGGCCCTTCACCGCGACGCTGACCCGCCGGGTCCGCTGACCGGGCCGGGGCCCGGGGTCCCGGCTTCACCGACCCGGAAGCCCCGGCGTCACCGACCCGGGTTGCCCGGCGTGACCGACCCGGGAGCCGACCGGAGGCCGGTGACCGGGCTTCGGTACTGTCCCGGCGTGGCCGGCCGCACGGGCGCCGGCCGGAACCAGGCCGCTCGACCGGGACACCACCAGACCATGAACGCTCGCACCCCACGGGGCCTCCTGACCGGGCTGCTCCGCGCCGTCCGGACGTATCCGCGCCGCTCGCCGCTGACCTTCGGCTACGTCCTCCTGCTCCTGCTCGGGCACGTCTGGGTCGAGAACCTGCTCACGCCGGACCGGGCGGACGCGCTCCGCGACCACATCAGCACCAACCTCGACAACCTGCACGACCACCCGGTCACCGCCCTGTTCGGCAGCGCGCTGCTCTTCGACGGCACTCTCACCGAGATCCTCACCACCGGCTTCGGCGGCACCCTGATCACCCTCGGCCTCGGCGTCTGCTGCTGCCTCGCCTGGACCGAACGGCGCTTCGGCGGCCCGCGCGCCGCCGCCGTCTTCCTCGGCGGGCACATCGCCGCCACCCTGGTCACCGCCGCGGTGATCCTGCTCGCCCTGCGGCAGGGCTGGTACCCGGAGAGCGTGCGCCAGGCCTCGGACTACGGCATCAGCTACGGCGCCCAGACCGTCCTCGCCCTCGCCACCCTCGCCGTGCCCCGCTGGGCCCGGCTGCCCTGGGCCGCCTTCGTCGTGGCCTGGCCGCTGTCCGGTGACGGCGAATGGCCCGGACCCCTGCCGGACTTCACCACCGTGGGCCACCTCCTCGCCGCCGCCCTCGGCTTCGCCCTGGCCGCCGGCGTCGCGCTCACCGCCGCCCGCCGGCGCCGTGTCAGCGCGGCGGCCGGCGGTCGGCCGCGATGGCGGTGAGCAGCCGCTCGATCTCCGCCAGCCGGCGCCGCAGGTCCTCGACGTCGCCCCGGGTGGCGCCCTGCTCGTCCGGCTTGAGGGCGACCAGCAACTGCCCGTCCGGCTCCAGCCGGGCCCGGGCCACCTCGCCGAGGCCGTCGCCGTTCTGGATCCGGATCGCGTGCTCCAGCTCGGACGGGCGCAGCGCCAGGCTGCGCAGCGCCCCGGGCACCAGCCGGCCGTCCTCCACCACGGTGGTGGCGGTGCCCTCCAGCAGTCGGGCGGCCTTCGGGTCGCGGGCGAGCCAGCGGGTGACGGCGGAGTTCACCGCGATCAGGGTGACCGCGCCGACCACGCCGCCGAGCAGGCTGTCGTCATTGCCGATGACGGCGTTCTGCACCACGTTGGAGAGCAGGAGGACGACCACCATGTCGAAGGTGTTCATCCCCGCCAGCCCGCGCTTCCCGACGAGCCGGAACAGCACCAGGATCAGCGCGTAGACGGCGATCGTGCGGAGCACCTTCTCCGCGATCGGAATCTGGACGGCCATCAGGTCGTGCCACACTGCCCCGCTCCTCCCGCCTCGGCCGCTGGGAACGGGGCCGACGCTACGCCACGGTCACCGCTTCGGCCTGCCGCGCCGGGCCGCCGCGCCCCGCCCGCCGGCCTTGGCTCCGCCGGCCTTCTGGGACCCCGCCCGCTGCCCGCCGGCCTTCTGCCCGCCCGACTTCTGCGCACCGCTGCGCTGCCCGCCGGCCTTCTGCTGCGGCTTGCCCCGGCCGGCCGCCGCCTTCTTCGGTTGCGCCTCGGGCGCCGCCTGCCCGGCCCCGCGCCCGCGCGAGCTGTTGACCGTGCGGCCGCGGACGATCCCGATGAACTCCTCCACCAGGTCCGTCGTCCGCTCCTGCGGCCAGGCCAGCGCCACCTGGGACTGCGGCGCCTCCACCACCGGCCGGTAGGTGAGGTCCTTGCGGTGGTGCAGCCGGGCCAGCGACTGCGGCACCAGGAGCACGCCGACGTTCGCCGCGACCAGCTCGATCGCGTCCTCGGTCCGGTCCGGACGGGCGATGGCGGGGCGCCCGGGGAGGGTGTCGGCGGTGAAGCCGAGGGTGTCGTCGAGCGGGTGGAAGACCACCTCCTCGGCCAGGTCGTCCAGCGGGACCTCCTCGGCGGCGGCGAGCCAGTGGTCCTTGGGGAAGACCACGACGGTGGTCTCGGTGTAGAGCGGGATCGCGCTCAGCACGTCCTTGTCGACGGGCAGCCGGACGAGTCCGGCGTCCGCGCCGCCCTCGCGCAGGGTGCGCTCGCCGTCGCCGAACGGCACCGCGAGGAGCTCCAGCGGAACGTCCGGGAGCCGCTCGCTCCAGACCCGGACCCATTTGCCGGGGGTCACACCCGGGACGTACACGAGCCGGAAGGAGGGGTTCACCTGCATGTCTGTCACAGGGCAAGGCTACCGACCGTGACCGGAAGCGCCCGCGCACTCCCTTACCCTTGTCTCCATGACATCGCTCAAGCAGAAGACCAGCCAGACCATGAAGCCGGCCACGGCGGCCAAGAAGCTGGGGATCTACCTCGACGCGGCGCCGACCGACTTCCAGGAGGGCGTGGTCTCCCGCGAGGAGCTCAACGCGCTGCAGTCCGAGCCGCCGCAGTGGCTCCGGGACCTGCGCCAGAACGGCCCGCACCCGCGCCCGGTGGTCGCCGCCAAGCTCGGCATCTCGATCTCCGGCCTCGCCCGCGGCGGCGTGACGGAGGCGCTCACCACCGAGCAGATCGAGGCGATCAAGGCCGAGAACCCGCTCTGGCTCCAGCACGAGCGCGCCAACCAGGTGGACGTCCGCAAGGAGACCGCCCGGATCAAGGAGAAGCACGAGAAGGAGGCCGCCACCAAGGCCGCCAAGGAGGGCAAGGCCGCCCAGGCCCGCTGACCCGTTCTCCACCGCCCGGCACGGCGGCGCTCCGGCGCCGGTGGCCGGGCCGCTGCACGACGATGGTGCCGGCGTCCGTTCCGACGGGCGTCGGCACCGTCGTGTGCGGGCCCGCCGGACGAGGCCGTACGGCTCGGTCCCGGCCCCCGTCGACGGCGCGGCCGGCACCGGCCCCGGCTGGAACTCCCCTCCCCCCGCCGCGTATTGACCGCGCCGCCGGTCGCTCCGAATAATCGGCGGGATCGGGGCGCCCCACCGGCCTCCCGTGCCGCACCGACCGCACCGGACCAGGGGGACCAGTGATCGAGCAGCCTCAGCACGCCGGACTCGCCGCACTCGCGGACGAGTTCTTCGCCGCCGAGAACACCCACAACCCGTTCGAGGCGACCCTCAGCGGGGTCGAGGGCTACGGCCACCTGGTGCCCGACCCGTCCCGCGCGGCCGCGCACCGGCACCGCGAGGCGCTGCGGGGCTTCGCCGGCCGGCTGGCCGCGATCCCCCTGGACGCGCTGGCCGGAGAGGACCGGATCACCCACCGGGTGCTCGCCCGGCTGATCGACAACGGCATCGGCGGGATCACCCACGGGCTGGCCGAGTTCGGCGTCTCGGCGACCATCGTCGCCCCGCAGAACGAGGCCTTCACCGCGCTCACCATGACCTCCGTCGACCAGGAGGGCGCCGACGCCTTCGTGGAACGGCTCGCCGCCCTGCCCGGCTACTTCGACGCCGTCCTGCGCCGCACCCTGGCCGCCGCCGCCGAGGGCCGCCACCCGCTGCGCAGCGGGGTGGACGCCGCCGTCGCCCAGCTGGACGCCCACCTGGCCACCGCCCCGGCCGAGGACAAGCTGCTGCGGCCGCTGGCCGGCCGCCCGGAGTTCGAGCGCGCCCACGCCCTGGTGCGGGACGCCGTCCGCCCGGCGGTGGCCCGCTTCCGGGCCGGGCTGGCCGAGCGGCTGGCGCCGGGCGCCCGGCCGGACGACAAGGCCGGGGTCTGCCACGTGCCCGGCGGCACCGAGGGCTACGCGGACGCCGTCGCCCGCTTCACCCGGCCCGGCCTCACCCCCGAGGAGGTGCACCGGACCGGTCTGGAGGCCGTGGAGGCGCTGCGCGAGGAGTTCGCCGAACTCGGCGGCAAGGTGCTGGGCGTCACCGACCCCGCGGCCGTCCTGACCGCCCTGCGCGAGGACCCGGCGCTGCGCTTCGGGAGCGCGGCCGAGATCGTCGCCCTGGTGAACGGCGCGCTGGAGCGGGCCCGCCGGGCCTCCGCCGACTGGTTCCGCCCGTACCCCATCGCCGACTGCGTGACCAGGGAGATCGACCCGATCGAGGCGGAGACCGCGCCGCTGGCCTACTACCAGCCGCCGGGCCCGGGCGGGCTGCCCGGCACCCACTGGATCAACACGCTGCGCCCGGAGACCCGGTTCAGCTACGAGTACGAGGCGATCGCCTTCCACGAGAGCGTGCCCGGCCACCACCTCCAGCTCGCCGTCGCCCAGACCCTGCACCACCTGCCGCGGTTCCGGCGGAACCCGAGCGGCCAGCTGACCGCCCACGTCGAGGGCTGGGGCCTGTACACCGAGCGGCTCGCGGACGAGATGGGGCTGTACGGCTCCGAGCTGTCCCGGTTCGGCATGCTGTCGCTGGACGCGCTGCGGGCGGTCCGGCTGGTGGTGGACACCGGGATGCACCACTACGGCTGGTCCCGGGAGCGGGCGAAGGCCTACCTGCGGGCCAACACCGCCACCACCGAGGCCAACGTCCGCAACGAGATCGACCGTTACATCGCCTGGCCGGGCCAGGCCACCGCCTACCTGATCGGCCGCCGGGAGATCGTGCGGCACCGCGAGCGGGCGCAGGCCGTGCTCGGCGCCCGGTTCGACGTCCGGGAGTTCCACCACCAGCTGATCGGGCACGGCAGCCTGCCGCTGGCGGTGCTGGAGGAGCTGGTGACGGACTGGATCCTGGAGCACTAGCTAGGCGTCTGACGCACCAGGGGCCGTCGGGGGCGCGGACGGCGCGACCCGGCGGGCCGGTGCCGTTGCGGAAACGGTTCCGCGCGCCCGGTGAAGGCTTCCCGCGCCCGGACATGGCGTCACCCACGGGCCGTAGGGGCACGGTAGTGTCCGCCGGCGGGGCCGGGGCACACCCGGCGACCGCCGCTCCCGCACACCCTGATGGAGGAACCGTGCCGGCTCCCGTCCGCCGCGCCCTGGCCATGGCCGCGGCCGTCCTGCTCGCCGCCGCGGCCGCGGGCTGCTCGTCCGGAGGCGACCACGCCGCCGAGGGTGTCGGCTCCGCCCCGGCCGCCGCGGGCGACGCCGCGGCGGCCGCCCCGCCCGCGGCCGCCGCGATCGCCACCGGCCCCGGCCCGCAGAGCAGTTACGACGTCCAGCCGCAGCCCGCGCCGGGCAGCTGCCACTACCGCTACACCGCGGAGAAGCAGCCGCTGCCCGACCTCGGCTGCACGCCGGGCGCGATCAGTCCGGCGGTCACCCAGGACAACCTCAAGGACACCATCTGCAAGCAGGGCGGCTACACCTCGACCATCCGCCCGCCGTCGAACATCACCGGCCGGGAGAAGGCCGAGAACGCCAAGTCCTACGGCTACACCGGCCCGATGGGCGACGCCGAGTACGACCACCTGATCAGCCTCCAGCTCGGCGGCGACCCCAACGACCCGCGCAACCTGTGGGTCCAGCCGCCCTCCCCCGGCCACGTCCCCGGCAGGGGCCCGAACAACCCCAAGGACACGGTGGAGACCCACCTGCACACCGCGATCTGCAAGGGCCAGGTCACCCTGGCCGCCGCCCAGCAGGCGATCGCCACCGACTGGACGACCGCCGAGGCGAGGCTCGCCGTCCGCACCGGCTCCGGCGCCGCCCAGAGCCCGGAAGCAGACGCCGACGCCGACGCCGGCGGGGAGTGACCGACCGGGCCGGCGGGGAGTGACGGGCCGCGCCGCCGGGCCCCGGCGGCGCGGCTCAACGGCCCAGCACCGCACCGCCGTTGAGACCGATCACCTGACCGGTCAGGTACCCGGCGGCCGGCGAGGCCAGGTAGCCGACCGCCTCGGCCACGTCGGCCGGGGTACCCGCCCGGCCGACCAGGGTGTCCGCGACCTTCCGGGCGTGGAACTCCTCGCTCCAGCCCGCCCCGAAGATCTCGGTCTCCTCGATGTAGCCGGGCGCCAGCACGTTCACCGTGATCCCGTCGGGGCCCACCTGCCGTGCCAGGCCGAACGCCCAGCCGTGCAGCGCGGCCTTGGCGGCGGCGTACGAGCCCGCCGAGTGCGGGCCGGCACCGCCGCGCTGGGCCGCCGCCGAGCTGATCACCACCAGTCGGCCGCCGGGGCGGCGCAGCCCGTCCTGGAGCGCGGTGGTCAGCAGCACGGCGGTGAGCAGGTTGCCGTCCAGGTCCCGCCGCCAGGACGCCGCCAGCGCGGCCAGACTGCCGTCGGCGGGCGGTGTGACGATCGCACCCGCGTTGTTCACCAGCACGTCCACCGGCCCGAGTCCGGTGATCCGGGCCGCCGCCGCCCCGACCGCCGCCGGATCGGTCAGATCGGCCGCCACCGGCACGACCCGCCCCGGCCCGGCAGCCCGCTCGATCTCCTCCCGGGCCTCCTCCAGCACGGCCGCCCTGCGGCCCAGGATCACCACCCGGTGCCCGTCCCCGGCCAGCCGCGCCGCGATCGCCCGGCCGATGCCCGTACCGCCCCCGGACACCACCGCGAGCCGATCCACCGTCATCACTCCGCCCCCTCGTCCGTCAGCCGGCCGCACACCGGCCACCTTGGCCCGCCCTCGGCGCCACCGCTCCGTCACGCCTCCGGCCGCGTGCGCCGCCCACCCCTACGGGTCCGGCCCTTCTCCCCGCTACCGTAGCCAGCCACGTGGGCGGGCCGGCATCGGGGGGCGGGCACAGTGGCACGGACGGGCACCAGGAGCGTCAAGCGCGTCAAAGGAGTCAGGGGCGTCAGGGGCACAGGCGAGGAGGCCCCTGACACGGTGTTCGCCGTGGTGACCGGCGGCCTGACGGCGGTGACCGACGGGTGGCTGCTGATGCACCTCTGGCAGGACGCCCCCGCCCCGCCCCGGCACGATCTGCCGCAGGTCACGGCGGCCCTGCTCGGGCTCACCGTCCTCACGGCCCTGCTGGGCGCGGCCGTCGCCGGCCGGAGGTCGACCCCGCACCGCCGCTGGCGCTGGGCGACGCTCGGCGCACTCCTCGCCCATCTGGCGGCGCTGGGAGCCCTGATCGCCCGCCTCCTGGTCGACCCGCCGGGGATCCTCGCCGTCCTCCTCTGGTAGGCCGCACCGGAGCCGCCGGGCCGTCCCGTCGCGGGCGGTCGGTCGGTCGGCCCCGCCCCACCCTCATTTCTGACTGATCGTCACCCTGGCTGTGAGGTCGAGTAGTTCGGCCGCCCGCAGCACCCGCCCGCCGAAGCCCGGCAGCGCGACGTGCAGCGGCTCGATCCAGCGCTCCGGGATCGCCGCCGCCCCGTACCGGGCCCCGGCCAGGCCGCCGGTGACGGCGGCCACGGTGTCGGTGTCCCCACCGAGGTCGATCGCCGCACGCAGCGCCTGCTCGAAGCCGTCGGTGGTGCGCAGCGCCCACACCGCCGAGCCCAGGCACGGCCAGACCGCGCCGTTGGCCTCGGTGGCGCGCTCCGGGTGCCAGTCGGGGGCGAGGACGGCGGCGTAGCGCTCCCGGTGGCCCGGGTCGACGTGGGACAGGACGGCGGGGAGCTGGGCCAGCGGGTCGCCGCCGTCGAGGGCGAGCCGGACGAGCTCGTGGAAGATCGCCGTGCCCTCCCAGGCGGCCCGGTCGCCGTGGGTCAGTGCCGCGATGCGCCGGCCGGCGTCCATGGTGGCCTGCCGGCCGGCGCGGGCGAAGGCGACGGCGGAGGTCGAGGCGCGCATCAGGGCGCCGTTGCCGGCGGCGCGCAGCGTGGTGTTGAAGTGGATGGCGGCGGCGAGGTCCCAGGGCAGGCCGCTGGTGAGGACGGCTTCGGTCTGGACGCCGATGTCGTGCGGCTCGGCGGCGGCCCACCGGAGGAACCGGTCGAAGATGTCGGGGAGGTCCAGACCTCCCCGCTCGACCAGCGACTCGGCGACCAGGACGGCCATCTGGGTGTCGTCGGTGGCCTCGCCGAGGGCCCAGCTGCCGCCCGCCACCAGGTCACCGGGGGTGTCCGGGAAGCGGGCGGAGAAGGCGCCGGCCGGGCCGAACTCGTAGGGGGCGCCGAGGGCGTCGCCCACGGCGGCTCCGAGGACGGCCCCGGCGGCGCGCTCGTCCGGGCCGGTCATGCCACGGGCGGGGTGACCGGGAGGTTGCGCTTGTGCTCGGTGCGGCGGTAGTGGCCGAGGACGGTGCGGAAGACGTCCTCGGTGACCGGCAGTCCTTCCAGGAAGTCGTCCAGCTCGTCGTAGCTGACGCCGAGGGCGTCCTCGTCGGGGCGGCCGGGGGCGAGGTTCTCCAGGTCGGCGGTCGGGGTCTTCTTGACCAGCTCGGCCGGCGCGCCCAGCGCCTCGGCGATCGCCCGCACCTGGCGCTTGGTCAGGCCGGACAGCGGCATCACGTCGGCCGCGCCGTCGCCGAACTTGGTGAAGAAGCCGACGGCGGCCTCGGCGGCGTGGTCGGTGCCGACGACCAGCCCGCCCTTGGCGCCCGCCGCCGCGTACTGGACGACCATCCGCTGGCGGGCCTTGACGTTGCCGCCGACGAAGTCCTCGTGGCCGTGGTCGTCGTAGGTCAGGCCGGCGGCCTTCAGGGCGGCGAGCGCGCCGTCGGTGGCGGGCTTGACGTCGACGGTCAGCACCTCGTCGGCGCGGATGAAGCGGAGCGCGAGCTGGGCGTCCGCCTCGTCCGCCTGGACGCCGTACGGCAGCCGCATCGCCGTGAAGGTCACCTGGCGGCCCTCGGCCCGCAGCCGCTCGACGGCGAGCTGGCAGAGCCGCCCGGTGGTGGTGGAGTCGACACCGCCGCTGATGCCCAGCACCAGGCTGCGCGCGCCGGTGGTCCGGACCTGCTCGGCCAGGAACTCCACCCGGCGCTCGGCCTCCGCCGCGGGGTCCGGCACGGGGGCGACGCCGAGGGCACGGGCGATCTCCCGCTGGACGTCGGCGGGCAGGGGCTCGGTCATTCCGACTCCTCGGGACGGTGGGTACGTGACGCGGTCACGAGGATACGACCACCGCCGACGCGGCCGTCACGGGCGGGGGCCTCGCGGGGCTCCGCGGGGGCCGCCGGGGCCGCCGGGGCCGCGGCTTTCGCGAGCTATCCGGGTTTCGCCGGCTCGTCCGGTTCCCCCGCCGCGTCCGGCTCTCCCGTCCTGTCCGGCTCTCCCGGCCCGTCCGGTTTGCGCAGCGAGACCGGCGGCTGCGGCCCCGGCGCCAGGTGCGTCAGGATGTCGAGCACCACCCGGCCGTCCACCGTCTCCTGGGCGACCAGCAGCGCCGCCAGCTCGTCCAGGTGGTGCCGGTGCTCGGTGAGCAGGTCGAGGGCCCGCCGTTCGGCCCGGCGCAGCAGCCGGGCGACCGCCTCGTCCACGGCGCGCTGGGTCTGCTCGGAGTACGGGCGGCGCAGCAGGTCCTCGGGGTTGTCGCCGAGGTAGTGCGGGGTGCCGCTGGAGTAGCCGACCGGGCCGAGTTCCGGGGAGAGGCCGAACTCGCGGACCATCCGGGTGGCGACCGAGGTGGCGTTGGCGAGGTCGTTGGCGGCGCCCGTGGAGCCCTCGCCGAAGACCACCAGCTCCGCCGCCCGGCCGCCGAGCTGAACGGTGAGCAGGTCGGTCAGGTAGCCCTCGCTGTACAGGTGCCGTTCGGCCTCGGGCAGCTGCTCGGTGGCGCCGAGGGCGACGCCGGCCGGGAGGATCGTCACCTTGGCGACCGGGTCGGCGTGCTCGCACAGCGCGGCCATCAGCGCGTGTCCGGACTCGTGCACCGCCACGGCGTGCCGCTCCTCGGGGAGCAGCGCGTTGGAGGACTCCCGGCGGCCGAGCAGCACCCGGTCGCGGGCGGCGTCGAGGTCATCGGCGGTGAGGGTGGCCCGGTCGGCGCGCACGGCGTTGATGGCGGCCTCGTTGACCAGGTTGGCGAGGTCGGCGCCGGAGAATCCGGGGGTGCCGCGGGCGAGCCGTCCGAGGTCGACGTCCGGGCCCAGGGTCTTGCCGCGGGCGTGCACGGCGAGGATGGCGGCCCGCTCGGCCTGGTTGGGCAGCGGGACGGTGACCTGCCGGTCGAAGCGGCCGGGGCGCAGCAGGGCCGGATCGAGGGCGTCCGGGCGGTTGGTGGCGGCGATGACGACGATGCCGGTGCTCTGGTCGAAGCCGTCCATCTCGCTGAGCAGCTGGTTGAGGGTCTGCTCGCGCTCGTCGTTGCCGCCGATCCGGGTGCCGCCCGCGCGGCGGCCGCCGACGGCGTCGATCTCGTCGATGAAGATGATCGACGGCGCGCGTTTGCGGGCGTCCTCGAAGAGGTCGCGGACCCGGGAGGCGCCGACGCCGACGAACATCTCGACGAAGCCGGAGCCGGTCACCGAGAGGAACGGCACCGAGGCCTCGCCCGCGACCGCCCGGGCGAGCAGGGTCTTTCCGGTGCCGGGCGGCCCGACCATGATCACCCCGCGTGGCCCCTTGGCCCCCGCGGCGGCGTACCGCTCCGGGCTGCGCAGGAAGTCGACCACCTCGCTGACCTCCTGCTTCACCCCCTCGTACCCGGCCACGTCGGCGAACCCGGTGTTCGGCCGCTCGGCCTCGATGATCTTGGCCCGGGACCGTCCGATGGCGCTCAGGCCGCCGCCCAGCGAGCGGGCGGCCATCCGGCCGGACCAGAGGAAGAGCGCGCCGAAGATCAGCAGCGGCAGGAACAGCAGCAGGGTGGACCAGATCGAGCCGCCGCCGCTGGTCCGGCTGCCGGTGACGGTCACGTGGTGGTCGGAGAGCGCGCTGCTGAGCTGTGAGGTGTCCAGGGCGGTCGGGATCTGGCTGGTGAAGTGGGTGCCGTCCTTGAGCGTGCCGCTCACCCCGCCGGTGTCGCTGACGTCCACGGTCTGCACCTGGCCGGCGTTGACCCGGTTCAGGAAGTCGGTGTAGCCGTAGCGGTTGCCGGGCTTGCCGGGGTTGGAGAAGAGCACCAGCAGGAGCAGCGTGACCAGCACGGCGACGGGCAGCAGCCAGCGGCGCCAGGAGGGCGGCGGGGGCTTGCCCGGGCCGCCGGGGCCTGGTCCCGGGCCCTGGTTGCGGCCCCGGCCCGGGCCCCGCGGCTGGCCCCAGCCCGGCCTGGGGCCAGGGCCGGAACCGGGGCTGGAGCTGGAACCGGGGCTGGAGCTGGAGCCGGGACCGGGCGGGGTCGCGGGGTGATCGGAAGCGCGCAGCCGGATTCGTACGATCATCCACGCTCACCGCCTCTCGGGGGGCCGGACAGCCTCCGCCTCTCCATGGTCGGACGCTCCGCGCCCGGACGGGAGTCCGAGGAGGGTGGGAACGGTCCACCCGGGCGAGAATCGCCCGCTCGGCGCCGGTCGGCGGCACGGACCGGCGGCACGGACCGGCGGGGCGGGTCGGCGGGCGGGTCGAGGTCCCGTGGAGGGCGGTCAGGAGAAGTCGAGCCCGCCCGTCCGGGTCCGCTTGAGCTCGAAGAAGTTCGGGTACCCGGCCAGCAGCCGCACACCGTCGAAGACCCGTACGGCGTCCTCACCGCGCGGAATGGCGCTGAGTACCGGGCCGAAGAACGCGACGCCGTCCACGTGGATGGTCGGCGTGCCGACCTCCTCGCCGACCGGGTCCATGCCCTCGTGGTGGCTCTTGCGCAGGGCCTCGTCGTACTCGGTGCTGTTCGCCGCCTCGGCCAGCTCCTCCGGCAGGCCCGCCGCCACCAACGCCTCCCGGATGACGGTGTCGTCGGCGGCCCGGTCCTGGTCGTGCAGCCGGGTGCCGAGCTCGGTGTACAGCCCGCGCAGCACCTGCGGGCCGTACTGCTCGGCGGCGGCGATGCAGACCCGCACCGGGCCCCAGCCGGTGGTCATCAGGCGCTGGTAGCGCTCGGGCAGGTCGGTGCGGCCCTCGTTGAGGACGGACAGGCTCATCACCCGGAAGTTCAGGTCGAGTTCGCGGTGGCGCTCGACCTCCAGGATCCACCGGGAGGTTATCCAGGCGAACGGGCAGACGGGGTCGAAGTAGAAGTCGACCTTGACGGTGTCGGTGGCGGGCTCGTGGCCGCCGTCGCGGAGCTGGGCGGGGTGCCGGTCGAGGTGCTGGGTGGGCGCGCTGTTCGTCGCTTCGTTCGTCACACCGGAGAGGCTAGTGGGCGAGTGGCCCACTCTCCAGTGCCAATCGATGGCTGACCCAGTGGGCCACTTCTCCATCCGGCTCGGCTGTCTTCCCGGTTGTCCGGCTGCCCGGCTGTCCGGCTGTCCGGCTGTCGGCTGTCCGCCCGAGCTGCCCCGCGGCCCACCGGGCCCACCGGATCCACCGCGTCCACTGGTCGGCCGCTCAGCCGCAGGTCGTCCCGTCCGCCGGCACCGTGCCGTCCAGCAGGTAGGCGTCCACGGTCTGCTTCAGGCACGGGTTGCCGGTGTTGTAGCCGCCGTGCCCCTCGCCCTGCAGGGTGACGGTCACGCCGACGCCCGCGCCGAGCTGCTGCGCCATCGTGCGGGGCGCCCTCGACCGGGGTCGCCGGGTCACCGGTGGTGCCGACCACCAGGATCGGGGCGGCGCCCGGCGCGGCCACCTCCGGGTGGGCGGCCTTGCCGGGAACGGGCCAGCCGGTGCAGCCGGTCAGGCCCCAGGCGGTGAGGGCCCCGAACACCGGGGAGGCGGCGCGGAACCGCGGCAACTGCTGCTGCACGTCCTGGTCGGAGTAGCGCTGCTGGGCGTCCACGCAGCTGATCGCCCGGTTCGCGGCGTTCAGGTTGGTGTAGTGCCCCTGCGGGTCGCGCCCGTTCAGCCCGTCGGCGAGCCGGAGCAGCGTGTCGCCGGTTCCCTGCTCCATCGCCTCGCTGAGCCCGGCGGCCAGCGCGGGCCAGGTCTCCTGGCTGTACAGGGCGCCCGCGATGCCGGTGACCGCCAGGCTCTCGGTGAGCTGCCGTCCCTGCTTGGTGGGCAGCGACGACCGCTCCAGCTTCTGCACCAGTTCCGCGACCTTCGCGGTGCCCGCGTCGCCGCCCGCGCCGGTCGGGCAGGCGGTCCCGGCCTGGGCGGCGCAGGCTTTCATGAAGTCGCCGAGGGCGAGTTGGAACCCCTGGGCCTGGCCGAGCGCGGACTGCTGCGGGTCCTTCGTCGGGTCGACCACCGAATCCAGCACCACCCGGCCGACCTGCTGCGGGAACAGGTGCGCGTAGACGCCGCCGAGCTGGGTGCCGTAGCTGATGCCGAAGTAGGCCAGCTTCCGGTCGCCCAGCACCTGCCGCATCAGGTCCAGGTCGCGCGCGGCGCTCTCGGTGTCCACGTACGGCAGCACCGCACCGGAGTTGCGCTCGCAGGCGGCGGCGAAGCGGGCGTTGCCGTCGTCCAGCGCCTTCACCTCGTCGGGGGTCTCGGGGGTGCTCTCGGCGGCGGTGGCGGCGTCCATCGCCCGGTCGTCCAGGCATCTCACCCCGGCGCTGGCACCGACCCCGCGCGGGTCGAAACCCACCAGGTCGTAGCGGGAGTTGAGGGACGCGTAGGTCGCGGCGAAGGCGGGCAGGGTGGCCACGCCGGAGGCGCCGGGGCCGCCGAAGTTGAACAGCAGCGAGCCGATCCGGTGCTGTTCGTCCTTGGCCCGGCTGCGGATCAGCGCGAGGTCGATCGTCGTGCCGTCCGGCTTGCCGTGGTCCAGCGGGGCCTTGAGGGTGGCGCACTGCCAGTCGGCGGCGGGCGCGGTGCCGTTGCCCTGGGCGCTGGTGGGGGCGGCGCAGGCGTGCCAGTCCAGTTGTTGGGCGGCCAGTCCGGTGGCGGCGGTGCCGGCCCCTGTGCCGGTGCCGGTGGCCGGGGAGGTCGGCGCGGGCTCGGCGGCGGAGGAGCCGTCGCCCTGGCAGCCGGTGGCGGCGGTGAGCAGCAGGAAGGTCAGGCCGAGCGCTCCGGCGCCGCGGACGACGGTGTGCATGGGGTGGGTCCACCTCTCGGTCGGCCGGGCACCCCAGGCGTGCGACAGGGGCTGCGCCTGCGCCCGGCGCTCGGTTCGCCGACGCCCTCAGACCCTAGGGGCCGGAGCCCTCCGGTGCCGTACGGAGACCTCCGGACGGGGGGCGTGCGCCGAACCGGCTGCCACCGGCCGAACGGGTGCGGGCCGATCCGCGCGGCCCGACCTCGGTCTCTCTCCCGCCCTCGCCCGGTTTCCACCCTGCCGATCAGCAGGGTGGAAACCGGGATCGCGCCGCGGGAACCTCCCGATCGGCACATGTGCGACGGGCTGGCGGGACGCAAGGATGACAGCCATCAGGGCCCCGCCGATGGGGCCCGGAAGGAGATGCCGTGACCACCCCTTGCCTGTCGTTCCTGTCCCTGTCGTTCCTGCGCCTGCCGTTCCTGTGCCTGCCGTTCCTCTGCCTGTTCGCCACGAGCCGCTGGCGCGCCCCCTCAGCGCAGCACCATGCCCGGGGTTCCCCGCACCGCGTACGCCGGCAGGCGCAGCCCGCCGAGGGCGGCCCGGGGCAGGCTCAGCCCGAAGCGCCGCTCGACGGCGCCGAGGGAGCGGCGTCGAGCGGCGCCGTCAGCCTCCCGGCCGGAGGCGCAAGAGGTCACCCCGTCGGCCTCCAGGACTCCGGCGGCTACGAGGTCCGGCACCAGCAGGTCCGGCTCCTGGCCCCAGCGCCAGCGCTCCTCACCGAGGCCGAAGCCGCACAGCACAGCGCCGTCGCGGGCGTAGTCGAGCAGCGCCGGCCGCTGCTCCGGCATCGGGCGGAAGTGCACCACCTCGGCTCCGTCGCGCGCTATCTCGGTGAGCAGTTCACCGCCGGTGGAGTCTCCGTACTCGATCGCGAACGACCAGCCGGCGCACGTGCCGACCCGGATCACGCCGTCGCCGTCGTCGCCGGGGCGGTAGACCTCGATGTCCAGGCCCCGGATCTCGGCGTCGCTGATCGGTTCGGTCGCGGTGGCCGGGTCGGCGCCCATCCGGCGGGCGAGTTCCTCGGGCGTGATCCCCCGGGCGAAGACGACGCCGCCGGGCTCACCGTCCGGGTCGGGGCCGCCCCTTGGCGATCGACCGGCACCCGGCCGGCCGATCTCCGCGAACCACTGGATGCCGTCGCCGTCCTGTCCCGATCCCCCGTGCGTGCCGTCGGTCATGCCGCCCTCCCCTCGCGCCTGGCCTGCGGTGACCGGCGCGCCGGTGGGCACCCTAACCGACCCGGCAGACACCCGACCGCCGGTCACCTGATCGGTGCCGGAACCGGGCGCGCGCGGGCCGACAACCACCCCTGACCGATCGGAAGGAGACCTATCCGAAGCCGAACTCACCCGGCCCACGCCGCTGTTCACCCGGAACCGCCACCGGCACCGGAACCGCCGCCGCCAGCGCCGGCACCGGCGCCGCACGACTCACCGGGCACTCACCCGACCACCGCCGGCACCTCCTGGCCCACGGCTTCGAACAGCAGCTTCGCGGCCACCGTCGCCCCGTCGGTGCGGATGCCGCCCGCCACGGCCTCCGCCCGGGCCCGGGTCTCGGGCGCCAGGGCCGTGGTGAACGCCGCGGAGAGCGACTCGACGGTCGGCGTGAGGTCGAGGTGGGCCACGCCGATGCCCAACTCGGCCACCCGGCCGGCCCAGTACGGCTGGTCCGCGATCCGGGGGACGACCACCTGGGGCACGCCCGCCACGGCCGCGGTCGTGGTGGTGCCCGCGCCGCCGTGGTGGACGACGGCGGCCACCCGGCGGAACAGGGCCTGCTGGTTCACCTCACCGACGACGTGGCAGTCCTCGCGGTCGTCGATCGGGGCGAGCCCGGCCCAGCCGCGGGCCAGGAGCACCCGGCGGCCGACCGCACGGCCCGCTTCGACGGCCACCCGCGCGATGTCCTCCGGGGCGTACGCGGCCATGCTGCCGAAGCCGACGTACACGGGCGGTTCACCGGCGTCCAGGAACGCTTCCAGGTCGGCCGGGAGCGGGCGGTCGTCGGGCAGGATCCACGCCCCGGTCGGCACCACGTCGAGCTCCGTCATGCCCTCGGACGGGCACAGCGTCGGGTCCGCCGCCAGCCACGGCCGCTCGGTGAAGACGTGGTCGCGGACGTTCTCCACCGGCGGCAGGCCGATCGCCGCCCGGTGGCTGTTGAGCGCCTCCCCGTAGAGGCCGTTCACGCGCTGGGCGTCCTGCTCCCAGAGCTTCTCGTAGTCGGTCTCGTCCTCCGGGGACGGCGTGCCCGGCCGCCGTCCGGGCCGGTGGTGCCGCGAGGGCAGTCCGAAGATGTGGAAGCAGGCCAACACGTAGTGGAGGCCGAACTTCTCGGCGACGTCCCGCGCCCCGGCCGGCATCAGACCGGTCGCGAGCAGCACGTCGCAGCCCTCGGCCGCCGCGGTCAGCGCCTCGAACCGCGCGGCGACCAGTTCGCGGGCGAGCCGGAAGGCGTCCTCCATCGTCGGCGGCTTCGGACCGGCGACCACCGACTGCACCGACGGCCCGAGCGGCACCAGCGGCACCCCGACCCGCGCCAGCAGCGCCACGAACTCCTCGTCCGGCGGCGCACACACCCGCACGTCAGCACCGAGCCCCCGCAGTGCCGCCGCCAGCCCCGCCAGCGGCTCGACATCCCCGCGCGATCCCCACGACGTCATCAACACGCGCATTTCACGTCTCCCGTTTCCGCAGGTCATGGCCTTACGGCCGGGATTCTGCGGCATGACGGGGGGCTTGCCGCAAGCCCCGGGTCACGCTATAGCTTGATAGTGGCAGGAGGATTCGTTCCTCTTGCCCCTTTCATTGGCCACCCGGTCCCACCCGCTCCCCCGAACCGGCCGGACCGTAGCAATCCGGCCCGGCCGACGCCCGGCGCACCCCCCGCCCACCGGGGCCTCCGGGACGCGAGCGCACACCGGCGTCCTCGACTCGGACTGGCCGATCGGCCCCCACCCGCCCCCGGGGTCATCGCAGGCGCCCGCCAACCGCCGCCCCACCCACCGCGCCGCCTCGCCCGGAACCACCTCCTGTCCCGGCCGGATCGCCTGGACGCCCGGCGGGCCTGCCGGGCTACTCCTGAACGGGGACGCAGCCGTCGCCTGGTCCCGCGCACCCGCCGATTCCGTACGACGGTCCCGCATCCCGGCCCGACCCGCCCGGCCGACCTCACCTCCACCCGCCCAGCCCGGGACGCGGGGCCGCCCGGGGGTTATCCCCCCGGCCGTTCCGGCGGCGGCCCTCAGTGCGTCGACGCTCCCCGGTGATCGACGATTCGTGGACCGGCGTTCGCCGGCGAACCGTTCGTACCGTCGGACGATCCGGCCGCCCGCACCGCCGCAGGCCGCCCGAACCGTCCCGGCGGCCGAGCCCCTTGACGGCTCGACGAAGTGACAACCTGAGGAGCACCCCCGGAATGACCGTACGCAGCGAGGAGCACGGCAAGCCCATCGGCCGACGTGCCCTGCTGGCCGCCACGGCGGCCGTCGCGACCACCGCCCTGCTCGCCCCGGCCGCCCGCGCGGACCAGCCCGACGACTCGGCGGCGGCGACCGACCGCCCGACGTCCACCGTGGTCCGCGAACTGAACGCCCTGGCCCACCCGTTGCGGTCCACCGAGCCCGAGGGCCGGACCACCGACCTGCGGCCGCTGGGCGCGATGGTGGGCGACGCGACGGTGGTGGGGCTCGGCGAGGCCTCGCACGGCGCCCACGAGTTCTTCGCCATGAAGCACCGGGTCCTGCGCCACCTGGTCGAGGAGAAGGGCTTCACCACCTTTGCCCTGGAGACGAGTTGGTCCGCCGGTCTACGGATCGACGACTACGTCCAGGGCCGCACCGGCGGCGACGCCCGGCAGCTGGTCAAGGAGGTGCTGGGCGGGACCCCTTGGGAGCGCCGGGAGTTCGCCGACCTGATCGGCTGGATGCGCGACCACAACCGCGAACACCCGCAGCGCCCGGTCCACTTCCTCGGCGACGACCTGGACTTCCCCGCCGTCGACGGTCGGCTCTTCGACGGAGTGGCCTCCTACCTGCGCGAGGCCGCCCGCGGGTCGCTGCCGCACCTGGAGCGGCTGTACGCCGGGCTGCGCCGGGTCGACGACGTGATCGGCTACATGACCACGCGCCCGCTCGCCGAACGGCGGCAGAACGCCGCCGCGGCCGAGCAGGCGCTGCAGCTGGTCACCGCGGCCACGGGCGAGGACGGCCGGCCCGGCGGCGGCGAGGCGTACGAGTGGGCGGTGCAGAACGCCCGGAGCATCGCCCGGACCTTCACCTTCGCCGGTATGGACCTCGAGGACGCCGCCGCCGTCGCCGCGATGCAGAACCTCCGCGACCGGGCGATGGCCGACAACGTCCTCTGGTGGCAGCGCCGCACCGGCGGGAAGGTGCTGCTCTCCGCGCACAACGGCCACGTCGGGTACGGGACCACCCACCCCGAGCTCTACCCCAGGACCCAGGGCACCTACCTGCGCGACGCCCTCGGCGCGGACTACGTCGCCGTCGGCTTCACCTTCGACCGCGGGTCCTTCCTCACCAAGGACGACCCGTTCTCCCCCGCCTGGAAGAAGGTCACCGTTCCCCCGGCCACCCCCGACATGAACGAGCACACCCTCGACCGGGTCCGCCACCGCGACTACTTCCTGGACCTGCGCGCCGCCCCGCCGGCCACCCGCGCCTGGCTCGCCAGCGCCCGCCCGACCTACGACGCCGGATCGGCGTTCCAGCGGGACCCGCTACCCACTCTGGCCATCGGCCCGGCCTACGACGTCCTGGTCCACCTCCACCGGACCACCGAGGCCCGCGTGCTCTGAGCCCTGTCGGTGCCGGCGGCCGAGGGCGCCCTCGGCGGCCGCAACTGAACTGCGCCCCTCAAAAAACGTCGAGGTCCCCTTCCCGCACGTCGGCTGGGGCAGGACGCGGGCCCGGGCAGTCTCCCGGCCGCGCCGTGCCCGTGAACCGGCCGTCCCGCGCCACCACCCGGCCCGCGCGGACCACCAGTTCGCGCGTCGGCAGGTCGACCACCACCTGCGGCAGGCACTCGCCCGTCACCAGCATGAAGTCGGCCGGCGAACCCGGCTCCAGGGTGACGGCCGGCAGGTCCAGCAGTTCGGCGCCGCCGTCGGCCGCCAGGGCGAAGCAGTCGGCGAGCTGCTCGTCGGTGCGGGCGTCGGTGGTCCAGCCGAGCAGGTGGGCACGGTGCAGCAGGTCGGCGTTGCCGTACGGGCTCCACGAGTCGCGCACGCCGTCCGAGCCGAGCCCGACCCGCACCCCGTGCGCCCGCAGCGTGCGGAACGGCAGCACCTGGTGGGCCGAGGGCGCCACGGTGGTGAGGCCGACGCCGGACTCGGCCAGCTCGGCGGCGAGGTCGGCGAGCGGGGCGCCGGTCAGTTCCGGGACGCAGAAGGCGTGGCTGACGACCACCCGCCCGGCCAGTCCGGCCGCCCTGGTCCGCGCGGCGATGTCGCGCAGCGGGCCGAGTCCGCGCTCACCCCTGTCGTGCAGGTGGATGTCGAGGCGCAGCCCGTGCTGTTCGGCCAGGCCGAACAGCAGCTCCAGCTGGGCGGGCCCCTCGCCGTCCGTACCCTCGGCCGGGACGCCGTCGAAGCCCGCCGGGTCGATGCCGCCGATGGCGTCGACCAGCCCGCTCGCCGCCGCCCGCGCGAGCAGCGCGCCCGCGCCGGGCATCCGCCGGACCCCGTGCTGCGGGAAGGCCACCAGTTGGACGTCCAGCACGCCGGCCAGCCGCTCCCGCACCTCGGCGAGCCCGGTCACCCCGGCCAGTCCGAACGCGGGCGCCACGTCCACGTGGGCCCGCACGGCCCGGGTGCCGCGCGTCACGGCGTGGCTCAGCAGCCGGTGGGCGCGGTCGGCGACCGAGGTCCGCTGGTGCCGGTGGAGGTCGACGTCGCCCTGGACGTACTCCGGCAGCGAGCCGGCCGGGCGGCGGCTGTACCAGGGTTCGCCCCATGCGGTCTTGTCGGGGTGGATGTGGGCGTCGACCAGGGTGGGCAGCGCGATCCGGCCGCCGCCCTCGACCACCTCCGCCACCACCCCGTCCGGCACCCGCTCGGCCAGCAGACCGTCCACGGCGATCAGGTCGACGGCCCGGTCGGTGCCGTACGGCCGGACGTCCCGGAAGACCGTGACGGACGGCGGGGTGACGGCAGCCGCGGCAGCCGGGCCCGTGGCGGCGGCACCCGTGGCAGCCGGGCCCGTGGTGCCGGAAGGCGTGGTCATGGGGTGCTCCGGTTCCGTGGACGGAATTTGTCCGACAGGCAAAACATCCTACCTTTCATTCAACAGTCTGTTTATCATCTCCGGGTCCCCGTCCCCCGCCCGGAGCCGCTCACGCATGTCCACACCACCGCCCACCGCCACGCCCGGCCCGCGCCCGCTGCACGCCCTGCGGGCCACCGTCTTCGCCATAGGCACCCTGCTCCTGCTGGTCGGGGTGGGCGTCCTGCTCGACCAACCGCTGCTGATCCCGCCGCTGGCCGCCAGCGCCGCCCTGGTGCACGGCGCGCCCGGCCTGCCGATCTCGCAGCCGCGCAACCTGGTCGGCGGTCAGCTGATGTCGGCCCTGATCGGCTACGCCACCCTGGCCGTCACCGGCAGCACCACCTGGGGCGCGGCCGTCGCCGCCGGGCTCGCGCTGGGCGCGATGATGCTCACCCACCTCTCGCACTCCCCGGCCGCGGCCACCGCCGTGATCGTCGTCCTGGAGGGGCCGCACCCCGTTCCCTTCCTCCCGCTGCTCGCCCTGGCCACCGGTTTGCTGGTCGTCATCGGCCTGCTGCCCGGCCGGATCGGCGGGCACCCGGTCCGCTACCCGGTGTCCTGGTGACGGCCGCGCCGCAGCGACCAGCCGCGCCGTAACGACCAGCCGCGCCGCAGCGACCAGCCGCGCCGTAACGACCAGCCGCGCCGTAACGACCAGCCGCGCCGCAGCGGCCGACCGCACCGTGGCCGGCCGCCGGGAACGCCCTGGTCACCGGGCTCTCCACTCTCCCGCCGAACGCCCACGGCCGGGTCATCCGATCGGATGACCTGGCCGTCGTCCGTTGCGCGGGACAAGGACGACCGCCCCGCCGACACCGTCCTGCCGGCCCCGACGGCAGGCTGGGACCATCACGCGGCCGACCGCCCGCCGAGGAACCGCGCCGTCCGACCACACCCCCGCCGAGGAGTCCCCGCCATGGCCGCCCGCCCGCTCTCCCCCGCCGACCACGCCCTGCTGGACGCCGCCGACCGCGGCGACCTCGACGCCGCCCGCGCGGCCCTGACGGCGGGCGCGACCGTCGAGGCCCGCGACGCCGAGGGCCGTACCCCGCTGCTGCGGGCCGCCTTCGCCGACCGGGTCGCCGTCGCCCGGCTGCTGGTCGAGGCCGGTGCGGACGTCAACGCCCAGGACGCGCGGCTGAACAGCCCCTGGCTGGTCACCGGCATCACCGGCAGCGTCCCGATGCTGCGCGCCCTGCTCCCCGGCGGCCCGGACCTCACCCGCCGCAACCGCTACGGCGGGGTGTCGGTCATCCCCGCCGCCGAGCGCGGCCACGTCGCCTACGTCCGCGCGGTCCTCACCGAGACCGCCATCGACGTCGACCACGTCAACGACCTCGGCTGGACGGCCCTGCTCGAGGCCGTCCTGCTCGGCGACGGCGGCCCTGCCCACCGCGAGATCGTCGACGTCCTGCTCGCCCACGGAGCCGACCCGCACCTCGCCGACGCCGACGGCGTCACCGCCCGCGCCCACGCCGAGCGCCGCGGCTTCCACACCATCGCCGAGGCGCTGCGCGCGGCGGAGGCCCGCAACCCCGCCACCGGCGGAGACCGCTGATCCGACCCGACCAGCCCGCCGGGGACCGCCCGCCCGCCCGGCCCGGGCGCGGCCTCAGGACCCCAGGTAGGTCAGCACCGCCAGCACCCGGCGGTGGTCGTCCGGGGCCGGCGGCAGGTCGAGCTTGGTGAAGACCACGTCGGCGCGGTGGGGATGAGCGAGGACGCGTTCCGCAGGGCCCGCGCCCGGATGACCGCCACCTCCGGCTCCCTGGACGGCTTGGCCGGCGAGAACACCATGGTGGTCAAGGCCGGTACGGCCGCCTGGCTGGGCTGGACCACCGGCCGCCGCGTGCCGGTCACCTTCGAGGACGGCGACACCGTGGATGTCACCGTCGTCGCCGAGATCACCGACGGATCCGCGACGGCGAGCGTGCTGCTGACCACCCGCACCGTCCGGGCCCACGACACCTCGGCGCTCACCGTGGTCGTCCACACCACTGGCACCGCCCCGCCGGCCGCCCTCGCCCCGCTCGGTGCCCAGGCGTTGAGCGGCGCCCAGTACGCCCCCCCGCACCGACTCGGAGGACGACGCCCTGGTCCGGATCTTCCTGGTCATCCTGATCGGCATGTCGCTCGGCTACTCCTGCCTGGCCGTCGCCAACACCCTGCTGATGGCCACCGCCCAGCGGACCGCGGACTTCGCCGTGCTGCGGCTGTCCGGCGCGACCCGCCGCCAGGTGCTGCGGATGGTCGCCGCCGAGTCGACGCTGGCGGTGGGGATCGGCACCCGCGTCGACCTCGCCCTGCCCTGGTCGACCACGGCGCTGACCGTCGGCGTCTGCCTGCTACTGGCCCTGCCGGCCGGCGTGCTGCCGGCCCGCTCGGCGCTGCGCCGCCCCGGCGCCCGGCCGGCCGGCTGACCGGCTGACCGGGGCCACCCGGTCGGGCTCCTCGCCGTACGACCCGCGCACCGCGTAGGAGGTGTACGCCGCGCACAGAAGGGAGAGGAACCCGACCGGGCTCGGACGCGTCAGGAGGCCTGCTCCGCCAGCGACTTGATGCCTTCGAGGGTGGCCGTCATACCGGTGCGCAGCTCGTTCAGCCGGAAGTCGACGATCTTCTCCTCCAGCTCCGGCTTGGCGTCGATGACCAGGCTGGCGCCACTGCGGCCCGGGCCGATCACCACCGACTGGCGCAGCCGGGTGCCGCCGTCCTCCGGGGTCAGCTCGAAGCGCCACCGGGCCAGTGCCCCGGCGAGGTCGGACACCGGCTCGCCGTAGCGGCCGTCGGCGTCCATCACGCCCCAGGCGAAGACCCTCCGCCCGGCCGGGGCGTCCGATCCGGCCCGTCCCACCGTCCCGGTCAGCTCGGTGATCTCGGAGACCGTCCGCCAGTCGGGCATGTCCGCGCGGCTGTTGTGCCCCTCGAAGCGGGCGCCCACCGCGGGGCCGTCCGCGCCGTCCAGCCAGGCGACCCGCTGGAGCTCCGGGCTGAGCCGGGTGGGCAGACCGATGTCCGTCACCAGCTCCCACACCCGTTCCACCGGCGCCCCGACGAACACCTCGCACTGCGTACCCGGACCATCGGCGTACCGCATGCCCGTTCCCCCTCTTCCGCACGTCATCGTTCTTGCTCGTCGCGCACGCTCGTCGCGCTCGCGCATCGATGCGGGTCGACACCCGCCCGCACCCCCGCCACAGCGTCCGGAACGCCGACGAGTGCAGCGGGCGGGTTGCCGCCCTGGGCCCTGGATCGATGATCGATCCCCCGGAACACCCAAGTCAATCCGCCGATTTACTGGGGCACCCCCAAGCGATACCTTGGGTCGCCGTGACCCTTGACGACCTCCGCGTCTTCGCCGCGGTCTGCCGGGCCGGCTCGCTCAGCGCCGTCGCCCGGGACCTGAACTGCAGCCAGTCCGCCGTCAGCCAGCACGTGAAGCGGCTCGAACGGGAGGTCGGGCTCGCCCTGATCGAGCGCCACCCGCGCGGCGTCGTCCCCACCAGGGCGGGGAGCCTGCTGCGCACGGCGATCGCCGCCGGCCTCGGCGGGATCGACCACGCGCTGCACCGGATCGCCGAACTCACCCGTGGCGAGGGCGGGTCCGTCCGGATCACCACCGGGGCCACCAGCATCCGGCACTTCATGTCCGCGGCCGTGGTGGACTTCCGGCGGCGATTCCCCCGGGTCAGCCTGGAGTTCCAGACCGAGGTCTCCAGCCGCAGCTGTCTGGAGTCGCTCAACGCCGGCCGGGTCGACCTCGCCTGGATCACCCTCGGCGTCCCGGCCCGGGGCATCGACCAGCGGCCGGTGGTCGACCTGCCCTGGGTACTCGCGGTCGCGGCGGGCGACCCGCTCGCCGCCCGGGCCCGGATCTCGCCCGCCGACCTCCAGGACGCCCGGCTGATCGGGCTGCCGCAGAACTCCGTCTCCCGCTCCCAGGTCGAGGCCTGGCTCGGGAAGTCGGGCGTCCGGCCGGTCTTCGAGACCAGCGTCGCGGACTGGGACACCGCGATCCTGCTCGCCGAACTCGGCCTCGGCCACGCCGTCGTCCCCGCGCTCCCCCAGTGGCAGGGCCCCGGCCACCCCGGCCTGCGGCTGCTCCCGCTGCCCGATCTGCCCGCCCTCACCGCCGGCTGGGCCGTCCGGGACTGGGAGAACCTGGGCCCGCTCGCCCGCGCCTTCGCCGACACCGTCGCCGCCCACTGCGGCCGTGAGGCCCAGCCGGCCGTCGGCCCGGAGGCCGTCTGAGCTCGCTCGACCCGGGCGCCACGCCCCGTCGCCTCCCGGGCCTGACCGGGCCGGGCCGACGCCGTCCGCCCCGGCCGTCACCGGCTGCCGCCGGCCGTCACCGGCTCCTGAAGGACGGGTTGCGCCCGATCTCCACGAAGCCCCGTCGGCCGTACCACTCGCGCGGCCAGTCCGCCGCGTCCGCGAGCAGGAACAGCTGCGGGATGCCGGCCTCGGCCGCCAGCGCCAGCCCCGTCGCCAGCAGGGTGTCACCGTGCCCCGCGCCGCGATGCTGCGAACCGGTCACCCCGTCCTCCATCTGGGCGAGTCCGACGGCCGGTTCGAGGTAGAGGTCGCTCCAGGCCGCGACCTCGCCGGTCGGGGTCCGCGCCGCCAGGAAGCGCACCCGCTCGGCACCGCGCAGCCGGGCGGTGCGGCGGTCGGTGAGCTGCCGGGCGACCTCCTCGTCCTCGCTCCAGTCCCGCTGCTGGCGCAGCACCGCCTCCCGCATCCCGGCCAACTCCACCGGGAGTGCGGCCGGTTCGGGCCGCTGGCAGCCGTCCGTCGGCCGGGCCAGGATCACGATTCCCTCCCGCTCCCACCCGGCCGCCGCCAGCACCGGGGTGACGCGCTCGCCGACCTCCGGGTCCAGCACGGTGACGGAGTACCGGCGGCGACGCCCCAGCCACCGGGCGGCCAGCTCGGGCAGCGCCGCCGGGTCGGTGCCCGGGCCGTCCACGATCAGCTGGTTGTGCTCCTCGGATAGGGCGAACTCGGCGTCCCGGACGGCGAACACCCCGGGGAACTCGGGCTGTTCGATGAGCTCGGCCGCCTGGCGGCGGGCGAAGGCGGCGCGGAAGGCGGTCACGCGCGCAAGCAGATCCGACATTCCGCCATCGTCACTCCCCCGACCCCCGCGGGCAACGGCTTTTCCCGTACGGCCCCGGCGAATCGAGCGGCCTCAGCAGCCTCAGCGGCCTCAGGGTTTCAGCGCTTCAAGAGGACGAGCCCGGCGTCGAACCGGCGGACGGGCGGTCCAGGAACCGCCGGATCCCGTCTCGCACCCCGTCGGTCGGCACGGTCACCGCGAAGGCCGCCGCCTCCACCGCGAGCGCCTCGTCGATCGGCAGGTTGACGCCCCGGGTCACCGCCCGCAGGCAGGCGGCCACCGCGGTCGGCGCGTGCCGGATGATCCGCTCCGCCAAGCTCCGGGCCGCGTCCGGCAGTTCGGCCGCCGGCACGACCGAGTTGACCAGGCCGATCTCGGCGGCGCGGGCGGCCGGGACCGGGTCGCCGGTGAGGATCAGCTCCAGGCCTCGCTTGCGCCCGACGTGCCGCGGCAACCGCTGCGAGCCGCCGAAGGGCGGCGGGAAGCCGAGCGAGATCTCGGGCTTGGCGAAGGTCGCGTGCTCGGCCGCGACGGCCAGCGGGGCGGCCTCGGCGATCTCGCAACCGCCGCCGTACGCGAGCCCGTTGACGGCCGCGATCACCGGCTTGGGGAACTCCTCGATCCGCCGGGTGAGGGTGTGCCCGCGCCGGACGAACTCGCGCAGCGCCCGCTCGGGCCCGCCCGCGAGGCTGGCCGCCAGCGACGGGATGTCGGCGCCCGCGCTGAACGCCCGTCCGCCGGCGCCGGTGAGGATTACGGCGCGGACGGTGTCGTCGGCGTCGATCCGGTCGAGTTCGGCGAGCAGCGCGTCGATCGTCGGGTAGTCGAGGGCGTTGAGCTTCTCCTCCCGGTCGATGGTGAGGGTGACGACGTGCCGGTCCCGCTCGCTGCGGATGGTCATGGGGGCGTGCTCCGTTCCTGGCCTCGCTGCTGGATGTGACGAGGCTAGGAACTCCCTTCCAGGACAATCCACTTATTGTCCTGGATACACTCCGGTACACCGTCCGTACACCCCGCGCACCCCGGAGCGCGGCCCCACGTCCAAGGAACGGCAGGTGCCCGTGCGACCGCCCGCCTACAAAGCCGTCGTCGACGAGTACGCGGCCGCCATCCGCTCCGGCGCGCTCCCGGCCGGCACCCGCCTGCCGACCCACCGCGCCCTCGCCCGCGAACGGCGGATCGCCCTCGCCACCGCCACCCGGGTCTACGCCGAACTGGCCGCCGCCGGGCTGGTGGTGGGCGAGCAGGGCCGCGGCACCTTCGTCCGGCTGCGCACCGGCTATGACGGCCTCGAACCGTCCCGCGCCCTCCCGGTGCCCCGGGTCGCCGACCTCTCCTTCAACCAGCCGCTCTCCCCCGGGCAGGGCGACCAGCTGCGACAGGCCCTGCGCGCGCTCGCCTCCTCCGGCGACGCCGAGGCCCTGCTGCGCCAGCACCCGCCGGGCGGCCACCGGCACGACCGCGCCGCGGTGGCCACCCACCTGCTGGACCGCGGAATCGACACCGCGCCCGAGAACGTCCTGCTCACCAGCGGGGCGCAGCAGGCCCTGGACTGCGTCCTGCGCACGCTCACCCGCCCCGGGGACGTCCTCGCCGTGGACGCGCTCGGCTACCCGGGCATCAAGCTGCTGGCCACCGCCCACGGGCTGGACCTGGCCCCCGTCCCGGTCACCGCCGCGGGCCCGGACCTCGACGCGCTCGACCGGCTCTGCCGCACCCGGCCGGTACGGGCGGTGTACACCCAGCCGACCGTCCACAACCCGCTCGGCTGGGTGCTCTCCACGGCACGGCGCGAGCGCCTGGTCCAGCTCGCCGCCGACCACGGCTTCACCCTGATCGAGGACGGCACCTACGCCTTCCTGGAGGCCGCACCTCCCCCGCCCCTACGGACCCTCGCCCCCGAGCGCACCTGCTACCTGGCCGGCCTGTCCAAGAGCGTCGCACCGGGCCTGCGGTTCGGCTTCGCCGTCCTGCCCGACCACCTGCTCCGGGCCGCCACCACCAGCCTGCGCACCGCCGCCTGGGGCGCCCCCGGCCTGATCACGGCCCTCGCCACCGGCTGGCTCACCGACGGCACGGTCGCCCGCCTGGAACGGGAACGCCGCACGGACGCCGCCGCTCGCCAGGCGATCGCCCGCACCGCCCTGGCCGGCCTGACCACCACCGCCCACCCCACCTCCTACGTCCTCTGGCTCACCCTCGAACCCCACCAACGCCCCGACCACGCGGCCGCCGCCCTGGCCGCCGAGGGCATCCTGATCTCCACCGCCGACGCCTTCGCCACCACCCCCCACCACCCCAACGCCCTCCGCCTCGCCCTCGCCACACCCCCACTCCCCACCCTCCCCACCGTCCTCACCCACCTCCGCACCACCCTCGAAGCCATCGCCCCCTGACCCACCCCACCCCGCGCCGGAAGTCGGCGGGATCGACTTTCGGCGCGAAATCCCCTCACCAAGCCAAAACAGGCACACCCACCCGGCCCTCTCCCACCGGGCCGGCTTCCCACTCCACCACCCCATCCGGCCGCGCCGAGCGCACACGAAGCAAAGGGGGGCGCAACACCAGAAGTCGGCCGGACCGACTTCCTACTCCCCCGCGGCCCGACCGAAGCGGGCGCTCCAGTCCGTGAGCAGGGTCCGGAGGGCGTCCGGGGCGACTACGCGGAACTCGGCGCCGATCGAGCCCAGGGCCATCGCGGGCCAGTCCAGCGAGTCGGCGGTCATCCGCAGGCGGCAGCGGTGCGGGGTGACGGGTTCCACGGTGGCCCAGCGGCCGACGCGGGCCCGGACGTGGTCCGCCGGGGCCTCGATGAGGGCCTCCACCTGGTGCGGCCGGGGGACGCCGTGGAGGCCCGCGCGGACGAACTCCGCCGCGTCGGCGGCCGGGAGGGTGCGCGGCGCGAAGCGGGCGCCACTGCCGGACGGGGCGGTGAGGCGGTCGAGGCGGAAGCTGCGCCAGTCCGCCCGGTCGAGGTCGTACGCGACCAGGTACCAGCGGCGGTTCAGGCAGACCAGCCGGTGCGGTTCGACGTGCCGTTCCGTCCCGCGCCCGTCGGCGGCCGTGTACGAGAACCGCGCCCGCTCGCCGTCCCGGCAGGCGAGCGCCACCACCGTCAGGACGTCCGGGTCGACGCCGGCGCCCGCCTGGGCGCCCCAGTCCACCGGGACGGTCATCGCGCGCAGCGCCTCGACCCGTCGGCGCAGCCGGGCCGGCATCACCTGGACCACCTTCGCCAGCACCCGCACCGAGGCCTCGGCGACGCCCTCCACCGGGCTCTCGGCCGCCGCCTGCAGGCCCACCGCGAGGGCCACCGCCTCCTCGTCGTCGATCACCAGCGGCGGCAGCGCGGCGCCCGCGGCCAGCTGGTAGCCGCCGTCGACGCCGCGCTGTGCCTCGACGGGGTAGCCGAGTTCGCGCAGCCGGTCGACGTCGCGGCGCAGGGTGCGGACGGAGACGCCGAGCCGGTCGGCAAGTTCCTCGCCCGGCCAGTACCGGTGGGTCTGGAGCAGGGAGAGCAGTCGCAGCGTGCGGGTGCTGGTGTTCGCCATGCCGTCGATTCTCCCCGGGATTCAGGACAGGAAGTGACCGCAATGGTCCGTAACGTTGTTCTTGTCCGAGGGAGCAGGAACCGACCGAAAGGCCATGACGATGACCCCGACCACCACCCCCCAGAACCTCACCGGCGAGCGCGCCGACCTCCTGGTGTCCCTGGAGAAGCAGCGGCACTTCCTGCGCTTCACCACCCGTGACCTCACCGACGAGCAGGCCGGCCTGCGGACCTGTGCGAGCGAGCTGTGCCTGGGCGGCCTGATCAAGCACGTGACCAACGTCGAGCGGCTCTGGGCGGAGTTCATCGTGAAGGGCCCGTCCGCGATGCCCGACTTCACCACCTGGACCGAGGAGGACCTCGCCCGCCGCGCGGACGAGTTCCGCATGCTGCCCGGCGAGACGCTGGCCGGCGTCCTCGCGGACTACGCCGAGGTGGCCCGGCACACCGACGAGCTGGTGGCGACCCTCCCCGATCTGGACGCCACCCAGCCGCTGCCGAAGGCCCTCTGGTTCGAGGCGGGCGCCGAGTGGTCGGCCCGCCGGGTGCTGCTGCACATCGCCAACGAGACCGCCCAGCACGCCGGTCACGCCGACATCATCCGCGAGTCCCTGGACGGCGCGAAGAGCATGGGATGACCCGAACCCACGGCCCGCTCGCGCAGCCCGACGGCGCAGCCCACTCGCGCAGCCCGACCGCGGGGCCCGTCCGACGACCGGACGGGCCCCGGCCGTACTCAGGCCCTCCCGACGAAGGTGAACCCGGCCCCGTCGACCACACCGCGGACCAGGGCGTCGTCCAGCGGCTGCGCGGAGGCCACGGTGACCCGGCCGCTCGGCGCGTCGGCGCTCACGTCGGTGACGCCCGGCAGCTCGGCGAGTCCGGCGCTGACCGTCCTCTCGCAGTGGCCGCAGCTCATGCCGTCGACGGTGAATACAGCGGTGGTGGACATGACGGCGCCTCCGATGACCGGCCGGATGGGACAGGTCGACCCGGACGGGGATCGACCAGCCCTACGACACCCGAATCCGACGGCGCCGCCCAGGGACACGCCGCCCGGATGACACCATCGAGCGGTTCCGGGAACCGTCCGGGCCTCCCGTCCGACGGCCGCAGGCGCCGTGGCGCACGCCACGTCCTGAACCACCGCCGCACCCCGTACCGTTTCTCCAGGTACCACCATTTCGAACGACCGGGCGACCGCCCGGCCGACGATCGGCCGCCCCGCCGCCGATCCCGTCCTGGAGCACTTCCACCATGTCCACCCTGGCCCCGGCCCACGCCCGACCGGACACCACCGGCCTGCTGATGGCCCACGCCGCCCTGCGCGGCGAGTTCGCCCGCCTCTCCGAGGCCTGCCGCGCCCCCGGCGCGGAGGCGCTGCGGGCCGGGATCGCCGCCCATGTCGCGCTGATGCTGGACCTCCTGTACCACCACCAGGAGGCCGAGGAGGACGTGCTGCTGCCCATGCTCTCCGGGGCCGCGCCCCACCTCCGGCCCGGGCTCGCCGCGCTGGCGGCGCAGCGCGCGGGCCTGGCGGTGCCGGCCGCCCGCGTCCGGGTCGGCCTCACCGGCCCCCTGGAGCGGCTGGCCCGGCCCCTGGCGCAGTTGGCCGAAGCCGTCCGCGGGTACCTGGACGCGCAGGAGGAGCTCTGCCTGGACCCGATCCGCACCCTCCTGCCGCTGTCCGCCTGGGAGCGCTTCGACGAGGCCAGGAGGTGGCGCGTCCCGCCCGCCGTGCGGTCCCGGGTCGCCGGGGTCGTGCGGTCGTACGGCCATCTGGACGCGACGGGAGCGGGCCGTTGAGGGCCCTGGCGCGGCTGCGCCGCTGGAAGCCCTGGCACGGCGGGTTCGCCCTCGCACTGGTCGCGGCGCTGACCGCCGGCCTGCTCTGGTGGCAGCCGTGGAGCGGCGGGGACGGGGACCGGCTGGCGTTCACCACCGCCCCCGGCGGCTCCGCCCGCTTCGGCACCGGCGAGCACCTGTACCGCTACAAGGTCCGGGTGGAGGACGGGATCGCGGAGAGCCCGGCGCAGTTCGCCGCCGAGGTGGACGCGATCCTGGGCAACGTCACCCACGGCTGGGCGGCCGGCGGTACGGTCGCGTTCCAGCGGATGCCCGCCGACCCGGTGGACTTCACCGTCTACCTGGCCACTCCGAAGTCCACCGACCGGATCTGCGGCCAGTACGGGCTGGACACCGGCGGCTGGGTGAACTGCGGCGTCACCCACCAGGTGGTCGTCAACCTCAAGCGCTGGACCGAGCTGTCCGAGTTCTACCAGGGGCGGCCCGAGCTGTACCACGCGCTCGCCGTCAACCACGAGGTCGGCCACATCCTCGGCAACGGCCACGTCGACTGCCCCGCCCCGGGCGCCCCGGCGCCGGTGATGATGCAGCAGATCAAGGGGCTGCACGGCTGCGTCCCCAACGGCTGGCCGTACTCCGACTCCGGCACCCTGCTCACCGGCCCGCCCGTCCAGGCCCCCACCAACGCGCCGTAGAACGCCCGCCCGGCACCGGCCGCCGCACCGCCGACACCGGCGGAGCGACACCGCCGACGCGACGCCACCGACGCGACGCGACACGACGCCGCACGACACCGGACGAGCCCGACCACCCACCCCCTTCCGAGGCCGCCGCCCGAAACACGGATAATCCTGGTCGGACCGGACGCACCCGCACCGCGCGTCCGGTCCCGGTCGTGTCCCCAGTCGGTGCCGGTGGAGGAGAAGCGTTGAACGGTGTGCCCGGTGGGGAGATCCTGGACTGGCCGGTCCTGCTGGAGGCCGCCGAGGCGGCCGCCCGGGCGACCACGGGCCGGGGCCGGGTCGCCGACTACATCCCGGCCCTCGCCACCGCCGACCCGGAGGCCTTCGGCATGGCCGTCGCCACCGTCGACGGGGAACTGCACGGGGTCGGGGACTGGGAGCGGCCGTTCTCCGTCCAGAGCGTCTCCAAGCTGTTCTCGCTCGCCCTCGCGGTGGCCTACGGCGGCGACGCCCTCTGGCAGGGCGTCGGCCGCGAGCCGTCCGGCAACCCGTTCAACTCCCTGGTGCAGCTGGAGACCGAGCACGGCATCCCGCGCAACCCGTTCATCAACGCGGGCGCCCTGGTGGTCACCGACCGCCTCCAGACGATGACCGGCGACGCCTCGGGCGCGGTACGGGAGTTCCTGCGCCGGGAGTCCGGCAACCCGCTGCTCGACACCGACCCGGTGGTCGCCGCCTCGGAGGCCGAACACGGCCACCGCAACGCCGCGCTGGCCCACTTCATCGCCAGCCACGGCAACCTGGAGAACCCGGTCGAGACCGTCCTGGAGCACTACTACGCCCACTGCGCCATCGCCACCAGCTGCCGCGACCTGGTGCTGGCCGGCTCCTTCCTCGCCCGCTACGGGGTGCGCGCCGACGGCACCCGGCTGATGTCCCGAAGCGAGACCAAGCGGATCAACGCCGTCCTGCTCACCTGCGGCACCTACGACGCCGCCGGCGAGTTCGCCTTCCGCGTGGGCCTGCCGGGCAAGAGCGGCGTCGGCGGCGGCATCCTCGCCATACTCCCGGGCCGCGCCGCCGTCTGCGCCTGGGGCCCGCGCCTGGACCAGGCCGGCAACTCCGTCGCCGCGGTCGCCGCCCTGGACACCCTGACCACCCTCTCCGGGTGCTCGGTGTTCTGAGGGCCGCGAGTCGTTCCGCCGCGGCACCACCCGGCGCTGCCACAGAACCCGCAGAGCCCACGAAACCCGTAAAGCCCGCGACGGACCCGCGGGCCCCGGCCGTCCGCACAACGACCGGGACCCGCGGGTCCATTGCGGGCACCGACTCCGCGAGACGACCCCGCGGGCGCCCTCCCCGAGGGCCTACTCCACCGTCACGCTCTTCGCCAGGTTGCGCGGCTTGTCCACGTCGCGGCCGAGGGCGACGGCGGCGTGGTAGGCCAGCAGCTGGAGCGGGATGTTGAGCAGCAGCGGGTCCAGCTCGGGCTCGCTCTTGGGCACCAGGATGCAGTGGTCCGCGAGCTTCTCCTCCGGCCGCCGGTGGGCGACGGCGATGACCCGCCCGGAGCGGGCCTTGATCTCGCCCAGCGTGGTCAGGTTCTTGTCCAGCAGCTCGTCGTCCGGAACCAGTGCCACGGTGGGCAGTTCGGGGCTGATCAGCGCCAGCGGGCCGTGCTTGAGCTCGCTCGCCGGGTAGGCCTCGGCGTGCACGTAGGAGATCTCCTTGAGCTTCTGCGCGCCCTCGCGGGCGACCGGGTAGCCGCGCACCCGGCCGATGAACATCATGCCCGTGGAGTCGGCGTACTCGGCGGCGAGCGCGGCGATGGCCTCGCTCTGCTCCAGCACCTCGCGGATCTGGTCCGGCAGCGCCTGGAGCGCCGAGACGATCCGGCGCCCGTCGGCGGGCGACAGGTCGTGGATGCGCCCGAAGTGCAGGGCGAGCAGCGCGAAGGCGACCACGGTGGAGGTGAACGCCTTGGTGGAGGCGACGGACACCTCCGGACCGGCGTGCAGGTAAATGCCGCCATCACACTCTCGGGCGATAGCGCTGCCCACCGTGTTGACGACGCCGAGCACCCGGCCGCCCTTGCGCTTGACCTCCTGGACGGCGGCCAGCGTGTCGTAGGTCTCGCCGGACTGGCTGACCGCGACGTACAGGGTGTCCGCCTCGATCACCGGGTTGCGGTAGCGGAACTCCGAGGCGGGCTCGCTGTGGGCGGGGATGCGGGCCAGCTCCTCGATCAGCTGCGCGCCCATCTCGCCCGCGTAGTAGGCCGATCCGCAGCCGAGGATCTTCACCCGGCGGATCTCGCGCAGCTCCCGGGCGTCCAGGTTGAGGCCGCCGAGGTGCGCGGTGGCGAAGCGCTCGTCCAGCCGGCCGCTCAGGGTGCGCTCGACCGAGCCGGGCTGCTCGTGGATCTCCTTGAGCAGGAAGTGCTCGAAGCCGGCGGTGTCGTAGGAGTCGACCTCCCAGTCCACGGTGGACGGCTGACGGTGGGTGGTGCGGGCGTCCTCGGTGAAGGTCCGGAAGCCGTCGGCCCGGACGGTGGCCAGCTCGCCGTCCTCCAGGTGGACGACCTGGCGGGTGTACCGGACCAGCGCGGAGACGTCCGAGGCGGCGAACATCTCCTTCTCGCCGATCCCCAGCACGATCGGGCTGCCGTTGCGGGCCACGACGATCCGGTCCGGCTGCTCGGCGTCGAGCACCGCGATGCCGTAGGTGCCGACCACCCGGCCGAGCGCGGCGCGCACGGCGTCCTCCAGCTCGACGCCCTCGGCGACGTTCGCGGCGATCAGGTGCGCGAGCACCTCGGTGTCGGTCTCGGAGCGGAACACCGCGCCGTCGGCCGCGAGCTTGGCGCGCAGCTCGTCGGCGTTCTCGATGATGCCGTTGTGGACGACGGCGATCCGCTCGGCGTTGTCCAGGTGCGGGTGCGCGTTGGCGTCGCTGGGCACGCCGTGGGTGGCCCAGCGGGTGTGGCCGATGCCGGTGGTGCCCTTGAACCGGGCCGGCACGGCGGCGGCCAGGTCCGCGACCCGGCCCTTCACCTTGCGCAGCTTGATCCCGCCGCTGCGTCCGGTGACGGCGACGCCGGCCGAGTCGTAGCCGCGGTACTCCAGCCGCGCCAGCCCCTCCAGCAGGAAGGGGGTCGCGTCCTTGGGGCCGATGTAGGCCACGATTCCGCACATGCGTGGTCTCCTCTTCGAAGTCTTCGGAAGGTCGGGGGCGGCGGCTCAGCCGTAGACGATCCGCCGCAGCTGGCGGGCCGAGAGCTCCGGCGCCGAGACCCGGCGCTGCGGCAGCTCCTCGGCGAGCCGGGCGAAGATCCGCTCGTTGGTCAGACCGCGTGCCTGGAGCTCGGTGTGGCGGCGGCGCACGTACTCCTCGGTGCTCTCGGAGAAGTACGCCAGCACCTCCGCCACGACCCGCGCCGCCTCCCGGGGCCCGAGCGGACTGGTCCGGGTGAGGTGGGCGAGGAGGTCTTCGTGAGGGTGGGGTGAGCTCGGCACGAGTGAGGAGCCTAGGTCGGGCGGCCCGCCGAAGCCAAAGTTCCTGCCCGAAATCGGGCAGACATTACGACTTTCAGTCCACGTCCACGATTCCTTCACATTCGACCGTCGAACGACCACCCGTTCGCCCCCGTTCCCGAAAGCCCCTTGAAGCGGCGCCAACTCCGCACGTAGCGTGACCCCCTGAACACGAAGCGGAAGACCGGAGGCTTGCGGATGTGCGGGATCACCGGATGGGTCGCGTTCGAGCGCGACCTCACCGCCGAGCGGGGTGTCCTCGACGCCATGACGGCCACCCAGCTCCGGCGCGGCCCGGACGCCGGCGGCGTGCACCTGGAACGGCACGCCGCGCTCGGCCACCGGCGGCTCGCGGTGATCGACATCGCGGGCGGCGTCCAGCCGATGACGGTGGAGCACGACGGCCGGACGCTGGCCGTGCTCACCTACAGCGGCGAGGTCTACAACCACCGCGAACTGCGCGCGGAACTGGAGGCGGCCGGGCACCGCTTCCGCACCCGCAGCGACACCGAGGTCGTGCTGCGCGCCTACCTGGAGTGGGGCGAGCACCTGGCCGAGCGGCTCAACGGCATGTTCGCCTTCGCGGTCTGGGACCTCCGGCAGGAGGAGCTGCTGCTGGTCCGCGACCGGATGGGCGTCAAACCGCTGTACTACCACCGCACCCCGGACGGCGTGGTCTTCGGCTCCGAGGTCAAGGCCCTGCTCGCCCACCCCGCCGTCCGCCCGGTGGTGGACCTGGACGGGCTGCGCGAACTGCTCGGCTACACCCGCACCCCCGGCCTCACCCCGTACCGGGACATCCACGAGGTCCGGCCCGGGCACGTCGTACGGGTGCGCCGCGAGGGCCTGTCGGTCCGCCGCTACTGGGCGCTGGAGGCCCGCGAGCACCGCGACGGCCTGGAGGCCACCGTCGCCACCGTCCGCGCCCTGCTGGACGACATCGTGCACCGCCAGCTGGAGGCGGACGTCCCGCTCTGCTCGCTGCTCTCCGGCGGCCTGGACTCCAGCGCCGTCACCGCCCTCGCCGCCCGGACGCTGGGCGCCGCCGGGGCCGGCCCGGTCCGCTCCTTCTCCGTCGGCTTCGCCGGGCAGAGCGAGACCTTCCACGCCAGCGACGTCCGGCAGACCCAGGACGGCCCGTTCGCCCGGCTGCTCGCCGACCACGTCGGCGCCGACCACAGCGTCGTCGAACTGGACGCGGCCGACCTGACCGACCCGTCCCGGCGCTCCGTCGTGCTGCGCGCCCGCGACCTGCCGAACGGCGTCGGCGACATGGACACCTCGCTGCTGCTGCTCTTCCGCGGCGTGCGCCGGCACTCCACCGTCGCGCTGTCCGGCGAGTCCGCTGACGAGCTGTTCGGCGGCTACCGCTGGTTCCACGACCCGCGGACCGTCGCCGTCGAGGACTTCCCGTGGGCCCTCGGCCTGACCGACATCGCCGGCGGCGGAGCCACCCCGCGCGAACACCTCCTGGACGCCGAACTGCTCCGCAAGCTCGACCTGGACGGCTACCGCAGGGCGCGCTACCGCGAGGCGATCGCCGAGGTCCCGCACCTGCCGGCGGCCGATCCGCTGGAACGGCGGATGCGCGAGATCTCGTACCTCAACCTGACCCGCTTCGTCTGCATCCTGCTGGACCGCAAGGACCGGATGAGCATGGCCAACGGCCTGGAGGTCCGGGTGCCGTTCTGCGACCACCGACTGGTGCAGTACGTCTTCAACGCCCCGTGGGCGATGAAGTCCTTCGACGGACGGGAGAAGAGCCTGCTGCGCGCGGCCGTCCGGGACGTGCTGCCGACCGCCGTCGCCGAGCGGCCGAAGAGCCCGTACCCGGTCACCACCGACCCGCACTACCCGGCGAAGCTGCGCGCCGAACTCGCCCGGCTCGCCGCCGAGGGCACCTCCCCGGCCCTGGACATGCTCGACCGGCGGCGCCTGGCCGACGCGCTCGCCCCGGACACCGACCCGCAGTCCGTCCGGCTCGCCGTCGACCTCGCCCTGGACTTCGACGCCTGGCTGACGGACTACCGGGTGACGCTGGAGCTGTGACCACCGGCCTGGTGAGCTCAGGGCGGCCGCCGCCACTCGGACGGCGCAGTCGGCGGCTCCCGCGCCCCCATACTCCGTCCGGGTGATTGTGCGGAACCATCCCGCCGGTCCCGGCGGTCCTACGGTGCGGTAGCGTCGCCGACACCTCCCGAACGGCGGACGAATTCGCGGACCACCCGCTCACGTGCCGTCAGTATGGGAGCGAAACGTTCACCTCGATCCGCCGGGGGATCCCGTCATGCAGCCGCGAGTCTTCGCGATTCTCACCGCCCTGCTCCTGGGCGTCCTGGGCCTGGGGTCGGTGGCCGTCACCGACTGGTCGCCCGCGGCGGCCACCGCGAGCCGGCCCGCAGCCGCCCCCGGGGCCTCCGCCACCGGCGCCCAGCCGGCCGCGGCCGGCCCCGCGAGCGCCACCCCGACCGGCGACCCGGCTGTGTGGACCCGCTCCACCCTGCGCAACAAGCTGATGGCCGAGATGGACGCCACCGACCCCGGCGTCGCCCTGGCCGACCTCGACAGGATCAGCAAGGAGAAGCCGTACACCGTGCGCTTCTGCCACCCGATCGCGCACGAGCTCGGCCACGCGGCGGTCAAGCGCTTCAACGCCGACTTCCAGAAGGTCATCTCCTTCCCGCACGAGACCTGCGCGGCCGGCTACCTGCACGGCGCGGTCGAGGAGATGCTCAACGCCTCCCCCCAGCCCGAGACGGACCTGCTCAAGCTCTGCGCGCCCAAGAACTCCGGGCCCTGCATCCACGGCGTCGGCCACGGCACCATGTTCGTGGTCAAGCAGGACGTCGCCAAGGCGCGCGACCTGTGCAACAAGTTCCCCTCCGACCAGAACAGGATCCGCTGCTCCGAGGGCCTGTTCATGCAACTCTTCGGCCCGGACGAGGAGGACGAGCAGGCCAAGGCCAACCTGCCCGCCGACAAGCTCGCCCAGGACCCGCTCTACCCGTGCAAGGACCAGCCGGCGCTGTTCCAGTCCGCCTGCTTCTTCTACGCCCCGACCTTCTTCCTCTCCTCGCACGACTACCCGAACCACCCCGAGGTCTACGCCGAGGCCCTCAAGTGGTGCCTCAACGGCAAGGCCAGCGGCGGGGCGGTGGACTGCAGCCGCGGCGTCGGCTCGCGCACCATGAAGTACAACCTGGACCGCGAGGACTGGGCGGCCGAGCAGTGCGCCACCGCCGCCGACGGCTGGCAGCGCAAGGCCTGCGCCGAGGGCCTGGTCAGCTACTACACGGTCAACTACACCGACGGGGGCGCGGCCGGCCGGCTCTGCGCCAAGATCACCAACAAGGAGATGCAGGGCTACTGCCGCTCGGCGAGCGGCCTGTCCAGCTCGCTGGACTGACCCCGCCGGGGACCACCCGCTAGCCCCGACCCCCCGGTCCACCCGCTCCCCGGTGCCCGGACCGACATCCCGGTCTCACCATGAGGGCCCGCGCCGCACGGCGCGGGCCCGTTTGCGTAGGATCGCCCGATCATCGCCTGATCAGGGTGCGCCAAGGACGCCGCGCCTCGCCCCGCCCGTCCCCCGGCCTCCCTGGAGCACGCCATGACCACCGAGGACTTCCCCGGCACCGACGTCCCCCGCACCGGCTCCCCCGGCACCGACCTTCCCGGCGCCGACGTCCCCGGCGCCCAGGTCCCCGGCACCGACTTCCGCCGGGCCGCCCACGCCACCGCCGACCTGGTCTCCGACTACCTCGCCGAGCTGCCCGGGCGCCCGGTCTGGCAGCCCATGGACGAGACCGCCCGCCGGGCCCTGCTCGACGCCCCGCTGCCCGCCGAGGGCCGCCCGCTCGACGAGCTGATCGCCGCCATCGGCCGGGACGTCCTGCCCCACCCGATGGGCAACGGCAACCCCCGCTTCTTCGGCTGGGTCAACTCCGCCCCCGCCCCCGCCGGGGTGCTCGCCACCCTCGCCGCCTCCGCGATGAACCCCAGCTCGGCCGGCGGCGACCACGCCGACGTGCACCTGGAGCGCGCCGTGGTCCGCTGGATCGCCGAGCTGGTCGGCTTCCCGCACCCGGCCGGCGGCGGCCTGCTCACCTCCGGCACCTCGATGGCGACCATCGTCTGCCTCGCCGCCGCCCGCAACCGCGCCGCCCGGCGGGCCGGCCGGGACGTCCGCGAGGAGGGCCTGGCCGGCCTGCCGCCGCTGGTCGGCTACGTCACCGGCGAGACCCACTCCTGCGTCCGCAAGGCCGCCGAGCTCCTCGGCCTCGGCAGCAGGCACCTGCGCACCGTGGCCACCGGTCCCGACGGCCGGCTGGACCTCGCCGACCTGCGCTCGGCCGTCGAGCGCGACCGCGCGGCCGGCCTGCTGCCCTTCCTGGTGGTCGCCTCGGCCGGCACCGTCGGCGCCGGCGCGGTGGACGCGTTCGGCCCGATCGCCGACCTCTGCCAGGAGCAGGGCCTCTGGCTGCACGTGGACGGCGCGTACGGCGCCTTCGGCCGGCTCGACCCGGCCATCGCCCACCGCTACGCCGGCCTGGAGCGCGCCGACTCGCTGGCCCTCGACCCGCACAAGTGGCTCGGCGTCCCGGTCGACTGCGGCTGCGCGCTGGTCCGCGACACCGAGGAGCTGCGCGGCACCTTCAGCCTCGTCCCGTCCTACCTGCGCGACGAGGCGGCCGGCTCGCTCGGCTGGTTCTCCGAGTACGGCACCGAGCAGACCCGCCCGTTCCGGGCCCTCAAGGTCTGGGCCACCATCGCCCACAAGGGCCGCACCGGCCTCGCCCGGGACGTCGCCCGGTGCACCGCGCTGGCCCGCCGGCTCGGTGAACTCGTCGAGGCGGACGAGGAGCTGGAGCTGCTCGCCGAGGTGCAGACCTCGATCGTGGCGTTCCGCCACCGCGCCCCGGGCCTGGACGCGGCCGCCCGCGACGCCCTCAACCGCGACCTCCCCGTCGCCGTCCAGCGGCGCGGCCGGGTCTTCGTCACCGGCGCCCGGCTCGGCGGGCACGAGATGCTCCGCGCCTGCCTCCTCAACGCCACGACGACCCAGGAGGACCTCCGCCTGCTGCTCGCCGAGGTGAGGTCCGCGGCCCGCGACCTGCTCGCCTGACCGGCCCGGCCTCCTCCCGCAACGCCCCCCGTAACGGGCCGGCGCGGACCGTAACCGCCAGGTCACGGCCGGTTCGTGGCCGGGAAACACCGATCGGGCAGGGTGGTGGCCATGGAACCCTCGAAGCCCGCCGTGCGCCGCGCCCACCACTGGCGCCGCGACACGGTCGAACTCGCCGCCGTCTTCCTCTCCGTCACCGCCGCCGACCTCGTCGCCAAGCTCGTCGTGGACGGCCCGGACGGCCCGTTCGTCCTGGTCGCCTCCGCCCTCGCCCTGCTCGCCACCGCCCTGTTCCACGTCTGGTGGTCACCCCACGCGCCGCCACCGACGACCGTGTGGCGGGTCCGCACCACGGCGCTCGCCCACACCCCCGCGGCCCTCGCCGACCACCGGATCACCCTGCTCTCCCTCCACCCCGAGGAGCTCTTCCTCCGCACCCCCCACTCCGTCACCCCGGCGGACCTCGCCGCCCTCCTCACCACCACCGGCCACACCGTCCAGGACGCCCCCACCCGGGTCGCCTGACCGGCGGCGGCGAGCTGCGCGACGGTCGGTGCGGCGGACCGGGCGCCGGATGCCACGTCAGCGCACGGACGCCCCCTCTCCGGGGAAGTCCGTGCGCTGACGGGTCGTGCGCGGCTCAGCCCTCGTCGGCCGGCTTCACGACGCACACCGCGTTGCCCAGCATCGAGCCGAAGCCGCCGAGCAGGGCGCTGGTGACGGCCTTGCAGGCGGCGGCCTCCTCCGGGGTCCTGGGGCCGTTGCCGTCGGAGGACGAGGTGACGGTGGAGGAGGGGACGGCGGCGGCGGCGGGCTGGGCGAGCGCGACCGGGGCGACGAGGAGCAACACGCAACAGGCGACGGCCCGTACGGACTTCTGGAACACAGGAACCCCTTCGGATCGGGACGGGATCGGCGGAAAGCCGAGCCATCCCTATCCGAAGGGGCGCCCCCGCTCACGGATCATGGGCCATCCGTGAGCGTGTCCTGATCATCCGATCAGCGGCCCGGGAGATCGCCGGGCACCGTCCGCTCCACCTCCCTGATCGCGGCGGCCAGCTCGGCCACCCCGTGCTCCCGCAGCACCCCGTAGTGGTCGGCGGCCAGGTCGACCACGGTGGGCGGGGCGGCCGAGTAGCCGGTGCTGCCCTCGATGAAGGAGTAGTCGTCGCCCGCGGCCTTGAAGACGGTCACCGGCGCGTCCAGCCGCCGCTCGGCGAGCTCGCGGAAGCTGTACTCGAACTCGTAGGTCTCCCCGACGATCCCGGTGATCCGCCGGATCAGCTCCTCGTCCAGCTCCGGCAGCATCCGGTGCACGGCCGCGACGAAGGCCGGCTCGTCGGCCGTGCCGGCCAGGCAGCGCTCCAGCTCCGGACCGCTGATCCGGCCGGTGAACACCCCGAACAGGATGGTCAGGTACGCCGGGTTGGCGTACGAGGCCTCGCGGCCCCACTGCCGGCCGCCGTGCTGGCGCACCTTCGGGTTGCCGGGGCAGATCAGCAGCAGTCGCTCGACCCGCTGCCCGGCCTGCTCCAGCTGCCAGGCCGCCTCGAAGGCGACCCGGGCGCCGAAGGAGAAGCCCCACAGCGTGTACGGGCCCTCCGGCTGCACCCGGCGCAGCTCGGCGACGTCGGCGGCGGCCGTCTCCCGGATGGTGGGGTACGGCGTCTCGCCCGGGTTGATGCCGTGCGCCTGGATCCCGTAGAACGCCCGGCCCGCACCGGCCTCCCGGCCGAGCAGCCGCAGGTTCATGGGGTAGCCGCCCAGCCCGGGCCAGCAGAACACCGGCCGGCCGGCCATCCCCGGGTGCAGCGGGATCAGCCGGGAACCGGTCGCCTCGGGCCCGGCCGCGCCGCGGGCCCGCTCGATGCGCGCGGCCAGGTCGCCCAGCCGAGGACACTCGAACAGCACCTGGAGCGGCAGCGTGACGCCGAACTCGCGGTTGATCCGGTTGACCAGGGCGACGGCGATCAGCGAGTTCCCGCCGACGGCGAAGAACTCGTCCGTCACCGACACGTCCTCGTACTTCAGCGCCCTGCCCCAGGCCTCGGCCAGCCACCGCTCGTGGTCGGTGGCCGGGGCGACGTACTCGCCGCGGACGTCGGCCGTGCGGACGGCCTCGGAGGCGGCCAGCGCCCTGAGGTCCACCTTGCCGTTCGCGGTGAGCGGCAGGGCGTCCATCACCAGCACCCGGTTGGGCAGCATGTAGTCGGGCAGCAGGTTGGCCAGTTCGTCCTTGATGATCTCGGCCGGGCCCTTCATGTGGACGGTGTCCTCGTGCATGCCCTCACTGCGGATCTGCTCCTCGCTCACCTTTCCGCCGAGGAAGAAGTACGACGGCCCGGGGGTGATGCCGCGGCCGGCCAGGATCTCGTCGATGCGGCGCGAGGCGGGCAGCGGGTGGCCGGACCTGGAGCTGTATCCGGAGGACATGAAGCCCAGGCGCAGGCCGTTGCGCTGGAGGCGGTGCAGCACCGAGCCGAGCGCGATGTACTCCAGCCACTCCTCCTCGGCGCGGCTGACGGCGGTGATGCCGAACGCGGCCCGGGCGTACACGGCCTGGTTGATCGCGATCACGTGCCGGGACTCCACCACCGCGTCCGAGACGTGCGTCAACTCGCCGTCGGCGTACCGGTAGAGACCGCCCGGCAGGCCGTCCACCCGGCCCTCGTGGGCCTGGACGTACAGCTCGGTGGCGCCCTCGGCCCGCACCGCGCCGTCGGCCCGGACGACCGTGAAGCCGCCCAGGTAGTGGTCCTCCTCGGCGACGTCCAGCCGGTCCCGGACCGCCGGGTCGAGGCCGAGCGGGCGCACGTCCAGCCCGTACTCGGGCAGCACCTCCTCCAGGACGCCCAGCATGTGGCCGGTCTCGAACTCCAGCACCTCCCTGATGTTGTTCCGGTAGACCGGCTCGATGGCGCCGTGCTTGCCGGAGAAGTGCAGCGTCAGGTACGCCTCGGCCCGGGGCTCGGCGGGGCCGATCCGGACCAGGACGTGCTCGACCGGGTGGTAGTAGTACAGCCCGGCCGCGAGCCCGTCCAGGCCGCCGGTCTCCAGGTACAGCTGGGTCGCGTACAGCGCGCCGGGCGAGGCGTAGGCGTACTTCGGCAGCAGCCGCTCCTCGCTGTGGAACTGGCCGAACCACCGCAGGACGCGGCCGAGTTCGGGCAGGCTCAGCAGTGCCAGGTCGCGGCCGAAGGCGCCGGCCGGGCGCGGGGCGAGCAGGGCGGTGAGGTCGTCCCGGGTGACCGCGCCGCCGTCGTAGAAGCGGTAGGTCTTGCGGGCGAAGGTCTCGCGGCGCTGCGCCTCGGTCTCCTTCCGGCCGGGCAGTGCGACCCGCTCGCGGCCCGCCAGCCGGCCCGGCTCGCGCAGGCCCGGGTCCGACAGCTGGGCCCTGACCTGGAGCTTGCTGGCCTTGGACTGGTGGTGGCCGCCGTGGCTGCCCTGGTCCATCAGGGCCGCCTCGCGCGGATTGAGCTCCACGCAGGCGACCAGGTTCGGGTGGCCGGTGCGGTCGTCCCCGGTGACGACCGCGGCCGAGCGGCGCACCCAGGTGTGCTCCTCGATCGCGCGGGCGATCTCGTCCAGCTCGACCCGGTAGCCGCGCAGCTTGACCTGGTTGTCCACCCGGCCGGCGAACTGCAGGGTGCCGTCCGGGTTCCACCGCACGAGGTCGCCCGTGCGGTACAGCCGCTCGTCGGCGGCGAACGGGGAGCGGACGAACCGCTCCGCGGTCAGCTCCGGGCGGTTCAGGTAGCCGCGGGCCACCTGGACGCCGCCGATGTACAGCTCGCCGACGCCGTCGGCGGCCACCGGCACCAGCTCCTCGTCGAGCACGTAGCAGCGGGTGTCGGCCACCGGACGGCCGATCGGCACCGAGCCGGCGCCGTCGGCCGGATCGGCCGGGTCGACCAGGTGCGAGGTGGCGTTGATGGTGCACTCCGTCGGGCCGTACAGGTTGACCAGGGCGGCCTGGGGCAGGGCCTGCCCCAGCTCGCGGGCGAGCCGCCGGGAGAGCGCCTCGCCGCCGGAGAACAGCCGGGTCAGGCCGGTGCAGCCGGTGAAGCCCTCGGTGTCCAGCAGCGCCCGGAGCAGGGTGGGCACGCACTGCAGCGCGGTCACCCGGTGCCGCCGGACGGCGGCGACCAGCGCCTCCGGGTCCCGGTGGAGGCCGGGCGTGCCGGCCACCACCCGGGCGCCGACGGCCGGGGCGAGGATCTCCCACTGCGCCGCGTCGAAGCTCATCGGGGTCTTCTGCAGCACGGTGACCTCGGGGCCGAGGTACCCGGCGGAGTGCATCCAGCGCAGCTGGGAGACCACCGAGCGGTGCTCGATCATCACGCCCTTGGGCCGGCCGGTGCTGCCCGAGGTGTAGATCACGTAGGCCAGCGACTCCGGTTCGACGGCCTCCTCCTGCGCCGTGTCCGGCAGCGGAGCCGTGTCCGGCACCGGCGCAGCGTTTCGCACCGGCGGGGCGTCCGGCACCGGCGGCGCGTCCTCGAAGGTGACCACCGCCGTCCCGGCCGGGACCAGCGCGGCCAGCCGCTCGCGCAGGTGCGCCTGGGTCAGCACGATCCGGGTGCCGCTGTCCTCGATCATGTAGCGGAGCCGCTCCTCGGGGTACTCGGGCGCCAGCGGCAGGTAGCCGGCGCCGGAGTACAGCACGCCCCAGGCCCCGGCGACCAGCTCGACGGACGGCTCGACGTACAGGCCGACGCGGCCGTCCGGGCCGGCGCCCAGGCGGCGCAGGCGCTCGGCCAGTCGGCGGGCGGTCGCGGACAGCTCCCGGAAGGTGAGGCCGCCGCCCTCGCCGAGGACGGCCGGCGAGCCGGGCCGGGTGCGCGCCTGCCGGTCGAGCAGCCCGGTGAGCGCGGTGCCGACCGGAGCGCGGCGGGCGTGCGGGACGGCGGGGGTGGCGGTTTCGGTACCGCTCTCGGTGCGGGTGGAGGTGCCGGCGGAGATGCCGGTGCGGGTGGAGGTGTCGGTGGTGCGGACGGACGGGGTGTCGTGCATGGAAACGGCCTTCGGTGCGTGGACGTACGGGGCCCGGCCTCCCGCTCACCAGGAGCGCCGGGGCGCCGGGAACGTCATCCACCGTCGGCCGCCCGCCGTCCCGGCCGCATGAGGCACCGGTCGGGACCTGCGCCGACGCCGTCCCGGCCGGCCCCGCCCCCGTCCCGGGCGGGTCCCGGGCCGGTCCCGCCGCCGCCCGGCCCGGGGTCCCACCGCCCGGTCGGGCCGCGGGGGCATTCGGACGTTCACGATCACGTAACCGAGCGGAAGCGCACCGTCGGTAGCGTCGGCGGCATGACGGCATCACGCACTCGCCCCGAACGGCTCTGGCACCGGCCCTTCCGCAGGTCCGACCGCAGGTGCGCGGCGCCCGAGGGCCAGGCCACCCGGCTGCCCGCGCTCACCGGCGGCCCGTACCGGACCGTCCGGCCGCAGCCGCAGCCGCACCCACCCGCGGCCCGTCCCGCCGGCCGGGCGCCGGAGGCCCCGTCCCGGCTGTCCGGGCCGGACGGGACGGAGCTGCTGCTGCGCCCGGCCGGGCCGGCCGACCGGGCGGCGGCGCTGGCGATGCACGACCGCTGCTCGCCCGCCGCGCTGCGCCAGCGCTACCACGGGCCGGTCCGCGACGCCGGCCGCTACCTGGACCACCTGCTGGACCCCCGGCACGGCCGCAGCTACGCGGTGACCGCCCCGGACGGGCGGGTCGTCGCGCTCGGGCACCTGATGTGGGACGACGACGAGGCCGAGCTGGCCGTCCTGGTCGAGGACGCCTGGCAGCGGCGCGGGCTCGGCCTGGCGCTGCTGCGGCGGCTGTCGGCGGCGGCCCGGGCGGCCGGCGTCCGGACGGTGTACGCGGTGACCCAGGGCGGCAACACCGGCCTGATCGCCGCGATGCGACGGCTGGGCACGCCACTGGACTTCCAGTCCGAGGACGGCACCCTGGTGATCACCGCCACGCCGGCCGCCGGGGATCCGGCCGGTCGCGTCCACCGTCCGGGCCGCTGATCATTTCTTCACCAGATCCTTACCCGGGCGCCCCGGGAACCCGGCGGTGCCCGCGGAGCGTCGTCAAGCCGTAAGGGGTCGCTCCGTACACCGCCCTCCTTGACGGGCCCTCAGCAGTACCCGCGAGCGCGTCGCAGCAGGCGGCGTGGGGTCCGGTTCGTCCGGTCGGGCGACGGAGTCGGTAGGCTGACCCCCGTCCCCGCCGCCCGACGGCCCGTTATCCGGCCACGGGTGGTGCCGCAGCAAGGAGGAACCACTGAGCATGGCAGGCACCGAATCGGAGCCCACAGGCGCACGCGACGCCTCGCTGCCGGCACGCGCCAAGATCGCGGTCACCGCCGGCCGGGTCGCCGCCGCCGTGTCGCGCAAGGCCGGGCGCGGAAGCGGCTCGGTGATCGGCGGCAAGGTCGCCCTCAAGCTCGACCCCGACCTGCTCGCCACCCTCGCCGACCACCTCGACGTCGTCCTGGTCAGCGCGACCAACGGCAAGACCACGACCACCCGCCTGATCGCCGAGGCGCTGCGCGCCGCCGGACCGGTGGTCTCCAACGCCCTGGGCGCCAACATGCCCGCCGGCATCACCTCCGCCCTGGCCGGCGGCACGGACGCCCGCTTCGGCGTGATCGAGGTCGACGAGAAGTACCTGGCGATGGTCGCCCGCGACACCCGTCCCAAGGCGATCGCCCTGCTCAACCTCTCCCGCGACCAGCTCGACCGCGCCGCCGAGACCCGGATGATGGCCGAGAAGTGGCGCGAGGGCCTCCAGAACACCGAGGCCGTGGTCATCGCCAACGCCGACGACCCGCTGGTGACCTGGGCCGCCTCCTCCTGCAAGAAGGTGGTCTGGGTGGCCGCCGGCCAGGCCTGGAAGGAGGACGCCTGGTCCTGCCCCGCCTGCGGCGGCGTGATGCAGCGCCCCGGCGAGGACTGGTTCTGCCAGGACTGCGGCTTCCGCCGGCCCAACCCGCACTGGGCGCTCCAGGGCACCCACGTGATCGACCCGCAGCGCGGCGCCTGGCCGATCCAGCTCCAGCTGCCCGGCCGGGCCAACCTGGCCAACGCCACCAGCTCGGCCGCCGTCGCCGCCGTGTTCGGCGTCGCCCCGCAGGTCGCCCTGGAGCGGATGCGCTCGGTGGCCGCCGTGGCCGGCCGCTACGACGTGGTCCAGTACCAGGGCCGGGACATCCGCCTGCTGCTCGCCAAGAACCCGGCCGGCTGGCTGGAGACCTTCTCGCTGATCGACGGCCCGCCCGCCCCGGTGATCCTCTCCGTCAACGCCCTCGACGCCGACGGCACCGACACCTCCTGGCTGTGGGACGTCGACTACGAGCGCCTCGCCGGGCACCCGGTCTTCGTGATGGGCCAGCGCAAGCTGGACCTGGCCGTCCGCCTGGAGGTCGCCGGGCTCCAGTTCCACGTGGTGGACACCCTGGAGCAGGCCGTCCGGATGGCCCCGCCCGGCCGGATCGAGGCCATCGCCAACTACACCGCCTTCCAGCAGCTGCGGAAGGTCGTGGCCGGCTGATGCCGCGCCCGCACACCAGTCTTTACGTGACGGAAGGCCTTCGAGGATGAGTGAGAGCAGCCTGCGCGTGGTCTGGGTCTACCCGGACCTGCTCAGCACCTACGGCGACCGGGGCAACGCCCTGGTCGTGGAGCGCCGGGCCCGCCAGCGCCACCTCAACGTGACCCGGATCGACGTCCGCTCCGACCAGGCGATCCCCACCAGTGGCGACATCTACCTGATCGGCGGCGGCGAGGACCGCCCGCAGCGCCTGGCCGCCGAGCGGCTGCGCGCCGACAGCGGCCTGGTGCGGGCCGCCGAGAACGGCGCGATCATCTTCGGCGTCTGCGCCGGCTTCCAGATCATGGGCCACGAGTTCATCAACGACCTCGGCGAGCGCGAGCCGGGCCTGGGCCTGCTCGACGTCTGGACCACCCGCGGCGAGGGCGCCCGCTGCGTCGGCGACGTGCTCGCCGACGTCGACCCCCGGCTCGGCCTGCCGCAGCTGACGGGCTTCGAGAACCACCAGGGCGTCACCCACCTCGGCCAGGGCGTGCAGCCCTTCGCCACCGTCAGCGTCGGCCGGGGCAACGGCACCGGTGACGGCACCGAGGGCGCCTGGCGGGACACCGTGTTCGGCACCTACCTGCACGGCCCGGTGCTGGCCCGCAACCCCGCCGTGGCCGACATGCTGCTGAAGCTGGCGCTGGACGTCAGCGCCCTGCCGCCGGCCGACACCACCTGGTACGACGCGCTGCGCGCCGAGCGCATCGCGGCCGCGACGCGCCCCCAGTAGTACATCCGTACGCCCCGGCCGGGTGCCCGCCATGCGGTCACCCGGTCCGCGGGCGGCCCCGGACGTACCACAATGGGGCTGCCTACTGCACACCCTCCTCGGCAGCAGGCTGCAATTCCGCGCGGGGGCGCCGACGGCGCCGCTCCCGCGTCGGCTCCTGCCCGGCCGGACCAGGGGCCGTATGCTCGACTTCGCGGCCGTTTTCGGGCGTTTCGTCCGGATCGGCCGGTCCTTCACCCCACGGCCACCTCCCCGCCACCACGGCGCGGGAGCGCCCCGTCACGGTGACGGCTCGTCGTCCCAGCCTGTAGTCCGGCCGTTCCTCGGTTCTGCTCGGGAGTTGCAAAGCTAATGCGTATCGGAGTGCTGACCAGCGGCGGTGACTGCCCCGGCCTGAACGCGGTGATCCGTTCCGTGGTCCACCGGGGGGTGGTCGACCACGGCGACGAGATCATCGGGTTCGAGGACGGGTGGCGCGGATTCCTGGAGGGCCACCACCGCCCCCTGACCCTGGACTCGGTGAGCGGCATCCTGGCCCAGGGCGGCACCATCCTCGGTTCCTCCCGGGTCCAGCCGAGCCACCTGCGGGACGGCGTCGAGCGGGCCAGGAAGTACTGCTCCGACCTCGGTCTGGACGCGGTCATCCCGATCGGCGGCGAGGGCACCCTGAAGGCCGCCAAGCTGATGAGCGACGCGGGCCTGCCGATCGTCGGCGTGCCGAAGACCATCGACAACGACATCGCCGCCACGGACGTGACCTTCGGCTTCGACACCGCCGTCTCGGTGGCCACCGAGGCGCTGGACCGGCTGAAGACCACCGCCGAGTCCCACCAGCGGGTCATGGTCGTCGAGGTCATGGGCCGGCACACCGGCTGGATCGCGCTGAACGCGGGCATGGCGGCCGGCGCGCACGCCATCGTCGTGCCGGAGCGCCCGTTCCACATCGACAAGCTCACCGACGTCGTCCGCGAGCGCTTCGACCGCCAGAAGAAGTTCGCCATCGTGGTCTGCGCCGAGGGCGCCAAGCCCGAGCCCGGCACCATGCACTGGGAGGAGGGCACCAAGGACATCTACGGCCACGAGCGGTTCACCGGCATCGCCACCCAGCTCTCCCGCGAGCTGGAGCACCGCCTCGGCAAGGAGGCCCGCCCGGTGATCCTCGGCCACACCCAGCGCGGCGGCACCCCGACCGCCTACGACCGGGTGCTCGCCACCCGCTTCGGCTGGCACGCCGTCGAGGCCGTCCACAAGGGCGCCTTCGGGCACATCACCGCGCTGCAGGGCACCAACATCAACCTGGTGCCGCTGGCCGAGGCGGTCGCCGAGCTGAAGACCGTGCCGCAGGACCGCTACCTGGAGGCCGAGACGGTCATCTGACCGCCCACCGCCCTTCCACCGGCCCCCGGCCCCCGCACCGCGCGGTGGCCGGGGGCCTCGTGCTCCCCGCACCCGGCGGGCGGCGCCCGACCCGGGCCGCTAGCGTGACCGCAGGAGCCGACTGGAGGGACCGGGCATGGAGATCCTCGCGTACGGGGTGCAGGCCGACGAACGGCCGCTGCTGGAGCAGGCGTTCGCGGGCCGCCACGCACTGCGCTGCCTGGATGTGTTCCTCAACCGCGACACCGCCCCGCTCGCCGCCGGCTACCCGGCCGTCAGCAGCAGCGTGAACGCCGTCCTCGACGCCGAGACCCTCGCCGTCCTGGCCGCGGGCGGCACCGAGCTGGTCGCCCAGCGCTCCACCGGCTTCAACAACATCGACCTCGACGCCGCCGCCGAACTCGGCCTCACCGTCGCCCGGGTCTCCCAGTACAGCCCGTACTCGGTCGCCGAACACGCCTGGACGCTCGCGCTGGCGGTCAACCGCCGGCTCACCCGCGCCGCCAACCGCACCCGCGAGTTCGACTTCCGCCTCGACGGCCTCCTCGGCCGCGACATCCACGGCATGACCGTCGGCGTCATCGGAACCGGCAAGATCGGCGAGTGCTTCGCCCGCATCGCCGCCGGCTTCGGCACCACCCTCCTCGGCTGGGACATCGCCCGGAACCCGGCCTGCCTCGACCTCGGCATGGCCTACACCGAGCTGCCCGAACTCCTCGGCCGCGCCGACCTGGTGAGCCTCCACGTCCCCCTCCTCCCGGCCACCCACCACCTCATCGACGCCGCCGCCCTCGCCCGCATGAAGGACGACGCCATCCTCATCAACTCCAGCCGCGGCGGCCTCGTCGACAGCGCCGCCCTGGTCGAGACCCTGCGCGCCGGACGCCTCTCCGGCGTCGGCCTCGACGTCTACGAGGAGGAGACCGGCGTCTTCTTCACCGACCGCTCCATCCACGGCATCACCGACGACGTCCTCGCCCGCCTCGTCACCTTCCCCCAGGTCCTGGTCACCAGCCACCAGGCCTACTTCACCGGCACCGCCGTCGGCCAGATCATCGACGCCACCGCCCGCAACATCGACGACTTCGCCGCCGGCCGCACCAACGAGAACACCCTCGTCCCGAGGAGCTGAGCGGGCCCCGGACGCCGGCGCGCCGCCCACGCCCGTGCCCGGCACGGCGACCGGCGGGCCGCTCGGCCGGTCAGGACACCCCCGCCGGCCGGGCCGTCCCCCCGCCGAGCACCTCGCGGTACCAGGCGGCGGCCTGCGGGAGGCGGGCCAGCGGGCCGGGGCCGGGCGGGCAGGAGGCGAGGCGCCAGATCCGCTCGCTGCGGTACCAGTGGTCGCGGGCGATCAGGCCGAACTGGCGCTCCGAGACCCGGCCGGGCGCGGCGGCCAGCAGCCGGCGGCACTCCTCCCAGGGCACGGCCGGGCCGTCCGGGGCGGGCAGCAGGCCGAGGGCGGCCAGGGCGGCGAGGAGGTCGCCGCCGCGGACCGGCTCGGGGTGCGAGGCGTGGTGGACGCCCGGCGGGGCGGCGTGCCCGTCCAGGGCGAGCACGGTGATCAGCCGGGCCAGGTCGGCGCGGTCCACCATCGAGAGCCGGCTGCTGCCGCCCTCCCAGCGGACCGGCACCCGGCGGACCAGCTCGGCCAGGGCGGGCACCACCCAGCGGTCGCCGGTCCCGGTCACCAGCCCGGGGCGCAGCACGTGCCCGCCGGCCGCCAGCGCGTGGCGCTCGCCGAGCAGCCGGGTGCGGCTGGCCTCGGAGACCGGCGCGGGCGGCACCTCGTCCACGTCGACGCCCGCGTGCGGGCCCTCGCCGTAGACCGCCGCCGTGGAGAGGTGGACGATCCGCCGCACCCCGGCGCGGGTGGCGGCCGCCATCAGGGCGGCGGTACCCCGGTCGTTCACCGCCTCGCACTCCTCGGTGCCGCCGTCGACCCGGGAGGCGAGGTGCACCAGCGCCCCGGCGCCCGTGCAGAGCTCCGTGAGCGCCGCCGGGTCGGCGAGGTCGCCCGGCACCCAGGCGGTGCCGGGCGCGGCCTCCTGCGGCGGTCTGCGGGCCAGCGCCCGCACCCGGACGCCGCGCGCCGCGAGGGCCGCCAGCACGGCGGATCCGATGAAACCGGTGGCCCCGGTCAGCGCGACCGTGGGGTGCGCCGCGGGTCCGTCCTCCGTCGCCATCTCCGAACCTTCCTGCCGACCGGCCGGTCAGTCTAGCCAGCGGGCGGCCCGGCGGGGACACCCGTACGGAGGGGGCGGCGGGTGGCCCGAGGTAAGGCCCACCTAGGCTGTAGGTCAAGCAAAACGGGCGAACCGGACCCTCACCAGGGACCACGAGGACGGAAAGCAGGACCCGCCGATGGGCGACGGAATGTCAGGAATGCACCACCACGGCGGGATGACCCGACTAGGCCCGTTCAGCTTGTCGAACGCCTGGACCTGGTCCCCCGACTGGGTGTTCCTGCTCGGCGGCCTGGTCGTCCTGGGACTGTACGCGGCGGGCGTGGTGCGGCTGTACCGGCGCGGCGACCGCTGGCCGGTCGGCCGGATGGTCGGCTGGGCGGCGGGTGTCGCCAGCATGCTGCTGGTCACCTGCACCGGCCTGAACGACTACGGCATGGTGCTGTTCAGCGCGCACATGATCCAGCACATGGTGCTCTCCATGCTGACGCCGATCCTGCTGCTGCTCGGCGCCCCGATCACGCTGGCGCTGCGCGCGCTGCGCCCGACCGGCAAGGGCCGTCCGCGCGGGCCGCGCGAGCTGCTGGTGGCGCTGCTGCACAGCCGGTACGTCCGGATCATCTCGCACCCGGCGTTCACCATCCCGATGTTCATCGCGAGCCTGTACGGGGTCTACTTCACCCCGCTGTTCGACTTCCTGATGCAGTACCGCCTCGGGCACATCTTCATGATGGTGCACTTCCTGTTCACCGGGCTGGCCTTCTTCTGGCCGATCATGGGCGTGGACCCGGGCCCGCACCGCCCCGGCCACGTGATGCGGATCATCGAGCTGTTCATGGGGATGCCGTTCCACGCCTTCTTCGGCGTGGCGGTGATGATGGCCGGGCACCCGCTGGTCACCACCTTCACCGTGGAGGGCGCACCACCGGGGACGAACCTGCTGGAGGACCAGAAACTGGCCGGCGGGATCACCTGGGCGTTCGGCGAGATCCCGACCGCGATCGTGCTGATCGCGCTGGTCTACCAGTGGATGGGCTCCGAGCAGCGGCAGGCCCGCCGCCGCGACCGTTCCGAGGAGCGCACCGGCGACGCCGAGCTGGAGGCGTACAACGCCTACCTGGCCTCGCTGCACAAGCGCGACCGGCGCGCGGGCGGTGCGACTCCCGCCGCCCCCACCGCTCCGGTCGCCCCGGTCACCGGCGCCGCCCCGGCGGCCGAGGCCGGCTGAGCCCGCCCACACCCGCCGCCACCCGCCGCGGAACCCCCGTTCCCGGGAACCCCCGTTCCACCCGCGGAACGGGGGTTCCGTCGTTTCCGGGCCCGCCCCGGAAACGACGGTGGCGCCGGAGGCCGGAACGGTCGTTCCGCCGTACGCGTTCGAACGGACATGCACGTCCTGCTGATCGTCGCCGTCCTGCTCTGCGGGTCCGTCCTGCTCTGGCTGCTCGGCTTCCTCGGCCTGGCGCTGCACCACCGCCGTCGGCCCGCGTCGGCCGGCTCCGACTACCTGGTGGTGCTGGGCGCCGCGCTGGAGGGCTGCGAGCCCGCGCGCCCGCTGGCGGCCCGGCTGGACGCCGCGCTGGAACGCTTCGCCGCCGAGGAGAAGGCCGGGTACGCCCCGCTGGTCCTGGTGACCGGTGGGAAGGGCCCGCACGAGGAGTGCACCGAGGCCGCCGCGATGGCCCGCTACCTGGTCGCCCGCGGCGTCCCGGCCGAGCGGATCCGGCGCGAGGAGCGGGCCGTGAACACCGCCGAGAACCTGCGCTTCAGCGCCGCCCTGATGGCCGCCGAGCGCCCCGGCTACCGCTGCACGGTGGTCACCAACGGCTTCCACACCGTCCGCTCCGCCCTGGCCGCCCGCCGGGCCGGCGTCCCCGCCGCCGTGCTCGGCGCGGACGGCCCGCTGGCGCACGGCCCGTACCTGCTGCTGCGCGAGGCCGTCGGCACCGCCCTCGCCCTGCTCGGCCGCGCCTGACCCGGAAGTCCGGGGCCGGGCGGCGGCCGGACGGCCCGCGCGGAGCCGTGGGCCGGCGCCAGAGCAGCCGAAAAGCCCCGCCCCCGCCGCTGCCAGAGCAGCCGGAAGGCCCCGGGTCCGCATCGGACCCGGGGCCTTCGTCAGCTTCGACCCGGCCTGGTTCAGCCCAGGTTGGCGAGCGCCTCGTTGAAGGTCTTGGACGGGCGCATCACCGCGGCGGCCTTGGCCGCGTCCGGCTGGTAGTAGCCGCCGAGGTCGACCGGCGCGCCCTGGACGGCGATCAGCTCCTCGACGATGGCCGACTCCTGCTCGGTCAGCGTCGCGGCCAGGCCGGCGAAGGCCTGGGCCAGCTCGGCGTCGGCGGTCTGCTCGGCCAGCTCCTGGGCCCAGTACATGGCCAGGTAGAAGTGGCTGCCGCGGTTGTCGATGCCACCGAGGCGGCGGCTCGGCGACTTGTCCTCGTTGAGGAAGGTGCCGGTGGCGCGGTCCAGGGTGTCGGCCAGCACCTGGGCGCGGGCGTTGCCGGTGGTGCTGGCCAGGTGCTCGAAGCTGGCGGCCAGCGCGAAGAACTCACCCAGGCTGTCCCAGCGCAGGTAGTTCTCCTTGACCAGCTGCTGGACGTGCTTCGGGGCGGAGCCGCCGGCGCCGGTCTCGAACAGGCCGCCGCCCGCCATCAGCGGGACGACCGACAGCATCTTGGCGCTGGTGCCCAGCTCCAGGATCGGGAAGAGGTCGGTCAGGTAGTCGCGCAGCACGTTGCCGGTCACCGAGATGGTGTCCTCGCCGCGGCGGATGCGCTCCAGCGAGAACTTGGTGGCCTCGACCGGCGACTTGATCTCGATCTGCAGGCCCTCGGTGTCGTGCTCCGGCAGGTACTGCTTGACCTTGCCGATCAGCACCGCGTCGTGGGCGCGGTCCTCGTCCAGCCAGAACACCGCCGGGACGCCGGTGGCGCGGGCGCGGGTGACGGCCAGCTTGACCCAGTCCTGGATCGGCAGGTCCTTGGTCTGGCAGGCGCGGAAGATGTCGCCCGGCTGGACGGCCTGCTCCAGCACCACGTTGCCCTCGGTGTCGACCAGGCGGACGGTGCCCGCGGCGGCGATCTCGAAGGTCTTGTCGTGCGAGCCGTACTCCTCGGCCTTCTGGGCCATCAGGCCGACGTTCGGCACCGAGCCGATGGTCGCCGGGTCCAGGGCGCCGTGGGCGCGGCAGTCGTCGATGACGGCCTGGTACACGCCGGAGTAGCTGCTGTCCGGCAGCACGGCGAGGGTGTCGGCCTCCTTGCCGTCCGGGCCCCACATGTGGCCGGAGGTGCGGATCATGGCCGGCATCGAGGCGTCGACGATGACGTCGCTCGGCACGTGCAGGTTGGTGATGCCCTTGTCGGAGTCGACCATGGCCAGGGCCGGGCCCTCGGCCAGCTCGGCCTCGAAGGAGGCCTTGATCTCGGCACCCAGGTGCGGCACGTTGTCGAGGCCGGCCAGGATGCCGCCGAGGCCGTTGTTCGGGTTCAGACCGGCGGCGACCAGCACCTCGCCGTACTTGGCGAAGGTCTTCGGGAAGAAGGCGCGGACCACGTGGCCGAAGATGATCGGGTCGGAGACCTTCATCATGGTGGCCTTGAGGTGCACCGAGAACAGCACGCCCTCGGCCTTGGCCCGGGCGACCTGCGCGGCCAGGAACTCGTTCAGGGCGGCGGCGCGCAGCACCGAGGCGTCGACGACCTCGCCCGCCAGCACCGGCACCTTCTCGCGCAGCACGGTGGTGGTGCCGTCCTCGCCGAGCAGCTCGATGCGCAGGGCGCCGTCGGCGGCGATCACGGTGGACTTCTCGGTGGACCGGAAGTCGTTCTCGCCCATGGTGGCGACGTTGGTCTTCGAGTCGGCCGACCAGGCGCCCATGCGGTGCGGGTGGGTCTTGGCGTAGTTCTTGACCGACTGCGGGGCCCGGCGGTCCGAGTTGCCCTCGCGCAGGACCGGGTTGACGGCGCTGCCCTTGACCTTGTCGTAACGGGCGCGGACGTCCTTGTCCTCGTCGGTCTGCGGGTCGTCCGGGTAGTCCGGCAGGGCGTAGCCCTGGGCCTGCAGCTCCGCGATGGCGGCCTTGAGCTGCGGCACCGAGGCCGAGATGTTCGGCAGCTTGATGATGTTGGCGGCCGGGGTCTTGGCCAGCTCACCCAGCTCGGCCAGGGCGTCGCCGATCCGCTGCGCCTCGGTCAGACGCTCCGGGAAGCTCGCGATGATCCGCCCGGCCAGGGAGATGTCGCGGGTCTCCACCCGCACACCCGCCGTCGAGGCGTAGGCCTGGACCACCGGCAGGAACGAGTAGGTCGCCAGGGCCGGAGCCTCGTCGGTGTGCGTATAGATGATGGTCGAGTCAGTCATCGGTACTCCGCTTCACGTCTCCAACGTCTTGACGTCAAGATATCTCGTCACGGGCCTCCGGCTCCACCTCCCCCCGCCTCCGAACGCGTACCGGTCCGGCCGGCGGGTGCGGCGGCCCCCGTGGCGGGGGCGTTCCGGCGGCCGTGGCAGCCGGACGGGACGAGGTGTGAGCGGGCGCGAACTCCACGGTCGTCCGGGTCGGGACGGGTGGCAAGCGGAACGCCCGACCGGTGGTTTGCTCCACCCGGGTGAGCCGGACGTCAGGAGTGCGTCAACGCACGACCCCATTCGGTCAACGGTGCGTCAGGACCGGCGACCCCCGGGCCGGGTCGCCCTAGCTTCGAGGAAGTAGTTCCGGCAGGCACCACCACCCCACTCGGGAGCATCCGCATGGCCCGCCTCGTCTGGCACGTTCCGGTCACCGCCTCCGGCACCGGGAGCACCACCGCACTTCGCCTGTTCCGCCTGCGCGACGGCCGCCGCTGCGCGGTCGGATTCTCCAGTCTCGAAGCCCTCACCGCCCTCCTCGGGCCCGACCAGGCCCACACCGAACTCGGCGAGCCCGCCCTCCGCGCCCTCCTCGCCCCGCTCGGGATCGACGCCCTGGTGGTGGACCCGAGGCTGGTCGCCCCGTCCGTCACCGCCGCCCCCACCACCGCACCGCCCGCCACCGCTCCCTCCGTCACCGCCCCGTCCGTCACCACTCCCTCCGTCACCACTCCCTCCGTCGCCACCCCGTCCCCGGCCTCACCGCCCGGCGCCGCCCCCGCCGCGCCGCCCGGCGCCCCGACCCCGACCCCGACCGCCACCCCGACCGTCCAGTTCCAGCACCGGTGACCGCACCGCTCCAGCTCGTCCCGGCCGGTCCCGCTCCGGTCGGACGGGCTCAGCCCGCCCGGGCGCTGCACGCGATCGCCCGGATCAGCCACGGCCCGGTCCCGCTCGACTTCGACCGCCTCGCGGCCGAGTTCCCGGCCGTCCAGTGCGGCCTGGCCCTGGCCGGTGAGGCCGACCTCGAACTGCGCCTCGCCTGCACCGGCCCCGAGGAGTTGCGGACGATCGCCACCGCCCTGCACCGCGCGGGCGCCGCCAGGGTGCGCATCGACCTCGTCCTGCGCGCCCTCACCCCGGCCCCGGTCACCCTGCGCCCGGTGCCCTGACCCGAACCGCCACGGGCCCCGCACCCCGCGCCCCACCCGGGGCCGGGGCGCGGGGCCCGTACCGCGCTCACTCCTCCCCGGGCCGCGGATCCGGGTTGATCGCCTGGCCGTCGATGGGCTGGCCCCAGGCGTCGTCGCCGGCCGCGTCGACGCAGTAGCCGCTGCCCTCGACGTGGCCGCCCGCGCCCCGGCACTGCTCCGCGGTGACGTCCCGGCGCCCGGTCGCCCCGGCCGGTCCGGCGGCGGCGACCACGGCCCCGGCGACGGTGGTGAGCAGGAGGAGGGAGGCGGTCGCGGCGGCCACCCGGGCCGGGAGTGAGCTGTTCATGCGGACCACCACAGCATGCCGGCGGACCCCCGGCGACCACAGGACGCCCGCCCGGGTGGCCGCCGGAGTCCGCCGCCCCCGGCTATTCGCGCGCCAGCGCCGCGATGGCCGCGAGCAGCAGCGCCGAGCCCGCCAGCAGGCCCGCCGTCAGCGGTTCGCCGAGGAACAGCACGCCGATCACCGCCGCGGTCGCGGGCTCCAGCAGGACCAGCACCGCGGCCGTCGTGCTGGGCACGGTGGTCAGGCCGGTGAAGTACCAGCGGTAGGCGAAGAGCGTGGGCACCGTGCCGAGGAAGAGCAGCGCCACCGCGGTCGCCACCGGGTCCCCGCCCGTCGGCAGCAGGCCGTGGACGCCCTGGACGGCGGCGAGCGGGAGCAGGCAGAGCAGGCCGGTGGTGAAGGCGCCGGTGCCGGCCCGGGCCGAGCCGCCGCCCCGGGCCCAGAGGGTGAGGCCGCTCTGGCCGGCGCCCGCGAGGACCGCCAGTGCGACGCCGAGGGCGGGGCGCGGGCCCGCCGCGGGGGCGGCCACCAGCAGGGCGAGGCCGCCCAGGGCCAGGACCACCGCGGCCGCCGCGCGGCGGGTCAGCCGCTCGCCGAGCAGCAGGTGGGCGCCGAGGCTGGTGAACACCGGGCCGGCGCCGATGGTGATCAGGGTGCCCAGGCCGAGGCCCGCGTACCGCACCGAGCCGAAGTAGGCGCACTGGCTGACCGCGAGTCCGAGCCCGGTCAGCACGGCGGAGCGCCACCGGGCGGCGCCCCGCTCGGCGCGCGGCTCGCGGCTCGGCAGCAGGGCCAGGCAGAGCGCGGCGACACCGAAGCGCCAGCAGGAGACGCCCGCCGGGCCGAGCCCGCCGGTGCGCATCAGCAGCGCGGACACCGCGCCGCCCACGCCCCAGGCGACGGCGGCGGCGGAGATGGACAGGAGGCCGCGCCGGAAGGGCACGGCGGCGTACGAGGTCATGCGTCGGTACTCCACGATGAGTTGCCGGTCAGGTCCGCGGGGAACACGGGCGGCAGTCATCGCCCCGGCTGCGGGCAGGTCCCGTCGGGCCGGAGTGGGTGGAGTGGGCCGCCCGCTAGCGGGCCGGCGGGGGGAGGATCACAAGACGCACGGGGCCAGCTTACGCCCCGCCCGGCGCCGGTGATCGCGATCTTCCCCCCGTCCGTGCCCGGGACGTACCGTCGCCCTGGCCGGGACTCCCGGTGGAACGCACCCCTCGACGAAGGAGCGGAAGACGATGGATCAGCTGACGTACGACGAGGTCGAGGCCGCCGGGAAGCGGATCGCCGGGCGGGTGCGCCCGGTGGCGGTGGCACCGGGGGACGACGGCGGACGGACCTGGCTGGCCCTGGAGTTCCTCCAGCACACCGGCAGCTTCAAGGCCCGCGGCGCGCAGAACTTCCTACTCGCCCACGCCGAGGCGGGCACCCTCCCGGACACCGGGGTGACCATCGCCTCGGGCGGCAATGCCGGGCTGGCCTGTGCCTGGGCGGCTCGTGAACTCGGCGTCCGGGCAACGGTTTTCCTGCCCGAGACGGCCTCCCCGGTGAAGCTGGCGCGGCTGCGTTCGTACGGCGCGGAGGTACGGCTGACGGGCCGGGAGTACGCGGAGGCGCTGGCCGCCTGCGAGGAGTTCGCGGCCGGGAGCGGGGCGCTGGCCTCGCACGCGTACGACCACCCGCTGATCGCGGCCGGCGCCGGGACGGTCCTGGCGGAGATGCGGGCCGGGGTGCCCGGGCTGGACACCGTGGTGGTGTCGGTCGGCGGCGGCGGGCTGTTCGCCGGGGTGGCGGTGGCGGCCCGCGAGCACGGCATCCGGGTGCTGGCCGTGGAGCCGACGGGCAGCCGCGCGCTGAACGCCGCCCTGGCGGCGGGCCGCCCGGTGGACGTCCCGGTCGACTCCGTCGCCCAGGACGCGCTCGGGGCCCGCCGCGCCACCGCCCTCGCCGTGGACGCCGCCGCGCACCCGGGCGTCCGCTCGGTGCTGGTCGACGACGAGGCCATCGTGCGCGCCCGGCGGCAGCTCTGGGAGGACCGCCGGATCGCCGTCGAGTACGCGGCCTCCACCGCCCTCGCCGCGCTCGGGCAGGCCGAGGGCGAGCGGGTGGCCGTGCTGCTCTGCGGCGCCAACACCGACCCGTCCGACCTGGCGAACTGACGGCGCGTCAGACCGCGATCCGGCCGGCCCACCCGGGCCGTCCGGTATGGCCATGCACGACCCGCTATTCCTATGTCCCCACCGGCCGACAATATTGCCGAACGGAATGGCAAAGCTCAATGCACGCTCAAATGCTGGACCTACCGGCCGGTAACGTAACAGACAACTGAACAGATAGCCTCCTACCAGCACGGATATCCGGCAAAGAAGGTAAACATTCAGTAATGAGATCTGTGCATACCTCTCTGAATAGCCCTACTGTGTGGCAACTCTCCGCGCTCCGCCCACCCCGGAGCCCCCACCCACAGAGAGATCGTTCATGGCATCCCTCAACCAGATCTCGCCGCCCGGACAGAGCACCGGCTCGGAATCCGGGACGACCAACCGGTCGCTCAAGCGCCACGTGGGCCTCATCGGCCTCATGTGGGCCTCGGTCGGCTCGATCATCGGCTCCGGCTGGCTGTTCGGCGCGAAGAACGCCGTCGTCGTCGCCGGACCGGCCGCCCTCGTCTCCTGGGGCATCGGCGCCGTGGCGATCGTGCTGCTGGCACTCGTGCACGCCGAGCTCGGCGGGATGTTCCCGGTCGCCGGCGGCACCGCGCGCTACCCGCACTACGCCTTCGGCGGCCTGGCCGGCATGTCGTTCGGCTGGTTCTCCTGGCTCCAGGCCGCCACCGTCGCCCCGATCGAGGTCGAGGCGATGATCGGCTACGCGGGCCACTGGGAGTTCGCCAAGAGCTTCCTCAACGACAACGGCACCCTCACCACCAGCGGATTCATCGTCGCGGTGCTCCTGATGGGCGTGTTCGTCGCGGTCAACTTCCTCGGTGTCCGGGTCCTGGCGGCCACCAACTCGGTCGCGACCTGGCTCAAGATCGGCGTCCCGCTGCTCACGATCCTGGCGCTGTCGATCAACAACTTCCACGGCTCGAACTTCACCTCGCACGGCTTCGCCCCGTTCGGCGCCCACGGCGTGCTCGCCGCGATCAGCTCCAGCGGCATCATCTTCGCGCTGCTCGGCTTCGAGCAGGCCATCCAGATCTCCGGTGAGAGCCGCAACCCCAAGCGCGACATCCCCCGCGCCGTGCTCGGCTCGGTCGCCATCGGCACCCTGATCTACGTCCTGCTGCAGGTCGCCTTCATCGGCGCGCTGCCGGTCAGCTCCTTCGTCAACGGCTGGGACAAGCTCGACTTCCCCGGCATCGAGGGCCCCTTCGCCGGCCTCGCCACCGTGGTCGGCCTGGGCTGGCTCGCCTGGGTGCTGTACTTCGACGCCATCGTCTCCCCCGGCGGCACCGGCCTCATCTACACCACCTCCACCTCGCGCATCTCCTACGGTCTGAGCAAGAACGGCTACGCGCCGCAGAAGTTCGAGCAGCTGGACAAGAACGGCGTGCCGTGGTTCGGCCTGGCCATGTCGTTCGTCACCGGCGTGGTCTGCTTCCTGCCCTTCCCGAGCTGGCAGGAGCTGGTCGGCTTCATCACCTCGGCCAGCGTGCTGATGTACGCCGGCGCCCCGCTGGCCTTCGGCGCCCTGCGTCGCCGGCTGCCCGACCGCGAGCGCTCCTACCGGCTGCCGCTGGGCGGCGTGATCTCCCCGGCCGCGTTCGTGGTCTCCAGCCTGATCATCTACTGGGCCGGCTGGCACACCCTGTCCCGCCTGGGCATCGCGATCGTGCTCGGCTACGTCCTGCTCGGCAGCTACGCCGCGTACGCGATCCGCAAGGGCCTGCCGAACGCGCCGCGGCTGAGCTGGAAGTCCGCCCAGTGGCTGCCGGTCTACCTGGTGGGCCTGGGCCTGATCTCCTGGCAGGGCGGCTTCGGTGACGGCACCGGCTGGATCCCGATGTGGTGGGACATGGCCCTGGTGGCGGTGTTCGCGCTGGTCATCTACTTCTGGGCGATCCGGGTCGCGCTGCCCGCCGAGGCGATCGAGCACGAGGTCGCCGACATCGAGGTGGTCGACGCGGGCGGCCACTGACCGGCCCCGCACACCCGGAAGGGCCCGCCGGCCGTGCGACCGGCGGGCCCTTCCGCGCGCTCACAGACTCAGCACCGTCCGCAGCGCCGTGAGCATCTCGGCCTCCGCGTCCTGCGCCGGGCCGGGCGAGCGCCAGGCGACGAAGCCGTCCGGGCGGACCAGCACGGCGCCCTGCGGGCCGATGCCGTGCAGTGCGGCGAAGTCCGCGCCGGGCTCCGGGGCCAGGTCGTCCTCGGCGCCGTCGCCGATCCGGAAGCCGTCCAGCGGGACGGCCAGCCGGTCGGCCGCGCGCCGGGCCCCGGCCTGCCAGGCACCGCCCTCGGGACCGGTGAGCAGCACCATCGCCTGCTCGTACAGGTCCAGCGTGGACAGCCGCACCCCCGCCCGCAGCAGCCACTGGTGCGGCGCCCGGCTGCCCGGCTCGCCCGCCGACTCGAACTGCTCGGGGACCACCGGGCCGTCGCGGTCCGCGCCGACCACGGCGCCGACCGGGTAGCGGTAGCCGAGCGCCACCGCCAGCACCCCGGCCTGCCGGCCGACACCCGGCACCACCGCGTAGCCCGGGTGGCTGTGCTCGGCGGAGCGGGCCGAGGCCCGCTCGCCGGTCACCCGGGCGACCGGACGGCGCTCCTGCCCGTACGTCTCCAGCAGCCGCGGCCCGGCCCAGCCGCAGAGCACCGCGGCGATCTTCCAGGCCAGGTTGTGGGCGTCCTGGATGCCGGTGTTGGAACCGAACGCGCCGGTCGGGGACATCTCGTGGGCGGAGTCCCCGGCGAGGAAGACCCGCCCCGCGCCGTACCGCTCGGCCACCCGCTCGGCGGCGTGCCAAGGCGCCCGGCCGGTGATCTCGACGTCCAGGTCCGGCAGGCCGACGGCGGTGCGGATGTGCCGCTCGCAGCGCTCGTCGGTGAAGGCCTCCAGCGGCTCGCCGTGCTCCGGGTGCCAGGGCGCGTGGAAGACCCACTCCTCCTGGTTGTCCACCGGCAGCAGCGCGCCGTCCGCCTCCGGGTTCGTCAGGTAGCAGGCGATGAAGTGCCGGTCGCCGACCACCTCGGCCAGCCGCTTGGCCCGGAAGGTGATGCTGACGTTGTGGAACAGCTCGCCCTTGCCGGTCTGGCCGATGCCCAGCGCCTCCCGGACCGGGCTGCGCGGGCCGTCCGCGGCGATCAGGAACTCCGAGCGCACCACCCGCTCCTCGCCGCTCTCCCGGCTGCGCAGCACCGAGGTGACGCCGTTCGCGTCCTGCTCGAAGGAGACCAGCTCGGTGCTGAACCGCAGCTCGCCGCCCAGCTCGCGGGCCGCCCGCACCAGCACCGGTTCCAGGTCGTTCTGGCTGCACAGGCACCAGGAGCTGGGGCTGAACCGGGCCAGCCGGCCGCCCGGGTCGATGTCCCGGAACAGCCACTCCTGCTCGGCGCCGGTGAGCGAGGGCGCCTGGAGGATGCCGTGGTTGGGGGCCAGGATCGAGGCCGCCTCACGGATCGCCGGCTCGATCCCGGCCACCCGGTACAGCTCCATCGTGCGGACGTTGTTGCCGCGGCCTCGCGGATGGTGCGAGGTGTCGGCGTGCTTCTCGACCAGCAGGTGTCCGACCCCGAGCCGGCCGAGGAAGAGTGAGGCGGACAGCCCCACCAGCGAACCGCCCACGATCAGGACCGGCACCCGGTCGTCAACCTTCGGATTCATCAATCGCTCCACCCTGTCAGGGGATTGCGCGGCCCGGCGACTGGGCCCGGCGCCGCCCGACGGCCCCGCTCATCCGGGGGCCCCGCTCTTCCATCCCCCGCCGGAGGGCGTCCGTGCCGCCCCTTCGCCCGGATGGCCCGCAAATCTCGCGCCGCGCCCGCCGCGCCGCCCACGATCGACCTCAGGCCTGGCGCCGACTCGCCCGGCCGAACCGCCGTCGCACCGCCCTCCCAGGCCGGGGAGCACCCGCCGGGCACGGCCGACACGGCCCGCAGCGTGCGGCCCAGAGCAGAAAGTGGACCATGACAACTCTGTCCGAACCCCAGCCGAAGCAGCACGACGAGGCCGACACCCGGCTGCGGGTGGTGCTGATGCTGGAGATCCAGGACGGCGCCCAGCAGCGCTTCCTCGACGTGTACGAGCAGCTGCGCCACCAGGTGGCCTCCGTGCCCGGCCACGTCAGCGACCAGCTGTGCCAGTCGATCAACGACCCGCGCCAGTGGCTGATCACCAGCGAGTGGAAGGACCAGGAGACCTTCCTCAAGTGGGTGGACAGCCCGGCCCACCGGGAGATGGTCAAGCCGATGCACGGCTGCGTCAGCGACAACTTCCGCTCGCTGCGCTACGCCGTGCTGCGCGAGACCTCCGCGGCCGGCTCGACCGGCACCCGGGCCCCGATGGAGGTGCCGCCCGGACTGCCGCGCACCGCGCCCGCCGGGCACGTCGGCCCGCCCAAGGCCGAGCCGGGGCCGGACGGCGTCGTCCGCCACGCGCTGACCTTCACCGTCAAGCCCGGCAGCGAGCCCGAGGTGGCCCGGATCCTCTCCGGCTACGCCTCCCCCCGGGCCGAGGTGGACGACCACACCAGGCTGCGCCGCACCTCGCTGTTCATGCTCGGCAACCGGGTGGTCCGCGCCGTCGAGGTGATCGGCGACCTCGGCGACGCGCTGCGCCACGTGGCGATGCAGCCCGAGGTGCGGGCCGTCGAGGAGGCGCTCAACCCCCACCTGGAGGAGGCTCGCCAGCTGGGCGACCCGCAGGCCGCCCGGGCGTTCTTCGCCAGGGCCGCGCTGCCGGCCCGGCACCAGGCGGTCGCCAGCTCCCCCGCCTCCGCCCGGCTGCACCGGCACGCCGTGCTCTACCCGGTCCGTCCGGGCCGGGGCCAGGCCGTGGCCGAACTGCTGGCCGAGCACGACGACCTGGCCACCGCCGACCCGACCGGGCCGGTCGCGGCGGCCACCGTCTTCCACCGCGAGGACGTGGTGGTGCGCCTGGTGGACCTGCGGGTGCCGGCCGAGGCCGACCCGGCGGCCGCCCTCGGCGTGGCCGACGACGGGCAGGCCGCCGTGCTCGCCGGGCTGCTCGACCTCGGCCCGCAGGGCGACCTGCGCACCGTCGCCGGGCTCGGCGCCTTCCTCGCCGCCCGCGCCATGAACCCGGTCACCGACCGCACCTCCGCCGACCCGATCAACAACTGACGTTCCGTCACCCACACGGGAGGATCTCCATGACCACGCAGTCCCCACGGATCGTCAGCGTCCACGAGGCACCGGAGAACCGCCGCCACGGCGCCGAGCTGCGCACCATGCTCACCCCGACCAGCTGCGGCGCGACCAGCGGCTTCATGGGCCTGGCGATCGTCAAGCCCGGCGAGCGGATCGGCGAGCACTACCACCCGTACTCCGAGGAGTTCGTGTTCGTCGTCTGCGGCGACCTGGAGGTGGACCTGGACGGGAAGCCCCATCCGCTCAAGCCGGACCAGGGCCTGATGATCCCGATCAACATGCGCCACCGCTTCCGCAACGTCGGCGACACCGAGGCCCGGATGGTCTTCCACCTCGGCCCGCTCGCCCCGCGCCCCGACCTCGGGCACGTGAGCACCGAGGGGACCGCGGCGTCCGGGCCGCCGGAACACGCCAAGGTGGGCTCGTGACCCGGCGCGTCGCCGTCACCGGGATCGGTGTGGTCGCACCCGGCGGGGTCGGCGTCCCGGCGTTCTGGGACCTGCTGACGGCCGGCCGCACCGCGACCCGGGGCATCACGCTCTTCGACCCCACCGGGTTCCGCTCCCGGATCGCCGCCGAGGTCGACTTCGACCCGGCGGCCCACGGGCTGGGCCCGGAGGACGTCCAACGGGCGGACCGCTACGTGCAGTTCGCGATGGTCGCGGCCGACGAGGCGATCGCCGACGCCGGGCTGGACCTGGCCGCCGAAGACCCGTGGCGGATCGCCGTCTCGCTCGGCACCGCCGTCGGCGGCACCACCCGGCTGGAGCATGACTACGCCCTGGTGAGCGCCGGCGGAGCCCGCTGGGACGTGGACCACCGGCAGGCCGAGCCGCAGCTGCACCGGGCCTTCGCGCCCAGCACGCTGGCCTCCGCGGTGGCCGAGCGGACCGGCGCCCACGGCCCGGTGCAGACCGTCTCCACCGGCTGCACCTCCGGCCTGGACGCGATCGGCTACGGCTTCCAGGCGGTCGAGGACGGACGCGCCGACATCTGCGTCGCCGGCGCCTCCGACTCCCCGATCTCGCCCATCACCGTCGCCTGCTTCGACGCCATCAAGGCCACCAGCGAGCGCAACGACGACCCCGCGCACGCCTCCCGCCCCTTCGACGCCGACCGGGACGGCTTCGTGCTCGGCGAGGGCGGCGCCGTCCTGGTGCTGGAGGAGCTGGAGCACGCCCGCCGCCGCGGCGCCCGGATCTACGGCGAGATCGGCGGCTTCGCCACCTTCGGCAACGCCTACCACATGACCGGCCTCACCAAGGAGGGGCTGGAGATGTCCCGGGCGATCGACCACGCGCTCGACCACGCCCGGGTGGACCGCACCGAGGTGGACTACGTCAACGCGCACGGCTCCGGCACCAAGCAGAACGACCGGCACGAGACCGCCGCGGTCAAGCGCTCGCTGGGCGAGCACGCCTTCAGGACGCCGATGAGCTCGATCAAGTCGATGGTCGGGCACTCGCTCGGCGCGATCGGCGCCATCGAGGTCGTCGCCTGCACCCTGGCACTCGCCCACGGCGTCGTGCCGCCGACCGCCAACTACGAGACTCCGGACCCGGAGTGCGACCTCGACTACGTGCCGCGTACCGCGCGTGAGCTGCCGCTGAGCCACATCCTCTCGGTCGGCAGCGGATTCGGCGGATTCCAGTCCGCCGTCGTGCTCAACAGAACGGGGTGAGTTCCATGACGTCACGTCAGCAGGGCCGCCGGGCGGTGGTCACCGGCCTCGGCGTGGTGGCGCCGAACGGGGTCGGGGCCGACGCCTTCTGGAAGGCCACCAGGCAGGGCGTGAGCGTCCTCGACCGGATCTCCCGCGAGGGCTGCACCGGGCTGCCGCTCCGGATCGCGGGCCAGGTGAACGGGTTCGAACCGCAGTCGGCGATCGACAACCGCTTCCTGGTGCAGACCGACCGCTTCACGCACTACGCGATGGCCGCCGCCGACCTGGCGGTGGCGGACGCCGGGTTCCAGCCCGACCCGGACCAGCCCTACTCGGTCGGCGTGGTGACCGCGGCCGGCTCCGGCGGCGGCGAGTTCGGCCAGCGCGAACTCCAGCAACTCTGGGGCCAGGGGCCGCGGTTCGTCGGCCCGTACCAGTCCATCGCCTGGTTCTACGCGGCCAGCACCGGCCAGATCTCGATCCGCGGCGGCTACAAGGGCCCCTGCGGGGTGGTCGCCAGCGACGAGGCCGGCGGGCTGGACGCCCTCGCGCACGCCGCCCGGACGATCGAGCGCGGCACCGACGCGGTGGTGGTCGGCGCCGCCGAGGCCCCGCTGGCGCCGTACTCGATGGTCTGCCAGCTCGGCTACCCCGAGCTCAGCCTGGCCGGGCAGGCCGAGCGGGCGTACCTGCCGTTCACCGCACAGGCCTGCGGCTTCTCGCCCGCCGAGGGCGGCGCGATGCTGCTGCTGGAGGACGAGCAGGCGGCCCGCCTGCGCGGCGCCCGCGTCCGGGCGCGGCTGGCCGGCCACGGCGCCACCTTCACCGGAGCCTCCCGCTGGGCGGAGTCCCGGGAGGGGATGGCGGCCGCGATCCGGATCGCGCTGGACGAGGCCCGCATCGCGCCCGAGGAGATCGACGTGGTCTTCGCGGACGCCCTGGGGGTGCCGGCCGCCGACCGGGCGGAGGCCCTGGCGCTGGCCGACGCGCTCGGCCCGTACGCCGAGCGGGTCCCGGTCACCGCACCCAAGTCCGGTACGGGGCGGGCCTACTGCGGCGCCCCGATGCTCGACGTGACCGCGGCCGTACTCGCCATGGAGGACGGCGTGCTGCCGCCCACCCCGAACGTCACCGAGGTCTGCCACGACCTCGCCCTGGTGACCGACCGCGCCCGCCCGGCCGAGCTGAACACCGCGCTGGTGGTCAGCCGCGGACTGATGGGCTCCAACTCCGCGCTGGTGGTCCGGCGCGCGCGGCCCTGAACCACTCCGTCACACCATCGAAGGGACACACCCCGTGAGCAACACCCTCAGCTATCCGGAACTCGCCGAGCTGCTCCAGGCCCGGGCCGGGGTCACCGTCGACCCGGGCGACCTGGCACGGCCGGGAGCGGAGTTCGACGCGTTCGGCATCGACTCGCTCGGCCTGCTCGGCGTGGTCGGCGAGCTGGAGAACCGGCACAGCCTCAAGGTCACCTCGGGCGCCGAGTCGGCCAAGACCCCCGCCGAGTTCCTGGAACTGGTCAACTCCTCCCTCGCCACGAAGGCTGGTGCCTGAGATGCCCGGACACACCGACAACGAGATCGTCATCGCCGCTCCGCTCGACCTGGTCTGGGAGATGACCAACGACCTGGAGAACTGGCCGCAGCTGTTCAGCGAGTACGCCTCGGTGGAGGTGCTGGACCGGCAGGGCGACCTCGTCCGGTTCCGGCTCACCATGCACCCGGACGACGACGGCCAGGTGTGGAGCTGGGTCTCCGAGCGGGAGACCGACCGGGACGCGCTCGCGGTGCGCGCCCGCCGGGTGGAGCCCGGCCCGTTCGAGTTCATGGAGATCCGCTGGGAGTACGCGGAGGTGCCGGCCGGCACGAAGATGCGCTGGATCCAGGACTTCGCGATGAAGCCGACCGCCCCGGTCGACGACGAGGGCATGACCGGCCACATCAACCGCAACTCGAAGATCCAGATGCAGCTGATCCGGGAGAAGGTCGAGAAGCGGGCGGCGGAGCTGTGACCGGCGCGCACCGGGCGCTGATCGTCGCCCGGATGAAGCCCGAGGCCGCGCCGGACATCGCCGAGGTGTTCGCCGAGTCCGACCGGGGCGAACTGCCCCACCTGATCGGCGTCACCGGCCGCAGCCTCTTCCAGTTCGGCGACGTCTACCTGCACCTGATCGAGGCCGACCGCCCGCCGGGCCCGGCCGTCGCCAAGGTCGTCGGGCACCCGGAGTTCCGGACCGTCAGCGACCGCCTGACCGCCTACGTCCAGGCGTACGACCCGGCCACCTGGCGGGAGCCCAAGGACGCGATGGCGCGGGAGTTCTACCGCTGGGAGCGCTGACCCCGCGTCCCGAAGAGCCCGCCCCCGGCCGTGTGCCGGGGGCGGGCCGACGCATGCCCGGCCGGGCCCGGGCGCGCTGCGGGTGCGCCCGGGCCCGGCCGGCGCGGGCGCACCCGCAGCGGGCCCCCGGCTCGGATTCACCCGGATCCACCGGCCGGTCGGGTGAACACACCCGGGACTCCACCCGAAGGGCGCACACTGCGCACCGGAGCTGCCACGCTCCGGTGGCAGGCGACCGCACGGTGGATGACGGTGGATCAGGCGCACCCCCCGCGAGTCCCCTTGTCCGGCACCGTGCCGGCAGTCGCGGTCCTGCGCGCCGGAAGGATCATCCTCATGCGTTCTGCACGCACGCTGCTCGCCGGGGCGGCCGTCGCCGCCGTCCTGACCGTCGGTACCCCCATGGCCTTCGCCGACGGTGCCGCCGACCAGGGTAAGAACCTGACCTGGCAGGAGAAGCAGGACAAGCCCGAGACGAAGCCCTCCGACAGCTCCAAGGCCACCGACGACAAGAAGGTCGGTGCCGCCTCCGAGGAGCACAAGGGCACCGACGAGCACTACAAGGGCACCGACGACCACAAGAGCACCGACGAGCACAAGGCCACCGACGACCACAAGGCCGTCGAAGCCAAGGGCGAGGACCACAAGACCCCGCACGGCGGCGTGCACACCGGTGGCGGCGGTCTGGCGGTGACCGGCGGCGGGCTCGCCTCCGGCGCGGTGCTGCTGCTCGGCGGCCTCGGGGCGGGCGCGTACGCCCTGCGCCGCAGCCGCCGCGCCTCCGGCGCGGTCGCCTGACGGCAGGCCCTGCCAGGGCGTGCCCGACAGGGCACCCTGCTTCCGCCGCCTCCGGGCGTCCTCCCCGCACGGGGCGGGCGCGCCGGGGGCGGCGGTCCGTCGCGGAACCGGTTGAGCGGAGGACAGGAATGACGGGCGGTCCCGCCTCTGGAAGGCCCCGGCTGCTGCGCGCGGGGATGGGCGCGGCAGCGGTCGGGCTGCTGCTGATCTACAACTCGGTGGACACCGGGTCGGACGCGGACGCGGAGGACGGCAAGTCCGCTCCCCCGGCGGCCGCCGGACCGACCGTCCCCGGGCCGTCGGGTGCCGCCACCAAGGCCCCGGCCGCCGGCCCGCAGGCGCCGGTGCTCAAGCGCGCCAAGCCGACCCGGCTGCGGATCCCGCAGATCGCCGTGGACGCGCCGTTCACCGAACTGGGGCTCGGTCCGACCGGCCAGCTCGACGCGCCGCCGCCGGACGAGAAGAACCTGGTCGGCTGGTACCGGGACGGCGTCACCCCGGGCGAGCGCGGCAGCGCCGTCCTGGCCGGCCACGTGGACACCTCCAAGGGCCCGGCGGTGTTCCTGCTGCTGAGCTTCCTGCTGCCGGGCAACAAGATCGAGGTGAGCCGCGCGGACGGCACGGTCGCGGTGTTCTCGGTGGACTCGGTGGAGACCTTCGCCAAGGACGCCTTCCCCGACGCGAAGGTCTACGGCAGGACCCCCGACGCCCAGCTGCGGCTGATCACCTGCGGCGGCACGTACGACAAGAAGAAGCGGGACTACCTCGACAACGTGGTGGTCTTCGCCCACCTGGAGTCCTCGCACCCCGGCTGAGCCGGTCCGGCCGCCGTGCACACGACCGCCGGCCCCCGAGTGTCGGGGGCCGGCGGTCGTGTGCGGGGCGGCGGTGGCTCAGCCGCTCACGGTGGCCTCGAAGGCGTGCAGGTAGGGGTTGACCGGGCGGACCGCGGTGACGGTCAGCCCGGCCTCCGCCATCAGCCCGACCATGCTCTCCTCGGAGTGCTTGGCGCCGCCGACGTTGAGCATCAGCATCAGGTCCATGGCGGTGGTGAACCGCATCGAGGGGCTGTTGTCGACCAGGTTCTCCACCACCACGACCCGGGCGCCGGAGCCGGCCGCCTTCACCACGTTGGCGAGGGTGCGGCGGGTGCTGTCGTCGTCCCACTCCAGGATGTTCTTGATGATGTAGAGGTCGGCGCGGACCGGGATCTCCACCCGGCAGTCGCCCGGCACCAGGCTGGCCCGGGCGGAGAAGGCGCCGCCGGGCTGGAGCCGGGGGTCGGCGCCGGCCACCACCTTGGGCAGGTCGAGCAGGGTGCCGTGCAGTGCCGGGTGCCGCTCCAGCAGGCTGGCCAGCACGTGGCCCTGGCCGCCGCCGATGTCCGCCACCGAGTCGATGCCGGTGAGGTCCAGGTACTCGGCGAAGTCCTCGGCGGACTGCCGGCTGGAGGTGGTCATCGCCTTGTCGAAGACCTTCGCCGAGTCGCCCCCGTCGCTGTGCAGGTAGTCGAAGAACTCCTTGCCGAACAGCTCGGGGAAGACGTTGCGGCCGGAGCGGACCGCCTCGTCCAGCTTCGGCCAGGCCTCCCAGGTCCACGGCTCGGTGCACCAGAGGGAGATGTAGCGCAGCGAGTTGGGCGCGTCCTCGCGCAGCAGCCGGGACATCTCGGTGTGCTCGAAGCGGTCGTCGCCGCTCTCCGCGAAGATCCCGTAGCAGGCGAGGGCGCGCAGCAGGCGGCGCAGCTGGCGGGGCTCGGTGTCGAGTGCGACGGCGAGGTCGGTGACGGCGGTCGGGGTGTCGCCGAGCACGTCGGCGACACCGAGCCGGGCGGCCGCGCGGACGGCGGCGGCGCAGGCGGCGCCGAAGACGAGCTCGCGCAGGCGCATCGCGGCCTGGGGGCTGGTGTGGGCGGGGGCGGTGGTCATGGCGGGGCTCCTCGGATCCATGGGAGTGCCTGGGGCGGCGGGCGGCGAGGGGGTGCCGGGGCTCAGCAGCGGCCGGCCGGCTCGGAGCGCTCGCAGGTGTTGCGGGCGAAGGTGTTGTCGGCGCCGGGGTCGCGGTCGGCGAGGTCGGCGGGGCCGTTGCCGCTCAGCTGGTTGCCGGTGATCACGGCACGGGCGTTGGAGACGCCGACCACGCTCCGGAAGAGGACGATGCCACCGGAGAACTCCGAGGTGCCCGTGTTGTCGCGGACCTCGTTGTCCGTCACCCGGGTGTCCTCGGTGCCGGTGAGCACGATGCCGGCGCCCTGGATGGCCCCCAGCCGCGGGTTGGCCGCGCAGAACTTGTTGTTGCCGATGACGGTGTTGTGCCGGACGTCGAGGTTCCCGGCGCGGGGCACGCCCTCGTCGCCGACCACGAAGACGCCGGCGCAGTTCCCGATGATCCCGTTGTCCTGGACGGCCAGCCCGCGCAGCCGGCGGACGGTGACGCCGACGCGGTTGCCGGTCAGCACGTTGCCCTCGACCACGGTGCCGCCGGTGTCGGGCGAGCCGCCCTCGCGGTAGGCGTAGTTGGCGAGGAAGACGCCGGACTGGCCGTTGTCGGTCGAGCGGTTGCCGCGGATGGTGGCCCGGGTGGACATCTCCTGGCTGATGCCCTGCTGGGCGTTGTCGTGGACGTAGGTGCCGCTGACGGTCAGGCCGGTGGTGCCGCTGGCGTCGATGCCGTTCTTGCGGAAGCCGGTGACGGCGAGGCTGTCGATGGTCACGTCGGACAGCGGCTGCTCCTCGGTGCCGACCACGCAGAGGCCGTGTCCGGCGGCACCGCAGGCGTTCTCGGTGCCGTCCCCGGGGACGATCACGCTGTCCGCGCCGGAGCCGCGCAGGGTGAGGCCGGGGGTGGTGATGCGGACGCTGCCCCGGTAGGTGCCGGGGAGCAGTTGGACGGTGTCGCCCGGTCTGGCGGCGTCGACGGCCTGCTGGATCGACTGGCCGGGGTGGACGAAGTGCGGGGAGGTGCCGATGTCGGCGCGGGCCGCGGGGGCGGCGGCCAGCGCGGTGAGGGCGGTGGTCAATGCGGTGGCGGCGGCGGTGGCCGCGGCGAGGTGGTGGACCCGTCGCGTGGGCATGAGTGGTGACCTGTTTCTTTCGGCGCGCGTGGCGTTCCTGCTGGTGTGGTGGCCTTCCGCACGGTCCGGCGGCGTGGGCTGACGCGCTGTGCGCGGGCGGTGACGGCCGGTGGGTGCGGCCGTGTCGACGGTATGGGCGGCCAGGTGGGCCCGCCACCAGGGCTGGGCTGCGGGGCTGACGGGGTGTCGGCCGGAGGTGGGACGGCCCGGCGTGGCGCGCGGTCGTGGGCGGTCGGGTGTGGCCGGCGAGCGGGGGGAGGGTGACGGGTGGGGCGGAGCGACGGGTGGGGCGGGGCGTCGGTCCCCGGCGGGTACGGCGACGCGCCCGGCTGCGGAGGGCGGTCGGGCGCGTCGGGTGGTGGCGGATGCGTCGGGCGTGACGGGTGTGACGGGTGCGTCGGGTCCGTCGAGCGGTCGGGCTCGGCGGCCCGGGGTCAGGCCGCGGCCCGGGCCTGCGGCCCGAGGCGGACGGGCAGCGCGGCGAGGTGCCAGGCGGCCGGGTTCGGGCCGCGCTCGACGGCTTCCGGGCCGACCGCGAGGGCCAGCCCCGGGTACGTCCGCAGCAGGGTGTCGAAGGCGACCACCGCCTCCTGGTGCGCCAGCACCGCACCCAGGCAGCGGTGGGTGCCGTGGCCGAAGCCCAGGTGCGCCTCGTGGTGCCCGGCGCGGTCCGGCGCGCTCGCCCGGCAGACGTCCAGGCGCTCGGGATCGGCGTACGCCCGCGGGTCGTGGTTGGCGCCGGCGAGGATCGGCATCACCGCCTCGCCCTTGCGGACCAGCGTGCCGGCCAGGACGAGGTCCTCCGTCGCGTACCGCGGCACCCCGCCGATGGTCGGGCCGCACCAGCGCATCAGCTCGTCGACGGCGGCGGGCAGCAGGCCCCGGTCGGCCCGGACCATCGCCAGCTGCTCGGGGTGGGCGAGCAGCGCGGCCGTTCCGTTGCCGATCAGGGTGGCGGTGGTCTCGTGGCCGGCCACGATCAGGTTGAGGATCAGCGAGATGCTCTCCACCGGGTCGATGGTGTCGCCCTCCGCCGCGGCCAGCCGGGAGAGCAGGTCGTCGGCCGGTTCGGCCCGGCGGCGCTCGACCAGTTCCCGGGCGGCGGCCACCATGGCGCGCAGCGCCTCGTCCAGCCCGGGCCCGGCGCCCCGGCCGAGGTAGGAGCTCCAGCGGCGCCACCGCGGGCGGTCGGACTCGGGGATGCCGAGCAGTTCGCAGATCACCGTGACGGGCAGCGGGTAGGCGAAGTGCGCGACCAGGTCGACCACGCCGTCCGGGCCGGCGTGCTCGGGCAGCGCCCGGGCGTACTCCTCGGCGAGCCGTTCGATCCGGGGCCGCAGCCGTTCCACGGCGCCGGTCGTGAAGGCGGGGTGGACCAGCCCGCGCATCCGGCGGTGCCGGGCGCCGTCCGCGCCGAAGACCCCGGCGCGCAGGTACTTCGCGCACTCGGGCGGCATGCCGCGGGCGCGCCAGACCTGCTCGGTGCGGTGCGCGGGGGCGGAAGCGGGGGCGGTGCGGTCGGCGAGGGCGGGGCTCTCCGCGGCGGTGGGGCCGGCGACGGCGTTCACGTCGTTGACGAAGCGCGGGTCGGACAGCACGGTGCGGACGTCCTGGTACCGGACGGCGATCCAGAACGGCTCCACGCCGGGGATGCCGGCGCGGGCGAGCGGGGCGCGCTCGCGCAGGTCGGCGAAGGCGGTGAAGGGGTCGCGGATCAGGTGGTCGGCACGCAGGTCGACGGTCTCGGCCGGTTCGGCGGTGGTCACGGCTGCCTCCTCAGGAGTCGCGGAGTCCATCTGGTCACGGATCGTGACGGAGGGGCGGAGCGCGGTCCCCGGTTTCCGGGCCGGATTCACTCGATCGAGCACGGCGGTACGTTTCGTCCCGACGTGGCACGTCGGGCATCGGGCCCCGGGGGCCTCCGGGGCTCCCGGACCGGCCCGCCCGACGCCGGGGGCCGGTCGCGTGGCATGCTCGGGGCCATGAGCACCGTCCCCGTACCGCCCGCCGCCGCCCGCCGCAACCCGATCGGCGCCCACGTCCCGGTGGCCGGTCGCGGACTGGCCGGCACCGGCCTGGCGTACGCGGACCGGGTCGGCGCGGAGACGGTGCAGGTGTTCGTGGCCAACCCGCGCGGCTGGGCCACTCCCCCGGGCAACCCGGCCCAGGACGAGGCGTTCCGCACCGCCTGCGCCGAACGGCGCATCCCGGCCTGGGTGCACGCCCCGTACCTGATCAACTTCGGCTCGGACAACCCGGCCACCCGGGAGCACTCGGCCGACTCGCTGCGGCACTCGCTGCGCCGCGGCCACGCCATCGGCGCGCTCGGCGTCGTCCTGCACACCGGCTCGGCGGTCGGCACCGCGCCCGGCGGCGGTTCGCGCCGGGCCGAGGCGATGGCGCAGGTCCGGGCGGACGTCCGGCCGCTGCTGGAGGAGCTGGACCGGCTGGGCGACGACGCGCCCTGGCTGCTGCTGGAGCCGACGGCGGGCCAGGGCAGCTCGCTCTGCTCGCGGCTGGAGGAGCTGGCCGAGTACGTGGAGGCGCTGGACCACCACCCGAAGGTGGGAGTCTGCCTGGACACCTGCCACGCCTTCGCCGCCGGACACGACCTGGCGGAGCCGGGCGGGGTGACGGCCGCACTGGACGCCCTGGCCGCCGCGGCCGGTCCGGGCCGGCTGCGGTTGATCCACGCCAACGACTCCGAGGACGTCGTCGGCGCCCGCAAGGACCGGCACGCCAACATCGGCGCCGGGATGATCGGCGCCGAGCCGTTCCGCGAGCTGTTCGAGCACCCGGAGACGGCCGGGGTACCGCTGGTGGTGGAGACCCCGGACCGCAAGCACGGCGGGGACGGCACCGGGCACGCGACGGACATCGCGGTGCTGAAGGAGCTGCGGGCCCGGGCTGCGCTCCGGGGCCTCGCGGCCCGGGCGGCGAAGCCCCGGGAGCCGGTGGCCGCCGGACAGGCGTGAGCCCGGAGACCGACGGACGGCCTCCGGGCCCGGAGGGTGCGGGGATCAGCAGCCGCAGTCGCTCTCGCCGTGCTCGGCGTAGTTGAACCAGGTGGCGTGCGGGCCGAACAGGCCGACGCCCGCCGTGCCGGACTCCAGGCTCTGCCCCTCCGACTGCGTCGGAGCGAAGCCGCCCGCCATGGCCGAGGTCGGGACCGCCACCACGGCACCGGCCACGGCGACGATCACGGCGAGCTTGCGGATCTTCCCACGAAGCGACATCTGATGTCCTTTTGGTTCGTCTCTGGTCCTCACCCGCGCCCCCGACCGGCCGGTTCGACCGCCCGACGGGCCGGGCGGCGCCCCACCGGGGAGGCGCCGCGCCAACGTTGGCACACGAACGCGCGGCTTCGGGCGCACGCCGCAACCGGGCTGAGGCATTCGGGTGAGGCAACTCCCCCGGCCGGACGAATCCGGGCGTACCTCTGCGAATCCGGTCGAACAGCCGACGGGGGGTGCCGGACGAGTGCCCGTCGAGCCCCTCCGCGACCGCAAGTATTGCGGCGAGGGGCCGGGCGAACTGAACAAATCCCGTCGATTTGGTGCAAGGTGCCGCCCAGTCCGAGCATGAACGGTCGCTCCACGGCGCTCCACCGAGCGCGAGCAGCAGCAGGAGCAACAGGAGCAGCACCACGAAAGGCGCACCACCCTCATGCAGACCAGTCCCGCCGCACCCCGGCAGGCGACCCGACCGAGCGGCCCGGAGACCCCGGGGCCGGCCGGCTCCCCGTCGGACGGCCCGGCGCCGACCGGCCCGACGCCTCGGCAGACCGGCCCGGCACCGCGGCAGACCGGCCGCCGCTTCGGGCTGGTGACCGCCACCGCCCTGGTCATGGGCAACATCATCGGCGGCGGCATCTTCATGATCCCGGCCGCGGTCGCCCCGTTCGGCACCGTCAGCCTGGCCGCCTTCGCGGTGCTCACCGTGGGCGCGATCGCGCTGGCGCTGGTCTTCGGACAGCTGGCCCGCCGCAGCCCGCGCACCGGCGGACCGTACGTCTACGCCCGCGAGGCCTTCGGGGACTTCGCCGGCTTCCTGTCCGCCTGGTCGTACTGGATCACCACCTGGGTCAGCAACGCCGCGCTGGCCGTGGCCGCCGTCGGGTACCTGGACGTGCTGCTGCCGCTGCACCACTCCGTTCCCCTGGAGATCACCGCCGCGCTGGCCATCCAGTGGCTGCCGGCGCTGGCCAACCTGGCCGGCACCCGCTACGTCGGGGTGGTCCAACTCGTCTCCACCGTGCTGAAGTTCGTCCCGCTGCTGCTGGTCTCGGTGGGCGGCCTGTTCTTCTTCGACCCGGAGAACCTCGGCCCCTTCGACGCCGACGGCCGGGGCTGGGCGGGCGGCATGACCGCCGCCGCGGCGATCCTGCTGTTCAGCTACCTGGGCGTGGAGTCGGCCGCGATGAGCGCCGGCAAGGTCCGCGACCCGGAGCGCAACGTCGGCCGGGCCAGCGTGCTCGGCACCACCGGTGCGGCGGTGGTCTACCTGCTGGGCACGATCGCGGTGTTCGGCACCGTGGCGCACCAGCAGCTCGTCCACTCCAGCGCGCCGTTCTCGGACGCCGTGGACGCCATGTTCGGCGGCACCTGGGGCGGCACGGCGATCGCCGTCGCCGCGCTGGTCTCGATGACCGGCGCCCTCAACGGCTGGACCCTGCTCTCCGCCCAGGCCCCGTACGCGGCCGCCAGGGACGGCCTGTTCCCGGCCTCCTTCGGCAAGGAGCGGCGCGGGGTGCCGACCTTCGGCGTGCTGGTCAGCGTGGCGCTGGCCTCGGTGCTGACCGTGCTCAACTTCGCCAGCGGCGCGAAGGGCGCCTTCGACACGCTGGTGCTGGTCACCACCTTCACCGCCACCGTGCCGTACCTGCTGTCCACCGCCGCCCAGCTGTACTGGCTGGTGCGCGGGGCCGGCGAGAAGGTCGACCGCGGACGGCTGGTGCGGGACGCCGTCCTCGGCCTCGGCGCCTTCGCCTTCTCGCTCTGGCTGCTCGCCGGGGCCGGCTACGCCGCCGTCTACCAGGGCGTCCTGTTCCTGTTCGCGGGCATCCTGGTCTACGTCTGGATGGCGGGCCGCCGCCGCGACTGAACTCCCCGGCGGCAGCCGGAAACCGGACACACCACCCCGAACCTCCGTGACGCGCGCCGGACTTGTCCGGTGCACGTCCGATGTGCACGAGGATTTCACTTCCCGCATCTACCCGCGTAGGTGACCGGATCGCCACACTGGCGCACGCAATTCAGCAGTTCTTCCGATCTGATGATGGAGCGTCCGCCATGGCCCCCACCGCACCCGCGCGCCGGTTCCTGTCCTCCATACCGGCTGCCGCCGCCCTCGCCGCCGTGACCGTGTTCACGGCCGGCACCCCCGCCCAGGCCGCCCTGCCGACCCCGATCTCCGCGGCCACCGCCCGCAGCTACCTCGCCGCGATGCCCGCCACCGCGGAGACCCACGGCGACACCTACGACCGCACGCTGTTCCCGTCCTGGATCACCATCAGCGGCACCTGTGACACCCGCGAGTGGATCGTCAAGCGGGACGGCAGCAACGTCGTCACCGACACCTCCTGCAAGGCCACCAGCGGCAGCTGGTCCTCGCCGTACGACGGCGCGACGACCACCACCGCCTCCTCCTTCGACGTCGACCACCTGGTGCCGCTCTCCGAGGCCTGGGCCTCCGGCGCCTGGTCCTGGACCAGCGCCAGGCGCCAGGCCTTCGCCAACGACGTCACCCGCCCCCAGCTGCTGCTGGTCTCGGCCACCAGCAACCGGTCCAAGGGCGACCGCGACCCGGCCGAGTGGCTCCCCCAGGCCTCCTACCGCTGCACCTACGCCCGCGCCTGGGTGCAGGTGAAGCAGTACTACGGCCTGGACGTGGACAGCGCCGAGAAGAGCGCGCTCAGCGGCATCCTCGACAACTGCTGAACCCGACCGGCCCCGCGGCCCGGCGCCCACCCCGCGCCGGGCCGCGGGGCCGTCCACGCCGGGCCGGGCGCAGGGCCGCGGGGCCACCGGGCCGGGCCGTAGGGCTGCGGGTCGTCCCACGCCGGACTGTAGGGCCGCGGGGCCACCGGGCCGCGCACATCGGACCGGTCAGGCGGCCGGCTCCGCCCAGTCGGTCGTGTCCGCCGGGAAGGCGACCGGGTAGGCCTCCGCGAAGTCGGCCGAGCGGGCCACCTCGCGCCACCTGGTGTCCTCCGCCAGGAGCCGCCGGTCCATGGCGATCGAGCCCTCGGCGGCGTTGACCCCGAGCGGCAGGTGGTGCGGAACGTCGCGCCGCTTGGCCACCCGGACCAGGATCTCGGCGGCGCGGACCGGGTCGCCCGCCGTGCCGTCGCCGCCCTGCCGCAGCCGCCGGTTCACGGCGCCGACCGTCTCCCGGTAGGCCTCCGGGACCTCGTGGACGACCATCGAGGAGCCGGCCCAGTCCGTACGGAAGCCGCTGGGTTCGACCACCAGCACCCGTACGCCGAACGGCGCTGTCTCGGCGCGCAGCACCCGGCTGAACCCGTCGATGGCGAACTTCGCCGCCTGGTACGAGGCGATGCCCGGGGAGCCGCCGACCCGCCCGCCCATCGAGGAGAACTGCACGACCAGCCCGCCCTTCTGCTCGCGCAGGATCGGGAGCGCGGCCTTGGTGACGTGGTAGACGCCCCAGAAGTTGGTCTCGAACTGGGCGCGGAAGTCGGCGTCCTCGGTGGTCTCGATCGGCGAGACGTTGGCGTAGCCGGCGTTGTTCACCAGCACGTCGATCCGGCCGAAGGCGGCGCGCGCCTCGGCGAGGGCGGCGCGGGCGGCCGCCGGGTCCGTGACGTCCAGCGCGACCGGGCGGATCCGGTCGCCGAACTCCTCGACGAGGTCGGCGAGTTGCTCGGGCCTCCGGGCGGTCGCGGCCACCCGGTCACCGGCTTCGAGTGCGACGCGCACGAGGGCGCGGCCGAAGCCGCGCGAGCTGCCGGTGATGAACCAGGTCTGTTCGCTGTCCTGCTGCATGCTCTGCTCCATGCCGCTAGTAAAACACCGTTGCGTTATTAGCGCAACGCCGTTGCGGTATTACGGCAACGGCGTTGCCCTACCATGGGCTGGTGGAAGACGCATCGGAGTTCCAGCGCGCACGGTCGCCCGAGGCCAAGCGCCGGCGCGAGACCGCGATCCTGGCGGCGGCCCGGTCGCTCGGAGCCGAGCGGGGCATCAGGGACGTCACCCTGACCGACATCGCCGCCGCGGTGGGGATGCACAAGTCGGCGCTGCTGCGGTACTTCGAGACCCGCGAGGAGATCTTCCTGCGGCTGACCGCCGAGGGCTGGGCGGAGTGGTCGGACGCCCTCACCGCACGGCTGCGGGAGAGCACGGAGCCGGGCCCGGCCGCCGTGGCCCGGGCGTTCGCCGCCACCCTCGCGGCCCGCGGGATGTTCTGCGACCTGCTCGCCCACGCCCCGCTCAACCTCGAACGCAACGTCTCGCTCGACGCGGTGCGCGACTTCAAACTCGCCACGCTCGCCGCCCGCGAACCGATCAGCGCGGCCGTCCGCGAACGACTGCCCGCCCTCGACGAGCAGGACGTCGTCGACCTGATCGCCACCGCCGTCTCACTGGCCGGGGCCATGTGGCAGATCGCGAACCCGGGCGCCGAGGTCGCCGCCCTCTACCGCGGCGACCCCCGGCTGGCCCACGCCGTCATCGAGGTCGAACCCCGGCTCGCCCGCATCCTGACCGCCACCCTCACCGGGCTGGCCGCCGGACGGAGCCGGCCGCAGGCCTGAACCGGCCACGCCGGACACGCCCGCTCCGGTGCACCCGGATGGATCATCTGACGTGCCGCACAAGGGATTTGACCCTACGGTGCGGCCAGGGGGTCAACCGAGCGGAAGGCTGTTTCTGGCATGGCTGGGAAATTCGAGCTGTACGTGGACGAGGGCGGCATGCACCGGTTCCGGCTCAAGGCGAGCAACGGGGCGATCGTGGTGACCGGCGACCCGCAGGAGAGCAAGGACGACTGCCTGAAGAGCATCGAGTCGATCCGCAAGCTCGCGCCGTACGCGGAGCTCAAGGAGACCGCCGGATCGGTGTGACGGGACGCGTTCCGGGACGCGGGTCGGTGGTGCGAATCGCCGACCCGCGTTCGCCTGTACGACAGATCCCTTTGGCCGGGAGCACGCCGGGCGTGGACAGAACTCCGGCATGCGCGTCGTCATCGTCACCGAATCCTTCCCGCCCGAGGTCAACGGAGTCGCCCACAGCGTGCTGCGGACGGCCGAGCATCTGGTCCGCCGGGGCCACCGGCCCCTTGTCGTCACCCCCGCACCGGCGCGGGGCACCGCGTGCCCGCCGGAGACCTTCGGAAACGCCGGGGCGGACGGGATTCCCGTGGTGCGGATCCCGTCGGTGCCGCTGCCGGGGTACCCGCAGGTGCGGATCGCGCTGCCCAGCCGGCAGCTGGCCGCCGCGATCGCCGGACACCGGCCGGACGTCGTCCACCTGGCCAGCCCGTTCGTGCTCGGCGCGCGCGGGATGCAGGTCGCGGCCCGGCTCGGGGTGCCCGCCGTCGCCGTCTACCAGACCGACCTGGCCGGGTACGCGCACGCCTACCGCGCCGGGAGGGGACTCGGGGAGGCCGCCGCCTGGCGGCGGATCCGGGCCGTGCACCGGGCGGCCGCCCGTACCCTGGCGCCCTCCACCCCCGCCGCCCAGGACCTGACCGCGCACGGGGTGCCGCGGGTGCAACTGTGGCCGCGCGGGGTGGACTCGGTGCGGTTCCACCCCCGGCACCGGGACGAGGCGCTGCACCGGGCGCTCGCCCCGGGCGGGGAGGTGCTGGTCGGATACGTCGGACGGCTGGCGCCGGAGAAGCGGGTCGACCTGCTGGCCGCGGCCTCGGCGCTGCCCGGCGTCCGGGTGGTGGTCGTCGGCGACGGCCCCTCGGCCCCCGGGCTGAAGGCCTCGATGCCGGGCGCGGTGTTCCTCGGCCGGCGCACCGGTGACGAACTGGCGCGCTGCTTCGCCACCCTGGACGTCTTCGTGCACACCGGGCCGCTGGAGACCTTCTGCCAGACCATCCAGGAGGCGATGGCCAGCGGTGTGCCGGTGGTCGGCCCGGCGGCGGGCGGCCCCCTGGACCTGGTCGCCCACCACCGCACCGGGCTGCTGGTGCCGCCCCGCGACGGCGCGGCGGTGGCCAGGGCGGTCGCGGACCTGGCCGCCGACCCCGCGCGGCGCGCCAGGTACGGGCGGGCCGGGCGGGCCGAGGTCACCGCGCGCACCTGGGAGGCGGTCGGGGACCAGCTGCTGCGGCACTACGCCGAGGTGCTGGCGGAGCACCGCGGGCTGGCGCTGCCGCCGGCCGCCCCGGCGGCGGTCGAGCCGGTGGCACCCGCCCTGCCGGAGGAGCTGCCGGCATGACCTCCGTTCCCGACGGTGGGGCGCCGGTGGTGGGCGCGGCTGCGGCGCGCGGCGGGGCGCCGGCGATCGGCGCGGCTCCGAGGACCGGTGGCGCGTCGGCGGGCGGCGGGCCTTCGGCGGGCGACGGGGCTCTGACGATCGTGCGGCTCGCCAACTTCGTCACCCCGGTCTCCGGCGGCCTGCGCACCGCGCTGCGCCACCTGGGCGCCGGGTACCTGGCGGCCGGGCACCGCCCGGTGCTGATCGTCCCCGGGGACCGGCGCTCCGAGGAGGAGACCGAGCAGGGCCTGGTGGTCACGCTGCCCGGCCCGGTGCTGCCGGCCAGTGGCGGCTACCGGCTGCTCACCGACCGGCGGGCGGTGGCCGCGGAGCTGACCAGGCTCTCCCCCGACCGGCTGGAGGTGTCCGACCGCACCACGCTGCGCTGGACCGGTGCCTGGGCGCGGCGGCACGGGGTGCGCTCGGTGATGGTCTCGCACGAGAGCGCCACCGGGGTGCTGCGCGCCCGGGGCCTGCCCGGCCCGCTGGCGGCCGCGGCGGCCGACCGGCTCAACGCGGCCACGGCCCGCGCCTACGACTCGGTGCTCTGCACCACCGACTGGGCGGCGGCGGAGTTCCGGCGGATCGGCACCCCGAACCTGGTCCGGGCCCCGCTGGGGGTGGACCTGAACGCGATGCGCAGGCTGCGGCCCGCCGAACGGGCCGCCGAGCGGGCCCGGTACGCCGCCCCGGAGGAGACCCTGCTGGTGCTCTGCTCGCGGCTCTCGGCGGAGAAGCGGCCCGAGCGGGCGATCGAGGCGCTGGCCGTCCTGCGGGCCCGCCGGCGACCCGCCGTCCTGGTGGTGGCCGGAACCGGCCCGCTGCGGGAGCGGCTGGCGGCCCGGGCCGCCCGGCTGCGCCTGCCGGTGCGCTTCCTCGGGCACCTGGGCGGGCGGGCGGAGCTGGCCCGGCTGCTGGGCTGCGCGGACGTGGTGCTCGCGCCCGGACCGGTGGAGACCTTCGGGCTCGCCGCGCTGGAGGCGCTGGCCTGCGGGACCCCGGTCGCGGTCAGCCGCTCCTCCGCGCTGCCCGGGCTGGTCGGGCCCGCCGGGGTGGCGGCCGTCGACACGGGCAACGGATTCGCCTCCGCCGTACGGCGGTTGCTGGACCGGCCGGAGGAGCCGCGGCGGGCCGCCGCCCGGGCGCGGGCCGAGCGGTACGGCTGGCCGGCCGCGGTGGCGGCGTTCCTGGCGGCGCACGGCGTACGCGACGACGAGGCGGTGGACGGGGGTCGGGATGAGCATGCTGGAAGCCGGGCGTGACCGGGCGGCCGAGCAGAGCCCTGCGGCGGGCGAGCTGCTGCGCTTCGTCGCGCTCGGGGACTCGCTGACGGAGGGGGTCGGGGACCAGGTCGGCGAGGGCCGGCGCGGCTGGGCCGCCGTCCTGGCCCACGCACTGGCGCCCGACGGGCGGGACGTCGAGTTCACCAACCTGGCGTACAGCGGGGCGCTCACCACTGATCTGACGCACTGTCAGCTCCCGGCGGCGCTGGCACTGCGGCCCCGGCTGGCGGCCGTCGTGGTCGGCGGCAACGACACCCTGCGGTCGGGCTTCGACATCCGGCGCACCACGCTGGAGCTGGACGCCACCATGGGCGAACTGTCCGGCCACGGCGCCAGGTTGCTGACCGCCTGCCTGCCCGACCCGGGCAGCCTGCTCCGGCTCCCGGCGCCGCTCGCCCGTCCGCTGGCCCGCCGGATGCGGGCGGTCAACACCGTGGTGCACGCGCTCGCCGAACGCCACCGGGCGGTGCACCTGCACATCGCCGAGCTGCCCTGGCTCGCGGAGCGCCGACTGCTGAGCGTGGACCGCCTGCACCCCAGCGCCGAGGGCCACCACCTGATCGCCCGGCGGTTCCACGAGCTGCTCACCGAGGCCGGCTATGCCCTCGGCCCGCCCCCGGCCGCGGCTCCCGCCGAACCCCCGCCGGGCCCGGCCGCCGACCTCTGGTGGATGGCCACCCGGGGCACCCGCTGGCTCGCCGCCCGCAGCACCGACCTGCTGCCGGGCCTGCTCGCCCTGGCGGCCGCGGAGGGCGTCGCCCGGCTGCGCGGCGGGAGCGCCCGGCACGACGAGCAGCTGGCGCGTGCGGCGGCGCAGGCACTGGCCTCGCTGGGGTGAGGCGGCGGCGGGCCGGCGGGTCCGTCGGTGCTGCCCGTCCCCGATCGTCGGAATCGGAGGTGCCTCCGGGTGGGAACCATCCGGGTGGCCCGGGTGGTCGTGTCCGGGGAGACGTGACGGAGGGAGCCGGGGTGGAGAGCGCGGGCAGGGACGGTCGGGAGGTCATGGCGGCGGCGGGGGTGCTGTTCCCGGACGGGGCGGGGCGGGTGCTGGTGGTCCGGCTGCCGTACGACCGGAAGCATCCGGTGGCGATCCCGGGCGGCGGGTGGGAGCCGGTGGACCGGTCGCCCCGGGAGACCGCCCTGCGGGAGATCCGCGAGGAGCTGGGCTTCACGCCGCGGCTGGGGCCGCTGGCCGGCGTGGACTGGGCGCTGCTGCGCCACGGCGACCTGCCGATCGTCGTGTACCTGTACTGGGCCGAGCCGCTGACGCCGGAGCAGGCGGCGGCGTTCCGGCCGGACGCGGCGGAGATCGGCGGCTGGACCTGGCTGACGGCGGAACAGGCCGGGCACGCGCTGCCGCCGCGGCTGTCGCGCCGGGTGACGGCCTGCCTGCTGGCGCCGCGCGACGCCGGACCGCTGGAGCTGGAGGACAGCCGGCCGGTCGGGCACACGCTCGGACGACTGCCCGCCGACGCTCCGGTGCCGGAGTACGCCGGACTGGCCGCGGCACCGGGGCTGACGCCGTCGGCCGAGGAGCCTGCGGAGCCGCCGATGGACCGGGAGACGTACTACGCCACCCGGCCGCGGATCCGGGCGAAGGCGCGGGCGTTGTTCACCGACGCCGCCGGCCGGGTCCTGCTGGTACGGCTGCGGCCGTGGGACGGGCCGCGCGGGCAGGAGCCGTACTGGACGCTGCCGGGCGGCGGGGTCGAGGCGGACCGGGAGATGCCCCGGGCGGCGGCCCGGCGGGAGGTCCGCGAGGAGCTCGGCTGGGAGGTCGAGCCGGGGCCGCTGCTGGTGCTGGACTGGCAGCCGGGTGCGGCGGCCGACTCTGAGGCGGACCCGGCGACCGGCCGGGACACCGCCGTCCTGGTGTACGTGTTCGACGGGGGCACCGTGACGGAGCGGGCGCTCGGCTCGATCGTGCTGCCGGAGGAGGAGCTGGTGGAGTGGCGGCTCTGCGAGCCGGCCGAGGCGCGGGCGCTGCTCACCGGCCCGTCCTGGGACCGTACGGCCGCCGCACTGGCCGCCCGGGGACGGGCGGGCGGGCCGGTCGAGCTGGTGCGCGGGCGGGCCGTCGGACCGGACCGGGCGCAGGGCCTGCGGCCGGGCCTGTCACAGGGCCTCGCGGAGGGCCTGTCGCAGGGGTGAGACCCGCTGGACGGAGCCCGGCGGGGGCCTGGGCCGCCGCCGGGGCTCCGTCCGCGGCCCCCTCCGTCGGAGCGGCGCGTCAGACCTCCAGCTCGGCCTCGATCCTGCTCAGCTGGTGGCGGGCCATCGCGAGGTTGGCCCGCGCCTTGTCCAGCGCGAGGTAGAGGAACAGGCCCTTGCCGGTGCGGCCGGTGAGCGGGCGGATCAGGTGGTACTGGCTGGTCAGGGTGATCAGGATGTCCTCGATCCCGTCCTGGAGGCCGAGCATGTCCATGGTGCGCATCTTGGCGCGGACCACGTCGGTGTTGCCGGCCGCCGCGACGTTGAGGTCCAGGCCGCCGGGGCCGTCGAGGGTGGCCAGCGCCATGCCGCTGTTGTAGTCCACCAGGGCCGCGCCGATGGCGCCCTCGATGCTGGTCATGGCCTGCTTGAGCGCGCCGGCTGCGTCGGTCATCTGGGTAACTCCCGTTCGGTGATGGGTGGTTCGGGGCGGTTCGGACGAATGGTCCCGGTCAGCCCGCGTCGCGCGGGTCCTTGGGCACGAGGGCGTCGTCGAGCAGCCCGGCGATGCGCTGCGCGCTGCGACGGGCCTCCAGGTGCAGCCGGCCGACGTTGACGTCGGGGTGCGCCAGCAGGGCCAGCACGCAGCTGCCGCCGGCCGCGTAGGTGGCGACGTAGCCGTTCTCGCCGCGCACCAGTGACTCGCGGAACTCGCCCTGGCCGGTGGTGTCGGCGAGCCGCTGGGCCAGGGAGAGCGAGGCCGCCGTCATCGCGGCCAGCCCCGAGGGCTCGGTGCCATGGGTGTCGTGCGCGATCAACAGGCCGTCCACGCTGGCGACCAGGCCGCCCGCGAGGTGCGGCACGCGGTGTTTGACGGCACGCAGTTCGGCGAGCAACTCGGTCTCCAAGGCGATCAGTTGTCTCCTTCCGACACGCTGCTTGAGCGCCCGCCTCATGGCCGGAACGACGGGGTCGCGGGCGGGGAGTGGGTCAAAGTCGGGCCTCCAGAAGGTCTCGGACCCGGGTCAGCAGCGCGATGTCCGGGTCGGGGACGGCCGGCGGGTGGGCCGCGGCCGTGGTGGGCGGGCGTTCGCAGCGTGTGGGGGCTGGGGCGGCGGCGGGGGCGGCCGTGACCGGGGTGCCGGGGAGTCCGGCACCCCGGAGGCTGGCGCCGGGGACCCGGCGGTGCAGCCCGCCGGCCGGTCCCCTCGGCGCCGGTGGGGGAACTTCTCTTCCCGGCACGGCCGTTGGCGGCACCTCGGGCACCGGCACGGCCGTTGGCGGCACCTCGGGCACCGGCGCGGCCGTCCCCGCGTCGGGCGGGCGCGGGACGTCGGTCGGGAGCGGCGCACCGGGCCGGGCCGGCACGTCGGACGGGGGCGGCGCACCGGGCGGGCACGAGGCGTCCAGCAGCCCGGCGGCGGCCAGTCGGCGGACGTCCGCCGTCACCCCGAAGCCGGAGCGGCCGAGCAGCCGGGCCAGGTCCGCCGGGGTCCTGCGGCCGTCGGCGTGGTCGAGCAGCTCGCGGCGCCGCCGGCCGGACGGGCGGTGGGTCGGCCGGCGGCCGTGCCCGGCCGGACGGACGGGCGCGTTGTCGAGCCGGCCCCACGGCCAGATCCCGTCGAGCAGCCGCACACGGCGTTCGACCTCGCGGCGGATCCGGTCCGGGTCGACCTCCGCGACCGGCCCGAGCCAGTGCCGGGCGTCGGCCTCGAACCGCCAGACGCCGCCGGCCGGGTCGGCGAGCACGAAGAAGGCGGCGTCGAACAGCGTTCCCAGGTGGCCGAGTTCGAGCTCTCCCCGGGTGAGCAGCCGCCGTTCGACGAGCGCCTCGCCGACCCTGGACCGCGGGCCGTGGACCCGGAGCAGCTCCGCCCAGTCCGCGGGGGTGATCCGGCCGCAGCCGGTGAGCAGGTCGGCCAGACCGGGCGCCCGGGGGGACTCGGCGGCGGTCACCCGGCCGTCGACCAGGTGGAGGCTACCGAGCGGTCCGTGCAGGGCGCCGGTGGCGCGGCGGTCGGCGAGCATGGCGAGGGCCTCGCCCGGCGTCCTCGGGGTGGCGGCCCCCACCGGGGGCGGCGCGGTGCCGGTCGCGGCGGTCACGCGCTCACCCCAGCACCAGTTCCTCGGTGAGCGCCTGGAGGCGGAAGCGGGCGGCGGCGAGGTTGCCCTCCGCGCGGTCCAGCCAGAGGTGCAGGACTAGCCTGCTGTCGAAGACGGTGTCGATGAAGCGGATCAGGTGGTAGCTGCGGCCGGCGGTGACGATGATGTCCTCCAGCGGGGCCCGCCGGTCCTCCGCCGCGGTGAAGGTCTGGCTTTCGACGGCCGCCCGCACCAGGTCGGTCGCCTCGGCGGCCGAGGTCTCGTGCTCTCCGGTCGGGCTGTCGCCGAGGCTGCCGAGGGCGAGCCCGCTGCTCCAGTCGACCAGGCTCGCGGCGCGGGCCCCGGGGATCGCCATCGCTCCGGAGAGGCATTCGTCGATACCGGGCACACCGGCTCCTTCGCGCGGTCTGGGCGGCCGGGCGCAGCGCGGCGCCGACCGGTTCACCACCAGCAGTGGTTGGTTCGACACGGAAGGCTACTGCCGGATCCCATATGACGAACATTCCAATGGCATATTCACATCAGCAACGGCCAGTTCCAGCCAAGAACTGACGGCACATCAGGCCGGACGGAGGGATGACACCAGTGGTGGACCAGGGGGGTTGGAACGCCGTTCACCGGCTACCTGGCACGGCACCTTGGCCGAGACCGGGCCGTACCTGGGGGTTTCGGGGCTGAAAATGCGATAAGAGGATGCCGCCATGGGGCGCCGACACGGCGAAGGGGCTCCCGAGGGCCGGGCCGCCGGCCCGGTCTCCCGCCCGCTCAGGCCTGGCCGACGGCCTCGGCGAGCAGCCGGTAGGAGTCGAACAGCTCGGTGCGGTCGTAGGTGCTGGTGGTGACCAGGAACTCGTCCGCCCCGCTGCGCTCCACCAGCGCCGCCAGCTCGGCGGCGGCCTGCTCCGGGGTGCCCGCGATGTGGCCTTTGAGCGACTGCTCGTACGCGGCCCGCTCCCTGACGGTCATCTCCCGGGCACGGATCTCGGCCGCGGGGGCCAGGGGCGGGAACTCGCCGTGGGTGCGGGAGTACGCGCCGGACCACGCCTCCGGGACGAGCAGCTCTCGCGCCCGCTCGGCCGTCTCCGCGACCGCCACCGTGCCCGACACCACCACGTACGGCTCGGCGGCCCGCGCGGAGGGGCGGAACCGGGCGCGGTAGCGGTCGATCGCCGCCAGCATCCGGTCCTTCCCGCGCGGGGCGGCGATCACCAGCGGCAGCCCGGCCTCGGCGGCCAGGTCGGCGCCCTCGCCGGTGGCCAGCACGAAGGCCGGGACGTGCAGGCCCTCGGCCGGCCGGGCGTGGACTCCGCGGTGGGCCTGCTGCGTGCCGTCGAAGTAACCGAGCAGTTCGGCCAGCTGGGCGCCGAACTCGTCCGCGGCGTCCTTCTCCCGCCCGAGCGCCCGCCGGACACCGTCGGTGAAGCCCACCGAGCGCCCGAGCCCCATGTCGATCCGCCCGGGGAACAGCGCGGCCAGCACCCCGAACTGCTCGGCCACCACCAGCGGCTGGTGGTTGGGCAGCATCACCCCGCCGGTGCCGACCCGGATCCGCGTGGTGGCCGCCGCCACCGCCGCGGCGAGCACGGTGGGCGCCGACCCGGCCGCCCCCGGCACCCCGTGGTGCTCGGAGACCCAGAACCGGTGGTAGCCGAGCCGCTCCGCCTCGCGGGCGAGGGCCACCGTGTCCCGCAGGGCCTGGGCCGGCTCCTCGCCCCGCCTGGTCCGGGAGCGGTCGAGCACGGAGAGCCTGGTCGTGGTCGCGGCGCTGGTCACGCGGTGGACAACGCCCGCCCGTCGCCCGGGCATTCCCCGGCCCGCCGCGGCCGGCGGCGCCGCCACCGCCGGACCGCCCCCGGAGCCGGACTCAGTCGGTCACCGAGAACCCGTGCGCCGAACCCAGCCGGTGCAGCGAGGCCTGGCCGGGAACCCCGTCCGCCGCCCCCGCCTCGTACCCGCAGCGCCGCTGCCAGGCCGCGTACGCGGAGACCGTCCGGCTGCCGAACGAGCCGTCCACCCAGCGCTGTTCGAGCAGCCCCTCGTCGACGAGGGCCTGCTCCACGATCGCCGCCTCGGCCGGGTACGTCAGGTGCCCCTGCTCGGCCCCCGGGTCGGTCCTGGCGGCCGCGACCAGGTGGGCCACCGAGACCGTCCGCCGGCCGGGCAGGTAGCCGAGCAGCCGGCGCAGCGAGCCCTCGCCCGGGACGCCGTCCGCCGCCTGCCCGGAGTAGCCGAGGCTCGCCTGGTAGTCCGCGTAGTTCCGGGTGTCCGCGTCCGTCCAGTTCGGGCCCGGGCCGGAGCGGTAGTGGTCGCCGAAGCCGTGCGAGACCAGCGCCCGCCCGACCGCCGTCACCTGGTAGCCCTGGGCGCCGTAGCCGTACGGCAGGCCGTTGATGCTGACCTGGTAGCGGGCGGGCGCGGCCGGGGGCACCGGCTGCTGCTGCGAGGGCGGGTCGCCGGGGGAACCGGGCCCGGCCGTGAAGTCGGGCCAGGAGCCGGGGTCGGTGTGGTCGTTGTACGGCACGTGGGCGTGGGCGTACCAGCCGCCGCGGGTCTCCCAGACCTGCTCGTCGCGGCGGCCGGAGAAGTCGCCGGGCCGGCCCATCGGCCAGGCGTCGGGCACGCCCCAGGAGGAGACCCAGGCGTGGATCCGGTCCCAGCCCGCGCACGGGGTGTCGACCAGCCGGGGGTAGACGACGCCCCGGTAGCGGCAGTAGGGGAAGAACACCGCCTCGATCTGGATCACCACCCGCCCGGCCCGGTTGGTGCGGGTCGGGCTCTCGGCGGGGCTGAGCAGGCTCTTCGAGCGGGAGTCGGCCGGGAACAGCTGCGCCGTGCGGCCGCTGAACGGGTCCCAGACCAGGTGCGGCGCGCTGCCGGCGCCGCTGCCGGTGAAGTATCCGACCAGGTCCTCGTAGGAGCACCAGTCCTGCGGGGCGGCGGCGGTCGCGTTGCGGTCCCAGGTGATGTGGGCGATGGCCTTCGGCGGGTACTGCTGGTCGGTCGGTGCGTGGTCGCCGAGGTCGTGGATCTCGGCACCGGGCAGCCACGGTTCGGGCATTGCGCTCTCCTCCGAACGGCGTGAGGGCATCACTTCCGGTATCGGCAGGAACGGCTCGCGGGTTGACCCCGAGGGCGCGGATGCGGGGTGGTGAACCCCCCGCACCCGCGCGGCCGTTCGACTCCACAGGGGGCGCTCGCGCCCGCGTGCGATTCGGGCGCCCGTGCGGGGGCGGCCGTTCGCGCGGAGGGGGCGCATTCCACCCCCGCCAGGGCCCCGCTGTCAATCGTTGACATCACAAGTGGTCTAGTCCACGGTGGTCCGGCGGACCGGCGCCAGCCCGTTCCCGGGGCCTCTCGTCGCGCCCAACCGACCGCTGTGGAACCGAATCTGACGACCCGATGGAGAAACCCGCACCATGCAAAGAGTCTGCCTCGCCCTGCCCACCATGCGGTCCTGCCCCGACACCATCACGGAGCTCGCCGAGGAGGCGGCCTACGCCGTCGCGCACTTCGGGGTCGAGGTGCACCTCCTCGTCCTCGACACCACCGACGCCACCCGGTTCGCGGAGAACGCGGCCGCCGTGGCCGCGCTGGAACCCACCCCCGGCGTGGTCGTCCACCACCTCGGCGAGGCGCGGCAGCGGGACTTCCTGCGCCGGGTGGCCGAGCGCACCGGCGCCGCCGACCCCGACCTGCTGCTCGACCTGATGCTCCCGCGGGCCGTCGCGTACGGTTCCTGCGTCAACCGGCTCTTCCTGGGCGCGGCCGCCCTGGGCTGCACCTCGACGCACCTGCGCAACGACGACGCCGACTTCCAGGTCGTCGACGGGCAGAAGGTGTTCCCGATCCACCACGAGCTGCTCTCGATCGGTCGGCCGGCCGGCGAGGCGGCGGCCGGCGTGTCCCGCTCCGAGCTCGACCCGGCCGACGCCGACAAGCCGGTGATGCTGGTCAGCGGCTCCTTCATCGGCGAACTCAACGTGGACATCAGCGAGATCCACGAGCTGGACCCGGCCGTCTACCGCGAGGTGGTGCGCCTGTGGACCCCGCCGGTGTGGTCCGAGGAGGACCGGGACGCGATGGTCGACGTCTCCTTCAAGGGCGCCGGCTCCGAGCCGTTCGGGACCGACGAGTCCGTCCTCGGCGTGCCCGACATCTGGGACGTCTACATGTGCAACATCGCCCTGGACCACCGGGCCTACGAGGTGCTGCCGCTGCTGCCCTCGATCGAGACCATCGGCAGCGACTACGCCCTGCTGCACGCCCTGGTCCACTCCCGGATGCCCGGCGTCGTCCACAACCGCCACATCGTCAACTACTACACGCCCGAGCGCCGCACCGGCGCCGGCTTCGTCGCCTACCAGCTGCGGTTCGTCAAGTTCCTGCTCTCGATGCTGTACCTGTACCCGGTCTACGGCGGGATGATCGACCTCGGCCGCGGTCTGCTGGACGAGCGGCACGGGCTGAAGGTCGAGCCGATCCTCGACCTGGTGCGCGGCAGCGTCGACTGGGACCGGGCCGGGAACGAGCACTGCCTGGACGTCCTGGACCGCTCCTACCGCAAGCTGGGCGGCAAGTACGCCGAACTCGCGGACGTGGTGGCCGGAAAGCGGCAGCAGCTCCTGGACGAGGCGCGGGAGGACGCCGAGCGCTGGGCGGTGCTGGTGGAGGCCTGGGCGGGGATGGTGGCCGCCGCCCGCGCGGAGGGGCTCGGCGCCGCGTCCGAGGTCGCGGCCTGGTGAGCGAGGAGTTCCGGATCCGGCTCCTGGCCGAGGGCGACTGGGACGCCGTGGTCGCGCTGGAACACGACGCCTACGCGGCCGACGGCCTGTCGGAGGGCCGGGAGGCGCTCCGGTCGCGCGCCCTCAGCTCGCCGCAGACCTGCTTCGTGCTGGAGCAGCACGGCACGGTCCGCGGCTACCTGCTGAGCCTGCCGTACCCGCCGCTGCGCTGCCCCGACCTGGACCGGCCGGAGGCGACGGCGTACGCGTCGGACAACCTGCACGTGCACGACCTGGTGATCGCCGAGGAGCTGCGCGGCCGGGACGTCGCGCTGGGGTTCATCCGGCACTTCCGGGAGCGGGCGGAGGAGCAGGGGTACGAGCGGATCTCGATGGTCGCGGTGCGCGGGGCCGACATCCTGCTGCGGCTGCTCGGCTACCGGGCGCACCGGGAGGTGCCGGTGCCCGCCTGCTACGGGCGGCGGGCGGTGTACATGTCCATGCCGGTGAGCTGAGCGGCGGTGTACATGTCCATGCCGGTGAGCTGGGCGACCGGCCCCACGCCCCCGCTTCTCCTCGACCGGCGCTCACCCGGTCGGGCTAGCCCCAGCGGCGGCGCTCACCCCTTCGGGTGAAGCTGTTGGCGGGCTGCGTCCCCTCCGCAGCCCGCCGGCACCACCCGTCCGCATGGTTGAGGAGCAGCGCATGAAGGCCGCCGTCGTCCGCGATTTCGCCGCGCCCCTGGCCGTCGAGGACCGTCCGGTACCCGAGCCGGCCGCCCACCAGGTCCGGGTCCGGATCGAGGCCTCCGGCCTCTGCCACACCGACATCCACGCCGCCCACGGTGACTGGCCGGTCAAGCCCACCCCGCCGTTCGTCCCCGGTCACGAGGGCGTCGGCATCGTCGAGGCCGCCGGAAGCCGGGTCCGGCACGTCCGGGTGGGCGAGCGGGTCGCCATCCCCTGGCTCGCGGACGCCTGCGGACGCTGCGACCAGTGCGTCACCGGCTGGGAGACGCTCTGCCTCCAGCAGCACAACAGCGGCTACTCGGTGGACGGCGCCTACGCCGAGTACGCCCTCGCCCACGGCGACTACGTCGTCCCCGTCCCGGACGGCATCGACCCGCTGGACGCCGCGCCGCTGTCCTGCGCGGGCGTCACCACCTACAAGGCGCTCAAGGTCTCCGACGCCGGACCGGGCACCCGGGTGCTGGTCTCCGGCATCGGCGGGCTCGGCCACCTGGCCCTCCAGTACGCCCGGATCTTCGGCGCCGAGACCATCGCCGTCGACGTCACCGACGACAAGCTCGCCCTCGCCCGCGACCTCGGCGCCGACCACGTCCTCGACGCCCGCACCCAGGACGTCGCCGCCGAGGTCCAGGCCCTCGGTGGCGCCCACGCCGCGATCGCCCTCGCCGTCAGCAACGCCTCCTTCCAGGCCGCCTACGGCGCCCTGCGCCGCGGCGGCACCCTCGTCCTGGTCGCCCTCCCGGCCGCCGGCAAGCTCGAACTGCCCGTCTTCGAGACGGTGTTGAACGGCGCCAAGGTGATCGGCTCGATCGTCGGCACCCGCGAGGACCTCGCCGAGGTCTTCCGGCTGCACGCCCTCGGCCGCACCCGGGTGATCCGCGAGACCCGCCGCCTCGAGGACGTGAACGCCTGCTTCGACGAGGTCCTGAGCGGCAAGGTCTCCGCCCGCCTGGTCTTCGACCTGCGCTGACCCCCGCCCGCCGTCCCGCCCAGCCGTCGTCCCGCCCGGCCGCCCGCCGTTCCACGCGGACCGGGGACGGCCCCGGCCGGGCGGGTTCGTCCGGGCGGGGTTGCAGTTGCGTCTCCGTTCCGTTCGGCGGGGGTACGAACCGGGGGGCGGTCCGGGATCGTGGGGGCGACCACTCGTGCGGCAGGGGGAGTTGCCATGGGGGACGGCCGGGGGCTGGCACCGGATGCGGTGGCGGCGCTGCTGGGCGACGGGCCGCACCGGGCGGTGGCGGACGTCGTGCGGGCGCGGTTGCGGATGGTGCCGGAGGGGGCCCGGGCGCTCGCGGCGGCGGAGGCGAACCCGGGCGACGTCCGGGCACGGGCGCTGCTGACCGCCGCCGTCGCGCAACTGCTGGCCGCGGACCAGGCCTTCGCGCAGTACCTGGCCACCACCGGGCTCGGGAAGCCGGGCGATCCGCCGACCGTCCAGCTGCGGAGCGAGCCCGGCACCGTGCAGCTGCGGGTCGGCCCGGCGTCCGCGCCGCCGCCGAAGGGCCCGACCACCGTCCAGTTGCGGACCGGCCCCGCGGCCGCCCGCGCCCGGGCGCTCGCCGCCCGGCGGAGCAGCGCCGGGATCGTGGTGGCGCTCGTCCTGGTGCTGGTCGCCGCGCTGGTCGCGCTCGGCGTCCACCTGGGCTCGCGCCCGCTGCTGAAGCCGGGCGGGCCGGGCCTGGCGCACGCCGCGCCGCCGCTGGGCGACCCGGCGCTGGTGCGGGGGGTGCTGCCCGACGAGGGGGCGATGCCGCGCGGGTGGCGGGTGCAGCGGGGGCCCCGGTCGGGGACGGGCACGGCCGGTGAGCTGCCGTGCCTGCTGTCGGACGCCTGCGACCAACAACTCGCGTACGCCACGGTGACGTTCGGTGCGGCCTCGGTGCAGAGCGTGGAGTTCAGCGCGGTCGCCTTCGCCTCCCCCGAGGCCGCCGCCAAGGCCTTCGACAGCACGCTGGAACGCACCGGCGGCGAGGAGTCCACGGCGGTGGCCGTCCCGCAGGTCGGCGACCGGAGCGCCACCCGTACCCACGGTTCCTCGTCGGCGGTGGCGCTGGTCCGGGTCGGCGGCGTACTGCTCCTGGTGCGCGAGGAGGGGCCGGGCGCCGCCCTCACCGCACCCGGCCTCACCGTGTTCGCCCGGCTGGTCGCCGACCGCGCCCGGCAGGCCCAGGACGGCCGCACCCCGGACGCCTCCGCCCGGGGTGCGGCGGGCTGACCGAGCGGCAGTCGCGGAACACGGCCGTACGGTCAGGGCCCACCCGTTCCGGGGCGCCGACGAACCGGTCGCCGTCGAACACGCTCTCCTTGAGGAAGTGGTTGATGCCGCCGGCGCCGTCGGCCGGCAACGCGCGGGCGCACCGCTGCTCCGCGCGCTCGGAGAGGATCAGCACCGGCAGCCCGGGCACCTCTCGACGCCCCGGTCAGGGTGAAGAGTGCGGCTGGGCCCACCCGTCGTCGGTCCAGGCCCGACCGGCCGGACCCTGCCCCGGAATCGCGCCCACGGGGAGCCGCCCCGCCCGGGGAGCGGCCGACAGGGCCGTAGCCCGAATGCATGTATCGCTCTCTTGACTGGCGTCACCGACGCGCCATACTGGCCTCACTCCCCGCTCGCACGATGAGGTGCCCGCCCATGGAGCTCTCCCCCTCAGCGCACGTGGACACGTTCTGTCGAGACCACCTCCCGCCCTTCGAGCAGTGGCCGGAACTCCTCTTCGAACTCCCGGAGTTGATCTACCCCGACCGCCTGAACAGCGCCGCCGCCCTACTCGACGACACCATCGAACGCCTCGGCCCGGACCGCCGCTGCCTGCTCACCCCCACCGGCGGGTGGTCCTACGGCGAACTGCGCGACCACGCCGACCGGATCGCCCGCCTGCTGACCGAGGACCTCGGCCTCGTCACCGGCAACCGGGTCCTGCTGCGCGGCCCCAACACCCCCTGGCTGGCGGCCTGTTGGCTCGGCGTCCTGAAGGCCGGCGGGGTGGCCGTCACCACCGTGCCGCTGCTGCGCGCCGCCGAGCTGACCGAGCTGCACCGGATCGCCCGGCCCGTTCTCGCGCTCTGCGACCACCGCTTCCTCGACGAGCTGCACCGGGCGCGCACCCCCGGCCTGCGCGTCCTGCGCTACGGCGGCCCCGGCCCCGAGGACCTCACCGCCCGCAGCGCCGCCAAGGCCGCCGGCTTCCCGGCCGTCCCGACCGCCGCCGACGACGTCGCGCTGATCGCCTTCACCTCCGGCACCACCGGCCGCCCCAAGGCCACCCTGCACTTCCACCGCGACGTGCTCGCCATCGCCGACACCTTCTCCCGCCACCTGCTCCACCCCACCCCCGAGGACCTCTTCACCGGCACCCCGCCGCTCGGCTTCACCTTCGGCCTCGGCGGCCTGCTGGTCTTCCCGCTGCGGGCGGGCGCCGCCATCCTGCTGCTGGAGCAGGCCACCCCCGAGCAGCTCGCCGAGCAGGTCCGCCGGCACCGGGTGAGCGTGCTGTTCACGGCGCCGACCGGGTACCGGGCGATCCTGGCCGCCGGCCTGGCCGACCGGCTGGCCGGGGTCCGGCGCTGCGTCTCGGCGGGCGAGCCGCTGCCCGCCGCCGTCGGGCAGGCCTTCCACGCGGCCACCGGGCAGCGGCTGATCGACGGCCTCGGCGCCACCGAGCTGCTGCACGTGTTCGTCTCGGCCGCCGACCAGGACATCCGCCCCGGCTCCACCGGCCTGCCCGTCCCCGGCTTCCGGGCCGCGGTCCTGGACGGGCAGGGCCGCCCGGTGCCCGACGGCGAGCCCGGACTGCTCGCCGTCAAGGGCCCGACCGGCTGCCGCTACCTGGACGACGAACGCCAGCTGGACTACGTCCGCGACGGCTGGAACGTCACCGGCGACACCTACGTCCGGGACGGCGACGGCTACTTCTGGTTCCGGGCCCGCAACGACGACATGATCGTCTCGGCCGGCTACAACATCGCCGGGCCCGAGGTGGAACAGGCCCTGGCCACCCACCCCGACGTGGCCGACTGCGCGGTGGTCGGCGCGCCGGACGAGCGGCGCGGCGCGGTGGTCAAGGCGTACGTGGTGCTGCGCGAGGGCGTCCCGGCCGGTCCGGAGACGGCGCGCGGGCTCCAGGAGCACGTCAAACGCACCATAGCGCCGTACAAGTACCCGCGGGCGGTCGAGTTCGTGCCCGAGCTGCCGCGCACCGCGACCGGCAAGCTGCACCGCGCCGAGCTGCGCCGACGGGCCGCGCCCGCCGCGTCCGGCGTCGTGCCGGTCCCGGACGGCGTCGCGCCCGCCCCGGACGGCGTCGCGCCGATCCCGGCCAGCGTCGCGGTCGAGCGCCGGGTGGAGTGGTCCGACACCGACGCCGCCGGGCACTACCACTTCTCCGCCGTCCAGCGCTGGGCCGAGGCGGCGGAGGCGGCGCTGCTGCACCGCCTCGGGCTGGCCGACCTGTTCGGGCGGATCCCCCGGGTGCACTTCGAGGCCGACTACCGCGAGCGGCTCTGGTTCGGCGACCTGGTCCGCACCGAGCTGCGGGTGGTCCGGGTCGGCGGCTCCTCGCTGCACTACGCCTTCGAGGTGCACGGGCCGCACGGGCTGGCCGCGAGCGGGCGGATGTCGGTGGTGCACTCCGCGCCGCACGAAGGGGGCAGCGAGCCGTGGCCCGCGCAGGTCCGCCGCACGCTGGCGGAGTCGGGGCCGCAGCGGCCCGAGGTGCTGGCATGAGCCCGGCACCGGACACCGCCCGGATCGCGGTGATCGGCGCCGGTCCCGGCGGGCTCTACTTCGCCGCCCTGGCCAAGCAGTTGGCGCCCGACCGGGAGATCACCGTCTTCGAACGGGACGCCCCGGAGGACGAGACCGGCTTCGGCGTGGTCTTCTCCGACGAGACCCTGGACGGCATCGCCCGGGCCGACCGGCGGGTGTTCGCCGCGATCAGCGCCGAGTTCGCCCGCTGGAGCGACATCGACGTCCGTTATGCGGGCGAGGTCCGCACCAGCGGCGGCCACGGCTTCGCCGCCCTGGACCGCAACCGGCTGCGCGCCGTCCTGCGAGAGCGCTGCGCCGAACTGGCGGTGGAGGTGCGCTACCGCACCCCGGCCCCGCCGGTCGACCGGCTGGCCGCCGGGTACGACCTGGTGGTGGCCGCCGACGGCATCCGCTCCGGCACCCGGGCCGCTTACCCGGAGAGCTTCCGCCCGGACCTGGACGAGCGCCACTGCCGCTACATGTGGCTCGCCACCGACAAGGTCTTCGAGGCCTTCACCTTCATCGTCGAGCGGTACGACTTCGGCGTCCTCCAGGTGCACGCCTACCCGTACAGCGCCACCCGCTCGACCTTCATCGTCGAGGCGGCCGCGGACGCCTGGCGGCGTGCGGGCTTCGAGGCCCTGGCCGCACGGGAGTCGGCGCGCGGCGAGAGCGACCTGGCGAGCGTGCGGCGCTGCGCGGAACTGCTGGCCGGGCACCTGGACGGCCACCGGCTGATCCCCAACGCCTCGCGCTGGATCCGCTTCACCACGGTGCGGAACGCCGGCTGGCGCCACCGCAACGTGGTCCTGCTCGGCGACGCCGCGCACTCCGCGCACTTCTCGATCGGATCGGGCACCAAGCTCGCCCTGGAGGACGCCCTCGCCCTGGCCGCCGCGCTGAGCGAACAGCCGTCACTGGACGAGGCGTTGGCCGCCTACGAGGCCGAGCGCCGCCCGGTGGTGGAGTCCACCCAGCGCGCCGCGCAGGCCAGCCTGGAGTGGTTCGAGACGATCGGTCGGCGCACCGGGCAGGGCGTCGACCAGTTCGCCTTCAACCTGCTCACCCGCAGCCGGCGGGTCACCTACGGCAACCTGCGGGCCCGCGACCCCGCCTTCGTGGACGCCGTGGACACCGCCTTCGGCGGCTCGCCCGGGGTACCGCCGATGTTCCGGCCGCTGAAGCTGGGCGCGCTGGAGCTGCGCAACCGCGTCGTGGTGCCCCCGCTCGCCACCTTCACCTCCCCCGACACGCTGCCCAGCGGCTTCGACCGGGCCCAGTTGACCGCGCACGCGCTCGGCGGCGCGGGGCTGGTGATCGCCGGGATGACCGCGGTCGGCCCCGAAGGCCGGGCCACCGACCGGTGCCCGGGCCTGTGGACCGACCCCCAGGAGGCCGCCTGGCGTCAACTCGTGGACGCTGTCCGGGCGGTGAGCGACACCCCGCTCGGCATCCAGCTGACCCACGCCGGCCGCCGGGGCGCGACCGCCGCCCCCGGGCCGGACGGCGTCGGGCGCCCGCTCGCCGAGGGCTGGCCGCTGCTCGCCCCCTCGGCCATCCCATGGGACGCCGACAGCGCACTGCCGCACGAGGCGAACGACATCCAACTGGCCGCCGTCACAGCGGACTTCGCGGCCGCCGCCGAGCGGGCCGCCCGGGCCGGCTTCGACGTGCTGGAGCTCCAGTTCGGCCACGGCCATCTGCTCTCCTCCTTCCTCTCCCCGCTCACCAACCGCCGCACCGACGGGTACGGCGGCCCGCTCGCCCACCGGCTGCGGCTGCCCCTGGAGGTGCTGTCGGCGGTGCGCGCCGTCTGGCCGGCCGGCCGGCCGCTGCTGGTGCGGATCTCGGCGAGCGACTGGGCGCCCGGGGGCACCACCGAGGAGGAGGCCGTGGCGATCTGCCGCGCGCTGGCCGGCGCCGGGGCGGACGCGCTGGACGTCTCCACCGGCGAGGTGGTGGCGCACCAGCGGCCGCCGTACGGGCGCGGCTACCAGACGCCCTTCGCCGAGCTGGTCCGCGCCGCCACCGGGCTGCCGACCGTCGCGGTCGGCGCGATCTCGAGTTCCGACGACGCCGACTCCGTGCTGCTGGCCGGGCGGGCCGACCTGGTCGCGGTCGGCCGCGCCCAGCTGTACGACCCGCTCTGGACGCTGCACGCCGCCGCCGAGCGGGGCTACACCGGGCCCGGCGCCCGATGGCCCGAGCCCTGGCGGGCGGGCAGCCGCAGGCCACCGGGTCCGAGTGCCGACCGGGTCGCCCCGCGCCTGCACCTGCTGCGCGAGCCGCCCGCGCCCGTCCACCGCCGCTGGTCACCACCCCGCCCCGGCGATACCCCCGAGGAGTGATGAGAACCGTGCCCCACCTGCCCCGTTTCACCGCCGCCGCCGTCCAGGCCGCCCCGGTCTACCTGGACCCCGCCGCCACCGTCGACAAGGCCGTCGCGCTGATCCAGGAGGCGGCCGGGCACGGCGCCGAACTGGTCGTCTTCCCCGAGGTCTTCGTGCCCGGCTACCCGTACTGGAACTGGACGATGAACCCGGTGCAGGGCTCGCCCTGGTACGAGCGCCTGTACCGGGCCGCCGTGGACGTCCCCGGCCCGTACGTCGACACCCTGCGGGCCGCCGCCCGGCAGGCCGGCGTGGTGCTGGTGATCGGGATCAACGAACGCGGCCGGCCAGGCCTCGGGCCGCTGTACAACACCGTGCTGGTCATCGACGCGGACGGCGAACTGCTCAGCGCGCACCGCAAGTTGATGCCGACCTGGGCGGAGAAGCTGACCTGGGCGCAGGGCGACGGCGCCACCCTCACGGTGCACCCCACCGCCGTCGGCCCGCTCGGCGCGCTGGCCTGCGGCGAGAACACCAACCCACTGGCCCGCTTCACCCTGCTGGCCCAGGGCGAACTGGTCCACGCCGCCTGCTACATCGCGCTGCCGGTGGGCCCCGAGGACTACGACATGGCGGACTCGATCGCGCTGCGCACCGCCGCGCACTGCTTCGAGGGCAAGGTGTTCTCCGTCGTGTCCTGCTCCACCGTCTCCCCCGAGATGGTGGACCTGATCGCCGGCGACGACCCGCAGGTCCGCAAGCAGCTCGCCCGCCCGCACAGCGCCCTGTCCGGGATCTTCGGCCCGGACGGCCGCCCCGTCACCGAACCGCTGGTGGACGAGGAGGGCATCGTCTACGCCGAGATCGACCTCGGCCACTGCGTCCGGCCCCGGCAGATGCACGACATCGTCGGCCACTACAACCGCTTCGACGTCTTCCGGCTGCACGTGGACAAGCGCCCGCTGCGGCCGCTGGTGTTCCCCGAGGAGGAGGCATGACCAGCCCCGAACCCGCCCCCGACCGCCACGACGACCACCGCGACCACCGCGACGGCTCCGACGACCACGAATCCTTCGACGACGACCGGATCGGCCGGGCCCGGGTCACCGACAGCCCCGAACTGCTCGCCTACTACAAGGAGTTGGCCGCGCACGAGGCCGGCGCCCTGTGGACGGTCGCGAACGAGATCGAGCCCTGGTACCCCCAGCCGAAGTCCGTCCCGGTGCTCTGGCGCTACGCCGACCTCCGCCCGCTGGTGCGCAAGGCGCTGCCGCTGGTGAAGGCCGACGACGCCGGGCGCCGGGTGGTGATGCTGGTCAACCCCGGCCGCCGCGAACTGAGCGCCGCCGTCGGCCTGTTGTACACCGGCCTGCAGATCATGGGCCCCGGCGAGGCGATGACCGCGCACCGCCACCAGGCCTCCGCGCTGCGCTTCGTCCACGAGGGCACCGGCGCCTGGACCATCGTGGACGGGCAGAAGCTGAGGGTCGGCCCGCGCGACTTCGCGATCACCCCGAACAACACCTGGCACGAGCACGGCAACGAGGCCGACGACGCCCCGGTGATCTGGCAGGACGGCCTGGACATCCCGCTGGTCAACACCCTCGACGCCAACTTCTACGAGGTCCACCCCGAGCTGTACCAGCGGCCGGGGCCGGTCATCAACTCCTCGCTGCTCAGCTACGGCGGCAACCTGCTGCCGTACGGCGCCGAGAAGTGGAGCAGGCCCTACTCGCCGCTGTTCGGCTGGCCCTGGGAGCCCAGCTACCACGCGCTGCGCGAACTCGCCCGCGCCACCGGGGGATCGCCGTACGACGGCGTGATCATGGAGTACACCAACCCGGTCACCGGCGGCCCGGTGATGCCGACCATGTCCGCCCACCTCCAGCTGCTCCGCCCGGGCCAGGCCACCCGCGCCCACCGGCACACCGGCTCGGTGGTGTACACCGCGGCCAAGGGCCGGGGAGTCTCGGTGGTCGCCGGACAGCGCTTCGCCTGGCAGCAGGGCGACATCTTCGTCGTCCCGTCCTGGGCGTGGCACGAGCACGCGAACCTCGACCAGGGCGAGGACGCCTGCCTGTTCTCCTTCAACGACTTCCCGGTGATGCACGCGCTCGGCCTCCACCGCGAGGAGGCCCACCCGGACGGGCAGCAGCCCACCACCACCGCCTGACCAGGAGCCCCACCGCCATGCACCTGTTGACCTTCCGCACCCACGACGCCGGGAACGCCGACGGCACCGGCCACGCTGGCACCCCGCGCCTCGGCGCCCGGCTGGACGGCGACCGGGTCGCCGACCTGACCGCCCTCGCCACCGCCGCCGGTGCCCAACTGCCCCCCGACCTCCTCGGGTTGATCCGCGCCGGGGAACCGGCCCTGGCCACCGCCCGGGAGCTGCTCGCCGGGGACCCGCCCACCAGGCCGCTCGCCGAGGTCGCGCTGTGCGCACCGCTGCGCCCCGGCAAGATCGTCGGCGTCGGCCTCAACTACGTGGAGCACGTGGCGGAGTCGCACCGCACCCTGGACACCGACCGCGAACTGCCCGACCGGCCGGTGCTGTTCGACAAGCCCTCGACCGCCGTCACCGGCCCGGGCGGCCCCATCCTGCACAACGCCGACCTCACCAAGCAGCTCGACTGGGAGTGCGAACTCGCCGTGGTGATCGGCGCACCGGCCTTCCGGGTGGCCGAGGCGGACGCGCTGCGGTACGTGTTCGGCTACAGCATCGTCAACGACATCAGCGCCCGCGACCAGCGGCGCTCCGGCCAGTGGTTCTTCTCCAAGGGCCAGGACAGCTACGCGCCGTTCGGCCCGGTCGTGGTGACCGCCGACGAGATCCCCGACCCGCAGCGGCTCGACCTCTCGCTGAAGGTCAACGGCGAGCTCCGGCAGGACTCCAACACCCGCCACATGCTGTTCGGCGTCGCCCGGCTGATCGCCGACATCTCCTCCGGCGTCACCCTGGAACCGGGCGACGTGATCGCCACCGGCTCCCCCTCGGGCGTCGGCGCCGGGATGGTGCCCCCGCAGTTCCTCCAGCCAGGCGACGTGGTCGAGGCCACCGTCGAGCGGATCGGCACGCTCGCCAACCCGGTGATCGACGCCCGCTGACCCGTCCCGGACCGGAAAGGACCGTCCACCCGATGACCACCTACCGGATCGGCCAGATCGTCCCGAGCTCCAACGTCACCATGGAGACCGAGGTCCCCGCCCTGCTGCGGGCCCGCGAGGCGGTCGCCCCCGAGCGGTTCACCTTCCACTCCAGCCGGATGCGGATGACCAGGGTCACCCCCGAGCAACTGCGCTCCATGGACGGGGAGTCCGACCGCTGCGCCACCGAGCTCTCGGACGCCCGGATGGACGTGATCGGCTACGCCTGCCTGGTCGCGGTGATGGCCACCGGCCCCGGCTACCACCGCGAGGCCGAACGGCGACTGCACCTGCGCACCGTCCGCAACGGCGCCCCGGCGCCCGTCGTCACCAGCGCCGGCGCCCTGGTCGCCGGGCTGCACGAGCTCGGGGCGGCGAAGGTCGCCATGGTCACCCCGTACCTGCGGCCGCTGGCGCGGACGGTGGTCGAGTACCTCGCCGCGGAGGGCATCGAGGTGCTCGACCACGCCGCCCTGGAGATCGCCGACAACCTGGAGGTCGCCGCCCACGACCCGGCCCGGCTGCCCGCGATCGCCCGCGGCCTCGCGTACACCGAGGCCGACGCTGTGGTGCTGTCGGCCTGTGTGCAGCTGCCCTCGCTGTCCGCGGTCGAGGAGGCCGAGCAGCAGCTGGGCAAGCCGGTGGTCTCGGCCGCCGTCTGCACCACGCACCAGCTCCTGCGTGCCCTCGGGCTGCCCGCCTTCGCGCCCGGGGCCGGGCACCTGCTCTCCGGGGCCTACGCGTAGCGGCGCGCCTGCGCGGAGCGGCCCGCCTACGCGCTGCGGCCCGCCCTGCGCGCGCTGCAGCCTGCCCTGCACGCTGCCGCTTGCCCTGTGCGTAGCGGTCCGCCCTGCGCGTGGCCGCCTGCCAGACGCGTGGCGCGGCCCGCCCCGCGCGTGGGGCCCTGACCCATGGGCGCCTCGGGAACGCGGGAATCCGCGTCCCCCGGACCGGCACTCTCGTTATGATCGCCACCAGTCGCCGGGGAGGAGGGCCCGCATGTCCGACAGCACACCCCGGCCGAGCTCCCTGATCCACACCGTCTACGGCGAGTTCGTCCGCCGCCTCGGCGGCTGGATATCCATCGCCGACCTGATCGCCCTGCTGGCCGAGCTGGACGTCGACGGCCCGGCCGTCCGCTCGGCGACGTCCCGGCTGAAGAAGGCCGGCACCCTGCTCCAGGAGCGCCGCGCGGGGACCGGCTACCGGCTGGCCCCGGCGATGGAGCCGGTGTTCGAGGAGGGCGACCGACGGATCTTCCACAGCCTGGAGCCCGCCGCACTCGACGACGGCTGGGTGGTGGCGGTCTTCTCGGTGCCCGAGTCCGCCCGCGCCCACCGCCACCAGCTGCGCTCCCGGCTGAGCTGGCTCGGCTTCGGCAACGCCGCCCCCGGGGTCTGGCTGGCGCCCGCCCGGCTGCTTCCGGACGCCCGCCGGCTGCTGGACCGGCTCGGGCTGAGCGCCTACGTCCACCTGTTCCTCTCCGCCGAGTACGCCGGCTTCGCTGATCCGCTTGCGGCGGTGGCGAGTTGGTGGGACCTCCCGGCGATCGAGGCACAGTACGCGGCGTTCGCCGACACCTGGCGCCCGGCCGCCGAGGAACTGCGCGGACGGTCGCCGGTGGACCCCGCCGAGGCGTTCCGCGACTACGTGCCGATGCTCACCCAGTGGCGCCGGCTGCCGTACCTGGACCCCGGGCTGCCCGCCCAGCTGCTGCCCGCCGACTGGAACGCGGTGCCCGCCCGCGCGGTGTTCACCGAGTTGCACGGACTGCTCGCCGAGCCCAGCCTTCGGTACGTCGAGAAGGTCACCGGGCTGCCCCACCCCGAGGAGCCGCGATGACCGCCACCGCCCCCGCCGACCTGCTGATCCGCGCCGCCGCCGTGCACACCCTGGTGCCCGGCGAGCCGCCCCGCCGGGCGGTCGCCGTCACCGGTGGCCGGATCACCGCCCTCTCCGCCGCGCCCGACGGGCTGGACGCCCTGATCGGCCCGGCCACCGAGGTGGTGGACGCCGCGGGCTCGACCGTGCTGCCCGCCTTCGACGACACCCACACCCATCTGATCCTGGCCGGGCACAGCGTCCACGGCGTGCCGGTCCACCGGGCCCGCGACCTCGCCGGGTTCCTCGGCCTGATCCGCGAGCGCGCCGCCGCCACCCCCGCCGGGGAGTGGATCCGCACCACGGTCAACTGGCAGGAGGTGCTGCTGGCCGAGCAACGGATGCCCACCACCGCGGAGTTGGACGCGGCTACCGCCGAGCACCCGGTGCTGGTGCGCCGCGGCGCGTACAACATGGTGCTCAACTCGGCCGCCCTGCGACTCGCCGGGATCACCGAGTCCACCGAGGCGCCGCCCGGCGGTGTGATCGAGCGCGACGAGCACGGGCGGTTGACCGGCCGACTGATCAACCGGGCGGTCGAGCCGGTCGAACGGGTGCTGCCGCGCCCCACCCTCGCCGAGCGGATCGAGGGCCTGCGCGCCGCCTCCGCCGACTACGCCGCCTGCGGGATCGGCACGGTCCGCGACTGCCTGGTCCCGGTCGAGGACCTCGACGTGCTGGACGCCGCCCGGGCCGAGGGCGCCCTGGCCGTCCGGGTCCGGGCGCTGGTCTCCGGCTTCGCCGCCCGCACGCCGGAGCAGGTGGACGCGCTGCTGGACCGGATGGACGACTGGCGCGCCGCCGGCCGGGACGACGACCGGCTGCGGCTCTGGGGCGTCAAGTTCGGCATCGACGGCGGCTTCGAGGCGGCCGCGGTGGAGGAGCCGTACCAGGGGCAGCCCTGCTACCACGGCCGGTTGCTCTGGGAGCCGGTCGAGCTGCTCGCGGCGGTGGACCGGGTGGTGGAGCGCGGCTGGCGGGTCGGGGTGCACGCCTGGGGCGACCGCGGGCTGCGAGTGCTGCTGGACGTCTTCGAGCAGTTGCTGAAGCGCCGCCCGGGCCTGCCGCCCGGCACGCTGGTGGTCGAGCACGGCGGCCTGGCCCGCCCGGGGCAGCGGGCCCGGGCGATCGCGCTCGGCATCCCGGTGACGGTCCAGCACCCGCTGCTGCACGACGGCGCGCTCACCCAGCAGCGGGCCTGGGGCGAGGAGCGCACCGCCGCGCTCTTCCCGCTGCGCGAGTGGCTGGACGAGGGCGCGCTGATCACCGGCGGCTCGGACTTCCCGGTCGGCCCGTACGGCGCGATGGTGTCGGTGTGGGGCATGACCACCCGGGGCACCACGGCCGGGGTGGTCGGGCCGGAGCACGCGATCGGCCGGGCCGAGGCGGTCGCGCTGCACACCGTGAACGCGGCCCGGCTGACCGGCGAGAGCGCGCTGCGCGGCAGCCTGCGGCCGGGGACGTTCGCCGACCTCACGCTGTGGCCGGTCGATCCGCTGGACTGCCCGGTGGACGCGCTGCGCGAGCTGCGGCCCACCCTGACGGTGGTCGACGGGCGCATGGTGCACCGCATGTGACGGCCCGTCAGGCCGTGGCGAGCTCCCGCAGGTCGATGCCGCGGTGCAGCGCGCGCAGGTCCTCGTGCAGGGTGGACGGCGGGACGACGAGCACCCCGCAGCGGGCCCGGTTCAGGCAGTGCCGGGTGACCGAGCGGCGCGCCAGCCCGCGCACCCTGGCGCGGACACCGCCCTGCTCCCCGGTGCTGACCACCAGCAGGTCGCCGGGGCGGTCGGCGAGCCCGGTCAGCACCGCCGCCGCCTCGCCGCGGACGACCAGCGGCCGCACCGCCACGCCGATCGGCAGGCCGCCGAAGGCCTGCTCCAGCGCGCTCTCCATCCGCGCCTCGGCGAGTTCCTGCCAGGCGCGCAGCAGCGGCGGGCACGGCCGGGCGCGGTAGTTGCGCTCGCCGCCGACCGGCGTCCAGGCGAGCACCGGGACCAGGACGGCCTGCCGGACCCGGGCCTCCTCGGCCGCCCGGTGCAGGGCGGTCAGGCTGTGCAGTGATCCGCTGACTCCGACGATGACGCGGGCGCCGTCCGACATGATCCTTCACTTTCCGATGCCAAAGCTCTTTGATGTCTGCGATTAGGTTGCCACTATCCCCATTAGGCCTGCAAATCGAAGGCATTCACTGAATTCGGCCTTGCATCGCCCGGCATATCCATGCCCCGGCCCCACCGCCGGGCGACCTTCGACGTCGGCCACCCCTTGTTCGAGCAGGTGTTCGAACGAAGGCGTAGGCTGGTCCCATGCACGGCACCGTCCACCTCCAGCCCTCGCTGTTCGACGACGCGGACCGCGTCGGCATCCGCCTCGGCCCGCTCGACGGCCTGCGGCGGCAGCCGCTCGGCGACGGCGCCTGGCTGGACGTGCTCCCGGGCTGGCTACACGGGGCGGACGAGTTGTTCGAACAGCTGGCCGCCACCGTGCCCTGGCGGGCCGAGCGCCGCGAGATGTACGAGCGGACGGTCGACGTCCCGCGCCTGCTGGCCTCCTACCCGGCGCAGGCCGAGCCGCCGCACCCGGTGCTGGGCCTGGCCCGGGCCGCGCTGAGCCGGCACTACGCCCAGGAACTGGGCGAGCCGTTCCGTACCCTCGGCCTCTGCTACTACCGGGACGGCCGGGACAGCGTGGCCTGGCACGGCGACCGGATCGGGCGCGGCGCCCGCGAGGACACCATGGTGGCGATCCTCTCCGTCGGCGAGCCGCGCACCCTCGCGCTGCGGCCCCGGTCCGGCGGCGCGACGGTCGTCCGCCACCCGCTCGGCCACGGGGACCTGGTGGTGATGGGCGGCTCCTGCCAGCGCACCTGGGAGCACGCGATCCCCAAGACGGCCCGCCCGGTGGGCCCGCGGATCAGCATCCAGTTCCGGCCGCAGGGGGTGTCCTGACCCCCGGCTTGCCGTGCACCCGCCGGGCACGGAGGCTGGCGAGTGGGCCGGTGGCACGAACCCCACAGCCACCGGGCGCCGAACATCCGGACCCGAACGCCGGGCATCGACCGCCCGGAACCGACCGCCGGGCACCGGCCACCGGGCTCGTCAGGAGGCCGCATGCCGAAGCCGGGCGTCTACCACGCCGGAGTCCCGTGCTGGGTCGTGCTCACGACGCCGGACACCGCACGGGCGCAGGCCTTCTACGGTGCGCTGTTCGACTGGGAGTTCGTCCCGACCGGCCCCGCCGAGGCGGTGGCCACCCGGTACGGCGCCCAGGTCGCGGGCGTCGTACGGGCCCGGCCGACCGACCCGCCCGCCGCCTGGACCACCTTCCTCGCCTGCCCCGACCCGGCTCGCACCCTCACCGCCGTCCGGGCCGCCGGCGGCCGCCTCGCCCGGGAGCCGTACGAGGTGCCCGAGCAGGGCCGCGCCGCCCTCGCCGTGGACCCGCTCGGCGCCCGCTTCGGGCTCTGGCAGGCCGGCACCATCGACGGCGCCGGCCTGGTCGACGAGCCGGGCGTGCTCGCCTGGAACGAACACCTCTCCCCCGACCCGGACGCCGCGCGGGCTTTCTACCACCGGGTCTTCGGCTACGGCTACGACCGGCCGCGGGCGGGCCACGCCCTCGCCCGGGTGGCCGGACTGCCCGCGTGCAGCATCGGCCCCGCCGACCCGGCCACGGGTACGGGCGCGCGCTGGCTGGTCCACTTCGCGACCGAGGACACCGACCGCACGGCCGACCGGCTGCGCGCCCTCGGCGGCACCGTCGTCACCGGGCCGGCGCCGGCGCCGTTCGGCCGTACCGCGCTGGTCCGGGACGACGCCGGCGCGGAGTTCGTGCTGGTCGCCGTCCCGGCCCGGGACGCCGCGGCGGCGGCCTGAACCCGGACCGCGCCCGCACGCCCGCGTGCCGGGCGCGGCCACCCCTTCCGGTCAGTCAATTTGCTTGCCCGGAAAGTCCGTTCGCCCCGCACCGGCACCGCACGGGGCGATCGGCCCCGCCCGTCCGGCTGTCCGTTGCGACCGCTACCGTGCTGGCATGAGTTCCTTCCTGCGCGCGTACCTGGTCGACCCCGCGGAGCTCCGGCGCCGCGTCGGCAGCGGCAACGACGGGGCGGTCGACGAGGCCCTCGCGTACTTCGGCCCGTCCCTGGACCGGTCCGACGAGCACTTCGCCGACGAGATCGCGCAGGGCGCTCCGACCGCCCTGGCGGCGCTGCGCGCCGTGGTGCACGGCGGCCCCTTCTCCGGGGACGAGGGCCACGCCTTCCAGTACGGCTACGCCTACCGGCGGCTGTGCTGGCTGGTCGGGCAACCGCTGGAGGTCGACTCCTTCGGCCCGTTCCGGGGCACCTGGCTGGAGGTCGTCGACGACGGCCTGAAGGCGTACGGGATCACCGCGGTCTCGGTCGCGGACTTCCAGTACGGCGGCGGCCTCCCCGCCGAACTGCCCCACTGCGACGTGCCGTCCTGCGCCACCTGGTCGGCCGAGGACTGCCGGCGGGCCCTGGCGCAGTTCGAACGGGCCGAGCGCGAGGGTCGTCCCCCGGCGCCGGAGCGCGAGGTGGCCGAGGCCGTCGCCGAGGTCGTCGGCTGGCTCCGGCTCGCCCGGAGCCGGCAGGGCGGCGACGTCGTCGGCTTCGTCTCCTGAGCCACCCTGGGCCTGGGCCGCCCGGGGCCGGGCGGCCCAGGCCGGTCCCGGGAGTCCCGGCCCGGCAGCGGGACTCCCGGGCGGCCCGGCGGGCGGCGGAGGTCAGTCCTTCACCGCGCCCGCCAACCCGGAGACCAGCTTGCGCTGCACCGCGATGAAGAAGATCAGCACCGGCACGGTCATCAGCGTGGACGCCGCCATGATGCCGCCCCAGTCGTTCTCGTCCGGCTTGAAGAAGACCAGCAGCGCCGAGGGCAGCGTCTGGTTCTGGGTGGCGCTGATGATGAAGGTCTTGGCGAAGACGAAGTCGTTCCACGCCGCGATGAAGGAGAACACGCTGGTCGCGGCCAGGCCCGGGGCCACCAGCGGCAGCAGGATCCGCCACAGGATGCGGGTCCGGCCGGCCCCGTCGATCTGCGCGGCCTCCTCGATCGACACCGGGACGGCCGCGACGAAGCCGCGCATCATCCAGATCCCGAACGGCAGCGAGAACGCCAGCTGCACCAGGACCAGCGAGGCCAGGGTGTTCAGCCCGATGCCCGGCGCGAACCGGCCGGCGTCGCGGAACATGAAGAACAGCGGGATGGTCAGCGCCTCGACCGGGATCATCTGGGCGATCAGGAACATCACCATGATGGTGGTGCGGAACCGGAACCGGAACCTGGTCACGGCCACCGCCGCCAGGAAGACCACGACCGCCGACAGCACCACCACCGACAGCGCGACCACCAGGCTGTTCACGAAGTAGCGGCTGAAGCCGTCCACGCTGAGCACCTGGCGGAAGCTCTCCAGCGTGGGGTGGGCGGTCCACGGCCTGGGGTCGAGCGACTGGATCTCGCCCTTGGGCTTGAAGGCCGAGAGCACCATCCAGAAGATCGGGAAGGCGGTGACCACGCCCAGCAGGACCGCACCGGTGTTGGCGGCCAGCCGCCACCGGCCCCGGGTGTTCCGGCCGCGGTCGCCCCGGCCGCCGGGCCGGCCGCGACCGGTTCGGCCGCCACCGGCCCGGGGGCCGTCGGAATCCCGAGTCGGTTCCACGGCAAGGGAGTTCACCGGGCTCACAGTTCGTTCCCCGTCCGTCGCAGGGTGCGGATGTACAGGACCGTCGGGATCACCAGGATCAGCAGCATGATCACGCCGATCGCCGCGCCCAGCCCGTACTGCGAGGAGGCGAACGCCTTCTGGTACGCGTACACGTTGAGCACCAGGTTCTGGCCGGCGATGCCGCCGCCCTCGGTCATCACGTAGATCTGGGTGAAGACCTTGAAGTCCCAGATCACCGACTGGATCACCACGATGGTCAGGATCGGGCGCAGCATCGGCGCGGTGATCCGGCGGAAGGTGGTCCAGGTGTTGGCGCCGTCCAGGGCGGCGGCCTCCATGATCTCCTCCGGGATGGCCCGGATGCCCGCGTAGAGGGTGACCATCACGAACGGGTAGGAGTGCCACACCACCACGGCGCCGACGATCAGGAACGCCGTCCACTTGTCGTAGAACCAGTTGAACTCGTGGAAGCCGGATAGCCCGAGCCCCTCCAGGGTGTGGTTGACCAGGCCGAGGTTGGTGTCGAACAGGAAGCTCCACACCGTCGAACCGGTCATCGCCGGCGCCGCCCAGGCGGCCATCGCCGCGGTGGTCAGCACCAGCCGCGGCCACCGGCCGACCTTGGTGAGCAGCACCGCGAGGGCGGCGCCGACGGCCAGGGTGGCGACCACGCAGAACGCGGCGAAGCCGATGGTCTGGAACAGCACCGTCCAGAACTGCTCGTCCTCGAGGATCCTCGTGTAGTTGCCGAAGCCGACGAAGGAGGTCGGGACTCCGCCGGAGGCCTGGGCCTGCCCGAAGTCCAGGACGGACAGCAGGCCGAGCTGGTAGATCGGGTAGGCGACCAGCGGGATCAGGACGACCGCGGCCGGAAGGAGCAGCAGCAGCGGGGGCCGCCGGCGCCGACCGCCCGGGGGTGCGGCCGGCGCCCTGCCCCCTCGGCGCCTCTGCGGGGAAGGCGGCGCCGGGGCGGTCGGGGTGGATACGGACACGTGCGGACCTGTCTCTCTGTCGGGCGTCAGCGCGCGGCGAAGGCCGAGGAGACCTGCGCGGCGGCGTCGGCCGAGGCCTTGGCCACGTCCGCCTTGCCGGTGACGACCTGCTGGAGCATCGTCGGGATCACCGCCTGGGCGTCGATCTGCGCCCACGCCTGGTCGAGCGGGACGAACCTGGTGCCGGCCGCGATGGTGTCGGTGAAGGGCTTCAGGAACGCGTCCTTCGCCGCGACCTTGCCGCTGACGGACTTGAGCGTCGGCAGGTTCCCCATCGCGTCGTACATCTGCTCCTGGTACGTGGGGCCCGCCAGCAGCTCGGCGAACTCGACGGCCAGCGTGCGGTGCTTGGCCGCCTTCATCACGCCCAGGTTGTTGCCGCCGGCGAAGGCCGGGGCGATCGAGCCGGGCTTCTCGCCGGGCAGCGGCACCACGCCGTACCTGCCCTTGACCGCGCCCGCCTCCACCTTGCCGCGGTTGGAGTTCAGCAGCACCGCCATCGCCGACTTGCCGGCCGCGAACAGGTCGACGGTCTTGCCGCCGGTCAGGTCCGCGCACTGCTGGGCGGGGCAGCCGTCGGCACCGAACAGGTCGGTGTAGCGCTTGATCCCGGCCTGCGAGGCGGGCGAGTCGATCGCGGCCTTGAACGAGGAGCCGTCCTTGGTGGCGATGTCGCCGCCCGCGTCCCAGACGAAGGGCAGTGCGGCGAAGGTGTACTTGCCGCCGACGGCGATGCCGAAGGTGTCCGGGTGGGCGGCGTGGATCCTCTGGTTGGCGGCGACCAGTTCGGCGTACGAGGTCGGCGGGGTGAGGCCGGCCTCGGTGAACAGGTCGGTGCGGTAGTACAGCGCGCGCACGCCGACCCACCAGGGCAGGCCGTAGGTCTTGCCGTCGACGACGGCGGTCCTGGCGATCGCCGGGTCGAGGTCGCCCTTGTCCTGCCACTTGTCCAGCTCGGCGGTGATGTCGGCGAGGCCGCCGGCGGCGACGTAGCCGGGCAGGTCGGTGTTGCCGAACTCGACCAGGTCGGGGGCGCTGTTCGGGTCGTTGAACGCGCCCTTCATCTTCGCCGCGCGGGCCGAGGCGTCGGTGTCGATGTAGCTGACGTTGACGGTGACGCCCTGGTGGGAGGACTGGAACTCGGTCACCGCCTTGGCGATCACGGCCTCCTTGGCCGCGTTGCCCGCCTCGTTGTACAGCCAGACCTGCAGGGTGCCGGTCCGGTCGTCGGCGGCCTTGTCGCCCGCCGGCGAGGCGGTGCCGGGGGCACAGGCGGTGGCGGCCAGGCAGCCGGCGGCGAGCACGACGGCCGCGGCGGACCGTCCGATGAGTCGCATGGTGGAGACCTCCCCTCCCGACAGCTGCCGCCGAGACGTCCGCCGCTGGGGACGGGCACGTCGAAGCAGGCCCTGACCGGGGCCGATGGTGGGTGAAGTGGTGGGGGTACGGCAGGGCGCAGCGCTCGGGTGGGGCGACGTCGCCTGCTCGATGGCAGGGACGTTAGGCGGGCGCGATCGGCGCCAACAAGAGGGAGTTGGCCAAAGTTTTGCACTGCACAACGTTGTATCGAAGATGCGGCTGTCCGGCCGCGAACGGGTACGTTCTGACAACCGCCGCCGACCAGCGGGGGAACACCGGCAGAACGATCACCAGGGGAACGGACCCATGACGGAGACGGCGCCCAAGAAGCCCGCGACCGAACGCAACCAGTCCTCCTCGCTGCGCCGCGCGCTCGCCGTCCTCGGCTACGTCCGCGACCACGGCGACGGGCGCGGCGTCCCGCTCGCCCAACTCGCCGACGGGCTCGGCCTCAACAAGAGCACGGTGCTGCGGCTGGCCGGCCCCCTGCTGGACGAGCACCTGCTCGACCGGGACCGCGAGACCGGCTGGTTCCGGCTCGGCCACGGCTCGCTGCGGCTCGGCCAGGCCTACCTGACCACCCTCGACCTGCGCAGCGTCGCCGCCGAACACCTGCGCCGGCTCCAGCGCGAGGCGGGCGAGACCGTCCACCTGACCGTCTGGCAGGCGCCGGGGATCGTCTACCTGGACAAGGTCGAGGACGAGACCAACGTCCGGATGGCCTCCCGGGTCGGCAGCCGCGCCCCGGCCTACTGCACCGCGACCGGAAAGGCGATCCTCGCCTGGCTGCCCGAGGAGGCCGTCGCCGAGGTGGTCGCGGCCGGCCTGCGCCCGGTGACCGCCTGGACCATCGCCGACGAGCCCCGGCTCCGCGCCGACCTCGCCCGCATCCGCGCCCGCGGGTACTCGATCGACGACCGCGAGAACGAGCCCGAGGTCCGCTGCGTCGCCGCCCCGATCTTCGACCACACCGGCGAGGTCACCGCCGCGCTGTCCGTCTCCGGCCTCACCTCGCGGATGACCGCCGCCCGGGTCCGCGCCCTCGGCCCGGTGGTCGCCCAGGTCGGCCTGCGGATCTCGCGGGAACTGGGCTCCGACCGCCCGGTGTCCTGAGCGCCCGGTGTTTCCTCCGGGCGTCCCTCGGGGCCTCCCGACCGCCCGGTGCCCTGAGCGCCCGGCGGTCTCCCGGGTTCCGGGGCCGTCGTCCCGCTCCCGGAAACGCGGACAGGGCCCGGCGCCGTTTCCACGGCACCGGACCCTGTCCGATCTCGGAGCGCCAGGCCCGGGTCGCACGGACTCTTCCTACTGAAAGTAGGACGTGCTCTGGTAGCACCACTGACGCCTGACGAGGAATCACTCCCTCGCGACGAGAAGTACAGTACCAGCTCCGTGATCATTCGCCGAACCGGAGGGGAAGCCCGCATGACGAACGCTCGGCCGGAGGCCGGTCCGGCCGTCGTCCCGTACGCGGCCGGGCGGCTGATGGACGTCCACCGTCCGGTCGCCGACGCCGTCGGGCCGGCCCCCGTGGTGCTGCTCTGGCACGGCAGCGGCCCGAACGAGCGCGACGTGCTGCGGCCGCTGGCCCAGGAGGCCGCCGGGCTGGGACTGCTGGTGCTCGTCCCGGACTGGAGCGCCGAGCAGCCGGACGGCGGCGGGGCCGAACTGCTCGCCTCGCTGGCCCGCGCCCGCGGGATCGCCGCCGAGCACGGCGGGGACCCGGACCGCTTCGTCCTGGCCGGCTGGTCGATGGGCGGCCGCGAGGCGATCGCCGTGGCCACCCACCCGGACACCCCCGCCGAGCTGCGCCCCACCGCCGCCGTCGGCATCGCGTCCCCCTACTCGACCAGGGCCGTCACCACCGGCGGGGCCCCGCTCGACCACCTGGCGCAGGCCCCCTCCCCCGTCCCGCTCCGGCTGGTCCACGGCACGGCGGACGACGTCGTGGCCGTCGAGCACACCCGGCAGTTGAGCGCTGTTCTGACAAGGCAGATGTCGGCGGTACGCACCCTCGAACTCCCCACCGACCACGCCGGTGTGGTGATGACCGTCTACCGCCCCGAGGCCCGCCGCTGCCTCCCGGCCACGGACCCCGCCACCCTGGCCGCCGGCCGACGGACCGCCGCCGTCCTCGCCGAGGCGGCCGGGCTGCCGTCCTGAGCACCGTTGCGGTTGTGGCGACTGCGGTCCTAGCGACCGCCCGCCGGCTCCCACAGCCCGTGGCCGTGCTCCAGCGCCTCCAGGTCGCGCTGCAGCGGGGGGCGCGGGACGGCCAGGACCGGGCAGGTGGCGTGCCGGACGCAGTAGGCGGTGACGGACGGGTGCACCAGTCGGGCCAGGCGGCCGCGTTCCCGTCCGGCGCCGAGCACGAGCAGGTCCCCGGGCCGGTCGGCGCACCGCACCAGGGTGTGGCCGGTGTCGCCGCGGACGGCCTGACAGCGCAGCCGGACGCCCGCGTGGCGTCCGGCGAAGGCCTCGTCGAGGGCCCGCCGCAGCCGGGCCACGGCGGCGTTGCGACCGGCGTCGACCACCGGCGGGCAGGGGGTGCGGCGGTAGCCGAGCTCGTCTCCGGGCGGGGTCCAGCAGAGCACCGCGAGCACCTCGACTTCCGTCCGGCGGGCTTCGGCCACCGCGCGGTGCAGTGCGGTGAGGCTGCCCAGCGAGCCGCTGACGCCGACCACGATCCGGCCCTGTCCCGCACCACTGTCCGTCATGGCCCCGCCCCTGCCTCTCCGCCCGCCCACGCGCCTGCGTGCCCGTGTGCCGTGTGCCCGAAGGCCCATACGCCCGAAGGCCCGTACGCCCGAAGGCGCTCGTGCCGGCGCACCGGACGGCGTTCCGCCGATGCACCTCAGCAAAGCGGTCCGCGCCCCTGCGGTCCCGCCCCGTTGACGCCGCTCTGACGCGGGGCCCGTGCTTCCGTACGCGTCCCTGACGTCGTACGGGCGACGCGGGCGACGCGGGCGACGCGCGCCCGGCGTCCACAGGAAGCCCACGGACCGCATGTCCGGCACAGGGATCGACCGTCATCGAACTCATGCCGGAGCTGTCCCGCCCGAACCGTGCCGCATAGAGTGCCGGACAGAGCGCCGCGTCGCGCGGCGGATCACGGCGGACGCGGACCGGAACGATCTCTGACGGGGTGGGCATGGGTACGGGCTCGGGCACGGCACTGACGGCCCACCAGTTGATCGGCCTGCTGGTCGACCCGGGCGGCTTCCGCGGCTGGGACGAGCCGCCGGCCGTCGACCGGACCGACCCCGACTACCGCGCCTCGCTCGACCGCGCCCGCGAGCGCACCGGCCTGGACGAGGCCGTCCTCACCGGCGCGGGCCTGATCGACGGCCGCCCGGTCGCCCTGGTCGCCTCCGAGTTCGGCTTCCTCGGCGGCTCGATCGGCGTCGCCACCGCCGAGCGGATCACCCGCGCCGTCGAGCGCGCCACCGCCGAGCGGCTGCCGCTGCTCGCCCTGCCGGTCTCCGGCGGGACACGGATGCAGGAGGGCTCGGCGGCCTTCCTCTGCATGCTGCGGATCACCGCCGCCGTCCAGGCGCACCGCGCCGCCGGCCTCCCCTACCTCACCTACCTGCGCAACCCCACCATGGGCGGGGTCTTCGCCTCCTGGGGCACGCTCGGCCAGCTGGTCCTCGCCGAGCCGGGCGCCCGGCTCGGCTTCCTCGGCCCGCGCGTGTACGAGGAGCTGCGCGGCGTGGAGCTGCCGCCGGACGTCCAGCGGGCCGAAACGCTCGCCGGGCAGGGGCTGGTGGACGCCGTCGTCCCGCCGCAGGAGCTGCGCGAGCTGCTCCGCCGCACGCTCGCCGTCCTCACCGCCGCACCGCCGTCCCGTTCCGCTGCTCCAGACCCTTCCGCTCCTCCATCCCCTTCCACTCCTCCATCCCCTTCCGGTCCTCCGGCCCCTTCCACTTCCCCCGCTCCCGCGACCGCTCCGGCCGGCCCCGAGCGCCCCGACGCCTGGGACTCCGTCCGCCGCACCCGGCGCCCCGACCGCCCCGGCACCCGCGAGCTGCTGCGGCACACCGCCGAGGAACTGGTGCTGCTGGACGCCCCCGGCGGACGCGCCGGCGCACTGGTCCGGGCGCTGGCCCTGCTCGGCGGCCGGCCCGTCCTGGTCGTCGGGCAGCAGCGGCGGACCCCCGACCACGAGCGCCCCTTCACCGCCGCCGACCTGCGGGCCGTACGGCGCACCGCGCGGTGGGCCGAACAGCTCGGGCTGCCGCTGGTCACCGTGGTGGACACGGCCGGCGCCGAGCTGTCCGCCCAGGCCGAGCTGGACGGCATCGCGGTGGAGATCGCGCACTGCCTGACCACCCTGCTCGCCCTGCGCACGCCCGTCCTGGCCGTGCTGCTCGGCCAGGGTTCGGGCGGCGGGGCGCTCGCGCTGCTACCGGCGGACCGGGTGATCGCCGCCGAGCACGCCTGGCTGGCGCCGCTGCCGCCGGAGGGCGCCTCGGCGATCGTCCACCGGGACGGCGCCCACGCCGCCGAGCTGGCCCGCTCCCAGGGGATCGGGGCGCACCACCTGGCGGAGGTCGGGCTGGTCGACGAGGTGGTCCCGGAGCTGCCGGACGCCGCAGAGGAGCCGGAGGCCTTCTGCACCCGGCTCGGGCAGGCCGTCGGCGCGGCGCTCGACACCCTGGCGGCGGCCACCGAAGCGGACCGGCTCACGGCCCGGGCCGTCCGGCACCGGCGGCTGGGCGACCTGCGCTAGCCGCTTCCCCGACCATCGGATCGGCGCCTGCCCGCCTTCGACCGCCGGGCCGCAAGCACGGTCCGCCCGCTGCCGGATCTGAGAAGGAGCCCGGTTCCTCCCGGGCAGAACGGCGAGGCGCCCGTCCGGACGTGTCCGGACGGGCGCCTCTTCTCGTCTTCACGGCCACTCGGCGGCGGGCCCGGTCGGTGCCATCCGGCGACGGCTGCCCCAGCGTGCGGTCAGCCGACGGCCCGGGCTCCGCGCCGCTGCCCGGGCCGGGTTACGGCCACCCGTTGGCCGTGACGTTCGCGCCGGGGGTGGGGCCCGGTCAGTCGACGGCCGACGCGGCGGTGGCGCCGGTGAGGGCGAGGACGGCGGCGGCCGCGAGGCCGGCCGCGACGGTCAGAGCGCGAAGTGTGGCGCCGGTCTCAGCGCGGGCTTGATCCCCTGCACCCAAAGTGCCGCCCCCGGGTCGCCGAGTGACGGCCGCCTACCCCCGGGCGGTGAGTGCGCTCACACGTGATCAAGCCCAACGACGGACCGTAGTAGACACCCGCCGAACACCCGACCCGTTCCCGCACTCCTCGCGTTCGCGCAGCTCAGCGCCGGTCGGCGCGCTCCGCGCAACCGGCCCTTCGAATCCACGGCGCCCCGCCGCGTACGACCGCGGGTCGTAACGAGGGGGTCTTGGCGACGGCCGATCCGGTCTGCCAACAATGGCTTCCGTCGTCAGCCGCACCGGCTCCTGTCCCGCCGGTGAACGGCTTGCTGCCGAGTCACGCCCCGCGACCGTTCCGGCCCCTGTCCGGCCGTGGTCCAGGGCGGGGTGTGACCCGGCCCAACCTGATTGAGGTCTTGTTCTTCATGCCCGCTTTCAAGCTCCGTATGCGCACTTCCGCCGCGATTCTCGCCGGCACCGCCGGTCTGACCGCCCTGGGCGCGGGTGTCCTGCCCGCCACCGCGAACGCCGCCACCGCCTCCCCGCAGGCCGTCGCCGCCCAGATCGTCCCGGCCAACCAGCTGTCGTCCTTCAGCCAGATCATCGCCCACGAGTCCAGCTGGAACGTGACCGCGACCAACCCGAGCTCGGGCGCGTACGGCCTGGCCCAGGCGCTGCCGGGCTCCAAGATGGCCTCGGCGGGTGCGGACTGGAAGACCAACGCCGCCACCCAGATCAAGTGGGCGCTGGACTACATGAACACCCGCTACGGCAGCCCGAACGCCGCCTGGGCCTTCTGGCAGGCCAACCACTGGTACTAAGCCGGCCCCGTCGGCTCACCTGCCTCCTCCCGTCACCTGACCACTCCCCCCACACCCCGGGGGTCGGACAGGGACCACCGGGGTGCCCGAGAGGGCCCGGACCCGCGCGACCCGCGTGGTCCGGGCCCTCTCGCGGTTCTCCGGCGGCCCGGCTCGTGGTCTCCTGGTCGTCGACGGCTGCCCGTGGACTCCCGGTCGCGCACTCCCCGTTGCGGACTCCCGGTCGCGGTCTCCCGGTCGCGGACTCCCCGTCGCGGACTACAGCTCGCCGGTGAGCCCGAGCAGCTCGCGCATCCGCGCGTACTTGGCGACCAGCCGCTCGGCGGTCGCCGGGTCCAGGGTGGCCAGGCGGGCCGGATCGGAGTTGTGCGCCAGGTCCGCGCGCTTGACCAGCAGCGCGCCCGGGGTGGCCAGGATGCGCGCGGCGTACTCCTCGACCGGTTCGTCCGGGCGCCGGGTGAGCGCCTCCACGATCGCCTTGGTCTCCGCCGGCAGCGCGGCCCCGGCCAGCCACTCCCGGCTCAGCCGGTCGTCCTCGACGGTGTCGTGCAGCCAGCCCGCCGCGATCTGCGCCGCACTGCCGCCGCGCGCCGCCGTCCCCCGGGCGACCGCCGCGATGTGCTCGCCGTACGGGTGGCCGTTCTTGTCCACCTGCCCCCGGTGGGCCCGGCGCGCGATCGTCTCCACCTCGGACAGGCTCAGGTAGTGGTCGTCCATCGGCTCATCGTAGGCCCGGGCGGTCGGCACTGGCGGCCCTCCCCCCGTACGGACGACCGGCCTGGACGATCCTGCCGGGTGGCGGGGCCGCGCCCGGCCCGTTGATCACCCCGCCGACGGCCACTGGTTTACTGCCCCGGGGGTTCATGGGCTTCGGGGGGTCACCACGCTCGGGAGTCGACGCCCCCGACGGGAGACCCCCGCCGAACCGGCAGATCCGTCCGAGCGATCCGAGGAACCATGCCAGCCCTGCACCCCCTGCTGTCCGCCTTCGCGCCGATCTGGGCGCTCACCGGCGTCGGCTACGTCGTCGGCCGCACCGGGCTGCTCGGACCGCAGGCCGAGACGGTGCTCAACCGGTTCGTCTTCCACGTGGCGATGCCGGCCGCGCTGTTCCTGATGATCGCCCGCACCCCGCTGGACCGCTTCGCCAACGCCTCGATGCTCGCCTTCGCGGCCGGCACCGTGGTCGCGACCGGCCTCGGGCTGCTCGCCGGGCGGCTGCTGTTCCACCGCAAGCCCGGCGAACTGGCCATCGGCGCGATGGCCTCCGGCTACGTCAACTCGGCGAACCTCGGCATCCCGGTGGCCGTGCAGGTCCTCGGCGACGCCTCCTTCGTGGCACCCGTGGTGCTGTTCCAGATCCTGCTGGTCACCCCCGCCGTCCTGGCCGTCCTGGACGGCGGCGCGGCCGGCCGCCGGGCGCTGCTCACCCTGCCCGTCCGCAACCCGATCCTGCTGGCCACCGCGCTGGGCGCGGTCGCCTCGGCGACGGGGATGCACCTGCCCGCCGAGCTGAATCGTTCCTGCGAACTGCTCGGCGCCGCCGGCGTCCCGACCGCCCTGATCGCCCTCGGCATCTCGCTGCACAACCGCCCGCCGGCGGACGGGCGACCGCGCCGCCCCGAGGTCGGGCTGACGGTCGCACTCAAGACCGTGGCGCAGCCCCTGGTCGCACTCGTGGTGGCCGGCCCCGTGCTCCACCTGCCCGCCCACCAACTGCTCACGGTGGTGCTGTTCTCCGCGTTGCCCACCGCGCAGAACGTGTACACCTACGCCCGCGAGTACCAGCAGGGCACCGCCCTCGCCCGGGACGCGGTGCTCTGGTCGACGCTGACGTCGATGGCGACGCTCTCGGTGATCAGCTGGACCCTCGGGCCCGCGTAGTTCCGGCCGGTCACTTCTCCCTGGCGGCCGCCACCACCCCGGTCATGGCCGCCAGGAAGCGCCGGGCGGTGTCCAGCTCCCCCGGCTCGAACTGCCGCATGGCCGCGACCAGATCGCCGATCAGCCCGCCGAAGAAGCCCTCCCCCAGTTCCATCGCCCGCTCCTCCACCAGCAGCCGCACCCGGCGCCGGTCCTCCGGGTCCCGCTCGCGCCGGATCAGCCCGAGCCGCTCCAGCCGGTCCACCAGACCGGTGGTGCCCGCCGAGTTCAGCCCCAGCGCCTCACCGAGCCGGCCCGGCGTGACCACCTCCCCCGCACGGGCCGCGTCCAGCAGGTGGATCAGCGCCCGCAGATCGGTCGGGTGCAGACCATTGGCGGCGGCGAACTCGGCGCCGAACAGATCGAGTTCGACCGTCAGACCGCGCAGCAGGTGGACCAGCCGCATCGGCTCCACAACCTCGGACACCCTGTCGTCCTTCCTCGGGTAGGCATGTGCCATTATTCTCTCGCTCAGCGAGATACTTGTTCAACGTGATACTTGTCCACCGAGTGGCCCGGCCGTCTCGGCCGCCATCACACCACACCCGCGGAGGCCCGGATGTCCGCCCGCACCGCTCCCTTCCTCGCCGCCTACGACGCCCTGCTCGCCCGCTGGCCCGTCCCGGTCGAGGCGCTCACCGTCCGCACCGCCCACGGCACCACCCGGATCAACGCCTGCGGTCCCGCCGACGGCCGCCCGCTCGTCCTGCTCCACGGCGGCGGCGCCACCTCCACCATGTGGTTCGCCAACGCCGGCGCCTGGGCCGAGGCCGGACACCGCGTCCTCGCCGTCGACCTCATCGGCGACCCGGGCCGCAGCGTCCACGACGGCGCCGCCCTCGACGGCGTCCCCGGGCTGCTCGGCTGGCTGGACGCCGTCCTCGACGGACTCGGCGTCTCCCGGGCCGACTTCTGCGGCCACTCGTACGGCGGCTGGATCGCCCTGGAGTACGCCCTGCACGCGCCCGACCGGGTCGGCCGGCTCGCCCTGCTCGACCCCACCCAGTGCTTCGCCGGCTTCCGCCCCGGCTACCTGCTGCGCGCCGTCCCGCTCTTCCTCCCCCACCGCACGCCGGCCCGCGCCCGTGCCTTCCTCGACTGGGAGACCGGCGGCACCTCCGGCCTCGACCCCGCCTGGCGCGAGCTCTACGCCCTCGGCTACGCCGACTTCCCCGACTCCCGCGTCATCACCGGGCCCCGCCCCACCCCCGAACGCCTCCGCACCCTCACCACCCCCGTCCTCACCCTCCTCGCCGAGCACAGCCGCACCCACGACCCCCACCACATCGCCCGAACCGCCCGCCGCACCCTCCCCGCAGCAGAGGTCGCCATCCTCCCCGGCGCCTCCCACCACAACCTCCCCATGGCCGCCGCCCCCGACCTCAACCCCCGCCTCACCACCTTCCTCAGCCCCACCCCCCACACCTGATCCCACCCCCGCACAAGAAGTCGGCCCGCCCGACTTCCCCCACGCCCCACCGACACGACCGCACCGCACCGCACCGCACCACGACAGACCACCCGCCCCCGCACGAGAAGTCGGCCAGGCCGACTTCCCACGGCACAACCCACTACCCCCGCCATCACACGGGCACGCCACCCGGTGGCCAGACCACCCCACCAGGCCCCCAACAACCAACACTCCGCACCTCGCGCGAGAAGTCGACCCACCCCCCTTCCCACAGGGCACGCCCCACGCACACGACCCCGCCACACCCGCAGCACCCCCGCATGAGAAGCCCGCCAGGCCGACTTCCCACACCTCGACCCACCACCACCCGCCATCACACGGGCAGGCCACCCTGCGGCCGGACCACCACCAGCCATCCCCACAGCAACCAACACTCCGTACCTCGCGTGAGAAGTCGACCCGCTCGACTTCTCACGCGCACACCCACCCACACGACCACACCGCACAACGCCAGACCCCCTCGCCTCACCTGCAGCACCCTCCCGACTTGTCACACCACGGCACACCGCCGCGCGGCGGCGGGGCTGCTGCTCGGCAAGGGCGCGCTGCCGTACGACCCGACGCCGGTCGCCGAAGCCTCCGGGATCCGGCTCGGCACGGGCACGTGACCAGCCAGGGGATGGGGAGCCGGAGCTAGCCGAGATCGCCGGACTGATCCCCCGGGTCCTCACCGCGCGCCACGCGACGACAGACCGGCCCCGCCACACCCGCAGCACCCTCCGCATGAGAAGCCCGGCTGGCCGACTTCCCAACGACGGCACACCTCTGCGCGGTGGCCGGGCTGCTGCTCGGCAAGTGCGCGCTGCCGTACGACCCGGTCCCGGTCGCCGAACCCTCCGGGATCCGGCTCGGCACGGGCACCGTGACCAGCCAGGGGATGGGGAAGCCGGAGCTGGCCGAGATCTCCGGACTGATCCCCCGGGTGCTCACCGCGCGCCACCCGACGACAGACCGGCGTCACACCCGTCCCCGCATAAGAAGCCAGCCAGGCCGACTTCCCACACCACTCCCCGCCACCACCCGCCATCACACGGGCAGGCCACCCGGCGACCGGACCACCCCCAACCACCCCACAACAACCAACACTCCGCACCTCGCGCGAGAAGTCGGCCCTACCGACTTCTCGCGCACACGCCCCACCCACACGACCGCACCACACAACCGCAGACCACCTCGCCACACCCGCAGCACCCTCCCGACTTCTCACACCACGGCACACCACCGCGCGGCGGCGGGGCTGCTGCTCGGCAAGTGCGCGCTGCCGTACGACCCGGCGCCGGTCGCCGAACCCTCCGGGATCCGGCTCGGCACGGGCACCGTGACCAGCCAGGGGATGGGGAAGCCGGAGCTGGCCGAGATCTCCGGACTGATCCCCCGGGTGCTCACCCGCGCCCCGCCACACCCGCAGCACCCTCCGCATAAGAAGTCGGCCGGGCCGACGTCCCACACCACGGCCCCCGCCTCCGGACACCGCAAGGCCGACAGGCCGCCGTCACAACAACCAACAGCTCACTGCCCGCGCGAGAAGTCGGCCCTCCCGACTTCCCACACCGCACGCCCCGTCGACACGACCGCGCCACACAAGGACAGACCGGCCCGCCACACCCACAACAACCAACACCCCGCGCCCCGCAAGAGGTCGACCCGCCGGACTGGCTGACGTAGGAAGTCGGCCTGGCCGACTTCCTACGCGGGCAACAGCCGGCCAGCAGCAGGATGCGGGCGATACGTTCCGGAGAAGGCCCCCATCCGAAGCGGCGGGACCACGACCCCGCGCCCTCTGCCCTCGTGCATGGTGAGCCGTGGCCCGTGCTCGGCAGATGGATGGGCTTGCTGATCATGCGGCTCGACCCGCCGGAGCGCCGCGAACTGGTACTTGGGTGCAGCTTGTTGGTTCGAGAGAAGTCCGGCGATGGCTCGGACGGTGTCGGGCAGGTGGTCGCGGCGGCCATTGTGTCGCGCGAGGGGCCGCCAGTTCTTGAGGTGGGCGGTGCCGTGCTCGACCGGCATGCGGTGTGAGGAGTGTTCGAAGCGGTCCTGTTCGTGGTGGGCCATGAGCCATTGGTCCTGCTCGAGGTACTTGCCGCGGCGTTTCTGGCAGGGTGACCACTTGGCCGCAGGTCTGTGCGCCCAGGCCCTGGTAGCCGGCGTCGGCGAGGATCTCCGGGTGGACGGTGCCGGCGAGCAGGTCGACCAGGCCGGCATCGCGGGCCCGGGTGATGTCGGCGACCCTGCCCGTACCTCGCCGCGGAACAGGACGCGGCCGCGGTCGTCGGTGACCACCAGGGCCTTCATGACGTTCATCCGGGTCTTTCCCGGGACGTACCGGCTCCGGCCGGGCTGGTTGGCGGCCGGACGCCGCACCCGGATCTCGGTCGCGTCGATGATCCCGGTCTGCCCGGTCGCGCCCAGGTGTGCGATCACGTCGGCGGAGGCCCATGCCGAAGGCCGGGAGTGATGCGGCAGCCGCGCTCGGCGAGCAGGGCCGAATCTCACCGATGGCGCGAGTGATGGTGGAGCGGTCCACGCCGTGGCGCAGGTGGACGAGCGTGGCCAGGAGCCGGTCGACGAAGACGAGTTTGTACTTCGCTCCGGCGCGTCGACCGCCCGCCGCCGCGGCCGGTCGAGCGGCTCTGCGTCACGCCGGGCCGACCAGACCGGCCCCAACTGGGCCACCCGGTCAGCGATCACTGCCTGCGACAGGGCCGTGATCCCACGCTCCGAGACGATCAGTGTGCGTGTCGCGATCCCCACCACGGACGGCCCAACGAGCCGACCGCTCGCAGGCCACGGCCAACCATGCACGGGGGCGTTACTGCACCGGAGGAGCCGGGGCGTGGCGGTTGGGTGCACCGGGCGCTGGCGGGGCCCGGGGCGTCGGGGGCGTGCGTAGCCTTGCTGGACGACCGGCACCACGCGGGGCGGCGGGGCGGCGCAGGTGAGTGCGGCTCATGTGACGGCGCCGGCGGTGGGCCGCTGGGGGTTAGGCCACGAGGTGCACGGGGCGGTGTCGGGGGCTCGGGGGGCGCCGGGGCGTGCGTAGCGTTGCCGGATGACCGAGACCATGCGGGGCGGCGGGGCGGCGCAGGTGAGTGCGGCTCATGTGATGGCGCCGGCGGTGGTGTTCGCCGTTCCGGTGCTGAAGCTGGCGTGGACGCTCGGGGGCGGGGACGCGGCTCGGGACGCGTTGCTGGCGATGGGGCCGGCGAACTGGGTGGACGTCGTCATCGGGATGTTCTTCGCCGAGCCGGTGCTGGCGGTCGTACTGGCCGCGGTGCTCTCCTACATCGGCTACGCCTACCGGGCCGCCCACGGCGGGGCCGCCCGGCACCAGGGGCGGGCCCTGGCGGAGACGGCGGCGCGGGCGGCGATCGTGCCGGGGGCGCTGGGGGTGGTGGTCGGGGCGTTCAACGGGTTGTGGTGGGGTGTGGCGGCCGGGGTGCTGGGCTATCTGCTGCGGCTCGGCGTGGTGGCCGAGTACCGGACCGGCGCGCGTTCGACCGCCACCGGCCGCCGCACCGGGAAGCCGGCCGTGGCCTTGGGGGCCCGGGCCGTCGAGGCGGTCAGGGTCGCGGCGCTGCTGCTCTCCCTGGTGGTGCTTCCGGCGCTCTCGGTCGTCGCCGCCCTTGACGGCCGGTCGTGGACGAGCGTGCTGGTGTGCGACGTCGACACCGGCGGCGGACCGCAGCGGGCCCGGCTGGTCGAGCTGGACCGGCAGGCCGCGGGCGTCGTCGGCTGGGACGTGCCCGCCCGCGAGGTGGTCAGCGGCACCAACTGCGCCGTCGACCCGGACGACGTGCTGCGCGACCCCTGGTGGCGCCGTTAGGACCGCCCTGGCGGACGGAGAACGCCGCGGCGGCCACCAGAACCGTACGTCCGGCAGCCCGCACGAGCTGGAGTAACCGGCGCGGCACCGGTGGACTCAGTAGATCAGGTAATCCGGGCGTCGCCCTTCGTCGTCGATCTCCCCGGTGGCCTGGGTCCGCAGCTTGGCGGACAGCTCCTCCAGGGCCCGGGAGGCCGCGACCTCCTCGCCGATCCTGGCGAGCGGACGGTCGTCCGCGCTCTTCACGGACTCGCCGTGGGCGCTCAGGCCGGGCGCCCTGGCGCCGGTCAGCCTGGCCTCACACGTCGTGTGCACGCCGTCTTCCTCGAAGCTCAGCTCCACGTCCCACTGGTTGTGCATGCCACACCTCCTGGCGCAGGCCCCCGTCACGCCGGTCCGGACCGGCACGGACGGTGACCCGTGGCGGCCGCTCACACCAGCGTGCGCCTGTCCCGCCGGTGGCGGCAAGCGCTGCCGGACGGGGCGGTGCCGACCACGCCGCGCGCGTGTCGTGCGATCGGCCCGGGCACCGGCCCGGCGGTAGGCTGACGGGAGCGGCCGCGACGCCCGACCCACCTCTCGGACCCGTCGGCGCGGCGCGGGCAGCGACAACCGGGTGGTCCCTCCGTGGCGGTCTTCCTCCTCGCTCTCAGTGCGGCCTGCTGTCTGGGGCTCGGCTTCGTCCTCCAGCAGCACGCGGCACAGCAAGCCCCGCGCTCCGATCTGCTGCGCTGGCGGCTGCTGCTGGACCTGGTACGGATGCCGCAGTGGCTGCTCGGCACCGGGTTCATGGTCAGCGGGCTGATCCTCTCCGCGCTCGCGCTCAACCAGGGCGAGGTGTCGCTGGTCGAGCCGCTGCTGGCCACCAATCTGATCTTCGCCATGGCCCTGGCCCGGGTGTTGACCCGTCAGACCCTGGGCCGCTCCGGCTGGGCCGGGGTCCTGCTGCTGGCCCTCGGGGTGACGGCCTTCATCGTGGCCGGGCAGCCGACCGGCGGCGGGCCGCCCGCCGGGGAGCTTCGGCACTGGCTGGTGGTCGGCACCGTGATGGGGCTGGTCGTGCTGCTCGTCTCGCTGGCCCGGCGGCTGCCGCTGTTCGAGGAGGCGACCCTGCTGGCGCTCGCCGCCGGACTGCTCTACGGCCTCCAGGACGCGCTGACCCGGACCACCACCCAGCGGCTCGACCACGACGGCCTGGCGGCGGTGCTGCGCAGTTGGCAGCCGTACGCGGTGGTGGTGGCGGGTGTGGTCGGACTGCTGCTGGTGCAGAGCGCCTTCGAGGCCGCGCCGCTGCGGATGTCCCTGCCGGCGCTGACCGCCGCCCAGCCGCTGTCCGGGATCGCCTGCGCGGTGGGCTTCCTCGGCGACCGGTTGCGGGTGACCCCGGGGGCGTTGGTCTGGCAGTCCGTCGGGCTGGTGGCGATCGTGACCGGGGTGATCGTGATCGGACGCCATCCGGCGATGCCGGGGACCATCGGCGACACCCTGGAGAGCATCGGGGCGTCCCCGGAGGACGGGGCGGAGGAGAAGTCCGAGGACGGGGCGGAGGAGAAGCCGCCGGGCGGGTCCGCGGAGGACGACCGCCCCGGGAGCACCGGTTAGGCCGCGATGTGCTGGAGCGCGCAGGCGGACGCCGTGGCCGGTGGGCTGGTCGCGGGCGTCGGGGTGGCGTGCCTGGTCCGCGCGCGTCGGGCCGGCCGGCCCGAGCGCCTGCCGCTCGCCGCGCTCCCCGTGGTGCTGGGCACGCACCAGCTGATCGAGGCGCTGGTCTGGCTCGGTACGGACGGCGGGCTGCCGGACGGCCTCGCCGGAGCGGCCCGCACCGCCTGGGCGCTGGTCGCCCTGCCGCTGCTGCCCGTTCTGGTTCCGGCCGCCGTGTGGTGCGCGACCAGCGGGCCACGACGACGGGCGCTCGCCGCGCTCACCATGCTCGGGGCGGTGGTCGCCGTTCCGCTGGCCGTGGCCGTCGGCTCCCACCCGGTGACGGCCGCCGTGCGCGGCCACACCCTCCGCTACGCCCTCGGCATCCCGTACCCGGCGCTCCTGCTGGCCGGCTATCTCCTCGCCACTGTCGGCTCCCTCCTGGTGAGCGGCGACCACCTGCTCCGCCGTCTCGGTCTCCTCGTCGGCGCCGGCGCCGTCGCCTGCGCCCTGCTCTGGGGCCTGGCCTTCGTCTCCACCTGGTGCGCCCTCGCCGCCCTGGCCAGCCTGCTGCTGCTCCACTGGGCGGGCCACCGGCCGGTGGACGTGCCCGCCCGCGCCGCCGGTCGGGCCCGCTGACCGCCCCGAGGGCCTGCCCTACCCGCCATGCTCCGGGTCCGGATCGACGGGCGTGCCGCCCGTGCCGCCCGCGCGCCCCCGGAGGCGGTCCATCTCGCGCCACTCGGGGCGCAGCCCGGCCAGGGTCGTGGTGGCGAAGTACAGGGCTCCGGCCGCGATCAGGCCGGGTATCAGCCCCACCATGGCGACCGCCGCGCCGGCGACCAGCCCGCCGAGCGGGATGCCGGCCCAGGCGAGGGAGTCGCTCAGGGCGTGGACGCGGCCCAGCAACTGGCGGGGCACCCGTTCGAAGAGCACCGCGCCGAGGATCGGGTTGAGGAAGCCGGAGCCGAAACCGCCGATCGCGAAGACCGTGAGCACCAGCCACATCGGCGCGCCCAGGGCGAGCACCAGGAAGCGCGGCGCGCCGCACAGCAGGAAGCCGGTGAAGAAGACCGTCCGCCGGGGCAGCCGGGATGCGACGGCCGCCGCTATCAGGCTGCCGACGACGGCGGTGGTGCCCATGACGGCGGCGGTCAGCCCGATGGCGGCCGGGCCGTTGCCGGACTCCCGTGCCCAGACCGGGACGAGGACGGTGACGAACCCGGCGTCGATCAGGTTGGTGATCCCGATCATCACGATCACGGTGAGCAGAAGCGGCTCCGAGCGCAGGAAGGTGAAGCCCTCCCGGAACATCCCCCAGTAGCCCGCGGGCCGCTCCCCCTCGGACGGACCGGCGGGAGCGGCGGGCACCGCCGAGCGCCCCATGCCGCGTGGGAGCGCGACCGCGATGATCAGCGACCCGAGCGCGAAGGTGCCCGCGTTGACCGCGAGGCCGGCCAGCGGGCCCGTCGCGGCGACCAGCCCGCCACCGACCGCCGGGCCGACGGTGGAGGCCAGCCGCTCGGTGACGCCGGACAGCCCGGTGGCGCGCTCCATCGGCACCCGCGCGTGGTCGGCCGCCTCCGGGACCATGACGGACTTGGCCAAGTCCCCCGGGCCGCGCATCGCCCCGATCACCGCGACCATCACCAGCAGCACCCAGAACGGGAGCAGCCCCCGTGCGTGCAGCAGCGGGACCAGCCCGGCCGTGACGGCGCTGACCGCGTCCGTCGTCCAGGACACCGCCCGCGGCCCGAGCCGGTCCACCACCGGCCCGGTCAGCGCCTTGACCGCCACGTACGGCGCCATCTCGGCGAAGGCGACCAGGCCCGTCATGGTGGCGCTGCCGGTGGTGGCCAGGACGAACCAGGGCAGGGCGACGGCCGAAACGCGGGTGCCGGTCACCGAGACGGCCGTGGCGGTCAGCACGCCGGCCAGCGGCCGGTAGCTTCGTCCGGATTCGTCGACGGCGGTACCCGCGGCGGATCTCGTGGTGGTGGTCGTGCTTCCGGTCATGTGGCTCCCCCCTCGTCGGTGTCGTCGCGCAGGTCCGGCAGGACGTGGACGACGACGGACACCTGCTCCGACCCCTCCGGGACCGGCCCCTCGGCGCCCACCCAGCGGTAGCGCCGGATCACCTCGCTCAGCTCCTCGGACAGCCGCTCGGCCTCGCCGGGCGTCAGCTGGAGCACCAGGTCGCTCAGGTTCACGGCCTTGCGCCAGTCCCGCGGCATCGCCTCGAAGGCGTCCAGCGAGCGCTGGGCCGCCAGGGTGTGCGAGGCGAGGACGGACCGGAGGTAGCCGGCCGCCTCGCCCAGCTGGTCGTCCGCCATGTCGTCCACCGTCCAGACCGTGACCCGGTGGGCCGAACGCCACCAGCGCTCGCGGGCGTTGCCGCGCGCCTCGTCCTCCTCGACGAAGCCCGCGGCGGCGAGCTGGCGCAGGTGGTAGCTGGTCGCGCCGGAGTTGATCCCCAGCTCCGCGGCGAGCCGCGTCGCCGTGGAGGGGCCGTACTTGCGCAGCAGCCCCACCACCCGCAGGCGCACCGGGTGGGCCATCGCCCGCATGCTCTCGGCGGTGAGGGCGATGGCGCGCCGGTCGTCACTGTGCTTCCAGCCGTGCTCTTCGGTCATGGCACGAGGCTAGACCGCAAAGGCTTCTTTGCAAAGGGGTTTTTGCGAAGGAATCTTTGCGGTTCGTCGATCGGTACTACACCGCGGCTCCCCGGCCCCGCCGCTCGGCGGGTGCCCGACCGGCCGCTCGGCGGGGGCCCCGGAACGGACCGCGGCCCGGAGCGGGATTGTCACCCGGGCGGCCGAGGCGCAGGCTGTCAGGGAGGGCCCGCAAGTCGGCCCGTCCCGGTCGGCCGCGGATTCGGTGACGGCCGCCGGGGAGCACGAGGGGCAGGCGATGGCACACCGGAGGCTCTGGGGCTACGTCGCGTCGGGGGCCCGGGCGCTCGGCGCGTTCGGCGGCACCGTCGGCTCGGGCCTGGGCGCGGGCGCCGCCGGGCGCCGGGGCGGGTCCGGACGGGCGGGCGCGTCGGCGACCGCCGAGGCCGAGGACGGTCTCGGCCCCCTCCCGTCCGGCACGATGGCCGCGCCGCGGGCGCTCACCCGCACCGAGTTGGAGCGCCTGCGGTGGACCGGCCGGCAGGCCGGCTGCGAACCGACGGCCCGGCACGTCCAGGTGGCCGACGTGGTCCGCCGGGTGGTGCGCGGCGGCGGCCGGGCGGCGGCCGTCACCGTCCGGGTGGCGCCCGGGCTCCCGGTGGTGGCCGGGGACGCCCGACGGCTGGAGGCCGCCCTCGCCGGGCTGGTCGACCACGCGATCCGGCGCAGCCCGCTGGGCGGCCGGGTGCTGGTCCGGGCCGACGTGGCGGGCGGCGCGTCCGCACCGCGGGCGTCCGGCCGGGCACCCGGGCGGGCGGCGGCGACCCGCGGCCGGGTGGAGATCCGGGTCTCCGACCGGGGCGCCCACGAGCTGCCCGAGGCACGCGAGTGGCTGATCGCGGACGGCCCGGCGGGGCCCGCCCTGCAGAGCCTGGTGGTGGCCGCGGGCGGTCGGCTCGCGGTGGAGACCACCCCCGGCGGCGGGCTGACCGTGGTCCTGCTGCTGACCGTCGCGTACGACTGAACGCGTACGACGAAACACGTACGCCTGAACACACACGGGCTGACCACATACGCCTGAACATGCACGGGCTGACCACATACACCTGAACGCGTACGCCCGACCGCGCACGTCAACGCGCACGGCCGTACGCGTACGACCGCGGGAGTACCCCGGCACCGGGCGCAAACCCGGCGCCCCCGCCCCGCCGACCCTAGACTTGCCCCATGCCCCGGCTCAACGACCAGGTGAGGGAACTGCTCCAGGAGTACGCCGACCTGATCAACATCACCGGCGGGGACGCCTTCCGGGCCCGCGCCTACGAGAAGGCCGCCCGCGCGGTCGGCGGCCACCCCGAGGACCTGGCCGGCCTGGACGTCAAGGGTCTGCAGCAGATCCCCGGCGTCGGCAGGTCCACCGCCGAGAAGATCGCCGAGTACCTCGCCACCGGGACCGTTCCGGCCCTGGAGGCACTGCGCGCCCGGATCCCGTCCGGCGTACGGGAGATGATGGCCGTCCCCAGCGTCGGGCCCAAGCGCGCCCTGGCCCTCTACCGCGACCTCGGGATCTCCTCGGTGGACGAACTCGCCGCGGCCGCCCGCGCCGAGAAGCTCACCGACCTGCCCGGCTTCGGCGAGCGCAGCGGCGAGAAGATCCTGCACGGGATCGAGCTGATGCGGCAGTCCGGCGGCCGCACCCTGCTGGACACCGCCACCGAGCTGGCCGAGCAGCTGGTCGCCGTGCTCTCCGCCGTCCCCGGCTGCACCCGCTGCGCGTACGCGGGCTCGCTGCGCCGGATGCGCGAGACGGTGGGCGACATCGACGTGCTCGCGACCGCCGAGGACTCCGCCCCGCTGATGGCCGCGCTCACCGAACTCCCCTATGTTTCCGAGGTGATCGGCAGCGGGAGCACCAAGACCTCGGTCCGTACCACCCAGGGCGTACAGGTGGATCTGCGGGTCGTGCCGGAGGAGGACTGGGGAGCGGCGCTGGTCTACTTCACCGGTTCGAAGGCGCACAACATCAAGCTGCGCACGATGGCCGTCCGGGCCGGGCTGAAGCTCTCCGAGTACGGGCTGTTCGAGGTCGACGGCGGCGCCAAGGTGGTCTCGGAGACCGAGGAGGAGGTGTACGCGGCGCTCGGCCTGCCGTGGATCCCGCCGCCGCTGCGCGAGGACCGGGGCGAGATCGAGGCCGCGCTGGACGGCGGGCTCCCGGACCTGGTGCAGGAGTCCGACCTGCGCGGCGACCTGCACACCCACACCGACCTGACCGACGGGCTGGCCACCCTGGAGGAGATGATCGACACCGCCGCCGCCCGCGGCTACTCCTACTTCGCCGTCACCGACCACGCCCCGGACCTGGTGATGCAGCGGATGACGGACGAGAAGATGCTCGCCCAGCGCGAGCGGCTACGACAACTCGCCGACCGGCACAAGCGGTTGCGCCTGCTGCACGGCACCGAGCTGAACATCGGCCCGGACGGCGGGGTGGACTGGCCGCCCGAGTTCCTGGCCGGCTTCGACGTCTGCGTCGCCTCCGTGCACTCGCACTTCGCCCTGGACCGGGCCGCCCAGACCCGTCGGCTGATCCGCGCCTGCGAGAACCCGTACGTGCACGTCATCGGCCACCTCACCACCCGCCGGATCGGCCGGCGCGGGCCGATCGACGTCGACCTGGACGCGGTGTTCGAGGCCGCCGCGCGCACCGGCACCGCGATCGAGATCAACAGCTCCCCGCAGCGGCTCGACCTGCGCGACGAGGACGTCCTGCGGGCCAGGCGGCACGGCGTGCGCTTCACGATCGACAGCGACGCGCACGCCACCGGCCACCTCGCCTACCCGCGCTACGGCATCGGCACGGCGCAGCGCGGCTGGCTCACCGCCGAGGACGTGGTCAACGCCTGGACCTGGCAGAAGCTGAAGCGCTTCCTCCGCAAGGACGCGGTGCCGAAGTAGCCCTGCTCGCCCGGCCCGCCGGAGCCGCCCGCCCGCAGGAGCCGCCGCGCACCTCGAAACGTCACTCGGCGTCGCAGGACGCCCCGGGCGAGGCCAGCACCCGGGCCGCGCTGCGGTGCCCGAGCCCGGCCGCGTGCCGGAGGTCCCCGGTGTCCAGGAACCCGGCCAGGAACCCCGCCGCGAAGGCGTCCCCGGCCCCGGTGAGGTCGCGCACCTCGGCCACCGGCGGCACCGGCACCATGACCAGCGGCTCGCCGGGCACGTCGACGGCGGTCGCCTCGGCCCCCGCCTTGGTGACCACCGTGGTGGCCGCCAGCCGGGCCCGCTCCGGCCCGGGCAGGCCGGCCACCAGCAGCCCGAGGAACTCCGACTCGGAGCGGTTGGCGAACACGAAGGTCGGCGCCAATCCGGCCAGCAGGGCGAGGAAGCGCTCCCGGCCGAACCGCTCCAGCATGCCGGTCGAGGAGGCGTCCACCGAGGTGGTGCAGCCCGCCCGCCGCACCCTGGCGAGCGCGTCCACCGCCGTGCTGCCGACCGGCTCGCCGTCGAAGGAGTAGGCGGGGACGTGCAGATGGGTCAGTCCGGTCAGCCACGCGTCCGGGACCCGCTCCAGCAGCGTGGCGGCGCCCCGGTCGGGCAGCATGGTCCGCTCGCCGTCCTGGTCGATCAGCACCACCACGCTGCCGGTGCGGCCGCGCCGGGAGACCCGTACGTCGACGCCGTGGCCGGTCAGTTCGGCGACCACGCCGTCCCCCGCCGCGTCCTCGCCGACGCAGCCGAGGAAGCGGGCCGGGTGCTGCCCGGCGGCGAAGCAGGCGACGTTGGCCGCGCTGCCGCCGCGCCGCCGGAAGACCCGGGCGCCGGAGTCGGTGCCGTGCCGCAGCGGGCCGTCGGCCCAGACCACGATGTCCTCGACCAGGTCGCCGAGCACCCCCAGCACGACTCAGGCCCCGGTCTCGGCGGCGACGGCCGGGGCCGCGCCGGAGGCGTCCGACGGGGCGCCCGACGGGCCACCCGGCGCGGCCCCCGCGGCCCCCGACGACCTCACGGCCAGCGCGGTCGCGATCTCCCCGCCCAGCCGGACGTTCCCCCGGTACACCTCGACGTTGACCTCCAGGCTGCGCCCGCCGGTGTCCCGCTGGATGAAGTCGAGCAGGAACGGCGTGGAGGCGTTGCCGGTGACGCCCTGGCGCTCGGCCTCGGCCCAGGCGCGGGCCAGGATGCCGTCCAGCTCCTCCGGCGGCAACTGCTTGGCCGGGTCGACCGGGTTGGCGATCAGTACGGCCTGCGGCAGGGCGAGCCGGTCACGGGACTCGATGACCCTGGCGGCCTGCTCGGGCGACTCCACGCTGAAGTTGATCTCGTGGCCGGAGTCGGTGACGTAGAAGCCGGGGTACTTGCGGGTGCGGTAGCCGATGACCGGGACGTTGTACGTCTCGAAGCGCTCCAGGGTGGCCCGGATGTCGAGGATGGACTTCACGCCCGCGCTGATCACGGTGACCGGGGTGGCGGCCAGGGTGGTCATGTCGGCCGACTCGTCGAAGCTCTCCGAGGCGCCGAAGTGCACCCCGCCGAGGCCGCCGGTGGAGAAGACCCGGATGCCCGCGCGGTGGGCGAGGAAGGCGGTGGCGGCGACGGTGGTGCCGCCGTGCCGGCCGAACGCGGCGACCACCGGGAGGTCGCGCAGGCTCACCTTGTCCAGGCCGTCGGCGGCGGACAGTTCGGTGATCTGCCCGGTGCTGAGCCCGACCGTGGGCACCCCGGCGTGCACCCCGATCGTGGCCGGGACGACGCCCGCCGCCCGCAACCGCTGTTCCGCCTCCAGCGCGACCGCCAGGTTGCGGGGCCGCGGCAGCCCGTGGGTGAAGATGGTCGACTCCAGGGCGACCACCGGCCGGCCGTCGGCGACGGCCCGGGCGACCTCCTCGGAGACCTGGACGGCGGGAGCGGTGCTGGGCGGAAGTCCGGTCATGATGCGAACTCTCTGTGAGGGTGCCGCTGCGGAGGGGCAACGGGCTCAGCGTATGGACGGTTCACACCGGAATCCAGAGGCCGACGAGCTGGACCCGAAATCCTTGACGCCGACATGCCACCCCCGGAAGGATTCCCGGATCATCCGACCGACCCGCGGCACCCCCGCGGGCCGCCCGACCCCGGGAACCCGCCTTGGCCCTGGGCCCGTTGCTCCGCCGCGCCGCCGGTCTGATCGGCGCCGCCGTCCTCACCCTGGCCGGCACCCTCACCGCCGCCGGCCCGGCCCGTGCCGACTACGGCACCGACTACCACGACCCGGTCACCGCCACCAAGCCGCTCACCCGCCCCGACACCCGCTCCTGCACCGTCGAGGTGATGCACGAGCGCGCGTTCCGCAACGGGTACGGCAACCCGCCGGACACCCCGTACAACGCCACCCTCACCCCGCCCGCCGACTGCGCCGGGCCGTGGTCGGCGGTGGTCCTGGACCTCCACGGACAGGTCGCCGGGCGGCAGTTCGACCGGATCTTCAGCGTCCGCGTCGGCGGCGTCCAGGTGCTGCTCTCCTCCACCCCGGAGCCGTCCAAGGACGGCATCGCCTGGAGCGTCGAGCGCGACGTGACCCGCTACGCCCCGCTGTTCGCGGACGGCCCGCAGGAGTTCTCCTTCGACCTCGCCAACGTCACCGACGCCACCTACACCGGTGTCTTCACGATCAGCGCGAGCCTGACCTTCTACACCGCGGACGACCGCCGGCCGGCCGCCCGCACCGCCGACCGGCTGCTCACCACCGGACCGTTCGGGCTCACCCAGGCCGCCCCCGCCGCCGGGCGCGACCTCACCTTCCCGCAGAACCTCGAACGCCTCACCGCCGAGGTCTACACCCGGGGCGGCGGCGCCTGCGAGGAGTTCGCGTACGCCTCCGCGCCGGACGCCTTCGCCGCCGCCAACCCGGGCACCGGCATCTGCGGCAAGGGCCCCTTCCGCGAGCTGCGGCTGACCGTGGACGGCCGGGTGGCCGGCGCGGTCTGGCCGTACCCGGTGATCTACACCGGCGGCTGGGACCCGCTGCTCTGGCGGCCCGTGCCCGGCGTCTTCGCCTTCGACCTGCCCGCCTACCGGCTCGACCTCACCCCGTACGTCGGGCTGCTGCTGGACGGCCGGCCGCACACCGTGGGCGTCGTGGTGAACACCGCCGAGGCGCAGAGCAACGACGTCTGGACCGGCCAGGTCAACCTGTTCGCCGAGACCGACCACGGCGCCGCCCGCACCACCGGACAGCTCACCGAGCACCGGGTCGCCCCGGAGGCCGCCGTCGCCACCGATCTCGCCGACCACGGCGGCGGCAGCGGCGACTGGACGGTCACCGCCGCCCGGAACGACCTCGCCCGGGGCTGGGTGCAGACCTCGCACGGCCGGATCACCACCGAGGTCCGCGACGAACTCGCCTTCCGCTCCGCCCAGCGGCTGCGCGACGGCGGCAACGACATCACCCTGCACAACGGCACCGACCTCACCCGCACCACCGCCACCTGGGGCGGCGGCCCGCACCGCACCACCACCGTGCACGAGGGCGAACCGCTGGACGTCAGCTACCGGGTGAGCCGCGACGCGGCCGGCAACACCGACCAGACCACGGCCATGGTCCTCGGCTACCACCGCGACGCCACCGCGGCGACCGGCGGCCACGTCACCGGGAGCTCCACCGTCGACCACACCCTGCGCCCCACCGCGCGGCGGCACGACGGGGACCGCACCGTCCGGACCGGCAGCAGCACCGAGGAGTACCGCAGCACCGGTCCCGAGGGGCCGTACCAGCGGACGCTGAGCTTCGTGGACGGCTGGCCGAGCCCCTGACGGCGAGCACCACGGCCGGAGTTGCGAAAATTGTTCCGATTCGCGCCGTTCACCCCTGGTGCACAGCCCGTGGGAGGCGCATCATGGGAGATGGACCTGCGAGGTAGCTGAAGGAAGTTCGACCGCAGGAGGCAGTGGCGACGGATCGAGACGGATCAGGGTCTGCCGCTGGAACTACCTCGGTCGACGATCGAACTACCGGCCGGAGGACGTCACGTCCGGAGGCCACCCCCGCCTCGCAGGTTCCGCGCGTCCACGGAGCATCCCCTCGGCCCCGTGGACGCGCGCCCGTCCGCGCGCCCTGCGGTGCGCGCCCTTTTCCCGACCGGACGCCCCCTCCCGGCGGCTCTCCCGTGCCGGCGTGCACGCCGCTCGGCTAGCGCGCGCCCGCCCAGCCCATCTCCCAGGCGTGCACCGCGATCCCGACCCGGTTCGCCACCCCGAGCTTGCGCTGGATGCTGGCGACGTGGGTCTTCACCGTCCCCGGTGAGATGAACAGCTCGGCGGCGATGTCCGCGTTGGTGCGGCCCGCCGCGACGTGCCCGGCGATCTCCACCTCCCGCTCGGTCAGCGGCACCACCGGCGCCGGCTGCCAGCGCTCCGGGCGGCGCGGCGCCGTCACGTGCCGCAGCAGCCGGACGGTGACCGACGGGCTGATCAGGCTCTCCCCGTCCGCCGCCGCCCGCACCGCCTCGGCCAGCAGGGACGGGCCGGAACGCTTCAGCAGGAAGCCGGACGCCCCGTGCCGCAGGGCCGGGTACACGTACTCGTCCAGGTCGAAGGTGGTCAGCACCACCACCCGCACCGGCTCCGTCGCCCCCGGCCCGGCCAGCCGCCGGGTCAGCTCCAGCCCGTCCATCCGCGGCATCCGGATGTCCACCAGGGCGACGTCCGGCCGCAGTCGGGCCGCCAGCTCCAGCGCGGCCAGCCCGTCCGCGGCCTCCCCCACCACCTCGATGTCCGGCTGGGCCGTCAGGATCCGCCGCACACCGCGCCGGACGGCCTCCTGGTCGTCCGCGATCAGGGTGCGGATCACCCGCGGGACCTCGCCGTTCGTACTCGTCACGTCCAGCAGTGTGGCGCACGGCCGCCGGACGGGAAAGTTCACGCGACGGAACCGGCGCGGTTCACCTTCGTCCGGTGGGCTGGCCGCCATGAACGATTCCAGTGGACGTCCCTCCGTCAGCCGGCGAGGCCTCCTGGCCGGTGCGACCGGCGTCGGCCTCGGCGGCGCCGTGTCCCTCTCCGGCATCCCGGCCACCCCCGCCGCCGCCTCCCCGGTGCTCTGGCAGCGGCCGGGCCGCTCCGGCGCGCCGCGGGTGGCCGGCCTGCACCTCCAGTTCGGCTCGGACGCCTCGCGCGAGGTGGTGGTCTCCTGGCACACCACCACGTCCGTCGGCAACCCGCGCGTGATGTACGGGACTTCGAACAGCGGCTTCGGCCGGACGGTCCGGGCCGCGACCCGCACCTACCGGGACGCCGCCTCCGGCACCGAGGTCCAGGTGCACCACGCCCGGCTGGCCGGACTGCACGCCGACACGGACTACGTCTACGCCGCCGTCCACGACGGCGCCACCCCCGAACTCGGCACCGTCCGCACCGCCCCGCGCGGCCGGTCCGCCTTCACCTTCACCAGCTTCGGCGACCAGGGCACCCCGACCCTCGGCCGGAAGACCGCCAACGGCTACGTCAACGACAACCTCGGCAGCCCCGCCGCCGGCGACACCACCGCCGGGGTCGAGCGGATCGCCCCGCTGTTCCACCTGCTCAACGGCGACCTCTGCTACGCGAACATCGCCACCGACCGGGTCCGCACCTGGTCCGACTGGTTCGAGAACAACAGCCGCTCGGCCCGCCACCGCCCCTGGATGCCCGCGGCCGGCAACCACGAGAACGAGAAGGGCAACGGCCCGATCGGCTTCGGCGCCTACCAGGCCTACTTCGAGCTGCCGGACGCCCGCTCGGACGCCGAGACGCGCGGCCTGTGGTACTCGTTCACGGCCGGCTCGGTGCGGGTGATCAGCCTCAACAACGACGACGTGGCCTACCAGGACGGCGGCAACAGCTATGTCCACGGCTACTCCGGCGGTGCCCAGCAGCGGTGGCTTGAACGGGAGTTGATCGCGGCCGACGCGGACCCGGGGATCGACTGGATCGTGGTCTGCATGCACCAGGTGGTGGTCTCCACCGCCGACAGGTTCAACGGCGCCGACCTCGGGATCCGCGAGACCTGGGTGCCGCTGTTCGACAAGTACGGCGTGGACCTGGTGGTCTGCGGCCACGAGCACCACTACGAGCGCTCCCACCCGATCCGCGGCCAGCAGCCGACCGACACCCGCACGCCGATCCCGGTCTCCACCGGCACCGAGACCATCGACACCACCAAGGGCACCGTCCACATGGTCATCGGCGGCGGCGGCACCTCGGCCCCGTCCAACCAGCTCTTCTTCAGCCCCGCCAAGGCCCGGGTGATCACCGGCGTCGGCGCCGCCGACCCGGCCACCGGCAAGCGCCCACCGGTGTACGTGATCGAGGACGCCCCCTGGTCCGCCTTCCGGGACGCCGACAACCCCTACGGCTTCGCGTCCTTCGACGTCGACCCGGGCGGCCGCGACGGGCAGACCACCATCGGCGTCACCTACTACTCCGTCAGCGGACCGTACGGGGACCTCGTCCCGGTCGACCGCTTCACCCTGACCCGTCCGCGCGGCATCCGCGGCGGCGGCCGGGGGCACTGACGTCCCGACGTGCCCGGAAGCGGCGGCGGCCGGGCTCGGAGCGACGCCTCAGCGGCCCGGCAGTCCCGGCGGTCCCGGCAGTCCCGGCGGTCCCGGCGGTCCCGGCGGTCCCGACAGTCCCGGCAGGGAGCAGTCGACCCGCCAGCCCGCGGGGGTGCCCGGGCCGGCGGTCAGCGAGCCCCCGTGGCCGGCGACGCGGGCGGCGAGTCCGGCCAGGCCGGTGCCGCCGGCGCCCGGGCGGCGCAGCAGCGGCCTGTGGGCGGGGCCGCCGCCGTCGGTGACGGTCAGCTCCACGGCGCCGTCCTCGCCGGGGGCCACCCGGACGGTGACCTCGGTGGCCCGCGGGGCGTGCCGGCGGATGTTGGTGAGGGCTTCCAGGACGACGGCGTAGGCGGTCGCCTCGGCCTCGGCGGAGAGCCGGCCGGCGGTGCCGGGCGCCAGCTCGGCCGTGGCACGCAGGGCGCCGGAGCCGCCGGTGGCGCCGAACCGGGCGACCAGCTCGGGGAGGTCGGCCAGGCCCAGGCGGCGCGTCGTCGCACCGTCGGCGCGCCCGGTCGGCCCGCCGTCCCGTCCGCCCTCGCCGCCCTGGCCGCTCGGCTCGCGGAGGGCGCCGACCATCTCGTCCATCGAGTCCAGGGCCCGCAGCCCGGCCTCCTCCAGCCGGCGCAGCAGTGCGGCGGTCTCCTCCGCTTCCTGGCCCGGGAGTTGGCCGGCCTGGGCCTCCAGCACGATGCCGGTGATCTCGTGCGCGACGAAGTCGTGCAGCCCCCGGGCCACCTCCAGCCGCTGCTCGCACCGGGCCCGGGCGACCGCCCGCTCCCGCCGGGCGTCCAGGACGCGCAGGTAGAGGGCCGTGCCCGCGACGCCGAGCAGCGGCAGCAGCGAGATCAGCACCCCGCCCACCGGCCCGGCGGCGCCACCGTGCGGCACCCTCAGGGCGAACCGCAGCGGCAGCAGCAGGGCCGCGAGAGCGACCAACCCGCCGACCACCGCCACCGAGCGGTCGGGCAGCCGGCGGACGGCCCGGAAGAGCAGTCCGAGCAGGGCGAGCCACTCGAAGGGCAGCCAGAACGCGGGCAGCCGGTACGGCCCCAGGTAGACCAGGTCGACCAGCAGCGAGACCCCGGCCACCGCCCCGGCTGCCGCACCGAGCGCGATCCGCCCGGCGGGCCACGGCAGCAGCGCCACCACCGCGGCGAACACCGTCGTCAGCGCGAGCAGCACGGCCGCCCCCCGGGCGTCCGGCTGCGCCAGCACGACGGGCACCAGCAGCGCGAGCGCGGCCCCGGCGGCGAGGCGCCGGCGGAGCCGGGCCGGCCGCGGCCGCTGCCGCGGTCGGGCGGAGTCGGGGCTGACGAGGGGGAAGTCGGTACGCACCCGGTCGAGCCTACGGGGCGGCTCCCCCCGGCCGGGCCCCCGGCCGGTCCGACGGGCAGCTCTCCAGGGGGAGACGATCTCCTCCTCGGGAAGGAACGGCCCGCCCCTCAACTCCCCTCCGCAGCGGGAGGTCCGCGCGGCCGGGCCGGAGCATGCTCGGTGACGTCGGAACAACCGCGCCGAAGGAGACACGAACCACCATGAACCGCCGCCTTGCCACCGCCGCAGTCTCGCTCCTCCTGCTGGCCGCGACGGCCGCCACCACCGCACCGGCCGCCGTCGCCGAACCGGCGGGCACCGCACCGACGTCTGCCGCCGAACAGGCGTCCACGGCCGGCGACTTCGGACCGGTGAGCGTGCGCGGCACCGGCAACACCGTCCTCACCGCGGCCTTCCAGGGCTTCGACGGCGACCCGGTGAGGATCTCGGTGGACGCCCGCGCCACCACCAACACCGATCCGGCCAGCACGGCGGGCCACTTCCACGTCCGCCACGTGCACACCGACGGCCGGCTGGTCGCCGACTTCGAGGGCGACATCAGCTGCCTGGCCGTCGGCGGCCGGGAGGCGATCGCCACCGGGGTGATCACCAAGGGCGAGGCGCCCTGGTTCCCGGGCCTGGAGCTGGTCGGCCAGAAGGTCGCGCTCTCGATCGAGGACAACGGGCGGCACGGGGACCGGATGGGCTGGGTCTGGGGCGCGTTCGGCCAGCCGGTGTCGGACTGCCAGGGCACGGTACCGTTCATCCGCACGACCAGTGGTGACTTCTCCGTGCGCGGCTGACACCCGGCCGACCGGGCCTGCCCGGCTCCTCTCCGGCAGCGGGCGAGGCGACGAGCGGGAGCCGCTCACCACCGCCCGAGTGCCCGCAGATCCGGAGGCCCCGTTGTCCCTCGACCGCCAGACCGCCCCACCACCGGCAGCGGGGTTCAACGACCGAACAGGGGACGGCCGTTGAACCCCGCACCGAACCGGCGACCGCCCGACTTCTCCCGACTCGCCGCCGTCGGACCGTACTTCGCGCTGGACACCTCCCCGGCCGGAGGGCCGCCCGAGGGCTTCCGACCGCTGACCGAGTTGTACGGCACCGGGCCGGACGCGCCGCTGGCGGCGCGGCTGCGGGTGGTGGCGCAGCGGCTCGGCACCGCCGAACTCCGGGTCGCCGCCTCGATCCTGCATCTGGGGCTGGCGGCCCGCTTCTGGTCGGTGGGGCTGGGCTCGGCCGTCCTGCTGGGTACGGTCCCGACCCTGGAGCACGCCTGGGTCCGGATCCCGGACCAGGGCCCGCTCGACCTGTGGACCCCGGCCGAACCCGCCCACCCGGCCGCCGGGACGCTCGCCGACCAGCTCCACCAGTTCGTCCTGACGGGCCAGTTGGAGCCGCTGGCGGCTGCCGTCCGGGCCGCCGCCCCGCTCTCGCCGCGCCTGCTGCTCGGCAACGCCGCCTCCGCACTGGCCGGAACGCTGCGGGTACTGGACGCCCATGCGCCGGGTGCCGCCCGGACCTTGGTCGCGGAGCTGCTGGCCCGTCCGCCGCTGGCCGGATCGGGCACCCTGCGCACCGGGGCGCGCGGCACGGCGTTCCGGCGGACCAGCTGCTGCCTCTACTACCGGGTGGGCCCGGGGGCCGGGCTCTGCGGGGACTGCTGCTTCAGCACGCCGCCCGGCCGCGGGAAGCGGAGGGACTAGACGAGTAGTTCCGAAGTGGGCTGGGTTTGCCGGTTCTGCTCCGGGCATGCAGGAAGGGTGTCCAGCATCGGGTTGTGACGACCGAAGAGCTGGACACCCTCCTGACGGCACTCTACGTGCAGATCGATGATCACCTGCCCCGAACGCGGTGGTTGGGCCGCCCGCCGTTGCTGACGGACTCCGAACTGGTCTGCCTGGCCGTGGCCCAGGTGCTGCTCGGCTTCCACTCAGAGGCCCGCTGGATCCGCTTCGCCCAGGCCCATCTGCGCGGCATGTTCCCGAACCTGCCCGGCAGGCCCGGCTACAACAAGCGCCTGCGCGCGGCACGGCCGCTGCTCCAGCAGGCCGTGCGCGACCTGGCCCGGGCGACCGACCTGTGGGGCGACCCGGTGTGGATCACCGACTCGACGCCCGTGGAGTGCGGCCGCTCCCGCGACACCGTCCGCCGCTCGGCGCTGGCCGGCTGGGCCGGCTACGGCTACAGCCGCTCCCACTCGCGCTGGTTCTGGGGCCTGAAGCTGCACCTGGTGTGCACCCCGGCCGGCCTGCCCGTCACCTGGGCCCTCGCCAACCCCAAGGTCGACGAGCGCGAGGTCCTGGCCGCGCTCGTCGAGACCGAGCCCGGTCTCGTGCGCGAGCGGCCCGGCCTGCTGATCCTCGCCGACAAGGGCTACGTCTCCGCCGAACTCGACCGCTTCCTCGACCAGTACGGCATCCAGCTGCTGCGACCGTCGTACCGCAACCTCGCCCCTCGCCCGGGCGAGGGACTGCTGAAGTCGGTCCGCCAGCTCATCGAGTCCGTCAACGACACGCTCAAAGGCCAACTCGGACTCGAACAACACGGCGGCCGCACCATCGAAGGCGTCGGCGCCCGGGTCGGCCAGCGGCTGCTGGCGATGACCTGCGCGATCTGGCACAACCGGACCACCGGCCAACCCGTCACCCGCTCACTGATCGCCTACGACCACTGACCGACTTCGGAACTACTCGTCTAGGCCGTGTCTCATAATTGATCTTGTGGTGGGTCGAGGAGAGATAACGGATGCTGCGTGGGCTCGGATTGAGCCGTTGCTGCCGCAGCGGGATGGTGCCGGGCGTCCTTGGCGGGATCACCGGCAGGTGGTCAACGGGGTGCTGTGGCGGCTGCGCACAGGTGCCCCGTGGCGCGATCTGCCCGAGCGGTACGGTCCGTGGCAGACCGTCTACCGGCGCTTCGCCCAGTGGGAGAAGGACGGAACCTGGGCCACACTCCTGCGTGAGATCCAGGTCCGCAACGACGCGGTGGGCACCGTGGAGTGGACGGTCTCGATCGACTCCACGGTCGCCAGAGCCCACCAGCACGCGGCCGGCGCCCGCAAAAAGGGGGCCAGTCCGAGGACGAATCGGATGATCCGGCAACAGTTGCGCACCGCGAGGCGCTCGGCCGGTCCCGGGGCGGACTGACGACCAAGATCCACCTGGCGGTCGACGGCCGGGGCCTGCCGCTGTCGATCGTCCTGAGCACGGGCAACACGGCCGACTGCACGATGCTGCCCGCCATCCTCGACGCCATCCGCGTCCCACGTCTCGGGAGCGGGCGGCCAAGGACCAGACCCGACCGGGTCGTGGCCGACAAGGCCTACTCCTCCCGGAAGATCCGCCACCTGCTGCGGCGCCGACGGATCAAGGCGGCCATCCCCGAACGCCGGGACCAGATCGCCGGCCGCGCCCGCCGCGCAAGCCGCGGCGGGCGACCGCCGGCCTTTGACAAGGCCGCCTACAAGGGGCGGAACGTCGTCGAGCGGTGCTTCGCCAAGCTGAAGCAATTCCGGGCAGTGGCAACCAGGTTCGACAAGCTGGCGAACCGCTACCGGGCCGGCGTCGTCCTCGCCTCGCTGATCCTGTGGCTGCGAGCCGAGGAGCAATGACCCCCGCCAAGATCAATTACGAGACACGCCCTAGGGTCCGGCCGGTCGATCATGTGACTACCACTCGCCCGGCTCGTTGTTCCGGGCATGGGGCGGGGAGATCTCACGGATGCCGAGTGGGAACGGCTGCCGCCGTTCCTGCCGGTCGGCAACAGGCGTTGTGGCCGGTGGCGGGACCACCGACAGGTGATCGACGGGATCCTGCACCGGGTGCGGACCGGCGTGCACCGGCGCGACCTGCCCGAGCGGTTCGGACCGTGGAAGACGGCCTGGTGCTGCTGGCGGCCGTCGGCTTCGACGTCTACAACAGGCGCCGGGCCAGTTCCCGACCGGCTGCTCGACGGGGACGGGCGCGGTGCCCCCGCACCGCGCCCGTCCTCTTCCAGGAGGGTGGGCGGCACGCCCGCCCTGGGACATGCGGAAGGGGTACCTCTCGGCGGAGAGGCACCCCTTCGCCGTTCGGACTCAGTGGGCCAGCAGCACCAGGGCGAGCACGACCAGGGCCGGCAGGGTCTGCACGAAGAGGATCTTGCGGGAGGACGTCGCGGCGCCGTACACGCCGGCGACGGCGACGCAGGTGGTGAAGAAGACCCGCACCTGGAACCCGACCGGGTCGGCGGCGAAGGCGCCCCACAGCAGACCGGCCGCCAGGAAGCCGTTGTACAGGCCCTGGTTGGCGGCCATCGACTTGGTCGAGACCGCGAACTCCGGGGACGTGCCGAAGGCGGCCCGGGCCCGGGGGGTCGTCCACAGGAACATCTCCAGGACCAGGATGTAGACGTGCAGGAGGGCGAGCGCGACGACGGCGATCACGGCAGCTGTGGACATGCCGGGCATACTACGCCGCGACCGGCGTCCGACCGGCATTTTGTTCAGGCCCTTGCCGATCCCGTCGGGCCCTGTGGCTCGCTCGGACGCCTCGCACGGACCGGCCGAAAACTCTTTCGAACGGGCGGCAGCCTCCTCCGCGTCGGCACCTGACGGGTGACCCCGAGGGCGGACGCGCCCACGGGCCGCCCGATCCCACCAGGGCGCCGTCACCGAGCAGCAGACGGACCGGTCCAGCAGCGGCGGATCGGCGACGTGAGCGGGTCCGACGCCGTCACCTTCACCTCCCGCAAGAGCGGTCAGGTCCTGGACGTCACGGGCAACTCCACCGATCAGGGCACGCAGATCATGCCAATCCACCGTCACGGGGGAGCGGAAGAACTAATACCTTCACAATCAAAGGTCATGTCGGTACGCCGTCGCCTTCTCGGCCGCGCACCCCGGTCCAGTCCACCGCCGCCGACGGCACCGCGACCCGTCCGGCCGCCGGGCCGCCACCCCGGCGAAGCCCGCGCCCGGTACGCCCACCGGCCGGGCGCAGCACCGGACCGCAGCGGGCGCACCGACGGCTCCGGCGGCGCGGGAGTGTTCCAGGGACGGGACGGGACGGGGCAGAGCGGGACGGGGCGGGACGGGGCGGCGGTACGGCCCCGGATCAGCCGCCGTCCGCCAACTCCAGGTGCCGCCGGACGAGATGGTGCACGCAGGCCACCGTGTGCGCCTCGGCGGCGGTCCGGGCGCCGGCCGCGTCTCCGGCCAGCACCGCGACCAGGATCTCCCGGTGCTGCTCGGCGAGGCCCGACTGGTCCGGCCCGTACGGGGCGGGCAGCCAGAGCAGCGGGCCGAGTTCGGCCTGGAGCCGGACGGCGAGCTGGGTGAGCCGCACCGACTGGGCGGCGGCGGCGAGTTCGATGTGGAAGCGCGCGTCGGCGCGGCGCTGCTCGGCGGGGCCGGCGGCGTCGCGCAGGTCGTGTACCAGCCGGGTGAGCCTGGGGCCGAGGTCGGCCGGGGCGCGTTCGGCGGCGAGCCGGGCGGCGGTGCCGAAGACGGCCAGCTCCTCGTCGCCGAGGTCGCGCAGGTCCGCGGTGGCGAGGTCGCGCAGCCGGGCGAGCTGGAGGTCTTCGGAGCCCCCGGCGGGGGTGCGGACGAAGCTGCCGCCGTTGCGGCCGCGCCGGGTCTCGATCAGACCGGCCTCGCGGAGCAGCGCGAGGGCCTCGCGGACGGTGCCGTTGGCGACGCCGAGCTGGTCGGCCAGGTCGTTCTCGCTGGGCAGTTGGTCCCCGTCGGCGACCAGCCCGAGGGCGATCGCCTGGGTGATCCGGCGGGCCACCGCGTCGGCGCGCCCGAGGTCGGCGAGCGGCGCGAGGACGGCGCTGAGCAGTGGTGTCGCACTGCCGATGGTCGTCACGCGCACCTCTCCTCGATCGCCGTCGCCGGATCGAACTCGCCGAATCGCCTGCGCCGGCAAGCCAGTTCGCCGTCTCCGGCGCGCCGGAACACCGGATCACCGGATCGCCGTCACCGTCGCCGGATCGCCGGCCGCCCGGATGTTTCCCGCAGGGTACCCCGATCGAGTACGCGCTCTTGCCGCTAGAAACTCGATCTCCTATGTTTTCCCGCAGCCTTCGCCCGAGCACCACCCGTAGCGCTCCCACGCATCACGACACGTTCCCAGGAGCTGGTCATGACCGATGCCCGTGCACGTGCCACCGTCCACTCCCCCGACCCGGACGCCGAACGGCTCGCCGCCCTCGGCTACACCTCCGAGTTCAAACGCGACATGAGCCTCTGGGCGAACTTCTCGCTCGGCTTCACCTATCTGTCCCCCGTCGTCGGCGTGTACACACTCTTCGCTTCCTCGCTCCGGACCGCCGGGCCGCCGATGCTCTGGAGCTTCGTGATCGCGGGCCTCGGCCAGCTGCTGGTGGCCCTGGTGTTCAGCGAGGTGGTCGCCCAGTTCCCGGTGGCCGGCGGGGTGTACCCCTGGGCGCGCCGGCTCTGGGGCCGCACCTGGGGCTGGCTGACCGGCTGGGTCTACCTGCTGGCGCTGATGTCCACCATCGCGGCGGTCTCCTACGGCGCCGGCCCGTACGTGGCCGCCCTGCTGGGCGTCGAGCCGAGCACCGCGACGACCGTCTGGTGCGCGCTCGGCCTGCTGGCCCTCGCCACCGTGATCAACCTCGGCGGCACCCGGGTGCTGTCGGCGGCGGCCGTGTTCGGCTTCGCCGCCGAGTTGGTCGGCGCCTTGGCGGTCGGCGCCTGGCTGCTGCTGACGCACCGCTACCACGGGCTCGGCGTGGTCCTCGACCGCTTCGGCGCGGGCGGCGACGGCGACTACACCGACGCCTTCCTGGCCGCCGGGCTGATCGCGGTCTTCCTGTTCTTCGGCTTCGAGGCCTGCGGCGACGTCGCCGAGGAGGTGCCCGACCCGGGTCGACAGATCCCCAAGTCGATGCGGCGCACCATCTACGTCGGCGGCGCGGCGGCGATCGGCGTCAGCCTGGCCCTGGTGATGTCGATCCGGGACATCGGCGCGGTGGTCTCCGGCGACGACACGGACCCGGTGGCCAAGGTGCTGCACGACGCCTTCGGCGCGACCGGCGCCCGGGTGGTGATCGCCGTGGTGCTGATCTCGTTCCTCTCCTGCGTGCTGAGCCTCCAGGCGGCGGCCAGTCGGCTCACGTACTCCTTCGCCCGGGACCGGATGATCGCGGGCAGCCGTCTGCTGGCCACCGTCTCGGACCGGCTGCGGGTGCCGCCGTACGCGCTGCTGCTCGCCGCGGCACTGCCCGGTGTGATCATCGTCGGCGCCTCGGCGCTCTCCGAGGGCGCCCTCACGAAGATCATCTCCTTCTCCAGCATCGGTATCTACCTGGCCTTCCAGATGGTGGTGCTGGCCGCCCTGCGGGCCCGGCTGCGCGGCTGGCGCCCGAGCGGGGACTTCCGGCTCGGCCGCTGGGGCCTGGCGGTGAACACCGGCGCGCTGGTCTACGGCGTCGCCGCGATCGTCAACATCTGCTGGGGCCGGACCCCGGACGCCGTCTGGTACGACAACTACCTGGTGCTGCTCTCGGCGGTGGTGGTGCTCGCGGCCGGCGGCCTCTACCTCCTGCTGGCCCGCCCGCACCTGCGCGGCGACGCCCCCTCGGGCGACGCCACGGCCGCGGCCGGAACGACGGCGGCCCTGACGGCCCCAGCCGGCCCGACCGGCCCGACCAGGGATCGGGCATGACCGGGGAGCGGGCATGACCGGCCTCCCGCTGGACGGCGTCCTGGTCGCCGACTTCGGCCGGGTCCTGGCCGCGCCCTACCTCACCATGCTGCTCGCCGACCTCGGCGCCGACGTCATCAAGGTCGAGCAGCCCGGCACCGGCGACGACACCCGCGCCTGGGGCCCGCCGCACGCCCAGGGCGAGGCCACCTACTTCCTCTCCGTCAACCGCAACAAGCGCTCCCTCACCCTCGACCTGCGCGACCCCGCCGACCACGCCCGCGCCGTCGAACTCGTCCGCCGCGCCGACGTGCTGGTGGAGAACTTCCGACCCGGCACGATGGCCCGCCACGGCCTCGGCCCGGACCGCGCCCAGGCCCTCAACCCGAGGCTGGTCTACTGCTCGATCACCGGCTTCGGCTCCGGCGAGGGGGCCGGACTGCCCGGCTACGACCTGCTGGTGCAGGCCGTCGGCGGACTGATGTCGGTGACCGGCCCGAGCCCGGGCGAGCCGGTGAAGACCGGCGTCGCGCTGGTGGACGTGCTGACCGGGCTGCACGCGGCGGTCGGCGTACTGGCCGCACTGCGCGAGCGCGAGAGCACCGGCCGGGGCCAGCTGGTGGAGCTGAACCTGCTCTCCACCCTGCTCTCCGGCCTGGTCAACCAGTCCGCCGGCTACACCCTGGCCGGCGCCGTGCCGGGCATCCTCGGCAACCGCCACCCGTCCGTCGCCCCGTACGAGGTGTTCACCGCCGCCGACCGTCCGCTGGTCGTCGCGGTCGGCAACGACCGGCAGTTCGGGGCGCTCTGCCGGGGCGTCGGCGCTCCCGAACTGGCCACCGACCCGCGCTTCGCCACCAACTCCGACCGGGTCGCCCACGTGGCCGTACTGGCCCGCGAGCTCACCGCCCGGCTCGAACTCCGCACCGCCGCCGAGTGGTTCGCGGTGCTCACGCCGCTCGGGGTGCCCTGTGGCCCGGTCAACGACCTGGCGGAGGCCTTCAGCCTCGCCGACTCGCTCGGCCTGCACCCCCGGGCGCCGCTGCCGGGCCCCAAGGGCCGCCCACTGGACCTGGTCGCCAACCCGATCGGCCTCTCCCGCACCCCGCCCCGCTACCAGCTGCCGCCGCCCCGGCTCGGCGAGCACACCGCCGAACTGACCGCCTGGCTGGACACCCCGACCGACCGGCCCACGTGCGACCAACCCACGTGCGACAGGACCGCGCCCGACCAGAACCTGCACGACAAGGGGCCGCGACAAGAACCCTGAGCGCCGCCGGGTCCGCCCCGGCACGCGCCGCGGCACGCGTCCGGCTTGTCCAGAGCCGGCCGCGGGCCGCCGTTCCACACCCGGTGCCGATGCCCGTGGCGCCGGGTGGAGCCCTTCCGAGGGACGCGGTCAGACCGCGACCGCCTCCTCCATCTCCTCCTCGGCCTCCTCCGGCGTCTCCACCGGACGGCGCCCGCGGCCCTCGTACACCGCGGCGGCCACCAGGGCGGCCCCGCCGAGCAGCAGCCAGACCAGCAGGGTCACGACGTGCCCGCCGAGGCCCGCACCACCGTCGAAGTACATGACGCTGCGCGCGCCCTCCATGAACCCGGCGCCCGTCCAGAAGCCGTGCAGGCCGCCGAAGAACCCGTTCTGCAGCTCGGGCCGGTAGATGCCGCCGGAGGAGGTGAAGTTCAGCATCACGAACAGCACCATCAGGGCCAGCGTGGTCCACTTCTTCAGGAAGCTGTGCAGGCCGATGCCGATCAGCACGATGCCCGCCGAGTAGAGCCAGCCGAGCGCCCAGATCGCGGCGTAGTCGTGGTCGACGACGTGGAAGACCGGCCCGGCGGTGACGATCCCGATCACGCTGACCACCAGCGAGACCGCCACTCCGACCAGCGCCCGGACCCTCATGGCCAGCCCCGCGCCGGCCGCGCCGATCACCGCGACGCTGGCGTAGGAGCCGATGCTCAGCGCGACCAGCAGGAAGAACAGGCCCTGTCCGGTCGGGTCGCCCTTCGCCGGGGTGGTCAGGTCGGTGACGTGCAGCGGCACGCCCTGCTTGTCGGTGACGTTGGTGAACACGGCCGTGGCGGCCACCACCGAGGTGTCCGAGTTCCCCTTGGCGACGATCAGCTCGGGGCTCCTGGCGTCCGGGACGAAGGCGCCCACCAGGTCCCGGTCGCGCAGCTGCTGCTCGGCGGCCGCCCGTTCGTCCACCGTGCGGACGTCGAGCGCGTCCCCGGCCTTGCCCTGGATCGCCTGGGCCAGGCCCTGCGCCTGCGGCGTGGTGCCGACCACGGCCACCTTGAGGTGGTGCGGCTCGGGCTGGTGGAAGGCGCCCTGGTAGGCGAGCGCCATGCCGAGGCACATCAGCAGCGGGGTGATCAGGTGGACGGCGAGGTGTTTGAGCGAGTGCCCCAGGGTGGGCGCTGCGGCGGGGTTCCGGGGTGTGCTCATGGGGTTCGTACCGTCCTCCGGTGGTGTCTCTCAGTCTGGTGATGAAGGTGGCAAATACAACCAATCAGGATGGTAAATGCAACCAACTCGATGTAGCTTACAACCATCCGACATCGAGCGGAAGCCGGGCCCCACCGACCGGGGCCCGGCTTCCACCGGATCGCCCGTCAGTCCAGCTCGAACACCCCGTACGAGAACCCGTCCGCCCGCAGCTCCCCGTCCACCACCCGGACGCCCTGCACCTGCAGCGGCCGCACGCCCGGCACCCGCCGGGCGCCCTCCGGCAGGCCCGCCGACGGCACGGACGCGAGCGGTACGGACGCCAGCGATTCGGACGCCAGCGGTACGGACGCCGGCTCACGGCGCGGGTTGACCGCCACCAGGTACCGCCCGGCCCGGGTGTACACCAGCGGGTATCCGGCGTGCCGGACCTCCACCCCGCCGCCCGCGCCCAGTCCCGGGTGCGCCCGGCGCAGCGCGATCAGCCGCCGGACGGTGTGCAGCAGTGAGGTCGGGTCGGCCCGCTGGGAGAGCACGTCCGGGCGGTGCGGGTCCGGGTCGACCGGCAGGTACAGCCGCTCGGGCGGCGCGCTGGAGAAGCCGGCGGTGGGCCCCGGCGTCCACTGCATCGGGGTGCGAGAGCCGGCCCGGTTGAAGCGCGGGCCGAGCACGCTGCCCTCGGTGTCGGGCAGGCCGGGCAGGTAGCGCATGCCGATCTCGTCGCCGTAGTAGACCGCCGGGAGGGTGGGCCAGGTGAGCAGGAGGGCGAAGGCGGGGGCGAGTTGCTCGGCGGTGCGCGGGCCGGCGGCCAGGCGGGAGAAGTCGTGGTTGGAGGTGGGCAGCACGATGTGCCCGCTGCCCTCGGCGAGTTCGGCGGCGGAGCGCCAGGCGTCCAGGAAGGGCTGCGCGGTGCCCCGGCCGTCGGCGTCGAAGTAGCAGGAGTCCTGGCACCAGAACTCCTCGACCGTCCCGCCGTTGTTGTTCCAGAGGGAGCGCAGCGGCAGGCCGTGGTCCTCGCCGCCGAAGTGCAGGAAGAAGTCGGCGTGGAAGCCGGCCGCGACGGCGGCGGCCGGGTCGCCCCACTCGGCGAGCAGGGCGGCGTCGGGGTGGTCGCGGTCCAGCCAGTCGCGCACCTCGGTCCAGAGCTTGGCGGTCTCCACCTTGCCCGGGTCGTCCTTGACCAGCGAGTACGCCATGTCCACCCGGAAGCCGGACACCCCGAGGCCGAGCCAGTAGGCCATGATCGCGCGCAGCTCCGCCCGGTTGGCTCGGGGGCCGTCCGCGTCCACCGCCTGCCGCCAGGGCTCCTCCGAACTGGTCCGGGCGTAGCCGAAGTTGAGCGCCGGCTGACAGTCGAAGAAGTTCGGCCGGTACCAGCCGGGGCGGCTTCCGGGCGAGGCGACGAAGCCGTCCACCGGGCGGTCGGCCCAGATGTACCGGTGGTCGGACGGGTCCTCGGCGGAGGCCAGGAACCAGGGGTGGCGGTCGGAGGTGTGCCCGGCCACCAGGTCCAGCAGGACCCGGACGCCCCTGCGGCGGGCGGCCTCGACCAGGGCCACCAGGTCCTCGGTGCTGCCGTAGCGCGGGGCGGGCGTGAGGTAGTCGGAGACGTCGTACCCGGCGTCGCGGAACGGGGAGGCGAAGCAGGGGTTGAGCCAGACGGTGTCGATGCCGAGCCAGGCGAGGTGGTCCAGGTGTTCGGTGATGCCGGCGAAGTCGCCGATGCCGTCGCCGTTGGAGTCGGCGAAGCTCTGCGGGTAGATCTGGTACAGCACGGCGTCGGCGAGCCACTCGGGGCCGGGGCGGGTCGAGGTCATGGGCGGTTCCTCCTGCCGGGGTCCGGGTGCCCCCGATTCTCGTCCAATCCCGGCCGTCCCGACAGCCCGCCTCGCCCCGCCGACGCCTCCTTCACGCGGCCCGCGCCGCCGCGACGCACCCCCTACGAGGCCACCGCGCCGCAACGCACCCGCCGGTGGGCCACCGCCTACGCGCCCGCCCCCGCGCAGGCCGCCGTGAACGCCCGGGCCCGCCGGGTGATCTCCGCCCAGTCCCCCGCCGCGACCACGTCCGGCGGCACCACGTCCGTCCCCGCGCAGACCGCGAGCGCGCCGTGCGCCAGGAATTCGGCGGCGTTGCCCGCGTTCACCCCGCCGGAGGCCACCAGTGGCACACCGGGGTACGGGCCCCGCAGGTCCTTGAAGTAGCCGGGGCCGAACGCCCGGGCCGGGAAGATCTTGACGGCGGCGGCGCCGAGGTCCACCGCGTGCGCCACCTCGGTCGGGGTGAGCGCCCCGAGCACCACCGGCACCCCGGCGACGGCCGCCGCCTCGGCGACCTCGGCCCGGCAGCCGGGGGTGACCAGGAAGGACGCCCCCGCCGCGACGCCCCGCCGGGCCTGCTCGGCGGTCAGCACCGTCCCCACCCCGACCTGCCAGCCCGACTTCGAGGCCCTCAGCAGGTGTGTCGTCACATCCGGTGTGGTGTACGTGAATTCGGTCAGGTTGATGCCGCCCTCGGCGAGGGCCGCGCAGAGCGCGGCGGCGTCCGGGATCCGGGGTGCGCGGACCACCGCGATCACCTGTTCGTCACGCAGGACGGCGAGATCCGCCGGCGCGGGACGGGCGGCAGGGGCGGGGAGATCGGCGGGGGCGGGCAGGTCGTTCGGGGCGGAGAGCTCGGTCATATGGCCAGGGTTCCTCGGTCGGTGCGACGCAGGGCGCGCCCGGGCCGGGCGCCGGTGGTGCGACCCTGCCGGACGACGGCGGTGCCGTTGACGTACACGTACTCGATGCCCTCGGCGGGCAGCCGGGGGTGCTCGAAGGTGGCGGCGTCCCGGACCCTCCCGGGGTCGAGGAGCACCAGGTCGGCGTGGTGGCCGGGGGCGATCAGGCCGCGCCGGTCCAGTCCCAGCCGGGCGGCGGGGCGGCCGGTCATCCGGGCGATCGTCTCCTCCAGCGTCAGCACGCCCAACTCCCGGCTGTAGTGGCCGAGGTAGCGCGGAAAGGTGCCCCAGGCGCGCGGGTGCGGCCGGGCGCCGACCAGCAGTCCGTCGCTGCCGACGGTGTGCGCCCGGTGGCGCATGATCGCCCGGACGTTCTCCTCGTGCCCGACGTGCTGGAGGATCGTGGTGCCCAGCTCGTCCCGGCGCAGCAGGTCCAGGAACACCTCGGTGCCGGTCCGTCGCTCCTCGGCGGCCAGTTCGGCGACGGTACGGCCGACGGTGCCGGCGAGCGAGGCCGAGCGGACTCCGGAGATCTGGATCGTCGCCCAGTCGGTGACCACGCCGTGGCAGCCGTCGCTGCCCTTCTCCTCCACCTCGTACCGGATCCTCGCGCACTGCGCGGGGTCGACGAGCCGCGCCAGCGTCGCGGCGGGGCCGCCCTCGGTGGCCCAACTCGGCAGCAGGGCGGCCAGGGTGGTGGAGCCGGGCAGGTAGGGGTAGCTGTCCAGGGTGAGGTCGACGCCGTCGGCGAGCGCCCGGTCGAGGAGGTCCAGCAGCTCGCCGGCCCGGCCCCGGTTGACCCCGAAGTTCATCGTGGCGTGGGTCAGGTGCAGCGCGCAGCCGCTCCGCCGGGCGATCTCCACCATCTCCGCGTAGCCCTCCAACGCCCCTTGTCCGTAGGAGCGTTGGTGTGGGGCGTGGAAGCCGCCGTAGGCCGCGACGATGGTGCACAGCTCGACCAGCTCGGCGGTGTCCGCGTACGTCCCGGGGGTGTAGCTGAGGCCGCTGGACATGCCGACCGCACCGTCCAGCAGGCTCTTCGCCAGCGTCTGCCGCATCCGGTCCAGTTCGCCGGGGGTGGGCGGACGGTTGGCCCAGCCCATGGCGAGCATCCGCAGCGTGCCGTGCGGGACGAGGTAGCAGGCGTTGACGGCGACACCGGTGCGGTCGATCCGGTCCAGGTAGCCGGCGACGTCCCGCCAGTCCCAGTCGAAGCCGTCCGGATCGCCGTTCCAGCCCGCGAGTTGGCGGCGCAGCGCGGGCAGCGTGGCGTCGTCCACGGGGGCGTAGGAGAGGCCGTCCTGGCCGAGGACCTCGCAGGTGACGCCCTGGGTGACCTTGGCCGGGTGCTCGGGTTCGATCAGCAGGGCCAGGTCGGAGTGGGCGTGCATGTCGATGAAGCCGGGGGCCAGGACCAGCCCGTCGGCGTCCACCGTCGCGGGCGCGTCGAGGCCCTCGCCGATCTCGGCGATCCGGCCGTCGGCGATCCGGACGTCCGCCCGGTAGCGCTCCGCGCCGGTGCCGTCCACGACGGTGGCGCCCCGGAAGACCGTCGCGTCCCCGCCGCGCCCGGCTGCCGCTCTCTCCCCGGGCATCAGAAGAACGTCCTGACCAGGCCGGTGACCTTCGGCTCGGCCGCGTCCGCGGAGTCCAGCACCGGGATCGCCGTCCACTTGTCGAAGGCCGTGCACGGGTGCGAGACGCCCAGCCGCAGCACCGCGCCGATCGGCGCGAGGTCGCCCGCGTCGCGCAGGAAGGCGTGCTGGTCGTTGAGCGCGGTGATCCGGGCCGCCGTACCCGTCAGCTCGGCGCCGCCCCGAACCCGTTGCGGCTCGGGCAGGCCCTCGTCGAAGGGCAGGTCGCGCTTGCCGGCGTCCAGCAGCGCGAGCTGCGGCTCGGGCCGGGAGACCACCCGGGCCCAGCCGTGCAGCGCGCTGCGGAACGGCGCCTGCCCGCCGTCCCGGGCGAGCGGCGAGATGCCCCGGTAGAAGCCGTCGTCGTGGGCGATGTACGCGCCCGAGCGCAGCACCACGAACGCCTCCGGCAGGTTCGCCAACTCCTCGACCACCAGGTCGAAGTAGGCGCTGCCGCCGGCCGAGACCACCGGCGGGGCGCCGTCCGGGTAGGCCCTCGCCAGCCGGCCGTGCAGGTCGCCGAGCTCCCGCAGGTAGCCGCGGACGGCCGCTAGCGCCTCGGCCGAGGCGTCGTGGGCGAGCGCGCCCTCGTACCCGCCGACGCCCGCCAGGCGCAGGGTGGGTGCGCGCAGCACGGCGGCGGCGACCTCGACGGCCGCGTCCACCCCGCGGGTGCCGGTCCGCCCGCCGGGGCCGCCGAGTTCGACCAGCACCTCGACCGGCCGCTCGGCCCCGGCGGCGCGCAGCGCCTCGTCCATCAGCCGCACGCTCTCGACGTCGTCGACCCAGGAGACGAACGCGAAGTCCGGGTCGGTGGCGAGTTCGTCGGCGAGCCAGGCCAGTCCGGCCGGTTCGAGCAGGGTGTTGGCGAGCAGGACGCGCTGGACTCCGAAGGCCCGGGCGATCCGCACCTGGGGCAGGTTGGCGAGGGTGATGCCGTGGCTGCCGGCGTCGAGCTGCGCCTGCCAGAGGGCGGGCGCCATGGTGGTCTTGCCGTGCGGGGCGAGCGCGACGCCCGCCTTGGCGCACCAGTCGGCCATGGTGCGGACGTTGTGGTCGAGGGCGGCGGCGTCGAGGGTGAGCAGCGGGGTGCCGAGCGAGGAGAGGGTGGGGCCGGTGGCGAGCCACTCCGGGGTGGTGCGGCCCCACGACTGCGGCGGGGCGGCCTTGAACCGCCAGTCGAGCGGCTCGTCGCCCAGGGCGGCCACCGCGTCACGGGCGATGCCCGGCCCGGTGGCACTGCTTGCGAAGGTCTGCTGCACCGTCTTCCTCCATCCGCACAGGTTGCAACATGCGCAACGAGGGTTGCACATGCTGGCAGCACGGTTCTAGCATCGGCGCCGGATCACGGTCAACGGACCTGACTCCCGGTCAACGGGGTCGGCTCGCGTGCGGCGCCCACGGACAACGCGGCGCTCCGCACCACGGAGCCGACCCGGTGGGCCCGCTCTCGACGGAACGGCCGCAGACGAGGAGCCCCGCACATGCCGCGACAGGACACCCAGGGCCCGACCCGCCCCGGTCCTCCCCCGACGGCCGTGTGCGTGGGCGAGTCGATGGCCGTCCTGCTGCCGGACCGCCCGGGCCCGCTGGAGTCGGTGGAGAACTTCCGGCTCTCGGTCGGCGGCGCCGAGTCCAACGTGGCGGGCGCACTGGCCGCACACGGCGTGCCGACGGCCTGGATCAGCCGGGTCGGCGACGACGGCTTCGGCCGGAGGCTGCTCACCGAGGTCGCCGCCCGCGGCGTGGACGTCTCGGCGGTCGCGGTCGACCCGCACCGCCCGACCGGCGTCTACCTGAAGGAGGTCGGCGGCACCACCGGCCACCGCCACGACCTCGGACCGGGCCGCAGCCGGCTGCACTACCACCGGCGCGGCTCCGCGGCCGCCGCGCTCTCCCCCGAGCTGCTCGCCGAGCCGGCCGCCGCCGCGCTGCTGGCCGGTGCCCGGCTGCTGCACCTGTCCGGCATCACCGCCGCGCTCTCCGACGGTTGCCTGGCCCTGCTCCGCGCCCTGCTGGCCGACCGCCGCCCGGGCCGCCTGGTCAGCTTCGACCTCAACTGGCGCCCCTCGCTCTGGCGCGACCGCGACCCGGCCGTGCTGCCGCCCCTGCTGGACGCCGCCGACCTGCTGCTGCTCGGCGCCGACGAGGCCGAGGCCGCCTTCGGAACCGGCGATCCGGCCGCCCTGCGCCGCCGCTTCCCCGCCCCGGCCACCGTCGTGGTCAAGGACGCCGCGCGGCAGGCGACCGCCCTGGAGCGGGACGGGACGGCGGCCACCGAGCCGGCCCTCGCGGTCGAGGTGGTCGAGGCCACCGGCGCGGGCGACGCCTTCGCGGCCGGCTACCTGGCCGGCACCGTCCGGGGCCTGGACCAGCGCCGTCGGCTGCGGCTCGGCCACCTGAGCGCCGCCTGCGCGCTGACCGCCCACGGCGACCAGGCCGAGCTGCCGGACGCCGCCGTGGTCGCCGCGCTGCTCGACGCCTCCCCCGCCGCCTGGGCCGCCACCCGGGTCACCGCGGCGGGCATCACCGGCCCGGCCCTGCCCACCGGCCGCGGACGCCCGGCCGACCCGCCCCGGCCCCGGCCCACCGACCGCGCAACGGCCGCCGACCGGGCCCGGGCACAATGAGCGGTAACCCCAGCCCTCGAAGCGGAGCACGATGAGCCAGACCGTCACCCGCGCCCTGCGCATCCTCGCCGAGCTCGGTGAGGGCGAGCGCTCCCTCGACCAGCTCGCCGAGGTGCTCGGTGTCCACAAGACGACCGTGCTCCGACTGCTCCAGAGCCTCGAAGAGGAACGATTCGTCTATCGCGACGCGAGCTACCGCTACCACCTGGGCGCCGGCCTCTTCGCACTCTCCGGCCTGGCCCTGGAGCAGCGCGGCGTACGCCGGATCGCCGCCCCGCACCTGGCCGAACTGAACGCCGCCACCGGCCAGACCGTGCACCTGGCCGCGTACGAGGGCGGCGAGGTGGTCTACATCGACAAGTTCGACTCCCGCCACCCGGTGCGGATGTACTCCCGGATCGGCCTGCGCGCCGCCCTGCACAGCGCCGCCGTCTCCAAGGTGCTGCTGGCCGACCTGCCGCTGCCCGAGCGGCGCCGGGTGGTGGCCGGGATCGACTTCACCCCCCACACCGGGCGCACCCTGACCACCCCCGAGGCCCTGCTCGCCGAGCTGGAGAGGGTCGCCGCCCAGGGCTGGGCGCAGGACCACGCCGAGCACGAGGCCTTCATCAACTGCGTGGCCGCGCCCGTCCGGGACGCCAGCGGCCGGGTGGTCGCCGCCGCCTCGATCTCCGTCCCGGACGTGGTCCTGCCGTACGAGCAGGTGCTGGAGCTGCTCCCCCAACTGCTCGCCGCCACGCGCGCGATCTCGGCCGACTGCGGCCGCCCCGACCACAACTGACACTCCGTCAATCTAAGGAAGCCCATGACCTCCGAGCACTCCCGGACCGGCGAGAAGACCGAGATCCGCACCGACGGCGCCCCCGCCCCCGCCTGGATGTTCTCCCAGGGCGTCCGCAAGGGCCCGATCCTCCAGGTCTCCGGCCAGGGCCCGCAGGACCCGGCCACCGGCGAGTACCTGCACCACGGCGACGTGAAGGCGCAGACCCGCCGGACCCTGGAGAACGTCAAGGCCATCGTCGAGGCCGGCGGCGCCACCATCGAGGACGTGGTGATGTTCCGCGTCTACCTCACCAAGCGCGCGGACTTCCCGCTGATGAACGAGGTCTACGCCGAGTTCATCGACGAGAACGTCAGGCCCGGCGGCGTGAAGCCGTGCCGCACCACCGTCTTCGCCGAGCTGCCGCAGGAGCCGATGCTGGTCGAGATCGACGCCCAGGCCGTCATCGGCTGACCCGCCACTGCGCCGAAGGGCCCGGACGCGCGGGCGGCGTCCGGGCCCTTCGGCGCCTCCGGGACCCCTCCCGGCGCCCCGGACGCCTGCTTGCCACACCCCCATTCGAATATTAGGTTAGGCTCACCTAACTACCTGGAGGTCCGTCCATGAGCCTGCCCACCGGCGACCCCGAGGTCCCCGAGCCCACCACCGCCGAACGGATCCACAGCCTGCTCGGCACGACCTCCTCGCTCACCGTCCGCGCCCTGGGCGAGCACCACCACCTGGACACCCCGGTCTCCGTGCACGGCTCCCGGCTGCGGCTGCGCACCGCCCTGGACGACCCGCTCACCGCGGCCGCCGCCGGCGCCACCGACGGCCTCGCCGTCGTCCTCGACGTCACCGACGTCGCCCCCGTCGCCGTCCGCGACCGGGTCCGCGCCCGCCTCACCCTGGCCGGCCGGCTGCACCTGGCCCACCTCGCCGACGACGGCCTCAGCGTGCACCTGCGGGTGGACGTCGCCCACGCCGTCCTCGCCACCCCGTACGGCACCGGCGCGATCACCGCCGCCGACCTCGCCCTCGCCGCCCCGGACCCGCTGGCCCGCCACGAGGCCGCGCTGCTCACCCACTTCGCCGACGACCACGCCGAGGCGCTCGACGTCCTCACCCGGCTGCTCGACCCGGCCGTGCTCGCCCGGCACCCGGAGGTCCGCCCGCTCGCCCTGGACCGCTACGGCCTGGTGCTGCGCCTGGACCACCCGCACGGCCACCGCGACGTCCGGCTGGTCTTTCCCGAACCCGCCCGTGACGCCGAGGACTTCGGCCACCGGATGCACGAGCTGCTGGCCGCCGCCCAGTACGGCCTGCCGGTGCACCGCGGCTGAGCGCCCGTCGACGGGCCGTCACCGCTCGACCGCGTCCTCCAGCACCACCCGTCCGATCCGCGCGTACAGCCGCGGCCGCCACCGGCGCACCGCGAGCGCCAACCCCACCCCGCCCGCGAACACCCCGATCACCAGGTACGGGATCAGCCGGAACACCAGCGTGTGCGCCGCCGACCCGGCCGCGGTGTCCTTGTTGAGCACCAGCAGCACCACCACCCCGGCCATCGCCACCCCGCCCACCAGCGGCGCGACCAGCGTCCGGAACCAGTGCGCGGTCTCCGGGTGCCGCCCCCGCACGTGGAAGTACCCGACCACGGCGAAGGAGCAGAGCGTCTGCACGACCAGGATCGCCATCGTCCCGAGCAGCGCCAGCAGGGTGTACAGGTGCGCGTACGGGTCCATCCCGGCCGCCAGGAACCCCGCCACCAGCCCCACCGCGATCACCGACTGCACCACCGAGGCGACGTGCGGAGAGCCGTGCCGCGGATGGGTGCGGCCGAGCGCCGGGTGCAGCAGGCCCTCCCGCCCGATCGCGTACAGGTACCGGGCCGCGCACTGGTGGAAGGCCATCGCGCAGGCGAACGAGCCGGTGACGACCAGCCATTGGAACACCTTCACCGCCCAGGCCCCCAGGTGCACGCCGAGCGGGTCGAAGAACAGGCTGTTGCCGTCCTTGCCCGGCACCCCGCCGCTCGCCACCGCGATCGCCTGCTCGACCCCGTTGCCGGACACGATCATCCAGGACACGAAGACGTAGAGCAGTCCGACCCCGATCACCGACACCAGCGTCGCCCGCGGCACCACCCGCTTCGGATCGCGGGACTCCTCGCCGTACATCGCGGTGGACTCGAACCCCACCCAGGACCAGAACGCGAAGAACAGGCCGAGCCCGGCCGCCGCCGCGCCCGAACTCCCCACTCCCTTCAGCGCGTTCAGCGGGTTCACGGCCCCGAGCACGATCCCGTCCGGGCCACCGCCGGAGAACAGCACCGCGAACGAGACCGCCCCCAGCACCCCGATCTCCAGCACCAGCGCGACCCCGAGCACCCTGGCCGTCAGATGGAGGTCGAACCAGGCCGTCACCCCGATCGCCGCCGCCCCGAACAGCGCGTACCAGCCCCAGCCCAGCTCCACCCCCAGCTGCGAACGGACCAGCCCGCGCAGCGAGTACGCGAAGAAGCCGAGCGCCGAGGCCTCGGTGACGACGTACGCGAGCACCGCGAGCAGCCCCGAGGCCATCCCGACCGCCCGGCCCAGCCCGTGCGAGACGTAGCCGTAGAACGCGCCGGCCGCGGTGATGTGCCGGGCCATCGCCACGTACCCGACCGAGAACACCGTCAGCACCACGGTCGCCACGACGTACGCGGCGGGCGCGCCGACTCCGTTGCCCTGTCCGACGATGATCGGCAGGTTGCCGGTCATCGCGGTGATCGGGGCGGCGGTCGCGAGTGCCATGAACACCACGCCGACCAGGCCGACCGAGTCCGCCTTCAGCCGGTCGACCCGGCCCGCCCCGGGCCGCTCCCGCCCGACCGCCTCCCCCGCCACGTCCCCGCTCCGGACAGCCATCCGGCCTCCTCGCCTCCCGGACCCGCCCGACCGACCGGACCGGCCGGGCGCTGACCGTCCGCCAGCATGGCGCGCGGAGGGCGCCCGCGGTGACGACGACCAGCGGGCGGCACAGCGGAGTTGACGCCGCGTTCGACCGCTCGAACGGCACGGCGGAGCCGGATGGCCCGGAAAACGGCCCCGAGCCCGGAGGCGGACCCGGCCTCGGAGGCGGGCCCGGCCCGGAAGCGGACCCGGCCGCGGAAAGCGGGCCCACCCCCGGAAGACAGGCCCGGCCCCGGAAACGACAGCGGCCGGCCCGGCCGCACGAGGAGGTCCCCTCGTGCGGCCGGGCCGGCCTGGGCGTGTCCCGCGCCCATGTCCACTGTGCGGCGATCACCCGGTCGAGCGGTCACCCGACATGACCATCCCGGAGGATCGATTCGCCCCGCAGCAGCGGTGGTTCCTGAAACCCTGGAGGCTCAGCGGCCCCTGGTCAGAGCGCGACGCCGTGCGCGCGCAGGTAGGTGACCGGGTTGATGTCCGAGCCGTACTCCGAGCCGTTGCGGATCTCGAAGTGCAGGTGCGGGCCGGTCACGTTGCCGGTGGCGCCGGAGAGGCCGATCTGCTGGCCGACGGTGACGGTCTGACCGATCTTCACACCGATCGAGGAGAGGTGCGCGTACTCGGCGTAGTGGCCGTCGGCGAGCTTGATCTCGACCTCGTTGCCGTAGGCACCGCCGTTGCCGGCCTTGACCACGACACCGTTGGCGACGGCGCGCAGCGGGGTGCCGGTGGCGGCGACGAAGTCCTGGCCGGTGTGGTGCCCGGAGGCCCACATCGAGCCGGCCACGCCGTAGGCGGTGCCCAGCTTCGGGTTGGCCAGCGGGGCGACGTAGCCGGAGGTGGCGGCGGCGACCGGAGTGGCGGTCACGGTCGCGGCCGGAGCGGCGACCTGCACCTGGGTCTGGAGCTGCGCGGACGGCTTGGCCGCCTCGGTCTTCACCTGGACCTGGGCCTGCGGCTTGGCGGCCTGGGTCGCCGGAGCGGCCGGCTTGGCCGGGGCGGCGGGCTTCGCCGGAGCGGCGTCGGCGGACGGCGCGGCGGCGTGACCCGGCAGCGCGAGCTGCTGGCCCGGGAAGATCAGGTTCGGGTTGGCGCCGACGACCGAGCGGTTCTGCTCGTACAGGGCGTGCCAGCCGCCGTCGACGTTCTTGGCGTCGGCGATCTTGGACAGGGTGTCGCCGCTGACGACGCGGTAGCTCTCCTGTGCGGCCGGGGCAGCGGCCCGGGCGGCGGGGGCGGCGGCCTGCGCGGCCGGCTTGGCCTCGGTGGAGGCGGCGGCCGGGGCGGCCGGAGCGGTGTGCGCCTGGGCGCTCACCGCGGTGACGAGCGGGAGGACGAACGACACGCCGGTGACGGCGGTGGCGATGCCGATGCGGGCGGCGCGGGGCAGGGCGATACGACGAGCCTGAGCAGGCATGGAATTTTCCTCTCCGACGCCTGCGAGGTGAGCTGTCGGGTTCGGGCTGGAGTTGCCCGGCCGCATGCGCGGCTTCACCCCTAGCCGGTCCTGGACGCCCGCGCCCTGAGGCGCGAACTCCGGTCCGGCGACTTACCTGTGGGTCCCCCGCTCCTGCCGTACAGAGTTCGTTTCGAACCACCGGGCGGCGGCAGGACTCGGCGTTCCACCCGGTGGATCCGTCCGGACTGGCCGGGCGGTCGCTGAACTAAAACCCATCCGTTCGGGTGAAGCAATGTCGATCTCTTGAAACCGCAACGATCCCCCTCGTCCCGGTGACCCTCCGCAGGCCCGGCCACACGGTGCGTACACAATCCATTCACCCCCTGCCACTGATCCACGACCCTGCGCCGAGATCGGCGACACTGCGCACCCGCCCGCTCACCCACCGCCCAAACCCAACACACCCACCGGTGACCCTTGTCACGTGCGCCTCAGCAGCGCAGGATTCGCCCGTGGCCACCTCCGAGGCCGGCACCCTGCGCCTGGGCACCGCGCAGGGACGCTGGGTACTACTGGCGACGGTGCTCGGCTCCAGCATGGCGATGCTCGACGGCACCGTGGTGAACGTCGCCCTGCCCCGCATCGGCGCCGACCTCGGCGCCTCCCTGGCGTCCCTGCAGTGGACGCTGAACGCCTATCTGCTCACCCTGGCGGGCCTGATCCTGCTCGGCGGCGCGCTCGGCGACCGGTACGGGCGGCGCAAGGTCTTCCTGATCGGCGTGGTCTGGTTCGCCATCGCCTCCGCGGCCTGCGCCGCCGCGCCGAACATCCACGTGCTGATCGCCGCCCGCGCCGTCCAGGGCATCGGCGGCGCGCTGCTCACCCCCGGCTCGCTCGCCATGCTCCAGGCGGTCTTCCACCCTGACGACCGCTCGGCGGCGGTCGGCCTCTGGTCAGGCCTCGGCGGGGTGTCGGCCGCGGTCGGCCCCTTCCTCGGCGGCTGGCTGGTGGACGGCCCCGGCTGGCGCTGGATCTTCCTGCTGAACCTGCCGCTCGCCGCCGCCGTGATCGCGGTCACCACCCGCTCGGTGCCGGAGAGCCGGGACGAGGGCGCCGCCGGGCGCTTCGACGTGCTCGGCGCCGTGCTCGCCGCACTCGCCCTCGGCGCGATCACCTACGCGCTGACCGCGGCCGGCGAGGGCCTGTCCCCCACGGTCTGGACCAGCGGGGCGATCGGGCTGGTGCTCGGCGTCGTCTTCGTGGCCGTCGAGCGCCGCGCGCCCGACCCGATGCTGCCGCTCGGGTTGTTCTCCTCCCGGCTGTTCACCGCGGTGAACCTGGTCACCCTGTGCGTGTACGCGGCGTTCAGCGGCGTCTTCTTCCTGCTGGTGGTGCAGCTCCAGATCGTGTCCGGGTTCTCGCCCCTGGTCTCGGGCTTCGCCCTGGTGCCGATCACCGTCCTGATGCTGGCGCTGTCCGCCCGGGCCGGCCGCCTCGGCAAGCGGATCGGCCCGCGCGTCCCGCTGACCGTCGGCCCGATGCTGTGCGCCGCCGGGGTGCTGCTGATGCTGCGCACCGGGCCGGACTCCTCGTACTGGGTGGACGTGCTGCCCGCCGTCACGGTGATGGGCTGCGGGATGACGCTCCTGGTCGCGCCGCTCACGGCGACCGTGCTGGCGGCGGTCGAGGTCCGGCACGCGGGCATCGCCAGCGGGGTCAACAACGCCGCCGCCCGCGCGGCCGGCCTGCTCGCGGTGGCCGCCCTGCCGGCGCTGGCCGGGCTGAGCGGCGACGCCTACCGGGTGCCCGCCTCGGTCGACTCCGCCTTCCACACCGCGATGCTGATCTGCGCGGGCCTGCTGGCCGCCGGCGGGCTGATCGCCTTCGCGACCGTACGGGGCAACGTGCTGGCCCCCGAGGAGCAGCCGGTGGCCGAGCCGAACTGCGACTGGCCGTGCGGGACCACCACTCCGCCGTTCGACCCGGGCCACGTCCCCACGGCGCGCGAGAGCCCCGCCACCGGTCCGGCGGCGGGGCCCTCGCGGGAGAGCTGACGCTACGTCAGGATGTGCTGTCCGGTCAGAGGATGTCGCCCGGCGCGTACTTGGCGGCCTCCGGGTGGGCGGCCGCGACGGCCTCCACCTGGCGGACCACCTCGGCGACCTGGGCGCCGGCCGCGCCGGTGAAGGACAGCCGGTCGGCCAGCAGCGCGTCCAGCGCGGCCCGGTCCAGCGGGATCCGCTCGTCGGCGGCCAGCCGGTCCAGCAGCTCGTTCTCCCGGGCACCCGCGCGCATCGCCAGCGCGGAGGCGACGGCGTGCTCCTTGATGACCTCGTGCCCGGTCTCCCGGCCGACGCCCGCGCGCACCGCGCCCATCAGCACCTTGGTGGTGGCGAGGAACGGCAGGTAGCGGTCCAGCTCGGCCTCGACCACGGCGGGGAAGGCGCCGAACTCGTCGAGGACGGTCAGGAAGGTCTCCAGCAGGCCGTCGAAGGCGAAGAAGGCGTCCGGCAGCGCGACCCGGCGCACCACCGAGCAGGAGACGTCGCCCTCGTTCCACTGGTCGCCGGCCAGCTCGCCGGTCATCGAGGCGTAGCCGCGCAGGATGACGGCCAGGCCGTTGACGCGCTCGCAGGAGCGGGTGTTCATCTTGTGGGGCATCGCGGAGGAGCCGACCTGGCCCTCCTTGAAGCCCTCCGTGACCAGCTCGTGGCCGGCCATCAGCCGGATGGTCTTGGCCAGGCTGGACGGCGCGGCGGCCAGCTGGACGAGGGCGGTGAGCACCTCGAAGTCCAGCGAGCGCGGGTAGACCTGGCCGACGCTGGTCAGCACGTGGTCGAAGCCGAGGTGACCGGCGACCCGGCGCTCCAGCTCGGCCAGCTTCCCGGTGTCGCCGCCGAGCAGGTCCAGCATGTCCTGGGCGGTGCCGACCGGGCCCTTGATCCCGCGCAGCGGGTAGCGGGCGATCAGCTCCTCCAGCCGGCGGAAGGCGACCAGCAGCTCGTCGGCGATCGACGCGAACCGCTTGCCCAGGGTGGTGGCCTGCGCGGCCACGTTGTGCGAGCGACCGGCCATGACCAGCTCGGAGTGCTGGGCGGCCAGCTTGGCCAGGCGCACCAGCACGGCCACCGTACGGTCGCGCACGTGCTCCAGCGACTGGCGGATCTGGAGCTGCTCGACGTTCTCGGTCAGGTCCCGGGAGGTCATGCCCTTGTGGATCTGCTCGTGCCCGGCGAGGTCGCTGAACTCCTCGATGCGGGCCTTCACGTCGTGGCGGGTGACCCGCTCACGGGCGGCGATCGAGCCGAGGTCGACCTGGTCGATCACCCGCTCGTAGTCGGCGACGGCGTTCGCCGGCACCTCGACGCCGAGGTCCTGCTGGGCCTTCAGGACGGCGAGCCACAGGTGGCGCTCGAGGACCACCTTGTGCTCGGGGGACCACAGCTGGGCCAGGGTCGCCGAGGCGTACCGGGAGGCCAGGACATTGGGGATCTGGGGCTTCGCGCTCACGCTTCGCAAGCCTAACAGCCGAGGTCACGCCCCTCGCAGCCGCCAGGACGCTACGCCCGTAGAGCCCTGGCGCTACTGCGCGCCGCCCGTACGGCCGGCCAGCACCGGCAGCACCTGGGCGCAGATCGAGTGCAGGGCGATCCGCTGCTCGTCGGTCATCGCCTCGAAGGCCTGGTGGGTCCTGGCCATCTCGCCGCGGATCAGGTTCAGGATCTCCCGGCCCTCGGCCGTGATCACCACGATCTTCACCCGGCGGTCACCGGCCGCGGCCTCCCGGTTGGCCAGGCCCAGCGTCTCCAACCGGTCCACGATCCCGGTGACGTTCGACGCGTCGCAGCCCAGCCGCCCGGCCAGCGCCCGCATCGGCACCGGCTCCTGCACCGCGCCCAGCGCCTTGGCCTGCGAGGAGGAGAGCCCGTGCCGGGCCGCGGCCGCCGCGAAGTCCTGGAAGTACGCGGCGCCGACGGCGGCCAACGCCTCCATCAACTCGGCGTTGGTCGGTACGGTCGTCGTCGCTGTCGAACCCATGGGGCCAGGGTACGGCCAGGTGCTTCAGCAACTCAAGATTTGACCACGGCAACCGTCGGCGAGCCGTTCCGCGGCCGCCCGGAGTCAGAGCACCAGTTGGTCGAACAGCCGCCGCAGCTCCGTGTCCGGGTCCGCGGTCAGCCCGGTGTGCACCGGCCCCGGCTGGACGATCGCGCTGCGCGGCGCGGTCAGCCAGCGGAACCGCTGCCCGGGGCTGTCCCCCGCCGCCGGACCGGCCTGCGGGCCGCCGTGGCAGACCGCCTCGATCCCGTGCAGCGCCCGCCGCACGCCCTGCACGTCCGCCACCGGGTCCAGCGCCAGCAGCCGGGCCTGGTCCAGGTGGGTGCGGGCGGCGAGGTGCGAACTCTGCCGGCAGTACAGCAGCACCCCGACGTTGACGCACTCGCCGCGCTCGACCCTCGGCACCGCGCGGATCACGGCGTACTCGTAGTCGTGCAGCTCGACGGTGGCCGGCAGCGAGGACGGCACGGACCCGGTCATGCGGACACCTCCGGCAGCCAGTCGCGCGGACCGGCCAGTCGCTCGGTCAGCTGGGCGCGGTACGCGGCACGCACCTCGTCGGGCGAGTCGAAGCCGAACTCGTCCACCAGCCAGACCTCGGGGATCTGCGCCACCGCGCCCTCGATCGCCGCCTCGGCGAGCGGCGCTAGCGCCTTGTCGGCCGCCGCCAGGTCCGGCCGGGCCCCCAGCAGCGCGTGGTCGGAGGCGTCGTACGGACGGCGGATCCAGGAGGCGGCACCCGACCAGTTGTGGTGGAAGATCAGGCTCGCGCCGTGGTCGATCAGCCGCAGCCCGCCGGTCGCCACCAGCAGGTTCGGATTGCGCCAGGAGCGGTCGACGTTCCCGATCAGCGCGTCGAACCAGAGCACCTGCCCGGCGAGCTCCGGGTCCACCTCGAAGCAGAGCGGGTCGAAGTTGAGCGCCCCGCTGACGAAGGCCATCCCCAGGTTGGTCCCGCCGCTGGCCCGCATCTGGTCCTGGACCTGGTGGTCCGGCTCGCTGCGCGCGAGCACCGGGTCCAGGTCGATCGTCACCAGCTCCGGCACCGGCAGCCCGAGCCGCCGGCCGAGCTCCCCGGCCAGCACCTCCGCGACCAGCGCCTTGCGGCCCTGCGCCGCACCGACCCATTTCAGCGCGTACAGCCGCCGATCGTCGGCCTCGACCAGGCCCGGCATCGAGCCGCCTTCTCGCAGTGGCGTCACGTACCGGATCGCCGTCACCTCGGGTAGCACGGCCGACAGCTTATCGGTGTCCCCGCCGCTTCCTCTCCTTCCTCCCACCGCCACCCCGGCACAACCCGGCTCCCCCACCCCACTCCCCACCTCCGCACTCACATCCGCCACACCTCCATGGCCCCGCCCATGTCGTTACGCCCCAGTGGCAACGCCCGTCACTCCGACCTCCCACCACACTCCCGTCCTCCCCCACCCCCACGGCCCCGCCCCGGTGGCAGCCCCCGCTGCTCCGTGCGAGTGTGGCGGACAGTAATGGGGACCTTCACGGCAAAGGGATGAGCGATGGAACGACCTCGGATCCTGATCGTGGGCGGTGGCTTCGCCGGCCTGGAGTGCGCCCGCCGCCTCGAACGAAAGCTGTCACCGTCGGAGGCCGAGATCTCGCTGGTCACGCCGTTCAGCTACCAGCTCTACCTCCCCCTCCTCCCCCACGTCGCGGCCGGCGTGCTCACCCCGCAGTCCGTGGCCGTCTCCCTGCGCCGCTCGCTGCGCCGCACCCACATCGTCCCCGGCGGCGCCATCGGCGTGGACCCGGCGTCCAAGGTGTGCGTCGTCCGCAAGATCACCGACGAGGTGGTCGCGCAGCGGTACGACGTCCTGGTGCTCGCCCCGGGCAGCGTCACCCGCACCTTCGACATCCCCGGCCTCACCGACTACGCCCGCGGCATGAAGACGCTCGCCGAGGCCGCCTACGTCCGCGACCACGTGATCGCCCAACTCGACCTCGCCTCCGCCACCGTGGACCAGAAGGAGCGCGAGTCCCGGCTCCAGTTCGTGGTGGTCGGCGGCGGCTACGCGGGCACCGAGACCGCTGCCTGCCTCCAGCGGCTGACCACCGCAGCCGCCCACCGCTACCCGCGCCTGGACGCCCGGCAGATCAAGTGGCACCTGATCGACATCGCCCCGAAGCTGATGCCGGAGCTCGGCGACCCGCTCGGCGAGGCCGCCCTGGAGGTGCTGCGCGACCGCGGCATCGAGGTGTCGCTGGGCGTCTCGGTGGCCGAAGTCGGCGCCGAGACCGTCAAGTTCACCGACGGCCGGGTGCTCCCCTGCCGCACCCTGATCTGGACCGCCGGGGTGGCCGCGAGCCCGCTGATCGGCACCCTGGACGCCGAGACGGTCCGCGGCCGGCTGGCCGTGACGGCGGAGATGCGGGTGCCGCAGTTCGAGGGCGTGTTCGCGATCGGCGACGCCGCCGCCGTCCCCGACCTCGCCAAGGGTGACGGCGCGGTCTGCCCGCCGACCGCCCAGCACTCCGCCCGCCAGGGCCGCGCGGTCGCGAACAACGTGATCGCCTCGCTCCACAACCAGCCCCTGGAGCCTTACTACCACAAGGACTTGGGCCTGGTGGTCGACCTCGGCGGCAAGGACGCGGTGTCCAAGCCGCTCGGCGTGGAGCTGCGCGGGGTGCCCGCCCAGGTGGTGGCGCGCGGCTACCACCTGATGGCGATGCGCACCAACGCGGCCAAGTTCCGGGTGGGCGCCAACTGGCTGCTCAACGCGACCGCCGGCGACGACTTCGTCCGCACCGGCTTCCTCGCCCGCCAGCCCGCCCGGCTGCAGGACTTCGAGTACACCGACGCGTACTTGACGAAGGATCAGGTACGCGCGCACGCCCAGTCGCTGCTCGCGAAGGGCTGAGCTCCGAGCGCCGAGCACCGCGCGCCGACCGGAACACGGAGCGGAGGCAGGACGGCGAGCCGAACGGCGCCCCCGCGGCCGGAGCCGCGGAGGCGCCGGACCGTGCGGTCACCGTGCGGTCAGGTACATCCCGCTCGCGTCCTGCCCGGCCGTGTTGCGGCACGCGTAGTCACCGCTCGGACGCGCCCACAGCAGCGTCAGGCAGCGCCCGACCGCCTGCTGGCCGTAGTAGTTGGGGTGCATCGACTCCTGCAGCACGCCCTGCGTGGAGTTGAGCCCGCCGTCCAGGAAGCGCGCCCACTCGCTGGTGGTCGCGGACGGGCCCGAGGTCGCGGTCGGCTGCCTGGTGGCCGTCGAGCAGACCTCGCGGCCCTGCAGCATGTCCGACAGGTCCAGGAACTGCGCGCCCTTGGCGGCGGCGACGCCCGCCAGCGACCGGGAGATCTGCGGCACCATCGAGTCGCGCGCCCAGTCGGCGTCCCCGTCCCAGAACGGGCAGCCGCCGGTGTCGGAGCGGGTCCAGCCGCTCTCCGGGTAGCGCATCTCGGCGCTGCGCGGGATCGGCGACGGGTAGGACTGCAGCACCAGGCGGTAGTCCGACTGCGCGTAGCCGGCGTCGGCCATCACCGCGCGGACCTCGTCGATCGCCTTGCCGACCCCGGCCATCGCCGCGGGCATCTTGGCGTCGATCTGGGACTGCGCGGAGCCGTGGCAGTACGAGTACCAGATCAGGTAGTCCTGCACGCAGGTGGAGATGACGTCGGCGAAGCCCAGGTCGTTGCCGCCGATCGACAGGGTGATCAGCTTGACGTTGTTCTGCCGCGCCACGGCGGCGAGTTGGTCGGCCTGCGGGGCCTCGCCCTTGTACGACTGGCCGCCGTTGGAGGCGCGGAAGACGTTCGCGGTGACGGCGCCGGAGCAGGCCAGGTTGATCTCGTTCTGGGCGCCGGTGGAGGCGCTGAGCACCTCGGCGACGTCCGAGCGGTCGCACCCGCTCGTGGCGGTGGCGCCGTAGATCCGCGAGGGGTCGTACGAACTGCCGGTCCAGGCGCGGTCGGTGCCGTTGCGGCTGCCGCTGGTACCCGCCGAGTTGCCCTTCCAGCGGCCGGCCTCGCCGGAGATGTAGCTGTCGCCGAGCGTGACGCTGGCGGTGGGCCCGGACGGCACGGCGGCCGTCGCGGACGGGGCGGCGGAGGCCGGCGAGGCGGCGGCCAGGCCCGCGACGGCGAGCGGGAGGGCGAGCGCTGCGGTGAGCAGCCGTCGGGCGGGTCGAGGGGCGCTGCGGGTGTTGTTCGAACAGTTCTCGGGCACTGCGGAACTCCTGCGGCTCGGTCTTCCCGCGGCATGGGGAACGGGAGGACGCCTGGGTGAGGGTGGGCCGCCGGCCGGTGGCGCGATGAAGATGACATGCCCGCGCCGGTTACCGCTAGGTAGCTGCAGGAGGTTTCCGCTTTTGTTACCGCCGGGTTCAGACCAAGCCCGCGGCCGACGACCGGATGCCGCCCGCGGTTCACACCCGCAACACCTGCCCCACCCACCCCACAGGCCCCGAGCCGCGAGGCCCCGGGCCCGAGCCCCCAGACCCCGGGGCCCGGGGGCTCACACCAGCCGCGATCCACCCCCACCCGTCCCCAGCACCGTCGCCAGGTCCTCCGCCAGGTCCCGCGCCTGCGCCGCCTCCAGCCGCGCCGTGGTGAACCGCAGCCCGGGCGGCGACTGGATCCGGTACCGCGCGCCGGGCGCCGCGACCCAGCCGCGCTGCACCAGCGCCGCCAGCACCGAGGTCTCGTCCGGCACCGGCACCCAGACGTTCAGTCCGCTCCGCCCGTGCGCGGCGATCCCCCGGGCCGCCAGCTCGCCCAGCAGCGCGTCCCGCCGGGCCCGGTACGCGGCGGCCACCCGGTCCGCCGGCGCGGCGTCGCCGCGCCACAGCTCCGCGACGGTGCGCTGCAGCAGGTGGCTGACCCAGCCGGCGCCCAGCCGTAGCCGGCCGGCCACCCGCCCGATCGTCTCCTCGTCGCCGACCGCCACCGAGACCCGCAGGTCGGGCCCGTACGCCTTGGCCGCCGAGCGCACCACCGCCCAGTGCCGGGTCTCGGCGCCGACGAGCGAGTGGTAGGGCTGGTCGACCATGCCGTGCCCGTGGTCGTCCTCGACCAGCAGTACCCCGGGGTGCTCGGCCAGGACGGCCTTCAGCGCCTCGGCCCGCCGCGCGGTGAGCGCCGCCCCGGTCGGATTCTGCGCCCGACTGGTGACCACCACGGCGCGGACGCCCTCGGTCAGCGCCTCGGCCAGCGCGTCCGGCAGCGGGCCCTCGTCGTCCAGCCGGACGGGCACCTGCCGCAGCCCCAGCGCCGGCAGCAGGTCGAGCAGGCTGCCCCAGCCCGGGTCCTCGACGGCCACCGCGTCGCCGGGGCGCAGCCGGGCGCCGAGGATCCGTTCGATGGTGTCCAGCGAGCCGGAGGCGACGGCGATCGGGCCGCCGGGCAGCCCGTCGGCCTCGAAGGAGGCGCGGGCGAGCGCGAGCAGCAGCGGGTCGACGGCGGCGTGCCCGTACAGCACCGGGTCGGTGCGCGCGGCCTCGGCGGCGGCCGCCAGCGCCGGGGTGAGGTCGGGCAGCAGGGCCGGGTCGGGGTTGCCGGTGGAGAGGTCGCGGGCGTGCGGCGGGACGGGGATGCGGATCTGGTCGCGGGGGGTGAGGGCGGGCCTGGGCAGGATGCGGCTGCCCTTGCGCCCGGCGGTCTCGATCACCCCGCGGTCGCGCAGCAGCCGGTAGGCGGCGGCGACGGTGTTGGGGTTGACGCCCAGTTCGGCGGCGAGGTCGCGCAGCGGGGGCAGCGCGGTTCCGGGGGCGAGCCGTCCGCTGCTCACGCCCTGTTCGATGTGGGCGGCGATTTCGCTGGCGCGTCGCCCTTTCAGCGGATAGTCTCCTAGCACAAAGCAAATTATGCACTAGTACATAGAGGATGTCATGTCAGCCAACCCGGAAGGCTCGCCCAGCTACTCCCGCACACCCAGGACCACCCCCACCCGCTACCGGGACCGGGCCACCTGGGAGCAGGAGGCGATCCACGCCATCCTCGACAGCGCCTACATCTGCCACCTCGGCTTCGTCGTCGACGGCGCCCCCGTGGTCCTGCCGACGATCTACGCCCGGGTCGGCAGCCGGCTCTACGTCCACGGTTCCACCGGCAGCCGCCCGCTGCGCAACGCCGCCGGCGAGCAGGGCATGCCGGTCTGTGTCACCGTCACCCAGGTCGACGCGCTGGTGCTGACCAAGTCCGCGTTCAACCACTCGGTGAACTTCCGCTCGGTGGTCGCCCACGGCACGGCGTACCAGGTCACCGACCCCGAGGAGCTGGACGTCGCGCTCGCCGCGCTGGTCGACCACGCGGTGCCGGGGCGCTCCGCCGAGGTCCGTCCGGCCAACGCCAAGGAGCTCGCCGCCACCGCCGTCATCCGGCTGGAGCTGGACGAGGTCTCGGCCAAGACCCGCGAGGACGGCGCCGACGACGATCCGGAGGACGTCGGCCTGCCGCACTGGTCCGGCCTGATCCCGGTCACCACCGTGCACGGCACCCCCGAGCCGCACCCCGGCACCACCGTCCCGCTCCCCGCGCACCTGCGCGGCTACCCCCGCTGACGGGAGGCCCACCCGTGCTGATCCGATCCTGGGACCGCGGCGACGAGGCCGAGTGGCGCGCCTGGCTGGCCGAGGGGCGGGACTTCGGCCTGCTCGCCGCCAACGGCCGCCCCGGGGAGGGGCCGGTGCTCGTCCCCACCCACTTCCTGCTGGACGTCGACCGCGGCGAGGTCCTGCTCCACCTCGCCGCGCCCAACCCGCTGCTCGCCGCCGTCCGGGCCGATCCGCAGGTCACCCTCGCGGTCACCGACGGCTATGCCTTCGCCCCGGGCCACTGGCGCGGCGCCCCGGGCACGCCCACCAGCTACTACGCCTCGGTCCACTTCCACTGCACCGCCGAGGTGGTGGAGTCGGCGGCCGGCAAGGCGGAGATCCTCAACCGTCAGCTGGCGCACTTCCAGCCCGAGACGCCGGAGGTCCGGGTGGTGCCCGGCGAGGGCGAGCTGGCCCGGCAGCTGCCCGGGCTGCGCGCGCTCCGGTTGACGGTGAACGAGGTGCGGGCCAAGTTCAAGTACGACGACAAGAAGCCCGCCGAGGCGCAGTACGCGATCGCCGACCGGCTCGCCGAGCGGGCCGACGGCAGCGGGCGCGGCCGCGACCAGTACGCCGCGGCCCGTACCCAGTTGCTCCGCCGTCACCGACGGCGCACCGCCTAGGCGTGTCTGCCACACCCTGGCCGCGCACCGAGCGGTCGCGCACCACCGGCTGACCCCGGATCACCCGATCGGCCGCCAACTCGGGCAGGTCGGCGGCGGCGCTGCTCGAATGTGAGACGAGCCCTGCCCACTCGGCGTCAGAGCGGGCCCGTCCACCCCGGGAGCGCGCGTGTCCTCAGTCAACAGCCAACCGGCGGCCGGCGAGTCCCACCTCGGTCACGTGGTGTTCATCTCGGCGGCCGCCGCCATGGGCGGTTTCCTGTTCGGCTACGACAGCGCGGTGATCAACGGCGCCGTGACGGGCATCCAGAAGCACTTCGCGGTGGGCCACGGCACGACCGCCTTCGTGGTGGCGATCGCGCTGCTGGGTTCGGCGGCCGGCGCGGTGATGGCCGGCCGGCTCGCCGACCACCTCGGCCGGGTGCGCACGATGCTGCTGGCCGCCGCACTGTTCGCGGCCAGCGGCATCGGCTCGATGTTCCCGCCGAACATCGAGGTTCTCGCCACCTGGCGCGTGGTCGGCGGCGTCGCGATCGGCATCGCCTCGGTGATCGCGCCGACCTACATCGCCGAGGTCGCCCCGACGGCGTACCGCGGCCGGCTCGCTTCCTTCCAGCAGATGGCGATCGTGCTCGGCATCACCGTCTCCCAGCTCGCCAACTGGGCGCTCAACCAGGCCGCCGGCGGCGAGTCCACCAACCACCTCGGCGGCGTCCAGGCCTGGCAGTGGATGCTCGGCGTCGAGGCCATCCCGGCCTTGGTCTACGGGTTGATGGCGCTCGCCATCCCGGAGTCGCCGCGCTTCCTGATCGCCGACCACCGCGAGGCGCAGGCTCGCAAGGTGCTGGTCGAGGTCGAGGGCGAGGGGGTCGACCTGGACGCCCGGGTGGCGGAGATCCGCGCGGTGCTGGAGTCCGCCCGCAAGCCCCGGCTCGGCGACCTGCTCGGCGGCCGCTTCGGCCTGCTGCCGATCGTCTGGGTCGGCATCGGCGCCTCGGTGTTCCAGCAGTTCGTCGGCATCAACGTGATCTTCTACTACTCGTCCTTCCTGTGGCAGTCGGTCGGCATCAACGAGTCCAACTCGCTGCTGATCAGCCTCTCCACCTCGATCATCAACGTGATCGGCACGGTGATCGCGATGGCCCTGGTGGACCGGATCGGGCGCAAGCCGCTCGCCCTGGCCGGCTCGATCGGCATGGCGGCCGCGCTGGGCACCGCCGCCTGGGCGTTCTCCTACCGGCACGGCACCGGCGACACCGCGACCCTGGACGACACCCACGCCACCGTCGCCCTGGTCGCCGCGCACGTCTTCGTGCTCTGCTTCGCGTTCTCCTGGGGCGTGGTGGTCTGGGTGCTGCTCGGCGAGATGTTCCCCAACCGGATCCGCGCCCTGGCGCTGTCCGTCGCCGCCTCGGCGCAGTGGATCGCCAACTGGGCGATCACCGTCAGCTTCCCGGACCTCGCCGACTGGAACCTGTCCGCGACGTACGTCATCTACGCGGCCTTCGCGCTGCTCTCCATCCCGTTCGTGGCCTTCTGCATCAAGGAGACCAAGGGCCGTGCCCTGGAGGAGATGGGCTAGCACCCCCGGCGCAGCACCCCCGGGGCCCGCCCCACCGATCCCCCGCCGTACCCGGCCCGAACCACCGAGAGGAAGCCATGCCTGAACAGGGCGGCTCCCGGCAGAACGTCACCTTCCCGAGCAACGGCCGCACCGCGCACGGCTACCTGGCCCGCCCGCCGCAGGGCGTCGGGCCGGGCCTGGTGGTGGTCCAGGAGTGGTGGGGCCTCACCTCGCACATCGCCGACGTGGCCGACCGCTTCGCCGCCGAGGGCTTCACCGTCCTGGCCCCCGACCTGTTCGGCGGCGCCACCACCCACGACGGCGCCGAGGCGGCCCGCTTCGAGCGCGACCTCCCGGTCGACCGGGCGGTGGAGGACCTGGCCGGGGCGGTCGACCACCTGCTCGCACTGGACGGCGTGGTCGGCGACGCGGTCGGCGCGGTCGGCTTCTGCATGGGCGGCGGCTTCGCCCTGCTGCTGGCCGCCCGGGCCGGCGACAAGGTGGCCGCCGTGGTCCCGTTCTACGGCCTGCCACCCGACCCGGACTTCGACTACCGCGGCCTGACCGCCCACGTGCTGGGCCACTTCGGCGAGTTGGACGGCTCGATCCCGATGGACGCGGTGGACGAGGCGGCGATCCGGATCGGCGAGGCCACCGATGTCCGCCCGGAGGTCCACTTCTACCCGGCCGGGCACGCCTTCATGAACGACGAGAACCTGCTCGGCACCTACGACCCGCTCCAGGCCCGGATCGCCTGGCGCCGGACCCTCACCTTCCTCTGGGGCCACCTCGGCTGACTCCGGCGCCGCCCCGCCCGGCTCCCGGGCCACCTCCGCCCACGCCGGCGCCACCCCGGCTGAAACCCCACCCTCCGGGCGTCCCGGTGGGAAAAGCGGATGGACACCCGTACGGCCCCACGGCATAGTCGCCGGGTGCCGACCCCACCCCCGCCCCCACGCCGCTTCGCCTGGGCGAGCCGCAACTTCCGCATCCAGACCGCCGCCACCGTGATCAGCGGCCTCGGCAACGCCGGAGCCCCCATCGCGACCGCCTTCGCCGTGCTCGGCACCGGCGGCAGCACCACCGAGGTCGGCTACGTCACCGCCGCCCGGCTGGTCCCCACCGTGCTGCTCATGATCGTGGGCGGCACCCTCGCCGACCGGCTGCCGCGCCACCTGATCATGGTCGCCGCCAACGTGTTCAGCGGCGTCTCCCAGGCCGTCCTGGCCGCCCTGGTGCTGACCGGGGACGTCCGGCTCTGGCAGATGCTGGCCCTCTCCGCGGCCGGCGGGGCCGGCTACGCCCTCTACTCCCCCGCCTCCGGCGGCATGATCATGCAGGCCGTCCCCCAGGAGCACGCCGCCCGCGCCTTCGCGGTCTTCCGGATGGGTCTCAACGCCTCCCAGATCGGCGGCGCCGCCCTCGGCGGCGCGCTCACCGCCGCCGTCGGCCCCGGCTGGGTGCTCGCCCTGGACGCCCTGTGCTTCCTGGCCGCCGCCGCCCTCCGCTTCTTCCTGGAGCCGGAGAAGGCCCCCGCCCCCTCCGGCTCCAGCATGCTGCGCGACCTTCGCGAGGGCTGGCGGGAGTTCGCCTCCCGCCGCTGGCTCTGGGTGATCGTGCTCCAGTTCTCCGTCCTGGTCGCCTGCGTCAACGCGGTCGAGTCGGTGTACGGGCCGACGGCCGCCAAGGAGCGGCTCGGCGGGGCGGGCGCCTGGGGTCTGGCGATGTCCGCCTACGGTGTCGGCCTGGTGGCCGCCGGCCTGCTGATGACGCGCTGGCGGCCCCGCCGGATCCTGCTGGTCGGCAACTGGGGGGTCTTCCTGTTCGGCGTGCCCGCCCTCGCCCTCGCCGCCGAGGTGCCGCTGCCGCTGCTGGTCGCAGCGATGTTCCTGTCCGGCGTCGGCGTCACCGTCTTCAGCGTCAACTGGATGGTCGCGCTCCAGCAGGAGATACCCGAGGAGATGTTCTCCCGGGTCACCGCGTACGACGAGCTCGGCTCCTACTCGCTCGCCCCGGTCGGCACCGCGCTGGCCGGCCCCGCCGCCGTGGCGCTCGGGCTGGCCGGCGCGCTCTGGGCCTGCGCCGTCGCCTGCCTGGTGCTCAGCGCGGTCGTCCTGCTGGACCCGCAGGTGCGTCGGCTGAGCCGTCGGAGCACGGCGGACGCACCGGTGCGCGTCGACGAGCCCGCGCCCGCCCCCTGAGCGCCCGCGCGCCCCGCGTGCGCCCGCCCGTGGGCAACCGGAGGTACGCGCGGGGCGTCCGACCAGTCAGGAAACACCACCGTCCCTGGGGGCCCACCGGTGCCGAAGCCACTGCTGTTCCTGGACGTCGACGGCGTCCTGAACCCGGTCTGCCCGCACCCGGACGCCGGGTTCGACGCCCACACCCTGTTCGGCTACACCGTCCTGCTGTCCGCCCGGCACGGCGCCTGGCTGCGCGAACTCACCGGAACGTACGACCTGGTCTGGGCCACGACCTGGGAGGAGCACGCCAACACCCACATCGCCCCGGCGATCGGACTGGACCCGCTCCCGGTGGTCACCTTCACCGGCTACGTCCCGCAGCCCGGCGACCCGCGCGTCCCCCTGATGGAGCTGTTCTCTGCCGCCAAGTGGGCGCCGCTGCTGCGCTACGCCGGGAGCCGGCCGTTCGCCTGGGTGGACGACGTCATCCCGCCGCGGCTGGTCCGCCGCTCCCACTGGCGCCAGGACCGCCTGCTGCTGCCCGTCGACCCCGGCCAGGGCCTGGAGCGCCGGCACGTCGACCGGCTGCTCGCCCGGCCGCCGCACGGCCGGGCGCAGGCGCTCAGGGGGTCGGCAGCCAGCTGACGTGCCCGGCCAGCAGCGCGTACCCGACGAAGGCCACCGTGTCGATCAGCGCGTGCGCCGCCACCAGCGGCATCACCCGCCCCCAGCGCCGGTACAGCAGGCAGAACACCGCGCCCATCACCATGTTGCCGACCATCCCGCCGACCCCCTGGTACAGGTGGTACGAGCCGCGCAGCACCGAACTCGCCACCACCGCCGCCGGCCAGGACCACCCCAACTGCCCGGCCCTGCGCAGCAGGTAGCCGAGGACGACGACCTCCTCCAGGATCGCGTTCTGCCAGGCCGACAGCACCAGCACCGGCACCCGCCACCACACGTCCGGCAGCCCGGACGGCGCCACCGTCAGGTTGTACCCGGCCGCCTGCGAGGCCAGGTAGAGCGCCAGCCCCGACCCGCCGATCGCGGCCGCGACGGCGGCGCCCCGCCCCAGGTCCCGCAGCTTCTGCCCGAGGTCGAAGCCCAGCACCCGCAGCGCGACCCCCTCGCGCACCAGCAGGTAGCCGACCAGCACCACCGGCATCAGCCCGCGCCCGACGTAGTACAGCTGCCACACCAGGTCCAGCCAGGGCCGCCCGGGCGCCCGCGAGCCGTTCAGCGTGGCGACCTGCTGGCCGAGCTTGAGCGGTTCGGTGAGCGAGCCGGCGAAGCTGATCAGCGCACTGATCCCGCTGGCCCCGAGGGAGAGGCCGAGGACGATCAGCAGCTCCACGCCGAACAGCCGACGGGTGGGCTTCGCGGTCTCCGGCGCGGTCGGGACGGTGGTCACGGGGGCTCCAGCGGACGGGCGGTCGCTCCGGCCGTCGGCCGACCGCCGGAGCGATCATCCTGACACAGCCGCCGGACCGCCCCGGCGGCGAGGTCTCAGCCCACCGGCCAGGTGTGCACCGGCTCGCCGCCGCGCATGTGCTCGGCGTAGCGCCTGGTCATCGCCGCGAGCGCGGCCGGCCGGTCCATCCCGTACTGCTCGCGCAGCCGGTGGAAGGTCGCGGCCTGCCAGGACGCGCCGTTGGTGCGGCGCAGGCAGCGCTGCTCGATGATGCCCAGGTAGCGGTCCCGGTCGGCGGGCTCCACACCCCACTCGTCGAGGCCCTGGTAGGCCATCGGCAGCAGCTCGTTCAGCACCAGGTCGACGGCGGACACGGTCTGCAGCCCGCCGCCGCGCCCGGCCCGGCCGGGGCGCGGCCACTGGAACACCGCGTCGATGCCGTACCGGGCGCCCTGCTGGAAGTTCTCGTCCGCCCGCTCGAACGGCAGCCGGGTCCAGATCGGCCGGGGCTGCTCGGCGAGCACCCGCACCAGCCCGTAGTAGAAGGCGGCGTTGGCCAGCGTGTCGGCGACCGTCGGCCCGGCCGGCAGCGCCCGGTTCTCCACCCGCAGGTGCGCCACCCCGCCCGCGACGTCGTACACCGGGCGGTTCCAGCGGTAGATGGTGCCGTTGTGCAGCCGCATCTCGGCGAGCCTGGGCGCGCCGCCGGAGGCCAGCACCTTCAGCGGGTCCTCGTCGTCGCAGATCGGCAGCAGTGCGGGGAAGTACTTCAGGTTCTCCTCGAACAGGTCGTACGCCGAGTCCACCCAGCGCTCGCCGAACCAGGTGATCGGGCGCACGCCCTGCGCCTTGAGCTCCGCCGTACGGGTGTCGCAGGCCTGCTGGAAGAGCACCGGACGGGTCTCCCGCCACAGCTCCCGGCCGAACAGGAAGGGCGAGTTGGCGCCGAGCGCGAGTTGCGGCCCGCAGATCGCCTGGGCCGCGTTCCAGACCGAGGAGAACCGCTCCGGCGTCACCTGGAGGTGCAGTTGGAGCGAGGTGGCGGCGGCCTCGGCCACCATGGTGATCGACTCCAGCTGGAGGTGCTCGACCCCCTCGATGTCCAGTGCGATGTCCTCCCCGCGGGCGGCCAGGATCTGGTCGCTGAGCAGGCTGTACCGCTGGTTGTGGCTCATCGCGTCCAGCCCGGTGTGGGCGTGCTCCAGAGTCGGCAGGATGCCCACCATCACGATCCGGGCGCCCACCTCGGCCGCCCGCCGGTCGGCGTAGCGCAGCCCGGTGTCGATCTCCTCGCGCAGGTCCTCGAAGACGTGCCCGCAGAGCCGGTGCGGCGTGATGTTGACCTCGATGTTGAACCGGCCCAGCTCGGTCTGGAAGTCGCTGGAGGCGATCGAGCTCAGCACCTGCGCGTTGTTCATGGCCGGCAGGCCCTGCTCGTCGGCCAGGTTGAGCTCGATCTCCAGGCCCACCACGGCTCGCGGCCGGTCGAACCGGTCCTCCTGGAGCATCCGTCCGAGCGCTTCGAGACAGGCGTGGAGCTTGCGCCGGTACTGCTGCCGGTCCGCCAGTTCCGCCCGAGTCGCCACGACCTTCTCGCCCACGGTCCCCTCCTCCAGAGCCACCCCGTCGAGCACCCGGTCGACCGACCGTGCAAGCATCATGCCCACCTCGAAGATCGATACCCGAATGCGCGTACTGGCTTGCATTGCAAGGCATCTGACGGAAAATCAGAGGAACTGTGGACTTGCCCGGCACCACTGCCTGTGATAAACAGATCACCCTGCGCACCTGTTCGAATTCGCACAGCGCCCTGGCCGGCCCGCCCCGCTCCGAACCCCACGTCGACGGCGGCGACCGTGCCGGGCACCGCGATCCTGCACAACCGGACACGGCCGGGCCCCGTCATCGAGGACGCGTCGCCCGCCACGCCGGTATGCCGCACTCGCACGCCGATCTCGCTAGGAGAGGCGGACCCGCCATGACTCTGCAACCCCCCCAGCCCCCACCGAGCGCCCTGCGCGCGGTCCTGGGCGCGCTCGACTCGGAGACCGCACTGCGCCAGCCCGCCGCCGCAGCCCTGCGCCATCCGACCGGCCCACTGCTCCCCGCCCACCCGCTCGCGGTGCACGTCCTGGACGGCCCGCGGCCGGAGCTGCCGGCCGCCCGCCGCACCGGCTGGCGCTTCCTGATCAAGGACGGCGCCGAGGTGGCCGCCGCCGCCGAGGTGGTGCAGAGCGCCGAGGGCCACAGCTTCTCCCACTTCACCGCCGGCCCCTACCTCGACTCGACGGTCCGGGCGCTGCGCGAGGCCTGGCAGCTCGCCCAGAGCTCCCGGACCCGCCAGCAGCCCCGGCTGCTGACCTTCCCCGGCCAGTACGCCACGGCGCTGTGGCTGCACAGCCCCGACGCCGGCCCGGCCGCCGACCTGCTGATCCCGCTGGCCCCGGCCCCGCTCGGCGTCACCGCCCACCGCGCCTACCCGGCCGCCGAGCTGCTGCCGCTGCTCGTCCGCGCCCCGCTCCCCCGGCCGCTGCTGCTGGGCTCCTCCTGACACCCGCCGACGACCCCGAGGGCCGCCGGGCCCACCCGCCCGACGGCCCTCGACCGCGCCCGCGCACCCTCCCGACGACGCCGGCGGCCGCCCGCGCACCCTCCCGGCCCGCCCCGAAGACCCTCATCCGATCGGTGACCACCCGAACGGGCCATCCGGCATGGCCCCATCGGACCATGCCCCGGCTGACCCACTGGTGCGTCTTTTCCCGTCGGCCCCACCTGAACGGGTGATCTCTGCCCGGGAGTTGTGGCGCATGTCACGAAATCCCTGCGCGCGGGTCGCAGGATGCCGACACTGGGAACCAGCGTGGAAGGACCACCTGTCCTACCCACTTGAACGCCGGTCCACACCTGGCCGGCGTGCGGACAGGATCCGACCACCGCGGCGGTTCCGGACGGTACGACCTCCGGCGCCGCACCACGGGGAGGATCGCAGAGCGAAGCGAGGGTACGCGTATGTGCCAGCACCGTCCTGAGTGCCCGTCGGCCGAGTCCGAGGACCGCGAGGCGGCCGCGTCGGTGGCCCGCCACCCGGAGCAGGGCTGGAGCCTGCTCTGCAACGGCGTCGTCCTGTTCGAGGACACCGGGGAACTGCTGCCCGACGGCCGGGTGATCGCCCCGCGCCGCCCCGTCGCCCACGCGGCCTGACCACCCGGTCCGTCCGGACGGCGGGGGCAGCCGCCGACTCGACCGGCGTAAACGGGCAGGGCCCCGGCGGAAACTCCGCCGGGGCCCTGCCGTCCGACCCGGACCTCCGGAGCCCGGTCCGGTCAGACGCCGTACTCGTCCAGCGGCGGGCAGGAGCAGACCAGATTGCGGTCGCCGTACGCGCCGTCGATCCGGCTCACCGGCGGCCAGTACTTGTCGGCCGGGTTCACACCCGCCGGGAAGACCGCCTCCTGCCGCGAGTAGCCGTGCGCCCAGTCGCCGGCCAGCGTGGCGGCGGTGTGCGGGGCGTTGCGCAGCGGGTTGTCGTCGGCCGCCCACTCGCCCGAGCCGACCTTGTCGATCTCGGCCCGGATGGTGATCATCGCGTCGCAGAACCGGTCGATCTCGTGCAGGTCCTCGGACTCGGTCGGCTCGATCATCAGCGTGCCGGCCACCGGGAACGACATCGTCGGCGCGTGGAAGCCGTAGTCGATCAGGCGCTTGGCGATGTCGTCCACCGTCACGCCCGTCTCCTTGGTCAGCGGGCGCAGGTCGATGATGCACTCGTGCGCGACCAGCCCGCCCGGGCCGGTGTAGAGCACCGGGAAGTGCGGCGCCAGGCGCTTGGCGATGTAGTTGGCGTTCAGCACCGCGACCTGGGTCGCACGCTTGAGGCCCTCGCCGCCCATCAGCCGGACGTACGCCCAGGAGATCGGCAGGATGGCCGCCGAGCCCCACGGCGCGGCCGAGATCGGGCCGACGCCGGTGGCCGGGCCGGCCTCCTCCTGCAGCGGGTGGTTCGGCAGGTACGGCGCCAGGTGGGCGCGCACCGCGACCGGGCCGACGCCCGGGCCGCCACCGCCGTGCGGGATGCAGAAGGTCTTGTGCAGGTTCAGGTGCGAGACGTCCGCGCCGAACTTGCCCGGCTTGGCGAGGCCGACCAGGGCGTTCAGGTTGGCGCCGTCCACGTACACCTGGCCGCCGGCCTCGTGCACCAGGGCGCAGATGTCGGTGATCTGGGTCTCGTACACGCCGTGGGTGGACGGGTAGGTGACCATCAGCACGGCGAGGTTGTCGCGGTGCTGCTCGATCTTGGCCTTCAGGTCGTCGACGTCCACGTCGCCGTCGACCAGGGTCTTCACCACGACCACGCGCATGCCGGCCATCACCGCGGAGGCCGCGTTGGTGCCGTGCGCCGAGGACGGGATCAGGCAGACCTCGCGCTGGGTGTCGCCGTTGGCGTGGTGGTAGGCGCGCACGGCCAGCAGGCCGGCAAGCTCGCCCTGCGAGCCCGCGTTCGGCTGGATCGACACGGCGTCGTAGCCGGTCACCTCGGCCAGCTGCTGCTCCAGCTGGCGGATCAGGGTCAGGTAGCCCTGGGCCTGGTCGATCGGCGCGAAGGGGTGCAGCTGGCCGAACTCCGGCCAGGTCACCGCCTCCATCTCGGTGGTCGCGTTGAGCTTCATGGTGCAGGAGCCCAGCGGGATCATGCCGCGGTCCAGCGCGTAGTCCCGGTCCGACAGGCGGCGCAGGTAGCGCAGCATGGCGGTCTCCGAGCGGTGGCTGTGGAAGACCGGGTGGGTCAGGTACTCGTCCTCGCGCAGCAGCGCGGCGGGCAGCGCGTCGGCGGCCTCGGCGACCTCGACGGCGGGGACGCCGAACGCGGCCCAGACGCCGGCCAGGTGCTCGCGGGTGGTGGTCTCGTCGGTGGAGACGGAGATCCGGTCCTCGCCGTCCTGGTACAGGTTGATGCCGTTGGCGCGGGCGGCGGCGGCGATCTCGGCGGCGCGGCCCGGGACGACGGCGGTGACGGTGTCGAAGAACTCGCCGTGCAGCAGCTCGACGCCGCCGGCCCGCAGGCCCTCGGCGAGGGCGGCGGCGTAGCGGTGGGTACGGCGGGCGATGTCGGCCAGGCCGTCCGGGCCGTGGTAGACGGCGTACATCGAGGCCATCACGGCGAGCAGCACCTGGGCGGTGCAGATGTTGCTGGTGGCCTTCTCGCGGCGGATGTGCTGCTCGCGGGTCTGCAGCGCCAGGCGGTAGGCGCGGTTGCCGTCGGCGTCGACGGAGACGCCGACCAGGCGGCCGGGCAGCGAGCGGGCGTACTCGGCGCGCACCGACAGGTAGCCGGCGTGCGGGCCGCCGAAGCCCATCGGGACACCGAAGCGCTGCGAGGTGCCGCAGGCGATGTCGGCGCCCAGCGAGCCCGGGGACTTGAGCAGGGTCAGCGCGAGCAGGTCGGCGGCGACGGCGACGATCGCGCCCAGGCCGTGCGCCTGCTCGATCACCGGGGCGAGGTCGCGGACCACGCCGGTGGCGCCCGGGTACTGGAGCAGCACGCCGAAGACGCCGCGCTCGGCGATCTCGGCCGGGATGCCCTCGGACAGGTCGGCGACGACGACCTCGACGCCGGTCGGCACCGCGCGGGTGTTGATCACCGCGACGGTCTGCGGCAGGGTCTCGGCGTCGACCAGGAAGACACCGCCCTTGACCTTGGTGACGCGGCGGGCCAGCGCCATCGCCTCGGCGGCCGCGGTGCCCTCGTCCAGCAGCGAGGAGCCGGAGGTCGGCAGGCCGGTCAGGTCGGAGACCACGGTCTGGAAGTTGAGCAGCGCCTCCAGGCGGCCCTGCGAGATCTCCGGCTGGTACGGGGTGTAGGCGGTGTACCAGGCCGGGTTCTCCATGACGTTGCGCAGGACGACCGGCGGGGTGAAGGTGCCGTAGTAGCCCAGGCCGATCATCGGCTGGAGCACCTGGTTGCGGCCGGCCAGCTCGCGCAGCTCGGCGAGGACCTGGGCCTCGGTCCGGCCCGCGGGCAGGTCCAGGGCGGTGATGGAACGGATCGCCTCGGGCACCGCGGTGGCCGCGAGCTCGTCCAGCGAGCCGTAGCCGACGGACGCCAGCATCTTCTCCTGCGCGGCGGCATCGGGGCCGATGTGGCGGTTCTCGAAGGGGCTGGCCAGCTCAAGCTCGGTGAGGGTCGAGGCGCTGGTGGGGCGTCCCGCGTTCGGCTGGGCGTTCATGGTGGTCGAGGCCTCCTGGTCACGGACCGGCGGGGGTACGCACGCCGGCCGGCCGTCGCCGCTGCGCACAGCGGACGAACCGGGGCGGGCGGACCCGACAGGCCTCCCCCTCTGTCATCGGGACCTGAGAGCTTCACCCGCACGGAGCGCTGTGGCACCCCGCCGGCTTGCACCGTCGGTGAGGGTGGTGATCGCCGGCTCCCATGCCGACACTCCTGCCCTGCTTTCCAGAGTGACCTACCCCACACGGTACGGATGCCTGAGAGATTCCGGGGAGGAGTTGCTCCTTCGGCGCTCCGACCAGCGGTTTTCGCGGTCGGAGACTCTCCCGAGCGGGCTCTGCGGTCGCCGCCCAGGGTACCAGCGGGAGGCCCTCCGATCACGGGTGCGTCAGGTCACTCGGGGTCTACGCGCGTCCCCCGGACGGTCCAGCGCGCCGCCCGTCCGGGCGCACCCGGGTAGCGACCGCCCGATTCATGGCTTTTGGTGTGAAGTGGCGACCGGCACGGGTGCTCCGGCCGCCTTTCTGCGGGACTTCCGCAGGCTCAGCGCACGGGAGGAAAGAGTGCAGACCGACATCGACCCACGGGACCTCATCGGTCACAAGGCCGTCGACCGCAACGGAGACAAGATCGGCACGGTCGACGAGGTCTACCTGGACGACGCCACCGGCCGGCCGGAGTGGGCCGCGGTCCGGACCGGCATCTTCGGCCGGGACGCCTTCGTCCCACTGACCACGAGCGAGTTCTCCGGCGAGGAACTCCGGGTGCCGTACGACAAGTCGCTGGTGAAGGAGTCGCCGGACTTCGGCGTCGGCCAGCACCTGTCCCCCGCCCAGGAGCTCCAGCTCTACCGCTACTACGGGCTCGACACCTCGATGGACGGCCGCCCGAACGGCGAGAACGGCAGCCACGCCAAGCAGCCCGACCTCGACTTCGGCACCACGGCAGCCGCCGCCACCACCACCGCGGCGGCCCCGGCCAAGCCGCTCACCTTCCACACCCCCGAGCGCTCGCCCGAGCCGGCCCCGGCCAGGACCCCGGTTCCCACCGCCGCCGCGCCCGGCTCCACCGCCCCGACCCTCACCGCCCCCACCGTCGCCGACACCACCAGGACCGCCCCGGAGGCCGACATGCGGACCCTCAGCACTCCCTCGGCCGCCACCTCCACGACCGCCCCGCCCACCACCCCGTCCGTGGCGCCGGCCATGGAGCCGAGGCCGCACTCGCAGCCGGCCCCCGCGCCCGCCCCCACCACGACCACCGCCGCGAACGCCGGCTCCGCTCCCAGCGGCCCGGTCGAGATCACCTGCCGCGAGGAGCGGCTGGAGATCACCACCGAGTGGCACACCCTCGGCACCGCGAAGCTGCGCAAGTACGTGACGACCGAACAGGTCGAGCGCCGCGTCCCGGTGGTCCGCGAGCGCGTCCGGGTCGAACGGATGCCGGTCAGCGAGGCCGAGCGTGCCGCGCTCACCGAGAAGGACATCGCCGAGGCCGTCGAGGAGGTCACCATCCGCGAGGAACGCCCGGTGGTCCACAAGCACCTCGCCCCCATCGAGCGGGTCCGCCTGATCGTCGAGCGGTACACCACCGAGGAGACGGTCCGGGAGGAGCTCCGCCGCGAGCACGTCGAAGTCCATGACACCACCGCCGGCCAGGCCCACGGCTCGCCGACCGACTCGACCCCGGCCGCCGCCTCGTCCCGCCCGGCCCCCGTACGGCCGCTCGTCTGACAACACCCCCGACAAGGGCCCCGGACGCCGTCCGGGGCCCTTGTCGCGTACCGGACCCTTCGCCTTTGCCAAAGCTTAACCACTCGATATTTGACACTCTGAAGTATCACCCGGCATGGTTACTTCAGTTCATTCACTATGTACGAGAGGAAGCAACCGTGAGTGAGGCACCACAGCCCACCACCGCGGCCGAGAAGCAGAGCAGCGCCCGGGTCCTGCCGGCCCTCATCCTGGCGATGCTGTCGTTCAGCGTGGTGCAGACCGCGGTCGTCCCGATCCTGCCCTCGCTGGCCAAGGAACTGAACGTCTCCGCGTCCAGCATCACCTGGCTGATGACCGCCAACCTGCTCTCCGCAGCCGTGCTGACTCCTCTCCTGGGCCGCTTCGGCGACCTCCGGGGCCGCAAGCCGATGCTGCTGATCTCGCTGGCCGGCCTGGTCGCCGGTTCGGCGCTGGCGGTCAGCACCCACTCCTTCACCTGGCTGGTCGTCGCCCGCGTCCTCCAGGGCGCCGGCGGTGGCGTCCTGCCGCTGGCGATCAGCATCGTCCGTGACGAGCTGCCCAAGGAGAAGGTCACCGGCGGCGTCGCCGCCATCAGCGCCTCGATGGGCGTCGGCTCCGGCCTCGGCCTGGTCGCCACCGGCCTCCTGCTGGAGCACTGGGACTACAAGTCGATCTTCTGGATGGGCCTGCTCTTCGGCCTGCTCGCGGTCGCCCTGGTCGCCTTCCGCGTCCCGACCGACCCGGTCACCGACAAGGAGGGCGGCGCAGACCCGCTGGGTGCGATCACCCTGGCCGGCTGGCTCTCCGCGCTGCTGGTCGCGGTCAGCCAGGGCAACCACTGGGGCTGGACCTCCAACAAGACGCTCGGCCTGTTCGCCGTCGCCGCCGTGGTCGCCCTCGTCTGGGGGATCATCGAGACCAAGGTCGCGCACCCGCTGGTGGACATGAAGATGATGGCCCGTCCGGCCGTCGCCTTCACCAACGTGGCCGGCCTGCTCATCGGCTTCGGCATGTACGGCTCCTTCATGGTCATCAGCAACTTCGCCCAGACCCCGGAGAAGCTGACCCACTACGGCTTCACCGCCACCGTGCTGCACGCCGGCATCATGCTGCTGCCGTCCGCGATCGGCTCGATGGTCGCCGCCCCGGTCGGCGCCCTGCTGATCGCCCGTCGCGGCCCGCGCCTGCCGCTGGTCCTCGGTGGCGTCCTCGGCGCCGTCGCGATGGCCTACCTGGCCGTGCGCCACGGGCGCGAGGGTGACATCTACACCGCCTCGGCGATCTTCGGTCTCGGCGTCGGCCTCGCCTTCGCCGCGATGCCCGCCTACATCAACGGCGCCGTCCCGGCCGAGCAGAGCGGCATCGCCAACGGCATGAACTCCGTGCTGCGCACGGTCGGTGGCGCGATCGGCACCGCCGTCATGGCAGCCATCCTGACCGGCGACCTCATGAAGCTGCCGCCGCAGATCCCGCTCTCCCTGCCCACCCTGGACGCCTACAAGCACGCGTTCTGGACCGCGGCCGTCGTCTGCATCGTCGCCGGCGTCGTCCCGTTCCTGATCCGCGGCGCCAAGTCGGCCGCCACCCCGGCCGTCGTCGGCGGCTCGGCCCAGCAGGACTCCAGCCCCGCGCTGGTCAAGACCGACGCCTGACGAGGCGTCCGGCCCCCGCGCTCAGGGACAGGGCGCGGGGCCCGGCCTCCGTGCGTCGCGAGGGCATCACGAACGTACGGGGTCCGGCACGGTGATCGGCCCCACCCGGTACTCCCCCACCGGGTGGGGCCGCTTCGCGTCTCAGGCCCCCTCGGCCGGACCGCCGTCCGCGCCCGCCGCGCCGTCCGCCTCCTCGTCCTGCCGCAGCGGCAGCGCGCGGGACGGTTCGAGCGCGGGGTCGTCCACCGCGAAGGTCCGCACCCGCCCCGGCCCGCTCCACGGCGTCTCGAACCGTACGGTGACCCTCCCGACGCCACTGCCCTGCACCCAGCCCGGCCCGAACTCCTCGTGCCGGACGTCCTGCCCTGGCATCCAGCGCCGCACCACGACGGCCTCCGGCTCCTCCTCGGCCTCCACCGCCTCGGCCGCCGCCTCCACCTGCTCCGCGGCCTCCTCCCGCAGCGCCTGGGCGAACAGGTCCTCCTGGGTGTAGTCGGCGAGTTGGGCGACGCCCACGCCGAGCAGCCGGACCCCGCCGGTGATGTCCACCTGCTCGGCCAGCCGGCGCGCGGTCGCGGTGATCACCGTCTCGTCGTCGGTGGGGCCGCCCAGCGTCTCCGAGCGGGTCAGCGTCGAGAAGTCGAACCGCCGCACCTTGAGCACCACCGTCCGCCCCGAGCGCCCGGCCGCCCGCAGCCGCCGCACGCAGCGGCCGGCCAGCGCCTCCACCTCGCGCAGCACCCGCTCCCGGTCGGCCAGGTCCACCTCGTAGGTGTCCTCCACCGACACGGACTTGGCGTCCTGGTCGGCGACCACCGGCCGGTCGTCCAGCCCTATGGACATCTGGAAGATCCCGGCGCCGTGCGCCCGCCCGACCAGCTGCACCAGCTCCGCCTCCCCCGCCTCCGCGAGGTCGGCCACCGTGTTCAGCCCGGCCCGGCGCAGCACCTGCTCGGTGGCCGGCCCGATTCCGGGCAGCGCCCGGACCGGCATCGGGCCGAGCACGGCCCGCTCCTCCCCGGGCTCGATCATCACGAGGCCGTCCGGCTTGGCCTGCTCGGAAGCGATCTTGGCCATCAGCTTGGACCCGGCCGCCCCGACCGAGCCGGTCAGCCCGGTCAGCCGGTGGATGTCCGCCCGCAGGTCCTCCGCCAGCGCCAGCACCAGCTGCTCGCCGGTCTCGTGGTCCGCGTCCAGCAGCGCGGGGCCGTACGGGCCGGCCTCCAGGTCCACGAAGGCCTCGTCCAGGCTGAGCGGCTGCACCAGCGGGGACAGCTGCCGCAGCAGGCCCATCACGATCTCGCTGTTCTGCCGGTAGGCCTCGAACCGCCCCGAGAGGAAGGCGGCGTTGGGGCAGAGCCGGCGCGCCTGGGCCATCGGCATCGCCGAGTGCACCCCGAACCTGCGCGCCTCGTACGAGGCCGTGGAGACCACCCCGCGGCCGCCGAGTCCGCCGACGATCACCGGCTTGCCGCGCAGGCTCGGCTTGGCCGCCTGCTCCACCGCCGCGAAGAAGGCGTCCATGTCGAGGTGGATGATGCTCGGCAGAGATCGCACCCGCCGATCATCGCGTACGGGTCCGACAGTGCGTACGAACCCGGCCGGACGCCTACCCGGCCGCTACCTCCTCGCCGCCTCCGCCAGCGCCTTCGGGATGCCGTCCTCGGTCGGCCCGAGGAACAGCGGGTCCGGCCGCAGCCAGGCATCGGCCGCCGCCTTGCCCGCCCCGGCGACCTCCCGCAGTCCGCCGTACAGCCAGGTCGCGTCGTGCAGTTCCGGCACTCCGACCGCGTAGGAGCGGATGCCCGCCGCCTCGCACAGCGCCAGCGCCCGGCGGACGTGGAAGTCCTGGCTCACCAGCACCGCGTGGTCCACCCCGAAGATCCGGCGCGCCCTGGTGCAGGAGTCCCAGGTGTCGAAGCCCGCGTAGTCCCGCACCACCCGGTCCTCGGGCACCCCGTGCGCCGTCAGGTAGGTGTACATCGCGTCGGGCTCGTCGTACTCGACCCGCCCGTTGTCCCCGGTCACCAGGATGGCCTGCACCTTCCCCTCCCGGTACAGGTCCAGCGCCGCGACCAGCCGGTGCTCCAGGTACGGCGAGGGCTTGCCCTGGTCCAGCCCGGCGCCGAAGACCACCGCGACCGGAGCGGTGGGCGCGCTCGCCACGGTGCCCACCCGGTCCCCCGCGGCGCACCACACCCAGGCGCTCGGCGCCAGCGCCAGCGAGCAGAGCACCGTTGCGACCTGGAACACCCTGCGCTGGGTCCGCCGCTGCCGCAGCCGCGTCGCCAGCAGACCGGCCCTGCGCCGCAGCAGCCCCGATATCCCGGTGCCGACCTCCACGCGCCCTCCCTCGATCACGTCAACCAGGGAACACGACGGGGCCGCGGGTCCGGACGGTTCCCCGTCCGGACCCGCGGCCCCGTCGAACGCGTGCTCAGACCGCCCGGTTGCGCCGCTGGGCGAGCTCGTCGGCCGGGTCGTGCCCGACCAGGGTCTCGCCGGTGTCGGTGCGCTCGGCGTGCAGCCGCCCGAGGGTGACTTCCAGCTCCTGCCGGACCGCTCCCACCGCGATGCCGAACACCCCCTGACCGCCCTTCAGCAGGTCCACCACCTGCTGCGGCGTGGTGCACTCGTACACCGTCGCGCCGTCGCACATCAGCGTCATCCCGGCCAGGTCGGCCTGGTCGGCGGTCTGGAGGTGGGCGACGGCCACCCGGATGTTCTGCAGCGAGACACCCGCGTCGAGCAGCCGCTTCACGATCTTCAGCAGCAGGATGTCGCGGAAGCTGTAGAGCCGCTGGCTGGTCGACGGGTACGCGGTGCGGACGCTGGGCTCCAGCAGTCCGGTGCGGGCCCAGTAGTCCAGCTGGCGGTAGGTGATGCCGGCCGCCGCACAGGCCGTCGGGCCCCGGAAGCCGAGGAGGTCGGACGTCGGGGACAGCCGCTCGATGGCCGGCTGGCCCGGTTGCACGGCCGGGAACCTGCCCAGCCGGGGGAGGTCCGTGACGGAACGAGCGGTGCGCGGCATGTGCACGGCGCACCGGCCTCCCACGGCCGCGTCATCGCCGGTGCTTCTCATGCCTGCCTCCGTCCACTTGTGCTGCGGGCAACCCGACTGCGGGCATCGGCCACCCGGACAGCCACTCCTGACGGTAGGCAGTCCCCTATGACCCGTCAACGATCGCCACGCCGGGCCAGACAAACCACATCACTCAGGAGAGTGGTTTTTCGTGCCCCTAGTGTGGGTAGATGGACGGTTTTTGGCAAAACGGTGGGCCAACTGGCCGCACGGTCGGGCCCCGCTACTGCGGACCGCCGCCCCCGAAGTCCTCGGGCGACACCTGGTCGAGGAACTCGCGGAACTTCTCGACCTCGTCCTCCTGCTCGTCCGGGATCGCGATGCCCGCCTCGGCGAGCACCTCCTCGCTCCCGTAGATCGGCGTGCCGGTGCGCAGCGCCAGCGCTATGGCGTCGGACGGCCGGGCGCTCACCTCGACCCCGCCGGCGAACACCAGCTCGGCGTAGAACACGCCCTCCCGCAGGTCGGTGATCCGGACCTCGGTGAGCTGCTGGCCGAGCGCCTCCAGGACGTCCTTGAAGAGGTCGTGCGTCAGCGGGCGCACCGGCGTCATGCCCTGCTGGGCGAAGGCGATCGCGGTCGCCTCGCCGGGGCCGATCCAGATCGGCAGGTAGCGATCTCCCCCGACCTCCCGCAGCAGCACGATCGGCTGGTTGGAAGGCATCTCCACTCGGACACCCACGACGTCGAGCTCATTCACACAGGCAACCCTATGGCTCCGCTCCCGGATATGAAAGCGCAGGGCCGACGCCGCTGGTCAGCGCGGTGCAGCCGGTGCCGCCGGGGCATCGGCACCGCTAGCCCCGGGTCCGCAGACCGGCCTGGACCATCGCCGCGTGCAGCCGCACGGACAGCGTGGCGAGTTCCCGGGCGGTGGCCTCCGCGTGGGCCCTGGTCTGCGGGTTCCGGTGCCGGCGCAACGGCGCCACCACCTGCTCCACCAGCGCGATCTCGCGGTCCGCCGCCGCCTTCATGGCCCGCAGGTGCCGGGGCTCCAGCCCGTACCGGCCGAGCTCGGCGACCAGCCGGGCCACCTGGAGCGCCTCGCCGTCGTAGCCGCCGTCCGGGCCCGGCGCGACCAGCCCGTAGGACTCCCACTCGGCCAGCTCCGGCTCCCCGGCCTCGGCCGCCGCCAGCAGCTCGGCGCGCCCCAGCCGGACGCCGGAGGGCACCTCGCCGGCGGCCACCAGTTCCCGGTCCGCCTCCTCCAGCGGGCCGGGCCGGGTGTCGGCGGCGGAGGGCAGCGCGGGCGGGCTCTCGCCGCGCTCGATGGCGTCCAGGTGCTCGCGGATCACCCGCAGTGGCAGGTAGTGGTCCCGCTGCATGCGCAGGACGTAGGCCAGCCGCTCGACGTCGGCCGGACTGAACTTTCGGTACCCCGAGGGCGTGCGCTGCGGCTCGACCAGCCCCTCCGCCTCCAGGAAGCGGATCTTGGAGATGGTGACCTCGGGGAAGTCGTCGCGTAGGAAGGCCAGCACCGCGCCGATGCTCAGCAGTTCGTCGGCGGCCCGCCGGCGCCCGGCGGGCCGCTCCGCGCGGACCGGCCGGCGCGGGCCCGCGACCACCCCGCGCCCGCCGCGGTCCGCCTGCGGACCGGACGCGGTGGGGGTGGCCGCCCCGAGAGAAGAGGAGGGGGAATTCGTATTCACTCGGGCTCCCGCCGACGTCGCTTTCAGTACCCCCGGTTGTGGCCGGCGAAGAACACCAGCCGGTACTTCCCGATCTGCACCTCGTCGCCGTTGTTCAGCGACACCTCGTCGATCCGCTCCCGGTTCACGTAGGTGCCGTTGAGGCTGCCCACGTCCGCGACGCTGAAGCCGGCCGGGGTGCGGCGGAACTCCACGTGGCGGCGCGAGACCGTGACGTCGTCCAGGAAGATGTCACCCTGCGGGTGACGACCCGCCGTGGTGACGTCCGAGTCCAGCAGGAAGCGGCTGCCGGAGTTCGGACCGCGCTGCACGATCAGCAGGGCCGAGCCCGGCGGCAGCGCGTCGATCGCCGACAGCACCTCGGCCGACAGGGCCGGCGTGGCCCCGGTGCCGGTCGTGGTGGTGGGGTCGTACGACTCCAGGCCGGAGATGGAGATGGTCGACGTGGTCTCCGCAGCCCCCTCCGGGAGCAGGCCACCGCGCAGCGCCGTACCGCAGTTGGAACAGAACCGCGCCGAGGCCGGGTTCTGGTTGCCGCACCTGGGGCACGGAGTGGGGCCAGCCATGTTCACAGCCTCCTGGCGCGGCACACCCGACGGGTTGTGCCCGGCGTACGGATCCGGGGCAAACCCTCCACCAGAGGTTGAGGGTCCTGACGGGAAACCTATGCGCGGCTCGCCGGAGGGGTCAACCGACGCGCCGTAGCCCGCCGGATTCCCGGCGTACTGGGCGGCTCCGCCGTCCCGGTACAGCTGCTGGCCGTACGGCGCGGCCTCGGGGGCCGGGCGCATGCCCGGCACCGCGGGCTCGTCCTCCGGCCGGCGGTGACGCGCGGTGGGCGCCTCGACGGCGGCGGCGTCACGGCCCTTGTTGCGACCGAACAACTTCGAGAAGAAACTCACGGGCGAATCCCCTTGCGTGTGACAGACCCGCCCGCGGGGCAGGGTGAGAACCTCGGACATGCTGCGAGCCCGGTCTTCGCGGCTCGGGCCCGCCGGAGTGGCACTCCGGCGGCTGGTACTGCGGTTGTTGCTCCGGAGCGTACCGGTGCGAACCAGTCTCGCCCATGTGACGGCGGCGCCCCGCAGCGGGTGCCGCCCGCCCTTGACGGGCCGTTCGCCGGGCGCCCCGTCACTTCGAAGCCGGCTTGGCGTACTGCGGCGCCTTCGGGTCCACGAGGGCGTCGACGACCACCTTCTGCTGCTGGGTGATCGTCGCCCGCGCCTGGTGGCTCTCCAGCGTACGGACGACACCCCCCGGGATGTTCAGCGCGGGGGTCAGATCCTGCGGGTTCCCCACGACCGTGAAGCGGTAGGGCTGTGAGACCTTCTTCCCGTCGATCTGCACCCCACCGGCCGACAGGTCGGTGAAGTAGGTGTTGACCACCACGCGCACATCGTTGATCTGAATCGCCTCCGCCCCCGCCGCTCGAAGTTCTTGCAGGGTGTCCAGCAGCATATCCGCCTTCACCTGCCCTTGGGGATCATCGACCGTGAGTACGATGCCCGGACCAGTGGCCTTGACGGTACCGGCGAGCACGCCGAGTTCCGTCGCCTTCTTCCTGGTCTGCTCCTGGGCCTCCTTGGCCTGGTTGGAGCTGTTCTCCAGCTTCGCCAGGGACTGCTCCAGCTCCGCCTTCTCCTGCTGGAGACGCTGCTGACGGCTGTCCAGTTCGTCGAGGATCCGCACCAGGTCCTCCTGGCGGGCCCCGCGCAGCTGACTGTGGTGGTCGTTGGTCGACCGCACCTGGATCGCCAGCCCCAGGCCGAGCGAGAACAGCAGCAGTGCCACCACCAGCTGCCCGCGCGACAGCCGCGGCGGCCAGAGCGCCGCCTTCAGGCGCCGCCGGCCGGCGTTCCGCTCCGCGGCGGGCTCGGGCTCGGGCGTGGGCTCGGGCTCGGCTGCCGCTTCCGGTTCGGGGTCCGCTTCCGGCGCAGGCCTGGGCTCGGGCTCAGCGGCGGGCGCGGGCACCGGCACGGACACGGGTGCCGGCACGGTCTTCGCCTCGGCCCCGGGCCCGGATTCCGGTTCGGCCTCCGGCGTCGCCTCGGGCGCCGGTCCGGGGATCTTGGTGAGCCGCAGCGTCGGCTCGGGCACCGGACCGGCCTCAAGCTCAGCCTCAGACTCCTCCGCCGCCGCCTCGGCCCCGGCGGTTTCGCCGGCGGTCTCCCCGGCCGTCTCAGCAGCCCCGGCCGGGTCCGCCGCGCCCTCCGGCCCGGGCTCCCCGCCCGGCTCCCGCTCAGGTGCGTCCAGGGCCTTCTCGACGGGCTTCGCAACCGACTTCCCGTCCGCCTTCCCGCCCGACGAGCCGCCCGGCTGCCCGGCGGCCGGCTCGACCGCCGCCGTCTCCCGCTTCTCCGCCGCCTCGCGGCCGGGCTCAGGCACGGAAGACATGGCGCCGGATCGCGGCGGCGTTGGAGAAGATGCGGATGCCGAGGACGACGACCACACCGGTGGACAGCTGCGAGCCGACGCCCAGCTGGTCGCCGAGGAAGACGATCAGCGCCGCGACCACCACGTTCGACAGGAACGAGACGATGAACACCTTGTCGTTGAAGATCCCGTCGAGCATCGCCCGGACACCGCCGAACACGGCGTCCAGCGCCGCCACCACCGCGATCGGCAGGTACGGCACGACGGCGTCCGGCACCTCGGGTTGGACGAAGAGGCCGACGACCACCCCGATCACAAGACCCAGTACGGCAATCACGGTCTGGCTGCTCCTGTCCCTGTCGGGGTCTTGGTGGTTCCGGTCGGCGGACGCCGCTTGGCGGTGGAGGTACTGCTCGTGGCGGTCGGCGAGACGGTCGCGGACGGCGAGGCCGGTGGTGGGACCGACGCGCCGGGGCTCTCCTGGGTTCCGGCCGACGGCGTGCCGACCGGAGCCGTCGGGGTAGCCGTGGGCGAGGCCTCGGGCGTCACCGGCTGCGCGGTCCGCAGCGTCACGCCCACCGCCGCCGGCAGCGTCAGGTTCTTCTGCACCGAGAGCGTCGACTTGATGCCGTACTGCTCCTGGAGCAGTCGCAGGTACTGCCCTGCCATGTCCTTCTCGAAGGCGTTGAGGAGCTTCGAGCCGTCCCCGATCGCCTGGACGCTGTACGGCGGCACCAGCGGCCGGTTGTCCACCAGCACCGCCTCGCCCGCCGCCCGGATCGCGGACAGCGCGGTCAGCCGCTGGCCGTTGATCGCGATCGCCTCGGCCCCGGAACCCCAGAGGCCGTTCACCACCAGTTGCAGGTCGCGGTCCCGCAGCCGGCCGCTGTTGGAGAAGCCCTGCCCGGCGCGCGGGTCGACGTTGCCGCCCAGGCCGGTGCCCGCGGCGTCCTCCAGGACCAGCTTCACGCCGGGCCCGGTGACCTCGCCCAGTCCCACGGCCCCGGTCACCCCGCCCGGATCGGCGTCCCCCGAGGCCAGTGCCTGCTGCTGGGTGCTGTCGACCTTGAGCCGCAGCTGCTGCACCTGCTTCTGCAGCCGGTCGGCCGAGGTGTTGCTGTCGTTGATCCGGTGGATCAGCGCGTCCCGCTCCTTGGCCAGCGACGGCTCGGCCTTGTGCGCGTTCACCGCACCCACCGTCACCACCGCGCCGACCAGCGCCAGCCCGGCGCCCAGCGTGAGCAGGCCCTGCAGGGTTCCGGGCATCCGGCTGTCGCGGGCCCCGCCGCGCGCGGCGGCCGCCTCCGCGTAGCCCTCGTCGAGGCTGTGGTCCATCACGTTGGTCAGCAGGGACATCGAGGCGTCCGGACGGTTGTACCGTCCGTTCGGGGCACTCGGCGTCGGCGTCGCTGGCATGGAGACCATCGTCCCACGCCGCCGAGCGGGCCCGTGCACGGCCCCTGAGCTGCACACACGCTGCACACATGACGGAAAGTGACGGATTGTTCCGAATGGTGCGAAAACGGACGGCGGGGCGCACGAATCACACCGTGCGCCCCGCCGTTCGAAGCAGTTCCGGATTCAGGCCGTGCTCAGCTCCGGGCCGTCACCGCCCCGCTCCGTCGACCACGGCGGCCCACTCGTCCAGCAGCGCCTCGGTGGCCTCGTCGTCCGGGCCCTCCGCCCACAGGTGGGTGACCGCCTCGGCCGGATCCGGCAGCACCAGCGTCCAGCGCCCGTCCGTCTCGACCACCCGGACGCCGTCGGTGGTGTCCAGCCGACGGCTGCCGGCAGCCTCCACCACCGAGCGCATGACCATGCCCTTGGCCGCCCACGGCGTCGCGATGTCCCGGCGCCGGATGTGCGCCTGCGGAATCCGCGCGTCGATCTGGCTCAGCGTGAGCTGGGTCCGGGCCACCAGGCCGACCAGCCGGACGAACGCCGCGGCGCCGTCCAGCACGCCGCTGAACTCCGGCACCACGAAGCCGCCGCGCCCGTCCCCGCCGAACACCGTGCCCTCGGCGGAGGCCGCCTTCGCGAGGTCGTCCGGCGTCGTCGTGGTCCAGGTGACCTGGGTGCCGTGGTACGCGGCGACCTGCTCGGCGATCCGGGTCGTGGTGACCGGCAATGCCACCTGCCCGCTGCGCCGCTCGGCCGCGACCAGGTCCAGCAGCACCAGCAGCGCCCGGTCGTCGTCGATCACCCGGCCGAGCTCGTCCACGAACGCGACGCGCTCGCCCACCGGGTCGAACCGCACCCCGAAGGCCGCCCGCGAGGAGGCCACGAGCTCGCCGAGCCTGGCCAGCCCGGCCCGCCGCGTCTCCGCGTCCTCGGTCGGCCGCGCCTCGTCCAGCCCGCTGGAGACGGTGAGCGCCTCGACCCCGAGCCGGCCGAGGATGCTCGGCAGCACGAGGCCCGCGCTGCCGTGCGCGGTGTCCACGACCACCTTCAGCCCGGCCTCCCGGACGCCGGTGGTGTCCACCGTCCGCAGCAGGTTGCCCGCGTAGGAGTCGAAGACGCTGGACGGGAAGGTCAGGTCCCCGATCTCGCCGGGGAAGGCCCGCCGGAACTCCTGGCGCGCGTAGACGCGGTCGAGCTTGCGCTGGCCGGCCTGGGAGAGGTCCGCCCCGCGCTCGTCGAAGAAGAGGATGTCCAGCGAGTCCGGCACACCGGGCGTGGTCCGCAGGAAGATGCCGCCCGCGCTCCCCCGCGCCGTGTGCTGCCGGGCCACCGGCATGGGCACGTTCTCGAGGTCGCGGACGTCGATCGCGGAGGTCTGGAGCGCCGAGATCATCGCCCGTTTGAGGGCACGCGCACCACGCGAGTGGTCACGCGCGATGGTGACGGTCGCGCCCTTCTTCAACGTCGTCGCGTACGCCCCCGCCAGCCGCACGGCCAGCTCCGGGGTGATCTCGACGTTCAGGACGCCCGAGACGCCGCGGACCCCGAAGAGGTGCTCCTGGCCGCGCGACTCCCAGATCACCGAGGTGTTGACGACGGCGCCGGCCTCGATGGTCTTGAACGGGTAGACCCGGACGTTCGCCCCGATGATCGACTCCTCGCCGACCAGGCACTCGTCCCCGATCACCGCGCCGTCCTCGATCCGCGCGGCCCGCATCACGTCGGTGTTCTTGCCGACCACGCAGCCCCGCAGATTGCTCTGCGGCCCGACGTACACGTTGTCGTGCACCACCGCCTTGTGCAGGAACGCGCCGCGCTTGACGACCACGTTGCTGCCCAGCACGGTGTGCTCACGGATCTCCGCGCCGGCCTCGACCTTGGCGTAGTCCCCGATGTACAGCGGCCCGCGCAGCACGGCGTCCGGGTCCACCTCGGCGCCCTCGGCCACCCAGACCCCCGGGGAGATCTCGAAGCCGTCGAGCTCGACGTCGACCTTGCCCTCCAGGACGTCCGCCTGGGCCTTGCCGTAGCTCTCGTGAGTGCCCACGTCCTCCCAGTAGCCCTCGGCGACGTAGCCGTAGACCCGCTTGCCCTCCTTCAACAGCTGCGGGAAGACGTCGCTCGACCAGTCGACGGACTCACCCGCCGCGACGTAGTCGAAGACCTCGGGTTCCATCACGTAGATACCGGTGTTCACAGTGTCGGAGAAGACCTGCCCCCAGGTCGGCTTCTCCAGGAACCGCTCCACCCTCCCCTCGTCGTCCGTGATCGTGATGCCGAACTCCAGCGGGTTCGGCACCCTCGTCAGACAGACGGTGACCAGAGCGTTCTTGCTGCGGTGAAAGTCGATCAATTCCGAGAGATCGAAGTCGGTCAGCGCGTCACCGGAGATCACCAGAAAGGAATCGTCCTTGAGCGCGTCCTCGGCGTTCTTGACACTCCCCGCAGTGCCCAGTGGCGTCTCCTCGTGGGCATAGGTCAGATGCATGCCCAACTCTTCGCCGTCACCGAAATAGTTCTTGACCAGCGATGCCAGGAACTGCACGGTGACGACTGTGTCGGAGAGGCCGTGCCGCTTCAGCAGCCGAAGCACGTGCTCCATGATCGGCCTGTTGGCGACCGGAAGCAGCGGCTTCGGCATGCTGGAGGTCATCGGGCGGAGTCGGGTGCCCTCGCCCCCTGCCATTACAACGGCTTTCATTACGGGTGCGTCCTCCTTCGCGGTGGTGGACCAGCAGGTCCATCAAACCGTTCCAGAAGGTTGTCTACCCGGAAGATATCGTCCGACGCACCGATGAGGCGTGGGGCTTCTCTCAGATCAGGTCTCAGACTGTGGACGCCGAGCCCGCGGTGCTGCCCCGGACGATCCGCCGCGCCTGGACCGCGTAAAGAATCGCGGCCCACCAGTACAGCGTCGTCCCCCACCAGATGAAGGCCCAGCTCACCACTTCGGCCGGCCGGGCGATCCAGCTGTCCACACTGCCGAGCAGCAGAAGCGGAAACGCGTACATCAGGTTGAAGGTCGCGGCCTTCCCCAGGAAACTCACCTGGAGCGGGCCGTAGCCGTGCCGGTTCAGAATCGGCAGCAGCGCGGCGATGAATACCTCACGGGCCAACAGGATCGCGGTGAGCCACCACGGCAGGATCTCACGCCAGGTCAATCCGACCAGCGTGGAAAGCACATAGAGCCGGTCGGCCAGCGGGTCGAGCAGCTGCCCCACCCGGCTGATCTGTCCCCACCGCCGGGCGAGCTTTCCGTCCAGGTAGTCGCTGACCCCGCTCAGCGCCAGGATCAGCAGTGCCCAACCGTCGTTGTTGGGCCCGTCGAAGACCGGCCACAGGATGAGCCAGAGAAACAGCGGAACACCGACCAGCCGGCCCATGCTCAGCATGTTGGGGATGGTGAGGACGCGATCGGTCTGGACCCGCGTCTCCTGGACCTCCACCCGGGGGCCCTCCTGTCCGGTACGACGACAATTGCATGTTGACCCTACAACAGAGAAGCCCCCGACCGGTTCACCGGCGGGGGCTTCTCTAGAAGAATTGTTCGGCGGCGTCCTACTCTCCCACAGGGTCCCCCCTGCAGTACCATCGGCGCTGTAAGGCTTAGCTTCCGGGTTCGGAATGTAACCGGGCGTTTCCCTCACGCTATGACCACCGAAACACTATGAAACTGTCAACCGCACACCCGTGGAAACGGGCGGGTCGTTGTTTCAGAACAACACAGTGGACGCGAGCAACTGAGGACAAGCCCTCGGCCTATTAGTACCGGTCAACTCCACCCCTCACAGGGCTTCCATATCCGGCCTATCAACCCAGTCGTCTACTGGGAGCCTTACCCTCTCAAGGAGGTGGGAGTGCTCATCTCGAAGCAGGCTTCCCGCTTAGATGCTTTCAGCGGTTATCCCTCCCGAACGTAGCCAACCAGCCATGCCCTTGGCAGAACAACTGGCACACCAGAGGTTCGTCCGTCCCGGTCCTCTCGTACTAGGGACAGCCCTTCTCAACACTCCTACGCGCACAGCGGATAGGGACCGAACTGTCTCACGACGTTCTAAACCCAGCTCGCGTACCGCTTTAATGGGCGAACAGCCCAACCCTTGGGACCTACTCCAGCCCCAGGATGCGACGAGCCGACATCGAGGTGCCAAACCATCCCGTCGATATGGACTCTTGGGGAAGATCAGCCTGTTATCCCCGGGGTACCTTTTATCCGTTGAGCGACGGCGCTTCCACAAGCCACCGCCGGATCACTAGTCCCTACTTTCGTACCTGCTCGACCCGTCAGTCTCACAGTCAAGCTCCCTTGTGCACTTACACTCAACACCTGATTGCCAACCAGGCTGAGGGAACCTTTGGGCGCCTCCGTTACCCTTTAGGAGGCAACCGCCCCAGTTAAACTACCCACCAGACACTGTCCCTGATCCGGATCACGGACCCAGGTTAGACATCCAGCACGACCAGAGTGGTATTTCAACGGCGACTCCACAACAACTGGCGTTGCTGCTTCACAGTCTCCCACCTATCCTACACAAGCCGAACCGAACACCAATATCAAGCTATAGTAAAGGTCCCGGGGTCTTTCCGTCCTGCTGCGCGAAACGAGCATCTTTACTCGTAATGCAATTTCACCGGGCCTATGGTTGAGACAGTCGAGAAGTCGTTACGCCATTCGTGCAGGTCGGAACTTACCCGACAAGGAATTT
>NZ_AP029185.1:5430000-7075000 GCF_055383135.1 Kitasatospora sp. Xyl93 | reverse complement strand
CCGACTCGCTCGGCGAGCTGCGGGAGGACGGCGACGCCAAGGCGGGCGAGCAGCTGTTCAGCTGGCGCTGACTCCTTTCCTTCCGACACCCGCCCCGGACGAGATGACGGGGCGGCCCCCACTCAGCGGTTCCCGGCGGGGCCGCTCATCTCAGCGGAGACAGGTGACATGGAGAAGACGCTGCGCGGCGTGGGCGTGAGCCACGGGGTCGCGATCGGCCAGGTGCGGCACATGGGGACGGCGGTGCTGGAGCCCCCGGCCACCCAGATCCCGACCGAGGACGCCCCGCGCGAGCAGGCCCGCGCCCAGGCCGCCGTCGAGGCCGTCGCCGCCGACCTCGTCGCGCGCGGCAACCTCGCGGGCGGCGAGGCCCAGGCCGTGCTGGAGGCCCAGGCACTGATGGCGCAGGACCCGGAGCTGATGGCCGACGTGTCCCGCCGGATCGCCGTCGGCAGCAGCGCCGAGCGCGGCGTCTACGACGCGTTCGCGGCCTACCGGGCACTGCTCGCCTCCGCCGGGGAGTACCTGGCCGGGCGGGTCGCCGACCTGGACGACGTGCGCAACCGGATCGTGGCCCGGCTGCTCGGTGTGCCGATGCCCGGCGTGCCGGACAGCGACGAGCCGTACGTGCTGTTCGCGCGGGACCTCGCGCCGGCCGACACCGCGCTGCTCGACCCGGCCCTGGTGCTCGGCTTCGTGACCGAGGAGGGCGGGCCGACCAGCCACAGCGCCATCCTGGCCCGGGCGATGGGCGTGCCGGCCGTCGTGGCGCTGCCCGGCGCGATCGACGTCGCCGAGGGCACCGTCGTCGCGGTGGACGGCAGCTCCGGCGACGTGCTGCTGGAGCCGTCCCAGGAGAAGCAGGACGAGCTGCGGGCGGCCGCCGCCGAGCGCAAGGCCGCGCTGGCCGCCTCCTCCGGCCCGGGGCAGACCTCGGACGGGCACCGGGTGCCGCTGCTGGCCAACGTGGGCGGCCCGGCCGACGTGCCGGCCGCGCTGGAGAACGGCGCCGAGGGCGTCGGCCTGTTCCGCACCGAGTTCCTGTTCCTGGACGACTCGGCGAAGGCGCCCACCGCGGAGAAGCAGGTCGAGGCGTACCGCAAGGTGCTGGAGGCGTTCCCCGAGGGCCGGGTGGTGGTCCGGGTGCTGGACGCCGGCGCCGACAAGCCGCTGGACTTCCTGACCCCCGCCGACGAGCCGAACCCGGCGCTGGGCGTGCGCGGTCTGCGCACCCTGCTCGAACACCCCGAGGTGCTGCGGACCCAGCTCGAGGCGCTGGCCACGGCGGCCGAGGGGCTGCCGGTGCACCTCGAGGTGATGGCGCCGATGGTGGCCGACCGCCAGGACGCCAGGGACTTCGCGAGCGCGTGCCGTGAGGCCGGGCTGAACGCCAAGTTCGGTGCGATGGTGGAGATTCCGTCGGCCGCGCTGCGCGCCAGGGCGATTCTCCAGGAGGTCGAGTTCCTGTCGCTGGGGACCAACGACCTCGCCCAGTACACCTTCGCGGCCGACCGTCAGGTGGGTGCGCTGGCCCGGCTCCAGGACCCGTGGCAGCCGGCCCTGCTGGACCTGGTCGCCTCGGCGGCCGACGCCGCGCGGGCGAGCGGCAAGAGCTGCGGCGTCTGCGGCGAGGCGGCCTCCGACCCGCTGCTGGCCGTGGTGCTGACCGGTCTGGGTGTCACCAGCCTGTCGATGGGCGCGGCCTCGATCCCCTATGTGCGGTCCACGCTGGCCAAGTACACCCTGGCGCAGTGCCGCCGGGCGGCCGAGGCGGCCCGGGCCGCGGACAGCGCCGAGGACGCGCGGGCCGCGGCGCAGCAGGTCCTCTCCGGCGAGTGACCGCGTAGCGACACGAAAGGGGCGCCCCCACCCGGGGGCGCCCCTTTCGTGTGCCGCGGGCCGGCCGGTCAGGCCTGGCGGTCGAGGCGGAGCTGCTCGAAGAAGCGCAGGTGCTCGATGCGGTCGACGGAGCCGGGGTTGACGGCCTGCTCCAGCGGGGTGCCGGAGAGGATGCGCTTGACCGGGACCTCGATCCGCTTGCCGGTGAGGGTGTGCGGGAGGCCGCGGACGGCGATGACCTCGTCCGGCACGTGGCGCGGGGAGAGTTCGGTGCGCAGCGAGGTGCGGATGCGGCCGATCACCTCGTCGTTCAGCTCCGCGCCGGGGGCGAGGACGACGAACAGCGGCATCCAGTAGCCGCCGTCGGGCTCCTCCAGGCCGATGACCAGGGACTCGGCGATCTCCGGGAGGCGCTCGACGACCTCGTAGATGTCCGAGGAGCCCATCCGGACGCCCTGGCGGTTGAGGGTGGAGTCGGAGCGGCCGTGGATGACGACGGTGCCCCGGGAGGTGACGGTGATCCAGTCGCCGTGGCGCCAGGTGCCGGGGTACATGTCGAAGTAGCTGTCGTGGTACCGGGTGCCCTCGGGGTCGTTCCAGAAGCCGGTGGGCATCGACGGGATGGGCTTGGTGACGACGAGTTCGCCGACGGCGTCGGTGAGCGGCTTGCCCTGGACGTCCCAGGACTCGACGGCGGCGCCGAGGCAGGGGGCCTGGATCTCGCCGAGGTGGACGGGGAGGGTGGGGACGCCGCCGACGAAGCAGGAACAGACGTCGGTGCCGCCGCTGACGGAGGCGAGCCAGACGTCCTCCTTGACCTCGTCGTAGATCCAGCGGAAGCCGTCGGGCGGGAGCGGGGAGCCGGTGGTGCCGATGCAGCGCACGGCGGAGAGGTCGAGGTCGCGGCCGGGGTGGAGGCCGGCCTTGCGGCTGGCGATCACGTACGCGGCGGAGGTGCCGAGGACGGTCGCGCCGGTGCGGGCGGCGACCGACCAGAGGGCGCCGGTGTCGGGGTGGCCGGGGCTGCCGTCGTAGGTGACGATCGTGGACCCGACGAGGAGGCCGGCCAGCAGGAAGTTCCACATCATCCAGCCGGTGGAGGTGTACCAGAGGAAGCGGTCCCGGGGGCCGAGGTCGAGGTGGAGGCCGGCCTGCTTGAGGTGTTCGAGCAGGATGCCGCCCTGGCTCTGGACGATGGCCTTGGGCAGGCCGGTGGTGCCGGAGGAGTAGAGGACCCAGAGCGGGTGGTCGAAGGGGACCGGCTCGAAGACCGGCTCGACGTCGTCGGCGACCAGGTCGTCCCAGTTCACGGCGCCCTCGGGGGCGGGGGTGCCGAGCAGCGGGACGTGCACGACGGTGTGCAGGCCGGGCAGCTCGCGGCGGAGTTCGGCGACGACCTCGGTGCGGTCGTGGTCCTTGCCGCCGTAGTGGTAGCCGTCGACGGCGAAGAGGACGGCGGGTTCGATCTGCTGGAGGCGGTCGAGGACGCTGCGGGCGCCGAAGTCGGGGGCGCAGCTGGTCCAGACGGCGCCGACGGCGGCGGTGGCGAGCAGGGCGACGGCGGCCTGCGGGACGTTGGGCAGGTAGGCGCTGACCCGGTCGCCGGGGCCGATGCCGCGGGCGCGCAGGGCGGCGGCCAGCGAGCCGACCTGGCGGCGGAGCTCGGTCCAGGTGAGCACGGCCGGCCGGTCGGTGGTCTCGTCGAGGTGGAGGATGGCGGGGCGGTCGGCGTTGGCCGGGTCCTCGGCGGCGCGCAGGGCGTGCTCGGCGTAGTTGAGCCGGGCGCCGGGGAACCAGCGGGCGCCGGGCATGGCCGGGTCGGCGAGGACCGCTTGGGGGGCCCGGGTGAAGCGGACGTCGAACCACTGGGTGACCGCGGTCCAGAACCGGTCGAGGTCCTCGGTGGACCAGGCGTGCAGGTCGGCGTAGCGCTGGGCGGCCTGCTGGTCGTCGGCGGCCGGGGCGAGCGGGGCGGCCGGGGCGCCGTGGTGTTCGGCGGCCCAGGCCTGGAAGGCCACCAGGGTGGTGGCGGCGGCGCGAGCGGGATTCGGGCGCCAGAGCGGCTGGTCCTGCGGTGGGGTGCTCACGGTGGTGGTCTCCCGGCCGGTGGTGGGGACGGGAGCGCTCGTGGCAGACCCGTCCGGTTGGGCTGTCGGTGCAGACCATGCCATGTGATCGCCCGCCGCGCCAGGGTCGGCCGACGGGTGGGCGGGAGCTCAGCGCGCGGTGAACTCGCCGCTGAACCAGCGGCGCAGGATCCCGTTGTGGAAGTCCCAGACCAGCGGGGTTTCGACGGTGGCGAGCAGCCAGCCGTCGGTCTCGTCGGTGGGGCGGGAGGGCGGGAGGTCGGCGAGCGGGCGGGCCGGGAGCAGTCCGCAGAGCATGACGAAGCGGCCGTTGGGGTCGGAGGCGGTGTGGATCAGGGTGACCTCGGCCGGGTCGGCCGAGATGCCGGTCTCCTCCTGCAGTTCCCGCACGCAGGCCTGCTGCCAGCTCTCGCCGTAGTCCATGTAGCCGCCTGGGAAGGCGAGTTCGCCGTAGCCGGGTTCGATGGTGCGGCGGATGACGACCAGGGCGGGGTCGGCGTCGGGGCGGGTGACGGGGAGGACGGTGACCGCGACGGGCAGCGGGTTGCGGTAGCTGATCTCGGCGCAGCCGGGGCAGGTGCGCGGCCAGAGGCGGGTGTCGGGCGGGTAGGGCGTGCCGCAGAAGTGGCAGTGCGAGAACGGCCGGTGGGCGGTCCGCTGCGCTTCCTCGGAGGGCGTCGCTTCGTCAGTGGTCATGGCCGGATGGTAGCCCGGGGGCCGGCGGTATCGCCGTGGGCGGCGGAGCCTCAGGAGGAGCCCGGGTCGTCGGTCGTGCCGTCGCGGGTGGGACGGAGCAGCGCGGGGTGCAGCAGTCGGGCGTCGCCGGCGTGGTAGGTGCGGGCGCGGGGGCCGCCGCGGGCGCCGCCGCGCTCGGTGGTGCTGCCGGTGCTCTCGACGAAGCCGGGCACGGACAGCACCTTGCGGTGGAAGTTGCCGGGGTGGAGCTTCTCGTCCCAGACCGCCTCGTAGACGGCGCGGAGGTCGGGGATGGTGAAGTCGTACGGCAGGAAGGCGGTGGCCAGCGGGCTGTACTCGAGTTTGGCGCGTACCCGGTCGAGGCCGTCGGAGAGGATCCGGGCGTGGTCGAAGGCCAGCGTGAGCGGGCCTGGGCCGGTGCGCCCGTCGACACCACCCCCGTGGGTGTCGGCGGGCGCACCGGCGGCTCGGGACCGGCCGGGGGGCCGGAGGTCCAGGTCGGAGACGGGGTGCCAGGCGGCGGCCGCGGCGTCCGTCCCCGCCCGGGGGTCGGGCAGGTCCGGGGCGAAGGCGAGGTAGGCGACGGAGACGACGTGCATCCGTGGATCCCGGTCGGGGGCGCCGTAGGTGCCGAGCTGTTCGAGGTGGAGGCGGCAGAGCCGGTTCTCGGCCTCGGAGGCGCTCCGCAGGCCCGTCTCCTCGGCCAGCTCGCGGGCGGCGGCCTCGTCCAGGCCTTCCTCTCCGGCCCGCAGGAAGCCGCCGGGCAGCGCCCAGCAGCCCTGGTGGGGCGGGGCGCCGCGTTCGACGAGCAGGACGTGCAGGCTGCCGTGGCGCAAGGTCAGGGCGACCACGTCCACCGTGACGGCGATCGGGGCATAGGCGCGCGGGTCGTACGCGGCGAGCCATTCCTGCTCGGCTCCGGGCCCGGTGGAGGGCGGCTGGTCGTCCGCTGCCATCGCCGGGCTCCTCTCCGTGCTCACCGGTGCCGCCGGACCTGCCCCGCCGGCGCCGTTCTTCTCGGGCTGAGCACAACGTAGCGATTGCGTTCCCCTGCGGCAAACGATTTTCCCGCTCGGCCGGGGCGCCCACCTCTAGGCTGTGACCAGGAACTCTGCCAGAGGAGACCGACATGCCCACTGCTCCCCCGCCGGACTTCGCCGCCGCGCTGGCCGCCGGGCCGCTGGTGCTCGACGGCGGGATGTCGAACCAGTTGGCGGCGGCCGGCCACGACCTCTCGGACGGGCTCTGGTCGGCGCGGTTGCTGGCGGACGACCCGCAGGCGGTGGTGGCGGCGCACCGGGCGTACTTCGCGGCGGGCGCGGACGTCGCGATAACCGCGAGCTACCAGGCGAGTTTCGAGGGTTTCGCGCGCCGCGGGGTGGACCGGGCGCAGGCCGCGCGGCTGCTCGCGAGCAGCGTGGAGCTGGCCCGGGAGGCGGCGCGCCCGGAGCCGGGCGGGCGGCGGCGCTGGGTGGCGGCCTCGGTGGGCCCGTACGGGGCGGTGCTGGCGGACGGTTCGGAGTACCGGGGGCGGTACGGGCTGAGCGTCGCGGAGCTGGCGGACTTCCACCGGCCGCGGCTGGAGGTGCTGGCGGCGACCCGGCCGGACGTGCTGGCGCTGGAGACGGTGCCGGACGCGGACGAGGCGCGGGCGCTGCTGGGCCTGGTGCGCGGGCTCGGGGTGCCGGCCTGGCTGTCGTACAGCGTCGAGGGCGACCGGACCAGGGCCGGACAGCCGCTGGCGGAGGCCTTCGCGCTGGCCGCCGACGTGGACGAGGTGGTCGCGGTGGGCGTCAACTGCTGTACGCCGCAGGACGCGGACCGGGCGGTGGCGGTGGCCGCCGAGGTGACCGGGAAGCCGGTGGTGGTCTACCCGAACAGCGGGGAGAGCTGGGACGCCGCCCGCCGGGGCTGGTGCGGCGAGCCGACCTTCCGCTCGGCCCGGGTGAGCGGCTGGCTCGCGGACGGGGCTCGGCTGGTGGGCGGTTGCTGCCGGGTCGGGACGGACGGGATCGCGGCGCTGGCGGCGGAGGTGGCGGTGCTCCGGGCGCAGCGGGCGGGCGCGGTGGGCCGGCACGGCTGACGACCGACGGCTCACCTGCGCGCGGTCGTGCGCGCACACAGCGGCCGGACCGCGGCCGCGCCGTAAGTGAACAGCGGGCGGAGGGCGGGTTACCCGGGGGGAAGGTGCACGGAGTCAGCGCGGCCTGGCAGACTCGTCCCGTCACCACTGCGGTCGACATTGTCGACCGCCTGTCAGCGCGGAGGTTCCCATGCCCGGCCCGATCCAGTCGCTTTCCCGGGCCGCCGCGATCATGCGCCTGCTGGCCGGCGGCGAACGCCGGCTGGGCCTGTCCGAGGTCGCGACGGCGCTGGAGCTCGCCAAGGGCACCGCGCACGGCATCCTGCGCACGCTGCAGCAGGAGGGGTTCGTCGAGCAGGATCCGGAGACCGGCAAGTACCAGCTGGGCGCGGAACTGCTGCGGCTGGGGCAGAGCTACCTGGACGTGCACGAGCTGCGGGCGCGGGCGCTGGTGTGGGCGGACGACCTGGCCCGGGCGTCCGGGGAGACGGTCTACCTGGGGGTGCTGCACCAGCAGGGCGTGCTGATCGTGCACCACGTGTTCCGGCCGGACGACACCCGGCAGGTGCTGGAGGTCGGTTCGATGCAGCCGTTGCACAGCACCGCGCTGGGCAAGGTGCTGGTGGCCTACGACCCGGTCGCGCGGGGGGAGTTGGGCGACGGGCCGTACGAGTCGTACACCGTGCGGACGCTGACCGGGGCGGCCGACGTGGACGCCGAGTGCGCGCTGATCCGGGAGCGCGGCTGGGCTGACTCGATCGAGGAGACCTGGGAGGGCGTGGCCTCGATCGGCGCGCTGATCCAGGACCGGCGGCGCAACCCGGTGGGCGCGGTGTGCATCAGCGGCGCCGTCGAGCGGGTCTGCGAGGACGGGTTCGTGAAGCCCTCGCTGGTGGCCTCGGTGCGCAGCGCGGCGCGGGCGATCTCCCGCGACCTGGGCGCCGGGCGGTTCTGAGCACATCCACGGACGGCTCGCGCAGAGCCGTCGATTCGTCACGCTGAGGCGCGGACGGGCGGGAGGCCTGTCCGCGCCTCTGGCGTTTTGTCCTGGTTCGGGGCGCTCCGCTCGGTAACGTCGACGGACCCGTCGAGGCGAGGGTCACAGCTGCGTAACCCTGCCTTGACGTGGGGGCGACCTGGGGAGGAAGCTTCCGCATGACGGTCGACATTGTCGAACGATGGCCGGAGAGATCACCTCCACAGTGCGCTCACCCGCATAGTGATCGACCGGCCGCCCGCCCCCACCCCACCCTCCGGGCCATATGGACAAGGGAGTCTTTGTGTCCGCGTTCTCCAACGGCGACGTCTTCGTCGGCGAAACCCTCGGCACCGCCGCCCTGATACTTCTCGGCGGTGGCGTCTGCGCCGCCGTGACCCTCAAGAAGTCGAAGGCCGTCAACGCCGGCTGGCTGGCGATCACCTTCGGCTGGGGATTCGCGGTCCTCATCGCCGCCTACATGTCGGCCCCGAAGTCCGGCGCCCACCTGAACCCGGCCGTCACCATCGCGCTCGCGGTCAAGAGCGGCGAGTGGGGCCAGGTGCCGCTCTACCTCGGTTCCCAGCTGCTCGGCGCGATCATCGGCGCCGTCCTGGTCTGGGCCACCTACCTGGGCCAGTTCAACGCGAACGAGGAGCCCACCCTCGGCATCTTCTCGACCGGTCCCGAGATCCGGAACCCGTTCCAGAACGTGCTCACCGAGGTCATCGGCACCTTCGTGCTCTGCTTCGCGATCCTCACCATCGGCACCAACTCCGGCCTCACCCAGTCCGGCACCAGCACCCTGATGGTCGCCTTCACCGTCGTCGGCATCGGCCTCTCGCTGGGCGGTCCGACCGGCTACGCGATCAACCCGGCCCGCGACCTCGGCCCGCGCATCGCCCACGCCCTGCTGCCGATCCCGAACAAGGGCGGCTCCGACTGGTCGTACGCCTGGGTCCCGGTCGTCGGCCCGATCCTGGGCGGCCTCGCGGCCGGCGGCGTCTACAACGCCATCTTCTGACGGACGGGTTCGACCCCGCCGCACACGGGGACTGACCGAGCGAGCGTCAGGCCCACCCACCCCGTATCCCCCGAACCCGAGCCGAGGACCCTCCCCATGACCTCCACCGGTAACTACATCGCCGCGATCGACCAGGGCACCACCTCCAGCCGCTGCATCATCTTCGGCGCCGACGGCCGGATCGTCGCCGTCGACCAGCAGGAGCACCGGCAGATCTTCCCCCAGCCCGGCTACGTCGAGCACGACGCCGCCGAGATCTGGACCCGGGTGCAGTCCGTCGTCCGCGGCGCGCTGGAGAAGGCCGGCCTGACCAAGGACGACATCCGCGCGATCGGCATCACCAACCAGCGCGAGACCACCGTCCTGTGGGACAAGAACACCGGCGAGCCGGTGCACAACGCGCTGGTGTGGCAGGACACCCGCACCGAGACGCTCTGCCGCGAGCTGGGCCGCAACGTCGGCCAGGACCGCTTCCGCCGCGAGACCGGCCTCCCGCTGGCCAGCTACTTCGCCGGCCCGAAGATCCGCTGGCTGCTGGACAACGTCGAGGGCCTGCGCGAGCGCGCCGAGGCCGGCGACATCCTCTTCGGCACCATGGACACCTGGGTGATCTGGAACCTCACCGGCGGTGTCGACGGCGGCAAGCACGTCACGGACGTCACCAACGCCAGCCGCACCATGCTGATGAACCTGCACACCCTGCAGTGGGACGACAAGATCGCCGAGTCGATGGGCGTCCCGATGTCCGTCCTGCCGGAGATCCGCTCCTCCGCCGAGGTCTACGGCGAGGCCGTCGGCGACCTGGCCGGCGTCCCGGTCGCCTCCGCGCTCGGCGACCAGCAGGCCGCGCTGTTCGGCCAGACCTGCTTCGACGAGGGCGAGGCCAAGTCCACCTACGGCACCGGAACCTTCCTGCTGCTGAACACCGGCGAGAAGATCGTCAACTCGTACCACGGCCTGCTGACCACCGTCGGCTACCGGATCGGCGACCAGGCCCCGGTGTACGCCCTGGAAGGCTCGATCGCCGTCACCGGCTCGCTCGTCCAGTGGCTGCGCGACCAGCTCGGCATCATCTCCACCGCCGCCGAGATCGAGACCCTCGCCAACACCGTCGAGGACAACGGCGGCGCCTACTTCGTCCCGGCGTTCTCCGGCCTGTTCGCCCCGTACTGGCGCTCCGACGCCCGCGGTGTGATCGCCGGACTGACCCGGTACGTCACCAAGGGCCACCTGGCCCGGGCCGTCCTGGAGGCCACCGCCTGGCAGACCCGCGAGGTCGTCGACGCCATGCAGAAGGACTCCGGGGTCGAGCTCACCGCCCTCAAGGTCGACGGCGGCATGACCAGCAACAACCTGCTCATGCAGAACATCGCCGACGTCCTGGACGCCCCGGTCGAGCGCCCCTACGTGGCCGAGACCACCGCCCTCGGCGCCGCCTACGCGGCCGGACTCGCCGTCGGCTTCTGGAACGACCTCGACACCCTGCGGGCCAACTGGCACCGCGCCGCCGAGTGGACCCCGCGCATGGACGAGGCCACCCGGGAGCGCGAGTACAAGAAGTGGCTCAAGGCCGTGGAGCGCACCATGGACTGGGTGGAAGAGGAAGAGAACAACTGATCGAACAGCCGGTCGGGGCCCCGTGCCCCGGCCGGCCGCCCGCCGTTCCGGCAGCGGGCGTCACCGTGTTTCACCGGCCCGCCGCACCGGGCCGACCGGCCTCTCCCGAGGGGCCGCACCGCACACGAGAGGAGTAACGGCGCCGCCCGACCCGCGCGCCGTACACAATCACCATGGCAACCATCCCGACCCTGGGCGCCGAGCGCACCGCCGGCCGCACCGCCTCCCGCGCCGAGACCCGCGAACTGCTCGGCAAGGCCACCTACGACCTGCTGGTGATCGGGGGCGGCATCCTCGGCACGGCCGTCGCCTGGACCGCGTCCCAGGCCGGTCTGAAGGTCGCCATGGTCGACGCCGGCGACTTCGCCGGCGCCACCTCCAGCGCCTCCTCCAAGCTCGTCCACGGCGGTCTGCGCTACCTGCAGACCGGTGCGGTCAAACTGGTCGCGGAGAACCACAAGGAGCGCCGCGCGCTCTCCACCGACGTGGCCCCGCACCTGGTCAACCCGCTGACCTTCTTCGTCCCGGTCTACAAGGGCGGCCCGCACGGCGCCGCCAAGCTCGGCGCCGGCGTCTTCCTGTACTCGGCGCTGTCCGCCTTCCGCGACGGCATGGGCCGGGTCTCCACCGCCGCGCACGCCGCCCAGCAGGTGCCCGCGCTGCGCACCGAGGGCCTGCGCTCGGTGGCCGTCTACGGCGACCACCAGATGAACGACTCGCGCGTCGCCGTGATGACCGTGCGCGCCGCGGTCGACGCCGGCGCCGTGGTGCTCAACCACGCCGAGGTCACCGGGCTGCGCTTCACCGGCGGCCGGGTCACCGGCGCCGAGCTGCGCGACCGCCTGGACGGCACCGAGTTCGGCGTCGACGCCCGCCTGGTGCTCAACGCCACCGGCCCGTGGGTGGACCACCTGCGCAAGATGGAGGACGCCGGCGCCGCGCCGTCGATCCGCCTCTCCAAGGGCGCGCACGTGGTCGTCAAGCGCCGCTCGCCGTGGCGCGCCGCGCTGACCATCCCGATCGACAAGTACCGCGTCTCCTTCGCCATCCCGTGGGAGGACCACGTCCTGCTCGGCACCACCGACGAGGAGTACACCGGCGACCCGAAGGACGTCCGGGCCACCGACGCGGACATCGACCAGATCATGGGCGAGGCCGCGCACGCGATCCGCGACGAGCACCTCGACCGCGACCTGATCACCTACTCCTTCGCCGGCCTGCGGGTGCTCCCGGGCGGCCCGGGCGACACCGCCGCCGCCAAGCGCGAGACGGTCGTCACCGAGGGCCGCGGCGGCATGCTGTCGGTCTCCGGCGGCAAGTGGACCACCTACCGGCACATCGGCCGCGCCGTGCTGGAGAAGCTGGCCCACGTGCCCGGCACCAGCCTCGGCGAGGACATGTCCCCGATCGCCCCGACCGTCCCGCTGCCGGGCGTCGGCGCGCCGAACGCGGTGGCGCACCGCCTGCTGATCGACCGTGAGCCGGGCTCGCGGATGGAGCCGCTGGTGGCCAAGCACCTGGCCAGCCACTACGGCACCCTGTCCTTCGACATCGCCCGCATGATCGACGAGAACCCGGAGCTCGGCCGGCCGATCCACGAGGACGGTCCGGACGTCTGGGCGCAGGTCGCGTACGCGGCGGACAACGAGTGGGCGTACACGGCGGACGACGTGCTGCGCCGCCGCACCACGATGACCGTGCGCGGGCTGGACACGCCGGAGATCAAGGCCGAGGTCGAGGCCTTCCTGGCGAAGCGCAAGAAGTAGGACGTAGGTCGGACCGCTCACGGAGGGCGGGCGTCCGGGGACTCCCCCGGGCGCCCGCCCTCCGGCGTACCGGGCGGCTGCCTGGCCTCCGTGCGTGGCGGGTGCCTGCCTGTCTCCGGTCGTGCCGGACGTGCCGGACGTACCGGGCTCCGGGTCGGGCCGGACGTACCGGGCGTGCGTTCATGCAGGGCGGACCGGGCTCCGGGTCGGACCGGGCGTGCCGGGCCCGTGGAGGAGCGGCGGGCCCGCCGGGCCCGAGCCGGTGGGCCCGGTCGGCGAAACGCCGAGGGGCGGCACCCGTACGGTCACGGGTGCCGCCCCTCGGCGTTGCTGCTTCGTGCGCTAGATGACCAGGCTGAGCGGCAGGATCAGGGCGATGGCGACCACCGAGATCACCGTCTCCATCACCGACCAGGACTTCAGCGTCTGCCCGACGCTCATCCCGAAGTACTCCTTCACCAGCCAGAACCCGGCGTCGTTGACGTGCGAGAGGAACAGCGAGCCGGCGCCGATCGCGAGCACCAGCAGGGCCGCGTGGGTCGAGGACATGTTCGCGGCGAGCGGGGAGACGATGCCGGCCGCGGTGATCGTGGCGACCGTCGCCGAGCCGGTGGCCAGGCGGATCAGCACGGCGATCAGCCAGCCCAGCAGCAGCGCCGAGATGTGCCACTTGCCGGACCACTCGCTCACCGCGTTGCCGACGCCCACGTCGATCAGGGTCTGCTTGAAGCCGCCGCCCGCGCCGACGATGAACACGATGCCGGCGATCGGGCCGAGCGACTTGCCGACGGTGTCGGAGATCCGGGCCCGGTCGAAACCGGCCGCCTTGCCGAGGGTCACCATGCCGAGCAGGGTCGCGGCGAGCAGCGCGATCAGCGGGGAGCCGATGAAGTCGAACACCCGCTGGCCGATCGCCTTCGGGTCGTCGATCACCACGTCGGCCAGCGCCTTGCCGAGCATCAGCACGACCGGCAGCAGGATGGTGGCCAGCACCGCGGCGAAGGACGGGGTGCGGTCGTGCTTGGCCGTCTCCTCGGGGGCGGTGGCCGCCGGGAGCTCCAGCGGGCCGACCCAGCGCTCGGCCAGCCGCGCGAACAGCGGACCGGCGATGACCAGGGTCGGGACGGCGATCAGCAGGCCGAGCGCCAGGGTGATGCCGAGGTCGGCCTTCAGCGCGTCGACGGCGACCAGCGGGCCCGGGTGCGGGGGCACCAGGCCGTGCAGCACCGACAGGCCGGCCAGGGCCGGGATGCCGATCCGCATCAGCGGCACGTTGCCGCGGCGGGCGACCAGCAGCACGATCGGGATCAGCAGGACGACGCCGACCTCGAAGAACAGCGGCAGGCCGAGCACGGCCGCGATCAGCGCCATCGCCCAGGGCAGCGCCTTGTTCCCGGTGCGGGAGAGCACGGTGTCCGCGATGATGTTGGCGCCGCCGGAGTCCGCCAGCAGCTTGCCGAGCATCGCGCCGAGGCCGATCAGCAGGCCGACGCTGGCGACGGTGGAGCCGAAGCCCGTGGAGAAGCTGCTGAGCAGCTTGTCGAAGGGGGCGCCCGCGACGGCGGCCAGCAGACCGGAGCCGAGTGTGAGGGCGAGGAACGGGTGCAGCTTCAGCTTGGTGATCAGTACGACGATCGTACCGATGCTGAGCAGCACCGCGATCAGCAGCTGGGAGTCACTGCTGGTGTGCGGCAGGGCCGGTGGGGCGGCCGCCAGCAGAGTGGGGGACATGCTCACGCGAGGTCTCCATTGACGGGCCGCAGCAGTGCCACGGCCATCTCGACGAGTTCTTCGGGGGACGGGCCCACGTCCAGGACGGCACCGCGCTCGTCCGCCTCCAGGGGTTCCAGGGCGGCGTACTGCGAGTCGAGCAGCGAGGACGGCATGAAGTGGCCGGAGCGGTGGCTGAGCCGGTCCTCGACCAGCTCGTGGCCACCGCTGAGGTGCAGGAAGAAGGCGCCCGGGCAGGCCGCGCGCAGGGTGTCGCGATAGCGGTGCTTCAGCGCCGAGCAGGTGACCACACCGCCGCTGCCGGACTCGGTCCGCTCCTTGAGCCAGGCGCCGATGGCGCGCAGCCAGGGGGCGCGGTCCTCGTCGCCCAGCGGGATGCCGGCCGACATCTTGGCGATGTTGGCCGCGGGGTGGAAGTCGTCCGCCTCGGCGAAGGGGAGGGCGAGGCGGTCCGCCAGCAGGCGGGCCAGGGTGGTCTTGCCGACGCCCGAGACGCCCATCACCACAACGGTGAGGGGGGCCTGCGGGAGGTCGTGGATCTCGACGCTGAGAGCCATGGGGTGGTGCTCCTTCGTTGCCTGGCCGCCACTATCGCCTCAAAGATATGACGTATTCAAGTGTCGGAAACCAAATCGTCATACTTTTGCGGTGTGGCCTGGATCGCAGGCGGTCTCGCGGCCGCGAAGGGCGGCGAGGGGGCGGCGACGGGACGGTCGGGGCGGTGCCAGGGCGGTGCCGGGGCCCGCAGGGCGGCACGGGGGCTCGCGGGGCGGGCGACTACGCTGGGCGGATGGAGATCCAGGGGCTGCCCGGGCGGCTGCTTGACGAACTCGGGCCGGCGATCGCGTCGGGGGAGATCCCCGAGGGGGCGGTGCTGCGCGGCGAGGAGCTGGAGGCCCGGTTCGGGGTGTCCCGGACGGTGGTCCGGGAGGCGGTGCGGATCCTGGAGGGGATGCGGATGGTCGCCTCCCGGCGGCGGGTCGGGATCACCGTGCAGCCCAGGTCGCTCTGGGACGTCTTCGACCCGATGGTGATCCGCTGGCGCCTGGCCGGCTCGGACCGGCCCGCCCAACTGCGCTCCCTCGGTTCGCTGCGGGTGGCCGTCGAACCGGCCGCGGCCGCGCTCGCCGCCACCCACGCGAGCGACGACGACCGGCGCGAACTCAGCTCACTGGCCGTGGACTTGACGGTCACCGCACGGGCCGCCGACCTGACCGCCTTCCTCAGGCACGACATCGCCTTCCACTCCCTGGTGCTGCGGGCCTCCGGCAACGAGATGTTCGCCCACCTCGGGGACACCGTCGCGGCGGTGCTCACCGGCCGGACCGAGTACCATCTGATGCCCCATCAGCCGGAGCCGTACGCGATCCGGTTGCACCGCGAGGTCGCGGAGGCGATCTGCGCCGAGGACGCCGTCCACGCCGAGCAGGCGATGCGGACGATCGTGACCGGCGCACTGGAGGAGCTCAACCTCCAGCTGGGCTGAGCGCCGGCCCGCCCGGCCGCCGGGCCTGCCCCTCGCGGCCGGCCGGGGCTGCCCGGATGGCACGGGTTTGGCGGTAGTTCGACGGTTTCGGACGCATAGTCCCGGTTCGGCTGGGCAGAGTGAGGCGAAGGGGCGTGTTTCGTGTGCGCCCGTTCCGTATGCTTCACCGAACACGCGCCACGTGCCTGGGGGTCGCTCGATGTCCGTGCCACGCCGCCGTCGTCGCCGCCTGCCCGACGAGGTGCGCGCCGCCGCAGTCCGGGCGGTGCTCTGCCTGTCCTTCACCCTGGTGGGTGTCGTGGTGGCGACGCTGGCCTCGTACGCGGGCAGTTGGCTGCTGACGCCCGCGCTGCTGGCGATGGGGCTCGGGGTGTTCGGCACCATGTGGTGCCTGCTGGAGATCCTGATCTCCCGCCAGGTCGCGGCCCAGCGGATGCGCGCGCCCGGCTCCGCGTACCCGATGGCGGGCAGCCGGACGCCGCCCGGGCCGCCGGCCGCGCGGCCGCTCCCCCCGCCCGGCCCGTCCTCGGTGTACCGGCAGCCGTACGAGTCGGCCGAGCCGCAGCCGTACGCGCCCGGGCAACAGCCGTACGGGCCGGGGCGGCAGCAGCCGTACGGGCCCGGGCACCAGCCGCCGCGGGCGCCGTACCAGCAGCCATACCGACAACCGCGCGAGCAGCCCCACCAACCGCCGCGCCAGTCACCGCCGCAGCCGCCGCGCCAGGCCCGGGTCCGGCCCAACCACCCGTAGCGGCGGCCGGGTCGGTCAGTCCCGCACCGGCAGCGCCCGGTAGTGGGTGGTGAGCCGGCGGTCGTCGTCCAGGACGTGGAAGGCCAGCATCGGCGGATGGTCGAAGGCGATCTCGTGCTCGCTCTCGAAGGGCAGCGTGACGGTGGAGACCACGCCGGGCGCGACCAGCAGCGGCAGGCCGGCGAAGGTGGTCGCGGCGGCGGTGTGGGCGTGCCCGCAGAGCAGGGCGGCCACCCGGGGGTGCTCGCGCAGCACCCGTGCCAGCCGCTCCTCGCCGAACTGGCGGATCGGGTCGACGTACGGCAGGTGCAGCTCCACCGGCGGGTGGTGGAAGGCCACCAGCGCCGGCAACTCGGTACGCCCCTCGGTGAGCTGTGCGTCGAGCCAGTCCAGCGTCTCCTCGTCCAGCAGGCCGTCGTGCTGCCCGGGTACGGACGAGTCGAGCATCAGCACGTCGGCGCCCGGCAGTCGGTGCAGCCGGTTGACCGGGCCCTGTGCCGGCGCCTCGCCGAGCAGCACCTCCCGGTACGGCGCCCGGGAGTCGTGGTTGCCGGGGCAGATCAGCACCGGGTGCCGGGACTTCAGCACCTCGGCCACCTGCCGGTACTCCTCGGCCAGGCCCTGGTCGGCGAGGTCGCCGGTGACCAGCACCGCGTCCAGCGGGCCGGGCAGGGCGTCGAGGTACGCCATCACCTGCTCGGCCCGCCGCCGGGCGCGCTCGCCGCCGTCCCGGCGGTGGTCCTGGCCGAGGTGGATGTCACTGAGGTGCGCGATCGTCAACATGATGATCACGCTATCCACTTCACGGCTGGGCCGGAACCTCCGCGGGGCGCTTGAACATCCGGGTGGCGGTGATCTCGCCGTGGATGGTCGGGCCGTCCGGGTCCGGCGCGGCGGGCAGGCCCGGACGCAGGTGCTCCTCCACCGAGATGTACTTGAGGCCGGCCCGCAGGTCGGCGTCGTTGCGCAGCCGGATCACCAGCGGGAACTCGGCGAGCGCGGTGGTGTCGAACAGGCCGGTGGTGTAGATCAGCTGGACGCCGAGCGCGTCGGCCACGGCCCGCTGGAGCTCCAGCAGGTAGGTGGCGTTGGCGCGGCCGATCGGGTTGTCCAGGAACAGCGTGCCCGCGTGCCGCAGTTGGGACTGGCCGCGGTCGTTGGCGCGCAGCGCGGCCATCGTGCAGTACAGCGCGATCGCCGCGGTGAGCAGCTGGCCGCCGGAGAACACGTCGGACATCTGGCCGACGCCGACCCGTTCGGCGCGCAGCACCGCGTCGGGCTTGAGGATCTCGACGCTGACGCCCTTGGGGCCGATCGCGGCGGCGACGCCGCGCAGCAGCAGGGACATGCCGTCGCGGCGCAGGTCGCTGTTCTTCCTGACCGCGGCGCGGGTGGCCTCGTCGATGACCTCGCCCAGGCGCTCGACCAGGGTGGCGTGGTCCGGGTCCTCGAAGCGGATCCGGAGGAACTCCTGGCCGGACCACTCCCCCAGGCCCTCGGGCAGCCGGGACAGCCGCTGGGCGGCGCGCAGGGTGGTGAGCGAGGACTCGACCAGGCCGCGCAGCCGGTCCACGATCGAGCCGCGGTTCTTCTCCAGCTGGGCGAGCTCGTCGGTGAGCACCCGCAGCCGGGGCGCGAAGGCGGCGGCCCAGGCGGCGGCGTGCTCGGGCAGCGCGGAGGCGGGCAGTTCGCGGATCTGCTGGCGGGCGGGGGTGCGGACGGCCTCGTAGCGGGCGGCGTTGGCGTGCCGGACCAGGGCGTCGGAGGCGTCGCGGACGGCGAGTTCGGCGGAGGACAGCTCGCCGGCGGCGGTGCGCAGGGCGCGGCGGGCCTCGGTGGCGCCGGTGCGGGCCTCGGCCAGCGAGCCGAGGTACGGCTCGACCGGGTCCTCCGGGTCCTCCTGGTGGTCGCGCAGGCCGTCGCGCAGCTGGCCGGCCAGCTCGTCGAAGTCGGCGGCGGCGGCCTGGGCGGTGTCGAAGGTGCGCTGGAGGTCGGTGTGGGCGGTGCGGGCGGCGTCCAGGGCCTCGCGGCGCTCGGCGAGCCGACTGGTGGCGGTGCGCAGCAGGGCCTGGGCGTGCTCCGGGTCGGTGGGGACGAGGTCCTCGGGCAGCTCGGTGTGCGCCTCGCCGTCGGCGGGGGCGGAGCGTTCGGCCTCGCCGCGCAGTCGGCCGAGCTGCTCGCTGGCGACGGCGGAGCGCGCCTCGATGGTGGCGACCAGTTCCTCGGCCCGGGCGGCGGCGGCCTGCCGGGCCGGGCCGTCGGCACCGTCGGGGCTGCCGAGGAGCTCCTCGGCGCGGGTGCGCACCTTGTTGGTGAGGCGGTCGAGTTCGGCCGCGGCGGCGGCCTCGTCGCCCTCGGCGCGGGCCTGTTCCGCGCGCAGGTCGGCGCCGACGCCGACCTTCTCGTACAGCTGGGAGGCGGCGCGGTAGGCCTCGCGCAGGGCGGGCAGCGCGGCGGGGGCGGCCTCGGCGGGCTCGTCGGCCTGCTCGGCGGCGGGGATCTCGGCACGTTCGGCGCGCAGCGCGCGGGCCGTACGGCGGGCGTCGTCGGCGGCGCGCTGGGCGGCGCGGCGGTCCTCGTCGCAGGTGCGGGCGCGTTCCGCGCACAGGGCCTGGCGGCGGTCGCACTCGGCGGCGTCCTCGGCGAGTTCGCGCTGGCGGCGGGCCCAGTTGCCGCGCTCGCGCAGCCGGAAGGCGAGGCCGGAGAGGGCGTCGGCGCGGCGGCGGGCGCGCTGCGCGGCCTCGCGGTGCTCCTCGTGGGCGGAGGCGGCCGCGGCGTGGTCGGTCTCGGCCTCGTCGTGGTCGGCGCGCAGGGTGGCCAGGGCGGCGGCGGCCTGCTCGGCCTGCTCGCGGGCGGCCTCGGCGGCGGCGGCGAGTTCGGCGAGGGTGCCGGGCGGGCAGCTGGCGTGCCAGGAGGCGAGGCGGGCGGCGAGCGCGCGGTCGGCGCCGAGGCGGCCGGCCAGTTCGCGGATGTGCTCCTCGCGGGCGCTCACCCGGGCGCGCAGGTCGCGGCGCTCGCCGTCGGCGGCGGACTCGTCGTGCATGGCCGGGTTCGGCGGGACGAGGAAGAAGGCGGGCTCGTCGGTGATCGGGGCGATCAGCGAGGCGGCGGCGCCGACGGCGACGGTGGAGCGCGGCAGCAGGGCGGCGGCCTGCAGGGCCTCGCGGGCGCGCTCCAGCGAGGCCGGGTCGGTGACGACCACGCCGTCGACCAGTTCGGGGCGGGCGGCGAGGATCGCGTCGTGGTCGGCCGGGTCGACGGACTGGGCGAGGTAGCGCCAGCCGGGCAGGGCCGGGATGCCGTGCTCGGCGAGGTACTCGACGGTGGCGAGCACGTCCGGGCCGGGCGGCAGCAGGCCGCCGTCGCCGAGGGCGGCGAGGATGCGGGAGTCGTCGGCGGCGGCCGTCCGGAGGTCGAACAGGGTGCGTTCGGCGGTCGCGATGGACTCGTCGAGGAGTTCGCGCAGGTACTCGGCGTTGCGGTCGAGCACGGCGGGGGTGAGGAAGCCCGCGTCCTCCTCCGCGCCGTCCTGGTAGGCGGTCAGGGAGAGCAGGTCGGCGAGGCGCTGTTCGGTGGCGAGCAGGGCGGCGGTGCGCTGCTCGGCGGCGAGGGCCCGGGCGGCGTCCTTGCGGGCGTCGCCGGCCCGCTCGGCGGCGAGTTCGGCGCGCGAGGTGGCGGCGGCGGCCTCGCGGAGCCGGGCGGCGGAGGCCTCGGCGGCGGCGCGGGCCTGGGCGAGCGCGGCGGCGGCGGCCTTCTCGACGTCGGCGGCGTGCAGCGCGGCGCGGGCCGGGTCCACGTCGCCGTCGGCGTCGATGAAGCCGGCCGAGACGGCGGCCTCGGTCTCCTGCTCGACCTCGGCGAGGCGCTGGCGCAGGTGCTCGGCCTCGCTGCGGGCCTTCTGGGCGGCGGTGGCGGCCTCGGTGGCGTCGGACTGCGCCTTGCCGCCGTCCTGCTGGAGTTCGCCCGCGCGCTCCTCCTCGGCGTCGGCGCGGGACTCGGCGGCCGCGGCGGCGGCCTCCAGGGCGCGGGCCAGGGCGGTCGCGGCGCGGGCGCGGGCGGCCAGCGCGGGGGCGGCGTCCAGCTCGGCCTCGCGGATCGCGGCGGCGACCCGGGCGACCCGGTCGGCGGCGGCGCGCTGGCGCAGCACCGCCTCGGCGGCCTGCCAGGCGGAGTGCAGGGTGCGGGCGTCGATGAGTTCGCGGCGCAGCGCGGCGGCCTCGGCGGTGGCCGCGGTGAGGCTCAACGTGGCGTGCCGGTAGGTGAGTTCGTCGGCGATCAGGCTGTGCCGGGTGCGGTCGGCCTCGGCCGCGGTGACGGCGCTCGCGGCGGCGGCGACCTCGATGGCGAGGTCCTGGGCGCGGTCGCGTTCGGCGGCCGCGCGCGAGGCGAGGGCGTGGGCGAGCCGGCGGGTGCGGCGCTCGGCGGTGCGGTGGGCCTCGCGGACCGTCTCGCGGGCCGTGGTGGCCTCGGCGATGCGCTCCAGCAGGTCCGCCGACCCCGCGGTGAAGTCGCGTTCGGCGGTGAGTTCGGCGCGGCGGCCGAGCTTGGCGGCGAAGCCGTGCACGAGGTCGGCGAGGCCGTCGGTGTCCCGGGTGTCGGTGACGGCGCGCAGCAGGAGGTCGGTGAAGTCGCTGTCGTGCTTGACCGCGAAGAGGCCGGCCGCCTCGCCCTCGTCGGCGTTCATCTCGCGCTGGTAGCGGAAGAGTTCGGGGTCGAGGCCGAGCTCGCCGAGGTGCTCGGTCCAGCGGTCGTGACCGTCCTCGAAGACCAGGTCGAGGTGGGAGTGGGCCTTGCCGGCCTCGGTGAGGGCGTCGCGGAAGCCCTTCATGGTGCGGCGGCGGCCGCGGGCCTTCTGGTCGCCGGCCAGGCTGACCCGCTCGGCGACCGGCAGCGAGTCGAGGGTCAGGCCGGGGCCGGGGCGGAAGGAGTACCAGGTCTCGGCGAACTTGCGCGGGTCGGAGGAGACCTGGCGGCCGCGCCACTCGCTGACCTTGCCGACCACGATCAGCTCGCCGGTGACGGTGTGCTGCCACTCCAGGGCGACGTGGCCGCAGTCGTCGGCGAGCAGGAACTTGCGCAGCACGCCGGAGCTGGCGCCGCCGAGGGTGTTGCGGTGGCCGGGGAGCATGACCGAGAAGATCAGCTTGAGCAGGACGGACTTGCCGCCGCCGTTCTCCAGGAAGAGCACGCCGGCCGGGGCGGGGCGGCGGACCGGGCCGTCGGGGTCCTCGCCGAACAGGCCGATCTGCTGCGGGGCGGGGTCGGCGACCGGCTCGCCGACGCCGCGCAGGTCGAGCACCGTGTCGGCGTAGCGGGCGCCGGCCGGTCCGATCGAGTAGAGGCGGACCCGGTTGAGCTCGTACATGTGCGGCGGTTCTCCGTGGCTTGCGTGGCGTGAGGGATGGGCGCGGGCCGGCGCGGGGCGGGTGGGCCGCGGCCGGCGCGGTGGGGCTCCGAGCGGGTGGACCCGGAGCCCCGGGCTCAGAGCGAGTGGAACGGCAGCCCCGCGTCGGCGACCAGTTCGTCGCCGGTGTCCGGCGGCAGGAGGCTGGCGGTGCCGTCGGAGACCGGGACGATGCCGAGGTCGAGCAGTTCGGCCATGGCGGCGCTGCCCGCCAGGTCGCGCACCTGGAGCTGGTAGCGGGCGGTGGTGCGGTAGGTGCCGCCGGAGTCGTCGGAGACCTTCTGCAGGAAGCCGGAGTCGACCAGGAACAGCACGGCCTTGGCGACGATGCCGATGGTGGAGCCGGAGAGCCGGCGGGCGTCCTTGGTGGCACCGGTGGCGGTGCGCCGGGCCCACACCCGCCAGGCGGCCTCCAGGCCGGGGGCGTCGGAGGCCGGGTCGGTGTTGGCGCCCTCGGCGTCGGCCTGCTCCTCCAGGCGGCGGCAGGCCTGGCGGACGAAGGAGTCGACGCCGTTGACGGTGATCCGGCCGAGGTAGCCGTCGTCGGCGAGGTCCTCGGGGCGGGGGAAGGCCAGCGCGGCGACGGCCAGGTGGGCGAGGCCGTGCAGGAAGCGGTCGGTGGACTCGGAGGCGGCGCGGCGCGAGTAGTCGCCCATCCGGACGGCGAACAGCGAGTCCTCGGCGGCGGCCACGGCCATGCCGGCCCGCGGGGAGACCTCCAGGACGACCAGGCCCATGCCGGTGGCGATGGCGTCGGCGAGCCGGGCGAACGGCGGGTCCTCGCGGTGGCGGCGCACCAGTTCGGCGTACTCGGCGTCCCGGGCGGGCAGCAGCTTGGCCTGGAGGCCGAAGGAGACCAGCCGGGCGGCGTCGGCGACGTCGGCCGGGGTGATCGGCGCGGGGGCCGCGGGTTCGCTCTCGGCCGCCCAGGACGTGTCGTGGTGGGTCGTCACGGGCGGTGCTCCTCGGGGGTGGCGCGGTGGTTACGGTTCGTCAAGGTGGGTTCCGGCGGGTCTGGTCCCGGAGGGCCGGCCCGGTGCGTGCTTCCCGGCCGTCAGCCGGCGTCCTTGCGGTCGGCGGCCATGCCGGCCGCGTCGAGCAGGGCGCTGCCGACGATCAGGTCGGCGCCGCCGAACTCCTGGTCGCGCAGCGGGGTGCCGTCGTCCACGGCGAACAGCAGCCGCTCCTCGCCCTGGCGATAGGCGGTGCCGACCGGCGGGCTGGCCGCGTGCACGGCGAGCAGGGCGACCAGGTACGGCAGGTCCGGGTCCTGCTTGCGGGCGTCGGCGAGCAGGCCGGAGAGCCGGCGGGGGGCGTCCGGGGGCAGGTCGAGCAGGACCATCGCGGACTCCAGCTGGGCCTCGGAGAACCGGCTGTCGTCCGGGGTGGCGACCAGGTCCGGGTCGGGCAGCTCGGCGCCGAGGTGCTCGCGCTCGACCGGCGGGGTGAGCAGCAGGTCGACCAGGTCGGCGACGCGGACCGAGACGGGGGTGCGCAGACCGGCGCCGCGGGCGAAGAACGCGCCGGTGGGGCGGACGGCCTGCTCTATCGGCAGCCGCAGCACGGGGGCGAGCAGCTGGCCGTAGAGGTCGATGCCGCTGCGGGCGCCGGGGGTGGCGAAGGCCTGCCGGTCCTGCTCGGCGCGGAACAGCGGGCCGGCCTCCAGCAGGCGGGTCTGGAGCTGGGTGTGGCGCCGGATGCAGTCCTTGACGATGTCGACCAGCTCGGCGGCGCGGCGCTTGTGCTCCGGCTCCTCGGCCTCGTCGCGGGCCTTGCGGATGTTGGTGAGAATCGCGTTCTCGTGCCGGTAGCGGTCCGCGATGTGGTCCAGCGCCTCCTCGATGAGGTCCGGAACGGCGCGCATCCAGTCGACCGCCCGGACGTTGCGGCGGGTGGCGTCCAGGGCGCGGCGCAGCGTCTCGGCGTACTGGACGGTGCGGTAGCGGGCCTGCTCCGCGGCGAGCTGGGCGTCGGCCAGGCGGCCGCGGCGGATCAGCACCTCCAGCTTGACCTCGGCGGCGATCTGGGCCGAGGTGACGTCGGTGTCGAGCGCGCCGACCAGGACGTTGACCGCCTCGTCGGTGGTGCGCAGGTAGACGCCGCCGTCGGGTCCTGGGACCTCCTCGATCAGCTTGAAGTCGTAGTCGCGGCGGACGTACTCGCCGTCCGCGCCGAAGGTGCCGTAGACGGCGCGGAAGCCGCGGTCCACGCTGCCGACGTTGATCAGCGACTCCAGCACCCAGCGGGCGACCCGCTCGTGCTCGGCGGCGGGGCGGCCGGCGGCCTGGGCGGCGACCCGGGGCAGCAGCCGGGCGAGCACTATCTCGCGGTCGGCGCCGGTGTCGAAGTCCATGTGCAGGGTGACCAGGTCGATCGCGGCGAGGCCGACCTCGGCCATCGCGTAGCCGCCGTACTCGCCGGCCAGGTTGACCTTGCGGTTGTCCAGGTCGTGCAGCGGGGCGGTGCAGGCCAGCGCCTTGAGCCGGCGGGCCAGGCCCTCGTCGGCGGCGGGGCCGGGCGCGGGGCGCGCGACGGCCGGACCGGCGGGCGGTCGGAGGCCGGGCTCGGTGGGCGGGTCTGCGATGGCGGTCACGGAGGACAAGATTAGAGGTTCGCACCGACATCGACCGAAACGGACCTTGCGGGCGGGCGGAGCGGCAGGTGGGCGGCGGTGCGGGAGGCCGGTTCAGAACGCGGTTTCGACGGGATTCCGCCATTGCCGGACCCGTGTTCGAGAAAACCGTGAGGGCGGCGCGTCGGTTCGGTGATGATCGACCCATGATCACCCGACTGGCCAAAGCGGGCCTCGCCGCCGCGCTGTCCGCGACCACCCTCGCCACCGGCGCCGTCCTCGCCACCGGCGCCACCGCCGCGGCCGCGCCGGCCGTCACCGCGTCGACCTCCGCCCAGCACGTGACCGTCTCGCAGAACGGGAACTACCCCGGCGGGTTCTTCACCACCGGCAACATGGCGGTGGGCTGGACTTCGTCCGGCACCGCGGACCTGACCGGGCCGACGCACATCACCCTCGACCTGCCGCCGGGCGTCACCACCGACGGCGCGATGTTCTTCCCCACACCGCAGGACTACACCTTCACCTCGGTCCTCTCCCCCGACCACCGCCACCTGGAGGCCGTGTTCACCGCCACCCGGGCGGTCGGGAGCTACAACTTCATGAAGCTCAACCTGGCCACCACGCCCGGCGTGCCGATCGCCGGCACGATCACCGCGACCGTCGCCAACCCGAACGACACCGACCCGACCGGGCACGTCTCCGGCTACGACCTCGTCAGCAGGAGCCCCCTGCCGGCCACCGTCCAGGCCGCCCCGGCCGTCACCGGCCTCGGCACCACCACCGGCCCGGGGGCGGGCGGCACCGCCGTCACCGTCAGCGGCAGCAACCTGGCCCACGGCATGGTGCTCGTCGGCGGCGTCCCGGCGCCCGGCACCTGCACCGACACCGCCTGCACGGTGACCACCCCGGGCGGCTCGGGCAGCGCCCCGGTCAGCGTGGTGACGCCCGGCGGCACGGCCGTGGCCCCCGCCGCCTTCGACTACACCGGCGCCCCGCCGCCGGCCCCGGCCGCCCCGGTGGTCAGCAGCCTCTCCCCCGCCTCCGGCCCGGCCGTCGGCGGGACCAGGGTGAACGTGATCGGCAGCAACCTGACGTACGGGACGGTGGCCTTCGGCGGGGTGCCGGCCACCCACGTCTCCTGCGGGCCGTCCTTCTGCACGGCCACGGCCCCGGCGGGCGCCCAGCCCGGACCGGTGGGCGTCACGGTCACCACGGCGGGCGGGACCAGCGCGCCGGCGACCTACACCTACACGGCGTAACGGCGGGACGCGGCGCAGCGCCCCCAGGGGGCGTACCGCCCGCCGTCGGTGCCCGGGCTCCGCGGAGCCCGGGCACCGACGCGTTCCGCCCACCGGCCGGCACGGACCGGCGCGGCGCCGCCCCGGGGCGTGCGGGCCCCCGCACACGCCGCGGCGCCGGCTGGGCGCTCCGGGTCACGGACAACGGCCTTCATCCGCAGGCCCTACCATCTGGCTCAACAGCTGCTGGGAGGCGGACGGGCGTGGCCGATGCGGTGATCGATCTCAATGCGGACCTCGGAGAGGGGTTCGGACGCTGGACCCTGACCGACGACGAGGCGCTGCTGTCCGTGGTGACCAGCGCCAACGTCGCCTGCGGGTTCCACGCCGGTGACCCGTCGACGATGCGCCGGGTCTGCGCGCTGGCGGCCGAGCGCGGGGTCCGGATCGGCGCCCAGGTCTCCTACCGCGATCTGGCCGGTTTCGGCCGCCGCGCGATGGACGTGCCCCCCGAGGAACTCGCCGACGAGATCGCCTACCAGATCGGCGCCCTCCAGGTGTTCGCCCGCGCGGCCGGCTCCAAGGTGTCCTACGTCAAGCCGCACGGCGCCCTCTACAACCGGGTGGTCGGCGACTCCGAGCAGGCCGAGGCCGTGGTGGCCGGCGTGCTGCGGGCGGGCGCCGTCTGCGACGGGCCGCTGCCCGTGCTCGGCCTGCCGGGCTCCCTGCTGCTGGAGGTCGCCGAGGGCGTGGGACTCCCGGTGGTCGCCGAGGCCTTCGCCGACCGCGCGTACGCCCGCACCGGCGCCCTCGTCCCGCGCCGCGAGCCGGACGCGGTGGTGCACGACCCCGAGTCGGTGATCACCCGCGCCGTCGGCATCGCCCGGGACCGCGCGGTGGAGGCCTCCGGCGGCGAGCGGATCGCCGTCGAGGCCCGCTCGCTCTGCGTCCACGGCGACACCCCCGGCGCCGCCCAGCTCGCCTGGCGGATCCGCGGCGCCCTGGCCTCCGCCGGGGTCCGGGTGGAGGCCTTCACATGACGGAACCGCACCTCACGGCGGGGGCGGCGCGCCCGGCGGCGGGGACGGTGCGCCCGGCGGCGGGGACGGTGCGCCGGGTCGGCGACCGGGCGCTGCTGGTCGAGCTGCCCGGGACGGCCGAGGTGACGGCGCTGTACGAGTGGCTGGCCGAGCGCCGGGAGGCGGGGGAACTCGGCGCCGTCGAGGAACTGGTGCCGGCCGCGCGCACCCTGCTGCTGGACGGCGTCGCGGAGGTCGACGCGGTGGCGGCCCTGCTGCGCACCGCCCGCCCGACGGCGGCCGGGGCGCCGCACGGGCCGCTGGTGGAGGTCCCCACCGTGTACGACGGCGCCGACCTGGCCGAGGTCGCCGCCCTGTGGGGGGTGTCCGAGGAGGCCGCCGTCCGGATCCACACCGAACCCGGGTACGTCGTCGCGTTCTGCGGCTTCGCCCCCGGCTTCGGCTACCTCACAGGCCTCCCGGCGCGCTACGAGGTGCCGCGCCGGTCCACCCCGCGCGGCACCGTCCCGGCCGGCTCGGTGGCCCTGGCCGGCCCGTACACCGGCGTCTACCCGCACCCCTCCCCCGGCGGCTGGCAGCTGATCGGCCGGACGGCGCTCCCCCTCTGGGACACCGACCGCGAGCCGCCGGCCCTGCTGGCGCCGGGCACCCGGGTCCGCTTCACGGCGGAACGGGGCTGAGGGGAGGCGGAGTTGAAAGAGCTGGTGGTGGAGCGGCCGGGACCGCTGACCACGGTCCAGGACCTCGGGCGGCGTGGGGTCGCCCACCTCGGGGTGCCGAGGGCCGGAGCGCTGGACGAGCCCGCGCTGCGGGCGGCCAACCGGCTGGTGGGCAACGACCCGGGGGCCGCCGGGCTGGAGACCACGCTCGGCGGGGTCGCGCTGCGGGCCGTCGGACCGGTGCTGGTCGCCGTCACCGGTGCGCCCTCGCCCGTCCGGGTGGACGGCCGGCCGGCCGCCTGGGGCGCGCCGTTCGTGGTGCCGGCCGGATCGGTGGTCGAGGTGGGGGCGGCGACGGCCGGGGTGCGCGGCTACCTGGCGGTGGCGGGCGGGATCGCCGTCCCGCCGGTGCTCGGCAGCCGCTCGGCGGACCTGCTCTGCGGGCTCGGGCCGGCCCCGCTGACCGCCGGGGACCGGCTGCCGGTCGGCGCCCCGCCGCCGCACCGGGCCCGGCCCGAGCTGGTGCCACTGCCCGCTCCCCCGGCCGAGTTGGTGCTCCGGCTGCGGCTCGGACCGCGCGCGGACTGGTTCGTCCCGGAGGCGGTGGCCCGCCTCGGCCGTGACCGGTACCTGGTCTCGCCGACCGGCAACCGGGTCGGCCTGCGCACCGAGGGCCCGCCGGTCGCCCGCACCCGGGAGGGCGAACTGCCCAGCGAGGGAATGGTGTTGGGCGCGGTGCAGATTCCGCCGGACGGGCAGCCGGTGGTGTTCCTGGCCGACCACCCGACCACCGGCGGCTATCCGGTGATCGGCGTCGTGCCGGCCGGCGACCTCGCGGCCGCCGCACAGGCCCGGCCGGGGACACCGGTGCGCTTCATACCCCTGCGGGAGCGCTGAACGACTCGCCGGGCGCGCTCAGCGCCCCAACAGCACTTCGGCGACGACGCGTTGGGGCCGGTCCAGCCGTGCCTCGCCCTCCTCGGCCGCCCAGACCGCGTTCTGCAGCACCCGGGCCAGCGTCCAGGCCGCCGCCACCTCGCGGTCCAGCTCCAGCGCCTCCGTCAGCAGGTCGAAGCGCCGCCGCAGCGCCCGGGCGGGATCGCCGGTGGCCACCACGTCCGCCCAGCGGTTGCGCAGCGCCGGGAGCAGCTCGAAGCCCGGGTGGCCGGCCAGCGGCTTGGGGTCGATGGCCAGCCAGGATTCCCGGCCGCTGCCCGGGAGCGGGGCCAGCACGTTGCCGTAGTGCAGGTCCCAGTGCAGCAGGCGGTCGCCGGGCTCGGCGCGGACCTCGCGCAGGGCGGCCGCGCAGTCGGCGAGCAGGTGCCGCTCGGCCGGGTCGGCGAGGGAGGCGGCGGCCGCCGGCGTCCGCTCCAACAGCCGGGCCGACCCGTCCGCCAAGGTCCTCAGCCCGGACGGTGCCCGATGCGTCGTCAGTTCCCGCAGCAGCTCCGCGATCACGCGCAGCGCCGCGAGGTCGTCGGGCAGGGCGAGCAGGGAGCGGCCGGGGTCCAGCCGCTCCAACAGCAGGGAGCCGGTGGCCGGCTCGTGGTCGAGCAGCCGGACGGCGCCACGGCCGTCCCAGCTCCGCAGGGCGAGCGGTTCACCCACCGTCTCCTCGTCCACGGGCTGGAGCTTGAGCACGGCCGGTGCGCCGTCGGCCCGCAGCACGGGCAGCACCAGCGCGACCATGCCGTGCGCGACCGGCCCGTCCGGGAGCAGCTCCCAGCGGTCGAGCAACTCGCCCGCCAGGGTGGGGAGTCGGGCCGCCCAGGCCCGGCCCTCGGCGCCGAGGAACTCCTCCAGGGACGCGGCCAGCGCGGGCGGGACCTCGACGGGCATCGGGCGGGCTCCTCTCGGGCGGTGCGCCTCAGCCTACGGCGGGTTCGAGCCCGGTCGACCCGGGGCCTGTCGGGGCCGGGCCCGCCGGTCCGCGCTCATCCCTGCCCGAGCGCCTCCGCCGCGGCGGCCGCGAAGCCGTCCGGGTTGTCGAGCATGATGTTGTGCCCGCAGTCCGGCACCGCCACCACCCGTACGCCCGCGGCGCGGAGGGCGTCGGCGCCCGCCGGCTCGCCGTCCGCCTCCGGGTGGAGGAAGGTGCGCGGGAGGTCCAGGCCGAGCAGCATCTCCCGCATCGTCGGGACGGTCGCCCGGGCGAGGTGGCGGGCGCTGCGGTACACCGCCTCCGGGCCGGCCAGCCGCATGGTGGACCACCAGAACGGGCCGACCCGCTCGGCCACCTCGTCCCGGCCGCCGGCCAGGAACTCCTCCTCGGTGTACGCCGCGATGCCGCTGCTGCCGGGGTTGCGCCGGCCGAGGTCGATCCGGTCCAGGTTGGCGTCCACCAGGAGCAGCCGCTCGACCAGGCCCGGGTGCCGCTGGGCGAGGACGATCGCGACCGCCCCGCCCATGCTGTGGCCGACCACCTCGACCCGGTCCGGTCCGGCGGCCGCCACCGCCGCCGCGACCGCGTCCGCGTGCTCCTCCAGTGTGTAGCCGAAGTCCGTCGGCCGGTCACTGAGGCCGAAGCCGAGCAGGTCCAGCAGCAGCGAGCGCCGCCCGGCGAGCCGCGGATGGACGGCGGCGGCCGCGAAGTAGGCCGGCGAGGTGGCGCCGAGCCCGTGCAGGTAGAGGCGGGCCGGCTCGGCGCCGGGCAGCTCGACCCAGCGGATCCGGTCGCCATTCGGGGTGACGGGGGCCTCGCGCATGCTCAATCGCTCCTCTTCCAGGGTTTGCCGGTTCGGGGTCGCCGGCCCCCGGAGGCCGGGGAGACGGCTCGGGGGTTCCGGCTGACAACCAGGACCATACCTCGCAATCGAGGTATCGCGTAACCGATATACCCACGCCCCGAGGGAAGGATCTGAGAGAGTGACCCCATGCTGAAGCTCGCCATCCTCGGGTTCCTGTACGACCGCCCCCTGCACGGCTACGAGCTGCGCCGCCACCTCGCCGCGCTCACCGGCCACGTCCGCCCGATCAGCGACGGCACGCTCTACCCCGCGATCAAGCGCCTGGAGGCCGACGGCCTGCTGGTCCGCGAGACCGAACCGGGCAGCGCGGCCGCGCCCCGGCACACCCTGCACCTCACCGAGGCCGGCCGCGCCGCGCTGCTCGACCGGCTGCGCGAGCCCGAGCCGCTCGACGTCAGCGACGAGAACCGCTGGTTCACCCTGCTCGCCTTCCTTCGGCACCTCGCCGACCCCGCCGCCCAGGCCGCCGTGCTCCGCCGCCGGCTGTCCTTCCTCGCCGAGCCGGCCAGCTTCTTCTACGAGGGCGACCGCCCCGTCGGCGCCGAGGAGTTCGCCGACCCGTTCCGGCGCGGCCTGCTCCTGGTCGCCCGCGCCACCACGGAAGCCGAACTCGCCTGGCTGCACGCGACCCTGGCCGACCTGGAGGGCGGCCCGCGGTAGGCCGCACCCGGCGGCCGGCGGGAACCTCGGACACCACCCTGCCCCGACCCCGGACGCGCCGCGGCCCGCACCGACCGTTCGACGGTCGGTGCGGGCCGCAGGCGAGAGGGGTCCGGCGCCTCGGGGCGGGATCAGTGCTGGTGGTAGGCGTGCACCACGGCGTGGCCGCGCCCCCGGCCGATCATCCACTTGTTGACCGGGACGGTCAGCACGAAGGCCAGGGCCAGCGCGCCCGCCAACGCCACCCAGAACAGCAGGTCCCCGAGACCGGCGTCCATCGCCCCCGGGACGGTGACCATCACGGTGTTGTCGATCAGCTCCATCACCAGGATCGACACGGTGTCGGCGGCCAGCGCGACCTTGACCGCGGCGCCGACGTCGAGGCCGGCCTTCAGCACGCCGCGCATGGTCAGCGCGTAGCCGAAGACGAAGGCCAGCAGGATCGAGAGCACCACGGTCGCGCCGTTGTGCAGGCCGAAGGCGGTGCCGAGCACCATGCCGAGGATCTCGCCGATGGCGCAGCCGGTGAGGCAGTGCAGGGTCGCCTGCGCGGCCATCCGCCAGCTGGTGCCGCCGGCGCCGTGGGCCTGGTGGTGACCGGCGTGCACCCCGTGGCCGCCGTGGGCCCGGTGGCCGTGGTGCGCCTGGTGGCCACCGTGGTCGTGCCCGTCGCGCCCGGCGTGCCCGTGCTGCTCGCGGTACTCGTGACCGGTGTGCTGCTCGTCGGTGTGCTCGTGGTGCTCGTGCCGCGCGGGGTGCGCCATGTCGTCCTCCATTTGCCCCGGCGCCCTGTTCGGCGCCACTTCCCTCGCTCCGTCGCTACTCGAAGATATACCCCCCTGGGGTATCCCGCAATCCCGTTCCGACGCCCTCTTCCACCGTGCACCCGCCCGTGTTCCGATGAGCGGCATGACAGACGAACGACGCGAGGGCTACGACGGAACGGGTGCGGGCGCGATCACCCCGGACGGCTGCGCCGTCGAGGTGTGGAGCCGCCTCCCCGCGGGCGACGCACCGGACGTGGTCGAGGCCGCGGTGCCGCCCGGCGCCCGCATCCTCGAACTCGGCTGCGGTGTCGGCCGGATGACGCACCCGCTGACCGACCGCGGCTTCACGGTGACGGCCGTGGACGAGTCCGCCGAGATGCTGGCCCGGGTCCGCGCGGACGTCCGTACGGTGCGCAGCCCCATCGAGGAGCTGGACCTCGGCGAGCGCTTCGACGTCGTCATGCTGGCCTCCTTCCTGGTGCACGCCGGTGACGAGGCGGTCCGCCGGGGCCTGCTGGGGGCCTGCCGCCGGCACGTCGCCGAGGACGGCTGCGTCCTGGTGCAGCGCGAGGGCGAGGACTGGCACCGGAACGTGCCGCGGGAGAGCTCGATCGGCCCGGACGCGCGGGCCCGGCTGGTCTCGGCCACACCGGTCGGCGACGGCGTGGACTCCGTGCGCTTCGAGTACGTCTTCCCGGACGGCACCTGGACGCAGACCTTCCTGTCCCGCCCGCTCAGCACCGAGGCGTTCGAGCGGGCTCTCGCGGAGGCCGACCTGGCGGTCGAGCGCTACCTGACCGCGGACCGCACCTGGGTCCGGGCGCGGCCGGTGCCGTAGCACGCGCCCGGAAAGGGCTCCGGACCGGCGGCGATCCCGTGCGCGAAGCCGGAACGAAGGGTGAACGGAAAACCGTCACCTTCACCCCGTACCATCAGCCGCGCGCCGGGCTCGCGCGCGGCCGGTGGGCCGGTCGGGTCACGGCGGTCCCGCACGCCCTTCCGACCCGCAAGGACCAGCCCATGCCGCCCCTGCTCCACGCCCGACGGATACCCCCGGCGGGTGCCCGGTGACCGAATGGTTCCACGGGGCCGTCCTCGGCCTGATCCAGGGGCTCACCGAGTTCCTGCCGATCTCCTCCAGCGCCCACCTGCGGGTCTTCTCCGCCCTGTTCGGTTGGAAGGACCCGGGCGCGGCCTTCACGGCCGTCACCCAGCTCGGCACCGAGACCGCGGTGCTGATCTACTTCCGCAAGGACATCGCGTCGATCATCAGGACCTGGGCGCTGTCGCTGTTCCGGCCGGCGCTGCGCTCGGACCCGGACGCGCGGATGGGCTGGTTCGTGATCATCGGCACCCTGCCGATCGGCATCCTGGGCAAGCTGTTCCAGGACACCATCGAGACCCACCTGCGCGACCTGCGGATCATCGGCACCACCCTGATCGTCTTCGGCCTGGTCCTGGCCTTCGCCGACCGCACCCGGGCCGTCCGGCACGCCCGTCCGATCACCGACCTGACGCTGCCGCACGCGGGCATCTACGGCCTCGCCCAGTCGCTGGCGCTGATCCCGGGCGTGTCCCGTTCCGGCGGCACGATCAGCGCGGGCCTGCTGCTCGGCTACAGCCGGGAGGCGGCGGCCCGCTACTCGTTCCTGCTCGCGATCCCGGCGGTGCTCGCCTCGGGGGCGCTGGAGCTGTTCAAGATCGGCGAGGGCCCGGCCCCGGCCTGGGGGCCGACCGTCCTGGCCACCGTGATCGCCTTCGTGGTCGGCTACGCGGCGATCGCCTGGTTCCTGAAGTACATCTCGTCCCACAGCTTCATGCCGTTCGTGGTCTACCGGGTACTGCTCGGCGTTCTGATCATCGGACTGGTCATCGGCGGCGTCCTGACCCCGGACGCGGGCGCGGTGAAGTAGAACCAGGTTTCAGAAACGGGGACCCACGGACTGCGGGGACCGCGGAAGACGAGTGGGCCGGGACACCGACAGGGTGTCCCGGCCCACCGAACATCGAGGACCCGAGGGCGTGTCCGACAACCGGCACCCGCGGGAATCGTCGGACAGCCCCAGGGTCTGTCGTCGCCCCGCAGACGCGAATTTGAAGACAGACCCTAACGCCCGAACTCCCGGGCGGCGGTCAGTCGGCCGCGTACGGCGGCGTGGACCTCGGCCTCCTCGGCCGGGTCGGCGGCGAGCCTGCGCAACCGCTCCAGCACACGCGCGTCGCCCGTGGTGGCGACGTGGCGCGCGGCGAGCTCACGCGTGGACTCCTCGCAGTCCCAGAGGCACTCGACGGCGGGCCCCTCCGGGAAGTGCACGTCGGTCGCGGCCAGCGCCTGGGCGGCGCGTCCGCGCAGTTCCGAGGAGGCGGCCTCCCCGTAGATGTGGCGCAGGACCGGTACGGCCTCGGCGGCGGCCAGCCGCCCCGCACCGTCCACCAGGGACCCGAGCCCGGTACCGCCGACCCCGCGCACCGAGACCCAGCGGCGCAGCCCGGCCACCACCAGCGGCGCGTCGGCCGGCTCCCCGGCGTCGGCGAGCAGCTGGACGGCGGCCTCGCCGAGCGCGCTGTCGGCGCCGCCGCTGGAAGGGTCGGCCCAGCGGCGGGCGTGCGCCAGCACCTCGGGGCCGCGCATCCGGCCGAGCAGTTCCAGGGCGGCGCGGACGATCCGGTCGTCCACGTCCGCGGCGGCGGCCTCGATCAGCTCGACGGCGGCCGGGTCGCGCTGGTCGACCAGGTGGCGCAGGGCGGCCCGGCGGGCGCCGGGCAGGCCGTCGCGGGCCGCCTCCAGCAGCAGCGGGCGGTCCTCCGGCCGGACGACGGCGGTCAGGCAGCGGGCGGCCGCGGCGGCGCGGCGGTCCACCGCGTCGGGGCCGGACGACGGTTCGGTGCCGCGCGCGGACTCCGGTCGGGCGTCGGGCCCGCCGAGGAAGGCACCGGCGCCGAGGCCGCCGAGCTCGCCCTGGTCGGCCCAGGCCAGCACGTCGGCGGTGGACCAGCCGGGGGTGACGCCGCTGCGGTTGATCTGGCGTTGCCACAGGTCGAAGGGTGACTGTTCGCTGGCCGCCGCCACTCTGGGGTGGTAGGCCGCCCACAGCCGCCAGGGCCGGGGCTCGTACGCGTTGCGGATGAACTCGCGCAGCTCGGCGTCGCCCTCGGGGCCCGGTGCGAAGCGGTCCAGCACGGCGGTGCCGAGCAGCAGCAGGCCGCGGTCGTCGTCACGCAGGGCGAGCTCGTCGAGGGCCCAGGACCAGTTGGCGCCGGTGGCGGCGTACTCGCGCAGCATCAGCAGCGCGTCACGCCGGCCGTACGCGGCGAGGTGGCCCAGGACGGAGAGGGCGAGGCCGGTGCGGCTCTCGTCGTCGGTGACCAGGTCCTCGGCGGAGTGGAGGTGGTCCTCGATGCCGTCGAGGGGGGCTTCCAGCTCCATGTAGATGCGGGCGTAGTAGAGGGAGCGGCTCTCGACCTGCCAGTCGGCTCGCGGATCCCTGGTGACGCACTCCTCCAGCGCGGCGATGGCCTCGGCACGGTCGGCGGCCAGCGCGTGGAGCTGCCCGTCACCGCGGCCTCGCTGAAGGAGGCCGAGGAGGCTGGCACTGGGTGCTATCACTGGCTCGAACATGAGGTCAGCATCCGTTGCGGCGGTCGTAGTGGCAACGGGATTTCCGTCGCCGGGGTCTCTGGTCGGTACTGCGGTGGGCGCCCGGGCGCCGGAATCACCGAAGGTTACCGCCTCGCGCCCCCGTCCGCACACAGGGCGACGAGCGCTCCGGCCACAGTGGCATATGCCACTGGAATTTTGCCTGCGTTCTGTCCAAATCGCCCACAAGGATGACGACGCTGTGCGACAGTCTTCTCACTGTCCGAACGGCCCGCACCACGCGGGCCGCACCCGAGCGATGGGTCCGCCATGAACATGCCATTAGGCGCCACCCGCCCGCCGGGAGCCGCCGCGATGGACGGCGCTCCGACGGGCGGGAGCAGCGCGGCGGGCGCCGGGCGCGCCGCCCGCGGCACCACGGCCGACGCGCCGGGCACCGCGGGCGGGGACGGCGCGGGCGACGCCGACAGCGGAACGGACGGCAGAGTGGACGGCACGGCGCGGGAGCCGTCCGGCCCCTACCTCGGCGACGGCGGCGACCAGCACGGGGCCGGGATCGACGACGGCCTGCTCGGCTCCGCAGAATGGGACCTGCTGACCGACGGGATCCTCTGGAGCTCGGAGACCTACCTCCTCCTCGGCTGCGACCCGGGACACGGCCCGCTCAGCCTCGACCGGCTGCCCGACCGCCTCCCCGAGGCGGACCGTCCGCTGCTGCGGCGGATGATGACCGACACCCTGGTGCACGGCCGCCACGCCGCCGGCACCCTGCGGGTCCGCCGGCCCGACGGACGGCACGACGGCGTCGAGTGCGCGGGCGAGCCCGTCCTCGGCACGGACGGCACCGTCGTCGCGCTGCGCATGCTGCTCCGCCCGGCCCCGCCGCTCTGAGCCGACGGCCCGGACCGGAACCGCGCCCCCGCGAAGCCCTCAGGTCAGCCGCGGCCGGTTCTTGGCGTCCGCCGCCCGCAGCTGCCGGCCCAGCACCTCCCGCAGCTCGTCCACCGCCGGCAGCCCCCGGTACTGCGCGGTCAGCCGGTACATCTCGCGCAGCCGGTCCCAGGTCCGGTGCGAGGAGTTCTGGCCGATCAGGTTCATCACCATCTTGGCCTGGAACTGCGCCGCGTCCGGCTCGCCGGTGAGCAGGTGCACCGAGGCCAGGGTGATCCGGTCGAACAGCGCCGAGCGCAGCTGCCCGGTGCCCTCGCGCAAGGTGATCACCCGCTCCGCGTGCCGGCGGGCGTCGGGCGCCGCCGCCGGGTCGTGCTCGGACAGCGTGCGCAGCACCAGGGCCTGCATGCCGCGCAGTTCGGCTTCGTCGAACACCTGCATCCACGAGGGCGGCGGCTCCGGCGCCTCCTCGCCGAACAGCTCCTCGGCCTCCCCGAGCAGCCGGTAGGTGTCCTGGGAGTGCCCGATCGAGGCGTGCGCCCAGGCCTCGACGGTGTTGAGCATGGCGCGGGTTCTGGGCATCAGCCGCCCGCCGGTCGCCTTGGCCGCCGACATCAGGTCGAGCGCGTCGTCGGCCCGGCCCAGGTGCACCATCTGCCGCGCGGCCCGGGAGATGGCCTCGCCGGCCCGCGGCCGGTCACCGGCCTCCTTGGCCGCGTCCGCCGCGATCATGAAGTACTTCTGGGCGGTGGGCTCCAGGCCCACGTCGTGCGACATCCAGCCCGCCAGCACCGCCAGGTTGGCCGCGACCAGCCACAACCGCCGCTCCACGGCGGGCGCGTGCCGGTGCGTCAACAGGCCGCCGACCTCGTTCAGTTGACCGACCACGGCCTTGCGCTGCAACCCGCCGCCGCGGGCCGCGTCCCAGGCCCGGAACACCTGCACGGAGTGCTCCAGCGACTCCACCTCGTCGAGCCCGACCGGGCCCGCGTCGTACACGTCCACCACCGGGTGCGCTCCGCCCCCGGTGACCACCTGTCGCGGCCCGGGGACGGAGGCCGCGTAGGCGACCGCGTCCCCGCCCAGCCAGCCCTTCAGCGAGTCGGCGATGACCGCCCCGGCCGTGAGCGCGGCTCCGGCGCCCACCAATCCACGTCGGTTCAGCATGAGGTCCATTCCCGTGAACTCGGTGAGGACCGCGGCTGTTCGATCCGGCGACCATGGCACTGCTGCGGGCGCTTCCGCTCCGGACCTGGTGGGCCGGTGTCGTTCCAGACCGAGGTCCTCAGTGGTGACGACACGTCCGAGCCGCTCCGTGAACACGGCCGCCAGCACCCTCGGCACCGGATCGCGCGGGATCTCCCCCTGCTCGATCCAACGCCGTACCCTCGACGTGTCGGTGGACAGCTGCAGCTGTCCCATCGCGGCACCCCGACGGTTGACCAGCCGCGCCAGCTCGCCCTTCGACCATCCGGTCAGGACGAACAGATCGGCCAGTCGGGTGTTGGGTTCCCTGCTCAACGAAGCCCCCAGGTTCCTCGGCTGATCCGAGGCTAGAGGCTCCGGCAAGTGCCAGGCGAGCATTCGCCACCGTTCGCCAGGGCCCGCCAGACTACTAAGCCAGTGCCCGACGGGTGTGTTGTAGAGGTGCGCCACTTCGCCCCCCGGGTCGGGCGGCGTCCCACCAGCGTCGGGGCATGTCCCCCGACGGTGGCACGGGGCGCTCCCGGTCCTCACCCGAGGGGGTGGCGCGGCCGGGTGGCGCGGGAGCGCCGGGCACGGCCACGGCAGTCCGGCCGACCGCATTCCCCAGGGTGCGGACGGCCGGAGCACCGCCGACCAGGGGTTCCTGACCCCGCGTCCGTGCCCGGCGCCCGTGCACCACCCACCGCACCGCACGAAGCACCGCAGGACCTACCGCAGCACCCGCAGGGCCGCCGTCACGCCAGGAAGCACACGGCACCGGCCCTCCCCCGCCCCCGCGGGGCAGCACCCGCCGACGGACCGGAAGGGACCTCCCTCAGCCCATGTACTCCTCAGCGACGACCCCCACGCCCACCGCGACCCGCCCCGCGCTGCGCCCCCCCACCGCGGCCGCCGGCCGCACCAGCCCCAGGGCGGTGCCTCCGGCGGTACGGCCCGCGGCCCCGCGCGGCGCGGAGGGCCGGGCCACGGACACCCGGGTCGTCCCGACCGGCCGTACGGCGCTGGGCCCCGCCGGCCGTACGGCGCTGGGGCTGCGCGGCCCGGAGACCGCGCTGCCGGCCGGTGGCCGGATGCCGCTGGCCCGGCAGGCCGACGGCCAGGTGCTGCGGGCGCGGCGGCCCGGCCAGCCCGGCGCCGGCGGCCCGGAGCGGATCGACCCCTCGGCGCTCCAGACCCCGGCGGTCCGGGCGGCACTCGCCAGTGTCGCGCGGATATGTCCCGCGTTCACCCCGCGCCAGGTCCTGCGCGAGGGCAGCCGCCACATCCTGGTGGCGGGCACCATCGGGCGGGCTCCGGTGGTCGCCAAGTGCCTGGCGCCGCAGGCGGTGCGGAGTGAGTACTTCGAGCAGCTGGTGGCCGACTTCCACCACGAGGTGGCGGTCTACCGGGCGTTCGTCCGGCACCGTCCGCCGGTGCGGCTGCCCCGGCTGGTGGCGGCCGACCACGACCGGTGCGTGCTGGTCATGGAGCGCGTGCCGGGGCGCCCGGCGGCCCGCGAGCGCCACCCGGTCAACGCGCCCACCCCGGGCGAGGTGCGGGCGCTGCTCAACGCGGTCCGCACGCTGAACCTGTGGCGGCCGCCGACCGACGTCTTCCAGCCGCGCTTGGACTACCAGTTGGAGATCTCCCGCTACCACTCGGTGGGCCAGCTCACCGACCGGGACGCGGGCGACCTGCGCGGCCTGCTGCACGGCCTCGGCCACACCCCGCTCCAGCTCTGCCACGGCGACGCCCTGCTCAGCAACATGCTGCTGGCGCCGTCCGGCCCGGTGCTGGTCGACTGGGAGCAGGCCGGCTGGTACCTGCCCGGCTACGACCTGGCGGTGCTCTGGAGCGTCCTGTCCGGGGACACCGCGGCCCGTCGCCAGATCAGCCAACTCGCCCAGAGCGGCGGCACACTGGCCCGGGACGCGTTCCTGGTGAACCTGGTGCTGGTGCTGATGCGGGAGATCCGGCTGTACGACGTGCCGGGCGCCGGCGAGGAGCAGCGGATCATGATCCGCCGGCTCTACGACGACGCGGCGCTCGCCCGCCGGGCCGTCCGCGCCGCGGTCGGGACGCGCTGAACCGCGGGTCCGACGGCAGGCCTACGGCCGGGCGCCCCGTTCGAGGGCGGCCCGGCCGGCGGCCTCCAGCACGGTCTCGTCCGGGGCCAGGTGCACCCGGCTGCTGAGCACGTCCCGCAGGTAGCGCTCCAGCGGGTGGCGCCGGCTCAGGCCGGGGTTGCCGGTGAGGGCGACGGCCTGCTGGACCACCGCCGTGGCGGCCCGGGTGGCCAGCAGGTGGGCCGGACCGGTCCGGGCGACGGCCTCCGGCTCGCCCCGGTCCACCCGGGGGGCCAGGCCCTCGACCAGTTCCTCGGCGCCGATCAGCTGGGCCTCGATCTCGCCGAGGGCGGTCCGGTAGCGGGGCAGGGTGCCGAGCGGCTCGGTCAGGTTGGCCGGGGTGCGCTGGTTGAGGAAGCGGATCAGCCAGGCCTCGGCGGCCCGGGCGACGCCGATCGCCACCGCGGAGAGGGCCAGGTCGTGCCAGGCCAGCGTGAGTTCCGCCTCGGCGTCGGCGCCCTGACGGGCCGTCCGGCGACCGGCCGTCAGGCCGAGCGCGAGGTCGGCCTGCACCCGGACCCCGTCCAGCACGACGTCGTGGCTGGCGCTGGCCCGCAGGCCGAGCTGGTCCCAAGTCGGGTCGATCTCCAGGCCCTCGCTCTCGCCGCGGACCAGGAAGGTGCCGACCCGCGGTTCCTCCTCGTCGGTCCGCGCGGTCACCGCCATCCAGGCGAGCGCCTCGGCGCCGGTGCAGTACGTCTTCCGGCCCGTCAGCAGCCAGCCGTCGCCGTCCCGTCGGGCGACCGTCCCGGGCAGCTCGCCCGCGACGGCACCGGGCTCCGCGCGCAGCGTGTTGACCAGCGCCGGACCGCGCCGGGACTCGGTGAGCAGCCGCCGGTAGCCGGCCGTCGGCCAGTCGGCCCGGCGGGCCTGCTCGGCGTGCCGGAGCAGGGTGAAGGCGGTGACCACGGCCACCGAGGCGTCCCCGCGGCCGAGTCGGGACAGCACCCGGACGGTGTCGGCGAGCGTTCCGCCCGGACCGCCGTACCGCTCGGAGACGGTGAGGGTGAGCAGTCCGGCCTCGTGGACGGCCTCGATCCCCTGGTACGGGAAGGTCGCGTCGCGGTCGTGCTCCTCGGCCCGGGCGGCCAGCAGGTCGACCACCCGGGGCAGGCCGGCCAGGGCGGCCTCGACCGCGGTGCGGTCGGGCGCGGGGCCGGTGGAGCCGGCCGGACCGGCGGCGGTGGAACCGGCGCCGCGGGAACCGGCGGAGGTGGAGCCGGTGGATTCGGGATGGCCGGAATCCGACCGGTCGGAACCCGCCGACCGCGGAGCGGTCCGGGAGCGGCGCCCGACGGGGGCCTCCTCGACCGGAGCGGTGTCGGCGGGAGCGTTCCCGAGCGAACGATCGACGGTCGAACGGTCGTGGGACGAACCGGTGACGGACGAACCGTCGGCAGTCCGATGATCGGCACTCGAACGGTTGGCGGCGCGGGTCGTCATGGTGCGGTGCCTCCGGGCGGCAGCGTGGGCTCGGCGAATGCGGGCGGCACGCCGTACGGGCGCGCGGTTCCGATCGGCGGCCCCGGAGGCCGGCTCACGACCCGCCCCCTGGTGTCGGCGCCGACCGGACACCCGGCCGACCACCCGCCGCCGGGGGACGGATCCCCCTCAGCGGCTCGGACACGCCGCGCTGGCGGTGCGCCGCAGATCCAGATGCCTGCGACGGGTCAGCAGCGGAAGACGGCACGGCATGTCCGCGACTGTACGAACCGTTGATCGATACCGTCAAGCAGCGTCCGGCCCCCGGGCGGAGCCGCTCGGCCCCACCGGGACCGGCCACGCCGGATCAGCCCTGCTGGAACATGTCCGCCGGGAGCGGCTTCAGCAGCTGATACAGGTCGTCCGAAACCGGTCGGTCCCAGGAGGCGATGGTGACCAGGACGCCGTCGCTGCGGCCGAACTGGGCGCAGAACACGCGCTCCTCGCTGACCTTGACCTTCTTCACGATCAGCAGGTCGTCCCCGAGCATCACCGGGAAGTCCTCGGCCGAGACGAACTCGACCGGCTCGTCGTTCTCCAGCGCCGCGAGCAGTTGCCGCACCTCGAAGGGCACCTCGTCGCCGGTCTCCCGGGCGGGCGAACCCTCGGGGAGGTTGCCGATGAACATCGCCGGGCCTCTGCCGCCGAACAGGTCGTAGCGCAGGAAAATCCCCTGGCAGGAGCCGTCCGGGCCGGTCATCATGGCCGCACCGAAGTCACCGGGCCAGTCGCCCGGGTCCATCGCGAGCACGTCGAAGTCCGGGCCGGCGGGCTGTCCGGAGCGACGGCGGAGAAAAGACATGGGAACATCGTACGTGTCCGGCACACCACGCTCGCGAGGTGGGTGGGGCGCCGCCGGGGGACGAGCGGGAGATCGACGCTCAGAGACCAATGTTGACTCTGAGCAACCGTCCGGGCTACGTTCGGTTCAGCACGACAGCCGTTCTGGGTTTCACCCTTCGGGGGGACGGCATGTCGCAACGCGGCCCTACACGCGTTTCCCTCACCGTGCATTCGTCGTGCCGAACTGCCGAGCACCCAGCTTCGTCGTCGCACACCGCACGAACACACAAGCCAACAGTTCCATGTATCACAAGCCAGATCCGCGGGGCCCCGGCCCGTCGCTCCCGTGGATCTTGCTCGGGACGCCGCCGCGTGGGGGCGTGCGGGTCCCGAGCATCGGTGCCGTCGTCCGAGTCGCTCTCGGCTTCAGCACCAGCCTCCCGGCGACTGCCGGCCCCTTCGTGGGGCCGGGACCGGCCGACGCACCCCGGTGCGCAGGGGATGACTGGGAGGATGGCCCGGCAACACTGCCGGGCCGCACAGCAGGCGCCGTGTCTGGCCGCGTGGGGGCGGTGGGCACGGCGTCTGCCCGTGCTCATACTCTGAGCTGCGTTTGTCTAACAGTCAACAGAAATTCTGACGGGGCACGCTCAATAGATCATCAGTTGTGATGTTCGGACCCGAAGGATCACCTGCGGAGCGGACCCCTCTTCGATCGGGGTCCGCTCCTGTGGTGACGGGCCCGGCGGCCTCCTCGGTCGGCCTCGCAGCCGGGCCCCTCCGCGCGGCCTTCGGCAGGGCCTTCCGCCGGGTCCTGCCGGTGTTGCCGGGTCCTGCCGGGAAGTCTCCCGGCAGGACCTCAGGTGAGGTCGAACTCGCCGTCCCGGGCGCCGAGCACGAAGGCCCGCCACTCCCCCGGCGTGAAGACCAGGACCGGCCCGTCCTCCTGGCGGCCGTCCCGCATCCCGATGTAGCCGTCCACGAAGGCGATCTGCACGTCCCCGACGCCCTGGCTGCTGCACAGCCACTCCGCCCCGGTGAAGTCCACCTTGGGCTTCCCGTTCGGGGCCAGCTGCGGCTGCGCCCCTCCGGCCTCCGTGTCCGTCCCGCTGTTGGATCCCACTGACCGATCTCCTCCCGACGGCGTTCCGGGGCCAGCCTAGCCACACCGCCCGGCCCCGGTCAGCGGGTTGACGAGGACTCCTCCAGGCGGGGACGGACACCGCCGGAGGAACGCTTGAGGCGTGTCCCGGCCGGTGGCGGCGGCGGGCAGCTGCCAGAGTGCTGCCAGGACGCCCTCCGACCGCCTTCCCGGCCCGGGAGGGGCGGGCGGGCCCGACAGGCGTGGGAGGGCGGGGCCGCCGGCCGTCCGGGAGTCCCTGGCGGGCCCGTGCGGGCCCGCGGGGGCCCGGGTGGGCCCGGGTGGGCCCGGGTCGCTCGGCTGACTGTTCGACATGACCGCTCCGCCCGACTGCTTCGCCCGACCGTTTTGCCCGAACGATCCCCCACCCACCGCTCAAGGGAGCAGCCGATGAGCCGCCGGGACGGCACCCGCGCCGACGTCATCCCCATCTCCGACGCCCCCTCGGCCCATCCCCCGGCACCCCGTACGCCTCCCTCGCCCACCCCGATGCCCCGGCCGACCCCCGCCCGGCCGGCCCTGCACGGGCGGGTCGGGATCGTCCTGGTCTCGCACAGCCAGGAACTGGCCACCGCCGTGCGCTCCCTCGCGCTCGCGTTGACCGGATCCGACTCCCCCGCGCCGGTCGCCGCGACCGGTGGCGACCCGTCGGACGGGCCGGGCATCAGCGCCGTCCTGGTCGCCGCCGCGACCCGCCGGGTGGACCAGGGTCACGGCGTGGTGGTGCTCGCCGACCTGGGCGGGGCGGTCACCACCGTCCGCGCGCTGCTGTCCGAGGCGGACGAGCACGGGCTGCCGTTCCCGGTGCGGTTCGCCAACGCCCCGTTCGTCGAGGGCGCGGTGGCCGCCACCGCGACCGCCACGGCGGGCGGGGACCTGGCCGCGGTGCTGGACGCGGCGGAGGAGGCCTACCGGCAGCACAAGGGCTGACCCGGCCCGGACAGACCCTCGGTGGGCTGGGCGGGCGGGGCGGGCGTACCGCCCGGGCTCAGGGGCGCTCCTTGCCCTCCCAGGTGAAGGCCGCCGGGCCCTCGCACTCCAGCGCGTGGCGCAGCCGCTCGTGCTCGCTCTCGATCATCGGCGGCAGCTCGTCCAGCCCGAACCAGCCGACCTCCAGCGACTCGTCGTCGTTCACCCGCGCCTCGCCGCCGACCGCGCGGCAGCGGAAGGTCAGCACCAGGTACTGCGTCACATCGCCGTTCGGGTAGGTGACCTGGGGCGAGACCGTGGCGGAGGCGAGCAGCTCGGGCACGACCACCACCCCTGTCTCCTCCTCGCACTCGCGCACCACGCCGTCGGCGGGCTGCTCGCCGGGGTCGAGGATGCCGCCGATCGTCGCCCACCGGCCGTCGTCGGCCCGGCGGGCGAGCAGGACCCGGTCGCGGTCGTCCAGCACGACGGCGACGACGGCGCTCAACCAGAGCGGACGGGTTCCCACGAGGGCGCGGAGTTCGGCGAGGAAGGGGGGAATGGCCATGGGCCGCAGCCTATCGGGGCGGCTACGGGCCGCCGGTCCGATGCGCACGGCCGGTCCCGGGCCGCAGCAGCGCGAGCACGGTGAGCCCGAGGATGTGCAGGTCGAGCCCGAGCGAGCGGTGCTCGAGGTACCAGAGGTCGAGCTCGGCCCACTCGGGCCGGCTGAGCGGGCGGGGCGTCCGGCTGCGGCGCACTGCGTGCAGCTGGGCCCAGCCGGTGAGGCCGGGCCGTACGGCGAGCCGGGCGCGCTCGCGGCGGGTGTAGCGCACCACCTGGGCGGGGCCGGCCGGCCGGGGTCCGATCACGCCCATCTCGCCGCGCGCCACGTTCCACAGCCGCGGCAGCTCGTCCAGGCCGGTGCGGCGCAGGAGGGCGGTGAGCCGGCCGTCCCCGTCGGCCCGGAAGCGGAGGATCTGGAACTCGCGGCCGTGCCGGCCGGTCCGGGTCTGCCGCTGGAGGACCGGGCCGCCGGTGGTGCAGCGGAGCAGGACGGCGATCAGCAGGGCCAGCGGCAGCGCGACGATCGCGGCCAGGGCGACGACGGCGAGGTCGCCGGCCCGCCTCATGAGGCGGCCACGGCACGATCCGGTCTACCGCCCATCGCTCCTCCTCCCCGGCGCTTCGAGCCGGGAGAACGCATTCACAGTAGAGGCGGGATGGAGTCTTCGTCCGGGAATGGTGAAAGAAGCGGGTCCGAGATTGTCAGACTGGACGATATTCAGTCGATCTGACCAATTTCATTCGACCGACGTTTCGGAATGCCGAGCGCGATCGACGCGACGGGTGGGGGCGCCGTCCGGACGGAAGCCGGTCCGCCGTACGGCTCGGCGGTCGGGCACCTTGGCCGGGGTGCCGTCAGAGCGCGGCGCGACGCCGGTCGCGGAACACGCCGAAGGCGATCCGGCCGAGCAACAGGACGCCGGCGGCCAGGCAGCCGGCCACCGCCATCGCCCATGCGGGCCCGTCACTGTCCGGAACGAACACGGCCACGACGATGCCGAGCGCCAGGCAGGCCAGGCCCACCACGGCCAGCGGGAGCTGGTGGGTGACCAGGGCTCCGCCACTGCACGCACGAGCCATCCGGGAGGCCCCGTGGAGGTGGAAGGGGTCACGGTCCGCATCTGCCATGAGCCCAAGGTACCCCGGGGCGGCGTGGGGGGCAGCCCGCAGTGAGTGAAGGTTCGAACACGCTGCGCAACCGGCGGATCCGGGCTGGTCAGGGGCGCGCGACGGCCGCTCCGAGGTGTGTACGAGACGTCCGCGCGGGCTTTCCGGCTCCACAATCAGTCCACGAAAAATCCTCGTCCCCCCGGTACAACCATCCGTCCGGTGCAGCGGTCTCAATGGCATTGAGTGATCCAGGAGCCGTTCGAGGGACGGGTGTGAACCCCCCACCGAGAACAGGAATATCCAGGAGCGGAGCCGCCGCCCCTGGAGTCGGAGGCCGGGCTCCGTCCTCCGGCGGTACCGCCACGCCGCTCGGCGAACGAGGGGGAACCGTGCCGCAGTCCCAGTCCAGTACATCGATCTCCACGGCCCGCGCGCGGCCGACGCCCGGCGTGCGCGCGCTGCCTCCGCCCGCCGGGTGGCCGACGGGCCGGCGCACCGTCGGCCGGTCCGTCGACCGCCTGCACACCGACCGTCTGCATGCCGATCGTCAGCGCGGTGAGCGCCTGCTCGGCGAGCGCGCACACGACGAACTCCTTCACGACGAGCGCCGTCACGACGAGCGCCGTCACGACGAGGTCCTTCACGACGATCTCCTCCATGACGGCCACCGACACGGTGAGCGCGGGCAGGGCGAGCACCACGGTGCGCACCGGGACGGCGGGGGCCGTCACCGGGCGGCCGTCGATACGGAACAGCAGGACGCTCGGGGCGAATGGCTGCGGTTCGCCCCCGTCCAGCCGCTGTTCCGGGCCCTGGCCGCCCAGCGGCTCGCGGTGCTCGCCTACCACGGGGTGACCGACCACCGCTCCTTCGGCGCCCAGCTCGACCGGCTCCAACGGCTCGCCACGCCCGTCTCGCTCGACGCGGTCCTCCGGGCCGTGGCCGAGCGGCGGCCGCTCCCGCCCCGGAGCGTCCTGGTCACCTTCGACGACGCCGACCGGAGCGTGCTCACCCACGCCCTGCCGGCCCTCGACGCCCGGGGCATCCCGGCCACCGCGTTCGTCATCTCGGAGCTCATCGGCACCGAGCGGCCGTTCTGGTGGCACGAGGCCGACTTCCTCGCCCGGCACGGAGGCCGGGCCCGGTCGCTCGACTGCGGACACCCGTCCCAGCTGCTCCGACGGCTCAAGGCCATGCCGGACCCGGACCGTCGGCGCAGCCTGCACGAGCTGCGGGTCAGCGCCGACCGCCGGCCGCCCCGCCAGGAGCAGCTGACGCCGGCCGACCTGCTCGCCCTGCGGGACGGGGGCGTCGCCATCGGCAACCACACCCAGGGGCACCCGTGCCTGGGGCGCTGCGACGACGACACCGTGCGCACCGAGATCACCGGCGCCCACGAGGCGCTCACCCGCTGGCTGGGCGAACCGCCGATCGCCTTCGCCTACCCGGACGGCGGCCACGACGTCCGTGCCGAAAGCGTCCTGCAGGAGCTCGGCTACCGCCTCGGCTTCCTCTCCGACCACCGCCTGGGCCCCCGGCTCCCCTCCCATCCCCTCCAGATCAGCCGCCTCCAGGTCGACTCCACCACCAGCACCCGCCGCTTCGACACCATCCTCTCCGGCCTCGAACCCGCCTACCGCCGCTGGCGCCGCCAAGCCGTCGCCTAGCCGGAACCAGATTCCGCACCAAAAGTCGGCCTGGCCGACTTTTGGTGCGGCCACGGTTCAAGCCACCAGATCGCCTTCTCCCGCGCCCGTCCCGATCATTTCGAGCGCCAGAAATAAAGAGCACTGACACCCTCCAACACCCGCTCTATCTACGCGAGTAGATGGATCCCGATCCCCACCCCGGCACCGCTACACAGAACGCTCCCAGAAGTCGGCCAGGCCGACTTCCTGCGCGTCGCCCTCTCGTGGAGCAGGAGTCCGAGCCGTGCATCCAAAGGGCCGTGGCGGGCTCGCTGCTGGGGGTTGCGCGCGAGAAGTCGGCCGGGCCGACTTCTCGCGCGCAGGGGTGGCTAGACCGGCGCGGCTGCCGTGGCGCTATGCGCGCAGATGGGGCAGGGGGACGCGCGAGAAGTCGGCTGGGTCGACTTTCTGTGCGCCCTGGTGGGCGGGTCAGGCGATGAGGGTGGCGAGGGTGGTGCCCTGGGGGTAGAGGGCGGCGGCCTGGGGGAGGGTGGCCGGGGCGCCGGCGTGGAGGACGGTGAGGGTTCCGGTGCCGGTGCGGGTGGGGTCGGCGACGCGGCGGAGGGCCTGGGCGGCGACGGCGTCGGCGGAGCCGAGCAGGGTGAGCGCCGGGGAGGCGGTCGGGGCGACGGCGGCGCGGATGCGGTCGTCGACGAGCTCGTAGTGGGTGCAGCCGAGCACGATGACGTCGGTGCCGGCCGGCGTCCGCGCGGCGGCGTCCGCGATGGCGGCCGTGATGGCCGCGTCGTCGCCGTGCTCGACCGCGTCGGCGAGGCCCGGGCAGGCGACCTCGGTGACGTCCGCCGAGCCGCCGAAGTCGCGGATCAGTCCGCGCTGGTAGGCGCTGCCGGTGGTGGCCGGGGTGGCCCAGATGGCGACCCGGCCGCCCCGGGCGGCGGCGGGCTTGATCGCCGGGACGGTGCCGATCACCGGCAGCCCGGGCTCCAGCTCGGCCCGCAGGGCGGCGAGCGCGTGGACGGACGCCGTGTTGCAGGCGATCACCAGCGCGTCCGGCTCGAGCGCGGCGGCGGCCCGGCAGCAGCCGAGGGCCAGCTCGGTGACCTCTTCCGGCGTACGCGGCCCCCACGGCATCGAGGCCGGGTTGGAAGAGAGCACCAGGTCCACGTCCGGGCGCAGCTTCCGAAGGGCGGCGGCGGCGGCCAGCAGGCCGATTCCGGAGTCCATCAGTGCGATCTTCACGGGTCAAGACTTTAGTCGATCCGCCCGCCCGGCCCGGTTCTGCGGCAGACTGCCGACGTGACCGTCCTGCTGTGGATCGCCGCGTTCTCCCTGCTGGTCTGGCTCTGGCTGGCGTGCTGCCACGGCTCGTTCTGGCGCACCGACGTACGGCTGCCGCCGCGTCGTCCACCGGTTCGCTGGCCGCGGGCGGCGATCGTGGTGCCGGCCCGGGACGAGACGTCCGTGCTCCCGGTGAGCCTGCCGACGCTGCTCGCGCAGAAGTACCCGGGGCAGGCCCGGGTGATCCTGGTGGACGACCACAGTTCGGACGGCACCGGGGCGCTGGCGGCCGAGCTGCGGACGATCGACGGACTGGAGCTGACCGTCACCACCCCTCCCCCGCTGCCGCCGGGCTGGACCGGCAAGCTGTGGGCGCTGCGGCACGGCGTGGCCCTGGCCGGTCCGGACGTCGAGTACCTGCTGCTGACGGACGCCGACATCGCGCACGGCCCGGACTCGCTGGCCGAGCTGGTGGCCGCCGCCGAGAGCAACGGGCTGGACCTCGTGTCGCAGATGGCCCGGCTGCGGGTGGAGACCGGCTGGGAGCGGCTGATCGTGCCGGCCTTCGTGTACTTCTTCGCCCAGCTGTACCCGTTCCGCCGGAGCAACCGTCCGGGTGCCCGGACGGCGGCCGCGGCCGGCGGCTGCTCGCTGGTGCGGCGCGAGGCGCTGGAGCGGGCGGGCGGGGTGGCGGCGATCCGCGGCGCGGTGATCGACGACGTGTCGCTGGCCCGGGCCGTGAAGTCCACCGGCGGCCGGACCTGGCTGGGCCTGGCCGGCGAGGTGGACAGCGTGCGCCCGTACCCGCGGCTGGAGCAGCTGTGGCGGATGGTGTCGCGCAGCGCGTACGCCCAGCTCAGGCACTCGCCACCGGTGCTGCTCGGGACGGTGCTGGGGCTGGCGCTGGTGTACCTGGTGCCGCCGGTGGCGACGGTGGCCGGGCTGGCGGCGGGGGCACCGGCGGTGGCGGCCGCGGGCGGGGCGGCGTGGGCGCTGATGGCGGGCACGTACCTGCCGATGGTCCGCTACTACGGGCAGCCGGCCGCGGCCGTCCTGCTGCTGCCGTTCACCGCGGGGCTGTACCTGCTGATGACGGTCGACTCGGCGGTGCAGCACTGGCGCGGCCGGGGCGCGGCGTGGAAGGGCCGGACGTACTCCGGGGCGTGAGAAATTCCCTGCGCGGCGGTGCGGCCGGATCCATACTGCTCGGATGGACCGTCAGCAGATCTCCCGCCTCGCCCATGCCCACCACCCGATCGCGGCCCCGCTGACGGACGAGTCGGTGGCCCGGATCCTGGCCCGTGCCACGGCCGGGACTGAGCGGGGCCGGGCGCTGGACCTCGGTTGCGGTGAGGGCGCCTGGCTGCTCCGGGCGCTGGCGGCCAACCCGGGCTGGCAGGCGGTCGGCGTGGACCTGGACGCGGCGGCGCTGACCAAGGCCCGGGAGGCGGCGACGGCACTCGGTGTGGTCCGCCGGATCGGTCTGCACCACCTGGACGCACGCGAGTTCACCGCGAGCGAGCCCTTCGACCTGGTGCTGTGCGTCGGTGCCACCCACGCCTTCGGCGGTCTGCTGCCGACGCTCGCCGCGGCCCGCGGACTCCTGGCCCCGGGTGGCCGGTTGCTGGTCGGCGAGGGTTTCTGGCAGCGCGAGCCCTCACAGGCGGCGCTGGACGGGCTGGGCGGGGCGGGGCGGGAGGACTACGCGGATCTGGCGACGACCACCGACCGGGTCCAGGCGGACGGCTGGACACCCGTGTTCGGGTACGTCAGCAGCGAACAGGAGTGGGACGACTACGAGTTCTCATGGACGGGCTCGCTGGCGCAGTGGGCGCTGGAGCACCCGGACCACCCGGACGCGGCGGCCGCCCGGGAGGCCGCGGACCGGCACCGCACCGAGTGGCTGCGCGGCTACCGGGGGACGTTCGGCTTCGTCACGTACCTGCTGCGCCGCGACTGATCGGCCGGACCGGATGACTTCACCCGGGCGACCGGCTACTTACCGACCCGGGCGAGGAAGTCGTCGATCAGCGGCACGATCTCCGTCAGCTTCTCCTCCAGCGCGAAGTGCCCGGTGTCGAACAGGTGCAGCTCGGCCCCGGGCAGGTCGCGCAGGTAGGCACGGGCGCCGGCGGCGGTGAAGAACGGATCGTGCACTCCCCAGAGCACCAGCGTGGGCGGCTGGTTGGCGCGCAACCAGGCCTGCCAGTCGGGGTACAGCTCCACGTTGGAGAAGTAGTCGAGGGCGAGTTCGACTTGGATGTCCTTGCGGCCGGGCAGGTCGAGGAAGTGCTGGTCGAGCGTCCAGCCGTCGGGGGCCACCAGGCTCGGGTCGCCGGTGCCGCCCTCGTACTGGGCGCGGGTGACGTCCAGCGTGAGGATCGAGCGGGCGGCCTGCTCGGCTCCGGGCACGCCACGCCGGTTGGCGATGAACTCCCGCGCCTGGTCGGACAGCCCCTCCTCGTAGGCGTTGCCGTTCTGGACCACCAGCCCGGTGACCCACTCCGGGTGCCGGGTGGCCAGGCGCATGCCGACGGGGGCGCCGAAGTCGAAGACGTACAGCGCGAAGCGGTCCAGGCCGAGGTTGAGGCAGAAGCCCTCGACCACGTCGGCGAGGGTCTCGAAGCGGTACGTGAAGGCGTCGGGCGCGGGGCTGTCGCTGTGGCCGAACCCGGGGTAGTCGGGGGCTATCAGGCGGTAGCGGGTGCCGAGCGCGTCGAGCAGCCTGGCGTACTGGTGGGAGGCGGAGGGGAAGCCGTGCAGCAGCAGGAGCACGGGGGCGTCGGCCGGGCCGGCTTCGCGGTAGAAGACGCGCAGGCCGTCGACGTCGACGTGGCGGTGGTGGACGTGCGGGACCGTCAGCTCGCTCATACTAACCATTAAACAGCACTTTACCAGTTAGACAAGGGTGTGTGCCGGACAAAAGACCTGCCCGGCAGGGCACATGAGCGAGCTGATCCGCTGTCACCGCGAGATCCGCGAGGCCGGCGAGGTCCGCGCGCCGCGAGCTGCGCCGCGCGGTCCGCGCGCGGGCTCAGTGGTTCTTCGCCTGCTCCTGCTGCACCAGGTGGTCGAGCACCTCGGGCATCGCCTCGACCCCGCCGGCCTGGGTCGGCGAGGTGCGGTACTCGCCCTGGACGATGACCGTCGGCAGTTCGTTGATGCCGTAGCGGGTGAAGGCGGCGGCGGCGTCCTCGACCGACTGGGTCACCGCGGCGGAGCGGTACGTCCGGCCGAACGTCCGGGGGTCGACGCCGTGGCGCGCGGCCCAGTTGGTCGCGGTGGCCTCGGTGGTGAGGTCGAGCTTCTCGTTGTGCACGGCGCGGAAGGCGTCGGCCTGGAGGCGGTCGACCAGTCCGAGGCGCTCCAGCGTGTAGTACATCCTGGCGTGGCCGCGCTGTACGGCCTCCTCCCGGCTGCCGGGCCAGATGGCCGGCACGCGGTGCAGCGCGACATCGGCGTGGTGCTTCTCCGCCCAGGCCTGCAGGGGCTGTTCGAGCGCCTGGGAGTGGCCGCAGTCGTACCAGAAGAACTCGACCGCCTCGGTCCGGGCGCTCTCGCGGACCGGTTGGGGGTGATCGAGCTGGACGAACTTGGAGACGTCCGCGGGGAGTTCGTGGGGCATGGCGCCGGCCTGGACGGGGGACGCGGCGATCCCGACGGTGACGGCGAGCAGGACGGTGGACCGCAGGAGAGACTTCGAGTTCACACCGGGCAGTGTGCTGGCGACGGTTCGTTACCGACTGGTTGCTGCGGCACGCCCGGGCCGGATTCGCCCGAACGGCGCAACCTGCCGCGCCCGTGGACGGGGCGGACCACCCAGGCGGGGCCGGCGCGATCAGCCGGCGCTGTCGGTGCCCGCCGTCGAGACCTCGGTGACCAGTCGCTGCCAGGCGTCCACGACGGCGCCCAGCTCGAAGTGCTCCAGCGCGTGCGCCCGGGCCGCCGCGCCGAGGCCCGCCCGGTTGACCGCGAGCACCTTGCCCAGCGCCTCCGCCAGGGCGAGCGGGTCCCCGGGGGCGACCAGCGCGCCGGTGGCGCCGTCCCGGACGACCTCGCGCACCCAGCCGACGTCGGTCGCCACGGCGGGGACCCCGGCCAGCGCCGCCTCGATCAACGCGCCGGGCACACCCTCGCTGTCGCTGGTCAGCAGCAGCGCGTCGGCGGCCCGGTAGAGCGGGGCCGGGTCGGGCAGCGGGCCGAGGAAGTGGGCCCGGGCGGCGGCCGGGTGGCGGGCCAGCGTCTCGCGCAGCGGCCCGTCCCCGGCGACGGCCAGCCGGACGTCGGGCAGCCGGTCGAGTACGTCGAGGGCGAGGTCGAGCCGCTTCTCCGGAGCTATCGCCCCGATCCAGGCGACCAGCAGCACGTCGGCCGGCAGGCCCAGCGCGTGCCGCGCGGCACGCCGGTCGTCCCGGCCGTCGGCGGGCGGGTAGCTCTCGGCGGCACGGGAGTTGGGGATCACGTGGACCTTGCCGTCGGGCAGCCGGAACTGCTCCTCCAGGACGACACGCGCCTCGTCGGTGAGGGTGGTGACGGCGGCCGCCCGGTGCATCAGCGCGCCACCGCGGACCCGGCGCAGCCGGTTGGCGGTCCAGTAGCGCGGGTGGCCGACCGAGACGTAGACGAAGGGCGTCCCCGTGCCGGCCAGGGCGAGGGCGCAGGCGGCCAGGGTGTCCGAGCCGTGGGCGAGCACCACGTCGGCGGTGCGCGCGGCGGAGCGCAGTGCCCGCAGGGTGCTCGGGTGCAGCCGGCCGGGGCCCAGCACGGCGGCGGAGCGCAGCGCGGAGGCGGCCGAGCAGTCGGCCGGGGCCCGGCGCGCGACCCCGGAGTCCGGGCCCGGGGACTCCGCTCCTGCGGGGCGCGGGCCCGCGGGATCCTGGCCCGGGAAATCCGGGCCCGCGTGATCCGGGCGCACGGGATCCGGACCCACCCCGGCGGGGCCGGACCGGAGCACCGGATGCGGGGCGAGGGCGCACAGCGCGGAGGACTGCCCCCGGCGGCCCAGTTCCCGGTGGAGGTCACGGGCGAAGTTCTGTGCTCCGCCACGGCGTGAGTCGCTGATCAGATGCAGGACGCGCGGACGGTTTCCGGCCGGATCGGCCGACAAATGGTCGGGCATGGACCGACCTTGGCACAGCGCTCCGCCCGGTACATCCCCTTCGCGCAACCTGATGGTGGCCCATCCGCCCGCACGTGTACACCGGGTGTGCGCCACGGGGCCGCCGTCGTGCGCCGGATGCGACCGTCGCGCGCCCCGTCTCGCCCCCCGCCGCGCTCCGGCTCACCCCGTCGCGCCGGGTCGGCGCCGCCCTTGACCGGCGCGTGCCGGTGTCAAGTGCCGTGTCAAACCGTCGAATTGGACCAGCTGTTCGACCGCCGAAAGGCCGGTACGCGGAGCGCCCCCGCCACGCGCGGCCGCCGGGTGCCGGCGGCCTCGCCGGTTACCCGTGCGGGTGAACGCGGTTGGACCTCGGCCCCGGCCGCTCGGCAGGATGTCCGGCCGGGGCGGCACCCGCCGTGCCGCCCCATCTCCCCTCCCCCGTACGGATTTGGAGTCACCCGGTGTTCAAGGGATTCCGCAGCTTCCTGCTGCGCGGAAACGTGGTGGACCTCGCGGTCGGCATCGTGATCGGCGCGGCCTTCACCGCCGTCGTCACCGGGTTCGTCACCGCCTTCCTCACCCCGCTGGTCGGCGTCGCGTCCGGTGCCGTCGGCGACTTCACCCAGAAGACCTTCGACGTGGCCGGAACCCGGTTCCCGTACGGCGTCTTCGTCAACGCGGTCATCGGCTTCGTGCTGACCGCCGCCGTCATCTACTTCGCCGTGGTGCTGCCGGTCGGCAAGCTCCAGTCCCGCTTCGAATCGGCCAAGCCCGCGCCGGCCGCGAAGGTGGACTGCCCGGAGTGCCTGAGCTCGATCCCGGCCGCCGCGACCCGGTGCTCCTTCTGCACCTCCGAGATCGGCAAGCCGGACCTGCCCGCGCAGGCCCAGGCGCTGCAGTCGCACTGACCGCCGGCACCGGGCCGGCACCGGGCCTACGGCGCAGGTCACAGGCCTGAACCGAACGCCCGGAGGACTGACGGGAATTTTATTCCCGAAACATTCACGAGCCTCCGCCGCCTCCCCGGCGGGGGCTCGAATGCGCCGGCGCACGCCCGTCCGGAAAAAGTTTCTCCGCAGGGCCCCCGACCGTCCACCGGCCGGACACCCCAAGGCCTTCCGGAGGCTCCGTCCGGCTGCTGTTCGATCACTGACGGAGCGCCAAGGTTGTCCGGAACCGGACGCCGGAATGTCCGTCTTTACGACTTTCGAAACCTTTGTGCGAGCGAAGACTGTGTAAACACTCGAACTGCTCCCCCTCCCGCTCTCCTCAGCAGGCGCGTTGTGGGCTTACCGTATGCCCCATGACCTCGCCCCGCTCCTACGACGGAGTCGGCTACCCCTCTCCGTCCTTCTCCTCCGGCACGCCGATTTACGACAGCCTCGTGGCTGAGCGCGGCGTCCCCCAGATCGCACCCATCAACGTGCCGGCCGCCCTGCCGCCGGCACTGTCGTCCGGTTACGGATCCGGCCTCGGCCAGTCCTACGAGAACCGCTACGGCAACGGGTACGAGAGTGCAGGCAGCAACCTCCCCGCGCTGCCGCCCGCCCGCCTCGCCCTGGGCCCCGGCCCGAGCAGCGGTCCGTCCGCCGGCCCCGCCACGGCGTACATCCCCGCGCAGCCCGCGCCGGCGTACGCCGCCCCCCAGCCTTCGGTCCCCGGCTACGGCGCCCCCCAGCCGTACCAGCGACCGCAGGCCGGCACCCCGGCCTTCACCCAGACCAACGGCGGCGGTTACCAGCCGTCCGGCGGCCAGAGCTTCGGCGGCCAGAACACCTTCATCGGCGCCCAGGGCGGCCCGCAGACCTTCGGCGCGCAGCCGGCCGGCGGCCCGGGCGGTTTCGGCCAGGGCCAGGCCACCGGGCCGCAGGGCTTCGGCGGCCAGCAGTCCTTCGGCGGTCCGACCGCCGCCGGCGGCCCCGGTGTCCAGGGCCAGGGCGGCGACCAGTCCTTCGGCGGTGCCCAGCTGCGCCCGGCCATGGCGCCGGTCGCACCGGTCCGCCCGATGCAGCCGCAGCGCCCGGGCCAGTACGGCGAACCCGGCCAGTTCCACGGCGGCGGCTACCAGCAGCAGGGCCAGGGCTACTGACCCACCGACACCCCGAGGCCGCCCCCCACACGGCCCGCACCCGCACCACCTGAGCAGCACCCGGCGCCCCCCGTACGCCGGGCGAACGGAGAAACGGGTCATCCACGGACCGCCCGGCACGCCCCCCCCATGGCGTGCCGGGCGGTCCGTGCGCATCCGGGGGCCTGCCGGTGCGCCGGGGGGCGGCTGGCAGGATGGGGGAATGCAGCTCACCGGACTCCATGTCTATCCCGTCAAATCGATGTACCGCCTGAGCCCGGACTCCGCGGTGGTCCAACCCTGGGGCCTTGCCGGGGACCGCCGTTGGATGCTCGCCGACGCGACCGGCCGCTTCGTCAGCCAGCGGGAGAACGCGGCCCTCGGACAGGTCCGCGCCGGACTGCTGCCCGACGGCGTGCTCGCCCTGACCGCCCCCGGCGGCTCCCGGATAGAGGTCACCGCCCCCTCCGCCGCGGCCGGCGACCCGCTCACCGAGGTCGAGGTCTGGGGCACCCGCTTCCATGCCGCGGAGGCCGCCGAGGAAGCCCACCAGTGGATCGCCGAACACCTCGGCGACTACCGCCTGGTGCACCTGGACGACCCGCGCGCCCGGCCGGTCGACCCCGACTACAGCGAGCCCGGCGACTCCGTCTCGATGGCCGACGGCTTCCCGCTGCTGCTCGCCACCACCGCCTCGCTGGACCGGCTCAACGAGCTGGTCGCCGCCGAGGATCCGGAGGACCACGAGACCCTGCCGATGGAGCGCTTCCGCCCGAGCGTGGTGGTCGGCGGCGCCGAGCCGTGGGCCGAGGACACCTGGCGCCGGATCCGGATCGGCTCGGTCACCTTCAAGGTCGTCAAGCCCTGCGGCCGCTGCGTGATCACCACGCTCGACCCGGAGACCGGCGAGCGGCGCGGCAAGGAGCCGCTGCGCACCCTGGCCCGGCACCACCGGCTGCTGCGCAAGGCCGCGTTCGGGCAGCACCTGATCCCCGAGCGGCCGGTCGGCGTCGAGGGCGACGCGCTCGGCACCCTGCGGCTGGGCGACGAGGTCGAGGTGCTGGAGGACGGGGCGCACTGGCCCGCCGACGGGCACTGATCACTCGGGGCGGGAGGTGGGGGTACCGCTCGTACCACCTCCCGCGCCGCCGGACGGCGGGGCGCACCGACGCGCGGAGCCGCGCTCATCGCGTCCCGGGCTCTGGAACCGGCGCGTTCGGCACGGAACCACCGCTGTGCGCGCTCGTTGAAACAAGTGGTCGGAACCTGTGGCGGCGTTGAGCGCTACCGGTGTCCGCGCGACCGCGGGCGGCCGGACCACCCACGTGGGCGCGCTACGGTGGGCGGACGGCCCGCGCACCCCCGCGCGTTCGGCCCGATGATCGCCGGCTCGACGAAGGTGGGGACGACAGACCGTCATGGCTGAGCACAGGGTCCGGGTCACCCAGGACAGCGCATCCCGCTGGCGTCGCCGCGCGGGCGAGTACGACACGCTCGCGGAGGCCCTGGCCGCCGCCGAACCGGGCGACACCGTGACCGTGCGGCCGGGCACCTTCCGGGAGAACGTGCTGCTGGACAAGCCGGTGACGATCGTCCCGGCCCAGGGCCCGGGGACGGTCCGGATCGACCCGCCCTCCGGGGTGGCGCTCACCGTGACCGCCGCCGCGACCGTACGCGACCTGGTGGTCGAGGGCGGTGACAGCTCCACCCCGGCCGTCCTGATCACCGGGTCGGAGGCGGCGCCCGCCTTCAGCGGCTGCCGGATCGAGACCCGCTCGGCCACCGGCGTCGAGGTCACCAGCGGCGCCCGGCCGACCCTGCGCGGCTGCGTGGTCACCAACCCGGGCGGGCTCGGACTGCGGCTGCGCGGCGCGGACACCGCCGCCGCCTTTGAGGACTGCGAGGTCGCCGCCGCCGGACAGGCCGGACTGGCCGTCCTCGGCGGCGCCACCGCGGCCCTGGACCGCTGCCGCGTCCACCACGCCTCCGGCGCCGGCGTCCTGCTCTCCGACCCGGGCAGCGCGGCCGAACTGACCGGCTGCGAGATCTACGAGATCCGCGGCAGCGGCGTGCAGGCCGAGGCGCACGCGGGCGGGCGGCTGGTCGACTGCGACATCCACCGGGTCACCGGCAACGGGCTGACCCTGGACGGCGAGGCGGAGCTGGTGCTCACCGGCTGCCGGGTGCACGACCTGCCCGAGAACGGCGCCGACCTGCGCGGACGCGCCCGGTTGAGCCTCGTGCACAGCACCGTCCGGGACTTCGGGCGCGGGGCACTGTCGGTCTGGGACCAGGGCACCGAGGCCGTCGCCGAGTCCTGCCAGATCCACGGCTCGACGGGCGAGTACCCGGCGCTGTGGGTCAGCGACGGCGCCCGGCTCACCCTCACCGACTGCTCGCTGCACGACCTGCCGGACGCCCTGTTCGTCCTCGACCGGGACTCCGCCGCCACCGCCGAGGGCTGCTCGTTCAGCCGGATCCGCAGCTCGGCGGTCTCGGTCAGCGGCGGCGCCACCGTCTCCCTCGCCTCCTGCCGGGTGCAGGAGGCGGGCACCGGGCTCTGGTTCCGCGACCACGGCAGCGGCGGACTGCTCACCGACTGCGAGATCTCCGACGTGGCCACCGGCGTGATCGTCACCAAGGGCGCCGACCCGGTGCTGCGCGACTGCACCGTACGCGCCAGCACCGACGCCGGGGTGTACGTCTCGGCGCAGGGGCGGGGCACCTTCGAGGACTGCCGGGTCTCCCAGGGCAAGGGCTTCGGCTTCCACATCATCGACGGCTGCCGGACCCAGCTCACCCGGTGCCGGGCCGAGAACAACCAGCGGGCCGGGTTCGAGTTCTCCGAGCCGGGGCCGGTCACGGAGGGGTGCATCTCGGACGACGTCGCGGCCGCTCCGGTGCCGGCCGCCCCTCCCGGTGGCGGGGCGGGGCCGGGCCCGGGGTCGGGGCCGGCGGGCCTGGGTCCGTCGTTCGGGTCCACCGACGTACCGGCGCCGCGGACGGCCCAACTGGCCCCCACCGCCCAGGCGTTGGTGTCTTCCATGGCGACGCCCTCGGCGGCGGCGTCCTCGGCGATCGCGCCGATCCCGGACTGCCGTCCGGCCGACGAGGCGCTCGCCGAGCTGGACTCCCTGGTCGGGCTGGCCACGGTGAAGCAGGAGGTGCGCACGCTGATCGACCTGATCTCGGTCGGCCGGCGCCGCCGCCAGGCCGGGCTCAAGGCGCCCTCGCTGCGCCGGCACCTGGTCTTCACCGGGGCACCGGGCACCGGGAAGACCACCGTCGCCCGGCTCTACGGCGAGATCCTCGCCTCGCTCGGGGTGCTCCAGCGCGGACACCTCGTCGAGGTGGCCCGGGTGGACCTGGTCGGCGAGCACATCGGCTCCACCGCGATCCGTACCGCGGCCGCCTTCGACCGGGCCCGCGGCGGGGTGCTCTTCATCGACGAGGCGTACGCGCTCGCACCCGAGGACGGGGCGCGGGACTTCGGGCGCGAGGCGATCGACACCCTGGTCAAGCTGATGGAGGACCACCGGGACGAGGTGGTCGTCATCGTGGCGGGCTACACCGCCGAGATGGAGCGCTTCCTCTCCGCCAACCCCGGTGTCTCGTCCCGCTTCTCACGCACCATCGGGTTCCCCGACTACTCGGCGGACGAGCTGCTGGAGATCGCCCGGGCGCAGTGCGCCGAGCACGAGTACGCGCTCTCCGCGGACACCGAGCTGGCGCTGCTGGAGCACTTCGGCGGGCTGGAGCGCGGGCCCAACTTCGGCAACGGGCGCACCGCGCGACAGGTCTTCGAGACCATGGTCGAGCGGCACGCGGTACGGATCGCCCACCTCGCGGACCCGTCCACGGAGGAGCTCCAGCTGCTCGTCCCGGCCGACCTGCCGCCGGTGCCGCTGCCCTAGGCCGGCCGGTGCCCCGGCCGTGGGCCCGCCGACCGGGGAACTCGCCCGCGGTGACGGGCCGTCGAGCCGGGGACGGGTGCACCGCGGACGGGCTCGGCTTGCGGGTCGGGTCAGCCCGTCCAGGCGCCGCCGGCCAGGAACGACTCCAGCGCCGCGCGGTAGGGCGCGATGTCGATCCGCTCGCCCGCCAGCCAGTCGTCCGAGTAGTACTTGTCCAGGTAGCGGTCCCCCGGGTCGCAGATCAGGCCGACCACGCTGCCCGTCCGTCCGGCCTCCCGCATCTCGGCGACGATGCGCAGCGCGCTCCACAGGCCCGTGCCGGTGGAGGCGCCCGCCTTCTTGCCGAGCACCTGCTCCAGCACCCGCACCGCGGCGATCGACGCGGCGTCCGGCACCTTCATCATCCGGTCGACCGCCCCCGGGACGAAGCTCGGCTCCATCCGCGGACGGCCGATGCCCTCGATCCGCGAGCCGCTCTCGCAGACGGCCGCCGGGTCGTGGCGCACCCAGCCGTCGAAGAAGCAGGAGTTCTCCGGGTCCGCCACGCAGATCCGGGTGTCGTACTGCATGTAGTGGACGAACCGGGCGATGGTCGCCGAGGTGCCGCCGGTGCCCGCGGTGGCGACGATCCAGGCCGGCTCGGGGTGGGGTTCCAGGCGCAGTTGGGCGAAGACCGACTCGGCGATGTTGTTGTTGCCGCGCCAGTCGGTGGCCCGCTCGGCATAGGTGAACTGGTCCATGTAGTGCCCGCCGGTCTCCTCGGCGAGCCGGGCGGAGGCCTCGTAGACCTCGTCCGAACGCTCGACCAGGTGGCACTCGCCGCCGTGGAACTGGATCAGGTCGATCTTGGCCTGGCTGGTGCTCTTGGCCATCACCGCGATGAACGGCACGCCGATCAGCTGGGCGAAGTAGGCCTCGGAGACGGCGGTGGAGCCGCTGGAGGCCTCGATCACCGGCTTGCCCGGCCGGATCCAGCCGTTGCAGAGCCCGTAGAGGAAGAGCGAGCGGGCCAGGCGGTGCTTGAGCGAGCCGGTCGGGTGGGTGGACTCGTCCTTGAGGTAGAGGTCGATCCCCCACTCCGCGGGCAGCGGGAAGCGGAGCAGGTGGGTGTCGGCGGAGCGGTTGGCGTCGGCCTGGACCTTGCGCACCGCCTCCTTGAGCCAGACGCGGTACTCCGGGTCGGAGCGGTCGACGTCGACGGTCGGCTCGATGCCGGGATGGGTGCTCATGGTCGCTGACTCCCTCGTGGTGGCCCCCGCTGCTCACTACGAGTGTATGAGAGTCACGATAAGTGACCGTTTCCGAAGCACCAGCTTCCGCTTATCGCCTCAGGGCAGCACCGGTACCGACTGCGGATCCGCCAGGTACGGCCCCCAGGCCAGCTCGGCCGCGCCCGCGAGCGCGCCGTGCGCCAGCTCCGCGCCGACGATCGGCACCCGGCCGCTGCGCCCCCACAGGCTGCGCTCGGCTACCACCGACCGCAGCCGGTCGGGCGCGGCCTCCAGCAGGTGGAGGTGCAGCCCGCTGAGGACCACCCGGTCGGGGTTGAGGATGTTGGCGACGCCCGCCAGGCCGAGCCCGAGCCGGTCGATGACGTGCTCCACGGCGGCCCGCGCCCGGTCGTCCGTGGCGGCCGCCCGGCACAGCTCGCGCGCCTGGTCGAGCAGTGGGCGCTCCGGATCCGGGGTGAGCCCGGCGGCGGCGAACAGCGCGTCGGGGTCGGTCTCGGAGTTGAGGCAGCCCCGGTTGCCGCACATGCAGGGCCGGCCCTGCGGGTCGACGGTGAGGTGGCCGACCTCCAGGGCGAGGCCGGCGCTGCCGGTGTGCAGATGGCCGTCGATGACCAGCGCGCCGCCGACGCCGCGGTGGCCGGAGGTGACGAAGAGCAGGTGTCGGGCGCCGCGGCCGGCGCCGTGCCGGTACTCGGCGAGCGCGGCCAGGTTGGCGTCGTTGGCGATCGCGGTGGGCAGCGGGCGCAGCGCGGTCGGGCCGTGGTCGGCGCGGCCGACCTCGACGTCGTACAGGTCGGCGACGGGGGTGCCGCTGGGCCAGGCGAAGTGCAGCGCGGCGAGGGCGGTGCCGTCCGGTTCGGTGACCGGGTTGGGCAGGGCGAGCGCGGCGCCGAGGCAGCGGCGGTCGGTCGCACGGGCGAGTTCGGCGCCGGCCACCGCGACGGCGCGCAGCATCCGGACCGGGTCGGTGGCGGCGGGCAGCGGCAGGTGGAGGGGCGCGTCCAGCAGCCCGCCGAGGCCGGCCAGGGTGACGCTCAGCCCGTCCGCGTGGATCTGCCCGGCGATCACGACCGGGCCCTGCGGGTCGATCGCGAGCCGGTGCGAGGGACGGCCGCGACCGCCGCCGGCCGGGCGCGAGTCGACGGTGATCAGGCCGAGCGCCTCCAGCTCGGCGGTGACCGCGCCGGCGGTGGCCCGGGTGACGTCCAGCGCGCGGGTGAGCGCCGAGCGGGTCGGCGTCTGACCGGTGTGGATCAGGGAGAGCGCGGGGCCGAGCAGCGTCCGGCCCCGGTCGGGAGCCGCGCGGCGGTGGCCGTCGCGCGGCGCGTCGGAGTCGTTCCCGGTGCCGGGCCTCGGGCTTGATGGTGAGAGCTGCACGCCCCTATTGTGACTTTGTGCCGCTTCGAAACAAAATCGCTTCACGCACTCGCCCGGACCAACCCTCACCCCAGTCTCGCAGCACACCCCCGGCAACCGACAGCCCCTGGGGTCCTGCACGTGTCGCCCTCACCGCGTTCTTCGCCGTCGACGGCTTCCTCTTCGCCGCCTGGGTCGTCCGCATCCCGGACATCCGCCGTCAGGTCGACGCCTCGCACAGCGCCCTCGGGCTGGCCCTGCTCTGCCTGTCCATCGGCGCCGTCCTCACCATGCCGGCGGTCGGCCGGCTCTGCCTGCGGTACGGCTCGCGCCCGGTGACCGTCGGCTCGCTCGCCCTGCTGAGCCTCGCCGTACTGCTGCCCGCGCACGCCCACTCGGTCACCGCACTCGGCGGGGTGCTGCTGCTGTTCGGCGCGGGGTACGGCGGGGCCAACGTCGCGATGAACAGCGCCGCCGTCGACCTGGTCGCGCAACTGCGGCGGCCCGTGATGCCCAGCTTCCACGCCGGGTACAGCTTCGGCGGGCTGGCCGGCACCGGCGTCAGCGGCCTGCTCGCCGGTCCGCTGAGCACGTCGTGGGCGCTCGCGCTCAGCGGCGCGCTGGGCGCGGCGGTCACCGCCGGCGCGGGCGTCGTCCTGCTGCGCAGCCCGGCGGCGACGCCGGTCGCGCCGGGGCGGGCGGACGGGGCCGGCTCTGCGGGGCGTGCGGGCGGGGCGGGCTCGGCGACGGACGGGGGCTCGGCGGGGCGCGACGACGGGGCGGTCTCGGCGACGGACGCGGGCTCGGCCCGTACCCGCACCCGGCTGCTCGTCCTGCTGCTCGGCCTCACCGCGCTCTGCACCGCGTACGGCGAGGGCGCGATCGCCGACTGGACCACGCTCCACCTCACCGACGACGTCCATGCGAGCTCCGTGGTCGCCGCCACCGGGTACGGCGCGTACGCGTTCGCGATGGCCGGCGGGCGGGTCGGCGGCACCTGGCTGTCCATCAGGCTCGGTCAGACCCGGCTGATGCTGCTGGGCGGGCTGACGGCGGCGGTCGGCATGCTGGTCGCCGCCCTGGCGCCGGCGGTGCCGGTGGCGATCTGCGGGTTCGTGCTGGTCGGCCTCGGCCTGGCCAACCTCTTCCCGCTCGCCATCGCCCGGGCCGGCGCGGCCGGCGGGCCGCAGGGCGTCGCGTTCGCCTCCTCGCTCGGGTACGGCGGGATGCTGATCGGCCCGGTGGTGATCGGCTTCCTCGCCGACGCGGTCGGACTGCCACTGGCTCTCACCACGGTCGCGCTGGCGGCCACGGTGGCGGCGCTGCTGCCGCTGTCGGTCAGGCGCGGGGCGACGCACGACGGATGACAGCGGACGGGCAACGGATAACAGATGACAGATGATGAAATCTGTCAGCTGTTGTCCGTCATCTGTCATGTGACAGGATGCGGGGCCATGACGAGCAGCGGACGCTTCCAGGTACTGCGGGCGAGCACGCGCCCGGCGACGGCGTGGCTCAACGGGGGCGGGGTGACCAGGGAGGTGGCCGGGTTCCCGGCCGGAGCCGGACTCGACGCCTTCGATTGGCGGGTCAGTCTCGCGGACGTCGCCTCGGCCGGGCCGTTCTCCCCGTTCCCCGGGATCGACCGGGTGATCACCCTGGTCGAGGGTGCCGGCATGGCGCTCACCGTCGACGGCGCCGAGCGGCTGGTGGACGCGCCGTTCCGGCCGTTCGCCTTCTCCGGCGACGCCACCACCGACTGCCGCCTGCCGGCCGGCCCGGTGGTCGACTTCAACGTGATGACCCGCCGAGGGCGGGTCGAGGCCACGGTGGACCTCTCCACCGCGCCCGCCGCCGTCGGCGTCCCGGACGGGAGCACCGCCCTCCTGGTCTGCCTGGCCGGCACCGCCACCCTCGACGGTGTCGAACTCGCCCGCTACGACGCCGCGTTGATCGACGGCTCGGGCACGTACGAGCTGCAGCCGGACGGCACGACCGCCGTCGTCACCTTCCGCACGGCCGCCGCCTGACGGCCGGCCGACGGTCCGGCGCACCAGCGGAGCCAGCACATCGGCACACCGACGCGCCGACGCAGGACGGCGCTCCCGTCTCCCGGACCACCCGGGAGACGGGAGCGCCGTCATCGCATCAGCCGCAGAACACCGGCGTGGCGTGCGCCGGGTCCAGGGCGTTGGTCACCAGGTGCAGCGCCGTCGGCGAGAACGCGATCCCGACGTGTTCCACCAGTGAGACCGGGCAGTGCGCCTGCACCACCTCGTTGTCGACGTCCGGGCCGCTGAGGAACTGGGTCCGCCACGGGGTGACGACCTCGTCGAGGACCGTCGAGACCACCGTGTAGCTCACGCCCGGCACGGTGTCCGGCCGGGAGGCCATCACCTTGTTGAAGTCGGAGCCCACCGCCTGGTCCCGGCAGGCCTGGCAGACCGTGTAGATCAGATCCGCGACGCCCGGGAAGTAGGGCGCCAGGTTGGTGATCCCGTCGAGCGTCGTGCCGTGGTTGGACGGCGCCAGCCCGACCAGCCTACCGACCTTCGACCCGCCGCCGAGGAACTTGAGGTAGTAGTTCGGCAGCATGCCGCCCTGCGAGTGCCCGACGATGTCGACCTTGGCCGCGCCGGTCGCGCTGCGCACCAGGTCCACGAACCAGGCGAGTTGGGCCGCCGACTCCGGGACCGGCCGGAGGCCGCCGATCGGCAGCAGCAGCCCGCTGCCGCTGGACGTGACGCCGGGGATGGTCCCGTAGTCGAGGGCGAAGACGCAGTACCCGAGGCTCTTCAGCAACGGGGAGAGCGCCAGCCAGTTCTCGTAGCGGTTGGCGAAGGTGCCGTGCACCAGGACGACCGGGTCGGGGTGCGCGGCGCTCGGCCGGCAGGTCCAGTCGTTGGCGCCGGGCGGCGAGGCCACCGTGTCACCGTCGGGCGGGAGTTCGACGGACGAAGCGGACGAGGCGGACGCGGCGGACGCAGCCGGCCCAGCGGACACGGACGACACCGTGGACACGGAGGACGGGGCGGACCCGGACACGGCGGGCGCGGACGCGGCGGCGCTCGCCGGCGACACCGTCGCACCGGCCACCAGCGCCCCCGCCAGCAGCAGCACACCCAGTGCGCCGCCGGCCCTACCGCGCACGGGAGTCGCGGAGAAGCGGAGAAGTGGGGTTCTCAACTGTTGCCTCCACAGCGGAAGTTTGTTACCAACAGGTAACCCGAGGGCTCCATCATGCGGTCGCCCCTCCGGCCCGGCCCTTGGGCGTCCCCCAGACCTGGACGGTGTTCTCTGTGACCGGTCACAACGCGCCCCACCGCACACCCCCGACTCCCCACCGAACGCCCCCGACCAGCTCCCACCCCACACCCCCGGGCGGCGACGGCCGCACACCCCCGAGCACCCCCCACCGGACGCCGGACTGGCGTGTCCCGGTGATCGGCGGCCTCCCGGCCGACCAGCGACTGCTCGGCGGTGTACGGGAGTTGGCCGAGGCCGTGGTCGCCGCCCTGCTGGAACGGGTGCCGGTCTACCGCCGGCTGCCCCGCGAACAGCTCACCGGCGAGCTGACCCGGGACACCGAGCGCCGCATCCGCGCCCTCGCCCACACCGTGAGAACCGGCCTTCCCGCCCCCGCCGAGGAGCTCGCCGCCGTCCGGGAGTCGGCCGCCCGGCGCGCCGAGGAAGGCCTGCCGCTGGACGCCGTCCTGCTCGCCCATCACCTCGGGCTGGAGGTCTGCTGGGAGTTCGCCACCCGGCACGCCCGGGACGGCGACGCCGCCGACCTGCTCGTCCTCAACCGGCTGCTGCTCGACCAGCTCCGCCAGGCCGCCACCGCCGCCGGGGCGGGCTACCTGGACGGACGGCACCCGAGTGCCGACCGGCGGGGCGCGGCCCGGCGTTCCTTGCTCGGCGCGCTGCTCGCGGGCACCCCCGCCGACGAGGCCGCCGACCGCGCCGGGTTCCGGCTGCCCACCGGGTACGCCGTGCTCTGCCTGTCCGTCGCCGACCACTCCGACGAGCTCTCCCCCGGTGTCGACCCGGGCATCGCCGCCCGCCGCAAGCTGCGCCGCTTCGAGGCCGAACTCGACCACCGCACCCGGCAGTCGGCGCTCACCGCGCTCACCCCCACGGGCGGTCTGGTGCTGATCCCCTTCGACCCGTCACCCGGCCCGGACGAGGACGACCCCGACGGCGCGCCCTGGCCGGTGCTCACCGCCACGCTCGCCGCGGCGGCCCGGGCGGCCGGTGCGGCCGTACTGGCCGGGGCCGCCGCGGCCACCCCCGCCGAGGTGCCCGCAGCGGCCGCCCTCGCCTACGAAGTCCTGGACGTGGCACGGTCGTTCGGCCGACCGCCGGGGCTGCACCGACTGGACGACGTCCTGCTGGAGTACCAGCTCACCCGGCCCAGCCGGGCCCGCTCCCGGCTCGCCGCGCTGCTCGAACCGCTGGCCGACACCGGGGAGTTGCTCGTCACCCTGCGCACCCACCTGGCCGGGGGGCTGAACCGCCGGCACACCGCGAGCGCCCTGCACCTGCACCCGAACACCGTCGACTACCGGCTGCGCCGGATCGCCGCGCTGACCGGCCTGGATCCGACACGCCCCGCCGACGTCCCACGGATCACCGCCGCCATCGCCGCCCGTACGGCCGAACAGGCCGCCCTCGCCGGCTAGTCCAGGGCACCTCCGATGCCGGGCGCGGCGGGCAGTCGGGCCCCGGCCGGCGCCGGCGGGCGTCGGACATCGGACGTCGGACGTCGGACATCGGGCGTCGGACGTCGGACGTCGGCGAGCAGGTCGAGAGCCAGGCGTCGGCAAGGAGGTCGAGTCGGCCACCCGTGACGTCGGCGGCGGCGTCAGCCCTGCTCTCCCGGCAGCCGCAGGTCCCAGCCGACCAGGGCGCGCAACTGCTCCGCGGTCACGCCGTCCGGCACCGGCTGGGGAGCGTCGTGGCGCAGCGGCGGCTGCCAGCCCTCGTCCTCGGTCCAGCGGCGCACCACCTTGGCCGGCGCCCCGGCGACCACACTGTGGTCCGGCACCTCGCCGCGCACCACGGCGCCCGCCGCGACCACCACGTTGCGGCCGATCCGCGCCCCCGGCAGGATCACCGAGCCGGTGCCGATCCAGCTGCCCGAGCCGATCTCCACCGGCTCGTTGCGTGGCCACTGCTTGCCGATCGGCAGCTCGGTGTCCCGGTACTCGTGGGCCTGGTCGCTGATGTACACGCCGGGCCCGGTCCACACGTCGTCGCCGATGACGATCGACTGGTGCCCGACGATGTGGCTGTCCCGGCCGATCACGCACCCCCCGCCGATCCGCACGATCGGATCCGGCCCGAGGTCGAGCCCGGGCAGGAACCCGGCGCTGATGGTGACCCGCTCGCCGATGATCGAGAACGGCCCGATGGTGATCCACCGCTCGTTGAACACCGCCCCGAGCGGGAAGCTGAGTGTCGTGCCGTCCCCCAGCTCGCCGAACCGGTACGGGCCGGGGTTGCGGTTGGTGACCGCACCGGTCCGCTGCACCCAGCGCCAGCCCCGGTGAACGAGGCGCCCGGCGGCACGGCGGCCACCGGTCCGGACGGCTGAGACGAGGGAACGGGTTATCGGCATGCGCTCACGTTACCGGCCCGTAGCTTCCGCCCGTTCGCCGGGAGGCGTCCGGAGGAGCGTCCGAAATCCGCGACCTGCAGCCGACCGCGGTGGAAGACTCCATCCCATGGAGATCACCGAGCACATCGACGCGCTGCGCCGCGAGGGCACCCGGCTCGCCGAGGCCGCGGCCCGTACCGAACCGTCGGCCCCCGTACCGACCTGCCCGGAGTGGCAGTCGGCGGACCTGCTGCGACACATCGGCTCCGTCCACCGGTGGGCCGCCGCCATCGTCTCCCGGGGCCTGCGGGCGCCCCTGGACGAGGCGGGCGCGCAGGCCGCCATCGGGCCGCTGCCACCGGACGCCGAGCTGCTCGGCTGGTACCGCGAGGGCCATGCCGCCCTGGTGGACACGCTCATCGCGGCGCCCGTCGACCTCGAGTGCTGGAGCTTCCTGCCCTCGGCCGGCCCGCTGGCGTTCTGGGCCAGGCGCCAGGCGCACGAGACCGCCATCCACCGCCTTGACGCCGACGCGGCCGCCGGGGCGCCCGGCCCGGTCGTGGACACCGCGCTCGCCCTGGACGGCATCGACGAACTGGTGCGCGGCTTCATGCCCCGTGCCCGGTCCGCGCTGCGCAGCGACGTGCCGCGCACCCTCCAGGTCCGGGCCACCGACGGAGCCGGTGCCGGTACCGGAGCCGGTGCCGGAGCCGGTGCCGGTGCCGGAGGCGCAACGACAACCGCAGAGGAGGCCGGCTCCTGGCGGCTGACGATCACCCAGGAGCCGCCCACCGTCACCACCGGCGAGAGCCCCGAGCCGGCCGACCTGACCCTCACCGGTCCCGCCCACGAGCTCTACCCGCTGCTGTGGAACCGGCTGTCCGCCGAGCGGGCCGGGAAGGTCGAGGCGATCGGCGACCGGAGCCTGCTCGCACTCTGGAGCGACGCGGCGGCGGTCCGCTGGTCGTGACGCCGCGAGGAGCCGCGGCACCCGCGGCACCCGCGAGGACTCAAAGGCACCGGCGAGGAGCCGAGGCACCGGCGAACGGCGGCGGCGTCCGAACGGTCCTGACGCCCGGGGACGGTGACGTCCCCGGGCCATCGGGCGCGGACGCCCGGGGATCCCGCCGTCAGCGCACCCAGCGAGCGGGCCGCTTCTCCAGGAACGACCGCATGCCCTCCTGCGCCTCCTCCGAGCCGAAGAGCCGCGCCGACAGCTCCACCAGCTCGTCCGCGTCCCGTTCGAAGGAGCGCACCACCTCGGCGTTGGCCAGCCGCTTCGACTCCGCCAGGCCCTGCGGGGAACCCAGGCGCAGCGCGTCCAGCAGGCCCTTCAGCACCACGGCGGTGGACTCGGCGGAGTCGGTGGCGCTGGTGATCAGCCCGATCCGGGCGGCCTCGGCGGCGTCGAAGACCTCGCCGGTGAGGTAGTAGCGGGAGGCGGCGCGCGGGTCCAGCTTCGGGCGCAGCGGCAGCGAGATGACGGCGGGCGCGAGACCGAGCCGCACCTCGGTGAAGGCGAAGGTCGAGGCCGGCCCGGCGACGGCGAGGTCCGCCGCGCCGACCAGGCCGAGGCCGCCGGCCCGCACGTGCCCGTCGATGACGGCGATCACCGGCTTGGCGCAGTCCACGATCGCCCACTGGAGCTCGACCAGACCGCGCGGGCCGACCGTCGGGTCCGCGCCGGTCGCCTCGGAGAGGTCCGCGCCCGCGCAGAACACCTTGCCGGTGTGCCCGAGCACCACCGCGCGGACCTCGGGGTCGGCCGCGGCGGCGGTCAGCCCGGCGCGCAGCTCGGCCATCAGCCGGGTGGAGAGCGCGTTGCGGTTGTGCGGCGAGTCGAGGGTGAGCGTGGTGACGGCATCGGCGGTGCTGACGTGGACGAGGGGCGCTGCGCTGGTCATCGGCGGGCCTGCCTTCCGGCTGAGGGTGGGTCGGACTGCGGGCGTCTCCCGGGATCCGCCCGGACGACGCCCGCACGACTCTGGCACGCCCACCCGCCCCTCGGCCAGAGCCGACCACCTCGGGGATCCGGAGACGCTCCCCTTCCTCCCTGCCGGGAACCGGGCCAGGAACCGGGCCAGGATCTCGGGCCGGGAACCGGGCCGAGACCCCGACCGGGGGTCCCTCGCCGAGAGCCGCCGAAATCCGGTGGTGGCGGTCCCCGCCCCCACGGCAGCATCGTCGCCATGACCACCTCCGCCCCCGTCCTGCTGCTCGCGCCGCGCATCAACGAGACGGGCCTCCAGCTGCGCACCGCCGCCGGACGCCGCGGTCTGCGGGCGTACACCGCGACGTCCTGGCAGGCGCCGCCCGAGCTGCTCGACACGAGCGTGCACATCTACGGCGGACCGCTGTTCGGCGACGCCGTAGGGCGGGAGTTCGGCCTCGGCCTGCTGGAGCCGGCCGCCGACTGGCTGACCCGGCTGCCGCTCGACCTGACCGGGCGGCGGGTCTCCTGCACCACGCTGGCCGAGGCCCGCCGCCTGCGACACCCGGCCTTCGTCAAGCCGCCGGTGGACAAGGTGTTCGCCGCCCGGGTCTACCCCGACGGAGTGGCGCTGCCCGGGCCCGAGCTGCTGGACGGGGACACGCCGGCGCTGGTGAGCGAGGTGGTGCGGTTCGCGGTGGAGTACCGGCTGTTCGTGCTGGACGGCGAGGTGCGGGCCGGCTCCCGGTACGCGATCGACGGCGACCTGTCGGTGGCGCCGCTCGACCAGGCGCCCGACGGCCAGGCCGCCGACGCACTGGCGTTCGCCGGTGATGTCCTGGCCGCCTCGTCGGCGGCCGCGCCGCTGCCGAGCGCCGTCGTGGTGGACATCGGGCGGACGGGCGACGGAAGTTGGGCCGTGGTGGAGGCCAACGCGGCCTGGGCCAGCGGTGGGTACGCCGCCGATCCGGACGCCGTCCTGGACGTGGTGCTTCGTTCGGGTGGCCCGGCGGCCCAGCTCCCCGCCGCTGACCGCCCGTTCCTGCGCGAGCTGCCCGACGTGGTGCGCTGAGGGCGGCCCGCCACCGGGGCCGGGCTTGCGGCCCCGGCGGATCGTGGCGGAGGATCCGCGCCATGACCACCTCCCACCTCACCCACATCACCGAGCCGCCCGGGGTTGCTCCGGGTACCGGCTACACCCAGGTCGTCACCGGCACCGGTCGGCTGGTCCTGGTCTCCGGCCAGGTCGCCTTCGACGAGCAGCGGAACCTGGTCGGCGAGGACGACCCGAAGGCCCAGGCGCTGCAGGTCTTCGAGAACCTGCGGCGCTGCCTGGCCGCCGCCGGGGCCGGGTTCGAGCACGTCGTGAAGCTCACGTACTTCATGACGGACATCGCCCACCTCGCGGCCGTCCGTGAGGCCCGCGACGAGCACCTGGGCGCGCTTCCGGCGCCGGCCTCCTCCGCGATGCAGGTGGCGGCCCTGTTCCGGCCCGAGGTGCTGATCGAGATCGAGGCGTTCGCGATCGTCCCGGAGTAGTCGGCGCGGGGGCAGCGGACAATTAACAGCCGACCGACGACGGATGACAGCTGACAGATTTCAAATTCTGTCAGCTGTCATCCTTCGCACCTTCGCCCGCGCTGCCCAACTCGCACTGCCCGACTCGCGCCGCCCCGCCGCGCCCAGCCCCGTCAACTCCCGAGTGGTACAGACCTGTTGACGCATTGGTCCAGTCCTCCTACAGTTCCCATGCCTCGCCTCCCCACGGCGCAGGCATCGATCGCCCACGGATCAACCAAGGTTCTACGTCACCCTGTTCAACCCCCACAGCCACAGGGAGAACCATGTCCGCTCGATCCCGGGCCGGGCGCCCGCGCGTGCGCAGCAGACTGCTGGCACTGCTCTCCGTCCTGCTCCTGCCCCTCGCCGCGCTCACCGCGCTGGCCGCCCCGGCGAACGCCGCCGGAAGGCTCACCGCTGCCTTCACCACCGCCGACAACGGCTCCTGGTGGCAGGGCACCTACATCGTCCGCAACGACAACGCGACCGCGGTGAGCGGCTGGACCCTGGAGTTCGACCTCCCGACCGGCGTCACCATCGGCAACAGCTACAACGGCACCGCGACCGTCAACGGCCGGCACGTCACCGCCACCGCCGCGTTCTACAACTCCACCGTCAACGCCCACAGCACCACCGAACCGTACAGCTTCTGGTTCGTCGGCAACGGTCCGGTCTCCACCCCGCTCAACTGCCGTGTCAACGGCGACAAGTGCGACGGCACGGCGGACGTCCCACCGTCCGCACCGGGCACGCCGACGGTCACCGAGTCCACCGCGCACACGCTCGCCCTGAGCTGGCCGGCCGCCACCGGCGGGGACTTCCCGGTCACCTCCTACGACGTGCTGAGCGGCAGCACCGTGCTGGCCACCGGCCCGTCCACCAGCGTGCTGGTCACCGGCCTCACCCCGGCCACCTCCTACACCCTGGCCGTCCGGGCCAAGGACAGCCGCGGCAACACCGGCCCGCTCGGCCCGTCCGTCACGGCGTCCACCTTCGACCCGTCCACCGACACCTCGCCGCCCACCGCACCGACCGGCCTCCGGACGACGGCCGTCAGTTCGTCGGAGGTGAAGCTCGCCTGGAACGCCGCCACCGACAACGTCCGGGTCGCCGCGTACGACGTCTACCGGGGCGACGCCCTGGCGGCCACGGTCACCGGCGGCACGCTCGGCGCGACCGTCGGCAGCCTCTCGCCGTCCACCACCTACACCTTCACCGTGAAGGCCCGGGACGCCGCCGACAACGCCTCGCCCGCCTCCGCCCCGCTCACCGTGACCACCTCGGACCTGGTCGGCGCCGGGAAGTACGCCCGGGTCGGCTACTTCGTCCAGTGGGGCATCTACGGCCGCCAGTACTTCGTCAAGAACCTGGACACCTCGGGCGCCGCCGCCAAGCTCGACGTCATCAACTACGCCTTCGAGAACATCGATCCGGTCAACCTGACCTGCATGGCGGGCGTCACCAAGGGCACCAGCGGCAACCCGCAGGACCCGGACCAGGGCACCGGCGCCGGCGACGCCGACGCGGACTACGGCCGGGCGATGAGCGCCGCCCAGTCGGTGGACGGCGTAGCCGACGACGGCTGGGGCAAACTCCGCGGCAACCTCAACCAGTTGAAGAAGCTCAAGGCCAAGTACCCGAACCTGAAGGTGGTCGTCTCGCTCGGCGGCTGGACCTACTCCAAGTACTTCTCCGACGCCGCCGCCACCGACGCGTCCCGCCAGAAGTTCGTCAAGTCCTGCGTCGACACCTGGATCAAGGGCAATCTGCCGGTCTACAACGGCGCCGGCGGCGACGGCGTGGCCGCGGGCATCTTCGACGGCATCGACCTCGACTGGGAGTGGCCCGGCTCCGCCGACGGCCACCCGGGCAACCACTGGAGCCCGAACGACAGGGACAACCTGACCCTGCTGCTGGCCGAATTCCGCAAGCAGCTGGACGCGTTGGGTGGCTCGCACAAGCTGCTCACCGCGTTCACCCCGGCCGACCCGGCGAAGGTCGCCGCCGGCTGGGACCTCTCGAAGATCTTCGGCTCGTTGGACATCGCCAACGTCCAGGGCTACGACTTCCACGGCTCGGGCAGCGACAACTCCTGGGAGCCGAACCGCACCGGCCACGCCTCCAACCTCTACCAGGACCCGAACGACCCGTACAGCACCCACTTCAGCGTGGACACGGCCGTCCAGACGTACCTGAACGCCGGGGTCAACCCGCGCAAGCTGACCATCGGCTTCCCGTTCTACGGGCGCGGCTGGCAGGGCGTCGCGGACGGCGGTGCGAACGGCGCCTGGCAGTCCGCGAACGGCGCCGCACCGGGCCAGTTCACCGACGAGGCCGGTACCCGCGGGTACCACAACCTGGTCACCAGCCTCTCCGGCCTCAAGGTCTACCACGACCCCAAGTCCGTCGCGACGTACGGCTACACGGGAGCCGGCGGCCAGTGGTGGAGCTTCGACGACGCCTGGGCGATCTCGCAGAAGACCGCCTACCTGAAGTCGAAGAACCTGCTCGGCGGCATGATCTGGGAGATGTCCGGCGACACCCCGTCCGGCACCCTGATGTCCGCACTGGACACCGGGCTCAGGTAGCCCCACCGCGCCGCCACCCGGACAGCCCGCGCCACGACACGAACGGGGCCGGTGTCCCTCCCCGCACCGGGGAGGGACACCGGCCCCGCGTCACGACCGCCGTCCTACCGCGAGGCCATCGCCGTCAGCCGCCGCGCCGCCCGGTACTGCCGCAGCACCTGGGAGAAGGAGGTGTGCCCCTGGGTGGTCCGGGCGAACGCCCGCCAGGCCGCCGGCACCAGGCAGACCGCCGCGTGGAACAGGTACGGCCGCCGCTCGAAGGCGCCCAGCAGCTGCTTGCCCGCGCGCATCTCCACGCCCAGCCCGGCCTTGACCGCGAACGCGTAGTTCAGCGCCTCGCGCCGCACCGCCGTCGCGTCGCCCGCCTCGGCGATCTTCACCGCCCACTCGCCGGCCAGCCGGCCCGAGCGCAGCGCGTACGAGATGCCCTCGCGGGTCCACGGCTCCAGCAGTCCGGCCGCGTCCCCGGCGACCAGCACCCGGCCGCGGGAGAGCGGCGAGTCCTCGGTCCGGCAGCGGGTCAGGTGCCCGGACTCGACCCGGGGGGTGAACCCGGACAGGCCCAGTCGGCGGATGTAGTCGGCGAGGTACTGCTTGGTCCGCTCGCCGTCGCCACGGGCCGAGATGACCCCGACGGTCAGGCTGCTGGTCTCGGTCTTCGGGAACACCCAGCCGTAACTGCCGGGCAGCGGGCCCCAGTCGAGGTGGATCCGGCCCGACCAGTCGGCGGCGACCTGCGCCGGCACCGGGATCTCCGCCTCCAGGCCGAGGTCGATCTGGTCGAAGGTGACGCCGACGTGCCGGCCGATCCGGCTCGCGCTGCCGTCCGCGCCGACCACCGCGCGGGCCTCGAAGGTGCACCCGTCCGCCGCCGTGACCAGCGCCGTCCGGTGCTCGCCGCCGCGCTGCTCGACACCGGTGACGGTCACCCCGGTGACCAGCACCGCCCCGGCCTGCTTGGCCGCCTGCACCAGGCGCAGGTCGAACTCGTCCCGGTTGACCAGGCCGAACAGCATCCGCTTGGACCGCCGGGTGCGGGTGTACCTCCCGTCGTAGGCGAAGGTGACGGCGTGCACCCGGTCCTGCAGCGGCAGCCGGAAGTCCGGCGGGAGGCTGTCCCGGGACGGGCCGATGATGCCGCCGCCGCAGGTCTTGTACCGGGGGTGTTCGGCCTTGTCGAGCAGCAGTACCCGGCGGCCCTGGGCCGCGGCGGCGTGCGCGGCCGAGGAGCCCGCCGGTCCGGCGCCGACCACCACGACGTCCCAGACGCCGTCCAGCGGCCCGGCCGCGTCGTCGGTCGGACCGCCCTCGGCCGGGCTGTCGAGCGGGCTGCGGGAATCGGAGCTTCCGGAGTCAGTCACGTCGAGCAATCCTATGTGTCCGGCCGCGCCGTTCGAGCACGCCGCCCCAGTCACCGGCCGCCCCGTTCACCGGCCACCCGGTTCCCCGAGGGACCGGAACGGGGCCGTCGGCGTCCGGCGGGGTCCGCGGGGATCCGGCCCCCGCACCCTCGGAACACCCCGTTCCGCTCCGCCTATGATCGGCACTACCGCAACCCGCTTCCTCCGCCCGCACACCACCCTGGGCGGACCGTCTCCCCGGAGCCTCGATGTCACAGCCCCTGGCCGACGCCGTCCGGTCCCTGATGGACCGTGCCCGCACCGACCTCGCCGAACTGGTCGCCTTCCCGTCGGTCGCCGACCCGCGCCAGTTCCCGGTCGAGGAGTGCGAGAAGGCCGCGCGCTGGGTCGCCGACGCCTTCGCCGCCGAGGGCCTGACCGGCATCCGGCTGCTGGACACCCCGGACGGCACCCAGTCCGTCTACGGCGAGCTGCCCGGCCCCGAGGGCGCGCCGACCGTCCTGCTCTACTCCCACTACGACGTCCAGCCCCCGCTGGACGAGGACGCCTGGCTCAGCCCCGCCTTCGAGCTGACCGAGCGCGACGGCCGCTGGTACGGGCGCGGCGCCGCCGACTGCAAGGGCAACATCCTGATGCACCTGACCGCCCTGCGGGCGCTGCGTCAGGTCCACGGCGACGCCTACCCGGTCGGCCTGAAGATCATCGTCGAGGGCTCCGAGGAGCAGGGCACCGGCGGTCTGGAGCGCTACGCCGAGGCCCACCCCGAGCTGCTCGCCGCCGACGCCATCGTCATCGGCGACACCGGCAACTTCGCCCCCGGCCTGCCCACCGTGACCGCCTCCCTGCGCGGCATGACGATCGTCGAGGCCACGGTCACCACGCTGGCCGGCAACCTGCACTCCGGCGCCTTCGGCGGCGCCGCCCCGGACGCGCTGCAGTCGCTGGTCCGGATGCTGGCCTCGCTGCACGACGAGAACGGCGACGTCGCGGTGGCCGGCCTGACCGCCGACCAGACGTGGGAGGGCGTGCAGTACCCGGAGGAGCAGTTCCGCGCCGACGCCAAGGTGCTCGACGGCGTCGCCCTGACCGGCACCGGCACCATCGCGGACCGCCTCTGGGCCCGCCCGGCCGTCACCGTCCTCGGCATCGACGCCCCGCCGGTGATCGGCGCCACCTCCTCCGTCCAGTCCACCGCCAAGGCCCTGATCAGCCTGCGCGTCGCGCCGGGCACCGACCCGGGCGCCGCCCAGGACGCGCTGGTCGCCCACCTGCGGGCGCAGGTCCCGCTCGGCGCCCACCTGACGATCGAGCGCCAGGGCAACGGCGCCCCGTTCCGCGCCGACACCAGCGGCCCGGCCTACGAGGCGATGGGCGAGGCGATGGCGGAGGCCTTCGGCACCCCGATGGTCGCCTCCGGCGAGGGCGGCTCGATCCCGCTCTGCAACACGCTGCGCTCGCTCTACCCGCAGGCCGAGATCGTGCTGATCGGCGTCGAGGAGCCGACCACCCAGATCCACGCGGTCAACGAGAGCGTCGACCCGCTGGAGCTGGAGCGGATGGCCCTCACCGAGGCGCTGTTCCTCCGCCGCTACGCCGAACTGCGCTCCGTCTGACGGACGTTCGGGGCGAGGTCCCGAGGGGCCTGCCGAGGCACGTCCGGCCGCCCGCCGCGCAACCGGCGGGCGGCCGCCAGCACCGCCGCGTACCCGACCGCGCCCACCGCGAGCCCGGCCCCGGCGCCGAAGCAGACCTCCGGCACCAGGTTCCGCCGCAGCGGACCGAGCCGCTGCAGCACCCCGGCGGCCGTCGCCGCGCCCAGCACCGCGACGGCCGTCCGCCGGGCCCGGGGCGCGAGCCGCACGGCCGGCCGCACCGGCTCGACGGCCCGCACCGCACGCGCCGCCCAGCCGCCCAGCGCCGCCAGGGCGAGCGCCGAACTGCCGTACTGCAGCGCCTCGTAGAGCGGAACCCCGGCCGCCTGCCGGTCCAGTACGGGCAGCAGCCGCGACCCCAGCCGACCGCCGTGGGTGAACGCGTCCCAGCCGACGTGGGTGGCCGCGCCGATGGCCGCCGACACCGCGAACCACGCCGCACCGCGGGCCGCTCCGCCGCCTCCGAGGCCGTGGACGCCCCCGGCCCGCCGGGCGGTCAGCGCCTCGGCGCCGCCCGCCCAGCGCTCGGGCAGCAGCGCCACCACCGGCCCGCGCAGCAGCCCGTGCCAGCCGGCCACCAGCACGCCGGCGATCGCCACGTCCAGCGTCGGCACCGCCCACCAGCGGTGCGTCAGCCCGCCGTGGCCGTACACGCCGGGCAGCAGGGACTCGGCGAAGAACGGCACGTCCGGCGCCATCGACCCGGCGACCAGCGCCGACGCCACCAGGGGCCCGCGCGCCCCGGCGGCACCCAGCAGGGGCAGGACGGCGGCGGGATGGCTCAGCGTGAACGGCATGCCTCCATCCTCCCGCCCGTGACCGCGGCGCCGCGCACCGGGAGGCGCGTCACGGGCCGCTCCGCCGCGACCACCCGGCACCGACCGCCGTGAACCTGCCCCTGGACCGACCGCACCGAACGCGCCGGACGCACCGACCGCGCCGACCGCCCGCTACGCCGCGTCCGCCGTGCTCGCCAGCCCGACGGCCACCCGGCTCCCCGCCTCCAGGTAGCGCAGCTCGCCGCTCCGTCGCGCGTCCAGCGCTGCCGCCAGCCGCCGGTACCGCCCCGGGGGCAGCAGTTCGCCGGCCTCGTCCAGGGTGACGAAGCGCCAGCCGCGCAGCTCCTCCTGCTGGAGCAGCAGGTTCTGCCGGCCCTCCGCGTTCAGCAGGCCGCCGTCGTACACCAGCCGCAGGCCGCCGCGGCGCGGGCCGGTACGCGGCTCCCAGTCGACGGCGAGCAGGCGCAGCGTGGCCGGGTCGAGGCGCAGGCCCAGCTCCTCGGCGGTCTCGCGCAGGGCGGCGTCGGTGGGGGCCTCGCCGCGCTCGACCACGCCGCCGGGGAAGTCCCAGTCCGGCTTGTAGACCGGGTCGACCAGCAGCACGCGGTCCTGCTCGTCGAAGAACAGGACGGCGGAGGCCACGGTGTCCCCGGTCGGGTCCGGGGTCTGGACGATCGGACAGCGGGCGGCGCCGACCCGGACCAGCTCGGCGATCCGGTGCGCGGTCTCCCGGGGAGAGAGCCCGCTGGTGTCGATCATGCGGGCGTCGCCGACCAGCCAGCGGCGGGCGGCGCGGTAGTGGGGCAGGTGTTCGAGGCACCAGGTGCGGACCCGCTCGCTGCCCTCCGGATCGCCCGGGCACTCCTCGCGGTGGGCGATGCGGTCACGCAGGATCGTTTCTTCAGGGTCCAGCACGAAGTGGTGCACCGTGATCCCGTGCGAGGCCAGGTCGCCGAAGATCTCGTCCCGGTAGTCCTCTCGGAGCAGGGTCATCGGGACCACCAGCGGGCCCCCGACCTCACCGAGCAGCGCCGCCGCCGTCTCGGGGACGAGCCGGCGCCAGGCCGCCAGGTCCTGGAAGTCGGACACCGTCGCCAACCGGTCGACCGGAAGCATCCGGCGCAGGCCGAAGCCCACCAGCTCGGGATCGAAGAGCACGCTCCCGGGCAGCAGTTCCACCAGCTCGCGGCAGGCGCTCGTCTTGCCCGCCCCGAATGTTCCATTGACCCAGACGATCACAACGTCCCCTGCCCTCGACTTCCCCCGATGCCGTTCGCACCGGGCAGCGCCCCCGTTGGTCGAACCAGCGCCACCCGTGGTGGTACCCGCGCCACGCCGCTCCCCATGCCTCCCCGACGCGCCCGCCCGCACGCCCCGACCTGCCCCGTGACAGCGGCATGTGCCCAGGTCAGGCCCCCGTGGGCGGAAATATGCAGACCGGTCTACATCAAAATTGCACCCCTTCACTACTGCTAGGGCACAGGGCGCCTGACGGGTCGACTTGCCGCGCATGCCCCGCTCGTACGGTCCGCGCGCCCCCACCCGTACGCCCCGTGCCCCCGCGTGCGCGCTCCGCACCCGCGCTGCGCCCGCCGGCCATCGGTCGAGACGGGCGCCGTGCTCATCCACTCGGACGCGCCCACCGGTCAGGCGATCGTCATGGTCGACCCGTCCGGCGAGAACAGCATCGTCGTCGTGCCCGGCGCCAACGCCCACCTCACCCCGCAGGAGGTCACCGTCGCCCTCGGCCGCCTCCGTCTGCTCCCCGTCGACGTGGTCCTGACCGGCGACGAGGTCCCCGAGGAGTGCGTCCGGGCGACCGCCGCCGCCCTGCCCGCCGCAGGCCCCTCGGGCGGCACCCGCCGGCTGCACAACACCGCCCCCGCCGGCGCCCTGCCGGAGGCCGGCCCCACCGGACGCCGCCCGCTGATCGTCGCGAACGCCGTCGAGGCCCGCCGGCTCACCGGAGCCGCCGACGTCGCCGAGGCCGCCCGGGTCCTGGCCCGACGCGCCGAGGGCGCCGTGGTCACCCTCGGCGGTGCGGGCGCGCTGGTCGCCGTGGGCGGGACGGCGGTCCACCTGCCCGCCCCCGCCGTCCGGGTGGTCGACACCACCGGCGCCGGCGACGTCTTCTGCGGCGCCCTGGCCGCCGGGCTCGCCCGCGGCGCCGACCTGCCCGACGCGGCCGCCACCGCCGTCGCGGCCGGGGCGTTCGCCGTCACCGGCCTCGGCGCCCGCGGCGTCCTGCCCCGCCCGACGGACCTCTGACCACGCGTCGGCGGCGCGCCCGTCAGGGCACCGGCCCCCGCCCGCGGAAGCCCCGCGGAAGCCCCGCGGAACGCCCGGCGGACGCCGGGGCGTCGGCGCCCCGGAACGCCCGTCGAGGGCACCCGGCGGACCCGGTGCCCCCGACGGGCGGACGGCGGACCCGCTACGGGCGCCCCATGAACGCCGGGTAGTAACCGCTGCTGATCGCCGAGGTCCGGACGTTGGTCCCGGGCCGCGCGGCCTCGACGTACCGGTTGTCGCCCAGGTAGATCGCCACGTGCTGGATGCCGCGCGCGGTCCCGTCCGGCGACCAGAACAGCAGGTCACCACGGCGCAGCTGGCTCGCGCGGATCGGCGTGGTGGCCGCGTACTGGTCGTTGGCGACGCGCGGCAGCTCGATCCCCCCGCGCCGGAAGGACTGCTGCACCAGGCCCGAGCAGTCGTAGCCGTCCGGCCCGTTGCCGGCCCGGCGGAACGGTACGCCCAGCTGGGAGAGCGCGAACTGCACGGCGGTCTCGACGTCCCGGTCCTCCGCGACCGAGTCGTCGTGGTCGCCGGAGCCCGCGGACCCCGAGGAGGAGCCGCCGCCGGTGCGGTCCAGGTAGACGTCGTAGTGCGAGGTCCAGCGCCACTCGCCCTTGCTGTTGCGGAACCAGTACCGCGAGCCGTCCCAGCCCTGCTTGATCCCGGAGGACCTGCCGGTGGCCTTGGCGGCGGACGCGGAGCCGCCCCCGGTCCGGGCCGCGTACACGCTGTAGTGCGAGGTCCAGCGCCACTGCCCCTGACTGTTCTTGAACCAGTACCGCGAGCCGTCCCACCCGGCGTGCGCCGGGGCGGGCTCGGCGGCCGCGGGGCTGACGCCGGTGCCGAGGCCGATCACGCCCGCGCCGGTCGCGATCACGGCCACCATGCCTATCCCCCGACGGAGCCGCGCGGTGCGGGACGGACGGGAGGGGCGGACGGCGGCAGCGTCCTGCTGCCCGGTCGGTTCGCCGGCGGCCTCCGGCGCGCCGGTGTTGACGGTGGTCATCGTGCTGACTTCCTTCACTGCTGCGGATCGCTGCGGACTGCAGCGGGTTGTGTGACCGGCCAGGAATGGCCGTGCCTGTCGGCAGAGCCCCCGTCCGGCACGCCGCGGCTTCCGGTCCTGCGACCGGAAGCCGCGGCGTGTCGTCCAGGGGATTCGGTTCTGCCTGCGTGTCACGTTAGGCACGCGTCCGCTCACGGCGCGCAGTGGAGTGCGCCAATGGAAGGGTCACGGGTGGTGAGCACCGACGGCGCATCAGGGTGAACACCCGTCATCCGAGGGGGCGTCCGGAGCCCCGTCGTCAGCGTCCGCCGGCCTCCGCCAGCAGCTGCTTCTTCAGCACCTTTCCCAGCGCGTTCCTGGGCAGTTCGGGTACCAGGACGACCCGGCGCGGCCGCTTGTGCACCGAGAGCCGATCCGCCACGAAGGCCGTCAGCTGGTCCCCCGTCACGGCGCCGTCCGCGATGACGTACGCGACGATCGCCTGTCCGAGGTCCTCGTCCGGCACGCCGACCACGGCCGCGTCGGCGACCGACGGGTGGTCGCGCAGCGCGGCCTCCACCTCGCCCGCGCCGATCCGGTAGCCGCCGCTCTTGATCAGGTCCACCGAGGCGCGGCCGACGATCCGGTGGAAGCCGTCCGCCCCGATCACCGCGACGTCGCCGGTGCGGAACCAGCCGTCCGCCGTCCACGCCTCGGCGTCCGCGTCCGGCCGGTTGAGGTAGCCGCTGAACAGCGTCGGGCCGCAGACCTGGAGTTCGCCGACGCTCTCCCCGTCGCTCGGCACCGGCGCGCCGTCCTCGCCGACCAGCCGGGTACGGACCCCGTCCACCGGCAGCCCGACGCTGCCGGGGCGCCGCTCGCCGTCCGCCCGGGTGCTGACGGTGATCAGCGACTCGGTCATCCCGTACCGCTCGATCGGGGCGTGCCCGGTGAGCGCCGCCAACCGCTCGAACACCGGGACGGGCAACGGCGCGCTGCCGGAGACCAGCAGCCGGGCCGGGGCGAGCCGGGCCGCCGCCGCCGGGTCCGCCGCCACCCGGGACCAGACGGTGGGCACCCCGAAGTACAGGCTGCCGCCCGCCGTCGCGTACCCCTCCGGGGTGGGCCGCCCGGTGTGCACCAGGGCGCTGCCGGTGCGCAGGGCGCCGAGCACGCCGAGCAGCAGTCCGTGCACGTGGAACAGCGGCAGGCCGTGCGCCAGGGTGTCCTCGGCGGTCCACTGCCAGGCGGCGGCCAGGGCGTCCAGGTCGGCGGCGACCGCCTCGCGCCGGATCACCACGCCCTTCGGCGCGCCGGTGGTGCCGGAGGTGTAGAGCACGAAGCCGGTCGACTCGGGAGCCGGCTCGGCGAAGGTGGTGGCGGAGCGCTGCGCCGGGTCGACCGGCAGCCCCGCCACCGGGGTGTCCTGCGGCGGCGTCTCCCCGACGGCGTGCGCGAGCAGCGCCGCGCCCGAGTCGCGCAGGATGTGCTCGCGCTCCTTGGGCCCCGAGTCGGGCGGCAGCGGCACCACCGGGACGCCCGCCAGCAGGCCGCCGACCACGGCGGTGACGGTCTCGACGGTGGGCCGGGCGAGCACCGCGAGCGCCGGGGCCCCGGCCACCCGGTCGGCGACGGCGGTCGCCGCGCCCAGCAGGTCCTCCCGGGAGAGCGTCCGACCGTCGATCCGCAGCGCGTCCGCCGCGTCGCCGAAACCGCCCTGAAGTGCCGTCAGCAGTGCCATGCCACCGTCCTCGCCTCGTCCCACGCCACCGCGCCCCGTCGTCCCGGGGCGCGCCCGCCTCGCGCGTCCGCCTCCGCGTCACGCGTCGGCGCCGACTCTACGGGCCGCCGCCCCGCCCGCCGCGCTCCGGGGACGACGGGGCCGGGCCGAGGAGGAGGGGCCCCCGGGAACGCCGGAGGGCGTGGCACCGGGTACTCCTCGGTGCCACGCCCTCCTCGGTCGTCCGGGGATCAGGCCTTGCGGGCCTTCACCTCGGCGGTGAGCTGCGGCAGCACCTGGAAGAGGTCGCCGACCACGCCGTAGTCGACCAGTTCGAAGATCGGGGCCTCGGGGTCCTTGTTGACGGCCACGATGGTCTTCGAGGTCTGCATGCCGGCCCGGTGCTGGATGGCACCGGAGATGCCCGCCGCGACGTACAGCTGCGGGGAGACCTGCTTGCCGGTCTGGCCGACCTGGCTGCTGTGCGGGTACCAGCCGGCGTCCACGGCGGCGCGCGAGGCACCGACGGCCGCGCCCAGCGCGTCCGCGAGCTCCTCGACCACGCCGAAGCCCTCGGCGGCACCGACGCCGCGGCCGCCGGAGACCACGATGGCGGCCTCGGTCAGCTCGGGGCGGCCGGAGGACACCCGCGGGGTGCGGGAGGTGACCTTGGCGGCGTTGCCGGTGAACTCGACGGCGACGTTCTCCACCGCGCCGGCGGCCGGGGCGGCCTCCGGGGCGACGGCGTTCGGCTTGACGGTGATGACCGGCGCGCCCTTGGTGACCTTGGACTTCACCTGGAAGGACGCGGCGAACACCGACTGGGTGGCGACCGGACCGCCGTCGCCGGCCTCCAGGTCGACGGCGTCGGTGATGATGCCGGAGCCGATCCGCAGCGCGACGCGCGCGGCGACCTCCTTGCCCTCGCCGGAGGACGTCACCAGCACGGCGGCGACGTCGTTGGCCTTGGCGATCTGGGCCAGGGCGTCCACCTTCGGGACGACCAGCTGGTCGGTGAACTCGGCGCCGTCGGCGACGTACACCTTCGCCGCGCCGAACTCGCCGGCCTTGGCGGCGATGTCGGCCGCGGCCGCACCGGCGCCCAGGACGACGGCGGACGGCTCGCCGATGCGGCGGGCCAGGGTCAGCAGCTCCAGGGCCGGCTTGCGGACCACACCGTCGGCGTGGTCCACCAGAACCAGGATCTCAGCCATGATTCGTTGCTCCTGATCGATCGTTGGATGCGCGAACGGGTGGGACTAGATGAACTTCTGGTCGGCGAGGAAGGCCGCGAGCGACTTGCCGCCCTCGCCCTCGTCCTTGACGACCGTGCCCGCGGTCCGCGCCGGACGCGCCGCCACCGACTCGACCGCCGTCCACGAACCCGCCAGGCCGACCTCGTCCGCCTCGATGCCCAGGTCGTCCAGGTCCAGCGACTGCACCGGCTTCTTCTTCGCCGCCATGATCCCCTTGAACGACGGGTAGCGGGCCTCGCCCGACTGGTCCGTCACCGAGACCACGGCCGGCAGCGGAGCCTCCACCAGCTCGGTCGCCGCGTCACCGTCCCGACGGCCCTTCACCACGCCGCCCTCGACCGACACCTCCGACAGCAGCGTCACCTGCGGCACGCCCAGACGCTCCGCCAGCAGCGCCGGCAGCACGCCCATCGTGCCGTCCGTCGACGCCATGCCACCGATCACCAGGTCGAACCCGACCCGCTCCAGCGCCTTCGCCAGGACCGCCGACGTCCCGATCACGTCGCTGCCGTGGATGTCGTCGTCGTTCACGTGCACGGCCTTGTCCGCGCCCATCGACAGCGCCTTGCGCAGCGCGTCCTTGGCGTCGTCCGGCCCGACCGTCAGCACGGTGACCTCGGCGCCCTCGTTCGCCTCCGCGATCCGCAGCGCCTGCTCCACGCCGTACTCGTCGAGCTCCGACAGGAGGCCGTCCACACCCTCCCGGTCGGTGGTGTGGTCGTCCGCGAAACGACGGTCCCCCGTCGCGTCCGGCACGTACTTCACACAGACAACGATCCTCAAGCTCACGGCCTTGTCTCCTGTACTGGTCTCGTCCGGCGGCTGCGGCGGTGCAAGCGGGCGCGAACACGGCACGCACCCGCTCCGGGCAGCGAATTCCCGTGCCGGTCCGGAACTTCCTGGCAGCATACTCGCCAAAACGCAGTGGTCACTACTGGCCAGTAGCTTATGCCGTGCGGCTGCTCCCGCCGCCTGCGCCCATCCTGCCCCAGCCCGGGACCGACTCCACCCGACGGGGCGGAACAAGTGCGGCCGGATCGCTCATCCCAGGGCTCCCACCGGGACCCGCACCCGCCTCACACCACGCGGCCGAGCGCCGCGATCACGTCCACCCTGCGCGGCTGCCCCGCCGCCCGCCGCACCACCCGGCCCGCCCCGTCCAGCACCAGGACGGTCGGCGTCCGCCGGACCTCCAGCCGGCGGACCAGCTCCAGCCGCTCCTCGGCGTCCACCTCGACGTGCTCGACCCCGTCGACCATCCCGGCCACCTCGGAGAGCACCCGCCGGGTGGCCCGACACGGCTGGCAGAACGCCGTCGAGAACTGCACCAGCGTCGCCCGCGCGCCGAGCGGCCCGCCCAGCTCGCTCTCCGTCAGCCGTACCGCCCCGTCCTCGGTGCTCAACCCCGACCCTCCCGTCGTTCCCGGCCCGCGGCGGCCGGTCCCGGCCGCCGTCGAGCCACCACAACGCACACCGCGGGACGACTCATCCCCCCAGTCTGCGGCAGCGCCGGCGGGGCCCGAAACCCGGTCGACCGCCGGGGCCGGGCCGCGTACGATCGGCCGGTGGACTCCGACTGTCGCCCAACGCCGCTTCCGGTCCGCCGACGCGTCATCGGCCCGGCCCGGGCCACCGTCCACCGACGACGCTGACGCCCCACCGCTGCCGCTGCCCGTCGCGACCCCCGGAGCCCCCGTTGCAGACCGATACTCGCGGCCCCCGCTTAGCCGCAGCGCTCAGCGCGATCGTCCTCGCCGTCGTCCTGCGCACCGGCAACTGCCCCCTGCTGGCCGCCCAGACGCTGGTCTTCGCGCTCGGCGCCTTCGGCGGCCTGCGCCTGGCCCCTTACGTCCGGCTGTTCCAGCTGCTGGTGCTCCCCCGGCTCGCGCCGCCCTCGGCGACCGAGGACGAACGGCCGCTCCGCTTCGACCAGGGCGTCCTCGCGGTGTTCGCCGCGGTCGGCACCCTCGGCTACTGCGCCGAGGTGACCTGGCTCGGCGTGCTGGCCGGCTCGGCCGCCCTCACCGCCGCCTTCGTCAACGCCGCGTTCGGCTACTGCGTGGGCTGCGAGCTCTACCCGCTGGTCCGGCGCGCCCAGGGCCGCCTCACCGCCCGCGCCTGACCCGGGAGCCCGGAAAAGTTCCCGTTCGAATTCATCACGGACGTCACACCGCCAAAATTCGCTTGACCGCACCCCTCAGGTGACAGAGGGCACTCGTTCGGGGGATCATCTCCGTGAATCACCCGTGACCGCCGCGGCGTGCCGTGCTCCGGTCGGCACCGCCCGCGCAACGGAGCGGGTACCCGCCGAACCGGGCTCCGGCCCGTGGAAGTCAGGATTGACCGTGGCAGAGTTCGTGTACCCGCCGGTGATCGGCGCCGCACTCACCGCCTTCCGCGCGCTCGACGTGCGGATCAAGATCGTGGGCGCCGAACACATCCCCGCCAGGGGGGGAGCCGTCCTGGTCAGCAACCACATCAGTTACCTGGACTTCCTGTTCGCGGGCCTCGGCGCGTACCGCGGCGGCAAGCGCAAGACCCGCTTCATGGCCAAGGACGACGTCTTCAGGCACCGGATCTCCGGCCCGCTGATGCGCGGCATGAAGCACATCCCGGTGGACCGCACCGACGGCCAGCCCGCGTACGAGGCCGCCGTGCGCGCCCTCAAGTCCGGCGAGGTGGTGGGGGTGTTCCCCGAGGCGACCATCAGCCGCTCGTTCATGCTGAAGAAGTTCAAGACCGGCGCCGCCCGGATGGCCGCCGACTCCGGCGCCCCGCTGCTGCCCGTGGTGCTCTGGGGCACCCAGCAGCTCTGGACCAAGGGCCGCCCGAAGACCCTCACCAAGCGGCACGTCCCGGTCACCATCATGATCGGCGAACCGATCCACCTCGGGCCGGACGACAAGCCCGTGATGGTCACCCGGAGGCTGCGCGCCGCCATGGGCGAGATGCTCGACAAGGCCCAGCGCGAGTACCCCGGCAAGCCCTCCGGCCCGGACGACAGCTGGTGGCTGCCCGCCCACCTCGGCGGCACCGCGCCCACCCTGGAGGTCGCCGAGGCCGAGGACGAGGCGGAGGCCCTCGACAAGGCCGAGCGCCGCGCCGCCCGGGGCTGACTCCTCCGCTCCACCCGCCACACCTACTCCGTGCGATCGAGCGAGCGCGTTCCGTCGCGTGTCGCCCGGCCGCCGACGCCCCCGTCTGACACAGTGACAGCTCCTTTCAGGGGCCTTCGTCCTGAATCCGCGACGGGGGCACACGTCGGAGTGGTCGAAGGCTCGGAGGCGGAGATGGCACGGATCACCACCGGAACACGGCAGTCACCAACGGGCAGGGCCCGCACCCGCGCGAGCGCCGGTGCGGGCCTTCTGCTCCTGGGCACCCTGCTCACCGGCTGCGGGGCCGAACCCGGGGAGATCCCGCTCTCGGAGATCCGGCCGGAAGTCCCCAGCGCCACCCCCGAGGCGACACCCGCCGCGGCCCCCGGCGCGACCCCCGGTGTGATCGGCGCGGCCGCCGGAGCGCCCGCGGCCGCCGTGCACAACGGTCTGATCGTCAGCCGCGCCTACACCGACGCCTCCCGCAGCAGCAGCGCGATCGTCACCTTCACGCCCGACGGCGCCGGCCAGCACCAGGTCACCCAGCCGCCGGCCCGCGCCCTCGACGACCGCCCGGACTGGTCCCCGGACGGCACCACCATCGCCTTCGACCGCACCGACCCGCAGACCGGCGCCGCCCGGCTCTGGACCGTCCCCGCCGACGGCGGCACCGAGCACCAGGTCAGCCCGCTGTGCGAGAGCGGCACCGCCGACTGCGCCAACGAGGACGAGCGCGCCCCCGCCTTCTCCCCGAACGGCAGGCAGGTCGCCTTCAGCCGTTCCTGGGGCGCCGTGGACGCGGCCGGCAGCCACCAGATCCAGTACTCGGACCTCTACCTGATGAGCCCCGAGGGCACCGACGTCCAGCGGCTCACCTTCCTCACCAACGACAAGCCCTACTCCGGCGCGGTCAGCAACCCCAGCTGGTCCCCCGACGGCAAGCAGCTCACCTTCGAGTACCGGACCAGCGCCACCGGGCAGCCCGCCGACAGCCGCGCCATCTACGTCGTCAACGCGGACGGCACCGGGCTGCGCCAGCTCACCCCCTGGGAACTGCGCGCCGGCGACCGGGCGGACTGGTCCCCGGACGGCACCCAGATCCTCTTCACCACCTACCCGGCCGGCCCCGACAACGCCCCCGGCGGCGGGATCTACACCGTCCACCCCGACGGCAGCGCCATCGGCGCCCTGACCCCCGCGCCCTCGGACACCTTCTACGGCACGGCCGCCTACGCGCCCGACGGCAAGTCCATCGTCTTCGCCCAGGCCCCCGCGGGCGCCGGGGCCGACCTCTACAGCATGCGACCGGACGGTACGGGCGTCGTCCGCCTCACCAACAGCGCGGACAAGTGGCTCAGCCGGCCGGCCTGGGGGACGGCGGACGGCCCGGCGGCTCCCGCCGAACAGGCCCAGGCCACGGCCCAGGCGTCGGCCGCCCCTTCGGATCGGCCTTCCGACCAGCCCTCGGGTCAGGCATCCGGTCAGGCGTCGGAGGCACCCCAGGCGCCCCGGCCCGATTCCCAGAAGCCGGCCCAGGCCCAGGGACAGGGAGCCACCGAACAGCCGCGGCCCGGGACGGAGTCCGAGTCCGATTCCGATTCCGGCGCCGGCTCCGAGTCCGACGAATAGAGCGTTCGGCTCCGGAAATGCGAAGAACCCCCATCCGGATCCCGGATGGGGGTTCTTCAGCAATGATTGTTCGGCGGCGTCCTACTCTCCCACAGGGTCCCCCCTGCAGTACCATCGGCGCTGTAAGGCTTAGCTTCCGGGTTCGGAATGTAACCGGGCGTTTCCCTCACGCTATGACCACCGAAACACTATGAAACTGTCAACCGCACACCCGTGGACACGGGCGGGTCGTTGTTTCAGAACAACACAGTGGACGCGAGCAACTGAGGACAAGCCCTCGGCCTATTAGTACCGGTCAACTCCACCCCTCACAGGGCTTCCATATCCGGCCTATCAACCCAGTCGTCTACTGGGAGCCTTACCCTCTCAAGGAGGTGGGAGTGCTCATCTCGAAGCAGGCTTCCCGCTTAGATGCTTTCAGCGGTTATCCCTCCCGAACGTAGCCAACCAGCCATGCCCTTGGCAGAACAACTGGCACACCAGAGGTTCGTCCGTCCCGGTCCTCTCGTACTAGGGACAGCCCTTCTCAACACTCCTACGCGCACAGCGGATAGGGACCGAACTGTCTCACGACGTTCTAAACCCAGCTCGCGTACCGCTTTAATGGGCGAACAGCCCAACCCTTGGGACCTACTCCAGCCCCAGGATGCGACGAGCCGACATCGAGGTGCCAAACCATCCCGTCGATATGGACTCTTGGGGAAGATCAGCCTGTTATCCCCGGGGTACCTTTTATCCGTTGAGCGACGGCGCTTCCACAAGCCACCGCCGGATCACTAGTCCCTACTTTCGTACCTGCTCGACCCGTCAGTCTCACAGTCAAGCTCCCTTGTGCACTTACACTCAACACCTGATTGCCAACCAGGCTGAGGGAACCTTTGGGCGCCTCCGTTACCCTTTAGGAGGCAACCGCCCCAGTTAAACTACCCACCAGACACTGTCCCTGATCCGGATCACGGACCCAGGTTAGACATCCAGCACGACCAGAGTGGTATTTCAACGGCGACTCCACAACAACTGGCGTTGCTGCTTCACAGTCTCCCACCTATCCTACACAAGCCGAACCGAACACCAATATCAAGCTATAGTAAAGGTCCCGGGGTCTTTCCGTCCTGCTGCGCGAAACGAGCATCTTTACTCGTAATGCAATTTCACCGGGCCTATGGTTGAGACAGTCGAGAAGTCGTTACGCCATTCGTGCAGGTCGGAACTTACCCGACAAGGAATTTCGCTACCTTAGGATGGTTATAGTTACCACCGCCGTTTACTGGCGCTTAAGTTCTCAGCTTCGCCTGGTCGAAACCAAGCTAACCGGTCCCCTTAACGTTCCAGCACCGGGCAGGCGTCAGTCCGTATACATCGCCTTACGGCTTCGCACGGACCTGTGTTTTTAGTAAACAGTCGCTTCTCGCTGGTCTCTGCGGCCACCCCCAGCTCAAGGTGCAAGACCCATCACCAGGAATGGCCCCCCTTCTCCCGAAGTTACGGGGGCATTTTGCCGAGTTCCTTAACCATAGTTCACCCGAACGCCTCGGTATTCTCTACCTGACCACCTGAGTCGGTTTGGGGTACGGGCCACCATGAAACTCGCTAGAGGCTTTTCTCGACAGCATAGGATCATCCACTTCACCACAATCGGCTCGGCATCAGGTCTCAGCCTTCATGTGAGGCGGATTTGCCTACCTCACGGCCTACACCCTTACCCCGGGACAACCACCGCCCGGGCTGGACTACCTTCCTGCGTCACCCCATCGCTCACCTACTACCCCGTTGGGCCACCGGCTCCACCACGTCCCTTCGTCCGAAGACTCCAGGCCGGCTTCACGGGCTTAGCATCAAGAGGTTCAGCGTTGGCGCTTCAAAGCGGGTACGGGAATATCAACCCGTTGTCCATCGACTACGCCTGTCGGCCTCGCCTTAGGTCCCGACTTACCCTGGGCAGATCAGCTTGACCCAGGAACCCTTGGTCAATCGGCGCAAGAGTTTCCCACTCTTGTATCGCTACTCATGCCTGCATTCTCACTCGTATACCGTCCACGACTGGTTTCCACCGCCGCTTCACCCGGCACACGACGCTCCCCTACCCATCACAGCAGGCGTTGGCCCTTAATGCTGCAATGACACGACTTCGGTGATGTGCTTGAGCCCCGCTACATTGTCGGCGCGGAATCACTTGACCAGTGAGCTATTACGCACTCTTTCAAGGGTGGCTGCTTCTAAGCCAACCTCCTGGTTGTCTCTGCGACTCCACATCCTTTCCCACTTAGCACACGCTTAGGGACCTTAGTCGGTGTTCTGGGCTGTTTCCCTCTCGACCATGGAGCTTATCCCCCACAGTCTCACTGCCACGCTCTCACTTACCGGCATTCGGAGTTTGGCTAAGGTCAGTAACCCGGTAAGGCCCATCGCCTATCCAGTGCTCTACCTCCGGCAAGAAACACGTGACGCTGCACCTAAATGCATTTCGGGGAGAACCAGCTATCACGGAGTTTGATTGGCCTTTCACCCCTAACCACAGGTCATCCCCCAGGTTTTCAACCCTGGTGGGTTCGGTCCTCCACACGGTCTTACCCGCGCTTCAACCTGCCCATGGCTAGATCACTCCGCTTCGGGTCTTGGGCATGCAACTCAACCGCCCTATTCGGACTCGCTTTCGCTACGGCTACCCCACACGGGTTAACCTCGCTACACACCGCAAACTCGCAGGCTCATTCTTCAAAAGGCACGCAGTCACGGCCCACCAGCAAGCTGGCGAACGACGCTCCCACGGCTTGTAGGCACACGGTTTCAGGTACTATTTCACTCCGCTCCCGCGGTACTTTTCACCATTCCCTCACGGTACTATCCGCTATCGGTCACTAGGGAATATTTAGGCTTAGCGGGTGGTCCCGCCAGATTCACACGGGATTTCTCGGGCCCCGTGCTACTTGGGAGTTCTTCAAACGAGCCGTACAGATTTCGTCTACGGGGGTCTTACCCTCTACGCCGGACCTTTCGCATGTCCTTCGACTACCCATACGGTTTCTGACTCGCCGACCGGCCGGCAGACCGGTCAAGAAAAATCCCACGACCCCGAAACGGCAACCCCTGCCGGGTCTCACACCATTCCGGTTTAGCCTCATCCAGTTTCGCTCGCCACTACTCCCGGAATCACGGTTGTTTTCTCTTCCTGCGGGTACTGAGATGTTTCACTTCCCCGCGTTCCCTCCACACTGCCTATGTGTTCAGCAGCGGGTGACAGCCCATGACGACTGCCGGGTTTCCCCATTCGGAAACCCCCGGATCAAAGCCTGGTTGACGGCTCCCCGGGGACTATCGTGGCCTCCCACGTCCTTCATCGGTTCCTAGTGCCAAGGCATCCACCGTGCGCCCTTAAAAACTTGGCCACAGATGCTCGCGTCCACTGTGCAGTTCTCAAACAACGACCAGTCACCCACCCTCGACGATCCGAAGACCACCTCAAGTGAGGCCAGCTCTGAGACAACGGTTACCCGTTCCCTCAGGACCCAACAACGTGCCCGACACAGTCGATACAGGACCTGTCTTCCACGCCCCGAAGGGCAGTACTGGCAGTCCGTTCTCCACTGTGCCGAATAGTCAACGTTCCACCCATGAGCAACCCGTGCAGGACATTCGCCTGCAAGCGGCTATGTGCTCCTTAGAAAGGAGGTGATCCAGCCGCACCTTCCGGTACGGCTACCTTGTTACGACTTCGTCCCAATCGCTGGTCCCACCTTCGACGGCTCCTCCCCTTACGGGTTAGGCCACCGGCTTCGGGTGTTACCGACTTTCGTGACGTGACGGGCGGTGTGTACAAGGCCCGGGAACGTATTCACCGCAGCATGCTGATCTGCGATTACTAGCAACTCCAACTTCATGGGGTCGAGTTGCAGACCCCAATCCGAACTGAGGCCGGCTTTTTGGGATTCGCTCCGCCTCACGGCATCGCAGCCCTTTGTACCGACCATTGTAGCACGTGTGCAGCCCAAGACATAAGGGGCATGATGATTTGACGTCGTCCCCACCTTCCTCCGAGTTGACCCCGGCAGTCTCCTGTGAGTCCCCATCACCCCGAAAGGCATGCTGGCAACACAGAACAAGGGTTGCGCTCGTTGCGGGACTTAACCCAACATCTCACGACACGAGCTGACGACAACCATGCACCACCTGTATACCGACCACAAGGGGGCACCCATCTCTGGGTGTTTCCGGCATATGTCAAGCCTTGGTAAGGTTCTTCGCGTTGCGTCGAATTAAGCCACATGCTCCGCTGCTTGTGCGGGCCCCCGTCAATTCCTTTGAGTTTTAGCCTTGCGGCCGTACTCCCCAGGCGGGGAACTTAATGCGTTAGCTGCGGCACCGACGACGTGGAATGTCGCCAACACCTAGTTCCCAACGTTTACGGCGTGGACTACCAGGGTATCTAATCCTGTTCGCTCCCCACGCTTTCGCTCCTCAGCGTCAGTAATGGCCCAGAGATCCGCCTTCGCCACCGGTGTTCCTCCTGATATCTGCGCATTTCACCGCTACACCAGGAATTCCGATCTCCCCTACCACACTCTAGCCTGCCCGTATCGAATGCAGACCCGGGGTTAAGCCCCGGGCTTTCACATCCGACGCGACAGGCCGCCTACGAGCTCTTTACGCCCAATAATTCCGGACAACGCTCGCACCCTACGTATTACCGCGGCTGCTGGCACGTAGTTAGCCGGTGCTTCTTCTGCAGGTACCGTCACTTGCGCTTCTTCCCTGCTGAAAGAGGTTTACAACCCGAAGGCCGTCATCCCTCACGCGGCGTCGCTGCATCAGGCTTTCGCCCATTGTGCAATATTCCCCACTGCTGCCTCCCGTAGGAGTCTGGGCCGTGTCTCAGTCCCAGTGTGGCCGGTCGCCCTCTCAGGCCGGCTACCCGTCGTCGCCTTGGTAGGCCATTACCCCACCAACAAGCTGATAGGCCGCGGGCTCATCCTGCACCGCCGGAGCTTTCCACCAACCCCCATGCGGAGGAAGGTCGTATCCGGTATTAGACCCCGTTTCCAGGGCTTGTCCCAGAGTGCAGGGCAGATTGCCCACGTGTTACTCACCCGTTCGCCACTGATCCACCCCGAAGGGCTTCACCGTTCGACTTGCATGTGTTAAGCACGCCGCCAGCGTTCGTCCTGAGCCAGGATCAAACTCTCCGTGAATGTTTACCCGTAATCGGGTGCACACCCGCGTTGAGCGGCACGGCAACCACCGGAATAGGGCGGCCCCGCGCACTGCGTCCTCGCTAGTGTTTGTTTCAAAAGGAATCTCCAACCCCAGGAATCCTGAGGCCGGGGATGTCAACATATCTGGCGTTGACTTTTGGCACGCTGTTGAGTTCTCAAGGAACGGACGCTTCCTTCGAGCCGCCTTCCAGCAGGCCCTCCGGGCTTCGTTCTTCTGTGTTTCCAGCTTATCAGACGTTTTCCGCCCCGTTTTCCGGAGTTTCATTCATCGGATTCGCTTTCCGCTTTGCCGCCCCGGTCTCCCGCGGCGACTCCGGAACTGTACGGGGACGGGCCCGCCACATGCAAATCGTCCCGCCCTGCTGTCGCAGGGCGGGACGATCCGTTGTTCGAGCACCGTCAGGTGCGGCCCATCTCCTCGGCGATGGCCGCCGCGAAGGCGTCGATGTCGGCCTCCGTGGTGTCGAAGGCGCACATCCAGCGGACCTCGCCGGTGTGCTCGTTCCAGAAGTAGAAGCGGTAGCGCTTCTGCAGCCGCTCGCTCACCTCGCGCGGGAGGATCGCGAACACCGCGTTCGCCTGGACCGGGCGGACCACCTCGACGCCGTCGATCTTCCGGACCGCGGCCTCCAGGCGGCTGGCCATCGCGTTGGCGTGGCCGGCGTTGCGCAGGTACAGGTCACCGGAGAGCAGGGCCTCGAACTGCACCGAGACGAAGCGCATCTTCGAGGCGAGCTGCATCGAGGTCTTGCGCAGGTACTTGATGTTGCGCACCCGCTCGGGGTTGAGCACCACCACGACCTCGCCGAGCAGCAGGCCGTTCTTCGTCCCGCCGAAGGAGAGCACGTCCACGCCCACGTCGGTGGTGAAGGCGCGCAGCGGCTGGCCGAGCGAGGCGGCCGCGTTGGCCAGGCGGGAGCCGTCCACGTGGACGAGCATGCCCAGCTGGTGGGCGTGCTCGGTGATCGCGCGGATCTCGTCGACGGTGTAGAGGGTGCCGAGCTCGGTGCTCTGGGTGATGGAGACCGCGAGCGGCTGCGCGCGGTGCTCGTCGCCGAAGCCCCAGGCCTGCTGGTCGAGCAGCTCGGGGGTGAGCTTGCCGTCCGGGGTGGGGACGGTGAGCAGCTTGATGCCGCCCATCTTCTCCGGGGCGCCGCCCTCGTCCACGTGGATGTGGGCGGACTCGGCGCAGACCACCGCGCCCCAGCGCGGGAGCAGCGACTGGAGGGCGACCACGTTGGCGCCGGTGCCGTTGAAGACGGGGTAGGCCTCCGCCTTCTCGCCGAAGTGGCGGCGGAAGACGTGCTGGAGGTGGGCCGTGTAGTCGTCCTCGCCGTAGGCGATCTGGTGACCGCCGTTGGCGAGGGCTATCGCGGCGAGCACCTCCGGGTGCACACCGGCGTAGTTGTCGCTGGCGAAGCCGCGGACGGCGGGGTCGTGCCGCCGTACCGCGTCCGTACGGTTGGAGTCGGTCATCGGGCTGTCAGCCACAGGTGCTGTCCGTTCAGTTCCGCTGCGGGGCGGTCCCAGAGGGCCGCCAGGTGTCCGGCGAGGTCGGCCGTGTCGGTGAAGCCGGCGAACTTCGCCTCCGGCTTCTCGGCCCGCATTTCGGGGCTGACCAGCGCCTTGATGACCAGGATCGCAGCCGCCGCGGTGGGCTCGCCCTCGGGGTCGGTGGTCTCCTTCTTGAAGGAGTCGGCCATGGCGAGGGTCCAGGCCTCGGTGGCGGCCTTGGCGGCCGCGTACGCGGCGCCGCCGGCGGTGGGCTTGTGCGCGGCCGAGGCGGAGATCATCGCGTAGCGGCCGGCGGTGCTGCGGACCAGCGCGGGCTGGAAGGCCAGCGAGGTGTGCTGGAGGGTGCGCACGACGGTGTCGTGCAGGAAGTCCCAGTCGTCCAGCCGGGTGTCGAAGAAGGTCTTGCTGCCGCGCCAGCCGCCCACCAGGTGGAACAGGCCGTCGACGTGGCCGTGCTCGGACTCCAGGTGGTCGGCCCAGTCGTGGACCTCCTGCGGGTCGAGCAGGTCGATCACCTGGCCGCTGACCTTGGCGCCGCGGACGGCCACCCGGGTGGCGTCCAGGGCGGACTCCAGCCGCTGGGCGTCGATGTCGGCGCCGATCACGGTGGCGCCGTCGGCGGTGAGGCGGCGCAGGACGGCGCGGCCGGCCGGCCCGCTGGCTCCGGCGACGGCGATGACCTTGCCGGCCAGCGGGGCGTTGGTGGAGGTGGTCACGCTGCGGCTCCCTGGGCGGTGGTACCGGTGATGCCGGTGGTGGAGGCGATGACGCCGCTCAGCTTCTTGTTGAGGGCCTCGTAGAACATGCTCAGCGGGAACTCGTCCGGGAGCACGGCGTCGCACAGGGCCTTGTTGAGGGCCTTGCCGTCGGTGATGCCGAGCGGGAGGGCCTCGGGGCCCTTCGCCCAGGTCGAGGCGGGGTGCGGGGTGAGGTACCGGGAGACCAGCTCGTAGGCGGCGATCCAGTGGGCCGGCTTGGGCCGGTCGATGCCGTCGCGGTACAGCTTCTCGATCTCGCCGCAGAGCGCGTTGGTGACCTGCGGGGCGCGCTCCCAGTCGATGCTGAGGCGGTTGTCGCGCCAGCGCAGGGCGTCGTGCTTGTGCAGGTAGGCGAAGAGCAGCTGGCCGCCGAGGCCGTCGTAGTTGCGCACCCGGTCGCCGGAGACCGGGAAGCGGAACAGGCGGTCGAAGAGGATCGCGTACTGGACGTCGCGGGCGTGCGGGTTGCCCTCGGTCTCCAGCTTCACCGCCTCCTTGAAGGTGGTGAGGTCGCAGCGGAGCTCCTCCAGGCCGTACATCCAGAACGGGCTGCGCTGCTTGATCATGAAGGGGTCGAAGGGCAGGTCGCCGTGGCTGTGGGTGCGGTCGTGGACCAGGTCCCACAGGACGAAGGTCTCCTGCGCGCGCTGCTGGTCCTGGAGCAGGCCCTCGGCGTCGGCCGGGATCTCCAGGCCGAGCTGCTGGACGGCGCTGGTGGACACCGCGCGGAAGCGGGCGGCCTCGCGGTCGCAGAAGATGCCGCCCCAGGTGAAGCGCTCCGGCGCCTTGCGCACGGCGACCGTCTCGGGGAAGAGCACGGCGGAGTTGGTGTCGTAGCCGGCGGTGAAGTCCGTGAAGGTGATCGGCACGAACATCGGGTTGTCGAAGCGGGTGCGCTCCAGCTCGGCCAGCCAGTCGGGCCACACGACGCGCAGCAGGACGGCTTCCAGGTTGCGGTCCGGGTTGCCGTTCTGGGTGTACATCGGGAAGACGACGAGGTGCTCCAGGCCGTCCTCGCGCTGGTCGGCGGGCTGGAAGGCGAGCAGCGAGTCCAGGAAGTCGGGCTCGCGGTAGCCGGTGTCGGCCCACTTGGCGAGGTCCGCGTCGACGGCGGCCAGGTAGGCGGCGTCGTGCGGGAAGTTCGGTGCGAGCTCCTCGACGGCGGCGCGGACGGTGGCGACCAGCGGGTCGACCGTGTGCCGCTGGACGGCGGACAGGTCGATCGAGCCGTCCTTGGACTGGAGCGGGCGCAGCGTCTCGACGGCCTCCTTCAGGCGCAGCCAGGCCGGGTGGCCGGCGAGGGTCGAGACCGGGGCGTCGGCCGCCACAGCGAGCCTTGGCGAAAGATTCTGCATCGGGGACTCACTTCGACAGGAGTTATTTCAACGGGAACACCATAAGTACGAAAGGTTCTCCCGTTCAAGAGGGCAAGGACCGGCAAAGCTCCGGCGTACCGCCCCTCCGACGCCTAAACCTTCGGCGGGAGACGGGTTGTCCGACATGTGGACACTGATCTGGATGTTCTGGACAGATGCGCCGTCCTGATGCGAACCTCCCCGCATGCTCCCGGCGGTGATCACGGTGGCCGTACGCCACGACAGCCCGTTCCGGGTGCCCTCCCGTCGGCAGGTGCGCCGTCGCCGTCGCTGTCGCGCGCGCGGCCTCCGCTGCCGCTGTCGCCGCTGTTGTTGACCGGTCCGCCGCCGACCCGGCTGCCGCCGATCCGACTCGGGGGGCACCGCGGACGCGGCCCCGTACGCCGACCATGCCGCGTGTGTTCCGGCGCCGCCACCGGGGGGAAGTGACCCGCCGGGACGCGGGCCGCCCCTCGCGGCCTCCCGTACCCCTCCTTCTCGTTCCACCGTCCCGCCGGTCCTTCCCTGGAGCCCCGTCATGACCCTCCGCAAGCCGTCCGCCGTACTGCCCGTCGCCGCGCTGGTCGCCGCCGCGGCCGTGCTCACCGCCTGCGCGCCGCAGGACTCGACGTCCGACGCCGCCTCCGGCGCCCCGGGCGCGGCCGGGTCGGCGGCGGGCTGCGCGCCGGGGGCCCTGGCCACGCGCACCGCCGGCACGCTGACCGTCGGCACGGACAAGCCGGCGTACGACCCCTGGTTCTCCGAGGACAAGCCGGAGAACGGCAAGGGCTTCGAGTCCGCCGTGGCCTACGCCGTCGCCGAGAAGCTCGGCTACCCCAAGGAGAAGGTCGGCTGGGTGGTCGCGCCGTTCAACAAGGCGACCGCGCCGGGCGCCAAGGACTTCGACTTCGACATCAACCAGGTGTCCGTCAGCGACGAGCGCAAGCAGGCGGTGGACTTCTCCTCCGGCTACTACGACGTGCGCCAGACCGTCATCGCGCTGAAGAACTCCAAGGCGGCCGGCGCCAGGAGCATCGCCGACCTCAAGGGCACCAAGCTCGGTGCGCAGGTCGGCACCACGAGCCTGGACACCATCACCGGCACCATCAAGCCGACCACCCAGCCGGCCGTCTTCGACTCCAACGACCTGGCCAAGGCCGCGCTGAAGAACGGCCAGATCGAGGCCCTGGTGGTGGACCTGCCGACCGCCTTCTACATCACCGGCGCCGAGGTGCCGGAGGCCCAGGTGGTCGGCCAGTTCGAGGCGACGGCGAAGGCCGAGCAGTTCGGACTGGTGCTGGACAAGGGCTCCAAGCTGACCGGCTGCGTCTCGCAGGCGGTGGACGCGCTGCGCGCCGACGGCACGCTGGCGAAGCTGGAGAAGCAGTGGCTCTCCGACGCCGTCTCGGCACCGGTGCTGAAGTGAGCGCCGACCTGGGCCCCGAACTGAGCGGGGAGGCGTCGCAGGGTGCGGGTCCGGTGGAGCTCGCCAAGGCTCAGGGTGACCGGAGCGGGACGCCGGGCGCGCGGACCGGGGGTCCTGGCACGGGTGCCGGGACGCCGGCACCGCGGTCCGGGGCGGCGGCTTCGCCGACCGGTGCGCCGGCGGCGGAGGACGACTACCGCCCGTCCGAGCGGCGGCTGGCGCACGAGGCCTACCGGCGGGCCCGGGCCCGGCGCTCGGCGCTGATCGCCACCGGGTCCACCCTGGCGACGGCCGCCGTGCTCTACCTGCTGGTCGTCAACTCCCCGGGCTGGGAGGTGACCCGACGGACCTTCTTCAACCTCGACTACGCCCGGCAGGCGCTGCCCGAGGTGCTGAAGGGGCTGCGGCTGAACCTGGAGCTGATGCTCGGCTGCGGGGCGCTGATCCTGGTGTTCGGACTGCTGCTGGCGGTGCTCCGGACGTTGCGCGGACCGGTCTTCCTGCCGGTGCGGCTGCTGGCCACCGCGTACGTGGACTTCTTCCTCGGGCTGCCGATGATCATCTGCCTGCTGGTGATGATCACCGGGGTGCCCGCGCTGCGGCTGACCGGGGTGACCACCGATCCGCTGCTGCTGGGCGGGGCGGCCCTGGTGCTGACGTACTCGGCGTACGTGTCGGAGGTGTTCCGCTCCGGCATCGAGTCGGTGCACCCGAGCCAGCGGGCCGCGGCCCGGTCGCTGGGCCTGACCAACGCGCAGGCGATGCGCTACGTGGTGCTGCCGCAGGCCGTCCGCCGGGTGGTGCCGCCGCTGCTCAACAACCTGGTGAGCCTCCAGAAGGACACCGGGCTGGTCTCGATCGGCGGCGCGATCGACGCGGTGTACGCGGCGAAGATCATCGCGGCCCGGTCCTTCAACTTCACGCCGTACCTGGTGGCGGGACTGGTGTTCATCGTGCTGACCATTCCACTGACCCGGTTCGCCGACTGGCTGACCACCCGGATGAACCGCCGCCAGCTCCAGGGAGGTGCGGTGTGACCTCGAACGAGGTGCTCCGGCTGGAGTCGGTGCGCAAGACCTTCGGCGGCCACGTGGTGCTGCGTGACGTGGACCTCGCCGTGGCCGAGCACTCGGTGACGGCGCTGATCGGGGCCTCCGGCTCCGGCAAGTCCACGCTGATGCGCTGCGTCAACCTGCTGGAGGGGATCGACGACGGGGCGATCTTCCTGGACGGCAAGGAGATCACCGATCCGCGCGCGGACGAGGACGCCGTGCGGCGCCGGATCGGCGTGGTGTTCCAGTCGTACAACCTGTTCCCGCATCTGACGGTGCTGGAGAACATCACGCTCGCGCCGCGCCGGGTGCACCGGGTCGCGCGGGGCGAGGCGGAGGCCCGGGCGCTGGAGCTGCTCGACCGGCTCGGGCTGGCGGCCAAGGCTAAGGAGTACCCGGACCGGCTCTCCGGCGGACAGCAGCAGCGGGTCGCCATCGTGCGCGCGCTGGCCACCGGGCCGCGGCTGCTGCTCCTGGACGAGATCACCGCGGCCCTCGACCCGGTGCTGGTCGGCGAGGTGCTGTCGGTGGTGCGGGACCTCAAGGAGCAGGGGATGACGATGGTCCTCTCCACGCACGAGATGGGGTTCGCCCGCGAGGTCGCCGACCAGGTCTGCTTCCTGGACGGCGGGGTGGTGCTCGAACAGGGGCCGCCGGAGCAGGTGTTCGGCGATCCGCAGGAGGAGCGGACCCGGCGGTTCCTCAGCCGGGTGGTCGCCTCCGGACGGCTCCAGGGCTGAGCCCGGCCCTCCGCCGACGGCGGGCGGTGAGGCTCCCTCGGCCGGGCGTTCGGCCGGGGGGGTACGGCCGGGTCCATGCGGCCGGGGCGGGCGGCCGGGTACATCCGGCCGAGGCGTGCGGATGGGGCGTTCGCGACGCCCGGCACCACTGTGCGCCCCTGTACGCGCCTGGCCGCGCCCGGCGGGGTGCGGTGATCGTGGAGCGGACGTCCGTCGCCGCGCGCGGGGGCGGCGAACAGACGACAACCGACGGATGACAGATGACAGATGACAGCCGACAGATTTCATCATCTGTCAGCTGTCCGCTGTTCGTCGCCATCTGTCCGTCGTCGCCTGTTCGCCTCCCCGGCGCCCACCGCCCCGGGAGGCCGCCGTTGCAGCACGGACCCGTCCTGGTCAACTGGCTCCTCGCCCTCCTCGCCGCCGGCGCCGGCACCTCCTGCCTGGTCCGGCTGCGCCACTCCCCCTGCGCCCCGGGCGGCACGCACGGACCGCTCACCCGCGAGTCCGACGCCGCCGAGGCGCTGATGGGGCTGGGGATGGCCGCGATGGCCGTCACCGGAGCCGCCGTTCCGCCCACCGTCTGGGCCGCCCTGTTCGGCCTCCCCGCCGCCGGCTTCCTGCTCGCCGCCGCCCACGCCCCGGCCGGGCGGACCCACCGGCTGCACCACGCCGTCGGCGCGCTCGCCATGACGTACATGGCGGTCGCGATGGCGACCGCCTCCGGCCACCAGCACCACCGGGCCGCCGCCCTGGGCCTTCCGGCGCTGACCGGGGCGCTCCTCCTCTACTTCGGCGGGTACACCCTCTGGACCGGCAGCCGGCTGCTGCGCACCCCGGCGGGCCCCCTCGCGATCGGCACCGCCGGGCTGCCGCAGGCCTGCCGGCTCACCATGGGCATCGGCATGTTCGCCATGCTCCTGACCATGTGACGACCAGGGCCCCCCGCTCGGCACCCGCAAGGCGTTCGTCGGCACCCCAAGGCGCCTGCCCGGGCGTGGCGTTGGTCACTGGCCGGCCGAAAGCCGTTCCACCGCGCCTCGCCAGCACATAGGTTGGCAGGGAGCGCGTTGTCGCGTTCCGTGCGTACTCGGGGAGCCCATCGATGCCTGCCCTGATCGTCCTGCTGCTGCTCGGACTGCTGCTCTCGACCGTCGCGCCCCGGCTGCTGGCCCGGGCCCGCTGGGCGGAGCGCGAACCAGTGCTGGCGCTGCTGGTGTGGCAGTGCCTGGTGGTGGCCGTGCTGCTCTGCTGCGCGCTGGGACTCCTCCTGGCGGCCTCCGCCGCCCTGCCGGAGCTGCGCGCGATGGTGTTCGCCGGCGCACCGCACGGCGTGGAGGCGGCGTACGGCCTCCAGGGCGCCGAGGGCTGGGGCCGGCTGTGCGCCGCGGTGCTGGCCGCGGGCGGGGTGCAGACGGTGCTGGCACTCACCCGGGAGGTCCGTACGGCCAAGGCACTGCGCAGTCGGCGCCACGCCCAACTGGCCAGCCGCGCCCCGGAGTTGCCGGGCACGATCGAGACGGCCCGGGCCCGCCGGGAGCGCCTGGTGGTACTGGAGAACGTCCGCCCCGAGGCGTGGTCGCTGCCCGGGCCGGACTCCCGGCTGGTGGTCACCACCGGCGCCCTCCAGCAGCTGACCGACCGGGAGCTGGCCGCCGTGCTGAGCCATGAGCGCGGCCATGTCCGGGCCCGGCACCACTGGCTCCAGCAGTTCGCCCAGGCGCTCGCCTCCGGCTTCCCCGGGGTCGGCGTGTTCAGCGCCTTCCGGGACCAGGTGGCGGAGCTGGTCGAACTGGCCGCCGACGACCGGGCCGCCCGTCGACACGGCCGGCACACCACCGCCCTCGCACTGGCCGAACTCAACCTGGACCGCGGGGTGTTCGGCTCCTGTCCGCCCGGCCTGGCGCAGTCGCCGAAGCGGGTGGACCGGCTGCTCGCGGGCCGTCCGCGGCTCTCCGTCCCGCACCGGCTGCGGCTCACCGTCGCGGCACTCGCCACGCCCGCCGTGGTCGTCCTGCTGGCCGCCGCACCGGGGCTGCGGACACTGTTCTGAGGCAACCCCGCACCGCTGCGCTGAGGCAACCCAGCACCACCGCCGACCTGCTGACGGACCGTCAGCCCGAGGAGGGTGGCCCGCCGACCGGGCCCAGACCGTCGCCGAGGGTCAGGTCCAGCACCTCGCGGTGGAGCGGCCTGGCCTGCTCGTAGCGCTCCCGGCCGGCCTCGGTGAGGGTGAGCAGGACGCCCCGCCGATCGCTCTCACACATCGCCCGGGTGACCAGTCCGGCCTTCTCCAGGCGGGCGATCAGCCGGGAGAGCGCGCTCTGGCTCAGGTGCACGGTGTGGGCCAGCTCGCTCACCCGCACCGCGTGCCCGCCGCCGCCGCACTCCTCGACGAGGCGCTCCAGCACCTCGAACTCGCTCATTCCCAGCCCGTACCGCTCGCCCAGCTCGCGGTCGAGCAGGCAGGCCGTGGCGGCATGCCGCGCCAGCAGCTCGCGCCACTGCGCGACGAGACCTGCCTCCGCCGGGGAGTCGAGTTCAGCCACGCCGCCACCCTAGCACGTGCATCAGCAATTATTGCGTTCACATCTAATTCACTTGCATTGGATGCACGTGCATGTACTGTCCTCCCCATGACCACCGCGACCGTCACGTCACCCGATGCCCCGTCAACCAGCGGACCGCACTGGACTCCCCGCCTCTGGGGCACCCTGATCGTGCTCTGCGCCGCCATGTTCCTGGACGCCCTGGACGTCTCCATGGTGGGCGTCGCCCTTCCGTCCATCGGCTCCGACCTGCACCTGTCCACCTCCACCCTGCAGTGGGTGGTCTCCGGCTACGTGCTCGGCTACGGCGGCCTGCTGCTGCTCGGCGGACGCGCCGCCGACCTGCTCGGCCGCCGCCGGGTGTTCCTGGTGGCCCTGGGCGTCTTCGCCGCCGCCTCGCTGGTCGGCGGCCTGGTCGACGACGGCGGCCTGCTGATCGCGGCCCGCTTCCTCAAGGGCGTCAGCGCCGCCTTCACCGCCCCGGCCGGCCTGTCGATCATCACCACGACCTTCGCGGAGGGCCCGGCCCGCAACCGCGCGCTGTCCATCTACACCACCTGCGGCGCCAGCGGCTTCTCGCTCGGCCTGGTGCTCAGCGGCCTGCTCACCTCGGTCGGCTGGCGCTGGACCTTCCTGATGCCCGTCCCGGTCGCGCTGCTCGCCCTGGCCTTCGCCGTCCGGCTGCTCCCCCGCCCGGTCGAGGAGCCCGCCAAGGGCGGCTACGACGTGCTGGGCGCGATCACCGGCACCGCGACCGTGCTGCTGCTGGTCTTCACCGTCACCGAGGCCCAGGGCGCCGGCTGGCTGAGCCCGCGCACCCTCGGCTCGCTGCTCGTCGTCGCCGTGCTGGCCGCCGCCTTCGTACGGGTGGAGAGCCGTACCGCGCACCCGCTGGTCCGGCTCGGCATCTTCCGCAACGGCTCCGTCGCCCGGGCCAACGTGGTCGCCTTCGCGATGACCGGCGCGTACGGCGGGTTCCAGTTCGTGGTCACCCTCTACCTCCAGCACCTGCTCGGCTGGTCGGCCCTGGAGATGGCCCTCGGGCTGCTCCCGGCCGCGGCCCTCATCGCGCTCTCGGCACCCTTCATGGGCCCGATCGTCGACCGCTTCGGCACCGGACGGCTGCTGCCGATCGGTCTGCTCTCACTGGTCGCCGCCTTCGCGCTGTTCCTGCGGCTGGACGAGCACAGCTCGTACCCGGGCCTGGTGCTGCCCTCGATGCTGCTGCTCGGCGTGGGCTTCGCGTTCGCCTTCCCGTCGGTGAACATCGCCGCCACCGACGGCGTGGCCGACGAGGAGCAGGGCCTGGCCTCGGGCCTGGTGAACACCGCCATCCAGGTCGGCACCGCGGTGGTGCTGGCCGGAGCGACCGCGATGATCACGGCCGGCAGCGCGGGCGGCGACAGCCCACAGGCCCAGCTGGACGGCTACCGGCCGGCCCTGCTGTTCGTCACGGTGGTCGCCCTGGTCGGCCTGGCGGTCGCGGCGGCGGGCGCCCTGGTGGACCGGCGCCGCAAGGCGACTCCCGCACCCGTACCGGACTACGACTACACGTCGGTCGGATCGACCGCGGCCAGGACGGAGGTCCTGACCAAGCAGTGACCGCCGGGCCCGTCGGACGGCCGACCGCGCAGAGCGGGCCGCCGAAGGGCCGACCCCGGGCCGTCGGACCATGGCGCCGGCTCCACCAAACCCCCGTGTCGGTGGAGCCGGCCGTCTTCAATGGCGGCCGCCCGGCCGCGCCCGTCGTCGGGGCGCGGTTCTCCGGTGCGGCTGTCGGCTCCACAAGTATATTGGCTCGGAGCCAACGAACGTTCGGAGCAGACACGATGGCACCCCGCGGGGATTCGGTCAATGAGGAGATGCGGCAACGCTCCCGTCGGCGCATCATGCGGGCCACCGTCGAACTGGTCGACCAGCGCGGTTACGCGGGAACCACGCTGACCGACATCGCCGAGCGGGCCGGGCTCGCCCGCGGGCTGCTCTCGTACTACTTCGACGGCAAACGGCTGCTGATGCAGTCCGCGACGCACCGGATGATGCACCAGGCGCTGGCCGGCGCGCTGGCGGAACTGGCACCCGGCTCCTCCCCCGACGCCCGGCTGGCCCGGGCGATCGACACCGTGCTCGGCCTTGCGCTGGACCACCCCCGGGTGATGCGCTCCCACCTGGCGCTGATCCTCGACCCGGACACCGGCGCCTTCGTCCAGGACCCGGAGCAGCAGCAGCTCGGCGCCATCCTCCAGGGACTGCTGCGGGACTGGGGCGCGCCCGACCCGGTCGCCGAGCACGCGGTGCTGCGCAGTGCGCTGATGGGCGGCTGCATCGGAGTGCTGCTGCCGGGTGCCGAGATCCCGCTGGCACCGATCCGGGCCGACCTCTTCCGCCGCTACGAACTGGCCTGGGAGCTGGGCCGCCCGCCGCACCCGACCCCGCCGGAACGCGAACGGCCGCCGGCCCGCGGCTGACGGCGGGTGGGCGGCCTGGCGGGCTGCTACCGGGGGCCTCGCGAGTGAGGGGGCTCACAGGCCCCGGGCGGCAGCGGCTCAGCGTTCCTTCAGGATCGAGGCGAGCAGGTCTATCGTGCGCTCCGGCGTGAGGCTGTCCACGCAGAGCCGCTCCATGACCTGGATGTAGGCGTCGACGTCGTCGCGCTTGTCCAGGTAGAGCGCGCTGGTGAGCTGCTCCAGGTAGACCACGTCCGCGAGGTCCTGCTCCGGGAAGCGCAGGATCGTGAACGCCCCGGACTCGCCCGCGTGGGCGCCGAACCGGAACGGCATCACCTGGATCACCACGTTGGCCTGCTCGGCGACGTCGATCAGGTACTGCACCTGACCGCGCATCACCTTGGGCCCGCCGACCGGCCGGCGCAGCGCCGCCTCGTCGATGACCGCCCACAGGCGCGGGCTGGCGCCCTCGGTCAGCAGCTTCTGGCGCCGCAGCCGGAGGCTGACCCGCCGCTCGACCTCCTCCTCGCTGATGACCGGCCGGCTTTGGCCGAAAACCGCCCGTGCGTACTCCTCGGACTGCAGCAGTCCGGGGATGAACTGCACCTCGTAGGTGCGGATCAGCTGGGCGGCCTCCTCCAGGCCGACGTAGGTCTGGAACCAGCCCGGCAGCACGTCGTTGAAGCTGTGCCACCAGCCGGACTTGTTGGCCTCGCGGACGAGTCCGAGCAGGGCTTCCCGCTCGATGCCGTCGTCCACGCCGTACAGACTGAGCAGGTCGGCGACGTCGCGCTCCTTGAAGCTGACGCGGCCGAGCTCCATGCGGCTGATCTTGGACTCGGAGGCCCGGATCGCGTAGCCCGCGTCCTCGCGGGTGATGCCGCGCGCCTCGCGCAGGCGGCGAAGCTGCGAGCCGAGGAGGATCCGGCGGACCATCGAGCCGCCGCCCGGCTGAACTGTGGTCATGCGGTCGAAACCTCCACCTAGGGCAAACAGCGCACAGTCTGCCATCAGTTGAGCGCTCACGGTGCCGATACTGACGGATGTTCCTATCAGTTCCGCACTCCGTGCACCAGGATGCACGTGCATTCGGCGCTTGCATATGCCAATAGTGCGACTGCACGTGAATCGACTCTTGCATCTGCAGTGAGCGCACACCACCATGGTGCACGTGCACCTGCACATCCCTGGCAATCCCGCGGGCTCCGCGTCGACCCCACGCGCGACTCCGTGCACCGACCCGACGGCGTCCCCCGCGTCATCGGGCGTCCGAGTGCGCGGGCGCCTGGTCGAGGGGGCGGCCGAGCGGCCGAGCGAGTCGGAGGTGACCGGCATGACCCCGGCGGGTCCAGCCGTGTCCGCCCCCTTATGGGAGGAGCTCTTCATGAGCACCGGTACGGCTTTGGCGGTTGACCCCCATGTGGTCACCTGTACGCTCGCTCCTCGCTTCGAAGCCGTCAGAACCGCGCGCGACTTCGCTCGGAGCACGCTCCAGCGCTGGAACCTGACGGAGCTGTTCGACGACGTCGCACTGGTGGCCTCGGAACTCGTGACCAACGCCCTCCGGCACGCGGTCGGCGCACGGCCCGATCAACCGGGCGGCATCCAGGGCGAGTACGACTTTCCCGCACAGCCGACCGCGGGCGGCCGGCTTCCGATCCGAATAAGCCTGGTGCACCGCGCACCCCAGGTGGTCTGCGCGGTGAGCGATCCGAGCAGCACCGGACCGATCGCCCGGGAGGCCGACTTCGTCGCCGAGTCGGGTCGCGGACTGCACCTGGTGGAGTCGTTCAGCTGCTCCTGGGGCTGGCACCCGCTGGGCAGCGGCAAGGTGGTCTGGGCGATGTTCGAGGCGGAGAAGGTCGGCGGCTCCCCGCTGGACGGACACCCCGAACTCGGCGGCCGCTCACCGCTGGACGGCCCCGTCGACGTCGGCGGACGGCATCGGCGCTCGGCCTAGGAGGGGCTCCGCGTCCAGGACGGACGCCGCGCCCAGGGCGAACCCCGCCCCCAGGACGGACCCCGCGCCGGACGGACCCTGCGCCGGACGGCGTGTGGCCGGTCGAGGAAGTCCCGGGAGGACCACATTCCGGGCCCTTCCGCCAGGCCCCGCCGCGGATCTCCGGCGCCACGGAGCCGCCGGCGGCTTCCGGGACGTGCTCGCCCGGTGGAGCGACATCCGGGACAGCGAAATCCGGGGCAGCGGTTTCGGGAACGACGATTCCCGGAGCGACGATTCCCGGAGCAGTGGCATCCGGAACAGGGAAAGACAAAGGCCGTCGTGGTGTCGGCACCCACGACGGCCCCCCGATGATGGAGCACGGCGGTCGGTCAGACCGCCAGGTGGTCGAACTCCCCGTCCTTCGCCCCCAGCAGCAGGGCCGCGATCTCGGCCCGGGTGTAGATGAGGGCCGGACCGTCCGGGAACCGCGAGTTGCGCATCGCCACGTCGCCGCCCGGCAGGGCCGCGAACTCGACGCAGTTGCCCTGGGAGTTGCTGTGCCGGCTCTTCTGCCAGACCACCCCCTGGAGATCGGCCGCGGCCATCCCGTTGTAGGTGTCGTACGAGCCGTGCGTGTCCTGCGAGTCGTGCATAGAAATCTCCCGAAGAGCTCCGGAGTTGTCGTCCAGCGCGGCGCCCCCGGCACCGTCGAAACGAACGGGCCGGCCCCGTACCGGTCCGGCACAACGCCTCACTTGACGCGATGATAGCTGCAGTGCACGTGCATCAGCACGGGACGTTGCAGGTGCACCAGGCCTTTTACCCGCATCCGCCAACTCTTCACGGGCCTTCTCCTGACGGTACGTAAACGGACATAGCCGATGATTCACCGGGCTCGTGATAACCGGCCGTGAGCACCCCCCCGCTGAATGTTGATCTTCGAACGCCGGGAGTCGCACCCTCGTGACCCTCCGTCAAACCATCCCCATGCTGTGAGACATCTCACGTGCCCCAGGTGCAACGGCCGCCCCCGCGGATCGCGTCGTGGCAACCACCCGCGACCGCGCGGGGGTTGGGTGAAGAATGTCCGGATTGTAGGCAAAGCGCCCGGACCGGCGCCGGAGACGCACCCGGTCCGCGCGGGGTCCGCACCGCGACCGCGCGAATCCTGTCCGGCAGCCGACTGCAAGCCCGACGGGCGGATGTCCTACGATCTCCGGCATGAGCACCGCAGCCATTCCGGGCGCGCCACTGCCCGTCCGCACTCCAGGCTCCCGTGCGCGGGGGCGCCACCGTCGTCCCGAGCGCCCCGAGATCCCGGCCGGCGCCCCGGCCCTGGTGCTCGCCGTGCCCGCGACCGCCGGGCCCGAGTCCCGCTCGGTCGTCGAGGAACTGCTCTCGATCGTCCGCACCGAGCAGAACGGCGTGCAGACCACGGTCGGCTACCTCCCCGGGAACGGCGCCGAGGTCGCGGGCAGCGAGGACCGCACGGTGGCCGAGCTGCTGGCCCTGGCCGCCGAGGCCGGGCTGCCGATGCCCGTCCTGGTGCCGCTGGTGCCCGGCCCGCACACCTTCCTGAGCGAGCTTCACGCGCTCGCCGCCGAGTACGGCGCCCCCGTCACCGACCCGCTGGGCCCGCACCCGCTGCTGGCCGAGGCCGTACACGTCCGGCTGTCCGAGGCCGGACTGGCCCGGGCCGACCGCGCCCGGCTGTTCGCCATCGCGACCGCCGCCGACGGCGTGGTGCTGACCACCGTCGGCGGCGAGGACGCGGCCGCCGCGGCCGGCATCACCGGTGTGCTGCTCGCCGCCCGACTGGCCGTGCCGGTCGTCGCCGCGGCGCTCGACGTGCCCGGCTCGGTGGCCGCGGCCGTCAACCACCTCAGGGACACCGGCTCGCAGCGCCCGGCGCTGGCCCCGCTGGTGATCGGCCCGGAGGCGGACTCCGAGCTGCTCGCCACCGCCGCCGAGGAGACCGGCTGCCCGTCGGCCGCGCCGCTGGGCGCCTACCCGTCGGTCGGCCAGCTGATCGCCTCCACCTACCTGGCCGCACTGCCCATGCCGTCCGCGGAGGACCTGGCGCGGGCCGAGGCGGAGGCCGCGGCCGCCGCCGAGGCCGAGGGGGCCCTGGAGGGCGTTCGCGGCGCCCACGCGGCCGCCGAGGGATCCCTCGGGCAGTAGTCGACACCGCGCGCCGGTTCGCGCGCGCAGAAGGGCCCGGAACGGTTCGCGTTCCGGGCCCTTCGCATCGGCCCCACTTGCATTGCCCGCCGGCATCGACCCCCGCCCTGTCGGGCCCATGGGGATTGGCGCCTTCCATGGCTGGCCACGGCCGACCCGTCCCGTACGGGGAGTCGAACGGCAATGAAGTGGAATGTCCGTTCTGGCGTCATTTGAAGGGAAATAGGGAGCGCGGCCCCGAGCACGTGAATCGAGGCCGCTCCCCCACTCTCCGGAGCACACTGTTCCGCAATTCGACGCCCCGTCACGTCACTTCTGAGGCGAAGCCAGTTGTCGCTTTCCGCAACAGCATTGCTTGAAAACGATCATTTACGATCATGCTCGGCCGCAATTCTGGCAGTTCCCACTAAACCGTGATGTGCATCACAGGCATTTGCGGTTTGAACTTAAGTCTGATTAACGTGCTCCCCGTTCGTGACCACACGAACCCGGTTCATCCGCAACGCCGAGTCCTGCCGTCGGATGTCCTGGCAGCGCGAAAACGCACCACGGCAGGAGCGGGGGAACCACAGGTAAGTCGCCCCGGACCACTCTTCGGAACGGTCCAGGGCTAGGGGTGAAGCCGCGCTCACCGCGCGGCCGGGCAACTCCAGCCCGAATCCGACAGCTCACCTCGCAGGCGTGGGAGAGGACCGCGTCTTCATGCTGCCCACCAACGGCACCAGCCTGTCCAGCCGCACCCGTCGCGTGATCGCCGCCCTCGGCGTCGCGGGCGTCGGCCTCACCGTCCCCTGCCTCACCTCGGGCACCGCCTCCGCCGCCACCGTCGCCACCTGGGACAAGGTCGCCCAGTGCGAGAGCGGCGGCAACTGGAGCATCAACACCGGCAACGGCTTCTACGGCGGCCTCCAGTTCACCTCCAGCACCTGGTCCGCCTTCGGCGGCACCGCCTTCGCGGCGCGCGCCGACCTGGCCACCAAGGACCAGCAGATCGCCGTCGCCGAGAAGGTCCTCGCCTCGCAGGGCCCCGGCGCCTGGCCGGTCTGCTCTGTCAAGGCCGGCCTGACCAAGGGCGGCACCCCGGCCGCCGTCGACACCTCGGCGGGCTCCACCGCCGGCTCGACCACCGCCGCGCCGGCCCAGAGCGCCAAGCCGGCCGCTCCGGCCGCGAAGCCCGCCGCCAAGCCCGCGCAGGCCCCGGCCGCCAAGCCCGCCGCGCCCGCTCAGGACGCTCAGGCGGCCGGTGACTCCGCCGCCTCCGGCAGCCGCGGCGACTGGGCCCAGAAGCGCCAGCAGCAGGCCCAGGGCGGCGACTACACCGTGGTCGAGGGCGACTGGCTGTCCTCGATCGCCGACCGGCACAACGTGCAGGGCGGCTGGGAGCGGCTGTACGAGCTCAACCGCGGCACCCTGACCGACGGCCCGGACACCATCTACCCGGGCCAGCACCTGTCCTTCGACGGCTCGTCCGCCGACAAGTCCGGCGCGGACTTCACCTGGTTCGACCGCTCGCAGAAGTCCGGCCAGTCCGCGAACGGCGGCGCCGTGAACGCCCAGCCGACCGCGCAGTCCCAGGCCCCGGCCGCCAAGCCGGCCGCCAAGCCCGCTCCGCAGCCCCAGGCCCAGACGCCGGCTCCGGCTCCGGCTCCGGCCGCCACCGGCAGCATGGCCGCCGCGGTCTCCTTCGCCGAGTCGAAGGTCGGTCAGGCGTACGTCTACGGCGGCACCGGCAACGGCGGCTGGGACTGCTCCGGCCTGACCCAGGCCGCGCTGCGCGCCGCGGGCATCTCCGTCCCGCGCGTCGCCGCCGACCAGGCCGCCGCCAGCACCCACGTCTCGCTGGACAGCCTCCAGCCGGGCGACCTGCTGTTCTGGTCCAACAACGGCAAGGACTCCGGCGTCTACCACGTCGCGATCTACGTCGGCAACGGCAAGTACGTCGAGGCCGCCAACCCCAGCTCGGGCGTCCGCGAGCAGACCATCGCCAACTGGGCCCCGGACTTCGCCGGCCGGGTCTGAGGACGGCGAACGGCCGACAGCCGACAGCCGACGGCTGACAGATAACAGATAACAGATAACAGATTTCATCATCTGTCAGCTGTCAGTCGCCATTCGAACGCTGACCACCCGCCACCCCGGGGAGAGTCTGGTCGCTCTCCTCGGGGGTTCCGGCGTTCCCGGACGGGCCGGCCGCCCTGCTCCCGTTCCGCAGATCCGCCGTATTCCGTGGTGGACACCTCCTCGCAGCGGGCATGCTGCTGCTCTGCACCCGAGGAGGAGTCACATGGCCCAGGTCACCGTCACCCTCGACGCGAACCTCGCGATCGACGCGATGATGCTCTCCGGCACCAAGAACCCACAGGACGCCGTCGAGCTGATCCTGCGCGACTACCTGGCCCGCGGCCGCCGTACCGAGACCCGCACCGGCGAGGCCGCCGACGGACACCGGCTCACCGCCGACCGTCCGACCGGCCAAGAGGGCTGACCACCCGACGGCCGCCGGCAACCGGACCGCCCGCCCCCCGCCGGCCGACCGCCCCCGACCCCAGGGTGGCCGACCGCGCGCACGCCGAGGGGCCCCGGAGAGCAACCGCCCTCCGGGGCCCCTGCGTCGGCCGTGACGGCCGGGGCTCAGCGCGCGCAGGCCCCGGTGGACCCGCGCATCACCAGCTCCGGCTGGAACATGAACTCGCCGCGCTGGACGGCGTTCCCGCCGACCTCCTCCAGCAGCGCGTCCACCGCCGCCGTGGCCATCGCCTCGACCGGCTGCCGGATCGTGGTCAACGGCGGCTCGGTGAAGGCGATCAGCGGCGAGTCGTCGAAGCCGACCACCGACACGTCCTGCGGCACCGACAGCCCGCGCTGCCGCACCGCCCGGATCGCCCCGAGCGCCATCATGTCGCTCCCGCAGACGATCGCCGTGCAGCCCTTGTCGAGCAGCGCGCCGGCCGCCGCGTGCCCGCCCTCCACGCTGAACAGCGTGTGGTGGACGAGGTTCTCGGCCTCCTCCCGGGTGCGTCCGAGCACCTCGCACATCGCGGCCGTGAAGCCCTCGATCTTGCGCAGCACCGGCACGTACCGGCGCTGACCGACGGCCAGCCCGATCCGCTCGTGCCCGAGTTCCGCCAGGTGCTGGACCGCCATCCACATCGCGGAGCGGTCGTCCGGCGAGATGAACGGCGCGTCGATCTTCTCGCTGTAGCCGTTGATCAGCACGAACGGCACCCCGCGCCCGGCCAGCCGGGCGTAGCGGTCGTGGTCCGCGGTGGTGTCGGCGTGCAGCCCGGAGACGAAGACGATGCCCGCCACGCCCCGGTCGACCAGCATCTCCACCAGTTCGTCCTCGGTGGACCCGCCCGGGGTCTGGGTGCACAGCACCGGCGTGAAGCCGTGCCGGCTGAGCACCTGCTCGATCACCTGGGCCAGCGCCGGGAAGATCGGGTTGCTCAGCTCCGGCGTGATCAGACCGATCAGCCCGGCGCTGCGCTGGCGAAGGCGGGTCGGCCGCTCGTATCCGAGCACGTCGAGCGCCGCCAGCACGGTCTGCCGGGTGGCGGCGGAAACGTTCGCCTTGCCGTTGAGCACGCGGGAGACGGTGGCTTCGCTGACCCCCGCCTGCGCCGCGATGTCTGAGAGTCGCGCCGTAGTCACGGTCCCAGAGCCTATTCCAACCACGTCAGACCGCCCACCAGCCGGTGGTGTCCGGAGCGAGCACCGTCTCGCCGCCGTCCACCACGAGGTCGGTCGAGGCCAGCAGCAGCGTGCCCGGGGCGGCGATCCGCACCGGCTCGCCTGTGGTGTTCACGGTGCAGACGAAGGCGCCGCGGCGGAACGCCAGGGTGCCCTCGGGGCTGTCCAGCCACTCGACCCCGGTGCCGGCGCCGAGGTCGGGCTGCGCCCGGCGGACGGCCAGCGCGCTGCGGTAGAGCTCCAGGGTGGACGTCGGGTCGCCGGTCTGCGCCTCGATGCTGAGCCCGGCCCACTCGGCCGGCTGCGGCAGCCAGGACGGCCCGCCGGCGACCGGGCCGAAGCCGTACGGGGCCTCGGTGCCGGACCACGGGATCGGGACGCGGCAGCCGTCGCGGTAGCCGTCCTGGCCGGCCTGGCGGAAGAAGGACGGGTCCTGGCGGACCTCGTCCGGCAGGTCGGTGACGTCCGGCAGGCCGAGCTCCTCGCCCTGGTAGACGTACGCGGAGCCGGGCAGCGCGAGCATCAGCAGGGTGGCGGCGCGGGCGCGGCGCAGGCCGAGTTCGCGGTCGCCGGGGGTGCGGATCTGGGTGCCGAGGCCGGGCTCGTTGGCGAACCGGGTGGCGTGTCGGGTGACGTCGTGGTTGGACAGCACCCAGGTGGTGGGGGCGTCGACCGGGCGCATCGAGTCGAGCGAGAGGTCGATCACCTCGCGCAGCGCGGCGGCGTCCCAATCGGTGCCCAGGTACTGGAAGTTGAAGGCCTGGTGCAGCTCGTCGGGGCGGACGTAGTTGGCGGTGCGCTGGACGGTCGGGGTCCAGGCCTCGGCGACGCCGATCCGCTGCCCCGGGTACTCGTCGAGGATCTTGCGCCAGCTGCGGTAGATCTCGTGCACGCCGTCCTGGTCGAAGAACGGCATGACGTCGTTGCCGAGCAGCTTGAGCTGGTCGGCGCCGCCGAGGTCGGGCAGGCCGGGAGCCTTGACCAGGCCGTGGGCGACGTCGATGCGGAAGCCGTCCACGCCCATGTCGAGCCAGAACCGCAGGATCGAGCGGAACTCGTCGGCGACGGCCGGGCTCTCCCAGTTGAAGTCGGGCTGCTCCGGGGCGAACAGGTGCAGGTACCAGTCGCCGGGGGTGCCGTCCGGGTTCTCGGTGCGGGTCCAGGCCGGGCCGCCGAAGATGGACTCCCAGTCGTTGGGCGGCAGTTCGCCCTGCTCGCCCTTGCCGGGGCGGAAGTGGTAGCGCTCGCGCAGCGGGGAGCCGGGGCCCTCGCGCAGCGCGCGCTGGAACCACTCGTGCTGGTCCGAGGAGTGGTTGGGCACGAGGTCGACGATGATCCGCAGGCCCAGGTCGTGGGCGTCCCGGATGAGCGCGTCCGCGTCCAGCAGGGTGCCGAACATCGGGTCCACCGCGCGGTAGTCGGCGACGTCGTAGCCGGCGTCCGCCTGCGGCGAGGCGTAGAACGGCGAGAGCCAGACCGCGTCCACGCCGAGGTCGCGCAGGTAGGGCAGGCGGCTGCGGATGCCGGGCAGGTCGCCCATGCCGTCGCCGTTGGAGTCGGCGAAGCTGCGCGGGTACACCTGGTAGATGACCGCGTCCCGCCACCAGCCTCTGGACGCGCTGACGTTCGCCTCGTGAGCGGTGTCGGCGGCAGGCCGGGAGGTGTCGGCCAGGTTCTGGGTCATGGACGGTATCCCTTGGGGACTAGAGGAGAGCGGACGGCGCCGGGACGTGGAGGCGCGGGACGACGTGGTGGCGCGCTACGACTTGGAGGCACCGGCGGTCAGGCCGGTCACCAGGTGGCGCTGCACCAGGTAGAAGAAGGCCGCGGACGGGATCGCGATCAGCACGGCGGTCGCGGCCATCAGGTTCCACTGGGCGTCGTGCTCGCTGACGAAGGTCTGGAGTCCTACCGCCAGCGTGTACTTGTCGGAGCTGAGCATGAAGGTGGAGGCGAACGGCACCTCGGCCCAGTAGGTGAGGAAGGAGTAGAAGGCGGCCACCGCCAGGCCCGGGCGGGCGAGCGGCAGCACCAGCCGCCAGAAGGTGCCGAACGGGGAGAGCCCGTCGACCCGGCCGGCCTCGTCGATCTCCACCGGGATGGTGTCGAAGTAGCCCTTCAGCAGCCAGGCGCAGTACGGCACCGTGGTGGTCGAGTAGACCAGGATCAGGCCCACGTAGCTGTCCAGCAGGCCGAGTTCGGAGAGCATCGTGTACATCGGCACGATCAGCACCGCGATCGGGAACATCTGGGTGACCAGCAGCGACCACATCAGCGGCTTGTGCCCGGGGAACTTCATCCGGGAGACGGCGTAGCCGGTGGTGGCGGCGACCAGCACGCCGAACACGGTGGTGACGCCGGAAACCAGCAGGGCGTTGCCGAACCAGGTGAAGAAGTCGGTGTCGGACAGCACGTGCTGGTAGTTCGACAGCGTGAGCTTGTCGAGGATCTGCCCGGGGTGGAGGTAGTCGGTCTTGTCCGGGCCGAGCGAGACGAACAGGATCCACGCGACCGGGAACAGCGCGATCAGGCCGGCCAGGATCAGGGTGCCGTGGGACAGCGCCCGGGCCAGCGGGCTGCGCTCGCCGCGGCGGCGGACCGTGGCGGGCCGGGCGGCCGGGGCCGGCGCCGTCGCGCGGGCCGGGAGTTCGGTGGTGGTGCTCATCGGGGTTACCTGCCTTCGTGGGTCAACTGGGTCCGGGGCCTCAGCCGTTGGCCTGCTCGTTGCGGGCGAGCCAGCGCCGGTAGAAGGCGGTGAAGACGATCAGGATGGACAGCAGGATCACGCCGTAGGCGGCGGACTGCGCGTAGTCCCGGGGGATCTGGCCGAAGCCGAGCCGGTACGCCCAGGTGACCAGCAGCTGAGCGTCGGGGGCGCCGGAGCCGAACAGCAGGAAGATCACGTTGAACTGGTTGAACGTCCAGATCACGCCGAGCAGCACGACGGTGGAGGAGACGGAGCGCAGCCCGGGCAGGGTGACGTACCGGAAGCGCTGCCAGGCGGAGGCGCCGTCCATCTCGGCGGCCTCGTACAGCTCGGCCGGGATCGACTGGAGGCCGCCGAGCAGCGAGATCATCATGAACGGCACGCCGGCCCAGGTGTTCACCATGACCGCGGCCGCCTTCTGCGCCCACGGGTCGGTGAGCCAGCCCGGTTCGGGCAGGTGCAGGAGGGAGAGGGCGCTGTTGACGACGCCGCCGTCGGCGAGCATCAGGCGCCAGGAGAACACCGTGACGAAGGTCGGTACGGCCCAGGGCAGGATGAGCAGCATCCGGTAGGCGGCGCGGCCGCGGAGCTTCTGGTTGAGCAGCAGGGCGAGGCCGAGGCCGAGGGTGTAGTGCAGGAAGACGCAGACGGCCGTCCAGGCGATGGTCCAGACGAAGTGCGACCAGAAGCGGTCGTACGAGCCGGGGCCCCACAGGATGTCGGCGTAGTTGTGGAAGCCGACGAACTCGTAGCTCGCCGGGATCTCGTTGACGCCGATCTTGCGGGCCACGTTGAGGCTGTTGGCGTCGGTGAGGGTGAGCCAGAGGCCCTCGACGAGCGGGTAGATCACCAGCGCGCCGAGCACCAGCACGACCGGGGCGATCATCGCGTAGGCGTACCAGTGCTTGGCGTAGGAGCGCTTGACGCGTTCCAGCAGGCCCGGACGCTGCTCGCGCTCCCGGCTGCCCTTGCCGGTGGCGCCCTGCACGGCGACTGACATCGTTCACACCTTCTCGGGGGGAATTCTCGGGGGGAGCCGACGGCCCGGCCCACCGGGGCGACGGGTGACAGGCGGCGACGGGCAGCGCTGCTGCTGCTCGTCCGCCGTCATCCGTCGGTCGGCGGGCCGGGCACAGGGACTACTTGGCGAAGCCCGGCAGGAGCTTGGCGTAGTCGGTGGAGACGGTGTTCAGCGCGTCCTGGGTGCTCGCGCCCTGGACGGCCTTGCCCAGGTTGGTGCCGAGCGAGGCGAACAGCGAGCTGTACTCGGGCAGTTCGGGACGCGGCCTGGCGCTGCTCAGCACGGCCTGGAAGCCGGCGATGCCCGGGTCGGCCTTGACGTCGGCGGTGAAGGCGTCGGAGCGGGTGGGCAGGGTGGAGTTCTTCTGCGCGATGAACGCCTGGCTCTCGGCCGAGGTCATGAAGGCCGCGAACTTCTCGGCGGCGGCCTTGTGGGCCTTGTCCGCGCCGGCGTAGACCGAGATGTTGTGGCCGCCGGTGGGGGCGCCGCCCTTGCCGGCGGAGCCGCTCGGGACGGCCGCGATGCCGAGGTTGTTCTTGTCGGCGAAGGCGGAGCCCTTGTAGATGTTGGTGATCTCCCAGGGGCCCTGGATGATCGCCGCGACCTTGCCGCTGTTGAAGGCGTCCATCATGTGCGCGTAGGCGTCGGTGGTGACGTCGGCCTTGACGGTGCCGGGCGCGGTGAACATCGACTTGTAGGTCTCGACGGCCTTGACGGCCTCCGGCGAGGCGATGGTGATCTTCTTGCCGGCGGCGTCGACGGTGTCGGTGCCCTCGCCGAACAGGAACGGCATCGCGTAGTAGCCGTCCGCGGCCTTCAGCCAGAAGCCGTCCGCGCCGGCCTTCTCCTTGACGGCGGCGGCGTCGGCCTTCAGCTCGTCCCAGGTCTTCGGCGCCTCGGTGATGCCGGCCTTGGTGAACAGCTCCTTGTTGTAGAGCAGGCCGAGGGTGTCGGTCACCAGCGGCACGCCGTACAGCTTGCCCTCGTACTTGGCCTGCTGGATCAGGCTCGGCTGGAAGGCGGAGGTGTCGGCGACGGCCGGGGTGCCGTCCAGCGGCTCCAGGTAGCCGGCCTTGGCGAAGGCGGCGGTCCAGCCGACCTCGGAGCGGAACACGTCCGGAGCGCCCTTGGCCCCCATGGCGGTCTGGAGCTTGTTCTGCGCCTGGTCGAACGGCACGTTGACGAAGTCGACCTTGACGTTCGGGTTGGCCGCCTCGAACTTCTTGACGAGCTCCTGGTAGTTCGGCGCCTCGTTGGTGGCGTTCGAGGTGTCCCAGTACGTGAGGGTGACCGGCCCGTCGGCCTTGCCGTCGGAGCTGGAGCCGCTGCTGCTACAGGCAGCCATCGAGACCGCGAGGGCCACAACGAGGGCAGAGGCCGCGATGCCACGCCGCATGAGAACTCCTTGGGAGGGTGGGGGTGCCCGAGATGTTCGGAGGCAGGCGCATAATGGCTGCCTCGTGCCGACCGCACCGTTGCTGCCGTCGGGCTCGGGAAGGAAGTTAACAGCGGCGCAAGACGGACGGAAAGTCCTTGCAGAAAGTTTCTGCAAGAAACGGCGATCGTTACGCCCACGTGTCCTGGACGTTGCTGCACGGTAGTTGACAGCCGTACCGATTGCCCCGGTTCGCCCGATTCACCCCTCCACGAGCCGGCCGACGGAACCACCGTGCGTGGCCGAAAGCGGTCTGCAGCAGACTGGACGCATGCGAATCAGAGCCGTCACCAGGGACGAACTTCCACTGCTCGCCGAGCTGGAGCGGGCCGCCGGCGCGCCCTTCGCCGAGATCGGCATGCCGGAGATCGCCGAGGACGAGCCCCCGGCCCCGGAGGAGCTGGCGCACTACCTGGAGCGGGGCGTCGCCCTGCTCGCCGAGGCCCCCGACGGGAGCGTCGCCGCCTACCTGCTGGCCGAGCCGGTGGACGGCGCGCTGCACATCGAGCAGGTCTCCGTGCACCCCGACCACGCCCGCCGGGGCATCGGCCGGGCGCTGATCGAGCACCTCGCCGACACCACCGACGCCCCCGCGCTCACCCTCACCACCTTCGCAGACGTCCCCTGGAACGCCCCCTACTACGCCCGCTGCGGCTTCCGCCCGCTGGCCGGGGACGAGCTCACCCCTGGCCTGCGCGAGATCCGCCGCAAGGAGGCCGAGCACGGCCTGGACCGCTGGCCCCGGCTCTGCATGCGCCGGGACCTGGTCAAGTTCTAGTTGCTCCCCAGCCGGAGCACCGTCGTCGAGCGGAACTCCTCCCCCGGACGCAGCTCCGTGCTGGGGAACGCCGGGTGGTGCGGGGAGTCCGGGAAGTGCTGGGTCTCCAGCGCGATCCCGGCGAACGGCCCGTACGGGACGCCGCTCGCGCCGGTGACCGCGCCCTGGAACTTGTTCGCCGTGTAGACCTGGATGCCCGGCTCGGTGGTCAGCACCTCCAGGGTGCGGCCGCTGACCGGGTCCTCCAGCAGCGCGGCCCGCGCCGGGCCGCCGTCCGCCGGCCGGGCCCGCAGCACCCAGTTGTGGTCGTAGCCGCCGGGCCCGGCCAGCTGGGGGTGCTCGTCGTGCACCGACTTGCCGATCGGGGTGGGCACCGTGAAGTCGAACGGCGTCCCGGCCACCGGCTCGGTCCGCCCGTACGGGATCTGCCGCTCGTCGGCCGGGGTGTACGCGTCGGCGTCCAGGGTGAGCAGGTGGCCGAGGACGTCGCCGCTGCCCTCACCCGCGAGGTTGAAGTACGCGTGGTTGGTCAGGTTGACGACGGTCGGCCTGCTGGTGACGGCGCGGTAGGCGATCACCAGCTCGCCGGAGGCGTCCAGGGTGTAGGTGACGGTGACGTCCAGCGCGCCCGGGAAGCCCTGGTCCCCGTCCGGGCTGTGCAGCGCCAGCCGTACCCCGCCGTCGACCGGCTCGGCCGTCCACATCCGGTGCGCGAAGCCGTCCGGGCCGCCGTGGATGGTCATGCCGCCGCCGGTCGGGGCGAGCTGGTGCTCCACGCCGTCGAGGGTGACCGACGAGCGGTCGATCCGGTTGGCGTACCGGCCCACCACCGTGCCGTAGTGCCGGGCCGGACCGAGGATCTCGGACAACCGGTCGGTGGCGAGCAGCAGTTGGGCGGAGCGGCCGGAGCGGTCCGGCGCGCTCAGGGTGTGCAGGGTCGCGCCGAGGGTGAGAACGCTCGCCTCGTACGGACCGGCCGTGAGCGTCCAGCGCTCGATCGCGGCACCGGCGCCCGAGGGCTCCAGGGGTTCGTGCCGCACGCTGGTGGCCTCGCTCGCCATTGGCCTGCTCCTCACTGGCGGCCGCGTCGCACCGCGGGCGCCCGGTTCCGGGTCCGTCGAGGGGGCGCCGCGGCGGCCCCGTGTTCGTCAGCCTAGCGACGGCAGTGGCAGCGGGGGCGCTTCTGCGAACCTGCGCGCCGCCCTCCGCCCCCGGTCGCCCTCCCCGACCGCCGACCGCCGACCGCCGGGCGGTCGTGGAGGGCGACCGGCGCACCGTCCTGCGCCCGGCACCTGACACCGCGCCCGGCGGCGACCGGCCCTTCAGTCCTCCGGGTCCTCCAGCGGGCCCGCGTCCCGCTGCTGCTGCGGCAGCCCGAGCGCCGAGGCCAGGCCGTCCGGCCCGCTGCCCGCCTTGCGGTAGACCGCCGCCAGCCGGCGGTTGACCAGGCCGATCGGCACCCCGAGCTCGTCGGCGATCCGCTGCGGCGGCACGCCCTGCACGGCCCGCTTGGCGACGTCCCACTCCGCGCTGCTGAGCGTGTCGATGGTCTCCCCGAAGTCGCGCAGTCCCAGCCGGTTGGGCCGCAGGCCGTAGTTGGCCAGCTCCCGCCGGGCCCGGTCGACCAGCCCCTCCGCGGAACAGTGCTGGGCCAGCTCGATGCCCTGGTACAGGTACTCCTGGGCGTCGTCCAGACGTCCGACCCGGCGCAGCGCGGCGCCGAGGTCGACCAGCGCGACGGCGTGCTCGTAGCCGGCCGGGGACTGCCCGAGGTACGCCACGGCGTCCTCCAGCAGTTCGACCGCCGCCTGGCCGTCCTCGATCCGGGCCTGCAGGCGCAGCGCGCTGCCGATCGCCGAGGCGGTACCGAAGGCGCGGGCGTCCCGGACCGCCCGCTGGGCGTATTCGCGGGCGCGCTCGGGCTCGTCGCTCGCGATCGCGATGCCGAGGTGGCCGGCCCAGGGCGCCCAGACGGTGTTGTGCCAGCCCCGGGCCTCCAGCTGGGCGCCGGCCTCGGTGAGCGCGGCGGCCGCGCCCGCGTACTTCTCCTTGGCGACCAGCAGCTTGCCGTACAGCGAGGCCGCGTCCGGCAGCACCATGGCCGTCGAGTGGTACGGCGGGTGGAAGCCGAACTCGTTGGCCAGGTTCCAGGCCTCGTCGACCCGGCCGCGGGCGATCAGGGTGTCGACCAGGACGCCGATCGCGTCCCAGGCCAGCGGCAGCTTCTCCCCGATCCGCTCGGAGATGCGGTACGCCCGGCGCAGGAAGTCCTCGGCCTCGGCGAGCAGGCCGCGGCGGAACCGGGCCAGGCCCATCAGGAAGTAGGCGAAGCCCCGGTGGGCGCCGCTCCAACCGGCGATCTCGAACTGGATGATGGCGTCCGCGGCCAGCCGTTCGGCCTGGGCGATGCGGTCGTTGTAGATGTACGTCAGGCCGAGCATCGAGGGCAGTTCGAAGCCCCAGGTGGTGTCGGTCCAGCCGAGGCCCTTGGGCAGTCGGCCGCCGTCCAGGACCTCGTCGGCGAGCGCGAGCGCGTCGGCGGAGGGCGCGCCGCGCAGGGTGAGGTCCCAGGCGCGCATGGCGAGCACGGCCCGGTCGGCGGCCTCCCGTCCGCGCAGGCTCCGGCACATCTCGCCGAGCCGGGCGGAGCGGCCGGGGCCGTCCTCCTCGGACTTGCGGAAGGCGTGCCACATGAACGAGGCGGCCTGGAGCCGCTGGCGCCCGGCCGGGTCGGCGGTCTGCCGGGCCTCCTCCTCGCAGACCACGGCCGCCTGGCCCAGCTCGCCGCTGTGGGCGAGGACCTCGGAGAGCCGGAAGGTGGCGTCCACGCGCAGTTCGGGGCGCAGCGGCACCTCGTCGGGGTCGAGGGCCAGCTTGAGCTGGTTGACGGTGGCGACCGGGTCGGTGAGCAGTGCGGAGCAGCCGAGTTCGTACAGCACCTCGGCCTTGACCTCGTCGGCGGGCGGCTCGTTGAGCGCGCGGTGCAGACAGCGCTGGGCGGCTTCGGGGGCGCCGATCAGCTGGTGTTCGACGGCGGCGCGGCGCAGCTTCTTGACGATCCGGTCGTCGCCCTCGCCGGAGTGGGTCTCGACCAGGTGGCGGGAGGCGGCGAGCAGGCCGAGTCCGGCGTTCTCGATCTCGGCCGCGGCGATGCCGTGCATGCCGAGTCGGGTGGCGTCCGGCATGGTGTTGTAGATGGAGCTGGCGATCAGCGGGTGGACGAACTCCAGGTTCCCGTTGGGGGTCTGGGTCAGCACGCGCTGCTTGCGCAGCTGCTTGATGGAGTCGCGGGCGCCCTCGGTGCTCTGGGTGGAGATCCGGGTGGCGAGGTCGACCCGGATGTCGGTGCCCAGCATCGCGCAGGCCCAGGCGAACCGCAGGGTGCTGGCGCCGAGCCGGTCCAGCCAGCTCTTGAGGGTCATCCCGGTGGCGTCGACGGCGAGTTCGCGCAGTTGCCGGGAGTTCTCCTCGACCGGTTCGAGCTCCTGGTCGCGGACCTGGTCGAGCAGGGCGTTGGCCTCGAACGGGTTGCCGTTGACGACGTTCCAGAACTCGTAGCAGAAGGCGTCCTCGGCCTTGTCGCCGAGTTCGGCGCGGATCATGTCGGTGACGGAGCTGAGGGTGAGCCGGTTGAGTTCGTGCTTGCGGCCCTTGAGGTCCAGGACGTCCCGGCGGAACTCCTGGGTCTCGGTGGGCCAGTCGTTCTCGTCCTCGCGGAAGGCGAAGACGAGCAGGACGGGAAGTTCACTCGATCGGATGGCGAACTTGGTCAGCCAGGAGAGTGACTCCCCGTCCGCCCAGTGCAGGTCGTCGACGATCATCACCATCGGCGCGCGGCGGGGTGCGAGCTGGGTGATGACGTAGTCGAGGCCGTCGCGCACGCCCTGCGGATCGAGGCGGCGGGCGCCGGCCTTGGGCTGCTTGAGGCCCATGGCCGGTCCGACGACCTCCTCCCAGGTGCCCATGACCTGGCTGAACACCGCGGGCTGGAGGTCGCTCAGTACGGGCTGGAGCAGTTGGCGCAGGACGTGGTACGGCTCCTTGAACTGCCGTTCACCGCCTCGGGCGAAGAGCACGGTGGCGCCGTCGCGGAGCTTGGCGAGCCGCCGGACCTCGTGCAGCAGGCTGGTCTTGCCGATGCCGGGGCGGCCGGAGAAGGTGAGCAGGTCGCCGATCTCGGTGCCGCCGGCGGCGAAACCGCGGCAGAGCCGGTCCACGGCGGCCTCCACCGAGCGCAGTTCGGCGTCGCGGTCGCGCAGCCGGACCCGGGGCGCGGCGCCGTCGCCGTCGCGGACGGAACCAGAACCCGCCCGAATTGCGTTCTCCTGCTCGGTCACCGTCGCGCCTCCGCCTCGCCCACTCGCGTCACAGCTCCATCACTGCGTGGAGCCGAGGGTAGCGCCGCTCGGGCCTCCCCGTGGGGCATTCGTGCAGGCTGGGGCGGACGGTGAGGGTTTGGAGGGCCTGCCACGGGCAATTGCCCTATATCCCTAACGTCCGATCATTACATCAGATACCCTACGGCCTTCGAGGCGCAGATGATCTTGCGAAAACCACCGCCCCCGTTCGCGTCTCGCCGCGCCAACTCCCCCCACCGAAAGTGCTCGAACAAAAAGCGCCCCCACCCTCCGCTGCACCGGGAGTCCGATGTCTGACGACACCTCACTTCAGATTCCGTTCCCGCACCGCCGCAGTCCGCACGGACCGCGCGCCACCGCACTGCACAGGGACTGGCTGATCCGCCACCCGCTGCTGCCCGACGCCGACCACCCCGGCTACGCGCACTGGGAGGTGGTGGACCTCGCCGCGCTCGGCTACCCGGACGCCGGCCCGGACGAACTCGCCCTGGCCGCCGACCTGATGGGGTTCTACTTCCTCTTCGACGACCAGTTCGACGGCCCGCTCGGCCGCTGCCCCACCGAGGTCGCCCCGATTTGCGAACGCCTGATCGCCGTCCTGCACGGCGCCCGCCCCGACCAGGGATCCGCGGTCGAGACCGCGTTCGCCGACCTGTGGAACCGCAGCGTGCAGGGCATGCCGGCCCGCTGGCAGGCCCGCGCCGCCTACAACTGGGAGTACTACTTCGCCAGTCACCCGGCCGAGGCGGCCGGGCGGATCTCCACCCGGCCACCGGACCGGGACGGCTACCTGGAACTCCGCCGGGGCACCGCGGCGATGGAGACCATCTTCGACATGGTCGAACGCCTGGGCCAGTTCGAGGTCCCGGCCGCCGTGCTGCACCATCCGGTGCTGCGCCAACTCCGCCAGCTGGCCGCCGACATACCGTCACTCAGCAACGACGTGCGCTCCTACCCGCTGGAGGCACCGCGCGGGGACGTGAACAACCTGGTCATGATCGTCCAGCGGGAGCGGCGCTGCTCGGCCGAGGAGGCCTGCGCGGCGGTCATCGCCGAAGCCCAGCTGATGGTCGACCGCTGCGCCGAACTGCGCGACCGACTCCCGGACGTGCACCGCGAGTTGGGCCTCTCCCGGATCGAACGGACGATCGCCGAGCGGTACGCGGACGGGCTGCTCACCTGGCTGGCCGGCTACCTCAGCTGGGAAGCCCGCACCGGCCGGTACCACGCGGTCTGACCGGAGCGCGTCCGGAGCCGCGCGCCCGGGCGCGCGGTGGCGCGCCCCGAGAGTGTCGCCCCGGCCACGCGGCGGCGTGCGGCGGCACGCCGCGGGGACGCGGCCGGACCGCGCCCCGCAGTGATCCGGCCCGGCGCGCTCGCAGTGATCCGGCAGGCGCACCCGCGATGGCCGAACCGGGGCACCCGCGGCGGCCCCTCCGGTCGTCCGGTGGCGTGCCCCGGGAACGGCGGGAAAGGCACCCTCCGTACGGGGACGGCGTACGGACCGTAGCCGCATCCGGCGCCCGAGGGCTATCGTGCTCGGCGGCGGGCGCCCCCACGGGCGCCGGTCCGATTGCGTGTCCGACCCCTCCCGCCGGACCGCCCCCTGGCCGGGCGGTCCGGCGCGCCGCCCGTGGCCCCGGCCGTACCGGGTGGCGCCCGACGCAGCGAGGAGACACCGAGCATGACGGTCTACCAGCCCCCCGGCACCCCCGGCAGCATCGTCGCCTACCGCTCCCGGTACGAGCACTGGATCGGCGGCGGATGGACGCCCCCGGTGCGCGGCGAGTACTTCGGCAACCCGACCCCGGTCACCGGCGAGGTGTTCACCGAGGTCGCCCGCGGCACCGCCGAGGACATCGAGGCCGCCCTGGACGCGGCCCACGCCGCCGCCCCCGCCTGGGGTCGCACCCCGGCCGCCGAGCGGGCGCAGGTCCTGCTGCGGATCGCCGACCGGATCGAGGCCAACCTGGAGCAACTGGCCGTAGCGGAGAGCTGGGAGAACGGCAAGCCGGTGCGCGAGACGCTCGCCGCCGACCTCCCGCTCGCCGTCGACCACCTGCGCTACTTCGCCGGTGCGCTGCGCGCCCAGGAGGGCGGCATCTCCCAGCTGGACGAGGACACCGTGGCGTACCACTTCCACGAGCCGCTGGGCGTGGTCGGCCAGATCATCCCGTGGAACTTCCCGATCCTGATGGCGGTCTGGAAGCTCGCCCCGGCGCTCGCGGCCGGCAACGCGGTGGTGCTCAAGCCCGCCGAGCAGACCCCGGCCTCGGTGCTGCTGCTCGCCGAGCTGACCGCCGACCTGCTGCCGCCCGGCGTGGTCAACATCGTCACCGGCTTCGGCGAGGAGGCCGGCGCCCCGCTCGCCGCCAGCACCCGGGTCCGCAAGGTCTCCTTCACCGGCGAGACCACCACCGGCCGACTGATCGCCCGCGCGGCGGCGGACAACCTGATCCCGGTCACGCTGGAGCTCGGCGGCAAGAGCCCGAACCTCTTCTTCGCGGACGTCGCCGCCGCCTCGGACGCCTTCTACGACAAGGCCGTCGAGGGCTTCGCGATGTTCGCCCTCAACCAGGGCGAGGTCTGCACCTGCCCCAGCCGCGCGCTGATCGACTCCGCGGTCTACGAGCGGCTGCTCGCCGACGGCCTGGAGCGGGTGCGGGCGATGCGCCAGGGCGACCCGCTGGACACCGAGACGCAGGTCGGCGCCCAGGCCAGTGTCGAGCAGCTGAAGAAGATCCTCTCCTACTTCGAGATCGGCCGGGACGAGGGCGCCAAGGTCCTGGTGGGCGGCGAGCGGGCCGACCTCGGCGGTGCGCTGGCCGGCGGGTACTACGTGACGCCGACGGTCTTCGAAGGCGACAACTCGATGCGGGTCTTCCAGGAGGAGATCTTCGGCCCGGTCGTCTCGGTCACCCGCTTCGACGGTTTCGACCAGGCCGTCGCCCTCGCCAACGACACCCAGTACGGGCTCGGCGCGGGCGTCTGGACCCGCGACCTGAACACCGCCCACCGGGCCGGACGCGCCATCCAGGCGGGCCGGGTCTGGACCAACTGCTACCACGCCTACCCGGCCCACGCGGCCTTCGGCGGCTACAAGAACTCCGGCATCGGACGGGAGAACCACAAGTCGCTGCTGGAGCACTACCAGCAGACCAAGAACCTGCTGGTCAGCTACTCCCCCGACGCGGTCGGCTTCTTCTAGGCCCGGCTCCGGGGCGGACTCCCGGGGCAACTGCTCCGAGCCCGGTACCAGTCCCCGGCTCCGTGCGCTGGAAGCGGAGCGGGAGGCCCACCAGGACCTCCCGCTCCTCGCCACTCCCCGTGGCGGGCTCCGGGGCGATTCGCCTGTTCCGGGGATCAAAGCACATCAATGCGGCCAATTCCCCGACGCGCCGCCGACATGCCCGGACGGCCCGCGCGAAAGCCGTAGACAGGACTCCCCGACCCTCTCCTCAACCGGGAGCCCCGCGTGACCATCGCCCCCGCGAAACTCAGCGACCCGACCGTCCGCGCCTTCGTCACCGCGATCAACGCGGGCGACCGCGAGGCCTTCTTCGCGCTGCTCGCCCCGGACGCGACCATGTCCGACGACGGGTCCGAGCGCGACCTGGCGGACTGGGTCGACCGGGAGATCTTCGGCCCGAACGGCCGGATCGCCGTCCAGACCGAGTCGAACGGCGGCCACGGGCTGGTCGCCGAGTTCACCAACGACACCTGGGGCACGATGCGCACCGCCTGGCGCTTCACCGTCGACGGCGGGAGGATCCGCCGCTTCGAGACCGGCCAGGCCTGAGCCGTTCGAGGCCGGCCAGGCCTGAGCCGTTCGAGGCCGGCCAGGCCTCAGCCGTTCGAGACCGGCCGGGCCTCAGCCGTTCGGAACCGGCCGGGCCCGGGCTACCGGTCCAGCCCCAGGCACCCCCGCACCGCCCGGATCAGGTTCCGCGAACGGATGTCCCCGGTGACGCCCGGCTGCATGCCGTTGGTGACGTAGCCGAAGCCCAGCCCGAGGTCGGGGTCGGCGAAGCCCAGCGAACCGCCCCGGCCCGGGTGGCCGAAGCTCGCCGGGGAGGCCATCGGCGCGGTCGGGCCGTGCCGCCAGAAGCCCAGGCCGAAGGTGGAGCTGACGACCAGCACCCGGTCCGGCCCGCTCACCACCGGCCCGACCGCGCGCGCCAGCACCTCGGGGCCGAGCAGCGGCGGCAGCAGCGCGCCGGAGCCGTCCGGGCGGTCGGCCGCACCGATCAGCGCCGCGTAGAACCGGGCCAGCGACCGGGCGGTGCCGATGCCGCCGGCGCCGGGGATCTCGGCGGCCTGCACCGCCGGGTCGTTGAGGTCCACGCCGGGGCGCACCGAGGCGAAGGACCGGGCGGTCAGCGAGGACGGGTCCTGGTAGGCGTCCCGGACGGCCTGCTTGGGCCGCAGCCGCAGTCCGCTCGGGCCGGTCCTGGCGGCCTCCGGGGCCGGCAGGTCGACCAGCTTGCCGACCCGGGGCGCGGCGCCGGCCGGCAGCCCGATCCACAGGTCCAGCCCGAGCGGCCGGGCGATCTCCTCGGCGAAGTACTGGCCTGTCGTCCGGTCGCTCACCCGCCGCACCACCTCGCCGACCAACCAGCCGAAGGTGTACGGGTGGTAGCCGTGCGCGGTACCGGGTTCCCAGGCTGGAGCCTGGGCCGCGACGGCGGCCGCCGCACGCTCCCAGGTGAGCACGTCCTCCAGCCGCAGCGGCACGTCCAGCGCGGGCACCCCGGCCTGGTGCGAGAGCAGCCAGCTCACCGGCACCCGGCCCTTGCCGGCCGCCGCGAACTCCGGCCAGTAGGACGCCGCCGGGGCGTCCAGGTCGAGCAGGCCGCGTTCCGCCAGCAGCAGCGCGGTGGCCGCGGTCAGGCCCTTGGTGACCGAGCGCAGCACCTGCGCGGTGTCCGCCGTCCACGGCACCGCGGGCGCCGGCCGGCCGCCGACCTCCGGCCGGGCGTCGCCGCCCCAGAGGTCGACCACCTTACGCCCGCGCACGTACAGGGCGAAGGCCGCGCCGAGTTCGCCGTAGTCGGTGAAGTTCCGCGCGAAGGCCGCCCGCACGGGCTCGAACCCTTCGGCCGTCTCGCCCCAGATCTCCACCACTGCGCGCCGTCCTCGACCAGTTCCGCTACGTCTCGTGCCACTCGTGTTCGCCGTTGATCTTCTTCGATCGAATCCGTTCGAATCAAGCCCCGAAACCCTAACCTGTCCCCCATGACCAACCCTGCCGAGGAACTGCTGGACATCGTCGACGAGCACGACCGCGTGATCGGGACCGCCCTGCGCGGCGAGGTGTACCGGCGCGGACTCACCCACCGCTGCGTCTTCGTCCTGGTCCGCGACCCGTCCGGGCGGATCTTCGTCCACCGCCGCACCGACACCAAGCTGTTCGCGCCCGGCGCGTACGACATGTTCGTCGGCGGCGTGGTCGGCTCCGGCGAGACCTACCCCGACGCCGCCGTCCGCGAGGCCGAGGAGGAGCTCGGCGTCCACGGCATCGCCCCGCGTCCCCTGTTCAAGTTCCTCTTCGAGCAGGACCGGCTCTCCTGGTGGTGCGACCTGTACGAGGCCGAGTGGGACGGCCCGGTCTCCCCCCAGGAGTCCGAGGTCGCCTGGCACGCCTGGCTCACCCCCGCCGAACTCGCCGACCGGCTCACCCGCGACGCCTTCGTCCCCGACGGCGTCGAGGCCTACCGCCGCTACCTGGACTTCCGGTCCGCGTAGGGCCCGTCCCGCGGACCGCTCCCCGGGTCCGCGACCTCGGGCTTCGCGGCCCGCCGCGGCCCGGGCCACGGCGGGCCCCTGGCTCCACCGGAGGGCCCTCGACGAACTAGGGTGGCGCGCATGGCCTCCCGTACGCCGCCTTCGACGGCCGACCGCGCAGCACGGACCTCCGCATCCGCCCGGGCGGCGGGCGAGAAGCCGCGGCGGCGGCTGAGCGTGGACGAGCGGCGGGAGCAACTGATCGCCGTGGCGCTGGAGCTGTTCAGCCGGCGGCCGCCGGAGGAGGTGTCGATCGACGACATCGCCGCCGCCGCAGGAGCCTCCCGGCCGCTGGTGTACCACTACTTCCCCGGCAAGCAGGCGCTGTACGAGGAGTCGCTGCGGCGGGCCGGGCAGGAGCTGTCGGCCCGGTTCGAGGAGCCCCTGGTGGGGCCGCTCTCGGAGCGGCTGCACCGGGTGATGGGCCGCTACCTGGACTTCGTGCAGAGCCACGGGCCGGGCTTCGCCGCACTGCTGCGCGGCGGCTCGGTGGCGGCCAGCGCGGACACCACGGCGGTGATCGACGAGGTGCGCCGGGCCGCCCAGGAGCAGATCCTGACCCACCTGGCGATCCCCGCGCCGAGCATCGGGCTGCGGCTGACCGTCCGGGCCTGGATCGCCAACGCCGAGATCACCTCGCTGGAGTGGCTGGCGGACCGCTCGGTACCGCTGGAGGAGCTCCAGCTGCACCTGGTGCAGGAGTTCGTCGCGGCGCTCACCCTCACCGCCGCCCGTGAGCCGGCCCTCGCCGGCGAACTGGCCTCCTTCCTGGCCGACGAGCACCCGGACGGCCCGACCGGACGCCTGGTGCGGGACCTCGCGGGGCTGTTCGCCGTACCGGGGATCGTCGAGGCGGTCACCGTGCTCGCCGCCGGCGGCCCTGACGACGGGGCCACGCAGGCCGCCGGGGCCGCGCAGGCCGCCGAGGCTGCCGGGGCCGCCGCCGAGTGACCGGCGCGGTCGACGGGACGGTCGACGGGCGGTCGTCCGAGCGCCGCCGAAGTCACCGCCGCGGCAGGCGTCCGAGTGATCATCGGGTGATCCTGCGGTTCGGTGAGGACGGTGGCCTCTGATAGGAATGAGCCGGGATCTGACGGCACGCCGCCGCGGCCGGGCCGGTCCCACCCGAACCACCGACGGCAGACGGAGCAGAGCGGGGGGCTCACCAGGTGACCCAGGACGTCCAGTTCAGCGTGGAGGCCAATCCCTTCGCGGCAGCGGAGCAGGTCTGCGCGACCCTCGGCACCCTCACCGACGCCCTCTTCGACGAGCACACCTCACGTCACCCGGCGGCCTCGCTGAGCGCCCTGCGGACGGTCGGACACCCCTCCGCCGAGGCGCTGTTCAGCCTGCCGCTGGCCCCCAACGGGCCGGTTCACACCGCACTCGACCGGCTCGGCACGGTGACCACCGCGGGCACCGCCCGACCGGGCACCGGCGCGCGGCTCACCGACCGGGTGGTCACCGCGCTCCAGACCCGGTACGGCGGCGGCGCGGTGCGCGGTGCCATCGCCGACCGCGGCACCACCTCGGCCGCGCTGTTCCAGCTCCCGGTCACCGGCGAGTTCGCCGACGCCAAGCTGCGCCCGCCGTTCGCCCCCGCGCTGGCCGCGCTGGCTGCCGGGCAGCAGACCCGGCAGCCGGTCGAACTGCCCACCGGCGCGGGCGCCGAGGTCCGACTGGTCGTACCGCCGGGCTTCCACTCGCTGACCTCCCCCGGCGGTCCGCCCGGCGTCTCCGCCCGTGCGGTGCCCCCGCTGCCCGAGGGCGCGGAGCGGGGCGACGGCGCCGCCCCGGCCACCGTGGCGGCCGCCGAGGAGCTGGCCCGGCACCTGGCCGAGGTCGCCGAGGAACTGTTCAGCGCCACCGGTCCGGAGCCGCGGCGCGACTTCGCGGTGATCTCCGCCACCCTGTCCGACCTGATCCGCGACGCGGGCGTCGTGTACGCCGGGGTCTGCGCCCTGGAACTGGACGACCGCGCCTCGGACGCCGCCCTCGTCGTCTCGCTCGCCCGGCACCCGCTGCCGATCACCGCGCTCGCCACCGAACTGGCCACCGTCCGGCGGCACGCCGAGGTGTGGACCGTCCTGCTGCCGGCCGGGCCGGCCGCCGTGCTGGTCGAGGGCCGGACCGTTCCGGTTCCCGGACCGCTGGCCGCCGACGGGCAGCGGCGCTGGGTGGTCACCTCGGCCGTCCAGGCCTTCGTACCGTTGCCGGACGGCGGGACGGTGCTGTGCGTCCAGCTCTCCACGGCGCGACCGGAGGACTGGGAGCTGTACACGGAGGCGTTCGCGGAACTGCTGAAGAGCATCCAGTTCGGCTGGGACGGCGTGCCGGCTCCGGGCGCTGTCGCAGCCGCCGTTCCGGTCGCCCCGCCGAGCACCGTCCCGAACCAGGCGCCCGCTCCGGCCCCGACTGGGCCTCCCGCGCCGACGCAGGCTCCGGCCGCCGTCGAGGAGGATCCGGAGGAGGTGCCGGTGCACCTGCGCGGCACTCCGGTACGGATACCGCCCGCGGACTTCAACCCCTTCGCGCCGGTCGCCGAGGTCCCGGCCGCCGGTGGGGACGACGCGGCGCCGGATGCCGCGGACGGCCCCAAGGGCACCCCCGTGATGGTCCCGCCGCCGGACTTCAACCCCTTCTCCATGGAGGGCATCCCGGACGTGTCGGGCGACGCGCCGGCGCCTCAGCCCGCCTCGGCCGCTCCGGTCGCCGACCCGTTCGGCACCACGGTCACGGCCGAGCAGAAGGCCGACCCGTTCGGCACCACCCTGCCCACCCAGGGCCCGGCCGTCCCGCCGCCACCTTCGATCCCGCCCGCCATCCCGGCCCAGGCCCCGCCCGTCGCGGCGGAAGCTGCGGCGCAGGGTCCGGAGCAGCAGGGGGGCGCGGAGGAGCCGACCCCGAGCAAGGGCACCCCGGTGATGGTCCCGCCGCCGGACTTCAACCCCTTCTCCATGGAAGGCATGCCGGACCTGCCGGCGGACGAGCCGGAGTCGGCGGACGAGGCGGAGGCCGAGCCGACGAGCCGCCCGTTCGGCTGAGCCGGAGGCGCGGAGCTGCTGCGCGCCGGGGCCGCGGCGAGCAGGTGACGGCTGACAGCTGACAGATTTCAGATTTCAGCGAACGAAATCTGAAATCTGTTACCTGTCAGCTGTCAGCCGTCCCCTGTCACTTGTTCGCCGAGCCCCGCGCCAGCCCGCCGCCCCCACCGCCCCGCTGCTCGATCAGCAAGCCGATCCCGTCCAGCATCCGCGCCATCCCGAACTCGAACAGCGCCTCCAGGCCCAGGTCGATCTCCGGCCCCCGGTTCATCGCGTCGAACATCGGGAACCGCTCCGGATCCGCCATCAGCCGCTCGTGGTCCTCGCCCTCCACCCGGTCCATCCACTCCTCCGCGGACAACCCGCTGTCCTGCTCGGCCTGCGCCTCCCGCTCGAAGTGGACGGCCAGCCCGCACACGAACGCCGCCAGGGCGACGGACGCCTGGGCCATCTCCTCCCAGCTCAGCCCCCGCCCCGCCAGAACGGCGATCGACCGCTCGGTGTGCAGCGCGGCGTCCGGCGCCAGCACCGGCCGGGTGAAGGACATCGTGGAAGCCAGCCACGGGTGCCGCCGGTAGATCCGCCACTGCACGCGCGCGACCGTCTCCAGCCCCTCCCGCCAGTCCGACGCCGGCGGCTCGGGCAGTGGCTGCTCGCCGAACGCCACGTCCATCATGAGGCGCAACAGGTCGTCCTTGCCCGGCACATGGCGGTAGAGCGACATCGTCGCGACGCCGAGATCGGTCGCGACCCGGCGCATCGACAGCGCCGCCAGCCCCTCCTGGTCGGCCACCCGGAGAGCCGTCGCCACGATCCGCTCCCGGGTGAGGTCGCGCTCGCCGCCCGCCCGGACCCGCCGCGCCCCGGTCGACTCCGCCTCCGGCCGCGCCTCCCGCCGCGACGCAGGCTCCGGACCCTGCTCCGGCATCCGCTCGGCCATCCGCTGCGACGCCCGCGGCGACACCCGCTGGGTCTCCCGGGACCGTCCGGCCGCCGGAGCCGGCTTCCCGGCCACCACCGTGCCCACCCCGGGCACGGCCCGTACCAGCCCCTCGTCCCGGAGCCGGTTCAGCACCTTGGTCGCGGTGGCCATCGCGACGCCCCACTCCCGGGTGATCCGCCGGGTGGACGGCACCCGCCCCCCCGGGGCCAACTCCCCCGCCACGATGCGCCGTCGGAGCTCGGCCGCGATCCGCTCCGAGGGAGTCCCGCTCCCGGCCACCAACCCCACCGCCCACCTACCGTTCAACTGCCCAAGTTCCGAGGGACGTTGATACGCCTCGCAGCAATCACCAGCCGCCGCAGCCGGGTTCGACCGCGATCCGGTCGAACCCGGCCCGATCAGCCCGATCCGGGCGCGCCCTCAGCCCGCCCGCCGGGCCAGGTGCACCACGTCCGGCACCCCCCGGGCCACCGGCACCTCGTGGGTCACCACGTCCGAGAACCCCACCGCCCGCAGCGCCTCCTCGAAGGCCGGCGACGGCTGCGCACTCCACACCGCCAGCACTCCGCCCGGCCGCAACCGGCGCCACAGCACCGCGAGCCCGTCCGCGCCGTACAGCCCGTCGTTGGACCCGGTGACGGTCCAGTCCGGTCCGTTGTCGATGTCCAGGCAGAGCGCGTCGTAGCGCTCGCCGTCCGCCGCCGCGAGGTACTCCAGCAGGTCGGTGCGGAGCACCTCGACCCGCTCGTCGTCCAGCGCACCGCCGGAGAAGGCGCCGAGCGGGCCGGTCCGGTGCCAGTCGATGATCGCGGTCTCCCGCTCGACGACGGCGATCCGTCCCCAGCGCGGCTCGGCCGCCGCGTACGCCAGCGAGAAGCCGACTCCCAGGCCCCCGATCAGCACCGACGGCCGCTCGACCCGGCCGTCCCGCGCGGCCCCGCCGCCCGTACGGTCCAGTTCGTCCAGCGCCGCCTGGATCAGCAGCCGCTCCGAGCGCCCGTCGGCGGTGTCCATCAGGAAGCAGCCGTTGGCGATGATCTCGAAGTCCCGACCGCGTTGCCGGAGCACCACCTCGCCGTACGGGCCCTCCCGTCGGTCGAGCGTGACGGCGGCCTCCTGGCCGTCGCGTTCGGGCAGTGCGGTGATCATCCGTCCCCCTTGGCGGACTCGGGTGAACCCGGGCGAACCGGGCGAACTCGACTGTGGGGCCGCCCCCGTACGGGCGGGCGGGCACCCGCCCGACAATAGCCGAGTCCGCCTTCCGGTCCGTCAGGTCGTGACCAGCACCCCCGCGTACGAGACGCCCGCGACGACCACCCAGGATCCGAGCCCGAGCAGGGCGATCCGCCCGCCGGTACGGGCCATGGTCGGCAGGTGCACCGCACTGCCGAGGCCGAACAGCGCCGCGGCCAGCAGCAGTCCCTGGGCCTCCGCGGCCAGCGAGAGCACCCGCTCGGGCAGCACCCCGGTGGTCCGCAGGACGATCATCGCGAGGAACCCCGCCACGAACAGCGGCACGATCGGTGGACGGCTGCCGGCCGTCACCGTCTTCCCGCTCGACGCCGAACCCGCCCCGCCCGACGCCGAACCCGCGTCCGCGGCCCCCGTCGGATCCTCCACCGGACCCGCCGCCGAAGCCGCCGTCCGCGCCGCCCGCAGGTTCCGCCGCACCGCCACGGCCACCCCCGCGACCAGCGGCGCCAGCAGCACCACGCGCATCAGCTTGACCAGCACCGCCTCCCGCAGCGCCCCGGCCCCGCCGGTCTGCGCGGTGGCGACCACCTGCCCGACGTCGTGCACGCTCGCCCCGACCCAGCGCCCGAACTCCAGCTCCCCGAGCCCCAGCGGCTGCTGGAGCAGCGGCAGCACGGCGATCGCCAGCGTCCCGCACAGGGTGACCAGTGCCACCGAGGCCGCGACGTCCTCCTCCTCGCTGCCCGCCGCCTGGCTGACCGCGCCGATCGCCGAGGCCCCGCAGATCGAGTAGCCGGTGGCGACCAGCAGCGGCTGGTCCCCCGGCAGGCCGAGCCGCCGGCCCAGCCAGAGCGTGCCCCCGAAGGTGGCCGCGACCACCGCGAGCACCATGGCGACGGTGGCCCAGCCGAGGCCGAGCACGTCGTCCAGGCTGAGCTTGAGCCCGAGCAGCACGATCCCGAGCCGCATCAGCCGCTTCCCGGCGGTGGACAGTCCCGGCCGGGCGACCCCGCGGACCACCGGGCGCAGCCCTGGCAGGTGGGCCGCGACCATGCCGAGCACGACGGCGGCGGTGAGTTCGGGCACGGCCGGCACCAGCTCGTGGATGCCGAGTGCGGCGGCCACCCCGAGGGCCGCGAGCAGCAGCCCGGGGGCGTCCCCGCGCATCGGGGGCAGGGAGCGGGTACGGGCGGCGCGGTGCCGGAGGGTCAGTGCCACGCCGCGCTCACTGCTGCTGGTCGGCGGGCAGCCGGTAGACCCGCCGGATGCTGGTGCCGAGCCGCGAGACGTCCGCGCCGTAGACGTGGATGGAGATCGCCGTGCTGCTACAGGAGTTGCGCACCAGGTGGATGTCGCCGGGAGGGGCGAAGGCGGCCACGGTGCCGGCCGGGCCGACCACGTGCTCGGTCTCGACCAGCCGGGCGGTGGAGCCGTCGGAGACCAGCCGGTAGCGGGTCTCGCTCTCCTGCCCCTGGTGGACGCCGGCCACGCACCACGAGACGTGGTCGTGGATCGGGGTCTGCTGCCCGGGCAGCCAGACCAGGGCGACGACGGAGAAGCTGCCGTCCTCCTCGGCGTGCAGGACGTGCTGGCGGTAGCGCTGCGGGTCGCCCTCGCGATGGGCGGGCGCGAGCAGCGCGTCGGGCCCGTCCTGGTCGGCGTGCAGGTAGGGGGCGAGGCGCTCGCCGACCAGGTAGGCGGTGAGCTCCGGGGGGAGCCCGCGGTCCACGACGGCGCGGATCTCACTGATCAGCGCGGTCATCCGCTCGGTGAGCCGGTCGCTGCCGACCGTGGCTGAGGGTGTCATGCCATCAGGTTCGAACCTACCGACCTATCAGGTCCAAGGAGGGTTCCTAAGCAAGCTCCCCACTAACGCTTATACATCAGCACCGGCGATCAGCCCTCAGCGGTCGACGGTCAGTGCCCGCGACCGACGGTCAGCACCCGACCCGGCTCGCCGCCGCCTGCCGCAGGTGGTCCAGCACCAGCCCGGTGGCCGGGATCCGGCGGTGCTCGCGCAGCACGTACGCGCTCACCTGCCGCCGCAGGTGCGGTTCGGCGGCCCGCCCGGTGACCTTGCGGTGGCACATGAAGGAGAGCACCAGCGCCGGCATCAGCGCGATCCCGACCCCGGCTGCGACCAGCGACTGCACCGCGAGGTTGTCGTCCGTGGAGAACACGATGTCCGGCGCGAAACCCTCCTCCGCGCAGACGTGCAGCAGGTTGGCCCGGCAGCGCGGACAGCCGGCGATCCAGCGTTCGCCGCCGAGGTCGGCCAGCCGGACGGCGTGCCGGCGGCCGAGCGGGTGCCCGACCGGCAGCAGCACCGTGAGCAGGTCCTCCATCAGCGGGATCTCGTCGAGGCCCTCCGGCACCTCGGTGGCCCCGCCCGGGTACCGGAAGGCCAGCGCGATGTCGCACTCCCCGCGCAGCAGCCGCTGGACGGAGTCCGGCGGCTCGGCCTCCAGCAGCTCGACCCGCACACCGGGGTGCTCGGCCAGCAGCCGGGCCATCGCCTGGGGGATCAGGGTGGCGTTGGCGCTCGGGAAGGCGCAGACCCGCACCCGTCCGGCGCGCAGCCGGGCGAGCGCGGCGAGCTGCTGCTGGGCGGCGGACATGCTGCCGAGGATCAGCTCGGCGTGCCGGGAGAGCGCCTCCCCCGCCTCGGTGAGCCGCAGTCCGCGCCCCGCCCGGGTGAAGAGCGGGACGCCGACGGTGCGTTCGAGCGCCTTCATCTGCTGGGTGATGGCGGGCTGGGTGTAGCCGAGCTCGCGGGCCGCGGCCGAGTAGGAGCCGGCCCGGACCACCTCGTGGAACGTCCTGATGTGCCGCGAATCGAACACCGGTTCCATGATCCCTCCCGTCGGTGCACCCTCGACAGCCCTGCGTCGGCCTCGCCGGGCGTCCGAGAATCATAAGAGGAATTTGGAGGTACCGACCCCGACCCCACCCGCACCTATGGTTCAGCCTCGAACCATCCTTCTCATCCCTGCACCGACGGCGGCAGTCCCATCGACACCCCCGCCTCGGCCACCGGCGCCCCGCCGCGCACGCTCGGGCTGCGCCGGCTGCGCTTCTCCACGAAGCGGGCGAGCCAGGAGAGCAGCAGACACATGCCGATGTAGATCGGCGCGATCACGATCACCACCGGGATGAACGGGAGGTCGTAGTCCAGGTTGGTGGCGATCAGCTTGCCCGCGTGCAGGAACTCCTCGTAGGTGATCAGGAAGCCCAGCGAGGTGTCCTTGAGCGCGACCACCAGCTGGCTGATGATCGCCGGCAGCATCGACCGGACGGCCTGCGGCACCAGGACGTACGTCATCACCTGGGTCTTGCGCATGCCCAGCGCGTACGCCGCCTCCCGCTGCCCCTTGGGCACCGCGAGCACGCCGGCCCGGAACACCTCGGCCAGCACCGAGCCGTTGTAGAACACCAGCCCGGCCACCAGCGCCCAGAGCGGCTGCACCTTGAGCGCGACGAAGATGAAGAAGATCATCACCAGCAGCGGCATGGCCCGGAAGAACTCCACCACCAGCGTGGCGAGCCAGCGCACCACCCGGTGGTCGGAGAGCCGCCCGGCCGCGAACAGCGCGCCGAAGGGCAGCGCGAACAGCACCGCCCAGCCGAAGGCCCTCAGGGTGTTGCCGAGCCCGCGCAGCAGCAGGTCCTGCACGCCCCGGTACTCGAAGGGCTGCCACTTGGCGTACGTGAACTGGTGGGTGTGGAACAGCATGTAGACCACCCAGCCGATCAGCGCCGCGATCAGCAGCAGCGCGATCCCGCCGTACAGCCGGTGCCGGGAGAGCGCCTTCGGGCCGGGGATGTCGTACAGCGCCGAGGATTCAACGGTCATCGGGATACCGCCACTCGTCGTTCCAGCAGGTTGAAGACGGCGCTGATGGCCAGGGTGATGATCAGGTAGCCGACGGCGATCCAGACGAAGGTCCAGACGATGCTGTAGCCCAGTTCGTTGATGGTCCGGTAGGTGCCCAGCAGCTCGGTGACGCTGAACGACCCGGCGATCGCCGTGTTCTTCGCCAGCGCGATCATCACGCTGCCGAGCGGCGCCACCACCGAGCGGTACGCCTGCGGCAGCACCACCAGGCCCATCGTCTGCCCGAAGCTCATCCCGAGGCTGCGGGCCGCCTCGCCCTGCCCGGTCGGCACCGTGTTGATGCCCGAGCGCATCGACTCGCAGACGAAGGCCGAGGTGTAGCAGCCGAGCGCGAGCACCGCGAAGGTGTAGAAGGGCAGGGTGATGTCGAACCGGGGCAGGCCCAGCACCACGATGAAGAACAGCAGGGTCAGCGGCGTGTTGCGCAGCACCGTCACCCAGAGCGTGCCGAACACCCGCAGCGGCTTCACCGGCGACACCCGGAAGCCCGCGATCAGCACGCCCAGCACCAGCGAGAGCACGGCGCTCACCGCGAACAGCGAGAGCGTGCCGAGGAAGCCGTCCCAGTAGGTCGACCAGTTGTCGGTCAGCGTTTTCACGGCGCGGCCCTCTCAGTACCGGACGATCTGCGGCGGGGTCGGCGCCGGCTCCCCGGAGAGGCCGAGGGTCGCCTCGAAGGCCCTCTGCCAGTCGCCGTTCCGGATGTGGTGCTCCAGCGCGTCGTCGATCGCACCGCGCAGCACGGTGTCGTTCTTCGGCACCCCGATCCCGTACGGCTCGGTCGAGAACAGCGGGCCGACCACCTTGAGCTCGTCCGGTGCCTTGGCCGCGAAGCCGAGCAGGATCGCGTTGTCCGTGGTCACCGCGTCGACCTGGTCGGTGATCAGGTTGTCCACGCAGGCCGAGTAGGTGTCGTACCCGATCAGCTTGGCCTTCGGGTACTTCGACTGGATGCGCTGGTACGGGGTCGAGCCGGCCGCCGAGCAGACCTTCCTGCCGTTCAGGTCCTCCGGGCCGTGGATGGTGGTGTTGTTCTTGCGCACCAGCAGTGACTGCCCGGCGACGAAGTACGGGCCGGCGAAGCCGACCAGCTTCTTCCGGTTGTCGTTGATGGTGTAGGTGCCGACGTAGTAGTCCACCTGGCCGTTCTGCAGGGCGGTCTCGCGGTTGGCCGAGGCGATGGTCCGGAACTGGATCCGGTCCGGCGGGAAGCCCAGCGAGGCGCCCACCATCCTGGCGATCTCGATGTCGAAGCCGGAGTACTCGCCGGTGGCCGGGTTCTTCTGGCCCAGGTACGGCTGGTCCTCCTTGGCTCCGACCACCAGGTGGCCCCGGCCCCGGGCGGCGTCCAGGGTCGGCGAGCCGGTGATCGCGGCGGCGTCCTGCACCTGGTAGGTGGGCAGGGCGCTGGGCTGCGGGCCCTTGGGCGGCGGGGTACCGGGCTTGCCGCAGCCCGTCGCCAGCGCGGTGAGCAGCAGGACGGCGGCGACCAGTCGCCGCCCCGCCCGCACGACGGGCCGCGCCCCCGTCGTCGTGGCGGTGGTCCCGGGCGCCGGCGCGGCAGTCGCGGGCACCGGCACGGTGGTCACGCGCCTCGCCGGGGACGTCGTCTCGTGGTTCACGGCGCCGCCTCAGTGCTTCAGGATCTTGGACAGGAAGTCCTTGGCGCGATCGCTCTCCGGGGCGCCGAAGAAGTCCTCCGGGGCGCGGTCCTCGACGATCCGGCCGTCGGCCATGAACACCACCCGGTTCGCGGAGGCCCGGGCGAACCCCATCTCGTGGGTGACCACGACCATCGTCATGCCCTCGCTCGCGAGCTGGCGCATGACGTCCAGCACCTCGTTGATCATCTCGGGGTCGAGCGCCGAGGTGGGCTCGTCGAACAGCAGCGCCTTGGGTTCCATCGCCAGCGCTCGGGCGATCGCGACCCGCTGCTGCTGCCCGCCGGAGAGCTGCGCCGGGTACTTGGCGGCCTGGTCGGCCAGGCCCACCCGTTCCAGCAGCGCGCGGGACTTGGCGTCCGCCTCCGCCTTGGGCCGGCCGCGCACCTTGATCTGCGCCAGCGAGACGTTCTGCAGCACGGTCTTGTGCGCGAACAGGTTGAAGGACTGGAACACCATGCCGACCTCGGCGCGCAGCCTGGCCAGGCCCTTGCCCTCCGCGGGCAGCGGCTCGCCGTCGATCAGGATGCTGCCGTTCTCGATCGGTTCCAGCCGGTTGATCGCCCGGCACAGGGTGGACTTGCCGGAGCCGGACGGGCCGATGACCACGACGACCTCCCCGCGCCCCACCGTCAGCTCGATGTCCCGCAGCACGTGCAGGTCCCCGAAGTGCTTGTTGACCCCGCGCATCTCGATCAGCGGGGTGAAGGGCGAGGCGCCGGTCGGGGCCGGCCCGGGGGCGGTGGTCACCGGGCGCGCCGTCCCTTCAGCAGCCAGCCCAGCACGGCGCCCGCGATCAGCGTGGCCAGCAGCGCGATCCAGAGCGGCGCGGTGACGGTGAAGACCCAGAACTGGATCTTCACCTTGTCGAGGTTGGCGAACAGGAACCACACGGCGAGGACGACGATGGCGCCGATCCCGATGTAGCGCGTGGGAATCCCGCCGATCTCACCGCGCGAGGAACGGGACGAACCGTCTGAAATCTTGGTCACCGGAGCAGTCTGCGGGCCGAAAGGTCGATTTGCCCGGCTACGCGCCCTTCCGGGCCAGGGAGTAACCCGTACGGGGCAATCGGACCCCGTACGGGTTTGAGACCTCCGCTGCCCGGACGGCCCGCTACCGCTCGTCCCGCCAGGACCTCCAGAGCGCCGCGTACGGCCCGCCCGCCGCGACCAGGTCCGGGTGGCTGCCGTACTCGCTGATCCGCCCGCCCTCGACCACCGCGATCACGTCCGCGTCGTGCGCGGTGTGCAGCCGGTGGGCGATGGCGATGACCGTCCGGCCCTCCAGCACCCGGGAGAGCGAGCGCTCCAGGTGGCGGGCGGCCCGCGGGTCCAGCAGCGAGGTGGCCTCGTCCAGCACCAGGGTGTGCGGGTCGGCCAGCACCAGCCGGGCCAGTGCCAGCTGCTGGGCCTGCGGCGGTGTCAGCGAGGTGCCGCCGGAGCCGACCTCGGTGTCCAGGCCCTCCGGCAGGGCGTCCACCCAGGCCCCGGCGTCCACCGCGTCCAGCGCGGCCCGCAGCTCGGTGTCGTCCGCGTCGGGCGCGGCCAGCAGCAGGTTGTCCCGCAGGGTGCCGACGAAGACGTGGTGCTCCTGGTTCACCAGGGCGACCTCCGCGCGCACCCGCTCGGCCGGCATCCGCGCCAGCGCCGCGCCGCCGAGGGTCACGCTGCCGCGGCCGGGGGTGTAGATCCCGGCCAGCAGCCGGCCGAGGGTGGACTTGCCCGCGCCGGACGGCCCGACCAGCGCGACCCGGCTGCCCGGGGCGACGTCCAGGCTGATCCCGTGCAGCACGTCGGCGCCCTCGCGGTAGCCGAACCGGACGTCCTTCGCCTCGACCCGACGGCCGTCCGGCCGGGCGGACTCGTCGCCCTCGTGCTCGGGCACCTCGCGCACGCCGACCAGCCGGGCCAGCGAGGCCTGGCCGATCTGCAGCTCGTCGTACCAGCGCAGGATCAGGTCCACCGGGCCGGTCAGCATCTGCGCGTAGAGCACGCCGGTGGTCAACTGGCCCACGCTGATCCAGCCCTGGACGGTGAACAGCCCGCCGAGCACCATGGTGGCGAGCACCGCCGCGGTGTAGACCGCGTCGATGGTCGGGAACCAGACCGAGCGCAGCCACAGCGTGTACCGCTCCCAGGCCAGCCACTCGCGCAGCTTGCGGTCGGTCAGCCGGACCCGCTGGTCGCCCAGCCGCAGCGCCTCGACCGTCCGCCCGGCGTCCACCGTCTCGGCCAGCACGTTGCTCACCGCCGCGTACCCGGCCGACTCGCTGCGGTAGGACTGCGGCGCGCGCCGGAAGTACCAGCGGGAGCTGATCAGCAGCAGCGGCAGCCCGACCAGCGAGGTCAGCGCGAGCAGCGGCGAGGTGACCAGCAGCGCACCGAGCACCAACAGCAACGAGACCACGGCGACGGCGAGTTCGGGGACAGCCTCGCGCACCGACTTGTCCAGCCGGTCGACGTCGGTGGTGCCCCGGGAGACCAGGTCCCCGGTGCCGGCCCGCTCCAGCACGCCGGTCGGCAGGGCCACCGAGCGCACCAGGAAGTCCTCGCGCAGGTCGGCCAGCACCCGCTCGCCGAGCACCGCCCCGCGCATCCGCGACCAACCGGTGAACGCCGCCTGCACCACCAGCGCCAGCAGGTACCAGGCGACCGCCACCGCGATGGTGGACCCGGCGGTACCGGTGGCCAGCGACTCGACCAGGCGGCCCAGCACCCAGGGGCCGACCAGCCCGGCCACCGTGGCCGTCGAGTGCAGCGACACCACCGCGGAGAACCCGGCGCGGTGCCGCCGCGCCAGCAGCAGCAGGTACTCGCGCACGGCGGCCGGGGAGCCGACCGGCAGGGTGGCGGCCGGTTCCCGTTCCTCCTGGACCGGAGGCTTCATGACGTTCTCCTCGCGTGCGTGGCAGGGAAGTTGACGGCGGAGCTCATACGGCCCCACCCACCGGACGGGCCGCTTCCTCGTCGCGGGTCACCACGGCCCGGTAGGCCGGCTCGGTCCGCATCAGTTCGCGGTGCCGCCCGGCGGCGGCCACCCGGCCGTCCCGCAGCAGCACCACCCGGTCCGCCCGGTCGAGCAGCAACGGGCTGGTCGCGAACACCACGGTGGTGCGGCCCGCCCGGGTGTCCCGCAGCCCGGCGGCGATCCTCGACTCGGTGTGGGCGTCCACCGCGCTGGTGGGCTCGTCCAGGACCAGCACCGGCGGGTCCGCCAGCAGGGCCCGGGCCAGCGCGAGCCGCTGGCGCTGCCCGCCCGAGAGCGAGCGTCCGCGCTCGGTGATCCGGGCGCGCATCGGGTCTCCCCCGCACTCCGGCGAGCCGTCCACCAGGGCCTCCAGCACGTCCTCGGAGCGGGCCGCCGCCAGCGCCTCGGCGGCCGGGACCCGCCCCGAGGAGGGGATGTCGAACAGCTCGGCCAGCGTGCCGGAGAGCAGCACCGGCTCCTTGTCGTGGACCAGCACCGCCGCCCTGGCCTCGGCCAACGGCACCGCGTCCAGCTCCGTGCCGCCGAGCCGCACCGAGGCCTGCGCCCGTTCGCCCTCGGCCAGCGGGACGTGGCCGCCGAGCCGTTCGGCCAGCGCTCCGGCGAAGTCCGGGTCCCCGCAGACCACCGCGGTCAGCTCGCCGGCCCGCGCCGTCAGCCCGCTCGCCGGGTCGTGCAGGTCCGCCTTGTCCGGCCTGGTCAGCGAGGCCTCGGCCGGGCCCGCGGTCCGGGTGAGCGAGAGCACCCGCACGGCCCGCCCGGCGGAGACCCGGGCCACGCTCCAGGCGTGCGCCGCCTCGCCCAGGATGCGCAGCGGAGCGGCCAGGAAGGCCGTCGCGCCGTACACCGCGATCAGGGTGCCGACGGCGAGCTCGCCGGAGGCCACCAGCCGGGCGCCGTACCAGGTGACCCCGACCACGAACAGGCCGGGCAGCAGCACCTGCTGCGCCTGCATCAACGACCAGATCCGGGCCGAACGGACGGCCGCCGCCCGGACCTTCTGGGAGGCCGCGCGGTACCGCTCCAGGAACAGTTCCTCGCCGCCGATGCCACGCAGCACCCGCAGCCCCGCGACCGTGTCGGCCGCCAGCTCGGTGGCCTTGCCACCGAGGGTGCGCTGCTGCTCGTAGCGCCGCTCGAACGGCCCGATCAGCGGCCAGACCGAGGCCGCCAGCACCGGGACGCCGAGCAGCACCCCGGTCCCGAGCACCGGATCGACCAGCAGCACCGCCGTGCTGACGGCCAGCCAGACCGTCACCGCGGACCGGACCCGGGCGACCAGTTCGACGTACCAGCCGATCCGTTCGACGTCCCCGCTGCCGACCGCGACGACCTCGCCGGTGGCGATCCGGCGGGACAGCCCGGCCCCGAGGTGCGAGGCCTGCCGGGCCACCAACTGCCGTACGTGGGTGGCCGCGTGGATCCAGTTCCAGACTGCCTGCCGGTGCGCCAGCACGGTGCCGAGCGCGGCCCCCGCGCCCAGCAGGACCAGGAGTCCGCCGGCCCGCCAGATCCCGCCGGCGTCGCCGTCCACGGCGGCCTGCACGCCGAAGCCGAGCGGTACCGGAAGGGTGGCCTGGCACCCCATCTCGATCAGCGTCCAGACGGTGGCGAGCAGCTGCCCGCGCCGCTGGCTGCGCTGCAGCCAGCGCAGGAAGGCGAGGGGTGAGGAGAGATCGGGACGGCCGGGATCGGCCAGCGGCAGGGGGGTGAGCAGCATGACACTCCGATACGGGCGGTGCGCGGGCGCGGTAGCGCGGGCACACAGGGGTACGGGGGAGCTACGGGAGGACGGGGAGCAGGGCGCGCGGAGCGCCTCGACGAGGTGCGCACAGCACGGGCGGAAGCCGAACGCGCAGGACGGCGGGACGGCCCGAGCCGACGGGCGGAAGCCGCGCGGCGCGTCAGCACGGCGGCGGCGCGGCTTCGGTGACGCGTCCGGGGGGGAGATACCGGACGGGGATGGGATGGGCACGAAGGGCCCGGGAGTCAGGAGGTCATGGCCGCGAGCCTGCCAAGCTCCACGTGATCCACGCAACAGGTTTTTCGCCGCGGCCCGCCGCCCGACCGGCCCGCCGGATCCGCGCGCCCCCGTACGCCCTCCGCACGCCGGCTCCGCACGCCTCCTGCGCACCGGCCCCCCACGCTGCCCGCACATCCCGCCGCACGTCCCTCACCAGGGCGGTCTCCGTCCCGCCCCCCGGCCGGCCGGCCACCCCGGGCAAACCCCCGCAAAGCTTCACCCGGGATTCGCCCGTTCGGCGGGAACAATCACACCGGGACACCAGTTGCCCCCACTGGAACCACAGGACAATCAGGAGGGCACCCCTTCCCGTGAGCACCATCCCCACCGTCACGCTCAACGACGGCGCGCAGATCCCGCAGCTCGGCTTCGGCGTGTGGCAGGTCCCGGACGCCGAGGCCACCCCGGCCGTCCGCGCCGCGATCGAGGCGGGCTACCGCTCCATCGACACCGCGGCCATCTACGAGAACGAGACCGGCACCGGTGCGGCGATCGCCGAGGCGCTGGCCGGCGGCGTGGCCCGCGCGGACCTCTACGTCACCACCAAGCTGTGGAACTCGGGCACCCGCGACTGGTCCGGCGAGCAGGGCCGCGACGCGGTGCGGCGCGAGTTCGACGCCTCGCTGGCCAAGCTCGGCCTCGACTACCTCGACCTGTACCTGATCCACTGGCCGCGCCCGATGCACGGCGACAGCTACCTGAACATCTGGAAGGCCTTCGAGCAGCTGAAGGAGGAGGGCCGGGTCAAGTCGATCGGCGTCTCCAACTTCGGCACCGAGCAGCTGACCCGCCTGCTGGACGGGGCCTCCGTCGCCCCGGTCCTGAACCAGGTCGAGCTGCACCCGTACTTCCCGCAGACGGAGCTGCGCGCCTTCCACGCCGAGCACGGCATCGCCACCGAGGCGTGGAGCCCGCTGGGCCAGGGCAAGGAGCTGCTCGCCGAGCCCGCGCTGCTGGAGATCGCGGAGAAGCACGGCCGCACGGTCGCCCAGGTGGTGCTGCGCTGGCACCTCCAGAGCGGCGTGATCGCGATCCCGAAGTCGGTCACCCCGTCCCGGATCCGCGAGAACCTGGACGTCGTCGGCTTCGAGCTGGACACCGAAGACCTCACGGCGATCGCCGCCGTGGCCACCGGCAAGCGGATCGGCCCGGACCCGCAGGAGTTCGACTGGAACTGAGGCCCGGTTCGGGGGCCCGGCCCCCGAGCCCCCGAACCGCCTGACGGCAGGACACACGAAGACCGCCCGCACCCCAGGGGAGCGGGCGGCCTTCGGCATGCCGATCCGCCAAAGCCCATGGCCATGGGCCCTCAGCGTTTTGGCGAATCGTTTTGGCTACTGCGGCGAAGATTTGACCTAGAGTCTGGCCGCCTTCGCGATGAGGGCGAGTCCGGCCTCGTGCTCGCTCTCCTCCAGCGGAGCCAGCAGCAGCCGCTGGACCTCGGCCACCCCGGCGGCCGAGCGGTGCAGCAGGTCCTGTCCCGCCGGTGAGAGCGAGAGCAGGTTGCGCCGTCCGTCCGAGGGGTCGCGCCGGCGCTGCACCAGACCGCGGCGCACCAGTCGGCTGACCATCTCGGCCATCGTGGCCTTGTCCAGCGAGGCCAGCTCGCCGACCGTGCGCTGGTCGGCGCCCGGTTCCAGCTCCAGCGCGTCCAGCACCGCGTACTGCGGAGCCGTCAGCTCGGCGCCCACGTGCTCCGACCAGAGCTTGGTGTGCACCTGCTGGCTCACCCTGATCAGGTAGCCGATCGCCCGCTGGGCGTCCAGTATCGGCCGCGCGTCGGCGATGACGGCGACCGCCGCGGGCTCCAGCCTGGCTATCTTGGCCATCACCCGGACTATCTCGACCTGTTCCTCCGCCGAGAGCGGCTCGAACAGGACGCGCTGCACGCGGACCACGCCGCCGGTGGCCTCGCGCACCGCCTGGGCACCGCTCTGCGAGAGCGCCAGCAGCTTGCGCCGGCCGTCGGCCGGGTCGCGCCTGCGCAGCACCAGGCCGCGGCGGACCAGCCGCGCGACCATCTCCGCCATCGTGGCCTTGTCGAGCGAGGCCCGCTCACCGACCGTCCGCTGGTCCGCACCCGGTTCAAGGGCCAGGACCAGCAGCACGGCGAACTGCGGAGCCGTGAGATCGGCTCCGACGTGTTCGGACCACAAGCGGGTGTGGACCTGCTGTGCCACGCGAATGAGGTGTCCGGGCGACTGCTGCAGTCGCGCAGACACGCGGGTTGTCGGGATCTCCCCCAGCACCATGTATCCGTCCCGATGTCACACCCGGTGTGTGTGGGACACCCGGGTGGGGCAGTAACGGCGAGTGGGCGTCCAGCTATGAGGGAGGGCGCTCCAGCCGTGCAGCCGGTGGCTGCTGGCGGACACTATACAAACGGCGGGCCCTTGCTGGCAGGCAGGGGCGGATAGTAGACGCAGGTTCGGCAACATTGGCATATTTACGCGCTGCGAAGCCCTTGCAGTAACGCGTTCTCAGCAGAAAGCCGACCGGCCGGTCCTTACCCACCGTCACCTGGTGTCTCACCACTCTGGCCGCCCCCCTTACCCGCCGGTAGGGTGTGGCCACCCTCGCCGGGGGCTCTCCCCGGGAGGCAACCCAGAGAGAGACGAGAGCGCGCATGACCGAGCAGAGCACCGCCCCCAGGGTCGCCGTCGTCACCGGTGCCGCCCGCGGCCTGGGCGCCGCCACCGCCGTCCGGCTGGCCGCCGACGGCTACGCGGTCGCCGTCCTGGACCTGGACGAGGCCGCCGGCAAGGAGACGGTCGACCGGATCACCGCCGCCGGCGGCACGGCACTGGCCGTCGGCGCCGACGTCTCGGACGCCGAGCAGGTCCAGGCCGCCGTCGACCGGGTGGCCGCCGAGCTCGGCGCACCGGTCGTCCTGGTGAACAACGCGGGCGTGCTCCGCGACAACCTGCTCTTCAAGATGTCCGAGTCCGACTGGGACACGGTCATGAACGTTCACCTCCGCGGCGCCTTCCTGATGACCCGCGCGGTGCAGAAGCACATGGTCGACGCCGGTTTCGGCCGCATCGTCAACCTGTCCTCGTCCTCGGCCCAGGGCAACCGCGGCCAGGCCAACTACTCGACCGCCAAGGCCGGGCTCCAGGGCTTCACCAAGACTTTGGCCATCGAGCTGGGCAAGTTCGGCATCACGGCCAACGCGGTCGCCCCCGGCTTCATCGCGACGGACATGACAGCGGCCACCGCCGCCCGGGTCGGCATGGACTTCGAAGACTTCAAGCGGGCCGCGGCCTCGCAGATCCCGGTCCAGCGGGTCGGCGTGCCTGAGGACGTCGCCCACACCATCTCCTTCCTCGCGAGCGAGGGCGCCGGCTTCGTCTCCGGCCAGGTGATCTACGTCGCGGGCGGCCCCCTCGACTGAGCACGGAACCTACACAGGGTTACCACGGAGTGGGAAGCCGGGAGCACCGGTCTCCCACTCCGTTTGCCTTGACCGGGCAATTTGCAGAATCATTCGACGACCACACTGGTTTTCGATCCTGGAATCGCCGAAATCACCCCACGGACCGCCCCTCATCGACCCAATTGTCGATTTCACGGGAAAATGACAATTACCACCGGAATAGCCCTGTCCGGCTGGGTAAGGTCACCCCGTGCAATCCAGAAGTACCCCCGCTCCCTTTCCGCGCCAGGGGCCGGAGCGCCGCACCCCCGACACCGGCCGCCGGGAACGCGCCGCCGCCACCGGGCACACCCCCGCCCCGATCGTCGGCGCCGCCCGCGAGCCGGGCTGGCCGCCGAGGGGCCGACGACAGGCCGCCCTGCTCGCCGTCACCCTCGCCGGCTACCTGCTCGTACTGGCCGGGGTCCTGCTCAACACCGCGCTGGTCGACCTCGACTGGTCCGTCCGGCTGCTGCGCCCCTACGAGCGGTGGCCCCGACTGGAGCCGCTGCTCGACACCTGGGTGGTCGCCGGCCAGCGCGGCCCCTCCGCGATCGCCGCCTTCCTCTGGCTCGGCTGGCGAGCCCACCGCCTCGGCCGGGTGCGTCCGCTGCTGGTCATGGGCATCGCGCTGCTGTTGCTCAACGTCACCGTCGGCGCGGTCAAGATCGTCACCGGCCGGCTCGGTCCGCACTACGCCCAGTACGTCGGCTCACCCGAGCTCTTCTCCGGCGGCACCATCTTCCCCTCCGGCCACACCGCCAACGCGGTGGTCACCTGGGGCGTGCTCGCCTATCTCGCGGTCCGCTGGCGCCGCACCGGTGCGCTGATCGCCGCCGCGACCGCCTGCTCGATCGGCCTGACCACGGTCTACCTGGGCACCCACTGGGTCACCGACGTCCTGGCCGGCTGGGCCGCCGGACTGCTCGTCCTGCTCTCCCTGCCGCTACTGGAACCCCTGGTCGCCACCGCCGAACAGCGACTCCACCGGCGCTTCGCCCGCCGGCACCTGCCCTACTGACCCCCCGCCGCAACGAGCCCGAACCCCACCGGCCCATGTCCGCCGGCCCGACCCCGACGAGCCCCGCCCCATCACCCCCGAGCCGCACCGGGGCGCCGGACCTACCCCTCCCAGCTGCGCTCGACCACCCCGTCGCGCACCGCGAGGTTGAGCCGCCCCTGCCGGTACTCCATGGTCATCAGGTCCCCCGGCTCCAGCACCCGGACCGTCGCCCAGCCGTGCCGCCGGGCCAGCTCCCGGGCCCGCTCGATCCGCAGCCCCGCGTACCCCTCGCCGTCCTGGCCCGCCGCACCCGAACCCGGGCCCGAACCCGCCCCCGCCTCGTCCGATCCCGACATCGTGCCCTCCCCGGCTCGCATCCTCGGACGTACCCTGGAATCGTAGCCCGACCCGCGCGGTCCGGAGGTGAACGGCATGCCCACCACCACGCCGCGGCGGTGGCGCAGCGGCACCGAGCCGGCCACCGCCCGCAGCGCCCTCAAGCTCCGCTACCTGCTGTCGCTCACCTTCACACCGCTGTTCGCGCTGGCGACGGCGGGCTTCGCCGTCTGGGCGGCCGTCTCCCCCGTCCACGGCGCACCCGGCCGGGGCACCCTCACCGGCTTCGCCGTGGCCTGCGGCCTGCTCACCCTGTTCGCCGCCGTCGATCTCGTGGTGGTCGTCCGGCGCCGCCGGACCGAGCTCTGACGCGGTGTCTCCCACGGAGTGGGAAGTCGGCCCGGCCGACTTCCCACTCCGCGCCGTCCCCGGCCCCGGCCTCAGCGGCCGCCGACCGCCTGCTTGACCAGCGTCCGCCCGAAGTCCCACATCAGTCCGCTCCCCCGGTGGGCCTCGTCCATGATGTCGGTGAAGGCGTCCACGAACCGGTCCACATCGCGCTCGGTGATGATCAGCGGCGGGATCAGCTTGATCACTTCCAGGTGGTCCCCGGACACCTGCGTCAGGATGCGGTGCCGCTGCAGCAGCGGCACGACCACCATCTGCGCGAACAATCCCTTGCGCGCCGCCTGGAGCGCGGTCCAGCCCGTACGCAGCTTGAGCGACCTGGGCCGGCCGAACTCGATCCCGATCATCAGCCCGCGCCCGCGCACCTCGGCGAGCAGCTCGTACCTGTCGACCAGGGCGGCCAGCCGTTCGCGGAAGTGGTCGCCCACCTTGCGGGCGTTCTCCACCACCTGCTCGTCGCGCATCACCTCCAGGGTCGCCAGCCCGGCCGCCATGGCCTGGGCGTTGGACCCGAAGCTGGCCGAGTGCACCAGCACCCGGTCCATCGAGGAGTACACCTTCTCGAAGATCCAGCTCTTGCCGAGCGTCGCCCCGACCGGCACGTAGCCGCCGGACAGCGCCTTGGCCGCGCAGACCAGGTCGGGCAGCACGCCGTCCTCGTGCTGGTAGGCGAAGAACTCGCCGGTGCGGCCGACGCCGGTCTGCACCTCGTCGCAGATCAGCAGCGCCCGGTGCTCGTGCAGCAGTGCCTGGGCGGCCCGCAGCCAGCCGGGCGGCGGCGCCTGGACGCCCTTGCCCTGGATCGGCTCGACGATCAGCCCCGCGACGTCGCCGCGCTTCAACTCCTTGGCCAGAGCGCCGAGATCGCCGAGCGGGATGGCGGTGTCCGGCAGCAGCGGGTCGAAGCCCTTGCGGAACCCGCTCTCGCCGTTGACCGAGAGCGAGCCGGTGGTCAGCCCGTGGAAGGCGTGGTCGGCGTAGAGGATCCTTCGGCGTCCGGTGGCGTACCGGGCGAACTTCAGCGCGGTCTCCACCGCCTCGGTGCCGCTGTTGCCGAAGAACACCCGGTCCAGTCCCGGCGCGTGGGACAGCAGCCGCTCGGCCAGCAGCCCGGGCAGCGGCGAGCAGTCGAAGCGGACCAGGTCCGGCAGGTCGAGGTCCATCACCTGCTGGATCGCCGAGCGCACCACCGGGTGGTGGCGGCCGAGCGCGAAGATGCCGAAGCCGGCCAGCATGTCGAGGTACTCGTTGCCCTCGGCGTCGTAGAAGTACTGGCCCCGGGCTCGCTCGTAGTACTTGTCGAAGCCGATGGTGTGCAGCATCCTCGGCAGCTGCGGGTTGAGGTAGCGGCCGTGCAACTCGTAGCGCTCACCGCCGCGTTCGGCGATCAGTGCGGCGAGGTCGAAGGCGGGGCGGTCTGGTTCAGCCGGCATGGCGCGGGTTCGCTCCTCGGGTCGGTAGCAGGTTCTTGGCGAAGACGGCGCTCTGGGCGGCCACGCCGGTCCCGGTCAGCCCGGCCTCCTCCAGGATCTCCCCGCGCGAGGCGTGGCCGAGGAACTCCTGGGGAAGGCCGAGCACCCGCACCGGCACCTCCACGTCGGCGTCGCGCAGCGCCTGGGCGACGGCCGAACCGACGCCTCCGGTACGGCCGTTGTCCTCGACGGTGACCACCAGCCGGTGGGCGGCGGCCAGTTCGGGCAGCGCCGGGTCGACCGGCTTGACCCAGCGCGGGTCGACCACGGTCGCGGTGAAGCCCTCGGCGAGCAGCAGCCGGGCCGCGTCCAGGCAGGCGGGGGCGGTGGTGCCGACCGCGACCAGCAGGATCTCCGGCGCCGGCCCGGTGCGCAGCAGCACGTCCACCCCGCCGATCCGGTCGACGGCCGGCACCGCGGGTCCGACGTTGCCCTTCGGGAAGCGCACCACGGTCGGGGCGTCCCCCACCTCGACGGCCTCGCGCAGCTGGGCGCGCAGCTGTTCGGCGTCGCGCGGTGCGGCGAGCCGCAGCCCTGGGACGACCTGGAGGATCGACAGGTCCCACATGCCGTTGTGCGAGGCGCCGTCCGGCCCGGTCACCCCGGCGCGGTCGAGCACGAAGGTGACGCCCAGCCGGTGCAGGGCGACGTCCATCAGCACCTGGTCGAAGGCCCGGTTGAGGAAGGTCGCGTACACCGCGACCACCGGGTGCAGCCCGCCGGTGGCCAGCCCCGCGGCGCTGGTGACGGCGTGCTGCTCGGCGATCCCGACGTCGAAGGTCCGTTCCGGGTAGGCCTTGGCGAACGGGGCCAGGCCCACCGGTTGGAGCATGGCCGCGGTGATCGCCACCAGGTCCGGGCGTTCGGCCCCGAGGGCGACCAGCTCGTCCCCGAACACCGAGGTCCAGGAGACGCCGCCGCTGGGCGAGACCGGCAGGCAGGTGTACGGATCGATCGGGTTGACGGCGTGGAAGCGGTCGGCCTCGTCCTGCTCGGCCGGCCGGTAGCCGCGCCCCTTGACGGTCAGGCAGTGCACGATGACCGGACCGCCGAAGTTGCGGGCCTGGCGCAGCGCCTGTTCGACCGCGCCCGGATCGTGGCCGTCGATCGGCCCGAGGTACTTGAGGCCGAGGTCCTCGAACATGCCCTGCGGGGCGAAGGCGTCCTTGAACCCCTTCTTGGCGCCGTGCAGCGCGTCGAAGATCGGCTGGCCGACCAGCGGGGTGCGCTGGAGGGCCTCCTTGCCGAGGGCGAGGAAGCGCTCGTAGCCCTGGGTGGTGCGCAGGGTGGCCAGGTGGTTGGCGAGGCCGCCGATGGTCCTGGCGTAGGAGCGCTCGTTGTCGTTGACGACGATGACCAGCGGCCGGTCGCGCGCCTCGGCGATGTTGTTGAGCGCCTCCCAGGCGAGTCCGCCGGTGAGCGCGCCGTCGCCGATCACCGCGACGGTGTGCCGGTCGTGCTGGCCGAGCAGTCGGGCCGCCTTGGCCAGGCCGTCGGCGTAGGAGAGCGCGGTGGAGGCGTGCGAGTTCTCGACGAGGTCGTGCTCGGACTCGCCCCGCGAGGGGTACCCGGAGAGCCCGCCGCGCATCCGCAGCCGGCTGAAGTCCTGGCGGCCGGTGAGCAGTTTGTGGACGTAGCTCTGGTGGCCGGTGTCGAAGACGATCCGGTCGTACGGTGAGTCGAAGACCCGGTGCAGCGCGATGGTCAGCTCCACCACCCCGAGGTTGGGCCCGAGGTGGCCGCCGGTGCGGGTGACGGCGTCGATCAGGAAGTCGCGGATCTCGTCGGCGAGCAACGGGAGTTCGGCCGCCGGGAGCTTGCGCAGCTCGGCCGGGGACGTGACGCGGGAGAGCAGTGACATGGGTACACCTCACGACTCGGAGCGGTGCGGTGGTGCCTCCGCCCGGACGGGACAGGGGCGGGCCCGGTTCGGGGAGGGAGCCCGGCCCGGGTTCTGCGGCAGTGCCCGGCCCGGCACTGGGGCGGAGCCGGCCCGGGCGCGGGGCCCGGGCCGGAGTCAAGTCCCGTTTCAGCGGCCCTTGTTGCCGTTGACGGTCTCGGTGATGGCGCGCAGCGACTGCTGGAGCGAGCCCATCGTCGCGAGGACGGCGGTCGGCTCGTAGCCGCAGTGGGCCATGCAGTTCTCGCAGCGTGGGTCCCGGCCGCGGCCGTACTTGCTCCAGTCGGTCTTCTCGACCAGTTCGCGGTAGGTGGGCACGTAGCCGTCGGCCATCAGGTAGCAGGGCCGCTGCCAGCCGAACAGCGAGTAGTTGGGGATGCCCCAGGGGGTGCACTCGAAGTCGGCCTTGCCCTCCAGGAAGTCCAGGAAGAGCGGGCTGTGGTTGAGCCGCCAGCGCCTGCGGTTGCCGCCGGCGAAGGCCTTGCGGAAGAGCTCCCTGGTCTGCTCGACGCCGAGGAAGTGCTCCTGGTCGGGGGCCTTCTCGTAGGCGTAGGCGGGCGAGATCATCATCTCGTCCACCTTGAGCTCGTCGTTGAGGTAGTCCAGCACCTCGATGACGGTCTGCGGGGTGTCGGTGTTGAAGAAGGTGCTGTTGGTGGTGACCCGGAAGCCGCGCCGCTTGGCCTCCTTGATCGCGGCCACCGCCTCGTCGAAGGTGCCCTCCTTGGCCACCGACTCGTCGTGCCGCTCCCGCATGCCGTCGATGTGCACGGCGAAGGTGAAGTACGGCGAGGGCCTGAACTTGTCCATCTTCTTGCGCAACAGCAGCGCGTTGGTGCAGAGGAAGACGTACTTGCGGCGCTCGACCAGCTGCCGGACGATCTCGTCGATCTGCGGGTGCATCAGCGGCTCGCCGCCGGCGATCGAGACCATCGGGGCACCCGACTCCAGGACCGCGCCGACCGCCTGGGCGACGGGCATCCGCTGCTTCAGGACGCCCGCCGGGTGCTGGATCTTGCCGCAGCCCTCGCAGGCGAGGTTGCAGGCGAAGAGCGGTTCCAGCTCCACGATCAGTGGGAACATGTCCCGGCGCTTGAGCAGCTTCTGCTGCATGAGGTAGGTGCCGACCCGCACGGTCTGGCGCAACGGCATGGCCATGGCTAGCTCGCCTCCTGGGGGAGCGTCGAGGATGTGGGGTGGTTCAGGTCTGCGGAGCCGGGCGCGCGCTCCTGCCGGTACCAGTCGACGAGGGCGGGTACCGTCGCCCGCAGGGTCCGCCAGGCGCGCACCCCGGCCGGGAGGGTGCCGAACCGCAGCAGCTCGTGCTCGGGCGTGTCCACCACCACCCGCAGGACGGCGGCCGGCAGCGCGGGCCGCGTCTCGCGCAGCGCGGCCAGGACGGCGGCGGCCTCCATGTCGACGGCGAGCGCGCCCTGGACGTGCAGCGCCCGCCGTTCGATGCCGCGCACCACGTGGTCGGCGGTGTGGTGCACCCCGGTGTGCACGGTCAGGCCGCGCTCCTTCAGCACCCGGGTGAGCTCCGCCCCGGAGTCGAGCGGGTACAGGTGGCCCTCGGCGTCGCGCACGCCGTCGGCGGCGACCACGTCGCCGGGCAGCACGCCCGGGCCGAGCGCGGCGCCGAAGCCGGCCACCACCACGGCGCCGTACCCGGCGGGGGCGGAGCCGAGCAGCCGCCGGACGGCCAGCCCGGCGCGCCGCCGGCCGACCCCGGTGCGCACCAGCACCGGGGGCCCGCCGGCCGCGCCGCGCCAGTCACCGCCGCGCAGGGCCCAGACCTCGGGGCCCAGGGCGCAGAGCACCAGCAGGGGTGCGGTGGTCACCGCGACGCCCCGATCGCCGGGGCGCCGTCGGCCCGGCTCGTGCCCGGGGCGCCGTTGAGGTAGCGGCCCAGCGCGGTGACCGGGAAGACCAGCCGGTAGAGGTGGTAGTTGATGGAGAAGTCCCAGGGGAAGCCGGTGCCGGTGAACTGCGGCTCGTCCCAGGTGCCCTCGGGCAGCTGGGTGCGCACCAGCCAGTCCGCGCCGCGCTCGACGGCCGGGTTGGCCCGGCCCTGCGGCCCTTCCCCGGCCGCGAGCAGCGCCATCAGCGCCCACGCGGTCTGCGAGGCGGTCGAGTCGCCGCGCCCGGCCCAGCGCGCCGGGTCGTCGTAGGAGCGCATGTCCTCGCCCCAGCCGCCGTCGGCGTTCTGCCGGTCCTCCAGCCAGCGCACCGCCCGGCGGATCGCCGGGTGCTCGTCCGGGACTCCGGCCGCCACCAGGGCGGGCAGCACCGAGCCGGTGCCGTAGATGTAGTTGGTGCCCCAGCGGCCGAACCAGGAGCCGTCCGCCTCCTGGTTGCGCAGCAGCCACTCGATGCCGCGCCTGGTCCTGGGGTCGCGGGCGCGGCCGGTCTCGGCGAGCATCTCCACCACGTGCGCGGTGACGTCGGCGGACGGCGGGTCGACCACCTCGCCGAAGTCGCAGAACGGCAGCTTGTTGGGCAGCGTGCTGGTGTTGTCGACGTCGAAGGCGGCCCAGGCGCCGTTCTTGGACTGCATGCCGAGGTTCCACAGCACGCCCCGCTCCACCGCCGCGTCGACCCTGGCCGGGTCGGGGTGGGCGACCCGGCGCAGCGCGAGCACCACCTCGGCGGTGTCGTCGATGTCCGGGTAGGTGTCGTTCTCGAACTCGAAGGCCCAGCCGCCGGGGGCGAGCCCGGGCCGCTGGACGGCCCAGTCGCCGGGCTTGCGGATCTCCTCGCCGAGCATCCAGTCGACGGCGGAGACCAGCGCCGGGTGGTCGGCCGGGACCCCGGCGTCGACGAGGGCGATGGTGGCCAGGCAGGTGTCCCATACCGGGGACTGGCAGGCCTCCAGCCAGCGCTTGCCGTCCTCGGTGTGCACGGTGAACCGGTCGAAGGAGGAGAGCCCGGCCTTCATCACCGGGTGCTCCAGCTCGTAGCCCTCCAGGTGCAGGGCGATCAGCGAGTAGACGGCCGGCGGCTGGATGCCGCCCCAGCAGCCGTCGGCCTCCTGCCGTTCGACGATCCAGCGGCAGGCCTGCGAGACGGCCAGCCGGCGCAGCGGGCGGAAGGCCCGGCGGTGGTAGGCGTGCAGCGCCTTGTCCAGGCGTTCGAAGAGGCCGTCCCAGGTGGTGGCGGGGGCCGGCGGGCGTTGGGGGTACGGGTCGTTCGGGTCGGTGTGCAGCTCGGTGAGCGCGAAGGGGGCCGGGCGGACCGGGCGGTGCGAGGAGACGACGGTCAGCGGGACGATGGTCTGGCGGGCCCAGCAGCCGAAGGCGTAGATGTTCAGCGGCAGCCACTTGGGCAGGAAGATGATCTCGGGCGGCATCTCCGGCAGCCGCTCCCACGGCCACCAACCGAACAGGGCGAGCCAGATCCGGGTGAACACCCGGGCGGCCGCGATGCCCCCGGCGGAGCGGACGTAGCGCGCGGCCGCCAGCATGTGCGGGGCGTCCGGGTCGTCACCGGCCAGTTTGAGCGCGACGTACGCCTCGACGGTGGTGGAGAGTTCGGGCGGCCCGCCGTGGAAGGTGGACCAGGTGCCGTCCTCGCGCTGCTGGGAGCGGATCCACTCGGCGGTGGCGCGGGTCTGCTCCTCGATGCGGATCCCGAGGAACTGGCGGAGCAGTAGGTCCTCGGCGTCCATGGTGACGTTGGTCTCCAGGTCGCCCTTCCACCAGCCCTCGGACGACTGCAGGGAGAGCAGGTGCGTGGTGGCGCGGGCCAGGGCCTCCCGTGCGTCGGCCGGTCGGAGGTCCGTCTCACCGGCCGGCCGGAGCCGGTCGGCGTCCTCGGGCTGCCACCGCCCCGTCCCCAGCAGGGCCGGGGGGCGGTCGCCCACCGCGACCGGCTCGGGATCGTACTCAGGGTCGAGCCGGCCGTCCGCGGTTGCTGTCAACGTAACGTCACCTCTCTCGTACCACCACGAATTCGGCGAGTGCGACGAAGTGCTCGCGCACCTCGTCGGTCATGGGCACCTCGTCCAGGGCGGCGAGGGCAGTCGTGTGCTGGCGGCGGGCCTCCTCCTGGGTCCAGGCGCGGCCGCCGGCCTCCTCGATCAGCGCGGCGCGGGCGGCGAGCTCGGGCTCGCTCTCCTCCCCGCGTCCCTTCGGGTCGGCCAGCTGCCCGGCGAGCCGGCGCGAGGCCGCTCCGCCCTCGGCCAGTGCGGCGGCCACCGGCAGGGACTTCTTGCGCTGGCGCAGGTCACCCCAGTGCGGCTTGCCGGTGACCTCGGTGGCACCCCAGATGCCGAGCAGGTCGTCCACCGCCTGGAAGGCCAGGCCCAGGTGGTAGCCGTAGCGCTCGAGCGCGCCGGAGACCTTGTCGTCGGCGCCGGCCAGGACGGCGCCGATCGCCGAGGCGGCGGCCAGCAGGGCCGCCGTCTTGCCGCCCTCCATCTCCAGGCACTCCGCGACCGTGACGCTGTCGCGCTGTTCGAAGGCGACGTCCATGGCCTGGCCGTCGATCAGCCGGCGGGTCGCCGTGGTGAGCAGCCGGACGGCACGCGCCGCGTCGGTGGCGCTCGCGCCGCCGGTCACCGCGGCGTCGAGCAGAACCTCCGTGCCGAGCGTCGCCAGGGCGTCGCCGACCAGGATCGCCTGGGCCGGCCCGAAGACCGTCCAGGCGGTGGCCCGGTGCCGTCGGGTCTCGTCACCGTCCATCAGATCATCATGGAGGAGGGAGAAGTTGTGCACCAGTTCAACCGCGACCCCGCCGGGCACCCCCGCCTCGGCCGCCGCGCCGGTGGCCCGGGCGGACAGCAGCGCCAGCGCCGGGCGCACGGCCTTGCCGCCGTCCCCCACCACCGGGGTGCCGTCCCGGTCGATCCAGCCGAAGTGGTAGGCGGCGACGGTGTCCATGGGTGCGGCCAAACGGGCGACGGCGGCCCGTAGTGGCGGGGTGCAGAGCGTACGGCTGCGGGCGAGCAGCTCCGGCACCGAGACCGGTTCGGCGTGCGCCGTGCCTCCGACGGCGATGCCGGTGCGTGACTCCACGTGCGTTCCCTCTCCCTCGGGGTGCCGGACCGCACGGGGCGGCCGGGTGCTGTCGGTGCGGCTGGTGTCGAACCCAGTGCCAATGGTGCCGGTGCCAGTGGTGCCGGTGCGGCCGACCGGGCCGCTCGTGGTGGTTGCGCCGATGCGCTCGACGGTACGCCCGTCGGCTCTGGCGGGCTCTCCGGCGGCGGGGCCCGCCGTCACCTGGGCCACCTCCCGTCGCCGCGGTCCACCGGCACCCGGGTGCCGGCCGCGGCGAGCGCGGCGTCGGCCGCGGCGTGGCCGCTGCGCACGGCCCCCTCCATGGTCGCGGGCCAGCCGGTGGCGGTCCACGAGCCGGCCAGCAGCAGGCCGGGGACGTCGGTGCGGGCCGACGGGCGCAGTGCCGCGTTGCCCGGGGCCGGGTCGAACGTCGCGGTGCGCTCCCGGGTGACGAAGAAGTCCAGCACCTCGGCCCGGGCCGCGGCCGGCAGCAGCCGGCCCAGCTCGGGCAGGTAGCGGCCGCGCAGCTCGGCGACCGGCAGGTCGATCTCGTCCTGCGCGGCGGACTGCGACAGCGCCAGGTACTGGGCGCCCGGGTGCGCCAGGCCCAGCGGGGTGGCGGCCAGGCCGGAGTGCGCGGTGCGGTCGAAGACCCACTGGACCGGGGAGCCGAGCGCGGCGAAGAACGGCCGGCGCAGCACCTGGCGGTCGTAGACCACGTGGACGTTGAGGATCGGCGCGGTGCCGAAGCCGGCCAGCCGCTCCTGCCCGGGGACGGCGTTCGGCGGCAGCAGCGCGGCCGCGCTGTCCTGGGCGCCGGCCAGCACGACGGTGTCGGCGGTGAGCAGTTCGCCGCTCTCCAGCCGGACGGCGTGCTGCGGCGCGGCGGGCTTCAGCTCGGCCGCCCGGGCCCGCAGCAGCACCCGGACGCCGGCCCGCTCCAGCTCGGCCAGCGCCCGGTCGTGGTGGATCGTGCCGAGCGGGACGGCGGAGATGCCGATGTCCGAGGCGCCCGGGTCGGAGAGCAGGCCGGTCTTGAACACCATCCCGGCGAGCGCCATCGACACCTGGTCGGCCCGGCCGTTCAGGGTGGCGACGCCGACCAGGTCCCACAGGGCGGCCCTGGTGGCGGCGTTCTGCCCGTTGCGGCGCAGCCACTCGCCGAAGGAGATCCGGTCCAGCGCCGGGTCGGCGAGGTCCAGGCCCTGCAGGGCGAGCGCGCCGCGGACCACCCGGGCGCGGTCGGCCGCGGACAGGTGCGGGTAGCGGGCCAGGCTGCCGGCCAGGTGCAGCGGGACGGGCAGACCGGTCCGGCGCAGTCGGCCGAGGGTGCGCACCGGGGCGGCCCCGGGCCCGGTGACGGAGAGCACCGGGATGTCGAGGCGGTCCTGGAGGTGGACCAGCCGGGTGGCGCCGAGGCGCTCCAGCAGGCCGCGGTAGGCGGTGCAGCAGCGCAGGTACACGTGCTGGCCGTTGTCGACGGTCAGCTCGCCGCGCTGGAAGGAGAAGGCCAGGCCGCCGAGCCGGGGCCGGCCCTCGGCGAGGGTGACCTTGTGGCCCGCCTCGGCGAGGCGCAGTGCGGCGGTGATCCCGGCCAGGCCGCCGCCGACCACGACGGCGGCCGGGCGCGCGGCATCGGCTCGCCCGGTCATCGGCCCTTCCCCTCGCAGTCGGTGGACCGCCCGCAGGCGGTCACGGAAGCCGGTACTCGTTCGGTGGACACGGAACCACCCGCCCGTGATTCCGCGCTGACACAGCGTGACAGAACTGTCGCGAGAATCAAGAACGCCCCCCGGCGAGCCCGGAAAGCGCCACGTACGCCTTCTCCCAGCCCGGCAGCGAGACCCGGCCGCGCAGCACCGACTCCGGGTCGGCGGCGATCCGGCCGAGCAGCCGGTGGTAGATCCCGGCCATCGCGGCGGTGCAGGCGCGGCTTCGGCGGTCGAGCATCGGCAGCAGCCGCAGGCCCTCCTCGAAGGCGGCCTGGGCTCGGGCGGCCTCGAAGGCCACCAGGCCGGTGAAGTCCGCGCCGACCGGCGGCGCGGGAAGGGCGAAGCCCTGCTCGCAGCCGAACCGGACCAGGTCCTCGGCGGGCAGGTAGGTGCGGCCGTTCAGGGCGTCCTCGCGCAGGTCGCGCAGGATGTTGGTGAGCTGCAGCGCCAGGCCCAGGGTGTCCGCGTAGCGCGCCCCGAGCTCCGGGTCGTCGCAGCCGTAGACGCCCAGCGAGAGCCGGCCGATCGCGCCGGCCACGCAGCGGCAGTAGACCTTCAGTTCCTCGTAGGTCTGGTACTCGGCGCCCTTGAGGTCCATCTCGACGCCGTCGATCAGCTCGTCGAAGCCTCCGAGCGGGATCGGGAAGCGGCGGGCCGCGTCGGCCAGGGCGACCTTGATCGGGTCGGTGTCGTCCTCGGCGACCACCCCGGAGCGGACCTCGTCCACCAGTTCCCGGGTGCGCAGCAGCGCCTCGGCCTTGCGGTCCTCCGGGAGGTCGCCGTCGCCGATGTCGTCCACCCGGCGGGCCAGGGCGTACAGGGCCGACATGGCCAGCCGCTTGGGTTCGGGCAGCAGGCGGATGCCGTAGCTGAAGTTGCGCGCCTGCAGTCCGGTGACTGCCTCGCAGTACCGGTACGCCGCCATGACCTGGGCCGACGCCAGTGGTGATGCCGCCACTCGGGCGTTCACCTTCCCTTCGCGAAGATGGCCGCCGCCTTCGCTGCGAGGCGGCGCTTGTCCGGCTTCGCCTGCCGGGCGAGCACGTCGTACCCGGCGTCCTCGACGGCCGCCAGGGCCGCGTAGCCGCCTGCGGTGAATCCCGCCAGGAGCAGTCGAAGCCTCCCCCGAACCGTACCTACCAATGGTGCGCCGCGATCGAGCAGGGTGCGGGCCCGCTCGACCTCGAAGGCGATCAGCTCGCGGACGGCGCCGTCGGCGGAGGGCGCGGCCAGGTCGGCCTCGGTGACGCCGAAGCGGGCCATGTCCTCGGCGGGCAGGTAGATCCGGCCGTGGGCCAGGTCCTCGGCCACGTCCTGGAGGTGTTCGACCACCTGGAGGCCGGTGCAGACGGCGTCCGAGAGCTCGATCCGCTCGGGGGTGGAGACGCCCGCGATGGCCAGCACCAGCCGGCCGACCGGGTCGGCGGACAGGGTGCAGTAGCCGACCAGGTCGTCGAAGGTGGCGTAGCGGGCGGTGGTCTGGTCCACCCGGTTGGCCTCGATCAGACGGCGGAACGGCTCGGGGGTGAGCCCGCGGCGGTCGACCAGCGGGACGAGCGCGCTCATCAGCGGGTGGCGGGGGCGGTCGGCGTCGGCTCCGGAACCGCCGGAGGCGCGCAGGGCGCTCTCGAAGGCCCGGTCGAGGTCCCGCTCCAGGCCGTCGAGCAGGGCGAGCCGGAAGGCGGTCTCCTGCGCGGTCGGCGGGCCGGGCTGGTCCGAAGGGGTGGCGGGGGGCGCCTGCTCGACCCCGAGCAGCCGGCCGGTGGCGGCCGGGTCGGCCAGGTCGCCGTCGCCGGTGTCGTCGACCAGGCGGGCGAAGCCGTACACCGCCATCAGGTCGTCGCGCCAGGCCGCGGGCAGGAAGAACGGGGCGACGGGGAAGTTCTCCGCGCCCGCCTTGTCCAGGGTCTGTCCTGCGGAACCGTTCACCGGCGTATCTCTGGGCTGGGCCGAAGCCGACACTGCTGTCACTCCCCCGTTCTACACCGCTTGGCACGACCGGCCCGACTCGGACACGCGTCCGAGCGCGGGCGTCACGCACGGCACACCGCCCCCGAGACCACCAGGCTGACACGCCCGGGCCCGCCGGAGAAGAGCGCCCCGCCCGGGACACCCGGCGCTCACCCCCGCGGCGGCGGCCGGACGGTGCCCCGGACCGCGATCCCGGGCGGCGCGAAGGACCAGGGGCCGGCCCCGGAAGTTCCGGGACCGGCCCCTGCGGGTGTGCGGGGACTACGGCCGCTCGCCGCGCTCGTAGCGGCTCACGACCTCCTCGGTCGGTCCGTCCATGACCAGCTCGCCGGCCTCGATCCATATGGTCCGCTCGCAGACCTCGCGGATCGAGTTGTTGTCGTGGCTGACCAGGAAGACCGTGCCGGCGGACTTGCGCAGCTCGTCGATCCGGCGCTTGCTGCGCTGCTGGAAGGCCTGGTCACCGGTGGCGAGGGCCTCGTCGATCAGCAGCACGTCGTGGGTCTTCGCGGCCGCGATCGAGAAGCGCAGCCGGGCGCCCATGCCGGAGGAGTAGGTGCGCATCGGCAGGGAGATGAAGTCGCCCTTGTCGTTGATGCCCGAGAAGTCGACGATGTCCTGGTAGCGCGCCTTCACCTGGGCCGGGGTCATGCCCATCGCCAGGCAGCCGAGGATGACGTTGCGCTCACCGGTGAGCTCGTTCATCAGCGCGGCGTTGACGCCCAGCAGCGAGGGCTGGCCGTTGGTGTAGATGCCGCCCTTCTCGGTCGGCAGCAGGCCGGCGATGGCGGCCAGCATGGTCGACTTGCCGGAGCCGTTGGAGCCGATCAGGCCGATCGCCTCACCCTTGTACGCGGTGAAGCTGACGCCCTTGACCGCGTGCACCTCGCGCACGCCGGCGGCGCGCTTGCGGCTGATGATGCGGCTCAGCGCCGAGGTGGCGCTGCCCTTGCCGGAGCCGGCGCCGTGCACCTTGTAGACGATGTGCACGTCGTCGACGACGACGGTGGGCTCGCGGGCCACGTCCGCGTCCTGGACGAGGTCGTTCTTGCTCAGTTCGAGGTCAGCCACGGCCGTACTCCTCCTCGGCCTTCCAGAAGAAGACGTATCCGACGACGAACATGCCCACGCCCCAGGCGATGCCGTACTCCCACAGGTGCGACGGCAGGGTCTGGTGGACCGGCTGGTGCGGGTTGTAGATGACCGGCGCGAAGGCGTGCCGCAGCAGGTCCATGTAGACCGACGCCGGGTTGGCGGCCATCAGGGTCTGGATGAACTGCGGCCAGTGCGAGATCTTGTCCTGGATGCTGAACATCACGCCGGACAGGAACATCCAGGCGCGCATCACGAACGGGATCAGCTGGGAGATGTCGCTGGTCCGGGAACCGATCCGGGCCATCACCAGCGAGATGCCGGTGTTGAAGAGCGTCTGCAGCAGCAGCGCCGGGATGATCAGCAGCCAGGTCCGGCCCGGGGTGATGCCGGCCGCGAGCACCGTGATGACCAGGACCACCATCGAGATCAGCAGCTGCTGGAGCTGGATCACGGTGAAGGCGATCGGGAGGCTGGCCCGGGGGAAGTGCAGCGCCCGGATCAGCCCGAGGTTGTCGGAGATCGCCCGGGTGCCGGCCTGCACCGCGTTCTGGGTGAACTGGAAGACGAAGACGCCGATGCACAGCCAGGCGATGTACGTCTGGTCCGGGAAGCCCTGCTTGCTCGCCAGGATCACACCGAAGACCAGGTAGAACACCGCGCAGTTGAGCAGCGGGGTCACCACCTGCCACAGCTGGCCGAGCTTGGCGTTGGTGTACTGCGCCACCAGTCGGGCGGTGGCGAAGGCCCAGATGAAGTGGCGCCGGGCCCAGAGCTGCTTGGAGTAGGCGAACAGGCCGGGACGGGCGCCGCTCACCGCCAGACCGTACTTGTCCGCAAGCTGCTTGGGGGTCAGGCCCGCGTCCGCCCCCCTGGGGGCCGAGAGGCTGACGGGTTCACTCACTGTCGACACATTCGTCCTTCACGCGGGATCGGTCGGGGCGGCCGGTCGGCGGGGTCCGCCGGTCGTGCACCGATGGGGATCCACTGGGATCTCGGGGGAGCCGGCCGGTGTGTGGGCACCGGCCGCAGCGATCGGTCATTCGATGCGATGCCATCGGATGCGATCAGATGATCGGAGGTCGGCCCAGCCTGGTCAGTCGCCAGACGGTACGCCACCGCATGGGCCGCCGCGGACCGCAGGGTTCGCGCCAACCCGCCCGGAATCCGCCCCACCAGGCCTTCAGCGCCTCCGGGGAGGGGCGGCGGGCCAGGGTCAGCAGGAACCAGGTTCCCAGATAGAGAGGCACCAACAGGGCCGGAAGGTTCCGCCTCGCGAGCCAGACCCGGTTGCGGGCCACGTTGTGGAAGTAGCTCGCGTGGCGGGCCGGCGAGGTCGTGGGGTGGTGCAGCACCACGTCCGCCCGGTAGTCGATGGCCCAGCCGGCGTCCAGCGCGCGCCACGCGAGGTCGGTCTCCTCGTGGGCGTAGAAGAACTCGGCGGGCAGCTGCCCGGCCTGCTCGAACACCTTGCAGCGCACCGCGCTCGCGCCGCCCAGGAAGGTGGTCACCCGGGACGAGCGCAGCGGGTCGCTGGCGCGCAGCCGGGGGACGTGCCGGCGCTGGGTGACACCGGTGTCCGGGTCGGCGATCCGGAAGGAGACGATGCCCAGCTCCGGGTCGGCGGTGAAGGCCTCGCGCAGCAGACGGGCCGAGTCGGTCCGCGGCAGGTTGCCGTCGTCGTCCAGGAAGAGGATGGCGTCGACGTCCGCCCCGTCCCGGCCGAACAGCTCGATGCCGACGTTGCGGCCGCCCGGGATGCCGAGGTTCTCCGGCAGCTCGACGCTGCGCACGCCCTCCGGCAGCGGGGGCAGCTTCACGCCCTGGCCGACCACGGCCAGCTCGACCGCCCGGCCCTCCTGGGCGCGGACGGCCTCGATCAGGGCGTTGAGCTCGGCGGGCCGGTTGCCCATGGTGATGATCACGGCGCCGAGGCGGAAGTCCTCCGCGTCCGTCGCCGCACTCATCGCAGCCTGCTGGAGAGGACGATGCTCAGCAGGTGGAGCACGGTCTGGAGCATCGCGATCGCCGCCAGGACGACCACCGCGAGCCGGGTGAAGAGCAGTCCGCCGTGCACGGCGTCGGCGACGCCGGCGGCCAGGATCAGCAGCGAGGCCTCGACCGCGCCGACCAGCCGGTGGAACTTCAGGAAGGCGGCCGCCCGGCGGGCCTTGGCCACGGACGCCGAGCGCGGCACCGAGGCGCTGTCCTCGACGGCCGTCAGGCCGCTGCGTGCCCGGGCGACGTCCACCAGGTCGGTCTCGGACTTGATCAGGATCGCGCCGAGCGCGGCCAGGGTGCCGAGGAAGGCCCACTCCCAGTGCGAGCCGGAGCCCTCGCGGTGCAGCAGGTCGGTGGCGCGCAGGCCGAGACCGGTCAGCAGCGCCGCCTCGGACATGTAGTGGCCGACCCGGTCCAGGTAGACACCGGTGAGCGAGGTCTGCCGGCGCCAGCGGGCCACCTCGCCGTCCACGCAGTCCAGCAGCAGGTAGACCTGGATCAGCAGGGCGCCCAGGACGGCGCCCGCGATGCCCGGCACGACCAGCCCGGCACCGGCCAGGATGCCGGTGAACATCATCAGGTACGTCAGGCCGTTGGGCGTGATCGCCGTCACGGTGGAGAGCACGCGGGTGATCCGCAGCGAGATCTTCCGCATGTACAGGCGTCCGGCCCAGTGCTCGGCGCTGCGGCGCTGGAGCATGCCCTCCGGGTGGATCACCGCGCGCAGTTCCTCGATCGAGGGCCGGCGGGTCAGGTCCACCGGGGGCCGCTGGGTGCCCGCGGTGGAGGGGTCAGCTGTTGACGGCTTGGACATAGTCGGCGTACGCGTCCCTGATTGCGGAAGGGGAGAGGTCGAGGTGTTCGAGGATGGTGAAGCGCCCCGGTCGGGTGTTCGGAGCGTAGTGCACCGCTTCGGTGAACTCCGCCTCGGTGAAGCCGATCTGAGCCGCGGTCACCGGTAGTCCGTGGCTCGCCAGGCGCTCCACGATCAGACCGGTCAGCTCGCGCTCGCCCCGCAGGAAGCTGGCGAAGGCGGCGCCGAGGCCGACCTGCTCGCCGTGCTGGGCGGACCGCTTGGGATACAGCACGTCCAGGGCATGCGAGATCTCGTGGCAGGCGCCCGACGAGGGCCGGGTGCTGCCCGCGATGTTCATCGCGATGCCGGACAGTACCAGGGCCTCGGCCAGCGCCGTCAGGAGGTCCTGGTCCTGGGTGCTTCCCGGGTGCCGCAGCAGGTTCTCGCCCGCCGAGCGGGCCATCGCCACGGCCAGCCCGTCCACCGGCTCGCCGGTCACCGCGTGCGAAAGCTCCCAGTCCGCGCACGCGGAGATGTTGGAGACGACGTCGCCCACGCCGGCCGCCACGAAGCGCTGCGGGGCCTGCCGGATCACGTCCAGGTCGACCACGATGCCGATCGGGCTGGGCACCCCGTAGGAGCCGCGGCCGGCGTCGTTGTCCAGGGTGGAGACCGGCGAGCAGATGCCGTCGTGGGCCAGGTTGGTGGCGACCGCGACCAGCGGCAGGCCGACCCGGGCCGCGGCGTACTTGGCGGCGTCGATGATCTTGCCGCCGCCGAGGCCGACCATCGCGTCGTAGTGCCCGCCGCGCATCGCTTCGGCCAGCCGCACGGCGCTGTCCAGGCTGCCGTCGTCCACGTTGTACCAGTCGGCGCCGGGCAGGGCCGGCTCCAGGCGGCGGCGCATGGCCGAGCCGGAGCCGTTGCTGATCGCGACGGCGATCCGGCCCGAGGCCGACAGCCGCTGGTCCGCCAGGATGCCGCCGAGCGCGTCCAGCGCGCCCGGGCGGATCTCGACGAACAGCGGCGACGGGACCAGTCGGGTCAGTACCGGCACGCGATCTCCCGGGCCTTCGCCAGGTCGTCGTGGTTGTCGACCTCGACCCAGGAGACCTCGCCGATCGGCTGCACGTCGATCCGCAGGCCGCGGTTGACCATCTCCTGGTAGCCGTCCTCGTAGTACAGCTGCGGGTCGCGCTCGTAGGTGGCGCGCAGCGCGTCGGTGAGGTCGGCCGCGGCGGACGGGTTGATCACGGTGACGCCGATGTACTCGCCGGTCGCCTCGGCCGGCTCCATCAGCTTGGTGATGCGGCGCATGCCGGTGGCCGGGTCGACGACGACCTTCATCTCCTCGTCGGCGAGCTTCTTCACCGTGTCGAGGGCGAGCAGGATGCCGGGGGCGGTGCCGGCCTCGGTCAGCCGCTGGTTGCCCTCCAGCATGGTGCGCTGGACGGAGGCCGGGTGGACGGTGTCGCCGTTGGCGAGCAGCAGGCCCTCGGCGAACAGGTCGCGGGCGCACCAGAGCGAGTAGGCGTTGTTCCACTCCTCCGCCTTGTCGTTCTCGACCAGGTGGAGCTTGACGCCGTACTTGCTCTCCAGGGCGTCCTTGCGGTCGTACACCGCCTCCTTGCGGTAGCCGACGACTATCGCGGCCTCGCGCAGTCCGACCTCGGCGAAGTTGCCGAGGGTGAGGTCCAGGACGGTCCGTTCCCCGTCGACCGGCACCAGCGCCTTGGGCAGGGTGTCGGTGTACGGGCGCAGCCGGCGGCCGGCGCCGGCTGCCAGAACGAGGCCGATCATGCGGGTCTCCTGATCCGTCGTGCTGTGCGCGGGGCCGCGCCGGGGGTTCGGCGGCGCCACTGGTTCGCCCGGACCGGGGTTCGACCGGGCCGGGCGGCGGCGCGCCGGTGCCGGCACAGATCCGGGCACCGTGTCGTATGTGATGGTAGGCGACCAGGGCGACCGACCAGAACGCGCCCGCAGGCCCGGGGGCGGGAGACGGGCTGGTGGGCGGGGTTTGCGGCCGGGGTGGCGGCGGGCCGTGGGCGGGGCGCGGTGGAGCCGGTGGGCGGGGTGCCGGCGGGGCTGACGGTGGGGGTGGCAGCAGGGCGGCCCGGGGTTCGCCGAGAGGGTGCGGAACGGTCGAACGGGCCCCGAACGTCCGCCGAACGGTTCTGCGAATTCCGTGACTCTTTCGAGGGTTTCCCGGACCCTTCTCCCGGCGGTTTCCGACTCCTCCGAGTCATGATCCGCCCGGTTGTGCGTGGGACCCCTGCCGAGTGCCACCCATACGGCAGACTGGAGCCCGACGCCGGTGCCGGTGCCCCCGCTGTGTCCGCCGCACTCCAGCCGGTGCGTCGGAGGCACCCGATGCTCCCGTTGCTCCCGTTCCCGAAAGAGGCCCCATGCCCCAGAGTCTGCCGACCGACCCGACGCACTTCGCCGCCGAGATCGACACCGGTCTCGACGTGGAGACCGATGTGACGGTCGACCCCCGGGCCACCGGGTCCGCCCCCGCCGGAGCCGAGATCCTGCTGGAACTGGTCGACGACGAGGGCGTCACGATCGGCACCGGCGAGAAGCTCTGGGCCCACCAGCAGCCGGGCCGGCTGCACCGGGCCTTCTCGGTCTTCCTGTTCGACCGCCAGGGCCGGCTGCTGCTCCAGCGCCGGGCCCTCGGCAAGTACCACTCCCCCGGCGTCTGGTCGAACACCTGCTGCGGCCACCCGTACCCGGACGAGCCGCCGTTCGTCGCCGCCGCCCGGCGCACCGCCGAGGAGCTGGGCGTCGCACCGGCGCTGCTCTGCGAGGCGGGCACCGTCCGCTACGACCTGCCGGACGAGGCGTCCGGGCTGATCGAGCGGGAGTGGAACCACCTGTTCGTGGGACTGGTGACCGCCCCGGTCGAGCCGGACCCGGAGGAGGTGGACGACTTCGCCTTCGTGACCGCGCAGGAGCTGCGGGAGCTGCGGGCGGAGCGGCCGTTCTCGGTCTGGTTCGAGACGGTCTTCGAGGCCGCGCTGCCGGGCATCCGGGAGATCGCCGGGCGGGACTGGTAGTCCGGAGCCGTCGGTTCCCGGGCGGGCCGCTTCGCTGCGCGGCCGTGCGCCGTCGGTTCACCGTCCGGCAGCGTCGGTCCACCGTCCGGCCGCTCCGGCGCCGGGCCCGGCCGGTCAGTGGCCGGGCTCCGGGGGGACGGGCAGCGAGGCCCAGATGACCTTGCCGCCCTCCCCCGTGTGTTCGACGTCGCACACCCCGCCGGCCTGGAGGGTGACGCTCTTCACCAGCAGCAGCCCGCGCCCGCCGGTGCGTCCGGTGTCGTTCTCCAGCGCCTTCGGCCGGTACGGGTCGCCGTCCTCGACCGACACCCGCACCCAGGACCGGCGCACCGACAGCTCGGTGACCACCTCGGGCGACAGCTCGGCGGCGTGCGTCACCGCGTTGCTCACCAGCTCCGAGACGATCAGCAGCAGGTCGTCCACCAGCTCCTGGTAGCGCACCCCGGTCATCCCCTGGGCGAGCAGGCGGTCGCGCACCGCGTGCCTGGTGAGCGGCACCGAGGCCTCGGTGGCCGGCACCGGGAAGCGCCACACGCCCTCCGCCGGGCCTCCGGAGGCCGGGGCCCCGGCCAGGCCCTCCGGCCCCGCGCCGCGTCTCGGTTCGGCCTTCGCCGCTCCGCTGATCTGCTCCACGTCCAGCCGCCCTTCGTCCGCGACCCGGGAATCAGGCGATCCGCTCATGGCGCCCTCGGTCCACAGAGGCTAGGAGAGCCGTCGTGGCGGCCGTGGCACCGTCGACAAGTTGCCCGTGTCGGACCGGTTCCGCCCGCAACCGACCGCGGGAGGCGCGAAAGTCGACCGGTTCCTTCGCGGACGCCACCGCTTCGGTCCGGATTCGAGCGCGTTCACAGGCCGTACCAACCTGTGGGGACCGGGTGCGGACGAGGTGCGGGCTCGCGGGGGCGCGGGTGGGGCCTGGGCGCGGGTGGCGTACGGGCCCGCCGCCGCGGCCCACTGGCCCCCCGGACTCCCCGACCAGGGCGTCCCGGGGCGCGGCTCCGAGGAAGCGCAGGTGAGAAGCACTCCAGAACCCTGGTAATGTTCTCTCTGTCGCCGAGGGGGCGAGGAAAAAGCCCCCGAAGCACACACCCCGTCCGGGTGGCGGAATGGCAGACGCGCTAGCTTGAGGTGCTAGTGCCCTTTATCGGGCGTGGGGGTTCAAGTCCCCCCTCGGACACAGCCGAATTCCCCGTGGGAGCCGAAAGGCCCCCACGGGGAATTTCGTTTTTCGGGCCGCCCTTTTCCCGGGCCGACCCCGGTCGCCATCCCCGGTCGCCATCCCCGGCCACCGTCCGCTGCAGGCGCTGTGGCGCCGGTCTCCTCCCCGGTCCGTACCGGCGGAAGCCGGACACGAGATGGCAACAATCGGACGGTTTGAGCTTCCTCTGAGGTATTCGCCCCTTTTCGGAACATAGGCTGCTCTCCGTTTGCCCGAAATACCGGCTCAAAATCGCAAAAACACCGACACCACCCGATGAACCACGAGCGAGAGGACCGATACGTTGAGTGAGCCCGACTCGTCGACGCCATCACACCAGAACTACCGCCGATCGCTCGGCACGATCAGCCTGACCGCCGTCGGGCTGGGATCGATCATCGGCTCCGGGTGGCTGTTCGGTGCCGAGCGCGCCGCCAAGCTCGCCGGCCCCGCCTCGATCCTCGCCTGGGTGATCGGTGCCGCGGTGGCGCTGACCATCGCGCTCACCTACAGCGAGCTCGGCTCGATGTTCCCCAAGGCCGGCGGCATGGTCCGGTACGGCCAGTACTCGCACGGCTCGCTGGCCGGCTACCTGGCCGCCTGGGCGAACTGGATCGCCATCGTCTCGGTCATCCCGGGTGAGGCCACCGCCTCCGTGCAGTACATGAGCTCCTGGCACTTCGGCTGGGCGAAGGGGTTGTACGACGGCCAGGAGCTGACCCTCAGCGGCGTGGCGCTCGCCAGCGTGCTGCTGGTGATCTACTTCGTCCTCAACTGGTTCGCGATCACCCTGTTCGCCAAGACCAACACCGCGATCACCGTCTTCAAGGTCATCGTCCCGACGGTGACCGCCGGTGCACTGCTCTTCGCGCACTTCGACTCGGCGCACTTCACCGACCACGGCGGCTTCGCGCCGAACGGTTGGAGCGCGGTGTTCACCGCCGTAGCGGTCTCCGGCATCGTCTGGGCCTTCAACGGCTTCCAGTCGCCGCTCAACCTGGCCGGCGAGGCCCGCAACCCCGGCAAGTCGCTGCCGAAGGCCGTCATCGGCTCGATCCTGATCGCCCTGGTGATCTACGTCGCGCTGCAGATCGCCTTCCTCGGCGCCATCCCGAGCGGCGACCTGGCGAACGGCTGGAGCAACCTCTCCTACACCTCGCCGCTGGCCGACCTGGCCATCGCCTGGGGTCTCAACTGGCTGGCGATCCTGCTCTACGCGGACGCGTTCATCTCGCCGTCCGGCACCGGCATGATCTACGCCGCCACCACCTCGCGCATGATCCACGGCGTGCAGGAGAACGGCCACCTGCCGAAGGTCTTCGGCAAGGTCGACGCCAAGACCGGCATCCCGCGCCCGGCGCTGCTGCTCAACCTGGTGGTCGCCTTCCTGTTCCTCGCGGTCTTCCGCGGCTGGGGCTCGCTGGCCGAGATCGTCTCGGTGGCCACCGTGATCTCGTACATCACCGGCCCGGTCGCCGTGATGGCGCTGCGCCGCCTGGCCCCGGACCTGCCCCGGCCGGTCCGACTGCGCGCCATGCCGGTGATCGCCCCGGTCGCGATGGTCTTCGGCTCGCTGGTGCTCTACTGGGCCCGCTGGCCGCTCACCGGCAAGGTCATCCTGCTGATGGCCGCCGGTCTGCCGATCTGGGCCTGGTACGAGCTGCGCAAGCCGTTCGCCGAGCTGAAGCCGCACCTCAAGGCCGGCGCCTGGATGGTCGCGTACCTGTTCGTGATGGCCGGCGTCTCCTGGGCGGGCAGCGCCGACTTCGGCGGGAACGGCTACCTGCCGGAGGGCTGGGACCTGCTGATCGTCGCCGCGATCGGGCTGGCGTTCTACCGCTGGGGCGTCGCCAGCGCCTGGGCCAACCCCTCGCTGGCCGAGGTCCGCAGGGAGATGGCGGCGGAGGCCGAGAGCGCCGCGCCGCTCGACGCCGCGGAGGCCTCGCGGGTCTGAGGTCCGGGACGTGGCGAGCTGAGCCGCATGAACCCGTGAGTTCGTGAGTTCTTGAGCTCGTGAGTTCTTGAGCCGCATGAGCTCATGAGTTCATGCGGCTCACGGTGAAGGCCGGTCGGAGGAATCCGACCGGCCTTCGGCGTCCGTCGGGGCGGGCGCGGTGCGCTCCGTTCCCGGTGTGCATCCATTCTGCCGCGGACGGCACCCCCGGGTCACCGTCCTCGGGGATGATCTTCGTCGCGGATTCCGCTCCTAGCGTGGTACCGGGCGGTCCTCGGTAGGAGGGCCCGGACGCGGAGGAGCGGATCGGCATGGCGGACGTGCAGGGGCGGGAACTGGCCGGGGAACTGGCCGAGGAACTGGTCGGGATGATGGCCGAGGACGGCGCGGCCGCCCGGCTGGCGCACAGCCCCGACCTCGCCGAGCAGGCGGTCTGGCGGCGGCTCACCGCCCGGCACGGGGACCGGCTCGCGGAGATCATGGCGACGCACGGCTGGCCGACCGGGCGCACAGTCGGCCCCGAGGCGGCCCGGGCGGCATGGTTGGTGGCGCAGCACGCGGACCGGCAGCTCGACGTCCAGCGGCGGGCGGCGGAGCTGATGGGCGAGGCGGTCGCCCGGGGCGAGGCGAGCGCCCGCGACCTGGCCTTCCTCCAGGACCGGCTCGCCGTCAACGAGGGCCGGGAGCAGCGCTACGGCACCCAGATCGGCGCGGTGGCGGACGGCCGACCGGTGCCGTGGCCCTGCGAGGAGCCGGAGCGGCTGGACGAGCGGCGCGCGGCGGTGGGCATCGAGCCGTTCGACGAGTACACCGCGCGGTTCGCTCCGAAGTAACCGTCACGTCCGCCGATCGGGATTGACTCTTGCGCGCGGCCGCCCGTGCCGCGTTGACTGACCCTCGACTAGCGCTGCTAGTTAATCGGTCGAGTGGATGAGGGGACGATCGGGTGCGGCAGTACGCGGAACACAGCGACCAGTACATCGACGGCGAGTGGCGGCCCTCCGGGGACGCCGGGTCGATCACCGTACTGAACCCGGCGACCGAGCAGGTGCTGGCCACCGTGCCGGCCGGCGGCGTGACCGACGTCGACGCGGCGGCGACGGCGGCCCGCCGGGCGGCCCGCGGCTGGGGCGCGACCACCCGCGAGGAGCGGCTGGCGCTGCTGACCCGGCTGCGGGACGGGATCGCCACCGCGCAGAACGAGATCACCGAGACGGTCGTCGCCGAGCTCGGCTCGCCGGTCGGCTTCGCCGGGGCCGTGCACGCCGGGCTGCCGCTCGCCGTGGCGACCTCCTACCTGAGCCTGCTCGCCGAGCACCCCTTCGAGGAGCGGATCGGCAACTCGGTGGTGCACGCCGAGCCGGCCGGGGTGGTCGCGGCGATCACGCCGTGGAACTACCCGCTGCACCAGATCGTGGCCAAGGCCGTCCCGGCGCTGGCGGCCGGCTGCCCGGTGGTCCTCAAGCCGGCCGAGGACACCCCGCTGGTGGCCCGGCTGTTCGCCCGCCTGGTGCACGAGGCCGGGTTCCCGGCGGGCGCCTTCAACCTGGTCACCGGCACCGGCGCGGTGGCGGGCGCGGCGCTCGTCGGGCACCGGGAGGTGGACCTGGTCTCCTTCACCGGCTCCACCGCGGTCGGCCGGCAGGTCGCCGAGACGGCCGGCCGGGGGCTGAAGCGGGTCTCCCTGGAGCTGGGCGGAAAGTCGGCCAACGTGGTGCTGCCGGGCGCCGACCTGGCCCGCGCGGTCAAGGCGAACGTGGCCAACGTGTTCGCCAACTCGGGCCAGACCTGCAGCGCGCTGACCCGGCTTCTGGTGCACGAGGACCAGTACGACGAGGCGGTCGCCCGGGCCGAGGAGGTCGCCGCCCAGTACCGCCCGGGCGACCCGACCGACCCGCAGACCCGGATCGGCCCGGTGGTCAACGCCAGGCAGCTCGACCGGGTGCGCGGCTACATCGACGGCGCGCTGGCCGAGGGCGCCCGGCTGGTGGTCGGCGGCTCGGAGCCGATCGCCGAACTGCCCACCGGGTACTACGTCCGCCCGACCGTGCTCGCGGACGTCACCCCGGAGATGACGGTGGCCCAGGAGGAGGTGTTCGGCCCGGTCCTGGCGATCCTCCGCTACCGGGACGAGGACCACGCCGCCGAACTCGCCAACGGCACCCCGTACGGCCTGTCCGGCGGTGTCTGGGCCCGCGACACCGACACCGCCGCCGCCTTCGCCCGCCGCCTCGACACCGGCCAGGTCGACCTCAACGGCGGCCGCTTCAACCCGCTCGCACCCTTCGGCGGCTACAAGAGCTCGGGCCTCGGCCGGGAGCTGGGCCGCCACGGGCTGGAGGAGTTCCTCCAGTACAAGTCCCTGCAGTACTAGCGCGACGAACGGCGGGCGGCGAGCGGCGGGCGACTGACGGCTGACGGCTGACGGCTGACAGAGTTCAGCGAACAGATGACAGATTTCATCATCTGTCATCTGTTCGCTGTCGGTTGTTCGCTGTTCGCCGTTCGCCGCCAGCCGCCCGCGGCGCCACCGCCCCGGCGGGGGGGCGGGCCGGCCGTCAGGCCAGGTCGACGCCCGGGTAGAGGGGGTACGGGGTGAGCAGGTCGGCGGCGCGCTTGGCCGTGGCGTCGCGGAGGGCGGCGTCCAGGGTGTAGGCGGCCTTGGACGGGGCGCCCTTGGCGGTGGTGGAGGGGTTGGTGGCGCCCAGGACGGTGTGGATCAGGTCGGCGATCTCGTCCATCTCGGCGGTGCCCAGGCCGCGGGTGGTGAGGGCCGGGGTGCCGAGGCGGATGCCCGAGGTGTACCAGGCGCCGTTCGGGTCCTGCGGGACGGAGTTGCGGTTGGTGACGATGCCCGAGTCGAGCAGCGCCGCCTCGGCCTGGCGGCCGGTCAGGCCGTAGCCGGAGACGTCGGCGAGGACCAGGTGGTTGTCGGTGCCGCCGGTGACCAGCTTGCCGCCGCGGCGCAACAGGCCCTCGGCGAGCGCCTGGGCGTTGGCGACGACAGCGCGGGCGTAGGCCTGGAACTCGGGGCGGCGGGCCTCGGCGAGGGCGACCGCCTTGGCGGCCATGACGTGCGAGAGCGGGCCGCCGAGCACCAGCGGGCAGCCGCGGTCGACGTGCTCGGCCAGTTCGGACTGACACAGCACCATGCCGCCGCGCGGGCCGCGCAGGGACTTGTGGGTGGTGGTGGTGACGATGTGGGCGTGCGGGACCGGGTCGTGGTCGCCGGTCAGCACCTTGCCCGCGACCAGGCCGGCGAAGTGCGCCATGTCGACCATGAGGGTCGCGCCGACCTCGTCGGCGATCTCGCGCATCCTGCGGAAGTCCACCAGGCGCGGGTAGGCGGAGTAGCCGGCCACGATGATCAGCGGGCGGAACTCGCGGGCGGTCTCGCGCAGCGCGTCGTAGTCGATCAGGCCGGTGGCCGGGTCGGTGCCGTAGCTGCGCTGCTCGAACATCTTGCCCGAGATGTTGGGCCGGAAGCCGTGGGTGAGGTGGCCGCCGGTGTCCAGGGACATGCCGAGCATCCGCTGGTTGCCGAGTTCCTGGCGCAGCCGCGCCCAGTCCTCCTCGGTGAGGTCGTTGACGTTGCGCACCGCGGCGCGCTCCAGCGCCGGGCTCTCGACCCGCTGGGAGAGGACGGCCCAGAAGGCGGTCAGGTTGGCGTCGATGCCGGAGTGCGGCTGGACGTAGGCGTGGTCGGCGCCGAACAGTTCGCGGGCGTGCTCGGCGGCGATGCTCTCGACCGTGTCGACGTTGCGGCAGCCCGCGTAGAAGCGGCGGCCGACGGTGCCCTCGGCGTACTTGTCGCTGAGCCAGTTGCCCATGGTGAGCAGGACGGCCGGGGAGGCGTAGTTCTCGCTGGCGATCAGCTTGAGCGAGGCGCGCTGGTCCGCCAGCTCCTGGCCGATGGCGGCGGCGATCCGCGGTTCGACGCCGGCGACGACGTCGAGGGCGGTGCGGAAGGCGGTGTCGGCCGCGGGGGAGGCGGCGGTGTGGGGCTGCTGGGCCATGGCGGTCTCCTGGTGGGGATGCGGGGGCCCAGGCGCTCGGCAGACATGCACGTGAGGATCCACGGGGCCGCTTCCCGATGGTTGATTCCATCCCTACGCGCCAGTCGCGGCCCACCGGGATCGTACCAACACCGGAGGGACTGTGGCGGAGGTCTCAGAATGCGGAACGGGCCGCCCGTTCCGTCCGCTTATGTCCGTTCTTCTGCAACGCGGGTGTTTCGGTGAAATGAAGCCGCCACATTTCCCGAAACAGTTCGGCAGGAATTACCCGAACAGCCGTCGAAGGTGATTCGCGAACCTCGGACGCATCCGATCAAATGACGCTCGAACGGCCGCCGGGAAACCCCCGGAGGCCGCACCGGAAATGCACACCAGCGCACCCTCACCATGGGGCGGCGGAGAATTCGGGGGTTACGCCTCATGGCAGTGGTCGACACCGTCCCGGTCACCGTGGCCGGGCCCGCGCCCGCCGCGAACCCCGGACTGCTGCGCCGGATCCTGCGGGACCGGGTCGGCGCCACCGCCCTGGCGGTGGTGGTGCTGTTCCTGCTGCTCGCGCTCGGCGCCCCGCTGATCGCCGCGCTGTACGGGAGGAACCCGGTCGACCACTACGGCCAGAACCTCCCCGGCCTGCTCAGCGACGGCGGGCTGCCGATGCTGCCGAACGGCGGGATCTCCGGGGACTTCTGGTTCGGCCTGGAGCCCGGCCTCGGCCGGGACGTGTTCACCCAGCTGCTGTACGGCATCCGCACCTCGCTGCTGATCGCCTTCGCGGCGGCCGCGGTGACCACCACCCTGGGCGTGCTGGCCGGCGTCGCGGTCGGCTATCTGGGCGGGCTCACGGACCGGTTGTTCGGATTCCTCGCGAACGTGCTGCTGGCCTTTCCCACCCTGCTCCTGCTGCTCGCGCTCAGTCCGGTGATCCAGTCCCGGCTGGTCGACCCGGGCACCGCGGAACCGGAATGGATGCAGTTCCTGGTGCTGATCCTGGTGTTCTCGGCGTTCGGCTGGATTCCGCTCGCGCTTTCCCTGCGGGCCACCGTCCGCTCGCTCCGGGAAAGGGATTTCGTGCAGTCCGCGCGGGCCCAGGGCGCGAGCCGGTTCCATGTCGTCGTCCACGAACTCCTGCCGAACGTGCGCTCGCAGCTGCTGGTGCACGCCACCATGGCGGTGCCGACCTTCGTCGCCTCCGAGGCCGCGCTGTCCTTCCTCGGCGTCGGCGTCACCGAGCCGGTCCCGGACTGGGGGCGGATGATCGCGCGCGGCTCCGAGGTCTTCCAGGCCGACCCCACCTACATGGTGTTCCCCGGCGTGGCGCTGCTGCTGTTCGTCATCGCCTTCAACCTGCTCGGCGACGCCGTCCGGGACGCGCTGGACCCACGCGCCGGCACTGCCCGCTGAAACCTTTCACCTCCTCCCGTCCACCAACCCGAGCCCGTCCCGGCACGACCCGCCGGGACAAGGAGAGATTCGCCATGCGCTGGACCAGACCGTCCCTCGCCGTCGTCGCCACCGCCCTGCTGGCGACCTCCTGCTCGGCCGGCGCGGGCACCACCACCGGCCCCGGCGGCGCCGCCGGGGCCTCCGCCAAGGAGACCTCCCCGCTGACCGCCGTCCTCGGCAGCGAGCAGGAGAGCGCCGGCCCCGCCCCGGCCGTCCCGGGCGCCCGGGCGGGCGGCACGGTGAACGTGTACAACAGCGTCGAGTTCCGCCACCTCGACCCGCAGAAGGTCTACGCCGGCGCCGCCTACAACGCCTCGCTGCTCTGGGGCCGCCAGCTGACCCAGTACCAGGTCGTGGACGGCAAGGCCAAGCTGGTCGGCGACCTGGCCACCGACACCGGCACCCCGGCCGACGGCGGACGCACCTGGACGTACCGGCTCAAGCAGGGCGTCGCCTGGGAGGACGGCCGGCCGATCACCGCCCAGGACGTCAAGTACGGCATCGAGCGCACCTTCGGCAAGGGCTACGAGGTCGGCCCGCCGTACTGGCCGCAGTGGCTCACCGGCGAGGCCAGCTACGAGGCGGCGCGCGCCAAGTACGCGGGCCCGCAGGCCGGCGACCTGGACGCGATCGAGACGCCGGACGAGCGCACCATCGTCTTCCACTTCCCGCAGCCGCAGGCCGACGTCCCGTACATGGCCGCCCAGTCCTCCTCCTCGCCGGTGCGCCGCGACAAGGACACCGGGACGGAGTACGACCGGCTGCCGTTCGCGACCGGCCCGTACCGGATCGTCGAGCACGTCCAGAACACCCGGATGGTGCTGGAGCGCAACCCGGCCTGGAAGCCCGAGACCGACCCGATCCGCAGCCAGTACCCGGAGAAGTTCGTCTTCACGTACGGCAAGGAATCGCTCAACATCAACCAGGAGATCCTCTCCGGCCGGGACGGCGGCGCCAACGCCACCACCGCCGCCGACACCCTCTCCGCCGAGCTGTACCAGACCACCGACACCGACCCGAAGGCCAAGGAACTGGTCGTCTCCGGCCGGCAGGGCGCCTTCGTCACCCAGCTGGTGATCAACAACGAGCGGGTGCCGGACGTCGAGGTCCGCACGGCGCTGCACCTGGCCTACCCGCGCCAGCAGGCCCGCCAGGTCCAGGGCGGCGCCCGGACCGGCGAGCTGGCCACCACGCTCAGCTCGCCCGCGCTGATCGACTGGCAGAAGTACGACCTCCACCCGGTCCGGCCCGAGGGCGACCCGGAGGCCGCCAAGGCCGCGCTCGCCAAGGCCAAGCAGGCGCCCGGGAGCCTGACCTACGCGTACCGGAACACCCCGACCGGGCAGCGGGTGGCGCAGGTGCTGGTCGAGGGCTTCGGCAAGGCCGGGATCACCGTCGTGCCCAAGCCGGTCGACCCCAAGGCCTTCCTGGACGAGGTGCACCGCGCCGACTCCCCGTACGACCTGTTCGAGGAGACCAGCTCGGTCGACTGGCCGACCCCGTCCACCCTCGTCCCGTTCTCCTTCGACGGCCGGGCCGGCAGCGACCTCAACTCCGCGCGCTACCGCAACCCGGAGGTCGACAAGGAGATCGACCGGATCAACCAGGTCGGCGAGCCGCGCGCCAAGGCCAAGGAGCTGTACGCGCTGGAGCAGACCGTGATGAAGGACGTGCCGGTGCTGCCGTTCGCCTACCCGACGGTCAACCAACTGCGCGGCGGCAACGTCGGCGGGGCGTTCATCCACCCGATCTACGGGACCGTCTCGCTGGCCTGGCTGTACCTGAAGTCCTGAGTGCCGGGCCGCCCCTCGCCCCCGTCGGGACGAGGGGCGGCCCCCTCCTGCCGCGCTCCTCCGCCTCCCCCCGTCACGTCGACCCCGGATCGGCCATGCTCTCCTTCGTCCTGCGGCGGACCGCCCAGGCCCTCGCGGTCCTGGTCGCGGTCTCCGCCGCCGCCTTCGCCCTCTTCTACGCCGCGCCCGCCGACCCGGCCCGCGCCGCCTGCGGCCCGCGCTGCGACAGCGGGCAGGTCGCGGCGGTGCGCCAGAGCATGGGCCTGGACCAGCCGCTGCTCACCCAGTACACCGACTACCTGGCCGGGGTCGTCGCCGGGCGGGACATCGGCGACGTCGACGGCTCGACCATCCACTGCGACGCGCCCTGCCTCGGCTACTCCTACCGGCTGCACCAGCCGGTCAGCGAGGCGCTCGCCGACCACCTGCCCGTCACCCTCTCGCTGACCGCCGGGGCCCTCGCCGTCCTGCTGGTGTTCGGGCTCGGCGCCGGGTTCGTCTCCGCGCTGCGGCACGGCCGGCGGACCGACCGGCTGTTGTCCGGCTTCACCCTGGTCGGCGCCAGCGTGCAGATCTACTTCCTCGGGTACGTCGCGCAGTGGCTGCTGGTGTACTCCACCGGCGTGCTGCCGCTCCCCTCCTACACCTCGCCGACCGACGACCCGGCCGCCTGGGCGGGCGGGCTGCTGCTCCCCTGGATCGTCCTCGGCTTCGTCAACTCGGCGGTTTTCGCCCGGCTTTCACGCTCGCAGCTGCTGGAGACGATGAACGAGGAGTACGTCCGCACCGCCCGTGGCAAGGGCCTGGGACGGCTGCGCGCCCACCTCAAGTACACCTCCCGCGGCGCCGCCGGGCCGCTGGTGCAGCTGATCGGGCTGGAGGCCGGGGTGCTGCTCGGCGGAGCCGTGATCACCGAGACGGTGTTCGGGCTGAACGGGGTCGGGCGGTTCGCCACGGAGGCCGTCGCCGGGCAGGACCTGCCCGCCGTGGTCGGCGCGGTGCTGCTGGCCGCCTGCTTCATGGTGCTGTTCGTCGCGCTGGCCGACCTCGCGGTCGCCTGGCTCGACCCGCGTGTGCGGCTGAGCTGATGGGGAGTCCTTCGATGAAGTCCAGTGTGCCGGGAGCGGGCGTGCGGGCCACGGTAGCCGGTACCGCCGTTGCGCGAGGCGTGGCGGCGAAGGCCACCGTTGCGCGAGGCGTGGCGGCGAAGGCCGCCGAGCCGGTGCTGAGCGTCCGCGACCTGACCGTCACCTTCGCCGACCCTCGCGGCGGCGCGCCGGTGACCGCCGTCCGGGGCCTCTCCTTCGACCTTGCACCGGGTGAAGTCCTGGGCCTGGTCGGCGAGTCGGGCTCCGGCAAGTCGACCGTCGGGCTCGCCGTCCTCGGCCTGCACGATCCGCGCACCACCACCGTCACCGGCTCGATCCGGCTGGACGGGCAGGAGGTGGTCGACGCCGAGGAGTCCGCGCTGCGCGGGGTGCGCGGCGGACGGGCGGCACTGGTCTTCCAGGACGCGCTCACCTCGCTCAGCCCCTTCCACGGCGTGGGCGCCCAGCTCGCGGAGATGTACCGGCTGCACCACCCGGGCGCGGGCCGGGCCGAGGCCGGCCGACGGGCGGCCGAGATGCTCGACCGGGTCGGCATCCCCGCGGCCCGGACCCGCGACTTCCCGCACCAGTTCTCCGGCGGCATGCGCCAGCGCGTCATGATCGCGATGGCGCTGATGAACGACCCGCGGCTGCTCATCGCGGACGAGCCGACCACTGCCCTGGACGCCCGCGTCCAGCGGCAGGTCCTCGACCTGCTCGGCGAGTTGCAGCGCGAGCACGGGACGGCGGTGCTGCTGGTCAGCCACGACCTGGGCGTGGTCGCCGGGACGACGGACCGCACGCTGGTGCTGCGCGGCGGGGTCGGGATCGAGTCCGCGCCGACCGCCGAGCTGCTGTCCGCGCCGCGCGAGCCGTACACCCGGGCGCTGGTGGGCGCGGCGCTCCGGCTGGACTCGGTGCCGGGGGCCGCCCTGCCGACGGTCGACGAGCCGGCGCCGTCGCGGACGTTCCGGCCGCGGACGGTCGGGCGTCCCGAGCGGTGGCTGGTCGAGGTGGACGAGCTGTCCGTGCACTTCCCCGGGCGCCGGCGCCTGCCCGGCCTACGGGCCGAACCGGTCCGGGCGGTCGAGGGCCTCGGCCTGCGGATCGCACCCGGCGAGACGCTCGGGCTGGTCGGCGAGTCCGGTTCCGGCAAGTCCACCACCGCACGGGTCCTGGCCGGGCTCCAACGACCCACCGGCGGAACGGTGTTGTACGACGGCCAGGACGTCACCCGGCCGGACCGGGAGCTGCGGAAGCGGCTCAGCAGGGAGATCCAGCTGGTCTTCCAGGACCCGTACGCCTCGCTCAACCCGCGCCGGACCATCGCCCGCACCCTGGACACCCCCCTGCGCCTGCACACCGCGCTCGGCCCGGCCGAACGGCGGAAGCGCGCCGCCGAACTACTGGAACAGGTCGGGTTGGAGGCCGGGCACCTGGACCGCTACCCGCACGAGTTCTCCGGCGGGCAGCGCCAGCGGATCGGCATCGCCCGGGCGCTGGCCCCGCAGCCGCGCCTGATCATCGCCGACGAGCCGGTCTCCGCGCTCGACGTGTCGGTGCAGGCCCAGGTGCTCAACCTGCTGATGGAGCTGCGCGAACGGCTCGGCGTCGCCTTCCTGTTCGTCTCCCACGACCTCGCGGTGGTCCGGCACTTCTGCGACCGGGTGGCGGTGATGCACCGGGGCCGGCTGGTCGAGTCCACCGACCGGGACCGGCTGTTCGAGGCGCCGCACACCGAGTACACGAGGGAGCTGCTGGCGGCGGTGCACTGAGGCGACCGAGGCCCGGCGGGCACGATCGGGCCGTCGGACGCGATGGAGAGGTGCGGCGGCGGGGTCCACCGGCAACGGCCGCGGCGGACCCCGTAGGAGTGAAGCAGCAGGTCGTTCGCCGTTCGTTCGGCTGCGCCGGTCAGGTTCGAGGCGCTAGCGTGCAGGCGATGTGACCTGGGAGACCCGGACAAGGAATCACCGACCGAGGGGGAGCACGTGTCGGACGACCTGCTCATCGCAAAGATCAACCACGGCTTCGATCACCTCGACGCCGACGGCGACGGCCTGCTCACCGAGCGGGACCACGTCCTGATGGGCCTCTCGGTGGCCCGATCGCTCGGCCACCAGGAGGGCTCCGACGCGGAGGCCCTGATCGTCCGCGCCTACCTGACGACCTGGCACGACCTGCACCTCGCCCGGCTGCCCGCCGGCACCCAGGCGATCACCCGTGAGCAGTTCGTCGACTCGACCGGTTCGCTCGCCGACGACCCGAAGGCCGCGCACGAGATCCTCGGCGCGCTCGCCGGGGCCTTCCTCGCCGTCGCCGACGCCGACCGCAGCGGGACGGTGGACGCCGGCGAGTTCTTCGTCTTCCAGCGCGGCCACTTCGCCGGCCTCTCCCGCGACGACGCCGACGAGGCCTTCCGCCACCTGGACACCGACGGCGACGGCGTGCTCTCCGCGGCCGAGTTCACCAGCGCCATCATCGAGTTCTGGACCAGCCGCGACCCGGACGCGCCCGGCAACTGGTGGACGGGCAAGCCGCCGCACAGCTTCTGAGCCGTACGTCCGGCGGCCCGCCCCCACGCGCCGGAAGCGCGGGGACGGGCCGCTCGGCGACGGTTCGGGGGCTACGGCACCGGTTCGGTACGGCGCCGGCGTCGCCTGCTGCCGGGTCGCGGTGCACTGCGGAGCTGGGGTGCGCCGCCGGGCCGCCGCGTACGGCCGGGCCGCGGCGTGCTCACCTCCGGGCGGCCGGCCCCTTCGCCGGGCCGGCCGTGCCCCCGGCGCGCGACGAGCGGCCCGGCCGTCGGCTGACACTCACCACCAGGCAGACGCCCGCCACCACGATCGCGCCGCCCGCGAGGGTCGGACCGGTCAGCGGCTCGGCCAGGATCAGCCAGCCCAGCAGCACCGCGACCACCGGGTTCACGTACGCGTAGGTGGCCACCAGGGTCAGCGGGGCGGCGCGCAGCAGCCAGGCGTACGCGGTGAAGGCGAGCAGCGAGCCGAACAGCACCAGGTAGGCGAGGGCCAGCCAGGACCGGCCGGAGACCGCCCCGAGGTCCAGACCGTGCTGCTCGCCGCGGCCCAGCCCGACCAGCAGGTTGCCGAGGCCGCCGGCCAGCATCTGGTAGGCGCTCGCGGCGAGCACGTTGCCGGGCATCGGGATCTTCTTGCTCACGAAGGAGCCGGTCGCCCAGAGCAGGGTGGCGCCGATGATCAGGATCACGCCGCCCGGCTCGATCGACCCGCCGATCGCGGGGGCCGACAGGACACCGAGCCCGACCAGTCCGAGCAGCACCCCGGCCAGTTCGGCCGGCTTCGGGCGGTCGCCGCCGAACGCCGTCAGCACCACCATCCACAGCGGGACGGCGGCCACCAGCAGGGCGGCCAGGCCGGAGGGGACGGAGGTCTCGCCCAGGACCACCATGCCGTTGCCGCCGGTCAGCAGCAGCAGGCCGACCAGGGCGGAGGAGGCCAGCTGCCGCCGGGTCACCTTCAGGCCGGCCGGCCCCTGGCGCACCAGGAGGAAGCCGGCCAACACCAGGCCGGCGGTGATGAAGCGGGCGCTCGCGGAGAGGAACGAGGGCATCGTCTCCACGGTGATCCGGATCGCCAGGTAGGTCGAGCCCCAGACGACGTAGACGACGAGGAGGGCCAGCCAGACCGCGCCGCCGAGACGGGAGGCGGGAAGGGCGTCGGCGAGCGGGGCCGGGGTGGGGGCCGCTTGCGCCCCGCGCTTGCCCGCAGGGGCAGGGGTCGGGGTGGGAGTGTCTGGGGCTGAGCCGGGGATCTCGGCCGGTTGGGAGGGTGAAGCGGGCGATGTCATGTGTGTCCCCCTTGGACGGTGCTGGCCGAACAACCGACATGACAGCGCATGGACGGCCCGGCGCGCCAGTCGGTATCAGGAATCGGACCGCAGGACGTACGGTGGGCGCTCCCCAGCGAGGAGGTCGAGCCCTTGTCCGCACCCGAGCAGGCCCTGCCGTTCTTCGTGTACGGCACTCTGCGCAGCGGTGGCCGCAACCACGCCGTCCACCTGGCCGGGCGCTGCGCCGACGTCCGGCCCGCGGTGCTGGAGGGTGCGGCGCTGCACGAGGGACCCGGCTTCCCGTACGCGGTGCCGGACCCGGCGCCAGGGCGCCGGATCCTGGGCGAGCTCGTCACCGTACGCCCGAGCGCGTACGCCGGAGCCCTGGAGGCGCTGGACCGGCTGGAGGACTGCCGAGCGGACGGGACCGGGCTGTACGTGCGGCGGCGGGCGGCGGTGCGGACGGCGGCGGACGGGCTGCGGGAGGCCTGGGTCTACTTCGCCGGGCCCAGGGCCGAGGCGCGGCTGCGGGAGCGGCCGGCGCTGATCGAGTCGGGGGACTGGGCGGATGAGACCGCCAGGTAGGCTGCCCCGCTAGTTGGATTTTCCTACCCATTGGTCCATTCGAACGACGAGGAGCCACCCGGTGCCCGAGCTGCCACCCCCGATCACCGTCGTCGGGATCGGGGCCGACGGCTGGCCCGGCCTCGCCGCCGGTTCCCGGGCCGCGCTGCGGGAGGCCGAGGTCGTCGTCGGCGGCCCCCGCCAGCTGGACCTGCTCCCCCGCGAGGAGGTCAGCGCCGAGCGGGTCCCCTGGCCGTCCCCGCTGCGCCCGGCCGTCCCCGGACTGCTCGCCGCCCACGCCGGCCGCCGCACCGCCGTCCTGGCCAGCGGCGACCCGATGTTCTACGGCATCGGCCGCACCCTCGCCGAGACCGTCGGCGCCGAGCGCCTGCGCGTCCTGCCGCACCCCTCCTCCGTCTCCTACGCCTGCGCCCGGCTCGGCTGGCCGCTGGAGGCCACCGAGGTGGTCAGCCTGGTCGGCCGGCCACTGGACACCCTCTCCCTCGCCCTCCACCCCGGCCGCCGCCTGCTGCTGCTCAGCGCCGACGCGGCCACCCCGGCCGCCGTCGCCGGGCTGCTCACCGCCCGCGGCTACGGCACCGCCCGGCTACGGGTGCTCGAACAGCTCGGCGCCCCCGCCGAACGCCACCTGGACGGCGCCGCCGACGGCTGGCCGCACCCCTCCGGCGACCCGCTGAACGTCATCGCCGTCGACCTCGGCGACGGCCCGCGCACCTCCCTCGTCCCCGGCCTGCCCGACACCGCGTACGAGAGCGACGGGCAGCTCACCAAGCGCCACGTCCGCGCCGCGACCCTCGCCACGCTGGCCCCCTCCCCCGGCGAACTGCTCTGGGACGTCGGCGGCGGCTCCGGTTCGATCGCCATCGAGTGGCTGCGCGCCCACCGGGACTGCCGGGCCGTCAGCGTCGAGCGCGACCCGGTGCGGGCCGAGCGGATCGCCCGCAACGCCGCCGCCCTCGGCGTGCCCCGGCTCCGCGTGGTGACCGGCCCCGCCCCCGCCGCGCTCACGGAACTCCCCTCCCCCGACGCCGTGTTCATCGGCGGCGGCCTCACCGCGCCCGGCCTGTTGGACGGTTGCTGGGCCGCGCTGCGCCCCGGCGGCCGGATCGTCGCCAACACCGTGACGCTGGAGTCCGAGGCGCTGCTCACCGAGTGGTACCGGCGCCACGGCGGGGAGCTCGTCAAACTCGCCGTCGCCCACGCCGTCCCGGTGGGCGGCTTCACCGGGTGGCGCCAGGCCATGCCCGTCACCCAGTGGTCCGCCGTGAAGCCCGACGCTGTCACGTCCGACGGCGTCACGTCCGACGACAGCAAGCCCGACGCCGTCAAGCCCGAGACCCCTCAGGAGAACGCCTCGTGACCGTCCACTTCATCGGAGCCGGCCCGGGCGCCGCCGACCTGATCACCCTGCGCGGCCAGCGCATCCTGGCCCGCGCCGAGGTCTGCCTGTACGCGGGCAGCCTGGTGCCGCGCGAGCTGCTGGACGAGTGCCCGCCCGGCGCCCGGCTGATCGACACCGCGCAACTCAACCTGGACCAGATCACCGCCGAGCTGGTCGCCGCGCACGAGGCCGGTCAGGACGTGGCGCGGCTGCACTCCGGCGACCCGTCCGTCTTCTCCGCCGTCGCCGAGCAGATGCGCCGCCTGGACGCGGCCGGCGTGCCGTACGAGGTGGTGCCCGGCGTGCCCGCCTTCGCCGCCGCCGCGGCCGCGCTGAAGCGGGAGCTGACCGTACCGACCGTCGGCCAGACCGTCATCCTCACCCGGATCGCCAAGCGCGCCACCCCGATGCCCGAGGGCGAGGACCTCGCCACCCTCGGCCGCAGCGGCGCCCTGCTGGTGCTGCACCTGGCCGCCGGGTACGTGGACGACGTGGTCGAGCAGCTGCTCCCGCACTACGGCGCCGACTGCCCGGCCGCCGTGGTCGCGATGGCCAGCCGCCCCGACGAGCTGGTGCTGCGCGGCACCGTCGGCGACATCGCCGAGCAGGTGAAGGCGGCGGGCGTGGTCCGCACCGCCGTCATCCTCGTCGGCCGGACGCTGGCCGCCGAGCAGTTCCGCGACAGCCACCTCTACTCGGCGGACCGCGAGCGCCCGCACGAGCCCTGCGGGGCGTGATGCGGCACGTCCTGGTCCTCGGCGGGACCACCGAGGGGCGGGCGCTGGCCGCCGAACTCGTCCCGGCCGGCCACCGGGTCACCAGCTCGCTGGCCGGCCGGGTCGCCCGACCCCGGCTGCCCGCCGGGGAGGTGCGGATCGGCGGCTTCGGCGGGCCGGCGGGGCTGGCCGACTGGCTGCGCGCGGAAGACGTGGACGCGGTGGTGGACGCCACCCACCCGTTCGCCGCCGGCATCTCGCGGAACGCCGCCCTCGCGGCCGCCGACACCGGCGTCCCCCTGCTGGTGCTGCGCCGCCCCGGCTTCACCCGGGTGGACGGGGACCGCTGGCTCCCCGTCCCCTCGCTCGCCGCGGCTGCCGACCTGGTGCCCCGGCACGGGGAGCGGGTCTTCCTCACCACCGGCCGGCAGAGCGTCGCCGCCTTCGCCCACCTGGACGGGGTCCACTTCGTCGCCCGCTCGGTGGACCCGCCCGAACCTCCGCTCCCGCCTTCCTTCGAAGTCCTCCTGGACCGCGGCCCGTTCACGGTCGAGGGCGAGGAGGCGCTGCTGCGCAGGCACCGGATCGACGTCGTGGTCACCAAGGACAGCGGCGGCGCCGCGACCGCCGCCAAGCTGACCGCGGCCCGCGAACTCCGCCTGCCCGTCATCATCGTGGAGCGCCCGCCGGTCCCGGAGGGCGTACCGGTCGTACCCGATGTCCCGGGCGCGCTGCGCTGGCTGGAACAACTGCGGTAGAACGCCCGAACCGGGCGCCGTCCGTCGAGGCCGGGGAGCGGCGAGACCCCGGGCCCGGGGGAAATAGCGGGCAGACCTGCCGGCGGGCGGGCAGGATGGCCCGATGACCGATGACCAGCGCACCCAGGCCCCCCGTACCGCCGACGAACGCGCCACGCTGGCGGGCTTCCTGGACCACCAGCGCGACACCCTCGCGATGAAGTGCGCGGGGCTCACCACGGAGCAGCTCCGCACCCGGGTGCTGGAACCGTCCGGGCTCTCCCTGCTCGGGCTGGTCCGCCACCTCGCCGAGGTGGAGCGAGGCTGGTTCCGCAACGTCCTCAACGGCGAGGACGTGCGCGGTTTCTGGGGACGCCGCCCGGACGGCGCCTTCGCCGAGTTCGACGTCGAGTCCGCCGACCCGGACGAGGCCTTCGCGATCTGGCGCCGCGAGTGCGACCACGCCAGGGAACTCGTGGCCGCCGCGGAGTCGTTGGACGTCCTGGGCCACCACGGCGAAGAGGTCTTCTCGCTCCGCTGGATCCTCACCCACATGATCGAGGAGTACGCCCGCCACAACGGCCACGCCGACCTGCTCCGCGAACACCTCGACGGCACCACCGGCGAGTAGCACCGACGCGTCCGGGAGCGGCGAGTAGCACCGGACGGCGCCGGGCCGGGCCGGAACGACGCCGGAACGCCACCGGCAGCGAGGGAGCGAGCAGGACGTGCGGACCCGCCAGAAGGAACGCGAGACCCCCGGGCCGTCCGAGCCCTGGAACGAGATCGTCCCCGGGCTCTGGATGGGCGGGCACTACTTCACCCCGCCCGGCGGCGAGCTGGAACCCGCGATCGTCCGCACCGGGTTCGATCTGGTGGTCAGCCTGTTCACACTCCCCGGGCACGGCCCGGCACCGGGAGTGGAGCACGTCGTCCGGGAGGTTCCCGACGCCCCGCTCTCCCCCGGTCAGCTGCTCGCCGTCCAGGAGGCGGCGGAGCTCACCGCGGCCGCCGTCCGGCGGGGGCGGCGGACGCTGGTGCGCTGCCACTCCGGGTACAACCGCTCGGGCCTGGTGGTGGCGCAGGCGCTGGTGGGGCTCGGGTACGACGGCGGTGAGGCGGTCCGGCTGGTCCGGGAGCGGCGTTCGCCCTGGGCGCTGAACAACGCGGTGTTCGTGGACTACCTGGACACCGGGCTGGAGGTCGCCGTGCTGCTGACCGGCCTCAACGGGTGAGGCCGGTCAGCGGCATGGCGGCTCATCAGATGTCGCGGAAGGTCTCGATCTGGGCGCCGATGGAGTTGAGGCGCTCGGCCAGGTCCTCGTAGCCGCGGTTGATGACGTAGACGTTGCGCAGGACGGAGGTGCCCTGGGCGGCGAGCATGGCGAGCAGGATGACCACGGCGGGGCGCAGGGCCGGCGGGCACATCATCTCGGCGGCGCGCCAGCGGGTGGGACCCTGGACCAGCACGCGGTGCGGGTCGAGGAGCTTGACGTCGGCGCCGAGGCGGGTCAGCTCGGTCAGGTAGATCGCGCGGTTGTCGTACACCCAGTCGTGGATCATCGTGGTGCCGTGCGCGGCCGCGGCGATGGCGGCGAAGAACGGCACGTTGTCGATGTTGATGCCGGGGAACGGCATCGGGTGGATGGTGTCGATCGGCGCGGTCAGCTTGGAGGGGCGCACGGTGAGGTCGACCAGCCGGGTGTGGCCGTTGTGGGCCGGGTACTCGGGGGTGCGGTCGTAGTCGAGGCCCATGCCCTCCAGCACCGCGAGCTCGATCTCCAGGAACTCGATCGGCACCCGGCGGATGGTCAGCTCGGAGGAGGTGACGACGGCGGCGGCCAGCAGGCTCATCGCCTCCACCGGGTCCTCGGCCGGGGTGTAGTCGACGTCGCAGGTGATCTCCGGGACGCCGTGCACGGTGAGGGTGGTGGTGCCGATGCCCTCGATCCTCACGCCCAGCTCCTCCAGGAAGAAGCAGAGGTCCTGGACCATGTAGTTGGGCGAGGCGTTGCGGATGACGCTGACGCCGTCGTGCCGGGCGGCGGCCAGCAGGGCGTTCTCGGTGACGGTGTCCCCGCGCTCGGTCAGCACGATCGGCCGGTCCAGCGGGGCGCCCGGCTCGACCGAGGCGTGGTAGGCGCCGCCGGTGGTGGCGACCTCCAGGCCGAAGCGGCGCAGCGCGGTCAGGTGCGGCTGCACGGTGCGGGTGCCGAGGTCGCAGCCGCCCGCGTACGGGATGGCGAAGCGCTGGGCGCGGTGCATCAGCGGGCCGAGGAACATCAGCACGCTGCGGGTGCGGCGGGCCGCCTCGACGTCCATCGCCGCGAGGTCCAGTTCGAGCGGCGGGGTGAGTTCGAGGTCGCGGCCCTCGTTGATCCAGCGGCTCTTGACGCCGATGCTGGTGAGCACCTCGAGGATGCGGTAGACCTCCTCGATCCGGGCGACGCTGCGGATCGTGGTGCGCCCGGTGGTCAGCAGCGAGGCGCAGAGGATCGCCACGCAGGCGTTCTTGCTGCTGCGGACGTCGATCGCGCCGGAGAGCCGGGTGCCGCCGGCGACGCGCAGGTGCATCGGGCCGGAGTACCCGAGGGAGACGATCTCGCTGTCGAGGGCTTCGCCGATGCGGGCGATCATCTCAAGGCTGACGTTCTGCTTGCCCTGTTCGATGCGGTTGACCGCGCTCTGGCTGGTTCCGAGGGCCTCTCCGAGCTGCGCCTGGGACCAGCCGCGGTGCTGGCGCGCGGTACGGATGAGGGTGCCGATACGGGTGAGGTAGTCGCCTGTCACTCGCCAGACGATATCTCATGGTTGAGATGACGACAGGACGAGGGCCCGGCATGGTGCGCTATTTGTCCGTTTCTCACCCCGTATGGACGTCAGTTCTCCACATCACCAGGTGATGTTGTCACGCCGCCGTGACACTCGTGACATTGTCACGGCCCCAGCGGCTCCGCCCGGCCGACGACCGTGCCCGCCCGGTCGATGCAGATGACGTCCACCGCGACCGGCGAGCCCAGCAGCACGCCGAGCGCCGTCGCCCGGGCCGCCTCGGCGACGAGGTCTCCGAGCGGCACCCCGGCCGCCCGGCACAACTGCACCGCCTCCAGTGCGGTGTTGGCGCCCGCGACCGCGTCGACCAGCGCCTCGTCCGCCCCGCCCTGCCGGGCCAGTCCGGCCAGGTACCCCTTGTCCACCTGGGAGCGCGCCGAGTGGAGGTCGAGGTGGCCGGCCGCGAGCTTGGACAGCTTGGCGAAGCCGCCGGCGATGGTCAGCCGGGGCACCGGGTGGCGCTTGAGGTACTTGAGGACGGCGCCGGCGAAGTCGCCCATGTCCAGCAGGGCGTCCTCGGGCAGCCCGTGCTCCGCGACCGCGACCTTCTCCGAGGTCGAGCCCGTGCAACCGGCCACGTGGGTGCGCCCCGCGGCCCGGGCCACGTCCACCCCGCGGCGGATCGAGTCGATCCAGGCCGAGCAGGAGTAGGGGACGACCACCCCGGTCGTGCCGAGGACGGACAGACCGCCGAGGATGCCGAGCCGGGGGTTCCAGGTGGAACGGGCGATCTCCTCGCCGTGGTCGATCGAGATCTCGACCACCACGTCCCCGCTGCCGCCGTGCGCGGCGGCCACCTCGGCGACGGCGTCCCGGATCATCTGCCGGGGCACCGGGTTGATCGCGGGCTCGCCGACGGGCAGCGGCAGGCCGGCCTTGGTGACCGTCCCCACCCCGGGGCCGGCCCGGAACACCACCCCGGTGCCGGGCTCGCCGGACCGCACGGTCGAACGGATCAGCGCGCCGTGGGTGACGTCGGGGTCGTCGCCCGCGTCCTTGACCACCCCGGCCATGGCGGCAGCCGGCCGGGCGTCCGTGCCGGTCGGGACCATCGTGCCGGTCGGGTCCGTCGCACCGGTCGGGTCCGTCGTACCGGTCGGGTCCGTCGTACCGGTTGAGTTCGTCGTGCCGGTCGGGACCACCGCATGCGCCGGCTCCCCGGCCCCGGTCAGCTCCTCGGCGGCGAGGGCGAAGGCGGGCTGCTGGCCCTTGGGCAGGGTGATGACCACCGGGTCCGGGAACTCGCCGGTGAGCAGCGCCGTGTACGCGGCCTTGGTGGCGGCGGTGGCGCAGGCGCCCGTCGTCCAGCCGGGCCGCAGTCCGCTGCTCTTCAGCTGGCCGGCCCGGCCTCCCGCTCCCGCCTCGGCTCCCGCTGCGGCCACCTGCGCCCCGTTTCCGACGGCGCCCGCGCCGTCCTGCTCCGCTCCGGCGACCGCACCGGCCGCCAGTCGCCGATTTTCCCCCACCCGGCCCGGCGGGACCCGACCGGGGTCGCGGGACCCGACCGGAGTCGCGGGACCCGATCGAGTGGCGGGACCCGACCGGGGTGGCGGCGGCCGCGTCGGGCGCGGGTCGGCGATTCCGGTGGCGCGAGGTGTGAAGGCGCGCCGCCCCGCGTTCCCGAAGAGTTCTCCGCATGGGCCTCGCCCACCGTGCCTACCAGTGAGTAATCTGGCGGTCCGCCAGAAAGCGGGTTCATGACACACGTGGGCCCGGCCGGGGACGACCGCCCCGCCGGGCCATCAGTATGTGGGGGTTATTTGTGGCAGGGATGAGTCGGCGTACGTTCCTCACGGGTACGTCGGTGGCCGCGGCCTGGTCGGCCTTGTCGCTGGGCGGCGCGCAGTTCGCCTCGGCCGCGGCGCGCGACCAGGCGCTGGCGACGACGGCCGCGCGGGCGGTCAGGATCACCGGGACCACGCTGGAGCAGGTGGCCACGCCGGTCGGCACCGGCGGCTACAAGCGACTGACGGCCGGACCGGGCTGGCCGCTGGTGGTGCGCGGCGACCTGGCGTCGGCGACCGCCGGCCGGGACGACCGCCGGACCGGCCTCGCCAGCTTCGTCCAGTTCAGCGACCTGCACCTGGTGGACACCGAGTCCCCGGTGCGCTTCGAGTACCTGGCCAAGCTCAACGGCAGCGCCTACCGGCCGCAGGAGGCCCTGAACGCCCGCGGCGTCTCGGCCCTGGTCGAGCGGGTCAACTCGCTCGCCGGCGGCCCGCACACCGGGATGCCGTTCAGCATGGTGATGGCCACCGGCGACAACACCGACAACCACGAGCTCGCCGAACTCGACTGGTACCTCAAGGTCATGGGCGGCGGCCGGCTGGCCCAGAACACCGGTGACCCCAACCGCTACGAGGGCGTGCAGAACTCCGGCAACGCCGCCTACTGGAACCCCGAACTCGCCTACAGCGACGGCTACAAGGCGAAGGGCTTCCCGCAGATACCCGGTTTCCTGTCCGCCGCCGGACGCCCCTTCGACGCGCCGGGCCTGCGCACGCCCTGGTACACCACGGTCGGCAACCACGACGACAGCATCGAGGGCTCGCTGCCGGACTTCGGACTGCTGAACGACCTGTACACCGGCCAGTACAAGCTGGAGGGCTGCGACGACGCCACGGCCGCCCAGCTGACGGACTCGCTGCGCCGCGACCCGGCGGGCGCCGTGCTGCTGCTGGCGAAGCTGCTCGCCGACGGCGACCTGGTGCGCAAGGTCACCCCCGACGAGCGCCGCCGGCCGTTCACGCTCAAGGAGTTCGCCAAGGCCCACCTGGACCCGGCGGTCACCGGCGCCGGCCCGTACGGGCACGGATTCACCTCGGACATGGTGAACAGCGGGAAGCTCTACTACACCTTCCGCATCTCGGAGAAGGTGGTCGGCATCAGCCTGGACACCACCAACCAGGCCGGGTTCGCCGACGGTTCGCTGGGCACCGCGCAACTGCGCTGGCTGGAGCAGCAGTTGAAGGCCCACAGCGGGCACTGGTACGACGCCGACGGGCGCCGGGTGACGGGCGGGAGCACGGACGAGCTGATCCTCGTCTTCAGCCACCACACCAGCGGCACCATGGGCAACCTGCTGCCGGACCCGCGCAACATCTTCGAGGGGCGGCACGACGGCAACGAGCTGGTGGCGCTGCTCCAGCGCTACCCGAACGTCGTCGCGTGGGTGAACGGGCACACCCACATGAACAAGATCACGCCGCACGGGCACACGGTGCCGGAGCGGGCGTTCTGGGAGATCAACACCGCCTCGCACATCGACTACCCGCAGCACGGGCGGATCATCGAGATCGCGGACAACGGGGACGGCACGCTCTCGCTGTTCACCACGCTGATCGAGTCCTCGGCGCCGTACGGGACGGACTTCGGCGGCACTTCGGACGCCAACCTCGCGGCGCTCTACCGCGAGCTGTCGTACAACGACCCGAACGGCCGCCCGACGGCGCTGCTGGGCTCGGGCGGGGACCACAACACCGAGCTGCTGATCACCAAGCCGACCCGGTAGCGGGTGGCGGGAGCGCGCTACGGGCCGACGGCTGACGGCTGACGGCTGACGGCTGACGGCTGACAGAGAACAGCTGACGGCGAACGGATAACAGATGACAGCGAACAGATGATGAAATCTGTTCGCTGTCATCTGTTCGCCCGTCAGTCCCCCGTCACTCCTCCGGGTACCGCCGCGGCGTCCAGACGACCTCCACGCCGCCGCCCCGCTCGACCGCCCGGGTCTGCGAGGAGCCGATCAGCAGGATGGTCCGCATGTCGACCAGCGCCGGGTCCAGCTCGCCCAGCCGGACGATCCGCACCCGCTCGGTCGGGCCGCCGACGTCGCGGGCCATCACCACCGGGGTCTCCGGGGCCCGGTACTCCAGCAGCAGGTCCCGGGCGAGCCCGACCTGGGTGGTCCGGGACTTCGAGCCCGGGTTGTACAGCGCGAGCACCAGATCCGCCTCGGCCGCGGCGCGCAGCCGCTTCGCCACCACGTCCCAGGGCTTGAGCCGGTCCGAGAGCGACACCGTCGCGTAGTCGTGGCCGAGCGGGGCGCCGGCCCGGGAGGCGGCCGCGTGCGCGGCGGTCATCCCCGGGAGCACCCGTACCGGGACGTCCCGGTACGCCTCCTCGCAGGCGACCTCCAGCACCGCGGTGGCCATCGCGAACACCCCCGGGTCACCGGAGGAGACCACCGCGACGCGGTGTCCGCGCCGGGCGAGGTCCAGGGCGAACTCGGCGCGCTCCGACTCCACCTTGTTGTCCGAGCCGTGCCGCTGCTGCCCCGGCCGCTCCGGCACCCGGTCCAGGTAGGTGGTGTAGCCGACCAGGTCGGTGGCCTCGGCCAGCGCACCGCGCGCCTCGGCGGTCAGCCAGAGCGGTCCGGCCGGCCCGGTGCCGACCACGGTCACGCTGCCGACGCCGTCCGACAGCCGGACCTCCGGCTCCAGCGGCGCGACCTTGCTCGGCAGCACCGCGACCGAGAAGTACGGCACCGTCTCGCCGTCGACCTCGGCGAGCGGCGCGACCCGCTCGCCCGCCATGAAGGCCCGCTCCACGTACTGCGCGTCCGCCAGCCGCCCCGCCCGCTCCAGGGCCCGGCGGACGGTCGGGAAGGTGCGCCCCAGCTTCATGATCACGGCCGAGTCGGCGGCCGCGATCCGCGCCGTCAGCTCCTCCTCGGGCAGTGTCCCGGGGATGACGGTGAGCGTCTCCTCGGCCTCGGTCAGCGGCTGCCCGAGCCGGGCGGCAGCCGCGCTGAGCGAGGTCACGCCCGGCACCACCTCGGTCGGGTAGCGGTGCGCGAGCCGCTTGTGCATGTGCTGGTAGGAGCCGTAGAAGAGCGGGTCGCCCTCGGCGAGGACCACCACGTCGCGCCCGGCGTCCAGGTGGGCGGCCAGCCGGGCGGCGGCCTCCGCGTAGAAGTCGTCCAGCGCGCCCCGGTAGCCGCCGGGGTGGTCGGTGGTCTCGACGGTGAGCGGGTAGACCAGCTTCTCCTCGATCTGACTACCCGTCAGGTACCGTTCGGCGATCGAGCGCGCGATGGACCGGCCGTGCCGGGCGCTGTGGTAGGCCACCACGTCCGCCTTGCCGATGAGTTCGGCGGCGCGGACGGTCACCAGCGACGGGTCGCCCGGGCCGAGTCCGACCCCGTACAGCCGACCCGTGGTGTTCTGACGGTCCGTCACTCTTCCTCGCTCGCAATCGCGTTGATGGCGGCGGCGGCGATCGCGCTGCCGCCGCGCCGGCCGCGCACCACCAGGTGCTCCAGGCCGGACGGGTGCTCGGCCAGGGCCTGCTTGGACTCGGCGGCGCCGATGAAGCCGACCGGGACGCCGATCACCGCGGCCGGTCGCGGCGCGCCCGCCTCGATCATCTCCAGCAGCCGGAACAGCGAGGTCGGCGCGTTGCCGACGGCGACCACCGCGCCCTCCAGCCGGGGCAGCCACAGCTCCATGGCCGCGGCGCTGCGGGTGTTGCCCATCGCCCGGGCGAGTTCGGGCACCGACGGGTCGGTGAGGGTGCAGATCACCTCGTTGTCGGCGGGCAGCCGCTTGCGGGTGACGCCGCTCGCGACCATGTTGACGTCGCAGAGGATCGGCGCACCGGCGCGCAGCGCGGCGCGCGCGGAGGCGACCACGCCGGGCGAGTACACCAGGTCCTCGACCAGGTCGACCATCCCGCAGGCGTGGATCATCCGCACCGCGACCTGCGAGACGTCCGCCGGGAGGGCGGCCAGATCGGCCTCCGCGCGGATGGTGGCAAAGGACTGGCGGTAGATGGACGCGCCGTCCTTCTCGTACTCGATCACTTCGTGGTCCTCCTGGCCTCGGCGACCGCCTCGGCCATCTCCTCGTTCGTCACGTCGACGCTCGCCGCATTGACGACCGTCGCATCGGCGGCGGTCGCGGTGGCCGTCGTTCCGGCCCCCGCCCCGCCGACCGACTCGTTCACCGACCCGTTGACCGCCTCGTTCACCGACCCGTTCACCGTCACCCGGTAGCCGCGCCCGGTGGCGAGCACGTCCACCCACCGCCCGGCCGGGTGGCCGCAGCGCCGTTCACAGCCCGACCAGTGGACGGGCAGCACACCGGCGAGAGCGGTACCGACGGGAGCGGCACCGGCACCGGGCGCACCGGCGAGGCCGGACCCCGCGGCGACACCGGCCGCGCCGGCGTCCAGCGCCCGGGCCGCGTCCGCGCGGACGTCGGCCAGCGACTTGGCGCAGCCCGGCAGCCCGGTGCAGGCGGTGGCCCGCTCCCAGGCGGAGCCCGGCTCGGTGCGGAAGCCGGCCGCGGCGAGCGCGGGCAGCCGGTCGGCCGGAGCGCCTGGCAGCACCGCCCCGCGCCAGGGGGTCAGCCGCAGTTCACCGGCCGAGGCGGCGACCAGCGTCCGCCACTGCCCGGCGCTCGCCCGGCCGAAGCGCAGTCCCACCGAGAGCCCGCCGGGCAGCGCGCCGACCGCGGGCGCGGTGCCGGCGAAGGCGGGCAGCGGCACCGAGCCGGCCGGCAGCAGTTCGGGGACCTCGCGCAGGTGCCAGGCCTTGCGCCCGTTCGTCCGCAGCGCCGCCAGGAAGGAGCGGGCCGCGTCCAGTACGGCCGTGACCTCCCGTCCGGTCTCGACCGGGTGCCCGCGGCCGTCCCGTCCGAGGCGCAGCAGCCGGGTGCCGTCCGGGCTTGCGATCAATGTCACATCGGCGTCGAGCGCGGCGACGTCGCCCCGGCCGTCGTCCAGCGCGAACAGGAACTTGCCGGAGAGCCCGGCCGCCCAGTCGCTCGCACAGAGCCGCGCGTCCAACTCCCGCACCCAGGACTGCACATCGGCGCCACCGGGGGCGTCGGCCGGGTCCAGTCCCGCGGTCGGCGAGGCGACGATGTTGCGGACCCGCTCGTGGGTGTCCGAGGGCAGCAGCCCGACGGCGCGCAGCCGGTCGGCGAGCTCGGCGGCGCAGTGCGGGGCCAGGCCGCGCAGCTGGACGTTGCCGCGCGAGGTGGTCTCCAGCTCACCGTCGCCGAGGGCCTCGGCCGCCTCGGCCAGCGCGAGCGCCTGACGGCCCGTCAGCAGCCCGCCGGGCAGGCGGATTCGGGCCAGGGCGCCGTCGTCGGCCGTATGCAGACGAAGCGCTCCGGGACAGGCGTCCGCACGCCCCCGGTCGGGCACCTCCCGGTCGGGTCCTGCGGCGCCCGGCGCGGTGGCGTCGGGTGTCGGTGGCATGGCGGCGAGCATACAGATGATCCGATCGCTTGCCTCCGTCCGCTGCATCACACCCCCGGTCCCGCGCCCCGGCCCGCACCCCTGCCCGCGCCCAGCCCAGGTACCGCCGCAGGTACCGCCACGGGAGCCCTCCCGGGTGTCGGACGTCGCCCCGGGTGCCCGGCCGTCCGAAAGCTCACCCTCCCCCAGCTCAGCCGTACCCCGTACGATGCTGGCGGACGGTCCCCCGCGGACCGTCCGCACGCCAGCGACGGCGCAGGGGAGGAAACCGGTGCGAACCCGGTGCGGTCCCGCCACTGTGACCGCGGTTCACCGGTAGACCGGTCAGCCGCGGGAGCCAGGAACTCCTGCCGTCCTCCACCGGCCCGGGGCGCGGACCCCGAGGAAGGCAGAAATGTTCCAGCGCTGTCGCATGCCCGCGCCCGCGTCCCCGGCCGCCACCACGGCCGTCCGGGCCGCCGTCACGACCACCCCGGTCGACGCCACGGCCGCCCCGGCCACCACGGCGGCCGTCCCGGCCCAGATCCCGGCCACCCTGGCCACCGACGAGGCCGGGAGGGCCTTCACATGATCCTGCTGCTGTCGACGTCCGACACCGACCTGCTCAGCGCCCGGGCCTCCGAGGGCCCGGTGCGCTACCGGCTCGGCAACCCGGCCCGGCTCACCCCCGAGGACCTGCCCGCGCTGCTGGAGGGCACCGAACTCGTCGTGGTCCGCCTGCTCGGCGGCCGCCGCGCCTGGCAGGAGGGCCTGGACGCGCTGCTGGCCGGCCCCCGCCCGGTGGTGGTGCTGACGGGTGAGCAGGCCCCCGACGCCCAGCTGATGGAGCTGTCCACCGTCCCGGCCGGCATCGCCGCCGAGGCGCACGCCTACCTGGCCCACGGCGGCGCGGCCAACCTGGCCGAGCTGGGCTCCTTCCTCTCCGACACGGTGCTGCTGACCGGCCACGGCTTCGCCCCGCCCGCCTCCGCCCCCGCCTGGGGCCCGCTGGAGCGCGAAGCCCGTACGAACGAGGGCCCGACCGTCGCGGTGCTCTACTACCGCGCCCACCACATGAGCGGCAACACCGCCTTCGTGGAGACGCTCTGCCGGGCCGTCGAGGACCAGGGCGCCCGGGCCAGGGCCTACTACTGCGCCTCGCTGCGCGGCGCCGAGCCCGAACTGCTGGCCGCGCTCGGCGAGGCCGACGCGATCGTCACCACCGTGCTCGCCGCCGGCGGCACCCGCCCGGCCGACGCCCAGGCCGGCGGGGACGAGGAGGCCTGGGACGCGGGCGCGCTGGCCGCGCTCGACCGCCCGATCCTCCAGGCGCTCTGCCTCACCTGGTCGCGCGCCCAGTGGGAGGCCAGCGACGACGGCCTGTCCCCGCTGGACACCGCCACCCAGATCGCGGTGCCGGAGTTCGACGGCCGCCTGATCACCGTCCCGTTCTCCTTCAAGGAGCTGGACGAGGACGGCCTCACCGTCTACGCCGCCGACCCGGAGCGCGCCGCCCGCGTCGCCGGCACCGCCGTCAAGCACGCCCGGCTGCGGCACGTCCCGGCCGCCGAGCGCCGCCTCGCCCTGGTGCTGTCCGCCTACCCGACCAAGCACGCCCGGGTCGGCAACGCCGTCGGCCTGGACACCCCGGCCAGCGCGGTGCGGCTGCTGGAGCGGCTGCGTGCGGAGGGCATGGACCTGGGGGAGGACCTCCCTTCCTTCCACGACGAGGACGGCGGCCACGAGGGCGACGCGCTGATCCACGCCCTGATCGCGGCCGGCGGCTACGACCAGGACTGGCTCACCGAGGACCAGTTGGCCCGCAACCCGGTGCGCATCCCCGCCGCCGACTACCGCCGCTGGTACGCCACCCTTCCGCAGGGCCTGCGCGAGCAGGTCGAGGAGCACTGGGGCCCGGCGCCCGGCGAGCTGTACGTCGACCGTTCGCAGAACCCGGACGGCGACATCGTGCTGGCCGCGATCCGCTCCGGGAACCTGCTGGTGCTGATCCAGCCGCCGCGCGGCTTCGGCGAGAACCCGGTCGCCATCTACCACGACCCCGACCTGCCGCCGAGCCACCACTACCTGGCCGCCTACCGCTGGATCGAGGCCGCCCAGGAGGACGGCGGCTTCGGCGCCCACGCGGTGATCCACCTCGGCAAGCACGGCAACCTGGAGTGGCTGCCCGGCAAGACCGCGGCGCTGTCCGCCGAGTGCGGTCCGGACGCCGTCCTCGGCGACCTGCCGCTGGTCTACCCCTTCCTGGTCAACGACCCGGGCGAGGGCACCCAGGCCAAGCGCCGCGCCCACGCCACCCTCGTCGACCACCTCGTCCCGCCGATGGCCCGCGCCGACTCGTACGGCGACATCGCGCGCCTGGAGCAGCTGCTGGACGAGCACTCCAACATCGCCGCGATGGACCCGGCCAAGCTGCCGGCGATCCGCGCCCAGATCTGGACCCTGATCCAGGCCGCCAAGCTCGACCACGACCTCGGCCTGGAGGAGCGCCCCGAGGACGACGGCTTCGACGACTTCCTGCTGCACGTCGACGGCTGGCTCTGCGAGGTCAAGGACGCCCAGATCCGCGACGGCCTGCACGTCCTCGGCCAGGCGCCGGCCGGCACCGACCGGGTCAACATCGTGCTGGCCATCCTGCGCGCCCGGCAGATCTGGGGCGGCGTCAGCGCCCTGCCCGGCCTGCGCGAGGCGCTCGGCCTGGACGAGGCGGCGCTGACCCTCGGCGCCACCGACGCGGCCGAGGCCGAGGCCCGCGCCCTGGTCGAGGCGATGGAGGCGGAGGACTGGGCGCCCGAGGCGGTCGAGAAGGTCACCGCCGGTCTGCCGGAGGCCGTCCAGGAGCCGGTCCGCGAGGTGCTGGCCTTCGCCGCCACCCAGGTGGTGCCGCGACTGGCCGCCACCACCGACGAGCTGGACGCCGTGCTGCACGCGCTCCAGGGCGGCTTCGTCCCGGCCGGCCCGTCCGGCTCGCCGCTGCGCGGCCTGGTCAACGTGCTGCCGACCGGCCGCAACTTCTACTCCGTCGACCCGAAGGCCGTCCCCAGCAAGCTCGCCTGGGAGACCGGCCAGGCGCTCGCCTCCTCGCTGGTCGAGCGCTACCGCGCGGACAACGACGGCGCCTTCCCGCCCTCGGTCGGGCTCTCGCTCTGGGGCACCAGCGCGATGCGCACCGCCGGCGACGACATCGCCGAGGCCTTCGCGCTGCTCGGCGTCCGGCCGGTCTGGGACGACGCCTCCCGCCGGGTCACCGGCCTGGAGCCGATCCCGCTGGACGAGCTGGGCCGCCCGCGCATCGACGTCACGCTGCGCATCTCCGGCTTCTTCCGGGACGCCTTCCCGCACGTCGTCGCCCTGCTGGACGACGCGGTGCGCCTGGCCGCCGCCCAGGAGGAGTCCGCCGAGTCGAACTACGTGCGCGCCCACGTCCAGGCCGACCTCGCGGTGCACGGCGACGAGCGCAAGGCCACCGTCCGCGTCTTCGGTTCCCGCCCGGGCACCTACGGCGCGGGCCTGCTCCAGCTGATCGACAGCCGGGACTGGCGCACCGACGCCGACCTGGCCGAGGTGTACACGGTCTGGGGCGGCTACGCGTACGGCCGCGGGCTGGACGGGCGCCCGGCGCGCGAGGAGATGGAGACCGCGTACAAGCGGATCACCGTCGCCGCGAAGAACACCGACACCCGCGAGCACGACATCGCCGACTCGGACGACTACTTCCAGTACCACGGCGGCATGGTGGCCACCGTGCGCGCCCTCACCGGCAAGGCGCCGACCGCCTACATCGGCGACTCGACCCGCCCGGAGACGGTCCGCACCCGCACCCTGACCGAGGAGGCCGCCAGGGTCTTCCGCGCCCGGGTGGTCAACCCGCGCTGGATCGAGGCGATGCGCCGCCACGGCTACAAGGGCGCCTTCGAGATGGCCGCGACGGTGGACTACCTGTTCGGCTACGACGCCACCACGGGCGTGGTCGCGGACTGGATGTACGAGAAGCTGACCCAGGAGTACGTCCTCGACCCGGTCAACCGGGAGTTCCTCGCGGGCGCCAACCCGTGGGCGCTGCACGGCATCAGCGAGCGGCTGCTGGAGGCGGCGAGCCGCGGGCTGTGGGAGCAGCCGGACCCGGAGCTGATCGAGCAGCTGCAGGCCGCGTTCCTGGAGACCGAGGGGGACCTGGAGGGCGACGAGGGCTGAGGCCCCGACCCCGCGCGGGGCGGGCCGGCTTCGCTTCCGGCCTGCCCCGGCTCGGCTCCCGGCCTGCCCTTGCTCGGCCTCCGGCCTGCCCCGTATCACCCGCGGCTTGCTCCGGGATCGCTGCCGGGTCGCCAGTTCGACCGGGGCCACTGGTTCCGGAGATGGTGTCCCCGTCACCCGTTCGGCCGAGCAGCGCACTGGTGGTGTACGCCCTTCCAGCGGACAATACGGGTCATGTCGCGTCGCTCCGCTCCCACCACCCCGGTCCTGAGCACGCCCGTCGGCGAGGAACGGGAGCCGCGTCCGCCGCACCGGTACCGCGCGCGGACCGGTGCGCTGGCGGCCGGGGCGGTTCCGGTGCTCGCGTTCCCCGCGCCCGGGCAGGCCTGGCTGGCCTGGATCGCGCTCGTCCCCGGACTGCTGCTGTTGCAGCGGGCGCCGTCGGGCCGCGAGGCGGCGGTGCGCGGCTGGTGGTTCGGCGCGGGGTTCATCCTGACCGCGATGTACTGGCTGGTCCCGTCCGTCGGGCCGGGGCTGCCGGTGCTCGCGGTGCTGTTCGGGGCGCTCCAGGCCGGCGTCGGGTACACCGTGCACCGGCTGCTGCGCCCCCAGCTGACCGCCCGTCGGGCACTGCTCGCGCTCCTGGTCGTGCCGGCGGTCTGGGTGACCACCGAGTACGCGCGGTCCTGGCCCGCGCTCGGCGGGCCGTGGGCGCTGCTCGGCGCCACCCAGTGGCAGCACCCGGCGATCCTCGGGCTGGCCGCGGCCGGCGGGATCTGGCTGGTCAGCGCGGCGGTGGCGGCGGTGAACACCGGGGTGCTGATCGCGCTGACCGGGGTGCACTGGCGGCCGCGGGCCGTCGCCGCCGGGTCCGTCGTGCTGGTGCTGGCCTGCGGCCCGCTGCTGTTCGCGCTGCGCGAGGCGCCCGCCGGGGACGGCGCGGTGACCGTGGCGCTGGTCCAGCCCGGCATCGTGGAGGACCCGCAGGCCCGGTTCGAGGCGAGCGCGCGGATCACGGCCGCACTGGTCGGGCAGCCCGTGGACCTGGTCGTCTGGGGCGAGAGCAGCAGCACCGCCGACCTGGACCGCGACCCGGCCGCCCTGGACACCCTGCGCCGACTCGCCGCGACCACCGGTGCCGAAGTCGTCGCCGGGGAGGACACGCGCAAGGCGGACGGGCGGATCTCCAAGGACGCGGTGCTCGTCTCCCCCACCGGCGTGGTGGACCGCTACCGCAAGATCCGGCTGGTGCCGTTCGGCGAGTACATCCCGCTGCGGCCGGTGCTCGGCTGGATCGCCGGGGTCAGCCGCGCCGCGGGCGAGAACCGGGCGCCCGGCACGTCCTTCCACGTCCTGCCCGCCACCGACCGGGCGGGCGGGCCGCTGCCCGTCGCGGCGCTGATCTGCTTCGAGTCGGCCTTCCCCGACATGGCCCGCACCGCCGCCCGGGACGGCGCCCGGGTGCTGGTCTACCAGTCCTCGACCTCGACCTTCCAGCGCACCTGGGCCCCCGAGCAGCACGCCTCGCTGGCGGCGATCCGGGCCGCCGAGACCGGCCGGCCGGCCGTCCAGGCCTCGCTGACCGGGGTCTCGGCCGCCTTCGACGGCCAGGGCCGGGAACTCGCCCGGCTCGGCACCGACGGCACCGGAGCGGCGACCGTCCGGCTGCCGCTCACCGCGCCCGGGACGCTGACCTGGTACGACCGGATCGGCGACGTGGTGCCGCTGGGGGCGCTGGTGGTCACGGCGGGCGCGGCGGGCACCGCCGCGGCCGGGTGGCGCCGCTCGCGCGTGGTCCGGCGTTCCGGTCAGCCCTCGGTACCGGCGGTGTAGACGCCGAACGCGGCGCCCTGCGGGTCGCGCAGCACGGCGATCCGCCGGCCGCCCGGCAGACCGGTCGCGGGCATCAGCACGTCCCCGCCGAGTGCCGCCGCCCGGCTGACGGTGTTGTCGACGTCGGCGGCCGCGAAGTACGGCAGCCAGTGCGGCGGCACCTGGGGCGGGAAGCGGTTGTCCATCGTCAGCATGCCGCCGAAGTCCCTTCCGTCCAAACCCCATTGGGGGTAGTGCTCGGACGGCGCGACGGACCAGCCGAAGACCTCCGGGTAGAAGTCGAGCGCGCCGGAGGGGTCGCGGGTGAGCAGTTCCACCCAGCCGAGCGCGCCGGGCTCGTTGAACACCCCGGCACCCCGGAAGGCGCGGGCCTGCCAGAGGATGAACACCGCGCCGGAGCGGTCGGCGGCCACCGAGAAGCGGCCGAGGTCGGAGACGTCGGTGGGGTCCTTCAGGATCCGGCCGCCCGCCTCCTTGATCCTCCCGGCGGTGGCGTCGGCGTCGGCGACCGCGATGCAGACCGTCCAGGCGATCGGCTGCTGCGGGGCGTAGCGCGGGGTGATGGCGGAGGCCGGGGCGCCGTGGACCAGCATCTGGGTGTAGTCGCCGTCCCCGGGGCGGGCCGTGTCGTCCACCTGCCAGCCGAGGAGCTCGGTGTAGAACACCCGGGCCGCGGCCGGATCGGAGGTGCCCAGCTCGGTCCAGCAGGGGGCGTTGGTGGTCACGGAGGTCTGCTTCATGACGTCTGTCCTCGCAGCTTGCTCGGGAACTCCCGGTTGTTCGGCGCCTCGGCCCCCGCACCTCGTGCCCCAGCATGCGGGGCGGGGCGGAGCTTGGCGGGCGGGGGTGGGCCGAACGGGGTGCGGCCGCGAACAGATGACAGCTGACAGATTTCGAAATCTGTCAGCTGTCATCTGTTATCTGTTATCTGTTAGCTGTTACCTGTTCGCCGTCAGCTGTCGGCTGTCATCTGTTGGCTGTTCGCCGCCAGCTGCCAGCTGCCGGCCCTCGGCGACCGCCGTCCGTCAGCCGCGGACCGCCCGTGACACCGGGATCCACAGCTCCGCCTCGGCATCGGCCGTTCCCGGGACGAACCGGGTCTGGAGGATCTCCGGGCCCGGCCGGGCCTCGTACGGGTTGGACGGGAACCACTGGCCGGCCACGTCCGCCCACATCTCCTGCAGGGCCTGCGGGAACGGCCCGGTGTTGGTGAACACCGCCCAGGTGCCGGCCGGGACGTCGAGCACGTCCAGGTCCGGCGGGACGGCGACGCCCTCGCGCGCCACCACCGCGTGCCAGTAGTCGAGTTCGGACCCCTCCTCGCGGTTCGGCGAGAGGTCGTCGCTCACCGCCACGATCCCGGCCGGGTCGTCCCCGGACAGCGCCGCGATCCGCTCGATCCGCTCCTTGCCGAGCCCCTTGACGAACTCGGCGATCCCCGGGTTGATCCCCAGGTAGACCAGGGTGACCCGGGCCTTCTTGCCGACGATCCGGAAGTCCGGCTTCTCGACGATCCGGTATTCCATACTGCTGCTTCCCTCCACGACGAGTCGGAAGGACATCCGGGGCTGGGAGACGAGCACCGCACCGTCGCGCCGGGCGTCCCCCGGCCCGACCCCGTGCATGGCCCGGAACGCCCGGGCGAACGCTTCCCCCGAGGAGTACCCGTACCGGACCGCGATGTCGAGCAACGTCCGCTCGCCGTCCAGGACTTCGGCACCGGCGACGGTGAGCCGCCGGCGCCGGACGTACTCCGACAGCGGCATCCCGGCGAGCATCGAGAACAACCGCCGGAAGTGGTACTCCGACGTCATCGCGATCCGCGCCAGCTCGGCCACGTCGACCTCGCGGTCCAGCCCGTTCTCGATCCGGTCCATCGCCCGGTTCAGGTGCTCCAGCACGCCAACCCCGTCCTTCCCTTACTGACTTCACCGTAGAAAGGACCCACCCTGCCGCACCCGACAATCGGTGCCCGCTCCGGTCGGGTCCCGATGGCCGGGACTCCGATGGCCGGGTCCCGATGGCCGGGTCCCGGTGGCCAGGGCCCCGGTGGCCGTCAGCGGCTCAGATCAGGCCCTGGGCGAGCATCGCGTCCGCGACCAGCTCGAAGCCGGCGATGTTCGCGCCGACCACGTAGTTGCCCGGGTGGCCGTAGCGCTCGGCGGTGGTGAAGCAGGACTCGTGGATGTGCTTCATGATCCCGGCCAGCCGCTCCTCGGTGTGCTCGAAGGTCCAGGAGTCGCGCGAGGCGTTCTGCTGCATCTCCAGCGCGCTGGTCGCGACACCGCCCGCGTTCGCCGCCTTGCCCGGACCGAAGGCCACCCCGGCCTCCTGGAACACCCGCACCGCCTCCGGGGTGGTGGGCATGTTCGCGCCCTCGGCGACGGCCAGCACCCCGTTGCGCACCAGGGCCAGCGCGTCCGCCCCGGTCAGCTCGTTCTGGGTGGCGCAGGGCAGCGCGACGTCGCAGGGCACGCTCCACACGCCCGGGCCCTCGACGAACCGGACGTGGCTCCCGCGCAGTCGGGCGTAGTCGGAGACCCGGCCGCGCCGGACCTCCTTGACCTCCTTGAGCAGGTCGAGGTCGATGCCCTTCTCGTCCACCACGTACCCGGAGGAGTCGGAGCAGGTGAGCACGGTCGCACCCAGCTGCTGCGCCTTCTCGATCGCGTAGACGGCGACGTTGCCGGATCCTGAGACGACCACCCGGCGCCCGTCCAGGCCCTCGCCGCGGCTCTTCAGCATCTCGGAGGTGAACATCACGCAGCCGTAGCCGGTGGCCTCGGTACGGACCCGCGCGCCGCCCCAGCCGAGACCCTTTCCGGTGAGCACGCCGCTCTCGTACCGGTTGGTGATCCGCTTGTACTGGCCGAAGAGGTAGCCGATCTCCCGGCCACCGACGCCGATGTCCCCGGCCGGCACGTCGGTGTACTCGCCGAGGTGGCGGTACAGCTCGGTCATGAAGGACTGGCAGAACCGCATGACCTCGGCGGCCGAACGGCCCTTCGGGTCGAAGTCGGAGCCGCCCTTGCCGCCGCCGATGGGCAGACCGGTGAGCGCGTTCTTGAAGATCTGCTCGAAACCGAGGAACTTGACGATCCCGAGGTTCACCGAGGGGTGGAAGCGCAGCCCGCCCTTGTACGGGCCGAGGGCGCTGCTGAACTCCACCCGGAAGCCGCGGTTGACGTGGATGTCGCCGGAGTCGTCCGTCCACGGCACCCGGAACATCAGCTGCCGCTCGGGCTCGCAGATCCGCTCGATGATCCGGGCGTCGAGGAGTTCGGGGCGGTGCGCGAGCACCGGTGCCAGGGTCTCCAGCACCTCGTGGACGGCCTGGTGGAACTCCTCCTCGCCCCGGTTGCGGCGGACCACGTCCGCGTAGAGCGCCTCGATCGCGCGCCGTTCGGCTTCGAAGGAGGAGCCGGCGTCGAATGAGGAGAAGGAGGAGGAGAAGGGGCGGGGGCTGGCGGGGGTCGTCGGCATCTGGTGGGCCCTTCCGTGGTCGTCGATGGGCGTGCGCGATGTCCCGGCGGGCCTGAGGGACGTGCCCAGGGAAACGGGGCAAGTCTCGCAATGTCCACACCGCGGGTCCCGCACCATCCACATGTTGGAAGAGCCGCGGGGAACAGGCGGGGCTGACGGGGTGTTGTGCGCCTCCGTGATCGAGTCCGGTCCCACCCGGCTCCAGTTGTTCAAATTGGAACTACCTAGTACGGTCGACCTCCGATCCACGCCCGATCCGCAACGATCCACCCCCGAACCACGGAGGCCCACCCATGCCGCAGCCCGGCTCCGCCACGGTGCGCTCGCGTGTGCGCATCCCGCTGACCTTCCCCGACGGCTACCGGGCCGAGGCGGATGCCTTCACCTTCCACGGCCTCGCCGACGGTGCCGAGCACCTCGCGCTCGCGCTCGGCACCGTCCCCGAGGGCGGGACACCGCTGGTGCGGCTGCACTCCGAATGCCTGACCGGCGACGTCTTCGGCTCGGACCGCTGCGACTGCGGTCCGCAGCTGCGCGAGGCGGTGGAGCGGATCAGCGAGGCCGGCGGGTACCTGCTCTACCTGCGGCAGGAGGGCCGCGGCATCGGGCTCTACAACAAGCTGGACGCCTACGCCCTCCAGGACTCCGGCCTGGACACGTACGACGCCAACACCGCGCTCGGACTGCCCGAGGACGGCCGGGACTACACCGCCGCCGCCCAGATGCTCGCCGCACTCGGCGCGACCGGCATCGACCTGCTGAGCAACAACCCGGACAAGGCGGCGCAGCTGGCCGAACTGGGGATCGTCGTACGGCACCGGGTGCCGACGGGGGTGCACCTGTCGGCGAGCAACGTCCGCTACCTGCGGGCGAAGGTGGAGCGGACGGGGCACTCGATCGAGCTCTCCCGACTGGTCGGCTGACGGGCGCGCCCGCCCGTCAGCCCGTCCATCACCTACCGCGCCCCGCCCGCCTCCCGACCGTCCGCAGCCCCGCGTACGCCGCCAGCGGCAGCGCCACCAGCAGCGCGGCCCAGAAGGCCCCGCGCCCCCACAGCCCGGCGATCGCCCGGAACGGCCCCTCCAGCACCGGAATCCGCAGCGCTTCGACCGGCCCCAGCGGCCCCGGCCAGGCCCCCAGGAACAGGGTGGCCGGGATCCAGAGCGCGAACAGCCCCCGGGCGGTGGCCGGCGTCCCGAGGGTGCTCACCAGCGACACCACCGCCAGCAGCAGGACGAATCCGGCCTGGTAGGCCGCACCGGTCTGCCCCGTCCCCCAGGAGGCGGGCGTCCGGTGCACCCCGGTGGCCGCCAGTCGGACCTCGACCGCCGCCCACAGCAGCAGCACCAGCACCGCCGTCGTCCCGAGCGCGAACCGCAGCCGGTCGCGGGTGCCCGCGCCGCCCGTCCGCCACCGCCCGGACGGCGCGCCCGCCGACCGCCCGGCTGCGGCGGCCGACCGTCCGGCGGCGGTGGCCGTCCCGGACGACCGTGCCGCGCTCCGCGCGTCCAGCCGCCGCCAGGCCTCCCGGACCTGCCTGCGCGCCTCCTGGGCCGGCTTCAGCAGCCGGTTCGAGGCCCGCTCGACCAGGACGAGCGAGACCACGATCGCGACCACGGCCGCGATGCCCGCCCAACTCCCCATCCCCCCTTCGAACACGACCACCCGCTCGGCCACCGACGGCGGCGTCTCCAGCGCCGTCATCGGCGGCCCGAGCCGCAGGTAGCCGATGGCGACGGCCCCGGCCCCGGTCAGCAGCGCCGTGCCGACGCCCACCCGGGCGGGGAAGAAGGCGATCACGGCGGCCGCGACGAGCCCCGCGCCGAGCTGGCCCACCACCTGCCGGGCCGCGTGGTCGCCCGCCTTCCGCAGCGGGCCGCCGAACACGCCGGTGGGCGAGATGTCGAGCTTCTCCCCCGCCTCGACCGGGTAGCGCAGCACCGCCCCCGCCCACAGCAGCAGCCCGAAGGCGAGGAGCAGCAGCACGACCGCCCCCGCCCGGCGCGGCAGCGCGGTGCGGGCGTGCGGCCACCAGGCCGCCAGCCGCCCCCGCCAGTCCACCGGCGGCCGTCGGCGCCGGTTGCGCCACAGCAGGGCCACCCGCCCCTCCTGTCGCACCCCGCCTCCGGCCCCGGCCTGCGGCTCGGGCCGCTCGGGCCGTCCCCGGCCGCGCCGCCGCAGCGCCTCCGCCGCGACCAGGGCCGCCCGCCCGCCGGGCTGCGCCGGATCCGCGCCCACCGCCCGGCGCCGCAGCGCGGACCAGCGGCGCCGCACCACGTCCCGGGGCGTGGCCGCCGCCGGGTCGGGCGCCGGTCTGCGGGCCACCGTCCGTACGACGGTGCGGGCGCCCGCGCCCGCCGCCAGCGCGCCGTCCACGACCGTGGCGGCCACCACGGCGGCGAGTTCCGCGACCCGCTCGGGCAGCGGCAGCCGGTGCAGTGCGGCGGGCAGCGGCGAGAGCCGGCCGAGCAGCCGCGCGCGCTCCTCCGGCCGGATGCTCAGCCAAACCGCCTGCCGGTGCGCCTCCTCGCGCTCCTCCGGGCTGAGCCCGTCGCCGCCGCGCCGGCCGCCGCCGACGGTGCGGGCCAGCCGGTCCACCTCGGCCAGCACCTCCGGCAGTCCGGCCAGCGCGAGCAGCCGCGAACAGTGCTCGCCCGCGCACTCGGGATGGAAGCAGTCGTAGCGGGCGACCACGGCCGGCGCCCCGCCCCGGACCAGTTCGTCGATGAACTCGGCGCCGTCCGGTTCGGTGACGACGCGTTCCAGCCCGGGGGTGTCGATCGGACGGTCGCGGTAGTGCGGGACGGCGCCCGGAACGAAGGCGGCGCCCATCGCGAGCACCGCGACCGCCGCCACGGGCTCGCGCCGGGAGCCGGGCGCCCGGGCCACCTCGGAAAGGTAGTGCAGGTCGAAGACGGTGTCCTCGACCTCGTCCCGCAGCCAGTCCCGCACCCGTTCCGCTCCCCCGGTGGAGAGCCAACGGGCCGCCGCACCGGAGTTCTTGAGCAGCGCCTCGGTGAGCCGGACCGGGTCGGTGAACGGGTTGCCGAGGAAGGTGACCGGCCGGTGCGCCCGGGTGTGCGCCTGCGGCCGTCGGCGGATCACCTCGGGGGTGCCGCCGGCCAGCCAGCTGCGGACCTGCGGAGCGGTCCAGCGGTCCTCCGGCTTCTTGGTGAACAGGCCCTGGAGCAGCAGCAGTTGGCGCGGGTCCCGGACGGCGCTGAGGTCCACCTCCTCGCCCATGACCAGTTCCAGCTCCAGCTCCTGGTCGGCCGGGCGCTCACCGTCCGCGCCGACGAACCGGGGGCGGCCGACGAACAGTTCGTACAGCACGTTGCCGAGCCCCCACCAGGGCCCGGCCTGGTGGTTCTTGCCGGCCAGCTGCTCGGGGGCCATGTAGGCGACGGTGACCATCATCGCGGAGCTGAACCGGCGGCTGTCGGTGAGCCGGTCGACGCCGCCGAAGTCGGCGATCACGAACTCGCCGGCCCCGCTGCCGGGGCGCACCAGGATGTTGGCGGGCTTGAAGTCCAGCGGGTTGCGCTTGATCCGCCGCTGCCAGAAGTCGAGCAGGGCGACGAGCTCGTAGACGATCTGCTCGGTGGTCCGCCGGTCGCCGTGCCCGCCCGCCCGCCACAGCCCGGCGACGTGCGCGGCGAGGGTGACCGGCAGGTACTCCATGGCCACCCAGTCGACGTGGGCGCCGTGGTGGCGGACCCGGCCGAAGTCGATCAGGTGCGGGACGTGCCGGCGGAAGCCGTCGTTGCGCAGGTGGACGAGCAGGTCGTGGTCCATCGGCTGGCCGGCGACGGCCACCTTGACGGCCGCGTCGCCGCCGCCGTCGGTGCGCCGGACGTACCAGACGGTGCCCTCGGAGCCGGCCCCGGCCCGGCCCAGCGGGATGAAGCGGCTGCGCAGGGCGTCCGGGAAGGCGCCCTCGAACGGGCCGTCGGCGCCCGGCACGTCGCCGTACCCGCCCTCGGTGCCGTCCGGTCCGCCGGCTACCGCTCCGTCCCGCGCTCCGCCGGACCCGCCGACCGGAGCGGGGCCGCCGGGGCCGATGCCGTCCAGCCAGGAGCGCGGGCCGGCCGCTGCCCCGGAGCGGGGCCGGACGACCTCGGTCACCGCCTCCGGGTCGATGGGGTCCGAACCCCCCAGCCGTCCGGGGTCTCCCGGCTCGGAAAGCCCACCCGGTCGGCCCGGTCGGAGTTCCGTGGGCGCGTGGGGATCGAACCGCGGCTCGGCGCCGGATGTCCGGCGCGTCGCGGCCTCCGGGTCGAAGCGCGGCGGGGCGGCGGGCGCCCGGCGGGTCGCGGCCCGCGGGTCCACCCGGGTCGGCGGGTCCACCGGGGGCGGGCCCGATCCGAGCCGGGACGGCCGGGCCGGGCCGGAGTCGGAGCCGTGCCAGCGCCCCCGCGACCACCGTTCCACCCTGCTCCGCGGCGGATTCCCCGGCTCGGCCCCGGCGGCCGACCGGGGCCCCGGCCCGTGCCGATCGCCCTCGGCCGGGACCGCGTCCTCCGTCGTGCCCATGCGACGTTCCCCTCCCCCGCGACCCGGACCGGCGCGGGCCGTGACCGTGGGCGCACCGATGCCGGGGTGGATTGTGACGCGTCATCATCCCGCACGTGGGACGCGGGTGTCGGCCGCTTTTCCGGATCAGGACCGCCCTATCGCAGGACCGATACGCAAGCGTGTCCGCGGCGGGGAACCGGGCGCCGTCGAGGCCGCCGCGGGGCCGTCGGCGCCCCGGCCGGGCCGTCCACGCGACGCGGCCACCGGAGCGGTCCGTGCGGGAGCGGCCCGGCCCCGGGACCGGCCCGGCCCGGGGGCCGACCAGGCCTCGGACCGAAACCCGGGCCGAAACCCGGGCCGAGGCCGGGCCGGACCGCGGTCGGGACCGCGGTTGACCGGCTCCGGGCCGTCCTCAGCGCTCCTCGACCGGGCGCCCCAGCGGCTCCTCCAGGATCCGCCGGGCGATCTCGCCGGGGCGCACCGGGCGCCCGAAGTGCCAGCCCTGCGCCCAGTCGCAGCCCATGGTCCGCAGCCGCTCGGCGTCCCGGTGGGTCTCCACGCCCTCGGCGGTGACGGTCAGGCCGAGCGCGTGCGCCATCGAGACCAGCCCGCTGACGATCCGCCACCCGGTGGACTCGTCCTTCCCCGGTTCGTGCAGGTCGCCGACGAAGGAGCCGGCGATCTTCAGCCCGGAGACCGGCAGGTCCCGCAGGTAGGCGAGGTTGGACCAGCCGGTGCCGAAGTCGTCCACGGCCAGCGACACCCCGAGGTCGACCAACCCGTGCAGGGTGCGCAGCGCCTCGTCCTCGGGCCCGACCACGGTCGACTCGGTGATCTCCAGCTGCAGGCGGGCCGGGTCCAGTCCGGTGCTGTCGAGGATCCGGCCGAGGTCGGTGACCAGGGCGGCGCTGCGGGCCTGGCGGACCGCCAGGTTGACGTTGAGCTGCGGAGCGGCGTCGCCGTACCGCTTGATCCAGTCCGCGGCCTGGCCGCAGGCCTGCTCCAGCACCCAGCGGCCGAGCGGCATGATCAGCCCGGTCTCCTCGGCGGTGGTGACGAACTCGTCCGGGCCGAGCACGCCGAGCTGCGGGTGGCGCCAGCGCACCAGCGCCTCCACGGCGGCCAGCCGGCCGTCCGCGAGGCGGTAGAGCGGCTGGTAGTCGATGAAGAACTCGCCGCGGTCGAGGGCCGCGGGCATCCGCACCGACACCGCGTAGCGGCTGACCGCCCGGGCGTTCTCCTTGGGGTCGAACAGCGTCCAGCGGCCGCGGCCGGCCTCCTTGGCGCGGTAGAGGGTGAGGTCGGCGGCCCGGACGGCGGCGCCCGGGGTGGTGGTGGACACCCGCCGCTCCAGCACGCCGACGCTGGCGCCGACGGCGAGCTTGTGGTCGCCGATCAGCACCGGCCCGGCCAGCGCCTTGAGCACGGTCTTCGCGGCGGCCACCGCCTCCTGCTCGCCCCGGCACTTCTCCAGCAGGACGACGAACTCGTCGCCACCGAGGCGGGCCACCAGGTGGCCGAGCGGGCTGAGGGCGGCCTTCAGCCGGGCCCCGACGGCGGACAGCAGCTGGTCGCCCATGTCGTGGCCGAGGCTGTCGTTGACCACCTTGAAGCCGTCGAGGTCGACGTAGCAGAGGCCGAAGCGGGCGCCCGGCTCGGGATCCTCGAACAGCTTCTCCAGCCGCTCGAAGAAGGCCGCGCGGTTGGGCAGGCCGGTCAGCGGGTCGTGGGTGGCCTGGTGGCGCAGCCGCTCATGGAGCCGGTAGCGGTCGGTGACGTCCTCCAGCATCGCGACCTGGTACTGCGGGGAGCCGTCGTCGTCGCGGATCAGCGAGACGGTCAGGTGGGTCCAGACCACCTCGCCGTCCTGGCGGTAGTACGGCTTGTCGAACTGGAAGTAGTCCCGCTTGCCGCTGATCAGCTCCTCGTACGCCTCCCACACGCCCGGGGTGTCCTCGGGGTGCACGAGGTCGCCGACCCGGCGGCCGATCATGTCGTCCGGGCCCGCGCCGAAGAGCTCCTGGAGGGCCTTGTTGACCGCCATGATGTTGCCGTCGGTGTCGCCGATGCCGATGCCGATCGCGGCGCTCTCGAACAGCGCCCGGAAGCGGGCCTCGGAGGCGCGCAGCGCCCGTTCGGCCTCCTTGCGGGCCGCGTCGGCGGCGGTGCGGATCGCCTCCTGCTCGGACAGCGTGCGCTCGCGCAGGGCCGCCGCCCAGCCGGCCGCGAAGGCGCCGGTCAGGGCCGGGCCGCGGTCGTCGTGGACGGGCTGCGCCTGCAGCAGTTCGACCGCCCGGGACAGCAGCACCGGGTCGGTGAAGTGCGCGTCGACCAGTTCGGCGCCGGCCTGCGCGGCCAGCCGCGGCTCGAACGGGTCGTCCTCCTGGGCGCGGTGCAGCAGCGCGGCGGTGCGCGCGACCAGTCGGCCGAGCAGTCCGGGGTGGACGGCGATGCCGTGGTCGGCGGAGAGCAGCTGGGCCCACGCCTCGTGGAACCGCTCCGCGTTGCCGCGCACCGGGGTGGTACTCATCTGCTGAACCTGGTTCCTCTGGTCTGCGCGCCGGTTCCGGCGGTCGCGGCGGGCTCTGCGTGCCCGGCGGCAGCCCGTCGGCCGGTACCGCCGGCGCGCGTGCCGCTGCCGCCCGTGCCCGGCGCCGCGACGCCGGCGGCCGCCGCGCGGGGCGTACGGCCGTCGGCGCCTCGTCCGTCGCGTCCGCTCAAGGGCGGAACCCCACGCCCGCCACCCCGGTCATCCGCTCGGGGTGCTCGCCGACCGTTCCGGGCTGGTCCGGGCGCCACTGCGGCAGGTAGACCACGCCGGGCTCGACCAGCTCGAAGCCGGAGAACATCGCGGTGATCTGCTCGTGGGTGCGCATGGTCAGCGGGGTCGGCGTCCGCTTGTAGAGCTTCTGGTGGTCCTCCGCCTGGTCCGGGCGGCCCTCCAGGGAGGCGTGCGAGAGCACCAGCGCGCTGCCGGGCGGGAGGACGTCGCGGATCACGCCGATCAGCTTCCACGGGTCCTCGTCGTCGCTGACGAAGTGCGCGACGGCGACCAGCAGCACGGCCACCGGCTCGCCGGCCGCCAGCAGCTCGACGACCTCGGGGCGGGCCAGCAGGTCGGCGACGTCGCGCAGGTCGGCCTGGACGACGGCGCAGTCCTGGTCGTCCTCCAGCAGCAGGCGGCTGTGCGCGACGGCGACCGGGTCGCGGTCCACGTAGACGACCTTCGCCTCGGGGCGGATCGCGCGGGCGATCTCGTGCACCGCTCCGAAGGTCGGGATGCCGGAGCCGATGTCCAGGAAGCGGGTGACGCCCTGTTCGGCGAGGAAGGTGACGGCGCGCCGCAGGAAGGCCCGGTTGGAGCGCATGATCTGCGGCAGCTCCGGCCACAGGGCGATCGCCTTGCGGGCCATCTCCCGGTCGACCTCGAAGTTGTGCGAGCCCCCCAGGTAGTAGTCGTAGACCCGCGCGGCGTTCGGTTTGTCCAGGTCCGTACCCTCCGGTACCCAGCTCGGTCGCCGCATGCCCGTGACTCCTTCACTCCGGTTCTGGGGGTGCAGCGCCCAGGGGATGCTGCCGTGACTGATGAGACTACAAGCACAGAAGATCCTCCTCCGCACCCCGAACGGGTGCAAGCGGAGTGGGCCCTTCCTGGCCGGGAGGTGTTCGCGGAACGTTCACCTCCACACCGGGCCCGCGCCGCGGACCAACTCGGCAACGGTCCAACCGCGTTCACCCCCGGGTCCGACCGGGGCCGGACTAGGCTGGGGCCGTGGACCCCAACCACTACCGATTCCGGGACGTCTGGCGGCTCGCGGCTCCGGCACCCATCGTGTACGCAGCACTGGAGGACGTGCAGAGCTACCCGCTGTGGTGGCCGGAGGTGCGGGAGGCACGGCCGACCGGCGAGGACTCCGGGGACGTGGTGCTGCGCGCGCTGCTGCCGTACCGGCTGGTGGTCGGCCTGGTGCCGAGCCGGCGCGATCCGGCCGCCGGAGTGCTGGAGGTGACCATGCGGGGTGACCTGAACGGCTGGACGCGGTGCACGGTGACGCCGGACGGGCCTCGCGGTGCGGGCAGCCGGGTGCTGTTCGAGGAGGACGCCCGGCCCGGCCGACCCCTGCTGCGCCGATTCGCCCTGCCGCTGCACCCGCTGTTCCGGGCCAACCACGCGGTGATGATGCGCCGGGGGCAGCGGGGGCTCGCGGCGTACCTGGCGGGGCGGGGTGATGGATCCGGCGGGGGCTCGAACGACAGGCGACGGATGACGGCGGACAGATGACAGACGACGACTTTCAGCGAACAGCTGACAGGTTTCAACATCTGTCAGCTGTTCGCCGCTCCCCCGACCCCGCGCCCGACACCGAGGCCGGCCCCACGCCCGCGCCCACCGACCCCCCTGACTTCGGCTTCGACGCCCCCTTCGACCGCACCGGCACCGGCAGCAGCAAGTGGGCCCGCGCGGACGCGCCCGGGGTGGTCCCGATGGGCCTCGCCGACATGGACCTGCCCGGCCCGCCCGCCGTCGCCGAGGCGCTGGAGCGGCGCACCCGCCACCGCGCGTACGGCTACACGGGGTGCGACCCGGCCGGCCGCACGCTGGTGGCCGACTGGTACCGCGTCCGGCACGACGCCGCGGTGGACCCGGACTGGGTCCTGCTGCTGCCCTGCGGCCCGCGCACCGCGCTGCGCGTCCTGCTGGAGACCGTACGGCCGCAGGCCCCCGTCCTCTTCCCCACCCCCGAGTGGGGCGGCTTCGCCCAGCTCTGCCGCGCCGCCGGCCTCCCGTACCGCGAACTGCCGCTGCCCCTGGACCCGGACGGCTACCGGCTCCCGCGCGGCCCGCTCCCCCGGCCCGCCGGCGCCGTCCTGCTGAGCAACCCGCACAACCCCTCCGGCACGGTGTGGCCGGCCGGTGCGGTGCGCGGGCTCGCCGCCCGGGCGGCCGAGAGCGGCGCGCTGCTGGTCTCCGACGAGGTGCACGGCGACCTCACCCACCCCGGCCGCGCTCACCCCGTCGCCGTCACCACCGCCGACCCCGCGCACCGGCACCTCGTCGTCACCCTCAACTCCGTCGGCAAGACCTTCAACTGCTCGGGCATTCCCAGCAGTTTCGCCCTCGTCCCGGACCCCGGACTGCGCGCCCGGTTCGCCGAGGCACTGGCCGGCTACGGCCTCTGGGAAGGCGGCCTGCTGGAGCAGACCGTGCAGCAGGCCGCGCTGCGCGAGGGCGGCCCGTGGCTGGACGCGCTGCTCGCCCACCTGTCCGCCGCCCGCACCCGGCTGACCGACCGGCTCGGGACCGCCGTCCGCTGCACCCCGCAGGCCTCCTACCTGCTCTGGCTGGACGCCGCAGCGCTCGGCCTGCCGCCCGCCGACGCCCGCCGGGCGCTGCTGGAGCGCTGCGGCCTGGAGGCCTCCGCCGGCGCCGACTTCGGCCCCGGCGGCGAGGGTTCGCTGCGCCTGAACTACGCCCTGCCGGGGCCGGCGCTGGCGACCGTCCTGGAGCGCCTCGAGCGCCTGTGACCCCGGCACATGCCCCGGTCGGACCCGGCCCGCACCCCGCGCGTCGGAGGCCCGGCGAGCCCTGGCTTCACCCGTTCGCCACACCGCTGACCTGCGAAGACGGACGTTCACGGGATTTTTGCGGAGCGCCCCCGCATGCTCCGTAGCAAACTGGGCAAGGTAGACCGGGCCGCAATCGTGATCCCGAGGATGGTGAGTCCGGTGATACCGGTATCCCGCACCACTCCGCCCGACCGGCAGAGCACGCAACCGCCCCCACCGGGGGTGACCCCGTTGACCGAATCGGGGGCGCGCAGCCACGTGTCGGGCGTCTGCTTCAAGATCGGACCGCCCCGTCTGGTGGGGGTGGAAGTCGAGTGGTTCGTCCATGACGATCGATGTCCCTCCCGGCCCGTACGGCCGGAACTGCTCCACGCCGCACTGGAGTCGCTGCCGCTCGGCGGCCCGGACGGCACTTCGCTCCCCTCCGGTTCGCGACTCACGCTCGAACCCGGCGGACAGGTCGAGCTCAGCTCCCCGCCCGCCACCGGCCTCCTGAACTGCGTCGAGGACACCCGACGCGATCTGACCGCCCTGCGGGCCGCCTTCGCGGCGCAGGGCCTGCGCCTCACCGGCACCGGGACGGACCCGCTGGCCCGCCCCCGGCGGATGGTGCTGGACCACCCCCGCTACCGCGCGATGGAGCGCTTCTTCGACTCCGCCGGGCCCTGGGGCCGGATCATGATGACCGGTACAGCGTCGGTGCAGGTGTGCCTGGACGCCGGCGAAGCGGACGGCCCACAGGCGGCGCAGCGCCGCTGGCGACTGGCCCACCGACTGGGCCCGGTACTGATCGCCGCCTTCGCCAACTCGCCGATCCTGGACGGGAATCCGACCGGCCACAGGTCCACCCGGCAGACCGTCTGGTCCCGGATGGACCCGACCCGCACGCTCGCCCCGGAGCCCGACCACGGCGACCCGCGCGAGGCCTGGGCACAGTACGTGCTCGACGCCCAAGTGCTGTGCGTACGAAGGCCCGAGGGCCTGCCGTGGACGGCCCCCGCCGGGCTGACCTTCCGCGACTGGATCCGCGGGGCGGGTGAACGCCCGCCCACGCTGGACGACTTGGACTACCACAGCACCACGCTCTTCCCCCCGGTGCGCCCGCGCGGCCACCTGGAGCTGCGGATGATCGACGCGCAGCCCGGGGACGGCTGGGTGGTGGTCGCCGCACTGGTCACCGCGCTGCTGGACGACCCGGTGGCCGCCGACGCCGCGCTCGCCGCACTGGAGCCGCTCGAGTCCCTCGACCGGCCGCAGGGCGCGAACGCCCCGCGCCCGCCGCGCAGCGAGGCCTGGCGCCGCGCCGCCACCCTGGCGACGGCCGACCCCGAGCTGCGCCGGGCCGCCCTGGGCTGCTTCGCCGCCGCCGACGCCGCCCTGGGCCGCCTGCCCGGGGCCGGACGGCTGCGCGACACCGTCGCCGAGTTCGCCGAGCGCTACCCCGCGCGCGGCCGCTGCCCGGCCGACGACCAGCTGGACGCCCTGCGCTCCGGCACCCGACGCACTCCCCCGGAGGAGGCCGCACCATGACCGACGTCCGACCCCGCGGGGGCACCGACTCCACCGCCGCCACCGGCACGGGTGCCGACGCCACAGCCGACACCACCGCCGCCACAGCTGCCGGCACGATCTCCGCTGTCGGCACCGTCGGCGACCTCGGCGCCGTCGGCACCGAGGCGCTGCGCGAGAGCATCGCCACCGAGCTGCTGGCCGCCCGCGCCCGGACCGCCGCGCTGACCGACTGCGTCGAGGACGGTGACCTCACCGCCCAGCACTCCCCGCTGATGTCCCCGCTGGTCTGGGACCTCGCGCACATCGGCAACCAGGAGGAACTCTGGCTGCTGCGCAACGTCGGCGGCCGCGACCCGATGCACCCCGAGATCGACCCGCTGTACGACGCCTTCGAGCACCCCCGTGCCGAGCGCCCCAGCCTGCCGCTGCTGCCGCCCGCCGAGGCCCGGGCCTACGCCCACGAGGTACGCGGCCGGGTGCTGGACCTGCTGGCCGCCAGCCCGCTGGAGGGCGCGCCGCTGCTGGAGGCCGGGTTCGCCTTCGGGATGATCGCCCAGCACGAGCAGCAGCACGACGAGACGATGCTGATCACCCACCAGCTCCGCCGGGGCGAGCCCGCCCTGGCCGCTCCCCCGCCGCCGCCCGTACCCGCCGACGCGGCCGCCCTGCCCGCCGAAGTCCTGATACCCGCGGGCCCGTTCACCATGGGTACGGACACCGAGCCGTGGGCGCTGGACAACGAGCGCCCGGCGCACACCGTCGACCTGCCGGCCTTCCTGCTGGACACCACCCCGGTCACCAACGCCTCCTACCAGCGCTTCATCGCGGACGGCGGCTACGACGACCCGCACTGGTGGACACCGGAGGGCTGGGAGCACCGGCTGCGCGCCGACCTGACCGCCCCGCTGTTCTGGCGCCACCAGGACGGCCAGTGGCTCCGCCGACGCTTCGGATCGGTGGCACCGGTCGAGCCGAACGAGCCGGTTCTGCACGTCAGTTGGTACGAGGCCGACGCGTACGCCCGGTGGGCCGGTCGGCGGCTGCCGACCGAGGCCGAGTGGGAGAAGGCGGCCCGGTACGACCCGGCCACCGGCCGCTCCCGCCGCTACCCCTGGGGCGACGGGCCGCCCGGCCCCGAGCACGCCAACCTCGGCCAGCGCCATCTGCGTCCGGCCGGCGCGGGCAGCTACCCGAAGGGCCAGTCCCCGTACGGCGTCCGGCAGTTGATCGGCGACGTGTGGGAGTGGACGGCCAGCGACTTCCGCCCCTACCCGGGCTTCCGGGCCTGGCCGTACCGGGAGTACTCGGAGGTGTTCTTCGGCCCCGAGTACAAGGTGCTGCGCGGCGGCTGCTTCGCGGTGGCGCCGGTCGCCTGCCGAGGCACCTTCCGCAACTGGGACTACCCCGTCCGGCGGCAGATCTTCGCCGGCTTCCGCACCGCGCGCGGCCTGGAGGCGGACTGATGTGCCGTCACATCGCCTACCTGGGCGAGCAACTGGCACCCCGCGAGCTGCTGGTGCACCCGCCGTACGGGTTGTACCGGCAGTCCTGGGCGCCCCGGGTCCAGCAGTACGGCACGGTCAACGTGGACGGTTTCGGCCTCGGCTGGTACGCGGACGGGGACGAGGCGCCCGCCCGCTACCGCCGGACCGGCCCGATCTGGGCGGACGAGACCTTCGCCGACCTCGCCCGGGTGGTCCGCACCCGGGCGCTGCTGGCGGCCGTCCGCTCCGCCACCGAGGGCTGCGCGCCGGGTGAGGGCGCGGCCGCGCCGTTCGCCGCCGAACGCTGGCTGTTCAGCCACAACGGCGCGGTGGCCGGCTGGCCCGGCAAGCTGGCCGCACTGGCCGCCCTGCTGCCCCCGGCCGAACTGCTGGACCTGGAGGCGCGCACCGACTCGGCACTGCTGTGGGCGCTCGCCCTGCACCGGCTGCGGGCCGGCGCAGGGTTGGGCGAGGCACTGGCGGGCACCGTCACGGACGTCGCCGCGCACACCACCGGCCGGCTCAATCTGCTGCTCACCGACGGCACCGCGATAGCCGCGACCACCTGGGGCGACACCCTGTACCACCGCGCGCTGCCGGGCCTCGGCACCGTGGTGGCCTCCGAGCCGTACGACGACGCGCCGGGCTGGACGACCGTCCCGGACGGCTCACTGCTGCTGGTGGACTCGCGCGGCGTGACCGTGAGCCGCCTCCCCGGCCGCAACTGACTCCCCACTCTCCCTTCATCTTCTGAACAGAGGAACCACCCTGTCATGGACACATTCGATCTCACCCGACTGCTGCCCGCCGACCACTTCAGCACCGCGCTGCGCCACGACGTGCAGCACGGCCTGACCTCGCAGCCCAAGTGGCTGCCGCCGAAGTGGTTCTACGACGCGCGGGGCAGCGAGCTGTTCGAGGAGATCACCCGGCTGCCGGAGTACTACCCGACCCGCGCGGAGCGGGCCATCCTGACCGCCCGGGCCGGCGAGATCGCCGCCGCCACCGGGGCCCGCACGCTGGTCGAACTGGGCTCCGGCTCCTCCGAGAAGACCCGGCTGCTGCTGGACGCCCTGCGCGTGCTCGGCACCCTGGAGACGTACGTCCCGGTGGACGTCAGCGAGAGCGCGCTGACCGCGGCCGGGGCCGCGCTCGCCGCCGAGTACCCCGGGCTCGCGGTGCACGGCGTACTCGCCGACTTCACCGCCCGGCTCGGCCTGCCCCCCGAGGGCCGCCCGCGCCTGGTCGCCTTCCTCGGCGGCACCCTCGGCAACCTGCTGCCCCAGGAGCGCGCGGCCTTCCTGCGCCGCCTGCGCGCCGCCCTCGACCCGGGCGACTTCCTGCTGCTCGGCACCGACCTGGTCAAGGACCCGGCGGTGCTGGTCGCCGCCTACGACGACTCCGCCGGGGTGACCGCCGAGTTCAACCGGAACGTCCTGAACGTGCTCAACCGCGAGCTGGGCGCCGACTTCGACCCGGACGCCTTCGAGCACGTCGCGCTCTGGGACGCCGAGCAGGAGTGGATCGAGATGCGGCTGCGCTCGCTGCGCTCGCAGACCGTGAAGATCCCGGCCCTGGACCTGCCGGTGCACTTCGCCCGGGGCGAGGAGCTGCGCACCGAGGTGTCGGCCAAGTTCCGCCGGGAGCGGGTGGCCGGGGAACTGGCGTCCGCCGGGCTGCGACTGAGCCACTGGTGGACGGATCCGGAGGGCCGGTTCGGGCTCTCGCTCGCCTCGCCCGCCTGACCGGTCGGCCCGGGCGGCTTGGACGGCAGGCCCGGGCCCCCCGACCGGCGAGTTCCCGGGCCCCGTGGAGCGGTGGGCCCGGGCGGCCTCGCCGACAAGCCCGGGCAGCCTGGCCGACAGACCCGGGGCCCCAATTTGCTTGTTCACCTTACGAATTCTCAGAGCGAAACTTGAGGGTCCAGGTGTACAAGACTTAAACGAATAGGGGTTACGATCTCGGCTACCGAGCTCAGCGTTGAGTACCAGGAGTCAGATCGTGAGCGTCACCCAGAAGCCCTCCGGGGCGGTCGAGGCCCCCGCGCCCGGCCGCCTCGGCTTCGTCGTCTTCATCACCGCGGCAGCGGCCCTCGGCGGCTTCCTGTTCGGCTATGACAGCTCCGTGATCAACGGGGCCGTCTCCGGGATCCAGGAGAAGTTCGGCGTCGGCAGCGGTGTCACCGGCCTGATCGTCTCCTCGGCCCTGCTGGGCTCGGCGATCGGCGCCGCGTTCGCCGGACGGTTCGCCGACCGCTACGGCCGCATCAAGGTCATGAAGGCGGGCGCGCTGCTGTTCGCGGTCAGCGCGGTCGGCTCGATGCTGCCGTTCTCCGCCTGGGACCTCGCCCTGTGGCGCGTCCTCGGCGGCGCGGCCATCGGCATCGCGTCGGTGATCGCCCCGACCTACATCGCCGAGGTCGCACCGACCAAGTACCGGGGCCGGCTGGCCTCCTTCCAGCAGGCCGCGATCGTCCTCGGCATCGCGATATCCCAGCTGGTCAACTGGGTGCTGGCGCAGGCGGCCGGCGGTGAGACCCGCGGCCACCTGCTCGGCCTGGAGGCCTGGCAGTGGATGCTCGGCATCTGCGTCATCCCGGCCGTGGTCTACTTCGTGCTCTCGTCGGTCATCCCCGAGTCCCCTCGCTACCTGATCCAGGCCGAGCGCCTGGACGACGCCCGCAAGGTGCTCGCCGAGGTCGAGGGCGAGGGCGTGGACGCCGACGCCCGGATCGCCGAGATCCAGTCGCTGATCGCCTCCGACCACCGCCCGCGCTTCCGCGACCTGCTCGGCGGCCGGTTCGGCCTGCTCCCGATCGTCTGGGTCGGCATCGGCCTGTCGGTCTTCCAGCAGCTGGTCGGCATCAACGTGATCTTCTACTACTCGTCGATCCTGTGGCAGTCGGTCGGCATCGACCAGAGCAACTCGCTGATGATCAGCTTCGTCGGCTCGGTGATCAACATCCTCGGCACCGTGATCGCGATCGTGCTGGTCGACCGGATCGGCCGCAAGCCGCTCGCCCTGATCGGCTCGGCCGGCATGGCGGTCGCGCTCGGCACGGCGGGCTGGGCCTTCTCCTCGGCCACCGGCAGCGGGGACAACCTCACCCTGCCCGACCTCCAGGGCACCGTCGCGCTGGTCGCCGCCAACGCCTTCGTGCTGTTCTTCGCGCTGTCCTGGGGCGTGGTCGTCTGGGTGATGCTCGGCGAGATGTTCCCGAACCGGATCCGCGCCGCCGCGCTCTCCGTCGCCGCCTCCGCGCAGTGGATCGCGAACTGGGCGATCACCGTCTCGTTCCCGTCCATGTCGCACTGGAACCTGTCGGCGACCTACCTGATCTACGCCGCCTTCGCCGCGCTGTCCATCCTCTTCGTGGCGAAGTTCATGAAGGAGACCAAGGGCGTCCGGCTGGAGGACATGGGCTGATCCGCCCGTCAGACTTCCCGGCCCCCGCACCCCGGCGCGATCAGCGCGCGGGTGCGGGGGCCGAACCGTTTCCGCAGGGCGACGGGCTCGCGGGGCGCAGGGCGTTGCGCCGGGTCGGGGCGGTCCAGGCCGTCGGGTCGGTTCGGTCGGCCAGGGCGGTTCAGGCCGTCGGGGCGGTTCGGATCGGACCTGGCGTTTCGCCCGGTCCGGGCCGCCGGCCGGCGCTTCACGGCCGCTCGGCGAGCCGGGCGTAGCGCAGGGCGAGCCCGTCCAGCAGCGCCTCCAGCCCGGTCTCGAACGCGCCCTCGTCCACCGCCCCCCGGTGACCGGCCAGCCGGTGCGCCTCGCCGAGGTGCGGGTAGTCGGCCGCGTCGTAGACCTCGACGTCCGCTGGGAACCCGGCCGCGAACGAGGCGAGCGCCGAACCGGTGACGAAGTAGCGCATCAGCGCGCCGATCCTGGTCGCCTGGCCGCGCGGCCACCCGGACTCGACCAGGTGGCCGAACACGGCGTCGGCCAGCCGCAGCGCGTTCGGCCGCCGCCCGGGGCCCTGGGCCAGCACCGGGACGATGTTGGGGTGGGCGGCCAGCGCGGCGCGGTAGGAGCGGGCCCAGTCGCGCAGCGCCTGCGGCCAGGCAGGCCCGGCGGTCCCGAACATCGACAGGTCGACTTCGCCGATGACGCTGTCCACCACCGCGTCCAACAGGTCGTCCTTGGTGGCGAAGTGGTTGTAGAGCGAGGGTCCGCTGACCGACAGCTCGGTGGCGAGTCGGCGGGTGGACAGGGCGTCCAGCCCCTCGTCGTCGATCAGTCGCAGCGCGGCGGCGACGATGCGCTCGCGGCTGAGCAGCGGGGTGCGTGGACGGGCCATCGCGGCGGGTGCCTCCGGTTCCTCCGGTCGGGTGTGCCGGCGACCGATTCTGGCAGGTGCCCCTTCCCAGCGCGGGCCGGCGGGGCTACAGTCCCCCCATAAAACTTGCAGCGCTAGTTTAATGGGCCCGGCCCCGACGCCGGGTCCGGACACCGGATTCGGGAGCCGCCGTGAACCTGGAGTTGTCCGAGGAGCAGAGCGCCGTCCGGGACCTCGCCGCCTCCTTCGCCGACCGCGAGATCGTGCCGTACGCCGCCGAGTGGGACCGCGCCGAGTCCGTCGACCGCGCGATCATCGGCAAGCTGGCGAAGGTCGGCTTCCTCGGGCTGACCATCCCGGAGGAGTACGGCGGCAGCGGCGGCGACCACCTCGCCTACTGCCTCATCCTGGAGGAGCTCGGGCGCGGCGACTCGGCCGTGCGCGGGATCGTCTCGGTCTCGCTCGGCCTGGTCGGCAAGTCGGTCAACGCCTTCGGCACCGAGGAGCAGAAGCGGCACTGGCTGCCCCGGCTCACCTCGGGCGAGGCGCTCGCCTGCTTCGCGCTCACCGAGCCGGGCACCGGCTCCGACGCCGCCAACCTCACCACCCGGGCTGTCCGGGACGGCGACGACTGGCTGATCAGCGGCGCCAAGACGTTCATCACCAACGGCACCTGGGCCGACGTCGCCCTGGTCTTCGCCCGCACCGGCGGCGACGAGCCGGAGCAGCGCGGCCACCGGGGCATCACCGCCTTCCTCGTCCCCACCGACCTGCCCGGCTTCACCCGCACCGAGATCCACGGCAAGCTCGGCCTGCGCGGCCAGGCCACCGCCGGGCTCTCCTTCGAGGGTGTCCGGGTGCCGGACAGCGCCCGGCTCGGCGAGGTCGGCAAGGGGTTCACGGTGGCGATGGCCGCGCTGGCCAAGGGCCGGATGTCGGTGGCGGCCGGCTGCGTCGGCATCGCCCGCGCCTGCCTGGAGGCCGCCGTCCGCTACGCGGGCGAGCGCGAGCAGTTCGGCAGGCCGATCGCCTCGCACCAGCTCGTCCAGGAGCTGCTGGCCGGCATCGCCGTGGACGTGGAGGCGGCCCGGCTGCTCACCTGGAAGGTCGCCGACCACATCGAGCGCGGCCTGCCGTTCGCCACCGAGTCCTCCGTCGCCAAGCTGTACGCCAGCGAGGCCGCCGTCCGGGCCGCCAACAACGCGCTCCAGGTCTTCGGCGGCTACGGGTTCATCGACGAGTACCCGGTCGGCAAGTACCTGCGCGACGCGCGGGTGATGACCCTCTACGAGGGCACCAGCCAGATCCACCAACTGCTCATCGGACGTGCCCTCACCGGCGTCAACGCCTTCTGACCCCGCCACGGGCACTCCCCGCCCCGCCACCCGACAAGGAGCCCGACGACGTGCGTCCCGTCTACTTCGCCGCCGCCCGCCGCACACCCATCGGCCGGCTGCGCGGCGCGCTCGCCACGGTCCGCCCGGACGACCTCTCGGCCACCGTGCTGCGCGCCCTGCTCGCCGACGTACCCGCGCTCGACCCGGCCCGGATCGACGACGTCTACTGGGGCGCCGCCAACCAGGCCGGTGAGGACAACCGCAACGCCGCCCGGATGGCCGCGCTGCTGGCCGGCCTGCCGGAGACCGTCCCCGGAGCCACCGTCAACCGGCTCTGCGCCTCCGGCCTGGAGGCCGTCACCCTCGCCGCCCGGGCCATCGGCTCCGGCGAGGCGGAGGTGGTGCTGGCCGGCGGCTGCGAGTCGATGACCCGCGCCCCCTTCGTCCTGCCCCGCCCCGACGAGGCGCTGCCGCACCGGATGGAGACCATCGACACCCGGCTCGGCTGGCGGCTCACCAACCCGCGGATGGCCGAACTGCACGGCGTGCTCAGCATGGGCGAGACCGCCGAGGAGGTGGCCGCCCGGTACGGCATCGGCCGGGAGCGCCAGGACGCCTTCGCGCTGCGCAGCCACCAGCGGGCCGGCGCCGCCCGCAAGGACGGGCACTTCGACGCCGAACTCGTCCCGGTCGAGCGGCCGGACGGGGTGACGGTGAGCCTGGACGAGGGCATCCGTGAGGACACCAGCCTGGCGAAGCTCGCCGGCCTCAAGCCGGTGTTCCGGCCCGGGGGCACCGTCACCGCCGGGAACGCCTCGCCGATGAACGACGGCGCGGCCGGGCTGGTCCTGGTCAGCGAGGAGGCGCTGCGCGACCTCCGGCTCCAGCCGCTCGGCCGGTACGTGGCCGGCGCCTCGGCCGGGGTGCACCCGGACGTCATGGGCATCGGCCCGGTGCCGGCCACGGCGAAGGTGCTCGCGCGGGCCGGCTGGTCGCTCTCCGACCTGGACACCGCCGAGCTGAACGAGGCCTTCGCCGCCCAGGCGCTCGCCTCCGCCGACGGGATCGGGTTCAGCCCGGAGCAGGCCGAGGAGGTGGTCAACCCCAGTGGCGGCGCGATCGCGCTCGGCCACCCCCTGGGCGGCTCCGGCGCCCGCATCCTCACCACCCTGCTGCACCGGATGCGCCGTACCGGCGCCCGGCGCGGCCTGGCCACCATGTGTGTCGGTGTGGGGCAGGGTACGGCCGTGCTGGTCGAGAACCTCTGACCAACGGCGGGGCGGGCGACAGCCGCCGGGCGACGGCGGCGGGCGGCAGCGGACGCGGCGAACAGATGACAGCTGATGAAATCTGTCAGTTGTCAGTTGTCAGCTGTCGGCCGTCATCTGTTCGCTGTCGGTTGTCGGCCGTCGCCCGTCGCCCGTCGTCGCCAGTTCGATCCAACTTCCAAGGAGTTCACATGACACGGTTCGCGGGGAAGGTCGCCGTGGTGACGGGCGCGGCGCAGGGAATCGGGGCGGCCACCGCCCGTCTGCTGGCGGAGGAGGGTGCGGCGGTCGCGGTCGTCGACCTCACCGCCGAGCGGGCGGCCGGGACGGTCGCCGAGATCACCGCCAAGGGCGGCACCGCCCGGGCGTACGGCTGCGACGTGGCCGACTACGACGCCGTGGAGGCGGTGTTCGCGCAGGTCGCGGAGGACCTCGGCGGGGTGCACATCCTGGTCAACAACGCCGGGATCACCCGGGACAACCTGTTCTTCAGGATGCCGAAGTCCGACTGGGACGCGGTGCTGACGGTCAACCTGACCAGCGCGTACAACTGCAGCCACGTGGCGCAGAAGTACATGGTCGCGCAGAAGTACGGGAAGATCGTCTCGCTCAGCTCGCGCTCGGCCCTCGGCAACCGGGGCCAGGCCAACTACGCGGCCGCTAAGGCCGGCATCCAGGGCCTCACCGCGACCCTGGCCATCGAGCTCGGCCCGTTCAACATCAACGTCAACGCCGTCGCCCCCGGGTACATCGCCACCGCGATGACCGCGGCCACCGCCGAGCGGGTCGGCAGCAGCGCCGAGGAGCACCAGGCCGAGGTCGCCGCCCGGACGCCGCTGCGCCGGGTCGGGCAGCCGGAGGAGGTCGCCTCGGTCGTCGTCTTCCTCGCCAGCGAGGAGGCGTCCTACGTCAGCGGGCAGACGCTGTACGTCAACGGCGGGGCACGCTAGACACTTTGCTGACGCATCGTCACCGGGTCGTCCCAGGTGGGGGGTTACCTTCCCCTGGGGCGACCTTTACCTTTTCGCGTGGCCGAGCCTGACCATGACCATGATCACACGACCCCACCAAATGACTATGGCATGATCATGCGGCTCTCGATGGGATGGCCGGACCGACCCGACCGAACCAGGTCGGGCCCTGCGCCCCAAGGAGCCCCATGGGCAGCCCCGCCACCCTCCGCCGCGCCCTGGCCCTGCTCGCCGTGGGGGCCACCGCCCTCACGGCCGGCACCGTCGCCGTCCCGGCCGCCGGCACCGCGATCGCCGCCCCCGCGCACGACCTCGCGGGCGTCCACGTCCGCCCCGCCTCCTTCGGGCACCACAACGCCCAGGGCCGCGTCGCCCCGCTGAGCACCGCCCAGTGCGTCAGCCAGCTCGGCATCCACTGCTACTCGCCGCTCCAGTACCGGGCCGCCTACAACCTGAACCCGCTGTACCAGGAGGGCATCACCGGCAAGGGCCGCACGATCGTCATCGTCGACTCCTTCGGCTCGCCGACCATCCAGCACGACCTGGAGGTATTCGACAAGCAGTGGGGCATCCCGGACACCAACGTCGAGGTGGTCAAGTGGGGCAACGTCCCCGACTTCGACCCGAAGAACCCCGACCACACCGGCTGGGCCGGCGAGACCACCCTGGACGTCGAGTACGCCCACGCGGTCGCCCCCGACGCGCACATCATCCTGGTCGAGACCGGTGTCGCCGAGACCGAGGGCACCACCGGCCTGCCCGAGATGATGGACGCCGAGAAGAGCCTCATCAAGCAGGGCCGGGCCGACGTCATCTCGCAGAGCTTCGGCGCCACCGAGAACACCTTCCCGGGCTTCGACAAGGGCGACTTCAAGTCGCTCACCGACCTGCGGTACGCCTTCCAGGCCGCCGCCGACCACAACGTCACCGTGCTCGCCGCCTCCGGCGACAACGGCGCCACCGACGCCAAGGAGAACGGCACCGACCTGTACCCGTACAAGGTCAACTCCTGGCCGTCCTCGGACCCGCTGGTCACCTCCATCGGCGGCACCCAGCTGACCCTGGACGACGCCGGCAACCGCACCGCGCCCGACAAGGTGTGGCACGACAAGTCCGGCGCCGGCGGCGGTGGCGTCTCGGGCGTCTTCGAGCGCCCGTGGTACCAGGCCGGCGTCGCCAACGTCACCGGCAACCACCGCGGCACCCCGGACATCAGCATGAGCGCGGCCGTGGACGGCGCCGCCTGGACCTACGAGTCCTACGACCCGACCTCGGTCGGCTGGCACCTCACCGGCGGCACCAGCGAGGCCACCCCGCTGTTCTCGGGTGTCGTCGCGCTCGCCGACCAGCTCGCCGGCCACCGCCTCGGCCAGCTCAACTGGCGCCTGTACGGGCTGAACCTGCTGCCGGGCAAGTGGAGCGGCATCGTGGACGTGAAGCAGGGCGACAACAGCTGGGAAGGCGTCACCGGCTACAGCGCCACCGAGGGCTACGACCTCGCCAGCGGCCTGGGCACCATCGACGGGGCGAAGTTCGTGCACGCGGTCGCCGGTCGCTGAGCGGGCGAGCCGCCGGGGCGGCGGGTCGCCGGGTCGCCGGGTCGCGGGTGACAGGGAACCGCTGACAGCGAACAGCTGACAGATTTTGAAATCTGTCAGCTGTTCGCTGTTTTCTGTCTGCTGCCATCTGTTCACCGCCGACCGTCAGCCGTGGGTGACGGTCGGCGGTCGGCGGTCAGCGGTCAGCTGGTGGCGGCCAGCTGGGCGAGGTAGCGCTCGGCGGCGCGGAGCTTGCGGCCGTCAGGCCCCGGGAGGTAGGCGCGCAGCTCGATGATCTCGGGGGCGATCCGGATGGCCTCCGCGCGGTCGCCGATCGCGCGCCAGCAGGCCTCGGCGTTGGTGGCCGCCCGTTGGGTTTCCGGGTGCTCCGGGCCCTGCGAGCGGAGCAGCGTCAGCGCCACCTCGCGGTAGATGTCCGCGGCCTCGGCCGACCGGCCCGCGAGCCGGCAGACGTGCGCCCGGACCTGCCGGACCTGCAGCACCGGCTCGGAGACGGCGCCGTGCTCGGCGATCGCCTCCAGTTCGAGGGCGAAGGCCAGGTCGGTGGCGGCGGCGTGGTCCCCGGCCTCGGCGCTGCGGACGATCCGTCCGATGACCTCGCGGTAGTCCGCCCGAGGCCGGCCGGCCGCAGCGGCCTCGTCGGCCGGGGGCTCGGCCGAGGTGTCGGTAGGAGCATCGGTCGGCGCGGGCGGCTCCTCGGCGGCCACCTCGTCGGCCGGGAGTTCGTCCTGCGGCACGGCGCCGGCCGGTACCCCCTCGGCCGGTACCTCCTTGGCCGGCACCCCGTCAGCAGGCGCCTCGTCGACCGGAACCACGTGGGCGGGCTCCTCGCCAGCGGGCTCCTCGGCGGCCGGTGCCTCGTCGGCCGGCGACTCCTCGGCGGGAGCCACGTCGCCCGGAGCCACCTCGGCGGGCAGCTCGTCCGCCGACACGTCCTCCGCCAGGACCGCGTCCCTGGGCTCCTCGGCCGCCTCGGGCACCTCCACGGCCTCCGGCGCCTCCTCGGCGACCTCCTCGGGCGCGCCCTCGCTCGCCCCCTCGGCCACCACCTCGGCAGCCGCAGCCTCGGCCTCGGCGGCCAATGCCGCCTCCTCCTGCGGCAGTTCGGGCTCGGCGACGACGTCGTCCACCGGCTCCGGCCGGGACTTGTGGAGCGTGACGCCCGCCGGGCGCGCGCTGTCCTCGGGCGCGGCGTCGGCCGGGGCGGGCTTGCGCAGGGTCACGCCCGGCGTCTCGACGGTGCCGCCCGCCTTCACGAGGCTGACCGGGCGGGTCGGGCGCGGCGGAGTGGGCGGCACACCCGGCTTGGCCAGGCTGACCCGACCGCCCGTGGCGACCGGGGACCCGGCGGTCCCGGTGGCCTCGGAGGGCCACACGGGCACCCCGGCCGGGTCCGGCACCGACCGCTCGGGGACGGCGTCCCGCGGCTCCGTCGGACGCGGCAGCAGCGGCATCGGAGGCGGCACCTCGGCCGGCAGTCCCTCGCCGCGACGGGCGGTGTTGCGGAAGACCGGGCGGTCCGGGGCGTGCGTGGCCAGGATGACCACGTCCGGCCGCAGCACCGAGTACACCTGCTGCCGCAGCTGCTCGGGCGCGAGCACCTCGCCCGCGCCGGGCCGGCCGCCGTGCAGCGCCTCGATCAGGGCGCGGGTGAAGGTGCCGATCTGCTCCGGATCCGGGCTGACCACCGCCCACAGCGGGATGCCCTCGCTGAGCGGCGAGACGGTGCCCTGGAGGTACGGCCAGGCGTTCTGGTCGGCGCTCAGGTCGGCGATGACGAGGGTCTGCCACTCGGCCGGACGGTGGCTCAGCTCGGCGGCGATGGCCTGCCAGGGGAGGCCGTCCTGTTTGGCGTCGCGCAGGGTCAGCTGGAGCTGCCCGCCGCGCTTGTCGGCGACGACGTGGCCGCCCAGGTGGATCAGCAGCGGTCCGGGGTGCCGGGAGGCGGCACGCAGGTGGGCGAGGACGGTGTGCGGGTCACCGGCGCCGGGGAGGTGGACGGCGTCCACCGCGTCGGCGGCGAGCAGCACCTGCGGCGAGACGGCGGCGAGCATCGCCGAGAGGACCGGCGCCTGGGTCGGTCCGCCACGGCCCCAGGTACGGCGGCCGGAGTTTCCGTACCCGCCCTCGATCACCAGGATCCGTCCGCGCGGCGCGGCACCGAGCCCGCCCGCTCCGACGGCGGCGACCGGCGCCGCGCTCTGGACCGGGAACGGCGGCGGGGTCGCCGCGGACGCGGCCCCGGCGGCGGGCAGCCCGGTGAGGGTCCATCCGGTGGGCGGAACGGGCGGCGCGACCGGGGGCGCGGGCGGTGACGTGGGCGCCTGCCCGACCGGCGGCATGCCTCCCTGCACTCCCCCTTGCGTGCCCGACCCGGACGCCGGCGCGACACTCGGAGCGGCACCCGGCGCGCCACCCGACCCGGAAGCGCCACCCGACCCGGAAGCGGCGCCCGGCACCGGAGCAGTGACGGGCACGGGGGCGGGAACGACCGGAGGCGCCGGCGGCGGCTCGTACAGCGCGGCGGGCCCGGGCGGGTGCTCCTCGGCCGGAAGGCGCGGGGGCGGCGGTACGGCGTCCCAGGGACCCGAGTCCGCCGCCGGGTCGGGACCTCCGGAAACCGCTGTCGTCTCCGTCATCTCCTGGTCACCGCCCCGCCCCGCCGCTCCCGCGGCGTCTGATGCCCTTGACTGCGTGGTGCCTGCCACCACACTCCGTGCGCGCCACCCTACGAGATCCCGGCTCACCCGTTCCAGGCCGGGTGGCCGATCGACGCACCCTCCGCACCACCCGTCCCGCCCGGCCCCGCTAAGGTGCCGTTGTGACCGACACTGGCCGCCCCTTGCTGTTCCTGGACGTGGACGGCCCGCTGATCCCGTTCGGCGCCCCGCCTCCGGGCGGCTACCCCACCTTCCGCAGCCCGCACCTCCCGCCCGGAGCGACCCCGGGCGGGAATCCCCTGATCGCCCGGGTGGACCCGGAGTTGGGGCCGCGGCTGCTGAGCCTGCCGGGCGATCCGGTGTGGGCCAGCACCTGGCTGGAGGACGCCAACGAGTGCCTCGCGCCCTGGCTCGGCCTGCCCCGACTGCCCGTCGTGGACTGGCCGGTGGACACCCCGGACGCCCCCGACGCCACCGGTGCCACCAGCGCCGGGGCGGAGCCGCACGGTCTGCACTGGAAGACCCGGGCGCTGGTCGCCTGGGCGGGCGGGCGGCCGTTCGCCTGGGTGGACGACGAGATCTCCGACGCCGACCGCCGCTGGGTCGCCGCCCACTCCCCCGCGCGCGCCCTGCTCCACCGGGTGGACCCCCGACGCGGGCTCACCGAGGCGGACTTCACCGTCCTGGACGCCTGGCTGCGCACGCCCTGACCGGCCACCGGCCCCCGCCCGCCCAGCGCCCGGCGACCATCCGACCCGCCGACCCGCCGACCCGCCGACCCGCCGACCGCATCCGTACGGAACTCCCACACGGCCGCCACATCCGCCGTCGGCCCGCCGGCCCCGTCAACACGACGGCCCGGCCACCCCCGTGGGAGTGACCGGGCCATCGGGGGACTACGTCAGGAACCCGCGAGCAGGTCCCGCAGCAGGGCGACGGTGTCCGCGTCCAGGTCCCGCCCGGTGCGCCGGCTGAGCGCGTCCAACCGGTTGACGGCGCGCAGGAGTTGGTCCCGGGCGCCGGCCGAGGCGTAGGCGTAGAAGAGGTCCCGGTGCAGCAGTTCGACGTCCGGGGCGACGGCGAGGCCGCGGAAGACGGCGGCCTCGGCGCTGCGGTGGTCGCCGTACTGCAGGCGGCGGGCGGCCAGTTCGTGGGCCGTGTCGACGATCGCCGCGATCATGTCCTGCCGCTCGGCCTCCGCCCAGCCGTACGAGGCCGGCGGGGCCTCGGCGAACGGCGCGCCGCGGACCAGGGCCAGGGCGTGGGCGAGGGCCGCGTCGGCGGTGGCACTGGTGCTGCGCATGCCGCGCCGGTAGAGGCTGCGGAACTCGTCCCAGTCGCAGGTGACCGCCGGGGCGAAGGAGTAGCCCTCCGTGCCCTCGGTGGGCAGGAAGGCGCGGCCCTCCGCCGAGGTGCCGAACCAGGCGGCCAGATCGGCGAGTTTGGCGGGCAGCGGGCTCTCGGCGTCGGCCGAGGTGGGGTGCGGGTCGAGGTGCGCCGCGCCGGGGTGCAGGTCGTGGTCGAGCGCGAGGTGGTCGGAACCCGGCCTCAGCGCCAGGTAGACGGCCAGCTCGGTGAGCCGGGGCAGCGCACCGGGATCGGCGGTGCCGAGGACCCCAGCGACGTCCACCGGACCGAGCAGCCGGATCCGGGGGGCGTTGCGCTGGGCGTGCGCCTCCGGGGAGCGGAGGATGGCGAGCAGGTCGTCGCTGTCGCTGCGCCCGGTCGCGGTCCGGGCGGCCGCGGCGACTGCGGCGGGGCCGGGCTCGCCGACGGGCTCGGGCGCGTCCACAACGACGGCGTCCGCGCTCTCCGTGGAATCCGCGGTCCTCGCGGCTCCCGCGGAACCCCCGGTCCCGACGGTCTCCGCGACCCCGGCCGGCCCGGTCCCGAGGGCGGCGGCGGACGCGGGAGCGGCCTCCGGAACGGGCTCGACCGACGGTTCCGTCTCCTCGACCGTCTTCGACCCCGCCGGCTGCTCCCCCACCGGCTCCGCCACGCCGGGCTGCGGGGCGACGGGCTGCGGCACGACCGGCTGGACGGCGAGCACGACCGTCGCCGTGGACTCCGAGGAGGCGTCCCCCGACTCCTCCGCCCCCTCGCCCTCCGGCAGGCCGGGCCGCCGCAGGTCCCGGGTGGTCTCGTCGGTGGCCGCCTGCCGCCCCTGCCCGTTGACGACGAACCGCGCCGGACCGGCCGGAGCCGGAGCCGGCACAGGAGCCGGTACGGGAACCGGAGCCGAGGCCGAAGCCGCGGGCGGCAGGGCGGCGGGAGTCGGAGCAGGCGTCACCGGATCGGTCCCCGCGAACGGGCTGGCCCCGGTGCCGATGACCCGGGCGAGCAGCCGGGGACCGGCCGCCGATTCCGCACCCTCCTCCGCCCCGCCGGTCAGGGCCCCGGCCACCGGCTTACCACCGGCCGCCGTCCCACCCGCCGACGCGCCACCCACCGACGCGCCGACGGCCGAGGCACCGACGGCGACCGAAGCCCCGACGGCGGCCAGCACCGGTACCGCGGCGGGCAGTTCGGTGGTGTCGGTGTCGTCCTCCGGCCCGTCCAGCGTCCACGCCGGGGCCGGGTGCTGGGTGGTGTCGTCGGCGACCCGCAGCAGCTCGGCGACCTGGTCGTACTGCTGCCCGCTGAGCCGCTGCAGCTCGACCGTGAGGTGCAGGCCCGGGATAGCGGCCTGGCCGGAGGTCGGCAGGGTCCAGCGGGCGACCGGGCCGGTGCCGCGCTCGGGGGCGCGGGTGACGACGGCGACGCAGGTCCGCGGCCGGGCGTCGAGCAGACGTCCGAGCTCGGCCGGGACGTCCCCGCCGGGCTGGTGGGCGCAGAGCACGATCTCGGGCGTCCAGGACTCGTCGGCCTGGCCCCGGCTGCGGGCCTCGCGCGGGCTGGTGGCCTCGGCGGCGACCAGGGTGGCGCGGGCCTTGGCGGTGCGCGGGCCGAGGGCGGCGAGCGCGGCCTCCAGGGTGGGGTGGCGGTGCACGCGTTCGGCGGCCGGGCCGCTGATCGGCACCTCCTCGGCGAGGTCCACCAGGTGCAGGTGGAGGCGGTCGGCGAGCGGGCTGTGGGCCAGTTCGATGGCCAGGGTGCGCAGCACGTCGCGGGCGTCGTCCGGGTGGCCGGACAGGTGGAGCAGCCGGACGGCCTCCAGGTCCGCGAGGACCACCGAGCCGTCCGGCGAGGTGCCGAGGGTGACCAGCGCGGGGTACGGCGCGGCGGTCTTCCGGGCCTGGGCAGGGCTGAGCAGGTCGCCCGAGTCGGCGCTGCACCACCACACGTTGGCGGCGTGCGCGGCGCGGAACGGCGCGATCGGGGTGGCCGGGCCGGACAGGTGCAGCTCGACGGTCTGGCCCTGGGTGATCCGGGCGGCGACGATGGCGGGCAGCCGCTTGCCACCGCGCACGGTGTTGCGGGCCAGGCTGCGCAGGGCGCGGTCCAGCAGGTCCAGTCCGGCCTGGTCCTGGCGGGCCATCAGCTCGTTCTCGAAGGCGGCGGCCTCGGCGCCGGGCATCGCGATGCGGTGCCGGGGGCGGCGGGCGCGCTGCTGGGTGCCGCGCTTGTGGGCGACGGTGCCGACCATGACGGCGGCGAGCAGCACGCCGACGGTGGAGGCGGAGAGGGCGACGGTGTAGTCGTCGCTGGGAGCCTGGTCGGCGTGCGCGGCGGGGGCGGGCGCGTGGGCGGGCGCGGGCGCCGGGGCCGACTGCGGCGCGCCCTGCGTGGGAGCACCCGGCGCAGGCGCCGGTGCCTGGTCGGCGGGAGCCGGCGCGGGCGTCGGAGCAGGCGCGGGCGCAGACTCAGGAGCCGGAGCCGGAGCCTGGTCAGCCGACGCCGGAGCGGCACCCCCCGCCCCCGGCACCGCGAGCACCATCCCCGGCACCACCACGTCCGGATCGGTCAGCCGCTCCCCGTCCGGGGCCTGCACCCCCTTGTTCGCCTCGAACAGCTGCGGCCACTGCTCCCCGTCGCCCAACTCCCGCTGGGCGATGGCCGACAGGCTGTCCCCGGCTTGGACGGTGACGGTCCGCTGCCCACCGGAACCACCCGCATCGCCCGTGCCACCCGTACCGCCGGCGCCACCGGCCTCGGAGCCGGCCTGCGGCGCCCCCTGCGCCGCGTCCTGCCCCGCGCCTCCCGAAGCACCGGGAGCCGGCGCCGGAGTCCTCGCCTCGTCCGGCTTGGCGTCCGCCGGCATCAGCAGCTCCCAGCCCGGCTGGATCGGCCGCTCGGCGTCGAAGCGGACGCCCGAATCACCCATCGTCCGGCCCTCGTTGAGCTTGGCGATCTCCACCCAGCGCTCCCCCGAGCCCAGTTGGCGCTCGGCGATGGACCACAGGCTGTCGGCCGGGCGGGCGTCCCGCACCGTGTACGTGGTCTGCTGCTCGGCGGCCGGGGTCAGGGCCGGCGCGGCCTGCGCGGCGGGCAATGCGGCGCGCTGCACGCCCGGCGTCAACTGCGCCTGGACGGCCGGGCGCTGAGCAGGTTCGGGGACGGCCGCGAAGGCCGAGCCGGCCACCGGCAGCAGTGCGAGCACCGAGCCGACCAGCCCGGCCGCGAGCCGCTGGCTCCAGCCGAACGCCGGGATGCGGCGGGCGATCCGGCCGCGCAGCTGGGCGGGGACCTCCAGCAGGACGGAGAGCGCGAAGCAGGCCCAGGCGATCCAGCCGACCACCACCAGCGCCCACAGGAACAGGCTTCCGTCGTCCGGGCTGGTGAGCGCCTCGCCCACCCCGCCCGAGGCGACCCCGCCCATCCCGGCGACCGCGTCGGTGCCGTACAGCAGCAGCGCGGGGACGCCGAACAGCAGGACGAGCAGGGTGACCAGCGCGCCGAGCGCGGTGATCACGGCCCGGCCGCGTCCCCGGGGTGGTCGGGGCGCCGGGGCGGCGGGCCCTCGGGCGCCGCCGGCGCGATGGGACGTCCCGGCCCGGCCGGTACGGGCCTGGGCGGTACGGGCCTGGTCCTTGGCACGTGGCGCGGCCATCAGTCGGTCTCCGCTTTCTCGACTCCGTGGACGAGGGTCGCACTGCCCTTGCCCGTTACCTTCCGTTCCCCGAGGGCGCCCAGCAGGACCGGGCGGTAGTCGGCCTGCACGGTGACGGTGACGACCCTGCCGTCGCCGGAGAACTCGATGCCGCCGGCCCGCAGGCCGTACAGGCCCAGGTAGGCGTCGGCGGCGTCCCGGACGTACTTCTCCTGGACCTTGAAGCCCTTGCCCTGCAGGACGGCCGCCCGGTCGAGCTGCTGGCCGCCGACCCGCGCGGCCTCCAGGGCGTAGGCGTCGGTCCGCTCGGCGACCCGTAGCCGGCCGCCCGCGTCGATCACCAGGGCGATGACGAGCACGACGTAGGCCGCGCAGATCGCCACGAAGAGGGCCACCGCGCCCCGGTCGGACCGGCGCGCCGGCAGCCGCCGCCGCAGACGGCTCACCACTCCCGTCCCCTCCCCCCACTTCGCACGCTGAACTCCCCACCGGCCCCACCGGGCGCCACTCGGTACCGCTGCGTCATCCCCCGAGCGCTCTCCGCTTGCGTCTCCCCCGCACGGGCCGTCTCCAATCCCCGTCTGCCGGCGACGGCGCCGCGCGCCGTCATGTGCCCCGGTAACGGTCCACCACCGAGGTGAACTCGCCGACGAGGTGCTTCGTCACGGGTACGCCGGACGGTCCGCCCAGCAGGTCGGCCAGTTCGACGTCGCAGACCACCGTCACCGTGACGGTGGTGACCGGTCCGTCCGGCAGGTTCAGCTCCCCCCTGCCGACCCGGACGTCCCCGTTCCGGCAGGACACGCCCTGCTGCCGCAGGATCGCGAGGGCGGAGTCCCTGGCCGGCTGGTCCATCCCGTCCACGCTGCGCTGCAGGGAGGCGGTCCGGGCACCGGCCCGGGCGGCGGCCTCCACGGTGCCGGCCGTGGTCTGCACCCGCCCGGCGGCGATGGCCACCAGGACCAGTCCGACCACCCCCGGCACGACGATCGCCGCCTCGATCGCGATCCCGCCCCGGTCCCGCCGGCGCCGCCGGAACCCGAGCCGGGGCCCGGGCCGCGACCGGTTCCGCGCCCCGGGCCGCGCGCCGCTCACGGCTTCACCGCCGGCGGTACGAAGTGCTCCCGCGGCGCCTCGGCGAACTGGGTGATGGCGGGCGCCCTGAGCCCGGGTATCAGCAGCGGCGGGGACAGTTGCACGGTGACCCGGACGGTCTCCGCCGTGCTGCCGTCGGTCCGCACCGTGTACCCGTGCACGCCCTGCCGGTCGAGGAAGTCGCGCGCCTGCCGCTGGGCCGCCTCGTTCTTCTCGCCGTCCGTCGCGCTGCCCTGCACCCGTCCGGCGTCCACGCCCTCGCGGGCCGCGGTGAGCGCGACCTGGCGGTCGTACCACCACAGCGCGGCCTGGACGACGAGCAGCACGAGCAGCAGGACGACCGGGAAGACGATGGCGAGGCTCACGCTCATCGACCCCCGGTCGCCCCTGCGGCGCAGAGCAGGACGCATCACTTGGTGGCGCCGCCCGCGCCCGCGCCGCCCGGCATGTTCGGGTCCTGCTCGACCTTCTGGACGACCTTGTCCTTCAGCAGGTAGAGCGCGGTCGCCACGGCGCCCGCGACGAAGACCAACGCGATGATGGCGAGGGCGAGTTCGATGCTGATCGCGCCGCGGTCGCCGCGCGCGCGGGCGGCCCGCAGCCGGCCGAGCCGCAGGGTGAACAGCAGGAGCGCGAACTGGATCGGTAGCAGGGCGGGGCGCAGCACCCGGCCTGCCAGCTGGGCGAGTCGTACGGTCATCGGGGTCTCCCGGGGGATCTGGCGGTGTGGTGTGGTGGTGGCGCCGACCGCTCCGGACGGGGCCGACGGGGCTTGCGGGGCCTGCGGATCTTGCGGGTACGGGACCGGGGTGGCGGTAAGCATTCCGGGACCGCGGTCAGTTGAGCATCTGGTGCAGGGCGGGGAAGACGATCAGGACGGTCATCAGCAGGGTCAGTGCGGCCCCGGGTGCGACCATCCGCTCGCTGTCGGCGTTCGCCCGGGCGAGGTCCTCGGCGAGCAGTTCCCCGCGCAGGCCCTTGGCGCGGGCCCGCAGGGTGTCGTACACGGCGGCGCCGTCGGTGCCGGACAGCCGCATGATGTCGGCCACGTCCTGGAGCGGGCTGAGCCCCAACTCCTCCGCCAGCGAGTCCAGTCCGGCCCACGGCGGGAGGCGGTCGGTGGCCGCGCGCTCCAGGGCGTCGCGGATCCGCCGGAACACCGCGCCCTGCCCGACCGCGGCGGCCCGGCGCAGCGCCTCGGCGGGGCCGCAGTCGGCGGCCCGTTCCATCGCGACGAGTTCCAGGTAGGCGGCGATGCCGTGCAGGTACTCGGTGCGCGCCTCCTTGGCCTCGCCGCGCACGACGGCGTCGGGGACGAACCAGAGCAGTCCGGCCAGCAGCGGCCCGGCGACCAGCGGCAGCGCGAACGGCAGGCCGACGTCCATCAGCACGGCCATCGCGCCGAGGTAGGCGGGCAGCACCAGGCCGAGGGCGGCGAACAGCAGCTTGTGCACCATGAACCGCGCCGGGGTGCGGCCGATCAGGGCGAGTTCGCGGCGCGGGACGGAGACCCCGCGCAGGTGGACGGACCGCTCACCGATCCGGTCGTACCAGCGGGGCCGCTCGTCCGGGTCCTGCTCGCGGTCGGCGGGGGTGGCGTGCAGCCGGTCCAGCGCCTGGCGCAGGTCCGGCGGCGCCGGCCGCAGTTCGGCGACCAGCAGGGCGAGGCCGCCGGCCGCGACGGCGCCGGCCAGCACGGACCAGGGGGAGATCACCGGACCTCCCCGAGCTGCTCGGCCGGCTCCGGCTCGGTCACCGCGGCGGCGGTGCGCCGTCCGCTCCTGCTGCGCCGGTCCGGCGTCAACAGCCGCGGCACCGGCGGATGGGAGGCCAGCGCCCGCATCCAGGCGATGATCGCCACGAACAGGGCGGCGACCACGGCGAGCACCACCTGGCCGAGGAAGGTCCCGTACGGCCGGGTGTACTCGGTGTTGAAGGAGCCGACGGTGACGACCAGCACGATGATGCCGACCAGCCAGCGGATGGTGGTCCGGTGCTTGGCCCGGTCGGCCTCGATGGCGCGGCGCTGGCGGACCTCCTCGCGCACCGAGTCGGCCATGTCGGAGAGCGTGCGGGCCAGGCCGGGGCCGCTGTCGCCGGCCCGCAGCACGAGCGCGGCCAGCACCTTGTCGGCGGTGGCGTCGGCGAGGCTGTCGGCGAAGGCGCGAAGCGCCTCCTCGGGCCGCCAGCGGGCCTGCAGCCGGGCGGCCAGCTCGCCGATCTCGTCCTCCAGGGCGGCCGGGGCGGTGCGTCGGCTGGTGACGATGGCCTGGTTGAGGCCGACGCCGAGCAGCAGCACGTCGGCGATCCGCTGGGTCCACTCGGAGAGCGCCTCCAGCCGCTCGATCCGGTGGGTGTCCGGGCGGGTGGTGTCGAACAGCCAGGGCAGGCCGAAGACGGCCAGCGGCACCAGCAGCGCGGTCAGCGGGATGCCGGTGAACAGCCAGGCCAGCGGCGCGCCGGCGAGCGCGATCGGCAGCTGGACGCGGCGCAGCCGCACCATCCGGTGCCCGGCCGTCCCGGGGGCGCCGTACCAGAACACGTGGACCCGGCCGGCCAGCGGGTTGGCCGCCCGCTCCGTCCCGTCCTCGTCGCCGGACTCGCTGCCGCGGGCCCAGGCCACCAGCGCGACCAGGCCGCCCGCGACCGCCAGCCCGCACAGGGCGAAGAGCAGCATCACCGCGCGCCACCGCCGATCCGCAGCTGGAGCGGGGTGGTCCAGCTCCCGTACCGGGAGCCGAGCAGCGAGGCGTCGAAGCCGGCCCGGCGCAGGTCGTCCAGGCACTGCGGCGGGGTGTGCGGGACGGCCCGCGGCTCACCGAGGTCCGGCCGGGGGCCGAAGACGGTGTTCAGCGCGGGCCGGCCGCTCTCCCCGAGGCCGGTGACCTCCAGGACGTGGGAGACGAAGCGGTGCCGGCGGCCGCCGACGGCGGTCTCGTCGACCATGGTGACGTGCACGATGAGGTCCAGGGCGTTGGCGGTGAGCCGGTAGGCGAGCGAGTCGGTCATGTGCGAGCCGTACTCCAGGCAGAGTTCGGCGATGCGGTCGACGACCATGTGCGGGCCGCGGGCGTGCAGGGTGCACATCGAGCCGCCCTCGCCGTTGGTCATCACCCGCAGCATCGGGACGACCTCGCCGGAGCGGACCTCCCCGACGATGATCCGGGAGAGCGTCATGCGCAGCGCGGCCGGGATGAGGTCCCCGATGCTCAACTCCCCGGCCAGGCGCCCCTCGACGCGCTCGCCGTTGCCCTCCCGCGCCTCCATCGGGACGACCTGGCGCAGGTGGCCGAGGGTGTGCAGCCAGAGCTCGAACTCCGACTCCAGGGTGCCGATCCGCTCGTCCGGCGGGATCTCGGCGGCCATCGCGCGCAGCAGGCTGGTCTTGCCGACGCCCTGGGTACCGGTGATCATCACGTTCTTCCGGGCCCGGATCGCGGCGGCCAGGAAGGCGGCCAGGGTGCCGTCCAGGGTGCCGAGTTCGACCATCTCGGGCAGCGTCGCGGAGGCCACCCGGTGGCGCCGGATCGCCACGTACGGGCGGGGCGTCACCTCGGTGAGCGCCTGGAGGCGCATGCCGCCCTCCAGGCGCAGCGCGAGGGTCGGGCTGGCGGTGGACAGGCTGCGCTCACCGCCGCCGTGCTGGCGGGCCAGGTCCTGGAGCAGTTCGACGAGTTCGCCGTCGCTGTCGGCCACCGGCGGCACCTGGCGCAGGGGTTGGTGCACCTTGGAGACCCAGACGTCGTCGCAGCCGTTGATCAGGATGTTCTCGATCTCCGGGTCGTCCAGGTAGGGCTGGAGCCGGCCGGCCCGGAAGAGCAGGTCGAAGACGGCCTCGGCGAGGGCGCGGTCCTGTTCCCGGGTGGGCGGGATGCCGTGGGTCTGAGCGTACGCGTCGGACCACCGGGCGACGGCCTCCTCGATCAGCGCCCGGCCGCGCTGGCGGCGGGTGGCGCGGTCCGGCTCGGAGCCGGAGGCGGTGGTCAACCGGGTGATCTGCTGGTGCAGTTCGGCCGCGACCTGGCGCTTCAGCTCGCGGGCGACCTGCGGGTCGACGGCGGGCCGGGTGGCGGCGCCGCGCAGGTCCAGCGAGGGCAGCTGGGAGGGTACGGCGGTGGGCCCGGCCGCGCCGGGCGGGCCGGGTTGCGCCGGGCCGGGTTGTGCCGGGCCGGGTTGTGCCGGGCCGGGTTGTGCCGGGCCGGGTTGTGCCGGGCCGGGCTGGTACCCGTGCGGCGGGGCGACCGGACCGGTCGCCGGCGCGGGCGCGGACACCGGCGCGGCCCAGGGCAGCGCGGCCGGGTCGGTCGCGGGACGCTGGTGCAGGGGGCTACCGCGCACGGAGCACCTCCCCGGGGTTGTGCGGGTACGGCCCGCTCTCGTCGTCCTGGCGGTCCGTCGCAGCCGGCCGTTGGAGCGGGTACTGGTCTTCCGGTTCGCCGTACGGGGCGGACTGGACGTGTGCCGGGAACGGCGCCGGAGCGGCCGGCTGCGGCGCCAGCCCGGCCAGCGGCGCCACCGGGCCGGTGGTGATCACCGGCGGTACGGGCTGTGGCGGGGAGTACGAGGGCGGCTCGCCCTCGGCCGTCCCCCCGTAGCCCGGTCGGCCGTGGGCCGCCGCGCCGGACCCGGCCTGCGGGTACGCGGTCTGCGGGTACGCGGTCTGCCCCTGGCCGCCGGGCCCGTACCCGGACTGGCCGTACCCGCCCTGCCCGTACCCCGGCTGGACGTACCCCGGCTGGACGTACCCCGGCTGGACGTACCCCGGCTGGACGTACTCCTGCTGGACGTACCCCGGTTGCCCGCCCGGCCCGTACGCCGACTGCCCGTACGGCCCCGGCCCCGGCGCGGGCGACGGCATGGGACCGGCCGCGGGCGCGGGCATCGACGGCTGCGGCGCCATCGGCACGGGCGGGGCCGGTATCGGCGGGGCCGGAACCGGCCCCGTCGGCACCGGAGGCGCCGGGACGGGAGGCACCGGCACCGCCGCCGCGACCGCCCCCGCCGCCGGGCCGCCCGCCGTCAGCTGGGCCGGCGTCGCGTCCTGCACCGCTCCCGGCGCGAGCCGCTGGCGCCGGCGGCGGACCAGCAGCTGCACCTCGTCCGCCGCCGACCGCGCCGTCCGCATCAGCTCCGAGCGGATGAACCGCCGGTCGGTGGTGTCCCCGCCGTCGGAGAGCACCTTCGCCGTCCGGGTGGCGTGCGGCAGCACCCCGAGCACCGGCAGGCCGAGCTCGCGGGAGACCTCCGCCCGGGTGTACGGCCCCTCGGCGACCAGCAGCAGCCCGAGCGCGTCCGCCCCGGTGCCGGCGGCGGCCAGGTCCTCGGCCAGGGCGGCGAGCCGGGGCCGGGCCGAGCTCAGCCCGCGCAGCGTGGTGCGCACGGTCGCCACCACCACGTCGGCGCGGCGGGCGAGCACCGCGCTGTGGCCGGTGGCGCCGGAGCGGCCGAGGTCCACGATGACGTCGTAGCCCTGCTGTTCCACGCCGTGCAGCAGTTCGGCGAGCGGCTCCCAGGTGTAGGCGAGGCCGGGCGCCTGGGTGGGGTCGGTCAGCCCGGGCAGCAGCAGCCGTTCGGCGTCGCCTTCGGGCGAGAGGTCGATCAGCTGCTCCCAGATGGTCTGCGCGAGCAGCCCGCGCCGGTCGGCGACGGCCAGGTTGCGCAGCCCGTACACCGCCTCGACCCGGCCCTCCAGGGCGCCGGCGAGCACCGCGCCGCCGTCCGGGTCGGCCTCGACCAGCAGGATCCGCCGGCCGGGCGGCAGCGGCCAGGACAGCAGCAGTGCCAGGGCGGTGGTGGTCGCGCCCGGTGCGCCCGGGCCGCCGACCACCGCGATCACGGCCATCAGGCGCCGCCCGTCGCGGCCGGGGCCCCGGGCGCGGCGGCACCACCCGGGGTGGCGGCGCCCGGAGTACCGCCCGGCGCGGTCGCCCCGGGGTTGGTGGCGGCGGCCGAGGGCGCCCCGCTCGGCGCCGAGGCGGGGGCGGTACCGCCGCCGGGGCCGCCGGCCGCCGCGCCGCGCGGAGCGAGCAGCACCTGGATCCGTCCGCTCGCCACCCACTGCGCCAGCCGGGGCCCGTCCGCCGTGCCGACCGCCACGTCGATCACCTGGCTGCCGTCGGTGTCCACCCGGCCGACGGTGATCACCGTGGCGGGCAGCGAGTCCGCCCGGCCGTTGTCGGGGGTGAAGACGATGACCAGCTGCACGCCGGGCTGGAGCCGGCTCGCGGGCAGCTGGCTGCGCTTGGCCGACACCCCGACCACGATCTGCCCGGGCTGCACCGACAGGCCCTGCGCGAGGTCGGAACCGGTGAGCATCGCGCCGCGCTTGAGGTCGGTGGCGGCCCGCATGCCGACCGCCTTCGCCCGGTCCTGGGCCGACACCGGGCGCAGCACCGGGTCGCCCGCGATCCGAGCGACCACCAGGTCCTCCTCGGTGATCACCTGCCCCCACGGCACGTCCCGGGCCAGCGCCAGCACCGCGACCCGCTGACCGGTGCTGTTGTAGAGGACGGCACCGCCCAGCCCTCCGGCCGCGATCAGCGCGACCGCCATCGCCAGCACCGCCGGGCGCCGCCGCCTCGCCCGCATGGTCCGCCCGGGCGCGTGCGGCACCGCCCGTCCCCGGCCCCTGCCCCGGCCGCCCTGCTCCGGCTGCTCCGGGAGTGCCGCGGGCACCGCGGCGCCCGCGGAGGTGCCGGATCCCGGCGTCGCGAACGTACGGTTCTCCACCGGGTTCCGCCCTTCCCTCGTTCGTCTCTGGCTCGTCCGGCCGGCTCGTCCGGCTGGTCGGTGCGCGGATGCCCGCGCCGGGTCGTTCAGTCGGGATCGGCCGGCCGGGCGCACCCGGTCGGCCGTGCCCGCTCGGCCGCGCTCAGTTGAGCACCTGCATCTCGGCGACCTTGAGGTCGAAGGGCTTGCTGCTCTGGTTGATGCCCGGGATGGTGAACTTCCGGGGGTTCGGCCCGCCGGTGACCACCACGACGGCCTCCCAGTGCATCGTCACGGTGGCACTGAAGACGCTGTTCTTCTCGTGGGCCGAGCTTGTCCTGAACTCGTAGCCGCAGTCCGGGGACTTCGCGTCGCCGTACTTGGGGTCGTACGGCGTGCCGGGGGTGGTGCAGGAGGTCTGGAGGTGGTCGCCGAAGCTCCAGTCCGCCTTCACCAGCCGGGGCGTGACGGTGACCGAGATGCCCGCGACCGCCGCGCTGCCCGGCGCGGGGAGTGCGGCGTCGTCGGCCCAGAGCCAGACCGGGGCGTTGACCACCGCCGTGTTCCGGGGCGCCGCGCGGCCCACCGGCGGCCTGAACCGGACCTGGTCGTAGGCCTGCTGGATGGCCATGGCCTCGGCGTTGACGTTCTGCCCGCCCGGCGCGGTGGCCTCGAAGACGATCTCGGCGCCGCCCTGGCCCCCGTCGGTCTGCGGGCAGACCTTCGTGTAGAGCGAGCCGTCCTTCGGGTCGTGGCCGTCCCACGCCGGGTCGCTGGCCGGCGGCGGGTTGTCCAGCGCGCGGAAGTAGCACCCCTTGTCGCTGTTGAACCAGCCCAGTTGGGGGTCGTGGCAGGCCCACGGGACCCCGTGGTAGCCGCACAGCTGCGGACCGGTGCCCGATCCGCCGCCACCGCCCGGGTTCGATCCGCCGGGCACGGGGGTCGTCCCACCGGAATTGACGTCTATGCAGATCACGTTCGGGTAGCACTGCTCGGCCCCGCCGCTCGGCGGTTCGTCCGCGACCGCACCCACCGCCGAGGACAGCAGCAGCCCGGCCGACATCGACGCGGCGATCGCGATTCGCCGGGCCGGTTTCCGCGCGTTCAGCATGTCCGGTCCACCTCCCGTTTGAAGTCGTGGATCAACCAATGCGCTTGGAACCAGCGCAGCGACGCGGTTCCGACGTACCGGTTCAGTCGCGCTCCGGGATCCTTGGCGGCCCCGGTGACGGCGTCGACGCGGTGCCAGTCCGACAGGTCGACGCAGTCCTCGATCACGGCGGTCTGCGGATCGGCATTCAGATCGACGGCCTTGACCACCGCGGAATTGCGCGGGGTCCCGGTCATCACGACTTTGGCGTCGCGCAGTTGCCGGAGGCCGACCAGGCTGTCGGACAGCGCCCGCCCGGAGGAGTACTGCTCCAGTGCGTAACCGTCCGAATCCGACCGCCCGAAGACCTCCGCCTGAGCCTGCCACCAGTCCTGATACGCCTTCAGGGCCAGCCTTGCCATGGCCCCTTCCGGGCCGCTGGTCGGCGCGATCGAGCTGTTTTCCGAACCACTCGAAGGAGTTAGCGGGTTCACTCCCGCGACGGTGGGCGCGGCCGACCCGATCCGATCGACGGAACCACCCGCACCACTGCCCGCACAAGCACCGAGCAGCAACACCAGAACCGCCCCGCCGACCCCAACCGCCCCAGGGCGCAACACATTTCCGCGCTGCCGCATGGCCCCACCTCGTTGCGACCGACCTGATCCGTGATCCACGGCCGCCAGGAGAATTCCGCCGTCCCACCGGTGTTTCCGCTGGGGATCGATTCTTCGCCAACCCACCCCATCACGGCAACACCTCAGGCCCCCTGACCTTACGCGGAAGGCGGTTCCGTCGGGGCACTTTCCCGCCACAGAACGGCCAACAGTTCCTCGGAAAGCGACAATCCGGCCAATGCGCCCCGAACCGCGGCCCGATTGCGCATCAGGAGCCGCCCCGCGTGCGGCGGAACGAGCAGGCGCGCGCCAGGCGCACCCGAACTACCGGCCGGTTCCCCACCGTCCGTCAGCGCGGCCACGGCCGGCTGGAGATCGAGCGGCGCGACGGCCGCCGGGGCACCCGGGACGCCCTGGCGCAGGACGGTGGTCAGGGCCCGGCTGAACGAGCCCTCCCCGCCCGGCCGTACGGCGTCCCGGCCGCGTCTGCCGGGGGCGTAGCGGCTGCCCGGGGCGTAGCGGCCCATCCGGCCCCAGAGCGGGACCCTCGAGTAGCTCAGCAGTTCGCCCGCGCCGTCCTCGCCGCGCTCCAGCGCCGCCCAGGTGTCCCGGTCGGCCACCGCGTCGACCAGCAGCAGAGCCTCCTCCTGGTCCCCGTGCACCATCGCGCTGACCACCCAGTCCCAGGCCAGGCCCCGGCGGTAGGCGTTGTCGGCGGTGCTGCCGGCGGTGACCAGGGCCAGCCGGCGCCCGCGCGGGTCGGCCACCAGCTGGCCGACCAGGCAGACCAGCAGCCAGCGGCCCGGGTGCCGGGCGGCGTCCCGGACGGCGGTCAGCATCGCGTTGGCGTCCGCGTCCGGCGCCACCGTGGTGACCCGGCAGCCGGCCGCGCCGGTGTCGAAGCACATCCCGGGCAGCACGTCGGCGAGCAACCGGGCACCCTCCGGTGCGAGCGCCGCGCCCCCGAAGGCCCGGTCGGGCCCGCCGTCCGCCCCGATCACCACCAGATCGACCCCGCCCGCCATCCGACCGTCCCCCCTCCTGCACCGTTTCTCCACCCGCCGGGCAGGCTACCGTCCGGAGGGCCGCCGACGGGGCTCCCGGCCCGTCCGCTCAGGGACCATGGGCCCTATCGACGAGCGCACCGACCGTGGACGATCGGACGCATGGAGCGTGACGACCGTGTGGAGACCCTGAGCGAGGCCGAGTGCCTGCGGCTGCTCAGCACCGTGCCCGTCGGGCGCGTGGTGTACACCGAGCACGCGCTGCCGGCCGTGCTGCCGGTCTCCTTCGAGGTCCTGGACGGGCGGCTGGTGCTCGCGGTGCGCCGGGGAAGTGCCACCGCGCGCGGGCTCGACGGCACGGTGGTGGCCTTCCAGGCGGATCTGCTGGACCCGGTCACCCGCACCGGGTGGAGCGTGCTGGTGCACGGGCGGGCCGACGTGGTGAGCGATCCCGAGCAGGTGCGGCGGGTGCTGCGCTCCGGCCTGCGGCCCTGGGTGGGCGATCCGGAGCCGCTGTTCGTCGCGCTGGTGCCGGAGCTGGTGAGCGGCCGCCGGCTGTTCCCGACCGGGCCGGGCCTCCTGGGCTTCCCAGGCTGCCAGGCGCGTGGGCCGACGGGCGGCGGACCGACGGGCGGCGGACCGATCGGCGCCGGGCCGGTGAACGCCGGATTTCCGCTCGGCTCCTGACAGGTACCGGTGGGTAGGCATACGCTTCCGGCGTTCTGACACCCCCGGGCCCGTCCCCCACCAGGAGCGCACCGTGACGACCTTCGCCTCCCTCGCCGAGCTGACCGCCGCCGTCGGCACCGAGCTGGGCACCAGCCAGTGGCACACCATCGAGCAGCGGCAGATCGACCTGTTCGCCGAGGCGACCGGCGACCACCAGTGGATCCACGTGGACCCGGAGCGGGCCAAGGAGAGCCAGTTCGGCTCGACCATCGCGCACGGCTACCTGACCCAGTCGATGATCCCGGTGCTGGCGAAGGAGTGCTACGCCGTCGAGGGCGTGCGGATGGCGCTGAACTACGGCTCCGACAAGGTGCGCTTCCCGGCACCGGTGCCGGTGGGCACGGCGATCCGGGCCACCGCCGAGCTGCTCTCGGCCACCGAGGTGCCGGGCGGGGTCCAGGCGGTGGTGCGGTTCACCCTGACCAGCGAGCGCAGCGCCAAGCCGCACTGCGTCGCGGAGACGATCACCCGCTTCTACGCCTGAGCGACGCCTCACCGACGACCGGCGGGGCGGCGCCGGCACCGGCCCGCGCGGCCTCCCCGGTACGCCGATTGGACCGCGCCGAGCCCTCCACCAGGTCCGGACGGCCCACGGCGAGTAACCTCCGACGAGATGGTTGTCGTATCGCAGCAGCCCCACCCGTCGCTGCGCCGCGACCCCGGCATGCCCGGTAGCCGTGACCGTCCCTGGAGGAGCCGTGCCCCGCCCCGCCCCGTGGTTCTCCCGCCTCGCCGGTCTGACCTCGCTGTTCCTCCCGCCGTCCACCGACCCCGCCGCCGAGCGCGCCGTCCCCGGTCTGGCCGGAGTGCCCCGGGCCGCCTGGCACCGGGTCCGGACCGACGCCTTCGGAGCCGAACCCCGAGGCGACCGGCTGGCGCGCGTCCGCCGCTCCCCGCAGTTCTCCGACGGGGCCTTCCGCAATCCGGTGCCGACCCGCCGCCTGGTGTACGAGCGCAGCCCGCTGGAGATCACCCGCGCCCAGCTGGCCGGGGACCGGACCCGCCGGATCCCGGCCGCCGCCGTCCCGGTGCACCGGCTGCTCCCGGGCGACCTGGCCGCGCCGCCGGAGTCCGGGCTGCGACTGACCTGGCTGGGGCACGCCACGGTGCTGGCCGAGATCGGCGGACGGCGGGTACTGCTCGACCCGGTCTGGGGCGAGCGCTGCTCCCCCTTCTCCTGGACCGGCCCCAAGCGGCTGCACCCGGTGCCGCTGCCACTGTCCGAACTCGGGCCGGTGGACGTGGTCGTGGTCTCCCACGACCACTACGACCACCTCGACATGGGCACCGTCCGGGCCCTGATCGGGACGGGCGCGGTGTTCGCCGTCCCGCTCGGGGTCGGGGCGCACCTGGAGCACTGGGGCGTACCGGCCGGCCGGATCGTCGAACTGGACTGGTGGGAGTCGGTCGAGGTCGCCGGGCTGACCCTGACCGCCACGCCGGCCCGCCACTACTGCAGCCGCGGGCCGCGCACCAGCGCGCTGTTCCTGTGGGCGTCCTGGGTGGTGGCCGGCGGCGGGCGGCGGATCTTCCACAGCGGGGACACCGGCTACTTCCCCGGCTTCGCCGAGATCGGCCGCCGGCTCGGGCCGTTCGACGCGACGATGATGCAGGTCGGCGCGTACAGCGACTTCTGGCCCGAGGTGCACATGACCCCCGAGGAGGGGGTGCGGGCGCACCTGGACCTGGGCGGCGGGCTGCTGCTGCCGATCCACTGGTGCACCTTCAACCTCGCGCTGCACCCCTGGGAGGAGCCCGCCGAGCGGGTGGTCGCCGCCGCCGAGGCGCTCGGCGCCCGGCTCGCGGTGCCCCGGCCCGGCAAGCCGTTCGAGCCGGCCGACCCGCCGACGCTGCGCCCGTGGTGGCGCGCCGTCGCGGCCCCGCACGGCACCTCGCCGCTGGTCGGCGGACCGGCGGAGGAGGAGGCGACGGCGGGGTCGCGCGAGGCACCCGAACAGACGACAACTTTCAGCGAACAGATTTCAAAATCTGTTCGCTGAAAGTTGTCAGCTGACATCTGTTCGCCGTTGGACCACCGAGCCCACCCGAGCCCGGCCCCGGCCGCGACCGACCCGGGCCGCGACCGTCCCCGGTCTTCCGGCCCTGCTCAGCCCGCGAGGACGTCCCGCAGCGCCCGCGCCTCCTTGACCACCCGGCCCGAGCCGCCGCGCTCGGCCGCCGCCGTCACCTCCGCCACCGGCCCCCGGGCCCCGGTGCGCCGGGCGCAGTCGGTGGCCAGCGCGATCAGGTCGCCGAGCCCGCGGGTCGACGGGTCGGTCTCCGAGAGCAGCCCCGGCAGCGCCGGACCGAGCACCGACCAGACCGTCCCCCGGGCACCGGTCTCCGCCGCCATGGCGAGCGCCGCCGCCAGCCGGCCGGCCATCACGGTGCCGCAGGCCACCAGAACGCCCAGCTCGCGACCGAGCAGCGCCCCGTCCAGGTCCCCGCGCGCGGCGAGCACCAGCAGCGCGTCCACCGCCGCCGTCCGGTCCTCGGCGTGCCGGGCGCCCAGGCCGTACGCCAGCGCCAGGTGCAGCGCGAGCCCGGCCGGGCCGTCGGCCTCGGCCAGCAGCGGGAGGTACCGGCCGGCGCCGCGCTCGTCCCGGTCGGCGCCCTCGGCGAAGGGGTCGAGCCAGCGCGCCGCCAGCTCCTCCCGGTGCCGGGGGAGCATCGCGAACCAGTGCTCGACGGGCCGCCAGCCCCAGTCGTGCACCTTGCGCGCCCGGGCCACGCTGGGCTCGGTGCCGTCCAGCAGCGCCCGGAACTCGGCCGTGAGCCGCTCGCCGTCCGGCCCCTTCGGCCCGGCGCCGATGCCCGGCTGGGCGACCGCGATCCGCTCGACCTCCTCCCACCAGCGGTCCCCGTACAGGTTGGTGCGCTTCAGCCCCGCGCCGGGCGCGAACACCACCCGCTCGGACGGCTGCCCGGGCAGCCCGCCGGTGCGCAGCCAGTGCGCCAGCCGGCGCCCGGCCGGGGAGCCGAGCGCCTCGGCGGCGCGCAGCACCGTCCCGTCCGCGGTGCCGACCCGCAGCAGGGCCTGGCACAGGTCGGCCTTCCCCGGGGCGACACCCGCCGCCTCGTACCCGGCGATCCGCTCGACCAGCACGGCCGCGTCCAGGGCTCCGGTGGCGTCCGTCGGGGTGGCCAGCAGGTACGGCAGCGTGGCCTGGAAGATCTGCCGGGCCACCTCGTCCAGCCGGGCGGCGAGGACGGCCCCGTGCACGGTGGTGCGCGGGCCGCGCAGCGCGGAGCCGCTCCTGCCGCCGAGGTAGTCCCAGAGCTTCCACGGCGGCGTCTCACCGGCCACCGCGGCCACCACGTAGAGGATCTCCCGGGGCGTGCAGTCCCCCCAGCCGTCGGTGCCGCGCCACGGGTGCGCCCGGCGGACCGGCTCCACCGCCTCGGCGAGCGCCCGCCGGTCCCGGTGGGTCAGCCGGACCAGCCCGTCCAGCACCCGTTCGAAGGCCGCCACACCGGGCTCGCGCGCGGCGAGCAGGGCGGACAGCTCCTCCGCGAGTTCGGCCGCGGAGGCGATCGGCGCGCCCAGCGGGCGCCGTTCGGGGGCCGGCGGGAGGAAGTCGTCCCACCCGGTGTCCGGGTCGTCCCCGCCGCCGACCGGCGCGCCGAACAGCTCGCCCGCGCGCCGGTGGTGGGCCGGGTTCAGCGCCTCGGCGGCGGCCCGGAGCTCCGCCACCACCGCCTCCCCCGCCGCCTCCAGGTGACGGGCCACCACGTTCAGCGCCCGCTCCTGGAGGGCCGCGTCCGGGTGGCCGAAGGCCTCGGCCGCGGCCAGCACCACCGGACCGGAGCGCTCGGGGGCGCGCCGGGCGGCCTTCTCCAGCCAGGTCAGCTGGGTGCGGACCAGCTTCTTCTCGCTCCGGAACAGCACCACCGCCGAGGCCTCGGTGAGCACCTCGGGCTCGATCAGCCCGGCCTCGTCCAGCCCGGCGAGCACCTCCTGGGCGTGGCCGGCGAGCACCGACAGGCCGTCCAGCAGCGCCACCACGTCGCGCACCCGGGCCGCGTACTCCTCGGGCGTCGGGTCGAGCGCCCGCAGCACCTCCAGGAAGGCCCGCTGGTCGGCCGGCTTGCCGCCGCGCAGCAGCCGGGCCAGGCAGCGGTCGAGCAGCTCGGTGCGGTCCGCCGTGCCGTCCGCGGCGAGTTCGCCGATCGCCTCCGTCCAGACGTCGCCGGGACGCGGACTGAGCCGGAGGGTCAGCTGGTAGCCGACGTCGGCAAGGTCGAACAGCTCGGGCAGCAGCACCGGGGTGAACGAGTCCTCGGCCAGCCGCACGGCCAGCGTCGGACGCGGGCCGTTCCGTTCGGCGGCGCGCTCCATCCAGCTCCGGACGAAGGACTCGCCGCGCGGCACCTCGCAGCCGGTGTGCCGGACGACGGCCTCCAGCACCGGGTACATCGACCAGCCCCAGGTCCGCACCGGCCGGGCCGCGAGCCGGGTGACCACCTCGACCTGCCACTCCACCGGCTGCGCCGCGATGACCTGGTGCAGCGCGGAGTTCCGGGCCCAGTCGCGGCCGGCGGCCTCGACCCCGCCGATCCAGGTGGCGGCGGCGGCCGGGCCGGAGTGGCAGCCGGCCCCGGCCACCAGCAGCCGGCTCATGGCCGCGGCCCCCTCGCGCGACCAGTGCTCGCGCTGTTCCCTGCGCAGTTCGGTGCGCAGCTCCTTGAGGGCGGGCAGGCAGGCCCGCCGCCGGGCCGGGTCCAGAGCGGCCAGCAGCCCCGGTATCTCTGCCAGCCGGCCCGACCGGACGGCCGTCAGCAGCGCGTCGCCCGGCTCCTGCCGCTCGGCGTCCACCGTCGTGTTCACGCCCCTGCCCCCTTCACGTCCGCGGCCCCGGCAGCCCCGGCAGCCGACTCCCGCACCATCGCCACCGCCAGCGCGTGCTTGCACGGCCCGCGCCCGCCCCGGTACTTGCCCCACCACAGGCAGGTGCAGCTCAGCCGCCCCGACTCGTCCGCCCGCACCCGCTGGATGTGGTCGTCCACCGTGACGACGGCCGTCGCCCCGCCCTCCTCCAGCCGCACCGCGCCCGCCTCGACCAGCGCCCGGGCGGCCCGCAGCCGGGGGTTGGCCGCCTCGGCCCGCCCGGCGTCGTACGGGAGCTGCCGGTGGAAGTACGCGGCCTCGGCGGTGTCGTAGCCGATCTGTCCGGCGGTGCCCAGCCGGATGAGCGCGGCGCGGACCCGCTCGGGGCTCAGCCCGGACTGGGCGGCGAGGTCCCCGACCTCGATCCGGGGCTCCCAGGCGAGCAGCACCGCGATCAGCTCGGCGTCCCGCTCGGCCGTCCCGGTGGCCAGCGAGTCGAGCACCCCGCCCTCGCCGGAGAAGCCCCGGGCGGCGTTCGGCGACAGCGTGAGGGTCAGCCGCATGCCGGGCAGCACCGCCTCCCAGGCGGAGGCGGTCGGTTCGCCGGCCGCCACCGGCCCGTACACCCGCAGGGCGAGCGCGTGCCGCAGCACCCGCTGGAGCGCCACCAGCCGCTCGGGCCCGGGCAGGCAGACCGCGCCCGGCACCGGCCGGGTGGTCGGCCGCAGCGTCCTCCCGGCCGGCAGGACCCAGCCGATGCCGGCCCGCCCGCCGCGCCCGGCGCGCGGCAGCGAGCGCAGGAACCGGACGGCCTCGGCGGCGGGCAGCTCGGCGCGCAGCTCGAAGCCGGCGGCGACCACCTGGGTCTCGGCGAAGCCGCGCAGCCAGCGCTCCGGCAGCGGCACCTTCTTCTCGACCAGCGGTCCGTCGAAGCTGGTGACCTCCAGCGCGTCCGGACCGACCGCGAGGTGCAGCGGGTCGGCCGGGCCGATCCTGGTCAGCGCCTCCCGCAGCGGGTTGTTGACGTCCACGTTGGTGGTGCCGTGGCCGATCTCGTCCCCGTCGAGCCCGGCCTGGAGCACGTCGAGCCGGGCGTAGACACCGCAGCAGCCCGAGAAGGACTCGAAGCGCAGCCGGTCCCCGTTGGCGGTGACCACCGGGTCGAGCGAGGCGCGCAGCTGCGGCTGGTAGTAGCGCGCGGCGGCGACGTCCGCGACCGCGAGCAGCGCCGCGGCGGCCGGCGCCGGATCGGCCAGGAAGCCCGCGAAGAAGCGCGGGTTGGCGGCGGCGCCGAGCGGAGTGGCGCCACCGGAGGTGGCCAGGTCGAGGCTCCGGCCGTCGGCGCCGTCCCGGACGGCCGACGGGCGCAGATAGGCGTACGCCTGTGCGGATTGCGTCATGCCGAGCACGCTAGGTGAGGACACTGACAATCCCTCGGGAGGCCGACGGACTGGAACGTGTTCTACACCATCGACCGGGGGTGGGGGGCGTTACCCAGGTCACACCGCCGGACGGTTGGCTTCTGCCACTATGGCCTCGTGACCGACCTCACCGAAGACCTCCGGGCCGAACGGCACGCCCGGCCGGCCGCCCCGTTCGCCGAGCTGCTGCAGATCGAGCAGCTGGACGAGAACACGTTCCGGGGCCACTGCCACGCCGGTGCCCCGATGCGCGCCTTCGGCGGCCACGTCGCCGCGCAGGCGCTCGTCGCCGCCGGGCGCACCTGCGGGGACCGTCGCCCGGTGCACTCGCTGCACGGCTACTTCCTGCTGCCGGGCTCCCCCTCCCGGCCGATCGACTACCTGGTCGAGCGGGTCCGCGAGGGCATGTCGTACACCACCCGCCGGGTGACGGCGGTGCAGAACGGGAACGAGATCTTCACCCTCTCGGCCTCCTTCAAGCACCCCGAGCCTGCCGCCGACCGCCAGCGCGAGGTCCCGCCGCTGCCCCGCCCGGAGTCGCTGCCGAACGCCGTCGCCCGGCTGCCCGAGGAGGTCCGCCGGTCGATCGCCGCGGCCGGCGGCTTCCGCGACCTCGACGTGCGGTTCGTCCCGGCGGACGCCCCGGGGCTGCCGCCGGCCGTGCCCGGGCTGCTCCAGCACTTCGTCTGGATGCGCACCGCTTCCCCGCTGCCGGACGGCGACCCGCTGCTGCACGCCGCCGCGCTCACCTACCTGTCCGACCTCACCCTGGCCTCCACCGCCGGGCTCGACGTGCAGCCGAACTTCTTCCAGCGCACCGAGCCGCCCCGGCTGCTGATGGCCTCGCTGGACCACGCGATGTGGTTCCACCGCCCGTTCCGGGCCGACGAGTGGCTGCTCTTCGCCCAGCGCAGCCCGTCCTCCTCGGACGGCCGGGGCCTGGCGCTCGGCGAGTTCTACGACCTGGACGGCCGGCTGGTCGCCTCCGCGGTCCAGGAGGCGCTGATCCGCGACCCCTCGTGACCGCCCCCGGGACCCCGGTGGCCTCCGGGCGAACGGAAGGGGGCCGGACGGCGTCATACTCCTGGGCGGCCCCGGCCCGTATCATGTGCGGGTGACCAAGGTTGACCTGTCACCACGGCCGGTGGAGGCGATGTCTCCGCGTCAGCTCGAACGCCGCGAGGGCCTGATCGCGGCCGCGCTCGCCCTGGTGAACGAGATCGGCGTCGAGCGGATGCAGATGAAGCAGGTCTGCGAGCGGTCCGGAGTCGCCCTGGGGACGGCGTACCGCTACTTCTCCTCCAAGGACCACCTCCTGGCGGCCGCGATCGCCGAGTGGCATCGCCTGCTGCTGGCCGACCTGGTGGCCGAGCTGCGCGGGCCGAGGGCCGGACTGGGGGCCACCGACCGGGCGGTCCGGTTCGTCCGGGGCGGGATGCGGGCCTACCAGCGGCAGCCCGAACTCGCCCGGCTGCGGGTGGCCGTGGCGGCCTCCACCGACCCGTTCGCCAGTGAGGCGCTGCAAGGCATGGCCCGGGCCGACAGCACCGCCCTCCAGGCGGTGACGGCCGAGGTGCCGGCCGCCGCGAGCGAGCTGGTGCGGCACATCGTCGCCCACGCCTGGCAGGGGGAGCTGACCGCCTGGGTGACCGGCCGCACCACCCTCGGGGACGCCCGGCGGCGCCTGGAGGACGTGGTGCGGCTGGTGCTGACCCCGTACGAGACGCGCTACCCGGCCCCGTACGAGGTCCAGTCCACCGGCTGAGCCGCCGGGCGGCGGCTCAGACCACCGTCACCGGGTGGGCCACCACCGCGCCGAACAGGTAGCCCTCCCGGTTGAAGACCGACCGCTCGGGCTGGGTGTTGCCCCGGCGGTCCGTCGCGCGGGCGCGCAGCTCGTACGGACCGGGCCGCTCGGGGCGCCAGTCGATGCTCCAGCGCGTCCAGCCGTCGGCCCGCGGCTCGTCGCGCAGCTCGGCGCGCCGCCAGGTCCGGCCGCCGTCGGCGCTCACCTCGACCCGGCGCACCGCCGCGCTTCCGGACCACGAGCGCCCGTGCAGCCGGTGCTCGCGGTCCGCCGCCAGTCGCGCTCCCGCGGCCAGCTCGAAGGCGCTCTTGACCACCTGCGTGGTGAGCGGCTCCCCGCCGCCGACCGGGTAGTCCGGGCCGAACATCCGGTAGAAGTCGGTGTTCCACGGCGAGTGCAGCGGGTGGTCGGCGACCTCCATGCTGCCCACCCACTTGATCGAGGCGATGCCCACCCAGCCGGGCACCACCAGCCGGGCCGGGGCGCCGTGGTCCGGGGTCAGCGGCTCGCCGTTCATCTCGTAGGCGAGCAGCACGTCGTCCAGCGCCTTGGCGATCGGCAGCGGACGGCGCACCGGGCCGTAGTTGGTGCCGCCGGCGACGAAGTCCGGGTCCAGGCCGACCGGCAGCACGTCCACCGCCGCCCGGGTCAGCCCGGCGGCCCGCAGCACCTCGGCCAGCCGCACGCCCCGCCAGCTCGCCGAGCCGACGCCGCCGAGCGTCCAGGGCGTGCCCGGGACGGGCTGGTTCTGCTGGCCGAGGTAGTAGCTGCGGGCGTTGCCGGCGCACTCGATCAGCGCGCTGATCCGGGTGGACGGCAGCTCCCGCAGGTCGTCCAGGCCGAACTCGACGGGGCGCTCGGCCGTCGGCGCGCCGCGCAGACCGCTGCCGAAGAGCTTGAGGCTCCAGGTGTCCGGGTCGATCAGCGGGGTGCTGGTGTGGTTGCGGACGAAGAACCGCTCCACCGGCACGTGGCGGCCGACGGCGGCGCCGCCGTCGGCGTCCCGGAAGGCGTCCCAGCGCATCTCGGCGTTGGTGCCGCGCGGCACGAACCACTCGGCGGGCAGCGGTTTGACGATCCCGGGCACCGGCCTGGGCACCTCCTCGGCGGCCGCCCGGCCCGCGGTGAGCAGCGGGACGGCCGGGATCGGCGCGGCGAGCACCCCGGCGGCGGAGACCATCCGCAGCAGCGTCCGGCGGTCCACGCCGTCGGCGCGGCCGCCCTCCCGGGCCGCCCGCCTCGCGGTGGTGCGCCTCGCGGTGGTGCGCCTCGCGGCGGCTTGCGCGGGGGCGGCCTGCGTCGGGGCGGCCTGCGTCGGGACTGCTTCGTGCGGGGTGCGGACCTCGTCGTCCATGAACGGCGTTCCTTCCGTTTCAGCGTAGGCGGTTCGGCGGTGCGCGCGACCGCGGCCGGGTCCGCGGGCCGCTCCTGGACGGGCTCGCGATCCTCGGCTTGACCTTCTCACCGGTGTGAAGTCCTACCGTTCCCCTTGTCGGCGAAACCCCAGCCCGCAGAGGAGCAACCCATGTCAGCCACCCCGCTCGCCCGGATCGTCCAGGGTTCCGGCCCCGGACTGCTGCTCGCCCACGGCGCCGGCGGCAGCGCCCGGGACAACTGGGGCCCGCTGCTGCCCGACCTCGCCGCCCACCGCACCGTCGTCGCCCCCGACTACCCCGGCTCCGGCGACAGCCCGTACGAGCCCGGTGAGCCGAGCCTGGACGAACTGGCCGACCGGCTGGTCGCCGCCGCGGACGAGGAGGGCCTGGACGACTTCGACCTGGCCGGCTACTCGCTCGGCGCCGCCGTCGCCGTCCGGATCGCCGCCCGCCACCCCGGGCGGGTCCGCTCGCTGCTGCTGCTCGCGGGCGTGACCGGGGGCTCGGCACGGATGCGGACGCTCGCCGAACTGTTCGTCGACCTGGCCGACCGGCCGGACGACCTCGCCCCGCTGATGCTCAGCGTCGCGATCGGCCGGAGCTGGCTGGACGAGCTGCCCGCCGAACAGCTCGGAGGGCTGCGGGAGCACCTCAAGTCCCCGGTGCCGGAGGGCTTCCGGCAGCAGTTCCGGCTGGTCGCCCGCGCCGACGTACGGGCCGAGCTGGCCGCGATCGCCGTGCCCACCCTGGTCGTCAGCACCACCGAGGACATGCTCGTCGCCCCGTCCCAGCACCGGCTGGCGGCCGAGGGCATCCCCGGCGCGCGCCTGGCCGAACTCACCAGCGGGCACCTCCCGGTGGTCGAGGCGCTGCCGGAACTGCGGGACCTGGTGCTGGAGTTCCTCAAGGGCTGAACCGCCGTCGGGAACACCCCGGCGGCCTGCGGCGTTCGCCCGGTCATGCGCATCGGAGAACTCGCCCGCCTGACCGGGGTGTCCACCCGCCTGCTCCGCTACTACGAGGAGCAGGGCCTGCTGCGGCCGGACCGCACGGCGGCCGGCTACCGCGAGTACGGCGAGGAGGACACCGTCCGGGTGTGGCAGGTCCGCCACTTCCTCGCGGCCGGCCTGAGCACCCGGATCATCGCCGAGCTGCTGCCCTGCGCCACCGGTCCCGTCCCCGTCCTGGAGGCCTGCCCGGAGCTGCTCGCCACCCTGCGCGGCGAACTCGCCGACCTGGACTCCCGGATCGAGGACCTCACCCGCAGCCGCCGGGCGCTCTCCCACTACCTCGACACCGCGCACGACTCCGGGCGCGACCACGCGGCCGACCGGGCACCCGGCTACGGGCACGACTACGGCGAGGAGCGGGCTGCCTGACGGGACGTAGGTCCCGACCAGGCGCTTCCCCGGCGCGCCGTCCCGCCGCTCGCGGAGGGGACTGGACATAGTGCGACATACAGCTTGATTCCGAGCGTGCCGAGCGCGCCCAGTATGTCGAGGGGTCCACACGATGAGCAGCCTGCCGCCCCCGTCCGACCAGCCCGTGAAGGAGCCCGACGAACCCGCCGCGACCCTTCCGGCCGACCGGGCGGTGTTCGGGATCGGCGCCGTCCTGGTACTGGCCGTGGTCGCCTGGGGCGTCTTCGCCGAGGACTCGCTCGGCCGCACGTCCAGCACCGCGCTCGGCTGGGTGCTGCACAACTTCGGCTGGCTGTTCGTGGTGGCCGCCGACGTCTTCCTGGTGCTCACCGTGCTGCTCGCGTTCAGCCGCTTCGGCCGGATCCGGCTCGGCCGCGACGACGAGGAGCCCGAGTTCTCCGGCCTCGCCTGGATCGCCATGATGTTCAGCGCCGGCATGGGCATCGGCCTGATGTTCTACGGCGTCGGCGAGCCGCTCCAGCTCTTCGCCACCCCGCAGCCCGGCTCCGGCCTGGAGCCGCAGAGCGCGGCCGCCGCCCAGCAGGCCCTGGAGTTCTCGCTCTTCCACTGGACCCTGCACCCGTGGGCGATCTACGCGGTCGGCGGGCTGGCCCTCGCCTACACCACCTTCCGCAAGGGCCGGGGCAACCGGATCTCCGCCGCCTTCGTCCCGCTGATCGGACAGCGCGGCGCGGACGGCTGGGCCGGGCGGACGATCGACCTGCTGGCCGTGTTCGCCACCGTCTTCGGCTCCGCGACCAGCCTCGGCCTCGGCGCGCTCCAGGTCGCCGACGGGCTCGGCTACATCTCCTCCGTCCGCAACACCCAGAACGCCCAGCTGGTCATCATCGCCTCGCTGTCCGCCGCGTTCGTGGTCTCCGCGTTCTCCGGGGTGCACAAGGGCGTGAAGTGGCTGTCCACCGCGAACGTGGTGCTGGCATCCCTGATCATGGTCTTCGTCTTCGTGTTCGGTCCGACGGTGTTCGCCCTGGACGCGATCCCCTCCTCCGTCGGCGGCTACCTCTCCGACCTCCTCGGGATGTCCACCCAGACCGGTGCCTTCACCGACGAGAGCTGGCTGGGCTCCTGGACGATCTTCTACTGGGCCTGGTGGCTCTCCTGGGCGCCCTTCGTCGGCACCTTCATCGCCCGGATCTCCCGCGGCCGCACCGTCCGGCAGTTCCTGCTCGGCGTGCTGCTGGTGCCCAGCGGGGCGACGGTCGTCTGGTTCTGCGTGATGGGCGGCACCGCGATCCGACTGGCCACCACCGGCGCGGCCGACCTGGTCGCGACCATCCCGCAGGGGCCGGAGGCCTCGCTGTTCGAGATGCTGCGCTCACTGCCGCTCGGCTCGGTGACCAGCGTGGTCGCGGTGCTGCTGGTGATGACCTTCTTCATCACCAGCGCCGACTCCGCCTCGCTGGTGCTCGGCTCGCTGTCCAGCCGGGGCTCGCTGCATCCGCGCACCTGGCTGGTGGTGGTCTGGGGCGTGCTGATGGGCGGGGTCGCGGCGGCCCTGCTGCTGGCCGGCGGGCTCACCGCGCTCCAGAACGCGACGATCCTGGTCGCGCTGCCGTTCGTGGTGGTGATGCTGCTGCTCTGCGTCTCGCTGGTGAAGGAGCTCCGCACGGACCCGGCCGCCGGACCGTCCCGCTTCCACCCGCCGCACGGGCTGCGGGACGCCGTCCGGGAGGTCGTCGGCGAGTCCGGCACACGCCACTGACCAGGGGGTACGCCCCGCCCGTCGGAGGGTGGGGCGTATGCGGCCCAACCGACGCCCAACCCCCGCCCGGACTTCACCCGCGCGTACCGACCGTTCACGCCGCCCTGGAAACCTCCCTGTCATGAACGCCAACCCTCAGGCGCCCTACCAGGAACCGCGCTTCCCCCTGCCCCAGCGGCACCGCCGGCTCCTCGCCGCCACCGCCGTCCTCGCCTCCATCGCCCTCGGCACCCTGGGTGTCGGCGCCACCGTGGAAACCGTCGACCACGGCCCCCTCGCCAGCGCCTCCGCCGGCAAGTAGCACCCGCCCCACCCGGCACCGCGGTCCGTCCCGGACCCGGTGCTTCTTACTGCCCGCTCGCTCCAGGGCGGCGCGACCGGCGCGCCGGGCGCCGCCGGTGCGCCCGCCGTCACGCCTGTCGCAGCGCCCGCCGTCACAGCTGCCGGTGCACCCGCCGCTGCGCCCGCCGTCACGCCCGCTGTTCGGCGCGCGGGCCGGCCGGGGGCGGGATCAGCGGGCCGGGGCGGGAGTGGCGGCCGGTGCCCGGGGTGGGGTGGAGGTCGGGGGCCGGGGCGTAGCGGGCGGCCGGCGGGCGCAGGCGCCAGGCCGGGGGGCGGGTCGGATGGGGCGTGGGGGCGATCAGGGCGAGGCGGTGGAGCAGGTCGAGGGCGTCGCGCCGCAGGGCGGTGCGGTCGGCGAGGTAGCGGGCCGGGAGGCCGTACTCGTCCGCGATGTCGCCGAGGACGCCGTCTATCAGCGCGTCCGGGATCGGGACGTCGCCGCTCACCGTCTCGCCGGGCAGCGGGCGGACGTCCTCGACCAGTCGCTCGACCAGCAGCAGGGCCGCCTGGGAGAGCGTCCCGGCACCGGGCAGGGCGAGGTCGGTGAGTTCGGCGGCCGGGTCGAGCAGGGCGACGCCCTCGGCCCGCAGTTCGGCCTCCAGGCCGAGGAACTCGGCGACCACCGCCGGGCCGCTGAGCCGGTGCTCCCGCAGCCAGGCGCGGTGGTCCTCGGGGAGGTCGGCGGCCAGGACGGCGGGCGTCTCGGCGAGCAGGCGGCGCACGGCGGTGGCGGGCTCGGCCTCGGCGGCCCGGCGGATCAGGTCGGCGGCGTCGTCGGCGAGGGCGGGCGGCCCGGCCGGGACGGCACGGGCGAGTTCGCGGTCCACGGTCAGCACGAAGGAGTCGTCGGCCGGGTCGGACGGCAGCTCGCCGAGCACCTGCCAGCCGGCCAGCGCGGCCAGCGCCATGGCGAGGTCGGCCGGTTCGGCGGCGAGTTCGGGGGCGGCGGCGGCCATCGCGTCGAGCAGCCGCCGGTAGCCCAGTTCCTCCGGCGCGTCGACCAACAAGGCCAGCGCGAGGGCGAGTTGGGCGTATCCGGCCGGGGTGAACGGCGCACCGGTGACGGGGTGTTCGAGGCGGCGGGCGGCGCCGGGGCCGAGGCCGGCCTTGCAGAGCCGGGCGTGCCAGGGGCCGACCACGAGGCGGTAGCCGAGCAGGGTGTCGAAGCGCTCGGCGAGCCAGTCGCGGTGGCGGCGGATCAGCGGGAAGCCGTCGGCGTGCGGGCCGGAGGCGGTGACCAGCGGGTGGGCGAGCAACAGCCGGGCGGCGATCCGGCGTTCGGCCGCCGGAAGCTCCTCGGCGGAACGGTCGTGCGCCACCAGGGCGAGCGGAGCCACCCGGGTGCGCTCGGGCCTGCGGTGCCGACCGGGCCCGCTCGGCTTGGCACCTGACCGCACGACGGGCAGCGCGGCGTCGTCGCGCCGGGCACGGCGCAGGCCGCCCTCGGTGCGGTCCTCGCGGGGGCGTACCGGCATGGCGCGGTGCGCGGTGGGGCCGTGCCACCAGCTGACGCCGGGGTCGGCCGCGGGCTCGGCGGCGGCGCCGAGGTGGCGGGCCGGGTAGAGGCCGAAGGAGGCGGTGCAGAGGTCGTCGGCGGTGCCGGGGGTGGCGGCGGCGAACCAGTGGGCCAGGCGCAGCAGTCCCGGGTCGGGCGAGAGCGTCACCCCGGCGGCCTGCGGGCCCGGTACCTGCGGGTCGTCAGCACCGCTTCCCGTGGCCGCCCCAGGTGCCCTGTCAGCGGGGCCGACGGTGGGACGGGACCCGGGGCCGACTCCGGTACCGGCGGCGGGAGCCGTCCCGGGACGGGGGCCGGGAGCGGTATCAGGACCGGCTTCGCGTACGGCGAGGACGGCGTCGGCGGTTGCCCGTCCTGCCCCGCTCATACGCCCGTCCGGCCTGCCGGCGGCCACCCGGGTGGCGCCGACCGCGTAGTCCCGCTGATTCATGTCGAGGTCCAGCCTAGACGGTGCCCGGGCCACCCGTGGGCAGCAACGGCGCTCCTGAGGAACTCTCCGCAGGAGCCCTCGAAGCGGGCCCCCGCGCTCCGCTCACCGGCCACCCGTCATCCGCCGCGCCCCACCGGGGTTACGCACCGGTAACCGGCTCTTCCGCCACCGGTCCGGCTCCTCTAGGGTCGGTCCCAAGCAGCGGATCACCGAGAGGCGCACGCATGACCGTCCGTACCACCGACCGGGCCGGCCTCGCGGCCCGGCTGCGCTCGGCCACCGGCCTGCTGGGCGGCTTCGCGGCCACCTCGGCGGCGCACCTGGGCGCGATCGCCTCCGGCGCCCCGGTGCTCCGGAACGCCACCAAGCCGGCCCTGATGCCGCTGCTGGCCGCGCACAGCGTGGCGGCGGCCAGGCAGGCCGGGCAGGAGGCGCCGAAGCTGCTGGCACCGGCGCTGCTGCTGAGCGCGGGCGGGGACGTGCTGCTCCAGCTGAAGAACGACCCCGCGTTCCTCGCCGGCATGGGCTCGTTCGCGGCGGCGCACGTCTGCTACGTGACGATGTTCGTCGAGCGCGGCGCGCTCAGCGACCGCCGCCGGACCCTGGTGGTCGCGGCCGCGTACGCGACGGCCTGGGTGGCGCTGGTCGGGCAGCTCTGGCCGGACCTCGGGGACCTGCGCGTCCCGGTGGCCGGCTACAGCCTGCTGCTCGCCTCGACGGCCGTCACCTCGGCCGGGCTGGGCTGGCGGACCGGGCTGGGCGGGGCGCTGTTCCTGCTCTCCGACACCCTGATCGCCACCCAGCTGGCGAAGTGGCGGGAGCTGCCGGGCCATCAGTTCTGGATCATGGCCACTTACGTACTGGCCCAGTACCTGCTGGCCGACGGCACGCTCCGGCACCAGGACCGGGCGCACCGCGAGGGCACGGAGCCGCGGCCCGCCTGACACACCACCGCGCCGCCGGCCCCTTCGGGCTCCAGCGGCGCGGCACGGGCGGTGCGCCGGGGCGCACGGCGGCGAGGCCGTCAGGCACCGCGCCTGCGCAGCAGCCAGAAGCCGCCGACCCCGCCCCCGACCAGCACGAGGCCGCCGGCCAGCTCCGCCGGGTTCGCCGCGACCGAGCCGCCGAGGCCGGTCTGCACGGCGCCGTGCGGGGCGACCTGCTGGCTGCCGGCACCGGACTGCCCGAGCGAACCGGCCCACTCCCCCGCCGCCTCGCCCCACTCGCCGAGGCTCTTGTCGGGGCTCTTGTCGGTGCCCTTGTCGGGGGCGGTGGCGGCCACCGTGGTGACCGTGACGCTGGTCGCGAAGGCCCCGCCGTCCGGGCAGGTGCCGTCGACCTTGCTGTCCCCGGCGTGCTGACCGGCCAGTCGGGCGGAGCCGCTGTGCTTGCCGTCGGGCCCGAGGGTGAGGGTCGCCGGACCGCCCTCGAAGGCGGCGGAGCGGGCGGTGATGGTCTTGGCGTCGGGCTTGTCCGACTTCTCGCAGGAGACCGTGACCGTCACGGTCTGGCCCGGTGCGGCCTGGGACGGGCTGACCGAGGCCGAGCCGTCCCTGGCCGACGCGAGGGGGGCCGTCAGGCCGGTCAGCGCCGTCGCGCCGATCAGGGCGGCGGCGGCCGTACGCATGGGGCGCATGCCGGAACCTCCGGGATTCTCGGTCGCAGCCGGGGGACTCCATGTCCACGTGGTCGATCGACTGCATCCGGTCATTCACCGACGGTAGGCACCCGCCCCGCGCCCGGCCAGCGCTCACGGCCGTTCGGGTTACGGCCCGTGACCCGGCGTGACGCCCGCGGCGGGGCTCAGAGGTCGAGGTCCACCACGACCGGTGCGTGGTCCGAGGTGCCCTTGCCCTTGCGGGCCTCGCGGTCCACGTAGCTGTCGGTGACGGCGTCGGCGAAGGGCTTGTTGGCGAAGGTGAGGTCGATCCGCATGCCCCGGTTCTTGGGGAAGGCCAGCTGGCGGTAGTCCCAGTAGGTGTAAGGGCGGTCGTACTTGAGCGGGCGGGGCAGCACGTCCTGGAGGCCGATCTCGCCGAGGGCCGTCAGCGCGGCGCGCTCGGCCGGGGTGACGTGGGTGAGGCCCTCGAAGGCGGCGGCGTCGAAGACGTCCTCGTCGGTCGGGGCGATGTTGAAGTCCCCGAGGACGGCGAACGGGCGGGAGCCGGCCGCGTCCTCGGTGGCCGCCTCGCGCAGCGCCTCCAGCCACTCCAGTTTGTACTGGTAGTGGGCGTGGCCGACCTCGCGGCCGTTGGGCACGTAGACCGACCAGACCCGCACCGGGCCGCAGGTGGCGGCGATGGCGCGCGGCTCGAGTTCGGGCAGCAGGGCGCCGTCGGCGAGGTAGCCGGGCTGGCCGGGCAGGCCGCGCACGACGTCCTCCAGGCCGAGCCGGGAGACGATCGCGACGCCGTTCCAGCGGCCGTTGCCGTGCGCGGCCGTCTCGTAGCCGAGCTCGCGGACCGCCTCGTACGGGAAGGCGTCGGCCGCGCACTTGAGCTCCTGGAGGCAGAGCACGTCGGGCTTCGCGCTCTCCAGCCACTCCAGGAGCTTGGGCAGCCGCGCGGTGACGGAGTTGATGTTCCAGGTGGCGATGCGGACGGTCACGGCGGGCGGCCTTCCCGGTGGTTCGGCGGGCATGCGGACGGGGTGGGCCGCCCTCGCGGGAGGCCCACCCCGAACATACCGCCCGGCACCGACAGGCCGACCCGATCAGCGCGCGGGCCGGACCACCGCGGCCGAGCCGCCGCCGCGCCGCACCGGTTCGGCGGCGGCCACCCAGCGGCCGTCCGGCAGCCGTTCCACGCCGGTGGCGGCGCCGATCTCGGCGACGCCGGTGAAGCTGTGCCCGAGGCCCTCCAGCGCGGCCCGCTCGGGCAGCGCGAGGAAGCCGGGCTCGGCCTGGGTCGCGGCGGTGTTGCGCTGGCTGGCGCGCGGCGCGGCGATGGCCTGCTCCAGGCTCAGGCCCCGGTCGAGCCGCCCGAGCAGCACCTGGAGGGCGGTGGTGATGATGGTCGCCCCGCCGGGGCTGCCGGTGGCGAGCAGCGGCTCGCCGTCGCGCAGCACGATGGTCGGGGAGAGCGAGGAGCGCGGCCGCTTGCCCGGGCCCGGCAGGTTGGGGTCGGGGACGCCCGGGGCGAGCGGGACGAAGTTGAAGTCGGTCAGCTCGTTGTTGAGCAGGAAGCCCCGGCCGGGGACGGTGATGCCGCTGCCGCCGGTCTGCTCGATGGTGAGCGTGTACGAGACGATGTTGCCCCAGCGGTCGGCGACCGTCAGGTGGGTGGTGTTGGTGCCCTCGTACGGCTCGGCGACGGCCTGGCCGGTGGCGGCGCAGGGGACCGGGTGGCGCGGGTCGCCGGGGGCGAGCGGGCTGGTGAGCGCGTGGTCCGGGCTGATCAGGCAGGCCCGGGAGGCCGCGTAGCGCTCGGAGAGCAGTTCCCGGACGGGGACGTCGTTGAAGGCGGGGTCGCCGACCCAGCGGTTGCGGTCGGCGAAGGAGATCCGGGAGGCCTCCAGGAAGTGGTGGTAGTACTGGGTGGCGCTGTACCCGGAGACGTCGCCGCCGTCCTCCAGGATGTTGAGCGCCTCGCCGACGGTGGTGCCGCCGGAGCTGGAGGGGGCGATCGAGTAGAGGTCGTAGTCGCCGTGGGTGATGTGGGTGGGCGCCTGGTCGCGGACCCGGTAGGCGGCGAGGTCGGCGGCGTCCACCTTGCCCGGACGGGCGGTGCGGCCGGAGGCCGGGTCGACCGGCGGGTGCTGCACGGTGTTGACGATGTCGCCGGCCAACTCGCCCTGGTAGAAGGCCTTGACGCCGTCCTTGGCGAGCAGCCGGTAGGTGGCGGCGAGGTCGGGGTTGCGCAGCACGGTACCGACCTCGGGGGGCTTGCCGCCGGGCAGGTAGAGCGCGGCGGTGGCCGGGAAGTCCTTGAACCGGGAGTAGTTGTCGGAGGTCTGGGTGCGGAAGGTGGCGTCCACGACGAAGCCGTTGTCGGCGAGCCGCTCGGCCGGTTCCAGGTTCTGGGCGAGCGAGCGGCTGCCCCAGTGGCGCAGCGCGGCGTCCCAGGTGGCGGGGGTGCCCGGGACCCCGACGGCCAGGCCGCTGGTGACGGCGTCGGCGAAGGCCAGCGGCTTGCCGCCCTCCAGGAACAGGCCGGCGTCGGCGGTGCGGCCGGCGGTCTCCCGGCCGTCGACGGTGTGCACCCGGCCGGTGGCGTGGTCGTAGTAGACGAAGTACCCGCCGCCGCCGATGCCCGAGGAGTACGGCTCGGTGACCCCGAGGGCCGCGGCGGCGGCGACGGCCGCGTCAACCGCGTTGCCGCCCTTGCGCAGCACCTCGATCCCGGCGGCGGTGGCGTCGGCGTCGACGGTGGCCACCGCCCCGCCCCAGCCCACCGCCTCCGGCACCTTCGAGGGCGGCGCCACGGCGCCGGCCGGCCCGACACCGGACCAGACCAGCGCGGTGGCGAGCAGAAGTGGTGGTGCGAGACGGGTCAGAGCCCTCATCCGAGTCCTCCTGAGTCGACGTCAACTCAGTTGTTCCACAGGAGGGATGATCCGACAACCACACCGCGCCGCTACCAGCGAGTAGTTGACGGGGCGACATGGGACGGGCAGGCGGGCGGGTGGAGGGCGAACAGATGACAGATTTCAGCGAACAGATAACGTTTTCTGTTCGCTGAAACCTGTCATCTGTTCGCTGTCGGCTGTCATCTGTCGGCTGTCAGCTGTTCCTCCCCCGGGTTCCTCTCCCCCGCCCCGCTACAGCGTGCTGCGCTCCACCCGCCGCCGCTTGATCGTCCGGAAGCGGCGCGCCACCTGGCGGGCCAGGTCGGCCGCGCCGACCAGGCCGGCCTCGTTGCCGAGGGCGGCGTGCACGATGGCGGCCTCCGGGCGGAAGCCGCGTCCGGTGAGGGTGCGGCGGAAGGTGTCCCGGGCCGGGCCGAGCAGCAGGTCGCCGGCCTCGGAGACCCCGCCGCCGATCACGAAGCGGCCCGGGTCCAGCGCGGCGGCCAGGTTGGCGATGCCGACGCCGAGCCAGGTGCCGACCTCGTAGAGCAGCTCGGTCGCGGTCGGGTCGCCGTCCTGGGCGGCCTCGGTGACCAGCGGCCCGGTGATGCCCTCGACCGTGCCGCCCGCCCGGGCCAGCAGCGGCTGCACCACCGGCGACTCCTCGGCCACCAGCTCGCGCGCGTCGCGCACCAGGGCGTTGCCGGAGGAGTACTGCTCCCAGCAGCCCCGGTTGCCGCACGGGCAGCGGTGGCCGCCGGGCAGCACCTGCATGTGCCCGAACTCGCCCGCCAGGCCGTACTTGCCGCGGTCCACGTAGCCGTCGCGGACCACCGCGCCGCCGATGCCGGTGCCCAGGGTGAGCATCACCATGTGGTCCTCGCCGCGCCCGGCGCCGAAGCGCCACTCGGCCCAGGCGGCCGCGTTGGCGTCGTTCTCGACGATCACCGGGAACCGCAGCCGCTCGCTGAGCGCCTCCTGGAGCGGCTCGTTGCGCCAGTTGAGGTGCGGGGCGAACAGCACCTTGGACCGGTCGGCGTCGACCCAGCCGGCCGCGCCGATGCCGACGGCGTGGACGTCGTGCCGGTCGGCGAGCTGGAGCACCAGGTCGACGATGACGTCCTCGACCACCTTGGGGCTCTTGCTCTTGTGCGGCGTGTCCGTGCGCAGCTTCTCCAGCACCTTGCCCTCGCCGTCCACCACCCCGGCGACCACCTTGGTGCCGCCGATGTCGACGCCGATGGTGGGCAGCCGCAGTATCCCGGCGGGCAGGGCGCGGCGGCGGCGCTCGGCGCGCGGGCCGAGGCCGAGCAGGGTGGGCAGGACGGGGGGCCGGGTGCTGCCTTGGGAGCTGGTCACGGCTGCGGACGCTCCTCACGGGGATCGGAATCGCGGTCGTCGGAGTCACGGAACCCGGCACCGGGACCGGATTCGCCGGGGCCGGTGACGGACGGTCGGGCCAGCTCGTGCGAGAGCTCGGCGAGGTCGGAGCCGCCGGCCATCTCGGTGGTGAGCCGTTCGAGGCTGATCTCGGCGCGCGGATGGCTGCCCGCCATCCGGCCCCGCTTGAGCAGCGTGAAGTGGTCGCCGACCAGGTAGGCGTGGTGCGGGTTGTGGGTGATCAGCACGACCCCGAGGCCGGCGTCGCGGGCGGCGGTGACGTACTTGAGCACCACCCCGGACTGCTTGACGCCGAGCGCGGCGGTGGGCTCGTCCAGGATCAGAACCTTGGCGCCGAAGTGCACCGCGCGGGCGATCGCCACGCACTGGCGCTGCCCTCCGGAGAGGGTGCCGATCGGCCGGTCGACGTCCTGCAGGTCGATGCCCATCCGCGCGAGCGCGTCGCGGGTGGTGGCCCGCATCCCGTCGGCGTCCAGCCGCAGGCCGCCCCAGCGGCGCATGCCCTGCTCGGAGCCGAGGAAGAAGTTGCGCCAGACCGGCATCAGCGGGACGACCGCGAGGTCCTGGTAGACGGTGGCGATGCCACGGTCCAGGGCCTGGCGTGGGGAGTCGAGGCGGACCTCCTCGCCGTCCACGGTGTAGCGGCCCTCGTCGTGCCGGTGCAGCCCCGAGATGATCTTGATCAGGGTGGACTTGCCGGCCCCGTTGTCGCCGAGCACGCAGCTGATCTCGCCGGCCCGCAGGGTCAGCGAGACGTCCTGGAGCGCCCGGACGGTGCCGTAGCTCTTGCTGACGCCCTGGAGCGACAGCAGTTCGGCGCCCGGCCCGTCCGTCCTCATGGTGTCCGCCTTCGTCGCGTCCGTGCTCATCGCGGCCCCCGCTCGGCCCGGCGCTTGACGTAGGCGTTCAGCAGCGCGGCCAGCAGCAGCATCGCGCCGAGGAAGAACTTGAACCAGTCCGGGTTCCACTGGGCGTAGATGATGCCCTTGCTGGCCATGCCGAAGATCAGCGCGCCGAGCGCGGAGCCGACCACCGAGCCGTAGCCGCCGGTGATCAGGCAGCCGCCGATGACGGCCGCGACGATGTAGATCAGCTCGTTGCCGACGCCCTCGCCGGACTGCACGGTGTCGAAGGAGAACAGCAGGTGCTGGCCGAGCACCCAGGCGCCGAAGCCGACGCCCAGGTAGAGCACGGTCTTCGTCCGGCGGACCGGCACGCCGACCGCGCGGGCCGCGTCCGCGTCGCCGCCGACCGCGAAGATCCAGTTGCCGAAGCGGGTGCGCAGCAGCACCCAGCTGCCGACGACGAGCAGGCCGAGCCACCACCAGACGGTGGCCTTGACCGTCAGCCCGCCGACGGTCACCTCGGAGGCGAACAGCCAGCGGCAGGCGGCGAAGCCCTCCATGTCGGCGATCGACTTGGTGGAGACGGTGCCGGAGATCGCCTTGGTGACGCCCAGGTTGGCGCCGGTCAGCATCAGGAAGGTGCCGAGCGTGACGATGAAGCTGGGCAGCCTGGTGCGGCCGAGCATCCACCCGTTGAACCAGCCGACGGCCAGCGTGGTCGCCAGCGAGACCAGCACGCCGACCCAGGTCACCGCGGTGAACTGGTAGGAGACCATCGAGGAGGTCAGCGCGGCGGTGGTGACCAGCACGCCGGCCGAGAGGTCGAACTCGCCGCCGATCATCAGCAGCGAGACCGGCACCGCCATGATCCCGATGGTGGAGGCCGCGTACAGCACGGTGCCCAGCGAGGAGACCCGCAGGAAGGGCTCGGCGACGGCGGCGAAGACCAGGAAGACCGCGACGGCGGCGATCAGCGAGCCCAGCTCGGGACGGGCGAGGAACCGCCGCAGGGCCGCCGGGCGGCCGTCGACCAGGCCGTCCTGGGCGAGGAGGTCGGGGGTGCTCACCTGGTCCCCCTCGCGACGTACTCGGCGAGCGCGTCGGCGTTGTCCTTGGTCAGGATTTGCGGACCGGTCTCGACGGGCTTGCCGCCACCGAGCATGTTCAGGTTGTACTTGTACAGCCAGACCAGGTCGACGCCCGTGTAGCCCTGGAGGTAGGGCTGCTGGTCGACGGCGAAGCCGACGCTGCCGGACCTGAGCCCGGACACCACCTGCGTGCCCAGGTCGAAGGTGTCCAGCTCGATGCCGCGGTGGGCGTCCTGGACGGCCTGGAGGCCGGTGGCGGCCATCGGGCCGGAGAGCGTGAGCACGGTGTCGATGGCCGGGTCGGCCTGGAGCTTGGCGGAGATCGCGGCGCGGGCGTCGGGCATGTCGACGCCGTTGACGTAGAGCACCTGGAAGGCGCCCCCGGCCTTGGACTGGGCACCGGAGCAGCGCTGCTCCTGGCCGACGTTGCCCTGCTCGTGGATCACGCAGAGCACGCTCTTGCGCCCGCGCGAGGCCAGCTCGGCACCGGCCGCCCGGCCGGCGGTGGCCTCGTCCTGGCCGATGTGGGTGAGCGCGCCGAACTTCTGCGAGTACTCCTGGCCGGAGTTGATGGTGATCACGGGGATGCCGGCGGCCTTGGCCTTGCCGAGGACGTCGGCCATGGCGTCGCCCTTGGCGAGGGTGACCAGCAGGCCGTCGACCTTCTGGTCGATGGCGGCCTGGACGAGCTGGACCTGGTTCTGGGTCTGCGCGTCGTTGGAGTAGAGGAACGTGATGTTGTCCTTGGCGGCGGCCTGCTCGGCGCCCTTGCGCACGGTGTCCCAGAAGGCGTCGCCGGCTCCGGCGTGGGTCACCATGGCGACCTTCCAGCGCGGGGTGGTGACGGCGCTGCCGCCGGTGGCCGCGGCCTTGGCGTGGGCCTCCTCGGCGCGTCTGCCTCCGGTACTGCTGCAACCGGCCGCGGTGACGGCGAGTGCCAGGACTGCGCACACCGGCCAGAAGCGGTGGGCCGGGCGAAAGCGGGTGATGCTCATCCCCATAGTCTCCCTGCCCGGGTCGCGCGGTATCGCACCGCCTCGCCCGGCGGCCCGGGCGCCCTACCAGGTAAGGTGCCCCGGGGGACCTTTCCTGGTAGTTCGCTGAACATCTGGTCCGGACGGCATCCGTCCGGGTGGCAGACTAGGCGCCGATCCGAATGGGGCGCATCACGGGAAAGTGATGTTCCTCTCAGGTTCCGCACAGATTCGGACGGCAACCGATCACCGGTCCATCACCGTCTGATGCCATTGACGTGCGTTCGGGCGAGTGGGGCCCGGGCGGCGTGCGACCCGGATACGAGAACTCGATGGAACTGACAGGTACGCCATTCCTCCTCCTCACCGTCATCCTGGTGCCGGTGTCCATCACAGTGGCGTTGCTGTTCTGGGGCAAGGTCGGCGGTCCGCGGCCGGTGCGCTACCTCACCCGGATCGTCATGATCATGTTCTGCCAGGTCACGGCCGTCCTGATGGTCTTCGTCATGGTCAACAACGCCAACCTGATCTACGGCAACTGGGACGACCTGCTCGGCACCGGCAACCACGTCCGCGCGGTGCCCGTGGTGGCGCCGGTGGACCCGGCGGCCACCCCGGGGGCCCCGAGCGCCGACGCCGCCAAGGAGCCGCCGAAGATCAAGCAGAGCTTCGGCGGCGTGAACGACCCGCTCGTCCCGAACGACGTGCAGCGGACCGAGCTCAAGGGCCAGGTGTCCGGCGTCGACGGCGAGGTGCTGGTCTGGCTGCCGCCGCAGTACAACGACCCGGCGTTCAAGGACAAGAAGTTCCCCGTGGTCGAGCTGATCCCGGGCTACCCCGGCTCCTCCTCCACCTGGTACGGCACCCTCAAGGTCTCCGAGCAGCTCAAGCCGCTGATGCAGCAGGGCAAGGTCGCCCCGTTCATCCTGGTCTCGCCCCGCACCAAGCTGCTGAACAACCAGGACGCGGGCTGCACCGACATCCCCGGCAAGATCAACGCCGACGCCTGGGTCACCCGCGACGTCCCGCAGATGGTGCTGGACAACTTCCGCGCCGACCCGTCCGCGGACCGCTGGGCGATCGCCGGCTACTCGGCCGGCGCGCACTGCGCGGCCAAGCTGTCGCTGGCCCACCCCAACCGGTACCGGGCCGCCATCGCGATGTCCGGCTACAACGACCCGGCGCAGGAGCCGGACTCCCTGGTCGGCAAGGACGCCAAGCTGCGCGAGGCCAACAACCCGGTCAACATCCTGAAGACCGCCGCGCAGCCGCCGAAGGTCGCCCTGCTGGTCAGCGGTTCCAAGGGGGACGGCTACGAGGACGGCGAGGCGATCCGCGCCGCGGCCAAGGCCCCGACCACCGTCCAGGTCGAGGAGGGCTCCGGGCCGCACACCACCGAGCAGTGGAAGAGGATGGTCCCGACCGCCTTCCAGTGGCTGACCTCGGTCATCCCGGTGCAGTAGGCGGCGCGCAGGAGCGAGCCGTACCGGAAGGGCCCGCCGCGACCACGGTCGCGGCGGGCCCTTCCGGCTGTCCGGGCGCGGCGTCAGGCCAGCTCCAGCGCCAGGTAGAAGTCCACCCGGTCCTCCAGCCGGGAGAGGTCACGCCCGGTCAGTTCCTCGATCCGGCCGATCCGGTACCGCAGGGTGTTCACGTGGACGTGCAGCTGCCCGGCGCAGCGGGTCCAGGAGCCGTCCGAGCGCAGGAAGGCCTCCAGGGTGCGGACCAGGTCCGCCTGGTGCTCCAGGTCGTACGCGATCACCTTGTCCAGCAGCCGGCCGCGGAAGGCGCGGCGCACCTCGTCCGGGACGGCGGCCAGCAGCAGCACGTGCGAGGCGAGCTCCTCGGGGCCCGCGACGCAGACCCGGCCGACCCGCGAGGCCGCGATCCGGCGGGCGTGCCGGGCCTCCTCCAGGGCGCCCCGCAGGCCGCCGGCCCCGGACGCGGGGGCGGAGACGCCGAGGGTGATCCGGCCCTCCGGGCCGAGTCCGGCCTCCAGCGGGGCGAGCAGTTCGCGCAGCGTGTCGGCGGGCACCGGGACCTCCGGGGCGGGCAGCACCACGACGGCGCCGGTGCCCGTCCCGGCGACCAGGGCACGGTCGGAAGTGCCGCCGAGGGCCTCCTCCAGCACCGCCCGTACGGTGCCCTCCGGCAGGCCGGTGCCCTCGGCGCTGAGCACCAGCCAGGAGCCCTCCTCCGCCCGGGACCCGGGCTCGGAGCCCGCGTAGCGGGCGGCCATCGCCGAGGACGCGTACAGGGTGCGGCCGATCTCGGCCGGGTCGGCGTCGTGGCGCAGCAGGGCGAGCACCTCGTCGGCGAGCCGGCGGCGCAGTCGGCGGCCCTCGTCGCGGCGGTGGCGCTCGGCGGCGACCAGCCGGGCCAGGTTCTCGGCCAGCTGCTGGCGCTTGGTGGTCCACTCGGTGACGTCGCCGGCCACCGCGAGCACCCAGTCGGCCAGCGGGCAGTCGGACTGCGGGGCGTCGGGCTCGGCGGAGGCGGGCTCGGCGGAGGCGGAGGCGGACGCGGAGACCGAGGCGGGGGCCGGCGCCGGGGCGGGCAGCAGCGAGTAGGTGCCGGCCGCCAGCCGGGCCCGGTGCGGGGGGCGGCGGCGCTGGCGCTGGGCGGCGAGGTGGGCGCGGACCAGCTGGTCGCGGTCCTGGGCGGAGAGCCGGTCGGCGGGGCCGGCGATCACCGCGCCGGTCGGGGCGAGCACCCAGCAGTCCAGGTCGAGGTCGCCGCCGAGCAGGTCCAGCACCGCGTCCAGCCCCCCGCCGCCGGCCGCCGAGACCAGCAGGCGGTGCCGGTCGACCAGCGCGGCGAGGTCGGCCGCGCGGTCGGCGGAGACCTGGCGGCCGATGAACTCGGTGACGGTGCCGAAGGCGATGTCGTCGGGGACGGCGAGCAGCGGCATCCGGTGCCGGCGGCAGGCCTCGACCAGGTCCTCGGGCACCGGGCCGACCTCGGCCTCGCCGGCCGCCAGGGCCACCGCGCCGCCGGCCGCCAGGGTGCGGACGAAGCGCTCGGAGTCGGCCGGGACGGTGCGCCAGAGCATGCCGGTGAGCACCAGCTCGCCGCCGTGCAGGTAGCGGCCCGGGTCCTGGAGGTCCGTCGTCATCACGCCGCTGACCTGCCGGTCCAGCTCTTCCTCGGCCGCGAGCAGGCGCAGTCGCGGGGCGCCGGGGGCGAGCAGGTCACGGACGCGCATCCGCGGACTCCTTAACGGGGCTTGGGGGGAGGGATGAAGGGGTAAACGATAGGGCCTGGCCGAGCGGGCGGGCGTTCCGAGTCCGTGGCCCGCGCATCCGGGCCGGATTACGGTCGTAGGTGGCACCCCGGCGAACACCTGGGCTGCGGGATTCTCCTCCTTAGAGGAACGTACAGGATGCCGGGCGGGCTCACAGCCGGGGCTTCATGCCATCGGTGACTGCCAGTGGGCCGCGTCACAGCGGTTCACTGGGCGACACGCCGCCGGGCACCCGGCGGGCGACGACTTGAGGAGACACCCGCATGGAGTTCCTTCGGCCCGCCACCTGGGACGAGGCGCTCGCGGCGAAGGCCGAGTACCCGACCGCGCTGCCCCTTTCGGGCGGCACGGACGTCATGGTCGAGCTGAACTTCGACGTGCACCGGCCATCCGCGATCCTCGACCTGAACCGCGTCACCGAACTCACCGCGTGCTCCGACGACGGCGGCGTGGTGCGGCTCGGCGCCGCGGTCCCGTACGCCCGGATCATCGCGGAGCTGTCCGGTCCGCTGCCCGGGCTGGCGCTGGCGGCCCGGACCGTCGGATCGCCGCAGATCCGCAACCGCGGCAGCGTCGGCGGCAACCTCGGCGCGGCCTCCCCGGCCGGCGACTCGCACCCGGCGCTGCTGGCGGCCGGGCGGGACGTGTTCGTCGAGGCGGCTTCGGTGCGCGGCACCCGGCTGATCCCGATCGACGACTTCTACACCGGGGTGAAGCGCAACTGCCTGGCGGCCGACGAGCTGATCCGGGCCGTGCGCGTCCCGGTGGCGGACGGCCCGCAGCAGTTCTCGAAGATCGGCACCCGCAACGCCATGGTGATCGCGGTCTGCGCGTTCGGCTTCGCGCTGCACCCGCGGAACGGGACCGTCGGCACCGGCATCGGTTCGGCCGCCCCCACGCCGCGCCGCGCCGTCGAGGCCGAGGAGTACCTCCGGGGCGTGCTCGCCGAACGCGGCCTGTGGGAGACCGGGGAACCGCTGGGCACCGAGGTGGTCCGGCGCTTCGGCGAGCTGGTGAAGGCCGCGGCCTCGCCGATCGACGACGTCCGGGGCACCGCCGACTACCGCCGGCACGCGCTCGCCGTGATGGCCCGCCGCACCCTCACCTGGACCTGGAACGACTACGGCAAGCAGATCAGGAGCGCGGCATGAGGGTCACTTTCACCGCCAACGGCAAGCCGGTCGAGGCCGACGACGTGTGGGAGGGCGAGAGCCTGCTGTACGTGCTGCGCGAGCGGGTCGGCCTGCCGGGCTCGAAGAACGCCTGCGAGCAGGGAGAGTGCGGCTCCTGCACGGTCTACCTGGACGGCGTCCCGGTCTGCTCCTGCCTGGTCGCGGCCGGCCAGGTGCAGGACCGCGAGGTGCGCACGGTCGAGGGCCTGGGCGCGCCGGACGGCGAACTGGGCCTGGTCCAGCAGGCGTTCGTCGACGCGGGCGCCGTCCAGTGCGGCTTCTGCACCCCCGGCCTGCTGGTGCAGACCGACGCGCTGCTGGCCGACGACCCGCAGCCGAGCGACGACGACATCCGTGAGGCGCTGTCCGGCAACCTGTGCCGCTGCACCGGCTACGAGAAGATCATGGACGCGGTGCGGCTGGCCTCGGCCCGCAAGTGCGCGGGGACGGAGGCCGCGGGATGAGCGAGCGAGCGATCCAGGACGCCCGGACCGTCCGGGGGCAGAAGAACCTCCAGAAGATCCACCAGGCCTCCAAGGACGGCATCGGCGGCTCGCCGCTGCGCCCGGACGGCAACCTGAAGGTCCGGGGCGAGTTCGCCTACTCCTCCGACCTGTGGCACGAGGACATGCTCTGGGGCACGGCGCTGCGCTCGCCGCACGCCCGGGCGAACATCCTCTCGGTGGACGTCTCCGAGGCGCTCACGGTGCCCGGGGTGTACGCGGTGCTGACGCACGAGGACATCCCCGGCTCCAAGTACTACGGCCTGGAGATCCAGGACCAGCCGGCCCTGGCCATCGACAGGGTCCGGCACCAGGGCGAGGCGATCGCACTGGTCGCCGCCGACCACCCGGAGACGGCCCGCCGGGCGGTGCGGAAGATCGCGGTGGAGTACGAGGTGCTCACCCCGATCGTCACCGAGGAGCAGTGCCTCGACCCGGAGACGTACGGGTACGTGCACGAGCCGCACGAGTACAAGTCCCACGCGCACGGCAACATCTGCCACGAGCAGCGGCTGGTCTCCGGACGCGGCGTCACCGACGAGGTACGGGCGCTGGCGGACGTGGTGGTCAGCGGCGACTACGAGGTCGGCATGCAGGACCAGGCCTTCCTCGGCCCGGAGTCCGGCCTCGCGGTGCCCGCCGAGGACGGCGGCATCGACCTCTACATCGCCACCCAGTGGCTGCACGTCGACCGGCAGCAGATGGCGCCGGTGCTCGGCCTGCCGGAGGAGAAGGTCCGGCTCACCCTGGCCGGCGTCGGCGGCGCGTTCGGCGGCCGCGAGGACCTCTCGATGCAGATCCACGCCTGCCTGCTGGCCCTGCGCACCGGCAAGCCGGTCAAGATCGTCTACTCCCGGGACGAGTCCTTCTTCGGCCATGTGCACCGCCACCCGGCGCGGATGCACTACGAGCACGGCGCCACCCGGGACGGGAAGCTGGTCTACGCCGATGCCCGGATCGTGCTGGACGGCGGCGCGTACGCCTCCTCCTCCCCCGCCGTGGTCGGCAACGCGGCCTCGCTCGGGCACGGCCCGTACGTGATCCCGAACGTCCGGATGCACGCCCTCGCGCTGTACAGCAACAACCCCTCCTGCGGGGCGATGCGCGGCTTCGGCGCCGTGCAGGCCGCGTTCGGCTACGAGTCCCAGATGGACAAGCTGGCCGCCGAACTGGGCATGGACCCGGTCGAGTTGCGGCAGCTCAACGCCGTCCGGCAGGGCGACCGGATGCCCACCGGGCAGGAGATCGACGCGCCCGCGCCGGTGGCCGAACTGCTCCGGCGGGCCAAGGAGGCGCCGCTGCCGCCGCCGCTGGACACCGAGCGGCCGGACCTGCGCCGACTGCCCGGCGCGCTGTCCAACACCTCGCACGGCGAGGGGATCGTGCGCGGCGTCGGCTACTCGGTCGGCATCAAGAACGTCGGCTTCTCCGAGGGCTTCGACGACTACTCCACCGCCCGGGTGCGGCTGGAGGCGATCGGCGGCGAGCCGGTCGCCATGGTGCACACCGCGGCGGCCGAGGTCGGCCAGGGCGGCGTCACCGTGCACGCCCAGATCGCCCGCACCGAGCTGGGCGTCGAGCAGGTCACCATCCACCCGGCCAACACCGAGGTGGGGTCGGCCGGTTCGACCTCCGCCTCGCGCCAGACGTACATGACCGGCGGCGCTGTGAAGCTGGCCGCCGAGGCGGTGCGCCGGGAGCTGCTCGACAGGGGCCGGCGGCGCTACGGCTGGACCCACGACGACCTGGCGCTGGCCGGCGGCAAGGTGGTCTCGGCCGCGGCCGGCGTGCTGGTCCCCATCGTCGACCTGCTCGGCGACGAGGCGATCGAGCAGACCCGGGAGCACCACCACCGGCCCACCCGGCCCTTCGACAAGGAGACCGGCCAGGGCTTCGGCCACGTCCAGTACACCTTCTGCGCCAACCGCGCGGTGGTGGACGTGGACGTGGAGCTGGGGCTGGTCAAGGTGGTCGAACTGACCGCCGTCCAGGACGTCGGCAAGGCGCTCAACCCGCTCTCCGTGGTCGGCCAGATCCAGGGCGCCTGCACCCAGGCGCTGGGCCTCGCGGTGATGGAGGAGATCATCGTGCGGGACGGCGAGGTGCGCAACGCCTCCTTCACCGACTACCTGATCCCCACCATCCTGGACACCCCGCCGATCCCGGTCGAGCTGCTCGAACTGCCCGACCCCAACGCGCCGTACGGGCTGCGCGGAGTCGGCGAGGCGCCGACCGTCTCGGCGACGCCGTCCATCGTGGCCGCCATCCGCGCCGCCACCGGGCTGGCGCTCAACCGGATCCCGGTCCGGCCGGAGCACCTGACCACCGAACAGCCCGGCTGACAGCCGGAGTTCGGCTCCCCGGGGCGGTGGCCGCCTTCCCGCCGCCGCACCGCCCCGGGGCGCCCCCACCCACCCGCTGCCCGGCCCACGCCGGGGTCGCAGCGGTGCGCACCGCCTCGCCCGCCCGCCGGGCACTCCCGTCGCCCCGTCGCGCGAGTGCCCCGCCCAGTGAGTCGATACGTCCCCCTGCGCCGCTCCGTCGACCGGCGGCCAGGTCGGCTCGCCCACCCCAACCCCCTTTGACACTTGGGAGTGGACATGCCCAGGATCCCCACGGAGCCCGGCCCCACCGAAGACAGACCCGCTGACGACAGCCCCGCCCCCGACCAGCCCGACGGGGACGGCCCCGCCGGGGAGAACCCCGCCGCCGACCGGCCCGACGGGGACAGGCCCGCCGGCGTCCTGGACGCCTACTTCCGGATCTCGGCCCGGGGATCGACCGTCGCCAACGAACTGCGCGGTGGGCTCACCACCTTCATGGCGATGGCGTACATCATCCTGCTCAACCCGCTCATCCTGGGCGGTGCGGACGCCACCGGCGCGAAGCTGGACCACGCCGCGCTGACCACCGCCACCGCGCTGGCCGCCGCCGTCACCACCGTCCTGATGGGCCTGGTCGGCAACGTGCCGCTCGCCCTCGCCGCCGGGCTCTCCGTCTCCGGAGCGGTCTCCGCGCTGGTCGTCCCGCACACCACCTGGGCGCAGGCCATGGGCCTGTGCGTGATCTACGGCCTGCTGATCGTGCTGCTGGTGGTCTCCGGGCTGCGCGAGCGGATCATGAACGGCATCCCGCTGCCGCTCAAGCACGCGATCACCATCGGCATCGGCCTGTTCGTCACGGTGATCGGCCTGCAGAAGTCCGGCTTCCTGCACACCGGCGGCCCCACCCCGCTCTCGCTCGGCCCGGCCGGGGAGCTGACCGGCTGGCCGGTGCTGGTCTTCTGCGTCACCCTGCTGGCGGTCTTCGTGCTGATGGCGCGCGGCGTCCGCGGCGCGATCCTGATCGGCGTCGCCGGCGGCACCGTGCTCGCGATGGTCGTCAACCGGGTCGCCCACGTGCCGGCCGGGGCCTGGCGGAACTCGGTACCGGTCTGGCCCGGCAGCCCGGTCTCCGCCCCCGACTTCAGCCTGTTCGGCCACGTCGACCTGTTCGGCGCCTTCGGCGGCCACGGCATGGGCGCGATCAGCGCCTCGGTGGCGGTGTTCACCCTGGTGCTGGCCGGCTTCTTCGACGCGATGGCCACCATCATCGGCGTCGGCACCGAGGCCGGACTGGCCGACCGCCGGGGCCGGATGCCCGGGCTGTCCAGGGCGCTGTTCGTCGACGGCGCCGGCGGCGCGGTCGGCGGCCTGGCGGGTGCCTCCGGGCAGACCGTCTTCGTGGAGTCCGCCACCGGTGTCGGCGACGGCGCCCGCACCGGGCTCGCCTCCACCGTCACCGGCGCCCTGTTCGCGCTGATGCTGTTCTTCTCGCCGATCGCCGGGATCGTCCCGGTCGAGGTGGCCTCGGCCGCCCTGGTCGTGATCGGCTCGATGATGATGGGCCAGGCGCGGCACGTCGACTGGTCCGACCGCGAGGTGGCCGTCCCCGCCTTCCTCACCTGCGTGCTGATGCCGTTCACCTACAGCATCACCGCGGGCGTGGCGGCCGGCGTCGTCTCGTACACGGTGATCAAGGCCGGGGTGGGGCGTCGGCGCGAACCCGGGCCGCTGATGTGGATCCTCACCGCGGTGTTCCTGGTGTACTTCGCGATCGGCCCGGTCAGGTCCTGGCTGGGCGTGCACTAGCGCCCCGTAACCGAGCGCCACCGCCGCCGTACGGGATCGTTTCCCGTACGGCGGCGTCTCCCGCTACTGTCGAAACCGTGTAAGGAGCCTCCCCATGCAGGACATCGCCGAGCAGCTGCGGGCCTGGCACGCGTCCGGGCGCTCCTTCGCCGTGGCCACCGTGGTCGGCGTCTGCGGCAGCGCACCGCGCGACCCCGGGGCGGCGCTGGCCGTGGACGCGGACGGCGAGGCGGTCGGCAGCGTCTCCGGCGGGTGCGTCGAGGGCGCGGTGTACGAGCTGTGCCAGGCGGCGATCGCCGACGGCCGGCCGGTGCTGGAGCGCTTCGGCTACAGCGACGAGGACGCCTTCGCGGTGGGCCTGACCTGCGGCGGAGTCCTGGACGTGTTCGTCCAGCCGGTGGTGCCGGGGGCCGACGCCGGGCTGGACGCCGGGATCGCCCACCTCGCGGCCGGCACGCCGGTGGCGCTGGTACGGGTGATCGCCGGGCCGGGCGGGCTGCTCGGGGCCGCGCTGGCGGTCACCGCCGACGGGGTCGACGGCTCGCTCTCCCCGACGCCCTCCACGGTCGGCGGGCTGGAACGGGCGCTCGTCGCGCAGGCCCGGGCGATGCTGGAGGCCGGACGCACCGGCCGGATCGTGCTCGGCCTGGACGGACGCCCCTGCGACCGGCACGGGCGGGGCACCGTCACCTGCTTCGTCGAGTCGTACGTGCCGGCGCCCCGGATGCTGGTGTTCGGGGCGATCGACTTCGCGGCCGCGGTGGTGCGGATCGGCAGGTTCCTCGGCTACCACGTGACCGTCTGCGACGCCCGGCCGGTCTTCGCCACCGCCCGCCGCTTCCCCGAGGCCGACGAGGTGGTGGTCGACTGGCCGCACCGCTACCTGGACTCCCAGCTCGACCGGATCGACGGGCGCACCGTGCTGTGCGTGCTCACCCACGACGCCAAGTTCGACATCCCGCTGCTGGAGCGCGCCCTGCGGCTGCCGGTCGGCTACGTCGGCGCGATGGGCTCGCGCCGCACCCACCGGGACCGCGCGGCCCGGCTGCGCGAGGCGGGGCTCACCGAGGCCGAACTGGCCCGGCTGCGCTCCCCGATCGGCCTGGACCTCGGCTCCCGCACCCCGGAGGAGACGGCGGTGTCGGTCGCCGCCGAGATCGTCGCCCACCGCCGCGGCGGCAGCTGCCTGCCGCTGAGCGCCTCGCACGGGCCGATCCACCACGACGCGTCGCGAACGGCGACGGAGGGTGACGCGGCCGGCGGACCGACTGCCAGTACCCACGCGGCCTGAGCCGAAACGGCTCCGGCGCCACTCACGTTGCGTGATCACCATCGCGGCGGGAGGCTGGAGTTGCGGACTCGCCCCGAGCCCGGGGAAGGAGCGGGGATCATGCGCGCCCTGCTGGAAATCGAACTCGACACCCCGACGGGTAACCAGGCCATCAACGACGGGTCGATGGCCGAAGGCATCAAGCAGTCGCTGGCCCAACTCCAACCGGAGGCCGCCTACTTCCTGGCGCGCAACGGGCATCGCACCATGATCGTCGTCGTCGACGTCCAGGACGAGGCCTCGCTGCCGTCCATCGTCGAGCCGTTCTGGTTGCAGGCGAACGCCAAGGTCGACCTGCACATCTGCATGAACGCCGACGAACTGCTGGAAGGCCTGGGGCGGTTGGGTTCCTGAGCCCCCGGCCGGTCGCCCGGCGCCGGCCTCACGCCGAATCCCGCCACAAAAAACCGCGCCGGTCATCCGGTCCATCGGCCGCCGGGCGGTTGTCGTCTCCACGGGCCTCGATGCGCTCACCGCCCCGGGCGGCCCCCTGCGGCCGCCCGGGGCGCGCCCCGTCCGCGGCCCCGGTCAGGTGACGTTGAGGCGGGCGGCGAGGCGCAGCAGGCCGGGGCTGAGGCGGGAGAGGAGTCGGGCGGCCTTGGCCTCGGGGGTGACGGGGACGACGGGCCTGCCGGTGCGGACGGCGGTGAGGATGGCGCTCGCGACCTTCTCCGGCGGGAAGCCGCGGCGGGCGTAGAGCTTCGCGGCGCGGGCCTGCTTGGCGGCCTGCTCGGTGGACGTGGTGGCGGAGAAGGTGGAGGTGCGGGTGATGTTGGTGTTGACGATGCCGGGGCAGATGGTGGAGACCCCGATGCCGTGGCCGACGAACTCGGCGCGCAGGCAGTCGGAGAGCATGAACACCGCGGCCTTGCTGGTGGCGTAGGCGGTGAGCGCCTTGGACGGCAGGTACGCGGCGGCGGAGGAGACGTTGACGATGTGGCCGCCCTGGCCGCGGTCGGCCATCAGGGCGCCGAAGGCGCGGCAGCCGTGGATCACGCCCCACAGGTTGACGTCCAGGACCCGCTGCCACTCCTTCTCGGTGGTCTGCAGGAACGTCCCGGAGTGGCCGACGCCCGCGTTGTTGACCATCACGTCGGGCACCCCGTGCTCGGCGGCGACGGTCCGCGCGAAGTCGTCCATCGCGGCGCCGTCCGAGACGTCCACCCGGTAGGCGTGGGCCTCCGGGCCGATCAGCGAGGCGAGTTCGGCGGTGCGCTCGGCGGCCGCGAGGTCGAGGTCGCAGACCACCACCCGGGCGCCGTCCTCGGCGAAGGCCAGCGCGGTGGCCCGGCCGATGCCGCTGCCGCCGCCGGTGACCACGACCAGCCGGCCGTCGCCCTCCGCCGGCCGGGCCTGACCCGCGTCGACGCGGGCGGTGAACTCGCGGACCATTCCGGCCACGGTGGCTCCCTTCTCCAGCAGCGCCGACCAGTGGCCGGCGTGCAGCGTCCTGCGGGTCAGGTCGGGCACCCAGCGCTCCAACCCCTCGGAGAGGTAGGTGCCGACGTACCGGTCCCGGGTGAGGGTGATCAGCTGGACCGGCACCGCCGTCGGCCGCTCGCGCGGACTGCCCATGGTGGGACGGAAGTTGGCCCGGTACAGCTCGATGCCGCGGACCGCGTCGCGGCGCAGCGTGGGCTGCGGGTGGTCGGCGCGCGGGCTGACGCGCTCCAGGTCGCGCAGCACCCGCGGCCAGGCCCGGGCGAGGCCGAGGCGCCAGATGCCGGGGGCGAGGTAGGGCAGGTGGAAGGCGGTGATGTACCAGGAGTGCAGGCCCTGGTGCAGCAGCTGCCCGAGGTGGCGCGGGGTGGGGCGGCGCAGCCGGTGGCGCAGCCAGTAGCCCATGTGGTCCAGGCTGGGGCCGGACAGGGTGGTGTACGAGGCGATCCGGCGTTCGGCGCCGGGGGCGGTGACGGCCTCCCAGGACTGGATCGAGCCCCAGTCGTGGGCGACCAGGTGCACCGGGCGGTCCGGGCTGACCGCGTCGGCGACGGCGGACAGGTCCTCGGCGAGGTGCTCCAGGCGGTAGCCGGACCGGTCGGCGGGGGCGGCGGACTCGCCGGCGCCGCGCACGTCGTAGCGGACCACGTGGTGGTCGCGGGCGAGGTCGGCGGCGATGTCGTCCCAGACGACGTGGGAGTCGGGGTAGCCGTGCACGAGGAGGACGGTGGGGGCGGCCGGGTCGCCCTGCTCGAAGACGGCGAGCGGCAGGCCACCGGAGTGGACGGTCCGGCGGCGGACCGGGGGCGCCGCCGGGGGCTCGGGCCGGCTCGTCATCGGGCGTGTCATCGGGTGGCCTCCAGGGTGGTCGGCGCGGCGGCGGTCGGCTCGGCGGCGGTCGGGGCGGTGACGGTCTGCTCGGTGGCGCCGGTCCAGCGGCGGACGTGCGGCAGATCGTCGTCGAGCCAGTAGGCGTCGTCCTCGGTGACCACCAGCAGCTCCTCGAACTTGATGCCCACGCCCCGGAAGCCGATGTGCGGCTCGACCGCCCACAGGCCCGGGGTGGGCGCGTGCCGGGACGCCCGGCCGTCCGCCCAGAGCGGCGAACGGCCGTGCAGCCGCTCGGATACGAGCTCGCGGCCGAGCGTCTGGAGGGTGCGCACGCCGAAGCCGAAGACGTTCACCCCGGCCGGGCCGCGCGCGGTGTTCCGGGTGACCTGGTGGCCGATCACCCGGCCCGGGTAGACCTGGTGCCGGTTGTCGTAGCCGTGCGCGGCGATCTGGGCGTCCACCGCCGCGTACACCTCGGCGAGCGGCTTGCGGGCCCGCACCTCGTCGAGGATCAGCTCGCGGTAGACCCGCAGGTCGGCGGCCAGGCGGTCCCAGACGCGGTTCTCGCCGACCTTGCCGCCGTAGCCGATGTCGGCGGTGTAGCCGTCCACCACCGGCGCGCAGTCCAGCACGTACGGCATGCCCTCCTCCAGGCGCCGGTTGCCGGCGAAGAACTGGAGCGGGGTGTGGAAGTGCCGGAACGCCGTCCGGTCGCCGAACCAGGCGAAGGGGACGTGGAAGAAGTCCTGCACCCCGGCGGCGACCAGGCGGCGGCGCAGCTCGGCGGTGGCCTGCCGTTCGGTGACCCCGGGTTCGATCCAGGCGGCGACCTGTTCGGCGCAGTGGTAGGCGAGCTGCTGGGTCTCGCGGAAGCGGGTGAGGTCGCGCTCGGTGTAGCGGAAGGCGGGGGTCGCTTTCGCCATGGCAGGACTCCTTCTAGAGGTCGAGCACGAGGGTCTCGCCCTCGGCGGCCCGGGAGACGCAGGGCAGCAGGGCGCCGGCGGCACGCTGCTCGGGGGTGAGGCGGCGGTCCCGGTGGTCGGGCGGCCCGGCCAGCACCCGGACCTCGCAGGTGCCGCAGAAGCCCTGGTGGCAGGAGTACGGGAGGTCCGGGCGGGCCTCGCGCAGCACGTCCAGGGCGGAGCGGTCGGCGGGGACGTCCAGGGTCGGACCGTCGGTGCCGAGGCGGACGGCGAACGGCTCGCCGTCGGTCACCGGGGCGGCGCCGAAGCGCTCGAAGTGCAGGGAGGCGGCCGGGGAGTCGTCCAGGGCCCGCTGCACGGCGGTGAGCATCGGGGCCGGACCGCAGCAGTAGACGGCGGCGCCGCGCGGGGCGTGGGCGAGCAGTTCGGCGCCGGTGGGGACGCCGCCGTGCTCGTCGTCGGTGCGCAGCACCACCCGGTGCGGGTCGAGGGCGCGCAGCTCGTCGGTGTACGGGAGGGTGTCGGCACTGCGGCCGACGTGCACCAGGCGCCAGTCCAGGCCGTGCCGCTGGGCCTCGCGGGCCATCGGGAGCAGCGGGGTGATGCCGATGCCGCCGGCCAGCAGGAGGACGGCGGGCTCGGCACAGAAGGCGAAGCCGTTGCGCGGGCGGCGGGCGGTGAGCCGGGTGCCGGGGTGCAGGGCGTCGTGGACCTCGACGGACCCGCCGCCGCCCTCGGGCAGCCGCCGGACGGCGATGCGGTAGGCGGCGCGGTCGGCCGGGTCGCCGCTGAGGGAGTAGTGGCGGTCCCGGCCGGAGGGCAGGACGAGGCGCAGGTGGGCGCCGGGCTGCCAGCCGGGCAGCGGGCCGCCGGAGGGGTCGGCCAGGCGCAGTTCGACGACGTCGGCGGCCAGTTCGCGGCGCCCGGCGACGACCAGCTGGAGCGGCGGGGTGGGGCGGCTGAGCGGGCGGCGGGGGTTGCGGCGCAGCAGCGGGCCGCCGAGGGCCGGGGAGTAGCGGTCGCCGAAGGCGGTGAGCCGGCGCATGAAGCCGTCGGCGCGGGGGCGGCCGTAGAGGTCGGGGGGCGGGGTGAGCAGGTCCATCCGGCGGCGTCCTTGGGGGTGGGGAGGGAGGAGGACCGGGCTCAGCGCCCGGCGGCCGCGCGGGCGGCCGGGGAGGTGGCGAGGTAGCCCAGCGCCTGGCTGGACGAGCCCTCCTGGGTCGGGTGGTAGCCCGGCCGCAGGTAGCGCAGCCCGGAGCGGACCGACTTGACCGGGTCCGGCAGCAGTCCGCGCCTGGCGATCCGCCCCGCCTCCCGCCAGGTGGGCTTGAGCCGCCCCTCCAGGGTGGGGTCGGCGGCGAGCAGGAAGCGGGCGCCGCGCACCCAGAGGTGGACCAGCAGCGGCCCGGAGACCACCATGCCGCGCACCCGGCGCAGGTAGCCCGGGTCCAGGTGGACCATCAGGTCGTAGGCGACGCTGCGGTGCTCGACCTCCTCCGCGCCGTGCCAGCGCAGCAGGTCCAGCATCGTCGGGTCGGCCTTGGCCCGGTCCAGGCCCGGGGAGTTGAGCGCCCAGTTGCCGAGGAAGGCGGTGAAGTGCTCGATCGCCGCGATGAAGGCGACCCGCTCGATGACGTTCTCCCGCTGCCGGGCCGGCGTCAGCCCCGGCTTGTCGCCGAGCACGCGCTGGAACAGCCAGGCGATCTGCCGGACGTACGGCCGCGGGTCGAGCCCCTGGCCGAGCAGGTGGTCCAGGACCTCCTGGTGCGCCTCGGCGTGGATGGCCTCCTGCCCGATGAACCCGAGGACCTCCTCGCGCAGTTGGTCGTCCCGGATCAGCGGCAGCGCCTCCTTGAACACCTTGACGAACCACCGCTCCCCCTCGGGCAGCAGCAGGTGCAGCACGTTGATGACGTGGGTGGCCATCGGCTCGTCCGGGATCCAGTGCAGCGGCAGCCGGGACCAGTCGAAGCGGACGTCCCGGGGTTCCAGGACGAGGCTGTCGTGCACGCGCGCGGCGGGGGCGGCGAGGGCGGGGACGGGGGTGGAACGGGGCATGGCAGGCCCTCCTGACCTGGGGGCGGCGGCTCGGCTCCAGGGAAACGTACTCGCGGGTAGCCGTGGGGACAAGGGTTTCGGGCGGGTCTTATCGACATCGAGTCTAATAACTGCCGGACGCCGGGCCCCGACCGGGCGGACCACCGCCGCGGCCGGGCGGACACCGCCCCTGAACACGCGTTCGGGCCGCGGGGAAAGCCCGAGGGCCCCGGCGGACGGCACGCGTCCGACGGGGCCCTCCGGCCGGGCGGCGCTCAGACCGCCATCGCCAGCATCAGCGGTGCCGCGCGGGCCGCCAGCAGCTCGGCGGCGGCCTTCAGCCTGTGGATGTTGTCCGCCGGCATCGAGGTGGCCAGGCAGCCGACGGTGTTGCCCGCCGTGATCGGCACCGCCGCGCACACCGTCCCCAGCGCGTACTCCTGGATGTCCAGCACCGGCACCGTGGCGGGCTGCCGCTCCAGCCGGTGCATCAGCTGGTCGGCGTCGGTGACGGTGCGGGAGGTGAGCCGGGCGACCGGGTGCCGGGAGAGGTGGTCGCGCCGGGCGTCCGCGTCCAGCTGGCCGAGCAGGCACTTGCCGATCGCGCTGGCGTGCGCGGTGGCCCGGAAGTCGACCCACTCCTGCACGGCCGGCGCGTAGTCGGCGGCCGAGACCGCCTCCACCGACAACTCGCCGTCGTGGTACCGGCCGAAGTACACCGCCGCCCCCAACTCGTCGCGGAGTTCCGCGAGTTTGCGGTTGAGCCGGGCCTTCACCAGCTGCTCCCGGTTGTGCTGGCCGAGCAGCGCGAAGGTGCCGCCCAGCAGCCAACCGCCGTCCTGACACTGGAGATAGCCCTCGACCTCCAGGATCTCGGCGAGCCGGCGCACGGTGGGCAGCCCGAGCGAGGTCTCCCGGGCGAGGGCCACCAGGGTGGTGCCGTCGGGGTGGCGGTCGACCGCCTCCAGCAGTCTGAGAGCGTGTTGGAGGGAGGTGAACGGGCCCGTCGGACCCTGGTCAAGCGCGGCGTGACGACCCGGGGCTGGTGTCGACATGTCGTCCCCTTCCGATGTCCCCCCACGGAGCGACCGCGGGCACGCCACCAGCCTATCCACCCGGCGGCTCCGGCGGCTGCCGTCCGTACATATCCGTGGACAATCCGTGCTGACCCCCCGGCCGACCTGGGCGGACACCCCGGGCCCCGCCCCGCCGCCCGGAGGGGAAGAGGCCCGTCCCACGGCCGCCGGGCGCGGGCCGGGCGGCGGTGGGAGTGGCGGTGCGATCGGGGGCGGGGTGCGGGCGGGGACGGGGTGCGGGCGGGGACGGGGACGGGGTGCGGGCGGCGGGTCGGTCGGGGCGGGCCGGGTCAGCCCTCGTCGCCCTCCCGCAGCTTGGTGACGGCGGCGGCCAGCCTGGCGCCGTACTCCTCGTCCGCCGCGTGGAAGTGGGCGAGGTTCCGCTCCACCACGTCGTCGCGCGAGACCTGGGCCAGGGAGCCCGCGATGTTGCCGATCAGCCGGGTCCGCTCGTCGGCCGACATCAGCCGGTACAGCTCGCCGGCCTGGAAGAAGTCGTCGTCCTTGGAGTGCGCCGGGGTGGGGTGGGTGCCGGTGTGGCCCCCCACCCGGACCGGCGCGGCCAGCGCCTCGCCGGTCTGGGCCGGGCCGTCGTACGAGTTGGGCTCGTAGTTCCTGCCGCGACCGGCGCTGTTGACGGCCATCAGGCCGTCCCGGCCGTAGTTGTCGGCCTCGGTGGCGCGCGGGGCGTTCACCGGCAGCCGGGTGTGGTTGACGCCGAGGCGGTAGCGCTGGGCGTCCGCGTAGGCGAACAGCCGGCCCTGGAGCATCCTGTCCGGGGACGGGCCGATGCCCGGCACGAAGTTGTTCGGCGAGAAAGCGGCCTGCTCGACCTCGGCGAAGACGTTCTCCGGGTTCCGGTTGAGCACCAGGCGGCCTACCCTGACCAGCGGGTAGTCGGCGTGCGGCCACACCTTGGTGACGTCGAAGGGGTTGAAGCGGTAGTCCGCGGCCTCGGCGACCGGCATCAGCTGCACGTGGAGGGTCCAGGACGGGAAGACCCCGCGCTCGATGGCCTGGTGGAGGTCCCGCTGGTGCGAGTCGGCGTCGCCGCCGACCACCTCGGCTGCCTGGCCGGCGTCCAGGCAGCGGATGCCCTGGTTGGTCTTGAAGTGGTACTTCACCCAGTAGGCGTCACCGTCGGCGTTGACCCACTGGTAGGTGTGCGAGCCGTAGCCGTTCATGTGGCGGTACGACGCCGGGATGCCGCGGTCGCCGAACAGCCAGGTGATCTGGTGGGTCGACGCCGGCGAGTGGGCCCAGAAGTCCCAGACGTTGTCCGCCTCCTGCACACCGGTGTACGGGTCGCGCTTCTGCGAGTGGATGAAGTCGGGGAACTTGATCGGGTCCTTGATGAAGAACACCGGCGTGTTGTTGCCGACGAGGTCGTAGTTGCCCTCCTCGGTGTAGAACTTCACCGCGAAGCCGCGCGGGTCGCGCACCGCGTCGTTGGCACCGAGGTTGCCGGCCACGGTGGAGAAGCGCAGGAAGACCTCGGTGCGCTTGCCGACCTCGGAGAGGAAGCCCGCCCGGGTGTACCGCGCGACCTCGTCGGTGACCTCGAAGTAGCCGTACGCGCCGGAGCCGCGGGCGTGCACGACGCGCTCCGGGACGCGCTCGCGGTTGAACCGGGCCAGCTTCTCCAGCAGGTGCTGGTCCTGGATCAGCAGCGGGCCGTGCTCACCGGCCGAGGCCGAGTTCTGGTTGTCGGCGACCGGGGCGCCGGACTCCGTGGTCAGGGTCTTGGGCATGGAAGGTCCTTCGGGTGTCGATAAGGGTCATGGCCCGGCTGGGCCAGCTGACGGATCATCAGTTCTCCGGACAGCGCCGCCCGTCGCCATGGAATTGCCGGTCGGTCAGATCCGGAGCAGGCTCCGGACGAGAGCCGCGGCCGCCACCGGATCGGCCACCGGTCGGGCCGCGGTCAGCGCGGCGGCCTCGTCGGCGGTGCGACCGGCTCCGGTGAGGGCCGCGACGGCCTCGGCGGCCGGAAGGGCGTTGAACCAGCGCAGCGCGAGCGCGGTGCGGCCGGCCTCGGTGAGACGGCCGGTGAGCCGGAGCCGGGCCAGCCCGCCGTCCGGGTGGACGTTGATCCGCACGTGGGTCACCGGACGGCCGCCGGCGAGCCGGAAGCGGTGCCGGGTGTCGGGCTGGAGCCGGGTCCGGGGCAGGAGTTCGAACCACTCGCCGTGGGCCGGGTCGGCCCCGGTCGAGGCGTCGAAGCCGGTCAGGTCGGCCCAGCCGGGGGCATTGGCGACGAAGCAGGAGGTGTCCACCTCGACGGCCAGGACCTCACCGCCCCCGGCCAGGGCGATCCGCACCCAGTCGTTGGCCTTGTCGCGCCGACGCCGGGTCTCCCAACCGTCGCCCATGACGGTGGCGCGGCCGGGAGCGTTCAGGTTGTGCGGGGAGGAGAAGTAGCGGTCGGACGCCGCCTCGGCCACGCCGCCGTACTCCTGGGCGGCCAGGTCGAAGGTGAGGCCGTCCAGGTCGCGCGGGTCGGGCAGCACCTCGCCGTGCACCCGCAGCCGGGCGACGCCGCCGTCCGGGAAGATGCTCAGCCGTACGTGGGTGTAGCGGGTGCCGTCCGCGACGGCGAACTCGTGGGCGGTGTCGCCCTTCAGCCCGGTGCGCGGCACGATCGTGGTCCACTCGGCCGCCTGGAGCTCCTCGGGCGACGGGTGGCCGGGGACGGACGCGGCCTCGACCGAGGCGGACTCCGGGTAGTTGCCGGTGAAGTGGGCGGTGTCCACGACCACGCCGCGGACCACCCCGGCGGCGCCGAGCCGGACGATCGCCCAGTCGTGGTCCTCGTCGGTGGGGTGCGGCCGGTCGGCGGAGACGCCGCGGCGGCGCCTGGACTCCCAGCCGTCCATGATCTGGCCCTTGTGGCCGAAGGTGTGCGGACGGAACTCGGCCGGCGCGGCGACCAGCAGGTTCTCGGCGTCCGCGAAGGTGTCCTCGTTGGTGGCTACGACGCCCGCGCCGAGCAGTCGGGAGGCCAGGTCGACCAGCTCGGTGAAGCGGGCACTCGGGGTGTCGGCAGTGGTCACTGACTCTCCTCTAGGCGCGTTCGGACGGGTTGGTGGTGGGGTGGGAGCGGGGCCGGGCGAGCTGCCGGCCGAAGGGCCGGGCCGCCGGATCCACCTCGCGGCCGCGCAGCCAGGTGGCACGCACCGCGCCGGTGAGGGTCCGGCCCGCGTAGGGGGTCACCGGGTTGCGGTGGTGCAGCCCGCTCGTCCGGACGGCGAACTCGCCGTCCGGGTCGAAGGCGACCAGGTCCGCGTCGTGGCCGGCGGCGATGGCGCCCTTGGTGCCGGTGAGGCCGACCAGTTCGGCCGGTCCGGCGGACATCCAGCGCACCACGTCCGCCAGCGTGTGGCCGCGTCGGCGGGCCTCGGTCCAGACGGCCGGCAGGCCCAGCTGGAGCGAGGCGATACCGCCCCAGGCGGCCGCGAAGTCCCCACTGCCGCCGTACTCGGGCAGCAGCTTGAGGTCGGGGGTGGACGGCGAGTGGTCGGAGACGACGGCGACGAACTCGCCGTCCGCCAGGGCCTGCCAGAGCGCGTCCCGGTTGGCCTCGTCGCGGATCGGCGGGCAGCACTTGAAGGCGGTGTCGCCGTCCGGCACCTGCTCGGCCGCCAGGGTCAGGTAGTGCGGACAGGTCTCGGCGGTCACCCGTACGCCGTCCTCGCGGGCCTGTCGCAGCAGCGGCAGCACGGCGGCGGAGGAGACGTGCAGGATGTGCACCCGGGCGCCGGTCGTCCGGGCCGTGTCGAGCAGCCGGGCGACGGCCGCGGTCTCCGCGTCGGCGGGCCGGGAGGCCAGGAAGTCCCGGTAGTGGACGCCGGGTTGCTGCGGGGCGGCGGCGAGCACGGCCGGATCCTCGGCGTGGATGATCGCCAGCGCGCCGATCCGGGCCTGCTCGGCCAGCGCCGCCGCCAGGTCGGCGGCCTCGACGTGCGGGAACTCGTCCACCCCGGAGGGGGCGAGGAAGCTCTTGAAGCCGAACACGCCCTCCCGGTACAGCGGTTCGAGGTCCGCGACGTTGCCGGGGACGGCGCCGCCCCAGAAGCCGAGGTCGACCCAGGCCTGGCCCTCGGCGGCCTTCCGCTTGAGCTTCAGCCCCTCCACGGTGGTGGTGGGCGGGATCGCGTTGAGCGGCATGTCGACGATCGTGGTGACGCCGCCGGCCGCGGCGGCCCGGGTGGCGGTGGCGAAGCCCTCCCACTCGGTGCGGCCGGGCTCGTTGACGTGCACGTGGGTGTCGACCAGGCCGGGCAGCAGGGCGGTGGCGCCGAGGTCGACCAGGCCGCCCTCGTCGGCCGTGAGCGCACCGTGCGGGGCCGTCCTGGCGATCTTCCCGTCCTGGATCAGCACGTCCGCGGGGCGCTCGCCGTCGGGCAGGACAGCCCGCCGGGAGCGGATCACCGTCGGCTGGCTGAAAGGCATGGGAGACCTCCGGAACCTGGGAGTCGGGATGGTTCGAGGGCGCTTCACGGGTGGTGCGGGTGGTGCCCGGGGGGGGTGGTGCGGGTTGTGCGGGAGTGCGTCGCGGGTGACGCCGAAGTGCTTCGCGGGTGACGCGGGGGCTTCCAGGGCGCTTCGCGGTGCTTCGAGAGCGGGGGGACGCGGGAGGTGGAACCCGGGCGGTGGCGGGGGATTGCCGGGAGCCTAGGCCCGCCTTCAACAAAACGTCAATGGACGGGTGTACGAGGGTTCAGCGCGGCAGCAGCCGGCCGGCCAGCCGCTCCCCGGCGAGTTCGGCCAGCTCGGCGGCCCTGGCCATGCTCTCCCCCGGCCGCTCGGCCAGGTCGGTGAGGGCGATCGCGGCGGTGAAGCCGGCGGCCCGCCACTCGGGCTCGGAGAGCTCCAGCCGGCCCGCAACCGCGGCCACCCGGACCCCCGCCCGGGCGGCCGCCGCGGCGACTCCGGCGGGGGCCTTGCCGTGCAGCGTCTGCGCGTCCAGGCACCCCTCGCCGGTCACGACGAGGCGGGCCCCGCGCACGGCCCCGTCGAAGCCCAGCAGGTCGAGCAGCAGCTCGATGCCGGGTCGCACGGTGGCGCCGAGCAGGGCCAGGGCGGCGAAGCCCACCCCGCCCGCGGCACCGGCGCCGGGCGCCTCCCGGACGTCCCGCCCGGTGGCCTCGGCCACCAGGTCGGCGAACCGGGTCAGCCCCTCCTCCAGGACCACCAGGTCCTCGCCGTCGGCCCCCTTCTGCGGGCCGTAGACGGCGGCGGCGCCGCGCGGCCCGAGCAGCGGGTTGTCCACGTCGCAGGCGACCACGAACCCGACCCCGCGCAGGGCGTCGGCCAGCGGGCCGAGGTCGATCTCCGCGAGCCGGCGCAACGCCGCCCCACCGGGCGGGAGTTCGGCGCCGTCGGCGTCGCGCAGCCGCACCCCGAGCGCCTGCAGCAGGCCCGCCCCGCCGTCCGTACTGGCGCTGCCGCCGAGGCCCAGGACGATCCGCCCGACGCCGAGCGAGACCGCCTTGGCGATCAGCTCGCCGACCCCGTAGGACCCGGCCGCGAGTGGGGCGGTACGGCCGCCGGGCAGCCGGGCGAGGCCGACGGCCTGCGCCAGCTCGACCACGGCGGTGTCGTCACGGACGGCCAGCGCGGCGTCCACCGGCAGCCCGGTCGGGCCGGTCACCTTGGCCGGGACCCTCGTGAACCCGGCCGCGAGCGCGGCGGCCAGGGTGCCCTCGCCGCCGTCGGCGACGGGCAGTTCGCGCACCTCCGTGCCGGGCGCGGCGCGCCGGATGCCGGCGGCGATCCTGGCCGCCGCCTCGGCGCCCTCCAGGCTGCCCTTGAACTTGTCGGGGGCGACGACCACATGGCCCGGGTGGGGGGTGGGGGGCATGACGCGGTCCTCGCTTCCGTACGGGTCCGGCGGGTGGCACTACGACGTGCGTCCAGCATGGGCCCGGACGGCCGGTGGCAGCGAACCGCTCGATCGAGGCCGCTGGCGCGGCTGGGGCCCACTGGGGGGAACGGTGGCGGGGAGGGGCCGGGCGGCGGGTACGGGCACGACCGAAGTGCCCCGGGGGAACGTACGCGTCACCGGTCCGGGTCGACCGGCGGGCGGGCGGATGAGCCCCGGCCCGCACGCCGGTCGGGTCCGACCTCCTGGCGGCGCGGGCACGACCGGATGGGTACACGCCGCCAGGAGGAGTTCGGGGCGGGGGCTCCGGACGGGAGCCCCCGGAGGCGTTATCCGGCCTCGCGTCCGGAGAGCCGCTCGACGCCGCGCAGGAGCGCCGAGTGGTCGAGCGAGCCGTCGCCGTTGGCCCGGGCGGAGGCGACCAGTTGGGCCACCACGGCGCCGACCGGCAGCGCGGCGCCCACGGCGCGGGCGGCGTCGGTGACGATGCCCATGTCCTTGTGGTGCAGGTCGATCCGGAAACCGGGGGCGAACTCGCGGTTCAGCATGTTCGCCTTCTTGCGGTTGAGCACGGTGGAGCCGGCCAGGCCACCGCCGAGCACGTCCAGCGCGGCCGCGAGGTCGACGCCGGCGTTCTCCAGGAACACCACGGCCTCGGCGAGCACCTGGATGTTGGCCGCGACGATCAGCTGGTTGGCGGCCTTGACGGTCTGGCCGGCACCGGTCGGGCCGACGTGGACGACCGTGGTGCCCAGCGCGTCGAACAGCGGCCTGGCCTCGGCGAAGTCCTCGGCGGCACCGCCGACCATGATCGACAGTACGGCCTCGACGGCACCCGCCTCACCGCCGGAGACCGGGGCGTCCAGGGTGCGGACGCCCTTCTCCCGGGCGGCGGCCTCGACCTTGACCGAGGTCTGCGGGGTGATCGAGGACATGTCGATCAGCAGGGTGCCGGGCCCGGCGTGCTCCAGCACCCCGCCCTCGCCCAGGACGACCTGCTCGACCTGGGGGTCGGCCGGGACCATGGTGATCACCACCTCGGCGTCCCTCACCGCGTCCGCGATGCTGGTGGCGCCGTGGCCGCCGGCCGCGACCAGGGCGTCGATCGGCGGCCGGGTGAGGTTGAAACCGGTGACGTGGTGGCCGGCCTTGACCAGGTTGGCGGCCATCGGGCTGCCCATGATGCCGAGGCCGATGAAGGCGAGCTTGCGGCTCATCGCGTCGAGTTCCTTACGTGTGCGGGGGGAGGGAGGTCGAACGGGCGGCGGGTCCGCACGGCGCCGGCGGCGCCGCTACCGGGCGGCGCGCAGTTCGCGCGGCAACCACCCGAAGCTGTCCGCGCTGACGCCGGTGGAGGGCCGGTACTCCAGGCCGATCGGGCCGCTGTAGCCCGCGGCCGTGAGCCGGGCGAACAGGTCCTCGAAGTCCAGGTCGCCGGTGCCGGGCTCGTTGCGGCCAGGGGTGTCGGCGATCTGCACGTGGCCGATGCGGTCGGCGTGGGTTCCGATGACCGCCGCCAGGTCCTCGCCGTTCCTGGCCAGGTGGTACAGGTCGCAGAGGAACCTGGCGTTCCCCAGGCCGGTGGCGGCGTTGACCCGGTCGACCACCTCGACCGCGGCGGCGGCCGACACCAGCGGGTAGTCCGGCGACTCGGCCCTGTTCAGGGCCTCGACCAGCAGGACGGCGCCGATCCCGTGCGCGGCCCGCGCGGCGAGCACCAGGTGCTCCAGCGCGAGCGCGTCCTGCTCGGCCGGGTCGACGCCCTCGATCCGGTTGCCGTACAGCGCGTTGAGCGCGGTGGCGCCGAGCGAGGCGGCGAGTTCGGTGGCGACCGGGACGTTGGCGCGGAAGCGGTCCCGCTCGGACGGCACCGAGACGGTGCCGCGGGCGCCCCTGCCGAGGTCGTCCAGGAGGTTGAGGCCGGTGAGCCGCACCCCGGCGTCGGTGAACGCCTTGCGCAGCGCGTCCAGTTCGGCCTGCGACGGGTCGTGCTCCGCGCCGAAGGGCCACCACAGTTCGGCCGCGGTGAAGCCGGCCGCGGCGGCCGCGGCGGGGCGTTCCAGGAGCGGCAGTTCGCCGAACAGGATCGACAGGTTGACCGTGAAGCCGTGCTGGGCGGCCGCCGTCACGTCGCTCACCTCTCATCTCTCTTCCGCCATCCGCTACTTCCACGATCCGGAAGATGGATTCTGTGTGGTGGAAGCATCCCCGGGCCGCCGAGCGGGTGTCAAGGGAGCCGCAACATTTTGTTGAAGACACCCGGCGGCACGTCCCGCCCGGGCCCGGGCCGCTCGGCCAGCCGCCCCCTGCCCCACCCGCACCCCCGCTCGCTACAGTGACCTCGTGCGATTGATGGTGGAGTTCACGACAGAACCGTTCGAACTGGACACGTTCCCGGAGCACGCCGCGGCGGCCCGCAAGGCCGTCGACGAGGCCGGCCTGGCCGTGTCGGTCGGCCCCTTCGGCACCGGCGCCGAGGGCGAGGCCGAGAAGGTCCTCGCCGCGGTGACCAAGCTGCTCAAGGAGACCCTGGACGCCGGGGCGACCCGGATCTCGGTCCAGGTCAGCGTGCTGGGCGAGGAGGACGGGACGCCGTGACCGGGAACGTGGAACACCCGCTCGCCGCGGCGGTGAAGCCGCTACTGGCCGCGGTCGGCGCGACGTCCGTCCCGCTGGACGAGGCGAAGCCCGACGACGTGGTCCTGGAGTGGGAGGGCGCCCCCGCCCTGGCCGTCCGGCTGCCGCACCTGAGCAGCGCGCTGGACCGGCTGCTCGCCGAGATGACCCGCCAGTTCGACGGCCGCCCGCTGGCCGAGCTCGACCGGCTGGAGAAGCAGCGGGTCGTCGCCCTGCTGGAGGAACGCGGCGCCTTCACCGTCCGGCACGGCGTGGAGACCGTGGCCTCGGCCCTGGGCGTCAGCCGCTTCACGGTGTACAACTACCTGAACCGTCAGGACGGCACGAAGCCGTCCTGACGCCCGGCCCGACGCGCGCCGAGGCGCACGCGGACCCCGCCCAGGGGGTTTCCGAACGGGTGACCCCGCCGGCGCGGCAGATCCCGATCAGCCTGCAGCGGGGCACACTTGGCGGATCGCACACCGAAGGGGGCCCGGCAGCGCGGACCGGTTCGAAACGTAACCACCAACCATTCAACAAAGTGTTGACGGCCGGGTGGGGTCGATCTAGCTTTTCCGGGTGGCACCACTCTTCAGGAGGTCCACTCGTGACCAACCACCCCCACGCCCTTGCCGCCCTTGACGCTCTGGCCGCCGCCGACGCCGCCGAGCTGGAAGGGATCCTGCTGGAGGTCTGCTCCAGCCCCCGCTGGGCCGCCGCCGTCGCGGCGGCGAAGCCCTGGTCCGACCGTGAGGCCCTGCTCGCCGCCAACGCGGCGGCCATGGCGTCACTGACGGCCGAGGACCTGCGCGACGCGATGGCCGGCCACGCCCGGATCGGCAGGCCGATAGCCGGCGACGCCGCCTCCGAGCGCGAACAGGCCGGAATCCGGGGCGTGGACCGGACGGTCCTCGACCAGCTGCACGAGGCCAACGCCGCCTACGAGGCCAAGTTCGGCCATGTGTTCCTGATCTGCGCGACCGGCCGCACCGCCCTCGACATGCTCGCCGCCCTGAGCGAGCGCCACCCCAACGACGCCGCCACCGAGGCGGAGATCGTCCGCGGGGAGCTGCGCAAGATCAACGACATCCGGCTCAACCGGCTGCTCGACACCTCCTGACGATCCGTCATCTCGCGTCACCGCATTGCGTTTCCGCCCCCAGCCCGCATCGCGTCGCTCCGACCGCAGTCGACCACCGTCTCCGGGCGCCGACCACGAGTGACGACCGACGTCTCGTCACCTCCCCCATGAGTAAGGCCACTTCACCCATGACTGGCATCTCCACCCATGTGCTCGACACCAGCCTCGGCCACCCGGCCGCGGGCGTCCCGGTCGAGCTCGCACTGCGCACCGAGGGTGGCTGGCAGGTGCTCGGCGCCTCCGCCACGGACTCCGACGGCCGGGTCAGGGACCTGCCGGCCGTGGAGGCGGGCTCGGTCGTCCGGCTGCTCTTCGACACCGGCGCGTACCACGCGCTCCGGTCCGCCGAGCCGCCGTTCTTCCCCGAGGTCTCGATCGTCTTCACGGTCGCGCCCGAACAGCACCACTACCACGTGCCGTTGCTGCTCAACCCGTTCGGATACTCGGTCTACCGCGGAAGCTAGGACCGACCGACCTTGACAAGCTTAGGAGCCACGTCATGGCCCACCTGCTCGGTCAGAACCAGTACGGCAAGGCGGAGAACCGCATAGTCCGGATCCACCGCGACTCCACCCGGCACGAGATCAAGGACCTGAACGTCTCGGTCGCGCTCCGCGGCGAGTTCGAGGACGTCCACCTCACCGGGTCCAACGCCAACTGCCTCCCCACCGACACCACCAAGAACACCGTCTACGCCTTCGCCAAGAAGTACGGCATCGAGTCCGCCGAGGCGTTCGGCATCCTCCTGGCGCGCCACTTCGTCGACGAGACCGAGCGCGGCGTCGTGCACAGCGCCCGGATCCGGATCGAGGAGTACGCCTGGGAACGGATCAGGACGCCGGACAGCTCGGCCCGCTTCATCGGCTCGGAGGAGGTCGGCCACTCCTTCGTCCGCAGCGGCCAGGAGGTCCGCACCAGCGAGATCGTCTACGACGGGGAGTCCGTCCAGGTCGTCTCCGGCCTGAAGGACCTGGTCGTCCTGAACTCCACCAACTCGGAGTTCTGGGGCTACATCAAGGACGACTACACCACCCTCCAGGAGGCGTACGACCGCATCCTCGCCACCCAGGTCACCGCCCGCTGGAAGTTCGGCTACAGCGGCGCGGACGGCGAGGCCCAGCCCCACTGGAACCGCTCCTACACCCAGGTGAGGCGGCACCTGCTGGAGGCGTTCGCCGAGACCTACTCCTACTCGCTGCAGCAGACCCTGCACGCGATGGGCACCCGGGTCCTGAACAACCGGGCCGAGGTGGACGAGGTCCGCCTCGAACTGCCCAACAAGCACCACTTCCTGGTCGATCTGGAGCCGTTCGGCCTGGAGAACGACAACGAGGTCTACTTCGCCGCGGACCGCATGTACGGCCTGATCGAGGGCACCGTTCACCGCGAGGGCGTCGTCCCGGTCATCCCGGTCGCCTGACTCGCCCCGCCAGGTGGACACCGCCCGGAATCGCCGCACCCCCCGGCCCCCACGGGCCGGCCGAGTCCGGGTCGGCCGCGCCACCCGCCCCATCCCACGCGCCACCCGTACCAGCAGTTGCTCCAACCCCACCCCCACCCACCGGAGTTCGTGTCTGCCTCGCGGCGGCCGGCCCGGGGCACCGGAGAGGCCCGCCGAGGGGCCCTTGCACCGCCGTCCCACCCTCGGTCGCACCAGCACCAGCCGCTCTCCAGCGCCACGGGCGCGCCGGGAGCCACGGGCACAAGAGGGGCTCGACATGGCACCCAGCAACACCAGCAGTACAGACGGCGGTTCCACCCCGGCAAGAACGCCCGGCCCGGACGGCGCACCGGCCCAGCACTCCGGCGCACCGGCCCACCTCCCCGGCGATCCGCCCAGGCTCCCCGGGGAGCCGCCCAAGCTCTCCGGCGAGCCGCCCCGGACCGGGCCCCACCCCGTGGACGAGTTGCTGCCGCCGGCGAAGCTGCTCTCCACCGGACTCCAGCACGTCGCCGCGATGTACGCGGGGGTCGTCGCGCCCCCGCTGATCGTCGGCGCCGGCGTCGGGCTCTCCCCCGCCGAACTCGCCCTGCTCATCTCGGCCAGCCTGTTCACCGCCGGACTGGCCACCCTGCTCCAGACCCTCGGCGTCTGGAGGATCGGCGCGCGGCTGCCGTTCGTGAACGGCGTCTCCTTCGCGGGGGTCGCGCCCATGATCGCCATAGCCAAGGGCACCGTCGAGAGGACGGGCGGCCCGAAGGACGCCCTCCCGGTGATCTTCGGAGCGGTGATCGTCGCGGGGCTGCTGTGCTTCCTCGCGGCACCGTACTTCTGCAAGCTCATCCGGTTCTTCCCCCCGGTCGTCCAGGGCACCGTGATCACCCTCATCGGGGTGTCCCTGCTTCCGGTGGCGGTCAACTGGGCGCGCGGCGGCTCGCCGGGCGCCCCCGGGTACGGCTCCATGCGGGCCGTCGGCCTCGCCGCGACCACCCTCGTCGCGGTGGTGCTCTGCAACCGGCTGCTGCGCGGCTTCTGGCAGCAGCTGTCACTGCTCGTCGGCCTGGCGCTCGGCACCCTGATCGCCTTCCCGCTGGGGCTCGCCGACTTCGGCGCGGTCAAGGAGGCGAACGTCTTCTCGCTCCCGTCCCCGTTCCACTTCGGCGCGCCGATGTTCGACGCCGCCGCGATCGTCTCGATGTGCATCGTCATGGTCGTCTCGATGACCGAGTCCACCGCCGACATGCTCGCGCTCGGCAGGATCGTCGACCGCGAGGCCGACGAACCCACCCTCGCCGCCGGCCTGCGGGCCGACGGCCTGGCCACCGCGCTCAGCCCCGTCTTCAACGGCTTCGCCGCCAGCGCCTTCGCCCAGAACATCGGGCTGGTGGCGCTGACGAGGATCCGCAGCCGCTTCGTGGTCGCGGCCGGCGGCGGCATCCTGGTCCTGCTGGGGCTGTTCCCCGTGCTGGGCTCGGTCGTCTCCCTGGTGCCGCAGCCCGTCCTCGGCGGCGCCGGGATCGTGCTCTTCGGCACGGTCGCGGCCAGCGGCATCCGCACCCTCGCGGAGGCCGGCCTGGAGTCCGGTTCGAACACCATCCTGGTGTCGGTCTCGCTCGGCGTGGGCATCGTCCCGATCGCCGTGCCGACGTTCTACGACTCCTTCCCGGAGGCCGCCCGGACCCTGCTGCACTCGGGGATCTCGGCCGGCTGCGTGACGGCCGTCCTGCTCAACCTGCTGTTCCACCACGTCGGGGCCGGCCGCAGGTCCCGGGCCGGCTCGGCCTCCGACACGACGGCGCCGACGGTACCGACGATGCCGACAACACCGACGACACCGACGGCGACACCGTCCTGACCGGTCCCGGGAGGAGCGGGTGCTCCCGCGGTGCCCGCCCCTCCCGTCCCTCCCCCTAGGAGTCACACCATGGCAGTCCAGCCCCCGCCCGCCGACCAGCGGATCGTGATCGAGAACGTCGCGATCGCCACCGTGGACGCGAACGACACCGAGTACGCCCGCGGCCACGTCGTCCTCCTCGGCAACACCATCGAGGCGGTGGGCGCCGGGCCCGCCCCCGCGTGGCTGGACAACGTGGTGCGCCGGATCGACGGCCAGGGCCACCTCGCCACCCCCGGACTGGTCAACACCCACCACCACTTCTACCAGTGGATCACCCGCGGCCTGGCCCAGGACGACATCCTGTTCGACTGGCTGGTCGCCCTCTACCCGACCTGGGCGCGGATCGACGAGAAACTCGTCCACGCCGCGAGCCAGGGCTCCGCCGCCGCACTGCTCAAGTCCGGCTGCACCACCGCCTCCGACCACCACTACGTGTTCCCGAAGGACGGCGGCGACGTCCTCGGCGCCTCCGTCGAGGCCGTCCGGGAACTCGGCCTGCGATTCACCGCGCTGCGCGGCTCGATGGACCGCTCCAAGAAGGACGGCGGGCTGCCGCCGGACCACGCGGTCGAGGAACTGGACGCCATCCTGACCGCCTCCGAGGCCGCCGTGGACCGGTACCACGACTCCTCGTTCGGCTCGATGCTGCACGTCGCGCTCGCACCCTGCTCGCCCTTCTCGGTCTCCACCGAGCTGCTCCGCCGGTCGGCCGAACTCGCCCGCAGCAAGGGCGTCCGGCTGCACACCCACGGCTCGGAGACCGCCGAGGAGGAGCGGTTCTGCAAGGAACTGTTCGGCATGGGGCCGACCGACTACTTCGAGTCGGTGGGCTGGCTCGGCGAGGACGTCTGGATGGCGCACTGCGTCCACATGGACGACTCCGACATCGCCAAGTTCGCCGAGACCGGCACCGGCGTCGCCCACTGCCCGTCCTCCAACGCCCGGTTGGCGGCCGGCATCGCCCGGGTGCCCGACATGATCCGGGCCGGCGTCCCGGTCGGGCTCGGGGTGGACGGCACCGCGTCCAACGAGTCCGGCGAGCTGGGGACGGAGCTGCGCAACGCCCTGCTGATCAACCGGCTGCACGGCTCCCCCACCGCGCTGACCGGGCGGCAGGCGCTGCGCCTGGGCACCATGGGCGGCGCCCGGGTGCTCGGCCGGCAGGACGAGATCGGCTCGATCGAGGTCGGCAAGCTCGCCGACCTGGCGCTGTGGAAGGTCGACGGGATCATGCACTCGTCCATCGCCGACCCGGTCGCCGCGCTCACCTTCGGGGCGCTGCCGCCGCTGTCGGTGCTGTTCGTCAACGGCAACGCGGTGGTCGAGAAGGGGCGGCTGACCACCGTCGACGAGGACCGGATCGCGCTGGACTGCGCCCGGGCCGCCCGCGAGCTGGCGGCCCGTCCGGTCTGACGCCCACCCCGCGCTCCGGGGACGCCCAGGGACGGTGCGCCCCCGGCTCCGTACACCCGACGGGTGTGCGGACCGCGGCCCCGGACCCACGGCGAGGGTCCGGGGCCGCGGCGTTCGGCGGACAGGGTTCAGCGGACGGAGTTCAGCTGACAGAGTTCAGCGAACAGCTGACAACTTTCATCATCTGTTCGCTGAACTCTGTTCTCTGTTTCCTGTTCTCTGTCTTCCCGGCTGCCCGCTGCCCGCCGCCCGCTGCCCGCTCCCCCGTCAGGCCGTCCGCCCGATCGACGCCAGGTAGGCGCGCCAGCCGCCGTGGTGGGTGATCTCGCGGTGGACGCCGCGCTCCAGCTCGCCCCGGGAGAGCAGCATCGACAGGCACGCGGACCCGTCCTCCAGCTCGATCACCCCCAGCTCCAGCTCCCGCGGTTCGCCCGGCAGGATGACGTCCCGCAGCCGTTCCAGGGGAATGTCGTACAGCTCGCCCTGGATGGCGGTGTCCGCCTCCGGGTCCGCCAGCAGCCCCGGGCAGACGTCCGTACCACCGCTGTGGTCGATGGAGAAGAAGCGGTAGCCGGGGGCGGTCCGGGCCGGCCCGATCAGCGAGTCGGCGACCTTGGCGTGGAAGGGGCCGCCGACCATCGCCTGGCCGTTGAAGAACATGCGCGCCATGGGTGAACTCCTTACGTGGAAAAGACCGTTCCGCACGGCGAGGAGAGGACGGCCGGACTCGTCGCCGTACGGAACGAAGGGGTGGACCGCCGGGCTCAGCCCAGCAGAGGAAGCGCGGGGAGGGTCAGGAATTCCACGAACTCCTCGGCCAGGGCGACCTGTTCGAAGAGCTGGGCGGCCTCGCGCCAGCGGCCCGCACCGTAGGCCTCCTCGCCCAGCTCCGCGAGGAGTTCGGCCAGCTCCGCCGCGACCAGCGCGCGGACCAGCTCCGCGGTGGCCTTCTCACCGGTGTCCGACAGCACGACCCCGTTGTGGATCCACTGCCAGATCTGCGAGCGGGAGATCTCGGCGGTGGCGGCGTCCTCCATCATGTTGAAGATGCCGACCGCACCCACTCCGCGCAGCCAGGCCTCGATGTAGCGGATGCCGACCTGGACGGCGTTGTGCAGCCCCGCGCGGGTGCAGGTGCCACCGGCTCCGGCGACGTCGAGCAGCTGGGCGGCGGTCACCGGCTCCGCCGGGCCGGGGTCGTCCTTCTGGTGGGGGCGCTCGCCGAGCACCGCGTCGAAGCAGGCCCGGGCGACCGGCACCAGGTCGGGGTGGGCGACCCAGGAGCCGTCGAAGCCGTTGCCGGCCTCGCGGTCCTTGTCCGCCTTTACCTTCTCCAGCACGGCCGCGTTGACCTCGGGGTCGCGGCGGCTCGGGATGAACGCGGCCATGCCGCCGATCGCGTGGGCACCGCGCCGGTGGCAGGTCCGCACCAGCAGCCGGGTGTAGGCGGCCATGAACGGCGAGGCCATGGTGACGCTGTTGCGGTCCGGCAGGATGTAGTGCACGCCCGCGTCGCGGAAGTTCTTGACGATCGAGAACAGGTAGTCCCAGCGCCCGGCGTTGAGCCCGGCCGCGTGGTCGCGCAGCTCGTGGAGGATCTCGTCCATCTCGAACGCGGCGGTGATGGTCTCGATCAGCACCGTCGCCCGGATCGTGCCGTACGGGATGCCGAGTTCGGCCTGGGCATGGGTGAACACGTCGTTCCACAGCCGGGCCTCGAGGTGGCTCTCGGTCTTCGGCAGGTAGAAGTACGGACCGGAGTTGGGGTCGTCGGCGCCCCTGGCCAGCAGCCGGGCCGCGTTGTGGAAGAAGTAGAGGCCGAAGTCGACGAACGCGCCGGCCACCGGGGTGCCGTCGACCAGCAGGTGGTTCTCGTCCAGGTGCCAGCCGCGCGGGCGGACCACGACGGTGGCGAGTTCGGCGGCGGGCTTGAGGGTGTACGCCTTGCCGGTCTCACTGGTGAAGTCGATCCGGCCTTCGAAGGCGTCGATCAGGTTGACCTGGCCGCCGACCACGTTCTCCCAGGTCGGGGAGGTGGCGTCCTCGAAGTCGGCGAGCCACACCTTCGCCCCGGAGTTGAGCGCGTTGACGACCATCTTGCGGTCGGTCGGGCCGGTGATCTCGACCCGGCGGTCCTGGAGTGCGCGGGGCGCCCCGGCGACCTTCCAGTCCCCGGCCCGGATCGCGGCGGTCTCGGGGAGGAAGTCGAGCGTGCCGGTGGCGGCGATCTCGGCGCGACGGGTCCTGCGCCGGGCCAGCAGTTCCTGCCGCCGCCCCTCGAAGGCGCGGTGGAGCCCGGCGACGAAGGCGACCGCCTCGGGCGTGAGCACCTCCTCCGCCCGGTGGACGCGGGGGCCGTCGACGGTGACGACCGGAGCGGCGGTGGAAGCGGTTGGGGGTACCCCCGGCCGGAGGCTGGGCGAGGGCCCCTGATCTGCAGCCATGAGCAGGACACTCCTAAGACGGTTGGGCCTGGCGAAGGAAGCTCCGGCGGGAACTCCTTCCGGGAACTTCTCCGGGAACTCGCTCGGCGAAGTCGATCGGCGACGCTCGGCGAACTCACTCGGGGACTCGCTGGGGACTTCCTCGATCGGGACCGCCGAGTCGGCGAGCTCGATTCTGTAAGGTGGAGACTAGTTTCCGCGATACAGAATTTCAACGATTTGTTGAAGAGATCGCCGGGACTCCACTCCTCCCCGACAGCGAAGGGAACGCCGGTGGTTGCGACCCCCGACCCAGCATCGACGACAGGCGCCGACCGCACCGGCGGCGGCGTGCAGTCCGTCGAGCGCGCCTTCCAACTCCTGGAGGCGCTGGCCGACTCCGGCGGCGTGGCCACGCTCAGCGAGCTCTCCACCACCTCCGGCCTCCCGATGCCGACCATCCACCGACTGGTTCGTACCCTCGTCCAGCAGGGCTATGTCCGCCAGGACACCGCGCGCCGCTACACCCTCGGCCCCCGGCTGATCCGCCTCGGCGAGACGGCCGGCCGACTGCTCGGCAGCTGGGCCCGCCCGTACCTGGCCGAGCTCATGGAAGCCACCGGCGAGACCGCCAACCTGGCGGTGCTGGAGGGCGGCGAGGTGGTGTACGTCGGCCAGGTGCAGTCGCGCCGCTCGATGCGGATGTTCACCGAGGTCGGCCGACGGGTGCAGCCGCACTGCACCGGCGTCGGCAAGGCGCTGCTCGCCCAGTTGCCCGAGGACGAGGCACGCGCCGTCCTCGGCCCCAATCCGCTGCCCGCGCACACCGAGTACACGGTCACCGATCCGCAGGAGCTGATGCGCCAGCTCGCCGAGGCGCGCGAGCGCGGCTACGTGGTCGACGACCAGGAGCAGGAGATCGGCGTCCGCTGCATCGCGCTCGCCGTCCCGGGCGCGCCGACGCCCACCGCCCTCTCGGTCTCCGGACCGGAGGCCCGCATCCGGGCCCTGGAGGAACCTGCCGGGGCCGCCTCGCTGGTACCGGTGATGCAGCAGATCGCGACCCGGCTGGGGCAGGTCCTCGCGCCCTGACCGCTCGTCAGCCCCCGCTGTCGGCCGGCCCGGTCGGGACGGCCCGTCACGTCATCCGTTCGGGCGGACGACGGGCGGGTTGTCACCGGGCTCGGGCGGCGGCTCCGCCACCCTGGTGCCGACGCGGCCCGCAACGGCGCGGGCGGCCGGGATGCGAGGGCAGGGTGAGCGGGGATGGAGCAGCAGCACCGGGGCGTGCGGGACGGCGTGCGGGTCGACGCAAGGGACGGCGACGCACCGGGTGAGGAGGGGCCGCACCGTGGCGGGCGGCGCACCGCGAGAGGGCGGAGGTCCGGCGGGGCCGGGCTGGTCGCGGCCGTGGCGGCGGGGTGCGCGGTGATGGTGCTGGCCGGCGACCCGTCCTGGGCGCTGCGGCGGCCCGAGCCCCGGCCCGCGCTGGAGGTCACGGCGGGCGCACCCCCGGCGACCACCCTGCCCGCACCGTCGACGCCCGAGGCGACCACCCTGCCCGCACCGTCGACGCCCGAGGCCTCCACCCTGCCCGCACCGTCGACGCCCCAGGCGTCCACCCTGCCCGCGCCGGCCGCCGCCCGGACCTCCGACTCCGACCTGGAGGTGGTCAGGCTCGACCCGGACCCGGCCACCCCCGGCGGCACCACCACCATCCACGCCTTCGTCGGCAACGGGGGCCCGGACACCACCGCGTCCCCGTTCACGGTCGTGGTCGCCCTGCCGGAGGGCGTCACCACGGAGGGCCCGTACTTCCCGTCCGACTGCCAGGTGACGGCCCACGGCCGCATCGTGCGGTGCGTGTTCGGCCCGGGTCTGCGAGAGGCGCGCAGCGCGACCGCCCTCATCCCGGTCCGGCTCGACCCGCGGCTGCCGGCGGGCAGGTTGGGCGGCGGAGCGGTCACGGTGCGCAGTGCGGACGACCGGAACGAGTCCAACAACCGGCAGCCGTTCGACATCACGGTGGTCGAGAGGATCGCCCGTTCCTGAGCCACTTGGTCCCGCCGGTAGGAGCGGTCCTACCGGCGGGATCCTCCTGTCTGCGGGATCCTCCGGCCGGCGGGGCGGTCCGCCGGGCCCGGACGCCGCGCGGCGCCCGCCCGTGCCGCCCGTCCTACCGGTAGACGCGGACGTAGTCGGCGGCGAAGGTGATCGGGGCGGTCCCCTGCGGCGCGGGGTGGTACTGCCCCGCGCACACCGAGAGGTTGAGGATCAGGTACGCCGACCAGCCGGCGCCGACGCCCTTGCCGTCCGAGAAGACCTTGACGCCGTTGACGTACCAGTCCACCGAGTCGGCGCCGTAGTAGGTGCCGATGGTCACCCACTGGTCCTTCGCGATCGCGCTCGCGTCGGTGTAGTACTTCCCGTGGCCCGGGTTGACGTGGTTGGTCAGCTCCAGCAGGTTCGGGTTGTCGGGGTGGTACTCGAAGGAGTCGATCTCCCCGTTGCCGTTCTTCCACGTCCACAGGGCCGGCCAGGCGCCGCTGCCGGCGGGCAGCTTGACCCGGGTCTCGGCGTAGTCGCCGGTCTTGACCTGGAAGCCCTCACTGGAGCCCTCGGTGGTCAGGAAGCCGGTGTTCCAGGACTGCTTGCCGTTCTCCAGCACCGGACCGCCGGACGTGGCGGTGAAGGTGGCGACCCCGTTGGCGACGCCGACGTTGTTCCTGTTCAGCCAGTCGAGCTTGTTGTCGCCCGGGTTGTGGTTGCCGTAGCGGTACGCGGTGCTCTTGTCACCGACCCAGCGCTGGCCCCAGCTGATCGCGCCGTTGAACTCGTCCGACCAGGTCAGCGACTTGCCGACGACCGGGGAGGACGGTGCCGGGGTACTCGGGCTCGGGGTGGTGCTGGGGGTGGTGCTCGGCGTCGGGGTCGGCGTGGCCGTGGGAGTCGTCGAGGCCGTGGGGGTGGCGGTCGGCGTGGCCGTCCGGGTCGGGGTCGGCGTGGCCGTGGGGGTCGTCGAGGCCGTCGGGGTCGGCGTGGCCGTCGGGGTCGGGGTCGGGGTCGGGGTGGACGTCCCGGTGGCGGAGACCACCAGCTGCTGCGAGGGCAGGTTGTGCCAGCCGCCGCCGAGGTCCTGCCAGAAGCCGAACTGGGTGTACGTCCCGGCGGGCAGGGTGCGCGCACCGCTGGTGAAGCCGACCCCGCTCGGGCAGATCTGCACGTTGGAGGCGTTGCCGGGGAAGTCGAGGTTGGTGCCGCGCGCGTCGCGCACACCCACGCCGACGGTCTTCGCGGTGAAGCAGGCCGAGGAGTGCAGGCCCAGCGAGGCGGTGGTGGCCTTGCCCGCGACCATGGTGGCGGGGGCGAGCCGGTCCTGGGTGACGGTCGGCGCGGTGGCGGCCTGGGCACCGTTGACGGACGGCAGGCCGAGCAGGCCGGCGCCGCTGATGGCGAACGCCCCGGTGGCGGCGAGCGCGGCGTTGCGGCCGCGGTGGGACGGACGGGCGTGGCGCGGGCCGCGGCGGCGGGCGGGCGCGAGAGCGAGCGCGGGCCGGTGCGTGGAGCTGGCAGGCTGGGGCATGGGGTGACCTCTGCGACGCCTGCGAGGTGAGCTGTCGGATTCGGGCTGAGGTTGCCCGGCCGCCGGTGGGACGGCTTCACCCCTAGCCGCGGCCGCACGCGGGGGCGTACGGGCCGGGCGCTGACCTTGGTTCCCCCGCTCCCGTCCGCTGTGGTGCTCGGTGACCCGCCGACGGGTGGACGGGACTCGGCGTCCCGGCGGCGGGGTCCGCGAGGGCGGACGACCGTTGCAGGCTAGGCGGGTCGTCCGTGAACGGACAACCCGGCCCGCCCCGTTGTCGCGCAGCTCACAGTGGTGTCGATCAACGACGCCGGTTGGCAGTCCAGTTGATCGTTCTCCGGGAGCAGTGGGCTGCGGCTGGGCCGGGCGGAGGTTCCGGCCGGCGGGGACAGGGCACGATCCAGGCGGTTCAGGCCGGTGAGCGGCCTGCCGGCAGCGCTGGTGGCCTGCCGGCGACCTGGCGGCGGACCGTACCGTGGCGAGTACCTGACCGACTGGGCCCGGTCGGATAAATTGGGAGTCGGACATCATCCGCCGTGCACAAGAGCGGCGAGCCCGACCGGGTGCTCGCCACGACCCGACAGCCACGACCTGACCGAGACGAGGACCCGCCCCACCATGACCGCGCCCCTGCCCGCCTTCGCCGGCCGCACCTACCTCTTCCAGGCCGACAACGGCGCGGCCTTCCGCAACACCTACTCGGCCGACGGCACTCGGCTGCGCTGGGAGGGCCTCGGCGAGTCCGCGGGCCAGTGGGAGGACGTGCGGCTGCACGTCGCCGAGGTCGCGCCGGAGATCTACTTCGTCAGCTGGACCGAGCAGAGCGGGATCACCGTCAGCCATGTGATGGACCTCGGCAAGCTGACGGTGCGGGCCTTCTGGACCTTCGAGGGCGAGGGCGGCCGGGTCGGCGAGCTGCACACCGGGACGCTGGAGCGGCTGGCCTGAGCGGCGGGACCGCCGGGCGGGGGCCATAAGGCTCCTGAACGACCCGACCGGCCCAGAAGCGGACCGCAACGACCGAACCCCCGGGCCGTGGCTCCGGGGGTTCGGTCGTTGCGGTCCGGTCGTCGAGGGTCTGGTCCTTCGGGGCCGCTCGTTCGGGCTCGCGGTCGGTCAGGTTCAGACGGTCTGGTTCGGCACCTTGAGGTGCTGGGACAGCCACTCCAGCGAGGACGGCAGCAGGGCGCTCCAGGTCTCGAAGTTGTGGCCGCCGTTCTCCAGCATGCTGTACGAGACCTTCATCGGGCTCCGCACCGCGTCGACGAAGGCCTCGGTCTCCTGCCGGTAGCCGCCGTCGCCCTTCTTGGTTCCGGCCAGCAGCACGGACACCTTCGGCTGCGGCAGGTTCTTCAGCCGCCACATCAGGTTGGCCTCGTCGCGGCGCTGCTTGCTGCCGCCGAAGAGGTCGCCCGTGGTCGGGTCGTCGGCGGCGTCGTAGTAGGCGGAGAGCGCGACGGCGGTCGGGAAGACGTCCGGGTGGCGCATGGCGAGCTTGAGCGCGCAGTAGCCGCCGGTCGAGTTGCCCATGAAGGCCCAGGCCTGCGGGTCGGTGGAGACCCGGTAGCTGGCCTGGATCGCCGAGGGCACGTCCTTGGTGAAGTAGGTGTCGGACTGCGGGCCGTTCGGGACGTCCTCGCACTCGGTGTCCTGCGGCAGCGCGGGCGAGGGACGCACCAGGACCATGACGGTCGGCTGCATCCGGCCTTCCTGCAGCAGCTTGAGCGCGGCGCCCGGGTAGTTGAAGCGGGTGATCAGGTTCTCCGCGATTCCTGGGAATCCGGTGCTGACGATCACGGCCGGGAACTGCTTCTGGGCGTACTCCGGCTGGAAGTACTGCGGGGGCAGGTAGACGTAGCCCTCGGTGGACAGCCGGCTGGCCGCGCCGTCGATCCGGACCTTGCGGATCTCGCCGGACTGGCTCGGCTCGCGGCCCATCGCGCCGCCGCCCTTGACCGAGGCCTGGCCCATCGTCTCCACCATGAGCCGGCCGGAGGCGTCCGCCTTGTTGTGTATGACCACCGGGCCGGTGTCGCCGGTGCCCAGCAGGTCGTCCCAACTGCTGTAGAAGGCGAAGTAGTTGTTCGCGACCAGGCCGAGCGCGGCGAGCACCGCGAGCTGGGTGGCGAGCAGGGCACCGATCCGGCCGAGCACCGCCTGCCAGGTCTTCTTCGCGAGTCTGGGCCACAACCAGACCGTGCCGACCATCATCACGACCGCGACCAGTGCGGTCAGCGCCAGCACCTTGTGGCTCGTCAGACCCATGTCCTACTTGCTCCCACGCCTCGAACTCCAGTCCCCTCCGCTGGGGACATCCGAGGAGGTCACCCCGGTTCCCCCCGCCGGGGCGCGAGGAACAACCCTAACGCCAGCTGGGAGAAAGCTGATCGCGGCTGGGAGGCTACGGGGAGCGGGGCGGACGGATGACAACGTTCAGATAACAGATTTCGAAAGTTGTCGTCTGAATTCTGTTATCTGTTATCTGTCAGCTGTCAGCCGTCGGATGCCGGCCGAAGACGGAGCATGAGCCCCCACGGGCTCAGCCCGTCCGCTCCCACAGCCGAAGCCCCGCCGTGAGCTCGCGCATGCAGCGCGCGCCGAGGTCCTGCGGGGAGCCCGGGCCTTCGAGGGGCGCCTCGGAGGACGCCCACTGCTCCAGCGCCACCCGGATCGCCGCGGTCGCGGCGGCGGAGGCCAGCCGGATCTCCAGCGGGTCGGTGCCGTCCGGGCAGCGCTCGGCGAGGGCCGTCCGCAGCCGCTCCTCCGAGTCGGCGTGGACGCGCTGCCAGGTGGCGTTCAGCTTCGGATCGCGCAGCAGTCCGCGGGCCCACCGCATCATCTCGGCCCGCGTCTCGTCCACAGGGGTCAGCGACGCGACCGCCGCGCGTTCCAGCGCCTCGCGCATCGGCAGCTCGGCGGGGCTCGCCGCGAACAGCTCCACCCACTCCTGCCCACCCGCCGCGAGCAGCGGGGCGACGGCGTCCTCCTTGACGGAGAAGTACCGGTAGAAGGTGCGCAGCGAGATGCCCGCCACACGGGCGATCTCCTCGGCGGTGACCGCCTCCGCCCCCCGCTCGGCGAAGAGCGCGGCGGCGGTACGGGCGATCTCCAGGCGGGTGGCCTCACGGCGGCGCTGGGTCAGGGTCGGGCGTCCGGTCACGGGGCCCAGCCTACGCGGGTGATTGCCAGGGTGGCATGTCACGACGGAATGACACAAAGAGACTTTTTGGCACGACGTGCCAGTTCGACGTACCGTGTCTCCCGAGGTCGAGAGACCACGAACGAACGGAGTACCACCATGGAGCGCTTCAGCGGACGGAACGTCCTGATCACCGGCGGCGGCTCGGGCATCGGCCAGGCCACCGTGCACCGGATCCTCGCCGAGGGCGGGAAGGTCGTCGCCGTCGACGTCGACGAGGACGGTCTGAAGAAGACCCTGGACCGCGCCACCGCCGAGGGCACCGCGGACCGCCTGACCATCCAGGTGCTGGACATCTCGGACGAGGCGGCCGTCGTCGCGGGCGTCGCCGAGGCGATCGTCGGCCTGGGCGGCCTGGACGTGCTGGTCAACGCGGCCGGCATCCTCCGCTCCTCGCACACCCACGAGACCAGCCTGGAGTTCTGGAACAAGCTCCTCGCGGTGAACCTGACCGGCACCTTCCTGATGACGCGCGAGGCGCTCCCCGCGCTCCTCGCCGGCGGTAGGGGCGTGGTGGTCAACTTCAGCTCCACCTCCGCGAGCTTCGCCCACCCCTACATGGCCGCGTACGCCGCGACCAAGGGCGGCATCCAGTCCTTCACCCACGCCATCGCCTCGGAGTACTCGAAGCAGGGCCTGCGCGCGGTCTGCGTCGCGCCGGGCAGCATCGACAGCGGCATGACCCACAACCCGGGCCTGCCCGCCGACGCCGACTTCAGCCTGCTGGCCAAGCTCTCCCCCGCCCTCGGCCAGGGCTTCGCCGGCCCGGAGACGGTGGCCGGCGTGATCGCCATGCTCGCCTCCGACGACGGTGCCTTCGTCACCGGCACCGAGCTGCGCATCGACGGCGGCACCCACATGTGACCCGCCGGTCGCCCCGCCGGCCCGGTGGAGGTCGGGGCCTGTGCCGCCCCCCGTACGGCACAGGCCCCGCCTCCGTGTCCCCCGGATCTCCCCGACGCCGCCCCGGTTCCTTCGGTACCGGTGCGTCGGCAGCGGTCAGCCCAGGGGCTTCTCCAGGAGGAGTTCCCGGGTGACCCCGTCGGCGAGCAGGTCGCCGGGCTGCGCGAGCGGGGTGAAACCGTGGCGGCGGTAGAGGGCGAGCGCCGCCACGTTGCCGGGGAGCACGGCGAGGCGCAGCGCGCTGCCGCCGGTGCCCCGGGCCCAGCGCTCGACCTCTGCGATGAGCCGGTCCGCGACGCCCCGGCCCCGTGCCCGCCGGGCGACCCAGAGCGAGCGCAACTCCGGTACGCCGTCCGGCGATCCGGGCATGCCGCCGACCAGGCCCACCGGGTCGTCGCCGAGGAGGGCCGCGACGTGGTGGGCGTCCGCGCGGCGGAGCCGGTCGTGCCAGCGGTCCTCGCCGCCCTGGTGCCAGTCGGCGAGGCCGGCCTTGAAGGCCTCCGGCGCATCGGTCAGGGCGGCGAGGCGGAGGTCCCGCCAGAGCGGCCAGTCGGCGGTCGTGAGGGTTCGGAGCGTCGGCGCCGTCATGGCCGGCACCGTGGACGGCGGGCCGGAGGGCCCTCGGCTGGTTCCCGCACCCCGGGGATCGCCCACTCCCGGCTCCGCTGGTCCGGGGCCCGTTCGACGAGGGCGCACTACGGCACGCGCCAGTCGGCGGCGAAGGCGGCGGCCGGGTTGGTGATGAGGAGCAGCTCGGTCAGTTCGGGGCCGTAGCTGCGGGCCAGGCGCGGGGCGAGCTCGGTGAGCAGGCGGACCGGGCCGCCGGCCGCGCGGGCGGACCGGGTGGTGGTGTCGGCGCCGAGCAGCAGTCGGGAGGCATGACCCGCCTCGACCAGGTCGGCGATCACGTCGAAGGCCTGGTGGTCGGCGGGGTGGCCGGCCCGGGACGGGCTGTCCAGGGCGAGACGGACGCCTTCGGCGGCCAGGGCGCGGTGCATCCGGCGGTCGGGCAGCCGGGTGAGGTGGCCGAGGATGATCCGGTCGGGCCGGACGCCGTGCCGGTCGCACAGCTGGTGCAGTACCCAGTGCGGGGCGCCGTCGGCTTCGAGGTGGACGGCGATCGGGGAGTCCGTGGCGTGGTGGGCCTCGGCGGCCGCGGCCATCGTCCACCGGGTGTGCCGGCTGGCCGGCCCCGCGTCGTCCGCGACCTTGATCAGCCCGGCCCGGACGCCGTCGGGCGCGCCGGGCAGACCGGTGGTGAGTTCGGCGACGAAACGTTCCGCCAGGTCGGCGTACGTGCCCGGGCGCTCGGCCGACTCGACGCCGGGTCGGGGGGACTCGGGGAGCGCGGGGAGCGCGGCGGCCTCGGGGAGCGCGGGGAGCTCGGGGAAGAAGCCCGGAGGGTAGTGGACGGCCTGGTGCGCGCCGGTGGCGGCGACGATCTGGACGCCGGTCGCACGGGAGAGCGCGGCGAGGGAGTCCGCGCCCCGGCCCAGGCCGTGCGGGGTCCACTGGACGAAGGTGCGGCCACCGGCGGCGGCGTAGCCGCGCAGGACGGCCTCGGCGGCGGCCGGATCGTCCAGCTCCTGGCCGGGGAGCAGCGGGCTGCGGATGAAGAGGTGGTCGTGGGAGTCGGTGACGCCGAGGTCGGCGGGGTCCAGGTCGCCGAGAACGGTGCGGACGGTGCGGCTCATGCCTCGGTCTCCGGGGGCGTGCTCTCGGCGGTCCCAGCCGTTTCAGCGGTCCCGGCGGTCCCGGGGGTCTGAGCGGCGGTCCTGGCGGGGTCGCCCGTCTCGGCGAAGGCGGCGGTGGCGACGCGCAGGCCGGCCAGTGCCTTGGGGAGGCCGACGTACGGGGCGAGGTGGACGAGCACCTCGGTGATCTCCGCCTCCGTCAGGCCGATCCGCCGGCTGTACCGGACGTGGTCGGCGAGCTGCGGCTCGACGCCGCCGAGGGCGGTGAGGGCGGCCAGGTTGGCGATCTGACGGTCGCGCAGGGCGAGGCCCGGGCGCTGGTAGGTGCCGCCGAAGAGGCTGGTGACGATCCAGTCGGGGAAGCCGGGTGCGAGGGCGTCCAGGCCGCCGAGGGTGGCGGCGGCGCCCGGACCGGCGAGGTCGGCGAGCAGGGCGTGGCCGGCCGCGCGGTCGAGCGGGGCCCGGGTGAGACCGGTGTCGGCGGGAGCGGTCGCGGAGGACATCGGGGTGACGGGTCCTTTCACCAGTGGCGGCCGGCCGGCAGCCGGTCGAGTTCGGGGCGGGAGAGGTGCAGCACCTGGTACCGGACACCGGGCGCATCTTCAGGGGCCGGGCCGCGCCAGAGGGCGAAGCGGAGCAGTTCCCAGCGGCTCGGGTCGACGGCCACCGCCGCGGTGTGCAGGTCCGGGTGCGCGGGGAGGTCGGCGAGCGCCCGCTCGGCGGCCTCGGCCGGGTCGGCGGCTTCCGGCAGCCGTACGGTCTCGCGGGTGGCGGTGGTCGGCGGCCCGACCTGGTCCCCTGCTCCGCCCGCTGCCGCCTGGGCCGCCGACGCACCGTGGGTCAGGCCCGCGCCGAGCCAGTGCCGGACGGCGGGGCGGCCGAAGTCGGCACTCAGGCCGCGGAAGCCCGCTCCCCAGAGGAAGCTGTTCATGCCCTCGGCGGTGCGCCAGAGGTAGAACGGCGCGTACTGGTTGACGGGCGAACCCTGGTGGCCGCGCTCGCGGACCAGATAGGCCTTGAGGCCGAGGCCCGGGTATGCGTCGAGCAGGTGGCCCTTGTCGGCGACGCGTCGGCGGATGATGCCCATGTCGTAGTCGGCGGGGAGGGTGATCTCGTACTGCATGGCGTGCACGGTGGGGCTCCTCGGGGTCGACGGGCTCTGCGGGCGCTCTGCGGGTGCTCTGCGGGTGCCTCAGGTTCGGCGGGCTCTGCGGGCGCTCTGCGGGCGCCCTCGGGTCGGCGGCGCGGGTAAGGACGACTGGTCAGGCCGTGCGGTGTGCGGCGAGCAGGCCGAGGGCGCCGCGGACGGCCTGGTCGAAGGGCTCGGCGCTGTCGGCGGCGCGGGCCAGGACGTAGCCGCCCTGGACGACGGCGACCACGGCGGCGGCGGTGTCGGCCGGGTCGAGGCCGGGGGCGAACTCGCCGGCCGCCTGGCCTTCGGCGATCAGTCCGGCGATCCGGCCGCGCAACCAGTCGAAGGTCTCCTCGACGGGCGCGCGCAGCTGCGGGTCGGCCACCACGTCCGGGTCCTGGGCCATCCGGCCGATCCGGCAGCCGCGCAGGACGTCGCGGTCGCGGTGCAGGTAACCGGCGATCCGGTCGTAGGCGGTGCCGGGGGCGGCGAGGTCGGCCTCGGCGACGCCCCGCATCTGGTCGGCACTGCGGCGCAGGGCGGCGGCCGCGAGATCGGGCTTGCCGGTGAAGTGGTGGTACATGCTGCCCTGGCCGACTCCGGAGTGCTGCTGGATGGCCTTGGGGCTGGTGCCGACGTAGCCGCGCTCCCAGAGGAGGGCCTGGGTGCTCTCGATGAGACGGTCCTGGGTGCTCATGCGGATCACTGTACATACCAGTAGGTACAGAATTCCAGTGCCGGACGTCGTCCGGGGAGTCGGAGGCCTCGGATCGCCCGGATCTCACGGAATCTCACGGATCTGCCGGACATACCCGACATGCCGGACCGCCTTCGCCGGGCGGAGACGGTCGAGGGCCGTGCGCCGCCCCCCGGCGGCCACGGCCCCTCGACCGTTCGTCATCCCCCGCCCCGCCGAACGGCATTCCGGCGCGGATGGTGGCGCGCGTCACGTCACCGACGGTGGTCGGCATCACGCCGCGTAGGGGTGCACGGCGCATTGCGCGGGCGGGCGGCCCGCCCGCGCGACTACGGCAGCGCGCGACGGACCTCCGGGACCACCTCGGTTGCGAACAGCTCCAGTTGTTCCCGCTGCGCCCCTTCGGTGAGCGCGTCCACCCCGATGCCGACCACCTCGTTGCCGAAGGCCTCGTGGTAGCGGTGGATCTTCTCGATCACCTGCTGGGGGCTGCCGACCAGCGCCGATCCGCGCTCCAGCGCGTCCTCCAGTGATGTGAACGGCGAGTTGTTGTGCCGGCCGGCGGCCGAGTCGAGCAGCGCGTTCCAGTACGGGCGGAAGCCCTCGACGGCGTCCTGTGAACGCCTGGCGACGTACAGCCCGCCGAAGCTCGCGCCCACCCGGGCCCGCGCCGGGTCGTGCCCGTAGTGCTCCCAGCGCTCGCGGTAGTGCTCCACCAGCGCCCGGTACTTCTCCAGCGGGTGGAAGGAGTTGGCGGAGAAGAGCGGGTCGCCGTGGCGGGCGGCGAGATCGGTGGACTGCCTGCTGGTCGCGCTGCCGTGCCACACCGGTATCGGGTCCTGGAACGGGCGCGGCCAGACGGTGGCGTCCTTCAGCGGCGGCCGGGTGGAGCCCTCCCAGGTCACCTTCTCCTCGCGCCACAGCCGGCGCAGCAGGCCGTAGTTCTCCGCGAGCGCCTCCCACTGGCGCTCCTCGGGGAGGCCGAACAGCCCGAAGTGGCGCGGATCGTTGCCCTTGCCGACGATCAACTCGAGTCGGCCTCCCGAGAGTTGGTCGAGCATCGCGTAGTCCTCGGCGACCCGCACCGGGTCGAGGATGCTGAGCACGGTCACCGTGGTGAACAACCGGAGGGTGGAGGTACGGGCGGCGATGGCGCTGAGCAGCAGGGGCGGGGCCGGGGAGAGGAACGGCTCGCCGTGCCGCTCCCCTACGCCATAGCCGTCGTAGCCGAGTTGCTCGGCGAGGACCGCCTGGTCGATGACGTTGCGCAGCTTCCGCTGCGGGGTCCGCCGGACGCCGGTGACCGGGTCGGGGGCGTTGGCGACGAGGGACGAGACGGTGAACCGCACGGCGGTCTCCTTGGGCGCTCTGGTCGGGCTCGGGAGGGGCTCGGGACTCGCCTGGGACGGGAGCGGCGGAGTCCCAGGGCACGGTGAGCCGCGCGGAGCACGGGGCCGGCGCGAGGTCCGGTGCGTGCGCTCACACGGGCGGCACCGGCGGAACGGCTGACAGGGCGGGCGGCAGGGCGCCCGGGTGGGCGGGCCGCTCGGGCGGCGGCCCGTGCGGGCCGCGGGGCGCGGTGGTGTCAGCGGTCGGTGCTGCGGTGGCGGCGACAACAACAGCGGGCCGCGGCGGCGGTCACGGTCCGGACTGCCATCTCGCCTCCCCCTCGCCTCGCACACATACGATCCTCCGCGAGCATAGGCACCGGCCGGAAGTGGGGCAAGGGCTTGATCCGCCACGGCCGGCTGGCAAGATGTCCGCCATGAGCTACCTCGCCGCGGATGACCGCTATGACTCGATGACCTACCGGAAGGCCGGCCGCAGCGGCGTCCAGCTGCCCGCCGTCTCGCTCGGGCTCTGGCACAACTTCGGCGACGCCCAGCCACTGGAGGTGCAGCGGGCGGTGCTGCGCCGGGCCTTCGACCGGGGCGTCACCCACTTCGACCTGGCGAACAACTACGGCCCGCCGTACGGCAGCGCCGAGCGCAACTTCGGCTACCTGTTCGCCCAGGACTTCCGGCCGTACCGGGACGAGCTGTTCATCGCCACCAAGGCCGGCTGGGACATGTGGCCCGGCCCGTACGGCAACGGCGGCAGCCGCAAGTACCTGCTGGCCAGCCTCGACCAGTCGTTGGACCGGATGGGGTTGGACTACGTCGACGTCTTCTACTCGCACCGGTACGACCCGGAGACCCCGATCGAGGAGACGATGGGGGCGCTGGACAGCGCGGTCCGCTCGGGCCGGGCACTGTACGCGGCGATCTCCAACTACCCGGCGGAGCAGCACCGGGAGGCGGTGGCGATCCTGCGCGAGCTGGGGACGCCGGTGCTGATGAACCAGTCGGCGTACTCGATCCTCAACCGGTACGTGGAGGACGGCGGCGTCCTGGACGCGGTGGGCGACACCCAGACCAGTCTGATCGCCTACTCGCCGCTGGCTCAGGGGCTGCTGACCGACCGCTACCTGTCCGGGGCGGTGCCGGCGGGCTCGCGGATGTCGGTCGGGAAGTTCCTCACCGAGGAGACGCTGACCGGCACGAAGCTGGAGCAGCTGCGGGCGCTGGCCGAGGTCGCCGAGGGGCGCGGGCAGACGCTGGCGCAGCTGGCGCTGTGCTGGGTACTGCGGGACCCGCGGGTGGTCTCGGTGATCATCGGCGCGAGCAGCGTGGCCCAGCTGGACCAGAACCTCGACGCGCTGGCGGGCGGGCCGCTGACGGCGGAGGAGCTGGCGGAGATCGACCGGCTGAGCCGCTGAGGGCCGGGTGGAGGCGGGCGGCGACAGCTGACAAGTGACGACCGACAGCTGACAGATTTCAGAATCTGTCAGCTGTCATCTGTTATCCGTCGTCTGTTCGTTGTCAGCCGTCAGTCCTCAGCCGCTGGCCGCTTGACGCCCAGGGCGGGCAGAACCGTTTCTGCAACCCGGTGCGCCTCTTCCAGCAGCGGGTTGCCCGAGAGGATGAAGGTGTCGACGCCCAGCGCCTCGAACTCCTGCAACCGCTCGATCACCTGGGCGGTCGAGCCGACCACGGCCGTGCCGGGGCCGGGGCGGAACAGGCTCATCCCCGGCCACAGGTTGGGGTAGGCCTCCAGCTCCCGGGCCCGGGCCGGCACCTTGCCGCCGTGCTGCCGGAACTGCCGCTGCCAGCCGACCCCGTCCTCCCCCTTCGCCCCGCCCAGCTGGCGCGCGTAGGTGGCCTCGCTGGTCACGTCCAGCAGCCGGTCGGCGGCCGCCCAGGCCTCGTCCTCGGTGTCGCGGACGATCAGGTGCAGTCGCAGTCCGATCCGCAGGGTCCGGCCGTGGGCGGCGGCACGCTCCCGGACCAGGTCCAGCTTCTCCTTGAGCAGGTGCGGCGGCTCGCCCCAGGTCAGGTACACGTCCACGTGCCGGGCCGCCATCTCGATGCCGGCGGCCGAACTGCCGCCGAACCAGAGCGGGATGCCGCCGGGCTGCACCGGGGCGAGTTCGCGCAGGCTCGCGCCCGCATTCCTCAACTCGTAGAACTCGCCCTTGTGGTCGAAGACCTCACCCGCCGTGAGGCGCTTGACGATCGACCAGTACTCTCCGCTGAGCCGGTACCGGTCGTCGTGCTCGACGTCCAGGCCGTACTCGCGCAGCTGCGCGGTCGAGCCGTTCACCACGTTGAAGCGCAGCCGGCCGCCGTGCAGGTGGTCGAAACTCAGCGCCATCTTGGCCAGCAGCGTGGGCGAGACCAGCCCGGGGTGGACGGCCAGCAGCGGCTTGAAGGCCGGGGTGGTGGCCGCCGCGAGCGCGCTGCCGAGTGTCCAGACGTCGTACAGGTCGGTCGCGAGCAGGGCGCCGGTGTATCCCAACCGCTCGCAGCTGCCCGCGAGTTGCTGGAGGTAGCGGAGGTCCACCGGGCGGCGCCCGGCCGGTTCCCAGGGGTAGTGGCCCTCGCGCGGGATGATGTACCAGAGGACTTCGGAGGCCACGGGTCAGACCGCCTTCGCGAGCGCGGCGGCCACCGGGGCCTCCAGTGCGGGCAGGTGGGCGTCGGCGACGGTCAGCGCCCGGTCGATGAAGCCCACCCCGTGGAAGATGTCCGCGGCCTCCTGCTGCTCGGCGACGAACCCGGCGGTGGCGGGCTCCAGTCGCCACGGCAGTGCGCCCAGCGCGGCCTGCCAGTCGGCGGCCGTGCCGCCCAGCTCCTCGGCGGCGATCGCGGCGGCCTCGGCCGGGTTGGCGGCCGCCCAGGCATCCGCCCGGCGCAGCGCGGTCGCGATCGCGGCGACCACCTCGGGGCGCCCGGTCGCGAAGTCGCGACGGGTGAAGAACACCGAGCGGTCGGTGATGACGTCACCGCTGCGGACCAGCTCGCGGAACTCCCCGGTGCGGCGGGCGGCGGCGAGTTCGGCGCCCTGGGCGATCCAGCCGGCGATCTCGCCGTCGCGCAGCCGCTGCGCCTGGTCCTCACCGGACGCCGGGCGCGCGGGGGTGACGTCGCCGCCGTACGAGAGCCCCTGCGCGTCCAGGGCCTTGGCGAGCAGGTGGGTCTGCCAGGAGCCCACGGCGAGGACGACGGTGGAGCCCTTGAGGTCCGCGACCGTCCGCACCGGGCCCGAGTCCAGCACCAGCAGGGCGCCGTGGTCCGGGCGGGGTGCCGAGACCGCCGCGTACACCAGGTCGTGGCCGGCCGCCTGCGCGGTGATCGGCGGGGTGGAGCCGGTCCCGCCGAAGTCGATGACGCCCTCGGCGAGCAGCGTTCCGGTGCGGGTGCCGTCCGTGTAGTGGTGGAAGGCGCCGGTCTCGCCGAGCGGCGCCAGCTCCTCGTCCAGGTACGGGAGTCGGGCGAGGTAGTAGAGCGAGGGGTTGCTGGCGTGGACGCCGAGGGTCACGGTCATCTGGTCAACTCCGTTGGTGCTGGCTGGGTCTGTCGGACGTCAGGGGAAATCGGCAGGCAGTCGGGCGAGTTCACTGGTCCACGGGGTTCCGCGACCCCGGTGGTCGTCGCTGAGTCTCTGCGGACCTCAGTGGACCTCAGCGGACCTCAGTGCACGCCGAGGTCGGCGAGCAGCCGGCGCCGCAGGTCGGCGAAGGCGGGATCGGCCGGGTCGCGCGGGTGCTGGACGGTGACGGTCTCGTCCCGGGCGAGCAGACCGTCGCGCAGTACCACGACCCGGTCGGCGAGCCGTACGGCCTCGTCCACGTCATGGGTGACCAGCAGCACCGCCGGGCGGTGGCGGCGCACCAGGTCGCCGACGAGGTCCTGCATGCGCAGTCGGGTGAGCGCGTCCAGCGCGGCGAACGGTTCGTCGAGCAACAGGAGTTGAGGCTCCCGGACGAGTGCCCTGGCGAGCGCGACGCGCTGCGCCTCACCGCCCGAGAGGGTGGCCGGCCAGGCCTCGGCGTGCCCCTCCAGGCCGACCTCGGCGAGGGCCTTCAGCCCGGTCTCCCGGGTCGCGGCGCCGCGCGGCAGGCCGACCGTGACGTTGGCCAGCACCCGCTTGGACGGCACCAGCCGGGGTTCCTGGAAGACCACGGTCCGGACCGGCGGGACCAGCACGGTGCCCTCGTCCGCCTGGTCGAGCGCCCCGAGGATGCGCAGCAGGGTGGTCTTGCCGGTACCGCTGGCCCCCAGCAGGGCGACGAACTCGCCGCGGGCGAGGGAGAGGTCGACCCCGTCGAGCACGGCGCGGGCGCCGAACACCCGTCGCAGGCCGCGCAGATGGACGGCCGGGGTCGCCCCCTCGGGCACCGAACGGAAGGAGGGGGCGGGGGCGGCGGCGGACGACTCGGCGGTCATCGGGCCGCTCCCTGGACGGCCTGGCGCCACGGCATCAGCACGCGTTCCAGGACTCGGACGATGCCGTCGGCGGCGAGGCCGAGCAGCCCGTATATCAGGATGCAGACGGCGAGGACGTCGGTACGCGAGTAGTTCTGCGCCTGGGCCATCAAGTACCCGATCCCCTCGGTGGAGTTGATCTCCTCGGCGGCGATCAGGGCGATCACGCTGAGCGTCATCGACAGCCGCAGTCCGGACAGCAGCGAGGGCAACGCGCCGGGCAGCACGACGGTGCGCACGATCGCCCACCGGCCGAGGCCGAAGCTGCGCATCGCCTCGACCAGCTTGCGGTCGGTGCTGCGGACCCCGCCCGAGGCGGACACGTACATCGGGAAGCTGGTGGCGACCGCGATCAGCGCGACCTTCGCGGTCTCGGTGATGCCGAACCACACCATGAACAGCGGGACGAGGGCCAGGAACGGCACGGTGCGCAGGACCTGGATCGCGGAGTCGAGCAACTCCTCGCCGAGACGGGTGAATCCGGTGACCACGCCGAGCACCAGGCCGGTGGTCGCGCCGAAGAACAGGCCGAGTCCGGCGCGCGTGAGGGAGACGGACAGGGCGTCGGCCAGCTGGCCGTTGCCCCACAACTCCCCCACGGCCTGGGCGACCTGGGCGGGCGAGGCGAGCACGTCCTGGGTGAGCGCGCCGGTGGCGGAGGCGAGGGCCCAGCCGCCGAGCAGGGCGAGCGGTCCGACCGTGCGCAGGGTCACGGCGAGTGCGCGGGGGCGGGTCCGGTGCCGCCGGCTGCGCGGGGCGACCAGGCCGGCGTCCAGTGCCGCGCGGGTGTCGTCGGGTGTGAACTTGTCGGTCACGGTGGTCACTTGGCACCGTCCGCGAGCTTGTTGACGTCGATCAGGTACGGCTTGACGTCGACCAACTGCTTGGTGACCTTCTGGTCGGCGAAGAACCGGGCGACCGTCCCGAAGCGGGCGATGTCGGCGTCGGAGATGGCGTCGGCCGGGGTGCCCTGCCTGCTGACGTTCATCGCGACGTCCTTCTCCGCAGGAGTGACGGCGGTCGGGCCGGCGTCGGTGAAGACGTTGAGGTAGGCCGCCGGGTCCGCCTTCTCCTTCGCGCCGTTCTCCCGCAGGTAGGCGTAGAAGGCCTTGACCACCTCGGGGTGCTTGTCGGCGAAGCCGTTGCGCACGGCCCAGACGGCGTAGTTGTCGGAGCCCACTTCCTGGCCGTTGACCAGGAAGTGCGCACCGGCGTTGGCGATGGCGGGCGTCGAGAAGGTGTTCCAGGTCGCCCAGGCGTCCACCTGACCGGAGTTGAAGACACCTGAGGTCTGGTCGGCGCGCAGGTAGACCCGCTCCACCCGGTCGGCCGGGACGCCGTTCTTCTCGAGCGCCTTGAGCAGCAGGTACTCGCTGGTGCCGCCCTGGGAGACGGCGACCTTCCGGCCGACCAGGTCCTGGACGGACTTGACGGGCGAGTCGTTCTTCACCAGGATCCCCTCGCCGACGCCGTCGGGCGCGGTCTGGGCGAACAGCTTGAAGCCGGGCTTCTGGGCGAGCGCGGCGACGGCCGAGGTGATCGAGCCCTGGGCGACGTCCAACTGGTCGGCGGAGAGGGCCTGGGCGGCGGGGGCGAAGGGGCCGGCACTGCCCGTCCAGGCGACCTTGGCGTGGACGGCGGCGAGGGCCCGGTCCAGCGAGCCGTCCTTCTTGCCACGGGCGAGGAAGCCGTTGTTGCCGGGGTCGGGCAGCCGGAGCACCACGTCGGCCCTGCCGCCGGCCCCGCCTCCGGCGGAGGCCTTGGCCCCGTCGGCGGACGAGCCGCAGGCGGCCAGGGCGGTGGAGGCGAGCAGCGCGGTGGCGGCGAAGGCGAGGCGGGGGGTCTTCAACGGGGGTCTCCAAGTGAGTGACAGATGACAGCCGACAACCGACGGCTGACGACTGACAGCTGACAACTTTCGAAATCTGTTAGTTGAACGCTGTTATCCGAAGTCCGTGATCTGAGCGCCCTCGGCACCCGCACCCGTACCGGCGCCCTCACGCGGACGCCGCACCCGCAGCAGCTCGCGGGCGGCGCGGAGCGGCTCCGGGTCGGCCCATGCCTGGACGTCCACCGGAGCGGCGAGGAAGCGCTGCTCCCTGAGGAATCGTTCCTGCAGCGCCAGCAGCTCCAGCCGCTCCGCCGACAGGTCCAGGTGCAGGGTGCGGTGGCTGCCCGGCGCGTAGGCCCCGGCGACGCCCTCGGCGCCGGCACCGGTCTCGGCCCGCAGGATCCGGGCCACCTCCTCCGGACGCTCCGCCGCCCAGTCGGCGGCCTCCAGCAGCACCGCGAGGAAGCGGGCGACCAACCCGGGATGCTCGTCCAGCAGCCGCTGGTGGACGGTGATCGGCCGGGGCGTGCCGTTGTTGACCCGGGCCCGGCGGTCCGGCGCCGCGTCCAGTTCCACGGCCACCTCCGCACCGATCCGGCGGGCCGCCTCGACGGCGAGCGCCCCCTTCACGTACACCGCGTCCACCGTGCCGTCCCGCAGTGCGGCCAGCTCGGCGGACCACTGCCCGCCACCCGGGACGGCCGGGACGTCCACCAGCTCGGCGTCCGCCAGGGTGAGGCCCGCGAGCCCGAGGGCACCGCGCAGGCCGGCCAGCGCCATGGCCCGCCAGAAGTCGATGCCGATGTCATGATGTGGGAGCGCCAGTCGGAGCCCGCGCAGCTGCCCGGGCTCGGTGATGCCGGTGCCGGCCCGGACCAGCACCACCTGGCGCTCCTCGATCCAGGTGAGGCCGATCAGCCTGGTCGCCTCGCCGCGCGAACGCGCCCACAGCGCGGGGACGTTGCCGCCCTCCCGGAACAGGCCGGTCAGCGCGTGGGTGTAGTGGTGGTCGGCGGCCACCTCCGGCGGGGCGTCCTGCAGCGAGCGGACGGCAATGCCGTCGGCGGCGAACTCGCGGGCGAGCCACCCCCGGTCGGCGGCGATCCCGGTCGCGGTGGGCACCGGGCAGCGGGTGAACCAGAGGGTGTCGGGAAGCGGGGAGGCGTTCTGGGCACGGCTGGACAACGGAGTTGGTCCTCCACGGTGACTCCGACGGCGGCCGGAGGAGCTGGGGCTCGAATGACCGCACGACGGGCCACGAGACGGTGTACGCAAGGGGGTTGGATGCCGCGATGCGCGACGGCGGGCGGCGCGGGAGACGCCGGTCGGCGACGGTCGGCGGCGACGGGTCGGTCAGCGACAACACGCACGGGAGGGGAGACACCGGTGGGACGTCACGGCGCTTCTCCTTCCGCGGAGTCGGGGCGGTCACCGGCCGGGCCGAGCGGCCGTCCGGTTGCGATGCGAGGAGCGTTCCACGGCGGACGAGCCGGAAGCAAGCCTTTGCCACATGGTGGGATCAGTTGTTCATCAACGCCATTCCATTGCAACGTCGTCGACACAATCCCGCAGCACTGGCTGCCCTACGCTGAGACCGCCTCCGGCCGCCCGTCCGGAGCTCCGAACCGAAACGCGAGGTGCCATGGCCGAGGCCGCCACCGCCGTCCAGAGTCCGCCGGCCGGTGCGCAGGCCGTCCAGCGCGCGCTCGGAGTGCTGCACTGCTTCCATGACAACGGCCCCGACCTGAGCGCCTCCGACCTGGCTCGCCGGATGGGCCTGTCGGTCTCCACCGCACACCGGCTGGCCCGCACGCTGGTCAGCGCCGGATTCCTGGAGCAGGACGAGCAGACCGCCCGCTACCGACTCGGTCCGGCCGTCGCCGAACTCGGCCAGCTCACCTTCCACCAGCGCGGGTTGCACCTCGCCGGGCCCGAGCTGGACCTGCTGTCCCGGCGCACCAAGGCGACCGCCGACCTGGCGATCCGCAGCGGTGCGCACGCGGTGATCCTGGTCGGCGGCTCCGTCCGCCCGGACACCGGGCTGGGCCTGCGCCGCCCGCTGCACTCCACGGCGCTCGGCAAGGTCCTGCTCGCCTGGCCGCGGCCGGGCGAGATGACCGCGCCGTCGGCGCTCGGGCCGCTACCCTCCTTCACCGACCGTACGATCACCGAACCAGCCGTACTGGAGGAGGAGTTGGAGAAGGTCAGGGCGGCCGGATACGCGCTCAACGACGGCGAGTCGGCCGCCGGGGTGCGGACGGTGGCCGTGCCCGTCCTCGACGGCGCCGGACAGGCCCGGTTCGCCCTGGCGGTCCGCTCGACGCCCGCGCACCTCACCGACGACCGGCTGGACTGGTTCCTCGGCCACGCGCGCGGCTGCGCCGACGCGCTCGCCGTCCTCCTGCTCCCCCCGGACCAGCGTCCCTGACGGCCCCCCGGAACACGGCGAAGCGGCGGACCGCCCGCCTGCTTCAGGACGGGCGGTCCGCCGCTTCGACCGGACGGGGCGGACCCATCGGCGACAGCCGGTCAGCGGTGTCCGACCGGGCGCCGGATCGGTGGCGCCCGGTCGGTGGCACCGAGTCGTCGGCGCCCGGCCGGTGGCGGTCGGGTCGTCGGTGCCGGGTCGATGGCGGCTACCGATACGGCGACCTACCGGCAGTGACCTGCCGTCAGGCCGTGGCCGGGGTGTACTTGTAGCCGACCCGACGGACCGTCACGATGGTGTCGCGGTAAGCCGCCCCGAGCTTGCGGCGCAGCCGGGCGACGTGCACGTCGACCGTCCGCCCGTCCCCGACGTGGCCGTAGCCCCAGACCGCGGAGACCAGGTGGTCCCGGGTGTGCACCCGCTGCGGGTGCTCGGTGAGGTGGGCCAGCAGCTCGAACTCCAGGTAGGTGAGGTCGAGCAGCCGCCCGTCGACGTAGGCGTTGCGCCGCTCGGTGTCGACGGCGATGCCACGCGCGGCCGGGCGGACCGGACGGACCCCCGCCACGGTCTGGGCGGCGTACCCGTCGACCACCGGCTGGACGCCGGGTGCCGCGTGCGCACTCGCGGCGCCGACGGGACCGGCACCCACCGGCACCACCGGCAGACCGGCGCTCGCCGCGGCCGGGTTCTCGGTCGGCACCAGCACCAGGTACCCGACCACCGGGCTGCCGTTCGCGCCGCCGAACTGGCTGCCGTACTGGGCGAGGAGCGCCTGCGGCAGCACGCCCTGCGGCAGGGTGGCGACGACGGCCGCCCCCTCCGGCAGCGCGGCGAGCAGCGCCTGGGGGACCTGCGGGGCGGCGGCGCCCGGCTGCACGACGGCGGGCGCGGGGACGGCAGCCGGACGAGCCGGACCGACGGGCACCGGCCCGACGTGACCCGAACCGGCATGGGGCGGACGGGTGGTCGCCCCGGGCCATCGGTCGGACACCGATGCCGGGGGGACGGTCGGTCCCGCGACCCCGGACGTGCCGGGACCGACCGGAACGGTGGCGGGGACGGAGGAGACCGGCGGGAGGGAGCGGACCGCGCGCAGGTGCGGGGTCGCGGTGGGCGGGGTCAGGGTGGCCGTGGAGGAAGAAGACATGGTGTGCCGCTCATTTCGCGCGTGACGGACGGGGTGGAGTCGTCTGCGCGTCGACCGGGCGTACTGCCTGGGCTGGACCGGACCGAACCGGGTCAGCCGGCGGAGGGCCGGGACGCGCTGGGCGAGCCGGGACACGTCTGATCGAACAGGTGCGGCTGCCGGGACGGCCAGAACGGCTCGAGGTCGGGGCGACCCCGCCGGCTGTCCACGGCGCGGCTCGCGCACCGGTTCCACCGTCCGGTCCGTCCGCCCGCGCGCATCGCGGGGGCCGACCCGGTCGTTCGGGTACGGCCGACGACGTCGGGGGTGGTGGTGGGGCAGACGATGTTCACTGGTGGTCTCTCCGCTGGGCGGGTCCGGTTGGTCGGCCGCGGGCACGCCGGACGGGCGGTCCGCTACGGCCTGGTCGACGGGTTTCGGCGGTGCGTCGGGCGGCGGGCCGGGTGGGCCGCGAGCGCCGGGGGACGTACCGGGAAGGTCAGGCCGGTCAGCGACAACACGCGCTGCAGATCAGTGCGTGGTCGATGTAGCGGCGGACGGTGAGCGCCGGATCGGCGAGGCCGCACACGGCGGCGCCGGGCAGCAGGGCACCGAACATCGAGGCACCGGCCACCGGGGCGACAGGCATCAGGGGGCCGGGAACCGCGGTGGTGATGCGTCGTCGGTCGACGGTCATGCTGCTGCCCTCCCCCTTGTTCGCCACCCGGCGGCGCACCGCTTCCGGTGCCCGCCGGCGATGCCTCGCCGGTACTCCGAAGGCCGTTCACCGGTCGCAACACCCGTGTGAACGGCGCGTTTCCGGCGCTCCCGACGGCATGGCCGGGCGGCCTTCGTCCACAGAGCCTTCCACGCCCGGGCCTGTCTAGGCAACCTTCGGCGCATTGATCGTCCGGGATGCGGACGGCCGAATGAGACGTCGGGCGAAACGGGCAGGTCGGCGCGCCCACCTGCCGAGTCGTCGCACGGCCGTCGCGCAGCGGTCGCACGGCCTCCTCCGTCGAACCGCGGCCAGAGCCGAAGCCGAATCGGAGCCGAACCGGAGCCGAACCGGAGGCACCCGCAGCCGGCCCGGAACCGACCCGGAGCCCATCGCCCCTCAGGCGCCGACCGGAGCGCGGCGGTGCCGGAGGGCGGCGGCGTGCTCGACCAGTGCGACGAGCAGGTCCTTGCCGTCCTGCCGCAGCCGAGCGTCGCAGAGCAGCACCGGGATGTCCTGATCGAGGTCGAGCGCCTCACGGACCTCGTCCGGCGCGAACCGCTCGGTGCCCTCGAAGCAGTTCACCGCGACCAGGAACGGGATGCCGCGCTGCTCGAAGAAGTCGACCGACGGGAAGCAGTCGGCCAGTCGCCGGGTGTCGGCGAGCACCAGGGCGCCGAGCGCGCCGCGGGCCAACTCGTCCCAGACGAACCAGAACCGGTCCTGCCCGGGTGTGCCGAACAGGTAGAGCGCGAGGCCCGGCCGCAGGTCGATCCGGCCGAAGTCCATCGCGACGGTGGTGGTGCGCTTCGCCTCCACGCCCGAGGTGTCGTCCAGCGGTCGGCCCAGCTCGCTGAGCTCCTCCTCGGTGCGCAGCGGCCGGATCTCGCTGACCGAGCCGACCAGGGTGGTCTTGCCCGCGCCGAAGCCGCCCGCGACCAGGATCTTCACCGCGACGGCCGGACCGCCGCGCCAGCGCGGGTCGTTGGCGTTCGCCGGGTGGGCCGCGGTGCCGTCCCGGTGCGGCCGGGTGCCGTCCGGGCGGGCGTGGGGGTCAGAGCGCACGGAGTCCATTGATCACGTCTCGCAGCAGGCGCTCGTCCGGCAGCTCGGCGAGCGGAACGGGTCGGGTGACGCTGATCAGCTCGGCGTCGTAGAGGTCGCCGAGCAGCACCCGCACCACGCTGACCGGCAGGTCGGTGTAGGAACCGAGCTCGGCGACGGAGAGCGGCTCGCGGCGGCACAGGGTGAGCAGCGTCTGGTGCTCCGGGTCGAGGACGTGCGCGGGCACGGCCCCCGCGACCTGCCCTGGATCGACGGCGGTGACCAGCGAGATCAGGTCGAACAGCCCTTCCTCGACCGGTCGGGTGCGGCCGCGGGTCATCGAGTAGAGCCGCACCACCGGGCCGGCCTCGTCGTCGAACCAGCGGTCGTCGACCGGGGTGCGCGGCTGGAACAGGTCGACGTCGGCCCCGTCCGGGTCCGGCTGCCCGTCCTCCGCCGGCGCCCCCGGGCCGGGCCGCTCGGCCGAGCTCTTAGAGCCGACCGAGCTGTCCGGGCTGTCCGAGCCGACCAAACCCTCCGAACCGGCCGAACCGCCGACTGGACCGCCGACCTGACCGCCGGTCCGACCGACGGCGCCGGACGGCCCGGTCGTGCCCACCGGCACCTGGGGGCCGTCCGGTGTCTCCGGGCCGTCCGGCACATCCGCCCTCGGATCCGCCATCGGACCGCTCATCTCACCGGCGGGGCGGTTTCGGTGCGCGGCTCGGCCGCCATGTGCTCGCCGACCCGCTTGACCAGCAGCGCCATCTCGTACGCGATCTGGCCGATGTCCGCCTCGGCCTCGCTCAGCACGGCCAGACAACTTCCGTCGCCGGCGGCCGTGATGAACAGGAAGGCCTCGTCCAGCTCGACCATGGTCTGCCGGACGCCGCCGACCTTGAAGTGCCCGCCGGCGCCCTTCGCCAGGCTGTGGAACCCGGCGGCGACGGCGGCCAGGTGCTCGGCGTCCTCGCGGTCCAGGTCGCGGGAGGCACCGGTGGCCAGGCCGTCGTTGGAGAGGATCACCGCGTGCCGCAGGGCAGCGACGCGCCCCACCAGGTCGTCCAGGAGCCAGTTGAGGTCCCCGGCCGACTGCATCGACGTGGTCATGAATCAGTTCCTTCCGCTGGAGCGGGTGGTGCGGGTGGTGCGGGTACGGCAGGTGGTGAGGGTGGACCGGGTGGTGGCGCGCTCGCGCCGGTGTCCGGGCTCCGGCGGACCGGCTGCCCGGGCGGCACCCGACGGGCGAGCGGCGCCCGACCGGTGTCCTGCGGCGCGGGCAGCGCCGCCGGGGCGGGAGCCGGGCCGATCGCCCGCCGGGACCGGTCCGGCGACTGCCGGGCCGGTGCGGCGGTGGGCCGCCCGTTCCCGCGCACGGCACGATCGTCGGGCGTGCCGGGACGATCCGTCAACGGAGCACCGGGGCGGTTCGCCGGCGCACCGGGGCGGTCCGGGGACGCGCCCGTACGGTCCGCCGGAGCCGTGGCACCCCGTCCCCGGGTGAAGCCGCGTTGGAACGAGGCGAAGGTGGCCCGGGCCTCCTCGGGCGAGCGTTCCCGGGCCTCCCGGGACTCCCCGCCCTCCCGGGAGCCCCGGCCGCCCTGGGCGTCGCCGTTCGGCGCTGCCCCGGGGCCGTCGGCTCCGGTCCCGTTGCGGAACCGTTCCTTCAGCTGTTCCGTGAGCTGTTCCCTGAGCTGCGGCGCCAGGTTCGCCTGCCGGACCCGCCGGGGCAGACCGCCCGGCGTCCGGGGCGCGGCGTCCACGGACGGGGCCACAGTCGGGTCGGCCGGCCCGGCGGCCGCGACGGCCGCCTCGGCCGCGGCCACCAGGGTGTCCTCCCGCCGATGCCGCCCCGTCCCCGGGACGTCCTCGGTGTCCGCCGCGGGCGCGGGGACCAGCACCGGCCCGCTCTTGACCCGCGAGGCCCGGCGCGGCAGCCCGCCCGCCGTACGGCCGGCCTCCGGCACGGAGGGCCGCGGCCCACCCGTCGTCCCACGGCGCCCGTCTGCCGCCCCGTCCTCGACACCCGCGCCCGTACGACCTCCGGCCCCCGCCGCGACGGCGACACCCGTACCCGCACCAGGACCCGAGCCGGCACCGGAGCCCGCGCCAGGACCGGACCCGGCCCCCGGCCGGGAGGCACCTCCCGACCCGGGCACCGCGACCAGGTCCCGCTGCCCGCGCCGGCCGGCCGCCGCGGACCGCTGCCCGGCCGTGCCCGGCTCCGGCTTCCCGTCGGGCGCCTCCGCGAGCAGCTCGCGCGGGATCAGCACCACCGCCGTCGTCCCGCCGTACGGGGACGGCCGCAGGTGCACCCGGATACCGTGCCGCCGGGCCAGCCGGCTGACCACGAACAGGCCCAGCCGGTCGGTGTCGGCGAGGTCGAACTCCTGCTCCACGGCGAGGCGTTCGTTGATCTCGGCGAGCAACTGCTCGCTCAGCCCGAGCCCGCGGTCGTCGATCTCCAGCGCGAAGCCGTGCGCCACCACCTCGCCCTGGACGGTGACCTGGGTGCTCGGCGGGGAGAACACCGCGGCGTTCTCCACCAGTTCGGCGACCAGGTGGGTGACGTCCGCGACGGCGCTGCCGAGCAGGCCGGTGCCGGGGAACGGCCGGACGATCACCCGGGCGTAGTCCTCGACCTCACCGACCGCCGCCCGGACCACGTCCACCATCCGGACCGGCTTGCGCCAGGCGCGACCGGGCGAGCCGCCGGCCAGGATGATCAGGCCCTCGGCGTGCCGGCGCATGCGGGTCGTGAGGTGGTCGACCTTGAAGAGGTCCTCCAGCTCCGCCGGGTCCTCGGTGCGGCGCTCCATGGTGTCGAGCAGGGTGAGCTGGCGGTGCAGCAGCACCTGACTGCGCCGGGCCAGGTTGACGAAGACCGCCGAGACCCCGCGCCGCAGTTCGGCCTGTTCGACGGCGGCCTCGACGGCGGCCCGCTGCACCGCGTTGAAGGCCTGGCCGACCTGGCCGATCTCGGCGTTCCCGAAGTGCAGCTCGGGGGCTTCGGCGGCCACGTCCACCGGCTCGCCCCGGCGCAGCCGCAGCATGACGGACGGCAGCCGGGTGCCGGCCAGCTCGTGGGCCGCGTTGCGCAGGCCGATCAGCTCGCGGGCCAGGCCCCGGCCGATCCGGAACGAGATCATGATCGACAGCACCACGGCGACCAGGCCGACGGCACCGGCGATGCCGCCGCGCCAGAGCATCCCGATCGCCGTGGACCGCGCACGGTCGTCCAGCCCGACCGAGATCCGGCTGTTGATCGAGGCGAGGTCGCCGAGCGCCCGGTCGGCGGTCTCCCGCCAGCCGTCGCTGTTGAGCGCCTGGACCACCCGGTCCGGGCCGCCGGCGCCGACGAAGTCCGCCTCGGCGCGGGCCAGCGCGCCCCAGGCCTCGCCGCCGCGCAGCGCGGCGTAGTCGGACTGGTCGGCGGGTTCCAGCTCGGCGATGTAGACGGTGAACAGCGCCTGCTGGTTGTGCAGGGCGTCCAGCGCGACCTGGTACTGCTCGGCGGTGGGCCTGGTGGCGCCGGTGCGCAGGCCCTCCATCGCGGCGTCCTCCTGCGACAGGTACTCGCGGGCGCGCACCAGCTCGATCAGGATGGTGCCCTGGCGGGGGAGTTGGCCGCTCTGCCGGGCGACGTAGGCGGACCGGAAGCCGAACACCGGCTTGACCAGGTCGCTGTACTGATCCAGCGCGAACTCCCAGTTCAGCGCGGAGCGGCCGACCTGGGCGCGCAGCGGCCCGATCTGGTCGGCGGCGGCGATGATCTGCACGAAGCGGCCGCGCTGGGGGGCGGAGAGCTTGCTGCCGGAGCTGTCCTTCTTCTGCCGCAGCACGTCCAGGCTGCGGTCGGTGGCGGCCTTGGCCCGCTCGTAGGCCTCCCGGGCGGCGGGTGAGCGCGGGTCGGCCAGGCGCTGGACGGCGGCGCGGCGCTCGTTCTGCAGGTCGCCGGTGTACTGGTCGACCGGGCCCGCGAACTCCTTGTACGTACGGCTGATCCCGAGCTGGTTCCAGACGTCCCCGGTGGTGGCGATCGTGGCGTACGCCCACAGGGCGATGAGCGCGACGATGGGCACCAGGAGCAGCGCGATGATCTTCGCGCGGATCGAGCTGCTGCGCAGACGCATGGAGTCCTCGGTCGGGAAGTGCCAGGCGCGGACGGGGAGCGGTGGGGTCGTGGGAACTGTGAGGGTCGTGGGAGTCGCGGAGTCGTGGGAGCGGCGGAGGAGCGGGGTCGGGGGCCGGGCGGGGCCGGGCCGGTCAGGGGCGGTCCGAGTGGTGCGGGGGCGGCGGTGGAGGGTGCTGGGGGAAAGGTCGGAGGAGGGGTTCCCGGCCACAGGTCTGCGAGACTCTACTACGCCCTCACCACTCGTTCGAGGGGCGAACCGGTCCACCGACCGGTCTCGTCCCGCACACGTCAGAAACCGGTCGTCGCCGCCTCCGCTTCTCGTCCGGACCGTCCGCAGATGCCCGGAATGCCGCGTTGATCCGGTCCCTCCACGCCCTCCGTGCTTCCTCCCCTGCGCCTCCCCGGGCGCGACACCACCGGAGGGGACACGTGCCGATCTCGTCGCGTCACCGCCACAACCCTGGGAAGTGACTGGGCGATCCGATAGTTTCGGCCCACCCCGTACTACCGGCACCGAACTGGGGAGGACCGTGCGCGAGTTCACCACCCCCGCCCCGGCCGCGCCCGAGGCCACCGGAGGACTCGCCGACTCCCTCTACGACACCGCCGAGCGCACCCCCGACCTGGTCCAGCTCTCCTGGCGGGCCGAGGACGGCCGGTGGCAGGACGTCACCGCCCGGGAGTTCCGGAACCAGGTGCTCGCCCTGGCCAAGGGCCTGCTCACCCACGGCGTGCGCTACGGCGACCGGGTCGCCCTGATGTCCCGCACCCGCTACGAGTGGACGCTGTTCGACTACGCACTCTGGTCGATCGGCGCGATCACCGTCCCGGTCTACCCCACCGCCGCCCCCGAGCAGGTGCGCTGGATCCTCGCCGAGACCCAGGCGGTGGCCTGCCTGGTCGAGGACGAGGACGCCGCGATGACGGTCGGCGCGGTCTGCGACGCACTGCCCGACCTCACCGGCATCTGGCAGCTGGACCGGGACTGCGTCGCCACGATCACCGAGGACGGACTCGGCGTGCCGGACTCCCTGGTGCACCGCCAGCGCCTCGGCGTCGCCGCCGGGAACATCGCCACCGTCGTCTACACCTCCGGCACCACCGGCCGTCCCAAGGGCTGCCTGCTCACCCACGCCAACCTGGCCGCCGAGGCCGACGCCCTGCTCGCCGGCTGGGGGGACGCCCTGCGCGAGACCGGCGGCGGCCGCCCCGCCACCCTGCTGTTCCTGCCGCTCGCGCACGTCTACGGGCGGGCCGTGCAGATCGCGGCGCTCCGCGGCGGCTTCCGGATCGGGCACATCCCGGAGGTCTCCACCGACGCGCTGCTGCCCGCGCTGGAGACCTTCCGCCCGACCTTCCTCCACGCCGTCCCGTACGTCTTCGAGAAGATCTTCCAGCAGGCCCGGCGGGCCGCCGAGGACGCCGGGCGCGGCGAACTCTTCGAACAGGCCCGACAGGTGGCCGTCGACTGGGCCGCCGCCCGGGAGCAGAAGGCCTTCGGACGCGGTCCCGGCCCGGGCGCGGCCCTGCGGCTGCGCCACCTCGCGTACGAGCGGACCGTCTACCCCAGGCTGCGGGCGGTGCTCGGCGGCCGGGTGCGCAGCGTGATGTGCGGCGGCTCCACGCTCCGGCGCGAACTGGGCCTGTTCTTCACCGGCGCCGGCCTCCAGCTGTACGAGGGCTACGGGCTGACCGAGACCACCGCCGCGATCACCGCCAACCCGGTCGGCCGGCAGAAGCTCGGCACGGTCGGGCAGCCGGTGCCGGGCGCCTCGGTGGCGATCGCCGACGACGGCGAGGTGTGGGTGCGCGGCGGCTCCGTCTTCGGCGGCTACCTCAACCATCCGCGCTGCACCGCCGAGTCCCTGGTCGACGGCTGGTTCGCGACCGGCGACCTGGGCCGGCTGGACGAGGACGGCTACCTCAGCATCACCGGCCGCAAGAAGGACCTGATCGTCACCAGCAGCGGCAAGAACCTGGTCCCGTCGGCCCTGGAGGAGCGGGTCGAGGCGCACCCTCTCGTCTCCCAGTGCCTGGTGGTGGGCGACGACCGCCCGTACGTGGCCGCGCTGATCACGCTCGACCCGGCGGCGCTGGCGCACTGGCTGAAGACCCGCGGGCGGGCGCAGCAGGCGGACCCGTGGACGGTGCTCGCGGACGACGAGCTGCACGTGGAGATCCAGCGTGCGGTGGCGGCCGCGAACACGGCGGTCTCCCGGGCCGAGTCGATCCGCGCGTTCCGGTTGCTGCCGCGGGAGTTCAGCCAGGAGCAGGGACTGCTGACCCCCTCGCTCAAGCTGCGGCGGACGGCGATCGCGGAGCACTACGCGAGGGACATCGAAGAGCTGTACCTGTCCTGAACCACTCCTGTCGGGTGCGTCCCTGACGTACCGTCTTGTCCCTTGTGCGGCACGAGCGGTGGCATCGCCTGCGCCGGGCGGGCGGCCGCGCGAGGCGGCGGGGTTCATCCGCCGTTCCCTTGACGGCCTCATTGGTCTAGTCCATTGTTGCGACGATCCGGAACGATCCGGAGTTCCGCGACCCGGGGTTCAGCGCCCCGGTTCCACTGTTCCACGGTCCGATTCCGCTCACGCTCTCCCCACGGGCGTGCCCCCACCTGCTGGAGTCCTCACGTGTCGATGTCCACGCGCCTGTCCACGCGCCTGTCCGTACTGGCCGCCTCGGTCGTGCTGCTCACCGGCCTCGCCGCACCGGCGGCCTCCGCCGACGGCGCCCCGAGCGCCCCGAGTGCCCCGACCGCGCCGACCGCGCCGACCGTCAACCTCGCCACCAACCCCGGCTTCGAGGTGCCCTCCCCCGACCTCGCCGACTGGGGCAGCGTCCCCGGCTGGAGCTGCACCGGCGGCCCGGCCGAAGCCGCCGTCACCGCCGCCGCCCCGCACACCGGCGCCTCCGCCCTCACCGTCACCCCGGCGAGCGCCGAGTCCACCGGCGAGTGCGCCCAGACCGTCGCGGTCCAGCCCAACACCACCTACACGGCCTCCGCCTGGGTCCGCGGCGACTTCGTCCACCTCGGCGCGACCGGCACCGGCAGGGACGTCGCCCCGGCCTGGACGGAGACCACCGGCGGCGGCTGGCAGCGGCTGAGCACCCGGTTCACCACCGGCCCGACCGCGCGCAGCGTCCGGCTGTACGTGCACGGCTGGTACCAGCAGGGCCCGTTCTCCGTGGACGACGTCCGGGTGGACGGCCCCGCACCCGCCCCGGCCGTCGCCGCGGGCTCCGTCCCCACCAACGACAGGGTCGTCTTCTTCACCGTGGACGACGGCTGGCAGCGCACCCCCGAGGCGGAACGGTTCATCGCCGACCACCGGCTGCCCATCACCGCCTTCCCGCTGCCGATGCCGGCTGCCTCCGACCCGGCCTACTTCAAGCGGGTCACCGCCGTGCCCGGCTCCTCGGTCCAGGACCACAGCGTCTCCCACGCCGACCTCACCAAGCTCCCGCTGGAACGGCAGCAGGTCGAGATCTGCGACGCCCGCGACTCCATGACCCGCCTCTTCGGCACCACGCCGGCCTTCTTCCGCCCGCCGTACTTCGCCTGGAACGCCGACACCCTGCAGGCCGCCGCGAACTGCGGCATCCGCACCGTGCTCACCGCCGACGCGGACTTCAGCTGGGGCGCCGGCGACATCTGGCACCCGGGCCTGCTGCAGCCGGGCGACGTCGTGCTGATGCACTGGACCGACACCCTCGCCGCCGACCTGCAACGCGCCCTGGCCGCCGCCGACGCCGCCGGCCTCAAGCCGGCCGGCCTGGTCGACTACCTGCGCTGACGGACGCCGTCCGGACCGACGCGCCGCCGCTCCCGCTCCCGTCGGAGGAGGCGGCGGCGCGTCGGTCCGGGGTGGGCTGCTTCAGCGGCTCGGTTCGCCGGCCGCTCAGCCGCTCAACCACCCAGTCACCCAGCCGCTCAGCCGCTCAGCCGCTCAGCCGCCGAAGACGTCCCCCATCCAACCGATCAGAAGCGCCTCGAAGTCCTCGGCGGAGACGATGCCCCGGGCCGGGATCACACCACCCGGCTCCCGCCCCTCCCCTGCGGCCGCTCCGTCCTCCCAGTCGGCGGCCAGGAACCTCACATCCGCCCAGCCGCCGCGGAAGAGCACCACGTCCAGTTCACCGCCGGTCAGCGGGTCGGCCAGCCGCAGGCCGACGGATTCCGGATCGACGACCCGGGCGCGGTCCGTCTCCAGCGGCCGCGGCCACGAGGCCGGCCGGTCGCGCCAGGTGAGCGGACCGACCGTCAGCCGGGCGGCACGCCACCTCGGGGCCCGGGCGGCGATCCGCGCGGCGGCGTCGTCGAGGTCCACCACACGGTCCACGGCGGTTCGGCTCCCTTCGAACGGTGATCGTGCTCGTTGACAGCGCGTCCACGGCCTGGCTCTAATGGTGGCGTGCAGCGCGGCGTCGGCCAAAGAGTAGTGGGCCGGCCGACAGCCGAGCGGGCACCCTTCCGAAGGGACGATGCGCGATGAGCACTCTCTCCGCTTCCCTGATCTGACGCCAGGCGGTCACCGCGGTGCCCGCGTGCGCGAATCGCGTTTCCACGTCCTGCGTCCGCGCCGGACGTCGCCGGACGCGCGACCGGCCGTACCGCCGGTTCCAGCACCGGCATCCGCACTGGCACCGACACCGCGTGTGACCGCGCCCCCATTCCTCTCTGGAGATCCATCACACACGCATGCCCATGTCCTTCAATCTGAACGTCATCGAGGAGTTCCGCGCCAACGGCGGACGGGTCGGCGGCCCGTTCGAGGGCGGCGACCTGCTGTTGCTCACCACCACCGGGGCCCGCTCCGGGCGGCCGCACACCGTGCCGCTCGGGTACGTCCGGGCGGAGGGGCTGCTCCTGGTCGTGGCCTCCGCCGCCGGGGCGCCGGAGCACCCCCAGTGGTACCGCAACCTCCTCGCCCACCCGGTGGTCCGGGTCGAACTCGGCACCGAGGCCTTCGAGACCGTCGCCGTACCCGCCGAAGGCGCCCGCCGGGAGCGGCTGTTCGCCGCCGTCGTCCGGAAGGCTCCGGGCTACGGCGACTACCAGGCGCACACCGACCGGGAGCTGCCGGTCGTCGTCCTGGAACGCCTCGAACCACCCGCCGACGGACCGGCCCCGGTGGTGCGCAGCCTCGCCGACAAGCTGCTGGAGGCGCACACCTGGCTGCGCGCGCAGCTGCGCCACGTACGGGAGGAGGCGCACGCCCACGCCCCGGGCCGACCGGCCACGTTCGGGATGCAGCTGCGCCAGCACTGCCTGGCCTTCTGCGACGGGCTGACGCACCACCACACCGGCGAGGACACCGCGATCTTCCCCGCCCTGGCCCGCAGCAACCCGGAGCTGGCCGACGTCCTGGCGCGGCTCGACGAGCAGCACCGGGCCATCGGGCGGATCAAGGAGGAGCTGGTCGCCCTGCTGGCCGGGATCGCGGTCACCGAGCCGGAGCGGCTGCGCGCCGAGCTGGACCGGATGTCCGCCGAGTTGGAGGCGCACCTCGACTTCGAGGAGGCGGAACTCCTGCCGGTCCTCGCCGACATCCCCTTCCCGCCGAGCGGGCCGCCGCCGGGCGGGCCCGCGCCGGGCGGATCGGCGCCGGGCGGATCGGCGCCCTCCGACGGCTGAAACGGCGTTGCCGCCGTCCCCTCCCCGAGGCGCGGGAGGGGACGGCGGCACCGTCGGGACCTGCGACGTGGCCGTCCTCGTGGCTGTCCTCGTGGCCGTCCTTCGGCAGTCCTTACAGCGCCGAGAACACCGGCAGGTAGCCGCCGGAGTGGCCGGCGGCCTTCGGGTGGTAGCTCTCGTCGACCGGCAGGGTGGTGCTGTTCAGCCAGGTGGTCAGCGAGCCGCAGATCTCGTGCTCGTTGAAGATGCTGCGGACGTCACCGAAGGCGAAGCCTGCGTTGGCGGCCCGCTTGGCGAGGACGCCGTCCAGGGTGTCGGCCGCGCCGTTGATGGCGGCGCGCTTGGTGTCGCCGATGCCGAAGATGCAGCTGCCGCCGACCTTGTAGATGTGCGGGTAGCCCATCACCACGACGTGGGCGTTCGGGGACTTGGCCTTGATCGCCGAGTACACCTTGTCCAGCTGGCCGGGCAGGGTGGTGGTGGCGTAGTTCTTGGCCGTGTTGACGGCGTTGATGCAGTCGGCGTCCGAGCCGAGGACACAGGTCTGCATGGTGTCGGCGAAGCCGGCGTCGTTGCCGCCGACCGAGATGCTGACCCGCGTGGTGCCGGCGTCCAGGGCGGAGATCTGGCTGTTCAGGACGTCGCCGGTCCTGGCGCCCGAACAGGCGACGAACTTGAAGGAGGACGGCGCGTGCGCGTTCTTCCAGAGGTACGGGTACGCGTTGGTGCTGCGCTTGCAGCTGCCGCTGTCGCTCAGGTAGCCGCCGGCACCGACACCGGAGGAGTACGAGTCGCCGAGGGCCACGTAGTTGACACCGGCGGCGTTCGCGGACGAGGCGGCGAAGAGCGTCGTCATGGTGAGGCCTGCCGCTATGGCGGCGATGGACAGGGCGCGGGCACGGCGGATCATCACAGCTCCAGTGGGGTGGCGTGGTGAGGGTCACAGAAGTGATACCAGGCGGTAGCCGAACCCGGAAGCGGTCATGCCAAGGATGTTGACGGGCAGTCTGACAGCCCGGAGGTGAACTGCCGTCGACGATCCGTGATTTCGCGCTGGTCAGAGCGGGTGCGCCGTGACGCGCGTAGCGCAGCGCGCGTAGACCGGCAACTTGCGGAAGTTCCGTGCGGGACAAGCGGGGTAGTTGCCGCCCACTCGTTGCCGGGCCGGTCCCCAAGGAGGCGTCAGCGGGCACAGGGGGGGCTGGCGAACACCTCGGTGCGCGCCCAAAGGCGACCCCGAATGGGAGTCACCGGCACGGCTGGAATTCACCGGGACGGCCGATCTCGCCCCTGCGACCGAAGGTGAACGCACGTCAGGTCGACAGGCCGGGAGCGCACGTCAGGACGGCGTGTCGGGAGGTCGCGCAGAAGTACGGCGACGCGCGCGGTCAGCCCTGCACGCCGGAGTGGCCACCACCGGGGTGGGCGCCGAGGTGCACGCCGGCCGGGTACACGGCCCCCGGGGAGACCGTGCAGCCCTCGACCGGCAACTCCTCGATCGCCTCGTTCGCGGCCGCGGGCACGCCGAGCCGGCGGGCGGCGGTGGCGACCGCCGCCCGGGCCTGGCGCAGCCCGGGCGCGCCCCAGCCGAGCAGTTCGACGGCGAGGCCCGGCGCGACCAGCAGCCGCCGGTAGTGCCGGCCCGAGGCCGGGTCCGCCGTGCTCGGACCGACGGCCCGCAGCGTCGCCGCCATCCGGACCCGGGCGCACTCGTGCCCGCCGTTCGCCGAGCCGACCCGGTCGTAGAGGTAGCCGAGGTAGTACGGCCGGCCGATCAGGGCCTGCGCCTCCTCGGCCGCCTCCCGCGCCAGGGCGGCCCCCGGGTCCCCGCCGTCCTCCGGCTCCAGTGAGCCCCCGGGCAGCGAGCAGATCCCGTCCCTGGGGTTCACCAGCGTCAGCACCCGGCCGTCCGGCGCGAACAGCCACCCCCAGGACTGCTTGACCGGCAGCCCCTCCGGCACCTGCTCACCCGGCCGCCACGGCCAGCCCGCCGTGGGGCGCCGCCGCACCTTCCCGAGGAGTTCGGCGATCTCCGCGCTGTACTCGATCGGGCTCATGCTCGCGCCCCGCGGCGCTCGGCGGGGACGCTCGCCCGCGCGCACCCCCTGGCTCCGAGCTCGCTCCGCTCGCTCATCCGTCCCCCTCTCGCAGTCGGGCTTCGCCGGACCGGCGGTGCACGAGGAGGACCTGCATGGCGCGGTACGGAGCGGAGCGGCCGGAACGGCGGCGTGGGGCACCGCGCGCTCCTGCTGTTGATCTTCTCCGAATCTTCCCCGAACAGGCGGTCGATGAACAGTCCCCAGCGCCGCATGGTGGATGCGGAGGCGGTGAACGTGGTGGATGCGGGGCGGCGGTGAGCCCTCTGGTCACCCCAGCGGCCCACCCCCTTCCCCGAGGCCCCGGAAGACGGGCAGCGGGAACCCGGGCCGAGGATCCACCCCGGGCGGGAAGGGCAGCCCGCGCGCGGCGTCGTCGGCCAGCTCGTCGAACACCTCGTGCGCGGTCATCGGCCGCAGCCGCCCACCGGTCAGCGCCCAGCCGAGCACCGGCGGCCGGGGCCGGGCCTGCGCGGCCCGGCCGTCCGCCCGTCCACGCTGGTCGTCGGTCGGTCCACCTTGGTCGTCGGCGCGTACGTCCTGGCCGTCAGCCCGTGCGCGCAGGCCGTCGGCGCGTACGCCCAGCGACGGATCGCCGTGCAGCAGCAGGGCCCCCTCCCCGCCCAGGGCGACGCCCGCCGCGAGCGTGACGCAGAACGCTTCGGCGTCCCGCCCGGCCGGGTCCAGCCGGCCGTCCTCCACGCAGACGTCCACCGCCGAGGTGAGCTCCTCGCCGTCCTCGGGGCCGTGGCAGCGCAGCGTCAGCAGGTGGCACCCCTCCCCCGCGCCCTCGGCCAGCGCCAGGTAGACCGACGTCACGTACCGCATCACGGCCGACATCCGGAGCTCACCGGCCGGATCGTCGCCGACGGCGTCGAGCAGGACCGCACAGGCCACGGACATCCGCACCCGCGCCCGGTGGTCGTCCAGCAGCACCGGGATCAGTTCGGCCAACCGCTCCCCCGCGTAGACGAAGGGCTCCCCGGCCAGCTCCGGATCACCCGCGTAGGCGACCCTGGCGGCGGGCATCCGGGGATCGAGGCCGAGCGCCTCGCAGTAGTCCTCGAAGTCGCCCGCCTCCAGGACCCGCAGGTGCACCTCCAGCCCCTGCCGGTGCAGGGCCGTGAGCTGTTCCTCCGCCTGTCGCAGGTAGGCCTGGTGCCCGAGCCCGCCGAACAGTCCGTACCGCGCCAGCCCGGCGAAGTCCCCGGCCTCGGCGGCCAGGGCCACCGCCACCGGCTGGGGCGGCGGCGCGCCCCGGACCCACCCGCCGCGCACGGCCGCCCGCGCACCGCCTCCTCCCGCGGGCGCCCCCGGCGGCCGCCCGCCCCCGGGCGGCACCGCCCCGCCGGGCCCGCCGGCCGACGCCCCGCCGACACCGCCCCCGGGCCTGCGCCCGGCCAGCACCAGCACCCGCCGACGCCCCCGCGCCGGCCGGCCCGCCCCGACACCCCGCACCTCGCGCACCGACTTCCGCACAGCAGTCATGACTCCTCCTTCTCGCCCGTCCGACACCGGTCCGCGCCGGCCACCCCGGCCGGGAGCGGCCGACGCCGAGGAACATACACAGAGCCACTGACAATCCACTCCGAGTAATCGAACAAGCTCAGCGCCGGGCGCCGCCGCCACCGTCACCGGCCGCACCGCCACGCCCAGGGGCTCCCGGGGCTGCCGGCACCCCGGGGGCATGCGCTTCCACAGGGCCGGGCGGGATTGTCAGTGCAGCGGGTTAGGGTCGGGGACCATGCGACTGCTGCATACCTCCGACTGGCATCTCGGGCGCTCGTTCCACCGAGAGAGCCTGCACGACGCCCAGCGCGCCTTCCTGGACCACCTGGTGGAGGTGGTCCGGTCCGAGGGCGTGGACGCCGTGCTGGTCGCGGGGGACGTGTACGACCGGGCGCTGCCCGGCCTGGAAGCGGTCGCGCTGTTCGACGACGTGCTGCACCGGCTGGCGGCGCTCGGGGTGCCGACGGTCTTCATCAGCGGCAACCACGACTCGGCCCGCCGCCTCGGGGTCGGGGCCGGGCTGATCGGGCGGGCCGGCATCCACCTGCGGACCGACCCGGGCGAGTGCGCCGAGCCCGTCCTGCTGGCGGACGAGCACGGCCCGGTGGCGGTGTACGGGCTGCCCTACCTGGAGCCGACGCTGGTGCGCGAGCGGTTCGGGCTGGCGAGGGGCGGACACGCGGCGGTGCTCGGGGCGGCGATGGACCAGGTCCGGGCGGACCTCGCGGCACGCCCGGCCGGCACCCGGGCGGTGGTGCTGGCGCACGCCTTCGTCACCGGCGGCGCGCCGAGCGACAGCGAGCGGGACATCGCGGTCGGCGGCGTCGCCTCCGTGCCCGCGTCCGTCTTCGACGGGGTGCACTACGCCGCGCTCGGCCACCTGCACGGCTGCCAGACGCTCGCTCCGCACCTGCGCTACAGCGGCTCCCCGCTCGCCTACTCCTTCTCCGAGGAGCACCAGCGCAAGACCATGTGGCTGGTCGACCTGGCCGCCGACGGCTCGGTGACGGCCGAGCGCCTCCCCTGCCCGGAGCCGCGCCGGCTGGCGACGCTGCGCGACACCCTCGACGCGCTGCTCACCGACGAGAAGTACGCCGAGCACGAGCAGTCCTGGGTGCAGGCCACGCTCACCGACGCGGCCCGGCCGAGCGAACCGATGGAGCGGCTGCGCCGCCGCTTCCCGCACACCCTCCAGCTGCTGTTCGACCCCGAGCGGAGCGACACCGAGCCCTCGCAGTCGTACGCGGCGCGGGTCAGCGGCCGCGGGGACCTGGAGATCGCGGAGGGCTTCCTGCGGCACGTCCGCCCCGGTGCCGAGCCGGAGCCCGACGAGCTCGGCTGGCTGGACGAGGGCTTCGAGCGCGTCCGGGTGGCCACCGACCGGAAGGCGGACCTGCCCCGATGAGGCTGCACCGGCTCACCGTCACCGCCTTCGGCCCGTTCGCGGGCAGCGAGACGGTGGACTTCGACGCGCTCGCCGCCGGCGGGCTCTTCCTGCTGCGCGGCGCGACGGGCGCGGGCAAGACCAGCGTGCTGGACGCCGTCTGCTTCGCCCTGTACGGGGAGACGCCGGGCGCCCGCCGGGCCAACCGGCTGCGCAGCGACCACGCCGACCCCAAGCGGCTGACCTCGGTCGAGCTGGAGCTGACCCTCGGCGGGCGGCGGCTGCGGATCACCCGGCTGCCGGAGCAGCGCCGGCCGAAGAAGATCGGCACCGGCACCACCGTCGAACGGGCGCAGACCCTGCTGCGCGAGTGGGTCGCCGACACTGGCGACGGCACGCCCGGCTGGCGGGGGATCAGCAAGTCGCACCAGGAGGCCGGGGAGGAGATCCACCGGCTGATCGGCATGAACCGGGAGCAGTTCTGCCAGGTGGTGCTGCTGCCGCAGGGCGACTTCGCCCGGTTCCTCAAGGCCGACTCGGAGGAGCGCGGCAAGCTGCTGCGGCGGCTGTTCGACACCGAGCGGTTCCAGCACGTGGAAGCCTGGCTGGCCGAGCAGCGGCGCGGCCAGGAGGCCGCCGTCCAGGCCGGTCGGCGCCGGCTGCGGGACCTCGCCAGCAAGGCCGAGCAGGCGGCCGGTCCGGGCGCCGAGCCCGCCGCGGGCTGGGTGCCCGCCGAGGACGACGACGCCGCGCTGATCTCCGGGGTGCTCGGCTGGGCGGCGGTCCTGCGCAGCGGCGCGGCCGAGCAGCTCGCCGTCGCCGAGGCCGCACTCGCGGGCGCCGAGGCGGCCCAGCGTGCCGCCCAGGAGCACCGCGAGGCCGCCGAGGAGCTGGCCGGTCGCCAGCGCCGCCACCGGGAGGCCGTGGACCGGGCCGAGCGGCTGGCCGGTTTCGAACCCGCCGCGGCCGCGGACCGGCGGCGGCTGGCCGCCGCCCAGGAGGCCGTCGGGGTGGAGTCGGCGCTGCGGCTGCGGCGGAGCGCGGCCGAGGCGCTCGGGCGCGCGCAGCAGGCGGAGCGCCGGCACCGCGAGGCGCTGGCCGGCTCCGGTGGCGAGGGCCGGGAGCTCGCCGGGGCCGGCCCCGCGGGGCTGGCCGAGGCCGAACTGCGGCTGCGGGCCGAGGTGGTCCGGCTGGAGGCGGCCCGGGCCGAGGAGCGGCGCTGCGCCGAACTCGCCCACGAGCAGCGCTCCCTGGTGCAGGACCGGCGCGCAGCCGAGGAGCTGGCCGAGGAGGCCGAGGACTGGCTGGCCGAGTTCGAGGGCGAGCTGGGCCGGCTGGAGCAACGGCACGCCGAGGCCCGGTCGGCGACCACCCTGGTCGAGCAACTGGACGGGCAGCGCGCCGAGTTGACCGCCCGCCTGGGTGCGGCCCGGGAGCGCGACGGCCTGCGCGCCGAGATCGCCGAGGCCGAGCCGCGGGTGGCTGCGCTGCGCACCGCCGCACTGGACGCCCGCGAGCACAGTCTGGACCTGCGGGACCGCCGGCTGAGCGGCATGGCCGCCGAACTGGCCGAGCAGCTGCGCGCGGGCGAGGCCTGCCGGGTCTGCGGCTCGCCCGAGCACCCGGCGCCCGCCGAGGCCGCGCCCGGCAGCCGGGTCGGCGCCGAGGACGAGGAGCGGGCGCGCCGGGCGCAGGCCGCCGCCGAGCAGGTGTGGTCGGCGGCCGACCAGGCGCTCACCGCGCTGCGGGTGCGCGAGGCCGCCGTCGCCGGTGCGGCCGGGCCGGACGGGGCGGAGGCGCTCGCACAGGCGCTGGCCGGGCTGGAACGCGACCACCGCGAGGCACGGCACGCGGCGGAGTCGCTCGGCCCGGTCGAGCAGGAGATCGCCCGGCTGTCGCAGGACCGCGCCCGCCGGGTCGACGAGCTGCGGGAGGCCAAGGAGCGCGCCGCCGTCCTCTCCGACCGGCTGCTGGCGCTCGGCACCGAGCAGCGGGCGCTGACCGCCCGGGTGGCGGCCGCCCGGGGCGAGGCGGCTTCCGTCGCCGACCGGGCCGCGGCCCTGACCCGCCTCACCGAGACGGTCGCCGCCGCGGCCACCGCCGCCCGGGCCCGTGCGGAGGCGGCGGCCCGGCTCGCCGACGCCGAGGACGAACTGGGCAAGGCGGCCGCCTCGGCGGGCTTCCCGGACGCCGACGCGGCGCTGGCGGTGCTGCTGCCGCGCGAGGAGCGCGAACGGCTGGAGGCCCGGCTGGAGCGGCACCGCGCGGAGACCGCCGCGGTCCGCCGCGAGATGGCGCTGCCGGAGCTGGCCGAGGCCGCGGGCCGTCCGCCGGTGGACCTACCCGCCGTCGCCGCCGAGCTCGGCGCCGCCACCGCCCGGCTCGGCCGGGCGCACGCCGCCCACGCGGCGGCCCGCGAGCGCTGCGGGGCACTGGCCGCGATCGGGCGGCAGCTGACCGGGCTCGCCGGCGAGCTGGCCCCGGCACTGGACCGGTACGGGCGGATCAACCGGCTCGCCGCGCTCGCGGCCGGCACCTCGGCCGAGAACCGGCTGCGGATGCGCCTGGAGTCGTACGTCCTGGCGGCCCGGCTGGAGCAGGTCGCGGCGGCGGCCAGCGACCGGCTGGTCCGGATGTCCGGCGGGCGCTACACCCTGGTGCACAGCGACGACCGGGGCACCGGTACCAAGCGCTCCGGGCTGGCCCTGCGGGTGGTGGACGCCTGGACGGGCACCGAACGGGACACCGCGACCCTCTCCGGCGGCGAGAGCTTCTTCGCCTCGCTCTCGCTCGCCCTCGGCCTGGCCGACGTGGTCACCGACGAGGCGGGCGGCATGCCGTTGGACACCCTCTTCATCGACGAGGGCTTCGGCACCCTCGACGAGCACGCCCTGGAGGAGGTCATGGACGTCCTGGACGGCCTGCGCGAGCGGGACCGCGCGGTCGGCATCGTCAGCCACGTCGCCGACCTGCGCAGCCGTATCCCCGCCCAGCTGCTGGTTCGCAAGGGGCGGCGCGGCTCGACCCTCGCGCTGGCGGGGCGGGAGGACGCGTAGGACCACCCACCGGCTTGCGGCGCGGCTCGGCGGGGTGGGGCCGGGCGGCCCCGGGCGGTTCGAGCCGGGTCGGCCCGGGTCAGCCCCCGGATCAGCCCGAGCAGGCGATCCGCTGCGCCTGCTGCCAGGCGCACACCGGGCAGAGCGTGCTGCCCGGCTGGTCGGCGGGCAGTTCGGTCGGCTCTCCGCACAGCACGCAGTCGGCGCGTGGCCCGGTCGCCTCCGAGTCGTGCCGCAGCGCCGCCTCCGCTCCGCGGTCGGGCGCGAGTTCGCAGACGTCCGCTTCCTGATTCGTACCGGTGTCGCTCATGCCGCCTTCCTACTCCGCGCCCCCGCCCTGGTGCAACAGGCCCGGGCCCGGCCTCGGCGGACCCCGGGCGGCGCCGGCTCCGGTGAGCGAACAACGGACAGGTTTCAGCGAACAGAGGACGGCAAACAGATTTCAGAAGACGTTCGCTGAAATCCGTCAGCTGAAATCTGTTCGCCGACACCCGCCCCCACCCCCGACCGTCCGCCCCACCCCCGACCGTCCGCCCCGCCGCCGACCCCGCCCCACCCGGCGGTTACCGTGGCCGACATGCCCACCGACCTGCACCGACGCCTGCTCGCCGCCCGCGCCACCACCCCGTCGTACCCCGAGGTGGGTGCCACCCGGGGTGGCGGCGGGCGGCTGCCGGACGGCTACGCCCACCTGCGGCGGCGGGTCCACCTGGGGCACGGGCCGGAGGTGCTGGAGCGGGCCGGACGGTACGTGCTCGGCTGGGGCAGCCAGGTCGGCACCGGTTTCGCGGTCCATCCGGGCGGCCCGGCCCGGGCGGGAGAGACGGTGCTGCTGCGGCTGGCCCTGCCGGGGAGCCGCTGGCCGCGGCTGGTGATCCCCTGCCGGGTGGTGTGGACGGTGGACGAGCCGCACCGGATCGGGTTCGGGTACGGCACCCTCCCCGGGCACCCGGAGTGCGGCGAGGAGGCGTTCCTGGTGTCCATGGACGCCGACGGCGAGGTGTGGTTCGAGGTCACCGCGTTCTCCCGGCTGTCCGCCTGGTACGCCAGGCTGGGCCGCCCGGTGGCGCTGCTCTGCCAGCACCTGGCGATCGAGCGCTACCTCGCCGCGGTGGCCGCGCACGTCCGCTGAGCCCGCCGCGACGGCCGAGTCCGCCGCTCCGGCCGAGCCCCGCCGTCAGCCGAGGAAGGACAGCCGGACGGTCCGGCGCGGGTTGTCCCCGTTGGTGTCGACCAGCACCACCGACTGCCAGATGCCGAGCGCCAGTTGGCCGCCGATCACCGGCAGGGTGGCGTGCGGGGCGACCAGGCCGGGCACCACGTGGTCCCGGCCGTGGCCCGGGCTGCCATGCCGGTGGCGCCAGCGGTCGTCGGCCGGCAGCAGGTCGCGCAGGGTGGCGAGGAAGTCGTCGTCGCTGCCGGAGCCGGTCTCCAGCACCGCGATCCCCGCGGTGGCGTGCGGAACGAAGACGTTGAGCAGGCCGTCGCGCCCGGCGGCCCGTTCGTCGAGGAACGCGGCGCAGCGGTCGGTGATGTCGAGCGCGACCTCACGGCTGCCGGTGGTGATCTCGAAGGTGCTGCTCTGGAAGAGGGAGGTCGGGAACGTGCCGGTCTGGGGGGAATGGTTGTTGTCCGCCATGGCGCCATCCTGTCCCAGGTCAGCGGGCCGGGCGTACTCCCTCACCGAGTCGCCGTGCCGAAGGGGCGAACTCGCGTAGGGTGCAAGGTTCAGACCACCCGCCCCGTGCACCACACAGCACCCGGCACACACGGCCCGGCACCACCCACCCCCGGCGCCCGGAGCGCCTTCCGGCACCGCCCCGACACACCGAAGACCCGGCGGACCGGATGGTCCACCGGGTCGGTTCCCGACCGGGGCGGCGGGGAGGGACCCGTGCCACACCGGCCGGACCAGCCGCTAGCCGCGCCCGCCGAAGAGACTCCGCCGCAGCCGACGCAGCGGCGTCAGCAGCGAGATCCTGGTGTGGCGACGACGGGTCGTCGGGGCCTCGGCGCCGCGCGGCGTGAGTTCCCTTATCAACCCGAGCGCCTCGGCGGTGTCCACCGCCGGGAGTGCGGGCGCGCCGAGCACGGCCAGGTGTCGTTCGATCCGGCGGCCGGTCGTGCCGACACCGCACTGGACCGCCGGCACGCGGGGCCGAGTCCGCACTTGCATGTGTTCCATCAGTTTTCCCACCCCTACGAGGCGCCAGGGCCGTGAGGCGAAGACTATCCGTGACGGACGGCCTTCGCGCAACCGTCCTCGGTGTTGTGCCACCGTACCGTGCGGCGTCAACTGACGAAGCACCAGGGGCCGCTCGGCCGGTCACGACTAGGCATCAATGATGGTGCACGACCAGCCGTCCGTCACCAGGGCGGGCAGGCGCGGGCGCGGCAGCCGTACGCGCGGCACGCGCCCGGCGCACGGCGGCACCCCGACGGCGCCACGGCCCGCGGCCCACGGCCCGCGACCCGCCCGGCACGCCACCCACGGCCCGGCCGCACCCCACCGTCGCGGCCCCCGTCGCCATATAGGGGACAACCGCCACATCGACAAAGCGATCATCGGGGCGTCCGCCGAGCACGCCCCACCCGCACGAAGGGCGCCGCCGAGGCCGCAACCGGTCGACTTCAGGAAGTGAACACATTCGAGGGATTGACTCCCGCCGATCCTCCAAGCAATATCTGATGCACGCGCCGGTGCCCGCACCGCACTCAAGCGCGTGTTCGAGTGATGAAGAACTCCGGCTCCAGCGAGCCACTGCCAGGCCGCCTCGACGCTGCGGCGGCCAGGCTCGCGCGGTGCCCGGACCGGCGGTCGGCCGTAGAGGGTCGGCCGGACCGCCACCTGACTGCCGGTGCCGCCCCGCGAGGGGCCCGGCACCGGCGGTTCCGGGTCCGCCCCGGACATCCACCCGGCCACCTACCGGAAGCCCCCGGGACGCCCACCGGACACCCCGCCCGAACGCCCCCGCCAGGCCCGAGCAGCCCCGCCCCGGACGTCCGCGCAGGTCGCACCCGGTGGATCGGTACACTCGGCCAGCGTGTCCCTCCTCCTCAGCATCGTGCTCCCGGTCCACGGCGTGGAGCGGTACCTCCCGCGCTGCCTCGACTCGATCCTCGGCGACACCCCCGCCGAGGAGACCCGCTTCGAGGTGATCGCGGTCGACGACCTCTCCCCCGACGGCTCCGGCGCGATCCTGGACGCCTACGCGGCCCGCGACAGCCGGCTGCGGGTGACGCACCTCACCGAGAACCAGGGCCTCGGCGGCGCCCGCACCGCCGCCCTGCCGGACGCCCGCGGCGAGTACGTCTGGTTCGTGGACAGCGACGACTGGGTGCCCGAGGGGACGGTCGGCGCGCTGCTGGACGAGCTGGCCCGCGAACGCCGCCGGGAGACCCCCGCCGACGTGCTGATCACCGACTTCACCCACGTCTACCCGGACGGCGGGACGGAGCCCAACCCCTGGCGCCACGTGCTGACCGGCTCCCCGCTGGTCGAGGGCTGCACGCTGGCCGAGCACCCGGCGCTCTTCCAGACCGTGATGTCGGTCTGGAACAAGCTGTTCCGCCGCGCCTTCCTGGACGGCCTCGGGGTCTCCTTCGGCCGCGGCTACTACGAGGACATCTCGGTCACCTACCCGGCGCTGCTGGCCGCCGAGCGGCTGCGCTACCTGGACCGCCCCTGCTACTTCTACCGGCGCGGCCGGGACGGCGCGATCACCGCCACCGCCTCCCCCAAGCACGCCGACGTGTTCGCCCAGTACGACGCGATCTTCGCCTTCCTGGACCGCCCGGACCGCCCCGGCCGGCCCGTCCCGGAGACGTTGCGCACCCTGGTCTTCGACCGGACGGTCCGCCAGGCGCTGAACGTCTACGACACCCCCGGGCTGGTCCCCACCGACCGGCGCAAGGACTTCTTCCAGCGGATCGCCCGGCACTTCGACCGCCACCGCGCGGCCGGCTACCGCTTCCCCGGCGGAGTGCGCGGCGTGCAGTACCGGCTGGCCGCCCGGGGCGCCCGGATCGCGTACGCCGAGCTGCGCCGCACCGGTCGGCTGCCGCGCGAACTCAGGCGCGGGGCGAGGGCGGTGGCGCCGGCGGTGAAGAAGGGGATGCGCAGCGGCGCCCGGTTCACCGCGTACAACGCGTTCCGCCGGCTGCCGCTGGACGAGAACCTCGCGGTCTACGCCGCGTACTGGCACCGGGGTTACGCGTGCAGCCCGGCGGCCATCTACGAGAAGGCGAAGGAGCTCGCCCCGCGGATCCGGGGCGTGTGGGTGGTGGAGAACCGCACCCAGGCCGCCACGCTGCCGCCGGGGGTGCCGTACGTGATCGTCAACACCCCCGCCTACCTCAAGGCGATGGCGACCGCCAAGTACTTCGTCAACAACGTCAACTTCCCCCGCACGATGACGAAGCGGCCGGGCACGGTGCACGTCCAGACCCAGCACGGCACCCCGCTCAAGGCGATGGGCATGGACCTGCGCGACCACCCGGCGGCGGCCGAGGGGATGGACTTCGAGCAGCTCCAGGAGGCCGTCGACCGCTGGGACTTCCTGGTCTCCCCCAACCCGCACACCAGCGGGCACTTCGCCCGCGCCTTCCCCGGCCGGTACGAGATGCTGGAGACCGGCTACCCGCGCAACGACCGGCTGGCGAACGCCACTTCGGACGAGGTCCGGGCGATGCGCGAGCGGCTCGGGCTGCGGCCGGACACCCGGGCGGTGCTGTACGCGCCGACCCACCGCGGCAGCAAGGGCGGCTACGTGCCACTGCTGGACGTCGAGGCGCTGGCCCGGCGGCTGGGCCCGGACTTCACGCTGCTGGTGCGCACCCACTACTTCCACGCCGACGGCCCGGGCGACCTGTCGGGCGCCGGTGCGGAGTCGGCGCGGATCGTGGACGTCTCGGCGCACCCCACCGTCGAGGACCTCTACCTCGCGGCGGACGCGCTGGTGACGGACTACTCGTCGATGATGTTCGACTACGCGGTGCTGGACCGGCCGGTGGTGGTCTTCGCCCCGGACTGGGAGGAGTACCAGCGGGAACGCGGCGTCTACTTCGACCTGTTCGCGGAGCCGCCGGGCGCGGTCACGGTGGACGCGGACGGGCTGGCGCGGGCGCTGCTGGCGGGCGATCCGGAGCCGGCGGCGCGGGAGCGGTTCCGGGCGAAGTTCTGCGTCTGGGACGACGGCGGGGCCGCGGAGCGGGTGGTGCGCCGGGTGTTCCCGGTGGAGAGGTAGCCGCCCCCGGTACGGGAGCAGCGGCGGGGCCTCCGGACGGGGCCGGTGCCGTCGGTACGGCGACCGGCCCCGTCAGCGCGAGCTCAGCGCTGGCGGGCGGCCAGGAACTCCTCGAAGGTCAGGACGCCGTCGTGGTCGGTGTCCATGCTGTGGATCAGCGCCTCGGCCATCGAGAGGGTGACGTCGTGGTCGCCCATCTCGTTGGCGGCAAGGGCGTACTCGGCCGCGGTGATCCTGCCGTCGCCGTCCTTGTCGAAGCGGTCGAAAAAGGCCTTGATCGCCTCGGTGGTCTCCATCGTTCCCTCCTGGGTACTGCGGGGTGTTGCTCGGTTCGGACGGCCGTACCCTACCCGGCCGTGGTGTTCACCACGGTCGGCGGGAGTGGACGTGCGCGGGGGTGGGTGTCGTAGTCTGCGGATCTGATTGCAGGCCCGGGCTCCTCCCGGGCGGTCGTTCGTCCAGGGAGGGAATCGTGCTCGACCTCGCCACCAAGTTGGTGCTGAAACCGGTCTCGCGGGGGATCTGGCGGCCGGTCATCGAGGGAATCGAGAACGTGCCGCGCAAGGGCGGGGTGATCCTGGCCAGCAACCACCTGTCGTTCATCGACAGCGTGGTGATCCCGCTGACCGCCCCGCGCCGGGTGCACTTCCTCGCCAAGGCCGAGTACTTCACCGGCACCGGGCTCAAGGGCCGGCTCTCCAAGGGCTTCTTCGAGGCGATCGGCGCCGTGCCGGTCGAGCGCGGCACCTACCGTTCCGCGCAGGCCTCGCTGGAGTCGGCGCTGGAGATCCTGGAGGACGGCAAGGCCTTCGGCATCTACCCCGAGGGCACCCGTTCGCTGGACGGCCGGCTCTACCGGGGCAAGACGGGCGTCGCCTGGCTCGCGCTGACCGCGGGCGTTCCGGTGGTGCCGGTGGCGCTGGAAGGTCCGGAGCAGATCCTGCCGGTGGGCAAGCGCGTGCCGCGGCTGAAGAAGGTGACGGTCCGCTTCGGCGAGCCGCTGCACTTCGACGAGCTGCACGGGCAGGCCCGCTCGCTGAAGGCCCGTCGGCAGGTGACCGACGAGGTGATGGCGGCCATCCAGCGGCTCTCCGGCCAGGAGGTCGCGGAGAGCTACAACGAGGTCCCGAAGGCGGCCTGACCGGCGCCCCGCGCCGGCGTACCGTCACCGGCGCCCAGTCGGCGGCGCCCAGTCCTCGGCTCCTCGGCGCCCAGTCGGCGGTGCCCGGCGCCGGACACCGCCCGGGGTGCGTCACAGGTGCCCGAGCGCGGCCGGCTCCGGCCGGCCGGCGGCCTCCGGCGCCTCCCGGCGCAGCAGCGCCGCGTACCGCCCGTCCAGCGCCACCAGCTCCTCGTGGGTGCCGAGTTCGACCACCTCGCCGTGGTCCAGGACGGCGATCTGGTCGGCGGCGCGGACGGTGGAGAGCCGGTGCGCGATGGTGATGGTGGTGCGGCCGGCGGCCAGGGTGTCCACGGCCTGCTGGACGGCGCGCTCGGTGCGGTTGTCGAGCGCGCTGGTGGCCTCGTCGAGGATGAGCACCGGCGGGTTGCGCAGGATCGTCCGGGCGAGTGCGAGGCGCTGCTTCTCGCCGCCGGAGAAGCGGTAGCCGCGTTCGCCGACCATGGTGTCGTAGCCGTCCGGGAGGGCGGCGATGGTGTCGTGGATCTGCGCGGCCCGGGCGGCCTCGACCAGTTCGGCGTCGCTGGCGCCGGGCTTGGCGAAGCGCAGGTTCTCGGCGACCGAGGCGTGGAAGAGGTACGTCTCCTGGGAGACCACGCCGACCGCGCGGGCCAGGGTGTCGAAGGACAGCTCGCGCACGTCGACGCCGTCCAGGGTGACCCGTCCGCCGGTGACGTCGTACAGCCGCGGGACGAGGTAGCTGAGGGTGGTCTTGCCGGAGCCGGTCTCGCCGACCACGGCCAGTGAGCTGCCGGCCGGGACGTCGAGGTCGACCCCGGTCAGGGTCGGGCGCTCCTGCGCGGGGTCGTAGCGGAAGTCCACGCCCTTGAAGCGGACCTCGCCGCGGATGTCGGTCAGGGTGACCGGGTGGGCCGGCTCGTCGATCTCCACCGGCAGGTCGAGGTACTCGAAGATGCGCTGGAAGAGCGCGAGCGAGGTCTGCACGTCCACGCCGGTGGAGAGCAGGCTGACGGTCGGGCGGAAGAGGCCCTGCTGGAGGGTGACGAAGGCGACCAGGGTGCCGACCGAGACGATCGGCGAACCGGCGGCGGAGGTCAGCCCGGCGGCCCAGTAGATCAGCGCGGGCATCGCGGCCATCACGATCTGGATGGTGTTCATCCGCCAGCGCCCGGCCATGCTGGCCCGCACCTCCAGGCCGGCGAGCTGGTCGGACTGCTCGGTGAACTCGCGGGCGAGCGAGCCGGAGCGGCCCATCGTGCGGCCGAGCAGGATGCCGCTGACCGAGAGCGACTCCTGGACCGCCGAGCTCATCGCGGCCAGCTGCCTCTGCCGCTCGGTGGTGATCTTCTTGCGCTCGTGGCCGACCCGGCGGCTGATCCAGACGAACAGCGGGAGCAGCAGCAGCGAGACGACGGTCAGCCGCCAGTCGAGGGCGACCATGGCGACGACGGAGGCGATCACCGCGGTCAGGTTGGAGACCAGGCTGGTCGCGGTGGACGTCACCGTGGACTGCATGCCGCCGATGTCGTTGGCGATCCGGGACTGCACCTCGCCGGTGCGGGTGCGGGTGAAGAACGCCAGCGACTGCCGCTGGAGGTGCTCGTAGACGGCGGTGCGCAGGTCGTGCATCACGCGCTGGCCGACGGTGGTGGAGATCAGCGTCTGCAGGACGTTGAAGATGCTGTTCACCACCGCGGTGAGGATCATCCCGAGGGCGAGCAGGCTGAGCAGCCCGGTGCGGCCCTGCGGGATGGCGGTGTCCAGGACGGCCCGGAGCAGGAACGGCGAGACGACCGAGACCACGGCGGAGGCGGCGACCAGCAGCCCGACGGCCGCCAGGCGGCCCCGGTACGGGCGGAAGAGCGCGAGGATGCGGCGCCACTCGGCCGGTGGGCGGGGTTCGCCCTCGGCGCGGTCGGGCGGGGTCCAGTCGATGGCGGTGGGCCTCAAGGACGGGCCTCCCTGGGTGGGACGGTCGGGTGGGCGGCCGGGCGGGGGCCCGCATAGCGAGGATAGCTCATAGTTAGACAAGCTAATAGTGAGGGTTGCCCTATTCCTCGGAGCTCCCGGTCCCAGCGCCCGCCCCGGGGCCCCGGCCGTCGCCGGAACCCGACCGCCCCCGGCCGGCCCGACCGGCCGGCCGCCCCGGCTGTCAGTCGGCCCGGTAGGTGCGCGCCGCTTTCGAGGAGAGCCCGCCGAGCTTGCCGGAGGGCAGCACCCGGGCGATGGCCACCGCGGCCTTGTAGCGCTTGCCCGGCACGGAGACGGACCGGCCGCGGGCCAGGTCGCGCATCGCCTCGTCCACCACCCGCTCCGCGGAGAGCCAGGACCAGGACGGGATGTTGCCCGTGCCCATGCCGGCCCGCTCGTGGAACTCGGTCCGGGTGAAGCCCGGGCACAGCGCCATCATCCGCACGCCCGTCCCGCCGAGGTCGCGCAGCACGCCCTGGGTGAAGCTGACCACCCAGGCCTTGCTCGCGCCGTACGTGCCGCGCGGCAGGAAGGCCGCCACCGAGGCGACGTTGACGATCGCGCCGCGGCCGCGCTCCCGCATGCCGGGCAGGGCGGCCGTGGTCAGCCGCAGGACCGCCTCGACGTGCACCTTCAGCATGTCCAGCTCGTCCTGGAGCGGAACGGTCCCGAAGGCGCCCTTGTTGCCGAAGCCGGCGTTGTTGACCAGGAGGTCAACCGGGCGGGCGGAGTCGGCGAGCCGGGCCTCCACGGCGCCGATGCCCTCCTCGGTCGCGAGGTCGGCGGTCAGCACCTCCGCCTCGATGCCGAACCTGCCGTGCAGGTCGGCGGCGGCGCGCTCCAGGCGCGCGGTGTCCCGGGCCACCAGGACGAGCTGGTAGCCGCTGCGGGCGAGCCGGCGGGCGAAAGCGGCTCCGATGCCGGCGGTCGCGCCGGTGATCAAGGCTGTGGTCATGCCCCCGACGGTACCGACTCCCCGCATCCGAGCCCACACCCAGGGCAACGTCCCAGCTCAGCGGGTTGCGGATGCAGATCCCCGAAGGGGCTCGTAACGTCGAACAGGGGCACCGTCCGACCGGGCGGTGAAATCCAGATGAGGAGGCACATCTGATGCTTACTCAGTTCAGGACCGAAACGGCTTCGACGTCACACAGCGCGACGCTGGAAGCCGAGACACTCGCGAGCCTGATGGTGGAGGACGAGGCCGTCGTGTCCGACGCGCCCACGTACCTGCCCGAGGCCGCCGGCGCGGTGCTGCTCGCCGCCCTGCTGCTCCTCTCGCCGAAGGGCCCGAAGGAGAAGCCGACCCGGTAGGCCGTCTTCTCCCCTTTCGGGCCTCGTGCCCGTGACCAACCCTCCTGAAGGGGGACCCGATCGCCATGCCAACCGCCGAGACCCCTCTCCGTGACGAGTACGCCGCGGCGGTCGAGCGGGTGGCGGACCGGACCCTCGCCGTCCTCCGGGACGGCGAGGGCACGGCCGCACTCGCGGACCCCGACACCCTCGTGCCCCGCCCGTTGCTGGCCGCGGTACGGGTGCTCGGCGCGGACGTGTTCGCACCGCAGCTGCTCACCGGCGCGGAGCCCGACGGCACCACCGCCGCCCTGCTGGCCGAGGCGCGAGTCGCCTTCCCCGCCCCGACCCCCGCCTCTGCGGAGGCCGCCCTGGTGATCGGGTGGCAGGACTGGGCGGCCGGCCGACTGCTCGCCCGCACACCGTACGGCGCGGCCGTGCGAGCGCCCGCGCCGCTGTCCGGGCCGCAGGACGTGGGCTGGCAGACGTGGTCGAAGCGGATGGCCCAGCTGTCCTCGCTGGCCCTGCCGACACTGGACGGCCCGATGCACGACGCCGCCCGCGCGCACACCCTGGACCTCGCCCGCGGCACCGTCCGCTGCATGCTCCGGCGCGACCCCACCACCGCCGTCCGACTGGCCCGGTGGCTCGCCTGGGCCGAGGCGGAGGGCCGACCGCTCCGGCTGGAGATCGAGCCCGTGCTGGACCGGATCCGGCTGGCCGGCGACGGCACCTCCCGTTCCACCCTCGAACTCACCATCGCCCAGAGCCTGTTGAACGGGGCCCGGAGATGACCGACACCGCGGTGCTCGCCACCGCCCAACAGCTCGGCTCCCGGTCACTGGCCTGGCTGCACGCCGGCTACCAGCGCGGCTACAGCCGGCTGGAGGAGAGCACCATCGTCGACCTGGCCGACCCGGAGGACGTCTACAAGCCGCTCTGCGAGGCCGCCCTGGCCTCCTCCCTGGTCCTGCGCGACGGCGTGGCCGGCCCCCACGACGCCCGTCTCGCCCAGGAGCTCCTCGAAGCCGCCTGGGCCCAGCTGGGCGAGGGCGACCTGCTGCTCGAACGGCAGCTGCGGCACGTCACCCTGGTCGACCCGCTGGAGACGTACGGCCACTTCGCCCGCTCCGGGTACCGCCACGCCGCCATGGAGGAACTGCTCACCTCGATCGGCCGGCTCCGGGCCGTGCACGCCGTCGAGATCCAGGGCAGCCGCCACCTCGCGCTCGCCAACGCCCGGCGGATCGCCGGCCTCGAACCCCAGCCGGACTGGCCCAGGCTGGCCCGGAACACCTGGCTCGGCGCCCTCCCCGAGCCGTGGACCATCGCCTGGGTGATCGCCTACCAGGTCACCCACACCGTCTTCCACCTCACCGACTGGGGTGCCCGGCCCGAGTGCCTGCCCGAGCCGATGCGCGACTACCTGCGCGACTGGCTGCCGGTCTGGCTCGACATCTGGCTGGAGATCGAGCAGTGGGACCTCGCCGGTGAACTGCTCATCGTGGACTCCTGCATCGGGGAGCCGGTGACCGGACGCGCCGGCTGGGAGGCGCTGGCCGCGGCCCAGCAGGCGGACGGGATGATCCGGTGCGAGGGCTCCGCGCCCGACAACGACGACCCGGAGGAGGACTTCCGCCAGCACTGCCACACCGCCGTGGTCGGGGTCGTGGCCTCCACCGTCACCCTCTCCCGGGCGCTCGGCGGCACACCGGTGGCCCTTTGAGCCGGCCGGACGTGAACGGACGTGATGCGGCGAGCGGGCCGGACGTGAACGGGCCCGACTCCGAAGGCGGGCCGGACGTGAACGGGCCTGACGCCGACGGCGGGCCGGACGAGAGCGGGTGTGACGCCGGCGACTTGGACGCCGCCGTCGCGGCGGTGGTGCGGGCCGCCCGGCCGTACGCCACCGCCGTGACGGTCGCCCTGGTGCGCGGCGACCAGGCTGACGTGCGCTGCTTCGGGCGGACCGGACGGGCCCCGGCCGCTCCGCCCTGCACCCCCGGCACCGTCTTCGAACTCGGTTCCGTCAGCAAGACCTTCACCGCGCTGCTGCTCGCCGAGATGGCCGCGCGCGGCGATCTCTCCCTGGACGATCCGGTCGAGCACCGGCTCCCGCGCTGCTGGCGCGCGGCGAAGGTCCGGTCGGCGGAACCCATCCGACTGCTGCACCTGGCCACCCACACCTCGGGCCTGCCCGGGCTCCCCCCGGGACTGCTCGCGAAGGCCGTCCCGGCCTGGTTCAGCAATCCGTACGAGACGTACGGCGACGAGCAGTTGAGGGACGGCCTGGCCCGAACGACCGTACGGACAAAGCCGGGTAGCCGGTACGGTTACTCCAACTACGGGGTCGGCCTGCTCGGCCGGGTGCTCGCCGAGACGGGCGGGATGCCGTACGGGGACCTGCTCGCCGAACGGGTCTGCCGCCCCCTGGGACTGCGCTCCACGACCTGCGACCCGGACCCGCCGGGCCGGGCCGTCGGGTACCGGCGCGGACGGGCGCTCCCGCCCTGGCGCATCCCCGGGCTGCCGGGCGCCGGCGCCGTCCGGGCCGACGGGGCCGACCTGCTGCGCTACCTCCGGGCGCACCTGGACGGCGGCCCGCCGGCGGGCGCGGGTGACGGAGCGCCGGCGGACGCGGGCGGCGGGCTGAACGGCGGGCTGGGTGCCGCGCTGCGGGACGTCCAGCGGCTGCGCCTGCGGCTGCCTCACTCGGCCGACCGGATCGGCCTGGTGTGGATGCACCGCCGCTCGGGCGACCGGGACCTCTACTTCCACAGCGGCGGCACCCGGGGGTTCACGGCCTTCGTGGGTTTCTCGCCGGCGGGTTCGGCGGCCGTCGCGGCGGTGGCCAACACCGCTCCGGCGCTGGACGGCCGGTTCGTCCAGGCCGGCTACGAGGCGCTGCGGGTGGCCGGCGGGGCCGGGGCCCGCTAGGGCCTAGACGGCCACGGCCTTGGCGCGGTCGGCGGCGATGTGCACGGCGAGGCCGGCGAGGACGGTGCCCATCACGTAGCGCTGGATCCGCAGCCAACCGGGACGGCGGTTGAGGAAGGCCGCGATGCCGCCCGCGCTCACCGCGATCAGGCCGTTGACGGTGATCGCGATCGCGATCTGGGTCAGGCCCAGCAGCAGGCTCTGCGCGGCGACGTGACCGCGTTCCGGGGCCACGAACTGGGGCAGCAGCGAGATGTACATGATGGCGATCTTGGGGTTGAGCAGGCAGGTGAGGAAGCCCATCGTGAACAGTCGGCGCGGCGGGTCCGGCGGCAGCTGCTGCGGGGCGAAGACCGCCGTGCCGCCCGGTTTGACGGCCTTCCAGGCCAGCCAGAGCAGGTATCCGGCGCCGGCCAGCTTGATCGCGGTGTAGAGGGCGGGCACCACTGAGAACACGGCGGCCACCCCGGCCGTCACGGCGACCAGGTAGACCAGGAAGCCGGCCGCGACCCCGATCAGCGAGATCAGCCCGGCGCGGCGACCCTGCGCGATCGAGCGCGAGACCAGGTAGATCATGTTCGGCCCGGGAGACAGCACCATGCCCAGGGCCACGGCGGCGATGCCCAGCACGGCCTGGCCGTCCACGGCCGATGTCAACGCGTCCATGCGAGGAGGCTAGAGCGGGCGATCGGGTCGATGCAATGATGACTTTGCGCTCGGTGCAATGTGCCGAACGGACCGGTCGTCGTGGCGGCCGACTGCGCTGGGACCACGGGAGGGCCGACCGCCGATGGACGACTACCGCCTGATCGCCGACCGGATCGCCGCCGAGATCGCGGACGGGCGGCTGCGGCCCGGCCAGCAGCTGCCCACCCAGCGCGCGTTCGCCCGCAGCCGGGGCATCGCCGCCTCGACGGCGGGGCGCGTCTACCGGGAGCTGGCCCGGCGCGGGCTGACCGTCGGGGAGGTCGGGCGCGGGACCTTCGTCCGGGCCGGGCGGGCCCCGGACGGCGCCCCGGTGTCGCTCGCGGAACCGGCCACCGCCCCCGTGGACCTGGAGCTCAACTACCCCTCCGTCCCCGGCCAGGCCGAGCTGCTGGCGGGCGGACTGGCGCCCCTGCTGCGACCGGACGCGTTGGGGGACGCCCTGCGGCCGGTCGGCGCGGCCGGGACGGGCGCGGCCCGGCGGGCGTTCGCGGCTCTGGTGTCGGCCGCCACCTCCCAGGACGTCGCACGTGAGGTCGAAGGGGCCGTCGCTGGAGACACCGCCCGGGAGGTCGGGCCGGAGCGACTGCTGTTCGCCGGCAACGGGCGGCAGGCCATCGCCGGGGCGCTGTCCGCGCTGGTGCCGCCCGGGCAGCGGCTGGGCGTGGAGGAGCTGACCTATCCGGTGGTCAGAGCGGTGGCGGAGCGACTGGGCATCGTGCTGGTGCCGCTGGCCATGGACGAGTACGGGCTGGTGCCGGACGCGGTGGCGGCCGCTCACCGGGCCGGGCCGCTGCGCGCGGTGTACGTCCAGCCGCGGCTGCAGAACCCGCTCGGTACGAGCCTGCCGCCGGAGCGGGCGGCGGCGCTCGCGGCGGTGCTGCGCGGGCTCGACCTGCCGGCCGTCGAGGACGCCGTCTGGTCGTTCCTGCGGCCCGATCTGGCACCGCTGGCCGTACTCGCGCCGGAGCGCACCGTGCTCGTGGACAGCCTCTCCAAGCGGCTCGCCCCGGGACTGACCATCGGGTTCGCGGTCGTCCCGGCGGGCCTGCGCGAGCGGGTGGCGGGCGCGCTGCGCTCGGGCGGGTGGACGCCGAGCGGCTTCGCGCTGGAGGCTGCGGTGCGCTGGATCGGGGACGGCACGCTGGCCGCGGTGCAGGCGGCGAAGCGGGCCGACGCGACGGCCCGGCAGCTGCTGGCGCGCGAGCTGCTGACGGGGCAGCGGCTGCGGTCCGACCCGAGCTCGTACTACCTGTGGTGGGAGCTGCCGACGGGTCTGCGGGCGGAGGCCTTCGTCGCGCAGGCCGCGCGCGCCGGGATCTCGGTCACGCCCGCGGCGGCCTTCGCCGTCGATCCCCGGCGCTCGCCCTCCGCCGTCCGGGTCGGGCTCGCTTCCCCGCCTCTGCCGGTCCTGGCGCGGGCGCTGGAGACGCTGGCGGGGATCGCGGGCACTGACAGCTGACAGATTTCGAAATCTGTCAGCTGTCAGCTGTTAGTCATCGGCTGTCAGTTGTCAGTCGTCGGCTGCCATCTGTTCGCCGTCAGCCGTCGGTCCCCGCCCCGCTCCGGCTCCCCCGCACCGCCGTGTCCGCCGCGCCCCCGGCGCCGACGGCGCGCAGGCGGCTGGCGGCGGTGGCGGCGAGCTGGGGCGCCAGCCGGGCCACGTCCCGGGAGCCGACCACCGCGATCAGGCTCGGCAGCAGCCAGCGGACTGGCTGCATCCCGCGCAGCCACGCCTGGGCGTAGACGTGGGCGGACCGGCGGGCGATCCCGGCGACGATCCGGTCCACCGCGGGCTCCAGCGGGTACGTCTTGTTCGCCGGCCACGGCAGCCGGGAGCGCATCTGCTTCAGCACCGCGTCCTCGTCGGCCCCGCGCACCATGTCCGTGTCGGTCCAACTCAGGTACCCCACCCCAACCTTGACCCCCTGGAAGGCCACCTCGGCGCGGATCGAGTGGGCGAAGGCCTCCACGCCGGACTTGCTGGCGCAGTAAGCGCTCATCAGCGGCGCCGGGGTCAGCGCGGCGAGCGAGGCGATCTGGAGCAGGTACCCCCGGCTCTCGGCGAGCGCGGGCAGGAAGGCCCGCGCGGTGGCCACGCTGCCGAGCAGGTTGACCTCGATGACCCGGCTGAACGCCCTGTGGTCGCTGTCGGTCAGCGGTCCGCCGATCGCGATCCCGGCGTTGGCGACGACGGTGTCGATCCGCCCGTAGTGCTCCTTGATCCGCCGGGCGGTGTCCTCGAGCGCGTCGAGGTCGGTGACGTCCACCTCCCAGCTGGTCGCGGACGGGCCGCACTGCGCGGCAACGGCCTTCAGCTCCTCCGGCTCGAGCCCCAGCAGGGCCACCTTGGCTCCGCGCCGGGCGAGCTTGCGGGCCAGCGAGGCACCGACGCCGCGCGCGGCCCCGGTGACGACGACGACCTGTGCGGAAAACGGCGGGGTCGCGTTCATGCGACGGCGGTCCTCTCCTCGGCGGAATCGGAATCGGAAGCGGAGTCGGGAGCGGGAACGGAGTCGGAGACAGGCGCGGGCGCGGCGGCGGGCGCGGACGTCAGGTACGCGGAGGCCATCCGGTGGATCTCGGCGGCGACCTCCTCCGGACGCTCCAGCGGTGCCATGTGGCCGACCCCGGGCAGCAGCAACAGCCCCTGCGGGTCCTGGAGTCGGGAGACGATCCGATGGGCGTGCACCGGCGGGGTCAGCCGGTCGTCGGTGCCGACCACCACCGCGGTGGGCGCGGCGAGCCGGGCGAGCCCGGCGTGGACGTCCAACCGGTCCAGCACCGCGGCCCAGTTGGCGCGGACGGCGGTCGGGCAGGCGTGCACGATCCGGGCCGTCGCCTCGACCTGACCGGCGGGCGAACCTGGCCCCATGGTGGCGTACTTGAGCGCCGCCCGGCTGACCGGAGAGACCGGCCCTAGCGGCATCCGGGAGCGCAGCAGCTGCCGGTGCAGGAAGCGCCGCAGGCCCCGGGCGCGTACGGCGGGCGGCAGGACGGTGAGTTCGGCCACCAGGTCGCCCGGGCCGGTGGAGACCAGGACGGCCGCGGCGGTGCGTTCGGCGACCTCGGGACGGCCGCCGGCGGCCATGACGGTCATCCCGCCCATGCTGTGCCCGGCCAGTACGGCCCGCTCGCCCGCCGGAACGGTCCGCGCGAGTACGGCGGACAGGTCCTCGGCGAGCGCCCGGGTCGAGTAGCGGGCCCGGCTCGGCGGGATCTCGCTGTGCCCGTGGCCGCGCTGGTCGTACGCCACCACCCGGTACCGGTCGGCGAGTCGGCGGATGACCGGGGCCCAGAAGACGGTCGAGCAGGTCCAGCCGTGCGCGAGCACCACGGTGGGCGCGCCGGGCTGGCCGTGCACCTCGACGTGCAGCCGGATGCCGTCGGCCGACCGGACGCTCAACTCCTCCGCCGGGACCGGCGGTTCGTACTCCTCGGGCAGATGGACACGGGTCACGCGGAGACCTCCTGGACGGTACGGGCGGCGGCCGGTGCGCCGCGCATGATCAGCTCGTACTCGCCGAGGTCGATCCTGCGGGTGGCCCGGCGGAACGCGGTGGTGGAACCGGGCCAGAGCACGGTGTTCCTGCCGCTCGGGTCGAGGTACCAGCTGCGGCAGCCGCCGGTGGTCCAGACGGTGCGGTCCATCCGGTGCTGGAGTTCGAGGTTCCACTGCCGCTGGGCCCGCGCGGTGGGCTGCATCGCGGCCGCGCCGATCGAGCCGAGCGTGGTCAACGCGTCGATCAGGTAGTTCAGTTGGGACTCGATCATCAGGATCATCGAGCTGTTGCCGAGGCCGGTGTTGGGCCCGATGACGAAGAAGAGGTTCGGGAAGCCGCGCACGGTCGAGCCGCGCAGCGCCTCCATGCCGTCCTTCCACTCCTCCGCCAGGCTGGTGCCGTCGACTCCGAACACCCGGGCGCCGATGGGCATGTCGGTGACGTGGAAGCCGGTGCCGAAGACGATCGCGTCCACCTCGTGCTCGCTGCCGTCGGCGGCGACCAGCGTGGAGCCGCGCAGTTCGCGCAGGCCGGAGGAGACGACCTCGGTGTTGGCCGCCGCGAGCGCCGGGTAGTAGGTGTTGCTGAGCAGGATGCGCTTGCAGCCGATCCGGTAGTCCGGGGTGAGCCTGGCGCGCAGCGCCGGATCGGAGACGCCCTGGGCGATGTGGCGTTCGGCGAGCTGCTGGACCAGGCGCAGCAGTCCGGGGCGGCGCACGAACGCGTCCACCTGGAGCTCGCGGAGCGCGAAGAGGGTGCCGCGGCGGATCTTCGTGGTGACCGGCAGGCGGCCGTGCAGCCACTTCTCCAGCTGGGTGATCTCGCGGTCGCGGCGCGGCAGCACCCAGGCCGGGGTGCGCTGGAAGACCGTCAGTTTGCCGACCGCGGGCTGGATCGACGGGATGATCTGGGCGGCGGAGGCGCCGGTGCCGACCATCGCCACGCGCTTGCCGGTCAGGTCGAAGTCGTGGTCCCAGCGGGAGGAGTGGAACACCTTGCCGGGGAAGCCGGCCAGTCCGGGCAGGTCGGGGATCTGCGGGTCGGCGAGCGGTCCGGCGGCGGAGACGACGGCGTCGGCGGTCCACTGGCCGGCCGAGGTGGTGATCCGCCAGCGGGTCTGCTCGCTCTCCCAACGGGCTTCCAGGACTTCGGTGTTGAAGCGCAGGTGGGGACGGAGACCGAAGACGGTGGCGACCTTCTCCAGGTAGGCGCGGATGTCCGGCTGGCCGGAGAAGCTGCGCGGCCATTCGGGGTTGGGCGCGAAGGAGAAGGAGTAGAGGTGCGAGGGCACGTCGCAGGCGCAGCCGGGGTAGCTGTTGTCGCGCCAGGTGCCGCCGACCGAGTCCGCCCGCTCCAGGACCACGAAGTCGGTGATCCCGGCGCGACGCAGTCGGACCGCGGCGCCGAGGCCGCCGAAGCCGGAGCCGATCACCGCCACCCGGACGTGCGGAACGGGCTCCTGCGCAGCGGTGGTGTCGGTCGCTGCGGACGCGCCGGAGCGGGGGCGCTTGCTGCTGGATGCCATGCGGCAACCTCCTGAGGGTGGGACGGTGATCGTCGCGCTCTCCCGGAGCCCCTCGGCCCCGGAACCTCCCGGGGAGACTCGCCTCCGGGACCCTGCCAATCGCGCCAGCAATCACTGGCACGGTTGGCAGGGTAGCCCTTGCTGACACCGGATGGAAGAAGCACGACGGCTCCGGTTCGGGGAGCCTTCCGAGCCGGCGGTCCTATGCTGATCGCCGTGGACAAGGTCAGAGCTGCTGCGGGCGACAGAAAACGCGAGTACCGGGTGGAGGAACTGGCCGAAGCCGCCGGCATCACCACCCGCACCCTGCGCTTCTACCGCGAGCGCAAACTGCTGCAGCCGCCCCGCCGGGACGGCCGGATCGCCTGGTACGGCGAGGAGCACCTGGCTCGGCTGCGGATGATCGCCGAACTCCTCGAACGCGGCCACACCCTGGGCGGCATCGCCGAGCTGATCGGCGCCGGCGAGAGCGGTCGGGACGTCGCCGAGCTGATCGGGCTGGAGGCGGCGATCGTCGCGTCGTGGTCCGACGAGACCCCGGTGCGCCTGGACTGGGAGGAGCTGAGGGCCGCCTTCGGCGACCAGCTCACCGAGGAGAACACCGCCGAATCGATCGCCCAGGGCTACATCACCGTCGAGGAGCACGGCATCACCCACGTCAGCCGCCGGCTGATGGAGGCCACCACCGAGCTGGTGGCGGAGGGGGTGCCGCTCGCGGCGGTGCTGGAGGCGAGCCGGCGGACCCGGGAGCACGTGGACGCCATCGCCGAGATCTTCATCGAGGTGGTCAGCGAGCACCTGCTCAGCGCGCTGGCCGCCGACACCCCGCTCCCGCCCGGCACGGCGGCCCGGCTCACCGAGCGCATCATGCGGGTCCGGCCGCTGGCACGAACGGTCGCGGACGCCCAGTTCACCCTCGCGATGGACCGGCGGGTGCACGCCGAGTACGCGGAACTCCTGCGCCAGCGACGGGAGAACGGTTCCGAGGCGTAGCCGGGCCGCCGTGCGGGCAGGGATTCCGGCGCCCCGCCCGTACGTTGGAGGTGCCGCCGATGCCCCGACCGCTCAGCCGCCGCGCCGCGCTCGGCCTCGCCGCCGGACTCGCCCCGGGGCTCGCGCTCGCCGCCTGCGGGTCCGGCGCCACGGCGCCGAGCGGCGGTTCGGGCGCCGGTTCGTCCGGCACGGGCGGCACGGGCGGCACGGGCGGCACGGGCGGCAGCCGGACGGTCCGGCACGCGCGTGGCGAGAGCACCGTGCCGGCGCGGGCGAGCCGGGTGGTGGTCCTGGACACCGACGCGCTGGACTCGGCGGTCACCCTGGGCCTCAGCCCGGTCGGCGCAACCACCGTCGCCGCGGGCGCGTCCTTCCCCGCGTACCTGCCCGCCGAGCGGCTGGCCGGGACGAAGCCCGTCGGGGCCATCGGCCAGCCCAGCCTGGAGGCGATCGCGGCGCTGCGGCCGGACCTCATCCTGAGCAACCAGGTCCGCGACGACAAGCGGTACGACCAGCTCTCGAAGATCGCGCCTACGGTGCTCTCCGGGACCACCGGGCCGACCTGGAAGGAGAACGTCCGACTGCACGCCGAGGCGCTGGGCCGCCAGGCCGAGGCCGACGCGGCGGACGCGGCGTACCGGGCGAAGCTGCGGGACCTGGTCACCGCGCTCGGCGGGCCGGCCAGGGCGGCGGCCACCCGGGTCGAGATGGCCCGCTTCCTGGCGGGCGCGCCGACCAGGCTCTACCTGAACGACACCTTCGTCGGCTCGCTGTTCAAGGACCTCGGCCTCGGGCGGCCCGCCAACCAGGACAAGCCCGGCTTCTCCATGGAGATCAGCCCCGAGCAGGTGGACCAGGCGGCGGCCGACGTCATCTTCTACTCGGTGTACGGGGACGCGGCCAAGTCCGACCAGGGCAAGATCACCGAGGGAGCGCTCTGGAGGAACCTGGACGCCGTGCGCAGCGGGCGGGTGTTCCGGGTGGACGACAACCTGTGGATGCTCGGCATCGGCTACAGCGGGGCCGGGCTGATCCTGGACGAGATCCGCAGGGACCTGGCTCCGGCGGGCGGGTGAGGGGCGGCGCCGGGCGCCGAACAAATGACAGCCGACAGTCGACGGATTTCAGCGAACAGATGACAGATAACAGATGATGAAATCTGTCATCTGAAACCCGTCACCTGTCATCCGGCGCGCCCCACCGCCCGTCACCCCCGCGCGTACCGCCCCGGCCGCAGCCGCCCGGTGCCCGCGAGGAAGACCACGAACCCGCCGAGGACGATCCACCCGGGCCAGCCCGCCAGCGACATGGTGAGCGGGTCCAGCTCGGCGTCCGGGGCCGCGAACTCCCGGACCATCGTCACGCTCATGCTGCTGGCGAAGGCGTGTGCCAGCACCGCCGGGACGACCGACCCCGAGCGCAGCCTCAGCCAGGTGAAGACCGGCAGGACGAGCACGCAGCTCACCGTCAGCGCGGGCACCGCCAGGTACCAGGGCCGCCCCGGGTACTGCCCGCCCATCAGCAGGGTCGGCAGGTGCCAGAGCGCGAAGGCCGTACCGGTGAGCAGGTAGGCCCGCACCAGTCCCGCCGTACCGCCCCCGAACTGCAGCAACCGGGGGAAGAGGAAGCCCTGCCAGCCGATCTCCTCGCCGAAGAACAGCGGCAGCGAGAGCACCATCCCGATCAGCCCCTGGACCGCCCACGACCCGACCCGCCCCGCGTCCAACAAGCCGAAGCCGGCGAACGGGTAGCCGCCCACCAGTGCGCCGAGCACCAGTGTCGCGGCGGTCAGCCCACCGATGACCCCGAGCGGCAGCAGGAGGGCCCGAACCGCGCGGGCCCGTGGCCGCGGCATGCGCAGCGCAAGCGCCTCCCGTACCGCGCCGCCGCGCTCGACGAAGCGGACCACGAGCAGCGCCGCCAGCGCCGGGGCCAACATGGCGGCCGCGATGCAGAGTTGCTCCAGCATGCCGACCTCCTCCCGAGCGTCGGAGCGCCGGTATCCGTCGGCGAGCAGCGGCGTCATGGCCGCCCACATTCCGGCGTAGGCGAGCACCAGGTAGACCAGCAGGCCGCGTCGCCGGACGGCGCCCGGCAGGGTCGGCGTCGGTTGCGTGAGCCGCGTCGATGGCGTCGGCTGGGTGGGTCGTGTCATGCCGAGCACGCTACGGACCCGAAGGCTCACCCCGTAACCAAGTGCACTGCCGCTCCGGGGAGTTGTCCGCTACCACGCCGATGGTCGAGTTTTCTGGGTGGACAAGGGCCCACTGGAGGTGCTCGTGCGCGCCCCGCGCCCCACCGACCGTCACCCTGCGTCCCGCGAACCACCGCGGAAGCTGCAGCGGGGCAGGAATTGACGTATCGTCAGGCCTCACGCGGCCGGGGCGACGGTGGTCCGCTCACCGTCGCCCCCGCCGTACTCCCGCCGACCGCCCACCAGTGCCCGGGAGCCCGTTCCGTTCACGTTGGCGGCTGACCAGGCGGCGGCGACGGCATTGGACTCCACGCTGGGGGTGGGAACGGCGTGGGCGTGGCCCGGCCGGCCACCGTTCACTGGAAGCGCCACTCCTGGGCGGTGTTGCCGGGGGTGCAGGTGACCATCGTGACCGCGCCGCCGGGGCCGTTGTTGGTCATGCAGCTCTGGCCCTGGTAGTCGGCGAGGGTGTAGGAGCCGGCCGAACTCCCGGTACGGACACTCCAGTTGGTGAGGAAGCTGAAGCCACCGCTCAGGGTGACCTTCCCGTCCATCGTCTGGACCATCTGCGGGCCGCCGTTGTTGCAGGCGTTGAAGAGGATCCATGCGCCGGGGTTCGTCGAACGCACCCAGCCGTACTGCGCGTGGCCGCCGACCACGATCGGGTTGTCGCCGTTCAGGTTGTCGTCGCGCATCCCGATCGCGCGGCCGTCCTTCACGCTGACGATGGTGCTCCAGCTGGTGCCGCCGCAGGACGCGGGCCGGCTCGGGCTCTGCGGGGCGGTGGTGGTGCCGCCGCCGGTGGTCTGGGCCGGGGGCTGCGGGTTCTGGTTGGCGGGCGGGTTGGGCGGGTTGCCGCCGCCTGGCTGGTTCGCCTGACCGGCCGACGACCCGCCCGCGGCCGTACCGGTGCCCGTGCCGCCGGTCCGGCTGCCGCCCGATCCGCCGCTCGCACCGTTGCCGCCCTGACCCGCGGTCGGGACCGGAGGGACCGGCACCTGCGGCTGGTTCTGGGCGGCGCCGGGCGTCTGCTGGTCCGGGCCCGGGGTGGCCGCCGGGGTGTCGGTCGGCGCCGGGGCGGCGGGCGCGGTGGTGGCCGCGGGCGCCGCGGTGGCGGCGCCCGGGTTCACGGGGGCGGTGACCACCACGGTCGGCTGGGCGGCGGGCGGCTGGGCGGCATCGGAGTTGCCGGCGCCGCGGTCGATCAGGAGCACGGTCGCCGTGCCCACCGAGATGACGACGGGGATGACGACGGGCACCAGCAGGGTGCGCCGCGTCCGTCGGCGGCCGGGCTCGGTCTGCGCCTGCGGCTCCACCTTCGCGACCTCGTCCGGTGCCGGGGTGCCACCCGCGGGTGCCACCACGGCCCCCGCCGCGGCGGGCTCCGCGGCACCGCCCTTGGCCAGGTCCACGGCGCCGCCCTTGGCCGGCTTCGCCGCACCGCCCTCGGCCGCACCGCCGCCAACCGCCCCGTCGTCAGCCGCCCCGCCCACCGCCGCACCGCCGTCAGCCGCAGCACCGGCGCGGGGCCGGAGCGGGATGGTCCCGCTGTCTGCCGCACCGATCTCCGCGGGCCCCGGCTCGCCGACCGGACCGTCGACCCCCGCGCGCGCCGCACGGGCCGCCGCACGGGCCGCCGCCGCCATCTCGGCGGCGTCCGCGTACCGCTCCTCGGGCTTCTTGGCGAGCGCCCGGGCGACCAGCGCCCGCACCGGCGCCGGGAAGGTGTCCGGCAGTTCCGGCACCGGCTGGTTGACGTGCTTGAGCGCGATCTGGAGCGGCCCGTCACCGGAGTACGGCGGCTCGCCGACCAGCAGTTCGTAGCAGACCACGCCGATCGAGTAGAGGTCGGTGACCGGCCCGAGGTTCGCTCCCTCGGCCTGCTCCGGGGACATGTAGAGCGCGGTGCCGATGATCGCGAACGGCGCGGTGAGCTTGGTGCTGGCGAGCGCCCGGGCGATGCCGAAGTCGGTGATGGCCACCCGTCCGTCGGCGCGCACCATCAGGTTGGACGGCTTGATATCCCGGTGCACGATCTCCCGCCGGTGCGCGGCGTGCAGCGCGTCCAGGGCGCCGGCCACCAGGTCGAGGGCGCGCTCGACGGTCATCGGGCCGGTGTCCGTGAGCACCCGGTCCAGCGGACGGCCGTCGATCAGCTCCATGACGATGTAGGCGCAGCGTTCCTCGCCGTCGCCGCCGCTCTCGCCGTAGTCGTGGACGCCCACCACGCCGGGATGGTCGACTGCGGCGACCAGCTGGGCCTCGCGGCGGAAGCGCTGGGCCGAGGTGTCGTCCTCCAGCAGCTCCGAGCGGAGGATCTTGACCGCGACCTGCCGTGCCAGCACGGTGTCCTCGGCCTTCCAGACCGAGCCCATCGCGCCGCCACCGATCTTCTCGACCAGCTCGTACCGGCCGCCGAGCACGGTGCCCGCCCCGCTCATACCCCTGCTCCCCCGTGTTCCGTGCCCCGCCCCGACGGGTCATCGGCACACAGTGTGCCAGAGGGTGTCGCGGGCTCAGCAGCCCAGGTCCGAAAAGGAATTGAGCACGAATTGTCAGACCTTGAGGAAGTATCGGGCGTGATCCGCAACTTCTCGGACGGCCGCGACGACCGCCTTGGGCCGGTCGGCCTGGATGACGTGACCGGCGCCGTGGACGGTGCCGTGCGTCGCCCGGACGGCGCTCCTCGCCACGCGCGCCTGCAGCGCGGTCCAGCGGCGGCGCATCGGCCCGGGCAGGCCCCGGGTCGCGCTCAGGACCGCCACCGGCATCGCGAGCGGCCGCGCGGCAGCACGGCGCCGCCGGATCTCGGGTGCCGCGAGGGCCGCCATCCGCAGCTCGGCGAGAACGGCCCGCCGTTGGTGCCGGTACGCGATCACGGCCGCCTCGGCCCGGTCGAGCGGCCCCGCCGCTCCGGGTGTCGTCGACGGCGGCGACACCCGTGCCGGCACGGTCCGGAGCAGCCACAACCGGGTCAGTACGGCCTCGGCGACCCGGATGGACCGCGGCTGGAACTCCTCGTGCCCGGGGTCGACCAGCACCAGCCCGGCCACCAGCTCCGGCCGCTGCCAGGCGAGGAGTTGGGCCAGCTGGCCGCCCCAGCTGTGCCCGACCAGCAGGGCCGGTCCCGCGTCCAGGTGCCGCACCAGGGCGGCCAGGTCGGCGATCTGACCGTCCAGGGTCGGGGCGGTGGCACGCCCGGGTGCGCTGGCGCCGAGCCCGGCCCGGTCGTACGCCACCACCCGTCCGTACCGGGCGAGTTCGGGCAGGACGGCCGACCAGGTGAGCGCCGTGGTGCCGCAACCCGCGATCAGGACCACCGGCACGGCGCCGCCCCGGCCGGCCTCCACCCAGCGCAACGCCCTTCCGCCGCATTCGAGTTCGTCTGAGCCCGGCCCCCCGCCCTCGAGTCCCCCGCCCTCGAGTCCGCCGCAGTCGAGTTCACCGCCGCGCACGCCGCCGGGCAGGTGCTCGCCGAGCGCCCGCGCGATGGCCTCCTGGACGCTCCGCAGGCCCGGACCGGCGAGCGCCCTCCGTTCGCTCCGACTGGTGTTCATGAGCGATCCCCCTGGATCGGTCGTCCGGCCCCTCCCCCGGAGCCCGGTTCCGCACGGCCTGCGAGCTGGCCGGTCAACACCTCAGCGGGCCGGCCGGTCAACAGGCCGGCCGATCAGCAGGCCATCAGGCCGGCAGCGTCCGCTTCAGCACGCCGAGCAGCGCGTCCCAGTGCCGCTCGGCGGCCGCCGCGTCGTAACGGGTGGTGTCGGCCTGGGTGTAGCCGTGCGGGGCGCCGGTGTAGACCTCCGCCCGGTACCGGACACCGGCGGCGGCGAGGGCCGCGGCGAGCCGGTCGATCTGCTCGGGCGGCAGCGACGGGTCGCCGTCCGCGTGGCCGAAGTACAGCTCGGCGGTGATCCGGTCGGCGCCCAGGTGCGGGCTGTCGGGGCTGTCGGTGGCGAGGCCGCCGCCGTGGAATCCGGCCGCGACGGCGATCCGGTCCGGGTGACCGGCGGCCGTGTACAGCGCCAGCCGGGCCCCGAGGCAGTAGCCGGTCAGGCCGACCGGGCCGTCCTGGACCAGCGGGGAGTCGGCGAGCCAGCGCAGGTACGCGTCCGCGTCGCGGGTCGCCGCCTCCGGGGTGAGTTCGTCGAGCAGCGGGACGATCCGGGCGAAGAGTTCGTCGGCCCGCTCCACGTCGATGAGTTCCGGCAGTTCGACGACCGGCGCGCGGCCGCCGCGGTAGAAGACGTTGGGGACGAGCACGGTGTACCCGGCCGCGGCCAGCCGGTCGGCCATCCGCTCCAGGTGCGGACGGAGCCCGAAGGCGTCCATGTAGAGGATGACGCCCGGGTGGGCCCGGCCGTCGTCGGGGTGGGCGAGGTAGGCGTCGGCGGTGCCGTCCGCCGTCGGGATGTCCACGAGGGTTCCGCGCACGGGCATGGTGAGGGCGCTCCTTATCGGTGTCGTCCGGCAGCGTATCCGGTGGGTCCGCCCCCGCCCACGCGCTTTTCGTCGCACCGCGCCCACCCCGCGTCCGCGGTTCGCGTGGGGAACGCCGCGGCCCCGCGGCCCCGTTGAACGGGCATGGGCTGGATCGTGGGTGTGGCGGCGGTGGTCGTGGCGGTGCTGGGGATGGTGCTGCTGGCGGTGTGGCAGGTCGAGGACGAGTCCTCGTCGCGACCGCGGCAACGCGGGCCGGGGACCGGGCTGGGCGTCGGCGGGCTGGAGGAGCTGCACGCGCTGTTCAGCCCGGGCAAGCAGGTGCAGGTCGAGCAGGAGCGGGAGCGGCTCGTGCTGCGGGACGACGCGCGGGCCGGAGCGCCGCCGCGGTTCGGCGTGGACCTGGACCGGGGCTTGGCGGTGCTGCCCGGCGGCGCCGCGGGCCGTACGCCCGGCCCCGCGCCGCGCGCGGACGGCGCCACGGTCACGGCCGGCCGGGCGCCCGGGGAGACGGAGGCTCAGGCGCCCCGGGCGCGGGAGCGGAGCACCGACCGGTAGCCGCCCGGGTCGGCCGTCGTCGCGCCGTGCTCGCCCCGGTACGGGCTATGGGACTCGACCCGGGTGCCGCCGACCTCCTCCGGCCGACGGACGGGAGACATGCTGCCGCGGCGGGGCTGTGAAGGAGCCGTCAGAGCCATGAGAGCCGTCAGAGCCGTCGCAGCCGCTCCTCGTCGGAGGTCCGCGGGCAGGTCAGGCACGCGGTCGCCGCCGGCCCGACCGCGTAGTAGAGGCAGCAGCCGAGCCGGGTGCGGGTCTGGTGGGCGCGCCCGTCGGGGGTGTGCAGCCGGCGGAAGTCGGCGCCGCCGGGCAGCGGCAGGGTGCGGCCGGGCAGGACCGACTCGGCGGCGGCGACGGAGGCGTCCTCGTCGCCGAGCATCCGACCGAGGTACCAGATGGCGGAGGCCAGGTCGTCCGTCACCATGCCCCAGAGCGCACGGTCGCGGCGTCGGGTGGGGCCGGCGAACGCGGTGAGCACCGGTCCGAGGTGCGCGACCACGGCCGTCCGCAGTTCGGCGCGCAGTTCGTCGTCGCCGGGCAGGGTGACGTGCCCGCGCGGGCGCAGCGCGAGGTCGCCGGTGGGGGCGTGCAGCCAGAGGTCGCCGGGGTCGACGGCGGGGACCCGGCGGGCGAGGTGCCAGGGGCCGGCGATCAGCAGGCAGGCCGACCAGGCGTAGTGGTGGAGCAGCCGGGAGGCGGTGACGTGCGGTCGGGGGGCGCGGCCGTGCTCGTCGGCGATGCGGGCCTCCTCACCGGCCAGGACGGCGGCCAGTGCCCGTTCGTCGGTGGCGAGTTCGGTTCCGGAGTACCAGCCGTCGGCGGCGCACGGGTCGGGCTCGGCGGCGTCGAGCAGACGCAGCTCCAGCACCGGGCACAGCTCCAGCAGCCGCCGGTAGTCGGCGACCAGCACCGAGGACGCGGCGGGCCCGACGGGCACGCAGTCCGCGGCGGGCCCCACCGGCGCGGGGGCCGCGACGGACGCGGCAGCCCCGGAGTGCGCGACGGACAGGGGTGTTCCGGGAACCATTGACACTCCCGTAGATCGATTCCACATGATCGATTAAGGTGAGGCTCACCTTACAATGCATCACGGCAACCGGCGACCCCCCGACCCCACCGGTCGGTTCATCGGTCCAATCGGTCGAACCGACCAAAAGCTTGACGAGATTAGGTAAACCTAACCTAAGATGTCTCTTCGTGCTGAGAACCGACCCGCCGGCCCCCACAGCCCCGGCGCCGCCCCGCTCCCCGGCGATCCGGCAGCCCCTGCTGCTGCTCGCCGGCGCGTGCGCGCTCGTGCTGTGTGCCGCCCTGAGCCTTGCGCTGGGCTCCCGATCCATCCCGCTCTCCACCGTGATCGACGCCCTCACCGGTGCCGCCCACGGCGGTGACGCCGATGTGGTGACGGGCCTTCGGGTCCCGCGCACGCTCATCGGACTGGCGGTCGGGGCCGCGCTCGGTGTCGCCGGGGCGGTCGCCCAGGGCGTCACCCGCAACCCGCTGGCCTCCCCGATCACCCTCGGCATCAACGCCGGGGCGAGCCTCTTCGTGGTCGCCGCGATCTACACGCTGGACCTCTCCCGGACGGTCGAGTACGTCTGGTTCGCCTTCGCCGGCGCGGCGGTCGCCGCCGTCGCCGCGTACGCGATGTCCCGGCGCGGTGGAGACCTCGACCCGGTCCGGCTGGCGCTCGGCGGCACCGTGCTCACCGTGGTTCTCACCTCCTGGACCTCCTCGCTGATGCTGGCCAGTCACCGCACCCTGGACGAGGCCCGGTTCTGGCTGGCCGGCTCGATCGCCGGGCGGCACCTGGACACCCTCACCCCCGTCCTGCCCTTCCTCGCACTCGGCCTGGTCGGCGCGCTCGCCATCGCGCCCGCACTGAACGCGCTGGCGCTCGGCGACGAGACCGCGCAGGCGCTGGGCGTGCCGGTGGCCCGGATCCGGGTGGTCGGCGGACTCGCCGTCGTACTGCTCGCGGGCGGCGCGGTCGCCGTCGCCGGACCGGTGGCGTTCATCGGACTGGCCGCCCCTCACCTGGTCCGTCCGCTGCTCGGCAACGACCACCGCTGGCTGCTGCCCGGCTGCCTGGTCACCGGCCCGGTGCTGCTGCTCACCGCCGACGTCCTCGGCCGGCTGGTGGTCCGCCCGTCCGAGATCGAGGTCGGCATCGTCACCGCGTTCCTCGGTGCGCCGCTGCTCGCGGTGCTGGCCCGGAAGGTGGCCAAGTGAGCACGCTCGCCCTGCCCGTACGGGCCCTCGCCCGCCGCCGGACCCGTACCGCCGTCTGGTCGCTGGTGGCCGCCGCGCTGCTGGTGCTGCTGACCGGGATCGCGCTCGGCACCGGACGGCTCAGCATCTCCGCCTGGGACGCGCTGCTCGCCCTGGTCGGCCAGGGCGAGCCCGGGGACGTCCTGGTGGTGCAGCAGTTCCGGGCGCCCCGGGTGTTCTCGGCGCTGATCGCGGGCGCCGGGCTGGCGGTGGCCGGCTCGATGCTCCAGCGGCTGTTCCGCAACCCGCTGGCCGCCCCCGACACCATCGGCATCACCGGCGGCGCCTCCTTCGGCGCGGCGCTGATGCTCGCCGCCGGCGCCTCCCAGCAGCTGATCCCGCTGGCCGCGGTGGGTGGCGGGCTGCTCGCGGCGCTGCTGCTCGGCGGCTTCGCCTGGCGCTCCAAGATGGCCGTCACCCGCCTGGTGCTGGTCGGCCTGGCGGTCCAGCAGGGCCTGGCCGCCGCCGTGAATCTGATGATCGTACGGTTCCCGGCCGAACTGGCCTCCTCCGCGCTCCAGTGGACCACCGGCTCGCTCTACGGCCGCAACTGGACGGAGGTGTGGATCGGCGGCACCGCCATCGCGCTGACCACCACCGCCCTGCTGCTCTGCCAGCGGCGGGTCGCGGTGCTCGACCTCGGCGACGACTCGGCCGGCGGCCTCGGCCTCAACCCGGCCCGGGACCGGATCTGGCTGCTGCTGCTCACCATCACGCTGGCCTCGCTGGCCGCCGCGCTCACCGGGCCGGTCGCGTTCGTCGCGCTCGCCGTCCCGCACCTGGTCCGGCTGCTCGCCGGGCCGCCCACCCTCGGCACGCTCGGCCTCACCGCGCTCACCGGCGCCGTGCTGCTGCTCTCCGCCGACCTCCTCGTGCTGCACGTGATCCCCGTCCACGGCCTGCCGGTCGGTGCCGTCACCGCCACCCTCGGCGCGCCCTGGCTCCTGGTGCTGATGATCCGCCAGGGCCGGCTTCCCCAGAGGAGCAGCTGATGACCTCCGTCGAGACGACCACCGGGACCCCCGGCGCGGCCGGGACGGCCGGGGCCACCGAGTCCACCGGGACCGCCGCGGTCTCCGGTACGGCTGCCGGTACGACCACCGGTACGGCGGCGGGCGCTGCCACCGGTGCCGCCGCGAACCGGCTCGCCACCCGGGGCCTCGGCCTGCGCTACGGCGACCGGGCCATCGTGGACGGGCTGGACCTCGAACTGCCCGGCAACGCCGTCACCGCGATCGTCGGGCCGAACGCCTGCGGCAAGTCCACGCTGCTGCGCGGACTGGTCCGGCTGCTCGACCCGGCCGCCGGGACGGTCACCCTGGACGGCTCCGACATCCACCGGATGCCCGCCCGGGCGCTCGCCAGGCGGATGGGCCTGCTGCCGCAGCAGCCCGTCACCCCGGAGGCCGTCACCGTCGAGGCGCTGGTGCGCCTCGGGCGCTACCCGCACCAGCGGATGCTCAGCCCGTGGTCCAAGGCGGACCAGGCCGCGGTCGAGGAGGCGCTGGAGCGCACCGGCACCGCCGAGCTGCGCGACCGCCAGGTGGACCGGCTCTCCGGCGGGCAGCGCCAGCGGGTCTGGATCGCGCTCGCGCTCGCCCAGGAGACCGACCTGCTGCTGCTGGACGAGCCGACCACCTTCCTGGACCTGCGCCACCAGCTGGACGTCCTCGACCTGGTCGCCGACCTGCACGCCGAGGCAGGGCGCACCGTCGTGATGGTGCTGCACGACCTCGGCCAGGCCGCCCGGTACGCCGACCACCTGGTCGTGCTCAAGGACGGCCGGCTCGCGGCCGCCGGGCCGCCGTCGGAGGTGCTGACGGCGGACCTGGTGGAGAGCGTCTTCCAGGTGCCGTGCCGGGTCGTGCCCGACCCGGAGACCGGCACACCGCTGGTCGTGCCGCGGGCGCGCCGACGCGGCGGCGCCACCCCGTCCGGCATGTGACCTCATCGCCCTCACCGACTGCCGAACTCCCCCATCCCGTCCCCCTGTTCGACCCGATCCAAGGAACCCCGATGAATCGCCGACTCCCTGTCGCCGTCCTCGCCGTCGCCCTCTCGACCACCCTGCTCGCCGCCTGCGGCAGCAACGGGGACGGCGCCAAGTCGGGCGGCGACTCCGCGTCGTCCGCTTCCTCCGCCTCGGCCGGCACCACCGCCGGTTTCCCGCGCAGCGTCAAGCACGCCGCCGGGACGGCCCAGATCAAGAGCCAGCCCAAGCGCGTCGTGGTCCTGGACAGCGGTGAGCTGGACGACGTCACGCTGCTCGGCATCACGCCGGTCGGCGCGGTGTCCCCGCACATGAAGACCGAGGGCGGGTTCCCGAACTACCTCAAGGACAAGATCAAGGACACCAAGGACGTCGGCCCGATGAACGAGCCGAACCTGGAGCTGATCGCCTCCCTCAAGCCCGACCTGATCCTCTCCTCCAAGGTCCGCCACGCCAAGGTGTACGACCAGCTGAACGCGATCGCCCCGACCGTGCTGGCCGAGACCACGGGCTTCCCGTGGAAGGAGAACCTCGCGCTGTACGCCCAGGCGCTCGGCAAGGAGGACGACGCCAAGAAGGCGCTGGCCGACTACGAGGCGCGGGCGAAGAAGCTCGGCGAGGCGATCAAGGCGAAGAACAACGGGACCATGCCGACGGCCTCGGTGGTCCGCTTCGTGGCCGGCCCGACCCGCCTGTACGCCAAGTCCTCCTACAGCGGCGTGGTGCTCAAGGACGTCGGCCTGGCCCGTCCGGCCTCGCAGGACGTGGAGCAGAACATCGTCGAGGTCAGCGCCGAGCAGATCAACCAGGCCGACGCGGACCTGGTGTTCGTCACCACCGCCGACGACCCGAGCAAGACCAAGGAGAGCGAGGTCCAGCAGACCCCGGTCTGGCAGGGCCTGAACGCGGTCAAGAACAACAAGGTGTTCAACGTCCCGGACGAGACCTGGATGTCCGGCATCGGCGTCCAGGCCGCCGACGCGATGCTCGGCGACATCGCCAAGGCCGCCGGCGTGGAAGCGCCCAAGTAACCGTCGACAGCCGGGGGGCGAACAGCTGACAGATTTCGAAAGTTGTCCACTGTCATCTGTTCGCCCTCTCTCCTCCGCCACCCTCCGAGGTTCCTCCATGCGGCTCTACCTGCTCGCGCTCAACCCCACCGACTCCGTCACCTCCGGCTTCCTGCCCGCCGCCGCCCGGCTCGGGCTCGACGTCACCGTCCTGACCGACGGCGCCGACGCCCACCGACGGGCCTACGCCGAGCTGGCCTTTCCCGCACCCGAGGTCCTGGAGTGCGACGTCCGCGACTTCCGCGCCGTCATCAGCCTCGTCTCCCGCCTCGCCCTCGCCGCCCCGGACCACGCGCCCGACGCGGTGTTCAGCAACAGCGACCACCTCCAGACCCAGACCGCGCTGGCCGCCGAGTACTTCGGCCTGCCGGCCAAGGACTGGAAGGCCGCGCTGCGCGCCAAGGACAAGGGCCAGCTGCGCCGCCACCTCGCGTTGACCGGCCTGGACACCGTCCGCTCCGCCGAGCTGGCCCCCGGCCAGGACCCGGCCGAGCTGGACGTGCCGTTCCCCTGCGTGGTCAAGCCCCGCGAGGGGGTGGCCAGCGAGGACGTCACCCTGGTCGCCGACGCCGCCGAACTCGCCCAGCGCTGCAAGGAGATCCAGCACCGCAGAGCCGGCGCCACCCTGGTGGTCGAGGAGTTCCTGGCCGGGCAGCTGTGCACCCTGGAGACCCTCGGCGACGGCCGCCGACGGCACGTCCTCGGCGGCTTCCGCACCCGGCTCTCCCCGCCGCCGGACTTCATCGAGGAGGTGCTCACCTTCGTCCCGGCCCACCCGCGGCCCGTGGTCGACCAGGTGCTCGCCCAACTCGACGCGCTCGGCGTCGGATTCGGCGTCTGCCACACCGAGTTCGTCGTCCAGCCGGACGGCCGCGCCCGCATCATCGAGGTCAACTACCGCGCCCTCGGTGACCAGTGCGACCTGATGCTGGCCGAGATCCTCGACATACCCCTGTTCGAGCTGATCCTCGGGGTCCACCTGGGCCACGAACTGCCCGCCGACCTCGCCGAGCGGTGCGCCACGACCCCCCGCCGGGCCCGCAACGAGGTGGTCTGCGCCGACCGGGCCGGCGTCCTCACCGCCGCTCCCGGTCCGTACGACGAGGAGCGCGACGGCGTCCGGCTCGCCTACCGCCCGCTGCGCCCGCTCGGCGAGCGCCACGAGCACTACCGCACCAACCGCGACTACCTGGGCGTCGTCTGGACGATCGGCGCCGACCAGGACGCGGTGGACGCTGCCGCCGCCCGTTTCCTCGCCGCCAACCGCTGGGAGATCACCCCATGACCGTCGGAGACCGGACCACGGCCGCGACCGCGGCCCGCCCGGCGGGCCCCGCCGGGCAGCCCCTCACCACGACCGGGCAGCCCGCCACCACCACCGGGCAGCCCGCCACCACCCCCGGGCAGACCTCCACCACCGCCGCGCGGCCGTCGGCCGCGGCCGACCAGCTCACCCTGCGCGTGCTCTCCGCCCTGCTGCGCGAGGACGTCCTCGGCCTGCGCACCCGCGGCACCGTCGAGGACCGCGCCGACGGCCGCTGGCTGACCGTCCCCGAGCTTCGACTCGCCCTGCCCGTACGGCCGGAGGGCTTCCAGTCGGAGTACGCGGCCCGGCTGCCGCTGCTGGAGCTGGCCGGTCGGCGGCTCACCGGCCCGGACACCGTCGTCGCGGCGCTCGCCGAGTCGGCCGAGCCCGAGGACCGGCCCGGCTGGGCGGCCTTCGCCGAGGAGTGCCGGCAGACCCTCGCCACCATGGAGCTGCACGAGCGGGTCCGCCCCGAGGTGCACGAGCGGCTCGCCGACCTGTACGGCGCGGACCCGGCCGACTGGACCGGCCTCGCCGCCGCCCTCGGCCACGACGCCCTGGCCGCCTACCTCGACCACCCGGTCTACCCCACCGCGCGCGGCCGCGCCGGTCTCACCGAGCCCCAACTGCGCTCCTACGCGCCGGAGTTCCACTCCCCCTTCGAGCTGCGCTGGCTGGCGGTGCCGGCCGGCGCGCTGACCGTCCACGGGGACCGCCCACTGCCGAGCTGGTGGCCCACCCCCGCCTGGCTGGGCCTCGCCGACCAATGCCCCGGCGAGGGCTGGGCCACCCTGCCGGTCCACCCGCTCACCGTCGGCGCACCCCTGGACGAGGCGCTGGCCGCCACCGGTCTGGCCGGCCGCGCGGTACTCGCCGAGCGGCCGTACCTGACCGTCGTGCCGACCCTTTCCATGCGCACCGTCGCCGTCGCCGACGACCCCGCCTGCCACCTCAAGCTCCCGCTCGCCACCGCCACCCTGGGCCGCCTCAACCGCCGCACCATCAAGCCCGGCACGCTGCTGGACGGCGCCGCCGGCCAGCGGCTGATCGAGGCCGTGCTGGCGCGCGAACCGCGCTTCGCCGGCCGCGTCCTGCACGCCGACGAGCAGTCCTGGGCGCACGCCGGACACGAGCTGCTGGCCGTCCTGCTGCGCCGCTACCCGGCCGGACTGGAGCAGGCCTCGACCGTTCCGCTGGCAGCCCTGCTGGCTCCCGCGCCCGGCGGCCGGCTGGTCGTCGACCACCTCGCCGACCGCTACTACGGCGGCGACGTCCTGGCCTGCTACGACGCCCTGCTGGAGCTGCTGCTCGACTGGCAGACCACGCTGTTCGGCCATGGCGTCGCCCTGGAGTCGCACCAGCAGAACACCTCCCTGGTGCTCGACCGGGACGGCCTGCGGCTGCTCTACAAGGACGACGACGGACCGCGCGTGCACACCGCCCGGATGACCGCCTCGCTCGGCGAACTCGCGCCCGCCCGCGAGGAGTTCGACGACGCGCGGATATTCGGCGAGGACGACCGGCCGCTCACCGACCTGTTCGCCACCATCACCGGCCACCTGTGCACCGGCGCCCTCGCCTTCGGCCTCGCCGACCACGGCCGGGCCGAACGCGCAGACACCCTGGCCCTGTTGCGCAAGCGCACCGCGGAGGCCGTGGAGCGGCTCGGCCCGGTGGGCGAACCGCTGCGGGCCGCGCTGCTGGACGCCGAACGGCTGCCGGTCAAGGCCATGGTCACCGCCGGGACGCTGCTGAGCAAGCAGCGCTCGGGCGCCGCCGACATCAACAAGCACTACACCAGCGGGCCCAACTACCTGCGCGAGCAGCCGGGCGAGCCCGCCTTCGACCACCCGTCGGACCACCCGCACGACCAGCGGCGCACGGACGGGACCGCCCGGTGAGCGTGGAGACCCTGCCGCAGCAGTCGCAGCCCTCGGCCGACCGATCCGGCGGCCTCGGCCGGCGCCAGGTGCACGCCGTCGCGGCGTGCTACTTCGTCGCCTCCTTCGCCGCGCTCGGCCTGCCGCCCTACCTGACCGCGATCCTGCCCGCGCTCGGTGACCAGGAGGCCCGCTGGGCCGGTGTGCTGTACATCGTCCCGACGGTGTTCAGCGCGCTCGGCGCACCGCTGTGGGGCCGACTGGCCGACCGGTTCGGCCGCAAGCGCCTGCTGCTGCGCGCCCAACTCGGGCTCACCGTCTCCTTCCTGCTGGCCGGGGCCGCCGACAGCCTGACCGCGTTCACCCTCGCGCTGGTCCTCCAGGGCTTCCTCGGCGGCACCTTCGCCGCCACCAACGGCTACCTGGCCGCCGCACTCGACGGCCCCCGGCTCTCCCGAGCCCTCACCCTGATGCAGGGCAGCGCGCGGGCGGCGCTGGTGGCGGCGCCGATCCTGGTCGGGGCGCTCTCCCCGTGGATCGACCCGCACCGCCAGTACCTGGTGATGGCCGTACTCCCGCTCGCCGCGGCGGTGTTCCTCTCCCTGCTGCCCGAGCCGGAGCGTCCCGAGGCCGCGACGGCCGCCGACGGCCGGCCGGCCGAGCGGACCGCCACGGTGTCGCTGCTGCCGCTCTACGCCTTCGAGTTCGCCTTCGTCTTCGCGACGGTCATCTCCTTCCCGTACCTGATCGCCCTCGCCGAGCAGCGCCTGCCCGGCGTGGACGGCACCACGACGGGCGTGCTGTTCGCCCTGCCGCACCTGTGCTACCTGGTGTTCGCCGCCCGCACCCACACCGTGTTCCACTCCCGCCCGCACACCGGCATCGCGCTCGGCTTCGGCTTCGTCGCGCTCGGCCTGGCCGGGCACGCGGTGGCGTACTCGCTGCCCGTGTTCGTCGCCGTCCGGCTGCTGCTCGGGGCCGGGCTCACGCTGGGGCTGGTCTGCCTCGCCGTGCTCGCCGCCGGAGCCGCCCAGGGGCGCCAGCCCGGGCGGATGTTCGGCACCCTCGAACTCGTCTCCAAGGGTGGCGCCGTCGCCGCCGGCGCCGTCGCCGCGCTGGCCAACGGGCGGTTCGGCGCCGCCGCCCCCGTGGTGGCCGGAACCGCCGCCGCCCTGCTGGCCGCCGTCGCGGCCACCACCCTCACCCTTCCGTCCCTCCGCCAGCGCTGGAGTCGCCGATGACCCCCGAGCAGTCCGCCCACTCGCCCAGGACCGACGAACCCCGCGACACCACCGGCCGGCCCCTGGGTTCCGGCAACCGATCGGGCGGAACCGACGAACTGCCCACCGCCGACGAGGCAGTGGTCCACACCCTGCTGAACTGCCTGCTGCGCGAGGTCTCCGCACCCGAGCACCAGACCGCCGCCGACGAGGGCCGGCTGCTGCTGCGCCTGCCGCGCCGCGGCGCCCTGCTGCGGGTCGCCCTGCGCCGCACCTCGCTGCTCGGCGCACACCGCTTCACCGGGCCGGTCGAGGTCGAACGGGACGGCGACTGGTCCGAGTTGGGCTGGCGGGAGCTGGCCGAGTACGTCCAGCACGAGCTGGAGCTGCGGACCGGCACGGTGAACGAGGAGTTCCTCGACCAGGTCGCGTCCAGCCACCACGGCGTCCGCCAAGTCCTGGACGGCCGACCGGCCGCCGGGGCCGACCGCTACCTGGAGTCCGAGCAGGCACTGCTGTTCGGCCACCGCTTCCACCCGGCCCCCAAGTCCCGCTCCGCGGCCCGCGGCGACTGGCGCAGCTACGCCCCCGAGTCCCGCGCCGCCTTCCCGCTGCGCCACCTCGCCGTCCGCTCCGACCTGCTGGCCGAGGAGTCGCTGGACGGGAGCGTGACCGCCCTGCTGGACGGTCTCGGCGAGGTGCCGGACGGCTACCGACTGCTGCCCGCCCACCCCTGGCAGTACCAACTCATCGGCGACCACCCGCTGTTGCGCGCCGCCCTGGCCCGGGGCGACGTCCTCGACCTCGGCCCGCGCGGCGAGCGCTTCACCGCCACCGCCTCGGTGCGCACCCTGCACGGCGCCGACGCCTTCCTCAAGTTCAGCCTGAACGTCCGCATCACCAACTGCCTGCGCAAGAACGCCGCCTACGAGCTCACCGGCGCCGTCGCGCTCACCCGGCTGCTCGCCCCGGCCATGGCCGACCTCGCCCGGCGCTTCCCCGACTCGGCCATGCTGCGCGAACCGGCCTTCCGCACCCTCGCCCTGCCCGGCGCCGACGGACACCCCGACCGGGAGCTGTTCGAGGGCTTCGGCCTGATCGTCCGGGAGGGCTTCGGCGGCGTGCTGCGGCCCGGAGTCACCCCGCTGCTCGCGGCCGCCGTCGCCGACGAGCACCCGACCAGCTCCGCCCACATCTCCCGTCTGCTGGACGGGGGTTCGGACGCCGCGGCGGCGCTCGACTGGTGGCGCGCCTATCTGCGGCTGCTCGTCCCACCGGTCCTGGCCGCGTACTTCGACCACGGCGTGGTGCTCGAACCGCACCTGCAGAACGTGCTGATCGGCGTGGACCGGGCCGGGCACCCCGTCCAGGTGCTCTTCCGCGACCTGGAGGGCACCAAGCTCGTCCCCGAGCAGAACGCCGACATCCTCGCCGCCCTCCCGCCCGAGGTCGCCGGACCGATGACTTACGACGCGGAGCGCGGCTGGGACCGGGTGGTCTACTGCCTGCTGGTCAACCACGTCGCCGAGCTGCTCGCCGCGCTCGCCGACCGGCACCCCGAGCTGGAGTGCGCACTCTGGCAGGCCGTCCGGGACACCCTGGAGGAGTACGCCGCCGCGCACGGCTGCCCGCCCCGGCTGCGCGCGCTGCTCGCCGGCGTCCCGCTGCCCGCCAAGGCCAACCTGCTGACCCGCTGGGAGCGCAAGGCCGACCGCGAGGCCGGCTACGTCCGACTGCCCTCCCCCCTGGCCGGCTCGGTCCTCGCCGAGGCCGCCCGCATGCCCGTCCGTTCGCCCGTCCGCCTTCCCGCCGGGAGCACCGCCCGATGACGTCCGAGACCCTCCGGCCGACCGAGGCCGTCCACCGCCTCGCCGCCGGCCTCGCGCCCGACGAACTGCCCGCCTACGTCTACGACTTGGCCGCGCTGCGGGAGCACGCCACCGCCGTCCGGGCCGCGCTGCCCGAACGGGTGGAGCTGTACTACGCCGCCAAGGCCAACCCGGAGGCGCCGCTGCTGACCGCGCTGCGCGCGGCGGTGGACGGCTACGAGGTGTCCAGCGGCGGCGAGTTGGCCCACGTCCGGGCCGCCGTGCCGGACGCGCCGCTGGCCTTCGGCGGCCCCGGCAAGACCCCGGCCGAGATCACCGCGGCGGTGGACGCCGGGGTGCACCGCTGGCACGTCGAGAGCGAGCAGGAGTTGCACCGGCTGGCCGCCGTCCTCGCGGACCGGCCGGACACCGTCGTGGACGTGCTGCTGCGGGTCAATCTGGCCGTCGAGACCGAGGCGCTCGACGCGGTGCCGCTCGCCATGGGCGGCCGTCCGACGCCGTTCGGGCTGGACCCGGACCGGGCCGAGGAGTGCGTCCGGCTGCTCGCCGACGGCGCTCCGCTGGGGCGGCAGCTGCGGCTGCGCGGCGTGCACGCCCACCTGGCCAGCGGGCTCGCGGCGGCGGAGCAGCTGTCGGTCGCCGACCGGATCGTCGCCTGGTCGGCCGCGCTGGCCGAGCGGCACGGCTTCCCGCTGACCGAGGTCAACATCGGCGGCGGGATGGCCGTGGACTACGCGGACCCGTCCGCCCGCTTCGACTGGACCGCCTTCGGCGAGGGCCTGGCGAAGCTGCTCGACGCCTACCCGGGGCTGACCCTGCGGATCGAGCCGGGCCGGGCGCTGACCGCCTACTGCGGCTGGTACGCGACCGAGGTGCTGGACGTGAAGGCGAGCCACGGCGAGGACTTCGCGGTGGTCCGCGGCGGCACCCACCACCTGCGCACGCCCGCGACCCGGGGCCACTCCCAGCCCTTCGCGGTGCTCCCGGTGGACGCCTGGCCGCACCCGTGGCCGCGTCCCGCCGTCACCACCGGCCGCGCCACCCTGGCCGGGCAGCTCTGCACGCCGAAGGACGTGCTCGCCCACGCCGCCGAGGGAGCGGACGGCCTGCGGTCGGGCGACCGCGTGCTGTTCGCGATGGCGGGCGCGTACGCGTGGAACATCTCGCACCACGAGTTCCTGATGCACCCTCGTCCGGGCTTCCACTACCTGAACGGCGACGGGCCGGACGCAGCGCAGGGGTGACGGGCGGCCGCAGACAGCCGATGGGTTACAGGCGACGGATGACAGATGACAGATTTCGAACTCTGTCATCTGTTAGCTGTTTCCTGTCATCTGTCTGCCGTCGGCCGGCGGCCGGCGTCGCGCCCCCGGCCCACCACCGCCCCCTTCCGCCACTCGTGGGAGAGTGGTAGGCAGCGAAGGGAGCGCGAACGTGCTGATGGACAAGGTGGCGGAGATACTCGCCGAGGCGTCGGCCGAGGCGGTGGAACCGCGCTTCCGGGCGCTGGCCGCCGGCGAGGTGATGGAGAAGGCCCCCGGTGAGGTCGTGACGGTCGCCGACCGCGAGGCCGAGGCGATCATCGCCCGCCGACTGCACGAGCTGCTGCCCGTTCCCGTGGTCGGCGAGGAGGCCGTCGCCGCCGACCCGTCCCTCGCCCTGGCCCTCCACGACGAGCCCGCCGCCTGGCTGGTCGACCCGGTGGACGGCACCGCCAACTTCGTCGCCGGCAGACCCGAGTACGCCGTGATGTGCTCCCTGGTCCGCTCCGGCCGGACCGTCGCCTCCTGGATCTGGCAGCCCGCCACCGCCACCACCTACTGCGCCGAACTGGGCTCCGGCGCCTGGCGCGACGGGGTCCGCCTGACCCGCCCGCCGGCACCGAAGGACGTCGCGAAGCTGCGCGGCTCGGTGAAGAGCCGCTACCTCGACGCCGACCACCGCCGCCGGCTCCAGGCCAACACCGCGGCCTTCGGCGACATCTCCCCCGGTCGGCACGCCGCCGGAATCGAGTACCCCGACGTCGTCGAGGGCCGCTTCGACTTCATCCTCTACTGGCGCACCCTCCCCTGGGACCACGCCCCCGGCTCCCTCCTGGTCACCGAGGCCGGCGGCGTCTCCGCCCGCCCGGACGGCACCCCCTACCGCCCGGAGGCCCCCGGCTGCGCGGACGGACTCCTGGTCGCCGCCGACCCCGACACCTGGGAGCTCACCCGGTCGATCCTCCTGGCCGACTGACCCCGGACCCCTCCGACCCCTCGGGCCCCTCGGGCCGATCGGGCCGATCGCTGGCCCGACGGGCCGACCTGCCCGCCCTACCCCGCCCGCTCGCCCGCCACCTTGCGGCCGGCGCCCACCACCTCCCGCAGCAGCGCGCCGATCTCCCCCACCGTCGTGTGGGGGTTCAGCAGGGTGAGCTTCAGCCGGACCCGCCCCGGTCCGTCACCCGGGAGTTCGGTGCGCCCGACCACCGCCCGGCCGGTGCGCAGCAGCAGGCGCCGCAGCCGGCCGTTCAGCTCGTCCAGCGCCGCCTCGTCCGTCACACCGGGCGGCCGGTAGCGGAAGAGCACGGCGGTGAGCACGGGCTCGGTGTGGAGTTCGAGCGTCGGATCGGCGCGCACGGCGTCGGCGGCGGCGCGGGCGAGGTCGTGGCAGGTGTCGACCAGCCGGCCGAGGCCGTCGCGGCCGAGGGTGCGCAGGGTGACGGCGAGTTTGAAGGCATCGGCCCGGCGGGTGGTGCGCAGCGAGCGGCCGAGCAGGCTGGGGTAGCCGGCCTGCTCGTCGTCGATGGGGTTGAGGTACTCGGCGCGGCGGGCGAGCGAGACGTAGGTCTCGGCGCGGCGCACCAGGAAGACCCCGGCCGCGGCGGGCTGCCAGCCGAGCTTGTGCCAGTCGAGGGAGACCGAGTCGGCGCGGGCGATGCCGTCGAGCAGCGGGGCGAGCCGGTCGGAGAGCAGCGCCCCGCCGCCGTACGCGGCGTCCACGTGCAGCCAGGCGCCGTAGCGGCCGGCGAGGTCGGCGGCGGCGTTCAGCGGGTCGACGGCTCCGGTGTCGGTGGTGCCGGCGGTGGCGACCACGGCGATCGGGGTCCGTCCGGCCCAGCTGGCCTCGGCCATCGCCCGTTCCAGTTCGGCCTCCCGCATCCGCAGTCCGCGGTCGACCGGGACGGGGATGACGGCCCGCTCGCCGAGGCCGAGCAGGGCGGCGGAGCGCTGGACGGAGAAGTGCGCGGCCTCGGAGGCGAGGATGCACGGGCGGACGCCGGCCGGGAGGCCGTCCAACTCCACGATGCCGTCGAGCTTCTGGTCGCGCGCCAGCATGAGCCCCATGAGGTTGGACTCGGTGCCTCCGGAGGTGAGGACGCCGGCGGAGCGCTGCGGGTCGTAGCCGACCAGCCCGGCGATCTCGACGAGCAGGGCGCTCTCCAGGGCGGTGGCGGCGGGGGCCTGGTCCCAGGAGTCCTGGGAGGGGTTGAGGGCGCTGACCGCGAGGTCCGCCGCAGCGGCGACGGCGAGCGGCGGGCAGTGCAGGTGGGCGGCGCAGGCCGGGTCGGCGGGGTCGGCTGCCCCGTAGGCGAGGAGTTCGGTGAGCCGGGCGAGCGCGCCCGGCCCGTCGGCGGCGGCCAGCGCGTCGTCGACGAGGGCGGCGATCTCGGCCGGGCTGCCCGCCGGGAGCGGTCCGGAGCGCATGGCGGTGCCGGCCTCCAGCGAGTCGAGGACGGTGGCCAGCAGTGGCGCGAGCGCGCCCGGCCCGGCCGCGCCGCCCGCCAGGGCGTCCGTAGCGGCGCCGTCGCCGGGCAGCCCGCCGGGGCCGGATCCGGGCCCGCTCACCGCTGCCCCCGCCCCGTCGGCGCCCCTGCCGGACCGTGCGCGGGCCCACCCGCCGGACCGTGCGCCGACGCGCCCGCGGGACGACGCGCCGAATCGCCCGCCGGACGGCTCGTGGAAGCCGCCGCGATCGCCTCCGCCAACCGTTCCAGCACCGCCGCCACCTGCTCGTCCGTGATGGTGAGCGGCGGAAGCAGCCGCAGCACCGCGTCGTGGCGCCCGCCGAGTTCGACGATCAGTCCCCGCGCCAGGCAAGCCTCCCGGACCCGTACCGCAAGCGCCGGGTCGGCCGGCCGGGCGCCGCACGCGTCGGGTTCGGCCGCCGGGTCGACCAGTTCGACCCCGAGCATCAGCCCCCGGCCGCGCACGTCGCCGATCACCGGCAGCTCGACGGCGAGTTCGCGCAGCCGGGCGGCCATCCGCTCGCCGACCACGGCGGCCCGCTCGGCCAGCCCGTTCGCCGCGACGTGGCGCAGCGTCGCGGCCCCGGCGGCCATGGCGAGGGTGTTGCCGCGGAAGGTGCCGGTGTGGGCGCCGGGCCGCCAGCCGTCGTAGTCCTCGCGGTAGACGACGACGGCGAGCGGCAGGCTGCCGCCGATGGCCTTGGACAGGACCATGGCGTCCGGGACGATGCCGCTGTGCTCGATCGCCCACATGGCGCCGGTGCGGCCGACTCCGGTCTGCACCTCGTCGACGATCAGCGGGATGCCGCGTTCGGCGGTGATCCGGCGCATCGCGCGCAGCCAGCCGTCGGGCGCGGGGACGACGCCGCCCTCGCCCTGGACGGCTTCCAGGATCATCGCGGCGGGTGTCACCACACCGCCCGAGGGGTCGTCCAGCAGCCGTTCCACGTAGGTCGCGGCGAGGTCGGCGCCCGCCTCGCCGCCGACGCCGAACGGGCAGCGGTAGCCGTACGGGTAGGGCAGCCGGGCGACCTCGCCGCCGCTCGGCAGCGGTTCCTTGACGGCGACGTTGCCGGTGAGCGCGAGGGCGCCGGCGGTCATGCCGTGGTAGGCGCCGGTGAAGGCGAGCGCGCCGGAGCGGCCGGTGGCGGTCTGCATCAGCTTGAGCGCGGCCTCGACGGCGTCCGTCCCGGCCGGCCCGCAGAAGTGCACCCGGGCACGGTCGGCGAACTCGGCGGGCAGGCTCTCGAACAGCGCGCTGGTGAAGTCGTCCTTCTCGGCGGTGGCGAGGTCGAGCAGGTGCAGCGGGGCACCGCTGTCGAGGGTGCGGCGGATCGCCTCCAGCACCACCGGGTGGTTGTGGCCGAGGGCGAGCGTGCCGGCACCGGAGAGGCAGTCCAGGTAGCGCCGCCCGTCGGCGCCCTCGACGGTCATGCCGTGGGCGCGGACCGGGACGATCGGGAAGGAGCGGGCGTACGTTCTGGCGGCGGACTCGCGGACGCGCTGACGGCGCAGGATGGCTTCACCGGCGGCCGGGGCTCCGGAGGCGGCCTGGACGGGTACGGCAGCGAGTGACACGGGAAACCCCCAGGGGAAGTTAGGTAAGCCTAACTTTACTGCCCTTGACCTGGCGGAATGCCCTCGGGCCCCCAGAACCACCCGAGTGAGTGAACCGCCCCCGGCTCCTCCAACGAGCGCCGCGCGGAAAGGTCACGCAGGAGGGCCGACGGCCCCGCGCGCCGGCCGTCAGGACCGGCCCCGCCACCGGTAGCAGAGCTCCGGCCGCCCGACGCTCCCGTACTGCGGCTCCCGCACCGCGGACCCGGTCTCCACCAGGTGCTCCAGGTAGCGCCGCGCGGTGATCCGGGAGACCCCGGCCGCGGCGCCCGCGGCCGCCGCCGACAGCCCGGTGGACGACTCCCGCAGCACCGAGGCGACGGTGTCCAGGGTGGGCGCGGACAACCCCTTGGGCAGGGTGCTGCGCTCCGGCGTGCGGAGCAGGGCGAACGCCTGGTCGACCTCCTCCTGCCCGGTCGCCTCACCGGTGCGCCCGAGGCTGTCGCGGTAGCGGGCGTAGCGCTCCAGGCGGTCGTGCAGGGCGGCCGCGCTGAACGGTTTCAGCAGGTACTGCACGACGCCCGCGGAGACCGCCTGCCGGACCATGGCGAGATCGCGGGCGGAGGTCACCGCGATGACGTCGGCGCCGTGGCCCGCCGCGCGCAGCGTGCGGCAGAGCTGGAGCCCGTGGCCGTCCGGGAGGTAGAGGTCGAGCAGGACCAGGTCGACGGGCTTCCCGGCGGCGCGGGACCGGTCGAGGAAGCGCAGCGCGTCGGCGCAGCTGTGGACCGTCCCCGCGGCGTGGAAGCCGGGCTCGCGCCGGACGTACAGGGTGTGCGCGGCGGCGGCCACCGGGTCGTCCTCGACCACCAGGACGGAGATCCCCGCGCCGGCGGTGTCGGCGGCGCTGCTCACACCAGGGCCCCTTCCTGCTCCCGGCCGTCGGCCTCGCCGAACCGGCCGCCGGCCCCACCGGACCGGCCGGTGGACGCCCCCGGTCCTCCGATCGATCCCCCGGGCCCGCTGGCCGGCCGTCCGGCCAGCGGCAGCCGCACCGTGAGCACCGCGCCGCGCTCCCGTCCGACCTCGACGGTGCCGCCGTTGCGCCGGGCGGCCTGGGCCACCAGGGCCAGCCCGAGCCCGTGCCCGCGGCCGTCCTGCTTGGTGCTCCAGCCGCGCCGGAACACGTCCTCGACCGCGGCCGGATCGATCCCCGCGCCGGTGTCGGCGACCCGCAGCAGCAGGCAGTCGCCGACCGTCCCCGCGTCCTCGCCGCCGCTGTCGCCTTGGCCTCCCTCGCCGCCTCGGCCGCCTTCGCCTTCGCCGCCGCTCCGGCCGTCGCGGTCCTGAGAGCTGTCGCCCTGCGCGCTGTCGTCCCGAGCGCCGTTACCGCACGGATCGCCGGCGTCCCGAACGCCGCCGCCCCGAGCGCCGCAGTCCCGGCCATCGGCGATCCGTGCGGTGACGGTGACCTCCGGCGGGACGGAGCTATCGGCCGCGCCGGCGATGGCCGCGTCCACGGCGTTGTCGATCAGGTTGCCGAGCACGGTGATCAGGTCCCGCGCGGAGAGCCCGGGCGGCAGCACCCCGTCGTCGATGCGGCTGTCCTCGGTGAGGGTCAACTCCACGCCCCGTTCGGCGGCTTGGGCCGCCTTGCCGAGCAGCAGCGCGGCCAGCACCGGCTCGCCGACCGCCGCGACCACCCGGTCGGTGAGCTGCTGGGCGAGCGCCAGCTCGGCGGTGGCGAACTCCACCGCCTGCTCGTGGCGGCCGAGTTCGATCAGCGACACCACCGCGTGCAGGCGGTTGGCGGCCTCGTGCGCCTGCGCGCCGAGCGCGTCGGTGAAACCTCGCACCGAGTCCAACTCGCCGCTGAGGGCTTGGAGTTCGGTGTGGTCCCGGAGGGTGACCACCCGGCCGAGACCGGTACCGGTACCGATGGTGGAGGTGTTCAGCACGACGACCCGCTCGGCGGTCAGGTGCACCTCGTCCCGGACCGGCTCCGCCCCCAGCACGGCCGTCACCAGCGCCTCCGGCAGGCCCAGCTCCACCACCGGCCGGCCGTCCACCGCGCCTGCCAGGCCGAGCAGTTCACGGGCGGCGTCGTTGCACAGCACCACCCGGTGCGAGCGGTCCAGCAGGACCAGCCCCTCGCGCACCGCGTGCAGGGTGGCCTGGTGGTACTCGTAGAGGTGGCTCAGCTCGTCCGGCCCCATTCCGTGGGTGTGCCGCCGCAGCCGGGAGTTGGCGAGGTAGGTGCCGACGCCGCCGGCCGCGAGCGCGGCCACCGCCACCCCGACCAGGGCGAGCAGCGGACCGCTCAGCTGCTCGGAGATCGACTCCACCGTGAGGCCCACGCTGACCAGTGCGACCACCCGGTGCCGCTCGTCCCACACCGGGGCGACCACCCGTACGGACGGGCCGAGCGTGCCGGTGTACGTCTCGCTGCGGATCTGCCCGGCGAGCGCCCAGTCGATGTGCCCGAGGTAGGTCCGGCCGATCTGTTCGGGCAGCGGGTGGGTCCAGCGCACACCGTCGGTGTCCATGACGGTGATGAAGGAGACGCCGGTGTCGGCCCGCACCTGCTCCACGTACGGCTGGAGCACCGCGGTCGGGTCCGGCCCGCCGACGGCGGCCCGGACGGACGGCGAGTCGGCGACGGCGTGCGCGACCGAGGTGACCTGGCGACGGGCGGCGTCCTCGGTGCGCTCGGCGGTGAAGAGGTACGCGAGCACCGCGCCCCCGGCGACCATGGCGGCGACGATCACCACCTGGACGACGAACAGCTGCCCGGCCAGGCTCCGGACCAGCCGCCGGGGCAGGCACCGGACCAGGCGCCGCGGCACGCGGCTGGACAGGCACCGGGCCAGGCGCCAGGCCAGTGGCCCGGCCAGACGCCGGCAGAGGCGCCGGCCGAGGCGCGGAGGCAGCCGCCGGGGCCCGCGACCCGTCGGCCGGTGCGAGCGGCGGCGCGGGGCGGCGGAGGCGGGGCTCTCGGACATGCCTGCCAGTGTGCACCACGCCCGCCGACGGTCCCAGGGCCCGGCCGGTGCCCACCCGGGCACGGACCGGGCACGGACCGGGCATCCCGGCGCCCCGCACCGTTCGTGAACTCTATGAACGCAAACGTGACCTCCGTCACTCCGGGGCCCCATAGTCGGATCGGCCCACCCCCCCGGGGCTACCAGGACGCACGGCAAGGGAGCCGCAGATGTCGATCGATGAAGCCGCCGTGGCGGCGCGCCCCAGACGCAAGGACCGGACGCACTACCTCTACATCGCCGTGATCGCCGCGGTGGTCGCCGGTGTGGTGGTCGGTCTGGCCGCCCCCGGTGTCGCCGTGGAGCTGAAGCCGGTCGGCACGGGCTTCGTCAACCTGATCAAGATGATGATCAGCCCGGTGATCTTCTGCACCATCGTCCTGGGCATCGGCTCGGTGACCAAGGCCGCGAAGGTCGGCAAGGTCGGCGGCCTCGCCATCGGCTACTTCCTCACCATGTCGACCGTCGCCCTGGCCATCGGCATGGTCGTCGGCAACCTGCTGGAGCCCGGTGGCGGTCTGCACCTGACCGCCGCGCTCGCCAAGTCCGGTCACGCCCAGGCGGCCGCCGGCGGCGCCCAGTCGACCGCCGACTTCCTGCTCGGGATGATCCCCGAGACCCTGTTCTCCGCCCTCACCCAGGGCAAGGTGCTCCAGACCCTGCTGGTCGCCCTGCTCGCCGGCTTCGCGCTCCAGGCGATGGGCCCGGCCGGCGCGCCCGTGCTGCGTGGGATCGAGCACGTGCAGCGGCTGGTCTTCCGGATCATGTCGATGATCATGTGGGTCGCGCCGATCGGCGCCTTCGGGGCGATGGCCGCCGTGGTCGGGGCCACCGGCACCGCCGCGCTGAAGAGCCTGGCCGTCATCATGATCGGCTTCTACGTCACCTGCGTGCTGTTCGTCGTCGTGGTGCTGGGCGCGCTGCTGCGCCTGGTCGCCGGCGTCAACGTGTTCACGCTGCTGAAGTACCTCGGCCGCGAGTTCCTGCTGATCCTCTCCACCTCCTCCTCCGAGAGCGCGCTGCCCCGCCTGATCGCCAAGATGGAGCACCTGGGCGTCAGCCGCCCGGTCGTCGGCATCACCGTGCCGACCGGCTACAGCTTCAACCTCGACGGCACCGCCATCTACCTGACCATGGCCTCGATCTTCATCTCCGAGGCGATGGACAAGCCGATGTCGCTCGGCGAGCAGATCTCGCTGCTGGTCTTCATGGTGATCGCGAGCAAGGGCGCGGCCGGGGTCACCGGCGCCGGGCTGGCCACCCTCGCGGGCGGACTCCAGTCACACAAGCCCGCGCTGGTGGACGGCGTCGGCCTGATCGTCGGCATCGACCGCTTCATGTCGGAGGCCCGCGCGCTCACCAACTTCGCGGGCAACGCCGTCGCGACCGTGCTGATCGGGCACTGGACCGGTGAGCTCGACAGCGAGCGTGCCCGGCGGGTGCTGGCCGGCGAGCTGCCGTTCGACGAGCTGACGCTGGTCGACGCCCACGGTGCCCACGGTGCGCCCGCCGATCCCGCCACCGCGCCGGACGGCTCCCGGGCTGCCGCCCCCGAGGCCTCCCCCGCCCAGGGCACCGCCCCCGTCGGCGCCTGAGCCCGACAGCGGTCCCCGCACTCCCCCGGCCCGGCGCCTCCACCAACCCCGGAAACGGCGCCGGACCGGGGGTCTTCGCTGTCCGGCCGACCGGATCTCCCGGCTCCAGCCGTCTGCCCGCCCACTGCGCCAACGGACCTCCCGGCTTCCGCCCGACTGGCACGCCCGGCCCGGGCGGGCCCGTCACAGCTCCTGCGAGCCGCTGACCACCCAGGCCACCCCGCTGGCCGGGTCCTCCAGCGCGACGTGCAGATGGTGCAGTCCGGCCGACGGCTCCTGCCAGGTGAAGCAGCGCATCCGGGCCACCAGCGCGTTCACCTCGCCCCGGTCCACCCCTTCCGCCCCCTCCGGACCGTCCGCCCCGGCCATCGCGGCCAGTGCCCGCCACAGCCCCAGCCTCCCGTGCGCGCAGCCCTGCGCCCGGCCCACGGCGGCGGCCCGTACCAGCGCCGGGTAGGCCAGCGCGAACGGCAGGTACCCGCCGACCACCCACCGGTCACGGGCCACCAGGGCGGCGGCGGCCGGGGCCTGGCCGCGGACGCAGGCCGTCTCCGCCCACGGCGCGAGCGCCCCCAGCCCGGTCAGCGCCCGGGTGACCCGCGGCCCGCCCGGCCGACCGTCCGACCGCGCCGCCGGGGGCAGTTCCACCTCGCCCAGGCCTTCGCGACTGGCCGGCAGGGTCAGCAGCGCGCTGCGCGCACCCCCGCCCGGCAGGTACTCGCGCACCCGCACCCCCTCGTCCCAGCCCGCCGCCTCCCACGGCTCCAGGCGCAGCGGCACGCCCTCCGGATCGGGCTCGGCCCCGTACGACAGGTCCTCACCGAGCAGCGCCCGGGTGTGCGCGACCAGCCGTCGCACGGAGGACGGGCCGAGCAGCGGGGCCAGCCGCAGCCAGGAGTGCCGGGTCGCCAGCACCTCCCAGAGCGGTCCGGCGTCGTGGTCGGCCACCCCGGCGGCCGTCCCCGCGCCGCCGTCGCCGTCGAACAGCCGGACGGCCAGCTCGGGCGGCGCCGCGTACGCGATCAGGTGGCCGAGCGGCGCCGTCAGCGCCGCCGCGGCCTCCTCGCCCGCCTCCACCACGGCGGCCGCCCGGCCCTGCCGGTAGGCGGCGAGCAGTTCGGGCCAGCGGCCGTCCTCGGCCAGTGCGCGCAGGCGGCCGTCCTCGTGCGTGATCACGATTCGCAGGGTACGGGCCGGGGCGGTGCATCGGCTGACTTGCCGTCAGTTCGGTGCGTCGGGGCGGCGGTCGGAAACCCGAACCCGGCACCCTCAGCTCCGCTCGCGCTCCCGTTCGCGCGCCCGACCCCGTCCGCATTCCCGTTCGCGCTCCCGTTCGCGTTCGCGCTCCTGTTCGCGTTCACGTTCCCCCTGGACGACGGCGCGCAGCCGCCCGTGGGCACGTCGGCGGGTGACGGCCAGCGTGCTGCGGTGCAGCCCGAGCAGTTCGGCGGCCTCGTCGACGCTGTAGCCGTCGAGATCCACCAGCACCACCGCGCGGGCCTGCTTGTCGGTCAGGAAGCCCAGCAGCCGCAGCACCTCCCAGCGCGCCTGCAACTCGGCCATCCCGCCGAGCCGGGGATCGGAAACCCCCGGATCCCGCTCACCGGTGTCACCCGCCTCCGGCACCTCGGGCATCGAGACCCGCCGGCGCTCCCGTCGCCACTGGTCGCGCAGGATGTTGACCATCGTGGTGAACGCGTAGGCGTACGGCTGCGGATGGCCGAGGAAGCGTTCGGGCCGACGGGCGATCCGGAGGTACGCGTCGTGGACGACGTCCCCGGCGCCGGCCGGACCGCCGGCGAGGGAGGCCGCCGCCTGCTGGAGTCTGGGCAGTAGGTCCGTGAACACCCGGTTGAATTCGGCCGATTGACCACCACTCCCGCTCGGACCGAGGTCCGTTTCCCGCCCGCCGCCCGCCGTTCGACCAGTGCGATTCACCATGCCGCTCTCCCCGGAAATCGGCACCCCGAGCACCCGGCCCGCCCTGGCCGCGGGGGCCGTGGACCAACCGAATGACTTGTGACACAGGTCACATCATAGTTCGTCGTCTCACTGTGCGCAGTCATTCGTGTGCAACACGTCACCAGCCGCGCGAGGAGCGGGACTTCACGTCTCCGCGCGGACATTCCGGCGGTCGGGACGCTCCGCCCGACGGGACCCTGAGCAAGGAGAACGACATGCGAGGTCGCATCGCCAGGAAGATCGCCACGTTCGGGCTGGCCGCCACGGCCGCCCTCGGCGCGCTCGGGACCAGCACCCTGCCGGCCGCCGCGGCGACGGCCCCGAGCCGGACCGTCGACCCCGGGGCCGCCGAGGACTGGAACACCATCGCGGCCGACGCGTACCGCTGCGTCATCACCGCCAACTACGGCTGGCGCTGGGAGGGCCGCTGCAACGTCTACTCCGGGTGGCTGCGCACCATCACCTACTGCGCCGACGGTTCGCACAGCACCGGCCTGTGGATCGGCGCACGCCCGGAGGCCTGGGCGGTCTGGGGCAACTGCCCCGGATCGCGCTGGACCCGGGTCGTCTTCCAGTGGCACAGCTGAGCCGTTGACGGCTGGCGAATGACAGATGACAGCTGACAGATTTCGAAATCTGTCAGCTGTCATCTGTTAGCTGTCATCTGTTCGTCGCACGTTGTTCGCCCGCCGCCCCTCTGCCGCCGCTCCCCGCCGCCGCTCCAGCCGTCCGGCTTCGGGCCACCGACTCACGCTCAGGTTCAGCCCACCGGCGAGGCGTCTTCGAGCAGCCGGGTGGCATGCACTCGGCCCGCATGTTCGACCAGGTGGATCAGCACCTCCTTGCCCGAGGCCCGGCGGCGCGCGTCGCACATCAGCACGGGCGTACCGGCATCCAGGTCCAGCGCGCCGGCGACCTCCTCCGGGCCGAACTCCCGCGTCCCGGCGAAACGGTTCACCGCGACCACGAACGGGATGCCCCGATGCTCGAAGAAGTCGACGGCCGGGAAGCAGTCGGTCAGCCGACGGGTGTCGGCGAGCACCACCGCACCGAGCGCCCCCTGGGCGAGCTCGTCCCAGAGGAACCAGAACCGGTCCTGCCCGGGGGTGCCGAACAGGTAGACCGCCAGTCCCTCGCGGATGGTGATCCGGCCGAAGTCCATGGCCACCGTGGTGGTGCTCTTCCGCTCCACGCCGTCCAGGTCGTCCACGTCGCGCCCGGCCTCGGTCAGCCGCTCCTCGGTGCGCAGCGGGCGGATCTCGCTGACCGCGCCGACCAGCGTCGTCTTTCCGACCCCGAAGCCGCCCGCCACCAGGATCTTGAGCGCGAGCACGGTGCCGTCGGGGTCCTCGTCCTCGAACGGATCAGGCCCGCCGTAGGGATCGGACCGGCCGAAGGGACCGGACGGACCGGACAGCCCGGCCGGTTCGAGCGGTTCGGGCGAAACGGACGGTGCGGCCGGTGCGGACGGGTGGTCAGAGTGCACGGAGTCCACGGATGACCTCCTGGAGGATGCGCTCGTCGGGGAGCAGGGCGGGCGGGACGGGACGGCGGACCCGGATGAGGCCGGCCGCCAGCAGGTCACCGAGCAGCACCCGCACGACGCCCACCGGCAGGTCGAGGTCGGCGGCCAACTCGGCCACGGACAGCGGGGTGCCCCGGCACAGCGCGAGGATGCGCGCCTGTTCCGGGCCGACCGGCGGCTCGGGCGCGTCCGGCACGAGCGCCGGGTCGGGCAGCTCCGTGACCACCACGGCGATCAGGTCGAACTGCTGCTCCCCGGCCCCGGTGCGCCCCCGGGTCATCGCGTACGGGCGGACCAGCGGCCCCGCCTCGTCGTCGTACCAGCGGGCACGGTGGGCAGCGGCCAGCGGATTGCGGGGGCTCCCGTCGGGTTCGGTCCTCGGGTGCTCCGGATGTCGCCCCCGGTACGGGCGGGGCACCGGACTCACCGTCCGCCCACCGCCCTTGGCGCGGCGCCCAGGTGCTCCCCGACCCGGCGGACCAGCCTGGCCATCTCGTAGGCGATCAGGCCGAGGTCAGCCCGGGCGGTGGCGAACACGGCGAGGCAGGTGCCCTCCCCGGCCGCTGCGACCAGCAGGTAGCCGCCCTCCAGCTCGACCATGGTCTGGCGGACTTCACCCGCTCCGAAGTGGCGGCCGGCGCCCTTGGCCAGGCTGTGGAAGCCGGAGGCGACGGCCGCCAGATGCTCGCCGTCCTCGCGCGGCAGACCGGCCGAGGTGCCCATGGCCAGGCCGTCGGCGGAGAGCATCACGGCGAAGCGGAGCTCGGGGGCGCGCTGGACCAGCTCGTCGAGGAGCCAGTTCAGCTCCCCCGCGCGGTGGGTGGTGGCGATCACGGACGCTCTCCTTCGGATCGGGACGGGGGTTGGTGGTGGCGCGCCTGCGGCGGCTGCGGAAGGTCGGCGGGCTGCCCGTCCCGCCGGCCCTCGGGGTCCAGACCGCGCGCCCAGCCGTTCTGGAAGGCGGACATCGCGGCCCGCGCCTCCTCGGGGCTGCGGCCCGCGGCGCCGTAGCCGTCACCCGCGCCGGATTCGGCGAAGGCACCGGTGGAGGCCGGGGCGGAGGCAGCGGCGGAGAAGGCGGCAGCCGTACGACGGCCGTGCGCGGTCGGACGGGCCGGGGCCTCGCGCAGCTGCGGCACGAGGCTCGCCTGACGGGTCCGGCGCGGCAACTCCTCGGGGCCCGGATCGGCCCGGTGACCGGTCGCCCGGTCTGCCCGGTGACCGTCGCCCCGTTGACCGTCGCCCCGTTGACCGTCTGCTCGGTGACCGTCTGCTCGCCGGCCGTCCGAGCCGACCCCGGGCACCGGCTCCGGACCGCGTTCCGTACGGTACGGCTCCGCCCCGTACGGCTGCGGCGGCCCGGCCTGCGGACGGGCGGCCGCACCCGCGCCACCGTCCGCGGCCGGACCGGCCACCCGGGCGCCGGAGGCCCGGAAGGGAGTGCGGCGCACCGGCCCGGAGTCACTGCCCCGGGCGCCGAACGGCAGCAGCGCCCCACCCTCCGGCAGCGGCCCACCCACCGCCGGAAGGCCGTCGTTCACCCTGCCCCGCGGGTGCTCCCGATGCCTCGGGTCGCCGGCCAAATCACCGACCAGGTCGCCGGCCGCGCCGCCACTCGGATCCCTGCTGGGATCCCTGCTCGGATCACCGGCCGGTGCGCCGCCACCCGGACCGCCCGCCGGACCTTCCATGCGACGGTGCACCGGCTCGAACTCCCGCTCCGGCCCGACTGGTTGAGACAGCCCGGAGAACGGCGCGTCCGCCGCCGCGGGAGACAGCGGCGCCACCGGCCCGAAGCCGTACCGCACGTCCTCCGTCCCCGACGCGTCCGTCATATCCGCCGTCTCCTCCGCCGCCGACTCGTCGGCCAGCAGCGTGGTCGGCAGCAGCACCACCGCCGTGGTGCCGCCGTACGCGGAGGTGACCAGCGAGACCTTGACGTCCTGCCGCCGGGCGAGCCGGCTCACCACGAACAGGCCGAGCCGGTCGCTGTCGAAGAGGTCTCCCTGCTCGGCGGCGGCGATCCGGCGGTTGGCCGAGGCCAGCACCTCCGGGCCCATACCGAGGCCGCGGTCCTCGATCTCCAGCGCGAAGCCGTTTCCGACCCGTTCGCCCCGGATGTGCACCCGGGTGTGCGGCGGGGAGAACCCGGTGGCGTTCTCGACCAGTTCGGCCACCAGGTGGGTGAGGTCGGCGACGGCGTGACCGAGCACCGCAGCGCGCGGCAGCGGGTGCACCTCGACCCGGGCGTACTCCTCGACCTCCGAGACGGCCGCGCGCACCACGTCCACCAGCGGGACGGGCCGGCGCCAGCCCCGGCCGGGGGCGGCGCCGGAGAGGATGATCAGGCCCTCGGCGTGGCGGCGCATCCGGGTGGTGAGGTGGTCCAGCCGGAACAGGTCGGCCAGCTCGGACGGGTCGTCGGTGCGGCGCTCCATCGCGTCCAGAAGGGTGAGTTGGCGGTGCACCAGGACCTGGCTGCGCCGCGCGAGGTTGACGAACACCCCGGAGACCCCGGAGAGCACCTCGGCCCGTTCGACCGCCGCCGTGACGGCCGCCCGCTGGACGGTGCCCAGCGCCCGGTGCACCTGGCCGATCTCGTCGCCCCGCTCCACCGGCCGGGGCGCCTCGGCCTCGACGTCCACCTCCTCCCCCGCCCGCAACTTCCGCATGGTCGCGGGCAGTTTGCGTTCGGCCAGCTCAAGTGCCGAGTTGCGCAGGCCGATCAGCTCGGTGACCAGCCCGCGCCCGATCTGCACCGAGATCACCAGCGAGGCCACCACACCGACCAGACCGAGCAGCACGGCCATCCCGGCCGGGGTGAACAGCCCCAGGGCGTACGGGTCCTGGCGCTCGGCCGCGAGCCGCCCCGCCTGGTCCTCGACCGTCCGCAGCCCCCCGGCCAGATTGCCCGCGACCATCGCCCAGCGGTCGGCCGGCACCGCCTCGACAGCGGCCCGTCCGTCGACGGCCGTCCGCACCCGGTCCTCGTACCCGGTCAGCTCGCGGTGGTCCTGACCGCCGGAGACGGCAAGCAGCGCCTCCCGGTCGGCGGGGCGCAGGTCGGCGGCGGCGACCCGCTCGAACTCGCGCCGGGCGAAGACCGCGCCGGTGAACTCCCGCAGCTGGTCGTCGCCGAGCCCGCCGGAGAGCTGGGCGGCACGCAGCAGCGCGTCCTCGCGGGCGAGCAGTTCCCGGGACCGGGCCAGCTCCAGCAGTACCCGCGCGTCTGCGGCCGGCTGACCGTCCTGGAGCGGCGTGACGGCTCCGGCGGCGGCGAGCGCCCGGTCCACCGCCTCGCCGTACGCGGCGTACGCCTCGGGCCAGCCGACGCTCCTGGCCAACACCCGGTCGCGCAGGGCGGGCAAGGCGGCGAGCGAGCTGCCGAGGGCGTCCAGCCGGGCGGCCGCGTCACCGCCCAGTCCCTGGGCGTCGGCGCGGTTGTAGCCCTGGTCGGGACGGCGGGCGTCCGGGAAGAGCGGGATGAGCGCCCGGTCGGTGGCCGCCACCGCCTGGCGCAGGGCGCTCTCCCGGGCGGCGGTGGGGGCGCTCGCGGGGGCGGCCAGCAGCTGGCCGACGGCGGTCCGTTCGGCCTGCAGCCCGGCGACCGTCTCGGCGACGGGGGTGAGCAGCGTGCGCTGGGCGTCGCGCTGGCGCAGCAGGTCCCAGACGCCCTGGGCGGTGGTGACGGTGGCGAACCCCCACAGGGCGATGACGGAGACGACCGGGACCATCAGCAGGGCGATGATCCGGGCGCGGACGGTCCGGGGGCGCAGGCCGCGCAACCACGGGCCGGGGCGCGGCGGTCGGGCGGGCGGCCCGGCGTGGGCACCCCGACGGGCGCCGGGGGCGACACCGCGGTCTTCTCGCATGGGTGAGCGGCCTTTCGGGCGGGGAGAGCGGGAGGGTAGGACGGCGGGACAGCAGGCGGAGGCGGCGCTGGCTGAGGCGGCGCGGACGGCGCGGGGCGGACGGCGTGGAGGCGGCGCGGCTCAGGCGGCGCGGCTCAGGCGGCGCGGTCGTGCCGCCCGGTGTCGCGCTGCCCGGCCTCGGCCCGGGCGGGCTCGCGCCAGGCAGGCTCGGGGTGTTGGGCCGCGGCGGGTGGCTCCTCGGCGCCCAGCCCGCCCAACTGCCGGTAGCCGGCCCGCTCCTGGGCGGTCGGCGAGAGCGCCACGAAGGCGGAGGCGAGGAAGAGGAACGAGCCGAGGCCGACGGCGAGCGGAAAGACGAACTCCATCGGGCTGACCCCGCCGAGCCCGGTCCGGGTCGGCTCCAGCCGGACGTGGACGGCGGCCATGCCGATGTAGTGCATGCAGCTGACGGCCAGACCCATGGCCATCGCGGCGGCCGCCGCCGCGTACACGTTGCGGATGGTGACGGCGGCCCAGAGCGCGGCGGTGGCGGCGCCGACCGCGACCAGCACGGACAGTGCGACCGTCCCGGCGTCGTAGTGCAGGCCGCCGTGCATCCGGAGGGCGGCCATGCCCAGGTAGTGCATCGCGGCGACGCCGAGGCCGGTGGTGACGCCGCCGGACAGCAGGGCGAGGCCGCGGTGTCGGCCGTAGCAGACCACGGTCAGGCCGAGGCCGGTGACCAGCACCGCGACCACCAGGCTGAGGACGGTCAGCGGGACGTTGTCGCGCAGCTCGGTGCCGTCGACGGTGAAGCCGAACATGGCGACGAAGTGCATGGTCCAGATGCCGGAGCCGATCGCGGCGGCGGCCGTGATCAGCCAGTTCCGGCGGGCCGGGCCGCTCGCGGCCAGGCCGCGCAGTGTGCAGCGCAGCCCGAGGGCGGCGCCGGCGCAGGCCATCAGGTACGAGAGGACGGGAGTCAGCCAGCCGAGGCTGAGATGGTTGAGGGTGCCCATGGGACCTCCGGTCGACCGGTCGGGCCCGGGGCGGTACACGGTGCGCCCGGGCTCCCCGGGCCGGGCGGACTGCATACGAATGGCATATGCCACTCGCATGTGCGCTTCCGGTCTGGGGTGCGTGGGACGCTACCGAGGGGCCGGAATCGGTCAGACAAAGATCTGAAAAGCTGCCCGCGGAGCGAGGGCGGTGTGTTCGAATGGCCCGGTCGTGTGCCCAGCGGGCAGTGCGCCCCGCGGACCAGTCGGCTCACCGGCCGGACCGGTGACGGCCACCCCGGGAAGGGACAACTGACAGCCGACAGCCGACAAAAAACAACGGACAGATGACAGAGTTTGAAATCTGTCATCTGTCCGCTGAACTCTGTCAGCTGTCACCCTGCCGATGTCACCCTGCCGACCGTCGTCCGCCCCCCCGGCCGACCGTCAGTCCCCCGCCACCCGGATCCGCATCGGGCTCGCCGCCCGCAGCGTGATCCCCTGGGCGAGCGCCACCCTCCGGTCCACCGCCTCCACGTCGAAGTCCCGCAGCAGCACCCCCAGCGCCAGCACCGCCTCCAGCATCGAGAAGTGCTGCCCGATGCAGGCCCGCGGCCCGCCGCCGAACGGGAACCAGGCGTAACGGTGCCGGGCCCGCTCCGCCTCCGGCAGGAAGCGGTCCGGGTCGAAGCGCTCCGGGTCCACCCAGTGGTCCGGGTGCCGATGGGTGACCAGCGGCGCGACGACGACCTGCGCCCCCGCCGGGATCACGTACCCGTCGATCACGGTCTCCGCGACCGCCCGCCGCCCGCCCAGCGCCGCCGACGGGTAGAGCCGCATCGCCTCCTTCAGCACCCGGGTGATGTACGGCAGCGCGTCCAGGTCCGCCGCCGTCGGCGCCCGCCCGGCCAGGACGGTCCGCGCCTCCTCCCGGGCGAGCCGTCGCTGCTCCGGGTGGAGCGCCAGCAGGTGCAGTGCGAAGGCCAGCGCGGTGGCCGTGGTCTCGTGCCCGGCGAGCAGGAACACCAGGACCTGGTCGCGGAGTTCGGCCGGGTCCAGCCGCTCGCCGTCGTCGTCGCGGGCCCGTCCGAGCAGAGTGAGCAGGTCGTCCGCGTCCTCGTCGCCGCCGCGCGCGGCCCGTTCGGAGATGATCCGGTCGCAGACCCCGTACAGCGCCCGCTGGGCCCGCGCGCCGCGCCGGTTGGACGGGGTCGGCCAGCTTCGCGGAAGGCGGACCGGCGCGTAGCCGCGTTCCTTCACGTACTCGCCGAGTACCGGGAAGCTGTGGTGCACCACCGCCACCGCCTGCTCCACGTCGGCGCCGAACAGGATGCGCGCGACCGCCCGCAGCGCGAACCGGGACGTCTCCTCCGCCGCGTCCACCACCCCGCCGGGCACCGCCCGCCAGCGCTCGGCGAGCGACTGCGCCTCCTGCGCGAGCGCGTCCGCGTAGCCGTCCACCCGGCGCCGGGTGAACAGCGGCTGGACCATCCGGCGTTGGCGCTGGTAGACGGCGTCCTGGCTGGTCAGCAGCCCGTTGCCGACGCTGGTCCGGAGCTCGTCGTAGAAGGAGTTCTCCTTGCGGAAGTTGGCCGCCTCGCCGGCCAGCACCTGGCGGACGCCGTCGGGCGAGAACACTCCGTAGAAGTCGGCCCGCAGCCCGGGCGGCCCGGCCTGGAAGCGCACCACGTCGCCGTGGTCGCGGCGGGCCGCGAGGTAGCTGCGCAGCGGACGGCGGGTGAGGTCGAACAGCGATCCGACGAGGGGGTTCCCGGCCGGGACGGGTATCGCGGAGGTGGGGGCGGGCACGGGAACGGGGATGACGTCGGTGGTCATCGGCACTCCTTCTGCACAGGGATGTGCCCGCCGGTCCCACCGACGGGCAGTCAGCACCGAAAGGAGCCGCGCCCGGACCCGCCGACGGGCCGACCTTGCCCGGCCGGATCCGGACCCGCCTCACTCGTATTCGGTGCCCCCCTTGCGGGTCAGGTAAGCGTCACTGACCACCTTGGCGATCGCCCGCCCGCCGAGCACCGGGCTCCACCGCTCGGCCACCGGCCGCACCACCACGCCCTCGCGAAGGTGCAGTTCACGCCCGGATACGGTCTCCTTGCCCCGGGCGAACCCCAGCACGGTCTCCGGGTCGAACGGTCCGCGCCACAGCTCGGGCACCAACGGCAGTTGACCGTCCAGCAGTTCGGCCGCCGACAGCCAGTTCAGCTGTCCGTCCACCAGCGCCGACACGTCGAAGGCCGCGTAGCCGGGCCGCTCGATGCGCGCCGAGGCACCGTAGCCCAGGTCCTGCACGCCCTCGCCGAAGACCTCGCCGAAGATGCCGACCCGCTCGGCCCCGAGGCGCTCCGCCAGCCGGGCCGCCACCGCCGGGATGTCGTACGCGCGCACCGCCCGCCAGTACAGGTTGCGCGGGTCCTCGGCCAGCGCCAGCCCCTGCGCGCCGATGCCCTTGGACGACACCCGCACCTCACCGGTGGCGGCGACGTACGTGACCAGGCAGCAACTGCCGTGCAGCTTCTCGGTCAGCACCACCGGCTCGCCCGGCTCGAAGGCGTCGGGGTAGCGCTTGAGGTTCTCGATGTCCACCCAGGGCAGCAGGTCCGGCGCGCTGACCACGTCGCCGCTCATCGAGGTCGGCACCGGCGGCTGCCACTTGACGACCCCGAGCAGCTCGGCGAAGTCCTCGCCCTGCTCGGCCGCGGCGGCCAGGTCGGTGCCGGCGAGCGCCGCAGGCTTGCAGACGATGCCCTGGGACAGTTCGCCGCGCAGCCGTACCGCCTTCACCCGGTTCGCCCCGGCACCCGCCAGCTTGCCGGTCAGCCCCAGCTCCTCTATCAACCCATCGGGGAGGACTGACTGTTCGGGAATGTAGACGGCGTGGTCGCCGGTCCGGTACACGCCCTTGGCGACCACCGCCCGGTAGAGGCCGACCTGGGCGAGCTCAAGGGCATCGGCGTTCGGGTGCTCCAGGATGATCAGCTTCTCGGCGGTGACGCGCAGCGTGGACATGGACGGACTCCTCCCCTTGGTTCGGCCGCGGCGGTGGCTCGGCCGACCCGGCCGCGTGTACGGACGGCGACCACTCTCGCCGTTCGACCACCGACGGCGCGACGCAATTTCCGCGCGCCGCTCACCACCACCGTCGCCCGTTCCTTCCCGCCTCGCTCCCCACGGGCCCGCTCGCGCCATCCCACAGCCGCCGAGGGGTTCGCACCGCCCCCGCCCGTGCTAACCCACAGGGGCTTCATCGCTCGCATGTGCGGCACTATGATCCCCGTCATGGCCGCAGCTGCGGCCGGTCCCTCGCGCCCCATCCGGCGCGCGCCCTGGAGGGGAAGCACCGATGAGCACTCGTACGCCCACCAGCCGCAGGCTCGCCGTCGCCGTCGCCGCGGCCCTCGTTCTCGGCCTCGGCGCCACCGCCTGCGGCAGCGACGGCGGCACGTCCTCCGGCTCCTCGGCCTCCTCGAACTCCTCCCCGGGCGGTGCCGGCAGCGGTGCCCCCAAGGCCTCCGGCACCGTCACCGTCTTCGCCGCCGCGTCGCTCAAGGAGACCTTCACCGACCTCGGCCGGAAGTTCGAGGCCGCCAACCCGGGCACCAAGGTCACCTTCAACTTCGGCGGCAGCTCCAGCCTCGCCACCAGCATCAACTCCGGCGCCCCGGCCGACGTGTTCGCCGCCGCCAGCCCCGCCACCATGAAGACCGTGACGGACGCGGGCGGTGCCGCCGGACAGCCGGCGACCTTCGTCCGGAACACGCTCACCATCGCCGTGCCCAAGGGCAACCCCAAGCACATCGCGGGCCTCGAGGACCTCACCGCCTCCGGCGTGAAGGTCGCCCTGTGCGCGAAGGAGGTGCCGTGCGGCGCCGCCGCCCAGAGCGCGCTCAAGGCCGCCGGCGTCAGCCTCACGCCGGTCACCCTGGAGCAGGACGTCAAGGGCGCGCTCACCAAGGTCGAACTCGGCGAGGTCGACGCCTCGCTGGTGTACCGGACCGACGTGCACGCCGATGCTGCGAAGATCGACGGCGTGGATTTCCCCGAGGCCGAGAAGGCCGTGAACGACTACCCGATCGCCGCGCTCGCCAAGGCGCCGAACAAGGGCGGCGCCGCCGCGTTCGTCGCGTACGTCCAGTCGCCCGAGGCCAGGCAGGTGCTGACCGCGGCGGGCTTCCAGACGCCGTGAACGACCGCACCACCGGCTCCGGGGCGAACCACTCGGACCGGGACCACCAGGCCCGCACCACCGCCGACGGCCCGGCGGGAGCGGCGCCGGCAGGACCCGCGCAGGCAGGGCGGGCGCCGGCCCTGCCGCGCCGCCGCCCGCGAAGCCGCCGCCCGCACCGCGTCCCGGTAACCCTGCTGCTCCCGGCGCTGCTCGGGCTCGCCTTCCTGATCCTGCCGCTGGTCGGTCTGCTGATCCGGGCGCCCTGGAGCGGTCTGTCCGAGCAGCTCACCAGCACCGCCGTCTGGGAGGCGCTGCGCCTGTCGTTGATCAGCGCGACCGCCGCCACCGCGGTGTCGCTGGTCCTCGGCGTCCCGCTGGCCTGGCTGCTCGCCCGCACCGAGCTGCCGGGCCGACGGGTGATCCGGGCGCTGGTCACCCTGCCGCTGGTGCTGCCACCGGTGGTCGGCGGTGTGGCGCTGCTGCTGGTGCTGGGGCGGCGCGGCATCGTCGGCTCCTGGCTGGACTCGGCCTTCGGCATCACGCTGCCGTTCACCACCACCGGGGTCGTGATCGCCGAGGCGTTCGTGGCGATGCCGTTCCTGGTGATCAGCGTCGAGGGCGCGCTGCGGGCCGCCGACCCCCGCTACGAGGAGGCCGCCGCGACCCTGGGCGCCTCCCGGCTGACCGCGTTCCGGCGGGTCACCCTGCCGCTGATCGCCCCCGGGGTCGCCGCCGGGGCCGTCCTGGCCTGGGCCCGGGCGCTCGGCGAGTTCGGCGCGACGATCACCTTCGCCGGCAACTTCCCGGGCCGCACCCAGACCATGCCGCTGGCCGTCTACCTGGCCATGGAGTCGGACCCCCAGGCGGCGATCGCCCTGTCGCTGGTACTGCTGGTGGTCTCCGTGGCCGTCCTGGTCGGCCTGCGCGACCGCTGGCTGTCGACGCCATGACCCCGCCCGCACCCGCTCCCCCGTTCACCGGCCGCACCGGACACGTCGGACGCACCCGACGCGCCGAGCACGCTGGACACACCAGATGCGCCGAGCACGCTGGACCCCCCGGATGCACCGGATGCACGGGAAACCTGGACACCTGGACGTCGCCCCGATGAGCACCGACCGTCTCCCCGGCCCCGCGCTGGACGCCCGCCTGCGGGTCGAGCGCCCCGCCTTCGCCCTCGACCTCTCCCTCACCGCCGCACCCGGCGAGGTGGTGGCGCTGCTCGGCCCCAACGGCGCCGGCAAGTCCACCGCCCTGCGCGCCCTCGCCGGGCTGCTCCCGCTCACCGGCGGCCACCTGCGCCTGGACGGCCGCCTCCTGGAGGACCCGGGGCAGCGCGTGCACACCCCGGCCGAGGAGCGGCCGGTCGGTGTGGTGTTCCAGGACTACCTGTTGTTCCCGCACCTCAGCGCGCTCGACAACGTCGCCTTCGGCCCGCGCTGTCAGGGCCGTCCCAAGCGCGAGGCGCGGACGGAGGCGGCCGGCTGGCTGGAGCGGATGGGCCTGGCCGACCACGCCTCGGCCCGCCCCGGCCGGCTCTCCGGCGGCCAGGCCCAGCGGGTGGCGCTCGCCCGCGCGCTCGCCGTACGCCCCCGGCTGCTCCTGCTGGACGAGCCGCTGGCCGCCCTGGACGCCCGCACCCGGCTCGACGTACGGGCCCAACTGCGGCGCCACCTGGCCGAGTTCGAGGCGGTTGCGGTGCTGGTGACGCACGACCCGCTGGACGCCATGGTGCTGGCCGACCGGCTGGTGGTGATCGAGGAGGGGCAGGAGGTGCAGTCCGGTAGCCCCGCGGAGGTCGCCCGGCGTCCGCGCACCGACTACATCGCCCGGCTGGTCGGGTTGAACCTGTACCAGGGCCGGGCCGACGGCACCCGGGTCACGCTCCCCGACGGCACCGTCCTGGCCACCACCGAGGAGCTGGACGGTCCGGCCTTCGTCGCCTTCCCGCCGTCCGCCGTGACGCTCTACCGGGAGCGCCCGCGGACCAGCGCGCGCAACCTGTGGAGGGCCGAGGTCACCGGGCTGGACCTGCACGGCGACCAGGTCCGCGCCGAGCTGGCCGGCGACCTGCCGATGGCCGCCGACCTCACCCCCGCCGCCGTCGCGGAGCTGGAGTTGGCGCCCGGCGTCGCGGTGTGGGCCTCGGTCAAGGCCACCCAGACCCACGCCTATCCGGCCTGACGGGCCGCCGACGGCGTCACCTCCGCGGATCCACCCCGACGGGACCGTTCCGGCGGGGTCTCCGGGTTCCGGCAGGGTCGCTGCGCGGTTCCGACGGCTTCCGACGGCATTCCGACGTGATTCCCGGCGGGATCACTCCGACGGTTCGACGAACCCCGACTCGTACGCCGCGATCACCGCCTGGGTGCGGTCCCGTGCCCCCAGCTTCGCCAGCACGCTGCTGACGTGCGTCTTCACCGTCTGCACGCCGAGGAACAGCTGCTCGGCGATCTCCCCGTTGCTGAGGCCGCGCGCGACCAGCCGCAGCACCTCCGCCTCGCGCTCGGTCAGCGCCGCCCGCTCCATGGCCGCCCGGGCGGCCGGGTTGCCGTGCCCGGCCGCGAGGCGGCGGATCGCGGCCGGGAACAGCAGTGACTCGCCCGCCGCCACCAGCCGTACCGCCTGGGCGATCTCGGCCGGGCGGGTGCGCTTGAGCAGGAAGCCATCGGCCCCCGCACGCAGCGCCTGGTAGACGTAGTCGTCGTTCTCGAAGGTGGTCACGACCAGGATCCGCGGCGGGCGGTCCCCCGGGGCGCCGGGGCGCAGCAGTTCGCGGGTGGCCGCCAGGCCGTCCAGGACGGGCATCCGGACGTCCATCAGCACCACGTGCGGTCGCAGCGCGCGGGCCAGGGAGACCGCTTCGGCGCCGTCGGCCGCCTCGCCGACCACCCGCAGGTCCCCCTGCGCCTCCAGGACCGCCCGCAGGCCGGCCCGGACCAGCTCCTCGTCGTCGGCGAGCAGGATGTCGGTCATCCCGGCGGTCCCCCCGGCCGGACCTCGCGCCCCAAGATCGTTCGTCACGAGCCCAAGCGTAGGGGCAACCGGACGCTCAGCACCCACTCCCCGCTCCCTTCCCCCGTCGACCCCGGAGTCGGCCCCATGGCCGACCCCATCGCCGACCCCATCGCCGGCCCCACCGCCGATCCCGTCACCCGCCCTGCCGTCGACTCCCCGCCGAGCAGGGTGGCGCGCTCGCGGATGCCGCGCAGTCCCTTGCCTCCCTTGCGTGTTGCGCCCCGGCCCGCCGTACCCGCCGGGTGCCGCGCCGAATCGGCCGGTGAACGACCGGTTCCGGGCAGCCGGTTGGCGCAGCGCAGCTCCAACCGGCCGTCCCGTACGGCGATCCGGACGTCGAGCGGTTCGCCGGGCGCGTACTTGAGCGCGTTGGTGACGCCCTCCTGGACGATCCGGTACGACTCGCGGGAGAGCACCCCGGGCAGGGTGCCGGCCGGCACCTCGATCCGCGCCTCCACCGGACTGCCGGCCGCCCGGGCGGTGTCGAACAGCGCGGGCAGCTGCTCGATCCCGGGCTGTTCGGTGGCCACGCCGTCCGCTCCGGCCGGGGTCTCACGCAGCAGCACCAGGGTGCGTTCGAGGTCCTCCATGGCCCGGCGGCCGGTCTCCTCGATCACTTCGAGCGCTTTGGCGGCGAAGACCGGGTCTCCGACCTCCCGCGCCGCCCCCGCCTGCAGGACCGTCACCGTCAGCGCGTGGCCGATCGAGTCGTGCAACTCCCTGGCCAACCGGTTGCGCTCCAGCAACCGTTCGGCCCGCAGCTCCGCCTCGGCCAGCCGCTCCGCCGGCGAGGGGCCCAGCAGCCTTACCGCCATGGCGAGTTGGAGACGGCCCGCGTGAACCAGGAACCAGCCGAAGGCGATCGCCACCACCGGGGCGAGCGGGAGGTACCACAGCGCCCGCGGACCGGTCAGCCGCTCGTAGCAGGTGGCGAGGACGAGGACCAGCGCGAAGCCGACCACCGAACCGAGCGCGACCCGGCCGATCAGCCAGCCGGCCGTGCGCCACCGGTCGGCCCGGGTGCGGGAGGGCTCGGTGGCGATGTCCTCCTCACGGTCGGGCACCAGCAGCAGCCGGGCCTGCACGCCTTCGGCCCGCCGGGCAGCCGGAACGAGCGCGGACAGGGCCAACAGCACGGCGTCCAACGCGATGCTCTTCATCACGATCTCGTCGAGCGGCTTGTCCTCCGTCCCCGGATAGACCATCAGGACGATGCCCGCGAAGACCCACCCGACCAGCAGGTGCAGCAGTCGCGCGTACGTGGCACCGGCCACCAGGGGTGCGACGAGCCTGGGCACCGCGCTCCCCGGCGCCACGCGTCCCAGCGCCGCACGCCCCGGCGCCACGCGTCCTGGCAGCACGGTTGCGGACACCGCGCTCTTCAGCGCTGCGAACTTGGACGCTGCGATCTTGGACATTGGCTCATCCTGCCAGGTCGGCCCCGGTCACCGGCTCCCGCTCCGGTCGCCTGCGGCCTCCCTCCCGGGAGGGAGGCGGCTCCCCGCCACGGCGGGATCCGCCGCACCGGCCCGTTCCGGTCGAATGGGGCCACCGCCCGGGGCCGACCACAGCAGGTTCCGGCGGGGACCGCCAGGACGACGAGACAAGGGAGCGGGCCGTGATCGAGATCCAGGGCCTCACCAAGGAGTACGACGGCCGACGTGTCGTCGACGACCTGACCTTCGAGGTCCGGCCCGGCGTGGTGACCGGCTTCCTCGGCCCGAACGGCGCCGGCAAGAGCACCACCATGCGCCTGGTCCTCGGCCTCGACCGGCCGACCGCCGGGCGGGCCCTGGTCGCCGGGCGCCCCTACGTCGAACTCCGCGACCCGCTGCGGACGGTCGGCGCGCTGCTGGACGCCCAGGCGCTGCACGGCGGCCGGACCGCGCACGGCCACCTGCGCTGGCTCGCCGCGAGCAACGGACTGCCGGCCCGGCGGGTCGACGAGGTGCTCGGCCAGGTCGGCCTGGCGGAGGCCGCCGGACGGCGGATCCGGGGCTTCTCGCTCGGCATGCGCCAGCGCCTCGGCGTGGCCGCCGCGCTGCTCGGCGACCCGCCGGTCCTGCTGCTGGACGAGCCCGTGAACGGCCTGGACCCGGAAGGCATCCGCTGGATCCGCACCCTGCTGCGCGACCTGGCCGCCGAGGGCCGGTCGGTACTGGTCTCCTCCCACCTGATGACCGAAATGGCGCTCACCGCAGACCACTTGGTGGTGATCGGGCGCGGCCGGCTGCTCGCCGACGCCGCCACCGCCGAGTTCATCGACCGCCACGGCCGGACCCGGATCAGGGTCCGCGCCGTCGACCCCACCAAGCTCGCCGCCCTGCTCCACGACCCCGGTCACGGCTTCGACGCCACCGAGGTCGACGGCGGAGCCTGGGAGGTGAGCGGCGCCGAACCCGAGCGGATCGCCGCGCTCGCCGCCGCCCACGGCGTGGTGCTGTACGAGATCGCCGTACGACAGGACTCCCTGGAGGACGCGTTCATGCGGATGACCGCCGACAGCGTCGAGTACCGCGCGGAGGCCACCGCATGAGCGCGCCGACCCTCGCCGCAACGCCGGCCGCAACTCCGTCCGCGACTCCTGCCGTGACCTCCGCCGGGGCACCTGCCGTCAACGCCCTGCGCGCCGAGCGGATCAAGCTCACGACCCTCCGCTCGCTCTGGATCACGCCCCTGCTCGCTCCGGTGCTCACCGCCGGCGTCACCACTGCCGTCGGCGCGGCCCTCGGCGGCAAGGACGACAGCCTCACCGACGACCCCGGTGTCGGCGTCTTCTACGGCCTCAACTTCGGTCAGGCCGCACTGATCTGCTTCGGCATCCTGCTGATCGGCCAGGAGTTCAACACCCGCATGATCGGTGTGTCGCTCACCGCCGTCCCGCGACGCGGCCGGCTGTACGGTGCCAAGTTGGCGCTCGGAACGCTGGTCGGACTGGCGGTCGGCGCCGTCGCCACGGCGGGCGCCTTCGCCGGGTACGCGGCCACCGTCCCGGCCGACTGGGACGGGGATGCCTTCGTCCGCGCCGCCGTCGCCGGGGTGCTCTACCAGACGATGCTGGTGGTGTTCTGCCTCGGCACGACCGCCCTATTGGGAAACCTCACCGCCGCCATGGGCCTGCTGATCCCGTCCCTGTTCCTGGTCTCACCGCTGCTCGGCAGCGTGCCCGGAGCGCGCCGGGTGGTCCAGTTCCTGCCCGACCGGGCCGGCCGGTACGCCCTGCGGTACGCCGACGACCCGCAGGTCGTCTACGGCCACTGGACCGGGCTGCTGATCATGGCGTTCTGGACCGCCCTGGCGGCGTACGGCGGCCTACGGGCGATGCGGCGCGCCAAGTGAGCCCGGGGGGACGGGAGTTCGGGCGGAAGAGAAGGCCGGGAAGCGCGCCACTGGAGACGGGACACGGCAGATGGGAGAGGGGAGCGACGATGAGCACGATGGCCGACGCGCTGCGCGCAGAACGGGTCAAGTTCACCACCCTGCCCTCGCAGTGGGCGGCCCCGCTGGTCGCCCTGGTGCTGACCGTCGGCGTCACGGCGGCCGTCAACGCCGCCTACGGGGCGAAGGACCACACGGTCGGCGAGGACCCGGCCGGCGGGATCTTCTACGGGCTGCTCTTCGGTCACGTCGCGGTCGCCTGCCTCGGCATCCTGCTGATCGGGCAGGAGTTCAACACCCGCATGATCGGCACCTCGCTCACCGCCGTCCCCCGACGCGGCCGGCTGTACGGTGCCAAGCTCGCGCTCGGCGCCGGGCTGGGCCTGCTGCTCGGGCTGGCCTCGACGGCGGGTTCCTTCCTGGCCGTCGGCGCCACCGTCGGCCTGGACCTCTCCACTCCCGGCCTGACCCGCAGCTTTCTGGCCGGCGTGCTGTACCACCCGATGATGGTGCTGCTCTGCCTCGGACTGACCGCCGCGCTGGGCAACTTCAGCGCCGCGCTCGGCCTGCTGACGCCGATGGTGTTCCTGGGCACCACCTGGCTGGCCGCCATCCCCGGCGTCCGCGAACTCGGCCAGTTCCTGCCCGACCGGGCCGGCCTGTACGCGACGCGCACCCAACCGGAGGCGGGCATCCACTACGGCCACTGGACCGGGCTGCTGATCATGGCGCTCTGGACCGCCCTGGCGGTCTACGGCGGCCTACGGGCGATGCGGCGGTACGAGCAGAGCTGAGGGGCGGCGAGGAACAGCCACAGATGACAGCGAACAGATGACAGATTTCGAAGTCTGTCATCTGTTCGCTGTCATCTGTTCGCTGTCGGCCGTCAGCTGTCATCCGTTCGCTGCCGGCCGCCACCCCGTCACCGCAGCGCCGGGTGCTCCGCGATCACCGTGCAGCTGCCCGGCGCGATCTCGGTGAAGCCCGCGTCCTGGACCACCGGCAGCCCGCAGCGGACGAGCTCCTCCCACGCGTCCGGCGAGGCCGTCCGGACCGCGAGCGCGAAGCCGGCCTCGGCCCACTCCTTGCGCTGCGCCTCGTCCAGCCGCCACCACGCGAGCTGGGCGGCGTGCCCGGTCTGCGCCATCGTCTTGCCCGCACTCATCTCCAGTTCGGGGTTGAGCCACAGCACCGGCAGCCCCGGCTCGGGTGCCCCGACCTCCGCCGTCTCCTCCAGGTCCGTCCCGGACACCTGGAGCTTGGCGAGTTCCTTGGGCCAGCCGTCCAGCAGGACCGGCGGGAACACCCGCACCTCGGCCTCCCGCCCGTGCACCGTGATGCCCGGCAGCTCGCCCGCCCGACGCCACTCCCCGCCCCGGGCCCGCCGGACCACCTTGCGGATCCGGGCGTCCTCCCAGGCGGCGACCCGCTCCGTCCACTCGCCGTCCGCCCCGGTCACCCGCGGGTCGGCCAGCAGCGTGAGCACCGCCCGCGCCGAGGTCTCCAGCGCGTCCGTCCGGCCCGGCGGAGTGGCCCGCTCCAGCCGGACGACCAGCGGCAGCACGTACTGCGGCCGCTCGTCACGGTCCTCGCGCCCCGCGGCGTCGACCGGGTCGGCGGCGGCCGCGGGACCGGCAGGGTCGGCCGCAGGAGCGGGAGTCACGGAGGCCGGAGCCGGAGAAGCGGAAGTCGGGGCGTCGGAATCGGTAGGAGAAGTCACCCGTCCAGGATGCCAGCCCCGTCCCGCCCGGTTCGGCCCGCCCCTCAGCGCCGGAAGCCGCGCTGCGGGTCCCGTTCCTCCGCGTCCTCGTACATCAGGAACCAGCCCTCCGGGTGGGTGGCCGCCAGCAGCGCCTCCGTGCGCTGCTCCGCCCCCAGCTCCGCGTCGCCGTCGTCCGGCCCGTAGACCCCGAACAGCTCGTCGTGGCAACCGTCCCAGTCGTAGTCGTAGAGGTCGGCGGGGAGGTCGCCCATCATGTCCGCCACCGACTCGGGCTGCGCGCCGAGCAGCGACCGGGCGTCCACCAGCGCCATCCGGAGGGCAAGCTCCTCCGCCAGGCAGCGCGGCAGCGGCCACTCGCCGAGCGCGAGGTCGTCGGCGAGGTCGTCGAAGGCCCGGGCCATCGCACGGCGCCAGCCCCGGTGCATCCGCCAGGTGCGCTCGGGAAGCCGGGCGAAGACCGTCCAGTCCACGTCCTCGCCGTCGGCGACGGGCTCGTCCCCGTGCTCGTCGAGGTCGTCGTACGCGGCGTCGGCCAGGCCGATCAGCTGGGCGTGGAGCAGGCAGGCGGTGCGCGGGGTGAGCGTCCAGTCCGCGCCCGCGCCGCCGTCCTCCTCGTCGCCCTCCAGCGGGAACAGGTCGGCGAAGTCGGGTGTGAAGTCCTCGGTGACGCTGATCTCCAGCGTTCCGCCGACCGCCTCGACCCCGGGGATGGCGGCCACCAGCCGGTCCGGATGGAGCAGCGCGCCGAGCGCCGCGTTGGCGTCCTCGGCGACCTCGCGCAGCAGTTCGCGGCGCTGGCCGGCCGGGTCGATGCCCTCGAACTCCAGTTCCTCGACGGCCCTGATCGCGGCCGCGCGCAGGGCCGGCCAGTCGGTGATCCGCAGGCCCAGCACCACCGTCGCCTCGATCTCCTGCGCGCCGGAGTCCTCCGCCGCGCCCGGCCCCTGTGGATGATCGCTTCGCTCGCCCATGGGGCTAACGGTACGGCCTTTCGGTCCCCCCATCACCGGTCGGGACCAGCTTCCGGACGCCTTCTCGGCCACGGTCCGGCCCTGCCTGGGTCACTCGGACGCAGGAACTTGGCAGGATGAGTCCCATGGCTGACATCAACGAGTACGGCGGCGGGCAGGGCCCGAACGCCGACGTCCTGGTCGTGACCACCAACGACATCCCCGGCTTCCGGGTCGACCACGTGATCGGCGAGGTCTTCGGGCTGACCGTGCGCAGCCGCCACATCGGCAGCCAGATCGGTGCCGGTCTGAAGTCGCTGATCGGCGGCGAGCTGCGCGGTCTGACGAAGACCCTGGTCGAGAGCCGCAACGAGGCGATGCAGCGGCTGATCGAGCAGACCAAGGCGCGCGGCGGCAACGCCGTCCTGATGATGCGCTTCGACGTCACGGAGGCGGCCGACGTCGGCACGGAGGTCTGCGCCTACGGCACCGCCGCGGTCATCTCCCCGGTCTCCTGACGTTCTCATCCGTGCGTCCCCGTTCGGGGGATCCGCTCCCGGGTGTCCGTTCGCGCCCCCGCTCCCGGGGGTCCGTTCGCGCCCCCACTGACGGGGCCGGGAACAGCCACCGCTCCGGCGATGTTTCACGGGCGTGACTGTTTACGGTGCAACGAACAGCGTTCAGCGACGCGTGGACGTGCTGGTGGTGGGCGCCGGGCAGGCAGGCCTGTCCGCCGCCTACCACCTGCGCCGCCGCGGCTTCGCCCCCTACCGGGCGGGCGCCGACGGCGGCTTCGTCGTGCTCGACGCCGACGCCGGTCCCGGCGGCGCCTGGGCGCACCGCTCGCCGTCCCTGCGGATGGCCACCGTGCACGGCTTCCACGACCTCCCGGACGCCGAACTCCCGCCGCCGGACCCCGAGGCCCCCGCGCGCGAGGTGGTGCCGGGGTACTTCGCGGCGTACGAGGCCCGGCACGCGCTCCCGGTCGTACGCCCGGTCACGGTGCGCGCCGTACGCGCCGAGTCCGCGGGCCGCGACTCCCGGCTGCTGGTCGAGACCGATCGCGGCACCTGGTCCACCCGCGCGCTGATCAACGCCACCGGCACCTGGACCCGCCCCTTCCTCCCGCACTACCCGGGCCGCTTCGCGGGCCGGCAGCTGCACTACGCGGAGTACCGCGGCCCCGAGGAGTTCGCGGGCAGGCGCGTGCTGGTGGTGGGCGGCGGCGCCTCGGCGATCCAGGTGCTGTCCGAGGTGGCCGCGGTCGGCGAGACGGTCTGGGTCACCCGCTCCGAACCCGTCTACCACGACGGACCGTTCACCCCCGAGTACGGGCGCGCGGTGGTCGCCAAGGTCGAGGAGCGGGTCCGGCAGGGCCTGCCGGTGCGCAGCGTGGTGAGCGTGACCGGGCTCGGCCCGTCCGTCGCCTACCGGCGCGCCGAGGAGCTGGGCGCGCTGCACCGCCGGCCGATGTTCGACCGCCTCACCGAGCACGGGGTCGCCTGGGGCGACGAGGAACTGGCGGTGGACGCGATCGTCTGGGCGACCGGATTCCGGCCCGAGGTCGGGCACCTCGCCCCGCTCGGGCTGCGCTCCCCCGGCGGCGGCATCGCGCTCACCGGCACCCGAGCCACCGCCGATCCCCGCGTCCACCTGGTCGGCTACGGCCCGTCCGCCAGCACGGTCGGCGCCAACCGGGCCGGCCGCGCGGCGGTCAACGACCTGGTCGAGCTGCTCGGGAATCCGGCGGCCGGAGGTTCGACGCTCGGAAAGCCGGTGCCGCAGCGATCGACACTCGGGCTCCGGGCTCCCGGGAGTCCGACTCCCGGGAGCCCGGCACCCGGGGCGCCGGTCGTGGAGCCCGCCGTGGTCTGAGGCTCAGCGGTCGTAGTCGACGGTCACCCGCTCGGTGACCGGGCGGGCCTGGCAGGTGAGGACGTAGCCGGCGGCCAGCTCCTTCTCCTCCAGCGCGAAGTTGCGGCGCATCTCCACCTCGCCCTCGGTGACCAGCGCGCGGCAGGTGCCGCACACCCCGCCCTTGCAGGCGAACGGCAGGTCGGGGCGGGAGCGCTGGGCGCCGTCCAGGATCGAGCGGTCGCGCGGGAGGCAGAGCGTGCTGCCGCGGCCGTCGAGGACGACGGTGACCTCGCTCTGCGGGCCCGACGCACCGTCGGCCGAGGCGTCGCCGCGGTCCCAGTCCTCGTCGCGCTCCGGGAGCGGCTCGTCCTCGGCGCGGAAGAGCTCCTGGTGCACCCGCTCGCCCGGCACGTCCAGCTCGGCGAGCAGGTCCTTCACCCCGACGACCATGCCGAACGGGCCGCACAGCCACCAGTGCCCGACGCTCCCGACGTCCACCAGCGCGGCCAGCAGGGCCCGTACCCGCTCCGGGTCCAGCCGGCCGCTGAGCAGCTCGGCGTCCCTGGTCTCCCGGGAGAGCACGTGGACCAGCTGGAAGCGGCCGAGGTAGCGGTCCTTCAGGTCGGCCAGCTCGTCCGCGAACATCACGGTGTCGCTGCGCCGGTTGCCGTAGAGCAGGGTGACGGTGGAGCGGCGGTCGGCGGCCAGCACGGAGGCGGCGATCGACAGCATCGGGGTGACGCCGGAGCCGGCCGCGAGCAGCACGTGGTCGGCCGCGACGCCGAGTTCGGGGGTGAACAGGCCGGACGGCGTCAGCACCTCCACCTCCTCGCCCGGCTTCGCCTCGCGCACCAGCCAGCGCGAGAACAGCCCGCCGGGCACCTCCCGGACGGCGATCCGCAGCGGCCCGCCCACCGGGGCGCAGATCGAGTACGAGCGGCGCTCGTCGGCGCCGTCGACCAGCTTGCGCAGGGTCAGGGTCTGCCCCGGCCGGAAGGCGTACTCCTGCGCCAGCCCGTCCGGCACCGCGAAGGTCACCGCCACGGCGTCCTCGCAGAGCCGCTCCACCCGGTCGATCCGCAACCGGTGGAAGGTCGGACGGCGGGCGGGGCGGATGCCGGGAGCCGGGGTGCCGGGAGACTGGGCGTCGGGCGCCGGGACAGCAGGCGCCTGGGCGTCGGACGCCTGGGTGTCGGCGGCGGGCGAGACGGCGGCGGACATTCAGATCTCCTTGACGCGTTCGAAGGGCTCCCGGCAGGCGCGGCAGCGCCAGAGCGCCTTGCAGGCGGTGGAGCCGAAGCGGGACAGCTCCTCCGTCTCCGTACCGCCGCAGAGCGGGCAGGGCACCCGGCTCTCGGCGGTTCCGGTGCGGGTCGGGCCGAGGGTGAGCGCCACCGGTCCGGCCGCGGCGGCCACGGCCAGGGCGGCGGTCGGGCGCGGCGGGGCGATGCCCGCCTCGGCGAGCTTGCGGCGGCCCTCGGCGGTGATCAGGTCGGTGGACCACGGCGGGTCCAGCCGCAGCCGCACCCGGACGTCCGGGTACCCGGCCGCACGCAGCCGGCGGTCCACGTCGGCGGCCATCTCGGCCACGGCGGGGCAGCCCGAATAGGTCGGGGTCAGCCAGGCGGTCACGGTGCCGCTGCCGCCGTCCACCTCGACCTCGGCCAGGACGCCCAGGTCGGCCAGGGTGAGCATGGGCAGCTCCGGGTCCGGGACGGCCGCGGCGACCGCCCAGGCCAGGTCGCGGGTCGTCGGGCCCTCCGGTGCCGCGGGGGCGGCCGTACCCGCGGCACTCGCTGTACCCGCCGTACCCGTCGCGGGCGCCGGTCCCCTCGCCACGTCGTCCGTCACCATGTCGCCCCCGGGTGGGCGCGGGCCACCACCTGGAGTTCGGCGAGCAGCGGACCGAGCGCCTCGGTGTGCACGCCGTCCCGGCCGCCCCGGCCGAGGACGGTGGCCAGCGGCGGTACGTCCGGCACGGTCAGTCCGGCCTCGGCCAGGACCGCGGCGATCGAGCCCAGCACCGGTTCGCGCAGGGTCGCCGGGTCGACGCCCGCCCGCAGCTCCACCGGGTGCGCCGTGAACAGCTCCTCCAACAGCGGCCAGACGGCGTCCAACCCGGCCTGCATCCGCTCGGCGGAGTACGGCGTGCCGTCGCCGAGGCGCAGCGTCCAGGCGGTGGCGTACTCCCGGTGGTACGCCAGCTCCTTGACCCCCCGGGCGGCGACCGCGGCCAGCACCGGATCGGGGTGCGCGCTCAGCGCCTCGTACAGGGCGCCGCGCGCGGTGGCGAACAGCAGCAGCCGGGCGATCGAGTATGCGAAGTCGCCGTTCGGCGTCTCCACCAGGCGTACGTTGCGGAACTCGTGCTCCTCCCGCCAGTACGCCAGGTCGTCCTCGGTGCGGCCGGTGCCGTCCGCCTGGCCGGCCCGGGTGAGCAGCAGCCGGGCCTGGCCGAGCAGGTCGAGGCCCAGGTTGGCGAGCGCGACCTCCTCCTCCAGCTCGGGCGCCCGGGTGCACCACTCGATCAGCCGCTGCGCGAGGACCAGGGCGTCGTCGCCCAGCATCTGGCAGTAGGCGGCGAGGTCGGCACCGTCCAGTCCGGCGGGCAGCGCGGTGTCCACGCCGAGCAGCGGGTCGGCGAAGCCCGTCCCGTACGCCCAGCGGCCCTCGCCCTCGGGGCCGGGGGCGGCGTCGACGAGGCTGAGGTAGACGTGGTCGTCCTGGTCGGCGCTCGCGCCGGTGCCGGTGGTGGAGGTGGTGTGGTCGTGCACGGTGGCTCCCCCGTCAGATGTGCGGGACATCCTCGGGGATGTCGTAGAAGGTCGGGTGGCGGTAGACCTTGTCGCCGCTGGGCTCGAAGAACGGGTCCCGCTCGTCCGGCGTGGAGGCGGTGATCGCGTCCGAACGGACCACCCAGAGGCTGACGCCCTCGTTGCGGCGGGTGTAGAGGTCGCGAGCGGCGAGCAGGGCCATCCGGTCGTCGGAGGCGTGCAGCGAGCCGACGTGGACGTGGTTCAGCCCGCGCCGGGGGCGCACGAACACCTCGTACAGCGGCCAGCCGGCCTTGGACCCGGCCGGGGAGCCAACCTGGGGGTCGGTCACTTTCCGTTCTCCTGTTCGGTGGGTCCGACGGCTTCGGTCGGTTCGACGGCTTCGGTGGGTTCGGCAGGTTCGGCGGCGTCGACGGGCTGGGCGGCTCCGGCGGCGCGCTTGGCCGCGTAGGCGACGGCCGCCTCGCGGACCCAGGCACCCTCCTCGTGCGCGGTGCGGCGGCGGTCGATCCGCTGGGTGTTGCAGGGGCCCTGGCCGTGGATGACCCTGGTCAGCTCGGACCAGTCCGGCTCGCCGAAGTCCCAGCCGCCGCGCTCCTCGTTCCAGCGCAGCTCGGGGTCCGGGAGGGTCACGCCCAGGTGCTCGGCCTGCGGGACGGTCATGTCGACGAAGCGCCGGCGCAGCTCGTCGTTGCTGTGCCGCTTGATCCGCCAGGCCATCGAGCGGGCGGAGTTCGGCGAGTCGGCGTCCGAGGGGCCGAACATCATCAGCGACGGCCACCACCAGCGGTCCACCGCGTCCTGCACCATCCGGCGCTGGCCCTCGGTGCCGCGCATCAGCGTCATCAGGAGCTCGTAGCCCTGGCGCTGGTGGAAGGACTCCTCCTTGCAGATCCGCACCATCGCGCGGGCGTACGGCCCGTAGCTGCAGCGGCAGAGCGGGACCTGGTTGCAGATCGCGGCGCCGTCCACCAGCCAGCCGATCACGCCGACGTCGGCGAAGGTGAGGGTCGGGTAGTTGAAGATCGAGGAGTACTTCTGGCGGCCGGAGATCAGTTTCTCGGTGAGCTCGGCACGGTCGACGCCGAGGGTCTCGGCGGCGGCGTAGAGGTAGAGGCCGTGGCCGGCCTCGTCCTGGGCCTTGGCGAGCAGGATGGCCTTGCGGCGCAGGGACGGCGCCCGCGTCAGCCAGTTGCCCTCGGGCTGCATGCCGATGATCTCGGAGTGGGCGTGCTGGGCGATCTGGCGGATCAAGGTGGCCCGGTAGGCGTCGGGCATCCAGTCCCTGGGCTCGATCCGCTGCTCGGCGGCGACGACCGCCTCGAACCGGACCTCCGGCGTCTGCGCGGGGACCGCCTCGGCCACCTCTGCTGTCACCACGGTCCCCTCTCGTGTCCTGCCCGGTCGGGTTGCCGGAGCACCGGCCGACCAACCGACTGACCGTTCGGTCGGTACCATTCTGCGCGGCGGGGCGGAGGGATGGCAAGGTGCGGAACAGATAACAGCCGACAGATTTCAGAATCTGTCAGCTGTCATCCGTCGGCTGCTCTCTGTTCGGTGTTAGTTGTTCGGGGTTCGAAGCTCGGGGTTCGGGGTTCGGGGTTCGGGGTTCGAAGCTCGGGGTTCGGGGTTCGGGGTTCGGGGTTCGGGGTTCGGGGTTCGGGGTTCGGGGTTCGGGGTTCGCTGATGCCGGTCAGCTGACCGCTGCTTGAGGTCTACCGTCAGCCGTCGGTCGTCTGCCGTCAGCAGCTCCCCGTCGGCTCATCCCTCCGCGCGGTCCCGCAGTCGCGGCAGGGGCACGGCGAGCAGCGCCGCCAGCAGCGTGAGCCGGGGGGCGATCTGGTCGAGCCGGATGTGCTCGTGCCGGGCGTGGGCTCCGGCGCCCACCGCGCCGAAGCCGTCCAGGGTCGGGAGCCCGCGCGAGCCCGGCAGGTTGGTGTCCCCCGCCCCGCCCGCCGGGGCACCGTCCAGCTGCTGCCCGAGCACGGCGGCGAGCGAGCGCACGTGCCGCAGCAGCGGGTTCCCGGTCCGCTCGGGCCAGGCCGGACGGCTGGACAGCACCTCCGTACGGACCCGGGCCCCCGGTCGCAGCGCGGTGAGCCGGGCGAGGTCGTCCAGCGTGCGGCGCTGCGCCTCGACGGTGGCGAACCGCAGGCCCAACTCGGCCTCGGCCCGCCCGGCGACCACGTTGGCGCGCGAACCACCGCTGATCCGACCGGCGTTGAGCTCGGTACCGGGCTGCCCGGCGAGGCCACGCACCAGCACGAGCTGGTCCACCAGCTCGTCGACCGCGGACACCCCGTCCCGGGCGTCGTTGCCCGCGTGCGCCTCCCGGCCGGTCACGGTGAGCCGCACCCGGGTGCTGCCGCGCCGGGCTGTCTTCAACCGGCCGTCCGGGTGCGGGGGTTCGAGCCCGAGGACCGCGGCGGCACCGCGCAGCTGGCGCTCGACCAGGCGCCGCCCGTCCGGGCTGCCCACCTCCTCGTCGGAGACGACGACCAGGCGGACGGTCCGGTGCGGGCGCTCGCCCAGGTCCGCGAGGAGCCCCAACGCGCCCTCCAGGATGGCGAGTCCACCCTTCATGTCGACCACACCGGGGCCGGTGAGCCGACCGTCCTGCTCGGTCACCGGCCAGTCCGCGAGCGTGCCGACCGGCCAGACGGTGTCGTGGTGGCCGACGATCAGCAGGTGCGGCAGGGACTCGTCCCGTCCCTCCCATTCCAGTACGAGGTGGTCCCCGGCCGGCCCGGGTTCACGCCGGGCGGTCGCACCGGTGGCACGGAAGCCCGCGGCCAACTCCTCGGCGAGGGCGTCGAGTCTGGGGGCGTCCCCACTCGGTGACTCGATCCGCGCCAGATCGACGCAGCGGCGCCGGACGGCGCCGGCGAGGGTACGGGCACGGGTGCTGAGCGCCTGCGGCAGGCCGGGCAGCGCCGCGGTGACGGCGGCGACGGTCCCGGAGGCGGTGGCCGCGGCGGCGGCGGTGGCGGTGGCGGTCGCGGTGGCGGTCGCGGTCGCGGTCGCGGCTGACCCTGTCACGGCCTTCGCGACAGCGGCCGGCGCGGCTGAGGTCTGGGCGTCCGCGTTCTTCGGCACCGCGCTCTTGGCGACGACGGGTCTGGTGGCGGAGGACTTCACGAGGGCGGACTTGGCGGCCGTGGATTTGGCTGCGGCCACCTGGGCCACGGCGGCCTTCGCGGCGGTGGCCTGAACCGAGACGGCCGGAATCATAGTGGCCGCAGCGTGAGCGGCAGTTGCCGCGCCGCCGACGTCAGCCGTCGCGGTGGCCGCGGCCGCCGCGGGGAGGGGCTCGCCGTCGGCGGCGGCCGGGTCGGTGGCCGAGGTCGGATCGGGTTGCGCGGCGGCGCCCGGCACGGCGGGCGACCCCATGGTCCGGGGACTCAACGCTCGCCTCCGCGGCCGCCGCCGGTATTCAGCGGCCGTACCGGCCGACCGCTCCCACCCGCGTACCAGGCCCGGCCTGACCGCACCGGTCGGCCGGATTGATGGGCGGCCCACCGGATCGGCCCGTCTGGCCCAAGTACGGTGGAACGGTTGGGCGGCGTGCTTGGCATGGTGCGTCCTCCTCGCTCGATCCGGTGGCCCCGGTCCGCCCGGAGCCCCGTGGACGGCGGCTTCCTGGTGACGGGCGCAGTGGCCGGACCGCCGCAGGGAAGCCGAGATGTGAGCCTAGAAGAACCGTTCGGTTTCCTGCGAGGTGGCCCTGCTCCCAGCGTGCCGGTACCGGGCCCCGCTTCGGAGGCCGCCCGGCCGCGATCGGCGCGGGCGCTCGGCGCGCGGGCCTGGATCGGCGCGCGGGCGCGGTCGCCGATCGCGCCCATCTCCACCATGGACCCGCCGCCCGAGATCGGCAGCGCAAACGGCCAAGGCACGGCATTTCCACGCCGGATGGGTGACAGCGGCTCAGCCCGCGGTACGAACCGGGAGCACGCGACGGCTCAGGGAAGCCCGCCTCGTCGCTCGCCCTGACTCCGCGGGAACATCCGGGGAACACCCGCGTGAACACCGGCCGATGCCGTGCCCCGGTGTGCCCCGCCGAGCACCGACGTGCCTCGGCTGCCGTCCGGGGCGCGCGACATGGCGATATCGGGGACCGGCGGGCGATCGCCCGGGCACGGCGGTGGAGCACCTCAGACACGAACGTGCACGTACGGGCACGCACGTACGGGCACGCACGTACACGACCGACCGACCGGAACCCTGGTGCCCGGCCCCGAGCGCGCAGCCGCTCCCGACCGTCCGCCCTCAGCCCCCGTCGCCCACCAGCCCTGCGTCGCGGGCGAGGAGCGCCGCCTGGACCCGGTTGCCGACTCCGAGCCCGGTCAGGATCCGGCTGACGTGCGCCTTGACGGTGCTCTCGCGCATCCCGAGCACGCCCGCGATCTCCGCATTGGAGAGCCCGTCGGCGAGTTCGCGCAGTACGTCGGTCTCCCGCGGGGTGAGCCCGGCGACCCGGCTACGGGCGGCCACGGACCGGGGCGCCCCGACCCGGTGGTAGCGGTCGATCAGCCGCCGTGCGGCCGCCGGGTGCAGCATTCCCTGGCCGCCCGCGACGACATGGACGGCACGGGCGATCTCCGCGGGCGGGGTGTCCTTCAGCAGGAAGCCGTCCGCCCCCGCCGCGAGCGCCTGGTACACGTACTCGTCCAGGTCGAAGGTGGTGAGGGCGATGACCCGCGGCCCGTCCGGGAGTTCGCGCAACCGCCGGGTGGCGGCGATCCCGTCGAGCCGGGGCATGCGGATGTCCATCAGTGCGACGTCGATCCGCCGACTGCCGGCGAGTTCGACGGCCTGCAGCCCGTCGGCGGCCTCAGCGACCACGGTGAGCGCCGGGTCCTGGGTCAGGAGGTCGACCAGGCCGAGGCGCACCAGCGCGTCGTCGTCGACCACCATGGTTCGGATCATGCGGCGCCCTTCGGCTGCGTTCCCGGTTGCTGCTCCGGTTCCTTCGGTTCCTTCAGCTGCTTCGGCTCCTTCGCTTGCGTCGGTTGCGTTGCTGGCTCTGGCTGTCGCACCCCTCGCACCCCTTGCACCCCTTCCGGCGACTGCCGTGCCCGTCGTATCCCGTGCCCCGGCCGCGGCGACGCCCGCCCCGGCTGGGGCGCCGGACCGTCGCCACGGGCTGGAGCCCGGTCGGGCACCCCCGGCGGCGGGCGGTCCGGCGCGGGCAACCGGGCGGAGAGCCGGAAGCCTCCGCTGCCGTCCGGACCGGCGGCGAGGTGGCCGCCGAGGGCTCCGACCCGTTCGGCCAGCCCCACCAGCCCGTACCCGCTGCCGGTGCCCGTCCCGTCCGGCGGCACCCCGCCAGGACCGTTGCGGACCTCGACCGTCGTCGCCGGCGCCCCGTAGCCGACCCGGACGGTGACGGGCGCGGCGTACGCGTACCTGCGGGCGTTGGTCAGCGCCTCCTGGACCAGCCGGTGCACGGCCAGCCGGTGGGTGGTCGGGACGGTCTCCGGGTCTCCGGAGAGGGCGAGTTCGACCTGTTGCCCGGCCTGGGTCGCCTCGCCGACGAGTTCGGTGAGGTCGCGCAGGGCTGGTGCCGGGACCCGCCCGGCCTCGGCGGGCGCGGACGGCTCGCTCCCCGGGGCAGGCGGGGCCGGCGGGTCGGCCCGCAGCGCGCCCAGGACGTCGCGCAGGTCGTCGAGTGAACGGGCGGCGGTGGTGCGCAGCAGTTCGAGGCGGTGGGTGAGCCGGTCGAGGTCGGCGGTGACGGTGCCGGCGCCGGCCTGGTCGCGCAACACCCCGGCGTGCAGCACCAGGAGGCTGAGCCGGTGGGCCAGCACGTCGTGCATCTCCCTGGCGATCCGGGCGCGTTCGGCGGCCCGGGCCTGTTCGGCGCGCAGCTCACGCTCGCGACGCAGCGCGTCCACCTGCTCGTGCAGGGTGCGGATCAGCACCCGTCTGCCGTGCAGCCACAGACCGACGGCCAGGACGGCGGCCTGGACGAGGAGTTGGGACCCGGCGCCGCCGAACCAGCCGACCAGCGAATCCGCGGCCGTCGCGCTGGTCACGGCGATGACCGCGCCGCCCGCCGTCGCGGCGCCCGTCCGGCCGAGGGAGGCGAGGTGGAAGACGCTGAACAGGCCGGGGAAGGCCCGGTTGAACAGCCCACCGGTGAACACCGGCAGCACGGCCGCGGCCACCGGGTAGCGGCGGGCGAAGAGGAGCGAGAGCGCGGCGAGCGCGGCCACCACCGTACGCGGCAGGCGCAGCGGCCCGTCGGACCGCGTCCACTGGACCAGCGCCTCCTCGACGGCCAGGGCGAGCAGGCCGATCAGCAACAACGTGTCCGTACCGGCCCGGTGGCCCGGCCCGTACCAGCCCAGCACACTCCTGCGCATGGCGCTCCTCCTTTCCCCTCTCCCCACTCCGAGAGCCTTCCGCACGGCCGCCGTCCGGCACTTCGGGCTCGATGCTAGGGGCGCTCGGCCGCGGACCGCCTCTGTCTTCCGGCTAACCTCACCCTCGACTTTCGTCGGGGGTCGGCGCCGCTGACCGGCCGATTCGCGGCGGATCGGCTCTGCCTAGCGTCGACGGCATGACCGACGAACGGCTCCACCACCGACCCGACTCCCCTTCCGCCCGGTACAGTTCGCCCTCCGGCGGGGACCACCTGCTGTTCCTCGCCGAGGCGCTGCGCACCTTCCACGACACCGGCGCACTGGCCCCGAGCGGCCCGGAGCTGGTGAACGCGCTGGTGGTACCGGCCACCAGCCGCCCGAACCGTCCGATCTCGGTGCTGGAGGTCGGCGCCGGCACGGGCGCGGTGACCCGTCGGCTGGCCCAGGTGCTGCGCCCGGGCGACCGGTTGCACGTCGTCGAGGCCAACCCGCGGTTCGCCGACCGGCTGCGGGAGGACCCGGTCCTGGCCGCGCGCCACCCGGGGGTGGGGCTGCGGCTGTCGGCCTGCCGGATCGAGGAACTGCCGGAGTACCGCCCGCCGCTGCCGGACGGGGCCGGGCCGGAGGACGGCTCGCAGCGGTACGACGTGATCGTGTCCGGGCTGCCGTTCACCAACTTCGAGCCCGCGCAGGTGCGCGACATCCTCGACCTCTACCTGCGGCTGCTGGCGCCCGGCGGTGAGCTGACGTACTTCGGGTACCTCGGCACGACGACGGCCCGCACCCTCGCCTCGGGCCCCCGCCGGGGCGCCCGTCACCGGGCGGTGGTGCGGCTGCTGCGACGGTTCGAGGCGACGTACGGCCTGGGCGAGCGCACGGTGTGGCGCAATGTGCCGCCCGCCCGCGCCTACCTCCTGCGGTCACCGGGCGGGCGCGAGACCTGGGTCCCGGCCGAAGAGGGCCCCGCCGCCGACACGACGGACGGGACGGGGGCGGGACGGACGTCGGTCAGGAACAGATGACAAAAGACAGATGACAGATTTCAACTTTCAGATGACAGACGACAGCGAACAGATTTTGAAATCTGTTCGCTGTCGTGCCATAGTGACACCCGGGTCACCCTGCCCCCGCCTCCCGGCACCGCACTGTCCCCTTGGAGCACCCGTGTCCTCGCACACCCGCCCCGCCCAGCGCACCCTCGGCACCACCGGCCCGGTCACCTCGGCCCTCGGCCTCGGCTGCATGGGCATGTCCGACCTCTACGGCCCGGCCGACAAGGCCGAGAGCATCGCCACCATCCACGCCGCCCTCGACGCCGGGATCACCCTCCTCGACACCGGCGACTTCTACGGCATGGGCCACAACGAGCTGCTGATCCACGAGGCGCTGCGCGGCCGCGACCGCGAGAGCGTGCAGATCAGCGTGAAGTACGGCGCCCAGCGCGGCCCCGACGGCCAGTGGCTCGGCTACGACACGAGCCCCGCCGCCACCAAGACCGCGCTCTCCTACACCCTGCGCCGCCTGCGCACCGACCACGTCGACGTCTACCGCCCGGCCCGCCTGGACCCGAACGTCCCGATCGAGGAGACCGTCGGCGCCATCGCCGATCTGGTGAAGGCCGGCTACGTCCGCCACATCGGGCTCTCCGAGGTCGGCGCCGACACCCTGCGCCGGGCCGCCGCCGTCCACCCGATCAGCGACCTCCAGATCGAGTACTCACTGCTCTCCCGCTCGATCGAGACCGCCGTCCTGCCCACCGCCCGCGAACTCGGCATCGGTGTCACCGCCTACGGCGTGCTCTCCCGCGGCCTGCTCAGCGGCCACTGGGGTTCGGACCGCGCCCTCGCCGGCACCGACTTCCGCAGCCACAGCCCCCGCTTCCAGGGCGAGAACCTGACCCACAACCTGGCCCTGGTCGACGCCCTGCGCGAGATCGCAGCCGCGCGGGGTGCGACCGTCGCCCAGGTCGCCATCGCCTGGGTGGCCTCGCGCGGGCAGGACATCGTCCCGCTGGTCGGCGCCCGTCGCCGGGACCGTCTGACCGAGGCCCTCGGCGCACTCGACGTCACGCTGACCGAGGCCGACCTCGCCGCCGTCGAGGCCGCCGTACCCGCCGGCTCGGCCGCCGGTGACAGGTACGCTGCCGCACAGATGGCCCACCTGGACAGCGAGCACTGACCGCCCCACCGGCGCCATCGGCGCACGCCCCGACCGCACGACCCTAAGGACGGACCTCCCCGTGACCACGGACACCACACTCACCGCCGAGCAGATCCTGATCGCGGCGGAGGACGTCCTCCGGCGGTTCGGCCCGGCCAAGGCCACCGTCGTGGACGTCGCCCGCATCCTCGGCGTCAGCCACAGCAGCGTCTACCGGCACTTCCCCAGCAAGGCCGCGCTGCGCGAGGCGGTCACCCAGCGCTGGCTCGACCAGGCGCACCACGACCTGGCGGCCGTCTCCAACGAGGGCGGCCCCGCCGCCGACCGGCTGCACCGCTGGCTGACCACGCTGTTCGCGGCCAAGCGGAAGAAGGCGCTGGACGACCCGGAGCTGTTCGCCACCTACATGGTGCTGGTGGAGGAGAACAGCGGCCTGGTGGACTCCCACATCGACACCCTGGTCGACCAGATCGCGCAGATCGTCGCGGACGGGATGGACAGCAAGGAGTTCAAGCTCGCCCACATCCGCGACACCGCCCGCGCCGTCTTCGACGCCACCGGCCCCTTCCACGACCCGGTCTACGCCTCCACCTGGTCCGCCCCCGGGGCGGACGACCGGTTCGAGGGCGTCTGGAAGCTCGTCCTCGGCGGCCTGAAGGCGAAGTGACCGGCCATCGGTGAGGCCGCCGGCCATGAAGCGCGAGTGACCGGGGCGCCGGCCGGCGGAGAAAACCGCTGGTCGGCGCCTCGCCCGACCGGCAGACTGCCCCGCACGGTTGATCTCACCTGGAGGATGACATGCGTGCGGCCGGCTCGGTCCTGGACAGCCTGGAGGGACTCGCCCTCGGCGACGCCTTCGGCGACCGCTGGTTCTCGGTCCCGCTGGACGAGGCGCCCGCCGCCCTGGCCGCCCGGCTGGTCCGGCCCGCGCCCTGGCACTGGACGGACGACACCGCCATGGCGCTCGTCCTGGTCCGCCACCTGCTCGACACGGGCGAGGTCCGCCCGGACGCCCTCGCCCAGGAGTTCGCCGCCGAGTACGCCCGCGAGTACGGGCGCAAGTACGGCCCGTCGATGCACCGGGTGCTGCGCGGGATCGGCGCCGGCGGGGACTGGCGCGCCATCACCGCGGGCCAGTTCGAGGGCCAGGGCTCGCACGGGAACGGTGCCGCGATGCGGGTCGCCCCGCTGGGGGCCTGGTTCGCCGACGACCTCGACGCGGTGGCCCGGCAGGCCGAACTCCAGGCGCTCACCACCCACTTCCACCCGGAGGCGGTCGCCGGCGCGGTGGCGGTCGCGCTAGCGGCGGCGCTGGCGGTCCGGAGCCGGGGCGCGGACGCACCCGGCCGGGCCGAGTTGCTGACCGAGGTCGCCGGACGGCTGCCGGAGAGCGACGTCCGCTCCGGCCTGCGGATCGCCGCCCGGCTGCCCGGGCACACCAGCGTCCGGCACGCCGCCAACGTGCTCGGCTCGGGAACGCTGATCTCCGCCCCGGACACCGTGCCGTTCGCGCTCTGGTCCGCGGCCGGGCACTTGGACTCGCTGCCCGAGGCCGTCTGGCACACCCTGGAGGGCTGGGGAGACAAGGACACCACCTGCGCCATCGCGGCCGGCGTGGTCGCCGCCCGGACGGGGCTCGCGGACGTGCCGCCCGGCTGGCTCGCCGCGCGCGAGCGGCTCCCGGGCTGGGTAGCCGAGGCGTCCCGCGCCGCCGCTCGGTGACCGGGGACGCAGGATCGCCGCCCGGTGCCGGTGTCGGACGGGCGGCGCCCGGTGCCGGGCGGGCTGCCGCCCAGTGGTCAGCGCCGGGTGACGAAGCGGAACACCCGGTAGGCGAGCAGCAGGACCATCGCTCCGCCGATCGCCGACACCCAGGTCGTGACGTCGAGGAGGCTCGGCTTCACCGCCCCGTGCATCCAGTGCGTGACGATCCAGGCGCCGATGTAGGAGCCGGTGATGCCGATCAGGGTGCTGCCGATCAGACCGCGCTCCCCCCTGGACATCGCCATCCTGGCCAGGGTCCCCGACACCAGGCCCAGCACGATCCACGCCATCCAGCTCATCCGCCGCCCCTTGCGTCATCGGTGTGACGACCCCGCCGAGCCCCCCGGGTCCGACCGGAAGGACGTTCGGGGGCCTCGCGCCGTTCCAGCAGGCCGGCGGGACCGGTTCGAACCGGCCAACCGGAGCCTGCCGCGCCGGGCGGCGGCGGTCCTCACGGCACCGAGACCACAGCGAACGCTCCCGTCAGCGGCGCGAGTTGCCGAACAGCAGCCGGTAGACGATCAGCAGTACCAGGGCGCCGCCGATCGCCGACACCCAGGTCGCCGCGTCGAAGAAGTGCGCCGTGACCGAGCGGTGCAGGAAGTGCGACGCGATCCAGCCGCCGACGAAGGACCCGGCGATACCGATCAGGGTGGTCACGATCAGGCCGCCCGGGTCCTTCCCCGGCAGCAGCAGCTTGGCCAGCGCGCCCGCCAGCAGGCCCAGCACGATCCACGCGACGATGCTCATCCGTCATCCCCTCCCGTCCGAGGCGTGACGGGCCCCGTCCCGTCCGCTCTGCCCGCAAGGACGCCGCCGGCCGTCGCACGGTTCCGCCGACCGCCCCCACCACCTGCGGAACGGCGCTCGAAACCCGCCGGAGGGCCGGACCGCCCGCGCGTGGCGCCCTTCCCGTGAGCCCGTCCGCGCCGAAATACTGCGGCCATGCGCATCCTGATCGCCACCGCCGGCTCCCGGGGGGACGTGGCCCCGTTCACCGGGCTCGGCACCCGCCTGCGGGCGGCCGGACATCAGGTGGCCGTCGCCACCCACGACACCTTCGCCGAGTCGGTGCGGGCCGCCGGACTGGAGTACCGCCCGCTGCCGGTCGACCCGCGCGCCGAACTCGCCTCAGCCCAAGGCCGCCGCCTGCTGCGGGCCGGCGGAAGACCGGACGCGGTCCTGCAACTCCTTCGGCTCGGCCGGAAGTTCATGCCCGCGCTCGGCGACGGCATCGCCGACGCCACGGCACTCGGCACCGACCTGCTGCTGACCACCAGCACCACCAGCGCGCTCGGCCAGGTCGTCGCCGAGGCGGCCGGCATCCCCACCATCGGACTGTATCTCCAACCACTCGCGCCCACAAGGGAGTTCGCACCGGCCGTCGCCGGCACCCGGTCGCTCGGGCGGCCCGGAAACCTGCTGGCGGGTCACGCCGTCCAGGCCATGACCGACCAGTTGTTCGTCCCGGCCGTCCGCGGGCTGCGCCGACGGCTCGGCCTGCCGCCGATCGGGATCGCCCGGGCCCGCCGCAACCATCCCGTCCTGCACGGCTTCTCGCCCCTGGTGGTGCCCCGACCCGCCGACTGGCACCCCCGACTGGACGTGGCGGGCTACTGGTGGCCGGCCGACCGACCCGACTGGCAGCCGCCGGCCCGACTGCTCGACTTCCTCGCCGCCGGTCCGCCACCGGTCTTCGTCGGCTTCGGCAGCCTGGTCGTCCCCGACGCCGAGCGGCTCACCGCGACCGTCCTCGCCGCCGCCCGCACCGCGCGGGTGCGCCTGCTGCTCCAGTCGGGCTGGAGCGAACTGACCGCCGAGGACTCGGACTCCGTCCTGACCATCGGCGACACCCCGCACGACTGGCTCTTCCCCCGCACCGCCGCCGTGGTCCACCACGCGGGCGCCGGCACCACGGCGGCCGCCCTCCGCTCCGGGACCCCCACCGTCCCGGTGCCCGCCCAACTCGACGCGCCGTTCTGGGCCGCCCGGCTCGCCCGGCTGGGCGTCTCCCCCGGCCCCGTCCCGCTGCGCGCCCTTACGGCCGACCGCCTCGCCACCGCCCTTCGCCTGACCCTCGACGACGCCCGCTACCGCACCCGCGCCCAGGCCGTCGCCGCCGCCCTGGCCGGCGAGGACGGCGCGGAGAAGGTCCTCACCGCCGTCCAACGAGCGGCGGCAGCGGCCGGGTGACGAGCGACAGGCGACAGGCGACAGGCGACAGGCGACAGGCGAACAACGGACGGCGAACAGCGAACAGCGAACAGCTGACAACCGACAGCTGACAGATTTCAACGTCTGTCAGCTGTTCGCCGTCATCCGTCAGCCCCGCCCCTCCTCCTCCGCCGCCCGCTTCCGAACACCCCGCTCAGCCCCAGGTACACCACGGCCGCCGCCGTCAGCCCGACCGCCCAGCCGTAGTCGGCGAGCGGCTTGAGGACGGGTATCAGGCCGTCAGCCGGGAACGGGCCCTGCTTCGACCCGTCGGCGCCGAGGGTGGAGTACGAGCCGCCGACGGCCAGCACGCCGCCCACCAGCAGCGCCGTGACGGCCCGCCAGTTCCACCCGGCCGCGTACCAGTACGCCCCGCCCGGCCGGTACAGCTCGGCGAGCCGCAGGCGGGTCCGCCGCAGCGCCCAGTAGTCCGCGATCAGCACCCCCGCCACCGTGCCGAGCAGCCCGCCGACCACGCCCAGCCAGGTGAAGATGTACACGTGCGGGTCGGAGATCAGCCGCCACGGGAAGATGGCGATCCCGACGACGCCCGTGATCAGCGCGCCGGTACGGAAGCCGACCAGCCGGGGCAGCAGGTTGGCGAGGTCGTAGGCCGGCGAGACCACGTTGGCGGCGATGTTCACCGACAGCGTCGCGACCAGCACGGTCAGCAGCGCGAACAGGATGCCGACCGGGTTCTCCATCTTCGCCGCCAGCTGGATCGGGTCCCACACCGGCACCCCGTAGACCGCCTCGGAGCCCGAGGTGACCAGCACGGACAGGAACGCGAAGAGCGTCATCGTGGTCGGCAGGCCGAGCGCCTGTCCGCGGATCTGGGCCCGCTGGCTGCCGCCGAAGCGGGTGAAGTCGGGGATGTTCAGCGAGAGCGTGGACCAGAACCCGATCATGCCCATCAGCGCCGGGAAGAAGACCTTCCAGAAGCCTCCGCCCCAGCCCAGCCTGGACGGCTGGTCGAGCAGCGGCCCGAGCCCGCCCGCCTTGACGGTGATCCACACCAGCAGTGCGAGCGCGCCGACGATGACGAACGGCGCGGCCCAGTTCTCGAACCGCCGCAGTGCCTCCATCCCGCGCGCGATGATGGCCATCTCGATCAGCCAGAACAGCAGGAAGGAGAGCCACTGCGTCCACGGGTAGCCGCCCAAATCGCCGGCCGTGCGCCAGGATTCGCCCAACAGCTTGCCCGCCAGCAGGAAGATGCCCTCGCCGCCGATCCAGGTCTGGATGCCGAACCAGGCGCAGGCCACCGCCGCCCGCAGCAGGGCGGGCAGGTTGGCGCCGCGCAGCCCGAAGGAGGCGCGGGCGAAGACCGGGAACGGGATGCCGTACTTGGTGCCGGCGTGCCCGGTGAGCAGCATCGGAACGAGTACGACGAGGTTGGCGAGCGCGATGGTCAGAACGGCCTGTTTCCAGTCCATGCCGAGCGTGACCAGGCCCGAAGCCAGGGTCCAGGACGGGATGTTGTGGGCCATGCCGACCCAGAGCGCGAGGAAGTTGTAGGTGGTCCAGGTGCGCCGCGCGACCGGGACCGGCCTCAGGTCGTCGCTGGTGAAGCCGTTGGGCGGCAGTTCCCCGACGGCCGGGTCGAGTTCGACCCGGCCGTCGGGGTGACGCCGCTGTCTGCCGCCGCTGGTCTCGGTTTCGGGCATGGACAACTCCCGTCCGCCGCGGGCGGATCCGCGGCTGAGCTCAGGTGGGGGTCACAGGCGGGTCCGAGGACACGTTCGAGGACAGGTCCACGGGCAGGTTCACGGGCTGGTTCACGATCGCTGCGGGCGGGAGGTCACAGGTGCGGGATGACGTCCGTCCCGTACGCGTCGATGGTGGTCTCGATCGCGTCGTGCATGGCGTAGACGGCGAACTGGTCGACGCCGAGCGAGCGGAGCTCCGCCAGCCGGGCCCGCTGTGCCTCGGCCGGGCCGATCAGGCAGAAGCGGTCCACGATCTCGTCCGGGACGAAGGCCGTGTCCGGGTTCCCGGCCCGGCCGTGGTGGCTGTAGTCGTAGCCCTGGCGGCCCTTGATGTAGTCGGTGAGCGCCTCCGGCACCAGGTCGGAGTGCTCGCCGTAGTGGCCGACCAGGTCGGCCACGTGGTTGCCGACCATCCCGCCGAACCAGCGGCACTGCTCCCGGGCGTGGGCGAGCGCCTCCGGCGAGTCGTCGGCGGTGACGTAGGCCGGGGCGGCGACGCAGACGGTGACCGAGTCCGGGTCCCGTCCGGCCTCGACGGCGGCGGCCCGGACCGCCTTGACCATGAACTCGGTGAGATAGGGGTCGGCCAACTGGAGGATGAAGCCGTCCGCCTGACGTCCGGTCAGGCTCAGCGCCTTCGGCCCGTACGCCCCCATCCAGACGGGCAGCGACGCGTCGGCGCCGACCCACGGCAGGTGCATCTCGGTGCCGTCCACCTCGGCGGTGCGTCCCTCGGCCAACTCCTTGATGGCGTGCATGGCTTCGGAGAGCCGGGCGAGGGTGGCGGGGCGTCGCCCGGCGACCCGCATGGCGGAGTCGCCGCGGCCGATGCCGCAGACGGTCCGGTTGCCGTACATGTCGTTGAGCGTGGCGAACATGGAGGCGGTCACCTCCCACGTACGGGTGGAGGGGTTGGTGACCATCGGGCCGACGGTCATCCGCTCCGTCTCGGCGAGGATCCGGCTGTAGATGACGAAGGGCTCCTGCCAGAGCACGCAGGAGTCGAAGGTCCAGCCGTGGGTGAAACCGGCCCGCTCGGCGCGGATCATCCGGTCGATGAGCAACCGGGCGGGCGGGTCGGTCTGGAGGACGAGGCCGATGTCCATGAGGGGCTCCAGGTAAGGGGTGTTCGACCGCCGCCGCCCGGTCGCCCCGCCGAGACGGCGCGGCGGACAGCAGGCGGGCGGCGAGCGGCGGCGGGTGGACGACGAAGAGCGGGAGAGGCGGAGGGCGGAGGGGAGAACCGCGGGAGGGGTGTCAGACCAGGTACTGGCAGGTGTCCCGGCGCAGGAAGGTGCCGTGGCCGGCCCGGCCGAGCCAGTCGCCGCCGTCCAGCACGACGGTGCCGCGCGACATCACCGTCCGCGCCCGGCCGGTGAGTCGGCGGCCCTCGTAGGCCGAGTAGTCCACGTTCATGTGGTGGGTCGCGGCGGAGACGGTCTGCACCGCGGTGGGGTCGTAGACCACCAGGTCGGCGTCGGCGCCCGGGGCGATGGTGCCCTTGCGCGGGTGCAGGCCGAACATCCGGGCCGGGGTGGTGCAGGCGATCTCGATCCAGCGGCGGCGGCTGATGTGCCCGTCCACCACGGCCTGGTGGAGCAGGTCCATCCGGTTCTCGACGCCCGGCAGGCCGTTGGGGATCTTCGAGAAGTCGCCCCGGCCCAGCTCCTTCTGGCCGGCGAAGCAGAACGGGCAGTGGTCGGTGGAGACCACCTGGAGGTCGTTGGTCCGCAGCCCGCGCCAGAGCGCCTCCTGGTGCTCGCGCGGCCTGAGCGGCGTGCTGCACACGTACTTGGCGCCCTCGAAGCCGTCGGCGCCCTCCTCGGCGAGGTTGTCGGTGGAGAGGAAGAGGTACTGCGGGCAGGTCTCGCCGAAGACGTTGAGGCCGGCGTCCCTGGCCCGGGAGAGTTCGGCGAGCGCGGCGGCGGCGGAGACGTGCACCACGTAGAGCGGGCTGCCGGCCACCTGGGCGAGCTTGATCGCCCGGTGGGTGGCCTCGGCCTCCAGCAGTTCGCGGCGGACCTCTCCGTGGTAGCGGGGGGCGGTCTTCCCGGCGGCGAGCGCCTGTTCGACCAGGACGTCGATGGCGATGCCGTTCTCCGCGTGCATCATGATCAGCCCGCCGTTGGCGGCGGCGCGCTGCATGGCGCGCAGGATGCGGCCGTCGTCGCTGTAGAAGACGCCGGGGTAGGCCATGAAGAGCTTGAAGGAGGTGGACTCGCCGGAGTCCACGAGGGCGTCCATCTCCTTCAGCACGGCGTCGTTGACGTCGGAGACGATGGTGTGGAAGGCGTAGTCGATCGCGCAGTTGCCCTCGGCCTTGGCGTGCCAGCCGTCCAGGCCCTCGCGCAGCGAGCCGCCGACCGGCTGGACGGCGAAGTCCACGATGGTGGTGGTGCCGCCCCAGGCGGCGGCCCGGGTGCCGGTCTCGAAGGTGTCGGAGGCCGCGGAGCCGCCGAACGGCATTTCCATGTGGGTGTGGGCGTCGACGCCGCCCGGGATGACGTAGTGGCCGGTGGCGTCGATGACGGTGTCGGCGGTCCAGGCCTCGGCGGCGGAGCTGCCGGTGGTGGCGAGGGCGGCGATCCGCTCGCCCTCGATCAGGACGTCGGCGTGGAGTTCCTCGGTGGCGGTGATGACGAGGCCGCCTCGGACGACGGTGCGCTGGTGCGGGTGTCGGGTGGTCATCGCGCGCTGCTCCTCACGCCTCGGCGAGCGGCCCGTAGGCGTCGGGGCGGCGGTCGCGGTAGAACGCCCATTGCTGGCGGACCTGTTCGATCAGGCCGAGGTCGAGGTCGCGGACGACGAGTTCCTCCTCCTTGTCGGAGGCGACGTCGCCGACGAACTGGCCCCGCGGGTCCACGAAGTAGGAGGTGCCGTAGAAGTCGTTGTCGCCGTACTCCTCGGTGCCGACGCGGTTGATCGCGGCGACGAAGTACTCGTTGGCGACGGCGGCGGCGGGCTGTTCGAGCTGCCAGAGGTAGCCGGACAGGCCGCGACTGGTGGCGGAGGGGTTGTAGACGATCTGCGCGCCGGCCAGGCCCAGCGCGCGCCAGCCCTCGGGGAAGTGGCGGTCGTAGCAGATGTACACGCCGACCTTGCCGACGGCGGTGTCGAACACCGGCCAGCCGAGGTTGCCGGGCTTGAAGTAGTACTTCTCCCAGAAGCCCTTGACCTGCGGGATGTGGTGCTTGCGGTACTTGCCGAGGTAGCTGCCGTCGGCGTCGATGACGGCGGCGGTGTTGTAGTAGACGCCGGTCTGGTCCTCCTCGTAGACCGGGACGACCATCACCAGCCCGAGTTCGCGGGCGAGGTCCCGCATCCGGCGCACGGTCGGGCCGTCGGGGACGGCCTCGGCCCAGCGGTAGTGCTCGGCCTCCTGGACCTGGCAGAAGTACGGGGAGTTGAAGACCTCCTGGAAGCCGATGATCTTGGCGCCCTGGGCGGCGGCCTCGCGGGCGTACCGCTCGTGGAGCGCGATCATGCTCTCCTGGTCGCCGGTCCAGCGGGTCTGGACGAGCGCGGCACGGACGATCTGCGACATGGGTACCTCCGCAACTCCGCGGCCCGGCCGTGCGGTCGGGCCAGCGGTCTGAGGGTTGACGGGGTGGGTCTCACCCGCGGTTCCGCTCGGGAACCACGGGGTCTACGTGCGTAGAAAGCGATCTGTAGACGGTAGGCCCGGCCTCGGTGGCCTGACAATACGTTGGCGGAAACGCGTCTGGGGTGATCCTGTTGCGCGGACACGCGGACGGGCCCGGGTGTGATGAAAAGCTGATCTACCCCGCGAGTTGCCCTCTTACTCGTTCGAGTGAAACCAGCCATCCCGGGTGCGCGAACTGCGAGGGTGGGGTACGACCCGCGTGGACATCACCGTGGACGACCACTCGACGTCAGTCCCCCGTGGTTTCATGCGAGTTCAGCGGCTCGGTCACGGGGGATCGGGGCGACCGAGCGGGGGTGACGACGATGGCGGTGACGAATTCCGCAGGTGCGGCGGCGGAAGCGGCGGAGGTGGCGGCCACCACGGGCACCGCGGGCACGGCGGCGGACGGGGGCCCGGCGCCACGGCCGCCCGCAGTGCCCGCCTGGGCCGGCCTGCTGCTCGCCCTCGGCGCGCTCCTGCCGGCCGTCCTCGGCGGGCTGCTGTTCCACCGCCTGGCGCCTCGCGTACCGGACGTCGCCCTCCAACTGGCCGGTTCCCGTGCGGCCGCCGAGGCGGTGGTCGGCGGGCGCGCGGCGGACCACCTGGCCGCGCTGCGCGCCGACGTCTGGCTGGGCGGCGGCTACGGGCTGACGCTGGTCGCCGCCGCACTGCTCGGCGGGTACGTGCTCGGGCCGGTGCGCCGACGGCTGCCGGCGCTCGCGGTCGGCGCCGCCGGGCTGCTCGCGGCCTGCTGCGACCTCGGGGAGGACGCGCTGCTGCGCGCGGGCCTCGACGGCCTCCGCCCGGGCGCCGGCGGCTCCGACACGCCCTTCGCCGCCGCCACCGCGCTCGCCGCCGTCAAGTGGCTGCTGCTCCTGCCCGCGGGGGCGGCCGCGGCGGGGATCCTGCTGGTGACCGCCACCCGCGCCGTGCGCGGGCTCCGGCGGTCGCGGGCGGACGAGAAGGCCCACGGCGCCGACTCCCCCGACCGCCCGGCGCTGGTCCCGCCGTGGCCCACGGCCACCCGGCACGACGCCTCGCCGACCGCCGCCACGGCTCCGCACGCCCATGACCGCCCGGGCGCCCCGGACACACCCGACCAGGCCCCGGACGCACCCGTCCGGCACGCGCGCTGGCGCGACGCCGCCCGGGTGCCGCCCGGCCGTGAGCCCGCCGAACTCGGCTTCTGCGCCTCCGGCGGCGGCATCCGCTCGGCCTGCGTCACCCTCGGCGCGCTCCAGTCGCTGCGGCCCTGGCTGAAACGGGCCCGCTACCTGGTCTCCGTCTCGGGCGGCGGCTACACCGTCGGCGCGCTCCAGCTCGCGCTCAGCGACTCGGCGCCCGACAGCCCGGTGCACGCCGTCTCGGGCCTGACGGCCGACACGGTACTGGAGCCCGGCTCCCCCGAGGAGGACCACCTCCGCCGGCACGGCAGGTACGTCGCGGAGGGCGTCGGCGGGTGGCTGGTCGCCCTCGGGACGCTGCTGCGCGGAGTGCTGTCCGCCCTCACCCTGCTGCTGGCCGCCGTCCTGACGATCGGCCTCGGGCTCAGCCGCTGCTACCGCGCCGTGCCGCTCACCGACCTGGGACACCTGGCGGCCGCCGGGCTGCGCCACACCGCCGCCGTGCCGGGGCCGTTGGAGTTCCGGGCACCGGCGCTGGCCGCCCTCGGCGTCCTGCTCGCCACGGCCGCCGGGTGCTGGCTGCTCTGGCTGCTGCTCTTCCCGTCGCTCGGCTGGCAGTCGCTGCTGCCACGCGTGCTGCGCCGGGCCAATCTCGGCCTGCTCGGGCTGGCCGCCCTGCTGGCCGTCGGGGTGCTGGCGGTGCCGGGGCTGGCCTGGGCCGCGGTACGGCTCCAGCAGGCGGTGGCGGCGGGGCCGCAGCTGACCGGTGCGGGGCTCGGCCTGGCCGTGGCGCTCAGCTACCTGGCGCTGCTGCTCGGCATACTCCGGCGCGACCGCCGGACGCCCGGCCGGGGTGCCGCCGCGGCCCGCGCGACGGGTCGGCCCAGCGGCGGCCGCGCCGCCGGCCTCCCCGAGGTCCTCGTGGTGTGGGCCGCGCTCCTGGTCCTGACGGCCGGTGCGCTGCTGGCCCTCGGCTGGGCGGTCGCCACCGGGTACGCCTGGCCGACGGCCGTCCAGGTGCTGCTGCCGCTGGTGCTCGGCGCGGTCGGGCTGAACCTCGACCAGACCTGGGTAAGCCTGCACCCGTTCTACCGGCTGCGGTTGGCCTCGGCGTTCGCGGTCCGGCGGGTCACCGAGGGCGGCCGGTCGATGGCCCGCCCGTACCACTTCTTCCGGGAGCAGACCTGGCTGAGCCACTACGGCGCCCGGCACCCCGACTTCCCTCAGGTGATCTTCTCCGCGGCGGCCAACCTGTCGGGCAACTCCCGTACGCCACCGGGCCGTCCGGCGGTCTCCTTCTCGCTCTCGTACGACTACGTGGGCGGTCCGGACGTCGGGTACGCGCGCACCGACCTGCTGGAGCGGCGCACCCGTCCGCACATCGCCCGGGACCTCACCGTGCAGTCGGCGATGGCCGTCTCCGGCGCGGCCTTCTCCTCCGCGATGGGACGGGAATCCCGGGTCTACCAGCGGCTGTTCGCGGTGACCAACGCCCGCCTCGGGACATGGCTGCCCAACCCTGCGGTGCTCGGCCCGGACTGGTCCGGGCCGCCGGACTGGCGCCGCCCCGCGCAGCCCGCCGTCCGCCGCCTCCCGTACCAACTGCGGGAACTGGTCGGGCGGTTCCCGGCCGACGACCGCTTCCTGCTCACCACCGACGGCGGCCACTACGAGAACCTCGGACTGGTCGAGCTGCTGCGGCACCGGGTACGGACGGCGGTCTGCGTCGACGCCAGCGGCGACGCCGGCTACGCCGCCAAGCTGGCCGCCGCGATCGCCCTGGCCCGTGAGGAGCTGGGCATCGTCATCACCCTGCACGAGCCGGAACTGCTGGTCCCGGGCAGTGCCGCCGAGCAGCCCACCGCGCACGGTGCCGCGGACGACGGTGGGAACGGCGGCACGGACGACGGCGGGAACGGCGACGGGTACGACGGCAGGCAAGGCCACCCGGGCCGCCGGCCACCGCTGCGCGGGCTCGCGGCGCAGCTGTCCGCCCGGCTGTCGGCCCGGGGCGTGATCACCGGAGACATCCGCTACCCGGACCTCGGCGAGGGGCCCGGGGCCGTCCGGCACGGCCGGCTGATCCTCCTCCAGTCGGTGCTGACCCCCGACATGCCGTACGAGCTGCACGCCTACGCCATGGAGAACCGGGCCTTCCCGAACGACCGCACCAGCGACCAGTGGTTCGACCACCAGCAGTTCGACGCCTACCAGACGCTCGGCCGCCATTTGGGCGAGCAGGCCGCACCACTGGTCGAGCAGGCACTGGCCGGCCCGGCGCCGGTCGCCGAGGCCACGACCGCCGCGGTCGCGTCCGCCGAGGCTCCGGCCGCCACGGCTCCACCGACGCCGCGCCGCCCCGCCGAGGAGTAGCGGACGGGTGTCCGACGGGCCCGCCGGCGCCGGTACCGGACGGCGGCGGGCCCGTCGGCCCGGTTTGACTTCGTCCGGTTCGCTCGGGAAGGATCCGGCGCATGGACTCCGGCGCCACTCTGGTATGCCGCCTGCACGTCGATCTGCGACGCCAGGCGAGTTCCATCTGTGCCTGTTGACCTTGCTCTCCCCCGCCGGTCCCGCCCTGTGACGTCTGCCAGGGCCCGCGCCGCGCACCCGCACCCGCAGTCCTGACTCCCGCCCCGCCCCGGCGCACCCGTACATGCCGGGCCGCTCCGCCGGCCCGCGTCCGTCCACCGCCGTCGGACACCGGGCGCTTCCTGCCGACGTTCCCGCACCCGAGGACGCCCTGATGAGCCTGAGCCCGAGCCCGAGCATCAGCCCCGACGCCCGCCCGATCACCGACACCGACACCGGAACCGGCCCCGCCTCCGTCAGCGGCACCGACCCGGGCACCGGCACCGGCACCACGAGCCCGGCGACCACCCCCGGGCCGCCACCGCCGCCGTGCGCCGGGGAGACCCGAGCGCCGCTCACCCCCGGCACCCTGCGGGCCCTCGTCCGCGACCTGGCCGAGCGCCCCGAGGAGTGGATCCACCACGTCCGCCTCTCCACCGAGGAGCGCTGGTACCGGCGTCTGGCCGCCGACGAGGACCACGAGGTCTGGCTGATCAGCTGGCTGCCCGGCCAGTCCACCGGCTTCCACGACCACGGCGGCTCCCGCGGCGCCTTCACCGTCGCCCTCGGCGAGTTGGAGGAGCTGTCCCTCGGCGGCCCGGACCAGGGCCTGCTGATCCGCCGGGTCCCGGCCGGCACCGCCCGCGCCTTCGGCCCCGAGTACGTGCACGACGTGCGCAACACCGCCGTCGGGCCCGCCGTCACCCTGCACGCCTACTCCCCGCCGCTGAGCTCGATGGCGCACTACGACCTGCGGGCCGGCGGGCTCGTCCGCACCTCCGAGGAAGGACCTGAACAATGGTGACCACGATCGACGACCTGGTGGAGCGCGCCCGGGAGGGCGTCCACCGACCGCGGGCCCGCGAGGCGTACCAGGCCCAGCTGGACGGCGCACTGCTGGTGGACATCCGTCCGGCGGCGCAGCGGGCGGCCGAGGGGGAGATCCCCGGCTCGCTGGTCATCGAACGCAACGTGCTGGAGTGGCGGCTCGATCCGACGGGTAGTCACCGGATCCCCGAGTCCTCGGGCTACGACGTCGAGGTGATCGTGGTCTGCTCCGAGGGCTACGCCTCCAGCCTGGCGGCCGCCTCCCTGCGCGAGCTGGGGCTGCACCGGGCGACCGACCTGGACGGCGGTTTCGTCGGCTGGGCGGCCGCCGGTCTGCCGACCCGTCAGGGCGGCTGAGTTCACGGTCGCGCCGCGTGCCGGACGGTAAATCAGAGACAGGAGATGATGCAGGTCATAGTCTGATCAGAGTTTCCGCCGGTCCAAAGCTGGGCAGCCACGCGGGCGGAAGTACGCCCGGGCGCTTGAACCCGCCGCCACCGAACGACCCGACCGAACGACCGAACGACCCAGGCGCCGCCTCCCCGGGGCGCCCTGACGAGGAAACTCCACGTGATCAGATTCGAGGGCGCCGGAAAGCGCCACCCCGACGGCACCGTCGCGGTCGAGGGCCTGGACCTGGAGGTCCCGACCGGTCGGATAACCGTCCTGGTCGGACCGTCCGGCTGCGGGAAGACCACCCTGCTGCGCATGGTCAACCGGATGGTCGAGCCCACCTCGGGCCGGGTCCTGCTGGACGACACGGACGTCGCCGAGCTGGAACCCGCCAAGCTGCGCCGCGGCATCGGGTACGTGATCCAGCAGGCCGGGCTCTTCCCGCACCGCAAGGTCATCGACAACATCGCCACCGTCCCCTACCTGCTCGGCTGGGACCGCAGGAAGGCCCGCGCCCGCGCCGCCGAACTGCTCGAACTGGTCGGGCTCGCGCCGGAGACCGCCAAGCGGTACCCGTTCCAGCTGTCCGGCGGCCAGCAGCAGCGGGTCGGCGTGGCGCGCGCGCTGGCCGCCGACCCGCCGGTGCTGCTGATGGACGAGCCGTTCAGCGCGGTCGACCCGGTGGTGCGGGCCGGGCTGCAGGAGGAGCTGCTGCGGCTGCAGTCCGAGCTGCACAAGACGGTGCTGTTCGTCACCCATGACATCGAGGAGGCCGTCCGGCTCGGCGACCAGGTGGTGGTGCTCCGCGAGCACGGCCGGATCGCCCAGCTGGCCGACCCGTACACCCTGCTCACCACCCCCGCCGACGAGGGCGTGGCCGCCTTCCTCGGACGCGACCGGGGCCTGCGCGGTCTCGGCCTGCGCCCCGCGAGCGCCGTCGAGCTCCGCCCGGTGGGCGACGGACTCCGCTACGGGGGGTGGGAGTTGGTCCTGGACGACGAGCATCGCCCGATCGGCTGGATCGACCGCGACGCCGTCACCGCCGAACTGCACCCGACGGCCGGCTTCCGCCCGGACGCCGACACCCTGCGCACCGCGCTGGACGCCGCCGTCCTCTCCCCGGCCGGGGTCGCCGTCGCGCTGGACGCCGACGGCCGGGCCACCGGCACCGCGAGCCGCGAGGCCGTCCTCACCGCGCTGCGGCCCGACGCCTCCGGCCCAGGCACCCCGGACGGCTCAAGTGCCCCGGCCGGCCCAGGCAGCCCGGACGGCTCAGGCGACCCGGCCGGCCCCGACGGAAGCGCCCCCGACGGAACGGGCGGAACACGCGCCTCCGACGCAGCGGGCGGCGGAAGCGCGACGGGCGGCACGGACGGAGCCGACGGTGGACGATGAACCGATCGTCCGCTGGTACTGGATCGGCGACCACCTCGGCTACCTCGGCAACCTGCTCGCCGACCACGCCGTGATCGCCCTCGTCCCCGTGCTCATCGGTCTGCTGCTCGCCGTCCCGCTCGGTCTGGCCTGCGCCCGCTACCCCCGGCTGTACCAGCCGCTCTCCGCCGTGTTCAACATCGTCTACGCGCTGCCCTCGCTGGCCGTGTTCGTGGTGCTGATCCCGTACACCGGCCTCGCCACCCAGGCGACCGTGATGATCCCGCTCACCTTCTACGCCCTCGCCGTGCTGCTGCCGACCACCGTGGACGGGCTGCGCGCCGTCCCGGACGCCGTCCGGCAGGCCGCCACCGCGATGGGGTACGGACCGTGGCACCGGCTGACCTCGGTCGAGCTGCCCGCCGCCGTGCCCTACCTGATCGCCGGGCTGCGGGTCGCGGCGGTGTCCAGCATCTCGCTGGCCAGCGTCGGCGCGCTGGTCGGCCGCGGCGGGCTCGGCTACCTGTTCGTCGACGGCTTCCAGCGCACCTTCCCGACCCCGATCCTGGCCGGCATCGTGCTGATCGCCGTCCTGGCCCTGGCCGTCGACCTGGTGCTGGTGGCCGCCCGGCGGCTGCTCGCGCCCTGGGCCGTCCGGGAGAAGGGAGCGGGCTCGTGAACTGGCTGACCTGGCTGAGCGACTTCTTCACCGACCCGGACCACCTCAGCGGTCCGGACTCGATCGTGCACCGGGTCTCCGAGCACCTGCTGCTCTCCGGTGAGGCCCTGCTGTACGCGGCGGTGCTCGCCGTCCCGCTCGGGCTGCTGATCGGCTACACCGGCCGCGGCGTCACCGTGGTGACCGCGCTCGCGGGCGCCGCCCGCGCCCTGCCCACCCTCGGCCTGGTGACCCTGGCGGTGCTGCTCGCCGGGGTCGGCGACACCGCCGTCCTGTTCCCGCTGGTCGCGCTCGCCGCGCCGCCGCTGCTGGTGGCGGCCGTCGAGGGGGTGCGCGGCACCGATCCGGACGTCCGGGACGCCGCGCGCGGCATCGGGCTGACCCACCCCCAGGTGCTGCGGCAGGTCTGCCTGCCCTCGGCCGCGCCGACCCTGCTGGCGGGCTTCCGCACCGCGACCGTGCAGGTGATCGCGACCGCCACGGTGGCCGCCTACGTCGGTCTGGGCGGCCTCGGCCGCTACGTCATCGACGGGCTGGCGACCCGCAAGTACGCCGTGACCGTGGGCGGTGCGCTGCTGGTGGTGCTGCTCGCGGTCGCCGCCCAGCTGTTCTTCGCCCTGCTCGCCCGCTTCGCGCTCCCGCCCGGGGTGCGCGCCCAGCGGCAGCCCCGCTGACTCCCCATCGTCTCCCCTCCCGTTCCGGAAGGACATCTGTCACCATGTCGACAATCAACCGAAGCCGCCGCGCCGCCGTCCTCGGCGCCCTCGCCGCGCTCGCCCTCGGCGCCACCGCCTGCGGCTCCTCCGGCGGCGACCCGCTCGGCGGGGGTTCGAGCGCCTCGGCCCCCGCGGGCGGCTCCGGCGGTGCGGGCGGTTCCGGGTCGACCGTCGTGGTCGGTTCGGCCAACTTCCCGGAGAACGTCCTGCTCGGGTCGATCTACTCGCAGGCGCTCAAGGCCAAGGGTGTCAAGGTCGAGGAGAAGTTCAACATCGGCAGCCGCGAGGTGCTCTACGGGCAGTTGCAGAGCGGCAACCTGACCGTCCTGCCGGAGTACAACGGTTCGCTGCTCGCCTACCTGGACGCCAAGTCCACCGCCGTCACCACCCAGGACGTGAACGCGGCGCTCACCAAGACGCTGCCCGCCTCGCTGGGCATCCTCGACTCCTCCCCCGCCGAGGACAAGGACTCGCTCAGCGTCACCCAGGAGACGGCCGACAAGAACGGCCTCAAGAGCATCGCCGATCTCGCCGCCAAGGCCGGCGAGTTCACCATCGGCGGGCCGCCGGAGTTCAAGACCCGCCGGGAGCAGCAGCTGAAGGACGTCTACGGGCTGACCTTCAAGGAGTGGAAGCCCACCGCCGACACCACCGCGAACGCGCTCAAGGACGGCAGCATCCAGGTCGGCAACGTGTTCACCACCGACCCCAAGATCGCCCAGTACAAGCTCGTCCCGCTGGCCGACCCGAAGAACATCTTCGGCGCCCAGAACATCACCCCGCTGGTCAACAAGGCGGGCGTGGACGCGACCGCGACGGCGGCGCTCAACGCGGTGTCGGCCAAGCTGGACACGGCCGGGCTGATGGCGCTGATGAAGCGCGTGTCGGTGGACAAGGAGGACCCGTCCGCGGTCGCCAAGGACTGGCTGAAGTCCAACGGTCTCGGCTGACGGCCGGCCGATCGGCCGGACAGCCGCCCGACCGCGCTGACGGTCGCCCGCTCGCACCGGGTCGACCGGCCGTTCGCGCCCGTCGACCGACCCACCTGACGGCGGCCCGGAGGAGCTCCCTCCGGGCCGCCGTCCGCCGTTCCGGAGATGCCCTTCCGGCCGCCGCGGAGGGACCTTCCCTTCCGCGCCGCGAACATGACAGTCTGGGCGCCATGCGCACTCGTCTCCTCGCCGCCACCCTCACGGCACTCGCCGCGGTGAGCCTCGCTGCCTGCTCCAGTTCCAGTTCCGGCTCCGGATCGGGCTCGGGCTCGGGCTCGGGCAAGCCCACCGCCGCGGCCGGCTCCCCCACCGCCACCGCCGCCTCGACCGCCGCGCCCTCCGACGCCGCCGCCACGCCCCCGGTTCCCGCGCCCGGCTCGGCCGCCCCCACGGCCGACGGCGCCACCGGCGCGCCCGCGCCCGACGCCGGCGCCTCGGGAGCCCCCGCACCGGCCAAGCCCGCCCCGCCCGCCGACGCCGGACTGCCCGCCAAGCCGGGCGACGACCTGACGGCCAAACTGGTCTCCGCGCTGGACGCGATCGACCCGGCGATCGTCGGCGGCAAGCCGGACCAGGCCGTGGACCGGGCGCGCAACCAGTGCCAGTCGATGTACCAGTTCCCCAAGGACAAGCAGAAGCTGGTCGAGCTGGCCGATCAGCGCTTCACCTCCGCCGACCACCCGCAGGGCTTCGGTCCCGACACCGCCGCGAAGATCAACGAGGCGCTGCTCGCCACGCTCTGCCCGCCGTCCCGCTGATCCGCTGATCCGCGTTCCGCCGATCCGCCGATCCGGCCCGCAGATCCTCGGGCCACCGGGCAGGCCGATCCGCGACACCATGAACCGCCCGGTGTCCTGAGCGCCGGGCCGCCGTGGCCGCGCCCCTTCCCGGGGGCGCGGCCACGGTCTTCTCGTTCCCGGCCCCTCACGCAGCCGACGCCGGTACCCCTCCCGACCCCGGGCGCCCACCGCCCCCTTCCACCGGACGGGCCGTGTGGTGACGAACTGTTAGGTCTCTTGACAGACCAGTGGTCTAGTCCAAACATAAGCATGTCGATCCGACCGGGATGCACTGTGGGGGTGTGACCACCGGCGGCTGAGGCACTGCCCTGCCCTGCTCCGCCCCACCCCCGCTCCGTACGGCGCGCGCATCCGCACGCCGCCCGCGTCCACGCGAGTCGGTGGGCCTTCGCACGCCCGAACGCCCGCACTCCCGATATCCGACCCGGTCCGGGACCCTTCGGCCGACCCCACACGGCCGTCCGGCCGGACCATCCGCACCTCCCAACGTCCTGCCCCACCACGTCTGTTGGAGAATCCATGCGCCTTCGCCGAACAGTCCAGGCCGTGTTGACGGCCTGCGCCACGCTGGTCGCCTCGGCCGGCCTGGTCGCCGCCGGGACGGGCTCCGCCCAAGCCGCCACCCCGCTCCCCAGCCGGGTCTTCGCCCCCTACTTCGAGGCCTGGACCGGCCAGAGCCCGGCCCAGCTGGCTGCGCAGTCCGGCGCCAAGCACCTGACCATGGCGTTCCTCCAGACCGCCACCAAGGGTTCCTGCACGCCGTACTGGAACGGCGACACCTCCATGCCGGTGTCCTCCGCGACCTTCGGCGCCGACATCGCGACCATCCGCGCCAACGGCGGGGACGTGATCCCGTCCTTCGGCGGCTACACCGCCGACAACACCGGCACCGAACTGGCCGACAGCTGCACCGATGTCAACCAGATCGCGGCCGCCTTCGAGAACGTGATCACCACCTACGACATCAGCCGGATCGACCTCGACATCGAGGACAACTCGCTGACCAACAGCGGCGGGATCGACCGCCGCAACAAGGCGATCAAGCTGGTGCAGGACTGGGCCGCCACCAAGGGCCGGAACATCCAGTTCTCCTACACGCTGCCGACCACCACCTCCGGGCTGGCCGACAGCGGCCTCGCGGTGCTGCGCAACGCGGTGAGCAACAACGCGCGGATCGACGTCGTCAACATGATGACCTTCGACTACTACGACAACGCCGTCCACGACATGGCGGCCGACACCCAGACCTCCGCGCAGGGGCTCTACAACCAGCTCGCCAAGCTCTACCCGTCCAAGACCCCCGCCCAGTTGTGGGGTTCGATCGGGATCACCGAGATGATCGGTGTCGACGACTTCGGCCCGGCCGAGACCTTCACCCTGGCCAACGCCACCACCGTGTACAACTGGGCGGTCGCCAAGGGCATCAACACGCTGTCCTTCTGGGCGCTCCAGCGCGACAACGGCGGCTGCCCGGGCACCAAGGGCAACGACAACTGCTCCGGGATCGCCCAGAACACCTGGGACTTCACCCACATCTTCGCGCCGTTCACCAGCGGCTCGACGGTGAACAACGACTTCTCGGTGTCGGTCAACCCCAACTCCGCGACGGTGGCCGCCGGTTCGTCCACCTCCGTGACCGTCGCGACGGCCGTCACCGCGGGCTCGGCGCAGAGCGTCAACCTCACGGTCAGCGGCGCCCCGGCGGGCGTCACCGCCACCGTCACCCCCGGCAGCGTCACCGCCGGCAACAGCGCCACGCTGAACGTCTCCACCACCTCCTCGGTGACGCCCGGGAGCTACCCGATCACGGTCACCGGCGCGGCGGCCTCCGGCAGCCACACCAGCACCTTCACCCTGAACGTCACCGGCACCCAGCCGGGCAACGACTTCTCGGTCGCCGTGAACCCGAACTCCGGTACCGCCGCGGCCGGTTCGTCCACCTCGGCCACCGTCGCGACGGCCGTCACCGCCGGCTCGGCGCAGAACGTCAACCTCACGGTCAGCGGCGCCCCGGCGGGCGTCACCGCCACCGTCACCCCCGGCAGCGTCACCGCCGGCAACAGCGCCACGCTGAACGTCTCCACCACCTCGGCCGCGGCGCCTGGCACCTACCCGCTGTCCGTCACCGCCACCGGGGCGTCCGGCAGCCACACCGCGACCTACACGCTGACCGTCACCGGGACCGGCCCGACGACCGGCCTGGTCAACGGTGACCTGGAGACCGGAAGCCTGGCTCCGTGGGCCTGCCAGAGCGGCGGCGCCGTGGTCTCCACCCCGGTCCACTCCGGCGCCAAGGCGCTGCAGGCCGCGGCCTCCGCGAGCCAGACCGGCGAGTGCTCGCAGACCGTCACGCTGAAGCCCAACACCAGCTACACCCTGAGCGGTTGGGTGCAGGGCAACTACGCCTACGTCGGCGTCAACGGCGGCGCCACCGCCAGCGCCTGGGCCAACTCCTCCGGCTGGACCAAGCTGTCCGTTCCCTTCACCACCGGCGCCAACGGCACCGTCACCGTGTACCTGCACGGCTGGTACGGCCAGGGCAACGTGTACGGGGACGACTTCTCCATCGCCTGAGTCGCCCTCGGGTGACGCGGGGCGAATGACGAACGACGACTAACGGATGACAGCTGACAGATTTCAACATCTGTCAGCTGTCATCCGTTTTCCGTCCGGCGTCACCTGTCCGCTGCCGCTCCGGCCGGCACAGCGCCAGGTACACCACCGTCGCCAGCACCCCGCAGACCAGGACCACCAGCGCCAGCAGCACCGCCGAGGGCTGACCGCCCAGGCTGCTCAGCGGTGCGACCACCGCGCCGCACAGGAAGTTGCCCGTCCCGAGCAGCGCCGACGCCGTACCCGCCACCTGCGGCTCGACCAGGCCGAGCGCCTGGGCGGCGGTGTTCGGCAGCAGCACGCCCAGGCTGCCCATCATCACGAACAGCGGCGCGCAGAAGCCGGCCAGCCCGAAGTCCCACACCGTCGTCAGCAGCACCAGCGCCACCCCGGCGGCGACCGCCGCCGCGAGGCTGCCCAGCATCAGCGTCCGCTGGGTGAAGCGCGGCGCCAGCAACCGCCCGTTCACCTGGGTCATCACCACGATCGCGAACGAGTTCAGCCCGAACAGCAGGCTGTAGGTCTGCGGCGAGACGTGGTACACGTGCTGGAGCACCGTCGAGGACCCGCTGATGTAGCCGAACAGCGCCCCGAAGGCGAGGGAGCTGGTCAGCGCCAGCCCGAGGAACGGCAGGTTGCGCAGCAGTCGGCCCATCGTCCGCAGGGTGGTGCCCACCCCGCCGGCGTGCCGGGTCTCCGGCGGCAGCGTCTCGCGCAGCACCCCGAGCGAGACCAGGGTGAGCAGCAGCCCGAGCGCCGTGAGCACGCCGAAGGTGCCGCGCCACGAGGTGAACCGCATCAGCTGCGCGCCGACGATCGGGGCGAGGATCGGCGCCAGCCCCGATATCAGGGCGATCGAGGCGAGGAAGCGCAGCAGTGCGACGCCCTGGAAGCGGTCCCGGGAGACGGCGCGCCCGATCACCAGCCCGGCGGAGCCGGCCGCGCCCTGGACGAAGCGGGCGGCGATCAGCACCGACAGGTTCGGCGCGAACACGCACACCAGGCTGGACAGGGTGTAGAGGACGAGCCCCGCGAGCAGCGGCGGGCGGCGCCCGAAGCGGTCGCTGAGCGGCCCGAAGAGCAACTGCCCGGCCGCGACCCCGAACATCGAGAAGGTCAGGGTGAGCTGGACGGCGGCCGGCTGGGCGACCAGGTCGGCGGCGATCGCGGGCAGGCCCGGGAGGTAGAGGTCGGTGGTGAGCGGGCCGAGCGCGGCGAGACCGCCGAGGGCGGCGATCACGGCCCAGCCCGGACGGCCCTGTCCGGCGCCGGACGCGGCGACGGATGCGGCGCCCGGTACGGCGACGGATGCGGCGCCGGGCGTGGCGGGTGTGGCGGGTGTGGCGACGGAGGCGGAGGCGGGGGTGGTGGTGGCAGCGGTCGACGTGTCGTCGGTGGGGCCGACGGTCGGGCCGGGCATGGTTCTCCTTACGGACGGGCGACGTGGGGCTCGTTCGCGCTCCGTCCTATCGCAGCCCGGTCCGGTTCCGACAGCGGGGGTGCGAGCTGTTCGGCCGTGGGGGTGTGTTCGGGCGGGTCGCCCGCCGCCCGTTCCGCGCCCGCGCACGACTGCGGCCCGCCCGCACCTTCCGGTGCGGGCGGGCCGTTTCCGCCCCTGGCCGGGATGGCCAGGGGCGGTCGTCCAGGGTGGTCGGGCGGGCGGGCTGCCGGCCGGCGCGCGCCCGCGACCGACCGCCGGACTCAGTGCTTGGCGACGTGCTCGGCGCGCAGCGCCGCCTGCACCGCTGCGCCGTCCTGCCAGGCGTAGAGCTGGTTTCCGGTCAGCGCCACGTTGTAGTGCCCGCAGGTGCCGCTCGCCCTGGCCGCGACGTTCTCGGGGAACCAGCCGGCCTTGAGCGACTCCGGCACCGGGTGGGCGCTCCTGCCCGGCAGCCCGACGGTGCAGCCGGCCGGCAGCCGCCCCTCCGGGAGGGTGGCGTGCAGCAGGCGGTCGTCGCCCTTGGTGGACATCAGGTACTTCACCCCGGAGGCGTTGTCGGGCAGCCAGGTCGGCATCGACCGGCGGTCGGCCTTGGCCTGGGTGCCGGTCTCGTACGACCCCTGTTGCTGGTGGTGCTCGTCGTACCAGTCGGACACCCGCGGGCCGATTGCCACGGCTGCCACGGCGACGGCCATGCCGGTGCCCGCGACTCCCAGCGCGACCTTGCTCACGATGCCCTTCATGCCCGACTGCCCTCTCCGTGTCCTGACCGGTGCGGCTGTTGCCGCTCGTCTCCGCCTCCGGCGCGGCCGCCCGGGCCGGTGCCACCGGCCCGGCCTGCGTGCCCCGCCGTCCGGTGCAACCATCGTGGCGTGTCCGGACCCGTCGGATCGTCACCACCAGGTCGCGATGTCGTCTCCGACCCACGGGGTACCTTCTCCACCTTCAGGCGTATGCCGTTCGGCTGGGACCCTGAGGCCCGCGGGTGCGGGGCCCGCCGGTCCCGGGGACGTGCCGCTCCCGAGCCGGGGTCGACCCGCCCGGGCCGGACGCGGCCCGAGTCCCGATCGAGCCTTGCCCAAGCCCGGCGCCGCCGCAGCCCGGCCTGCTGCACCCGGAGCACCGGTGGGCGGCCCCGGGCCCGACCACCCGTGCTACCGGACCGCCACCGGTACCGGCCGGGCGACCGGGAACGGGCGGCCGTCGAGGGTCCAGTGCGGGTCGATCGGGCGCAGCAGCGAGGCGTACACCTGGGCGGCGACGTCCGGGTGGCGGATCTCGCCGGTGGGCGGGCCGGCCGGAATGCCGTGCCCGGCGCAGGCGACCCAGGCCGTCCGCTCCTCGACCGTACGGCCGCCGTGGCCGCCGGCGTCCACGTGCCCGTGGTCGGTGACGACGATGACCGTCCACTGCTCCTCGGCGTGGGTCGCCCGGCCGCGGACGGCGTCGAGGAGGCGGCCGAGGCGCTCGTCGGCGGTGCGCATGGACGCGCGGTACTCCTCGCCGCAGCCCCGGAAGTGGGCGGTCTCGTCGACGGCGCCCAGGTAGACGAAGGAGGCCTCGGGGTCGGCGGTGCCGAGGACGTGGACGGCCTCCCGGGTGACCTCCTCGTCCACGTCCTCCCAGGCCTCCGGGGTGTCCTCGGCGGGGGCGACGTAGGAGAGCCGGCCGGGGGCGCGGAACAGCGGGCCGCCGGACTCGTTGATCATCAGCGGGTCCCAGCCGGCCGCGACGAAGGTGCGGCGGCGGTCGCCCCGGGCGAGCCGGGTGGCGAAGTCGGGGAAGACGTCGAGTCGGTTGCCGCCCAGGTGGTTGCCCCAGACCCCGTGCTTGGCGGGCTCGACCCCGGTCACGATGGTGGCCCAGCACGGCCCGGACATGGTGGGCGTGGTGTCCGCGACGGTGACCGGCACCAGGAACCCGGCCTCGGCGACCTCCCGCAGCCTCGGCATCGGCACCTGCGCCAGGTAGTCGTGGCGGACACCGTCGATCCCGACGACGAGCACGCGCGGGCGGGGCCACTGGACAGCGGACATGGCGGGGGGTTCCTTTCGGTCGTGCACATCCGGCCGCGCCCGCCGAGGGCGCCGCCGACCGCGCCACTCTTCACCGGCCGCCGTACCGGTCGGCGTCCCGGCCCCGAACGCCGGGTGTCCACGAGGTGTCGGAAGGGCGCCGGGGAGCCGTCGGGAGGTGGTCCCCGGCCGCCCCGTCCGGGACGCGCCGTCCGTCACTGCTACGGGCCGCTCAGGGTGGTGAGCCCCTCAGGGCTGTGGGGCCGCTCAAGGCACGGATCGTTCAGGGCACGGGTCGCTCAGCTCTGCGGCCGGAACTCGTGGACGATCTCGATGCGGCCGACGATGTGCCGGTTGAACTCGGCCAACTCCTCGGCCGGCACCCAGAGTTCGAGGATCGTCCGGCCACCTGCCCGCTGAACGGGGTAGCGGGCGAGGAACGCGGCGTCGACCTTGAAGCGGGTGACGTAGCCGACGCCGGAGGCGGGCACGTTCCAGTCCCGGGCGATCCGGATCGCGTAGTCCTCGTTGAGGACGGGGTAGAAGATCGGCTGCTCGGGCAGTCGGGGCGGCCAGGCGCGCCAGTCGGCGGCCTCGACCAGGGCCAGCTCCTCGGGGCCGGTGGGGCGCCAGAGGGTGGTGGTCGGGGGCGGCGTCGGGCCGGAACGGCTGGTCATGGCAGGGACGGTAGCCGGGCCGCGGCGGGCCCGGCCACCGGATTTCCCGGGCCGGATCGGGGTGGACGGCCGCCCGTCAGCGGTAGGCGGACTCGCCGGTGATGGCCTCGCCGAGGACCAGGGTGTGGATCTCGCTGGTGCCCTCGTAGGTGAGCACCGACTCCAGGTTGTTGGCGTGCCGCAGCACCGGGTACTCCGTGGTGATGCCGTTGGCCCCGAGGACGGTCCGGGCGCTGCGGGCGATCTCCAGCGCGGTACGGACGTTGTTGAGCTTGCCGAAGCTGACGTGCGGCGGGCGGGCCGCGCCCTGCTCCTTGAGCCGACCGATCCGCAGGGCGACCAGGTACGCCTTCTCGACCTCCAGCATCATCTCGACCAGCTTCTGCTGGGTCAGCTGGAAGCCCGCGATCGGGCGGTCGAACTGGATCCGGCTCTTGGCGTACTCCAGGGCGGAGGTGTAGCAGTCGCGGGCGGCGCCGACGGTGCCCCAGAGGATGCCGTAGCGCGCCTCGTTGAGGGAGGAGAGCGGTCCGCGCAGGCCGACCACCCCGGGCAGCACGGCATCGGCGGGCAGCACCACCTCGTCGAAGGCCAGCTCACTGGTGACCGAGGCACGCAGCGAGAGCTTGCCGTGCACGTCGGTGACGGTCAGGCCGCGGGTGCCGCGCTCGACCAGGAAGCCGCGCACGCCCTCCTCGGTCTGCGCCCAGACCACGGCGACGTCCGCGATGCTGCCGTTGGTGATCCACATCTTGCTGCCGGACAGCACCCAGTCGCCGTCCTCGCCACCCTTCCGCACCGCCCGGGTGCGCATGTTGGCCGGGTCCGAGCCGAAGTCCGGCTCGGTGAGGCCGAAGCAGCCGATCAGCTCGCCGGCGGCCATGCCGGGCAGCCAGCGCTGCTTCTGCTCCTCGGAGCCGAAGGCGTGGATCGAGCGCATCGCCAGCGAGCCCTGGACGGAGACGAAGCTGCGCAGCCCGGAGTCGGCCGCCTCCAGCTCCATGCAGGCCACCCCGTACGCCACCGCGTCGGCGCCCGCGCAGCCGTAGCCGTCGAGGTGCATCCCGAGCACGCCCAGGGCGCCGAGTTCGGGGGCGAGTTCGCGGGCCGGGAAGACCCCTCGCTCGAACCACTCGCCGATGTGCGGGCGGATGCGCTCCTCGGTGAACCGGCGCACGGTGTCGCGGATCAGCCGCTCCTCGTCGGAGAGCAGGTCGCCGACGGCGAGCAGGTCGGACGGGTCGATCCGGTTCGGCTTCGTCATTGAAGCTCCTTGTACTCTCGGCGGAATACCGGCGAGTATTCCGCACCCGGCCGAGTGGTGGGCGGGCGCGAACGCGTGAGGATGGCGACACGTGCGGCAGCGCGTGCGGCCGACGAGGACGCCGGCGTGGAAGCGGGCCGGGCGGAGACCGCTGACGGCAGACCGGCGAACAAGTGACGGCCGACAGATGACAGCCGACCGCTGACGGATAACAGATGACAGCTGACAGATTTCAAACTCTGTCAGCTGTCACCCCGCTTCGCTGAGCCGCGGCAGCGCCGTCATCGCCGCACCCGCGACGACCACCGCCGGGAACGGCGCCCGGCGCCCCACTCCGAGCGCGCCGACTACGCCGCCACCGTGCTCTCGCCCTGCCCGCCCAACGCCCGACGCACTCGCCCGGCTCACCGCCAGGCAACGCCGGTGCCGCGCTCCGGCTACTTCAACAGCCCGTCCAGGAACGGGTTTCCGAACACCCGGTACGGGTCGTGGCGGTCCAGGACGGCGACCGCCTCGTCCCAGCCGGGCCCGCCGCCGGCCCGCAGGCTGTCGGGGATGACCCGCCCGAGGAGGTCGGGGTCGGACCAGGCGGCGTCATCGGTGTACGCCCAGCCTTTGGACCACTCGACCCGCAGGCCGGCCCGGGTGCCGTCGAAGGTGCGCAGCAGCCATTGCTCCAACTCCCGGGCGAAGCGCTCCAGTCCGGGGGTGCCGGGGAAGGCGAGGACGTCCAGCCAGACCGCCGTGTCCCACGCGGGGCGGTCGGCGCGCGGGCGCAGTGCGGACAGCAGCGGCGGCCGGGCGCCAGGGACGCCGGAGGAGGCCGGGTCGTCCAGCCCGGTGGCCCGGATCTCCACCGCGCCGTTCACCGGGAACTCGCCCCTGGCCTGGTAGGTGGCGAGCAACTCCCGGTAGTAGGCCGCGAATTCGCTGACCACCCACTGGAGGTCGGCACGCCTGGTGAGGATCGCGTAGCCGTTGGCGGTGACCCGCAGGGTGGTCGGCCGGACGTACTGGAGCAGGGTGCGCGAGGGGCCCCAGAGGTCGGACCGCAGGCCACCGGCGAGCAGGTGGGTGAGCACCTCGCCGCTGAGCAGCCGGCGCAGCAGGGCGCCGGAGAGCAGGACCTCCGTGATGTCGCCGGTCAGTCCCACCTTCGCGACCAGGTACTGGAGTTGGCCGAACAGCGGGGCCGACGCCCAGGCGCCGGTGACGATCTCACCGGCGAGTCGCGCGACCGGTTCCGGCAGGTTGTCCGAGAAGGGGTAGTTGTAGGGGTCGTCGACGGACAGCGAGGCGAGCGGCTTGTCCGGGGTGACGCTCCAGGTCTTGAGCCAGGGGTACTCGGTGTAGGCGAACCAGATCGCCTCGACCCGGCCGTCGCGTTCCACGAAGTCGGCGAAGGTGCGCGGGCCTCCCCCGCCACCGCCCAGGACGCCGCCCAGCACTCCCCCGAGCACCCCGCCGAGCCCGCCGTCGCCGCCCGTCCCCGCGCCGGAGCCCGGGCGGGCGAAGAGTTCGCCCGCCGGGATGTCGAGCCGGCTGACGCAGCGCAGCGGCCGGTCGGCGCCGACCCGCAGCACCACCTCGGTGAGGAAGGCGCGGCCCAGGTGCACCAGGAAGGCGGCGCTGTCGGCCTCGGAGCGCTCGAAGGTGCGCAGCGTGTAGCGGCCGGTGGCGGGGTCGAGGACGACGGCGGTGAGCCGGACGACCTGGTTGCTGACCGAGCCGTAGCCGTGGCCCTCCGGCCGCACCTCCCCGGCGGCCGGCAGCGCGGTGCCGTGGCCGCCGATGGCGAGCACGCCGCCGACGGTGATCTCGCCGGGGGCGGGGCAGGCGGTCAGGCCGAGACCGCGGTCGGCCAGGTGGGCGAGCAGGGCCTCCATGGTGGCGCCCGTCTGCACCCGGACGGTGTCGGGCGAGTCGGCGCTGATCGCGGTGAGGTGCCGGCTGGTGTCCACCAGCAGGACCCGGGCGCTCTCCGGGGTCCCGGCGGCGACGGTGAGCGGCGCCCAGGTGTGCCGGTAGCCGGAGGCGCGCAGCCGCCAGCCGTTGGCGTGCGCCCAGTCGGCGAGGGCCGGGACCTCATCGGGAGTGCGCGGCGCGCAGGTCCACAGCTGGTCGGTGCGGATCTCGCCGGACCAGTTCTGGAAGACCCGCTGGTAGAGCTCGGTGCCGGCGGGCAGCCCGGGCGGGACGGGCGTGGCGGCCTCGGCGCTGTCCGGGCCGATGGTGCCGCGCAGCAGCCAGGCCGCACCGCCGAGTGCCGCCGACGCGCCCAGCAGCCGCCGACGGGTGAGGCCGCCACCGGCACCCCGCCCCGCGCCCTGCCGAGCGTCCGCCGGAGCCGTCGAGGGGGTGTTCGCCGGGGCGTCCGCCCGGGCATTCGTCGGGACCATCCCCTCCGCTGCGGCCCCGTCACCCGTTCCGCCCATCGGACCGTGTCCTGCGGTCATCCGTCCGTCCGCCCCTCGCGCTGGTTCCCCCCGGGCCGAGCTGCGGCGATCCGGGTCCGGCCGGAGTCCGCCCGGCCCGGTCTGGAGCGTACGAAGGGGCGCACGGCAGTTTGAAGCGCCCGCCGGGGATCTCACTCCTTCGAGTGAGATCGACCCGATCGGCGCCCGGAGCCCCGCCCGTCTGGCCCGTACCCCGCCCGAAGGCTGTTTGCCCACGTCCTCGGCGGGCGCATAGGTTGATCATCGACACCCCACCTCACGCCACCCCCACCGCCGGAGGCTCCGCCGTGTCCTCGACCACGTCGCTGACCGTCGCCGCCGCCCAGCCTCGCTGCGCGGCCGCCCACCGTCCGGAAACCGTGTCCGAGAACGTCGCCCTGCACGCCGCGGCGGTCCGGGAGGCGGGCACCCGGCTGGTGGTGTTCCCCGAGCTGTCGCTGACCGGCTACGACCTGGCCGCACCGGCCGTCGACCCGGCGGACGCCCGCCTCGCCCCCCTGGTGGCCGCCTGCGCCGAGGCCGGTGCCGTCGCCCTGGTCGGGGCGCCGGTCGCCGAGACCGACGGTCGCGAGTCCATCGCCACGCTGGCGGTCACCGGGGACGGCGCCCGGGTCGTCTACCGGAAGATGCGCCTGCACGGCGCCGAGGTCGAACGCTTCGCCCCCGGTGAGAAGCCCGCGGTCCTGGAGCTGGACGGCCTGCGGCTCGGCCTGGCGGTCTGCGCGGACGCCGCCGATCCGGCGCACGCCGCGGAGACCGCCGCGCTCGGCATCGACGCCTACGTCGCCTCCACCCTCTACGGGCCCGGCGCCGCCCAGGCCGAACGCCGGGACGGCCACTTCCGCGACCGGGCCGCCGCCCACGGGGTGTGGTGCGTGCTCTCGACCTCCGCCGGGGCAACCGGCGAGTACCCGGACAGCTCGGGCGGTTCCGGCGTCTGGGCCCCGGGCGGCGACCTCGTGGTCCAGGCCGGCACCGCCCCGGGCGAACTGGTCCGCGTCGAGCTGCCCGGGCGGTAGGCACCCGGGGCGGTGGCTGCCCGGCCGGGTAGGCGCCCGGCCGGTAGGCGCCCGGCATGCGCCCGGTTCACCCGGGCCGGAGGCCGGGCCGTCCCGGCCGGAAACCGGATCACCCCGACCGGAAATACCCGGGCCCCCTCCGCGGCTGTGGTGATCGGAGATCCGTTCCGGGCCGGTCCGGCCCGTACAGGAGGTGCAGCGCGCGATGGGTGGCCAGCAGGAACAGCCGCAGGAGTACCGGATCGAGCACGACTCGATGGGCGAGGTCCGGGTGCCGGCCGACGCGAAGTGGCAGGCGCAGACGCAGCGGGCGGTGGAGAACTTCCCGGTGTCCGGCCAGCGGCTGGAGCGGGCGCACATCGCCGCGCTGGCCCGGATCAAGGCCGCCGCGGCCCGGGTGAACGCCCGGCTCGGGGTGCTGGAGGAGGAGACGGCGCAGGCGATCGCGGCGGCGGCCGAGGAGGTCGCGGAGGGGCACTGGGACGACCAGTTCCCGGTGGACGTGTTCCAGACCGGTTCGGGCACCTCGTCCAACATGAACACCAACGAGGTGATCGCCACCCTGGCCGCCGAGCGGCTGGGCCGGCCCGTCCACCCGAACGACCACGTCAACGCCAGTCAGTCGTCCAACGACGTCTTCCCGTCCTCGATCCACATCGCCGCCACCGCCGCCGTCACCCACGACCTGGTCCCGGCGCTGGAGCACCTCGCGGAGGCGCTGGAGCGCAAGGCCGCCGAGTTCGCCCGGGTCGTCAAGTCGGGCCGCACGCACCTGATGGACGCCACGCCCGTCACGCTCGGCCAGGAGTTCGGCGGCTACGCGGCGCAGGTGCGGCACGGGCGGGAGCGGCTGCTGGCCACCCTCCCGCGGGTGGCCGAACTGCCGCTCGGCGGCACGGCGGTGGGCACCGGCATCAACACCCCGCCCGGGTTTCCGGCGGCCGTCATCGCGGAGGTCGCCCGCGCCACCGACCTGCCGCTGACCGAGGCCAGGAACCACTTCGAGGCGCAGGGGGCGCGGGACGCCCTGGTCGAGCTGAGCGGTCAACTGCGCACGGTCGCGGTCGGGTTCACGAAGATCGCGAACGACCTGCGGTGGATGGGGTCCGGCCCGCGCACCGGGCTCGGAGAGATCAACCTGCCGGATCTCCAGCCCGGTTCGTCGATCATGCCGGGCAAGGTGAACCCGGTGCTGCCCGAGGTGGTGCTGATGGTGGCCGCCCAGGTGGTGGGCAACGACGCGACGGTGACGCTGGCGGGCGCGAGCGGCAACTTCGAGCTGAACGTGATGCTCCCGGTGATCGCCCGCAACGTGCTGGAGTCGGTGCGGCTGCTCGCCAACAGCGCCCGGCTGCTGGCCGACCGGACGGTCGACGGCATCACCGCCAACGTCGAACGGGCGCGGGAGTACGCGGAGTCCTCGCCCTCGGTGGTGACCCCGCTGAACCGCTACATCGGGTACGAGGAGGCCGCCAAGGTCGCCAAGCAGGCGCTGGCCGAGCGCAAGACGATCCGTCAGGTGGTGCTGGAGCGCGGCTACCTCGAGCAGGGCCTGCTCACCGACGAACAGTTGGACGAGGCCCTCGACGTGCTGCGGATGACGCACCCCTGAACGGCTGGCGCACCCCTGAGCGGATGACGGCACCCCCGGGCGGGTGGCGCCCCCTGCCGGGGCGTGCGCCGGGGCGCGGCGGGCGACAGGCCCTCCGCGCCCCGGCTCGGGCTGCGGGGAAGATCAGCCCTTGGCGCGGCCGGCCCGGCCGCGCCGCATCGACGCTCCGTTCGACGTCATGGTCGCCATCGAGATCGCCGCCAGGCCGAGCAGGAACATCACGGCACCCGCGATGACGCAGGTCACGATGTTCTTGCCGACCGCGACGGACCCGGAGACGGCCCATGGGGAGATGATCGTCCAGACACCGAGCGCGGCGGCCGCCCAGGCCCGCGCGTGGGTGCGTTCGTAGGCTGATCCGTAGCCGGCCATCAGGGCCGTGTAGGCCAGACCCACGATCAGGCAGGTCACGGTCAGGGTGCTGAACGCGGTGAAGCCGACGATCCACGGCGATGCCGCCAGGAAGAGGCCGGCCAGGACTGCCAGGGCTTCGATTCCCTGGGCGCGGGGGGTCGAGGTGACCCGCTCATAACGTTCGCGCAGTTCGACGATGTCCGGATGGTGCTCCATGCCCGTCGTCGGGATATGGGTTGCCACCGATACCACCTCCTGTGGTCCGAACCGGTAAGGCGCTTGCCCCGTACCCATTCTGGCGCTTATCTAACGCTTTGCACCTGTTGACCGAGAATGACCGATAACCATCCGATCACGCCGGTGACCTGCGTCTCAACCCCTCGGGTCGCCATTGCCTATGCAACTCGTTGCATAGCAGGATGCGGGCCATGGCACTGGAGCACGCGATCCTCGTCTCGCTGCTGGAGCAGCCCGGCTCCGGCTACGAGCTCGCCCGGCGGTTCGACCGCTCGATCGGACGCTTCTGGACCGCCACCCACCAGCAGATCTACCGGGTGCTGCGGCGGATGGAGGCGGACGGCTGGGTGGCCGCGCAGGAGGTCCCCCAGGACGGGCGCCCGGACAAGAAGGTGTACTCGGCGGCCGAGGCCGGACGGGCCGCGCTGGCCGGCTGGCTGCGCGAACCGGTCGAGCCGGAGACCGTCCGGCACGAGCTCGCGGTCAAGATCCGGGCCGCCGCGTTCGACGACCCGGCCGCCCTGGTCTCCGAGGTCGAACGGCACCGCGAGAGCCATGCCGCCCTGCTCGCCCGCTACCTGCACGGCGAGCAGCGTGACTTCCCCGACGCCACCGCGCTCGACGCCCGGGAGCAGCTGCAGCACGTGGTGCTGCGCGGCGGCATCGAGTACGAGCGGATGACGCTCGCCTGGCTCGACGACGTGCTCGCCACCCTGCGCCGGCTCGCCGCCGACCGGCCCTCCTGACGGCCGCGCCCTGACCGGCCGCCCGGCCGTCCAGGCCGCACCGGCCGCCGCACCGCCCTCTCCGTACCCTCGACCCCGGGAGCCCCTCGATGCTCTTCAACCCGCGTAGCTACGACCCCGCACAGTTCGACGAGCCGACCCGCCGGCTGCTGCGCGCGACGGTGGACTGGTTCGAGTCCCGCGGCAAGAAGGCGCTGATCGACACCTACATCGACCGCAGCTGGTACGCCGACTTCCTGGACTTCGCCGCGAAGGAGGGCCTGTTCGCGGAGTTCCTGACCCCCGCCGCGGCCGACCCCGACAAGCGCTGGGACACCGCGCGGATCGCCGAGCTGAACGAGATCCTCGGCTTCTACGGCCTCGGCTACTGGTACACCTGGCAGGTCACCATCCTGGGCCTCGGCCCGGTCTGGCAGAGCGGCAACGAGGCCGTCCGCGCCCGCGCCGCCAAGCTCCTCGCGGAAGGCCACGTGATGGCCTTCGGCCTCTCCGAGCGCACCCACGGCGCCGACATCTACTCCACCGACATGATCCTCACCCCGAACGGCGAGGGCGGCTTCACCGCGACCGGCTCCAAGTACTACATCGGCAACGGGAACGTGGCCGGCCTGGTCTCGGTGTTCGGCCGCCGCTCGGACGTCGAGGGCCCGGAGGGCTATGTCTTCTTCGCCGCCGACAGCCGCCACGACGCGTACCACCTGGTCAAGAACGTGGTGAACGCGCAGATGTACGTCAGCGAGTTCCGCCTGGAGGACTACCCGGTGCGCGCCGAGGACGTGCTGCACACCGGTCAGGCCGCCTTCGACGCCGCGCTCAACACCGTCAACGTCGGCAAGTTCAACCTGTGCACCGCCTCGATCGGCATCTGCGAGCACGCGATGTACGAGGCCGTCACGCACGCCCACAACCGGATGCTGTACGGCAAGCGGGTCACCGACTTCCCGCACGTCAAGCGGGAGCTGACCGACGCCTACGTCCGCCTGGCGGCGATGAAGCTGTTCAGCGCGCGGGCCGTGGACTACTTCCGCACCGCCTCGCCCGAGGACCGCCGCTACCTGCTGTTCAACCCGATGACCAAGATGAAGGTCACCACCGAGGGCGAGAAGGTCATCGACCTGATGTGGGACGTCATCGCGGCCAAGGGCTTCGAAGCGGACACCTACTTCGACAAGGCCGCGAAGGACATCCGCGGCCTGCCGAAGCTGGAGGGCACCGTCCACGTCAACCTGGCGCTGATCCTCAAGTTCATGGGCAACTACCTGTTCGCCCCGGCCGACTACGCTCCGGTGCCGACCCGCCTGGACGCCACCGACGACGCCTTCCTGTTCCGGCAGGGCCCGGCCCGCGGCCTCGGCGCGATCCGCTTCCACGACTGGCGCACCGCCTACGACCGCCACGCCGGGCTGCCCAACGTCGCCCGCTTCCGCGAACAGGCCGACGGCTTCTGCGCGTTGCTTCTCCAGAACGCGCCGAGCAAGGAGCAGCAGGCGGACCTGGACTTCCTGCTGGAGATCGGCCAGCTGTTCGCGCTGATCGTCTACGGCCAGCTGGTGCTGGAGCAGGCCGAGTTGACCGGCCTGACCGCGTCCGAGCACGGCGGCGACGTGCTGGACCGGATCTTCGACGCGCTGGTCCGCGACTTCTCGGCGCACGCCACCGAGCTGCACGGCAAGGCCTCGGCCACCGAGGAGCAGGCCGCCTGGGCGCTGGCGAACGTCCGGCGCCCGGTCGCCGACGCGGCGCGGGACGCCCGGGTCTGGGCTCAGGTCGAGGCGCTCTCCGGCGCGTACGAGATGCGGCCGTAGGGCCCGGACGGCAAGACCCCGGGGGTGCCGGTCGGCGGGCCGGCACCCCCGGTTCACCTTCTCCGGACCGCCCCGGTCGTTCAACGCGCGGTTCCGGTGCGGCCGTTCAGCGCTCCGGGTTGGCCCGATCGTCGCCGAGGCCCATGTCGCGGGCCCGGGCGACCGCCTCGGCGCGGGTGGCGACGTGCAGCTTCTCGAAGATGTGGGTGATGTGGTTGCGGACGGTCTTCTCCGCAACCACCAGCTCCCGGGCGATCCGCCGGTTGTCCAGCCCGCGCGCGACCAGGTCCAGGACCTCGGCCTCCCGGGTGGTGAGTTCGGGGAAGAGCTGTCCCGCCTCGCGCATCTTCGCGCCGGCCAGCAGGGCGGTGATCCGTCCGGCCACCTCGCCGCCGAACACCGCGCCGCCCGCCGCGACCGTCCGCACCGCGTGCAGCACCTCCTCCCGCCCGGCGCCCTTGACCAGGTAGCCGCGCGCGCCCGCCTGGAGGGCGGCCAGCAGGTTGCCGTCGTCGTCCGACATGGTCAGCATCAGCACGGGTGGCGGCGCCTCCTGGGTCGCGAGCTGCCGGACGGCCTCCAGCCCGGAGCCGTCGGGCAGCGAGAGGTCCATGATCACCACGGTCGGGCGGTGCCGGGCGACCGCCTCCGGGACGTCGGCGACCCGCTCGGCCTCGGCGACCACCAGGACGCCCTCGGCGCTCTCCAGCGCTGCCTTGAGCCCCTCCCGGAAGAGCGGGTGGTCGTCGACGATCAGCACACGGACGGACGGGTTGCCGCCCGGGTACGCGGGTGCCACCGGCTGTTCTTCATCCACCCGGCCGACACTATCAGCGGCGATCCCGTGACTTTCCGTGACAGGCTCGCGGAGTCCTCAGCGTGTCGGGGCGGAGCGGACGGGGGCGGGGCAGGACGGAACGCGCGGCTCCGGGACGGTCGGGGCGGGATTCGCGACGGGTGCCCCACGCGCCCGGGACATCGGGCCTGCGGAGAGCTTCGGCCGGACCGGGCTGACCGCACAGCCGACAGGCACAGAGAACAGAGAACAGATGACAACCGACAGATGACAGATGTTGAAATCTGTCATCTGTCGGTTGTCATGGATGGGTTGTCGCGGGCCGAGCCCTACCGCTGACCGATCGAGGTCGCTCGCTCCGGCCTCAACTCTGCGGACCGGCGTGCCCCGAGGGCAGGGACCTGCTGTCCCACTCCGGCCCCAGAACCGCGCCGGGTGCGCCGACGCGACCCAGCACCGCGGTGACCGGTCCGCGCCGGCCGGCCCGGAGGCCGTACCGCTCCCCCGCCCGGACATAGACCAAGTCACCTGCGAGCAGAGGCACTTCACCGAGCTCGCCGAGGAAGGCGGCGGCCCCGGAGAGGACCACCACGAAGGCGTCGGCAGCCCGGTCCGCGTACGGCCCGCAGACGCCGTCCTGGTCGAGCCGCACGGTGCCCACCTCCACCTGCCGCCAGCTCGCGGCGGGCGCGGAGTTCGACCGCTGGATCGGGACGGCGGCCCGGAGCGGGGCGGGCCGGACGGTGAGCACGGTGGTCGGCGCGCCGCGGACGGCGGAGATCCGGCAGGAGGTGCCGGGCCGGTGGTGCATCGCCTCGCCCGGGGAGAGGATCCGACCGGCCGCGAACAGCCGGCCGGAGAGCACCACGGTCACCGACTCGACGGACTCGTAGGGGAGTTGTTCGACCTGGACGCCCGGCGGCAGCGCCTCGACGGTCAGTCCGGCGCGGATGGCCGGCCGCTGCTCCGGGTCGATCAGCCGCTGGAACGCGGGGGCGGTGCGGGGGACCGCGGCGGGGACGAGTATCAAGAGGGTCTCCTCTGGCGAGGACTGGCGGGACCGGTCAGGGCCGGTCGCGTCGGACGGCGCGGCGTCGGGCCAGGGCGGCCCGGGTGCCGGCGCGGTGTCGGGGGACGGCGAGGGTCAGACAGAGCAGTTCCGCGCCGAGCGGCCCGGCTTCGAGGTGCAGGGTGCGGCCGCGGCGGGCCAGCAGCAGGTCGCCTTCGGAGGCCAAGTGGTCCGGCTCGTCGGACAGTTGACCGACGACGGCGGCACCGCGCAGCACGTGCAGCACGGTCTCGGCGTCGGGCCGGCCCGCGAGCACGTGGTGGGCGCCCGGGCTCAGCCGCAGGTGGTCGAAGGCCTCGCAGGCGCTGGCGAGCATCGGGCTCCGGGCGAGGGAGCGGATCCGTACGCGTTCGCCGTTCGGACCGATGACGACCATGGCCGCGCCGGTGTCGGTGGTGACGATCACCTGGGGTCACCTTCTTCGGGAGGAGCTTCGAACGGGTGTGCGAAGGAGGCGGGGACGGCGAGCAGGGCGTGGAAGTACTCCAGCCCGGCCGTCCCGGCGGTCAGGACGGTCCGCGAGCCGAGCGGCAGCACGACCGCGGTGCCCTCGACCAGCGGCAGGCCGGCGTCGGCGCGCTCCGGATGGTCCGGGTGCACGGCGTCCTCGGGCAGTTCGGCGAGCCCGGCGCCGGCCGTGACGTAGAGCGCGTGCTCGACGCCGTCGGCGGCCACTTCGGTGCTCCGGCCCGGCTCGAGTCGTTGCAGGCCGACACCGCGCAGCGGTCCGGCGAGCAGGCGGCCGGGGTCGACGGCGCCTCGGCGGCGCAGGTCGGTGATGACGGTGCCCGACATGACGGGCGCTCCTTCCGGTCGCGGGCGGGCTCTGCGGTCCGCCTCTGCGATCAACCGTGCACCGCCCGTTGTCCCGGCCGCACGGGGGTGTCGTCCCATCCGCATCCCGACCCGATCCCACCCCGGATCCCGCCCCGATCCCGGCCGGCTCCCGCCCACCGTCCCGGCCGGCCCGCGCCCACCCCGCGCAACCGGTCCGCTCCTGCCCGCGCCCGGCGGTCCTCCGCGACCGCCCAGACCCGACCGGAACGACGTACGGTGGAACCGGAGGCCGTGTCATGCACGTCACCGGAACCCACTTCACCCGCTTCGCCGACCGCACCGAGGCAGGCCGTCGACTGGCCGCCCGGCTCGGCCACCTGGCCGACCCCGACACCGTGGTCGTGGCGCTGCCGCGGGGCGGCGTACCGGTGGCCGCCGAGGTCGCCGCGGCGCTCGGCGCGCCACTGGACATCTGCGTGATCCGCAAGCTCGGCGTGCCCTACCAGCCCGAGCTCGGCATGGGGGCGATCGGCGAGGACGGCGTCCGGGTGCTGAACGACCAGGTCATCCGGTTCTCCTCGGTCACCAACGGGCAACTGGCCGAGGTGGAGCGGCTGGAGCGCGCCGAGCTGGCGCGCCGGGCTCGCCGCTACCGGGGCGGCCGGCCGCCCACCGACCTGCGCGGACGCACCGTGGTGGTGGTGGACGACGGCATCGCCACCGGGTCCACCGCCCGGGCGGCCTGCCAGATCGTCCGGGAGCGCGGCGCGCACCGGGTGGTGCTCGCGGTGCCGGCCGCGCCCGCGGACTGGGTCGAGCGCCTCGGCGACGTCGCCGACGAGCTGGTCTGCGTCGACACGCCGTCCCCGTTCTACGCGATCGGCGAGTTCTACGCCGACTTCTCGCAGACCGAGGACGAGGAGGTGCTGCGGCTGCTGGCCGAGGCCCGCGACGACCCGCCCGCGGCCTCGGCCGGGGTGGACCGCGAGCTGCTGCTGCCCGTCGCCGGGGTCCGCCTGGCGGGCCGGCTGACCGTCCCGGCCGGCGCGCGCGGGGTCGTCGTCTTCGCGCACGGCAGCGGCAGCGGCCGGCACAGCCCGCGCAACCGGCGGGTCGCCGAGTACCTGAACCGCACCGGGCTGGCCACGCTGTTGTTCGACCTGCTCACCGAGGCCGAGGAGGCCGACCGGCGGAACGTGTTCGACGTGGCGATGCTGGGCGGCCGGCTGACCGCCGCCGCCCGGCGGCTGGGCACGACGGAGCACGCCCCGGACACCGCCGTGCCCGAGACCCGGGGCCTGCCGCTCGGTCTGTTCGGCGCCAGCACCGGCGCCGCGGCCGCGCTGCACACCGCCGCGGAGCTGGGCTCCGCCGTGCGCGCCGTGGTCTCCCGGGGCGGCCGCCCGGACCTCGCCGCACCCGACACGCTGGCCCAGGTCCGCGCGCCGACGCTGCTCGTCGTCGGCTCCCTGGACCCCACCGTGCTGGACCTCAACCGGCGGGCCCGGAGCCGGCTGCGCTGCGAGACCGCGCTGGCGGTGGTGCCGCACGCGAGCCACCTGTTCGAGGAGCCGGGGACGCTGGACCGGGTCTCCGAGCTGGCCTCGGACTGGTTCCTCCGCCACCTCCCGCGCCCCGTCGGCCCCGGAAGTGCGTGACCGTCCCATTGCACAGTCTTCGGGCATCACCCCCAATCGGCAGCACATTTTGCGCAGCCGACAGCGGGATTTTCTGATCAGCTTGTACACATTGAGCAGTCGGAATCCCACCTGTTGCCCAACCACCCCGACAGGAGCAAGCTCTCCGCAACCACACCGCCCACCCCGTTCGGTGCGGTCGCGATCCAGCGGATGCCTCGACGGCGAGGCCCGAAGTGGAGGAACGAGCGATGACCCCGCAGACCCACGCCCTTGAGTTGACCCCCGAGGAGCGCGAGGCCGGTCTTGACGCCGACCAGCTGCGCCGCCTCGTCGGCCTCGTCGAGCATGACGCGGCCGCCGACCCGTTCCCGGTGACGGCGCAGGACGCGGTCGTCTTCGTGGTCGGCAACGCCACCCAGACGGCGCAGTTCTACCAGGTCGTCTTCGGCATGGAGCTGGTCGCCTACTCCGGCCCGGAGACCGGCCGTCGGGACCGCAAGTCGTACGTGCTCCGCTCGGGTTCCTGCCGCTTCGTGATCAAGGGCGGCGTCCAGCCGGACAGCCCGCTGCTGGACCACCACCGCCGCCACGGCGACGGCGTCGTCGACCTCGCCCTGGAGGTCCCGGACGTCGACAAGTGCATCGAGCACGCCCGCGCGTCCGGCGCCACCGTGCTGGAGGAGCCGAACGACGTCTCGGACGAGAACGGCACCGTGCGCCGCGCGGCCATCGCCACCTACGGCGAGACCCGCCACACCCTGATCGACCGCTCCCGCTACCACGGCCCGTACCTGCCGGGCTACGTCGTCGCGGAGAGCCGGGTCACCCACCCGGAGGGCTCGCCCAAGCGCCTCTTCCAGGCCCTCGACCACGCCGTCGGCAACGTCGAGCTGGGCCGGATGGACGAGTGGGTGGCGTTCTACAACCGCGTCATGGGCTTCGTGAACATGGCCGAGTTCGTCGGCGACGACATCGCCACCGACTACTCCGCGCTGATGTCCAAGGTCGTCGCCAGCGGCAACCACCGGGTGAAGTTCCCGCTCAACGAGCCGGCCGTCGCCAAGAAGAAGTCCCAGATCGACGAGTACCTGGAGTTCTACACCGGCCCCGGCTGCCAGCACATGGCGCTCGCCACCAACGACATCCTCACCACCGTGGACGTGCTGCGGGCGCGCGGCGTGGAGTTCCTCGCCACCCCGGACGCCTACTACGACGACCCGGAGCTGCGCGAGCGGATCGGCAAGGTCCGGGTGCCGATCGAGGAGCTGAAGAAGCGCGGCATCCTGGTCGACCGCGACGAGGACGGCTACCTGCTGCAGATCTTCACCAAGCCGATCGGCGACCGCCCCACCGTCTTCTACGAGTTCATCGAGCGGCACGGTTCGCTCGGCTTCGGGAAGGGCAACTTCAAGGCGCTCTTCGAGTCCATCGAGCGCGAGCAGGACCGACGCGGCAACCTGTGAGCGTCGACGGGATCCGACGAGCGGGTGGCCGGCCAAGGGGTCACCGACGAGCGGGTCTCCGACGAGCGGGTCTCTGACGAGCGGATCTCTGCCAAACGGTCGAGGAGGACCACGGAGATGGCGTACTACCGGCAGCTGGGCAGCATCCCGCCCAAGCGGCACACCCAGCACCGCACTCCCGAAGGCGGGCTGTACTACGAGGAGTTGATGGGCGAGGAGGGGTTCTCCTCGGACTCCTCGCTGCTCTACCACCGGGGAATCCCCTCGGCGGTGGTCAACGCGGTGCCCTGGGAGCTGCCGGACCAGTCCACGGTGCCCAACCACCCGCTCCTCCCCCGCCACCTCAAGCTGCACGAGCTGTTCGCGGACCAGGACTGGAAGTCCGCGGACGTCGTCGGCAGCCGCCGGCTGGTCCTCGGCAACGGCGACGTGCGGATCTCGTACGTCGCCGCCGGGGCCCCGAGCGAGCTCTACCGCAACGGACTCGGCGACGAGTGCGTGTACGTGGAGTCCGGCTCCGGCACGGTCGAGACGGTCTTCGGCTCGATCGAGGTCGGGCAGGGCGACTACGTGATCGTCCCGCGCGCCACCACCCACCGCTGGGTGCCGGCCGGCGACGAGCCGCTGCGCGCGTACTGCATCGAGGCGAACAGCCACATCACCCCGGTCAAGCGCTACCTCTCCAAGTACGGGCAGCTGCTGGAGCACGCGCCGTACTGCGAACGGGACTTCCGCGGACCGGTCGGCCCGCTGGTCGTCGACGCCCCCGGGGACGTCGACGTGCTGGTCAAGCACCGCGGACCGAACGGGATCGCGGGCACCCGCTACACGGTGCCGCACCACCCCTTCGACGTGGTCGGCTGGGACGGCTGCCTGTACCCGTACGCCTTCAACATCAGCGACTTCGAGCCGATCACCGGCCGGATCCACCAGCCGCCGCCGGCCCACCAGGTGTTCGAGGGCAACGGCTTCGTGATCTGCAACTTCGTTCCGCGCAAGGTGGACTACCACCCGCTGGCGATCCCGGTGCCGTACTACCACGCCAACGTGGACAGCGACGAGGTCATGTTCTACTGCGGCGGCGACTACGCGGCCCGCAAGGGCTCCGGCATCGGCCAGGGCTCGATCTCGCTGCACCCCGGCGGGCACACCCACGGGCCGCAGCCTGGGGCGTACGAGCGCAGCATCGGCGCGGAGTTCTTCGACGAGCTGGCCGTCATGGTGGACACCTTCCGCCCGCTGGAACTCGGCGAGGGCGGGCGGGCCAGCGAGGACGGCGACTACGCCTGGACCTGGGCCGGTCGGGGGCCCGGGCGATGAGCGCACTGCCTACGGGGGGCTCGGTCCCGGGCGGGATTCCCGGTTCGGCCCCGGGCGCGATCCCCGAGCTGTTCCGCGGGCTGTTCGACGACGCGGCGGTGTTCCCCCCCGGGAACCTGCCGGTCGTCGAGGCGGTGCCCGCGCACCGTGTGCACCGCGCGGCCTGGTACGCCGAGGCGGTCGGCCCCTTCCTCTGCGGGGCGGGCCGGCTGGGCGAGCTGGCCGAGGCGGTCTCGAACTCCCCGGTGACTGCGGGCTCTTCCGCGGCCCCGGGTACCGCAGCGGTGGCGGCCGTCGCGACAACGGGGGACACGGCGGGGACGGACGGCACGGCGGCGGGCCACGGGCCGTTCAAGGTCGGGCTGGTGCTGCCGGGGGGCAGCGCCGAGCTCACTCCGGCGCTCGCCGCCGCCGCGCCGTTCGAGCTGGCCGGCGTCGAGCTGGCCGCCCGGGACGCCGCCGAGGCGGTGGCCGCGCTGGACCGGCTGCTGCCGCCCCATGTCCCGGCCGCCGTCGAACTGCCGCGCGAACTCCTGCGCGGGGACGCCCTGGACGCCGCCCTGGACGTGCTGGTGGACAGCCCGTACCGGGCGAAGTTCCGCACCGGCGGGCTGGTCGCCGAGGCCTTCCCGGCCGAGGACGAGCTGGCCGCCTTCCTCACCGGCTGCGCACGGCGCGGACTGCCGTACAAGTGCACGGCAGGTCTGCACAACGCCGTACGGCACACCGATCCGGAGACCGGATTCGAGCACCACGGCTTCCTGAACGTGCTGCTGGCCGCACAGGAGACCGACCGGGCCGCCGCCGCCGCGGTGCTGGCGGAGCGCGACGGCGAGGTGCTGGCCAAGGCGGTTCGAGCACTGACTGACCGTCAGATTACGGTGATCCGGAACTCGTTCACCGCGTTCGGCACCTGTAGCATCGCCGAGCCCCTGGGCGACCTGGCCGCGCTCGGCCTGCTGTCGTCGCCCAGTCCACTGCACCAGGAGGACCGTTGACCACCCCCCGCAGCTGGCTCGCCAGCGCCCAGGACTCGCCGTTCGGCGTGCACAACCTGCCGTACGGCGTCTTCACCGCCGCCGACCAGCCCGGGCGGCGCCGGATCGGCGTGCGCGTCGGGGACTTCGTGCTGGACGCCGGGGCGGCCGCCCGCGCGGCCGGCTCGCCGTCGGCGCTGCTGGAGGCGGACTCGCTCAACCCGCTGATGGCGGCGGGGCGTCCGGTCTGGATTCAGGTGCGGGCGGACCTGACCACCTGGCTCACCGACGAGTCCTTCCGCGAGGCGCTGTCGCCGGCGCTGGTGCCGGCCGACGAGGTGGAGCTGCACCTGCCGTTCGAGGTGGCCGACTACGTCGACTTCTACGCCTCGGAGCACCACGCCACCAACCTGGGCCGGATCTTCCGCCCGGGCTCGGAGCCGCTCACCCCCAACTGGAAGCACCTGCCGATCGGTTACCACGGGCGGGCGGGCACGGTCGTGGTCTCCGGCACGCCGGTGGTGCGGCCGCACGGGCAGCGCAAGGCACCCACCGACGCCGCGCCGGGCTTCGGGCCGTCGCGCCGGCTGGACATCGAGGCCGAGGTCGGCTTCGTCGTCGGCGCGCCGTCGGAGCTGGGCCGGCCGGTCGTGCTGGACGACTTCCGCGAGCACGTGTTCGGCGTCTGCCTGCTCAACGACTGGTCGGCGCGCGACATCCAGGCCTGGGAGTACGTGCCGCTCGGCCCGTTCCTCGGCAAGTCCTTCGCGACCTCGGTCTCGCCGTGGATCGTTCCGCTGGACGCCCTGGAGCACGCCCGGGTCACGCCGCCGGAGCGCGACGTCGAGCCGCTGGCGTACCTGGACGACCGGGGCGGCGAGCCGTGGGGCCTGGACCTGGCGATGGAGGTCCGGCTGAACGGGCACCCGGTCTCCCGGCCGCCGTTCGCCACCATGTACTGGACGGCGCAGCAGCAACTGACCCACATGACCGTCAACGGCGCCTCGCTGCGCACCGGCGACCTGTTCGCCTCGGGAACGGTCAGCGGGCCGGAGCGGGACACCCGGGGTGCGCTGATCGAGCTGACCTGGAACGGCGAGGAGCCGCTGAAGCTCCCGGACGGGTCGACCCGGACGTTCCTGGAGGACGGCGACGAGGTGACCATCACCGCCACCGCGCCCGGGCCGGACGGCGCCGTGATCGGGTTCGGCGAGGTCACCGGGCGCGTGCGGGGCTGACGGCCGCGCGCCGAGGCCCAGGGGTAGAGGCCCGAGGAATCACGAGTGACCAGTAACAGATGACGGACAACGGATGACAGCTGACAGATTTCATCATCTGTCAGCTGTCATCTGTTTGCCCACTCCTCTGCCCCGCCCCGTGGTGACACCCGCGTCCGGCTACAGCCCCGCCCCGCCCGTGGCGTCGACGACCCGCCCGGTCACCCAGCGGGCGTCGTCGGAGGCGAGGAAGGCGACGATGTCCGCGATGTCCTCCGGCTGCCCCACCCGGCCGAGCGCGGCGACCGACGCCGCGTACGCCTGCGCCTCCGCGTTGCCGCGCAGCCAGCCCGCGTTGACGTCGGTGTCCACGATGCCGGGCGCGACCGAGTTCACCGTGATCCCGCGCGGGCCGAGCTGCTTGGCGAGGTTGAGGGTGAAGGTGTCCAGCGCCCCCTTGGTCGCGCCGTAGGCGATGATCTCGGGCATCGCCAGCCGGGCGGCGCCGCTGGAGACGTTGATGATCCGGCCGCCGTCCCGCAGCCGCTTCAGCCCGTGCTGTACCACGAAGAACGGCGCCCGGACGTTGACCGCGAACACCGCGTCGAAGTCCTCCTCGGTCAGCGACTCGAGGTCCGAACTGCGCCCGATGCCAGCGTTGTTCACGATGATGTCCACCCCGCCGTCCGGAGCGTGCGCCCCGATCCCGGCGTCGAAGGCCGCCCAGAGCGCGGCGGCGTCACCGTGCCGGCCGAGTTCGGCCCGCAGCGCGAACGCCCGCCCGCCGTCGGCGCGGATGCCGGCCACCACCTCCTCGGCCGCCGCCCCGTCCCGGGCGTAGCCGACGGCGACGGTGGCACCGTCCCGCCCGAGCCGCCGGGCGATGGCCCGGCCGATCCCCCTGCTGCCGCCGGTGACCAGCGCCGTCTTGCCCCGAAGTCCGTACGCGCCCATGGCCGGGCCCCCTCCTGTTTGCACTCCGCGTCATTGTTGAACGATCGCTCAAGAAAGACGCTAGCACAGACTTCTTGAGCGAGTGCTCTAAAATTCGGCGCATGACAGAGGCGCAGAAGCCGACAGCGGCGTCCGGCAGCGGCGCCACCACCCCTGGGCCGGCCCCCCGACGCGGCCGCCCGCCGGCCTTCGACCGCGACGAGGCACTCGCCGCCGCCACCCGGCTCTTCTGGCAGCACGGCTACGAGGCCACCTCGATCACCGACCTCACCACCGCCATGGGGATCCGCCCCGGCAGCCTGTACGCGGCCTTCGGTGACAAGCGGTCGCTGTTCGACGAGGTGGTCCGCCAGTACGGCCGCTCCCCCGTCGGCGCGTTCGTGACCGTCGCACTGGCGGAGGAGCCCACCGCGTACGGCGCCTTCGCCCGCATCCTGCGCGAGGCCGCCGCCGTCTACCCCGACCCGTCCCACCCGGCCGGCTGCCTGGTGATCTCCGCCGCCACCCACGTCACCCCGCAGGACGCCGGCGTCCAGGCCCAGCTGCGCGAGCTGCGCAACGCGAACCTGCGGACCTTCGAGGCCCGGCTGTCCCAGGCCCGGCAGGACGGCGAACTGCCGCCCGAGGCCGATCCCAAGGCGCTGGCCGGCTACCTCGGCACCGTCCTCCAGGGGATGTCCCAACAGGCCCGGGACGGCGCCACCGCCGCCGACCTGGCCCGGACCGCCGAACTCGCCCTGCGCGCCTGGCCCTGAGCCGCGCCGGACTCCCCGCCCCCGGCCCGGTGATCACAACTGCCCACCCGCCCCGGTACGGTGGACCGCGGAAGCCGGCCGGGGCCGGGAGGAACGGCCCGGCCTGGAGGAACGGCCGCGCCGGCAGGAACGGACAGCGGACGCCGACCGATCCCGGTGGACACCGGCGGACTCCGGCTGACGTCGACATCACCGAGGAACGGGAGCGGGCCCGATGAGCGCAGAGGTGGCGGAGGTCCAGGCGTTCCTGGACGGCGGCGTCGGACGGCTCGTGCTGAACCGTCCGCGGGCACTCAACTCGCTGACCCACGGCATGGTCACCGCCCTGCGAGCCACCCTGGACGACTGGGCCACGGACGACCGGATACGCGCCGTCGTGCTGACCGGCGCGGGCGAGCGCGGCCTGTGCGCGGGCGGCGACATCCGCGCGATGCACGACGACGCCAAGGCGGGCGGGGCCGGCACCCGGGCCTTCTTCCGCGACGAGTACCGGCTGAACGCGCTGACCGCCCGCTACCCGAAGCCGTACGTCGCGGTGCTGGACGGCATCACCATGGGCGGCGGCGTCGGCGTGTCCGCCCACGGCGCGGTGCGGATCGTCACCGAGCGCTCCACCGTCGCGATGCCCGAAACCCGGATCGGCATCGTGCCGGACGTCGGCGGCAGCCGGCTGCTCGCCCTCGCCCCCGGCGAGCTGGGCACCCACCTCGGGCTCACCGCGGCCTCGATGGGCCCGGGCGACGCCCTGCTCTGCGGGTTCGCGGACCACTTCGTGCCCTCCTCGCGCGTGCCCGACCTGCTCGACGCCCTGGCCCGGAGCACCGCCGCGGCGACCGGGAGCACCACCGCCGAGGTCACCGCCCTCGTCGCCGGCCTCGTCGCCGCGCACGCCGAGCCCGCGCCGCCCGCCGCGCTGGCCCCCCAGCGCGCCTGGATCGACGCCTGCTACGCGGCCGACACCGTCGAGGAGATCGTCGACCGGCTGCTGGACTCCGGCGTTCCGGAGGCCAAGGAGGCCGCCGAAGCCGTCCTGGCGAACTCCCCCACCGCCGTGAAGACCACCCTGGCCGCGCTGCGCCGCGCCCGCACGCTCCCCTCGCTGGAGGCCGTGCTCGACCAGGAGTACCGGATCTCCTGCACCGCGCTGGAGAGCCATGACATGGTCGAGGGCATCCGCGCGCAGGTGATCGACAAGGACCGCAACCCCCGCTGGAATCCCGGCACGCTCGCCGAGGTGACGGAGGCGGACGTCGCCCGCTACTTCGCCCCGCGCGAGGGTGACGAACTGGGCCTGGCCTGACCCCCGCCCCTCGTCCACCACCGGCACACCTCGAGCCGCCCATGAACCGGCCGGTCCCCCGTCGACCCCGGCCGGGGGCAACCCGGCCCCGCTGTCCCGGGGTCCGTCTGGTGACCGGCGTCTCGCATACCAAGACTGGCGCGAGACGGGGCGCTTCGTAGATCGTTGGGTGGTCAGGGCGCGCCCACGGGCGCCGAGCAGCGGAAATGGGAGTCGACGGCGATGACCGAGACCGAGACCTACGAGACGATCCTGGTCGAGCGCAAGGGCCGGGTGGGGCTGATCACCCTCAACCGGCCCAAGGCGCTCAACGCGCTGAACACCCAGCTGATGAACGAGGTGGTCGCCGCCGCGACCGCCTTCGACCGGGACCCGGAGATCGGCTGTCTGGTGATCACCGGCTCGGAGAAGGCCTTCGCGGCCGGCGCCGACATCAAGGAGATGCAGGGCAACCGGTTCCCGGACGTCTACCTGGACGACTGGCTGGGCCCGTGGGACCGGCTCGGCGCCCTGCGCAAGCCGGTGGTCGCGGCGGTGGCCGGGTTCGCCCTGGGCGGTGGCTGCGAGCTGGCGATGCTGTGCGACATCCTGCTGGCGGCGGACACCGCGAAGTTCGGGCAGCCGGAGATCAAGCTCGGGGTCATTCCCGGCATCGGCGGCTCGCAGCGGCTGACCCGGGCGGTCGGCAAGGCCAAGGCCATGGAGCTGTGTCTGACCGGTCGGATGATGGGCGCCGAGGAGGCCGAGCGGGCCGGGCTGGTCTCCCGGATCGTCCCGGCGGACCAGCTGCTGTCCGAGGCGCTGGCCACCGCCGAGACGGTCGCGGCGATGTCCGCCCCGGCGGCGGTCATGATGAAGGAGAGCGTCAACCGCGCCTTCGAGACCACCCTGGCCGAGGGCGTCCGCTTCGAGCGCCGGCTCTTCCACGCGGCCTTCGCCACGGCGGACCAGAAGGAGGGCATGGCGGCCTTCGCCGAGAAGCGCCCGCCGGAGTTCCAGAACCGCTGACGACGGGGGCGGCTGACAGATGACAGCTGACAGATTTCAGATGATGAAATCTGTCAGCTGAACTCTGTCGGCTGTTCGCCGTCGGCCGTCGGTTGTCAGTTGTCGGTTGTCCACTGCCGGCTGCCGCCTTCCCCCGACAGCCGGCGCCCCTCCGCCCCGCTCATCCCTCCTCCTCCACCGCCACCGTGTTCAGCCGGGCGAGCCCGCTGCGGGTGGCGGCGACCACGATCTGGTCGCCCGGGGAGAGTCGCCGGGTGCGGTCCGCGAAGTTCCACTGCAACGGCCCGCCGTGGGCGAGGCGCACGGCGATCACCCGGACGCCGCCCGGGTCCTCCAGGTCGTGCCGGTTCAGCCCGATCAGTCCGCTGCCGTCCTCCACCTTCAGCTCGGCGATCAGCAGCACGTGCCGGAGCACCGACAGCGTCCCGCGCACCTCGCGCCCCATCAGCGCCGCCGCGAAGGCGGGCGCGGCCAGGTAGGACACCGACCGGGAGGCCGCGTTGTCCAGCGTCTTGTAGAAGTGGCCGGCGAAGTCGTCCTCGAACAGCCGCACCACCACCCGGACCTCGGGATTGCCGTGGCGCGCCTCCAGGGCCGCCTCCAGGTTGGTGGCGTCGTCCCCGCTGACCGCGACCAGCGCCCGGCTGTGCTTCAGCCGGGCCCGGCGCAGCTGCTGCTCGAACGGTCCGTCGCCCAGCACCACCGGGATCCCCAGCGCCCGTACGGCGGCGATGCCGCGCGCCTGCGGGTCCCGCTCCATGCAGACCACCGGCACCCCCATGTCGTGCAGCTGGGTCGCGACCCGGGTGCCGACGTTGCCGAGACCGACGACGATCACGTGGTCCCGGGTGCCCGCCCCGGGGTTGCGCGGCTGCCCGCGCCGCCCGGAGCCCAGCACCTCGACCGCGATGGCGGTGGCGACCGGTGCGAAGGTGATCCCGCAGATGGTGATCACCACCTGCGCGACCCGCTGCCAGAACCCGCCGGTGCCCGTCCCGTCGGCGATGTCGGAGAGCTGGTCCGGCTGGGCGGCGCCGGCCAGGTCGAGCAGCGCGATGTAGACGGTCCAGCCGAAGTTCCGGTTGAGGTACCAGAGCACCCCGAAGGCCAGCAGCACGGCCGCGAGGGCGGTGAGCAGCACCAGCCGCATCCGGGCGCTGGTGAAGAAGCGCATGGTGTCGAGCAGCCGCCAGCGCACCCGCCGCTTCCAGTCGATCGGCTCGCGGGGCTCGATCCGCAGGGCCTGGAGCGCCGCCCGGCCGCCCGGTTCCTCCTCCGGGGCGGGGGCGGCCGACGACGCCGGTTCGCGTCCCAGGTCGTCCGGGCGGATCGGCCCGTTGTCGCCGAACTCCCGGGCGAACCGGACGAATTCGGCCGAGTCGCCCTGCTGCTCGGGCAGCAGTCGGATCCTGCCGAGGTCCTGCCGGTCTATGTGGTCGGCGACCACGCAGATCCGGTCGGAGGTGATGTCGTCGTCGAACGCGATGTGCAGGTAACGCCCGTCGATCTCCACCGAGTTGGGCCGCCCGAGCGCCGCGGACGCGAAGGCCGGGGCGGCGGTGGCGGAGCCGGAGAGCGCGGCACCGTTCCTGAGCAGCCGTTCGATGTTCTCGCCGAGCCGCTGGTTGAACATCCGGAACACGATGCGGATGTCCGGGTTGTGGTTCTGGGCGCTGAGCGCCGCGTGGATGTTCTCCTGGTCGCTCCCCTCGACCAGGGCGAGACCGCGCGCGGTGCCGATGGACACCGCGCGCAGCGCCTCCTCGGTGACGCTGGCGTACTCCACGACTGCCGCGACGCCGGCGAGTTGCTCGATCTGCGGCGCGTGGTCACGGGTTCGGTCGGCGACCAGGACGACGACCGGGACCTCGTAGTGCTCGACGAGTTCCCGGACCAGTCGGTGTGCCAGCGCGTTGCCCCCGCAGACGATGTAGTGCTGGCTGATCGGCTCGACCGGAGGGGTCCCCCACCCTTCAGAAGTCATATTGACGGATGCTATCGACGGAAAGTGTCCGGAGGGTGGCGTTCCGGCGACCGCGGTGGATCCCCCGAACGGCCGTACCGGGCGCGCGGCCCCGCCGTGGCGCGGAAGAGGCTGGGGTACGTTCCCTGCCCGTCAGCCGGCCGACCCGACCCCGCCCGTCCCGCGTCGCACCCGCCTCGTACCCGCGTCGCACCCGACCGGCACGGCACCCGTCGCCCGTCGCCCGGCGTCAGCCCGAGGAGTACGCCACCGTGGCCCCTCCGATCATCACCCCCGACGGCACCCCGGTCCAGGGCCCGCTCGGACTGCTCGCCAAGGCCGCCTGGCAGGTCCTGCTGGTCGCCGGACTCGCCTCCCTCGGGATCGTGGTCTTCGCCTGGCCCCGGGAGACGCTCCTGGTGGTGGGCGTCCTGTTCGGCCTCTACCTGCTGGTGATCGGCATCGTGCAGCTGGTCGCCGCGTTCGGCACCCACTCCACCACCGCGCTGCGGGTGCTGGCCTTCATCAGCGGCGCGATCTGCGTGCTGCTGGGGCTGCTCTGCTTCCGCAGCGCGGTGCAGTCGCTGCTGCTGCTCGCGCTCTGGATCGGGATCGGCTGGCTGTTCCGCGGGATCACCCAGCTCGCCGCCGCGCTCTCCGACCCGCTGATGCCCGCCCGTGCCTGGCAGGCCTTCGCGGGCGTGGCCAACACCCTGGCCGGCGTGCTGCTGATGGTCTGGCCGGTCGGGTCGATCACCGCGCTGACCGTGCTGGCGGGCTGCTGGCTGGTGATCCTGGGCCTGGTCGAGATCGTGACGGCGATCCAGGTGCGCGGCCAGGCCAGGCGGATCCCGTCGGGAGTCTGACCGCCCCCGCCCCACGGGACGTCACCTCGCGCAGCAGCGGCTTCACCGGAGTCGTCACCTCGCGCAGTCGCCGCCTCGCCGGAGTCGTCACCTCGTGGAGCCGTCACCTGCCGGCCGGGGCCGCCCACCGCCCGTCGACTGCTACGGGCGCGGCGCGAAGCCGATCCGGAAGGTGGCGGCCTCCAGGCGTTCCGGGCCGAGCCGGACGTCCGTCAGCCGCTCGGCGAGTGCGAACGCGGCCTCGCCGCACAGGTCGTACGCCTCCGTCTCCAGCTCGAAGCCGCAGGCGGTCAGCAGCTCCGGGACGCCGGGGGCCTCGGCGTCCGTGCCGTCCCGCTGGGTGGGGAAGAGCGGCTCGAAGTGCAGCCGCCGGACGCCGTGCTCCCACCAGTGGAAGTGGTCCACGGCGTTCACGTTGCGGAAGTGCGAGACCAGCCGGGTGCCCTCACCGAGCCGGGGGATCACCGTGTCCAGGGTGCCGAGGTAGCCGTTCGGCTCGATCGCGAGGGCCCAGCCGTCGAGTTCGGTGACCGCGACGAGCAGCCGGTCCTCGGCGAGGTCGAACAGCGCCTCGGCCTCCTCGTCCTCCTCGTCCAGGTAGGCGTCCCAGCGGGCCATCACCGCCCCCAGGCCGACGGCGTCGCTGCCCGGCAGGGCGTCGAAGCGGCGCAGCAGCTCGTCGGCCGTGAGCCCCTGGACCCGGGTGAGGCAGTAGGCCTCGCCCAGGTCCGGGTAGTGCTCGTCGAACCAGGTGTAGTCGGTGGCGTGTGCGGTCATGACGGCGATGCTGCCAGACGCCTCGGACAGCCACCCCGCCGGAGGTTCAGAGCCAGACCGGCTCGTCCGTCCCCCAGCGCCCCGGCGGGCGCGACCAGTCGGTGGGCGCGCCCTCGTACCCGATCGGCGGCAGGGCGTGGCGCAGCCGCCCGTAGCCGGAGTCGGTCTCGGCGAGCCACCGGGAGGGGTCGTACGGCTCGGACGGGACGCCCGGCGGCGCCTCCTCCGGTTCGATGCCGTGCAGCAGCCAGGAGGCCGTGCCGGCGAGGGAGAAGCGCAGGTGGCGGCCGCCGGGGCGACGGGTGCGCTGGTCGGTGAGGGAGCGCAGGACGGCGGCGGCGAGGAGGTAGCCGGTGCCGTGGTCGAGGGCCTGGGCGGGCAGCACACCGGGACGGCTTTCCGGGGCGGCCCCTGGTGCGGCGGCGCGGGTGGGCTCCTGGCCGGCGGCGTGGGGAGTCTCGCGGGCGGACTCGTGGGCGGCGATGCCGACGCCCGCCTGGACCAGGCTGTCGAAGCCGCGCCGGTCGGCCCAGCGGCCGGTCCGGCCCCAGGCGCGGATCTGGGCGAGGATCAGGTCCGGGCGGCGGGCGAACAGCGCCTCCGGGCTCAGGCCGTGGGCGTCGAGGGCGCCGGGGCGGTAGCCGGTGACGAGGACGTCGGCGGTGGCGAGCAGGTCCTCGAAGACCGCGCGGTCGGCCGGCGCGGCCAGGTCGAGCCGGGTGGAGCGCTTGCCGAAGCCGGTGTCGGCGTGGGCGTCGTCGGCCTCCGGCAGCCGGGGCGGGTCGACGCGCAGGACGTCGGCACCGAGCAGGGCCAGGGTGCGGGTGGCGACCGGTCCGGCGATCACCCGGGTGAGGTCGAGGACCCGGACCCCGGCGGCGGGCCGGTCCACCGGGGCCCCGCCGAGCGGGCGGGCCGGCGCGGCCCCCGTGGCGGCACCGGTCTCCCGGTGCTCCACCAGGGGGTGCACGGCCGGGCTCACCGGCGCGACGGCCACCGCGAGCGCTCCCGCCTCGTACGCGCGCTCCTGGATCCGCTCGGCCGGCATCCTGCCGAGCACCTCGGCGAGCTGCTCGGGGCCGGCGTCCGCGGCGAGGCCGAGGGCGGCGAGCAGCCGGGCGCGGTGGTGCGGGTAGTTGGCGTGGGTGCGCACCCAGCCGTCGGCGGTGCGCCAGAAGCCGGAGTGCGGGGCGAAGGTGACGGGCGTCCGGCCGTCGACCGTCAGGTGCCGCTCGCTGACGAAGGCGGTGGCGACCGCCCCCTGGTCCACCAGGACGGCGGGGACGGGCGCGCCGGTGCGGTGGGCCGCGAGTTCGGCCGCGGCCAGCGAACAGACGGCCACGGTGGCCCGGGCGAGCCGGCTCACCGGGAGACCGGAGGGCAGGACGTCGTCCGGGCCCTGGAAGCCCACCCGTTCCAGCAGCTCGGGCGGGCCGCCGAGCGCCGCCCAGGCGTAGGCGGTCGGGCCGTCGACACACCCGGCGGCTCCGGCGGCTCCGGTGGACCCGATGGATCCGGTGGACCCGGTGGACCCGGTGGTTCCTTCTGGCAACGGACGATCAGTCATGTCCGGCATTGTGCTCCGGTTCTCAGGCGCTCGCCGTGACGCCCGCCACCAGCATCAGCAGGACCGCCGAGACCATCGTCATCCGGCGGGCCGCCTGCGGGGTGCCGCCGAAGCGGCCGCCGAGCCGCCCGCTGGCGTGCGCGACCAGCCCGTACACGACCGCGCAGGCCAGCACGTTGAGCGAGCCGAGCGCGAGCACCTGCCCGCCGACCGGCAGCGCGGCGCCCGGATCGACGAACTGCGGCACCAGGGAGAGGTAGAGCAGCAGCCCCTTGGGGTTGAGCAGCGCGGTCAGCATGCTCTGGCGCAGCACCGTCGCGGTGGGCTGCGGCTTGGGCGCGGCCAGGGCGGCGGCGCCCCCGCCCTTGCGCAGTGCCAGCAGCATCATCACGGCGAGCACCAGCAGGTACGCGGCGCCGGTGAGGCGCAGCACGGGCAGGGCGGCCGGGACGGCGCGCAGCGCGGCGGCCAGTCCGGCACTGGAGAGCAGGGTGTGGACGGCGTACCCGGCGCAGACCCCGCCGACCGCGGTCAGCGCGGCACGGCGGCCCTGGCCGAGGCCTCGGGCGGCGATGTAGAGCCAGTCGGGGCCCGGGGTGCAGACCAGCAGCAGGTCGACTCCGAGGAAGAGGAGGAGGGCGTGGGTGTCCATGGGCGTGGGCGTGGCCTGTCGTGCTCGTCGCGGTGTGGGCCCGGCGCATCGGCCAGGGGTTCCCGGGGGTGTCCCGGGTGGCCGGGGTTGTTCCGGGTGGTGGCCGGGTGGTTCCGGCGGTCGTCCGGAGTGGCTCCGGCGCACCGGCCGGAGCGCCCCGGGTCGTGGGCCGGGGTCTCCCGTTGACCGGTGCGGTAACTGAAGGTAGCCGGACGGGGCTGGCACGCGATGGCGACTTCCGGCTGGTCGGAGCCGCGTTTTGGCAGAATATTGCGCCATGGACCGAATCGACCGCAGAATCCTCCGCGAGCTCCAGCAGGACGGGCGTCTGACCAACACCGAGCTGGCCGCGCGGGTGGACCTCACCCCCTCCCCCTGCCTGCGCCGAGTGCGCCAGCTGGAGCAGGACGGAGTGATCCGCGGCTACCGGGCGGTGCTGGACGGCGCGGCGGTCGGGCGCGGGTTCCAGCCCTTCGTAACGATCACCATGCGTCACGAGGACCAGGTGACGGTCGCCGAGTTCGAGCGCCGGGTGGCCGAGCTTCCGGAGGTGGTGGAGGCGCACCGGCTGTTCGGCGAACCCGACTACCTGCTGCGGATCGCGGTGGCCGACATCGCCGCGTACGAGCGCTTCATCACCGACGTGCTCTCCGGCCTGCCGGGCATCGCGCAGGTCAATTCGCACCTGACGATGAAGCAGGTGAAGCCCGACCGGGGGCTGCCGGTCGGCGGGTAGGGTGCGAACCGGGGGCCCGCGCGGCCACCCGTACGGGGGCCGAGCGACGCACTGCGACATGGGGGCTGAATTGCGCGTGATCCGCCGTCTCGACCTGGGGTACTTCGTCCGGCCGGCCGGCGAGGTGGGCGGCCCGGAGCCGCGCGTGGAGCCGGTGCTCGCGTACCTGGTCCGGCGTCCGGAGGGGCTGCTGCTGTTCGACACCGGGATCGGCGGCGGCGAGCCGGAGACCGAGGCCCACTACCGCCCGGTCCGCCGGCCGCTGCCGGAGGCGCTCGCCGCGGCCGGGGTGGCCGTCGCCGACATCGACCTGGTGGTCAACTGCCACCTGCACTTCGACCACTGCGGCGGCAACCCGCTGTTCGCCGGCACGACCGTCGTGGTCCAGGCGGAGGAGCTGGCCACCGCCCGGCGCGGCGGGTACACCTTCGACGCGCTGGTCGACTTCCCCGGCGCCGAGTACCGCGAACTCGACGGCGAGGCCGAGGTGTGGCCGGGCGTGCGGGTACTGCCCACCCCCGGCCACACCGCGGGCCACCAGTCGCTGCTGGTCGACCGCCCGGGCGGCGCGCCGGTCCTGCTGGCCGGGCAGGCGTACGACTTCGCCTCCGAGTACGGACAGGCGCTGCTCGCCCGACGGGCGGCCCGCGAGGGCGTGGACCCGCCGCTGCCCGGGTACCGGCCCTGGCTCGACCGGGTGGCGGAGCACGGCCCGCACCGGGTGCTGTTCGCACACGACCACGCGGTGTGGGAGGCGGGCGACTGGTAGCGGCGGGGGCACTGGCCGCTCAGGGGGCCGGATCCTGGGAGGTTCGGGCCTCCCGGGCTGCCAAGGCCTTTCGGGAGGTCCGGTCCGGACCTCCCCAGGAGATCCATGCCTCCCGGGAGGTCGGTGCCTCTCGGAAGTTCAGACCTCTCGGCAGGTTCAGAACGTGAAGCGCAGCGAGCGGACCCGGTGGTCGAAGCTGGACGGGACGAGCTGCGGCTCGCCGACCGACCGTGCCTCGGGCAGGCGGGTGAGCAGCTCGTGGAACAGCGCCGTCATCTCCTGCCGGGCCAGGTGCGCGCCGAGGCAGTAGTGCGGACCGCCGCCGCCGAAACCGAGGTGGGGGTTGGGCGTGCGGGTGATGTCGAAGGCGTCCGGGTCGGGGAAGACCTCCTCGTCGCGGTTGGCGGAGCCGTAGAACAGCGCGACCTTCTCGCCCGCGCGCAGCAGTGTCCCGCCGGATCCGCCCAGCTCGTGGTCGACGGCGAGGGTCCGGTTGAACTGGATGATCGGCGTGGCGTGGCGGATCATCTCGTCCACCGCACCGCCGAGCCGCCCGTCGAGGTCTTCGAGCAGCAGGGCGCGCTGCTCGGGGTGGACGGTCAGCAGGTGCAGGCCGTGGGCCAGCGCGTTGCGGGTGGTCTCGACCCCGGCGACCAGCAGCAGGCTGAAGAAGGCGCCCAGCTCGCGCCCGGTGAGCCGGCGGCCGTCCACGTCGGCGGTCACCAGCGCGGAGATCAGGTCCTCCTCCGGTCGGCGACGGCGCCGGCGGCCGATCCCGGCGACGATGCCCTGCATCCGGGCGAGCGCCCGCAGCCCGCGCCCGGGCGCCCGGAGGCGGCGGCGCAGCGGACGGGCCACACCGATGTCCTCGGAACTGCGGTTGACCAGGCCGAGGATGGTGCGGCGCGGCCCCTCCGGGATGCCCATCATGGTGCAGATCACCTGGAACGGGAGCTCGGCGGCGACCGCGGTCACGAAGTCCTCCGGCCGCTCCCGCTCGATCCGGTCGACCAGCTCGGTGCTGATCCGCCGGACGTCCTCCTCGACCCGGTCGAGCAGCCGCGGGGTGAACGCCCGCGAGACGATCCGGCGCAGCTGGGCGTGGCGGGGGTCGTCCAGGTTGACCATCGAGTCGCCGAACGCCAGCCGGACCCAGCGGGCTGGGGCGGGGGTGGTCACGCCGGGGCCGCTGAGGAAGACGGCGGGGTTGCGGCTGGCCTCCACCACGTCGGCGTGGCGGACCAGGGCGTGGAAGCCCCGGCCGGTGGCACGGTCGCCGAAGAACACCGGGCCCGGGCGGCGGCGCAGCTCGGCGAAGGCGGCGACGCGGGCGGGGGCGGGCAGCTTCCAGAAGCCGGGGTCGGCGAGGTCGGCCAGGTCGGCGCTCGGGGGCGTCGCGGCGGCGGGCTCGGCGGCTTCTGCGGACTCAGTCGCGTCCGCGGAGTCGGCCGTGTCGGCAGGCTCAGCCGCGCCGGCGGGGTCGGCCGCGCCGGCGGGGTCGGCCGCGTCGGCGGTCTCGGCTGAGTCAGCCTGGTCGGCGGCTTCGGCCGGCTCGGCGGCTTCGGCTGAGTCGGCCTCCTCCGTGGACTCGGCGGGCTCGGTGGACTCGGCCGATTCGTCGGCCTCGGCCGGCTTGGTGGCTGCGGCAGCCTCGGCCAGTTCGGCGGGTTCATCGGCCTCGGCGGCGTCGGCGGCTTCGGTCTGCTCGGCGGTGGCCTCGGCGGCAGCCTTGGCCTTGACCTTGGCCTTGACCACCGCCCGTCCCGGGGCCGTGGCCTGCTGCGGGACGGTCGGCTCCGTGGGGGCAGCGGACTCGGTACTGTCGGCAATGGGCGCCGAGGTATCCGTCGGGGTCTCCAAGGCCGGACCTCCCTGCTTCTGAACGGCATCATCCCGATACGCACCGTATGGGGTGGTGCACATTAAGTGAGCATCGGATGCGCGCTGTCAAACCGCCCCGATGGTCGTACGAGCGGTTGTTCGGTTCGGCGCGCCAGGTGAACAAGCCAGGCCGAAGGGCCGGACCGGGTGGCAATCCGGCGGGCTGGGGGCGGGCGGCCGGGCATGGTCTCACGGCACAGAACCGGCCATCACCGGAGGGTGCGGTCCGGGTCGGGCGGGGTGGGTGCGACGATGAGTGCCATCGTGATGACCGACCGGATCCGCCTGCTGCGCGCCGTGGTCTTCGCCGCGCTGTGCGTGGCGACGGCCGCCGCCGCGCACGTCGCCATGGCCGGGTCCGGGGTGTCACCGACGGTGCTGGTCGGCGCGTTCGGGGCCGTCCTCGGACTGACCTGGCTGCTCGCCGGGAAGCAGCGCGGACTCGGGGTGATCAGCCTCTGGATGGTGGTGGCGCAGACCGCGTCGCACCAGCTGTTCGAGCAGGCCGGGGCGCTCTCCCGAGGAGGCGGCGGCCTCGGCCGGATCGCCTCCACGGACTGGGCGGCCCTACTGCTCTGCAACCCCGACCGGGCGCCCGGCGGACTCTCCCCGGTCGAACTGGCGCGGATGGCGGGCATCGACCCGGACGTCCCGCCGGCCGGCGGCAGCCTGCGGCCGACGGCGGGAACGCACCACGCGACCTCGGGGGCGACGGCCCTCGATCCCGGCCTACCGGGGACCACCGGTGCGACCGGTACGACCGGGATGACGGGGATGTCCACCGGGCCGCACATGATGCCCGACGGGACGTTCCACGGCGCCGGGTCGTACGGCGGGGCGCAGGACCTGGTGAGCGGACCGGCGCACGACATGGCGCACGGGATGCCTCACGGCATGTCGTCCGGGATGACCGCCGCCCACGTGCTCGCCGCGCTGGCGTGCGCGCTCCTGCTCTGGCGCGGCGACGCGGCGCTCGTCCGGCTCTTCGAGCTGCTCGGCGCGCTCGGCTCGGTGGTGGCGGGGGCCCTGCTGGTCCCGCTGCTGGCGCTGTTCGCGCGCCCCTTCGGCTACCGGGCCCCGGCGCCGCCCCGCCCTGCCGACGACCGGGCCCGGCCGCCGCGCTCGGTGCTGCTGACGCATGCCCTGGTCCGGCGCGGGCCGCCGGCGTTCGCCCTCGCCTGCTGACGCGCCCGCCGCTCCCTTTCCTCACCCCGGCCGCCCTCCGGTCGCCGGGACGCTCGCGACGGGCAGGTCACCCTGCCGTACGGCCGCGCCCCGCGCCGTCGTGTCGTCAGGGTGCGGGCCCGCGTCCGCCGCCGCGCTTCCCCCAGGGGTCCGGCGCGCCGCGCGCGGTTGCCCATGGACGCCGACGGTGCCGCCCTGCGCGGTGCCGCTCCCCGCCTTCCCCTCGGGACCTTCCCATGTCTGATTTCGACGGCGCGCCGGCTCCGGCCGGCGCCCCCGTCCCACCGCATCCGCTCCTCGGCGCGCCCCTGCCGGGCCTACCGCTCGACGGTCTGCGGGCCGTCCGGAGCGCCGCCTCCCGGCCCGCCTTGGCCCAACCCGGCCAGCAGTCGGGCCGACCACTCCGGCGACGGCCCGTCCGCGGCGCCCGCCCGAACCCGGCCGCGCAGCTGTTCCGCGCGGGCCAGCCAGTCCCGGCAGCCGGCGCAGCGCGCGACGTGCTTGTCCAGCCGGACCTCCGGCAGGCCGCACGGTTCGCCGTCGAGCCGAGCGGACAGGGCGATACGGAACTGTGCGCATCTCATATGACCATCGTCCTGCACGCGCGTTGTGCCGGGACCAGCCGGGTGGGAGGCCGCCGTGGATGACGAACAGCTCACCGCGCTGGCGCTGACCGCCCGCTCCGGACGGACGGCCGACGTCGAGGCCTTCGTCCGGGCCACCCAGCGGGACGTCTGGCGCTTCGTCGCCCACCTGACCGACGTGCAGTCCGCCGACGACCTCGCCCAGGAGACCTTCCTGCGGGCCCTGCGCGGCCTGCCCGCGTTCGCCGGGCGCTCCTCGGCCCGCACCTGGCTGTTGTCGATCGCCCGGCGCACGGTGATCGACCGGTACCGGATGGCCGCCGCCCGGCCGCGCTGCGCCGCGCTGCCGGACTGGCAGGAGGCGGCGGAGCGCCAGGGCGGAGCACCGGCGGCCGGGTTCGAGGACGGCATCGCGCTCGACGACCTGCTCGACCGGGTACCCGCCCAGCGACGGGAGGCCTTCGTGCTGACCCAGGTGGTCGGTCTGAGCTACGCCGAGGCGGCCGAGGTCGCCGGCTGCCCGGTCGGGACCGTCCGCTCCCGGGTCGCCCGGGCGCGGGAGGAGCTGGTGGCACGCCTGCGCGCCGCCGAGGCAGAGGCGCTCGCCCCCGCCTGCTGAGCAGCGGACGGGGCGGAGACCGACAACGGACAGTCGACAGCTGACAATCGACGGCGAACAGATAACAGATTTCGAAATCTGTTATCTGTTCGCTGAAAGTTGTCATCTGTCGGCTGTCGGCTGTCGACTGTCGGCTGTTCGCCACAGGCACCCCGCGCGCCGTCGAATTCCACTCCCACCGCACGCACACCACCCCGGGGGAAAGAAATCCCCCAGGTGTTCGGAACCGGAGCTCCCGCACGCCCGACTGCTGTACCGGACCCCGCCGCCGAGGCGGCGTCCGGTCCGGCAGCACGGGAGACGGAGGGACTTCATGACGGTGCAACCAACCCCGGCCTCCCGATATCCGATGGTCCATCAGGTTCAACCGGTCGACCGCTGGAGCCTGGTCGTGGCCGCCGGTCTGCTGTCGTTCGTCGCGATGCTCGACATGAACGTGGTCAACCTCGCGCTCACCGACATCTCGACCGGCCTGCACGTCTCCCCCGGGGTCGCCCAGTGGGCCACGCTCGGCTACCAACTCCCGCTCGTCGCCGCGCTGTTGCCCGCCGGGCGGTGGCTGGACCAGGTCGGCACCCGTTCGGCCCTGCTGTTCGCGGTCAGCTGCTTCGCCCTGTGCAGCGTGCTGGCCGCGTGCGCCCCGTGGGCCGGTTGGCTGATCGCGGCCCGGCTGTTCCAAGGCGCCTTCGGGGCCGTGCTCTTCGTCCTGATGCCGGTGCTGGCCGCGACCTCCGTCCGGCCCGAGCTGCGTGGCCGGGCGATGAGCGTGCCCGCGACCCTCGGCCCGCTCGGCGCCGTCACCGGGCCGGTGGTCGGCGGCCTGCTGCTGGACCACCTGGGCTGGCGGGCGGTCTTCCTCGTCAAGCTGCCGGTCTGCCTGGCCGCCGTCCTGATCGTGCGGCGCCACGCCCCGCGCCGGGGCGGGCTGCGGCCGCCCGACCGGTCCTCGCTCGGCGACGCCGCACTGATCGGCGCCGCCGTGGCCGCCACGCTGCTCGGACTCACCCTGGCCCCGCAGGCGCCGCTGTGGCTGCTGCTCGCTCTGCCCGCCGTACCGCTGGTGCTGCTCTGGCTGCGTCGCCCGGGCGGCCGGCCGGTGGCCGAGGTGCTGCGGGCCGCCGGGACGGCCGGGGCCAACGCCTCGGTGCTGGCGCTCGCCGCCGGCTTCGCCGCCTGCCACTACCTGCTCGCCCAGTACCTGCGCGGCCCCCGGGGCGAGAGCGCCACCGCGACCGCACTCACCATGCTGGCGTTCCCGCTCGGCATGGTGCTGGCCGGCCGGATCGGCGGCCGGCTGGCCGACAGCTGGGGCGCCCGGCCGACCGCGCTCACCGGCGCCGCCGTCACCACCCTCGGCCTGGCCCTGCTCGTCCCGCTGGACACCGGCTGGTCCGCCGTCGACATCGCCGCGCGACTCGCCCTCGCCGGCGCCGGGATGGGCCTCAACGGCGGCCCCACCCAGGCGCTGGTGATGTCCGCCTCCCCGCCCGGGAAGCTCGCCACCGCCGGGTCCGCCGTCCAGCTCGCCCGCAGCCTCGGCTTCGCGCTCGGCCCGGCCCTCGCCACCTCCGCCTCGCTCGCCGGGGCCGGCGGCACCGCCGGGACCCGCGCCGGCATCACCCTGGCCGCCCTGGTCGCGGCCACCGCCGTCGCCCTGCTCGCCCTGCACCGCCGCTCCACGTCCTGAGCCCCGCAACACCGGTACCGAAGGACCGCCTCAGATGACCGACACCATCCCCGACCCGGGCGCCACCGATGACGCGCCGCACTGCCCGTACGGGCACGACCGGCTCCCCTCCCCCGTCCCGCTGCACGGCCCGGCGTACAAGAGCGACCCGTACCCTCTCTACCGGCGGATGCGCGAGGCCGGGCCGGTGCACCGGGTGGAGTTCCCGAGCGGCATCCACGCCTGGCTGGTCACCGGCTACCGGGCCGCCCACGCCGCGCTCAACGACCCCCGGCTCGGCAAGAACCACGCGCTGGGCAACGACAACTGGCGCCGACGCGCGTCGATCATGCCCGAGCCGCAGCACTCCCAGCTCCAGGTCCACCTGCTCCACCAGGACCCGCCCAAGCACACCTCGATGCGCCGGCTCGTCCTGGACGCGTTCGCCCCGCGCCGGGTGGAGTCGCTGCGCCCCCGGTTCCGGGAACTGGCCGACGCGCTGGTGGACGAGCTGCCGGAGTCCGGCGGTGCGGACCTCGTGGCCGGCTTCGCGGCCCACTACCCCTTCCGGGTACTCGCCGAAGTCATCGGCCTCCCGCCCGAGTTGGCGGAGCGGTTCGACCGGGACTGGGGCAAGGTGGTCCAGCCGGTCGGGCCGCAGGACCCCGGGCGTCCGGCGTACGAGGCGCGGCTGCGCGGCCTCCAGACGTACATCGCCGATGTCGTCGCCCGTAAGCGCGCCGACTGCCGGGCACCGGGCTGGGCGGCCCGGGAGGACCTGCTGGGCCGCCTCGTCGCGGCCCACGACGCAGGGGAGTTGAGCCGCGCGGAGCTCGACTCGATGGTGTTCCAGCTGCTGGTCGCCGGGCAGGAGCCGGTCACCAACCAGATCACCACCATGCTGGTCACCCTGCTGCGCCACCCCGAGCAGCTCGCCCGGGTCCGCGAGGGCCTCGACGAGCCCGACCGGCTCGCCCGCGCGGTGGAGGAACTGCTGCGCCACGACGCCGCGTTCGAGCTCACCACCTGGCGGTTCTTCGCCGAGGACGGCGACCTGTTCGGCACCGCCGTCCCGGCCGGGGACTCCGTGATCGTCTCGCTCTGCGCCGCCAACCGCGACGACGCGCAGTTCGCCGATCCCGACCGCCTCGACCTCGACCGCACTCCCAACGCCCACCTGGCCTTCGGCCACGGCGTCCACTACTGCCCCGGCGCCGCGCTGGCCCGGGCGGAACTGCAGGTCGCCCTCGCCGCCCTGCTCGGCCGGCTGACCGGCCTGCGCCCGGCCGAGGCGCCCGGCGACGGCCTCGCGGACCTGGCCTGGATCCCCGCCGTCCTGGCGCGCGGGGTGAACCGGCTGCCGGTCGCCTACGACCGCCGCCACTGACCCCCCGCGCCGAGGCACCGCCCGGCACCGCCCGCCCACAGCCCGACACCCGTCAACCGCAGCCCCCGCCCCAGCCCAGCCCAGCCCAGCCCAGCCCACAAGCCGTACCGCACGACCTTCCGTGGAGGACCCGCCATGCCGCCCGTCGGCACCGCCCCTGCCGTCACCAGCCCCGCCACCACCACCCCCGTCGCCCCCGCCCTGGAGGACCGCCCCTCGGCCGAGCGACTCGCCGCCCGCGTGCTGGGCCTGCTGCTGCCGCACCGCCGCGCCGCGGACCCGGGCTTCGACGCCCGCCCGGAGCACTTCCCGCTCCAGCTGGCCCAGTTGGCGGACTTCATCGCGGCCGGCGAACCGATCGTCCTGACGCTGCCCGGCTTCCCCTGCAAGTCGCCGAACCCGGCGAAGGTGCTCGGTCACCTGCCGGACGAGGGCGAACGGCTGTCGCTGACCTTCCTCGACGGGCTCTGCGCCGAGATCGGCCGACTGCACGCACCCGGCGCCCGCATCCTGATCTGCTCGGACGGGCACATCTTCGGAGACCTGATCGACGTCCCGGACGACCACATAGACGCCTACTCGGACGCCCTGACCGCCATGATCGCCCGCGAGGGCCTGACCCACCTCGACACCTTCGACCTGCGGGCCGTCCTCGGCGACCTCCCGTACGACGAGAAGCGTGCCCGGGTGCACGCCCGGTACGCGCCGAGCGTCGAGGAGCTGCGCGAACAGGTGCTGACCGAGGAGGGGACGCTGCGGCTCTACCGGGGCATCACCCGTTTCCTCACCGAGGACGCCGTCGGCTTCACCGGCACCCGCTCCGCCCTCCAGCGGGAGTGCCGCCGCCGTGCCTACGGCGTGATCCAGCGCAGCCGCGCCTGGGGCGAGTTGATCGCCGAGCACCATCCACGCGCCGTCCGGCTCTCCATCCACCCGCAGCCCGCCGGGGCGTCCAAGTTCGGCATCCGGCTGCTCGCGGCAGCCGACGCCTGGACCACGCCCTGGCACTCGGCGGTCATCCACCGGACCGACGGCGGCTGGGAGTTGCTGCGCAGCGAAGAAGCCGCGCGGCTCGGTCGGCTGGTCCTGCGGGACGGCCGGCCGAGCCACTACGAGAGCCGCCAGGTGTCCTGACCTGGCGGCTGGCGGCTGGCGGCTGGCGGCTGGCGGCTGGCGGCTGGCGGCTGGCGACACGGTTCACGACCGGGTGATCTCGAGGCTACTCGTCGTCCGGACGGGAGCCCGGACGACCTACCGCCCCGGCGCGGCCGAACCGGGTACGACGGCCTCCGCCGCTGCCGGGGCGCGGTGGTCGAAGGCGATCAACGGGTCGCCGGTGAGCGGGTGTTCGACCACTGCCGCCCGTACGCCGAAGACCTCGGCCAGCAGGTCGGCGGTCAGCACCTCGCGCGGTGTACCGGAGGCCACGAGGGTGCCGTCGTGCAGGACGTGCAGCCGGTCGCAGACCGAGGCGGCGGCGTTGAGGTCGTGCAGGGCCACCAGGGTGGTGCGGCGCTGCTCGCGGAGCAGGGCGAGCAGTTCGACCTGGTGCCGGACGTCCAGGTGGTTGGTCGGCTCGTCCAGGACCAGGACGTCCGGCTGCTGGGCGAGCGCCCGGGCCAGCAGCACCCGTTGCCGTTCGCCGCCGGACAGTTGGGCGAACCGGCGGTCGGCGGCCCCGGCCATGCCGACCCGGTCCAGCGCCTCGGCGGTGATCCGGTGGTCCTCCGCGTCGTCGGCCGCGAACGCCCGCTTGTAGGGCGTGCGGCCCATCGCGACCACCTCGCGGACGCTCAACTCGAAGTCGCCGCCGCGCTCCTGGGGCAGTGCCCCGATGTGCCGGGCGGACTCCGCCGGCCGCAGCTGCGCCAGGTCCCGCCCGGCCAGCAGCACCCGGCCGGCGCTCGGCCGCAGGTGCCGGTAGACGGTGCGCAGCAGGCTGGACTTGCCGCTGCCGTTCGGCCCGACCAGTCCGGCGATCTCTCCCTCCTCGACGATCAGGTTGGCCCCGGCCAGCACCGTCCGGCCGGCCAGGGCGACACTCAGGTCCTCGACGGCGATCCTCAACTGCGCTCCAGTCGTCGGTCCAGCAGGTAGAGCAGGGTGGGGGCGCCGAGCACGGCGGTGACCACGCCGATCGGCAGTTCCTGGCCGTCCAGGGCGGTGCGGGCCACGGTGTCGACGACGACCAGCAGCAGCGCCCCGGTGAGCGCGGACAGCGGCAGCAGCCGCCGGTGGTCGGCGCCGACCAGCAGCCGGCACACGTGCGGCACCATCAGCCCGACGAAGCCGATCGCCCCGGAGACGGCGACCAGCACCCCGGTGAGCACACTGGTGACGACGAAGACCTCGCGGCGCAGCCGGGCGACGTCCACGCCGAGCCCGGCGGCCGTCTCGTCGCCCATCAGCATCGCGTTGAGGCCTCGGGCGCGGGCCTGGAGCAGGGCCAGTCCGAGCGCCACCGCGACGGCGGGGACGGCGAGTTGGGCCCAGACGGCGCCGCCGAGGCTGCCCATCAGCCAGAACAGCACGCCCCTGGTCTGCTGTTCGTCGTGGGTCTGCAGGACCAGGTAGCTGGTGACGCCGCCGAGGAACTGGGCGATGCCGATGCCCGCGAGGACCAGGCGCAGCGGAGAGAAGCCGCCGCCGCGCCGGGCCATCAGCCAGACCAGCGAGAACGCGGCGAGCGCGCCGGCGAACGCCGCCAGGGAGACGGTGAGACCGAGCGCGCTGCCGAAGGAGAGCTCGAGTCCGAGGGTGGTGCCGAGGACGATGGTGGCGACCGCGCCGAGCGAGGCGCCGGAGGAGATGCCGAGCAGGTAGGGATCGGCGAGCGGGTTGCGGACCAGGGCCTGCACGGCGGTGCCGACCAGGCCGAGTCCGGCCCCGACCACCGCCGCCAACAGGGCGCGCGGAACCCGCAGTTGCCAGACGATGAGGTCGCGGGTGCCGGGTTCGGCGGCCCGGCCGGTGAGCCGGCGGGCGACCACCGACCAGACCTCGCCGGGCGGGACGTCCACCGAGCCGAGCGAGACGGCGGCGGTCAGCGCGAGCACCAGGGCTGCGACGAGGACGACGGCCAGCGGCCCGGCCCGCAGGGTGCGGGCCGGGCGGGCTTCGCCGTGCTCCTTGCGAGCGATGGCCGAAGTCACCGACTACCGGCCGTTCTTGGCGGGGTCGGTGCTCTTGACCAGGTCCGGGTGGACGGTGGCGGCGATCTGCCGGACGGCGTCGGCGTTGCGCACCCCCGCGATGGTGGTCACCTCGGAACCGAGCCGGACGAAGTGCCCTTCCTGGACGGCCTTCAGGCCCTGGGTCGCGGGGAAGCCCTTCAGGAACGCCTCGGCCTCGTCGAAGGCCTTGCGGGTGGCCTCCTCGCTGCCCCGGTTGCGTACGGCCAGCTGGATCCAGTCCGGGTTCTTCGCGACCACGTCCTCCCAGGAGCCGGGCTTGAAGTCGGCGCCGCAGTCGGCGAACACGTTGCGCGCCCCGGCCTGGCTGATCACGGCGTTGGCGACCTGCCGTCCGCAGACCGCCACCGGCTGCTTGGTCCCGGCGTCGAAGTCGAAGACGAAGTAGCTCGGCCGCTGCCCCTCCGGCACGGCGGCGAGCGCGGCGCGGACCTCGCCGAGCTGCTTCTCCATCCCGGCGACGAGTTCCTCGGCCCGGGCGGCGGTGCCGGTGACGGCGCCGAGCCGGCGGACGTCCTCCTCGATCCCGGCGAGGTCGGTGCGCGGCGCCTTGGCGGCCTTCGGCGTGCCGGCGCAGGCGGTGGAGAGCAGGTAGACGTGCTGGATGCCGGCCGCCGAGAACTCCTCCTCGCTCGGCCCGGTGGCGCCGCCTCCCATCATCGCCATCGCACCGAAGGTGTCCACGTAGAGGTCGGCGCCGGAGCCGAGCAGCTTCTCCTTGGGTATGCCCTTGTCCCCGAGCGCCGGCACCTTGGCGCCCTGCTCGGCGAGGGCGGCGGGCAGGGTGCCCTTGCCGGGTGGGAAGCCGGTGCCGATCACCCGGTCGCCGGCGCCGAGTTGGAGCAGCAGCTCCAGGCTGGAGGCGTTGCTGGTGACGATCCTGGCGGGTGCCTTGGCGATGGCGGTCTCCTTGCCCGCGCAGTCGGCGACCTTGACGGGGAACCCACCGCCCGGGCCGGCCTGGACGGTGACGGAGGCGTTCGGCCCGCCCTCGGTCCCGCTTCCGCAGGCCGTGGCGAACAGGGCGACGGCGGCCGCGATTCCGCAGACGACGCGAGGGCGCATGACAACTCTCTCCTGGTCGGTGGTGGTGCTGGGTGGTGCTCGGTGACGGTGCTGGATGGCCGTGCCGAGGGCCCGTACTGCGGACCCGGACCAGGTAGTCGGACGGCCCGGGCGATGGGTTCCCCGCAATTCGCGACCGGTCGCGGCCGGTGCGCCTGCGGGCTCGTGCGCAGGCGGGTTCGTACGCACGCGGGTTCGTACGCACGCGGGTTCGTACGCACGCGGGTTCGTACGTCGCCGAGGCCCGGGACGTAGGCTGGCCGGATGGCCGCCCCCACCACCCCGCGCGACGACCTCGACCTCCCCGTCCGGCTCGGGCCGCGCCCGCCCCGCCGGGTGGTCTCGCTGGTGCCGTCGCTGACCGAGGCGGTCGCCGCCACCGCACCCGGACTGCTGGTCGGCGCCACCGACTGGTGCAGCCACCCCGCCGACCTGTCCGTCACCCGGATCGGCGGTACCAAGAATCCGGACGTCCCCGCCATCCTCGCGCTCGCGCCGGACCTCGTCCTCGCCAACGACGAGGAGAACCGGCGCCCCGACCTGGACGCGCTGCGGGCGGCCGGCGTCCCGGTCTGGGTCACCGACATCCGCACCCTGGACGACGCCTTCCGCTCCCTGGACCGGCTGCTGACCACGGCCTGCGGGCTGCCCCGGCCGGCCTGGCTGGACGAGGCGGAGGCGGCCTGGCGCGGCATCGGGAGTGGCGCCCGGAGCGGGGACAGTCCTGCGGAGCCCGCCAGCCCGCGGACCGTCGTACCGATCTGGCGCCGCCCGTGGATGGTCCTCGGCCGCGACACCTTCGCCGGGGACCTGCTGCGCCGTCTGGGCCTGCGGCTCGTCCACGCCGACCACCCCGAGCGCTACCCGGCCGTCCCGCTGCCCGAACTTCTCGCCTGCCGACCGGAGTTGGTGGTCCTGCCGGACGAGCCCTACCGCTTCACCGCCGAGGACGGCCCGGAGGCGTTCCCCGGCACACCGGCGGCACTGGTCAGCGGACGACACCTGACCTGGTACGGACCGTCGCTGGTCACCGCCCCCGCCGTGCTGCGGCAGGCCCTCCACCACCCGTTCGGTCCGGGAGGTACGGGCACCTCGTAGGACGACCGGCGATCGCCGAGCCCGTCGTGGCGCCCCCGGTACCCGGCGCCGAACACGACAGGGCCCGGGACGCGTGTTCGCGTCCCGGGCCCTCGGCCCTTCGGCCGTACGTCGTCAGCCGCGCGCGGCGGCCACGGCGGCGCCCAGCGCCTCCTTGATCCGGGGGCCGAGGCGGGCGAAGCCCAGCTCCTTCATCGCCGCCCGCAGCAACTCCTCGTCGTTCCGCTCGACACCGTCGCCGTCCACCCACCGCACGACGGAGAGCAGCTCGTCGGCGGAGTAGGCCGTCACCGGGCGACCGGGCGTGAAGTCCGGCTTCGCGGGACGGGCGTCGGCCTCCGGCTCAGCGGCGGGGGCCTCGGCAGCAGCCTCAGGCTCGGGCTCGGGCTCGGGCTCGGTCGCGGCCTCAGGCTCGGGCTCGGGCTCGGGCTCGACGGAGGGCTCCTCGATCTCGACCGCAGGCGCCTCCACGGCTGCCTCGGCCTCGACCACCGGCTCCGTCACCTCGACGGCGACGGCCTCGGTCTCGGGCTGGGCAGCGGGCTCCTCGACGACGGGTTCAGCCTCAGGCCCGGCCTCGGCGACCGGCTCGGCCTCGGCAGCCTCCTCCGCGACCTCGGCCTCAGGCCCGGTCTCGGCCTCGGCCTCGGCAGCCGGTTCCTCGACCTCGACAGGCTCCTCGGCGACCTCGGCCTCAACCGCCGCTGCTACCAGGGCCGCAGGCTCGATCTCGGCGACCGGCTCGACCTCGACGGCAGGCTCGGCAGCCTCAGCGGCCGGCTCCTCGGCAGCGGGCTCCACCGTGACGGCCTCGGGTTCGGTCTCGGTCTCGCCCACCGGCGCGGCCGCAGCCTCAGGCTCAGCCACGGGCTCGTCTGCCTCGGCAGTCGGCTCCTCGACCGAAACCTCGGCGACGGTCTCCTCGACCTCAGCGGCCTCGGCGACCGGAACGGCCTCCGGCTCTTCCTCCGCCGTCGTCTCGTCCGCAGCCCCAGGCTCAGCCACGGGCTCGTCTGCCTCGGCAGTCGGCTCCTCGACCGAAACCTCGGCGACGGTCTCCTCGACCTCAGCGGCCTCGGCGACCGGAACGGCCTCCGGCTCTTCCTCCGCCGTCGTCTCGTCCGCAGCCTCGGGCTCGGCCAGAGCGGCGGTCGCGGCGGCCACCAGGTCGTCGGCCGCCGGGGAGGGCGCCGGGAGGGTGACCACAGCGGCCGGGGCCTCCTCCTCAGCCTGCGCCGCCGACGGCTCGTCGGCAGCGGTACCCGGCTCCGCTTCGACCTCGGCCTCAGCCTCGGTCTCCGTCTCGCCCTCAGTCCCGGCCTCGGCCTCGGTCTCGGCGGCCACAGTCTCCGCAGCGGCCTCGTCCGTCTCCCCGACCGGAGCCGTCACCGGAGCCGGGGCCTCCTCCACGAGTCCGGCCCGCTGACCACCGGCCAGCGCCTGCAGGGCAGCCGCCTCGGCGTCGGCCAGGTCGGCCGTCTCGTCGGCCTCGGTCTCCTCGGCCACAGCTTCCTCGGCACCGGCCTCGACGGCGGTCTCAGCGGCGACCTCCACCTCAGCCGCGACCTCAGCCTCGGCAGCCTCCTCGGCACTCGGCTCCTCGACCGCCGTCTCCTCGACAACAGCGGAGGCCTCCGCGAGCCCGTCCCGCTGGCCGGCGGCCAGCGCCTGGCGAGCGGTGTACGCGGCCTCGGCGGCGCGGCGGTCGGCCTTGGCGGCGGCGAGTTCGGCGAGCAGGTCGGCGAGGCCGGCCTCTTCCAGGGCGGCGCGCAGGCTGCGGATGGTGGGCAGGCGGTAGAGGGTGCCCTCGTCGGCGGCGAGCCGCTCGACCAGGTCGATCAGCTCGGCGAAGGGCAGCCCGTCCAGGTCGTGGTCGGGCAGCAGGCGGGCGAGGCCGCGCAGGCCGGTGTTGATCGCCTCGAAGGCCTGGGCGGTGCGGTCGACCAGCGCGCCGTCGGAGGGCACCCGCGGGAGGGTGCCGACCGGGGCGAGGGCGGCCCAGGCGCGACGCTCGATCTCGGCGGAGGTGAGGGCCTCGTGCAGGTCCTCACGGCGGATGCGGCGGTCGGTGGCGAGCGCGACGGCCTGCTTGCGCAGCGAGCGACCGCGCAGCCAGGAGAGCTTGACGCCGTTCTCCCGGCGCCAGGCGCTGTCGGCGGTGGCGGCGGCGAGGGCGCCGAGGTCGGCGTCGTACGCGGCGGGGAAGAGGGTCGCGGAGGTGCGGTGCACCCGCTGGAGCATCTCCACCAGCAGCGCGGTCTTGGCGACGGTGTCGGGCTCGTCCAGCTTGGCGTCGGCGGCGAGGGCGGTGACGGCCTCCCAGGTCTGCTGGAGGTCGCTGCCGCGCAGTTCGGCGAGGGCCGTGGACGCGGCGCGGGCGTCCTCGGGGGTGGCGACGGTGTCGACGGCCGCGTACCAGGCATGGGTCTCGGCGGTGAGCGTGAAGGCCCCGAGCTCGGCGTAGCGGCCGAGGTCCTCGCGGAGGTCGGGCTCCGCTGCGGCGTCCTGGGGGTCCTTGACGTCTGCGGCGTCGGCGACGTCCGCCGGGTCGGCTGCGTCGGCGTTGCGCGAGTGAAGCACTGTCATGTGAGGTCCGGTTCTGGGCGACGACGGCGGGGCTGGCGGCGAGGGGGCGGCGGACCGGTTGCGCGGGATCGCCCCTGGGACGGGGCTGGGGGGCGCGCGGTCGGGCTGCCGGTGTGGACGCCCAGAATACGGGTGCCCGTTCGAGCCTTGCACGCACCCACCGCCCCGAACGGCGGGTGTCGTGTGCCATACCGCCCGCCTGGCCGCCACCCGGGCGGTCCGCCCGGGTGGTCCCGCGGTGCTCCGGACGGGTGTCCTCGCTGCTCACGGCTCCTCACCGCGGCTCCCCGTGCCGCCCTCCATCGGACGGACCGCGCCGACGGTCGGGCCGGCGGCCAGGCCGGTCGGGGCGGTCAGGGCGATCGGGACGGCCAGGCCGGTCTGGACGATCGGGGCGTTCGCCCGACAGACCGTCCCGCCGCCGGAACCGTTCCAGCGGCACCTCCCGCACGCCACGGGCCCGCCCCTGGCCCCGTCCGCCGAGCGGCGGCCGGAACCCGGCCCGACCGAGGGCGCGCAGATCGACCGGCGCGAGGTACCCGCCGAGCGCGGTGCGGTGCCACCACGCGCCGGTTTCCCGCAGTTCGCGCCAATCGGTGAACCGGTAGAGGTAGAGGGTCGCCCGGACGTGGGTCGGCGGGGCGTCCGGGAAGGGGTTGTGGCGCAGCAGGCGCAGGGTGGCCCGGTCGCCGGACAGCAGGCGGGCGACGAAGGGCAGGAACCAGGGGCGGGCGTAGGCGGGCGAGATGCCGGCGAACCACATCAGCCAGTCGAGCCGCAGGTGGTAGGGCGCGAACTGGCGCGGGAGCCGGCGCACGTCACCGGGCTTGCCCTTGAAGCCGTACTCGCGCCAGACGGTGTGCGGGGTGAGCACGGCCTCGTCGGTGCCCTCGACCACCACCTCCTGGCGGAGCCGGTTGACGCTGCCGAAGGCGCCGTAGGTGTTGACGAGGTGCAGCCGGTTGAAGGAGCGGTTCATGGCCTGGCCGCGGGAGACCATGTTGCGCACCGGCCAGTAGCTGAGCACCACGACGGCGGCGGTCAGCACGATCACCAGCGCCTCGTACCAGACCGGGGCGCCGGGGTACGCGCGGGCGTGGACGGGCAGGCCGAGGCGGGCCGGCTGTACGGCGGCGAGGGCGAGGACGATGGTCAGCCAGTTGAGCCAGGCGAAGTTGCCGGAGGCGACCAGCCAGAGCTGGGTGGCAATGACGGCGCAGGCCGCGTAGCCGGCGACCGGCTGCGGCAGCAGCAGGGCCACCGGTACGACGAGTTGGACGACGTGATTGACGGCCGCCTCCACCCGGTGCAGCGGGGCGGGCAGGTGGTGGAAGAACCAGCTGAGCGGTCCGGGCATCGGCTGGGTCTCGTGGTGGTACCGGAGGCAGGTCAGGTCGCGCCAGCAGCTGTCGCCGCGCAGCTTGATCAGCCCGGCGCCGAACTCGACCCGGAAGGCCAGCCAGCGCATCAGCCACAGCACCGGGGCGGGCGGGGCGGTGTCGGCGTTGCCCAGGAAGGCGGCGAGGAAGCCGGATTCGAGCAGCAGCGACTCCCAGCCGAAGGAGTACCAGGTCTGCCCGACGTTGACGATGGAGAGGTAGAGGCCCCAGAGCACCACCCACAGCAGGATCGACGCCCAGAGCGGGACGGCGTCGCCCAGCCCGGCCGCCACGGCGGCGGCGAGGGCGGCGCCGCTCCAGGCGACGGCGGCGAAGAACCGGTCGCTGTAGTGGAGGTGGAACAGGCCGGGTGACCGACGGAACGGGACCCGGTCGGTGAACCGGGGCACCGGCAGCATGCCGTCGGTGCCGATCAGCGCGCGGAACTGCGCGGCGGCGGCCAGGAATCCGATCAGGAAGAGCGCGGCGAGCAGGCGTTGGACGAGCAGCCGGCTCAGCCAGTAGTCGGGGGCGGCGAACCAGTCCATGCGGCCCATGCCTACCATCCGGCACCCCGGGCGCGGGCCCGGTCGGGGCGGCGGCGGGCGGACGGTTCACCCGCTCGGCCCGGGCCGCGGGCCCGGCGGGCTCCGGAACGGACGCCGGAAGACGCCCGAGCGAAGCCGGTGGCGGGAAGCCGGTGGCAGCCCCGTCGAGCGACGCCCGGCGAACTCCCGGCCCCGGACGGCACCGTGGCGGGGTCCTCTCCACGGGGGTGAGAGGCACCCCGCCACGGCGGGGAACGGGTCCGCACCGGTCGGCCGGGTTCAGCCGGGCAGGCCGGGGCCGGCCTCGCCGGTGATGGCCGAGCGGCCGGGCACGGAGGCGCCGCTCTGCTGGAGCCGGTCGACGAGCAGGGCGGCCAGGGTGCCGAGCTCCTCCTCGGTGCGGGACCGGGCGGTGATGTCCATGCCGACGGTGAGGACGCCGTTGATCCGGCCGGTGAGCGCGGCCCGCAGCGGGGTGCAGGTGAAGCTGAAGACCTGTCGGCCGCGCTGGGCGTCCGGTCGGGCGGACTGGAGCCGGACGTCGTCGAGGACGGCGGTGCGACCGGTGTGGTACGCCTCCACGACGGCCTGTTCGAGGCCCGCCGCGCCGAGCTGGGGGTACGCGGCGCCGATCGTCCCGTACGCCGTCGGGGCGCCGAAGGTGTCGGCGTGCTGGGCGTTGGCGTACCGGATCTCCTGGCCCGGGCCCTCGGTGAGCATGATGGGGAACGGCGAGCCATCGAAGGCGGCGAACATCTCCTGGCGCTGGGCGAGCAGGCTGTCGCGCAGCCGGATCTCGGAGAGCAGTGCCTCGGCGAGGTGCTGGATGTCGCGCAGCCGTTCGCGCCCCCACTGCCGGGGTTCCCGGTCGAGGACGCAGACGGTGCCGATGACGGTGTTGGTGTCGTCGACGAGCGGGGCGCCGAGGTAGGCGCGGACCCCGAGTTCGTCCACCACCGGGTTCCCGGCGAAGCGGGGGTAGGCGAGGATGTCGTCGAGGGCGAGCGGGGAGCGCTGGGCGACCACGTGCGGGCAGAAGCCGTGGCTCAGCGGCATCTCGCGGGTGGGAAGGTCGAAGGCGATGCCGCGGTCCGCCCAGGACGATCCGTCCTCGGACTTGGTGTCGGCCGAACTTGGCGGAATGTAGAGCCCCCGGAACATCTGGCGCTCGTCATTGATGAAGTTGACCATCGCGATGGGGGCGCGCGTGATACTGGCTGCCAGGTGGGCGAAGCGGTCGAAGGCCTCGTCCGCGGACGGGTCGTTGAGCCCAAGGCCGCGCAGCCTGCGGGTTCGCGCGGACTCCCCGGAGGCACCCGGGAACTGGCCTTGAGTGCTCATCACATCAGTCATGGCGCACATGTAACCAGACATCAGAACGGCCGGGCGGTCCCGATCGACCGTTCCTCAGCCTTGCCGATGGCCAGTCAAAACCGCACGTGAACGACCGGTCGACGGTCGGTCACGAAGCGCTGATCGATTCCCGTCCGGGGCCCGGGCGAAACCCCTCGGCGCGAGGACGGGCCGAATCACGCCAATCCAAGATCGACTCTGGGATGCCCCGGTGCCCCATACAACAATGAGCCCTGCCGAAGACACGGACGGTGCCCGTCGCCTGGACGCCGCCCGGTGACGCGTGCGCCGATCGCACCGGGGCGACCGGCCGACACTCCCGCACCCCCACCGCCCCCCGTGGGGGTCGCCGGAGCGGCATCGACGGCACGGACGGAGGCACGGCACCACCCGCATCGAGAGGACCGGAGCATGGCGATGGACTACTTCACCGACGACCGTCACGAGGACCTTCGCGCCGAGGTCCGTGACTTCGCGGAGAAGGAGGTGCGTCCGCGGGTGTCCAGGATGGAGGCCGAGCGGAAGATCGAGTTCGAGCTGGCCCGGGAGATCGCCCGCCAGGGCTGGATCGGCGTGACGATCCCGCGGGAGTTCGGCGGCCTCGGCCTGGGGCACGTCGCCAAGACCGTGATCATCGAGGAGCTGGCCCGGGTCAGCGGAGCCGCGGGCTCGATCGCGCAGGCCTCCCAGCTGGGCGTGGCCAAGGTCCTCCACTACGGCTCCCAGGCCCAACGCCGCAAGTGGCTGCCGAAGTTCGCCTCCGGGGAGTGCCTGCCGACCATCGCCGTCACCGAGCCGGAGTCCGGCGGGCACGTGCTCGGGATGACCGGCACCGCGGTGCGCGACGGCGACGAGTACGTGCTCAACGGCCGCAAGTGGTTCGTCGGCAACTCCCACATCGGGGACGTGCACGGCGTGGTCCTGCGCACCGGCCAGGGCAGCCGGGGCCTGTCCGCCTTCCTGGTGGAGAGCGACCGCCCCGGGTTCCGCACCGGCTCCCCCGGGTCGCAGAGCGGGCTGCACGGCTTCAGCTTCGGCGAGATCCTCCTGGAGGACTGCCGCGTCCCGGTCGGCAACCGGCTCGGCCGGGAGGGGCAGGGGCTGGACGTCGCCTACTCCTCCTCCACCCTCTACGGCCGGATCAACCTCGCCGCCGTCGCGCTCGGCATCCACACCGCGATCGTCGAGGACACCGTCCGGTTCGCCGAGGGGCGCGTCCTGTACGGCCAGCCGATCAACCAACTCCCGAACATCATGCTGAAGTTGGGTGAGATGCAGTCACGGTTGATGACCGCCAGGCTGGCCGCGTACCACGCCTCCCACCTGCTCGACCACGGCCGCGCCTGCGACGCCGAGCTGATGAACGCCAAGCTGATCAACACCGAGTACGCACTGGACTCCGCGCGCAACGCCATGGAGATCCACGCCGCCCGCGGCCTCCAGCCCGAGTTCGGCATCGAGCGCTACCTGCGGGACGCCACCCACGTCTACCCGCCGGCCGGCACCTCGGACGTCCAGCGGCTGCGGCTCGGGCAGGTCGCCTCGGGCACGTACGGCAAGCAGTGGTCGGCGGAGCTCTCCGACCTGACCAGCTGGGCCTGGAGCGAACTCGCCGCCCAGCGGGACGCCCCGGCGGAGGAACCGCCGGGGCGGGGCGGGCGGGTGCTGCCGATGCCACTGGCGGGCTGAGCCCGCCCGCCGGAGCGGCACTTGACCCGTTCCCGACGGATCCCCCAGCGGCCGCCCCCGGCCGCCGGGGACCGTCGGACCGGACCGGCCGCGGGCCGTGAGCTGCGGCGTTGCGCCGTCGAACGATTCGCCCCGCACTCCGCCCCCACTCCATCATCCCTTCGTCCAGGGCCAGTTGAGGTTGCGGCGCCGACACCACGGGCTGATAGCGTTCCGTGGCGTCGGCGGTCGCGCTGCACCCCCGCCGGGCCCGGTGGCAGTACGCCACCGGCTCCGGCAGTCCCGGCCTCGACTCCCTGAAGCCCGGCCGCGCCGTACGGGGTCGACCCGCCGCCCGGACCCCACCGGTCCGCGACCGGCGGCCCGGTCCCTCGGCTCGGCCCTGCAGCAAGGAATCAGATGCCAGGCATATCGGGCCCTCGCACGGGCCACCGCGCCGGCCGGTCCGGCTCCCTCCGCCGCCCGCTCCTCGCCCTCGTCCTGGTCCCCGGCCTGGGCCTCGCCGCCGCCTGGGGGTACGCCCTCTACCTGCTGCGCGGGTCCGGACAGCGCACCGAGCTGCTGGCCGGCAGCGCGGCCGTCGCCCTGGTGCTGCTGATCAGCCTGGTCCGCGGCCTCCGGACCGCCTGGACGCTGTCCGCGCGGCTGTCCGACCTACGGGCCGACACCTTCGCGCTCGCCCAGCGGGAGATCCCCGAGGTGGTCGAACGGCTGCGCGCCGGGGAACAGGTGCCCGTCCCGCCCGTCTGGGCGCCGTCCCGGCGGACCGGCGACGACGTCCAGCAGGCCTCCGAGGGCCTCGCCGCCGTCCGCCAGGCCGCGGTCGCCGCCATCGTCCACCAGGCCCAGGGCCGAGAGGGGACGAAGAAGGTCTTCCTCAACATCGCCCGGCGCACCCAGATCCTGATCCACCGGCAGATCAGCATGCTGGATGCGCTGGAACGCGAGCACGAGGACCCGGAGCTGCTGCGCGAACTGTTCGCGGTCGACCACCTGGCCACCCGGATGCGGCGCAACGCCGAGAACCTGGTCATCCTCGGCGGCGCCCTGCCCGCCCGGCGCTGGCGCACCGCCGTACCCGTGGTCAACGTGCTGCGCAGCGCCGTCTCGGAGACCGAGAGCTACTCCCGGGTCGTCGTCCGGGGCGTGCCGCGCGTCTCGCTCGGCGGGCAGGCCGTCGCCGACGTCATCCACCTGGTCGCCGAACTGATCGAGAACGGCACGACCTTCTCCCCGCCGTACGCCCAGGTGCAGGTCTCCGCGCAGGAGGTCTCCGAGGGCCTGTCGGTGGAGGTCGAGGACCGCGGGCTCGGCATGACCGAGGAGGAGTACCGGCGGCTCAACGAGTACCTGGCCCACCCGCCCGAGCTGGACGTCTCCGCGCTCGGCGACGACCTGCGGCTCGGCCTGTTCGTCGTCGCGCGACTGGCCGCCCGGCACGACGTCAAGGTCACCCTGGGGCCGTCCCCGTACGGCGGCACCCGGGCCGTGGTGCTGGTGCCCTCGGCGCTGCTGGAGCAGGCCCGGCAGCCGGCCGCGGCGCCCGGGCAGTCGGCCGCCGTGCCCGGGCTGCCGTCGGGTGCCCGGATCACCCGGGCTCCGGCGGCCGACGGTCAGCAGGCGGCGGGGGGTGGGGACAGGGACGGGGCCGGCCCCGGGGCGGGGGCAGGGCCCGATGGCCTCGGGCCGGTGCCGTCCGGCGGGGCGGCCGGCGGGGTCGGTGGACTGCCGGGCGGGGGCCAGGGGGCTCCGGGGCCCTTCGGCGCCCCGGGGGCTCCGGCCGTCCCGTACACCGCGGACGGCGCGGGGGCGGGCGCCGGTACGGGCGCTGTGGGGACGGGCGCTGTGGGCGACGGGGGTGCCGTCCGCGCTGAGGCACCCGTCAACGGGGGCCTGGCGGTGGGCGCCGAGATCCCCGGACTGCCCGGCGCCGTGGTCGTACCCCGGCCCGTGCTGCCGCGCGTGTACGACCTGTCGGGCGGCCCCGCGGTGGGCGGTCGCGCCGCGGGAACGCCCGGCGACGGCCCGGACGGCCGGCCGCGCGCGCTTCCGGTCCTGCCGCAGCGGGCCCCCGACGCCGGGCCGGGCGCGCCCTCCGCCCCGCAGCAGGCCCCCGCTGAAGCCCCCGCCGCCCGGGAGGCCGAGGAGCCGAAGTGACGACGCGGCGGGCGTCGGCTTCGGCCCTCGCCGCGGGGTTCAGGCCTTGGTACGGGGCGGCAGGCCTTGTCGCGGGGCCTCAGGCCTTGGCGTGGACCGGGTGGAGCTCACCGAGCGATTCCACCAGCGGGGCCAGCTCGGGGACGTCGGTGGCCTCGGCCAGCGTCGCCTCCAGGGCGGCGTCGTGCACCGGGCGGGCGGCCGTCAGCAGGTCCCGGCCCTCGGGCGTCAACTCGGTGTAGATGCCGCGCCGGTCGTCCACACAGAGGAAGCGGCTGAGCAGGCCGCGGTCCTCCAGGCGGCTCACCAACCGGGTGGTCGCGCTGCTGCTCAGCGCCGCCGCCCGGGCCAGCTGCTGCATCCGCATGTGCCAGCCGTCCTGACGGGAGAGCGCCTCCAGCACCGTGTACTCGACCACCGAGAGCTTGAACTCGGCCTGCAGCGCCTTCTCCAGCGCGGTGTCGATCATCCCGTGCAGCGCGGCGAGCGTCCGCCAGCCGCGAGCCCGGATCTCGGCCGCATCGTCGCGGATTCCCATGACTCGCCCACCCTTCCGTCGCGCTGATCGTGCCGTGTCGTGCCGTGTGCCGGACGAGGTCGTGTGCCAGGTCTCGTCCGGTGTCCTCGATCTACGACAAGTATGCCAGTAGGCGCGGAATATCGGACTGTGCAAATAGTTCGCCTTATACCTCGGCGGTTCACCCCTCCCCGGACCAGGCCGCCGCGCACAGCGCCGTGGCCAGCTCCTCGGTGTAGGAGGCCGCGGCCAGCCAGGCGGTGGCGAAGGCCTCGTGGTCGTCCGTGACGACCCGGCCGAAGACGTCGCGCCGCCGGTTGGCCGCGGCGGCCCGCAGACCGTCGAGGAGTTCCGCGGCGGTGGCCAGTCCGGCGGCGCGCAGCAGGGCGCGGTCGGCCGCCGCCGAGGCCTCGCTCGGGGCGAGGGCGTGCCGACCGGTGGTGACCGCCTGCTCGACCCGGCGGCCGAGCACATGGACGGGCGGGCCGTACGGCGCCGGGGCCGTCGGCTGGTCCGCCCGCTCGTCGGCAGGTTGGTCCGCAGGCCGGTCCGTCCGGCCGGGCCCGGTGGGCGGGGCGGTCGCGGGCCAGGCAGTCGCGGGCCCCGCGAGGTCGGCGGTCTGGAGGCGTTCGAGGCCGAGGTTGACCCGGCCGGCCCGGTCCGCGGGCAGGGTGAGCGGGCCGGGGTCGTCCGGGGGTGCGCCGACCGCGAGCAGGTGCAGCTCCGGGCGGTCCGCGCGCTCCAGCCGGCCGATCACCCGCAGCCGTAGGCCGGGCGCGGTGGCGAGCAGCGCGAGGTTCGCCCGGAACGGCAGGTCGGGGTGCTCGTGCGCCGGGCGCAGGACGATCACCGGGCCGCCGGCAGCGCCCTGCGCCGAGCCGTCTGCCGGGCCGCCCGTCGTACAACGCGCCAGCAGCTGCGGCGTCCCGCCCGGACCGGTGGGGGCGGTACCCAGCAGCGTGACGTCCAGGAACAGCAGGTCGCTCCCGGCCGGGCGGCTCTCGTACGGCAGCTCCTGCGCCGCGAGTGCCCGGGCCACCTGGGCGGCTGCCGGTTGACTCCAGAGCCGGGCGACCGGATCCGCCGTCCACGCCGCGCCCGCCGCGCGGACCGCCCGCACCGAGGCGCCGGCCCCCAGTCGGCCGCCGGTGGACCTGGTCGCGCCCTGGACGGCCAGCCCGGCGCGGCTGAACTCGCGGTGGCTGAGCGCGGCGTCGCCCAGCCGGAGCGTCCGGTTGCCCGCCCCGACCGCCTGCCGGGCGGCGGCCGCCGCGTCGTCGTGCGGCATCACCTCGGCGATCGAGCTGAGGCGCCCGGTGGCGTCCACCGCCCAGCTGACCGCGCCCGCGTGGGTGGCCGTCAGCACCGGCTCGGCGAACAGGCCGTGGAGCCGCAGACCGCCCTCCTCCCGGTAGGCCTGGCGCGCGGTGCCGCGCAGCTCGGCGACCGGGGCGGCGCCGGTGGCCAGCGCGGTGGTGAGGCCGAGCAGTTCGCGCAGGCCGGCCACCAGGTCCACCAGGCGGTGGTCGGGCGCCCCGGAACGCGCTGCCCGGATCCGGGTCGCGACGGTGACCGCAGCCGCGGCCGGGCGGTACAGGCCCGCGAGGCGCGCCCGGTGGGCGGCGCGCAGCAGTTCGGCCTGGGAGACGGCACCGGCCCCGCTCACCCCGGCGGCCAGCACGGCGGCCGCGGCCCCGTGCAGGTGGCGGACGGCGGCGAGTTCGGCGGCGGTGAGGGGGACGGCGGCCGACTGGTCGGCCGGCTCCCCGGGGGTTCCCGGGGCTCCTTCCCGGCCTTCCGCGGCCACCGCCCCGGGGGCGCCGTCGGCACCGCCGCCGGTGCCGCTCCCGGGCTCGGGCTCAGGACCGGGCCCTGACCCGGCCTCGGGCTCGGCACCGGCCTCGGCGAGCGGGCAGAGGGTGACGGCGGCGGCCCGGTGCACACAGGCCGGGGCAAGCAGACAGCCGCAGCGGACGTCGACCTCCCCGGCGACCACCCCGCCCGGGGCGTGCAGCACGAGCACCGTCTCCTCGTCCACCTCCACCCGCCACTCGTCGCCCTCCCGGGCCACCGGCCGCTCCGCCAGCTTCGCCGCCGCGGCGTCCAGCCGCTTCTGCAACCGGGCGCTCAGCCCGGCCACCACCTCGGCGACCACCTCGGGCCGCACGCCCGGCCAGTCACTCGTCCGCGCCGTCACGCTCATCGCACCTTCTCCCCCACCCAGCGGGCCAGTTCCAGCGGGCTCAACGCCGCCACGGGCATTCCGGCCGCGACCAGTTGGCCCGCGACCGCCTTCGAGTAGCGGGCCGTCCCGGTGTCGTCCAGCGCCGCGCAGCCGAGCAGGTGCACCCCGGAGTCCACCAGGGCCCGGGTCTGGGCCAGCAGCCCGCCGACCGGCCCGCCCTCCTCGAAGTCGCTGACCACCGCGATCAGCGTGCGGGACGGCACCGTCACCAGGCTCCGCGCGTAGCGCAGCCCGCGCGCGATGCTGGTGCCGCCGCCGACGCTCACCTCCAGCAGCAGGCTCAGCGGATCGTCCACCCGTTCCGTGAGGTCCAGGACCTCGGTGGAGAAGGCGACGAAGTGGGTGCTCAGCGAGGGCACCCCGGCCAGGATCGAGGCCGTCAGCGCGGCCCACACCGTGGAGGCCTCCATCGACCCGGAGACGTCCACGACCAGGATCAACCGCCAGTCGTTGGCCTGCCGCGCCCTGGTCCGGAAGACCGGACGCTCGGGCACGATCAGGGTGCCGCCGTCCGGCCCGGGGCGGGCGGTGGCGAGGTTGGCCCGGATGGTCCGGTCCAGGTCCAGCCCGCCGCCCGGGCGGCGCGAGGGGCGCGGGACGGCGATCCCGGTCAGTGCCGGGCGCAGCCGGGTGGCCAGCTCCCGGCTCAGCTCGTCCACCAGGCGCCGCACCAGCGGGCGCAGCCGGGCCACCCGGGCCTCGGGCAGGCCGCCCGCGTGGTCCAGCACGGTGCGCAGCAGGTCGACGGACGGGCGGACGGCGGCCGGGTCGATGGCCTCCAGGACGTCGGTGCGGCCCTGCGCGACGGCGGCGGCCAGTACCTCCTCGCGCACGCCGGGGCCGAACAGCGACTCCAGCTCCTCGGCCCACTCCCGTACACCGGGGTACGGGGCTTCGCGGCCGCCCTTGCCGCCCCGGCTGTCCAGGCCCGGGCCGGAGCCCTCGCCGTGGCCGCTACCGTACAACTCGTCCAGCGCGGTGGCGAGCCGGGCACTGCGACCGGTCAGGCCCCCGTTGCCGCGGCGGCCGAGGAGCAGCCGCCAGCGCTCGGCGGGGGCGAGGGCGAGGGGCTGGGCGGTCGTGGCGGGGAGCCGCTCCGGGGCCGTGGGGACCGGTGCGACGGCCGAAGACTCCACGGACGCCGGGAGTTCCACGGACGCCGGGAGTTCCACGGACGCCGGGAGTTCCACGGACGCCGGGGGTTCCGAGAGCTCCGAGGGCAGGAGGCCGCGACGGGCGAGTGCCGCACGCGCCGCGAGGTCCGCGCGCACCCAGCCGGCGAGCGCGGCGGGGCCGGCCTCCTCGGGCAGGGCCGCGAGCCGGGTGCCCAGGCGCTCCTCGACCAGGGCCAGCAGCCGGTCGCGGGCGGCCGGGCTGAGCGTGTCGAAGCCGCCGCGCAGCGCGGGCAGCCGGTCCAGGAAGGCGTCGTCGGGCAGCGAGGTGACCCGCTCCAGCACCGGTTCCAGCGCCTGCGGCGCGGAGTCGAACAGCCCCTCGGCAGCCGTCAGCAGGCCGACCAGCGCCCGCCCGAGCGCGTGCCGCGCCTCCGGGCCGGTCGCGCCGTCCACCCACGAGGCGGCCCGGCCGCCCAGCACCTCGGCCGGCTCCTGACCGAGCAGCACCCGCACCGCACCGGCCGCGCCCCGCACCAACGGGCTCCCCTGCTCGGCGAGTCCGGTCAGCACGTGGGCCAGCCGCACTCCACCGAGCCGGTCCGCCCTGCGCACCAGCTCCACCAGCGCCCGGGCGTCCTGCGGGTCGTCCGACCCGCCCAGGCCCTCCAACTGCCGCACGGCGGCGACGGTGAGCAGCTCGCCTGCGGCGGCGAGGCGGGCCCCGCCGCCCGTGGGCCCGGGGAGCGGGCCGGGACCGCTCCCCGCCGCAGGGTCGCCGGAGGAGGCGTGGAGGCCGTCGGCGCCCGCCCCGCCCGGCACCGCCTCCCCGGCCGCTGCCGGGTCGGCACCGGCCGGGGAGGCGGCGTCCGTCGCCGCAGCCTCCGGTGCGTAGCCGGGGAAGTGGCCCGCGGTCAGCCGGTCGACCAGCGCCAGGGCGTCGAGGAATTCGGGGAGGGTGGCGGAGGCGGGGAGGTCGGTGGTGAGCTGGGTGAGTCGGGTCTCCGCGAGGGCCGGGAGGGCGCAGGAGGCGGCGGCGGTGAGACCGTCGACGATCTCGCGCGGGGTCGGTTCGTCGGTGAGGCGGGTGCGCAGGGCGCCTTCGGCGGCCTGGGCGGGGGTGACGCCGCGGGTGCCGGCGACGGTGAGCATGGCGGCGGTGGCGGGCGTCCAGTGCAGGCGCCAGCGGGTGCCGACGGTCTCGGTGCCGCCGGCGCCGGTGGTGGCGACGGGTTCGGCGTAGGGCACCTCGCAGACGGTGAGGCGGTGCAGCAGGACCTCGCGGCGGCGGTCGAGGTCGCTGCGCAGCGGGTCGAGGCGCAGGTCGCGCGGGCCCGGGTCGGCGGGGCCGGGGAGTCCGAGGCCGGCGAGGAGGGTCTCGACGGCGGGGGCGAGCCCGCTGCGCGGGGCGGCGGGGGTGGGGCGGCCGGTGCGGGTACCGACCAGGACCTGTTCGAGGGCACGGGCGACGGCCCGGCCCCGGCCGAGGGGTTCGCCCTGGGCGAGGACGGTCTGCACCGCTTCGACGAGTTCGCCGCGGCCGGGGGCGGCGTGGCCGCGCAGCCGGGCGAGGTCTCCGGCCAGGCGGACGATCTCGCGGGCGTCGGCCGGGCCGCTGGGGTGGTCCTGGGCGCGCAGGGCGGCGCAGATCCGCACGGCGGTGGTGGTGAGCGCCTCGGCGAGGCGTTCGGGGTCGCCGCCGGCGTCCAGGACGGTGTGCTGCCACTCCGGGTCCCGGATGCCCGCCGGGTAGCCGGAGCGGGCGTCGAGCAGCGGGTAGGTGTACGGGATGAGGGACAGCACGTGGCCGGGGTCGTCCGGGTGCGGCGGCTCCTCGGCGGCGAGCGGGCCGTCCAGCAGGGCGGGGGCGTGGAAGGCGCCGATCACGGCGGCGACCCGCCGCCCACCGGCCGAGGCGGCCCGGATGCGGGCCCGCATCCAGGCCTCGCGACGCAGGTCGTACGGGTCGACGCCGGGGCCCGTCTCGGCGTCCCGGCGCAGCGCCCAACCGACCAGCAGCGCGGCGCGCCGGACGGCCTCCGGGGTGGAGCCGGGGGCGGCCGTCTCGACCAGGCGGTCCCACAGGTCCTCGTCGGAGCCGCGGCCGGTGAGGCGGTGGCGCAGCGCGTCGGCGACACCCGGTGCGCCCGGGCGTCCGCCGGTGGGCCGGTCCCCCGCGCGGGTGGCGCGGTGGGCGAGCGGGAGGTCGCAGGCGATGGCCTCCACCCCGTTGCGCCGGGCCCAGCGCAGGGCGGCGAGTTCCGGGGAGAAGTCGGCGAACGGGTAGAAGGCGGGCCCGGCCGCCTCCTCGGGCCCGGCCGGGGCCGCGGCGAGGGCGACCGGGGCCTCGGTCGCCTCGTCGGCGAGCCAGCCGAGCCAGGGCTGGAACTCGGCGGGCAGCTCGACCAGGACGGCGTCCGGCCGGGCCGCGTCGAGCAGCGCGGGGACCACCGCGCTGAGGGACGGCGCGTGGTGGCGCACACCGATCAGGTGCGGGCCGGGGCGGCCGGTGCCGGAGGCGGCCAGCCGGTCGGCCTCGGCCCGGACCGCGCGGTCCGCGCCGTCCGGGCGGGGGATCTCCGCGCTGCTCATCGGATCAGGCCTCCAGTGCCGAGCGGAGGTCCCACAGGGTGCGCCAGGTGGCGGCGCCCTGCTCGGCGCGGCGGCGGACCGGGCCGTCCCAGTAGCCGAGCAGCCGGGCCGCGTCGGCCGGCTCGTCCTTGCGGACCACGCCGAGGAGCTGGCCGGGCAGCCGGCCGAGCAGGTCCCCGCCGTCGGGCAGGTAGGCGGCGCTGACGCCGAGCGAGGTGGCGACAGAGACCGCCTCGGCGGTGCTCATCACGGTGGACGGGCGTTCGACGTCCCAGCCTTCGGTGGAGCGGCCGGTGCGCAGGTCGCGGAAGGCGGTGACCAGGGCCTCCAGGACGGCGTCGTCCACCGCGTAGGCGGCGCCGGCCCTGGCCACGGCGGCGGTGGACTGGCGGCGGACCAGCTCGACCTCGGCGGCGAGGCTGCCGATCGGGCCGACCGTCTCGAAGTTGAACCGCCGCTTGAGCGCCGCGGACATCTCGCTGACGCCCTTGTCCCGCAGGTTGGCGGTGGCGATCAGGGTGAAGCCGGCCGCGGCGTGCAGCTGCCCGTCCGGGGTGCCGGCCAGCTCGGGGACGGCGATGCGCCGTTCCGAGAGCAGCGAGACCAGGGCGTCCTGCACCTCGGGCAGGCAGCGGGTGACCTCCTCGACCCGGGCGACCGCGCCGGTGGTCATCGCGGTGAGCACCGGCGAGGGGACGAGGGCCTCGCGGCTCGGCCCCTTGGCGAGCAGCAGGGCGTAGTTCCAGCCGTACTTGAGCTGGTCCTCGGTGGTGCCGGCGGTGCCCTGGACGGTGAGCGCGCTGCTGCCGCAGACGGCGGCGGCGAGCAGTTCGGAGAGCATGGACTTGGCGGTGCCGGGCTCGCCGACGAGCAGCAGGCCGCGCTCCCCGGCGAGGGTGACGACGCAGCGCTCGACCAGGGCGCGCTCGCCGACGAACTTCGGCTCGATGACCAGGCCCTTGCGCCCGGCCTTGAGCTTCTCGCCGCCGCTGCCCATCACGAAGGTGACCACGGCGCGCGGGGTCAGGCGCCAGCCGGGCGGGCGCGGGCCGCTGTCGTGGGCGGCCAGGAACTCCAGTTCGGCGGCGTACTTCTCCTCCGGCGGGACGGTCTGCCGGTCCGCGGCGGCGACCGTGGTGGTCGCTCCGGTGGTGGTCTGGTCGGCGGTCATCGGCGGGCCTTCCTGCGCTTGCTGGTCTGGAGCTCTTCGTAACCGGGGGCGTCGCCGTCGACGGTCCGCTGCCAGGCCCGGGCGAACAGCTCGGGGACGGGCAGGGTGACCAGCGCGGGCCGGTGGGTGGGCAGTTCGTACAGGGCGGCCTTCCAGGTCTCGGCCGGCAGCCCGGGGGCCTTGGCCTCCTGCCAGCCGCCGGGCAGGAAGAGGCCGCGGCCGGCCCGGGCGCGCTTGGCCTCCAGCACCAGGCCGGTGGCGGCGAGTTCGGCGCGGGCCTTCTTCAGCCGGGCGGGCTTCCAGCCCGTCCAGCGGGCGGCGTTGCGGTCGGTCGGGTCGGGCAGGGCGAGCAGCTGGAGGTAGAGCGCGGCCGCGTCCTCGCCCAGGCCGTGGGTGCGGGACACCTCGGCGACCAGCTCGGGGACGGACAGCTGCGGGTTCTGCAGCCAGGCCGGGCCCTCAGCGGGGGCCGGCACCGCGGCGGCGGAGGCGGCCAGCCGCTGCGGCTCCCCGCGCAGCACGGACTCGACGGCCCGCCGTTCGGCCGGGAACCAGTAGCTGCTGGACAGCCCCTCCAGCAGTTCGAGCAGCGGGTCGTCCGGTCCGGTGAGGGCGGCGGGACGCAGCCAGACCCGCTCGGCCTCCTCGTGGTACGGCGTCAGGACGAGCGCCGGTCCGCAGCGGACCAGGCCGTCCCGGTCGGCGCCGCCCTCGGCGGGCAGGCCGAAGTGGGTGCGCAGGACGGCGGACAGCGAGGCGCCCTTGGCGGTGCGCATCAGGTCGAGGTCGAGCAGCAGCTCCGGATCGGCCAGGCGGTCGCGCAGCGCGTCGGCGGCCGTGGGCAGCAGCGGACGCAGTGGGCTGTCGGCGGGCAGGTGGTAGGCGAGCCAGCGCAGCGCGGCGATGGTGGAGCTCAGCGCGCCGGTGTCGGGGACGGCGGAGGCGTCCTCGGGGACCAGCCGCGGGCCGGCCTCGCCCACCTCGGTGAGCCGGAAGCCGGTGCGGCCGGTCAGCCACGGGGTGTGGGCGGGGTTGAGCACCGCCTCGACCGTGTCGATGGACACGCCCTGGACGGTGGCCAGCGCCTCCTCGGGGAGGGTGACGAGCCGCCCGAAGCGGCGGATCCACTCCTCGGCGCCGGCGGCGACGTCCGGCCCGTCGCTCCACAGGGTCTTCGGGTCGGCGGGCAGCAGGGCGCCCCAGACGGCGGCGAGGCCGTCGTGGTCGTGCCGCCGCAGCCACTGCCTGGCCGCCTTGAACTCGCCCGACTTGAGCTCGAGTTCGGCGGGAACGGGGACGTCCATCCAGTACAGCAGGCCGGACGGCGGGCCGAGCAGCAGGGCGGAGCGGGCGGTGCCGATGCCGGTGAGCCCGTTGAAGGCCTCGGCCCGGGCGCCGTCCCACGGCACGGCGCCGCGCAGTGCGGCGACCTGCTGGAACGTGGCGATCCAGGCGGCGTCGACCACCTCCTCGGTGCCGCGCTCCTCGACCGTGGTGAAGTGGGCGACGGGCCCGAACTCCCCGCTCGGGTCGTGGTCGACGGCGAGCCAGTGCACGGTGCCGTCGGTGAACTGCCGCTGGTGGCCGAGGATGACGACGGTGCGCCCGCCGTGCCGCAGCACCTGGCCCTGGCGGCGGACGACCGGCCGGCCGCTGGTGGTGTTCGCGGGCTCCGGGGCCTGCTCGGCGAGGACGATCTCGCGCAGCGTGGCGCCGCGGTCGGCCAGCGGGCCGCTGGTCAGCTCGCCGAGCAGCAGGGCCAGCGAGGAGCGGTGGGCGGGGTCGGTGAACGGCGAGGCCAGCGCGTGGGCCAGCGCGTGGACCCGGCCGAGCAGGCGCAGCCAGCCGTGACTGGCGTCGCCGTTGTGCAGGGTGACGGCGGCGGGGCTGCTCCAGCCCTCGCCGTCGGCGGAGGGCGGGGCGGCCAGCACACCGGTGACGGCGCGCAGGTTGTTGAGCACCCACCAGTGGTCGCCGGAGCCCCAGTTGTTGCCGAAGCCGCCGATCTCGGGCAGCACCGCGCGCACGGCGTCGCGCAGTTCGTGGTCGCGCCCGTGCTCGGGCTGCCACTCGGTGTCCTGCTCCTTGCTCGGGCGCTCGGCCTCCGGCTGGGGGGCGAACCGGGCGACCCGGTCCAGCAGCTGGGCGGCGAGACGGGCGAGTCCGGCGACGCCGGCCAGCAGCCGCGGGTGCGCGATCCCGGGCAGGATCGCGCCGACCTCCTGGACGGGCAGGGTGCGCGGGCTGCGCCGGGCGAGCGGACGGCGCACGCCCTGGACGGTGAGCCAGCACTGCTCGTCCTCGGGCACCGGCTCGGTGTCGGTCGGCCAGGCGGCGTCGATCAGCCGGGCGGCCTGCTCGGCGGTGACGGTGCGCAGTGCCTTCGAGCCCGTCTCGTCGCGCGGGCGCAGCGCGTGCCAGTGCGGGTACGGCGGGACGAGCGGGGTGCCGGCGGCGGAGAGTTCACCGGAGTGGCAGGGGCGCAGGTCGACCGTGCGGTCGGCGTCGCCGGCGAGGTCGGGCAGGTTGAGCGAGAAGTGACCGCCGGAGGTGTGGCCGACCACCGGGGAGGCCGCGCCGGGCAGGGCGAGCCGGCCGACCGGGAAGGAGCCCGTCCGCTGCGCGGCCGGCGGCAGCACGATGCGCCCGCCGTCGGCGGTGAAGGTGGTGACGGCCCTGCCGGGATCGACCCGGACCCAGTTGCCGAGCACGGTGCCGTCGGTGCCCAGCGGTGTCCCCTCCAGACCGGGCTGGAGCGGCAGCAGCCAGGTGCTGCGGTGGACCAGCCGGCCGGCCGCGGCGGTGGCGGCGATCACCGGCGGCTCGGCGGTGCGGCCCAGGGTGCCGGTGGCCGGGTCGAGTTCACGCAGCACGGCCTCGCCGCCGGAGGTGCGGCGCGCCGTCCAGTAGCCGGTGCCGTCGCCGAGGACGCGGTGCTCCTCGGGCATCCGGGTGTCGCCGGCGTGCAGCGGTCGCTCGCCGGTGGTGCGGCCGCCGCCGGGCAGCTGGAGGGACGGCGCCTCGGGCTCCCGGTCGCGGTAGTAGTAGCCGGCGATGGTCTCGCCCGCCAGCTCGAACTGCTCGTCCGGGCGGCTGGACCAGTACGCGAGCTGCTTGCCGTCCTGGTACCAGACGACCAGCAGCTCGCCGTCGACCAGGCGCAGCCTGGGCCGGTTGCGCTGGTGCTGCGGCTCGGGCACGCGCAGGGTGTGCTCCAGCGCGATGCCCTCCGGGCCGACCACGACGGCCCGGTCGAGGCGGGCGAGGATCAGGTGCGGCCAGGCGTCCTCGATGATCAGGCCGTTCAGGCCGGCGCCCCCCAGGCTGGGGACGGGGTGCTGCGGGGCGTCGTCGGCGGGCGGGTCGGCGAGCTTGCCGAGCGCCTCCTCCAGCGCGGGCCAGCCGAGTTCGTCCAGGATGCCGGCCCGGAGGGCGTCGGTGAGCAGCGCGGCGACGTCGAGGGCGGCGACCCGGTCGGCGACGGCCGGCGCGACCGTCCGGACGGCGGTGCGGTGCTGGCCGAACGAGCGGACCAGGTCGATGGCGCCGGTCAGGCCGCGGGCGGCGAACAGCTCCTCGGCGCGTTCCTCGGCCCACTCGGCGAACAGTTCGTTCAGCAGCGGCAGGGCCGGCACCTCGCGCTTGGCGGCCGTCGTCCAGGCGGCCGGGGTGGCGCGGCGCAGCAGCGGCCGGTAGCGCTCGTCGGCACCGACGGCGGCGAGCGTGGGGCTGTCGGGGCCGCACTCCGCGACCCAGTCCTGCAGCTCGAAGCCGAGGCCCTCCGGCGGGTCGGCCACCGGCACGCCCGCGGTCAGCAGGAGGTCCAGCAGGTCGATCCTGGTCCGGCTGGCGCGGATGCCGGTGTGGAGGTCCACCGGGACGGCGTCGGCCTTCAGCCGCTCGACCATCCGGCCGGCCAGCGCGATGGTGTCCGGGCAGCTGGGCCGCCGGCTGCGCCAGCCGCGGCCGTGGTGGTGGCACCAGCGCTGGAGCCAGGCGGCGGCGGGTTCGGCGCCCTCGGGGCGGGGGCCGGTGAGCAGGGCCTCGGCGCCGGTCTCGGCGAGGACCGCCAGCCAGGCGGTGTCGTGCGGGCCCGGGTCGGCGGAGGCCGGGTCGGGCAGGAGTTCCAGCAGTCGGGTGCGTACGGCCGCGTCGCTGCGGCCGAGCTCGACCAGCGCGCCGTGCCAGGACTTCCAGAACGCGGCGGGGGCCCGGTTGACCGCCGGGGAGTCCAGCAGCTCGGCGAGCAGCGCCCGTTCGTGCTCGGTGCGGTCCAGCCCGGCGGCCTTGATCAGGGCGCGGGCGTCCTCGGCGATCCCGGCGTACGGGGCCATGCCGGCCGCGGAACGCTCGGTGCACAGCTGGCGGAAGCGCTGCCAGGCGGTCAGCGGGTCGAGCCGCTGGGCGAGCTCCTTGACGTACTGGCGCAGGGACTTGACGGTGAGCGCGCCGGCCAGGGCGAACTCCAGGAAGACGGCGCGCAGCCGCTCCTCGTCCACCGTCAGGCCGTGGGTGCGCTCGGCCTCGCGGGCCTTGCCGAACCAGGCGGCGGCGTAGGTCTGGTTCTCGTGGCGGAGGAAGATCCGGCCGACCTCCTCGCAGAAGGTGGGCAGGAAGTGCGGGACGGCCCGGCCGAGGCGGGTGGCGAGCTCGTCGAAGCCGTCCTTGGCGGCGCCGGGCTTGGAGGTGGCCTGGCGGGCGAGCCGCTCCATCTCCTTGACCAGGGCGAGGGCGTGGTGGCCGTTGGCCGGGTCGTGGACCAGCGCCCAGGCGGGGAAGCCGAGCGCCTCCTGGCGGACCTGGCCGACCTCGGCGGGTGCGGCCTGCGGCGCCAGGCCGAGGAAGTCGAGGGCGAGGTCCTCGGCGGGGCCGAGCGCGCCGGGGACGAGCCGGACGATCCGGCGGCCGTCGAGCGCGGGGTGGGCGTAGCTGCGGGCGGTGAGCACGTCGGCGCCGCTGTCGGGGCGGCCGACGTCGGACAGGGTGCCGGACGGGAGCACGGCTCCGGCGTCGAGCAGCTCCTCGGGCGTGACGGCGGCCGGGTTCGCCGTGGCGGTCGAGTTCGCGACGGCGGTCGAGTTCGTGGTGGCGGTCATTCGGCTTCCTCCCCCTGGATGGTGCGGCCCGCGTACAGGGCGGCGGCCATCCGCATGCCCTCGGACCAGGCGACCGGCCCGACCTCGGTGAGCGGCAGGGCGCGGCCGTCGGGGCCGGCCCAGCTGAGCGCGCCGGTCTCGCACTCGTCGTACTCGTAGTAGTCGCCGGCCCAGACCCGGGCCTCGACGGTGCGGCCGCCCTCGGTGACGGGCTGGACGGCGAAGCCGCCGCGGACCCGGCAGCCGAGCCTGGTGCAGCGCCCGAGCAGCTCGCGCAGCTCCCGGTAGCGGCCGCCGGCGTAGGTGGTGACCTCGGTGTCGGCCGGCAGCTCCGCCGGCCGGTGCCAGACCTCGCGGTAGAGCTGCTGGACGCGCTGGGAGACGCCGAGCTCGACGGCGAACTCGCGCAGCTCGTCGAGGTCCTGGAGCAGGACCGGGTGCGGTATCAGCACCTCGCCGTCGGTGAGGCGCACGGTGTCGCCGTCCAGGTCGACCAGGCCGAGGCCGCGCTCGGCGTCGGCGCCGCGCAGGAAGCCGGCCACGGAACCGTCGGTGGCGGTGACCACGAGGTCCTTCAGGACGCCCTGCCAGGCCTCGTCCGGCCACACCGCGGTGAGCACGGCGGCGGGCACCGGCAGCGAGCGGACCATCCAGCGCTCGACGTCCTGTCGGCAACCCCGCTCGTGCGCGGCCAGCCACTCGGCCAGCTGCTTGAGCTGGGTGACCACCGGGTCGTCACCGAGCTTCGACGGTACGGACTTGAGGTCGCGGCCCGCCGCGTTGCGGCACACCACCCTGCCCTCCCCGTCGAGCGCGACGCGGTACCCTCCCGCGCCCGTCTCCACCCATGCCACGGCCGTACTCCTCCCACCGGGGAAACACCTGTCGATCGCCTGCTGACCAGCGATGCGAGGAACGTAGCGAGGCCCACTGACAACGCGACGGGCGGGGTGAACCTGGGCCCTGACATGCAGAGTTCAAACCACTCGAACGGGTGATCGAAGATCGCGGCGGAGAACAGCGACCCGCGCCCGGACAGCAGGGCGGGGCGGCTGCCCCCACGCAGTCGCCCCGCCAGTCCCTCGCCCCGCCGGCCGCCCTGGCGGCCACACCGCCGGCCACACCGCCGGCCGTCCCGCCGGCCGTCCCGTCAGCCCAGCGGCGCCCGGGGCACGATCACCGGAGCGCCGTCGCCCGGCGCCGCCAGCACATGGCTGTCGATGTCGTACAGCGCCCGCACCAGCGGCGCGTCCACCACCTCGCGCGGCGGCCCGCAGGCCACCACCGCGCCGTCCCGCAGCGCGACCAGCAGGTCCGCGTAGCGGGCGGCCGCCGCGAGGTCGTGCAGCACCATGACCACCGTCCGCCCGCCCGCCGCGACCTGGCGGACCAGCTCCAGCACCTCCACCGCGTGCCCGAGGTCGAGCGCGCTGGTCGGCTCGTCGAGCAGGACCACCGGGGTGTCCTGGGCGAGCACCATGGCCAGCCAGCAGCGCTGGCGCTGGCCGCCGGAGAGCCGGTCGAGCCGGCGGTCGGCGAGGTCCTCCACGCCGGTGGCGCGCAGGGCCTCGGCGGTCAGCCGCTCGTCCTCCGCCGACCACTGGCGGAAGAGCCCCTGGTGCGGGTGGCGGCCGTAGCGGACCAGCCCGCCGACGGTGACCGCCTCCGGCGCCTGCGGGCTCTGCGGCAGCAGCGCGATCCGGTGGGCGGCCTGGCGCGGGCGCAGCCGCCACACGTCCTCGCCGCCGACCAGCACCCGCCCGCCGTCCGGCCGGTGCAACCGCGCGACGGCCCGCAGCAGGGTGGACTTTCCGCAGCCGTTCGGGCCGACCACGGCGACCACCCGCCCGGCCGGGACGGTCAGGTCGACGCCTCCGAGCACCGGGCGCCCCGGCCCGTAGCCGGCGCTGAGTCCCTCGATCGTCAACTCCATGGCAGCTCCCCCTCGCCGGCGCGCGCTCAGCTGCCGCCGAGCGCCTTGGCGAAGTCGCCGATGACGACGTCGGCGGCGAGCGGGCCGCCACGGGTGGACCAGACCGAGCCGTCCACGGTGACGGTGTGGTTGTTCTTCACCGCGCCCAGGCCCTGGTAGGCGGGCTTGGACTGGACGTCCTTGAGCGCGGCCTTTCCGTCGTCGGTGAGGGTGGACAGGAACAGCCAGTCGCCGTCGATCTCGCCCAGCTTCTCCAGGCTGAGCGCCGGGCTGTGGGCGTTGCCGTCCTTGTCCTGCGCGGCCGGGCGGGTCAGGCCCATGTCCAGGGCGACGCCACTGGCGAACTGCTTCTTCTCCATCCAGCTCGGGCCGGTGGGGTTCCAGCGCACGATGGAGACCGCGGCGCCCTTGTTCGCGGTGAGCTCGCCGCCCGCCTTGGCGGCCTTGGCCTCGTAGTCGCCGATCACCTTGTTGGCCTGGTCGAGCTTGTTGACGGCGTTGCCGATGCCCCGGAAGGCGAGCTTCCAGTCGTCGGTGGGCGCCATGGTGACCAGCGTGGCGGGGGTGATCTCGCGCAGCTGCTTGAGCACCTGCTCGTCCTGCATGTCGCCGGCCAGGATCAGGTCGGGCTTGGCGGCGATCACCTTGTCCATCACGGGCTGGAGCAGGTTGCCGACCACCGGGACGCCCTGCACCTTGTCCTTGAGGTAGGCGGGCGGCTCGGCCAGCCCCTGGCCGTTGGTGATGCCGACGGGCTTGACGCCGAGGGCGAGCACCGCGTCCAGGTCCTCCTGGGTGAGGGTGACGATCCGCTTGGGCTCGGCGGGGACCTCGACGGCCTTGCCGGTGGCGTCCTTGACGGTCCGCTTGCCGCCGTTGCCGCCGCCCGCCGCGTCCGCCGCCGGGGAGGCGGCCGCGGACGAACCCGAGGACGAGGAGCCGGAGGAACCGCAGCCGGTGAGCAGGAGCGCGGCCGCCCCGGTGACGGCCAGCGCCTGGGCCGCACGGCGGCGGACGGGGCTGAGCGGGCGACGGGCGAACGGCATGAGTGCCTCCGGGCAACGGTGGTACGGGAGTTGAGCGGCATCCGGGCAGTTCGGCGGGGCGGGGTGCCCCACGGGTGCCCCTCGGGACGGGCTCGGTCATTAGGTTAGCCTTACCTTATGACATTGTCGCAAGCCGGCGTCCACCCGGCGCCCCCCGCCACCGCGCCGGACTCGCCGCCACCGGGCGGGCGCAGCCGGCGGCCCGAGGGCACCCGCCCCACCTGGCCGGCCGTCACGGCGGCGGTGGTGCTCCTGTTCGCCCTGGCCGCGCTGTCGCTGTCGGTGGGCGCCGGCGAGGTCGGCCCCGGCCGGGTGCTGGACTATCTGCTGAACCGAGACGGCGCCCGCGCCGACGGCCGACTCGCCCTCGTCGTCGGCGACCTGCGGCTGCCGCGCACCCTCACCGCCCTGCTGGTCGGCGCCGCGCTCGGCGTCGCCGGCGCGCAACTGCAGTCCGTCACCCGCAACCCGCTGGCCGAGACCGGCCTGCTCGGCGTCAACGCCGGCGCCTCGCTGGGCGTCGTGCTCGGCATCGCCGTGCTCGGCGTGCAGACCTCCTTCGGCTACCTCGCCTTCGCCTTCGGCGGGGCGGTGCTCGCCAGCACCGTGGTGCTGCTGGTCGCCAGCACCCGGGGCGGCGGCTCACCGATGCGACTGGTGCTCGCCGGCTCCGCCGTCGCGGCGATCTTCCGCGGCCTCACCGACGTGCTGATCGTCAACTCCCCCGAGGCGTACGAGCGGTACCGGGTCTGGGTGCTCGGCTCGCTGGCCGGGGTGGAGGGCTGGACGACGCTGCGCCAGCTCGCCCCGGTGCTCGGCGCCGGATTCCTGCTCGCCGCGCTCACCACCCGGCCGCTCACCGCGCTCGCCCTCGGCGACGACCTCGCCCGCGGCCTCGGCCACCGCCCCGGGGCCACCCGGGCCGCCGTCGCCGTCGCCGTCACCCTGCTGACCGCCTCCGCGGTCGCGCTGGCCGGGCCGGTCGCCTTCCTCGGACTGCTCTCCGGCTTCCTCGCCCGCACCCTCGCCGGCCCCCGGGTCGGCCGACTCACCCTGCTCGCCGCGCTGTTCGGCGCCGCCGTGCTGACCGGCTCGGACGTGCTCGCCCGGGTGGTGGCCCGGCCCTTCGAGGCGCCGGTGTCGGTGATCGTCGCGCTGATCGGAGCCCCGGCCCTGATCGCGATCGTCCGCTCCCGGCGCTCCGCCGCCCTGGCCATGGCCGACCCGCCCGCGTCCGCTCCTCCCCCGCGCCGGGGTGAACCGGCGCCGCCGAAACCCGACTTGACGCTGCGCTACGGCGCGTGGTCGCTGCTGCTGCCGCACCGGGCGCTGCTGGCCTCGCTCGGCCTGGCCGCCGCGCTGCTGGCCGCCGTGGTCGTCTCGGCGCACGCCGGGCAGAGCGATCTCGGCCTCGCCCGCACCTTCCAGGCCGTGTTCGGCTACGGCGACCGCCTGGACGTGCTGCTGGTGCAGAAGTTCCGGCTCGGCCGGATCGTCGCCGGGCTCGCCGCCGGCGCCGCCCTCGGCCTGGCCGGCTGCCTGACCCAGACCCTCGCCCGCAACCGCCTGGCCACCCCCGAACTCCTCGGCGTCAACGACGGCGCGACAGCCGCCGTGCTGATCTCCGCCAGCGCCGCGGGCACCTTCGGCGCCTGGTGGGCCGGACCGCTCGGCGCGCTGGTCGCCGTCCTGGTCGTCACCCTGGCCTCCGGCGGGCTCGGCGCGCGCGGCTACCGGGTGCTGGTGGTCGGGCTCGCCATGTCGGCGCTCGCCTCGGCCGTCATCCAGGTCGCGATGGCCCGGCGCTCACTCAACTCGGCGAGCTCGCTGTACATCTGGACCAACGGCAGCCTCAACGGCCGGGACCTCGCCGTCGCCACGCCCGTGCTGATCGGGCTGGCGGTGCTGGTGCCGCTCGCCCTCGTGGTGGCCCGGCGGCTGGCCGTGCTGCGCTTCGACGACAGCGTCGCCTCCGCGCTCGGCGTCGACCCGGGCCGGGTCCGGCTGGCCTGCCTGCTGCTGGCCGTCGCACTGGCCGGGCTGGCGGTCGGCGTCTGCGGGCCGGTCGGCTTCGTGGCGCTGGCCGCACCGGTGATCGCCGGTCGGCTGGCCGGGCCCGCGCGGGTGCCGGTGCTCGGCTCGGCACTGACCGGAGCCCTGCTCGTCGTGCTCGCGGACACCCTGGGACGGGTGCTGTTCGCCGGGGTGGAGATCCCCGTCGGCATCGTCACCACCGTCCTCGGCGGTCCCTTCCTGCTCTGGGTACTGCTCGGCCGCAAGGGCAGCCCCGCCTAAGCCTTTTGGAGTCACTGCTGTGGAAACCCCGTTCATCGCCCCCGACCCCGACGACCCCGCCTACCGCCTGGTCACCTTCACCCACCGGGACGCCGACTGCGACGGCGTGCTCGCACTGCTGCACACCGTCACCGACAAGGACCGCCACGCCGGAGACCTGACACCGCATCTGATGTCCCGCCGGGAGGACGGGACGTGGGCGATCACCTACCGGCTGCGTGCCGACCACCGCGCTTCCTACCAGCTGTACCCGTTCCGGGGCGAGGCCCCCGGCACCACCCGCCCCGACTGGCTGCGCGTCCTCGACCACGCCCGCCCCGACCCGCACGACACCGAGCCCCGGCTGCCGGCCCGCGACGGCCGCCACCCCGCCTCGGTGCTCAGCCTGCCCGACGCACCCGCGCAGCCGTACGTGGCGCGGCGCGACGGGGTGCCGCGCGGGCGGACGCTCGCCCGCACGGTGGCCGGGCGGCGGGTGGACGTCCACCTTCCGGCCGGGCACCGCCCGGACGGCGGGCCGTACCCGGTGGCGGTGCTGCTGGACGGCGAGATATGGGGCGAGGTGCTGTCCGTCGGCGACACCCTCGACAACCTGACGGCGGACGGCGCGATCCCGCCGACCGTGGCCCTGCTCGTCCACACCATGGGCCCTCAGCGGCCGGACGACCTGAGCTGCAACCCGGCCTTCGTCGACCTCCTCGCCGACCGCCTCCTGCCGTGGGCCGGGGCGGAGTTCGGCGCGACCACCGATCCCTCCGCCACCGTGATCGCGGGCCAGAGCGCCGGCGGACTGACCGCCGCGTACGCCGCCTACCACCGGCCGAACCGCTTCGGCAACGCGCTCTCCCAGTCCGGCTCCTTCTGGTGGCCGGACGAGACCGAGTTCGACGCCGGCAGCGAGTGGCTGACCCGCCGCTTCGCTGCCGACGAACGGCGCCCGGCCCGCTTCTGGATCGAGGTCGGTCTGCAGGAGTGGATGCTCCTCGCCCAGAACCGCCACCTGCGCGACGTCCTCACGGCCCGCGGCTACGACCTCGCCTACCGCGAGTTCAACGGCGGCCACGACTACGCCTGCTGGCGCGGAGGCCTGGCGGACGGGCTGGCGCACCTGCTGGGGTCACCCGGGGGGATGGTTTCGGGCTGATTCGCATACCTCCAGGCCATCGGGCGTCTAGCGTCGAACTTCGCACCGATCGGTCTGGAGGTCCCCCATGAACGCGTCCTCGCCCGCCACGCCGCCGCCGATGTCGTGGCGGTACTGCGGCAACCAGATCAAACTCTGGCGGACCCGGGCCGGCATCAGCCGTGAGGACCTGGCCACCGAGGCGGGGTACGGCATCGAGAGCCTACGGTCGATGGAGGCGGGGCGACGGAAGCCGTCGATGCACCTGCTGCAGGTGGCGGACGACATGTGCGATGCGAAGGGGATTCTGTCAGCGGGAGCGCAGTTCCTGCTGCCCGAGAAGTATCCGTACTTTGCCGAGGAGTACATGCGTTACGAGGCCGAGGCCGTCGTCGTCCATTGGTTCGAAATGCTGCTCGTTCCGGGTCTCCTCCAAACCGAGGAGACCGCTCGGACCCTTCTCAACGCACACTGGCCGCCGCTCGATGACGACACCATCGAGGAGCGTGTTGCCGCGCGACTCTCACGCCAAACCGTTCTGACGACCCAGACAAAGTCGTTCAACTTCCTGATCGGTGAGGCACCGCTACGGAACCCCCTCAGCACCGGAGAGGCCCACAAGCGCCAGCTCCTCCACTTGCTGACCGTCGGCGAAGCACGCCACATCGTCATCCAGGTAGTACCCGATGCGGGAGCGCACCCGGGATTGAACGGCCCCTTCATCCTTCTCGACAGCCAAGAGCACCAGCGGCTGGCGTACGAGGAAGGACAGGCGATGGGCCTGCTCCACTCAGAGCCCGGGAAGGTCAGCCTCCTGAGCCAACGCCATGCAATGATCCTTCAACGAGCCCTCAACCCGGAGGCCTCGGTGGAATTCATCGCCAAGTTGGCGGAGGAGCTATGAGCACCGAACTGGTCTGGTTCAAGTCCAGCCACAGCGGAACCGAGGGCGGCGCCTGCATCGAGGTCGCCCACACCCCGGGCACCGTCCATGTCCGCGACTCCAAGGACAAGACCGGCCCCCAGCTCACCTTCACGGCCGAGGCCTGGGCCGACTTCATCGGCAAGTTCGCAAACAACCAATGAGCATCGGGCCGGCCTGGTTCAAGTCCAGCCACAGCAACACCGAGGGCGGCGCCTGCGTGGAGGTCGCCCTCACCACAGGCACCGTCCGCGTCCGGGACTCCAAGGACAAGACCGGCCCCCAGCTCACCTTCACGGCGAAAGCCTGGGCCGACTTCGTGAGCTTCGCCCGGGACAAGGGCCCCGGAAGGTAACCGGCGCATCGCCCCCGGCCTGGTGGATCAGGCGACACGCACAGCGACCCGGCCGGGGTTCCGGCCGGGTCGCTGCCTAGTGGGTGCTCAGTCCTCTGGGGGCGGGCCCGGGGCTTCGGCCGGGAGGTGGAGGGCCAGGAGGGCCCCGGCGGCGACCAGGGCTGCCGTGAGCAGGAGGGCGAGCCGGTAGGGGCCGGCGCCCGTGGTGTCGCCGAGGGCGCCGATCAGCGCCGCGGTGGCGGCGATGCCGAGGGCTCCGCCGAGGGTGCGCAGGATGGTGAACAGGCCCATCGCGCGGCCCATGGCGGGGCCGGGGACGTCGGCGAAGCCGGCGATCTGGACAGTGAGAACGGCGGTGCCCAGGATCAGGCCGACCGCGAACATCAGCACCCGTACCGCCCAAGGGTTCTCCGCGAAGCCCAGGGCGGCCAGGACAGCCGCCGCCAGCAGCAGCGCGGGCAGGGCGAGCCGCCGCGGACCGAGGCGGGGCAGCAGGCGGTCGACCACCTGGGAGGCCGCCATCAGGCCGATCGCCTCCGGGAAGACGCTCAGCCCGGCGTCCAGGGCGGTGGCGCCGCGCGCCGCCTGGTAGAGCAGCGGCAGCACGAACAGCGCGCCCATCAGCCCGGCCGAGGTCAGCAGGGCGAGCCAGCTCGCCGCGCCGAAGGTCCGGTCGGCCAGCAGCCGCAGGTCCACCAGCGGTTCGGTGGCGCGCAGTTGGTGCCGTACGGCGGCGCCCAGCAGGGCCAGGCCGAGCAGTCCGCCGAGGGCCACGCCCGGAGACGTCCAGCCGTGCGCCGGGCCGAAGCCGAGGGCGTAGGTGAGCAGGCCGAGGCCGGGGGTGGCGAGCAGGAAGCCGGTGGTGTCGAAGCGGCCGGCCGGGGGCTCCTCGGCGCCGCGCAGGCCGATCAGCCCGATGACCACGGCCGCGGCCCCGATCGGCACGTTGACCAGGAACAGCCAGTGCCAGGAGAGGTGTTCGGTGAGGAAGCCGCCGAGCGGCGGCCCGAGGGCGGGCATCAGCGCGGTCGGGACGATCAGGACGCGACCGAGGCCGGCCCGCTCGTGCGGGGCGAAGGCCCGGAACAGCAGGGTCATCCCGACCGGCGTGAGCAGCCCGCCGGCCACCCCCTGGACGGCCCGGGCGGCGGACAGCGCGCCCAGGCCGGGTGCCGCCGCGCAGAGCGCGGAGGCGAGGGTGAAGGCAGCGAGCGAGCCGAGGAAGACCCGCTTGACGCCGTACCGGTCACCGAGCCAGCCGGCCACCGGCAGGCCGAGGGCGAGGCCGACCAGGAAGGCCGTCTCCACCGCGTTGGCCGCCGAGACGGGCCGGCCGAAGTCCTCGGCGATGCTGAACAGCGCCGGATTGACGATGGTCGAGTCCAGGCCGTTCATGCACATCGCGGCCGTGTAGACGACCACCACCGCGGCGCGCCCCGCGAGCAGGGGGCGCGCCGGGGTCTCGACTGCCGGAGGGGTCACAGGGTGGTCCAGTGCGCGCTGATCCACTCCAGGGCGGCCGCTCGCTCGCACGGGCCGTGGGCGACGCTCCAGCCGGCCGGGACGGCGGCGAAGACGGGCCACAGGGAGTGCTGTCCCTCGGCGTTGACGAGCGCGAGGAACTCGCCGTCGGCGTCGAAGGGGTTGGCGGGGGCGTCACTCATCGGTGGTCTTCTCCATCGTCGGTCGCCTTCGGGAGGTCGGCGAGGTGGTCGGCGATCACGCTCGCGATGTGCGCGATCGGGGCGGGCAGGGTCATGTCCTTGTGGGAGCAGGCCACGTCGGTGTTGGCGATCCGGCCGGAGACGTACGGCTCCCACAGCTCGGGCACCAGGGTGTCGTCGATGGTGTCGACGGTGGCGCGGAAGAACAGCACGTCGCCCTCGAAGCGGCGGTGGTCGTAGCCCCGGACGAGGTGGTTGGTGTTGAGGTAGATCTCGTTCAGCGCGGCCACGGTGGCGTCGTCGAGTCCGGCGAGCGGGCTGCCCTCGCGGCGCAACAGCTCGGTGACGGCAGCGAGTTCGAGCGGCCGGCCGGCCAGGTCGGCCGGCCCGAAGCCGCCCATGGTGAGCAGCGCCTCCAGTGCCTCGGCCTGGTCGGGGACGGGCAGCTCGCGGAAGCCCTCGGCCGGGTAGGCGTCCAGGACGGCGAGCAGCTCGACCTCCTGGCCCAGCTCCTGGAGCCGGACGGCCACCGCGTGCGCGATGATCCCGCCGGTGGACCAGCCGAGCAGCCGGTACGGGCCCTCGGGCTGGACCTCGCGCAGCCGGTCGGCGTAGTGCGCGGCCAGTTCCTCCAGCGATCCCGGCAAGGGGAGGCCGGCGGTGGCGGCGCCGACGCCCTGGGCCTGCAGGCCGTAGATCGGCACCTCGCCGGGCAGGTTGCGGATCAGGCCGGTGTAGCACCAGCTGAGGCCGCCGGCCGGGTGGACCGCGAACAGCGGGCGCTGCCGGCCGGGGGCGACCGGCCGCAGCGGGAGCAGCACGTCCAGGGCGTCGGTGTCCGGCGCGCCCGCCGCGAGGGCGGCGTCCAGGGCGGCCACGGTGGACGCCTGGAACAGCGCGCCGATGCCGACCTCCAGGCCGAGCACCTCGCGGATCCGCCCGGCGAGGCGGACGACCAGCAGCGAGTGCCCGCCGAGCGCGAAGAAGTCGTCCTCGACGCCGACCGCGGCCACGCCCAGCACCTCGGCGAACAGTTCGCACAGCTGCTGCTCGCGCGGGGTGCGCGGCGGGCGGCCGGCGCCCGTGGCGGGGGTCTCGGGGGCGGGCAGGGCGCGGCGGTCGAGCTTGCCGTTGGCGGTCAGCGGGAGGCGGTCGAGCAGCACCACGGCGGAGGGGACCATGTGGACGGGCAGTCCGGCGGCGGCGTGGGCGCGCAGCTCGTCCGGTTCGGCGGTGCCCACCGCGTAGCCGACCAGCCGCTTGTCCCCCGGCACGTCCTCCCGGACCACCACCGCGGCGTCGGCGACGGCCGGATGGGCGGCCAGCACGGCCTCGATCTCGCCGAGTTCGATCCGGAATCCGCGCAGCTTGACCTGCTGGTCGGCGCGGCCGAAGTACTCCAGCACGCCGTCGGTGCGGCGCCGGGCGAGGTCCCCGGAGCGGTACATCCGGGTGCCGCGCTCGCCGAACAGTCCGGCGTACGGGTCGGCGACGAAGCGGGTGGCGGTCAGCTCGGGGCGGCCGAGGTAGCCGCGGGCCAGGCCCGCCCCGGCCACGTACATCTCACCCGTGACGCCGGGCGGGACGGGCTGGAGGTGCTGGTCGAGGACGTAGACCCGAAGGTCGGGGATGTTGACGCCGATGGTGCTGCTGCTCCCGGCGGCGGCGCTCGCCCGGTCGAGGGCGATGTAGGAGACGTGCACGGTGGTCTCGGTGATGCCGTACATGTTGACCAGAGTGGGTGCGTCCTCGGCGTGCCGGTCGTACCAGTCGTCCAGCCGGGCGAGTTCGAGCGCCTCGCCGCCGAACACCACGTAGCGCAGGGCGAGTTCGCTGCCGGGGCGGTCCCGGTCGGCGGCGCTGAGCTGGTAGAAGGCGGACGGCGTCTGGTTGAGCACGGTGACCCGTTCTCGGGCGAGCAGCTCCAGGAAGGCCGCCGGGTCGCGGCTGACCAGGTGCGGGACGACGACCAGCCGGCCGCCGTGCAGGAGGGCGCCCCACAGCTCCCACACCGAGAAGTCGAAGGCGTAGGAGTGGAACAGCGTCCAGACGTCCTCGGCGCCGAAGCCGAACCAGTGGGCGGTGGCGCCGAACAGCCGGACCACGTTGTGGTGGGTGACCGGCACGCCCTTGGGGCGACCGGTGGAGCCGGACGTGTAGATGACGTACGCGGTGTCGTCGGCCCGCAGCGGGCGGGTGCGCTCGTGCTGGGCCAGCGGGGTGGCGGGGAAGGCGGCGGACTCGGGCCCGTCGACCAGCAGTTGCCGCACCTCGTGGGCGGGCAGCCGGGGTGCGGTGACGCGGTCGGTGAGCAGGGCGGCGGGCGCCGCGTCGGCCAGCATGTAGGCGAGGCGGTCGGCCGGGTAGTCGGGGTCGAGCGGCAGGTACGCGGCGCCGGACTTGGCCACCGCCAGCAGGGCGACGACCAGTTCGAGCGAGCGCGGCAGGGCGAGCGCGACGATGGTGCCGGGGCCGATACCCTCGGCGGCCAGCAGCCGGGCCAACCGGTCGGCACGGGCGGCGAGTTCAGTGTAGTCGAGCTGCTCGTCGCGGTAACTCGCCGCGACGGACAGCGGGTTGGCGGCGGCGGCCGCCTCGAACAGCTCGGGCAGGGTGGCGCTCGGGGCGGAGCCGACGGGCGCACTCGGACCGGAGCCGGCGGGGGCACCGTTCCACTCGACCAGGGCGCGCTGCCGCTCCTCCTCGCTGATCAGCGGCAGTCGGCCGATCGGGGTGTCCGGAGCACTCGCGGCGGCGGTCAGCAACCTGGTCAGGCGATCCCCGAGAGCAGCCACCGTCGCGGCGTCGAAGAGATCGGTGCGGTACTCCAGGAAGCCGCCGATACCGCCGCCGGGCAGTTCGCCGGCGTTGAGGGTGAGGTCGAACTTGGCGGTGCCGCTGGGGATCGCGGCGATCTCGGCGGTGAGGCCGCCGCCCAGGGCGATCGGCTCGTCCGGTCGGCTCTGCCAGGCGAGCATGACCTGGAAGAGCGGGTGGCGGGCGAGCGAGCGGGCCGGATTGAGCTCCTCGACCAGGCGGTCGAAGGGCAGTTCGCCGTGCTCGTGCGCGGCGAGCACGGTGCTCCGGACGCGGGCCAGCAGGTCGCGGAAGGTCGGGTCGCCGGAGGTGTCGGTGCGCAGCACCACCGAGTTGACGAAGTAGCCGACCAGCGCGGCGGTCTCCTCGTCCTCGCGGCCGGCCACCGGGGTGCCGACCGGGATGTCGGTGCCGGCGCCGTGCCGGGTGAGCAGCGCGGCGAGCCCGGCCTGGACGGCCATGAAGACGGTGCTGTCGGCGGCCCGGGCGAGCCCGGCCAGGGCGGCGTGCGCCTCGGCGCCGAGCGCGAAGGGCACGGTGGCACCCCGGTGGCCGGCGACGGCCGGGCGGGGGCGGTCGAGGGGCAACTCCAGCTGGTCGGGCAGTCCGGCGAGTGCGGTACGCCAGTGCTCGGTCAGCCGGGCGGCGAGCGGGCTGGGGGCGTCGGCGGTGCCGAGCCGCTCCCGCTGCCAGGCCGCGTGGTCGGCGAACTGGAGAGTGAGCTCCGGCAGTTCGGGTTCCTGACCGGCGGTCCGAGCGGTGTAGGCGGCGGCCAGGTCCCGCAGCAGCGGGGTGGTGGAGGCGCCGTCGCTCGCGATGTGGTGGAGCAGCAGGAGCAGGGTGTGCCGCTCGGGGCCTTCGGCGAACAGCGTGGCGCGCAGCGGCGGTTCGGCGGCCAGGTCGAAGGCGTACCGGACGGCCTCCGCCAACCCGCCTGCTCCGTCGTGCAGTTCGATGGGCGAAGGGGGCAGGATGCGCTGGTACGGCGTGCCGTCCGGCTCCTCTCCGTAGACGGTGCGCAGGACTTCGTGGCGGGCGACGAGGTCGCCGAGCGCGAGGGTGAGCGCGTGCCGGTCGAGCGGACCGGTGAGGGTGAGCCCCAGCGGGATGTTGTAGGTGGGGCTGGGGCCTTCGAGGCGGTGCAGGAACCAGAGGCCGCGCTGGGCGGGCGAGAGCGGCATCCGTTCGGCACGCGGCACCGGGACGGGACGGCGCTCGGCCTCCGCGCCCGCGCCCGCGACGGGAGCCTCACCGAGCAGCGCGGCGAGGCCGGCCGGGGTCGGCTGCCGGAACACGTCGGCGAAGCCGACCGAGGCGCCGAAGGTGTCGCGCAGCCGGGCGGCCAGGCGGCCGGCGAGCAGCGAGTGGCCGCCGAGGTCGAAGAAGGAGGCGTCCCGGCCGGGTGCCCGCGGCAGGCCGAGGACCTCGGCGAACAGGCCGCAGACCAGCTCCTCCCGGGGCGTGGCCGCAGCGGCGTCTTCGGTCGCGGCGGCGGCCGGCTCGGGCAGGGCGCGGTGGTCGAGCTTGTCGTGGGCGGTGCGCGGCAGTTCGTCCAGCAGCAGGACGGCCGCCGGGACCATGTGCGCGGGCAGCCGGGCGGCCAGCGCGGCGCGCAGCCCGTCCGGGTCGGGCGTGCTGCCGCTCTCCGGGACGGCGTAGCCGAGCAGCCGCTTGCCCTGCGGGCCGGGGCGGGCGATCACCACGGCCTGAGCAACGCCGGGCAGTTCGGCGAGGACGGCGGCGACCTCCCCGGGCTCGATCCGGAAGCCGCGGATCTTCACCTGGTCGTCGGCCCGGCCGAGGAACTCCAGGGTTCCGTCGGGGCGGCGCCGGGCGAGGTCGCCGGTGCGGTACATCCGGGCGCCGGGCGGGCCGAACGGGTCGGCGAGGAAGCGCTCGGCGGTGAGGTCGGGGCGGCCGAGGTAGCCGCGGGCCAGGCAGGCGCCGGCCACGTACAGCTCGCCGGTGACGCCGTCGGGCGCGGGGCGCAGCGAGCCGTCCAGGACGTAGGCGCGGGAGCCGCGCACCACCCGGCCGCGCGGGGCGCCGTCCGGGCCCGGGGTCCAGGCGTAGGCGTCGACGGTGGTCTCGGTCGGGCCGTAGAGGTCGACCGGGTGCAGGCCGGGGACGGCGGTCAGGCGCTGCCAGAGGGCGGGCGGGGTGGCCTCGCCGCCGACCACGAGGACGGACGGGCGGTGCCGGCCCTCGTCCAGGACGCCTTCGGCGAGCAGGACTTCGAGGTAGGAGGGGGTGAGGTCGAGGTAGTCGATGCGCTCGCGGTCGAGGTGGGCGGCGAGCGCGGCCGGGTCGCGGTAGGTCGCGTCGTCCAGCAGGTGGAGCTCGTGGCCGTGGACCATCCAGAGCACCGGGTCCCAGGAGGCGTCGAAGGCGAAGGAGGCGCTGTGGGCGACCCGCAGCCGGTCCCGGCCGGTGCGGCGCACCGCGGGGGCGATGTGGTCCTCGCCGAGGCCCGCGTACAGGTTGGCCAGCGAGGCGTGGGTGACCACCACGCCCTTGGGGCGGCCGGTGGAGCCCGAGGTGTGCAACACGTAGGCGGGCTGGCCCGGTTGCGGGGCGGGCGGGGCGGCCTGGGGCTCGCCCCCGCCCCGGGCCTCGTCCGGCCGGACGGTCGGCAGGCCGGCGGGCAGGTCGAGCCCGGCGAGGGAGTCGGCGGTGCCGATCGCGCAGACCGGGCGGGCGTCGGCCAGCACGGCGGCGAGGCGCTGCGCGGGGTGGGCGAGGTCGAGGGAGACGCAGGCGCCGCCCGCCTTGAGCACGGCGAGCATCGCGACCAGGGTGTCGGTGCCGCGCGGCAGGGCGATGGCGACCGGCGCGCCGGCCCGGACGCCGAGGGCGGTCAGCCGTTGGGCGAGCCGGTTGGCGGCGGTGTCGAGCTGCCGGTAGGTCAGTGCGGCCGTGCCGGAGCGGACGGCGACGGCGTCCGGGGTGCGGGCGGCCCGGGCGGCGAACAGCTCGGGAACGGTCCGCTCGACCGCGGGCTCGGTACGGCCTTCGGTGGCGCGGCGCAGGCCCTCGGGGTCGAGCAGGTCGATCCGGGCGATCGGCGCCTGCGGGTCGGTGAGCAACTGGTCGGCGAGGGCGTCGAGGTAGCGCAGCAGCCCGTCGCGGTGGGCGGCCAGCGAGGCGGCGCCGTAGCGGGCCGGGTCGGCGTCGATGACCAGGCGCAGCGCGCCGTCCGGGCCGGGTGAGACGTTCAGGGCGAGGTCGTCGACCGGGCCGGCGGCGAGGTTGCGGACGGTGCCGGGCAGGCCGGCCAGGTCGAGGTCGCTCTCGAAGGCCTTGATGTTGACCATCGGGCCGAACAGGGCGCGGCGGTCGCCGGTGCGGGCGAGGTCGCGGCGCAGGTCCTCCAGCGGGTAGCGCTGGTGGCGGCGGACGGCGCGCAGCTCGCGGACCACGGCGCGCAGCAGGGCCTCCGCGCTGTCGGCGGGACGGACGGCGAGGCGCAGCGGGAGCACGTTGGCGGCGGCGACGGGGGTGCGCAGGGCGGCCGGTCCGCGGCGGTTGGCGAGCGGCAGGCCGAGGACGACGTCCCGGGTGCCGGTCAGGCGGTGCAGGTAGCCGGCCGCGGCGGCGAGGAGCAGCTCGGCCCAGGTGGCGCGGACGGCTCCGGCGGCGCGCTCCAGGCGGTCGCGGGTGCCGGCGGGCAGGTCGGCGGTGAGGCGGATCGACGCGCCGGAGGCGGCGTTGGTGGCGCCGGGGGTACCGGGGGTGCCGTTGTCGCCGGGGGTGCGGGTGGCACCGTTGTCGATGCCGCCGCCCTGGTCGCCGGTGGTGGGCTCGGCGGTGCCCGGGAGGGTCGCCGGGGTGTCGGCGTCGGCCATCCGGGCGGACCAGTGGGCGCGGTCGGCCTCGTACTCCGCGCTCTCCCGGTAGGCGGCCTCCTCGGCGGCGGCCTCGGCGAGTCCGGCGAAGGGGCTCGGGGCCGGTTCGGCCCCGGTGGTGCGGGCGGTGTAGAGGGCGGCGACCCGCTCGCCGAGGAGGGTCAACGCGTAGGCGTCGACGGCGAGGTGGTGGATACGGCGGTACCAGACCCGGCGGTCCTCGGTGAGCCGGATGAGCGCGTGGGTGAACAGCGGGCCCTCGGCGAGGTCGGCCGGGCGGGCGAGGTCGGCGCGCATCCAGACCTCGGCCTCGGCGGCCGGGTCGGCGGCGGCGCGCAGGTCGAGGCGGTGCAGCGGCCAGTGCCGGCCGGGAAGCAGCCGCTGACGGGGCGTGCCGTCCGGGCCGGTGACGACGACGGCGTTCAGCGCCTGCGCCTCGTCCACCGCCTGCCGCAGCGCCTGCTCGAACCGGTCCTCGTCGAGCGGGCCGGTGATCTCGACGGCGTCGCCGGTGTTGTAGACCGGGCTCGCGGGGTCGAGGGCCTGGGCGTACCAGATGGCGGCCTGGGCGGCGAGCAGGGGGATGTCGGCGGTCTGGCTGTCGGCGATCTGGGTTTCGGCGGCAGGCATGGGGTGGAGAGCTCCTCGGGGATCCGGAACGCCTTACTTAGGTTAGCCTAATCTAACTTCATATGATCTGGTCAACGGCCCCTTACGGCCGGGCCCCTGACAATCCGGAGACGCCGCCCAATGCCCCAGACCGAGCCCCCGACCGCTCCGCCCGCGATCGTTCCTCCCACCACGCGTCCCGCCTCGCGTGCCACCACGCCTCCCGCCGAGGCCAAGCAGGCCGTGCGCGACCGCGTCCACGCACACCGGGCCGAGCTCCTCGCGCTCAGCCGCCGCATTCACGCCCACCCGGAGACCGCCTTCGAGGAGCACCGCGCGGCCGCCTGGTGCGCCGAACTGCTGCGCCAACACGGCTACTCGGTGACCGCGCCCGCCCACGGCCTGGCCACCGCCTTCGACGCGCGCCTCGGCAGCGGACCGGTCACCGTCGCGCTGGTCTGCGAGTACGACGCGCTGCCCGGGCTCGGCCACGCCTGCGGGCACAACCTGATCGCCGCCGCCGGGATCGGCGCGGCGCTCGGGCTCGCCCCGTTCGCGGACCGGCTCGGGCTCACCGTGCGGGTGATCGGCGCGCCGGCCGAGGAACGGGGGGCGGGCAAGGCGCTGTTGCTGGAGGCCGGGGCCTTCGACGGGGTGGACGCCGCGATGATGGTCCACCCCTGCCCCGTCGAGGTCGCCGACTTCCGCTCCTTCGCGCTCGGCACGCTGTCCGTCCGCTACACCGGGCGCGCCGCCCACCCCAGCCTCGACCCGCACCGGGGGCGCAACGCCGCCGACGCGCTCACCGTCGCCCAGGTCGCGATCGGCCTGCTGCGCCAGCAACTCCCGCCGCAGTGGCGGGTGCACGGCATCACCACGGCGGCCGGGACGGCGCCGAACCTGATCCCGGACGCCGCGAGCGCCGAGTACGAGATCCGAGCCTCGGCGGCCGAGGACCTCGCCGAACTGCGCTCCCGGGTCGAGGACTGCTTCCGCGCCGGGGCGCTCGCCACCGGCTGCGAGGTGGAGCTGACCAGGCCCGAGCCGGACTACCTGGACATGCGCTCCGACCCCCGGCTGCTGGCGCTGTGGCGGGCCAACGCCACGGCCCTCGGCCGGCCGGAGCCGGTCGAGAGCGGGCCCTTCGCCTGTACGGACATGGGGAACGTGTCGCACGCGGTGCCGTCGATCCATCCGGTGCTGGACATCACGGGCGGCGCCTGCGCCCCGCACGAGGCGGCGTTCGCCGAGGCGGCGCTGGGCGCGGAGGCGGAGCGGGCGGTGCTGGACGGCGCGGTGGCGATGGCGTGGACGGCGGCGGACCTGGCGGCCGGTGCAGCGACGGCCGGTGCCGCGACCGCCGGGGCGTGCTGAGCCCCGGGGTGCGCTGACCGACAGGGAGCGCCGACCGACGGGGGACAGCGACAGGGAACAGCGAACAGAAGTCAGCGGACAGGATTCAGCGAACAGAGTTCAGAAGACAGATGATGAAATCTGTTCGCTGAACTCTGTCAGCCGCCGAGCAGCACCCCTGGCGCCACCCGCACCGCCGTCACGCCCGACTCCCGTACCAGCGTTCCGAGCTCGCCCTCCTGCCACGGGTCGGCGAGCACCACCGCGGCGCCCGTCCGCAACGGCCACAGGTACTCCCAGAGGGGCAGACCCAGGTGTAGTACCCGGTCGCCCGGCCCGAGCGGGTGGGCCGCCTGGAGCTCGCGCACCCGGCGGTCCGCCTCCCCGTGGGTGAGCCGGACGGCGGTCGGGCGCCCGCCCGGGCCGTACCCGACGCAGAGCAGGTGCTGCGGGGTGAGCGCCCGGGGCGGGTCGGTGGGCAGTTCACCGTCCGCCTCCAGCCCGGCCAGCGCCCCCGGCACCCCCTCCCCCAGCACGCAGACCGGGGCGTTCTCCGCGAGCAGCCGCTCCCGCCGGCCGGGCGTGTCCGCCGGATCCAGCGGCAGGTACGCCGCGCCGGACTTCACCACCGCCAGCAGCGCCGTCAACAGTTCCGCCGGACGCCGGAGTCCCGCCAAACCGACCACCGCGCCCGGGCGGGCGCCACGGGCGGCCAGGGCGCGCGCCAGTCGGTTGGCCGAGGCGTTCAACTCCCGGTAGTCGACGGTCTCCCCGTCCGCGAGCACCAGCGCCGGCGCGTCCGGCGTCCGCGCCGCCTGCGCCTCGACCGGCCCCACCACGGTGGTCGCCGGGTACCGCACCGCACGACGGGGCAGCGAAGGCAGCTCCGGGACGGAAAGCACCGAGGACACCGCGGGCGGTTCCACGCCCCGGAACGCCTCCCGGACCGCCTCGCCCACCCCCGCCGCCATCACGCCGCGCCCAGCAGCTCGGCCCAGGCCTCGATCACCGGGCGCTCCGCGAGCTGGACGAACGCCACCTCGGCGCCCGCCTCCTGCCAGCGCGCGGCGAGGGTCATCAGCCGGATGGAGTCCAGGCCCCAGTCGACCAGGTTCTCGTCCAGCGGGATCTCCGCCGGGTCCTCGCCGAGCAGGTCGGCGACCTCGGCCCGGATCCGCTCCACCGTGAAGCCCACGCCCGTCACTTGCCGCCCACCCCTTCGATTTCCACGTTCTCCGAAACGCCCGCAGCGTCCGCGACATCCACGACATCTGCGACATCCGAGGCGGCCGCGACGCCCGAGGCGGCCGGCCGCGCGGCCGCACCCAGCGCCCCGAGCACGGTCTCCGCCGTGCCGACCATGCCGCAGCGCCCGGCCACCCAGGCCAGCGCGCCGTGGTGCTCGGCAGGGCCGAAGTCGGCGACCGCGTCGGCCACCACGAAGGCCTGGACGTCCTGCATCCAGGCGTCGCAAGCGGTGGCCTGCACCCCGATGTGCGCGTACACGCCGGTGATCACCAGCTGGTCCCGCCCCTGCTCGCGCAACAGCTGCTCCAACCCGGTGCGCACGAAGGCGCTGTACTTCCACTTGGTGAGCACGGTGTCACCCGGCGCCGGGGCGACGGCCTCGGCGATCGCGGTGGCCCGCGGGTCGTCCGGGATGCCCGGGCCCCAGAAGTCCTGCTGCAGTCCGCGCTCGGCCGGGCTCTGCCCGCCGAGCTGCGCCGAGTACACCACGGGCACGCCCGCGGCGCGCGCGGCCGCCGCCAACGCCGCGACGTTGCCCAGGAGTTCGGGCACCGGCGCGGCCTCGGGGTCGAAGGCGCCCAGGAAGTGGTTCTGCAGGTCGTGCACCAGCAGGACGGCGCGCGCCGGGTCCACCGTCCAGGAGACCCGGTTGGCGGGCAGCTCCTCGGCGGCGGGCATGGGATAGCGGGGAATGCGGGGCAGGCCCACGGTGGTGTTCCTTAACTCGATGGCGTGGTGGCGGGATCGGCGGGCAGTCGGCGGGTCGGCGGTCCAGCGGGCAGCGGTCAGCAGTCAGCAGTCAGCGGTCAGCGGTCCAGCGGACGGCGGTCCGGCGCGCGGTCACCGGGTGGTCAGCGAGGCCGCGATCGCGGCGCGCAGGTCCTTCTTGCTGACCTTCCCGATCCCGGTCGCGGGGAAGGCGGCGACGAACTCGACCCGGTCCGGCACCTTGTACTCGGCGAGCCCGCGCTGCCGCACGAACCGCTTCAACTCGACGCCCTTCGGCGGCTGTTCGCGGTGCTCGGCGCGCAGCACCACGTAGGCGCAGGTGCGCTCGCCCAGGTACGGGTCGGGCATCGACACCACCGCCGCGTCGTGCACCGCGGGGTGCGCGAGGAGGTGGTTCTCGATCTCCTCGGCGGCGACCTTCTCGCCGCCCCGGTTGATCTGGTCCTTGGCCCGCCCCTCGACCACCAGGTGGCCGGTCGGGGTGCGCCGGACCAGGTCCCCGGTGCGGTAGAACCCGTCCGCCGTGAAGGAGGCGGCGTTGTGCTCGGGGGCGTTCCAGTAGCCGCGGATGGTGTACGGGCCGCGGGTGAGCAGGTGGCCGGTGGAGCCGTCGGGCAGGTCCCGGTCCTGGTCGTCCACCACCCGGACCTCGTCGTCCGGCGAGATCGGCCGGCCCTGGGTGGTGGTGATCAACTCCTCCGGGTCGTCCAGCCGGGTGTAGTTGACCAGTCCCTCGGCCATCCCGAACACCTGCTGGAGCGTGCAGCCCAGCACCGGTCGCACCCTCCGGGCCGCCTCCTCGCTGAACTTGGCACCACCGACCAGCAGCACCTCCAGGCTCTGGTACCCGCGGACGCCGCGCTCGGCGGCGTCCAGCCAGAGCAGGGCGAGCGGGGGCACCAGCCCGGTGATGGTCACGCCCTCGCGCTCGATCAGCGGGAAGGCCGTCTCCGGGGCGGGCTGCGGGCAGAGCACCACCCGGCCGCCGGCGTACAGCGTGCCGAGCGAACCCGGCGAGCTGAGCGGGAAGTTGTGGGCGGCGGGCAGCACGCACAGGTACACGCTGTCCGCGTCCTGCCCGCACAGCTCGACCGATCCGCGCAGGGAGTAGATGTAGTCGTCGTGGGTGCGCGGGATCAGCTTCGGCACGCCGGTGCTGCCGCCGGAGAGCTGGAGGAAGGCGACGTCCCCGGGCGCGGGCTTCCCGCCGAAGGCCTCCGGGCCGGGCCCGTCACAGGGCACGTCCGCGAGCCGGACGTGCTCGCCCGGGTCCTCGCCGGCCACCAGCACCAGTCGCAGCGCGGGGTTCTTCGCCCGTACCCGGGTGGCGAGTTCACGGTAGTCGTAGCCGCCCTCGACGGCCGGCGCCACGTAGGCGGCGGCCCCGGTGAAGGAGCAGAAGTACCCGATCTCGGCGTACCGGTGCGCGGGCAGCGCGAAGACCGGCAGCGCGCCGATCCGGAACAGCGCGAAGACGACCTCGAAGAACTCGGCGGCATTGGGAAGTTGGACGACCACCCGGTCCCCGGCCCGGATGCCCCGGGCGAGCAGTCCGGCGGCCATCCGGTCGGCCCGGCGGTCGAGTTCGGCGTACGTCCAGCGCCGCTCCGCGGCCGCCACCGAGTGGCCGCCCGGGTCGACGACGGCGGTCCGTCCGCCGTGCGCGGCGGCGCGCTCGCGCAGCATCCGCCCGAAGGTCTCGCCGCGCCAGTACCCGGCGGCCCGGTAGCGCTCGGCGAACTCCGCGGGGTACGGGGTGAACCCGGCGAGAACGGTCTCCAGCGGCGTCACCGGGCCACCCCCGCGGCGTCCAGGAAGGTGCGGAACTTGGCGCTGGTCTCGGCGAGTTCGGCCTCCGGCCGGGACTGCTCGACCACGCCGGCACCGGCGTACACCCGCAGCGTCCGCCCCTCCGCCTCGGCGCAGCGGATGGTGACCACCCACTCGCCGTCGCCGGTCGCGTCCTGCCAGCCGACCATGCCGGTGTAGAGGCCGCGGTCGAAGGGCTCGACCTCGCCGATCACCCGGCGCGCGACGTCCGTCGGCGTGCCGCAGACCGCCGGGGTGGGGTGCAGCGCGCAGGCCAGTTCCAGGGCGGAGAGCGCCGGGTCGGCCAGCTCGCCGCGGATCGTGGTGGCCAGGTGCCACATCGCGGCCGTCCGTACCAGGGTGGGCCGTTCGGGCACCTCCAGGGTGCGGCAGTACGGCGCCAGCGCCTCGCGGATGGCGTCCACCACGACGGCGTGCTCGTGCAGGTCCTTGGGCGACTCCAGCAGCGCGGCGGCGCGCCGGACGTCCTCGCCGAGGTCCTCGCTGCGCGGCACCGAGCCGGCCAGCGGGTTGGCCAGCACGGCCGAACCCCGCCGGGAGAGCAGGAGTTCGGGGCTGGCGCCGATCAGGGTGCGGCCGCCACCGGACGGCACGGCGAAGGTGTAGCCACCCGGGTCGCGCCGGGCCAGCCGCTGCAGGATGGCGGGCAGGTCGAGCGGCTCGGCGGAGGTCAGCTCCAGCGTCCTGGCCAGCACGACCTTGCTCAACTCCCCGCCGCGCAGCCGCTCGACGGCCGCCGCGACGCCGGCGCCGTACGCCTCCGGCGCGGGCACCGGGCTGATCCGCCAGTCGGTCCGCTCGGCCCGCGGGGCGGGCAGGGCGATCAGCGGGTCGTCGCGCAGTGCCCCGGCGGTGCGCACCCGAGTGGGGACGGCGAGTTCGACCCGGCTGTCCCGGTCGAACGCCACCGCGCCGACCACCAGGGGCAGTTCGACACCGTCCCGGCCCGCCCGGGCCAGCGTCTCGGCGACCCTCACCGGCAGCGGCCGGCCGTCCTGCGGCACCCGGGCGTGCGTGCCGGAGCCGAGCAGGGTACGGGTCGGCGAGGCGAAGAACGCCTCGTCGGAGCCGGCCCGGTACTGGCCGAGCAGTCCGCTGGCCGCGCCGATCACGGCGTGGTCCGGGCCCTCGGCGAGGGCGGTCGCCGGGGCGTCGGGCCCGGCGGGTATCGGCCCGGCAGGGGCGTGGTGCACCGTGGTCACGGCGGTTTCTCCAGTCTGGGACGGTTCTACGGGAGGACGAGGAGGAACGGGGGGGACGAGGAAGAACGGGGGCGGCGCGAAGAGCGGCCCGAGGGCGGGGCACCGCCCGGCACCGCTCAGGCGCGCAGGGTCGCGCCGCCGTCGACGTACAGGTCGTGCATGGTGATGTGCCGCGCCCGTTCGGAGGCCAGGAACACCACGGCCTCCGCGATGTCGGAGGGCGCGGCGATCCGCCCGAGCGGGATGCCGACCCGCCAGGCCCCCAAGTCGCCGTCGATCACTCGGCGTTCGGCCGCCTCGGCGTCCTCGCCCCACAGCGCGCGCTGCATCTCGGTGTCGGTCGAGCCGGGTGACACCACGTTGCAGCGCACCCCGGACCGGGCGAGCTCCAGCCCCAGGCAGCGGGTGAACATGGTGGCCGCCGCCTTGGACGCCGCATAGGCGGCCATCCCGGCCCGCGGCACCCCGGCGGCGTTGGACCCGACCGTGACGATCGCGCCGCGCCCGCGTTCGGCCATCCGCCGGCCGACGGCACGGCTGACGCGGAAGACGCCGGTGGTGTTGACGGCGAAGGTGTCCGCCCAGTCCTCGTCGGTGAGTTCGACGACCGGGGCGGTGCGCAGGATGCCCGCGACGTTCACCAGTGTGCCGATCGGGCCGAGTTGGCCCTCGATCAACTCCACCGTGCCGTCCACGGCCTGGGCTTCGGCGACGTCCAGCACGTACGGACGCACGGCCGGCAGCTCGGCCACCAGGGCGTCGAGCCCACCGGGATTGCGGTCCACCGCCGCGACGACGGCGCCTTCGGCCACCAGCGCCCGCACCACGGCCGCGCCGATGCCCTGCCCGGCCCCGGTGACCATCGCGACGGCACCGGAAAATTCGGACTGCTGCTGCACAGGACATCCCCTCCGACCAGCAAGATTAGGCAAGCCTAACCTAACACAGCTGTTCGTCCACGCCGATAGTCTGTGCGAACGTCAACTCGCTCCAGGGCACCTCCGGACCCTTCGGGGGGCATGCGGCGCCGGAACCGCGCCCGGACACGACGAAGCCGCCCGACCCCGGGCGGGGCGGGCGGCCTCGGTGTCCTGCGGTGCTGTCCGAGAGGCTTCCTGACGGTGTACGGCCCCGCGCGGATCGAGGCGGAGCCGGTCAGGGGCCTGGGTGGCCGCACCGGCCGTCCGGACCGGCCGGGGACGGGCAGGGCCGGGCAGGGCCGGGCGGTGGAGGAAGAGGTCGAGGATCGGCAGGCCCGCCGGTCTCCACCGGCTCGACGCGGCAGAAGCCCGGTGCCACCGGGGAGTTGAGCTCGCGGACGGTCCAGCGGCCGTACGGCTCGGGAACTCCGCGAACTCCGGGCCCTAGCGCGGCGCGGCGGGGGCCGTCGAAGCCTTCGCGGGCGCGGCCGGCGACTTGGCCGGAGGCGTGGAAGCGGGAGTGGCGGGGGCGGACGCGCCGGGGGCCGGGGAGAGGCCGGTGCAGCCGCGCAGGCCGTCGCGGCGCCTGAGGGCGGCCTCGGCGGTGGCGCCGGTGACCGGCTCCGGGATGCCCTTGTCGTCGATGGTGGCCGGGGTGAAGGCCTCGCCGGTCACCTTGCCGTCGGCGGTGAGGGTGAGGGTGGTGACGCCGGTCTCGTTGGAGTTGGCGTAGTTGGAGGTGCCGTACCAGAGGAAGTTGCCGAAGCCGTACCCGACGTAGGTGTCGCCGAGCATGCCCGAGCCGACCATGGTGTGCGCGTGGGTGCCGACCACCGCGGTGGCCCCGGCGGCGGCGAGCTTCCTGGCGATGGTGGTCTGCGGTCCGGTCGGGCAGGCCTTGCCCTCGTCGCCCCAGTGCAGGTAGACGAGCACCACCGGCGCCTGCTGCTTCGCCGTCTCCACCGCCTTGACCAGCGCCGGGACGTCCAGCGCCGAGGCGATGCCGGGCTTGTTGGCGCCGGCCCGCCACTTCTGGTTGGTGAGGTCCTCGACCTGGCTGGCGGCGACCACCGCGACCTTCACCCCGCGCACGGTGGTGACGTACGGGGCGTACGCCTCCTTGGCGTTGCGCCCGAAGCCGACCACCGGGATCGGCGAGGAGCCCTTGGCCGCGAGGGTGTCGGCGAGGCCGTCGGCCCCGAAGTCCACGGCGTGGTTGTTGGCCATCGAGACGACGTCGACGCCCGACTCCTTGAGCACCGACAGCGCCTTGGGCGAGGTGCGGAAGGTGTACGTCTTCGGCTCCGGGGCGCCGCGCCCGGTGATCGCGGTCTCCAGGTTGAGGACGGACAGGTCGGCGTCGGCGAGGGTGCGGGAGATCGGGCCGAGCGCCTGCTCGGGCGGCTGGACGGCCAGCCGGGCCTCGGTGCGGCCCTCGAAGTGGACGTCCCCGGCGAAGGCGACGGTGATGGTGCCGTCGGGCCTGGGCGGGGCGCTCTTGCCCGGGGCCGCACCGGAGGGCGAGCCGTCCGGCACGGCGGAGGTGCTCGGCGGGACGGGGGCCGCGGAGGCCGGTGCCGGTGCCGGGTCGTCCGGCCCGCAGGCCGCGACGGCGGTCATTCCGACGAACAGCGCGACGGCGGCCGCGGCACGGCGCATGAGTGGATCCCCCCGAGGATGATGCAAGAGCGGTCAGCCTACGCCACCGAATCACCACCATCCGGACCCGAGCCCACAACATTCCGGCCACAAAAGGGCACTACGGGCCCCGGTCAGGACAGGACACCGATCGGGCCCGGCCCGGACGTTGCCCCCGGCCAGGCCCCCGACCGGCCGTTCCCCCGGGCGGCACCCCTGGCCCGCCCGGCCCAATCGCCCCGCCCGACCCGGCCACCGCGTCCCTGGCGCGGAGGCGGGCGGGGCGCGCAGCGTGGTGTACAGGGGACGAGCCCCGTGCCGAAGGCCGGGAGGTGTGACGTGATGGGCAGCAGTCAGCTCTCACCTGTGGGCGGCGAACCCCCGATCGTGGGCGAGGACCGGTCCTTCCCCGCCCGGGAGCGCCGGATCGTGGTCGGGATCGACGGCTCCGATCCGTCGAAGGCGGCCCTGCGCTGGGCGGTCGGCCAGGCCGTGCTGACCGGGGCGACGGTGCACGCCGTCGCCGCGTGGGAGTACCCCTCGCTGTACGGGTGGTTCGCGCCGATGGTGGACGACGGCTTCGAGCGGACCGCCCGCCGCACGCTGAGCGCCGAGATCAACGAGATCCTGGGGCCGGACCGCCTGGTGGAGGTCCGGGAGAGCCTGGTGCTCGGCCACGCCGCCGAAGTGCTGCTGGAGGCCGCCGAGGGGGCGGACCTGCTGGTGCTGGGCAGCCGCGGCCGGGGCACCTTCGCCCGGACCCTGCTCGGCTCGGTGTCCGCCCGCTGCGCGGTGCACGGGGCCTGCCCGGTGGTGATCGTCCGCGCCGACGGGACGGCCGCCGCCCCGTCGCGGGCCGTGGCGGCAGGCGCCGAACAGCGGGCCCCCGGCACCGTGCGCACCAAGGACTGGCAGCTCAGCCTGCACGTGGTCGAGGACGAGGACACCACCCGGGTGCACGCCGTGCTGGACGCCGACGGCAATGTGCTGCACAGCGACGCCCGCTCCCGCCGCAACCCGCGCGACGCCCCGGCGCCGGAGGTCGGCGACGAGTTCGCCGTCGGCCGCGCCCTGGTGGACCTCGGCCACCAGCTGCTGCGCGCCGGCGTCCACGGCGCCACCGGGCCCACGGAGGAGTGAACCCCCACCCGCGGGTGGGAACCGGGCCGTGGCGTGGGCACCGGCCGGTCGGTTGCGCCATGCTGATCACCGCTGAACCCCCGTACCGACCTACCGACCTGCCGACGCCACCGGCGCCGCACCGACGCCGCCCGGCACCCGTCCCGCGACCCGACCGGAAGAGCCGCACCCCGCCATGGACACCACCCCGGCCCCCGAGAACCCTGGCCCCCGATCCGCTGACTCCCGGTCCCCGGTCCCCGGCGTCGCTTCCGACATGCCGCCCGACGCCGCGCCCGGTTCCACGGCCAACGCCGCCCCCGACGTCACCGCCGACATCACCGCCGACTTCACCCCCGACGAGCGCGCCCGGGGCCGCGCGCTGCGCCGCGCCCAGCTGCCGTGGGCGCTGGGCGGACGGCTGGCGGGCCTGGCGCTGACCCTGCTGCTCGGCCTCACCCCGGTCGGCGCGGCCGTGGTGACCGCCACCGGCGACTGGTTCGGCGGCTCCCGGACGGCCGGAGTGCTGGCCGGCTCGGTGGCCCTGCTGCTGCTCGGCCAGGCGCTGCAACTGCCGTTCGGCGCCGGGGCGCGGACCGTCCGGGCCCGGTTCGGACTGGTGACCCAGGGCTGGGCGGGCTGGGCGCTGGACGCCGTGCGCGGCCTCGCGCTCGCCCTCGTCCTCGTCCTCCCGCTCGCGCTCGGCCTGTTCGCGCTGACCGCCTGGTCCCCGCAGCGCTGGTGGCTGCCGGCGGCGGGCGCGGCGGCGCTGCTGACGGTCGCGCTCTCCTTCCTCCACCCGCTGCTGATCGAGCCGGTCTTCAACCGCTTCTCCCCGATGCCCCCGGGCGAGCTGCGCACCGCACTGCTGGCGCTGGCCGAGCGGGACGGCGTCCGGGTGCGGGACGTCCTGGTGGCGGACGCCTCCCGCCGGACCACCGCGCTCAACGCGTACGTCTCCGGGTTCGGGGCGACCCGCCGGATCGTCGCGTACGACACGCTGCTGACCACCGCCGAGCCGCGCGAGGTGGAGCTGGTGGTCGCGCACGAGCTGGGCCACGTCAAGCACCGGGACGTGCCGGTGGGCACCGCGCTCGGCGCGGTCGGCGCGGCCGTCGCGGTGGCGGTCCTGGGCGTGCTCGGCGCCTGGCGGCCGCTGTTGGACGCCGCCGGGGCGACGGACGCCGCGGACCCCCGGGCACTGCCGCTGCTGGCGGCGCTCGCGGCGCTGCTGGGCGCGGTGTCGGGGCCGCTGCAGTGCGCGGTGAGCCGCCGGATCGAGGCCAGGGCGGACCGGCACGCGCTCGAACTGACCGGGGACGTCGAGCAGTTCGTGGCCATGCAGCGCAGACTGGCGGTGGCGAACGTCTCCGATGTCGACCCGCCGAGGGTGCTTGAGCTACTGTTCGCCACTCACCCGAGTGCGACCAGCCGGATCGCCGCAGCCCGCGCCTGGCAGGCCGCACCGGAGCGAGCGGCGCCGGAGCGGCGCGCGACCCCGGGCTAATCCGTTGTATAGTGCAACAAATATCGAGGAGGTAGGAACGCCGTGCCCGGCCGCCAGTCGTCCATCGAGACCATCCAGCGCGAGCTGACCGCCTTCGCCCGCCGCGCCCGGCACAAGGCCTCCCAGCTGCACCCCGACCTCTCCCTGGTCACGTACAGCATCCTCGACCTGATCACCGAGCGCGGCGGCTGCCGGGCCGCCGACGTGGCCGCGTACTTCATGCTCGACAAGTCCACCGTCAGCCGCCAGGTCACCGCCCTGGAGAAGCTCGGCCTGCTGGCCCGCGAGACGGACCCGGACGACCAGCGCGGCCAGATCCTGCGCGCCACCGAGGCCGGGCTCACCCTGCTGCGGGACGCCAACGAGCAGCGGCGGCTCTCCTTCACCGCGCGCTTCACCGACTGGTCCGACGAGGACGTCGCCCGCTTCGCCGACTACCTGGCCCGCTACGGCCAGGAGGGCTGACCGGGCCCGTCGGCGAACGGCCGGGCCCCTCCGGGTGCGCCCCACACCCCCCACGGTGTACAGAGGAGGAGTGCCCCTCCGGCAGCGCCCCGATGCGCCGCACCCGCCGCCCGCGCCGCATCCCCCCGACCGCCGCCGTGCCTGGCGGCCCGACCGCCGGGTGCTGACGGCGCTCACGCTCGCGTTGACGGTGCTGATCACCGTCGTCGACATCCTCTCCCCGCCGGACATCCACCTCGGCCCGCTGCTGATCGTCGCCCCCGCCCTCACCGCCTCCTTCGCCGGCCCCCGGGCCACCGCCGGCGTCGCCGCGCTCGCGTTCGCCGCGCTGACCGTCATCGGCGCCGTACGCGACAGCCTGACCAGCGCCAACGTCGAGACCCAACTGGGCGCGCAGCTGGTCGTCTCGGTGCTGATCGTCGGCCTGCGGGTGCTGCGCGACCGCCACGAGCGCGAACTGGCCCGGGTGCGCTCGGTGTCCGAGGCCGCCCAGCGGGTGCTGCTGCGCCCGCTGCCGGAGCGGATCGGGCCGCTGCACCTGGCCTCCGTCTACCTGGCGGCGGAGGCCGAGGCGCAGGTCGGCGGCGACCTGTACGCCGCCGCCCGCACCGCGACCGGCACCCGGCTGCTGGTCGGCGACGTGCGCGGGAAGGGACTGTCCTCGCTCGGCGACGCGGCCCTGCTGCTCGGCGCGTTCCGGGCCGCCGCCCACCTCCACGCCGAACTGCCGGACCTGGCCGCCTACCTGGACGGCAGCGTCAGCTGGGACCTCGCCCAACTCGCCGAACAGTCCCAGCGGGACCGCCGGGACCGCCGGGACCGGGACCGGGACCGGGGCGAGCGGGGCGAGCGGCAGGGCCTGCAGGCGCTGGCCGCGCTGCCCCTCCCTCCGCCCGAGGAGCCCCCCGAGGAGAGTGGGGAGTCCGGCGAATCCTTCATCACCGCCGTCCTGCTCGACATCCCCGACGACGGCTCCCCGGTCCGCCTGATCGACTGCGGCCACCCGCCCCCGCTGCTGCTGCGACCCGACGGCATCACCGCCCTCACCGCCCACCACCCCGCCCCGCCACTGGGCCTCGGCGAGCTCGCACCGGTGCGGTACGAGACGGAGACCTTCCCGTTCCGGCCCGGCGACCGGCTGCTGATCTACACCGACGGCGTGATCGAGGCCCGCGACGCCCAGCGGCGCTTCTACCCGCTCACCGAACGCGTCGCCGCCTGGCACGCCGAGCGCCCCGCCACCCTGCTCCACCACCTGCGCCGCGACCTGCTCGCCCACGTCGGCGGCCGGCTGAACGACGACGCGGCGATGGTCGTGGTCGAGCGGTTGCCGTGAGGGACGCTGCCGGCCGACAGATGACAGCCGACAGGCGACAGCTATCAGATAACAGAATTCAGCTGACAGATTTTGACATCTGTCAGCCGACGACTCGGCGAGCTCGCCCTACGGCTTGTACGGCAGCTGCGGCACGTCGAAGCAGTTCGTCGCCATCGACGGCACCTGACTGACCCAGCCGCCCTGCCCGCCCCGGGCCGCGTCCTGCCAGCGGGCGGCGTTCAGGCAGGCCCGGGTCGGGCCGGTGGGCGGCGGCCGCGGGACGAAGGAGGCGGGCAGGATCAGGCCGTGCGCGTCGTACGGCTCGGCGCGGTTCATGAACGCCTCGACGCAGGAGCGGGTCGGTGCGGCGCCGCAGGAGTCCAGCGCGTCGGTCAGCCACTGCGCGCCCGCCCAGCCCTCCAGCTCCCACGCGGACAGCCGGGCGGCCCGGTCCGGGTGGTAACGGGCCAGCGCGGTACGGAAGTCGTGCACGGCCGGGTACTGCTCGTCCTCGTAGTTCAGGCTCGACGAGGTCGCCCACAGGACGTTGCGGCAGTTCGGCGAGGCCGCGTAGTCGGTGCGCACCGACTCCGACCAGTTCTGCACGTTGGTGACCTTCGCCGTCACCGCCACCCCGGCCTCGTCCAGCGCCCGGCACAGCGCCGCGTTGCCCCGGGAGTCCATCGCGTCGAACAGCAGCTGCGAGCCGTCGGCGCGCACCGCCGCGGCCACCGCCTGGAAGTTCGGCAGCGCGAAGTCCACGGTCTGGAGCAGCACCCGGTACCCCTCGGCCTCCAGTCCGGCCTTCAGCTGTCCGGCGTAACGGGTCGAGTCGGCCTGGTTGTAGGCGACCACGGCGGCGCTGGCCGCGCCCAGGCGCTGCTTGAAGAAACGGAACACCTCGGTGCTCTGGTAGAGCGTTCCGTTCCAGCCGACCGACCGCCCGTCGCGCGGCGCGGCACTCCCGTAGATCCCGTAGATGTGCGGCCAGCGGTCGTACTCCGTGCCGATCGGCTGGCCGCCGACGTCCGGCACCCCCTTGCCGCTCACGTACGGGGCGCCCGCGTAGTCGAGGACGCTGCCGCTGACGAAGGCGAAGACGTGCGACTGGTCGATCAGCCGGTGGACGCAGTCCTGGTTGCCGACCCCGCTGCCGCCGTCGTCGCAGGTCACCAACCGGACGGTGCGCCCGTGCAGGCCGCCGCGGTCGTTGAGGGCCCGGAAGAAGGCTTCGGCACCGTAGCGCGGGCCGCTGAACACCTCGCTGCCGACCGGGCTGGTGAGTGAGGTGACGAGGCCGATCCTGATCTCGGTGGCGGTGACCCCGGTGTCCGAGGCGGGGTTGGCGCTCCCGGTCGCGCCGGTGGCACCGGTCGCGGGGGTGGCTCCGCTGGTGAGCGTGGGTCGGACCGTGAAGGCCTCACCGGGCAACCGGGTGCCGCAGCCGGCGAGCAGCGCGAGGGTCAGCAGCAGGGCGACACGGGCGGTACGGGCGGCACGGGCGGCACGGGAGCGGTTCGGGCGGACCACCGCCGGGACACGGCCGGGCCGCCGGCGCGGGAGCGCGTCGGTGGCCCGGCGTCGCGACGGGGCGGTCGGCCGCATCCGCTCAGCTGCAGCCGGGGATCGGGGAGGCGGTGGCACCGCCGGCCTGGGTGAGCAGACCGCAGAGGGTCGAGCGGGACACCTTCCAGGTGCCGTTGTCGAGGACGGACTGACCGGTCGCGCTCGGCTCCACCACGTTGCCCTGGAGCGAGAGCGAGTAGGTGACGGTCGCGTCGCTCGCGTCGGTGAACTCGACGTCGCCGACCTTCGCCTGCACCTGGCCGACCCGCGGGTCCTGGGAGAAGCCCTGGAGCACCGGCAGCAGCGCGTCACCGCCCTGGAGCAGCTTGGCCTTCTCGGTGATCGGGGTGTCGGGGGCGAAGAACTTCTCCCAGTTGGTGGTGATCTCCGCCTTGGCGGCGGCCGGATCGGCGGGAGCGGTGCCGGTGGCCGTGGCGGGGGCGGTCGTGACCACCGGGGAGGTGGCCGCCGGAGTGGTCGCCGCCGGCGAGGTGGCCGCGGGACCGGACGACTTGCCGTCGCTGCTGCACGCGGTCGCCGTACCGGCGAGCAGCAGGGCGAGCAGCGCGCCCGCCGTCCGCAGAGCCCTGCCGCCGCCCCCGGGGGTACCGCTTCGCGTCACGTGCATGGTGGTCTTCCCTCTCGACTGCGCCGCCCGGGCCCCGCACTCGGTGTCCGGATGCTGTTCCAGGCCGATCCTGGAAACGTCTCAAGTGACACCATGAAGGCGGATCCATGGACGAATCGCAATCCGACGGCGAAATCACCCGTAACGCCCCGGAGGGTTCCCCCGTCCGGGGCGGGTGGTTCCGGCGACGGCCCCTCCGGGGCGGGTTCCGTCGGGCCCGGCTCCTCCGGACCGGCCGGGAGTGGGCGGGCTGGCTGCTCGCCGCGGCCGGCGCCGTGCTGTGCGTGCTCGGCTGGTACGGGACCTCCGGTGAGCGCTTCGCCGAGCAGCAGGTCCCGTACCTGGCGTCGTCCACCATCCCCGGCGCGGCGCTGATCGTGTCCGGGACCGTCCTGGTCGCCCTGCGGCCACCGCCGTCACCGCCCGGGCGCTCGGACCTGACCGACCGACGGGTGGAGCGGCTGTACGACCTGCTGGTCGAACCGGACGCCGCGCCCGCCCCGCCGGACCCGACCGGCCGTTCCGACTCCTCCGGCCCGTCCGACTCCGCCGCCTCCGCCGGCCCGTCCGACAGCTCCGACAGCTCCGGCCGGGCCGACGACGCCGGGTGGCTGGCCGTCCCCGAGGGCACCCGCTACCACCGGCCGGACTGCCCGCTGGTCGTCGGCAAGGGGCGGGCCGCGCCCGTGGACGCGGCCGCCGTGCGGGCCCGGGGTTTGACGCCCTGCCCGCTCTGCTCGCCGCCGACAGCCGCTCCGGGGCCCACCCGCCCGGGCGAATCCGCCCCACCGAACGCCGGCTGACCGCCCATGAGCGCATCGGCCCTCACCGCCCTCACCGCCGCCCCCGGCTCGTTCGGCCTCACCGTCGACCTCGCCCTCGCCGGACTCACCGTCGGCGCCGCCGCCGCGCTCAGCGGTATCGGCCTGGTCGTCTGCCACCGCGCCACCGGCGTGCTCAACATCGCCCAGGGCGCCCAGGCCATGGCCGTCGCCTACCTGCTGCGCGACCTCGTCGTGGTCCGGCACTGGCCGGTCTGGCCCGCCGTCGCCTGCTGCCTGCTGGTCGTCGCCCCCGCGCTCGGAGTCCTGCTCGACCTCCTGGTCTACCGCCCGCTGCAACGGCGCGGCGCCGGACCGGCCGAGACCATGGTCGCCGGGATCGGGGTGTTCGTGCTGCTCATCGGCCTGGCCGTACTGCTGTGGGGCGCGGCGCCACTGGCCGGCGCGCCCTCCCCGCTCGGCGGCGCCCCGATCCGGCTGCCCGGCGGGCACGGGCTACGGCCGGACACCGTCGCCCAGCTCGCCGCCATCCTCGTACTCGGCCTCACCGTCCTCGCCACCACCCGGTGGACCGGGTTCGGCCTGCGGCTGCGCGCCGTCGTCGACGACCGCCGCCTCGCCGCCCTCACCGGAGTCGACGCCGACCGGGTCTCCGCCGCCGGCTGGGCCTTCGGCGCCTTCACCGCCGGACTGGTCGGCGTCGCCCTCGCGCCGTACCTGCTGCTCGACCCGTACGGGCTGCCGCTGCTGGTGATGGAGACCATGGCCGTCGCGGTCGCCGCCCGGCTGCGCAGCATCCCGGTCGCGGTCGCCACCGGGCTCGGACTCGGCATCGCCCAGGCCGAGTTCACCCGGCTACGGCCGTCCGGGCAGTTGCTGCCGCTGGTCGAGGCCGTGCAGTCCAACCTGTTCGTGGTCGCGCTGCTCGCCACCGCCCTGCTCGCCGGTCCGGGCATCACCGGGGAACGGGCCGGGGGCGGAGCCGCGCCGCTGGTCGGCCGCCGTCCAAGGGGAGGGGATGGGAGCGGGGGCAGGGGCGGGGGCGGGGCCGGGGGCGGGGCCGGGGCCGGGATCAGGGGTGGGGGCGGGGGCAGCTCCGGGGCCGGGGGCGGACGGCTGGCGGGCTCCGTCTGCCTGGTGCTGCTCCTGCTGCCGCTCGGCTTCCGGGGCAACGACCTGCGCGACGCCCTGCTCGTGCCCGCGCTCGCCCTCGTCCTGCTGTCCATCGTCGTGGTCACCGGCTACGGCGGGCAGATCTCGCTCGGCCAGGCCGGCTACGCGGGGCTCGGCGCGATCGGCACCGCACTGCTGATGTCCGGCCGCATCCCGGGCGTCCCGCCCCTGCCCGCCGCACCCGCCCTGCTGCTCGCCGTCCTTGCCACCGCCCCGCTCGGCCTGCTCACCGGATGGCCCGCGATCCGCCGCCGCGGACTCGCCCTCGCCCTGGTCACCTTCGCGGTGGGAACGGCGATGAGCCGGTTCGTCTTCGAGCAGCCGTACGCCACCACCGGCCTGGTGCTCGACCGTCCGTCCTTCCTCGCCGGCGACCGCGCCTTCTACCTCGCCGAACTCCTCCTCCTCGGCCTCGGCCTGCTCACCGTCCGCTCCCTGCACCGGGGCCGCCTCGGCCGGGCCCTGACCGCCATGCGGGACCACGAGCCGGGCGCGGTCGCGGCCGGCGTGGACGTCCCCGGCCTCAAGCTCCTCGCCTTCGTCGCGGGCGCGGCCCTGGCAGCCCTCGGCGGCGGACTGATGGGGCTCGCCGGACGCGCCTTCGACCCCACCGCCTTCGACCCGGTGCGCGGCCTCCTCTGGTTCGCCGCCGTAATGGTCGCCGGCGCCGACAGCGCCCTCGCCGCCGTCCTCGCCGCCGCCCTCCTCATCGGCCTCGACGCGGGCACCGTCGCCGGAGTCTCCGCCGTCGCCGTCGGCGCCCTCGCCGCCACCATCGGCCGCCTCCCCGGCGGCCTCGCCGCCCTTCCCCTCCCCCGCCACCGCCCACCCCCGCCGACTCCCCTACCGCCCTCCCACCTCACCCCGACGGGCCGCCGCCTACGGGAGACCCTCACAGCCCGGAACGGACAGCGATGACCGCCGCCTCCCCCGCCACGCAGCACACGGAAGGTCGGACCAGGCCTGCCCGCCTGGCGGGCAGGACCGCCGCACTGCCCCTGGCGCAGTTCGCGGAACGACGATCGATCCGAGTCAGGCGGCGCCACCTGGTGGCGCGGCCCGAGCGGATCACCGCGCCCACCAGACCCACCGCCGAGACCATCCACGGGCGCGAAGTACGGCCATGAACACCACCCACACCACTCGCCGTACGAGGCGTCGAAACCACCGCGTCCGCCGAACCACCCACCCAGCGCGCGAGGCGTGGCCCACGGACACCCCACTCCCCGCCGCACGAGGCGTCGCGGCCGCGAGCGAAGCGGCCCTGAGGGCGCAGCCGGGACGGACCACCGCGCCCACCAGCCACCACCCCGTCGTCCACCCGCCGCGCGAGGTGCGGCTGTGACCGCCGCCCTGCCCCCCGCGCGGCTCACCGCGCGGGCGGTCGTGCGGCGGTACGGGGGGATCGAGGCGGTGGGTGGGGTGGATCTGGTGGCGCGGGCGGGGCGGATCACGGCGTTGATCGGGCCGAACGGGGCGGGGAAGAGCACGTTGTTCGACTGTCTGGCCGGGACGGTGTGGCCGGACGGCGGGCGGGTGCTGCTCGGGGGGCGGGATGTCACCGGGCTGGCCGCGCACCGGCGGGTGCGGCTGGGGCTGGCACGGACCTTCCAGCAGATCGCCGTCTTCCCCACTCTCTCGGTGGCCGACAACGTCCTGGTGGGCGCCGAGCAGCACGCCCGTCGGGTGGATGCCCGGGCAGCCGCCGAGCGGTCCGCCCGGGCGTTGCGGCTCCTCGGTCTGCAGGATCTCGCCGCCGAGCCCGCCGGTGGGCAGCCCACGGGGGTGTTGCGGCTGGTGGAGCTGGCGCGGGCGCTGGCGGGCGGGCCCCGGGTGCTGTTGCTGGACGAACCGGCGGCGGGGCTCGACGCGGTACAGACGGCCCGCCTGGTGTCCGTGCTGCGCGGCCTCGCCGAGCGCGGCATGGCGCTGCTGGTGGTCGAGCACGACGCGGAACTGGTCGCCGAACTCGCTGACACCGTCTACGCCATGGCGGAGGGCCGGGTGGTCGCGGCCGGTCCGGCCGCGACCGTCCTCGCGGACCCCCGGGTCGCCAGGGCGTGGGGAGCCGCCACATGAGCCCCAACCACCGCCCCACCGAGGCGGGTTGATGCCCGTCGAAGCCGCCCTCCGTGCCGCCCGGGTCCGCTACGGCCCGTTGGAGGCGTTGCACGGCGTCGACCTGGACTTCCCGTCCGCCGCTGTCACCGTTCTGCTGGGCCGCAACGGGGCCGGGCGGACCAGCGTGCTGCACGCCCTCGCCGGGGTGGTGCCGCTGGCGGGCGGACGGGCGCTCTGGCGGGGGCGGGACGTCGGCGGGCTGTCGGTGCACCAGCGGGTGCGGCGGGGGCTGGCCCTCGTCCCGGCCGAGCGCGGGGTGTTCGGCTCGCTGTCCGTGGCCGAGAACCTGGGCCTCGGCGGGCCTGGGCGCGCCGAGGTGCTGGAGCTGTTCCCGGAGCTGACCGGCCTGCTGGGCCGTCGGGCCGGCACGCTGTCCGGCGGTCAGCAGCAACTCGTCGCCGTCGGGCGGGCCTTGGCGGCGCGACCGGCCCTGCTCCTGCTGGACGAGCCCGAGCGCGGCCTGTCCCCCGCCGTCGCCGCCCGGCTGCACGCCCGCCTGCTGGTGGACGCCGCCGCCGGCCGTACGGTCGTACTCACCGCGCGGTCGCTGCCGCGCACCCTTGCCCGGGCGGCGGCGGTGCACGTGCTGCACCGGGGCGAGGTGGTGTTCTCCGGCGAACCCGGGGAGGCCCTCCCGGGCCGGTTGACGATCGCCCAGTGACGAGCGCAACCGACGGTGAACCGGCGCGTCCAGCCGCCCGCACTGCAGCAGCTGCTCGGCTGCCTCGGGTGGGCGATCGGGGTGCCGTTCCCGTACACCGTCGCGCAGACCGCCGCACACGACACCGGGACGCCGCGGAGCACCTGCCGCGGGCAGGGACGGCTCACGGGCGCGGTCGGTCCGGCCGTGAGGTGTCGGGCACGGCTCCCGGCCTGATCGCCGCCGGGCGCGTACGAGGCCGAACCCAAGCCCAAGACCGAAGCAGACGAGGACGGCGGGCGCGACAGTCGTCGCGCTGAGGAGGCGGTGGCCACAGATGTCGAACATCCTGGGCTCCTTCCCGGGGGGCCGGACGGCCCCCACTCGTGGTGCCCTAACGATGACCCCGTCCGCCCCTCCCGCACATGTACCGATCGGCACAACCTGAGTAGCGCCGTCCCTGGTGCTCCCTGCCGATCGGCAGGGAGCACCAGGGACGGCAGTGGTGAACGGACCACCAGCGAACGGCTCACCGGCACAGGCCGCGCGCCGGAGGCCGCGCGCCGGAGGCCGTCAGCCCCGGCCCGGCCCGGTCCGCGCCGCCCCCAGCCCGAGGGCCAGCCACGGGGTGGCCGCGGCGACCACCGCCAGCGGCCAGCCGACGAACGGCGACGGCAGGACCAGCCCGACGTACGCCGCGAGTCCCGCGCCGCCCAGCAGGATGCCGGCCGCCGGCAGGTGCACGGCCGGTCGGAAGCGTCGCGCCTCGTGCACCCTGCGGCGCCCGTCCGCCAGGACCACCGGGACGAAGATCAGGCCGGCGAAGGCGAGTCCCAGGATCCACGGCAGCGCGAGACCGCTGACCGTGGCGTACGCGTGCGGCTGGGCTCCCAGGGCCGGGGCACCGGGCGCGTAGTCGACCGTCACCTCCGCGCCGACGCGGGCCCGGCCCGCCGTCTCGACGTCCAGGGCGAGCGTCCGCGGGCCGTCCGCGAAGGGCACCGAGAGGTCCACGGTGGTGCGGTACACGGCCTTCCTGTTCACCGTGCCGATCCGCCGGGGCTCCGAGCGGAGCAGCACGATCGGGAGGGCGCTGCTGACGGCGCCCGCCTGGTGGATGCGGCGCAGTCGGCGGCCCTCCGCGCCGTCCGGCCCACTGGCCTGGGCCAGCGCGGCGGCGGAGACGAGCACCAGGGTGACGCCGAGGAGGACGGCGAGCATCCGTGACCCCCGCGACCCGCCGCGCCGTGGATCCGGTGACGGTTCCGCGTCCGGTGACGGCTCCGAGGCGATCGTCCTACGGCGGGCGGCCCTTCGACGGGCGGTGGCGGTGGCAGTGACAGCGGCGGAGGCGGCCAGCCAGGCGACCCCGGCCAGGACGGCCAGGCCGGTCGGGAGCAGCCGCTCGGCGGTGGGCGTGCCGCGGCCGGACGGCAGGACCGCGACGAGCAGCCCGTGCCCGGCGGCGGCCAGGGCGGCCGCCAGGGCCAGCCAACCCGTCAGCCGCGTCCACACGGTGGTCATGGATCTCCTGGCCCGGGGTGAGTGTCAGCAGAACGGGATCGTCCCAGGCGCCGTCACGTCCCGGTACCCCCGGTCGGGACGCTCGGGAGGGCCCGCTCAGGCCGAAGGACGTACGGAGTCGTGGTGCTCACCCAGGCGAAGCCGAGGCGCTGGAGGATGGGCCGGCTCTGGTCGCTCGCGTCGACCTGGAGGTACTGGTAGCCGAGCTCGGCCGCGAGGCGGGCGCGGTGGGCGACGAGGGCGCGGTAGATGCCCCGGCCGCGCCATTCGGGCGCGGTGCCGCCACCCCAGAGACCGGCGAACCCGGTGCCCGGGACCAGCTCCATCCGGGCGCCGCTGACCGGGCGGTCGCCGGCCATCGCGACGACCATGCTGACCGTCCCGGTGCCGTGCCGCAGCTGGTCGAGCATCCGCCCGCGCAAACCGGGGTGCTCGGTGCCGAAGGCCTGTTCGTGGGCTGCCATCAGCAGGTCCACCCCGGTCGGGTCGGTCACCGGGAGCAGCCGGACGCCCTCGGGCAGGACGGCCTCGGTGGGCAGGTCCGCGATCCGGGCGATCATCAGCGCCTCGGCCGGCTCCGGGGTGAAGCCGGCCGCCAGCAGTCGGTCGCCGAGGTCGGCCGGGCGGTCGTGGGAGTAGGCCTTCCACTCGAACTCCCGCCCGAGCTCGGCGAAGTGGCGCACCTGCGCGGCGATCGCCGCGTCCGCGCCGGCCTCGTCCAGGCCCGACCAGACCACGCCGTTCCAACCGTGCTCCGGGCCCGTCTGCCGGACCACGGCGCCGTCGCGTTCGACGCGGCACCCGGGGTCGGGCGGCGCGTTGCGCCGGAGCCGGTCGTCGAACAGGGCGAGCACCTCGTCGTGGTTCATCCGCTCACTCCAGCACGGCCCGGGAGCGCACGCCATCGAGTTTCCGCGCGGGCCGCCGGGGGCTGCGGCCCTCGGCCGCCGGACGCTCACCGGCCGACACGCTCTCGGCCGCCGTACGCTCCGCGGCCCGCAGCCGGCCTGACCTGATCAGCTCGCTCGGCGCCTCCGCGCCCATGATGGCGTCCAACAGGTCGCGAGCCTCGGCGAGTTCGTCCATCTGCCGGGTGATCCGGGCGCGCTCCCGGGCCAGCCCGGTGAGCAGCTCGGGGCAGGTCGGGCCGGGCGGGCGCTGCCCCGGCAGCGGCAGGCCGTGGAGGATCTCGGCGATCACCGCGCTGTTGAGGCCGGCCGCGAGCAGGGTGCGGATGCCGTGGACGGTGTCCACGTCCCGCTCGCCGTACTCGCGGTAGCCGCTGGGGCGGCGCTCGGGGGTGAGCAGTCCCTGTTCCTCGTAGTAGCGCAGGGCGCGCGGGGTGACGCCTGCCCGCCGCGCGAGTTCTCCGATCCGCATCACGGACACCTCCTCGGCGGAACGCCCACCTGACGCTCCGGCCCGTCTCTCCGCCCTGGCCCTGGCGCCACGGCTCTCCATCTCGGCTCCGACTCCTCGGCTCCGACTCCTCAGCTCCGGCTCCCCAGCCCTGGAGCCGCAACTCCGGTGCCTTGACCCTGCCGTCGGCGTGAAGGTCTAGCGTAACCGCCATGCCGAACGAACGACCTTCCTCAACCGCCCTTGCCCGTAACGCCGTTGCCGTGCTGGGACTGGGCCCGATGGGCCGGGCGCTGGCCGGCGCGCTGCTCGCCGCCGGCCATCCGGTCACCGTGTGGAACCGCACTCCGGGCCGCGACGGCGAGCCGCTCGCCCTCGGCGCGCGCTCGGCCGCGAGCGCCGCCGAGGCGGTGGCGGGCGCCCCGCTCGTGCTGCTCTGCGTCCGCGACCAGTCGGCCGGGCGGGCCGTCCTGGAGGCCGCCGGGACGGCGCTGCGCGGACGGACCGTCGTCAACGCCACGTCGATCGCGCCGGGCGACGCGCGGACGAACGCCGCCGACGCCGAGTCCCTGGGATTCCGCCTGCTGGATGCCGCGATCCTCACCCCCACCCCGACCATCGGCCGCCCGGAGGGCACCGTCCTGCTGAGCGGCGACACCGAGGCCTTCGCCGACCACGAGGCGACGCTGCGGGCCCTGGGCACGGTACGCCACGTGGGCGCGGACCCGGGCCGGGCGGCGGCCTTCGACGCGGCCCTGCTCGACCTCTTCTGGACCACCGTGCACGGCTGCCTGCACGCCCTCGCGCTGGCCCGCGCCGAGGGCATCAGCGGAGCCGAACTGGCGCCGTACGCCCAGGGGTTGCCGCGTCTGCTGCCGCCACTGATCGACCGCTTCGCGCAGCGCGCGGACGAGCGCCGGCATCCGGGCGACCACAGCAGCCTCGCCTCCGCCGAGGCCGGGTTGGCGCACGTCGCGCACACCGCCCGGGCGCGCGGCCTGGACACCTCCGTACTGGACGCGGCGCTCGCGGTCACCCGGCGGGCGGTCGGGGCCGGGCACGGGCCGGACGGGGTGTCCGCCCTGGTCGAGCTGCTCGCCGGGCAGCCGCGCGACTCGGCAGCCGGGCAGCTCCGTAGCCCGGCAGCCAGGTAGCCGGCCGGCCGGGCAACCCGGCAGACGGCCGGCCCGACAGCCCCGCAGACGGCCGGCCCGGCAGCCCAATAGCCGGCCGGCCCGACACCCTCGCCGCGCTACTGCGCCAGGTACCCGCCGTCCACCGGCAGCACGACCCCGGTGACAAAGGACGCGTCGTCGGAGGCGAGGAAGAGGACGGCCGCCGCGACCTCCGCCGGGTCGCCGAGCCGGCCCATCGGGTGCAGCTTCTCGATCGCCGCGAGGTACTCGGTGCCGCCGGGCTCGTCGTACAGCCGGGCGACGCGCTCGGTGGTGATGGTGCCGGGGGCGACGGCGTTGATCCGGATGCCGCGGTCCGCCCATTCGACGGCGAGGTGCTTGGTGAGGCCGGAGGCGACGAACTTGGCGGGCCCGTACACCGCCTGCCCGCGCTGGCCGGCCTCGCCGGAGATGGAGGACAGGCAGACGATCGAGCCGCCGGGCCGGTCCTGCGCGGTCATCGCCTCGATCGCGTACTTGCAGGTGAGGAACATCCCGCGGCCGTCCACGGCCATCACGTGGTCCCAGTCCTCGGCGGTGGCCTCGGTGATCTCCATCAGCGGGATGATCCCCGCGTTGGCCACCAGGACGTCCAGTCGTCCGTGCCGCTCGACGGCGGCCGCCACCATCCGGCGGGCGTCCTCGTCCCGGGCCACGTCCCCGACCACCGTGCTCACGGCGCCCGGGAGTTGCTCGGCCAGCCGGTCCAGGCCCGCGGCGTCCACGTCGGCGGCGACCACCGACGCGCCCTCCCGGACGAAGCGCTCGGCGACGGCCCGGCCGATGCCGCTGGCCGCGCCCGTCACCACACAGGAGCGGCCGGCCAGCCGCCCGCCCACGGGGCCTCCCGCGTTCACAGTCACCATGGCGCGACTCTACCCAGCGGGCGGGCGGGAGCCGGGGCTCTTCGACCGGTGCGCCGGATCCGGCCGGTGCGCGGCTCAAAAGCGGCGCGGGGGCCGGGCGATGGCCGAGAACACCGCACACCGCACCCCGCCAGGACAACAGACACCGCACCCGCCAGGAAAACGGCCACCGCCCAACGCGGCCCCCGCCGACAACGACGGCGACGGCGGCCGGGACCGTCGTACGGTCCCGACCGCCGCGCCGGCTGAACTCCGCGGACCACACCCGCGCGTCGGTGGTCAGGGCCTCCGCCACCGGAAGGTCGGCTGCGGGTGGGTCAGCAGGTGCACGCCCGCCGCCAGCGCGCCGCCGGCCGGCGGGGCGAGCAGGAACAGCCACAGCTGCGACAGCGCGTCACCGCCCGCGAACAGCGCCGGGCCGGGGCTGCGCGCCGGGTTGAGGTGGCAGCCGGAGACCGGGCCGAGCGCGTACGCGGGCGCGAACAGCACGAAGCCCAACGCGAGCGCGATGCCCACCGGCGGCGGGCGGCTGTCAGACCGTCAGCACGATCTTTCCGCGCAGGTGTCCCTGCTCACTGATCCGCTGCGCCTCGGCCGCCTCCGCCAACGGGAGCACCCGGTGCAGCGGCAGCCGCAGGGTGCCCGCCTCGTGCAGGGCGAGCGCGGCGGCGTAGGCGCGCTGGTGGTAGGACTCGACGCCCTCGGCGCCGCCGGTGAAGCGGACGCCGTGCTCCTCCGCGCCCTGGATGTCGGCGATCGTCAGCACCCGGTCCGCGCTCCCCGTCAGTTCGATCGACAGCGGCAGCACCCCGTCCCGACCGGCCACGTCCAGCACCCGGTCCACCCCGCCCGGGGCGGCGGCCCGCACCCGCTCGGCCAGGCCCTCGCCGTACGTCACCGGGATCGCGCCGAGCTCGCGCAGATGGGCGTGGTTCGACTCGCTCGCCGTGCCGACCACCGTGATCCCGCGCGCCCGGGCGAGCTGGAGCAGCACGGTGCCCACCCCGCCGCCGGCGCCGTGCACCAGCAGGGTCTCGCCGGAGCGCACGCCGAGGACGTCGAGGGCGCGCTCGGAGGTCTCGGCGCCCACCGCGATCGCCGCGGCCTCCGCCCAGCCCAGCGTGGCCGGCTTGTGGGCCAGCGTCTCCGCGTCCACCAGCGCGTGCTCGGCGTACCCGCCGCCCATCAGGGCGCCGAACACCTCGTCGCCGGGCGCGAAACCGCTCACCTCCGCGCCGACGGCCTCGACCACACCGGACAGCTCGAAGCCCGGCACGTAGGGGAAGGCCACCGGGAAGTACGCGGCCAGCTCCCCGGTGCGCAGCTTGTGGTCCAGCGGGTTGACGCCCACGGCGCGGACCGCGACCCGCACCTGGCCGGGGCCGGGGGCGGGCAGTTCGATGTCGATCGGGCGCAGCAGGTCCGCGCCGCCGAACTCGTGGAAGGCGATCGCCTTGGTCATGGAAGGTCCTTGGGGTTGAGGTGAGTTGGTTCCTCCGACGCCTTCCATCCTGCGGCCGGGCAGCGGCCGTTCGGCCAGCCCTTCGGACGGTTCGACCTGGCCGAACGGCCAGGCACGGACGGCACCGCCCGAACTAGGCTGGACCGCATGGACGGCACGAGCGGTACCAGCGGCGCGGGCGGCAGCGCGGGCGGCGACCCGGACCACAGCGCGGACGGCGGCACGGACCACCGCACGGACGGCGGCGCGGACAAGACCTGGCGGCAGCACTGGGGCCGCCCCGAGGACGCGCTGGCCCGGGTCGCCGAGGTGCTCCGCACGCCCCGCCCCGACCTCCTGCGGCAGCTGTCGGCGGTGCTCGACACCCTCGTCCCGCACACGGCGCTGGCGCAGCTCAGCGGCGTCTGCACGTTCAGCCCCTCGCTCGGCTACGGTCCGCCCGAGCTGACCGGGGCCATCGGCGCACTCGACCTGTCCCGGCTGGCCGAGCGCGCGGCCGGGACGACGGCGGCCGGCCGCCCCTGGCAGGGTGAGGCCGAACTCGCCGGACGCTCCTGGCCGGTGGTGGTCACGGCGACCTCACCGGGCAACGGCCACGGTGCCGTCCTGGTCCTCGTCCGGGCGGACACCGGCCCCGTGGCGTCCGGGGCACTCGCCGTCCTGCATCAGCTGTGGGACCTGGTGATCGCCCACTCCGACCACCGCGCCACCGACGCCGCCCCCGCCCAGACCGCCACCTCCCGCGCCTCCGCCAACGCCCGCGCCCGGGCCATCGCCGAGTTCACCGGCACCCACAGCGCCGCGCTCGCCGCGATCCTGGCGCCGCTGCGCTCGGCCGACCTGGACGACGCCACGGCCCGCCGCAGCGCCACCGAGCTGGCCGTCACCGCCCTGCTCGAACTGCGCCAGGGCGCCGAACTGGACCGCGCGCTCAGCGAGAAGCCCGCCGCCGAGGCCTTCGCCCGGATGGTGCGCGAGCTGCGCCCGCTGCTCCGGCACACCCGGGTCCAGCTCGACGTCGCACCCCCGGCGGAGGCCGACCGGTCCCTGCCCGCGGACGCCGCGCACACCGCCCGCGACGCCGTCCGGGCGGCCGTGCTGCTGATGCTCGAACAGGAGAAGCCGACCCGGCTGCACGTGAGCTGGCAGTTCACGGCGGACGGCCTGCTGCGCGCCGTGGTGCGCGGGGACGGGCTCGGCCTGCTCACCGCCGAGGCCCTCACCGTCCACCGCACCGCCGACCGCATCGCCGCCCTCGGTGGACGCCACGGCGTCGAGGCCGTTCCCGGCTGGGGCACCACGGTGACCGTCGACCTCCCGCTCGCCCTGCCCGAACCCGTACCCGCCACCGCCGCCGACCCGCTGGACGGCCTCCACCCGCGCGAGCGGGAGGTCCTCGACCAGTTGGCGCGCGGCCGCCGCAACCGGGACATCGCGGCGGCGCTGCACATCAGCGAGTCGACGGTGAAGTTCCACGTCGCCAACATCCTCGCCAAACTGGACGTCGCCTCACGCGGTGAGGCCGCCGCCCTCGCCCATCGCGCCGGCCTGCCGCACGGCCCGGTCGGGCTGCACGCCGCCTCCTGACCGACCCGACTCGCCCCCGAGGAAAGCCGACATGACCGACCCCGCCACCTGGGACCCGACCGCCCCCGGCGTCCTGCGCCTGCCCTCCGGCCGCCTCCTGCGCGGCCGCGGCCTCAGTCGCCCCCTGCCGCCCGGGCCCCAACCGACCTTCGGGCTCTACCTGTTGGGCCGTCGGCCGCAGCCCTTCGACTGGCCGAGCCGCTGGGTCCGCTGGCCCGACTTCCGCCTCCCCGCCGACCGCGCGGACGCCGCCGACGCCTTCCGCGAAGCCTGGGACCGCTCCGCCACCGAACGCGTCGAACTCGCCTGTGCCGGCGGCCGCGGCCGTACCGGCACCGCCCTCGCCTGCATCGCCGTCCTCGACGGCGTCCCGCCCACCGAGGCGGTGGCGTACGTGCGCGAGCACTACAGCCGGCACGCCGTCGAAACGCCCTGGCAGCGCAAGTTCGTGGAGCGGCCGGCCTCCGGCGCGTGACGGTCCACCTCACCTCCGCCGGACGAGTTCGACGTCCGGCTCTTCCCGCGCCACTGTGAAGCGCTCCGGGGCACCCGGCTGGTCAGGGTGCCACCCGGCGGCGAGCGCGGCGCGGACGAGGGTCGCGGCGAGGGACGGGGTGACGGGGGCGAGGTGGAAGACCTCGGCGACGCGGTCGGCGGGGGCGGTCAGCAGGGTGCCGTAGTTGAGCCACGGGTCGTCGAAGCGTCGGACCAGTTCCACCCGGCGGCCGGACCGCCGGTCGGGCCAGATGCGGACCACCACGTGCTCGGCGTCGTGGAAGCGGACCACCCAGCGGTAGTCACGGCCGTCGACGTGGATCCTGCGCGGCGTCCTGGGTGCCATCCGGGCAACGGTAGGCCCTGGAGGTCAGAGGTCCCAGGTGCGGGCGGCCGCCCAGGTGTCGAGGGACTGCCAGTCGATGTCGGGGTGTGCGGCGTGCAGGGCGTCGGTGTCGACGTCGAGGCCGGGGTCCTGGAAGTAGCGGAACATCGCGGCGAGGTCCTCCGAGTAGCCGGCCACGACCGAGAGCGGCACCTCCTCGCAGCGGATGGCGCGGCCGCTCGCCGCGGTGATGGCGGCGGCGATCTGCTCGCCGGTGCACCACTGGGAGGCGATGTCGATGCGTCGGCCCGCGTAGGCGTCGGGCCGGGCGAGGACGTGGGCGGCGAAGGCGCCGATGGTGTCGGCGGCGATCACGGGCAGCGGGACGCCGGGCGGCATGGGGAGGTGGAAGACGCCGTCGCGGAGGGACCAGAGGGTCCAGTCGTTGGCGTAGTTGTCCAGGAAGGCGGCGGGGCCGAGGACGGTCCAGGGCAGGTCGAGGCCGGCCAGGTGCCGCTCGATGCGGTACTTGCTGTCGAAGTGCGGGATGCCGGTGGAGCGGTCGGCGTTGGTGGCGGAGGTGAAGACGACGTGCCGGACGGTGCCCGCGGCGCGGGCGGCGTCCAACAGGGCGATGCCCTGGCGCACCTCGGTGTCGGGGTCGGTTCCGAACGGGGTGGACATCGCGAACAGCGCACCGGTGCCGTCGAGGGCGGCGGCGAGCGAGTCCGGGTCGTCGAAGTCGGCGCGGGACAACTCGGCGCCGAGTGCGGTGAGTTCGGCGGCAGCGGGCGAGCCGGGGTCGCGGGTGAGGGCGCGGACGGGGCGGCCGGCGCGCAGCAGGGCGCGGGCGGTGGCGCCGCCCTGGGCGCCGGTGGCTCCGGTCACGGCGACGGGGAGCGGGGCGGCGGCGGGGAGGGTGGCGACCGACTTGTTTATCTGCGTCATGCAGACAACCCTAGGGATAGATATCTGCGCGACGCAAATAAATATCGCTGAGCCCGGACGGTTACCCTTCCCCCATGACGACGACCCGCGACGAACTGATGGCACGGCTGTGGCCGGCCTCGCGCCGCTACCTGGCCTCGTACGTCCTGTTCAACCAGGCCGTCGCCGACCACCTGGGCATGCACCCGACCGACGTCCAGTGCCTCAACCTGCTCACCCTGGAGGACGGGCCGGTCACCACCGGCCGGATCGCCGAGCTCACCGGGCTCACCAGCGGCTCGGCCACCCGGCTGGTCGACCGGCTGGCGAGGGCCGGGCTGGTCGCCCGGCAGCGGGACGAGGCGGACCGGCGCCGCGTGCTGGTCGTGGTCCTCCCCGAGGCGCTGGAGCGCTTCGGGGAGGTGTGGCGCGAGCTGTCCACCGACTGGGTGGCCGCCTTCGCCGAGGACAGTGAGGACGAACTCGCCTTCCTGCTGCGGCACATGAACCGTACGGTCGAACTCGGCCACCGCCAGGTCGCCCGGCTGGCGGCGATGGACTCCGGCCGGCCGAGCGACGCCGCCGAGTCGGGCGGGGCCGATGAGTCGAACGACGCCGCCGGGCCAGGCGGGGCCGGTGAGTCGAGCGAGGCCGGCGAGGCGGGCAACTGTTCTACTGACGGTTGACACCGGCTGCGCCGGAGCCCGCGTTCACCGCGCCCGGCCGCCCAGATGCCGGGCCAGGAACCGTTCGGACGAGGCCAGTTCGAGCTCCGGCACGTCCAAGTGCCCGCCGGGGTTGGCGTGCAGCGTCTTCTCCCGCGAACCCAGCGCGCCGAACAGTGCGAGCGCCCCCTCGCGCGGGACCAGCTCGTCGTCCCACTGCAGGAGGAACTCCACCGGCACCCCGACCCGGGCCGCCGCCTCCGTCTGCGACGCGTGCCCCGTCAGCCCGAACACGGCGACGGCGATGCGCGGTTCGACCGCCGCCAGCGGGATGCCGATCACGCTCCCCAGCGACAGGCCCCAGAAGCCCACCGGCCCGAAGCCCTCCCCGCGGTCCCCCCACTCCCCCCGCTCGCCCAGCGCGTCCAGCACGGCCACCCACTCCGGCACCGCCCGCTCCGCGAGCGCCGCCGTGTGCCGCGCGACCCAGGCGCTGATCGGCCGGCCCGCCGCGATGAGCTCCCCGATCTCGGTGGCGAACCGCTCGTCCTGCGCGCTGCGCGGCCGCTCCCCGTGCCCGGGCGCGTCCAGCGCCAGCGCCGCGAACCCGTGCCGCCGCACGCACCGCCGGGCCCGGTCCACCTGCCCCGGCCCCAGCTTGTGCTGGCCGCCGCCGTGTCCCAGCAGCACCAACGGCCGCCCGTCGAGGGGTGGTCCGTCCGGCTGCCAGAGCACACCGGGCACGCCGTCGAGGGTGAAGCGGCGTTCCGTCACGCCGTCCGCGCTGGATTCCGAGGTGAAGTGCACCCCGCCATCATGGCTCCCGACACACGTTCGAGTCCCGGCTTTTCCCGTTGTCGACGGACCGGCCGCGGACGACCGCGTTCCCGGCGGTCGGGGAGGCTCGGCACGGCGGTCCGGGAGGAACGGTGGGACACGTCGCGGGGACCGGCCGGTACGGTGCCCACCGGCGACGTGATGAGCTCGACGACGGACGCGCACAGCCCCCGGATCACTTCCGGGGGCTGTGCGCGTCCGTCCGAAGAGGCCCCCGGCACCACCGAAGCGGGGAGGACACCGCCACCGGCCCGGCGCGGGAGCCGCCCGCCGGGGAGACCGGTGGGCGGGCGGGGGTGCTACCGCGCGACCGGGGCCGACTCGCGCAGGAAGGCGAGGAGCAGCTCGGTGGTCTCGGCGGGGCGTTCCAGGCTGGGGAGGTGGCCGGCCCAGGGGAGTTCCTGGTGGCGGGCGTCGGGGAGGATGGTGGGGAGGGTCGCGGCGATCTCCCGGAAGTCCGGGAAGTCGTGGGCGCCGGACACGGCCAGGGTGGGCGCGGTGATCCGGCTGAGGTCGACGTCCTCGCGGTCGGGGCCGACCGTCGCCTCCAGCTGGACGTCGAAGGCGTGGCGCTGCATCCGGCGGACCTTCGCGCGGGTCTCCTCGTCGGCCTCCGGGCCGAGCCAGGCCTCGACGTTCAGCTCGACGGCCGCGTCGATCTCGCCGGCCTCGATCAGCTCGTCCTCGCGGCCGCCGAAGGCGCGCAGGGTGTCGCTGGGCTGGTGTCCGGGCATGCCCGCGCCGAGCAGGGCCAGCGCCGTCACCGCCTCGGGGCGCAGCGCGGCGGCCGTCAGGGCGATCCGGCCGCCGTGGGAAGCGCCGACCAGGGCGGCGGTCTCGATGCCGAGGTGGTCGAGCAGGGCCAGGACGTCCGCGGTGTCGCTGTAGGGGACCTCCGAGAGAGGGGTCTCGCCGAAACCGTGGAAGTCGCAGCGGACCACCCGGTACCCGGCGTCGATCAGCGGCTGCCACTGTGCGTCCCACATCCGACGGTCGCACACCGAGGAGTGCAGCAGGACCACGGCGGGCCCACTGCCTGCTACATCATGAGAAATGATCATCAGGCGGATAGTAGCGTCCCCGCCGCCCGTTCCCCAAGCACTTTTATCCGCCCCACCGGTAAGCGCTTCCGGCCGCCCCCGGGCTCTGGACAGGTGAAGGAGGTGCTCATGGGAGAAGCGGAAAGCGGTCGGGACGACGGGTTCCAGGCGTTCATCGTCGCGGTCTGGCCGCGCCTGGTGCGGACGGCGTACCTGCTGGCCGGCGAGCAGTACGCGGCCGAGGACCTGGTGCAGTCCGCCGCCGAGAAGGCCTGCGCGGCCTGGTCGAAGGTGCGCCGGGCCGACGATCCGTACGCCTACGTGCGGCGGATCCTGGTCAACCAGCACGCCCGCCGCTGGCGCCGCCGGGCGCCGGAGCTGCTGGTGGACGCGGTGCCGGACGCGGCGGGGGTGGAGGACGGCTTCGCCCGCTCCGACCAGCGCGGGGCCCTGCTGGCCGCGCTGGCCACCCTGCCGCCGCGCCAGCGCGAGGCGGTGGTGCTGCGGCACTGGGAGGACCTGAGCGACAGCCGGACGGCCGAGGCCATGGGGTGCTCGGTGGGCGCGGTGCGCAGTCACGCGGCGAAGGGCATCGCCCGGCTGCGGCAGGTCACGGCACTGGTGGAACTGAAGGACCCGACCCGCATCGGAGGAGCGGTATGACGAACGGTACGAACCGGGAACCGGACGGGACGGGCGCCGGCCCGGACGGCGGCACGGACCTGTGGGTGGGGCTCGGCCTGGCCGAGGCGGCGGCCGGCGCGCGGATCGGCCCGCCGCCGGTGGCGGACATCGTGGCGGGCGGCCGTCGGCTGAGGCACCGCCGCCGTACGGTGGCCGGCGCGGCGGCGCTGGCCGCGGTGGTGGCCCTGTCCGGCGGGGCGCTGGCGCAGCTGCGCCCGGACCCGGCCGTCGCCCGCGGGACCGGTCCGGCGGGCGTCGGCGCCGGGCTCGCGCCGGCGGCGGCCCCCACGGCGACCGGCCCCACGCCGACCGCGGCCGCGCCGACCGCCCCCGCGACGGGCGCCACTCCCGGGGTGCGCGACCCGCTCACCCCGGTCCGGGTCCTGCTGGGCCAGGGCCGGACCGGGGACGGCAGGCAGTGGCAGCTGTGGGAGGCGCTGTGGCCACTGGCCCCGCAGGAGCGGGCGTTCGAACAGGCGACGGCGGTGTGGGAGGAGCGCAGCCGGTACGACCAGACGGTCCCCAAGCCGACGGAGGAGTTCGTCCGGCAGTACTGGCAACCGGACAGCGACGTCACCAACGTCTACCTCACGCTGGACGGGCAGCGGCTCGGCCACGACTCCGCGGGCTCCCAGCCGGCCCCGGGCAGGGTCGACCCGCGCAGCCGGACGACCTTCGCCGGTGGCCTGGTCGGCCGTTCGAGCAAGGACGGCGTCATTCCCCCGGTCGACCTGGTGCTGATCTCGCTCGGCCCGGACGTCGGCCGGGTGGTGGTGACCTGGGCGGACGGCAGCACCACCGAGCCGCAGGCCGTCACGGTGGCCGACTCCCCCGTCCGGGAGATGGCGGTGGCCCGCCCGGGGACGATGCGGGCGAAGTCCTGGCAGTTCTTCGACAAGGACGGCAGGGAGCTTCCCGACGCCGGCGCCAGGTACTTCACCGAACCGGCCTCCTGAGGTGGACGGCGGGAGTGGGCAGTCGGCCGGGCCGACTTCCCACTCCCGTCCGACGTCCCGTTCCCCGTCCGACGTCCCGCCCGACGTCCGACGTCCCGCTCCCCGTCCGCCGCTCAGCCCAGCAGCAGCTTCGCGGCCACCGCCGCGCCGTCCGTGCGGACGCCGGCGGCCAGGGCGGCGGCGCGCTCACTGGTGGCGGGGGCGAGGGCCTCGCGCAGGGCGGCGGTGAGGGACTCGGTGGTCGGGGTCGGGCCGTCGTGGGCGACGCCGATGCCCAGCGCCGCCACCCGCGAGGCCCAGTACGGCTGGTCCACGATCTGCGGGACCAGCACCTGGGGCACGCCGGCCCGGGCGGCCGTGGTGGTGGTGCCCGCGCCCCCGTGGTGGACGACGGCGGCGACCTTCGGGAACAGCGCCTGCTGGTTGACCTCGCCGATCGCGAAGCAGTCCTCGGCCCCGTCCACCTCGGCCAGTCGGGCCCAGCCGCGGCCGAGCAGCACCCGGCGGCCCTGGGCCCGGACCACCTCGACGGCGACCCGGGCGGCGTCCGCCGGGTCGCGCAGCGGCATGCTGCCGAAGCCGACGTACACCGGCGCCTCGCCGGCCGCCAGGAAGGCCGACAGGTCGGCGGGCAGCGGGCGTTCGTCCGGCAGGATCCAGGCGCCGGTCTGCACCACGTCGGGCCAGCCCGCGCCGCCGCCCTCGCCCGGGCTCGTCCACGGGTCGAGCAGCGGGTCGGTCGCCAGCCACGGCCGGTCGGTGAGGACGTGGTCCCGCACGTTGTCGACCTCCGGCAGCCCGACCGCCGCCCGGTGGGCGTTGACCGGTCCTCCGAACAGCGCGTTCATCGTCCCGATGTTGAGGTCCCACAGCTCCCGGGGGTCGGTCACCTCCGGCGGGTACGGCTGCATCGGGTACTCGAACGGCCGGTGGTGCGGGGAGGGCAGCACGGTCGGCTGGAGGGCGATGTACCGGAAGCGGGCGCCCAGTTGCTCGGCCGCCGAGCGGGAGCCGGCCACCGCCGGGAACAGGCCGGTGGACACCACCGCGCCGCCGGGCTCGGCCGCCCCGAGCACCGCCGCGTGGAACTGCTCCACCAGCGCGGCCGCGCGCTTGGGCAGGTCGGACGGCGCCGGGGGCGGGCCGCTGACCAGCTCGCGCACCGACTGCCCGACCGGCACCAGCTCCACCCCGGCCTCGGCCAGCCGGGCCGCGAACTCCTCGTCCGGCGGCGCGCACACCCGCGCCTCGGCGCCCAGTTCCCGCAGCCGCAGCGCCAGCGCGGCCATCGGCTCGACGTCCCCGCGCGACCCGTACGTCGACAGAACAACTCGCACTTCGTGACTCCCCGTTCCAGCGGATCATGCCCTTGAGCCGGTGATTCTGCGTCATCACCGGGGCCTTGCCGCAAGGCCCCCCGTGCGCTATAAGTTGAGCGTGGCGAGGAGTGGCCGCACCTGCGCGAACGCCGGGGCGACACCGAACTCCCGCCGGCCGCCGGGCCCTTCCGGCCCCTCCGGCGCACCACGTGCCAGACTCTCCCCATGCGCGCGATCATCGAGAACATGGCCGCCCGACTCGCCCGCGTACCCGGCGTGGTGGGGGTGATGCTCGGCGGCAGCCGGGCCCGGGGCGAGGAACGGCCGGAGTCGGACTGGGACCTCGGGGTGTACTACCGGGGCGTCCTCGACCTCGACGCACTGCGGGAGCTCGCCGGGCCGGAGACCGAGGTGGCCGGGCCGGGCGGCTGGGGCCCGTGGGTCAACGGCGGGGCGTGGCTGCGGGTCGACGGCGTCGCCGTGGACTGGATCCTGCGGGACCTCGACCGGGTCGAACAGGTCTGGGCGGACTGCCGCCAGGGCCGCTACGAGGTGGGGACGCAGGCCGGCCACCCGCTCGGTTTCTGGTCGCCCTGCTATCCGGGCGAGGTCGCCCTCGGGCAGCCGTTGGCCGATCCCACCGGGGAGTTGGCTCGGCTGAAGCGGCAGACCGCCGACTACCCGGAGCCGCTGCGCGAGGCGCTCACCGCAGCCGGTTGGGAGGCCGGGTTCCTGCTCGACACCGCCGCGAAGAGCGCCGCCCGCGCCGACGCCCTGCACGTCTCGCTCTGCCTGTCCCGCGCCGTCGGCGTCCTGGTCCAGGCGCTGTACGCCCACCACCGCCGCTGGTGCCTCAACGAGAAGGGCGCCCTTGCCGTGGCCGAGCGACTGCCCGACGCCCCACCGGAGTTCGGCCCGCGCGTGCGCGGTCTGCTCGCCGCGCCCGGCGGGTCGGCGGCCGAGCTGACGGCCACCGTCGCCCGGGCGCAGGAACTGACCCGGGAGACCGTGGCGGCGCTGAACCGCTGACCCGGGAGACCGCGGCCGCGCCGAAGCACTGACCCGGCTCTGGTCGGCCGCCGAGCGAACGCCCGGCGGCCGACCGGGGTTCAGCCGCCGAGCCCGGCGGCGGTGCGCGGATCGCCGCCGGCCAGCACCCCGGCGGCCGCCGCCGTCACCTCCCGCACCCAGGCCCGCGCCAGCTCCTCCGGCCACGCGCCGAGGCAGTCCGGGCAGCCGGCCTCGTCGACCGCCGCCACGAACCGCCGCTCCGCCTCGGTCGCCTCCGCACCGGTCCAGTGCCAGGCCGTGACGGCGACCTCGTCGGGCGAGAGCTCCCCGGACACCAGCTCGACGGCCGTCTCGTACATCCGGCAGCGCTCCACCAACTCCTCGTCGAGGACCGGCAGGCCGAGCTCCTCCGTCGCCTGCCGCAACAGCTCCGTCAGCTCGCCCGCGCGCTCACCCCGACCCGACCGTCCCGCCAGCTCGCACAGCGCGGGCGATTCCCCGCCGATGCCCCGCGCCAGCAGTTCGGCGGCGGCCATCGGCAGGTCCTCGGGGAACACCCGCCCGGCGTCGTGCCGCAGGGCCAGGGTGAATACGGCGTCCATGGCGCCATCCTGACGCCACGGCCGGGGGCCCGCCAGCGAATTCCGGCACCCTGCGGAAAACCGCAGGGTGCGGGGGTACGGAAAACCGCAGCCGGTTCGCCGGAAACCCGCATACCGCCGATGACCTGCGGTTCCTAGCGTGGAGTCGACCGGGGACAAGCCGTCCCCCGACCCCTCCGGAGCCCCGCATGCAGCACACGATCCTCGCCGTCGCCCAGCAGCCCGCCGACGGCTTCGCCGGCTGGGCGGCCGACCTGGTGGACACCATGGGCGGCCCGGGCGCCGGCCTGGCGATCGCGCTGGAGAACCTGTTCCCGCCGCTGCCCAGCGAGGTGATCCTGCCGCTGACGGGCTTCGCCGCCGGGCAGGGCGTGATCAGCCTCGCCTCCGCGCTGACCTGGACCACCCTCGGTTCGGTCGCCGGGGCGGTCGTCCTGTACTGGCTGGGCGCCCTGTTCGGCCGGGAGCGGATGCACGCGCTCTGGGCCCGGCTGCCGCTGGTCAAGGCCTCCGACCTGGAGCGCACCGAGGCCTGGTTCGCCCGGCACGGGACGAAGGCGGTGCTGCTGGGCCGGATGGTGCCGATCTTCCGCAGCCTGATCTCGGTGCCCGCCGGGGTCGAGCGGATGCCGCTGCCCGCGTTCGTCATGCTGACCACGCTCGGCAGCCTGGTGTGGAACAGCGTGCTGGTGATGGCCGGGTTCCTGCTCGGGGACCGCTGGGACGTGGTGGAGACGTACGTCGGAGTGTTCTCCAAGGCGGTCCTGGTGCTGGTCGCGCTGGCCGTGGCCGGGTACGTCGCGATGCGCTGGCGCGGGCGCAACGGCGCCGCCCAGCACCGCCGCGCCCGGTGACCGCCCCGGCCCGCCGCCCGGCCCCGGCCCGGCCCACCAGCCCCGCGAACCTCCGCGGCCCCTCAGCTCTCCTGGGCCCGGCCGAACCCTCCGGACCCGCCGCCCCCACGGGCTCCGCACGTCCGGCCCGCCCCGTAAGCTCGGACCCCGTGCAGGGGGACGGACCGGACACCACGTCATGGCCGCGCCGCGCGGCCGGAGTTCTGCTCGGCTGCCCGAGCGCCGCCCTCGGCGCGCTGTACCTCCTGCTCGCCGCCACCGCCCTCGGCCCGTTCCTGCTCTGGCCGCGCACCCGCCCGTACGCGGTGCCGGGCCTGCTGTCCGGGGCGCGCCGCCTCGCCGCGCTCGAACGGGCCCGGCGCGGCACCTTCTTCGGCGACCGCTTCCCCCGCCACTACCGGGCGGACGACCGCAGGCTGCTGCGCTACCTGGCGGTGCGCAGCGGTGCCGGGCTGGTCGCCGGGGTGGTGCTGGGGCTGCTGGTCTTCGGGCTGGTGCTGGCCGTGCTGCTGGTCGGCGGGGTGGTGCGCGGCTCGCTGGGCTGGGAGGAGCTGGCGACCCAGGTGCTGCTCGGCGGGGTGCTGCTCTTCCTCGCCGTGCAGGGCCTGTCCTCACTGGCCGCGCTGGACGCCCGGCTCGCCCGGGAGTGCTTCGGACCGTCCGAGGCCGAGCTGCTGCGCCACCGGATCGCCGAACTCGCCGACAGCCGGGCCGCGGTGGTGCGGGCCGTGGACACCGAGCGGCGGCGGATCGAGCGGGACCTGCACGACGGCGTGCAGCAGCGGGTGGTGGCGCTGGCGATGCTGCTCGGCCGGGCGCGGCGCGGCCTGGACCGCGACCGGGACCCGGAGCGGACGGAGGCACTGCTGCGCCAGGCCCACCGGGAGGCGCAGGGGGTGCTGACCGAGCTGCGCGAGGTGGCCTGGCGGGCGTACCCGTCGGCACTGGACACCCTGGGGCTGGAGGAGGCGCTGGGCGGGGTGGCCGAGCGGTGCGCCATCCCGTTGCGGCTGCGCTACGAGGTGGCCGGCCCGCTGCCCGAACCCGTGCGCACCGCGGCCTACTTCGTGGTCTCCGAGTGCGTCACCAACGCCGCCAAGCACTCCGCCGCCTCCGCGGTCTCGGTGCGGGTCGAGCGGGCCGCCGGCCTGCTCACCGTACGGGTGGAGGACGACGGCGGCGGCGGCGCGGACCCGGCGGGCAGCGGCCTGACCGGCCTGCGCGGGCGGGTCGCCGCGCTGGACGGTACCCTCCACGTCCACAGCCCCGCCGGGGGCCCGACCGTCATCACCGCGGAGCTGCCATGCGCGTGACCCTCGCCGAGGACTCGACCCTGCTGCGGGAGGGCCTGGTCCGCCTGCTCGCCGAGGAGGGGCACGAGGTGCTGGCCGCGGTCGGGGACGCCGCGGCGCTGACGGCGGCGGTGGCGCGGCGGCCGCCGGACGTCGTGGTGGTGGACATCCGGATGCCGCCGACCCACACCGACGAGGGGCTGCGGGCCGCGGTGGAGATCCGCGGGCGGTGGCCGGACGTCGGCGTCCTGGTGCTCTCCCAGCACATCGAACGCGGGTACGCGGCGCAGCTGTTGGCCGCCGGTGCGGAGCGGGTCGGGTACCTGCTCAAGGACCGGGTGGCCGAGGTCGACGAGTTCCTGGACGCGCTGGTGCGGGTGGCGGCGGGCGGCGCGGTGATCGACCCGGAGGTGGTGCGGCAGCTGGTGGTGCGCACCACCCGGACCGACCCGCTGGCCCGGCTCACGCCGCGCGAGCGCAGCGTGCTGGAGGCGCTCGCGCAGGGCTGGACCAACGCGGCGATCGCCCAGCGGCTGCACGTCTCGTCGAGCGCGGTGGAGAAGAACCTCAACGCCGTCTTCGACAAGCTGGAGCTGCCCCGCACCACCGACTACAACCGCCGCATCCTGGCGGTGCTGCGCTACCTCGGCGGGTAGGACGCCCGCTCGGACACCCCGCGCCTCAGTGGTGCCAGGCCTGCCCGCCGGTGTTGTGGACGAACCGCTGGAGGACCTTGAGCGCGGCCAGGTACTCCTCGTCGGAGATGCCCGCGTGGCGCTCGGCCCACAGCTCGTCCTGAAGGGCGGCCGCCTTGTCGAAGAACACCCGGCCCTCCGGGGTGAGGTCGAGCCGGCCCGCGGCGGACTCGGTGACCCAGCCGCGCTCGACGGTCGCGTCGATCTCGGCGTCCAGGGCCTCCGGCCCGGTGTCCAGGTAGTCGCGCAGGACGGCGGAGACGTCGTCCCGGGTCCGCGGCTGCTCGGCCCGGGCAAGCTGGGCGAGCACCCACCACTGCGGCTGGGTGGTGCCGAGCTCGGCCAGCGCACCGCGGGTGCGGCTGACGACGGCCTTGTAGGCCGCCCAACTCCAGTAGCCGATCGGCTGCTTGACCAGTTCGGCGTCGCTGTGCGAGTACTCCACGGCCCGGACCTTCCCCGTCCTCGTCGACCGCCCTTGCGGCGGCCGCTCCGATGCGGACGACGATAGGAGTTCAAGTCGACTTGAGGTCAAGCGCGGCCCGGGCGGGCCGGCCTCGGCGGCCGGGGCGGCTATTCGGCCGCCACGGTGGCCGGGGTCCCGCCGGTGACGGCGAGCAGTTCCCGGTAGGTCATCGGCACGACGGTGTGCGGGTGCCCGGCGGCGGCCCAGAGCACCTCGTACGCCTCGAGCGCCGTGTCGACCACGGTGCGCAGCCGCGCCGGGTGGCCGGTCGGGGCGACGCCGCCGATGGCCTGTCCGGTGGCCTCGCGGACCTGGGCGGCGGTGGCGCGCTCGATCGGGCCGGTGCCCAGCTGCCCGGCCAGGTGGGCGGTGTCGACCCGGTGGGCGCCGCTGGTCATCACCAGCAGCGGCGCTCCGTCGCAGACGAACACCAGGCTGTTCGCGATGGCGCCGACCTCGCAGCCGAGCGCGGCGGCGGCCTCGGCGGCGGTGCGGGCGGAGTCGGGCAGGACGCGGATCTCGCCGGGGACACCGGCCGCCGCCAGCGCTTCGGCGACGGCCTGACTGCGGGTGGGGAGAGAAGAGGTCATCGGCCCATCATGCCGCCCGGGCCGACGCGGTCCGCACCGGGCAGCGCGCCCGCGGACGCACCGGCCTCCGCCCGCCGGGTGCCTCCCGTCGGGGCGTCACACACTTTTCACACCCCGGCCATCCACCGGCCGCGCAGCTCGTCGACACTGTGTCGAGCAAGTCCGGAACCGCCTGCTCCGCATACGTACGGTCAATGACCAGGTGACATTGTGTCTACTGCGTGTGCAACCACGGCTCAGGCGGCGAACGGGTTTTCACTCCAATCACACGGTATGACTAGTATCGCTTCGTCAAAATCCCGTGCCCGGACGGCCCGCCCCTCACCGGCCGGCCGCCAGCCCCAAGGAGTCAGCTCTGCGCGCGCGTGCGAATCGGCGGCCCCCGACGCCGAAGGGCCCCCGCAGGCGTCCACGCCTGTCCCTGCGGACGGCGCTGCTCGTCCTGGCCGTCGTCCCCAGCATCGCCCTCGCCGTCCTCTGGGCGGTCACCAGCGGCGAGACCGTCTTCGACTTCCAACGGCAGGCCGCCCAGGGCCTGCTGGCCCAGAAGGCCGGACAGCCGTCCAACATCGTCTACTACAACCTCCAGGAGGAGCGCCGGCTCAGCGCCGAAGCGCTCGCCCGGCCCGGCGCCAACGCCGACCAGCTCCGCCGCCAGCGCCAGCTGACCGACGAGGCGGTGCGCCAGTTCCAGACCCTCTCCGGCGAGACCGCCGACAACGCGCCCGAGGAGGTGCGCACCGCCGTCACCGAGGCCCGGCAGGCGATGGGCAGGCTGGCCGAGCAGCGCGCCAACGTGGACCGCGGCTCCGTGGACCAGCAGACGGTCTACACCTACTACACCGACCTGATCGCGGTGGACCTGCGGCTGTTCACCGCGCTCAGCCACGTGGACACCGGTGAGGTCACCTGGATCTCCAAGACCCTGGTCAACGCCTTCTGGGCCAAGGAGATGATCGCCCGCGAGGACGCCCTCCTCGCCCGCGGCTGGCCCACCGGCCGGCTGAGCACCGCCGACCTCCAGGCCGTCCAGCAGACCATCGGCGCGCAGGACCACCTGCTCACCGTCCAGGTCCTCCCGTACATCCCGGAAGGCGAGTCGGCCGCCTGGCGCGAGCTGATGAACAGCCCGGCCTGGCAGGCCAAGGCCGCCGTCGAACAGCAGCTCACCAAGCCCACCGCCGCCGAGGCCAACGGCACCGTCAGGCTGCCCGCCGCCCAGGAGCAGTGGCGCCAGGCCCTCGACCAGCTCAACCCGCCGCTGGTCAAGGCCCTTGAGACCCGCACCAGCGGCATCGTGGACGTCGGCAAGGGCACCATCATGGACCTGCTCGTCCGCGTGGTGCTGACCACCGTCATCGGCCTGATCACGGTCGTCGCGGTCGTCATCGCCTCCTGGCGCCTGAGCCGCTCGCTGCGCCGCCGCATCAAGGACCTGCACACCCAGGCCGAGGAGATGCGGCGCACCCTGCCCGAGGTGGTCGACCGGCTCGGCCGCGGCGAGCAGGTGGACGTCGAGGCCGAGAGCCGCACCATCACGGCCGGCTCGCACGGCGACGGCACCGACGAGCTGGCCCGCCTCGGCCAGGCGCTCGACCTGGCCCGCTCCGCCGCCCTGGAGGCCGCCGTCGGCCAGGCCGAGCAGCACCGCGGCTTCGAGCGGCTGCTCCAGCGCATCGCCCGCCGCACCCAGCTGCTGATCGGCCGCCAGCTGCGCAAGCTGGACGAGCTGGAGCGCCGGCACGACGACCCGGAGGTCCTGGAGGGTCTCTTCGACCTCGACCACCTCACCGCCCGCCTGCGCCGCTACGAGGAGAACCTTGTCATCATGGCCGGCGGCCAGCCCCAGCGGCGCTGGCGCAAGCCCGTCCCGCTGCTGGACGTGCTGCGCGCCGCGCAGGGCGAGGTGCAGGACTACCGCCGGATCTCGATCGACATCGAGGGCCACCCGTGGCTCTCCGAGCGGGCCGTCGGCCCGGTGGCGCACGTGCTCGCCGAGCTGATGGAGAACGCGACCACCTTCTCCAAGCCGCCCACGCCGGTCGAGGTGCGCGCCGCCATGGTCGGCCGCGGGCTCGCGATCGAGATCGAGGACCGGGGCCTCGGCATGGACCCGGAGCAGTACGACGCCGCCAACGAGCTGATGAGCCGCCCGCCGCGCACCGACGTGCTGGCCCGGGCCGACGACATCCGCCTCGGCTTCCACGTGGTCTCCCGGCTGGCCGCCCTGCACGGGCTGAGGATCGAGTTCCGCCCGTCGGCGTTCGGCGGCACCCGGGTGGTCGTGCTCGTCCCGGACCAGCTGGTCATCGAGGGCGACACCGGGCTGCCGGACGGCGCCGGCGGCACGGCCACCGAGCCGATCCCCCTGGTGCGCCGCTCGCGCCGGGCGGTGCGCTCGGCCTCCGACGAAACGCCCGCCCCGGCGCCGGCCGGTCCGCCGGTCGCTCCGGTGGACTCCTTCGCGCAGGGCGACTTCGCACCGCAGGCCGCTCCGGTGCCGCTGTCGGCGCCGGAGCCGCTCCCGGCGCCGACTCCGCTGCAGGCCCCGGTTCCGGAGCCGGTGCCCCTGCCGGTGCGGGTGCCGCTGCGGCTGCCCCGGGCGGACGCCGGGGCGGGCGACGGGGCGGGCGACGGGCCGGTCGAAGGGCCGGAGACGACGCTCCAGGACGTCCCGGTGCCACCGGCGCCGTTCCCGACGGAGCAGCCCTACCCGGGCGAGCAGCCGTACGGCTCCGAACCGCCGTACGCCGGTGAACCGCCGTACGCCGCGGAGCCGTCGTACGGGTCAGGACCGTCCTACGGCTCGGAATCCCCCGTCCAACCGGAGCAGCCCATCGAGCACAGCTCGCCGGCCGACCCGGCGCCCGCCCTGGACGCCCCGGCCTACCCGGACATCGCCTACGCCCGGGTCACCGAGGCCGAGGCGCCGTACGCCGACGAGCAGTACCGCCCGGCCGACCACTACCGGCTGGCCGAGCGGCGCCAGCCCCGGGAGTACCGGACCTCGGTGCCGTTCAGCCCGGCCGAGGGCGGCCAGCCCCCGCTGCCGCAGCGCGTCCGGCAGGCCAGCCTGGCGGCCGAGCTGCGGGTGCCCCCGCCCGCCCAGCCGCAGTGGGTCGGGCGGCCCGCCGAGGACGCCACGCCCGCGGGCCCGTTCCAGCGCACCGAGCGCCCGGTGCGGCGCTCGGGTGCGGCGATCGGCGCCTTCCAGCGCCAGTCCCGCGCCGCCCGGGCCCAGGACAGCGGCGAGCACCCGCTGCTCGCCGCCTCGCCGACCCCCTCCCCCGCCCCCACCGACCCCCCGGCTGCCGCGCCCGCCCCGTCCCCCTGGGCCCTGCCGGGTGCGGACTCCCGAACCACACGAACGGATGACCAGTCATGAACCGCACGATCGCCACCCACCAGGACCTGGACTGGCTGCTGGACGGACTCGTCGACTCGGTGCCCGGGACCAGGAACGCCGTCCTGCTCTCCGACGACGGTCTCGTGGTCAGCCACTCCCGCACCATCGAGCGGGCCGACGCCGAGCGCCTGGCCGCCGTGGCCACCGGCCAGCAGAGCCTGGCCCGCGGGGTCGGGGCGCTGTTCGACGGCGGTCCGGTGCACCAGGTGATCGTCGAGCTCGCCGAGTGCTGGCTGTTCGTCATCGCCGCCGCCCAGGGCACCCACCTGGCCGTGGTCGCCTCCCAGGAGGTGGACGCCGAGGTGATGTCGGTCGCGATGCACACCCTGGTGCAGCAGGTCGGCCAGAAGCTCACCACGCCGGTCCGCGACGACGCCTCCGGTGCCCCCGGCGCCGCCCCGGCGTCCTTCGACGCCTTCGCCGCCCGGAACCGGGGCTGACCGTGGTGGAACCGTACGGGAACGACGCCTGGGGGGACGGCCTCGACGACGGCCGGCAGGCCGACCCGGGGCCCGGCCCGCAGCCGGCCGCGCGGTTCGGTCGGGACGACGGCGGGCGCCGCGCCGCGGTACCGCACTGGAGCGAGCTGGAGGAGGACGACGCGGAGGACGGGACGGGCAGCATGGTGCGCCCGTACACGATCACCCGCGGCCGGACCGCGCCCGAGCGCGACGACCTCACCCTCATCACCGTGCTCACCACGGTCGAGGAGGAGGCCGACGCGGCCCTGGCGCGGGGCAGCCGCGCCGGTGCGCGCGGCCTCCAGCCCGAACACCGGCTGATCCTCGAACGCTGCCGGCGCCCGATCGCCGTCGCCGAGGTGTCGGCGGGCCTGGACCTCCCGGTCTCGGTCACCAAGATCCTGCTGGGCGACCTGGTCGCCCAGGGCCTGCTGAAGGCCCGGGCGCCGCTCTCGGTGGCCCGGGCCGCCGGGGGCGTGGACCTCGGCCTGCTCACGGCCGTACGCGAAGGACTCCGGAGACTCTGAACATGGCAACGCCCCACTCCGCCACCGACCACCCCGCCGCCGCCCCGGCCGCCGTCAAGATCCTGATCGCCGGCGGCTTCGGCGTGGGCAAGACCACCCTGGTCGGCTCGGTCAGCGAGGTCACCCCACTGCGCACCGAGGAGTACCTGACCCGGGCCAGCGTCGGCGTCGACGACCTGTCCGGCGTCGACCAGAAGACCACCACCACCGTCGCCCTCGACTTCGGCCGGATCACCGTCAGCCCCGAGCTGGTCGTCTACCTGTTCGGCACGCCCGGCCAGGAGCGCTTCTGGTTCATGTGGAACGACCTGGTCAACGGCGCCCTCGGCGGGATCGTCATCGCCGACACCCGCCGCCTGGAGACCAGCTTCGCCTCCATCGACTTCTTCGAGAGCCGGGGCATCCCGTTCGTGGTGGCGATCAACTGCTTCCACAACACCAACACCCGCACCTCCGACGAGATCCGGGCCGCGCTCGACCTCGACCCGCAGGTGCCGATGCTGCTCGGCGACGTGCGCGAGCGTGCCTTCGGGCGGGACCTCCTGCTCGCCCTGGTCGACCACCTGATGGACCTCGCCGCGGCCCCCGTCGGCTGAACCGGCTCCGGCCGGACCCCGCCGGCCCTCCGCACCGCCCCTTCGCACCAACCCTTCGCACTCCCCGAACCGCCTGTGACCCCCCCTTCGGAGCACCCCTCATGAGCAGATCCCTGCGCGTCCTCGTCAACGGTGGCGGCATCGGCGGCCTGACCCTCGCCACCGCCCTCGCCAAGCGCGGCCACCAGGTCGACGTCGCCGAGCTGCGCGAGCAGTTGGAGGCCCTCGGCGTCGGCATCATCCAGCCGTCCAACGCCCTGCACGTGATGCGCGAGATCGGCGTCCTGGAGGACTGCCTCGCCGTCGGCTTCGAGTGGGAGGTGCTGACCATCTGCGACCCGGCCGGCGCCACCCTCGCGCGGATCCCGCAGCCCCGGATGGGCGACGCCCCCGCCAACAACGGCATCCCGCGCCCCGCGCTGGCCCGCGTGCTCGCCGACGCGGCCGCCGCGGCGGGCGTCACGGTCCGCTTCGGCACCACCATCGGCACCCTGTGCGAGGACGCCCACGGCGTCGAGGTCGCCCTCACCGACGGCCACGTCGGCCGCTACGACCTGGTCGTCGGCTTCGACGGCATCGGCTCGCCGCTGCGCCGCCACCTGTACGGCGACCGGTACCTCCCCGAGTACACCGGCTTCGCCAACTGGCGTGTCACGCTGCCGCGTTCGCCCGAGGTGCAGGGCGTGGTGATGTCCTCCGGCAACCTCCGGGCCAAGGCCCTGCTCACCCCGATCAGCGCCGAGCGGATGTACCTGGGCGCGGTCTTCGCCGAGGCCGAGGACTTCCGCCCGGACCCGCGGCGCGCCCACGAGCAGCTGCGCGAGCGGCTGGCCGGCTTCGGCGGCCCGGTCGCCGAGGCGCTGGCGGAGGTCACCGACCCGGCCGCGGTGGTCTACACGCGGATCTCCCAGGTCACCGTGGAGGAGCCCTGGCACGTCGGCCGGATCGTCCTGGCCGGCGACGCCGCCCACGCCTCCACCCCGCACCTGGCCCAGGGCGCCGCGATGGCCGTCGAGGACGCCCTCGTGCTCGCCCAGAGCCTGGACGCGGCCGACGGCGTCCCGGCCGCCCTCGCCGCCTGGGAGGAACGCCGCCGCCCGCGGGCGATGTGGGTCCAGGCCCTGTCCCGGGCGATCCTCAAGCAGGAGACGGGCGCGCCGACCACGCCGGAGGAGGACGAGCTGCTGAAGGTCGGCATCCCCGGCGCGGCGCACGTCCTCGTGCAGCCGTACTGACGTCCTCGCCGTCCTCGCCGTCCTCGCCGTCCTGACGTCCCGACGTCCTGACCTCCCGACGGCTCCGGAGGCCGGCGGACCCGGCGGGGCGCTTCGGCGCTCCGCCGGGTCACCAGAAGCCGGCCAGCTGCAGCACCCGGTAGCCGAGCCAGCCCGGCAGCACCAGCAGGACGGCCAGCCACATCCCCACCAGGTCGGCCTTCCGCGTCGCCAGCTGGGCCCGGTAGGCCATCGTCCGCCGTCGCCGCCCGGTGGCCGCCAGCGCGGTACGGATGGTGTGGGCCACGTGCACCGTGGGCGTCTCCACGGTCGCGACGCCCGAGCGCACCCTCCAGACCCGCAGCCCCCTGCGCTCCTGCACGGGCAGGGCCCTGGGCATCCAGTACCGGTCGAAGACGACGACGGCACCGACCCAGTACTTCCCCGTCGCCACCTCCTCCGGCAGCAGCGGAGTGGGCAGGTCCTCGTTGAAGCGGGCGGCCAGCTCGGAGCGGCCGGCCGGGACCAGCAGGATCAGCTTCTCCGGGGGCTGGGTGGCCCGCGCCCGCTCGATCTCCCACCGCAGCCCCTCCCCGTGCCCGAGCCGCAGGACGATGAGCTGGGAGAGGTCCATCAGTCGGCCGACGGTGCCCTGCCAGTCGTCGAGCGGCAGGTAGAACCGGGCCGCGCCCAGCAGCGGCAGCGGCTCGCCCGGCCGCCCCACCGCGATCACGGGGCCCACGACGGCCAGTGCGGCGGCCAGTTGCTCCTCCCGGGGGTGGACGGTGAGGTCCGCCCAGTCGTCCACCCGGGCGGCGGTCTCGTCGTCGTCGAAGCTGCGCAGGTAGAGCACGGGATCGCGACCGTCCCGCAACAGGGCCTGGGCAGCCCCGCGGACGGCGTGCGGACGGGTGCGGCGCAGGACCAGGAAGCCGGCCCCCGCGGCCGCCACGCCCCCCACCAGCACCGCGACCGACGCTTCCAGGGTCATGCGGTCGCCCCGCTCCGAGACCGCGACGGCCAGGATCCCGCCTCCGAACAGCACGTACCCGGCGGTGTTCGCCACCCGGACGGTCCTCCGCCACCGCGGCTGCCGCTCCTCGTACTGGTTGACGAGTCCGACGAGCTCCACCACCCCGGCCCGGCGAAGGCGCCGCAGCCACAGGGCGGGCCCGAGCAGCACCAGGGCGACCGCCCCGAGCAGCACGGCCCCCACCCTGCTCACCCCCACGTCCTGCCCCATGCCGACGTTGACCAGCAGGTGCAGCGCCACATAGGCGGAAGCGATCGCACCCACCGAGATCCACCGGGCGAACATCCGTAGCCGGGACGACACTTCAGCCCACCCCCTGAACTGCTTGAGCAGGACGCTTCAAACCGATACCGCATCCGACTGATCGTCATGCGTATTCGACCGATAACGGTTTGGAGGCGAACACCCGGGCGGAGGCGCTCTTGTGCCCGCACGGCCTCGCGGTACAGGCTGGCGGCCGTCCCGACCGGTCGACGCCCTGGGGGTACGGTGCCGTCCCTGTTCCGCATGCTCGACCTGCACGAGGCCGTGGAGCGCGAACGGCAGAACCCGGACGGCCGGCTCTTCGTCTCCGACTACAACGGCGGGCACCCGTACGTCGCCGACTACCTGGGCCCGCTCGCCGACACCCCGCCGTACCTGCTCGGCGACGTCACCCGGTACTCGGCGATCGACGAGGACGACGCGCTGCGGGCCAAGATCGCCCGGCTGCACGGCGAGTACGACGACGTGGAGCACGGGCCCGGCCGGGTGATCCCGGCGGGCGGCTCCAGCAGCCTGCTCGGCACCTTCTGCACCTGGCTGCACCTGAGCGGCGTACGGCGCGTCCACTACCTGCCGCCCGTCTACTACAAGTTCGCCTACCTCTTCCGGAGGTTCGGCATCGAGCCGGTCCGGGTGAGCGAGCTGCACGCCCAGCAGTCGGGCTTCGCACCGGAGTTGCCCGACGAGCGGACGGTCCTGCTGCTCACCGACCCGCTCTGGTACGCCGGTCGGCCCGTCCCCGCCGAGGTGCTCAAGCGGATCGGCGAGTGGCAACGGGCCACCGGGTCACTGGTGTTCGTGGACGGCACCTTCCAGTACCTGCGGTGGGACGGCGGCCGGCGCGAGGAGAGCGCCGCGCTGCCGGCCGACCTCACGCTGCGGCTGGTGTGCCCCACCAAGTACCTGTCCATCCACGGCTACCGCTGCGCCCACCTGCTGGTCCCCGAGCACCTGCGGGAGCCGCTCGCCGACCTGCACCTCAACCTGCACGGGGACGTCACGGTGGCCGACCGCCTGTTCGCCCACCGCGCCGCCGACCTGATGCTCGACGGGGAGGGCAACCGGCGGCTGGTGGAGCACATCCGGGCCAACCACCGGCGGATCCTGCGCAGCGGCGCGCTGCGGGAGTGCGCGCCGGTGGACACCGGGTACTTCCTGTTCGCCCGGACCGCCGCCCCGGCCGACCGGCTGCTCGCGCTCGACGAGCGCCACTTCGAACTGACCGGGCACGAGGGGTTCGTACGGATCAACCTGCTGAACGAGGCGGCACTGGACGGGTTGACGGCGCTCGCGCGGTGATCTCGTCGCGCCGGTCCCACACCGCCTTGGAGATCCGGGCGAGCAGCCGGGCCGCCGGGTCGGTGCGGTCCGTGCCGTCGGCGAGCGGGCCGGTGTAGCAGACGGCGATCAGGTAGGGCGGGCAGTCGGCCGACTGGACGAGGCCGACGCTCAGCCGGACACCGGGGAACCAGCCGTTCTTGAACGCGATCCGGGTGTTGGCCGGGAGGCCTGCGGCCAGGTCGACCCGGAAGTCGTTCTGTTCGAGGAGCGCGAGGAGTTCGGGCTCGCCGGCGAGCGAGCGCAGCAGGCGGACCAGGTCGTGGGCGCTCACCCGGTTGTGCACGCCCCGGGCGCGCGCCGCGTAGTCCTCGATCCCGCGCGGGGTGGCGCTGCGGGTGGCCCCGGCGCGCCGCCAGACGTCGGCGACGGCCTGCTGGGTGGTGCGGGCCAGGCAGAGGTTGGTGGCCAGGTTGGAGGAGTGGGTGATCATCCGCTCGGCGAGGAGGCGGAGCGGGACGTGGGTGCCCAGGAGCTCCCAGGGGAGGGGGTCGCTGTCCCAGTCCGGGTCGTTGCCGAACTCGCCGCCCACGACGGACTCGAAGCGGTTCACCACGGGGACCTCGGCATCGAGGTCGACGCCGCTGCGGCAGAGCGCGGCCAGCACCGCGACCTTCATCGTGCTCGCGGCATCGTGGAGTTCGTCCGGGTTGTGGACGAACACCGGCTTCGAGTCGCCCGTCCAGGGGGCCACCACCACAGAGAGCATGGGGGAAGCGTAGGGGAGGTCGGGGCCGGACCCCGGCTGTTGCGGCGGACGACACGAACACCCCGAACCTGCCGGGGGCGGCGCGGCCGGTCAGCCGCCGGGCGGCAGGGCCGCGGGCTTGCGCAGCAGCCACTGGCCGGCCGTCCGCCGTGACTGCCGCACGACGACGCGGCCGTGGCTCTTCCTGCCGACCAGCTCCACCCGCAGCGCGGTCCGCGTGGCGGAGACCGGGCCCCGGCGGTTCCTGACCCGGCTGAACTCCAGCGCCAGGCCGTCGGCGTCGACCACGACGTCGGGCCCGGTGATCAGGGTCAGGGTCTTGCCCCGCATGTCCAGGTCGATCCGCAGGGTGTCCCGGGTGATCACGGCCTCGGTGAAGTCGAGGGTCACGTCGCACCACTCCACCGAGAGTTCCAGCCGGCGCGGCACCACCCAGCGCCCCTCCCGCCTGACCGGGCTGAACCGCTGCTCGATCCGGACCACGTCCTTGGCCTCCACCACGGCCCCGCCGGCGGCGAGCGACACGGCCGGCAGGTCTGCGGTGAGGTCGGTCAGCTCGCCGACCGTCCGCGCCGACAGCGCGGCCTCCACGCGCTGGTCCAGCTCGTCCGAGGTCAGCCGGCCGTCGCCCGCCGCGACCCCCAGCAGCTCGACCACCCGGTCCCGGTCCTCGTGGGAGGCCCGCATCGCGGGCTGCGCGTGACGGCCGGCCGGCTTCCCGGCGGGCGAGATCTCTCCCGGCATTCTTCCCGTCCTGAACTCGACGAAGGTGTGCGCGCCGTACGGTCGGCGACACGGACCGGAACTCACGATATATCGCGATAGGGGTTCCCGCCAGACCCGTTCAGGAGGGTGTGCCCCCGCGGCGCACGGCCCCACCGGCACGGGGATGCCGCCAGGGCCCGACGAAGCGCGGAGTGGGAGGTCGGCGGGGCCGACTTCCCACTCCGCGGGCCTCCTCCGGGATCAGTTGACGAAGTAGCTGAACCCGACGGTCGCCGCGGACATCCCGGCCGCGATCTGCCGGGTCAGCGCTCCCTGACAGTTCGCCGCGGCGTACACGTCGACCGTCGCGTCCGTGAGGTTCTGGACGAGGACCGGCGACAAGGTCGGGTAGCACCCCCGTGCCGGGTTCTGCTTCGCGACTCCGTTCACCACCAGGGTCCCCGTCGCTGCCTGGGCGGGCACGGCGGACGCGAGCACTCCGGCAGCGACCAGCATCCCGACCACGGCGATTCGACGACGCATGGCTGTTCTCCTTTCCGAGGGCGCACCACGGGTGACGGCGCCCTTCCCGGCCATGGATTCCCCCAACGTCCTGTCCATGCCAGAACACCCGCCGCAATCCCCCGAACCGACGACAGCGGCCGGCCCGCGCCGCACCCGCCGGCCGCTCCCGCACCGCTGCCCCCGCTCCGTCCGGGGGTGCACCCTACCGCCGCAGGTGCCGGCTCACGTCGCCGACCAGGGTGATCCGCACCCGCCGCTCCACGAACCGCCACCGCCCGTCCTCCCCGCGCGCGAAGCGGTCGTGGTACCGGCCGGCGGCGACGGCCTGCAGCGGCAGCCCGGGCAGCGCCTGCAGCACGGTGACGTACGAACGGGCGGTCGCCGTCCCCGCCGGCTCGTCGACCTCGACCGCCACGTTGCTGGTGACGTGCTGGGTCCGCGGAGTGCCGTCGGCGTACACGACGATCGTGTCCCGGAACATCGCCTCGATCGCCTCGCCCCCGCACACCGGTCCGCCGCCGCCGACGAAGACGGCGTCGGCGAGCAGGACGCCGAGCCCCGCGAAGTCGCCGTCGTCCACGAGTTCGGCGTAGCGCGCGATCAGGTTCTCGATCGCCCGGTGGCTCGGCACCGGATCGGCGGACGCGGACATGTTCCCCCCTGGGGCCGGACGGCGGTGGCACCCCCGACCCTCCCACGCCCTGCGGACGGGTGGGAAGAACCGCTGGTGGGCCCGGCCCCCGGCGGCTACCGGCCGGGAGCGGCGGCCAGCCGGGATATCTCGGCGGCGACGGCCTCCGGCTCGGCGGCGACGGTGACGCGGGCGACGCCGTCCAGGCCTGGGTGGGAGCCGACCCGCACCGAGTGGTGCGCGTTGCGCAGCAGGTCCAGGTCGTTGATGTCGTTGCCGAAGGCGTTGTACGCCTCGATCCCCAGCGAGGTCAGCGCCTCCCACTTGTTGGTGGCGCCCGGGGCGAAGTCGATGATCGCCTCGTCGAGGTGGTGGTTGACGGTCATCCCGAGCGCGCGGCCGGCCTCGGCGAGGCCCGCCAGGTCGGTCGCGTCCACCACCAGGAACTTGACGACGGCGGGGAGTTCGGCGAGCTCCACCCGGCGGGCCAGGGCGCCCTGGTCGACCCGGCCGCGGATCGGGTGGTCGGCCGGCCCGGTGTAGGCATAGTCCCACGGGCCGTCGGCGAGGTAGCCCGCCCGGAACCGCTCGGCCTCGGCCAGCAGCCGGCCGAGTTCACCGGCCTCGAACGCGGCCCGCGCCCGCACCCGGCCGTCCACGGAGACCAGGCTGCCGTTGCCGCCGATCAGCGTCGCGGTGGGGAAGGCCCCGTCGAGGACGGGCAGGAGGTCGCGGACCGGCCGGGCGGAGGCGAAGACCAGCTGGTGGCCGGCCCGCTCGCAGGCGTCGAGGGCCGCGAGGATCCGGGTGTCGATCGTCCGCCCGTCGAAGCAGAGCGTGCCGTCGATGTCGAAGACCGTGGTGCGGGCGCTGGAAGTGATCACCGGTTGATCGTATCCAGCCGGTGCCGTACGCGATCCACCGCCCGGCACCGCCCCGGGGAAGGCCCTGGAGGTGGGCGGCCATCGGCTCGGCGCCCCGGGGCGGAGCCCGCGGTGGTCGGCCTCGTCGTAGTCGTCGCGGGAGGCGTCGTACGAGTCGCGGGAGGCCTCGTACCAGGGGTGCGCGACCAAGCCCCGCTCGCCGGTCGCCGCACCCTCCCGGCCCGGCGCGGCGCACCACCGGGCGGCGTACGGCCGTGAACGACGCGACGCCTCCCGGGTGGTACCGGTCCCCGGTCCGGGCGGCGCACCGGGCCACGAACGCTGGTGGGACGGCAGCGCCTGGACCGACGGCGTCCGGTCGGCCCGGGGCGGCTACGGCTACCCGGGCCAGGAGGCGTACCCTGCGCCGCAGGAACCGGCGGAGGGGCCGCGTACCGACGACGGGTCAGCTGTGCTGCGGGGCGGGCAGTGTCGCCGAGCCCGCGAGCAGCGGCCACTCCCGGTGGAAGGGCGGCAGCGGCAGCTTGCCCTCGATGACCGGGGTGCCGAAGACCTTCAGGTGGGCGAGCAGCGAGCCGTTCAGGTCGACGCCGCCGACCAGCGACCAACTTCCCCGCACCTGCGGCGGGTTGCCGGAGGAGTCGGCGACCAGCGAGCCGTCGGCCTGGGCGCGCAGGTAGGGGGCGACGGTGGTCTCCACGCCGACGGTGTCGTACAGGCCGACGCTGATCTCGGCGCCGAGCGCGGACCGTACGCCCGCCTTGCCGTTGAGCCTCAGGTGCACCGGGGTGACCTTGGTCTCGGCACTGGTGACCGGGGTCCAGCCCTTGCCGCCGGTGTAGTCGGCGCGCACCGCCCAGGTGCCGGTGGCGTCCTGCTCCGCCTCCAGGTGGACCTGGCCGTCGGCGCCGACCTCCAGGTAGCAGGTGAGACCGAGGTTGACGACCACCGGCAGGCCGGCGACCGTCAGGACCGGGCTGGCCTGCAGCTTGGCGAAGGGCACCCGGACCGGTGCCGCGCCGGTGCTGCGGGCGGCGTCGCCGGTGACCTTCCACCGGGCGTGGGCGCCGAGGTCGAAGCCGATCGAGGCGGTGCGCGGGCTGCCCGCCGCCGCGCCGTGGTAGGCGAAGTGGACGGCGGGGTGCAGCTGGAGCGAGCCGGACGCGTCGAGGGTGGCGCCGTCCGGCAGCGGGACGGGGGCCTTGACGTTCACCTCCAGGGTGCCGGAGGCGTCGGCCCGGACGCCGTCGCCGCTCAGGCCCGCGGTCGCCGTGAGGTCCTTGACCAGCGGCGTCACCGTGATGCCGCGCGGGTCGACGGGGACGTTGCCGTCGGCCTCGGTGCCGCCGAGGAGTTCGGCCAGGGTGGCCGGACGGGTGGTCAGGGCGAGCGTGTCGCCCGTGCCGGGACGGACGCCGGTGACGGCGACCAGCGCGCCCTGCGGGGCGGCGGCGGTGGGCGGGCTGGCGATCAGCTGCCCGGGCTGGACGGCGGCGGCCGCAGCGGTCGGGACGGCGCCCGGCGAGGCGGCGGCCGAGGCAGCGGCAGACGGCGGAGCGGTGGCCGGGGCCGTGCCGGCGGGTGCAGGGGCCCCCGCCGCCGACAGCACCGCCGTGCCGCCCGCCGGGTCGTACGCCGTCAGCTGGAGGTTCCTGGTGGCCGCCGCGACGGCGCCACCGTCCTTGCCGGGACTGCCGATAGCGGCCTGCCGGTCCCCGGCGGGCGCGGCGGTGACGGCCGCCCCGCCCGGGGTCGGACGGCCGGTGGCGGGGGTGCCCGCCTTGGCGCGCGGAGTGCTGCCGGCGGGCGGCGCGGCGGCCGCCGGGCTGCCCCCGGCGGCGGTCGGGGCCGGGTCGGCGACGGTGGCGGCGGCCGGTGCGGCACCGACCTGGGAGGAGCCGGGGCTGGTCGGCCCGCACGCGGCGGCCCCGGCGAGGACGAGGGTGAGGACGGCGGGGCCGGCGGCCCTGCCTATCGAGCTCTTGAACACGCGGCGTCATGTTACTGACGGGGAATAAGTTTGTCGAAGACCGGCCAAAAACCAGGTCCATGCAGGTTTACCCGCAGGTCATCCCGGTTGGCCGGAGCCCCGGATCATCCTGCCCGGCCGAGCCGCGCCGCCGGCAACGGCGCCCCGTCCAGCACACCGGCCCCGCCCCCGCCGGACAGCTCCGCCAGGTAGCGCGAGCGCGCCATCGGCTCGGCCCCGAGGCTCCGCACGTGCGGCCCGTCCCACTGGGCGTCGAGCAGCCGCCCGCCCGCCGCGCCGAACCGCGCCCCGAGGTCGGCGACGGCGACCCGGGCGGCGTCCGGGCGGCGGTGGAACATGGAGTCCAGGCTCAGCACCGGGCCGACCGCGACCCCGAACACCCCGCCGATCAGCTCCTCCCCCTCCCACACCTCCCCGCTGTGCGCCGCCCCCAGCTCGTGCAGCCGCAGCAGCGCTGCTGCCAACTCCTCGGTGAGCCACGCTGGTTGGCGCCCCTCGGCGCAGGCCGCCAGGACCTGCCCGAAGGCCCGGTCGGCGCTGGTCCACCAGGAGCACCGGTTGCGCAGCCGCCGCGCCAGCCGGCTGCCGAGCCGTACGCCGTCGGGCGCGATCACCGGCCGGGGGTCGGGCGACCACCAGGCCAGCGCGTACGGGTCGGCGCCGCCCGGCAGCAGCGCCACCCCGCCCGCCTCGACGGCGTCCCCGTACACCGCCTCGTTGTAGGCGCTCGCGTACACGTCCGCCGCCGGCAGCGGGAACAGCCCGCGCCGGTACGCCGCCAGCAACTCCCCGGCCGCGAGCCCCCCGAGTGACCCGCCGAAGGCCACCGGGCCGTCTCCGGGGCCGAGTCGGACGTCGAGCGAGTCGAAGACGGTCACGGCGCCGCCGCCCGCAGGAACCCCTCCCGCTCCAGGCCCGCCAGGTAGTGGTCGATCAACCCGGCGTCCACCGGCGGCAGTTCGACCCCGCTCCCGGCCAGCGCCGCGTCCGCGCCGGCCCGTTCGAACAGCGGGAACGTCGGCCGGAAGTACATCTCGCTGATCGACAGCTCCGACCCCGGCGCGCGGTCCACGAACAGCGGGACGAACGGCGCGATCGGGTGCGTCGGGTTCCCGGCGGCGAACCGGACCAGCCGCTGCACCCAGTCCCCGTACGGGAGTGGGGCGATCCGGTGGCCGCGCGCCCGCAGCCGCTCGGCGAGGTCGGCGAGGACGCCCGGCCGAGGGGAGGTGAGGTGGTAGACCTCGCCGGCGGCGGGCGCGTGCGCGGCGATGTGGGCGATTGCGCGGGCGAAGCGGTCGGCGGGGACGAAGTCGAGCAGCAGCCGCACGTCGGGGCAGGTGCCGCTGTCGGCCAGGTAGGCGATCAGCGCGCACAGTTCGGTACCGGTGTTCATCACCCCGTCCGTGAGGTCCCCGGTGACGTCGTTGGTGCGCAGCACGGTGACCGGCAGCCCGGCGGCGGCCGCGTTGTGCAGCAGCTGTTCGGCGACCCACTTGCTCTCGACGTAGCCGACGCCGAGCCGTTCCGGATGGGCGAGCGGGGTCCGCTCGGTGACCTTGGCGACGCCGGCCGCGCCGAAGCCGGCCAGCACGGCGAGGGTGGAGAGGTAGTGCACGGGGATGCCCCGGCTGTGCCCGGCGAGGCGGACGACCTCCCGGGTGCCGCCGACGTTGGCCTGCCGCAACTGGTGGTACGGGTAGAGGAAGTTGACCTGCCCGCCGAGGTGGTGGATCGCGTCCAGGTGCTCGGCCAGCCAGTCGAACCTGTCGTCCGTCAGCCCGAGCCGGGGCCGGGTGAGGTCGCCGACCAGCGGGACCACCCGCGGGTCGGCGAGGTCGTGCCGCAGGAAGCGCTGCTGCGCCGCCCGCAGCCGTTCCAACGCGTGCTCCTCGTCGGGCGCTCGGACCAGGCAGTGCACGCGCGCCCGGGTGGTGGCGAGCAGCGCGTGCAGCAGGTGGGCGCCGCAGAAGCCGGTGGCGCCGGTGAGCAGGATCTCGGCGGGGTCGGCCCGGGAGGGGGCGGGGCTCCAGGACTGCCGGAGGTCCTCGGTGAGCCGGGCCTCCGCGAACCAGTCGACGCCGGTCTCCCGCACGCCGGTCTCCCGGACCACGGGGGCCGGGGTGCGCGCGGCCCGCAGCGCCCCGGCGAAGGCGCGCAGCACGGGCTCGCGCAGCAGTGCCCGGGTGAGCGCCCGCACCTGCCCGACGTCGACGCCGAACATGATCCGTGCCCGTGCCAGCATCTCCATCGCCAGCAGCGAGGTGCCGCCGAGTGCGAAGAAGTCGCCGTCCGGGCCGACGTGTTCGAGGCCGAGCAGCTCCGCCCAGAGCTGTCCGACGGCCGCCTCCACCGCCCCCGCTCCGGCCGGGCCGGGCGGGGGCGCCGGCTCCGGGGTCGGCTCCGCCGGGCGCTCCGGCGTTCCCGCCGCCGGTCCGGGCGCCGGGCGCACCGGTGCCTGCGGCAGCCGCCGCCGGTCGATCTTCCCCGCCGCCGTGAGCGGCATCGCCTCCAGCGGCACGAACTCGGCCGGCACCAGGTACTCCGGCAGCCGCTCGGCGAGGAACGCCCGGATCGCCCCGGCCCCGCCGGCCGCCCCGGCGGCGGGCGTGTAGTAGGCGGTGAGCGTGCGGCTGCCGTCCGCCGCCTCGCCGTCGGCCGCGACCCGGGCCTGCCGGACGTCGGGGTGGGCGGCCAGGACGGCCTCGATCTCGGCCGGGTCCACCCGGTGCCCGCGCACCTTCACCTGGTCGTCGAAGCGTCCGAGGATCTCCAGCCGCCCGTCCGTGCTCCACCGCCCGGCGTCGCCGGTGCGGTACATCCGCTCACCGGGCAGCGGCGCGTACGGGTCGGGCAGGAAGGACTCGGCGGTGAGCCCGACCTGCCGCCAGTAGCCCCGGGCCAGGCCGGGCCCGCCGAGGTGGATCTGCCCCTTCTCCCCGGGCCGGACGGGGCGCAGCCGGGCGTCCAGCACGTGCACCCGCACCCCGGGCAGCGGCCGCCCGATCGGCACGGGTGCGGCGGCGGTGCCCTCCGCCCCGCCGAGCAGGTCCGCCGTGACCTCGCAGAGCGTCGAGGTGACGGCCGCCTCGGTGACCCCGTACGCGTTGAGCAGCCGGGTGCCCGGCAGCCGCTCCAGACAGCGCCGGCAGTCGTCGGCGTGCACGGCCTCCCCGCCGACCACCACCAGCCGCAGCCCCCGGGGGCCGGGCCCGCCGGGCGGGAGCAGGTCGAGCAGGTGGTGCCAGTAGGCGGGGGTGAAGTCGGCGACGGCCAGGCCCAGCCCGGGCAGCCGGCCGGCCAGCTCGGTGGGCGCCCAGGTGCCGCCCGCGCTCCCGCCGCCGCCCAGCACCACCGCCGCGCCGGCGAGCAGCGCGCCGAACACCTGCTCCAGCGCGGTGTCGGAGCCCAGCGCGGCCAGTTGCAGGACGCGTTCGCCGGGGCGCAGCCGGTAGGCGTGGACGATCCGGTCGAGGGTGAACAGCAGCGCACGGTGGGTGACCGGGACGCCCTTGGGGCGGCCGGTGGTGCCGGAGGTGTAGATCAGGTAGGCGAGGTCGTCGGGGACGGCGCCGCCGCCGTCGGAGAGCCTCCCGGCGTACGGGGACTCCCCGGCGTACGGGACCTCCCCGGGAGGCGGGAACTCCCCGGCCGCGCCGCCCTCCGGCCCGAGCACGGGCACCCGGGGCGCCCCCGGGAACCCGTCACCGTCCGCGACCACCACCCGTGCCCCGCAGTCCTCGACCAGCCGGGCCAGCCGCCGCCGGGGGTGCGCCGGGTCCAGCGGCAGGAAGGCCCCGCCGGCCTTGAGCACGGCCAGCCAGGCGGTCACCAGGCCCGTCCCGCGCTCCAGGCAGACCGGCACCACCTGCTCCGGGCCGGTCCCGCGGGCCCGCAGCGCGGCGGCCAACCGGTCGCTGCGCAGGTCGAGTTCGCGGTAGCTCAGCGTGGCGCCGTCGGCGACGACGGCGACCGCCTCCGGGTCGTGCGCCGCCCGCGCGCGGAACAGTCCGTGCACCGTGTCGGCGAATCCGGCCGCCGCCCGCCGTACCGGGGTCCCGTCGGGGAAGCCCAGTTCGGCCGGGCGCCACTCGCGTTCCACCCAGTCCCGGCAGTCGGCCCGCCGGGCCGGCCCGTGGACCTGCCACCAGCCCGCCGGGACGGTCAAGTCCCCCGGCCAGATCGCGTACTGACCGTCGCCGTTGCGGACCACGGCGTGACGGCCGGAGCTCGCATCCGTTCGTACGCCCCGTGCGCTGTCTACTGCGTCGTCCACCGGCTTGACCTCGTGCTGTGGCGGCAGAATGCTTGGGAGTGCGACATTTCCGACTATACGCACTCATGCCCCGTCGAGGACGTCCGGTCGCACCCCCACCGGACGCCTCGCTGCTGCGCGAAAGCGCTCACCCGTCCCACCGGGCACAGGCCCCGCACGCCTGGCCCGCCCAGCCCTCGCCCGAACTCCCCCGCCCGACCGGCGGGGTGATGTCGCGGAGGAGGTAGCCTCGTTGACTCGCCGGCGACAACACCTGATGGTCTGTTACCTGCTCTGGATGGTGCTGTTCACCGGCATCTACTACGTGAACCCGGGCCAGCGGATCATCTGGTGGACGGGCATCGGCCTCGGCGGCGTCGCCGCCATCGTGGTCGGCGTCCGCCTCAACCGTCCCGCGCACGCGCGCTTCTGGTACGTGCTGGCGCTCGCCAACCTCAGCTTCACCGTGGGTGAGGTGGTGCAGGCCGTCCAGCTGGACATCCTGCACCTGCCCAACCCGTTCCCGTCCGTCGCGGACGGCTTCTACCTCGCCGAGTACGTGCTGTACGCGATCGGCGTGCTGGGCTTCATCCGCTGGCGCACGGCCCGTCAGGACCTCGCCGGACTGCTCGACGCGCTCATCCCCACCATCGGGCTGGCCCTGCTCGCCTGGATCTACCTGATCCTCCCGTACGCCCGGAACCCGGACCTCACCTGGTTCCAGCGGGCCGTCTCGATCGCCTACCCGCTCGGCGACGTGGTGGTGCTCGCCCTGCTGATGCGCCTGCTGACCGCACGCGGCGGCAACTCCCGCTCGCTGCAGCTGCTCGCCGTCGGCTCGCTCGGCATCCTGGTCTCCGACGTGCTGTACGGGCTGATCCAGCTGCACGGCACCTGGCACATCGGCACGCCCGTCGAACTCGGCTGGGCCGCCTTCTACACCGCCTGGGGCGCGGCCGCGCTGCACCCCTCGATGGTCGAGCTGACCCGGCCGGTGCCCACCCAGCACCCGGACCTGAGCCCCGCCCGGCTGGCGCTGCTCACCCTCGCCTCGCTGATCGCCCCGACGATGCTGATCATCGAGTCGCTGGCCGGCAACACCAGCAACGCGGGCGTGATCGGCGCCTTCTCCGCGCTGCTCTACCTGCTGGTGCTGGCCCGGCTGGCGGTGGTGGTCTCCGCCCGCAGACAGGCCCTCGCCCGCGAGCGGGCGCTGCGCGAGGCGGGCGCCCGGCTGACCGGGGCCGTCACGGTGGAGGAGGTCGCGGACGCCGTCCAGTCCGCCGCCTCCACCCTGATGCCGGCCGAGGCCGGGCACGTCGCCCTGCTGGCGGTGACCGAGGACGGCGTGCTGCACGTCCGGCACGCCGGGAGCGGCGCCGCCCGGCCCCGGCCGGGGGACGCCGCGTCGTCCGACCAGGTGCTCGAACTGGCCGCCGCCCGGGAGACCCTACTGCTGCCCGTGGCCTCGCTGGGCCTGGAGGCCGTCGGCCCGCCCGACGGCACCGCGAAGGCCGGGGGCACGAAGAACGGGAGCGCGAAGAACGGCACCGCGAAGGCCGGGAGCGCGAAGAACGGCAGCGCGAGGAACGGTGCCGCGCGGCCCGACGGCGAGCGGCGCGGCCGCCTCGGCGGCATGCCGTACGCCCTGGTCTGCCCGCTCACCCTCGCCGAGCGCCCCTCCGGCGACCCGCTGATCGGCGCGCTCATCGTCACCGGCACCGAGCAGGAGCTGACCAGCCTCTGGAGCTCGCTGGAGATCCTCGCCGCACAGGCCGCCCTCGCCGTCGAGCGGGTGGTGCTGAGCCGGGAGGTCACCCGCCGCAACAGCGAGCTGTACTTCCGCACCCTGGTGCAGAACGCCAGCGACGTCATCCTGATCCTCGACGCGGACGACGGCGTGCGCTACGCCTCCCCGTCCGCCGAGACGGTGCTCGGCCACCCGGACCTGGCCGGCACCCTGCTGACCGACCTGGTCCCGCCCGAGGACAGCCGGGAGGTCGGCAAGGCACTGGCCCGGATGCGGGAGGCGGCCGACCAGCCCCGGGGCGAGCAGCCGCGCGAGCACTGGCGGCTGCTGCGCCAGGACCGCACCCCGATCGAGGCCGAGGTCCGCTTCAACGACCTGCGCGCGGACCCGACCGTCGGCGCCCTGGTGCTCACCCTGCGCGACGTGACCGAGCAGCGGCGGATGGAGCGGGAGCTGACCCACCGGGCCTTCCACGACTCGCTGACCGGCCTGGCCAACCGGGTGCTGTTCCAGGACCGGGTCGGCCACGCGCTGTCCCGGGGCGAGCGCAGCGGGGCGGTCACCGGGGTGCTCTTCATCGACCTGGACGACTTCAAGGTGGTCAACGACACCCAGGGCCACGCGGTCGGCGACGAGCTGCTGGTCGCCGTCTCGCTGCGGATCTCCACCGCGCTGCGCGCCTCGGACACCGCCGCCCGGCTCGGCGGCGACGAGTTCGCCGTGCTGGTGGAGGACGCCAGGCGGCCGGCCGACGTGGACATCATCGCGGCCGGGGTGCTGGCGGTGTTCGCCGAGCCGTTCCGGCTGAAGTCGGGCGCGGTCCGGGTGAGCGCCAGCATCGGCGTGGCGACCACCGAGGACAGCGTGGACGCCGCCGAGCTGCTCACCCACGCCGACCTCGCGCTCTACTCCGCCAAGGCGGCCGGCCGCCGCCAGTGGTGCCACTACCGGCCGGCCCTGCAGACCGGGATGGTGGAGCGGCACGAGCTGAACGAGCACCTCGACTCGGCGATCGCGGAGTCGGCCTTCCAGCTGTACTACCAGCCGATCGTCGACCTGCGCTCGGGCGATCTGGTCGCCTTCGAGGCGCTGGTCCGCTGGCCGCACGACCGGCGCGGCATGGTGCTGCCCGACGAGTTCATCGCCCTGGCCGAGGAGAGCGGCCAGATCGTCCCGCTCGGCGCCTGGGTGCTGGAGCGCGCCGCCCAGGAGGCCGCCGCCTGGCAGGCCGCGAGCTCCGCGGCCCGTACCGCCGCCGGCCGGCCGCCGCTGCGGGTCAACGTCAACGTATCGGCGCGCCAGTTCCGCGACGCCGGCTTCGTGGACGTGGTCCGCCGGTCGCTGGCCACCTCCGGCATCGACCCGCACACCCTGGTCCTGGAGCTCACCGAGTCCGTGCTGATGCGCCGCGACGACCGCATCCACGCCGACATGGCCACCCTGTCCGGCCTGGGCGTCGGCATCGCCATCGACGACTTCGGCACCGGCTACTCCTCGCTGTCCTACCTGCGCGAGTTCCCGATCTCCCTGCTCAAGATCGACAAGTCCTTCATCGACGGCCTCGGCCACTCGCCCCAGCAGTACGCCCTGGTCGAGGGCATCACCCGGATCGCCGACACCCTCGGGGTCCAGGTCATCGCCGAGGGCATCGAGCACCCCGAACAGCGCGACCTGCTCGCCGCCATGGGCTGCCCGCTCGGCCAGGGGTACCTCTTCGCCCACCCCATGGACTCCCCCAGGGCCCGCGCCCTGGTCGGCGGGACCTCCTTCGAACCGGCCTGAGGCCCCGGAGACCTCCGACGAACCGGCCCGAGGCCCCGGGACCGGGCCCCGGCCGGTCAGGAGTTCGCGCGGACCAGGTCGAGCAGCCCCGGGAAGCGCCGGTCCAGGTCCTCGCGGCGCAGGGTGGCCGCACGGCTGTTGCCGCGGTCGACCTGGCGGATCAGGCCCGCCTCGCGCAGCACCCGGAAGTGGTGGGTGAGCGTGGACTTGGAGACCGGGAGGTCGAAGGAGGCACAGGTGCGCGCCGTCCCCTCGGCCTCCCGCAGCAGGGCGGCGACCACCCCGTAGCGCAGCGGATCGGCGAGCGCGTTGAGCACCGTGCGCAGGTCCATCTCCTCGGTCGAGGGGTGGCCTTCCGGGTCGGGCATCGGATCCTCCATCGCCAGGCGTCCTCAGGTACGGGTTGCATCGTACCTCGATCGCATGACACCGTGAGGTTCGACCAAATCCGTACCTGGCCGTCCGGACCGACGGCCGGTCCAGCCTGGAGTCACGCCGTCTTGCGCACCCAGAGCCCGCCCTCCGCCGCACCCTCCGCCGACGCGGAGGGCCCGTACCCCGGCCGCACCCTGACACTGGCCGCCGTCCTCCTCGCGGTCTTCGTCGTCCCCATGTCCATCTCCGGCACCGCGGTCGCCCTCCCGCGGATCGGCGCCGGCACCCACGCCGACCTGGCCCCGCTCCAGTGGGTGGTCAACGCCTTCAACGTGGCCTTCGCCTGCTTCACCCTGGTCTGGGGCTCGGTCGCCGACGTGATCGGCCGGGTCCGGGCCTTCGCGGCCGGCGTCGCCCTCTACGCCCTCGGCTCACTGGCCAGCGCCGTCGCCACCGACGTCCGCTGGCTGGACGCCGCCCGCGCGCTCACCGGCATCGGCGGCGCCGCGATCTTCTCCTGCGGCGCGGCGATCCTCTCCACCGTCTTCGCCGGTCCGGCCCGCGCCAGGGCCTTCGCGCTGTTCGGCACCACCGCCGGGGTCGGCGTCGCCATCGGCCCCTCCCTGGCCGGCGTGCTGGTGCAGGGCGTCGGCTGGCGCTGGGTGTTCGCCCTGCACGCCGTCGCCCTGGCCGCGGTCCTGCTCGCGCTGCCCGCGATCTCCCGCGCCGTGCCCGCCGACACCCGCGGCGGACGGATCGACGTCCCCGGCAGCGCCCTGTTCGTGCTCGCCATGGTGCTGCTCACCACCGCCATCGTGCAGGGCTCCCAGTGGGGTTGGGGCAGCGCGGGCGTCCTCGGCCTGTTCCTCGGCGCGGCCCTCGTGCTGGCCGTTTTCGCCGTCGTCGAGCGGCGCAGCGCCCACCCGGTGCTGGACCTCGGCCTGCTGCGCGACCGCCGCTTCCTCGGCCTCTGCCTGGTGCCGGTGGCCGCCTCCTTCGGCTTCGTCACCCTGCTCACCTACCTGCCGAGCTACCTCACCGCCGTCACCGGCCGCGGCACCGGCGCCGCCGGACTGCTGATGCTGCTGCTCACCGCGCCGGTGCTGGTCCTGCCGCTGCTCGCCGCCGGGCTGGTCTCGCGCGGCGTGCCCGCGCTCACCCTGATCCTCCTCAGCCTGGCCTGCCTGGTGGCCGGCGACCTCACCCTCACCCTGCTCTCCCCCTCCGTCACCGTCCTGATGCTCGTCGTCCCGATGCTGGTCACCGGCGCCGGGATGGGCCTGTCCGCCGGGCTGGTCGACGGCCTGGCGCTGGAGCTGGTCGAGCCGGCCAAGGCGGGCATGGCGGCCGGCTTCCTCAACACCCTGCGCCTGGGCAGCGAGGCCGTCGCCGTCGCGGTGTACGGCTCCGCGCTGGCCACCGTGCTGGGCACCCGGATCGCCGACGGCATCGGCGCGCACCCGGGTGCCGCCCGGGCCGGCGAGGTCGCCGACCGGGCGGCCGGCGGGGACCTCGCGGGCGCCGCCGAACTGTCCGGCGCCACCGAGCGCCGGGCCTTCACGGACTTCCTCGCGCACTCCTACGACTCCGCGTTCCACTCCGTGCTGTGGGGCCTGGCGGCCGTCGGCGCGGTGCTGGGCGTCGTGATCGCGGCGCTGCTGCGCGGCGGCGGGCGGCGACGGCACGGGGCCTGACCGGTGCCGGTGCCGATGGGAGCGGCCCGCCACGGCGGGCCGCTCCGGAGGCCGTTCGGATCAGCCCAGCGGCAGCTCCAACCGGGACTCGCTCCCGCTCGGCGAGCCGATCGTGACGGTGCCCTTCTTCGCGGCGTAGGAGTACAGGTCGTCACGGCTGTTGACGACCAGGGCCAGCCGGTGGCCGCTCCGCACGTCGTACGAGGCGGCCTGGAGCTTCCAGCCGACGGTGGTGTCCGCGTCCGGGGTGAGACCGGTCGCGGTGTACGGCTCGTGGGTGATGATCCGCGCGGTGCCGTCCGGGGCGACGTCGAACAGGTAGGCCACCAGGGTCGCGGCCTCCTCGGTGCTGCGCACCGTGAGCCGGACCTCGGCGGCTCCCCTGATCCGGCGCGCCGCGTCGCCGCTCTGCGCCGTCAGCTCGTCCGTCGACCAGGACAGCAGCCGCGACGGCTCGAACTGCTCCAGGTCGTAGCGCTTGGGATTGCCGAACCACTCCTTCCCGCCGGTCGCGAGGAGCTCCCCCGCGTTGGCCTCGGTCGCGGAGCCGGCGGTGAAGTCCCGTGACCACCCGGCGGCCGGCTTGTCGGTCAGCGCGCCCTCGCCGGTGAGGTGCCAGGTCTCCCCGCCGGTGGTGATCTCGCTCCACGACGCGTAGGACTCCCGGTGCGCGGGGACGGTGATCTTGTTGCCGATGACGGTGCGGGTGGTCTCGTAGGTGAACATGGACTGGTTGACCACCTGCGGCCAGGTCGGCACCTCGTTGTCCCGGTCGAGCAGGTAGTGGTCCAGCCAGGCGTAGGCCTCCTGGATCGGTACCTCCAGGCCGGGGAACGGCAGTCCGGACACCAGGCCGGCCAGGCCGGGGCCCTCGGGGGCGCCGTGGTCGCCGATCCAGAGGTTGAGGTGCTTCGGCACCGTCAGCTCCTCGAACGTCTCGACCACCGGGCCGACCGGGAAGAGCGTCTCGTGCCAGGTGTTCGAGATGAACGTCGGGATGCCGCGCTCGTTCGTCCGGCCCACGTGGGTCTGCGGGGAGCGCTTGGTGCCCCAGGCGACGACCTCGTCCAGGTTCTCGCCGTTCTCGAAGTCCTTGAGGATCCGGACGGTCTCCTCGTCGAACTTCTCCTCCAGCACCTCCGGGTCGCCACCGGTGAAGCCGATCAGCGCCTTGACGGCGGCGGTGTGCCGGGTGCCGTTGTCGTAGAGGCTGGTGGCCAGGTTGCCCCAGGTGCTCAGGGCGACGACCGCGTCGACCCTGTCCTGCGGGTCGTGGGCGGCCACCAACTGGCTGATCCCGGAGCCGTAGGACTCGCCGAGGAATCCGATCCGACTGGGCTCGAAGTACCGCTCCGCGAAGTCGATCACCCTCGCGCCGTCGGCCCAGTCCTTGTCGCCGCCGACGTCGATGAACCCCTGGGAGGTGGACAGCCAGCCCTTCTTGCCGAGGCCGCGCGGGGTGTAGGCGAGGACGTGGTACCCCTTTCGCGCCAGCGTGAGGTACAGGTACAGGAAGGGCAGCCAGCCGTACGGGTTCCAGCCTGCGGGCACGATCACGACCGGGTGGGGCCCGCCGTCACGGAGCTTGACGGCGAGCCCCGAGAGCCGGACGTCGTCGGCGCCGTCGATCCCGGGGAGCTCGGTCGTGGCCTTCTCCCGCACCTCGGCCACCAGTTCCGCCAGCGCCGGCGGCAGCTGCACGCCCGACTCGCCCCGGAGCGCCGCGAGCAGGGCCTCGGACACCCCCAGGACGGACGCGCTGGGGGTGAGGCCGTCGCCCCAGACGCCGTTGGTGGCGATGTCGGTGAGCGTGGCCTCCGTGATCGACGGGATCGGCTCTCCACTGATGCTGGTCATGCGAACCACCCTTTCCGCAACGGATACTGACCGCATCCTGGTCACGGCGGACGGAATCAAACTGACTCATCATCAGATTCACTGGAACGAGTGGACTCTGCGGTCAGCTCCTGACGACGGCGGAAGGATCTTCACACCCGCCGAGGAGCCGTTCCCGGAGTTCGGCGGTGCACATCATGTAGCCGTCCGGGGTGGGCACGTGGGCGAGGTAGTGGGCGAGGTCCGAACCCAGCGCGAACACCCGCACCGGGGTGCCCGTGGCGCGCGCGGACTCCACCACCCTGCGCAGCCCGTCCAGGACGGCCGGGTGCCGGGTCTGGTAGGACTCCGCCACCAGGTGGTTGCCGCGGTCCGCGGCGAGGTAGAACTGCACCAGGTCCTTCACCCCGACGAACAGTTCGCCGGCGCCGGCCGCGCAGATCTCCGCCGTGGCGTGCACCGCCGCGGGCGTCTCGATGAACGCGGACAGCGGCACCTCGGGCGGCAGTTCGAGGTGCTTCCTGAGCTGGGCGAACTCCTCCGCGTCGTTCAGGAACGGGACGGACAGGTGCACCCGGCCGGCGGCGTCGCCGAGCCGCTCGCGCAGCGAGCCCAGCATGGCGTGCAGCGCGTCCCGGTAGGCGGCCGACCCCAGCAGCCAGCGGGCGCCGTGCAGGCCCAGCTCGGGGTTGGGTTCGACCGCGACCGGGGCCTGCTCGGTGACGCTGGCGGCGTGGTCGGAGCGGAGGTCGAGCATCCTCAGGACCAGCCGCTGGCCGGGCAGCAGCGCCTCGACGAAGGTGCACAGCCGGTCCGCGAGGGCCCGTCCGTAGGCCACCGCCTCGGCGGGGCCGCCGGCCAGCGAGTCGAGCGGGCTCAGCGCCGCCGCCAGGCAGAGGAACTCCTCCCGGATGAAGAAGCACTCGACCCGCTCCGCCTCCGGGCCGCAGGAGTTGATCGTGCGGATGTCCCGCAGGTCCGCGATGACCGCGCACGCCGAACCGAGGTCGTCCAGCGAGGGGCGCCCGGGCCCGGCACTCCGGTCGGCCCCTGCCCCGAGCACGATCGACTCGCTCTCGAGGTCCACCACCACCTCGCCGACCAGGAGGTCGAGGTCCTCCTGGTCGACGCGGAGCACCGGTATCCCGCGGCCGCGGCAGAGCGACTGCATGTGGCCGGTCAGCCCACCCTCACCGCAGACGACCGCGCGGGCCACCACGATCGCCTCGTACAGGCCCGCGTCGAGGGAAGGGGCGACGAGGACGGACCCCTCCAGTGGACGTCTCGTGCGATTGCAGGCACCTCGCACTTCGCTCTGTGTACCACCGGTCAGCAGGGATCCCTGAATCCGTCGCCCGTTCAACTACTCCTCCTGTTCTTCGGCGGTCGCCAGTCCCAGCTGTCGGCGCAGTTGTCGTGGCGTCACGGAAACATCGGTGAGCCGTTCGACCGCGGCCCGGTTGACGGCCACCCTCATCAGGCGGTCGTGCCGGGCGGCATCCGCCGCGTGGGCCGGACGTTCGCCCATGGACCGAATGCGGGTCTCCAGTTGGGAATCGAGCCTCTCCCGCTCGATTCGACCGCGTGAGGCCAATCTCCTCGCCTCCATAACCACAGCGTCCTCGAATCCTCCCGGCGCCGCTTCCTCCAGATTGCCGTCACCTCCGTGGCGCCGGGCGAGGAATTCGGCCACGCCTTCCGCCGTGTTCCGCGGGGAAATGCCGACGCCCGGTTCCGGTTCCAGCTCCAGTCGTTCCACCACGTGGGCGGCCACCGCGATCGAGTGGTTCTTGATGGCGGCGAGGTTGAAGGTGAACGCACCGGTCCGCCCGTTGCGCACCATCTCGTCGCCCTCCCGCAGCACGCCGACCGCGGAGATCGGTCCGGGCTCCCCGTCGGCGCCCAGCAGCACCCCCCGCGCGTCGACCTCCAGGCCGCGCCCGGTGCGCTCGTGGGGCACCGCGAGCCCGCGCCGCAGGACGTTCCGCCAGAGCGGCTGGTCGACCCTGCCGTAGTCCGACTCCCGGCCGAAGTTGGACACCACCAGGTCCGCCTCGATGGCGTGCGTCCGCTCCGGGGACGCGACCGACACCGCCAGCCGGCCCGACTCCGCCGGCCGGACCCCCTCCACCTTGCCGACGACCAGCCTCACCGGCCCGTCCACCGGGTGCATGGCGCGCTCGATGACCGCCATCGTGTACTCCAGCACCCCGACCCGCAGCGCGGCCAGCGCGGTCCCGAACTCGTCCAGCAGAGCCCGCAGTTCCGCGGACGGGATGCGCTCGACGGCCTCCGGCAGGTGCGGCTCCCACGCCTTGACCACCCGCTCGGCGACCACCGCCGGGGCGATGTCGGGATGCTCCCGGACGACCGTCGCGCACGCCGTGTCCCACTCGGCCCGCAGCCGGGCGAGGAACTCCTCACGGTTCCGGTAGGGCTCCAGCAACGACTTCGGGCAGGGCAGGCGCACCACCCCGTGCTCGTGGCCGCCGGGGTACGTCCGGAACAGGGTGCCGGTCCTGGAGATCAGGTGGATCCGCCCGGTGTGGCCCCGGCGCAGCAGGAGGCCCGCCGAGTCGTAGGCGCTCAATACCGAGCCGACGATCGCGACCGTTGCCTCGGAACGGAGGTCCGCGAGCTTCCGGATTCCGGCCGCGGAGTAGGGGTTGCGCACGAAGGACGCATGGGTGCGGACCTCGGAGGCGAAGGCCGGCTCCCGGAGTTCGAGACCGGTCGCGAGGACGACGTGGTCGGCGCGGAGCACGGTGGCCGCCCGGCCCGGACCGCCTTCCACGGCGAACCGTTCCACCGTCACGTCGACGCGGCCGGATCGGACTTCGAGGTCGACCGCTTCGCCGTCCGCCTCGACGAGCACGACACCCGGGCTGGCCTCACGCCGCGCCTCGGCCAGCCGGTCGACCAGGTAGTCCTGGAAGATCCGTCGGGGCGCCGGCCCCTGCTCGACGAACCGGAGGCCGGCCCAGGGCTCCGGCCAACCGCCGCGGTCCGCCTCGTGGTTGGCCCAGCGGACGAAGTCGAGCACGTCCTCGCGGAACACCGACATCCGGCCCGCCTGGATGTTGAACACGTGGTCCCAGGGGTTGCCGTCCCGGTGGTAGGCGACCCCGGCGCACCGGTAGTCGGGACGCCGTTCCAGCAGGACGATCTCCAGCGGCCCGCGCGCGAAGCAGAGCAGCCGGATGGCCGTGGCCGTCCCGGCCAGGCCCGCCCCGACTATCAGGACTCTTGGACACGTACCCGTTCGACTCATGGTGAAGCCTCCCCCTCGAAGGATGGGAACCCGGCCCCGCCGCCCCGGACGCCGGACACGGGTTCTGCCGGCGACGTGCCGCCCGGAAGGAGCGAAGCGCTGTCCGAACTACGGCGATCGGCCGCCCCGCCCCTTCCGCCCCGGCCGCGTTCCCGGAGCTCACGGGGAAGGGAACCTTCACCGGCCCCAGGATCCTAGAACAGGCGATCCACCACGTCATGACGACCGGTCAGGAAGGTTTGCGGCGGGTGAGGAGGTTGCCTCGGGTGCGGCGGGCACGGCGAGTGCGGGGAGTGCGGGGGAGTGCGGGGAGTGCGGCGGGCGCCACGGTTACGGCGGACACGGCGATGCGGCGGTTACGGCGGTTACGGCGGTTACGGCGCAAGCTTGTTGGCACAGGACCTGTCGGCCGTCGACCCCACCCGGCACAATCACCGGTATGACGACGACCACCGGCGCGCCGCCTGGACGCAACACCCCGGTCGCCCTCGCCCGCGGCTTCCTGACCGGGGGCGTGATCGGCGGCTCGCTCGCCGCGATGGTCGTCGGCGTCGTGGTCGAGAAGGTGCCGCTGCTCGTCGGGGGCCTGGGCGTTCCGATCGCCTACGGCCTGCTACTGCTCCTCGCCGACCGGCCGCGGCAGGCCCGGGAAGCCGCTGTCGTCCCGCGTACCGCGCTCGCGACGGTCGAGAGCCTGACCGCCGCCGAGACGAAGCTGACCGACGTGCCGGTGCGCTTCGACCTCACCGTCGTGCCCGACGAAGGGCCCGCGTTCCGGGTGGAGTTCACCCAGGACGTCAACGTCGTCGACCTCCCCGACCACCGGCCGGGCGACGTCCTGGTGGTCCGGTATCCGCCGGACCGGCCGTGGCTGGTGAGGATCGTGAAGCGGCCGACTCCGGAGTGGGAGGAACGGGCGGCCGGCGCGCGGCTCGACGCCGTGCCCGGCGCGGCCAGGGTGAGCGAGCCGCCCGAGGTCCGTGCCGTCGGCTTCCTCGGGCTGCTCGGCCTGTTGCTCGGCGCGGCGGCCGTCGTCCTCCTGTTCCGGGCGGACCTGTTCGAGCGGAAGGCCACCGCCCAGCCGCCCCCGTCCGCGACGCCGACGGTCTCCTCGACGTGGTCGTCCACCGTGGTGACGGCGGGCTCCGGCACCGTCGTGCTCGGCGCCGGGCAGTCCTTCCTCGACGGCGGCGAACTGCGCCTCGCCGTCGACTCGCTGACCCGGCAAGGGGACTCGCACCTGGTGACCGGCCTCACCGTCACGGACCGCACGCTGTCGGTGGTGTTCTCCTCGGCCGATACGAATGCCCGGGAGTTCGATCCGCTGGAACTGCCCTACGAGCGGCTCCCCGCCCTGGTGGAGGAGGCGAGGACCACCCTCGGCGCCCAGGCCCCGCGGGACTGGAGCATCGTCGTCCACCGCCTCACCGGCGCCGTCACCATCGTGGTCAGCGCGACCGGGCCCGAGGGAAGCGCCGTACTGGAGGCCGACGGCCAGGGCCGGGTGTGGCGGCGCACCTCATCGCACTGATCACGGACAGGAGCGGGTCACGCATGGACTGGCACGGAGTTCTGGCGCTGTGGTGCGGGGTGTTCGGCCTCGTGGCGCTGGTCGGGTACGGCCGGTCGCTGGCCGGCGTGACCCGGGCGCAGCGGACGGTCCGCGCGACGGGCCGGATCGAACGGGTCCGGGAACCCCGGAACGGGAGCTCCGACAGGGACGGGATAGCGGTCGTCGTCCGCTTCCAGGACCCCTCCACCGGCGAGGAGTTCACCGTCACCAACGACGGCGACTGCGGCGACCCGATCACCACGGCCTGGGTGGGCCGGGAGATCGGAGTCCACTACCCGCCGGGGATGCCGCACGCCTTCCGGTTCGCCAACGACCCCCACGAGCGGAGCCGGGGGCTCGCCTGGCCGAACTCGGCGGTGTTCCTGATCTACGTCGGGCTGGTGGTCGTCGCCTCGATCGACTGGGGCTGGCCGTGGGCCCTGGTCGCGGTCTGCGGGCCCCTCACCGTCCTGACCGCGTTCCACCTGCCCGGGGAGAGGCGGACGACGAGAAGCCGGCTCGACGCACTGGCCGCCATGGTGTCCGTGCCGGGCCGCGTCGTCGCCGTCCTCAGGACCGTCGCGACCGACGCGGACGGTGACGTCCGGACCAGCCGGACACCCGTCATCGCCTTCACCACCCAGGACGGAACGGCCGTCACCGCCTACTACCCGTCGGCCCTCCCCGACCGCGCCGTCGCGCACGGCCAGGACGTCACGGTCCACTACGCGCCGGGGGATCCGGCCGACTTCACACCGGACCTCGCGGCCACCCGCCGATCCGTGGCGGGGAACGTCGGCTTCGCGGTCACGGCGCTCGTCGTCATGGCGGCGGCGACGGTCGCGGGCGTGGTCCTGCTCCGGTGACGCCGCCGGAGCCTGGCAGGGCGCCGGCAGCGGGTCCGGCAGCGGGTCCGGGATCCTCCCGATGCGCCCCGCATCGTGCCGCGGCGGCCACCGGGCCGTCCCCCGGCTTCCCGGCCAGGGCGCCGCCCGGGCCTCAGGGGTTCGTAGCGGCCCGGTCGGACTCGCTGCGCAGCACGCAGAACTCGTTGCCCTCGGGGTCGGCGAGGACGGCCCACCCCGAACCGTCGGGGTTCCGGTGGTCGCCGACGAAGGCGGCACCGAGGCCCAGCAGCCGGTCCACCTCCTGGTCGCGCGAGGTCTCGGGGCGCAGGCACAGGTGGACCCGGTTCTTGACCGTCTTCGCCTCGGGCACCTGGTTGAAGTACAGCACCGGGCCGTCCGCCAGCAGCACCTGGGTCTCGTGGTCCCCCGGCCGGCAGTCGGGATCCAACGGCCGACCGGTCACCCTGCTCCAGAACCGGGCCAGTTCATAGGCGTCCGCACAGTCGATCGCCACGTTCTGCAACACCGAAACCATGCGGGCGAGTCTTCCCGATCTCCGCGCCGCGCGCCACCGAGTCGGCCCGGCTCCCGACGGACCCGGTCCTCACGGGCCTGCTGCCACGCTGATCCGCGACGGTACCGCGTGACCGGCGGCTCGGTCGGCGTGCGGCCGGCGCCGTCCCGGTGACCGACCCCGAGGAGTGGGAAGCCGGCCGAGCCGACTTCCCACTCCTTCGCACTCCGTCCCCACTGCGCGTCCCGGCCAACCGCGCGGTTTCGGCCGGATCCGCCGTCCCAGGAGCGGTGTTCCGGCCTCCGTTCGTGTCCGCCCCGCACGAGTCGCCGCCGTCGCCGATCCTGGGCGCAGCTGACGACACCCGGAGGTGGACGGATGAGGACCAGGTTCAGGACCCGGACCGGAGTGCGCGCGGTGGCCGCCGCCCTGCTGGTCGCCGCGGCGACCGCCCAGGCCGCGACCCCGGCGCAGGCGCAGAGCGCCCGCCCCGGCATGCTCACCGTCGCGGACCTGCCGCCGGACGACCTCACCTGGCAGGGCGGCGCGTCGGACCAGCCCGGCGGGGGCTTCGACACCCGCTGTCTCGCCGACTGGAACCGCCCGAGCGTCCCCGAGGAGAACATCTGGAGCGCGGACTTCCTCACCTCCGAGACCGCCTCCGCCTACGAGCGGGTCTACGTGCTGCCGACCGAGGCCGAGGCGATCGCCCTCGCCGACTCCGCCCGGCAGTACTACGCCGGCTGCGCGGGCCGGCAGCAGGCCCAGTACCCGGGCGACGTGGTGACCGGCCAGGACCACGGCACGGTCGACGTCGAGGAGGGCGCGACCGTCGGCGGCATCCACCTGAAGTACGTCACCACGTGGAGCGGCCACGTCGACGTCCTCTACGGCGTGGGCCGGGACGGCAACACCGTCGCCCTGGTCGAGTGGGAGAGCAACTGGACCCAGCCCGACGTCCCCGCGTTCAAGGAGACCGTCCGGGCCGCCGTGAACAAGCTGTACTGATCCCGAGGGCCCGGTGGGACATGACCTGGCGGTCCGTCATATCCGTCTAGGGTGACGCCATGACCGACCCGCGCCCCACCTCGGCCTTCCACCGCGCCAACGCCGACCCGGCGGTCACCGACCGGCTGATCGCCGCGCTGGACGCCCAGGCCGCCAACCCCGGCGTACGGCGGCTGCGTGCCTGGGCGCACGCCGAACTCGCCGTACGCCCCGGCGAGCGAGCGCTGGACGTCGGCGCGGGCACCGGGTCGGAGACCCAGGTGCTCGCGGCGGCGGTCACCCCGGAGGGCGGCGCGACGGACGGCGGAACGGGCGACGCGACGGGCAGCGGAACGGGCGGCACGACGGGCGGCGCGATCGGTGGTGCGATCGGTAGTGCGATCGGCGTCGAGCCCAACCCCGGGCTGCGGGCCGTCGCCGAGCGGCGTGCCGCCGAGGCCGGCAGCCCGGCCCGGTTCGTGGACGGCGACGCGCTCGCACTGCCGCTGCCGGACGGTGAGTTGGACGCGGTCTGGTGCGAGCACGTCCTCCAGCACCTCACCGATCCGGCGCGGGCCGTCGCCGAAATGGCCCGGGTGCTGCGCCCCGGCGGTCGGGTCGCGCTGCTGGACACCGACTGGTCCACCTTCCTGATCCATCCGGCCGAGCCGGACGTCCAGTCCGCGCTGGCCACCGTCGTCCGGGACGCCGCCGCCCGACCCGACGCCGGGCGCAGCCTCGCGGGCTGGCTGGTCGAGGCGGGGCTGACCGTCGACCGGCTCGGCGCCGACGTCCTGCTGCACGACTCCCACGCCACCGGCGGGCCGCTCGTCCGCGGGCTCGGCGCGGCGGCCGTCGAGCGGGGTCTGATCACCGAGGAGCAGCGCGACCGGCTGTACGCCGATCTCGACGCGGCCGCCGGGGCCGGGGCGTTCCACCTGTCGGTGACGATGTTCGCCGCCGTCGCCCACCGGCCCCGCTGAGCCCTGCCCGGCCGCCCGCCCGCATCCCTGTCTGCCCAGTCTGCCTGTCTGCCTACCCGTCTGCCGGCGCCGCACCACCGGTCGTCACCTCCGGGGCGGCGGCCCGCGCGATCACGGACGGCGACCGCCGGGCGGTACGGACACGGCGGCGGGACCACGGGTCGCCGCGGGGCGTTCAGAGCCGGTGCAGCGCCGCCTCGCAGAGCCGGCAGCGTTGCTGCTCCAGCTCCGGCGGGTACCACGGTTCACCCGGCCGGGCGGGGCGGTAGTGGGCGTGCTCCATCGGAGCGGTGTCCAGCCCGCAGAGGGTGCGCGGCTGCGGGTCCTCCGGGACGTCCGGGTCCTGGCCGGCGGCGTGCACCCCGACCACGCCCGGGCCGACACCCTCGGGGCCGAGGGCCTGGTCCGGGGCCATTTCGAAGAGGACGACGATCGCAGCCACGGTCCCACCGTGGAGGGCCGCGGCCGTCCGCGCATTTCGATCTTCACCCCGCCGAGGGCTCGGCGGGGAAGCCGGGGGTCCGGCCACTACTCCTGGTAGCAGGGGCCGCCCGGCTCGGCGTCCGGCGAGCCCAGGGCGACGCCGAGCAGGAGGAACAGCACCACGGCGGCCACGACCAGCACCACCCACTTGACCTCCGGTTCGATGCCCTCCGGCAGCACCAGCGCCAGCAGGGCCTGCAGCAGCACCAGCAACACGGTGATGCCGACCCAGGCGAACGGCATGCTCATCGCCATCGACGCCCGGGTCGGCGCGTCCATCCCGAACGGGCAGGCGTCCCACCTCCGCGAGGCCAGGGCCGTCGCCAGCGCGGTGCCCGCCGCCGCGAGCACCGGCCCGGCGAGGAACCACGCGCAGCCGCCCGATCTACCGTCCTTCTCCGTTGCCGCCATCCGTGCTCGTCCCCCTCGTCCGACCTGCGATCCGTGATGCGTGATGCGTGATCGCGTTTCCGAGGTGCACACGCCGCGGGATCCCCGCCCGGTTCCTGGGATCGGAGTGCGGCGCTCCGGCTGTCGCCGGGGCGGCGCCCGGCCGTCGTCCGGTCGCCGCCCCGGCCGTCGGCAGGTCGTCGCCGTCCGGCTACAGCCGCTCGGCGAGCGCCTCGTGGACCCGCCGCCAGGCGTCGGCCGTCGCGGCGGCGTCGTGGTCCGCCGGGCGGTCCGCCGCGAAGCCGTGCCGGGCGCCCGGGTAGGTGACCAACTCGTGCTCGACCCCGGCCGCGGTCAGCCGCCGCTCGGCCTCCTGCCACTCCTCCAGCGGGAGGATGTGGTCCAGCCCGCCGCAGAAGCCCAGCAGGTACACGCCGTTCGCCGCGATCCGCTCGGCCGTCTCCAGCGGCGGCACCGGACCGACCAACGGGAAGCCGGAGTTCAGCAGCCAGCCCGGGTAGAACACCGCGGCCAGCTCGAAGCGCAGCTCGGTGGCCGCCCGTACGGCGATGTGCCCGCCCATGCTCGTCCCGACGAACGCCACCCCGCGCCCCTCGGCCAGGCCCCGGGCGGCGGCGAGCGCCTCGGCGGCGTCGGCGACCAGCTCGTCGCGGTCCAGGGCGCGCATCAGCACCAGGCCCGCCTCGCGTTCCTCGGCGGCGTAGCCGAGTTCCGTGCGCCGGGCGCTGCGCCAGTAGAAGTCCGGAGCCACCGCCACGTAGCCGAGGCCCGCCAACTCGGCGCAGACGCCCCGAAGGTAGTCGTTGACCCCGTACAGCTCCGAGCAGACCACCACCGCGCCACGCACCTCGCCCTCCGGCCGGTGCACGTACGCCTCGATCCCGCCCGGCGCGCCGAGTTCCTGCCACTGACCCGTCATCAGATCCCCCGTGAGTCATTCGGAAGGTGCCGCTGCGCATCGTAGTACCGGACACGGGTCGGCTCCGACGTCCGGCCGCCCGGAGCCGTTCCGCATCAGCCCGGGGGTGTAAATCCGTGGGCCAATGCCCGGCGACGGAGGATCAATCGGCGGGCCGATGACGTCCACCCGCCACGCGTGACAGCGTTCCACTCATGGACACCACGCCTGTCGCATCCCTCACCGGACCGACCCGCCGCCGCCTGCTGGGCGCCGCCCTCGCGCTGGGGGCCGTCGCGCCACTGGGCCTCACCCGCACCGCCTCGGCCGCGCCCGTTCCCGCTTCCCCTGCTGTCGATGCCGGGCGCCTCACCCTGCCCGCGCCCACCGGCCCGTACCCGGTGGGCATGGTGCCGCTGCACCTGCGCGACGAGTCCCGCCTGGACCCGAACGCCAGGCCCGGCCGGTTCCGCGAGCTGATGGCCACCGTCTGGTACCCGGCCCGCACCGCCGACGCCGGCGCGTACCCGCTCGCCCCCTGGATGACCGAGGGCGCCCTGAAGGCCTTCCTCGACGACGTCGGCTTCCCGATCCCCCTCGCGCTGGCCCCGCTCACCTCGGGCCACCAGGGCGCCCCCGTCCACCGGACCGGCCGGCCGCTTCCCGTGGTGCTCTACTCCCACGGCGCGGGCAGCCACCGCGCCGACCACACCATCACCGTCCAGGAGTTGGCCAGCCACGGTTTCGCCGTCGTCACCATCGACCACACCCACGACGGGGTCACCGAGTTCCCGGACGGCACCGTCGTCACGCGGGACGGCGTCGACCCCGGGCTGTACCCGCGGGACTACGCCGCCGACCTGCTCTTCCTGCTCGACCGCGTCGTCGACCTCGCCAACGGGCGCAACCCCGACGTCGCCGGCCGCACCCTGCCGACCGGTCTGCTCGGCGGCCTCGACGCGCGGAACATCGGCGCCTTCGGCTGGTCCAAGGGCGGCACCGCCACCGCCCTCGCCATGGTCGCCGACCGCCGCATCCGCGCCGGGCTCTCCCTCGACGGCCCGATGGCCGCCAACCCCGCGATCAGCACCGACATCGACCGGCCCTTCATGCTGATGACCGCCGACTTCGCCCGGGCCACCAACCCGTACGCCGAGACCTTCTGGACCCACCTGCGCGGCTGGCGCCTCGACGTCCAGGCCACCGGCGCCGTGCACAACTCCTACGGCGACAACATGACGCTGATCCCGCAGTCGGGCCGGCTGCTCGGCCTGACCGAGCAGCAGATCCGGTCCCAGGTCGGCACCCTCGACCCGGCCCGCGGCGTCCTCATCCAACAGGCGTACCCACGCGCCTTCTTCGACCTCCACCTGCGCGGCCGGCACTGCGGCGACCTGCTCGACGGGCCGTCGAAGGCCTTCCCCGAGGTGGTGTACCACCCCTGAGCCCCGCCGGCTCGCCGTCGCCCCCGCCCGTCAACCCCCGGTGAGGGTGACCCCCGTCCGGTACAGCTCCACCAGCAGCGGCCGCAGCGCCTCGCCCGCCGGCGTCAGCCGGTACGAGGTCCGCACCGGAAAGCCCGGCAGCCGCTCCCGCACCACCAACGCCCGCTCCCCCAGCGCCTGCAGGCGCTCCGCCAGCACTTTCGAGCTGATCTCCGGCAACCGCGCGCGCAACTCCCCGTTCGAGGCGGGGCCGTGCATCAACTCCCGCAGCACCAACGTCGTCCACCGCCCGGCCACCGCCGCGAGCGCCACCTCCACCGGGCAGTCCGCCTCCGGTCGCACCGTACGGCCGCGCCCGTCCGGCACCAACTCCTCGTCCCAGAACCGTCCGCCGGTTCCCATTTGGTAACCCACGCCGGGCCGGTCTTCACTGCTCCCATGACTCACCCCGCCACCCTCCCCCTCACCACCGACCCGGCACAACACCCGGCCGTCTTCGCCGCCGCCTTCAACTCCGGCGACCCGGCCCTGCTCGCGCAGGTCTACGAACCCGGCGCCGTCTTCGTGCCCACCCCGGGCACCACCGCCACCGGCCCCGAACTCCACCGCGCCAACGCCGACTTCCTCGCCCTCGGCCTGCCCATCACCGTCCACCCCCGGCACACCTACGTGGCCGGCGACCTCGCCCTCCTCATCGTCGACTGGCAGATCACCGGCACCACGCCCGACGGCACCCCCGTCCACCTCACCGGCACCGCCACCGACGTCGCCCGCCGCGACCCCACCGGCCACTGGCGCTACGTGATCGACAACCCCTTCGGCACAGCGCATCCCTGAGCCGGACCACCGGGGGCGCCCCATCCGACCTTCGGATGGGGCGCCCCCGGAGACGGACTCGACGAGAGCTCACGATCCCCGACTACTTTCGCTCGAAAGGCCCTTGGCGGGTGTCCACACCGGTCAGGATCAGCGCCTCGCCCGTTTTGTTCTTGACGTACTGGAAGTACCGCTCGCAGGCCGGATTCCCGTCTGCAGCGGCCAGCTTGGCAACCGCGCCGGTGCCGGAATCCTGGGGTTGCCGACCCGGTAGACGGGTGAACCATGCCCCCGCCCCGGCCGGGGCGGCGGGAGGGTCAGACGGGTTGGCCTGCCGGGGTGGCGGGGGTGGGGGCGGTGGTGCTGCCGGCGTGGGTGCCGAGGGTGCGTTCGACCTTGGCGACGGCGGTGCGGTACTGCATGGAGGCGGCCTGTTCGGAGGTGCCCTGGCGTTCGAAGTAGCCGAAGGCCATGGCGACCGTGCCGAAGCGCTCGATGCCGACGTAGGCGTTGAGCTGGACGCCGGCCAGGCTGCCGTCGAGGTGGACGGCGGGGGCGTCCTTGCGGTCGCCGAGGGTGACCGGGGTGACGGTGAAGGTCACGCTGTCCTCGGTGCCGGCGTTGAAGGTGATGTCGTGGCAGGTCCGCAGGGCGTCGGCGACGGTGTTGAAGTCGGCGGTGAGCCGGTCGGGTGCCTCGGCCGCGAGGGTCTGGGTGACCATCGGGTTGCCGTCCGGGCCGTCGAGTTCGACGGCGGCGTACGGGAGGTCCTTGCCGGTCTGGGTGGCGCGCATGTTGATCAGTGCGCTCAGCGCGGCGCAGCCGGTCACCGGGGCCGGGCTCTCGCCGGGGCCGGGGCTCTGCGTCACCGGGAGCTCGGTGTAGCCGGGGCCGAGGTCGGCGGCGGTCAGCAGGGCCGACTTCAGCTGGTCGGCGGTGGGCAGTTCCTGGGTGTCCTGGGCGGGTGCGGCCGTCACCGGCAGGGCCGCCGGGCCCAGGGCGACCGCCACGGCGGCGGCCGCGGCGGCGAGGGCGTGGATGGGCCTGGGACGAGACATGCGGGCCCCCGGTCGAGGGTTCGGGCAGGGACAGGCAACCAGTGTCCCACCGGGGTCCGGACGGGGCGCGCGGGCGGGGATATCCGCAGGTCAGGGCCAGGTCAGGCCGGTCGGAACCGGTCAGGACCGGCTCAGGACCGGTCAGGACGGGTTCGCCGGGCCGCTGGGCGGCGGGGCGTCGGGGGACGTCGGGGCGTCGAGGGGCTCCAGGGTGTCGAGGGTCTCGGTGAGCCACTGCACCCAGAAGGTCTCCAGGCCGATGCCGGCCCGCAGCACCGCGTGCTGGAGCCGGTTCCCGGTGTCCGCCCGCTCGGCCGGGAAGTCGCGCCGTTCGATCTGCCGGTAGTCGGCCAACTGCTCCCGGTGCAGGGCGAGATGGCGTTCCAGCTCGACCGCCAGCCCGTCCGTGCCGACCACCGCGGCCGCCCGCAGCCGCAGCAGCAGCGGCTCCCGGACGGCGCGCGGGTCGGCGCCCTCGGCGGTCCAGCGGGCCAGTTCGGCGCGGCCCTCCGGCAGGACCTCGTACTCCTTCTTCTGCCCGCGCACCGGCCCGTCCGGCTGGAGGGCCCGGATCTGTCCGGAGGCCTCCAGCCGGCCGAGTTCGCGGTAGATCTGCTGGTGGGTGGCGGGCCAGAAGAAGCCGATCGACTTGTCGAACCGCCTGGTCAGCTCCAGCCCCGAGGACGGCTTCTCCAGCAGGGCGGTGAGGATGGCGTGCGGCAGCGACATGCCGTCGATCGTACGGGGCCCACGGGCGGGTCGAGGCGAGACGGCCAGGTCAGAGCGAGGCGGCCAGTTCGGTGCCCTGCTTGATGGCGCGCTTGGCGTCCAGTTCGGCGGCCACGTCGGCGCCGCCGATCAGGTGCACGGACAGGCCGCGCCCGCGCAGCGCCTCGTACAGGTCGCGGCGCGGTTCCTGGCCGGTGCAGAGCACGACGGTGTCCACGGGCAGCAGTTGGCGCTCGCCGTCCACGGTGAGGTGCAGGCCGGCGTCGTCGATCAGGTCGTAGGTGACGCCGGGGACCATCACCACGCCGCGGTGCTTGAGCTCGGTGCGGTGGATCCAGCCGGTGGTCTTGCCGAGGCCGGCGCCGACCTTGCCGGTCTTGCGCTGGAGCAGGTGGACGCTGCGCGGGGGCTTCGGCCGCTCCGGGGCGCGCAGGCCGCCGCGCTCGCGGTACTCCGGGTCGATGCCCCACTTGGCCTGGAACACGGGCGGGTTGAGGCTCGCGGCGTCGCCCTGGTCGGTGAGGAACTCGGCCACGTCGAAGCCGATGCCGCCGGCGCCGAGGATGGCGACCCGCTCGCCGACCGGCGCGCCGTCGCGCAGCACGTCGAGGTAGCCGAGCACGCTGGGGTGGTCGATTCCCGGGATGTCAACGGGGGTTCGCGGGGTGACGCCGGTGGCGAGGACGATCTCGTCGTGGCCCTGCTCGGCCAGCTGCTCGGCGGTGACGGTCTCGCCGAGCCGCTGGGTGACGGCCAACTCCGCGAGCCGGGTGCGGAAGTAGCGCAGCGTCTCGTCGAACTCCTCCTTGCCGGGGATGCGCCGGGCGATGTTCAGCTGCCCGCCGATCGTCTCGGCGGCGTCGTAGAGGGTGACGTCGTGGCCGCGTTCGGCGGCGGAGACGGCGAAGGCGAGGCCGGCCGGGCCCGCCCCGACGACGCCGATCCGCTTGCGCGACCGGGTGGGGCCGAGGACGAGTTCGGTCTCGTGGCAGGCGCGCGGGTTGACCAGGCAGGAGGTGATCTGGAGGTTGAAGGTGTGGTCGAGGCAGGCCTGGTTGCAGCCGATGCAGGTGTTGATGGCCTCGGCGCGGCCGTCCCGGGCCTTGGCGACGAAGTCGGCGTCGGCGAGCAGCGGGCGGGCCATCGAGACCAGGTCGGCGCTGCCGTCGGCGAGCAGGCTCTCGGCGATCTCGGGGGTGTTGATGCGGTTGGTGGTGACCAGCGGGATGCCGACCGTGCCCATCACCTTCTTCGTCACCCAGGCGAAGGCTCCGCGCGGCACCGAGGTGGCGATGGTGGGGATGCGGGCCTCGTGCCAGCCGATGCCGCTGTTGATGATGGTCGCCCCGGCGGCCTCGACGGCCTGGGCGAGCTGGACGACCTCGTCCAGGGTGGAGCCGCCGGGCACCAGGTCGAGCATGGAGAGGCGGTAGACGATGATGAAGTCCTCGCCGACCCGCTCGCGGACCCGGCGGACGATCTCCACCGGGAAGCGCATCCGCCGCTCGTACGTGCCGCCCCACTCGTCCTCGCGCCGGTTGGTCGCGGCGACGATGAACTCGTTGACGAGGTAGCCCTCGGAGCCCATGATCTCGACGCCGTCGTACCCGGCGCGGCGGGCGAGTTCGGCGCAGCGGGCGAAGTCCTCGACGGTCTGCTCGACCTGCTCGGCGGTGAGCTCGTTGGGCGTGAAGGGGCTGATCGGGGCCTGGATCGCGCTGGGGGCGACCAGGTCGCGGTGGTAGGCGTAGCGGCCGAAGTGCAGGATCTGCAGGGCGATCCGGCCGCCGGTGGCGTGCACCGCGTCGGTGACCACGCGGTGCTTGTCGGCCTCCTCCTCGGTGGTCAGCATCGCGCCGCCCTCCCAGGGGCGCCCGGCCTCGTTGGGGGCGATACCGCCGGTGACGATCAGGCCGACGCCGCCCCGGGCCCGCTCGGCGTAGAAGGCGGCCATCCGCTCGTAGCCGCCGGGGGCCTCCTCCAGGCCGACGTGCATGGAGCCCATGATCACGCGGTTGGGCAGGGTGGTGAAGCCGAGGTCGAGCGGGCTGAGCAGGTGCGGGTAGCGGCTGCTGCCGGGGTGGGCGCTCATCGACGTCTCCTGGGGCGGGGGCGGGGTGGTTGTTACCGCAGGGTAGGGGACCGGTGGGGCCTTATGCAACTAGTTGCATAAGGCGGGACCAGGCCGCCGGGAGCGCCCGCCGGATGGCTCGAACCCGGCGCCGGGGCGCGGCCGGCGGCGTATCGTCGTGTCCCGGACCGCGCGGGGGGCAACGCGCAGGACGTGGGCTCGGGAGAGGAGCGACCGTGCGGGGTGGCTCGGTGGCCGTGGTCGGGGGCAGCATCGCCGGGAGCGCCTTCGCCGGCGCCGCCGCCCGGCTCGGCGCGGAACGGGTGGTGGTGCTGGAACGCAGCCCCGGCCACCTGGAGGACCGCGGCGTGGGGCTGTGCACCCACAACGACCGCTTCGACGAACTGGTCCGGGCCGGGCACCTGGACGCGGGCACCCGGCGCCACCGCCTCACCGTCCGCCGCTGGGTCACCCGGGGCGCGGCCGGCGAGGGCGACGGGCCGGACGGCTGCGGGCGGCTGCTCTGGGCCCAGCCGTTCCCGTTCCACTCCCACCACTGGGGCGTGCTCTGGCAGGCGCTGCGCGAACGGATGCCCGAGCGGGTCGAGTTCCGGCTGGGCACCACGGTGACGGCCGTCGGCAACGGGCCGGGCATCGGCAACGGGTCCGGTATCGGCAACGGGCCGGGCATCGGCAACGGCCGGGACGGAGGCAACGGGCTCGACGACGGTGGCGGACCGAACGGCGCCGGCCGACCGATCGGCGGCGACGGGTCGCACGGCGCCTGGGTCGACGCGGGGAGCGGCCGCGAGGAGTACGACCTGGTGATCGGCGCCGACGGCTACCGCTCGGTGGTGCGCGCCGCCGTCTGCCCGCAGGCCGAGCCCGAGTACGCCGGGTACGTGTGCTGGCGCGGCAGCTACGACGCCGCCCTGCTGGCCGAACTGCCCGGCGGCGCCGCGCCCTGGCCGGAGGAGCACTGCATCACCGCCTGCTACCCCGGCGGCCAGACGGTGATCTACCGCATCCCCGGGGTCGAGCCCGGCCGCACCCAGGTGAACTGGGTCTTCTACGCCCCCACCCCCGACTGGCTGCGGCTCGACGGCCCGACCAGCATCCCGGCGGGCAGCCTCACCGACGCCCGGCTGGACGAGCTGCGGCAGCTCGCCGAGCGGCACCTGCCGCCGTACTGGGCCGGGCTGGTCACGCTCACCCCGCGCGAACGGACCTTCCTGCAGCCGATCTACGACCTGGCGGCCCCGCGCCGCACGGCCGGCCGGCTGCTGATCGGCGGGGACGCGGCCACCGTGGTGCGCCCGCACAACACCAGCGGCGCGGTGAAGGCGATGCAGGACGCCCACGCCTTCGAGCTGGCGGGACGGGACGCCGGCTCCTGGCCCGACCTGCTGGCCGCCTACGACCGCGAACGCACCGCGACCGGCCGGGAGTTGGTGGAACTGGGCCGCACCCTCGGGCGGGCCCAGGTCACCGCGGCGCCGGACTGGTCCGGAATGGACGAGCCGGCCATGACCGCCTGGTGGCGGCAACAGCTCACCGGCAGCGCCGGTTTCGGCGGCCACGCGCTCGGCCGGACCGGCTGAGCGGACGGCGCGACCGCCGAAATCCCGTCGATTCACCCGGCGGCAGCGGGTGTTGTCCCAACCGGCCGGACGGGGTCAGACGTTGACGCCGTAGTCGGTCGCGATGCCGCGCAGACCCGAGGCGTACCCCTGGCCGATGGCGCGGAACTTCCACTCGTTGCCGTTGCGGTACAGCTCGCCGAAGACCATCGCGGTCTCGGTCGAGGCGTCCTCGGTGAGGTCGTAGCGCGCGATCTCGACGCCGTTGGCCTGGTTGACGATCCGGATGAACGCGTTGCGCACCTGGCCGAAGCTCTGCAGCCGGGCGTCGGCGTCGTAGATCGACACCGGGAAGACCACCTTGGCCACGTCGACCGGGACGCGGTCCAGGTCGACCTTGATCTGCTCGTCGTCCCCGTCCCCGCCGCCGGTCAGGTTGTCGCCGCTGTGCTCGACCGAACCGTCGGGGCTGCGGAGGTTGTTGAAGAAGACGAAGTGCTGGTCCGAGACCACCTTGCCCAGCGCGTTGCACAGCAGCGCACTGGCGTCCAGGTCGTAGTCGGCCCCGGTGGTGGTACGCACGTCCCAGCCGAGACCGACGATCACGGCGCTCAGACCGGGCGCCTCCTTGCTCAGCGAGACGTTGCCGCCCTTGGCCAGCGAAACTCCCACAATGCCCTCCTCGGATCTCTCCCTGTGGACGAATCTACAACACTGTAGAGATCACGAGAATCCGTCTGCGGCCGGCCGCGCACCCCTGCGCCGCGCACGCCGAGCACCGTGAGGACCGGGGACCCTAGACTGGCAGTGGATTTCCCCTCGTCGCAGGCCTGTCGCCGGAGGTCCCGATGCGCCAGCGGTACAGCTTCCACCTCGATCAGGGCGGGCACTCGGTGACCGTCAACGTGCGGTCCGGCTGGATCACCGAGACCGAGCTGCTGGTCGACGGCAAGGAGTGCGCCTTCCACCGGGTCCACGGCCACGGCGTCTACCCGCTGACCCTCGCCGCCCAGGTCGCCGAGGAACCGCCGAAGCCGCTCGCGGTGCGGCTGGACCGCACGGGCCGGGCCGAGCACCCGCTCTCCTGCGTGCTGGAGCTGTCCGGCGCCGAGCACCCGATGCCGGAGCGCACGGCGCGCTGAAACCATCCGTTCGGGTGGGTTTGTTCACGCAGATCGGAAAGCCCCTTCCCGCGGAGCGCTCAGCCCTCCCGACCGCCCCCGAGGCATTCCGCCACGATCTCCTCGACCGCCTTCCGGGCCCGCTCGGCGTCCTCCGCGACCAGCCCGATCCTGGTGCGGCGGTCGAGCACGTCGGCGGCGTCCAGCGCGCCCTCGTGGCGGACGGCGTGGGCGACCTCGGCACGGGTCACGTCCAGGCCCTCCGCGATCGGCGTCAACTCCCCGGCCGCCAGCACCTCGTGGGCCGCACCGCCGTGGCGGGCGAGCAGCGAGGCGGGCACCGGGCCGGCGGGCCCCGTCCCGGTCGGCAGCGGGCGGCTGTCGCGGTGGCCGGGGGCGCCGACCAGCGGCAGCCGGGCGGTCCAGCAGGCGCGGGCGGGCAGGCCGCGCAGCCGGACGGCGGTGTCCACCGCGTCCTGGGCCATCCGGCGGTAGGTCGTGAGCTTGCCGCCGACCACGGTGATCACCCCGTCGGGGTTCTCCAGCACCGCGTGCTCGCGCGAGATGTCGGCGGTGCTGCCGTCCCCGGTGTCGATCAGCGGGCGCAGCCCGGCGTAGGCGCCGCGAACGTCCGCCCTGGTCAGGGCGGTGGCGAGGGCGGCGTTGACGGTGTCGAGGAGGAAGGCGAGCTCGGCCTCGGTGGGCTGCGGCTCGTCCGGGATCGGGCCCGGGGCGTCCTCGTCGGTCAGGCCGATCGCCACCCGGCCGAGCTGCTGCGGCAGGGCGAAGACGAACCGGCTGGTGGAGCCGGGCACCGGCACGGTGAGGGCGGCGGTGGGGTGGCCGAGGGCCGCCGCGTCCACCAGCAGGTGGGTGCCCCGGCTGGGCCGGAGCCTGATCGAGGTGTCCACCTCGCCCGCCCAGACGCCGGTGGCGTTGACCACCGCGCCGGCCCGGAGGGCCAGTTCCCGCCCGGTCAGGGTGTCCACCAGCCGGGCCGAGGTGCCGGTGACCTGCTCGGCGCGCACCCTGGTCAGCACGCTCGCGCCGTACTGCGCGGCGGTCCGGGCCAACGCGACCACCAGCCGCGCGTCGTCCACGAGTTGGCCGTCGTGGGCGACCAGCGCGCCGCGCAGCCCGGCGGTCCGGACGCCCGGCACCAGTCGGCGGGTCCGGTCGGCGTCGATCCGGCGCACCCGGGGCAGCAGGGCGCCCGGGGTGCCGGCCGTCAGGCGCAGCGCGTCGCCGGCGTGGAAGCCGGTGCGGATCAGCGCGGCCTGGCCCGGGCGCAGCAGACCCGGGATCAGCGGCACCAGTTGGGGCAGCGCCCGGATCAGGTGCGGGGCGGTGCGGGTCATCAGCACGTTGCGCTCGACGGCGCTCTCCCGGGCGACCTTGAGCTGCCCGGAGGCGAGGTAGCGCAGCCCGCCGTGCACCAGCTTGGAGCTCCAGCGGCTGGTGCCGAAGGCGAGGTCGCGGGCCTCGACCAGCACCGTGCGCAGGCCGCGCGAGGCCGCGTCCAGGGCCACTCCGGCGCCGGTGACGCCGCCGCCGATGACCAGGAGGTCGATCCGGGCGTCGTCGCCGAGCGCGTGGAGTTCCAGCTCCCGGCGGACGGCGTCGAGCCGGCCGGTTCCTGCGTACGGTCCGGCGTGCGGGCCTGGGGTGGGGGTCACGGCGCGAGGTATCCGTTCAGTGCTCTGGCCAGTTCGCGCCGCCAGGCCGCCTCGGGCAGCAGGGAGGCGACCATGCGGTGCGACTGGACGGTGGACTGGGCGATCAGCAGGACCATGGCGGCCAGTTCGAGCGGCTCGCCGGCCCGGATCGAGCCGTGCGCCTGGCCCTGCTGGATGCCGGTGCGCAGCGCCTCCAGCAGGCCGCGCTGGCTGGCGCCGAGCCGCTCGACGACGTACTCGAGCAGCAGGTCGGAGTCGTCGGAGCGCAGCAGCGCGCCGATCACCGGGTGGTCGCGCAGCCGGACGGCGATGTCCACGGTCCGCTCGACGAAGGCCTCCCGGTCGCGGCCGGCCTGCGCGGTGGCCGCCAGGGTGGCGAGGATCTCCCGGGTGAGCAGCGCGCCGATCACCGCCCGGACGTCGGGCCAGCGGCGGTAGACGGTCGGACGGCTGACCCCGGCGCGGCGGGCGATCTCGGCGAGCTGGGTGCGGCGCACGCCGAGGTGGACGATCAGGTCGGCGGCGGCGTCCAGGATCGTGTCGTCGGTGCTGCGCGGCTCGGTGCCGCTGGGCTGATCGGCCGCACTCGACGGCTCGGCGTTACTACTTGACATGATGTGTGAAACTGTAACGCATGGCACCTGAGACGCAAGCGGAACCGGCGGGCGCCGCACTTCCGCTCCCCCCGATGAAGTGGGACGCCTGGGGCGACCCGGCCCTGGCCAAGGAGCTGTCCGCCGACATCAAGGGACTGCTCGCCGCCGCCCTCGGCGTCACCGGCGACGCCGCCCCCGGGCCGGGCGCCGACGAGGTCGTGCTGCACCCGTCCCGGATCTCCGCCGAGGACCTCAAGGCGCTCGCCGCCGCCGTCGGCGAGGCGCACGTCAGCGCCGCCGACGCCGACCGGCTGCCGCGCGCCGGCGGCAAGTCCACCCCCGACCTGCTGCGCCGCCGCAGCCGCGAACCCCAGGACGCGCCCGACGCCGTCGTGCTGCCCGGCAGCGAGCAGGAGATCGCCGCCCTCCTCGCGGTGTGCGCCGAACGCCGCATCGCCGTCGTCCCGTTCGGCGGCGGCACCAGCGTGGTCGGCGGCCTCGACCCCGAGCGCGGCGCCTTCCACGCCGTCGTCTCCCTCGACCTGCGCCGCTTCGACCGGCTGCTCGACCTGGACGAGACCTCCGGCGAGGCCGTCCTCGGCGCCGGCCTCACCGGCCCCGCCGCCGAACAGCTGCTCGCCGAGCGCGGCTGGGAACTCGGCCACTACCCGCAGAGCTTCCGCTACGCCACCATCGGCGGCTTCGCGGCCACCCGCTCCTCCGGCCAGGACTCCGCCGGGTACGGGCGCTTCGACGAGATGGTGCGCGGGCTGCGCGTCGTCACCCCCAGCGGGGTGCTCGACCTCGGCCGCGCCCCCGCCTCCGCCGCCGGCCCCGACCTGCGCCAGCTCTTCCTCGGCTCCGAGGGCACCCTCGGCGTGATCACCGCCGTCCGGCTGCGGGTCCACCCGCTGCCCGCCGTCAAGGCGTACGAGGCGTGGAGCTTCCCCGACTTCGCCACCGGCACCGCCGCGCTGCGCGCCGTCGAGCAGCAGGGCACCGGCCCGACCGTGATCCGGCTCTCCGACGAGGCCGAGACCATGATCAACCTGGCCCTGACCGAGCAGATCGGCGGCGCTCCGGCGGTCACCGGCTGCCTGGCCGTCACCGTCTTCGAGGGCAGCGCCGCCCAGGTCGCCGCCCGGCAGCAGCTCACCCGCGACGCCCTGCTCGCCGCCGGCGGCACCTCGCTCGGCGAAGCCCCGGCCCGGGCCTGGGAGCACGGCCGGTTCAACGCCCCCTACCTGCGCGACTCGCTGCTCAGCGCGGGCGCCCTGTGCGAGACCCTGGAGACCGCGACCAGCTGGAGCCGGCTGCCCGCCCTGCGGGTCGCCGTCACCGAGGCGCTCACCACGGCCCTGCCCGGCTCCCTCGTGCTCTGCCACGTCTCCCACGTCTACCCGACCGGCGCCTCGCTCTACTTCACCGTCGTCGCCGCCCTCGGCGAGGACCCGCTCACCCGCTGGGGCGCCGCCAAGCGCGCCGCCGGGGACGCCATCCTCGGCGCCGGCGGCACCATCAGCCACCACCACGCCGTCGGCGCCGACCACCGGCCGTGGATGACCGACGAGGTCGGCGAGCTCGGCGTGCGCATCCTGCGCGCCGTCAAGGCCGAACTCGACCCGGCGGGCATCCTCAACCCCGGCAAGCTGATCCCGTGACCGGCGTGAGAACCGTCCGCAGGGTCGCCGTTCTCACCAACCCGGCGGCGGGCATCGGCCACGCCGAGCCCGCCGCCCACCGGGCCACCGCCCGGCTGCGGGCCCTCGGCGTCCAGGTCGAACCGCACGCCGGCCGCTCCCCCGAGGACGCCGTCCGCCTCGCCCGCGAGGCGGCGGCCGACGGCGTGGACGCGGTGGCGGTGGTCGGCGGCGACGGCATGATCAACCTCGCCCTCCAGGCCCTCGCCGGCACTCCCGTCCCGCTCGGCGTGGTCCCGGCCGGCACCGGCAACGACCACGCCCGCGAGTACGGGCTGCCGCTCGGCGCCCCCGAGGACGCCGCCGACGTCATCGCCGCCGGGCGCACCCGGGGCGTCGACCTCGGCCGGATCACCGGCCCCGACGGCGCCGTGCGCTGGTACGGCTCCGTCCTCGCCACCGGCTTCGACTCCCTGGTCAGCGACCGCGCCAACCGGCTGCGCTGGCCGCGCGGCCGGATGCGCTACAACCTCGCCATCCTCGCCGAGTTCGCCAACCTGCGCCCGCTGCCCTTCCGGATCACCCTCGCCGACGGCACCGTCATCGAACGCGACCTCACCCTGGCCGCCGTCGGCAACACCCGCAGCTACGGCGGCGGCATGCTGATGTGCCCCGCCGCCCTCCCCGACGACGGGCTGCTCGACCTCACCCTGGTCGACGCCATGCCCCGGCTGCGCATCGCCCGCTTCTTCCCCACCCTCTTCAAGGGCACCCACGTGGGACACCCGGAGGTCACCACGCTGCGCACCGAGTCCCTGCGGATCGAGTCCCCCGGCATCACCGCCTACGCCGACGGGGAGTTCATCACCTCCCTCCCGGTGGAGGTCGCGGTGGCGAAGGACGCCCTGCGGATACTGGTGCCGTGAGCCGGTGACCGGCGGCGCCCGGGCAAGGCGGACGGCGGACGGCGGACGGCAAACGGCGGAGGTCCGCGCACTCCGGGGAGTGCGCGGACCTCGGGACGTCGGAACCGCCCGGCCTAGTACCCCAGGCCGGCCTGGTACTGACCCTCGGTCAGGTTCCCGGCGAGGTAGAGGTTGCCGGAGGAGTCCAGGATCGCGACGATCTTCTTGGTGCCGCCCCAGTGGGTCGTGAAGTAGAACTTGTTCTTCGCGGGGTCCACCTCCAGGTTGGTGTTGATCGACAGCTCGATGCTGTTCGGGCCGCTGATCAGCACGTCCTTCTTGGGCGCGTTCCCGTACACCTGGTTCTGCCGCAGCTTGACGCGGCCGTGGAAGTCGCCTTCCTCCCAGCCCGACGCCACGCCGAGGTCGATGTCAGCCATGGTGGCCCTCCCCTTCGATCGCGCGGGTCCCGCTCCCGGCCCCGCCCCACGCCGTCGCGCGTGAAGCCGCCCGGGAGCGCCCGCTCTTCAGTGGAAACAACGTCACTGCCAGGTCGGGCACTCGGCCACCTGACGGAGGTCCGCACGCCCCGGTGGGCGCGTGGGCCCCGGTGCCCCGCCGGGCGCTCCGCACCGGCTGTCGCGCCGGGGGAACGACCGGGCTCGCGGCCTAGTAGGTCAGGTTCGTCTGACCCGTCCTCAGCCGCCCGACGAGGGTCAGGTTGCCGTCGGAGTCCAGCACCGCGAGCATCTTGTGCGTCATGCCGTGGTGGGTCGAGAAGTAGAACTTGTCCGCCTCCTGGCTGCTGCTGGTGTTCGTGTTCACCGACAGCTCGATGCTCTCCGGGCTGCTGATGAGCACGTCCTTCTCACCCGAGGCCGGGTGGACCTGGTTCTCCCGCAGCTTGATGCGGCCGTTGTAGTCGCCGTTCTTCACGTCCGACGCTACGCCGAGGTCGATGTCGGGCATGGTGGCCCTCCCCTTCGGTCCCGCGGGCCCGCTCCCGGTCCCGCCGCACGCCGTCGCGCGTGAAGCCGCCCGGGGGCGCCCGCTCTCCAGTGGAAACAACGTCACTGCCAGGTCGGGCACTCGGCCACCTGACGGAGGTCCGCACGCCCCGGTGGGCGCGTGGGCCCCGGTGTGCCGGCAGGTCAGTAGGTCAGGTTCTTCTGGTTCGTGAACACCTGGCCGGCGATGGACAGGACGCCGTCGGAGTCCAGCACGGCGATGATCTTCTTCACGCCGCCGCGGTGCGTCGTGAAGTAGATCTTGTCCGCCTCCTGGCTGGTGCTGAAGTTCGTGTTCACCGACAGTTCGATGCTCAGCGGGCCGCTGACGACCACGTCCTTCTTGGCCGCGGACTGGAGGACCGGGTTCTGACGCAGCTTGACGCGCCCGTTGAAGTCGCCGTCCTGCCAGTCCGACGCCACGCCGAGGTCGATGTCAGGCATGGAAGCCTTCCCTTCGCTTCCGCGGGGATCCACTCCGGACACCCCGCACTCCAGTGGAACAACTTCGGTGCCAGGTAGATCACTTGATCGCCCCGAACTGATCGGAAACCTACACAGCCAGGCCACGGAATCAGCTCCTCCGCTCGAAAAATTTTGATACAGGTCAAAAATGAACAAGCCCTGATCGATTTTGTCCGCACCGAGGCCGGCCATGGGCCCAAGTCCCGCCCACCGCAGGCGATTCGCCGAACGGAGGCGGGCCCCGTACTCGAAAACCCGGTGCTTCGGCGCCGGACGGTCGGGTAGCCTGCGGGCATGTCGAGCCCCGAGGCATCCAGGGTGGGGGCTTTCGGTCACGCGCCGTCAGCCCCCTGAAACCCGGTAACGCCGAACCACCGAGTCCGAGCGAGCGCCACGCCTGCGCCGCCCGGGGGCTGCGCGTGCGGTGACGAGACGTCCCTTCCTCGTTCCCACCGCCTCCTCGGAGCCTCTCGATGCCCCTTCCGCTCTACCTGCTCGCCCTGGCCGTGTTCGCCATGGGCACCTCGGAGTTCATGCTCGCCGGACTGCTGCCCGGCCTCGCCGCCGACCTCGGCGTCACCGTCGGTACGGCCGGCGGGCTGACCTCGGCCTTCGCCGCCGGGATGGTGGTCGGCGCGCCGCTGACGGCCGCCCTCGCCCGCCGCCTGCCGGAGCGCGGCAGCCTGCTCGGGTTCGTCCTGGTCTTCGCGGCGGCGCACGCCGTCGGGGCCGTCACCGGGAGCTTCCCGGTGCTGCTCGCGACCCGGGTGGTGGCCGCGCTCGCCGACGCCGGGTTCCTGGCGGTGGCCCTGACCACCGCCGCCGCCCTCGTCCCGGCGGACCGGAAGGGACGGGCGCTCGCGGTCCTGCTGGCGGGGACGACGGTGGCCACCGTGGCCGGCGTCCCGGGCGGGGCGGTGCTGGGCGCGCTGTTCGGGTGGCGCGCCGCGTTCTGGGCCGTCGCGCTGCTCTGCCTGCCGGCCGCCGTCGGGATCGCCAAGGGCCTGCCGGCCGTCGCCGCTCCGGCCGACCGGCACTGCGCTCCGGCGCTGCGGACGGAGGTCGCGGAGCTGCGCCGCCCCCGGCTGCTCCGCGCGATGCTGCTCGCCGCGCTGGTGAACGCGGCGACCTTCGGCGGCTTCACCTTCCTCGCCCCCGTGGTGACCGGCCCCGCCGGGCTGGGCGAGCCGTGGGTGCCGGTCGCGCTGGTGCTGTTCGGCGCCGGGTCGTTCGCCGGGGTCACCGCCGCCGGACGGCTCGCGGACCGGCACCCGGGCCGGGTGCTCGCCGTCGGCGGCCCGCTGCTGCTGGCGGGCTGGCCCGCGCTGGCCGTCCTGGCGGACGCGCCGGGCGCCCTGCTGCCGCTGGTGTTCCTGCTGGGCGCGCTGTCCTTCGCCGTCGGCGGCACGCTGATCACCCGGGTGCTGTACGAGGCGGCGGGCGCCCCCACCCTGGCGGGCGCCTACGCCACCGCCGCGCTCAACCTCGGTGCCACCGCGGGACCGCTGCTCGCCGCCGCCGCCCTCGGCACGGCGGCCGGCGGCCTCGGGCCGTTCTACGCCGGCGGCCTGCTGGTCGCGGCGGCGCTGCTGGTGGCGACGGTCCGGCCGCGGTTCGCCTGAACCACCCGCGTCGGACCACGGACGTCTGATCGCGGACGCCAGGGCGCGGGCTCAGAGCACGGACGCCAGGGCGCGAGCGTCGGGCCACGGGCGTCGGCCCCCGGCGGCCCCGGTTCACAGCCCCGGGGTCGCCGTCACCCGCCCGTCCGCGATCGCCGCCACCAGTTCGCCGTGGTCGGCCTCCGTCCGGTCCGCGTAGCGCACGGCGAAGTCGGCGACCGCCTCGGCGAAGGTGTCCGCGCCGCCCAGGTAGCCGGCGATGGCGAGGCGGTCGCCGGTGCGGGCGTGGGCGCGGGCGAGGGTGCGGCCGCAGAGGTCGGCGTAGGCGCGCAGGCCGCCGGGCCGGAGGTCGGCGATGTCCGTCGAGCCCTTCATGTCGCGCAGTTGGCGCCCGTAGAAGTGGCGCCCGGCCGGGCCGGTGGTCCAGCCGAGGAAGATGTCGCTGGCGGCCTGCATCAGGCGCTGCCCGGTGACGACCCGGCGGCCGCCGTGGTGGGCGACCACCTCGGCGTCCGCCCGCAGCGCCGGCAGGTGTTCCTCCAGCACCGACCGGCCGGCCTCCTTGAGCTGGAGGAACAGCGGGTCGCGGCCGTCCCGGCCCTCCAGCAGCACGATGAAGCAGCGGGTGCCGACGCTGCCCACGCCGACCACCTTGGTGGCCGCGTCGACGAAGCGGTAGCGGTCCAGCAGCACCCGGCGCTCCTCCGCGAGGGTCGACCGGTAGTCGCTGAACACCTTGCCGAGGTCGCGCAGTTCGGTCGGTTTCAGCGGTTCGATCAGCGGCGGCTCGCTGATGATCCGGCGCCGCCCGTCCCGTTCCTCGGTGAGCTTGTCGAAGGCCTGGAGGCTGGTGCGGCGCCGGGCGTGGGCGAGGTCGGCCTCGACCCGTCCGCGCCGCTTCGGCTCGCGCAGCACGGCCGGCAGGTCGGCGGTGTCCACCCGGGCGTACCAGACGTCGAGTTCGCCCATCCCGGCCAGCCGCCGCATGGCGCCCGCGTACCCGTGGACGGCGGCGAGCGCGGCCCGCCGTACCCGCCGTTCGTCCAGGCCGTTGTCCCGGGCGGCGACGGCGACGCTGGCGGCGAGCCGCTTGACGTCCCATTCGAAGGGGCCGGGGAAGGTCTCGTCGAAGTCGTTGACGTCGAAGAGCAGTGCCCGCTCCGGCGAGGCGTACACGCCGAAGTTCGACAGGTGGGCGTCACCGCAGAGCTGGACGGTGAGCCCGGTGTCAGGAAGGGCGCCGAGGTCGGCCGCCAGGACGGCGGCGGCGCCGCGCAGGTAGGCGAACGGGCTCTCCGCCATCCGCCCGTAGCGGATCGGCAGCAGCCGGGCGACCCGGTCCTCGCCCTGCCGCTCCAGGACGCCGAGCGGGTCGGGCCGGTCGGCGGCGGGGATCCACCGGCCGTGGGCGGAGCGGGAGACGCGCTCCCGGGCGGCCCGGCCGCGCCGGCGGCGTTCGGCGGGGGTGGTCATGCGGCGGCTCCGTCCGTCGGAGGGGTCCCCTTCCCGCGACGCTAGGACAGGAGGGCCGGAGGGCGCAGCGCGCGCCCTCCGGCCCTCCGCCGTCCGGGTGAAGCGGGCGGCCCACCGACGGCGGACCCCACCGTGCGGTGGGGTCCGCCGCTCGGTGGGGTCCGCCGTCAACCGCCGTCCGCCCCCGGGGCGTTCCGCAGGACCCCGTCGTGGGCCTGCGGCCCGCTACTGGCGCGCCGCGCCCAGCACCACCGGCCGGGTCCGCAGCAGCGCCCGGACCGGCATCCCGGTCGCCGCGAGGCAGAGCAGCACGGCTCCGGCGGCCAGCGGCAGGGCGAGCATCGGCGGTACGTACGGGGCGGCGTTGGCCACGCCCCGGGCGACCGGCACCAGGGTGAGCCCGGCGATCACCGCGCCGACCGCCAGCCCGGTCGAGGCCACCAGCAGCGCCTCCCAGCGCATCATCCCGCGCACCTGGCCGCGGGTGGTGCCGGCCAGGCGCAGCAGCGCGACCTCGCGGCGCCGGTCCAGCACGGTCATCACCAGGGTGTTGGCGGCGCTGACGGCGGCGAACCCGCCGAGCACCGCGGCCATCACGGTGTTGGCCCAGCCGCTGATCTCCAGGTCCTTGTCGGACCGGGCGACGAACCCGGCCCGGTCGGTCACGGCGGCCCCGGCCTGGGCGCCGAGTGCGGCGGCCACCGCCGCGGGGTCGGCGCCCGGCGCGTCGGCGACCAGCACCTGGCTGTCGTACCCGGCGGTGACGTGCGCGGCCACCGCGGCCCGGGGCAGCAGCGCCTGTGCGACGCCCAGGCCGCGGTCGTACACCGCGACCACGGCGGGCCGCGCGGCGGTGCCGTCGCCGAGCCAGAGCGGGACCCGGTCGCCGACCCGGGCGCCGAGCGCGTCGGCCAGGGTGGTGCTCAGGGCGATGGTGTCGGGGGCGCGGCCGAGGTCGGCGAGCGCGCCGCCGCGCACGCCCAGGTCGAGCACCTTCGGCAGCCGGGCCGGGTCGCCGTCGACGCCGAGCACGGGGGCGGTACCCAGCTGGCCGGCGGTCTCGTAGACGACGCCGGTGCGCAGCACGCCCACGGCGGTGTCCACACCGGGCACCCGGGCGGCCCGTTCGGCCGTCCCGGCGGGCAGGCCGGGGCCGGTGGCGCCGATCACGTGGTCGGCGGTGACGCCGGCCCGGACGTTCTCGCCGCTGGTGTGGCGGATGGTGCTCTGGAGGACCAGCAGGGTGCCGCAGAACGCGGTGACCAGGACGATCGGGGTGATCGCGGAGGCCAGTCGGCGGGCGTTGGCGCGGGCGTTGTCGGCGGCCAGCGAGCCGGGCGCGCCGCCGGCCCGCAGCGGGACGCCGAGCACGGCGGCGGCGGCCCGGGCCAGCCAGGGGCCGAGCAGGGCGACGGCCAGCATGAAGCACATCACCACGCCCATCGCGATCTGGGCGGCCTTGGTGCCGTCCAGGGAGCTGGCGACGGCGGCGGCCGTGACGCCTCCGGCGGCGAAGACCAGCCCGAGGACGGTGCGGACCTTGCCCGGGCGGGGCGGTTCGACGGCGGCCTCGCCGAGCGCCTGGGCGGCCCGCATCCGGGACGGCCGGCGGGCGGCCAGGAAGCCGGCGGTCAGCGCGGCCAGGGTGCAGGCGAGGACGGCGGCGAGCATCGGCAGCGGGCCGACGTCCAGGCGGATGTCCGCGGGGACGGCGCCGCGCTCGACCAGCTGGCCGAACCACCAGCGGGCGAGGGCGAGTCCGGGCAGGATGCCGAGCGCCGCGGCGACCGGCGCGACCAGCATCGCCTCGGCGGCGATGGTGCGGCGGATCTGGCGCGGGGTGGCCCCGATGGCACGCAGCAGGGCGAACTCGCGGGCGCGCTGGCCGGTGGCGAGGGCGACGGTGCTCATCACCACGAAGATCGCGGTCATGGTGGCGTAGCCGCCGAAGGTGCCGCCGAGGCCCATCAGGATGGTCCGGGCCTCGCCCAGGGCGGGGTGTTCGACGGTGGCCCGGCCGTCCCCGGTGTACGTCCTGGCGTGGTTGCCGACGGCCTGGCGAACCTGGGCGGCGAGCGCGGCGGTGCTGACGCCCTCGCGGGGCTGCACGGCGACGGCGTCGATCCGGCCGGGGTGGCCGGAGAGGCGGTCGGCGGTGGCGTCGGCGAACCAGGCGGTGGGGCCGGTCCGCTGGGCGGCGGCCAGACCGGAGATCCGGTAGTCCGCGGTGCCGCCGGGCGCGGTGAGCTTGATGCTCGCGCCGGGCGCGAGACGGGCGGCGTGCGCCGTGTCGGCGTCCAGCACCACCTCGTTCGCCCCGGGGGCGCGGCCCTCGACCAGCTTGTCGCCCGGCCCCGCGATGCCGAGCGCGGCGAAGCCCCGGCCGGTCAGGGCCGGCGCCCGGTCGCCGGCCGGCAGCGGGAAGGCGGTGTCCGGGCGGGCGGCCGCGACCCCGGGCAGCCCGGCCAGCCGGCCGACCAGCGCGGCGTCGGTCCGCGCCCGCTCCGGGGTGGCCTGCTCCTGGGTCTCGGTGTCGTCGGCGACCTTCTGCTCGATCTTCACCGCCTGCTCGGCCGCGACCACCACGGGGGCGTGGGCGTAGCGGGTGGGTTCGACGCTCGCGGTCAGGCCGGTCTGCAGCAGCACGCCGCAGGCCACCACCACGGCGGCGCCCAGCAGCAGGGCGACCAGGGTGCCCACGAAGGACGCGGGCCGGAAGCGCACCGAGGAGCGCGCGAGTCCGTTCGTCATGCCGCCACTCCCACCGGGCGGGCGGTCAGCGCGACCATCCGGTCCGCGACGGTCTGCGGGGTCGGGTGCGGCAGGTCGTCGACGATCGCGCCGCCGGCCAGGAACAGCACCCGGTCGGCGAAGGAGGCCGCCACCGGGTCGTGGGTCACCATCACCACGGTCGCGCCGAGCGAGTCCACGGCGTGGCGCAGCAGGGCCAGCACCTCGTGCGCGGTCCGGGTGTCCAGCGCGCCGGTCGGCTCGTCGGCGAACACCACGTCCGGGCGGGTGATCAGCGCGCGGGCGATCGCCACCCGCTGCTGCTGGCCGCCGGAGAGCTGGCCGGGCCGCCGCTTGGCGTGCTCGCCGAGGCCCACCCGCTCCAGCAGCTCCCGGGCCCGGGCGCGGTCCTGGCGCTCCCCGGCGAGGCGCTGCGGGAGCAGCACGTTCTGCTCGACGGTCAGCGAGGGCAGCAGGTTGAAGGACTGGAAGACGAAGCCGATCCGGCTGCGGCGCAGCTTGGTGAGCCGGTTCTCGCTCAGCTGGGTGATGTCCTCGCCGCCGAGCCGGACCTGTCCGGAGTCCGGGCGGTCCAGGCCCGCCGCGCACTGGAGGAAGGTGGACTTGCCGGAGCCCGACGGGCCCATCACCGCGGTGAAGCTGCCGTGGGCGAGCGCCAGGTCGACGCCGCGCAGCGCCTGCACCTCCGCCTCGCCGCGCCCGTAGGTGCGGCGCACTCCGCGCAGCTCGATCGCGGGGGCCGGCTGCGGGGCGGCGGCGTACGGGGCGGCGTACCCGTCGGTGCCGGGTGCGCCGGAGCCGTACGCCTCGGGGCCGTACGCCTCGGGGCCGTACGCGTCGGTCCTGCGGCGGTCTTGGCGGCGTGCCATGGGGGGCCTTCCTTCGGTTCTGCGTCGCTCGTCGTCAACGTGTTCAAACCTAGGAAGGACGGGCTCCGCGGACCATGCAGGCCACCGGCGGACCGGGGGTGGGGTTATCCCCCCACCGCCTCGGCGGGGATCCCCCGGTAGGCGGCGCGCAGCTCGCCGAGCACCGGGTGAGCGGGGTCGAAGGCGGTGCCGTCCACGGCCGCCAGCGGACGCACCCCGACGCCCGCGTTCACCGCGAAGGCGGCGGTGAAGCGGTCCAGGCCGTCGACGGGCAGCCGCTCGCGGGACTGCGGGCCCCGGTAGGCGCCGGACAGCAGCGCCTCGGTGACGCCGGGCAGGCTGGGGCCCTGCGGCCAGACCAGCGCGTCCCCGGCCAGGAAGCCGACGTTCCAGGTCGCGCCCTCGACCACCATACCGTCCTCGTCGACCAGCAACACGTCGTCGTAGCCCACCAGTTGGGCCTGCCGACGGTGGTGCACCAGGCCGAACAGGCCGACGTGCTTCACCTCCGGCAGCTCCCGCCGGTACGCCGTGCTACGGACCCGCAGCGGGGCGGGCGCGGCCGCCACGGCCGGACGGGTGGTCACCAGCAGGGCGGGTGCGGCCGGGGCCGAGGGGCGTTCCAGGCCGAGCGCCGGGTCGTACACGGTGACCCGGACGGTCACCGGCGCGCCGTCGGCGGGCAGCACCGCGCCGATCCGCTCCCGCACCGCCGCCCGGTCCAGCTCGGCGCCGAACAGCGCCCGGCAGTCCCGGACCAGCCGGTCCAGGTGCAGCGACAGGCCCCGCACCCGGCCCGCCTCGGCGCGCAGGGTGGTGAAGTGCCCGTAGTTGAGCAGCCCCAGCGCGGCCAGCCGCGCCGGGTCGGCCGGGGCGCCGTCGATCTCGATCTCAGCCATCCCCCGAGTCTGCCAGCTGCGGGGAGGCCGGCGGCGCGGGCTCCGGCCGGGCGGGCTCCGGCAGCGCGGAAGACGGCGCGGACGACGGCGGTGCGGGTAGCGGGAACGACGACGGCGCGGGCTCGGGCAGCGCGGGCTCGGGCAGCGGCACCGGCCGGTAGGGGCTGGCCATCCGACGGCCCGCCGCCCGGGCCGCCCGCTCGAACTCCTCGATCCGGTACGCCAGGCCCTCCGGCTCCCCGGCCTCCGACCAGCGCCACGCCTCCGCCCACCACTGCGGCCCGCGCACCAGCGGCCGGCCGGCCAGCGCCAGGCACAGCGCCAGGGTGGAACGGCCGTACGCGTGCACCCAGCCGTCGCAGCCGCGGTAGTCCGCCGTCTCGTCCAGCCGCAGCCAGCGGCCCTCCTGCCCGGCGGCCAGTATCGGCACCCAGCCGCGCAGCCGGTCGGCGACCAGCAGGAGCAGCCGCCCGTCCTCCTCCCGCACCCGGTGCGCGGGGAGTTGGGGCATCCGGGCGAAGGACAGCGAGCGCTTCCAGCCCACCACCCACAGGCCCCGGCGCAGGTAGTAGCGGACCGCCGGCTGCCACGTCCAGTGCGCCTCCAGCCGGAAGCCCGGCAGGCCCTCGGCGGTGGCCGCCGCGTACACCGCGTCCAGCGCGGCGGCGGCCAGGCCCCGCCCGCGCGCGGCCGGGGTCACGTAGAGGGAGGAGACGGCGAGCTGGCTCGGGCCCTTGGTCCAGTTGTCCACGGCGACGGTGCCCACCACGGCGCCGGCGTCGTCCTGGATCCAGTAGCGCCGCCGGTACAGCTCCCCGCCCGGCCACTCCCGCCCGCTCTCCCCCAGCCGCTCCCGCCAGCCGCGCTCGGCGTGCGGCGCCAGCCCGTCCGGGTCCACCCGCTCGCCCAGCTCGCCCTCCACCAGGGACGCCAAGTCCCAGAGCGCGAACCGCCGTTCCTCCCCCGACCCGGCCGCCCGCAGCCGCGGCCCCGCCGCCAGCCGGTCCTGCGCCCGCTCCACCGCCGCATCCCACGACCTCACCACACGGCGAGGATAGCGGGGAGGCCCGGACGATCCGTAATCCGCCGGACACCGAACGTCAGCGCGGGCCGGCGGGCCCCGCGCCACGGGCGGGGGCCGTCGCGGGCCGGGCGGGGGTAGGGAAAACCCGACCACAGGACTCGACTTGACCGTGATGCCCCCGCCGGCCTGCGCCGATGCAATGAAGGGGTGACGGAACGGGCGTGGTGGTGGTGCGGCGGATGGCTGGTCGCGGCGGGGTGGGCGGGGGCGTTCCCGGTGCTGTCCGGGCTGGGGCCGCACCGGAGTTGGGGGCTCTGGGCGGCCGGCGGGTACCTGCTCGCGGCGCCGGCCGCCGTGCTGGTGCGGCGGCGCGGACGTGAGCTGTCGGTGGCGGTCGCGGCCGTCGGCGCGGTGCTGGTGCCGCTGCTCCTCCTGGTGCTGGACGGGCGGGGGCAGAGCGAGGTCGGGGTGATCGAGCGCTCCGGGTCGCTGCTGCTGCACACCGGCACCCCCTACCTGGCCGACCCCCGGTCCGTCGCGGAGTACACCCCGTACCTCCCCGGCATGGCCCTGCTGGGCCTGCCCCGCGCACTGCTGGGCGGTTCGCCGCTGGGCGACGCCCGGCTCTGGTGCGCGGCGGTGTTCCTGGTCTGCGTGCTCCGGACGGTGCCCGCCGGGCGCCGGCTCGGCGCCGCCGCGCTCACCGCCTCCCCGGTGGTGGCGCTGCCGCTCTGCGTCAGCGGGGTCGACCTGCCGCTCACCGGACTCTGCTGGCTCGCCCTGGTCCGCGCCGCCCAACGGCGGCCGGTGGCGGCCGGGTTGGCGCTGGCCGCCGCCTGCTCGCTGAAGTGGACGGCCTGGCCGGCGCTCGCCGTGGTGACGGCCCTGCTGGCGGCGGCCGCCGGACGGCGCACGGCGCTGCGCGGGGCGGCCGTCGCGGTGGGGACGGCGGCGGTGGCGGTGCTGCCGGTGGCGCTGCGCGCGCCGGGGTCGCTGGTGGAGCAGGTGCTCGCCTTCCCCACCGGGCGCGGCCGGCTGCCGACCCCGGCCGCCAGCCCGCTGCCCGGGCGGCTGCTCGCCGACCTCGGCCCACCCGGCTGGTACGCCGCCGTCGGCCTGCTGCTGCTCGCCGGGCTCGCCGTCGGGGCCTCGCTGCTCACCCGCCCGCCCCGCACCGCGGCCGCGGCGGCGCACCGGCTGGCCCTGGGGCTGGCGGCGGCCTTCCTGCTGGCGCCGGCCGGGCGGTTCGGCTACCTCGCGCTGCCGCTCGTCCTCGTCCTGCTCTCCTTCTCGTTCCCCGCGGACCCGCTCGCGGCGAACCCGCTCCCCGCGCGTCCCGCACTCCCTTCGCGTCCTGCGCGTCCTGCGCTCCCTGCGAACCCGATTCCCACGAGCCCGCTCCCCGCGGACTCCGTTCCGAAAGGCCTGCCATGGGCACCACCCTCGTCGTCACCAACGACTTCCCGCCGCGCCAGGGCGGCATCGAAACCTTCGTCAAGGCCCTGGCCGACCGAGTCCCCGGCCACGACGTCGTGGTCTACACCTCGGCCGAACCGGGCGCGGAGCGCCACGACGCCGCTCTCCCCTACCCGGTGATCCGCGACCGGGCCCGCACCCTGCTGCCGACCCCGCAGGCCACCCGTCGGGCCGCGGCGATAGCCCGGGCGCACGGCTGCGACCGGGTCTGGTTCGGCGCGGCCGCACCGCTCGCCGCGATGGCGCCCGGCCTGCGGCGGCTGGCGCCCGGCATCCGCCGCACCGTCGCCACCACGCACGGCCACGAGATCTGGTGGGCCCGTACCCCGGGCGCCCGCGCCCTGCTGCGCCGGATCGGCCGCGGCACGGACGTGGTGACCTACCTGGGCGACTACACCCGCGCCCGGATCGCCCCGGCGCTCGGGCCGGACGCCCGGTTGGCCCGGCTCGTCCCGGGGGTCGACCCGTCGGTCTTCCGGCCGGCCGGCGCCCCGGCCCGGACCGGTACGGCGATCACCGGTACGGACAGCGCCGGTACGGCGATCGCCGGTACGGACAGCGCCGGTACGGAGGTGCCGTCCGCCGCCCCGGTGATCCTCTGCGTGGCGCGGCTGGTCCCGCGCAAGGGCCAGGACGTGCTGATCCGCGCGCTGCCCGCGATCCGCCGGGCCGTGCCCGGGACCACCCTGGTGCTGGTCGGCCAGGGCCCGGACGAGGACCGGCTGCGGGGTCTCGCCCACCGGGTGACCGAGCCGGGCAGCGTGGTGTTCACCGGAGGCCTGGACCACGCCGGGACGGCCGTCCACTACGCCGGGGCGGACGTCTTCGCGATGCCGTGCCGCACCCGCCGGCTGGGGCTGGAGGCGGAGGGCCTCGGCATCGTCTTCCTGGAGGCGGCCGCGGCCGGCCTCCCGGTGGTGGCCGGCCGCTCGGGCGGCGCCCCGGACACCGTGCTCGACGGCGTCACCGGCACGGTCGTCGACGGCCGTTCCCCCGCCGAGGTGGCCGCCGCCCTGACCCGGATCCTGCTCGCCCCGCCCGCCGAGCGCGCCCGGATGGGGGCGGCCGGGCGGCGCTGGGCCGAGGAGCACTGGACCTGGGGAGCGTCGGCGCGGCGGCTCACGGAGCTCCTCGACCCCGCCGTACCCCTGCCCGGCTCCACCACGCCGGTCATGCCGAACGCCCAGGCCGCGCCGGCCGCCTCCGCCGCTCCGGTCACTCCGGCTGCCCCCGCAGGTGCCTGACCAGCCGGGCGATCGCGGGCGCTCCGCCGTTGGCGCGGACCGCCGACACCCAGTTCCGCGCCTGGCCCGGCAGGTCGTCCCGGCCCGGGCAGGAGAAGCTGAACAGCCAGACGTGGGCGGACAGATCACGCTCCGGCAGCGCCCGCCACTCCTCGCCCCCGGCCTCGGTCAGCACGTCCAGGCAGGACGCCAACGCCCGGTCGCCGTCCCCGCCCCACTCCTGCCGCAGCCAGAGCAGGAAGTTCGCCTGGGCCGTCGTGCTGTCGTCCTTGGTGGCCTTGCCCTTGAGCAGTCGGTTGACGATTGCGCTCTGCGGTTCCCGTGTCCTCGCCATGACGCCATCGTTCCGGCACCGCAACCGCCGTGACAAGGGGGTGACTTGCGCCCCGCCCGACCGCGGAGTCACTCCCCCCGCAGGTGCGCCAGCACCGCGAGCACCCGCCGGTTGCCCTCCGTCGGGTCCAGGTCCAGCTTCATGAAGATGTTCCCGCAGTGCTTCACCACCGACGCCTCGGTGATGTTCAACCGGCCTGCCACGGCCTGGTTGTTGAGGCCCTCGGCCATCAGCGCGAGCACCTCGCGCTCACGCGGGGTGAGCCGGGCCAGCGGGCGGTCCGCGGACCGGCCGCGCAGCAGTACCCGGACCACCTCGGGGTCGATCACCGTCTCCCCGTCGGCGACCCGCCGCAGCGCGTCCAGGAAGTCCGCGACGTCGCCGACCCGGTCCTTCAACAGGTAGCCGAGACCCGCCGGTTGGGCGCCGGCGGCGGCGAGCAGCCGGGTTGCGTACGGGGTGGCCACGTACTGGGAGAGGACCAGTACGGGCAGGCCCGGGTGGCGCTCGCGCAGGGCGAGGGCCGCGCGCAGGCCCTCGTCGCTGTGGTCGGGGGGCATCCGGACGTCGGTGACCACGATGTCCGGCCGGTCGGCGTCGACGGCCGCGGCCAGCGCCCCGGCGTCGCCGACGGCGGCGGTCACCCGGTGGCCGCCGAGGGCGAGGAGTTCGACCAGGCCGGCGCGCAGCAGCACCGCGTCCTCGGCGATCACGACCCGGAGCACGGGACCTCCAGCCGCAGTGTCGTCGGGCCGCCCGTCGGGCTCGTCACCATCAGCCGTCCTCTCAGCAGTGCCACCCGGTCGGCGAGTCCGGCCAGTCCGGCCCCGGCGGCCGGGTCCGCCCCGCCGCGGCCGTCGTCGGTCACCTGGACGACCAGCCGGCCGCCCGCGACCCGCCCGTGGACGGTGATCGCGGTGGCCCCGCTGTGCTTGGCGGCGTTGGTGAGCGCCTCGGTGACGGTGAAGTAGGCGGTGGTCTCCACGGGAGCGGGCAGCCGCTCCGGGAGGTCGATGTCGGTGGCCACCGGGATCGGGTGGCGCTGCGCGACCTCGTCGACGGCCGCGGCGAGCCCGTGGTCGGTGAGCACCTGGGGGTGGATGCCGCGCACCAGCCCGCGCAGCTGCTCCAGCGCCTGCCGGGCCTCGCCGCGCGCCCGGGTGACGAGCTCGGCCGCCCGGCCCTCCTGGCCGCGCAGCTCGTACTCGGCGAGGCCCAGCGTCATGCTGAGCGCGACCAGCTGCTGCTGGGCGCCGTCGTGCAGGTCGCGTTCGATCCGGCGCCGCTCGGCCTCGAAAGCGTCGGCCAACCGGGCCCGGGAGCGGGTGAGTTCGAGCACCTGGTGGCCGAGGTCGTCCTCCCGGGGCCCGAGCAGGAAGCGGGCCAGCGCGACCTCGGCCGAGGCCAGCAGCGCCCCGGCGTACGCGCAGAGCAGCAGGCCGGCCAGCCCGGCGGCGGTGAACGGCAGGGCGGCGAGCGGCCCGGCGGCGGCGTGCCCGGGGATCAGCATCACGGTCTCCGGGGCGAGCGCCCAGACCACCAGCGGGGAGAGCACGTAGAGGCCGGAGAACACCAGCAGCACGGTGAAGCCGAGCGAGGCGGCGGCCAGCACCGTCGAGGCGAGCACGGCGTGGGCGAGTTCGCGCCAGGTGGCCCGCTCGCGCAGCCGGGTGCGGACGCGGGCGCGGCGGCCCGCCCCGGGCAGGCTCCGGTGCGGGTCGGGCAGCGGGAGCGGCTCGACCAGTCGCAGCCGACACCGGGCCACGCCGGCGGCGGGGATGCCCGCGAGCGCCAGCGCCAGCAGCACCGGCAGCCCGACCCCGACCACCGACAGGCCCGCGCCGAGCACCAGCAGCACCACGAGGACCACCAGCAGCACCGGCCCGAGCAGGGCGCCGCTCAGCAGGTACGCCCAGCAGCGCGGCACCCAGCGGGTGAACGGGAAGCGCAGCGGGTCCGCCCGCAGCGCCTGGCGCACGGACGTCGGCTGCTGCTCCCGCTCGCGGCTCCCCTCGCTCATCCGGTCCACCCTAGCCGACCGGCTGACGGCCCTTCGGGGCCCCGGGCGGGGACCCGGGCGGAGTCGTGTCCGGAGCCCGACGCGGAGTCGCGTCCGCCGCCCCGCGCGGAGTCGCGTCCGGAGCCCCGGCCCGGGACGGCCTCGTGAGGACGACGGCCGCGACCACCAGCGCGCCGCCGGCCAGCGCGTTCCAGCCCACCGGCTCGTGCAGGAAGGCCGCGCCGAGCGCCGTCGACCAGAGCGGCATCACGTACGTGACGGCGGAGGCGACCGTCGCCCCCGCGCCGCGCACCAGCCTCAGGTTGAGCAGGTACGCCAGGCCGGTGCCGACCGCGCCGAGCACCAGCAGGGCGAGCGCCGGGCCGCCCCCGGGCCAGTGCGGGGCGCCCGCGGCGAACGGCGCGACCAGCGCCAACTCGGCGGCGGCGCAGGTGATCTGGAGCGCGGAGAGGGAGGCCACCGACTCCGGGCGGCCGGACAGGAAGCGGCGCAGGTAGGCGAAGCCGGCGCCGTAGCAGCAGGCGGCCGCCAGGCAGGCCAGGGCGCCGGCCGTCGCCCCGGTGCCGAGGCCGCGCCACACCCCGAGCACGGTCAGCACACCGAGGAAGCCGAGCCCGAGGCCGGCCAGCCGGCGGGCGCCCGGGCGGCGCTCCTCGGGGACGGTCAGCACCGAGAACAGCAGGGTGAACAGCGGGGTGGTCGCGTTCATCACGCCGGCGAGCACCGAGCTGACCATGGTCTCACCGAACGGGAGGAGGGTGAACGGCACGGCGTTGAGCAGCACCGCCACCACGGCCGAGTGGCCCCACAGCACCCGGTCACGCGGGGCCCGTTCGCCGCGCACCGCGAGGACCGCCCACAGCGTGGCCGCGCCCAGCAGGCAGCGCCACAGCGCCACCCAGAGCGGCGGCACCCCCGCGTCGACCGCCACCTTGATCAGGGCGAAGCTCGCGCCCCAGATCGCCGACAGGGCCACGAAGCCCGGCAGCCAGCGCCGCACTCCCACCACCTCCTCGTCCGTGCCATCCGCTGGACAGAGCGTGGCCCGGCACCGGAGCATGAGTCCAACAAGTGGCAGTGCACCCGTGATGAGGAAGTCTCATGACCTCGGACGTCAACCTGGCCCAGCTCAGGGCGCTGGTCGCGGTCGCCGACACCGGCGGCTTCGGCGCGGCCGCCGACGAACTGGGCATCAGCCAGTCCGCGGTCTCGCACGCCGTCGCCGCCCTGGAGCGCGCCCTCGGCGCGCCGGTGCTGTGGCGCGGCAGCCCGTGCCGCCCCACCCCGCTGGGCGAGCAGGTCCTGCCGCACGCCCGGACGGCCGTCGCCTCGGCCGCAGCCGTCCGCGCGATCGCCACCCGGCACTCCGGCGGCCCGAGCGGCACGGTACGGCTGGCGGCGCCGACCACCGTCTGCCAGGCGCTGCTGCCCGGGCTGCTGAAGGACTGGCGGGCGGCCTACCCGCAGGTGACCGTCCGGGTCTTCGAGGGCGAGGACGAGGAGCTGGCGACCTGGCTGGAGGCGGGCACGGTGGACGCCGCCGTCCTGGTGGACGCCGGGCCGCTGCCGCCCGGGGCGGTCCCGCTCGGCGCCGACTCGATGCACGCGCTGCTGCGCCGCGACCACCCGCTCGCCGGTCAACCGGCCGTCCACGTGGCCGAGTTGGAGGACGACGACTTCCTGCTCTCGGAGGGCGGCTGCGAACGCCACATCCGCGAGGCCTACCGGCGGGCCGGTGCCCGCTTCACGCCCCGGCACCGGATCCGCGACCTCAACACCCTGATCGGCATGGTGCACGCGGGCGTCGGGGTTTCGGTGATGCCCGCGCTGGCGCTGACCATGCTCCCGGCCGACTGCGTGCTGGTCCCGATCCGCCCCGCCGTCCACCGGACGCTGACGCTCACCGGGCCGACCGGCCGCCCGTGGTCACCGGCGGTCAGCGGCCTGCTGGCGGGAGTGGGCGCGGAGGTCCTCGGCCGGACGGCGGCCGGGTCTTCCGCCTGACCTTCGACGGGCCCTGCCGACGGCTCCTCCTCCGGTACGGGCGGGGGCGCGGGGGCGTTCGATCTCCCGGGCCCCGCCCGTACCGGGTGGGCGCCCCGGGTCAGCGGGGCCCGGTGCGGCTCACTCCCCGGCGAACCGCTCCCGCAGCTCCGCCAGGACCTCCGCCGCCTCCGGCAGCCCCGCGGCCTCGCAGCGCGCGATGCCGGCGGTCAGCCGGGCCACCGCCGCCTCGGTGCGGCCGAGGTCGCTGCCCTCGATCAGCGCGGCCAGCCGGACGGACTCCGCCCGCGGCGACTCGGCCCGCTCACCGCCCGCCTCGTACTCCGGGATGGCCCGCTCGACCTCGGCCAGCGCCTCCTCGTGCCGCCCGGCGACGGCCAGCGAGCGCGCCCGCTCGTAGTGCGAACCACCGCGCAGGTACCAGGAGTTGTAATCCGCTCCGGCCCGCTCGGCCGCCTCGCCGACCGCGTCCGCCTCGGCCAGCCGGGCGAGCGCGGCGGCCAGCCCCTCCTCGCCCCGCGCCCGCATCGTCAGCCGGGCCAGCTCCCGCAGGGTGGCGGCCAGCTGGTCCACCTGCGGGGCCTTGCCGTGCGCCTCGCGGGCGCGGGCCAGCGCCGCCTCGGCGGCGTCCCAGCGGTCGGCCCGGGCGAGCGCCAGGGTGGCCTCGCAGGCGACCATGGTGTGGGTCTCCTGGTCCTCCCAGCCGGCCACCGCGTCGGCCAGCCGCAGGTACTCCTCGGCGGCGTCCCGGTACTCCTCCAGCTCGACCAGGCCCCGGGCGAGGTCCAGCCGGGCCTGGGCGAGCATCCGGACGTCCAGCCGGGCCGCCGACGCGTCCAGCAGCACCGACTCCAGCACGGCCACCGCGTCCGCCGCCCGGCCGGTGTCCCGCAGCGCGTCGGCCAGTTGCAGCCGCACCTGGGCGGCCTCCTCCACCGCCTCCGCGCCCTTGCGGTCGTAGCGCGCGGCCGCCTCCGACAGCGCGCGCACCGCGCCGCCGAGGTCGCCCACCTGGAGGCAGGCGTGGCCGAGCATCATGTACGTCGGCGCGTACGGGTAGGAGTCGTCGCCCCAGCGCACGGACTCGGCCAGCGCCCGGTGGAACACCTCGACCGCCTGGCCCGGCTCGCCGCTCTGCAGCAGCACCTGGCCCAGCAGGCCGAGCACCCGCGGGGTGTGCCAGGGCAGCTCGGCGGCGTCCAACCGGGCGAGCACCTCGCGCAGTTCGGCCTCCGCCTCGGCCATCCGGCCCTGCCGGGCGGCGGCGTCGGCGGTGTACTGCCGGGAGGTGGCGGCCCGCCGCTCGGAGCCGAGCTCCACGGCCGTCCGCCGGTAGGCGCCGACCGCCGCCTCGAAGCGCGCGGCCACCTCGGCGGCGGGCTCGGGCAGCGCCTCGACCAGGTCGTGGTGGGCGGCGTAGGCGCGGGTCTGCAGCACGATCAGGTAGTCGTCGTCGGTCAGTTCGCCGGCGGCGCGCAGCTCCTCGGCCCGGGCGAGCGCGGCGTCGAGCGCCGGCCAGTCGGCCTGCCGGCCGCCGCGGTCGGCGTGCTCGTGGCGCTCATCGTGCTCGTGGCGCTCGTCGCGCTCGTGGCGCTCGTCGCGCTCGTGGCGCTCGTGGCGCTCATCGGCAGCCGAGCCGCCCGGGGAGTCCCCGTCGCCCTCGTCCAGGTCCGCGATCAGCGTCCGGGTGCGGCACATCAGCGCCGGCCCGGCCAGCCCCGCCTGCTCGAACAGCTCGGCGGCGGCCAGCAGCCCGGCCTTGCCCTCCGCGTACGCGTCCCGCTGGAGCGCCTCGTGGGCGCGCTGCTCGGCGAGCTCGGCGCGCAGCCGCTCGGGGCCGCCCAGCTCGGCGCTCTCCGGGTGGACGAAGTCCGCCGCACCGGCCCGCTCGGCGACCCGCTGCCAGAGCCGGTCGGAGTCCGGGTGTCCGAGCACCTCCAGTTCGCGGGCCCGCAGCACCAGGGCCGTGAAGTCCTCCGGCTCCGGCTCGACCGTCCGGCGCGGCGCGGGCGCGACGGCCGGCGCGGCGGACAGCTCGGGCGCGGCCGCGGCCCGCACGCCCAGCGCCAGCGGCTCGGCGAGCGGCGGCTCCACGGCCAGCCGGGCCCGCCGCGCGGCGCCGACCGCGTCGGTGCCGTTGCGGGCGTCGAAGCGGGCGGCCAGCACGTCGGCCTCGGTGCGCACGTGGGCGAGCAGGGAGCCGACCGTCCAGGCCGTTCCGGCCGGGCCGCTGACCGCGAGTTCGCCGTGCCCGGCCCGGGCGAGCCGGCCGACCAGCACCTCGACGCCGGTCAGGAAGGCCAGCCGGGAGGCGGGTTCGCCGGTGACCGCGAACAGGTCGCGGTTCTCGGCGAGCAGTTCCAGACCGCGCGGCTCGTTGCCGGAGAGCGCGCAGAACTCGATGTGCAGGCCGACGGCGTCCAGCATCGCCGCCTTGCCGCGGGCGTAGCGGTAGCCGGTGAGGTGGCCGGAGCGGGCCTCGTCCAGCCGGCCCTGGCGCAGTTGCGCGAGCAGCGCGGTGGCCTGGCTGAGGTACGGCTCCTGCTCGCAGCCGCTGCGCCCCTCCAGCACCGGGGCGAGCACCTCCAGCGCCCGGGCGTCGTCCCCGGCGGCGAGGAAGTGCTCGGCGCGGGCGCGGGTCTCGCAGGCGTGGCAGTCGCTCAGTTCGGAGCGCGGACGGGCCGCCCACAGCTCGTAGGCGTCCTGCACGTCGATGCCGGTCTGCGCGGCCAGGTGGTAGCGCTGGGCGTAGTACGGCTGGAGGTCGTGGCCGGCCGCGCGGTAGCGGTCGCGCAGCTCGGTGTGCCAGCGCCGGATCGCCGCGAGCGGGACGTCCGGGTTGTCCTTGAGCGCGTCGGCGACCCACTTGAAGCGCCAGAGCACCTGGTGCCGGGCCCAGTCGCCGAAGCCGTCCGGGTCGGTGTCCCAGAGCCTGAGGACGCGGGCGAAGACGACCGGGCTCTTGCTGCGCTCGCCGTCGTACTCGTAGGCCTCCATCAGCTCCAGCAGGGCCATCGCGCGGACCGCGGTGTCCTCGAACTGCTCGGCGGCGTCGACGAGTTCCTCGGCCGTGACGGTCCTGGTGCGGCCGTACGGGCGGGCGTCGTTCTCGCGCAGCGCGGCCATCACCGCGTCGGGGGTGTCCGGCATCACGCCTCCTTCGAAGCGTCGTGGCCCGGGCCGGCCGCCTCGTGCCCGAGCATCGCGTGGTCGAGCAGGCTGATGAACGAGCGGTTGAGCAGGGCGGACTCGCTGGCCTTGAGCGGTCGGCGGGTCATCAGCACGGCCTGCCCGTAGAGCGCCTCGACGGCGGTCACGGCCAGCTCGCGGTCGGCGATCCCGGCGGCGCGCCGCACCAGCGGGTTGAGGTGGTTGAGCACCAGCTGGGCCCGGGGCACCTCGGCTCGCAGCGAGCCGAGGATGTCCGCCCACAACCCGTCGGCTTCCTCCGCCAGTTGGGCCCGGGTGCGCTCGTGCCGGGCCTCCCGGTTGTCGAGCAGCAGGGCGGGCGCGTTGGTCGGGTGGAAGCTGCGCAGCGCGACGTCGCAGTCGAACCGGCCGACCACCTCGCGGGCGATCGCCAGGAAGGCGTTGGCGGCCAGCTCGGCGGCCGGGTCGACGGTGTCCAGGTGTGCGGTGACGGTGCCCGGGTCGAGGTCGGAGACCGATACGCCGGGGCGGATCTCGGGCAGCCGGTGCACCAGGTCGCGGTCGTAGGTGTAGCCGCCGTTGACCACGCCGAGCCCGGCGGCGCCGGCGATCGGGGCGACCTGGCGGAACTCCTCGACCGTCCGGGTCACCAGCACCACCGGGTGGCTGCGGGCGAACTCGTCCAGGGTGACGTTGCCGTCGGTGGTCTCGAACGGCAGCCAGGGCAGCATCATCCGCAGCAACTCGTCGTCGTAGCAGGCGAGTTCCTTGACGGCCAGGTGGTGGACGGACAGGAAGCGGTGCAGCAGCGCCGGGTCGCTCGCGGACAGGCCGGTCAGCCAGTCACGGATCCGGGCGCCGAGCGCGTCCCGGACGGCGGCCAGCGTCTCGTCGGCGTACAGGCCCTCGCGGGAGGCGGTGGGGCGCAGCCCGTCGGTGTCGACCACGCAGCGGACGAAGAACGCCCAGTCCGGCAGCAGTTCGTCGGCCTGGTCGGAGAGCAGCATGCCCTTGAGGTGCACCCGGTGGCCGTTGCGGCGCGAGGGCGGGGCGGCGTCCGGCAGGACGTACGCGACGCCGCGCAGGCCGACCAGCGGCAGGTCCAGCTCGATGGTGTCGAGCGGGGTGAAGTCGAAGGCGGCGCGGCAGTACTCGGCGAGCGCGTCGCGCCTGGCCAGCGGGGAGGCGTGGCGCTCGGCCCACGGCGGGGTGCGGTTGACCCGGTGCTCGGTGCCGCCCGCGTCGACCACGGTCACGTCGTGGCGCAGCAGGCTGCCGAAGTCCCGGGCGAGGGTGAGCACCCGGCCGGGGCTGGTCCACTCGGCGGCGTCGGCGCGCGGGGCCAGCGTGACGGTGGTGCCCGGCTCGGGCCTGGCCGAGGCGGGCAGGGTGCGGATGGTGTAGCTGCCGTCGGAGCTGCCGCGCCACTCGATCACCGGGGCGTCCGGGGTGGCGGCGGAGCGGGTGACCACGGTGATCTCGTCGGCGACCACGAAGCAGGCGAGCAGGCCGATGCCGAACTGGCCGATGAAGTCGCCGCGAGCCCGGGCCAGCCCGGCGCCGTCCAGCCGGCCGTCGGCGTCGCGCTTGGAGCTGCGGCCGATGGTGGCGAGGAAGGTGTGGACGTCCTTCTCGGTCAGGCCGATGCCGGTGTCGGTGACGGACAGCTCGTCGCCGGCCCGGACGGTGATCGTGGCCGGCGCCCCGGGGTCGAGGCCGCGGCGGGCGGAGATCGCGTCCACGGCGTTCTGCAGCAGCTCGCGCAGGTAGACGCGCGGGCTGGAGTAGAGGTGGTGGGAGAGCAGGTCCACCAGGCCGCGCAGGTCCACCTGGAAGGTGTGCGCACTCGTCGGGTTGTCGGTAGGGGACACCGGAGGCTCTTTCGGTCGCGGGTGGATGGCGGTGGCGGGGGTCGTGCGCCGCCGGGCCGGTACGGCTCAGCGCCAGGGGTGGGCGCAGCGGTCGCGGTGGGAGCGGAAGGCCTTGACCGGGCCGCCCGCCAGGTAGTTCCAGGGCGCCTCGGTCACGAAGCCGTCCAACGCGTCGAAGAGCAGGCGGGCCGTCTTCGGCTGGTCGGCGAGGGAGAAGGCCATCGCGAAGGCGTTGAAGGAGTCCTGCCAGCCGCGCACCGGCTTGAAGTCCGGGTGCAGGACGGACCGGAAGGCCGCCTCCTGGAGCCCGCCCACCACGGCCGGGCTGGTCAGGTACGCGCGGTCCTCGCCGTCCGGGAGGGCCAGCCAGTGTTCCAGGTGCGCGACCGCGACCAGCTCGCCGAGGCGGCTGCCCTCCGGGGCGGCGAGCATCACCGAGCGGGCGAACGCGTGCATCTCCTCGTGCGAACCGCCCCACTTCGCGCTCAGCTGCTGCAGCCGGTCCCAGTGCGAGCCGGCGTTCCCGGGGGCCCGGCGCACCGCGGCCTCGAAGCGGCAGGTGGCGACGTCCGGGCCGAGCGAGGCCCCGCGGGCGCTGGTCTGCAGGAACCGCCAAGGGGCGTGCCAGGACGGCTCGCGCTCGGCCACCTCCAGCAGTTGTTCCTCGGCGACCTCCAGCCGCTCGTGGAACACCTTCCACCGCTCCTCGGTGACGTCCTTGGCCCGGGCGCCCGTCCTGGCCTCCCAGGCCCAGGCGACGTGCCGGGCGCCGGACAGCAACAGCAGCAGCGTGTCCTCCGGGGTGTCGGCCAGCGCCCGGGACGTCCACTGCTCGACCCGGGGCACGTGGGAGATCGTCCCGGCGAGGAAGGTCAGGTCCTCGCCCTCGGCCGCGGCCAGCGCGGGCCGCAGCGCGGCCCAGTCCCCGTCGGCGGCCTGCCGGAGCGCCAGGCGCACCGACTCGTCCCCGTACGCCGGGTCGAGCCGCGGCTCACCGCCACCGGGGGCGGCGGGCGATCCGGTACCCCGCCGACCGAAGCCGAACCCGGACCCGAAGCCGCGCCGCCCGGCCCGGTCCTGCTCGCCCTCCCCGCCGGAGCGGCGTCGGAACAGCGGCATGTCTGGCTCCCTCGAACGTCATCGGCATCTTCCGCATGGCCGCACGGTGGCCATGCGATAGGTACATATCACGGTCGACTGACATCCGTTTGCGCAGCCCAGCGCCCTGGGCGCCCGGGAAGGCGGCGGTGGCGGGGCGGTGACCCGGGCCGGCCCCGGTCGGCCCGATTCGAACACCGGGGAGGAGGCCCGCCCCGCCGCCCGCTGCCCGCCGCCCGCTGCTCGCTGCCCGCTGCCCGCTGCCCGGCCGATGGACCCTCAGGCCCCACCGTCCCGCCGACGGGCCCTCAGCCCACGCCGTCCCGCCGCCGTCCGTCAGCCCACGCCGAGCCCGGCGTCCGGCGCCTTCCCCGCCTGCGCCTGCTCGATCCGCTTGACCAGCATCACCGCGAACCGCCGCGCCGCCGGCAGGTCCACCGGGCCGCCCTCACTGGTCACGCTCGCCACCACGGTGCCCGAGCGCACCACGATGCCGACGCCCTCGCCCTCGGCCAGCGGCCCCTGGAAGGCCTGGCTCTCGCTGCCCAGCGCCGGGATGTCGACCTTCTTGAACGGCCCGGCGGAGTACGAGGCGTAGCTCTCCTTCAGCCGCTGCGCCGCCGCGTCCCGGCTGGGCAGGGTGTCCACCAGGAAGCGGACGACCACGTCCCCCGAGGAGAACCGGACCGAGCCGCTGAGCGGCTTGCCGGCGCAGGAGGCAGCGGCGGCACCGGTGCAGGTGACCTTGTGGTCGGCGGTGTCGACCCGGCGCTTCTCCTCCTCCCACCCGGCCATCGCCTTGGCGTCCGGCAGCACCTGCCCGACCACCTTGTCGTCCAGCAGCGCCGCCTCCAGGTCCCCGCGCGGCGCCTCCGCGGCGGCGGGGGCCGACGCCTGCGCGGGCGCCGAGCCGGTCGCCGCACCCGCCCCGGGGGCGTCGGCCGTCGCCGAGGGGGGCACGGGGGCCGCGGCCGTCCCCGCACCCGTCGGCGCCGCGGCCGTCGCACTCGCCGCGGACGAGGCGGGAGCAGCCGGCCCGCCGGCGTTCTTCGACCCCCCGGAGGAGCACCCGGCCAGCACGCCCGTCAACACCCCGGCCGCCGCCACCGCGGCGAGCACCCGCCGACCACCCATCCCCGTCACCTTCCCCAGTCCTGTCAGTGACCCCTCAAGATAGCCGCAGCTCCACCCCCACCCACCGCCGGGCCCCGGGCCCCCGTCCAGTACCGTCCCCGGGGGCGAGGACCGCCGACGGGGGGCGACAGCGACATGACGGGCGCGGACGAGCGAGGACCGGACCTGGGCGCGTTGGTCCGCGCCGCGCAGCGGGGCGACGCGCTGGCCCTGGACGAGGTGCTCGGTCTGCTGATGCCGTACGTCGGCCGCGTCTGCGCCCCGATCGCGCTGCAGGACGCGCCCGACGCCGCCCAGGAGGCGATGATCGCGATCGTCCGGAACCTGCACCAGCTCCTCGCCCCCGAGGCCCTGTTCGGCTGGGCCCGGGCGATCGCCGCCCGCGAGGCCGTCCGGTTCGCCACCCGGCGGCGCCCCCGGCCGGAGGCCGTCGACGACCGACCCGACGACCGCGACCCGGAGTTGGCGACCGACATCCGGGACGTGCTGGAGCGCCTCCCGCCCGGTCACCGCGCCGTCCTGACCCTGCGCCACGTCGAGGGCCTGGACGAGAGGTCCGTGGCCGAGATCCTCGACCTCCCGCTGGGGACCGTCCGTTCACGACTCTTCCGCGCCCGGCACCGCTTCCGCGCCGCCTGGGGCGCCGAACCGCAGTGAGCCGGAAAAAAGTCCGCCGCCCCGGGGATCGCCGGGCCCTCCCCCGCCCTCTCCTCTCCTGAGACCACGCCCAGGAGAGGACGACCCCGATGACCCGCCCCCATCCCCACCCTCGCCCCCGCCCACTGCCCGAGCTGCCCGGCGTGCGCCACCACCACGTCGACGCGGACGGCGTCCGCCTCCACCTCGCCGAGGCCGGCGCCCCGGACGGCGTCCCGCTGCTGCTCCTGCACGGCTTCCCCCAGCACTGGTACGCCTGGCGGCAGGTGATCCCGCTGCTCGACGGCGAGTTCCGGCTGCTCTGCCTGGACCTGCCCGGCTTCGGCTGGTCCGAGGCGCCGCGCCGCGGCCACACCACCGACGACCGCGCCCGCCTGGTGCTCGCCGCCCTCGACCGGCTCGGCCTGCCGCGGGTGGGCCTGGTCGGCCACGACTGGGGCGCCTGGACGGGCTTCGAGCTGGCCCTGCGCGCACCCGACCGGTTCACCGGGCTCCTCGCGCTCAACATGACCCACCCCTGGCCGCGGCAGCGTGCCCTGATCGGTACGGCCTGGCGGTTCTGGTACACCGCCCTGCTGGAGTACCCGGGCATCGGCCGCCGCGTCGTCCGCCACCGACCCGGGCTGCTCGGCCACCTGCTGCGGCGCGCCACCACCGCCGAACATCCCTGGCCCGCCGAGGAGTTGGCCGAGTACGTGAGCGCCGGCAGCACCCCCGAGGCGGCCCGCGCCGCCGAGCGGCTGCACTGGGGGTTCGTCGTCCGGGACATCCCGCGCCTGGCACTCGGCCGGTACCGCGGCCGCCGCCTCACCGTCCCCACCCTGCTGCTCGGCGGCGACCGGGACCCGGTGATCCGCCCGTCCCTGCTCTCCCCGACCGGCGCCCCCGCCGACGACCTGCGCGCCGAGGTCGTGTCCGGCTGCGGCCACTACCTGCCGCACGAGCGGCCCGAGGCCGTGGCCGAAGCCGTACGGCGGCTACTGCCCCGCCCGTGACCGCTCGGCGACCCGCCGCTCCAGCCGGTCCAGCAGCACCTCGCCGCGCCGCTCGGCGAGCCCGCCGAGGAGGTGCCGCACCGGCGCGGCACCCGGCACCCGCAGGCTGCCGAGCAGCGCGAAGCGCGTCCCGTCCCCGTCCCGCACGGCGGCCATCCCGCCCAGCAGCACCCGGCTCTGCATCAGGCACCAGCCGCTGCGCAGCACGATCTCGAACCGCTCCCGGTGACCGACCACGCTCACCGCGACCCCCGTCAGCCGGCCGTCCCGGCTGTCCCGGCTGTCCCGGTCGTGCGCACCGCCCTCGTCGTCCTCCTCCCTCGCCGGCCCGACCTCGAAGGAGCGCAACCCGCTGATCAGCCCGGGCAGTTCACCGGAGAGGTCACCGGCGACCGACCACACCGCGTCGAACCCGGCCGCGAGCCGCCGCTCGGCGAACAGCGGACGCCCGGCCCCGGACGCCGCCAGCACCCGCAGCCGCCGCACCGGGTCCAGCTCGACCGTCGGCCACCCGTCCACCGCCCCACCCCTCCCACCGCGCGCTTCCCGCTCGGCGCGTCCCACCGCACGGTACCGCGCCCGGGAACCGCCGGAACCCGGAACGCCGGCGGGGCGGTGACCAACCGGTCACCGCCCCGCCGTACTGCTCGATCGTCCCGCCCCCTCGGGCAGGCCTACCGGTGGATCAGACCGCCGGGACCGGGAAGGTCGGGTACTCGACGCCCGAGATGTACTGGACGACCCGGATCACCTGGCACGAGTAGCCGAACTCGTTGTCGTACCACAGGTAGAGGATCGCGTTGTCGCCGTCGACCTTGGTCGCGCCGGCGTCCACGATGGAGGCGTGGCGCGAGCCGATGAAGTCGCTGGAGACGGCGTCGGGCGAGTCGATGAAGTCGATCTGGCGCTTCAGCGGCGAGGTCAGCGAGACGTTCCGCAGGTACTCCAGGACGTCCTCGCGGTTGGTCTCCCGCTTCAGCTGGAGGTTGAGGATCGCGATGGAGACGTCCGGCACCGGGACGCGGATCGAGCTGCCGGTGATCTTCGCCTCGAGGTCCGGCAGGGCCTTGGCGACGGCCGAGGCGGCACCGGTCTCGGTGATCACCATGTTCAGCGGCGCCGAGCGGCCGCGGCGGTCGGCCTTGTGGTAGTTGTCCAGCAGGTTCTGGTCGTTGGTGAACGAGTGGACGGTCTCCACGTGGCCGCGGATCACGCCGTACTCGTCCTCCATCGCCTTCAGCGGCGGGACGATGGCGTTGGTGGTGCAGGAGGCGCAGGACAGGATCTGCTCGTCCGGCTTGATCGTGTCGTGGTTCACGCCGTGCACGATGTTCGGGACGTCGCCCTTGCCCGGCGCGGTCAGCACGACCTTGGCGATGCCGGGGCGCAGGTGCTTCGACAGGCCCTCGCGGTCGCGCCAGCGGCCGGTGTTGTCGATCAGGATCGCGTCCTTGATCCCGTACTCCGTGTAGTCGACCTTGGTCGGGTCGTCGGAGTAGATCACCTTGATCTCGTTGCCGTTGGCGATGATCTTGTTGTTCGCCTCGTCGACGGTGATCGTGCCCTGGAACTGGCCGTGGATGGAGTCACGGCGCAGCAGCGAGGCGCGCTTGACCAGGTCGTCGCCGCCGCTGTTGCGCACGACGATGGCCTTCAGCCGCAGGCCGTTGGCCGAGGCCTTCTCGACCAGCAGCCGGGCGACCAGCCGGCCGATGCGGCCGAACCCGTACAGCACGACGTCCTGCCCGGACCGGCGCTCCAGCTTGTTCTCGCCGGTGGCGCCGACGACGGCCTGGGCGGTGAACTCCGCCACCGACAGGCCGCGGTCGTCCGCCTTGTACGTCGCGGCGAGCATGCCGAGGTCGATCTGCGAGGGGCCGAGGTCCAGGGCGGTCAGGGCCTCCAGGAACGGCATCGTCTCGGTGACCGAGAGCTCCTCGCCGGCTATCTGCCGGGCGAAGCGGTGCGTCTTGAGGATGCTGACCACCGACTTGTTCACCAGGGAACGGCTGTGGCACAGGACGGTGACGTCCCGCTCCCGGTGCAGCCGCCCGATGATCGGGATCATCGACTCCGCGATCTCCTCGCGGTTCTTCCAGTCCGTGAACACGTCGTCGTTGACAGTCACAAGTCCATCTTTCGAGCTGAGGGTGTTGCCCACATGGTAGCTTCGCCCGCTCGCGCCCCGACCGCCGGTCCCTCCCCAGCCGTCCCCGCCCGAGCCCCCGACCTGCCCTTTCACCCCGGGCCCCGCCCCCGAAGGTGATCACCGCCACCCCGGAAGGCCCGCCGGCGGACGGCCCGCCGGGAGTGATCACCGGGGCCAGTACAGTGAAACGCACTGCCCGGCCGCGCGGACGTGCAGGGGCGCGAGGGGGGCCGGGGTGGCGACGCTGGGCATGCACCGGGACTTCCTGATGGAGTTCGCGGCGCTGGAGAAGCCGGTGCAGCGGCGGGTCTTCGAGACCTTCGAGAAGTTCGCCGAGGCCACCCACACCGGCGTGCACCTGGAGAAGCTCACCAACCAGCGGGACCCCCGGATCCGGACCATCCGGATCACCGACTTCTGGCGCGGGGTCGTGCTCAAGGCCGACCGGGGCGACGGCTACCTGCTGCTGAAGGTCCTTCCGCACGACAAGGCCAACGACTGGGCCTGCAAGCACCGGGCCTCGGTCAACGCCGCGACCCAGGGCGTCGAGATCCGCAACGACGTCGCGCTGGAGCGGGCCTCCCGCTCGCTGCGGGTGCTGGCCGCCAACGAACCCCGGAGGCTCTTCGCCGACCGCTCCGACAAGGTGCTGCGCAGCCTGGGCGTCGACGAGGAGATCCTGCCGATCATCCGGTTGCTCCCCGACGAGGCGCACCTGGAAGCGCTCCACCGCGTGCTGCCGGAGCAGCAGTTCGACGTCCTGGTCGGCCTCGCGAGCGGGATGGAGCCGGCCGAGATCGACCGCGAGATCGTCCAGGCGTACGCCCGGTCGGCCGCCCCCACGAGCGTCGGGCAGCCCGTCGGCGGCCTGGTGTCGGCGATGGCCCACGCGCGCGGCCGGGTCGCCCTGGTGTCCGGGCCGGACGAACTGCTGGAGATCCTCGAACGCCCCTTCGACGCCTGGCGGATCTTCCTGCACCCGGCCCAGTACCGGGTCGCCTACCGGGAGTCGTACCGCGGGCCGGCCCGGGTGACCGGTGGTCCCGGGACCGGGAAGACGGTGGTGGCCCTGCACCGGGCCTACCACCTGGCACGCCGGTTGCCCGTGGACACGCCCGACGGATCGATTCTGCTGACCACCTTCTCCGAGGACCTCGCCGCGGAGCTGGAGCGCTGCCTCGCGCTGCTCGTCACGGACGAGCGGATCCGGGCGAAGGTCCGGGTGGTCACCGTCGACGCGCTGGCCGAGGAGGTCCTCCGGCGCTCCCCCGGGGGCGGCGCCCCGCCGAGGGTCCTCTTCCGGCAGGACGCGGTCCTCGCCCGCTGGGGACGGGTCGCCCGCCGGCTCGGTGTCGAGTTCAGCGAGGTTTTCCTCGACCAGGAGTGGCGGCAGGTCGTCCTGGCCCAGGCGATCGAGAACCGCGAGCAGTACCTGCGGGCACCGCGGACCGGACGGGGCAGGGCCCTCGGATCCGCGGAGCGGGCCCGGCTGTGGCGCGTGGTCGCCGCCTTCGAGGAGGAGCTGCGCGAGGCCGGGGAACTGACGTTCCTCCAGGTCTGCGTACGGGCCGCGCGGGCGCTCGACGAACAGGGCGACCGCCCGTTCCGGCACGTGGTGGTCGACGAGTCGCAGGACCTGCACCCCGTCCAGTGGCGCTTCCTGCGCGCGCTCGTGGCCGCCGGGCCGGACGACCTGTTCCTGGCCGGCGACCCGCATCAGCGGATCTACGGGAACAAGGTCTCGCTGCGCTCGCTCGGGATCCAGGTGGTCGGCCGGTCCTCCCGTCTGCGGATCAACTACCGGACGACGCAGGAGATCCTCAGCTGGTCCGCGTCCCTGCTCACCGGGGAACGTCCGGACGACATGGACGGCGGGGAGGAGTCGCTGGCCGGCTACCACTCGACCCTGCACGGCGCGCACCCCGAGGTGCGCGGCCACCTCGACAAGGCCGAGGAGATCCGGGCCCTGGTCGCCCGCGTCGAGGAGTGGACCGCCTCCGGCGTGAGCCCGGCGGACATCGGGGTCGCCGTGCGGACCGCCCGGCTCGGCCGCGACGTCACCCAGGCCCTGGAAGACAGCGGGATGCCCGCCCACCTGCTCGGCGACGCGCCGTCCGGCGGCGTCCGGGTCGGAACCATGCACCGGATGAAGGGGCTGGAGTTCCGCTGCGTCGCCGTGGTCGGCGTCAGCGACGGCCTGCTGCCCATGCCCGGCGCCGTCACCCCGCAGGACACCGACCCGCTGCAGCACCGCGAGGACCTCAGCAGCGAGTTGAGCCTGCTCTTCGTGGCGTGCACCCGCGCCCGGGAGGCCCTCCTCGTCTCCTGGCACGGGACACCCAGCGTCTTCCTCGAACCGGTCGTCCCGGCGCGGCCGCTCGTGCGATGACCCCCGGCCCCGCCGGGCCGCGGCTGCGCGGGGAGGCTCCCGATGACGCGCTTCCGGCGGCCTCGCCGAGGAGTTGCCCGGGGCTCCGCGCGGTGGGGTAATGGGAGGCGGCCGGTGTTCGAGCGTGTGACGAGCAGCCCCGGGAGCTTGGGATGAGCGGTGGGCCGGAACCGATCAGTGCCGAGGGCCTGCGTGCGGTGCAGGAGGAGCTGGCGCAACTGCGGGCGGAGCGGGGGAAGGTGGCCGCGACGCTGCGCGGGGTGGAGCCGGTGGGGGACCGGGCGGACGCGGCGGACGAGTTGCAGCGGGCGTCGGAGGTGACCCGGCTGGACCGGCGGATCACCGAGCTGGAAGCCCGGCTGCGGGAGGCCGAGGTGGCCGGGGAGCCGTCCGCGCGGGTGGTCGGGGTGGGATCGACGGTGACCGTGCGGTTCGGCGACGGCACGGAGGAGACCGTGGAGATCTCGGAGTTGGCGGAGGAGCGGGACCTCACCCTGGTGACCTTCGACAGCCCGCTCGGGAAGGCGCTGCTCGGGCGGCACGCCGGGGAGACGGTGAACTACGAGACACCGGCCGGCGCGGCCAGCGCGATGGTGCTGTCGGTGGGCGGGACGGAATAGCCGAGGCGGAATCGCCGGAACGGAATCGCCGGAACGGCACAACCCGAGCGGAACAAACCGAGCGGAACAGCCGGATCAGTAAAGGCCGGAGCCGAATTCGCGATCGCGCTCTCCGGGACGAGCACCTCCGGGAACACCGGGCCGTCTGCGGAATTCCCCGGGACGGGAACGCCTCTCGGTTCGGCGCGACGGGGGGCCATAGGCGCCGCCTATCAGATCACAGGAATCACCTCTTTGACGCCCCACCGCGGCGGACCGACACTGGAACCGCGGAAATCCAGGAATGGCCGAAAAGCCGGAGAACGGGGCAGGAAAGCGCATGGGCAGCACTGACGGAATGCCCGTGGCCCGCACCGCCCGCTGGCTTCCGGCGGCGGCCGCCGTCGCCGTCGCCGCCTGGGGCGCCAACCAGTTCACCGCGCTGGCCACCGTGTACCGGGCCCGCACCGACTGGTCGGCGCTCTCGCTGGCGGCGATGTTCTCGGTCTACCTGGTCGGCCTGGTGCCCGGGCTGCTGCTGGGCGGCCCCGCCGCCGACCGGTACGGCCGGCGGCGGACGGTGCGCGGCGCGCTGGGCCTGTCCGCCGCTGCCAGCGTCCTGCTGGCGCTGCCGGACGAGCCGTCCGTGTACGCAGCCCGGCTGGCCACCGGCTTCGCGGCCGGACTGGTCTTCCTGGCCGGGACGACCTGGCTGCGCGAGCTCTCCGGGCCCGCCGTCCCGCCCGAGCAGGCGGCCCGCCGGGCGGTGTACGCCACCGGGACGGGCTTCGCGGCGGGCGCGCTGGCTTCCGGGGTGATCGCCGAGTGGCTGCCCGGCCCGACGGTGCTGCCCGCGCTCGCCCACGCGCTGGGCTGCCTGCTGGTCCTGCGGGCCACCCGGGGACTCCCGGAGACCGCCCGGAGCCGCCGCCACGGCCCGCCGCCGCACCGCACGGCGGCCGTCCGCCATCCGCGGTTCCGCTACGTCGTCCTGCCCGCCAGTCCGGCCGTGCTCGGCGCCGCCACCGTGGCGTACGTGGTGCTGCCGCCGCTGGTCGCCGACCGGGTGCCCGGCTACGCGCCGCTGTTCAGCGGCCTGGTCGCGGCGCTGACCCTGGCCACCGGTGTGGTCGCCCAGCCCTTCGCCGCCCGGCTGGACGACGCGAACAGCGCCCGGGCCACGCTCACCGCGATGGCCACCGTGATCGCCGGGCTGCTGCTCGGCGCGCTCGCCGCGGCCCGCGACTCGGTGGGCCTGGTGGTGCTGGCCGCCCTCGTCCTCGGCACCGGGTACGGGCTGACGCTCGGCGCGGGGCTGCACGAGGTGGAGCGGCTGACCCCGCGGTCGTCCGGTCCCACCTCCGCCTCGCTCTACCAGAGCACCACCTCCAGCGGCTTCCTCACCCCGCTGCTGCTCGCCGGCACCGCCGGCCACGCCTCCTACCCGGCGCTGCTGGCCGGCATGGCGGCCGTCGGCCTGCTCTGCCTGGCGGTCACCGCCGCGCACAGCCGCCGCCACCTGCCCGCCGGAGGGCAGGGGGAGCGGAGGGACCATGGAGCATGGGGAGCGCGCGGGGAGCACGGGAAGCCCCGGACGCGCGAGGATGCATCCGTAGAGTCCACACCGACGGAGTCCGCACCGGCGGAATCCACGCCGGCGGAGTCCGCACCGACCGGACCGACACCACCGAGGAGCCGACGACCATGGGCCGAGTGACCGTACCGCGCAGGGTGCTGCGTCTGCGCCAGGGCGCGCCCTCGTACCGTCCCGACACCCTGGCCGCCGAGGAGCCGATGGAGATCCGGGTCGGCGGGCGCCCGCTGACGGTGACCATGCGCACCCCCGGCAGCGACTTCGACCTGGCGGCCGGCTTCCTGGTCAGCGAGGGCGTGGTGCACGCCGCCGGGCAGGTGGCCGGCATCCGCTACTGCGCCGGCGCCACCGCCGACGGCGGCAACACCTACAACGTGGTGGACGTGCTGCTCGCCCCCGGCGTGCCCGCCCCCGACGCCTCGCTGGAGCGCAACTTCTACACCACCTCCTCCTGCGGCCTGTGCGGCAAGGCCAGCCTGGACGCGGTGCGCACCTCCGCGCCGTGGAGCGTCACCGAGGACGGGCTGCGCGTCACCCCGGCGCTGCTGTCCGCGCTGCCCGAGCGGCTGCGCGCCGCCCAGAAGGTCTTCGACAGCACCGGCGGCCTGCACGCCGCCGGGCTGTTCGACGCCGACGGGCGGCTGCTCTGCCTGCGCGAGGACGTGGGCCGGCACAACGCCGTGGACAAGGTGGTCGGCCACGCGCTGCGCGAGGGCCTGCTGCCGGCCCGCGGCACGGTGCTGATGGTCAGCGGCCGGGCCTCCTTCGAGCTGGTGCAGAAGGCCGTGATGGCGGGCATCCCGGTGCTCGCGGCGGTCTCCGCGCCGTCCTCGCTGGCCGTGGACCTCGCCGAGGAGAGCGGGCTGACCCTGGTCGGCTTCCTGCGCGGCGACTCGATGAACGTCTACACCCGCACCGACCGCGTCGACACCACCGGCACCACCGAAATCGACACCACCGACATCGACACCACCGGAACCGACACCGGCACGGCCACCACCGGTACCGACCGCGTCGGCACCGCCCGGGAAAACGGCTAGATGCTCTTCCGCCAGCTCGAGTACCTGGTCGCGCTCGCCCGCGAACGCCACTTCGCCCGCGCCGCCGAGGCCTGCCACGTCTCCCAGCCCGCCCTCTCCGAGGCCCTGCGCAAGCTGGAGGACGAGCTGAAGGTGCTGATGGTGCGGCGCGGCCGCAGCTACCAGGGGCTGACCGCCGAGGGCGAGCGGATCGTGCTCCGGGCGCAGCGGATCCTGGCCGACCGGGACGCCCTGCGGGACGAGGTGGACGCGCTGCGCACCGGCCTGAGCGGACGGCTGCGGATCGGCTCCGTACCGACCGCCTCGGGCGCCGTCCCGCTGCTCACCGGGCCGTTCTGCGCCGCCCACCCGCTGGCCGCCGTGGAACTCTCCACCGACCTGCGCTCCGAGGAACTCCTGCGCCAGGTAAGGAACTTCGAGATCGACGCGGGCATCACCTACCTGTCCGGGCCGGGCACCGACGACCTGCGCACGCTTCCGCTCTACGAGGAGCGGTACGTCCTGCTGACCGGCCCGGCCGACGAGCTGGCCCGCCACCCCCGGGCGACCTGGGAGGAGGCCTCCCGGCTGCCGCTGTGCCTGCTGCACCCGGGCATGCAGGGCCGCCGGGTGCTGGACGAGGTGTTCGCGGGCCTCGGGCTGGAGCCGACGCCCCGGGTCGAGACGGACTCGGTGGCCTCGCTCTTCGCCCACGTCCGCACCGGCCACTGGGCGAGCATCGTGCCGTACGCCTGGCTGCACGTGTTCGGCGTGCCGCACGGGATGCGGGCCGTTCCGCTGGCGGAGCCGGCGCACAGCACGCCGATCGGGCTGGTGATCGCCGCCCGGGAGCCGGGCTCGGTGATGGCCCGCGCGCTGCTGGAGGTCGCCCGGCGCACCGAGGTGGCCGCCCTCCTCGGCAGCCTGCCGGAGGCGTGAGCACCCGGCACAGGAGCCCGGCCGCCCCGCGTCCGAACGCCCCGACCGCCCCGCGTCCGACAGCTCCGGCCGCCCGACGCGCGGCGCCCGACCACCCGGCGTAGCCTCGACCCCGACACGCCGGGTGTCCGACCTCCTGCGACGGAAGGCGACCACCGTGACCACCTCCGACGACGCCCTCACCACTCCCCCGCCGGAGCCGACGGAGGATGTCGGCCCCTCCCCCGCCGGCCGGCCCCACGCCGAGCCGTACCACCACCCGGCCGCCGGCTGGGGCGCCGCCAAGAGCGTCACCCGCTTCCTGGTCCGCGAGGGCGCGTACCTGGACGGGCCGCGGGCGGTGATGCGGATGAACCACGAGGACGGCGGCTTCGACTGCCCCGGCTGCGCCTGGCCCGACGACACCAAGGGCCTGCACCTGGACATCTGCGAGAACGGCATCAAGCACGTCACCTGGGAGATGACCCGTAAGCGGGTCGGCCGGGAGTTCTTCGCCGCCCACACGGTGACCGAGCTGTCCGGGTGGAGCGACTTCGCGCTGGAGGACCAGGGCCGCCTCACCGAGCCGATGGTCTACGACCCGGCCACCGACCACTACGTCCCGATCACCTGGAAGGACGCCTTCGAGCTGGTCGGCCACACCCTGCGCGGGCTGGACGATCCGAATCGGGCCGCGTTCTACACCTCCGGCCGGCTCGGCAACGAGGCGACCTTCCTCTACCAGCTGATGGCCCGCGAGCTGGGCACCAACAACCTGCCCGACTGCTCGAACATGTGCCACGAGGCCAGCGGCCGGGCCATGCAGGCCGCGCTCGGCACCGGGAAGGGGACGGTCGACCTCAAGGACTGGGAGGTGACCGACGCGCTGTTCATCCTGGGCGTCAACGCGGCCTCCAACGCGCCCCGGATGCTCACCTCGCTCGCCGAGGCGTACAAGCGCGGCGCGCAGATCGTCCACGTCAACCCGCTGGTCGAGGCGGCGGCGACCCGGACGATCATCCCGCACGACTTCACCGACATGGCGCTGAACCGGTCCACCCGCACCAGCACGCTGAACCTCCAGCCGCGGATCGGCGGCGACATGGCGCTGCTGCGCGGCATGGCGAAGGCGGTCCTGGAGCAGTCCGCGACCGACGAGGGGGCGCTGGACCGGCTGTTCATCGACCGCCACACCTCCGGCTTCGAGGCCTACCGCGACGTCTGCGCGGCCACGCCCTGGGAGGAGATCGAGCGCCAGAGCGGGCTGGACCGGGCCGACATCCTCAAGGCGGCCCGGGTCTACCGGGAGGCCGACCGCTCGATCTTCAGCTGGTGCCTGGGCGTCACCCAGCACGAGCACGGCGTGGACACCGTCCGCGAGATCGTCAACCTCCTGCTGCTGCGCGGCAACCTGGGCCGCGAGGGGGCCGGCCCCTCCCCGGTGCGCGGGCACAGCAACGTCCAGGGCAACCGCACCTGCGGCATCGACCACCGGCCCGGCACCGGCTTCCTGGACCGGCTCGCCGAGGTGTGCGGGATCGAGCCGCCGCGCGAGCACGGGCTGGACACCGTCGGCACGATCGAGGCGATGCTGCGCGGCGACGTCACGGTGTTCGTCGGCATGGGCGGCAACTTCGCGCTCGCCGCGCCCGACACCCCGTACACCCACCGGGCGCTGGAGTCCTGCGAGCTGACCGTCCAGGTGAGCACCAAGCTGAACCGCAGCCACCTGGTGCACGGGCGGCGGGCGCTGATCCTGCCGTGCCTGGGCCGGACCGAGAAGGACCACCAGCGGGCCGGGGTGCAGTCCACCTCGGTCGAGGACTCGATGAGCATGGTGCACCTGTCGGTCGGCATGAAGCGCCCGGCCTCGCCGCACCTGCTCTCCGAGCCCGCGATCATCGCCGGGATGGCCCGCGCGGCGCTGCCGGACAGCCCCACCCCGTGGGAGTGGTACGTCGAGGACTACGACCGCATCCGCGACACCATGGCCCGGGTGCTGGACGGCTTCGAGGACTTCAACCGCCGGGTGCGGCTGCCGCTGGGCTTCCGGATCAAGCAGCCGGCCCGCGAGCTGGTCTTCGGGACCCCCTCCGGCAAGGCCGAGTTCTCCACCGCCCCGCTGCCCGACGTCGTCCCCGAGCCGGGCACCCTGGCGCTGGGCACGATGCGCTCGCACGACCAGTGGAACACCACCATCTACTCGGACGACGACCGCTACCGGGGTGTCCGGAACCTGCGCACCCTGGTCTTCATGAACCGGGACGACATGCGCGAGCGCGGCCTGGCCGAGTTCGACCGGGTGGACGTCACCAGCACCGCCCGGGACGGCAGCACCCGCTCGGTGCGCGGCTTCCTGGCCGTCCCGTACGACATCCCGCGCGGCTGCGCGGCCGGGTACATGCCGGAGCTGAACGTGCTGTGCGCGATCGGCGACTACAGCACCCAGAGCGACCAGCCGATCATGAAGCACCTGAAGGTGACCGTCACGAAGGCCTAGGTCCGCGTCAGTCGGACGGCTCAGTCGGACGGCTCAGTCGGACGGCTGGGGCGTCCAGCGGTGCAGGCCCTTGCGGTCGTAGTAGCGGGTCATCCCGAAGCCGAACAGCAGGGCCAGCACCGCGCCGACGCCGATCATGATCCAGCCCCGGGTCAGCCCGGCGTCGGCCCGGGCGTCGAAGAAGAGGATCGCCCGGATGCCGTCGCTGAGCTGGCGCATCGGCTCGAAGACGCTCAGGAAGCGGTAGAAACCGGGCACCGCCTGGAGCGGGATGGTGGCGCCGGAGGAGGGCAGCGCCAGCGCGATGAAGACCAACATCGACACCAGCTGCCCGATCCCGCCGAACGCGGCGTTGATCGCCTGCACCCCGAGGCCCACGGCGAGGCTCGCGCAGTAGGAGAAGATCCAGAGCAGCGCCTGGTGCGGGGCGTCCATGTCCAGGACGCCGACCGAGCAGAGCAGCACCAGCGAGCTGGTGAGCAGCATGATCCCGGCGGTCATGACCATCTTGAGCAGCAGGGTCTGGGTGCGGTTGATCGGGACGGTCGGGCGGCGGGTGTGCCAGGGGCCGATCTCGCTGTCGCTGTAGCCGAGCGCGCCGTCGACGCCGTTGTGGATGATGTTGCCGCCGATGAAGCCGGTCAGCACGGCCAGCAGGGTGTAGTAGAAGGCGCTCAGGCCGAGCCCGCTGTGGCCGCCGATCGGGTGGCCGACCTGGGTGGTGACGGCGATCGGGTCGGCGAGCAGCAGCCGGGCGGTGGCACCGGTGTCGGGGCCCGGGGCGCCGGAGGCGGGCACGGCCGCGAGCAGCTGCTTGCCGGCCGCCAGTGAGGCCTGGTGGGCGGCGTTCTGGGCGATCTGCGCGGCGATCGAGGCGCCGAGGCTGCCCATGCCGGGGTTGGTCAGCACCGTCACGGCCGGCCGTTCGGTGGCGCCGCCGGCGGCCAGGGCGGTGACGTCGGCGCTGAAGCCCTTCGGGACGACCAGCGCGCCGTAGACCTTGCCGGAGGCGAGCTGCTCGCGCAGTCCGGCCGCGTCCACCCGGCGCCAGTCGACGGTGCTGTCGGGGGTGCCGGCCACCACCGCGGCGGCCAGCCGGGCGCCGAGCGGCTCCGGCTGGCCGGGTGGCGGCGGGCCCTGGTCCTCGTTCACCAGGGCGATCGGCAGCCGGTGCAGATGGCCGCTCGGGTTGATGATGCCGCCCATGTAGAGCAGCGAGAGGACGACGGCCAGCAGGCCGCACAGGATGCTCGGGAAGAGCCACAGCTTCGGGTGCCGGGCGAGCGTCAGCGCCCGCGCCTGCCGGGGAGACCCCTGGGAGTCTGCGGTCGCCATGCCACCCCTCGGGTTCGGGCACAACCTGGTGCCGCTGCGGGTACGGCGGGAAGTCCTTCCGTGGCGGACGGACGGCCAAACCACCGTCACCCGGGTGGCGGCGTCCGGGCCGTCGCAGAGGTCCGGCGGCGGACGGCGGGACGGTTCGGCCGTCCGGCCCGGCCGGACGACAGGGCGGCGGGAGCGCGGCGGCAGGGGCGGCGGGAGCGGCGGGGAAGCCGCCGGAACGTTCCCGAGGACCGTTCCAGGGAGGCATGAAACCGCAGGTCAGAGGGGGTGAAACCGTTCCAGCGTCCCGACTCGGCCGGGAAGCCTGGCGGACCGGGGGACGGCCGAGCAGAGTTCTGCCCAGCGGTCGGCGCCGATGGCCCGCCGCCCGGTCCACTCCTTCATCCGCATCCGTTACGGGGGAACCTCCATGTCCGCTCGCCGTGCCGTGTCCGCTCGCCGTGCCCTGTTCGTCCCGGCCGCCCTCGCCCTCGGCGCCGCCCTCACCCTGACCGCCTGCCAGTCCGGCGGCGACGGCGGCGAGGCGAAGCCCGCCCAGTCCGCCCAGTCCGCCGCGTCCGGCGCCCCGGCCGGCACCGCGCCCGACGGCACGGCCGGTGCCGGTGCCGCCACCGGTGCCGCACCCGCCGCCCAGCCGGCCGCCGGCGCTCCCGCCCCGGCCGCCGGGGCCCCCTCCGCCGCGGCGCCCGTCGCCGGCACCTCCGCCCGCCCCAAGAACCCCGCCGCCTCCGCTCCGGGCAGCGGGGGCGGGGCCGGTGGCGGTGAGGCCTACGCCTACTCCCACCCCTGCGAGGCCAGGAGCCTGACCGTCAAGGTGACGGCCCGGGCCGAGGCGCCCGCCCAGCGGGTGATCGAGGTGCGCAACCAGGGCACCACCGCCTGCGGCCTGAGCTACTACCCGCTCGTCAGCCTCGGCGACTCGAAGGCCGCCGACCACGGCAAGGACGTCACGCCGCTGGTGCCGAGCGGGCTGGGCGGCGCCCCGGCCTACGCGGTGGCGCCCGGTCAGACGGCGTACGCGGTGCTGGACCTCAACCCCGGCGGCGGCGGGGCGGCCGGCGTGGACCAGCTGAACGTCCTGCCCGACGGCGAGCACATGCCCACCGCCGAGACCCGGAACTTCCCGCTGGGCGCCGGCGCGAAGGCGGGCAGGCCGAAGCTCGGCCTGTACGGCGCGACCGTCGCCGAGGCGGCCGCCTCCGCCGCCACCGCCGACCGGCAGGCCTGACCTGCCCCGCTGTGCTCCCCCTGCGCCGGGCCCGCGCCCCGGGTACGGGTACCGTGATCTGCGGATCAACGGCATCCCGGGCCGGGCCGGGGTGGGGGAAGGGCGGCACATGAGTGTGGAGACCGAGGAGTTCGCGGCGATGCTGCGCGAGCTCAAGGAGCGTTCGGGCCGCAGCTACGGCGCCCTGGCCACCCGGCTGCACGTCAGCACCTCCACCCTGCACCGCTACTGCAACGGCGCCGCGGTGCCGACCGAGTACGCGCCGGTGGAGCGGCTGGCCCGGGTCTGCGGGGCGGGCGACGACGAACTGGTCGAGCTGCACCGCCGGTGGATCCTGGCCGACGCGGCCCGCCGCCGGGAGTCCTCCCCGGCGAGCGCTCCGGCCGCCGCCGCGGCGCGGCCCGCACCGACCGCCGAGCCCGCCCCCGTACCGCAGCCGGCCTCGGCCGCGGCTCCGGCCCCGGCAGCCCCGACCCCAGCGGCCCCGCCCGAGCCGGGCGCCGCCGCCGCACCGGAGGAGGAGGTGACGACCGTGCAGCCCGTGACCCCGACCGCCGAACCGCGCCTCCGCGCCCGCAGGCGGGTGCTGCTGAGCGCCACCGCCGTGGCCGCGCTGGCCACCGTGGTCTCGGTCCTCGTCCTGCGCAACACCGGTGGCACCTCGGACCGCTCGGCGACGGGTGCGTCCGGGCCGGCCGTCGCCGCCACGGCCGCGCCCACCGGCACCCCGGCCGCGACCGTCCCCACGCCGACCGACCCGGCCCCGACCGCCACGGCCACCCCGGCCGCGACGGGGCCCGCCACGGCCGCCCCGCCCGCGGCCGCCTCGACGCCCCCCGAGGGACATGCGCCCGCCCCCTTCCGCGTCACCGTCCTCACCGACAACTGGGGCAGCCCCTGCGGCCAGTGGTTCCTGTCCTCCCGCACCCCCGCCCAGGTGGGCCCGCCCCCGGACAGCACCGCCGGGATCGAGCGCTGGGCGGCCGCCCAGCACGCCGTCCCGGCCGGCCACCTGCGCCTCCAGCTGACCGCCCAGGGTTCGAGCACCACGCCCGTCGTGCTGCTCGGGGCGAACGTGCGGGTGGTCAGCACCCAGCCCGCCCCCAAGTGGAACGCCTACACCCCGGGGGCCGGCTGCGGCGGCGAGCTCACCCCGGCCTCCTTCTCGGTGGACCTCGACGCGGCGCAGCCCCGCGCCCTCCCCGCTCCGGGCCGGGAGGGCACCCGGAAGACCCCGCCGACCGACTTCCCGTACCGGGTCTCGAACAGCGACCCGCAGGTGATCGAGGTGGACGCCACCACCCGCGCCTCGGACGTCAGCTGGTACCTCGACCTGGTGTGGAGCAGCGGCGGGCAGCAGGACACCATGACGGTGGACGACCACGGCCGTCCGTTCCGCACGGCTGGCCTGCAGGGCGCGCCCGGCTACTTCCACGACGGCCGGGCCTGGGCCCCGACCCCGACCGACGGCTGAGCCCGTCGCCGCCGCCCTGGCCCATGTCAACGGTGTTGGCATAACCTCGCCGCATGACCGACCGCGTAGTCCCCGAACCGCAACGGCGTCGGCGCCGCCCCACCCGGCAGGGCGTGGTGCTGTCCACCGAGATGATCGTCGACACCGCGATCCGGCTGATCGGCGGGCACGGCGCCGAGGCCCTCACGGTGCGTCGGCTCGGCGCCGCGCTCGGCGCCGACCCGAGCGCGGTCTACCGCTACTTCCACAGCACCGACGACCTGCTGCTGGCCGTCGCGGACGAGCTGATCGGCCGTGCCCAGCAGGGCTGGCGGCCCACCGGCGACTGGCGCGCCGACCTGCGCGCCATCGGCCTGCGCATCCACGCCAGCTACCAGGCCCATCCGCAGGCGGCCATCCTCGCCGCCCACCGCACCACCGGCCGCACCCACGAGATCGCCGCCGTCGAGGCGATCCTCGGCGTGCTGCGCACGGCGGGCTTCCCGGACCCGGAGGCCGTCCGGATCTACCACGCCTTCGTCGACCAGAGCCTCGGCTTCGCCGCCCTGGACGCCGCCATGCTCGCCCTCCCGGCCGCCGCCCAGAACGCCGACCTCCAGGTCTGGCAGGCCTCCTACGCCCGGCTCGACGCCGCCGACCACCCCCACATCGCGGCCACCGCCCACCTGCTCACCGCCGACATGCGCCGCAGCGGGTACCCGTACGCCCTGGACCTGCTGCTGGAGGCCGCCGAGGCCCGGCTGCGGGCCGTCGGCGGCTGAGGAGGGCGGCGGGGCGAGGCGGCGGGGCGAGGCGCCGGGGGTCCCGCCCGGCCCACCGGCAGGACATGGCACGGCCCGGCGGGCCCCGGAACGCGCGGGCCGCCGGTGGTGGGCCCACGTGCGCCCACCACCGGCGGCCCGTCGCCGCCCGCGCCGACCGGTTCAGTCCGCCGCGTGCACCAGCTCCCCGCCGACGTAGGTGCGCAGCACCCGGGCGCTCGCGATCTCCTCCGGCGGCCCGGTGAGGATGTCCCGGTCGAGCACCACCAGGTCGGCGAGCCGCCCGGCCGCCAGCACGCCGGCGTCGTCGTGCCCGTTCACGTGGGCGCTGCCGGCCGTGTACGCGGCGATGGCCGAGGCCAGGTCGAGCCGCTGCTCGGGCAGGAAGACCCTGCCGTCGGTGGCGCCCGGCTCCATCCGGTTGACCGCCACGTGCAGCCCCTCCAGCGGGTCCGGGCTGCTGACCGGCCAGTCGCTGCCCGCCGCCAGGGTGGCGCCGGCCCGCTGGAGGGCGCCGAACGGGTACTGCCAGGCGGCCCGTTCCGGCCCGAGGAAGGGGATGGTCAGCTCGTCCATCTGCGGTTCGTGCGCGGCCCACAGCGGCTGGATGTTGGCGACGGCGCCGAGCCGGGCGAAGCGCGGGAGGTCGTCCGGGTGGACGACCTGGAGGTGGGCGAGGTGGTGCCGGGTGCCGCGCCGGCCGTTGGCGGTGCGGGCGGCCTCGACGGCGTCCAGCGCCTCGCGCACGGCCCGGTCGCCGAGCGCGTGGAAGTGCACCTGGAAGTCGAGCGCGTCGAGTTCGGTGACGTACCCGCGCAGCGCCGCCGGGTCGACGAAGCTGAGGCCGGAGTTGGCGGTGGCGCAGCCGCAGCCGTCCAGGTACGGGGTGGTCATCGCGGCGGTGAAGTTCTCCGCGATGCCGTCCTGCATGATCTTCACCGAGCCGGCCCGGAACCGCCCGTGGCTCAACTCCTCGCGGCGCCGGACGAGCTCGGGGATCTGCTCGGCGCCCCGGTCGCGGTCCCACCAGAGCGCGCCGGTCACCCGGGCGGTCAGCGCGCCGGAGCGGGCGGCGGCCAGGTAGGCGCCGGACGGGTCCGCCATGCCGTTGAACTCGCCGAGCAACGCGTCCTGCCAGCCGGTGATGCCGAGCGAGTGCAGCAGCCGCTGGGCGCGCAGCAGCCCGTCGAGGCGGTCGGCTTCGGTGGAGGGCGGCAGCAGCCGGGCGACCAGGGCGGTGGCCCCCTCCTGGAGCGTGCCGCTCGGGATGCCGTCGGCGTCCCGCTCGATCCGTCCGTCCGCCGGGTCGGGGGTGTCGGCGGTGAGGCCGGCGAGTTCCAGCGCCCGGGTGTTGGCCCAGGCGCCGTGGTGGTCCCGGTTGGTCAGGTAGACCGGCCGGTCGGGGACGACGGAGTCGAGCAGTTGCCGGGTCGGCAGGCCGCCCTCGAAGCTCTCCATCGACCAGCCGCTGCCGGTGATCCACTCCAGCTCGGGGTTGGCCTCGGCGTACGCCCGCACGCGCGCCAGGTAGTCGGCGACGCCGACCGTCCCGGTGAGGTCGCAGGACGCCAGCTCCGCGCCGCCGCCCACCGCGTGGACGTGCGCGTCCTGGAAGCCGGGCAGCAGCAGCTTGCCGGTGAGGTCGACGACCTCCGTCCCCGGCCCGATCAGCTCCCGGACCTCGTCGTGCCCGACGGCGGCGATCCGCTCGCCGACGACCGCCAGGCCGCTCGCCCGGGTGCGGGCCGCGTCGCCGGTGTGGACGGGGCCGTGGGTGAAGACCAGATCGGCCTGGGTCATGGGTGGTGCTCCGTTCTCGCGTGGTGGTGCGTGGTGTTGCGTCGTACGGGTGTCACTCGGCCGCCGCGCCCTCCCGCAGGAAGTACGGCGAGCGCCGCCGCCAGCGGGCCCAGGCCGCCGCCGGCAGCCCGCTGACGATCATCATGATCACCACGGACAGCTCGAACCAACCGTTGTCGGCGGCGAGTTCGAAGTGGTCCGTGGAGTCGTAGAAGGTCCAGGCGAGGTAGCCGCCGACGGCCAGCAGCGCCGCCGCGCCCAGCAGCGGCCCGACCACCGCGCGCAGCCCCTCCAGCAGACCGGTGCGCAGCAGGTGGCGGAACCGGACGGCGGCGGCGACGGCGGTCAGCGCGTAGTAGAGGGCCACGACGATGCCGATCGCGTTGACCGCGGCCGAGATCAGGTCGTTGACGGTCGGGATGGCGATCGAGGCCAGCGCGAGCGCGACCGCGACGCCGGTGATCAGCAGGGTGCCGACGGCGGGCGTGGCGTGCCGGGGGTGCAGCCGGGTCCAGACCGGGCCGAGCACCCGGTCGCGCCCCATCGCGTACATCCCGCGCGCGGTCGGGATCACCGAGGACTGCAGCGAGGCCACGGCGGAGAACATCAGCGCGATCAACGGCAGCGCCGCCAGCGGCTGTTCGGCGAGCCTGGCACCGAAGTAGGTCAGCCCGTGGGCACCGTTGTCGGCCAACTCGTCGATCGGCAGCACCCGTTGGAAGGCCGTGCCGGCGAGCAGGAACAGCGCCAGCATCACCACCAGGGCCAGCAGGCCGCCGCGGGAGGCGTCCCGCGGGTCGCGCACCTCCTCGCCGACGCTGAACACCGACTCGAAGCCCCAGTAGCAGAACACCGCCAGCACCATGCCCTGCGCGACCGCGTCGAAGGAGGGGATGTCGAAGGGGTTGTACCACTGGAGCGAGAACGGCTGGTCGCCGGCGAACAGCCCGTAGCCGCAGAAGCCGAGCAGCACGACGTACTCGAAGACCAGCAGCGCCTTCTGCAGCCGCGCCGCCAGGTCCAGCCCGCGCACCGCGACCACCGCGGCGCCCACCAGCACCACCAGGCCCAGCAGGGTGCACTGGACGGTCGAGTCGGCGTCCAGTCGCAGCCCGGCGACGCTGCGCACGTGGGCCTCGTCGAGCAGTTGGATGACCGAGGAGCCGGTGACGGTCGTGGTGTACGCCATGAAGACCACGGTCCCCACGGTGTTCACCCACCCGGTCAGGAAGCCCAGCCAGGGGCTGAGGGTGCGCCCGACCCACCGGTAGCTGCTGCCCGCGTCCGGCTCGACGGCGTTCAGCCGCCCGTACCCGCCGGCGATGGCGAGCACCGGTAGGAAGGCCAGCAGCATGATCGCCGGGAGGTGCAGGCCGACCACCCCGGCCATCAGGCCCAGGCCGATTCCGATGCTGCTGGTGGCGGCCGTGCTGGAGGCGGCGATCGCCGCTCCGTCCAGCAGGCCGAGCGACTTGCGCATCGCGACGTGGGAGCCTCGCGCATCGCTTCTCGGGCCGCCGCCCGTGTCCTTCACCGTCGATGCCAACGGATCACCGCCTTGGTCGTGGGGTGCGCGTGTGGGGGAACGCCCGCACCGGTCGCAGGGGGGTGACGCGGGCGGGAAGTGCAGCCATGAAACCGGCGGTGCCGCCACACGTCAATGCCGTTGTCATAAGGAGGGACTCGGCATGACCACTGACCACCGATACGGCGCTCCAAGCGGCTGCACAGGTCCGATGTCGGCGCCCGGCGCCAGAATGGGATCATGTCCTCCCTGGAGACCACTCCGAAGATCCGCGCCCGGATGAGCAAGCAGCGCAATCACGACACGGGCATCGAGGTCGCGCTCCGCAGAACACTGCACGCGGCCGGACTCCGCTACCGCGTCCACCGCAAGCCGCTCAAGGGTGTACGGCGCGAGGCGGACGTCCTCTTCGGCCCGGCCCGCATCGCGGTCTTCGTCGACGGCTGCTTCTGGCACGGTTGCCCCGAACACGCGACGTGGCCAAAGAACAACGCCGAGTTCTGGCGGGAGAAGATCGAGAAGAATCGCGCGCGGGACATCGACACGGACGCCCGTCTCGCCGAAGCCGGCTGGTTGTCGGTCCGCGTCTGGGAGCACGAGAACGCGGCGGAGGCTGCGGAGCGGATCATCGGTCTGGTCCACGAGCGACGGGCAATCAGCGGACGGAAGCCGCCTCTCGAACCGACCGAGTACATCACACGCTCCGCCGCCGGCTAGACTCTGGCCACATGACCAGCTCGGGCGCCGCCGCTTCATTTCTCGCAAAACCGTACATTCTGGACCTTTTTGCCGGCCCGGGCGGTCTTGACGTGGCCGCACACCTTCTCGGTGTGCGTTCCCTCGGCATCGAGTGGGACAAGGACGCCTGTGAGACCCGTTACTCGGCTGGTCTGGCGACATGGCACGCGGACGTCAGCGAGTTCCGGCGAAGGCGGTTCCAGGAACTGCCCCCGGAGCTGAACGTGCTGGCGGGTGGGCCTCCGTGCCAGACCTATTCGGTGGCCGGCAAGGGCGCGGGCCGCCGCTCCTTGGACAAGGTCGAGAAGGTCCTCCATGCCCTGATGGACCGGGTTGACGACGAGGAGATCGACGCCCGCCTGGCGAAGCTGGGAGATGACAACAGGACCGCCCTGGTCCTGGAACCCCTTCGCTACGCGATCAAGGCTCTCAGCTGCCCGAAGCGCGACGAGCGACCGTTCGACGTGATCGTTCTGGAGCAGGTGCCTCAGGTCAAGGCTCTCTGGGAGGTGTACAAGGAGGCCCTGGAGACCGGCCTGCCCGGCAAGGACGGGGCGAGGGTGAAGTACAAGGTCGCCGAGGTCGCCACGCTGCACACCGAGGCGTACGGCGTCCCGCAGACCCGCCGCCGAACGATCCTGATCGCACGGCTCGCCGAGTACGACGCCCCGCGGATCCCCACGCCCACCCATCACACCTTCAACCTGCGAAAGCCCGAGCAGGGGGGCCCCGAGGACACCCAGACCACCCTGCCGGTGAACGGGACGTCGGAGCCGCTCAAGCCCTGGGTCGCGATGCGGCAAGTGCTCACGAGCCGAAAGCCCCCCTTCGAGATCGTGTCGAACTACGGCAGCGGTGGAGATCCGAGGAAGCGCGGCATCCGTACGGACAAGCAGCCGTCGTTCACCGTCACCGGAAAGGTCTCGCGCAACGCCGTTCGGCACCCGGACGGCAGAGAACTCGACCCGGCCCGTCTGCTCATCGCCGAAGCCGGCGTCCTCCAGACCTTCCCGCCCGACTATCCGTGGAGTGGCGGCGACCAGTCGCAGCAAGTGGGCAACGCCGTGCCCCCCTTGTTCGGCATGCACGTGCTGGCGGCGGCGCTGGGTCTTCCGCTCCCCCAGGAGGAGAAGGTCCGGGCGGACTGGCCCGCGGTCTCGGCCGAGGACCGCGCCGTTCTGCGCAAGAACGGGTGTGGAGAGTCCGCCGGCTGCGGTCCCGACTGCCCGAAGCCCAGGAAGGATCAGCCTTCGGCCTCCTCCCGTCCCCGGATCGGCGCATCCGCGAAGAGGCCGGCGAAGTAGTCCACCAACGTGCTCACGGACAGCTCCGGTGTCGGCTCCTCGTCGGGGCCGACCGGGAGCACGTTCCGTGACACCTGTCGGGCGGTCTCGGCCTCGTCGATCCAGTCGAGCAGCGGGCGGGACTCACGCTCGGCATCGGGGGCGATCACGTCGTACATCAGCGTCGCCGCGGAGATGTTGACGGCCCCGGCCAGGGCGTTGACCTCACGACCGGTGGTCACCGTTCCCTTCGCGATCAACCGGACGATCGCCTGCGCGGTGGGCCGGTGATTGATCGCGGACATGCGAAGGGCAGTGTTGAGGACGTCCTGGACGCCGCAAGCCGTGACGACCGGGCCGTAGTCCGGACCGTCGCGGAAGAGCTCGGCTGCCCACCAGAGACGCGAGAAAGCCTGCTTGTGGTACTGCCCCCGGAAGCGCTCGGCAGCGACCTTCCCGTCCGCCAGATGCCGCCAGACCACGTAGTCCGGGGCGACGCCGAGGGCGAGGTAGTTCCAGAAGCCGGGGTCGGCCGCCTCGCGGCGGGTGAGTCGCAGCGCCGCATGGAGTCGGGGGGCCAGCCACGCATCCGCCTGGGTGGCCTTGAGCCCACCGGCCCGGCAGTAGGCCATGGCGTCCTCGACCAAGTCCCGGAGGGGACGCAGTTCACCGCGTCGGTCGGCGTGCGGGAGCGGTTCGGTGACCTGATTGAGCTTGATGCTCGGCACGTTCTCGCGACCGGCGAGCAGGCCTTCGGTGACGAAGTCCGTCGCGTCGGCGCCGGACAACAGGGCGAGTCGCTCCGGGAGGTGGTCGGGCCGGTCGGTCATGCGTCGTCCCCCTGAGTGAGGCGTTCCAGGTCGTGGATGGTGGTGGAGAGCGCTCTGGGGACACCCGCACGCCGAGTGGCGGCGTAGTGGATCCGGGACTGGAGTTCCCCCCATCCCGCGGCGGACACTCCGGTGCGTGCCGTGTGGACCGCCCGCAGGGCGGCCTCCGGGCCGCGGTCGGCGTACACGTCGGGGAGCATCTCCCTGAGCACCTCGCCCTGCCAGCCGTGCGGGAACACCGGGGTGCCGTCCTCCTCGACCTCCAGGTCGGCGAGTGCGGAGTGGAAGACCGCCGTCCAGACCTCGGAGCACATCTGGGCCAGCAGGAGTTCCCGGACGGTCTTCTCCGGGCCGCTGCCCCCGTCTGCGCCAATCAGGTCGCCGAGCCCCTCGAAGTCGGAGTTGACGCGCACGGCCGGGATCCGACCGGTGGTGTCGACCATCCAGGGCGAGTCCTTGAACCGCTGGAGCCGACTCGCTCCCGAACCGAACTTGACCATCTTGACGTCCAGTTCACGGGCGAGCGAGGGCACGGCTTCGGTCACGTCGACGAACCACTCCAGGTCGGAGGTGGCGATCACCCGGCCGGACACATCGTCGACGGTGGCCACCACATGCACGGCGAGGGAGGCCCGGTCGAGGAGGTCGCACCGGTGCAGGTACAACTCGGCCGTCCGATCGCGGCCGTCCTCGGAGACCGCGGAGAACTCCACCGCCGTACGGGTGTTGGTGGCGCGCTCGGTGAGGACCCCGACGACCTTGACGTTCTGCCAGGGCCCGGACGGATCCAGGACCTTGGCCGGGAGCTCGGCGGAGAGACGGAGCCGGGCTTGGGTCCAGTCGGGCCGGTCCTCGTCCGGCCCGAGGGCGACGACGCGTTCGACGGTGGAGAGGTACTTGCTCTCCACGTCCTCCCAGGGCTCGCCCTCGGCTTTGAGCTGGGCGCTGTCGACGCGCCAGGACACGTTTCCGGTGAACCGCCGGTAGGGGTAGACCTTCACGCCTGCTCCCCCTTCCCGCTGCGGAGTTCGACGACGAGCCCGGTGAGTTGGGCCCGGACCGGGTGCCGGGAGACGTCGGTGACACCCCGGAAGACGGCCTTGCGACTGCCCGGCGACAGCTGCAGCGACCCGTCCACCACCTCGCAGCCGCTGACGGCCACGAGCTCCTTCCACGGCGCGGCCGGCCGCGGGCCGGAGCGCACGTCGAACTTGGCGACCGGTGTGACCGGGCGATCCGGGTCCGTACCGGACGGCACCCGGAGGTCCACGGTGACCGACCAGGCTCCCGTCTCGTCGATCATCGCGTCCACGTTGTCCAGTTCGGGCAGGGCCGAGGTCACGACCTGACGTGGCCGCTTCGTGGCGCCGCCGACCTTGAGCCGGCCGGCGATCTTGGCTTCTCCCCCGTTGCGGCGCTTGGCCTTGGGCACGGCGACGAGGTCGCGCACGGCGGCGTTCACCTCGGTGGTCAGGCTGTTGATGCGCCGATAGGCGGAGGGCGAGTAGGAGAGCCGCAGTTCCTCCGTCTGCCCCCACTTGTCGTGCTCCGGTGGCTCGGAGGCGCGGAGGAACTCCTCGGCGGCCTCGGCACCGAGGGCATCCGGGCCTGCCGCGCGACCGGCGAGGAGGATGGCCTGGAAGGGATTGGTACCGATCGGCAGGTTGGGAACGGCGCTGTCCTTGACCGTCATGCGGTTGCCCCGCATGGAGACCACACGGTTGGAGCGGCCGTCGGCGTCCTCGGCATCGGTGACCAGGACCACCGCATCGTGCGGCACGAAACCGCGCGCCGGGCCGCCATGGAGCGGTACCTTGAGCTGCACGGTGGCCCGGGCGACCTGACCGCGGCCGGTGAGACGGTCGACGGTGGTCCCCTCCAGGAAGGCCCTCAGGGCGTGGGTACGGGAAGGCTGGGCGACGGCCGGATCCACGTGCTCCTCGGGGATGAGCACCTCACCGTTGCGATAGGTGCGGACGGACGCCTCCAGATGCGGTTTGTGGTCGCCGCCACCGGTCATCGCAGCCCAGAAGTTGCGACCGAGCGCATCGACCAGCCGGGCGTGCATGCGGTGGACGGAGTCGTCGTCCTCAGTGGTCTCCTCCTCGTCCACGGCACCGTTGACGGCCGACAGGCTGGCCACGTCGTGGGCGCCGACGATGAGGAAGGACGTGCCGGGGGCCGCGCTCTCGCGGGTGAGGTGGAGCTTCTCGACGGTCTCCTCGTCGGCCCACCAGGAACGGACCACGTCCGTGGACGGGCTGGTCGGGTCGGGACGTCCGAACCAGGCAGGGCCGGCACACGCCTTGCCGTTCACCTCGCGCCAGGGGAGGTCGAGCCGGCCGATGAGACGCCGCTCGGTACGGCCCTCGTGCGGTTCGGAGAGAGTGGAGTTGATCAGCACCAGGCCGAGTCGGCTGGTCGCCCACAAGGTGGCCTTGCCCAGGCCGTAGGAACCGCCCGCCCCGAGATCCCGTTTGTGGCTGTCGAGTTGACGACGGACTACGGCGGCGAAGAGGCCGTCCGCGTAGTCGTCGCCGGTCAGACCGGTGGCGTTGTAGTCGTCGACCCGGAGCAGCACCAGGCGGTCGTGCTGGTACATGTCGCGCAGCCCGGCCGCGATCGTGCGGGAGACCTTGCTCTGCTTCCCGCCGTCCGCGGTCAACGCCTCGTAGTGCGGGAGCAAGCGATCCCAGTAGATGGCCTCGCGGAACCGGGCCAAGGCCTCCCCGGTGAGCTCATGCAGGGTGTAGCGTACGCGGACCGGCTCCACCGGATCGAGGCGGGCGTCGAGGCTGTTCTGGGTGGCCTCGCGGGCGAGCACCGAGACATCGGCCTCGAAGGCGAACGCGGCTGCGTTGCCGTACTCACGCCCGCCGTCGACATGGGCCGGCCGGTGGTACCAGTCGACGGGCAAGGCGAGTTGGGCGTCGGAGCTGCGGGTGTGGATGGTCTCCAGGTCGGTGTTGAGCACTTCGGCGATGCGCCGGACCGTCTCGTCCCGGGGCACCGATCGGCCGACGATCCAGGCCGAGACGGCGGCCCGGGTCACTTCCAGGTCCATCGCCAGATCGGTCTGGCTCTTCCCTGCGTTCCTGAGCTGGCGTGCCAGCCAGGGGCCGAAGTCCTCAGCCGCCTTCACGTCCCACCTGCTTCCGCATGGCTTGTTTCACGAGGTGGGAGCCACGCTACCGCATCACTATTGACAGCGACACCCTCTTGTCAACTTTCACTTGACACATGCGCCGCCCGGCGGGAGCAGGCATCGAGCACGGTCGAAAAACGAAACGGAATGGAACTCGCAAGCGCTTCCGCTTTGCCCGAATTCCCCCCGAAAGGCGAATTACGCCGCCACTGGACTTCAGGGACAGCGACCCATGAAGGGCCCTTGCGCGCGCATCGGATCCATGGCAATGTAGTCGCCACTTCCCGGCTGGCGCCGGAGAAGTGGCCCTACACAAGGGCCCGGATCGTCTTGTTTTCCCATGGGGGGGAATTCTCTTCGGCCGTCCCGGAATCCTCATTCTCACTGATTCCGTGCATTCTCAAGCGGCTCGTTCCCCTCTGCATCGCTGCACCACCTCGCGCCAATTCGTCGTGTACATCTCACGAAAGCACAGGTACCTCGGTGTCCCCGCAGACTTTTCCGCTCCGTCGACTCCGTTCCATCGTCTCCGCGTACGACCGGATCGCCGCCGAGGCTCCTCAGGACCTGGGTGCCTACCTCTACCTCTACGGCATCGACCACGGCATGGTCGCCGCCTACCGGAACGCCGTTCGCGACGCCGATGCCCGCCGCCCGCGCCGGAATCCGACCAACTGTCAGCGCATCGTCAGGTTCACGCTGCGCCGCGGCCGCTGACGCCACCGATCGCGTCCCTCGCCCACCCTCCCTCCGCACCCGAAGTGGAACCATCCGTGGCCGACCCGCAGTCCCCCGTGATCCGTACCGTCGTCGAGCAGTCCCGCCGCGTCCTGGAGACCTATGCCGTCGACCCGGGCCTGATCCCCGAACACGCCAACGGCGAACGCCGCATCACCCAGGGCGGGTACGGCGACCGGCAGCTCTTCGAGCTCGTCCAGAACGCGGCCGACGAGTTGCGCGACGAGCCCGGCGGCCGGATCCACGTCGTGCTCACCGGCACCCACCTGTACTGCGCCAACCAGGGCAACCCCGTGACGCCCGATGGCGCTGAGACCATCCTGCGCATGAGCATGTCCCGCAAGCGCGGCGGTCAGATCGGCCGGTTCGGCGTGGGGGTGAAGTCGGTCCTGGTGGTCACCGACGCGCCCGAGTTCTTCAGCCGCGAGGGCAGCTTCGGGTTCGACCGGGCCTGGTCCTACGAGCTGATCCGGAACGTGCCCGGAGTGCGCGAGCGGCTCGGCGCAGAGTTCGAGGCGCCCGTACTGCGCATGGCGCGGGAACTGGACATGGCGGCCGAGCGCCTCAAGGACCAGGTACTGGACGAACTGCTGGAGTGGGCCACCACGGTGGTCCGCCTCCCGCTGCTGCCCGGCGCCGCCGACCGGCTGGGCAAGGACATGCACGGCCACCAGGGCACCGCCGGTCACGACACCCGCGAGGAGTTCCCCTCCGGTTTCCACCTGTTCTCCCCGCACGTGGGTCAGGTGGTCCTGGAGGACCGCCGGCCCCGCCCGGTCGCACGCCGGGCCCTGCACTCCGAGCAGGCCGGCAACCTGCACACGATCCGGGAGGAGCGGATCGGCAAGACGCCGGCGACCTCGCGGTGGCGGGTCTTCACCCGCACCCACGAACCGAGCGAGGTCGCCCGACGCGACGCCGGCGAGCTGCACGACCGGCTGACCGTCGACCTGGCCTGGGCCGTCCCGGCCTACAGCGCAGCGGACGAGCGGGGGCTGCTCGGCGCCACCGATGCCCGGGGGCGCGGCCGGTTCTGGTCCTTCTTCCCGACCAAGTACGAGATGACCCTGAGCGGCATCCTGAACGGGGCGTGGAAGACCAACGAGGACAGGCAGAACCTGTTGGACTCCTCACCGTTCAACGTCGAGATGATCCGGACCGCTGCCGGCCTGGTGGTCGACTCGCTGCCCGAACTCGCGCCGGCGGAGGACCCCGGCGCGTACCTCCCGCTGCTGCCGGGGCGTTCCAAGGGCGTGGAGACGATCAGTTGGGCCGACCGGCTGCTCACCGAGCAGATCTGGGCCACCGCCGCAGCGCGTCCGTCGCTGCCCGACCAGGACGGCGTCCTGCGCGTCCCCAGCAGCCTGAACATCCACCCGGACCTCGGGAAGGACAGCACCGCGGTCAACCGCTGGCTGGGTGTATGGCACGCCTACCCCGGACGCCCCCGTGACTGGGTGCACCCCTCGGTCGAGGCCACCGATCTGAGGGCGGGCAAGGTTCACCACATCCTGGCTGCGGCCCGCCGCGGGAGGGCTTCGGTCGTCGACTGGCTGGAGGCACTGGTCTCCGACGGCACCGCGGAGGCCTCGGCGGCCGCCGTCCGGATCGTCGCCGACATGATCGGCTCGAACGCCGGCTGCGCCGCGGAGGCCCGCCGGGCCAGGATCGTGCTCACCGAGGAACACGGCCTGGTCGCCCCGCTCGGCAGTGTGGTGTACCGCCGCACCGAAGAGGACGGCCTGCGGGAGTCGCTGGTCTACGTGGATCGCGCCCTGTCCGACGACCCGTCACTGCACTCCGCCCTCACCGCCCTCGGGATCCAGGAGGCGGACGTCCGTGGGCGCTTCGTGAGCGTCCTCGAGCAGGGCTTCGGCTCCTACGGCCCACAGGAGTGGAACCGGTTCTGGGAGCTCTTCCACCGGGCGGGCGCCTCCGTGGTCGGCCACGAGGTGACCAAGCGAGTGGCCGCGCCGATGGAGACGCTGATGGTACGGACAGCGGACGGCCGCTTCCATGCCATGCGCGACTGCCTGCTTCCCGGTGTGGTCGTCACCGCCGAGAGCGACCCCGAGATCGCGGTGGACATCCGCTTCCACTCCGATGACGCGGGTTTCTTCCGCGGGTTGGGCCTGCGGGACCGCCCGACCTCCGGTCACAGGCCCGAGGAGGAGCCCTGGTTCGAGGAGTACCGGGAAGCCATCCACAAGGCGTACTGCCGCACGCTCGATGACCAGGCGAGCCGGCCGACCCTGGCCAGGACCAGGATCGAGGGCGCTGCTGTCGGCGGGCCGCTGCACCTGCTGCCCCGGCTCTCGGAGGAGGCCCGTGCGAACTTCCTCCAGGCACTGCCCGAAGACGCGCTGCTCGCGAACTGGACGCTGCAGATCGGGGCGCAGACCGGTACCCGCCAGGCGGTGTGGTCCCCGGTCCGCTGGGTGCTCACCCGGCACGGCCGGGTGAGCACCTCGCAGGGCCTCAAGCTCCTCACCGAGGCCGTGGGGCCTCAGCTCGCCGCGTACCGTGATGTGCTCCCGGTGGCATCGATCAGCGCGGAGAAGGCCCGCAAGCTGGGGCTGGCCGACAGCGTCGAGAAGGTCCGTCCGAAGCAGTGGGAGCAGCTCCTGGGGAAGCTCCAGGAGAGCGAGGACGACACCTTCGTCGGTTCCACCTACGCGCTGTTGACCCGGTTGGAGATCCCCTTCCCCGAGGACTCCCTCACCCGCTGCCGGATCGGTGACGCCTGGGACACCCGGGCTGACGGCGAGATCGCCGTCGCCGCGAACCAGGAGGAGTACCGCTCCTTGCAGGCCGAGCGGGTGCCCGCGCTGCTGATGCCGGACCGGGAGTCCGCCGACCTCATGGTCGAGCAGTGGGGCATGCTGCGCCACGACGACGTCGTCAGCCGGGAGACCCGACACGAGTCGAGCGTGGAACCGGTTCCGCTGGGCGAGGAGTTCCCGACGCTGCGGCAGAAGATGGGCAGCTCCGTCGGCACCTACTCCATGCTGCGCTGCTCGACGCTGGAGGAGGTGGTCCGCACCCCGCACGGCGCCCGGGCGAAGTCCTTGGAGAGCGCCCGCCAGGGCAACGTGATCAAGGTCGTGGACTCGCTGGACCGGCTGGGCACCCTCCGGGCCGTGGACCGCGAGTTGGGCCTTCGGATGGGCGAGGCCGGTTGCCGGGCACTCCTGGAGGCCCAGGCCCGCCAGGAGCAGGACGAGAAGGTGCGGTCCGCGCTCAAGGCGATCCGTGAGGCCGAGGACGTGACGGCCAAGCTGGAACTGCTGATCGGCGCGGAGGCTCTGCGTGACCGTCTTCCCTCCGGCCTCATGGAGGCCGAGCGTCAGGTCCCGGGCGAGGAGGAGCCCACCGGCCGACGGATCGCGCAGATGGCGTTCAACGCGCACGGCGACACCGTGCTCAAGACCCATGCACGCGACATCCAGGAACGCTTCCCGAGTGCCCCGTCCTCCTACACCGGGGGGCCGGCAGCGGTCTCCTTCGTCGCCGAGCTCGGTCTGCCCGCTCCCTTCGCCGGCTACCGGGCCCCGGCCCTCGAACAGAGCCTGACCGTGGAAGGCCCTCGGGACTTCCCACGCTTGCACGACTACCAGGAGCGTCTCGCCCTCAACATCTTCGAGATGCTGGACCGACTCGCCCCGCAGCGTGCCATGCTCTCCCTGCCCACCGGCGCCGGCAAGACGCGCGTCACCGCCGAGGCCGTCATCCGTTGGGTCAAGCAGGCCGGCACGCTGAAGGGGCCGATCCTGTGGATCGCCCAGACCGAGGAACTGTGCGAACAGGCCGTGCAGAGCTGGCAGTTCGTCTGGAGCAAGGCCGGCGCGCAGGAGCGGCTGACGATCAACCGGCTGTGGACGTCGAACGAGGCTGCCCCGGTCACCCACGGGCCTCAACTGGTGGTGGCCACCGATGCCAAGCTCCGGGTGTGCCTGGACACCGACCGCTACGCCTGGCTGCGGAAAGCCGCGCTGGTGGTGGTCGACGAAGCTCACGTCGCGACCAGTCCGAGCTACACCGAGATCCTGAGCCTGCTCGGTCTGACCCAGCACCAAACGGAACGGCACCTGCTCGGCCTCACCGCCACCCCGTTCCGCGGCCACAACGAGGAGGAGACCCGCCGGCTGGTCAACAGGTTCGGCTCCCGGAGGCTGGACGAGGGGGTCTTCCCCTCCGACGACGCCTACGGGTACCTCCAGGAGATCGGCGTGCTGGCACGCGTCGAACACAGGGAGCTGACCGGCGGCACCATCGAGCTGTCCCGCCAGGAGCGTGAGAGCGCCGAACAGTTCAGCCTGCTGTCCAAGGCCGCCGAGCAGCGGCTGGCGGAGGACCACGACCGCAGCCGCCGCATCGTCGAAGAGGTTGCGGCGATGGACGAGAGCTGGCCCGTGCTGGTGTTCGCCACCTCCGTGGAACACGCCAAGCTCCTGGCCGCCATGCTGGTGGACCAGGAGATCTCCGCCTCCTCGGTGGACGCCACCACCTCCGACGCCGACCGTCGGACCCGCATCCGGGACTTCCGCGACGGCCGGGTGCGGGTGCTGACCAACTACGGCGTGCTCACCCAAGGCTTCGACGCCCCGGCCACCCGCGCGGTGGTCGTCGCCCGCCCCGTCTACAGCCCGAACGTGTACCAGCAGATGATCGGACGAGGCCTACGGGGCCCTCGCAACGGCGGCAAGGACACCTGCCTCATCCTCAACGTGCGCGACAACATCCGGAACTTCGACACCGCCCTCGCCTTCACGCAGTTCGAGCACCTGTGGAGCAACCGATGACCACCCGCCCCGAGGACGGTCCCGCCCTCACCGCCGAGCAGCAGGCCGTCGTGGACCGGCCGTGGGACACCCGGCTGCTGGTCACCGCGGGGGCAGGGACGGGCAAGACCCACACCCTGGTGCGCCGGATGGACGCGCTCGTCGGGCATGTCGACCCGGACGAGGGCTTGGAGGCCTCCGAATTGCTCGTCCTCAGCTTCTCCCGCGCCGCCGTCCGGGAACTGCGGGACCGGATCGCCCGGCACGGCGAACACGCGCGACGGGTACGGGTGCAGACCTTCGACTCCTGGGCCTACTCCCTACTGCTCCAGGCCCATCCGGACGGCGAGTGGTCGGCGCTCTCCTTCGACGAGCGGATCCGGGCGGCCACCGACGCGATCGAGAAGGGAGCACTGGAGGTCCTGGAGGCTGGGCCGCCGACCCACGTCGTCATCGACGAGGTGCAGGACCTGGTGGGTGCGCGCCGAGAGATGGTGGAGTCGCTGCTCGACCGGCTCCAGGACTCCTGCGGGTTCACCCTGGTCGGCGACTCGGCCCAGGCGATCTACGACTTCCAGATCGAGGACCCGGAGGAATACGCCGATCGCGCCGACCTCTTCCTCCGCTGGGTCCGGATCTCCTACGCCGACGATCTGGAGGAGCTGCGGTTGACCCGGAACTTCCGGGCCGTCACCCCCGAGGCTCGCACCGCGCTCGCGCTCGGACCCGCCGTCCAGGCCATCGGCAGTGCCCCCGAGGGCGCGGACGCGGCCGCCGAACGCCTTCACGAGGAGCTGCGCGAGCTGCTGCTCGACCTGCCCGACCTCGGCTCGTTCACCGACTCGTTCACGTTGGACACCCTGCGGTCCTTCCCCGGCACCTGCGCGATCCTGTGTCGCGACAACCGACAGGCACTGGTGGTCTCGGAACTGCTGCACACCCAGGGGGTCCCGCACGCCCTGCGTCACCCGCTGCGGGACCGGCCGATCCCGTACTGGGTCGCCGAAGTCCTGCGTCGGACCGCGGCCGCCACCCTGACCGAGGAGCGACTGCGCGCACTGCTCAGCGCTGTCCCCCTGCCCGAGGGCACCGACCTCGACCGGGTGTGGCGCTCCCTGCGGTCGGCGGCACGCGGCACCGGCCGGGGCACCGTCGACGTGGTGCGCCTGCGCCGCCTGGTGGCGGAGCGCCGGTTCCCGGACGAGCTGGCCGATCCGGAACCGGCCCGGCTCGTGGTGTCCACGGTGCACCGCTCCAAGGGTCTCGAGTTCGACCGGGTGATCGTGCTCAATCCGCCCACCGTCGCCGAGCTGCGCCGGCGGATCGAGGAACTCGACGTGCCCGCCGAGGCCCGGACCCTCTACGTGGCGATGACCCGGGCTCGGGAGGATCTGTACCGCGTCGCCCCGCCCGACACTGTGACGGTGCTCCGGCACAAACCGACCGGACGGCTGTACCGGGGAGTCCCGAACCAGCGCCTGCAGTGGCGGCGCGACGGCATCGAGGTCCGGGCCGGGGACGTGGACGCCCTGGAACCTGCCGACGCCCAGGCCGACGCCCCCGGCGCCCAGGCGTACCTGCTGGAGCGGGTACGGCCTGGGGACGCGGTGGCGTTCCGACTGCGCGACGACTTCCCCATGGGCCCCGACCAGAGCCCTCGGTACGCCCTGCTGCACGACGGTCGGGAGATCGGTGACGCCTCCGAAGCCTTCCGAAGCCAGTTGCACTCCGTCCTGAAGGTCGGCTCGACGTGGGAGATCCGCTGGCCCCGGGAGATCTCCGGGCTGCGGATCGACTGTCTGGAGTCGGTGGCGGGCAGTCCCGCTGCCGGCGCCAACGCGGGCCTCGGTGACCACGGGGTGTGGATCGCCCCTCGCATCAGCGGAATCGGACGGTTCCGGCACGACGCCGGAGCCGAGGAGGAGCAGGAATGACCATCCACGCAGGGCAGCATGCCCAGCACTACCGGGTCCGTGAGGACCTGGTGTCCCGGCTCCGCCGCGAGCTGCTGGGTCCCGACACCGGAGACACCGCCGAGGACCGGGCCGAGGTCCTGGATCAGGACGCCCCGATCACCCGCTATCCCATCGGTGTGCTCTACCCCCGCCCGGCGGACGCCGCGGCGACCCGGCGCCTCGCGGAGGACGACGAGGAACAGAACGGCCTCGACGAGGAGCCCCTGCCCAGGTCCGCCGGCCTCGACGAGTCGGGCCCCAACGTGGACCGCCCCGACTCCGGCGGCCGGCGGCCCTCCAGCGTCGGCCTGACCTTCGCGGTCGACCTCACCGAATGCCGGCAGATCGTGGTCTCGGCCCGCGCCGCCGCGTACGAACCGGAGGACGCCGAGGGCCGCAGGATCTCGGCGCGTCGCAGCGAGGCCCGCACCACCTCCGACCAGCGGGAGCACTGGCGCCGAGTGGAGCTCGACCTGCCGGACGTCCCGATCGACCTCGACAGCCCGGGTCGTCGTGAGGAGTACTACCCGATCGACCGCAAGGTCCGACTGGACGTGCACGTCCGCCGACCGTCACAGGAGACCGGCACGGTCACCGTCACGGTCACCCTGGTGAACGAGCAGCGGGTCGGCGAGCGGGAACTCCAGGATGCCTTCGCCCTGTTCCAGGTGGGGCTGACGGTCCGTGCCGCCGAAGGATCGAGCGCCTTCGTGGAACGTTCGACCACCCTGTCCGCCGTGGACTCCGAGCTGGAGAGCAGCCGACTTCTGCACCGGCACGCCCCCACCTTCGCCACCGGCCACGGCTGCGCAGCGGTGTGGGACTGGACCCCGCCCCCGATCGGCCTCACCGACGTGGTCCCGGCCGGGGTGAGTGAGGTGCGCACCGAGTTCGTGCCGACGCACGAGGTGCTGCTCACCGACTCCAACCCGACGATCGACGCGAGCGCCCTCACCATGCTCGGTCTCGCCGAGGCTGCGGACGCCGAGGTGATCGCCGCGCTGGAAGGGCTGGCCGACGGCTACGAGCGCTGGATCGAGCGGAAGCGGGACGAGGCCGCCGAACTCGCCGACACCTCCTACGGACCGGCCGCCACCGATCAGGTTCGCGCCTGTCGCGAGGCCCTGGAACGGATCCGGGAGGGCATCTCGCTGCTGCGCGACAAGCCCGACCTGATGTGGGCGTTCCGCCTGGCCAATCGGGCGATGGCGACCCAACGGGCCCGGGCCGGCTGGGTCAAGGACGGTCGGATCGGCGAACCCGACCCGGCCAAGGCACGCTGGCGCCCGTTCCAGATCGCCTTCGTACTGCTGTGCCTGGCCGGGGTGGACGAACGGGAGCACCCCGACCGGGGCGTGTCCGACCTGCTGTGGTTCCCCACCGGTGGTGGCAAGACCGAGGCCTACCTGGGCCTGATCGCGCTGACCACCTTCCTGCGCCGCAAGCGACTGGGCCCGGCCGGCGGCGGCGTCGCCGTCCTGATGCGCTACACCCTGCGCTTGCTGACCCTCCAGCAGTTCGAGCGCGCCGCGATCCTGATCTGCGCCATGGAACGGATGCGCCTGGAGAACCCCGAGGAACTGGGCCACGAGGAGATCTCCATCGGCATGTGGGTGGGCCGCTCCGCCACTCCGAACACCCTGGAGGCGGCCTCCCGGCAGCTCGCCGCCGCCCGCGCCGGCCGGGTGCTCCAGACGGAGAATCCCGTCCAGTTGCACGCCTGTCCGTGGTGCGGGACCGCTCTCGACGCCCACCGCTACTCGGTGGACGAGGAGGCCAAGCGGATGGACGTACGCTGCCCAGGCAGTGACTGCCCGTTCTCCGGCGGACTACCGGTTCACCTGGTCGACCAGGCGGTGTACGCGGCCCGGCCCACCCTGGTGATCGCCACCGTCGACAAGTTCGCCTCGATGCCGTGGCGCGAACAGACCGCCGCCCTCTTCAACCGGGACCGCCAGGACTCCACCCCTCCACCGGAGTTGATCGTGCAGGACGAGCTGCACCTGATCTCCGGACCGCTGGGCACCCTGACCGGTCTGTACGAAACCGCCGTCGACGTGCTCGCGGACCGGCCCAAGGTGATCGCCTCCACCGCGACGATCCGCCGGGCTGCCGACCAGGGAAGGGCGCTGTTCTCCCGCGAGGTGCGACAGTTCCCGCCCGCCGGACTGGACGCCCGCGATTCCTGGTTCGCCGTGGAGACCTCCGCGAACGAGAAGGCGTCCCGCCGCTACGTGGGTCTGCTCACCCCCGGCACGAGCCAGTCCACCCTGCTGATCCGCACCTACGCCACCCTGCTCCACCAGGCGCTGCGCACCGACGCGGACGAGGACGTGCGTGACGCCTACTGGACCCTGGTCGGCTACTTCAACAGCCTTCGTCTGTTGTCCGCAGCCGAACTCCAGGTCCACGACGACGTCGTGGCCTACCTGGACCACCTGGCCGAGCGCGACGGCCAAGAGCCGCGCTCCGTCGGCAACTACTCCGAGCTGACCAGCCGAGTGGACGCCAGCGACATCCCGGCCCGTCTGAAGCAGATCGAGCGCAGACTGACGGACGGCGACGCGGCGGACGTGGTGGACGTGCTCCTGGCCACCAACATGATCGCCGTCGGCGTGGACGTGGACCGGCTCGGCCTGATGGCCGTCATGGGCCAGCCCCAGACCACCGCCGAGTACATCCAGGCGACCAGCCGGGTCGGCCGCGCCCACCCGGGGCTGGTCGCGGTGATGCTCAACTCTGCTCGTTCACGGGACCGTTCACACTACGAGAACTTCCAGCGCTTCCACTCCGCGCTCTACCGTGAGGTCGAATCCACCTCGGTCACGCCGTTCTCGGCCCGGGCTCGCGATCGCGGCCTGCACGCGGTGATCGTCGCGCTGGCCCGTATCCTGATCCCGGCGGCCCGCAGGGACGAGGACGCGGGGAGGATCGACGTCTTCCACGAGGAGCTGCGGGACCGGATCCGCCCGCTGATCCTCGACCGGGTCGCGAACGTCGCCCCGGAAGAGCTCGCCCACGTCGAGGCGGCCTTCGACGAGTTCGTCCAGTGGTGGTACGACGAGGCCGAGGCGAACGACGGCCTGTGCTACGAACCGAAGCGCGGACGTTCCGCTCCCTCGCTGCTCAAGCCTTACGACGACGCCCTGGAGGACGTCGAGGCGTGGGAGACCCTGTGGTCCCTGCGTGACGTCGACGCCGAGTCCGCCCTGTTCATGGAGGCATCCCGATGACCCCGCCCCCGTCCCGTCGACGGCGCACCGCCGGCTCCGCCGCTCCGGCCCACAACCTGCCCCGCCGGGGCGCGGTCCGTCGGGCCCAGGCCATCACCACCTACGGTGTGGGTTCGTTGGTCGCCGTGGAGCAGGAGTCCTTCATCGTCTCGGGCATCGACGGCGCGGCCGAGCAGTGGCCCCGCGACGAGGCCCCGGTGATTTGCGAACCCCGCCTCGCCCGGGTGCTGGGAGTGACGCACTTCCGGCTTCCGCCCGCCTCCGGCGACGGCAGCCGCGACGGCATCCGGGTGCGCCGCTTCCCGCTCTGGCACCACTGCCCCGAGTGCCACGCGCTGGACCACGTGCGAAAGTTCAATTCTCCTCCCGGACGCAACGAGTGCGGCGAGTGCGGGGAACCGCTGGTGCCCTCCCGTTTCGTGATCGCCTGCGAGGACGGGCACATCTCCGACTTCCCGTACCGAGGGTGGCTGCACCGGCGTCGTCGCGGGGAAGGCGTGCCGGTGGTCTGCGACGGCCGGATGAGCCTTCGGTCGTCGGGTCGCACCTCGTCCCTCCGTTCGGTGGTGCTCTCCTGTTCCTGCGGGGTGCCCGAGGTGTCGATGGAGGGATCCTTCCGGGCCGGCGCCCTCAAGGAGCTGAACATCGACTGTCCGGGCGAGCGCCCGTGGCTGAAGGGTGCCGATAGGGTTTCCTGCTCCCGGACTCCGCGGACCCTCCAGCGCGGTTCATCCTCCGTCTGGCAGCCGGTGCTGCGCTCGGCCCTGTCCATCCCGCCATGGAGCGACACCCGGGTGCACGCCCTGGACGAGCACTGGGACGATCTCCGCACGTGTTCGGACCTCGACCAGATCGCCATCCACCTGAAGTACATCTTCAAGGGGTCCACACCCCCGGTGAGCCCCCAGCAGGTCCTGAACCTGATCTCCGCGATGGAAGCCGAGGACCCGTCCACCGAGGACACTCCCGATCGCGACCAGGAGCAGCGCTACCGCGCCCTGCGCGACCTGGAGTACCAGCGCCTCTGCGCAGGCAACCCGGAGGAATCCGGCCGTCACACCGAGCAGTTCGTCTGTGAGCCGCCGATCGGCGACGAGAAGCCCCTGATCGACCTCGGCCTGGTCACTCCGATGCTGGTGAAGAAGCTCCGCGAGGTCCGCGCCCTCAAGGCCTTCACTCGGGTCATCGATCCGGAGACGTCCTCCGAGGGCCACGAGGCGGAGTTGTCGCTCACTCGTACCGACTGGCTGCCCGCCATGGAGGTCCACGGCGAGGGGGTGTTCCTCCGGTTCGATGAGGAGCGGTTGGACGCATGGGCCGGACTGCCCGCCGTCGCCGACCGCGTGGCAGGCATGCGACACCGCCACCAACAGGTCCTCACCGAGCGGGCCTCCGACCCGGCCAGGGTGCCTGACTCCCCCGCCACCCCGCGGATGGCACTGCTGCACACCTTCGCACACGTGATGATCAACGAGTGGAGCCTGGACTCGGGCTACCCCGCCGCCTCGCTGCGCGAACGGATCTACTCGGGCGACGAGATGGCCGGTGTGCTGATCTACACGGCCACCAGCGACTCGGCCGGCAGCCTCGGCGGCCTGGTCGCCCAGGGGGAGGTCGACCGACTGGCCCAGGCCGTACGCTCGGCCGTCCATCGGGCCGAGTGGTGCTCCGCCGACCCGCTCTGCATCGAGACCGAGATCTCCGGCGCCGGCGGCACCAATCTGGCTGCCTGTCACGCCTGCGTAATGCTGCCGGAGACCAGTTGCGAGTACAACAACGGCCTGCTGGACCGGGCCCTGCTCGTCGGCACGCCGGAGGACCCGTCGATCGGCTTCCTCTCGCACCTGCTCACCCACTGAGCACCGGGCGGTGACGCCGGGCCGGATGACACCGAGTGTGCCGTCCGGCCCCGGCGTCACCTGGCCCGCACGGCTCGATTCACCGGCTGCTCCGCGGTACGGCCCCGTGTCACCCCAACGCTGCCCGGATCGCAAGCCCCAGGGCCCGGCCCACCGGGGGCGGCACCGCTTGCCCCACCTGACGGTAGCGAAGGGTCTTGGGGCCGGCGAAGGACCAGTCGGCGGGGAACCCTTGCAGTCGCGCTGCCTGCTCCACGGTCAGCGCCACCAGGTCCGCGCCGTCGGGTGCGGGATCCCAGGCATGGTCGGGCCCGGGCACCGCATCGGCGACGGTGCCGCCGTTCACCCGCATCCGGGCCCAGGAACGCTTCGATCCGGTGGGACCGAGATCCGCCCCGCCCCGCTTCCAGGAACCCCCGACCAGCGTCGGCGCGACCCGTGTGGCCTGGGCGGCCCAGGCGGCGGCGTGCGGCCAACCGCCGTCCGCCATCGATTCGCCCAGCGCCTCGCCCACGGTGAGCGGCGGCTCGGTGTCGACGGCCGGAGGGACGAAGTCCCGGATGCGCTCCCCCTTCAGTGCCACCAGGATCCCCTGCTTGCGGTCCTGGGGCACACCGTGCTCCATGGCGTTGACGACGAACCAGCGGTGCTGGTACCCGAGATGTCCGAGCTCGGTCTCGACGTCCGAGCGGATGGATTCGTACGCCGGTTTGCAGGCCAACTCGGCGAGGTTCTCGACGAGCAGGGCGCGCGGCTGGACGCCGTGCAGGAGCATGACCGTCGCCTCGAGCAGCCGGAGCTCCTCCGCGCTGTCCTCGCGCCGCACCGCGGCGCTCGCCTTCACCCGGGGCAGGCCGGCGGCCAGCAGGTCCACGTCGTAACTCTCCCGGTGCTCCTCCGGATCGAAGTCGAGGAGATCGGCTTCGAGGACGTTCCAGTCCGGACGGTTCAGCCGCAACGTCTCGCAAGCCACCGGGCGGTTGTCCAGCAGCAACACCGGGTGGAACCCCGCCTGTTCGAGGCCGAGCGCGAGGCCACCCGCGCCGGCGCAGACAGCGAGGCAGGTCAGACGGTCGGGATGGGACGTTTCCATGATCACCATTTGGGTTCTTCGGAGAACTCCGCAACGGCCGGGCCCTGACCGCCGATGACGTTGTCCCCGCTGACGGGAGTCGACGGTCAGGATACGCACGGCGCACTGCCCGCACCCACTGCCCTGTGGTGCTCGAGCCGGCGGGTGCGGGCCGTGATGCTCAGAGTTCGTCGAGGGGTTCGTCGAGGACGCCCTGGCGGGCGATGATGTAGCCGAGGTGGCCGCGGCTGCGGCTGCCGAGGAGTTCGCTGGCCTTCTGGATGTGGCTGGAGACGGTGCGGGTGCTCATGCCGAGGCGGGAGGCGATGGCCTCGTCGGTGTAGCCGTTGACCATCAGCCGCAGCACGTTCTGACGGGTGCGGGCGGTCAGCAGCCGGGGCCGGTGGTGGCCCTGCTGGTAGGTGACCGGCTCGGCGCGGTCCCACATCAGCTCGAAGATCTTGAGCAGGTACTCGACCAGCGGCGGGAGCTGGATGAGGATCGCCGCGGCCTCCCGGTCGGCGCCGGCCGGGATGAAGGCGGTGGAGCGGTCGCAGATGATCACCCGGTCGAAGACCTCGTGCAGGGTGCGCACCTGGGCGCCCTTGGCGGTGACCTGCTCGATGTACGCCAGCGTCGGGCCGTGCGAGCGCACGGTGTGCTGGTAGAGGGTGCGCTGGCGCACGCCGCGGTCGGCCAGCGCGAGGTCGCGCGGGAGCGCGTCGGCCAGTCGCTCGGGGGCGCGGCCGCCGCCGGGCTGGGCGGTGAGCAGTTCCTCGGTGCAGCCGGCGACGGCCTTCTCCAGCGCGGGGTTGATCTCCTCCCCGGCCAGCAGCCGGATCGGCAACTGCGCCCGGCGCATGACGTCCCGGTAGGCGTGCTCGGCGGCGGTGAAGGAGGTGTGCAGTTCGGCGAGCCGCTCCTGCTGGGCCAGGACGGCGAGTTCGATCGGTCGCGTTAAGCCGGTGGCGGCGATGTCGGGCGGGACGGGGGCCAGCCGCTCGCCCGAGCCGGGCAGCGGACGCAGCAGACCCATCGCGAGCAGGCATTCGGGCGCCTCACCGTTCGCCTCCCCCTCCGCCAGCGCGATGCGGTAGAACTCGATGCCCCGGTCGCAGAGCTGGGGGGTTCCCGTTTCCGCGCAATTGTCCTGGGTTGGGCACATCTGGGCATCCTTCCGGCTTCGGCATTGCGATTTCACGAATGCCCGTACCGGCTACCGCCAGGCATCCGAACCGGCAAGATGGAATCGACTGCCGTTCGGAGGCCGCCCCCCGGGCTCCGACAGCCGTGAGTGTACGCCCAATGGGCGCGGAAATCATCGGCTGACGGTAGTCGGGCGTGCACGCAAGTGGGGGAGCCGACGGTGACGGTCGCGGACACGGCCTCACCCGGCGGCGGTGACCGGGGGATTGCCGGCGCATCGCACCTGGTGTCCCGTCCGGGGCGCCGGGAGCGGGTGACCGGTGCATGGAACGGCCTACAGACGGAAGGCACCCCCAGTTGCGAGCTGACTCCGACCCGGCGGCACTGCCCGCCGCCCTCGCCGGTCTGGTGGACCAGCGCCTGGTACGACAGTTGGCGGAGGCCGCCGCCGCACAGGTCGGCTCCGGCGCCGTCCGGCTGCTGGGCGACGGCGGGATCCTCCAGGCCTTCGCCAAGCAGCTGATCGAGGGCGCCCTGGAGCTCGAACTCCAGGAGCACCTGCGCGGCTCCGGCTCCGGTACGGGTTCCGGCACCGGCACCAACGGCCGCAACGGCGCCCGGGCCAGACGGCTGCTCACCGAGATCGGTCCGGTCGAGGTGCGGGTGCCCCGGGACCGCGAGGGCAGTTTCACCCCCAAGTCCGTGCTGCCCCGGGCCCGCCGGCTGCCCGGGCTCGACCGGCTGGTGATCTCGCTGACCGCGCGCGGCCTCAGCTCGGGCGAGCTGGTGGCGCACCTGGCCGAGGTGTACGGCGTGGAGCTCAGCCGGGAGACCGTCTCGGCCATCACCGACCAGGTGCTCGACGAGCTGGCCGAGCGGCGCGGGCGGCGGCTCGACCCGGTCTACCCGGTGGTCTTCGTCGACTCGGTGCGCAGCGGCCGCTCGGGCGGGCCGCTGGTGCACCTGGCGCTCGGGATCTCGGTCGAGGGCCGGCGCGAGGTGCTGGGCCTGTGGCCGGCCGCGGACGGGGAGGAGTGGCCGCAGGTGCTGGCCGGGCTCGCCGAGCGCGGGGTGCGGGAGGTCTGGGTGCTGGTGGGCGGCACCGGCGCGGTGCTGGCCGAGGCGGCGGCCGAGCAGTGGCCGCGCACGGTGGTGCACGGTTCGGTGGCCCATCTGCTGCACGCGGCGCTGCGGCACGCGCCCGGCGAGGACTGGGGCGCGCTGGCGCGGGCGCTGCGGGAGACCTGTACGGCGCCGACCGAGGCCGCCGCGCTGGAGCGGCTCGGCCAGGCCGAGCGGGAGTGGGGGCCGAGCCACCGCGAGGTGTTCCGGGTGTGGCGGTCGGCCTGGCCGCTGCTGGCGCCCGGCTTCCGCTTCGGCCCGGAGGCGCGGCGGCTGTTGACGGGCGGGGGCGCGCTGGAGCGGTTGCACGCCCGGCTGCGCCGGATCGAGCAGGCCGCGGGCCGGGTGCAGGACGAGCGGGCCGCGCTCAAGCGCGCCTACCTGGCGACGCTCGCCCTGGAGTCGCCGTCCGGGACGGGCCGGCCGTGGGTCGAGGACTGGCCCGCGGTCCGGGAGGAACTGCGCCGGGGTTCGCTGCGGCGGGCCGGAGTGCCCGCCCCCGCGCTCCGATGTCCCCGCCATCAGAGTTCCCACCACTGATCTGACAGGGCCCGGTGGGATTTGGATCATGTCTGTCTGCTTTTGACACGATCTGCCCGGGCTTCCGGTTCCCGCATTGCGTGTTCACGATCACAGTCAGAGCTTCCAAGCACGTTTGAGCCTTCGGCAGGATGCGTTTCAGAGCGAAGAGGGCAGACCGCCCTCCTCAGGAAGAGGAATTCGCGATGCCAAGCCTTGCCGTACGCGTCCACAAGATGCTCGGGATACTCGCTGTTCTGCTGGCCGCCGTGGTGGGCCTCCAACTCCACGCCGGGCAGTCCCTGTCCACGGTCTCCGTCACCGCCCACCACGGTCCCAGCGACGACTCCGGCTGGGGTGCGTGAGCCGCGGCTCCGTCCGACCAGCCCGCTCCTCCCCTTCTCGCAACGCTCCGATCCAGAGAGGAACCGACGATGGCTAACCCGTTCGAGGACGCCGAGGCCAGCTACCTCGTCCTGGTGAACGACGAGGGCCAGCACTCGCTGTGGCCGGCCTTCAGCCCGGTGCCCGCCGGCTGGCAGCAGGTGTTCGGCGCCGCCGGACGGCAGGACTGCCTGGACTACGTCGAGCAGAACTGGCAGGACCTGCGCCCGAAGAGCCTGATCGCCCACCTGTCCGAGCACTGACCCCGGTCACCGCGCACCGACCGACGGACCGCTGAACTCCACGCGGTCCCCGTACGGGCTCCACGCCGAGCGGCCGCTCACCCGGCCACCCCGCCTCGGCGCCTGGCCCGGCCCGCCGCTCCCCCGGCGCAGCACCACGCCGGAGCCGCCCCCCACCGGCCGCTCCCCCGGTCGTCGGCCCACCGATCCGCCGGAACCCGCCGACACCGCGTCACCACACCCCCGCGACACCCCGCCGCCGCGCGGCCGCACCGTCCCGCCGTCGGCACGTTCCCGTGTCCGACGTCTACGCGCGTGCATCGAACGGCACCGGCGCGTACCCACGCTCCGCACCGCCGCACCGCACCGGTGCGCCGCGCGGCCGTCACACGAAGCACACCGCAGCACCGCACAACGACCGCAACATCGCTCCGCCGACCGTCGGGCCGACCGCCCCGGGGTCACCCAGCTCGCCGCTCCCGTCACCGCGGGGGCCAGCCGCACGAGGGAGAGAGTCACATGTCCGGGGTCCAGCAGACGCACAGATCCGAGCAGCGGCCGGAAGCGGCCGAGGTGCTGTGCCGACTGTTCGCGGAGGTGCTCGGCCGGGAGTCGGTCGACCCCGCGGCGGGCTTCTTCGACCTGGGCGGCGACCAGCCCGCCGCCGAGCGGCTGCTGGCCCGGGTGCACGCCGAGTTCGGCGTCCGCCTGGCGCCGGCCGTCCTGTCGGACGCCGCCACCCCCGCCGCGCTGGCCGCCCGGCTGGCCGGCACCGACACCCGTCCCACCCTCACCGAGCTGGTCGACGCCCAGGTCGCCCGCACCCCGGACGCCCCCGCGCTGTACGCCGAGGGCACCACCCTCACCTACGCCGAACTCGACGCCCGCGCCAACCGGCTGGCCCGGGTGCTGGCCGCCCGCGGCCTGGGCACCGAGGACGTCGTCGCGCTGGCCCTGCCGAAGTCCCCCGAGGCGATCGCCGCGATCCTCGCCGTCGCCAAGACCGGCGCCGCCTGGCTGCCCGCCGACCCGGCCTACCCGGCCGAGCGGCTGCGCCACATGCTGACCGACTCCCGCGCCGCCCTGGTGCTCACCACCGCCGCGGCCGCCGGGCAGCTGCCCGCCACCGACGCCCCCCGGCTGCTGATCGACTCCGCCGAGCACCTGGCGGACCTCGCCGCCCGGGACGCCGCGCCCTTCACCGCCGCCGAGCGGATCCGGCCGGTCAGCGCGCCGAACACCGCGTACGTCATCTACACCTCCGGCTCCACCGGCGTGCCCAAGGGCGTGGCCGTCACCCACACCGGGCTGCCCAGCATGGTCGGCACCCAGGTCGCCGCCACCGGGGTCGGCCCCGGCAGCCGGGTGCTCCAGGCCTCCTCGCTCAGCTTCGACGTCTCCGTCTCCGACCTGTCCGTGGCGCTCACCACCGGCGCCGCCCTGGTGCTGCCGAGCGACCAGAGCCAGCTGGTCGGCGAGCCGCTGGCCGCCCTGATCGACCGGTTCGGCGTCACCCACGCCGACGTCGCCACCGCGATGATCTCCACCCTGCCCGACCTGCCGATGCCCTCGCTGCGCACCCTGATCGGCGGCGGCGAGGCGGTCTCCCGCGAGCTGGCCGCCCGCTGCGGCCGCGGCCGGCTGATGCTCAACAGCTACGGGCCCACCGAGGCCACCGTCATCGTCAGCATGAGCGAGCCGCTCACCGGCGAGGAGCTGCCCCCGATCGGCCGGCCCTGCCAGGACGTGCGCATCCACGTGCTGGACGAGCTGCTGCGCCCGGTCGAGCCGGGCACCGTGGGCGAGCTGTACCTCGCCGGCCCGCACCTGGCCCGCGGCTACCTGAACCGCCCCGGCCTGACCGCCGAGCGCTTCGTGGCCGACCCGTACGGCGGGCCCGGCGAGCGGATGTACCGCACCGGCGACCTCGGCAGCTACCGCCCGGACGGCCAGCTGGACTTCCTCGGCCGGGCCGACGACCAGGTGAAGATCCGCGGCTTCCGGGTGGAGCTCGGCGAGATCGAGCAGACCCTCTCCGCCCACCCCGAGGTGCGCCAGGCCGTCGTCCTGGTCCGCGAGGACCGCCCCGGCGAGCGCCGGCTGGTCGGCTACACCGTCGGCGCCGCCGACCCGGCCGAGCTGCGGGCGTACTGCGCCGAGCGGCTGCCCGACCACATGGTGCCCACCGTCGTGGTGCTCGACCGGCTGCCGCTCACCCCCAACGGCAAGGTGGACAAGCGCGCCCTGCCCGCGCCGGTGTTCGGCGCCGGCGAGGAGGACGGCCGGGCCCCCGCCGGGGAGCTGGAGCACACCCTCGTCCGGCTGTTCGGCGAGGTCCTGGGCCTGCCCCGGGTCGGCGTCACGGACTCCTTCTTCGAGCTGGGCGGCGACTCCATCGTGGCCATCCAGCTGGTCTCCCGGGCCCGGCACGCGGGCCTCCAGCTCACCCCGCGCGAGGTGTTCCTCGCCCCGACCGTCGAGGCGCTGGCGCAGATCGCCCGTCCGCTGGAGGGGCCGGTCGTCGTCGAGCCCGCCGGGGCCGGCCTCGGCGAGGTGCCGCCGACGCCGATCGTGCACTGGCTGGCGGCGCAGCACGGCGCGGTCGAGAGCTTCTACCAGTCCACCCTGCTCACCCTGCCCGCCGGCACCACCCAGGAGCACCTGACCACCGCCGTCCAGGCGCTGCTCGACCACCACGACCTGTTCCGCGCCCGCACCTCCCCGCTCGCCGAGCGCCCGTGGACGCTGCACGTGCCCGAGCCCGGCACCGTCCCCGCCGACGGCGTGCTGCGCCGCGTCGAGGGCCCGGCCACCGCGGAGGCGCTGCGCGCCGAGACCGCCGCCGCCCGCGGGCGGCTGTCCCCCGAGGACGGCCGGATGGTCCAGGCCGTGCGCTTCGACGCCGGCCCGGAGCAGCCCTCGCAGCTGCTGCTGGTGATCCACCACCTGGTGGTGGACGGCGTCACCTGGCGCATCGTCGAGGAGGACCTGCTCGGCGCGCTCGCCGCGCTCCGCGAGGACCGCGCCGTCGAGCTCGCGCCGGTGCCCACCTCCTTCCGCCGCTGGGCGCAGCGGCTCACCGCCGAGGCGCAGACCGACCGCCGGGCCGCCGAACTCCCTTTCTGGCAGGCCGCGCTGGACACCCCGGACCCGTTGCTCGGCGACCGTCCGCTGGACCCGGCGCAGGACACCTACGCCACCGAGGGCCTGCTGCGGCTGGTGCTGCCCGCCGAGACCACCCAGGCGCTGCTCACCAAGGTCACCACCGCCTACCACGCCCAGGTCAACGACGTGCTGCTGACCGCTCTCGCGCTGGCCCTCGGCCACTGGCGCGGCCGGGAGACCACCGGGCCGGACGGCGCCGTGCTGGTCACCGTGGAGGGCCACGGCCGCGAGGAGATCGTCGACGGCGTCGACCTGCACCGCACCGCCGGCTGGTTCACCTCCGTCTACCCCGTCCGGCTCGCCCCCGGGGAGCTGGACTGGTCCGAGGTCACCGCGGCCGGCCCCGAGCTCGGCCGGGCCCTCGGCCGGGTGAAGGAGCAGCTGCGCGCCGTCCCGGACAACGGCATCGGCTTCGGCCTGCTGCGCCACCTCAACCCGGCCACCGCCGCCGTCCTCGAAGCCTGCGCCGACCCGCAGATCGAGTTCAACTACCTGGGCCGCTTCGCGCCCGAGGGCGTCACCGCCGAGGACGTGCTGGACGGCACAGAGGCGATGAGCGAGGGTGCCGCGACCGGCCTCGCGCTCGGCCGGGTGCTCGGCCTGGACGCCACCACCGTGGACACCCCGCAGGGCCCGTTGCTGGTCGCCCAGTGGTCCTACGCCACCGGACTGCTCTCCGAGGAGCGGGTGCGCGCCTTCGCCGAGGCCTGGTTCGCCGCGCTGGGCGCGCTCGCCGAGCACGCCGAACGGCCGGACGCGGGCGGGCACACCCCCTCCGACTTCCCGCTGGTCACCGTCACCCAGGACGAGCTGGACGGGCTCGCAGCCCACCACGCCCCCGCCCGCCTGGCGGACGTCTGGCCCACCTCGCCGCTCCAGCAGGGCATGGCCTTCCACTCGGCGTACGACGCCGACGGCGCGGACGTCTACACCTCGGTCGTGACCTTCGACCTCACCGGCCCGGTGGACGCCGAGCGGCTGCGCGCCGCCGCCGAGGCGCTGCTGGTCCGCCAGCCGAACCTCAGGGCCGCGTTCCACCAGCGGCACGACGGTCCGCCCGTGCAGGTCGTCCCGGACGGCGTCGAACTGCCCTTCACCGTCGTCGACCTGAGCGCCCACGCCGACCCGCGGGCCGAGGCCGCCCGGATCGCCGCCGCCGAGTACGGCCGGCGCTTCGACCTCGACCGCCCGCCGCTGCTGCGCTACACCCTGCTCAGGCTCGCCCCCGAGCGCCACCAGCTGATCGCCTCCGCGCACCACATCCTGCTGGACGGCTGGTCCACCCCGCTGTTCGCCGAGGAGCTGTGGGGCCTGTACTTCGAGCAGCCGCTGGCCCCGGCGGCCCCGTACCGCGAGTACCTGCGCTGGATCTCCCGGCGCGACGGCGCGGCCGCCCGCGCCGCCTGGGCCCAGGCCCTGGCCGGTGCCGACGAGCCCACCCTGCTCGCCCCCGGCCGCTCCGCCGGCGCCCCGCAGCTGCCGCTGCGCCTGCACACCGGGCTCAGCCCGGAGACCACCGAGGCGCTGTCCCGCACCGCCCGCCGCTACGGCGTCACCCTCAACACCCTGGTCCAGGCGGCCTGGGGCGTGCTGCTGGCCCGGCTCACCGGGCGCGAGGACGTGCTGTTCGGCACCACCGTCTCCGGCCGGCCGCACGACCTGCCGGGCGTGGAGCGGATGATGGGCCTGCTCATCAACACCGTCCCGGTGCGGGTGCGCCTGGACCAGGCGGAGAGCTGGGGCCAGCTGCTGCTGCGCCTCCAGCACGAGCAGTCCGCGCTGCTGGACCACCAGCACCTCAGCCTCACCGAGATCCAGCAACTCGCCGGCATGGGCAGCCTGTTCGACACCGTCACGGTGTACGGCAACTACCCGGACCCGTCCGCCCTGGACGACGCCGACCCGAGCGGCGCCACCCGCGTCACCCTGGTCGAGGACGTCGACAGCGCCCACTACCCGCTGGTGCTCGCCCTCACCCCCGGCGACGGCCTCCAGCTGCGCCTGGACCACCAGCCGGACGCCTTCGGCCCCGAGGAGGCCCGCGCCTTCCTGGACCGCTTCCTCGCGCTGCTCGACCGGATCGTCGCCGACCCGGCCGAACTCGTCGGCACCGTCGAGGTGTTGACCGAGGCCGAACGCGCCGAGCTGGTCACCGGGTGGAGCGGCACCAGCAGCCCGCTGCCGGAGGGCTCGCTGCCCGAGCTGTTCGAGGCCCGGGTCGCCGCCGACCCGGACGCGATCGCGCTCACCGCCGACGACGCCGAACTCACCTACGCCCAGCTCAACGCCCGGGCCAACGGCCTGGCGCGGCGGCTGGTCGAGGCCGGGGTCGTCCGGGAGACCCCGGTCGCCCTGATGATCGACCGCTCGGCCGCCCAGATCGTGGCGATCCTGGCCGTGCTCAAGGCCGGCGGCCTGTACGTGCCGCTGGACGACGCCCAGCCGACGGACCGGCTGCGGACCGTCCTCGCCGACGCCGGCGCCGAGCTGGTGCTGGCCGACGCCGCGCACCGCGACCACCCCGCGCTGGCCGGGCTGACGGTGCTCGACCCGCACGCCGAGGAGCACCCGGAGAACCTCGGACTGCCGCAGCGGGCCGACCAGTTGGTGTACGTGATGCACACCTCCGGCTCGACCGGCGTGCCCAAGGGCATCGCCATCACCCACCGCGCCGTGGTGGACCTCGCGCTCGGCGGGCAGTTCACCGGCGGCGGCCACGAGCGGCTCCCGGTGCACGCCCCCTCCGCCTTCGACGCCTCCACCTACGAGATCTGGACCCCGCTGCTCTCCGGCGGCCAGCTGGTGATCGCCCCGGCCGGCCGGCTGGGCATCGCCGAGCTGGCGGCGGTGATCGGCCACGAGCGGACCACCTCGGCCTGGATCAGCGTCGGCCTCTTCAACGTGCTGGCCGCCGAGGCCCCGGAGACCTTCGCCGGGCTGCACGAGGTGTGGACGGGCGGCGACATCGCCTCGCCGGTCGCCATGCGGCGGGTGCTGGACACCTGCCCCGGACTGCGGCTGATCAACGTCTACGGGCCGACCGAGACGACCACCTTCGCCACGCACTTCCCGATGACCTCGGCCGCCGAGGTGCCGAACATCGTCCCGATCGGCCGGCCGCTGCCCAACAACCGGCTGTACGTGCTGGACGCCGGGCTGCGCCCGGTGCCGGTCGGCGTGGCCGGCGAGCTGTACATCGGCGGCTCCGGCCTGGCCCGCGGCTACGTCCGCCGCCCCGGCCTGACCTCCGAGCGCTTCGTGGCCTGCCCCTTCGGCGAGCCCGGCGGGCGGATGTACCGCACCGGCGACGTGGTGCGCTGGACGCCCACGGGCGAACTGGAGTTCGTCGGTCGAGCGGACGACCAGGTGAAGCTGCGCGGCTTCCGGATCGAACTCGGCGAGGTGGAGGCGGCGTTCACCGCCCACCCGGCGGTCGGCCAGGTCTGCGTGGCGGTCCGCCAGGACCAGCCGGGCGACAAGCGCCTGGTCGCGTACGTCACCGGCGAGGTGCGGTCCGAGGAACTGCGCGACTTCGTCACCGAGCGGCTGCCCGGCTACATGCTGCCGGCCGCGATCGTGGTCCTCGACGAGCTGCCGGTGAACCCCAACGGCAAGGTGGACCGCAAGGCCCTGCCCGCGCCCGACTACAACGGCGCCGACGGCGGCCGCGAGCCGCGCAACGCCGCCGAGCAGGCCCTGTGCGGGCTGTTCGCCGAGGTCCTGGGGCTCACCCGGATCAGCATCGACGACAACTTCTTCGACCGCGGCGGCCACTCGCTGCTCGCCACCAAGCTGGTCAGCCGCATCCGGGCCGGCCTCGGCGCCGAGCTGCCGATCCGCACCCTCTTCGACAACCCGACGGTGGCCCTGCTGTCCGCCGCGCTGCCCGACTCCGCGGCGGCCCGTCCGGCCCTGCGGCCGGCCGAGCGGCCGGAGCGCGTGCCGCTCTCCTCGGCCCAGCAACGCCTCTGGTTCATCGAGCAGTTCGAGGGTCCGAGCGCGCTCTACAACACCCCGGTCGCGGTCCGGCTCACCGGCGCCGTCGACGTCCCCGCCCTGGAGGAGGCGGTCCGGGACGTGGTGCGCCGGCACGAGGTGCTGCGCACCGTCTTCCCGACCGTCGACGGCCGCCCGCACCAACTGGTGACCGACGCGGACGGGTTCTCCCTGCGCCAGGTGCGGGTGGCGGACGAGGCGGAGCTGCGGACCGCGCTGGTCACGGCCGGCGAGGAGGTCTTCGACCTCGCCCACGACCTGCCGGTGCGCGCCACCCTGCTGTCGCTGCCGCACGACGAGCACGTCCTGCTGGTGCTGATGCACCACATCGCCACCGACGGCTGGTCGACCGCCCCGCTCTTCCGCGACCTCGCCGAGGCCTACCAGGCCCGCCGCACCGGCAGCGCGCCGGACCGCGCGCCGCTGCCGGTGCAGTACGCCGACTACACCCTCTGGCAGCGCGAACTGCTCGGCACCGAGGAGCAGCCCAGCGCCCTGCTGACCGACCAACTCGCCTACTGGCAGCAGGCCCTGGCCGACGCCCCGGAGGAGCTGGCGCTCCCCTACGACCGTCCGCGCCCGACCGTGCCGGGGCACCGGGGCGGCCTGGTGGAGGTCGCCGTCGACGCCGACCTGCACAGTGCTCTCGGCGAGTTGGCGGCAGCGCAGAACGCCAGCCTGTTCATGGCGCTGCAGGCCGCGGTCGCCGTCCTCTACACCCGCCTCGGCGCCGGCACCGACCTGCCGCTCGGCACCCCGGTGGCCGGCCGCACCGACGAGGCCCTGGACGACCTGGTCGGCTTCTTCGTCAACACCCTGCCGCTGCGCACCGACACCAGCGGCGACCCGACCTTCCGGGAACTGCTCGACCGGGTCCGCCGCACCGACCTGGACGCCTACGACCACCAGGACATCCCCTTCGAGCGCCTGGTCGAACACCTCAACCCGACCCGCACCCCGGCCCGCCACCCGCTCTTCCAGACCCTGGTGGCCCTGGAGAGCCGGGTCACGGTGCCGGACTCCTTCGGCGGCCTGGGCTGCGCGGAGCACCCCTTCGAGCTGGACGTGGCCAAGTTCGACCTGTCCTTCCGCTTCACCGAGCAGGGCCCGCAGGCGGGTCTGACGGTGGCGGTCGAGTACGCGGTCGACCTCTTCGACCACGCCACCGCGGCCGCCGTCGGCGAGCGGCTGCTGCGGGTGCTGCGCGCCGCCGTCGCCACCCCGGACGCGCCGATCGGCGGCATCGAGGTCCTCGCCCCGGCCGAGCGCGAGCAGCTGCTCACCGGCTGGAACGACACCGCCGCGCCCTTCCCGGACGCGACCCTGCCGGAGCTGTTCGAGGCGCGGGCCGCCGCCACCCCCGACGCGCCGGCCGTGGTCGCCGAGGACGGCACCCTCAGCTACGCCGAACTGGAGTCCCGGGCCGAGCACCTGGCGGCCCACCTGGCCGGCGCCGGGGTCGGCGCCGAGACGCCGGTGGTCCTGCTGATGGACCGCTCCGCCGACCTGCTGACGGCGATCCTCGCGGTGGCCAAGGCGGGCGGCACCTACGTCCCGCTGGACGACCGCCACCCGGCCGAGCGGCTGCGCCGGATCACCGCCGAGACGGCCGCCGCGCTCGTCCTGGTCGACCCGGCGCACCGCGACCACCCGCTGGCCGCCGACGCCCCCTGCCCCGTCCTGCCGCTCACCCCGGGCTGGTTCGACGGTCCGCGCGAGCGGCGCGCCCACCGGGCCGCGCCCCACCCGGAGCAGCTCGCGTACGTGATGTTCACCTCCGGCTCCACCGGCGAGCCCAAGGGCATCGCGATCAGCCACCGGGACGTGGTGCAGCTCGCCACCGACCCGTGCTGGCGGCACGACGAGGGCCTGCGGGTGCTGTTCCACGCGCCGCACGCCTTCGACGCCTCCACCTACGAGATCTGGGTGCCGCTGCTCTCCGGCGGCCAGGTGGTCGTCGCGCCGCAGGGCGACCTGGACGCGGCCGCCATCCGGCAGCTGGTCCGGGTCCACGCGCTCACCCACGTGCACGTCACCGCCGGCCTGTTCCGGGTCATCGCGGAGGAGGACCCGGGCATCTTCGCCGGTGTGCGCGAGGTGCTGACCGGCGGCGACGTGGTCTCCGCCCCGGCCGTGCGCCGGGTGCTGGAGGCCGTCCCGGGCATCGCGGTGCGGGCGCTCTACGGGCCCACCGAGACCACCCTGTGCGCCACCCAGTACCCGATGCCCGACGCCGCGGCGGTGCCGAGCACGGTGCCGATCGGGCGCCCGCTGGCCAACACCCGGCTGTACGTGCTGGACGCCGGCCTGCAGCCGGTGCCGGCCGGGGTGGCGGGCGAGCTGTACATCGCCGGGGCCGGCCTGGCCCGCGGCTACGTCGGCCGCCCGGCGCTCAGCGCCGAGCGCTTCGTCGCCTGCCCCTTCGACGGGCCGGGCAGCCGGATGTACCGCACCGGCGACCTCGCCCGCTGGACCGCCGACGGCGTGCTGGAGTTCCTCGGCCGGGCCGACGACCAGGTGAAGATCCGCGGCTTCCGGATCGAACTCGGCGAGGTGGAGGCGGCGTTCACCGCCCACGAGGGCGTCGGCCAGGCGCTCGCGGTGGTCCGCGAGGACCAGCCGGGCGACAAGCGCCTGGTGGTGTACGCCACCGGCAAGGCCACCGACGGCGAACTGCGCGCCTTCGTCGCGGACCGCCTGGCCGGCTACATGCTCCCGGCCGCCGTGGTCGTCCTGGACAGCCTGCCGGTCACCGCCAACGGCAAGGTCGACCGCCGCGCCCTGCCCGCCCCCGAGTACGCCGGGGCGGCCGAGGGCCGCGCCCCGCGCACCGAGCGCGAGCGGGAGCTGTGCGCCCTGTTCGCCGAGGTGCTGGGCGTGCCCACGGTCAGCATCGACGACCGGTTCTTCGACCTCGGCGGCCACTCGCTGCTCGCCACCCGGCTGGTCAGCCGCATCCGCGCCACCCTCGGCGCGGAGCTGCCGATCCGCACCCTGTTCGACGCGCCCACGGTCGCCGCCCTCGCCGCCGTCCTGCCCGGGGGCGAGGAGGCGCCCGCGCCGAAGAAGGCCCGCCCGGCCCTGCGACGGATGCGCCGCCCCGGCCAGGACTGACCGGAGGCGGGACGCGGGCCGCCCACCGGTGGCGGCCCGCCCCCGCCGCACGACCGCCCCGCCGCACCAGACACCACCGCCCCACCAGCCCCAGCAGCCGTACGTCGCCAGTCGGAGGCAGACCTTGATCCCGTTGTCGTTCGCCCAGCAGCGGCTCTGGTTCATCGAACAGTTCGAGGGCCCGAGCGCCCTCTACAACACTCCGTTCGCCCTCCGGCTGACCGGCGAGCTCGACGCCGCCGCCCTCGAGGACGCGCTCGGGGACGTGGTGGACCGGCACGAGGTGCTGCGCACCGTCTTCCCCACCACCGACGGCCAGCCCCACCAGCACATCCTCGCCGAGGGCCGCCCGCCGCTGCACCGGGTGCCGGCGGCCGACGAGACCGAGCTGCACGAGCTGATGCGCGAGGCGGCCGGGCAGGTCTTCGACCTCGCCGCCGACCTGCCCCTCCGGGCCTGGCTGTACGCCCTGCCCACGCCGGACGAGCACGTCCTGCTGCTGCTCACCCACCACATCGCCAGCGACGGCTGGTCGGTCGCCCCGCTCTTCCGCGACCTCGCCGAGGCCTACCGGGCCCGGACCGCCGGCGCCGAGCCGCGGTGGGAGCCGCTGCCGGTGCAGTACGCCGACTACACCCTCTGGCAGCGCGAGCTGCTCGGCGAGGAGGACGACCCGGAGAGCGTCGTCTCGCTGCAACTCGCGCACTGGCAGAAGGAGCTCTCCGGCCTGCCGGAGGAGCTGGCGCTGCCCTACGACCGGCCGCGCCCGGCCCTGCCGAGCCGCCGCGGCGGCGCCGCCGAGTTCGAGCTCGACGCCGAACTGCACGCCGCGCTCACCGAGTTGGCCTCCAGCCGGCACGCCAGCCTGTTCATGGCGCTGCAGGCCGCGGTCGCCGTCCTCTACACCCGCCTCGGCGCCGGCACCGACCTGCCGCTCGGCACTCCGGTGGCCGGCCGCACCGACGAGGCCCTGGACGACCTGGTCGGCTTCTTCGTCAACACCCTGCTGCTGCGCACCGACACCAGCGGCGACCCGACCTTCCGGGAACTGCTCGACCGGGTCCGCCGCACCGACCTGGACGCCTACGACCACCAGGACATCCCCTTCGAGCGCCTGGTCGAACACCTCAACCCGACCCGCACCCCGGCCCGCCACCCGCTCTTCCAGACCGTCGTCACCCTGAACGCGGAGCGGGCCGAGGACCTCGTCTTCGGCGCCGCGGTGGGCACCCCGGTCGAGGTCGGCGAGGCCCAGGCCCAGTTCGACCTCAACTTCAACTTCGTCGAGCGGCTCGCGGCCGACGGCACCTGCCTGGGCGTGCGCGCCGCCGTGGACTACGCGGCCGACCTCTTCGACCACGCCACCGCCGACTCCGTCGCCGAGCGGCTGGTGCGCGTGCTGCGCGCCGCCGTCGCCACCCCGGACGCGCCGATCGGCGGCATCGAGATCCTCGCCCCGGCCGAGCGCGAGCAGCTGCTCACCGGCTGGAACGGGCCGGCCGCCCCGGTCGCCGAGCAGAGCCTGCCCCGGCTGTTCGAGGCCCAGGCCGCCGCCACCCCCGACGCCGTCGCCCTGGTCTCCGACACCGAACAGCTCGACTACGCCGAGCTGAACGACCGCGCCAACCGGCTCGCCGCCCTGCTGCTGGAGCGCGGCCTGACCACCGAACAGCCGGTCGCGGTGCTGATGGAGCGCTCCGCCGGACTGCTCACCGCCGTCCTCGCGATCGCCAAGGCGGGCGGCACCTACGTCCCGCTGGACGACCGCTACCCGCTGGACCGGCTCCAGCACATCCTCGCCGACACCCGTACCGGCCTGCTGCTCGTCGACCCGGCCCACCGGGGCCACCCGGTGCTCGCCACCGAGGGCTTCGCCACCCTGGAGGTCACCGACGCGCTGCTCGCCGGGGCCCCGGCGGCGGGCAACCCGGGCGTGCCGGTCCTGCCCGGCCAGCTGGTCTACGTGATGTACACCTCGGGCTCGACCGGGGTGCCCAAGGGCGTCGCCGTCACCCACCGCAACGTGGTGGACCTGCTGGGCAACCCGCAGTTCCGGGCCGGCCACCACGAGCGGGTGCTGCTGCACTCGCCCACCGCCTTCGACGCCTCCACCACCGAGATCTGGGCGCCGCTGGTCACCGGCGGGGCGATCGTGCTCGCCGAGCCCGGCGAACTGGACATCCGCCGCCTCGCCGAGACCGTCACCACCCACCGGGTGACGCTCGTCCAGGCCCCGTCCGGCCTGCTGCGGCTGATGGCCGACGAGGACCCGGCCGCCTTCCGGCACGTACGGCAGGTGTGGACCGGCGGCGACGTCGTCCCGCCGGAGTCCGTCCGCCGGATCCACCGGGCCTGCCCGGACACCTCCGTGGTCGCGGTGTACGCGCCCACCGAGACCACCGCCATCAAGACCACCTTCACCATGGAGCCGGGCGAGCCCGTCCCCGCCGTGGTGCCGATCGGCCGCCCGCTGGCCAACACCCGGCCGTACGTGCTGGACACCGCGCTGCGCCCGGTGCCGGCCGGCGTGGCCGGCGAGCTGTACATCGCCGGGGCCGGCCTGGCCCGCGGCTACGTCGGCCGCCCCGGCCTGACCTCCGAGCGCTTCGTGGCCTGCCCGTTCGGCGAGCCCGGCAGCCGGATGTACCGCACCGGCGACCTGGTCCGCTGGACCGCCGACGGCGTGCTGGAGTTCCTCGGCCGGGCCGACGACCAGGTGAAGATCCGCGGCTTCCGGATCGAACTCGGCGAGGTGGAGGGCGCGTTCACCGCCCTGCCGACCGTCGGCCAGGCCTTCGCCGTGGTCCGCGAGGACCAGCCCGGCGACAAGCGCCTGGTGGTCTACGCCACCGGCGAGGGCACTCCCGCCGAGCTGCGCGCCGCCGTCGCCGACAGCCTGCCCAGCTACATGCTGCCCGCCGCGGTGGTCGTCCTCGACGCCCTCCCGGTGACCGCCAACGGCAAGGTCGACCGCCGCGCCCTGCCCGCCCCCGACTACACCGGGGCGGCCGAGGGCCGCGCCCCGCGCACCGACACCGAGCGCGCGCTCTGCGAACTGTTCACCGACGTCCTCGGGTTGGACCGGATCGGGATCGACGACAGCTTCTTCGACCTGGGCGGCCACTCGCTGCTCGCCACCAAGCTGGTCAGCCGCATCCGCACCGCGCTCGGCACCGAACTGCCCGTCCGGGCACTGTTCGACGCCCCCAGCGTGGCCGCCCTGGCCGCCGCCCTGCCCGCCCCGGGCGCCGCCCGTCCGGCGCTGCGGCCGGTCCAGCGGCCAGAGCGCGTCCCGCTCTCGCCCGCGCAGCAACGCCTCTGGTTCATCGACCAGTTCGAGGGCCCGAGCGCGCTCTACAACACCCCGTGCGCGGTCCGGCTGACCGGCCGGATCGACACCGCCGCCCTCCAGGCGGCCCTGACCGACCTGCTCGACCGCCACGAGGTGCTGCGCACCGTCTACCCGACCACCGACGGGCAGCCGCACCAGCTGCTCCTGGAGAACCCCGGACTCCCGCTGCACACCGTGCCGGTGGCCACCGAGGAGGAGCTCGCGGCGGCGCTCGCCGAAGCCGGCTCGCAGGTCTTCGACCTCGCCCGCGACCTGCCGGTGCGCGCCACCCTGCTCTCGCTGCCGGGCGACGAGCACGTCCTGCTGGTGCTGATGCACCACATCGCCACCGACGGCTGGTCCGTGGTCCCGCTGCTGCGCGACCTCGCCGAGGCGTACCGGGCCCGGACCGCCGGCACCGCCCCCGACTGGCGGCCGCTGCCGGTGCAGTACGCCGACTACACCCTCTGGCAGCACGAGCTGCTCGGCACCGACGAGCGGCCCAGCGCCCTGCTGACCGACCAGCTCGCCTACTGGCAGCGGGCCCTGGCCGACCTCCCGGAGGAGCTGACGCTCCCCTTCGACCGCCACCGCCCGGCCGCCCCGAGCCGCCGCGGCGCCGCCGTCGAGCTCCGGATGGACGCCGGACTCCACGCCTCCCTGGTCGAGTTGGCGCAGCGGAGCCGGGCCAGCGTGTTCATGGTGATGCAGGCCGCGCTGGCCACCACGCTGGGCCGGATCGGCGCGGGCACCGACCTGCCGATCGGCACCGTGGTGGCCGGGCGCACCGACGAGGCGCTGGAGGACTTGGTCGGCTTCTTCGTCAACACCCTGGTGCTGCGCACCGACACCTCCGGCGACCCGACCTTCCGGGAGCTGGTGGAGCGCGTCCGGGTCACCACCCTGGACGCCTTCGAGCACCAGGACGTGCCCTTCGAGCGGCTGGTCGAGCTGCTCAACCCGGTGCGCTCCACCGCCCGCCACCCGCTCTGCCAGGTGATGCTGACCTCCGGCGGCGACGCCGAGGGGATCAGCCTCGGCGGCCTGCCCGGCCGGGTCGAGCAACTGGACTCGGACCTCGCCAAGTTCGACCTGACCTTCGCCTTCAGCGAGAGCTTCGACGCGGCCGGCGCGCCCGCCGGGCTGGGCCTGACCGTCGAGTACGCCGTCGACCTGTTCGACCGGGCCACCGCCGAGGCCACCGCCGCCCGCTTCGAGCGCGCCCTGCGCGCGGTGCTGGCCGACCCGGACCAGCGGGTGGGCCGGGTCGAGGTGCTGGCGCCGCAGGAGCGCGAGCAGCTGCTCACCGGCTGGAACGACACCCTGGAGGGCCTCCCGCTCGGCACCTTCCCGGCGCTGTTCGAGGCGCAGGCCGCCGCCCGCCCGGACGCCGTGGCGCTCTCCTTCGGCACCGAGCGGGTCACCTACCGCGAGCTGAACGAGCGCGCCAACCGCTTCGCCCGGCTGCTGATCGAGCACGGCGCGGCCCCCGAGCGGTTCGTCGCGATCGCCCTGGAGCGCTCGATCGAGCTGATCGTCGCCCAGCTCGCCGTGCTCAAGGCCGGCGCGGTCTTCCAGCCGCTGGACCCGCGCTACCCGGCCGACCGGATCGCCTACATGCTGGACGACGCCCGGCCCGCGCTGGTCCTCACCAGCAAGGCGCTGGTCGACGACCTGCTCGCGGACAGCACCGTCCCGCGGCTGCTGATCGAGGACCTGGACGCCTCCGGCCACCCGGCGCACGACCTCACCGGCGTCGCGATCACCCCGCACTCGGCCGCGTACGTCATCTACACCTCGGGCTCCACCGGCCGCCCCAAGGGCGTGGTGGTCACCCACACCGGCCTCGCCGCCATGGTGGAGAGCCAGCGCCGGGGCCTGGCCGTCACCCCGGACAGCCGGGTGCTGCTGTTCGCGTCGCCGTCCTTCGACGCGGCCGTCTGGGAGCTGGGCATGGCGCTGCTCACCGGCGCCCGGGCCGTCCTCGGCCACGCCGACGACCTGCTGCCCGGTCCCTCGCTGACCGCGCTGATCGCCGAGCAGGGCGTCACCCACCTGACCCTGCCGCCGACCGCGCTGGCCGTCCTGGCCCCGGACGCGCTGCCGGAGGGCGGCACCCTGGTGGTCGCCGGCGAGGCCTGCCCGCCCGACCTGGTCGAGCACTGGTCGGCCCGGCTGCGGATGGTCAACGCCTACGGCCCGACCGAGTCCACCGTCTGCGCCAGCATGAGCAGCCCGCTCAGCGGCCGGATCGCCCCGCCGATGGGCCGGCCCGTGCTGGACACCCGGCTCTACGTGCTGGACGCCGCGCTCCAGCCGGTCCCGGCCGGGGTCGAGGGCGAGCTGTACATCGCGGGCGCCGGCCTGGCCCGCGGCTACCTCAACCGGCCCGGCCAGAGCGCCGAGCGCTTCGTCGCCGACCCGTACGGCGCGCCCGGCAGCCGGATGTACCGCTCCGGCGACCTGGTCCGCCGCCAGGCCGACGGCACCCTGGAGTACCTGGGCCGCACCGACCACCAGGTCAAGATCCGCGGCTTCCGGATCGAGCCCGGCGAGATCGAGGCGGTGCTCGCCCGGCACCCCTCCCTGGCCCAGGCGTTCGTGCTGGTCCGGGAGGACCGCCCGGGCGACCGCCGGCTGGTCGGCTACGCCGTCGCCCACCCCGGGCGGACGGTCGACCAGGCCGAGCTGCGGGCCCACGTCGGCGCGTCCCTGCCGGACTACATGGTGCCCTCGGCGATCGTCGCCCTGGACGCCCTGCCGCTGACCGCCAACGGCAAGGTGGACCGCAAGGCCCTGCCGGCCCCCGACACCACCTGGCTCGGCTCCGGGCGGGCGCCCTCGACGCCCCAGGAGGAGCTGCTCTGCGGCCTGTTCGCCGACCTGCTCGGGCTGGAGAAGGTCGGCGTGGACGACAACTTCTTCGAGCTCGGCGGCCACTCGCTGCTGGCCAGCCGGCTGGTCGCGGGCCTGCGCGAACTGGTCGGCGAGGACTCCGCGGTCGGCGTCCGCACGCTGTTCGAGGCGCCGACCGTCGCCCGGCTGGCCGAGCGGCTCGCCCAGGGCCCGGCCGCGGAGACCTTCCCCGTCCTGCTGCCGATCCGCACCCGCGGCTCGCGCCCGCCGCTGTTCTGCGTCCACCCGGCCGCCGGCATCAGCTGGGTCTACACCGGCCTGCTCCGGCACACCGACGCCGAGCAGCCGGTCTACGGCCTCCAGGCCCCCGGCCTGGCCGACCCGACCGCCCACCCGGCCTCGGTCGAGGAGCTGGCCCGGACCTACCTCGCGCAGATCCGCGCCGTCCGCCCCGAGGGCCCGTACGCCCTGCTCGGCTGGTCCTTCGGCGGGGCCGTCGCCCACGCGATCGCCGCGCTGCTGCGCCGGCAGGGCGAGGAGGTCCGGCTGCTGGCCCTGCTGGACGCCTACCCGGGCACCGGCGAGCCGGGGCCCGAGCGGTGGCGGGACGACCCGGCGCAGCTCGCGGTGATCCTCGACTCGCTCGGCCACCCGGCCGGGGAGGTCACCGCCTGGCCGGCCGACGAGGACGGCTACGCCGCGCTCGTCCAGGGCGACGAGGGTCCGCTCGCCGGCCTCAGCGGCGCCGGGGTGGCCCGGGTGGTCGCGGTCTTCCAGGCCAACGCCGAGCTGTCCCACGAGCTCCCGCTGCCCGGCTACGACGGCGACGCGGTGTTCTTCACCGCCGCCAAGGACCGGCCGGCCGACGCCCCCGACCCGGAGGGCTGGCTCCCGTACCTGGGCGGCCGGCTCGACGTCCACGAGGTGCCGAGCACCCACGGCGCGATGACGAGCTCCGAGGCGCTCGCCGTCATCGGCCCGGTGCTCGCCGCCCACCTGACTCCCTGACCCACCGGCACCACCGACCCACCGACTCAGCACCCCTACCGACCGCAGGCGACCGACCTGCGCACACCACGCGGACCGCACCCGGCCCGCCCACGGAGAAACGGACCCACCATGACGACTGCGGCCATCCCCGACACCTGGCGTGGCATCACCCCGTCGCCGCTCACCTCGACCGACGCCTACAACGGCTTCATCGCCGCCAACGTGATCTTCGCGCTGGACCGGATCGGCCTGCTGGAGCAGATCGGGCGCGGCGAGCCGCTCTCGGCCGCCGAGGCCACCGCCCAGGCCGGCGACACCGCCCGGACCGAGGCCGTGCTGCGCGCCGCCTCCGACTACGGCTACCTCAAGGCCGACGGCGACGCCTACCTGCCGACCGAGGCGGGCCTGGAGATCGCCGCCGCGCGCGGCTACTTCACCTGGGCCGTCGGCGGCTACCACGACGTGTTCGGCCGCGCCGGCCACCTGAGCGCCGGCACCCACCAGTACGACAAGGACGTCTTCCGCGACGAGGCGATGGTCGCCCTCGGCTCCGCCCAGTGCGACCAGTCGCTGTTCGCCGCCCAGCTGACCGACGTGCTCAACGGCATCGACTTCCGCACCATCGCCGACCTGGGCTCCGGCACCTCCGCCCGGGTGCGCCGGGTGGTCTCGCAGCGCGAGGGCACCCGCGGCCTGGGCATCGACATCAGCCGCCCGGCCACCGACATCGCCCGCCGCGACATCGTCGAGGCCGGCATGCAGGACCGGGTCACCGCCGTCCGCGCGGACGTGCTGGGCCTGCTCGGCACCCAGATCGACAACGACGCCGAGGCCGCCGAGGTGGCCGAGGTCGACACCGTGATGAGCTTCTTCCTGCTGCACGACCTGCTGGCCGACCCGGCCACCCGCTCCTCGATCTTCACCCGGATGCGGGAGGCCTTCCCGAAGGCCCGCACCTTCGTCCTCGGCGACACCATGCTGCGCGACCCGGGCACCTCCGACGGCGCCCAGCCGGTCTTCTCGGTGGGCTTCGAGCTGGCGCACGCGATGATGGGCGTCCCGCTGCACACCAAGGCCACCTACGAGGAGCTCTTCACCGACGCCGGCCTGCGGATCGACCGCGTCGAGGCGCTGGCCACCCCGCACTCCTGGCTCTACGTCCTCCAGGCCGACTGATGGCCGCCCCGTCGAGCGCCAGATACCTGCTGGCGCAGAACGAGCACCCGTACCCGCCGCTGCCGTCGGTGCTGGCCGCGCTGGCCGAGGCCGCTGCCGACCTGCACCGCTACCCCGACTTCCGTCCGGAGCGGATCGCCGGGATCATCGCCGACTGGCAGGGCGTCCCGGCGGGGCAGGTCGTGGTCGGCCACGGCTCGGCGGGCGTGGCGCTGGACCTCTTCCACACGGTGGTCGAGCCCGGCGACAACGTGGTGCACTCGGCGCCCTGCTTCGACGCGTACCCGCTGTTCTGCGAGATCGCCCGGGCCGAGGCCCGGCCGGTCCCGCTCGGCCCCGACGCCCGGCACGACCTGGCGGCGATGGCCGGGCGGATGGACGAGCGCACCCGGATCGTCGTGCTGTGCAACCCGCACAACCCGACCGGCACGGTCTACTCCTGGGCCGAGCTGACGGAGTTCTTCCGCCGGGTGCCGTCCACCGCGCTGATCCTGCTCGACGAGGCGTACGTCGACTTCGCCCGGGACTGGCAGGCCCCGGACGTGCCGGCCCGGATCGCCGAGTGGCCGAACCTGGTGGTGCTGCGCACCCTCTCCAAGTCGCACGGCATCGCCGCGCTGCGGATCGGCTACGCGCTGGCGGAGGAGTCCCTGGCGCAGCGGGTGCGGGACCACCAGGTGCCGTACGCGGTGAACAGGCTCCAGGAGGCGGGCCTGCTCGCCGCCGTCGCCGCCGAGGACGAGATGACGCGGCGGATCGAGGAGATCGCGGCGGAGCGGGCCCGCACCGAGGCCGAACTGCTGCGGCTCGGCTGGACGGTGGCGCCCAGCGTCACCAACTTCCTGTGGGTCGACGCCCCCGGCGACCAGCTCCCGCTGCGCGCGGAGCTGGAGCGCCTGGGCGTGGCCGTCCGCTACTACCCCGGCCAGGGCATCCGGGTCGCCATCGGCGAGAAGGACGCCAACGACGCGGTGATCGAGGGTTTCGCCGCCGTCGCTCCGCTGGCCCCGGCCCACCCCGTCGCCTGACCGCCCGGCGCCCTGAGCACCCCGCGTGCGTCAGGGCGCACCCCGGGCACCCGGGGCGCCCACGGGCGCCCCGGCCCCCGCACCACCGCACGAACCGCATGCACCCGCACACCCGAAGCGCCGTCGGCGCAGCGAAGGAACCGCCATGCACCCGCTGTTGGCCCGCCCGGAGTTCCGGCGCTACCTCGCCGGGCAGACCCTGTCCGTCCTCGGTGACAGCGCCCTCTCCATCGCCCTCGGCATCTGGGCCAAGGTGCTGACCGGCAGCAACTCCGCCGCCGGCCTGGTGCTGTTCTGCTTCTCCGCGCCGCTGCTGCTGCTGCCGCTGGGCGGCCTGCTCGCCGACCGGGTCCGCCGCAAGCCGCTGCTGGTCGGGGTCAACCTGGCGGTGGCGGCCTCGCTGCTGCCGCTGCTGCTGGTCGACGGCCGGGACACCGTCTGGATCATCTACTGCACCGCCACGGTCTGCGGTCTGGCCGGAGCCGTCCTGGCGCCGGCCCAGAGCGCGCTGCTGCGCAGCATCCTGACGGAACGTCAGGACTTCGGCGCGGCGGCCGGGTTGACCCAGAGCGCCCGGGCCGGCACCACCCTGGTGGCGCCGCTGCTCGGCTCGGGCCTCTACGGCTGGTTCGGCGGCCACGTGGTGGCCGTGGCCGACCTCGCCGTGCTGCTGCTGGCGGCGCTGAGCTTCCTCACCCTGCGGGTGGCGGAGGTCAAGCCGGAGCCCTCGGGCCTGCGGTGGCGCACCGAGGTGCTGGCGGGCTTCGTCCACCTGCGCTCCTCGGTCGGGCTGCGGCCGCTGGTGGTGGCCACCGCCGCCGCCGGCTTCGTCCTGAGCCTGCTCCAGCCGGTGCTGTTCGCGCTGACCCAGCACGGGCTGCACCGCTCGCCGCAGTTCCTCGGCGTGCTGGAGACCACCGAGGCCGTCGGCGCGCTGGCCGGCTCGGTGGTCGGCGGCCTGCTGATCGGCCGGCTCGGGCCGCGCCGGACGGTCATGGCCGGTTCGGCGGTGTTCGGCCTCGGGACCGTCCTGCTGCTCGCGCCGTCGCTGTACGTGGTGTCGGCCGGCCTGGTGATCGCGGGCGCGGGCATCCCGGCCGCCCTGGTCGGACTCGCCACCGCCGCCCAGGCGTCCACCCCGCCGCAGCTGATGGGGCGCGCCCAGGCGGCCGTCAACCTCTCGCTCACCGCGCCGCAGGCGCTGGCCGTCGGCGTCGGCTCCGGCCTGGTGGCCGCCCTGGACTTCCGGGTGGTGCTGGGCGTGATGGTGGTCGGCGCACTGCTGGCGGCCGCCCACCTGATCGGCAAGCCGGAGGCCCCGACGGAGCCCCCGGAGACCGGGCCGCAGGCCGAGGGCGAGGGCGACGGCCCGGCCGAGCCGCAGGACGCCAAGGACCTCCAGCCCACCTGACCGACGCCGGCCCGCACCACCCCGCACGCCCGATGTCCGACCGCCCTTCGGCACCTCCCGTTCCTCCTCACGAGAGAGCTCCTCAGATGACCGACCGTTCCTCTCCCACCGTCACCCCGATCCCCGTCGAGCTGGACCACGTCGAGTTCTACACGGCCGACCTGGGCGCCGAGACCACCCGGCTGACCGAGGAGTACGGCTTCGAGCTGCTCGTCCCGCCCACCGAGCGCGGCGAGGCCGCCGAGCGCTGCCTGTCCGCCCTGTTCGGCCAGTCCTCGATCCGGCTGCTGGTCACCCAGCCGCTGGCCGCCGGCCACCCGGCCACCGACTACCTGGAGCGGCACGGCGACGGCGTGGCCGCCCTCGGCCTGCGGGTGCCGGACGCCGCCGACGCGTTCCGGACCCTGACCGACCGCGGCGCCGCCGCGCTGCGCCCGCCGCTGGCCGCCGACGGCTGCGTCACCGCGGTGGTCGACGCCTTCGGCGACGTGGTGCACACCCTGGTCGAGCGCGGCCCCGGGACCCCGGCCGGCCGCATCCCCGGCCTGCCGGACCCGCTCCCGCTGACCGGCGAGGGCGAGGTCGGCCTGCGCTCCGTCGACCACTTCGCGGTCCTGGTCCCGTTCGGCGAGCTGCGCACGACCGAGCACCGCTACCGCGAGGTCTTCGGGTTCCGGACGATCTTCGAGGAGCGGGTCGAGTTCGGCACCCTCGGCATGGACTCGGCCGTCGTGCAGAGCGCCGACCACAGCGTCACCCTCACCCTGATCGAGCCGCTCGCCGCGGACGCGGGCGGCCAGATCGCCTCCTTCCTGGCCGGCCACGGCGGCGCCGGGGTGCAGCACGTCGCCTTCGCCTCCGAGGACGCGGTGCACTCCGTCTCCACCATGGCCGAGCGCGGCGTGCCGTTCCTGCGCACCCCGCAGACCTACTACGACGCCCTGCCCGGCCGCCTGACCCCGCTGCGCCACTCCACCGACCAGCTGCGGGAGCTGAACCTGCTGGTCGACCAGGACCACGACGGCCAGCTGTTCCAGATCTTCACCCGCTCCCAGCACCCCCGGAACACCTTCTTCTTCGAGGTGATCGAGCGCATCCGGGCCCGCAACTTCGGCAGCAACAACATCCGCGCCCTCTACGAGGCCGTGGAGCTCCAGCGCAACGCCAGCGAAGTGGCCGGATGAGCGCGTCCGTCCGCGACGAACCACCGACCGAACCGGCCGACGGGCGCCCGGCACTGTCCGTCGCGGAGTACGCCGACCGGGCCCGGGCCGTGCTCGCGCCCGAGGTCTGGGAGTGGCTGGAAGGCGGCGCCGAGCGCGAGCTGACCCTCGCCGCCAACCGGACCGCCTTCGACCGGGTGGGCCTGGTGCCCCGGGTGCTGACCGACGTCAGCACCCGGGACACCGCCGCCACCCTGGTGCGCAGCCGGGCGACCCTGCCGGTGGCGGCGGCACCCGTCGCCTACCACCGGCTGTTCCACCCCGAGGGCGAACTGGCCTCGGCCCGCGCCTGCGCCGCCGCGGGCGTGCCGTTCACCGTCGGCACCCTCAGCAGCGTCGGCTTCGAGGAACTGGCCGGGACCGGTGCCACGCTCTGGTTCCAGCTGTACTGGCTGCGCGACCGCGGCCGGCTGCTCGACCTGGTCAAGGCCGCCGAGCAGGCCGGCAGCGAGGCCCTGGTGGTCACCGCCGACGTGCCGTACATGGGCCGCCGGCTGCGCGACGCCAGGAACGCCTTCGCACTGCCCGGGGACGTCCGCGCGGCGCTGCTGGAGGACGGCGCCGCCGGGCGGGCGCACGAGTCCACCGCGGCCGTCTCGGCGGTCGCCGCGCACACCGCCGAACTGCTCTCCCCCGGCGTCACCTGGGCCGACCTCGAGTGGCTGCGCGGGCAGACCGCGCTGCCGCTGGTGGTCAAGGGCGTGCTCGACCCGGGCGACGCGCGCCGGGCCGCCGGGCTCGGCGCCGCGGCCGTGGTGGTCTCCAACCACGGCGGCCGCCAGCTCGACCGGGCCGTGCCCGCGCTGACGGTCCTGCCGGCCGTCGCCGAGGCGCTGGCCGGCGAGGACTGCCAGGTGCTGATGGACAGTGGGGTGCGCGGCGGCTCGGACGTGCTCACCGCGCTGGCCCTCGGCGCCTCCGGGGTGCTGCTCGGGCGCCCGCTGATCTGGGGCCTGGCGGCCGGCGGCGAGGCGGGCTGCACCGAGGTCCTCGACCTGCTCGCCGCCGAGCTGCGGCACGCGCTCGGCCTCGCGGGCTGCGCCGACCTGCGGGCCGCCGCCGACCTGCGCACCACCACCCTGCCCTGCCCCACCTGGAGCACCCCGTGACCACCATCGCCGCACCGCACGACCTGCTGCTGGCGGGTCTGCACACGTCCCTCGCCGACCCGGCGATGACCTCGATGAACCTGCTCAACGAGATCTCCATCCGGTACCCGGAGGCGGTCTCCTTCGCGGCCGGCCGCCCGGCCGAGCAGTTCTTCGAGCTGGACGCCGTCCACCGCCACCTGGACCGCTACCTCGACCACCTGCGCACCGAGCGCGGGCTGACCGAGGAGGCGGCCCGCCGCCAGGTGCTCCAGTACGGGCGGACCAAGGGGATCATCCACGACCTGATCGCCACCCACCTCGCCACCGACGAGGGCATCGAGGTGCCCGCCGAGTCGATCGTGGTGACGGTGGGCTGCCAGGAGGCGATGTTCCTGGTGCTGCGGGCGCTGCGCCGCGGCCCCGAGGACGTGGTGCTGGCCGTCTCCCCCACCTACGTGGGGCTGACCGGCGCGGCGCTGCTGGCCGACCTGCCGGTACGGGCGGTCGCCGACGGCCCGGACGGCGTGGACCTCGCCGACCTGCGCCGCCGACTGGCCGCCGCCCGGGCCGAGGGGCTGCGCCCGCGGGCGCTCTACCTGGTGCCGGACGTGGCCAACCCGAGCGGGGCCAGCCTGCCGCTGGAGCTGCGCCGGGAGCTGCTGGCGCTGGCGGGCGAGGAGGACTTCCTGCTGCTGGAGGACAACCCGTACTGCGTGTTCGCCGGCGAGGAACGGCTGCCCTCGCTCAAGGCGCTGGACACCGACCGGCGGGTGGTCCACCTCGGCTCCTTCGCCAAGACGGCCCTGCCCGGCGCCCGGGTCGGGTACGTGGTGGCGGACCAGCTGGTGGACGACGGTCAGGGCTCCACCGTGCTGTTCGCCGACCTGCTCGGCATGATCAAGAGCATGACCACGGTGAACACCTCGCCGATCGCCCAGGCCGTGATCGGCGGCGCGCTGCTGGAGCACGGCCACAGCCTGCGGGCCGCCAACGCCGAGGTCGCCGCGCTCTACCGGCGCAACCTCTCGCTGGTGCTGGAGGGCCTGGCCCGGCGCTTCCCGCCCGGCGGCGGGGTGACCTGGAACGAGCCGCGCGGCGGGTTCTTCCTGGTGCTCACGGTGCCGTGCGTGGTGGACGACGCGCTGCTCGAACGCTCGGCCTCGGAGTACGGGGTGATCTGGACGCCGATGTCGCACTTCTACCCGGGCGCGGGCGGGGAGCACCAACTGCGGCTCTCCGTCAGCCAGGTCGACCCGGCCACCCTCGACCGGGGGCTGGACGGACTGGCCGCGCTGCTCGCCGCACAGTCCTGACCCGCCCGGAAGGGGCGTCCCGCCGGGGGCGCCCCTTCCGGCTCGTTCCGGCGTCCGTTCCGGCCGGTTCGGGCCCGTTCCGGGCCCCACGAGGGTAGGTTCCCAGGCATGCTTGACTACCTCTCACGCACCATCGCCGCCTACGAGCACGGCGTCGAAAAGTACGAATCCGCCACCAAGGGCATGGTTCCGGACGAGGAGCTCGACCGCTTCACCCGGATGCTCCCCGATCCGGCCGGGCCGGTCCTGGACGCCGGGTGCGCCTTCGGCCGCGACACGGCCCTGCTGGCGGCCAGGGGCGTGGCGGTGACCGGGGTCGACCTGAGCGAGCCCTTCCTCGCCCGGGCCCGGGAGCTCCACCCCGCGCTGGACTTCCGGCGCATGGACGTGTGCGCGCTGGACTTCCCCGACGCCTCCTTCGCCGGCGTCTGGTCCCAGGCGACGCTGCTGCACCTCAAGGACGAGCAGGTGGCGGCCGCGCTGTCCGAGTTCCGCCGGGTGCTGCGGGCCGGCGGTGCGCTCTTCGTCAGCTTCAAGGAGGGCGAGGGCGAGGAGGAGTTCGTCGAGTCCTTCAGCGCCGACGCCGCCCGCTTCTTCCGCTACCAGACCGCGGACCGGGTCCGCGGCCTGCTGGAGGCGGCCGGCTTCCCCGGGCCCGACGTGCGCGTCGTCAACGAGCGGCAGCGCTACGGCGCCGGGCACCGCGACCTCGACTGGCTGACCGCGTACGCCCGCGCCGCCCGCTGATCCGTCCGACGACGGAACCGCCCGACAACGGAACCGCCCGGCGGTGGACCGGCCGACAACGGAACCGCCCAGCGGTGGACCGGCCGGCGGTGGACCGGCCTACCCGCCGGGCGCCAGCGCTCCGGCCGTGCGGGCCGCCAGCCGGGCCACCCGGTCGGCGGCCCGCACCGCCTCGTCCGCGTCGACGCCGGAGAACGCGAGCCGCACCGATCCGGGCGGCGCGTCGAAGGCGGAGCCGGGCCCGACCGCGAGCTCCAGCTCGGCGAACTCGGCCAGCACCCGTTCCTCCGCGGCACCGCGCCAGGACAGCAGCAGGGACATGCCACCCCCGGTGAACTCCCAGCCCAGCAGGTCCCCGAGCCGGTCGGTGAACAGCCGGCGCGCCTCCAGCGTGGGTTCGACGCACGCCCGGACCAGCGAGTCGAGCGCGGACGGCTCCAGGAACCCGGCCCAGGCCCGCTGCCAGGTGGTGGCGGGCCCGGCGGCGCGCAGCGTCGGGAGCGGGGCGGCACCGACGGGCGGGGTCGCCCAGCCGAGCCGGCTGCCGCCGCCGCACAGCTTCGCCAGGGACGTCACGCCCCAGCAGCCGTCCGGCGGGTCCTCCGGCGGGGCGAACCACCGGTAGACCTGGTTGACCACCACGTGGTGGCCCTGTGCCGCGAGTTCCGCCAGGACCGCGCGTTCGGCGGGGCCGAGCGACCGGCCGTCGGGGTTGCGGTGCGGGCTGGTCACCCAGACCGTCGCCGGCTCCGGGCAGCCGCGCGCCGCGCCGGGGAGCTCCTCCCAGGTCAGGGCGCGGACCCCGGCGGCCCCGGCGAGCACCGTCCCGATGTCGGCGAAGCCCGGCCGTTCCACCACCGCCGTCCGGGTGCGCCCCGCCCAGCTTCCGGCGAACTGGCGCACCCCGCCGGTGACCAGCGTCCGTTCCGGCGGGGCGCCGAACGACTCGGCCAGCCGTTCCAGCAGTTCGGGGTCGCCCTGCGCGGGCGGGGTGCTCCAGCGGTCCGCCCGGTCCAGGGCCCGGTCGTGCGCCGCTCCGAAGCGGCGCACCAGGTCCGTCGGCCAGGGGCGGGGCGGACCGCCGAGGTCGATCATCAGGCCGGGCCCGCGGCGGCCGCGCGGGCGCCGGCGATCAGCTCGCCCGGCAGGCGGTAGTCCACGGTGGCGAGGAAGGTCTCGTCCTCGATCCGCACGTACTGCCCGTACGGGGTGTCGAGCCGCTGGATGCCCCGGTCCGCCGAGAGCGCCTTGGGCCGGGCGGGGACCGCCGGGTCCGGCACGGCCGGCTCGCCCTCGAGCAGGGCCTCGGCGATGTCCACCGGCACCAGCCGGACGCAGGTCCACGGGTTCAGCGCGAACGGCCGGGCGGTCTTCCCGCCGGTCGGCCGGACCACGCTCAGCGACAGCCGACCGCGGTAGTAGCCGTACGCGTCGGCCGCCAGCTTCGCCGCGCCGACCAGCCCGCCGCGTCGGCGCCCCTCCTCGAAGGCGTGCACGGTGGTGCCCAGGCAGCGCCGCTCCCAGTGCGGCGCCCGCGGGTCCGGCGCCGGCTCCAGGGTGCGCACCGCGGGCAGGGTGCGCAGCCGCTCCTCCTGCGCCGCCGTCAGGGCGGTGCCGGCCCGCAGCTCGGCCACGATGAAGCCGAGGAAGCCCTCCAGGCCGGACTGACGCAGCCGGGCGGTGAAGCGCGGGACGTCGAACTCCGGCAGCGAGAGCGCCATCAGCAGGTCGTTGGTGTCCTTGGCCGTCACGAAGTAGTCGCCCGCGGCGTTGTTGACGACGCAGGCGAGGTTCTCCTCGGGCGCGAGGACCCGGACCCCGGGCTCCCCGGCGGGCAGCTGCGGGGTCAGCCCGAGCCGGCTGCTGTGCCGCACCGAGTAGTCGCCGAAGTGGATGTCCACGTTCAGCAGGTCGTCCGCGCCGTCCGGCGCGACCAGCGGGAACTGCCCGTACACGAGGTTCTCGGTCGGGTCGTACTTGATCCAGGGCAGCTCGGCCTTCAGGTACTGGTAGCCGTGCTCCAGGCGCAGCGCCCGTACCAGGACGCTGGCCTCGGCCCGGGTCCGGACGAAGATGTCCAGGTCGCTGAAGTCGCGCACGCCGGGGTCGGTGTACGTCGCGCGGGCGCCGAGCCCCTTGATCGCGAAGAACTGGAGGCCCGCGTCGCGGGCGATCCGCTCCAGCATCTCCAGGTTGGCGTCCAGGACCTTGTGCATCCGCTTGAGGCTGTCCGCCTTGGGGCGCATCGCGGCCATGCAGCCGCGCACGCCCGGCCGGTCCTCGTACGGGGCGAGCCGGGACATCACCAGCGTGCGCATCCGCAGGGTCTCCAGGAAGCGGGCCGCCTCCTGCGCGCCGATCGTGGCGATGGCGGCCAGCGAGCGCTCCGTGCTGTACAGCGGCTGGAGGCTGGAGAGGCTCCGCAGGGCGGCCAGGTCGTCGGGGTGGGGGAAGTCAGTTCCCATGGTGGTCGGTCCTCGTGCTCTCTTCGTGCGTGGGAATGCCGCGGGTCGACAGCGACCGGTTGAGGTAGCCGACCACGCCCGTGATGTCCTCGCCCACCCAGCCGGGGGGCGTGTACTGCCGTGCCTCCTCGACGGAGGGGAACTCGACCTCGGCGGTGCACAGTCCGTGCAGCGCGCCGTGGTAGACGTCGACGACGACGGTGTGCGGGCCGTCCGCCAGCCGATAGCGGTCCTTCTCGATCCTGGCGGCCGCGGTCGTGGGCCACAGGGCGTCGAACTCCTCGCTGCCGATCTCCCGTTCGACCTCCACCCGGACCAGACCGGTGCCGCTCTTGACGGTCAGGGTGTGCCGGCCCGAGGCGCGCCGGATCCGGACCTCGGTGCCCTCCTCGGTGATCGCGACGTAGCCCTGCCGGACCTGCTGCGCGGTCGCGTCCGCCGGCGGGACGAAGTCGTGGACGAGGAACTTCCGCTCGATCTCTTGGGTCATGGGTGCGCTCCGGGAGTCGGGGTGGCCGGGGTCAGTGGAGGACGCCCTGGCGCACCAGCAGGTCGCGGATCCCGGAGACCTTCTCCGCGCCCAGGCGCCGCTTGGCGATCTCCGCCTCGTCCTCGACCGCGTGCCCGTACTGCCACCAGGCCTCGCCGGTGTCGCTGTTCATGACCACGAAGCGGTCCTTGGCGGCCGGGCCGCGGACGATCAGCGAGGTGGTGTCAGGCACCGCGGCGACCGAGTGGACCAGCGTGTGGCGGATCACGTAGCCGGTTCCCGGCGTCTCGTCCCGGACCATGAAGGGCTCGCCGATCTTGGTGTCGGTGGTCAGCTCGTCGTAGTCGCCGTACAGGTAGTGGCGGTAGCTGCCGGCCAGCACCCGGTTGCCGAAGGTCCAGCGGTGGTTGTGCGGGCGGTCGAACTCGCGGTCGCGGAACACGTGCAGCCGCACCCGCACCCCGCTGGCGGCGTCGTTGACGAGGACCACCCGGTCCAGTTCCTGCAGCCGCTCGCTCTGCACCAGCAGCTCGGGCGTGGCCAGGACGTGGTCGAAGGCCGCGTTGAGCCACTCCTCCGTGCTCAGTTCCTCCAGCAGCTCGGCGAGCTGGTCGTGGAGGACCGGCAGGTCCTCCCAGGCGAGCCCGGCCAGCCGGGCGGAGTCGATGAGCTGGTCACCGATGGCGGTCACGGCGGTCACTGTTCCTTTCCCACGTACGCGTGTTGGTCCTGCTGAGCGGCGAGCCAGCGGCGCGCCCGGTCCTGGATCTTGGGAAGCATCTGCGGCGCCGTCAGCATCAGCGGCAGCAGCTCCGGCTCCGTGGTGATCGCGCGCAGCATCAGGTTGACGGTGACCCCGTGGCCGGGGCGCTCGACCACCTCGACCGGATCGCCCGGTGAGACCTCGCCCTCGGTCAGGACCCGCAGGTAGGCACCGGGCGCCCCGTTCGCGATGAAGCGCTTGACCAGGTCCGGGACGTCCCAGAAGCCCGCGAAGACCCGGCAGGGCTTGCGCGGGCGGATCACCTCGAAGACCGCGCCGCCGATCCGCCAGCGCTCGCCGATCTCGGCGTGGGTGACGTCGACGCCGACGGTGGAGAGGTTCTCGCCGAAGTTCCCCGGTGCCACCGTGCGGCCGAGCTCCCGCTCCCAGAAGCCGGCGTCCTCGCGCGCGAACGCGTACACCGCCTTGTCGACGCCGCCGTGCGCCCTGGTGTTGACGATCAGGTCGCCGTCGAGCCCGCCGGCCCGGGCCATGACCGGGCCGGGCACCGGTCGCTTGTCGATGCCGCTGCGCCCGTTGGAGGTCCACGGCCCGGTGCGTTCCACGCCGAGGTTGACGGTGAGCAGCCGGCCCGCCGCGCTCACCGCGGCCCGCCCCAGTCCGCGGTGACGTTCGGCACGCTCGTCTCCACCCCCGGGAGGTTCATCTCCGTCAGCAGGTGGGTGATCACGGTCAGCAGGTCCCAGCGGTTGGGGTGCTCGTACGGGATGCCGCGGGTGACGGCCAGGACCTCGCCCAGCCCGACCGGGCCGCCGGCGGCCCGGCGGGCGGCCAGCTCGCCCGGCGGGCCCGGGACCCGCAGCAGGCGCTCCCAGCTGAGCTCGTAGTCGAAGTCGTGGGCCGGGTGGCGGCCCTCCAGGGCGTCGAAGACGGCCAGCACCTCGGGGAGGGCGTCGTGGTCGGCGAGGATCCGTTCGCGCATCGTGGCGCGGCGGTCGTCGTCGCACAGCACGGCGATCTCCCGGAACACGTCGATCGGCTCGTCCGAGCAGTGCATGAAGTTGAACAGGCCGTTGACGACGCCCAGTTGGTGGCGGAGGTGGTCGGGGCGCCGCTGGGTCGGGTCAGCCGGGCCCTTGAGGGAGTTCAGGCGGATCGCGGCCGGCAGCCCGCCGGGCGCCCACCTGGTGTCCTTGAGCACCAGGCAGACCGTGTCGATGCTGGGCAGGATCAGGTCCATCGCCTCGACCCGGTCCCGGGTGGCGATGTTGAAGTGGTGGCGCCAGACCTCGCGGATGGTCTGCCGGTCGTGCCTGAAGACCACCACGTCGACCGGCACGAAGCCGGCGTCGGCCAGGGCCCGGACGGCGCGGCGCAGCCGACGGCCCGCCGTGGCCTCGGCCTTGAGCATGCACAGCGTGACGCCGAGCATCTCCGGCAGGTCCCCGCCGAAGGTCCAGCAGCTCTCCCGGAGGTACTGCTCGACGGAGTACATCCGGGCCTTCTCCGCGGACCAGGTGAGCTGGTCGAGGACGTCCTGGTCGACTTCGCTGAGCCGCTCGTGGTCTGGCAATGCTTCGGACAGCACGTGTGCTTCCCTCTCTTCAGGAAACCGGTGCCGCGCTGGACGGCCCTGCGTGGACACCGGGACGGTCGCCGAGGACCCCGGCGACGAACTCGACCTCCGCCCGGCGCTGGTAGCCGTTGGGCTCGGCGTGGCCGGCGAACGGCCACACCCCGATCCGCTTCGGTCCGGCGTAGTGGTGGTACGTGGTGGCGACGGAGGCCGGGGAGCAGACCTGGTCCCGCATCGCGAGGGAGAACAGCGCCGGGCAGTCGGCGCGTTCGGCCAGCGCGACGCCGTCGAAGTAGGACAGCGTGTCCATCGCGCGGGCGACGTGCTGCGGATGGAACTGGCAGAACCGCAGCAGTTCGCGGTAGGGCTGGCGGTCCGGCAACAGCGCCGGGTCGGTGACCTCGCACAGGAACGGGGACTCGACCAGCGCCGCCGCCACCCGGTCGTGCAGCGCCGCGGCGGCGAGCGCCAGCAGGCCGCCCTGGCTGCATCCGGAGACGACGATCCGCCCCGGATCCACCGCCGGGTGGGCGATCGCGGTGTCCACCGCGCGCACCGCGTCGACGTAGGCGTCCCGGTAGTAGTACTCGGCCGGATCCAGCAGGCCCCGGGTGACGAACCCCGGGACCTGCGGGTGCGTCGTGCCCACCGGATCGGGGGTGCTCCCCGGGCGCAGGTTCGCGCCCCCCTGGCCCCGGGTGTCGACCACCAGCACGGCCCGGCCGACCGCCGGCCACAACAGCCAGTCCAGCGGAGTCCCGCGGCCCTCACCGTAGCCCAGGAACTGCACCACGCACCCGACGGCCGCCGAAGCGTGCCGGGGCACGATCAGCCAGGCCGCGATGCGGTGGCCCCGCGAGCCCGCGAAGGACACGTCGTACACCGTGGCGGCGGTCAGCTCGGCGGCGACCTCGGTGAACACCGGGTCCAGCGGGTGCGCCGCCGCGTCCAGGGTGTCCTTCCAGAAGGCGTCGAAGTCCGCGGGGGGCCGCCGGGCGGAGCGCAGCCCGGCGAGCGCCTCGGGGAGGCCGTTCACGCCCGGACCCCGTCGGTGTGCTGCCAGGACTCGAGCAGGACGTTGGGGAAGATCCGGCCGATGCCCGGTTCGTTGAAACGCAGCGTGTGCGTCAGCACGCTGAGCAGGTCCCAGTGCTGGGCCGGGCCGTCCGCGCCGGCGCGCAGGGCCGCGGCGATCCGCCCGACCGGGACCTCCCGGCCGGCCGCGTGGTCGCGGGCCAGGTCTCCGATCGGCCCGTCGGCCGCGGCCAGCCGGCGCCGGCTGTTGTCCAGGTCCAGGTCGTGCGCGGGGGTCTCGGCCTCCAGCTCCGCGAAGGCGGCGAGGGCCTCGGGCACCGCGTCGTACCCGCTGCGCACCCGCGCGTGCAGCAGCCGGCGGCGCTCCTCGTCGCACACGATGGCGATCTCGCGCATCACGTCGATCGGCTCGTCCGAGGTGTGGGTGAAGTTGAACAGGCCGTTGACCGCGCCGAGCCGGCTGCGCAGGTGCTCGGGGCGGCGCTGCGCCGGGTCGGACGGTCCCTTGAGGGCGGTCAGCCGGACGGCGGCCGGGACGTCGCCGGGGGTCCAGCGCTCGTCCCGGAGGACCAGCATCACCGAGTCGGACGTGCCGAGGACCAGGTCCATCGCGTCGATCCGCTCCCGGCTGGCGAAGTTCAGCTGGAAGCGCCAGGTCTCCCGGACGGTGAGCCGGTGGTGGCGGAAGCGGACCGCGTCGACCGGGCGGAAGCCGTTCTCGCGCAGGGCGTCGAGAGCCGGGCGGTAGCGCCGGCCGGCGGCCGCCTCGGGCTTGAGCACGCACAGGGTGGTGCGCAGCACGTCGTCGAGGTCGTCGCCGAAGAGCCAGCTGCTCTCCCGGAAGTAGTTGTCCACCCCGTACAGCCGCGCCTTGGCCGGCGACCGGGTCACCGTCCGCACCAGCTCGGTGGGGATGTCGTGGAGGATCACCCCGGGGGCCGCCGCCGTCTCGAGGTCTTCTGTCTTCACCGCGGTGCCGTCCTTCTGGTTCGTTCGTCGGCTCACAGGGAGAGCCCGTCGGTCAGTCCGGCGGCGTGGAAGGCGTCCAGGGTCCCCGGGTCGTCCAGCGCGCCGATCTCGACGAAGTAGCGGGTGGTCGTCCGGCCGGCCTCGGCGATGGAGGCCCGCACCTCGGCGGCCGGGTACGACTCGGCCATGACGGTCTCCGCCTCGCCGGTGGTGAGGCCGGCGGCGAGCAGGGAGCGCGCGACGGCCGGGTAGTCCGGTTCGAGGAAGACCGTGATCAGCTCGGGCAGCCAGGGCCCGAGCAGTCGGCGCTGCCGGGCGCTCAGCGAGTGCCAGAAGTACTTGAGCACGCTGTGGAAGTAGGCGTGGTGCTTGCCCTCGTCCTCGGCGTGGTCGCGGACCAGGTCGCGGACCGCGGTGGGCAGCCGGCGGTCGCGCGGGAGGTCGGACAGGATCGCCGAGATCAGCGTCTCGCTGACGATGCAGAAGGCGAGCGACTGGGTGCCGCGCAGCTCGGGCTGCATGAGCGCGCGGATCTCCTCCAGCCGGCGGATGAAGGCGGGTTCGGCCAGCTCCAGGGCGATGCCCGCCTCCGCTGCCACCTGGGTCAAGAGGTCGCGGGAGAACTGGGCGTGCCAGGCCTCGTCCGTCGAGATCTTGAACGCGTCCTCCCGCATGGCCGCGACCAGGTCGAGGTCGTCCCGGCCGCGGCTGAGGGCCACGGTCACCGGGAGCACGGCGACGGACTCCAGTTCCGTGGTGAAGTGCAGGTAGTGGCAGAGCCGCTCCACGAGTATGCGGCGAACCGTCCCGGGTGCGGCATCGCGCACGATCGGGTGGGATACCACGGGAACCAGTTCCGGCGGGAAATACACCTGGCCGTCCGAAGGCTGCGCGAGTACGCGGATCGGTTTTATACGAACGCTCGCTCGCTGATCCCAATTACCGAATTTGCTTTGATACTCGTCCGCTACCGACGACTCCGGGCAGGCAATGACTGACCGTTTTGCGGGCATGGGCCGACCATAGATCAGGCCCGCCCGACAAGTAAAGGAGAAAACTTCCCGGGGCGGCCGGCCCGAGTATCCAGCAGTTTTCGCCCGCAAAGGGGACACACCCCCCGTCACACCCCCCGGGAGAGGAATTCGGGCAAACCGGCCGGATCGTCCGCCAGGGGAGCCGACGGAGCCTCAGAAGTCGCCGTACTCACAGGCCGATCAGGGTTGACCGCGGCTCCTCAATCGCGATAGGAAGTTAACGCAGCGGTTACGGAGATGACTCCGAACCGCCCGGTACGGGGGTACCAGCGCCGCACTTCTCGCTCATTCCGAGCGCTGCGGGTGTGCTGATGAGAGTTTCGGTGGGATCGATGGTGGCGCGTTCACCGTTGTGACACATCGCGTTGCGTCAACGCACCCACGCGGAACTGAATCCTCCAAATCCATGCCAAGGAGGAGGTGAAAGTCATGAAGAAGTACATCAAGCCGTCTGCCAAGAAGGTCGGCACGGGCACCATCCTGTCGAACGGCGTCTGATGACGCGTTGTGCGCCACGCCCGGAAACGGGCGTGGCGCACCTTTCGGGGCCTCCGGTCGTTTTCGAGTGGCTCGCTTTCCTGTTTTTCAGCGGACGGAGTGTGGAGAATGTGTGGCATCGCCGGGGTGGCCCGGATCGACGGGACTGCCCTGCCCGAGGAGGCCGGTGGACTCCTGGAGGCGTTCGCCCGCACACTCGCCCACCGCGGACCCGACGACCGGCGACTGCTCTGTGACGGCCCCGTGGGCATGGCCTTCAACCGGCTCTCCCTGGTCAACCCGGAGGACGGCGCCCAACCACTCGTCAGCTCGGACGGCAACCTCGTCCTGATCGCCAACGGCGAGGTCTACAACCACCGGGAACTCGCCGCCGGCCTGCCCTCCGGCACCCGGCTGAGCACCGGCTCCGACTGCGAGGTGCTCCTCTACCTCTACCAGCGCGACGGTCTGCGCTTCCTCGACCGGGTGAACGGCATGTTCGCCTTCGTCCTGTGGGACCGCGCCCGCGGCGTCCTGCTGATGGGGCGCGACCGCTTCGGCATCAAGCCGCTCTACTACCACCGCAACGACGAACGCGTCGTCTTCGCCTCGGAGATGAAGGCCCTGTTCGCGGACGGCGCCACCCCGCGCCGGGTCGACTGGAGCCGCGCGCTCAGCGAGTACGACATGAACGCCACGCCCGGGTTCGTGCACGGCCGCATCACCACCTGGTTCGAGGACATCCGGATCGTGGCGCCCGGAACGATCCTGCAGATCCGCCTCCAGGACGGCGCCACCAGCGAGCACCGCTACTGGGAACTGCCCGGCCCCGACGCCCACTCCGACATGACGGACGAGGACTACGTCGCCGAGTTCCGCGACCTGCTCGCCGCTTCCGTCGCCGACTGCGCCACCGCCGACTCCGAGCTCGGCCTCTTCCTCAGCGGGGGCATCGACTCCGCCGCCGTCGCGGCGCTCGCCCCGGGCGGCGGCCTCCAGACCTTCACCGCGCTGACACCCGGCACCGCCCTCAACGGCGACGCCCGTGGCGGCCACCGGACCGCCGAGCTGCTGGGTCTGACGAACCACCAGGTGCTCATCGGCTCCGACCGCGTCCCCGGCCCGCAGGAGTGGCGCGACCTCGTCTGGCTGGCGGAGACCCCGATGGTGGGCCCCGAGGTCTTCTACAAGTTCGAGATGCACCGCTTCGCCCGGCAGAACTTCCCCGAGATCAAGGGCATGCTGCTCGGCGCCGCCGCCGACGAGATCAACGGCGGCTACATCCCGAACTTCGCCGGCGAGGGCGGCGACTGGGACTCCTTCGAGGCCAACCTGCGCGACCTGCACCGGCGGCAGGCGCTGGAGCGCAACCCGAAGCTCGGCCACTGGTGGGAGCACGAGGGCGTCCCACTGCTCAACGACGCGGTCATCGACCCCTCCTCGCCGTACGCGGACGACCACTACGCCGGCTACTTCGCCTGGCAGTACCGCACGTTGGAGCAGTACAACGTCTGGCACGAGGACCGCACCGCCGCCGGCAACGGGGTCGAGGCCCGCGTCCCGTTCCTCGACCACCGCCTCGTCGAACTCGTCGCCCGGATCCCCGCCGCCCGCCGCTCCGCGCTGCTGTGGGACAAGCGCATCGTGCGCGAGGCGATGAAGGGCATCCTGCCCGAGGAGATCCGTACCCGCCCCAAGGGCTACTTCTTCTACGGCGAGGGCGCCCGGCACACCAATCGCGTCCTGACCCGGATCCTCGCCCAGGACGGCGCCGCCCTCCTCGAGGAGGCCCTGTCCAGCGACAACGCGCGCCGCCACCTCAACGCCGACGGGCTGCGCACCACCCTCGACCGGCTGGTGCGCAGCCCCAGCACCGGCAGCATCGAGCTGCTGCTGCGGATCGTCAACCTCGGCCTGCTGGAGGCGATGACCGCGCAGCTGCCGGCCGCGCCGTCGCTGGCCGCCGCCCGTCCCACCCCGGTGGAGCTGAAGGTCGACGACTGGGAGCGCGAGGCCCCGGAGATCCTCGCCCGGGTCGTCAGCGAACCGGAGATCGACCGCCAGGCGGTCTACGCGCTGGCCGACAACGCCCTGCTCGCCACCGTGCCCGCGCAGCCGGACTCGTGGTTCGTGGTGGTCGACGGAAGCTTCGAGTACGAGATCTCGGCCTCCGAGGACGCCGCGTGGCTGGCCCTGCTGCAGTCCCTCGACGGCACCCTCACCCTGGCCGAGACGCTGGCCAAGACCGGTGGCGAACTCGCCGAGGTGGCCGAGCTGTTCCAGGAGGCCCTGGCCGTCGGTCTGATCACCGTGGAGTCCGGGGCCGGGGAGCCGGTCCTGCGATGAGTACGCCGCCCTCGGCGCCCGCGGCCGCCGGCACCGGCTTCCTGGCCCGCGCGTTCGACCGCGCGGCCTGGCCGCCGCAGCTCGTGCGCCTGCTGTCGGCGGCCGTGATGGTCGCCTTCGCGGTGGCGCTCTGGTCCCAGGGCGGGACCTGGCGCGCCGCCGCCGCGCTCGTCGCCCTGGACGCCCTGGCCGGACTGCTGCCGTGGCGGATGCCGCGGACCCTGCGCACCGGCGCCGCCTACTGGAGCGAGAACGCGATCGCCGTCGCCGTCCCGATCTCCTTCATCGCGGTCGCCGCCGCCACCGACATGCCCTGGCTCACCCGGGGCACGGCCTGGTGGTGGTACGCCGTGGCGCTCGCAGTGGCCGCGGTCCTGCTGCTGGCCGGCGGGATGAACTTCCGGCTGCTGCTCTCCGGCGACCTGGCCTTCCTCGTCGGCCCGTCCACCCCGCTCCAGGCGCGGACCAGGGTGGCGACGGGCATCCTGGCGCCCTTCGGTGAAGAGGCGCTGTACCGGTCGTTCGCCGTCACGGCGGCCGGGCCGGCCGGCCTCGTGGTCCCGCTCCTGGGCGCGGCCGCGTTCATCGCCCGCCACCACGTCGGCGACAGCCACTGGCGCAAGGCGCCGCGGGTACTGGCCGTGGAACTCCTGGCCGCCCTCTGTCTGCTGGCCCTGGTCACGCTGTCCGGCTCGATCCTCCCCGCGCTGCTGGCCCACCTGGTCAACAACGCGCCGTCCGTCCTGCTCGAGCACCAACGTTCAGAGAAAGAGAGCCATGGCTGACAACTCGTCCTCCTGCCTACCGGAGTTGCGCGCCCAGGGCCTCCTCCCGGACGCCCCGCTCTGCATCTTCCAGGCGGGCTCCATCGTGCGCGGCTGGGGCAACCCGAGCAGCGACATCGACCTGTTCGTCATCACCGAGGAGCCGTGGAGCGGCAGCCTCGGCGGCGCCCCGATCCCGTTCGGCGCGGACGAGTTCCGCTCGATCGAGACCTACGCGGACGGCACCCGCTGCGACCTGCGGTACCTGACCGACAAGCAGATCGACACCGTCCTGTCGAAGGTCTCGCACCAGGCCTTCGAGAGCGCCGTGGGCGAGGGCGTCCAGCTCGACCGCCAGGAGACGGTCACGCTGGAGTGGCTGCGGCACGGCCAGGCGCTCGAGAACGTGGACTGGCTGACCCGGCGCGCGCAGGAGCTCAAGGACTCCGCCTTCGGCTCCGTGCTGGTGCAGCGCGGCCTGAACTACGCCGACACCCGCGTCGAGGACGCCGTGGGGCAGATGGCGATCGGCGACCTGGAGAGCGCGGTGCTCTCGGCCCGCGTCGCCCTGGAGTACGCCGTGGACGCGCTGCTCGCCTCGCACGCCGAGTACGGCCAGAACGCCAAGTGGCGGGCCAGGCGCTTCCGGGCCGTGGAGCAGTCGGTGCTCTCGTTCGACGAGTACTGGGCGCTGGAGACGATGCAGTCGTTCGACCCGGCCGACCCCGCGGCGTGGGTCAACGAAGTGCTGCCCGTGTGCCGCCGGATCTCGATGAGCGTGGTCCTCTGATGGCAGACCAGCCCGACCTCTCCGTCGACCAGGTTCCGTCGTACCGGCCCGACGTCCGGGTCCGCAACCTGCGCGGCAAGTTCCTCGTGGCCGTGGGCAAGGACGCCTTCGAGCTGTCCGAGACGGCCAGCTTCATCTGGAAGCAGATCGACGGACGGAACTCGATCGCCGACATCGGCCGGCTGCTGGCCGCCGAGTACGGCATCGATGCGGAGACCGCCACCGCAGACACCAAGGAAATTCTGGAATACCTCGCGACGACCGGCTCCGTCGTCTTCTGACGCCTGCACCAGGTCGGACGTGGCGGTGGACCGCGAGATGGACTCGATAGGAAAGAGATGAAGACCACCATGCTCACAGCGAACACCTCGCTGTCTCCCGAGCGCACCCGACCCCTCTCCGTGACCTGGAGCGACGGCCGGCTGTCCGTGTCCGACGCGCCGAACGCCGACGCCGGCTCCGACGGCTACTTCGTACCGAGCCTGCCGGTCGAGGTCCACTGCCACGGCCTGGGCAACGTCGACTTCTCCGACTTCAGCCGGATGGACCTGAAGGAGCTCGACGAGGCCGCCCGGGCCGAGGGGATCGTCTGCATCCCCACGCTCTACCTCCGCCAGGAGCGCCTCGACGGCTTCGTCGGGTTCATGGGCGAGTTCTCCCGGATGCGCGCCGACGGCGAGCTCCCCCACATCGGGGCGATCGCCCTGGAAGGCCCGTTGGTCGCCAGCTTCGGCGGCACCCCGGCCAGCTCGGTCTGGGCGCCGTCCCGCGCGGAGTGGGAGAAGCTCGCGTCCTGCGGTCCGCTCGGCCTGGTCTACCTCATGGTCTCGCCCGACGCGCTGACGCCCGGCTCGTACCTCGCGCCGGCGCTGCCGGCGGGCTACCCGGACCTCGAGTGGATCGTCACCACCCTGGTGGAGCGCGGCGTCCGACCGGCGCTGGGCCACTTCACCCGGGAGGACCCCCAGCTGGGTGCCGACTGCGTGGAGACCGCGATCAGCGCGGCCGAGGCCGCGAACTTCCCCGGCCGGGGCGTCCGGGTCATCACGGACCACCTCTTCAACGAGATGCCGCTGCTGGTCAAGCACGCGTTCCGCACGTCCCGGGCGAAGGCCGAGCGCGACGCGGTCATCGCCTCGTACGACCTGCCCTCCTGGTCCCTCGCGGACCTGCACGAGCAGGTCGGCCCGGTGCCCGCCGCGATCATCCGCGCCGCGCACGCCGGCCGGATCACCGCCTGCCTCAACTTCGACGGCGAGCACGTCGACTTCGCGATCGCCAAGCGGGCGGTCGAGCTGGCCGGTCCTTCGAACATGATGCTGATGACGGACCGCAGCGACACCCCGGACCTGGGCGGCCAGCACCTCCACCGCGACGCCGAGAACTCCCTCTGGTACCAGCACGAGGGCGTCGTCGCGGCCGGCACCCAGCCGATCGACCAGCAGATCGCCAACGTCCGTGGCCTGGGCGTCTCGGAGTCCGACATCTGGCACCTGGTGTCCTTCACCGCCCACCGCACCTTCTTCCCGGACGTCGATCTGCTCGCCCGCGAGCCGGAGCGCGGCTGCTTCGTCATCGACGGCAAGCGGATCGCGGTCGGCTGATCCGACGGCTCGCAGGGGGGCTCGACCATGACCGTGTACGACCCCGACCCCGACTGCATCGTGTGCGTGTGCCGAGCGGTCTCCGAGGCGGAGATCGTCGCCGCGATCCGGGCGGGAGCGCACTCGCCGGCCGACATCGGCGCCCGCTGCCTGGCGGGCACGGGCTGCGGCGGCTGCGGTGAGGCACTCCAGGAACTGATCGAGGACTTCGGTCACTGACCACACCGAGGAACGGGGAAGGGCATTCATGGACACACCCGTCAACGAGGCGGTCCTGCAGGCATTCATGGGCACGCTGCCGCCGACCCCGCACATCCGGGTGGCCGAGTTCACCCCGGGCCGCCGGGAACTCGACACCGGCCGGCTGGAGGGCATGGAGACCATCTATGCCAAAGTCACCGGTCGGCGGCCGTCCATCGCCCTGGACCAGACGCAACCCGACCCCGCGGCATTCGGGGACGGGGAGCTGAACGGCATCTGGTGCGGCCGCAAGGAACCGTTCTCCGCGCCCGAGGAAGCCCTGGCGGTGCTGAACGGCTACTGCCGGGCGCTGGTCCCGCACGGCGCCCTGCACCTGGACATGGACCGTCCCCGCTGGAAGGACGGCGACACCGCCGACGAGTTCCTCGGCCTCCTCGCCACGACGGGGTTCCACCCCGAGCGGGTCGAGTGCGAGCCGGCCCGCATCCGCGTCCTCGCGATCAGGAAGTGGCGCTGCTGCGCTGACGGCCCCCGCCGACTGTACGACACCCACGCCGTCTAGTAGGAGCCCACCATGACGTCCCCGACGCAGCCCGCACCGCCCGACCGCTCGGTGTTCTGGCGGATCTGGACCGCGCACAGCACCAGTGCCTTCGGCACGGCCGTCACCACCGTCGCGATGCCGCTGGTGGCCGTCCTCGAACTGGACGCCAGCACCTTCGAGACGAGTGTGGTGGCGGCTGCGGGCATGTGCGCCTGGCTGCTGTTCGGGCTGCCGGCCGGGGTGATCGTGGACCGCCTCCCGCTGCGCCCCGTCCTCGTCGGCGCCGACCTGCTCAGGGCCGCGGCGCTGGTGTCGGTGCCGACCGCCGTCTACCTCGACGTGCTCACCCTCGCCCAACTCGTGATCGTCGCCTTCGTGATCAGCGTGGCGAGCGTGATCTTCGAGGTGGGCTACTCGACGTACCTGCCGGCGGTGGTCGCCAAGGAACGGCTGATCGCCGGCAACAGCATGATCCAGGGCAGCGAGTCGGTCTCCCAGATCGCGGGCCCGGCCCTCGGCGGCAGCCTGGTCCAGGCGCTCGGCGCCGCGTACAGCCTGATCGCGGACGTGGTCAGCTACGTCGTCTCGGCGACGCTGCTGATGACCGTCCCCTCGCCCCGCGGCGGCGGGGCGCGGAAGGCCGAGCGCAACATGGCGGCCGAGATCCGCGAGGGCATCGAGTACGTCCGGCGGCACCCGGTGATCAGCCGGCTGGTCTTCGTCGGCACCGGGTTCAACTTCGCCACCGCGGCGATCGACGCGCTCACCGCCGTCTTCCTCGTCCGCACGGTGGAGGCCGACTCCTACGTCGTGGGCTTCCTGATCGCCGGCCTGGGCCTGGGCGGGGTCCTCGGCGCGGCCGTCACCACCTCCCTGGTCAAGTGGCTGGGCGCCACCCGGGCGGCGGTCCTCACGCTGTTCGTCGCCCCGCTCTCCGCGCTGCTCATGCCGTTCACCTCCTCGGGCTGGGGCCTGTCCCTGTTCCTGCTGGGCAACGTGGGCTGGGGCGCCTGCACCGTCACCTTCGCCATCATCGGCCGCACCTACCGCCAGACGGCCGTCGCACCGGAGCTGCTGCCGCGCGTGGTGGCCACCGTCCGGTTCGTCTCCTGGGGCGTCTTCCCCATCGGCGCCCTGCTCGCGGGCGTGCTCGGCGAGGCCGTCGGCAACCGCACGGCCCTGTTGGCCTGCTGCCTGTGCACCCTGCTGATCCCCTTTCCGGTTCTCGCCTCCCCGCTTCGCAAGCGGCGCGACTTCCTCGACCCCGAGCCCGCCGCACCGGTCGAGCCCGTACGGTGAGCGGGCCCGCGCGGCGGGAGCCGTACGGTGCGTGACCCCTCCAGGAGCCGGAGCCCGGTTCCCGGAGGCCGTGCCGCCCACCGCGATTTGAGACAGCGTCAATTTCCGGCCCGATAGGGTCGATCGCGGCCATCCCAACGTCAGGCCCCTGCCACACCACCTCGGATTTCGGTTGGCCGCCGGTCAATCTTGGCCGGAAATCGGCGTGGTGACCGCATCGTTATTGAAAGCCCCCTCGACACGTTGTTATGGTCACGAACTGTCGTGATCAAGTCACACAGCTGGGGGCGATCTTGAACGAGACGACGCGGCGCCCGGACGACACGCGGCCTCCCGAGGAAGCCGCCCCGGGAGCCGGCCGCACCCCGGGAGCCGACGCGGACGGCGGCACCGGCTGGTCGCTCGCCCCGGTCGCGATGCTCCGCCACGCGGGCTACCCGCTCTCCCTGCTGGACCGCGTCGTCGCCCCCTCGACCACCCGCGCCGCCGACACCGCGCTCACCCTGCGGGACGAAGCCGCCGAGCTGGGACGCCGGTTGAAGGCGGCGCTGCGCGCGGAGCGGGCCGGCACCCGGGGCGACCTCGCCTCCGGCGTCGGCATGCTCCGCCCCTTCCCGCCCGCCGACCTCGCCCGGCTCGAAGCCGAACTCGGCCCGGCCGCCCTGGACCTCGCCAAGCGCTACCAGGACGCGGCGCAGGCCCTGGACGCCCACTGGACGACCTTCGAGCAGGAGCACGCCGCCGACCTCGCCCACGCCCGCCGCACCGTGGTGGACCTGTTCCGCGAACCCTCCCTCCAGCAGGTCCTGCTGCTGTCCAACGACGCCCGTTTCGAGGAGTTCACCGCCTGGATCGCCTCCGGCGGCGAGGGGTCGGACGGGCACGTCCGGCGGATGACCGACCTGCTCGCCATGTACCTCCAGCGGGTCACCACCAAGAACGAGACCCACTCGCACTTCGGCCCGCTCGCGGTCGCCCGGACGGCGCCGGAGGGCACCGCCGCCGCCGGCGTCAGCTGGTCCACCGGCCCGCTGCGCCGGATCGCCCTGCTCAGCCACTGGGCGGGCGAGGCGCTGGCCGAGGTGTTCAGCGCCCGGCCGGAGACCTTCGAGACGGTGCGCCCCCGCCGGCGGCCGCTCGCCTTCGCCGAGGGCCCCGTGGTCCGGCTGTACGCCTTCGAGACCACCACCGGCATGCCGGACGGCTGGCGCTTCGTCGCGGTGAAGTCCGACACCTTCGACGCCGATCGCTCCTGGCTCTGGGAGCACTGCGACGGAGAGCGCACGGTGGCGCAGCTGCGCGCCGGCTGGGCCCGGCGCCCGGACCGCCCCGCCGACCGGAGCTTCGACCGGGTGCTGGCCGAACTCGTCGACCAGGACTGGCTGATCGGGCGCTGGGAGATCCCGATCGGGTCCACCGACGTGCTGCGCTCACTGGCCGGCCACCTCGCCGACGACTCCCCCGACCGCGCCGTGGTGCGCCGCTTCGAGGACGGGCTGCGCCGCTTCGCCGAGGGCCCGACGGCCGAGCGCGCGGCCCTGCTCGGCGAGCTCAAGGCGACCTTCGAGGAGGTCACCGGCGCCGCCGCCAACCGCTCCGAGGGCCGCCACTACGCGGACCGCGCCATCCTCTACGAGGAGGCGTACAGCCCGGTCCGGGACGTCGTCCTGGGCCCGGACGTCGCCGGGCTGATCGGCCGCGAGCTGTCCGCGGTCTACGACCTGACGCTGCTCGTCCCCCGGCTGCGCGTGCGCCGCGAACTGGCGATCCTGCACCGCTGGACGGCGCGGCGCTTCGGCCTCGGCACACCCGTACCGCTGCCGGACTTCTACGCCGCCTTCTTCGCCGACAAGCCGCGGCTGGCCGGGGAGTGCGAGGAGGTGGACCGGGAGATCGCGGCGCTCGACCGGGAGGTCGTCGACCTGCTGCTGGACGGCGCCGAGGACGGCCGGCACGAGAGCGTCGTCGACCGGGCCCGACTGGAGGAGCTGCTCGCCCGCCACCCGGACACCCCGCCCGCGCTGTGCAACCCGGACGTCATGCTCGCCGCGCCGGACGCCGCCGCGATCGCCCGCGGGGACTTCCTCGCCGTCGTCGGCGACTGCCACGCGGTGCGCGAGGCGCTCACCCACTCCAGCTTCGCCCCGATGCTCCAGGCCGAGGCGCCGGAGCTGCTCGACGAGATCCACGCCCGCTACCGGGGACTGCTCGACGAGGACGAGGTGCTGGTCGACCTCTCCCGCTCGCACCCCGACAAGACCGGCGCCCAACTCACGTATCCCTGCCCGGACCTGGAGGTGTACGGGCTCTCCCCGAAGGCCCGCGGCGACGTCCTCCAGCCCGGCGGCCTGTACCTGGTGGCCACCCCCGAGCGGGTGGAACTGCGCGCCCACGGCGTCGAGGGCCGGCTGAAGCTGCTCGCCCCGCTGGCCGGCGGCCCCAGCATCCGCCAGGACCCGCTCTCCCCGTTCGCCTTCCCCCGGCACTTCGGCGGCGTCGGCGTCCGTGACCGGGACCGCGACCACGTGCCCCGGATCCGCTGCGGCCGGATCGTGCTGCACCGGGAGCGCTGGCGCGTCCCCGCCGAGGCCCTGCGCGGCTGGAGCCCCGGCGTCCACCGGTCCAAGGGCGACGCCGCCGAGTTCGCCGCCGCCCGCCGGCTGCGCCGCGAACTCGGCCTGCCGCGCCGCGGCTTCCTGAAGATCCCCGGCGAGCCGAAACCGGTCTACGTCGACTGGGACTCGCCCCTCATCGTCCGGCAGGTCTTCCGGCTCGCCCGGAGGACGGCCGCTCCCCTGGAGTTCAGCGAAATGCTCCCCGCCCCGGAGCACCTCTGGCTCGACATCGACGGAGAACGTCACACCAGCGAGCTGCGCTGTGCGGTCTTCTCGCGCCGTCCCCACTGAGTGCTCCACGTCGAGGACCCCACGCCCTCACCGACCGAAGGCACGGCCATGACCAAGAGCTGCATCGTCCAGTTGCCCTTCCCCTCCAGCCACGACCCCGACCCCAACCTGTCGCGCTACTACGACGACTACGACCGGCGCTTCCGGGCCCTGCTGCCCGAGTACTTCATCCCGACCGACGGCCTGTGGGAGATGCCGCTGTGGGTCGCCCACCTGACCGCCCTGCTGAACACCGCGGGCCTGGACTCCGTCTTCCGCGACCTGTCCCGGACCCCGGCCGAGCCGGAGGACTGCGCCGAGCCGCTGCTCGACGCGACCGCCCCCGGTGACCTGGTCCTGATGTCCCCGCTCGCCCAGAACCTCCGCCTCGCGCTGGAGGTGGCCAAGCGGCTGGAGCACGCCGGGCGGCGCGTCGTCCTCGGCGGGAACATGGCCCCGCTCGCCCCGGACGGCGCCGTGCACGCCGTGCACCGCGGCCAGCTCGACGCCACCTTCGTGCGCCGGCTGGTCGAACTCGCCTCCGGGTCCGGCGGCAGCCTGGAGAAGCCCCTGCTGCCCGGCCTGGTGTCCGACCGGATCACCTGGGCGCCGGACTACCGCCACCTCGGCGGCTACCAGGGCCGGGTGCCGCTGCTGCGGCTCAACGCCAGCCACGGCTGCCTGTACCAGTGCTCGTTCTGCGGCGACGCCTGGAGCAAGCAGCTCACCCTGGTCGCCAAGGACGCGCTCGCCCAGGAGGTGGACGAGCTGACCAGCCGGTTCCCGGACACCCGGCTCTTCTACATCGGGGACAAGACCTTCGGCCAGTCCCGCGAGGCCGTCGCCAACCTGCTGGACGTCTTCCGGGACCGCCCCGGCTACCGCTTCATCGTGCAGACCCACGTGATGCAGGTGAAGGAGTGGATCGTCGAGGCCATGCTCGAACTCGGCGTCGTCGCCGTGGAGCTCGGCTTCGAGTCCGCCGACTCGCAGATGCTGAAGCGGCTCAACAAGCTCTCCCGCGGCCTGGACGACTACACTTCGAAGATCCGTCAACTCAGCGACGCCGGGCTGAAGATCGTCCTCAACATGATGGGCGGCCTGGACGAGGAGACGGAGGCCGCGCACGGCCAGACCGTCAGCTGGATGCGGGAGAACGAATCGGCGCTGTGGCTCTTCAACCTCTACAACTTCGTCCCGTACCCGCTCACCCCGGACTTCCCCCGGCTGCGCGAGCGCATCTTCAACTGGGACTTCGCCGACTGGCGGGAGGACGCCCCGGTCGTCTACCGGCCCCGGCACCTGTCCCCGGAGGACAGCTGGGAGCTGTTCCAGGAGAAGATCGCCGCCGCGCACGCCATCATCCGCGACCCGCTGCCCGCCGCCGCACCCGTCGCACCCGCCGTGCAGGAGAACTGACATGACCGAGCTGCCCGACTTCGAAGCGCTCCAGAACAGCGTCAAGCCCGAGGACTTCGAGCAGGACCCGCTGCCGGGCTGGGCCGGCGTCGGCACCCTCTTCGGCGCCCCCACCACCACCGCCGACCAGGTCGACGTCGGCGAGCGGGGCTGGGTGGTGTCCGGCGTGCCCTTCGACGCCACCGCCAGCTCCCGCCCCGGCGCCGCGGAGGGGCCGCGGGCGATCCGCCAGGCCAGCCTGGTCTTCTCCAGCTACCTCACCAGCCTCGGCCAGTGGCGGATGCTGGACACCCGCACCGGGCAGACCTTCCGCTACCACGCGCCCCGCGTCGCGGACGCCGGCGACCTGCACATCTACCCGACGGACACGGTGAAGACCTTCCAGGCCGTCGCCGCCGAGAGCCGCCGGCTCAGCCGCAACGCCCCGAACCTGGTCTTCCTCAACGGCGACCACTCGTGCACCTTCCCCACCTTCGCCGGCTTCCGCGCCGGACGGCTCGACCGCGGCGCCGGCCGGGTGGGGTTCGTCAACATCGACCACCACTTCGACTTCGGCAACTGGAGCACCCTGCACGGGCCGCTCTACCACGGCTCCAACTCCCGCCGGATCAGCGAGATCCCGCAGATGCGCCCGGAGGACATCGCCTTCGTCGGCGTGGGGGACGTGACCAAGTACGACCAGTTCCGCGGCCTGATCGACAGCGGCTTCCACGTCGTGCCCGGCTCCCAGATCACCCGGGACGGCGCCGCCGCGGCCCTGCGCCCGGTGATCGAGGAGCTCGGCTCGCGCTGCGACACCGTCTACGTCTCGCTCGACATCGACGTGCTCGACAGCGCCGCGGCGACCGGCACCGGGCACGTCACCATGGGCGGCATCGGCATCGGCGACCTCCTCGACGTCTACGAGGAGCTGCGGGCGCTGCCCGTCGGCGCCGTCGACATCGCCGAGATCGCGCCCCGCTACGACCCGTCGGGCGGCACCGCGCAGATCGCCGCCCGGCTGCTCTTCGAGTTCCTGTTCCGCACCGAGGGAGCCCCGGCCGAACTCGCGCCCTGGGCCCCCGGCCCCACCTCCGCACCCCTGGAGCACCGGTGAGATTCACGCCCCACGAAGCGCAGTTCGACTGTTCCCGGCTGGTCTCCGGGGCCCCCGCCGAGCGCGAGCAGGCGCTGGACGCCCTCGCCGCCGAGGCCGTCGAGGTCATCCACCGGGTCGGCTACGCGGTCTTCCGGATCGGCCGGCTCCGGCTCGGGATCGAGGACAGCCGCCGGCTGTCCACCGGCATCGTCGAGCGCGTGCGCACCGCGCTGATCGCCCGCGGCGCCCCCGCGCGGATGCGGCTGGAGGTCGACCGGGCGCAGCGGACCTACGTGCCCGAGGGCTACACCACCCGGACCCTGCTGCCCCACCACGACGGCCAGCACTGCTCGTACCTGACGCCCAGCCTCCAGGACGCCCCCGACTGGGACCCGGCCCGGCGCACCTACGGCGACTCCGGGTACACCACCACCCCCGCGCACAAGATGTACCAGGGCATCTTCCTGCCCGAGGTCGGCGAGGGGCTGAGCGTCACCACGTACTACGACTGGCTCGGCGTGATCGACGACGTGCTGGAGCGGCGCGGCATCGACCGCGGGGACGACCCGGCGGCCACCGCGGCCCGCTGGCTCGGCGACAACCTGAGCCGCGGCCTGGCGCGCCAGTCGGAGCACGGCTGCGCCTACCCCTCGGTGGGCGCCATGCTCGGGCTGGAGGAGCCGTTCTGGCACGGCCTGTCCTTCCACCACAGCGAGGCGGTGCTGACCAAGGAGGAGCGGCGGCGCTACCCCGCCGCGGTGCTGCTGGCCCAGGGCTGCGCCTGCGGCGAGTGCCGGGGCGAGGCGGCCCGGCTCTTCTGCCACCAGCTGCTGACGGCCACCGGCCTGACCTGGGCGGCGTTCCGCCGGCGCTGGGAGGTGCTCGCCCCGGGCGAGCACTGCGACCTGCTGCTCGGCCACAACCTGACCATGCTGCACGGCGGCCTGGCCGGCGGCGCGGGGCGGATCATCGAGCCGCTCTGCCTGGTCGTCGACGACCCGTCCGGTCCCGAGTACGAGCGCTGGCTGGCCGCCTCCTGGCGGCGCACCCTGCCCGGAGCCGGCTGATGCGGGGGGCGCCCGCCACCCTGGCCACCCCGGTCGACCTGCACCTGCACACCCGGCACTCGGACGGGGACGAGGCCCCGGCCGAGCTGGCCCGGCGGTGCGTGGAGGCCGGGCTGCGGGTCGCCGCCGTGACGGACCACAACACCGTCGCGGGCGTCGCCGCCTTCGAGCGGGCCGCCGGCGGGCGCCTCACCGTGGTACCGGCCTGCGAGATCACCACCAGCTGGCGCGGCGAGGAGACCCACTGCCTCGCCTACTTCGTCGACCCCGGCGACGAACCGTTCCGGCAGCGGATCGGGCGCGTCCACGACGCCGAACTGGCCTGGTGGCGCACCTGGACCGACCGGGCGCAGTCCCTCGGCGTGCCGCTCGACCGGGCGGACGTCGAACGCCGCATCGGCGGCGACCGGGTGGCCTACGTCAACGACTACCTGGCCCTGCTGCTGGAGGCGGCGCGGGACGACCCCCGGTTCGCCCCGTACGCCGACGGCGACGACCGGTTCGCCCGGTTCATCGCCGACTGGTGCCGGCCCGGTCGGCCGCTGCACGTCGAACACCCGGTCAACCCCGACCTGGTGGACGTGCTGTCCTGGATCGGGCAGGCGGGCGGGGTCGCCGTCCTCGCCCACCCCGGCCCGCACACCGCCGGGCTGGCCGCCCCGGAGTGCGCGGCGCTGCTGGAGCCGCTGCGCGCGGCCGGGCTGGCCGGGCTGGAGGTGTGGACCAGCTGGCACACCCCGGCGGACAGCGCCCGGCTCGCCGAGGCGGCCGAGCGGCTCGGCCTGGTCGCCACCGCCGGGTCCGACTACCACGGGGTGCGGGTCAAGCCGTGGGCGCCGCGCCCCGGCCTGCTGCCCGCGCTGCCCGCCGAGCCGCTGGCCGTCCTGGACGCCCTGCACGACCGGCGCCCGGTCGGCGGCACCGCTGTCCGGGCCGGCACCGCCACTGTTCCCGGCACCGCCTCCGTTCCCCGCGCCGCCACGACCGACGCCCCCCGTCCGCACGAGTCCCCGTCCGCACGAGTCCCCAGGTGAGGCTGTGACCACCGTCAACGACCCCCAGACCAGCACCGAGCCCGGTGCGCGCGTCGCCTGGCAGCTCGCGCCGGTCGTCGTGCTCCGCCAGGCCGGCTTCCCGATGGAACTGCTCGCGCCGCTGGCCGACCCGGCCGCCGCCGAGGAGGCCCGCGACCTGGTCGACCAGGGCCTGCGGCTGAAGGCCCTGGCCGACGAGTTCAAGGCCGCCCTGCGCCGGCACCCGGTGCCCGGCGCGGCCAGGCTGTCCTCCCCCGCCGGCTTCCTGCTGCCCGTCCCCGAGGCCGAACTCGCCGCCGCGGCCGCCGCGGTACCCGACGCGGCGGCCGCCACGCTGCACGCCTACCAGGACGCCGCCCGGCGGTTCGCCGAGGAGCAGACCGCGTTCGCCGCCCGGCACCAGGACCGCCTCGACCGGGCCGGGGCCGCCGTGGTCGAGGCCTTCGGCGACGAGCGCCTGCGGCAGGTCCTGCTGCTCTCCAACGACTCCGCCTACCCCACCTTCGCCGCCTGGCTCGACGCCCACGACGGCAAGGCCGGCCGGCGCACCCGCAAGATGACCGACCTGCTCACCATGTACCTCCAGCGGGTCACCACCAAGAACGAGACCCACTCGCACTTCGGCCCCTACACCCCCGGCCGGGTCGGCACCGCCCCCGGCATCACCTGGTCCGGCGAACGGGAGCTGGAACGGCGGGCGCTGTTCAGCCACTGGGCCGCCGAGAAGCTCGCCCAGAGCGCCGCCGCCGTCCCCGGCCTGCTCGACCACGCCCGGCCCCGGCGCCGCCCGCTGTCCTTCCTGCGCGACGGCCGGATCGACCTGTACGCCTTCACCACCCGCGACGGCCTGGACACCGACTGGGACTTCCAGCACCTCGGCGGCCGCCCGGTGGAACCGTACGAGGCCTGGCTGTGGGAGCACTGCGACGGCGAACGCACCCTGCGCGAGCTACGGCGGGCCTGGCAGGACGAACTGCGCTGCCCCGTCCCCTTCGACAAGGTGCTCGGCGAACTCGCCGACCTCGACTGGCTGGTCGTCGAGTTCGAGATCCCGATCGGCGACCACCGGCCGCTGGCCGCCCTGCGCGAGCAACTGCTCGACGCCCCGGCCGACTCGGCCGCCCCGCTGCTCACCGCGATCGACGGCTTCGAGGCCGACCTGGCCCGCTTCGCCCGGCTGCCGCTGCCCGAGCGCGCGGCCGCGCTCGCCGAGTCCAAGGCCCGCTTCGAGGAGCTGACCGGGGGCCCCGCCAACCGCAACAGCGGCCTGCACTACGCCGACCGCAGCATCCTCTTCGAGGAGGCCCGGGGCCGGCCGGCCGACCTGACCGTCGGCCCGGACCTCGCCCGCTTCATCACGGACGAGCTGTCCATCGTCTACGAGACCGTGCTGGCCGGCCCCCGCCTGCGGATGCGGCGCGAACTGGTCATCCTCACCCGGTGGGTGGCCGAGCGGTTCGGCCCCGGGGTGGAGATCCCGCTGGACGTCCTCTACGCCGAGTTCTTCCGCGACCGGGACGCCATCGCCCGGGAGTGCCTCGCCGTGGAGGCCGAACTCGCCGAACTGGACCGGGCGATCGGCGCCGCCCTGCTCGGCGAGGCCGCGACGGACCCGGACCGCTCCGAGGTCGTGGTGGACCGGGAGCGGATGGCGGCCGTCCTCGCCGCCCAGCCGAGCAGCCCGCCCGCGGTCTGCGACCCGGACATCCTGTTCGCCGCCCGCAGCCGGGAGGACCTGGCCGAGGGCCGGTTCACCGCCGTCATCGGCGACTGCCACGCGGTGCGGGAGGTCATCACCCACACCAGCTTCGGCCCGCTGATCCAGGAGCACACCCCCGAACTGCTCTCCGAGGTGTACCGCGGCTACCGGTCGCTGCTCGCCGACGACGAGGTGCTCGCCAACCTGTCCCGCGGCCACCCCGACAAGTCCTCCACCCAGCTCGTCTACCCCTGCCACGACCTGGAGGTCTACGGCCGCTCCGCGCAGTCCCGCGACCGGGTGCTGCAGCCCTCCCAGCTGTACCTGGTGCTGCGCGACGGCCGACTGGAGCTGCGCGCCCACGGCGTCGAGGGCCGGCTGCGCCTGATGGCGCCCCCGGCCGGCGGCCCGAGCATCCGGCAGGACCCGCTCTCCCCGTTCGCCTTCCCCCGCCACTTCGGCGGCGCCGGGCTGGACGCCCCCGACCTGGCGCACATCCCCCGCATCCGCTGCGGCCGCGTCGTGCTGCAGCGCGAGACCTGGCGCATCCCCGCCGCCCGGCTGCGCGACACCACGGCCCTCGGCCGGCAGAAGGGCCGCGACGACGCCGCCCAGTTCGTCGCCGCCTGCCGGCTGCGCGCCGAGCACCGGCTGCCCCGGCACGTCTTCGTGAAGGTCCCCGGCGAGCCGAAGCCGGTCTACGTCGACTGGGAGTCCCCCCTGCTGGTGCGCCAGCTGGGCCGGCTGGCCGCCAAGGCCGAGGGCACCCTGGAGATCTCCGAGATGCTGCCCGCCCCCGACCAGCGCTGGCTGGAGGTGGACGGCCACCGGTACACCAGCGAGCTGCGCTGCGCCGTCTTCTCGGCGGGGCGGCCCGACCCGGCGGAGCGGCCCGACCCGGCGGAGCCGCGCGGGTGAGCACCGACACCACCGTCCGCCCCGGCTCCGGCTACCACCGGGTCATCGGCGCCGCGGCCTCCTCCGCGGTCGGCGACGGCATGCGCTTCGCCGCACTGCCGCTGCTGTCCACCGCGGTGCTGCACGACGCCTTCCAGGTCTCCGCGGTCACCGCCGCGACCACGGTGCCCTGGCTGCTGTTCGGCCTGCCCGCCGGGGCGTACGCCGACCGCTTCGAGCGGCGCCTGCTGATGGTCCTCGCCGACCTGCTGCGCGCCGCGGTGCTGATCCTCGCCGTCGTGCTGCTCGCCGCCGGCTGGCTGACCTTCTGGCCGCTGCTCACCGCCGCGTTCCTGCTGGGCGTCGGCGAGGTGCTGTTCGACTGCGCGTCCTTCGCCCTGCTGCCCGGCGTCGTCCCCAAGGAGCGGCTGGAGTCGGCGAACGGCCGGCTCTTCGCGGTCCAGACGGTCGGCCGCGACCTGCTCGGGCAGGTGGTCGGCGGCGTGCTGTTCACGGTCGGCCGGGCGGTCCCGCTGCTGATCGACGCGGTCTCCTTCCTGCTCTCCGCGGCGCTGCTGCGCGGGGTGCGCGGCTCCCGGCCCGAGCCCCGGCCCACGGCCGACCGGCCCCGCCTGCTCGCCGACATCCGCGAGGGCGTCGTGCTCGTCCTGCGCGACCCCCTGCTGCGCGCCCTGACCGTCTCCGCCGGCGTGATCAACGCCGTCTACCTGGGCCAGATCGCCGTCTTCGTCATCCTGGTGCGCGACGTGCTGGAGCTCCCGGACGCCGCGTACGGGGCGCTGCTGGCCGCCGGGGCGGTCGGCGGCGTGGTCGGCAGCACGGTCGCGAGCCGGCTGACCACGGCGGTCGGCCGGGTCCCCGCGCTGGTCGGCAACCTGGCCCTGATGGGCGTCGCCGGGCTGGCGGTGGCCGCCACCGACCGGGTCGCCGTGGTCACCGTCGCCTACTGCGTCACCGGCTTCGCCCTGATGGTGTGGAACGTCGTCGCCGTCTCGCTGCGCCAGACGATCATCCCGGACCGGATGCTCGGCCGGGCCACCGGCGTCTACCGGCTGTTCGCCTGGGGCACGATGCCCCTCGGCGCGCTGGTCTTCGGCCGGGTGAGCGCCTCGGCCGGGCCGCGCGCCGCGTTCGCCCTCGGCGGCGTGGTCACCCTGCTGACCTGCCTGCCGATCGCCTACACCCTGCTGCGGGACGGCAGGATGACCGACAGCAGCGTGACCGACCGTCGCAAGACCCCCGAGGATGCAGCATGAGTGAGCGTTTCGCCGTACTGGACCGGCTGGCCGAGCAGTGGGGCCTGAGCGGTCTGGAACTCGTCGGCAAGGGCCTGGAGTTCACCGTCTTCCGGGCGCAGGGGCGGGACGGCGGGCCGGTCGCCGTCCGGCTCGCGCACCGGCGCTTCGACTCCAACGCCAACGACCCGCACGTGGACACCCGCGCCCTGCTCGTCCAGGAGTACGCCGTCGCCCGGCACCTGGCCGAGCACGGCCTGCCGGTCGCCCGGGCCCGGGAGCTGGTCCTCGCCGACGATCCGAACTCCCCCGACGTGCTGCTCTCCGACTACGTCCCGGACGACGGCTCCCCGCTCGACTCCCACGCGCTCGGCCGGCTCCTCGCCCGGCTGCACCGGGTACCCCCGCCGCGGCTGCACCCCGTCGCCGCCGAGGGCGGCACCACCGCCGACGCCCTCATCGGCCGGATAGGCCGCCGCTGGGCCGAACTCGCCCGCCTCGTCGACGACTGGCCCGAGCCCCCGACCGCCGGCCTGCTCGCCCGGCACCTCTCCTCCCTCACCGAGGACAGCCTGCTCCACCTGGACGTCCGCAGCTCCAACATCCGCCGCCACCAGGGCCGCACCACCGCCCTCCTGGACTGGTCCAACGCCCTCCTCGGCACCCCCGCCCTGGAGTTCGGCCGGCTGGCCGAGTACGCCCGCTACCCGGAGAACGACCTCGACCCGGCCGCCCTCCGCGCCGGCTACGCCACCGTCGCCCCCGCCCCCGCCGAGGACGACCCCTGCCTCCTCGCCTGCCGCCTGGACGCCGCCCTGATGCTCGCCCTGGTCTTCCTCTCCGAGGCCCCCGACCCCACCCGCGGCCCCGCCGCCGCCACCCACGCCCGCACCCTCGCCCAGCGCCTCACCTGACGCCAGGACACCACGAGGCCCCGCCGACCGATGTCAGCGGGGCCTTGCGGTGTCACCTAGTCGGCGATATCGCCGGAATCACGGCTCGGCGATCACACGACTTTCGCCCCGATGGCGCGGAGCACGTCGGCAAGCCAGACCAGGCCGTATCCGACGGCCTTTTCCTCATCATCGATCATCGCCTCGACCTGGCTCCACGATTCGGAGACCATGCCGATGGTGAGCTCCGGAGGAGCGGAGTAGACATCGGCCATCGATGCCACCGGGACCGACCAGAAGGCGTCCTGCTCGATAGCGACCTCTCCGGCCGGCACACGGGCGGCGACATGGCGCACGAGTACGTCGAGCGCCGCTCGCAGCCGCTCCAGGGAGATCTGCACATCAGGTTCGTCCACTAGCATCCTCCCGGGCGAAGCTTGGTGATGTTGTCCTTGAAGGTCTGGATCTCCTTCGTGAGGTGCTTGACCCTTCCATCGATGATCCGCTGTCGCACCTCATCACTGGGCGCGTTCTTCAGGAATCCCTTGTTGTCGTATGCGTCCGGATTAGCGATATATTCCTTCAACTTCTGCTCGTGCTCGGCAATCAGCTGTTCGTAAGTCCGGATCGCCTTGAGGTCTTCGGGCGACAGGTTCGAGTCGTCATTGTGCACCAGGACCGGCGTGGTCCCGGCGAGTGCGTAGTACGTGTGGAGTTCTTCGACGGTGAGGTTGTAGGCGGGCTGGAGGGTGTTCCAGTGCCGGACGTCCTCGATGCGCCGGGGCTGTCCGGCCGGGTCGCGCAGTTCGTCGCCGCTCTTGAGGTCGACGGCGTCGACCCACTTCTTCTGGTTCTCGGACCAGAAGGCGTGGTGGTCGGTGCTGGTCAGGGCCTGACCGCCACCGAGGGAGAGATCGGTGAAGTCGCGGTCGTCCGGGCCGTAGATGGTGGCCGAGACCCGGCGCGGCCCGGTCAGTCCCGTCGTGGGATCGGTGGCGAGGACCTCGTCGCCGATCCTGACCGTCTCGATCGCGCGGGTGGAGCCGTCGCCCATCAGGACCCGGGTACCGGCCGGGAAGCTGTTCAACGGGCAGGACTTGGGGAGACGCCCGACGAGCTTCTTGATGAACTCGGCGGCCTTCTCGCCCCAGGAACCGAACTTCTTGGCCCACTGGGCGAGCTTGGCGACGGCGGCACCGTCGCCGATGAAGGGGATCGCCCCGATGCAGGAGGTGACCGCCTCGGTGGTGCGGCCCTCGACGGCGTAGTAGGCGCAGTTGACCAGGTCCGCGATGTCGGCGAGGCCGGGGGCGATGACGCCGCCCGCACCGCCGATGACGTCGAGGGTGAAGTGGATGCTCTCGGAGACGAGGCGGTAGATCGCGTTGGAGCTCTCGTTGTCCTCCTTCGCCTTCTTGATCTCCTCCTCGATCCCCGCGATCGATTCCTGCTTCTGCTTCTCGGCCTGCGCCTGCTTCTCGGCGACCCTGCGGTCGGCCTCGATCCTGTCCGCCTCGGCCTTCTGCTCGGCGTCGAACTTGGCCTGGTAGTTGGCACGGGCGTCGTCGGCGGACACCTGGGCGGCCGTCGCGTCCTGGCCGGCCGCCTCCGCCGAGGCCCGGGCCTCGCTGGCGGACTCATGGGCTTCGGCCGCGGCCGCCCGGGCCTGCCCGGCCGACCGTTCCGCCCGGCCGGCGGAGTGGACGGCGCTGGCGGCGTCGTGGTTGGCCGCGGCCTTGGCCGTGTTGGCGGTCTTCGCGGAGGCGGCCGCCTTGGCGGAGGAGGCCTGGGCGGCATCGGCGGCGGCCTGGGCCCTGGCGACGTGTTCGGCTGCGGTGTTGGCCGACGCCTGGGCCGCGGCCTCGTAGCCCTTGGCCTCGTCGGCGGCGGCGCGGGCGATGGCGGCGGCGGCCTGGGCCGTGGCCGCGTTCTGCGCGGCGGTCGCGGACGCGGCGGTCGCCTGGGCGATCAGGCTCTGGACGTCGGCCATGTGCAGGGCGGTGAGCTGGTCCTTCTGCTGGGAGGTGTACTGCCCCTCGGCCACGAAGGCCCGCAGGCCCTGCACGGGGCCTTCGAGGGCGATCTTCGCCGCGGCCCTGAGCTCGGGCTCGGTGGCTGGCGCGTCCTCCAGCCGGGTGGCGGTGAGCCGATCGTCGGCGGCCTGCGCGTCCGCCAGCCCCTTGCCGAGGAAGTCCCGCAGCGCGGCGGGGGTGTTGACCCGCAGCGCGGCGTCGGCGGCGGCCTTGACGGCCGGGCCGGCCTTGTCGCTGATGCGGGTGATCGTTAGCCGGTTCTCCGGCGCGGCGGCCTCGTACTGGCCGCTGTTCACGAACGCGTCGATCCGGGTGGCGTCGCCCTGCAGCGCGGCGTACGCCGCGGTGCGGACCGCGTCGTTGTCGGAGTTCTTGTGGATTCCGGCGACGGTCTCGCGGGCGTCGCGCCCCTCGGCCTCCCGGCGACCGGTCTTCACGTAGTCGAGGACAACCGTGTCGGAGCCGGTGAGGGCGGCCTCGGCGGCCGCCGCCCCCCACTCACCGGAGATCTTGCGGGAGATCAGGGCGAGCTTGCGGCCGTCGGTGGCGACCTGGGCCGGGGTGGCGCCGGGCTGGTTGGCCACCTGGGCGAGGCGCTCGGCCTCGGCCTTCGCCTTCTGGACGTCCTGGACGGCCTGGTCGACCTGAGTCTGCTTGGCCTGTTCCTCGGCCTTGGCCTGGCGGGCCTTCTCCACGGCCACCGCGGTGCGGTCGGTCAGGTCCTCGGCCTCGATGCGGCGGGCCAGGTCCTGGACGGCGTTGGCCTTGTCGACCGCGCCCTGGGCCTCGTTGGCGTAGCCGGAGGCGGCGTTCGCGTGGTCGGTCGACTCCTGCGCGGCGTTCGCGCTCTGACCAGCGTGGTCCGCGGCGTCCCGGGCGGCCTGCGCCGCCGCGGCGGCGTGCTCGCCCGCCGACTTCAGCAGCTCCGCGGCCACCTGCGACTGCTGTGCGGCCTCCCCGGCCAGCTGCTGCGCGGCGGCCGCCGCGCGGCCGGCCTCGGCGGCCTGACGGCGCGTCGCGGCCGCGGCCTGCTTGGCCTTCGCCGACTGCCCACCGGCGCTGTCCGCGTAGGCACCGGCCTGCTCGGCGGAACCCGCCGCCGAATCGGCGTTGCCCTTGGCGCTCAGCGCGGCGGCCGACGCGTCCTTGCTCTCCGCGAGAGCCTTGTCCGAGTGGACGAGCGTGTCCTTCGCCGCCGCCGTCAGCTTGGCGGCCGCGTCGGCGGCGTCCGCCGCCACCCGCGCCTCGTGCGCCTTCGTCGCGTCACCGGCCGCCGCGGCCGCGGAGTTCCGCGCGGCAGCGGCCGCCCGCTGGGCCCCGGACGCCGCGGCGGCCGCGTTCGCCGCCGCGTAGGCCGCGGCCCGCGCACCCGCGTTGGCCGCCCGCGCGGCCGACAGCGCCGTGTTGGCCGCCTTGCCCGCGCGCTCGGCCGCCGTCGCGGCGTTGTTCGCCGCCTCCGTGGCCTTCGCCGAGTCGTTGCCGGCCTGCTGCGTCTCGTACACGGCCTTGGCGGCGGCCTTCATGGCCTCCTGCGACTCGTAGACCGCCGTGTTCTTGGCATCGATGGCCGCGGCCGTCTCCTGGGCCGCCTGCGCGCCCGCGTCCTGCGCCTGCTGGACCAGCTGCGCGATGTCCGCGCGCTCCTGGTCACGGCTCTGCGCGACGTACCGGCCGACCGCGAGGAAGTCGCGGACGTCCTCGATGGAGCCGTTCAGGGCCGCCCGAGCCGCCGCCTGGGTGTTGGCGCCACCCGAGCTCAGGATCTGGACCAGCTTGACCCGGTCGTCCGCGTCCTTCGCCGCGAACTGCCCTTCGGTCAGGAACCGCTGAAGCTCGTCGCTGCTGTTGCTGCGCAGCGCGGCGTCGCCCGCCGCCTGGACGCCGCGGCCCGCACCCATCGCGGGGTCGGTGATCCGGGTGATCCACAGCCGCCGGTCCGCGTCCATGGCCGACTGCCAGCCGCTCTCCAGGAACGCGCGCAGCTCCGCGGGGGTGCCCTCGATCGCCTTGCCCGCGGCCTCGCGGACCTTCGGCCCGCCCACGCCCTCGATCTGCGTGGCGGCGAGCAGGTCGTCCGCGTGCTGGGAACCGACCAGCTCGTCGTAGACGAACCGGGTCACGTCCTGGTCGGACCCCGCGAGCGCGGCCTCGGCGAGTGCGTGGGTGCGGGGACCGCCGTCGAGCCAGGCCTGCACCGCCCGCTCGCGTGCGCTCAGCTGAACGTGACCGCCGGTCGGCTCGACCGCGGCGGCGCTCGGAATGCCCGCCCCCACCAGACCGGCCGTCAGGGCGAGGGGCAGCAGGCTCAGGGAGAGCCTGCCCAGCTGTGGCGGCCCTCCCCTTCCCCGCCATCGTGGACGGGATATCGAAGGGCGCATCAGGAACCTCCACTGTCGACGTCGGCCGAATCCCGGCCGCAGCGGCTTCACGATAGGTGACGTCGCGTCAGAGCGTCCACGAAGTCAGAAAGTTGCCCGTCACGACAAATCCAATGAAACCCCCGATGGCGAGCGAAGCCAAGCAAATGCAACGGCATCGCCAGCAAGCACCCAACGAAACGGAAAGCGTGACATCCTGCCTGGCCAGTCCCCGAAAGTGGTTGTCCGGGCACCAGCCCATCTGGTTCGATGAACCGGATTCCGCCGACGGGCCTGATGAGCGGCGAGGGCGGCTAATTCCAGCCAACCGCGCTGGAAATGACGTCGCGTCGGGTGTGACTGGTTCGTCTCCATTCAGGCCCGTCATCCGTTTCCGAGAATCTGCCCGTCAGGGCAACGCGAGATGAACGCAAAGGATTAGGTATGTCAAAGGGCTTGCCTCGTTGGATCGTCGGCGGAGCAGTCGCCGTGGCCGCCACGCTCGGTGCCACCGCGCTCGCCGCCGCCGACGGCTCCCCGGCGGACAACTCGGCCGCGCCGCCCGCGGTCGAGGACTTCATGCACCCCGGCGCGGCCCCGTTCCCGAACGTGAAGCTGTTGCGCGGCGACGGCCACATCGTGCTGTCCGACTGCGCCGTCGACGACCAGATCAGCGTGCTCAGCTGGGACCTGCCCAACAGCAGCGGCAACAGGATCTGCTTCCGCGCCACCAGCGGCACCGGCTACCTCGCCGTCGAGGTGCCCAACGTCTTCCGCATCCGCACCGACGACTACTCCATCAACGCCAAGCTCACCAGCGAGGGCGTCTCCCAGAGCGTCGACATCGCCAAGGGCACCGCCGTCCCCGTCGGCATCGGCAGCGGAACCGGCAACGGCAAGCCCGCCACCCTCCTCGAACTGCGCGTCACCGGCTGACCACCACCGCCCGCCCGTCCTCCCCATGGAGCCCCAGGTGACCCACCGACCCCCGCGCACCACCGCACGCCGCTGGCTGGCCACCGCCGCGGTGACCGCCGCGGCCCTCGGCGGCGCGACCGCGATCGCCTCCGCCGACACCACCCCGCCGCCCGCCGACAACTCCGCCGCACCACCGGCCGTCGAGGACTTCACCTACCCCGGCGCCGCCGCCATCACCAAGGTCAAACTGCTGCGCGGCGACGGCCGCATCCTGCTCGCCGACTGCAAGCAGCCCACCCAGATCCAGATCGGCACCCTGGCCCCGGGCAACCCGGACAGCCAGATCTGCTTCACCGTCGCCGGCACCACCGGAAACCTCTCCCTCCAACTACCCGACGTCTTCTACCTCCAGACCAGCGGCGGCCGCTCGGTCCGCGCCGGCCTCACCAGCGGCGGCACCTCGCAGACCGTCGACGTCCCCACCGACGGCTTCAAGCCCGTCGGAGTCGGCAACACCGGCACCGCGGCCAGCCTCGTCGAACTCACCGTCACCGGCTGACCACCGCCGCCACCCGCTGGCCGCCACCACCCGCATCCACATCTCATCTGGGGGGACCCACTCATGTTTCGCACCTCCTCGCCCCGCACCCTGCGGACGGGCGCCCTGGCCGCCGTGCTCGCCGCCGGCGCCCTGACCACTCTCACCACGCCCCCGGCCGGCGCCGTCTCCGGCGCCGCGGCCGCCGACGGCTCCTACGCCTTCACCGCGCGCCTGGTGATCGGCGACAACCTGCGCGCCTGCACCGGCGCACTGGTCGACCGCAGCTGGGTGCTCACCGCCGCCTCCTGCTTCTCCGACGACCCGGCGCAGCCGCAGGCCCTCGCAGCCGGCGCGCCGAAGTGGAAGACCGTCGCGACCGTCGGCCGCACCGACCTGACCACCAGCGGCGGCCAGACCGCCGAGATCGCCGAGCTGGTGCCACGCGCCGACCGCGACCTCGTGATGGCCCGCCTCGCCACCCCCGTCGACGGCATCGCCCCGCTCCCCGTCTCCGCCACCGCACCCACCACCGGGCAGACACTGCGCGTGCCGGGGTACGGGCAGACCAAGAACGAGTGGGTGCCTCTCAAGCTCCACACCGGCGCCTTCTCCCTCGACACCGTGAGCGCCACCGGCATCGGCACCACCGGTACCGGCGGCGCCGCGATCTGCAAGGGCGACACCGGCGCCCCGGTGGTCCGCGAGGTCAACGGCAAGGCCGAGCTGGTCGCCGTCGCCTCCCGCTCCTGGCAGGGCGGCTGCCTGGGCGTCCCCGCCACCGAGACCCGCACCGGCGCCCACAACTCCCGCACCGACAACATCGCCGGCTGGGTCCAGCAGACCCGGGCGACGACCGTGGGCTGGAAGACCCAGGCCCTGGTGCGCAGCGACGCCAACCTCTACTTCGCGTCCCGCCTCTACGACGGTTCCTGGACCCCGTACGAGGACGTCCAGGCGGCGGCCGGCAACATCGGCGGCGTGCGCGCGGTCTCCTCGGCCGGCATCAACACCGCCACCCATGTGGTCGCCCTCGGCGGTGACGGGCACCTGCACCACGCCATCCGCAACCTCGACGGCGGCTGGGGCCAGAAGTTCGTCGACGTCAACACCACCGTCTCCGACCTCGGCAACATCACCCAGGTCACCGTCGCCCCGGTGGGCGAGGACCTGCACGTGGTGGTCGTCGCGGACGGCACCCTGTTCCACAGCGTCCGCTCGGCGAGCGGCCAGTGGACCTCGTTCAAGGTGGTCACCGAGGTCACCGGCCCGCTCAACGACATCACCTCCATCTCCGCCGCCGGAGCCGTGGGCGGTGAGCTGCACATCGCCGCCGTGTCGGGCGGGCAGGTCTACCACACCCGTCGCAACGCCGGCGGAAGCTGGTCCCTCTGGGGTTCGGTCGCCGAGGCCGCCGGCGCCACCGGGCCCGTGACCGCGGTCACCGTCGCCCGCCAGAACAACGACCTCAACCTCGCTCTCGTCGCGAGCGACGGCCAGTACCACACCCTGCGCTACGCCAGCGGCAGCTGGTCGCCGATGACCTCCCTCGTCGACGTCGTCGGGAGCATCTCCGGCACCGGCATCAGCTCCGCCCCCGTCGACACCGACGCGCAGTTCGCCGTCACCACCAACGACAACAAGGTCCTCCTCACCGCCCGTCACGCCGACGGCACCTGGGCCACCCCCGAAACCCTCAACGTCTCCACCATCCCCGGCAACCACACCGGCACGGTGATCACCAGCTCCCTCTGACCGGTAGTACGTCGAACGCCCTGGTGCGGGAGCGGACCACCGTCCCGCACCAGGACGCTCCGGCCGTCGGCATCTCCGCGGACCGCCGCCGGGGAATGCGCACAGAGCGGCCACCACAGCCCGGTTCCTCCGGCAACGAGCGCCGTCGTGGCGACGTGGCCCCTCGTCCGCCAGCCGCTGCCGTCCGAGCAGGCCCTCGCCAACCCGACCGTGTTCCGGTTCCACGCCTGCCGCCGGTCCGCTCCGCTCCCGCGGCCGGGGACGCCGGACGATTACTTGACACCCTCAACCATTCAGCCTTACCGTCGACATTACTTGAGCACATGAACCATCCAGTGACTCAATACTTGTCGCAGGGAGCAGTACCATGAAGGCCATCACCTACCGCGGCTACGGCGGACCCGACGTCCTGGAGTACGGCGAGGTGCCCGAGCCCAAGCTCGGCCCGGACTCCGTTCTGGTCCGGGTGGCCGCGGCCTCGGTCAACCCGGTCGACTGGAAGATCCAGGCCGGTTACCTCGACGGCGCGCTGGACGTCTTCTTCCCCGTGATCCCCGGCTGGGACGTCGCCGGTGTGGTGGAGCGGGTCGGCCCCGGGGTCACCGAGTTCGCCCCGGGCGACGAGGTGATCGGCTACGTCCGCGAGGACGTGGTGCGCCGCGGCACCTTCGCCGAGTACGTCGCCGCCCCCGTGCGCACCCTGGCCCGCAAGCCGGCGAACCTCGACTTCGCCCAGGCCGCCGGCCTGCCGCTGGCCGGCCTCACCGCCTACCAGGCACTGACCCGCGCACTGGAGCTCAAGCCGGGCGAGACCGTGCTGGTCCACGCGGCCGCCGGCGGTGTCGGCTCGCTCGCCGTCCAGATCGCCGTCGCCCTGGGCGCCCGGGTGATCGGCACGGCCGGCGAGCGCAACCACGACTACCTGCGCACCCTCGGCGCCGAGCCGGTGGCCTACGGCGACGGCCTGGCCGACCGCGTCCGCGCGCTCGCCCCGAACGGCGTCGACGCCGTGCTCGACCTGGTCGGCGGTGAAGCCCTCCGGATCTCGCCGGCCCTGCTCGCCGACGGCGGCCGCCTCGCCTCCGTCGCCGACGGCGCCGTCCTCGCCCTCGGCGGCCAGTACGTCTTCGTCCGCCCCGACGTCGCCGACCTCACCGCCCTGACCGACCTCGCCGAGAGCGGCCGGCTCACCGTCGAGGTCGCGGCGACGTTCCCCCTGGAGCGGGCGGCCGACGCCCAGCGCCTCAACGCCGGCGGACACACCCGCGGCAAGATCGTCGTCACCGTCCCCTGATCCCCCTCGCCCCCCGGCGGCCCGGCCACCAGGGCCGGGCCGCCCCGCACCACCCGGAAGGACCCGCCGTGTCCCTCGTCGTGATCAGCGACTGGCTCGCCGACACCGGCGCCGAGCAACGCGTCGCCGACCTGCTCCCCGCCGTCACGCGGGCCGCGCTGGCCGAGCCCGGCGTACTCTCCTTCCGGGTGGTCCGCTCCCTGCGCGACCGGTCCGCCTTCGTCGTCTTCGCCGAGTACGAGGACGAGCAGGCGCTGGCCGCCCACCGCGAGAGCGCCGCGTACCAGCAGCTGGTCCTCAGCCGCATCACCCCCCACCTCATCGACCGCCAGGCCGAGGCCTACGCCGTCGTGTGACGGAAGCGCGCACCGGCGGGAGGGGCGTGCGCACCGGGAGCGGCCGGGCGCGCGATGCCTCCGGCTCGCCGAGGAGGCCCCTTCCGGCGCACGACGGCCTTCCGCCGCCCGGCGGCAACCGGCGGGCAACCGGCGAGCAACCGGCGGGCAACCGGGGCAAGGGCCGACACCCCTGCGCCAGCGGGACATGCCGCCGGCGGATCGGGAGCGCCCTCGGCGCGGCCGTGTCCGGTGCGGGGGCCCACCCGCTGCCCGGCGCTCTCCACCGCGAGGAGCCCCAGCCGACGTGCGGCTGGGGCTCCTCGCGCCGGCCGTCAGGTGACGCGCGGGGCTCACCGGGCGGGCTGCCCGGTGTTCTCCCCTCAGCGGTCGCACGGGGCAGCGCGGTCGCCGGCGCCCCCGGTGGCCGGCTCAGCCCCAGGGCTGGGCGACCAGCCAGCTGGTGTCGGCGGCCCAACTGGCCCCGCTGTCCCAGCTGTTGGCGCCTCCGTTGCCGGCTATGTAGGCCGTGTACTCGTAGTGGCGGAGGTACTTCGCCGGGAAGTTGGCGGACCGGAAGGACGTGCCGACCCCGCTGTTGCCCCTGGTGGGGCAGAAGGTGGCGTCCTGCGCGAAGGTGCCCGCGCCGTTGTCGAAGTCCAGGTAGAGCTCGTAGTCGTAGTGGTGCAGGAACCGCCCGGGCCTGTCGGCGGACTCGAAGGAGAGGCAGGAGCTGTCGGCCAGGCCGGCGCGGACGATCCAGGTGGCGCCGGCCTTGTCAGCGGCCGGGCTGGAGGAGGTGGTGCCGGAGATGACGACCTTGGAGTCGGTGTCGTTGTGGCGGAGGTAGTGGGAGGTGCAGCAGGGCGCGGTGGTGGCCCGCAGGGAGATCCGGGAGCCGGGGGTCAGCGTGCCGGTGCCGGTCGAGCCGCTGTCGTAGCCGGCGGCGGTGATGTTGGCCTGGACGGCGTTCTCGGTGGCGTCCGAGGGGTAGCCCTGGGTCATGACCCCCTCGTAGAAGGTTCCTTGGGCCCACTTGCTGTTGTCACCGCCGATGCCCAGGATGATCGCGCCCTCCTTGTGCATCGGGTCGTAGCCGGTGGCGTTGGGGCGCACCCCGCTGTAGAAGGTGGACAGGCCGCCCGACCGGGCGTCGCCGCCGCGCAGCGCCCAACGGTTCGGGGCGCCCTTGAGCATGGCGGTGAGGAACCGGTTGTCGACACTGGGGTCGTTGGCGTTGAATCCGCGGTTGACCCCGGAGAACAGGCCGTTCTCCAGGTCGGCCATGACCCAGGGGCCGTTGCCGCTGCCCGAGCCCCAGCTCTTGTTGTCGCCGAAGTAGAGGGCCTCCATGTGGCCGTTGCCGGTGTCCAGGTTGTTGGTCTCGGCGTTGCCGTAGTCGAAGCAGCAGCCGCCGTTGAAGTGCGTGCCGTCGAAGATCGCGTACATGCCCTCGGGCTGGTCGCCGGTGGCGATGCCGTTGGTCCTGTTGTTCCGGTAGCCGGTCCCGGGGGCGACGTAGACGCCGTACGCCCGGTGGCCGGCGACGGTGACCGGCGCCTCGAAGGCGTTGGCGAGGTTGTCCGGCCCGCCGGCCGCGCCGCCGCCGGGCGCCTGGGTGAGGTGGTTGCCCTTGCCGGACTGGTCGTAGATGACGGTGATGACGCAGCCGGTGCCGGCGCAGAAGGAGTCCTGCGCGGCGGCGTCGGCGTAGCCGCCGGCGCTCAGCAGGCCGATGTCCCTGGTCGCGCCGTCGGAGGCGCGCCTGACCTGGTACAGCGGGCCGCCGTACGCCCCGTAGAGGGCCCGGGTGGTGCTGTGCGCGGCGACGCACGGGGTGCTGCCCGCGGCGTAGATGTCGCACGGCCCCTGGGTGGCGGCCTGCGAGGTGGTGGCCGTGCCGGCGAGCAGACCGGCGGCGAGCACCGCGGTCGTCCCGACCGCCGTCAGTGCCCGCCGGGCGCGGCTCCGCCACGATCGCGTGGTCATGAACGAACTCCTTCGTGGGGTGGGGGAAGGAAGAAGGCGTCCAATTGTTAGCGCTAACAATCTATGGCCGGTGAAAGTGCGCGCAGGATGGCGAGGACACCCCCGCCGTGCAGCGCCGATCCTCACTATGGCCAGCCGCTGAGGCACCGTCAAGGCGTCTGACTGTTAACGCTCACTGGAAGTTCTCACAGCGGACCCGTCCCCCGGCCCGCCCTGGGCGGGGACGGCCCGCCCGGTCCACCGCGGCGGTCCGACGCGGTAACTCCGGCAGGTACGAGCACACTTGCGCACGCGCGGGGCGGGGACGTCGGGGCGGGGGCGTCGGGGCTACCGTCGGCGCCCCGGCAGCTCGACACCGGGGCCGGGCGGCCCCGCCGGCGGCGCCGCCCCGCCGGAGGCGCGCTCGGTCAGCCGGAAGCCGGTGACGAGTTCGGGCTGGATGCGCACGGTGTAGTCCATCGGGGCGTCCATCCACGGCCGCAGGACCTGCTGGTAGTGGCGCAGCCGGTCGGGCTCGGTGACGAGCCGGGCGTAGCCGGTGACGACGACGCTCCAGCCGAGGCGGGTGTCGGGGTCGATGGCGTCGGCTTCGTAAGCCACCACGACGCCCGGCGCGTCGGTGCCCGCGGTGACGGTGGTCAGGGCCGCGCCCTCGTGGGTGCGGATGATGATCGCGCCGTCCGCGACGATGTGGTTGACCGGGCGGATGGCCGGCAGCGCGCTCTCGGTGAAGACGACCCTGCCGAGCGGGACGCCGGCCAGCAGATCGAGGCACTCGCCCCGCTCCAGCGGGACCATCTGCCGGGCGGCGGGCGCCGGCTGGGTCCACCGGGCGGCGGTCGGCGGCTGGTTCTGCCGGCGGGCGGTGCCGCCCCGGCCGGCGGCTTCGTCGCTCATGAGGCGCCTTCGACGGTCGTGCGGCCCGGCCCGGCCGCCTCCAGCACCTCGACGAGCGCGTCCGGCCCCCGGACCGCGGCCGCGATCCGGGTCCGAGCGTCGGCCGGCCTCCTGTACGGGATCCGCCCGTCCGCCTGAGCCGTGATCCCCTCGCCCACTTCCAAGGTCCTCCTACCGGCGCCGACCGGCCCCGCAGTCCACGTGCACCGATCACCCTCCTGCCGCCGGGATCGTGCCGCAAGGGCCGAACGGCCCCATCGGCGGGCGGGGTTGCGGGGCGGCGGTGTCAACGGTGCGGTGGCCGGTCCGGCCAGCCGGCCGGATCGATCCGGGGCACCGGGTTGGCCGGTCCCCGCCCGCCCCCGCCTCCCCCGGCCTGACCCCCGCCCGCCCCCGGCCGCTACTGTGAACCCGAGGGCCCTGCTGAGACGGGTCAGGCACGTCGAGGAGGTCACCCGTGGGCGCGGACGAAGCCGCATCGCCACTGCCGCAGCTGCGCCTGGACGAGCTGCTGGACGAGCTCCAGGCCCGCATCGACGCCGTGCGCGGCACCCGCGACCGGGTCCACAGCCTCCTCGAGGCGGTGCTCTCGGTCGGCCGCGAACTCGACCTCACCCAGGTGCTGCGGCGGATCGTCGAGGCGGCGGCGGTCCTGGCCGACGCCCGGTACGCGGCGCTCGGCGTGATCGGGGCGGACGGGGAGACGCTGTCCCAGTTCCACACGGTCGGGCTGTCGCAGGAGGAGATCGCGGCGATCGGCCCGTACCCGACGGGCAAGGGCATCCTCGGCGAGCTGATCCACCGTCCGGAGCCGCTGCGGCTGGTCGACCTCTCCGCGCACGCCGCCTCGCACGGCTTCCCGGCGAACCACCCCGTGATGCGCACCTTCCTCGGCGTGCCCGTGCGGGTGCGCGAGCAGGTGTTCGGCAACCTCTACCTCACCGAGAAGCGCGGCGGCGCCCAGTTCGACACCGACGACGAGACGGTGATCTCCACCCTGGCGGTGGCCGCGGGCGTGGCCATCGACAACGCCCGGCTGTACGAGGAGTCCCAGCGCCGACAGCGCTGGCTGCACGCCAGCGCCGAGATCACCCGGGGCCTGCTGTCCGGCAGCCCGCGCGGGGAGGTGCTGGAGCTGATCGCCCAGCGCGCCCGGGAGATCACCGGCGCCGAGCTCGCCGACGTGTCCGTACCGCTGCCCGGGTCGGACCGGCTGACGGTCGAACTCGCCCTCGGCGCGGACGCCGCCGGAAGGCGCGGGCTGACCGTCCCGGCCGAGGGCACCCTGTCCGGCGCGGCGTACGCCGGCGGGGCGCCGGCCACCAGTGCCGACCTCGACGCGGACCTCCGGTTCGCCGCCGGGCCGCGACGCTTCGAGGGCTTGGGCCCGGCGGTCGCGGTCCCGCTCGGCGTCGCCACCGGTGAGGTCCAGGGGGTGCTGCTGCTGGCCCGGCCGTCCGGGCAGCCCGAGTTCTCCACGGAGGAGATCGGGCCGCTGCTCGGTTTCGCCGACCAGGCGGCGCTGGCCCTGGAGCTGGCCGCGCGCCGCGACGACGCCGAGCAGCTGGCCCTGCTGGAGGACCGCGACCGCATCGCGCGCGATCTGCACGACCTCGCGATCCAGCGGCTGTTCGCCACCGGGATGACCCTGCAGAGCGCCGCCCGCTTCATCGAGCACCCGGGAGCGGCGGACCGGGTGGTGCGCGCGGTGGGCGACCTGGACGAGACCATCAAGATCATCAGGTCGACGATCTTCGGCCTGCGGGCCCGTGACCGGGACGCCGGCCACAGCCTGCGCGCCCAGGCCGCCCTGGTCGTCGGCGAAGCGCAGGAGGCGCTCGGCTTCGCACCCCAGCTCAGCATGGAGGGGCTGCTCGACACCGACGTGTCCGCCGAGTTGGCCGAGCAGGTGATGGCCGTGCTCCGGGAGGCGCTGAGCAACGCCGCGCGGCATTCCCGCGCCGACCGGGTGGAGGTCGCCCTGCGCGCCACCGGGACGGACGTCGTCCTCACGGTGGCCGACAACGGCGTCGGCATCCCCGCCGACGGCCGCCGCAGCGGGCTGAACAACCTCGCCGAACGGGCGGCCAAGGTCGGCGGCACGTTCGAACTGCGGACGCCGGACGGCCACGGCACCCGGCTGGTGTGGAAGGCGCCGCTGGCGCAGCCGTAGGACGCCGGCGGCCGGTCGCCGCCGGGGCGGTCAGCCGTCGGCGCCGCCCGGCCGTCGATCCTCGGGCGGCCGCCGCCGGTCCGTCACTCCTCGGCCCGGGCCGCCGGTGCCAGCCGTCGGCCCGTCACCAGCTCCGCCCGCAGGCGCACGGTGCCCGCTCCCGGTGTCGCGCTGGCGTGTCCGAGCACGGTGACGCTCCAGCCGCCGCCGTCCGTCTCGCTGACGTCGCCCGCCTCGAAGGCCACCACGGCCCGGTCCAGGGCCCGTCCGAGCCCGACCGTGACCGGCACCCGCAACAGCAGGGACCCGTCGTCCTGGAGACGGAAGCGGACCGGGAGCACGGCGGGCAGCGCGCCGACCGTGTACACCAGACGCCCCACCTGCCGTCCTGCCAGCAGCGCCAGCCACTGCCGCTCGCCGACCGCCTCACGTTCGAGTTCCATGCCCCCGATCCTCACCCCGCGGCCGCGGCCGGGCGAGGGCCGGACGTCCCTCGCCGCCGTCCGGCAGGCCCTCCTCGCACCCGTCCGGCAGGTCCTCCTCGCGCTGCTCCGTCCGGCAGGGCCGGTGCAGGGTCAGTGCAGGGCGAGTGCCGAGCGGAGCCGCTGTTCGACGTCTCGGAGCCGTGGTGCGTCCCGGGCGATCGCCAGGTAGGACCAGGCCCCGCTGACGTCGGGGTCGTTCATCAGGACGACGCGGTGTCCGGTGGCCGGGTCGTGGGCGAGGCCGGTGCGGGTGAGCCGGTCGACGCCCTCGGCGAGGCCGTGCGGGCTCCGCGGGGTGGGGCGGCCGGTGTCGTAGAGCCAGACGAAGCCGTCGGAGGGGCCGCCCGGCTCCCGGGCGGTGAGGCGTTGGACGAGGGCGTGGGGGGTGGTGGTGCCGGTGCGGCGGACGTTGCTCTCCGTACCGTAGATCCGCCCGTCGGGGGTAAGGCGGGCGTCCAGGGAGAACGGGCCGCGGTACCCGCTGTCCCGCAGGTGCCGGCCCAACCGGCCTGCCATGCCGGCGAGTTCGTTCCGGACGGCGGTGGGGGCCTGGAGGCCGCACTGGTAGCCGTGCGAGGCGTAGCCGCCGGGCGTCATCCGCATCTGCCCGTCGAACAGGACGGCGGTGCCGTCGGCGTGCACCTCGGCCTGCACGCTGACGTCCCGGGCCGGGGCGATGCTCTCCTCGACGATCCAGCTGCCGGGGGGCAGGTCCGGTCGGGCCAGGTGCTGTTCCAGTGCCTCCCGCACCTCGCCCCACGCGCCCCGGCGCAGCCGGGTGATGCCGTACCCGTTGCCGGAACGGGCCGGTTTGACGAACACGTCACCGCGTTCCGACAGGGCGCGGACCGCGGCGTGGAGCTCCTGCCGGTCCGCGCAGACCGTGCCCTCGGGCACCGGGATGCCCAGTCCGGGGGCGGTCTCGCGGAAGCCGATCTTGGTGTTCAGCCGGTAGACCTCGGCCACGGTCCGCTCGTCCACGGGGCCGGGGCCGTAGAGGTGGAGCGGCAGGCCGAGTGCGGAGGCGAACCGTACGGTGGGGTGGTCGAGCGCGTACGGGAGCATCCGCAGTCCGGGGCGCCGGGCGGCGAGGGCCTTCAGCCGGGTGGTCAGGCCGCCGCGTTCGACGGCCTCCGCCAGCGGCACGGACTGCGCGTCGGGGACCGCGAGCGTGACGGTGTCCGACGGCGCCAGGCCCAGCACGTCGCACGCGTACGCCATGAGGGCGGGGGAGATCGGCGTCGGGGTGACCAGGATGTCGCCGCGCCGCAGGAGCCACACCTTGCGCACCGCCTGGCGGACGGCCTCCCGGGCGAGTCCGGGCGGGAGGCCGTCGGCGAGCGTGTCGGTGAAGCGGTTGGCGAAGACCAGCCACGGCGCGTCGCGGACGGTCACCGGGGCACCGCGCTCTGGGCCGGCCGGGGGCGTTCCATGAAGAGACGCTCGACCACGTCGGGGCTGTGCACGCGCAGGGCCTGGTGCAGCGCGTATTCGGCCATGTAGTCCTGGAAGGCGTGCGGGGGCTCCTCGGCCAGGTGGAGCAGGTGCCGGTTGGCGGGGACGGCGTGGTCGTCCAGGCGGGCCAGGGCGCGCTCGGCGGCCGCGTCGAGCCGGTCGGGTTCCACCACCTCGTCGAAGAACGTCCTGGCGGTGTCCTCGCCCGCGCGGATGCGGCGACCCCCGAGCAGGAGCTGCCGGGCCAGCCTGCTGTCGCCCCGGCGGCCCAGGCGCAGGTTCGCCCCGCCCGGGACGATGCCCTCCTGGGCGGCCGGAAGGCTGACGTAGCTGTCGGCGCCGGCCAGCACGTAGTCGAAGAGGAACAGCAGCTGGGCGCCGCCGCCGATGGCGAAGGAGTCGACGACCGCCAGCCAGGGCTTGGTCACCACCTCGCCCGGCCACGCCGCCTCGTTCGCCACCACCAGGCCGCGCATCAGCTTGTGCACGAATCCGAGCTCCCGGCGCAGGAAGAAGGAGAGGTAGGAGATCCGCCCGTGGTAGAGGTCCTTGAGGTTGATGCCGGAGCTGAACACCCGGCGCCCCGCGTACCTCGGATGGACCATCCGCCCACCGCGCAGGACGCCCACCCGCACGCCCTCGTCCAGCAGCACCTGGTCCACGGCGGTCTCCATCGCCGCGACGAAGCCGTTGTTGTCCGCGTTCAGCGACTGCGGCTGGTGCACCGTCAGGTATCCGGCGCCGTCGCGCCGCTCGACCGACACCGCACCGAGGTCGGCCCTGCCCTCGCACCGGAAGCCGGACAGCAGGTCCCGCGCCCTCGGCGTCGGCCGCAGCAACCGCTCCATCAGGCGGCTGCCGCCGGGGCGCGATCGCAGCAGCGCCTGGAAGAACACGCCCAGGGCGACGTCCAGGCCCTCCTTGTCCGCCAGTGCCAGGCGCTGTTCGGCGTCGAGCCGGTCACGGTCGGGCAGCAGACCGGGAAACGCCCCGCCGGCCGCGTCGGCCAGGCCCTCCAGCCCCGGCCGGTGCCCTCGCCCGCCGGCCGGGCCGGCCCCGTCGGCGAGCTCGGAGTGCACCCGCTCGGCGTGCAGCGCCAGGAACCGGGCACGCAGCCCGTCGCACGCCCGGCGGACCTGCCTGGCGTGCGCGCGGTGCTCGGGCGTCCGCCGTTCCGGTGACGGCAGCGAGTCGAGGTGCTCCTCGACGGCAGTGGCGTACCGCTCCACCGCGCGACGGTCTCGGTGGACGTCCTCCGTCAGGGCCGGGATCCGCTCACACCACTGCTCGGCGTCCATGACCATCCCATCGGTACGACTGCGGACAGCCCCTCCAGCAGACAACCAGACGAGCGGGACCCGCGCACCTGCCCGCCGGCAGCGCCGACGACCCCGGCGACCCCGACGACCTCGGCGACTGCGGTTGCGACCCGTTCCGCCCGCGGTATCGAATGGGCGCTCAGAGGCGAGCCGGGGCCCGCGCGCCTCCCCGGGCACCGGGGCCGGCACCTCCTCCCCTCGATCGGCCGGGTCGGAACCACCGTTCTCGCCGCCTCGGCCGCCCGGGCACCGACCGCCGCTCCGGGCCCCCGCACGACGGGCCCTCGTCCCACCCACCCGTGCCGGGCCGTACTCGCAGGAGCTCCCATGACCACCGCGAAGACCGCCGACCCGATCGCCGTACCCGCCGTCGACCGCAGCTGCCCCTTCAGCCCGCCGACCGCGTACCAGCAGGCGCTCCGGCACGCCGCGATCACCCGGGTCCGCCTGTGGGACGGCTCCGAGAGCTGGATGGCCACCCGCCACGAGGACGTCTGCGCCATCCTGGCCGACCCCCGCTTCAGCTCCGACACCCGCCGCCCCGGATTCCCCTTCCTCAACCCCGCCCGGAGGGCCGTCGCCGACGGGAACCGGAGCTTCATCAACCTGGACGGCCCCGAACACACCCGACTGCGCCACCTGGTCCTCCCCGACTTCAAACGGAGGAACGTCGACGCGCTGCGCCCCGAGATCCGCCGCACCGCGGAGGAGCTGGTGGACACCATGACCCGGGAGGGCACCGCGGCGGACCTCATGGCGCGGTTCGCTCTGCCGTTGCCCTCACGCGTCATCTGCCTCCTGCTCGGCATCCCCTACCAGGACCGGGACTACTTCCAGCGGCGCAGCCGCGTCCTGATGCACAACGACGCCGACCCGGCGCAGGCCCGGCAGGCCAGCGACGACCTCGACCGGTACCTCACCGGACTCGTCCGCGACGGCCGGGCGGCCCCCGACGGCATCGTCAGCCGGCTGTCGGCCCAGGACGGCGTCACACCCGGGCAGATCGCCGCCACCGGCCGGCTGCTACTCATCAACGGCCACGAGTCCACCTCGCACATGATCGCGCTGTCGGTCCTCGTCCTGCTCCGCAACCCCGGGCAGCTCGTCCGGCTGCGCGCCGAGCCGGCCCTGGCCGCCACCGCCGTCGACGAGCTGCTGCGCTACCTGACGATCCTCCACCAGGGTCTCGGCCGCGTCGCCACCGAGGACGTGACGGTCGACCGGCACGTCATCCGCGCCGGGGAAGGGGTCATCTGCATGCTGAGCACCGCCAACCGGGACGAAGCGGCGTTCCCCGCCGCCGCGGACGTCGACCTCACCCGGGACGCCCGCCACCACGTCGCCTTCGGCTTCGGCGCCCACCGCTGCCTCGGTCAGCTCCTCGCCGAGGCGGAACTGGCCGCCGCCCTGGAGACCCTGCTGCGGCGCCTGCCCCGCCTCAGACTCGCCGTCCCCGAGAGCGACGTGCCGTTCCGCTACGACACCCAGACCTACGGCGTCCACGCCCTGCCCGTCCGCTGGGACTGACCGGAGCCGGCCGGCGGCCCTCTTCGCGTCCCGTCCCGGCCTCGTCGCCGGCAGGCGCACCCAGGTCGTCCGGCCACACCTGAGGGCCCTGCCGACCGGGACCGCCGGGCCATCCGCCGAACGCCCGCCGACGGGCGGCCGGCGCCTGGTTCTGCGTCCGCGCCGGGGCCGTCCGGGATCGCCGTTCGGCGGGTGTCATGAGCGCAACGAGCTGCTACAGTGCCGAATGTTTCGTGATTTCCGGACCGGCCGCCCGAGACACCGCGCTGTGGAGACGTCACCGCCAGCCCGCCCTGATGCCGGAAGCGCCAGCGGACGCCCGGCGGCCCCGACCTGCCCGACCCGCCCTCGCGGGCCCCGCGAAGACCTCCTCGACCCTGGTCGACACCCACCCGGCCACCGCCCAGGGGGCCGGGTGTCGGCCGTTTTCGGAGCCGATCCGGGTACCACCACACCATTCTGACGTGTCGTCAGAACGGTTACGGGCAAGGGGAGATCGTCGGGAAGCCACGGAACGCCCCCGGAAGAACGGCCCCCCGCGCCGCCCGACCACCCTGACCGGCCGGGCACCCGCCGCCGGTCACACCACCGCTCGCCGGCCCCACCCACCGTCACCCCAGGAACGGAAACCGATCACGAGATGTCAACCGCGCAGGCGATCCCCCTCCGCCGCATCGAGGGGTTCCGCAACTTCTGGCTGTCCCGCGCCGTTTCGGGCCTCGGGTCCGCCATCACCACCGTGGCGCTCCCCGTCCTGGTCTTCCAGGAGAGCGGGTCGCCGCTGCTGGTCTCCCTGGTCGCGGCCGCCGGGACACTGCCCTACCTGGCGTTCGGCCTGATCGCGGGCGCCGTCGCGGACCGCGTGGACCGGCGCGCGCTGATGATCGCCACCGACTGGCTCAACGCCCTCTGCCTCGCCACCGTGCCGCTGGCCTGGGCGCTGGGAGCGCTGACGGCGTGGCACGTCATGCTGGTGGCGTTCCTGTCCGCGAGCCTCGCCCTGTTCTTCGACGCGGGCGTCTACGGCTTCGTCCCCGACATCGTCGGGAAGGACGGCCTGACCCAGGCCAACAGTGCCATCTACGGGGCGGAGACCGTCGTCCGCATCGTCGGCAACGCCGTGGCGGGCGGCCTCATCGCGCTCTTCCGCCCGGCCGGCACGCTCGCCCTCGACGCCCTGAGCTTCGCCGTGTCGGCGCTGTTCATCAGGGCGGTCACCAACGTCGCGCCGCAGGCCGCCGCCCCGCACGCCGAGCGGCCGGGCTTCAAGGAGTCGATAGGGCAGGGGCTGCGGTTCCTGGCGGGCCACCCCACCCTGCGGGTCATGACCGTGGTCGGCACCCTCCAGTCGTTCTCCGGCGGCGCCATCGTCGGCCAGCTGGTCGTCTTCGCCGACCGCTCGCTGGGCATCCACGGCTCCGACGGGCGGATCGGCCTGCTCTTCATGGCCTGGAGCGCCGGGGGCATCGGCGGTTCCCTGCTGCTGCCCCGGCTGCGGCGGCGCTTCGAGGCCTTCCCGCTGCTCCTCGGCGTGCTGCCGGTCGGGGCGCTGCTCGGCCTGGTCGTCGTCCTCACCTCCGACTGGCTGGTCGCGCTGGTGGCGCTGGCCGCGTGGGGAACGGCGTACCTCGTCGTCCTGGTGAACACGATGACGTACTCCCAGGAGGTGACGCCGCCCGAGCTCCAGGGCCGGGTCAACACCACCCGCCGGATGCTGTCCTCGGGCCTGGGCGTCCCGCTCGGCGCGCTGGTGGCCAGCAGCATCACCGTCTCCGTCGGCATCCAGGCCGGAATGGCCACGGCCGTGGTCTCGATCGCGCTCGCGGCCGTGATCGTCTGGGCGGTGCGGCTGCGCCAGGCGCTCCGCCCGGCCGACCGGGACTGAGCGCGGCCCGGACGACGGGCCGCGGCCCGTGCCGCACCCGCCGGATCGAGCGGGTGCGGCACGGGCCCGGCCGCCGGACGGCCGCAGGTTCAACAGGTCGTCGACTCAGCCGGCCACCGGCTCAGCGGGCCGCCGACTTCCCCTCGAAGCGGCGGGTTATCCACCCGAAGAAGGCGTCGGCGACCTTGCCGAGCTCCGGCTCGGGCATCACGGTGAAGCCGCCGTGCGCGGTGCTCCACTCGTTCAGCACCGGCCCGGAGTCCGTCATCAGCCAGTCCACGCAGATCCACTCGGCCCGCAGCTCCCGGGCGAGGCGGACGCACTGGTCCGCGACCAGGTCGTGGTCCCGGTTCACGTCGACGGACCCGCCCTGGCTGACGCTCGCCAGGTAGCCGCCGGGGCGGGGGCGGCGGGTCATCGACGAGACGACCTCGCCGTCGGCCAGGTAGACGCGCATGTCGCCGTGGTGCGGGATCAGCGGCTGCACCAGGTACCCGCCGACGGCCTGGGCGACGAGGTCGACCACGGCGCCGAGCTGCTGCTCCGAGTCGACCCGCAGCACTCCGTAACCGCCGGTCAGTTCACGGGGCTTGACGATGTACGGGCCGTCGCCGAGGCCGCGCCGCACCTCGTCGAGCACCCGCCGGGCGTACCTGCCGGGCGGCACGGCGACGGTGTCCGCCGTCCGGATGCCCAGGCCGGCGGCGTACTGGAGCTGCGCGAGCTTGTCGCGCTCCAGGTAGTCCGGGCCGGTGAACGAGCGGTTGAGCAGGACGGAGTCGCTCGCCTCGATGGTGCGGTAGACCGCCCGCAGTGCCTGGAGGCCCTGCGGGTCGGTGGCCATGTCCTCGACGACGAAGCACTGCCGCTGCTCCAGCAGGTCCTCGTCGCCGTGGCGCAGGACCGGCCGGCCGCCCACGCAGGACGGCACCAGTTCGGTGGCGCTGATCACCCGGAAGTCGAGGCCGCGGGGCCGCGAGAGCGCCGAGTAGCGCCGGGTGATGCCCTGTTCGAACGCCTCGACCGCGGCCGGGTCGAGGTCCTCGGACTGGTAGATCCACGTGATCACGGGGTTCACGCGCGGCCGCCCCTCCGCCCCGCGGCCCCCGTCACGGGGACACCTGGTCGCCGCGTCGCAGCGCGGAGCCCTCGGGCGCCTCGGCGGGGTCCGCGCCCACGCTCACCGGCCGGTTCTGCCCGTCGACGAAGACCACCCGGGGCTTGAGGTCCCGGGCCTCGTCGTCGGTGACCGTCCCGTAGGCGATGATGATCACCAGGTCCCCGGGGCTGATCAGCCGGGCGGCGGCGCCGTTGATGCCGATGACCCCGGAGTCGCGGGGGCCTTCGATGACGTAGGTGGTGAGCCGGGCGCCGTTGTCGATGTCCACGATGTCGACCTGCTCGCCGGGGAGCAGGTCGGCCGCCTCCATCAGATCGGCGCTCACGGTGACCGACCCGACGTAGTGGAGGTCGGCCTGGGTCACGGTCGCCCGGTGGATCTTGGACTTCATCATGGAACGCAGCATGGTGGCGCTCTCCTCGCGCTGTGGTCGGCTGGTGGGGGTCAGGGTGGAACCGGTGCTCGGAGCGGGGGCTCTCAGGACGTCCGGGGCCCGGGCAGCCGGGACCAGAGGAAGTAGTAGTCCTCGTGGCCCTCGCCGCAGTCGAAGGCTCCGACCACCTCCAGGCCGGACTTCTCGACCATCCCGGTGAAGTCCTCCGGGGTGGAGAAGCGGTGGTTCTCCTGGACGACGACCGAGCCCCCGGGCCGCAGCCGGTCGGCCGCCGCGGCGTAGAAGGAACGGTGGATGCCCCAGTCGGTGTCCTTCCAGATCAGCGGCGAGTGCGAGCGCTGGTAGTCCGAGGCGGCCGCGGTCTGGTTGACGTGCGGCGGGTTGCCGACCATCAGGTCCCAGCGGAGGTCGGCGGGCACGTCGTCGAAGCCGTCGGACAGGTGGAAGCGGGCCCGGCCGCGCAGACCGTTCTCGACGATCGTCCGCTCGACCGCCTCCCCGGCGGCGGGGTTCACGTCGCCCAGGTCGACCGAGTCGCACAGTCCGGCCGCCAGCAGGGAGAAGCCGATGAACCCGGGGCCGGCGCACCACTCGAAGACCGAGCCGACCCGGCCGAACCGGGACCGGACGAACGGCGCGTACGCCCGGCCGAAGGTGTTGCCGCCGCCGTCGAGTTCGGCCGTGTAGGCCACGGACACCGGGCCGTAGTCGGCCCGCGCGTAGGTCGTCATGTCGTCCTCCTGGGAGAGTCGCGGGGGTCAGCGGAGCGCGAACGCCACGTTCGACAGGGCGCCGTGGCCGTGGATGCTGACCACGCCGTCCCGCTCGGGCGGGAGGTAGCGCACCATGCAGCCGGCGGGCCGGCCGTCGAACAGGAAGGGGCTGAAGACCGGGGCCACCTCGGCCTCGTGGCTGCCGGAGCCGCCCGGGCCGTCGAACTCCATCCGGTACGGCGCGGGCTCCACCCACTCCTGGGCGATGTGGTCCTGCGCGGCGACCGCCGCGGCCACCGCCGCCCGCCAGGCCTGCGGCGCGCAGGAGCGGCCCACCAGCACCTGCCGGCCGCTCATCCCGATCGCGGGCTTCAGCACGAAGTCCTCCTGGTGCTCCAGGAGGAGGTCCGGGAGCGGGACGGTCCGGCCGTGCCGCTCGACGGGCCGGTCCCCGACCACGCGCGTCCACGGCAGGTAGCGCTCGACGGTCCGCCGGTCCCGGTCGGTCATCCACGGCCGCCCCTCGGACACCCAGCCGAGCACCTTCTTGTTGGCGACCAGGTACGCGGTCTGGCTGGCGATCAACCGCACGCCGGCGTCCAGGGCCGTCCGCACCGGGCCGAGGTCGATGCCGTGGCCGAGCCATTCGAGGATCGTGAAGTGGCGCAGCCCGAGCCGGTAGCGAGGCTCCCCCGGCAGGCCGAGCCCGTCGAGGAGGTCCTCCGGCTCGAAGGTCTCGACGGCCAGGCCGCGGCGGCGCAGCGACTCCTCCTGGATCCGGAAGTAGCGGCTGGGGGCGCCGCCGAAGTCGCGGAGCGTGCCGACGATCGCGACCGCGGGCTTGACGCCGAGGTCCCGGACGGCGCGCACGAAGAGCTCGTCGCGCACCGCGAGCGGATCGACCGCGTCGAACGGCGTCCGCCCGGGCCCGCCGAAGGCCGCCACCCACGCGGCGGTGTGCAGGGCCGTGTCCACCACCCCACCGATGCCGGAGCCGATGTTGAACTCCAGGAACCGGGGGCCGTCGGCACCCACCATGACGTCGGGACGGGCGATGCAGGTGGCGTAGTCCTCCTCGACCGGGCCGTCCATGACCAGGGGGTACATCGCCTCGTCGGCGCCGAGCGCGGCGATCCGGCCGGCCGCCGTCGGGGCGCTCTCCAGCAGCGTCCGGCGCAGCAGCGCCAACAGGTCGGCGGTGGCGGTGAACAGCTCGTCGTAGGAGGTGCGCGGCAGCATGACGGGCCGCAGGGACGACGCGACCGGCACCACCCGGGCGTACTCGCCGTCCTCCACCCGGGCCAGTTCCCGCCGGACGGCGGGCAGTTCGAGCCGGCCGTCGAGCGGCGGCGGTGCGGTGCCGTACCACGGGGCGGTCACGGGCGGGCCGCCCTTCCGGCGGGCCCGCGCACCGCTCCGGCGAGGAACTCGTCGAGGTCCACCTCGCGCACGGCCGCCACCCCGGGGGACTTGGCGGAGTAGTCGAGCCGGGGGGCGCGCCGCGCGTCGCGGAAGTAGACCGCTTCCAGGGTCCCGTCCGTCCGCTCGGCCAGGACGGGATTGGCGACCAGGTAGTCCCGCACCTCCGGGGTGTCACCGCGGACCTGCAGCCACAGCCGCTTGGAGCCGAAGTGGTTGGGCGGCGGCAGCACCCGGGTGCCGAACCGCCGCTTCCACTGGTAGGTGCCCTTGCTGACGAAGGGTTCGGTGCCCTGGAAGTCGAGCCGGCGCACGCCGTGGCGGGCGCACCAGTCGATGAGGAAGTGGTAGATCGCCTTGAAGGCGCCGCTGTCGTAGTGCTCGCGCGCGCCGTCGACCACGCCGAGCAGGCGCAGGGTCATCGTGCGCGACGCCCGGTCCCAGTGGCAGAGCGCTCCGCCGATCGGTTCGCCGTCCTGCCGCAGGACGAACATCCGGCCGCCGCGGAAGAGGCACTCGTAGGAGACCTCCTTGGTCTCGGTGCGCTCGCGGTCCCCGTGCCGCTGGAACATGGTGGGGCGGTAGAGCCGGTCGTAGAAGTGGTCGAACCAGGCCGGGTCCCGGCTGAGCCCCCAGGTCCAGTCGTGGTCCTTCAGGTCGTGCTTGAACTGCTGGCGCTCCCGCTTGGAGATGCGCTGCCGCACCGTGTCCGGGTCCGCGTCGAAGTCGATCACGAAGTGCACCCGCATCGGCACGATGAGGGAGGCCCGGCGCGGCAGGGCCCGGGCCCGGGCGGCGCTCGTGCCGACGATGACGATGTCGGCGTCTGGCAGCCGCGCGGGGTCCCGCAGGGCTGCCCCGGTCAGCCGGCCGCTCCGGCGGCGCACGCCCTGGGCGTCGGCGTCGCGCCGGAGCTCGGTGAACTCCAGGGTGTACGCGAGGCCTTCGGCGAGGCCCGCGTAGCTCACCGACAGCCCCCCGGCCTCCGAGTGGACGGCCGGGAAGGTGGCGCCGTCCCGGGTGTCCCAGGCGGTCCGTGCGGTGGTCAGGACCGGGTTGCCGCTGTTGCGCCAGTGGTAACCGGTGTGCATGCGCAGCCGCTGCTGCGGCGTGGCGCGCGGGGGCGGGACGGCAGGGGCCACGGGGCTGTCACCTCGGCGGGTTCGTCGGTGGCTGGCGGGAGGGTCGGCGGGGAGGGAGCCCGGCACGGGCGGTCAGGCGGACGGCGTGGCGTCCAGCACCACACGCCGCAGGTCCTCGGCGGTGGCCACCGGGTGCAGGTCCCGGACGGTGAGGTGGCCGTAGTCCGTCGCCGAGTAGCTGCCGGAGCCGTGCACCAGGATGTCGGTCTCCGGCACCAACCCCCGGTCGACGGCGTTGAGCAGGCCCGTCATCGCCATCACGAGGGACCACTCGCGCAGCGCGGTGGGGTTCGCGGGCAGCCGCACGCCGGCCTCCCCGAGCAGCGCGCGCACCTGCCCGTAGCGGCCGAGGCACTCGGCGAGCGAGACGACGATGCCGCCGCCGCCCTGGGTGCGGATGAGCTCGTTCATCCGGGGCGAGGTGGGCGGGTTGCGGGTGTAGAAGGTCGGGTCGAGGGTCTCCCGCGGGTCGAAGGTCCGCGCGGGGTACCGCGGGTCGGCGCTCTGGGTGAACAGCCCCGTCTCCGCGTCGTAGCCGTACTCCGGGAGGTTCCCGGTGTCGGTGGAGCCCTCGTTGTACAGGCTGAGCACCATGTCGGGGGCACCCAGGTGCTGCACCAGGAAGTAGTGCGGCGGCAGGGTCCGGGAGCGGACGTCGGCGGGGAGCCGGCTGCGGCCGTAGGCGTGGCCGAGCAGCCCGTAGGCGCTGGAGACCGAGTGCAGGTGCAACCGGGCCTCGCCGGGCGCCGACGGGAACAGCTCGGCCTCGGCCAGCGCCCTGACCACGTCCGCGGCCAGGTAGTTCTCCAGTTGGAGGGTGTACCAGAGGTTGGTCTCGCACTCCTTCTCGACCGCGTTCCGGTGTTCGCCGACGAACCCGAGGGCGATGGCCTTCACCGTGCCGGGCTCCGCGCCCCCGTACACCGCGATCGGGTTGCGCGCCCGCAGCGCGGGATCGGTGAACAGCTCGGAGCTGCGCAGCTTGCCCACCGCCCCCTCGGGGACCACCGTGACGACGTTGAGCCGGTCCGCGTCCACCAGGCCGGTCCGGATGGCCCGGAGCACCGCGTCGCGCATGGCGATGGCCTTGTTGGCGGAGGACGGCGTGACGATGGTGACGCGCTGTCCGGTGTCCTGGATGAAGCGCACGGCCCTGGCCACGATGACCAGGGACGCGAAGGTCTTGGTCGTCATGGTGGCCGGATTGCGCGTCAGGTCCAGCAGCGCGAGGCTCCGCCCCCGGTACGACGGCATGGCGGCGTGGGCGAGGCCGGAGACCGAGAGGTACTCCTGCATGGCCGCGGTGAGTTCGGGCAGTTCGACACCCGGCGTGAAACCTTCGGAGCCGGCCTTTTCCGGGTCGCCCAGGAGGTCCCGCAGGGCTGCGCGGATCTCTTCGTAGTACCGGACGAGAGCGTTGTCGACAATCAATGTTCCAACCTCTTCCTACCGGAGTGGGAATCCTTCCCGGCCCGCGCGGTCACGCTCACGCGAGCCGGTGACGGCCGCCAGGGAAACCGAGAAAGCGGGCCGAGGCCCTGGTCATTACGACATCCGAACCCAATACGCACAAAACCGCCACACCATTCCGGCGCGAGCCCCCTGCACCGCGCGGAGCTCGCGAAATTCCCGAAACGAATGCGGACCACGCCCCACCACCGCACGCCGGGGGCCCCACAGGCCACCCCGCCCCGCTCCCCAGCGGGCCCGGCGCCACTCCCGGACCTCCGCACCCGGTAAACCTCTAAAGCCCGGAGGATTCCGTGAAAATCTGTCGGACGAGTGTGACAGCAGCTGCTCAGCGGGATTATTGATCGTTTGACCGTTCTCCGTCAACGGACTCCGGTGTGACGCGGATTACACCGTGTCCATTTCGTTGTGACATTGCCCCACGTTCACCACTGTTGCCGGACAAACATCCATCTGGGGCGCAACCCCCTCACACCCTGACCGCCCTCCGGCGCGGCATTTCCCGCGGACCACCCGGGCGGAATTCCCCGACGGACACGAACTGCCACCCGCCGCGAGCCGTCCCCGACCACCGCCCTCCCCACGGAAGGGCCCCGCCCCACCGACGCGGAAGGCCGCCGGCCCGGGATCCCACCCGGCCAACGGCCTTCCGACACTCTGCCGGGACGACTAGGCCCCCATGCCGACCTGGCGCTGCGGCGGGAGCTGGGTGTCCCGGCTCATGGCGCGGACGCTCTGGTCCAGTTCCTGCGCGAAGTCCGTCCAGGTCTCCGCGTACTGGCGCGCGAGGTCGACGACGAGGTTGCGGCAGTGCGCCGGCACGGCGGCGGCCAGCTTGGCCCACATCTGGTTGCCGAGCGCGTTCTGCTGGAGCAGGCGCAGCAGGTGCCGCCCCTCCTCCTTGTGCCGCAGGGAGGGGTCCCGGAGCAGCTTCTCCATCAGTTCGAGCGGGTCCGGCTGCACCAGGCGCACCTTTCGGACGCTCCGCTGAGCGGGCACCCGGTCGGCGGCGACCGACAGGCCGCCGGCGTCCGGAACGGAGACGGGCCTGCGTTCGGTGACCGCGAGCTCGCCGGCGGTCAGCCGCTTGCGGACATCGCTCACCGTGGCTGGCGAGATACCGGCGCGCCGCGCGATCTCGCGCAGTGAGGCTTCCGGGTTCTCCGCGATCAGCTCGGCGGCCCGGCGCCGGCCCTCCGCGCTGCTCAGCGGCCGGACCTTGCCGTCCCGCCCGATCCTGGCGGTCGGCTGAGCCCCCTTCAGGTCCATGTTCCGCCTGATGGCGGCCACCGACTTCGTCCCGAGGCCGGAGGCCTTGGCGATGGCCCGGTCCGACATCTCCGGGTGGGCCTCCACGATCCGTGCGGCCGCGGCTCGCCGGTCCTGCTGGGAGAGCGGGAGGCCGTGCGTCGTGTTCGCCTCGACGGCACGGAGGAACGCTTCCTCCCGGGTGCCGTCGAAGAGTTCCGCCTCGATGGTGTCCTGGCCCCGCAGGCATGCGGCGAGCAGGCGGTGCATGCCGTCGATCACCCGCATGGTGCGGCGGTCCACGAGGATGGGGGGCAGCGGCTCGTCGAGCTCCGCCAGCCGGGCCACGTGTTCCGTGTCCTGGCCGTCGAGACGGGGCGACTCCCCCGGCATGAGAGACGCCAACGGCAGTCGCACGACGTCCCGTTGACGAAGCACCACCGTCTTCGCAATCCGGTCGCCGGTCTTCTCGAGCTCGAATCCTGCGAAACCCTCGCCGTCCACGCCGACATGGCCCATCGTCGTACTCCCCCGTCCCGTTGAACAGATCAGCCCGGCTGCCGCTGGAACTCACCCGGCCGGGGCCGAAAGGGCGGGCCCGAAGCCCCGGAAGGAATACCCGTGCGCCGCCCCCGGGGGGGCCGCCCCCTGAACAGCCCAGCACTCGGCCACCGCTAGCGGCAGCCGATAGCGGTTCGGATAAACCCACCCTCCCCTTACCCCGTGAGTCACACCAGCAACTTCCGAACATCCGGCCCCATACTCACCCGTCGCACCTGCGACTGTCGAGTGATCGTCAGTTATCCGCCGGTTACTGCACGAGAGGCCGGCACAACCCCGCCGGAACCGGATATGCCGATGCCGCCGACCGTCGGGTGACGGTCGGCGGCATCGGCATATCGCCCGGAACCGGTCCGGACTACTTCTGCGCCGCCATGGCCTCGATCAGGCTCTTGGGCCGCATGTCGGTCCACGACTTCTCGATGTGGTCGAGGCACTCCTGACGCCCCGACTTCCCGAACACCGAGGTCCAGCCCTCGGGAACGTCGACGAAGACGGGCCACAGCGAGTGCTGGCCCTCGTCGTTGACCAGGACCAGGTACTCGGCATCGGGATCGTCGAACGGATTCGTCACCACGCCGTCCTTTCTTGGATACATGAGGTGGGTCGCATCGATGGCGCGCGTTCACCCGGGTGGTTCACCCGGACTCGCTCCACCGTCGGTGGCCGTCCGGCGCGGCGCCGGGCCCCGTGCGAGCCCACTATGTCCCCAAGCCTCGCCGACGCGTCAACCGGTGCCGTCCGCCCTCGCCGCCCGGCTGTTCAACTGCCACCCCGCTGCGGTTGAACGGCTCGTTCCGGATGCGAATCTCGCTGGTTCGGACCGATCTTGATTGCGCGTCGGCCCGGTGACATCGTGGAACGCTGCCACCGATGGCGACGGGCGGACGCCCGTCCAGGCCGGGCCGGGCCGCCCCAGGATCCATCAGTGCCGGGGCCCTGCCGTCCCCGGTCGCGGACGCGGTCCGCCCAGAGCCATCCACCCGCTCGACCCCCAGGAGGCCGTCATGCCCGCACCCGTCGCCGGCGAGGGAGCAGCGCCATGCCGTTCGTGAGCGTCAACGGGGTCCGGCTCTCCTACCAGCGGTCCGGCAAGGGGGAACCGGTACTGCTCATCATGGGTTCGGGGGCCGGCGGCCGGGTCTGGACCATGCACCAGACCCCGGCGCTGAACAGGGCCGGCTACGAGACGATCGTCTTCGACAACCGGGGCATCGCGCCCTCCGACGCCCCGCCCGGCGATTACTCACTGGCCGACCTGACCGCCGACACCCTCGGCCTGATCGAGCGTCTGGACCTGGGGCCGTGCCGGCTCGTCGGCACGTCGATGGGCGCCATGATCGCCCAGGAGGTCGCGCTCGCCCGCCCGGACCTGGTGCGCTGCGCCGTCCTCCTGGCCACCCGGGCCCGTTCGGACGCCACCCGCCGGATGATGGTGGCCGCGGAGCGCGCGCTGACCGCCTCGGGCATCACCCTGCCGCCCAAGTACGAGGCGGTGCGCACCGTCCTGGAGATGCTCTCCCCCACGACGCTCAACGACGACGCCACCGCTACCGGCTGGCTGGACATCTTCGAGCTGACCGCGGGTCAGAGCGCGCCCGGCCAACAGGGGGCGGATGTCGCCGGCGACCGCCGCGACGCCCTGCGCGCCATCGGCGTGCCCTGTCGCGCGATCGCCTTCTCCGACGACCTCATCTGCCCGCCCCACCTGGTCGCCGAGGTCGCGAACACCATTCCCGGCTGCGACTACGTGGAGATTCCCAAGTGCGGCCACCTCGGAAACCTGGAGGACCCGGACGCCGTCAACACGGCGATCATCGAGTTCCTCGACAAGCACTGACGGTCCCCGACGAACACGGAGCTGATTCCAGCATGGCAAGGAACCGGGATGCGGGGCCAGGTCGGGCCACGGCAGGGAGCGGCGACCAGCCGACAGCCGGCCGGATCAGGAGGGGGACGGTCCGGCGGGTCGTCCCGTACGCGCTGGCGCACCGGTGGACGGTGGTGCTGCTGTTGGCCGGCACCGTGGTCGACGCGGTGGCCACCGCCGCCAGCCCACTGCTGCTGAAGAAGATCGTCGACGACGGCATCCTGCCCGGACGCACCGACGTCGTGATCTGGCTGTGCCTGGTCGTCGCCGGCCTCGCGCTGGTCGAGGCGGGTTCGGTCTACCTGGTGGCGTGGTGCTCCGGGCGGATCGGCGAGGGCGTCGTGTACGACCTGCGCACCACCGTGTTCGCCCACGTCCAGGCGCAGTCGCTGTCCTTCTTCACCCGCACCCAGACCGGTGCGCTGATCAGCCGGCTGAACACCGACGTGGTCGGGGCGCGGCAGGCGGTGACCAGCCTGCTGTCCGACTCGCTGTCCACCGTGTTGTCGCTGGTCCTGGTCCTGGGCTCGATGTTCTACCTGTCCTGGCAGATCACCCTCACGGCGCTGGTGGTCGTCCCGCTCTTCTTCCTGCCGGCCCGGCTGATCGCCAGGCGGCTGCAGCGGCTCTCCCGACGGCGGATGGAGCTGGACGCGGAGCTCAGCGCGCTGATGAGCGAGCGGTTCAACGTCGCGGGCGCGACGCTCGCCAAGCTGTACGGCCGTGCGGAGCAGGAGTCGGGCCTGTTCGCCGGCAAGGCCGCCGGGGTGCGGGACGTCGCCATCGCGCTGATCCTGCAGAGCCGGGTCCTCGGCGTCCTCACCATCGTGCTCACCGCGCTCACCAGCGCGCTGGTCTACGGGGTGGGCGGTGTGCTCACCATCGACGGCTCCCTGGAGCTCGGCACGCTCGTGGCCATGGTCGCGCTGCTGCTGCGGCTCTACGGGCCGGTCAACCAGCTGTCCGGCCTGCAGGCGAGCGCCATGATGGCACTGGTGAGCTTCGACCGGGTGTTCGAGATCCTGGACCTCAAGCCGCACATCAGCCAGGCCTCCGGCGCCCGGGACCTCGTGCGCTCCGACGCCGCGCCCGGGATCACCTTCGAGAAGGTCTCCTTCCGCTACCCGGCCTCCGACGAGGACTCCCTGGCCTCGCTCGGACACCCGGCCGCACCGGGCACCGGGTCGGCCGAGGAGTCCTGGACCCTGCAGGACCTGAGCTTCGACGCCCCGGCCGGAAAGCTCACCGCCCTGGTCGGGCCCTCCGGCGCGGGCAAGACCACCATCACCCAGCTGGTGCCCCGGCTGTACGACGCCACCGAGGGCACCGTCCGGGTGGCCGGCGACGACGTCCGGGAGCTGACGCTGCAGTCGCTGCGCGACACCGTCGGCGTGGTCACCCAGGACGCCCACCTCTTCCACGACACCCTGCGGGCCAACCTGGAGTACGCCCGGCCGGGGGCGAGCGAGCAGGAACTGGTCGACGCCTGCCGGGCGGCGCTGATCTGGGACACCGTCGAGGCGCTCCCGGACGGCCTGGACACCGTGGTCGGCGACCGCGGCCACCGGCTCTCCGGCGGCGAGAAGCAGCGGATCGCCATCGCCCGGCTGCTGCTCAAGGCCCCGCCGGTGGTGATCCTGGACGAGGCGACCGCGCACCTGGACTCGGACTCCGAGGCGGCGATCCAGCGCGCCCTCAAGGCGGCGCTCGCCGGACGGACCTCGCTGGTGATCGCACACCGGCTCTCCACCGTCCGCGAGGCCGACCAGATCCTGGTCGTGGCCGCCGGGCGGGTCGCCGAGCGCGGCACCCACGAGGAGCTGCTGGCCGCCGGCGGCCTGTACGCCGACCTCTACCGCACCCAGTTCGCGCAGCACGAGCCGCTGGAGGAGGCGATGGCCGTCGCCGAACCGCACTGACGCGCAACCGCGGCAGGACGACGGTGCCGGTCCCCGGTGCACCACCGGTGGGGGCCGGCACCGTCGTCCTGCCCGGGAACGGCGGCGGCGCCTCAGTTGGCCGGGTCCGTGGACCCGGCCAACTGAGGCGCCGCGCTGGTTGAACGAAGCGGCGTCAGCGGCGGGCGGCGGCGAAGTCGTGGACCACGACCGCTGCCGCGCCGACCGCGGGGTGGCGCTGCAGGACCGCCTCGATCTCGCCGAGCTCCATCCGGACCCCGGCGAGCTTGACCTGGCGGTCCACCCGGCCCAGGTACTGCAGCGCCCCCTGCGGGAGGACCCGCACCGCGTCGCCGGTCCGGTAGAGCCGGCCGGTGGGCGTGGCGCGGAACGGGTCGCGGAAGAACGCGTCCCGGGTCCGGTCGTGATCGTGGACGTACCCGCGCCCCACGCCCACCCCGCCGACGAACAGTTCCCCGGTCTCTCCGGGCTCGCACGTCCGCCAGCCGTCCTCCGCGCGGCGCAGCACGTAGAGCTGGGTGTTGACCACGGGCGTACCGATCGGCAGGCGCATCAGACCGAGGTCGGCGGGCAGCACGGTGTGGTGGGTCACGTCGTCGGAGCACTCGGTGGGACCGTAGGCGTTCACCAGCCCGGCCTGGGGCATCTCCCGGAGCCAGCGGCGGGCCACCTCGGTGGGCAGCTCCTCGCCGGTGGCGAGCATCCAGCGCAGGCCCGCGAGCCGCCCGGCCTGCGGGGCGGCCGCCAGGTCGTCCAGCAGCAGACGGACCATGGTGGGAACCAACTCCACGACGGTGACCCGGTGTTCGTCGACGAGTCGGGCGAAGGCCACCGCGTCGTGGGCGGTCGCGTCGGCGACCACGCTGACCTCGCCGCCGACGACCAGCGGGCAGAGCATCTGCCAGATGGAGATGTCGAAACCGAGCGGGGCGGTCTGGGCCACCACGTCCTGCCCGGTCAGACCGAGGTCCACGACCTTGGCGACGAGGTGGTTGAGCATGCCCTGGTGCTCGACCACCGCGCCCTTGGGCCGGCCCGTGGAGCCGGAGGTGAACAGCACGTACCGGGGCTGGTCGGGGCGCTCCAGCCGGGCGGGGCCCTGCCAGGGGTCGCGGTCGGCCGCCCCGGCGGCCCGGACCACCGGGACGCCGACCTCCGCGGCGCCCTCGGAGAGCGAGACCGGCACGACCTCCGGGTCGGTGCTGAGCAGCAGACCGGCACCCGCCTGACCGAGGACGTCCGCGACCCGGCGCGCGGGCCAGTTGCCGTCGACGGGCAGGTAGAGCGCGCCGAGCAGCTCGGTGGCCAGGAAGGCGGCGACGACGGTGGCGCCGCGTTCGCCGCCGACCGCGACGACCGAGCCGGGGCCGACCCCCTCACGCTCCATCAGGGTGGCCAGTCGGCGCGCCCGCAGGGCCAGTTCGGCGTAGCCGACCCGGCCGTGGGCGTCGCGGACAGCCGGCCGGTCACGCTCGCGGGCGAAGCGCTCCACCCGGGTGACCACCGCGTCCGAGAGGTCGGCCGGGTGGTCGCGGGTGAGTGCCAGCTCGCGGGCCCGCCGCAGCTCCCCGGGGGCGATGGCCAGTTCCGGGAGCCCGGCGGGGCCGAGCAGGCCGTCCTCGATCGTCACGAATCCGCTCCTTTTTGATCGGCGGCATTATCCGCTTTCGACTGTCCAGGGAATACCCGGATCTTGCCGGGCTACTTCCCGTGAAGTACGGTAATCGATGCCGGGGGCGATCGGATACCGAATTCGCCCGCCGCCGGGGCGAAGAGAATGTGATGCTCGGGCCGGGAGAGCTGAGCGCCGGGTACGTCAACTCGCTTTCTTGACGCAGGCTTTCGATCGTATCGACCATTCCCCGCATCCCTTACCGTCCTGCCGAGGTGTCCGGCGCCATGCCCATTATCAGCTCCCCGCACGAATTCAATGTCGAGGATCTCTACCTGGATCTGCGCCGGGTGAACGGCACACCGTTGTACCTGAAATGCGAAGGGTTCAACTTCGCCGGATCCATCAAGCTGAAGGCTGCCGTCGCGATGGTCGACGCCGCGGAGCGGGACGGCCGGATCGGGCCCGACTCGGTCCTGGTGGAGTCCTCCTCCGGCAACCTCGGCATCGCGCTGGCCATCATCGCGGCCGACCGGGGCTACCGCTTCGTCTGCGTGACCGACCCCCGGTGCAACCCGACCGCCCGGCAGCTGATGCGCTCGTTGGGCACGGACGTCCGGGTGGTCACCCACCAGGACGCCAACCTGGGCTACCTGCACAGCCGCATCCAGTACGTCCGCGACCTCTGCGCCACCAGCGACCGCTACCTCTGGCTCAACCAGTACGCCAATCCGAACAACTGGCGGGCGCACTACGAGAACACGGCGCCGGCCATCGCGGCCGACTTCCCGGCCCTGGAGGTCCTGTTCGTCGGCGCGGGCACCACCGGCACCCTCACGGGGTGCGCGCGCTACTTCAAGCAGCACCGCCCGGACGTCACCGTGGTGGCCGTCGACGCCGTCGGTTCGGTCACCTTCGGAGGAGTCCCGGGACGCCGGGTGGTCCCGGGCCTCGGCACCAGCACCCGCCCGGAGCTGGTCGACGAATCCGTCGTCGACGACGTCGTGTACGTCTCCGAGCCCGACACCATCCGGGTCTGCCGCGAACTGGCGGCCCGCGGCTTCGTGCTCGGCGGGTCGACCGGGACGGTGGTGGGCGGCGCCTCCCGCTGGCTGGCCGAGAAGTACCCCGGCGAGGACCCGGTCGCCGTCGCGATCTCCCCCGACCTCGGCGAGCGCTACCTGACCTCCATCTACGACGACCACTGGCTGGACGAACACTTCGGCCAGGACGACCCGTTCACCCACTCGCACTGGAGCCCGCACCCATGACCACCACCCCCTCCTTCTCCGTCATCCCGGGAGCGCAGGTCGTCGACGTCCTGCGCGGCCGCGAGAAAGAGGTCATCGCGACGGTCGAGAACACCTACCGCCTGCACGGCCGGGGCCTCACCGTGAACCCCGACTCGTACTTCCTGCGCTTCCCCGAGCAGCCGGCCGACCGGATCATCGCGCTGCCCGCCTCGGTCGGCGGCGACGTCGACGTGCACGGCATCAAGTGGATCTCGTCGTTCCCGGGGAACGTCGCCGCCGGCATCCCGCGCGCCTCCGCCGTGGTCGTCCTCAACGACACCGCGACCGGCTATCCGCTGGCCTGCCTGGAGAGTTCCGTCATCAGCGCCTCGCGCACCGCCGCCTCGGCGGCCCTGGCGGCGGTGGCGATCGCCGAGCGGCGGGGCGTGGCGCCGCGCCGGGTCGGCTTCATCGGGGTCGGGCTGATCGCGCGGTACGTGCACACGTACCTGGTGGCGGCCGGTCTCGACTTCGACGAGGTCGGGGTCCACGACCTGTCCCGGGAGCACGCCGAGGGCTTCGAGGGGTACCTGGAGCGCGCCGGGTCCGGCCCGGTGACGGTCCACGACACCGCCGAGTCGCTGATCGCCGCGTCGGACCTCATCGTGCTGGCCACGGTCGCGGGCGAGCCGCACATCCTCGACCCGGCCCTGTTCGCCCACAACCCGGTGGTGCTGCACGTCTCGCTGCGCGACCTCTCCCCCGAGATCGTCCTCGCCTCCTACAACCTGGTCGACGACGTCGACCACTGCCTCAAGGCGAACACCTCGCCGCACCTGGCCGAACAGCTCACCGGCAACCGGGACTTCGTCGACGGCACGCTCTTCGACCTGCTGGAGGGCCGGACCACTCCCCCGGCCGACCGGCCCGTGGTCTTCTCCCCGTTCGGACTCGGAGTGCTGGACCTGGCCGTGGCGAAGTTCGTCCACGACGAGGTCGCCGCGGCCGGAAGCCTGCAGACCGTCCCCGGCTTCTTCCACGAGATGAAGCGCTACGGCTGAGGACGGCGCCGGAACGCGTACGGGGAAGGGCCCGCCGGAAACGGCGGGCCCTTCCCCGTACCGGGGCGCACGGTCACCGCTCAGGGCCGCTCCCCGGCCGCCCAGCGGACGAAGTCGGCCAGCCGCCCGACGCCCTCGGCGATCTGCGGCCGCGTCAGGTAGCTGACCGAGAGCCGCAGGCTGCGCTCGCCTCCGCCCTGCGGGAAGAAGTACGACATCGGCGTCCAGATCACCCCGAAGTTCTCGGCGCAGAGCTCCAGGGCCGCGTTGTCCGCCGTGAAGGGCACGTCGACGGCCAGGAAGAAGCCCCCGGTCGGCTCGTTCCAGCGCAGTCCCAGCGCCGCCCGCTCCGCCTCGGGGAAGCACCGGTCGAGCTCGCTCAGGGTGGCCCGCATGGCGTCCCCGTAGTAGGCGGCCGTCCCGGCGTTGGACTCCGAGGTCCGACCGCCGGCGGCGAGGAGCATCCCGGCCACCACCGCCTGGCTGACCGGCGAGGTGTTCACCGTCACCATGCTCTTGATCCTGGTGAGCTCCTCCGCCAGGAGGCCGGTGGAGCCGTCCGCGCCGACGACCACCTGGTCGGCGACCGCGTAGCCCACCCGGGCGCCCGGGAAGAGCGTCTTGGAGAGCGAGCCCAGGTGCACGACGCGGCGCCGCCGGTCGAGCGCCTTGAGGGTCGGCAGCTGCCGGCCCGGGCTGACCATCCGGTACGGGCTGTCCTCCAGGACCAGCAGGTCGTGCCGGTCCGCGAGGTCGAGCAGCTCCCGGCGTTGTTCGAGCGGCATCGTCGTCCCCGACGGGTTGGAGTGGTCCGGCACCACGTAGAACGCCCGGGGGCGGCGCCCGCGCGCCCGCTCGGCGAGGATCGCCGCCTCCAGGTCGGCGCAGCGGAAACCGTCCGGCCCCTCCGGGACGGCCGTCGGCTCGATGTCGAACAGTCGCGCCGCGCCGGTGATGCCCACGTAGCAGGGGCTGGAGACCAGGAGCACGTCCTCGGGGCCGGCGATCAGTGCCCGCACGGCGATGAGCATCGCCTCCTGGGCGCCGACCGTCACCACGATCGACTCGGCGGGCACGTCGACGCCCTCGTCGGCCCGCAGCGCGTCGGCGATCAGCTCGCGGATCTGGCCGGCCGCCGGACCGTACTGGAACAGCGCGGAACGGACGTCCTCGGGCGAGGCGCCGCCCTCGGCCAGGTGGTCGAGGTAGCGGCGCAGGTGGGTGAAGACCTGCTCGGTCTCGAAGAATCCCGCGTACGGGCGGCCCGGGGCGAAGGAGATCGCTTCGGGGTAGCGCTGGGTGACCTCGTTGAGGAAGTTCATGGTGTCGAGCACCGGGTCGCTGACGCTGCCGTGCAGGTCCTCCCGGCGCAGGTCGCCGGGCCGAGCGGGGACGGCGCGGGGACGCGGGGGTGCCGCGGGCCGGTCCGCCGGTTCGGCGCCGACCACCAGCTCCGGGCCCGCCTCGGCCACCGACCCGGTGCCGGTGAGGGCCATCGCCTCGGTCAACTCCTCGGCGACCAGGCCGAGGAGGTGCTCCACGCCGCGCGCTCCGTCCACGGCCAGGCCGTGCAGCACGGGCCGCCCGAGGAGCACGGCGTCGGCGCCGAGGGCCAGCGCCGCGAGCACGTCCGCGCCGCGCCGCACCCCGCCGTCGACGAGCAGCGGGCAGGCGCCCGCGACCGCCCGCGCGATCTGCGGCAGCACGTCCAGCGTCGCCGGGGCGCCGTCCAGCTGACGGCCGCCGTGGTTGGACACCACGATCCCGTCCACCCCGGCGGCCAGCGCGAGCCGGGCGTCCTCGGCGGTCAGCACCCCCTTGACCAGCACCGGCAGCGAACTGACCGACCGCAGCCACTCCACCACCGACCAGTCGAGCGCGGGGTCGAACTCGGTCCGTGCGTGCCCGCCGGGCGAGGAGAAGCCGCCGCCGCTCAGGTTGGCCGGGACGACGCCGTCCGGCAGCCGGAAGTCGTTGCGCAGGTCGCGCAGCCGGCGGCCGAGGTGCGGGGCGTCCACGGTGAGCAGCAGCGCCTCGAAGCCGGCCGCCTCGGCCTGCCGGACCAGCTCGCGCGCGGTGGCGCGGTCGCGGAAGCAGTACACCTGGAGCCAGAGCGGGGCGCTGGTGGCCCCCGCGATGTCCTCGAAGGTGCGGCTCGCGAAGGTGCTCACCACCAGCGGGACGCCGAGCCGGCCGGCGGCACGGGCGGTGGCGACCTCGCCGTCCGGGTGGGCGAGGGTGTGGTAGGCCATCGGCGCGATGCCGAACGGCAGGGACCAGGTCCGGCCGAGGATCCGCGTGTCGGTGACGGGCGCGCCCTGGCCGGTCAGCACCCGCGGCCTCAGCCGGACCTGCTCGAACACCGCCAGGTTGGCGGCGAGGGTACGCTCCTCCCCGGCGCCGCCGGCGAGGAAGTCCCAGACCGCGGGCTCCAGCCGACCGCGGGCCAGGACCTCGTACTCGGCCGGGGTCAGCGGGCGTCCCGTCCCGGGGTCGGCGGCCATCAGGAGTTCAACCGGTCGCGCTCGACGGCCTCGTACAGGGACCGGATGTTGGCGCTGCCGAAGCCTCGGGAGCCATGGCGCTGGATCAGCTCGAAGAAGAGGGTGTTGCGGTCGTAGGGCGAGCGGGTGAACAGCTGCAGCAGGTGGCCCCACTCGTCCCGGTCCGCCAGCACCTTCGCCTTGCGCAGCTCGGCGATCCGCTCGGCCATCCCGTCGAAGCGCTCGGCGAGCAGGTCGTAGTACGCGTCGGGGGTGTCGAGGAACTCGACGCCGCGGTCACGGGCCTCGCCGACCGCCGCGACGATGTCGTCGACCAGGAAGGCCAGGTGCTGCACGCCGGGGCCGCCGTTGCGCTCCAGGAAGGCGTCCAACTGGCCGCGCTCCTGGGCCGGGTCCGGCGCGACCAGGGTGAAGGTGACGCGGCCGGAGGCGCTGCGCACCACGATGGAGTCCATCGCCTGACCGCCGACGGCGACGTACTCGGACGAGTAGCGGGAGAGGCCGAAGGCGTCCCGGTAGAAGTCCGCGGTCCGGTCCAGGGTGCCGCCGGCGAGACAGACCGCGACGTGGTCGAGCGTCCGGACCCGGGAGGGCGCGGCAGCCGGGTCGGCCGGGCACGGCGTCCACCGGCGGCCGTCGGCGAACGGTGCGCCGGGGTGGGCCGCGGCCGGGAGCAGGGTGTGGGAGACACCGCCGAAACCGGAGACCGCGGTGTTGCCGCGGACCGGGTCCAGCCGGGCGGCGCCGGCCGCCACCGCCCGCTCGCCGTCCGCCACCGGGTCGTCACAGCCGAAGGCCAGGTCGGCGATGCCGTCGCCGTACTGGTCGAGGAAGCGCCAGATGCCGCGGCCGGAGGTGACGACCAGGTTCACGTCCCCCTGCCGCAGCAGCACGGAGCTGCGGTCGGTCTCCACCGAGTCCGCGACCGGGCTGAAGCCGAGGGCCGAGACGAAGTAGTCGACGGCTGAGACCTTGCTCGAGGTGAACAGTTCGGCGTAGACGATGTCCTGCACGGCCATGCTGCTACCTACCTCCTGAACGGCCGACGGCCGGTGACGTTTCATGGATGACGCGGCCCCGCGGTCCGGGCCGACGGCAGGGGGCGGGACCACCGGGTCCTCGCGGACGACGAATCCCGGTGCCCGCCCCCAGACCTACCGACGCCGGGGGACTACCAGCGCCATTCCTGCTGCTTGAAGAGGTGGCCGGCCTTGATGTCGCGCTCCTTGCACCAGCCCATGAACTCCTCGATCTGCTTGATCTGGAAGGTGTCCGGGGTGTAGGTGGTGGCCATCACGTGACCGAGCCAGTCCTCCTCACCCATGGCGTAGACGTACGCCTCGCGGGCGCCGAGCTCGGTCATGATGGCGGCGGCCTGCTCGGCGTTGGAGCCGGAGAGCTTGCGCGAGTTGCTCATCTTCTTGGTGACCGGGACGGTCAGCAGCGCCTGGTAGAGCCAGGTCAGCGGCGCGCCGTCGCACTCCATGCCGAGGAAGGCGATGTCGGCGGTGCCCAGGTGGTTCTTGATGTAGCGGTAGAGCGAGGGCTCGATGCCGGAGGAGTCCGCACCGATGAAGATCTTCTTGCCGGCCAGCTCGGCCCAGTAGGTGGACTTGGCGCGGATGTCCAGGTCGCAGTGCTCGCCGAGGAACGGCGTCGCGGTGATCTTGCCGCCGGGGAACTCGACCTCGTCGAAGTCGTCCACCTCGATGACGTTGAAGCCCTGGTGGCGGAGCATGTGCGCCATCGACGGGTCGGCCAGGTTGCCGCGCGAGGACCGGGGGACGACGATCGCGCCGAGGCGGCCGCGCAGCTGGAGCAGGGTCTCCAGGACGATGTGGTCCTGGTGGCCGTGGGTGATCACCACCAGGTCGATGTAGTCCGGCAGGTCGTCCAGCGTGTAACGGTCGCCGGCGGTGTTGTCGGCGCTGATGAACGGGTCGGTGACGATCGCGGCCTCGGGCGTCTGCAGGACCAGACAGGCGTGCCCGAAGTAGCGGATCCGGCCGCCGCTCTCGATGTGCCGGTCCTCGGAGAGGCTCGGACGGTCCGTCAGCAGCTTGGACAGCTGGACGGTCTGGGCGTCGTCCAGGCCCAGCGCCTCGCGCAGGTGCGCGAGGGTGGTGCCGTGCACGCGGGCCTTGAACAGCTCGGTGAGGCCCTCGTGGCGGAACGGGATGTTCAGCTCCAGGACGTCCGGCGAGGGCAGGCGCGGGGTGCTCAGGATGAACGGGCGCTCGATCCCGGTCTCCAGCGACAGCTGGACCGACTGGCGCGACTCGTCGTAGACCTTGCTCTTGTAGGCCACCGGCTCCATGAAGCGCATCTGCGCCTGGTTGTCGGTGTCGTAGGCGAGTTCGATGAGCCCGCCGAGCTCCTCCGGCATCTTCGGGTAGAGCGGGGTGAGGTCGAAACCGGTGGCGTTGGCGCGCAGGATCTCCTGACCGGCCGCGATGGCCTCGGCGAAGCGCAGCATGTCGGCCCGGTCGCTCTTGATCGAGGCGACCAGGTCACGGACCTCGTCGGCGCGCGACTCCGGAATGTTGATGAAGTAGCCGCCGCGCAGCTCGGGGTTGTTGCTGGCCGCGACGTGCACCTGCGGGGACTGGAGGTAGGACTCCAGCAGCGGCAGCTGCAGGAACGCGAGGTTCATCGCCGCCTGCACGGGCGCGATCGTGTACGGCCAGGCGTAGAACCTGTCCACCAGTGGCTCGATGATGGCCTTCGACCGCAGGAACAGCTTCTCGTCGGGCATCTGCACCCCTCACTCCAGAAGAACTTAGAAGGAATTGACCAAATCGGCCGGGGGTGGATCCCGGAATTTTCGGATACCCGACCGAACCGTGCTGGAATGACGACCAGAGAGAATCAGCCCGGGCCAATGCCCGGAGGGCCGAAGGAACCACATCCGCCTCGCCATACGGGGATCGCCGCACGCGGCGCGCTCGCCCGAATCAGAATGGCCCGGGGCAGCGCGGTGGATCAATAGCCGACGGCCGCGCACGGTCCTTGAACAGGCCGGTCGGGCGGCCCGGAGCCCCGGGCCGCCCGCCGTGCAACTGCGTCGGCGCGCCGGTTGAACAGCGCGACCCGCCTCCGGTCGCCGTCCGCCGGTCAGACCGCGATCGCGGCGACGGCGGGCCGGGCCAGCTCCAGGTAGTCGGCGGTGGACAGGGCGACCGACAGGTCCAGCCGCCCGGCGTTGAAGTAGATCTCGTCGTGGCGCAGCAGGCCCTCGTCGACGAGCAGTTCCAGCTCGGCCGAGAAGGCGAACGGGACGATGGACCCGCTGACGCTGCCGGCCAGGCGTTCGGCGACGACCCGGGTGGCGAACGACGCCTCCCGGCCGTCGAAGCGCCGGGCCAGGGCCGCGAGGTCGACCCGGCGGTCACCGGGGACGACCGCGAGCACGTAGCGGCGCGAGCGCTTGCCGGTGGCCACCCGGACCACGATGGACTTGGCGGCCTGCGCCGGCGGGTGCCGGCGCAACAGGCTGGCGGCCTCGGTCCGGCCCTCCGGTGCGTGCGCGATGGTCCGGTAGGACGCCTCACCGGTGGCGAGCAGGGCCGTCAGGCGGCGGAAGGCGTCGAGGTCAGCGGACATCTGCGGCCTCCCCGGGCCGCGTGGTGTGCCGGACGGGTCCGGACGGGACCGCCGGACGGCGGTCGAGGACGGTGCGGGAGCAGCGTCGTGGACGGCGGGACACCTGGTCTCCAGGGGCAGTTGGGCGCCGTCGGGAAGGGCCGACGGTCGTGGGACACGCCCAGCGGGATCCTGCCGCCGGTGGAGAGCTCCGCGCGCACGGCTCGTGGGGGTGCGCGGGGATGTCGACGAGCCGTCATCATAGGAACGTCCCGGCGTTCACGGCACCCGAGCCCCTGAACGGCCGCCGGTCGGCGGGGCGGCGCGGGGGGTGGCGCGACTCAGGCGCCGGGGGTCTCCGGGGCCAGCTCGTACACCGGGACCACGTTCAGGAAGGCGATGTCGCCGACCTGCCGCGCGCTCAGGCCCGTCACCGTCAGCACCTGGTCGTCGTCGCGCAGCACCGAGGCCCCCTCGCTGGTCAGCAGCCCGGTCAGCACCTCGGCGTCGGGCGTGCGCACCCGCACCCGTCGGCGCCCGCCGCGGCCGAGAAGCAGCGCCGCCCGCTGCCTCTCGACCCGGCGGCCGTCCGCGAGGACCACCAGCTCGACCGCCGGGTCGGCGAGTTCGACCGGTGGCTGACCGGTGACGAGCACCGTGCGCCCCTCGCCGGCCAGTCGGCGGAACAGACCGTGCGCCCAGGCCAGCCCGCGGTGGTCCAGGCCGTTGAGCGGCTCGTCGAGCACCAGCACCGGCGGGTCGGCCAGCAGGGCGAATGCCACGCCGAGGCGCTGGCGCATCCCCAGCGAGAAGGTCCCGACCCGGCGCTGCGCCGCGTCCGTCAGTCCGACGTCCTCCAGCATCTCGTCCACCCGGCCGCGCGGCAGCCCGTACTGCCAGGCCAGGCCGGTCAGGCACTCCCGGGCGGTGTTGCCCACGTGGCGGCAGTACACGCCGTGGGTCTCCAGCAGCACGCCGACCTCGCGCGGACCCGGCGGGCGGTCCCCGAACTCCCGGCCGCCGATCGTCGCACTGCCGGCGGTCGGAGTGCCCAGGCCCAGCAGCAGCCGCAGCGTCGTGCTCTTGCCCGAGCCCTCCGGTCCGACCAACCCGGTGACGCGCCCGGCCTCGGCCGTGAAGCTCAAACCGTCGACGGCCGTGATCTGGCCGTAACGCTTCGTCAGTTCTCTGATCTCGATCACGAATCACCATGGTGGAGTGGGCCGGGCCGCGCTGCATCGGTCTTCCGGTGGCAAGAACCGGCGATTCCTGTCAACCCCGGGCTGACACCTACGGTCCGATGCCGTCGGGGAGCGGATCTGGTACCCGCCCGGGCCCGGCCGGCCCACCACGGCACGCGCGCGCGGGGGCAGGGGGCGGGGACGGCCGAGTCTTCCGGACGAAGAACCTCGCCTGCAAGGATAAAGGCCACTTCTGCACATTCCGCAGACAGCCCTTTTGAGGAGGCCCCGATGGGCATGACATCGGCGTGCGAGCAATTCCCCTCCCCGCCGCACCGGAATGGAATCGGCGGGCCCGACGGAAAGTCGGTGCAGCATGCCTGACACCGCGCCCGGAAAGCACCCCGCGCTCTTCGCGGAAACTCCGCTCGACCGCGACGGCGTCGAACGCGCCGTACGCGAACTCACCGACCGGGTCTGGCGCACCCCGGTGGTGCGCTGCGCCCCGCTCGACGCGATCGCCGGCGCCCGGCTGTGGCTGAAGGCCGAGAACCTCCAGCACGGCGGGTCGTTCAAGGTGCGGGGGGCCCTGCTGGCCGTCGACGAACTCGCCCGGGCCGGCAGCCGTGGCGTGATCGCCCAGAGCACCGGCAACCACGCCATCGCGGTCGCGCTCGCCGCGCGCGAGCACCGGCTCCCCGCCACCCTCGTGCTGCCCTCCGACGCGCCGCCCGCCAAGGTCCGACGGATCCGGGACGCCGGCGCCGAGGTGGTCACCGCCGGCACCCTGCTGGCCGAACGCGTCGCCGTCGTCGAGCAGTTGCGCGAACGCCACGGCTACGACGCGGTCGACCCCTACCAGAACCCGCGGGTGGTGCTCGGCCAGGCCAGCGCCACCGCCGAACTGCTCGGCCAGGTCGCCGCCGAGGGCGTCCGGCTGGACGCCGTCATCGTCCCGGTCGGCGGCGGCAGCGCCGTCGCGGGCGCCTGCCTCGCCGCCGAAGGGACCGGGACGGCGGTGGTCGGTGCCGAGCCGGCGGCCGTACCGGCACTCACCGCCGCCCTGGCGGCCGGGCTGCCGGTGACCGTACCGGCCCGGTACACCGTCGCCGACGGGCTGCGCCCCGACCGGATCGGCGCGCTGCCCTTCCAGCTCGCCGAACGCGCGGTCACCGCGGTGGTCACCGTGCCGGAGCCGGCCATCGGCGAGGCCCTGATGGCCGCGTTCCTGCACGCCCGGCTGGTCGTCGAACCGGCCGCGGCCACCGCGCTCGCCGCCGCACTGGCCCACGCCGCCGAGTACGGCGGCGACGTGGGCGTCCTGCTCAGCGGCGGCAACGTCGAACCGGGCCTGATCGCCTCGCTGCTCGCCGGGCGGAGCGGCCTCGACTGAGGCCGCTCCGCCCGGACGGCCTCGTGGCGTCAGTCCTCCCAGCCGAGCCAGGCGGACACCTCGGCCCAGACGAGGCCGAGGTTCTCCGGCTTCGCGAGGTCGTAGTGGGTGCACGGCACCCCGGCCTCCGAAACCGTGCCGGTCACGAACTCCGCCCAGGATCCGGCGGTCCGCTCGTCCTCCTCCACGCGGCTCTCCTCGGCGACGACCAGCAGGGCGTCGCCGTCGAACCGGCCGTGCGCGTGGTGGGGCCGGATCCTGCGGCCGTTGTACAGCACCTTCGCGAAGGTCCGGTACTCCTCGTCGGTGATCGCACCGAGCACGCCGCCCGCCTCCCGCCGCACCATGTCGACGAGTCGGCCGATCAGCTCCTCCTCCTCGTGCTCCGCCATCTCGGCCGCCAGGGCCTCGTCCTCCTCGCGGTCCCACGGGTACTGGTCGAGCATCACCAGTGCCCCGACCTCCTCACCGGCCGCCTGCAGCTGGACGGCGATCTCGTGCGCGATCACGCCGCCGTACGACCAGCCCAGCAGGTGGTACGGGCCGCTCGGCTGCACCGACCGCATCTGCTCGATGTAGTCCGTCGCCATCTCCGCGATGGACCCGGCGACTTCGTCGACCCCGTCCAGACCACGGGCCTGCAGCGCGTACAGCGGGATGTCGGCCGGCACGTGCCGCGCGAGCGGCATGTAGCACCAACCCACGCCACCTGCCGGGTGGAGGAAGAAGAACGGCGGCCGCTCGCCCTGCTGCCTGATCGGCAGCAGCACCGCCAGCGCGTCCCGCATCGAGGACAGGCTCGTCCGCTTCAGCAGCTCGGCCACGGTGGGCGCCGCGAACACGTCGCGCACCGCGATCGTCACCCCGCGCTCCCGCAGGTTCTCCACCAGCCGGACGGCGAGCAGGGAGTGGCCGCCGAGGGCGAAGAAGTCGTCGTCCACGCCGACGCTGTCCAGCCCGAGGACCTCCGCGAAGGCGGCACCGACGTTCGCCTCGAAGGAGGTGACCGAGTGGTGGGCGTCCTCACGGACCTCGGTCTCCGGCGACGGCAGGGCCTTGCGGTCCAGCTTGCCGTTCGGCATCAGCGGCAGCTTCTCGATCACCACCACCGCGGACGGGACCATGTACCCCGGCAGCCGGTCCTGCGCGACCGCGCGCACCGCCTGGCCGAGCTGGTCCAGCTCCTCCTGCGGGACACCCCGGTTCGGCACCACGTAGGCCACCAGCCGCTGGTCACCCGGGACGTCCTCGCGCACCAGCGCCACGGCCTGGCCCACCGAGTGGTGCCCGGCGAGCACCGACTCGATCTCGCCCAGCTCCACGCGGAAGCCGCGCACCTTCACCTGGTCGTCCGAGCGCCCGACGTACTGCAGCTCGCCGTCGGCGGTCCACCGCACCACGTCACCCGTCCGGTACATCCGCTCCCCGGTTCCGGCGAACGGGTCCGCGACGAACCGGCCCGCCGTCAGCGCCGGCCGGCCCAGGTAGCCGCGCGCCACGCTGCGGCCCGCGATGTACAGCTCGCCGGCCACGCCGACGGGCACCGGCGACAGCCGCTCGTCCAGCACGTAGACCCGGGTGTTGCCGATCGGCGAGCCGATCGACGACGCGTCCGCCCCGTCGCCCGCCAGCTCCTTGCCGGTCGACCAGACCGTGGTCTCGGTCGGACCGTACAGGTTGGTCAGGGTGGGCGTGCGGCTCAGCAGGGTCCTCGCCAGGTCCGCGGGCAGCGCCTCGGCCCCGATCATCGCCCGCACCCGGCTCCAGTCCACCGGGTCCTCCGCGTCGGCCACCAGGCCGCGCCAGAGGCTCGGCGTGGCGTGCACGATCGTGGCACCGGTGTCGCGGATCAGCGCGCGCAGCGCCCACGGGTCGAGCACCTGCTCCTGTGCGGCCAGGACGATCCGGGCGCCGTTCAGGAGCGGCAGGTAGAACTCGAACCCGGCCATGTCACAGCCGTGCGTGCTCACCGCCAGCAACCGCTCGTCGGCGTCCAGCGCGAAGCGGTCCTGCATCGCCGACAGGAAGTTGACGATCGCCCGGTGCTCCACCAGCACGCCCTTGGGGCGTCCGGTCGAGCCCGAGGTGTAGATCACCCACATCGGGTGCTCCGGCCGCAGGGGCGCCGTGCGCTCGCCGTCCGTCAGCGGACCGTCCGCCAGGGTCGCCAGCTCGGCCCGCACCTCGGCGGAGTCGATCAGCACGACGGGCACGCCGTCGAGCCCATCGCCCTCGGCCGGCTCCCGCCCTTCGGGCTCGGCCGGCCGCTCGCCCAGGCTCTCGCTGGTGAGGCGGCAGACCGCGCCCGAGTCGGCGATCACGTAGGCGATCCGGTCCGCCGGGTAGGCCGGATCGATCGGCAGGTAGGTGGCACCCGCCTTGATCACCCCGAGGAGTGCCACCACCAGGTCGACGGTGCGCTCGAAGACCGCCGCGACCACGTCCTCCGGGCCGATCCCGCGGCCCGCCAGCAGTCGCGCCACCCGGTTCGCGCGGGCGTCCAGCTCGGCGTAGCTGAGCTCGACCCCGCCCTGCACCAGGGCGACGGCGTCGGGCGTCCGGGCGACCTGCGCCTCGAACAGCTCCACGACCGTCCCGTCCGGCACCGGCGCCTCGGTGGCGTTCCACTCGGTGAGCACCCGGTGGCGCTCCTCCGGGCCGAGCAGGTCGACCTCGCTGAGCCGCAGGTCCGGGTCGGCGGCCAGGGTCGCCAGCAGCCGGACCCACCACTTCGCGAGGCGCGCGCCGGTCTCGGCGTCGAAGAGGTCGGCCGAGGCGGTCAGTCCGCCGTGCAGCCCGGCCGGCGTGCCGTCCTCCTCGTGCACCTCGACCAGGTCGAAGTCCAGGTCGAACTTGACCGAAGCGGAGCGGGTGGCCAGGACGCCGCCGCCGGCAGCCTCGAAGGAGCCGCCGTCGGTCCAGTAGCCGGGACCGTCGGACTTCTTGCCGATCGCGCTCTCCAGCAGGAACATCACCTGGAAGAGCGGGTGGCGGGCCATCGAACGGGCCGGTGCCAGCTCCTCGACCAGCTTCTCGAACGGCACGTCCGTGTGGGAGAGCGACCCCAGCGCCGCCTCCCGGACCCGCCCGAGCACCTCGCGGAAGGTCGGGTCGCCCGACACGTCGGTCCGCACCACGAAGGTGTTGACGAAATACCCGATCAGGTCGTTCAGGGCCTCGTCCGTGCGGCCCGCGGCCGCCGACCCGATCGGGAAGTCGGTGCCCGCGCCGAGCCGGTTCAGCAGCACGGCCAGCGCCCCGTGCATGACCATGAACGTGGTCACGCCCTCAACCCGCGCCATCTCCGCGAGCCGCGCATGCACCTCCGGCGAGACCTCCAGCGCCGTCCGGTGGCCCCGGTGGCTCGCCGTCGCCGGACGCGGCCGGTCGGCGGGCAGCTCCAGCTCCTCCGGGATCCCGGCCAGCGCCTCACGCCAGTGGGCGATCTGACGAGCACCCAGGCTCTCGGGATCGGCGAAGTCGCCGAGCAGCTCGCGCTGCCAGAGCGCGTAGTCCGCGTACTGGACCGGCAGCGGCTCCCAGTCGGGCGCCCGGCCCTCGAGGTGCGCCGCGTAGGCGGTCTTCAGGTCGGAGATCGCCGGTCCCCACGACCAGCCGTCGCTGGTGATGTGGTGCACCACGATCACCAGCACGCACTCCTCCGGGCTGACCCGGAGCAGCGTCGCCCGGATCGGGATCTCGGCGGACAGGTCGAACTCGTACCGCTCGGCCCGCTCGACCGCGGCCCCCAGCAGCTCCCGCTCCACGTCCTCGACGTGCAGCGCCCAGTCCAGGTCGCCGAGTTCGAGGATCCGCTGGTGGGGCTCGCCGTCGACGGCCGGGAACACGGTGCGAAGCGACTCGTGCCGCCCGATCACGTCACGGAACGCGGCGTTCAGCAGCTCGGCGTCCACATCGCCGGGTATCGGCGAGGTGACGGGGATGTTGTACGTGCTGCTCGGCCCGTCCATCTGGTTGATGATCCACAGCCGGCGCTGGCCGTAGGAGAGGGGGAGGTGGTCGGGGCGGGGCATCCGCGTGAGCGGGGTGCGGGCCGTGTCGGCGTCCGCGAGGCGGGCGGCGAGGGCGGCGACGGTCGGCGCCTCGAACAGGGTACGGATGTCGGTCTCGACGCCCAGGACGGTACGGATCCGGCTGACCAGCCGCACCGCGAGGAGGGAGTGGCCGCCGAGGTCGAAGAAGTCGTCATCGACGCCGACGTTCTCCAGGCCCAGCACGTCGGCGAAGGCCAGGCACAGCAGTTCCTCGCGCAGGCCCGCAGCCCGACGGCCACCACCGGCGGCCGAGCCGCCGTAGGTCGGCGCGGGCAGGGCCTTGCGGTCGAGCTTGCCGTTGCCGGTCAACGGGATCGCGTCCAGGACCACGACCGCGGCCGGCACCATGTGCTCGGGCAGACGACGCGCCGCGAACTCCCGCACCGCGGCCGGCAGGCCCGACGCGTCCTCGTCCGGATCGTCCGCCACCACATACGCCACCAGACGCACATCACCCGGCACATCCTCCCGGGCCACCACCGCGGCCTGCCCGACCAGCGGATGCGCGGTGATCCCGGCCTGGACCTCGCCCAGCTCCACCCGGAACCCACGGACCTTCACCTGCTCGTCCGCACGACCCAGGAACACCACCCGGCCATCAGCCGTCCACCGCACCCGGTCACCCGTGCGATACATCCGCTCCCCGGCGACGACACCGTACGGGTTCGCGACGAAACGCTCCGCCGTCAACCCCGGCCGCTGCACATAACCACGCGCCACCTGCACGCCCGCCACATACAACTCACCCGCCACACCCACCGGCACCGGCCGCAGGAACCCGTCCAGCACGTAGAACCGGGTGTTCGCCACCGGCGCACCCACCGGCACCAGACCACCGGCGGCATCATCAACGCTCAGCCGCGTGGTCGCGACACCGATCGTCGTCTCGGTCGGGCCGTAGTGGTTGAACACCCCCCGCTCACCCGCCCGCTCGACCAGCTCGCGCACCAGCTCCGGCGTGGCAGCCTCGCCACCCAGCACCAGCGAACGCCCCGGCAGCACACCCCCCACACCCGCCACCGACGCCAGAGCGGCCAGGTGCGAGGGCACCGCCTTCAGGAAGTCGATCCCCTGCTCGGCCAGATACGCCGCCACCCGCGCCGGATCGGTGACCGCCCCCTCCTCCAGGACGTGCAGCTCACCACCCGTCGCCAAGCTCGCGAACACCACCGTGTTCCCCAGGTCCGTGGCCTGCGCCTGAAGAAGCGCATACCGCCCGCCCGGCACACCGAACCCGACCCGACCCGGCACCGACGACACATAGTTCGCCACACCGCCGTGCGTGACCGCCACACCCTTCGGACGACCCGTCGAACCCGACGTGTAGATCACATACGCCAGACCCTCAGCCCGAACCGCCACCCCGGGAGCGGTCACCGGCAGGGCGGCCAACTGCATCGCCGTGAACGTCGCGTCGATCGCCACCAACCGGACCCCGACCGACGGCAGCTCACCGAGGATCTCATCCGTCGTGACGACCAGCGCCACCCGGCTGTCCTTCATCGTGAACGCCACCCGGTCCGCCGGCTGCACGTGGTCGACCGGCAGGTAACCCGCACCCGCCTTCCACACCGCCAGGATCCCCGCGATCATCTCCACACCACGCGGCAGGGCAAGACCCACCACCGACTCCGCACCCACACCCTGAGCCACCAGGAAGTGCGCCAACCGGTTCGCCCGCGCGTCCAGCTCCGCGAACGACACCCGCTCACCACCGGCCACCACCGCCACCGCATCCGGCGACGACGCCACCCACGCCTCGAACAACTCCACCACCGAGGAAGCCGAAACCTCCTCCTCCGTGGCATTCCAGCCGCCCAGCACCCGCTCGCGCTCGGCGTCGTCGAGGACGTCCACCAGCGCCACCGGCACACCCGGATCACGCGTCACCGCGTCCAGCACCCGGACCCAGGCCGAAGCGATCCGCCCCGCCCACACCGGCTCGAACAGATCCGCCGACACCGTCACCGTGCCCCGCACACCCGCCGCACGACCCTCACCGTCGAAGACCTCACCCACGAGGACGTCGAGGTCGAACTTCGCCGCGGACTCGGACGCCACCGGCTCGTGCCCGTCGGGCTCCGCCACCGGCGACTCGGAGTCGACCGGTGCCGTACCCGTCTGCATACCGGGCAGTTCGAGCACCGCGTCCACGGTGTTCTGCTTGGTGAGGACCACCTGGAAGAGCGGGTGGCGGGCCATCGAACGGGCCGGCGCCAGCTCCTCCACCAGCCGCTCGAAGGGCACGTCCTGGTGCGCCAGAGCCGACAGCGTCCGCTCCCGGACCCGGCCCAGCAACTCCCGGAAGGTCGGCTGACCCGACAGGTCCGCCCGCACCACCAGCGTGTTGATGAAGAACCCGACCAGGTCGTCCAGCGCCTCGTCCGTACGGCCCGCGTTCGCCGAACCGATCGGGATGTCCGTCCCCGCACCCAGCTTCGACAACAGCAACGCCAGCGAAGCCTGCAACACCATGAACGGCGTCACACCCTCAGCCCGCGCAACCTCCGTCAGACGCGCGTGCACCGCCGCCGGAACCTCCACCGACACCTGGTGCCCACGGTGCGAACCCACCACCGGACGCGCACGGTCGAACGGCAGCGCCAACTCCTCCGGCACACCCGCCAGAGCCTCACGCCAGTAGCCGAGCTGAGCGTGCATCAGGCTGGCCGGGTCGTTCTCGTCGCCCAGCAGCTCACGCTGCCACAGCGTGTAGTCCGCGTACTGCACCGGCAACGGCGCCCACTCCGGCGCCCGGCCCGCGGACCGGGCCGCGTACGCCGTCGACAGGTCACGCGCCAGCGGACCCCTCGACCAGCCGTCGCTCGCCACATGGTGCATCACCACCACCAGCGCCCGCATACCCGGACCACCCTCGAACAGCCACGCCCGGAACGGCACCTCACAGGACAGGTCGAAAGCATGCTCCAGCGCCCGGTCCACCGCCGCCGGCAGCTCCCCCGGCGCCACCTCCGACACCACCAGCTCCCAGTCCAGCTCCTCCGGACCCAGGATCCGCTGGTAGGGCTCACCGTCCACGACCGGGAACACCGTGCGCAGCACCTCGTGCCGCCCCAGCACGTCCAGGAACGCCGCGGCCAGCGCCTCGCGCTCCACCTCGCCCGACAGCCGGATGACCGCCGGCACGTTGTACGTCGCGCTCGCCCCCTCCAGCTGGTTGATGAACCACAGCCGGCGCTGCGCGAACGACAGCGGCACGCGCTCCGGACGCACCCCCGCCACCAGCGCCGCCCGGGCCCGGTCCGCACCCGACAGCCGGGCCGCCAACCCCGCCACCGTCGGCGCCTCGAAGAGCACCGGCACCGGCACCTCGACGCCCAGGATCGAGCGCACCCGGCTGATCAGTCGGACGGCGAGCAGGGAGTGGCCGCCGAGGTCGAAGAAGTCGTCGTCGACGCCGACGCCCTCCAGGCCCAGCACCTCGGCGAACGCCGCGCAGAGCAGCTCCTCCTGCAGGGTCGCCGGGCCACGACCCGCGCCGGTCGTGTACTCCGGAGCCGGCAGGGCCTTGCGGTCCAGCTTGCCGTTCACGTTCAGCGGCAGCGCGTCCAGCACGACGACCGCCGAGGGCACCATGTACTCCGGCAGACTGCGCGCGGCGAACCCGCGGACCGACTCGGCGAGTTCGGCACCGTCCGCACCCTGCGGGACCACGTACGCGACGAGCCGCATGTCGCCCGGCACGTCCTCACGGACCACCACGGCCGCCTGGACGACCTGCGGGTGCGCGGCGATGACGGACTGCACCTCGCCCGGCTCGATCCGGAACCCGCGGACCTTCACCTGCTCGTCCGCACGGCCCAGGTACTCCACCTGGCCGTCCGCGTTCCAACGGGCGACGTCACCGGTGCGGTACAACCGCTCCCCGGTGCCGTACGGGCTCGCCACGAAGCGCTCAGCCGACAGCCCCGCCCGGCCCAGGTAACCACGGGCCAGACCCGAACCCGCCAGGTACAGCTCACCCGCCACACCCACCGGCACCGGCCGCAGCCGGGCATCGAGCACGTACACCCGAGTACCCGCCACCGCACGGCCGATCGGCACCACACCCTCGACATCGCCGTCCGCGAACCACGCCGTCGCGTACACCGTCGCCTCGGTCGGACCGTAGATGTTCGCCACCCGCGCCCCCGGCAGAGCAGCCCGGATACCGGCCACCGTGTCCGCCGTCAGCGCCTCACCGGCCAGCACCACCACACCCGGCTCCACGCCGAGCCCGCCACCGGCCACCACCTGCGCGAACGCCGACGGCACACCACTGACCAGACTCACCGCACCCACACCGGCCTGCGGATCCGCCAACGCCAGCAGGTCCTTCACGACCTCCACACTGCCGCCCGACACCAGCGGACCGAACAGCTCGAACACCGACACGTCGAAGTTGAACGACGTCGACACCAGCACCCGGGCGAAGTCCGCACCACCGAACTCCGCACCCGCCCACGCCAACAGACCCGCCACCGAACGGTGCTCGACCACCACACCCTTCGGCCGACCCGTCGACCCCGACGTGTAGATCACATACGCCGGATGCGACGGCAGCAGGACCGCCCGCTCCCCCGCACCCAACGGCGAACCCGGAAGCGCGGCCAACTCCTCCACAACGCCGGCATCGTCCAGCACCACCTCGGGCACACCTGCCGGGGCCGTCCCAGCCACGGCCCGCGAGGTCACCACGGCCACCGGCGCGGCATCCGCCAGCATGAAGGCGATCCGCTCCGCCGGGTAGCCCGGATCCACCGGCAGGTACGCACCACCGGCCTTCACCACCGCCAGCAACGCCACCACCGTCGCGACACCGCGCTCCAGCGCCACCGCCACCACCGACTCCGGACCGACACCCCGGCCCACCAGCAGCCGCGCCAGCCGGTTCGCCCGGGCGTCCAGCTCCCCGTACGACAGCTCCTCACCGCCGGACACCACCGCCACCGCGTCCGGCGTCCGCGCCACCTGCGCCTCGAACAGCTCGGGCAGCGTGGCCTCCCCAACGACCCCGGAACCGGCCCACTCACCCAGCACCCGGCCACGCTCGACCTCGTCCAGCACCTCGACCGCACTCAGCGGCACCTGCGGACCACCGTCCAGCGCCACCTCCAACGCCGCCACCAGACCCTCGACAGCCGTCCGCACCAGCACACCGACCGCCAGGGGGTCGATCGGGGACACCGCGTCCACCGCCAGGCCGATCGCGTCGCCGTCGTCGTCCACCGAGACGGTGAGCGGGTAGTTGGTCAGCTCCCGGGCGAACAGCGTGCGGTAGCCGCCCGCCGGCCGGTCCACGGGCCGGATCGGCGCCGGGGCCTCCTCCTCCGTGTTGTGGCGGTAGTTGAACAGCGCGGAGAACAGCGGACTGCCGCCCTCGATGCCACTGGCGCTCTGGGCCAGGGCGAGCGGGGCGTGCTCGTGCTCCAGCAGCTCCGCGAGCTGGTCACGCATCGCCCACACCGCGTCCAGCACACCGAGTTCGCCCGTCCGCACCCGCACCGGCAGCGTGTTCATGAACGGACCGGGCACCCGGTCCGAGGCCGCACCCGCGTTCATCCGCCCGAAGAGGACGGTGCCGAACACCACGTCGTCGCGGCCCGCCATGACCGCGAGGGCGCGCGACCAGGCGACGTGCACCACCGTTGCCGCACTCGCTCCCAGCTTGCGGGAAACCTCGCGCAGCCGCACGTCCAGCTCGGACTCGAAGGCAACCTTGGCGCGGACCACGCCCGCCCCGTCACCGCGCACGTTCACCGCGCCGTACGGTGCGGTGCCTTCGGTGACGTCCGCCAGCAGGCCGTCGAAGTAGCGCTCGTGCCCGGCGGTGTCCGCCCCGGTCCGCGTCTGGGCGACGAAGTCCCGGAACGGCAGCGGCTCGGCGAGCTCGCCGCCCCGGCCGTCGACGAACGCGGCCAGCTCGGCCAGCAGCACCTCGAGCGCGGTGTGGTCCTGGACGATGTGGTGCAGGCGCAGCAGCGCCACCCAGCCGTCGGTTCCGGGAAGAGGAGCGACGTGGGCGGTGATCAGGGGCGCCTGGGCGAGGTCCATCGACATGCCGACGCCGGCCAGCAACTGCCCGACCGTGTCGGAGTCCTCCGGGTTCAGAGCCACCTCCGTGACCGGCAGGTCGGCCCTGCGCCAGACCACCTGGACCGGCTCCCGCAGCCCCTCCCAGACGATGCCGGTGCGCAGGATGTCATGGCGGGCGATCACCTGCCGCAGCGCGTCGAGGAAGGTGTCCAGCCACTCGCGCGAGCTGAACTCCAGCACGATGGGCATCACATAGGCGTCATCCTCGTCACGGGCGAGGAGGTGGTGGAAGAGCAGGCCCTCCTGGAGCGGGGCGAGCGGGTAGACGTCCGCGACGTTCGCGGCGCCGCCCTCGACGGTGGCGACGACCCGCTCGACCTCCTCCGCGGTCAGGTCGACCAGCGGCAGCATCTCCGGCGTGATCGCGGTCGCGCCCACCGGAATCAGGTTCTCCGGCACCACGACCTGCTCGGCACCCGACGCCACCGCCAGCCCCGCCGGGGTCGGCGACTGGAACAGCGCCCGCACCGAGACGGAGACACCCCGCTGACGCAGCACCTCCACCAGACGGATCCCGAGGAGGGAGTGGCCGCCCAGGCGGAAGAAGTCGTCGTCGACGCCGACGCCCTCCAGGCCCAGCACCTCGGCGAACGCCGCGCAGACGATCTCCTCGCGCACGTTCGCCGGGCCACGACCCGCGCCGGTCGTGTACTCCGGAGCCGGCAGGGCCTTGCGGTCCAGCTTGCCGTTCACGTTCAGCGGCAGCGCGTCCAGCACGACGACCGCCGAGGGCACCATGTACTCCGGCAGACTGCGCGCGGCGAACCCGCGGACCGACTCGGCGAGTTCGGCACCGTCCGCACCCTGCGGGACCACGTACGCGACGAGCCGCATGTCGCCCGGCACGTCCTCACGGACCACCACGGCCGCCTGGACGACCTGCGGGTGCGCGGCGATGACGGACTGCACCTCGCCCGGCTCGATCCGGAACCCGCGGACCTTCACCTGCTCGTCCGCACGGCCCAGGTACTCCACCTGGCCGTCCGCGTTCCAACGGGCGACGTCACCGGTGCGGTACAACCGCTCCCCGGTGCCGTACGGGCTCGCCACGAAGCGCTCAGCCGACAGCCCCGCCCGGCCCAGGTAACCACGGGCCAGACCCGAACCCGCCAGGTACAGCTCACCCGCCACACCCACCGGCACCGGCCGCAGCCGGGCATCGAGCACGTACACCCGAGTACCCGCCACCGCACGGCCGATCGGCACCACACCCTCGACATCGCCGTCCGCGAACCACGCCGTCGCGTACACCGTCGCCTCGGTCGGACCGTAGATGTTCGCCACCCGCGCCCCCGGCAGAGCAGCCCGGATACCGGCCACCGTGTCCGCCGTCAGCGCCTCACCGGCCAGCACCACCACACCCGGCTCCACGCCGAGCCCGCCACCGGCCACCACCTGCGCGAACGCCGACGGCACACCACTGACCAGACTCACCGCACCCACACCGGCCTGCGGATCCGCCAACGCCAGCAGGTCCTTCACGACCTCCACACTGCCGCCCGACACCAGCGGACCGAACAGCTCGAACACCGACACGTCGAAGTTGAACGACGTCGACACCAGCACCCGGGCGAAGTCCGCACCACCGAACTCCGCACCCGCCCACGCCAACAGACCCGCCACCGAACGGTGCTCGACCACCACACCCTTCGGCCGACCCGTCGACCCCGACGTGTAGATCACATACGCCGGATGCGACGGCAGCAGCACTCCACGACGCTCCGCGTCCGACAGCGCACCACCCCCGGCCGCCGCCGGCCCGTCGATCACGGCGGACTCGTCCAGCACCAGCAGCGAATCCCGGACCGACTCCGGAAGGATCCGCGACACCTCCACCGAGGTCACCACGGCCACCGGCGCGGCATCCGCCAGCATGAAGGCGATCCGCTCCGCCGGATAGCCCGGATCCACCGGCAGGTACGCACCACCGGCCTTCACCACCGCCAGCAGCGCCACCACCGTCGCGACACCGCGCTCCAGCGCCACCGCCACCACCGACTCCGGACCGACACCCCGGCCCACCAGCAGCCGCGCCAGCCGGTTCGCGCGGGCGTCCAGCTCCCCGTACGACAGCTCCTCACCGCCGGACACCACCGCGACCGCGTCCGGCGTCCGCGCCACCTGCGCCTCGAACAGCTCGGGCAGCGTGGCCTCCCCGACGGCCCCGGAACCGGCCCACTCACCCAGCACCCGGCCACGCTCGACCTCGTCCAGCACCTCGACCGCACTCAGCGGCACCTGCGGACCACCGTCCAGCGCCACCTCCAACGCCGCCACCAGACCCTCGACAGCCGTCCGCACCAGCACACCGACCGCCAGGGGGTCGACCGACGCGACGGCGTCGACGGCCAGCGACAGCCCGCGGTCCACGCCGTTGTCGTCGACCGCCACCGCGAGCGGGTAGTTGGTCCGCTCACGGGAGTAGACCAGCCGGATGCCGTCCGTCTCGTCCCGGTCCTCGGCCGCCTCCCCGGCCGCCTGGTCGGCGTCCTGGCCACTGTTGTGGCGGTAGTTGAACAGCGCGGTGAACAGCGGGGTACCGCCGGCGAGGCCGCTGGCGCTCTGGGCCAGGGCGAGCGGGGCGTGCTCGTGCTCCAGCAGCTCCGCGAGCTGGTCACGCATCGCCCACACCGCGTCCAGCACGCCGAGCTCGTCCGTCCGCACCCGCACCGGCAGCGTGTTGATGAGCGGCCCGGGAACGCGGTCGGCGCCCAGGCCCGCGTTCATCCGCCCGAAGAGGATGGTGCCGAAGACCACGTCGTCGCGGCTGCTGACCACCGCCAGGGCCCGGGCCCACGCCACGTGCAGAACCGTGGCGGTGCTGACGCCGAGCCGGCGGGCGACCTCGCGCAGCCGCGCCTCGGCGGCGGGCGTGAACGGCACGACCTCGCGCACCACGTCGGCGCCGCCCCCGCGGACGTCCATCAGCCCGTACGGGGAGGTGGGTTCGGTGACGTCGCCGAGCAGTTCGGCGAAGTAGCGCTCGTGGGAGGCCTCGTCCGTGGCGGCGCCTCGGGCATGGGCTATGAAGGTACGGAAGGGCACCGGCTCGGGCAGCTGGTCCCCCCGTCCGGTGAGGAAGGCCAGGACCTCGCCGAGCAGCGTCTCCAGCGCGGTGTGGTCCTGGACCAGGTGGTGGACGCGCACCAGGCCCAACCAGCGGTCGCCGCCGGGAAGGGCCGCCGCGTGGATGCTGAAGAGCGGTGCCCGGCCGAGGTCCATCGAGGAGCCGACGGCAGCGACCAGCTCGCCCACCGGGTCGGCCCGCCGCGCGTCCAACGTCACCTCGTCGACCCGCAGCACGGCCTTGCGCCACACGACCTGGACCGGCCGGCGCAGGCCCTCCCAGACGAAGGAGGTGCGGAAGATGTCATGCCGGTCGATCACGCTCTGCAGCGCGGCCGCGAACGCGTCCAGGCGCTCGCGCGAGCCGAACTCCAGGACGGAGGGGAGCACGTAGGCGTCCTCGCCGCCCTCCGCGAGGAGGTGATGGAAGAGCAGGCCCTCCTGGAGCGGGGCGAGCGGGTAGACGTCCGCGACGTTCGCGGCGCCGCCCTCGACGGTGGCGACGACCCGCTCGACCTCCTCCGCGGTCAGGTCGACCAGCGGCAGCATCTCCGGCGTGATCGCGGTCGCGCCCACCGGAATCAGGTTCTCCGGCACCACGACCTGCTCGGCACCCGACGCCACCGCCAGCCCCGCCGGGGTCGGCGACTGGAACAGCGCCCGCACCGAGACGGAGACACCCCGCTGACGCAGCACCTCCACCAGCGACACCACCAGCAGCGAATGACCGCCCAGCTCGAAGAAGTTGTCGTGCACACCCACCCGCGGAACGTCCAGGACCTCCGCGAACACCGCGCACAGCACCTCCTCACGGACACTGCGCGGAGCCACGTACGACGCTCCCGCGTCGAACTCCGGAGCGGGCAACGCCTTGCGGTCCAGCTTCCCGTTCACCGTCAACGGCAGCCCGTCCAGGACCACCACCGCCGACGGAACCATGTACTCGGGCAGGAACGCCCCGACATGCCCGCGCAGCCCGGTCGCGTCGACCCCGGCCCCGGCCCCGGCCCCGGCGGCCGGAACGACGTAGGCGACGAGCCGCCTGTCACCCACCCGGTCCTCACGCACCACGGCCGCGGCCCGCGCCACCGACGGGTGTGACACCAACGCCGCCTCGACCTCGCCGAGTTCGATCCGGAAACCACGGATCTTGACCTGGTCGTCGGTGCGGCCGAGGTATTCGAGCTCTCCGTCGGTGTTCCAGCGGACCAGGTCACCGGTGCGGTACAGCCGCTCCCCAGTGCCGTACGGGCTGGCCACGAACCGCCCGGCCGTCAGACCGGGGCGGTTCAGGTAGCCGCGTGCCAGACCGGCTCCCGCGATGTACAGCTCACCCGCGACACCGGGCGGCACCGGCTGGAGTCCACCGTCGAGCACGTACAGCCGCAGGTCCGCGATCCCCCGGCCGATTCCGGACCCCGTCGCCGACACCGAGGACTCGTCCAGGGCCCGGTAGGTGACGTGCACGGTCGTCTCGGTGATGCCGTACATGTTGACCAGTACCGGAGCGTCCTCCGGATGGCGGGCGTACCACTCCCGCAGGCGTCCCGGCTCCAGCGCTTCCCCGCCGAACACCACGGAGCGAAGCACCAGCCCGTCACCCGACTCCGGGTCCTGCGCTTCCGCGCGCATCAGCTGGTCGAACGCGGAAGGCGTCTGGCTGAGAACCGTCACCCGCTCCCGGACCAGCAGCTTCAGGAACTCCTCCGGCGACCGGGACACCTCGAACGGCACGACGACGAGGCGACCGCCGTGCAGCAGCGCTCCCCACATCTCCCACACCGAGAAGTCGAACGCGAAGGAGTGGAACCACGTCCAGACGTCGTCGGACCCGAAGTCGAACCGTGCTTCCGTGGCGTCGAAGAGCCGCACGACGTTCCCGTGCGGAACGGTGACGCCCTTCGGCTGCCCGGTCGAGCCGGACGTGTAGATCACGTACGCCGGGTGACCGGTCAGCAGCGCGCTCCTGCGCTCGGCCTGGTCCACCCCGGCGCCGCTGAGCTCGGCGAGGCGAGCCGTGGTCTCCGGCTCGTCGACCATCAAGCAGGGCACCCCGTCGAGGGCCGGGCCGGCCAGGGCCGCGGCCCGGCGGCCGGCGAGCACGAGCACCGGCCGCGCGTCCCCGAGCACGTACGCGATGCGGTCGGCCGGGTAGTCCGGGTCGACCGGCACATAGGCGCCGCCGGCCTTGAGGACCGCCAGCAGGGCGACGAGGAGCTCGCTGGAGCGTTCCATGAGCACACCGACCAGGGACTCCGGGCCGACACCCCGCTCGATGAGTAGCCGGGCCATCCGGTTCGCCCGCTCGTCCAGCTCCGCGTAGCTCAGCTCACCGTCCTCGGCGACGACCGCGACCGCCTCCGGCGTCCGGGCCGCCTGGGCCGCGAACAGGTCGGGAAGCGTGCCGGCCGGCTGCCCCTGGGCGGTGCCGTTCCACTCCACCAGGACCCGACGGCGCTCGGCCTCGTCCAGCAGGTCCAGGCCGCTGAGCCTGGTCCCCGGCTCGGCGGCCAGCAGTTCCAGTGCCCGACGGACCCGGGTCGCGAGCCGCGCGGCGGCGTCGCGCTCGAAGAGGTCCATCGAGGCGGTCAGCGATCCGCGAAGGCCCGCCGGGGCGCCGTCCTCGTCGAACAGCTCGACGAAGTCGAGTTCGAGGTCGAACTTGGCCGCCCGCACGTCGACCGCGACGTCCGCCGGCTCCGCCGCCGGGCCGTCCGTCTCGGCGCCCGAGCGTTCCAGCACGATCCGCTCGTTGTTGTGGACGGTCAGCATCACCTGGACCAGCGGGTGCCGGGCCATGGAGCGCGCGGGCGCGAGTTCCTCGACCAGCTTCTCGAACGGCACCTCCTGGTGCGCGAGCGCGTCCCAGCCGGTCTTCCGTGCCCGGACGATCACCTGGCGGAAGGTCGGGTCGCCGGTGAGGTCCGTGCGCAGCACGAGGGTGTTGACGAAGAAGCCGACCAGGTCGTCCAGCGCGACGTCGGTGCGCCCGGCGACCGCCGTGGCGACCGGAATGTCGGTGCCCGCCCCGAGGCGCGACAGCACGACCGCCAGCGCGGACTGCAGGACCATGAAGACCGTGGCGTCCTCGGCCCGCGCCAGCTCCGCCAGCCGGGCGTGGACCGCGGCCGGGACCTCCAGCGGCACGCCGTGGCCGCGGTGGGAGGCGACCGGCGGACGGGGTCGGTCGAAGGGCAGGTCGAGCTCCTCGGGCGCACCCGCGAGGTTGTCACGCCAGTAGGCGAGCTGACGGGCCAGCATGCTCTCCGGGTCCTGCTGGTCGCCGAGGAGTTCGCGCTGCCAGAGGGTGTAGTCGGCGTACTGGACGGGCAGCGGCTCCCACTCGGGCGCCCGGCCCGCGCTCCTGGCGGCGTAGGCCTTGGTCACGTCCCGCAGCAGCGGCCCCATCGACCAGCCGTCGCTCGCGATGTGGTGCACCACCACGACCAGCACCGACTCGTCGGGACCGGTCCGGAGCAGCGCGGCCCGGATCGGCACCTCGTCGGCCAGGTCGAACGCGTACGCCTCGAACTCCGAGACCCTGGCGTCGAGTTCAGCCGGTGCCAGGTCGGCCACCGCCAGCTTCCAGTCCAGGTCCTCCAGCTTCAGGATGCGCTGGTACGGCTCCCCGCCGGCAGTCGGGTAGACGGTGCGCAGCACCTCGTGGCGTCCGATGACGTCCAGCATGGCCGCGTTCAGCGCGTCTGCGTCGATCTCGCCCGGAAGGCGCCTGGTGATCGGGATGTTGTAGGTGGCACTCGGGCCCTCCAACTGCGCGAGGAACCACAACCGGCGCTGCGCGAAAGACAACGGAACCATCAGAACTCCTCCTGGTTGCGCATCGGCCGCAACGCCGGCCTAGCTGTTTTCTCATGTTCAAGCTGTTGTGCGAGACCGGCCGGCGTCGGCGCCAGCAGAAGTGTCTTCAACGGCACCTCGACACCGGACGCCGCCCGGATGCGGCTGATCAGGCGGACGGCGAGGAGGGAATGGCCGCCGAGGGCGAAGAAGTCGTCGTCCACGCCGACGCTCTCCACGCCGAGGACCTCGGCGAAGGCTGCGCAGACGAGTTCCTCGCGGGCGTTGGCCGGGCCTCGACCGGAGCCCGCGGTGAACGCGGGGGCGGGCAGGGCCTTGCGGTCCAGCTTGCCGTTCACACTCAGCGGCAGCGCGTCCAGCACGACGACCGCCGACGGCACCATGTACTCCGGCAGACTGCGCGCGGCGAACTCCCGCACTGCTGCGGGAAGTTCGGAGCCAGCATCGTCGACGGGGACGACGTAGGCGACCAGGCGGACATCGCCGGGCGTGTCCTCGCGTGCCACCACGGCCGCCTGCGCGACCTGCGGGTGCGCGGCGACGACGGCCTGCACCTCACCCGGCTCGATCCGGAAACCACGGATCTTCACCTGCTCGTCGGCGCGGCCCAGGTACTCCACCTGGCCGTCCGCGTTCCAACGGGCGACGTCACCGGTGCGGTACATCCGCACCCCCGCCTCGAACGGGTTCGCGGTGAAACGCTCCGCCGTCAACCCGGGACGACCCGCGTAACCACGCGCCAACTGCACACCGGACAGATACAGCTCACCCGCCACACCCACCGGCACCGGCTGAAGCCGAGCGTCCAGGACGTACAGGCGGGTGTTGGCGATCGGCGCGCCGATCGGCACCACACCAGCCGCCTGCCCCGGCACGCACTGCCACGCCGTGACATCGACCGACGCCTCCGTCGGCCCGTACAGATTGTGCAGCTCCACACCCTCGAAGACCTCGAAGAACCGCTGCTGCAACTCCAACGACAGCGCCTCACCCGAACACACCACCCGACGCAGGCACGCACCCGCCGCCACTGCCGCCGGCTCCGCCAAGAACGCCTCCAGCATCGACGGCACGAAGTGCACCGTCGTCACCCCCCGCCCCGCGATCAACGCGGCCAGGTACTCCGGATCCCTGTGACCCTGCGGACGCGCCACCACCAGCGTCGCGCCCTCCAGCAGCGGCCAGAAGAACTCCCACACCGACACGTCGAACCCGAACGGCGTCTTCTGCAACACCCGGTCGGAAGACGACAGTCCATAACGGGACTGCATCCACGCCAGACGGTTCACGATGCCCTCGTGCGGCACCACCACACCCTTCGGACGACCCGTCGACCCCGACGTGAAGATCACATACGCCGGCTGCGACGGCAGCACCACCACATCCAGCGGACCGTCGTCCAGCCCAGCCAGGGCCGGGTCCTCCACCAGCACCCGCACCACACCGACGGGCAGCACACCCGCCAGCGAACCGGTGGACACCACCACCCGCGCACCCGCCGTCTCCACCGCGTAGCCGACCCGCTCCGCCGGATACTCCGGATCCAGCGGCAGATACGCCCCACCGGCCTTCACCACCGCCAGCAGCGCCACCACCAACTCCACGCCGCGCTCCAGGCACACCCCCACCACGGAACCCACACCCACACCCTGCGAGACCAAGTGACGCGCCAGACGGTTCGCCCGCGCATCCAACTCCGCGAACGACACCTCCACACCCTCGAAGACCACCGCCACCGCATCCGGCACCGACGCCACCCGCGCCTCGAACAACGCCGGCAACGTCGACACCACACCCCCGACAGCCGTGTCGTTCCACTCCACCAACAAACGACGGCGCTCAGCCTCGTCCAGTGCCTGAACGGTGTGGAGTGCCGCATCGGACTCACCGTCCAACGCCGCCTCCAGGGCCGACACCAGTCCCTCGACGACCGTGCCCACCAGGGCGACGACCGCCATCGGGTCGACGGGCGCGACGGCGTCCACCGCCGTCCGGATCACCCGGCCGTTGTCGTCGACGGACAGCGCGAGCGGGTAGTTGCTGGTGTCCCGGGAGACCAGGGTCCGGATCCCGGCCGACTCGTCCCGGGCCGGCTCCGACTCCGGCACAGACTCCGACTCCGGCACAGACTCCGGCTCTCCGGACGCCGGCCCGTCCACCCCGGCGGCGTGGCGGTAGTTGAGGAAGGAGGTGAACAGCGGTGCGCCGCCGGTGAGTCCGCTGGCCTGCTGGGCCACGGCGAGCGGCGCGTTCTCGTGTTCGAGGAGCTGCGCCAGCTGGCCGCGCATCGCCGACACCGCGTCCAGCACGCCGAGTTCGCCCGTCCGCACCCGCACCGGCAGCGTGTTGATGAACGGGCCGGGGACGCGGTCGGCGCCCGCGCCGGCGTTCATCCGGCCGAACAGCACCGTGCCGAACACCACGTCGTCCCGGCCGCTGACCGCGCCGACCACCCGGGCCCACGCGAGGTGCATCAGCGTCGCCACGCTGGCGCCCAGCCGGCGCGACACCGAGCGCAGCCTCGCCTCCAGCTCGGGGGCCAGCGGCCGGGAGGCGCGCTCGGCCTCGGCGCCGACGCCCTGGACGTCGGTCAGTCCGTACGGGGCGGTGGGCTCGGTGACGTCACCCAGCAGCCCGGCGAAGTAGCGTTCGTGCTCCTCGCGCGGGACGCCGCCGCGCACCTGGGCGACGAAGTCGCGGAACGGCAGCGGCTCCGGCAGTTCGTCGGCGCGGCCGGTCAGGAAGGCCTCGATCTCGCCCAGCAGCACCGCGAGCGCGGTGTGGTCCTGCACCATGTGGTGCACCCGCACCAGGCCCAGCCGGCGGCCGTCCGGTCCGTCGGCCGTGTACAGCTCGACCAGGGGCGCCCGCGAGAGGTCCATGGTCCGTCCGACCGCCTCGGTCAGTGCGGCCGCCGGGTCCGCGGAACGCGGGTCCACCGGCACCTCGCGGACCGGCAGCACCGCCTTGCGCCACACCACCTGGACGGGTTCGCGCAGCCCGTCCCAGACGATGCCGGTGCGCAGGATGTCGTGCCGGTCCAGGACGTGCTGGAGCGCCTCGGCGAAGCGGTCGAGCAGTTCGGCGGAGCCGAACTCCAGGACGGTCGGCTGGACGTAGGCGTCGACGCCGCCGTCGGCGAGCAGGTGGTGGTAGAGCAGGCCGTCCTGGATCGGGGCGAGCGGGTAGACGTCGGCGACGTTGGCCGCGCCGCCGTCCACCGTCGCGACGACCCGCTCGACCTCCTCCGCGGTCAGGTCGACCAGCGGCAGCATCTCCGGCGTGATCGCGGTCGCGCCCACAGGGATCAGGTTCTCCGGCACCACGACCTGCCGCCGGCCGTCCGACCGGGCCAGGCCCGCCGGCGTCGGGCTGTCGAACAGCGCCCGCACCGACACCGTCACGCCCTGGGACTGCAGCCGGCCGATCAGCCGGACGGCGAGCAGGGAGTGGCCGCCGAGGGCGAAGAAGTCGTCGTCGACACCGACGCTCTCCAGGCCGAGGACCTCGGCGAACGCGGCGCAGACGACCTCCTCGCGGACGGTCGTCGGGCCGCGGCCGGAGCCGGTGGCGAGCTCGGGCGCGGGCAGGGCCTTGCGGTCCACCTTGCCGTTCGCGGTCAGTGGCAGCTCGTCGAGGACGACGAACGCGGAGGGCATCATGTAGCCGGGCAGCTCCCGGCCCAGGTGTGCCCGGATCCCGGCGAGGTCCGGCTCCGCCGGGCCGACGCGCGGGACCAGGTACACGGCCAGGAACGCGTCGCCGGAGGTGTCGCTCCGCACGGCCGCCACCGCCCGGGCGACGTCCTCGTGGCGTTCAAGGGCGGCCTCGATCTCCCCCGGCTCGATCCGGAAGCCGCGGACCTTCACCTGGTCGTCGGCCCGGCCCAGGCACTCCAGCTGCCCGTCGTGGGTCCAGCGCGCGAGGTCGCCGGTGCGGTACATCCGCTCCCCCGGCTCGTACGGGTTCGCGGTGAACCGCTCCGCCGTCAGCCCCGGCCGGCCCGCGTAACCGCGCGCCAACTGGGCGCCCGACAGGTACAGTTCGCCCGCCACACCGGCCGGAGCCGGGCGCAGCGCCCGGTCCAGCACGTACGCCCGGGTGTTGGCGAACGGGCGGCCCACCGACACCTCGCCGCCGACCACCTCGGCGGAGGTGGCCCAGACCGTCGCCTCGGTCGGCCCGTACAGGTTCACCGCGGCGATCCCCCGGTCCGCGAAGCGCTGCGCCAGCTCGCGCGGCAGCGCCTCGCCGCCCACCAGCGCCCGTACGGCGACCGGCCACCCGTCCGTCTCCAGCAGCGCCCGCCACAGCGACGGCACCGCCTGGAGCACCGTGGCGCCCGACGACCGCGCCAGTCCGGCCAGCGCGGCGGGATCGCGCACCACGGCCTGCGGCGCGAGGACCACCGTCGCCCCCGAGACCAGCGGCAGGAACAGCTCCAGCGCCGCGATGTCGAACGACACCGTCGTCACCGCCAGCAGCCGGTCCCCCGCGCCCAGCCGCAGCCGCCGGCCCGCGGCGCCCAGGTGGTTCACCAGCGCGCCGTGCGGGACCACCACGCCCTTGGGGCGTCCGGTGGAACCCGAGGTGTAGATGACGTACGCCGCGTTGCCGCCGGCCGCGGGCACACCCGCGGCGCGCTCGTACTCCCGCACCACGCCGGGCTCGTCCACCGCCAGCACGGGCACACCGGCCGGCACCGCGTCCGCGACCGCCGTCTGGGAGAGCACCAGCGGCACCCCCGCGTCCGCCAGCACGTAGGCGATCCGCTCGGCCGGGTACTCCGGATCCACCGGCAGGTACGCACCGCCGGCCTTCACCACCGCCAGCAGGGCGACGACCAGGTCGACGCCGCGCTCCATCACGACGCCGACCACGGCCTCCGGACCGACACCCCGGTCCGCCAGCAGTGCCGCCAGTCGGTTCGCGCGGGCGTCCAGCTCCGCGTACGACACCTCCACGCCGTCGGCCACCACCGCGACCGCGTCCGGGGTCCGCGCCGCCTGCGCCTCGAACAGCTCCGGCAGGGTGGCCGCGCCGACCCGCGCCGCCGTGTCGTTCCACGTCTCCAGGACCAGACGGCGCTCGGCGGCGTCCAGGACCTCGATCTCACTCAGTGCCGCTTCCGGGCCGCCGTCCAGCGCGAGCTCCAGGGCCGCCACCAGTCGCTCGGTGGCCGTGCGCACCAGTGCGCCGACCGCCTCCGGATCGATCGCTCCGACCGCGTCGACGGTCAGCGCGAGGCCGTCACCGTCATCGTCCACGGCGACGCCGAGCGGGTAGTTGGTGCGTTCGCGCGCGTACAGCAGGCGGACGCCCCGGTCCTCGGACCGCTCCTCGGGCTGTTCCTCCGCCGCGCCCCGGCCGGGGTTGTGGCGGTAGTTGAGGAAGGCGGTGAACAGCGGCGTCTCCCCGGCGAGCCCGCTCGCCTGCTGGGCGGTGGAGAGGGAGGCGTGCTCGTGCTCCATCAGCCGGGCCAGCTGGGCGCGCATCTGCGACACCGCCGCCAGGACCCCGGTGTCGGCCGTCCGGACGCGCACCGGCAGCGTGTTGATGAACGGGCCGGGCACCTGGCCGGCTCCTGATCCGGCCGTCATCCGGCCGAACAGCACGGTTCCGAAGACCACGTCGTCCCGGCCGGACATCGCCCCGACCGCCCGGGCCCAGGCCACGTGCAGGACGGTCGCGGCACTCACCCGCAGCCGGCGGGCGACCGCACGGAGCCGGCGCTCGGACTCCGGCGGGAAGGGCACCACCCCGCGGCTCACCCCGGCGCCGTCGCCGTGCACGTCGGTGACCCCGTAGGGCGCGGTGGTCTCGTCCAGGTCGCCCAGCAGCTCGGCGAAGTAGCTCTCGTGACCGGCCCGTTCGGCCTCGTCGCGGGACTGGGCGACGAAGTTCCGGAAGGGCAGCGGCTCGGGAAGGTCGGCGGCCCGGCCGGCGAGGAAGGCGCCGACCTCGGAGAGCAGCAGCTCCAGCGCCATGTGGTCCTGCACCAGGTGGTGGATCCGGACCAGCGCCAGCCGGCGCCCGCTGCCCGGGACGGCCGCCCGGTGCACCGTGAGCAGCGGGGCCCGGCCCAGGTCCATCGACAGGCCCGCGGCCGCGACCAGACCGGCTGCGAGGTCCTCGACGGACGGGTCCGGTACGACGTCGGTGACCGCCATCGGCGCGTGCCGCCACACCACCTGGACGGGCTCGGGCAGTCCCTCCCAGACGACGGAGGTCCGGAACACGTCGTGCCGGTCCAGCACGCTCTGCAGCGCCGACAGGAACGCGTCCAGGGCGTCCGCCGAGTCGAACTCCAGCACCGCCGGCATCACGTAGGCGTCGTCGCCGCCGTCGGCGTACAGGTGGTGGAAGAGCAGGCCCTCCTGCAGCGGCCCGAGCGGGTAGACGTCCGCGACGTTGGCCGCGCCGCCGTCCACGGTGGCGACGATCCGCTCGATCTGCTCGGACGTGAGGTCGACCAGCGGCAGCATCTCGGGCGTGATCACGGTCGCGTCGGCCGGGATCAGGTTCTCCGGCACCTCGGCCCGGGCGGTGCCCGCCACCACGGCCAGCCCGGCCGGGGTCGGCGTCTCGAAGAGCGCTCGCACCGGCACGGTCACGCCCTGCGCGCGCAGCCGCTCGACCAGTCGGACCGCCAGCAGGGAGTGGCCACCGAGGGCGAAGAAGTCGTCGTCCGCGCCGACCCGCTCCAGTTCCAGGACCTCGGCGAAGACGGCGCAGAGCAGTTCCTCGCGCGGGTTCGCCGGGCCCCGCCCGGTGCCGGCCGGGTACTCCGGCGGCGCGGGCAGCCGCTTGGTGTCCACCTTGCCGTTCGCGGTGAGCGGCAGTTCGTCGAGCAGCACCACCGCGGCCGGCACCATCGACTCCGGCAGCTGCTCCCGGACGAACGCGCGCAGCTCCGCCGGGTCGACCACGGCGCCCGGCGCGGGCACCACGTAGGCGACCAGCCGGCGGTCCGCGGCCGCGCCGGGCGACGGGGTGACGGGGTCGGCGGAGGGGCGGCCCGGGAAGACCGCCACGGTGCCCGGGCCGTCCGTGATCCGCACCCCGCTCAGCGGCAGCTCCGGGCTGCCGGTCACGGTGTCGAGCACTCCCGCCAGGCAGTCGGCGAGCAGCAGGACCGTCCCCGCCTCGAACAGGTCGGAGGCGGCCGTCACCGAGCCCCGGATCCCGGACGGCGTGCCGTCCGGCCCGAACACCTCGGTGAACGACACCTCCAGGTCGAACTTGGCCACCGACGCCCCGGCGGCGGAGACGGCGGACACCTCGACGCGCTCGCCGTCCCGCACCGTGCGCGCGGCGTTCTGCAGGGTCAGCATCACCTGGAAGAGCGGGTGCCGGGACAGCGAGCGGGCCGGGGCCAGCTCCTCGACCAACCGCTCGAACGGCACGTCCTGGTGCCCGTACGCGGCCAGGCTGGTCGCCCGCACCCGGCGCAGCGTCTCGCGGAACGTCGGGTCGCCGGCGAGGTCGGTGCGCAGCACCAGCGTGTTCACGAAGAAGCCGACCAGGTCGTCCAGCGCCTCGTCGGTGCGGCCGGCGACGTCCGTGCCGACGGGGATGTCCGTCCCCCCGCCGAGGCGGCTCAGCAGGACCGCCAGGGCCGCCTGCAGCACCATGAAGGCGGTGACGCCCTCGGCCTGCGCCAGCTCCACCAGCCGGGCGTGGGTCTGCGCCGAGACGTCCAGCCGCACCCGGTGGCCCCGGTAGGAGGCCGCGGCCGGGCGGGGGTGGTCGACCGGCAGCGCCAACTCCTCCGGCAGGCCGGCCAGCGCCTTCCGCCAGTACGCCGTCTGCCGGTGCAGCAGGCTGTCCGGGTCGTCCGCCTCGCCCAGCAGGTCACGCTGCCAGAGCGCGTAGTCCATGTACTGGACCGGCAGCGGCTCCCACTCGGGTGCCCGGCCCTCGCTGCGGGCCTGGTAGGCCGTCATGAGGTCGCGGGTGAACGGCCCGGTCGACCACCCGTCGCAGGCGATGTGGTGGAACACCACGACCAGCACCTGCTCCTGCGGCGAGACCACCAGCAGCCGGGCACGGACCGGCACCTCGGCCGCCAGGTCGAAGCCGTACGCCTCGGCGGACGCGATCGCGGCGTCGAGCTCCGCCCGGGGCACCTCCTCGACGGAGAGCTCCCAGTCCAGGTCGTCGAGCTTCAGGGCGCTCTGGTACGGCTCGCCGTCCACGGTCGTGAACACCGTCCGCAGCACCTCGTGCCGGCCCATCACGTCGCGCAACGCGGCGTTCAGCGCCTCCCGGTCCGTACCCCCGCCGAGCGGGAGGACCAGCGGCACGTTGTAGGTGGCGCTCGGGCCCTCCAGCTGGGAGATGAACCACAGCCGCCGCTGCGCGAATGACAAGGGAACCATCAGGACTCCTCCTGGTTGCGCCGCGGCCGCAGGGCCGGCCTGGCCGGTGCGGGGGCCGTCTCCTGCGCCAGCCGGTCGGCGAGCCCGGCCGGGGTCGGCGTGTCGAACAGCGCCGCGATCTCCACCTCGACGCCGAGCAGCGTCCTGATCCGGTTGGCCAGGCGGACGGCGAGCAGGGAGTGGCCGCCGAGCTGGAAGAAGTCGTCGTCGACGGTGACGCCCTCCAGGCCCAGCACCTCGGCGAAGGCCGCGCACAGCGCCTCCTCCCGAGCGTTCGCCGGGGCCCGGCCGGTGCCCGCGCCGGCCGCGTAGTCCGGGGCGGGCAGGGCCTTGCGGTCCAGCTTCCCGTTGCCCGTCAGCGGCAGCGCCTCCAACACCACCACCGCCGACGGCACCATGTACTCCGGCAGCCGCCTGGCCGCGAACGCCACCACGGTGTCGGCGAGTTCGGCGGACGCCTCGTCGTCGGCGACGACGTACGCCACCAGACGCACGTCACCCGGCACGTCCTCCCGAGCCACCACCGCCGCCCGCGCGACCTGCGGATGCGCGGCGACGACGCTCTCGACCTCACCCGGCTCGATCCGGAAACCACGGACCTTCACCTGCTCGTCCGCACGCCCCAGGAACTCCAACTGCCCATCCGCACGCCAACGCGCGACATCACCCGAGCGGTACATCCGCACACCCGGCTCGAACGGGTTGGCGACGAAACGCTCAGCCGTCAGACCCGGGCGCCTGACATACCCGCGCGCCAACTGCACACCCGCGATGTACAACTCACCCGCCACACCCGGCGCCACCGGACGCAGCCCGTCGTCCAGCACATACAGCCGCATGTTCGCGGTCGGGCGGCCGACCGGCACCACCGAACCGACCTCATCACCCGCGCGGACCTCGAACACCGCGCAGCCGACCGTCGCCTCCGTCGGACCGTACTCGTTCACCACCACCGACTCGGGAGCGCGCTCCAGCAGGTCCCGCACCACACCGGCCGGCAGCGCCTCACCACCGACCACCCACCGGCCCGCCGCCTTCGCCAACTGCCCCTCCGACAACATGCCGGACAACAGCGGGAGATGAGCCGGAACCGCCTTCACCAGACCGAAACCACCGCCATCGCGCAACAGCTGCGCCAGGCCCTCGGCCCCGCCCTCACGGCTGACCACCACCGGCGCACCCGAGATGAGCGGCACCACCACACTCGTCACCGTCAGGTCGAACGCCAGCGACGAATGCAGCGGCGCACCACCCTCCGTCCCGTACGAACCCGCCGCAAAAAGCGCGTAGTTGGCGAGACCGCCGTGCGTGACCGCCACTCCCTTCGGCCGACCCGTCGACCCCGACGTGTAGATCACATACGCCAGCGAGTCCGCCGACACCTCGACGACAGGCGCCGTCTCCGGCTGAGCGGACAGCTGCATCACCATCAGCGCGCTGTCCACCGCCACCAACCGGTTGCGCCCCGCCGGCAGCTCGTCCAACACCTCCTCATCGGTCAGCGTCAGCACCGCGCCACTGTCCGCCAGCATGAACGAGATCCGCTCCGCCGGGTACGACGGATCGATCGGCAGATAACCGGCACCCGCCTTCCACGCGGCGAGAACCGCCACCACCGCGTCCACACCTCGCGGCAGGCAGACACCCACCAACGACTCCGCACCCACACCCTGACCCACCAGGAAGTGCGCCAACCGGTTCGCCCGCGCATCCAGCTCCGCGAACGACACCCGCTCACCGTCGGCCACGACCGCCACCGCATCCGGCGTCCGCGCCACCCGCTCCGCGAACAGCCCCGGCACCAGCACCGAACCGAAGTCCACCGCCGAGGAGTTCCACTCGGTCAGCACCTGCGAACGCTCCCGCGCTGACAGCACGTCCACCGAGTCCACCGCCGTGCCGGGCTCACGCGTCACCGCGTCCAGCACTCGCAACAGAGCGGACGCGATCCGCTCGACCGACTCCGCGTCGAACAGGTCGGCGGCCGCAACCACCACGCCGCGCAGCCCGCCGGGGGCGCCCTGCGCGTCGAAGGCCTCGGTGAGCCGTACCTCCAGATCGAACTTCGCCGCCGCAGTGCCAGGGGTGACGTCGGTCGGCTCAGCCGGTGTCCCGGCATCCACCGTCAGCCTGTCGCCGGCGTTGTTCTGGAGGTCCAGCTGGACCTGGAACAGCGGGTGCCGCGCACGGGAGCGGGCAGGGGCGAGTTCCTCGACCAGCTTCTCGAAGGGCACGTCCTGGTGCGCCAGGGCCGACAGCGTGGCCTCGCGCACCCGGCCCAGCACCTCGCGGAAGGTCGGCTGGCCCGCAAGGTCCGTCCGCACGACCAGCGTGTTGATGAAGAACCCGACCAGGTCGTCCAGCGCCTCGTCCGTACGGCCCGCGTTCGCCGAACCGATCGGGATGTCCGTCCCCGCACCCAACTTCGACAACAGCAGCGCCAGCGAAGCCTGCAACACCATGAACGGCGTCACACCCTCAGCCCGCGCCACCTCCGTCAGACGCGCGTGCACCGCCGCCGGAACCTCCAGTGGCAGGCGGTGACCGCGGTGCGAGGCGATCGCGGGTCGCGGCCGGTCCGCCGGGAGCACCAGCTCCTCCGGGAGGCCTGCCAGCGCCTCACGCCAGTAAGCGATCTGGCGCGAAATCAGGCTCTCCGGGTCGCCCTCGTCGCCCAGCAGTTCGCGCTGCCACAGCGTGTAGTCGGCGTACTGCACCGGCAACGGCGCCCACTCCGGAGCCCGGCCCGCGGACCGGGCCTCGTACGCGGTCATGACGTCCCGGCTGAGCCGGTCCTGGGACCAGCCGTCGGCGGCGATGTGGTGGACCAGGATCAGCAGGACCCTTTCCTCCGCCCCGGACTCGAACAGCGTGGCGCGGAACGGCACCTCCGCCGACAGGTCGAAGGCGTGGCCCGAGGCCTCGACGAGCGCCTCGTCCAGCGCGTCCGGCGCGACCTCCACCACCTGCAGGTTCCAGGCGAGGTCGTCCGCGTGGACGATCCGCTGGAACGGTTCGCTCTCGCCCGCCGCGTAGACGGTCCGCAGGATCTCGTGCCGTCCGATGACGTCGCGCAGCGCCGCGCTCAGCGCCTCGCCGTCCACATCGGCCGGGAGGGGCACCCGGAACGCGATGTTGTAGGTCGAGCCGGGGCCCTCCAGCTGGTCGATGAACCAGAGCCGCTGCTGGGCGAAGGAGAGCGGGATCTGCTGCGGCCGCTCGCCGGCCCGCAGGGCGAGGCGGGCGCCGGCCGAGCCGGTCAGGCGGGCCGCCAGCCCGGCGACCGTCGGCGCCTCGAACAGGGTCCGCAGCTGGACCTCGACACCCAGGACCACGCGCACCCGGCTGATCAGGCGGACGGCGAGCAGGGAGTGGCCGCCGAGGGCGAAGAAGTCGTCGTCCACGCCGACGCTCTCCAGGCCGAGGGCCTCGGCGAACGCCGCACACAGCAGCTCTTCCTGCAACGTCGCCGGGCCTCGGCCGGAGCCCGCGGTGAACGCGGGGGCGGGCAGGGCCTTGCGGTCCAGCTTGCCGTTCACACTCAGCGGCAGCACGTCCAGCACGACGACCGCCGACGGCACCATGTACTCCGGCAGACCGCGCGCGGCGAACTCCCGCACTACTGCGGGAAGTTCGGAGCCAGCACCGTCGACGGGGACGACGTAGGCGACCAGGCGGACATCGCCGGGCGTGTCCTCGCGTGCCACCACGGCCGCCTGCGTGACCTGCGGGTGCGCGGCGATGACGGCCTGCACCTCGCCCGGCTCGATCCGGAAACCACGGATCTTCACCTGCTCGTCCGCCCGGCCCAGGTACTCCACCTGGCCGTCCGCGTTCCAACGGGCGACGTCACCGGTGCGGTACATCCGCACCCCCGCCTCGAACGGGTTCGCGGTGAACCGCTCCGCCGTCAGCCCGGGACGACCCGCGTAACCACGCGCCAACTGCACACCGGACAGATACAGCTCACCCGCCACACCCACCGGCACCGGCTGAAGCCGAGCGTCCAGCACATACAGGCGGGTGTTGGCGATCGGCGCGCCGATCGGCACCACACCAGCCGCCTGCCCCGGCACGCACTGCCACGCCGTGACATCGACCGACGCCTCCGTCGGCCCGTACAGATTGTGCAGCTCCACACCCTCGAAGACCTCGAAGAACCGCTGCTGCAACTCCAACGACAGCGCCTCACCCGAACACACCACCCGACGCAGGCACGCACCCGCCGCCACTGCCGCCGGCTCCGCCAAGAACGCCTCCAGCATCGACGGCACGAAGTGCACCGTCGTCACCCCCCGCCCCGCGATCAAGGCGGCCAGGTACTCCGGATCCCTGTGCCCCTGCGGACGCGCCACCACCAGCGTCGCGCCCTCCAGCAACGGCCAGAAGAACTCCCACACCGACACGTCGAACCCGAACGGCGTCTTCTGCAACACCCGGTCGGAAGACGACAGTTCATAGCGGGACTGCATCCACGCCAGACGGTTCACGATGCCCTCGTGGGGCACCACCACGCCCTTCGGACGACCCGTCGACCCCGACGTGAAGATCACATACGCCGGCTGCGACGGCAGCACCCGAACACCCGGAACCGTGCCCGGCAGACCCGACAACTCCTCGACCACGCCCGACTCGTCCAGCACCACCACCGAAGCCGCGGCCGGAACCACACCGTCGAACGACCGCGCCGTCAGAACCACGGCCGGAGCCGCATCCTCCAACACCACGGCAATCCGCTCCGCCGGATAGGACGGGTCCACCGGCAGATACGCCCCACCGGCCTTCACCACCGCCAGCAGCGCCACCACCAACTCCACGCCGCGCTCCAACGCCACCGCGACGACCGACTCCGCACCGACACCCCGGCCGATCAGCAACCGCGCCAGACGGTTCGCCCGCGCATCCAACTCCGCGAACGACACCTCCACACCCTCGAAGACCACCGCCACCGCATCCGGCACCGACGCCACCCGCGCCTCGAACAACGCCGGCAACGTCGACACCACACCCCCGACAGCCGTGTCGTTCCACTCCACCAACAAACGACGGCGCTCCTCAGGAGCCAGCACCTCCACCGCACCGAGCGACACGTGCGGGTCTGCGGCCACCTCGGCCAGGACACGCGCGAGGCGCTCCGCCAGCCGCTCGACCGTCTCCGCCTCGAAGAGGTCCGCCGAGGCGACGACACCGCCGTACAGCCCGGCCGGAGCCCCGTCGGCGTCGAAGGCCTCGCCGACGCCGACCTCGAGGTCGAACTTCGACGCCACACCGGCCGACGGAACCGATCCCCGGGCGTGCGAACCGCCGAGGTCCAGCACCGCCTCCTGGTTGTTCTGCAGCGTCAGCGACACCTGGAAGAGCGGGTGGCGGGCCATCGAACGGGCCGGTGCCAGTTCCTCCACCAGCTTCTCGAACGGCACGTCCTGGTGCGCGAAGGCGGAGAGCCCCGCCTCCCGGACCCGGGCGACGACGTCGGTGAACGTCGGGTCGCCGGTCAGGTCCGTGCGCACCACCAGCGTGTTGACGAAGAAGCCGACCAGCTCGTCCAGCGCCTCGTCGGTACGGCCCGCGTTGACAGCGCCGATCGGGATGTCGGTGCCCGCACCGAGGCGGTTGAGCAGGACGGCGAGGGCCGCCTGCACGACCATGAACATCGTCGCGCCCTCGGCTCGCGCCAACTCCGTCAACCGGGCGTGGACATCCGCCGGGATCCGCAGCGATGCGGCGTGCCCCTGGTGCGAGGACACGACGGGGCGGCGGCGGTCGGTCGGGAGAGCGAGCTCCTCGGGGATCCCCGACAGGGCGTGCTTCCAGTGGGCGACGTGGCCGGCCATCAGGCTGTCCGGGTCGTTCTCGTCTCCGAGCAGCTCGCGCTGCCAGATCGCGTAGTCCGCGTACTGGACCGGCAGCGGCTCCCACGCGGGCGCCCGGCCCGCGCTGCGCGCCGCGTACGCCGTCGACAGGTCGCGCGCCAGCGGCGCCGTCGACCAGCCGTCGCTGGCGATGTGGTGCAGGACGACGACCAGCACCGGATCGGCGTCGCTTTCCGTCTCGAACAGCCAAGCGCGGAAGGGCACTTCGCGGGTCAGGTCGAAGGCGTACTCCGCTGCCCGCTCGACCTCGCGCTCCAGGTCGGCCGACGCCACCGGCATGATCGTGAGCGCCCAGTCCAGGTCGCCGAGTTCGAGGATCCGCTGGTGGGGCTCGCCGTCGACGGACGGGAACACGGTGCGCAACGACTCGTGCCGCTCGATCACGTCACGGAAGGCGGTGTTGAGCGCCTCCCGGTCGGTGTCACCGGACAGTCGGAGCACCACCGGAATGTTGTACGAGGCGCTCGACTCCTCCAACTGGTTGATGAACCAGAGCCTTTGCTGTCCGTAGGAGAGCGGGAGGTGGTCGGGGCGGGGCATCCGCGTGAGCGGGGTGCGGGCCGTGTCGGCGTCCGCGAGGCGGGCGGCGAGGGCCGCGACGGTCGGCGCCTCGAACAGCGTCCTGATGTCGGTCTCGACGCCCAGGACGGTACGAATCCGACTGACCAGCCGCACCGCGAGGAGGGAGTGGCCGCCGAGGTCGAAGAAGTCGTCATCGACGCCGACGTTCTCCAGGCCCAGCACGTCGGCGAAGGCCAGGCACAGCAGTTCCTCGCGCAGGCCCGCAGCCCGACGGCCACCACCGGCGGCCGAGCCGCCGTAGGTCGGCGCGGGCAGGGCCTTGCGGTCGAGCTTGCCGTTGCCGGTCAACGGGATCGCGTCCAGGACCACGACCGCGGCCGGCACCATGTGCTCGGGCAGACGACGCGCCGCGAACTCCCGCACCGCGGCCGGCAGACCCGACGCGTCCTCGTCCGGATCGTCCGCCACCACATACGCCACCAGACGCACATCACCCGGCACGTCCTCCCGGGCCACCACCGCGGCCTGCCCGACCAGCGGATGCGCGGTGATCCCGGCCTGGACCTCGCCCAGCTCCACCCGGAACCCACGGACCTTCACCTGCTCGTCCGCACGCCCCAGGAACACCACCCGGCCATCAGCCGTCCACCGCACCCGGTCACCCGTGCGATACATCCGCACACCCGACTCGAACGGGTTCGCGACGAAACGCTCCGCCGTCAACCCCGGCCGCTGCACATAGCCACGCGCCACCTGCACGCCCGCCACATACAACTCACCCGCCACACCCACCGGCACCGGCCGCAGGAACCCGTCCAGCACATAGAACCGGGTGTTCGCCACCGGCGCACCCACCGGCACCACAGTGCCGTCCTGCACGGTCAGCCGCGTGGTCGCGACACCGATCGTCGTCTCGGTCGGGCCGTAGTGGTTGAACACCCCCCGCTCACCCGCCCGCTCGACCAGCTCGCGCACCAGCTCCGGCGCGGCAGCCTCACCACCCAGCACCAGCGAACGCCCCGGCAGCACACCCCCCACACCCGCCACCGACGCCAGAGCGGCCAGGTGCGAGGGCACCGCCTTCAGGAAGTCGATCCCCTGCTCGGCCAGATACGCCGCCACCCGCGCCGGATCAGTGACCGCCCCCTCCTCCAGGACATGCAGCTCACCACCCGTCGCCAAGCTCGCGAACACCACCGTGTTCCCCAGGTCCGTGGCCTGCGCCTGAAGAAGCGCATACCGCCCGCCCGGCACACCGAACCCGACCCGACCCGGCACCGACGACACATAGTTCGCCACACCGCCGTGCGTGACCGCCACACCCTTCGGACGACCCGTCGAACCCGACGTGTAGATCACATACGCCAGACCATCCCCGGCAACCGCCACCCCGGGAGCGGTCGTGGGCAGGGCGGCCAACTGCATCGCCGTGAACGTCGCGTCGATCGCCACCAACCGGACCCCGACCGACGGCAGCTCACCGAGGATCTCGTCCGTCGTGACGACCAGCGCCACCCGGCTGTCCTTCATCGTGAACGCCACCCGGTCCGCCGGCTGCGCGTGGTCGACCGGCAGGTAACCCGCACCCGCCTTCCACACCGCCAGGATCCCCGCGATCATCTCCACACCACGCGGCAGGGCAAGACCCACCACCGACTCCGCACCCACACCCTGAGCCACCAGGAAGTGCGCCAACCGGTTCGCCCGCGCGTCCAGCTCCGCGAACGACACCCGCTCACCACCGGCCACCACCGCCACCACATCCGGCGACGACGCCACCCACGCCTCGAACAACTCCACCACCGAGGACGCCGAAACCTCCTCCTCCGTGGCGTTCCAGCCGCCCAGCACCCGCTCGCGCTCGGCGTCGTCGAGGACGTCCACCAGCGCCACCGGCACACCCGGATCACGCGTCACCGCGTCCAGCACCCGGACCCAGGCCGAAGCGATCCGCCCCGCCCACACCGGCTCGAACAGATCCGCCGACACCGTCACCGTGCCCCGCACACCCGCCGCACGACCCTCACCGTCGAACATCTCGGTGACGATGACGTCGAGGTCGAACTTCGCCGCGGACTCGTGAACGGTCGTGTCGGCGTTCCCGCCGGCGGTCGTCCCGACGGGCTCCTCACCAGTCTCGTCACCGGTCTGGAGGCCCGGCAGATCGAGAACGGCCTCGATGGTGTTCTCGGTCGTCAGAACGACCTGGAAGAGCGGGTGGCGGGCCATCGAACGGGCCGGCGCCAGCTCCTCCACCAGCCGCTCGAAGGGCACGTCCTGGTGCGCCAGAGCCGACAGCGTCCGCTCCCGCACCCGCCCCAACAACTCCCGGAAGGTCGGCTGACCCGACAGGTCCGCCCGCACCACCAGCGTGTTGATGAAGAACCCGACCAGATCGTCCAGCGCCTCGTCCGTACGGCCCGCGTTCGCCGAACCGATCGGGATGTCCGTCCCCGCACCCAGCTTCGACAACAGCAACGCCAGCGAAGCCTGCAACACCATGAACGGCGTCACACCCTCAGCCCGCGCAACCTCCGTCAGACGCGCGTGCACCGCCGCCGGAACCTCCACCGACACCTGGTGCCCACGGTGCGAACCCACCACCGGACGCGCACGGTCGAACGGCAGCGCCAACTCCTCCGGCACACCCGCCAGAGCCTCACGCCAGTAGCCGAGCTGAGCGTGCATCAGGCTGGCCGGGTCGTTCTCGTCGCCCAGCAGCTCACGCTGCCACAGCGTGTAGTCCGCGTACTGCACCGGCAACGGCGCCCACTCCGGCGCCCGGCCCGCGGACCGGGCCGCGTACGCCGTCGACAGGTCACGCGCCAGCGGACCCCTCGACCAGCCGTCGCTCGCCACATGGTGCATCACCACCACCAGCGCCCGCATACCCGGACCACCCTCGAACAGCCACGCCCGGAACGGCACCTCACAAGACAGGTCGAAAGCATGCTCCAGCGCCCGGTCCACCGCCGCCGGCAGCTCCCCCGGCGCCACCTCCGACACCACCAGCTCCCAGTCCAGCTCCTCCGGACCCAGGATCCGCTGGTAGGGCTCACCGTCCACGACCGGGAACACCGTGCGCAGCACCTCGTGCCGCCCCAGCACGTCCAGGAACGCCGCGGCCAGCGCCTCACGCTCCACCTCGCCCGACAGCCGGATGACCGCCGGCACGTTGTACGTCGCGCTCGCCCCCTCCAGCTGGTTGATGAACCACAGCCGGCGCTGCGCGAACGACAGCGGCACGCGCTCCGGACGCACCCCCGCCACCAGCGCCGCCCGGGCCCGGTCCGCACCCGACAGCCGGGCCGCCAACCCCGCCACCGTCGGCGCCTCGAAGAGCACCGGCACCGGCACCTCGACGCCCAGGACCGAACGCACCCGGCTCACCAGGCTCACCGCGAGCAGCGAGTGGCCGCCGAGGTCGAAGAAGTCGTCGTCGACGCCGACGCCCTCCAGGCCCAGCACCTCGGCGAACGCCGCGCAGAGCAGCTCCTCCTGCAGGGTCGCCGGGCCACGACCCGCGCCGGTCGTGTACTCCGGAGCCGGCAGGGCCTTGCGGTCCAGCTTGCCGTTCACGTTCAGCGGCAGCGCGTCCAGCACCACGACAGCCGACGGCACCATGTACTCCGGCAGCGACGCCGCCACGTACTTCCGCACCGCTTCCGGGAGACCGGACGTCTCGGTGACGGTGTCCTGGTCGGGGACGACGTAGGCGACCAGGCGCCGGTCACCGGGGCGATCCTCCCGGACGACCACGGCGCTCCGGCCGACCTGGTCGTGGCCGGCGAGGACGGTCTCGACCTCGCCCGGCTCGATCCGGAACCCGCGGACCTTGACCTGCTCGTCCGCCCGGCCCACGAACACCAGCTCGCCGTCGGCCGTCCACAGGGCGAGGTCGCCCGTCCGGTACATCCGCCCGTCCGCGAACGGGCAGGCGACGAAGCGCTCCGCGGTCAGCCCCGGTCGGCCGAGGTAGCCGCGGGCCAGCCCTGGGCCGACCACGTACAGCTCGCCGGGCACGCCCTCGGGCACAGGCCTCAGGTGCCGGTCCAGCACGAAGACCTTCGCGCCGGCGATCGGTCGGCCGATCGGCACCGGGCCCCGACCGTCCGCGTCGAGGGGCTCGCTCATCGTCGCGCAGACGGTGACCTCGGTCGGACCGTAGGCGTTGACCATCCGCCGCCCCGGCGCCCACCGCTCGACCAGCTCGGGGGCGCAGGCCTCGCCCGCCACGACGAGCGTGCGCAGGCTCCGCGGCAGCCGCTCCACCGTGGCCAGCACCGACGGCGGCACGGTCGCGTGGGTGACGCCGAACTCCGCCAGCGCGTCGCTCAGCAGCCCCTTCGGCGGCAGCCGGTCCGCGCCGGCCATCACGAGCGCGGCACCCGAGAGCAGCGCCATGCAGACCTCGGAGACGGCCGCGTCGAAGCTCTGCGAGGCCAGCTGCAGCACCCGCGAGGTCGCGGTCACGCCGAAGCGGTCCACCTGGGCGGCGGCCAGCGTCCCGATTCCCCGGTGGGTCACGAGCACGGCCTTGGGCCGTCCGGTCGACCCCGACGTGTAGATCACGTAGGCCGGGTGCGAGGGCGACAGGTGGCCCGAGCGTTCCCCGTCCGACAGGGCCGCGGCGTCGAGGCGCGCGAGTTCCCGCTCCACCGACGGTTCGTCGAGCACGACCAGCGGGACCAGGACGGAGGCCGGCAGGACCTCGGCCGCCTCCCCCGAAGTGACGATCACCGACGGCGCGGCGTCGCCGAGCATGTACGCCACCCGCTCCACCGGGTAATCCGGGTCGATCGGCAGGTAGGCGCCGCCGGCCTTCACCACCGCCAGCAGCGCGACGACCAGGTCGGCACCGCGGTCCATCACCACACCGACGAGGGACTCCGGACCGACACCCCGGCCCACGAGCAGCCGCGCCAGCCGGTTCGCGCGGGCGTCCAGCTCCGCGTACGACAGCTCCTCGCCGTCGGACACCACCGCGACCGCGTCCGGCGTCCGCGCCACCTGCGCCTCGAACAGCTCGGGCAGCGTGGCCGCCTCGACGCCGGTCGCGGTGTCGTTCCACTCCTCCAGCACCCGGCGGCGGCCGGCGTCGCCGAGCACGTCCACGGCGCTGAGCCGCACCTGACGGTCCTCGGCCACCGCGGCCAGCACGCGCCCGAACCAGGACACCAGCCGCGCCACCGTCTCCGGCTCGAACAGGTCGGCCGACGCGACCAGCGAGCCGCGCAGGCCCGCCGGCGCCCCGGAGGCGTCGAAGGCCTCGCGGACACCGACCCACAGGTCACACCGCGACACCGTCGTCCCGGCGGACAGCTCGCCGGCCTCGATGCCGGACAGGTCCAGCTCGGCGTCCGCCGTGTTCTCCACCGACAGCAACACCTGGCAGAGCGGGTGCCGGGACAACGACCGGGACGGCGCCAGCTCCTCGACCAGCTTCTCGAACGGGACGTCCTGGTGCTCGAACGCCGACAGGCTCGTCTCGCGCACCCGCCCCAGGACGTCGGTGAACAGCGGGTCACCGGACAGGTCGGTGCGCAGCACCAGGGTGTTGATGAAGAAGCCGACCAGGTCCTCCAGCGCCTCGTCCGTGCGGCCGGCGTTGACCGCGCCGATCGGGATGTCCGCGCCGGCACCGAGGCGGTTCAGCAGGACGGCCAGGCCCGCCTGCAGCACCATGAACATGGTCACGCCCTCGGCGCTCGCGATCTCGGCGAGCCGGGCGTGCACGTCCGCCGGGACGTCCAGCGAGGCGCTGAGCCCGCGGTGGGAGGCGACGGCGGGCCGCGGGTGGTCGGCCGGCAGGTCGAGTTCCTCGGGGAGGCCGGCGAGGTTCGCGCGCCAGAAGTCGATCTGGCGCGACAGCAGGCTGTCCGAGTCGTTCTCGTCGCCCAGCAGCTCGCGCTGCCACAGCGCGTAGTCCGCGTACTGCACCGGCAGCGGCTCCCACTCCGGCGCCCGGCCCGCGCTGCGCGCCGCGTACGCCGTCGACAGGTCGCGCGCCAGCGGCGCCCTCGACCAGCCGTCGCCGGCGATGTGGTGCATCACGACGACCAGGACGTGGACGTCCGCGCCGCCGCGGAACAGCCAGCTGCGGAAGGGCAGTTCCCCGGCCAGGTCGAAGGGGTGGTCGAACGCGGCGGAGACCGCGTCCTCCAGGTCGGCCGTGGGAACGTCCACGACCTCCAGTTCCCACGCCAGGTCGTCGGGGGCGACGACCTGCTGGTAGGGCTCGCCGTCGACGGTGACGAACACCGTCCGCAGCGCCTCGTGCCGGCCGATCACGTCGCGCAGAGCCGCGTCCAGCACCGCGCGGTCGACCGCCCCGGTCAGCCGCACCGCCACCGGGATGTTGTAGGACGCGCTCCGGCCCTCCAGTCGGCTGACGAACCAGAGGCCCCGCTGGGCGAAGGAGAGCGGCACCAGCTCCGGGCGCTCCCGGCGGGTGAGCGCCCGCCGGGCCGCCTGCGCGCCGGCGAGCCGGGCGGCGAGGCCGCCGACGGTCGGGGCCTCGAAGAGGTCGCGGACCTCCACCTCGACGCCGAGGACCGTCCGGATCCGGCTGGTGAGGCGGACGGCGAGCAGGGAGTGGCCGCCGAGGGCGAAGAAGTCGTCGTCGACGCCGACCTCGGAGACCCGCAGGACCTCGGCGAACGCGTCGCAGAGCGCCTGCTCGCGCTCGTTCGCCGGCGCCCGGCCGGCCCCCGCGCCGCCCGAGAGCTCGGGCGCGGGCAGGGCCTTGCGGTCCAGCTTCCCGTTGCCGGTCAGCGGCAGCGCGTCCAGCACCACGACGGCGGACGGCACCATGTGCTCGGGGAGGCGACGCGCGGCGAACTCCCGGACGGACGACGGAAGGGCGCTCGCGTCCTCGTCCTGGTCGTCGGCGACGACGTAGGCGACCAGGCGCACGTCGCCCGGCACGTCCTCGCGGGCGATCACGGCGACCCGGGCCAGCCGGGGGTGTCCGGCGATCGCGGCCTCGACCTCGCCGGGCTCGATCCGGAAGCCGCGGACCTTCACCTGCTCGTCCGCCCGGCCCAGGTACTCGAGCCGGCCGTCGGCGCGCCAGCGGGCGATGTCGCCCGAGCGGTACATCCGGGCGCCGTCCGGCTCGAAGGGGTTGGCGACGAAGCGCTCGGCCGTCAGACCGGGACGCTTGACGTAGCCGCGCGCCAGCTGGGCGCCCGCCAGGTAGAGCTCACCCGCGACGCCCACCGGCACCGGGCGCAGCGCGGCGTCCAGCACGTACAGGCGCGTGTTCGCGGTCGGGCGGCCGATCGGCACCACCGCGCCGACCTCGTCCCCGGCCCGGACCTCGAACACCGAGCAGCCGACCGTCGCCTCCGTCGGGCCGTACTCGTTCACCACCACCGACCGGGGCGCACGCTCCAGCCAGGCCCGCACCACCGGGCCCGGCAGCGCCTCGCCCCCGACCACCCAGGTGCCCGCGGCCTCCGCGGCCTGCTCGTCCGTCAGCAGCTCGGACAGCAGCGGGAGGTGGGCGGGAACGGCCTTCACCAGGCCGAAACCGCCGTCCGTGGAGCGCAGCAGCTCGGCCAGCCCCTCGGCGCCGCCCTCACCGCTCGCCACGACTCGCGCGCCCGAGATCAGCGGCACCACCACGCTGGTCACCGTCAGGTCGAAGGCCAGCGAGGAGTGCAGCGGGGCGCCGCCTTCGGTCCGGTACGAACCGGCCGCCCACAGCGCGTAGTTGGCCAGCGCGCCGTGCGCGACCGCCACGCCCTTCGGCCGGCCCGTCGAGCCCGAGGTGTAGATCACGTACGCCAGGCCGTCGCCCGACACCGGTGCCTCGGGAGCGGTCGCGGGCAGCATCGACAGCTGGACGTCCATCAGGGCCGAGTCCACCGCGACCATCCGCGCCCGGCCGGCCGGCAGGTCCCCCAGCAGGTCCTCGTCGGTCAGCGTCAGCACGGCGCCGCTGTCCGCGAGCATGAACGAGATCCGCTCCACGGGGTACGACGGGTCGATCGGCAGGAACGCCGCCCCCGCCTTCCAGGCCGCGAGGATCGCGACCACGGCCTCGACGCCCCGGGGCAGGCAGACGCCGACCACCGATTCGGCTCCGACGCCCTGTCCCTCCAGGTACCGGGCGAGTCGGTTCGCCCGCTCGTCCAGCTCCGCGAACGACACCTCGTGGCCGTCGGCGACCACGGCCACCGCATCCGGCGTACGGGCCGCCTGGGCCGCGAACAGCTCCGGTACCAGCGCCGGACCCAGGTCCACCGCCGAGGAGTTCCACTCGGTCAGCACCTGCGAGCGCTCCCGCGCGGAGAGCACGTCCACCGAGCGCAGCGGCGTGTCCGCGCCGCCGTCGAGGGCCCGCTCCAGCGCCGCCACCAGGTCGGCGGTGGCGACCTGCATCAGCTCGGCGACCGCGTGCGGGACGATCGGGGCGATGCCGTCGATCGTCACGTCGAGCGTGTCACCGTCGTCCGTCACCGCCACTGACAGCGGGTAGTTGGTCCGGTCGTGCTCGTAGACCATCCGGATGCCGCCGCCCGAGCCCTCCGGCGCGGCCGCGGGCCGGTCGGTCTCCGCGGCCCGAGCGCCGTGGCTGTGGCGGTAGTTGAAGAAGGAGGTGAACAGCGGGAGGTTGCCGGGCACACCGCTCGCGCGCTGCGCGACCGCCAGCGGGGCGTGCTCGTGCTCCAGCAGCTCGGCCAGCTGGCCGCGCATCGCCGACACGGCTTCCAGGGAGCCGAGTTCGTCGGTGCGCAGGCGGACCGGGAGGGTGTTCATGAACGGGCCCGGCACGCGGTCGGATCCGGCGCCGGCGTTCATCCGGCCGAACAGGACGGTGCCGAAGACCACGTCGGAGCGGCCGGAGAGCGCTGCGAGCACCCGCGCCCAGGCGACGTGCAGGACGGACGCCGGGCTGACGCCGATCCGCCGGGAGGTCTCCCGGATCCGGTCGGTCAGCTGCTGCGGCAGGGTGAGGCCGTCCCGGACCACTCCGCTGCCGTCGCCGCGCGCGTCGAGCAGGCCGTACGGCGCGGTCGGCTCGTCCACGTCGCCGAGCAGCTCGCCGAAGTAGCGCTCGTGCTCGGCCTCGTCGACGGCGCCGCGCGCCTGGGCCACGAAGTTGCGGAACGGGAGCGGCTCGGCGAGTTCGCCGCCGCGCCCGGTGAGGAAGGCCCGCACCTCCGCCAGCAGGACCTCCTTGGCGGTGTGGTCCTGGACCATGTGGTGCATCCGGATCAGGGCCAGCCACCGGCCGTCGTCCCCGCGCTGCGGGGCGTGGGCGGTGTGCAGGCCGATCAGCGGGGCCCGGCTGAGGTCCATCGGCGTGCTGCCGAGCTCCACGAGTTCGGCGATCGGGTCGTCCCCGTGCGGGTCGAGGGCCACCTCGGCCACCTGCAGCCCGGCCCGGCGCCACACCACCTGGACGGGTTCGCGCAGCCCGTCCCAGACGATGCCGGTGCGCAGGACGTCGTGCCGGTCGACCACCTGCTGCAGGGCTCCCAGGAAGCCGTCCAGCAGTTCGCGGGAGTCGAACTCCAGCACCGTGGGCAGGGCGTAGGCGTCGTCGCCGGCGCCGGCGAGCAGGTGGTGGAAGAGCAGGCCCTCCTGGAGGGGGGCGAGCGGGTAGACGTCCGCGATGTTCGCGGCGCCGCCCTCCACCGTGGCCGCGATCCGCTCGATCTCCTCGGCCGTGACGTCGACCAGCGGCAGCATGTCCGGGGTGATCACGGTCGCGCCGGCCGGGATCAGGTTGTCCGGCACGGCGACCTGGGTGGTGCCGCCGGCCAGCGCGAGCCCGGCCGGGGTCGGGCTCTCGAACAGCGCGCGCACGGAGACCGGGACGCCGCGCTCGCGCAGCCGCTCGACGAGCCGCACGGCGAGCAGCGAGTGGCCGCCGAGGGCGAAGAAGTCGTCGTCGACGCCGACCCGCTCCAGGCCCAGCGTCCCGGCGAACTCCTCGCAGAGGATCCGCTCCTGGCGGTTCGCCGGGGCCCGGCCGCCGACGGCGAACTCCGGGGACGGCAGCCCCTTGCGGTCGAGCTTGCCGTTGACGGTCAGCGGCAGGGCGTCCAGCAGGACGACGGCCGCCGGGACCATGTACTGCGGCAGCCTCGACCCGGCGAACTCACGGACGGCGGATCCCAGCCCGGCCCGGTCCGCGGTGTCCGCGGGCACGACGTAGGCGACCAGGCGGACGTCGCCGGGGACGTCCTCGCGCGGGACGACGGCGGCCCGGGCGACCCCGGGGTGCGCCGCGACCACGGCCTGGACCTCGCCGGGCTCGATCCGGAAGCCGCGGATCTTGACCTGCTCGTCCGCGCGCCCGGCGAAGAGCAGCTGCCCGTCCTCGGTCCAGCGCACCAGGTCGCCGGTGCGGTAGAGCCGCTCACCGGCCTCGTAGGGGGAGGCGACGAAGCGCTCGGCGGTCAGGTCCGGGCGGCCGACGTAGCCGCGGGCCAGCTGCGCCCCGCCGATGTAGAGCTCACCGGCGACGCCGGGCGCGACCGGCTGCAGCCGGCGGTCCAGGACGTACATCCGGGTGTTGGCGACCGGGCCGCCGAAGGGCACCGCGCCGGTGCCGTCGGGGTCGACCTGCCCGACGGCGGTGATCACGGCCGCCTCGGTCGGGCCGTAGGCGTGGACGAGCCGCCGGTCGCGGGCCCAGGCCCGGGCGAGGGCGGGGTCGATGCCCTCCGAGCCGACGACCATCGCGCCGACCCCGGCCAGGTCGTCCAGGTCGAGGACGGCGAGCAGCGAGGGCACCAGGCTGGCGGAGCGGACGCCGGCCGACTCCACCAGGGCGCGCAGCAGGGCGGGCTCGGAGCGCTCGGTCGCGCTCGCCACGACCAGGGTGCCGCCGCGGGAGAGGGTGACCGCGACGTCCAGGACGGAGGCGTCGAAGTTGAACGAGGCGAACTGGAGGACCGGGACGCCCGGACCCACCTCCATCAGGGGGCCGAACACCGACACCAGGTTGGCCAGGGCGCCGTGGCCGGTGGCCACGCCCTTGGGCCGGCCGGTCGAGCCGGAGGTGTAGATGACGTAGGCCAGGGAGCCGGGGGCCACCCGGCCGTGCGGGGCCGTGGCGGGCAAGGCGGCCAGTTCGGCGGCCTCCTGCGGGTCGTCGAGCCACAGCACCCGGTCGGTGTCGAGCCGGGCGGCCACGCCGTCGGCCGCGTCCCGGGTGCTGAGCACCACCCGGGCGCGGCTGTCGTCGAGGATGTGGGCGAGGCGGTCGACGGGGTGCTCGGGGTCGAGCGGGACGTAGGCGCCGCCGGCCTTCCAGACGGCGAGGATCGCGGTGACGATGTCGACGCCGCGCGGCAGGCAGAGGCCGACGACCGTCTCGGCACCCACGCCGAGCGCGGTCAGCCGGTGGGCGAGCCGGTTGGCGCGGGCGTCGAGCTCGGCGTAGCTGAGCCGGGTGCCCTCGCAGACCACCGCCGCGGCGTCCGGGTTCCGCTCGACCTGCCGGGCGAACAGCTCGGGCAGCAGGCCGGGTTCCACGTCGGCCGCGGTGTCGTTCCACCCGGTCAGCAGCCGCCGGCGCTCGTCCCCGGCGAGGATGTCGACGGCGCCGGTCCGGGCCCGGGGCGCGGCGGTCAGCTGCGCCACCACGCGGGCCAGGCGCTCGGCGATGCGGGCGGCGGAGGCGGCCTCGAAGAGGTCCGCGTTGACGATGACCGAGCCGCTCAGGCCCGCCGGGGCGCCGGTCGCGTCGAAGGTCTCCTCGGCGACGACCTCCAGGTCGAACTTGGCGACGGTGCTCGTCGGGCCCTCGGCGGCGGAGGGCTCCGCGCCGGCTCCCCCGGCGACCTGCGCGCCGGCCAGGGACGCCTCGGCGCGGGCGAGGTTCTCCACGCTGAGCATGACCTGGAAGAGCGGGTGACGGGCGAGCGTGCGGGTCGGGGCGAGCTCCTCGACGAGCTTCTCGAAGGGGACGTCCTGCCGTTCGAAGGCGGACAGGTCCGTCTCGCGCACCCGGGCCAGCAGCTCGGTGAAGGTCGGGTCGCCGGACACGTCGGTGCGCAGCACGAGGCTGTTGATGAAGAAGCCGACCAGGTCGCGCAGGCCGACGTCGGTGCGGCCGGCCACCGCGGTGCCGATCGGCAGGTCCTCGCCGGCGCCGAGCTTGGACAGCAGCACCGCGAGGGCGGCCTGCAGCGCCATGAAGACGGTCACGCCCTCGGCGCGGGCCAGCTCGACGAGCCGCGCGTGCACCTCGGCGGGGATCTCCAGCGGGGTGCGGTGGCCGCGGTAGGAGGCCACCGGGGGCCTGGTGCGGTCGTACGGGAGCTCCAGCTCCTCCGGGGCGCCGCTCAGGGCGTCACGCCAGTGGGAGACCTGTCGGGACATCAGGCTCGTGGGGTCGGCCGGGTCGCCGAGCAGTTCGCGCTGCCAGAGGGTGTAGTCGGCGTACTGGACGTCCAGCGGCTCCCAGTCGGGCGCCCGGCCCGCGCGGCGGGCGGCGTAGGCGGCGGAGACGTCGTCGGCCAGCGGGCGCAGCGAGTAGCCGTCGCCGGCGATGTGGTGCACCACCACGGCCAGCACGTGTTCCGCCGGGCCGGTGGTGAACAGCCAGGCGCGGATGGGCAGTTCGGCGGAGAGGTCGAAGGCGGTGGCGGCCGCGTCGGCGAGCGCGCGATCGAGCTCGGCCCGCACCGCGGCCGGGTCGCCGCCGGTCAGGTCGACCCGGTGGAGGTCCCAGTCCAGGTCCTCGACGGCGTGGATGTCCTGGTAGGGCTCGCCGTCGACGACGGCGAAGGTGGTCCGCAGGACCTCGTGGCGCTCGAGGACGTCGCGCAGGGCCGCGGCGAGGGCGTCCCGGTCGACTTCGCCGACCAGCGGCAGCGCGAGGGGGATGTTGTAGTGCGCGCTCGGCCCCTCGACCTGCTGAATGAACCACAACCGACGCTGCGCGTATGACAACGGAACCATCAGGACCCCTCCTGCTTACGTCCTCGCCGCGACGTCGGCCGAGGCTGACTGGTGAACTCCGGCTGTTCGCCCCGCCCGCCGGCCGGCACGGATGGCAGCGGCGGAGGGCAGGGCTGTACGGACCGTCCGGAAATCGCTCCGTCCGGCCGGTTCACACAACCGTTGGTACACGGACCCTCGCTCGATCACGGCTTCCGGCAGCACCGCGTCGAGACGGTTGCCGGCCTGGGCGAGAGGTCCCCTTATCTAGGTGTTTCGACAGCGTGGAGCGCCGTTTTCCCCGGCAGTCACTATGACCCACGGCTCGACTGATGATCAATGTTCGGCCCGCGTGCGAGGGGCCGGTCCGGGCGGCGCGATCACGGCCTTCGGAGGGGAATGCGGCGGCCCTGTTCAACTGCCTTCACAGGGGCAGTTGAACAGGGCGGAAAACCCGGGCCGCGCGAATTCTTGACAAACGGACGACCCGGGGATTCACGGATCAGGGAGGCGGGGCGGTTCACCGGTCCGCGATCAGGACCGCGCATTCGCGGCAACGGAAGCAGCACGGAAAAGGCGCGGGCCGAATCGGCCCGCGCCTGCGCGACGGTGTCGGGCGAAACCCCCTCACTGGTCCCGGCGGTTCGCGGAGAAGGCGGCCAGCGTCGCGGCGGCCAGCGCCCAGACGACGAGGACGAGAGCGGCTCCCCCGTCCGTCCAGGGCCACTCCGAGGCCGGGGACTGGCCGTGGCCGATGCGGTCCCAGGCCTGCATGACCGTCATGTGCAGGAGGCTCACGCTGAGGTGGCTGCGGTCGTTCAGCAGCGAGGGGAGGACGAAGAGCAGGGCGACCGTCGCCACCATGGTGATCACGCTGTGCCGTACCACCGCCGCCACCGCCATGCCCACGAGGGCGGCGATCGGGGCGAGCAGCGCGGAGGCCACGATCAGGCGCAGGATCCCGGGGTGCCCGAGGCCGACGGCGAGGTCCTGACGGGACAGGACGACCTGGGCGGCACCGTACGAGGCCAGCGCCACGCCGGCGCCGAACAGGGTCGTGGCCACGGCGACCACCGCCAGCTTCGCGGCCATCACCGAACTGCGGGCCGGAACCGCCGTGAAGGTCGTCCGGATCATGCCGGAGGTGTACTCACCGAGGACCGTGATGGCCCCGATCGCCCCGGCGCCGATGATCAGCATCGTGGCGGCGCCGTACGGGAACGCCTCCGCCAGCGGTCCGAGCGTCCGGAAGAGCTCCCGCTGCGGCTCGCCGGCCCGGGCGTACTCGTCGACGTCTCCCAGGGCGATGGAGACAGTGCTGGTGAGGACCAGTGCCGCGGTGGCGAGGAAGGCCCACGGGGTCGACCTCAGCGACCACAGCTTGATCCATTCAGCGGCGAACAGGTCACCGAAACGGGCCCTGGGCTCCGGGGGTGACACAGCGGGCACCACGGTCGTCTCCGTCGTCGTCGGCGCAGTCACGTGCTCTCTCCTGCGAGGTGCTCGGCCCTGTCGGCGGTCGCTCCCACGAGCGCCTCCAGCGTGCCGGTTCGGTCGGTCGAGTCGTTCGGCGGTGGGTACACCGCTCACTGGTCCCGGTGGCTCGCCGTGTAGACGGTCAGCGCCCCGGCGACCAGCGACCAGACGGCGAGCACGACGCACGCGCCGCCCACCGTCCACGGCCACATCTCCGTGGTCGCCTGCTCGTGGCCGATGCGCTGCCAGGCCTGCGAGATCGTCATGTGCACGAGGCTCGCACCGAACTGGCTCCGGCTGTTCAGCATCGAGGGAATCACGAAGAGCACGGCGATCGTCGCCACGATGGTGAGCACGCTGTGCCGGATCACCGCGGCGATCCCCATGCCCACCAGCGCCGACACCGGAGCCAGCACCGCGGAGGCCACGAGCAGGCGCAGGATCCCGGGGTGCCCGAGGCCGACGGCGGCGTCCTGGCCGGACAGCACCGCCTGGGCGGCGCCGTACGAGGCCAGCGCCGTGGCCACGCCCAGGACGGTCGTGGCCACGGCGACCACCGCCAGCTTCGCGGCCATCACCGAACTGCGGGCCGGAACCGCCGTGAAGGTCGTCCGGATCATGCCGGAGGTGTACTCACCGAGGACCGCGATGGCCCCGATCGCCCCGGCACCGACGATCACCATCGTGGCGGCGCCCTGGGAGAACGTGGCCGCCACCGACCCGAAGGCGCGGTAGTACGCCTTCTGGTCGTCGTCGAAGCCGGCGAAGTGCTGCGCGTCCGACATGGCGCCGAAGAGGGTGATCGTCAGGACCAGCAGCACCGTGGCGGCGAAGGCCCACGGGGTCGACCTCAGCGACCACAGCTTGATCCACTCGGCGGCGACCAGGTCACCGAAACGGGCCTTGGGCTCCAGCGGGGGCACGACCGGCGCCCCGGCCGTCTTCGAGGTCGTCGGCGCGGTCACTTCTTCTCCCCCGCGAGGTACTCGACGCTGTCGGCGGTCAGCTCCATGAACGCCTCCTCCAGCGAGCTGGTGTGGTTGGTCAGTTCGTTCACCAGGATGCGGTTCTGGAACGCGATCTCGGCGATCCGGTCCCCGTCCAGTCCGACCACCGTGAGCCTCCCGTCGGCCTCGCGCTCCACCTGCGCCCCCTCGGAGACCAGCAGGGGCTGCAGCGCCGCCGGGTCCGGCGTGCGGACCACCACGCTCCGACGGGCACCGCGGGCCGCGAAGTCCGCCACGCTCTCCGCGGCGATCAGCTCGCCCTTGCCGAGGACGATGAGCTGCTCGGCGGTGTGCTCCATCTCGGACATCAGGTGGCTGGACACGAAGACCGTGCGCCCCTCGGCCGCCAGTCGGCGGAACAGGCCGCGCACCCAGTGCACGCCCTCCGGGTCGAGCCCGTTGAGCGGCTCGTCGAAGAGCAGCACCGGCGGGTCGCCGAGCAGTGCGGTGGCGATGCCGAGGCGCTGGCGCATGCCGAGCGAGAACCCGCCGATCCGGCGGTCCGCCGCATCCACGATGCCGGCCTCCCGGAGCACCTCCTCCACCCGGCTGCGCGGGATGGCGTTGCTGCGGGCCAGCGCCCGCAGGTGGGCCCGGGCGGTGCGCCCGCCGTGCACGTCGCCGGCGTCCAACAGGGCGCCGACGTGCCGCAGTCCGCGGGGCAGCGAGCGGAACGGGCGGCCGTCCACGGTGACGGTGCCGCTGGTGGGGGTGTGCAGACCGAGGATCATCCGCAGGGTGGTGCTCTTGCCGGCTCCGTTGGGGCCGAGGAAGCCGGTCACCTGGCCCGGATTGACGGTGAAGGTCAGGTTGTTGACTGCCAGCTTCTTGCCGTAGCGCTTCGTCAGCTCGTGGACTTCGATCATGCGGTCCATCGTGCCGTCGGCGCGGTGTTCAGTGCATCAGACCAGTGGTGACACTTCCGCGGGCCGGCGTGTCAACCACGGCATGACACCCGTGGTCCGATGTCCGGCCGGGAGCGCCTGGCTACCATCGCCGTATGTACGCCACGATGACTCTCCCGCGGTTGAAGCGCGTGCCACCGGGCGCCTGGACGGCCCTCACCTGGCTGGTGGTCACCGTCTACCCCACGCTGCTCGTCGGGCAGGGCGGAGCCGCCGCCTGGTTCAACAGCATCGCCATGGGCGGCCGCACGGCGACGAGCCGCGACTGGAACATGGTGGCCGTGGCGGCGCTGGTCGCCCTGGCCGGCAGTGCGCTGCTGACCCGCCGGCCGCTGGCCGGCCTCGCCCTGTTGATCACCGCCTCGGTCGGAGTGACCAACGGCTGGTCGTACGGGTCCCAGTTCCCGCCGCTGCAGTTCATCTCGGCGGACATCGCCCTGCTCGTCATCACGGCCACCCGCCCCCGGCGCACGGCGCGCATCGCGGCCGGCATGCTGATCGGCGTCCTGGTCCTGCACGTCGGCATGGTCCCCCGCACCGACACCAGCGACGCCCAGGGAGCGGTGCTGCTGGCCGTCATCGCCCTGCTGATCGGGCGCTCGATGCACCAGGCCCGCGACCACGCGGAACAGCTCAGGACCGAGGCCGCCGCCCAGGCGGTCACCACCGAGCGGCTGCGGATCGCCCGCGAACTGCACGACATGGTCGCGCACACCATCGGCATCGTCGCCCTGCAGGCGGGCGCCGCCCGCCGGGTCATCGAGACCCAGCCGGACCGGGCCCGGACCGCGCTGGGCGAGATCGAGACGGCGAGCCGGGAGACGCTGTCCGGGCTGCGCCGGATGCTCGTCGCGCTCCGCCAGCCCGAGCCGGGCTCCAGTGCCGAGCGGGTCCCGATGGAGCCCGGGCCCGGCCTGGCGAACGTCGACCAGCTCGCGGCGACCACCACGGCCGCCGGCGTCCGGGTCGACGTGCGGTGGAGCGGCGAGCGGCGCCACCTCCCCCCGGAGATCGACATGTCGGCCTTCCGGATCATCCAGGAGGCGGTCACCAACGTGACGCGGCACGCGGACACCAAAGCCTGCCAGGTGTCCATCGACTGCCAGGCGTCGGAGCTGTCCATCGAGGTCCTCAACCGGGGCCACCAGCACTCCCCGGGCAGCACCACCGGGTCCGGCTTCGGGCTGGTGGGCATGCGCGAGCGGGTCGGCCTGCTGCACGGTGAGTTCTCCGCCGCACCACTACCCGAGGGAGGCTTCCGCGTGGCCGCCCGTCTTCCCGTTCCGGAAGGAGTCCGATGACGATCCGAGTGGTGCTGGCCGACGACCAGCCGCTGGTGCGCGCCGCCCTGCAGATGGTGATCGCCGACGCCCCCGATCTGGAGGTCGTCGGCGAGGCCGGCGACGGCGCCGAGGCGGTGGAGCTGACGGCCGCGCTGGACCCCGATGTCGTGGTGATGGACATCCGGATGCCCGGCATGGACGGTCTGGAGGCGACCCGGAAGATCACCGAGGGCCCGGCCAAGGCCCAGATCGTGGTGCTCACCACCTTCGACGACGACGACTACATCTACGGCGCCCTCCAGGCCGGCGCCTCCGGATTCCTGGTCAAGGACATGGCCCTGGACGAGATCCTGGCCGCGGTACGGGTGGTCGCCGGCGGCGACGGGCTGATCGCCCCCAGTGTCACCCGGCGGCTGATCAAGGAGTTCGCGGGCCGCCCGTCGGCCTCCGGTGCCGCCAAGCCGCGGCGGACCATCACCGGTATCACCGACCGCGAGCGCGAGGTCCTCACCCTGGTCGCCCAGGGACTGTCCAACACCGAGCTGGCCGAGCACCTGGTGATCAGCGTCGCCACCGCCAAGACCTACGTCACCCGGCTGCTGGCCAAACTCAACGCCCGCGACCGGGTCCAGCTGGTGATCATCGCCTACGAGGCCGGCCTGGTGACCCCGTAGGCCCGGCGGGTCCCGCCCCCGACGGCCGGCCGCCGCATCCGCTTCCACGGACTGCGGCGGCCGGCCGTCGGCGTTCGCCCGACCGGTCCGGTCAGTGCGGTGTCATCACCGCCCGCCCCGGTCACGCATCGGCCGCAGGGCCGGCCGGGTCGACTTCTCGGTCCCGAGCTGCTGCGCGAGTCCCGCCACGGTCGGCGAGTCGAACAGCGCCCGGATGGGGACGTCGACCTCCAGTACGGCACGGATCCGCGCGACGAGTTCGACCGCCAGCAGGGAGTGCCCGCCGAGTTCGAAGAAGTCGTCGTCGACGCCCACCTTCGCCAGCCCCAGCACCTCGGCGAAGGCCTGGCACAGGAGCTCCTCCTGCCGGTTGGCCGGGGCCCGGCCGGTGCCCGCGCCGGCCGCGTAGTCCGGGGCCGGCAGGGCCTTGCGGTCCAGCTTCCCGTTGCCCGTCAGCGGCAGCGCCTCCACGAGCACGACGGCGGACGGGACCATGTACTCCGGCAGCCGCTGCGCGGCGAAGCTCCGCAGCTGCTCCGGCAGGCCGTCGGCCTCGTCGTCGGCGACGACGTACGCCACCAGGCGCACGTCACCCGGCACGTCCTCCCGGGCCACCACCGCCGCCCGCGCGACCTGCGGATGCGCGGCGACGACGCTCTCGACCTCACCCGGCTCGATCCGGAAACCACGGACCTTCACCTGCTCGTCCGCACGCCCCAGGAACTCCAACTGCCCATCCGCACGCCAACGCGCGACATCACCCGACCGGTACATCCGCACACCCGGCTCGAACGGGTTGGCGACGAAACGCTCCGCCGTCAGACCCGGGCGCCTGACGTACCCGCGCGCCAACTGCACACCCGCGATGTACAACTCACCCGCCACACCCGGCGCCACCGGACGCAGCGCGTCGTCCAGCACATACAGCCGCGTGTTCGCCACCGGACGACCGACCGGCACCACCGAACCGACCTCGTCACCCGCGCGGACCTCGAACACCGCGCAGCCGACCGTCGCCTCCGTCGGACCGTACTCGTTCACCACCACCGACTCGGGAGCGCGCTCCAGCAGGTCCCGCACCACACCGGCCGGCAGCGCCTCACCACCGACCACCCACCGGCCCGCCGCCTTCGCCAACTGCCCCTCCGACAACATGTCGGACAACAGCGGGAGATGAGCGGGGACGGCCTTCACCAGGCCGAAACCGCCGCCATCGCGCAGCAGCTGCGCCAGGCCCTCGGCCCCGCCCTCACGGCTGACCACCACCGGCGCACCCGAGATGAGCGGCACCACCACACTCGTCACCGTCAGGTCGAACGCCAGCGAGGAGTGCAGCGGCGCACCACCCTCCGCCCCGTACGAACCCGCCGCGAAACGCGCGTAGTTGGCGAGACCGCCGTGCGTGACCGCCACACCCTTCGGCCGACCCGTCGACCCCGACGTGTAGATCACATACGCCAGCGAGTCCGCCGACACCTCGACGACAGGCGCCGTCTCCGGCTGAGCGGCCAACTGCATCGCCATCAGCGCGCTGTCCACCGCCACCAACCGGTTGCGCCCCGCCGGCAGTTCGTCCAGCACCTCCTCATCGGTGAGCGTCAGCACCGCGCCACTGTCCGCCAGCATGAACGAGATCCGCTCCACCGGGTACGACGGATCAACCGGCAAATAGCCCGCGCCCGCCTTCCACGCGGCGAGGACCGCCACCACCGCGTCCACACCGCGCGGCAGGCAGACACCCACCAACGACTCCGCGCCCACACCCTGGCCGAGCAGGTAGTGCGCCAGCCGGTTCGCCCGCGCGTCAAGCTCCGCGAACGACACCTCCACGCCATCCGCGACCACCGCCACCGCTTCCGGCGTCCGCGCCACCCGCTCCGCGAACAGCCCCGGCACCAGCACCGAACCGAAGTCCACCGCCGAGGAGTTCCACTCGGTCAGCACCTGCGAACGCTCCCGCGCTGACAGCACGTCCACCGCACTCAGCCGAACGCCCGGGTCGGCGGCCACCAACTCCAGCACCCGCACCAGGCGCTCCGCGATCCGCCCCACGCTGTCCGCCTCGAACAGGTCCGCCGCACCGACCACCGCGCCGTACACGCCGGCGGGTGCGCCCTGCGCGTCGAAGGCCTCGCCCAGCAGCACGTCCAGGTCGAAGCGGGCCGACGTGGCGGCGCCGGTGGCCACCCCGCTGACGCCCGCGCCCGGCAGGTCGAGGACCGCCCGCTCGTTGTTCTGCATGGTGAACACGGTCTGGAACAGCGGGTGCCGCCCCATCGACCGGGCCGGCGCCAGCTCCTCCACCAGCCGCTCGAACGGCACGTCCTGGTGCGCGAACGCCTCCAGGCTGCGCTCCCGCACCCGGCCGAGCACCTCACGGAACGTCGGATCACCCGACAGGTCCGCCCGCACCACCAGCGTGTTCACGAAGAACCCGACCAGATCGTCCAACGCCGCATCCGTACGACCCGCGTTCGCCGCACCGATCGGCACATCCGTCCCCGCACCCAGCCGCGACAACAGCACCGCCAACGCCGACTGCAGCACCATGAACATCGTCACGCCCTCGGCCCGCGCCACCCGCGCCAACTCCGCGTGCAGCACCGCCGGAACCGCCACCGGCACCTCATGACCCCGGTTCGACGCCACCGCCGGACGGACATGGTCCACCGGCAGCGCCAACTCCTCCGGAACACCCGCCAACGCACCACGCCAGTAATCGATCTGACGTGACATCAGGCTTCCCGGGTCACCGGCGTCACCCAGCAGCTCACGCTGCCACAGCGCGTAGTCCGCGTACTGCACCGGCAACGGCGCCCACTGCGGCGCCCGGCCCGCGCTGCGCGCCGCGTACGCCACCGACAGGTCCCGGGCCAGCGGTGCCCACGACCAGCCGTCACCGGCGATGTGGTGCACCACGACGACCAGCACCCGGTCCTGCGGCCCGGCCTCGAACAGCCAGGCCCGGATCGGCGCCTCCGCCGACAGGTCGAACAGGTGCCCGGCGGCCCCCGCCACGGCGGCGTCCAACCCCTCCGGCGCCACCTCGACCACCGACAGCTCCCAGTCCAGCTCCTCGACCGGGACGATCCGCTGCCAGGGCTCGCCGTTCTGCGTCGGCAGCACGGTGCGCAGCACCTCGTGCCGGCCGAGGACGTCCCGCAGGGCCGCGCCGAGGGCGTGGCGGTCGATCTGCGCCGGGAGCTTCAGCGCCATCGGGATGTTGTACGCGGCGCCGGCGTCCTGGAGCTGGCCGATGAACCACATCCGGCGCTGCGCGAAGGACAGCGGGATCCGGTCGGGGCGTTCCATCGGCGTCAGGGCCGGCCGGTTCTGCCCGTCGTCCGTGAGCCGCGCGGCCAGTGCCGCGACGGTCGGCGCGTCGAACAGGAGCCGGATGTCCACGTTCACGCCGAGCACGGCCCGGACCCGGCTGGCCAGGCGGACGGCGAGCAGGGAGTGGCCGCCGAGGGCGAAGAAGTCGTCGTCCACACCGACGCTCTCCACGCCGAGGACCTGGGCGAAGACGCCGCAGAGCAGTTCCTCGCGCGGGTTGGCCGGGAGCCGGCCCGCGGCGGAGCGCTCCTCGGGGGCGGGCAGGGCCTTGCGGTCCAGCTTGCCGTTCACGGTGATCGGCAGGGCGTCCAGCACCACGACGGCCGACGGCACCATGTACTCCGGCAGCCGCTCGGCGGCCAGTCCGGTGAGCAGCGCGGGCAGGTCGGCGTGCGGGCCGTCGGCGGCGACGACGTAGGCGACCAGGCGCTTCTCGCCGGGCTCGTCCTCGCGGACGACCACGGCGGCCTGGGCCACCCCCGGGTGCGAGGCCATCACGTTCTCGATCTCGCCGGGTTCGATCCGGAAGCCGCGGATCTTCACCTGGTCGTCGGTGCGGCCGGCGAAGACGAGACGCCCGTCCGCCGTCCAGCGGGCCCGGTCGCCCGTGCGGTAGAGCCGCTCCCCCGACCCGCCGAACGGGTTCGCCACGAACCGCTCCGCCGTCAGGCCAGGACGCCCCAGGTAGCCGCGCGCCAGACCCACACCCGCCACGTACAGCTCACCCGGCACACCCACCGGCACCGGCGCCAGGAACTCGTCCAGCACGAACACCCGGGTGTTCACCACCGGCGAGCCGATCGCCACCTCCCCCGCCACCGGGTCGCAGAGCCACAGCGTCGCGTCCACCGTGGTCTCGGTCGGACCGTAGGAGTTGTACAGCCGGTGACCACGCGCCCAGCGCGCCATCACCTCCGGGGGACAGGCCTCACCAGCGGTCACCAGCACCACGTCCGCGCCGATCGACCCCTCGTCGAGGGTCGCCAGCACCGCCGGGGGCAGCGTCACGTGCGTGACCCGCTGCTCCGCGAGGAAGTGCGGCAGGGCCTCGCCCAGCCGGCGCTCCTGCGGGATCACCACCAGGGCCGCGCCGCTCAGCAGCGCCATCAGCCACTCCCAGCCGAAGGTGTCGAAGCCCGCCGAAGCGAACTGGCCCACCCGCGACCCGGCACCGACCCCCAGGTAGCGGACATGGCCCGCCACCAGACTCGCCACACCCGCGTGCGACACCAGCACACCCTTCGGGCGCCCCGTCGAACCCGAGGTGTAGATCACGTACGCCGGGTTCTCCACCCGCACCACCGGGGTGGCCGGCGGCTCCTCCTCCAGCGCCGCCGACTCCGCCACCGTCTCGGGCGCGTCCACCAGCACCACCGGGCCCGGCACGACCGCCGCCGTGCCCGAGGAGGCGAGCACCACGGCGGGCCGGGCGTCCTCCAGCATGTACGCGATGCGGTCCACCGGGTAGGCCGGATCGATCGGCATGTACGCACCGCCGGCCTTCGCCACCGCGAGCAGCGCCACCATCAGCTCGACGCCGCGCTCCAGGCAGACTCCGACGATCGACTCCGCACCCACGCCCCGGCCCGCGAGGTACCGCGCCAGGCGGTCCGCCCGGGCGTCCAGCTCGCCGTACGAGACCTCGACACCGTCGGCGGCCACGGCCACCGCGCCCGGATCCCGCGCCACCTGCGCCGCGAACAGCTCCGCCACCGTGCCCGAGGGCACCTCGGCGTCGGTCGCGTTCCACTCCACCAACAGCCGCTCGCGCTCGGCGGCGCCCAGCACGTCCACCGCGCTCAGCCGAACCCGCGGGTCACCGGTCAGCGCGTCCAGCACCTGCACCAGCCGGGCCACCAGACGCGCCGCGGAGGCCTCGTCGAGCAGGTCCGCCGCCGCGGTCACCGAACCCAGCACACCGGCCGGGGCGCCCTGCTCGTCGAACACCTCGGACACGATGACGTCGAGGTCGAACCGGGCGAGCGGTCGGCCGGCCGCGCGCTGCGCGACCCGCAGGCCGGGCAGCTCCAGCACCGCCGCCTCGGTGTTCTGCAGCGTGAGCATCACCTGGAACAGCGCGTGGCGGGCCATCGAGCGGTTCGGCGCCAGCTCCTCCACCAGCCGCTCGAACGGCACGTCCTGGTGCGCGAACGCCTCCAGGCTGCGCTCGCGGACCCGGCCGAGCACCTCACGGAAGGTCGGGTCGCCGGACAGGTCAGTGCGCACCACCAGGGTGTTGAGGAAGAAGCCGACCAGGTCGTTGAGCGCGTCGTCGGTCCGGCCGGCGTTGGGCGAGCCGATCGGGATGTCCGTGCCGGCGCCCAGGCGCGAGAACAGCACCGCCAGGGCGGCCTGCAGCACCATGAACACCGTCACGCCCTCGGCCCGGGCCAGCTCCACCAGCCGGGCGTGCACCTCGGCGGGGACCGCGACCGGCACCTGGTGGCCGACGTGCGAGGGCACCGCCGGGCGCGGGCGGTCGAAGGGCAGCTCCAGCTCCTCCGGTGCCCCCGCCAGCGCACCGCGCCAGTAGTCGGCCTGGCGGGAGATCAGGCTCTCCGGGTCGCGCTCGTCACCCAGCAGACCGCGCTGCCACAGCGCGTAGTCCGCGTACTGGACGGGCAGCGGTGCCCACTGCGGCGCCCCGCCCGCGCGGCGCGCCGCGTAGGCCACCGAGAGGTCGCGGGCCAGCACGCCCGTCGACCAGCCGTCACTGGCGATGTGGTGGATCGTCACCACCAGGACCTGCTCCTCGGGAGCGGTCCGCAGGAGCGACACCCTGATCGGCAGCTCGGAGGCCAGGTCGAACAGGTGCCCCGAGGCCTCGGCCACCGCCGAGTCCAGGGCCCCGGCCGCCACCTCGGCCACCGAGAGCCGCCAGTCCAGGCCCTCCGCCGGTAGGACGACCTGGTACGGCTCGTCGTCCACCACCGGGTAGACCGTGCGCAGCACCTCGTGCCGGCCGATCACGTCCAGCAGCGCCGCGTTCAGGGCGTCCTCGTCGAGCCGGCCGAGCAGCCGCAGCGCGACCGGCACGTTGTAGGTCGCGCTCGGGCCCTCCAGCTGCCCGAGGAACCACAGGCGGTGCTGGCCGTACGACAGCGGGACCCGCTCCGGGCGTTCACCCGCCGTCAGCGACGTCCGCGCCGTCCCGGCGTCCGTCAGACCGGCCGCCAGACCCGCCGCCGTGGGGGCGTCGAACAGCAGCCGCAGCGGCACCTCGACCCCGAGGACGGTACGGATCCTGCTCACCAGCCTGGTGGCCAGCAACGAGTGGCCGCCGAGGGCGAAGAAGTCGTCGTCCACACCGACCTGCGGCAGACCCAGCACCCGGGCGAACACGCCGCACAGCAGCTCCTCCTGGAGCGTGGCCGGGCCGCGGCCGCTGCCGGTCGCGTACTCCGGGGCCGGCAGGGCCCTCTGGTCGAGCTTGCCGTTCACCGTCAGCGGCAGCGCGTCCAGCACCGTCACGGCGGACGGCACCATGTACGCGGGGAGCCGCTCGGCGACGAATTCCCGCACCGCGGCGGGAAGTCCGGCTGCGGCACCGGCACCCTCGGCGGCGACCACGTACGCGGCCAGCAGGGCGTTCCCCGCCGCCTCGCGCCTCACCACGACGGCCGCCTGCGCGACCCGCGGGTGCGCGGCGACCGCGGACCGGACCTCGCCCAGCTCGATGCGGAAGCCGCGGACCTTCACCTGCTCGTCCGCCCGGCCGAGGTACTCCACCTCGCCGTCCGCGTTCCGGCGCACCAGGTCACCCGTGCGGTAGAGCCGCTCGCCCGTACCGAAAGGCGAGGCGACGAACCGCTCCGCCGACAGGGCGGCCCGGCCCACGTACCCCCGGGCCAGGCCGGCACCCGCCAGGTACAGCTCACCGGCCGCGCCCGTCGGGACCGGCGACAGCGCGCCGTCCAGCACGAACGCCCGGGTGTTGCCGATCGGCACACCGATCGGCACCTGCGCCACGCCGGGCCGCGCCCGCCAGCTCAGCGCGTCGACGGTCGTCTCGGTCGGACCGTAGGTGTTGAACAGCTGCCGCCCGTCGGCCCAGCGGTCCACCAGCTCCGGCGAGCACGCCTCACCGCCGACCTCGAGCACGACCTCCGCACCGATCGAACCGACGTCCAGGCCCGCCAGCACCGCCGGCGGCAGGGTGGCGTGCGTCACCCCGGACTCCGCGAAGAAGTCCGCCAGTTCCCCACCCAGTCGCCGGTTCGGCGGAACCACCACCAACGTCGCGCCGTAGGTCAGGGCCAGCGACCACTCCAGGCAGAAGTTGTCGAAGCTCACCGACGCGAACTGCGCCACCCGGGAACCCGGACCGGCCCCGAAGCGCGCCAGCGCCGCCACCGTGTTGGCGAACGCTCCGAGCGGGATGCCCACGCCCTTCGGCCGACCCGTCGACCCCGAGGTGTAGATCACGTACGCCAGCTGCCCGGGCAGTGCCGCGGGCCGTCCGGCCAGGGCCGATCCGGCCGGTTCCCGGAGCACCTCCGGGGAGTCGACGAGCACCACCGGAGCACCCACCCCGGCCACCACCCCGGCCGTGGCCGCCGAGGCCAGCACCAGCGCCGGTGCCGCGTCCTCGACCATGAACGCGATCCGCTCGGCCGGGTACTCCGGATCGATCGGCAGGTACGCACCGCCCGCCTTCATCACCGCGAGCACCGCGACGACCAGGTCCACGCCCCGCCCCAGAGCGAGTGCGACGACCGACTCCGGGCCCGCTCCCCGGGCCGCCAGGTGGTGCGCCAGGCGGTTCGCCCGGACGTCCAGCTCCGCGTACGACACCTCCACGCCGTCGGCCACGACCGCCACCGCGTCCGGGGTCCTGGCCGCCCACTCCTCGAACTGCCCGATCACGGACACCGGGGACACCTCGGCCACCGTGTCGTTCCACTCGGTGAGGACCCGCCGCAGCTCGTCCTCGGCCAGCACCGGAAGGGTGCTCAGCCGCTGGTCCGCGCCACCCGCCAGCGCCGTCTCCAGCGCGCCGGCCAGCTGCTCGGCCGCCGTGCGCAGCAGCACGCCCACCGCCCGCGGGTCGATCGGGGCCACCGCGTCGACGGCCAGCGCGATCGAGTCGCCGTTGTCGTCGACCGACACGCTCAACGGGTAGTTGGTGCGCTCCTGCGCGAAGACCTGCCGGATGTCGGAGAAGTCGTCGGCCTGAGCCGGCGCGGCACTCGGGGCCGCGTTGTGGCGGTAGTTGAAGAGCGAGGTGAACAGGGGCACGTCGGCACCGACCCCGCTGGCCCGCTGCGCCACGGACAACGACGCGTGCTCGTGCTCCAGCAGCTCGGCCAGCTGACGGCGCATCGCCGACACGGCCGCCAGCGCCCCCAGCTCGCCGGTACGGACGCGCACCGGAAGGGTGTTGATGTACGGGCCGAGCACCTGTCCCGAGTCCGCTCCCGCACTCATGCGGCCCAGGAGCACGGTGCCGAAGACGACGTCCTGGCGGTCCGAGACCGCCGCGAGCACCCGGGCCCACGCGACGTGCATCAGCGTCGCCGCACTGGTGCTCAGGCGCCGGGCGATCTCGCGCAGCCGGTCGTTCAGTTCCGGCTCGAACGGCACGACGGCCGTCGCCGCGGTGGCGCCGTCACCCCGCACGTCGGCCATGCCGTACGGGGCGGTGGGCTCGTCGACGTCCCCCAGCAGCTGCGTGAAGTACCGCTCGTGCCCGGCGCGGGCGCCTGCGGCGCCGGCCTGCGCGACGAAGTTCCGGAACGGCAGCGGCTGCGGCAGTTCGGCGCCGCGTCCGGTCATGAAGGCCGCCACCTCGCCGAGCATGGCCTCCAGTGCCGTGTGGTCCTGCACCATGTGGTGCAGCCGCACCAACACGAGCCGACGGTCCGTGCCGGGGACCACCGCGACGTGAACGGTGATCAGTGGAGCGCGGCCCAGGTCCATCGACGAGCCCACCCGTGTCACCAGCTCGGCCACCGGGTCGGCGCTCTGCGGGTCGACTGCCATCTCGGTGACCGTCAGGGCGGCGTGGCGCCAGACCACCTGCACGGGCTCGCGCAGACCCTCCCAGACGATCGAGGTCCGGTAGATGTCGTGCCGGTCGATCACCTGCTGGAACGCCTGGACGAACGCGTCGAGCCGCTGCGGCGAGTCGAACTCCAGGACCGCCGGGAGGACGTAGGCGTCCTCGCCGCCGTCTGCGAGGAGGTGGTGGAAGAGCAGGCCCTCCTGGAGCGGAGCCAGCGGGTAGACGTCCGCGACGTTCGCCGCACCGCCCTCGACGGTGGCGACGATCCTGGCGATCTCCTCGGCAGTCAGCTCGACCAGCGGCAGCATCTCCGGGGTGATCGCGATCGCGTCGGCGGGGATCAGGTTGTCGGGGACCTCGATCTGGACCGCACCGGTGGAGGCGGCCAGCCCGGCCGGGGTCGGGGACTGGAAGAACGACCGTACGGAGACGGAGACACCCAGCCGGCGGAGGTGCTCCACCAGGCGGACGGCGAGGAGGGAGTGGCCGCCGAGGGCGAAGAAGTCGTCGTCCACGCCGACGTTCTCCACGCCGAGGACCTCGGCGAAGGCTGCGCAGACGAGTTCCTCGCGGGCGTTGGCCGGGCCTCGACCGGAGCCCGCGGTGAACGCGGGGGCGGGCAGGGCCTTGCGGTCCAGCTTGCCGTTCACACTCAGCGGCAGCGCGTCCAGCACGACGACCGCCGACGGCACCATGTACTCCGGCAGACCGCGCGCAGCGAACTCCCTTACAGAGTCCGACACTTCGACTGCTCCGTCGGCGGGGACGACGTAGGCGACCAGGCGGACATCGCCGGGCGTGTCCTCGCGTGCCACCACGGCCGCCTGCGCGACCTGCGGGTGCGCGGCGACGACGGCCTGCACCTCGCCCGGCTCGATCCGGAAACCACGGATCTTCACCTGCTCGTCGGCGCGGCCGAGGTACTCCACCTGGCCGTCCGCGTTCCAACGGGCGACGTCACCGGTGCGGTACATCCGCACCCCCGCCTCGAACGGGTTCGCGGTGAAACGCTCCGCCGTCAGCCCGGGACGACCCGCGTAACCACGCGCCAACTGCACACCGGACAGATACAGCTCACCCGCCACACCCACCGGCACCGGCTGAAGCCGAGCGTCCAGGACGTACAGGCGGGTGTTGGCGATCGGCGCGCCGATCGGCACCACACCAGCCGCCTGCCCCGGCACGCACTGCCACGCCGTGACATCGACCGACGCCTCCGTCGGCCCGTACAGATTGTGCAGCTCCACACCCTCGAAGACCTCGAAGAACCGCTGCTGCAACTCCAACGACAGCGCCTCACCCGAACACACCACCCGACGCAGGCACGCACCCGCCGCCACTGCCGCCGGCTCCGCCAAGAACGCCTCCAGCATCGACGGCACGAAGTGCACCGTCGTCACCCCCCGCCCCGCGATCAACGCGGCCAGGTACTCCGGATCCCTGTGACCCTGCGGACGCGCCACCACCAGCGTCGCGCCCTCCAGCAGCGGCCAGAAGAACTCCCACACCGACACGTCGAACCCGAACGGCGTCTTCTGCAACACCCGGTCGGAAGACGACAGTCCATAACGGGACTGCATCCACGCCAGACGGTTCACGATGCCCTCGTGCGGCACCACCACACCCTTCGGACGACCCGTCGACCCCGACGTGAAGATCACATACGCCGGCTGCGACGGCAGCACCACCACATCCAGCGGACCGTCGTCCAGCCCAGCCAGGGCCGGGTCCTCCACCAGCACCCGCACCACACCGACGGGCAGCACACCCGCCAGCGAACCGGTGGACACCACCACCCGCGCACCCGCCGTCTCCACCGCGTAGCCGACCCGCTCCGCCGGATACTCCGGATCCAGCGGCAGATACGCCCCACCGGCCTTCACCACCGCCAGCAGCGCCACCACCAACTCCACGCCGCGCTCCAGGCACACCCCCACCACGGAACCCACACCCACACCCTGCGAGACCAAGTGACGCGCCAGACGGTTCGCCCGCGCATCCAACTCCGCGAACGACACCTCCACACCCTCGAAGACCACCGCCACCGCATCCGGCACCGACGCCACCCGCGCCTCGAACAACGCCGGCAACGTCGACACCACACCCCCGACAGCCGTGTCGTTCCACTCCACCAACACCCGGTGAAGCTCCTCGGAAGGCAGCACCTGGACCGTGCGGAGCTCGGCGTCTTCCTGGCCGTCAAGGGCCCGCTCCAGCAGGGGGAGCAGTCCATCGACAGCCGTCCGCAGCAGCACGCCGACGGCGCCCGGGTCGATCGGTGCGACCGCGTCGACCGCAAGCGCCATCTCGTCGCCGCTGTCGTCGACGGAGACGCCGAGTGGATAGTTGGTGCGCTCCTTGGAGAACACCACGCGGATGCCGTCCAGACCGCGGTCATCCTCCTGCTCGGGGGCCCTGCCGGTGTTGTGGCGGTAGTTGAGCAGCGAGGTGAACACGGGGGTGCCGGCCGCGAGGCCGCTGACCTGCTGGGCCACGGCGAGCGCGGCGTGCTCGTGCTCCAGCAACTCGGCCAGCTGGCCGCGCATCGCCGTCACGGCCTCCAGCGCACCCAGCTCACCGGTCTTCACCCGAACCGGCAGCGTGTTCATGTAGAGCCCTGCCACCCGGTCGGCGCCCGCACCCGCGTTCATCCGGCCGAACAGCACCGTCCCGAACACCACGTCCGCGTGGCCGGACACCGCCGCGAGCACCCGCGCCCACGCGACGTGCATCAGCGTCGCCGGGCTGGTCCCGGCCCGACGTGCCACCGCCCTCAGCCGCTCCACCGTCTCGGGTGCGAGCGGCACCACGGCGCGCTCCACGGCGGTGCCGTCGCCCTGGACGTCGACCACCTCGAACGGTGCGGTGGGCTCGGTCACGTCACCGAGCAGTTCGGTGAAGTACCGCTCGTGCTCGGTCCGTTCCTGCCCGATGCGCACCTGGGCGACGAAGTCGCGGAACGGCAGCGGTTTCGGCAGTTCACCGCCGCGACCGGTCAGGAACGCCCGGACCTCGTGCAGCAGCACCTCCAGCGCGGTGTGGTCCTGCACCAGGTGGTGCAGCCGCAGCAGCACCAGCCAGCGCCCGCCCTCGGGCAGCGCCGCCGCGTGCACGCTGATCAGCGGCGCCTGCCCCAGGTCCATGGACAGGCCGACGACTTCCCGGAGTTCGGCCGACGGGTCGGCGGCCTGCGGGTCGAGGGCCACCTCGTTCACTGCCAGCCGGGCGTGCCGCCACACCACCTGCACGGGCTCGCGCAGGCCCTCCCAGACGAACGACGTGCGGAAGATGTCGTGCCGGTCGATCACCTGCTGGAAGGCATGGACGAAGTCGTCCACGCGCTCCCGCGAGTCCAACTCGATCACCACCGGCATCAGGTACGCGTCCTCGCCGCCCTCCGCCATCAGGTGGTGGAACAGCAGGCCTTCCTGCAGCGGCGCCAGCGGATACACGTCCGCGACGTTCGCCGCACCGCCGTCCACCGTCGCGACGACCCGCTCGACATCCTCCGCGGTCAGGTCGACCAGCGGCAGCATCTCCGGCGTGATCGCGGTCGCGTCGGCCGGAATGAGGTTCGCCGGTACCGACACCTCCGCCACGCCGGACGAGGCCGCCAGACCGGCCGGCGTCGGCCTGTCGAACAGCGCCCGCACCGACACCGACACGCCCTGCTTACGCAGCACCTCGACCAGGCGCACCGCCAGCAGCGAGTGTCCGCCGAGCCGGAAGAAGTCGTCATCGACGCCGACGTTGTCCAGTCCCAGCAGTTCGGCGAACGCCGCGCAGAGGATCTCCTCGCGCGCGTTCGCCGGACCGCGACCCGTCCCGCTGGTGTACTCCGGGGCGGGCAGGGCCTTGCGGTCGAGCTTGCCGTTGCCGGTCAACGGGATCGCGTCCAGGACCACGACCGCGGCCGGCACCATGTGCTCGGGCAGACGACGCGCCGCGAACTCCCGCACCGCGGCCGGCAGGCCCGACGCGTCCTCGTCCGGATCGTCCGCCACGACATACGCCACCAGACGCACATCACCCGGCACGTCCTCCCGGGCCACCACCGCGGCCTGCCCGACCAGCGGATGCGCGGTGATCCCGGCCTGGACCTCGCCCAGCTCCACCCGGAACCCACGGACCTTCACCTGCTCGTCCGCACGCCCCAGGAACACCACCCGGCCATCAGCCGTCCACCGCGCCCGGTCACCCGTGCGATACATCCGCACACCCGACTCGAACGGGTTCGCGACGAAACGCTCCGCCGTCAACCCCGGCCGCTGCACATAACCACGCGCCACCTGCACGCCCGCCACATACAACTCACCCGCCACACCCACCGGCACCGGCCGCAGGAACCCGTCCAGCACATAGAACCGGGTGTTCGCCACCGGCGCACCCACCGGCACCAGACCACCGGCGGCATCATCAACGCTCAACCGCGTGGTCGCGACACCGATCGTCGTCTCGGTCGGGCCGTAGTGGTTGAACACCCCCCGCTCACCCGCCCGCTCGACCAGCTCGCGCACCAGCTCCGGCGCGGCAGCCTCACCACCCAGCACCAGCGAACGCCCCGGCAGCACACCCCCCACACCCGCCACCGACGCCAGAGCGGCCAGGTGCGAGGGCACCGCCTTCAGGAAGTCGATCCCCTGCTCGGCCAGATACGCCGCCACCCGCGCCGGATCAGTGACCGCCCCCTCCTCCAGGACGTGCAGCTCACCACCCGTCGCCAAGCTCGCGAACACCACCGTGTTCCCCAGGTCCGTGGCCTGCGCCTGAAGAAGCGCATACCGCCCGCCCGGCACACCGAACCCGACCCGACCCGGCACCGACGACACATAGTTCGCCACACCGCCGTGCGTGACCGCCACACCCTTCGGACGACCCGTCGAACCCGACGTGTAGATCACATACGCCAGACCATCCCCGGCAACCGCCACCCCGGGCGCGGTCGTGGGCAGGGCGGCCAGCTGCATCGCCGTGAACGTCGCGTCGATGGCCACCAGCCGGACCCCGACCGACGGCAGCTCACCGAGGATCTCATCCGTCGTGACGACCAGCGCCACCCGGCTGTCCTTCAGCGTGAACGCCACCCGGTCCGCCGGCTGCGCGTGGTCGACCGGCAGATAACCCGCCCCCGCCTTCCACACCGCCAGGATCCCCGCGATCATCTCCACACCACGCGGCAGGGCAAGACCCACCACCGACTCCGCACCCACACCCTGAGCCACCAGGAAATGCGCCAACCGGTTCGCCCGCGCGTCCAACTCCGCGAACGACACCCGCTCACCACCGGCCACCACCGCCACCGCATCCGGCGACGACGCCACCCACGCCTCGAACAACTCCACCACCGAGGAAGCCGAAACCTCCTCCTCCGTGGCATTCCACTCCACCATCACACGACGGTGCTCGGCGTCGTCGAGCAGTTCGACTCCGCTCACCCGCGCCTGCGGGTCAGCGGACACAGCGGCCAGCACGCGCACGAAGTACACCGCGAGCCGCTCGACCGACGCCGCATCGAACAGGTCCGCCGCACCGATCACCGATCCGTACACACCGGCCGGTGCGCCCTGCGCGTCGAACGCCTCGCCCAGCAGCACGTCCAGGTCGAACCGGACCGTCCGCTCGCCCGTCGGCAGCCCGCCCGCCGACAGACCGGGCAGGTCGAGCACGGCCTGCGCGTTGTTCTCCAACGTCAACACCGTCTGGAACAGCGGATGACGCCCCATCGACCGGGTCGGCGCCAGCTCCTCGACCAGCTTCTCGAACGGCACGTCCTGGTGGTCGAAGGCCGACAGGGTCGTCTCCCGCACCCGGTCGAGCACCTCGCGGAACGTCGGATCGCCCGACAGGTCCGCCCTCACCACCAGCGTGTTCACGAAGAACCCGACAAGATCGTCCAGCGCCACGTCGGTACGGCCGGCGACGACGGTGCCGATCGGCAGGTCCGTGCCCGCGCCCAGACGCGAGAGCAGCACGGCCAGCGCCGACTGCAGCACCATGAACATGCTCACGCCCTCGGCCCGGGCCAGTTCCGCGAGCTGCGCATGCACCTCGGCGGGAACCTCCACCGGAGCGGTGGTGCTGCGGTGGGAGGAAACCATCGGACGCGGACGGTCCACGGGCAGCGCCAGTTCCTCCGGCGCACCCGCCAGGGCCCCACGCCAGTAGTCCAGCTGAGCGTGCATCAGGCTGGCCGGGTCGTTCTCGTCGCCCAGCAGTTCACGCTGCCACAGCGTGTAGTCCGCGTACTGGACCGGAAGCGGCTCCCACGCGGGCGCCCGGCCCGCGCAACGGGCCGCGTACGCCTCGGAGACGTCCCGGGCCAGCGGCCCCATCGACCAGCCGTCACCCGCGATGTGGTGCACCACGACCGCCAGGACGTGCTCGTCCGGGGCGGTGGAGAAGACCCAGGCCCGGATCGGCACCTCGGACGCCAGGTCGAACAGGTACCGCGTGGCCTCGCCCACGACGGCGTGCAGCTCCTCCGGCGCCACCTCGGACACCGCCAGCTCCCATTCCAGCTCGTCGAGCTTGTGGATCCGCTGGTAGGGCTCGCCGTCCTTGGTCGGGAACACCGTGCGCAGCACCTCGTGCCGGCCGATGACGTCGCGCAGTGCGGCGTTCATCGCCGTCGGGTCCAGTCCGCCGGACAGCCGCCGCACGATCGGGAGGTTGTAGGCCGGGCTGGGGCCGTCCAGCTGGCCGATGAACCAGAGCCGACGCTGGGCAAAGGACAGAGGGATCATCAGTGCTGCTCCTCGGTGGTGCGCATCGGCCGCAGTGCTGGCCTGGCTGTCTTCTGTGTTCCAAGCTGCCGGGCGAGTCCGGCGACCGTCGGTGTCCGGTAGAGCGTGCGCAGCGATACGTCGATCCGCAGCAGCGCCCTGATCTGGCTGATGAGTCGGGTGGCGAGCAGCGAGTGGCCGCCGAGGGCGAAGAAATCGTCGTCCACGCCCACGCTGTCGAGGCCCAGGACCTCGGCGAACGCCCGGCACAGGAGTTCCTCCTGCCGGTTCGCCGGTGCCCGGCCCGCGCCCGCGCCCGCGCCGAACTCGGGGGCGGGCAGGGCCTTGCGGTTCAGCTTCCCGTTGGCGGTCAGCGGCAGGGCGTCCAGCGCCACGACCGCCGACGGGACCATGTACGCGGGCAGCTGGTCCTGGACCGCCAGGCGGAGTGCCTGCACGAGTCCCTCGGCCTCTTCCCCGCTCGCCCCGGCGGGCACCACGTAGGCCACCAGTCGCTGGTCGCCGGGCTTGTCCTCGCGGACGACCACGACGGCCTGGGCCACCGTGTCGTGGGCGGCGAGCACCGCCTCGATCTCGCCCGGCTCGATCCGGAAGCCGCGGACCTTCACCTGGTCGTCGGCGCGGCCCAGGCACTCCAGCTGGCCGTCGCGGGTCCAGCGCGCGAGGTCGCCGGTGCGGTACATCCGCTCCCCCGGCTCATACGGGTTCGCGGTGAACCGCTCCGCCGTCAGACCGGGACGGCCCGCGTAGCCGCGCGCCAACTGGGCGCCCGACAGGTACAGTTCGCCCGCCACACCGGCCGGAGCGGGCTGCATCCGGGCGTCCAGGACGTACCCGCGCACACCGGCGAACGGGCGTCCCACCAGTACCGGACCGGCGGCCACCTCCGCGGAGGTCGCCCACACCGTCGCCTCGGTCGGGCCGTACAGGTTGACCGCCTCGATGCCGAGCGCGGTGAAGCGCTGCGCCAGTTCGGCCGGCAGGGCCTCGCCGCCGACCAGCGCCCACACTCCGGCGGGCCAGCCGTCCACGTCCAGCAGGGCCCGCCACAGCGACGGCACGCCCTGCACCACGGTCGCTCCGGAGGAGACCACCAACCGGGTGAGGGCCGCCGGGTCGCGGACCACCTCGCGGGGGGCCACCACCACCGACGCGCCGGACACCAGGGGCAGGAACAGCTCCAGCGCCGCGATGTCGAAGGACACCGTGGTGACCGCCACCAGGCGGTCACCGCCCGTCAGCCGGACCCGCTCCCGCACGCCGCCCAGGTGCGCGGCGAGCGCGCCGTGCGGGACCACGACGCCCTTGGGGCGGCCGGTGGAGCCGGAGGTGTAGATCAGGTACGCCGGCTGCTCCGGCAGCGGTGCGGCACACCCGTCCGCGGGCGGCACATCCGAGGGCAGCCTGGTCAACTCCGCCGTGACAGCGGCGTCGTCGAGGGCCACCACGGGCGCCCCGAGGCCGACCAGGACCTTGGCCGGGCCGCTCGTGGTCAGCACGAGGGCGGTGCCGGCGTCGTCGATGGTGTAGGCCACCCGGTCCGCCGGGTACTCCGGATCCACCGGCAGGTAGGCGCCGCCGGCCTTCAGCACCGCCAGCAGGGCGACGACCAGCTCGACACCGCGGTCCAGGACCACCGCGACCACCGACTCGGGACCGACGCCGCGGCCGGCCAGGTAGTGCGCCAGCCGGTTCGCCCGGGCGTCCAGTTCGGCGTACGTCAGCTCGGCGCCGCCGGACACCACGGCGACGGCGTCCGGGGTGCGCGCGGCCTGGGCCGCGAACAGCTCGGGCACCAGGGCGCCTTCGGACGCGTCCCCCGTGTCGTTCCACTCGTCGAGCAGCCGGTGCAGGTCGTCGTCGCCGAGTACCCGCACCGCGGCGAGCGGCTGCTCGGAGCCGCCGTCCAGGGCGGTCTCCAGGGCGGCGACCAGGTTCTCGGCGGCGGTGCACATGAGCCGGGCGACGGCCTCGCCGTCGACGGCGGCCACCGCGTCCACGGTCAGGTGGATCGACTCGCCGTCGTCGTCGACCGCCACCACGAGCGGGTAGTTGGTCCGCTCCTGGGCGAACCGCGACTCGAAGCCCTCGAACCCGCGGTTGCGGTCGCCGCTCTCGCGCTCGGAACTGCCGGGGTTGTGGCGGTAGTTGAGCAGCGCGGTGAACAGCGGGGTGTCGCCGGCCAGTCCGCTGGCGCGCTGGGCCAGGGCGAGCGAGGCGTGCTCGTGCTCCAGCAGCTCGGCCAGCTGGCCGCGCATCGCCGACACGGCCTCCAGCGCACCCAGTTCACCGGTGCGCACGCGCACCGGGAGGGTGTTGATGAACGGTCCGGGGGTGTTCGCCGAGCCCGCGCCGGCGTTCATCCGGCCGAAGAGTACGGTGCCGAAGACGACGTCGGAGCGGCCCGACACGGCGGCGAGGGTCCGCGCGTAGGCGACGTGCAGGACGGTCGCCGCGCTCGTCCCCAGCCGGCGGGCGACCGCGCGCACCCGGTCGTGCAGCCTGGGTGCGAACGGCACCCGCAGCCGGACCGCGTCCGCCCCGTCACCGTGGACGTCGACCAGGCCGAACGGCGCGGTCGGCTCGTCCACGTCGGCGAGCAGCCCGGTGAAGTAGCGCTCGTGCTCCGCCTGCGCCACGCCGCCCCTGGCCTGCGCGACGAACTCGCGGAACGGCACCGGCGCGGGCAGCGAGTCGCCCCGGCCGGTCAGGAAGGCCTGCACCTCGGCCAGCACCACCTCGAGGGCGGTGTGGTCCTGGACGGCGTGGTGGACCTTGAGCAGCATCAGCCACCGGCCGCCGTCCGGCAGCGCCGCGACGTGCAGCGTCAGCAGCGGCGCCCGGCCCAGGTCCATCGACGAACCGCCGATGGTCAGCAACTGCTGCACCGGGTCGGTGCCGTCCGGGACCAGGGCCACTTCCTCGACGGAGAGCGGCGCTCGGCGCCAGACCGCCTGGACCGGCTCGCGCAGGCCCTCCCAGACCAGCGAGGTCCGGAAGATGTCATGGCGGTCGACGACCTGCTGCAGGGCGCCGGTGAAGGCGTCCAGCAGCTCGCGGGACTCCAGCTCGAACACCAGCGGGGTGACATAGGCGTCGTCGCCGCCGTCGGCCAGCAGGTGGTGGAAGAGCAGGCCCTCCTGCAGCGGGGCGAGCGGGTAGACGTCCGCGATGTTCGCCGCACCGCCGGGAACGGCCGCCACCACGGTGGCGAGTTCCCGGTCCGAGAGCTCCACCATCGGCAGCATGTCCGGGGTGATCTCGACGGCGTCGGCGGGGATCAGGTTCACCGGGACGTCCACCGCCCGGCCGGCACCCGCCGACAGGGCGAGCCCGGCCGGGGTCGGTGTCTGGAACAGTGCCCGTACCGACACCGACACGCCGTGGCCGCGCAGCACCTCGACCAGGCGGACCGCGAGCAGCGAATGCCCGCCGAGCCGGAAGAAGTCGTCGTCCACGCCGACGCCCTCCACGCCGAGCACCTCGGCGAAGGCCGCACAGACGACCTCCTCACGCGCGTTGGCCGGAGCACGGCCGGCACCGGCCGCGTACGCCGGGGCGGGCAGCGCCGCCCGGTCCAGCTTCCCGTTCACGGTCAGCGGCAGCGCCTCCAGCACCACCACCGCCGAGGGGACCATGTACGCGGGCAGCCGCTCCGCGGCCAGTCCGGTGAGCAGCCCCGGCAGGTCGCCCGGCGCACCGTCCGCGACCACATACGCCACCAGACGCTTGTCACCCGGCTCGTCCTCCCGCGCGATGACCGCCACCTGGACGACCCGCGGATCAGCGGCGAGGACGCTCTCGACCTCGCCGGGTTCGATCCGGAAGCCACGGATCTTCACCTGATCGTCCGCGCGGCCCACGAACACCAGCTGCCCGTCCGCCGTCCAACGGGCCCGGTCACCGGTGCGGTAGAGCCGCTCGCCCGACCCGCCGAACGGGTTCGCCACGAACCGCTCCGCCGTCAGGCCCGGACGCCCCAGGTAGCCGCGCGCCAGACCGGCACCGGCCACGTACAGCTCACCCGGCACGCCCACCGGCACCGGCGCCAGGAACTCGTCCAGCACGAACACCCGGGTGTTCACCACCGGCGCCCCGATCGCCACCTCGCCGGCCAGCGGATCGCAGAGCCAGCAGGCGGCGTCCACCGTCGTCTCGGCCGGACCGAAGGAGTTGAACAGACGGTGACCACGCGACCAGCGCGCCATCACCTCCACCGGCAACGCCTCACCACCCGTCACCAGCACCACATCGGACGCGATCGAACCCTCGTCCAGCGTCGCCAGCACCGCCTGCGGCAACGCCACATGCGTCACCCCCGACTCCGCCAGGAACCCGGGCAGCGCCTCACCAACCCGCCGCTCCGACGGAATCACCACCAGCGTCGCGCCGGTCAACAGGGACATGAACCACTCCCACGCGAACGCGTCGAAGCCCACCGACCCGTACTGACCCACCCGCGAACCGGCACCCACACCCAGATCACGGACCTGACCCGCCACCAGACTCGCCACACCCGCGTGCGACACCAGCACGCCCTTGGGCCGACCCGTCGACCCCGAGGTGTAGATCACGTACGCGGGGTTGGCCAGGGCCGGCCCCGGCCCGGCGAGCGGGCCGGCGTCCAGCTCCGCCAGGGCGGCCACGACCTCACGGTCGTCCAGCAGCACCGCACCGGGCAGCACGCCCTCGGTGGCGGCCGCGGCCAGCAGCACCCGCGGCTCGGCGTCCTCCAACATGTACGCCACCCGCTGCGCCGGATACTCCGGATCGATGGTCATATAGGCACCACCGGCCTTCAGCACACCCAGCACCGCCACCAGCAGCTCGGCACCACGCTCCAGACAGACCCCGACCACCGACTCCGCACCGACACCACGACCGACCAGGAACCGCGCCAACCGATTCGACCGCGCGTCCAACTCGCCGTACGACAGCCCGACACCGCCATCGACCACCGCCACCGCACCCGGATCCCGCGCCACCTGCACCGCGAACAACTCCGGCACCGTCCCCGACCCGACCTCCACCGCCGTGTCGTTCCACTCCACCAGCAACCGACGCCGCTCCTCAGCGGCCAGCACCTCGACCGCGCTCACCCGCTGCCGCGGGTCGGCGGCCACCGCACCCAGCACCCGGACCAGGCCCTCGGCGAACCGCTCGGCCGTCTCCCGGGTGAACAGGTCCGCCGCGACGATCACGGCGCCGTGGATCCCGGCCGGACGGCCGTCGGCGTCGAACGCCTCGCTCGCCGCCACCTCGAGGTCGAACTTGGAAACCGACACCCCCGACGCCGTCCCGGCGGCCTCCGCCCCCGGCAGGTCGACGACGGCCCGCGCGTTGTTCTGCAGCGTGAGCATCACCTGGAACAGCGGCTGAACCGCCGTCGAGCGGACCGGCGCCAGCTCCTCGACCAGCTTCTCGAACGGCACGTCCTGGTGCTCGAAGGCCGACAGGCTGGTCTCGCGCACCCGGCGCAGCAGTTCGGTGAACGCCGGGTCACCGGACAGGTCGGTCCGCAGCACCAGGGTGTTGACGAAGAAGCCGACCAGGTCCTCCAGCGCGGCATCCGTACGGCCCGCGTTCGCCACACCGATCGGAAGGTCGGTGCCCGCGCCCAGCCGGGCGAGCAGCACCGCCAGAGCGGACTGCAGCAGCATGAACGGGGTGACGCCCTCCGCCCGGGCCAGCTCGGCGAGCTTCGCGTGGACCTCGGCCGGCACCGTCAGCGGCACCTGGTGGCCGCGGTGGGAGGCGATCGGCGGCCGCGGGTGATCGAACGGCAGGTCCAGCTCCTCGGGGGCGCCGGCCAGCGCCTCGCGCCAGTGGGCCGTCTGCCGGGAGAACAGGCTCCGCGGATCCTGCTCGTCGCCGAGCAGTTCCCGCTGCCACAGCGCGTAGTCCGCGTACTGGACGGGAAGCGGCTCCCACTCCGGCGCCCGGCCCGCGCAGCGCGCCGCGTAGGCCTGCGAGAGGTCCGCCGCCAGCGGGGTCGTGGACCAGCCGTCTCCGGCGATGTGGTGCATGGTCACCACCAGGACGTGCTGCTCCGGGCCGCCCTCGAACAGCCAGGCCCGGATCGGCGCCTCGGTGGCGAGGTCGAAGGCGTACCCCGCCGCCTCGGCGACGGCGGCGTCCAGCTCGGCCGGGGCCACCTCGGTGACCGTCAGCTCCCAATCCAGCTCGTGGAGCTCGTGGATCCGCTGGTAGGGCTCGCCGTCCTTGGTCGGGAACACCGTGCGCAGCACCTCGTGCCGGCCGATGACGTCGCGCAGCGCCGTGTTCAGCGCCGCACGGTCCACCGCGCCGGTCAGGCGCAGCGCGACCGGGACGTTGTAGGTGGCACTCGGGCCCTCCAGCTGTCCGATGAACCAGAGGCGGCGCTGCGCGTAGGACAGCGGCAGCCGCTCCGGCCGCTCACCGGCGGCCAGTGCGGTCCGCGCGGTACCGGCGCCGGCGAGGCGGGCGGCGAGCGCGGCCACCGTGGGAGCGTCGAAGAGCGTCCGCAGCGGCACCTCCACGCCCAGGACCGTCCGGACCCGGCCGATCAGGCGGGTGGCGAGCAGCGAGTGGCCGCCGAGGGCGAAGAAGTCCTCGTCCACGCCGACGCTCTCCAGGCCCAGCACCTGGGCGAAGACCCCGCAGAGCAGTTCCTCCTGGAGGGTGGCCGGGCCCCGGCCGCCGCCGGCCGCGTACGCGGGGGCGGGCAGGGCGGCCCGGTCCAGCTTGCCGTTCACGGTCATCGGCAGGGCGTCCAGCACCACGACCGCCGAGGGGACCATGTACGCGGGCAGCCGCTCCGCGGCGAACTCTCGGAGCAGGGAGGGGAGTGCGGCCGCAGCGTCGACGGCGGCCGGCACCGTGTAGGCGACCAGGCGCAGCTCGCCGGGCTCGTCCTCGCGGACGATCACGGCGGCCTGGGTGACCCCCGGGTGCGAGGCCACCACGGTCTCGACCTCGCCCGGTTCGATCCGGAAGCCGCGGATCTTCACCTGGTCGTCCGCGCGGCCCACGAACACCAGCTGCCCGTCCGCCGTCCAGCGGGCCCGGTCACCGGTGCGGTAGAGCCGCTCCCCCGCGTCGCCGAAGGGGTTCGCCACGAACCGCTCCGCCGTCAGACCAGGACGGCCCAGGTAGCCGCGCGCCAGACCGGCACCGGCCACGTACAGCTCACCGGCCACGCCGACCGGCACCGGCGCCAGGAACTCGTCCAGCACGAACACCCGGGTGTTGACCACCGGTGAGCCGATCGCCACCTCGTCGGCGGCGTCCGGGTCGCAGGGCCAGCAGGTGGCGTCCACCGTCGTCTCGGCGGGGCCGTAGGCGTTGAACATCCGCCGGCGGCGCGCCCAGCGGGCCGCCGTCTCGGGCGGCAGCGCCTCGCCCGCCGTCACCAGCACGAGGTCCTCGGCGACCGAGCCCTCGTCGAGCGTCGCCAGCACCGCGGGCGGCAGCGTCACATGGGTCACGGCCTGCTCGGCCAGCAGCCGCACCAGCGGATCGCCGGTCCGCTCCTGCGGCGGGATGACCACCAGGGTCGCGCCGGTCAGCAGAGCCATGAACCACTCCCACGCGAACGCGTCGAAGCCCACCGAGGCGAACTGGCCGACCCGGTGCCCGGCACGGACGCCCAGCATCCGGGTGTGGCCCGCCGTCATGCTCGCCACACCCGCGTGCGACACCAGCACACCCTTGGGCCGACCCGTCGACCCCGAGGTGTAGATCACGTACGCGGGGTTGGCCGGGGCCGGCCCCGGCCCGGCGAGCGGCCCGGCGTCCAGCTCCGCCAGGGCGGCCACGACCTCGCGGTCGTCCAGCAGCACCGCACCGGGCAGCACGCCCTCGGTAGCGGCCGCGGCCAGCAGCACCCGCGGCTCGGCGTCCTCCAACATGTACGCCACCCGCTGCGCCGGATACTCCGGATCGATGGTCATATAGGCACCACCGGCCTTCAGCACACCCAGCACCGCCACCAGCAGCTCGGCACCACGCTCCAGACAGACCCCGACCACCGACTCCGCACCGACACCACGACCGACCAGGAACCGCGCCAACCGGTTCGACCGCGCGTCCAACTCGCCGTACGACAGCCCGGCACCGCCATCGACCACCGCCACCGCACCCGGATCCCGCGCCACCTGCACCGCGAACAACTCCGGCACCGTCGCCGACCCGACCTCCACCGCCGTGTCGTTCCACTCCACCAGCAATCGACGCGCCTCGGCCCCGTCGAGGACAGGCACCGCGGCGAGCGGCTGCTCGGGGCCGCCGTCCAGGGCGGCCTCCAGGGCGGCGACCAGGTTCTCGGCGGCGGTGCACATGAGCCGGGCGACGGCCTCGCCGTCGACGGCGGCCACCGCGTCCACGGCCAGCGCGATCGACTCGCCGTCGTCGTCCACGGACACCGCGAGGGGGTAGTTGGTCCGCTCGCGCGAGAACTTCGCTTCGAAGCCCTCGAACCCGCGGTTGCGGTCGCCGCTCTCGCGCTCGGAACTGCCGGGGTTGTGGCGGTAGTTGAGCAGTGCGGTGAACAGCGGGGTGTCGCCGGCCAGTCCGCTGGCACGCTGGGCCAGGGCCAGCGAGGCGTGCTCGTGCTCCAGCAGCTCGGCCAGCTGGCCGCGCATCGCCGACACGGCCTCCAGCGCGCCGAGTTCACCGGTGCGCACCCGAACGGGCAGGGTGTTGATGAACGGTCCGGGGGTGTTCGCCGAGCCCGCGCCGGCGTTCATCCGGCCGAAGAGGACGGTGCCGAAGACGACGTCGGAGCGGCCCGACACGGCGGCGAGGGTCCGCGCCCAGGCGACGTGCAGGACGGTCGCCGCGCTCGTGCTCAGTCGGCGGGCGACCGCGCGCAGCCGGTCGTGCAGCTCCGCCCCGAACGGCACCCGCAGCCGGACGGTGTCCGCCCCGTCGCCGCGCACGTCGACCAGGCCGAACGGCGCGGTCGGCTCGTCCACGTCGACGAGCAGCTCCGTGAAGTACCGCTCGTGCTCCACCTGCGCCACCCCGCCACGCGCCTGCGCGACGAACTCGCGGAACGGCACCGGCGCGGGCAGCGAGTCGCCCCGGCCGGTCAGGAAGGCCTGAACCTCGGCCAGCACCACCTCCATCGCGGCGTGGTCCTGGACGGCGTGGTGGACCTTGAGCAGCATCAGCCACCGGCCGCCGTCCGGCAGCGCCGCGACGTGCAGCGTCAGCAGCGGCGCCCGGCCCAGGTCCATCGACGAACCGCCGACGGCCACGAGTCGCTCGACCGGGTCGGAGTCGTCGGCGGCCAGGGCCACTTCCTCGACGGAGAGCGGCGCTCGGCGCCAGACCACCTGGACCGGCTCGCGCAAGCCCTCCCAGACCAGCGAGGTCCGGAAGATGTCATGGCGGTCCACCACCTGCTGCAGGGCGCCGGTGAAGGCGTCCAGCAGCTCGCGGGACTCCAGCTCGAACACCACCGGGGTCACGTAGGCGTCGTCGCCGCCGTCGGCCAGCAGGTGGTGGAAGACCAGGCCCTCCTGCAGCGGGGCGAGCGGGTAGACGTCCGCGATGTTCGCCGCGCCACCGGGAACGGCGGCGACGATACGGGCGACCTCGTCGGCGGTCACGTCGACGAGCGGGAGCATCTCGGGGGTGATCTCCCGCGCGTCGGCGGGGATCAGGCTCGCCGGAGCCGCCACCTGAACGGCGCTGGTGGATGCCGCCAGCCCGGCCGGGGTCGGTGTCTGGAACAGTGCCCGTACCGACACCGACACGCCGTGGCCGCGCAGCACCTCGACCAGGCGGACCGCGAGCAGCGAATGCCCGCCGAGCCGGAAGAAGTCGTCGTCCACGCCGACGCCCTCCACGCCGAGCACCTCGGCGAAGGCCGCACAGACGACCTCCTCACGCGCGTTGGCCGGAGCACGCCCGGCACCGGCCGCGTACGCCGGGGCGGGCAGCGCCGCCCGGTCCAGCTTCCCGTTCACGGTCAGCGGCAGCGCCTCCAGCACCACCACCGCCGAGGGGACCATGTACGCGGGCAGCCGCTCCGCGGCCAGTCCGGTGAGCAGCGCGGGCAGGTCGGCGTGCGGGCCGTCGGCGGCGACGACGTAGGCGACCAGGCGCTTCTCGCCGGGCTCGTCCTCGCGGACGACCACGGCGGCCTGGGCCACCCCCGGGTGGGAGGCCATCACGTTCTCGATCTCGCCGGGTTCGATCCGGAAGCCGCGGATCTTCACCTGGTCGTCGGTGCGGCCGGCGAAGACGAGACGCCCGTCGGCCGTCCAGCGGGCCCGGTCACCGGTGCGGTAGAGCCGCTCGCCCGCGCCGCCGAAGGGGTTCGCCACGAACCGCTCCGCCGTCAGGCCCGGACGCCCCAGGTAGCCGCGTGCCAGACCGGCACCGGCCACGTACAGCTCACCCGGCACGCCCACCGGCACCGGCGCCAGGAACTCGTCCAGCACGAACACCCGGGTGTTCACCACCGGCGCCCCGATCGCCACCTCGTCGGCCAGCGGATCGCAGAGCCAGCAGGCGGCGTCCACCGTCGTCTCGGCCGGACCGAAGGAGTTGAACAGACGGTGACCACGCGACCAGCGCGCCATCACCTCCACCGGCAACGCCTCACCACCCGTCACCAGCACCACATCGGACGCGATCGAACCCTCGTCCAGCGTCGCCAGCACCGCCTGCGGCAACGCCACATGCGTCACTCCCGACTCCGCCAGGAACCCGGGCAGCGCCTCACCAACCCGCCGCTCCGGCGGAATCACCACCAGCGTCGCGCCGGTCAACAGGGACATGAACCACTCCCACGCGAACGCGTCGAAGCCCACCGACCCGTACTGACCCACCCGCGAACCGGCACCCACACCCAGATCACGGACCTGACCCGCCACCAGACTCGCCACACCCGCGTGCGACACCAACACGCCCTTGGGCCGACCCGTCGATCCCGAGGTGTAGATCACGTACGCCGAGTCCTGGGCCCGGACCACCACGTCCAGCGGACCGTCGTCCAGCCCCGAGAGGTCCAGTCCCTCGACCGGAAGCGCCCCCGGCACCAGAGCCAGCGTGCCGTCCGACGCCAGTACCACCGACGGCTCGGCGTCCTCCAACATGTACGCCACCCGCTGCGCCGGATACTCCGGATCGATGGTCATATAGGCACCACCGGCCTTCAGCACACCCAGCACCGCCACCAGCAGCTCGGCACCACGCTCCAGACAGACCCCGACCACCGACTCCGCACCGACACCACGACCGACCAGGAACCGCGCCAACCGGTTCGACCGCGCGTCCAACTCGCCGTACGACAGCCCGACACCGCCATCGACCACCGCCACCGCACCCGGATCCCGCGCCACCTGCACCGCGAACAACTCCGGCACCGTCCCCGACCCGACCTCCACCGCCGTGTCGTTCCACTCCACCAGCAACCGACGCCGCTCCTCAGCGGCCAGCACCCGGACGGCGTGCAGCGGCGTGTCCGGCGCGCCGTCCAGGGCGTCCTCGACCAGGGGGACGAGGTTCTCGACGGCGGTGCGCAGCAGCAGGCCGACCGCCTCCGGCGCGATGGGCGCTACCGCGTCGACCGCCAGCGACATCGCGTCGCCGTGGTCGTCGACGGAGACGCCGAGCGGGTAGTTGGTGCGCTCCCGGGAGGAGAGCACCCGCATGCCCTCGGGTCGGGCATAGCCCTGCTTCTCGCTTTCCGCACCGGTGTTGTGACGGTAGTTGATCAGCGAGGTGAACACGGGGGTGCTCCCCGGAAGGCCGCTGGCCTGCTGGGCGAGGGCGAGCGAGGCGTGCTCGTGCTCCAGCAGCTCGGCCAGCTGACCGCGCATGGCCAGCACCGCCTCCAGCGCACCCAGCTCACCCGACCGCACGCGCACCGGGAGGGTGTTGAGGTAGAGGCCGGCGACGCGGTCGGCGCCCGCGCCGGCGTTCATCCGGCCGAACAGCACCGTGCCGAACACCACGTCCGCGTGGCCGCTGACCGCGCTGAGCACCCGGGCCCAGGCGACGTGCATCAGCGTCGCGGGGCTCGTACCCACCCGGCGCGCCACGGAGCGCAGCCGCTCCACCGTCTCCGCCGCCAGCGGCACCACGGCGCGCTCGACCGCCGTACCGTCACCCTGGACGTCCACCAGCTCGTAGGGGGCGGTCGGCTCGGTCACATCACCCAGCAGACCGGCGAAGTACCGCTCGTGCTCCGCCCGCCCGACACCACCGCGCACCTGCGCGACGAAGTCGCGGAAGGGCAGCGGCTTCGGCAGTTCACCGCCGCGACCGGCCAGGAACGCCGCCACCTCGTGCAGCAGCAGCTCCAGCGCCGTGTGGTCCTGCACCAGGTGGTGCAGCCGCAGTAGCACCAGCCAGCGCCCGCCCTCGGGCAGCGCCGCCGCGTGCACGCTGATCAGCGGTGCCCGGCCCAGGTCCATGGACAGGCCCACGACGGACTGGAGTTCGGCCGCCGCATCGGCGGCCGCCGGGTCCAGGGCCACCTCGGTCACCGGCAGTTCGGCCTTGCGCCGGACCACCTGGACCGGCTCGCGCAGCCCCTCCCACACGAAGGACGTCCGCAGGATGTCATGCCGGTCGACGACCTGCTGGAGGGCGGCCACGAAGGCGTCCACTCGCTCCCGCGCGTCCATCTCGATGACCACCGGCATCAGGTAGGCGTCCTCGCCGCCCTCCGCCATCAGGTGGTGGAACAGCAGTCCCTCCTGCAGCGGCGCCAGCGGATAGACGTCCGCGACGTTCGCCGCGCCACCCTCCACCGAGGCCACCACACGCGCCAGTTCCTCGGCCGACAGGTCGACCAGCGGCAGCATCTCCGGCGTGATCTCGACCGCGTCGACGGGGATCAGGTTCGCCGGAACGGCGACCTCCTCCGCACCCGTCGAGGCCGCCAGGCCAGCCGGGGTCGGCGTGTCGAACAGCGCCCGCACCGACACCGACACACCGTGCCGGCGCAGCACCTCGACCAGTTGCACCGCCAGCAGGGAGTGGCCGCCGAGCTGGAAGAAGTCGTCGTCGACGGTGACGTTCTCCAGGCCCAGCACCTCGGCGAAGGCCGCGCACAGCGCCTCCTCCCCAGCGTTCGCCGGGGCCCGGCCGGTGCCCGCGCCGGCCGCGTAGTCCGGGGCGGGCAGGGCCTTGCGGTCCAGCTTCCCGTTGCCCGTCAGCGGCAGCGCCTCCAACACCACCACCGCCGACGGCACCATGTACTCCGGCAGCCGCCTGGCCGCGAACGCCACCACGGTGTCGGCGAGTTCGGCGGACGCCTCGTCGTCGGCGACGACGTACGCCACCAGACGCACGTCACCCGGCACGTCCTCCCGGGCCACCACCGCCGCCCGCGCGACCTGCGGATGCGCGGCGACGACGCTCTCGACCTCACCCGGCTCGATCCGGAACCCACGGACCTTCACCTGCTCGTCCGCACGCCCCAGGAACTCCAACTGCCCATCCACACGCCAACGCGCGACATCACCCGACCGGTACATCCGCACACCCGGCTCGAACGGGTTGGCGACGAAACGCTCCGCCGTCAGACCCGGGCGCCTGACGTACCCGCGCGCCAACTGCACACCCGCGATGTACAACTCACCCGCCACACCCGGCGCCACCGGACGCAGCGCGTCGTCCAGCACATACAGCCGCGTGTTCGCCACCGGACGACCGACCGGCACCACCGAACCGACCTCGTCACCCGCGCGGACCTCGAACACCGCGCAGCCGACCGTCGCCTCCGTCGGACCGTACTCGTTCACCACCACCGACTCGGGAGCGCGCTCCAGCAGGTCCCGCACCACACCGGCCGGCAGCGCCTCACCACCGACCACCCACCGGCCCGCCGCCTTCGCCAACTGCCCCTCCGACAACATGTCGGACAACAGCGGGAGATGAGCCGGAACAGCCTTCACCAGGCCGAAACCGCCGCCATCGCGCAGCAGCTGCGCCAGGCCCTCGGCCCCGCCCTCACGGCTGACCACCACCGGCGCACCCGAGATGAGCGGCACCACCACACTCGTCACCGTCAGGTCGAACGCCAGCGACGAATGCAGCGGCGCACCACCCTCCGCCCCGTACGAACCCGCCGCGAAACGCGCGTAGTTGGCGAGACCGCCGTGCGTGACCGCCACACCCTTCGGCCGACCCGTCGACCCCGACGTGTAGATCACATACGCCAGCGAGTCCGCCGACACCTCGACGACAGGCGCCGTCTCCGGCTGAACGGCCAACTGCATCACCATCAGCGCGCTGTCCACCGCCACCAACCGGTTGCGCCCCGCCGGCAGCTCGTCCAACACCTCCTCATCGGTGAGCGTCAGCACCGCGCCACTGTCCGCCAGCATGAACGAGATCCGCTCCACCGGGTACGACGGATCAACCGGCAAATAGCCCGCGCCCGCCTTCCACGCGGCGAGGACCGCCACCACCGCGTCCACACCGCGCGGCAGGCAGACACCCACCAACGACTCCGCGCCCACACCCTGGCCGAGCAGGTAGTGCGCCAGCCGGTTCGCCCGCGCGTCAAGCTCCGCGAACGACACCCGCTCACCGTCGGCCACGACCGCCACCGCATCCGGCGTCCGCGCCACCCGCTCCGCGAACAGCCCCGGCACCAGCACCGAACCGAAGTCCACCGCCGAGGAGTTCCACTCGGTCAGCACCTGCGAACGCTCCCGCGCTGACAGCACGTCCACCGCACTCAGCCGAACGCCCGGGTCGGCGGCCACCAGCTCCAGCACCCGCACCAGGCGCTCCGCGATCCGCCCGACGGACTCCGCCTCGAACAGGTCCGCCGCACCGATCACCGCGCCGCGCAGCCCGCCGGGTGCGCCCTGCGCGTCGAAGGCCTCGCCCAGCAGCACGTCCAGGTCGAAACGCGCGGCCACCTCGGCGGCCGTCGAGAGGGGGCACGCCTGCACCCCGGGGAGCTCGACCACGGCGTGCTCGTTGTTCTGCATGGTGAACACGGTCTGGAACAGCGGGTGCCGCCCCATCGACCGGGCCGGCGCCAACTCCTCCACCAGCCGCTCGAACGGCACGTCCTGGTGCGCGAACGCCTCCAGGCTGCGCTCCCGCACCCGGCCGAGCACCTCACGGAACGTCGGATCACCCGACAGGTCCGCCCGCACCACCAGCGTGTTCACGAAGAACCCGACCAGATCGTCCAACGCCGCATCCGTACGGCCCGCGTTCGCCGCACCGATCGGCACATCCGTACCCGCACCCAGCCGCGACAACAGCACCGCCAACGCCGACTGCAGCACCATGAACATCGTCACGCCCTCGGCCCGCGCCACCCGCGCCAACTCCGCGTGCAGCACCGCCGGAACCGCCACCGGCACCTCATGACCCCGGTTCGACGCCACCGCCGGACGGACATGGTCCACCGGCAGCGCCAACTCCTCCGGAACACCCGCCAACGCACCACGCCAGTAGTCCATCTGGCGCTCGGCCAGGCTCTCCGGGTCACCGGTCTCACCCAGCAGCTCACGCTGCCACAGCGCGTAGTCCGCGTACTGCACCGGCAACGGCGCCCACTGCGGCGCCCGGCCCGCGCTGCGCGCCGCATAAGCGCGCGAGACGTCCGCTGCCAGCGGCGCCCAGGACCAGCCGTCGGCCGCGATGTGGTGCACCACGACCACCAGGGCGTGCTCGTCCGGCGCGGTGGAGAAGAGCCAGGCCCGGATCGGCACCTCCGCCGACAGGTCGAACAGGTGCCCGGCGGCCCCCGCCACGGCGGCGTCCAACCCCTCCGGCGCCACCTCGACCACCGACAGCTCCCAGTCCAGCTCCTCGACCGGGACGATCCGCTGCCAGGGCTCGCCGTCCTCGCCCACCGCGAACACGGTGCGCAGCAGTTCGTGGCGCGCCAGGGTGTCGCGCAGCGCGGCGTGGAGGGCCTGACGGTCGAGGTCACCGGTCAGCCGAAGGGCGACGGGGATGTTGTAGGTGGCGCTGGGGCCTTCCAGCTGGCCGATGAACCACATCCGGCGCTGGGCGAAGGACAGCGGCACGCGCTCCGGCCGCTCACCCGCGGTCAGCTCCAGCCGGGCCGTGTCCGCGTCCACCAGCCGGGCCGCGAGACCCGCCACCGTGGGCGTCTCGAACAGCGTCCGCAGCGGCACCTCGACGCCCAGGACGGCGCGGATCCGGCTGATCAACCGGGTCGCGAGCAGGGAGTGGCCGCCGAGGGCGAAGAAGTCCTCGTCGATTCCGACCGCGGCCTCGGCCAGTCCCAGGACCTGGGCGAAGACCCCGCGGAGCAGTTCCTCCTGGACGGTCGCCGGGCCGCGGCCGTCGGCGGCCGCGGTCTGCCCGGGGGCAGGCAGGGCCTTGCGGTCCAGCTTGCCGTTGGCGGTCAGCGGCAGGGCGTCGAGCGCCACGACCGCCGACGGCACCATGTACGGCGGCAGGCTCTGCCCCGCGTGGGCGCGCAGCCGCGCGCCGTCCACGGTCGCGCCGGCCCGGGCGACGACGTACGCGACCAGGCGGACGTCGCCCGGTACGTCCTCACGGGCGATCACCGCGGTCTGCGCCACCGTGTCGTGGGCGGTGAGCACCGCCTCGATCTCGCCCGGCTCGATCCGGAAGCCGCGGACCTTCACCTGGTCGTCGGCCCGGCCCAGGCACTCCAGCTGCCCGTCACGGGTCCAGCGCGCGAGGTCGCCGGTGCGGTACATCCGCTCCCCCGGCCCGTACGGCGAGGCGACGAAGCGCTCCGCCGTCAGCCCCGGCCGGCCCAGGTAGCCGAGGGCCACCTGGGCGCCGGACAGGTACAGCTCACCCGCCACGCCGGGGGCGACCGGCCGGAGCCGCTCGTCCAGGACGTGCGCCCGCACGTCGGCGAACGGCCGGCCGACCAGTACGGGCCCCTCGCCCGTGACCGGGGCGGAGGTGGCCCAGACGGTCACCTCGGTGGGTCCGTACACGTTCACGACCGGCGCGCCGGTGGCGGCCATCCGGGCCGCCAGCTCGCCCGGCAGCGCCTCGCCGCCGACCAGCATCCGCACGTCGGCCGGCCAGGCGCCGGCCTCCAGCACGCCCCGCCAGAGCGAGGGGACGCCCTGCACGACCGTCGCGCCCGAGGAGACGACCAGTTCCAGCAGCGCGGCCGGGTCGCGGACCACGTCACGCGGGGCCACCACCACCGTCCCGCCCGACAGCAGGGGCAGGAACAGTTCCAGCGCCGCGATGTCGAAGGACACCGTGGTCACCGCCACCAGCCGGTCGCCGGCCGCCAGCGGCACCCGCTCCGCCGCGCCCCGCAGGTGCGCGGCCAGCGCGGCGTGCGGGACCACGACGCCCTTGGGCCGGCCGGTCGAACCGGAGGTGTGGATGACGTACGCGGCGTCCTGTGCCCGCACCGCCGCGACCGGCGGCGCGCCGTCCGGCTCCGCGCCGGACGGGTCGGCGGCGGACGGGTCGGCGACCAGCAGCCGCGCCACGCCCTCCGGCAGTGCGGGGGCGCACTCCTCCGAGGTGAGCACGCACACCGGCGCGGCGTCCGCCAGCACGTACGTGAGCCGCTCCGCCGGGTACTCCGGGTCGAGCGGCAGGTAGGCCGCGCCGGCCTTCAGCACGGCCAGCAGGGCCACCACCAGGTCGGCACCGCGCTCCAGGCAGACCCCGACCACGGCACCCGCACCCGCGCCCGCGCCGACCAGGCGGCGCGCCACCCGGTTCGTCCGCGCGTCCAGCTCGGCGTAGCTGAGCGCCTCGTCGCCGAAGACGACCGCGGTGGCCTCCGGGGTCCGCGCCACCTGCGCCGCGAACAGCTCGGGCAGGAACGCGGCCGGCTCGGCCGGCCGGCCTCCGGCCCACTCGCCGAGCACCCGTGCGCGCTCGGCGGCGTCCAGCACCTCGACGCCGCTCACCGGCGCCGAGGGGTCGGCGACCAGCTGGGACAGCACCCGCACCAGGCGCCCGGCCAGCGGCCCGACCGACGCCTCCTCGAACAGGTCGGCGGCCACGGTCAGCGAGCCGCGCAGACCGGCCGGGCGGCCCGTCGCGTCGAAGGTCTCCCAGCAGTCGACCTCGAGGTCGAACTTGGCGCCGTGGATCCCGGCCCCGGCCACCTCGACCCGCAGACCGGCCAGTTCCAGCACCGCCGCGGCGTTGTTCTGGAGGTTCAGCACGACCTGGAAGAGCGGGTGGCGCGCCATCGAACGCGCCGGGGCCAGCTCCTCGACGAGCTTCTCGAAGGGCACGTCCTGGTGTTCGAAGGCCGCCAGGGCGGTCTCCTGCGTCCGGGCCAGCAGCTCCCGGAAGCTGGGGTCGCCCGTCAGGTCGGTACGGATGACCAGGGTGTTGACGAAGAAGCCGATCAGGTCGTCCAGGGCCGAGTCGGCGCGCCCGGCGACCGCCGAGCCGATCGGGACGTCGGTGCCGGCGCCGAGGCGGGAGAGCAGGACGGCCAGGGCGGCGCGCAGCACCGTGAAGGGGGTGACCCCCTCGGCCAGCGCCAGCTCGGCGAGCCCGGCGTGCACGTCGGCGGGCACCTCCAGGGGCACCCGGTGGCCCCGGTAGGAGCCGACGGCGGGACGCGGGTGGTCGGTCGGCAGCGCCAGCTCCTCCGGGACGTCCGCCAGCGCGCCGCGCCAGTAGGCGACCTGCCGTGCCAGCCGGCTCTCCGGGTCGTCCTCGTCGCCGAGCAGCTCGCGCTGCCAGAGCGCGTAGTCGGCGTACTGGACGGGCAGCGGCTCCCACTCGGGCGCCCGGCCCGCGAGGCGCGCCCCGTACGCGGCCGAGAGGTCCCGGGCGAGGACCCGCAGCGACCAGCCGTCGCCGGCGATGTGGTGGACGGTCAGGACGAGGGTGTGCTCCTCCGGGCCGGTCGAGTACAGCGCGGCCCGGACCGGGATCTCCCGCGACAGGTCGAAGGCGTACTGGGCGGCGGCCGCGACGGCCTCGTCCAGTTCCTCCGGGGCGACCTCGGCCAGGGTGAGGTCCCAGTCGAGTTCGTCGGACCCGAGGATGTGCTGGTGGGGCTCGCCGTCGGCGACCGCGTAGAGGGTGCGCAGCACCTCGTGGCGGCCGATGACGTCCCGCAGCGCCGCGTTCAGCGCCACGCCGTCCACCCGGCCCGTGAGCCGGAGCACGACCGGCAGGTTGTACCGGGCGCTCGGGCCGTCCAGCTGGCCGATGAACCAGAGCCGGCGCTGGGCGAAGGACAGGGGAACCATCAGGACTCCTCGTGGTTGCGCATCGGCCGCAGAGCCGGCCTGGTTGACTTCTCGGTTCCCACGCGCCGGGCCAGCCCGGCCACGGTTCGGGCCTCGAACACCGCCCGCAGCGGCAGTTCGGTGCCCAGGACTTCCCGCACCCGGGTCACCAGGCGGGTGGCCAGCAGGGAGTGGCCGCCCAGGGCGAAGAAGTCGTCGTCCATGCCCACGGCCTCCAGGCCGAGCACCTCGCGGAACAGGGCGCCGACGGCCTCCTCGCGGCTGTCGGCCGGGCCCCGGCCGCCGCCGGCCGCGTACGCGGGGGCGGGCAGGGCGGCCCGGTCGAGCTTCCCGTTGGCGGTCAGCGGCAGGGCGTCGAGGACCACGACGGCCGCCGGGACCAGGTACTCGGGCAGCCGGTCGGCCAGGAACTCCCGGACGTCCGCAGGCAGTTCGCCGGCGGAGCCGTCGACGGGGACGACGTAGGCGATCAGCCGCCGACCGCCGGAGGCGTCCTCGCCGACGATCACCGCGGACTGCGCCACCCGCGGGTGGCCGGCCAGCACCTCGGCCACCTCACCGGGCTCGATCCGCAGGCCGCGGATCTTCACCTGGTCGTCGGCCCGGCCGACGAACACCAACCGCCCGTCCGCCGTCCACCGCGCCCGGTCGCCGGTGCGGTACATCCGCGCGCCCGGCTCGACGGGACAGGCCACGAAGCGCTCCGCCGTCAGGGCCGGCTGCCGGTCGTAGCCGCGGGCCAAGCCCGCACCGGTGGTGTAGAGCTCGCCCTCGACCCCGACCGGCACCGGGCGCAGCGCGGCGTCCAGCACGTACACCCGGGTGTCGGCGATCGGGCTGCCGATCGGCACCGAGACGGCGCCCTCGACCAGGTCGGCCGCGAGGACCTCCTGCACGGTGGTGAAGGTGGTGTTCTCGGTCGGACCGTAGCCGTTGAACAGCCGGATCCCGGGCAGGACGGCCAGCAGCCGGCGGCAGTGCGCGGGCGAGAGGACGTCACCGCCGGCCAGCAGGCGGCGGAGCCCGGCCAGGGCCGACGGGTCCTGGTCGACCACCTCGTGGAACAAGCCCGCCGTCAGCCAGGCCGTGTCGACGGCGTGGGCGGTCAGGAAGGCCTTGAGCTCGGCCATCGACAGCGCGCCCGGTGCCGCGACCGCGAGCGTCGCGCCGTTGAGCAGCGGTCCCCAGATCTCCAGGGTCGCGGCGTCGAAGGAGGCCGAGGAGAGCTGGCCGACGACGTCGCCGGGGCCGAGCGGCAGGAAGCCGGAGCCGCGCACCAGCCGGTCGACGGCCCGGTGCGGAACGACCGTGCCCTTGGGCCGCCCGGTGGAGCCGGAGGTGTAGATGACGTAGGCCGCGTTGTCCGCGCCCAGCGCCGCGCGCAGCTCGGCCGCCCCCAGCGGGCCGTCGGCCAGGGCCGCCAGCTCGCGGACCGTCGCGGCGTCGTCCAGCTCCACCCGGTCCAGGCCCGGGGCCACCAGGGCCCCCCGGCCGTCGGTGAGCACCACGGTGGGCGCGGAGTCCGCCAGCATGTGGGCGATGCGCTCCGCCGGGTACGAGAGGTCGAGCGGCAGGTAGGCGCCACCGGCCTTGACCACGGCCAGCAGGGCGACCACCAGGTCGACCCCGCGCTCCAGGGCCACCGCGACCACCGACTCCGGGGCCACGCCGCGGCCGATCAGCAGCCGCGCCAGCCGGTTGGCCCGCGCGTCCAGTTCGGCGTACGTCAGGCTCACACCGTCCGCAACCAGCGCCGGCGCGTCGGGGTGCGCCGCGGCCTGCGCCGCGAACAGCTCGGGCAGGGTGGCCGCCGCCAGACCGCGGCCGGTGTCGTTCCACTCGTCGAGCATCCGGTGAAGCTCACCCTCGTCCAGCACGGCCACCGCGTCCAGCGGCAGCTCGGGGCCGCCGTCCAGCGCGGTCTCCAGCGCCGACACGAGGTTGGCCATCGCGGTGCGGACCATCCCGCCCACCGCGGCGCCGTCGGCCGGGGCCACCGCGTCCACGGCCAGCGTGAGGTCCACGCCGTTGTCGTCGACCATCAGCGCCAGCGGGAAGTTGGTCCGCTCGTTCGCGAACACCAGCTGGATGCCGTCTAGTTCTTCGTTCCAGCGCTCGTCGAGGTTCTGGCCGGCGTTGCGGCGGTAGTTGATGAACGAGGTGAACAGCGGGCTGCCCGCGGCCACGCCGCTGGCGTGCTGAGCGACCACCAGCGGGGCGTGCTCGTGCTCCAGCAGCTCGGCGAGCTGGCTGCGCATGGCGGCGACGGCCGCCACCACGCCGAGGCGCGGCTCGCGCACCCGCACCGGCAGCGTGTTGATGAACGGGCCGGGGATCCGGTCGGCACCGGCGGCGGCGTTCATCCGACCGGACAGGACGGTGCCGAAGACCACGGTCGGCTGGTTCGAGACCGCCGCGAGCACCCGGCCCCAGACCACGTGCAGCAACGTCGCCGGGCTGGTGCCGAGGCGGCGGGCCACCTCGCGCAGCCGCGCGTCCACCTCGGGGGAGGGCGCGACCGCTTCGCGCTCCAGGCCCGCGCCGTCGCCGCGCACGTCGACCAGGCCCAACGGGGCGGTCGGCTCGGTCACGTCGCCCAGCAGGGCCGTGAAGTACTTCTCGTGCTCCTCGCGCGGGACGCCGCCGCGCGCCTGGGCGACGAAGTCGCGGAACGGAAGCGGCCGGGGCAGTTCGGCACTGCGGCCGGTCAGGAAGGCCCGGACCTCGGTCAGCAGGACGACCAGCGCGGTGTGGTCGCGCACCAGGTGGTGCACCCGGATCAGGGCCAGCCACCGGCCGCCGGGGGCGGCCGCGACGTGCAGGGTGATCAGCGGCGGGTCGACCAGGTCCATCGAGTGGCCGCCGAGGGCGACCAGTTCGGCGATCGCGTCGGTGCCCCGGGGGTCCAGCGCGACCTCGGTGACGGAGATCGGCGCGTGCCGCAGCACCACCTGCACCGGCTCGCGCAGGCCCTCCCAGACGTAGGCGGTGCGGTAGATGTCGTGCCGCTCCACCACCTGGTCCATGGCCCGGGCGAAGGCGTCCAGGCGTGCCCGGGAGTCGAACTCCAGCACCGCCGGCATGACGTAGGCGTCGTCGCCGCCGTCCGCGAGCACGTGGTGGAAGAGCAGGCCCTCCTGGAGCGGGGCGAGCGGGTAGACGTCCGCGATGTTGGCCGCCCCGCCGGGGACGGCCGCGACCACCGCGGCGACCTCCGCCGCCGTCAGCTCCACCATGGAGAGCATCTCCGGGGTGATCTCCCGCGCGTCCGCCGGGATCCGGTTGGCCGGCGCGGTGATCCGCTCGGCGCCGACCGAGGCCGCCACGCCGGCCGGCGAGGGGTTGTCGAACAGGGTGCGGACGGACACCGAGACGCCCTGCCCGCGGAGGATCTCCACCAGCCGGACGGCCACCAGGGAGTGCCCGCCCAGCTCGAAGAAGTCGTCGTCGACGCCGACCTTCTCCAGGTCCAGCACCTCGGCGAAGGCCGCGCAGACGATCTCCTCGCGGGCGTCCGCGGGGCCCCGGCCGGAGCCGGCCCGGCTCGCGAAGTCCGGGGCCGGGAGGGCCTTGCGGTCCAGCTTGCCGTTGGCGGCCAGCGGCAGCGCGTCCAGCACCACCACGGCGGACGGCACCAGGTGCTCGGGCAGCTTCTCGGCCGCGAACTGCCGCAGCTGCGCGGCCAGGTCCTGGGCGTCCGCGCCGGCACCGGGTACCACGTACGCGACCAGGCGCGTCTCACCAGGGGCGTCCCGGCGGGCCACCACGGCCGCCTGGGCGACCTGCCGGTGCGCGGCCAGCGCCGCCTGCACCTCACCCGGCTCGATCCGGTAGCCGCGGATCTTCACCTGCTCGTCGGCCCGGCCGAGGAAGACCACCTGGCCGTCCGCGGTCCACTTCGCGAGGTCGCCGGTGCGGTACATGCGCGCGCCGCCCGGCTCGAAGGGGTTGGCGACGAACCGCTCCGCGGTCAGACCGGGGCGCCGGACGTAGCCGCGGGCCAGCTGGGCGCCGGCCACGTACAGCTCGCCCGCGACGCCCACCGGCACCGGCTGGAGGCGGGCGTCCACCAGGTAGAACCGGGTGTTGCCGACCGGCCGGCCGACCGGGACCACTCCGTCGGCGACCGATTCGGCGGTCAGCCGGGTGGTGGCGACCCCGATGGTGGTCTCGGTCGGACCGTAGTGGTTGAACACCTCGCAACCGTCGGCCGCCGCCACCAGCTCCCGCACCCAGTCCGGGGCGGCCGCCTCGCCACCGAGCACCAGCGACCGCGCCGGGAGCATCTGCTCCGGGCCGGCCACCGCGCTCAGCGCCGCGAGGTGCGAGGGGACGACCTTCAGGTGGTCGATGCCGTGCTCGGCCAGGTAGCCGGAGACCGCGGCGGGGTCGGTGACCGCCCCCTCCTCCAGGATGTGCAGCTCACCGCCGGTCACCAGGCTGGCGAACAGGACCGTGTTGCCGAGGTCGGTGACCTGGGCCTGCAGCAGGGCGTACCGGGCGCCCGGCCCGGTGAGACCGATCCTCGGCGGCACCGTGGCCACGTAGTTGGCCAGCGCCCCGTGGGTGACCGCCACGCCCTTCGGGCGGCCGGTCGAGCCGGACGTGTAGATCACGTAGGCCAGGCCGGCCGGGTCCGCCACCGTCGCCGGCGCGGTCCCGGGCGCCGCGGCCAGCTGCATCCCGGTCAGCGTGTCGTCCAGCGCGACCGACCGGATCCGGCCGGCCGGCAGGTCGTCGAGCACCTCCTCGGTGGTGAGCACCAGGGCCACCCGGCTGTCGGTGAGCATGAACGCCACCCGGTCGGCCGGCTGCTCGGGGTCGATCGGCAGGTAGCCCGCGCCGGCCTTCCAGACCGCGAGCATCGCGGTGATCATCTCGACGCCGCGGGGCAGCGCCAGGCCCACCGCGGACTCGGCCCCGATGCCCTGGCCGAGCAGGTACTGCGCGAGCCGGTTCGACCGGACGTCCAGCTCGGCGTACGACACCCGCTCGCCGTCGGCGACGATCGCGACCGCGTCGGGGGTCCGCGCCGCCTGGGCCGCGAACATGCCGACCACCGTGTCGGCCGGCGCCTCGGTCGCCGTGTCGTTCCACTCGGTGAGCAGCCGCGAGTGCTCGGCCTCCGTCAGCACCCGGACCTCGCTCAGCGGCAGCTCCGGGCCGCCGTCGAGCGCCGCCTCCAACGCGCCGACCAGGTTCTCGGTGGCGGTGCGCACCAGCGCGCCCACCTCGGCCGAGTCGATCGGCGCCACCGCGTCGACCGCGACCTCGATCCCGTCGTCGTTGTCGTCGACCAGGATGACCAGCGGGTAGTTGGTGCGCTCCCGCGACAGCAGCAGACGGGTCCCCTCCATCACCGCGCCCGTGCGTTCCTCGGCGCTCTGCCCCTCGTTGCGGCGGTAGTTGATGAAGGAGGTGAACAGCGGGGAGTCGCCGACGATGCCACTGGCGCGCTGCGCCGCGACCAGCGGCGCGTGCTCGTGCTCCAGCAGTTCGGCGAGCTGGTCGCGCATCGCGGTGACGGCGGCGAGCACGCCGTGGCGGTCGGTCAGGGCGCGCACGGGCAGGGTGTTCATGAACGGTCCGGGCACCCGGTCGGCCCCGGCCCCGGAGTTCATCCGGCCGTACAGCACCGTGCCGAACACCACGTCGGCGCGACCACTGACCGCGGCCAGCACCCGGGCCCAGGCCACGTGCATCAGCGTCGCCGGGCTGGTGCCCAGCCGGCGCGCGGTCTCCCGCAGGCGGGCGGCGAGCCCGTCCCCGAGCGTCGTCACCCCGTGCACCGAGTCCGCGCCGTCGCCGCGCACGTTCAGCAGCCCGTACGCCGCGGTCGGCTCGTCCACGTCCGCGAGCAGGCCGGCGAAGTACCGCTCGTGCTCCACCCGCGGGACACCGCCGCGGGCCTGCGCGACGAAGTTGCGGAACGGCAGCGGCGTGGGCAGCTCGGCCTCGCGGCCGGCCACGATCGTCCGGACCTCGCTGAGCACGACCTCCAGCGCGGTGTGGTCGCGCACCGTGTGGTGCATCCTGGCCAGCGCCATCCAGCCCCCGCCCGGCAGCGCCGCGTAGTCCACCCGCAGCAGCGGGGCGCGGCCCAGGTCCATCGTGGAGCCGACGATGGCCTGCAGCTCGGCCGCCGGATCGGTGGTGTCCGAGGCGAGGGACACCTCGCTGACGGGCAGCTCGGCCTTGCGCCACACCACCTGCACCGGCTCGCGCAGGCCCTCCCAGACGAAGGACGTACGGAAGATGTCGTGCCGGTCCACGACCAGTTGGAGAGCCTGGACGAACGCGTCCAGCCGGGCCCTGGTGTCGAACTCCAGGGCCGCCCGCAGCACGTAGGCGTCCTCGCCGCCGTCTGCGAGGAGGTGGTGGAAGAGCAGGCCCTCCTGGAGCGGGGCCAGCGGGTAGACGTCCGCGATGTTCGCCGCGCCGCCCTCGACGGTGGCGACGATCCTGGCGATCTCCTCGGCGGTCAGCTCGACCAGCGGCAGCATCTCCGGGGTGATCGCGGTCGCGTCGGCGGGGATCAGATTGGCCGGCACGTCCACCTGGACGGCGCCGGTCGACGCCGCCAGCCCGGCCGGGGTCGGGGACTGGAACAGCGTCCGCACCGATACCGCGACGCCCCGCAGGCGCAGCTGCTCGACGAGGCGGATGCCCAGCAGGGAGTGGCCGCCGAGGGCGAAGAAGTTGTCGTCGACACCCACGCCTTCGAGGCCGAGGACCTCGGCGAAGGCGGCGCAGACGACTTCCTCGCGGGCGTTGGCCGGGCCTCGACCCGCACCGGCGGTGAACGCGGGGGCGGGCAGGGCCTTGCGGTCCAGCTTGCCGTTCACACTCAGCGGCAGCGCGTCCAGCACGACGACCGCCGAGGGCACCATGTACTCCGGCAGACTACGCGCGGCGAACTCCCGCACTACTGCGGGAAGTTCGGAGCCAGCACCGTCGACGGGGACGACGTAGGCGACCAGGCGGACATCGCCGGGCGTGTCCTCGCGTGCCACCACGGCCGCCTGCGCGACCTGCGGGTGCGCGGCGACGACGGCCTGCACCTCGCCCGGCTCGATCCGGAAGCCACGGATCTTCACCTGCTCGTCGGCGCGGCCGAGGTACTCCACCTGGCCGTCCGCGTTCCAACGGGCGACGTCACCGGTGCGGTACATGCGAGCACCAGGCTCGAACGGGTTCGCGGTGAAACGCTCCGCCGTCAGTCCGGGACGACCCGCGTAGCCACGCGCCAACTGCACACCGGACAGATACAGCTCACCCGCCACACCCACCGGCACCGGCTGAAGCCGAGCGTCCAGCACGTACAGGCGGGTGTTGGCGATCGGCGCGCCGATCGGCACCACACCAGCCGCCTGCCCCGGCACGCACTGCCACGCCGTGACATCGACCGACGCCTCCGTCGGCCCGTACAGATTGTGCAGCTCCACACCCTCGAAGACCTCGAAGAACCGCTGCTGCAGCTCCAACGACAGCGCCTCACCCGAACACACCACCCGACGCAGGCACGCACCCGCCGCCACTGCCGCCGGCTCCGCCAAGAACGCCTCCAGCATCGACGGCACGAAGTGCGCCGTCGTCACCCCCCGCCCCGCGATCAAGGCGGCCAGGTACTCCGGATCCCTGTGCCCCTGCGGACGCGCCACCACCAGCGTCGCGCCCTCCAGCAACGGCCAGAAGAACTCCCACACCGACACGTCGAACCCGAACGGCGTCTTCTGCAACACCCGGTCAGAAGGCGACAGTCCATAACGGGACTGCATCCACGCCAGACGGTTCACGATGCCCTCGTGCGGCACCACCACACCCTTCGGACGACCCGTCGAACCCGACGTGAAGATCACATACGCCGGCTGCGACGGCAGCACCCGAACACCCGGAACCGTGCCCGGCAGACCCGACAACTCCTCGACCACGCCCGACTCGTCCAGCACCACCACCGAAGCCGCGGCCGGAACCACACCGGCGAACGACCGCGCCGTCAGGACCACGGCCGGAGCCGCATCCTCCAACACCACGGCAATCCGCTCCGCCGGATAGGACGGGTCCACCGGCAGATACGCCCCACCGGCCTTCACCACCGCCAGCAGCGCCACCACCAGATCGACACCGCGCTCCAACGCCACCGCGACGACCGACTCCGCACCCACGCCCCGGCCGATCAGCAACCGCGCCAGACGGTTCGCCCGCGCATCCAACTCCGCGAACGACACCTCCACACCCTCGAAGACCACCGCCACCGCATCCGGCGACGACGCCACCCGCGCCTCGAACAACGCCGGCAACGTCGACACCACACCCCCGACAGCCGTGTCGTTCCACTCCACCAAAACCCGGTGAAGCTCCTCAGGAGCCAGCACCTGGACCGCGTTCAGCGCGATCTCCTGGCCGCCCGCCATCGCCCGCTCCAGGGCCACCAGCAGGTTCCACGTCGCCGTGCACAGCAGCGATATGACGAGGCGCGGGTCCACCTGGGGCGACACGTCGACCGTCACCCGCATCGCGTCATCGTCGTCGTCGACGTTCACCGCCAGCGGGTAGTTGGTGTACTCCCGGTAGTAGCGCAGCTCGACCCCCTCGAAGAGGGAGCCGCTCTTGCTGACGGAGCGGTCGTTGTGGCGGAAGTTGAACATCGAGGCGAAGAGCGGGCCCTCGCCGTCCACCCCGCTGGCGTTCTGCGCCACGGCGAGCGGCGCGTGCTCGTGCTCCAGCAGGGCGGCGAGCTGGCTGCGCACCGCACCCACGGCGGCCAGGACACCCAGTTCCCCGGTCTTCACCCGCACCGGCAGGAGGTTCATGAAGGGGCCGAGCTGCCGGTCCGCCTGGGCGTCGGCGTTCATCCGGCCGAACAGCACCGTGCCGAACACCACGTCGTCCCGGCCGCTGACCGCGGCGAGCACGCGGGCCCACGCGAGGTGCATCAGCGTCGCGGGGCTGGCACCGACCTTCCGGGAGACCCGGCGGAGCTTGCGCTCCAGGTCGGGGGCGATCCGCACTTCGGCGTCGACCGACTCGGCGCCGGCCTCGCGCGTCTCCAGCAGTCCGAACGGCGCGGTCGGCTCGGTGACGTCACCCAGCAGGTCGGCGAAGAAGCGCTCGTGCGCTCCCCCGTCGAGACCCGCTCGCGCCTGGACCACGATGTCGCGGAACGGCAGCGGCTGCGGCAGTTCGGCGCCGCGGCCACCCATGACGGCCTCGATCTCGGCGAGCAGCACCTCGACCGTGGTGTGGTCCTGCACCAGGTGGTGCAGTTGCAGCAGAGCGAGCCGGCGGCCGTCCGCGGTGGCGGCCACGTGGAGCCCGAGCAGTGGGGCGCGGGTGAGGTCCACCGTCCGGCCGACCGCCGTCGGCAGCGCGGTGACCGGGTCCCCGGCCGCCGGGTCGAGGACGACCTCGGTCACCGGGAGTTCGGCCTTGCGCCACACCACCTGGACCGGCTCACGCAGCCCCTCCCAGACGATCGCCGTCCGGAAGATGTCGTGTCGGTCCAGCACCTGCTGCAGTGCGTCGGCGAAGGCGTCGAGCCGGCCCTCGGAGTCGAACTCCAGGACGAACGAGGCGATGTAGGTGTCGTCGTCGCCGTCGGCCATGAGGTGGTGGAAGAGCAGGCCCTCCTGCAGCGGCGCCAGCGGGTAGACGTCCGCGATGTTGGCCGCACCGCCGGCCACCGTGGCGACGACGCGTGCCAGCTCCTCGGCCGACAGGTCGACCAGCGGCAGCATTCCGGGCGTGAGCGCGGTCGCGTCGGCGGGGATCAGGTTCGCCGGGACGGCGACCTCCCCGGCGCCCACGGACTGGGCGAGGCCGGCCGGCGTCGGGGACTCGAAGAACGCCCGCACCGAGACGGAGACGCCGAGCTTGCGGATCGCGCCCACCAGGCGGATCGCCATCAGGGACTGGCCGCCGAGCTGGAAGAAGTTGTCGTCGACGCCGACCCGCTCCAGGCCGAGGACCTCCGCGAACGCCGCGCAGAGGATCTCCTCGCGCGCGTTCGCCGGGGCCCGTCCGGCCCCCGCGCGGACACCGAAGTCGGGGGCGGGCAGAGCCTTGCGGTCCAGCTTGCCGCTCATCGCCAGCGGCAGGTCGTCGAGGACCACGACCGCGGCCGGGACCATGTGCGCGGGCAGCTGCTCGGCGGCGAACGCCCGGACCTGGTCGTCCAGTTGTTCCGCCTCGCCGGCGGGTACCACGTAGCCGACGAGCTGCACGTCGCCGGGCGTGTCCTCGCGGGCGACCACCGCGGCCCGGGCGACCATCGGGTGGGACGCCAGGACGGCCTCGACCTCGCCCGGCTCGATGCGGTAGCCGCGGACCTTCAGCTGCTCGTCCGCGCGCCCCAGGTACTCCAGCTCGCCCCCGCGCGTCCAGCGGCCGACGTCGCCGGTGCGGTACATCCGCACACCCGACTCGAACGGGTTCGCGACGAAACGCTCGGCCGTCAGGCCCGCGCGGTTCACGTAGCCGCGCGCCAGCTGGACGCCCGCGATGTAGAGCTCGCCCGCGACCCCGGGCGCCACCGGCCGCAGGAAGTCGTCGAGCACGTACAGCCTCATGTTGGCGATCGGCCGGCCGATCGGCACCGAGTCGCCCAGCTCCTGCCCGGCCCGGACCTCGAAGACGGAGCACCCGACCACCGTCTCGGTCGGGCCGTACTCGTTCACCACGACCGACCCGGGGGCCAGCTCCAGCAGGTCGCGCACTGCCGGGCCCGGCAGTGCCTCGCCGCCCACCACCCAGGTGGCCGCGGCGTTCGCGAGCTGTCCGTCGGTCAGCATCTCGCCGAGCACGGGCAGGTGCGCCGGGACGGCCTTCACCAGGCCGAAGCCACCGACCGGGGAGCGCAGCAGCTCGGCCAGCCCCTCGGCGCCGCCCTCGCGGCTCACCACCACCGGCGCACCGGAGACCAGCGGCACGACCACGCTGGTCACCGTCAGGTCGAAGGCCAGCGAGGAGTGCAGCGGCGCACCTCCCGCGGTGCGGTACGAACCGGCCGCCCACTGGGTGTAGTTCGCGAGGCCGCGGTGGGTGACCGCGACGCCCTTCGGACGGCCGGTCGAACCCGAGGTGTAGATCACGTACGCCAGGCCGTCCGCCGCGAGCGGCACCTCGGGCGCCGTCGCGGGAAGGGCGGCCAGTCGGGCGGCCAGTGGCGCGCCGTCCAGCGCGACCACCCGCGAGCCGCCGGCGAACCGCTCGGCCGGGGTCGCGCCGTCGGTCAGCGTCACGGCGGCGCCGCTGTCGGCCAGCAGGTAGGCGATGCGGTCCGCCGGGTGCTCGGGGTCGATCGGCAGGTAGCCGGCGCCGGCCTTCCAGACGGCGAGGATCGCCACGACCGCGTCCACGCCCCGCGGCAGGCAGATGCCGACCACCGACTCGGGGCCGACCCCCTCGCCCAGCAGGAGGTGCGCGAGGCGGTTGGCGCGGGCGTCCAGCTCCGCGTACGACAGTTCGGCGCCGTCCGCGACCACCGCCACCGCGTCCGGGGTGCGGGTCGCCTGCGCCGCGAACAGCTCCGGCACCGGCGAGCCGCCGAACTCGACCGCGGTGTCGTTCCACTCGACGAGCACCCGTCGGCGCTCCTCGCCGTCCAGCGCGCCGGACCGGACGACCGGCGCCTCGGCACCGGCGGAGACCAGCCAGGAGGCCAGGGCGAGGAAGCGGCGGAAGACCTCTTCTCCCGGCGCGAGGTCGGGGGCGTCGGGGTTGACGTCGACGGCGATCTCCAGGCCGGACCGGTCGTAGACGTCGATCCGGGTGCCGTCGACCGGCCCGCTGGCCAGGTTGCGCGCGGTGACGGCGCAGTCGCCGAACGGCAGGGAGTAGATGTCGAAGGACATCACGTTGATCATCAGGTCCCACACGTCGCCCTCGCCGAGCGCGGCGTCGTGGAGCATCTCCTCGTAGCGGTAGCGCTGGTGGCGCAGGCCGCGGAAGAGCGCGCGGGTGGTCCGCCGCACCAGGTCGCCGACGGTGGTGTCCGGGGTGATCTCCACCCGGATCGGCAGGACGTTGTTGGTCATCAGCGGGATCGCGAGGTCCCGCGTGCCCAGGCGGCCGCTCACCGGCACGCCGACGACAACGTCCCGCTTCCCGGTGACGTGGTGCTGGTAGAGCACCGCGGCGCTGATCATCAGGCCGGCGAAGTTGGTGCCCAGCCCGCGGGCCGCCCCCTTCAGGCGCTCGCCGAGCGTGTCGTCGACGTTCTCCAGGAACCGGACGGGGGCCCGCTGGGCCCGCCCCGCGTAGCTACCGCCGCGGCCCTCCCCCTCCAGGAGCCCGGCGAGGACGCCCTCCCAGTACTCCCGGTCCGCCTCGTAGTCGGCGGAGGCCCGGTAGTCGCGCTCCGCGTCCATCAGCACGGTGCTGGACGGGAGGGCGGAGTCCTCCACCGGGGCGTCCTTCAGCAGCGCGTTGTAGATCTGCGACAGCCGGCCGACGATCAGCGCGATGCTCCGGCCGTCCAGGATGACGTGGTAGGCGCGCTGGTACCAGAGGGTGAGGCGCGGGCCGGCGGTGAAGACCGTGATGCGGTAGAGGGCGCGGTCGGCCGCCCCCCGCGTCTGCCGGATGTCCTCCCACATGAGACGTTCGGCGGCAGCGAGCGGGTCGTCCTCACCGCTGACGTCGACGACGTCCACCGGGTAGTCCGCGGCGTCGTGGAAGTACTGCCGCGGCTGCCCGTCGACCTCGCGGATCCGCAGCCGGACCGCGTCCGCCTCGTCCATCAGCCGGCGCGAGGCCCGTACCAGCAGGTCGAGGTCCACCTCGCCGTCGAGCACCAGGTACTCGCCACCGTTGAAGTACGGGTTGTCGGGCGCCAGCTGATGGCTGTACCAGATCGCGAGCTGACCGCCCAGCAGCTCTCGGAGTCCACCCTCAGACGTAGCCATTCCCGCGCACTCCCATTCGGTTCGTCTCATCGGCTGGCAGGCGAAGGCACGAACCTCGGGCAGGGCGCCGGTTCGACCGACACCCTGCAATGCAGCCATGAGGCGGACCAGCCGGAACTGAATACTCGGCGTCCCGGAATCGCGAATTCGGCCGCTGCCGCGAGGGCGCCGTCGACGCCGTACACGTTTCCCCCGGCACGCACTCTCCACCGCCCGGGACGTGATCCACTATGGCTCAGGGACGAGGATGCGATCAATGAGCGAGAACTGCCCGCCCGGCCCTGCCCGGCCCGTGACCAGGCCGATCGGGGCGCGTCGTTCAACTGCGCCGACGCGCCGGTTGAACACCGTGCGGAAGGACCGCCCGAACACGGTTGACAGGGCACGCGGAAAGGCACTCGACGACCCGGCGCCGGCCCCCGTCCGAGGCGTTCCGGACGACATTCCGCCAACACCCCGACCGGGGGCATGATATTTCGGTCTCGAATTCCGACGAACCTGTGAGGCATTCCCATGCACAATGCGCCGGCCGAATCGGCCCCGCCGATCGATCTGGTGGATCCCGGACTGTACTCACGCGGCGACCCCTTTGTGCAGTGGCGCTGGCTGCGGGCCAACGACCCGGTGTACTGGCACCCGGCCAAGGAGTTGCCCGGGTTCTGGGCGCTGACCCGCTACGAGGACGTGCGCACCGCCTACCGGGACGCGGAGACCTTCAGCTCGGCCCACGGCATCCTGCTCCGGCCCGCCGACCACGGCGCCGACCCGGGCGGCGGCCGCACCCTCGCCCTCACCGACGCCCCGCGCCACCGTCAGCTGCGCGGGCTGGTGGACGAGTGGTTCTCCGTGCGCTCGGTCCGCTCGATCGAGGCGGAGATGGCGGGCATCACCAAGGGGATCGTGGACGAGGCGCTGCGGCAGGGTGACTGCGACTTCGTGTCGGACGTCGCCGCGCGCGTCCCGCTCTACGTGATCTGCAAGATGATGGGGGTGCCGGAGTCCGACTGGGACCACCTCTACGACCTGACCAGCCGGGCCTTCGCCGCCGGCGACCCGCTCGACCGCCGGTTCGCCCACCTGGACATCCTCGGGTACTTCGAGACGCTCCAGGCGGAGAAGGCCAAGCGGCCGGGCGACGACCTGGTGAGCGTGCTGGCGACGGCCACCGTCGACGGCGAGCGGCTCGGCGCGGAGGACGTCATCCTGAACTGCGACAACCTGCTGGTCGGCGGCACCGAGAACACCCGGATATCGGCCGCCGGGGGCATGCTGGCCTTTCTCGAACGCCCCGACCAGTGGAAGCGGTTGGTCGACGACCGGGAGCTGCTGCCGTCCGCGGTGGAGGAGGTCCTGCGCTGGACCTCCACCGCCACCCACATCATGCGCACCGCCACCAGGGCCACCGAGATCCACGGCAAGAAGATCGAGGAGGGCGACCGGGTGGTCTTCTGGCTGCCGTCGGCCAACCGCGACGAGACGGTCTTCGACGACCCCGACACCTTCAGCGTCACCCGCAAGCCGAACCGGCACCTCGCCCTGGGCTTCGGCGAGCACTTCTGCCTCGGCAGCATGCTGGCGAAGGTCGAACTGCGCTTGCTCTACGGCGAGTTGCTCGACCGCAAGGTAAGGATCGAGCTGGCCGGCGAGCCCAAGCTGCTGGACTCGATCGTCGTCAACGGCCCGGAGCGCCTGCCGGTCCGGCTGACCACGGCCTGACCGCGCCCGCCGGTTGCCGGATGACGAAGGAGGGCCGCCGGTTCGCCCGGCGGCCCTCCTTCGTCATGTGGCGTCCACCGGCCTACCGGTCGGCGATCAGCGGGGCGAGCGCCTCCGCCAGCGGGCCGATGGCGGGGTGGTCCCAGAGCAGCGTGGGTTCCACCTCGATGCCGTAGTGGTCCTCGATGTCCGCACAGAGGCTGAACACGTAGACGGAGTCGAGGCCGTACTGGGACAGCGGTGCCTCGAAGTCGATGCTCTCCTCGGGAATGCGCACGCTGGCGGCCACGCAGCCGCGCAGCCACTGCCGGACGGCCTCGGTGTCGACGGCGTTCGCGTTGTCGATGGCGTCGGTCATGGAACCTCCCTGGGTCCTGGGTGTGTGAAGGGCGTCTTGGATGTGCGATGGGTTCACGCGCCGGTGGGGCGGCACGCGAGGTCGAACGTGAGGCCGGCGTCGTGGCGTCGGAGGAGTTCCGCGTACAGGCGCTCGGTGAGCTGCTCGGGCAGCGGGTCGTGGTGGCGCCCGTCGTGGACGCCCAGCCGGTGCAGTGCGGCGAGCACCCAGTCCGGCTCGGCACCCGGGGCCCGCCCGTCCCGCGGCCGCTCCCACCAGAGGCCGAGGCAGGCCGCCGCGGCCAGCGCGGAAGCCCAGCGGGTGGTCAGGTCGAAGGCCTCGGGCGGCGCCGCGGGGCCCAGCCGGCCAGGATCGAGCACGGCCGCGTCGGCGGCGAGCGCCCGCAGCAGAGCGGCGTGTTCGGCGGCCCGCGCGGCGATCGCCGGCTCCTCGCCGGTGCGCCGCTCGGCCCCGTCGAGCAGCGTCCGGGAGAGCGGGTCGCGGCCGCCCGCCGTGACGGCGAGCCCGCCGAAGTCCATCGGCGCCGATCGCTCTCCCGGTCGGAAGGTGGCGGCGGGCATCGCCGGCCCGTCCTCCTTGTTCCAGGTACGCCGCGCGGTCAGTGGCAGTTGGGGCAGCAGGGCGGACTGGCAGGAGACCCGGGAGGCGTGGCCGAACGCCGAAGGCAGCACGTCGCGCTGCAGCTTCTGGAACAGCGGCTGCTCCGCGTTGCGCAGGTAGAACTGCGAGCCGAGCAGGTCGCCGAGCCGCCGGACGGCCGACATCAGCAGGGTGGGCACCAGAAGCTTGACCGCCGAGGCGTAGACGGCGCACTGCGCGGGCGCGGTGTGGACCGCGCGAGCGGCGACGGTGACGAACGCGTCCGCCAGCAGCAGGTCGGCGAACGCCTCGGCGAGCACCGTCCGGGACAGGGCCAGGTCGGCGGCGGTGCCACCGTACAGCCGGCGGCCGAGCATCCCGCGCACGGCGGTGCGCAGCGCGGTGTCGAGCAGGCCCGCCGTCATGCCGGGCAGGGCGATCCGGGTGAGCTGGAAGGAACGCTGGGCGGTCTCCAGACCGTGGCCGGGGGTCCCGACCACGGCGTCGGCCGGGACGGGGCAGTCGGTGAACTCGATGCCGCCGAGCGGCACGCCGCGCATCCCGACGGTGCCGAAGCGGGGCAGGCGGGTGACCCCCTCGGGCGGCAGCCGGTCCGTCTCCACCAGGAGCTGCGAGTGGCTGCGGCTGCCGGCGGCCTCGCTGGTGCGGGCGAAGAGCACCACGGCGCCGGCCCGGGTGATGTTGGCCACCACCTCCTTGCGGCCGTTGAGGCGCAGCCGGCCGTCCGGTCCGGGCAGCGCGGAGACCTCGGCGCGGGCGAAGTCGTTGCCGTGGGCCAGCTCGTGGTAGCCGCAGGCCACCCGGTCGCCGGAGAGCAGCCGGTCGGCGAGCCGGGCCTGCTGCTCGGCGCTGCCCGCGGTCCAGACGTTGACGGCGGCCATGAAGGAACCGACCCCGTAGCCGAGGCCGAGGCAGGGGTCGCGCCGGTAGACGGCGCGCATGACGCCGATGAGCTCCTCGGGGCCGGTGAAGCGTCCGCCGAGGGCCTCGGGGACGAAGTGGGCGTTCAGCCCGAAGGCGTCGAGCAGGCCCTCGCCGGCCGTCAGCAGGGCGCCCCGGGCGTCGGCGGCGAGCACCGCGTCCCGGCCGACCGGGTTGGCGGGGTCCCCGGCGTCGCCGAACAGGGCCTCCAGCCGGTCGATCGGGTCGGTGGCCGCCGCGGGGGGCGTGCTCGCAGCGGAGTCGACGGGAGTCATCGGACCGGTTCCTCCACGGGGTGCGCGGGTGACGGGACGAGGGGCTCGTAGGCGTCCGCGGGCGCCCGGTGGCCGGGCACCAGGAGCTCCAGGCAGCGCTCCAGGGCCGCGGTCAGGGGCACCGCGCGCTCCGGGCCGCCGGCCGCGGCGAGCAGGTGGAGGACGGCGCCGCCGGCGAAGCAGAGCTCGAAGCGGCGGGCGACGGCGAAGGCCGCGGCGGGCGCGTTGCCGCCGCTGGGCGGCAGTTCCGCCATCGCGTCGGCGAGCGCCCGGGTCTGCGCGGCGAGCAGGGCGGCCAGTCGGGCGGCGCGCTCCGGCAGGGCGCCGGCGGCGGCCAGGTCGGCGACCCGCCCGGCGGCGTCCGGCACCGCCTGGACCACGCTGCAGCCGGTACGGCTCACCAGGCGCAGGGAGCGCGGGTCGAGGTCGGGCAGCGGGGCCTGCCCGGTGACGGCGGCGAGCCCGGCGGCATCGTGGCGGCCGGTGCCGATCAGCCGGGCCAGCAGCGGGAACTGGGAGATGAGCAGGGAGCGGTTGACCGCGGTGCTGCCGTCGAAGACGGCCACGATCCGGTGGTCGCGTTCCACCTTCTGGAAGGCTCCGTCGGCGTGGTGCTCCGTCAGGAATCCCCGCGCGCCCAGGAGTTCGGCGAGATCGTCGACGACCTGCTGGACGATCCAGGGCACTCCCGCCTTGACGGCGGCCGAGACCGTGCTCATCTCGCCGGTGAGCCCGTGGGCGCAACGCGCCGCCAGCAGGGTCGCGGCGTCGGCCAGGGCCAGGGCTGCGGCGGCCCGGCCGAGCGTGCGCCGGGCCAGCGGCAGGAGCAGCAGCCGGGTGCCGTAGAGCTCACGGCCGGCGGCGAACCCGGTGGCCAGGCGCAGCGCGTGTTCACCGGCGCCCAAGGACAGCGCGACGCACATGGTGCGGGTGAGCTGCAGGGCGTTGAGGACGATGCCCAGGCCGTCGCCGACGCCGCCGATCAGCGCTTCGGCCGGGACGGGCGCGTCAGTCAGCCGGATCCCGCTGATGTCCGCACCCCGGATGCCGTGGGTGGGTTCCTTGGGCAGCGGCTGCCAGGCGCCGTCCGGCAGGGTCGACTTATCGACCAGGAAGAGGCTGAACCCGCGCGGTCCGCCGTCCGGTCCGGTGCGCGCCAGGACGCAGACGAGCCGCCCGCGGGTGGCGTTGTTGATCGGCCACTTCTCGCCGGTGAGCCGCCACCCGCCGTCCGGGTCGGGGACGGCGGTCAGGCTGCCCGCCAGCAGGTCGCTGCCGATGCCGGGCTCGGTCAGGCCCCAGGCCGCCACCGCATGCTCGTCGAGCACCAGCTCGGCCAGCGCGCGCTGCTGTTCCTCGGTCCCGGCGACCCAGGTCGACACCGAGCCGAGGAAGGTCTTGCCGTGGGCGACCGCGGCGGTCAGGTCCCGGGCGGCCACCGTCCGGAGCGCGTCGACCAGTTCGGGCAGGCCGCCGGGAGCGCCGCCGAGCCGGGCGGGGACGTAGGCGCGGGGGAAGCCGACGGCGTCCAGCAGGGCGCACTCCAGGTCGGGGAAGGCCTCCGCGGCGTCCAGCTCCGCGGTGCGCCGCCCGCTGAACGGGCCGCCCGCCGCGGCCGCGGTGTCCATCGCCGCGGCCAGCGCGCCGGCCAGGCCGGCCGGCCACCGCGGCACCCGCGCGTTCACCCGGCCGCTCCCGGCAGGACCGCCCGCACGGCGGGGGCCAGGTCGGCGTGGATCGGGGTGAGGTCGCCGGACAGGAACAGGGAGCGCATCTCGCCGCGCTGCACCTTGCCGCTGGTGGTCTTGCGGACGGCGCCGGGGCGCAGCAGCACGACGCCCGCGGCGTGCACGCCGAACTCGCGGTGCACCGTGGCGCGCAGGGCGGCGGCGAGCTCGCGCAGCTGCTCCTCGGTGAACCGACCGCGGACCTCGTGCACCACCACGACCTCCTCCTGCGGCACCGGCACCGTGAAGGCGGTGCCGGCCAGGGTGGCCAGTTCCGGGTGCTGGAGCCGCAGCTCGTGCTCGATGTCGTGCGGGTAGAGGTTGCGGCCGTGCACGATGAGCAGGTCCTTGGTGCGGCCGGTGACGAAGATCTCGCCGTCGACGAGGGCGCCGAGGTCGCCGGTCCGCAGGTACGGCCCGTCGCCGTCGGCGGTGCGGGCGTGGAAGGCCTCCTCGGTCGCGTCCGGGCGGCCCCAGTAGCCCCTCGCCACGCTCGGGCCGCGCAGCCAGATCTCGCCGGTGGTGCCGTCGGGCAGCACGTTGCCGTTCTCGTCGACGATGCGCACGTCGAGGTCGGGCACGTCGCCGCAGCCGACCAGCTCGCGCACCGGGGCGCCCGGCTCGGGGTCCTGGACGAGGTGCTTCTCCAGCGCCTGCGCGTCGACGGCGCGGAAGACCGGCGGCCGGGTCGAGCGGGCGGAGATGAAGACGGTGGCCTCGGCCATCCCGTAGGAGGGGGCGAACTGCTCGGCCCGGAAGCCGGCCGGGGCGAAGCGCTCGGCGAAGTCCCGCAGGGTGCTGGCCTGGTTCGGCTCGGAGCCGTTGGCGGCGAACCGCCAGCGCGACAGGTCGAGTTCGGCGATCTGCTGGTCGGTGACCCGCCGGGTGCAGAGCTCGTAGGCGAAGTTCGGCGCGGCCGAGAGGCCGATGTCGTAGCGGTCGATCAGCCGCAGCCAGTGGTGCGGGCGCTTGAGGAAGGCCATCGGCGACATCAGCACGACCTGGCTGCCGAGGAAGAGACCGGGCAGGGTCTGCGCCATCAGACCCATGTCGTGGTAGAGCGGGATCCAGCCGCCGAAGTTGGTCCGCTCGGTGAAGCCGAGGGCCCGGCCGAAGCTGTCCGCGTTGTGCAGCAGGTTGGCGTGGTCCACCATGACGCCCTTGGGGTCGCCGGTCGAGCCGGAGGTGTACTGCAGCAGCGCCAGGTCCCCGGCCGCGGCGGCGTGGTCGCGCCAGGCCGCCGCGTCACCGAAGTCGGGGGCGTCGCTGGCGGCGACGGGCAGGCCGAGTCCGCCGGCGCCGGCCCACTGCTGCGCCTCGCCCAGCTGGCCGACGTCGGTCAGCGCCACGGCCAGGTCCGCGTCGCCGGCGATCCGGGCCACCCGGCGCTGCTGGTACTGGAACTGGCCCGGCATCGGCGAGGGCACCGCGACGACCCCGGCGTAGAGGCAGCCGAGGAAGGCGGTGACGAAGGGCAGTCCGGCCGGGTGCAGCAGCATCGCACGGTCGCCGGGCGCGCAGCGCTCCTGCAGCCAGGACGCCACCCGGCGGGCTTCGGCGTCCAGTTCGGCGTAGGTCAGGCTCCGCGCACCGTCGGGCGACTCGTGGTCGGCGACGTACGTGACGGCCGTCCGGTCGCCTCGCTCCGCCGCGTGGCGGCGCAGCAGGTGGACCACGCTGGCCTCGTGGGTCGGGTTCACTGGGCTCTCCTCTCCGCGCGGGCGTGCCGGGCGGCACGTGCCCGCGTAGCGGTCGTAGCGGCCCGGCCTGCGCAGCGGAGAACCGCGCCGGGCGAGCGGGGAAGGACTGTCCGGCGCGGACCGGCTTCGGTGGGACCCGTCCATCGGATCCCCTCCGGGCGCGGATCCTGGCACGCCCTAGGGCGTGAGGGGCTCGGCCATGGCGACGGCGATCCGGCGCGAGCCGGTGAACGGCTCCCGGCCGTGCGAGGTCAGCATGTTGTCGATGACCAGCACGTCGTGCTCGCGGTAGTCGAAGCGCGCGGTCTCGGCGCGGTAGCAGTCCCGGACGTGGGCGATGACGTCGTCGGGGATGCGCCCGCCGTCGCCGAAGTAGGTGTTCGTCGGCAGGTCGGGTTCGTCGAACAGCTCCAGCAGCCCCTCCCGGATCACCTCGTCCAGGGTCGTGACGTGGAAGAAGGCGGCGTGGTTGAACCAGACCTCCTCGCCGGTGACGGGGTGGCGGTGCACGGCCTTGCGGACCGCCGTGGTGCGCAGGCCGCCGTCCGGCAGCCATGCCGACTCGATGCCGTTCGCCGCGCAGTACGCCTCCACGGCGGCGCGGTCCTCGGTGTTGAAGACGTGCTGCCAGGGCAGCCCGATCCCGGGGTGGAAGTTCCGCACCACCTGCCAGCCCCGGCGGGTGAACTCCTCGCGCACCGAGTCGTCGAGCCTGGCCAGCACCCCTCGGGTGCCGGCCAGGGAGGTCGCCCCCAACGTCGCCGGCGGCTGCACGCAGTAGAAGTACAGCGCCATGGGCCAGGACTGCTGGTAGGAGTTCTCGTTGTGCAGGAAGATCTCCTCGTTCGGCGGGTAGTCCGTCGAGGTGTACACCTGCCCCTGGATCGCGCTGCGCGGCGAGGAGCGCTCGGTGTAGGTGAGCGGGTCCCCTGACAGCCCGCGGACGACGGAGTCGAAGGCGGTCACGTCCGGCACCGAGAATCCGCGGAAGAGCAGGGCTCCGTGCTCGAGCAGGGAGGCGCGCAGCGTGCTCCGCTGGTCCTCGACCCGCTCGACGAGGCGCTCGCCCCCGTGGGACTCGATCACGAGGGGGAATGCTGTGCTCTGGCTCATGCGTCGGGTGTTCCCTTCCGAAGCGGCGCGCGACTCGCCGGTGCGGCCCGTGCGGATACCGGGCGGTGCCGTGACGTGGTCCGCCGGCTGTGACGTCGTCCGCCGGCCCGGTCGCCCGGGCCGGACCTCTCCGCCCACCGGCCCCCGCCGGGCGGGACGACCGTGAGCGGCGGGTCCGGGCTGGGCCGACGTGATCGGGGCGGCCGGGACCCGGTCCCTCCGGAGTGTGCCGCAGCGGCTGACGGGCCGCCAACCTCCCGTGTTCAAGTGCGGCGGCGTCCCGGTTGAACGAACCGGAAATACCCGACGAAGTGAATCCGCGCGCAGGTTCCCGCCGTTGTGCACACCGGACCCTGTCCGTAGCATCGGCTTTTCCTTCGCCTGTTCCGCCGGAATGGAGAGCCGTCATGCTGGGAGCCCGGTCGCTGGGGCACGTGGAAGTCGTCGCCTCATTCCCCGAGGAGCCCATTCTCCGCGCTCCGGTTCTCAGCACGACGCCGTTGATAATCCGCGGCGCCCCGGCTCTCGGCCCGATGCACCGGTGGACTCCCGAATACCTCTCGGAACGACTGGGCGACCGTGAGGTGCCCGTCAGCATCGCGGACGCGGACGGCGGGTTCCGCTACAAGCCGGAGGCACGGGGTCTGCACTTCGAGCCGATGCGCGGATCACGACTCGCCACCGAGTTCCGGGACACGGCGAGCGGCCGCCGGCTCAGCATGCAGCAGATGTCGATCCCCGGCTCCCTCCCGGAACTCCGGGACGATCTGGTGATCCCCCCCTACATCCCGGCCGAGGTCATCAGCGACATCAATCTCTGGATGGCGTCGGAATCCTCGAACACCCCGCTCCACTACGACAACATGAACAACCTGTTCGCGCAGCTCGACGGGAAGAAGAGGTTCATGCTCTTCAACCCCTCCCAGAGCGAACTGCTCTATCCCGGAGCGCTCGACATCCGCACCCGGCACCTGAGCAGCGTCGACGTGAACGCCCCCGACCTGGAGAAGTACCCGCGCTTCGCGCAGGCCGAGTACTGGGAGGCCGTCGTCGAGCCGGGCGACCTGCTCTTCATCCCGGCCTTCTGGTGGCACCAGGTCTCCGCACCGGACATCTCCGTCTCCGTCAACTACTGGTGGCGGGCGGACGTCCGGGACTGTGCCTGCCCCTCGTTCTTCCGGCAGCTCCACATGGACGTCGTCATCGAGGACGTCCGCGGCCTGTTCCCCATCCACGACCTCCGCGCCCTCGGCAACGGCTCCGACGCCGTCCTGGCGCTCGCCGAGCGGGTGGCCGAGCAGGGTGAGGCCGGTGTCGCGGCGCGACTCTGCGGCGGGCTCGTCGTCGCCGCCGCCAAGGAGGCCTGCGCCGGGCTGGGCGTCTCGCCCGGCGGAGGCTTCGACGCCGCACTCACCGAACTCGAGCGGTGCGGCGCCTGGTCCCCCGAGGAAGCCGACCTGGCCCGCCGCGGCCTGGCCCTCGCCGCGACCGCCCAGCCGGGCCGTCCCGCCCCGGCCCCGGAGGTGCGACACCTGATCGAGCGACTCCGCCGCTCCCGCCTCAGGTGGGACCAGCCCGCTTCCTGACCACCGCCGCCGTGGCGCGCAGCCTCGTCCTGCGCGCCAACCCGGCCCCACCGGATCCCCGCCCCGGCGCAGCACCACGCAGCGGGACACCGGGAGGCCGGCCCACGAGCCGCCCCGTGGCGGGATCACCCGACGGTGATCCCGCCACCGCCCCCTACGCCGAGGCGTGCGGTCCGGCAGAAGCGGCTCGATCGGGGCAACACCGGGCGTCGGTCAACGAGTCACGTCAACCGACGATCCGGTGACCCGGGAGAAACGCCCCGGCTCCTCAGTGGTTGTCGTACGGGGAGACGATGATCTCGGAGTTGACCGACAGCAGCGTCTTCCCCGCACCGTCGAAGGCGACCAGGCGGGCGTACCCCCTGCCGTTCACGTGCAACTCGGCGAGATACCGAGCGGTGCCGACGTGCCCGGTGGTGCAGGGAATGTCGTTCACGGAATGCACCGCCGTGCCATCGGGGTCAGCGACATCGACCCGGAATTTTGCGCAGTTGGCGGGGAATGACTCGATCTGGCCGAAGCCGATGAATTCCTGCGGGCCCCAGCCGACCCGGTCCACACAGACGTCGCCCTTGAACCCGTTCTGATCGAATGACGTGCACTTCTGGAACGGCGGCACCCAGGCGGTCTGGGCCTGGGCCGCACCACCGGTTGCGGTGACGATGCCAACGGCAGCGGTCGCTGCGACGACCGTCGCGGAAATGGCCTTGCGAATCCTCATCGGTGTCCTCTCGTACGACAGGTGAACATTCGAAGTGCCGTCCGCCAGTGGAGAGCCGGCCTTTCCCGACGGATCGGCGATTCGCCACGCTAGCCGACCGGTTCCGGGGCGTCGACGGCCGCAGTTGAACAGCTTCTGCGGCGGAACAACGGAAATTCGACCCGGCGCTCCGCGCGCCCCGACCCGCCCACGATCTCGATGCTGTCGCGCCCGTACGGGGTGGATTCCTGTTCGCATGGCTCTGAGCCCCCGTCCACGGTGACCGGCGCCGACCGGATCGTGGTGATGGGCGGGGGCGCGCTCCAGCTGGAGCCGCGAGAGCCGTCCGGACGGTCCCCGGGGGTGGCACGGGCGGACACTTGCATTACCTGTTCACCGGCGTCTACGCCGACGGCCTCGACGCCCTCGACGAGACCCTCGTCGGCTGAACCCCGCCGGCTGGACTCCGCCGCCACCCCGGCAGCAGGCCCCGCGGCCCGGACGCGCACCCCCGCGTCCGGGCCGCGGGCGTCTCCGCAACGAACCCGCCGCCCGGCACCCGGACCCAGTGCCCGCGCTCCGTGCGGGCGCGCGGGCCATCGAGAGCAACGTCCGCCGCACCGGCGCCACGTCCCTCATCAGTGCCCCCGACCCCCACCGGCTCCTCGGCACCGAGCACCGGATCCACCGGGTGCTCGCCCCGCCCCGCCCGACCTGACCCGCTGTTGACCGTCCGCGCCCACCTCTGCACCCACCCTGCACGCTTGCGGGAGCGACGCACCGCCACCCCGCCCGCCACCGCCGTCGACGGGCGGGTGCGGCCCCGGTCGAACGCCGCGTGGAGCATCCCCTCCATCAGTTCATGATGTTCCATCAATTTGCCTGTCATGCAATGCTGTTGATCACGACTCAGTCGTCAACGAGGAGCGCGCGGCTCCGCCGCCGACCGCCTCCACGGCCGTCCGGCCACCCCTCCCGCAGGGCTCGCGGCGTCCCGTTCCCGGCATGCACCGGCCATCCGCCGCCATGCCACGATGCTGCCCGGAAGAACCCCGCGGCGCCCCTGTCGGCGCCTCCGCGAACCGGATCGGCCGTCAGGACCCGGCTCCGGCAGTACACGAGAGAAGAAGATGAAGAAGCGCACCACCGTCCGTGCACGGCTCCGTGCCGTCCTCCTCGCCGGCGTGGGTCTGAGCATGACCCTCACGGGCGTGCTCGGCGCAGCCGGGACCGCCCAGGCCCGCACCGAGTGGCGACAGATGTCCCACGTGTGGTTCGACCTGTCGGAGAACGGCCCGAGCGGGGACGAGCGGATCCGGTACTCCGCCTTCCTGGCCAGCCTGCGGGCGGCGGTGGCGGGCTACAACAGCCAGGAGACGCAGTTGGAGGACGTCGGCCTCGTCCAGGTCTCGCTGACCGCGCCCGACGACCGGGGCCAGCGCCGCCACACCGACATCTGGATCAACCCCTCCAACCTGTACATCTGGGGCTTCTCCAACGAGCAGGGCATCACCTACCAGTTCAGCGACATCGACAACGCCCTCCAGTCGCGGATCACGGAGACCACCGCTCCCGCGCCGCCGGTCAACCACAACGTCCAGACCCTGAACATCGGCTCGAACTACAACTCGCTCAGCACCGCCGCCGGCCGGGGCCGGGAGGCCATGCCGATCAGCTGGATCGACATGCGGTACTCCATCGTCCAGCTCGCGGGCGAGAGCAACCCGTGGGGCAACCGCCAGGCCACCGCCCGGTCGCTGAGCCTGATGATCCAGGCACTCTCCGAGGCCGCCCGCTTCAACGACGTCGAGGGCACCTTCCGTGCGGCGATGAACAACTGGGAGGTCCGCGACCTGCCGATCCAGCAGCAGTACCTGGAGAACTCCTGGGACGCCCTGTCCCGGTACTACTCCCGCGTCTCCTCGGGCCAGAACTCCACCCCGGTCGACATCCCGACCGTCGGGCAGGTCGGCAACCTCGACCAGGTCCGCCGGTACGTGCGGATGACCATGGGCCACCCCCACACGGACAACGGGGACTGGAACACTGACCAGCTCTGACCGGTCCCCGGCCCGGCGCCCCTTCCGGCGCCGGCGCCGGGCCGCGCCGACTTCAGCAGGTGGATGAAGTCGCGGGTGGGAAACACGACCGCAGCACCTCGGCCAGGCGTGGCGGGATCGGCAGCGCCCGGGCGTCAACGACCCATGGAGGGCAGACTCCAGCACCTGCGGCGCGGCGATCGCGCCGGAGGCCCAGGCGCACTCACCGAGCAGCATCTCGACGATGGTGACCGCCCAACTCCCGAGCAGGCCAGGCAACTTCCTCGTCGGCAACATCGCCGCCCGCCCCAGGACTTCCATGCACCTCGGCGTGTTCAACCCGACCCGCGCCACCCTCACCGCCCCGAGACAGGACGCGCTGTTCTGACCCTGCCGGGACCGCGCGCAGACGCGTCAGGCCGACCATCAAGCGCCGGCGCCCAGGCGTGCTCCCAGGCCTCGCACACACAGCAGCGCACCCATCACGTTGATCGCGGCATCCGACCACGCGGGAGGCGAAGTAGGGCGGCGGGGAAGTCGGGTGGCGAACGGCCGGAGCGCGTCCACATCAGGCAGTGAACCTAGACAGCATGTATCTGCGGGATTACAGTCGGTCGGGCCTGAGGGGGCAGGAAAGGCAAGAGGGGCGGCGAGCGCGAGCGGCGGGATCAATGCCGCTTCCTTGCCATTTTCGGAATTTGCGCGAAGAGTGACTCGTGGAGTTCGCCGGGCGCCTGGTCCGCTCAAAGAGTTCCGCTGTGATATTGCGCCGCAATTTTCGGTTCGACATGCGCCACAGGCTCAGGAATTCCGCGCCGCAACAAGCCGCCGCCGGCGGCGCCGGGATCGACTCGTCCGCGATGCACCCGATCCGAAGAAGAGAGGCCACCATGCCCCTGTCAGCAGCCGACCTCGAAAAGCTCGGAGACACCCCCGTCACGATCCACTCGACGCACTACCCGAACGTGCACCTCCGCATGGACGGGACCGGCGTGACTGCCTTCGCCGGCAGTGGCGCGGGGAAGGTCAACTGTCAGTACGGGCCCGGCCAGTGGACGTCGTTCAGGGTGCGTCCGCAGGGTGACGGCTCGTACGCCTTCGAATCGCTGGCCTTCCCGAACGTGTTCCTGCGGATGGACGGCGCCGGCGTCCCCAACACCATGGCGGGTGGTGGAGCGGTCAACTGCCAGTTCGGCGCGCACCCCTACGAGATGTTCCGGCTGCGTCCGCAGCCGGACGGCTCGTTCTCCTTCGAGTCCGCGACGGCATTCCCGAACATCTATCTGCGCATGGTCACCGGCAGCGGCGTGACCGCTGCCACTGGTCCCGGTGGAACGGTGAACTGCCAGATCAACGCCAACGGCGGGGACGACGAGAAGTTCTTCATCGACCTGGCCTAGCGGCCCGGGCGCCGGATGAGCACCATGCCGGGATTGCCGCGGAATCATCGCGGGAGGAGCCGCTGACGATGTGCCCGTGGCAGGGCCCACGTTGGTGATCTACCGATTCCCCTGCGGCCATTCCTTGACCCGGTTTGGACAGGAATCCACAGGCGCCCTCCAGGGCCAGGCCGGCGAGGTACCCGCCGGCCTGGCCGGAAGGCCTTTGCACCGGGTGAGCAGGATGCAGGCTCCTGAGGCCTGTCTGACAATTGGCCTTGTGGCAGGTCGAGGTGAGCGACGGCCGCAACCCCAAGGCCCTGCTCGCCGAGCACCTGAACATCGACGCCCTGATCGGACTGCCGAAGGTCCCCCGGGTTGGCAGGCCGGCGACCTGGTGTAAACGCGAATGCGCGGCCGCCGCAACTTGCTGCGGCGGCCCGTCGGCCAACGGCTGCGGTCCCTGACTGATCCCAGCGAGATCGCAAAACGGCGGCGCCACAGTCGCCCACTACCTGCCGGGCCATCAACAAAAAGGCCGCTGATCTGGGATTTCTCCCGATCAACGGCCTTCCGACATCACTGTCGGGACGACAGGATTTGAACCTGCGACCCCTTGACCCCCAGCGGTCGAAAGGGCGTCCGTCTAGTGTTCATCAGTCCGAATCCCGCAGGTCAGGGCCCACCTTGTCCACCACGCATGACGCCTGATGGCACCTCATGGCACCCAATCCGTGAGAACCTCGTGAGAGGCAGCACGCGAGCAGGAGTTCGCAAGTGACCTGCCTCACACTCTGACCCGTAAGGATGCTCCCCCTCCTCCGGAGTCCCGATGCCGTCCCCACCTATGCCTCGGCGCCCCGTACGAGATACCAGTGTTCCGTGACCAGCCTGGACGCGGTTCTCGGCACCTACAGAGCTAAAGACGATATCGTCGACCGCCAGGGCAGGCAGGAGTCGCGGTCAACCGCGATGCAGGCGGCAGCGACAGGATGAGAAGGGACGGGCGCGATGCGCGCACCAAAGAGCGTGGACGTCAAGCTAAACCTGCACGTGCTCGAGATCAGTGGCACCTGGGAACCGAACGACGCTGAGCGACGGGCCGCCTGGGAGTTGTACATCGAATTGGTAACTCGGGTGGCCGTCGTGCCTCTACGTGAGGACGAAGGACTCCTACGTGAAGCGTTGAACAGCTTGTACTCGGTATTTGGTACAACCCGAGAGGTGCTACGTCGACACGGTCCCGACGTGGCGCAGCCCAAGCGAGACGGGCAGTACAACTTCGGCTACCTCGCTGTTGCCATGCTCAACTACGGTCTGCGCCCACTGCTGGCACACTGGCACCCTCTGTTGCAGGATTGGGAGAATCGCCGGCCAACCGGGCAGTCTCCCCGCGAGCACGAGCAGGCCTGGCCACAGGCTGACGAGCTCCGGGCAGCGCTGCGCGATACCCGTCAGATCCTCACCGCGTACGCCCACCTTCTCGCCACCGCCTGTGGAGTTCCCAACCTCCTCGAGGGAGTACCAACCGAGAACTGACGAGGTGTTCGCGGGCTCTGGTCCGGCAATCTATGTCAGGAGCGATGTGCGCGTCCTGGCGTGAAGTGGCCCAAAGAAAAACCGCACATGGACCAGCACCCTCAGAGAGCCGGTCGGTTCATTGTCCGCAGACCGAGTGGTACGGCTGGCCAGGCAGGACCGACTCCCACTCGCCTCGCGTGATGGCCCGACCGGCTTTCAGGCACAGACGTTGGACCCATGATTTGGCGTCGACGTCCCAGAGAATGATGGTGTTGTCGGATCCAGTCGCCGCCAGGAGACGGCCGTCGGGGCTGAAGACCGGGCCGCGCAGATAGGCCGGGTCCGGCTTCCAGGGAACGGTCAAGATGGCCATCCGTTCGCCTTGCGCAATCGACCAGAGACTGACGCCGCCACCGTCAGAGGCGAGCATGCTCCCGTCCGGGCTGAAGGCAACAGCTTCGCCGAGCGAGGCATGAAGGGTGTAAGTAGTACGCCTCGCCTTCGCCTTGAGATCCCATAGGATGATGCCAAAGTCGCCGCCGACGGCGGTGTTCGCGCTTTCCAGGGCCTTCCAAGCGAGGACGTCGCCCTTAGGACTGAAGCTCAGCCGGTATACGGGGTCGCCGCTGCCGCTAGAGAATGCACTGTACTGGGCCTTCTTCGTGACATCCCAAATGATGATTCTATTAAAGCCATAGCCTCCGGCGGCTAGGAGTCGACCGTCGGGACTGAAAGCCAGGCCGTGTACCTGGTAGTCCTCGCTCTCTTGGGGGGTGAGCGTAGCGACCCGCTCGCGGCGGGCCACATCCCACAGAATCACAGCACGGTTGGCCGCGGTGGCAAGGATGCTGCCGTCTGGGCTGAAGACAACCCCCGTGCTCGCCGGATCGGAGGGCGTGACGCCTGTCAGGGTCGCCGTCTTGGCGCGGCGAGCGACGTCCCAGAGAAGGACGTCTGTACCCGCAATGGTGGCGAGGGTTCGACTGTCCGGGCTGAAGGCAGGGTGGTTTCCTGAGCCGGGCAGATCAGCCAGTCGAACCTGTCTCGGGATGTCCCAGAGGAGGACTCCTCCATCGGTGGGGATCGCCAAAATCTTCCCGTCGGGGCTGAATGCGGGGCTACCGGAATAGTCATTCCCCGTGCCTGGCACCGTGGTCACGATCATTGGGTTCTGCGGAATGACGTTCCACATGACCAGTCTGCCGTCATTGCCTGAGGAGATCAGTGTTCGCCCGTCCGGGCTGAAAACGATGTCGAGAACGGCGCTGGTGTGACCGCCGCCGAGGCTGTCGAGCTGGGTTCGGTTGGCTACATCCCATAGGCTGATGCCAGCGCTATTGTCGCCGGCGGCCAAGATTCTGCCGTCCGGGCTGAAAGCAATGGCATTGACATCGCCGTCCCGCTCCCAAGTCGCCAGGGTTGTACGTTTCTCGACGTCCCAGAGGATCAGCTTGGCGTCGTGGCCCCCAGTGGCGATCATCCGTCCGTCTGGACTGAAAGCCATGTCGAACACCCCGCGGGTGTGACCGCCGGTCAGAGTCCCTAACAAAGTACCGGTGCTGACGTCCCACAATAGAACGTCGGCTCCCTGGTTCATCGCGAGGATCCGGCCATCTGGGCTGAAGAGGCCAGTGGCCTCGCCCGCGTCACCAAGCATGCTGCCCAGCTCTGTGTGAGTGGCAACGTCCCAGAGGGTGATCTTGCCTGAGGGATAGGACCGGGTAGTGTTGTCAATGCCGGGGATGGCGAGGAGACGTCCGTCTGGACTGAAGGCAGGGCGTCCGGTTCCGCTGAACGTGGCCTTTGCCGTTCCCAAGAGGGGATCCCATAGGACAACCTTGTCAACCTCTTCAACCGCGAGAGTCTTCCCGTCGGGACTGAACACCGCCGAGTAGGCATCACGGCTGCCTTGCAACGTACGAGCCGGGGCCTTGGGATGATCCAGGTCCCACAGCAGGAGCTGGCTGCCGTCTGCGCTGACCGAGACGAGCATGCGGCCGTCAAGGCTGAGCGCAAGACCGCTGACAGCCCTGCCCGGCCCAGCCACGAACCGTTCCACGTGCTGGCTGCGCTGCAGTTGCTGCACGAGATTCGCCCGGGCTTCGGCAGTGTTACTGATCTCGAAGGCAGCAGCGCTGAGCAACATCGCTGTCTGTAGATCACTCTGACTCCTAAGCTCGGCAGTGGCCGCCAGCTGGCGCGAATTCGCAATAGCGAGACGCTCCACGGCCATCTGCCGCTGTTGGAAGGCAACGACGGCCGCTGCACTCGCGGCGAGCGCCAACGTAGCCAAGCCAGCGACTGCAGCGCGGATCATCCGAGTTCTCCGCTTGTGCTGCGTTACATCTTCACCTTCCAGCTCGTCAACGGGCCGGCCGTGGATCCGCGCCGCGAGTTGGGCAAGAGGAGCACGGAACTTCGGATTCAAGAGGGTGAGCTGATTAGGATCATCCGCCCGATCGAAAGGCAGATATAAAGGCGCATGCTGGAAGACGCCGTACAACTCTGCGGGCAACGCGGATTCCTCAAGCTCGCCAGTTCGCTCGTCTTTAACCAGCTTTTCGAAGTCGCGAGCTTCGTCGTTCCATGCTAGTTTTCCAGCAGTGAGCACCAGGATCAGGTTACGGCCCGCGGGATCGCGCTCCAGCCACCAGCGAATCTCACGGATGACTGACTTCCTCATCTTCACCTCCGGACAGACAAGGAGAATGAGGAATCTGGATGCTCTCAGTGCTCGCTCAAACGATGGCCACATCTCCGAGGTCGCCGATTGGCTTGACTCATCCCGGAAGACTCTCAACGCTCTGAGGCGGTACCAGGGGCGCGCGAATGAGTGAAGGCCGTCGCGCAATGCGGCCGCAAGGATGGCGTCCGGCTCGCGGGCATAGGAGATAAATGCATCATAACCCGCTTCATCCGCGCCCCGTCGAGCCCAAGAACTCGAAAGCCTAGAGAACTGTGAACGTAACACTGATCGCAACGCCACGGCGCGCCTCCATTAAAGTCGACCGCTGCAGACAATATGGGTGCCCCATATCAGTATGAGTGGCTCAGGCGTCCCACCAGCGCTGCTCGGCAAGCGTGTCGAGCTGCCAGGTGAACAGCTCTGCCTCAGATTCGGGATGCTGTTGATGATCTCCACTCGCCGCAAGGGCCCGGGAGTACAGCCATGAGCCGGGGGTCGTGTGGGTCAGGCATACGGATCATGAGCCCGAAACCTGCGACGAGAGTCTGCCTGACGTCATCGCGCACGCGGCGACCGCGTCGGCTCCCGGGCAGGACATCGAGGCCCTAGAGAAGATTCACACCGACCGTCCGGCACTCGGCTTCGCCCCAACCAAGCACGTGATCGTCAACAGCCATGCCCCCGGGCCACAGCCCAGTTCCACGCGTTGCTCACTGTCAGCCGCCCCCAGCCGGGGCTGCGCAGGATCTACGACCTCGTGAAGGAGCGTCGGCAGGCAAGGCCGGTGGAGCTGCCAGGATGTCGATGCTGATGGTGGCCTTGTAGGTGCGACGGTCGCCTCTCAGACTCTTGTACGCGTAGCGAGACAATGGCCGTTTGACCGCGCGGGGGCTGACTCGCAGGCGTCGGTCGGGCATCAGCCGATGGTACCGACGAGATCGACGTTCTCGTCGGCGATGACGCCTGCGGCCTGGGCCACCTGGTCGCGGGCGGATTCCAGCGCAATGATGAAAATGCCCGGTCCGGGTCCGCCGTCGGGGTACCGTCAGCGCCATCCGTGATCGTGATTCGCAGGGCCCGGTGGACCGTCAGCAGAGTGTAGATCTCCTGAGCGATGCCGGCGAGGGTGCGGGCGCACAGACGCGGCGCCCGAGCGCGCAACGACCCATCCCCAAACGGCTGCCGACTGCCGACACCGCACGTCTGATCAGGCTAGGGTGATCTGCTCAGCCAGTCTAATTCTCGCGGGCCGGTGTGATCGCATCCAAATAAGATGGCTCCCGGTTCTCAATGCATAGAGAAATCAAGCGGACAGCATCGCGAAGTCGCCCCTCGGCCTGATCCGCCGATCCCTCAGGACTGACCTCGACCACAATACGTGCGCGGCCACCATTAAAAACAGCCATGGGAATGCTCTGCATCCAAACGCCTTGGGTGGATTGATCGAATTTCGACTCTGAATCCCCCGAAAGGCGACCCTCGATGACTAGAATGGCAAAATCACTGGATGTCTCCTCTAGTTGACCCAGCCATCCATCGAAGTCGCTAGGACTAAATATTATCTTGCGGCCGTAAGAATGTACTATGTTGACGCGGACATCGACGTCACGCACGGTGATGCCACTCCAGTCGACCGACCGCGTAGCCGACAGGTCCATGAAAGCTTCGAAGGACCCGCCATCGGACTCGCTGCTTAGCAGGTCCTTGTATGCACGCTGTCTCAGATAGCTGCTCTCGGATGTCACGGACACAGGATCCGGGGGCTGGGGATATCGCGACGCCTCAAGTTCCAGCGTCGCCATAATCTTCCGAATCCCACCCCGAATGTTTTTGCGCATGTCCGCATGCAAAAGGCCCTCTGTCTCAGGCGGCAGCCGCACGTCGTCGACGACAACTGGAATCAGGCGAAGTCCACGTTTGATCATAAAGTCCGCGGCTATATTTAGTTCATACCTGAGCCAGTTTGATTCCACGGAAGTGGCCGAGATAACGACGATGACTACCTTCGCATCTCGAATCCCCTCGGATACTTTGCGGGGTAGTGGATCTCCCGCAAGCAGTTCCTTCTCATCAAGCCATGTGTCATACCCCGCTTCCCTCAGGGGCGTTTCGATTCTACGGCGCACAAACGGCTTGTCAGCCGAGGAATGTGAGATGAAGATCTTCCCGAGCGCAGCCTTCCCCCATAATGCGGTCAATGCGTCTCCTATTTGATGATTCCTGCAGGCTCAGGCTGGCTCATCCAGACAGGTGAGCTCTCGGTGGGGCACTTCACCAGACCTCACCTCCCTCCAGCCAGCCGCAGTTCGGGCACCTTACTCCGGCGTACTGGTCATCGCGGAAGTGATCCACTCCGTACGTCTGCTCCAGCTCAAACGATGGCACTCCGCAATTCGGGCATCCCACGACCACCCCATAGCCGTGGAAGTACCGATACTCCAGCCCGGACTCTTCGATCGTCTGCTGCATACGCTTGAGCAGTTCAGCTTGGGTATTGATTCCCAGAATTCGGCGCACCGCCTGCTCGCTCTCGCCCTCGGCCAGGGACACCCACAGTAGAGGGCGCAAGAGCGCGGGCAGTTCTGCGTCGTCAAGCCGCAGCGGGATGATCCGCATGGACTCATCAGCCAGCCGGCGGGCGAGGGCGGACTCCATCTCCGTGTTTACCCATGTGGAGGCAGCGGCGTGCTTGGACCAGAACAACAGCACGGTGTCGACCATCTCCAGGGCCTGGCTCACCTTGCCCACGATCGAATCACCGGGATGCAACTCCCACTCATCCAGCCAGATGTCGACGCCGGCCAGGCGGAGTTGCGCCGCAAATGGGGTAACCAGCCCCTTGTCCCTCTGGCTGTGCGACATAAAGGCATGCATGCTGCCAGTGTGGCAGACGGCAGCCCGGTCCCAACTCCCTGCCGAGGCCGCCGCACTCGTGTCCACGCCCCTGGTCGATGTTGTTGGACATCGCTGACGGACACACTCCGTCTTGCCGGGTGGTACTGACACTGCCGAGGTCATCGGGGGCCAGGGCTGTTTCAAAGTCCCGGTGAGTACGTGAGCCCGCAGGTCATGGCGATGCAGGGGTCCGGGCCTGGCCCGTCACGAACGCAACGAAGCTCCGGTTGAACGGGGTGACCTTCCCAAGTCGCCCTGAGCCGCCGGAGCTTCGATGTGCCGCCAGTCTGCCACCGTCTGCCTGATCAAGTCGCCCGCTCTGGACGGCGTGGCAGGATTGTCGCTGGTGGAGCGGTTGCGGCTGCTGCCCGATCCGCGTCGACGGCGAGGGGTGCGTCACCCGTTCGTGGCGGTGCTCCTGGTCGCCGCCTCGGCGGTGGTTTCCGGCGCGCGCTCGTACGCGGCCATCGGCCAGTGGGCCGCGAACGCTCCGCAGCACACCCTGGTCCGGCTGGGCGCCAGGGTCGCAGGCGCGCTGGGCATGCGCGTCGCACCGAGCGCCGCCACGATCCGGCGAGTCATCGCTCTGGTCTGCCCGGGCGGCCTGGCCGACCTGACCGGCGCCGATCCGGTCGGCTCGGAATCGGTGGCCGTGGACGGCAAGACGGCCCGCGGCTCCCGACACGACACTTCGCCCGCCGCCCACCTGCTGGCCGCGATGACCGACGATGGCCGGACCGTCACCCAGCTGCGGGTTCCCGACAAGACCAACGAGATCACCTGCTTCGCCTCGCTACTGAAGCCCTACAGCCTGACCGGAATCACGGTCACGGCCGATGCCCTGCACACCCAACGCGCCCACGTTCGCTTCCTGGTCGAGGAGAAGAAGGCCCACTACCTGCTGGTGGTCAAGGCCAACCAGCCCGAACTGCATCGCAGGCTGCGGTCGTTGCCGTGGAAGGAGGTCACCGCACGCCACTACGACCGCGAGGCCGGCCACGGCCGCAAGGAGACCCGTGTGACCAGAGCCCTCACCGTCACCGACCTCGACCTGGACTTCCCCCACGCCGTCCAGGCCGCACGCATCCTGCGCTACCGCACCGACCTCAAGACCGGCATCGTCAGCCGCCAGACCATCTACGCGATCACCGACCTGACCTCGCACCAGGCCTCGCCCCAGCGCCTCGGCCGGCTGGCCAGGTCGTAATGGACCATCGAGAACCGGCTGCACTTCGTCCGCGACACCGCCTTCCGTGAGGACACCTCGAAGATCCGTACCGGCCATGGACCCGAGAACATGGCGACCCTCCGCAACCTGGCGATCAACACGCTGCGGCGGCACGGGCACCGCAACATCGCCGCCGGCCTCCGGCACGCCTCCTACGAGCCCTTCAGCCGCCCGCTCGACCTCCTCGGCCTCGCCTGACCAGCACAGTCACAAGATGTGACTGAGCATTTCAGTTGGCCAGTTGAGCAACGCCCGGCAGGATCTGTCGCATGACACGCGACGACCTCGCCGAGATGCTCGCCGACCAGACGCCGGCCTGCGGCCCCGCACGCGACGCCCTGCTCTCCGGAGGCACCTTCACGGTCTGGGACAGCCTCATCCCCGCCAACCAGCATTTCGGCGTCTACCGGCGCCGCCTCCGGACCACCCAGAGGCGCGGGGTCGCGACGCTCGGCCTCACCGAGACCGTTGGGATCCTCGAACAAGCAGGAGACGAACCCTTGCGCATCGGCCTGATCCAGACAGCGGATCGCGCCTGGGGGTTCATGCTCTTCTTCAACGCCGCAGCCACGACGGTGCTGGCATGCGCCCGAGGCGGCCGCGTCCGGCCCGAGGACGACTGACAGCGAGCCGAACGCTCAACCGGCCACCTCGACCACTCACTGGCCAGCTGAAGCGCTCAGTCACACAAGATCACCGAACTTTGCAACGGCCCTGCATCGGGGGCACGTCAAATTCTCATTCGCGTGGGTTCTCTGCGGTGATCCGCGCGTTCGGCCTGGTTGAAGGCGCGAGTTGACTGATCATCGCCCGAATCTCCGGGCCCCGCCATACTGCCGGTATGCACCTGATGGACAACACCGTTTTTCGGCGTCACGCCTGCCGTGACCGCCGCAGCGCCATCCGACACGGACACCCCACACATCAAGCCAGCGACGGCCAAGCGTACTGACGCTCACAGAGCGGACCGTACCCACGACGCGACGAACAACAGAGGCCGTGACCGTATTGCCCAGGATTATCCGATCAAGGCACTGGTCAGGACGATCACGACACATGGCGCGCCCCTCCGAGATCCACGAGGTGCTGCCATGCCCAAGCTCGATCGCACTTATCGCCACGACAAGGGAGCGCCGCAGGTCGGACGGCCATTCCGTACGCCGTGAGCGCAGGGTGAGTACGTGGTTCCCCACCGCTGATACCAGTCACGCGACCATGGCATGGCAACCCACCCAACCATCATTGGGAGCGATCATCATGCGCTCCGCAGCCCACGCCGGGCATGTCTTCCGCCGGTGCGGCTGCCGCGACCACAACGGCAAGCAGCTCGGAACCCTCTGCCCCAAGCTCGCCGCCGACCCCGATCACGGCACCTGGACCTTCTCCCTCGACCTGCCCTCCCCCGACCAACGGCGCAACATCGTCCGCCGCGGCGGCTACCCCACCGCCGAGGCCGCCCGAACCGCCCTGCGCCGGAAGATCGAGGGCCAGGCCGGCGGCTTCAACGCCGACCCCAACCAGACCGTCGCCGACCACCTGACCGCCTGGCACGCACCAGCTCGTCAGTGCTCGAACGGGCGACATGGCATTGGCCCCAATGAGCTCGGTTCAACTTGAAAGTGCAGGTCACGGGGCTGGCATGGGTCGCGGCTGGGGTACTCGTGCTGGTGGGGACCGTGATCGGTAGCAGGTGATCGTCCGTCAGCGCTGGACCTCGGTGTTCGTCAGCACGAGGAGGGCCCGCAGCAACGTGGTCGCGTGCCGGGCGTTCATGCGGACTTTGGTGAGGATTCGCCAGTTCTTCAAGCCGGCGAAGCCGTGCTCGTTGGCCGCGCGTTCGCGGCTGACCAGCCGGTTCGCCTCCTTCTGGGCGGCGGTCAGCGGATGGCCGCGCGTCGCCCGCCGACCGGTGATGATCACCGGGTCGCCGGGATCGTCGTCCAGGCCGACGAAGCCGAGGTCGGCCAGGGCGCCCAGGCCGGCGTCCCGCAGGTGGGCAGTGATCTTGTTGTGGCGGGCGGTGGTGATCTCACTGGATCGGCCCGGCTTCGACGCCGAGATCCACAGCAGGTTGCCCCGCTCGTCGGTCAGGGCCAGGAACAGCAGGCCGTGGGCCTTGTGCTTGCCGCTGTAGTTCGACCGGTTCTCGTCCCCGGTGCGTCGGCGGGTGCGGACCAAGGTGCCGTCGAGCAGCACAACAACACCACCCGTGCGGGTGATTCTCCTCAGGGCGCGGTCCAGGCGCGGGGCCCGCGCGGCCAGCAGTTCGATCACCTCCAATAGCCAGCGGCGGACCGTAGAGGCGGAGATGTCGTTGCCGCCCGCCATGTCGGAGAGCCGCTGGTCGTGGCGCAGGACCGCGAGGACGATCAGGGCGATCTTCCCGGGCGGCAGCTTTCGCCAGCGCGAGCCGATCTTCTTCAGATGGCCGCGGATCAGGCCGCAGACCAGATCCAAGGTGGCGCTGGACAGCTCCAGGCGGCACTGGTAGACAAGGCCGTCAGGGCCCTCGGCGGGGCTGGTTTTCTTTCGCATGGAATCCCCAACTTCCGCCGGGGGCTCTTGCGTTACGCCGAAATTCAGCCGGTACAGGTCATGCGGAAGTCAGGGGCAGGGCGGTGAAGCGGCCAGCGGGGGTGCGGTGCAGCCATCCCCGGTCCGCCAGGCGCTTGAGCTTGTCGCGGACCGGCTCGACCTGCCCGGGTCCAGTGCCCCTGCCGAGCTTGACGCTGACATCCTTGGCCGGAACCGGCTCCGACGCCGCCGTCACGATCTTCATGATCGCTTGGTAGTCCGCGGGCAGCGTGCTGGGGTCCATACCGTCCTCGCGGTGCGGGACCAGCAGCATCCCGCCCGCCCCCGGCGAGGTTGTGACCCGCCCGAACTCCTCGGCCATGGCCGGGTCGTCGGCCGTCCCGGCCCGCTGGGCGTCGGCGAACTGCCCGAACACCACCTCCGCGGCCTCCAACCGGGCGACCTCGGCGTCGATCTCGGCGAGCTCCTTGCGCAGCCGCTCGGCACGGTCGGCCAGCACCACCCGACGCTGCATCACCCACACCAGCACATCCGCCACGAGCGTCCCCTTCCCGCGCCCCTCCCACGGAGCGTACGCGGCGGCTACGGCCCGGCAGAGCGATTCCGGCGAAGCGGTCGCGCGGCAGACGATCACCTGCTACCGATCACGGCCCCCACCAGCACGAGCACCCAGCCGCAACCCATGCCAGCCCGTGACCCTGCAGCTTCAACATGAACCGAGCTCAATGCGCCATTTAGAGGAACCATGAAAGACCGTGCTTCATTCCGGGTATGGCTCGCACGCTCAGATATGAGTAGGTCAGTACTCATGCCCCCGACAGCGACCTTGGTTATAAGGGGTTCGAGTTTCACAACACGCCAGGAGGCCTGCATGGGGGACCACCGAGCGCCAGGTGTTTATGTCGATGAACCCCTGACCGTCGCCGGCCCCGTCACCGGAGTCGGCACGAGCACAGCGGCCTTCATCGGACCGGCACTGCGCGGAGCCACGGGGAAACCGATAAAGGTCACTAACTGGACGCAGTTCACGGCGCAGTTCGGTGACTACATCACCGCCCCGCGGCGCTACCTGGCGCACGCAGTGCGCGGGTTCTTCGACAACGGCGGCACTGTCGCGTACGTGGTGCGGATCGGCACGGCCACCCAGGCGTCACTGGACCTGAACGACCGGGGGACGCCGGCGGCCACAGCCTTGGTCGTCCGGGCGCGGGACGACGGCCCGGCGGGCAACGCGATCAAGGTCGCTGTCGGTGACGCGCGGATCGTGGGGGATGCCAAGGTGCTGCAGGCGGAGGTGGCGCACGCATCCGCCGCGGGAAGAGTGGTCACGATGCCCACGGTGGAGGAGGCCAGGCGATTCGTCCCCGGAGACCTCGTCGACATCGACGGCACGTTCGCGGAGATCGACCGGGTACGCGGCAATGAGCTCATTCTGACGGCCCCTCTGGCCGACAGCGTCCAGGACAAGACGGTACGCACGGCCGACCTCAAGCCGGGGCAGCGGCGCTTCCGCGTCGACAAGCCGCAGGGCATCGAACGGGGCACCCTGCTCACCCTTAAGCAGGCCGACACGAGCGAGTCGGTCGTCGTCGAGGGGGTGAGCGGAGACGTGATCGAGATCGGCGAGGCACTGGTCAACGCCTACACCGCGCCACCCGTGGTGACCTCGGCCGAGTTCTCGCTGCAGGTCACGAGCCCGAACGCCGTCCCCGAGGCCTTCAACAACCTGTCGATGGACCCCCGCCACAGCCGCTACTTCGCCGGGGTGGTCTCTTCCACGCTGATCGAGGTCGCGCTGCCGGACGAACCTGGCACCCACGCGGCGCCAGCCAACCTGCCGGCGGTCCTCGCCGCGACCTCACTGGCCGGCGGCGAGGCCGACAGGGGCGAAGGCATCGAGCTCGCCGTGTACGAGGCGGCGCTGGCCGAACTGGAGCGGGTCGGTGACGTCAACATCGTCTGCGTGCCGGACGCGGTGAGGCTGCCCACCGTGCAGCAGAAGGTGGTGGATCACTGCGAGAAGATGCGCGACCGGTTCGCAGTGCTTGACGCTCCGGACGCCACATCCGCGCTGGCGGAGGACGGGGTGCTGGCATACAGGGAACAGCTGACGTCCGAGCACGGCTACGCGGCGCTGTACTACCCGTGGCTGGTGATCTCCGATCCGGCGGGCCGCGGCACGGTGGCGGTACCCCCGTCGGGCCACCTGGCCGGAGTGTACGCGCGCAGCGACGCCCGGCAGGGGGTGCACAAGGCGCCCGCGAACGAGCCGATCGCCGGTGCGTTCGGCGTGACGCGGGTTCTGGACGTGGCCGAGCAGGGTGAGCTGAACGACAACGGGGTGAACGTGATCCAGGCGTTCGCCGGGAGCACGCGGCCGGTGGTGTGGGGGGCTAGGACCATCGCGCCCTGGCAGGATTCGACCTGGCGGTACGTCAACGTGCGCCGTCTGTTTCTCTTCATTGAGGAGTCCCTGCAGGAGGGGCTGCGCTGGGCGGTCTTCCAGCCCAACGACCTGTCGCTGCGCAAGCGGGTCCAACATACGGTGAACGAGTTCCTCACCCGGGTGTGGAGCGACGGCGCACTGTTCGGCGCGACCGCCGCCGAAGCCTTCTACGTGAAGATCGACGACGAGAACAACCCGGCCGGCGTCCGTGATCTCGGCAGGCTCGTGGTGGACATCGGGGTCGCGCCGGTCCGGCCCGCGGAGTTCGTGGAGGTCCGGATCGGCATGTCGCAAGGTGGTTCCCAGGTACAGGAGGGCTAGGCCGCGATGGTGCAGACAGGATTGCGGGTCGACCCGTATGTCAACTTCAACTTCCTGGTCGAGCTGGACGGCATCGCCCAGGCCAGCTTCATGGAGTGCACCGGCATCGAGTCGGTCACCGAGGTGATCGAGACCAGGCAGGGCGGCCAGAACACGACCGTCCTCAAGGGTCCCGGCAAGACCACCTACTCCGACATCACCCTCAAATGGGGGCTGACCGACTCCACCGAACTGTGGGAGTGGCGCCAGGCCATCATCGAGGGCCGGGTGCAGCGCAAGAACGGCTCGATCGTCGTGTACGACCTCGCTAACAAGCGTGAGGTGGTGCGCTGGAACTTCGTCAACGCCTGGCCGACCAAGTGGGACGGGCCGGCTTTCAACGCCATCGGACACGAGACGGCGGTCGAAACACTCGTCCTCGTGCACGAGGGCATCACCCGGGTGGTGTGAGCGTGCCGGACAACGGTTCCGTGTTCAGCACGGAGTACGAGTTCACGTTGCCGCTGGGCTACCTCGACGTCGAGGGCACGCTGCACCGCGACGGGGTGATGCGGCTGGCGACCGCGGCCGACGAGATCCTGCCGATGAAGGATCCGAGAGTGCGGGCGCTGCCCACGTACCTGATCGTGATTCTGCTCGCCCGGGTGGTGGTCCGGCTCGGCACCCTGCCCGAGGTGAACCCGGCGGTCATCGAGAGCCTGTTCTCCCAGGACCTCACCTACCTGCAGGAGATCTACAACCGCCTCAACGGCCTGTCACCGCCGGTGATGGCGGTGACCTGCCCGCACTGCGAGGCCGGGTTCGAGATGGAGGCACCCCTGCCGGGGGAATCCGTGGCTACCCCCTGGAAGGGGTCTACCAGGAGGTCGCCCAACTGGGACGCCATGTCCACTGGACCCACACCGAGCTGATGAACCTCGACCATGCCGAGCGCCGCCGCTGGCTGCGCACCGTGCTCGCCCAGGTGGATAGGGGGTGACCGAATGACGCGCGACGAGTGGGGTGACCGGAAAGCACCGGGAACCGGCTTACCCCCGGCACCCCATGGCCTTCCTCCCGCCGTATCGCCAGGAGAGGATACGCGGGAACCCGTTGCCGTACACAGCGGGCATTCTGGCGGCGCTGCGTACGGCCCGACCTTGGGAGAACGACTGGCCGCGCAGACGCGGGCACTTCGGGCACGCCGGACGGCCAGGCCGGGATGGCTGGACGCGCTCGCGCCGGTGCTGGAGCGGGAACGTACGCTGCCGGTGCCGGAGGCGAGCCCGCGTCGCCGGAGCGAGACCTACATGCCGCCGGTCGGGGACAAGGCGCTACAGGAAGTGACCTGGCCGGCGCCGACCAACCCGGCTTCTCTCCAGCGCCCGCCGGGGGACAGGGGCCGGCCACTCCGGGGAGACCTGCGGGAACGGCTGGTCCCCATGGTGGGACCCGGTGTGGACCGGGTGCGGATCCACGACGACGAACACGCCGACCGGGTCGCCGCAGCGTACGGCGCGGACGCCGTCACTATCGGGGAAGAGACCTTCCTCGCGAGCCGTGGGTCCACGCGGCCGGAGAATATCGCGCTGCTCGCCCATGAGCTCTGGCACGCGACCGAGCCGGGCCGCACCGGAGGCGCCCCGCACCGGTCGACCACGGCGGGCGCGGCCGAGGAGGAGCGGGCCGCACTTGCCGTCGAGCAGCTGTACCTCGATGGCGTGATGGGTACACCGGTTGCACAGCCCCCGGCGCCGCACCACGCGACTTCGGCATGGCCGCCGACGCCCTCCCCGTCAGCACACCCGGGGACAGCCCCGGCGCCGCACCACGCGACTTCGGCATGGCCGCTGACGCCTCCCGTGTCCGCGCCGCCGACGCCCTCCCCGTCAGCGCACCCGGGGACAGCCCCGGCCGCCCCCGCTGCCCGGCCCATGACCGCGCGTCCCGACCGGCATGCCGAACTGTCCTCCGCCGCCCTGGACCCCGGGGCGCTGCGCGACGTGGTACGTGAGGTACTGCACGGTGAGTTGCGCGACCAGGCGGCACGCCAGCTGAGGGCCGACCTCGCGATCGAGTTGGAACGGGGGGCCTAGCGGTGGCCGTGCAACTCTCCAAGGCGCTGATCGTCGACACCCTCACCGGTGAGCGGACGCCGGTCCTGTACAACCCCGAGGAGTACCGGATCGAGCAGGGCAACGAGCTCGCCGAGATCGGGATCCCGGGGCTGGCCGCCTCGCCGGTCCAGTACGTGCGTGGCCGGACCCGCACCCTCACCATGGAACTGTTCTTCGACACCTACGAACAGCAGACCGACGTCCGGGCATACACCCAGCGGATGGCGCGGCTGCTGGACCCGGCGCCGCGCACGTTCGCCCCGCCCGTGCTGCTGTTCGTCATGGGAAGGTTCGCATTCCGATGCGTTCTGGCCGCCGCCGACCAGCGGTTCACCATGTTTCTGCCCGACGGCACCCCGGTACGGGCCTGCGTGTCGGCCACCTTCCGCGAGTACACCGAGGTGGAGTTCGACACGCAGCAGGCCTTCTTCGTCGGCCCGCCGACCGTGCACAACATCACCGACCGGGACACACTGCCCGGTCTCGCCGCCACGTACCTGGGCGACCCGGCCCGCTGGCGAGAGATCGCCGACGCCAACCACCTGCCCGACCCGCTGCGCCTGCCGCCCGGCCGACCGCTAGTCATCCCGGACCGGTGAGCCATGGACACGTTCGCACCCAGAGCCGACATCAGGGTCAGCGGCGCCACGCTCGCCGCCGACGTGAGCCGCCACCTGCTCAGTGTCCGCTACGACAACTCGCTGGATCTGGCTGACATGTTCACCGTCGTGCTGGACAACAGCGGCAACCGGTTCACCGACTCCGCACTCTTCGACCTCGGCAAGAGCGTCGAAATCCACATCGGCTACGGCGGGCGGCTCACACCCATGATGCTGGGTGAGATCGCCTCGATCGAGCCCGACTTCCCCGAGTCGGGTGCGCCCACGTTCACCATCCGGGGGTACGACAGGTCGCACCGGCTGCGGCACGAGATGCCGGACCGGCCTGCGTTCCGCTTCACCAACGACAGCGCCATCGCTGCGCAGATTGCGCTGGAGGCCGGTCTGATCCCGGTCGTCGATCCCACGCCTTTCCCGCACACCGTGCTGCACCGCACCTCCACCGACATGGCGCTGCTCAAGGAACGCGCGGCGGCCAACTTCTTCGACGTGTATGTGTGGTGGGACAAGTTGTACTTCCGCTTTCCCCGCCCGCAGACCGCGGCACCGGTGCTGGAGTGGGGCAGCAATCTGTCGAGTTTCAGCCCGCGGGTGACAAATGCCGGAATGGCGGGGCTTCAAGTGGTACGCGGCTACAGCCAGGAACTCGCCCAGAGCATCGTTGGCGTGATGAGCGCCACCGCGCTGGACCTGGACGCGATCCTTGAGCGGCTGGGCAGCGCAGCGCTGGGGGCGTTGACCGGGCTGGGCCGGCGGGTGGTGCGCGGCAAGCCGGTCACCACGCCGCTCGACGCGATCGCGCTGGCCAAATCCCTGCTGCAGCAACTACTGGAGGGCATGTACGAGGCGACGGGCACCTGCATGGGGATGCCCGAACTGCGCGCGGGCCGCTTCGTGGCGGTCCGAGGCGTGGGACGGCGGTTCAGCGGCATGTACCGGCTGAGGCGGGTTGTCCACACGTTGGACTCACGGGGCTACCGCACCGAGTTCGAGGTGACCCAACGCGCCGGGGCGCACGTTACGCAGTTGCTGCGCAAGGCACTGTCGGAGGATCCCCCGCCGGACCGGCCCGAGTCCCCGCAGGGCGTCGCGGTAGCGGAGGTGGTGGCCGCGGACCCCGCCCGGTACGAGGTGGCGATCCGCTTCCCCTGGTTCTCCGACATCCCCGACGTCGTGGCGGCGCCCGTCGTGACGCCCATGTCGGGGCCGGACGCGGGAATGTTCTGCCTGCCCAGCCCGGGTGACCAGGTGCTGGTGGCCTTCGAGCACGGCGACTTCAACCGGCCGTACGTCATCGGCTCGCTGTGGAGCACCACTACCGCCAAGCCGGTGATCGCCCCGCCGGGGGTCAACACGGTACGCCGGATCAAGACCCCGGCCGGCCACAGCGTCACCCTCGACGACACCCCTGGCATGGAGAAGGTGGTCGTGGAACACAAGTCGGGCAGCTCGCTCACCTTCACCCCGACCGGCGACATCGAGATCGTCGCCCAGGCCTGCGTTCCGCGTAATTCAGCGGCCTAGAGTTGCGGATCTGGGGTGTGACCTGCGCGGACATAGGTGAGGGCGCCTGAGAGTCGTTTCTCTAGGCGCTGGTGTTTGTGCTGGTCAGCGGGGTGCGGGTTCGAGGGCGATGATCTGCTTCGGTGCGGGGATGCCGAGCTTGGCCAGGAGGTCGGCCTGGGGCTTGGTGAGGGTGGTGACCTGTCGGAACAGGCCGGTAGGGCCGGTGAACGTGCCAAGGTGGAGCCGGTCGAGCTCGCGGCGGACGGTCGTCCAGGTCGCGTCGGTGGTGGTCTCGATGATGCGGATCAGCAGCAGGGCGAGCCAGCAGAGGACGACGTGTGCGCGTATGCGCTCCTCGAGCCGGTGATAGACGGGCCGCAGGTCGATGATCTGTTTCATGTCCCGCCAGCCCCGCTCGACTTCAAGGAGTTGCTTGTAGCCGAGGGCGATGTCCTCGGCCGACAACTGCGGGTCGGAGCATCGCAGCAGGTACTTGCCGTCGAGGTTCTCCTCGGCCTTGATCTTCGCGGTGTCGATGCGGAGCTTGCCGGCCGGGGTGGTGCGGAGGTAGCGGTTGAGGCCGGGCTTGTCGGCGAGCTTGCCGCGGAGTTCGCCACGCTTGAAGTCGCTGAGCTTGTCGGTGCCTTCGATCAGGGTCGTGAGCTGGGAGACGAGCTGTTCGCGTATGTGCTGGTCACGGGTGGCGGCTTCGGGGTTGTGGCAGATCACGAACCGTTCGGTGTCGGAGATCCGCACCTCCTTGACCCGCATGTTCCCGGCGATCTCGCTGTAGCGGCCCTGGCGGGACAGGGCGGCCTTCACCTCCGGGCTGCCGGAGCGGAGTTTCTCGCCGACGATGTAGGCGTGGTCGCCCTGGCGGAGGTAGCGGCGGTTGCGTTCGCTGGAGAATCCCCGGTCGGTGACCCACACGATCTTGCTCAGGGTCCAGTCCCGCATGTCGTCCTTGACCTGCCGGATCAGCTTCTGGTCACCGGTGTTGCCGGGCCAGGACCAGACGCGGACCGGGATCCCGTCCCTGGTGACGGCCATCCCGATCACGATCTGCGGCAGGTCGTCGCGGGAGTCCTTCGATTTGCCGAAGGTGCGGAACCCGGCCTGCTCCGCGGACTCGCCGTCCTCTTCGGCGGTTGGGCCGTCATCCGTCAGGAGGCGGCCCTTGGCGTCGCGGGCAACGGGTTCGTCAGCCTCCTCCAGCTCGAAGTAGGTGCTGGTGGTGTCGAAGAACAGCAGGTCGACCTCGAGGTTGAGGAGGTTCGCGACCTCGTCGAACACCCGCTTCTCCAGGTCGTCGGTCACCTCGTGGAGCCAGTCCATCGCCCGGTAGCAGGCGTCGTCGTCGGTGGCCGGCAGGCCCTCGACGTGCACGTCGTGCGTGACCCAGTCCGCGGCGGCCAGCTTCGACGACGGCGCCAGGGCCCGGTTCGCGACCAGGGAGAACAGCACCCGCTCGGTCACCGACATGTCCCGGCGCCGGCCCCGTTTGGGCTGCCCGACCTGCCCGACGATCCTGTCGATCCTCAGCCGCCGCCAGAATTGGTCGAGGACGTAGGTGCCGCCGAACGGGACCGACGAGACGAACTCCAGGTCACCCGCCGCCGTCGACGCCAGTGCCTCACCCGGCTCCAGCAGCCTCGATAGAGACGCGACCAGGCGCTTGACCGCGTCCCGGTCGAGGTCGTCCTCACGGCCGAACGTGAACAGGACCTTCGGGACCGCCCGGCCCTTCACCGGATCCCACTCGTTGTGGGCCAGGTGCAGGTACCGGACCGTGCCGGACTTGTTCTCCCGCTTCGTCGTCTTCACGTACACGACTCCAGACCCTACGGACCAACTCCAGGTCGGCGCAGGCGAATCCGCAAAATCGCGTCTCTAGGCGAATCCGACTACGTCACCAGCCACCAACCCACTGACCTGCACCTTCAACCCGGCAGGAACTCCAGACCCCCCGAATTACGCGGAACGCGGGCCAGGACGTCCGGGTGAAGGTGGAGGGCACGATGGATGTGAGTGGGCCGGTATGAGTGCAGAGGTGTTGACCCGGGCGAGCACTCTCACCTGTCAGAGCAAGGGCAGCGTGACGCCGACCGCGGCGCACGCGCTGACCGTCGCCGGGGTGAGCGTGCTGACGGCGCCGGACGTGGTCGGCCTCGCCGTGACCGGATGCAAAAAGCAGGATCAGGCGCCCTTGAAGAAATGCCTGAACGTTTGGCCGCCGGTCGGCGGATCGGCCACCCGGCTGACCGTTGACGGCGTACCAGTCCTCACCACGGCAGGGTTCGCGGCAGCGACCGACGGGTTCGGCCCTCCCTTTCCGCAACCCGATCCTCCAAAACCGCCGGGGCAGGGAAAGTTGCAAGCGGTCGCCAACCAAAGCTGTCTGAAGGGGGAGTGAGCATGGACGGCAAGGGTGTGGCCTTCCCGGTGGGCTTCGACGCCACCGGCGCGATCGCCGAGTCCTCGGGAGTGGAGCGGATCCGGCAGTCGATCGTGATCGTCATGAGTACGCGGCCCGGTGAGCGGATCATGCATCCGGATTTCGGGTGCGGGCTGCACAGCCTGGCCTTCGCACCCAACACACCGGCCACCGCCAATCTGGCCCGGCACTACGTGAAGTACGCACTGGCACGATGGGAGCCGCGGATCGAGGTCACCGAGGTCACGGTTGCCAACGACTTGAGCTCCGCCGCACTGATGATCGACATCACGTACGGGATCCGGGGCAACGGAGACCGGCAGTCCCTCACCCTGTCGTTCCCCCTGGAGCAGCCCTCATGAGCGCGGAACGCGGCCGGCTGCCCCTGCCCGACCTGGACAACCGGTGCTGGGCCGACCTGGTCGCCGAGGCCAAGGAGCTGATCGGCCAGTACGCCCCACAGTGGACCGACCGCGGTCCGAGCGACCCCGGCATCGCGTTGATCGAGCTGTTCGCCTGGCTCGTCGAGGGCCTCATCTACCGGCTCAACCAGGTGCCGGAGAAGAACTACGTCGCCTTCCTCAACCTACTTGATATCACCCGTCTTCCCGCCACCCCCGCCCGCACCCTGCTGACCTTCACCGCGCAGACCGGCCAGACCGCCACTGTTCCCGCAGGAACCCGCGTGCAGACCATCGGCAGCGAGTCGCAGGCGCCGGTGGTCTTCCAGACCGAGGCCGAACTCCTGGCTCTGCCCGCAGGGCTGTCGATGACCGTCCGCTACGTCGCACCGCCGGCACCCGCGGCTGCCATCGCGGACATGACCGGCATCACGGACGGCGTGGAGGTACGCGTCCCCGACGGCGGTACCGGGTACCTGCTGCTCGGCTTCGACCCCGCCTTCACGCAGCCGATCGAGCTGCTGGAGGTGTACGGCGACCCGGGCCAGGCGGCATCAGGCGAGCCCGCCACCGTCAGCTGGCTGTTCTCGGCCAACGGTGCCGATCCGGCCAACTGGCCCGCCCTGACCGTCGAGCAGGACACCACCCATGGCCTGACCCAGGCAGGTCAGGTACGGCTGCGGCTGCCCACCACACCGCAGTGGGCCACCGTGGATCCCGCAGGCTGGCCATTCCAGCCGAACCAGCCGAAACCGGACGCGGGCAAGCCACGCCGCTGGATCGGACTGAAGCTGGGCAACGAGAACGAGCCGGGTGAACCCGTACAGGAAGCACTGGTCCGCGTACGCCACCTGCTGCCCAGCACAGTTCCGGCGACCACTGCCCTGACCGCGGGCCGGGACGCACCCGAACAGCTCGGCACGGCCGGGCGAGCCCCCCGCCAGGTCTTCGAGCTGCGAAACCGGCCCGTGTACCGGCAGCCCGGCGGAGACTCCCCGTACGACCACGTCAAGATCATGGTCGACGCTGAGCCATGGGTACTCGCCGAGGAACAGGTGGAAGGGCGGAACAAAGCCGTCAGGCTCGACCCGGTTACTGGGGAAGTCGTCTTCGGCGATGTGGGACCCATGCCGCCGCAGGGCGCCGAGATCACCGCCGTCTACCGCCACGTCGCCACGGCCGCCGGGGGCAACGTGCTGGCCGGAATGGTCACCACGCTCGCCGAGGGCGTGCCGGGGATCGTCTCGGTGACCAACCCGGTACCCGGCACGGGCGGTGTGGACGAGGAGCCCATCGAGGAGACCAAGACTCAGGCGCCGCTTCTGCTGCGCACCCGGGACCGGGCGATCACCGCCGAGGACTATGAGTTCCTCGCCCGCAAGGTGCCCGGCGTCGCGATCGCCCGCTGCCTGGCGCCCCGGACGCAGGACAATGACGGCCCGTCCGGGAAATGGCTGAAGGGCGACCCGTGGACATTCGCCTCCATCTCCCGCGCACCCGGCCATGTGAACCTGATCATCGTGCCCGACCTCGGCGTGGCCGAACCGCAGCCGCAACCGTGGGTCGAACTCATCCACGACGTGATCGCCGCCCTGGACCCGCGCCGAGAGGTGACCGCCCAGTTGGAGGTCCACCTCCCCCGCTACCTGCCGATCGAGGTCACGGTGGACGTACGGGTCTTCAAACGGGCCATCGACCTGAACCTGACCAGCGGTCTCGCGGCGGAGAAGGAGTGGGTCAGGAGCCAGGTCGCCGCATTTCTGCACCCGGTGCACGGAGGGCCGGGCGGGCACGGCTGGCAGGTCGGCCAGAGCGTCTACCTGCCTGACATGTACGAGGCGGTCAGGCTGAAAAGCGAGATCGGCTACCTCGCCGACCTGCGGATGCGGCCGGTCACCCCTCCGCCCTACCACCAGACCGGCGAGCAGTGGAACCCCGACCTCCACCGGCCCATCTCGCTCCCGACGGCCTTCGGCCCGCAGGTGCAGGTCACCGATTACGAACTGGTCTGCTTCGGCTCCTGTGAGACCACGGGGGCGGAAGAATGAGCAGCTACCTCGACTACCTGCCGCCCGTTCTGCGGTCACCGGACCTGGGTCGCATGTTGGAGATCTTCGAGAAGCTACTGAGCGGGATCGACGACGGCATCGCGACGCGCAGCACCCCCGTCGCACTGACCATCGACACGCTGCCCGACCTGTACGACCCCGCGCGCACCCCGGAGCAGTTCCTCCCCTGGCTCGCCGGCTGGCTGGGTTTCGAGTTGCGGCCCGGCCGGACCCCGGCGCAGCAACGGCGGGTCGTGGCCGAGGTCATGCGCCTGCACCTGCTCCGGGGCACGCTCGGCGGGCTGGCCGGGTTGCTCGACCAGGCCGTCGCCATGCCGCAGCGACAGCGGATCACCCTCGACGCCGGCGCCAAGGTCCTGTTCGCCCGGCCGGTGCCCGGCCGGGAGACCTGCGTGCACGCCCTGCTCTCCCAGGGTCCGTACATCCGACCAGCTCCCAACCGTACGCTCGCCTACCCCGGCCTGGTCAGCCCGCAGTGTCTGGCCATCACCCCTGGCGGCGATCTCATCGTCGGCGACGCGGGCGGCGTCGGCGGCAAACCCAAGCCGGGCGTCTGGCGGATCACCCGGACCGGCGCGTACGCCGACCAGGCCGGAGGGCCGCCGGTGCCGCGTCCCCTCGGTTCGGCCGACTGGGACCTCAACGCGCCGGTGGCCGTCGCGGTCGATCCCACGCCACCTGGCTGGAAGCTCTACGTGCTCGATGTGCAGCCGAACAGTCTACGGCTGTCCCGGCTGGCTTCGGACACCCCGTTCCAGCAGGAGACGGTGCAGCTGCACGCATCCGTGCGGACCGTCGTGGACATCGCGGCGGCGGCCATCGACTCCGGGCACCTGCTGATCCTCAACAAGAAGGACAAACGGATCGTCGACATCGACCTGGCCGCCCCGGCCGCCAAGCCTCGCACAATCCCGCTGCCGGGGCTGACCGGTCCCCGGTCAATGACGATCGCCGCCGACGGTCACCTCCTCATCGGTGACGCACGCGCCGAAGGGCCAGCCGACCTGTTCCGCGTCGACCGGGCCGGAGACGCCCCGGCACCGCTGCTGGCCGCCGTCCCCGCGGCGGACAACCCACTGCTCGCACCGTATGCCGTGGTCCAGGAGGACACGAACGTACTGCTCGTCCTCGACGTGGGACTCCAGCCCGACCAAGACTCCCATCACCCCTACCTGTACAACACACTGCGCCCCGCCGCCCTCTACCGGGTGGACCTGCGCGCCAACCCGCCGCGGGTGACCACGGCCACGAAGCAGGGGGGCCTCGTCTTCCCCCGCGGCATGGTCTGGCGCGAGGGCACCGCCTACCTGTGCGACGGAGGTGAGCCGTTCAACAGCAAGGACACCAGCCCCCGGCGGAACTTCCGCGCGTCGGCCAACGAACTGGGGGTGATCGTGCACTTCGCCAGCACAGGGGCCACCGAAAAGGACCAACGGGCCGCCCTGGGAAGCATTGCCGACACCCTCGACCGGGAACGGCCCGCGTCCACCCTGACCACCCGGCTCACCGCCATCGGCGCCCACTAGGAGCACCACATGCCAGAGAAGCTGATCCGTACCAGCTATGTGGACCCGACGGTCGACCCGCCCGAGCCACGGCAGGGCGACACAGGGTTGCAGGAGAGCCGGCAGGACCAGGAGGGGTACTTCGGACCACTGCACCGCATGCACGGCTCGGAGCTGCACAGTTGGGGGGTGGCCTCCGGGCTGAAGGTCACTGCCACGATCGGCCAGGCCGGGCTGCAGGTACTACCAGGGGTAGCACTGGACGCACGGGGCCGGCTGATCCCCCTGGTCGTCGGCGGCCATGCCAAGCTGGTCCAGGACAGCATGGTCCCAGTGACCGCAGAGGGCGTGGCGTTGTCCACGGTCGGACTGTCCGGGAAGTATTTCCTCACGATCGGCTGGGAGGAGACGTTCAACCTCGCCGGGGTTGGGTCAGGCACCTTCAACACCGAAACCACCCCCCTACTTCAGCTGCGCGCAGTCGATACCTTCCCCGACGACGGCGAGGAGATCATCCTGGCCTGGGTAGAGCTCGACGAAGACGGCACGGTCATGAACACGGCCGCGGACAGGCGAAGGGCCACTGGGATCTCAGTCGGCAAGATCGAACTGCTGAGCCTCGTAGATGAAGTAGACGCTGACCCCGGGACCCTGGTCAGCGTCTACAACGAACCGGCCGCCGTGTTGCGCACCTCCGGCGGCGGCGCAGCGCATCTGCAGGCGTCCTACTTCGGCGTCGCCCGCCGGGACGCCGCGGCGCTGCTTGCGGTGCACACCAACTCCGGCCTGCTCAACGTGAACGGCAGAACCGTACTTACGCCAGCCGACCCGTCCGTCCCCCAGAACACTCTGGACGTGAAGGGCGTCGCCCTGGTCCGGGGCTCTCTTGGCATCGGCAAGGAGACGCCGCCGGAGACGACCCTGGACGTGAACGGCGACGCCGTGGTCCGCGACCGGCTCTGCGTCGGGCGCACCGAGGCACTCGGGCGTGTGCACGCCATCGACACGGGCGGATTCGGCGGGGAGGACAGCGACGGCACAGCGCTCGTCTCCAACGTTCCTCTGGTCGCGCAGTCCAACGGCACGGCCATCGGGATCCTCAACGGCAACAAGCGGCAAGTGTTCGCGATCAACATCGAGGGTAACGCGGGTACCGCCGGCTTCCGCGGCACCCCCACCTTTTACGACAAGGCCTGGGGCGAATGGAAGTTGGCATTCGCCATCAGGGGCGGCACACTCGCCGTCGGCCACAACAACCCCTCGGCTGGGACTCGGCTGGACGTGTTCGGGAGCAGCAAGGATCGCATCAACCTCGAGAGTGCAGTGAACGTGATCGCCGAGGAGGCCATCGGCATCAAGGTGATCAATTATAGTGAAACTGGCGAATTTCCCTCTCTGGTCCTCATCCCTTCTGGTGATGGCGGGCAGCAGGCGGCCCTGATGTGGGGGAACGTCGACATTAGAGGCACGCTGACCAAGAGCTTTCTCCAGTTCAAGATCGACCATCCGCTCGACCCCGCAGGCCGGTACCTGAGTCACGGGGGCGTCGAGAGCAACGAGATGAAGAACATCTACGACGGGGAGCTCGTCCTGGACGAGAGCGGCGAGGCCGAGATCTCGCTACCGGACTGGTTCGAGGCGCTCAATGAGCGGTTCCGCTACCAGCTCACTCCTCTGGGCCGCCCGGCCCCGAACCTTCACGTGTCCCGGAAGCTGGCGGACAACCGATTCGCCATCGCCGGCGGCGAGCCGGGCACCGAGGTCTGCTGGCAGGTCACCGGGGTTCGACATGATCCGTACGCGCTGGCCAATCCGCTGGTCGTGGAGAGCGACAAGGAAGGCGAGGAGTACGGCCGCTACCGGCACCCGGAGCCGCACGGCGCAACCCCCGACCTGGCCATCGGCCACAGCATGCGGGCGGTGCGCGCGGAACATGACGACCAGGTATGAGGCTGTCGTGACGACGGAACGCCTCGATGCGCCGCCGGAGGACTGCGACGGCGAGCGTTCCCCCATGCCGTTCCTCGACTGCCTGAGACGGCTCGACGCCCGGCTGGCGGAGGCCGTAGCGGCGGCTCAGGCGTCGTACGGGGCCGGGGCCGGACGGGATTCCTTTCGCGGCTTGCACATCGGTGCCGACGACGTGACACGGATGCTGAGCCGCGCCCCCGCCGCGTCTCCGACCGGGCCGGGCACCGCCGCCGACATGCCCGGACTGGCATGGCTGGCGGAGCGGTATGCACTGTCCGTGTTCGAGCTGAACGTGCTGCTCGTGGCGCTCGCCCCGGAGGTCGACCTGCGTTACGAGCGGCTGTACGGCTACCTCCAGGACGATGTGACCCGGCGTCGGCCGACTGTGGAGCTGACGCTCAATCTTCTGTGCTGCGGTGTCGCCGAGAAGATGCGGCGGCGGTGCGACTTCGCTGCCGACGCCCCGCTGCTGCGGCACCGGCTGGTGCGGCTGGTCGCCGACCCGCACCAGGTGGAACCGTCGCTGCTCGCCCGGTACGTCGTGCCGGATGAGCAGATCGTTGACGTGCTGCTCGACGTTTCCGGCCTGGACCGGCGCCTGACCGTCTGGTGTCGGCTCGTCCACGCCGGTGAGGACTCCGACTCGAGCTGGGGTGCGAACAGGGCTGCGGACCTACGAGACCTGCTCGTCGCCGGGCAGCGGCTTTACCTGCGCGGCCAGCCCGGCTCCGGGCGCGGCCAGGTCGCCCAGGCGGCCGCCGCCGGGCTGGGCAGGCCGCTGTTCCACGGCGACCTGGCGCTGGCCCCGGCCGACCCCGCGGCGTTCGACGAAGCCCTCCGCTGCTGCCTGCGCGAGGCCGAACTGTACGGTGCGGTGCCCTATCTGGACCGGGCCGACACACTGGACGGGCAGCGGCGGGAACTCGCGGTGCGCGCCCTGGCCGAGGCGCCGGGGCCGGTCGTGCTGGCCGGGACCGCGCCGTGGCCGCCGACGCCTTCTCCGCTCGCTGTACACAGTGTCGAGTTCGCGCCACCGGAGGCGGCCGAGCGGCGCTCGTGCTGGGCTTCGGCGCTGGACGGGCGGGCGGTTGTGGCCGACGACCTCGACGTACTGGCGGGGCGCTTCCCCCTCACCCCCCGCGCGATCGCCGAGGCGGCCGGCCTGGCACGCGGCGACACGTTGGCCGAGTTGTCGGCGGCCGCCCGTACCACGGCCGGGCACGAGTTCACGGAGCTGGCCGACCGGATCGAGCCCCGGGCCTGTTGGGCCGACCTGGTGCTGCCCGAGGACGAGATCTGCGCGCTGCGCGAGATCTGCGCGCGGGTGGCCGGACAGGGCCGGGTCCTGGGCGACTGGGGGTTCGGGCGCAAGCTGTCCAGGGGAACCGGAGTCGGCGTGCTGCTGGCCGGGCCGCCGGGCACCGGCAAGACCATGGCCGCCGAGGTCGTCGCCGGCGAGCTTCACCTGGATCTGTACCGGCTCAACCTGGCAGGGGTCGTCAGCAAGTACATCGGCGAGACGGAGAAGAACCTCGACAGGATCTTCGGCGCCGCCGAGCGGGCAGGCGCCATCCTCCTGTTCGACGAGGCCGACGCTCTGCTAGGTAAGCGCAGTGAGGTGCGGGACGCCCATGACCGCTACGCCAACATTGAGGTCGCTTACCTGCTCCAGCGGATGGAGGCATACCAGGGCGTCACTCTGCTCGCCACGAACATGCGGCACAGCCTGGATGAGGCGTTCACCCGCCGCCTGGCGTTCACCATCCAGTTCCCGTTCCCGGACGAGGCGAGCCGGGCCAGGATCTGGCGAGGCATCTGGCCGCAGGGCGCCCCACTCGCTCCCGACATCGACACCGACGCACTGGCCGCACAGTTCACGCTCAGCGGCGGCCACATCAAGAACATCGCCCTGGCCGCCGCGTTCCTGGCCGGCCCAGGGCCTGTGACGATGGCTCACGTGCTGCACGCGGTGCGCCGCGAATACCAGAAGATGGGCAAGACGCTCACCGACGAGGACCTGCTCGGGGTGCCCGATGGCTGACACGGTGAAGAAGACCACGGAGCCCGCCAAGACGGATACCACCGCCTCGGACGGCCCGATCGCCGAAGCCGCCAAGGCCCCGCCCGGCCCCGGCAGTGACCTGCTGGACGTCCAGCGAGCCGCCGGCAACCAAGCAGCCCATCAGGCTGCCGCCGCCCAGCCACCGGAGCCGTCCGGCGTCCTCGGCTATCTGGCGAGCTGGGCCATCGACTTCTTCACCAGCGAACTCACCGGCTCCGGCCCGCAGCAGCAGATCGCCGCGGCGGCCATCCGCGGGTTCGTCTTCACCCTGGCGAAGGAGGCGTCCCTGGAGGGGGCGGCAGCGGGCCTCAAGGAACTGGCCACGCCCAAGAACATGGCGGAGTTCGTACTGGCATATGAGGCCGGGGCGATTCTGGGCTTGGTCAGCCCGGTCACCAATCTGTTCGGCATTGCCGTACTCGCCGAGCAGATGCAGAGGATGGCGATCGACCTGGGACGCGCGGCCTGGGAACACCCAAAGGAGCTGATGGCTGAGGCCCGCGCCCTTGGAACCGAGTTCCAGAACTTCCTGAACAACGCGCGAAACACCCTCACCGCGGCCGAACTCCTCAAGCATGTGGTTGAGCTGTCCGACACCGTGGAGAAGGCTGCAGGCGCGGCGGGCAGCCGTGCCGCCCAAGCCGTGGCCCTGCATTTCTCCGGCAAGGAGGAAAAGGAGGAGCCCAAGCGGCCCGGCGCGGCCCCGGCCGGCCCGGCGGCCCAACTCGAGCAGTGGGCCACCGAAACCCGCAAGAAAATGACCGACACCCAGTGGTCCAGGCGCGGCTACAACCTCGGCTACGACGTCGGGGCCGTCGTGAGTAACACGCTGCTGACCGTTCTCAGCCTCGGCGCAGGGGAGGCGGTGGCCGCGATCGGCGCCCAGCTGGGCAGGCTCGGCGGCCTGCTGGCCCACGCCGGCAACATCGTCCAGCAGGTAGGCGAGGCGATCACGGCGATCGAGGCACTCATCGGGGCACTGGTGAGCAAGCCCATGAAGTGGCTGGAACCCGTCATGAAGCCGTTCTTCGAGCTGCTCAAACGCTTGCGGAAGCTGCTCGGCCTCGTCGAGAAGGACGCTGCCAAAGCCGCCGTCACAGCCCTCGAGGAGGGTGCAGCCATGGCCGCCCCCAAGCCACCCGCCACCCCGAAACCTTCTGCCACAAAACCGCCCCGTACCCGCACGTCAGAGCCTTCGGTACGCAAACGTGTGGCAACGGAGGCGCCGAAGGTTGGGGTAGCCACGGGGGCGCCGAAGGTTCGGGTCGCCACGGAGGCGCCGAAGGTTCGGGTCGCCACGGAGGCGCCGAAGGTTCGGGTCGCCACGGAGGCGCCGAAGGTTCGGGTCGCCACTAAGACGGCGGTCGTGGGCGAGCTCGAACCCACGACCCGGCCCAGGACGAAGCGCGCGATCACCGCCACGTCCCCGCCCAAGAAACCGGCCACGGCTCCAGCCAAGTCCGCGACGGCCTCACCCAAACCCGTACCTCCCAGCAAAGCCACGCCCAAGGCACGCAGGAAGCCTAAAGCTGAAACGCACACAGAAGACCTGCTGATCGACGAGGTCGATGTACTGGCACAGCAGGGAATGAGCACGAAGAAGTCACTCCAGGAACTCCTGCAAGAGGCGCGCGAAGGCACGGAGTTCGAGAAGAGCCTGGCCTCACCGCAACGGCGCGGGCAGGTTCCCATCTATGACAAGCGGGGACGCCGCAACCGGCTCGACTACTATGACGAGGAAGCAGGCGAGATCATTTCCGTGAAGAGCCTGGCCAGCAAAAACGGGCAGATCGCCCTCGTTGACGAGTTCACCATGCTGAAGCATTTCCAGGAATTCGCCCTCAAGTATCCTGATAAAGCACTAGTGATCGAGGGGAAGCTGGCCGGAAGATTCGTGGAAGGCCGCTACGTTCTCGAAGTTCCGCAACAGTTCCTCCGGATTCCGGAGCGGATCATCGAGCTGGCCCGCGAAAGCCACGTAACGATTCGGGACACGACCGGGAGGATCTGGCAGTAGCCTCGGACCGGCCAGCGACGGGAGCGTCATGATCGAACACATCGACCGAATGCTGCGGCACCTGCTGATCTCGCGAGTCGACCACCTGACCGACGAGGGGCAGGTACGGTTCGAGCCGCCCGACGAAAACTGGCGGACCTTCGTCAGCACCCTCTCCCACATGGCGCTCAGCGTGTACCTGGTGGAGTTGCGGGAGAACCGGCGACTGCGCACCAACGAACGCTCCCAAACCGATGTCGGGGGCCGGGTGTTCAGTGAGCTCGCACCCTCCCGGATCGACCTGCACTACCTGATCACCGCCTGGAGCCCGTCGGCACCCAACCAGACGATCGAGCCGACTGTCGACGAGCACGCGCTGCTCTACCGCGCCGTTGCCGTCCTGCTCGCTGCCCAGCCGCTGAAGCCGACCGAGATCTACGGCGACCTGCCTTCCAGCTTTCCCTCACTGCTAGCGGACGCCGAGCTGCCGACCGGAGTACTGCCTGGCGACGGTTTCCCCAAGTATGCCGAGTTCTGGGGCACGATGGGCGGCCGACAGCCGTGGCGCCCCGCGATCCACCTCACCGTGACCGTGCCGGTCGCATTCGACGCCGACGAACTCGGCCCGCTGGTCACCACCCAGATTACCGGGCTCGGGCAACCGGGCCCCGCGCGCACCGAGGTCATGGTCCGGATCGGCGGCACCGTGCTGGACACGGCGGGTGCCCCTATCCCGGGTGCCTGGGTGCGCGTCGAGACTCCAAACGGCTCCCCGGTGCATACCACGGAGACCACCGCCCAGGGCCGCTACACCGTCGACCGCCTCGCCGCCGGCCTGTACAGGTTCCGGGTTCGGACCACCAGCCTGGGGGAACGGGTACGTGAGATCGACGTCCCCGGATCAGGCGACGGCTACGATGTCACCTTTGAGTGAGCCCAGTGGGTTTGCACGCTCGGATCACTGATTCCCAAGGAGCTCGGTTCATGTTGAAGCTGCAGGGTCACGGGCTGGCATGGGTTGCGGCTGGGTGCTCGTGCTGGTGGGGGCCGTGATCGGTAGCAGGTGATCGTCTGCCGCGCGACCGCTTCGCCGGAATCGCTCTGCCGGGCCGTAGCCGCCGCGTACGCTCCGTGGGAGGGGCGCGGGAAGGGGACGCTCGTGGCGGATGTGCTGGTGTGGGTGATGCAGCGTCGGGTGGTGCTGGCCGACCGTGCCGAGCGGCTGCGCAAGGAGCTCGCCGAGATCGACGCCGAGGTCGCCCGGTTGGAGGCCGCGGAGGTGGTGTTCGGGCAGTTCGCCGACGCCCAGCGGGCCGGGACGGCCGACGACCCGGCCATGGCCGAGGAGTTCGGGCGGGTCACAACCTCGCCGGGGGCGGGCGGGATGCTGCTGGTCCCGCACCGCGAGGACGGTATGGACCCCAGCACGCTGCCCGCGGACTACCAAGCGATCATGAAGATCGTGACGGCGGCGTCGGAGCCGGTTCCGGCCAAGGATGTCAGCGTCAAGCTCGGCAGGGGCACTGGACCCGGGCAGGTCGAGCCGGTCCGCGACAAGCTCAAGCGCCTGGCGGACCGGGGATGGCTGCACCGCACCCCCGCTGGCCGCTTCACCGCCCTGCCCCTGACTTCCGCATGACCTGTACCGGCTGAATTTCGGCGTAACGCAAGAGCCCCCGGCGGAAGTTGGGGATTCCATGCGAAAGAAAACCAGCCCCGCCGAGGGCCCTGACGGCCTTGTCGGGCCCTGACCCCGGATGTTGGACACGGGGTTATGCGGCTTGGGCGAGTGTAGTTGATGTTGTGCTGAGGGCGGTCTCGTAGGCGATCGGGCTGCGGTATCCGAGGCTGCTGTGGCGGCGGACTGTGTTGTAGCGGTGGAGCCAGCGGAAGAGCTCCAGGCGGGCCTCGCGCTCGCTTGACCAGCTCTTTCGGCCTTGGAGGGTCTCGCGTTTCGCCGTCGCGTTGAAGCTCTCCGCGAGCGCGTTGTCAGCGCTGGACCCGACCGCGCTCATCGACTGCCGGACGCCGGCCCGGCGGCAGGCCTCGGCGAAGACCCTGCTGCTGTACTGGGAGCCGTGATCGGTGTGCATCACCGCCCCGTGCAGGCTGCCGCGGGTCCGCTCGGCCGCGGCCAGGGCGTCGATGACCAGCTCGGCGCGCATGTGGTCGGCGATTGCCCAGCCGGCCAGCCGGCGCGAGCACAGGTCGATCACGGTCGCGAGATAGCAGAACTTGCCGCCGCCGACCGGCAGATACGTGATGTCGCCGACGTACTTCCGGTTGGGCTGCTCGGCGGTGAAGTCGCGGCCGACCAGGTCCGGGGCCTTCGCCGCGGCGGGGTCCGCGATGGTGGTGCGGTGCTTGCGCCGCAGCCGCAGCCCGGCGATCTGGGCGGCGTTCATCAGCCGGGCGACCTTCTTGTGGTTCACGACGTCGCCCTGGTCGCGGAGCTCGGCCGTGACGCGCGGGACGCCGTAGGTGCCGTCCGAGGCGGCGTGGACCGCGCGTATCCGCGCGGTGACCTCGGCGTCCGCGGCCTGCCGGGCGGCGCGGTCGGGGGCGGTGGTCTGCCAGTAGTAGAAGCTGGACCGGGCGATGCCCAGGACCTGGCACAACCGCTTGACGCCGTAGCGGCGCTGGTGGTCGGCAACGAACTGGCAGCGGTTCACCAGCGCGTCTCCCCTGCGAAATACCGGGCGGCCTTGCGCAGGATGTCGCGCTCCTCCTCCAGCTCGCGGATCCTCTTGCGCGCGGCCGCCAGCTCGGCCTGCACCGCGTCAGCGGCCGGAACCGCCGCGAGAGCCCCGGCCGCCGAGTGCGAGGCGGGACGGCGTCCGTCGGCGGTCCGAATCCAGTTGCGCAGGGTCTCGGTGTTCACCCCGAGGTCCTCGGCGACCGACTTGATCGTCGCCCCCGGCCGGGACCGGTACAACGCGACCGCGTCCACCTTGAACTGCGGCGGGTAGTGCTTCATCACCATCTGTGCAGGACTCCTGTCCACCCGGACCATCAAGATCCAAGTGTCTCTGGTGTCCAACATCCGGGGTCAGGGCCCGTCTACCAGTGCCGCCTGGAGCTGTCCAGCGCCACCTTGGATCTGGTCTGCGGCCTGATCCGCGGCCATCTGAAGAAGATCGGCTCGCGCTGGCGAAAGCTGCCGCCCGGGAAGATCGCCCTGATCGTCCTCGCGGTCCTGCGCCACGACCAGCGGCTCTCCGACATGGCGGGCGGCAACGACATCTCCGCCTCTACGGTCCGCCGCTGGCTATTGGAGGTGATCGAACTGCTGGCCGCGCGGGCCCCGCGCCTGGACCGCGCCCTGAGGAGAATCACCCGCACGGGTGGTGTTGTTGTGCTGCTCGACGGCACCTTGGTCCGCACCCGCCGACGCACCGGGGACGAGAACCGGTCGAACTACAGCGGCAAGCACAAGGCCCACGGCCTGCTGTTCCTGGCCCTGACCGACGAGCGGGGCAACCTGCTGTGGATCTCGGCGTCGAAGCCGGGCCGATCCAGTGAGATCACCACCGCCCGCCACAACAAGATCACTGCCCACCTGCGGGACGCCGGCCTGGGCGCCCTGGCCGACCTCGGCTTCGTCGGCCTGGACGACGATCCCGGCGACCCGGTGATCATCACCGGTCGGCGGGCGACGCGCGGCCATCCGCTGACCGCCGCCCAGAAGGAGGCGAACCGGCTGGTCAGCCGCGAACGCGCGGCCAACGAGCACGGCTTCGCCGGCTTGAAGAACTGGCGAATCCTCACCAAAGTCCGCATGAACGCCCGGCACGCGACCACGTTGCTGCGGGCCCTCCTCGTGCTGACGAACACCGAGGTCCAGCGCTGACGGACGATCACCTGCTACCGATCACGGTCCCCACCAGCACGAGTACCCCAGCCGCGACCCATGCCAGCCCCGTGACCTGCACTTTCAAGTTGAACCGAGCTCAATGGTGAAGTTCCGCAGTACCCAGGACAGCAGTCCACGCTGAGGTGTAGAGCTGAGCCATGGGTCAGGCGAAGAAGCGTAAGGAACGGGGCGAGTACCCCACGCAGAACAGTGTGATCATCCGGGCCGCGCGGCCTGGCGAGGAGGAGGAGTTCGCCGGCGTCCTCGCGCTGATCGACCCCGAACACCGGGAGAGTGCACTGGCCACGTGGCCCAGCCGCGACACCACCGCCGCCGGAGTCATCTCGTACATCGGGGCCTATGACAAGGGCCGACCTGTCGGCGCCATCCGCTGCGCGCCGCCGTGGTTCTGGATCAAGGAACAGCTCCAGGACCTCGCGCTTCAGAGGGACGCCGCAACGCGGTTCGCTCATGTCGAAGGCATCGCTGTCGTCCCCGACCGGCGCGGTGAGGGGATCGGCCGGCGCCTACTGGCCGCCGCGGAGAAGCTGTACCGGTCCAAGGGCTACCGGTTCCTGGCTCTGGAGCACGAGCCCGCACTGACCGGGTTCTACGCCTCGTGCGGCTTCCAGTCGGACAAGGCGCTCGTGTGCGCGACCCCCCGATACTACGTTGCGGTGCCCCCGGAGAGGGAGGAAAACCTGGTGGCGTTCAAGAGCCTTCAGGAGGGAATCTCCTACGTCCCTTCGCGTGACGAGGACGCCGTCAAGACCGCCATCGAGGAGATGAAGAGAGACCCGAAGTGAGAGAGTCCCCGTCACAGGCTTCCGGGGCAGGTCGGGGTGCCGCCAAGTCCACTCCGGCCACTCCCCCGCGGTAGCAGCCGCCCCAGCTCCGCGATCTTCGTGCGCGGACGCCAGTCCGCAGACGAGAATCATGCCGTGGATGACGACGCGCTGAGCTCTCAGGACCAGCTTCTACTTCAGACTGTCTACGAGTTGATGGGCCAGCGAGGCTCCTGGCCTACGTTTACGGCTGTCGACCTCAAAGCCGACCGCGAACTCGGGATCGAGGACGCCCAAGCGGCCCTGGTCGCGATCAGCTCTCGCTACATCGCCGGGCCGTGGCATGCGCATGGGTACTCAGACAACGACGAGGTACGGCTCACCCTCCGAGGAGTGGCAGCTTGCAAGGGCGGCACGGACGATCTGACTCGCCTGAGCGAGTTCGTCAAATGGACTGTGGAACTGGAACAGAAGAGCTCTGCCAATCCCGAGAAGGAACTCGTCGCCGCAAGTCTGGACTTCGCCGCCCACCTGGCACTGCCTCTGAGCTCACCTGGTGGCGAGTCTGTTCCCCCGGACAGTCAGGTCGCGCAGGCACGGGAGCTGATGGGACGTCTGTTCGTACTAGCAGATCTGCTTCCACAGCTGTGGCGGGGGAGCGGCAGGCAACCAACCAGCCCTTGGCAGTGGCAGTTCAGCGTGAACAGGCGAGGGACTCGGCCGTATCGAAAGATCCGTGGAGTTGACGATCTACTCGACTTCGCAGGCAACGACAGCACCGACGGGAGCCGGCTCCCCGAGCTGCTGGCGCCAAGGGCTGCTTCCCTGGCAGGGGCCGACGAGCCTGTGCTGCCAGCCGCAGGAGACGGGGAGTTGGCCGTCCATCTGACGCTTCTGCGTCCGGAGGTCGTCGAAGTCTGCGCCGACCTGTTGAAGGCGGATCGCTTCGACGACGCCATCTTTGCCGCTTTCCGGCGACTCGAGCACGAGGTGCAGCAGCGGACCGGCAGCCTCGCAATCGGCAACGAGCTCGTCATGGCCGCGTTCAAGGAGAAGAAGGACCCGATCCGCATCTCAGACCGGGAGCGGGACGCCGATCGCCTCTTCGAGCTCTTCGCAGGAGCGATCGGACTGTTCAAGGGCGACCGCTCCCACAAGGACCGCCCTTTGCTTCCCTGTCGGTCACGGCGCGAGTGCTTGCGGATCCTCGCGCATGCGAGCTCGCTGCTGGACCTTCTGGACCGTGATGTCGATCGAGCCCCGGCGGTCCGGGGGTACCGCCACGATCAAGGGACCACGCTCACGTTGTGGGTCGAGCGGGCCGGCAGCCAGGTGGAGGTCTGGCTGGATGAGAAGTACAAGCTCGACAAGATCAGTTACCAGACGGGCACACTGACCGTCGACGTGGCCGGTGTGCCCGCGGGGGAACATCGGATTCACCTGGTGGACGGAACTCGCCAGGGGTCTGCCCATGTGGTGTGGATCACTCTCGCGCCGGGCCAGTCGAACTGGTACCGAGTAGTTGAGGTAAACATTCCGCTCTTCGCGGATGCGACCGGGAAGCACCAACTGGATCTGGCGGGCGTGCGGCTGGCGACGCTCGAAGCGGGGGTGCCGGGCGAGCGGATCGTGGCGACGCGGGAGACCTACCAGGTTGGCCACTATGTCGCCTGGCATTGGGCCGCATCCGACCATGCCGTAGGAGCAGCCTGGGTGCGCAACCGGCCTGGTGACCCGCTGCGCAAGGTGTGGGACGACAACGGTGTCTTCGATGGCCAGCCGGTTGCCCCTGCCCACCCCGAGCGCCTCATGAAGATCAGCATCGAGCCATCGCACCTGCTGCTGCGCGGCAAGAGCAGGACTCCCCTACGAGTGATGGGGCACTTCACCGACGGCACCGCAACCTGGACCGCCCCGGTCGATGACCCCCAGGTCGAGTCCAGCAATGAGAAGGTCGCAATCTTCAAGGGAGGAGCGGTCTTCGCCAAGGAGCCCGGCAATAGCGTGCTCCGTTGCCTCCACGGCGGATGCACCGCAGAGGCGAGCCTGGAGATCGCGGCCCACCCGAGCGGCACCGTCACCACATTCCTTTCCGGTCTGCCCCCGGTGGCCGGCGTCGCCTGGACTCCCAAGGGGCTAGTGGTGAGCACGCGAGGCCAGGAGTTGTGGCGGGCCGGACCAGACGGCGTCTACCGCATGGTCGCCGCAGTCCCCTCTCGCCTTCTGCACAACCTCGGGACCGATTCCATGGCCGCCCGAAGCGACGGGGAACTCGCCGTTCGGCTTGTTGATCGCCCGGGGATTCTGGTGCTCCACCACAGCAGCGACTACGGCAGCAGCAAACTGATCAGGCTCTCGGGAGGGCCCGCCGGCACACCGATGGCGTTCGCTTGGGACGAAGACGACCTGATCGTCGCCATGTACACCGGCGCGCTTCAGCGGGTAAGGATGGACGGCACTTCCACGCCGCTCGGCTCTGTGCCGGGCCAGCCCATCGCCCTGTCGCACGCGGATGGCTTGCTACACGTGCTGTGTTCCCCCGATGCAGCGGATCCGCCCCACCAGCGCCGGAACCGGCTGTGGAACGTCTCGCTAAAGGCGCCGGACAGTGATCCCGTAGACCTGCTGGAAGGCCAGACTCTGGTCGGATTGAGCGGGGTGGCCTGGAGCCACGAAGGGATCCTGCTCAGCGACTTCGAGACAGGCAGGCTGCTCCGCCTCGAGAACAGGCGGATCAGGAAGGTGGCCGCCGGACTCAAGAACCCGAGTCAGCTCGCGGTCTCTGAGTCGGGAGACATTTACATCGCCGAGTTCGGCGCAGGCGCTGTACGGCGCGTCCTGGCGTGACCGCCTGCCCAGCAGGCGGTTGAGGTGATCGATTCCGCGGCGAGGCTGGTGGGTAGGGGCGCTACTCCGAGCCCACCAGTCTTCGGATCGTGCACGGGCTGCACGCTTTTTGCGTAATCTAGGTCGCTGCGACTCGATCAGCGGATGGGCACGCTCGCGTGCGGTGGACGGATGGAGCATATGGACGAGCGGCTTCGGGATCTTGCCCGACGGTCCCCGAACTTCGGTGTGCTCTTCCAGTACCAGCCTCTGCTCGCGCTCTACGGCGCCCTGGCAGAGGCAACCGTCTTCACCAATCCCAACGCAGCTCTGGTCCAGGCCGGCCAGTTCGGTGAGGTGCTGACGGAGGAGCTCGTCACCAGGGTTGGCCTGCGGGTCGAGGGTGACCGGCAGGTCGATCGGCTGGACGCCCTTACTCGCATCGGCGCGCTTACCCCTCAGGTGCGTAACGCCTTCGACGAGCTGCGCAGGGGGAGGAACCGCGCAGCGCACCAGCACCTGTTCGACACGGTCCGCGCGCTCAAGGCCGTCGAGACCGCTTACGAACTGGGCAGCTGGTTCCACCTCTCGGTCTCCGGCAAGCGGACAGTCACTGCCTTCGTCCCCCCGACTGCTCCCACGGCCGACCAGGGCGTCACAGACCCTGCAGAGATCGCGAAGGTTCACTCGGAGCTGGAGAGCTACCGTCGCGCCCTCGCGCTGTCCCGGACGAGGCTGGCGGAAACCCGGCAGGAGCAGGTTAGGGCCGAACAGCGTGCGCAGGATGAGGCCGCGAAACTGGTCGAGAGTGCTGCGGCCAGTCGCGCCGAATTGGCCTCGCGGCTCGAGCAGCTCGAGCGCGAGATCGCCGCACTTCGCAAGGCTCAGCAACAGGACTACGAGCAGGCTCGCAGGCAGCCGACGCCGGTCGCGCGCGCGGCGCGCGAAGCGATCGTGGAGCGGGCGCAGAGGCCCAAGCCGCTGAGCGAGGTCCAGGCTCGTGAGGTCATCGACCAGATGCTCCTCGAAGCGGGCTGGGTGATCCAGGATCGCGAGGACCTCAATCCACTTGCGGGCCGCGGCGTGGCCGTCCGTGAGTTCACCGTGGCCACGGGACGCGCCGACTACGTCCTATACGTCGACGGTTCGATCGTTGGCGTCGTCGAGGCCAAGCGAGAGGGCGAGGTACTGAGCCGGGCCTTGGCCCAGAACGATCGCTACGCTCGCGGAGTCCTCAAGGAGTTCCGGCTCGCCGTGTGGCGTGAAAGCGAGCCGTTCGCGTTCCGCTATGCGACAACGGGCGCGGAGACCTACTTCATCAACCGGATCGATCCGGAGGCCCGCTCTCGGCAGGTCTTCACCTTCCACCGGCCCGAAACGATCTCGGCATGGATGCGGCGTGCCGACGAGCAGCCGCATACTCCGACCCTGAGGGCTGGCTTCCGCTCCATGCCCGCGCTGGAAACTGGGGGTCTTCGGCCGGCCCAGATCGAGGCGATCACCGGACTCGAGAGCTCACTCGCTGCGGATCGCCCACGAGCGCTGATCCAGATGGCCACCGGCGCCGGTAAGACGTTCACCGCGGTGACGGAGGTCTACCGGCTGCTGAAGTACTCGCAGGCCAAGCGAGTGCTGTTCCTGGTGGACCGGAACAACCTCGCCAAGCAGGCGCTCGCCGAGTTCCGCAACTACACCACCCCGGACGACGGCCGGAAGTTCTCCGAGCTGTACGGGGTGGATCGGCTGGGCGCGGCCGGGCTCCAGGAAACCTCCTCGGTGGTCATCGGCACCATCCAGAAGATGCACTCGCTGCTGCGCGACCAGCCACTGATCGACGACGACGCAGCGGATGACCGCGAGGATCAGACCGACGACGCCTTCGAGAGCGGCCGGCCGATCGACATCGCATACAACCCGGCCGTGCCGATCGAGTCGTTCGACCTCATCGTGGTCGACGAATGCCACCGCTCGATCTACGGACTGTGGCGAGGCGTCCTGGAGTACTTCGACGCCCACCTAGTCGGGCTCACCGCCACTCCCACACCGCAGACCAAGGGCTTCTTCGACCAGAACCTGGTCTCCAGCTACTCCTTCGCCAAGGCAGTCGCCGACGGCGTCAACGTCGACTTCGACGTGGTGGAGCTGCTAACGGACGTCCACAAGGAGGGCTCCACCATCGAGGCGGGGACCACGGTCCCCATACTCGACCGGGCGTCGCGGCGGCGACGGTTGGAGGAACTCGAGGACGACTTCGCCTACTCGGGCCAGCAACTCGGCCGCACGGTCATCGCCGAAGATGACATCCGCACGGTCCTGCAGACCTACCGGGACAACTGGCAGCGCTGGTTTCCCGGCCGCCAGGATGTCCCCAAGACCCTGATCTTCGCGGTCAGCGAAGCGCACGCGGAAGAGGTACTGAAGCAGACCAGGGAGGTCTTCGGGCGCGGCGACGAGTTCGCCGCGAAGATCACCTACAAGAGCCGGGAGAATGGTCAGAACCCGGATGAGCTGATCAACGACCTGCGCAACTCGCCGCGCCTGCGAATCGCCGTGACCGTCGACATGATCGCCACGGGTACCGATGTGCGCGCGCTCGAGTGCGTCATCTTCCTCCGGTCGGTCAAGAGCGCAGTGCTGTTCGAGCAGATGAAGGGTCGAGGCGCACGGTCGATCGACCCGACCGAGCTCAGCGAGGTCACCCCAGGCGCAGACGAGGCGTTCCCGCCCGTGGTGAAGGACCGGTTCCTGCTCATCGACGCTGCGGGGGTAACCCAGACGCAGCTGGTGGAAGCCAAGCCGCTTCCCACAGCTCCCGGGATGTCACTGCAGAAGCTGCTCGATAGGGCGGCTTCCAAGGCAATCACCGCCGAGGAGACCGAGGTGCTGGCGCGACGGCTGAGCCGCCTGAGCAAACAGCTCACGAACGAACAGCACGAGACGATCGCCCACGCCGCAGGCGGCGTCACTCTGGTGACCATCACCGGGTGGCTGAGCAATGCTTGCGATCCGGACCGCCAGGAACGGATCATGCAGGAGCAGGGACCGGCAGCAGCGCGCCAAGAGATCCTTGGGGCGATCAAACCGCTGGCCAACGCCGAGCTCCGCAAGGTCATCATGGGAATACGGCGCCAGGAAGATCTGACGATCGACGAGGTGACCGTCGCCACCATCACCACCCTCCGTGAGGTGCCCCGCGAGGAACGCGCACAGAAGTACGTCACCGACTGGCACACCCTCCTGGACAGCCGCCGTGACGAGCTGACGGCGATCGAGATCGCCCTCGGACAGAAGCGGGTGGCCCCGGACGCCGCCTATGCTGCACTCCGGGAACTCGCCGCGTACATCAAGCGCCCGCAGTACGACTGGACTCCTCAGATACTGTGGCAGGCGTACGAGGACCTGGGCCGTGCCGTCTCCCAGAACGGCAAAGCGGCGGGCATCCCGGACCTGATCTCGCTCATCCGGTACGAGCTCGGCGCCGAGAGCGAGCTGCGGCCCTACCGAACCTCGGTCGAGGAACGATTCGCCGGCTGGCTGCTACGCCAGCGGCAGGCCGGGGCAAATTACAGCGAGGATCAACTGTGGTGGCTGCAGCGGATCTGTGACCGCGTGGCCAGCGACGTTGGTGTCGAGGTGGAGGCTCTCCGACATGAGCCTTTCACCGAGCGCGGAGGCAGCCGTGGCTTCATCGCCGCGTTCGGCGGAGACGCCGGGTCGGCACGCAAACTCTTGACGGAACTGAACCAGGAACTGGCGTGAGCGAGAACAGTAACCGGAAGCCTCTGCCGCAAGGCTGGGCATGGACGACGCTGGCGGATGTACTCAGTCAGGAACTGATCAACGGACGCTCCGTCAAGACCCTTGCGGGCGGGTTCCCTGTTCTGCGCCTTACCGCGCTGAAGGCCAATGGCGTCGACACAGCAGAACAGAAGGACGGCGCCTGGACGGAGGACGAGGCGTTTCCGTATCTGGTCGAGGAGGGTGACTTCCTCGTCAGTAGGGGAAACGGCACTCGAAGCCTCGTCGGGAGGGGAGCGCTCGTCCGCTCGGTCCCTTCACCAGTGGCATTCCCCGATACGATGATCAGGATTCGCACGAACCCGTCCATTATCCTCCCGCAGTATCTCAAGTACCTGTGGGATTCCAAGCACACTCGCGATCAGATTGAAGGCGCGGCAAGGACGACTGCTGGAATCTACAAGATCAACCAGAAGATTCTTGAGCGGGTCAGTATCCCGCTCCCGCCGCTTGCGGAACAGCGCCGAATTGTCGAAGCCCTCGAAGACCACCTCTCTCGACTCGACGCGGCTGAGGTATCCGTCAAGCAATGCTCCACCCGTCTCCGGAGACTGCGTGACACGGTATCGAATCCGACCTTCGGATACACTGTGGGCGCGGATGCAGACGCAGCTACCGCCCCTTCCCCTGCTGGCACCATCGACGGTGACCTGCCGCGCGTCCCATCTGAATGGCGTTGGAGCCGCCTGGAGGATGTGGCCGAGGTTGTCGGCGGTGTCACCAAGGACAGTAAAAAGCAGAGCGACCCTGACCTGCCCGAAGTCCCCTATCTCCGAGTCGCCAACGTCCAGCGTGGCCGGCTGGACCTGGATCAGGTCTCCCTGATCAGGGTGCCGCCAAAGAAGGCCGAGGCGCTGGCACTTCAGTCCGGTGACGTTCTCATGAACGAGGGTGGAGACCGCGACAAGCTCGGCCGTGGCTGGGTCTGGGAAGGGCAGGTCCCAGGGGCCATCCATCAGAACCATGTGTTTAGGGCCCGAGTGTTCGCTGGTGAGATCGATCCCAAGCTCCTGTCTTGGTACGCCAATAGCTCAGGCCTCTGGTTCGAGCGCAACGGCAAGCAGAGCGTGAACCTTGCGTCCATCAGCCTGTCGAAGATCAAGAAGTTTCCATTGCCCGTTCCGCCCGAGGGTGAGCAGCAGCGAATCGTTGAGCGTATCGAGGACGACCTTTCGGTGATGGACAGTGTGTTGGGGCTGGTCGAACGATCCGGCCAGCGGTCCGCGTCGCTCCGCCGCGCTCTGCTCGTTCGGGCCTTTTCCGGCCGACTCGCTCATCAAGATTCCAACGACGAACCCGCACATGCTTTGCTCGCCCGCGCCGCGGCCGAGCGCGCGGCCAACACCGCAAAGACCTCTCGCCGACGTGCCCCGCAGCGCAGTCGCACCGCCACCGCTCAGCAGGAGTTCGACGTATGACCACCGCCGCTACCCCCCAGACCAGCGCACTGGTAGCCAAGCTCTGGAACTACTGCAACGTGCTTCGTGACAACGGCTTGTCCACCATCGAGTACGTCGAGCAGCTCTCGTATCTGCTTTTCCTGAAGATGGCCGACGAGATCGCCAACGACCCCTTCGCCGACGATCCCTCCGCAGCGCGCATCATCCCTGCCGGGTTCGACTGGCAGGCACTCGTGTCCAAGACCGGCAGCGCCCTGGAGGAGCAGTACCGCAACACTCTCACTGAGCTTGCCAAGCAGCCCGGCACAACTCTCGGCACGATCTTCGCCAAGGCGCAGAACCGAATCACCGAGCCCGCGCTGCTGCAGAAGCTCGCCGTCGACCTGATCGGCGCTCAGGACTGGACCGGCACCGGCACCGACCTCAAGGGCGACGCATACGAAGGCCTCTTGGCCAAGGGCGCCGAAGACACCAAGACTGGTGCCGGCCAGTACTTCACACCTCGTGTGCTGATCGACGCGATGGTCGAGGTCACCCAGCCCACGCTCGAGGACACGATCACCGATCCGGCGTGTGGCACTGGCGGGTTCCTCATCGCCGCCCGCCAATACATCCGCAAGCACTACGGCAGCAGCATGTCCCGAGAGCAACGGCTTGCCCTGGAGAGCAACATTTTCGGCACCGAGCTGGTGCCCGGCACAGCCCGCCTCGCTGCGATGAACATGCTGCTTCATGGCATCGGCCACAGTGACGGCCCCTCCCTGATCAAGGTAGAGGACGCCCTCGCTCAGAAGCCATCGCGTCACGCATCGCTCGTCCTTGCGAACCCGCCCTTCGGAAAGAAGTCCGCGATCACTGTGATCGGCACCGATGGGAAGTCCGAACGCGAGGACATCTCCTACGACCGAGACGACTTCCGCGCCAGCACCACCAACAAACAGCTCAACTTCCTTCAGCACATCATGTCGCTGATGGCCATCAATGGCCGAGCGGCCGTCGTTCTGCCGGACAACGTCCTCTTCGAAGGTGGAGCCGGTGAGAAGATTCGGCGCCGCCTGTTGCAGGACTTTGACCTCCACACCATCCTGCGGCTGCCCACTGGCATCTTCTACGCCGGAGGCGTGAAGGCGAACGTCCTGTTCTTCGACAAGAAGGCTCCGCGGGCCGACGGCAAGCCCCACACCACCACGACCTGGGTCTACGACCTGCGCACAGCAAAGCACTTCACTCTGAAGACACGGCCCCTGCGCCAGGCCGACCTTCAAGAGTTCGTGGACGCATACCTGTCGGGCAAGCCTCGCACCGAGCGCACAGAGCTGGAGTCGGGGCGCTTCAAGCCCTTTACGTACGACGAGTTGATGGCACGTGACAAGGTCAATCTCGACATCACGTGGATGAAGGATCCGGCGCTGGACGACGCGGACAGCCAGCTGCCGCCGGGAGTGATCGCCCAAGAGATCGTGGAGGACCTGAAAGCGGCGCTGGCCGAGTTCGAGGCCATTGCCGAAGCCCTCGGCGTGGACCCGGATGAACTTGTCGACGAGGACGAAGTAGCAGAGGCCACCGGCTGACGCGAGCCCGTCACGGCCCTGCGGTGGTCTGACCGACGTCAGGGGCGACTGGGCGCATCAGTGCCCAATGTTCCAGTCCTCCCCGGCGAGTTGATCTTCCCGGGAACATGGCAAGAGGCGGAATACCGGGCCCCCTCATTCGATTGGTCTCCTCGTACGATCGTGCGAAGGGGGATCGGTGAGCGATCTCAAGGTGTTTCGGCTCGGGGCGGACGGCCGGGACGTGGAGCTGCGGGGCTCGACGGTGGCGCTGGAGGTGGAGCTGCAGCGCCGGGTTGAGGCCGGGATGGAGCGCATGCTCGGCATCCGGTTCCTGGCGTCGGAGTACCCGACCGGCCCTTGGCACCGAGGGCGGGTGGACTCGCTCGGCCTGGACGAGAACAGCGTGCCCGTCGTGGTCGAGTTCAAGAAAGGCAACGACAGCGGCGTTGTCTCGCAAGCCGTCTCCTACCTGACTTGGCTGAAGAGCTGCCGGCACGAGTTCGAGGCGCTCGTCAGAGAGAAGCTGGGCCCAGAAGCGGCCGAGTCCATCGACTGGCGCGCTCCGCGGGCGCTGTGCATCGCGGCCGGGTACTCGCATCACGACCGGGTCGCGGTCGGTGATCTGGGCCGGTCCTGGCGGATCGAGCTGGTGCGCTATCGGATCTTCGACGGCGGCCTGCTGAGCCTTCAGCTCGTCGAACCGGTCTCGGGGGCCGTCAGCCCGGCGGCTGTCCGCCGCTCGAAGGCGGCCGTGGTGCCGTCGACTGCGGTCGAGGCCGAGGAGCTGCCGGTTCCGGCTGACGTCCCAGAGTGCCTCCAGGATCTGTACGGCGAGCTGGACGAGGTGCTCACCGCGTCGGGCGAGGTGGAGGTCGTCGCCCTCCGGCATTACATCGCCTACCGCCGTCTGCAGAACGTGGCGAGCGTGATCTTCCGGCCGTCGGCTTCACACCGAGCGATCCTGCTGTACCTACGGCTGCACCCGGACACGGTGGAGCTGGAGAAGGGTTTCACGCGCGACATGCGCGGGATCGGGCACCTGGGCACCGGGGACCTTGAGGTGCGGATCGCCTCGGCGGCCGACCTGGAGAAGGCGGTGCCGCTGATCCAACGGGCGGTGCAAGCGGCCTGATGAAGGCGCGAGGGCGGCTGGAGCATCATGCTCCAGCCGCCCTTCTGCCTCTGCGGCCCGGACAGCGCTGGCTGCCCGGCGTTCTCACGGTCACGCCTCCGGTCCGGCGAGGACGAAGTCGTTTTGGGTCAGCTCTGCTCGCAGCCGCTGGTCGGCGATCTCCGCGTAGTGCGGGGAGAGTTCGACGCCGACGAACTGCCGGCCCTCGCGCAGGGCGGCGACGCCGGTCGAGCCGCTGCCGGCGAAGGGGTCGAGGACAGTTCCGCCTTCGGGGCAGATCTGGACGAGCTGCTGCATGATCTCCACCGGCTTCTGGGTGATGTGCACCCGGTCCTTGCGGGGCTGGGAGGCGATGAAGTGGCCGGGCAGGTAGATCGCCCGGCTCTTGTCGAGGGTGCCCTTGGTCCCCCAGCTGATGAACTCCGCGGACTGCTTGAAGCCGCCCTTGCGCGGTCGGCTGGCGGGCTTGATCCACGGGATGGTGCCCTGCCAAGTCCAGCCGGCCATCTGCAGGGCGTCGCTCGTGGTGGGTTCCTGCCTCCAGTCGGAGAAGACCATCGCGACCGCGTGCTCGGTGCTCGCCCGGTACGCCTCGGTCAGCAGGTCGGTGAGCCACGCCCGGTAGGAGCGCTGGTCGCGGTTCTCGCCGGGGAAGGTCTGGAGGTCGTGGGCGCTGCCGCTGGTGACGTACTTGGTGCGGGCGTCGCGGCTGGTGCGCTCGGAGCTGGTCCGTCCGCCGGAGTTGTACGGCGGGTCGGTGATGACGGCGTTGACGGACTCGGCGGGCAGGGTCTTCAGCACGGTCAGGGCGTCGCCTCGGTGCAGCGTGTAGGTCACGGGTTCCTCTTTCAGGACAGGGGTGGGCCCGCTCCGGGCGACGCCCGGCGGCTGCCGCCAGGAGCGGGGATGACGGGGACGGTAGCGGCGATCGACGGCCGCACCTAACGAGCGGTTCCCTGGGGATCGGCCCTGGTGGGGGGTCGTTTGGTGCGGCCGGATTTCGCGTCTACTGTCTCGCCATGCCAACCGGGCAGGGGCCAACTCGGCCCGGCTCGGCGTGCATTGATCCGCGCTGCCTCGTCCAACCAGGGCTGTCTACGGATCGCTGTCCCCTACCCCCGCCCTGAGGAGTCGCTGTGTTCCGGCTGAGATTACGAGCGCGGCTGGCTGCCGCGTGTGACCCGAGACCGGCGTCCGGGAGCTACCAACTCCCGTGATCCGGGCCCGCCCTGAGCAAGGGCGGTTTCACCACCGGCGCGGTGCCGGCGACTTCTTCGCACGAGAGGCCGGCACCGCGCCCTCCTACGAACCCCGCAAGGAGCCGCTGCAATGCAGCATGCCCTGGCACACCCGTGCCCTCATCCGCCTCCGTCAATCGCCGGGCGCCGCCCGGGTGATCGGCGGCGGCCGTGAAGAAGACTGTCGGTGCGCTCGTCGGTGTCGTCGCCTGCGGCCCGCTGCTGCTCGCCCTGCCGGTGGTGATCGTCGGCGCGGGCAACGCGTCGGCCACGTCCGGATCGTGTCCGCCGGGCGGTGGTCCACAGGGTGTGGACAGCTCCGCTGTCGCGGCGCAGGTGGAGTCGATCCTCAAGGGCTCCAGTCCACTCAGCGCTCCGAGCGTGGCAGGGCTGGACAAGCCGGACGAGCAAGTCCCCAACGCCAAGACCATCCAGGCCACGGGCGTCGCCATGCACATTCCCATCCGTGGTCAGATCGTCGCCCTTGCGACCGCCCTGCAGGAGAGCGGACTGCGGAACGTCAACGGGGGCGACCGGGACTCGCTGGGCCTGTTCCAGCAGCGGCCCTCGCAGGGCTGGGGCACGGCGGCGCAGATCATGCAGCCGGTGTACGCCTCGACGAAGTTCTACGAGGCGCTCAACCAGGTCAGTGGGTGGCAGTCGATGACCGTCACCCAGACCGCCCAGGCGGTGCAGAGGAGCGGCTACCCCGACGCCTATGCGAAGTGGGAGCCGCTCGCGACCGCGTTGCAGAAGGCGATCGAGCCGCTGCTCGCTCCCGCCGGCACGGCCTCGCCGCTGCCCGGAGGGAGCCCGACGCCGACACCGTCCCCTTCAGCCGGCGCCACCGCGAGCCCCTCGCCGGGCACCAGCAGTTGCGCGACGTCGACGACGGCCGGCGACGGCACCGACTTCGGGACGATCCCGGCCGGCTCTCTGCCGAGCGGGTACACGGTCCCGGCGGACGCGCCGCAGCAGGTCCAGACCGCGATCCGCTGGGCGCTGGGCCAGTTGGGCACCCCATACCAGTGGGGCGGGTCGTGCGCCAACGCGCACGGGCCGGACCCGATGGGCCGGTGCGACTGCTCCTCGCTGATGCAGATGGCCTACAAGGCCGCCGGCGTCTCCCTGGAACGGACCACCTACGCCCAGGTCAAGCAAGGCACCGCCGTGTCGACGGACGCGCTCAAGCCCGGTGACCTGCTGTTCACCCGGGGAAGTGCCGCCGTGCCGGAGCACGTCGGGATGTTCATCGGCTCGGGGCTGATCGTGCACGCTCCCAAGACCGGTGACGTGGTCAAGATCTCGACCCTCGCCGAATGGCGTCCGGAGATCCTCGCGGCCCGCCGCATCGTCTGACCGGCGCCTCTCCTCTCACCGTTCTTCTCCCTCTCCGGGCTTGCCTTCGCGCGCCCACATCCGAACTGGAGTTCTTCATGTACCTCGCGGACGCGGTCACGCAGCTCGCATACGACCCCGGCATCACCCCCAACGAGGGTGGCCTGCCCGGACTTTCGGTGCTCAAGCAGGTGATGGGCTCGATCAACTTGTTCGGGATCATCGCGATCGTCGGGGCGCTCGCGGTGAGCGCCGGGGTGTGGGCCTGGGGCCACCACTCCGGCGGCCACCAGGCCGAGGCCAACGGCAAGAAGGGCGTGCTGGTCAGCGCGGGCGCCGCGCTGCTGATCGGCGCGGCGAACGGCATCGTGGCGTTCTTCTCCGGGCTGGGCGGCCAGGTCCACTGATGCAGAAACGTTCCATCACCCGTGAAGGCGTGTCCGGCGGCGCATCGCGCGTGCGCCGCCGGGCGCTGCTCGGCCTGGTGGTCCTGGTGGCCCTCATGGTCCTGGCCGGCGCACTCGCCTACTTCACCCGCGGCACCCGGCCCGCGCCCAACCATCCTTCGCACATCGTGAGTTCGCCCGCCATTCCCACACCGGCCGTGTCCGCGTCGGCGGGGCCGAAGGACGGTGCCGCTTCGCTGCCGGGTCCGCCGTCGACGCACGATCCGATCGCCTATGCGAAGGCGGCGGCGGTGGCGCTGTGGTCGTACGACACCCGCTCGTACTCGCAGTCGGAGCTGGTGGCTAGCCTGCACCGGTGGCTGACGCCCGAGGGGAGCTACGTCGACGCCGATTCGGTGGACCGTCCGGTGCCCTCGCCTCTGCTGTGGGGGCGGATGGCCGACTCCGGCCAGTTCGCCACCGCGACCGTGGAGGAGGCGCACTTCCCGGACACGTTCACCAGGGCGCTGCAGGCCGATCCGGGAGCGATCAAGCAGGCGTACATCTACGCCGTCACCGTGACCGGCAAGCAGTCGATCTCCTGGAACGGTGCGCCGCAGGGCGGGGCCGAGGACCGCTCGTCCACCCTCGCCGTCCAGTGCCGCCCCGACCGTCCCTGCGCTCTGGTCGGCGTGTTGCCGACCGTCTCGCCCTGACCCGAGGAAGGAGGTTCCCCTCATGGATGTCTGCAACATCCCGATGATCAACCAGGTCTGCGACGCGGTCGACGCGATCAACTTCGTCTCGGACCCGGGCAAGAGCATCACCGACGGCATCGGCGCGTGGATCACGAAGTCGATGACGGAGCTGGCGACCAGCGCCGTCAACCTCGCCTCGCGAGCGGTCGACCAGACCACGGCCATCGACCTGAATGCCCCCTGGTTCAGGAGCAATTATCAGCTTATCCTGCCGATCGGCCTGGTCCTGACCGTCGGTACGTTCTGTGCGCAGCTGATCCTGGCCGCCTGGCGCAGGGACGACCGGGCCCTGGCCCGTGCGGCCTGGGGCACCATGACCGGTGTCCTGTTCTCCTTCTGCGCGATCTCCTTCACCGCCGTGGCGGTAACCGTGGTCGATGCCCTGTCCGCCGGGCTGTTCAAGGCGGCGGGCACGTCGTTGGAGGACGCGATCCGGCGGATCATCAAGGTGTCCGAGCTCGGCTTCATGTACGGGCTCGGCTGGGCGATCCCAGCCCTGGTCGCCGTCGGATGCGCGATCGGCGCGTTCCTGTACTGGGGCGTGATGGTGGCCCGCAAGGTCGGCGTCCTGATCATGGTCGTGCTCGCCAGCTTCGCCGGGGCCGGCGGCGGCTGGGAGGTGGCCCAGCGCTGGCGGCGCGGCTGGATCGAGGCCACCGCCACCCTGGTGGTCTCCAAGCTCCTGATGACCGTCGTGTTCATCACCGGCGTCTCCGCGATCGGCAACTCCGACGCCAAGGACGGGATGGCCGCCCTCTCGGACGTCATGGCCGGTGTCGTGATCATGGTGCTCGTCCTGCTGTGCCCCTACGCCGTCTACAAGTTCATCCACTGGGCAACCGACGGCAGCGGCCACGACGACATGCACCGCACCGGTGTCGCCGGCATGGCGGTTGCCGCCGGGGCCGCGAAGACCGCTGCCGGCCTCGCGATGCAGATGGGTACCGGTGTTCCGGCCCCGCAGGGCCCCAGCCAGGTCCCGGGGATGGACGGCGGCGGCGTCTCCTCCGGCATCGATCCGACCGGGCGGGTCAGTAAGGAGGGCATCGACGCCGGGCCCGCGCAGCAGCCGACGAAGTTCCGCTTCGGCGAGGATCCGAGCGCGCCCGGCGACCGCGGACGTGCCCTGGTCACCCGGCCCGGCATTCCGGCGCTGATCACCCGGGCCTCCTCCGGTGGCGGTGAGGGTCCGTCGAAGTCCGGCGGCCAGGAGGCACCGGTCGCCCCGAGCATCCGGAGCGCTTCGGAGGGCTCGGCCGCGCCGTCCGCACCTGGTGCGGCCCCGGGACCGGGCGTGCCTGCGCCATCGGCACCTGCGGTCCCCGCCGTTCCGGCACCGCCCGCGACGAGCGTGCCTGCGCCGAGCGGAGCCTCTGCTCCCGATCCGGTCCGGTTCGTCTACCCGAACCGGCCGAGCAATCCCGGTTCCTGACCGGTACCCCCTTTCCCCGGGGCGGGCGGCGGCCCGCCGCCCGCCCCGGGCCCCACGACCAGGGAAGGAGTCCCTCGATGCAGTCCAGAAGAGTGCCGCGCTCCCGCCCGCCGCCCGCACGCTCACCCCCCCTCTGGAACCCCGATGTCCTCCTCGACGCCCGATGCCACCCCTGTGTCCGTCAAGTTCCCCCACCGCTCCAAGCGCGGCATCCTGCTCGGCCTGAGCGCACCGCAGCTGATCACCACCGCCGCCGCCGGCCTGCTCCTGCTCGCCGTCCTCACCACCCGGGGCGTCACCGGCGCCCTCCAGTTCCTCCCCGTGTGGGGCGTGATAGCCCCGTTCGTGTTCGTCCGCTACCGGGGCCGTATCCTCGCCGACTGGGCTCCGATCGCCGTCCGCTACGCGCTGCGCCGGTTCCGCGGACAGCTCATCTGGCTCGTCCGTCCCTCCTCCCGGCCGGTGCGCGAGGGCCTGCTGCACCTGCCTGGCAGTGCGGCCAGCCTGCGTGTGGTCACCGCCCCCGACCGCCGCTACGGTGCCGTCCACGACCCGCACGCCGGCACCCTCACCGCGATCGTGAAGGTCAGCAGCCGCGCTTACGCTCTCCTGGACCCTGGCACCCAGAACGCGAACGTGAACGGGTGGGGCCGGGCGCTGGCCGCGCTCGCCCGTACCGGCCAGGTCGCCCGGATCCAGGTGATCGAGCGGACCGTGCCCGACTCCGGCGACGGGCTTCGCCGCCACTGGGAGGAGAACGGCCACCCCGACGCGCCGCTCGCGGGAGCCCTGTACGGCGAGCTGATCCAGAACGCGGGCCCGGCCAGCGCCCCGCACGAGGCATACGTGGCCATCGCCCTCGACTTCAAGGCCGCCAAGCGCCTGATCTCGCAGGCTGGCGGTGGCCTGACCGGCGGCTTCGCGGTCCTCGCCCAGCTGACCAGCTCCTTCGAGCAGTCCGCGCGCACCGCCGGCCTCAACCCGACCGGCTGGCTGAACGCCGGCGAGATCGCCGCCGTCGCCCGAACCGCCTACGACCCCAAGTCCCGTGCTGCGCTGGACCGCTGGTCGAAGGACGGTCGCCCAGCCGCCGACCCGGCCGCCGCCGGCCCCGTGGTCGTCCTGGAGAAGGCCGACCACATCTCGACGGACTCCGCCCACCACTCCACCTACTGGGTGGAGAACTGGCCCCGTACCCAGGTCAACCCGGGCTTCCTCCACCAGGTGCTCTTCGCCTCCGGTGTGCGCCGCACCGTCTCCCTGGCTTACGAGCCCAAGGACATCGACTCCGCGATGCGCGACGTTCGCCGCAAGAAGGCATCGGTGATCGCCGACTCGGCCGAGCGGGCCCGCAAGGGACAGGTCGCCTCCGAGGCCGACTCGGTGGAGTACCAGGACATCCAGGACCGCGAGCGCCAGCTGATCGCCGGGCACGCCGACGTCGCCCTGACCGGCCTGCTGACCGTCTCAGCCGACACCGAAGACGAACTGCGCTCCGCCTGCGCCGTAGTGGAGACCGCGGCCGTCGGCGCCCAGCTCGACCTGCGCCCGCTCACCTGGCAGCAGGCCGAGGCGTTCACCGCCGCCGCCCTGCCCTTCGCCCTCGCCGCCTGATGCCGGCCCGTCTCGAATCCGAAAGAGCACCCTCATGCCGGCCACCACCGCCACCGCCCAGGACTTCGTCCCCTACGCGACCGCCGCGATCGACTTCCACCGCGCGCTCAACATCCCTACCGGGCCGCTGGTCGCCTCCCGTGCCGAACTCGACTCGCTCCACGAGCACTTGGTCTCGCTGCACGGCCTGCTCGACGCCCACGCCCAGCGCACCTTCCCGCTGCTGCCCGGGGAGGGCGACCACCTCAAGGCCGCGCGCACCCGTCTGTGGCAGGCCGCCGACCACCTCCACGCCGCCTACCACTGCTCCCCGCGGCCCGGCACCGGCGAGGTCCCCGGCCCGGACGCCTGCCGGACGCGTCTGCCCGAAGGCGCGCCCGAGCTGACCATCTGCCGACGCCACCAGGAGACAGCCCAGCTGGTCCGCCGCCGCACTACCCCCGCCGACCTGCACTCCCCGTTCACCGGCCTCACCCGCCGCTGACCCGACCATCCCGGATACGCGATCATGCCCAGGAACCGCGCCACCGCCTCCCACCTCTTCGTCCCGCGCAAGACCACCCGCGCCCAGCAGCGCGCCGCACGCGCTGAGTTCGCCGAAGCCCGCACCAAGGCCCGCACCGCCCAGGCCCCGGCCAAGCGCCGCGAACACGAGGGCGCCGACCCCGACCTGCAGCCCACCTACCCCGTCTCCGGGCGGCCGGGCCCCGCCTCCGCACGCGGCAGCCGCCTTCGCCTGCCCAAACACCGCATGACCACCGCCGTCGCCGGCGGGGCCTACCCCTTCCTCGCCGAGGCCGGCCTCGGCGCCGAGGGCATCTTCATCGGCCGCGACCTCCACGCCGAAGGCTCCTTCTGCTACGACCCGTTCGCGCTCTACAACTCCGGCCGAATAGAGGGCTTCACGAACCCGAACGCGATCCTGTGCGGCGTCATCGGCATGGGCAAGAGCGCGCTCGCCAAGTCGATCGCGACCCGCGCCATCGCCCACGGATACAAGATCTACGTGCCGTCCGACCCGAAGGGTGAGTGGTCCGGCCTGGCCGAGGCACTCGGCGGGCAGACCATCGCGCTCGGCCCCGGCCTGCCGGGGCGGTTGAACCCGCTGGACGCGCCGCAGCGGCCGGACGGGGTGAGCGAGGAGGACTGGACCAGCGAGGTCCGCAAGCGCCGCCTGCTCCTCCTGGCGAGCCTCGCGGCCACCGTCCTCAAGCGCGATCTGCTGCCGATGGAACACACCGGCCTGTCCGCCGCCCTGGACCTGGCCGTCGCCGACGCCACCGCGAACAACACGGTGCCGCTGCTCGGCGACATCGCCCGCCTGCTCGGCACCCGCGAACGCCTGGACGCCACCCTCGGCGACGAGGGGCGGATCGGCCACGCCGCCGACGACCTCGCCCACGCCCTGCGCCGCCTGGTCAGCGGCGACCTGAGCGGGATGTTCGACGCACCCTCCACCGTGACGTTCGACCCGAACGCCCCGATGCTCTCCATCGACCTGTCCCGCCTGGGCAGCAGCGGCGACGACACCGCCCTCGTCCTCGCGATGACCTGCGCCTCGGCCTGGATGGAGGCAGCGCTCGCCGACCCCACCGGCGGCAGGCGGTGGGTGATCTACGACGAGGCGTGGCGGATCATGCGCCACCTCGGCCTCCTGGAGCGCATGCAGCAGCAGTGGAAGCTCTCCCGCGGCCTCGGCATCGCCAACCTCCTGATCCTGCACCGCCTTTCCGACCTGCTGTCCGCGGGCGACGCCGGATCGCGCGGACGCGTCCTCGCCGAGGGCCTGCTCGCCGACTGCTCCACCCGGATCATCTACCGCCAGGAACCCGACCAGGTCCAGGTGTCCATGTCCCTGCTCGGCCTCACCGGTGTCGAAGCCCAGGCCATCGCCGCCCTCACCCGCGGCCGGGGCCTGTGGAAGGTCGCGGGCCTGAGCTTCATCGTGCAGCACCTCCTCCACCCGCGCGAACGCGAGCTCTACGACACCGACTTCCGACTCGCTGCCTGAGAAAGACGCCAACTGCCTTGTCCTACAACGACAACGAGTCCTACCTCGACCACTCCCGCCTCACCCCGGCCGACTTCACCGCGTTCGAGCAGATCCTCGCCGCCCGCCGCGACTCCCGCCCCTACCTCGGCTCCGGCTGGGACCTCGTCCTTACCCACACCAGCAGCACCGGCAAGCAGTGGGGGTCCACCTACGCCCTGTTCCGGCCCGGCGGCGCCTTCGGCGCTGCCGACGAGGTGTACGTGCGGGTCTACTTCGAACGGATCGGCTTCCCCGTCCCGGACCGCGAGGCGCAGATCAAGGCCGCCATCGCCCGCTCCAGTCACCTCCGGGACCAGAGCGCCCCAGCCCCAGCGGCGCCGGCACCACCGCGTCCAGATGCGCGGCGCCCGGCCCGGCGACCCTCTGCTGTACCAGCAGATTCCGGCCGAACCAAACTCCTGGATCTCCGCATCATCAGTGCCACGGCCCCCGGTGCCCGGGGGCGACCGCAGCAGGAGCACGCCATGCAACCCGACCAGCTGATCGTCCAGTTCACCGAAACCGCTTCCGGCGTCAACGCGTACGTGCACCACACCATCCGCCCGGCGGCGCACGACCCGTTCCCCGACATCACCAGGTCGCTCGCGGAACGAGGACTCCCCTGCACGACCCGGCCCGGCCCGTACATCGAAGCTGAACTGCCCGACGAAGGCCTCATGTTCATCGTCCCTCGCACCGGCAACGGCGAGGTCGTCGGCTGGTCCGCATTCCGCGAAGACCCCCGCACCAGGTCCCGCGAGGTGCTGTACGACAGCCAGCCGACCGGCCCGGACGCACGACGCGGTCGCAGCGTCGAATCGATGCTCGCCTCCATCGGCGAGCGTCTGGACCGGCTCGGCGCTCCGCCCCTGCGCCAGACTCAGGCCGTGCGGGTCAGTGCGGATTCAGTACTTCACCGCGCCGGGTTCGTCCCCGTCGTCCGGGTGCACGAGACCTACCACCGGCTCCCGGCCGCCATGGTCGACCCCGACGAGCGCCGCGCTGCCGTGACCCGGGCCGTCGACCACCTGCAGGCCAACGGCTACGCCTTTGCCTGTCCGGCCGAACTGCTCGACGCCACCCTCCCGCCGACACTGCCGCCGACACACTCGCTGGCCCAGGTCACCGAGGCCATCTCGGAGGCCGGGCACACCCGGGAGGTGGTCGAAGCGCTCAGCGAGCTGACCGCTCCCGGCGACGGCGTCCTCGACCAGGTCGTCGGCACCCTCCACGAGACGGCCTCCTGGTGGGAGGGGCTGGGCGGCGCGTCCGATCCGCACTACGCGGCGCGTCTGCGCTACATCGCGACCATGGCCGAGGGCTACGTGCGGGAGATCCGGGCGATGCGCGGCGACCTCGCTGACCGGCGCACCGCCCACCACGGCCTCGCCCGGCCCGCCCCGCAGACCGCGGCGAGCGGCGTCGACGCCCGGGTGCTCGCCGCGCTCGCCACCTCCCCCGCCTCCACCCGCACCCTCACCGGCCACCCGACCGAAGCCGTTCTCGCCGCAGTCACCGGCCCCGTCCGTTCCACCGGGCCCCGTCGGTGAACCCCGCCAGGAAGGTGCCCGCCATGTCTCGCCCGATCAGACCGCTCCCCGTCCCGCGCCCTCACCGTCCGTACCGCGAAGCGGAGTTCCACCGTGTCTTCCCCCGATCCCAGCCACCTGCCCGAAGTCGCCATCGGGCGCCACCCCGAGCACGGCATCGTCGCCGCTCTCCCCACCCAGTCGGCCGCCGCCGAGTGGATGCTGGAACGCCTCGACTTCCGGCGGATTCCAAGCCACCCGAATCTCTTCACGCTCACCGACCAGCAGCGCGAGGCTGATCAGCGCGCCGCTTGGGCCGCCAAGCTACTCACCGGCGCCGGCTACCGCGTCGACACCGACATGTCCCTGGTCCCTGCGAACACCATCGAGGCGCCACGGGTCCTTGCACACCCCGGCGTTGACGAGCCCGAGAGCCACCGACAGCCCGCTCCGGAGCCGGACATCGCCTTCGCCGAACACCCCCGGCTCGGGATCGTCGCCGCCACCGCCGACACGGTCAACGCGGTCGAGCGCGGCGGAGAGATCCTCGAAGCCCACGGCTGGCAGTTCAACCACCCTCTCGACGTCTACACCCTTCCTTCCACGGTCGGCCGGGGCGAGTCACTGGAGCGTCTGGCTTCCGCGACCACGGCCATGCACGGGGCCGGCGACCTGCGCGTGGCCGTGCAACCGCAGCTCGCCGCAGACGTCGCCGCCCACCGCGCCACGACCCACCAGGCGTTCACCACGCGCAAGTTCCGCGTCGACGAGGCCGTCCTCGCCGCCGCGCCGTCCCGGCCGCGCGCCACTGCGGCGCCTGCCGTCCCGCCGCCGGCGGCCGTCGATCCGCGCATCGCCTTCGCGCGTGCTCGCTGACCACCACCCCGATACCCAAGGAGCAGAGCAGACATGGCTGTGAAGAAGGTCTGGCAGATCACCCACTCGTGCGGGCACGAGGTGGAACGGAACCTCGGCGACCGCCCGGCCGACCGGCGGGCCGGGTTCGCCGAGTGGCTGGCCAAGCAGGAGTGCACGGACTGCTGGCGCTCGGCGAAGGCCGGCGACGAGGCGGAGAGGGCGGCGTGGCTGGAGGCCAAGCGGGCGGCCGAGCAGGCCGAATCGGAAGCCTGGTCCGAGCAGTACCGGATGCCGCCGCTGGAGGGCACCGAGAAGGGCACTACCTGGGGCACCCGCTCCCGCCACCAGGTCCTCGCCGCCTCCTACGCCGCGCTGGTCCTGGACCGCGGGATGCCGGAGTCCACGTGGGAGCGGATCGAGGACCAGGCCCGCACCATCACCCGTGCCGGCTGGTGGATCGACCAGCGCGCGTCCGACCCCGGGGACCTGCCCGAGCTGTTGGATGCCGCGACCGACGCCGACCGGCCAACGGAGAACCCCTTCGTGTGACCTTCGGGCGGTGCCCAGCGGCGGACTTCTACCACCGGTCGGCGGCCGGACCAAACCGCGAATCCTGCGGATCCTCGTCCCCGTCAGCCCGCGCCGCCGGGCACGCCGACCGATCGTCCGAGAGGGGACGCCGTGATCGCCCACCTTCAACGCGCCGCCACCACGGCCGCGCTGATTCCCGCCCTCTACGGGCCGGAGGATCCTCGCCACCGGCTGCGGCCCCGGCTGATCGCCGCCGACTACCGCGGTGCCGACAAGCAGCTGCCCCTCTTCGGCGACCCTCAGGAAGTCCTGGGCGGCGGAGTGCTGGACGCCCCGACCACGCGGATCGGCGCCCGCGCGCCCGAACGGCCGGTATGGCTGTGCTCGGTGCGCTCCGACCCCCGCCAACCGGACCTGACCGACGCCCAGTGGGCCGACGTCGCCCGGCGCCTGGTTACCGCAGCCGGTCTCGCCCCCGACGGCGACCCGGACGGCTGCCGGTGGGCCGCGATCCGCAACCTCGACCGCTCGGTGCACATCGTCGCCACCGTCGTCCGCGAAGACGGCCGCATCCGCAGCACGTACCGGGACGCCTTCCACGTGCAGGCCGAGTGCAACCGTATCGCCACCGAACTCGGCCTCACCCGGTCCGCCCCCTCCATCACCACCGCCAAGGACTACCGGATGCCCGCCCCCGTTATCACCATCAGCATCGAGCCGAGCGGCAGCGTCACCGCCAAGGGCTCCAGCGACGACCTGTCCGCCACCCTGCTCCGAACAGCCGGATTCCGGCAGACCGAGGACTGGTACGGCCGCCGGCACCGGCTGCCCACCACTACCGCCCCCGCCGACCGGGCCGCCATCGCCACCCACGCCACCGAGATGCTGCGCGCCGCCCGCTACAGCGTCGACCTCGACCCGAAGCTCGACCTCAACCGGCTGACCACGCCCACCGACCCAAACGGTCTCAAGGTCACCGGCCAGCAGGTCCTCCAACTGACCGACCGCATCCGCGGCGCCGCCACCCCCGCCCAGGCGGCCGAGGCGATCGACCAGCTCCTCGACCCCGACGACGGCATCCTCGCCCGACTGCGGGAAGCGCTGGAGGCTGCAGCGGAGCAGGTCACCAACCTGGACCCCAACGAGTACGAGCTATCCGACCGCTTCTCCACCGCTGCCGAATGGGTCAGCACCGCCGAGGCAGAACTCGTGGACGCCGTCGGCGATCTGCGCTCCCTCGGCGCTCCGCCCGACGCGCGCGAACTCGCCCGCCCGGAGCAGACCGCGGCTGTCTACCCCTCGCCCGCCGTCACCAGCGCAGCGCTTGCCGTCTCCCCTGCCGCCGCCGCAGCCGGCCCGCGGACAACCGCTGGCCCTGCCGCACCGGTGCCGGTGTCGGCCGCAGCGGTCTCCGGCGCCGGCCGCACCCGCTGAAACGTTCCTCCACCTCCCCCCTCGAAGGAGAGCAAGTTCCGTGAGCCGTACCAGAGCCGAGCGCGCCCCGCCCACCGCCCGCTCGCACCCACCTGGAACCTCCCTTGCCTGCCCCGCGCACCAACGCGCCGTCGACCAGCACCGGCACCGACGCGCTCCTCTATCTCCTGTTCGGCGTCCTCGGCGCAGCCCTCGCCTTCGGCAGCCTCGCCTGGCTGACCGGCAACCTCACCAACGCCCTCGTCGGATCCGGCGGTTGGACTCCGTTCCGCGTCACCGACGCGCTGCTCCACCCCGAACGGCTGTGGCCGCACCTCACCCCGACCGCAGTACTGGTCGGCGCGCGCATCGTCCCCGGTCTGGTCACCGCTCTCCTCGGCTGCACTGCGCTCGTCATCGTGCTGCGCCGGCGCGCCGGGGCGAAGAGCGGCCTGGCTCGCAGGGCGGACATCGCGCCGCTGCTCGACAAGGAAATCACACAGAAGGCCAGGAGCCTTCGCCCGAGCCTGAAGGACCAGAAGGAGATCGCCCCGGCCGACCGCGGCATCCTGGTCGGCACGCTCTCCCCCGGCCGGGCCGAGGTCCGCGCCTCCTGGGAGGACGTGATGGTCGCCATCATGGCGCCCCGCTCCGGCAAGACGTCCGGGATCGCGATCCCCGCGATCCTCGCCGCCCCCGGCCCCGTCCTGCTCACCTCGAACAAGGCCGCCAACGACGCGTACACGGCGTGCGTCGACGCCCGCGCGAAGGTCGGGAAGGTCTGGACGCTGGACCCGCAGCAGATCGCGCACCACCCGCGCGAGATGTGGTGGGACATCCTCGCCGACGCCCGCGACCTCGCTGGCGCCAAGCGCCTGGCCGGGCACTTCGTGACCGCGAGCGTGGACGAGGCGAGCGGCTCCGACTTCTGGTCCACCGCTGCCGCCAACACGCTCGGGGCGCTGTTCCTGGCCGCCGCCAGCCACCGCCGTCCGATCACCGACGTGCTGGCCTGGCTCGCCTCCCCGGCCGACCGCACCCCCGTCGACCTGCTCGGCGACGCCGGCCACCACGCCGTCGCCGCCCAGCTCCAGGGCACCGTCACCGGGGCCACCGAAACGCGCGACGGCATCTACGAAACGGCGAGGCAGTACGCGAGCTGCCTGCTGGACCCGGAGATCGCCGCGTGGGTCACCCCCGCGCCCGGCCTGCCCGAGTTCAAGCCGTTCGACTTCGCCTCCTCCCGGGACACGCTCTTCCTGCTCAGCAAGGACGGCGGCGGCTCCGCCTCGGCGATCATCGCGGCTGCGGCGGACGCCATGATGCGCGCAGCCGTCATCGTCGCCGAACGCAACGGCGGCCGGCTCGACCCGCCTGCCCTGTGCGTCCTCGACGAGGCCGCGAACGTCTGCAAGATCTCGGACTTGCCCGACCTCTACTCCCACCTGGGCAGCCGGGGCGTCATCCCGATCACCATCCTGCAGTCCTACCGGCAGGGCCAGCGCTGCTGGGGCGAGGCCGGCATGGACGCCCTCTGGTCCGCCGCCACCACGAAGATCATCGGCTCGGGCATCGACGACGCCGATTTCGCGGACCGCCTCTCCCGGCAGATCGGCGAGCACGACGTGCAGACCATCTCCGTCTCCAACTCCGATGGCGGCAAGTCGACTTCGGTGTCGATGCGCACCGAACGGATTCTGCCGCCGGACGAGATCCGCGCGCTCCCCAAGGGCAAGATCCTCCTGTTCGCCACCGGCATGCGGGTCGCGATGCTCGACCTCAAGCCCTGGTACAAGGAGCGCTCCGCCAAGCAGATCGGCCCGGCCTCCGCCCGCGCCACCCAGGCCATCACCGAACGGGCCCTCGCCAAGTCCCGTGACCACGACGGATTCGGGCTGGCGGCATGACCATCTCGAACGCCTCCGCCCTCAACCGCTCGGGGTTCGGCTCCCAAGTCGCAGTGCCCGATCCACCGTTCGCCGGGCCAAGCTGGCGTCAACCACGCAGTGGCACGTGGGTCTACCAGGATGCCCCGGGTACTGCCCACGTACAGGCTGTCCTGCTGGATGACGGGAACTGGTTCCTGGACCTGTGGTCGGCGCAGTCCCGGCTGCTCGCCTGCGGTTCGGCTCCCGCGAGCGAGGTCGCCGCCCTCGCCCCGGCGCTCACCGCCAACGCCGCCCGGTGGGCACCGCCGTCCGGCCTTGACGCCTCCCAGCGCCGCTTCACCGCAACCGCCGAGGCCGTGCATGCCCACGGCCGCCCCGCACCGGACGAGGCCAGGGTCCGCGCGGCCACCGCCGCCTCGCCTGCCCGGCCCAGGGCCCTTGCGACCGAGACGCCGGCCACCGCACCAACTGCCGCGCCCCCAGCCCGCCGGCGCCGCTGAATCCGCCCAACTCCCCGAGGAGCTCTCCATGTCCGACAACAACTCGCCCACCCGACGTGGCCGTCCGACGCCGCTCACCGCTGCGCCGGTCGTCCGCCGGGGCAGCCAGTGGTGGCTGATTGCTGGCGACGGCTCGATCCCGGCCACCGACCCCACGTTCACCGGTGAGCTGGACCGCTTCGCCGCCGCGAAAGCCGCCGCCGACCGCGCGGTCGAACAGCTCCGCGCCCAGCAGCGGGAGCGGTAGATGGACCCGCTGCTTCGGGGCGAGCAGGCCGTGCTCGGCGCGGTCCTGCTCGACCCGCGCCAGCTCGGCAACCTCGACTGGCTGGAGGCCCGCGACTTCTACCGGCCCGCGCATCAGGCTCTGTTCACGGCGCTGCGCGGGCTCCGCTCCGACGGGCACCCGGCGTTCACCGCCAAGGGCGCGGTGCCGCTGGCGTGGTTGACCGACACGCTCGCCTAGGCCGGCAAGCACGTGCGCGGGCTCACCGCCTCGTACCCGCACACCTTGATCGCCGCCTGTCCCCGCCCGGCCCATGCTCCGGTCTACGGGCGCATGGTGCTGGAGGGCTCGATCCACCGCACCGTCGCCGAGCACGCTGCCCGCCTGCTCGCCGTCGCCCAGGAGGGCGCAGGCCAAGCCGAGGTCCAGGGCGCCGTCGCCCAAGCCGATTTCCTCGTGGGCGTGTTGGAGGAACTCGCCGCCCGGTGGGGGAGCCAGCCCCGCGCCGTCGCTCCCGGGGTACTGCCGATCACCGCTGCCGGTGACGAACCGGCGGCGGCCCAGCTGGAAGACGAGCAGTTCCTGCTGGCGCTGCTCGTGAACCAGGACGGAGCGATCGAGGAGGTCTTCGACTGGCTGCGTCCCCAGGACTTCGCCGATCCCGGCCACGGCCAGCTCTACCGCTGCCTGGGCGCGCTCCACCATCGCGGTGAGCCGATCGACCCGGTCACCGCCTTGTTGGAGGTGCAGCGGCGCGGCCTGCTGGCGGACGGCACGCTCACCGAGGACCGGCTCGGGCCCGTGCTGCGAGACGGGGCGGCGGGTTCGGCTGAGTGGCTCGGCGAGCGGCTCCTGCGTTCCTCCGTCACCCGCACCGCTGCTGGCGCCGCGCTGCAGATCGCCGCCCACGCCGACAACCGGCGCCTCGCACCGGGTCAGTTGATCGGCCATGCGCTGCACGCCCTCGGCCCGCTCGACGAGGTGCGGGCCCGCTGGCTCACGGCGACGTCCCCGTCCGACCCGCAGTGCCGGCCCGCCGTCGGCGAAGCGGCCCGCGTCCAGGCGGCGCTCGCCCGCAGCCCCACGCCGGCGCCTGCCCGGAACACCCCAACACCGGACCGCGTCCCTCCCATCAGCCCGACGCCGAACCGGAGCCACGACCGCGCCGCCCCGCACCACCCCTCCCGGAGCCTCCTGTGAACACCCCCGACGGCGAGTCCGTCACCCTTCACGAGCACGCGACCACCCTGGAGCAGCAGAGGGACCTGCTGCCCGCTGCCGGATTCCCCGTCCAGGTGTCGGACCCTGTCGCCCTGAGCCGTCAGATCTCCCAACTCGGCTCCCTCATCACGGCCATGGGCACCGAGTTCACCACCCGCATCACCGATCAGCCCGCACCCGACCATGCGCTCCGTGCCGCCCGTGCGTACGCCGAAGCGATCGGGCATCTCGGTCGGGCCGCCTCCGACCTCGGGGAGGCCGCCGAGCAACTCACGTACCTGCAACGTACAGACGACAAGCGCCACGATCTGAAGGCCCAGGGGCTTCGCCAGAATGCCAGGCACGTCGTCGGCTTCGCCTCGGAGAACGCCCGCGGCGAGCTCCAGCAGGCTGCTCGGACCCTGCGGCAGGCGGCGTCGGTCATCGCGCCGGACGACAACCGAGTGCAGGCCGCCCGAAGCCGCTCGGCCACCGCCGTGGCGGCAAGGCCCGCACCGAACCCAGCGCCGCCCCCTGCGTCGCCGGCCTTCTCCGCCGCGCGCTTCCGCTGAACCACCCACCACGCCAGCCCCCACGAACGGATCCGCCATGCACACCCCCGCCAGCGAACCCCTCGCCCTGCAGTCCTGCGGCACTGGGCTGGAAGCCCTGCCGCTGTGGCCGGAGGCGGCAGCAGACAGCTCGAACCCAGCGGTGGGACCGTAATCCGTCGTTAGCCGCAGGTTGAGTGATAGGGGAGTACGGAGAGGTACTGCTGCCACTGCGGGCGGGTCGGGGTGTCCGTGTTCGTGCAGATCTGTTGGACAGACTGGTCCTCTCCCAGTGGCCACAGCCGTACCGTGTCGTCGTAGCCGCCGATGGCGAGGGCTTGGCCGTCCGGGGTGAATGCCAGTGAAAAGAGTTCCGCGGTGCCGACGGCGAGGGGTTGACCGATCGCGGCAGGGTGGGCCGGGTCCGTGACGTTCCACAAACGCACATTGGTTCCGGCGGTGGCGAGGGTGTGCCCGTCGGGGCTGAAAGCCACCGCTTTGACAGCGCTGGTGTAGCCGCTGAGTGGTTGGCCAAGGGGGGTGGGGTGGGCGTGGTCGGAGATGTTCCATAGTTGGATCGTGCCGTAGCCGGGAGCGTCGGCGATGCCTGTGGTGGTGGTCGTCACGAGGGTCCGGCCGTCCGGGCTGAACGCCATCGAACTGAAACCTTGGGCGAGGGGCGGGCCGGAGCGGGCCGGATGGTCCGGGTCGGTCACGTCCCACAGCTGCATCGTCTCTCCGGCGTAGCTGCCGGAGGCTGCGAGGGTCCGCCCGTCGGGGCTGAACGCTACTGTGCCGCCCACGCTGACGGCGCCGGTGGGCATTTGGGCGCGCAGGCGGGCATGGGCCGGGTTCGAGGTGTCCCACAGCCTCACGCTTTTATCGCCGCCGACGATTCCGGTGGAGGTGACGGTGGCGAGGGTCCGTCCGTCGGGACTGAACGCCACCACGGTGACGCCGGTGGAGAAGTTCGTGATCTGGGAGAGTGCGGCGGGGTGGGCTGGATCGGTCACGTTCCACAGGACCACGCGGTTCTCGGAGAAGACCGTGGTGGCCAGGATGCGGCCGTCCGGGCTGAGCGCCATCGAGACGACGGGGTCTGTGAAGCCCTCAAGGCGGCCGAGCGGGGTCGGACGCGCCGGATCGGCGGTGTTCCACAGCCGTACGGTGTGGTCGGCGGAGGCGGTGGCGAGGAGGCGGCCGTTGGCACTGAACCGCGTCTCGGTGACGACGTCGGTGTGGTCGGTCAGCAGGGCGGTGGGCAGATGCCACAACCGCACGGTGTGGTCGGCGGAGGCGGTGGCGATGGTGTGCCCGTCTGGGCCGAACGCCACGGAGGAGATGTCGGCGGTATGGCCGGCCAGGGGTGGGGCAAGGGACGTGGCGTGTGCGGGGTTCGCGGTGTTCCACAGCCGTACGGTGTGGTCGGCGAAGGCGGTGGCGAGGATACGTCCGTCTGGGCTGAACGCCACTGCGGGGACGGCGTTGGTGGAGCCTGTCAGGGGGCTGCCCAGGGCGACCACGTGGGCCGGGTCGGCGACGTTCAGCAGGCGCACGCTGCCGTGATCGGAGGTGGCGAGTGTGTGGCCGTCCGGGCCGAACGTCAGCGAGCTGACACTGGTCCAGATCTTGCCCAGCGGCGTGGCATGGGCGGGGCTCGAGAGGTTCCACAGCCGGGCCCCGTCCTCCAGAGAGGAGGTGGCGAGAGTGCGGCTGTCCGGGCTGAACGCCACGGCGTTGACTGCCGATGCGTGCTGGAGGGGCAGACCCAGCGGCGCCGGGTGCGCGGGGTCCGTCACGTCCCACAGCTGCTCGTCCTCGACCCGCTTGCTGCCGGTAGCAAGGATGCGCCCGTCGGGGCTGAACAGCAGCGGGCCCATGGGGGTGTTGAGGAGGGGCGGGCCGAGTTCCCGGGGACGGGTCCGGTCCGTCACGTCCCACAACTTCACCGTGTCCCCGGTGCTGACGCCGGCGGTCGCGAGGGTGCGACCGTCCGGACTGAACACCACCGCGCTGGCATTGTTCACCCGTAGAGGTTCGCCGAGGAGCACCGGGTGTGCTTGGTCCGCCATGTCCCACAGGCGCAGCGTGCCCTTGGTGGCGTCGTCTCTGCCGACGGCGGCGAGGGTGCGCCCATCGGGGCTGAACGCCACCGCGTTGACGCTGCCGGAGAAGTCCCTCAGGACGGTGGACAGTGGCCGGCTCGCGTCTTCGACCAGGCGCGTGTAGAGATCGCCGGTGGGGCTGAGGCGGTACGCCGCGATGTCGATCCTGGCCGCGAGCGAAGGGTCGGTGGCGCGTAGCTGATCCGCTCGTGCGGCGACCTGACTGGCCAGCGCGCTCTGCTGCCGGACCTGTGCCAGGTCACGCTGGTGCAGGGCAAAGACTCCGGCCGTCACAGAGGCGAGGACGAGCGCCGAAACGGCCATGCGGCCGGTGCGGAACTGCCGGGCGTACCGATCGGCTTCGCGTAAGGTGGCAGCTAACCTCACCTCGCCAGAACGGGGAGCCGCCGCGGAGATTTCGAGCCGGTTCGCCTCGGGTGCCACTAGGCGAAAGCCCTTGCGGCGCGCGGCAAGCAGCTTGGCGTCCAGGCCGGCGACCCTGAGCAAGCGGCCGTCCGCGTCGACAGCGCCGGTCACTGCGGTGCGCGGGCGCAGCCCGTAGAAGACATCGCGGAACCAGGCCGCACCGGGCCGCCGCAGCAGCAGGGCACGGAGCCCGAGCGCGAAGGCCGCGCCAAGCGAAGGTCCCTCGATCCGGTCCGGAGCCGCAGGTTCGTCGGACAGGACGATCCGCCACACCACGCAGCGGCCCTCGCGCCGCGGACCGGCCAGGCGCCAGGCGTCGCCCAGCGCTGCGGCGAACTGGCCGTTCGGGCTGCGGACCCCATCCATCGTCCGCGGGTCGGGATGAAGCCCCGCAGGTCCCGGAGGGAACTCGCGCAGTTCCAAAATGCCGGTGACGCCCTCAGCGGCTGGGGCCTCTGCGCCTGGTCCGGGTGACCGGCCGAAGACCACGGGGACCCGGACGACAGGACGCCTGCGCGGTGCGATGCCTGCCATCATGAGCGCGGCGATCACAAGAAGTCCCTCAGCAGCCGACGACGGCCCGCCAGCAGCCGCGGCATGGCGCAGTTGCTGGCTCCGTTGCAGGAGCGCGTCGATTCCGCCGGCGAGTCGCGGTGCGAGTTCGGCGAGTCCTTTGCCGGAGGGCTGCGCGGGCCCAGGAGCGGCCTCGGAACACAGCAGCCCGCTGCCGTCCCACGCCCCCAGCAGCCGCAGCAGTGCGGCGTCGTGCTCCCCGGTACCACCCTTCGGCGCAACCAGCGCCCTGGCCAGGAGGAGAGGATGATCGGCTCGCACCACCGCGGCCTGTTCCTGGTCCGATGCGGTTGCCCCGAGCCAGGCGCGCAGATCCTCGCAGTCGCGACCGGCAAGCCATGCCGGATCGTCCCGGACCGCCTCGCTGCAGCAGTTCCACCACAGCGCCGACTCGCCCAACAGCTCCCGGACTGCGGCCTGCGGGCCGGATGCGCGCCCCAGCACATTCTCGACCGTTGTCCGAGCGGTGGGAGCGACACGGGTCCCAGGCCAGCGCCAGTCCCTTCGGCGGGTCGCCACCGCCTCCGACCGGGCCCCCTCCCGGGTACTCGCGCGATGCCCAGGCCCCGCTGCCCCGGTCACCGCAGTTCCTCGTCGATGACGCGACGCAGACCGGCGTCCGAAATCCGCGCCCGCACCCGGCGCCAGGCATCACGGGTCGCATCATTGAGCGAGGCGCCGACCGACAGCGCGACCGTCGCGACGTCCCACACACTGTCCGGACCCACCGGAACCGGCACGGAGGCTGCCCAACCCTCCCCAACGAAGCCCGGGAGCCGGACGTACGAGGCGGCGGGACCGAAACGCCCCTGCACCACGGGCACAAGCAGCACCCGCTCAGGACCGACCGGACCCGCGTACCTGACCGCCGTCATCAGTGGTGCGGCGCCCTCGATGCCGCGCACGACGAGTTCCAGGCTGTACTCAGGAACGGAGTCCCCGTGGCTGCGCACGAGGAAACGAGCGGTGCCGTCCGGGGACGATGCCTCGAGCAGCACGGTGTCGCCTCCCGCAGCAGCCAGACCGCCGGCCTGCGGAAGCCGCGGGAGAGAGAACCAGCCTGGAGCGAGCGGGTTGGTCCGTGACCGATCGATCGAAGCCTCACGAGTCGCCGGATGCCGGTCCTCGGCCGGTTTCTTCAGGAGAAGAGTCACAGTGTCGAGGTGTCCGGAGGGCAGGTCCGCACCGATGAACGAGGCCCAGAACCGCTGCCACAGCGTGTACCCATCACGTGCACGCACCCCGGCCGGAGTATGGTGAGCAACCATGCCTCCGGTGAACGAGCGCCAGGAGCGACGGGCAACCGAGCCGACAGTCACGACGCCTCCCCACGGACGGGAGATGTCCCCTCGCGACCCGTCGGCGCCGGAAGTGCATCCGGCACTGCTCCGCCCGGGCTGCGTAGAGCCTGATCCGGAGTAGTCGCCCGGCCGATCTGGGCCAATAGCGCGGGCGCGGAGGCTCCCACGGTCGCCGCCGCGTAGACGCCTGTGACCTCGGTGTGGAGCAACCACCCGGCCGCGCCTCCCAGCGCCACGCGAAAGAGTGCGGCGAGCGAGTCCGCGAGTGGATCGACAAAGTTGCCGAGTGGTGGGAGCGGGGCCTCTGTCGCCCGCGCCATATGTCGTGCCTGTTGCCAGGTATGCAGACGTCCGTACGTGACGACTGCTTCGGCGATCAGTCCACCGCCCGCTCCGAATGCCACAGCCTCGATCCACGTCAGCATCAATCCACCCCTAGCCGACCTCATGTCGCAGTGCTAGACCGCGAGTTAGCGTACGCCTTCGGCCTGCTCGCGCCGAGGGCGCAGCCGTCTGCGCAGACCCCGGCAGCCGGTGCAGAGCGCGCATCTGCTCGGTGTCGCCCGCCGACCCAGCGGGCGGGTGGCGTTGTTGACCCCAACACCGCGCGGCGCAGTCGCGGGGCTGGCCAAATTACTCCTACTAACGGCCACGTACTGGTGCACGTCACGCCTCGGCAACCGTGTTGTGGGCCAACAGGTCTTCCGTGCGTTGGAGTTGCTGGCGCCGCCGTTCGTGCTGCCGCGCTGCCGTGCCGGGTGAGGGGCTTCTACCTCTTTTTCCCGGCCGTACCAAATCCCGGAATCCGCGGACTCTTCTCTCCGCAGCCGCACCAACCGAGGGGGCTGTCATGCCTGCGCATGCCCCGGCCCGGCGCGCCCGCGCGCCGACGGCCGTAGAACCGAAGGACATCCTCCTTGAGCACCACCACCGCCACCGGCCCAGCCCAGGGCAGCGGCTACCGCGCTGTCCTGGGCTCGCCGCACGTCGCCCGGCTGCTGGGCGGCACCCTGATCGGCCGCCTGCCCACTGGCATGGCGCCGATCGCGATCCTGCTGCTGGTGCGCGCCGAACACGGCTCGCTCGCCCTGGCCGGACTGCTCGGCGCCCTCTACGGCCTCGCCTCGGCCCTGGGACAGCCGCTGCTCGGGCGCCTGATCGACCGCCACGGCCAAACCCAGGTCCACGTCCCCGCCACGATCGCGGCCAGCACGGCGTTCCTGCTGCTGCCGTGCAGCGGCCCGGCCCGCCACCCAGTGCTCGCCGCGCTGACCGTCCTGGTCGCGGGGCTGGCAACGCCGCCGCTCGAGGCCGGGCTCCGGGCGCTGTGGCCGCACCTTCTGCCCGATCCCGAACATCAGCGCACCGCTCTCTCCTTGGACAGCAGCACCCAGGGCCTGGTGTTCGTCGCCGGTCCCCTGCTGGTCTCCGGCTTCGCCGCCGGCGCCGGGGCGACCACCGCGCTGGTTGCAACCGCGGCGCTCGGCCTGCTCGGCACCGGCCTGGTCGTCACCGCCAGCCCCTCCCGCGCCTGGACGCCAGCCGAGTTCACCGAAGCGGTGCACTGGATGGGTCCACTGCGGGTGCCGGGCCTTCGGGTGCTGTTCGCCGCGCTGATCGGCACTGGTGTCGCGCTCGGCGCGGTCAACGTCCTGGCGATCAGCGCGGCCGAGCGCCACCACGCCGGGTGGCTGGCCGGGGTGATGCCGGCCGCGCTGTCCATCGGCAGCATGCTCGGCGGCCTGGCCTACGGCCGACATGCCTGGCCCGGCGCCCCCGCCAAGCACCTGGTCGCCGCGTCCATCGGCTTCGCGGCCGGATGGCTGCCCCTGCTGCCCGACCCCGCGCCCGCCATCGCCGTGCTCGGCGCGGTCCTGCCCGGCACCTTCCTCGCCCCGCTGCTGACCGCCGCCTTCCTCAGCATCGACCGCCTCGCCCCCGAAGGCGAAGCGACCGAGGCCTTCGCCTGGCTCATCGCCTGCATCGGCATCGGCCAGGCCGCCGGAACCGGACTGGCCTCCTTCGCCGAAGCTGCCGGCCCCCTGCTCGTCGCCGCCGTCCCGCTCACCGGGGCCGCCACCGCCCTGTGGCTGCTGCACCGCTTCAACGACCGCCTTTCCGCCTGATCACCAAGCTCATTCCGAAGGACCACGCCGTGAACACCGTCTTCTTCGCCGCCGCAACTCCCGCCACCCGCATGCACGTTGTCTGGGACTGGAACGGGACAGTCAAGGACGACCTCGACGACCACGTCTGCGCGTTGAACGCGACCCTGCCCGCCCTCGGCGGCGAAGCGGTCGACCGGGAGACCTACCGGGCCAAGCACACCATGCCGATCCCGAACTTCTACGCCCGCCTGCTCGGCCGGACGATCACCGAGCAGGAGTGGATCTCCAGCGACAACGCCTTCCTCGCCCACCTGCGCGCCCAGCCGGTGCGCGTGCGCGAGGGCGCCGTCGAGCTGATGACCGCCCTGCGCGAGGCCGGGCACACCCAGTCGCTGCTGTCGCTGTGCCCGCACGACACCCTGGAGCGCGAGGTCGAACAGGCCGGCATCGGGCACTTCTTCCAGCGGATCGACGGCCGAACCGGCCCCTCCGGCGGCACCAAGGCCGCACCGCTGACCGCCCACCTCACCGCGCTCGGCCTCGACGACCAGGCGCACCGGGTGCTGCTGGTCGGCGACGCCATCGACGACGCGGACGCCGCCCACGCCAACGGGGCGCTCGCAGTGCTGCACATCGGCGGTCTCCACCACCCCACCAAGCTCGCCGCCGCCGGTCACCCGCTCACCGACACCCTCGCCGACGCCGTCACTCTCGGCCTGCGTCTGGCCAGCGCCCGGGCTGTTCACCCCGCCTGCGTCTAGCACGAGTTGGCGGCCGTACCAAACCGCCGATCCTGCGGATCCTCTTCCTCACCCGCACCACCGGAGACCAGCCATGACCCCCCGAAGAAGACCCACCGCCCCGTCCCCTGTCCGTTCGAACCCCCTGGATGTGCCATGTCCGACCCGCTGCCGGGCGCCTCCGAGCCCGAGCCGATCCGCATCCCCGACGAGGATCTCGACGACCTCGTCAGCGCGCTCAACCGCACCATGGCCGAGGTCCGCCAGCACGGCGTGCTTCTGGACCGCCTCAGCTCCGAAGCCGACACCGAGCCCGACGCAGGGCCCGGCTCAGAGCAGCCGGGCCCCGCTACCGAGGGCGAACCCGGCGCACCTGCTCCGCTGTTCATCTTGGCGATGGGCGGCGCGCAGTACGCCGCCGAGCTGGCCGGGCTGGCGAACTGGGTCACCCACCTCCTGCTGCCCACCTACGGCCGGGAGATCAGCTCCACCCGCCCCTGGTGCGCGCGCTGGTACGAGCACCCCGAGGCTGTCGCCCGCCTGCACGCCCTGTGGCTCGCGTGGCAGCAGCTGACCGCCGCCGAGGCCGGCCGCACCGGGCCCTCAACGTGGCACCGCGACCACCTCGACCACGCCCTCCTCCAACTCCGCTCCCCCGACGGACCGTTCGCCGCGTGCACCACCAGCCCCTCCCGGCCCGCCCATCGCCTCCTATCCACCCCCGACCAGCTGGGACTCGCAGCATGAGCACCGATCTCGACTTCGACGTCGACGGCCTGTCCCCCGCCGACGACCACTCCGACCACCTGTGGCGGTACACCTGGGAGAGCGACTACGACCTCCTGGCCCGGCACGACATCGGCGAGCGCAGCCTCTTCCTCACCTTCGACACTGCCGCCACGTGGGACGTCGAGCGGAACCTGCCGAACATCGCCACGTTCGATGTCCAACGCGACCGGGCCCGGGGAACGTTCGCGATGGACAGCTTCACACACGCCAACGTGGCGTTCGCGCGGAAGTGGCTCGCCGACCGCGGCTGTCCGCCCGAGGCGATGGAACTGCGCACCCCCTTCGCCCCGGCCGATGAACTCACCACCCGGATCGAGGACCAGATCCACCGTTCCGGCGAGCGCTACGAGCTCATCGAGGTCAAGGCCGCCGATGAGGACCCGACCCGGGCGTGGACCATGGCCATGGACAAGAACGCCACCGAGCTGCCGGTCCGGGTCTTCATCGAACAGTCCCAGCCGGACCAAGACACCTACACGGTCCGCGAAGGCGCGTTCCCCGACTACGCCGCCGCCGAGAACTGGCTGGACGCACAGAGCATTCCGCTCCCGCAGCCGCCCGAGTACCGCCGCGACGCCGACGCCCTGCGCACCCGCGCCGCACTCGCCCGCAGCACCGCCCCGATCACCGCCGTCGTCGCGGCGTCCGCACCCGCGGCAGCAGCCGCCGTCGCACAGCCGGATCGGGGGCGGTCCCTGTGAGCCGCGCGAAGTACGGGTTCGCCGCCCACCCCGACGCCATCGCCGACCTGCGCCAACTCCCCGACGCCGTCCGCGACCAGGCCCTGCTGCACCTGCAGGACCTCGTGCACGGCGAGCGCGTCGCCAAGCGCCTCGAAGGCCGGTTGGAGGGCTGCCACAAGATCTACCTCGGCGTCGGCGAGCAGTGGGCCAGCCACCGCCTGGTCGTGCAGTTCCGCGACGCCCCCACCGACTCCCGGCACCGACGCGAGGTGTACCTCGTCGCCGCCGGTCCCCGGCTCGACTACCAGGTCTACCGCTCCGCCCAGAACCGCCTGGGCCGCACCGGACTCAACCTCCCCTCCGGCCTCGGCCCGGCCGAGGAGGCCCGCGTCCGCGCCGCCCGCGCCCGCTCCACCGCCCCGGCACCCGACCGCGGCACCGGCCCGGCCTACACCACCACCTCCCCCGGCTACGCCACCACCACCGCCCGAAAGGCCCGCTGATGACCACCGCTCCCACCCACGCCGACCTCGCCACCTGGCTCATCGAGGCGGCCGAGGCCGTCTCCGGCATCGTCACCGCCCAGCACCCCACCCCGCCGTCGCGCTCCTACCTCCAGCCGATCCTCGGCCCGCTGTCCGCCGGGCCCGATGTGGTCGGTGAACTGGCCTTCCGCCTGGAGGACCTGCTGGCCGAGGAGTACCCGGCCACCCCCGCCGTCCTGTTCACCGTCGCCTCCTACGCCTCCGCCCTGGGCTGGCTGACCGAGTCCCTCTCCGAACTCACCCAGATCGTCGACCTCCTGTGCACCCACGCCGGCATCCCCGCCATGGGCACTGCAGCTACCACCCCCGATGAGATAAAGGGCTTCGACCTGTCCGTCTACTCCCCGCAGGACCGGGAGGCCGTCACCGCCCTCGCCGCCGAGGCCGGCCTGCCGCCCGGTCTCTACCTCCGGGTTCTCGGCCGGGCCCTGGTCGCCTGCGCCGCCTTCGCCGAGGCGTGCACGGAGATCACGGCTGGCCTGTTCGAGGACGCCCGCGAGCTCATGGACGAATCGGTCAGCGCCGTCCCGCTCGGCGGGGAGGGCCCCGGCAGCCTGCCCACCCTGGTCCGCTCCCTCCTGGCCCGGATGGAGACGGCCGAGTGAACCCCCACGACCCACTGACGAACCCTGGCGCCCACCTGGTGTTCGACGAGCTCGGCGTCGAGAACCCCTGGGAGCTGTACGCGCGCCACCCCGGCGAAAGCCCCCTCACGCGCCTCGCCTTCATGGTCGCCACCTCCGCCCGCGAGGTCGACCGGCTCCACCAGGACCTCACCGCCAAGGCACAGCAGGTGATCGAACGCCTGGCACCGATCGCCCGGGGAGACCACGCCTCCATGCGCGGCGTCAACGGCATCATGCAGTCCGCCGGACTCCAGGTCGAACTGCTCAGCGCTCGCCGGGGCGCGGCTTTCGAGCAGCTCACCGGTGCCGTCAGCGCCTACGAGCGGTGCACCGAGGCCGGCCTGCCTGTGCCTGAGAGACCGCTCGCTCTCAAGCACGCAGCCGCCACGGCCTCGCAGGCGCTGGCCGCCGAGCCCGACCTGCCCAGCACGCCGTCCGGGTACGACCCCCGCATCCGGGAGTTCGAGGCCCTGGCGGCGATCGACCACGGTGGTCTATGGCTGCGCCAAGACGCCCTGTACCACTTCGCGTTCCTCTCGGACGGCAGTGGCGAGCGTCCGTCGGTCTGGTTGCACACCGTCGAGGCGCTGATGGCCGAAGACCTCGTCGTCGCCGACACCAGCACCTCGCCCTACCGGCCCGGCCACCTGCTCTCGCTGACGCCCGCCGGCCAGGCCCTCCTCGATGCCTCACGCGCCGCAGACCAGCGCGTATCCGCCGCGCTCTCCCGTAGCGCCACCGGCCCCACCGCATCACCTGCCGCCGAGCCAGCGCCATCCGCCCCCTCCCCGTCCGCCCAGCCGACCCGCGCCCGTTGACCAGGAACCACCGCCATGTCCCAGCCCCTCACCGCCGAGTTCACCCGCGGCAACGCGCAGACCGTCCAGACGACCCTGCGCCAGCTCGCCCCGAAGTGGACCACCGCCTTCGTCCACACGATCGCCAAGTACGGGCCGGAGCTACGCGTTCGCGACTTCGGCCAGTACTTCCCGACGCTCAGCCAGACGTACACCAGCAAGCGGCTGACCACGATGTCCACCGCCGCTCTGGTGGCCCGCGACGCCCAGTTCGACCGAACGACTCCCTACCGGCTCACCGACCGAGCGCGCACGCTCGGCCCGGTCTACCGGGCCCTCGCCCAGTGGTCCTCGGACCATCTTGACCACACACCCCAGGGACGGTCCGACCGCATCGAGGACGCGCTGCACCGCCTGCAGTTGCTGGACACCACCGAGGTGGTCCGGCTGCTCTCGGCAAGCGACAGCATGCGTGTCAGCCATCTCGCCGAGCAGGTCGGCGTCTACGAGCAGCTCATCGCCACCCGCCTCAACCGTATGCAGGCGGACGGGCTGGTCACCCGGACCGGCCACCGGCACGGCGACCCCTACACCCTGACCGACGCCGGACGGGCCCTGGGCCCCGTCTTCGCAGCGGTGCAGCAATGGGAGGACCGGCACTCGTCCGTGCCCAAGGTCCAGGTGCCGGCCGCGACCCGCACCCTCGGCGCCCCGGTCACCGGAGCGAGCGCTGCCTGAACCGCGGCGGCCCTGCGGCGAAGCTCCGCCCCCTCCACGCTGTTCAGCCACGCCCCGCTGCCGCAGCCGCGCGTTCCGGCTGCCGTCACCGCCGCCTCCAGTTCCTCCCGCAGCAGGTGACCGCCATGAACACCCCAGCCAGACCCGACCGTTGCCGTCCCTACGGGGGGCCCTGACCCCGGATGTTGGACACCAGAGACACTTGGATCTTGATGGTCCGGGTGGACAGGAGTCCTGCACAGATGGTGATGAAGCACTACCCGCCGCAGTTCAAGGTGGACGCGGTCGCGTTGTACCGGTCCCGGCCGGGGGCGACGATCAAGTCGGTCGCCGAGGACCTCGGGGTGAACACCGAGACCCTGCGCAACTGGATTCGGACCGCCGACGGACGCCGTCCCGCCTCGCACTCGGCGGCCGGGGCTCTCGCGGCGGTTCCGGCCGCTGACGCGGTGCAGGCCGAGCTGGCGGCCGCGCGCAAGAGGATCCGCGAGCTGGAGGAGGAGCGCGACATCCTGCGCAAGGCCGCCCGGTATTTCGCAGGGGAGACGCGCTGGTGAACCGCTGCCAGTTCGTTGCCGACCACCAGCGCCGCTACGGCGTCAAGCGGTTGTGCCAGGTCCTGGGCATCGCCCGGTCCAGCTTCTACTACTGGCAGACCACCGCCCCCGACCGCGCCGCCCGGCAGGCCGCGGACGCCGAGGTCACCGCGCGGATACGCGCGGTCCACGCCGCCTCGGACGGCACCTACGGCGTCCCGCGCGTCACGGCCGAGCTCCGCGACCAGGGCGACGTCGTGAACCACAAGAAGGTCGCCCGGCTGATGAACGCCGCCCAGATCGCCGGGCTGCGGCTGCGGCGCAAGCACCGCACCACCATCGCGGACCCCGCCGCGGCGAAGGCCCCGGACCTGGTCGGCCGCGACTTCACCGCCGAGCAGCCCAACCGGAAGTACGTCGGCGACATCACGTATCTGCCGGTCGGCGGCGGCAAGTTCTGCTATCTCGCGACCGTGATCGACCTGTGCTCGCGCCGGCTGGCCGGCTGGGCAATCGCCGACCACATGCGCGCCGAGCTGGTCATCGACGCCCTGGCCGCGGCCGAGCGGACCCGCGGCAGCCTGCACGGGGCGGTGATGCACACCGATCACGGCTCCCAGTACAGCAGCAGGGTCTTCGCCGAGGCCTGCCGCCGGGCCGGCGTCCGGCAGTCGATGAGCGCGGTCGGGTCCAGCGCTGACAACGCGCTCGCGGAGAGCTTCAACGCGACGGCGAAACGCGAGACCCTCCAAGGCCGAAAGAGCTGGTCAAGCGAGCGCGAGGCCCGCCTGGAGCTCTTCCGCTGGCTCCACCGCTACAACACAGTCCGCCGCCACAGCAGCCTCGGATACCGCAGCCCGATCGCCTACGAGACCGCCCTCAGCACAACATCAACTACACTCGCCCAAGCCGCATAACCCCGTGTCCAACATCCGGGGTCAGGGCCCGGGCTCGTGCGTCGTCAGGTCACCGACGACGGCGCACAGGCCCGCTCCCCGCCATCAGGAGCATCCCGTGCCCTCCGCCTCCCCCCTTCTGCTCGTCACCCCGGTCTACCTCGCCGGCCCCGGCGACCCCTTCACCGTCACCTTCCCGCTGGACACCGCCCCCGGCTGGTCCAGGACCGAAACCGCCGACCTGCTCCGCTACGCCAGTCCCTGCGGGCGCGCCACCGTCACCCACGAGCCTGCGGCCGGACAGGGGTCCTGGACCGTTCAGGGCTACGTCGCCCCCGGCGGCGAGAGGCTCTGGGCCGCCAGGTTCGGCCCCGGCACGCCGGCCGAGATCACCGCCGCGTTCACCACCCCTCTCATCGACGGTCTGCGCAGCAACCACCGCGACTACCTCGAAGGCGGTCCGCGGTACCGGCCGGGCAACCCCGCCTCCCTGCTGGCCGAGCGCGGTTGGTGGCCGAACCCGAACAGCCCGCATGGCTTTCACGACCAGATAGCCCCGGACGGCCGGGCCTTCTACCGCCACTGGGTGGGTCACCAACCGCCGGAGGCCGAGCTGGACGGCCAGTTCCCGGCGTCCTGGAGCGTGATCGCCGGCAGTCCCCACAGTCCCCTCTGGCAGGCGGACTTCACCATCGGCGTCCCCTTCTACCTCCTCTGTAACGCCGCCATCGCCCTCGCCGTGCATCCGGCCAGGCGGCTCCGGACGGAAATCCCGCGCGCGAACCGCCCCCACGTGACCACCGGACGCGCAGCACCGGCGTCCTTCTCCCTGAGCGTCGAGGAACCGCCCGCGCCTGCCGGCGCACCGAACTCGACCGGGGCCGTCAGCCCGCGCCGCCGCTGACCGAAGGAGAGCCTCCCCATGTCGGACTACCCCTGGCTCGAGCGTCCGCGCGAGTACCGCATCTCGCCCCGCTTCCTCGCGGGCCCCACCCACACCGGCGACCCCGGACTCAAGCCGCTGATCAACGCGGGTTGGAACTTCAGCCGGGACGACCTGGGCAACGTCTTCGTCACCACCCCTGATCACACCGTCCGCTGCGGTTTCCTGCCCGAGGGCGAGCACGGTGAGCTGTGGTCGATCAGCGCCCACACCCACGCGTTCGCGCCGCCGCAGTGGCTGGTCACCTTCAACCTTCAGGCCCCGCCGGAGATCGTCGGCGAGTTCACCACCGCTCTCGCCACCGTCCACACCTACGACCCCGGCACCGTCCTGGGCGGTAGCGCCAGGATCGGACTCGACACCACCAACGGCCTCCTGCGCAGCGGCTGGCGGATCGACTCCCAATCCTCCGCCACCGCCTTCCAGACACCCGATCAGCTCGTCACGCTGCATCGGCGGCGCGGCCACCTGCGCCACGAGGCCGAGATGGCCGGTGACGCGGAACGGTGGCTGTTCGAAGTCGGACCGCCCGAGCATCGCTGGTACGCCACCGCCTCCTCAGGCGTCCCCGACCAGGTGCTCGGCGCGCTCGCCACGGCCGTCGCCAACCCCGGACCGGTCGAGCGCTACCTGCGGCCCTCCGCCCTCAACCGCCTACCGCGGCAAGCCATCGCCGTCCCGGCGGCGCCGACCCCGCTGGAGGTCTCCCGCATCCAGGCCGCCACCGCCCGCTCGCCCGCAGCGCCCCGTAGGCCCGCTTCCGCCCTGGCCTACACCACCGCGACCCCGCCGCCGGCACCCCGGCAGCCCGCCCTCGCCGGGCGCTCCCACTGACCGCCCCCACCAGCACCCTGGAGAACGCCGTGCCCGACACCACCGCCCTCGACCACGCGGACGCGATGATCGAACGCTCCTGGGGCCGACCCATCGCCGAACTGGAGAAAACCGCGCCCCGCGTGCCCGTCGAGGACCCCATGCTGCGCGCGGCGATGCACACCCGGTCCCACCTCGTGGTCGTGTCCAACTCCGCTGCCGTGCACCAGGACCGCCTGCACGCCCTCACCCGGCCCGGCCAGGTCCCCGCCTTCTACGACCTCGACCGGATCACCGAATCGGCGAGCGCGCTGCGGACCGCCTACGCCGAGAGCAACACTGCGCTGCACGCGATCCGCAGCGTCATCGACGCCCGCGGGCACGCGCTCAAGGCCGAAGACGGCCCGGCCGCCGAGCGCGTCCGGGCCGCCACCGCCCGCACCTCGCAGGCTCCCCGCCCCCTGGGGCTGCCCATCGGCCAGCCCGCCCCACCGGCCGCTGCCGCTCCGGTCCAGCCCGTGGCGAACCGCCGGTAGCGGCCGGTCAGTCCGCGGCCCGGTCGTGGTGGGCGCCCGGGTCGGCGGCGCCCACCATGCGGGCCAGTTCCTCCAAGGTCAGCTCCATCCGCTGACCGTCCGCCAGCCGCGCCTCGACCTGCTCCCGCTCGGCGCGCCTCGTCGTGGCGACGGCCCATTGGCCCTCGGCGATCATCACGATGTCGCCCATCGTCCACGCCCGCCCCGCCGCCCGGATCTTGCGCTCCAGCGCCGCCATGTCCCGGCCTCTGCTCGGCACCAACGCCCTCGTCCCCCTTCGCGCCACTTACGGCCCCGCGCCGTAGCCCTGGTTCAGCACCCGTGTGCTCCGATCCATTCCCTCCCAGTTCGCCCACGGCAGACCGCCGGCCCGGGGAAACGACTACGAACTTCGGTATGCGGCATGTCAACGTACTCGTGCCGCCGAAACCGCAGGTCAACGAAGGGACCGGCCCCCGTGAACACCCCCAGCAGCTTCCTGCCCGCCCCTCTCCGCCCGACCGCCGAGGACCGTTCCTGGCTCTCCTGCGACCACAGCGCGGAGCCGGTCCTCACGCTGCTCGACAGCCTCGGCTGGCCGATGGTCGACACCCCCGAGGCCAACGTGCACTGCACCAGCCCGGACGGTCGCGTCTACGTCGGCTGGCTGCCCGAGGACCACGGCGCCTGGCAGCGCGGCATCGTCTGGCGCGTCCAGGTCCAGCCCACCGACGCCGACGCCTGGACCCAGGAGTTCGGCATCCACACCCCCACCGAGGCCGTCGCCGGGTTCCTCGCCGCGCTCATCGCCAACCCCACCCGCTGATCCCCAACACCCCTGCTTGGAGGACCCATTGCCCACACCCCGGCTGGACCGCCGCATCACCCACGGCACCGCGCGCAACGCGCTTGGCCTTGCCCTGGACGACCCGCACATCGTGTGCGCAGACGGCTTCTGCCTCTCGGTGCTCGCCCCCGCCGACGTGTTCCTGCTGCCCGCCCAGACGTTGGAGGTCGGCTTCCCTACCCGGCGCCCCGAACCGTGGGGCACCTGGAGCACATATCTCGACCCGGGTTCCGAGGATGACGACCCCACCGAGTCCGTGTACCCGAACGTCCCTGTCGCCCTGGTGCGGGACCTGATCGAGGCCCACGGCGGCGAAGCCCTGCCCATTCCGCGCCAGCGCTCCTACCACCCATCGCCGCAACCGGCTTCGACGAAGGAGACCACTCTGACGATCACCATCGACCTCACCCGTATCCCCGGCCCGGCCATCGCCGCGCTCGGCCTGGCCAACGCCTTCTCCGTCCCGCCGCAGTCCGCCGCGTTCGTCCTCGGCCTCGCCCTCAGCGCGAGCGGCCTGCTGCTGGCCTTCGACGACGTCCACGAGAGCGGCCTGCGCCGGGACGCCCGTGTCGTCGCCGAGCTCGCCAAGTCGCCCGGTGGCGCACGGGTCCGCCAGATCGGCACCGCCCTCGGCCTGCGCGACCGCGCGGTCGCCAGATCCCTCGACCGCCTGGCCGACGACGGCCTGGTGCTCCTCGCTGCCGAGGGCGAGCCGCTGCCCCTGCGCTCGTACCGCCTCGCCGGCTGAACCACCGCCAGCTGCCCCAGCCCAACCCGGGGCACCAACCCACCACGAGGGACGCCGCCAACGAGCACCCATCACGTCGACTTCCACCCGCTCATCGTCACCGCCGTCACCGAACACCGCGCCTCCCGTCGCGTCCTCGCCAGCCCGGCCCTGCGGATCGTCCGTGCCGACGAGGTCCGCTCCGGCGACCTGATCGTCTCCGCCGTCGCATCCGCTGCCCCCGGGCGCTACCGCCGCACCGAGTACTTCGCCTCCGCCCCCTACCTGGCAGGCCCCGGACCGTACGACCCGACGTGCGGATGCGGTGTCTGCGGCCTGCCCGAGGTCGAGGGGCCGGAAGGCACCGTGATCCTCGCCCGGGACTTTCCCTGGGAGTCCTGCGACCCGTGGCCCGCCGACGAACCCGTCCTCGTTCTTCCTCTCCGCCGGACACCCCGGCCGCCCGCGTAACGTCCCCGACCCAACTCGCAGCGCCCCTGATCCACCCCGACACCCGTCCGGCCAGCACGCCGAGGAGACAACTGTGCCGCAGCACCTGACCGTCGCCCACCTGATCGCCCAGCTCCAGAACCTCGACCCGAACCTGCGTGTCCGGCTCGCCGTGAACCCGGACTGGCCGTTCTCCCACCTGCTGACCTCGGACGTCGTGGTCCACAACGGCCTCGTCTACCTGGCCGAGGACGGCCAGGAGGGCTACCTGCCCACCGCTGTCCGTGAAGAACTCGCCTGGGCCTGAACCCGCCCCGACCGAAGGAGAACCGCATCCCGACCAGCTACCGCTTCAGCTTCCCGCAGCCGCTCGACAGGTTCGCGTTGCACCCCATGCCACCGTGGGCGAGCGGAGCGCTCGTCCGCCGCGTCCCCACACCGCCCGACCAGCCGATCGAGGTCCTCTGGATCCCGACCACGGTGCTCAGACTCCCCTTCGGCCGCATCTCGCTCCGGTGGGAGCCCGCCCCTGGGGCCGGCTGGGACGTCACCGCCCGCCTCGGCCTCGCCACCACCGACGTCCACCTCGCCACCTGGTCCGCTGCCCCCGATGACTGGCCCCGCCTGGTGCGCCCCACCCTCTACGAGGTCACCGGCCTGTGTTCAGCCCTCGCCGTGGCCACCGCAGCCCTCGAACTCGCCAACCGGCTCGCCGACTCCTGAACACCACCGAACAAGGCCGCCCCGCGCCAACCCGGCCGGGGCGGCCTCGCCGTACGCCCACCCGCCCGGCGCCGCGGACGCTCGTCACCGGAACACCGAGCTTCTCTACGGCCAGGTTCCCCAGCGCATCGTCACGCTCACCCCTTCGCAAATTTCTACGAAGGGGCCTCATGCCTACCTAACCCTCGACCGGAGCCCCGTCCTCCTGCCGCCAGCGCTGGCTGACCTGCTCCATCGACTGGCTCCTGCTGCCGGCCGTTCACCCGACGCCCGGCCCTGCGCGAACTGGCTCCGGACAGCCAGCTGCTGTTCCCCGGTTTTCCGCCCCGGCACCTGCATGGACCACGATCGACTCGCCATCAAACTCAACCAGCTCGACACCCGCATTCGCCCCCGCGTGACAGCACGTTGTGCGCCCTGGCCGCCGACCTGCCAGCTGCAGTCCTCGCCGACCTGCTCGGCATCCACATCAACACCGCTGTCCGCTGAGGCAGATTCATCAAGCGAGACTGGACCGGATACCTCACGGCACGTTTCGACGGGGGACCTTAACCGTGGGAAACTGGTGCGGGGCCGCCGTGGTGTCGGGGAATCCGTCCAGGCATCGCAGCACGCTGAGGCCGAACTGGTGAACCTCCGGCAGGACTTCCATCATGACCGAACGACGAGGGCCGTGGACACGCCGCGGCCGGGTGCCGCTCTGCGCGACACCATGGCTCACCGCCTACCGGGATGAGGTCACGTTTCCACACGGAGAGCGAGGCGCCTACGACTGGGTGCAGTTGCCGGACCAGGTGCGGGTAGCCGCGTTGGTCGACGGGGCACTTCTCGTTGTCGAGCAGTACCACTACCTTGCTGGACCGATGTGGCAGTTGCCGGGCGGGTCCGTAGATCCAGCGGACCGCGACAGTCGCACAGCGGCCCAGCGGGAGCTGACCGAGGAGACTGGCTACCGCGACGGACAATGGGACGACAGGGACTCGCTCCAGGCCCTGCCCGCGTTTACGCCCGCCCGCGTCCACCTGTGGAGCGCGGTCGATCCCGTGCCGTCCCATGCCGCACCGGAACCCGGAGAGGCAGACATGGTTGTCCATCACATTTCTTTGGATGAAGCAATGTTCGCGGTCCGGGATGGACGCCTGCGGTGTGCGGCCAGCGCGGCCCTGGTTACAATGCTGGCCCTAGAGCGGATCCGTTGAATCCGTCAGGCCAGGTCGCCCCGCGCGTCCAGGTCAAAGTCCTCCTCACGGCCGGCAAGCCGGTCCTCGCACCGCTTCAGCTCCGCCTTTAGATCAGCACGCCGCTGCGGGGCTAGCGCGGTCCGGTCAAGCATTCCCCGCAGGGCGTCCCGCCGGATCAGGAGGTGGACGGGACGCTCGGGGCTGATGAACTGCTCGGTGTATGCGTACGCGTTCTGGTAGTCCTGCTGGGCAATGCTCAGCCGCGCCCTGAGACCGGTTCGGATGTCACGGCGCTGCTTGCTGAACTTGCGGTCGAGTTGGTCCAAGGCTGTGCTTGCCTCGTCGACGCGTGAGGTGCGCAGAGCGCAGAGCACATAGTTGGCAAGCACCTCGAAGCGTACGTTGTCGGACTTCTCCACTGCCTTCTGGGCGAATTCGTAAGCGGTTTCCATGCCGCCACAGAGGTACTCCACGCGTGACGTGCGGTGGCTGACCATCTCGGCGCGATCGATGTCCGCCAGGCGCACGAGCAGCGAGAGCGCTGTGTCCCGATCGCCCAACTTGCAGGCGATCTGGATCTTCAGGTCCACGACGTAACGGTTGTCGGGCTGCTTCTCCGCAGCTCGCGAGATGTGCTCGTCAGCGCGCCGTAGATCGCCCAGACGAAGACAGCAGTCGGCCATCTCGCGGTGGATAGCCATACCACCGCGCCCGCTATCGAGTGCCTTCTGATAGTAGTTCAGGGCCACTCTGTGCTCGCCCTTGTGCCTCTCCAGGAAGCCTGTGAGGAAGAGCGCGTCACGGATCTGACCACGCTTCCTGAGCTCTGCGATGTGGTCGCCCGCCTCCGCGAACTCGCTGAGCTTCACTTGGGCGCGAATGAGCGTCGTTCGGGCCTGGTGGATGCTGGGATCAGCGTCGAGCGCGTCGGTCGCCATGTCGACGGCGCGCTGGTACTCCTGCTCGTGGTAGTACTGCTCGGCCAGCTTCACTCGGTCAGTGAGCAGGGCGTACGCCCGGGGAGTGGACTGCTGCCCGGCCTTGTCCATAGCGCGGAACAGGGCGCGTTGCAGTGCCAAGTAGTCAGTTCCATCCTCGGACTGGGTCAGGAAGTCGTCGAGTCTGCTCGCGACCGCCCCGTACTCGGCCTTGCTGCAGGCGCCGAACTCGCGGCGGATCGCGTCCACGGCGGGCCCGGATACCTCGTACCAGCCGGCGGCAGTCGGGGCGATCAGCGAAACGTCGATGAGATGGATCAGAGCCTTCTCGATACCGTCGTCCGACGTACTGGTCGCCTCCTGCAGGACGGAGAGCGGCAGCGGGCTGTTCGCCGCCATGACGCGGAGGATCTTCTGTTCCAGGCCGCTGAACTTGTTCTGTTTGAGGTAGCTGGTGAGCGGCGACGAGCCGAAATCTGAGAGCGTCCGACCACGGATCCCAAGGTCGGGCCCGTAAGCTGTGATCAGTTCCAGCGCGAATGTGACCGAGGGCGGATAGCCGCGGATCGCTGTGGTTATCTCCTTGACGATCGCGGGAGCCAAGGTGATCTGACGGGCCTTCGCCATGAGGCCGACGAGACGGCTGATGTCTGCATCGTCCAGAGGCCGTAGATGGACCACACTGAGCGGACGCATTCCTCGCGCGATGAAGTGATCCGGCGAGGGTCGCCTGTTCGTGAGCAACGCCGTGACGATGTCGGGAAACTGACTCAGCGACTCGATCAGGTCCAGGATATACGGTGCGATGTCGCCGTCATTGTCCAAAAGCCCACCCTCGTCATGGAGTACAGGCATCTGGTGGTACTGGCAGATCTCCTGGAACTTGGCCAGCACATGTGCAAGGGCTTGCGCGTCGCTGAGTGCAGTGATCTCTCTGGTTCGCTGCAGAGACTCTTCGGGGGTTTCTGAAGGATCGACCAGCGCAGAGAGCTTCGCGGCGAGGGCCTGCGCGGTGTCACCGGGTTCCACGTCGATGACAAGGAGGGTCTCCAGATCCAGTGACTCGCGGACCATCTTGGTCAACGTGGAGCGTCGGCCGATGCGGGGAAGCCCTGTCACGCAGGCGACCTGGCTCTCTGCTCCCGGTTCCGGCGCGGAGTACACGTCCTGAAGCGCCGCGATCTCGGTGGCCCGGCCAACGAAGCGGGGGCTCTGACCTTGACGCACCAGATCGTCAATCACAGTTCTGATCTTGCGTGCGGCAGGCTTCGCCGCGATCGTCGTGATGTGCTTGGTGCGGTTTAGCCACTCCGGCAGATCCTCGGGCGCGATGTCCTGGTCAAGGCGAACCACCAGGACGTTCCTGATCCGCCCCATCGCTGCCTGGAACCGTGCCTCACGGATCTCGTGCCCTACCCAGGGGGAGGCCAGGGCGGCTTTGCTGAGGAAGAAAACAAAGGCCGCTGATTCCTTGAGGGCCTCGTCGATGGAGTCGAGGATATCGCCACCAGCGTGGAACGATCGGTAGTCGATCGTGGCGAAGGCCCGGCCGACCTCGGACGCTACTTCTCGCACAAAGGCGGCGTCCTGAGTCGAGTAGGAGAAGAACGCCTTGATCACGGAACGGCCGGTCCTCTCGGGGTGGGCGGCTGAGACGAGACGGACATTGGCGGAGCCTGGGCGGGGACAACCTCCGAGGGCCCAATCAGATCCGCTGCCCCTGCCACACTGCCCAGTGCCTGGGCCAGTTCCAAGAGAACCAGACGCAGTGAGTCGAGATCGGCTCGGAGAGCGCCGATCTCCTGCCAGGTGCTCTCATGCTCAACGGCGGAACGATCTGCCGGCGCAGAGCTCTCCCAGGCCGTGAGCCGCGGATGCCACTTGCTGAGGACGGGCCGCACTGCCCTGTTGAGCACGGTGACGGCGAGGATCCCGAACGACACCTCGTTTTGTGCCCCAGGTGGCGCGACGTCGGGGCCGTACCGTTTGAGGATGTCGCGGACCGTCGCGAAGAGGACGTACATGGAGGTCAACGCCTCACGCGCCGAACCTTCGTCCTCATGCAACGGGGCGACGGGCACTCGCGTCACCAGTTCGACGTAGAGCTCCCACGCAGCCCTCTGCTCGGCGTCGTCGGGCTCCCACTCACCACCGATCTCGCCCAGGAAGGGAATGGTGATCTTGACGTTCAGCCGCTTCCGCCGCATGCGCCCCCCTGCAGGTGTCGATCTGTCAGATGCTAGATCAGTCACGGGAGCTTTGGGAGGCCGCAGTGCAAAGAGACGGCGGCAACAGGATTGCGGCGACGGCAGGCGCCTAGGTCGCCGAGCGCGGCTCAAATGCCCATCGAGCGAGCCGCCGCACGGCTGGACGAGGGAAGGGGCCTCGGGGGCTCCTCGGAAGGAGATGCATCTGAATACCGCAGCCCAGCAATAAGTGATCTCCACCAGTAAAGCGCATGCTGCTCGTGTCTGGCGGCGTGGAGATCGTGAACGGCGGTCCGCACGGCTGCGGTGGCGCGGCAGCGGGTGCGCTCTCAACACGCTGACTTGACAGGAAATCAAGCACTCCGTCTACGTCCATCCCGAAGCACGCGGGCGAGGAGTCGTCGCCGCCCTCGTCGATGGTTTGATCGTCTCCACCGAGGCTGCCGGGATCTGGGCCATACAGTTCGGCATCTTCCCCGAGAACTCTGCCAGCCTCGCCCTCTACGCCCGTGCGGGCTTCCGAGTCATCGGCACCCGCGAACGCATCGGCCGACACCACGGCGTCTGCCGTGACGTCACCTTCGTCGAACGCCGAAGCCCCACCGTGTCCCGAACCGGGGGAGATTGAGCATCGCGGGCCGGTCGGCTCCGGGGGTGGCCTCGCCGTGTTGCATTGAGCGCAACATCGTTGCATCTGGTGCGCCAGACCTGGTCCGAAGCCAGCTGAGGGAGCAACCCCAAGGTTGCTCCGTCACAGAGCAGCTAGTCAGAGCCGACAGCAGCGGATGCCGCATGTTGGATCCGCTGCAATACCGCTCGTTACTCCAGGTACAGACCGGCGAAGATCCCGTCGAACCCCAGGGCGATTTGCGCCTCGGCGAGGGTCCGGTAGTGTGTCCAGCTCGGGTTGGCCGCGAGCATGGCGTCGAAGTCCCGGCGGGTGATCTCTGGCTCCAGCCACTCGGCCCCGCAGCGGCAGCGGATCCAGACGTGGCGGCGGTGGTTGATCAGCAGCCAGTCGCGCCGGGCCCGGCAGCCGGAGCAGGTCACCGGGATTCCGCGCAGGGCCAGTTCGGTGGGGCACTGCACGAGGCGGACGGCCTCCGGGCCGCTCGGAGGCTGGGTCTCGTACTTCAGCTGCAGGAGCGGGTCGGTGCTGGTCGGGGTCGGAGCGGTGATCGGGGCCGGAGTGGTGGTCTGCTCGGTGGTTCTGGGCACAGGCTCTCCGTTCGCGGTGCTCGGGTTCTTGCGTAACACCTGGTGGGACCGGGTGTCGAGAGGGTTTCGGGGTGGTCCGGCAGATGGCGGTGTGTCCGCCGGACCACCCGTCAGCGGCGGGGTGCCGGGCGGCGCGGGTCGGTCGCGGGCCAGGCTGGTGCCGGCTGTGTGGTGCGGGTCCGCGTCGGCTCGGTCCTGGACCGGGTGTCGACGGTCGTTCCGGTGCGCGGCCGTTGGGGGTTGGCGGGCAGGTCGGCGATGCGGCGGATGCGCCAGACGAGGACGTCGGTGGTGTCGCGGGCGGTTTCGAGTTCCCGCCAGGAGGTGGCCTCCGCGAGCAGCGCCTGCGGGTCGTGGCCGGCCTGCTCGGCTTCGGCGAGCACGGCGGCTAGGGCATCGTAATCGCGGACCGGGCCTGCCAGGGTGTCCGTCTGGCCGAGGGCGGCGCGGATGATGGCCTGGTGGCGGCGGCGCTCGAGCTCGGGCAGGGTACGGCCGATCTCGCGCATCGTCCGCATCGGGGTGGCGCCGGCCTGCTGGTAGGCGGCACGTAGGTGTTCGGCGGCTTGGCGTGAGGCGGCGGCCTGCTGGGCGTGGCCGCGGGCGGAGTGCCAGCGGGCGGCGGCCAGGGCGACGAGGACGAGGGTGGAGAGGACCATGGCGGTGGCGCCGCCGTCCTCGCCTCGGCCGAGCGCGCTGCCGGCGTGGACGATTCCGCGGGCGGCCGAGCGCAGGGCGCGGATGTCGGCGTTCTCGGCGCGGACGTGGCTGCGGGTGGCGCGTTCGAAGGCGCGGGCTGCTTCTCGGAGTTCGGCGCGGGTGGCGGCCGGGGAGGTCTGGGCGAGGGCGTCGAGGATCTCCCCGGCGCCGACGAGCTGGGCGGCGGCCTGGTCGTCGTCCTGGTCGAGGAGGGCGGCAGCCCGCTCGGCGGTTCCGGCGGCCTCGCGTCGGCGGTATGCGGGTGCGGACCGGTCAGCGCGGGTCGACGTGGCGCTCGGTTCCGGGGTGTCGGTTGCGGGTCCGGCGTCGAGGCGGCGGCGGATCCGTGGGAGGGAAAGGTCGGGGGCAAGGGTGTTCCCGGCGAACCAGATGGGCTCGCTGTCGCGATTGCGGTCGCCAGGCAGTGCGACGCTGTAGCCGAGGACGTCGCCGGAGGGGGCGTTGCGCACCTTCAGCCGCAGGCCGGCCTCGCGCAGGCGGGTGAAGAACTCCTGTTCGGTGGCAGCTCCGGCAACGGCCTGGCGGACGGCTTCGCGCAGGGTCTCGCGCGGGGTCTCGGTGCGGCCGGTGCGCTCGGCCTTGAAGTGCTCCTGGCTGGTGGGGTTCTTGGCGGCGGTGCCGTCGCCGGGGTTGAGCTGTCGCAGGCCGTACTCCTTCTCGATGAGGCGGGCCTCGGCCTGGGCCTTGCGCTTGTCGAAGCTGAGGCCGGCCAGGCGGCCGTCCTGACGGACCAGGGTCGCGGCGATGTGGATGTGGTCGGGTGCGTGACGGACGGCCACCCAGCGGCAGGCAGTGGTGTCGCCTTCGGGGGCGATGCCGGTGGCGTGGACGATGCGGCGGGCGATGGCGGCCCACTCGGCGTCGTCGAGGTGCCGGTCACCGGGGGCGGTGCGGACCGAGCAGTGCCAGATCCTGGTGGCCGGTGCCTGCTTGCCGAGAGCTTTGACAGGCTGGTCGAGTTGGTTCGCGAGCTTGGCGACCTGGTGCCGTTCGGGGTTGGGGCCGGGGTCCGGCGCGAAGCCGTTCCAACTCGCCACGAGGTGCTGGTCGGTGTGTTCCTCGTGTTTGCCGGGCCCGAAGAGGTAGTCGATGAGGGGGAAGCTGCGGTCGGTGCCGGTACGGATCTTGGGGATCACCGGCGGACCAGCCAGTCGACGGCCTCGTCGACTGCATCGATCGAGGCTTCGACACGGGCCAGGAGCTGCCGGAGTTCGGCGCCCGGCTGCCCGCCGGCGTTCACGTAGTGGGCCAGCTGGTTGAGGTTGTTGCCCACGGCGCCGAGCTGGCGGTTGGACTCCATGAGTTCCTGGATGCCGCGCCGGTAGTCGGCGACCGCGGCGCTGGGGTCGGTGCTCGCGGCGGCGGCCACGGCGGCGGCTGCGGTGTAGCCGCCGGGGGCGAGTTCGGCTCGGTCGGCGGCGCGCTGGAGGAGGGTCCACTCGGCGTCGCTGAAGCGCGGGCAGATGCGGTTGGTACGCGGGACGCTCTGGCGAAGGCGTCGGCGCGGCACGATGCGGACAGCGGTCGACGGCTGCTCGTCCCCCGTGGTCGGCACCCCTGGGCCGACTCCCCGGTCGTCGGCAGGCACCCCTGGGCCTGCCGGCGACCGGGGAGCCTCCGCCCCCTTCGGGGCGGGGGCGGGGTAAGGACTCCTTACCCCACAACTTGCTCCGCCAGGAGCCTGATCACGGTCACGCTCCGGTCCCGCCGTGGTGCCGTCCTGGCCGGGCGCGGTCACCGGCTGGCCTCGGTGTCGCGCTTGCGGATCTCGCGGACGAGGTCCTCGACGAAGTCGAGGGCGAGGACGGGGTGGCGGAGGGTCCAGGGGCGGGAGTGCCGGCCGCGCTGGACGCTGCGGGTGCCGTCCGGGCCGGTTTCGACGCGGTGGAGGTGGCCGCGCTGGTGCAGGACGGCGAGCCAGGAGTCCGCCTCGGCCCAGGTGGCGGGGGTGGTGCGCATGCGGGGGTGCTCCCGTTCGGTGGTGGTTCGGGTGGGTGACCGGCCGGGGTGACCGTGTCGGTCACCCCGGCGGTCGGGTGGAGGTCAGTCCTGGTCTGCGGTGACCGGCTGACCGTGCTGGGCGCGGAGCTGGGCCATCAGCTGGGTCAGGGTGTCGCTGGACAGGGGGATCTGCTGACCGCGGATCGCCTCGGCGACCACCTTGCGGGTCAGCTTGTCCTCCTCCCTGACCGCCTGCCGGGCGATCTTCAGCAGGTCCTCGGTGTCCAGGTCAGTGCGGCGGTCACTGTCCCGGTCAGTGACCGGCGGAGCGGTGACCGGGGTCTTGACCGGCTGACCGGTGGCCTCGGTGCGGCTGACCCGCGGGGCGGTGACCGGCGGCTTGACCGGCGGCCGGTCAGTGACCGGCCGGTCGGCGGCCGGGTGACCGCCCAGGTCAGAGGGCTTGTGCAGGCTGACCGCGCTGACCGGGGTCAGCTGCGGCTGCGGCGTCGGTACGGTGACCGGGCTGCTGACCGGCTGACCGGAGGCGGGGTGACCCGCGCTGTCCTGACCGGCGGTCAGCGCCGCCGGACGCTCGGTCAGTGCGACCTCCTCGGTGGTGACCTGACCGGGGTCAGCCTCGGCCGGTCGGCCGCCGTGACCGTCCCGGTCAGTGGGGCTGACCGGTCCTCGGGCGATGAGGATGTAGAGGTGGACGGCGCCGGCCAGGGCGAGCGGGGCGATGGTGGACAGCACCGCGACCACCGTGTCGCCCAGCCGAAGGCCCATGGTGGTGTTCTGCTCGTTCAGTCGGACGGCGTGCAGGGCGTTGGCCCACAGGCTCGTCCCGGTGGCCGCGCCGAAGAGCGTCCACACGTAGGCGCGGGCCCTCAGCGGTGCGGTGCGCAGGACCAGCAGGGCGCGTACCCCGTAGGCGATGAACCCGTCGACGATGATCGGGAAGAGGTAGGTGAGGAAGCCCCTCACGTGGATGGCGATGGCCATCTGCTGCAGCGCGTCGTAGGAGAGCGCGCAGCCTGCTGCGCCGAGGGCGATGACGACGGCCCGGTCCCAGCCGGTGACGTGGGCGGCGGCCGGGGCGGTCACGGTGGTGGTGCTCATGCGGCCGTCCCGAAGTCGTCGCGGGTCAGCTGCTCGATGCTGGTGTCGCCGTGGTCGACCGAGGCGGCGCGGGCGGCCTCTTCGGCGATCTGCCGGTGGCGGATCGCGCGGCGGGTTTCGCGGTACAGCTTGAGGGCGTGCTCGGGGGAGATTTTGAGGAGCCAGGCGAGGCGTTCGACGGGGACGTCCTGGCGGTACCCGGCGAGGACGACCGCGCGGCGCTCGGCCTTGGTGAGGTGGATGTCGCGTCCGGCGAGGGTGGCGTTGACGCGGCTGTAGTCGAGGCGGTGGGCCAGCCTGGTGTGCAGGGGTTCGCGTTCCTCCTCGGTGAGGCCGCCCCGGATGCCGTGGGTGTCGCCCGTCTCCAGGGCAGCGTCCAGGCAGGTGCGGGCGACGGGGCACTGGGCGCACAGGGCCTTGGCGATGGCGATCTTGTCGGCTTCCTCCGGGCCGGGGAAGAAGGTCTCCGGGTCGACGGGGTTGTACTCGGTCGGGGTGCAGACGGCCTGGTCCTGCCAGGTGTGGTCACCGAGCGAGCGGTGGCGGACAGGGCCGGTCGTGGTGGTGGTCATGCGGGGTTGCTCCGATCGCTCTCCGCGCGCGGGCGGCGTCGGCGGAGAGGTGCGCTGGGTCGGTGAAGGTTGGGCGGCTCGCCGTGGGCGGCCGGGCGCGCGGCAGCGGTCAGGCCGCGCGCTGGAGGCGTCTGTGGTCGACCGGCTCGAAGGCGACCCGGGTGGTCATCTGAGCGAGCCGGGAGGTGACGCGGTCACCGAGGCAGGTACGGAGGTCCTTGATCGGCAGGTTGCTGGTGATCAAGGTCGGGAGCATGTGGTTGTAGCGGCGGTTGATCAGCCGGTAGGTCTGCTCTTCGACGAACTCGGAGCTCTTGGCGGCGCCGAGGTCGTCGAGGATCAGCAGCGGCACCCGGCTGTAGATGGCCAGTACCCGCTCGGCATCGGTGTCCGAGCTCGGCCGCAGTTCGGCGTAGAGGTCGGCGGCGGTGGTGGCGCGCCAGCGCACCCCGATGCCAGCCTGCACGAGGGCGCGTACGGCGCCGTACGCCTCGTGGGTCTTGCCTGCGCCGACGACTCCAGCCATCAGCAGGCTCGGGCCGGTGGCGACCTGGCGGCGGGCGCCCAGGCTCGGGGCGACGGCCTGGACGGCGACCTGCCGCACCCAGTCCAGCACCTGCGGGTGCTCGGCGACCGCGTCGCGGTAGCGCGGCGGCATCCCGGCGGACAGGGCCTCCTCCGGCGAGTACGGCTCCGCGTCGTCCGGGAGGGCGTCGACCGCGTGCTGGTCGATGCCCCGGGCGGCGAGGATCTGGGCCATCCGGTCGAGCACCGAGGGGGCGTCGGCGAGGGTCTGCGGGTCGCGGTGGGTGCGCATCACAGCTCCTCGGCGTAGGCGGCGATGGCGTCGACCGGGTTGGTCCACGCCTGGTGTGCGGGCACGTTAGGCCGGAATCCCGGCCGCGCCAAACCGGCGCCTCCTGCGTTCATGGCGTCGTTGACCAGGCTCGGCAGCCGGGACGGGTGGCCCTGGATCTCGGCGTACCGCCGCAGTCCTGCCCGGACGTGCTCGGCCGCGATGCCCTCGTCCAGCAGGGTCTTGATGACCTTGCCGAGGTGGCCGAGCACGCTGCCCGGCGGACGCTCGGTGCAGGCGGCGACGTACTCGCCGATCAGCTGGTTGGCCGAGACGGTGTCCGCGTCGGGCGCCTGGCGCCCCGTAGGGAAAGAAGATCCAGGATCCAAGATCCTAGATCCAGGCGCCGAGGGCTCCGGGAGGGTTCGGCGAACCTTCGGGGAGCCCTCGGCGAATATCGCCTGACCTGCGGTTTTCCTCTGCATCGGAGCCGTCGCGGGGTGGGCAGTTGCGTCAGCGCCATCGCCAGAATCAAGGCGAGCGGGCGGTGCCGACGAGGGCTCGGGGAGCTGGTCGAGCCCGGCGAGAGCGTTCGCCGAGGGCTCGGCGAACTCGCCGCGAGCACTCGGGGCTTGCTGGTCAACGGTTCCCGCAGCGTCGACGAGGGCGGCCCGCTGGATGCAGGGGCCCTTGCAGACGCCGCACCGCTCCGGCTCGCAGTGCGGGCACGCGGGCAGCCGGGACAGGCTCGGCTTGTCGATCTTCTGGTGGTTGTGCCAGGTCGGATAGTGGAAGTACTTGCGGCCGTCGCAGCCGGTGTACCGGCAGATCGCGCCGACGGCGGCGAGCTGCCGAAGGTGTTCCTCGACGTCCGCCCGGCTGATCTCGTCGCGCAGCGGCCAGATCAGGCCGTAGATGATCGCGGCTTGGTCGCGGTGCCTGCCGTGGTCGTCGGCATGGTTGGTCATGCCGAGGAAGGTGACCATCGCCGGTATGGACACCTCGGCCAGCGTCTCGGAAACCCAGGTCTCCGGCTTGACCGATCGGATGCGAGCCATGTCAGCGGCCCCGACCGGCGAGAGCGAGCTCTGCGGTGTCGAGGTCCAGGGTGTGGGGCAGGCTCCAGTCGGCGTCGGGCCACGTCCGCAGCACCCAGCGGGCGGCGACCTTGGCGGTGACGCGGGTGATGTTGATCGGCTGACCGGCCGTGTCCACTGCGGAGGCATGGGGGTGGGGCCACCGGTGGTTCGGATCAGTCAGGCTGATCCGCAGAATGGCAGCGCCGGGGATTATGTCGTTGAGCTGGGACGCGAGCCGACGGTGACGCTCTCGATCCGGGTGGGCAGTTCCCCTGGGCGTGGCAGGCATGCGATACTCCGTGGCTCGTAGGAGCGCATGCAGCGGTCTCGTGCAAAGAAGTCCCGCTGCGTGCGTGGTTGTGAATCGGCACCCTTCGGGATGCCGGCCCGGCGTCTGGGAGTTGGTAGCTCCCGGGCGCCGGTCTCATTTCCGCTCAGTTCTGGGTCTGTGCAAGCCCCGGTGCGGCTGGGGCCAACCTGCTGGCCCCGCCCGGGCTGCTTGCGGGAGCAGCACCATAGGGGGCACCTGCGCGGCCAGTCCAGAGCGTTTGCCTGGCGCCCCACCAGGGGATTTCCACTGCTGAGCCCGTTTCGGCAGGACCAACGTACACTCCAGTTGCGCCATCGAGTCAACTGCTGTGTCGAGATTTGAGCCTCAGGGGGCGAGGCCACACACTGCAGTGGCTACACTGGTCGTGACGACAGGAGGTGGGCATGATCAACGGAGCAGGGCGAACGTTCGCCGACCGGCTAGACAAGCTGTTCCGGGAGGTTCACCCAAAGGGTCGCGGCCCGTACACGTACGCCGAGGTGGCCAACGCCATCAAGGAGGCCGGCGAAGGCGCCATCACCGCCAGCGGCATCCAGCAACTGCGTACCGGTGCGCGAAGCAACCCCAAGATGGCCACCATCAAGGCCCTCGCCGACTTCTTCGGCGTGCCCGCCGGCTACTTCTTCGACGATGAGGTGGCCGAGCGCACCGCCGCCGAGATCCAGCTCGTCGCCGCGATGCGGGACCAGCAGATCGCGACGGTCGCCCTTCGGTCCGCCGGCCTTTCCACCGCGAGCCTCAAGATGGTGCACACCGTCATCGAGCAGGCCCGAGTGCTGGAAGGGCTCCCGTCCGACGATCTTCCAGGCGTCGACCTGAGCGAATAGCCGCTCAGTCCATGCGCATAAGGATCATGAGTCGCACAGTGGTCCGCCGAAGCGGCGCGAGGACCATCATCCGGACCGCGATCTCCTGCTCGCCGTGATACGGCAGCCGAAGCCGCCGAATGTCGCCGTCCGGATGATGAATCAGCTCCGCGTGCTCCCACATCTCCCGCGCCTCCGGGCTGCCTTGGAGAATTTCGCGCGCAACCTGCTGGAGATCCGCCTTTTCAGGATCCTGGAGGCAGGCGTACCGCAACTGAGCAAGCATCGGGCCGGCCCAGTCCTCTGCCCACCGGACGAGCTGAACGCGCGCCTCCGGGTACAGGAAAGCCCACTTCATGACATTGGGCTCGTAAGGGATCCAGGGAAACCACTCGATTTGGGGCTGGTTGTGCCCAAAGACGTTCCACGCCTCATCCGACAGATAGGCGGGATTGGGCAGTTGGTTATCCAGCAGTTGCTGCATCCCCTCGTCGAGGATCTTGACCGCTTCGGCGTCGACGGCTGGGCGCTGGCGGGGCGGGTGCCCCACAGTCCTCAGATACAGCACCTCGCGCTCCGCCTCGGACAGCCTCAATGCCAGGGCGAGCCGGTCGAGAAAGTCCGGACTAAAGTTCGCTTGGCGCCCCAGCTCCAGCTCGCGATACCAGCGATCAGTCACGCCGGTGAGCCAGGCAACGTCCATCTGAGACAGCCCCGAGCCGCGCCGGCCCTCACGGACCAGCCCCGGAATTCGTCGAGGATCCACGCGCGCACGCCACGAACGCAGAAGCTCACTCAGAGACTGCGCGGGATCATCATGCAGACCCGACCCGATTCCCGGATTATCCACAGCCGAGAGCTTATTCCTCCGCTCTCGATTTCCAGGCTCCTCCGATGTCGTGGCGCAACTCACAGATCAACTGACATTTTGTCAGAACATCTGATTTGCACTTCGCTCGCTACTCAGCGCATGCGAATGTTTAACGTTCCACCGCCTGCCACCGCTGGAATGCAACGGGCGTAGACCGCCATGGTTAAGGGTCGACTACGCCCAGCAATCGATGTGCGGCGCATCTCGCGCGCCAAGATCGGCGAGGTGATCTGGCGGCGCCTCGTCACGATGCGTAAGCGGAAGCATGATTTCCCGGAAGCGTCACTTCCTCTTAACGCCCGGCATGGTTAGAGCGCAGGTTCGAGTGTCCTCCGGCGCAGAGCCGTGACGGGCTGCCTGCCCCCACCTGTCGTCGTCAGCGCGTGTACGGGAGAGCACCATGTCGGGTCGTTCTGTTCTGGTCATCGGCGGAAGCCGCGGGATCGGTCTTGAGGTCGCTCGCCAGATGGCCGACCACGGAGACCAGGTGGCGGTCACCTCCCGGTCCGGCGAGGCTCCTGCGGGGCTGTTCGCCGTGAAGTGCGACGTGACGTCGCCCGCAGATGTCGAGCAGGCGTTCGCGGCAGTGGAAGCCGAGCACGGCCCGGTCGAGGCGGTCGTCGTCAACGCTGGCGTCACCCGCGACACCCTCCTTCTCCGCATGTCAGAGGACGACTGGGCTGCGGCCATCGAGACCAACCTGACCGGGGCCTTCCGATGTGCCAAGCGAGCCCTGCGCTCGATGCTGCGCGCACGGCGAGGCGGCAGGCTGGTGTTCATCTCGTCGGCGGTTGCGCTTGCGGGCGAGGCCGGCCAAGCCAACTACGCCGCGTCCAAGGCCGGCCTGATCGGGTTCGCCCGCTCCGTGGCTCGGGAGTACGGCAGCAGGGGCATTACCTCGAACGTGGTGGCCCCTGGGCTCACGGCGACCGATATGACCGCCGTCCTGGGCCAGGAGCGGCTCGACGAGATCGTCACCCGGGTTCCGCTGGGCCGAATCGCCCAGCCCAGCGAGATCGCGGCGGCGGTCCGCTTCGTGGCAAGCACCGAGGCCGGCTACATCACGGGGGCGGTCATCCCGGTCGACGGCGGCGCCGCCATGGGGCACTGACGCTCCACCGCTTCCCTGACGCGGGATACAACTCCCGCACCCTGCTGATCGCCCGACCACGTCCTGTACGGCTTCCCCAACAGGCTCGTCTTCTTCCAGGGGTGACCATGGACAGCAGCCAGCTCCGAGCTGCATGCGAGCAGCGCCTCGCCCTCCTCGAACTGCCCCATCGCTTTGGCACCCAGCAACTCCGCGAAGCGGTAGCCACCCTGCGGGGCAAGCCGATCGTCTTCCGCCAACTCCCGGCAGACACCGGCAACTCCACGCCGTGCGGCATCCGAGTCGAGACGCCGTCGGCCGACCTGCTCTTCGTCGAGCAGGGCACATCCGCCGCGCACCAGATGCACATCCTGGCGCACGAGATCAGCCACATCCTCTGCGACCACCCGGGTTCCCTGGCTCTGGGCGACGGCGTCGCCGAGAGCATCGGGTTCAACCCGACACTCGCGCTGCGGATGTCGGGCCGTACCACCTACACCACGGCAGACGAGCGCGAGGCCGAACTCCTGGCCACGCTCATCCGCCAGCGCGCCTACCGCGAGAGGCTCCACCCATCGCCTCGTCCGGCTCGAGCCGACGAGCGCTGGGACGCCATCTTCTCCTGACCCTTCCAAGGAACTCACGTGATCAGCGCCATCTTCGGCGGGATGCCCATCCTCCTGCTGGCAGCTTCCCTCTACTGGGCGCTCAGACGCCGAGCTGGCCAGCGCCCGGCCGGCACAATGAGCATGTCCGCCTTCCTCGCCTGCTTCGCCGTTGCATTCAGCGCCTACGCTCCGGTGGTTCGCAAGCTGGAGGACTCAATCGCGATCGACTTCTCCCGGCTGGTGAGCAACTCCGCGACCCTTTCCGCGGCAGCGAGTGTGACCTCGGTCCTGCTCTTCCTCAATTACCCCGCTGCGGAGGCCCGCCGCCGGCTCCGGATCCGTCTCCGGCTCCTGGCCCTGGCCGTCGCGACGATGACAGCGGCTTTCGCGCTCACGCCGCCCTCCCTCGTGTGGAGCGCTTCCGAGCGTCAAGGCTCCCTCGACGAAGCCCCCGTCACCCTGCACCTGTATTCGCTGGCCTACATCTGCTTCCTCGCCTACGCGATCTTCGACTGCCTTGCCCAGACCTGGACCCGGTCGCGCACCGCCACTCGCACCAGCCAGCGAGTCGGGCTTCGCACCACCGCCGTCGGCTGCGTCTTCGCTCTCGTCTACACGACGTACAAGACGATCAATGCCGTTGCAGCGACCCTCGGTTGGGAAGCGATCCCCGGGCATGACCGCTGCACGAGCCTGATCACTCCGGTGAACTGTGCCTTCGCTGTCACCGCTCCAGCAGTCAGCGTGCTGCTCATCACCTTGGGCTTGACCCTCCCGGCGCTCCTCTGGCCGCTGACGCGCTACCTCCAGCAGCGCTGGGAGCTTCGGTCGCTCGCCGACCTCGAGCCGCTCTGGCTCGACCTCACCGCCGCGATGCCCGGGCTCGTCCTCCAACCGGACGCCGCCACGGCCGAAGCCGACTTCCTCCTGCAGCGCCGAGTCGTTGAGATCAGCGACGCCGTCCTCACTCTCCGGCCCTACCGGTCGCTCGCGGTCCAGCAGGCGGCAACCCGAGAAGTGGAACGCCATGGACTCGTCGACGCGGCCGAGGGCCGTGCAGTGGTCGAGGCTGCCGTGCTGGCCGTCGCCCTGCGGACGATGGTCGGCGGTGGCTGCCCCGAACCCGATCGTGCTCCGCAGGCGCCCGGCACTGAGGCCCGCGCGGGAGACCTCCGCGCCGAGACCGCCTGGCTACGCTCGGTCGCGCGGGCCTACGCCGCGAGCAGCATCGTCCGATCCGTACGACAGCCCTCCTTGGTTCCCGAGACCGCGAACGGATGACCATGAGCAGTCCCTTCCAGGACCCCGACTTCCTCCGGGATCCGTACCCGACGTACGAGGCGCTCCGGCGCAACGGCGCTGTACAGAAGCTCCCAGGCACCGGACACAAGGCCGGCTACGTGGTGACCGGCTACAGCGAGGCGAAGCAGGCGCTCGCCGATCCTGGACTGTCGAAGGACACGGCGCGCTTCTTCGCGGGCAAGGAGACCGGCCGCAGCCTCCACCCTGCCGTTTCGCAGAACATGCTGGCCACGGATCCGCCGGACCACACCAGACTGCGGCGCCTCGTCACGAAGGCCTTTACTACCGGTGCCGTCGATCGCCTGCGCCCGTACATTGTCGACCTCGCCGACGAGCTGCTCGAATCGTGGATGCTCGGAGACCAGGTCGACATCATCGAGAGCCTCGCCATCCCGCTGCCTGTCACCGTGATCTGCCAGCTCCTCGGCGTCCCGGCTGCCGACCGGGACCGCGTTCGGGCGTGGTCGAGGGACCTGTTTACCGCCGGCGACCCCCAGCGGATCGACACCGCCTCCCACGCCCTCGCCGAATTCACGGCCGAGCTGGTCTCGGCCAAGCGCCGCTCCCCGGACGATGCGCTGCTGTCCGCCCTGGTCGCTGTCCGGGACAGCGACGGCGACCAGCTAACCGAGCAGGAGCTGGTCTCGTTGGCGGTGCTGCTCCTGGTCGCCGGACACGAGACAACCACCGCCGCGATCGGCAATGCCGTCCTGGCACTCCTTCAGCACCCCGACCAGCTAGAGCTTCTGCGGTCGGACCCGAACCGAATCGAGAGCGCGGTCGACGAGCTCCTGCGTTACGACTCCGCCGTCGCCATCGCCACCTGGCGCTGGGCTCCCGAACCGGTCCGAGTAGGCGAGACGGACATTCCGGCAGGCAGCCCAGTGTTCGTCAGCCCGGGCGCCGCCAACCGCGACCCCGCCCGGTTCGCAGACCCGGATCGGCTCGACCTGGGGCGGGAGGATGCCCGCACACACCTGACCTTCGGCCACGGCATCCACCGCTGCCTCGGCGCACCGCTCGCGCACGCTGAGGTGGCGACCGCAGTACGTGTGCTGCTCGCCCACTTCCCCAACCTTCGACTAGCTGAGCCCGCCGACCAGCTCCGCTGGCGGCACTCGCGGCTCGTCCGCGGGCTGGAATCGCTCCCCGTCCTTCTGTAAGCCAGCGGCTTCTGCGTAGCGGAGCGCTGCTCTGCGTGGGTATCCGGCAATGGCTGATCTGCCGACAGCTTCCGCGAGATGGACATGCAGTCGCACGAGACTGTCGGCGGTCACGCCTTTCCCCACGATCTACATGGTCAGCGTCACGTAATTCCGCACGGTCACGTTTCCCCATGGGGACGGCGGTTGCCAGTGGATGCCCAAGGGCAGGAGAGGCCCAACCTCGCTTCCCCTGTCGTTCACATGAACAGCGGGTCGACCGGCGGCCATGGGTAGCCCAGTTGCTCGGCATCATGCGAACCTCCCCAGACCTCGGCGGTGGCACGGGGATCGCCTGCGGTCAGCCGCGCTTCAAGGTGCTCGGCCTGGTCCGATGGGTCGTCTGCGGAGATCGGGAGGGTCATCCCGAACTGGAGCCAGGGCCGATCCGCATCGGCCCGATTACGGGGATGCATCAGGACGACGTGGATTCGATCGGGTTCCTTGCGGGAGGCCCAGACGCCTTCCAACTCGCAGTCCCACCTGACCAGCCAGTCCCCGCGTCCCCTCAGCCCCGCCTCAAGCAGCCGCGCAACCGCTCCTGCCGGCCACTCCCAACCGCGGTCCTCCCCGGCTCGCAGGACCTCGGCCTCGTACTGACCCGCGGTGAACCGAAGCTCCGGCAGGTCGAAGTCCTGATTGGCCGGGTCACGCCAGCCCTCCCAGACGATATGCTCCCCGTCACGCCTGACCGTCATGTACAGGGCACCACAGCACATCTCCACGCCACACCCGGACCAAGCGAGACGAACCTCGTGGGGCGTCACAGTGGCATGCAACGGCCCGTCCCGGCCCAACAGATACCGGGGGCCTACTCCCAGGTACCGGGAGCCTCCCACGCCACCGGGGAACACGTCGGCCAGAAGATCCCGGCCATTGACGATCGGGCGGACCTCCACGCCGCCCTCGCCCGGCGGTGGGCAGATGATGCGCAGACCGAGAAGGTCCGGTTCTATGGTCATCGGCCGATGACCGCGGAGCCAGCGGCAGCTGTCATGCGAATTCGCGGTGCCTCTGCTCAGGGCGGTAGTTCGGGCCGCCTTTGGGCACGCTGGCCTCCGAACACCGCTCTGGAACGACGGGATGACAGCCTGGGGAATTACGCCCCCGGGCGGCAAGTAGTACCGTCGCCTCGAAGAAGCTGCACTGCCCCAGGCCCACTTGCTCATGGCCCGAAGAGCCTCATGGAGCGGGCATTCTCCTCAAAACCGAGCGAGCGGTATAGCTGCTCACCGTCAGCGCTCGCGGTAAGGCTGACCAGCCCGCATCCCTGCTCCCAGAACCAGGCAAGAAGCCTGACCGTGACGGCCCGACCATGCCCTTGGCGGCGGTACCCCGGTTCCGTCAGAACAAGATGTACGTACCCTGTTCGCCCGCTGTATGTCGGTCCAGGTGGCGCCTGGTAGATGGTTCCGAGCGCGGCCGAGATGAGTTGTCCAGTCGGCCCGTAGACGACGAATCCGGCCATGCCCTCGGCGCGGGTAAGCCCATCCTCCAGGTAGGCGGTGAGGTTCTCGAACCACCGGCCTGTCGGGGGCGCCTTGATCATCTCTGCGCGAAGGCGGGCTATCGGAAGCGCGTCTTCGCCTGTCGCTCTCCGTACATCCACATCGGCTCGTCCTTCGATCGGGTGACCTCGCGATACGCCTCTGGACGCCCGGGGGCGCGGCCCCTGTCCACCATCAGGTCAACATCGATCACGGTGAACGGCAACTCGAACCCACCGGCGCCGCTACCGTGTTCGCATGACTGTTGCCCCTTCGCCCGTCCGCGTCCGCTTCGCTCCGAGCCCTACTGGCATGTTCCACGTCGGTGGCGCCCGCTCGGCTCTCTACAACTGGGCGACCGCACGACAGCGCGGCGGCACGTTCGTCCTGCGGATCGAGGACACCGATGCGGCCCGCAACCGCGAGGAGTGGACCGAGGGGATCATCAGCGCGCTTGCGTCCATCGGCATCTCGAAGGCGGACCCCACGTTCGAAGGCCCCTACTTCCAGTCGGAGAACGAGACCCGGCACCGCGAGGCCGCCGCCGGACTGTACGAGGCCGGCCTCGCGTACTACTGCGACTGCACGCGCGAGCAGGTGACCGAGCGCACCGGTTCCCAGCAGCTCGGCTACGACGGGTTCTGCCGCGAACGCGGCCTGGGCTTCGAAGCCGGCCGGGCCCTGCGCTTCCGCACCCCTGACGAGGGGGTCACCGTGGTGGTCGACCTGATCCGCGGCAATCCCGAGTTCCCCAACGCCGCCATCGAGGACTTCGTGATCGCCAGGGGCGACGGCAGCCCGGTCTTCCTGCTGGCCAACGTGGTCGACGACCTCGACGAGGGCATCACCCAGGTGATCCGCGGCGAGGAACACCTCTCGAACACCCCTAAGCAGCAGCTGCTGTGGCGCGCTCTGGGCGCCGAGCCCCCGGTGTGGGCGCACCTGCCGGTCATCGTGAACGAGAAGCGGCAGAAGCTCTCCAAGCGGCGCGACAAGGTGGCGTTGGAGGACTACCTGGCCGAGGGCTACCTGCCGGAGGCGATGGTCAACTACCTGATGCTGCTGGGTTGGGGCCCGAAGGACGACGTCGAGATCCGTCCGTACGCCGAGCTGGAACAGCTGTTCCGCGTGGAGGACGTGAACGGCTCCTCGGCGTTCTTCGACGTCAAGAAGCTGGCCTCGTTCAACGGCGAGTACCTTCGGGCACTTCCGGTGGACGAGTTCGTGGCGGCGTGCGCGCCGTGGGTGTCCGCGCCTCGGGTCCCGTGGTCGGCGGAGGCGTTCGATCCGGCGCAGTTCGCCGCCGTGGCCGGCCTGGCGCAGACGCGGATCTCGGTGCTGTCGGAGATCACCGCGTACGTCGACTTCCTGTTCCTGGACGAGCCGGTGCGCGACGAGGCCTCGTGGGCGAAGGCGATGAAGGAGGGGTCGGCGGACCTGCTTCGGGAAGCGCGGCGGCGGCTGGCCGAGGCCGTGTGGGAGACGGCCTCGCTCAAGGCGGTTTTGGAGGAGACGGCGGCCGCCTTCGGGTTGAAGCTGGGCAAGGCCCAGGCTCCGGTCCGGGTGGCAGTGACCGGCCGGACGGTGGGGCTGCCGCTGTTCGAGTCGTTGGAGGTGCTCGGCCGCGAGCGGACCCTGGTGCGCCTGGACAAGGCTCTGGCCGAGCTGGCGTGATGCCCGGGGGCCCGCACGCCCTGGTGGTGGGTGTGCGGGCCTTGCTCGTCTTCCGGTTGCTCAGCGCAGGTCGACGAGGCGGTGTTCGGTTCCCTCCGGTTCGGCGGGCATCGACCACAGCGGGCAGACCGGGATCGTGGTGCGGTCGCAGTCGCTGCTGACCAGGGTCTTCTGCAAGTGGTCGTAGGCCGCGCAGCCGCCTCCGCAGGTGGAACTGTGCGGGCAGGTGCGGCAGTTCGCGGAGATGGTGTTGACGAGGGTGAGTTCGCTGATGCCGTCTTGGAGGCGGGGGTGGATCGCCCCGTTGCGGAACTCGCCGTAGTGAAGGTCGGTGTCGAAGAACGCCGAGCAGATGTACACCCGGCCGTCGGGGAAAATCGCGAGGCGTTCGAGGTTGCGGGCGGTACAGCCGCCGTATCCGGCGGCCCGCAGAGCCGGGAACTGATCGGCGGTGGCGAACGCGGGCGGGTAGAAGACGCGCACGCGGCGGCCAGCGGCGGCTTCGCGGATCTGGGCGCACAGCTCCACCCATTCGGCCGGCGGGATCTGGAAGTGGGGCTTGTCCAGACCCAGGCCGGTGGGGGTGAAGTAGTGGAAGGAGAGCATCTCCAGGCCGATGGAGTCGGCGAGGTCGATGGCGTCGAACACGTCGGCCCGGTTCGCGGTGGTGACGGTGAAGATGGCGCGGGTCTGGAAGCCGTCGGCGACGGCGCGCTTCATGCTCGTGAGTAGGGGCCGCCAGGTCTTCTCGCCGCGCATCTGCTCGTGCGTCTCCTGGCGGGCACCGTCCAGGGAGAACGAGAAGGAGTCGAGGCGGCCCCGCAGCAGCGGCCAGGTCTTCGGGGCGATGAGGCCGTTGGAGGTCAGGACAGCCTTGTACCCCTGAGCCTTGCAGATGTCGAGGATGTCACCGAACTGGGGGTGGGTGGTCGGCTCGCCGCCCAGCAGGTAGACCTTGTACTGGCCGTAGGCGACCCGGAGGCTGGACAGGATGTCCTCGACCATGGCGGGGGTCATACGCCGCTCGGCATCGAGGCGGTCGCCCATGTAGCAGTGCTTGCAGCGCAGTTGGCACTTCTCGGTGATGTAGAGGAACAGGAACGGTTCCTTGGCCGCAGTGGCGTGCGCGGCGGCGTGCGCGAGGGTGTCGGTCACGGTGATCGTCTCCTTTCTCAGCGCAGGGCGTGCAGCGAGTCGTCTTCGCGGGCGCCCCAGGCGGAGACCGTCCACAGGATGCACAGCGGTGTGGTGTCGCGGTCGCAGGAGTAGAAGCCGTCGTCCTGGTAGGCGGGGATCTGGGAGTAGGCGGGGCAGCCGCCGCCGCAGGTGTCGGTGTTGGGGCAGCCGGTGCACACCGGGTCGGCGGTGAGGTAGGCGTTGAGTTCGTTGTTCGGGTCGGGGTTCAGGACGAGCCGGTCGCCGTCGAAGGTGGCGTAGTGCCGGCCGTTGTCCATGAAGACGGGGCAGGCGAAGACGGTGCCGTCGGGGTAGACGTGCGGGCGGTCGAGGGTGCGGGCGGGGCAGCCGGGGTAGCCGCGGTCGAACCATGCCGCCTGGTCGTCGGCCTTGACGAAGGTCGGCGGGTAGTAGACGGCCAGGCGCGGCTCGGGCGGGAAGGCTTCGATCTCGGCGCAGAAGTCCATCCACTCGGTGGGGTTGAGCGGTTGGAGGAAGCGGGCGCCGTTCCCGGTCTTGCCGAGGTTGTGGTAGCTGAGGGTGTGGGCGCCGAGTTCGGCGAGGAAGGGGATGAGGTCGAGGGCCCGTTCGCGATTGGTCTGCGAGACGGTGCACATCACGCGGACCTGGTAGCCGAGTTCGCGCGCCTGGCGGATGTGGCGGATGACCTTGTCGTAGTTGGTGGGGTTGCCGCGGATCTTGCGGTGAATGCGCGGGTCGGCGGACTCCAGGGAGAAGTTGAAGCTGTTCAGGGTGCTCGGCGGGATCTTGTCGAACAGGTCGTCGTCGAAGTCGCCGTTGCTGCTGATAGTGACCTGGTAGCCGCGCTTGCGGCCCTCGCTGACGATGGCGGGCAGCTCGGGGTGCATGGTGGGCTCGCCGCCGAGGAGGTAGAGCTTGTCGTGGCCTCCGGTGATCCGGAAGTAGTCCATGATCTTGACGGCGGTCTCGACGCTCATGGTGTTGGCGGCGTTGAGGCGGTCGTTGCCCACGTAGCAGGTCTTGCAGCGCAGGCTGCAGGCGGTGGTGGGGTAGAGGAAGACGAACCGTTCGCGGGTCTGGCGGTAGATCGGCAGCCGCGGGGTGGGCATGCCGAGGGAGACGGTGGTCATCGGTGTCCTTCCGGTTCTGTGTGGAGGAAGGCGAGGCACTGGGCGGTCAGGGAGGCCGCCAGGGTGGTGTCGGCGGCGACGGGCAGCGGGCAGCCGATACCGTCCAGAGCTGGCGAAGTGACGGGGGCAGCCTGGTGCAGGGCTGCGGATCGGGCAGGCAACTCGGTCCCGAACCAGCGCTCCAGGCCGATTCCGACAGGGGTGTCGGTCCATGCGTCGGTGGCGTCTCTGGACAGCCACAGGCCAGCGAGCCGCTGTTGCGGGCTGCCGGGGGGCAGGCGCAACCGGCCCTTGTGCTCTTGGATCCGGGGCATCGGCCAGGCGGAGAAGTAGGCCGCGGCCCGGGCTTCGAGCGCCGGCAGCAGGCCCGCCGGGTCGTGGACGGCGGTCTTCGGGTCGATGAGGAACTTGAAAACCACGTCACCCTTGCGGAACACCGACAGCGGACAGTCGGCGAGGTAGCAGGCGGACCGCTGAACGGCCGGCACCGCCGCGATGCAGTTTTCCGTGAAGGCAAGCAGGGTGCTCAGGGTGTCGATGGTGAGGATTTCTCCGCAGTGGTCGAAGTCGAGGCCGGCGGCCAAGTGGACGTCGCGCAGACGCTCGGCGAAGAGCCGCTCCCGGTCGTGGTCGCTGCGGGCGGTAACGACGAACAGGTCGATGTCGCTGGCCTGCTTGTTGCTGCCGCGTGCGTACGAGCCACCGACGAACGAGCACAGGAGGTCGTCGCCGAAGATCTCAACGGCGGCTCGGCTGGCCTCCATGACGGCCTGGGTGGCGGTCATGCAGTCTGCCCAGTAGTGCGGCCGGGGTGGCCGGTGATGGCCTCGGCCGCAACGAGGCCGCCGATCGCGGCCTGGAGGATGCCCTGGGCCAGCCCGGTGCAGTCGCCGGCCGCGTACAGACCGGGAGCCGTGGTCTCGAGGCCGTCGGTGAGCTTCAGCTCGTCCCAGAGGTTCTCCAGCTCGAGGCCGATCACGGCGACCTGGGACGCGGTGGGACCGGTCAGGGCACCGCCGGTGAAGTAGGCCATCAGGTCTTCGAAGGCGCTGCACAGAGCAGTGTGGATGTCTTGGGGCAGCATGCCCGCGAGGTCGGCGACCTGGTAGTCGCGCAGCGAGGGGTGGAAGCCGCTGAGCTTGGCGAACTGCTCAAGTTCGGTGCAGGTGAGAACACGGCTGCGGAAGTCGGGGTACCACTGGAGGACGGGCTTTCCCGGCCGGTCGGTCCTCAGCGCCCGGTACGGCATGAGGAGGTTCTCGTCGACCCAGGCGGAGGTGCGCGGGGTGCCGTCAGGGGCCCGGAGCTGTGCAAGGAGGGCGAAGTTCGCAGTGCTGCCTGTCTTCGTTTCAGGGATGACGTGGCCGTCGAGGAGGGTGTGGTCGCCGTAGTCCGTGAACTTGATTCGGCCGCCACCCGGACCGGCGCAGTAGCAGAACGTCTTGATCTTCACGCCGTTGGTGACGATGGTGGTCTTGAAGTCCTCGTGGATGTCGGAACCGCGCCGTAGGAGTGCAGTCGGGGCCTCGAAGCGGACCCCCACGGAGGGAGCGGGCGCGGAGTACGAGAGCCCGATTCGCCGAAGAGTCTGCTGCCACCAGCGTTGGCCGCGCCGACCGACCGCGACGACCACCGAGCTCGCCTGCACGGTCTCGCTGGTGCCGGACTGCCCGACTATCTCGGCCTGCCACCCGTGTCCGAGCGGACGGAGGGAGGTGACCTGTGTCTGCATCCGTAACTCGGTGCCCGGGGCAGCTGTGATGCGGCGGTGAAGCCGTTCGATCAACGTGCGGACCTGCTGCGCGCTGAGCGAGGCCACCGGGTAGTCCTTGACGTCGAACGGTCCGGCGACCGTGCGGGCTCCGCGAAAGGCAGGCTGCACCGGACCGCACAGCCGCCACACCGCCCGGTCGGCGAGGGCCTCGGCGCGGTCGGCGCCGAGGAGTTCGGCCAGCCGCCGGCCGCTGGGGAACTGCGAGAGCTTGACCCCGTCTCCGTAGTGGATCGAGCCGCCGAAGCCGGAGATCACGTTGCAGATGCCCTTGCAGCCGTTGCAGGACCGCATGAGGTCCACCGGGCAGGTGCGACGCTGGTAAGGGCGGCCGGCGTCAACCAGCAGCACCCGTACTCCGTTCTCAGCGAGGCGATCGGCGGCGAGCAGCCCAGCGGGGCCGGCGCCGACCACCAGCGTGTCGATGATCGTGGTCAACTGCGGCCTCCGTAGTGGCTCTCGATCCAGGAGGAGGCAGCGCGAGCGGCCTCGACGGCCGGTCGGTTGGCGTCCTCGATGAGGTCGGTGACGGCTGGGTGATGCAGGTGCTGGTAGTTCGAGCGCTCATGCAGGACGGGCGTCGCGCACAGGTCGACGACCAGCCGACGGGCGGCGGCGTCCACAAGGCGTGCGATGTGGTCGCGGTACTGTGGCGTGAGCCCGGACGTCGCGAGCACCAGGTCGAAGCCGCTCTCCCGTACGGTGTCGGGCAGGTCCGCGATCCGTAGAACGGTCGTTCTGGCGGACCCGGACCGCAGGATCCGGCGAAGCTTCTTGGGGCTGCGGGTCAGGAGGAAGACACGGCGATCGTCGCCGAGTTCATGAGCGATGGCTTGTGCGAGCATGCCTCCCCCGACGACGACCAGGTTGGGCGGGTGTGCGGTCGACGCGTCCAGGAGGGTTCGGGCGAGGTCGCGGTAGTCGAGTCGGGCTCGGAGGCCGAACCCTCGCCGCGCCTGACTGGCGAGCAGGAGCGCCTCTGCCCCCACCGGCCGGAGAGGATGGTCAGTGGGCAACCGGTCGAAGGCCGCGTGGACCTGCTGGAAGACGAACTGCTCCCCGAGGATCAGGGACATCGTGCCGGCGGCGATCTGAGCCAGCCGGGAAGCGGCGGCCTCGTGGCCGGTGATCCTTCGACTGAACCGGATCGAGAGCGGCGCGGTGGCCGCCATCGCGGGTTCCGCCTCGTACCACTCGACACGGTGGCAGGTACGCAGCAACAACCCGGTCGTCGAATCCGTACCGACGACGCCGTCCAGCTGCTGAAACGATGCTCCGAGCTCCCCCAGCGAGTGGGTGGTGGCGTCGTTGTAGGCGCACCATGCGATCCGGCCTATGGCAACTGCCGAGCTGATCCTGTCATCGCGTGGTGGATCAGCGGTCTGGGCCATGAGTACCTCCTCAGTTCCAGTGGTCTGGCGCCGGCAAGAAGCGCCGTCGATGTACGGGGCCCCGCGGGCAGCCATGGCGGGACCGCTGGGTGCCCGGCGATGCGAAGTGGTGTTACCGCGTCCTATCTCTGGCGCTCGGCTCCATCCAGCGTGAGACGGACGCACTTTCCCGTGAGCAGGGGCAGAATTCGAGGCTCGCGGCCAGTACGGAAAGCACGTGGAGCCCCGCCACGGTCCCGCCGTCTGACAGTTCTTTGCCGATCCGGACCAGCAATCAGTCGATGCAGCACTTTGCCGCCGCGCTTCTCGCTGGCGGGCTGGTCGCGGTATGAGCCACCCTGCGGGCGTCGCCAAGGCAGGCCCTCTACGCCCTCGATCTCAGCACCGCAGTATGGCTGGGGCGCCCGGTAGCGACCCCGACCGACTGGAAGCGTGGCGTTCCTCCCGGACGGTGCCGTGACCTTCGGCACTCGGCCGATCCGAAGGACACCATCCCGCGATTCGACGCCAACAAGTGGAAGGCGTTCCTGTTAGAACTCGAAGACGGCGAGTTCGACGCCGACATGGGCCGTGCTCTGGCCTCCGTGCCAGCACTACTCGCAATGGCTGGCGCATCGCCGACGGTGTCGGTCTGCTGAGACAAGCGCGCTGCCCGTCAGGGAACCGGGGAGGCGCGTGCTCCGGCGCCAGCGGCTAAGCGCTTACTCAAGCGTTGGCCAGCCAGAGGCCCTTGTACTGGATCTTGGGGTGCCGGTGGTTTCTTGTGGTAGTGCCGGCCGGGGTGTAGCCGCAGGACCGCAGCAGGTCCTGCGTTGTGGTCTGGTCTCGTTCCTCGTTGTAGACGCCGATGATCAGTCGGCCGCCAGGGGCGACGACGTGGTCCAGTAGATGGGCGACGTAAGCGCCGCGCAGGTCCGTCGGCACGTAGTCCAGGCCGGTGCGGACGGCATCGAAGCGATGCGGAGGCTTCCAGCCCATCGCGTTGGCGGTCCGAATCCGATGCGCCCACTGCGGGCAGCGGGTTCGGGCGAGGTGGGCGAGGACCATGGAGATCTCCACCCCATAGGGCTCGATGACGATCCCTACTTCAGCCGCCCAGTTGGTCAGGCTCTCCATCAGGTGGCCGTTGGCGCATCCGACGTCGAGGAACGTCCCGCCGTGGGGCGGGAGCAGGTCGACGAGCAGGCCGCGGGCTTCTCGCCACCGGGTCTCGTCGCCACTGTGGCCGGACTGGGCCCGCGGGTTGTCGCCGTTGAGGTATGCCGGTTCGATGACGTCCAGGACGGCGGAGTGCCACTCGGTGGCCGTGATCTCGCCCGCCTGGTAGGCGTCGTCGATGGGCGCAAGATCGCGCCAGCCTCGCTCCTTCGAGCTCGCGATGTCCTCGGAGTCGTGACCGCCCGGTGGGCGCGCGGTGGGGTCCATGCGTACTCCTTCCCTGTTCGCTGACTTTGGTGCCTTGCAGTCAGGGTGACGTTCAGCCCCCTTGAAGAGCCTGGATCAGCCGCGTGGCCTCCCGCTGCGCCGGCCCCGTTCGCGGGTCATTCGTGCCAGCGTGCGGTCCGACGATCTTCGCCAGCACGAACAACTGCATCACCATCCCGTCGCGGCCCTCAAGGTCTGCCCGGCGTTCCCTCCTCACCCGGTCCGCGAGCGCTGGTACGGCGAGGGAGGCGGCATACAGCGACGCCGAGTCGAGTCCGCGGGGCGCCATTCCCCAGTCCTCCCAGTCGAACATGCAGAACTCGCCTGGGCCCGTGACGTTTGCCCAGTTCAGATCCGCGTGCGCCGGGCACCAGTGGTCCACGCCCGTGTTCACTGTCTCCGGGAAGGCGGCCCGGATCGTGTCGTCGACCAGCTGCTGCGTGATCCGTTCGGTGTCCGGGGTCGCCACCCGGGTCGTACGCTGACCGGCCAGCGCTGCCAGCGAGGCGTTCAGCGGACCCCACCACGCATCCGGCAGCGTCGGATCGGCGGCCGCGATTGCCGAACCGACCGGGCGGTCCGGCAGCAGCGAGGTCTCGTCCGCCTGCCAGATCGCTCCGTCGTCTGGGTCCTGCCATGCTGCCGAGCTGGACCAACGTGGCATCGCCACGCCGACCAACACCGCTGCGGCTTCGACCCCGCCCCAGCCCTGTTCCTGGGCTCGCGCCCATGGGCGTCGTTCAACCCGGACCCAGCTGCCGCGGTCGGTGCGGGCTCCGACTGTCCGGCGCTTGCGCACCATGCTGGTCCGGTCCAGCCCCGTGCCGAGGCGCTGCTCCACCTGGTCCAGGACGTGATGGACGGGCTCCTGCCGGAGGTCCATGGTCTACCGGACGAGGTCGGGGGCGGTGCCCTGCGGCGGGGTGACCCCGGTCAGCTCACGTGCCTGGTCAGCGAGGAGAGGGGCAAGTTCTGGGTAGTACCCCCGATCAACAGCCTGGAGCATCTCTGCGAGAGCGATCAGCTGACCGACACGTCCGGCAGGAGTGTCGAGGATGTCGGCGAACTCCGCGCGGATGCGGTCCGCGACCTCGGGCACGAGGAGGCTGCTGACCCACAGGACTGCGGGATCGTAGCCGACCGGCACCAGCCCCCAGCGTTCCCAGTCGAGGATCTTGAGCGGCCCGGTGGTCAAGTTGGCCCACTGCAGATCACCGTGCCCGGTGGTCCGCTCGACCTCGGCCGGGGCCGGGATGCCGAGGTACTTCGGGAAGACCTCTTCAACCCACGTCTGGCGCAGAGTGATCTTCGCACTGGGTGCTTCCGCGATGCCGGCCAGCGCGTCCTTCAGCGCGGTCCACCAGCCGTCGTCCAGGCCAGGGTCGTCGCGAAGATCCGGCGTGGAGGAGACCGCGGGACCTACCAGGTCAAAGACGTCGGCCTGGTAGAACCAGCCGGCCTCGGTCCAATCAACGGTGTCGTGGAGCCGGGGCCGCGGGACGGACGCGGGGATGAGCTGCTCCGCGCCGAGGGCACCCTGGCCGGTCGGCCGGGGCGCCCGGTGGCGGCTGCTTCTGGAGACGCGGAGCCAGATGCCCTCGGCCCGGCGACCGACGGTGGTTCCGGAGGTACCGAAGACCGGTGGTTCGGTGCACACGAGGCCGAGGAACGCGGCGGCCTTCTGGTGTGCTGCCGTCAGGCTGTGCCGGGTGTCGTCATCCGGCTGAAAGGGCATCAAGCACCGTCCTGAGTCGCTTGTCGGGGATCGGTTCGGCGAGGGCCGTCCTGGCATCGTCCCAGTGCCGACGGGTGCTGGTCGAGGTGAGGACGACGTCCAGCGCCGGGCACGCTCCGATGACCTGGAACGCGGCGGCGTGCGGGGTCGATCCCGGCGCGATGAGGTTCACCAGTTCGGGTGTCATCAGGCCCGGCAGTTCACCGCCGTGTAGTGGGGCGGACGCGAACGTGGTGATTCCGGCGTCGCGCGCGTGGATCAGCGGCCCGCCACCGTCGAGGGCCAGGGCGAGAGGCTCGGCCATGACGAGGCTGACCGGCATCTGCACGCCAACAAGGTGGTGGTCCGTTGATCCGGCGGCGTCCCGGGCGAGCCCGGCCAGCTCGGCGACGGTGAACGCCTGCTCGGTGAAGCCGGACCAGGTGGCGACGCCGTAGCCCCCGATGCGGCCAGCGTCCGCGAGTTCTTCCAGCACCGCGAATGCGGCCCCGAGGTTGTGGTGCAGCTGCTTCCGGCTGTGGCTCGATCGCTCGGGGTTGTGGACGAACACGAGGTCGGCACGGCCGAGAACGGCGAGCGATTCCTCCGTCTGGGCGCGGACGTCCGCAGGAGCGAGGCTGTGGCGGCCGCCCGGGTGGAAGCCGGTCTTCGTCGTCACCTTGGCGTTCGGGTGCTCGGCGAGGACGGGGGCGAGGTCACGGTGTGCCTGGCCGTGGGCGTAGTTGGGGGCGGTGTCGATCCATCGGGCTCCGGCTGTGAGGACGGTGCGCGCCGCGTCGGCGGCGGCGCGCACTCGGTAGGTCCCCAGGCCGAGAACCGGGCTCACCGGCTGGCCTTGACGACGGCGAGGGCCTGGCCTTGGACGAGGGCGGTCAGGACGCCTGCCGCGTCCTTGACCTCCAGGCCGGCGGCGTCAGCGAGTTCGCCGATGCTGGCGGTGTCCCCGGTCAGCAGGATCCGCAGGGCGGGGGCGGCGCGCTCGGCGAAGTCCCACGCGGTGCCGGCTGCGGACAGGGTGACGGTCCCGGCGCCCGGGTTGCTGGTGAGTTCGGCGCGCGGGGCGGTGAGTCGCACCGCGATCTCCTTGTCCGCGGGAAGGGAGTCCACGTAGGGCAGGGACGGTGCCGGTCGGCCGAAGTGGGTGGTGCCGGTGGACCGTGCCCAGCGGTCGATCAGGTTGGGGTCGGACAGCGCGGTGAGCACTGCGGTCCGCAGCTCGTTCTGGTACGCGGCCTTCGCGTCCGCCGCGGCGTGGCACGGAATGTCCATCCGCATAACGGTGCTCTCGTGCAGCTCATCCACCAGCCACCCGACGAGGGTGGCGCCGGTCTGGGCGACGAGTCCGAACGTGAGGTGGAGCGACTCGGTGCCCTGGTCGGCGGTGACGCTGTGCCACCATCCGCGAGGCAGGTAGAGGACGTCACCCGGGTGGAGGACGAAGTCCGCGACGGGCTCGCCTTCGGGCTCGTCCGGTGAGTCCACGTCGCGGAAGGTGGGTGCTTGCCGGGTCGGCTCCCACAGCCGCCATCGCTTCGCCCCGTACTGCTGGACCACGATCACGTCGTGGTCGTCCCAGTGCCGGCCGAAGCCCTCCTGCTCGGTCCAGGACGCGTAGGCGTTGGTCTGCACGGTTGTGCCGACGAAGCGTTCCAGGTCCTCGGCGGCGCTTCGGATCGGCGGGTGGATCTCGTCGATCGCGTCCACGACGAGGGAGGCGCCTTCGGCGAGCCTGGCGTGAAGCTGGGCGGGGTGTAGCCGGTTCCAGGTCACCCCGCGTCGGTTGGTGGTCGGCGTCGAGTACCGGCTGACGGGGACGGTCCGGCCGTCCTGCGAGAGTCGCAAGCGGGGCGGCTCAATGCGGTGGGTGGCGAGGATGGTGTTCAGATCGTCCCAGGACAGGAGGGGCGCGCGTTGGGCTCCTTCTGCGGGGATCACGGCGTAGGAGCGGTGGAGCGCCTGGGTGAGGAAGTGGTCCCCACCCAGGCGCACCGCCCACGAGGCGGTCTCAGGCATCGTGGGCGTCCTGCTCAGGTGTCGTTCTGGTCGGATCGGCCGCCGGTGTTGTCGGACGGCACGTCGGCCCGGGAACGGGCGGCTCGGATGTTGCGGACGGCGACCAGCAGGCCGCCCTCGTCGTCGTGAACGGCGGGCGTGGTGCTCTCCATGCCTTGTCCTCTCTTCCAGTGGTATCGCCGGGGTGTCCGGCGAGACCTACGAAAGCGCTGCGAACCGTCTTTGAACAGAGCAGAATTGATGCATTGATGCTGCATCTGTGCGGCAAAGCGTCCGCTGGCCTGGCAGCTTCTGGCGCAAGCGGGTTCCGGCAGGCTTAGGGACGGTCGATGGGGGCACGGCGCGAGCGGTTCATCGCGTTGCGCGTGAGCGCGGGGTACACGCAGGAGTCCCTCGCGATCGCGATGGGGGTCGACCGGACGACAGTGGGCCGATGGGATCGCGGTCAGGCTGTGCCCCGTCCGTGGCAGATGCCGAAGCTCGCCGACCTGTTGAGGGTTGGTCAGCAGGAACTCTCCGAGGCGCTACTGGACGCCCCTGAGCGGACCGGGCCAAGCGACAACGTGGCGCCGGTGCAGAGCACTTCGCAGCTGGAGGGAGCTGGGCGGAAGGCTGCGACACCGGATTGGGAGGCTGCCGGCGCCGAGGAGATCACGGCCGGCGTGGCGTCCATGGCCCTCATGGACGGCGGCGTCCGGGTCGGCTGTCGGACGGCTGACGGGAGGATCGTCTTCGTGAGCCTGCCACGTCGGCCCCTGTTGCGAGGCGGCACAGCTGTCCTGGGCGTCACACCCTCAGCGGGATCCGCAGCATCCGGTGTCCGGGCAGTCCCGCCGGTGTTTTCCACTGAGATCCACCCGGTCGAGAACATGCGGTTGCTCCGCAGGTCGCTGGTCGAGTGCGACAACGTCCTGGGTCCTCGCGGAGTCGTCGCCACGGCCCAGGAGCACGTGCGACTCATCCAGCACCTTCGCCGCGAAGCCGCCGGCCGGGACCGGCACGACCTTCTGCAAGTGCAGGCCGAGTACGCCGAGTTCTGCAGCTGGCTCTACCAGGACAGCGGCGATCACCGTGCCGCCCAGTATTGGGCAGACCGCGCTGTCGACTGGGCGAGCGCCTCCGGCGAACAGGACCTGACCGCCTACATCATGGCGCGGAAGGCACAGCTCGCCGGCGACATGCAGGACTCCGTCGAGGCGATCGACCTCGCCACCGCGGCCCAGCGCTTGGCCGGCGCGGGAACTCGGTTGACCGCCATGGGCGCGGTGTACGCGGCCCACGGACACGCGCTGCTCGGCGACGAGAGGACCGCCCAGAACGCGTTCGACCAAGCTCTCGCGCTGCTCGCTAGGCCGCCGGAGGCACCGTTCGGCCGAGGCCGGTGGCTCAACGAGGCCTACGTGGAGGCTCAGCGCGCCCGGGCGTTGTCGTCCCTGGGGCGCCACCGGGAGGCGGCAGTCGGCTTTGAGAAGGCGATCCGGTCCCTGCCCGCGAGCTACCAGCGAGACCGCGGTGTCTACCTCGCCCGCTCGGCGATCGCCCAGTTCCACACCGCCGGTCCCGAGCACGCCGCCACAACCGCCACCTCGGCGCTGTCGATTGCGACGACGACCGGGTCGGCCCGGATCCTCACCGAGCTGGCGCACCTCGACACCCTGCTGCAAGGGTGTCGAGGCGTACCGGAAGTCGCCAACTTCCGGCAGGCGCTCGACAGCGTCCTGCTCCATGAAGTGTGATGACCAATCAGAGCCCCGTTGTCCCGAGAGAATGGACCGCCGATGGCCTCCCGCCCCTTCGTCCTGTTGAGTGTCGCGACCTCCGTCGACGGTCACATCGACGATGCCTCCCCCGAGCGTCTGCTGCTGTCCAACGCGGAGGATTTCGACCGCGTCGACCAGGTCCGAGCCGAATCCGACGCCATCCTCATCGGCGGAAACACCCTGCGCAGTGACAATCCCCGCCTGCTGGTCAACAGCGACAAGCGCCGCGCCGACCGGATCGCGGCCGGCAAGCCCGAGTACCCGCTCAAGGTCACCATCTCCGCCAGCGGCGACCTGGGCCGGGACCTCAAGTTCTGGCACTTCGGCGACAAGAAGGTCGTCTACACCACCGACGCTGCCGCACCGAAGCTTCGAGAAACGCTCGACGGCCTTGCCGACGTCGTGAGCACCGGCCCCACCGTCGACTTCGGCGCACTGCTCGACGACCTCGCCACCCGCGGTGTCGAGCGCCTCATGGTCGAGGGCGGCGGGCAGATCCACACCCAGTTCCTCTCCCAGGGCCTGGCCGACGAGATCCACCTCGCCATCGCTCCGCTGCTCGTCGGCGAAGCCGCCGCACCACGCTTCCTCCACCCGGCGAACTACCCCGGTGGAAGCGGCCACCGGATGGCACTTCTGGAAGCCCGGACGATCGGCGATGTCGTGCTGCTGAGGTACGCCCCCAAGCCGACGTCCGACTGATCTTCGGGGGCGCCACGCCCGTCGTAGAGCTCCCGTGCGGGAGAGCTACCGCTGTTGGCCTCGAAGGCTTCCTCGGCCCACGGCCGGGTACGGTGGCTCTCCAGGCGGCGGATAGCCGACGAGCAGCCAGCAGCGCATGCTGAGAGGACCGCGACTGTATGACTGAGGGCATCGGGCTCCCGCCCGAGTGGGTGGCCCGGAAGGTAGTGGCGTACGACGAGCTCCGGTCGGCGTCGGGCTCACTGTGGTGGCTGCAGTCGGATCCCGATCACGGCGGATGCCGCCGGGTCATGCGCGCCGACCGGTCAGGCACAGCCGTCGCGGTGACGCCCCCCGACTTCTCAGTCGGAGGTCAGCTCCACGCCTACGGTGGCGGCGCCTTCACGGTGACATCGGAGGGAGTCTGGTTCGTCGGTGACGACGGTTCCCTCCTCCGGCAAGTGGCTGGCCGCGTGCCCGAGCGGATCGACTCTGTCGTCGGTTCCGCGCAGTACGGAGATCTCGCTCCGGCACCGGGCGGCGGTCTGCTCGCGGTTCGCGGGGACGACACCGTGGACGAGATCATCGCCGTGTCCGCGACCGGGCACGCCCGGGTGCTGGTTCGCTCCCGCGAGTTCCTTGGCTCTCCTCGGCTGGCGGCGGGCACCCTGGCGTACGTGGAGTGGCAGCGCGACCAGATGCCGTGGGACAGCACTCGCCTCGTGCTGGCCGACATCCGATCGGACACCGTCGGGCCGACCCGCGTTGTGGCGGGCGGCTCCGATGAGTCGGTGGTGCAGCCGTCCTGGGGACCGGACGGCCTGCTGTACTTCATGTCGGACCGGACAGGGTGGTGGAACCTGTACCGGCTGCGCAATGGCGTGGTGGAGGCAGTCGCGCCGATCGACGCGGACTGCGCGCCCGCGCCCTGGGAGGGCGGCTACCAGTCGTACGGTTTCACCGGAGACGGCACCGTCGTGCTGACGGTGATGGACGGGTTCGCCACCGAGCTGCTCGCCGTCGACACCGAGAGCCGTCGGCGACGGCTCGGCTCGAATCTCACGTCCGTGAAGCCGTACGTCACCGTCGACGGCAGCCTCCTGGCCGTGGTCGGCTCCACGGCAAGCAGTCCGCCGGCCATCTGGTCGGTCGCTCTGGCAGCACGGGCGGACGCCCAGGCCCTCCCGGTCGGCAACGCTCGCGAGTTCCCTGTGCTCTGGAGGCCAGTTCCTCCCTCGGTCGAGACCATCGCGGGTCCGGGCGGGCCGGTGCGCTTCCTGCTGCACCTGCCGCCCGGAGACACGCGACCGGGTCCTCTCCTCATCCGGGCCCATCCCGGTCCGACAGACGATGTCCCCCTCCGACTGGACTGGGTCACTCAGTATTTCGTCAGCCACGGCTTCACCGTCGCCGAAGTTCTCTACCGAGGCAGTACGGGTCAGGGACGCGCCTTCCGGCAGTCGCTGCACGGCCACTGGGGCGCCTACGACGTCGACGACTGCGCGGCCGTCGCGGAACATCTCCTGAGGATCGGCCAGGCGACTCCTGGAGCGGTGTTCGTCAGCGGGGCGAGCGCGGGCGGATACACGGCGCTCCAGGCGGCATGCCGTCCGGGACCGTTCACTGCCGCTACGGCCATCTCGGCGATCATCGACCCCGCTCGGTGGGAGCTGTCTGTTCCGGCGTTTCAGCGTCCGCACGCAGCTGCGCTGCGAGGCCCGGCCGGCGCGGTGAAGCCCGAGCGGGTCCGCTGCCCCGTGCTGGTGATCCACGGCTCCGCCGACACGATCACGTCTGCGGAGGAGGCCATGCGCTTCGCCGACGAGCTGGCCGGCCGAGGCGGTGACCATGGCAGCCTGCTGCTGAAAGGCGGCGACCACTACCTGTCGGCGCCCTTGGCACGGGAGCAGGCGCTCCGCGCCGAACTCGACTTCTACCGGCGCATCATGAGCCGCCTGCCAGCATGACCGCCAGCCTGTCGGCGTCCGGCAGCACGGCCCGGGCGAACTCGCGCAGTTCCCGGACCGCGACGTAGTCGGCGTGTGTTTGCAGGTCGGCCAGGATGCCGGCCACCCGCTCGACGCACCGGCCTGATCCTGTCCTGGCGGCGTAGGCGACGGCATCGCGGCCGACCGCGCACGCCTGGTCGACGTCCCCGCTGCGCAGCCAGGTCGCGGCGAGCAGAGCGGCGTCGATCGCGCGCCGGCGGACTTTGTCCTTGCCGACGCCTCCGAGGGCGTCGGCAAGCTGGATCCTGGCGTCCGGCGCACGGCCGAGGTCGTGGAGGCAGTGGGCGACCTCATCCGCGAGGTAGGCGTGGGTGAAGTAGCGGATCCAGGTGGGTTCGTCTTCCACGCTGGCTGCTTCGAGGAGCTTCTCGGCTTCGAGGATCAGCTGGGTCGCCTCGCTTTCCCTCAGCATTCTGGCGTTCGCGCGGGCGACGACGGCGGTGATGGCCGCCCGTGTGGCCGGGCTCGCGGCGGTACCGGCTGCGGTGCGGGCGGAGGAGGCCCACCGCAGGGCGGTCTCCGGGTTCCCGCAGTGCAGGGCGAGGTGTCCGAGGTTCACTGCCACGAGGTAGGCACCGTACGCCTGATCGCCGGTTGTCGTCGTCAGGGCCAAGGCGCGCTGGTAGTACTCGAGGGCCCGATTGGGGTTGCCGATGTCGACGGCTTGGTACCCGGCAAGCTCGCAGAACCCGACCGTGAGCTGGGCACGTTGACGCGCGACCTGTTCATCGACGGCAGGCCGTCGCAGCAGGCCTTCGAGTTCGGTGTCGATGTAGGAGCTGACCTGCCGCCAGTGCTGACGGGCTCCGTGGGTGTGGTCGAGCTGGCGGAACATGCCGAGCATGCCCTCCGCGACAATGACGTCTTCTACCGTGACCCACAGCGACAGGGCGGGAGGTGGAGTGTTCGAGTTGACGGATGCCCAGTCGCTGATCAAGGCGTCTACCGCGGCGAGCCGCGGTCCGACATCGCCAAGCTCGGAAGCGGCTCCTTGCCAGGTGATACCTAGTCCCGGCTGTGAAAGCGCTGCCGCCGCAGACTCGCCGCGCTCCGCCTCTGCACCCGATCGGGGAGCGCAAGCAGCATCCGGGGTCCCGAAGACGGCGGAGCGCAACTCGTCCTGGGAGACCTTCAGGAGTTTGGCGAGCTTCGGCAACTGCCACGGGTGCGGCGTTGCCTTGCCGTTCTCCCACCGATGGATTGTCGTCCGGTCTACATCTATCGCCGTCGCCAACTGTTCCTGGGTGTAGCCGGCGGCCCTGCGCAACACAGCGAGCCGTCCCCATCGCGTCATTGCGCTCCCTCAGAGAATTTTTGCCGCTGACTTCGCAGGTCGTGGGCAGATTTTCAACATCAACGCCGCACGATGCAACAAGTCTGCACTGTCACACGGGCTTTGGCTGGTGGTTCCGTATGACCCACCCAAAATCCGGCAGCGCCAGTCGGCCCCGCCCATCGCACAGGCTCCGGCGGCCCGACGATTGCCCAGCCCTCCCGCCCGTGTTTCGGGCGCAATCGGCATCGCCTCCAGAAAGGACACCGGCCGTGGACACAGCCTTCGCCCTTGATCCAGGTCGGTTCGTCCAGCACCCTGCTGGTCACGACGGTGAGCTTCGTGGGGCTGTGGAGGAGTTGCAGCAGGGGCGCTGGATGGCTGCCCGCGCGGTGCTGGCGAGTTCGTGGGGCAACTGGCCGGCGTGGACGGCTCGTACCCAGGTGCTCGCCGCTGTCGCGTCGCGTACGGATGTCCTCGACCACTGGCGAGCCGAGGCCGCTGGCAGCGTCGGGCTGGTGACTCTCCTGGCGCGGGCGGCTGTGGAGCGGGCTCTCATGGCGAGTGCGCGGCCGACGGATCCCCGGACGGTTGCCCAGCTGGAGCACTCGGCCCGGGAGCTGTGCTGGGAGGCTGCGACCACGCTCACCGACGACCCGGTGCCGTGGATCTGCCTGCTCGCGCTGGCGCAGCTGGATCTCGGCCAGTCCCGTCCCGAGCACCGGGTTCCGGCGCCCGACCTGATGCTTCCGCCCGGGCCGTGGGGGCTTCTCGCCCAGGCCCGACGGGCGGACCCCTGGAACCGGGAGGCGTTCCACCGGATGCTCCGCGTCTGGCTCGCCCGCGGTAGCACCGGCATGGCGACCGAGTTCCTGGCGGCTTTCCTGCCCGGCGCGCCAGCGGGTTCGCCCTTGCACGCCCTTCCGCTGTACGTGTTCGTCGATCGGTATCGCCGTGCGGCGCGCAGGGACGCGGCCCAGCTGCAGTGGACGAGCGACGAGAGAGTCCGTGCCGCGGTGCTTCGGGCGTACGAGAACTGGCGGGCGGCGCCCGGCGAGCAGGGTCGGTGGCCGGTGGTGGACGAGAGCCATCTGGCGCACGCGCTTTGGGCGGCCCGTCGTCCCGTCGATGCTGCCGAGGTGTTCGCGGTGATGTCGCCGTTCGTGTCGTCCCAGCCGTGGGTGAGCGTCGGTGATCGGCCGGACGACCTCTTCCGGCAGGCCCTGGCCCAGTCGTGCGCCGCCGGCCGCTGACCTCTTCTCCCGCCCCGGTGAGCGAACCGGGACCCGACACCACCGACCTTCCTCGGAGGCTTCCTCATGCCGCGTTCTGAGCCCATTCCCCTTCCCCACGAGGATGACGACCATCTGCAGCTACTCGGGATCAAGCCCGAACTGGTGCGCAGGATGAGCCTGTTCGGCAACTTCGCCGTCAGCTTCTCGGTCATCTCGGTCCTCAGCGGCTGCATGACGTTGTTCGGATTCGGCCTGCTCAGTGGCGGCCCCGTCGTGATGATGTGGGGCTGGCTGGGTGTGGGCCTGGCCGTGCTGCTGGTCGGCATGGCGTTGGCCGAGGTCACCTCCGCTTACCCGACCAGCGGCGGCCTCTACTACATGGCCCGGCAGCTGGGCGGCCCGCGCTGGGGGTGGACGACGGGCTGGCTGAACCTTCTCGGCCTGCTGGGCGGGATCGCCGGGATCGACTACGGCGCCGCCTCGTTCATCGCGGCGTTCGCCGACCTGCAGTGGGGAGTGGAGGCAACCCCCGGCCTGATCCTCACGATCTTCGCCGGTGTCCTGGTGCTGCACGCCCTGCTGAACGTCTTCGCCGTTCGGGCGGTCAGCCTGTTCAACAGCATCTCGGTCTGGTGGCACATCGGCGGCGTGCTGGTGATCGTCGGCGTGCTCGCTGTCGTCCCCTCCCACCACCAGTCCCCCTCCTGGGTGTTCGGGCACTTCGCCAACGGCACCGGCTGGTCGAACCCGATCTACGTGTCGGCGGTCGGCCTGTTCCTGGCGGGCTATACCTTCTGCGGCTACGACGCGAGCGCCCACTTGAGCGAGGAGACGACGAACGCGCGGGTCGCCGCACCGCAGGGCATCGTCCGCTCGATCTGGGTCTCCCTGATCGCCGGGTTCGTGCTGCTGGCCGGCCTGCTGTTCGCGGTGCAGGACTACGCAGGCACCGCCGCGGCGGACGTGCCGCCCGCACAGGTCTTCCTGGACGCACTCGGGACCACCGGGGCGAAGGCCCTGCTGCTGATCGTGATCGGTGCCCAGTTGTTCTGCGGATCCGCCGAGGTCACCGCGTGTTCGCGGATGCTCTACGCCTTCTCCCGGGACAACGCACTGCCCGGCTCAGCGACTTGGCGCAGGGTATCGCCCCGCAGGGTTCCGGTGGCGGCGGTGTGGCTGTCGGTGGCGGTGGCGTTCGTCCTGGCAGTGCCGTCGATGTGGAACGCGGCTGCGTACGGGGCGGTCACCGCAGTCAACGTCATCGGCATGACACCGTCATACATCGTCCCCGTCTACCTGCGGCTGCGGCAGCGGGACCATTTCGTCCCGGGGCCGTGGAACCTGGGCCGATGGAGCCGGCCGGTCGGGATCACGGCGGTGGCGTGGGTGGTCGTGCTCACGGTGCTGGTGTGCCTGCCGCAGCGCTACCCGGTGACCGTGGAGTCGTTCAACTACGCCCCCGTGACCCTGCTGGTAGTCCTGGGGCTGGCGGCGCTGTGGTGGCGGCTGGCCGGAAAGCGGTTCTCCGTGCCGGTTGTCCAAGATCCGCACCTGGCCGCGGTCGAGGAGCAGATCGTATGAGGCCCGCGATGCGCACCGCCCGCTCCCTCTCGGCCCCGTCCGTCGACACCACCACGCTGGTCGGCCGACTGACGGAGCTGGTGGAGGTCTTGGGCCTGGACACCGTGATGCTGGCCACCGTCGATCCGCAGGGACGGCTCAAGGGCAAGGAGTTCGAGGCCGGGGTGCTGCTCGCTCGGCTGGCGTCGGGGCGGATCCGCCCGGAGGTGTGCGGGTACGTGATCGGCACGGACCTGGGCATGACGCCCCAGGACAGCGGCACGTTCTCCTGGGAGTCCGGCTTCGGCGACATCGGGCTGGTGCCCGATCTCGGCCGTGCCCGGGTGCTCCCGTGGGAGCCGGGCACTGCCGTGGTGTTCGCCCACCCGGTCGACGGTGACCGGCCGCATCCGCTGGCCCCGGCCACCATCCTGGACGAGCAGCTCGACCAACTCCAGGGCCTGGGCTACGAGGTGCGGGTCGGGATCGAGACCGAGTTTGTCGTCTACGAGGGCACGACCGCCGCCGCGGCGGCGGTCGGCTGGCGAAGGCTGCGTCCGGTGACGTGGGACAACCGCGACTACTCCCTCGACCGGACGACCGCGGCGGGCGGGTTCTCGCGGTCGCTGCGGCAGGCCCTGGCCGGGGCGGGGCTTCCCGTCGAGGCGGTCAAGCTGGAGAGCGCCCCGGGCCAGATCGAGGTCACGTTCCCCTACGGTCCGGCCCGGGAGGCCTGCGAGCAGCACGTGCTGTTCAAGCACGCAGCGCGGGCGCTGGCGGACCGGCAGGGCATGGCGGCGACGTTCATGGCGGCCCCGGCGGACGGGGTGGGCTCCGGGATGCACCTGCACCTGTCCCTGTGGGCGGGTGGCAAGCCGCTCCTCGCCCGTGCCGACGACCCGCACACGCTGTCGGAGCTGGGTGAGTGGGCCGTCGCCGGGCTGCTCGAGGTGCTGCCCGCCACCGCTCCGTTGTGGGCGCCGTACGTGAACAGCTACAAGCGCCTCGGGGGCCCGTTCGCACCGTCCAGGATCGCGTGGGGACGAGACAACCGCTCCTGTGCGGTGCGGGTGGTCGGCCACGGACCGGGCCTGCACCTGGAGGTGCGCCTGCCCGGCGCGGACGCCAACCCCTACCTCGCACTCGCCGCCGCCGTCGCCGCCGTGCGCCACGGCGTCACCGCAGATCTCAAGCCCGGCGAACCCGTCACCGGCGCCGCCGACTGGGACGACAACCTGCCCGAGGTGCCTCGCCACGCCTGGCACGCCATCAAGGCGTTCGAGACCAGCCCCCTCGCCTCCGCGCTGCTGGGCGAGCACGTCGTCACCCACCTCGCCTCCCTCGCCCGCCTGGACGTCGACCATCACGCCGCCCGCGTCACCGACGCCGAGCTGGCACGCGGCTTCGCCCAAGCCTGAGCCCCGGGACGGCCGCGGAGCCATACCCCCGAGCCCGCGGCCGTCCCGGTTCCACCCCACCCCCTGTTCCTGACCATGCCGGAGACCCTCATGGACACCACCGTCCACCCCCAGAAGAAGAGCGCGAAGCCCGCCCCCACCGGGCCCGGCCTGCTGACCAAGACCCACCTGGTCGGCGCCACCGAGTCCGGCATGGAGGGCCTGGCCCTGTGGCTGGCCTCCCGCGGCCTGGACGTCACCGGCAGCATCGACCCCGCCTACCAGGACAGCCCCGCCGCCGACCGGCTGCGCGCGGCCGGCGTAGAACTCACGGTCGGCTCCGACGCCCGGCACATCCGCAACGACCGCACCGCCGTGGTGTGGTCCGGGGTAGTCGTCGCCCCGCATCCCGAACTCGACCGGGCCCAGGCCATGGGACTGCCGGTGCTCGCCCGCGCGCACGCGCTCGCCATGCTCTGCGAGGACTTCGGCCATCTGCTGGTCGCCGTCGGCGGCAGCCACGGCACCACGACCGCGGCAGCCGTTCTGGCCGCGGCCCTGGCCGACGGCCGAACCGGCTGGATCCTCAACGCCCCCGCCGTTGGCGGTACCCCCGGCCAGGGCGGCGGCCGACGCCTCGTCGTGGACCTGTGCCCGGACGCCGGCACGCACGAGGCCGCACCCCCCGGATCCTGGACCTACCGCCCGCACGGCCCGAACCTCTACCGGCGCCCGTCCCCGTCGGTAGCGCTGATCACCGCCGTCGCAGCGAACGCCCCGCACTTCGCGGACAACATCGAAGCCCTGGACGCCGCCACCAGCCTCGCCCGATCCGCCGGCACCGTGGTCCTGCCAACCTGGGACACCGGCGCCAGGATCGTGCACGAGAGGCTCACCGACCGCCCCGGCCCCACCGTCGTCACCGTCGGCCTCGACGAGAGCGCCGACGTCTGGGTTCTCAAGCCCCGCTGGCTCGGCACCGGTTACCTCCTCACCCTGTGCCATCAGGGCGAGCAACACCAGCTCGTCGCGCCGATCACCGGCGACCACCACGCCCTGGCGGCCTGCGCCGCCATCGCCACCGCCCTCGTTGCCGGCGAGAACGCGAAGGCCATCGCCGAACGCCTCGCCCGTTTCGAAGGGGTGGAGCGCTCCCTGACCGAACTCGGGGCTACCCGAGCGCAGATCACCGTCCGCGACTCCCGTGCCCGGCACCCCCAGGAGGTCAGGGCGGACGTCGAGGCCGCCCGGTTCCTGACCGAGGGCTCGGTCATCGCGGTGCTGGAGCCGGACGGCATCGCCCGCACCAGCGCCCACGCCGCCGAGCTCGGCGCCGCCCTCGCCAAGGCCGACCACGCCGTACTGCTGCCGGCCGCCACCCCGCTGACCACGCTGAACGTCCCCGACCCACTCGACACCGTCGCCACCGCCGCCACCACGGCCCTGAGCGCCGACCGCGTCCACCGAGCCTGCTTGGGTCCGTGCGAACCCGGCGTCGAGCAGCTCGTCACCCACCTCGCCGAGCCCGGCGACCTGGTGCTCGTCATCGGCACCGGCGAAGCCGCCCGCCTCGGTCCCCGGCTGCTGGACCGCCTCACCCGAACCGGTCCCCCCACCACTGACCGTCCGTGAACCGCCCGCCGATCACCGGAGCTGCCGCCATGGCTACCACCCTGCCCGCCCACAATCTGCCCGAACGCGACATCCGGCTCCTCGTCCACATCGCCGCCGAGTCCCAGACCCGCACGATCGCGGCCGACCCCGCCCTCACCCTGGTCCCTTCCGAGGTCGACGCCGCCGTCCGCGCGCTGTTCACGGCCACCGGCACGCGCACCGTGCTGCAACTCGTCGCCTGGGGCGCCGCGCACGGCATCGTCACCGGCACGACCCAGCCCTGCACCGCGCTCACCACCGCGGTCCAGCTCCCGCGGCGCCTCCAGCGGGTCCTCGTGGGCTGGGTCGGCGGGCGCACCGCCCCGGAGCTGGCGGCCGACTTCGGCGTCTCGACCGGCACGATGCGCGGGTACGGCCGGGACCTGCGCTCCTGGCTGGGGGTCCGTAACCAGCTGCAGGCGAGCATCGCCGGCGTGCTGGCTGGCCTGGTCCTGCTCAGCGACATCGACCCCACGTGGCCCGCCGAGCCAGTCGACCGTGTCACCACACCCTGCGGCCGAGCGGCGTGAACACCCGTCGCACCAGCGGCCGGGCCGCCGTCGGGCTGGTCTGCTTCCTGCTGGGAGTCCAGGTCGGGGCCGCCGCCGTCTACCTCCTCCAGCACCGCACCAAGCTCGCGCAGCCGCTCTGTCTGGCGATCTTCGTCCTCGTGGCCTTCGGCACCCTTGCCGTCGCTGACCGGCTGATCGCCTCACGCTCTGCGCCCAAACGCCGGTCCGGCTCCTCCCCTCAGTAGCCGTACTCGCCGGCCGGCTGAGCATCGCACCACCCATGGCGGCCGTTCGGGCCTGGGCCGCACCCCTTCGACCCCAGAGAAAAGATGAGCACCTTACGACCACCTGCCAACGGACTGGCGGCCTGCGACCTGGACCGCCACCTGATCAACCGCGCAGGCATCCCCTTCGACGCCAACGCGCTGGCCGAGCTGCCTGTCACCCGCCTGTCGGGGGCCGCGCCGATGCTTCTGGCTGCGGGCGCCCCCGTGCCAGCCACCGTCTCCGGCGGTGCGCGGTGAGACTGGTCGAGTACCCGGAGCACTACACCTCCGACGGCGCCCCGTCGCTCTACCTGGCCGGTTCGGGCGCCGGCCGTCCCGGCTGGCAGACCCACGCCGTCGCCCTCCTGGCCGCGGCCGGCTTCACCGGAACCGTCCTCAACCCCCAGCCCCTCACCCACCTCGGCTCCGGGACGGGAACACCGGCCGGCTGGCAGGAGCACAACCTGCGGCGGATCGGCGTCGTCCTCCTATGGTGCCCACACGGCGCGCAGCAGGTCCTCGATGTCCGGCAGCGGCTCCTCCACCGCTCGCGCACCGGACTGGTCGTCGGGTGCGACGGGGAAGACCGCGTCCAGCGGTTCGTCCGCGCCGAACTGCTTGGCACGATGCCCCGGTTGGCCGTCGCCACCGATCTCGCCGCCGCCGTTCGCGCTTCTCTCGACCACCTCAGCTCCCCGGCCACCGCCCGGCGCTGAACGCCGCCACCGCTGTCAGGAACACCATGCCCACGCTCTCTGCCCCGCACAGCTACCGGTCCCTCATCGAGGGCCACGGCCTCATCGGCAACACTGCCACCGGCGCCCTCGTCCGCTTCGACGGCACCATCAGCTGGCTGTGCCTGCCCCGGTTCGATTTCCCAGCCGTCTTCGCCGCCCTGCTCGGCACCGAGGAACACGGCTTCTGGCGCATCGGCCCCGCTGCCGACAGGTTCTCCTGGCAGCTGACGGGCGCCACTCCTCGGAAGCACCTGCAACACCGAGCGCCTCCAGAACCGGATCACCGCCCTGGCGGAGGCGTGACCGCCCGCTTCCCGCAGAGCACGGCCCGATTGTCAGCGCCTCGTGGCACACTGCCCTGTTCGACCCGCAACCGCCTTACCAACATGACGAGTTGGGGACGTTCACCGGATCGTGTGGCATCTGTTGCGACACGCCGACGCGGCCCCGCCGGGCCGCCTACGGTGGAACACCCGCCCATGCACTCACGTACGACGAACGATCACCAGTTTGATCGCAGCTTCGCCGCCCTGAACCGGCCGCGCTCCCCGCGCCGTTTCCCTCCCGCCCCTGAAGGAGACGTCCCGTGCCACACACGCTGGTTGTCGGAGTCCACCTGGTCCTGATCGAGAACGGCCGGGTGCTGCTCGGACAGCGCGCCAACACCACGTTCGCCTCCCCCCACTGGCACGCTCCGGCCGGCCACCTCGAAGCGGGAGAGTCCGTCCTGGCCGGCATGGCTCGCGAGGCCGATGAGGAACTCGGCATCACCATCCGGGAGGAGGACCTCGACCTGGTGCACACCCTCCACCACCTTGACGCCGACGACGGTGCCGGACGCCTCCAGCTGTTCTTCGCCCCGCGCGTGTACACCGGCAAGGTCACCAACCGCGAACCGGACAAGTGCGCCGCCCTCCGCTTCTGGCCGCTGGACGGGCTTCCGGAGCCGATCGTCGGCTACACCGCCGATGCGCTCGCGCAGATCACCGCCGGTCGCCCGCTGTCCGTCGCCGGATGGCCGGCATGAGCACCACGAGCCACCCGGGGCTCCCGGCGGCCGGAGCGCCTGTGGGGAGCGCGGAGACCCGTCTTGTGGTCGTTCGGGGAAATTCGGCGTCGGGCAAGTCGTCGGTAGCGGCGGGCGTTCGGGACCGGTTCGGGCGGGGCCTGGCCGTGGTCGCGCAGGACAACCTGCGCCGCATCGTGCTGCGCGAGCGGGACCGGCCGGGCGGCGCGAACATCGGCCTGATCGACACGGTGGCCCGGTACGCGCTGGGCGCCGGCTACCACGTCGTCATCGAGGGCATCCTGTACGCCGATCACTACGGCGAGATGCTCCAACGCCTGGTGGACGACCATCTCGGCGTCACCCGCTGCTACTACCTCGACATCCCGATCGACGAAACGCTGGTCCGCCACGCCTCGAAGGCCGATCGCGAATACCTGGCGGCCGTCACCGAGCGGGAACTGCGCGACTGGTACCGCGAACACGACCTTCTACCGGGCGGAATCGAGACCGTCATCGGCAGCGACAGCACCCTGCGCGACACGGTCGACCGCATCATGCGCGACACCGCGCTCTCGGAGTTGCCCGCCCGCGACAACTAGAAGCAGCTGCTCGACCGTCGTGTCCGCTCCACCTGTTGAGAGGAGAACTGAAGTGTCCTTACCCGATCCGCGTGTTCGCCCTGCCACGCCGCAGGACGCTGACGAGTTGCTTCGGCTGCGCGTCGCCGTGCTGACCGGCGAACCGGTCACCGACCAGTGGCGAACGACCTTCCGCGACGACATGCTCCAGCGCCTGGGCAACGACCCCAACCTGCTCGCCTACGTCGCCGACGGCCCCGGCGGCAGCCTCACCGCCTGCGCGGTCGGCATCGTCTACCGCGGCTACTGCGGCCCCACGTACCCGACCGGGCAGTGGGCCGGGATCCACACGGTCGTCACGGACCCCGGCAACCGCCGCCAGGGCCTCGCCCGTGCCGTCACCAGCGCCCTGGTCACCGCGATCAAGCAACGCGGCTGTTCCATCGAACTGCGCGCCACCGACGCCGGCGCCCCGCTCTACCGCAGCCTGGGCTTCGAGCCCGTCGACGGCTTCATGACGCTGCGCTCCACCTCACCAGGGCGGACCGGCTAACCTCCGCAGCTCCGCCCTCCCGCCCTGCCACTTCAACGAGGAGCACCCTGATGCACGAGACGAGCAGGCTGTCGGTCGGCGTCATCGCGCACGACCTGGACACCGACCGGATCGCCACCGTCCACTACGCGCAGCGCAGTTGGACCCCGGGGCCCGCATGGACGATCCCCGGCGGGAAGGTCGACCCCGGGGAGGAGATCCCCGACGCTGCCGCCCGGGAGCTGGGTGAGGAAGCCGGGCTCATCGCCCGGCCGTCCGACCTGCGCCTGGTGCACACCATCCAGGCCAAGGAGGGCTGGGACGGGCGCGGCGGGTTCGTTCTCTTCGTCTTCGCCACCAGCGAGTTCACGGGCGAGCTGGCCAACGTCGAGCCGGATAAGCACCTGGAGGTGCGCTGGCACCCCGCCACCGCCGTCCTGCCCAGCCCGATGTTCCCGACGTCCAAGGCCGCGGTGGAGGCGTACCTGGCCGGCGGGCCCGCGTTCTCCACCCACGGATTCGACCCCGCCTCCGGACAACGGCAGCTCGTCGAGACGTGACCGGCGCCAGCCGGGCACCATGCCGGGCGGGCGCACTCGCCCGGCATGGTTCCGACCGCTCGCCCCCCGCCCTGGTCCGCACCCGTCGCCCCACGGTTACGCCGAACCCTGACGGCACTGGCACCCGACCACCGCGTTCCCCCCTCTACGAAAGGGAGTATGTGACCAGCACGCCCAAGACCTGGACGGACCCGGTGCCGGACAGCGAGCAGCTCCTGTTCGGCGGGCCGATGCGCTACGACTACGGCTGGGCCAAGCACGAGATGGCCAGCGGCAAGGTGACGTTCTGGGCGGTCGCGCGGCAGATGCCGCACTTCCTGCGCCTGGCCGGACGGATGGCATGGCAGGCCGACCGCGCGGCGCTGCTGACCCTGGTCGGCGCCGAGGTCCTGCGCGGCCTGGCCGCCGCCTTCGCGCTGATCGCCACCAACCACGCTCTGGCCGCGCTGCTCGCCCCCGGCCATGTCGCCGACGTGCTGCGGGCCGCTCTCCCGGCGATCGTGGCGGTCGGGGTGATCGCGGGCCTGTCCTCGGTGCTGTCCGCAGCCTCGGGCTGGGCCGGCGGGCGGCTGGAACCGGCGGTCTTCCGCAGGGCCACCATCGAGTTCCTGGGCATCGTCAGCCGCTCCGAGCTGGAGGCGATCGAGGACCCGGCGTTCCTCGCCGAGGTGGACAGCGCCCGCTGGGGCGCAATGTCCCTGCAGAGCATCATCGGCCAGGCCACCTCCGTCCTCACCGCCACCTTCGGCCTCGTCTCCGCCGCTGGCGTCCTGTCCGTCCTCCACCCCGCCCTGCTGCCCATGCTGGTGCTGATCACCGCCCCGCGCGGCTGGGGCGCTGTACGCACCGCCCGCCGCCACTACGCCTCCACGCGGGCGTGGCTCCAGCACTCCCGGGCCAGCACGGCGCTGGCGGACATGCTGATCCGCCCGTACTCTGCGGCAGAGCTGCGGGTGCACGCCTGCGGGCCGTTCATCCTCCACCACTACGAGCAGATGGCCCGTGCCGCCGAGCAGGAGCAGGCCCGCCTCGCTGGAGCCCGGGCCCGCACCGACCTGCTCTCCGCGACGCTGGCCGGCGCGGCCACCGTCGGCGCCTTCGCCCTGCTGGGTTCGCTCGTCATGAGCGGTGCGATCCCGCTCGCCGCCGCCGGCACCGCCGTGGTGGCCATCCGCACCGGCTCGGCCAGCATCGGCGGCCTGGTCTCCCAGATCAACCGTCTCTACGAGGAATCGCTGTTCGTCCGCGACCTCGACCAGCTGCGCCGCGAGGGCCACCGCCGGGCGATCCCCACCGGCGGCACACCGCTGCCCGAGCGCCCCGAGACGATCACCGTCGAGGGTGTCTCCTTCACCTACGACGGCCGCGACACCCCCGCGCTGGACAAGGTCACCCTCACGATCCCCCGGGGCAAGGTCATCGCCCTGGTGGGAGCCAACGGTTCGGGCAAGTCCACCCTGGCCAACATCCTGTGCGGGGTCTACCAACCGCACCAGGGCCGCGTCCGGTGGGACGGCATCGACACCGCAACCGCCGACCGCGACCAGCTCTTCAGCAGCGTTGCCCTGCTCGCACAGAACTTCCAGCGCTGGTCCTTCACCCTGCGCGCCAACCTGCTCCTCGGCCGCCCCGACGTCCCGTGCGACCAGCGGCAGCTGGAGACTGCCGCCGACTACGCCGACCTCCACCCCGTGATCGAAGAGTTGCCCCGCAGCTGGGACACCCTCATCGCCAAGGGCTTCGAAGGTGGTGTTGGCCTGTCCGGCGGCCAGTGGCAGAAGGTCGCCCTCGCCCGCACTCACCTGCGCCTCACCACACCCGACGCCCACGGCCGCCTTCCCGCCCTCGTGGTGGTCGACGAACCAACCTCCGCCATGGACCCGGAAACCGAAGTCGAGGCGTTCGAGCAGATCCGCCAACTCACCGCCCTCGGCGTCACCGTCATCCTCATCACCCACCGCCTCGGCGCCACCGCCAAGGCCAACCACATCTTCGTCCTCGACCACGGCCGCCTCATCGAACAGGGCACCCACACCGAGCTGATGACCCAGCAACCGGCCACCCGCTACCGCGAGTCCTACCTCCTCCAAGCCGCCCAGTACGACCTCGGCGACCGCCTACCCCACCAGACGGCCCCGACCACCGCCAGCGCCTAAGCCGCTCGTTCCGCAGCCCCCGATCCGAGTTGATCCGACCAGCAGGGAGAAGCCAGTGAGTACACCAACCCCGCCCAAGCCGCAGCCGTCAGCCCCCGCCACCTCGTGGGACGACCTGCTGGGCTGCGGCACCGAGCACGTCCAGCGCGCCTTCCACGAACTCACCGCCGCCACCCGCGACTACGCCGGACACAGCCCCGACCTGATCTGGGGCAACCTGCAGGCTCCCGCGTACTCGGTGGGGTAGCCGATCTCGGTGATGTCCTCGGCCAGGTCTGCGACAGTCAGCTCAGTGTTGAGGACACGGACCACGTCGTCAACGAGCGGGCGCACCGCACAGATGCCCTGCACGACACTGGTGGCGCAATGGCGTCACGACCGGGGAGGTGACGGCACAGCGACATCGCGGCCACGCTCCGGTGAACGCGGCCGGACCGACCCCGCACGGCCCGCTCGGTGGTGCGGAGTTGGCCCGGAGGGAGCGGCCCATACGCCGCCGTGTCAGTCGAGGCCCTCCAGCGCGAGCCCGACGGCAGCGGCCGGGCTGTCCGCCGCAACGAGGCCCGGGACGGGCTCGCCGTGCGCATCGGTGATCTGCCAACCGCCCAGACCCACCACCGGTTTGCCGCCCTGCCGCACGGCCATCGCCACTTCGGAGAGCGTCCCCCACGACCCGCCGACGACGATGACCGCATCTGCGGATCCGACCAGGACGCTGTTCCGGGCCTGGCCCATGCCGGTGGCGACGGCAGCCGTCAGGTGGGGCGAAGCTCCGGACCGGTCCGCGCCCGACAGAACGCCGATGACGAGGCCGCCCGCTCCTGCCGCCCCCTGCGCGGCGCCGGCCATGACACCGCCGTAGCCCCCGCAGAGCACGACCGCGCCCGAGCGCGCCAACAGGGCACCGACCTCCCGGGCCGCCGCCGCCTCGGCCGCACTGCACTCCGCGGGCCCGCACACCGCCACCTGGATCATCACCGCTCCTTCCGCAACCGCCGGCAAGCAAGCCGCCAGTACACACCGGAACAGAGGCCGGCGCCCCGCGCAGCGCCGGTGGGCGAGTGCGGCCGCAGGCTTCGAGAGGCGGCGTGCGGATCCGCACCCTCGCCCGCGGGCGCCCGCCGACCACGAGACTGCCAGACTGTGGAGCGACGGCGTCCACCGACGGCTGCCCCGGGCCCTTCACCGTTCTGGCCGGCCGCCTGCTGACCGACCAGAGCCAGCGCGCCCGCGGCAACCCTGTGGGTCGGGCCCGGCAGCCACCTGCGTACCGCCACCTGGCTGCACGAACACGGAGCAGACGCGCTGCGCGACGCCATTCCATACCCGCCCGTCGAGCTGCCAGCCCCGCTCCAGGTCACCGGTCCAGCCGGGAGCCTGGTCCTCGTCCACTACTTGCTCGCCCACAACATCGACGGGCACTTCGGCACCGCCGCCGACGAGCACCGCGAAACCGTGTACTTCCGACTCCGCGCCGCCGGTCACCGCGGGCGATGGCGCGAGGCCATCACCAACCCACTGCTGGAATTCACTACGCCAGCACCAGACCCCAGCCCCGGCGCCGCCAAGGACGGCGGGCGATGACGGCCTCCGTGCGCACGGCCTCCGCAAATATGTCTGACGGCTCGGCGGACAGCAGGGCCTCGCACACATCGATCGTGAACGCCTTGGCTTCCGCGCCGAATTGGCCCGGGCTGCTGAAGCCGAAGGACAGCTGCAAGCCCACCACGTCGCCTACCGTGCAGGTAACCACGCGACCCCAGCGCGCGGTCGCGATCCGGGCGAGCGGGGAACGGCCGGCACGTCCTGGTGCCGCTCTTGTGGTGAGGTTCCACGGTCGACCCGACGATCAGACGCCACGATCAGACGCCAACTGACCACCGCATTCATCCTGGCCGCCTCGCATGGGCGGCCAGGATGAGCCTTCTACGCACACAACTTGTGCGCCTCTCCCGCTCCGAAGGCTTCGCGGCCCTCGGCCGCCCCTCCGCAGCCCGTGACGCCGAGCAGCGCCAGCAGCTCCGAGGTCACAACGCGGTAGGCACTGCCGAGTCGCAGGACGCGGACGGGGTACTCGCCTGCCTTCGCGAGCGCATACCCGGTGGACCGGCCGATCCTCAGCGCCCGGTTGGCCGTGTCGAGGTCGATCGCCACCGGAAGAGCGAGCAGTTCGGGCGCGCTCATGCCGCCAGAGGCGGGTGCCGTCATGATGCTCTCCTGATCGCTAGACGTGCCGTGGTGACACCATCAGTTTGTATCACGGAGTTGCGGCAGCACTTTTTCTGATCGTAAAGTGCATCCATGACACCAGAGCATTGGTCGACGACCTTCACCACCCGGGTAGCACAGTCCATGCGCGAGGCCCGGAAGGCGGCCGGCCTCACGATGTCGGCGGTCGCAGACGGCTGCGCCGCTCGCGGTCTGCCGGAGATCACCGATCAGACGATCAAGAACCTGGAATCAGGACGCCGGAGCACCATCACGCTCACCGACTTCGCCGTCCTCGCAGACGTGCTCGGGGTGCCACCGATCACCCTGCTGTTCCCTCTAGGTTCCGCCGAGACCGTCGAGGTTCTGCCCGACCAGGAGGTCCCCACCTGGGATGCGCTTGCCTGGTTCACCGGGGAGACACCGGCCGCAGATCCGGCGCCACCGGGGAGCGCTCGCGACGTGCTGGACACCTTCCGGGCGCACGCCGACCTCGCCGCCGCAGCCAGAGCATCCGCAGCACTGGCAACAGAGCGGCGCCGGGCCGCGAGCACCACACCGGCCCCGGACCGCAAAGCCGCTCTTCTGGAGCTGGCCGCTGGTTATGAGGAGTACGCGGACGCTGACCGCAAGGAGCTGGCCTCCTTCCGGAAGCGGATGCGTGAGCGGGGTCTCGTCCCGCCCGCGCTCCCCGACGATCTCTCGGCCGTCGATCAGGCCGAGGACGCAGTACGCACAGAAGACAGAGAATGAAGGAAACTACGTGAAGGAACCCATACGCAAGATCGTCCACAAGGACGGCAGCGTCCGCTACCGCCTGGTCGTTGACATCGGCGTCACCGCCGAGGGCAAGCGCAAGCAGCTCACTCGGACCTTCAAGACCAAGAAGGAGGCGATGGCCGAGCTTTCCCGCATACGTCACGAGCTCGGCACCGGCGCGTTCGTGGCCCCGAGCAAGATAACGCTGAACGACCTGCTGGACATCTGGCTCAAGAGCGCGACGCGCGACGTCGAGGAAGGGACCGCATCCAACTACGAGAGCGCGATGGTCCCAGTGCGCGCACACAGCGGCCACAAGGAGCTCCAGAGCCTCACCGAGGACGACATCGAGGCCCTCGTGGACTGGATGCTGACGAGCGGTCGTCGTCGCGGCGGGCGGCCCGGCACCGGACTCGGGGTCAGGAGCGTGCGCCTGGCCCTGGGCCGCCTGCGCGCCGCCCTGAACCTCGCCGTACGCCGCGGCCTGGTGGTGCGCAACGTCGCCCAGCACGTCACGATCTCACGCGAAGCCAAGAAGAAGGCCGAGGCGAACAAGCCCAACAACATCCCGTGGCACGAGGCCGAGGTCAAGGCGTTCCTCGGCGCCATCAAGGGTCACCGCCTCTACGCCGCAATGATGCTGGCGCTCATCGCCGAACGCCCCGCCGAAGTCTGCGGCGCGCGCTGGGACGAGGACGTCGACCTCAACGCAGGCGGCACGATCGCCGTCCAGAACACCCGCACCATCGTCTACGACCGCACACTCGAGAAGGGATCGCGCAACAAGGTCGTCGAGAAGGACACCAAAACCGAAGCCGGAAAGCGCACTCTTCCCCTCCCGGCACCCGCCCTCAAGGCCCTGAAGAGTTTCAAGGCGATCCAGGCGGCGGAGAAACTGGCGGCCGGAACCGCTTACAACGACACGGGATATGTTCTCGTGGACGAGCTGGGAAACCCGCTCAAGACGGACAAGCTCCGGCGCGAGGCGTACAAACTCATGGAGCACGCCGGCATTCGAAAGGTTCGCCTCTACGACGCCCGCCACGCCACGCTCTCCTGGATGGCCAACAACGGCGTCCCGGACACCGTGGTCTCCGCCTGGGCCGGTCACTCGGACCTCAGCTTCACGAAGCGGGTCTACGTGCACCCCGACCCACAGAGCCTCAAGGCAGGCTCGGAGAAGCTCGGCGAGCTGCTCGGCTGACCATGATCATCACCGATGTGAGAAGTTGTGAGAGGCAGGCCCTGAAAACGATCAAGGGCCCCGCTCCACTCTCGTGAAACAAGGCCCTGACCTGCGACAATGGAGCGAACTCCAGTCGGGACGACAGGATTTGAACCTGCGACCCCTTGACCCCCAGTCAAGTGCGCTACCAAGCTGCGCCACGTCCCGTGGTCTCGGTGCCTGCAGCGGGGCCTGGGGGGGCTCTGCTGTGGGCTTCTCGACCTTGTCTCCGGTTGTCCCGGCGACGTGGAAAACAATACAGCACGTCGGGGGGTGCTCGCTGCCAGGTTCTGGGGTGGGTGGGGTCAGGGGGTGGGGTGGCGGGCGTCGTAGGTGAGGAAGGCGGGGCGGCGGGCGGCGAGGAGGAGGACGGCGGCGACGCAGGCGAGGCCGCCGGTGATCACGGAGGTGGCGGGGTTGGTGAGGGCGGCGACGGTGCCGGACTCGAAGTCGCCGAGGCGGGGGCCGCCGGCCACCACCACGATGAAGATGCCCTGGAGGCGGCCGCGCATCTCGTCCGGGGCCGCGACCTGCATCATCGTGTTGCGGAAGATCATGCTGACGGTGTCGGCGCAGCCCGCGACCGCGAGCAGCAGGAGGCCGAGCCAGAGGTTGTGGAGGGCGCCGAAGGCGGCGATGGCCAGGCCCCAGGCGGCGACGGCGGCGAGGACGGCGACGCCCTGGCGGTGCACGCGGCCGACCCAGCCGGAGAAGAGCGCGCCGACCAGGGCGCCGACCGCGGGGGCGGAGACCAGCAGGCCGACGGTGCCGGCGTCGCCGCCGTAGAAGGTGACCGCGATGGCCGGGAAGAGGGCGCGCGGCATGCCGAAGACCATGGCGGCCAGGTCGGCGAGGAAGCTGGTGCGCAGGTTGGGCTGCTCGCGCAGGAAGCGGAGGCCGTCGAGGACGGAGGCGCGGCCCTTGCGGTCGCCGAGCGGCCGCATGGCGGGCAGGCGCCACATCGCGTAGAGGGTGCCGGTGAAGGCGACGGTGTCGATCAGGTAGGCGGCCTGGGGGCCGTAGGCGCCGATGAGGACGCCGCCGAGCATCGGACCGACGGTGAGGCCGAGGTTCATGCTGACGGTGTTCAGCGCGTTCGCGGCCGGGAGCTGGTGGCTGGGGACCAGTCGGGGGATCATCGCCGAGCGGGCGGGCGAGCTGATCGCGAAGAAGCCGGCCTGGACGGCGACGGCGGCGTACAGGACGGCGACCAGGCCGAGGCCGGCCAGCGCCTGCGCGGCCAGGACGGCGGAGACGGCCGCCAGACCGGCCGAGCCGATCAGGCCCAGTCGGCGCCGGTCGACGGTGTCGGCGATCGCGCCGCCGTAGAGGCCGAAGACGACCAGCGGGACGAGCGAGAAGATGCCGACCAGGCCCGTCGCGAAGGCGGAGCCGGTCAGGTCGTAGACCTGGACGGAGACGGCGACGGCCGTCATCTGCTGGCCTATGGAGGAGACGGCCTGCCCGGCCCAGACCCGGCGGTAGTCGGCGTGGTCGCGCAGCGGGCTGAGGTCGGCGAAGGCCCGCCGGTACCAGGCTGAGTCGGCGGCCGCCTCCGGCTCCGGTCCGCCCCCTGACGAGGGACTGGAGAGTGGCGCAGAGGAGGCGGAGGGGGAAGACGGGGAGGCGGAGGAGGGAGACGGGGAGGCGGAGCCGAACGGGGCGGGTGAGGGGGACGGAGTGGAATGTTGATTGTTCGACATAGCCCCCCATGCTCCGCTCCACCCCGGGGCCGCCCCGCACCGGGGCCCGCCCCAGCGGACCCGCCGTCCCCACCACCCGCTACCGGTTCAGCACCTGCTTCTCCCCCGCCTCCACCGCGAAGTCCAGCCGGTTGCCCGGCGGGGGGAACGGGCAGATGAAGTGGTCCGAGAAGGCGCACGGCGGCAGGTAGGCCCGGTTGAGGTCGAGGACGGTGCGGCCGTCGGCGTCCGGCGCCGGCAGGGTGATGAAGCGGAAGCGGTAGGTGTCGATGCCGCTGGTCGCGTCGGCGATCACGCCGCTGAGCCGCCGGCCCGACCGGCTGACGGTCAGGGTCCGGTGCTCGCCCGCCACGGTGAAGGCGATCTGCCCGGAGACGGCCAGCGGACGCTCCCGGCCGTCGGCGTTCGGGACCACGACCGACCGCGCGTCGCCGTCCTCGAACGGGGTGAAGACGGCGGACACGGCCCACTCGGGCGCGTACGGGTAGGCGGAGATGCCCGCGAACGCGGCCCGGCGCGGGGAGGCCGGATCGAAGACCCGCAGGGCCAGCTCGCCCTCGCGCTCGATCGGGACGAGCAGCAGGGCGCCCAGGGTGGCGGTGTCGGCGGCCGGGTCGCTGTCCGGCCGGAGCAGCGCCTCGCCGTCCACCGGGGCGTCGGCGCCGTCGACCGTGATGCCGTCGGACGTCTCCGCCCGGACCCGGACGCCCTCGGCGTCGGCCCACCAGCGCCCGGGCAGGCCCGGGATCTCGGCGGGCTCGGGCTCCAGCCAGTGCGTGCCGGTGAGTGCGAGCTGGCCGTGCGGCGCGCTCACCGTCGCCGCCCGGCCGTCGCTCCAGTGCTTCCAGTCCTCCGCGGCAGTCGCCGTCATCGGTTCACCCTCCCGGTCGGTCCGCGGACGGCCCGCGGTTCGGGCCGCCCGTCTCGGTCATCCACAACACCGTCCACGCGGACGGATCATTCCCGTCGACCCGAAGCCGCCGAAACCGCAACACGGCTGCGGCGCGCCGACACGGGGCACAACACGAGGCAACGCCGGGCAACACCACCGGGCCCCACGACCACCTACCCGTCGCGGCGCTTCAGCGGCCGGAACAGCCCCTCCTGCACCACGGACACCACCAGCCGGCCGTGCCGGTCGAAGATCTGCCCGCGCGCCAGGCCGCGCGCGCCGTGCGCGATCGGGGACTCCTGCTGGTACAGCAGCCAGTCGTCCGTCCGGAACGGCTGGTGGAACCACATCGCGTGGTCGAGCGAGGCCATGTCGAAGTTCCGCTCGCCCCACAGCGGCTCGACCGGGGCGCGGACGGCGTCCAGCAGCGTCATGTCGCTGGCGTATGTGAGGGCGCAGACGTGGATCAGCGGGTCGTCCGGCAACGAGCCGTTGGTGCGCAGCCAGACGCCGCTGCGCGCCTCGACGCCCTCCAGCTCCTCCTCCGTCCAGCGCAGCCGGTCGACGTAGCGGATGTCGAAGGGCTGGCGGCGGCTGATGAAGGGGGGCAGCTCGCCGAGCCGGGAGCCGACCTCGTCCAGGGCGCTGGGCAGGTCCTCGGGGGCGGCGACGGGCGGCATCGGGTACTGGTGGTCGATGCCGCCCTCCTCGGGTCTGTGGAAGTCCGCGGTGAGGGCGAAGATCGACCGCCCGCCCTGGATGCCGAGCACCCGGCGGGTGGTGAAGGAGCGGCCGTCGCGGATCCGGTCGACCTGGTAGACGATCGGCACGCCGGGGACCCCGGGGCGCAGGAAGTAGGCGTGCAGCGAGTGGACCGGGCGCTCGTCGTCCACCGTGCGCCCCGCCGCGACCAGCGCCTGCCCGGCGACCTGGCCGCCGAACGTCCGTTGCAGCGCCTCCTCGGGGCTGCGCCCGCGGAAGATGTTGAGTTCGATCTGCTCAAGGTCGAGCAGATCGACAAGGTCGTCGACGGGGGTTCCCATGCGCACGCTTCCTCTCGGACTCCGAACGAATTCTCCAGCTCACTCGAATTCTCCGGCGACCCGGGTCATTCCCGCGCATCGGTCCGAAGCCTCCAGTTCACTCGAACGAGTAGACGAGTAGACGAGTAGACGCGTAACCGGGTGAACGAGGAGAGGAGTAGGCCAGCAGCCCCGACGAACCCCACCCTCCCCCTACTCCCCCAGCCCCGACTCCCGCACCGTGATGTTGAGCCGCCCGACCAGCCCCAGCGCCGGATCGGCCGTCCCCGGCAGCGTCCGCACCACCCCGTGGTACGCGAACCGGGCCGGGCCGCCGAACACCAGCAGGTCCCCGCTGCGCAGTTCCAGGTCGGTCCACGGCCGGGTCCTGGTCTCGGTGTTCCCCAGCCGGAACACGCAGCCGTCACCCAGCGAGAGCGAGACCACCGGCGCGTCCGCCCGCTCGTCGCGGTCCTGGTGGAGGCCCATCTTCGCACCGTGGGCGTAGTGGTTGACGATCGCGATGTCCGGCTCGTACGACGCCGCGCCCGCGACCTCCCCCAGCGCGGTCCCGTACGCCTCGGCGACGGCCCTGCGCGCCAGGTCGCCGAGCAGCGGCGGGAACGGTTTGACGGGCGCGCCGTCCTCGGCGACCCGCCGGTACCCGTACGGGTACCAGTGCAGGCCGAGGCTCACCATCCGGACGGACATCATCCCGCCGGTGGGCATCCGCACGGTGTGCAGACCGGCCGGCGGACGGGCCCACTCCCGGCAGGCCGCGACCAGGCGGCGCTGCGCGTCGAGGTCCAGCCAGCCGGGGAGCAGGACGGCACCGGGGGCCGGCTCGGAGCGCTCGCGCGCGCCCGCGGACCCGCCCGGATCGCTGAACAGCTCGTCCTGGATCACCCCACCATCCTCCCGCACCGCGGCTATCCGGGCCCAGCCCCGGGCCCAGCCCCGGCGCCGGCCGCGGGCGCGCCCCCGAGCAGCCCCAACTCCCGGGCGCAGGACGGCCAGGCCTCCCACCCCTGACGGCGGACGATATCCTCGCCGACGGTCGTCTGCTCGCGTCGGCTCGCGTGGTCCGGCCGGTCGGCGAAGCGCGGACCACCGGCCTCCGCCCAGGTGGACGGCCGGATCTGCAGGCCGCCGTAGAAGCCGTTGCCGGTGTCCGCCCGCCAGTCGCCGCCGCTCTCGCAGTCGGCGAGCTCGTCCCACACCAGGTCGGCGACCCGGACGGCCGCCCGGACCCGTACCCCGCCCGACGAGACGGCCAGCAGCACCGCCACGGCGGTGCCCGCGCCCACCACGAACCGGCCGAGACCTGAGCGCTCATCACATGAAGGTGGCATGGCAGCCGACCCTAGGGGCGCCGCCCGCCCCTCGCCCATGCACTCGGCCGAACGCCACAAACGCGTTAGACCTCGAAACCGCCGTAAGCGCTGTGAATGGCGTCAGCAATGCGAGACACCGCACAACACCCCACAACGCCGCGCACCCCGCGCACCCCACGCACCCCGCGCAACGCCGACGGCCGCTCCCCCGACCGGCGGGAGGAACCCGCGCGGCGGAGAAGCGGCCGTGGAAGCCGAGCACATCGCCACGTCAGCAGATCGCCGCCCGAGCGGGCGGCACCGCAGGGCGGCGCCGACGTACCGCCGGAGCCCGCGTAGCCGGTACCGGCTACGCACCGGGCCCCAGGCGCCCGAGCGGACCTCAGATGCTGAGGGTCTGGCCCGGGAGGATCAGGTCCGGGTTGCCACCGATGACCTTGGCGTTGTTCTGGTACAGGTCGTGCCAGTCCAGGCCCTGCGCGGCGGCGATGGAGCTCAGGGTGTCACCGGCCTTGACGGTGTAGCTGCCCTTGGCGGCCGGCTTGGCGTCGTTCGAGCGGTTCCAGGACTTGGCGCCCTGGTCGGCCTTCGGCGCGGACTTCTGGGCGTCGGCCTTGGCGGCGGCCTTCGGCGCGACGGCGTCGTTCTTCGGCGCGGCCTGGGCCTTGGGGGCGGCCTTCGGGGCCTCGGCCGGCTTGGCGGCGGCCTTCGGGGCCTGCGCCGGCTTGGCGGCGGTCGAGCCCGCCGAGGTGTCGACGGCGGCCGGGGCGCCGCCCTTGGTCAGGCCGGCCTTGACGGAGCAGACGGGCCAGGCGCCCGGGCCCTGCGAGGCGAGGACCTTCTCGGCGACGGCGATCTGCTGCGCCTTGGTGGCCAGGTTGGCCTGCGAGGCGTAGGCGGTGCCACCGAAGGCGGCCCAGGTGCTGGAGGTGAACTGCAGACCGCCGTAGAAACCGTTGCCGGTGTTGATGGCCCAGTTGCCGCCGCTCTCGCACTGGGCGACGGCGTCCCAGGTGGCGACGGAGGCGGCGGAGGCCGAGGTGGCCGTGACGAGGCCGGCCACCGGCAGGGCCGCGACAGCGGCGCCCGCCACGACGGCCATCCGAACGCGGTTGCGCTTGGTGGCGGTGGAGGTGGTGGCAGCGGCGGTCTCGTTACGGAAGGTCATGAGGTTCCTCTCGACAGCCCCGGGGCGGGCATGCGGAACCAGACCCCGTGAGGGGCCGCGTTCGCTTGCCGCGTCCGTCGGACGGCCGTGCACGTATCGGACGTGCCGCTGCCGCCCCGGTCACCCAGCCGCGCGCCGACGACCTGTTCGAGCGATCGTGTCGGCGGGCACCTGCCGCGCCCGGCGGACCGGGGGGCCGTGCGTCGGGGGTGAACCCGGGTGGCGCTCGTTGCGCCGACCAAGAAGCTACGAGGCGGTCGACGGGGAAGCCAAAACTTCAACGGTCCGCCCAGCTCAGCCAAGGGTTACCGGCGGTAATGACCAGGGAATCACGCCCGAAATGTCGGGTTTGGCCATTGTTTCCTAGATCAAACACCCGGATTCCGTGATTCACCTCACCGCTTGATTCCGGCAGTCCCGGCACCCACATCGACAGATTGCGACCACGACAACACGCCGCGCGGTCGGATCCGAGGCAATTCCCGTCAGCCTCGACGGGCACCCGTGACGCCCGACACAAGGGCCCGTTGGGCATGGCGACCTCCCCGTGTCCGCCCGCGAACCGCCATCCACACCCATCCGAGGAGACCCTGTGCCGCGCATGCTCGACGTCAGCGACGAGGTCCGGTCCGAGATCGGCGACGACGAGGCCGACCGCCTGCTAGGCGGCGACCGCGCTCCCGACAGCTACGAGTGCACCTCCTGCCGGACCCCCGGCGACACGCACATGGAGCCCACCAGCACCGTGCTGTTCGTCGGTGAGGAGACCGCCGTCCTCGCCTTCGCGCACGCCCGCTGCATCCCCTCCCAGGTCGTGCCGGTCGCCGAGGAGCAGCTGGTCGGCGCCGTCCGCAGCATCAGCCAGTCCCAGCCGGGCGGCGGCCCCGACCTCGCCGCCCCCGGCGTTCCCGGTGCCCCCGGCTTCCCCGGCACCCCCGCCGTCGCACCGAGCGCCCCCGCACCGGCCCCGGCCGCGCCCGTCGGCCCCGCCCCGACCCAGCCGACCGCCCCCGGTCAGGCCGCCATCCTCGGCATCACCTGCGGACTGGTGCTGCACGGCAAGGTCGGGCACGCCTCGCTGGTGGTCGAGCCGACCGGGCCCGTCGGCCGGCCCGGCAGCACCTCGGGCGAGGACGAGTTCCTGGATCTGCTCCAGGACGCCGGCTTCCAGCCCGTCACCGATCTGGACGAGACCCCGGACCAGCTGCCCGGCTGGTCGGTCCTGGTCGCGATGGGCAAGCTGCACGCGATCCTCCAGCCCGCCGCGGCCGGCGGCAGCACCGGCTGGTGGCAGGCGCACCAGCCGCTCCAGGTCACCGACGCCTGGCGGATGGCCGCGAGCCAGCTGTCCGAGGTGACGATGTACGCCGTCCCGGCCGGCATGGTCGGCCGCCAGCCCCGCGAGGACCTGCTGCGCCAGGCGCTGGAGCGGGCGGTGGCGCTGGGCCAGGTGGTCGCCGCCTCCCTCCCGCTCGCCGGCACCTGATCCGCCCCCGCGTCCCGCGTCCCCGCCTCCCCCGCCTCCGCGCCCCGACCCGCCGGAAGGCGGCCACCCACCCCCGTGGCCGCCTTCCGGCGAACGCCTGCCGCCCCGCGACCCGACCAGCCCCCGCGACCCGAGCCGAGCCGACCCGCGCCCCGCCCCGGCGCGCCCGCTCGCACCCCCGGCGTGCCCGCTCCCCACCCGGCGCGGCCGCCCGTCCCGCACTCCGGCGTGTGGAAGCGCCCCCGCTCCCGCCCCCGCATCCCCCGCCCCTCTCACTCGTTGGCCCCTACGTGTACAGCTACGACGTCTCCGCGTCCCCCGGCCGGTCCGCCACCGCCTCGCGCTCGATCCCGGGCATGCGCCCGTCGTACGACGCCGAGCACCCGCACTCCGCCACGCCGATCTACGACGAGCTGTACTCCGAGTACCGGCGCCTCTTCCGTGCCCTGCCCGGCGACCGCTCGGGCGAGGAGGACCTGAAGTTCACCGGCTTCGCGGTCCGCGACGGCTACCCGATGGTCGGCGAGCAACGCCCGTACCCGCCCCAGCAGCAGGCCTTCCACACCCTCGCCGGGCAGACGCCGGGACTCCCCCAGTTCATGCCGAGCCACCAGCACCAAGGCCCCGGCCCCACCGGCGGCCAACCGCACGGCCAGGCCACGGCCCAACCGCACGGCCACACCACCGCCCAACAACACGGCCACGGCGGCGGCCAGCCCGGTGCCCACGCCAACAGCCACTCCCACTCCCACACCGGCGGTCCCGCCACCGGCCACCACCACGGCCACGGGCACGGCCACTCCGTCGGCCACCCCGAGCCCGCCACCTCCACCGCCCCCACCGGCGACGCCCCCGGCCGCGCCGCAGCGATCCCCGCCCAGGACCAACCCGCCGTCCCCGCAGCCCAGTTCACCAACGGACAGGGCTGGGTCGCGGCCGGCTACCTGGGCGCGGCCCCGCACCCGGTGTCGGTCCCCGCGCCGGTGCCCCCGGCGCCGCCCGCGCCCGCCCCGGTGACGGGTACGGTCACCGGCCTCGTCCCCACCCGGCCCTCCGGCGGCCGCCACCGCCAGATGCTCTCCCTGCCCCCGGGCCCCGCCGTCGAGCTCCACTGACGCCCGGCCCACGCCCCGCGCACGTATCCCCGCACCGGCTCCACCTCGCCCCACCACGCCCCGCCGAACCCGGCCCGCACCACCCCCCAAAAACACCGGAGGGCCCCGCCACCACCGTGGCGAGGCCCTCCGGCCGTCGGTCGGTCAGCGGACCGACCGTTCCCTCTCCCGTACTACTTCTTCCTGCGCTTCTCCCGGACCCGCACCGAGATCGAGATCGGCGTCCCCACGAACCCGAACTCCTCCCGCAGCCGGCGCTCGATGAAGCGCCGGTAGCCGGCCTCCAGGAAGCCCGAGGCGAACAGCACGAAGCGCGGCGGACGGATGCCCGCCTGGGTGCCGAACAGGATGCGCGGCTGCTTGCCGCCGCGGATCGGGTGCGGGTGGGCGGCGACCAGCTCGCCGAGGAAGGCGTTCAGGCGCGCGGTCGGGATGCGGGTCTCCCAGCCCTCCAGCGCGGTCTCGATCGCCGGGACGAGCTTCTCCATGTGCCGGCCGGTCTTGGCCGACACGTTGACCCGCGGGGCCCACTGCACCTGGACGAGGTCGCGCTCGATCTCGCGCTCCAGGTAGTAGCGGCGCTCCTCGTCGAGCTGGTCCCACTTGTTGTAGGCGACGACGACGGCGCGCCCGGCCTCGACGGCCATCGAGATGATCCGGGTGTCCTGCTCGGCGAGGGTCTCGCTGGCGTCGATCAGGACGACCGCGACCTCGGCCTTCTCCAGCGCGGAGGCGGTGCGCAGCGAGGCGTAGAAGTCGGCGCCGGCGGTCAGGTGGACCCGGCGGCGGATGCCGGCGGTGTCCACGAACTTCCAGGTCTTGCCGCCGAGCTCGATCATCTCGTCGACCGGGTCGCGGGTGGTGCCGGCCAGCTCGTTGACGACGACGCGCTCCTCGCCGGCGACCTTGTTCAGCAGGCTGGACTTGCCGACGTTCGGGCGGCCGATCAGCGCGATGCGGCGCGGGCCGCCGGGGGCGGCGTCGCCGAAGGTCTGCGGCGGGGCCTCGGGCAGCGCGTCCATGACGGCGTCCAGCAGGTCACCCGAGCCGCGGCCGTGCAGGGCGGAGACCGGGAACGGCTCGCCGAGGCCGAGCGACCACAGGTAGGCGGCCTCGGCCTCGGTGGAGGGGCCGTCGACCTTGTTGGCGCACAGGACGGTCGGCTTGCCCGCCCGGCGGATGATCTTGATCAGGGCCTCGTCGGTGTCGGTGGCGCCGACGGTGGCGTCCACCACGAACAGCACCGCGTCGGCCTGCTCGATGCCCAGCTCGGCCTGGGCGGCCACCATGGCGTCGATGCCGAGGACGTCGATCTCCCAGCCGCCGGTGTCGACCACCTTGAAGCGGCGGCCGTTCCAGCTGGCCTCGTAGGTGACCCGGTCGCGGGTGACGCCCGGCTTGTCCTCGACGACGGCCTCGCGGCGGCCGATGATGCGGTTCACCAGGGTGGACTTGCCGACGTTGGGCCGGCCGACCACGGCCAGCACCGGCAGTCGGACATGCTCGGCGCCGTCCCCGGCGTCGAAGCCGTCGAGGTCGAAGCCCTCCTCGGCGGCGAGCGCCATGAACTCGGCGTAGTCGGCGGCGTCCAGCTCACCGTGGCCGGTGGCGGCGTGCTCTGCGGTCATGTTCGTCTGTTCCGTTTCCCGGCCCGGCCCTTCCCAGGGGCGTGCCGTGCGTACCTGCCCCGCTCGGGGCAGCGCGATGGTTGTCTCCGCGGCACCTCGACGGCCCGCGGTTCACTCGTCGGCCGGCCCGAAGGGGTTCGGGCCGGCCCTGGTCGGACCGACGGCGGCCGGTCAGACCGCGGACAGTCCGGCCCGCTCCTCCACCAATCCGGCGATCCGGTCGATCACCTGCTCCAGGGTGAGGTCGCTGGTGTCCACCAGGACCGCGTCCGCGGCCTGGGTCAGCGGGGCCGTCTTCCGGGAGGAGTCGGCGGCGTCCCGGCGGGCGAGGTCGGCGGCCATCGCGGTGATGGTCGCCTCGTCCACGCCCTTGGCGCGCAGCTCGGCGGCCCGGCGCGTGGCCCGGGCCTCCTCGGAGGCGGTCAGGAAGACCTTGACGGTGGCGTCCGGGAACACCACGCTGCCCATGTCCCGGCCCTCGGCGACGATGCCGCGCTCGGCGACCTCGGCGCAGCCGCGCTGGAGCTCCACCAGCCGGGACCGTACGGCCGGCACCGCGGACACGGCGCTGACCTTGGCGGTCACCTCGGGGCCGCGGATCGGGCCGGACACGTCCTGGCCGTCCACCGTGATGGTGGGGCCGTCGGCGTCGGTGCCCGAGACGATCACCGGCTTGCCGCACGCGACGGCCACCGCCTCCGCGTCCTCGACGTCGACCTCGTTGGCCAGCATCCACCAGGTCATCGCCCGGTACATGGCGCCGGTGTCCAGGAAGCTCAGGCCCAGCCGGGCCGCGACCGCCCGGGAGACGGTCGACTTGCCGGAGCCGGAGGGTCCGTCGATGGCGACGACGACCGGGGCGTGCGCTCGGTCGGCAGTGTCCACGGGGCGAACCTCTCTCTGAGCATGGGAGCCGGGGCCTGGGCAGGCGGGCGGCCGGGGATTGTCTCCCTCAAGGTTAATGGACCGCCGCCGGGACGGACTCCGCGGCCGTCCGGGCCGATCAACCGACCCAGACTAGTCGACCCTGAGCAACCGCCCCGACCAACCGACGCCGCCGATCAACCAGGCCCGACGGCCCGGCATCGCCGGCCCCGGCCCCTGGACCCCGGCCCCGGTATCCCCGGCCCCGCCCGGAGCCTCAGTCCCGGACGCTCCAGCCGCTCGCCCGCAGCGCCTTGGTCAGCCGCTTCACCGCCGTCGGCGCCACCGACAGCTGGACGAAGCCGACCTGCTGCCCGGTCGAGTGCTCGATGGCGACGTCCTCGATGTTGACCCCGGCGTCGCCGACCTCGCCGAACAGCCGGCCCAGCTCGCCCGGCTGGTCCCCGAGCACGACCGCCACGGTCTCGTACCGGGTGGGCGGCGCGCCGTGCTTGCCGGGGATGCGGGCCTGGCCGGTGTTGCCGCGCCGCATGACCGCCTCGATCCCGGCCGCGCCCGCCTGGCGCTCGCCCTCCTCGGCGGCCTCCATGGCGCGCAGCGCGGTGACCGTCTCACCGAGGTCGCGGGCCACGCCCTCCAGGACGTCGGCGACCGCGCCCGCGTTGGCGGAGAGGATGTCGACCCACATGCCGGGGTTGGAGGCGGCGATCCTGGTGACGTCGCGCACGCCCTGCCCGGAGAGCCTTATGGCGGTCTCGTCGGCGTTCTCCAGCCGGGCCGCGACCAGTGAGGAGACCAGCTGCGGGGCGTGCGAGACCAGGGCGACCGCCCGGTCGTGCTCGGCGGCGTCCATCACGATCGGCACCGCGCCGCAGAGCGCGACCAGCTCCAGCGCGGCGTTGAGCGTCTCGGTGTCGGTGTCGGCGGTCGGGGTGAGCACCCAGGGGCGGCCCTCGAAGATGTCGGCGCGGGCGGCCAGCGGGCCCGAGCGCTCACGGCCGGCCATCGGGTGACTACCGATGTAGTGGACGGTGTCGCAGCCGAGCTCGGCGACCTCGCTGCCCGGGCCGGCCTTCACGCTGGCGACGTCGGTGTACCAGTGCGCCAGGTTGCGGCGCTGGCAGTCGGCCAGCACCTTGCCGACCAGCGCGGGCGGCACGGCGATGATCGCCAGGTCCACCGGGCCGTCGGCCGGGTCGGTGGTGCCCGCGCCGAGCGACTCGGCGGTGCGGGCCGCGTCCGGGTCGGCGTCCTCCAGATGGACCGTCAGCCCGCGGGCGGTGAGCGCGAGCGCGGCGGAGGTGCCGATCAGTCCGGTGCCGACGACGACGGCAGTGCGCATGGCGGGTCGCTCTCCTCATCACGATTCTCGAAGGTGCCGGGACCGTCCGGGAGCACCCGCGGCCCATCCTCCCTCATCGACCCCGCCGAAGTCCCCACACTCCACCCGGCAACCGGTACGGCGGTCCCGGCAGCTTCCGGCGCCGGCAACCGCCACGGACCCGCCCCCGTCCCACACAGTGCACACGCCGCACCCGGAAATCCTGCGACGCCCGCACCGAAGCCGGGCAGACTGGCCGCCCGGAGAAGGCGGGCAACACCACGAGCAGCACCGCGAACAGCAGCACGGACACCACAGGCACCACCACGAGCGCCACGCGGCGGGCGCCACGCGAACGAAGGGGTTGCGCATGGACGATCAGCACAGCGGCCGGAGCGGGCAGTCGAAACCGCCGGCTGTACCGGCCCACCCGTCGGTCCTGGACTCCGTCGTGGTGTACGCCGAGGGTGCGGTGTGCCGCCGGCGCGCCACCGTCCCGGTCCCGCCCGGTGGACGGCTGCGGCTGACCGGCCTGCCCGCCGCCCTGGACGGCCGCTCGCTGCGCGCCCGGGTGCTCTCCGGACCGGCCGGCACCGCGGTCACCGAGGCCCGCCTCGAACTGCTCGCCGAACTCCGCGAGGAGGACGAACTCCCGGAGTTGCAGCGGGCGTTGGAGGAAGCACGCGAACACCATCACGCGCTCGACGAGCGCCGGCGGCTGGTCCTGGCCGCGATCGCCGAGACCGCCGCGCTGCGCGCCGTACCGCCGCAGCGCCGCCGTGACGAGCCGCTGCGCCGCACGCCCGCCGACGCCTGGCTGGAGCTCGCCGACTTCGTCGACGAGCGGCTGGCCCGGCTCCAGGAACGCGCCGAGGAGCTCACCCAGGAGCTCGAACTCGCCGACCACGAGCTCTACCTGGCCGAGGACCGGCTGGAGCGGGCGTCCACCGCCGACCGGGCCGAGCCGGTCGGGACCAGCACCACCGTCCTGCTCACCCTCGCCACCCCGGGCACCGCGGGCACTCAGCCGCCCCCCGCCCCAGCGCTCGAACTGGAACTGGAGTACGGCGTCCCCGCCGCCCGCTGGGTGCCCGCCTACCGGCTGTCCTACCGGACCGGCGCCGACACCGCCCACCTGGTGCTGCGCGCCGCCGTCGCCCAGCGCACCGGCGAGGACTGGACGGGCGTGCGCCTCGCCCTGTCCACCGCCGACCTCGACCGCCGCACCGACCTGCCCCGGCTCGCCTCGCTGCGGATCGGCCGCAGCCAGCCCGCCCCGCCGCCCTCCGGCTGGCGCGAGCCCCCGGCCGGCCTGAACGACCTCTTCGCCGGCTACGACGCGGCCGGCGCCGACCGCCCCGAGCCCGCCACCCGCCGTCCCGTCCCCGGCGGCGCCGCCCGCTCCGCCCGGCTGGGCGGCGCCCGCCCGGGCGGCCCCCGGGCCGAGGCCTTCGCCGCCGAGGACCGGATCGCCCCCGCCGCGTACGGCGGCGGCCTGCTGAACGCCGACCAGCCGATGCCCGCGCCCCCAGCCCCCGGCGGCTTCGCCGGCTACGGCGGCCCACCGCCGCCGGCCCCGGCCGCCGCCCCGGTGGCACCGCTGCCCCAGGCCCCGGGCGGCCTCCCGCCCGCGGAGGCCCGCCGCCGCGTCGGCCACGCCGCCCCGCCCCCGCCGCCGCCCGGCATCGTCCCGGACGCCACCCTGCTCGACTACCCCGACCTCGTCCTGGCCGGCCCCGAGGAGCCCGCCGCCCGCCGCGGCACCCTCCACCCCCGCCCCGAACGGATCGAACAGGCCTGGCCACTGCGCGCCGGCGGCACCGCACAGCTCCGCACCCTCACCCTGCCCCGGCACGCCGTCCCGCCCCGCGAGTCCGCCGGCTCCTTCGACCACCGCTTCGACGCCGCCGCCCCCGCCGACATCCCGTCCGACGGCACCTGGCACACCGTCACCGTCGACGAGATCCCGCTCGCCGTCCGCCCCGAGTACGTCACCGTCCCCGCCGTCGAGGAGAAGGTGTACGCGACCCTGGTGCTGGCCAACCGCACCGACCGGGCCGTCCTGGCCGGCCCGGTGGAGGTCACCGTGGACGACGAGTTCCTGCTCACCGCCGCCCTGCCCACCCTGGCGCCCGGCGGCACCAGGCGGCTGGGCATCGGCGTCGCCGAGAGCATCGAGGTGGCGCGCCGCACCGAGTTGCACGAGTCCGCCACCGGCATGCTGAAGGGCAACAGCACCGTCCTCGACCACCGGGTGCACGTCCAGCTGGCCAACCGGCTGGCACGCGCCGTCACCGTGGAGGTCCGCGAGCGGGTGCCGGTCACCTCCGACGCCGAGATCCGGATCGAGGAGCGGGCCGACTGGCACGCCCCGACCGTCTCCACGCCGGACTGCCCGCCCAGCACCCGGCTCTGGCGGGTCGACCTGCCCCCGGGCGGACGCGCCGAGCTGGACGGCGGCTACCTGATCAAGATCCCGGCAGGAAAGGCCATCGTCGGCGGAAACCGGAGGAACTGAGCGATGACCGTCGAGACCCTTCCCCTCCCCGTCACCGCCGTGACCTGCCTGGAGGACCGCAGCCAGGTCGAGCGCGGCACCACGATCGGGCTCGCCGCGGGCGTGCAGCGGCTGCGCCTCGGCCCGCTCACCGCCCTCGCCGTCGACCGCACCCTGCGCGCCGAGTCCGCCACCGACGGCGTCCGCGTACTGGACGCCCGGCTGGTGCGCGGCTGGATGCCGCGCACCCCGCTGCCGCCCGGCCCGGAGGACTCCGAGCTGCGCCACCGGCTGCACCGGCTGGACGCCGAGACCCGGCTGGCCGACCAGACCCGGGCCCGGCTGGAGGCCCGGCTGGCGCTGCTCGCCCAGCTCTCCGCCGACCTGCTGCGCGAGATCGGCGAGGGCGCCGGCCTCGGGGAGCTCGAACCCAACCGCTGGGCGCGGGAGCTGGGCCGGGTGGACGCCGAGCGCGAGCGCCACGGCGAGGAGCTGCGCGCCACCCACTCCCGGCTGCGCCGCCTGGAGCAGCAGCGCTCGCAGGCCCTGATCGCGCTGGACGAGGCCGAGGAGGACCCGGCCGAGCTGACCGCCCACCTGGAGCTCACCGTCGAGGCGGCGCGCCCCGGCCCGGCCGAGCTGACCGTCTCCCACCTGGTGCCCTGTGCGCTGTGGCGCCCCTCCTACCGGGCGACCCTGGACGGCGGCGAGCTGCGCCTGGAGTCGGAGGCGGTGGTCTGGCAGCGCACCGGCGAGGACTGGACGAACGCCCGGCTCACCTTCTCCACCGCCCGCTCCGCCCTCGCCACCGCCCCGCCCGCGGTCGCCGAGGACGTCCTGGTGCTGCGCGAGCGCACCGAGGAGGAGCGCCGCACGGTCGAGGTCGAGCTGCGCGAGGAGGCGGTCGCCACCCTGGGCCCGTCCTCCGGGGTGCCGGGCGTGGACGACGGCGGCGAGGTCCGGGTGCTGCCCGCCCCCGCCCCCGCGACCGTGCCCTCCGACGGCCGCGCGCACCGGGTGCCGCTGGGGGCCTTCACCGCCGCGGCGGCCGGCGAGTACGCCTGCGCCCCTGAGCTGTCCCCGCTGGTCACCCAGGTGGTCCGGTTCCGCAACGCGGCCGGGCACCCGCTGTTGTCCGGCCCGGTCGAGCTGGTCCGCGGCAGCGGCTTCACCGGCCGCGGCGAGCTGCGCTTCACCGCCGCCGGCGCCGACGCCGAGCTGTCCTTCGGCAGCTCGGACGGCTACCGGGTGGTCCGGGAGGTCGAGGAGCGCCAGGCCACCGCCGGCCTCACCGGCCGCCAGACCACCACCCGGACGGTCCGGCTGCACCTGTCCCGCTTCTCCGGCCCGGAGGAGCACGACGAGCGGATCGTGACCGTGCGCGAACGGGTGCCGGTCTCCGAGGTGTCCGCGGTCGAGGTGCGGCTGCGCAAGGAGGAGTGCTCTCCGGCGCCGGACTCCTTCGACAGCGAGGGCATCGTCCGCTGGGACGTCCCGCTCGCCCCCGGCGCCCGGCGCACCCTCACCCTGGTGTACGAGGTGTCCGCCTCCGCCAAGGTGGCCGGGCTCTGACCGCGGGGGCGGCCCGGCGGCGGACACCACCGTGCCGATGACGGCCGCTCAGGTCCGAACCGGAGACAACGGGTAGAAAAGGAAGCATGATCCTCCATCTCGCCCCCCTGGACGACTGGCTCGCCGACCCGGGCCGCCCGTACGCCACCACCTCGCTGCTCACCGACGGGTTCATCCACTGCTCGGCGGACGAGCCGACGGCGCTGGCGGTGGCCAACGCCTTCTTCGCCGACGCTCCCGACCCGCTGATGGTGCTGCTGATCGAGGAGTCGCTGGTGGAGCCGATGGTGAAGTGGGAGGCCCCGCACGGCGCCCCGCCGCCCGGGGCCACCCCCGGCGTGCTGTTCCCGCACATCTACGGGCGGCTGAACCGCACCGCCGTGGTCGGCCTGGAGAAGGTCGAGCGCGGGCCGGACGGCCGCTGGGCCTCGCTCAGCCCCTGGAGCTGACGGCGCGGGCGGGGCCGGGCGAGGTCACCTCCCCGGCCCCGCCCCGCCGATCCTCCCCGGCCCCGCCCCGCCGATCGTCCCCGCGCCCGCGCCGGCCGACCGACGAACCGACCGGGCCCTACAGCCATCCCCGTTCCCGGGCCGCCATCCCGGCCTGGAAGCGGGTGGTGGCGCCCAGCGAGCGCATCAGGCTCTGGAGCCGGCGCTGGGTGGTCCGGGCGCTCCAGCCGAGCGAGCGGGCGATCGACTCGTCGGTGAGCCCGGCCGCCAGCAGGCCCAGCAGCTTGCGGTGGTCGGCCTCCGGCTCCGCCCCGGCGTCCTCGGCGCCGACCGCCGCCTGCAGGCGGACGGCCCGCTCCCACTCCGCCTCGAACAGCGTGTCCAGCGCCTGGAGCAGCGCGGAGGGGTGGATCACGTACGCGGCGTCCAGCACGCTGTCGCCGACGCTGATCGGGATGATCGCCATCCGGTCGTCCGAGATGATCATCTTCATCGGCAGGGTCGGCCGGACCCTCGCCTCCTCGCCGTCCGCGACGCCGACCAGGATGTTCTTCTCCAGCCGCCCCGGCCAGGCCACCGCCTCCCGGTCGTAGACCGTCCGGAACTTCACGCCCTCGCGCAGCCGCCGCCGCTGCAGGGTCAGCGGCGCCACCGGGTCCTGGATGTACGGCGGGCGGTCGAAGCCGCGCACCTGGTACTGGCTGGTCTCGGTGATGTGCTCCAGCCGCTGGGCGATCGCCTCGCCGCCGGTCAGCACCTCCACCGAGTGCGCCGGGTCGGTGTACCGCGAGGCCTCCCGGAAGGCGTCCATCAACCGGTGCATCTCGGCCCGGGCGTAGCGCAGTTCCGACTCCCGGTGGCCGATCAGGGTGCCGATCGCGACGTCCGGGGGCACCGGCAGGTAGCGGTGCCGGTCCACCGGCGCCCGGGTGGCCATGCCCTGCTGCGCCAACCGGTCCAGTGCGCGCACGCTCTGCTGGAACGTCAGCCCGCAGCTCTCCGCCAGCTCCTCGGCCGTGGACTGCGGGTTGGCCACCAGCGCCGCGTAGACCTGCCCGTCCGGCTCCGCCAGTCCCAGCGCGCCGAGGGCCTGTCCGCCGACCCGCCCCAGTGCTGCATCGGACACGACGCCCTCTCCCCCTGCTCGCCCGTTCTCCGGTGGCCCGGTTTCCCTCGGCCCGCACCCACCCCGGCCGGCACGCCCCGTGCTGGCGCAGTCCCGCCACGCGGCGGGTGGTGCTCCGGTGGCCATCCTCGGCCACGGATCATGACACTGACAAGGCCGTGACCAGCGGTTGCGTCCCGGCTCACACGACCTGTCCGGAACGTGGACATCCATGCGCGGACGTTCACCCCCCCCGGGAACGACCGCCCGAGAACGACCGCCCGCGAACGACCGCCCGCGAACGCCGGAGCCCCCGGCCGCGAAAGGTGCGACCGGGGGCTCCGGCGGAGCGGACGGGCCCGGGGCCCGTCGACGGCGGGGTCTAGAGGCCGACCTCGCGCATCAGCTGGCCGACCTCCGGGTTGGTCAGGCGGCGCAGCCAGCCCGACTTCTGGTCGCCCAGGGCGATCGGGCCGAAGTGGGTGCGCACCAGCTTCTCGACCGGGAAGCCGACCTCGGCCAGCATCCGGCGGACGATGTGCTTGCGGCCCTCGTGCAGGGTCACCTCGACCAGGTAGTTCTTGCCGACGTTGGAGATGACCTTGAAGCTGTCGGCGCGGGCGTAGCCGTCCTCCAGCTCGATGCCCTGGGCCAGCTGCTTGCCCAGGTCGCGCGGGATCGGGCCCTGGATCGCGGCCAGGTAGGTCTTGGTCACGCCGTACCGCGGGTGGGTGAGGCGGTGGGCCAGCTCGCCGTGGTTGGTGAGCAGGATGATGCCCTCGGTCTCGGTGTCCAGGCGGCCGACGTGGAACAGCCGGGTCTCCCGGTTGGTCACGTAGTCGCCCAGGCACTGGCGGCCGTCCGGGTCCTCCATGGTGGAGACCACGCCGGCCGGCTTGTTCAGCGCGAAGAACAGGTAGGACTGGGTGGCGACGGTCAGGCCGTCCACCTTGATCTCGTCGTTCTGCGGGTCGACCCGCTTGCCCTGCTCGGTGACGCGCTTGCCGTTGACCTCGACCCGGCCCTGCTCGATCAGCTCCTCGCAGGCGCGGCGGCTGCCGATGCCGGCCCGGGCCAGCACCTTCTGGAGGCGCTCGCCCTCGGGCTCGCCAAAGGTCTTGGGCAGCTTGACGGCCGGCTTGTCGTGCCGGGCGAGGACGGCGTCCTCGATCTTGGCCTGGAGCTCGCGGGAGCGCTGCGGCTGGCGGCGCGGGTCGCCCGGGGCGCCCTGGCCCTCGCGGCGCGGGCGCGGGGCCGGGCCGGGGCGCCGGCCGGCGAAGCCGCCGCGGGCCGGGGTGGCGTTGGGGCCGCCGCCGTACTCGGGGCGGTCGTACCGGCGCTCCTCGGGCCGCAGCGGGCGGTCCGGGTAGCGACGGTCGTCCCGGCGGCCCTCGCGCCGGTCGTCACGACCGTACGAACCGCCGCGCGAGCCCGCGCCCGAACCCGAGCCGCCGCGGCCACCGCCGTACGAACCTCCGCCCGAACCCGAGCCGCCGCGGCCACCGCCGTACGAACCTCCGCCCGAACCCGAGCCGCCGCGGCCACCGCCGCTGCCGCCGTACGAACCTCCGCGCGAGCCCGAGCCGCCGCGACCGCCGCCGCTGCCGCCGTAGGAGCCGCCGCCCCGGCCCCCGCCCTGTCCGCCGCGACCGCTCCCGCCGCCGCTGCTGTTCCTGCCGTTGCCACTGCTACGCATCAAAGTGTCCGTACGTCGTTCCGTCTGGGATGTGCGGTCGTTTCGGCCGACCTCACCGCCCCCTACCGATCGGGCCCGGCCCGACCGGCCTCGCCACTGCCGTCCGCGGCCTGCGCGGCAGCGGCGGCGACCGCCTCCGCGATCATCGTGCCCTCCAGGGACTCCGCTTCCACGTCGTCGACCTCGGGCAGGAAGGGAGCGAGTTCCGGCAGCTCGTCCAGGCCGCGGAGCCCCATCCGTTCCAGGAAGTAGTTCGTCGTCCGATACAGGATCGCACCTGTTTCGGGCTCGGATCCGGCCTCTTCCACCAGTCCTCGCTGTACCAGGGTACGCATCACGCCGTCACAGTTCACACCACGGACGGCGGAAACCCGCGATCTGGACACCGGCTGCCGGTACGCGACCACCGCCAGGGTCTCCAGCGCGGCCTGGGTGAGCCGGGCCTGCCGGCCGTCCAGGAGGAAGCGGTCGACGGCCGCGGAGCGGCTCTCCCGGCTGTAGAACCGCCAGCCGCCGGCGACCAGCCGCAGGTCGAAGCCGCGGCCCTGGGAGGTGTACTCGGCGGACAGTTCGCGCAGCGCGGCCGCCACCTCGGCCCGGGGCCGCTCCAGCGCCTCGGCCAGCCGTTCCTCCGCCACCGGCTCGTCGACGACCATCAGGACGGCCTCCAGATCGGCCCGCAGCCCGGCGTCGGCGGCCCCCTCGGCCGTGGAGGCGCCGGGGACACCGGAGGCATCAGGGACACCGGAAGTCGACGGAGCCGACTTCTGGTGCACGACACGCGCCTCGTCCGCCACCGGCTCCCCCGCCTCCACCGCCTCCGCGGCCTCCACCGGGTCCGGCAGCAGCTCGAAGGCCGGCTCCAGCCACTCCTCGGCCCGCGGCCGCCCCGGCAGCCCCAGCGGGCGCCGCACCGGCCGCCCGCCCTCGTTCCCGCCGCTCATCGCCGTCCGTCCTCCCCGACCCCGCCCGTCGGCCGGTCGAACTCGTCCGTCACCTCGACCGCCGCCCGGCCCTCCTCGGCCACCCAGCGCACAAGCAGCTCGCCGAGCGCCTCCGGCTGCTCGAAGGCGAGCACCCGCTCCCGGTACAGCTCCAGCAGCGCCAGGAAGCGGGCGACCACCACCAGGTCGTCCGGCGCGTCCTCGACCAGCCGCTGGAACGAGGCCTCGCCCAGCTCGGTGAGCAGCCCCACCACCAGCCCCGCCTGCTCGCGCACGCTCACCGGCGGGGTGTGGATGTGGTCCACGTAGACGACCGGCGCGGGTCGGGGCGCCATCGCCCTGGCCGCCAGCTCGGCGAGCCGCCGCGGCCCGACGGTGATGACCACCTCGGGCAGCAGCTCCGCGTGCCGGGGCTCCAGGGCGGCGGTCCGGGGCCGGCGCAGCAGCTCGGCCGCCCAGCGCTCGCCGAACAGCGCCGCCGCCCGCTTGTACGCCCGATACTGGAGCAGCCGGGCGAACAGCAGGTCGCGGGCCTCCAGCAGCGCCAGGTCCGCCTCGTCCTCGACCTCGGCCACGGGCAGCAGCCGGGCGGCCTTGAGGTCGAGCAGGGTGGCGGCCACCACCAGGAACTCGGTCGCCGCGTCCAGGTCCCAGTCCGGGCCCATCGCCCGGATGTACGCCATGAACTCGTCCGTCACGGTGGCCAGCGCCACCTCGGTGACGTCCAGCCTGTGCTTGGCGATCAGGCTGAGCAGCAGGTCGAAGGGGCCCTCGAAGTTGTCCAGCCGTACCCGGAAGCCGCCCCGCGACTCGTCCTCGGTCGCGTTCGCGGCGGCGGCTGGTTCGGCGGTCCTGGGCATGACGGTCCATCTTCGCCCGTCCCCGTCCCCGCCTCCGCCCCGGGGCCACCCGACACGCCGCTCCAGCGGGTCCGGAACCGGCGCCCGCCGGCTTCCACGAGCCCGTACGGGGCCCTCAGGCGCGCCCGTCCCGTCGATCCGGTCCAACCGGACCAGCCACGGCGTCCCGCTTCCCTCAGACGGCCCCACAGGCCCAGGAGCGCCCTACGGCGGCCGTCCCGAGGCTCTCGGCCCCCGCGGCCCCGCCCGGGGCCCCGCGGCGCCCTGCCGCCCGACCGGCGGCCTCCCCACGCCGGGCCAGCGGCCCCCCTCGACGCCCGGCGGAACCGCCGGCCGCCCTCCGCGCCGCCTACCGGCCGCGCAGCCGCCGGACCAGGATCGAGGCCTCGCCCCGCTGCTCCAGGTCCGCCAGGACGACCGCGATGGCCTCCCGGACGATCCGCCCGCGGTCCACGGCCAGGCCGTGCTCGCCGCGCAGCACCAGCCGGGCGTGCTCCAGGTCCATGAGCTCCTCGGCGGACACGTACACCGTGATCTTCTCGTCGTGCCGCTCGCGCCCGCTGGGCCGGCGCGGCGCGCGGCCGCGCGGCCGGGCGCGCCCGGCGGCACCGGGCTGCTCCTCGACGGCGCCCTGGTGCGTCCGGGGCGCCGGGGCCGAGCCGGCACCGCGACCCCCCGAGACGGTCTTCCCGGCCGCGGCGACGCCTGCGGCGGGTGCGGGCCCGGCGGCCGTGCCGGCCCGCTGGACGGGCGGCTGCGCGGGCGCCGGCACCGTGGCGGCCGCCTGCTGCTCCGGCGTCACCTGCCGGTCGTCCTGGGCGCCCTGGGCGGTCGTGGCGGCCTCGGCGCCGTCCGGTTGGCCGTTGACGGTCCGCGCGGTCTCCGGTCTGGCTGCCTCGGCGGCCGGACGCGGCGCGAGGGAGGGCGACAGCGCCATCCCCCCCGTGGTCCGGAACAGCTCGTCGGCACCCGGGAGACTCACTCGGCGGGGCGGCACCGGTCGAGCACCTCCCTGGCGAGCTGGCGGTAGGCGGCGGCCCCGACCGAGTTGGTCGCGTACGTCGTGATGGGCTCGCCGGCGACGGTGGTCTCCGGGAAGCGCACGGTCCGCCCGATGACGGTGTGGAAGACGTGCTCGCCGAACGCCTCGACGACGCGAGCCAGCACCTCGCGGCTGTGCACGGTGCGCGAGTCGTACATGGTGGCCAGGATGCCGTCCAGGCGCAGGTCCGGGTTGAGCCGTTCGCACACCTTCTCGATGGTCTCGGTCAGCAGCGCGACACCGCGCAGCGCGAAGAACTCGCACTCCAGCGGGACGATCACGCTGTGAGCGGCCGTCAGCGCGTTGACCGTCAGCAGGCCCAGCGAGGGCTGGCAGTCGATGATGACGTAGTCGTAGTCGGGCAGCAGCGGCTTCAGGGCGCGCGCCAGCGCGGACTCCCGGGCCACCTCGCTGACCAGCTGCACCTCGGCGGCGGAGAGGTCGATGTTGGAGGGCAGCAGGTCCATCCCCGGGACCGCCGTCTTGAGCAGCACCTCATCGGCCGTCAGGCCCCGCTCCATGAGCAGGTTGTAGACGGTGACGTCGAGCTCCATCGGGTTGACGCCGAGGCCGACCGAGAGCGCGCCCTGCGGGTCGAAGTCGACGAGCAGCACCCGGCGGCCGTACTCGGCCAGCGCCGCGCCCAGGTTGATGGTCGACGTGGTCTTGCCGACGCCGCCCTTCTGGTTGCACATGGCGATGATCTGGGCGGGGCCGTGCTCGGCCACCGGCGCGGGGATCGGGAAGTACGGCAGCGGGCGGCCGGTCGGGCCGACCCGCTCGCGGCGCTGGCGCGCGGCGTCGGGGGCCAGCGTGGCGGCGTACTCCGGGTCCGGCTCGTACTCGGCGTCCGGGTCGTCGTAGGCGCCGTAGGCGAACTCGCCGTAGGCCAGGCCGTAGGCCGCCAAGTCGGCGTCGTGATCGGTCACCGTGGTCACCTGTGCTGTGTTCTGGCGTGCTTCGAAGGTACGGAGTGCGACCGAGCCGACCTCGGCCGAGCCCACGGAGGGCTGCCGGGCCCCGGGCTCCTCACTCGGCTGGCCGGCGGTGAGTTCCGCCAGTCCTGGCTGACCACCCCCGGGAGCAATTGTCGACTCATTCACAAGTCGTCTTACCTCCTTGGGCATCCAGGACTCTATGTCGATTCGTCAGCGTGGCAGCATGCCGACGGTTTGCGACTCTAGGCCGTTCAAGGCGTTCGCAGCAACACAATCCACGGTAGTGGGCAGGATGTGTCGACTATCGAGCGGGCTGCTGTCAAGGGATGAGAGGGTCACCGGCCCCAACGTTTCTGCGGGCGGGTGACATGACCGACGGATATTGACGACAGAGCGACCTACCCGGTCGACCCGCTGATCACGGGCACGGCGAAGCCCCCGGCCCGAAGTGATCGGGTCGGGGGCGAACGACCGCCGGGCGGTCAGAGGGTTCAGGCGAGCACGCTCTCCAGGGAGACCGACTCCAGGCCGAAGGCCTCGGCCACGGCCGGGAAGGTGATCTGGCCCTCGTGCACGTTCAGGCCCTTGGCGAGCGCGGCGTCGCGGCGCAGCGCCTCCTTCCACCCGCGGTTCGCCAGCTCCAGCACGTACGGCAGGGTGGCGTTGGTCAGCGCGTAGGTGGAGGTGTTCGGGACGGCGCCCGGCATGTTGGCCACGCAGTAGAAGACCGAGTCGTGGACCTTGAAGGTCGGCTCGTCGTGCGTGGTGGCGTGCGAGTCCTCGAAGCAGCCGCCCTGGTCGATCGCGATGTCGACCAGCACCGAGCCCGGCTTCATGCGGGAGACCAGCTCGTTCGTGACCAGCTTCGGGGCCTTGGCGCCCGGGATCAGCACCGCGCCGATGACCAGGTCGGCGTCGAGGACGGCCTTCTCCAGCTCGAACGAGTTGGACATGATGGCCTTGATCTTCGTACCGAAGATGCGGTCGGCCTCGCGCAGCTTGTTGATGTCGCGGTCCAGCAGGGTCACGTCGTAGCCCATGCCGATGGCGATGGTGGCCGCGTGCCAGCCGGAGACGCCACCGCCGATGACGACGGCCTTGGCCGGGTGGGTGCCGGGCACGCCGCCCGGCAGGGTGCCGCGGCCGCCGGCCGGACGCATCAGGTGGTACGAGCCGACCTGCGGGGCCAGCCGGCCCGCGACCTCGGACATCGGGGCGAGCAGCGGCAGCGCGCCGTTCGACAGCTGCACGGTCTCGTACGCGATGGCGGTGGTGCCCGAGGCGATCAGCGCGTCGGTGCCGGCCCGGTCGGCCGCCAGGTGCAGGTACGTGAAGACGGTCTGGCCCTTGCGCAGCCGGTGGTACTCCGAGGCGATGGGCTCCTTGACCTTCAGCAGCAGGTCGGCGGTGGCCCACACCTCGTCGGCGGTGGGGAGGATGGTGGCGCCGGCGGCCACGTACTCCTCGTTCGGGATCGAGGAGCCGAGACCGGCGTTGTCCTCGATGTAGACCTCGTGTCCGTTGCGGACCAGCTCATGCACGCCGGCGGGCGTGATGGCCACGCGGTACTCGTGGTTCTTGACCTCGCGGGGGATGCCGACCTTCACGACTGAACACGTCCTCTTGCCATGGGGGTCCCGACCGGAGAAGACCGGTGGGCGACGCGCACGTGGGGAAGCCTCCGGGCAGCCCGGGGCGGGGATCGCTGCGCGACTGAGTCCGAGTGTAATGAAGCCCAGTCGGCGTGTCAGCCTTCCAAAGTGAATAATTTTCCCGCACACATTGGCAGGTTCGTAGGCTTCCCCTGCGACTTACCCGCCAAAGACGTCCTAACCGGGCATCTTCGACAATACCTCCGAAACGCCCGTCACCACCCGGCGTCGACGCGTTCCCGCAGGTCCGCGAGGGCCGTTGCGACGGCCTCCCGGCCCCGCTCGTCGCCCAGCCGGCGCAGCACCGCGAGCGCGGCCCGGTACTCCCGGTCGGCCTCGTCGAAGCGGCGCTGCGCGGTGTGCGCCTCGGCCACCCGGGCGAGCAGCCGGGCCTCCGCCGCGTGGTCCCCGAGCGCCTGCCGCAGACCGAGCGCCCGCCCGTACCAGTCGGCGGCCCGCACCGCGTCGCCGAGCGCCCGGTGGCAGTTGGCGGCGCTCTCCAGGGCCCGGGCGCAGAGCGGTTCGTCGTCGGCCTTCCGGGCGTGCTCCAGGGCGGCCCGGTAGTGGACGGCGGCCGCCTCCCAGCGGCCCGCCGAGGCCTGGAGGTCGCCCAGGTTGAGCAGTGCGGCCGAGGCCCGGCGGGGCCGGGCGCCGCGCTCGGCGACGGTCAGCACCAGCTCGTGCAGCCGGTAGAGGTCGGCGGGGGCGGCGGCGCCGGTCAGCGGCAGCGTCCGCAGCAGCGCGGTGACCAGCCGCCCGGCCGAACCGTCCAGGTCGCCCTGGCCGATCGCGTCGGCCACCGCGCCGAGCAGCAGCTCCCGCTCGCCGAGCAGCCACTCCCGGGCGTGCGCCGCCGAGCGCAGCCGCAGCGGGGCGGGCAGCGGCTCCGGGCCGGGGGCGGCCGCCGGGTCCAGCAGTGCCCGGGCCGACTCGGTGAGCCGGACCAGCCGCTCCAGCAGCCGGGCCCGGGCGAGTTCGGTCTCGGCGGGCCGGTCCTCCTGCTCGCGCAGCCGGACCAGCCGGGGGTAGAGCCGCCCGGGCACCCGGTAGCGCGGGGTCCCGTCGGCGGCCGGCGCCTCCTCGCCGAGCAGCTCCCGCTCGGCGAGCGCGGCCAGCGTCGCGGCCGCGTCCGGCACCGGGCAGCCCACCAGGGCGGAGGCGGTGCGCGGGTCGGCGGTCTGCGCCGGCGCCAGGGTGAGGGTGCGCAGCATCCGCGCCTGGGCGGCCGGCAGCCCGCGGTACAGCAGGGTGAACGCGCCGAGCAGCGGGTCGTTGTCGGGGACGGGCACCGGCTCGGCCGGCTCCGGTCCGGGCTTCACCCAGGCCGCCGGGTCGCCGGCCGACCCGGTCACCGCGGCGGCGGCCGCCTTGGCGGGCCCGGCCGGAGGAGTACCCGGGGGCTTCGCCGCCCGCTCCCCCTCCTTCTCCTTCTTGTTCTTGTTCGGCGCCCCGGCCCGTTCCCTCCCCCTGTCCTTCTCCTTCTCCTCCACCGCGGCGGCCGCGGCCGGCTCCGCGGAGGCCCTGGCGGCTCCCGTCTCCTCCCCCACCACCCGGTTGAGCTCGCGCGCCGCGTCGGTGACCGCGGTCTTCGGGTTCCCGCGCAGCCACCCCGCCATCAGCCGCAGCGCGGCCGGCCGGGCGGCGCAGGCCTCGGCCAGGTCGGCCCCGCCGACCGGGTCGCAGGAGATCCGGGTGCCGCCGACCAGGTCGGCCAGCAGCTCGCCGGAGGCCTGCCGGTCCAGCCCGCCGAGGATCACCGGGTCGATGTCCTCGATCCCGGTGAGCGGCCCGGCCGTGGTGGCGAGCACCAGGCAGCCGGGCTCGTCGGCCAGCAGCGGCCACACCTGCCCGGCGTCCCGGACGTCGTCCAGCACGAGCAGCACCCGCAGCCCGGCGAGCGCCTCGCGCAGCGCCACGCAGCCGGGCTCGTCCCGCCCGTCCTCGCCCGCGCCGGGCAGCGGTACGGCGGTCCGCGGGTCGAGCTGCTCCAGCAGCAGCCGGGCGGCCCGGGCGGGCGGCACCCGGCCGCCGTCCGGGGCGGACATCCGGACGAACAGCACGCCGTCCGGGAAGTCCGCGGCGACGGTACGGGCGAAGCGGGCGGCCAGCGTGGTCCGTCCGGAGCCGGGGCGCCCGGCCAGCACCAGCACCGGGCAGCGCCCGCTCGCCGGGCGGGCGGCGGCCGCCCGCAGCGCGGCCAGTTCGGCGCGCCGCCCCACGAACAGCGCGGGCCCGGCCGGCAGCCGCTCCAGGCCCGGGACGGCCCCGGCGGGCGCGCCGGGGCCGGGATCCATCGTCGCCGTCTTCCTCGCCACCCGTGCCACTCCCGACGTCATCCCGCGCTCGGCATCCGACGCTCGGCTTCCGGTGCCCGGCCCCCGAGCTCAGCGGGGGCGGCCCGGTACGGGCGCCCTGTCTGCGAAGCGTAGTTCGACCGTCCGGCTCAGCCGAGGTGACATCCGGTCGTACGAATCGGCAAATCACCCCAACGACTCAACGTCCGCCGCGACGCGCCGGGCGATGCCGGGGCGGCAGGGGGCGACGCACGGGCCGCGCGCACCCCGCCGGGGCGGGCTCAGGCCTCGAAGGGACGGGCCGGCCAGGGCGAGTCCGCCGGGCGCAGCGCGTCCAGCCCGTCCGGGCCGGTGAGCGCGGCGTGCACGGCGAGGGCGCCGGTGATCAGGGTCGGGTTGTGCAGCTTCCCGGCCTGGATCAGCCGGATCAGTTCCGGCACCGGCACCCAGGCGACCTCGATCTCCTGCTCCTCGCCCTCGGCCGCGTAGCGGTCGCCGTCGGCCGGTGCCAGGTCGGTGGCGATGAACATCCGCAGCGCCTCGTCGGTGCCGCCCGGGGAGGTGTAGTAGTCGGCGAGGATCCGCCAGGTGCCGGCCTTGCAGTGCGCCTCCTCGTACAGCTCGCGCTGCGCGGCGCGCCACGGGTTCTCGCCGGGCACGTCGAGCAGGCCGGCCGGCAGCTCCCAGAGCCGCTGGCGCACCGGGTGGCGGTACTGGCGCAGCACCAGCACCCGCTGCTCGTCGTCCAGGGCGAGCACCGAGACCGAGCCGGGGTGGGTCTGGTAGTCGCGGCGGGCCCAGCTGCCGTCGGGCATCCGGACCTCCTCGCTGCGCACGCCGGTGACCTTGCCCTGGAACGGCGTCCCGCTCGCCCGGACCTCCCACTCCTCGGCCACGTCGGCGATCACCTGGCGGCTCTGCTCGTCCATCGCTCTCCCCTTTTCGTCAGTACGACACAATCTAACGCCGAACGGCGGCCCCGCGGGAATCGCGGGGCCGCCGTCCGGTGAACGACCGCTGTCTACGGCGGCCGGGGACTACTCGGAGTCCGCCGTCATGATCTCGATGGCCGCCTTGACCAGGCCCGCGAACAGCGGGTGCGGGCGGGTCGGACGGGACTTCAGCTCCGGGTGGGCCTGGGTGGCCACCAGGTAGGGGTGCACCTCGCGCGGGTACTCGACGTACTCGACCAGGTCGCCCTTGGGCGAGAGGCCGGAGAACACCAGGCCGGTCTTCTCCAGGTCCGCGCGGTAGGCGTTGTTGACCTCGTAGCGGTGGCGGTGGCGCTCGTCGACGTACTGCTCGCCGCCGTAGACCTCGCGGACGATCGAGCCCTCGGCGAGCTTGGCCGGGTACAGGCCCAGGCGCATGGTGCCGCCCAGGTCGCCCTTGCCGTCGACGATGGCCAGCTGCTCGGCCATGGTGGAGATGACCGGGTGCTTGGCGGCGGCGTCGAACTCGGTGGAGTTGGCCTCCGGCAGGCCGGCCAGGTTGCGGGCCGCCTCGATGACCACGCACTGCAGGCCCAGGCACAGGCCCAGCAGCGGGACCTTGTTCTCGCGGGCGTAGGTGATGGCGCCGACCTTGCCGTTGACGCCGCGGTCGCCGAAGCCGCCGGGGATGCAGATCGCGTCCACGTCTCCGAGCTGCTCGCGGGCGCCCTCGGGCGTCTCGCAGTCGTCCGAGGTGACCCACTTGATCTCGACCCGGGCGTTGTTGGCGAAGCCGCCGGCGCGCAGCGCCTCGGTCACCGACAGGTAGGCGTCCGGCAGGTCGATGTACTTGCCGACCAGGGCGACCTTGACGATGTGCTGCGGCTCGTGGACGCGGCGCAGCAGGTCGTCCCAGGTGGTCCAGTCCACGTCGCGGAACGGCAGGTCCAGGCGGCGCACCACGTAGGCGTCCAGGCCCTCGCCGTGCAGCACCTTGGGGATGTCGTAGATCGACTTGGCGTCGATGGCCGCGACCACGGCCTCCTCGTCCACGTCGCACATCAGCGAGATCTTGCGCTTGATCGCCTGCGGGACCTCGCGGTCGGCGCGCAGCACGATGGCGTCGGGCTGGATGCCGATGTTGCGCAGCGCGGCGACGGAGTGCTGGGTCGGCTTGGTCTTCAGCTCGCCCGAGGGGCCGATGTACGGCAGCAGGGAGACGTGCACGAAGAACACGTTGTCCCGGCCGACCTCGTGGCGGACCTGGCGGACGGCCTCCAGGAACGGCAGCGACTCGATGTCGCCGACGGTGCCGCCGACCTCGGTGATCACCACGTCGACGTCCTCGGTCGCCATCCGGCGGATCCGGGACTTGATCTCGTTGGTGATGTGCGGGATGACCTGGACGGTGTCGCCCAGGTACTCGCCGCGGCGCTCCTTGGCGATGACGGTCGAGTACACCTGGCCGGTGGTGACGTTCGCCGAGCCGTGCAGGTTGGTGTCCAGGAACCGCTCGTAGTGGCCGATGTCCAGGTCGGTCTCGGCGCCGTCGTCGGTGACGAACACCTCGCCGTGCTGGAACGGGTTCATGGTGCCCGGGTCCACGTTGAGGTACGGGTCGAGCTTCTGCATCGTCACGCGCAGGCCGCGGGCCTTGAGCAGCGCGCCCAGGCTGGAGGCGGTCAGCCCCTTTCCGAGCGAAGAGGCGACACCCCCGGTGACGAAGAGGTGCTTGGTCGTCACGGCGCGGCCGTTCGCTGCCTTGCCGGAATGGGGCTGTGCCAAGAGGGGGCTCCCGTGGGTCGCGTGTCGAAGGAGACGTGGGCGGGAGCTCGGGGTTCGCCGGGCGACGGGAGGCCGGCTCGGTGCGCGGCGCTCGTTGGGTCGTCGGTTCGGCTGGTCCGGGGCGTTTGATCCCGCCGGTCCACGGGATACCAGGGTATCAGTGCGTCGACCCGGTCGCCGTTCGGGCCACGCGCGCCGCGCCGGGAGCGCGCGCGGGGCGCACCACCGGCGCATCACACGCCGCAGGTGTCACACCGGTCGCACAACCCACCGGACCGGGCCAGAGCGAGGTGCCCGTACGGACCATTCCGGCTCCTCCGGGCGGACCAGGCGGAGCTGATCCTTCCGGACCATCCTGCGCCACGCCCTCGCGATGCACGGCATTTCCGCCGAATTGCGGCGCCACACCGGGCTGCGCCCGCGTGCTTCGCCCCTTTCGTCCGTCGTAAGCTGCTCGGACGCATCGCCGACAGCACGAGCACGCGGAGGGCGTGGGAGGGTCAGGACGACTCCCGGTCCCCGATGCGCGACCGGACCTCCCCGTATTCCCGCTCATCCCCACCCACTCCAGGGGCTCGACCGAGCCCCGCGGACACTCCAGCAGGGCCCGCCACCACCCCCGGCGGGCCGGACGTCCCGGGGTGGACCTCCGGCCCCGCAACCCGCTCGCTCCCTCCGCTCGCCGATGCCCTGACCACATTGCGAACTGGAGATCCACGTGGCCGGCCGTATCGAGGACTACGCACTCATCGGGGACATGCAGACCGCTGCCCTGGTCAGCAGGGACGGGGCGGTGGACTGGCTCTGCCTCCCCCGCTTCGACTCGCCGGCCGTGTTCGCCGGCCTGCTCGGCACCGATGAACACGGCTTCTGGCGGATCGGCCCGGCCGAGGTCGGCCCGACCGGGGCCTCCGCCCCGGCCGCCGCCACGCGCCCCGCCGACGGCCGGGCCCGCATCGCCGACACCGACCTGCGGGTCCCGCCGCCCACCGCCGCCGTCCCCGCCGTGCCGGCGGACCGCCGCCGCTACCGGGGCGACTCGCTGATCCTGGAGCAGGAGTGGGACACCCGGGGCGGCACCGTCCGGGTGATCGACTTCATGCCGCCGCGCCCGCTGGCCGGCAAGGACGCCGTCCCCCAGGTGATCCGGATCGTCGAGGGCGTCTCCGGCGCCGTGCGGATGCGCTCGGCCGTTCGGATGCGCTTCTCCTACGGCCGGATCGTGCCCTGGGTGCACCGCGTCGAACAGGCCGACGGCGGCCACCGCACCGTCGCCGTCGCCGGCCCCGACTCGGTCTGGCTGGACGGCGAGGCCGAGACCTACGGGCGCGACCTCACCACCTACGCCGACTTCACCGTCACCGCCGGCGAGCGGATCGCCTTCGCCCTCACCTGGCAGGCCTCCCACCTCGACCCGCCCCGGCCCCCGGACGCCGAGGAGATGCTGGACGCCACCGCCGACTTCTGGCACGAGTGGGCCGACCAGTGCACCTACCAGGGCCCCTACCGGGAGGCCGTGATCCGCTCCCTGATCACCCTCAAGGGCCTCACCTACGCCCCCACCGGCGGCATCGTCGCCGCCCCCACCACCTCGCTGCCCGAGGACATCGGCGGCGAACGCAACTGGGACTACCGCTACACCTGGCTGCGCGACGCCGCCATCACCCTCTCCTCGCTGCTGCGCACCGGCTACCGCGAGGAGGCCCGCGCCTGGCGCGAGTGGCTGCTGCGGGCGGTCGCCGGCGACCCGGAGAACCTCCAGATCATGTACGGCATCGCCGGCGAGCGCGAGCTCACCGAGTCCTCGCTGGACTGGCTGCCCGGCTACGAGGGCTCCCAGCCCGTCCGGGTCGGCAACGGCGCCGCGGGCCAGCTCCAGCTCGACGTCTACGGCGAGGTCGTCGAGGCGCTGCACCTGGCCCACATGACCGGCCTGGTCCGCAACGACCACGCCCACCACCTCCAGCTGCGCCTGATCGAGTACCTGGAGGAGCACTGGCAGGAGCCGGACGAGGGCATCTGGGAGGTCCGCGGCCCGCGCCGGCACTTCGTCCACTCCAAGGTGATGGCCTGGGTCGCCGTCGACCGCACCATCAAGCTGCTGGAGCAGACCCCCGAGGACGCCCCGGCCGGCGGCCACCTGGAGCGCTGGCGCGAGTTCCGCGCGCAGATCCACGCCGACGTCTGCGAGAAGGGCTACGACCCGGAGCGCAACACCTTCACCCAGTACTACGGCGGCCGGGAGCTGGACGCCTCGCTGCTGCTGATCCCCCAGGTCGGCTTCCTGCCGCCGGACGACAAGCGGGTGATCGGCACCATCGAGGCGATCCAGCGCGAACTGTCCACCGAGGACGGCTTCGTGCTGCGCTACCCGACCCACGACGAGAGCGGCAACAACGTCGACGGCCTCTCCGGCCACGAGGGCGCCTTCCTGGCCTGCTCGTTCTGGCTGGCCGACGACCTCGCCATGATCGGCCGGGTCCAGGAGGCCCGCGAGCTGTTCGACAAGCTGCTCTCGCTGCGCAACGACCTCGGGCTGCTCGCCGAGGAGTGGGACCCGCGGCTCAAGCGGCAGGTCGGCAACTTCCCGCAGGCCTTCAGCCACGTGCCGCTGATCGACACCGCCCTGCGGCTGACCGCCTGCGGCGCCGCGTACCTGTCCGCCCAGCCGGACGGGCCGGCCGCCGACCGGGTCGAGCGGGCCACCGTCTGACCGTCCGGGGGCCGTCCCTACCCGCGCTGCACCAGCTCGTCGTAGGTGCTGAGCACCTGGGCGACGGTGGCGGACTCGTCCGGCCAGGTCTCGGCCTGCTGCCGGCCGGCCGCCACCAGCCGCTCGCGGCGGGCCGGGTCGGCCAGCAGGTCGCGCACCGCGCGGCCGAGCGCCGCCGGATCGCCGGAGGGCACCAGCACGGCGGCGTCGCCGACCAGTTCGGGGATGCCGCCGACGGCGGTGGCGACCACCGGCACGCCGGCCCGCACCGCCTCCTGCACCACCAGCGAGCGGGCCTCCCAGCGGCTGGAGACCGCCACCACGTCGGCGGCGGCCAGCAGGTCGGGCACGTCGGTGCGGTAGCCGAGCAGCCGCACCGGCAGCTTCTCCGCGGCCACCCGCTCGCGCAGCGCGCCCGCCTCGGGGCCGTCCCCGGCGAGCAGGACGAGCGGCTCCGGGGTCAGCGAGGACAGCTCCCGGGTGGCGTCCAGCAGCAGCCCGAAGGCCTTCTGCGGGACGAGTCGGCCGACCGCCAGCACCAGCGGGCGGTCCGGGCCGTCGCCGAGCAGCGCGGCGCGCGCCTCGGGGCGGCCGAGCCGGCCCTCGGGCATCGGCGGGGCGGCCACCGGGCCCAGCCGGGCGTCGGTGGCGCCCAGCTCGCGGGCCCGGGCGACCAGGTCGGAGGAGGCGCCGAGCACCAGGTCGGCGGCGCGCGCCACCCGGCGCTCCATCAGCCGCTGCAGCCGGCGCTCCATGCCGGTGGCCAGCAGCGCGTGGTGCGAGGTGACCACCAGCGGGGTCTCCGGGCGCAGGCCCGGGAAGCGGCCCGCGGTGCGCAGCGCCAGGTCGGAGAGCAGCCCGGCGCGCAGCCCGTGGGCGTGCACCACGTCGGCGCCGGTGAAGGCCCGGCGCAGCTCGCCGATCGCGGTGGCGTCGCTGCGGGCGCCGGCGGTGGGGGTGATGTCGACGGTGTGGAACCTGGCCCCCGTACGGGAGAAACCGAACAGCGCGTCCGTACCGGCCGGCGCGCAGACCGTGACGTTCACTCCGTGCGCGACCAGGCCCTGGGCCAGGGAGCGCACGTGCGCACCGATGCCGCCGGTGCTGGCGGCCAGGACGAGTACCACGTGCAGCTGCCCCGGTTCGGGGACGGCCGCGGTGGCCCGGGCGGCGGAATGGTCCACGTCGTCTCGCATCCGACTCGATCAGGTTCGCGCGCCGCTTCGCGAGGATTGCCCGCCGGGCGGCGCTCGGGGCTGGGAAGCCAGTGTCCAGCCGCCACCATGCCAGGTCGGCGGCCCTCTTGGACAGTCGGCGCCACGGGGCGCGTCGCCGGTGTCCGCAGGGGGCCGCCGGCTCCGGCTAGCGGCGGCGCGGGGCCCGGGCGGCGGCCAGCAGTTCCTCGGCGTGGGCGCGGCCCAGCTCCGAGTCCTCCAGACCGGCCAGCATCCGGGAGAGTTCGCGCACCCGCTCCTCGTCGTTCAGCACCTTGACACCGCTGCGGGTCACGGTGCCGTCGTTGGTCTTCTCCACCACCAGGTGCCGGTCGGCGAACGCGGCCACCTGCGGGAGGTGGGTGACCACCACGACCTGGGCCGACTCGGCCAGCTTGGCCAGCCGGCGGCCGATCTCGACCGCCGCCTTGCCGCCGACGCCCGCGTCCACCTCGTCGAACAGGTAGGTGGGGACGGGGTCGGCGCCCGCGAAGACCACCTCGACGGCGAGCATCACGCGCGACAGCTCACCGCCGGAGGCGCCCTTGGCGATCGGGCGCGGCTGGGCGCCGGGGTGCGGGGCGAGCAGCACCTCGACCTCGTCCACGCCGTGCGGGCCGTAGGCGACGGTGCGCCCGCCGACCTCGATCCCGGCCAGGTCGTCGACCTGGCTGATCGAGAAGGTCACCCGGGCGTGCGGCATGGCCAGTTCGGCGAGCTCGGCGGAGACCGCCTCGGCGAACCGGCCGGCCGCGTCGTGCCGGGCCTGCGAGACCTCGGCGGCCAGCTCGGCCAGCTCGGCCCGCAGCTCGGTCTCCCGGGCGCCGAGCTCGTCGATCCGGTCGTCGTCGCCGTCCAGCTCGGCGAGCCGCGCCGCCCCGGCCTCGGCCCAGGCGAGCACCTCGGCGAGGGTGTTCTCCTCGCCGCCGTACTTGCGCAGCAGCTGGGCCAGCACGGCCCGGCGGTCCTCGACGGCGGCCAGGCGCACCGGGTCGGCGTCCAGGTCGTCCGCGTAGCCGGCCAGGTCGCCGGCCACGTCGGCGAGCAGGTAGCCGACCTCGTTGAGGCGGTCGGCCAGGGCGGCCAGCCGCTCGTCGTGGTGGCGCACGGCGTCCAGGGCCCGGCGGGACTGGGCGAGCAGGGTGCCCGCGTCCAGCGCCTCCGGGTCGACCGGGTCGCCGGCCAGGGCGGCGTGGGCGAGGGTCGCGGCGGAGGACAGCGCGTCGGCGTGGCCGAGCCGCTCGGCCTCGGCGGCCAGCTCCACGTCCTCGCCGGCCACCGGCTCGGCGGCGGCGACCTCGTCCAGGCCGAACCGCAGCAGGTCGGCCTCCTGGGCGCGCTCGCGGGCCCGGGTGGTCAGCTCCTCCAGGGTCGCGGAGACCTCCCGCAGGGCGCGGTAGGTCTCCCGGTAGCGGGCCAGCGGCTCGGCCACCGAGGCGCCCGCGTACCTGTCCAGGGCGCCGCGCTGGCGGGCCGGGCGCAGCAGGCGCTGCTGGTCGGTCTGGCCGTGCACCGCGATCAGGTCCTCGCCGAGTTCGGCGAGCAGCCCCACCGGGACGGACCGGCCGCCGACGTGCGCCCGGGAGCGGCCCTCGGCGGAGACGGTCCGGCTGATCAGCAGCGCGCCGTCGTCCAGTTCGGCCCCGGCCTCGATCGCGCGGGCCGCCGCCGGGGAGTCGGCGGGAAGCTCCAGCCGGCCCTCCACGACGGCGCGTCCGGTGCCGTTGCGCACCAGGCCCGGGTCGGCGCGGCCGCCGAGCAGCAGGCCGAGGCTGGTCACCACCATGGTCTTTCCTGCGCCGGTCTCACCGGTCACGGCGGTGAAGCCGGGGGCGAGTTCGACCACCGCGTCGTCGATGACCCCAAGATCCCGTATCCGCATCTCGTCCAACACGGAGACGACCATACGAGGTTCCACCCCCGGCGCGCGACGAGCGACAACGGCGCGCGGCAACTCCGTGCCCCGAAGTTCATCCCTTCCGGGAGTCCTCCGCGGGTGCCGGCACGGTGCACCAGGGCAGGATGAGCTGGACCAGCGGGCCGATGGCCAGCGCGTACGCGACGGTGCCGACCCCGGCGGTGCCGCCGAGCAGCAGCCCGACGGTGAGCACCGTCACCTCGATGCCGGTGCGGATCAGCCGCAGCGAGCGGCCGGTGCGCCGGTGCAGCCCGGTCATCAGGCCGTCGCGCGGGCCGGGGCCGAGCCGGGCGCCGATGTAGAGGCCGCTGGCCAGGCCGTTCAGCGCGATCGCCGCGGCCGTCAGGGCGATCCGGGCGGGCAGGGCGCCGGGGCCGCCGATCACCCGCAGAGTGAGGTCCATGGTCACGCCGATCACCAGCACGTTGGCGACGGTGCCCAGGCCCGGGCGCTGGCGCATCGGGATCCACAGCAGCAGGACAAGGGCGCCGCAGACGGTCACCCAGGCGCCGACCGAGAGGCCGACGGTGCGCTGCAGGCCCTGGTGCAGGACGTCCCAGGGGTCGAGGCCGAGGCCGGCCCGGAGCATCAGCGCCATGCTCACGCCGTACAGGGCGAGGCCGACGAACAGCTGGGGGATCCGGCGGCCCAGGGCATGGGTGTCGCCGAACACCCGGACGGCGAGCCCGGCCGGGCGGGTGGCGGCGGGCACCGGGCCCACGGCGGTCGTGGCGGAGGTGGTCGTGGACCGGACGGCGGGGGTGGACGGGGCCGCGGTGGACGGGGTGGCCAATGGTGCTCCTGCGGTGGTGCTGCACCACCGGGACGGCCCGGCGGTGGCGGCCGGTACGGCCGCCCTGCCATGATGGCCAGGCCAAAACGGCCCCCTCCAGGGCCAATCCCGAGCGAGTGGACTGATTCGCCATGGCCGACTGGCACACCACCGTCACGCCGCCCGCGCTGGCCCGGCTGCTCTCCACCGCCCGGCTCCCCGAGCCGGCCGCCGCCCGCCGACCCGCCTACCGCACCCTGGCCGGACAGATCCGGCTGCTGGTCACCGAGGGCAGACTGCCGGTCGGCGCCCGGCTGCCCGCCGAACGCGAGCTGGCCACCGCCCTCGCGATGAGCCGCACCACCGTCGCCACCGCGTACGAGACCCTGCGCGGCGACGGCTACCTGCACAGCCGGCGCGGCGCGGGCAGCTGGACCGCCCTGCCCGAGGGCGCCCCGCCGCCCGGCGAGGCCCTGCACCCCGTCCCGCCGCACGAGCAGGACCGCATCCTGGACCTCGGCGTCGCCGCCCCGCCCGCCCCGCAGCCCTGGTTCGGCCGGGCCGCCGCCCGGGCCGTCGAACAGCTGCCGTACTACGCCTCCGGGCACGGCCACTACCCCACCGGCGTCCCGGTGCTGCGCGAGGCCGTCGCCCGCCGCTTCACCGACCGCGGCCTGCCCACCACACCCGACCAGATCCTGATCACCACCGGGGCGATGGGCGGCCTGCACCTCGTCCAGCGGGCGCTGATCGGCCGCGGCGACCGGGTCGCCGTGGAGGCGCCCAGCTACGCCCACACCCTGTCGGCACTGCGGCTGACCGGCGCCCGGCTGGTCCCGGTGCCGTACACCTGGACGCCACGGCCCACCTGGGACCTCGACGAGTGGCGGCGGGTGCTGCGCGGCGCCGGGCCGCGGGTCGCCTACGTGATCCCGGACTTCCACAACCCGACCGGCGCGCTGGTCGACGAGGAGCGGCGCCGCGAGCTGCTGGCCGACGCCCGGGCCGCCGGGAGCGTCGTGCTGGCCGACGAGACCACCGCCGAACTCGGCTGGGGCGTCCCGCCGGCCACGCCGCTGCCGCGCCCGACGGCGGCCCTGGACCGCTCCGCCCAGGTGGTCACCGTCGGCTCGGCGGGCAAGCTGCTCTGGGGCGGCCTGCGGATCGGCTGGGTCAGGGCCGCGCCCGCGCTGGTGCGCCGGCTGGCCAACGAGCGGGTCCACAGCGACGTCGGCACCCCGGTGCTGGACCAGCTGATCGCCGCCGAGCTGCTGGGCGAACCGCTGCCCGAGGTCCGCGAGCACCAGCTGGCCCGGCTGCGGGCCAGCGCGCACGCCTTCGCCGCCGCCCTGCCCGAACGGCTGCCCGCCTGGACCTTCACGATGCCGCCCGGCGGACTCGCGCTGTGGGTCTCCACCGGCGGCCTGTCCGGCGCCGCGCTGGCCCGGGCCGGGGAGCGCGGCGGGGTCCGGATCGCCTCGGGCAACCGCTTCGGCTCGGACGGCGCCTTCGAGCACCACATCCGCATCCCGCTCACCGTGCCCGCCGCGACCGTTCCCGCCGCCGTCGAACGCCTCGCCGCGGTGGCCGCCCGGGCGGCGGCCGGCGGCCGGCTCGAACCGGCCGACGAGGCCCAGCCGCTGGCGGTCTGACGACACGTCAGCACTCGGCGGTCGAACACGGCCGCCCGAACGCCCTTGGCCGGTACGGGCGCGAACGCCCGTACCGGCCAAGGGAGGCCGGCCGACCGGTCACCGCCGGCCGGCGGTGGCGGCCGGACACCGCTAGTGGTGGTCGGCCCGGCCGCGCCAACCCGTCACCGGCAGCGCGAACTTGGCGACCAGCCGGTCGGTGAACGGCGCCCGGTGCAGCCTGGCCAGCCGCACCGGGGTCCGGCCCCGGCGGACCTCCACCCGCGCCCCGGCGGGCAGTTCGACCGAGCGCCGCCCGTCGCACCAGAGCACGCCGTGCGGGGTCTTCGGCTGCACCTCGACCGCCAGCACCGACTCCGGCGAGGTCACCAGCGGGCGGGCGAACAGCGCGTGCGCGGAGATCGGCACCATCAGCAGCGCCTCCACCTCCGGCCACACCACCGGCCCGCCGCCGGAGAACGCGTACGCGGTGGACCCGGTCGGCGTCGCGCACACCACGCCGTCACAGCCGAAGTTGGAGACCGGGCGGCCGTCCACCTCGGTCACCACCTCCAGCATCCGCTCCCGCGCCGCCTTCTCGATCGAGGCCTCGTTCAGCGCCCAGTCCTCGTGCACCACATCGCCGTTGGTGCGGACGATGACGTCGATCGTCATCCGCTCCTCGACCTCGTAGTCGGCGTCCACCACCCGCTCGACCACCACGGCCAGGTCGTCCCGCTCGGCCTCGGCGAGGAAGCCCACCCGGCCCAGGTTGATCCCGAGCATCGGCAGCCCGTGCGACCGCGCCAGCTCCGCCCCCCGCAGCAGCGTCCCGTCCCCGCCGGCCACCAGGATCAACTCGCAGCCGTCCGCCGCCCCGGGGCCCTCGGCCACCTTCTCGACGCCCTCCGGCAGGTCCAGGTCGACCGCCTCGGCCTCCAGCAGTCTGATCCGGAGCCCGGCCTTCAGCAGCCCGTGCACCAAGGCCTCGACGCTGCGCAGCGCCGCCTCCCGGCCGGTGTGCGCGATCAGGAAGACCGTACGTGCTTCATCGCTCATGCCGCTGCCCTCTCCCTAACGCCTGCCGGGTCGCCCTTGGCCCCGGTGCGGCCACGCCATACGACATGACGGGCCGGACGCTCGCAAGGCACCCTACCGGGGGCCCTCCGCCACGGCCCGGTCCGCCTCCGCGGGGTCCAGCCGCGGAGCGTCCCGGCGCAACCAGAGGAAGTACTCGACGTTGCCGGACGGCCCTGGCAGGGGGCTCGCGGTGACCGCGCGCACGCCCAGTCCGAGCTCCCACGCCTGCTCGGCGACCTGGCACACCATCTCGGCGCGCAGCTGCGGGCTGCGCACCACCCCGCCGCTGCCCAGGCGCTCCTTGCCGATCTCGAACTGGGGCTTGACCATCAGCACCAGGTCCGCGTCCTCGGCCGCGCAGGAGGCGAGGGCCGGGAGCACCAGGCCCAGCGAGATGAACGACAGGTCGCCCACCACCAGGTCCACCCGGGTGCCGCCGATCAGCTCCGGGGTCAGCTCGCGCACATTGGTGCGGTCCATCACGGTGACCCGCTCGTCGCTCTGCAGCGACCAGGCGAGCTGCCCGTAGCCGACGTCCACCGCCAGCACGTGCGCGGCCCCGGCCCGCAGCAGCACGTCGGTGAACCCGCCGGTGGAGGCGCCCGCGTCCAGCGCCCGGCGGCCCTCGACCACCAGGCCCTGCGGCACGAAGGCCGCGAACGCGCCGGCGAGCTTGTGACCGCCGCGCGAGACGTAGTCGGGGTCGTTCTCGTCCTTGGCCACCACGACCGCCGCCGAGGTCTCCACCTGGGTGGCCGGCTTGGTCGCGGTGGTGCCGCCGACGGTCACCCGGCCGGCCGCGATCAGCTCGGACGCGTGCTCACGCGACCGGGCCAGCTTGCGGCGGACCAGTTCCGCGTCGAGTCGGCGTCGTGCCACTGCCACTGGTGTTTCAGCTCCTACGGATCCTGCGGGTCATTCCTGGTCGAGCGCGGCCAGTGTGTCGACGAGCCGCTGGTGAACATCTTCGTACACCGCGACGTGTGCCTCCGCCGGGGCCCCGTCCAGAGCCTCCAGCCGGGCCAGGCCGGCGTCCACCCCGGGGTGGCCGGTGGGGACCGGCTCGAAGCCCAGCGGCTCCGCCTCCGGCGGCACGGCGCCCGGTGGCTCGGCGCCCCGGACGGGCTCGGGCGGGCACCCGGGCAGGGGCGGTTCATTCGTCACGGGCATCGGGCTTCTTCGCGCTGGTGGCCTTGCGGACGGTGGTCTTCCTGCTCGCCGCCCGCTTCACGGGCGTCCCCGGCTGGGCCTCGGCCTGCGCGGCGGCGGTCTTCCTGACCGTGGTCGTCTTCTTCGCGGCGGCCTTCTCGGCCGTGCTCCCCTTCGTCGTCGGCGTCCTCTTCGCCGGGGTCTTCCTGGCCGCGGACTTCTTCGCCGCGGTCTGCCCGGGCTCGGACTTCTTCGCCGTGCTCTTCGGCTCCGCGCTCTTCCCGGCGGCGTCGTCCTCCGGCGCCGCGGGCTGTTCCAGCGGGGCCCGGGCGGCTCCGGCCGCCGGAGGGACGGGCGGCACCGGCGGATCGAACTCGACCGGCTCGTCCACCTCCACCCGCTCGGCGACTATCGGCTCGCCCGGCGTCCCGGCAGCCGACCGCTCCTCCTCGAACTCCCAGCCGCGCCCGAACAGGTCGGCGGCCCGCGGCGCCGGCACCGGCTCCTCGGGCTCGTCCGGCCCCGGCCCGGACGCGGCCGCCGGGGCCTCCTCCTCGACCTCGCGCAGCTTGGTCTCCAGGTACGCCAGCACCACGCCGACCTTGGTCACCTGGTCGCCGACCTTCTCGAAGACCTTCTCCGCCTCGGTGCGCGCCACGCCGACCGCCAGGTCCACCCCGGCGCGCCCGGCGGTGACCGCCTCCCCGGCGAGGGTCTGGAGGGTCTCCACCGACGGCGGGAACTGGCCGCCCAACCGACGCTCGACCCCGGCCAGGTCGACCCCGGCCTTCTCCAGGACCGAACTCGCCGTCCCGACGACCCGCCTGCCGACCTCCTCCACCACCCCGGCGGCGGTCTCCACCACTCCCCGAACCGTCCTCGGCAGCATCCGGGTGCCTCCCAATCGCCTACGCGCGTCGCTGCGTCGCCCTCAGTACCCGGGCGTTTCCGGGCACCCCACTGACGACGCTACCGCCAAAACCCTCCTGAGGTACCGTGGCCCGCAGTCAGCACCGTAGCGACCGGGGGAGGGAGCCCGCCCCGTGGCGAACGCCGAGGAGTGCCAGGAGGCACTGGAGCAGCTCAGCCGGAACATGGCGAAGTCCACCGGCGACGTCCGCAAGGCCGCCGCCCTCGACCGCTCGCTGAGCTGCCGGATCACCGACCTCGACCTGACCTTCACCGGGCAGCTGCGGGACGGCCGGATCCAGGACGTGGTGGCGTCCCCGGGCGCCCCGGCCGAGAAGGCGGAGATCCGGCTCACCATGAGCAGCGACGACCTGGTCGCGCTGGTCGGCGGCGGGCTCAACTTCGCCTCCGCGTGGGCAAGCGGCCGGGTCAAGCTGGAGGCGGGGTTCCGCGACCTGCTGCGGCTGCGCACCCTGCTCTGAGCCCGGCCGCCGGGGCCGCGCCGCCGAGGACGGCGGGGCCGCGCCACTGGAGCGGCCCCCGACGGCCCTGGACCGGTGCTCAGAACCCCAGGTCGGCCAGCGCCTTGCGGCCGTCCACCGGCGCGCCGCCGGCGTCCAGCACCGTCCACGCCGCCGCGCACAGCGCCCGCAGGCCGTCCCAGCGGTCACCGGTCCCGGACAGCCGCAGCACGCCGGAGCCGACGCCCGCGACCCATCCGCCGCACCCGAAGCCGCCGTCCACGGCCGCCACCGCCGGGTGCGGGACGAGGAGTCCGCGCAGGTCCGCCGCCAGGTAGGTCGGCCGGTGCTCGACCGGGGCCGCCAGCAGCAGCTCCGGGGTGGTCACCCCGGTGAACACCAGCAGGCTGTCCACCCCGCCGTTGAACGCGCCCTCGATGTCGGTGTCCAGCCGGTCCCCGACCACCAGCGGCCGCTGCGCGCCGGTGCGCAGCACGGTCTCCCGGTGCATCGGCGGCAGCGGCTTGCCCGCCACCTCCGGCTCCACCCCGGTCGCCGCCCGCACCGCCGCCACCAGGGTGCCGTTGCCGGGCGCGATGCCGCGGGCCCTCGGCACCGTCAGGTCCAGGTTGGACGCCACCCACGGCAGCCCGCTCTGCACCGCGTACGAGGCCTCCGCGAGGTCCTTCCACCCCACCGACGGGTCGAAGCCCTGGACCACCGCGAGCGGCCCGTCGGCCAGCGAGCGGACGGCGACCAGCCCCAGCTCGGCCAGCGCCTCCTCCAGCCCCAGGCCGCCGACGACCAGCACCTTCGACCCGGCCGGCACCTTCTCGGCGACCAGCCGGGCGGCGGCCTGGGCCGAGTTGATCACGTCGGTCGGCTCGGCCGGAATACCCAGCTCGGTCAGGTGCTCGGCCACCACCCGCGGCGGGCGGGAGGCGTTGTTGGTCACGTACGCGAGCCGCATCCCGGCCGCCCGGGCGGCGTCCAGCGCGTCCGCCGCGTGCTCGATCGCGTGGGCTCCCGCGTAGACCACGCCGTCCAGGTCCAGCAGCGCGGTGTCGTAGGCGTCGGTCAGCGGCCGCTCGCTGCCGCCGGGGGCGGTCCGTCGCACGGGGTTGGCCGTCTCGGTCATGGCTGCGCTACCTCATTCACTGCGTCGTCGTTCACTGCGCCGTCGTTCACTGCGCCGTCGTTCACCGCGCCGTCCGTCCCGCACGCCCTTGTGCGGCACGTCCCCCGTCAGGGGCCTGTCGGGGAGTCCGCGGGGCCGCCCCGAGCGGTCAGGGCCCGCCATCGGCACCGTGGCCGGCACCACCGTCGTCCGCCGTCCCGTCGGCCGGCTCCCCGCCGCCCGCCGGGGGCGCCAGGTATCCGGGTGCTCCCGGCAGCAGCGGACCGTACGCCCCGGCGCGGGCCGCCAGGGTCGCCCGGGTCTGCCGCAGCGCCTGCCGGTAGTGGTCGCTCTCCGGCCGCATCGCCACGGCCAGCGCCAGGTGTTCGGCGGAGGTCTCGAAGTCTCCCAGTCGGGCCGCCGCGACACCCCACCCGAACTGAGCGTAGTCGTCGGCCGGGTCGGCGAGCGCCACGGCCCGGAAGTTCTCCAGCGCCGCCGCGTACGCACCCGCGTCGAACTGGGCGCGCGCCAGCGCCTCCCGGATGCTGCGCGAGTGCGGCTCCGCCGCCGCCGCCCGGCTGAGCAGCTGCTCGGCGGCCGCCGGGTGCCCCTGTGCCAGCAGCCGGGCGCCCCGGCGGAACCAGTCGTACACGTCTCCGGTGGGCTCCCCGGAGCGGCTCTGCCGCGGCACTCCGCCGCCCGGCGGATCTCCGCCCGCCAGGCCGTCGTCGTCCGCGCCAGGGCCCGGAGCGCCGTCGGTCGGAGCGTTCCCGTGGGTGTCGCCGACGGGCCCGCCCGACCCGGCCGGGCCGCCGTCCTCCACCCGTTCCTGCCCGTCGTCCATGCCGTACCTCGCCCTCGGTCGCACACCCGGCCCACGAAGACGGCACGGGCATTCCGATCTCTCAACAACGCGTACCCGGTTACGATGCCCAGAATGAGCACACCCAGTGCAGAAGACGGAGTCGAGACTCCCGAGGGCGGCCCCGGCAACCCCGGGCACGTCGCCACGGCCGGCCTGTCCCTGTTCCCCTTCCGCGGCCTGCGCTACGTCCCCGACCGGGTCGGCGCGCTGGCCGCGGTGATGTCCCCGCCGTACGACGTCGTCGACCCGGGCCGCCGGCTCGACCTGGAGACGGCCGACCCGCACAACGTGGTCCGGCTGATCCTGCCCAGGCCCGAGCCCGAGGACGCCGGAGACCGCCCCGACCGCGACACCCGCTACCGGCACGCCGCCCGGCTGCTGGCCGACTGGCAACGCGAGGGCGTCCTGGCCGCCGACCCGGAGCCCGCGCTCTACGTCTACGAGCAACGGGTGCCGGCCACCGACGACTCCCCCGAGCTGCTCCAGCGCGGCCTGATCGGCGCGCTCGCGGTGAGCGGCCGGGAGGGCGGCGTGGTACTCCCGCACGAGGACGTGATGCCGCGGCCGGTCGCCGACCGGGTCGGCCTGATGCGCACCACCCGGGCCAACCTGGAACCGCTGCTGCTCACCTACCGGGGCGACGGCGGCGCCTCCGGCGTGATCGAGCGGACCGTCGAGGGCGAGCCGCTGCTCTCCACCGCCACCAGCGACGGCACCCACCACCGGCTGTGGGCGGTCACCGACCCCGCCGAGCTCGCCGAGATCAGCCGCGACCTCGCCACCTGCCGGGCGCTGATCGCCGACGGACACCACCGCTGGGAGATGTACCTGCGTCTCCAGCGCGAACACCGCCACCTGCCGCGCAGCCCCTGGGACCGCGGCATGGTGCTCCTGGTGGACACCGCCCGCTACCCGCTGCGGGTCCGCGCCATCCACCGCGTGCTGTACCGGCTGCCGGTGGCCGAGGCGCTGGAGCGGCTCGGCGACCAGTGGAAGGTCAAGGAGGTCCCCGGGCCGCTGACCGCCGCCCTCCAGGCCCTGGCCGACCAGAAGCGGCACGGCGGCAACGGCTTCGTGGTGACCGGCGGCGACGGCGTCTACTGGCTCCTCGGAGAGCCCGAGGAGTCCCTGCTCGACGCCACCGTGCCGCACGGCCGCCCCGAGGAGTGGCGCCATCTGGACGCCACCGTCCTGCACGCCACCCTGCTGGACCACACCTGGCACGTACCCGACGGCCCGGACGACATCGGCTACCTGCACACCGCCGTGGCCGCCGAGCAGGAGGCCGCGCGCACCGGCGGCACCGCCGTCCTGCTGCACCCGGTCCGCGAGTCCGTGGTCCGACGGCTGGCCGAACAGGGCGTCACCATGCCGCGCAAGTCCACCTCCTTCGGTCCGAAGCCGGCCACCGGGCTGGTGCTGCGCAACCTCGCACTGGGCTGACACCACCACCCCGCCCGATCTCGGGCCGGAACGCCGTGAGGCCCCGCCGTTCCCGGATTCCTCGGGAACGGCGGGGCCTCACGGCGTTGCGCGGGAGTCCGCTCAGCTCTTGTCGGCGTCGGCCTCGGCGGCCTTCGTCTCCTCGGCCTCGGCGACCTCGGACTCGGTGTCCTCAGCCTTGGTGTCCTCGGCCTTGGTGTCCCGGGCCTGCTGGGCGCGCTCGGGGACGACGCCGTCGAAGTCCTCGTCGATCTCGAGGTCGTCCTCGTCGTAGAACTCCTCGACGTCCTCCTCGTCCTCGAAGATCACGCGGTCGTCGGCGTTGTCGCCGCCACCGCGCTTCTTCGCCGGGGCGTCCGTCGACTCGGTCTCGCCCTCGTCCAGCTCCGGGTCGAGCGTGTCGGTGAACTCCACGCCGTCGATCTCGGCCAGCCGCTCCGAGGCGTTGGTGCTGCCCTCGGTGTCGGCCTCGGCGGCCTTGGCGAACCAGTCACGGGCCTCGTCGGCGCGACCGGCCGCGATCAGGGCCTCGGCGTACGCGTAGCGCAGGCGCGCGGTCCACGGGTGCACGGCGCTGGAGGCCAGCTCCGGGCTCTGCAGCGTCACGACGGCGGCGTCGTACTGCTCCATGTCGCTGCGGGCACCGGCCGCGACCAGGCGCATCTCGACCTGGCCGGCCTTGTCCAGCTGCTTCACCTCGGGCTCGCCGGCCATCGCCAGCGCCCGCTCCGGACGGCCCAGACCGCGCTCGCAGTCCGCCATCACCGGCCACAGGTCGGCCCGGCCGGTCATCCGACGGGCGGCGCGGAACTCGGTCAGCGCCTCGGAGTAACGCTGCGTCATGTAGGAGGCGAAGCCGGCCGCCTCACGGACGGCCGCCACGCGGGAGGCCAGACGGAGCGCGACGCGCGAGAACTGGTAGGCCTCCTCCGGCTCGCTGTCGAGCAGTCGGGCCACCATCACCAGGTTGCGGGCGACGTCGTCCGCGAGGGTCTTGGGCAGGCTCTTGAGCTCCTGGCGCACGTCCGCGTCCAGCTCGAAGCCGGTGACGTCCTCCGGGATCGGCAGGCGCTTGACGGGCTCGTAGTTGCCCCGGCGGTCGTCGTAGTCCCGACGGCCGCGGTCGTCCCGGCGGTCGCCGCCACGGTCGTCACGGTCCCGGCGGTAGCCGCCACCGGAGGGGCGGTCGTCCCGGCGGAACCCGCCGCGCTCGCCACCACGGTCGTCGCGGCGGAAGCCGCCACGGTCGTCGCGGTCACGGCCGTAGCCGCCACCGGAGGGGCGGTCGCCGCGGTCGCGGTTGAAACCACCGGACGGACGGTCGTCACGACGGAAGCCGCCACGGTCGCCGCCGCGGTCGTCGCGGTCACGGCCGTAGCCGCCACCGGCCGGACGGTCGTCACGACGCGGACGGTCATCACGGTCATCGCGACGGAAGCCACTCGGGCGGTCGTCACGACGGAAGCCGCCACCGGAGGGGCGGTCATCGCGACGGAAACCACCGCCGGAGGGGCGGTCGCCGCGGTCGCGGTTGAAACCACCGGACGGGCGGTCGTCGCGGCGGAAGCCACCGCGGTCGCCGCCGCGGTCGTCGCGGTCACGGTTGAAGCCGCCACCGGCCGGACGGTCGTCACGACGGAAACCACCGCCGGCCGGGCGGTCGTCACGGCGGAAACCGCCGCGCTCGCCGCCACGGTCGTCGCGGTCACGGTTGAAGCCACCCGAGGGGCGGTCGTCACGGCGGAAGCCGCCACCGGAGGGGCGGTCGTCGCGGCGAAAGCCACCGCCGGCCGGACGGTCGTCGCGGCGGAAGCCGCCACGGTCGTCGCGGTCACGGCCGTAGCCGCCGCCGGAGGGGCGGTCGCCGCGGTCGCGGTTGAAACCACCGGACGGGCGGTCGTCGCGGCGGAAGCCACCGCGGTCGCCACCGCGGTCGCCGCCGCGGTCGTCGCGGTCACGGCCGTAGCCGCCACCGGCCGGACGGTCGTCCCGACGCGGACGGTCATCACGGTCATCGCGACGGAAGCCACTCGGGCGGTCGTCACGACGGAAGCCGCCACCCGACGGACGGTCGTCACGACGGAAACCGCCGCGCTCGCCGCCACGGTCGTCGCGGTCACGGTTGAAGCCACCCGAGGGGCGGTCGTCACGGCGGAAGCCACCACCGGAGGGGCGGTCGCCGCGGTCGCGGTTGAAACCACCGGACGGACGGTCGTCACGACGGAAGCCACCGCGGTCGCCGCCGCGGTCGTCGCGGTCACGGCCGTAGCCGCCACCGGCCGGGCGGTCGTCACGACGCGGACGGTCATCACGGTCGTCACGACGGTGGCCACCACGGTCGTTGGACCAGCCCCCGCGGGACCGGGGCTCGTAGCCTCGGCCGTCGTCCGATCGGCGCTCGGGACGGTCCTGGGGCTGGTTCGACATCGTGGTGACTCCTTCTGCTGCTTCAGCTTCACCGCGGGCCGAGCGATCAACTCCGCTGCCGCCACGCGGTTTCGACGCCGGCCTGCTGGCCCGCGTACCTTCTCCATTGTCCGACATGCCGGGTCCCTCCGCGTCTGGGCGGAAGTCCCGGTTCTGCCGGCCTTCTTCACGTTCGCAAAACACAAAAAGGCCGCGGCCCCAGCGAGTCGCTGGGGCCGCGGCCTTGAATAATTGTTCGGCGGCGTCCTACTCTCCCACAGGGTCCCCCCTGCAGTACCATCGGCGCTGTGAGGCTTAGCTTCCGGGTTCGGAATGTAACCGGGCGTTTCCCTCACGCTATGACCACCGAAACCCTATCGGGTATTCAGCGAAACACACTTTTCAGTTGATAAGTGTTTTCTTGTTCGCCGGTGATAACTGTTCGTTACCCGGGAACCACACAGTGAACGCGAGCGTCTGAGGACAAGCCCTCGGCCTATTAGTACCGGTCAACTCCACCCCTCACAGGGCTTCCATATCCGGCCTATCAACCCAGTCGTCTACTGGGAGCCTTACCCTCTCAAGGAGGTGGGAGTGCTCATCTCGAAGCAGGCTTCCCGCTTAGATGCTTTCAGCGGTTATCCCTCCCGAACGTAGCCAACCAGCCATGCCCTTGGCAGAACAACTGGCACACCAGAGGTTCGTCCGTCCCGGTCCTCTCGTACTAGGGACAGCCCTTCTCAACACTCCTACGCGCACAGCGGATAGGGACCGAACTGTCTCACGACGTTCTAAACCCAGCTCGCGTACCGCTTTAATGGGCGAACAGCCCAACCCTTGGGACCTACTCCAGCCCCAGGATGCGACGAGCCGACATCGAGGTGCCAAACCATCCCGTCGATATGGACTCTTGGGGAAGATCAGCCTGTTATCCCCGGGGTACCTTTTATCCGTTGAGCGACGGCGCTTCCACAAGCCACCGCCGGATCACTAGTCCCTACTTTCGTACCTGCTCGACCCGTCAGTCTCACAGTCAAGCTCCCTTGTGCACTTACACTCAACACCTGATTGCCAACCAGGCTGAGGGAACCTTTGGGCGCCTCCGTTACCCTTTAGGAGGCAACCGCCCCAGTTAAACTACCCACCAGACACTGTCCCTGATCCGGATCACGGACCCAGGTTAGACATCCAGCACGACCAGAGTGGTATTTCAACGGCGACTCCACAACAACTGGCGTTGCTGCTTCACAGTCTCCCACCTATCCTACACAAGCCGAACCGAACACCAATATCAAGCTATAGTAAAGGTCCCGGGGTCTTTCCGTCCTGCTGCGCGAAACGAGCATCTTTACTCGTAATGCAATTTCACCGGGCCTATGGTTGAGACAGTCGAGAAGTCGTTACGCCATTCGTGCAGGTCGGAACTTACCCGACAAGGAATTTCGCTACCTTAGGATGGTTATAGTTACCACCGCCGTTTACTGGCGCTTAAGTTCTCAGCTTCGCCTGGTCGAAACCAAGCTAACCGGTCCCCTTAACGTTCCAGCACCGGGCAGGCGTCAGTCCGTATACATCGCCTTACGGCTTCGCACGGACCTGTGTTTTTAGTAAACAGTCGCTTCTCGCTGGTCTCTGCGGCCACCCCCAGCTCAAGGTGCAAGACCCATCACCAGGAATGGCCCCCCTTCTCCCGAAGTTACGGGGGCATTTTGCCGAGTTCCTTAACCATAGTTCACCCGAACGCCTCGGTATTCTCTACCTGACCACCTGAGTCGGTTTGGGGTACGGGCCGCCATGAAACTCGCTAGAGGCTTTTCTCGACAGCATAGGATCATCCACTTCACCACAATCGGCTCGGCATCAGGTCTCAGCCTTCATGTGAGGCGGATTTGCCTACCTCACGGCCTACACCCTTACCCCGGGACAACCACCGCCCGGGCTGGACTACCTTCCTGCGTCACCCCATCGCTCACCTACTACCCCGTTGGGTCACCGGCTCCACCACGTCCCTTCGTCCGAAGACTCCAGGCCGGCTTCACGGGCTTAGCATCAAGAGGTTCAGCGTTGGCGCTTCAAAGCGGGTACGGGAATATCAACCCGTTGTCCATCGACTACGCCTGTCGGCCTCGCCTTAGGTCCCGACTTACCCTGGGCAGATCAGCTTGACCCAGGAACCCTTGGTCAATCGGCGCAAGAGTTTCCCACTCTTGTATCGCTACTCATGCCTGCATTCTCACTCGTATACCGTCCACGACTGGTTTCCACCGCCGCTTTACCCGGCACACGACGCTCCCCTACCCATCACAGCAACCGTTAGGTCTTCACGCTGCAATGACACGACTTCGGTGATGTGCTTGAGCCCCGCTACATTGTCGGCGCGGAATCACTTGACCAGTGAGCTATTACGCACTCTTTCAAGGGTGGCTGCTTCTAAGCCAACCTCCTGGTTGTCTCTGCGACTCCACATCCTTTCCCACTTAGCACACGCTTAGGGACCTTAGTCGGTGTTCTGGGCTGTTTCCCTCTCGACCATGGAGCTTATCCCCCACAGTCTCACTGCCACGCTCTCACTTACCGGCATTCGGAGTTTGGCTAAGGTCAGTAACCCGGTAAGGCCCATCGCCTATCCAGTGCTCTACCTCCGGCAAGAAACACGTGACGCTGCACCTAAATGCATTTCGGGGAGAACCAGCTATCACGGAGTTTGATTGGCCTTTCACCCCTAACCACAGGTCATCCCCCAGGTTTTCAACCCTGGTGGGTTCGGTCCTCCACACGGTCTTACCCGCGCTTCAACCTGCCCATGGCTAGATCACTCCGCTTCGGGTCTTGGGCATGCAACTCAACCGCCCTATTCGGACTCGCTTTCGCTACGGCTACCCCACACGGGTTAACCTCGCTACACACCGCAAACTCGCAGGCTCATTCTTCAAAAGGCACGCAGTCACGGCCCACGTCCGAAGACGTGAACGACGCTCCCACGGCTTGTAGGCACACGGTTTCAGGTACTATTTCACTCCGCTCCCGCGGTACTTTTCACCATTCCCTCACGGTACTATCCGCTATCGGTCACTAGGGAATATTTAGGCTTAGCGGGTGGTCCCGCCAGATTCACACGGGATTTCTCGGGCCCCGTGCTACTTGGGTGTTCTTCAAACGAGCCGTACAGATTTCGTCTACGGGGGTCTTACCCTCTACGCCGGACCTTTCGCATGTCCTTCGACTACCCATACGGTTTCTGACTCGCCGACCGGCCGGCAGACCGGTCAAGAAAAATCCCACGACCCCGAAACGGCAACCCCTGCCGGGTCTCACACCATTCCGGTTTAGCCTCATCCAGTTTCGCTCGCCACTACTCCCGGAATCACGGTTGTTTTCTCTTCCTGCGGGTACTGAGATGTTTCACTTCCCCGCGTTCCCTCCACACTGCCTATGTGTTCAGCAGCGGGTGACAGCCCATGACGACTGCCGGGTTTCCCCATTCGGAAACCCCCGGATCAAAGCCTGGTTGACGGCTCCCCGGGGACTATCGTGGCCTCCCACGTCCTTCATCGGTTCCTAGTGCCAAGGCATCCACCGTGCGCCCTTAAAAACTTGGCCACAGATGCTCGCGTCCACTGTGCAGTTCTCAAACAACGACCAGTCACCCACCCTCGACGATCCGAAGACCACCTCAAGTGAGGCCGGCACTGAGACAACGGTCAACCCGTTCCCTCAGGACCCAACAACGTGCCCGACACAGTCAATCCCAGAACGCGTTCCACGCCGAAGCAGTACTAACGTCCGATCTCTTCCTGTGCCGAATAGTCAACGTTCCACCCATGAGCAACCGTGCAGGACATTCGCCTGCAAGCGGCATATTGCTCCTTAGAAAGGAGGTGATCCAGCCGCACCTTCCGGTACGGCTACCTTGTTACGACTTCGTCCCAATCGCTGGTCCCACCTTCGACGGCTCCTCCCCTTACGGGTTAGGCCACCGGCTTCGGGTGTTACCGACTTTCGTGACGTGACGGGCGGTGTGTACAAGGCCCGGGAACGTATTCACCGCAGCATGCTGATCTGCGATTACTAGCAACTCCAACTTCATGGGGTCGAGTTGCAGACCCCAATCCGAACTGAGGCCGGCTTTTTGGGATTCGCTCCGCCTCACGGCATCGCAGCCCTTTGTACCGACCATTGTAGCACGTGTGCAGCCCAAGACATAAGGGGCATGATGATTTGACGTCGTCCCCACCTTCCTCCGAGTTGACCCCGGCAGTCTCCTGTGAGTCCCCATCACCCCGAAAGGCATGCTGGCAACACAGAACAAGGGTTGCGCTCGTTGCGGGACTTAACCCAACATCTCACGACACGAGCTGACGACAACCATGCACCACCTGTATACCGACCACAAGGGGGCACCTGTCTCCAGGTGTTTCCGGCATATGTCAAGCCTTGGTAAGGTTCTTCGCGTTGCGTCGAATTAAGCCACATGCTCCGCTGCTTGTGCGGGCCCCCGTCAATTCCTTTGAGTTTTAGCCTTGCGGCCGTACTCCCCAGGCGGGGAACTTAATGCGTTAGCTGCGGCACCGACGACGTGGAATGTCGCCAACACCTAGTTCCCAACGTTTACGGCGTGGACTACCAGGGTATCTAATCCTGTTCGCTCCCCACGCTTTCGCTCCTCAGCGTCAGTAATGGCCCAGAGATCCGCCTTCGCCACCGGTGTTCCTCCTGATATCTGCGCATTTCACCGCTACACCAGGAATTCCGATCTCCCCTACCACACTCTAGCCTGCCCGTATCGAATGCAGACCCGGGGTTAAGCCCCGGGCTTTCACATCCGACGCGACAGGCCGCCTACGAGCTCTTTACGCCCAATAATTCCGGACAACGCTCGCACCCTACGTATTACCGCGGCTGCTGGCACGTAGTTAGCCGGTGCTTCTTCTGCAGGTACCGTCACTTGCGCTTCTTCCCTGCTGAAAGAGGTTTACAACCCGAAGGCCGTCATCCCTCACGCGGCGTCGCTGCATCAGGCTTTCGCCCATTGTGCAATATTCCCCACTGCTGCCTCCCGTAGGAGTCTGGGCCGTGTCTCAGTCCCAGTGTGGCCGGTCGCCCTCTCAGGCCGGCTACCCGTCGTCGCCTTGGTAGGCCATTACCCCACCAACAAGCTGATAGGCCGCGGGCTCATCCTGCACCGCCGGAGCTTTCCACCAACCCCCATGCGGAGGAAGGTCGTATCCGGTATTAGACCCCGTTTCCAGGGCTTGTCCCAGAGTGCAGGGCAGATTGCCCACGTGTTACTCACCCGTTCGCCACTGATCCACCCCGAAGGGCTTCACCGTTCGACTTGCATGTGTTAAGCACGCCGCCAGCGTTCGTCCTGAGCCAGGATCAAACTCTCCGTGAATGTTTACCCGTAATCGGGTCGACACCCGCGTTGAGCGGCACGGCAACCACCGGAATAGGGCGGCCCCGCGCACTGCGTCCTCGCTAGTGTTTGTTTCAAAAGGAATCTCCAACCCCGATCAAACGACCGAGGCCGGGGATGTCAACATATCTGGCGTTGACTTTTGGCACGCTGTTGAGTTCTCAAGGAACGGACGCTTCCTTCGAGCCGCCTTCCAGCAGGCCCTCCGGGCTTCGTTCTTCCGTGTTTCCAGCTTATCAGACGCTTTCCGCCCCGTTTTCCGGAGTTTCATTCATCCGATTTCCCGAACTGGCCGGGGCCACTTTCGCGACGTCCACCACTTTAGCTCATTCCGAGTGTCACTCGAAATTCACACTCACCCTGGTTGACGGGAACGCCAATGAGCCCACTTTCATGGGGACCGGGGTGAGGGTGGGTCGAGCTGAGTGGATGGCCGCTCCAGCGACTCGTTCAACACTAGGCCATCGGGACGACACCGTCAAACCCCGAGGGCCGGATCTGTCCAGATCCGGCCCTCGGGGCTCAAAGCCGCAGCTCAGAGCGGGTGCGTTCTCAGCCAAGCGCGCCAAGCGTCAGCCGGCGGCGACCAGCTCCGCCGCCGCCAGGTTCCGCTTGCCGCGCCGCAGCACGAGCCAGCGGCCGTGCAGCAGGTCGGCCTCGGACGGCACCGCCTCCTCGTCCGTCACCTTGACGTTGTTGAGGTAGGCGCCGCCTTCCTTGATCGTCCGACGGGCGGCCGAGCGGCTCGGCGACAGGCCGACGGCGACCAGCAGGTCGACCACCGTCTGGAGCTCGGTCACCTCGGCCTTCGGGACCTCGGCCAGGGCGGCGGCCAGGGTCGGGGCCTCCAGGTCGGCGAGGTCGCCCTGACCGAACAGTGCCTTGGACGCGGCGACCGCGCGCTCGTACTGCTCCGCGCCGTGCACCAGCGTGGTGAGCTCCTCGGCGAGGGCCCGCTGGGCGAGGCGGGCGGCGGGGCGCTCGGTGGTCTCGCGCTCCAGCTCCTCGATCTCCTCCTTCGAGCGGAAGCTGAAGATCCGCAGGAAGTTGGAGACGTCCCGGTCGTCCGCGTTCAGCCAGAACTGGTAAAAGGCGTACGGGGTGGTCAGCTCGGGGTCGAGCCAGACCGTGCCGGACTCGGTCTTGCCGAACTTGGTGCCGTCGGCCTTGACGATCAGCGGCGTGGCCAGCGCGTGGACGGACTTGCCGTCGGCCTTGCGGATCAGGTCCGTGCCGGCGGTGAGGTTGCCCCACTGGTCGCTGCCGCCGGTCTGCAGCGTGCAGCCGTAGCGGCGGTTCAGCTCCAGGTAGTCCATGCCCTGGAGGATCTGGTAGCTGAACTCGGTGTAGCTGATGCCCGCGTCGGAGTTGAGCCGTCGGGCGACGGCCTCCTTGGCGATCATGTTGTTGACCCGGAAGTACTTGCCCACGTCACGCAGCAGGCTGATCGCCGACATCCCGGACGTCCAGTCCAGGTTGTTGACCATGCGCGCCGCGTACGGGCCGTCGAAGTCCAGGAAGCGCGAGATCTGGCCGCGCAGCCGCTCGACCCAGCCGGCCACCGTCTCGGGGTCGTTGAGCACGCGCTCGGCGGTGGGCTTCGGGTCGCCGATCAGGCCCGTGGCGCCCCCGACCAGGCCGAGCGGGAGGTTCCCCGCCTGCTGGATGCGGCGCATGGTGAGGATCTGCACCAGGTTGCCGAGGTGCAGGCTGGGGGCCGTCGGGTCGAAGCCGCAATAGAACGTGACCGGGCCGTCCGCGAACGCCTTGCGCAGTGCGTCCTCGTCGGTGGACAGGGCGATCAGCCCACGCCACCGCAGCTCGTCGACGATGTCCGTCACGGTCACGCTTCTCCTTCGATCGGGCGTCCGCCCAGTGCCGGCCCGGTTCGGTCGGGCCCCGGGTCGGTACGACTCCAGCCTGATAGAGCCTACGCGGTCCCGGCCAGCGAGTTTCCCCCGAGGCGCCACACCGGTCGGGCGGCGTCCGTCCCCCGGCCCCTCCCCGATACCGGAAATTCCGTTGTTCGACGGCTGCGGGCCCATTCAGAGTGGTTCCACCGCCGTGCGGCGGCAGTGACGTGTGTGGAGACGGTCGTGCCGCCGTGGCACGCCCGCGGGAAGGGTGTGCCGAGTGCGCAACACGCTGGTTCTGAACGCGAGCTACGAGCCCCTGACGACGGTGTCGCTCCAGCGCGCCGTCGTCCTGGTGCTCCAGGACAAGGCGGTGGTGGAGCAGGCGCATCCGCTGCGCTCGATCCGGGGGACGGGCGTGGCCGTCCCGGTGCCGCGGGTGATCAGACTGCAACGGTACGTACGGGTGCCGTTCCGACAACGGGCTCCGTGGTCGCGGCGGGGTGTCCTGGCCCGGGACCAGCACCTCTGCGCGTACTGCGGGCGGCGGGCCACCACGGTGGACCACCTCCAGCCCAGGTCGCGCGGTGGTGCCGACAGCTGGATCAACACCGTCGCCGCGTGCGCGGAGGACAACCAGCGCAAGGCGGACCGCACGCCGGAGCAGGCCGGGATGAAGCTGCTGCGCCGCCCGTTCGAGCCGACGCCGCAGGCCAGCCTGATGCTGGCGCTCGGTCTGCGCAGCTCGGAGGTCCGCGACCTCGCCGACTGGCTGCCGGTCGTACCGGGCCGGCCCGTCTCGGCGGCCTGAGCACACATCCGACGACACCCGGCGACTGAAAGCGACTGGAGGCGACGGACGGCGGCCGGCAACGGCGGTGACGGCGGCGGGCGTGGAGCAGGCAGGGCGGAAGGCGTCAGTCCTTCGCCTGGTACCCCGCCGCCGTGCCGTAGTTGGTCGAGTGCTCGGGCACCACGACCACCTGCCCGCCGCCGATCAGCACCCGTCCGGAGATCAGCAGCGATCCGGTGCCGGAGGGGAAGTTGCCGCCGGTGGCCTCCTGGCCGCCCGCCAGCGGGAACCGGCTGAGGCGGGCGGGCTGGTCGCGGCGTTCGTCGGCGGCGAGCACCAGCGACCCGCCGTCGATGCCGACGGCCCGGACGGCGCCCTTGGCGGCGGTCGGCACCTTCCAGCGCTGCTTGCCGGTGTCCAGGTCGTAGCCGACCGCGGCCACCTGCCCGCCGCCGTTCGGCGGAGTCAGGGTGGTGACCATCGTGCGGCCCTCGAAGTACACGCCGGGAGTGGCCGAAAACGTACCGTGGGCGACGTCCAGCCGGCCGCCGTCGACGGCCACCGGGATCTCGGCGGCCGGGTCGCCGGCGGTGCCCCAGGCGAACACCCGGTCGTTCTCCGGCTTCTCGCCGGTGGTGAGGACGACGGCCGGCTCGGCGGACAGCACGGTCACCGTCTTCGGCTGGTTGTTCAGGCCCCGCCACCAACTGACCTTGCCGTCGGCGGTGTTCAGCGCGACGGCCTGGTCCGTGGGGGTCGAGTCGGCGCAGGAGGAGGCGACCAGCACCGTCTTGCCGCTGACCCCGCCGGACAGCGTGCAGAACTTGCCCTGGCCGGTGTACTGCCAGACGTCCTTCCCGTCGGCCGACTCCCAGGCCAGCACCCGGTCGTCGCCGACCGCGATCACCTTGTCCTCGGTGACGCCGACCCGGGCCGAGTAGGCGCCCTTGGCGTCCGAGAGGGCCTTGGTCCAGGCGGTCCTGCCGGTCTTGGTGTCCACGGCGACCACCAGCGTGCAGGGGCTCTTCGGATCGGCCTGCGGACGGAACAGCGCCGCGCCCAGGCCCGCCTGGTTCACCCCCGCCGACAGCCCGCACGGGACGGCCCCGGCGGCCGGCGGCTCCACCGACCAGGCGAGCTTGCCGCCCGCCCGGTCGTACGCGTGCACCCCGGAGCCGTCGGCCCGGACCACCGCGTCGGCCAGCGGCCAGCTGCCGACCAGCGTGTCGTCGCCCCCGGCAGGACCGGCCGCGGCGGGCTGCGCGGCCCACGCCCGGGTGTGCGCCACCGCGAAGCCCGGCTCACCGCCGCTGCTCGCCGCCGCGCTGCCGCCGCCCTCGGTGCCGACCATCAGCCCGGCCACCGCCAGCACGCCCAGCGCGGCCACCCCGGCGCCGGTCCGCACCAGCAGGGCCTTGCGACTGGGCACGTGATCGCCGGTCAGCACCGCGCCGGCGGCCTTCCGGGCCCTGGCGGAGAGTGCGGAGCCGGAGCCCGCGGCGGTGCCGGAACCGCCGCCGGCGCCCCGGCGGGCGGCGGCCCGCGACGGCGCGACGGGCTCGGCCGTCACGCCGGGGGCCTGCGGAGAGGTCTCGGCGGGCTCCTCCGGGACGGGCGCGGGCGCCGGCTCGGCCTCCTCGATGTGCACGTAGCCGTCCGCCGAGTACTCCGCCCCCGCCGGGACGTACAGCCCGTCACCGGCGGGCTGCTGCGCGGCGGCGTACGGCGCGTACGGCTGGTGCTGCAGCGGGTGGTCCTGGTACGGCGGATACGGCTGGTACTGCCCCTGCTCGCCGTACTGGCCCTGGACGTAGCCGCCCTCGGCCTGGCCGGTCCGGCCGTGCCCGCCCTGGTCGTAACCGGCGTGCCCGTAGCCGCTCTGGTCGTAACCGCCCTGCCCGTACCCGCTCTGGCCGTACCCGCCGTGGTCGTAACCGGTGTGCCCGTAGCCGATCTGGTCGCCCTGGCCGGCCTGCGGCTGCTGCTGCCCGTACGCCTCCGGGCCGTGACCCGCCTGCGGCTGCCACGGCGACGGCTGCTCCGGCGCCTGCTGCTGCTCGGCGTACCCCCCGTACCCGTCGTTCGGCCAGTCCGCGTCGCCCCGGGGCGGCCAGGGCTGTCGGGGGTGGGCGTCTCCGAAGGGCTCCTGCGCCATCCGTTCCGTCCCTCCCGAGCCGCCTGCCTGCCGATGCGGCAGTCAGCATCTCACGCCCGCCCGGGGGCGCGGCCCGGGCCCTCGGTCGTCCGGGTCCCCCGCTTCCGGCCGTACGGTCGGTCAGCCGGCCGACTCGGCGCGCAGGGCCTCGTCGATCCGGGCGGCGAGGGTGAGGTCCAGACCGGTGAGGCCGCCGGCGCTGTGGGTGGACAGCACGAAGCGCAGGGTGCGCCAGCGGATGTCGATGTCGGGGTGGTGGTCGAGCGCCTCGGCCTGCTCGGCGACGGCGCCGACCACCCGGATCGCGGCCGGGAAGTCCGGGGCGGCGGCGGTCCGGACGATGCTGCCGCCCTCCCGCTCCCACTGCGGCAGCGCCGCCAGGGCCGCCGTGATCTCGTCCTCGCTCAGCCGTGCCCTGCTGCTCATCGCCGCGCTCCTGGTGGGTCGTCGGTCCGGGGTACCGGGCCCCAGGAGGTCCGGGGTCCGGTGTCAGGCGGCCTTCCGGCGCGGACGGACCACCAGCTCGCCGCCGCAGTTGGGGCAGGCGCCGGCCATGGCCTCGGTGCAGTCCGGGCAGAAGGTGCACTCGTAGGAACATATCGAGGCGCCGCCGTCCGCGGTCAGCGACACCTCGCAGCGCTCGCAGCGCTCACGCATCTCCAGGGCCATGGCGTACTCCTCCGATGTGCGGACGGTCAGACGGTCTGACGTTCGTTCAGCTCAGCAACAGCTTGGTGACGGCCACCAGGCCGACCACCACGATGACGGCGCGCAGCGCGGTCGGCGGGAGCCGGCGGCCGACCTTGGCGCCGAGCAGACCGCCGACCAGCGAGCCCGCCGCGATCAGCCCGGCGGCGGCCCAGTTCACGGTCGAGGTGAAGAGGAAGAAGAGCGCTGCGACCGCGTTGACGATCATCGCCAGGGCGTTCTTCACCGCGTTGATCCGCTGGAGCTCCTCCTGGAGCAGCATGCCCATCAGCGCCATCAGCAGCACGCCCTGCGCGGCGCCGAAGTAGCCGCCGTAGATGCCGGTCAGGAACACGCCGACCAGCAGCACCGGGCCGCCGTCCGGATCGCCGTCGGGGCGGCGGCGGGCCGCGACGGCCTTGGCCACCCGGGGCTGGACCACCACCAGGACGAGCGCGAGCAGGATCAGCGCCGGGACGATCGCGTCGAAGGCCCCGCTCGGCAGCCTGACCAGCAGCAGCGCGCCGAGCAGCCCGCCGAGCAGCGAGGCGGTGCCCATCCGCAGCACGCGGCGGCCCTGGTCGGCCAGTTCACGGCGGTACCCGATCACGCCGCTGAGCGAGCCGGGGACCAGGCCGAAGGCATTGGAGACGTTGGCGGTGACCGGGGGGATGCCGACGGCGAGCAGGACCGGGAAGGTGATCAGGGTGCCGGAACCGACGATCACGTTGATCATCCCGGCACCGACGCCCGCCACCAGGACGGCGATCGACTCCCAGAGCGTCATGGGTCGGCTCTCCTCTCGGTCCTGTCCGAGGGGATCATGCCGGACGGCCGTACGGCCCGACCAGACCCTCCCACGATTCGGGACGCACGCCACAGCGCCCGGTCCGCCCGGGCCGGCGCCGCGACAGGCCGAGGGCCCGCCGCCTCCCGGCGACGGGCCCTGATCCGAGGCGAACCGTCAGACACGCGCCGGCACGGTCCGAGCCGTCACTCCGGGTCGATCTTCGGGTACTCCCGCGCCGGGTCCACCCGGGGGCGGGCGGCGCCCTTCTCGGTGTCCACCGGCCGCGGGCCGGACGCCGGGTCCAGCGGCACCTGGGTGGCCGCCGGGGCCGTCTGCGGGACGCTGGGCGCCGCGACCGCGCCGCCGTTCACGCCGCCGTTGCCGGTCAGGCCGGTGAAGGCGCCGCCGAGGCCCTTGAGCGCGTCGCCGACCTCGCTGGGGATGATCCACAGCTTGTTGGAGTCGCCCTTGGCCAGCTCGGGCAGGGTCTGGAGGTACTGGTAGGCGAGCAGCTTCTGGTCGGCGTCGCCGTCGTGGATGGCCTCGAAGACCGTCCGGATCGCGGCCGCCTCACCGTCCGCGCGCAGCACCGCGGCCTGCGCCTCACCCTCGGCCTTGAGCACCTCGGCCTGCTTCTCACCCTCGGCCTTGAGGATCTGGGCCTGGCGCTGGCCTTCGGCGGTGAGGATCGCGGCGCGCTTGTCGCGGTCGGCGCGCATCTGCTTCTCCATCGAGTCCTGGATGGAGGTCGGCGGCTCGATCGCCTTCAGCTCGACCCGGTTGACCCGGATGCCCCACTTGCCGGTGGCCTCGTCCAGGACGCCGCGCAGGCCGGCGTTGATGACCTCGCGCGAGGTCAGGGTGGACTCCAGGTCCATCGAGCCGATGATGTTGCGCAGGGTGGTGACGGTGAGCTGCTCGATCGCCTGGATGTAGCTGGCGACCTCGTAGGTCGCGGCGCGGGGGTCGGTCACCTGGTAGTAGATGACGGTGTCGATGTTGACGACCAGGTTGTCCTGGGTGATCACCGGCTGGGGCGGGAACGGCACGACCTGCTCGCGCAGGTCGATCCGGTTGCGGACCCGGTCGATGAACGGGACGACGATGTTCAGCCCCGCGTTGAGCGTCCGGGTGTAGCGGCCGAAGCGCTCCACGATCGCGGCGCTGGCCTGCGGGATGACCTGGATCGTCTTGATCAGCGCGATGAAGGCCACCACGACCAGGACGACCAAAACGATAAGGACGGGTTCCACGGACTCTCCCCTAGACGACCAGGGCGGTCGCGCCCTGGATTTCGACGACGTCGACCTGCTGCCCGGGCTGGTACACCTGGCCCGGGTGGAGCGCACGGGCCGACCAGATCTCGCCGTTCAGCTTGATCCGCCCGCCCTCCCCGTCGACGGTTTCCGCGACGACCGCGGTGGCGCCCTGGAGCGCCTCGATGCCCATCTTGACCTGCGGGCCCCGCTGGAGCTGCCGGTAGGCGATCGGGCGGACGAACGCCACCAGGGCGACCGAGACGAGGACGAAGGTCACGGTCTCCAGGACCACTCCCCCGCCCAGTGCGGCCACGCCGGAGGCGGCCAGCGCCCCGACCGCGAACATGGCGAACTCCGGCATCGCGGTCAGCACCAGCGGTATGCCGAGCCCTGCGGCGGCCAGGAGCCACCAGATCCAGCTGTCCACACGTCCATCCTAGGGAGCGAAGGCCTTCGAGGCGGACAGTTCCCGCAGGTCGAGGGGCGGAAACCGGTCGCGCGTACGACCGGTTCCCGACGGCCTTCCGGAGGGCGGACGGACGGGGCGTCAGCCCAGCGGCAGACCCTGGGCCGACCAGCGGTCTCCGTGCCGCTCCAGGGTCAGCGGCAGGCCGAAGCACTTGGAGAGGTTGCGGGCGGTCAGCTCGGTGTCGATCGGGCCGGCGGTGAGCACCTTCCCCTGACGGATCATCAGGACGTGGGTGAAGCCGGGCGCGATCTCCTCGACGTGGTGGGTGACCATCGCCATCGCCGGGGCGAACTCGTCCTGGGCGAGCGCGCCGAGCCGGCGGACCAGGTCCTCGCGGCCGCCGAGGTCCAGGCCGGCGGCCGGCTCGTCGAGCAGCAGCAGCTCGGGGTCGGTCATCAGGGCGCGGGCGATCAGGGTGCGCTTGCGCTCGCCCTCGGAGAGGGTGCCGAACTTGCGGTCGGTGAGGCCGGCCATGCCGAGGCGGTCGAGCAGGGCGAGGGCCCGGCCCTCGTCCGACTGCTCGTAGGTCTCCTGCCAGCTGACCGTCATGCCGTACGCGGCGGTGAGGACGGTCTGGAGCACGGTCTGCTCGGCCGGCAGCTTGTCGAACATCGCGGCACCGGCCAGGCCGATCCGGGAGCGCAGCTCGAAGACGTCGATCTCGCCGAGCTTCTCGCCCAGCACCGTGACCTTGCCCGAGGTCGGGAACAGGTACGAGGAGGCGATCTGCAACAGCGTGGTCTTGCCGGCGCCGTTCGGGCCCAGAATGACCCAGCGCTCGCCCTCGGAGATGGACCACGAGACCTGGTCGACCAGCGCGCGCCCCTCCCGGACCACGGATACGTCCACCAGCTCCAGCACGTCGCTCATGCCTATGCCTTCCCCAAAAAACAAGATTCTCGGCCGTCGGTGCGGGCGGCGAGCCTACTCCGGCGGCCGGTGGGCACGGGGTAAGTGCGCCGCACACGCATGGGCAAACCTACGCCACGCGGATGACCGCCGATTCCGTAGGCTGGCCGGATGCTCGTGACTCCTGCCGACAATCCGTACGAAGAGCCCCGTTCGGGGCGGCTCACCGCATGGGGCAACGCCCTGCTGGCGGGCCTGGTGCCGCCGGACGACGCCGCCGCGGCCGTCCTGGGCTCGGACGAGGTCCACCGGGTGACCGGGCTGCCCGGTGACGAGCCCGGCGAGCGGCACGGGCTGACCTGGGCGCTGGGGCGGCTGCGGGTGCTCGGCGTACGGGGCCTGCGGCTCGCGCTGCCCTCGGCCGGGCACCCGATCGGGCTGACCGGTCCGAAGGCGTTCAACGAGCGGGCCATGGACGCGGGCGAGGCCGTCCTGGCCGTGGGCGCGCCGCTCGGGCTGGTGCCGGAGGTGGAGGTGTACGGCCCGGCCGGCGACCGCTCGGCCACCGTGCTGTGGCGCTGTTCCGAGGTCGACGACGCCCCTCCGGCGGACGTTCCCTCGCTGCACGAGGCCGAGCGGGAGCTGGCGGACGGGCTGCGGGAGGCGACCGTGCTGCTCACCCGCCTCGACGTGGCCGGTGCCGGGCCCGAGGCCCTGCGCGCGCTGGACGCCTACCGCCGCCGCGGCCACGGCGAGCTGCTCGCCCCCGGCTACCCGCCCCGGGCCGCCCGGGTCCTGGAGTCGGCCCGTCAGGTGTCCGCGCTGCTGGCCATCGCCTCCGGCGGGCACGGCGCCGCCGTCAGCGCCTCGGAGATGGCGGCCCGCCAGTCTGTCCTGGCCCCGCTGCGGCGCACCGCCCGGCGCGCCCAGGTGGCCGCCTACAACGCCCTCGTCGACGAGCGGGACGACCGCTGAGGCGTGCCGGGTCCCGGGCCGCCGTCGCGCGCGCTACCCCTCCCGGGTCGCGCCGTGGCGGACGGCCCAGAGTGCCGCCTGGGTGCGGTCGGCCAGGTCCAGCTTCATGAGGATGTTGGACACGTGGGTCTTCACCGTCTTCTCCGAGAGGTGCAGGCTGCGGGCGATCTCCCGGTTGGAGCGGCCGTCGGCGATGTGGCCGAGCACCTCGCGCTCGCGCTCGGTGAGCGTGCCGCCGCGGCCCTGCGGCGCGCGCGGGCCGTCGTCGGAGAGCAGCGCCTCGGCCAGTTCGGGCTGGAGCAGGACGTGGCCGGCGTGCACCGAGCGGATCGCCCCGGCCAGCGCCTCCGGGTCCACGTCCTTGTAGACGTACCCGGCCGCTCCGGCCCGCAGCGCGGGGACCATCGTGCGGTGCTCGGTGAAGCTGGTGACGATCAGGATCCGGGCCCGGCTGCCCTCCCCCTTGAGCGTGCGCAGCGCCTCGATGCCGTCGACGCCGGGCATCTTGAGGTCCATCAGGACGACGTCGGGGTCGAGTTCACGGGCCCGCTCGATGCCCTCCGCCCCGTCGGCGGCCTCGCCGACCACCTCGATGTCGTCCTGGACCTCCAGGAAGGTGCGCAGTCCGCGCCGGACCACCTGGTGGTCGTCGACCAGCAGCACGCGGATCGACGGTGTGCTCTCAGGCACCGGGGACCTCCATCTCGACGAGCGTCCCCCGGCCGGGGGCCGACTCCAGGGTGAGCGTGCCGCCGACGGCGGCCGCGCGGTCGCGCATCGAGGCCAGGCCGAGGTGGCGGCCGGCCCGGCGGACGGACTCCGGATCGAAGCCGCGCCCGTCGTCGTGCACCCGCAGCAGCGCGCCGCGGGCCGGTGTCCCGGCCAGCGTGACGGTGACCCGGCGGGCGCCGGAGTGGCGCAGCGCGTTGTGCAGCGCTTCCTGGGCGACTCTCAGCATTGCGGCCTCCTGGGCGGGCGGCAGCGCCCGGACGCCGTCGGCGGCGAAGGCGACGTCGGCGGTGTGCGCCCGGTCGAGGACCTGCACCTGGGAGGCGAGGGTGGCGCTGAGCCCGTCCTCCTCCAGGGCGGCGGGCCGCAGTTCCACGACGACGGCGCGCAGTTCGTCGGCCGCCTCGGCGGCCAGCCGGGCGACCTCGGCGAGCTCGGCGCGGGCCCGGGCCGGGTCGCGGTCGACGAGCTTGGCGGCCGCCTTGGCCGTGAGCCGGAGCGAGAAGAGCTTCTGTGAGACGGCGTCATGGAGGTCGTGGGCGATCCGGGCGCGCTCGCCGGCCAGGGTGAGTTCGCGGCTGCGCTCGTACAGCCGGGCGTTGGACAGGGCGAGGGCGGCGTGCGCGGCGAGGATCCGCAGCAGTTCCTCGTCGTGGTCGGTGAAGAGGCCGCCGCCGCGCTTGTTGGCGAGGAAGATGACGCCCATCACCTGCGGCTCGTCCTCGGCCGCGTCGGTGTCCAGGATCGGCATGCCCAGGAAGGCGTCCATGTCGGGGTGGGCCGCGGGCCACCCCTCGAAGGCGGGTGCCTTGCGGACGTCGACGAGCCGGGTGGGGCCGGTCTCGTGCAGCATCGCGCCGAGCACGCCGTGCTGCCGGGGCAGCGGGCCGATGGCCCGCCACTGCTCGTCGGTGACGCCGTCGACGACGAACTGGGCGAAGCCCCCGTGGTCGTCGGGCACGCCGAGGGCCGCGTACTCGGCGCCGAGCAGTCCGCGGGCGGAGGCGGTGATGCGGCGCAGCACCTCACGGACCTCGAGGTGCCGGCTCATGGCGAGCAGGGCCTGGCTGACGGCCTCGATGCCGGACAAGCACGGTTCGCAGGCGGGCAGCGGGCCGTGGTGGGCCCGGTGGTCTCCGGTGGTGCTGGGCATACCGCCAAACTACCGCCGCCGTGACGGGCGCCGCGTCCGTCCCCGGCCGCTCCGGGCCCAGGTCCGGGGACCTAGGCCGCAGGGCCCGCCCCGGGGCCGCCGAGCGCCGTCCGGGGCGGGCGGGACCGCTCTCGACCGCCCGGGCCGCGACGCGACCGCCGGGAACGCCGGGAACGCCCGAGGGGCGGCCCCCCGGTGGGAGGCCGCCCCTCGGGCGGAGTCGGAGAAGGGGTCAGCCCTTCTGCATGACCTCGGGCTCGTGCCGGCGCTGGAGCCGGGTCACGATGACGCCGATGACGACGGAGATGACGATCAGCACGCCGGCGTCGATCGCCCACTGGGCGACGCTGTGCTCCCACAGCGGGTCGTAGTTGGGGTTCTGGAAGTCCTTGTTCCAGGGGCCCATGAGCACGGAGAGGTCGAGCGTGGTGGACACGATGCCGGTGCCCCAGCGGGCCGGCATCAGCCAGGCGACCTGCTCCAGTCCGGGCTTGCTGAAGATCTGGAAGAGGCAGCCGGTGAAGACGACCTGGACGATGGCGAACATGACCAGCAGCGGCATGGTCTTCTCGGCGGTCTTCACCAGCGCGGAGATCATCAGGCCGAACATCATCGCGGCGAAGCTCAGCAGGATCATGCCGAGGGTCATCTCGATGACCGGCAGGTTCTTGACGATCAGGCCGGTCTCGGGGAGCTTGCGCGGCAGGAAGCCGACGGCGGAGATGATGGCGCCCTGGATCACGCTGAAGAAGCCCAGCACGATGATCTTGGACATCATGTACGCCGAGCGGGAGAGCCCGGTGGCTCGTTCTCGCTCGTAGATCGCCCGTTCCTTGATCAACTCGCGGACCGAGTTGGCCGCCCCGGAGAAGCAGGCGCCGATCGCCAGGATCAGCATGATCGTCGCGGCGCCGCTGTTGAGGTGGAGCTGCGTCTTGGGGTTGGGCGCGAGCCCCGGTTCGTTGGGGATCAGCACGCTGACCGCGCCGATGACCGCCGGCAGCAGCACCGACAGGGCCAGGAAGCCGCGGTCCGAGGCGAGCACCGACATGTAGCGGCGCATCAGCGTCCACAGCTGCGAGCCCCAGCTCTGCGGCTTGGGCGGGCGGATCGCCTCCTGGGCGACCTGGACGTGCTTCGCCTCGCCCGACTCCACGTCGGGGGCGGAGTACTGCTGGTAGTGCACCGAGCCGCGGTAGCGGCCGGCCCAGTCGTGGTCGGGGTAGTTCTCGAAGGCCTGGAAGACGTCCGCCCAGGTCTCGTACCCGAAGAAGTGCAGCGCCTCGTCCGGCGGGCCGAAGTAGGCCACCGAGCCGCCCGGAGCCATCACCAGCAGCCGGTCGCAGAGCGCGAGTTCGGCCACCGAGTGGGTGACGACCAGGATGGTGCGGCCGTCGTCGGCGAGGCCGCGCAGCATCTGCATGACCTCGCGGTCCATGCCCGGGTCGAGGCCCGAGGTGGGCTCGTCCAGGAAGATCAGCGACGGCTTGGTGAGCAGCTCCAGGGCGACCGAGACACGCTTCTGCTGACCGCCGGAGAGCGCGGTGATCTTGTTGTCGGCGCGCTTGTCCAGGCGCAGCTCGTACAGCACCTCGTCGATCCGGGCCTCGCGCTCGCGCGCCTCGGTGTCGCCGGGGAAGCGCAGCCGGGCCGCGTACTTGAGGCCGGTGCGGACGGTGAGCTCCTTGTGCAGGATCTCCGACTGGGGCACCAGGCCGATGCGCGAGCGCAGTTCGGCGAACTGCTTGTAGAGGTTGCGGCCGTCGTACAGGACGTCGCCGCGGTCGGCCGGGCGGTAGCCGGTGAGGGCGCGCAGCAGGGTCGACTTGCCGGAGCCGGACGGGCCGATGACCGCGACCAGGGACTTCTCCGGGACGCCGAAGCTGACGTCGTTGAGCAGGATCTTCTTGGCGCCCTTGTGCTCGACCTCGACGGTCAGGTGGCGGGCGGAGAAGGAGACGGCGCCGGTCTCGACGAACTCCTGCAGCTGGTCGCCGACCAGGACGAAGCCGGAGTGACCGACGGTCAGGCGGTCCTGCGGCCCCATCAGCTGGCGCTGGACGCGCTGGCCGTTGAGGAAGATGCCGTTGTGGCTGCCGAGGTCGACGATCTCGTAGCGGCCGTCCGGGAGCTGGCGCAGCTCGGCGTGGTGGCGGGAGACCTGGAGGTCGGACACCACGATGTCGTTGTCGAGCGCACGGCCGATCCGGACGGTGCGCATCGCCGACGTCAGGTTGCGGATGACGGTCGGCTGGGGACCGCCGCCGTGCTGCGGCGGGGCCGGGAAGCCCTGCTGCTCCGGGAAGCCGCCGTGCTGGGGCTGCTGCGGGGCCGGCTGGGCCTGCGGCGGCGCGTACTGCTGCTGCGGGAACGGCGGCTGCGCCTGCGGCTGGCCCGGCCAGGCCTGCTGCGGCTGCTGGTACGGGTCGTGCTGCGGCCAGCCCTGCTGCGGGGCGGGCTGGTGGGGTGCGGGCACCGGGCCGCGGCTGGTGGCGGCCTCGTGCATCGGGGCGGCCTGCGGAGCCGCGGCGTGCGCGGGTGCGGAGAAGCCGAGCCGGGGGCCGTTCTCCGGGTTGCCCAGGTTGACCACGGCACCGGGGAACAGCTGGGCCTGCATGGTGCGGGCGCCGGCCACGTACGTCCCGTTGGTGCTGCCGTGGTCGTCCAGCTGCCATCCGCTGCCGTTGAAGCTCATGGTCCCGTGGTGCCAGGACACCCGTGCGTCGTCGAACGGGAAGTCCGACTGCGGGTTGCGCCCGATGGTGTAGGACCGCCCGGGCTCCAGAGTCCGCTGCTGTCCGTTGATCTCAATGACGAGTTGCGGCACTGCGCGCCTGCCCCGCTCTCTCGGTTCCCCCGAATTGTGGCCCCCGGCCGGGGTGCGATGTTCCTGTGACTGACGGGGGGAATCATTCCAGCCCGTCGACCGCCGATGAAAGTCGGCCCGGGTGACTGTGACCAGGCTGCGACCGAGCCCCGGCCGGTGCCGTCCCGCGAGGTGGGACGGGTGCCCCCGGGCCGTCGGGCGCCCGGTAGCGTGGGAGCCACCATGAACGCATCGCCCCTGGCCGCTGAGCCCCTCCCCGCCGCCCAGCACCGGACCGCGGACGAGCGCACCCTGCTCGTCAAGGTGTTCGGCAAGGACCGCCCCGGCATCACCGCCGGCCTCTTCGCGACGCTGGCCGGCTTCGGCGTCGACGTCATCGACATCGAGCAGGTCGTCACCCGTGGCCGCATCACGCTGTGCGCCCTGATCACCCCGCCCCCCTCGCCCGGCGCCGAGGGCGGGCTGCGGGCCACCGTCCACCGCTGGGCCGACGAGCAGAAGCTCCAGGCCGAGATCCTCTCCGGCATCGGTGACAACCGGCCGCGCCGCGAGGGCCGTTCGCACGTCACGGTGCTCGGCAACCCGCTGACCGCCGCCGCCGTCTCCGCGCTCACCTCCCGGATCACCGCCTCGGGCGGCAACATCGACCGGGTCTTCCGGCTCGCCAAGTACCCGGTGACGGCGGTCGAGCTGGCCGTCTCCGGTGTGGCCACGGACGAGCTGCGGGCCGCGCTGGCCCAGGAGGCGGCCACCCAGCGGGTGGACGTCGCGGTGGTCGCCGCCGGGCTGGAGCGCCGGGCCAAGCGCCTGGTGGTCATGGACGTCGACTCCACGCTCATCCAGGACGAGGTGATCGAGCTGTTCGCCGCCCACGCGGGCTGCGAGGAGGAGGTCGCCGAGGTGACGGCGGCGGCGATGCGCGGCGAGCTGGACTTCGCCGAGTCGCTGCGGGCCCGGGTGGCACTGCTGGCCGGGCTGGACGCCTCGGTGACCGAGAAGGTCCGCGCCGAGGTCCGCTTCACGCCGGGCGCGCGCACCCTGATCCGTACGCTCCAGCGCCTCGGCTACCAGGTCGCGGTGGTGTCCGGCGGTTTCACCCAGGTCACCGACCACCTGGTGGAGCAGCTGGGCCTGGACTTCGCGGCGGCGAACACCCTGGAGGTGGTGGACGGCCGGTTCACCGGCCGGGTGGTCGGCGAGATCGTGGACCGGGCGGGCAAGGCCCGCTGGCTGGCCCGCTTCGCCGAGCAGGCGAAGGTGCCGCTGGAGCAGACGGTGGCGATCGGCGACGGCGCCAACGACCTGGACATGCTGAACGCGGCCGGGCTCGGGGTGGCGTTCAACGCCAAGCCGGTGGTGCGGGAGGCCGCCGACACGGCGGTGAACGTGCCCTTCCTGGACACCGTGCTGTACCTGCTGGGCATCACCCGCGAGGAGGTCGAGGCGGCCGACGCGCTGCACGGCACCCCGACCGAGTAGACGGCCCGGCCCCGGCCGGTGGCGTGGGCCCCGCCCCGCACGGCCGCGGACGCGCCCGAGGGGCGCGCGGATCAGCTCCGCGCGCCCTTCGGGTCAGTTCCGGGGATCACTCCTGCGGCGTGTGGTACGAGACCAGCTCGGCCGCGCCCGGCTCGACGCCCTTCCAGGAGCCGCGGAAGCTGAGCACCGCGATCGCCGCCGTCGGGAAGCCGCCGAGCCGCAGCCGCTCCAGCGCGTCCGGGTCGCCCGCGTCCCCGGCCAGCACCTGGGTCAGCCCCAGCACCCCCGGATTGTGGCCCACCAGCACCACGTCCGAGTACTCCTCGGGCGTCTCCTGGAGCACGGCGATGATCTCGCCGGGGCTGGCCTCGTAGACCCGCTCCTCGTAGACGGTCTTCTGCGGCCGGTGCGGCAGCTCGTGCACCGCCAGCTTCCAGGTCTCGCGGGTGCGCAGCGCGGTGGAGCAGATCACGTAGTCGGGGTTGATGCCGGAGTCGACCAGCCAGCGGCCGGCGTCCGGGGCCTGGTGGCGGCCCCGGTCGGCCAGCGGCCGGTCGTGGTCGTCCACGCCGTCCGGCCAGTCGGCCTTGGCATGGCGGAGAACGATGATCCTGCGGGGCGTGTCGGCGCTCATACCCAGCAAGCTTGGCAGAAAAGCGGCCCGGTGGCGCGACGCTCCCGGATGCCGCCACTCCGAGGGACGAGGAGTGTCGCCACCGCCCCGTTCACCTGGGCGCCGGGCGGCGTACGGGCGTCCGTCAGTCCAGGTTGGGGGCGATGGTGGCGATGATCGCCACCAGCACCACGATGGCGGCGATGGCGAGGGCGATGCGGCCGAGCTGCTTGCGGCCGTCGGTGGGGTTGGGGTCGAGAACGGGCATGTCCGGAATTCTCCCATCCCGAACACGCCCGCCGGCCGCCGGGGCGTCACGCCGCGGCGCGCTCCGCCGGGTGCACCGCCTCGTCCTCGATGTGCCGGGCGCGCGCCGCCCGCAGGCCGAACAGCATCTGCGGCACCAGCAGCAGCGCCAGGAAGCCCAGCGGCAGGTACCACTCGCCGGTGACGTCGTAGAGCCGGCCGATCAGGATCGGGCCGGGGATGGAGATCAGGTAGCCGACGCCCTGGGCGAAGGCGGACAGCTGCGCGACGCCGCCGGCCGTCCGGGCGCGCAGGCCGATCATCGTCAGCACCAGCGGGAAGGCGCAGTTGGACAGGCCCACCAGGGCCGCCCAGACCCAGGACCCGCCGGCCGGGGCGAGTGCCAGCCCGGTGTACCCGGCGATCCCGCAGGCCGCCAGCACGACCACGAACAGCCGCTGGTCGCCGCGCCGGGCGGCCAGGTTGGGCAGCACGAAGGAAACCGGCACGCCGATCACCATGGTGACCGCCAGCAGCACCCCGGAGGTGCCCTTGTCGATGCCGGCGTCCTGGAAGATCTTCGGCAGCCAGCCCATCACCACGTACGCGCCGGTGGCCTGGAAGCCGAAGAAGCAGGCCAGTGCCCAGGCGGTACGGCTGCGGGTGATCGGCAGCCTGACCGGTACGGCGGCGCCGCCCGACCGCTCGCCGCGCTCGCGCCTGGCGATCAGCACCGGCAGCCAGAGCACCAGGGCGAGCGCGCCGAGGGCGGCCCAGACGCCGAGGCCGTAGCGCCAGTCGCCGCCGAGCGCGCTGGTCAGCGGCACGGTGACGGCGGCCGCCAGCGCGGTGCCGGCGGACAGCGCCATGGAGTACAGGCCGATCATCGGACCGACCTTCTCCGGGAAGTAGCGCTTGATCACGACCGGCAGCAGCACGTTGGAGACCGCGACACCGGCCAGCGCGAGCGCGGTGAGCAGCAGGAACACGGCCGTGCCGCCGGCGAAGGAGCGGGCCAGCACGCCCGCGGTGATCGCGCCCATCCCGGCCGTGACGACCGCGATCGGGCCGATCCGGCGGGCGGCGGCCGGTGCGGCGAAGCCGAACAGCGCGAAGCACAGCGACGGGACGGCGGTGAGCAGCCCGGCGAGCGTCGGGTTCATCCCGAGGTCGTCGCGGACCTGGTCGAGCAGCGGCCCGAGGCTGGTGACCACGGGGCGCAGGTTGAAGGCGGCGGCGATCGCGACGGCGAACAGCCAGCCCAGGTACTTGGCGGAGCCGGAGGCGGCGGGCTGCTCCGCGCGCGGCGGCCGGCCCTCCGTCCGGGCGGAAGCGGTGGTCTCTGCTACGGACATGGAGAGCATCATAGAATGATGGGATGAATTGATGCACCTTGGAATTGGCATGATGTGCCGACCGTTCATCCTCCGGCCACCTCCCACCCAGGCCCCACCCGAGCCGTAGTCGCAAGGAGTCCCCCGTGGCGCTGTCCTCGCCGAGGCGCACCCCGCTGTCAGACCAGGTGATCGCCCAGCTGCGCGCCCAGATCACCTCCGGGGAGTGGCCGGTCGGTTCGCGCATCCCCACCGAGGCCGCCCTGGTCGAGCAGCTCGGCGTCGCCCGCAACACCGTCCGCGAGGCCGTCCGCGCCCTCGCCCACAACGGCCTGCTCGACATCAGACAGGGCTCCGGCACCTACGTGCTGGCCACCAGCGAGCTCGCCGGGGTGATGCACCGCCGCTTCGCCGACGCCGACCAGGGCCAGGTCGCCGAGCTTCGGGCGGCGCTGGAGACCTCGGCGGCGGGCCTCGCCGCCCACCGCCGCACCCCCCGGGACCTGGAGCTGCTGGACGGCGCGCTGGCCCGCCGGGAGGCCGCCTGGCACTCCGGCGACGCCGAGGACTTCGTCCAGGCCGACGCCGCCTTCCACCAGGCCGTGGTGGCCGCCTCCCACAACGACGTCCTGCTCGCCGTCTACGCCGACCTCGGCGAGGTCACCCGCCAGCACCTGCGGCACGACGTCGGCCCCGAGCTGATCGCCGAGCGCTACATCGGCCACCACACCATCCTGGAGGCCATCCGGGCCGGCGACGCCCAGCGCGCCTCGGTCGAGGCCGGCCGCGCCATCGGCGCCTGCGCCACCGCCGAGGCCTGACCGCCCGCCCGCGCGAGCCGGAAACGCCGCTGCCCGGCACCCCCGAGGAGGGGTGCCGGGCAGCGGCGTACGGGCGGAGCGTCAGGCGCCGATGGCGTGCAGACCGCCGTCGACGTGGATGATCTCGCCGGTGGTCTTCGGGAACCAGTCCGACAGCAGCGCGACGATGCCGCGGCCGGCCGGCTCCGGGTCGCTCAGGTCCCACTTCAGCGGGGAGCGGTGGTTCCAGGTGTCGGCCAGGTCGCCGAAGCCCGGGATGGACTTGGCGGCCATCGAGCCGATCGGCCCGGCCGAGATCAGGTTGCAGCGGATGTCCCGCTCGCCCAGGTAGCGCGCCAGGTAGCGGTTGGTCGACTCCAGGGCGGCCTTGGCCGGGCCCATCCAGTCGTACTGCGGCCAGGCGAACTGCGCGTCGAAGGTCAGGCCGACCACCGAACCGCCGTCCTGCATCAGCGGCAGCAGGGCCGTGGTCAGCGACTTCAGGGAGTACGCCGAGACGTGCATGGCGGTGGCCACGGATTCCCACGGGGTGTCCAGGAAGCTGCCGCCCAGCGCGTCCTGCGGGGCGAAGCCGATCGAGTGGACGATGCCGTCCAGGGTCGGCAGGTGCTCACGGACCTGGTCGGCGATGCCGGCCAGCTGCTCCGGGTTCGAGACGTCCAGCTCCAGCACCTTGACCGGGTGCGGCAGCTTCTTGGCGATCCGCTCGGTCAGGCTCGGGCGCGGGAAGGCGGTGAGGATGATCTCCGCGCCCTGCTCCTGCGCGAGCCTGGCGGTGTGGAAGGCGATGGAGGACTCCATCAGCACACCGGTGATCAGGATCCGCTTGCCTTCGAGGATTCCGCTCATGATCAGTGACCCATGCCCAATCCGCCGTCGACGGGAATGACGGCTCCAGTGATGTACGCGGCCTCGTCCGACCCGAGGAACCGCACGGTGGAGGCGACCTCGGCGGGCGCCGCGTAGCGGCCCAGCGGCACGCCCGAGACGATCTCCGCGCGGCGCTCGTCACTGAGCACGGCGGTCATGTCGGTGTCGACGAAGCCGGGGGCGACCACGTTGACGGTGATGTTGCGCGGGCCGAGCTCGCGCGCCAGCGACCGGGCGAAGCCGACCAGGCCGGCCTTGGAGGCGGCGTAGTTGGCCTGGCCCGGGGAGCCGGACAGGCCCACCACGGACGAGATCAGCACGACGCGGCCCTTCCGGGCGCGCATCATCAGCTTCGAGGCGCGCTTGACCACCCGGAAGGTGCCGGTCAGGTTGGTGTCCACGACGGAGGTGAAGTCCTCCTCCGTCATGCGCAGCAGCAGGGTGTCGTTGGTGATGCCCGCGTTGGCGACCAGCACCTCGACCGCACCGTGCTTCTGCTCGATCTCGGTGAAGGCGGCGTCGACCTGCGCGGCGTCCGTGATGTCGCAGCGGACCGCGAGGACGTCGTGCTTGGCCAGCGCCTCGGGCACCTCGCCCGAGCGGCTGGTGACGGCCACCTTGTCGCCCGCTTCGGCGAAGGCCTGGGCGATCGCGAGGCCGATGCCCCGGTTTCCTCCGGTGACGAGAACCGAGCGGCTCAACGATCCACCTCTCTCCGTGTGTGAGCGCGTACGTCGGAATGCGTACGCAGTGTGACGCTATCGGGCGGTCGGCGGCGGCGGCGCATCGGGCTCCCACAGCGCCTTACCGGCGGATCTGTCGCAATCCGACAATCCGCGGCCACCCCGGCCGCCCCGGCCGCGGACACCGCCCAGGCCCGGGCGCTGCCCGGATCGGGGCGACTGTACGGGAACCACACGGACGGGCGCACCCGTTGCCCCCGTGGTGCGGGCCGGCCCGGGACCTGCCGTACCGATCCCCTACCGTCCCGGCGAGCGACGAAGGCAGAACGGATGACCAAGGCACGGCCCGGGAGCACCCCCCGGCGCGGACGACTGCTGGCCCTCACCGCCCTGGCGGCCGGCCTGGGCGCGGCCGCGTGGTCGCTGCGCGACCTGCCCGCGGCGTTCGGGCGGCGGCCGGACGGCGAGCGCGAGGAGCGGGTGCGCAACTCCCCGCAGTACCGCGACGGCGTCTTCCACAACGCGCCCTCCACGCTCGCCCGCACCGCCGGGGCGCCCGGCTTCGACGGCGCCACCGCCCGCCGGATGCTGTTCGAGCGGGCCGGGCGCGTCCCCGCCCACCCGGTGCCGACCGTCCGCCCCGCCTCCCCGCCCGGGCCGGCCGCCGAGGGCGTCGAGGTCACCTGGTACGGGCACGCCTCGGTGCTGGTGGAGGTCGAGGGCTTCCGGGTGCTGCTCGACCCGATCTGGAGCGACCGCTGCTCCCCCGCCGCGCACGTCGGCCCCAAGCGGCTGCACCCGGTGCCGGTGGAGCTGGAGGAGCTGCCGCAGGTCGACGCGGTGCTGATCTCGCACGACCACTACGACCACCTGGACATGGCGACGGTCAAGCGCCTGGTGCGCAGCCAGTCCGCGCCGTTCGCGGTGCCGCTCGGCATCGGCGCCCACCTGCGCCGCTGGGGCGTCCCCGAGCACCGGATCATCGAACTGGACTGGGACGAGACCTGCACCCTGGGCGGCCTGGTGCTCACCCTCACCGCGGCGCACCACTTCTCCGGCCGGGGGCTGACCCGCAACACCACCCTGTGGGGCTCCTGGGTGGTCGCCGGCCCGAACCGCCGGGTCTTCTACACCGGCGACTCCGGCTACTTCGAGGGCTACGCCCGGATCGGCGAGCAGCACGGCCCGTTCGACGCCGCGCTGGTCCAGATCGGCGCCTACGACGCGGCCTGGGCGGACATCCACATGACCCCCGAGGACGCCGTCCTCGCCCACCGGGACCTGACCGCCGGCCTGCTGGTGCCCGTCCACTGGTGCACCTTCAACCTGGGCCTGCACCCCTGGGCCGAGCCGATCGAGCGGCTGGTCAAGGCCGCCAAGGACCAGGCCGTCCCGCTGGCGGTGCCGCGCCCCGGCGAGCGGGTCGACGTCGACAACCCGCCGGAGCTCGACGGCTGGTGGGAGGCCGTCGGCTGACGGCCCGCACCGGCCCCCGGCGGGGCGGGACCCGGCGGGGGCCGTCCTGGCCAGAACCGCGGCGCACCGGTCGAAATGCGCTGGCCGGAAACCCGGTGGACGGGAAATGATGCGGTGCGGGCGCCCCTGTGGCGCCGCACCACCACCCTCCGTGACCTGGGAGCCCGCTTGCCTCCGATCCCTCCGGCCGATCGCTCCGGCGCGCCGAACGGGCGCGCCGTCGACCCGCTGTTCCTCGCCCTGCCGCTGCGCCCCCTCGCCGACGCGGCTCTCACCCGGGCCCGCGAACTGGGCGTGAGCCACGCCGACTTCCGCCTGGAGCGGATCCGCAGCGCCTCCTGGCGGCTGCGCGACGCGCGGCCGGCCGGCACCTCCGACAGCGTGCGGCTCGGTTTCGCCGTCCGGGTGGTGCTGGACGGCGCCTGGGGCTTCGCCGCCGGCGTGGACCTCACCCCCGAGGCGGCCGCCCGGGTCGCCGAGCAGGCCGTCGCGGTGGCCCGCCTCTCCGGCGGGATCGGCCGGGCGGCCGGCTCCACCGAGCGGGTCGAGCTGGCCGACGAGCCGGTGTACCGGGACGTCACCTGGGTCTCCTCGTACGAGGTCAACCCCTTCGAGGTGCCGGACGCCGAGAAGACCGCGCTGCTCGCCGAGCGCAGCTCCCGGCTGCTGGCCGCCGAGGGCGTCTCGCACGTCCAGGCGGCGCTGCGGACCGTCCAGGAGAACAAGTTCTACGCGGACACCGCCGGCACGGTGACCACCCAGCAGCGGATCCGGGTGCACTCCGACCTGGAGGCCACCTCGGTCGACGAGCGCACCGGCGCCTTCGACTCGATGCAGACCCTGGCCCCGCCGGTCGGCCGCGGCTACGAGTACGTCACCGGCACCGGCTGGGACTGGGACGCCGAGCTCGCCGAACTGCCCGTCCTGCTGGCCGAGAAGATGCGGGCGCCGAGCGTCGAGGCGGGCCGCTACGACCTGGTCCTCGACCCGACCAACCTCTGGCTGACCATCCACGAGTCGGTCGGCCACGCCACCGAGCTGGACCGCGCGCTCGGCTACGAGGCCGCCTACGCCGGCACCTCCTTCGCCACCTTCGACCAGCTGGGCTCGCTCAGGTACGGCTCCGAGCTGATGCACGTCACCGGCGACCGCACCGCCGAGCACGGCCTGTCCACCATCGGCTACGACGACGAGGGCGTGGCCACCCAGTCCTGGGACCTGGTCCGCGACGGCGTCCTGGTCGGTTACCAACTCGACCGCAGGATCGCCGCGTTGAAGGGCTTCGAGCGCTCCAACGGCTGCGCCTTCGCCGACTCCCCCGCGCACGTCCCGGTGCAGCGGATGGCCAACGTCTCGCTCCAGCCGGCCGCCGACGGCCCGGACACCGCGGGCCTGCTCGCCCAGGTCGAGAACGGCCTCTACATCGTCGGCGACCGTTCGTGGTCGATCGACCAGCAGAGGTACAACTTCCAGTTCACCGGGCAGCGCGCCTACGCCATCAAGGACGGCGAACTCGCCGGCCAGGTCCGGGACTTCGCCTACCAGGCGACCACCACCGACTTCTGGGGCTCGATGGCGGCGGTCGGCGGCCCGCAGACCTACCTCCTCGGCGGCGCCTTCAACTGCGGCAAGGCCCAGCCCGGCCAGATCGCGGCGGTCAGCCACGGCTGCCCGTCGGCGCTGTTCCGCAACGTCAACGTGCTCAACACCCAGCAGGAGGCGGGTCACTGATGACCGCGAAGCAGCCCCACGAACTCGTCGAGCTGGCACTCGGCCTCTCCCGCGCCGACGGCTGCGTGGTGATCGCCGACGAGGAGTCCACCGCCAACCTGCGCTGGGCCGGCAACGCGCTGACCACCAACGGCGTCACCCGCGGCCGCCGCCTCACCGTGATCGCCACCGTGGCCGGCGCCGAGGGCACCGCCTCCGGCGTGGTCTCCCGCGAGGCCGTCACCGCGGAGGAGGTGGAAGACCTCGTGCGGGCCGCCGAGGAGGCCGCCCGCGCGGCCGGACCGGCCGAGGACGCCCAGCCGCTGATCGCCGGCCGGCCCGCCTCGCCGGACTTCACCGAACCGCCCGCGGTGACCTCCATCGAGGTCTTCGACGCCTTCGGCCCGGCCCTCGGCGAGGCCTTCGCCCGCGCCGCCGCCCAGGGCGAACTGCTGTACGGCTTCGCCCGGCACGAGATGACCTCCAGCTACCTCGGCAGCTCCACCGGCCTGCGGCTGCGCCACGACCAGCCCACCGGCATGGTCGAGATCAACGCCAAGTCCGCCGACCCGTCCGGCTCGGCCTGGGTGGGCGCCGCCACCCGGGACTTCGCCGACGTCGACGTCACCGCCCTGCACGCCGAGCTGACCAGGCGGCTCGGCTGGGGCGCCCGCAAGGTGGAGCTGCCGGCCGGGCGCTACGAGGCGCTGCTGCCGCCCTCGGCCGTCGCCGACCTGTTGATCGTCCTCAACTGGTCCTCCGGCGGCCGGGACGCCCAGGAGGGCCGGACGGTCTTCGCCAAGCCCGGCGGCGGCACCCGGATCGGCGAGAAGCTCAGCCCCCTGCCGCTGACGCTGCGCTCCGACCCGCACGAGCCCGGCCTGGAGGCCGCGCCGTTCGTGCTCACCCACTCCACCGGCGGGGACTTCTCGGTCTTCGACAACGGCCAGCCGATCGCCGCCACCGAGTGGATCCGCGACGGCGTGCTGAACGACCTGATCACCAGCCGCCACGCGGCCGCCCTCACCGGCCTGCCGCTGCGCCCGGCGATCGACAACCTCGTGCTGGAGACGGCCGACCAGGAGTCCGCGCCGACCCTGGACGAGATGATCGCCCGCACCGAGCGCGGCCTGCTGCTCACCTGCCTCTGGTACATCCGCGAGGTGGACCCGGCGACGCTGCTGCTCACCGGCCTCACCCGGGACGGCGTTTACCTGGTGGAGAACGGCGAGGTCGTCGGCGAGGTCAACAACTTCCGGTTCAACGAGTCCCCGGTGGACCTGCTGAACCGGATCACCGAGGTGGGCCGCACCGAGCGCTGCCTGCCCCGCGAGTGGAGTGACGACGTCACCCGCACCGCGATGCCGCCCGTGCGAGTCACGGACTTCAACATGAGTTCGGTCAGCCAGGCCTCCTAGCCACTGACCGACGGGGGACGAGGGACATGATGGACGAGAAGCGCCTGGTCAGGTCGAGCAAGATGCTGTCGCGCATCCTGCGGCACGAGCCCGGGCTGGTGGGGGTCTCCCTGGACGCGGCCGGCTGGGTCCGGGTCGACGAGCTGCTCGCCGCGCTCGCCGCCCGGGGCCGGCCGCTCACCCGGGCGGAGCTGGACCACGTCGTGGCGAGCAACAACAAGCGCCGCTTCGGCTACTCGCCGGACGGTCTCTCGATCCGCGCCAACCAGGGCCACACGGTGGCGGTCGACCTCGGCCTGGCCGCCGCCGTGCCGCCGCCCGTGCTCTACCACGGCACCGCCGACCGGCACCTGGCGGCGATCTTCGACGAGGGCCTGCGCCCGATGGCCCGCCAGGACGTCCACCTCTCGGCGGACACCGAGACGGCGACCAGGGTCGGCGCCCGGCACGGCCGTCCGGTGGTGCTGACCGTGAACGCGGCGGCGATGACGGCGGCCGGCCACGAGTTCCGGCTCAGCGAGAACGGCGTCTGGCTGACCGACGCCGTACCCCCGCAGTACCTCTCCCGGCGCTCGTAACCGCGACCCGAAGGGCCCGTCCGCTCCGCCGGACAGGGCCCTTCGCGTACCCGACCGGGTGGGTCCGGCCCACCCGGTCTCGTCGCCGCCCGTGTCCGGGCGTACCGTGAGGAGGCCGCGCGGCCAGGCGCGGGGGTGCGTGACGAGGGCGGTAGGACACATGGGCAAGAGTGCCGACGGCGGGCAGGTCTTCCGGATCACCGGTGCGCGCAGCAGCCTCACCGAGGACGTCCGGGGGCGCCAGCGCCGCTACGTCATCTCGATGCTGGCCCGTACGGCGTGCGTGCTTCTCGCCGTGGTGCTGTGGGACGTCCAGCGGGTGCTGGCGTTCGCCGCGCTGGCGGGCGCCGTGCTGCTGCCGTACTTCGCGGTGCTGATAGCCAACGCGGGCCGGGAGCGGGCCCCGGGGCTGCCGAGCACCTTCGACATCCCGCTCGACACCCCGCTGATGCTCGGCCCCGGTGGGACGGGTGGGGCGGGCGCGAAGGCCGGTGCGCAAGAGGCGGAGGCGGTTCCCACCGATCCTTCACAGGACGTGGACTGACCGTCCGTTTCGTGTCGCTTCACCCCCGTTCGGCTTGGCGAAAGCTCAGAAGAACCTCAGATTAATCATGCAAGACCTCCCCATCCGAGGGTCTTGGCGTGACATACTGCGTACGCGCTCCGCATCCCCCGTCGGAGCGACGGACCGACGCCGGGCGGCTCCCCCCGTGGCTGCCCGGCGTCGCCATGCCCGGATCCGGCCGGCCCGCGCGGGCGTGACAGACTGGCGGTGCAGACGTACCCGCCAATCGTTGAGGACGGCCCGATGGACACCCCGCAGACGCCGATCTGCTCCGCCAAGGGCTGCCGGGCGGACGCCGGCTGGGTGCTGGTGTGGAACAACCCCAAGCTGCACACCCCGGACCGCCGCAAGACCTGGCTCGCCTGCGACGGGCACCGCGAGCACCTGTCCCAGTTCCTCGGGGTGCGCGGCTTCCTCAAGGAGGTCGTCGCCTTCGCCGACTGGACCCCGGAGGACGCCGAGGGCACCGGGGACTCCGAGAAGCCGGCCTGACCGCCGGGACGGCCGGCAGAGCCGCCGGGGCGCCGACCTGACCGCCGGACGTCGGCCTGACCGCCGAGCCGCCGGACGGCCGCCCGGGGCGCCGGCCTAGCCGCCGATCGCGGACATCGGCCGGTCGGGCTGGAGGAACTCCGGGTCGTCGATCCCGGCCCCGGCCTTCTTGCCCCACATCGCCGCCCGCCACAGCGCGGCCAGCTCGACGTCGTCCGCGCCCGAGCGCAGCGCGGTGCGCAGGTCGGTCTCCCCGGTCGCGAACAGGCAGTTGCGCACCTGCCCGTCGGCGGTCAGCCGGGTGCGGTCGCAGGCCCGGCAGAACGGGCGGGTGACCGAGGCGATCACGCCCACCCGGCCCGGCCCGCCGTCCACCAGCCAGCGTTCGGCGGGTGCCGCGCCCCGGCGCGCGGACGGCTCGGGGGTGAGCTCGAAGCGGGCCCGCAGCAGCTCCAGGATCTCCGTCGCGGTGACCATCGACGAGCGGTCCCAGCCGTGCTGGGCGTCCAGCGGCATCTGCTCGATGAAGCGCAGCTCGTAGCCCCGCTCCAGGCACCACGACAGCAGGTCGGCCGCCTCGTGGTCGTTGACCCCGCGCATCAGCACCGCGTTCAGCTTCACCGGCGCCAGCCCGGCGGCCTCGGCGGCGGCCAGCCCGTCCAGCACGTCCTGGTGGCGGTGGCGGCGGGTGAGGGTGTGGAACACCTCGGGGTCGAGGGTGTCCAGCGAGACGTTGACCCGGTCGAGCCCGGCGTCGCGCAGCGCGGTCGCGGTACGGGCCAACCCGATGCCGTTGGTGGTCAGCGAGAGCTCGGGGCGCGGCTCCAGCTCCGCGCAGGCGGCGACGACGGCGACCAGTCCGGGGCGCAGCAGCGGCTCGCCGCCGGTGAAGCGGACCTCGCGCACGCCCAGGTCGCGCACCGCGACGGTGACCAGCCGGACGATCTCCTCGTCGGTCAGCAGGTCAGGCTTGGCCAGCCACTGCAGGCCCTCCTCCGGCATGCAGTAGGTGCACCGCAGGTTGCACCGGTCCGTGAGGGAGACCCGCAGGTCAACGGCCTGTCGTCCGAAGGTGTCGAGCAGCACGTGCGTCCTTCCCCGAGATGCGACCGGCCCGGCCACCGTGACGGCGGGCCGGGCCAGCATAGTCATCGCGGGACGATCAGTGGGCGCCCAGTCCGGTCAGCGAGCGGACCTCCAGTTCAGCGTACTTCGCCGGGTCGGGTCGTTCCCCGGACAGCAGGGTGCCGATCCAGCCCGCCAGGAAGCCGATCGGAATGGAGACCAGCCCGGGGTTCTCCAGCGGGAACCAGTGGAAGTCGGAGTGCGGGAAGAGCGACTTGTCGCTTCCGGACAGCACCGGGGAGAACATCACCAGCACCACCGAGGAGACCAGGCCGGCGTAGACCGAGCTGACCGCGCCGGTGGTGGTGAAGCGCTTCCAGAACAGCGAGTAGAGCAGGGTCGGCAGGTTCGCCGAGGCGGCCACCGCGAAGGCCAGCGCGACCAGGGCGGCGGTGCTGAGCTTGCCCGCGTAGAGGCTGAGCACGATGGAGACCGCGCCGATCGCGACGGCGGCCCACTTCGCCGAGAGCACCTCCTCCCGCTCGCTCGCCCTGCCGCGCCGGATCACGTTGGCGTACAGGTCGTGGGCGAAAGAGGCCGAGGAGGCCAGGGTGAGACCGGCGACCACGGCGAGGATGGTGGCGAAGGCGACCGCCGAGATCACCGCGAGCATGACCGCCCCGCCGGTGGTGCCGGCCCCGCCGCCGAGCTGCTCGGCGAGCAGCGGCGCCGCGGTGTTCCCGGACGGCGTCTTGCCCTCGACGGCCACCATGCCGCTGCGGCCGACCAGTGCCGCGGCGCCGAAGCCGAGGGCCAGGGTCATCAGGTAGAAGACGCCGATGATGCCGATCGCCCAGAGCACCGACTTCCGGGCCGCCTTGGCGGTGGGCACGGTGTAGAAGCGGACCAGGATGTGCGGCAGTCCGGCGGTGCCGAGCACCAGGGCGATCCCCAGGCTGATGAAGTCGAGCTTGGAGGTGTCGCTGGCGCCGTACTTCAGCCCGGGTTCGAGGAAGGCCGTGCCCTTGCCGCTGGCGGAGGCGGCCGCGCCGAGCAGCTCCGAGGGGTTGAAGTGGTACTTGGCGAGCACCAGGACGGTCATCAGCGCGGCGCCGACGATCAGCAGCACCGCCTTGACGATCTGCACCCAGGTGGTGCCCTTCATGCCCCCTATCACCACGTAGATGATCATCAGGGCGCCCACCGCGAGGATGGTCCAGCGCTTGGCGCCGTCCCCGGTGACCCCCAGCAGCAGGGCCACCAGCGCCCCGGCGCCGACCATCTGGGCGAGCAGGTAGAAGATCGACACCACGATGGTGGACACCCCGGCCGCGGTGCGCACCGGGCGCTGGCGCATCCGGAAGGCGAGCACGTCCGCCATGGTGAACCGGCCGGAGTTGCGCAGCGGTTCGGCGATCAGCAGCAGCGCGACCAGCCAGGCGACCAGGAAGCCGATCGAGTACAGGAAGCCGTCGTAGCCGTTGAGCGCGATCAACCCGGCGATGCCGAGGAAGGAGGCGGCGGACATGTAGTCGCCGGAGATGGCCAGGCCGTTCTGGAAGCCGGTGAAGCCGCGGCCGCCGGCGTAGAAGTCGGAGGCGCTCCGGTTCTGCCGCCCGGCCCGGACGGTGATGACCAGGGTGGCCAGGACGAAGACCCCGAACAGGGTCATCGTCAGGCCGCGGTGCTCGGTGGCGGAGCTGGCGAGCAGGCTCATTCGGCGGACTCCCGGGGAGCGTGGACGACGGCGCCGTGCGCCTCGCGGATCGCCGCGGCGGACGGGTCGATCCGCCGGTCCGCGTAGCGGGCGTACCAGGCGGCGATGGCGAAGGTGGTCGCGAACTGCAGCAGCCCGAGCACCAGGGCCAGGTTGACGTGCCCGAGGACCTTGGTGCGCATCAGCCCCGGGGCGTAGCAGGAGAGCAGCACGTAGAGCAGGTACCAGAGCACGAAACCGATGGTGACCGGGAAGGCGAAGCTCCGGAACGAGCGCCGCAGCTTCCTGAACTCATCGCTGTCGTCGATGAGTTGGGCTTCCGTGGCGGCGGTGGTGAGCGGCGGCGAATCCACGCTGTCTCCTCACTCCTTCGGCGTATTAGTCACACGGGGGGAACGATCGAACGTGAGGGGCGTCACACGTCTGGTGCGCGCCGCGCAATGCTAGGAGCGTCCTGCCCGCCCCGGAAGGGGTTGATCGCGATCAGTCGACCGTTCGCCCCCTCGCACCATCCGATTGGCCGAAAAACATCCCATCTTGGCACCACGCCGCACACGGTCCCGGGTCCCACCGCCACCGGGAGACCCCTCGGGAAACGACATCGGGAAACGGCACCGGGAAACGCGACCGGCCCGTGCCGCGCCCCCGGGCGGGGGGCGGCACGGGCCGGCGGCCGGGAGGCCGAGGCGTCAGAAGGCGATCCGCACCTTCAGGGCCGAGCGGTCGTCCATCGCGCGGTAGCCGTCCGGGACGCCGTCCAGGTCGACGGTGCGGTCGAAGACCAGACCGGGCTCGATGGCGCCCGAGAGCACGTCCGGCAGCAGTTCGGGGATGTACGCGCGGGCCGGGGCGACGCCGCCGTTCAGCGAAACGTTTCGGCCGAACATCTGGCCGATGTCGACGCCCGCGCTGCCGCCGTGCGGCACCCCGACGTACCCCACCGCGCCGCCGTCCCGGGCGATCGAGATGGCCGTCCGCATCGACTCCTCGGTGCCGACCGCCTCCAGCACCGCGTGCGCGCCCTGACCGCCGGTCAGCTCCTTCACCGCCTCGACCGCTGCCTCGCCGCGCTCCGCCACCACGTCCGTGGCCCCGAAGCGCACGGCCAGCTCGGTACGGGCGGTGTGCCGGCCCAGCGCGATGATCCGGCCCGCGCCCAGCCGGTGCGCCGCCAGCACGCCGCACAGGCCCACCGCGCCGTCGCCGACCACCGCGACCGTCGAGCCGGGCCGCACCCGCGCCGAGACCGCCGCGTGGTGCCCGGTCGACATCACGTCGGACAGCGCCAGCAGCCCGGGCAGCAGCTTCTCGTCGCCCGCCGCCTCCTTCGGCAGCTTCACCAGCGTCCCGTCCGCGAACGGCACCCGGACCGCCTCGCCCTGGCCGCCGTCCGAACCGACCTGCCCCCAGAACCCGCCGTGCGGGCAGGAGGTCTGGAGGTCCTCGAGACAGAAGTCACACGTCCCGTCGGACCAGACGAACGGCGCGACCACCAGGTCGCCCCTGGCGAAGCCGCGCACGTCGGCGCCGACCTCCTCGACCACGCCCAGGAACTCGTGCCCGATCCGCTGCCCGGCCACCCGCTGCGCCACCCCGCGGTAGGCCCACAGGTCGCTGCCGCAGATGCAGGCGTTCACCACCCGGAGCACCACGTCCGTCGGCTGCTGGATCACCGGGTCCGGGACTTCTTCGATCCGGATGTCGTTGGGGCCGTGAATCACGGTGGCACGCATGCGCTGTTCCTTAGCTGAACGATATCGACCAGGTGTACGACACCCCCGCCGACCACTCTATTCCGGACGGTCGGTCGGAACATTCCGGCCGGAGCCACCCGTCCGGCCCCTTATCCTGTTGGACCATGCAACCGATCCAGCCCGAGACGTACGGAGCGCCGCGGACCGCACCGGTCCCCGCGCAGCGCTCCGCCGCACCCACCGGGGGCTTCGCGGTCGTCGACGTCGAGACCACCGGTCTCGGCCGCTCGGACCGCGTCATCTCGGCGGGCGTCTACCAGCTGGACCCGGACGGCGACGTCGTCGACCACTGGTACACCCTGGTCAACCCCGAGCGGGACCCGGGGCCGGTCTGGATCCACGGCCTCACCGCCGAACTGCTCGCCACCGCCCCGACCTTCCCGCAGATCGCCGACGAGTTCGCCACCCGCCTGGAGAACCGCGTCCTGGTCGCGCACAACGCGCTCTTCGACTGGAACATGATCTCCCGCGAGTTCTCCCGGGCCGGCCTGCGCGCCCCGGTCGAGCACCGGCTGTGCACCATGGTCCTCTCCCGCGACCTGCGCCTGCCGCTGCCCAACGGCAAGCTGTCCTCGCTCGCCGCCCACTTCGGCGTCCGGCAGCGCCACGCCCACAACGCCCTGGACGACGCCCGGGTGCTCGCCGAGGCCTTCCGCCCCAGCCTCCACCTCGCCCGCGACGGCGGCGTGCCGCTGCCGCTGCAGAAGTGCGTCGCGGTCACCGACCTCGGCGAGGAGGAGCCCGCCGCGCCCGGCCGCAGCACCTGGACCGGCAACTCGTACCGCCAGGCCAGGAAGCGGCCGCCCTGCCCGTACCCCAACCCGGGGCGCTGGGAGGACGGCAAGCCGCTGGTCCAGGGCATGCGGGTGGCCATCACCGGCGACACCGCCACCGACCGCGAGGTCCTGGAGGACCGCGCGGTCGAGGCCGGCCTGCACATCGCGACCTCGGTGAGCCGCCTCACCAGCCTGCTGGTCACCAACGAACCGGACAGCTGGAGCGGCAAGGCCCGCAAGGCCCGTGACGTCGGCACGCCCATCGTCCGCGAGGACGCCTTCCTCCAGCTGCTGCGCGAGGTCGCCCCGCACCCCGGTGCGTGAGCCGGTTGTGAGGTCGGCGTACCGTTCCCATGTGTACCGTTTTCTGCTGACCCGCCAGTGGCTGATCACCATGCTGGTCGCGCTGCTGCTGATCCCCGCGACGATCAAGCTGGGGTTCTGGCAGCTGCACCGCCACGAGGCCCGGGTGGCCCGGAACGAGCTGATCGGCCAGGCCCTCACGGCCGCGCCCGTCCCCTTCGACACCCTGTCGCCGACCCCCGGCTTCGCGGTCCCCAAGGACCTCACCTGGCGCGCGGCGACCGCCACCGGACAGTACGACCCGGCACACGAGTTCGTGGTCCGCAAGCGGACCGACTCCAACGGGACGATCGGCTACTTCGTCGTGACCCCCTTCCGGCTCGCCGACGGAAAGGGCACCGTCCTGGTCAACCGCGGCTGGGTCGCCTCCGGCAGCGGGGCCACCGAGTACCCGCCCGTCCCGGCCGCCCCGGCCGGCGAGGTCTCCCTCACCGGCCGGATGCGCGCCGAGGAGACGTACGGCGGCAGCGGCATCAAGGACCGCACCGGCCTGCCGGACCGCCAGTTCAACCTGATCAACACCGACGAGCAGGCCAGGCTGACCGGCGCCGCCCTCCTCGGCGGCTACCTCGAACTCACCGGCACCACCCCGGCCCCGGCCGACCAGCCCCAGCTGATCCCCGAGCCCAACCACTCCGACATCGGCCCGCACATGGCCTACGCCGTCCAGTGGTGGCTGTTCACCGCGATGATCCCGGTCGGCGTCTGGGTGCTCGCCCGCCGCGAGGCCAGGGACCGCGCCAAGCAGGCCGCCGAGGCCGAAGTGCCGCTCGACGCCGTGCCGGCGTAGCGCCGACGGGCCCTACAGCACGTCGTCCAGCTCCCGCAGCAAGCGGGCCTTCGCCCGCGCGCCCACCACCGACCGCACCGGCTGCCCGTCCCGGAAGACCATCAGCGTCGGCATCGACAGCACCCCGTACGCCGCCTGCGTCCGCGGGTTGTGGTCCACGTCCAGGCTCACCACCCGCAGCCGGTGCGCCTCCTCCCGCGCGATGTCCGCCAGCACCGGCGCCATCATCCGGCACGGCGGGCACCAGTCGGCCGTGAAGTCCACCAGCACCGGCCCCTCGGCCGCCAGCACCTCCGCGGCGAACGTGTCGTCCGTCACCGCCGGCACCCCTGCGATCCGCACCATCGTCTACTCCTTCGTCAGTTCACACCGTGGTGATCCTTCGGAGGCAGCGAGGTCGTCCCGCGCCCGGACCGCCCGCTCGAACTGCCCGGCCACCCGCGCCCGCGCCTCCCGCAGCCGCGCGATGCAGTCGTCCAGTTCGGCGAGCTTGCGCTCGTACACCTCCAGCGACGCCGGACACGAGTCCCCTTCCGGGTGCCCCGCCCGCAGGCACTCCACGAACGGCCTGGTCTCCTCCAGGCCGAACCCGAAGTCCTGCAGCGTCCGGATCTCCCGCAGCAGCCGCAGGTCCCCCTCGTCGTACGCCCGGTACCCGTTGCCCGCCCGCCGGGCCGGCAGCAGTCCCAACTGCTCGTAGTACCGCAACGCCCGCGTGGTCGTCCCCGCCCGCTCCGCCAGCTCCCCGATCCGCATGCTGAACCCGCTCCTCCCGGCGCGCCTGCGCGCGCCGCCGGAACGACGGTAGACCTTGACACCCACGTCAATGCCAGCGGCCGGGGGAACACCGGCAGCCGTCCCCGGGTCCGCACGCCCGTCGGCCTCCGTCCGACGACCCCCTCCGCTACCCCGGCCCGCCGGCACCCTGCAGGATGTCCCCATGGATCTCGGACTGAAGGACAAGGCATACGTCGTCACCGGCGCCACCCGCGGCCTCGGCTTCGCCGCCGCCCGGGAGCTGGCCGCCGACGGCGCCCGGGTGCTGGTGAGCGGCCGGAGCAAGGAGGCCGTGGACGCGGCCGTCGCCGAACTGGACGCCCTGGCCGGCCCCGGCACCGCGCACGGCCTGGTGGCGGACAACTCCGACCCCGGCACCGCCGATCGGCTGGTCAGGGAGGCGACCGAGCGGTTCGGCCGGCTCGACGGCGTCCTGATCAGCGTCGGCGGCCCCCAGGCCGGCCCGGTCGAAACCACCCCCGAGGACGCCTGGCGCGACGCCTTCGAGTCGGTGTTCCTCGGCGCCCTGCGCATCGCCCGGGCCGCCGCCGCGGCCCTCGGCGACGGCGGGGTGATCGGCTTCGTGCTCTCCAGCTCGGTCCGCCAGCCGATCCCCGGCCTGGGCATCTCCAACGGCCTGCGCCCGGGTCTCGCGATGGCCGCCAAGGGCCTCGCCGACGAGCTCGGCCCGCGCGGCATCCGGGTGGTCGGCCTGCTCCCGGCCCGGATCGACACCGACCGGGTCCGCGAGCTCGACGGCCTCGCGCCGGACCCGGACGCCGCCCGCGCCCAGGCCAGCGCCGGCATCCCGCTCGGCCGCTACGGCACCCCCGAGGAGTTCGGCAAGGTCGCCGCCTTCCTGCTCTCCCCCGCCGCCTCCTACCTGACCGGCCTCATGGTCCCGGTCGACGGCGGCGCCCTGCGCACCCTCTGACGCCCGCCGCCGCCCGGCCCGCCCCGCTACTCCACCCTGGGCCGCCTCCGCCCCCGTCGGCCCCGCCCGTGCCGCGGCTCGGCGGAGGCCGCCTGCAGGACCCGGATCCGCAGCTCGGCCGGCAGCTCCGCCAGCCGCAGGCTCCCGCACGCGTCCGCCCGGGGCCCGTCCTCGAAGTGCTCCACCAGCGCGGCCGGGTCCCCGCCCGGCCACAACCGCACCGCCCCGCGCAACCGCGGGTGGCCGGACGCCCGCACCAGCCGCACCCCGGCCCGCTCGACCTCCGGCAGCTCCACCGTCCGGTCCTCCATCGCCTCCTCCAACGCCCGCGCACCGACCCGCAGTCGGAGCCCGCCCACCCCCGGCGTCGGCACCGCGATGCTGGACAGCCCGGTGCGCCTCAGCTGCGCCACCAGCCACCACGCCGTCCCGGCCACCAGCACGGCCAGCCCGCCGATCACCGTCGGCCACCACCAGGCCGACGCCACCCAGCGCCCCCGCGAACGCCCGCTCACCACCGGCTGGTCGGGCGAGGTGAGCGGCCACCAGTGCGGCGGGTGCACGCCGAGCCGCCGGTACAGGTCGAGCCCGCCCGCCAGCACCAGCACCCCGGCCGCCAGCAGCACCGCCCCCACCACCCCCAGCAGCACCCGGTTGACGACCGTGCGCGTCACCCCGCCACCCCCTCACCGCCAGCCGTCCCGGCACCCGTCGCAGCGCCCGGACCGGCCCCCGGGTCCGGCTCCTCCGCCACCGCGGCCGCGGCCCCCCGCGCCATCCGTACGTCCAGCCGCAGCGGCCGCCCCAACCCCACCCGCTCCAGCTCGTCCCGCAGCTGCCGCTGCACCAGCGCCGGGTCCGCCACTCCCACCAGCGAGATCCGGACCCGCCGCCGCCCGACCCCGATCCGCAGGTGGTCGATCCCGTCCAGGCCCGCCGCCCGGTCCGCCAGCAGGTGCCCGACCCCGGCCCGGTCGACGGCCGCGGTCGTGCCCCCGTACGGCCGCAGCACCAGCCACCGCCGCAGCCCGGGCGTGACGGCCAGCCACAGCAGCCAGCCGCCGAGCAGGGTGGCCGCGCCGGCCCCCACCAGCACCGCCAGGTCGTCGAGGTGGCGCGTCGCCAGCTCGTCCGCGAGCTGCGCCCGCCATCGCCGCGCCGAGTGCCCGGCCCGCACCGCGACCACGTCGTACAGCAGCGCCCCCGCCACCACCAGCACCCCGGTCGCCACCAGCGCCGCCGCGGCCGTCCGCGGGGCCCGTAGCCGTCGCACCCTCCCCCGCCGGCCCTCCGGCGCCGCCTCCGGTCCGGGCACCTCCTCGCTCACCGGGCGCTCCCCGTCACCAGCTTCTCGACCACGACGACCACCTCCGACACCCTCGCCCCGGTCAGCCCCGCCACCCGTTCGGCCGTCCGCGCCCGCACCGCCGCGGCCAGCGCCGCGATGTCGGAGGGGAACGGCAGTTCGAGCACCACCCGGACCGTCACCGTGCTCCCCGGCACGGCCACCGAGACGTGCGGCGGCGCCCCCTTCGCCCGTCCGGCGGGCCAGGCCTCGGCCAGCACCTCCCGGACGGCCCGGGCCGCGATCCGGGCGTACACCCGGTCGGCGACCCGGAGCCGCCCGCGACGCCCCGGCGCGGGGACCGGACCGGACACCGGGGCCGGAGCCGACGCGGAGCCCGCCATCAGCGGCGCCGGTCACGGCCGCGGAGCAGGTCCCCGAGCTCGCCCAGCTCGATGTCGCCCTCCAGCAGGCGTCCGATCACGAAGCCGACCAGCCCGAGCGCGGCCACCAGCAGGAAGGCCGCGAACCCGCCGAAGTACCCGGCGAAGCCGAGGGCCATACCCACCACCAGGCCGACGATGGCCAGGTTCATCCGCTACTCCCTCGTCTCCCGCTACCCCGTCGGACCCGAACCCGCGTTCGGGACGCGCTACTTGAGCTTCGGCCGCTGCCCGGACGCGGCCACCGGCTCCTCTTCCTCCTCGAACTCCGGTTCGTCCGGGAGGTGGACGTCGTTGACCGCGATGTTGACCTCGACGACTTCCAGCCCGGTCATCCGTTCCACCGCGTTGATGATGTTCTCCCGCACCTGGCGGGCGAGTTCGGGGATGACCACGCCGTACTCGACCACCAGGGCGATGTCGATCGCGGTCTGCTTCTCGCCGACCTCGGCCTTGATGCCCCGCCCGACGCTGGGCTTGCCGCCGCCGGGCACCCGGTCCCGCATCGCGCCGAAGGTCCGGGCGAGCCCGGAGCCGAGCGCGTGGATCCCGGCGACCTCGCGGGCGGCCATCCCGGCGATCTTCTCCACCACGCCGACGGCCAGCGCGGTGCGGCCGCGCTCCCCCACCGGCTTGGCGCCGCCGCCACCCGGCGGACCGGAGATCGGGGCGGCACCGGTGTGCTTGTGCATGGTCGCGGGCGTCGGAGTGTCAGGCATGGGCGCTTCTCCCGTCGTACGGCTCCAGCTATATCGCAAACCTCCCCAACTCTGGCATTTCGCCACGTCCCCCGCCCGTCGAGCGCCGACGCCCGCACCCGTACGGGAGAACCCGCCCCCGCGCACGGGAAAGGGCCCGGCCCCGGGGAGGTCTCCCCGGGGCCGGGCCCCGCGTCGTGGCCGTACGGTCAGTCGCCGATCCCGGCGAGCTCCCGGAGCCGGCGGGCCTGGGCCGCCCGTTCGGCCGAACGCTGCCCGTCGAAGGAGCGCCCGGCGGCCCCCTGCAGCAGGGCCTTGGTCTCGATCACCGCTCCGCGCGGAGCGGCCAGCAGGGCCGCCGCGAGGTCGCGGGCGGCGGAGTCCAGCTCCTCGCCCGGCACGGCCAGGTTGGCCAGCCCGATCGCGGCGGCCTCCTCGGCGCCCACCCAGCGGCCGGTCGCGCAGATCTCCAGCGCCCGCGCGTAGCCGACGAGTTCGGTGAGCGGCTTGGTGCCTGCCAGGTCCGGGACGAGGCCCAGCGAGGTCTCCTTCATCGCGAACTGGACGTCCTCGGCGACCACCCGCAGGTCGCAGCCGAGGGCCAGCTGGAAGCCCGCGCCGACGGCGTGGCCCTGGACCACCGCGATGGAGACCAGGTCCGGGCGGCGCCACCACGTGAAGGCCTCCTGGTACGAGGCGATGGCGTCGTCCAGCTCCTGGTCGGAGGAGGCGGCGAGCTGGAGGAAGGTGGGCTCGCCGGGGATGCCCTCGGGGGTGAACATGGCCCGGTCCAGCCCGGCGGAGAAGGAGACCCCCTCCGCGCGCAGCAGCACCACCCGGACGCTGCCGGGCAGCTCGCGGCCCGCGGCGGCGAGGGCGCGCCAGAGCGCGGGCGACTGGGCGTTGCGCCGCTTCGGCTGGCACAGGGTGACGACGGCGAGTTCGCCGTCGATCTCCAGGCGGACGCCGTCCCGCTCCCAGCTCGGGGCCTGCGGGTCGGTGGCGGGAGCGGTCATGGGGGGCCTCCGGTGGCGAGGGACTTGGCTACCGGAGAGTAACAAAACTCGACGCGCGAGGGCAGGGGCCCCGGACCGGAAAGATCGACGGGGCTCGCGGCGCTCGACGGCGGGCGCGGCCGAGGAGAAATGGAGAACGAAGGAAAAACGAACGGAATCGAATCAACGGGGGACGGACGAAACCCCGGACATGACGATCGGCGGCCGGTCCACACGACCCGAGGGCGGACGCCGGGCTGATGGCCAGCCGTCGTCTCCTCGGTCGGCGCCCTGCCGCCGCGTCATCGAGCCAATAGCCGACGAGCCGTCAGGAACCGGCCCCGGCGGTCGCCTTGTTCTTGCCCCGCGTGGCACCGCCGCGGCCCCGGAGGATCACTCCGGACTCGCTCAGCATCCGGTGCACGAAGCCGTACGAACGACCGGTCTCCTCCGCGAGAGCGCGAATGCTCGCCCCGGAGTCGTACTTCTTCTTGAGATCGGCCGCGAGCTTCTCACGCGCGGCACCGGTCACCCGGCTGCCCTTTTTCAGAGTCTCGGCCACCCGTGCCTCCTCGTAGCGTTGCTCGGTCAGATTCCCATGATCACCCATCCACCGCGTCCTGGCCACCCATTCGACAAGGTCGATGTCGGAAATGCGTGGTCCGTCGGTGGTGATCCGAGCGCATCGGGGCGCTCACCCAGCGTGCACGCCCCCGGGCGGATGTCGGCGTTCGCCGAGAAAGGGCTGATCAGCAGCGTCGGCCCGACCACGATCGAGTGGCGGGCCGACGGAAAGTCCTTAAACGGAATCCGGGTCTACTTCATTCCCGGACACGCCGAAAGGACTAGATATTCTCATCCGAAAAGCGGATCTCGCGTCTACTTCCGGTCAGGCCAGCGAGACCAGATCGGCGTACGACGGGTTCCAGAGGTCCTCCACGCCGTCCGGCAGCAGGATGATCCGCTCCGGGTCGAGCGCCTCGACCGCGCCCTCGTCGTGGGTGACCAGCACGACCGCGCCGGAGAACTCGCGCAGCGCGCCCAGGATCTCCTCGCGGCTGGCCGGGTCGAGGTTGTTGGTGGGCTCGTCGAGCAGCAGCACGTTGGCGGAGGAGACCACCAGGGTGGCCAGCGCCAGACGGGTCTTCTCACCGCCGGAGAGCACCCCGGCCGGCTTGTCGACGTCGTCGCCGGAGAACAGGAAGGAGCCGAGGATCTTGCGGATCTGCACCAGGTCGGTGTCCGGCGCGGCCGAGCGCATGTTCTCCAGCACGCTGCGGTCCGGGTCCAGGGTCTCGTGCTCCTGGGCGTAGTAGCCGATCTTCAGGCCGTGGCCCGGGATCACCTCGCCGGTGTCCGGCTGCTCCACCCCGGCCAGCATCCGCAGCAGGGTGGTCTTGCCGGCGCCGTTGAAGCCCAGCACGACGACCCGGGAGCCGCGGTCGATCGCCAGGTCGACGTCGGTGAAGATCTCCAGCGAGCCGTAGGACTTGGACAGGCCGCTGGCGGTCAGCGGGGTCTTGCCGCAGGGGGCCGGCTCCGGGAAGCGCAGCTTGGCGACCTTGTCGCTCTGGCGCACCTGCTCCAGGCCGGAGAGCAGCTTGTCGGCGCGGCGGGCCATGTTCTGCGCGGCCACCGTCTTGGTGGCCTTGGCGCGCATCTTGTCGGCCTGCGCGTTCAGGGTCGCGGCCTTCTTCTCGGCGTTGGCCCGCTCGCGCTTGCGGCGCTTCTCGTCGTCCTCGCGCTGCTGCTGGTACTGCTTCCAGCCCATGTTGTAGACGTCGATGCAGGAGCGGTTGGCGTCCAGGTAGAAGACCTTGTTGACGACCGTCTCGACCAGGTCGACGTCGTGCGAGATCACGATGAACCCGCCCTTGTACGTCTTCAGGAAGTCCCGCAGCCAGACGATCGAGTCCGCGTCCAGGTGGTTGGTGGGCTCGTCGAGCAGCAGCACGTCGGAGTCCGAGAAGAGGATCCGGGCCAGCTCGACGCGGCGGCGCTGACCACCGGAGAGGGTGTGCAGCGGCTGGTTGAGGATGCGGTCCGGCAGGCCCAGCGCGGCGGCGATGGTGGCGGCCTCCGCCTCGGCGGCGTACCCGCCCTTGGTGAGGAACTCGGTCTCCAGCCGGGCGTACTTCTTCATCGCGTTGTCGCGGGTGGCGCCCTTGCCATTGGCCATCCGGTCCTCGTTCTCGCGCATCTTCTTCAGCACGGTGTCGAGGCCGCGGGCGGACAGGATGCGGTCCTTGGCGAGGACGTCCAGGTCACCGGTGCGCGGGTCCTGCGGGAGGTAGCCGACCTCGCCCGAACGGGTCACGGTACCGGCGGCCGGCAGGCCCTCGCCGGCCAGCACCTTGGTGAGCGTGGTCTTGCCGGCGCCGTTGCGGCCGACCAGACCGATCCGGTCGCCGGCGGCGACCTTGAAGCTCGCGGACTCGATCAGGATCCGGGCACCGGCGCGCAGTTCGAGGGCGTTGGCGGAAATCATGGCTGGGGACTACTCCTGGGACGTGGGCGGGCGGCCGGGTGGGACGTACCCGGGGCCGGGTTGGCGTGAGGGGGGGCTTCATCGGCGGTCGGCGCGGCCCTCGCGGCGCCGCCGCCCGCTATTGCCCGGAGAAGATAGCCATGGCGGCAAGTCTACCGGGCGCCGTGCCGGCCCCGGGGAAGTACCGTCCCGGGGTATCCACCGACCCCCTCGCCCGTCGGCCCTCTCGCTGCCGGTCCCCGGCCGCGGGCCGGCGCCGGCGGGCCCGGCCCGCTACTGCGGCGCGGGCGGCTGGTCCCCCGCGGGGGCTCCGGTGGCCGCCGCGGCGTCCGGTGCGGCGGCGTCCGGGGCGGTGCCCGCGGCCGCCGGGTCGACCGGGGTCGGCTCCGCCGCGCAGCCGCCCTGCGGCCGGACCGCCGCGAACGGCGCGTCCACGCTGCCGCAGGCCGTCTCGGGCGCGGCCGCCTTGGTGTCGAAGACCCTGGGCGGGACGATCGGGCCGTCGGTGATCTCCACCCGGCTGCGGTCCAGCACCTTGACCGTGGCGGCCGGACCGGTGCTCGTCGCCCAGCCGTTGCTGTCCAGCCGGTAGCCGGTGATGCCGCCGGAGACGGCCTGCCCGGCGCTGTTGGTGCAGGTGCGCGGGATGAGCACGGCGTAGTCGGTGTGGACGGCGCGCAGCGGGTCGTAGACGCAGCCGTTGGCCGGCTTGTCGTTGTAGCGCAGGTCGCCGTCGGCGTCGCGCAGGCCCATGGTGAGGTTCGGCGTCACCAGCGCCAGCCACGGCGAGCCGTCCCGCTGGACGGTGTGCAGCGCACCCGCGGCCCGCTGCCTGGCGAGCTGCTTGCGCTGGGCGTCGGTCCGCTTGTCGGCGCCGGGCTCGCCGTCGCCGCGCAGCCAGTCCGACAGTCCCGGCACCGCGCGGTGCCAGCGCACCTCGTGGTCACCGGGGCGCACCGAGGTGACCATGCCGTCGTCCCAGACCACGATCGCGTTGTCGCCGGCCATCGCCAGGTGGAGCGCCTCGGCGCCCTCGCGGCGGTAGGACCAGGCCTGCTCACCGGTCCCCTTGTGGAAGGCCTCCAGGCCGGGGCCGACCCGCAGGTCGAGGTCGGCCGAGCTGAGCGACTCGGACTTCACCGGGGTCGCGCCCGCGTCGCCCGGCCCCGCGACCCGGTCGCCGAACGGCACCGGCTTGTTCGCGTGCGCCGCCGCTCCGGCCGCAAGGACCAGCATCACCGCCGAGGCAGGCAGGATCGAGCGGGGGGTCAGTACACGCAGCGGCTTCCAGGACACGGCCGGAGCGTACCTGTCACCGGGCTCGCGAGTCAGCCCGGTTCCGTCGCCGGAACGCGCTGCCGGGCGTCCGCCCGGGTCCGCGCGCCCTCCCCGCACGTCCACCCGCCCACCTGCGCCGTCGGGGCCGCGGCGCGCCCCGGAGGGTGCGCCGGAGCGGGCCGGAGGGGCCCGACGGGACCGTTACAGAGCTGATACATGGCCGCCGGCGGCCGGCCGTTGCGTCAGACGGCGTTCGATTGGCGCCCACTTTGGGGTGACATCCGGGGTTTCGGTCCTCCTTTGGGCCTACTGTCGGCGAGCGGGGCGTCACGGTCCGTCCACGCCGAGACCGTGACGCCCCGCTCACACGACGTCCCGGAGGAGAGCACCCATGCGAATCGGCCGCCTGACGCTGGCCGCCGCCACCCTGCTGCTGATGGCCACGGCCAGCGTCCCGGCCGGGACGCCGTTCAGCCAGACCGAACGGCACGCCCTCTCCTCGGACGCCATCGAGCCGCGCGGCCCGGCACCCCGCCCGGTGGTCCAGCGGCCGAGCCACGAACCGCCGTTCGGCGCCTTCGTCGGCTCCTGGGACGACTACATCCCGCAGATCGGCCGGTACGCCCAGTGGCTGGGCGACGCCAACATCCAGGTCGGCCACACCTACCTGGCGGGCAACGGCTGGAGCGACATCGAGGGCGAGCCGGCGGTGCTCGGCCTGTGGTCGCAGTGGCGGCAGGCCGATCCGTCCCGGCTGCTGGTGCTCGGGGTGCCGATGCTGGTGCCCAACGAGGCGGGCGTGTCGGACGACGAGGTCGAGAAGCTGCTCGGCCAGGGGGCGCGCGGGGACTTCGACGGGCACTTCCTCAAACTCGCGCGCCGACTGGTCACGATGGGCGGCGCGGACACCGTGCTCACCCTCGGCTGGGAGATGAACGGCACCACGTACACCCACCGCTGCAAGCCCGACCCGTCCGCCTGGAAGACGTACTGGCGGCGGATCGTCGGGGTGATGCGCTCGGTGCCGGGGCAGCGCTTCCGCTTCGACTTCGCCCCCAGCCGGGGCCTGGACGCCATCCCGTGGACCAAGTGCTACCCCGGCGACGACGTGGTCGACATCATCGGCATGGACAACTACGACCAGCCCGCCGGCGCCGACTTCGACGACTACGTGCACGAGCCGTACGGCCTCCAGGACCAGGTGGAGTTCGCCGCCAAGCGCGGCAAGCCGGTCTCGTACCCGGAGTGGGGGCTGTTCCGCAACGGCGACAACCCCGAGTTCGTGCAGCGGATGGTCGACTGGATCCGCACCCACGACACCGCCTACCAGACCGTCACCGACTACTGTCCGCACGGCTTCTTCCAGTGCGAACGCAATCCGCGCTCGACGGCGGCGTTCAAGCAGCTGATGTCCGGGTCGAAGGGGGCGCCGGCGCCGACCGCCGGGCCGTCGGCGGCCGCGTCGGACGTTCCCGCGGTGGCGGGGCCGCCCAGCCCGCCGGAGTCGCACGCGGTACCGGCCGCACCGGCCGTGCCGGGTGCCGCGCCCAGCGCGAAGGCCGGCCCGTCGGCCCGCCCGGCGAAGGGCAAGTCGACGGGCCGGCCGACGGGCGCGGCGCACGGCCGGCCCTGAGACGTCAGCGGCGGCGGGCCAGCAGCGCTTCCTTGAGCCGGGGGAAGCGGGTGCGCAGCTGGTGCGCCGCCGTCTGCCGGGCCCGCACCGCCGCGGCCCGGACGGCGGCCGCCGGCGCCGCGCCCGCCGGGCCGAGCAGCAGCCGCTGGTTGGCGAGCTGGTCCGGACGCCAGCGCTGCTTGTACGGCTCCTGGCCGCGCAGCAGACCGAGCACCGGGACGCCCGCGCCGACCGTCTCGTCCAGCGCCGCGCCGAACAGCAGTCCGGCGATGTCCAGCCGCTCGCGCAGCACCGGGTGCGCGCCGTACATGTAGAGCCCGCCGAAGGACGGGCAGAGCAGCAGCAGGTTCACCGCCACCAGCTGGCCGTCCAGGTGGAACTGGTGGACGGTGGCCCGGCCGGCGGCGACCAGCCCGGTGGTGGACTCGGTCAGGTGCCGGGCGAACCGCTCGGTGCGGTGCTCGGGCGTGACGCCGCGCGCCCGCCACTGCAGGAAGTGCAGCCGCAGCAACCCGTCCACCGCCTGCGGCACCTCGGCCACCGGGGTGGTGCGGACCTTCACCCCCGCCTCGGCGATCTTGCGGAGCTTCACCCGGCTGCGCTGGGCGGTCTTGCCGGGCACCCGTTTGAGCAGCCGGTCCATCGGGACGGCCGGCAGGTACTGGCAGAGCGAGTCCTGGTACCGGCGGCGGCTGCCGCGCCAGTGCTGGTAGACCCGGTGCACCGCCGCCTCGGGGTGCACCTCGCGCAGTTCCAGCCAGTGCCAGGGCCGGGTGAGCGGGAGCGCGGCGGCGAACTCGGCGGCGGCCCGGTCGGCGAACTCGTCGTCGAGCAGGACGTCGGTGTAGTCGACCAGCCCGCCGCCGAGGCCGGTCAGGCCGCCGAGCGGTCCGCCGCGGCGCACGAAGGCACCCGCGCCGACCAGCCGGCCGGCCCGGCGGACCAGCACCACCAGGAGGCGGCCGGGGCGGCCGTAGTGGCGCCACCAGGAGCGCTGCCAGTCGGCGGCCTGGAAGAAGGTGGCGGACCGGCAGCGGGCGGCCAGGTCGTCCCACTCCCCGGCGAGGACGTCCAGGGCGTCGTCCTCGGACCGCAGTTCGGTGGTCCAGACCGGCGCCGTCAGCTGGGCGGGCAGGCTGCTTCTGCGGGTCCCGGTGCTCATCGGCCGCTCCCGGCCGCGGCCTTCTCCTGGACGGCGGGCGGCTCCTCGGCGGCGGGGGCCGGCTCGTCCACGGCGGGGGCCGGCTCCTCGACCGGGGGCCGCTCGGCCGCCGCGGGCTCGGCGCCGGTGCGCCGGCCGGCCTTCCCGGCGGTCTTCTTCCCGGCCTTCCTGTCGGCCTTCCCGGCCTCGCTCTTCTGGCCCTCGCCCTTCGCGCCCTCGGTCTTCGCGTCCTCCGCCTTCGCGCCCTCCGCCTTCGCGCCCTCCGCCTTAGCAGCCTCCGCCTTGGCGTCCTCGGTCGCGGCCGCCTCGGCCGCGGGCTCGGGCGTGCTCGCGGCCTCGGGCGCGAGGGGCGCGGAGTCGGGCCCGGCCCCGGCGGTGGCCGGCTCCTCGCGGCGCGGGCGGGGCGTCGTCGGGACCGCCACCGGCGCGGCGGCGGGGGCCTCCGACGCCTTCGCGGCGCGCAGCGCCCGCAGCGTCCGCGGCGCCTCGGGGCTCCCGTCGGCGGCCTCCGGCGTCCCCGAGCCGCCCCGGCGGCGGGTCATCATCACCAGCGAGCCCAGCAGCAGCCCCGCCGCGCCGCCGACCGCCACGTCCAGCTTCCCGGAGGGCGTGGTCGGCCTGTCCGGCGCGGCGGCGGGGGAAAGCGTCACCAGCCGGACGTTGGTGTCCCGGCTGCTGGTGTTGGCGAAGGAGACCAGCGAGCGGGCCACCGCGTCGGCGTTCCGGGCGGCCTCCTGGGGGCGCCGCCCGGTGCCGGTGATCTCGATCATCGGGGCGTCCGGGGAGGTCGTCCCGTGCACCAGGGACGCCAGCTCGGACCGGGTGCGGCCGGTCTCGGCGGCCGCCACGGCGAGGACCTGCGGCTGGCCGGCCAGCCGGCCGTACGCCTGGGCGAAGTTGGTCGCGATCGCGGCCTCCCCGGGGTTCTGCGCGACCACGAGGACGTAGGCGTTGGCGGCGTACGACGGGTGGGCGACGACGGCGTACCCGGCGCCGGCCGCGGCACCCAGCGGAACCGCGAGCACCACCGGCCACCAGCGGCGGACCAGGCGGCGGGCGCTTCGGCGCGGTGTGGTCATGGGGTTGCTCCTTGGGTCTGGTACGGCGGTGGCTGGCGGTCAGACGCGGGCCAGCCGGTCGTAGAGGGCGCCCAGGTCGGAGGCGACCCGGGCGATGTCGTAGTGGCCGACGGCCGGGGGGTGCGGCAGCGGGTCGGCGGTGTGCCCGCCGAGCGGCCGCAGGTCGCGCAGGGCGGCGGCGTAGGCGGCGGGCTCGGAGGGGATGCGGCGGGCCTGGGGGGCGGCGCCGGGCGGCAGTTCGTCGAGCGCCGGGCAGGCGCTGTGCCGCACCGGGAGCCCGGCCGCGAGGCCCTCCAGGACGCCGAGGCCGAAGGTCTCCGCGTCGGAGGGGGCGGCCAGCACGTCCAGGGCGGCCAGCAGTTCGGGCACGTCGTCGCGCTCCCCGGTGAGCACCAGCCGGTCCCGGACGCCGAGTTCCTCGGCCCGACGCTCCAGCGCGGCACGCTCCGGGCCCTCGCCGACCAGCACCAGCCGGGTGGCCGGGTCGAGGTCGGCGAGCGCCTCGACCAGCACCTCGAAGCGCTTGCCGGGAACCAGCCGGCCCACCCCGCCGACCACCCAACCGCCGTACGGCAGGCCGAGTTCGGCCCGGATCCGGCGGCGGACGGCGGCCCGTTCGGCGGGCGGCAGGCTGTAGCGGGCGGTGTCGATGCCGTTCGGGATCAGCGCGATCCGGGCCGCCGGGACGCCCCAGGAGCGCAGCGTCTGGGCGACCTGGCGGGAGACCGCGACGGTGGTGCCGCCGAGCCGTTCGGCCGCCAGGTAGAGGCCCTTGACGCCCCGGGTGACCGGGCGGCCCTCGATCACCCCGGCGTGCAGCGAGTGCTCGGTGGAGACCACCGCGCGCACCCCGGCCAGCCGGGCGGCCAGCCGGCCGTACAGCTGCGCCCGGTAGAGGTGGGTGTGCACCAGGTCGTAGTGGCCGGCCCGAACCAGCCGGACCAGCCGGGGCAGCGCGCCGAGGTCCCGGTTGCCGCGCATGCCGAGGTGGTGGACGGTGACGCCGTCGGCCCGCAGCGCGGCGGTGACCGCGCCGGGGTTGGTCAGGGCGAGCACCTCGCACTGCTGGTGCGCCGGCAGGTGCCGCAGCAGCAGGTGGAGTTGGCGCTCGGCGCCGCCGGAGGCCAGGCCGGTGACGATGTGCAGCACCCTCATGGCCGGCTCCCCCGCCGGCCGTGGCGCAGCCCGGTGACCACGTCGCGCCACCGGTGCCGGCCCCTCTTGGCGCGCAGCCGCCAGGCGCCGTCGCGGTCGCCGACGTAGCAGCGGGGCAGGGCGAAGCGGCCGGTGAGCGGGGAGTGCGCGATGGCGCAGGCGTGGTCGTACCCGGCGTCGCGCACGGCCAGGGCGGCGGGCAGGTCGACGGCGCCGTACGGGTAGCAGAAGCCGGTGACCGGGCCGCCGACGGCCTCCTCCAGCAGCCGCCGGCTCTCCCGGGCCTGGACGGCGAGGGCCTCGGCCGGCAGGCCGGGCAGCGCCTGGTGGCCGAGGCCGTGCGAGCCGATCTCCCAGCCGGCGGCGGCGAGTTCGGTGACCTCCTGGACGGTGAGCAGCTTCTTGCGCGGGCCCTCGGTGTCCCAGTCGTTGTCCCGGCCGAGCAGGTCGGCGACCACGTACGCGGTGGCGGTGAAGCCGTACGCCTGGAGGATCGGCACCGCGTACCGGGCGAAGTCGGCGTAGCCGTCGTCGAAGGTGAGGCCGACCAGTCCGTCGTCCCGGCCGAGGGCTCGGGCCCGCATCAGCTCGCGGACCGAGACGCCGCGCCGGCCGCGCCGGTGCAGCCAGGCGATCTGTTCGGCGAACCGCTCGGGGCTGACGGTGAGCCGGTAGGGGTCCTCCTTCTCGACCGCCACCGAGTGGTACATCAGGATCCACGGCGAGGCGGAGCCGGAGACCGGCGGTCCACCGGCCGGCTGGCGGCTCCGGGGCGGTCGTGCCCGGCGCGGCGGTGCGCTGCCGGCGCCCGCCCGAACCGACCGGACGGTTCCCGGTTCATCGTCCATCGGGACGCTTCCCTTCTTCGGCGACGGTTGGCGGGTTCCGGACGGGCCCCAGGGCCCGCGCGGCGGCGAGGACCGGGCCGCGCACCTCACGGGCGCCGAGCCCGGTGCCGAGGGCCGCGAAGGCCAGCGCCACGGTGAGGCCTCCGAGGAGGGTCGAGAGCAGGGGGTCGGCGAGCGGTCCGGCGACGGCGGCGCCGAGCACGGTGGCCCCGGCGGCGGCGGCCACCAGCCGGCCGTGGCCGCCGAGCACCCGGCGCAGCCGCAGCGGGATGCCGCGCAGCACCAGGCCGTGCAGCAGCAGGGCGGCGGTGGCGGTGATGCCGGCCGCGTTGCCGGCGGCCAGCCCCAGGGCGCCGAAGCGGGGCGTGGCGAGCAGGCCGGTGGTGACGGTGACGCCGAGGCCGAGCACCATCGCGGCGGCCGGGTACCAGTCGAGCAGTCGGCGGCGGCCGTCCTCGGCGCCCGGGTCGTCGGCCCGGCGGACCACCGGGCGCAGCGAGAAGTACGGGCGGATCATCACGCCGATCAGCGCCTGGGCGGGCAGTCCGAAGCTGTACACCCGGATGACGTCGGCGGTGGCGGCGGTGTCGTGCGGGCCGAAGGCGCCGCGTTCGAACAGCAGCGAGACCACCGAGGGGGCGCAGGCCATCAGGAAGGCGGTGCCGAGCAGGACGACCGCCGCCGCCTGGCCGAGGTCCTTCTCCACCCGGTCGCGGGCCGCGGTGAGGTCCCCGGCGGCGAGTGCCCGGGCGACCAGCGGAAAGGTGACGGTGCAGATCAGGATGCCCGCCGTCATGGCGAGTTGGGAGACCTTGGCGGCGTAGTTGAGGTGCGAGATGGTGCCCGGCGGCAGGGCCGAGCCGAGGAAGCGCTCGACGAAGACCTGGGACTGGCGGGTGAGCGTGAAGGCGGCCACCGGCAGCAGGGCGAGCGGCATCAGCACCAGGGTCCGGCGTGCGCGGCGGCCGCGGCCGGTGCCGGGCGGGCCCTGGCGCAGCCGGCGCAGGAACGGGCCGACCAGCAGGCCGGCCATCAGCAGGCTGCCAGCCGCGACGCCGAGGGCGGCGGAGCGCACGCCGAGGTAGGAGTGGAGGCAGAGCAGGACGGCGAGGATGCCGAGGTTGTAGGCGACGTAGATGCCGGCCGGGGAGGTGAAGCGGTGGTGGGCGCGCAGCGCGGCGGCGAGGTAGCCGGCCACCCCGAAGGGCAGCACGGTGACCGCGGTGATCCGGGTGCAGGTGACGGCCAGGCCGGGGTCGGGCAGGCCGGGGGCGAGCAGGGCGACCAGTTGCGGGGCGAGCAGGGCGGCGGCCAGGGCGAGGCCGCTGAGCGCGGTCAGCAGCCACGGCAGGGTGGCGCGGACCAGCTGGCGGACCGGGTCGGGGGCGTCCGGGTCCTCCTCGCGCAGCACCAGGGCGAGGGCGAAGGCGGGCACCATGAGGAAGGACATGGCGTCCTCGATCAGCAGCGGCGCGGCGGTCTCGGGGACGGTCCAGGCGACCAGGAAGGCGTCGGTGCCCTGGTTGGCGCCGAAGTAGCGGGCCAGCAGGAGGTCGCGCAGCAGGCCGAGGCCGGAGCCGGCCGCGCTGAGCACGGCGGTGACGCCGAAGGCCTTGGCGAGGAAGCCGCGTCGGGGAGCCGGGAGGGGCTCGGCGGCGGGGGCCCCGCCGGGGGCGCCGCGGGGGGCCGGGAGGGAGGAGGCGACGGCGGTCGGCCGGTCGGTGGTCACCGGGCGGCTCCGGTGGTCGTTGGACCGGTGGTCGCCGTGGTGGTCGCCGGGCCGGTGGCGGGGGGCTCGGGGCGGTGGGCGGCCGCGCGGGCGGCGAGGCCGAGCACGACGGAGGTCAGCACGGTGGTGGTGCCGCCGATGTCGGCGTACAGGAAGTCCACCAGCACCCAGGTGAGCAGGGCGAGTGCGGCGAGCCCGGGGCCGTGGCGGTGGCGCAGGCAGCCGATCAGCAGGGTGAGGAAGAGCGCGGCGTAGGCGGTGATGCCGATCAGGCCCTGCTCGCTGAGCACCAGGAAGTACATGTTGTGCGGGGAGAGCAGCGGTTCGCGCTGGAAGCCGATGGTGGCGTCGGCGGCGTCGCTGCCGGAGGACAGCCGCAACGGGGCGTGGCTGTCGCGCAGTTGCTGGAAGGCCTTGGGTCCGGCGCCCCGCACGGGGTGGTCCTGCCAGATCCGGCCGGCGGTGGACCACAGGTCGTACCGGTCGGAGACGGACTGGTCGGGGGCGGCCGAGACGGAGCCGATCGAGCCGAGCCGCTTGGTGACGCCGGAGCCGCCGAGGCCGAGGCCGCCGACCAGGACGACCGCGGCGGCCAGGCCGAGGACGGCGCCGCGCACCAGCAGCCGGGCGTCGGCGCGCAGCAGCAGCACGGTGGCGGCGAGGCCGGTGGCGATCCAGCTGCCGCGGCTGAAGGAGACGGCCAGCGGGAAGGCGAGGAAGGCGGCGGCGGCGAACATCGCGCGGCGCAGCCGGGCGTCGCCGCCCGGTCCGCGCTCGCCGAGGGCCAGCGCCAGGGCGGCCAGCAGCCCGAAGCTGACCACGCTGGACATCGCCATGACGTCGAGCGCGCCGAAGGTGCCGACGGCCCGGATCGGCTCGCCGGTGTAGGAGGCGCCGGTGTGGGTGAGGTACTGCTTCGCGCCGACCACGCCCTGGATCAGCGCGGCGAGCACGAAGGAGCCGAGGACCAGGCGCTGGTCGGTGCGGTCGCGCAACGAGCAGAGGACGGCGGCGGGGACCAGGACGAACACCTGGGTGAGCCGGACGAAGCCGGTGACGGCGGCCGCCGGGTCGATCGAGCCGATGGTGGCGACGGCGGCGGCGGCGACGATCCCGCCGAACAGCGCGCAGGTGGTGCGGTCGACCGCGGGCAGCCGCCCGCGCAGCAGATTGAGCGCGGTGAGGGCGACCAGGGCCAGCGAGGCGAGGTCGGCGGCGGTGACGTGGACGGCGGCGGCGACGTCCTTCTCCCCGGTGGGCACGCAGACCAGCAGGACGGTGGCGGCGGCCAGCGGGCTGGTGCGCTCCGCGAGCGCGGGCAGGGCCTTGCGTAACGCCGGGCGGGGGAAGGCGGGGAGGGTCAGGGCCACGCGGGGTCAGCTCCCGTCCGGGTGGAGCATCAGGACCGCGGTGCGGCACAGGATCTTGACGTCCTGCCAGAGGCTCCAGCTCTCGATGTAGCGGTTGTCGAAGCGGGCCCGGTCCTCGATGGAGGTGTCCCCGCGCAGGCCGTTGACCTGGGCCAGGCCGGTGAGGCCGACCGGGACCCGGTGGCGGTCGGCGTACTCGGGGTAGGCCTGGCCGAACCGCATGACGAAGTACGGCCGTTCGGGGCGCGGGCCGACCAGGCTCATGTCGCCGCGCAGGACGTTCCACAGCTGGGGCAGCTCGTCCAGCGAGCTCCTGCGCAGCAGCCGGCCGACGGCGCCCATCCGGTGGTCCTGGGAGATGTTCCAGCGGGTGGCGGACTCGTGCTCGTCGTTCGGGCGCAGGGTGCGGAACTTGAGGACGGTGAAGACCCGGCCGTTCAGGCCGGTGCGCTGCTGGCGGAAGAGCACGCCGGGGCCGGTGTCGAAGCGGACGGCGAGGGCGCAGAGCCCCAGGACGGGGGCGAGCAGCAGCAGGCCGAGGGCGGCGGCGGTGATGTCCAGGGCGCGCTTGGCGGCCCAGCCGGGGCGGCGCATCGCGGGGCGGCCGACCCGCAGGCAGGGGTAGCCCCACAGGTGGTCGCCGCCGGTGACCGGGGCGGTGGCCAGCGAGCCGTACTCGCGCAGCGCGGGCACCAGCCAGACCTGGCAGCCGAGCCGGGCGGCCTCGCGCAGGGTGGCGGCGGTCTCGGCCTCGTCGGCGGCGCCGGCCGTGGCGATCACGTGCTGGACGCCGTGCCGGCGCACCTCGCGCTCCAGTACTTCGCTGCCGCCGAGCACGGGCAGGTCGTTGTCACCGGGCAGCAGCGGCGGGTCGGTGTCCAGGAAGCCGACCGGGCGCATCCCGTACTCGCCGTGCTCGCGCAGGGCGACGGCGACCCGGCGGCCGAGCCGGCCGGCGCCGAGCACCAGGACGGGGCTGGGGCGGCTGCGGCGGCTGCGCCGGACCAGGTGGTAGAGGACGGCGCGGCCGACGGCGGCGATCAGCAGCTGGGCGCCGAGCAGGACGGTGAGCCGGGCCGGGCCGACCGGGCCGAAGCCGAGCCAGTGGTCGGCGAGGCAGCCGGACAGGGTGACGGCGAAGGCGGTGGCGACCACGGCCCGGGCGGCCAGTGCGGGCAGTTCGTCCAGGACGGAGAGGGTGAGCCGGGAGCGGTAGAGGCCGCCGGTCAGGTTGAGCAGGAGCAGCAGGGGCAGGACGGCGGGGACGCCGAGCAGCGGGTCGAGCGGGGCGGCGGGGTCGACGGCCCGGTTGGCGATGCCGCCGGCGGAGCACAGCGCGATGACGTCGGCCTGGACCAGGGCGAGTGACAGGGCCAGCCGGGAGCGGGCCGTCCCGCGGGGCCGGTGCGGCGGTGGGACGGCCCGGGGGTGCGCCGCTCCGGCCGGCCGGTCGAGCAGCCCGGTGCCGGGGCGGCGGGGGCCGGACAGGGGCCCGGCCGGTCGGTGCACACGGTCGTGGTCAATGGTCATCAGCGCACGATCTCCCCTGCTGTGTGCCCGGGGTGACGGTGCCCCGGCACCGGTTGGCGCGGGGCGGCCGTCCCGGCCCGGCGGGCGCGGTCCTGACAGCGCCTGCTGCCGCATGGGGCTTTCGTGGGCCCGGCGGCGGGGCCGATCGCGAAGGAACCGGTCAGCGAGAAGTCGGTCGCGAGGGGCTCAGCCGTTAATTCCCGGAAGGAAATCCGAACGAAGCAGGCAAAATCCGACAATACAGAACCGGGCGGTACAGGGCGGGAGTTGACTTGCCGATTCATTTCCCGCCGCCCATTAATAGTTATTTCGGATTTGACGCCTCGCCTCCGTATCCGGTCGAGGGTGCGAATACGACAACGCCGGAAACGGCGGGCATTCACGGCATGTGAAACGATCAGATCCGCTCTGGGACACGGGCCCGGCGCCGCCCCGAGGCCGGTCCCGCGCCCAGCAGGTGGCGGTAGAGGACGTCCACCTGTTCGACCACGGTGCGCACGTCGTGCCGGCCGACCACGTGGTCGCGCAGCCGGGCGCCGCGCCGCTCGCATTCGATCGGATCCGACAGCGCGTCCCCCATTCGGGCGGCGAGGGCCGGCGCGTCCTCGGGCGGGACCACCGCGTGCGCCAGCTCGGACGGCGGCAGGCACTCCCGGGCGCCGGGCACGTCGGTCAGCAGCACCGGGCGGGCGCCCGCCATCGCCTCCAGCGGGGCCAGCGCCATCCCCTCCCAGCGCGAGGGCAGCACCACCAGGTCGGCCGCCGCCAGCCACGGCCGCGGGTCCGGCACGTCCCCGACCAACCGGACCCGGGACGGCTCGGCGCTCGCCCGGACCAGCTCGGCCACCCGCTGTTCCTCCGGCCCGCCGCCGACCAGCGCCAGCCGGGCCCGCGGCACCCGGCGCAGCACCTCCGGCCAGGCGGCCAGCAGCACGTCCTGGCCCTTCTGCCGGCACAGCCGCCCGACGCACACCGCGAGCGGGGCGTCCAGGTCCAGGCCGAGCGCGATCCGGGCGGCTCGGCGGTCGGCGGGCGCGTAGTGGCGCACGTCCACGCCGTTGGGGACCACCGCCCAGTCGGCGTGCACCCCGGCCGCCACGCCGTCGGCCCGTTCCTGGACGCTGACGCAGAGCAGCCGGTGCGCCCAGCGGGTCGCGAAGCGTTCCCAGCGCAGGGTGGCGGCGGCCGTCGCACCGTCCACGGCGGCGAAGGACCAGGCGTGCGGCTGGAAGACGGTCGGCACCGTGCCGCGCACCGCGAGCCGTCCGGCCAGCCCGGCCTTGGCGCTGTGCAGGTGGACCACGTCGGGTGAAGCCGCCCGGACGATCCGGCGCAGCCGCCAGGCCTCGGCGGGGGTGCCCGGGCCGGGCGGGCGCCGGGCGGGCCAGTCCTGGACCAGCGCGCCCACGGCGGCGGCCTCCTCGGCCAGCCGCCCGCCGCGCGGACAGGCGACCAGGACGCGGTGGCCGGCCTCCCGCTGCCCCCGGACCAGATCGGCGACGACGCGGGCGACCCCGCCGTCCACCGGTTGCGAAATGTGAAGGATCGTCATATGCACGGCGGCGAGCCTAGGGTGGCTCCCCCGTGCCGGGCGGCCCCCGTCACCCGCAGGTGGCGGTTCGGCCACCCGTACGGCTTTCGGGTCGTACGGGTGGCCGAACCGATCGGATCTCCAAGCGATTCGATCGCATGGCCGGATCCGGGCTCGCCGGTCCGGGCACGCGGATCGAGGCACGCGGACCCGGACGGGACCGGACCCGGGCGGGACCTCGGTGGATCCGGCGGACGCCGGTGGCCTCAGCGGACCTCGGCGGCGAGGTTGGCCAGCACCTGGTCGTGGATCCGGTTCAGGCCCTTCGGGGCGAAGGTGCGCTCGAAGAAGCCGCCGATGCCGGTCGCACCCTGCCAGGTGGCGGTCACGGTGACCTTGGAACGGCCCTCGCCGACGGCCGAGACGGTCCAGGTGATCACCATGCTGGAGTTGGCGTCCTTCTCCACCAGCTGGTCGGGCTCCGGCGCGGAGACGGTGAACAGGCAGTCGCGCACCCGCTTCTCGGTGGCCTGGAGCCGCCAGTGCACCTGGGTGCCGGCGCCGGTGCCGCCGACCCGCACCTCGTACTCGCTGTACTGCGCGGGCAGCAGCTTCGGGCGGGTCACCTGGTAGTCGGCCAGCGCCTCGTACACCCGCTCGGGGGCGGCGTCGTAGACCCGCTCGGTGGTGGCCTGCACCTGTCCCATGACCTTGCTCTCCTCGTCCGGTGGGAACCGCTCTGTCCGGCAAGCCAATCACAGGCTCACGCCCGCGACGCGCCGGGATAGGGTGGCCGGTGTGCTCGATCTGGTGACTGCTGTGCGCTACGTCGACCCGCTGCGCGCCGGCGGCTCCGTCCCCGGCGTGGTGGAGACCGACGACCTGGGAACGTACGTGGTCAAGTTCACCGGGGCCGCGCAGGGCCGCAAGGCGCTGATCGCCGAGGTGATCGTCGGCGAGCTGGCCCGGCGGCTGGGCCTGCGGGTGCCGGAGCTGCGGCTGGTGGACTTCGACCCGGTCGTCGCCGCGGACGAGCCGGACACCGAGATCCAGGACATGCTCAAGGCCAGCGCGGGGCTGAACCTCGGGATGGACCTGCTGCCCGGCGCGCGGGACTTCCGGCCGGGGATGATCGCGGTGGACTCCGCCGAGGCCGGCCGGGTGGTCTGGCTGGACGCCCTGACCGGCAACGTCGACCGCACCGTGCACAACCCCAACCTGGTGGTCTGGCACGGGCGGCTCTGGCTGATCGACAACGGCGCCGCGCTGATCTTCCACCACCGCTGGGCCGGCGCCGAGGCGTCGGTCGGCAGGCGGTACGACCTCAGCGCGCACGCGCTCGGCGGCTCGGCCCCGGACGTCCGGCTGGCCGACGAGGAGCTCGGACCGCTGGTCACCGTGCCGCTGCTGGAGGAGGTGGTGGCGCTGGTCCCGGACGAGTGGCTGGCCGACGAGCCCGGCTTCGACTCGGTGGACGCCGTCCGGCACGCCTACGTCACCCACCTGGCCGCCCGGGTGGTGCTCTCCGAGGAGTGGCTGCCGGAGGGCTTCGCCACGCCCGAGCAGCTGCGCGAGGCGGAGCGGCGCCGGGCGGCCCGGACCCGGGCGGGGCGGCCGGCCTGGCTGCAGGAGGTGCCGGACCTGCACGGCAAGCCGTCGGTGGAGACGGTCTGGGAGCACCACTTCGACGAGGACTGACCGGGCCGGCCGGCGTGCGGGGGCGGAGGCCGCCGCGGGCCTTCGGTGCGGGAACGCGACCGGGGAGCGGACCCACTGGGCCCGCTCCCCGGTTCTACTGTTCAGAGCTGTCCGCGGTCAGCGCGTCAGCGCCACCACTGGACCGCCTTCTCGGCGTTGACCAGGCCCGCGCCGTAGAAGCCGTTGTCGTCGGCGCCGCCCTCGCAGGTGGCCTTCCAGGTGCCGGCACCGCCCGGGTTGAACTCGCCGGTCGGGCACGGGACGGACTCGGCGTGGGTGGTCAGCAGCTCGGTCAGCTCGTCCGGGCTGGCCCACGGGAAGGTGCTGGCGAGCAGCGCGGCCACGCCGGCGACGTGCGGGGTGGCCATCGAGGTGCCCTGCATGTAGCCGTACTTGCCACCGGGAATGGTGGACCGGATGCGGCCGTCCTTGTCCGGGGTGTTCGGGAACTGGAAGCGGCGGTCGCCACCCGGGGCGGTGACGGACACGACGCCCTTGCCGTAGCTGGAGTAGTACGCCTTGACGCCGTCGGAGCCGACCGCGGAGACGGCGACCACACCGGGCAGCTCGGTCGGCAGCGACAGGCAGTCGTTGGTGACCGGGCGGGTGGTGGGGGTGGTGTCGTCCGGGCTGGCCACGTCGACGGTCTTGTGCGCCAGGTCGATGTTCTCGTTGCCCGCGGCGGCGACGTTGAGGACGCCCTTGCGCTGCGAGAAGGCGACGGCCTTGCGGACGGCCTCCGAGATCGCGGCCTGGTCCTTGTCCGTCTTGCAGTTGAACATCCACGGGTCGACGAAGTAGCTGTTGTTCGTCACCTTGAAGCCGTGCTCGCCGGCCCAGACGAAGCCGCAGACCGCGTTCTCCGGGTAGATGAACCCGCCGTCGTCGACGACCTTGACGGCGGCCAGCTTCACGTTCGGCGCGACGCCGACGATGCCCTTGCCGTTCTTGGCGGCGGCGATGGTGCCGGCCACGTGGGTGCCGTGGTCGCTGGTGGTCGGCTGCCAGGCCTTCCAGTCGGTGTTCGTCTTGCCGTCGAGGCAGGAGACCGACTGCGAGGCGTCCACGTTGGCGGCCAGGTCCTCGTGGGTGGCGTCGATGCCGGAGTCCAGCACGCCGACGGTGACGTTGCGGCTGCCGAGCGAGATCTTGTGCGCCTTGTCGGCGCCGATCTGCCGCATGTCCCACTGGTAGGCCTCGTCCGGGTCCTCACCCGGGGCGGCGGCCACGGCGGCCGAGTCGGTGGCGACCTCGGCCTTGCCCTGGTCGGAGGCCTGGATGCCCTTGGTGCGGCTGGCGCCGACCGAGTCGACGCCCTTGGCCAGGCGCAGCTTCTCGGCGAACTTGGTGTCGTTGGAGCGGGCGACCACGACGCCGACCTGCTCGTACGACTGGACCACCGTGCCGCCGAGGCCGGCGATGGCCTTCTCGACCTTCTGCACCTGGCCGTGGTTGGCCTTGGTGTTGACGACGTAGCTCAGCAGCGGACCGGTCGTCGAGTCGGCCGTGGGGGCCGCGACAGCGGTACCGGCCGGCAGCGCGAGGGCGCCGGCGGTGGCGAGTACGACGCCCACCGCCGCGTACCGGGTACGACTGATCCGAGGAACACGCATGAGGGTTGGCCTCCCGGCTCGTCAGGCGGCAGCTGCGATGGGCAGGTGCGCTTGGGAATGACCGGGACGCTAATGAATATTTGGTTATAAGCGCAAGGGGTAGTCATCTAATCGTCACATCGTGACCAGGAACAGGGCCTACGGACAACCGGCCCCAACACAGGAAACAGAGGTCAAGAGTGTTAAAAAGTGATGGTTCGCCGACGTGCGGCCACACCCGTCACGACATCGGCCACCAGCACTGATCGCATCCCTACAACGCGTACAGCCGACGGGCGTTGTCGGCCGCGACCGACCGCGTCAGCCGCTCGGCGTCGGCCGCGGAACAGGCTCCGTCGGCCCGCCAGGCCGCGAGCAGCGCACCCAGTCCGTACCGGAACTGACAGGTGCCCACCAAATACAGTTCGGGCAGGCCGTAGGCGTCGGTGGAGAACAGCATTTTCCCGAACGGGGCCAACTCCAGCATCTCGCCCAGCACCGCGGCCGCCCGCGGCCCGGTGTAGGAGGCGGTCAGCCCGAGGTCGGTGTACACCGTCGGGAAGGCCTGGGCCAGCCAGGCGGCCTGCCGGTGGTACGGGTAGCCGTGCAGCAGCACCAGCGGGACGCCGCTGGGCTCGGCGGCCCGCACGAAGTCCGTCAGCAGCGACGGGTCGGCCCGGTGCAGGGTGAGGTCCGGATCGCCGAAGCCGGTGTGGAGTTGGAGCGGCAGGCCGAGCTCGGCGCAGACGTCCACGGCCGTCCAGAGCAGGTGGTGCAGCAGGACCGGGTCGGTCAGCCGGACCCGCCCGGCGCGCAGGTGGGCACCGGCCGCGGCCACCACGGCCGCGGTGGCGGGGCGTTCGGCGGGCGCGGCCAGGCCGTGCCGGTAGGCGAGCACCGACTTGACCGCGACGGCCCCGGCGGCGGCCGACCCGAGCGCCTGCGCGACGGCCCGCGGCCAGTCCGCGGCGCCGCACGCCACCGTCTCGGCGACCGACTCGGACCGGACCACCTCGCGCACCGAGGCGCCGGTGGCCTCGGCCAGTTCGGCGGGCGGCAGCAGCGGGTGGCCCGCGGCGGTGGTCAGCCCGGTGTCCACCAGGCAGGTGTCCAGCCCGGCCGCCGCCAGCAGCCGCCCGGCGGCCTCGGCCGCGCCCAACTCCCGCCGCCGGGCCAGGTAGTCGGCGGCCGGGGCGTGCGCCGGCAGGCCGAGCACGGGCGGGCACCAGCGCCGCACCGCCAGGCCCAGCGCGCTGTCGAAGGGCGAGCAGCCGGGCGCGGGCGGGCGGTCGGACTCGGTGAGCAGCCCGGCCAGGGCGTCGTCGGTGAGCTCGGCCGCCACCACGCTGTGGCAGTGGTGGTCGACCAGCGCGGGGCCCTGCGGCCGGGCCACCGCTCAGTACCGCCAGCGGGTGGCCGCGACCAGCTCCTCGGGCGTGACGGCCGCGTACTGCTCCCGCTCCGCCCGGCGCACCGCCAGCACCGCCTGGTAGAGCGGCTCGCCGAGCGCCTCGCGCAGCACCGCGGAGCGCTCGTACGCGGCGATCGCCTCGGCCGGGCCGGTCGGCAGCCGGGGCACCGTACCGGGCTCGGCGGCCGCCGGATCCCCGGTGAACTCCGGTGGGAGGGCTCGGCGTTGGTCCAGCCCGGCGAGGCCGGCCGCGATCACCCCGCCGACCGCCAGGTACGGGTTGGCGCTCGCGTCGAAGCACTTGACCTCGGCGTTGGCGGTGGCGGCCCGCTCCCCGGTGGAGCCGGTCACCAGGCGCAGCGCGGCCTCGCGGTTCTCCAGGCCCCAGCACTGGTAGGCGCCGGCCCAGTGCGAGGGCACCAGCCGCAGGTACCCGGCCGGGCTGGAGCAGCCCAGCACCAGCAGTTCGGGCAGCGCGTCGAGCACCCCGGCGAGGAAACCCTCGGCCTCGGCGGTCAGGCCGTGCGGGCCGGGGCCGCCGTGGCCGAGGTTGCGGCCGTCCCGCCAGAGGCTGACGTGCAGGTGCCCACCGTTGCCGACGACGCCAGTCTCGACCACCGGGGCGAAGGAGGCCCGCAGGCCGTGCCGGGCGGAGACGGCCCGGACGGTGTGCCGGACCAGGACGGAGGTGTCGGCGGCGGCGACCGGGCCCTCGGGGGCGACCGAGACCTCGAACTGGCCCGGGGCGTACTCGGGGTGGATCTGGAGGACGCCCAGCCCCTGCCTGCCGAGGGCGGTGAGGACGTCGCGCAGGTAGTCGGAGAGGTCGGTGACCCGGTGCATCCCGTACGCCGGGCCGTGCGTCGGGTACCGCGGCTCATCCTGCGGGGTGCCGGCCAGGGCGACCGTCCACTCGACCTCGATGCCGGCCTTGAGGCTCAGCCCGCGCGCGGCCGCCACGGCCTGGGCCCGGCGGGCGAACAGCCGTTGGCAGCCCGGGTGCGAGCCGCCGGCCTGGGTGTACCTGTCCCCCGGGGCCCAGGCCCAGCCGGGCTGGGCGGCCAGCGGGACGACCCGGTCGAGGTCCGGGTAGAGCCTGAGGTCCCCGGTGGGGCCGCCGATGATCGGGCTGGTGGTGATCGTGTCGTCGGCGAGGAACACGTCGAAGCAGGGCGCGGTGCCGACGCCCCACTGCGCGGCGTGCGCCAGGCCGCCGAGCGGCACGGCCTTGACCCGGGTGACGCCGGCGTTGTCCACCCAGGTGACGGCCACCGCCTCGACGGCCTCGGTGCGCAGCCGGTCGGCCACCTCCCCGGCCCGCTCGGCCCGCTCGGCGCGCGAGGGCAGCGCGACGGCCGCCGCCGCGGCGGCGGCGAGCCGGTCGGCGCTGACGGGCGGCTCGGCGGGACCGGGAGCGGTGGGATCGGGCGCGGCGGGGCCGGCGGAGGCGGTTCCGGGGGTCATGCCTCCCATGCTGCCCCGCCGGTCACGGTCGGGTAACTCCCCTATCGGGTGGTCCTATTGGCAGCCCTGTTCACCCGTTCACCCGTTCGGGGCGAACCCGGCGGCCGGCTCCGCCGCGCGGTCCGCTCCAGGTGGTCGGCGTCCGCGTGCGAGGGCAGGCGGTGGCGGGTTTTCGCCTCCGCCCCCTTCCTACTCGCGAGTAGCTTCGCTACAGTGGCCGGACACGCACCACCGCCGGGCTTCGGGAGCCGCACCGGCGGCAGGCCGCGGTCGCCGTTTCTCCGGCGCCCGCGCGGTGCGCTCTTCACCGGCAGGTGCCGCGGACCGCGGCGGGCCGGGTCTCCTCCTCGTATCAGAGTCGCTTCCTTCACCTTCGAGCGCCTGAGCACCACGGCACATCCGCAGTTCGGCCGGAGCGGACCGGCCGCTGCCCGATGCGCCGCACCCGTCATCTCCCCAGCCCCCGCGCGTGGACCCTCCTCCGGCGGCGGCCGCCCCCGGCGTACGGGCGCGGCGGCGTGCCCGCCGGAGCACGCGCGGGCCCTTCATGACTAGGAGTCAGGACAGATGGAGCGTCCCTTCCCCACTGTCGCCGTCGTCGGCCTCGGCACGATGGGTGCCGGCGTCGCCGTGGCGGTCGCCAAGAGCGGCCGCCGGGTGATCGGCATCGAGGCCACCGAGGACTCGGCCGCCCGGGCGCTGGCCCGGATCGAGGAGGCCACCGCGCACGCCGTGGACCGGGAGCGGCTGACCGCCGAGGAGCGCGCCGGGCTGCTGGCCCGGCTCTCGGTCGGCCACGAGCTGGCCGCCGCCGCGGACGCGGACCTGGTGATCGAGGAGGTGCCCGAGCAGCTGGAGCTGAAGCGGGAGGTCTTCGCCGAGCTGGACCGGATCTGCCCGGAGACCACCGTGCTGGCCACCGGCACCACCGCGCTCTCGGTGACCCGGATCGCCGCCGCGACCGCCCGCCCGGAGCGGGTGCTCGGCCTGCACTTCTTCAACCCGGTGCACAGCATGAAGCTGGTCGAGGTGGTCCGCACCGTGCTGACCTCGCCGCGGACGGCCGAGGACGCCGCCGCCTTCGCCCGGGACCTCGGCAAGGAGCCGGTGGCGGCCGGCGACCGGGCCGGCTTCGTGGTCAACGGCCTGCTGTTCGCCTACCTGAACCAGGCCGCCGCGATGTACGAGTCCAAGTACGCCTCGCGGGAGGACATCGACGCCGCGATGCGGCTCGGCTGCGGCCTGCCGATGGGCCCGCTGGCGCTGCTCGACCTGATCGGCGTCGACACCGCCCGCACCGTGCTGGAGGCGATGTACGAGCAGTCCCGGGACCGGCTGCACGCCCCCGCCCCGATCCTCGGCCAGCTGGTCGCGGCCGGGCTGCTGGGCCGCAAGACCGGCCGCGGCTTCTACACCTACGAGGCGCCGGGCTCCTCCCGGGCCGTGGACGCGGCCACCGGGCCGGCCCTGCCGAAGGTGCCGGGCCGGGAGGTGCGCACCGTCGGCGTCTGCGGCTCGGGGACGATGGCCACCGGCATCGCCGAGGTGTTCGCCAAGGCCGGGCACCCGGTGCTGCTGGCCGCCCGCAGCCAGGAGAAGGCCGAGCGGGCCAAGGCGCAGCTGGCGAAGTCGCTGGAGCGCTCGGTGGCCAAGGGCCGGCTGTCCGCCGAGGCGCGGGACGCCGCGCTGGCGCTGGTGACCCCGGTCGGCCAGTACGCCGAGCTGGCCGAGGTGGACCTGGTGGTCGAGGCGGTCGCCGAGGACCTGGCGGTCAAGCGGGAGCTCTTCGCCACCCTGGACAAGATCGTCAGGCCGGGCGCGGTGCTCGCCACCACCACCTCCTCGCTGCCGGTGATCAGCTGCGCGACCGCCACCTCGCGGCCGCAGGACGTGATCGGCATGCACTTCTTCAACCCGGCCCCGGCGATGAAGCTGGTCGAGGTGGTCTCCACGGTGCTGACCGCGCCGGACGTCACCGCGACCGTGCTGGAGCTGACCGCCAAGGTCCGCAAGCACCCCGTGGAGTGCGGCGACCGGGCCGGCTTCATCGTCAACGCGCTGCTCTTCCCGTACCTGAACGACGCGGTGCGGATGCTTCAGGAGCACTACGCGACGGTGGACGACATCGACACCGCGATGAAGCTCGGCTGCGGCTACCCGATGGGCCCGTTCGAGCTGCTGGACGTGGTCGGCCTGGACGTCTCGCTGACCATCGAGCAGGTGCTGCACCAGGAGTTCCGCGAGCCCGGCCTGGCCGCCGCGCCGCTGCTGGAGCACCTGGTCGCGGCGGGCTGCCTGGGCCGCAAGACCGGCCGCGGCTTCCGCGACCACGCGCGCCGGTGACCACGCCGCAGGCCGGTGGCACGGCCGCCGGGAACGGCGCCCCGCCGTACGGCTCCGCGCCCTCCGCGGCCTCCACGCGCCCCGGCTGGAGCCCCGGGACGGTGTCCTCCCGCTGGCCCCGCCCGGCCGTGACCGGCCCGGTCGCGCCGGTGCGGCGGGGAAGGGCCGCGGCCGCTCCGTCCGGGCCGTGTAGCGTTCCGGACATGGATCGGGTTCAGTCAACCTCCCCGCAGCACCCCGCCGGGCCGCACGGCGGCACCGACCGGACCGCCCCCTCGACCGGGGGCACCGGACCGGAGGGCGGGCCGGGCAGCCGCCGGGCGGCGGCGCAGCGCCAGCAGATGCGCCAGGACCTGGCCACGGCCGCGATGGAGCTGTTCGCCTCGCAGGGCTACGAGGAGACCACGGTCGACCAGATCGCGGCCGCCGCCGGGGTGGCCCGGCGCACCTTCTTCCGGTACTTCCGGTCCAAGGAGGAGGCGATCTTCCCGGACCACGACGACACCCTGGTGCGGGTGGCCGACCTGCTGGCCAGTGCCGAGCCGGAGGAGCACCCGCTGGACGTGGTCTGCCGCGGCATCAAGGAGGTGCTGCGGATGTACGCCTCCACCCCGGGGGTGTCGGTCGCGCGGTACCAGCTGATCCGCCAGGTCCCGGCGCTGCGCGAGCGGGAGATCGCCGTGGTGGCCCGTTACGAGCGGCTGTTCACCCGCTACCTGCTGGGGCGCTTCGACACCGGCGAGTCCATCCCGTCCGGCTGGCAGCGCGGCGGCGAGGACGACTCGATGCTGGCCGAGGTCTCGGCGGCGGCGGTGGTCGCGGCGCACAACCACGTGCTGCGGCGCTGGCTGCGGGCCGGCGGCCGGGGCGACGTCGAGGCGCAGCTGGACCACTCCTTCGAGGTGATCCGGCGGACCTTCTGGGCCGCCAGCGCACCGGGTGCCAGACGCCGGGGATCGGTGGTGGCACCGGGTGCCAACGGGACCCCCGGGGACACCGGGGCGGAGAGCGCACTGAGTGCCAGTCCCGGAGGTGAGGTACTCATCACAGTCGCCCGGACGGACGCTCCGCTGGAGGTCGTGGTGGACAGCATCCGGGCCGCGCTGAGTGGCGCCCGGGAGTCATAGCGGCAACGTTTACGCAGGTCAGAGCAGTGTCGAGGGCCCGCGCCGAGCAGTCGGCGCGGGCCCTTCGCATGCCCGCGCAACGCGCGTCGAGCGACCCCGGAGGCCGTCCGAATTCGTGACACCCGGTGTCTTTACGAGTGGCACAGGGTGCCACTACCTTGTTACCCACCGGTCGCGGCGCCGCGGCTCCCCACCTCGGCGCGCCGTCGTCCGGCGCTCCCACACCCCGGGAGCAGAGCCAGCAGGCCCGGTCCACCCCGGGCACCCAGCCTGACCCACCCACCACCCACCTCAGCGAAGCCGGTGTCCGCTCCCGGCTCCCCCAGACGCCCTGTGCCCCTCACACAGGTACGCCTTCGGAGGCAGCCATGCAGGAAATCCTCGACGCGATCCTCAGCACCGACAGCACGTCGGCGGACTTCGCGGCGCTCAAGCTCCCCGAGTCCTACCGGGCGGTGACGCTCCACAAGGACGAGGAGCAGATGTTCGCCGGCCTCGACAGCCGCGACAAGGACCCCCGCAAGTCCCTTCACCTCGACGACATCGCCCTGCCCGAACTGGGCCCGGGCGAGGCCCTGGTCGCCGTCATGGCCAGCTCGGTGAACTACAACACCGTGTGGAGCTCGATCTTCGAGCCGGTCTCCACCTTCGGCTTCCTGGAGCGCTACGGCCAGCTGTCGCCGCTCACCAAGCGCCACGACCTGCCGTACCACGTCCTCGGCTCCGACCTCGCCGGCGTGGTGCTGCGCACCGGCGCCGGGGTCAACGCCTGGAAGCCCGGCGACGAGGTCGTCGCGCACTGCCTCTCGGTCGAGCTGGAGTCCCCCGAGGGCCACAACGACACGATGATGGACCCGGAGCAGCGCATCTGGGGCTTCGAGACCAACTTCGGCGGCCTGGCCCAGCTGGCCCTGGTGAAGACCAACCAGTTGCTGCCCAAGCCGAGGCACCTCAGCTGGGAGGAGGCCGCCTCCCCCGGCCTGGTCAACTCCACCGCCTACCGCCAGCTGGTCTCGCGCAACGGCGCCGGCATGAAGCAGGGCGACAACGTGCTGATCTGGGGCGCCAGCGGCGGCCTCGGCTCGTACGCCACCCAGTACGCCCTGGCCGGCGGCGCCACCCCGATCTGCGTGGTCTCCAGCGACCAGAAGGCCGAGATCTGCCGCGCCATGGGCGCCGAGGCGATCATCGACCGCTCGGCGGAGGGCTACCGGTTCTGGAAGGACGAGAACAACCAGGACCCGCGCGAGTGGAAGCGCCTGGGCTCGAAGATCCGCGAGTTCACCGGCGGCGAGGACGTGGACATCGTCTTCGAGCACCCGGGCCGGGAGACCTTCGGCGCATCGGTGTACGTCACCCGCAAGGGCGGCACCATCGTCACCTGCGCCTCCACCTCCGGCTACATGCACCAGTACGACAACCGGTACCTGTGGATGTCGCTCAAGCGGATCGTCGGCTCGCACTTCGCCAACTACCGCGAGGCCTTCGAGGCCAACCGCCTGATCGCCAAGGGCAGGATCCACCCGACCCTGTCCAAGGTCTACTCCCTGGAGGAGACCGGCCAGGCCGCCCTGGACGTGCACCACAACAAGCACCAGGGCAAGGTCGGCGTGCTCTGCCTGGCGCCCGAGGAGGGCCTCGGCGTCACCGACCACGAGCTGCGGGAGAAGCACCTGCCCGCCATCAACCGCTTCCGCAACGTGTGAGACGGGTCCGATGACTGAGCCTCAGAAGCGCGACCGGCCCTGGCTGATGCGCACCTACGCCGGCCACTCCACCGCGAGCGACTCCAACGCGCTCTACCGGCGGAACCTGGCGAAGGGCCAGACCGGCCTGTCCGTCGCCTTCGACCTGCCGACCCAGACCGGCTACGACTCCGACCACGTCCTCGCCCGCGGCGAGGTCGGCCGGGTCGGCGTCCCGGTGGGCCACGTCGGCGACATGCGCACCCTGTTCGACGGCATCCCGCTCGAACGGACCAACACGTCCATGACGATCAACGCCACCGCGATGTGGCTGCTGGCGCTCTACCAGGTGGTCGCCGAGGAGCAGGGCGCGGACGTCGCCAAGCTCACCGGCACCACCCAGAACGACATCGTCAAGGAGTACCTGTCGCGCGGGACGCACGTCTTCCCGCCCGGCCCGTCGGTGCGGCTGATCACCGACATGATCGCCTACACGGTCGGCAGCATCCCCAAGTGGAACCCGATCAACATCTGCAGCTACCACCTGCAGGAGGCCGGGGCGACGCCCGTCCAGGAGATCGCCTACGCGATGTGCACCGCCATCTCGGTGCTCGACGCCGTGCGCGACTCCGGCCAGGTGCCGGCCGAGCGGATGGGCGAGGTGGTCGCCCGGATCTCCTTCTTCGTCAACGCCGGCGTGCGCTTCGTCGAGGAGATGTGCAAGATGCGCGCCTTCGCCCGGCTGTGGGAGAAGGTCACCCTGGAGCGCTACGGCGTCACCGACCCCAAGCAGCGCCGCTTCCGGTACGGCGTCCAGGTCAACTCGCTCGGCCTGACCGAGGCGCAGCCGGAGAACAACGTCCAGCGGATCGTCCTGGAGATGCTGGCCGTCACCCTCTCCAAGGACGCCCGCGCGCGGGCCGTCCAGCTGCCCGCCTGGAACGAGGCGCTCGGCCTGCCCAGGCCCTGGGACCAGCAGTGGTCGCTGCGCATCCAGCAGGTGCTGGCCTACGAGTCGGACCTGCTGGAGTACGGCGACATCTTCAACGGCTCCCAGGTGATCGAGGCCAAGACCGCCGAGCTGCTGGCCGGCGCCGAGGCCGAGATCGACAAGGTGCTGGAGATGGGCGGGGTGATCCCGGCCGTCGAGTCCGGCTACCTGAAGTCCAACCTGGTCGCCTCGCACGCCGCCCGCCGGGCCCGGATCGAGTCCGGCGAGGACCGGATCGTCGGCGTCAACTGCTTCGACACCACCGAGGAGAGCCCGCTCACGGCCGACCTCGACACCGCGATCATGGTGGTCGACCCGGCCTCCGAGCAGTCCGTGCTCGCCGCCCTGGAGGCCTGGCGCGCCGAGCGCGACGAGGCCGCCGCCCAGGAGGCGCTGGCCGGGCTCAAGGCCGTCGCCGCCACCGAGGCCAACCTGATGCCGGCCACCCTCGCCTGCGCCCGGGCCGGGGTCACCACCGGCGAGTGGGCCTTCGCCCTGCGCGAGGTCTTCGGCGAGTACCGCGCGCCCACCGGCGTCGGCGGCGCCCCCGTCGCGGTGGCCGCCGAGCCCGGCGGCGAGCTGGAGCAGGTCCGCGCCGCGGTCGCCGCCACCGCCGAGGAGCTGGGCGCCGGCAAGCTGCGCCTGCTGGTCGGCAAGCCCGGCCTGGACGGGCACTCCAACGGTGCCGAGCAGATCGCCGTCCGGGCCCGCGACGCCGGGTTCGAGGTGGTCTACCAGGGCATCCGGCTGACCCCGGAGCAGATCGTCTCCGCCGCCGTCGCGGAGGACGTGCACTGCGTGGGCCTGTCGATCCTCTCCGGCGCGCACGGCGAGCTGGTACCCGACGTCCTGAAGCGGCTGCGCCGCGCCGGGGTGGAGGATGTCCCGGTGATCGTGGGTGGCATCATCCCGGCGGCGGACGGCGAGGCCCTCAGGGCCGCGGGCGTCGCCGCCGTGTTCACCCCGAAGGACTTCGGGATCACGACCATCATCGGCCGGATCGTGGACGAGATCCGGCTGGCCAACAAGCTCCAGCCGTGGACGCCCGCACCGACCGCGGCCACGACTGACCAGCTGACCAGCTGACCACTGGGAAGGAACCGAAAGACCCTCATGACTGCTGTCAACCGCCTGCGCCCGCGCCGCTCCTGCCTCGCCGTACCGGGCAGCAACCCGCGCTTCCTGGAGAAGGCCCAGGGCCTCCCGGCCGACCAGGTCTTCCTGGACCTGGAGGACGCCTGCGCCCCGCTGGTCAAGGAGAGCGCGCGCCACAACATCGTCGACGCCCTCAACAACGGCGACTGGGGCGACAAGACCCGCGTCGTGCGCGTCAACGACTGGACCACCCACTGGACCTACCGCGACGTGATCACCGTGGTCGAGGGTGCCGGCCCCAACCTCGACTGCATCATGCTGCCCAAGGTGCAGGACGCCGAGCAGGTCAGGGCGCTCGACCTGCTGCTCACCCAGATCGAGAAGACCATGGGCTTCGAGGTCGGCAGGATCGGCATCGAGGCGCAGATCGAGAACGCCAAGGGCCTGATCAACGTCGACGCCATCGCCGAGGCCTCGCCCCGGCTGGAGACCATCATCTTCGGCCCCGCCGACTTCATGGCCTCCATCAACATGAAGTCGCTGGTGGTCGGCGAGCAGCCGCCCGGCTACGACGCCGACGCCTACCACTACATCCTGATGCGCATCCTGATGGCCGCCCGCGCCAACGACCTCCAGGCGATCGACGGCCCGTACCTCCAGATCCGCAACCAGGAGGGCTACCGCGAGGTCGCCCGCCGCTCGGCCGCGCTCGGCTTCGACGGCAAGTGGGTGCTCCACCCGGACCAGGTCGCCGCCGCGAACGAGATCTACTCGCCCTCGCAGGAGGACTACGACCACGCCGAGCTGATCCTCGACGCGTACGACTACTGCACCTCCGAGGCGGGCGGCGCCAAGGGCTCCGCGATGCTCGGCGACGAGATGATCGACGAGGCCAGCCGCAAGATGGCGCTGGTCGTCGCCGGCAAGGGCCGGGCCGCGGGCATGCAGCGCACCACCAAGTTCGAGATCCCGGAGGCGTGACCATGCAGTTCGGACGCACCTACGAGGAGTTCGAGGTCGGCGCGGTCTACAAGCACTGGCCCGGCAAGACGGTCACCGAGTACGACGACCACCTCTTCTGCCTGCTCACCATGAACCACCACCCGCTCCACATGGACACCAACTACGCGGAGAAGACGACCGACTTCGGCCGCAACGTCGTGGTGGGCAACTACGTCTACTCGCTGCTGCTCGGCATGTCCGTCCCGGACGTCTCCGGCAAGGCGATCGCCAACCTGGAGATCGAGTCGCTGCGCCACGTCGCGCCGACCTTCCACGGCGACACCGTCTACGGCGAGACCACCGTGCTCGACAAGTGGCCGTCCAAGTCCAAGGACGACCGCGGCATCGTGTACGTCGAGACCAAGGGGTACAAGCAGGACGGCACGGTCGTCTGCGTCTTCCGCCGCAAGGTGATGGTGCCGACCGCGACGTACACCCAGGAGCGCGGCGGCGAGCAGCCCGGCCGTCCCACCCCGCTCTCCTGACCCTCCCCTTCACCGGGCCCCTCTTATAGGGGCCCCTCTCCAGACCCCGGAGGGGAAGGCCGCCGTCATCGGCCGACCCCCACCCGGTCGGGGGCCCTGCTGCCGCAGCCACGCCGGCAGGGCCCCCGAAGAATCCCCCCCCCCCCGCCACTTTCAGACTTCCGGAGCCGCACGATGGGACGCCTCGCACAGACCGACGGCCTCACCGAGATCCAGCGGGACATCCTCGCCACCGTGCGGGATTTCGTCGACAAGGAGATCATTCCGGTCGCGACCGAGCTGGAGCACAAGGACGAGTACCCGACCGCCATCGTGGAGGGCATGAAGCAGCTCGGCCTGTTCGGCCTCACCATCCCCGAGGAGTACGGCGGCCTCGGCGAGTCGCTGCTCACCTACGCCCTGGTGGTCGAGGAGATCGCCCGCGGCTGGATGTCGGTCTCCGGCATCGTGAACACCCACTTCATCGTGGCGCACATGATCAACGCCCACGGCACCCAGGAGCAGAAGGACCACTTCCTGCCCAGGATGGCGGCCGGCGAGATCCGCGGCGCCTTCTCGATGTCCGAGCCGGGCCTGGGCTCCGACGTTTCGGCCATCTCCACCAAGGGCGTCAAGGACGGCGAGTCCTACGTCCTCAACGGCCAGAAGATGTGGCTCACCAACGGCGGCACCTCCACCCTGGTCGCGGTCCTCTGCAAGACCGACGAGGGCGGCGACACCCCGTACAAGAACATGACCACCTTCCTGATCGAGAAGGAGGCCGGCTTCGGCCCGAACCCCCGGGTTCCCGGCCTGACCGTGCCCGGCAAGATCGAGAAGATGGGCTACAAGGGCGTCGACACCACCGAGCTGGTGCTCCAGGACGTCCGCGTCCCGGCCGACCGCGTCCTCGGCGGTGTGCCCGGCCGCGGCTTCTACCAGATGATGGACGGCGTCGAGGTCGGCCGCGTCAACGTCGCCGCCCGCGGCTGCGGCGTCGCCCGCCGCGCCTTCGAACTCGGCATCTCCTACGCCCAGCAGCGCTCCACCTTCGGCAAGAAGATCGCCGAGCACCAGGCGATCCAGTTCAAGCTCGCCGAGATGGCCACCAAGGTCGAGGCCGCCCACCAGATGATGGTGATGGCCGCCCGCAAGAAGGACGGCGGCGAGCGCAACGACCTCGAGGCCGGCATGGCCAAGTACCTCGCCTCCGAGTACTGCAAGGAGGTCGTCGAGGACGCCTTCCGCATCCACGGCGGCTACGGCTTCTCCAAGGAGTACGAGATCGAGCGCCTCTACCGCGAGGCCCCGATGCTGCTCATCGGTGAAGGTACTGCGGAGATCCAGAAGATGATCGTCGGGCGCCGGCTCCTGGAGGAGTACCGGATCGCCGACTGATCCCCGGGCCGCCCGCCGACCGAACACGTCGCCGGGCGGCCCCCTCGAACCGCCGGTCGACGGGCGTGCGGGCCCGTCCCGGCGGAGCGCCGTGCCCCGTCACGGGCCCGGGCCTGGTCCGCCCCGGTCCGGCACGGCCCTCCGGAAGCGGCCGCAGGGCGTACAGCTGCAAGGACGCGCCCTGCGGCCGCTTCCGCACACCCGCTTCCGGCCGCTACGGCCGTTTCCCCCGCCGGGTTCCGTCGGCGCACCCGTTGAGACAAGAGTCACCAGCCCTGTCCGGTCCCTTGGGAACCGGACCGGGTCGAGCTACGGTCGTAGGAGTGGACGCGCACACGCGCCGCCACCGGACACATGAACGAGCAGGCGGGTTGCCCACCCACCGTGTGCTCCCGATAGCATCCACCGGGACAGCAAGCCGTCCCTCTATTACCGATCCCGCGGTGGCCCCCGTCCAGCGGCCATGATCCCCCGCGACAAAGGTCTTCGATGCCCATCAGCCCGTCCCCTCACACCTCCGTCACGGACCGCGATGCCCTCGCAGCCCCGACGGCCGGTCGGCGACCCCGCGTGACCATCGCGCGCGGAGCCACCCCCTGGTTCGTCCCCACCCTCGCCACGGCCGCCGTGACCACCGCCCTCACCCGGCGCAGCGGCAAGTGGGCCCTGGCGGCGGTTCCCGCCTGCGCGCTCGGCGCCGGCATGCTGTGGTTCTTCCGCGACCCCGAGCGTGAGATCGGCACGGGCAGAGTGATCTCCCCCGCCGACGGCGTGGTGCAGAGCATCGACGCCTGGCCGGACGGCCGCACCCGGGTCGCGATCTTCATGAGCCCGCTGAACGTCCACGTCAACCGCGCGCCCCTGCCGGGCACGGTGACGTCGGTCGAGCACGTCGCGGGCGGCTTCGTCCCCGCGTTCAACAAGGACAGCGACCAGAACGAGCGGGTCGTCTGGCACTTCGACACCGAACTCGGCGACATCGAGATGGTCCAGATCGCGGGGGCCGTGGCCCGCCGCATCGTGCCGTACGTCGACGCCGGAACCAAGGTCGAGCAGGGCGACCGGATCGGTCTGATCCGGTTCGGCTCCCGGGTCGACACCTACCTGCCGGCCGGCGTCGAGGTCGGCGTCGAGGTCGGCCAGAAGACCACAGCCGGGGTGACGCGCCTTGACCGTGACTGAACCTGAGACAATCGTCGGCCTGGACGACGAGGAGACGGCCCTGCGCCGCCGCCGCTGGGCGCGCGACCGCGAGCTGCGCGCCCCGCGCTCTCCCCAACACCTGTCCACCGCCGACTTCCTGACCCTGGGGAACGCCGTCTGCGGCTTCCTGGCGATCTACTCGATCACCACCGGGGTCCTGGTCCCGCACATCACCAACCCGGACGCGGCGCCGGACCGGCACAGCGCCGCCACGGCGGTCACGCTGCTGCTGATCGGCTCGATGTGCGACCTCTTCGACGGCCTGGTGGCGCGCAAGCTGCGCTCCTCCGCCCTCGGAGCGGAACTGGACAACCTGGCGGACCTGATCAGCTTCGGCATCGCGCCGGCCTACTTCGTCGCGGTCTGGGGCATGGTCTCCCAGGGCTCCAACAGCAAGCTGTCCGCGCTCATCGCCATCACGGTGCTGCTCGCGGTGGTCCTGCGGCTGGCCCGCTTCTCGGCCGTCAAGATGCGGCCGGGGGTGTTCCAGGGCATGCCCTGCCCGATGGGCGCGATGACGGTGATCGCCATCGTGCTGCTCGACCCGCCGTTCCTGCCCGGTCTGCTCGCCATCTTCGGCGCCGCGTACCTGATGGTCAGCCGGATCGAGTACCCCAAGCCGCAGGGGCTGCTGGCCACCGCCACGCTCTGCTGGATCGTGGTCTCCATCGGCTGCCTGGCCGCCTGGGCCACCGGTCTGCCCGGTGGCGACAGGCTGATGCACGTCGGCGCGTTCGCCCAGATCACGCTCGCCGCGATGGCGCCGCTGCTGGTCATCCGCCGGAAGGTGGGCCAGAAGGTCGGCGACGTCCGCGCCCGGCGGGCGGAGTCGCGGATCGGCTGATCCCCGAAGCCGTCGCACGGCGAAGGGCCCGGAACCTGGTGGTTCCGGGCCCTTTCCCGTGCGTCGTCGCGGTCGGGCGCCGCGGCCGCGGGCTCAGGCGCCGCCGGTGTGCACGCTGAACGCCGAGCGGCGGGCCGCCCGGGCCACGGCCGGGTCCGGGTGCACGCCGGAGACCGCCGTCAGCACCGAGGCCGCCCGCGGGTGGCCGGACTGCCGGGCCCGGGCGAACAGCCGGACCGGGTCGCCCGCCGAGGCGCCCTCGACGTGGCCCACCAGCAGCTCGGTCTCGCCGTGGTCGAGCACCGCGGCCGCGGTGTCCACCCAGAGCCAGGCCGCGTCCTCCGCGCCCAGCACGTCCGCCGGGGAGACCCCCTCGTCCGCGCGCTCCGCCAGCCAGAGCAGCGCGTAGGGGCGCAGCACCGGCTCGTCCACGGCGGCGCGCACCGCCTGCTCGGCCGGACCGCCGGCCACCCGCAGCGCCTCGAAGGCCAGCCCGCGCACCAGCGCGTCGTCGCCCTGGGCGGCGTCCAGCAGCTCGCCCACCGCCCGGTCCGCGGGCCGGGCCGCGACCCAGGCCCGGAACTCGGCGCGGGCCGGGCCCGGCGAGTAGTCCGCACAGGCGTTCAGCAGCTCGAAGGCGCTCTGCTCGATGTGCCCGGCCGCGGTCTGCGCGACCGTGCAGATCTCCTCCAGCTTCGCCCGCACCGCCCAGTGGCCGAGCGGAGACAGCTCCGCGGCGTCGTTCCTGCGCTCCAGGGCGCCGACGGCCGCCAGGCCGTCCAGCATCCAGTCCAGGACGGCGGCCACGTCGGAGGGCGCGGCCGGGGTGTCGATCTGCGGCGCGCGGCAGGTGCCCCGGACGGCAGAGACCGCCGAGGCCGCGTGCGGCACCGGCGACAGGCCCGGCCCGCCGAGGCCCGCACCGACCCGGCGCTCGTCCAGGCCGCGGCGCAGCAGCTCCAGCAGCTCGCTCTCGGCGACCGGGCCGTCCACCAGGTGGAGGAAGGAGAGCAGCTGCGGGGCCTGGTCCACGGCCTGCCCGGCCAGGACGGCGAACACGCCGCGCAGCGCGGCGGGCGGCACCGGGGCGAGCAGGGTCCAGGCGTCGAACAGCGCCGACCAGCCGCGCACCACGGCCTCGTCGTCGTGCTCCCAGGCGTGCAGGCGCCAGCCGGGGCCGGCTCCGCCGTCGCGGGGCTCCACCAGGCCCACCAGCAGCGCCCGCCCCCAGGCCTTGGTGGCCGCGCCGACCGTCATGGCCAGCGCCCGGCCCGCCGCGCGGGCGTCCTCCGGGAGCAGCTCGCCGCGCTTGTCGACCTCGGCCAGCTCGCCGGCCCAGCGGGCGACCCGGACGGCGTCCACCAGCATCCGGCGGGCCAGCGGCGCCAGCTCGGCGGGTGCCGGGAAGCCCTCCGGCACGGGAACCCTGCCGCGCCCGGGAGCCGGAGCGGGCCCTCGTCGCCGGGGTACTCCGTTACGGGGGACACCCGCCCCGCCCGGCCTGCCACCGGCGGGCCGTTGGGCCGTTCCGGGGAGACGGGTCACCGTCGCACCGGTACCGATCGTCGGCGGGAGCGGGGCATCACGGTCGCGCGGGTTCCGAGACGTCACGTCGAGCAGTCTTCCCCTTGCACCGGCCTTCTGTCACATCCGGTTGTCCGTACGACCGGGCGACCGGTGGCGGCACCTCCGCAAGATCGGGCAACAACGGCATACCGCCTGGCCGGAAACGTGTGACCTGGCCATGCCACTCGTCACCCCCCGGTTGCCGGGAATGCTCGCCCGGTCACCCTGCGTACGGGTGGGGGGTAACGAGCCGGGGCCCATTGTTGCCCCCGACCGCGGGGTGGTTTTCGCGCGGGGGATCCGCGCCGCCCCGGCCCGGCGGGGCTGTCCAGCCCGATTCCGGACGGATGGCGGGCGGGGCGGGGGAAGCGCACCGCACGAGAAGTCGGCCGGGCCGACTTCTCGTGCACGCCGGGCGGAACGGGAGAAAGCGCCATTCGCGGACCGGGGGGAAGCGCGGCGGGAAACCGTCGTGACCCGGCCGAAAACGCGGCGCGCGCGAGGGGGGGCTCCCGGGCTACAGCAGCGGCGTGAGCCAGCGGCGGAGGAGTTCCGTGTAGCGGTCCGGGGCGGTGTTCCAGAGGGTGGCGTGGTCGGCGCCGGGGAAGGGCTGGAGGCTGACCACGTCGCGGCGGGCCGCGGCCAGCTTCTCGACGGTGCCGAAGGGGGCGATCCGATCCTCCGGGCTGTGCAGGACGAGGGTGGGCACCCGCAGGTCGGTGCCCTCGGCGAGACGGGCGGAGTCCGCGAGGTCGACGCCGGTGCGGCCCTCGGCGGCGAGGGCGCCAAGCTCTGCGGCGACGCCCCGGAAACCGGCCCGGGCGGCGTCCCGGCGGGCGGAGGCCGGGAGGTCGAGCACGGGAGAGTCGAGGATCAGGCCCCGGACGGCGTGCGACCAGACGGAGCGGGCCGCGGTCTGCAGGACCATGGTCGCGCCGAGGGACCAGCCGTACAGGACCACCTTGCCCGCGCCGCTGTCGAGCGCCAGCCGTACCGCCGACTCGACGTCGCGCCACTCGGTCTCGCCGAAGTGGCTGAGCCCGTCCGGGGAGTCGGGGGCGCCCCGGTCGCCGCGGTAGGTGACGGCGAGGGCGGGCAGGCCGAGCCGGTCGAGCACGGGGAACACCGGGAGGGTCTGCTGGCGGTCGGCCCCGGGGCCGTGCACCAGGATCACCCAGGTGCCGCGCTTGCCGTGGAGCCGCCAGGCGGGCAGCGCGCCGAGCTCGCCGTCGGCGGCGGTGTCGGCGAAGGCCAGGCCGAGCGCCTCGGAGGGGTCGCCGAGGTGGACCCGGGGGGTGAAGCGGACCTCGGTCCCGGGGGCGAGGGTGCCCCGGTCGGCGCGGACCAGCCGGCGGGTGACGCCCCGTTCGTCGCCGTGCAGGACCTCCTCGACCACCGCGTGCCCGCCGTCCGCCCACTCGACCGCCCAGCGGCCGGGGCGCAGGCTCGCGGGGCCGCGGGTGAAGGTGACCCGGCCGGGGGCGAGGCCGCGGACCACCACCGGCGCCGACTCCTGGACGGCGGGCGCCGGACGGACCATCCGCTCGGAGGCCCGACGGCCGATCACCAGCACGGCGGCCCCGGCCGCGGTGGCCCCGACCGCGGCGGCCGCCACGACGGCGGCGGTTCCCCAACGCATATCGCTCCCCGCTCTGTTGCTCTCGGACCGGACGGTGTTCGAGCACCAGTTCACCTGCGCCCCGCCCGGACGGCCACCCGGACGGCCACCCCGATGGGCCGTCCGGGTCGCCCGGGCGGCGGGCGGGCGGCGGGCGGGCGGGCCCGAGGAGGGGACGGTCGGGAGGGCGACCGCCCGGGCCGGTGCCGCTGCCGGCGCCTGCCGGTGCCGGGCGATCCCACGGGGTGCCAGCGGGCCGGCGTGTGACCAACCCCTCCGTGACCTCGGTTGACTCCCGGTTCGGGCCCGTGATGGGATCCTGGGGCCAAACGGAGGCATGGAGAGGAAGCCGGTGGAAGTCCGGCGCGGTCCCGCCACTGTCACCGGGGAGCACGCTCGGAACATCGCCACGGCGGGCCGTCGACGGCCGCTGGAAGGCTCCGGGAGTGCGTTCGACCCGGAAGCCAGGAGACTCTCGCCCCCGTCACGTCGATCCAGGGCGCGGACCCTGAGTGAGGACACGCACGCGATGCAGGCTGCCCCGCCCGGCCGGACTCCGAGCTGCCTTCCGCCGTGCGGCCGATGACCCCGCCCACCGCCTCCCCCGCTCCGCGCCCGCTGACCCGCGCCGCCGCGTTCGCGCTCGGCGCCGCCGCGGGCTACGCCGCCGACACCCGCTTCGCCGACCCCCGCCGGGGCCACCCGGTGGCCGTCTTCGGCAGCGCCGCGATCCGGCTGGAGCGCAGGGTGTGGCGCGACGGCCGCGCCGCCGGGGCCGGGTACACGGCGCTGTGCGTGGGCGCGGTCGCGGCGGGCGCGCTCGCCCTGGACCGTACGGTGGGCCGGCGCCCGCTGGGCCGGGCCGCGCTGGCGGCGGCCGCGACCTGGACCGTGCTCGGCGGCACCTCGCTGACCCGGGAGGCGCGCACCATCGGCCGCTCGCTCGCCGCGGGCGACCTCGCGGCCGCCCGGGAGCGGCTGCCGCACCTGTGCGGGCGGGACCCGAGCGCGCTGGACGGGCAGCAGATCGCCCGGGCCGTGGTCGAGTCGGTGGCCGAGAACACCGCCGACGCCGTGGTGAACGCGCTGGCCTGGGGCACCCTGGCCGGCACCCCCGGACTGCTGGCCTTCCGCGCCGTGAACACCCTGGACGCCATGGTGGGCCACCGCTCGCCGCGCTACGCCCGGTTCGGCTGGGCCTCGGCCCGGCTGGACGACCTGGCGGGCTGGCCCGGCGCCCGGCTGACGGCACTGTTGACGGTGGCCGCCGCGCCCGAACCCCGGACCGCCTGGCGGATCTGGCGGCGCGACGGCTCCGCGCACCCGAGCCCGAACGCGGGCCAGGCCGAGGCGGCGTTCGCCGGCGCGGTGGGCGTGCGGCTGGGCGGGACGCTGCGGTACGGCGAGCAGGTGGAGGACCGGCCGGTGCTGGGCGCGGAGCTGCGCCCGGTCACGGTGGACGACATCGAACGGGCCTGCGCGCTCTCCCGGCGGGTGGGCGCACTGGCGCTGGGTACGACGGTCGCGGGGCACGTCCTGCTGCGGACGCTGATGAAGAAGAGGGGGCGGGCATGACGAACGCGCTGCTGGTCGCGGGGACGACCTCGGACGCGGGCAAGAGCGTGGTGACGGCCGGGATCTGCCGTTGGCTCGCCCGCCAGGGCGTGCGGGTCGCGCCGTTCAAGGCGCAGAACATGTCGCTCAACTCCTTCGTCACCGCCGACGGCGCCGAGATCGGCCGCGCCCAGGCGATGCAGGCGCAGGCCGCCCGGGTGGAGCCGGAGGCGGCGATGAACCCGGTGCTGCTCAAGCCCGGCGCGGACGGCCGCAGCCAGGTGGTGCTGCTCGGCCGGCCGGTGGCCGAGGTGGGCGCGCTGGACTACCGCGAGCGCAAGCCCGTCCTGCTGGAGCGCGCCCTGGAGTGCCTGGCCGACCTGCGCAGCCGCTACGACGTGGTGGTCTGCGAGGGCGCGGGCTCGCCGGCCGAGATCAACCTGCGCGACCGCGACATCGCCAACATGGGCCTGGCCACGGCCGCCGCCCTGCCGGTGGTGGTGGTCGGGGACATCGACCGCGGCGGGGTCTTCGCCGCGATGTACGGGACGCTGGCACTGCTGTCGGCGGAGGACCAGCGGCACGTGGCGGGCTGGTTCGTCAACAAGTTCCGCGGCGACTCGCGGCTGCTGGCGCCCGGGCTGGAGATGCTGCACGAGCTGACCGGACGTCCGGTGCTGGGCACCCTGCCGATGCTGCCCGGGCTCTGGCTGGACGCCGAGGACTCGCTGGACCTGTCCACCGTGGTCGACCGGACGGACGGGCCCGGACCGCTCGGCGCGGACGTGCTGCGGGTGGCCGTGGTGCGCTTCCCCCGGCTGTCCAACTTCACCGACCTGGACGCGCTCGCGCAGGAGCCGGGCGTGCTGGTCCGCTGGGCGACCAGGCCGGAGGAGCTGGCCGACGCCGACCTGGTGGTGCTGCCCGGCACCCGGGCCACCGTCGCGGACCTCGCCTGGCTGCGCGAGCGCGGCCTGGAGCCGGCCCTGAAGGCACGGGCGGCGGCCGGACTGCCGGTCCTCGGGGTCTGCGGCGGCTACCAGATGCTGGCGCACTCCATCGTGGACGAGGTCGAGTCGAAGGCGGGCGCCGTCGACGGGCTCGGCCTGCTGCCGACCCGGGTGCGGTTCGGCGCCGAGAAGGTGCTGGCGCGGCCGGTCGGCGAGGCGTACGGGCAGCGGGTCGAGGGCTACGAGATCCACCACGGGGTGGTGGCGGTCGAGGGCGGCACCCCGTTCCTGGACGGCTGCCGGGTGGGCGCGGTCCGGGGCACGACCTGGCACGGCGCGCTGGAGAACGACGGGTTCCGCCGTGAACTCCTGCGCGAGGTCGCCGAGTCGTCCGGCCGGGCGTTCGTCCCGGCGCCGGACACCTCCTTCGCCGCGGCGCGCGAGGCCCGGCTGGACCGGCTGGGCGACCTGATCGAGGAACACGCGGACACCGACGCGCTGTGGAAGCTGATCGAGGGCGGGGTGCCGGCGGCCGGATCGCTGCCGTTCCTGCCGCCCGGGGCCCCTGGGAGTGACGCATGACCGACGTCCGCTATCCGTTCACCGCGATCGTCGGCATGGCCGACCTGCGGCTCGGGCTACTGCTGAACGCGGTCTCCCCGGCCGTGGGCGGCGTGCTGGTGCGCGGCGAGAAGGGCACCGCGAAGTCGACCATGGTGCGCGCGCTGGCCGGCCTGCTGCCGTCCATCGCCACCGTGGACGGCTGCCGCTTCGCCTGCGACCCGGGCGCGCCCGACCCGCAGTGCCCGGACGGGCCGCACGTCTCCCCGTCCGCCTCCGAACGGCCCTCCCAGCTGGTCGAGTTGCCGGTCGGCGTGGCCGAGGACCGGATCGTCGGCTCGCTCGACCTGGAGCGGGCGCTGGCCGAGGGCGTCAAGGCCTACGAGCCCGGACTGCTCGCCAGGGCCCACCGCGGCGTGCTCTACATCGACGAGGTGAACCTGCTCCAGGACCACGTGGTGGACCTGCTGCTGGACGCCGCCGCGATGGGCCGCTCCTACGTCGAGCGCGAGGGCGTGTCGGTGCGGCACGCGGCCCGCTTCCTGCTGGTCGGCACCATGAACCCGGAGGAGGGCGAGCTGCGGCCGCAGCTGCTCGACCGGTTCGGCCTGACCGTCGAGATCGCCGCCACCCGGGACCCGGCCGAGCGCGCCGAGGTGGTCCGCCGACGGCTCGCGTACGACACCGACCCGGCCGGCTTCGCCGCGCGGTTCGCCGAGGAGGAGCGGGCGCTCGCCGAACGCATCACCGCGGCGCGGGAGTTGCTGCCCCAGGTCGAGCTGGCCGACGTGGCGCTGCGTCAGATCACGGCCGTCTGCGCCGCGTTCGAGGTGGACGGGCTGCGCGCGGACATCGTGATGGCCCGCACCGCCGTCGCGCTGGCCGCCTGGGACGGGCGCACCGAGGTGCTGGAGGAGGACGTCCGCAAGGCCGCCCGGCTGGCGCTGCCGCACCGGCGCCGCCGCAATCCCTTCGACGCGCCCGGGCTGGACGAGGAGCAGCTGGACCGGACGCTGGAGGAGCACGCGCAGCAGGACGACCCGGAGCCCGAGGGTGACGGGCCCGGTCCCGACGGCGGTCCGGAGGACGGCGGTCCGGACGGGGACGGTCCCGACGGCGGTGGCCCCGACGGCGGTGGCGCCCCCGAGCCGTCCGGCCCCGAAGGCGGTCTCGACGGCCGCGAGGGCCCGGACGGCCCGGAGGCCGCCGAGGAGCCCGCGCAGCCGCCCGTACCGGCCCAACAGCCCTCCCCCGCGCGGGAGTCGGCGCCGGTCGCGGCCGGGGACCCGTACCGGACCCGGCTGTTCACCGTCAAGGGCACCGGGCACGGCGCCCAGGGCCGCCGCTCCCCCGCCGAGACCACCGGCGGGCACACCATCCGCGCCCGCCGCCCGCAGGGCGTGCTCGGCCGGCTGCACCTGACCGCCACCCTCCAGGCCGCCGCGCCCCACCAGGCGGCGCGCGGGCGCACCGGGCGGGCCCTGGTCCTGAAGAAGGACGACTTCCGCGAACAGGTGCGCCAGGGACGGGAGTCCAACCTGGTGCTGTTCGTGGTGGACGCCTCCGGCTCGATGGCCGCCCGGCAGCGGATGACCGCCGTCAAGGGCGCGGTGCTGTCGCTGCTGATGGACGCCTACCAGCGCCGCGACAAGATCGGCATGATCACCTTCCGGGGCGCCGGCGCCGAGCTGGCGCTGCCGCCCACCTCCTCGGTGGAGGTCGGCGCGGCCCGGCTGGAGTCGCTGCCCACCGGCGGGCGGACCCCGCTGGCCGCCGGCCTGCTGCGCGCGCACGAGGTGCTCCGGGTGGAGCGGCTGCGCGACCCGAGCCGGCGCCCGCTGCTGGTCGTGGTGACCGACGGCCGGGCCACCGGCGGGCAGGACGCGCTCGCCCGGTCGCGCCGCGCGGCCGCGCTGTTCGCGGCGCAGGGCACCGCGAGCGTGGTGCTGGACTGCGAGTCCGGCCCGGTCCGCCTGGGCCTGGCCCGTACCCTGGCCGGGCTGCTCGGCGGCACCGCCGTCAGCCTGGACGAGCTGCGCGCCGAGGGCGTGGCCTCGCTCGTCCGCGAGAACCGCACCGGGAACCGTGGTGCCACTTCGACTGCTTCGATGCGAAAGGCGGCCTGAGCCGACATGCCCAAGGGTGTCCCCGAGAGCGTCCCCGAAGACGGCCTGACGACCCGCCAGCGCCGTACGCTGCCGATCACCGCCGTGCACACCGGCCCCGGCAAGGGCAAGTCCACGGCCGCGTTCGGCATGGCGCTGCGGGCCTGGAACCAGGGCTGGTCGGTCGGGGTGTTCCAGTTCGTGAAGTCCGCCAAGTGGAAGGTCGGCGAGGAGAACGCGCTGCGCGTGCTCGGCGCCTCCGGCGAGGGCGGCACCGTCGACTGGCACAAGATGGGCTCCGGCTGGTCCTGGATCCAGCGCTCCGCCGAGCAGGAGATGTCCAGCGAGGAGGCGGCCAAGGAGGGCTGGGAGCAGGTCAAGCGGGACCTCGCGGCCGAGACCTACCGCTTCTACGTGCTGGACGAGTTCACCTACCCGATGCACTGGGGGTGGATCGACCCGGAGGAGGTGGTGGCCGTGCTCGCGGACCGCCCGGGAAGCCAGCACGTCGTCATCACCGGCCGGTACGCCCCCGACGCGCTGACCGGCTTCGCCGACCTGGTCACCGAGATGACCAAGGTCAAGCACCCCATGGACGCCGGCCGCAAGGGCCAGCGCGGCATCGAGTGGTAGACCGTTGAGCAGCATCCCCCGCCTCGTCGTCGCCGCGCCCTCCTCGGGCGCCGGCAAGACCACCGTCGCCACCGGCCTGATCGCGGCGCTCGCCGCGCGCGGGCTGGCGGTGTCGCCGCACAAGGTCGGCCCCGACTACATCGACCCGGGCTACCACGCGCTCGCCGCCGGGCGCCCGGGCCGCAACCTGGACGCCTTCCTGTGCGGGCCCGAGCGGATCGCGCCGCTGTTCCTGCACGGCGCGGCCGGGGCGGACGTCGCGGTGGTCGAGGGGGTCATGGGCCTGTTCGACGGCGCCTCCGGGCGCGGGGAGCTGGCGTCCACGGCACACGTCTCCAAGCTGCTGCGGGCGCCGGTGGTGCTGGTGGTGGACGGCTCCTCGCAGTCCCGCTCGGTGGCCGCGCTGGTGCACGGCTTCGCCTCCTGGGACCCGCAGGTGCGGCTCGCCGGGGTGATCCTCAACCGGGTCGCCTCCGACCGGCACGAGCAACTGCTGCGCGAGGCCCTGGAGGAGGGCTCCGGCGTCCCGGTGCTGGGCGCGCTGCGCCGCTCCGCGGCGGTCGCCACTCCGTCGCGCCACCTCGGGCTGATCCCGGCGGTGGAGCGCTCGGCGGAGGCCCTCAAGGCGGTCGCCGACATGGGCGAACTGGTGGCCTCCTCGGTCGACCTGGACGCCGTGCTGGAACTCGCCCGGTCCGCCCCGGAGTTGGACGCCGAGCCGTGGGACCCGTCGGCCGAGGCCACCCCGGTGGCCGGCCGGCCGCGGATCGCGGTCGCGGGCGGCCCGGCCTTCTCCTTCTCGTACGCCGAGAACGCCGAACTGCTCGGCGCGGCGGGCGCGGAGGTGGTCCCGTTCGACCCGCTGCACGCCTCGGCACTGCCCGAGGGGGCGGCCGGCCTGGTCATCGGCGGCGGCTTCCCCGAGCTGTACGTGCGCGAGCTGAGCGGCAACGCCCCGCTGCGCGCCGCCATCGCCGGGTTCGCGGCCGCGGGCGGGCCGATCGCCGCCGAGTGCGCCGGACTGCTCTACCTGGGGCGGGAGTTGGACGGTCTGCCGATGTGCGGCGTGCTGCCCACCGACGCCCGGATGACCGAACGGCTCACCCTCGGCTACCGGGAGGCGGTCGCCCTGCACGACTCCCCGCTGGCCCCGGCCGGCACCAGGCTGCGCGGCCACGAGTTCCACCGCACGGTCTGCGAGCCCGGCGCGGGCGAACTCCCCGCCTGGGGCTGGCGCCTGCCGACCGGCCCCCGCACGGAGGGCTTCGCGGGCGGCAACGTGCACGCCTCGTACCTGCACCTGCACTGGGCGGGCGCACCGGCGCTGGCGTCCTCCTTCGCGGCCGCGGCGGCGGACTTCGCGGCGCGGGACCTCGCGGCGGGGCCGGGCGGGGCCGCGTAGTTCGGCGGCCGGGGCTCGGGGTCGGGGGCGCTGCGAGCCGGCGGTGGCCGCGCGGGTGACGGCCGCGCGGTAGACGGCCGCGCGGTAGACGGCCGGGCGGTAGGCGGCCGGGACGGGGGCGGCGGGCTACCGCCGGTCGAGCAGCGCGGCCAGGTAGCGCGCCACCTCGTCGCGCAGTTCCTCCGGCGCCGGGATGTTCCAGTGCCCGCTGCCCGCCGTCGCGTTGAACAGCACCCCGTCGCACCAGCGGATCAGACGGCGGGCGTCCGCCGTCGGTTCGGCCGAACCGCACTGCGCGAGCAGCGCCGCGGCGATGTCGGCGAAGCGCCCGCCCAAGCGGTCGTAGACCACCCGCAGTTCGGGCCGCCGGGTGGCCTCCAGGGCGAGTTCCAGCCGCGCCACGGTGAGCCGGCGGCCGCTGGTGAGCGCCCGGTGCAGCAGATCGGCGCCGACCCGGACCAGGAGGTCCCGCGCGGCGGCGGGGGTGGGCGGGGCCGCCGCGGGGGGCTCGGCGATGAGGTCCGGGTGGTCCTCGGTCTCCCGCTCGGCGATCCGGGTCAGCGCGAGTTCGAGCAGGGCGGCCCTGGTCCGGGCGAGGTTGGAGGTCGAGCCGGCGGGCAGGCCCGCCTCCTCGTCCACCGCGCGGTGGGTCAGCCCGCGCAGGCCGCGCTCGGCGATCAGGGCGATGGCGGCGTCGGCGATCAGGATCGGGCGCGGGGGTGTCATGGGTCCGATCATGGCCCTTCTCCTCGGGCGAGCCAATTCACTACAGCAGCAGTGCCCCGCGAACTACATCTGTAGTACGGTGCCGGCAGACGGACACTACGGATGTAGTGCGAGGAGAGGAGCCCACCCATGGGCAGCCCGCGGGACAGGCATCAGGCGATCGTCATCGGCGGCGGCATCGGCGGGCTCGCCGCCGCCCTCGCCCTCCACCGGCAGGGCTTCCCCGTGCGTGTCCACGAGCGCGCCGACTCCCTCGAACCCGTCGGCGCCGGGCTCGCCCTGGCCCCCAACGCCCTGCGCTCCCTCGACCGGCTCGGCGTCGGCGGGCGCCTGCGCGCCCTGGCCACCCCGCACCCCGCCATCGGCCTGCGCCACCCCTCCGGCCGCTGGCTCGCCCGTACCAGCACCTCGGCGTTCGAGGCCTGCTTCGGCGACACCATCGCCGCCGTGGCCCGCGCCGACGTCATCAACGCCCTGGTCGACGCGCTCCCGGCGGGCACCGTCCGCACCGGATCGCCCGCCACCCTCGTCGCCCCGGGCGACGCCACCGGGCCCGCCGTCGTCCGCACCGCCGACGGGGAGGAGAGCGCCGACCTGGTGGTCGCCGCCGACGGCATCCGCTCCGCGGCCCGCGGCCTGCTCTTCCCCGGGCATCCCGGCCCCCGCTACAGCGGCTTCACCACCTGGCGCACCATCGTCGCCCCCGACCGCCACCCGGCGGCCGTCGGCGAGGTGTGGGGCCGCGGGCGGCTCGCCGGGATCGTCCCGCTCGCCGACGGCCGGGTCTACCTCTACGGCGCCGCCCTCGCCCCGGCCGGCGAGCGCGCCGCCGACGGCGACGAGCGGGCCGAACTGCTGCGCCGGTACGGCGACTGGTGCGCCCCCGTGCCGCAACTGCTCGCCCTGGCCGAGCCCGAGCGCGTCCTGCGCCACGACGTCTGGGACCTCGCCGACCCGCTGCCCGCCCACCACCACGGGCGGGTCGCCCTGCTCGGCGACGCCGCCCACGCGATGTGCCCCTTCCTGGGCCAGGGCGCCTGCCAGGCCATCGAGGACGCCCTCGTCCTCGCCTCCATGCTCACCCCCGGCGCCGACCCGGCCGCCGCCCTGCCCGACTACACCGCCGCCCGGCTCCCCCGCACCACCGCCGTCGTCGCCGGCTCCCGCCGCATCGGCGACCTCGTCGCCCTCCGCTCCCCCGCCGCCACCGCCCTGCGCACCACCGCCCTCACCCTCGCCGGCCTCCTCCCCGCCCGCGCCCTGCTGAGCCGCTCCGCCCCGACGTACGACTGGCAGCCGCCGGCCCTGCGCGGAGCACGGTGAGCGGAGCACCCCACCGCCGAACGGGATCGACGCCGGGCACCGCTACCGAGGCCTGACCGGCACCCGGCCGGGCGCGACGACCGACCGCCGACGGGTGGCGACGGGGACGTCGTCGCCACGGCCAGGGCTCACGGCTCGACCACCTCGCCGTGATCGTCGCCGGGGAGGGGTGCGGTGAGCTCGGCCGTCAGGTCCGGGTCCGCGAGGACTCTGGCGGTGGCCCGCCACTCGGCTGTCACCCGGTGCAGACCGGCGTGCACGTCCAGCTCGACGACGTCACGCGTCGCGTCGACGAGGTCGACGACGAACTCGCGGACCTCCTCGGCCGACAGGTGATTGGTCCAGGGGAAGACGGCGGGAAGGGCCGGCAGCACGGCCCGCGCGCCCTCGTCGCTGCCGATCAGCGCGGCGAACAGACGCGCGGTGACGTCCGCCGTCTCCTCGCGCTGACGGTCGTGGCGCTCGGTGGTGAGGTACAGGTCCTCACCGTCCCGCCGCGTGACGCGCACGCGCCGGGCCCGCTCCACGGTGTCCGCGACACGCTTGGAGTTCTTCGACAGCTCGGAGAACGACACGGGGGGTCGGCATGGCCAGAAGGTAGTTCGGAACTTCTTCCGAGGTCAATGCCGATCGGGCCCCCGGCCCCGGGCGGTCCGCTCGCCCCGCGACGGGCCGCGCCGCCCGTCAGCGCAGCCGCAGGCGGAGGGCGCCCCCGGTGTCGAGGCCGAGACCGGCGGCCCAGGCCAGGGCGTCGGCCATCGGGGCCGCACGGTCCGCGAGGCGCACGGCGGCGAGGCCGGCCGGGATCCGGTCGGCCGCCGAGAGCCGCGCCCACTGCCGGCCGTCGAGCGCGAGGTAGCGCAGCTCGGGGAGGTCCGCCAGGACGGTCAGGTCGCGGACGGCGGCGCCGGAGAGGTCCAGGGCGCGCAGGTTCGGCACCGTCCGCAGCGCGGCGAGGTCGAGCGGCACCGCGTCACCGTCCGCGGGTGTCGCCAACTCCAGTGCCCGGAGCTCGCGGTGGCCCGCCAGCGGGGTCAGGTCGCCGCCCGCCAGGGTGACCCGCAGGGACTCCACGGGCAGCTCGCGCAGCGGCGTCAGGTCCGCCGTGACGGAGCGGTTGAGGTGCAGCCGCCGCAGCAGGGGCGCGGCGGCGAGGGGCGAGAGGTCGACCGACCCGGCCGCGTCGTTGACGTGCAGCGCCTGGAGCTGCGGCGGGACGGGATCCGGGACGGCGCCGATGACCTCCCGCCGGACGGACGCCCGGTCGGTGCCGGACGCCTCCTCCCGGAAGGCCTCGCCGGTCAGCCCGATCCAGTCCTCGTCGACCTCGTACGCGCCCGCCGCCAGCTGGTCCGAGTACCGGCGGAAGAGGGCCGTGACGGACTCGGCGACGTACTGCGGCCCCTCGTCGTGGTCGCGGCCGATCCGGATCACCTGGCCGGGCCGGCCGTCGCGGGCCGGAGCGAGGTCGACGGCGAGGTAGTTGCCGTCCCCGCCGGTGGCGAACGGCAGCCAGGCCGGGTGGGCGCCGCAGCGGCGCACCGTCTGGGGCGGGTCGGCGTCGAGGACCACCGCGTTCCAGCCCAGGCTCCAGCCGAACCAGTCGGGAGCGCTCACGCGCTCGTGGACGGCGGCCGCGCCGGCCAGCGACAGCCAGCCGTAGCCGCCGACGAGGTGGCCGTGCCGGCCGTCGACCCGGTCGCCGTCGGCGATCCGGTAGAGGGCCCGCAGATCGGCGGGCAGGGCGTGGCCGAGGCGGCGTTCGACGGCCTCGATCCCGGCGTCGGAGGCGGCCGGCGGCAGCTGGTCCGGACGGCCGAGGACGGCGGCGCGGCGCTCCAGGTACGTGCGGAAGTGCGCGACGGCGAGGGCCGGGTCGCCGGCCGGGGCGGCGGTACCGGGCTCCTGGTCCGCGCCGGGGACCGGCAGCCGGTAGTCGTCGTCCAGGACGGCGAGGAAGCCGTCGCCCGACGAGCGCAGGCTGTCGAGGGAGTCGTCGAACGCGGTCAGTTCGTGCTCCCCGGACGGGCGGCAGCGCAGCTCCAGCGACATCCGCTGCCAGCCGCGGGCCCGCCGGACGCCTTCGGACAGCTCGTACAGCTCCCCGAAGCGCGCCTGCACAGGTGTGCCGCGGCCGGCCGCGCCGGGCACGACGTGGTCACCGGAGTACGAGAGCCCGCCCGGCCCCGCCGAGACGGCGAGCACGGCCTCCGTCCAGCCCTCGGGCGCCGCGGCGGCGATGCCCTCGGCGATCCGCCGCGCCACGCCGGCCATCGGCTCCTCGACCTGCCCGGTGCCCTCGATCACTGCCCCGCCCCCTCGTGCTCCGTGGTGCGGGACAGCATGGCAGGGGCCGCCGACAGCCGCCCGGGGCGGGGTGCCGCACCCCGCCCCGGAGGCGCCCGGCACCGGGTTCGACCGGGTTCAGAGGAGCGGCTCGGTGTCCCCGTGCGCGATGAGGAGCTTGCGCAGCAGGGCGTCCAGCCGGGTGCGCTCCTCCGCATCGAGGGCCGAGAGGATGCGCTCCTCGTTCCGGACGTGGCCGGCCAGGGCGCCGTCGATCAGGTCCTTGCCGGCCGGGGTGAGGCGGACCAGGACGGCGCGGCGGTCGGTCGGGCAGGGGTTGCGCTCGACCAGGCCCTTGGCGGACAGCCGGTCGACCCGGTTGGTGATGGCGCCGGAGGTGACCATCGCGGACTTGAGCAGCGCGCGGGCGTTGAGCTCGTACGGCTCGCCGGAGCGGCGCAGGGTGGCCAGCACGTCGAACTCGGAGGAGTCCAGGCCGCATTCGGTGAAGTACTCGCGCAGGGCGTTGTCGACCCGGGCGTTGAGCCGTCGCAGCCGCCCGATCAGGGCCATCGGCCCGGCGTCCAGGTCGGGGCGGGCCCGGGCCCACTGCTCGACGATGTCGTCCACGGTGTCGCGCTGCTGCTGCATGTCCGTCGCCCTCCCGGAGCCGTCTGTCCGAAGTCGTCCGTCCGTCTGCCCTACACAGATATCTTAACATTCACATACTTGACGTTCGCCGATCCTGGGCGTAGAAATATCTCAACGTTCAGATAATCAACGTTCAGGGGGACGTCATGGACCGCAAGCGCGCAGCGATCGCCGCCACCGCCGCTCTCGCCCCGGCCGCGTGGGGCACCACCTACCTGGTCACCACCCAGCTGCTGCCCGAGGGCCGCCCGCTGCTGCTCGCCGCGCTCCGCGCGCTCCCCGCCGGACTGCTCCTGCTGCTGATCGGCCGCCGACTCCCCAAGGGGCGCTGGTGGGGGCGCGCGGCCGTGCTCGGGATGCTCAACATCGGGCTGTTCTTCCCGCTGATGTTCGTCGGCGCCTACCGCCTGCCCGGCGGCGTGGCCGCCACCATCGGGGCGATCCAGCCGCTGCTGGTCACCGGCTTCTCGATCGGCGTGCTGCGGGTGCGGCCCGGCCGGCGGGCGGTGGTCGCCGGACTGGTCGGGGTCGGCGGAGTGGCCCTGCTGGTGCTCAAGAGCGGTGCCCGGCTGAACGGCGTCGGGATCGCCGCGATGGTCGCCGGGGTCGCGCTGATGGCCATGGGCACCGTCCTCACCCGCCGCTGGGGCCGCCCGGAGGGCGCCACCCTGCTCGACCTCACCGCCTGGCAGCTCCTGGCCGGCTCGGTCTTCCTCGTCCCGCTCGCCGCCGTCGTCGAGGGCGCGCCGCCCGCCCTGAGCGCCGCCAACCTGGCCGGCTTCGGCTACCTCGGCCTGGTCGGCACCGCGCTCGGCTACTTCCTCTGGTTCCGCGGCATCGAGCACCTCGGCGCCGGCCCGGCCTCGTTCCTGGGCCTGATCAACCCGGTCGTCGCCACCCTCGGCGGCCTCGTCGTCCTCGGCCAGACCCTGACCCCCTGGCAGGTGCTCGGCCTCCTCCTCGCCCTCGCCGCCATGCTCGCCGGCCAGGCCCCCGCCCGCCGCGCCGCGGCCCCGAGCCAGGCCCCCGCTCCGGCGCCGGTGCCGGCCGCGGCGCCGGTCCTCCCCGCCCCCCGGCGCGAACCGGCCGTCACCCGCTGACCGGCACCGTCCCGAACGCCCGCGCCCCCGCCGAAGTCCACGGCGGGGGCGCGGGCGTGCTGCCGACGGCCGACAGGGGCGCGCGGACGGGCCGCGGGCGGTGGGTCAGCCGGTGGCGCGGACGTAGATGTCGGCGGCGCCGGGGAGGCCGCCGGGGATGGTGGCCACATAGATCCGGCGGGCGGTGGGCGCGTGGCCGGGGAGGCCGGTGGGGCTCGGCGAGGCGGTCCAGGTCGGGGTGGGGGTCACGGCCGGAGCGGGGTCCTCGGGGGTGGGCTCCTCCAGCGCCGGAGCCGGGGCGACGGCGGGGGCCGGCTCGGCGGCCGGGGCCTCCGGGTCGGCGACGGTCGGGTCGGCGACGGTCGGATCGGCGACGGACGCCTCGGAGTCGGCGGTGAGCCCCCCGGAGTCGGCCGGGGGCTCACCGGGCTCCGTGGCGAGGCCGGGCGGGCCGCCGGGGTCGGCGGGATCGGCCGTCGGTGCCGGGCTCTCGGCGGCGGTCCCGGACGGAGCGGGGGAGGGGCCGACGGCCGGCGGCAGCGGGGACTCGGGGAGCTCCGGTGCCTCGGCCGGCTCGTCGCCGCCGAGGGCCGCGAGCAGGTCGGCCGGCAGCCGGGCGGCCGGGCCGGGTGAGGGCAGGTCGTAGGCGCTGAGGAAGTCGCCGAGGCCCGGGGCCCTGCCGCCGCCGAGGCGGTAGTGCAGGTAGGCGACCGGGGCGCCGTCGGAGGTGTGGGTGTAGACGGCGCCGACCGGGACGTAGAAGCGGCCGAGGCCGGGGTGCTGGGAGGGGTGGAGGCCGGCCAGGCGTTCGGCGCGGTCGCGGTCGGTCTCGCGGCCGACGCGGCCGGCGGTCAGCGTGTTGACGCCGCGCACCACCAGGGCGGCGGCGACGGACACGCAGAGCACCAGTCCGACGGCGACGGTGCGCCGCAGGACCGGGCGGCCGTGCAGGGCCGGCCACGAGTCGGTCACCATGCGCTCGGGTGGGATGCCGTCCACGGTTGTCTCGCTCCCCCGTTCGATCAGAACGCTCGATCAGGACGCCTGATCAGGACATTCGTTCCGGACGCCTGATCAGGACGTCACACTCTGCTCGACGTGGGACCGTAGCCCAGAGTTCCTCAGCCCAGGTAGGCGGGGGCGACCGCGGCCCCGGTGACCTGCCGCGCGCTGCCCGAACCGTCCGCCGGGACGGTCCACAGGTCGGCACCGTAGTCGCCGGGCAGCGCGTAGAGCAGGGTGCCGTCGCCGGACCAGAGCGCCTGGTCGTCGATGTTGCGCTGCTCGGCGGTGGCGGTCTCGGTCATGGTGGCGAGGTCGAGCACGTACAGCCGCCACGGGGAGTCGGCGGGCAGGCCGGGGACGCGCTTCTTGTACGCGACGCGGGTGCCGTCCGGGGAGAGCGAGGGGCACTCGACGTTGTCGTGCAGGGTGGTCAGGGTGCGGGCGGCGAGGTCGCCGCGGACGAGGTGGGTCCGCCCGGCGCTGGCGAGGGTGGCGTAGAAGGTGGTGTCGTCGGCGAAGGTGACGCCCCAGATGTTGACGTCGTGCGCCTGGTACGGGTGACCGTCCAGGACGACGGCGAAGTCCTCCAGGTTCTCCCGCAGGTTCCAGTCCCGGACGTCCACGATCGAGGTGCGGGTGGAGAAGTCGCTGCCCGCGTAGGAGTCGCCGCTGACGAAGACCGTCCAGGCGGCGAGGTGCCCGGACGGGGAGACCCGGGAGCGGGTGGGGATGCCGGCCGCCGGGAACGAGCGGAGCTCGCGCAGGCGGTCGTCCAGCACCACGGCGCGGTAGGTGTCCTCCAGCGCGCCGTGCTGGGCCTGGAGGCAGACGCCGGTGCCGGCGGCGGCGTGGAAGCGCAGGCACTGGACGCCGGAGGCGGTGCGCGGGCCGTCCGGGTGGTCGGCGGCGACGGAGGTGACCTCGTCCCGGTGCGGGCCCCAGGCCATGTTGCGGAACAGCAGCCGTCGTCCGCCGTCGTGCGCCTGGAGGGACACCGGGCCGGACTCGACGGACGGCCCGCCGGGCTGGGCCCGGTCCCGGCGGGCCGTGCGGTCGGCGGCGTACAGGACGGCCCCGGTGCCGACCGCGCCGAGCAGCACGACGGCCACCAGCAGGATGATCACCCTGGTCCGGTTCCGCAGGTTCATCGGGTCTCCTCCTGGGTCTTGGCGGCATCGGGATCGGGCTGCCCGGCGGCGCTGGGCAGCCCGGCGTCGGGCTCGGGCTGCCCGGCGCCCGGCTCGGGCCGCCCGGCGTCGGACCGGGACCCGTCCGCGGCGGGTCCGGACGGGCGCAGCACCGCCGCCGCGCCGAGCACGCACAGCGCCAGCGCCCCCGCCGACCAGCCCAGCGCCGCCGGGCCGCCGACCACGCCCCACAGCGCGCCGAACAGCAGCGAGCAGGCGAACCGGGCCAGCGCCTGCCCGGTGCCGACCAGGGCCAGCCCGGCGCCGCGCTGCTCGGCGGGCACGGCGTCGGCGGCCGCGGCGGCGAGCACGCCGTCGGTCGCCGCGTAGAAGGTGCCGTGCAGCACCAGTACGCAGACCACCACCGGCAGCCCGCGCAGCGGGGAGAGCAGCAGCCCGTACGCGAGCAGCAGCACCCCGTGCCCGGCGAGGAAGAGCCGGTGGCGGCCGATCCGGTCGGCGAGCGCGCCGAGCGGGACGGCGAGCAGCAGGAAGGCGGCGGCGGTGCCCAGCGGCAGCAGCGGGAACAGGCCGACGGGCAGGTCCAGCCGGCGCTGGACGAGCAGGTAGAGGAAGGAGTCGCTGACGGTGGTGAGGCCGAGCAGGACGGCGCAGAGCGTCAACCGGCGCAGCCCCGGCAGCCGCAGCAGGGTGAGGCTGTCGCGCAGCGAGGGCGCGGAAGTCGACAAGTCGTCACCCTGCTGCCGGTTCGGCACGAACAGCAGCAGGATCAGCACGCCGAGCGCCGCGACGCACGAGCTGACCGTGAACACCGCGTCGTAGCCGTGCCGCTCGCCGCCGTCGGCGAGCAGCGGACCGCCGGCCAGCCGCAGCACCAGGAAGGCGGTGAGCGGGCCGAGCAGGGCGCCGGCCGTGTCCATCGCCCGGTGCACCCCGAACGCCCGGCCGCGGTGGGCGGGTTCGGTGGCGAGCGAGATCATCGCGTCCCGGGGCGCGGTGCGCAGGCCCTTGCCGGTGCGGTCGACGGCGATCACGGCACCGATCAGCGGCACGGTGTGGACGAACAGCAGCAGCGGCCGGCACAGCGCGGACAGCCCGTACCCGACGGCCGCGACGGCCTTGTGGCGGGCGGCCCCGTCGCGGCCGCGGCGGTCGGCGAGGTGGCCGCCGACCAGCCGGACCAGGGCGCTGAAGCCGTTCTGGATGCCGTCGAGCAGGCCGAAACCGAGCGGGGAGAGGCCGAGGCCGGTGAGCAGGTAGAGGGGGAGGACGGCGGTGACCATCTCGGAGGAGACGTCGGTGACCAGGCTGACCGCGCCGAGGGCGACGACCGCGCCGGGCACGGCGGCCCGTCGCCCCCGCCCGGCGGCCGGCCCGGCGGGGGTCGACGCGGTGGGGCCCGACGCGGCCGGGGCCTTCGAGCTGCGGGAGTCCGCGACGTACACGGGCGTCAGTTCCGGGATCCGGTGGCGCGGCCGGGGCGCGAGGGCGGGGTGGCGGCGGGGGCGCCGGGGGCGGGGGTCACGGGGGTGCGCGGTCGTGCGAAGGCCATGGGGTCCTCCGGATGTCGGGGCTTCCCGGGCGGGAGCGCCGAGAACAGTAGGAGCGTCATGGTGTCGTGTACCGCACAACGCGGGTGAAGAACAGGCGAACAGCTGCAGTGCCCGGGTGGGCCCGCGACGGACCGAGGCGACGGGAACGGCGTCGGACGCCCCACCAGCCCCGCCCCCGCTCCGCCCGCCGGGAACGGCGTCGGACGTCACACCCGCCGCGATTGACCCGTTCCGGCCGGGCGTGGTGGGATCACCGGAGCTCGGGACGAAAGGGTGCGGCACGTGAGCGGACTGGTCGCCGTCGCCCAGCGCACCCTGGTGGTCGGCATCGGCGCGAGCAGCGGCGCCGAACGGACCGAGGTGCTGCGGCTGTTGACGGACACCCTCCGGGAGGCCGGACTGCCGCTCGCCGCCGTGGCCCGGCTGGCCACCGTGGCGGGCAAGGCGGACCATCCGGCGGTGCGCTGGACGGCCGACCACCTCCCCGGGGTACCGGTGGACGAGCACCCGCCCGAGGCGCTGGCGGGCGTGCCGGTGCCGAACCCCTCCCCCGCGGTCGGTACCGCCGTCGGCACCGCGAGCGTCGCCGAGGCGGCGGCGCTGGCCAGCGCGCCGGGCGGCCGGCTCGTGGTCACCAAGCGGAAGTCGGCACGGGCCACGGTCGCGATCGCCCGCTCCGCCGCGCCCGGCGCGAGCCCCGACGACCACCCGAACCGTCCGCCCGCAGCGGCACCGCCCACCCCCGGCACCGCCGGCACCGCCCCGCTAGGAGATCCCTCGTGACCGCCCCCGAACCCGACCTGCGCCACCACGGCGACGCCGAGGTCCGCGCCGACGGGCTCGGCCTGGTCGACCTCGCCGTCAACGTCCGCACCGGTACTCCCCCGGCCTGGCTGCGCGAGCACCTCGCGGCCACCCTCGGCGACCTCGCCGCCTACCCCGACCAGAGCGCCGCGCGCGCCGCGGTGGCCGCCCGGCACGCCCGCCCGGTCGGGGAGGTGCTGCTCACCTCGGGCGCCGCGGAGGCCTTCGTCCTGCTGGCGCGGGTGCTGACACCTCGTCATGTCGTCGTGGTGCACCCGCAGTTCACCGAGCCCGAGGCGGCCCTGCGGGACGCCGGACACCGGGTGCACCGGGTGCTGCTCTCCCCCGGGGACGGGTTCCGACTGGGCGCCGTCCCCGAGGCGGCGGACCTGGTCGTCCTCGGCAACCCGACCAACCCGACCTCCGTGCTGCACCCCGCCGAGGCCGTCGCCGCCCTGGCCCGGCCGGGGCGCACCCTGGTGGTGGACGAGGCGTTCATGGACACCGTGCCGGGCGAACGGGAGTCCCTCGCCTCCGTCCGGGGCCTGCCCGGCCGGGTCGTCGTGCTGCGCAGCCTCACCAAGACCTGGGGCCTGGCCGGGCTTCGGATCGGCTACGTGCTCGGGCCGGCGCCGCTGATCGCCGAGCTGGGCGCCGCCCAGCCGCTCTGGCCGGTCTCCACCCCGGCGCTGGCCGCCGCCGAGGCGTGCAGCGCCCCGGCGGCGCTCGCCGAGGCGGAGCGGGCGGCGGCCGAACTGGCGCTCCGGCGCGAGCACCTGGTGAAGGGCCTGGCCGCCTTCCCGTCCGTACGGCTGTACGGCGAACCGGCAGCCTCCTTCGTCCTGGTACGGCTGCCGGAGGCGGCGGCCGTCCGGCAGCGGCTGCGCGAGCACGGCTTCGCCGTCCGGCGCGGGGACACCTTCCCGGGGCTGGGCGAGGAGTGGCTGCGGATCGCCGTCCGGGACGAGGCCACCACCGACCGCTTCCTCGATGCCCTGGGGGCCGTGCTCGGTTCGGCCTGAACGCCGCGGGATCGGCCCTCCTCGCCGGCCCGCCCGACCGGCCGGACGGACGAGGAGGGCCGGACACGGCGCGTGGCGCGGGCCTACCGGACCCCGAGCGCCTCCGCCGCCAGGGCCGTGCCCCGCACCCGGGCCGCGATCTTGGCGAAGGCGGTGTCGCGCGAGGTCGAGGCGTCGTCGGCGAACGGCGAGAACCCGCAGTCGTCGGTGGTGCCGAGCTGGTCGACCGGGATGTACCGGGCCGCGGCCAGCACCCGGTCGCGCACCTCCTCCGGGCTCTCCACCCGGGGGTCGATCGGGTCGGTCACGCCGACGAACACCCGGATCCCCGGGCGCAGTTGATCCGCGATGACGGCGAGGACGCGCTCGGGGTCGGCCTCGCTCGCCAGCTGCACGTAGAAGTTGCCGACCTTGAGCCGGAACAGCCTGGGCAGCAGCTCCGCGTAGTCGACGTCCAGGCTGTGGGTGGAGTCCTGGTCCCCGCCCGGGCAGGTGTGCACGCCGAGGCGGGCCCGCTCCTCCTCGGTGAACCGCTCCAGCACCTGGTTGTTGAGGGCCACGAAGTCCTCCAGCAGGCCGCCCGACGGGTCCAGCTTGAGTGACAACCGCCCCTCGGTGAAGTCGAGTTGGACGACGTGGGCGCCCGCGTCCAGGCAGCCGCGGATGTCGGCCTCGGCCTCGGCGGCGAGGTCCCGCAGGAACTCCTCGCGCGAGTACCCGTCGATGCCGTCGGCCGGGTAGAGCAGGCTGAGCGCCGAGGGCGCGATCACGGCCTGCTTGACGGGCCGCGCGGTGTGGCGGCGGGCGTCGCGCAGATAGCTCTCGGCCCGGACCTGGTACCGGAAGGGGCCGGCGGTCAGCCGCGGCAGCTGCCGGGTGTGCCCGTCGGCGAAGGGGATGACGGCGCCGTCCCCGGCGAGGGAGGCCAGCCCGGCGAGGGGGTAGGTGACGAAGCTCGGCTTGGCCTGCTCGCCGTCCACCAGGACGGGGCACCCCAGCTCCTCCAGCTTGGCCAGCGTGTCGGCGGTGGCCTCGTCCTGCAGCTTCTTCAGATCGGTGTCGGAGAGCCGCCCTTCGGCGTGCTCGGCGAGGGCGTCCAGCAGGATGCGCGGCCGCGGGATGCTGCCGATGGGCTCCGTGATGATGGTCATGAGTGGACGTTAGAAAGGGTGGTGCCGGGTCCACAATGGGGCGCGCGGCGCACTCCCCCCGGCCCTTCACACCTTGCGCGCCCCCACGCCCCCGGTTCACGCCCCCGTCGCAGCACTAGCGTTCGGCCCACTCCCGCAGCCTGGCGAAGTCCTCGGCCAGCAGCCCGATCCGGGGGTTGACGTGCAGGGCGAGCGCCGGCCCGGGGTGGTGGGCGGTGATCCACTCCTGGTCCCGCGGGCCGAGTTCGTCGTCCACCCAGACGAACGGGCGCCCGGCGGCCCAGGCGACCACGTCCCTGGTCTTCCAGTGCAGTCCGTCCGGGTTCACGCCGAACAGGTCGGTCCAGCGGATGTACGGCAGTTCGGGCAGGCCGATGTGCGGCCCTATCAGGGTGTTCGCCTCGCCCATCCACCCGGTGGCCCAAACCAGTTCGTACGGCAGCGCCAGCAGCTCCTCGCCGTGCGACGGGTTCAGCCAGACCCGCAGCGGCTTGACCCGGACGGCGGGCGGCTTGGCGTGCCTGGCGCGCGTCGCCTGCCGCGCCTGGACCGCCGCCAGGTGCTCCTGCTTCGCCACCCACCAGGACGGGCGCAGCCGGTGGGTGGCGTAGCCCTCGGGCTTCCGCTTCGGCGCGGCGTAGGGGTTGAGCGGTCCGTCCACGTCGAGGAGGAGCAGGGGCTGCTGGGTCATGCCTTGAATTCTCGGCCCGGCGGAGACGCTTGACCAGCGGTTCGCGGGTCACGATCGGGCCCCGTACCGGGCACCGGGGAACGCCCGCAGGCCCCGTCCCGGGGCGGGAGGGGGCCTGCGGCGTGCTGCGGGTGCACCGCGGTGCGGTGCGGGTGCCGGGTGCGGCGGTGGATCAGACCTGGCCGGCCTTCTCCAGGGCCTCGCAGCAGGTGTTGATCAGGAGGCGGGTGACGACGTAGGGGTCGACGTTGGCGTTCGGGCGGCGGTCCTCGATGTAGCCCTTCTTCTCCACCTCGACCTGCCACGGGATGCGCACGGAGGCGCCGCGGTCCGAGACGCCGTAGCTGTAGACGTTCCACGGGGCGGTCTCGTGCTTGCCGGTCAGGCGGGACTGGATGTCGTCGCCGTACTGGCTGACGTGCTCCAGCACCTTCTCCTGGGAGGCGCCGAGCGACTCGCAGGCGGTGATGATGGCGTCGTAGCCCTCGCGCATCGCCTTGGTGGAGAAGTTGGTGTGGGCACCCGCGCCGTTCCAGTCGCCCCGGGCCGGCTTGGCGTCGAGGGTGGCGTCGATGCCGAACTCCTCGGCGGTGCGGTAGAGCAGGTAGCGGGCGATCCACATGTCGTCCGAGACGCTCAGCGCGTCGACCGGGCCGATCTGGAACTCCCACTGGCCGGGCATGACCTCGGCGTTGATGCCGCAGATGGCCAGGCCGGCGTCGATGCAGCGGTCCAGGTGCAGCTCGACGATCTCGCGGCCGAAGACCTCCTCGGCGCCGACGCCGCAGTAGTAGCCGCCCTGCGGGGCCGGGAAGCCGCCCTCCGGGAAGCCGAGCGGGCGGGAGCCCTTGAAGAAGGTGTACTCCTGCTCGATGCCGAAGATCGCCTCCTGGGAGGCGTACTTCTCGGCGACCTCGCGCAGCAGGGCGCGGGTGTTGGAGACGTGCGGGGTGCCGTCCGTCTCCAGGACCTCGCAGAGCACCAGGATGTGGTCGCCGCCGCGGATCGGGTCCGGCACCACCTTCACCGGGTCCAGCACGCGGTCCGAGGCGTGGCCCTCGGCCTGGCTGGTCGAGGAACCGTCGAAGCCCCAGGTCGGGATCTTGTCGGCGTTGGGCAGGACGCGAGTCTTGGAACGGAGCTTCGCGGTCGGCTTCGTGCCGTCGATCCAGATGTACTCGGCCTTGATTGCCACGGCGTGTCCCTCGCATTGCTGGGTGGTGGGTGCCCGCGTAGCGTCGCAAGCCGCCGTTTCCCGGTTGTTCCTCTCATGTAACACGCAGGTGAACCAACCGTCCGCATTGGCACGGTCACGGTGCGGGAGTGCCGGGGGCGGCACTCCCGCCGCTCCGGGTGCCGCCGGTGACGGCACCGGCGTGGTCAGTGACGACGGGCGTGCGCGGCGCGACGGCGCCGGGTGGCCCACAGCGCGGCCGCTCCGCCCGCGACCAGGGCAGCGGCCCCCGCGGCGAGCGGCCCGGTGGCGCTGCTGCCGCCGGTGGCGGCCAGCTTCTCCGCCTTCTCCACCGCGGCCTGCGGGACGGCGGTGCGCGAGGCGGTGGTGTCGGCGACGGGCTGGGCGGCGGCCGCGCTGGTGGGCGCGGGGCTCGGGGTGGCCGGGCCGGACGGGGTGGCCGCCGGCGCGGAGGGCTTCTCGCATCTCACCGAGGCGACGGTGATCTTCCCGGTGACCTTGGCGACGTTCAGGTTGAGCGGGTTCACCTCCACCTGCACCTCCAGGGCCGAGGCGGCGGCGGTGGTCGTGGTGACGGTCTTCTTGGAGAACTCCACCGAGACGCTGCCGATCAGCGGCACGTCCACCTTGGTCGGCCCGTACAGCCCGACGGTGACCGGCTTGCCGAGCACGCTGAGCCTGACCGGCGCGAGGACGTCGGCGGTCGGCCGCCCGTCCACCGGGCAGGTCGCCTCGGCGCTCATCGCCTCCAGACCGAGCAGCGCGGTGGCGGGCAGTCCGGGGGCGTGCACGTCGGCGTTGACCAGCTTGACGGAGGCGGTGGCGCCCTTGGCGTCGACGCGGGTCACCGACTTCCCGACGTCGGCCTTGACGAGCTCGACCGGGCCGGTCTGGTCGACCCCGGCCACCGTGGCCGTCAGGACGGAACTGTCGCGTTGGGCCGGCGACTCCACCTTGTTCAGCGCGATGTTCACCGGGACGTCCACCGACTTGTTCAACAGGCTGACGTCCAGGTCGAGTTCGGCGGTGACGGCGCGCGCCTTACCGGGCGACGGGGCGGGCTCGGCGGCGTGGACGGGAGCGGCGGTGAGCAGTGTGCTCGCCGCCACGGCCGCGGCCGCGGCGGCGGCGGCGGCGGAAACGATTCGACGAGAAGACATGGCGATACCCCCACACAGATGAAACGATGAGCCGCCAGTCTTCTCGAACAATCCGTCACATGAGTAACACAGAAAGTCATTTCACCCGTTGGAGTGAGATTGGCGTTCTGTGCTTACGCACCTCTGCTACGGCAGCCGCCAGTCCACCGGCTGCGCCCCCTGCCGCACCAGCAGCTCGTTGGCCCGGCTGAACGGCCGCGAGCCGAAGAAACCGCGGTCGGCCGACATCGGGCTGGGGTGGACCGACTCCACCGACGGGACGCTGCCCAGCAGCGGGCGCAGGTTGCGGGCGTCGCTGCCCCACAGGATCGCCACCAGCGGCCCGCCGCGCGCCACCAGCGCCCGGATCGCCTGCTCGGTGACCGCCTCCCAGCCCTTGCCCCGGTGCCCGCCGCTCTTGCGCGGCTGGACGGTGAGCACCCGGTTGAGCAGCAGCACGCCCTGGTTCGTCCACGGGGTGAGGTCCCCGTTGGAGGGCTGCGGCAGGCCGAGGTCGGTACCGTACTCCCGGTAGATGTTGATCAGGCTCGCCGGGATCGGCCGCACCTCCGGCGCCACCGAGAAGCTGAGCCCGACGGCGTGGCCGGGGGTGGGGTACGGGTCCTGCCCGACGATCAGCACCCGCACGTCGGCGAAGGGCTGCTGGAAGGCGCGCAGCACGTTCGGGCCGGAGGGCAGGTAGGTACGGCCTGCGGCCAGTTCGTTGCGCAGGAAGTCGCCCATCGCGGCGACCCGTCCGGCGACGGGTTCCAGGGCGGCGGCCCAGCCGGGCTCGACGATCTCGTTCAGTGGACGCGGTGCCATGGTCGCCACCCTATCGGCCTACACCGACAGGGCTTTCAGCGGATGATCATGCGATCGACGCCGGTCGGGAGGGGTCCGCGGCCGTCCGGCCGGCCCCCGCGGCGACCCGGCCGGCCGCTCCCGCGACCCCCGGCGCGGCTACCCGACCGGCCGCCCCCGCAGCACCACCAGCCGCGGGTCCGCGAGCACCCGGACGTCCACCCGGGGGTCCTGGGCGTACACCACGAAGTCGGCCGGCGCGCCCTCCTCCAGCCCCGGCCGCCCCAGCCACGCGCGCGCCCCCCAGCTCGCCGCCGACAGCGCCTCGGCCGGGCTCAGCCCCGCCCTGACCAGCTCCGCCACCTCGTCCGCGACCAGCCCGTGCGCCAGCGAGCCGCCCGCGTCGGTGCCGACGAACACCGGGATGCCGGCGTCGTGCGCGGCGCCCACGGTGTCGTACCGGCGCTCGTGCAGCCGCCGCATGTGCGCCGACCAGGCCGGGAACTTGGCCTCGCCGCCGGCCGCGAGGTCCGGGAAGGTGGCGATGTTGACCAGGGTCGGCACGATCGCCACCCCGCGCTCGGCGAAGGCCGGGATCAGCTCCTCGGTCAGCCCGGTGGCGTGCTCGACGCAGTCGATCCCGGCCGCCAGCAGGTCCGGCAGCGACTCGGCGGAGAAGCAGTGCGCGGTGACCCGGGCGCCCTCCTCGTGCGCGGCCGCGATCGCCTCGGCCAGCGCGTCCCCGGGCCAGCAGGCGGCGAGGTCGCCGCGCTCGCGGTCGATCCAGTCGCCGACCAGCTTCACCCAGCCGTCGCCGCGCCGGGCCTCGGCCCGGACGTAGGCGGCCAGGTCCCCGGGCTCGATCTCGTGCGCGTAGTTGCGGATGTAGCGGCGGGTGCGGGCGATGTGCCGCCCGGCCCGGATGATCCGGGGCAGGTCCTCGCGCTCGTCGATCCACCGGGTGTCGGCGGCCGAGCCGGCGTCGCGGATCAGCAGGGTGCCGGCGTCCCGGTCGGTGAGCGCCTGCTTCTCGCTGGTCTCGGCGTCCACCGCGCCGTGGGCGTCCAGGCCGACGTGGCAGTGCGCGTCCACCAGACCGGGCAGCACCCAGCCGGTCACCGTCCGCACGTCCCCGGCGGTCGGCGGGCGGGTGAAGCTCACCCGGCCGTCCACCACCCAGAGTTCGTCCCGGACGTCCTGCGGACCGACCAGCACCCGACCCCGCACGTGCAGCACCGCGCCATCGTTCATGGCCGCACTCTACCGACGGGCGGGTGCCGTGTAAGCAGTCACGATGCGGCAGACTCGTTTCCGCACCCCACCCCGCGAAAGGCGATCAAGACGTGAGTCCCTTCCTCGACCTGCCCCCGCTCAGCGCCGCCGAGTTCGCGGCGATCGAGGACCGGGTGGCCGCGCTGCTGCACACCGGGGCCGACGTGATCGTCACCCAGGGGGAGGCGCTCCTGCCCCTGGAGGCCGCCATCCGCGGCGCCGCGCACCCCGGCTCGACCGCCCTCAACATCGTCACCGGCCCGTACGGCCAGACCTTCGGCAACTGGCTGCGCTCCTGCGGGGCGGAGGTCGTCGACCTGGCCGTGCCCTTCGACGGCGCGGTGAGCGCCGAACAGGTGGCCGAGGCCCTGGACGCCCACCCGGAGATCGACTTCGTCTCCCTGGTGCACGCCGAGGCCGCCACCGGCAACACCAACCCGGTCGCCGGGATCGGTGCCGCGGTCCGCGAGCACGGCGCGCTGCTGATGCTCGACGCGGTGGCCTCCGTCGCCGCCGAGCCGCTGCTCACCGACGAGTGGGGCGTCGACCTGTGCGTCATCGGCGGCCAGAAGGCGATGGGCGGCCCGGCCGGGGTCTCCGCCGTCTCCGTCTCCGAGCGCGCCTGGGAGCGGATCGCCGCCAACCCGGCCGCCCCGCGCCGCTCCTACCTCTCGCTGCTGGACTGGAAGGAGCGCTGGACCGACGCCGGCCGCGCCGTCCTGCCGCACGCCCCGGCCCAGTTGGAGATGCTCGCGCTCGGCGCCTGCCTGGACCGGATCGCCGCCGACGGCCTGCCGGCCGTGATCGCCCGCCACCGCGCCGCCTCCGCCGCCACCCGGGCCGGCGTCCGCGCGCTCGGCACCCTGGCCCCGTACGTCGTCGAGGACGCCCACGCGGCGCCGGTCGCCACCACCGTGCGCACCCCGGACGGCGTGGACGCGACCGCCCTCGCCGCGCGCCTCGACCCGGCCCTGCCGGTCCAGCCGGGCGGCGGCGCGCTGGCCGGCTCGATGCTGCGGGTCAACCACTACGGGCAGGCGGCCGCGCTGGACACCGTCCGCGCCTGCCTCACCGGCCTCGCCGCCGCCACCTCGGCCGACCCGGCGCCCGCCCTGGCCGCCGCCGAGGCCGCCTGGAGCGCGACCGTCCGGGCCTGAGCCGGGGCACGGCGGTCCGGGCCGGGCCGGCGCGCGACCGTTCGGGCCCGGGCCGGAACGCGACCGTTCGGGCCCGGCGGCCCGGGGCAGCCGGCACCACGCGCGGCAGCGGCCCTCGGAGGACGTCCTCCGAGGGCCGCTGCCGTGTCCGGGTGTCAGTGCCCGTTGACGCCCACCACCTCGACGCCGCGGATGTTCCGCTCGATCTCCTCCGCCGGCAGCGCGATCGCCAGCGCCCAGTAGTAGACGACCAGCGAGAACACCACCACGACGACGATGTCCCACCAGAGCGGCAGGTTCCCGCGCGCGCCCACGCCGAAGGTGCCCTGCCAGGAGATCAGGCCCATCCCGATCAGGTAGACCGGCAGCCACTGCCCGGCCCGGAAGTCCATCCGGGGCGCGTTCGGCACCCCCTTGGAGCGCGCGTACCAGGAGTACCCGCCGAGCAGCAGGTAGCCGATCACGATCGCCAGGCCCAGCCGCCACAGGGTGTCCCAGCCGGACCAGTAGATGACCAGGCTGGCCACCGCGAAGGCCAGCGGCGAGATCACCGCGCCGCCGGGCAGGTGGTACGAGCGCTCCATCTTCGGCAGCCGCTTGCGCAGCACCCCGAAGGCCAGCGGGGCGCCCGCGTACATCAGCACCACCGCCGAGGTGATGAAGCCGACCAGCCGCTGCCAGCTCGGGAAGGGCAGGAAGCAGATCACCCCGGCCGCCCAGGCGATGAGCAGGCCGAGCCAGGGCACCGCGCGCCTGTCGGTGGACTGCAGCGCCTGCGGCGCGTAGCCGTTGCGGCTCAGGCCGTAGGTGACCCGCGAGCTGGAGGTGATGTAGACCAGCCCGGTGCCGGCCGGCGAGACGACCGCGTCGATGAACAGCACGGTGGCCAGCCAGCCCAGGCCGATCAGGGTCGCCAGGCCGGCGAACGGCCCGCTGATCCCGGGGTAGTCGAGCGCGCTCCAGCCCTGGGCGAAGGTCTCCGGCGGCAGCGCGCCGATGAACACCACCTGGAGCATCACGTAGACGATCGTGCCGATCACCACCGAGCCGAGCACCGCGCGCGGGATGTCCCGGCGCGGGTTGCGGCTCTCCCCCGCCCACTGGATGGCCTGCTCGAAGCCGAGCAGCGCGAAGATCACCCCGCTGCTGCTGATCGCGGTGAGCACGCCCTTGGCGCCGTCCGGCGCGAAGCCGTGCACGTCGAAGTTGGAGCCGTGGAACTCGGTGAGACCGAGCGCGAAGATGGCCAGCACCGGGACGGCGACCTTCCACACGGTGGCCGCGCTGTTGGTGTGCGCGAGCAGCCGCACGCCGAGGAAGTTGATGGCGACGAACAGCCCGAGCAGCACGGCGGCGACCACGAAGCCGGTCCCGGTGAGGGTCAGGTCGTCGTGCAGCAGGCCGCGCGCCCAGGTCCAGTGCCGGGCGTAGTTGATCATCGCCTGCACCTCGATCGGCGCGATGGTCGCGGCCTGCAGCCAGGTGAACCAGCCGAATGACATCCCGGCGAACCCGCCGAAGGCGTAGTGCGGGTAGCGGGCCGTGCCGCCGGCCACCGGGAACAGCCCGCCCAGCTCGGCGTGCACCAGCGCCAGCAGGATGATCGCCACCGCGCCGATGCCCCAGGACAGCAGCGCGGCCGGCCCGGCCGCCACCGCCGCCTTCTGCGCCCCGAACAGCCAGCCGGAGCCGATGATCGCGCCGACCGAGGCCCAGAGCAGTCCGATGACACCGACCTCGCGCCGCAGCGCGGTGTGCCCCGAGCCGGGCGGATTGGATGAGGAATGGGCCATGGCCGATCGCCTCTCGAAGCAGGAGGAAGTCCTCCGACAGTGCCGCAGCGCCACCGCCGCCCCGCCCCGAAACGCCCCGCGCCCCGCGCCCCTCACTCGAACAGCCGGTCGCAGGCGCCCGCCGGCACAGTTCCCGAAGCGTTCACCCGCCCGGCACGTGGAACTCACCGGAGGCAGGCAGGCTCCCGGATAGAGCCCGAAGTTGGCTATACAACTTCAGGCCCTACGACAGCCGTAGTGCCGCCGAGGAGGAGACCGTGACCGAGCTGCCGCCGTACTGGCTGCGCGACAACTGCCCGTGCCCCGAGTGCCGGGACCCGCGCAACGGGCAGAAGCTGTTCCGGATCGACGACCTGCCGGACGGCCTGGCGGTCGCCGGGAGCACGGAGGCCGACGGGCACCTGGAGGTGCGCTGGTCGGACGGGCACCGCTCCCGCTACCCGCTGGAGTGGCTCGACCGGGCGGACGGCGACGACGGACGCACCGAGCACGGCAAGCGGCTCTGGACGGCCGCGGACTTCGCGGCCGGCCTCCCCGGGGCGCGGTGGGAGGCCTACCTGGACGACCCCGCCGAGCGGGCCGCGGTGCTGGCCGCCGTACGGCGCGACGGCTTCGCCGTGCTGCGCGGGGTGCCGGCCGTGGAGCGGCAGGTGCTGCGGGTCGCGGAGAGCTTCGGGTACGTCCGGGTCACCAACTACGGGGAGCTGTTCGACGTCCGGGTCGAGCCGGACCCGAACAACCTCGCCTTCACCAGCGCCGCCATCGCTCCGCACACCGACAACCCGTACCGGGACCCGGTGCCGACCCTCCAGCTGCTGCACTGCCTGGAGAACTCGGCGACCGGAGGCGACTCCGGGCTGGTGGACGGGTTCCGGGCCGCCGCGGTCCTCCGGGAGGAGGCGCCGGACGCGTTCGAGGTCCTCACCCGCACGCCCGTCCCGTTCGTCTTCCGCGACCGCCGCACCGAGCTGCGCGCCGACCGGCCGCTGATCGAGGTGGACCCGCGGGGCCGGATCCGCGAGGTCAGGTTCAACGACCGCTCGATCGGCACCGTCCGGGGGATCGGCCCGGACGACCTGGACGCCTTCTACGCCGCCTACCGCCGCTTCGCCGCGGTCACCCTGCGCCCCGGCCTCCGGCTCGCCTTCCGCCTCGGCCCCGGTGACTGCCTGGTCTTCGACAACACCCGTCTGCTGCACGCCCGCACGGCGTTCCAGCAGGACGGCCACCGGCACCTCCAGGGCTGCTACGCCGACCTCGACGCGCTGAACAGCACCCTCGCCGTGCTGCACCGCCGCGCCGCCGCCCTGGACACCATCGCCGAGCTGTTCGCCGGCGAGGGCGCCGGGGAGTACCTGGGCGAGGAGGTCACCATGGCCGAGCACATGCTCCAGGCCGCCGCTGCCGCCGAGGCCGCCGGGGCGCCGGCGCACCTGGTCGCCGCCGCACTGCTGCACGACGTCGGGCACTTCCACGGCGCCCTGCACGGCCGGGACCTGATGGACGGCCGGGACAACCGCCACAGCGACTCGGGGGCCGACTGGCTGGCCCAGTGGTTCGGCCCGGAGGTCACCGAGCCGGTCCGGCTGCACGTGGCCGCCAAGCGCTACCTGTGCGCGGTCGAGCCCGGGTACCGGGAGCGGCTCTCCGCTGCCTCCGCGTACACGCTGGAGGTCCAGGGCGGCCCGATGGACGAGCGGCGGGCCGCCGCCTTCGCCGAACTCCCGGGCGCCCGGGACGCGGTGGCGGTACGGCGCTGGGACGAGCGGGCGAAGGTGGCCGGCGCCCCGGTGCCGGGCTTCGAGCACTACCGCCCGCTGCTCGCCGCGCTCATGCGGTGAGGACGCCGGCGCGGCGCGGGGGCCGGCTCAGTCCAGCTCCCGCGCGTGCCGCGAAAGGGCCGAAGTGGCAAGGGAGTTGTGCACGCTGAACGCCACCGTCCCGGGCAGGTAGCGGTCCTGGGACCACTCCACCGGCGTGCCCGTCGGGTCGGTCGTGCGGCGCCGCTCGCGCAGCAGCGGACCGCCCCGGCGGCAGCCGAGCAGCCGGGCGTCCTCGGCGTTGGCCGGGACGATGTCGATGGTGTGGTCGGCGTCGGTGAACAGGATGCCGTGCTCGCGCAGCACCTCGGTGTGCGAGACCACGTCCGGCGGCAGCTCTGCGACGATCTCGCCCACCCGCGGCGGGTAGACGGTGCGTTCGACCATCACCGGCGTGCCGGACAGCGTGCGCAGCCGGACGATGACGTACACCTCGGCGCCCGGCTCCAGGCGCAGTTGCTCGCGCTCGGCGGCGTCGGCCGGGCGGCGCACCAGCGAGTCCAGGATGCCGCCGGGCTCCTCGCCCATCGAGTACGCCCAGTGCGTGAAGCTGAGCAGTTCGGAGAAGCTCTGCACCCGGGCGCCGCCGAGCACCACCCGGCGGGTGCCGCGGCGGGAGGTGACCAGTCCGTCGGAGCGCAGCACGGCGAGCGCCTGGCGGACGGTGCCCCGGGAGACGCCGTACTGCTCGGCCAGCGCGCCCTCGGCGGGCAGCCGGCCGGCCTCGCCGAACGCGCCGGTGGTGATCGCCTCGCGCAGGTCGGCGGCCACCTTCCGGTACAGCGCGCCGGGGCGCTCGGCCGGGCTCTCCCCGGCGGCCGAGTGGCCCCCGGCTGCCGGGCGCCCCTCGGCCTCGGGGCGCTGGGGCTCAGTTGCCACGTCAGTCAATGTCCCTCCTGGGGCGGTGTCCTGCGCAGCCGTACCGGCGCGGACAGCCCGACCTTATCCCGCTGCGCCTTCGAAGCATCGCACCGAACGGATCGCGCTCCGATGGCCGGATTCCACCGTTCCCGCAGCCGACCCCGGTTCTGGGCCGTCCGTTCACCTTCCCGTCACCGGGCTCCGGCGTACTTACTGCCGTCAGCGAAGTTGGCTAGTCAACTCGGACGACGTCGATCGATCGCTCAGCCGGCCGGTCCGCCGCCCTTCGCGAGACGCAAGCCCGCGGGCCCCCCGCGAACGCCCCTCGCAGTACGCCCCCTCAACAGGAGACCTCCCCGTGACCGTGCACCGCGCCCGCGCCGCCGCCTTCGCGGCCGTCCTGACCGCCGCCGCGCTCTCCCTCACCGCCTGCGGCTCCGCCGGTTCGAGCGCCAAGTCCGGCGACACCGCCAAGGGCGGCGCCAAGGACGCCAAGACGGCCACCTCCGCCGCCGACTTCGGCGGCATGGACGGCCTGGTCGCCGCCGCCAAGAAGGAGGGCAAGCTGCACGTCATCACGCTGCCCCGGGACTGGGCGAACTACGGCAGGATCATCGACAGCTTCAAGGCGAAGTACGGCATCGAGGTCGAGGAGGAGAACCCGGACGGCTCCAGCCAGGACGAGATCAACGCGATCAACTCCCGCAAGGGCCAGGACCGCGCCCCCGACGTGGTCGACCTGGGCAGCGCCTTCGCCCTCCAGGCGGTCAAGGACGGCATCCTCGCCCCCTACAAGGTGGCCACCTTCGACAAGGTGCCGGACACCATGAAGGACGCGAACGGCGCCGCCGTCAACGACTACGGCGGCTACGTCTCCATCGGCTGCGACGCCAAGAAGATCGCCAACTGCCCGAAGACCTTCGCCGACCTGCTCAAGCCGGAGTACAAGGGCCAGGTCGCCCTCAACGGCAACCCGACCAAGTCCGGCTCGGCCTTCGGCGGCGTCTACGCGGCCGCGCTCGCCAACGGCGGCTCGCTGGACGACATCCAGCCCGGCATCGACTTCTTCGGCAAGCTGAAGCAGTCCGGCAACTTCAACCCGGTCGAGTCGACCCCGGCCACCATCGAGAAGGGCGAGACCCCGATCTCGATCGACTGGTCCTACCTGAACGCCGGCTACACCGACGAGTTCAAGGACAAGGGCGTCGACTGGAAGGTCTCCATCCCGGTCGACGGCTCCTACGCCCAGTTCTACAACCAGGGCGTCAACAAGTGGGCCCCGCACCCGGCGGCCGCCCGCCTGTGGCAGGAGTACCTGTTCAGCACCGAGGGCCAGAACCTCTTCCTCGGCGGCTACGCCACCCCCTCCACCTTCGAGGCGCTGAAGAAGGACGGCACCCTGGACGCCCCCGCGGCCGCCAAGCTGCCCACCGTCGAGAAGCCGTTCACCACCTTCCCGACCGTCGACCAGATCAACGCGGCCAAGAAGGTCGTCACCGAGAACTGGACCAAGGCCATCGCGGGCTGACACCCGCGCCGCGCACCGCACTTCGGGCTGAGAAAAGGCACTCATGACCACGGCTCCCACCCCGGTGCCGACCACCCCCGCCGCCACCTCCCCCGGTGGCGGCGCGGGGGCGTCCGCCACCGCCACGACCTCCCCCGCCACCACCGCGCCCACCCCGCGGCGCCGCCCGCTCGCCCGCCTCGGCGGCGCGTCCTGGCTGGCCGCCGTACCGCTGCTGCTGTTCTTCCTGATCGGCTTCGGGCTGCCCACCGTCGCCATCGTGATCGGCGCGTTCACCACCTCCAGCGACGCGGAGACCGGCGCCGGGCAGTTCACCTTCGACAACCTGACGGCCTCCGTGCAGGGCGGTTACCGGACGGCCATGCTGAGCAGCCTCAAGCTCTCCGCGCTGACCGCGCTGCTCGCCACCGCGCTCGGCCTGCCGCTCGCCCAGGCCGTCGTCACCTCCCGGCACGGCTGGCTGCGCCAGGCGGTGCTCACCGCCTCCGGCGTGCTCGCCAACTTCGGCGGCCTGCCGCTCGCCTTCGCGTTCGTCGCCACCCTCGGCAACGCCGGCGAGATCACCAAGCTGCTGCACCTCACCGACCACGGCTGGTCGCTGTACTCCTTCACCGGCCTGACGATCGTGTACCTGTACTTCCTCGTCCCGCTGATGGTGCTCACCATCACCCCGGCCCTGGACGGCCTGCGGACCCAGTGGCGCGAGGCGGCCCAGAACAACCGCGCCACCACCCTCCAGTACTGGCTGCACGTCGCGCTGCCGATCCTGCTGCCCTCCCTGCTCGGCGGCTTCGTGCTGCTCTTCGGCAGTGCCTTCGCCGCGTACGCGACGGCCGCCGCCATGGTCGGCGCGACCGTCCCGCTGGTCAGCCGCTCGATCGCGGACGCGCTCTCCGGCAACGTGCTGGTCGGCCAGGGCAACCTCGCCCTCGCCCTCAGCCTCAACATGATCGTCGTGGCCGTCCTGGTGATGGCCGTGTACCTCCCCCTCCAGCGCCGGAGCGCCCGATGGCTCAGCTGACCACCCCCGCCCGCCCCGGCCGCCGCACCGTGCGCTGGTGGCGCGGCGCCGTGCTGCTGCTCGCCGGCGTCTACTTCCTCGTCCCGCTCGCGGCCTCCTTCTGGTTCTCGATCGACGACCCCAAGGGCCTCAGCCTCGACGCCTACACCGGGCTGCTCTCCGCCCCCGGCTTCCTGGACAGCCTCTGGCTGACCCTCGGCCTCGCCCTGGTCACCGTGGTGGTGCTGCTGCTCCTGCTGGTCCCGGCGCTGATCGCCGTCCGGCTCGGCTCGCCGAAGCTGCGCCCGGTCATCGACGTGCTCTGCACCCTGCCGCTGGTCGTCCCGCCGGTCGCGCTGACCGCCGGCCTCATCGGCGTGCTCCGCTGGGGACCGGACTACCTGATGGACACCCCGTTCTTCCAGACCTTCGTGTTCGTCCAGGACCCGGACTTCCCGCTGGTGCTGGTCATCGCCTACGTGCTGATGGCCCTGCCGCTCGCGTACCGCGCCCTGGACGCCGGCCTGCGCTCGATGGACGTGCGCACCCTGGTCGAGGCCGCCCGCAACTGCGGCGCGAGCTGGCCGCGCGCGGTGTTCACCGTCGTCCTGCCGAACCTGCGCGGGGCCCTGCTGAACGCCTCCTTCCTCACCCTGGCCCTGGTGCTCGGCGAGTTCACCGCCGCGTCGATCCTCGGCTTCCAGCCCTTCCCGGTCTGGATCTACTCGGTCGGCAACAGCCAGGCCCACATGTCGGTCGCGGTCTCCATCCTGAGCCTGCTGCTCACCTGGCTGCTGCTGCTCCTGCTGGCCACCGCCGGGCGCGAGCGCCACGCCAAGACCGCCACCTCCTGAAACCCCCCGGAGTCACCAGTCATGACCACGGCCACCGCCACCGCCGACGGCGTCACGCTCTCCCCCGGCAGCGCCACCGTCGAATTCCGCTCCCTGCGCCGCGCGTTCGGCGCCACCACCGCCCTCGACGGCCTGGACCTGACCGTCCGCCCGGGCGAACTGCTCGCCCTGCTCGGCCCGTCCGGCTGCGGCAAGACCACCGCGCTGCGCATCCTGGCCGGCTTCGAGCAGCACGACTCGGGTGAGGTCCTGGTCGACGGCCGGGACATCACCGCGATCCCCGCGCACAAGCGCGACGCCGGCATGGTGTTCCAGTCCTACAGCCTCTTCCCGCACCTGACCGCGCTGGACAACGTCGCCTTCGGGCTGCGGATGCGCGGCACCGGCAAGGCCGAGCGCCGCAGGCGGGCCCAGGAGCTGCTGGAGCTGGTCGGCCTGCCGCACCGCGCCGAGCACTACCCGCACCAGATGTCCGGCGGCCAGCAGCAGCGCATCGCGCTCGCCCGCGCGCTCGCCCTCCAGCCGCGCGTCCTGCTGCTGGACGAGCCGCTGTCCGCGCTGGACGCCAAGGTCCGCCTCCAGCTGCGCGAGGAGATCCGCCGCCTCCAGCAGGAGCTGGGCATCACCACCCTGTTCGTCACCCACGACCAGGAGGAGGCGCTGTCGATGGCCGACCGGGTCGCGGTGCTGCGCGCCGGGAGGCTGGAGCAGTGCGCCGCCCCGTCCGAGCTGTACGGCCGACCGGCCACCGCCTTCGTCGCCGAGTTCGTCGGCACCATGAGCCGCATCCCGTGCACCCGGACGTCGGACGGCGTCGAGGTGCTCGGCCGCCGGCACCCGGTGGACGGCGCGATCCCGGCCGACGGCGAGCTCCAGGTGCTGGTGCGCCCGGAGAACGTCCTCCTGGCCCCGGCCGAGGACGGCCCCGCGCTGGTGGTCACCGCGTCCTTCCTGGGCGCCGTCACCCGGCTCACCGTCCGGCTGGACGACGGCACCGAGGTCAAGGCCGACCTGCCCACCGAGGCCGCCGCCGCGCTGCCGGCCGGCGCGCGGGCCGCGCTCACCCTGCCGGACCGCCCGGTCCTGGTGGACCGCCGCGCCGCCTGAGAGCCTCGTACCTCCCCGCTCCGTCCGAAGAACCACCGGAAGAACCACCGAAGGTACCGCCATGCCTGACACCGCCGTGCCCGACTCCACCGGGCCCGATTCCTCCGGATCCGCGCACTCCGCCGGACCCGCGCACCCCGCCCGGCCCGCCGCCGCGCTGCCCGCCGCCGTCCTGTTCGACATGGACGGCACCCTGGTCGACACCGAGCAGCTGTGGTGGCGGACCGCCGCCGAACTCGCCGAGGAGCTGCGCCACCCGCTCACCGACCGGGACGCCCCCGAGGTGCTCGGCCAGGCCGTCGAGCACACCGCCGCCCACCTGCACAGGGTCAGCGGCACCGCCCTCGGCGAGGCCGAACTCGCCGCCCGGCTGGGCGAGTCCTTCGCCGCCAAGGTCGCCGCCGAGACCGTGCCGCGCCCCGGCGCGCTCGCCCTGCTCGCCGCGCTGCGCGACGCCCGGGTGCCCACCGCGCTGGTCTCCGCCTCCCCGCGCCGGGTGGTGGACCTGGTGCTGTCCGCCATCGGCCGGGACTGGTTCGCCGTCACCCTGGCCGCCGAGGACACCGAGCGCACCAAGCCCGCGCCCGACCCGTACCTCGCCGCCGCCCAGCGGCTGGGCCTGGACCCGGCCGTCTGCCTCGCCGTCGAGGACACCCCGACCGGCGTCGCCTCCGCCACCGCGGCCGGCTGCGCCGTGCTCGCCGTGCCGTCCACCGCGGTGCCGATGCCGCGGGGCGAGCGGATCACCCTGCTCGCGAGCCTGGAGCTGGCCGACCTCGCCCTGCTCGGGAAGCTCGCCGCGGCCGGCGCGGTTCGACCCTGACATGCCCTATCTCCTGCTCGCCCTCGCCATCGTCAGCGAGGTCTGCGCCACCAGTTGCCTCAAGCTCACCGAGGGGTTCACCCGGCTCTGGCCGAGCCTCGGCGTCGGCGTCGGCTACGCGCTCTCCTTCGTGCTGCTCGGCCGCGCGCTCAAGCACATACCCGTCTCGATCGCCTACGCGGTCTGGTCCGGGGCCGGCACCGCGGCGGTCGCCGGGATCGGCGTGGTCGCCTTCGGCGAGTCGCTCGGGAGGCTCCAGTGGCTGGGCATCGCGCTGGTGATCGTCGGGGTGGTCGTGCTCAACCTCAAGGGCGGCCATTCCTGACGTGCCGTCACCTCCGGTACCGACCACCGGCGCCGCCGGCACCCCATCGTCCGTGTACGCCTCACACTGGGACCGTCGGCGTCAAGAGTGCGTCGACGGCCCGTAAAGGTCGCGCAAACATCCTGTCCCCGACCCCCGCAGCGGCGATCATCGACGCACTGGTCGGGGCTATGCTCGCCCGGTCCGACAAAAGACGCATCGGGGGGCGAAAGTGGCCGACTTCAGAGTCAGTACCGAATTCCTCACCAAGCTGGCCCAGGACCTCAGAGGCTGCGGCGACGAGCTCGAACAGGGGCTCAAGGCCTTCGAGGCGGCCGGCCACACCGGCACCGGCTTCGACTTCCTGGACGAGGCCTGCGGGCACTTCAAGGACAAGTGGCAGTTCGGCCTGAAGAAGGTCCGCGAGTGCGTCAAGGTCCTGGACCAGGGCCTCGAACAGGTGCGGAAGAACTACGACGGCACCGAGCAGAGCATCGTCAAGGTCCTGGCCCCGGCGGGGAAGTCGTGACCGCCCCGACGCCGCCGGCGCCCGACTGGTCCGGCCTCGGCTTCAACCCCACCCCCGGCGACCCCGCCGCCGTCACCGCGCTCAGCAACGGCCTGCGCCGGGTGGGCCAGCACCTGAGCGGCGTGCACACCACGCTCGCCCAGCTCTCCGGCAACCAGGGCGAGTGGACGGGCGAGGCGGCCAAGCAGTTCGCCACGCAGTTCGGCAAGCTGCCCGGCTACCTCCAGGACGCCTCCGACTCGATCACCGCCGCCTACACGGCACTCGACGTCTGGTACCAGGCGCTGACCGAACACCAGCCCAAGGCCGCCGAGTTGGCCGCCTCCGCGGTCGCCGCCAAGAAGCGCAAGGAGGAGGCGGAGCACGCCCACAGCGCCGCGGCCGCCGCCCCCGACCTCCGACTGGCCGGGCAGCACTTCCCCGACGACGCCGGCCTCGCCGCCGCCGAACAGCGCTACAACAAGGCGAAGAGCCACCTGGACTCGGCCGCCAACCTGCTCACCAGCGCCACCAACGAGCTGGCCGGCCTCCAGCAGCAGGCCCACGAACTGGCCGGCACCCACGAGTCGGACGCCCGGAAGACGGCCGAAGCCGTCCGCAAGGCCGCCGACAGCAAGGCGCCGCCGGAGCCGGGCTGGCTCAGCAAGGTCGGCGACTGGTTCAAGAACCACGGCGCGGACCTCCTGACGGTGGCGGCCGGCGTCTGCGGCGTCGCGGCGATCTTCTTCCCCGCCTTCGCGCTGCCGGCTCTCCTGCTGAGCGCCGCCGCCGCGGGCGCGCACGCGACCCAGTACGCGGCCAAGGGGCAGCTGTGGCCGCCGCAGAAGTACATCGGCAACTGGCTGACCCTGGGCGGCGACGTCCTCGGCGCGATCCCCGGCGTCGGCGTCGCGGCCAAGGGCGTGACCGCCGTCCGGGAGGCCCGCGCCGCCGGCGCGGGCGTGCGCGGCGCGGTCTCCGCCGGATCCACCGAGGTCCGGACCGCCGCCCGGGCGATCGACCCGGCCAACCCGGTGTTCACCACGGCGATCGAGAAGCCGGCCGTCAAGCTCGGCGTCTCCAGGGCCGCGGCGATGAACATCTCCGACGGCGTGCAGGCCGCCACCACCGCCGGGCTCAACACCCCGACCGCGTACGCGCTCACGCAGGACAGCCCGAGCGACGACCTGGCCAGTGCGGTCAACTACACCACCGGCGGCAACAGCGTCGTCGGCTCGGCGGGCATGGTGGCCGGAGGCGGCAAGGCCAACGTCGTCATCGGCAGCGTGTCCACCGTCGGCAACCTGCTCGGCATGGGCGGATGGGCGGCCGGCTATGGCCGTTGAGACTCCGGGGGCCACCAACCCTCCGCTCTGGCTCGACCTGCCCGCGGGCTTCACGGCCGTCGACCTGGACGAGGACCCGGGCGACCGGATGGCCCGGCTCGCGGAGCGACTGGACGCGCTCTTCCCCGAGGCCGGGGCCGAGCAGAAGCTCGCCGCCGTGATCGCGTCCGAGACCGCGCTCCAGGCCCAGCTGCGGGAAGGCGCGGTCCACGTCTCCGGTTGTCTGGTCCGGGCCGAGGACGGCGGTCCGATCCACGGCGTGCTCTCCGTCTTCCTCCGCCCGCAGGACCTCGGCCCGTCGGGCAGCTACCCGGCGCGGGTCGCCGCGGAGCTGGCCGAGGCCTGGCCGGACGCCGACGTCGGCGTGGTGGAGCTGCCGATCGGCCGCGCCGCCCTGGCCGCCCGCGAACTGACCGTCCCGGTGCCCGGCGCGGTCTGGGGCGTGCCGGAGCCGGCCGTCACCACGGTCCGCCAGCTCGAACTGCTGGTCCCGCACCCGTGGAGCCGGCACGTGGTCGCCGCCGTCTTCACCACCGAGGACGTCGACCACTGGGACGAGTGGCTGCCGCTGGTCGCCGCCGCGTACCGGGGCATCTCCTTCCACCCGCCCCGGGACGAGAGCCGCGACGCCCTGCCGCGCGAGCAGTGGGACAACATCCGGAAGGCCTTCGGGTGACCCTCGACCAGTCCGAGCAGGGCACTCGGAGCGGGCCGCGCCGAGTCGGGGGTGCGCTGGTCCTCGTCGCCCTCTCCACCGCCATGCTCGTCGCCGTCATCGCGCTGGACGTCTACGTCAACTCGTTCCTCGCCACCGTGGTGGGGTTCGGCTACCCCCTGGTGATGCTGATCGCGTTCGCCCTGCGCCGCGACGCCGACACCAACCCCGCGTTCCAGAAGAGGATGTTCGTCTACGGCACGGCCGTCTGCGCGGTCGCCTTCGTCGCGTACCTCTCGGGTTCCGTAGCCTGGACCAACCTGATCCTGGGCTCGGGCCGGACGGTGGATGCCGTGGTCCTCGACGAGAAGGTCACCGACTCGCTCCACGGCACCGGACGGGCGTACACCCTCGCCGCCACGGAGCTGAACGACGAGGTCCCCGGTGGCCCGCTCGAGGAGCCCGACGCCCGGTTCAAGCGCGGTGACGTGGTCGCCGTCCGGATGGACCCGGCCGGGCGGGTCGCCCCCAAGCTGCCCGGCGAGGTCGGCTCCCCTGCCTACCCGCTGCTGTTCATCGGCTGCAACGTGCTGATCGCCGGCACCGTGCTCTGGTCCGTACGCAGGCCCGGTCCGTCGCCCGCCTGAGCGCATTCGCCCCGGCGACGGGCGGGCACCGCGTGGTGCCCGCCCGTCGCCGGTGTGCCGGGTCAGCCCAGCAGGGCGGGCAGGTCGGCGATCGAGGCGAGGACGTGGGTCGCGCCGTCGGCCCGCAGGCGGGCCTCGTCGTGGGCGCCGGTGAGGACGCCGGCGACGACCGTGGCGCCGGCCCGGGTGCCGGTCAGCATGTCGTAGCCGGTGTCGCCGGCGACCGCGACCCGGCGCACCGAGTCGGTGCCGGTGCGCAGCAGGGCGGTGAGCACCAGGTCGGGGTACGGGCGGCCGCGGCCGGCCTCGGCCGGGCAGAGGGTGAGGTCGGCGACGGACTGCCAGCCGAGGGCGTCCAGGATGCGGTCCTGGGTGGTCCGGGAGAAGCCGGTGGTGAGCACCACCTTGCGGCCTCGGCCGCGCAGTTCGGCGATGGCCTCGGCGGCGCCGGGCAGCGGGGCGCAGTGGCCGGCGTCGACCAGCTCGTCGTAGGCGGCCTCGAAGGCGGCGTTGGCCAGCTGGGCCTTCTCCTCCTCGCCGAACAGGTGGCGGAAGACGGAGATCTTGGACTCGCCCATGGTGGCGCGGACGTGGGCCAGCATCGGGTCGAACTCCGGGCTGCCGGCCTCGACGCCGAGCTTCGCGGCGGCCGCGGTGAAGGCCTGCTCGACCAGGCCGTCGTCGGCCACGGTGGTGCCGGCCATGTCGAGCACGACCAGGCGGATGTCGGTAGTCACAACAGTGGTCCTCACAGGTTGGCGAGTTCGGCGGTGGTCTCGGCGATGGCGGGCGAGCAGGTCATGCCGCGGCCGCCCGGGCCGGTGACCAGCCAGACGCCGTCGCGCACCCGCTCGCGGTGGACGACCCGGGTGAAGTCGACGCACTGCGCGTACACCCCGGCCCAGCGGCGGCGGATCCGCGGCATCGGGCGGCCGAGCAGGTCCTCGACGACGCCGGCCAGGTGGTCGTACGGGTCCTCGACGACGTCGAAGCCGAACGGCTGGTCGTACTCGTGGGTGTCGCCGATGGTCAGTCCGCCGTCGCGGCGCTGGACCATCAGCAGCTGCATCCGGTGCTCGGCGGCGACCGGCGGCTGCGGCTGGGTCGCGCGCAGCCGGTCCAGGGCGGTGCCGGCGAAGGCGGGGTAGTAGCGGAAGCTGTCGCCGTCGGCGACGGAGGTCGTCAGGGTCTCGCCGAGCGGGTCGGTCTGCATCATCTGGAGCCGGACCCGGCGGACCGGCAGGGCGGGGGCGAGCTCGCGGACCAGGCCGCCGAGCCAGGCGCCGGTGCAGAGGACCACCAGGTCGCCGGTGTGGACGTCGCCGTGGTCGTCGCGGACGGCGTTCTCGCCGACCACGTCGCGCACCTCGCGTCCGGACAGGAAGGTGTACCGGCCGGTGGACTCCAGGTACCGGCGCAGCGCGGGCTGGGCGGTGCGGGGCTCGACGGCGGCGTCACGCCCGCACCACAGGGCGCCCAGCAGCTCGCCGCGCAGGGCCGGGTTGGCGGCGCGGGTCTCGTCGGCGTCGAGCAGCCGGTAGCCGCGGGCGGCGGCGTCCGGCAGGGCCAGGGCCTGCTCCGCGACGGCGAACTCGGCCTCGGTGCGGATCGCGGTGAGCGAGCCGTTGGCCCGGAAGCCGAGGTCCGGGACGCGGGCGCCGATGGACTCCCACAGTTCGCGGGCCCGCAGCGCGGTGTCCAGTTCCTCGCCCCGCGCCCGGCCGCTGACCCAGACCAGGCCGAAGTTGCGCACCGAGGCGCCGCGCGCCTCGGTCTCGCGCTCCAGGTGGACGACCTCGTGGCCGCGCTCGACTGCCTGCCAGGCGTGCATGGTGCCCAGCACGCCCGCTCCTACGACGATGACTCTCATGCGGCCAGGCTGGTGCGCCCAGGTGTCCAGGGGGCGTCGGCGCGCCGTCCCGCAGATGAACCACCTGAAAAGTTGTACAGACAACCCGCCGGTCATCCTCCGGCGGCGCCGGGGGTCAGTACTGCTGCGCCCGGTAGGCGGAGTGGCCGTGGCCGACCAGCGGCAGCTCCCCCGCCCCGAGCAGCGGCCGCAGCGCGCCCGCCCGCATCCGGTCCACCAGCGGTCCGCAGCGTCCGGCGAGCGGCGTCAGCACCACCGCGACCAGCAACCCGACCAGCGCGCCCGCCGCCACGTCGTGCGGGTAGTGCACGCCGACCCAGACCCGGGAGGCGGCCATCAGCGCCGCGAACAGGCCGGCCACCCAGCCGAGCCGCCGGTCGACGAACCAGAGCGAGGCCGCGGCGGCGAAGGCGATCACCGAGTGGTTGCTCGGGAAGGACCAGTCCCCGGTGCCCGGGCAGGTCTCCAGCGCGACGCTGCCGTGGATCTGCGCGCACGGCCGGATCTCCTCGACCGCGCCCTTGAAGACCGAGTTGACGCCGTAGGCGACGAACACGACCACCGGCGAGGCCAGCACCCTGGCCATCACGGCCGAGTCCGCGCCGCGCGCCCGCCACCAGGCGAGGACCATGAAGACCGCGAACAGCCCGAGGCCGAACGCCGACCAGACCTTGATCAGCTCGTCCAGCCAGTGCGGGGCCGACTGCGCCCAGCGGTTGACCCGGGTGTACAGGTCGCCGTCGATACCGCTGCCGTCGTACACGGCGAGCACCCGGGAGGGCATCACGCGTCACCTCCGTGACGTCGCACCCGACGGGCGCGAAACAGTTCGAGAACAATGGGGAACAGGAGACAACTACTACCAGACCGATGATCCGCAGCAGATATCCGTCGTTTCCGGGTACGGACGAACCCAGCGCGTCACCGGTGCGCACTGCCGCGGGCACCCGGCGCGCACCGCGGCGACGCGGACCTCCCGTACGGTGGGGACGGGCAGCGCGCGGCCCCTCCGACCGCCCCCACGCCGGCCCGGCCGGCGGCCACCGTACGGACCGGCCCGGCGCCCACCGGCCGGGCCGCGCCCCCTCGCCTGCCCAGCATCCGGACACGCGCCCCCCACGCGCCTCCGTGCGCCGGTCACGCCCCGGGCACGGCCGACCGCCCAGCACCGGACCCACGACGCCGGCCCCCGTTTCGTACCGCCCGGTATGCGGACTTGCCGGACCCCGTCCCCAGCGGCCCACCGCACCCGTACGCTTTCGTCAGCGCGTCGGCCCCGACGCGTCCTCGAACGGCGGCGAGGAGCGGAACGAGTGCGGCAGACCGGACGGCAGTCCCGACGACCAGAGCGCCGCACCCCGCCGACCGCGGCGGAGCTGGCCAAGGTCCACGACCGCACCCTCGCCGACGCCGCCGCCCGGGAACTGGCCGCTCCCGCCCGCGCCGAGGAGGCCGACGGCCCCGGCCGGCTCGACCCCCGCCCCGAGATCGGCGACTCCTGGGCCCGGCTGCGCCGCCTCGGCCTCGACCCCGACACCGGCGCCGCCACCGTCCTGCTGGGCCCCGGCGAAATAGAACAGCGCCGCCGCACCAGCGGGCTCGACGCCGTCCTGCCGGTGCTGCGCGAGACCCTGCTGGAGGTGGGCGGCGCGGCCCCACTGCTGCTGGCCGTCGCCGACGCCGAGGGCCACGTGCTCTGGCAGGAGGGTGAGCGCGGCCTGCGCCGCAGCGCCGACCGGATCGGCTTCATCACCGGCGCCCGCTGGGTCGAGGAGAGCGTCGGCACCAACGGCATCGCGGTCGCGCTGCGCACCCAGCGCCCGATGCACGTCCACTCCGCCGAGCACTACCTGCGCAGCCACCACTCCTGGACCTGCGTGGCCGCGCCGGTGCGCGACCCCGGCACCGGCCAGCTGGTCGGCGCCGTCAACCTGAGCGGCCCGGCGCACACCGTCCGCCCGTACCTGCTCCAGCTCACCGCCACCGCCGCCCGGCTCGCCGAGACCGAGCTGCGCGCCCACCGGCTGGAGGCGCTGCACCAGCTGCGCGCCCTGGCCGCCCCGCTGCTCGCCCGGGTCGGCGGCCCGGCCCTGGTGGTGGACGCGGCCGGGTGGACGGCCGCCGCGGCCGGGCTGCCGCCGCCCAGCCGGCTGCGGGTGCCCAGCGAGGGCTGGACCCCGGCCACCGTGCACTGGGTGCCCGGCCTCGGCGAGTGCGTGCTGGAGCCGCTCGCCGACGGCTGGCTGGTGCGCCCGGTCCGGCCGGCCGAGGAGGACGGCGCCGGGACGGTGACCGCCGAACAGGCCGAGGGCGCCCACCTCCGGCTCGACCTGCGCCGCCCGGACCGCCCCGAGGTGTCCGTCCGGGGCGCGTCCGACAGCTGGTCGCACCCGCTCAGCCCGCGCCACGCCGAGCTGCTGCTCCTGCTCGCCACCGGGCGGGAGGGCAGCACCGCCGCCCAGCTCGCCGAGGCGCTGTTCGGCGACGCGGGCCGGACGGTGACGGTCCGCGCCGAGCTGTCCCGGCTGCGCCGCTACCTGGGCGGACTGCTGGCCCACCGGCCGTACCGGATCGCCGAGTCGGTGCTGGTCACCGTGGACGGGCCGGACGACCCGTACGACCTGCTGCCCGCCTCCTCGGCCCCGGCCGTCCGGCGGCTGCGGGCCGCGCTGGCCGCCGGGACGGCCCGGCTGCCCGGCGCTCCGCCGCCCCTCCCGCCGCCGCGCGTCGCCGAGTCGCCGGAGCGCCGCTGACGCGCCGCCCCCTGCCGTCCGGTCGCCCGACGCCGCCCCCGGCGCGTCGCGGGGCGCGTCAGCCGTCGGCGAGCAGCGCGGCCAGATCGGCGTCGGTGGGGCCGCAGCGGCGCTCCTGGTGCTCGGAGACCAGCGCGTAGGTGCGGTCCAGCCAGGCCTGCACCCGGGGCTTGGAGGCCTCCAGCAGCGCGCTGCCGTGCGGGGACTCCAGCGCCAGGTGCAGCGTCGCGCCGTGGCACGGGCAGTACGCCGGCCACAGCTTGACGTCGCCCTGGCCGCTCAGCGTGCGCAGGCCGTCGCGCAGCAGCTCGCGCGAGAACACCCAGTCGGCCTCGTCCGGCCGCCCCAGGTGGAAGGTCAGCAGCACCTCGTACGGGCGCGCGGCGTCGAACCGGAACCGGGTGCGCACCTCGCCGACCACCTCCTCGCCCAGCGAGATCCGCAGGATCAGGACCTCCTCCTCCACCGCCGCCGGAGCGGCGGTGGAGCCGACCCCATCGCCGCCCGTGGGGGTGGCGGCGAGGGGTGCACTGGAGGCTGCGGACAGCGGGTCGGGCGGCATGACGGTCTCTCCGGGACGGCGTGGGATGTCCTCAGCCTGCGTCACGCCCGGTAGGGCGGGCAAGGGTTGCAAGGGGGTTGCAACGACCCCCCGGCCGGGGCGGCCGCCGCCCCTCGCCCCTGTCGGATGGAGCGTCAACTTCCGTGTGGGGAAGGGCCGTCCACGAAGTGACGCGGGTGATCGGCATGCGGTCGCCCCGCTGGTACGCTCTCCCCCTCCCCGCGCGGGCCCGCGCGGAACACCGGCCCCGTGCGGCCGGAGCCGGGCCCGGCGGCGGCGCGTGGGAGAATACGGCGACGCGACGGCGGCTTCGGGGAGGGAGGGGTCCGTTGGCTGTGCGCGAGGACACCGCGCGGGACGTACGGCACGAGCCCGCACGGCAGGGCCGGCACGGTCGGCCGCGCCCGTTCGGCGGCCTGTTCCGGCTGCCCACCGTGCGCTTCTCCGGCGCCGCGATGGCGATGTCCACCGTGGTCGGCATCAGCATCGCCACCACGCTGCTGCTCAACGAACAGCAGGGGATCGGCCGCCGGGCCGGTGTCGCCCGGGTCGGCAGCACCCCGCCGCCCACGCCGGGCGCCGACGACCAGGCCGAGACGGTCTCGGCGCAGACCCCGACCGACGGCCCGTCGTCCGCCGCCTCCGGCCGCCCCGCCACGGGCCGGCCCTCGACGCACGCCTCCGCCCACGTCCCGGCCCGCCCCTCGGGGGCGGCCGCGCCGGTCGCCGTCACCCCGCCCGCGCCCCGCACCGCGGGCCCGGGCACGCCCCAGACCGGCGGCCAGGCCTCGGCCGGGCAGGACGCGCCGGCCCCCGGCACCCAGCTCACCGGCACCGAGGCCGGCGTCCCGGCCCCGACCGGCGCCTCGCCCTCCCCCTCCCCTTCGGTGCCGCCCCCGGGCTCCGGGCAGCCCGGCTACGCGCCGGCCGGCTCCGGCCTGGCGCCGAACGTCCCCGGACCGCGGCCGGCCGCGCCCGCGTACCCGGCGCCGCCCGCCGCGCCCCTCCCGGACACCGTCGGCGCCGCCGGCGCCCCGGACGCGGGCGGCCCGGCCGGCCCCGGCACCGCCCCGGACGCGGACCACGCGCTGTCCGGCGCCGCCCTGCTCTCCCCGCTCGGCCGCGACGGGCTGCGCCACCAGCTGGCCCTCGCGGTGGCCGAGCCGGTCACCGCCTTCCAGGCCGAGTTCCGGCTCGCCCCGGGCGAGTCGGCCCCCGGCCCCGGCGCCGCCTGGACCGACCTGCCGGGCGCCGTGGTGACCGCCCAGCAGGAGCGCGGCACCCTGGTCTACCGCTTCACCACCCCGCCCGGCACCGACGTCCGGCCCGGCCACTACACCTTCGTGGTCCGCGGCGCCCGTCCGGCCGCCGAACCGTCCGTCACGGCGCGCAAGGCGGCCCCGGCGGAGAGCTGGAGCGTCTCCGCCTTCGCCCTCGACCACCCCCGCGCGGTCGCCGCGCTCGGCGGGTTCGGGCCGGTGCCGGCGTCGGCCGCCGAACCGTCCGCGCCCGGTGTCCCGCCCGCCGCTCCGGCCCCCGAGCCGGACGCCGTCCCGGGCACCGCCCCGACCACCGCCCCGGCCACCGTGGCGCGCTGACCTGCCGACGGCCGGGTGTAACAGTCCTCCGACGATCCGTCGGCAGGCCGTTCCCGACGGGCGCATCCCCGCACCCTCGTTCGTTACTGTGAGCAGCACCCGGCCCGGCGCCCCCGACGGCCCCGGCCGGGCCGCCGTTCCGCACCCGAGGAGGAGTCCGTGTCCACCGTCCTGACCCAAGGCGGCAACGCACCGCTGACCGCCGCGCGAGTGACCGTGGAGGTCGCCGCGCCCAAGGCGCTGGACGTCTCCGGCCTGCTGCTGACCGACGCCGGAAAGGTCCGCTCGGACGACGACTTCGTCTTCTTCAACGCCCCGGACGGCCCCGGCGTCAGCCACCGCCCGGCCACCGCCGGCACCCCGGACGCGATCACCGTCGACACCCGGGCCGTCCCGGCCGGCATCACCAAGATCGTGGTCACCGCGAGCCCCGCCGACCAGGTCTCCACCTTCGCCGGGATGGAGCCCACCGCCACCGTCCGCGACGCCGACACCGGCGAGGTGCTGGTCACCTTCACCCCGCCGCGGCTGGGCGTGGAGACCGCGCTCATCGTGGTCGAGGTCTACCAGCGGGGCGGCGCCTGGAAGGTGCGCGCGGTCGGCCAGGGCTACGCCGACGGCCTGGCGGGCATCGCCACCGACTTCGGCGTCTCCGTCGAGGACTCCCCGGCCCCGGCGTCCACCCCGGCCCCCGCCGCGCCGGCCGCGCCGCCGGCTCCCGAGGCCGCGGTCGCCCCGCCCCGCCCGCTGGACCGGACCGTCCAGCTTCCGACCCCGCCGGCCGCACCGCCCGTGTCCCCGGCGCCTCCGGTGCCTCCCGTACCTCCCGCGCCGACGACCGCCCCGGTCGACCCGCGGATCGCCCTCGCCACCGGCCAGACCGCCGTCCCGGCCGCCCCGCCCGCGGCACCCCCGGCGTACGCCGAGCCCCCCGCCCCGGCCGCCCCCGCCAAGATCACCCTGGACAAGGGCCGGGTCAACCTCGCCAAGGGCAGCTCGGTCTCCCTGGTCAAGAACGGCCGCCCGTTCCTCTCCTCCGTCCGGATGGCCCTCGGCTGGAAGTCCGCCGCCCGCGGCCGCGACGTCGACCTGGACGCCTCCTGCCTGGCCTTCGACGCCCGGCACAAGCGGCTGGAGACGGCCTGGTTCATGAAGCTGAGCATCTTCGACGGCGCGATCTCCCACTCCGGCGACAACCTGGTCGGCGGCCGGGGCGGCGACGACGAGGTGATCACCGTCCACCTGGAGGGCCTGCCGGCCGAGGTGCACGGGCTGGTCTTCGTCGTGAACTCCTTCTCCGGCCAGAAGTTCACCGACGTGCGCGACGCCTACTGCCGCCTGCTGGACGCCCGGACGGAGGAGGAGCTGGTCCGCTTCGACCTCACCAACTCCGAGCCCCACACCGGTGTGATGATGTGCAAGCTGGTCCGCCGCCCGGGCGGCGAGTGGGAGATGACGGCGCTCGGCGAGTACGTCGACGGCAAGACCGCGCGGGCGATGATCGAGCCCGCCGCCGCCGCGCTGTAGCCCACCCGCGTCACCTCAGCACCCGCGGATTCACCCCCCAGGGGCATCAAGTCGTCTCCGCGACGACTCGATTGACTCTCCGGGGGGTGAATCGCACTCTCCCCCGCACCCCGAGGAGGAGAGCCGTGCCACGTTTCCTGTCCCGCCTCGCCGTCGCCGGCGCCGCCACCGTGCTCGCCGCCGGGCTGGTCACACCCACCACCGCCCAGGCCGCCGCCCGGCCCGGCGACCGCGCCACCGCACTGCGGTGGACGGCCCTCGGCGACTCCTACACCGCCGGGGTCATCGAGGCCACCGGCGCCGAGACCGAGCCACGCGACGGCTGCGCCCGCACCGTCAAGTCCTATCCCGAGATCCTCCGCCGCGACCTCGGCTCCCTGGTCGAGCTGCGCAACGTCAGCTGCAGCGGCGCCACCACCGACAGCGTCCGCGCGAGCGCGCAGTCCCCGCTCGGCCGTCCGCTCCCGCCGCTCGGCACCGACCCCAACGGCCCCTACCCGGCCGTCCCGCCGCAGATCGACGCCGTCGACCCGGCCACCGACCTGGTCACCGTCGGGATCGGCGGCAACGACCTCGGCTTCGCCGAGATCCTCAAGAGCTGCATCGAACTCGGCGCCGTCCAGCTCGGCCGGGGCACGCCCTGCAAGGACAAGTTCGACGCGAGCCTGCCCGACCGCCTCGACCGGCTGCGCGACGACTACGACCGGATGCTGACCGCGCTGCACGCCAAGGCCCCGTCCGCCAGGGTGCTCACCGTCGGCTACCCGCACCTCGTCCCCGAGGACGCCGCCCGCTGCCAGTACGGCAACCCCCTGCAGTTCGGCACATTCACCACCGGCGACCTCGCCTGGGCCCGCACCGCGCTGCTGGAGCCGCTCAACGCGGTCGTCGCCCGGAGCACCGCCGCCCACGGCGACACCTTCGTGGACCTCTACCCCGCCAGCGCCGGCCACAGCGTCTGCGACGCCGACCACTGGCTGGACGGCGTGCTGACCAGCGTCCTGCCCCTCAAGTACGCCGTGGTGCACCCCAACGCGACCGGCCAGGCGCACACCGCCGCCCTGATCGAGGACGCCGTCCTCGGCGGCTGACCGCCGGCCCGCGCCCGGTGGGTGGGCGGGCCGCGGAAAACCGCTGGCCGGCCCGCCCGCCGGGCCCCATCCTGGTCCGATGCCCATCGACATCCGCGAGGCCGTCCCCGAGGACTGGCCCGCCATCTGGCCCTTCTTCCGCACCATCGTCGCCGCCGGCGAGACCTTCCCCTACCCCCTGGACATGCCGTCCGAGCTGGGCCGGGAGTGGTGGATGCTCGCCGCCCCGAACCGCACGGTGGTCGCGGTGGACGAGGACGGACGGGTCCTCGGCACCGCCAACATGAACCGCAACCGCCCCGGCAACGGCTCGCACGTGGCCAGCGCCAGCTACATGGTCGACCCGGCCCACCACGGCCGGGGGATCGGACGGGCCCTGGTCGAGTACACCCTCGACTGGGCCCGCCGGTCCGGCTTCCGCGCCATGCAGTACAACGCGGTGGTCGCCGCCAACCACCACGCCGTGAAGCTCTACGAGTCGCTCGGCTTCGAGATCGTCGGCACCGTCCCCGAGGCCTTCCACCACCCGGTCGAGGGCTACGTCGGCCTGCACGTCATGTACCGGCCGCTGTAACCCCCTACTCCTCGATCGCCCCGCCGACCCGCCGCAGGTGCTGCCGGAAGCTGTACGCCGGGTCGGCGGCGCGCCGCTCCAGGTACTCGTCGAAGGCGGTCTGCCGGCGCAGGGTGTCCCCGGCGGCGATCCGCGCGGCCTGCGCGCGCTCGGTCCGGGCGATCGCACCGGCCGTCTCCAGCACCTCGGCGGCCCGGTCGGCGGGCACGAACAGCACCCCGTCCGCGTCGGCGAACACCACGTCCCCGGTGCTCACCAGGTGCGGCCCGAACCCCGCCGTGAGCAGCGCCTCCGGCTCCCGGTCGTCCAGTCGCAGCGGTCCGAGCGGCAGCGCCCCGTAGCTGAACACCGGCAGCCCGATCTCCCGCAGCTCGGGGGTGTCCCGGTGCAGCCCCCACACCACGATCCCGGCCACCCCGGCGGCCCGCGCCTCCAGCACCGCGAGGTCCCCGATGCAGGCCTCGTCGGTCCGCCCGCCGTTGTCGACCACCAGCACGTCCCCGTCCCGGGCCGCCCCGTACGCTTCCAGGAACACGTCCACGCTCCCGTAGTGCCGCACCGGCAGCACCCGCCCCGCCACCCGGGCCCCGGACACCACCGCCCCCACCCCCGCCGGCGCCACCCGCAACCCCACCCCGAGCCGCACGCAGGCATCCGCCACCAACGGCGTCGACAGCTCCGAGAATTCCTTCAGCATCCCCAACTCCTCTCACCGACAGCCAAGTTCACCAGCCCGGATCCTATGCCGGGCTTCAAACTCACACCATCGAGTGAAACTCCGCCGCATACGGCACAACCCCGCCGAGCAGCGAATAGCGTGACGACCACCTGAAGGAGGGGCATCATGAGTGCTGTGGCGCATGAGCAACCGATCACGGGCTCCCCATCGCAGGCCGACATCCTGCTGGAGAGCTTCCTGAGCCTGCACTCCCCCGAAGGCTTCCGGGCCGAGCTCATCGAGGGAGAGATCATCGTGGCACCACCGCCGGACGGCGATCACGAGGACTACATCGACCTTCTCATCGACCAGGTGAAGGCCAAATCAGCGGTCCACATGCAAGTGTCCGGCGGCAAGGGCCTCCGCCTGATCAGCGGCGGCCTCTGTCCGAAGAACCACGTCATCCCCGATGCGACGTTCGCGCCGCGAGAACTCCGCCTCTTCCGCGGCGCCCCGCCCTGGATGGAACCGGACGGCGTGGCCATGGTCGCCGAGGTCACATCGAGCAAGCCCGACCAGGACCGCATCGCCAAGCGCCACTGCTACGCGCGAGCCGGCATCCCGCTCTATCTCCTCATCGATCGGGAGAAGTCCCAGGTCAGCCTCTTCAGCCAGCCGCACCGTGAGGAGTACACGGAGGTACACCTGGCGGCCTTCGGCGAACCGCTCGCCCTTCCCACCCCGTTCGAATTCGAGCTGGACACCAAGGACTTCCTCTAGGAACGCGAACGGCCCGCACCCCCCGTCAGGGGTGCGGGCCGTGGCCTGTTGGCGCCGGGTCAGCCGCGGGTGGCCATGGCGCGCAGGAAGAAGGTCAGGTTGGCCGGGCGCTCGGCGAGGCGGCGCATGAAGTAGCCGTACCACTCCTGGCCGTACGGGAGGTACACGCGCATCGTGTTGCCCTCGCCGGCGAGGCGCAGCTGCTCCTCGGGGCGGATGCCGAACAGCATCTGGTACTCGAAGGAGTCCCGCTTGCGGCCGTTCCACTGGGCCAGCTGGCCGGCGATCTTGATCATGTTGGGGTCGTGCGAGGCGATCATCGGGTAGCCCTCGCCCGCCATCAGGATCTTCAGGGCGCGGACGTACGCGAGGTCGACCTCGTGCTTGCCCTGGAAGGCGACCGACTCGGGCTCCTTGTAGGCGCCCTTGCACAGGCGCACGCGGGAGCCGGCGCCGGAGAACTCCCGGCAGTCGGCCTCGGTGCGGCGCAGGTAGGCCTGCAGCACGACGCCCAGCCAGGGGAAGTCCGCCCGCAGCTCGCGCGCGATGGCCAGGGTGGAGTCGGTGGTGGTGTGGTCCTCCATGTCGAGGGTCACGGTGGTGCCCGCGTCGGCGGCGGCCGCGCAGATGCGGCGGGCGTTCTCCAGCGCGATCTTCTCGCCGTCCACCGGGAGGAACTGGCCGACGGCCGACAGCTTGACCGACACCTCGGCGCCGGCCGCGAGGCCGGTCTCCTTGAGGGCCTTGAGCAGGTGCTCGTACGCCTCGGCGGTGCCGGCGGCCTGGGCGGCGTCCTGGGTGTCCTCGCCGAGGTGGTCCAGGGTGACCTTGCGGCCGGTCGCGATCAGGTCGTCGGTGGCGGTGACGGCGTCGTCGAGGACGTCGCCGGCGACGAAGCGCTCGACTATCGCGTGGGTCGGGGGGAACTTCTCGACCACGGTGCGGACCTGCGGGGACCGGGAGGCCGCGAGAAGGGCGGAACGGAGCATCGTGACTCCTGGAGCTGGTGTTTCCAAGGGTGGCAGAAAGGCCGGGGCGGCGGGCGGCGGGGGTGTGCCCGCCGCCCCGGAGGGGCGACGCCCGGCTGCGGGACCGGGCGTCGCGGGTGACCGGTGGCTACTGGACGAGCCGTGCGGTCGGAGGGGCTGGTCAGCCCATGTGCGGGTAGCGGTAGTCCGTCGGCGGGACGAACGTCTCCTTGACCGAGCGGGTCGAGGTCCAGCGCGCCAGGTTCTGCTTGGCACCGGCCTTGTCGTTGGTGCCCGAGGCCCGGCCGCCGCCGAAGGGCTGCTGGCCGACGACGGCGCCGGTCGGCTTGTCGTTGATGTAGAAGTTGCCGGCGGCGAAGCGCAGCTTGTGCATCGCGTCCTGGGCCGCGGCGCGGTCCTGGGAGATGATCGAGCCGGTCAGGCCGTACGCGGACACCGACTCCATCTGGGCCAGCATCTCCTCGTACTTCTCGTCCTCGTAGACGTACACGGCCAGGATCGGGCCGAAGTACTCGTCCTTGAAGTACTCGCTCGCCGGGTCCTGGCAGACCAGGACGGTCGGGCGGACGAAGTAGCCCACCGAGTCGTCGTAGGTGCCGCCGGCCAGGACCTCGACCTGCGGGTCGGCCTGGGCGCGGTCGATCGCGGCCTTGTTCTTGGCGAAGGAGCGCTCGTCGATGACGGCCGACATGAAGTTGGACAGGTCGCTGACGTCGCCCATGGTGAGGCCGTCGACCTCGGCGGCGAACTCGTCCTTGAGGCCGGCCCAGATCGACGCCGGGACGTAGGCCCGCGACAGCGCCGAGCACTTCTGGCCCTGGAACTCGAAGGCGCCGCGGGTCATCGCGGTCTTCAGGACCTTCGGGTCGGCGGACGGGTGGGCGACCAGGAAGTCCTTGCCGCCGGTCTCGCCGACGATCCGCGGGTAGGTGCGGTAGCCGGCGATGTTGTTGCCGACCTCGCGCCACAGGTGCTGGAAGGTGGCGGTGGAGCCGGTGAAGTGGATGCCGGCCAGCGCCGGGTGCTTCAGCGCGACCTCGGAGACGGCCAGGCCGTCGCCGGTCACCATGTTGATGACGCCCTTGGGCAGGCCGGCCTCCTCCAGCAGCTGCATCAGCAGGTGCGCGGAGAACTGCTGGGTCGGGGACGGCTTCCACAGCACCACGTTGCCCATCAGCGCGGGCGCGGTCGGCAGGTTGCCGGCGATCGCGGTGAAGTTGAACGGGGTGATCGCGTAGACGAAGCCCTCGAGCGGGCGGTGGTCGCTGCGGTTCCAGACGCCGTCCGAGGAGATCGGCTGCTCGGCCATGATCTGGCGGGCGAAGTGCACGTTGAAGCGCAGGAAGTCGACCAGCTCGCAGGGGGTGTCGATCTCGGCCTGCTGGGCCGTCTTCGACTGGCCGAGCATGGTGGCGGCGGCCAGGGTCTCGCGCCAGGGGCCGGCCAGCAGGTCGGCGGCCTTGAGGAAGATCGCGGCGCGGGAGTCGAAGGAGAGCGCCTGCCAGGCCGGGGCAGCGGCCAGGGCAGCGTCGATGGCGTCCTGCGCGTCGGCCTGGGTGGCGTTGCGCAGGGTGCCGAGCCGAGCCGCGTGGTTGTGCGGCTGGACGACGTGGATCTCGGTGCCGCCGCCCATCCGGCGCTCACCGTTGATCGTCATGGTCAGCTGGACCGGCTCCTGGCCGCCCAGCTCCTTCAGCTTGGCCTCCAGACGAGCCCGTTCCGGGCTCCCGGGGGCGTAGCTGTGGACCGGCTCGTTCACCGGCGCGGGGACCTGGGTCACAGCGTCCATAGAGCGCACGCTCTCCTTCGTTCAGTGCGGGGGGACTGCCGGCGCGGGTCGCACGCCGGCCACAGCACGAACGCTATTCCTGGCCACCGGGCCACATGATTGGCCGAGCGGCTAAATTCCCCCGTACGGCGTTGTCCGGCCCGACGAATCGGGTCACGCGGCGGTCACGAACCGCCCTCACCGGCCGCACCGGTCACACCACCGGCTCACACGCCCCGGCTCGGACCGGGGGTCCGAGCTCCGGCTCGAACCCCGGCTCGGATCCCAGCGCGCACCACCGGCTCACACGCCGGCGCTCGCCTTCCGGCCGTTCACCACCGCCGCCCTGGCGGCGACCTCCTCCACCACCGGCCGCCGGGCCGCCTCGTACGCCGCGAGGGCGCTCGGCAGGTCGGGCCGCCCGCTCAGGCAGCGGGCCAGTTCGACGGCGCTCTCGACGGCCAGGGAGACCCCTTGGCCGGAGCTGTTGGACGGGGCGTGCACCGAGTCGCCGACCAGCACCATCCGGTCGCGGTACCAGTGCGGGACGGACGGCATGATCTCCAGCCGCGGGAAGACCTCGACGCTCGCGGTGTCCGCCGCCGCCAGGACCTCCCGGGCGGGCAGGTCGTCGGCGTGCAGGTCGCGGGCCAGCGCCAGCCAGTCCTCCCGCGACACCTCGCGGGCCTGCTCCGGCGTCAGCTGCTCGGGCCTCGGGATGTTGCTGAACCAGGCGGTCCCGGCGCCGTCCCGCAGCGCCCAGTAGCCGAAGAACGCCCGCGCGCCCTGCGCGAAGTGGATGGACTCCCCGGCCGCGCGCGGGCCGGTGAGCCGGTGCGCGCTGTACCCGCCGACCCCGATCAGGCCGGTGTACCGCGGGCCGGGCGCGGCCGGGTCGATCAGCCCGCGGACGACGGAGCGGGTGCCGTCGGTGCCGATCAGCAGGTCGCCGGCGGCGGTGGTGCCGTCGGCGAACCGGGCGGTGACGCCGGTCGCGTGCTCCTCGACGCCGACCAGCCGCTTGTCGTACCGGACGGGGACGCCCTCCTCCCGCAGCCGCCGCTGCAGCACCGCGTAGAGCTCGGCGCGCCGCATCACCCGGCCGCGGACGTCGGGCAGCTCGGCGAGGACGCCGCCCCGGGCGTCCTCGATGACCGTCCGTCCGACGGGCTGGCCGACCGCGCCGACCTCCGCCTCCAGCCCGACGGCGGCCAGCGCGGCCAGTCCGTTGGGCGCGATCATGAAGGTCCCGCCGATGCCCTCGGCGGAGGTCCGGTAGGCCTCGAAGACCTCCGCCTCGACGCCGGCCCGGCGCAGCGCCAGCGCCGTCACAGGTCCGGCGATCCCGCCACCGATGACCAGGGCCCTGTCCACGGTTCGCGTCTCGTTCATTGCAGCCTCCCGAAGGTCTCGTGCCAGGTCCGGACGAATTCCGGCTCCCGGAGCTGTTCGACCAGGCGTTCGACGAAGGCGGTCTCGGCCCGCAGTACGCCGACCCGGTACTCCTCCTCGATCAGGAAGAGCCAGCCGACGCCCTCGGCCGCCGCCTTGCGCAGCTCCGCCGTGATGCCCGCCACCTCGGCGGTCAGCGCGGCCTTCCGCCGCTCCAGCAGCTCCACGGCCTCGGCCGGCGGGAGCACCATGAGCAGCGACAGCGAGACCCCGAACGCGGGGTACTCGTGCTGCGGTTCGGCGACGAGTTCGCGCATCCAGTCGCGGAGCTCCGTCCTGCCGTCGGGGGTGATGGCGTAGACGGTGCGCTCCGGCCGCTGGGTGTCGCGGACGGTCTCCTGCTCGGCCACGAACCCGGCCTTCCGCAGCTGCTCCACGACCATGTACAGCGAGCCGCGGTTGTACTTGATGTTGCGGTCCTTCGCGTGCTCCTGGAGCCGGCGCCCCATCTCGTACGGGTGCAACGGCTCGGCCAGGAGTTCGGCCAGGACCGCGAGGGCCAACGGGTTCGACACCTTGCGTCGCTTCGCCATGAGACGTGCCTCATCTCTTGGTCAGTACTGACTATCCAGTCCCGAATAGTCAGAGTCAACTATTTTGAAATGACGGGTCCGGACTCTGTCCGCCCGGCTAAAATCAACCACACGCCGTTGTCCGAGCGGATGAAGGAGGCCCGGATTGACCACGCCCGGCCTGCCGCTCCGTCAACTGCTGATGTCGCTGGGCGAACCGCTGGTCGAGCTGCAGGCCGCCCCGCAGGGCCTGGACGTCCCGGTGCGCGACGTCGCCATCCTCGACCCGGAGGACCCGCCGACCGCCGCCCCCGGCGAACTCGTGCTCGCGATCGGCGCCCGCGGCCGCGCCGCGCTGCCCGCCCTGCGCGCGGCCGGCCGGGCCGGCGCCGCCGCCGTCGCGGTCAAGCTGGACGGCCCCGGCCAGGCCGACGCGCTGCGCGAGGCCGCCACCGACGCCGGCGTCGCCCTGCTCTCGGTGCGCCGCGAGACCCGCTGGGAGCACCTCGACTCGCTGGCCCGGGCGATCATCGCCGGCCCGGACGCCCCGGCCGCCCCCGGCGCCCCCGAGCCCAACGCGGGCGACCTCTTCTCCCTCGCCCAGACCGTCGCCGTGCTCACCAACGGCATCGTCTCGATCGAGGACACCTCCAGCCGGGTGCTGGCCTACTCCCGCTCCTCCGACTCCGACGAGGTCGACGACCTGCGCCGGCTGTCCATCCTCGGCTGGCAGGGCCCGGAGCCGTACCTGTCCAAGCTCCGGGAGTGGGGCATCTTCCAGCACCTGCGCAGCTCGGACGCCCCGATCGCGGTCGAGCCGCACCCCGAGCTGGGCCTGCGCCGCCGCCTGGCGGTCGGCATCCGGGCCGGGGCGCAGCCGCTCGGCACCATCTGGGTGCAGGAGGGCGCCCAGCCGCTGGCCCCGCTGGCCGAACAGGCCCTGGTCGGCGCCGCCCGGGTCGCGGCCGCCCAGCTGGTGCGCCGCCGCCGGGAGCTGTCCGCCGACGTCCGGCTCACCCAGACCCTGCTCACCGGCCTGCTGGAGGGCTCCACCGGCCCCCAGTCGCTCGCCACCCACCTCGGCCTGGACCTGCGCCGCCCGGCCACCGTGCTGGCCTACAGCGCGCGCACCACCGACGCGCTGCACCGCTCCGACGTCACCGGCCTGATCTCGGTGCACACCGCCGCCCGGCACCGCACCGCGCTGCTCGCCCCGATCGACTCCCGGGTGTACGTGCTGCTGCCGGAGCTGCCGCCCGGCCTGCCGATGACCACCGTGCGCGACTGGGCCTCCGAGGTGGTGACGGCCGCCCGCGAGCACCTGGGCGTCCCGCTGCGTGCCGCGATCGGCTCGACCGTCAACGCCCTGGCCCGGGTCCCCGAGTCCCGCGCGCAGGCGGACCGCATCCTGGACGCGATGGGCCGCGGCGGGGTGGACCTCGACGTCGCGGCGCTGATCGACGTCCAGGCGGAGGTGCTGGTCAGCGAGATGGTCGCGCTGCTCCAGGAGCGCACCGGCCTGCGCGACCCGCGGCTGACCGCGCTCACCGAGTACGACCGCCGGCACGGCACCCGGCTCGCCGAGTCGGTGCTGGCCTGGCTGGACGCGCTGGGCGAGGTCCGGGTGGCCGCGGACGCCCTGCACATCCACCCCAACACCCTGCGCTACCGGGTGCGCCGCGCCGAGCAGTTGACCGGCATCGACCTCGCCCAGCCGCAGCAGCGCCTGCTGGCGATGCTGCAACTGCGGCTGCCCGCGGACGAGTGGTCCGCGGGCAGCCGGTCACACTCCGAGGGTCACTCGCCGTAACCCTGGCCGCGCTTGTGCTCGTTCAGCCGGCGCCACGGGCCGCTGATGGCCAGCTGGATGCCCGGGGTCTGGATGTTGGCGAACAGGGTCTTGCCGTCGTCCGAGAAGGTCACCCCGGTGAACTCGCTGAACTCGGGCTTCTCGGCGGTGCCGATGTTCAGCTCGTTGCGGGCGATCGGGAAGACCAGGCCGTCCTCGGTGGCGCCGAACAGGTGCGAGACGCCCTCGCCGTCCTCGGCGATCACGATGCCGCCGTACGGCGAGACGGTGATGTTGTCCGGGCCGTCGAAGTTGTCGTGGTCGCCCCAGACGTCGTTGTTGACGCCCAGCAGCACCTTGAGGGTGATGGTGCGGCGGCTCGGGTTGTAGAACCAGACCTGGCCGTCGTGCTGGAGCGGGCTCTCCGAACGGGCGTAGCTGGAGACGAAGTAGAAGCCGCCGTCACCCCACCACATGCCCTCCAGCTTGCGGGCGCGGGTGACCTCGCCGTCCTTGAACTGCTTGCGCACCGAGACGGTCCTGGCGTCGCGGTCCTGGACCTTCACCCAGTCCACGCCGTAGGTGGTGCCGACCTTGGTGGCGCGGGAGAGGTCGTCGACGAACTTGCCCTGCGCGTCGAAGACCTTGAAGGCTTCCAGCACGCCGGCGTCGGCGGCCAGCTGGCGCAGCTTGTAGCGGCCGTGCTTGAAGCCGGCCGGCGGGGTCCAGCGGAACAGCAGGCCGTTGGGGTTCGAGGCGTCCTCGGTCAGGTAGACGTGACCGCGCTTCGGGTCCACCACGACGGCCTCGTGCGCGTAGCGGCCGAAGGCCTTCACCGGCTGCGGGTCGCGGTTGTAGTCGTCGTCGAAGGGGTCGACCTCGAAGATGTAGCCGTGGTCCTTGGTGAAGCCGTTCTTGCCGGCCTTGTCCTCGGTCTCCTCGCCGGACAGCCAGGTGCCCCACGGGGTCACGCCGCCGGCGCAGTTGGTGGAGGTACCGGCGATGCCGACCCACTGCTCGACCGAGCCGTCCCGCTTGGCGTGCACGATGGTGCAGCCGCCCGCCGCGCCCGGGTCGTAGACGTGGCCCTCGGTCAGCGGCACCGGGTGCGGCCACTTGTCGCGGGAGCCGGACAGCTCGTGGTTGACGACCATCAGGTTGCCGCCGCGCTCGTCCTCGAAGGCGGAGGTGCCGTCGTGGTTGCTCGGGGTGAACTCGCCGGTGCGCAGCTTGGTGACGCCGGCCCGGTTGAGGACCTTGTACGAGAAGCCCTTCGGCAGCGACAGCAGGCCGGCCGGGTCCTGGACCAGCTGGCCGTAGCCGACGGCGGTGCCGGCGGCCGAGTTGGTCCCGGCGGCCGCGGCGGCCGGGACCTCGCCACCGACCGGGGCGGCGATCGCGCCCGGGGCGCTGGCCAGCGCCTCGGCGCTGCCGGCGATCAGCACGCCGGCCCCGACGAGGGTGGAACGGTTGACGAAGTCCCGGCGGGACAGCGACATGGCAGCAACTCCTGAGGATGAGCGGGGGCGTCGGTGCGGGATGCCGACGCCCAGCAGGCTCCGCCGGACGGGTGAACCCGACATGACGTCCACCTCACACCCAGGCGGCCATTTGCCGACCGATGACCGTCGCATGACCGCCGCTTTACGCGTGTCCCCGTCAGAACCGCCGAGGCCGGAGCCCCTGCGGCCGTCCCGGACGGCCCCGTCAGCGCCGCGCCGACCGCCACTGCTCCCAGGCCGACAGCCACAGCTGCTCGGCCAGCCGCTGCTCCTCCCAGACCCCCGCCCCGCCGCCGCCCGGCCGCTCCCGCCACAGCTGCTCCCAGGCCCGCTGGGCCGGCAGGCTCGCCACCTCGCTCGCGAACACCGTGTACCGGACGACCTCCTCGACGGCCGCCTCGCCCTCCGCCGTGCCGACCAGCCAATGCGTCTGCTGGGAAAGCCGGTTGACGTGGTTCACCATCGAGGTGACCGCCGCCACGGCCTCCTGCCGGCTCTCGGTGGCCAGCCGCATCTGCTGGCGCACCGCCGCCTCCCAGCGCACCGCGCCGACCTCCCCGCGCAGCCCGCGCGGCAACCGCGGGGTACGCCCGACCCGCACCTGCGCCTCGATCGCGGCGGACTCGGCGACGGTCTGCGCGATCAGCGCCCGGTGCGCCTCCATCCCGACGGCGGGCGGCAGTTCGCGCTCCTCGACCGGCACGTGGCGGGCCCGCCGGGCGGCCAGGTCGCGCAGCAGCTCGGTGCGCCCGCGCAGGCAGCGCTCGAAGTCGCCGATCGAGCCCAGCTCCACGGCGCCGGGGTCCACCCCGCGTCCGCACACCGTCACGGTCAGCCCGCCGACCCGCAGCCGCCCGGCCCACACCGGCGCCGACCCGTCCGCCGCCGGGGCGCCGGGCTCCGGCACCGGCCGGTCCTCGTGCACCTCCACCGCGCAGGGCTCGCCGTCCACCGTGATCCAGGCGCGCAACGCCCGTACCCGGCCCGGCCCGTCGCCCTCGTCGATGCCCAACTGCTCGTAGACGCGGTCCCGTTCGTCCTCGACCAGGTCCTCCAGCTCGGGCAGCTGCTCGACCCGGTCGGCGCCCGGCCGGTAGGTGCGCACGGTCACGTACGGGCCGGCCGCCGAGCGCCAGTCGCCGCACTGCACCTCGACCCAGCGCAGCTCGCCGCCGGAGGTCTCGAAGGCGGCCAGCGCCTCACCGGCCCGGGCCTCGGCGGCGGGCGTCGCGTCGGCGGGCGCACCGTCGGCGGGGGCGGGGCCGGAGGCGGGGGCGGGGCCGGAGGCGGAGGCGGAGGCCGTCCCGGCGGTCACGCCGTACACCGGGAAGTCGGCCGCCGCCAGGGTCCGGCGGGAGAACTCCTCCTGGTCGGCGAACCGGTCGGCGGGCCGCTCCGCGGACCGGTCGGCGGATCCGACGGGCTGGTCGGCCGCCCGGTCCAGCGGCCGGTCGACGGGCTGATCGACGGGCGGACCGGCGAAACGGTCCTCCCGGACCGGCCCGCCCGGAGCCGGGGCGGACCCCGGAAACCCGGTGTCCCGCTTCTGGTGCCTGCCGCCGCTCTCCCGCATCATCCTGTGCCGCACCCCCGGTTCCTCGCACCCGCACCGCTGACGCCACCTTACGTGCCCGCAGCTGCCGGGTCATCAGCTCCGCCCCCCGGACGGGGGCGCCGGCCGTGTCAGGAGGCCCGGTTGTCAGCCGCCCTCCCTACCCTGGGCGGCATGACAGCACAGAACGACGCAGCACAGGACCGGGCCGCCGAGGGCGCCTTCCCCGCCCGGATCAGCATCGTCACCCTCGGGGTGACCGACCTCGACCGCAGTGCCCGCTTCTACGAGGCGCTCGGCTGGAAGCGCTCCGCCGCCTCCAGCCCGGAGATCGTCTGGTTCCGCACCGCCGACTCGGCGCTCGGCCTCTTCCCCACCGAGGAGCTGGCCGCCGACGCGGGCGTGCCCGCCACCGGCGAGCCCTCCTTCCGCGGCGTCACCCTCGCGGTGAACCTGGAGTCCCCCGCGCTGGTGGACGCCGCGCTGCGGACGGCGGTCGAGGCCGGCGCCGTGGTGGTCAAGCCGCCGGTGCCGACCGACTGGGGCGGCTACTCCGGCTACTTCGAGGACCCGGACGGCCACCTCTGGGAGCTGGCCCACAACCCGTTCTTCCCCTTCACCGAGGACGGCTCGCTGGACCTGCCCTGACCACCCGCACCCGCACCCGCACCCGCACCCGCACCCGCCCGGGAGCCTGCCCGCTCAGTTCCTGGAGCGCGCCTTGAAGGCCGCCTTGCGCGCCTCCTTGGCCAGCGTCCGGTCCGGGTGCAGCTCCCCGATCGCCTCCAAGACATCCGCCGTGTACGGGTGGTCGACCCGCCACAGCTCGCCGAACCACCCGGCCGGATCGCCGTTCACCGGCAGGTCGGTGATCAGTTCGCGCAGCAGCTCGGCGTCCCCACCGTTGTCCAGCAGCTGGGCGGCGAAGGTGTCGACCACCGTCCACAGCGCCATCGCCCGGTCCGGCACCGGCACGTCCGTCGCCCCCTGCGCGGTCAGCCAGGCCCGCGCCGCGCCACCCAGCTCCGGGTCGTCCATGACCTCCCGGACGGCCGGCGCCGCGTCCGGCCCGAGCAGGTTGAGCGCCGAGACGCAGAGCATCCGGCGCAGCGGGCCGTAGCCGTCCGCGCCGCGCGCCGCCGCGAGCAGCTCGCGCGCCGCCGCCACCGGCTCCCGGCCCGCGGTCCACACCCGCAGCTCCTCCTCCGGCAGCACGTTGGCCGACTCGCACACCCCGCGCAGCAGCTCGGCCGCGTCCCCCCGGGCCAGGTCGCCGACCAGCGGCGCGTCGTAGCCGTCCTCCAGCAGCCACTGCCGGATGCCGTACTGGCCGAGCGGGGTGAGCCGGACCAGTCCGAAGCGGGCCGACTCCTCCTCGTCCAGCGGCTCCTCGCCGACCACGGCGGGCTCCTCGCCGTCCTCCTCGTCGAACAGCTCCGGGTCGATCGGGCGGTACTCCAGCAGGCCGAGCTCGGCGAGGTCGCCCAGCATCGGGTCCAGCGCGACCATCACGTCCGTGATGTCGCCGAGCAGCTCCTCGCTCGGCTCCTCGCCCTCCGGGACCACCAGCAGCGCGGCCAGCACGCCCAGCGGCACGGTCTCGTTGCCCGGCTCGGCGAAGGCGGTGGTCTCGTAGAGCACCTGCAGGGCCTCGTCCAACAGCTCGGCGGCCTCGTCGCGGGCCTCCTCGACCTCGTTCAGGCCGTCCTCGTCCTCCTCGGCCTCCCCGGCCGGCGTCTCCCCGGCCTCGCCGTCCTCCTCCGGCAGCGAGTCGGCCTCCACCGCCAGCTCCCGGACGATCCCGGCGGCGGTCAGCCACAGCTCCAGGACGGTCTCCGGGTCGCCCTGCTCAGCGGGCTCCAGATCCGGGCCCGGGACGGCGACGTGCTCGCCCTCCGTGGTCGTGCCCAGCTCCACCAGGTCCAGGTCGCAGGCCAGCGACCAGGCCCGCAGCGCCTCGACCTCGGCCTCCTCGGGCACCTCGCCCTCGGCCGGGGCCAGGCCCAGCAGCCGGGCCGCGGGGGCCCGGTCCTCCTCGACGAGGTCGCCGAACTCGTCCACCGTCCGGTGCGGGGCGGCCCAGCGGGCCAGCGCCAGCGCGTACCCGAACATCGGTACGGCCTTCGCCTGCTCGGCCAGCTCGCGGTCGGCGGGCAGCTTCACCGGCGGGACCAGGACGGCCGCGTCGTCCAGGTCCTCGTCGTCCAGCCCGTGCGCGGCGAACGCCCCGTAGAGGTCCTGGAGCTCCAGGTCGGCGGGCAGCACCGCCTCGGCCGCGCCCTCCCCCGCGGGGGCCCCCGTGTTCTTGCGACGTCGTCCGGCCATCGTCGTGCGCTCTCCCTCAGCCAGCGGTCAGCCCAACAGCGCCGCGTACCGATCCACCACCTCAGCGTATAGGCCGGGCACCCCCGACGCCCGGCCGTACGGGGCGCACCCAGGGGCGCGCGCCGTGGGCGTGCGCCCACCCCTTATCCTTCGGTCTGGTAGCGCGCACACCCCGCGCGCACCACCAGGGCAACGAAGCCCACCGCCCTCCGCCCGCCCCGGGCCGGAGGGGCCCTCTTCAGCTCACCTCGCCCCACCAGGGAGCCCGTACCCGCGGCCACCACCACAGCGCCTCCGGACGGGCGCGCCGGCACACCCCGCCGACCCCGGTGGTGCCCGGCCACAGGAGACCCCTGCCATGGCGGACCTCTCCCCCGCCGGCTCCGGCCTGCGCACCGCGCAGCTCGACGGACGCCGACTGTCGGAGGCCCTGCTTCCCCTGGAGCTCGCGCCGCGCGCCCAGCTCCAGCTCGCCGCGATCAGCCGCTGGAACGCGCTGCGCGGCATCCGCGTCGGCCTGGTGGCCGCCGCCCTGCTGCTGATGCTGATCGGCGCCAACCTCGCGACGCCGATCTACTCGCTCCTCCAGCAGCAGCTCCACCTCACCGCGCTGGACACCACCGTCCTGTTCGCGGTCTACGTCTTCGCGCTCGTCCCGGTACTGGCCGTGGTCGGCCACTGGTCCGACCACCTCGGCCGGCGCGCCCTGATCCTGCCCGCCGTCGCACTGGCCGCCGCCGGCGACCTCGTCTTCGCCACCTCCGGCAGCTTCTGGCAGCTCGCGCTCGGCCGCGCCGTCCAGGGCATCGCCGTCGGCCTGTCCACCGGCGCCGCCGGGGCCGCCCTCGGCGACCTGCTGCCCGACCAGCCGACCCTCGCCGCCAAGATCACCCTGGCCTGCTCGGCCGGCGGCGTCGCCCTCGGCCCGGTGGTCGGCGCCCTGCTGGCCGGCGGCTCCGACCCGCTGCTCACCCCGTTCCTGCTGCACGCCGTCGCCCTGGTCGCGCTCTGCGTGCCGCTGGCCCTGGTCCACCCGCGGATGCCCGGCCGCAACCGCCCGCCCGCATCGCCGCCGCGCATCACCACCCCGGCCCACCTGCGCCCCCAGCGCCTGCGGCTGCCGCGCACCGGCCGCCGCGAGTTCAAGCTCGCCGCCTCGGCGGGCTTCGTCTCCTACGCGGTGTTCGGCGTCTACCTCAGCCTGGCCCCGGCCTTCGCCGCCAAGCTGCTGCACACCGACTCCAAGCTGGTCGGCGCGATCGTGGCCGCCCTGCTGCTCGGCTCCTCGGCCGCCACCCAGCTGATCGTGCCGCCGACCTCCGACCGCGTGGTGACCGCCCTCGGCATGACCGGCCTGGCCACCGGCCTCGGCCTGGTCGTCGCCGCCGGCTACACCGGCACCCCCGCGCTGCTCTTCATCGGCAGCGTCCTCGGCGGCATCTCCCAGGGCGTGGCCTTCCGCTCCCTGTTCACCAGCGCCGTCGGCGCGATGGACCCGGAACGCCGCGGCTCCGAGCTCAGCTCCCTGTGGGTCATCGTCTACCTCGGCAGCTCCGCCCCCATCATCGCCGTCGGCGCCCTCGTCCAGCGCTACGGCCTCCTCCCCTCCGTCAGCGGCTTCGCCGCCCTCGCCGCCCTCGCCTGCGCCGCCCTCGCCCTCACCGTCGCCCGCAAGCCCAAGGCAGCCTGACCCACTCGCTGAACGCCGCTGCCCGGGACTTCCCCCGAAGTCCCGGGCAGCGGCGTTTCCACACTCCCGCTTCGCCCGTCGCGAGGTGAACACCCGCGCATCGTCTGCTTCGGTGAGCGGGTTTCCCGCCGTTCCCCGCCATCCACCCCCCACCCGCCTCCCGGCGGGTGCCCGCCCCCGCCTCCGCCGCGCGCCGCCCGGCCGGGCGGCGCGCGGCGCTCATGAAGCAGGCCCTCCGTCGTGGATCCGGCGGGCGGCACCCGTGCCACACCAACGGGTCCGGACGCCGATGTCCTTGACGGCCGGAGCCGGGGCTTCGGTGCAGCCGTCCGGAAGGGCCTCGGTCATGCGCTTCCAGTAGCGGTCACCAACCTCAATCGTCCCCTGGCCCCCACACCGAAAGCCGCTGCCCGGGACGTCTTCGGAAGTCCCGGACAGCGGCGTCTCACCTGCACCTATGCGTTCCAGGGCTTCCAGGCAACGGTGTCGATCTTGACGTCGAACGGCTTCGGCAGCCGGACGGACTCGCCGAACTTCCACTCGCCCAGCACCTCGTACGTCCCCTCGCGCCTGTTCGGCTCCCCGAACAGGGTGATGCCAGGCTGCCTCGGGTCACGGTCCACCAGCAGGTAGAACGGCACCCCGGTCCGCGCGTACCCGCTCCACTTCGTGGGCTTGCCTGACACGGGACGCCGGTCGTTGTGCGCGCTGGGACACGCGGTGACCTCGGCCACCAAACTGATCTCGTTCGGGCTGAGGCATCGGTCCTCCGCCCTTGCCAACAGGTCCACTTCGGCGGTCACCACAATGAGGTCAGGGCTGTAACCGTCCCCGATCTCCGCAAGATCGACGCCGACATGCTGCACCACCCGCCACGGGAAGCCCCCGTCTCTGGACTCGCCACGGAACAGCCACTCGTGGATGTCCCGAAGCATCAAGGCGTGATTCACGGGCGGATACGGCGTCACAACGAACTCTCCGCCGACCACCTCAACCCGCAGCACCTCAGGTAGCCCCAGCTGCTCATCGAGCGCGCCCCGAGCCCAGAGCACGTATGGCGATTCGGGCAAGACCCACTGCCCGAGCGCAACAACAGACGACATGAGCCCCACCTACACCGCCCGCGAGCAGCCCTACCAGTGGCACACAGTTCTTTCCGCCAAAGGAGAGGTTTGCGCAGTAGGAGGTTGACGACTTATCTCCGGAGTGCGCTGCTGCCAGGATCAACGCATGAGGATTCTCGTGCTGGGTGGCGGCTGGTTCCTGGGCCGCGCGGTCGTGAGTGGCGCGCTGGAACGAGGCTGGGAGGTGACCACGTTCACGCGGGGACTGTCCGGTGTCCCGGTGCCCGGGGCGGCCTCCGTGCACGGCGACCGGGAACGCCCCGAAGACCTGGCGCGCCTGGCCAGTGAAGGCCCATGGGACGCCGTGATCGACACCTCGGCCTCGGAGTTGTCGCCGCATGTTGTCCGGTCGGGCGCACACGTCTTGGAGCCGGTCGTCGGCCGCTACGTGTACGTTTCCACGGTCGCGGTGTACGAAGGCTGGCCCGCTGAACCCCTGAACATCTGTTCCCCGGTCTGGGTGGCTTCGGCCGGTGCCGGGCCGGACGCTGTTCGGCCGTCGGACAGCGCCTCGGGCATCAACCCCGACTACGGGCAACGGAAGGCGGGTACCGAGCATATGGTGACCGAGACGTTCGGTCTCGCCCGAACGAGCCTCCTCAGGCCGGGCGTGATCCTCGGCCCCGGGGAGTACGTCGGCCGACTGCCGTGGTGGCTGCGCCGAGCCGAGCGGGGCGGAGTCATTCTCGCGCCTGGGGACCCCACACGACGGGTCCAAGCGGTCGATGTTCGGGACGTCGCCACCTTCGCGCTCGACCAAGCTCTATCTGTCGGTCATCAGGTCCACAACCTCGGTAGTCCGATCGGCCGGGAGACGATGGGCGGCTTCCTCCAGGCGTGTATGGACGTGACCGGCAGTACCGGAGAGCTGCTCTGGGTGGAGGACGAGATCTTGCTTCGCCACGGCCTGCGACAGTGGACCGAACTGCCACTGTGGTGGAAGCACCCTGGCGTGTCCGTCATCGACTCGTCCTCGGCGATCGCGGCCGGCTTCCACAGCCGGCCGCTCGCAGAGACCGTGGCCGACACCTGGCAATGGCTGAGGCAAGGCAACATGCCTGTTCCGCACAGGCGTTGGGCCAAGCACGGAATCGAGCCCGCCAAGGAGCAGGCCGTCCTGAACAGCGTGCGCTAGTGACCGCCTCCACCGAGGGCGATCCGCGTCGTGCCAGGTCCCAGAACCTGAGGCGCAGCTACCAAGGTGAAGTCGTCGATCTGGTCCGCAAGATCCCGCGCTAGCTGAGCACTACGAAAGGCCGGCAACGCCAACTCGGCTCGGACCGCGTTGACCCTGCCCGTAAGGCCCGCACCGCGCCACTCTCGGGGGAGGGTGAGCACCGGGGCAAGCGCATCAGCGGCGCCGTCCAGATCATGGCGCATCAGGAGGGCGGAAGCCAGATCGGCCCGGGCCTGGGGAACAATGACAAGAGGGTTGGAGTTCGCGGAGCGGGCAGCGATCAATTCCAGTGACCGCCGGGCAGAGGCCTCGGCGCCAGCGCTGTCCCGCAGGAGCAACAAGCTGGCGCTGTTACTCATCTCGACCCGCTCCAGGTCGAAGTCGAACTCGCCACCCACGCCGTCGTGCAAGTCATCCTCGACACGCCCGCGCTCGGCCACACTCTCCACTATCGCCCGGTGAGCTTCGTCAGCTCGGCCTCGATGCGCGTATGCACGGGCCGCGATCGCAGCCAGCCGCGCCCTGCCCGTGGCACCGATGCCGGAGAACGACCGAGCCTCCTCGATCTTGCGGACGGCTTGGGCGGGGTTACCGCTCCAGTAGTACAGGACAGCCAGGTAGCCGTGGGCGTATGCCTGCAGGGGCTGGTGCTCGGCAACCTGGCCGTACAGGGCTGCTGCCCGCGTCAGTTCGAACGCGTAGGGCATGGCGCCGAGGTCGAAGGCGCAAGCGGCCAGGAGCGCTGAGGCCTGGCCGGCCACGCGGTACAGACGTCCTCGTTGCGACAACGCCTGGGTGCGATCCAGCTGAACCCTTGCGACGCCGAGCAGTTCCTTCGCTGACATGAAGATCAGATGCGGCGGTTTGGCCCCGGTGTCCCGGGCCAGGCGTACCAGGTCGTCTTCGAGCTGGTCGAGGCTGAGATCCGGCAGGAGTCGAGCAGCCGCGTCGGCGGCGTGGACGCGGGCATCTCGTGCGGTCATGGCCATCTCTCCTTCATCGAGCACAGGGTCCACCACTGCGAGCAGCGATCGGACTTGCTCGTCACTCCGAGGAGCCAAGAGCTCGTTCACCGACCTACCGAAGATGTGCTTGAGGATCGCGGGCGCTGGGTGATGGGGTCGCGCGACCTGGCCGGAGCGCCACCGCATGAAGCTCTTGTCCGTCAGGTCGACGTTCCTGAAGGCGAGATCGCCGGTCCTCTCGTGGAGCAGTGCGGCGGCCCGCCTGTACTCGGCCAGGAAACCGCGGAAGTCCATGCCGGACTCGGTGACCAAGGCATCGAACAGGTTCATCGCCGTTCCCTTCGCCGCAGCCCGGTGCGAACTGCGTCTGTTCCCTGCCTACCACCGCCGGGCTTCAGCTCACACGACTCGCGCGGAAGTGTCTCCGAACTGTCCGCGGACTGTCTCCACCGGTCACCCCAAAGAGCGGCAAGTGTCCAGGGTCTGCCAGTAGTTCTGTCCCGGCTACCAGTCCAAGGTTGATCCCCGCAGGCAACCAAGAACGGGGGCGTTCAAGCGCTCCTGCCGATCGGAGCGATGCACATGGTGGCCATCGGATGTGAGAGGTTTCTCCATCGCTGGAAGGGCGCTTTCCCTGCGGAGGTGGCCTCGGTTCCCACGGCACGTCGCATCGTGCGTTCCAAGCTCCGGGAGTGGGGCTGAGAATCGGACGGCGAAAGGGCTCGCGACGTCCTGCTCGTCCTCGTCGAGTTGACGACGAACGCGATCCGGCACGCCAGCAAGCCGGGCGACGTCGTCAGGGTGCTGGTTGACGAGACCGACGGCTACTGCCGCATCGAGGTCCTGGACTCCCGCCCCGACCTGCCTCTGCTCGCGGTTCAGGCCGACGGCGACGACGAACATGGTCGCGGGCTGCTCCTCGTTCGGAGCCTGGCGCACGCCATGGGAGAGGAGCTGGCGGCCACCACCAAGAAGGTCTGGGTGAGCGTTCGAATCGCCGACGTCCTGGCTCGCCCCCGCTGCCTGTAGCGCGTACCAACACCAAGGAGACATCGTGACCACCGAACCCGCACCGAACGCCCCGGAGACCCTGCGCGCCGCCATGGTCGCGGCGCTGCGCGAGGACGGGACGATCCGTACCGCGCGCATCGCCGAGGTCATGGGCCGTGTCCCGCGCGAGCGTTTCACCCCCGAGGCGCAGCCCGCCGACGCCTACGACCCGGAGCGCGCCGTGGTGACCAAGCGCGACAAGGACGGGCTCGCCATCAGTTCCGTCTCCGCCGCGCGTATCCAGGCGTTCATGCTGGAGCAGGCGGGCCCCCGGCCCGGGGAGAACGTTCTGGAGATCGGCTCCGGCGGCATGTTCGCCGCCTACCTGGCCGAACTCGTCGCTCCCGACGGTGCGGTCACCACCATGGACATCGACCCGGAGATCACCGGCCGTGCCCGCCGACTGCTCAATTTCGCCGGCTACGAGCACGTCAGGGTTATCACCGCAGACGGCGCTTTCGGCGTTCCGGAGCGTGCTCCGTTCGATCTGGTCGTGGTCACGGTCGGGGCCCCGGACGTTCCACCGGCCTGGGTGGAGCAACTGGCTCCTGGTGGGCGGATCGTCGTGCCGCTGCGCCTTCGAGGCCTGATGCGGTCGGTCGTGCTCGTCCGCGAGGACGACCACCTGGTGAGCACCGGGTACGAGCTCTGTGGGTTCGTGCCGATGCAGGGCCTGGAGGAGAACCGCGAACGCCTGGTACTGCTGCACGAGGTGCCGGGCGAGGAGGTCGGGCTGCGGCTGGACGACGGCGATCAGGTGGACGTCGAAGCCCTGCGCGCGGCTCTGGCGTCGCCTCGGCAGGAGGTGTGGTCGGGTGTGACGGTCGGCGGTGAGGAGCCGATCGACGACCTGGACCTGTGGCTGGCCACCGCGCTGGTCGGTCACACGCGGCTGACGGCCACACCGGCCGCACGGGACAAGGGGATTGTCGCGTCCGCCTCCCCGCTCGGCGTGGCCACGGTCGTGGTGGGCGGCACTCTCGCGTACCGCACCGTCCGGCCCACCGACGAGACCCGCGCCCGCTTCGAACTCGGCGCGTACGGGCACGGCCCGGCCGCCGCCGCTATCGCCGCCCACCTCGTCCGCGAGATCCGCGTCTGGGACCAGGAGCACCGGAGCGGCCCCGGTGCCCGCTTCGAGGTCCACCCGGCCGGCACTCCGGACGACCGGCTGCCCGCGGGCCGTGTGGTCGACAAGACCCACACCCGCATCGCCATCTCCTGGCCCGGAAAGCCGTGACCGGCCCCGATGCCAGGTGAAGCACCACCTCACCCTTCCCCAACTCCTCCAGGAGGTACGAGCCATGGCTCAGGACCAGGACGACGGCTTCGAGCTGGACGTCACGATCATCGAGCAGGGCCCCGTGATCGGCGAGCTGATGAGCAGCACCGATGACGGCTGTGGCAAGACCTGCCAGTCGGCCTGCTCCAACAGCGGCTGCATCGCCTGATCCACACCCGCACCTGGTGCCGGGGCCAGCACGGCCCCGGCACCAGGTGCGGGCAACGACCTCACCGACCCCGAGCTGGAGGCGCACATGTACCGGGCTCTGGACGTGGCGCTGTTACGCGCCGTCGTACACACCGGCACACCCGAGGTCCGCCCATGGCCGGACCTCGATGCCGGTCCGACCGCGACAACGGCGTGGCGGTCCTGGATGTCCCACACCTGGGCGGACCCGCAACTCGCCGAGGCCGTCCTCCTGGCCAATCCCGCCTACGCCGCGCGCGTCGAGGACATCATCGACGGCCGGGTGGATGCTCCTCGTGCCGTTCGCAAGGCCGGTGGGACGCTCGTCCGCTACTTGCTGCGCCAGCGCCACCGCGCCACTCCCTTCGGTCTGTTCGCCGGCGTCGTCCCGGTACGGGCCGGCCACGCGCTGGAAGGCACCTGGAACATGGACCACCGCGCGATCGTCCGGCCCGACGCCCGGTGGCTCGCAGGTGTGGCCGACCTGCTTGAGCGCGACCCCGAGCTGCTGCCGCGCCTGCCGGTAACGGCCGATCAGACCTGCAAGGTGCGTGGCGACCACCTGGTGGTACCGCTCCGCCGGCCTGACCACCACCAGCCCGTCGGAGCACCCACCGAGGTCGCCCTGCGCTGCACCGAGCCTGTCCGTATCGCGATCGACTCGGCCCGGCAACCGATCCGCCTCGGCCACCTGGCCGAACTCGTGCTAGACGCCCACCCCGGCGCCGGCCCCGAGCAGACCCACCGAATGCTCGCGCAACTGGTCCACCACGGCGTTCTGGCCACCGCCCTGCGGCCACCGATGACCTGCAACCCGCTGGAACACGTCTTGGACCGGCTCACCGAGGCCGAGGCCGAGTCGATCCCCGCGGTCGTAGGCATCGTCCGACTGCTGGGCGACATCGCCCGCAGGACTACCGCACACAACGTGGCTCCGAGCCGAGCACAGCGGGAGGAGCGCGCCCGCCTGCGGGAGCTGACCGGCGGAGCGGATCGTCCCGCTCTCGCCGTCGACCTCCAGCTCGGCGCCGACCTGGTCATCCCGCACACGGTGGCCCGCGAAGCGGAGACTGCCGCCGCCCTGCTCGCCCAGGCCAGCCCCCACCCGAACGGCTCTCCGGCATGGCGCGACTACCAGCTGCGGTTCCTGGAGCGGTACGGCATCGGAGCGTTGGTGCCGCTGCTGGACCTGGTGAATCCCGATACCGGGCTGGGCTTCCCGGCCGGGTACCGCACCAGTGTCCTGGATCTTCCGATCGCCCCGGTGACGGCCCGCGACAAGCAACTGGTCAAGGCCGCGCAGCTCGCCGCCCTCGACGCGACGGACGCCATCGAACTTTCCGAGCTGCTGCCCGGTCTCGGGGAGCAGGCCGATCACCTACCGCCCCACCTCGACCTTTGCGTCCGGATCCACGCCGCCAGCCGACAGCATCTCAACGACCGCGACTTCCGCCTCGTGGTCACCGGCCTGTCACAGGGTGCGGGCACGACCATCGGCAGATTCCTGCACCTGCCCCATGCCGATCTGCGCCGCCTCTCGGCCCAGCTGCGCGACGTCCCTACCTTGAGCACCGATGCCCGGCGGGTCCAGGTATCCTGCCCGCCGCTGTGGGCCGACACCGACAACGTCGCCCGCACACCGCGGGTCCTGGACGACGTGATCGCCGTCGCCGAGCACGCCCAGGGGACTCTGCCGCTGCGGGACCTGCTGGTGACCTCCGACGCCCGGCGGATGCGCCTGCTCTCCCGGGCCTCCGGGCAGGTGATCGAGCCGGCGGTGTTCAACGCCGTCGAGGCGGTCAACTTCGCCCACCCGCTCGCCCGGTTCCTCACCGAGCTGCCCCGCGCCCGCGCGGCCGTTCTCGTCCCCTTCTCCTGGGGGACGTTGGCCGAGGCCCTGCCGGTGCTGCCCGCCGTCCGGCACGGACGCATCATCCTGGCCACCGCCCGATGGCGACTCAACGCCGCCGATCTCCCCGCCCGAGGCCAGAACCCGGCGGAATGGGAGCGGGCCTTCGACGGCGTACGCCACCGCCTGCGGATCCCCACGTACGTCGACCTCGGCAACGGCGACCAGCGCCTGCGGCTCGACCTCGACCAGCGCTCGCACCGGCAACTGCTTCGCGCCCAGCTGGAGCGCAGCGGCAGGACCGTCTTGCGGCAGGCCCCCGGCCCGAACGACCTCGGCTGGGCGGACGGCCGAGCTACGGAGATCGTCCTACCGCTCGTCTGTCTCCAGAAGCCGCACCGGCCGGCGGCAGTGGACTTGGGGGCCGTCGCCACGGCGTTGTCCGGCGAGCAACCGGCCGATCCTCGGAGTCGCTGGGCGTACGCCAAGGTCTATGCCCAGCCGGTGCGGCACAGCGCGATTCTGGCCCGCCTACCCGAGCTGCTCGCGACCCTCGCAGGTCCGGACTGTTGGTTCGTCCCCTACCGCGACCCGGAGCCTCACCTGCGCCTCCGCATCCGTCAGAGCGGCCCGTTCGACTGCCTCGCCCGACGAACCGCCGCTTGGACCAGCGCCCTGCGTGCCGCGGGCCTGGTCACCGGCCGCCTCCAGTGGGACACCTATCAGCCCGAGACCGGACGCTACGGAACCGGCCTCCTGCTGGAGCTGGCCGAAGCCGTCTTCGTCGCCGACTCCACCGCCGCCCTCGCCCAGCAACGCCACACCGGGCCTGGCCGCCTGAGCCGACAGGCCCTCACCGCCGCCAGCTTCATCGACCTCGCTGCCGCCTTCACCGGCGACACCGGGACCGGGGCGGCCTGGCTGGCCGAACGCATCACCCGCACCGACGGTGCTCCGTGCCTCGACCGAGCCGTACTCGCGCAGACGCTGCACCTCGCCGATCCGGACGACGCCCGGGCCGGGCTACGCGCCGAGACCGGAACCGAGATCATCCGTGCCTGGGAGATACGCCGCACCGCCGTGCACGCCTACCGTGCCGCCCTACGCACCCACACCGGGCCCGACCCGGATTCCGTCCTCGCCTCGCTCCTGCACATGCACCACATCCGTGCCGCCGGGATCGACCAGGACAGCGAGCGCGACTGCCACCGCCTCTCCCGCGCCACCGCGCTCGCCCTCACCCACCGACACCAGGGAAGCCGCCCCCGATGAATCCCGCCACCGCCCGCAGCACCGCGTCGTGCGGCCCCGCCGACGCAGACGCCGCCCAGTCTTTGGCCACCGGCGCCGTGGGCATCACCCTGCTCCACATCGAACGCGCCGCACTCGGACACACCTCCTGGAGCACCGTCCAGGACTGGCTGACCGGCATGACCGGCCAGGCCCTCATCGGCTCTGACAACGCCGCCCTATTCATCGGCGCGCCGGCCCTGGCCTTCACCCTCCACACCGCCGCCGCAGGCAGCGAGCGCTACGCGAAGACGCTGCTCACCCTGGACAAGGCCATCCACCAGCTCGTCCATCGCCGCCTCGACCAGGCCCACGCCCGCATCAACTCCGGCGAGTTCGCCCGTGCTGCCGAGTACGACCTGCTGTACGGGCTCACCGGCTTCGGCGCCTACCTGCTCAGGCGCGACCCGCACGGCGACACCCTGCACGACGTCCTCACCTACCTCGTCCGCCTCACCGAGCCGCTGCCCGGAACCGACCTGCCCGGCTGGTGGGTTCGCTACGACCCCGCCGGACGAACCTCCGCCGCTTTCCCCGACGGCCACGGCAACCTCGGTCTCGCCCACGGCATCACCGGCCCCCTTGCCCTCCTCGCCCTGGCCAAGCTCGCAGGAGCCACCGTCGAAGGCCACACCGCCGCCATTCTGCGCATCCTCGACTGGCTCGACTCCCTCCGTCAGCCCGGTCTCTCCGGAGAACCCTGGTGGCCCCAGTGGGTCACAGCGGACGAACATCGCCTCGGTGTAGTCCTCCAGCAAGGCCCGCCCCGGCCCAGCTGGTGCTACGGCACCCCCGGCCAAGCCCGCGCCCAGCAACTCGCCGCCATCGCCCTCGGGGACCCCCACCGCAAGCGCTCCGCCGAACACGTCCTGCTGCGCTGCATCACCGACCCCGCCCAACTCGACCTGGTCACCGACGCCGGCCTGTGTCACGGAGCCGCCGGGCTCCTGCACAGCGTCCACCGCGTCGCCCACGACGCCACCAGTCCGGACCAGTTCACCGCCCACCTGCCCGCCCTGCGCACCCTCCTCCACGCCCGACTCCCCGCCCGAGAGCCGGGGTTCCTCGACGGAACCACCGGAGCGCGCCTGGCCCTGCACGCGGCCGACCGCGGCGGCGCCCCCGCCACCGGCTGGGACGCCTGCCTGCTCCTCGCCTGAAGCGCTCATGGCCCGCCACAGCGAACCGCCGTGTCTGGAACAGGCGATCCTCGCCGTCCTCACCGGAGCCGACACCACCCGAGAGGCCGCCCGCCTCGGCATCGACGCCGCCGACCTGGCCACCGCCGCCGAGACCTACCGCACCGCCGGCCGCTCCGCCATCTCCACCCCGCCCGACACCTGGGTGCAAGTCAACATCCGGCCCACCGAATGGCACAGCGCCGAGGCCGCCATGGCCGCCCACCTCGCGCCCACGCTGCGCGACGCCGAAATCCGAGGCGCCGTCACCTCCTGGTGGTACGTCCGCAAGCACCCGTACTGGCGGCTTCGCCTGCACACCGGCCACCCCGCACTTTGCACCCATCTGGCCGAGCAGTTGGACCGGCTCCAGCACCAGGGCACGATCGCGTCCTGGTCACCCGGCATCTACGAGCCCGAAACCGAAGCCCTCGGCGGCCCGTTGGGCATCGAAGCGGCGCACGCCCTCTTCCACGCCGACAGCCGTGCCGTCCTGGCCGAAGGCCATCGGCCGGACACCCGGCGCGTCGGGCGGCGAGAACTGTCCGTCCTGCTGTGCAGCACCATGCTCCGTGCCGCCGGCCAGGAGTGGACGGAGCAGGGTGATGTCTGGGCCCGGGTCGCCGCCATGCGCCCGGCACCCGCAGAACCACCGCAACCGGGCGCTGACAAGATCGGAGCGCTACTGTCCGCCGACACCCTCGCCATGACCGCCCCTGGCCAAGCCCTCCACGCAGAAGCCGATCGCGTCCACGCCTTCGCCCGCGCGGGCCGTGAACTGGCCGACCTCGCGCTGTGCGGAAGCCTCACCCGTGGCCTGCGCGACGTCCTCGCGCACATGATTGCCTTCCACTGGAACCGCGCCGCGATCCCCACCCCGCATCAGGCCACCCTCGCCCGTGCCGCACGCAACCACATCCTCGGAGTCCCCACACTGAGGCGATGAACTCATCGAGGGACGGACGATGCGGAACATCCATACTCGAATCGTGAGAACGCTCCTGTGGCGTTAGTGCCAACGACCCCGGCGTTCCTTGACCGGAGCCACCGAGGATGTCGCCTTCGTCTCCGGCCCCAATGCGTCCTTCATCACCGGCCAGTCGTTGCACATCGATGGCGACTGGATCCGCCACTGGCCCGCCCCGCGCCAACGAACAGGAAGCAGCCACCGTGCAGCACCGCGTCCGAGCCGTCCTCCTTACCCCGAATGACACCATGCTGCTGATCAAGCGCATCCGACCCGGCATCGACCCGTACTGGGTGGTCGTCGGCGGCAAGGTCGAGCCGACCGACGCCAGCCCCGAGGAAGCCTTGCTGCGCGAGGTCCGCGAGGAGATCGCGGGCGAGGCCGAGATCGTCAGCCTCCTCCACACCATCCAGACCGCCGACGAGCGCCAGGACTTCTACCTCGCCACCATCGAGAAGTGGAGCTTCGAGGACCGCACCGGCCCCGAGTTCCGCCAGCGGGGCCGGGGCAAGTACCTCCTGCAGGAGATCCCCCTCACCGCCGGGGCCCTCGACGCACTCAACCTCCTGCCCCAGGAGATCGCCGTGGTCCTCCGCAAGGCGGTCGAACGTGGGGAATTCCTCACCATCAGGTAACCGCAAACAGATGGTCACGCCTTCACAAAGGCCTCACTCGGCGTCAATTGCCGTGATACGTTCCGTAATCCAACCGAAAACAGGCGACCCCGGCGGTGCTACCAACACCCCGGGGTCCGGCAACAGGAGTCCAACCTCCCGATGCGCGTCCATCGTAGCGCCCACGTGCGCAACTTCACCGTGCTGTCCAACGCCCTGCTCCAGTACCGGCGGCTGAGCTACACCGCCCGCGGCCTGCTCGCAGATCTGCTCTCCCGACCCGACGGCTGGCGAGAGGACGGTCGACACATGGCCGACTCCAGCCCGCAGGGGCGCGGCGCGGTCCGCAAGGCGCTGAAGGAGCTGGCCGAGGCCGGGTACTACCGCGTCGAGAAGATCCGCATGCCCGACGGCACGATCATCACCGAAACCCACGTCTACGACACCCCGCAGCTCGCGCAACCGAGTGCCACCCCTCCGGCCTCCGGTGAAGCGGCCGCCGGTCGTACTGTCGGCCCTGTTGTAAAGAACCGGCACCAAGAATCCTCCCTCCCCGCCGGTCCGCGCGACGGCGTCGATCCGGAAGGACGGGAGGAGGTCTCCGAGACCGAAGAGGTGCGGGAAGCGGTGGCCACTCTGTTCCGAGTGATCCGCCCCGAACCCCGCCTGCGCCTGGGCGAGGCCGAAGCGCGCGAACTCGCTCCCCTGGTCGCCCAGTGGCTGGCTCGCGGCAGCACGCCGACCGACCTCGCCCACGCCCTGCTGCCGGGCCTGCCCGTCCCGATGCACTCGGCGGCCGCCGTGCTCCGCTACCGCCTGGAGCACAAGATGCCGCCCGCCCGGTCCGCCGCACGGTCACCGGCCCGGTACGCCGAGTGCGCCAAATGCCACGACCCCGTGCCCCGACCGGGCATCTGCCGCCCGTGCGCCGGTCTGGCAGCCCGAACCCCCACGATCGGCCAGGGAGCGGACGTGGCAGCTGCCGGCGCCGCCCGGGTCCGAGCTGCTCTGCGCTCCGCGATGACCGGGGTCCGACCTGCGCGCGTCGCCGCCTGAGACACGCTGTACCACCGGTCCTCAGAGGCTCCGACAGGCGCGTGACCCTGCTCCATCAGCGCCGCGCGCCGCCTGGCCGGGCGGCGCGCGGCCAGGGGGGCACCCGCCGGCAGGCGGGAGGGGGGTGGATGGTGGGGAATGGCGGTGGACCTACCCAACACACCGGATCACGACGGGTGTCCACCCGCCCGAAGCGCGGAAACGCCGCTGCCGCGCGAACCCGCAGGTTCGCGCGGCAGCACGACAGCGCAGCCGGTCAGTACGAACAGCTGGCCATGGATGACCGGCTCAGCCTCCGGGATCGGGCCAGGGCGCGCATGTGGGTCGGGACCGCACTCAGCAAGAACGGGAACCATGACTACGCTGCCTCCGTCATGCGGGCCGCCAGCCGGGACTTCGAGAACCTGTCCGAGGTCAAGGACTGGTTGATCGCCCAACAGAAGCTCGCTCTGGCGCACCGCGGAGCCGGCGACCTGTCCGGAGCACTGCACTTCATCGACATCGCCCGCTCAACGAGCGCGCTCGACTCGCCTATGCAGCGGGTCCGCCTCGACACTGCGCACGGGCACATCCTCCTGTCCGATCCGGCTACCGCCACGAACGGGCTCGCCGTTCTCGCCGCGGCTGCCGGACTGGCCGCAAAGTACGGTATGAGTCACCGACTACAGAGCATCGACGGTATCCGGCGGGACTACGGCCGCCGGCCTGCTCTGGGACGCCGGTGATCAAGGAGTATGCGGGTGGCGGACATTCAGCTTGTGATCACGGATGAGCAGTGGCGGGATGCTCAGACCATCTGGGACTACCACCAGATGCACCACGAAGCACGGCCTTGCGATGCCGCGATCGGTCTCGGCAGTCACGATCTCGGCGTGCCGGTCTACGCGGCCGAGCTGTACCACCAGGGTCTCTTTCCGACTCTGGTCTTCACCGGTGGTCCCAATCCCATCCATCCGGAGCGGTTCCCCCGGGGCGAGGCGGTGCACTTTCGCGAGCACGCCCTTGAGCTCGGCGTCCCGGAGTCCGCGATCCTGCTGGAGCCGAACGCCACGAACACCGGACAGAACATCAGCCTCTCACGTGAGGTGCTGGCCTCGGCCGGCCGTGAGGTCCGGTCCGTGATGCTGATCGCCATGCCGTACATGGAGAGGCGCGCGTTCGCCACCTGCCGCAAGCTGTGGCCGGACGTTGAGGTGATCTGCTCCTCGGTACCGCTGGAGTTCAACGACTACGTGAAGGTCATCGGGAGCGAGAAACACGTCATCGACATGCTCGTCGGAGACATGCAGCGGGTGGTCGAGTACCCGAAGCTCGGGTTCGCCGTCGAGCAGGAGGTCCCGGAGGAAGTCCATGCCGCTTACGACCGGCTCAGCCGCGCCGGCTTCGACACACGGCTCATCAAGTCCTGATATCCGGCTGCCGCTTGGCCGGACGTGCGCCATCCATCAGCCCAACCTGTTTCCCCTGATTGTTCACGGCGGTAAGCCTCCATGGCAGTCCGGACGGCAGCCTGGGCCACCGCGATGGGGGTCGGCTTCGCTGGCTGCCTCGCTGGCCCGCTCGTGTGCCGACAGCGAGGTGTCGAGCTGCCCCAGGAAGCGCAGCAGCGGGTGTGCGACCGGTACGCCGGAAGAGCCGGCCACCATGACGCCTTCGGTAGCGACCTGGGCGGCCACGGCGTCCCAGATGGCCCGGAGTGCCGGGTAGCGGTCCCCCGTAGGCCCTGTGGGCGTTGGGCGGCTTCTTGTGACCGCTTCCGTGGCCTTGCGGGCCCGTGCGGCGGCTTTCCCGTGGGCATCCGTACAGAACTTGGTAGCGACCACCACACGCGGAGTCGCTGCACCCGGCCTTCCGTAGACGAGCCGCGGCATTGGCATCGGCAGAGATAGCCGCCTTGCGCTTCCGGTGGGACTGCCCGGTACGGCCAGCCTCGTAGGCCCGACGGTGCTCGTCGCACCGGCCGCCGCTGGTAGCCCACCCCCTACAGTCAAGGCACCGCGTGCGCATGACTTCCTCTCCCTCCCCTGAGCCACGGACTACGTAATCCGTGACCCGTGATCCACCAACGACCGCACATCCCGCCATTCGGCGTACTCCGAGGCGCGCGGGTTAGACCAACCGAGTGACCCGCCCTACCCTGTTGCAGACAGGGCGGGAGGAACATGATCGAGAATCAGATCAACGGCAGCGATGTTGATTTCGCCGTTCAGGCTGGAATGATCAACGGCGGGATCCACGTGCGCCAAGCCCGGCCAAGTGGCCGAATGGGTTCCATCTACCGTGAGCTTTACCGGCTTACAAAGATCCTCATTGAGGCCATTCCGAGCACTCCGATCCTCAGGCCAGAAAGAGCTAAAGTCACCCTTTCACACATCTCATATGCACAAAATGCGGCTTCGACTTTCTTCGAGGAACATGAGCCCGACATCATGCTGTTCGCCCCCTTGGGGGCTGGTGAAATCTTCCAGCGGATGAAGGGCTCCGCAATCCTTGTGGCTGCCACGGCACACGCAATGTCACGCGTCGATGTCCCGGCAGAGAGTCAGCCGCTTCCAAAGCTCCGTAAGAAGCTAGAAGCTGACTTAGCAGCTTTCGCTAAGTCAATCCCGCGATAGCGGGATTCGCTATCCGCGGCCGCATCGTCCACGCCCCTACCGGCTACGGCTACTCGTAAGCGACGCGACCCCTTCACCGCACGACTCCGGCGGCAGCCCCGGTAGCGCGGGGCCCGTGGTGCATGGGCGAAGGGAGACGGGGCGCTCAGACCACCAACCGTGGAGGGGTGTGCGACACTCCGCGGAGGCTCCGGAGTAGAAGCCTTCCGCATCGTCGGCGTGGAATCGGTCCAACTGTGCTTCTGCGGCTCGCAGTTCAGCCACGGCCTCCACGACCCCTTGTGTTTCCTTCGGCTTCGAGACGGCAGCCCAGCGCACTGCCACCGTGCTGAGAAGCGGGTCCTCCTCATCGACGCCATGAAGCCGGGCAAGCTGAAGTGCGCAAGCTGCGGCTATCGCATGGCCCGTATCGGGGACTCCTACGCCACCTGAGAGACGCTGTCCTGCCGGTCCGACGGGCCCCGGCGGGTACGTCACCCGGCTCCACCAGCGCCGCGTGCCGCCCGGCCGGGCGGCACGCGGCCGGGCCCGGGGCGGGCACCCGCCGGCAGGCGGGTGGGGGGTGGATGGTGGGGAACGGCGGTGGACCTACCCAACACACCAGATCACGCACGGGTGTTCACCCTGCGGTGGGCGAAGGAGCAGCCCGGAAACGCCGCTGCCGCGCGACCCCGTGGGTTCGCGCGGCAGCGGCGTTGACGGCGGAAGACCTCAGACGTTGAAGCCCAGCGCCCGGAGCTGGTCGCGGCCGTCGTCGGTGATCTTGTCCGGGCCCCACGGCGGCATCCAGACCCAGTTGATGCGCAGGTCCTGCACCAGGCCGTCGGTGGCGGTCTTGGCCTGGTCCTCGATGACGTCGGTCAGCGGGCAGGCCGCCGACGTGAGCGTCATGTCGATGGTGGCCACGTCGGACTCGTCGATGTGGATGCCGTAGATCAGGCCCAGGTTGACGACGTCGATGCCCAGTTCGGGGTCGACGACGTCCATCAGGGCCTCGGTCAGGTCCTCGACCGAGACCGTGCCGGCGGTGGTGCCGACGATCATGCCGGGCTGCTGCCCCTCCGCAGCGGAGGCCTCGGCGCCGGTGGCACCGGTGGTGGCGGCGCCGGTGGTGGTGCTCTCGTCACTCATGGTCTTGTCCTCCTCTGCGGGTTCAGTCGTTCGCGGTGGGGTTCTGGGCGAGCGCCTGGGCGGTGGCGTCCTTCCAGGCCATCCAGCTGAGCAGGGCGCACTTGACCCGTGCCGGGTACTTGGAGACGCCGGCGAACGCGACCGCGTCCTCCAGCACCTCCTCGTCGCCCTCGCCCTGGCCCTTGCTCTGCATCAGCTCCAGGAAGGCTTCCTGGACGGCCTGCGCCTCGCCCACGCTCTTGCCGACGACCAGGTCGTTGAGCACCGAGGCGCTCGCCTGGCTGATCGAGCAGCCCTGGGACTCGTACGAGACGTCGGCCACCGTCGCGCCGTCGAGCTTCACCCGCAGGGTGATCTCGTCGCCGCACGTCGGGTTGACGTGGTGCACCTCGGCGTCGCCGTCCCGCAGCCCCTTGCCGTGCGGGTTGCGGTAGTGGTCCAGGATGATGTCCTGGTACATCGAGTCGAGCTTCATGGTCGTCCTGCCCCGTCCCGTCAGCCGAAGAAGTTCCGGACGTGGTGCAGGCCGTCGATCAGCGCGTCGACCTCGCCCGGCGTCGAGTACAGATAGAACGACGCCCGCGTGGTCGCCGGAATTCCGTACCGCAGGCAGACCGGCCGCGCGCAGTGGTGGCCGACGCGCACGGCGATGCCCTGCTCGTCCAGCACCTGGCCCACGTCGTGCGGGTGGATGTCGCCGAGGGTGAAGGAGATCGCGGCACCGCGGTCCACGGCCGTGCGCGGGCCGATGATCCGCAGGTCCGGGACCTCCAGCAGCCGCTCGACGGCGTACTCGGTGATCGCGTGCTCGTGCGCCGCGATCTTCTCCATGCCGATGCCCTGGAGGTAGTCGACGGCCGCGCCGAGCCCGACCGCCTGGGCGATCGGCGGGGTGCCGGCCTCGAACTTGTGCGGCGCCGGGGCGTAGGTGGACGAGCCCATGGTGACGGTCTCGATCATCTCGCCGCCGCCGAGGAACGGCGGGAGGTCCTCCAGCAGCTCGTGGCGGCCCCAGAGCACGCCGATGCCGGTCGGGGCCAGCATCTTGTGGCCGGTGAAGGCGACGAAGTCGGCCTCCAGCGCCTGCACGTCCAGCACCATGTGCGGGGCGGCCTGCGAGGCGTCGACGACGACCAGCGCGCCGACCGACTGGGCCTTGCGGACGATGGTCTCGACCGGGTTGACCGTGCCCAGCAGGTTGGAGACCAGGGTGACGGAGACCACCTTGGTCCGCTCGGTGATCAGCTCGTCGATGTTCGACAGGTCGAGCCGGCCCTCGTCGGTCAGCCCGAACCACTTGAGCTTCGCACCGGTGCGCTGCGAGAGCAGCTGCCACGGGACGATGTTGGAGTGGTGCTCCATCTCCGTGATGACGATCTCGGAGTCGGCGTCCACCCGGTAGGGCTCGTCGGCCCAGCCGAGCATGTTGGCGACGAGGTTGAGCGACTCCGAGGCGTTCTTGGTGAAGATCACCTCGTTGCGGCTCGGCGCGTTGATGAACGCCGCGACCTTGTCGCGGGCGCCCTCGTACAGTGCCGTGGCCTCCTCGGCGAGCACGTGCACGCCGCGGTGGACGTTGGCGTTGTGCCGCTCGTAGTAGGCGTTCAGGGCCTCCAGCACCTGGCGCGGCTTCTGCGAGGTGGCCGCGTTGTCCAGGTAGACCAGCGGCTTCTCGTCGTGCAGCAGTCGCTGGAGGACCGGGAAGTCCTTGCGGATCGCGTCGGTGTCGAGGAGGCCGCTATGACCCGTAAACGGATGCGTCACTCGGACGCGCCCCCCTTCACGTACGCCTCGTAGCCCTCGTTCTCCAGCTTGTCGGCCAGCTCGGCGCCGCCGGACTCGACGATGCGGCCGCCCGCGAAGACGTGGACGTGGTCGGGCTTGATGTACCGCAGGATGCGGGTGTAGTGGGTCACCAGCAGGGTGCCGACCTCGCCGGTCGAGCGGACCCGGTTGATGCCCTCGGAGACGATCCGCAGCGCGTCGACGTCCAGACCGGAGTCGGTCTCGTCGAGGATCGCGATCTTCGGCTTGAGGAGCTCCAGCTGGAGGATCTCGTGGCGCTTCTTCTCACCGCCGGAGAAGCCCTCGTTGACGTTGCGCTCGGCGAAGGCCGGGTCCATCTGCAGGGCGGCCATCGCCTCCTTGACCTCCTTGACCCACAGCCGCAGCTTGGGGGCCTCGCCGCGGACGGCGGTGGCGGCGGTGCGCAGGAAGTTGCTGACCGAGACGCCCGGGACCTCGACCGGGTACTGCATGGCCAGGAAGACGCCGGCCTTGGCGCGCTCGTCGACGGACATCTCCAGGACGTCCTCGCCGTCCAGCAGCACCGAGCCGCCGGTGACGGTGTACTTCGGGTGGCCGGCCAGCGAGTAGGCCAGGGTGGACTTGCCGGAGCCGTTCGGACCCATGATGGCGTGGGTCTCGCCCTGCTTCACGGTCAGGTCGACGCCCTTCAGGATCTCGCGCGGGCCGTTCTCGGCCTCCACGGAGACGTGCAGGTCGCGGATTTCAAGGGTTGCCATGTGTACTCAGGACTCCTGGTTGACGGAGACGAGCACATCGTCCCCTTCGATCTTTACGGGGTAGACAGCGACCGGCTTGGTGGCGGGCAGGCCGGAGGGCTTGCCGGTGCGCAGGTCGAAGCTGGAGCCGTGCAGCCAGCACTCGATCATGCAGTCCTCGACCTCGCCCTCGGAGAGCGAGACGTTCGCGTGCGAGCAGATGTCGTTGATCGCGAACACCCCCTCGTCGGTGCGGACGACGGAGACCGGCACGCCGTTGAGGTCCACGCGCTTGGGAACGTCCTCCTGGAGGTCGCTCAGCGCGCAGGCACGGAGGAAGGTCATCTCGCTCAGACCGCCGATTCCAGCTCGGCGTCGATCTTCTCCATGAGCTGGTCCTGGACCTCGGCCACGCCGATCTGCTGGAGCAGCTCGGCGAAGAAGCCGCGCACCACCAGGCGGCGGGCCTCGTCGGCCGGGATGCCGCGGGCCATCAGGTAGAACAGCTGCTCGTCGTCGAAGCGGCCGGTCGCCGAGGCGTGGCCGGCGCCGACGATCTCGCCGGTCTCGATCTCCAGGTTCGGGATCGAGTCGACCCGCGCGCCGTCGGTGAGCACCAGGTTGCGGTTGAGCTCGTAGGTGTCGGTGCCGAGCGCGGCGGCGCGGATCAGCACGTCGCCGACCCAGACCGCGTGCGCGTCCTGGCCCTGGAGGGCGCCCTTGTACGCGACGTTGGAGCGGCAGTGCGGGGTGTCGTGGTCGACGACCAGGCGGTGCTCCAGGTGCTGGCCCGCGTCGGCGAAGTACAGGCCGAACAGCTCGGCCTCGCCACCGGGGCCCGTGTAGTTGACCCGCGGGTGCAGGCGGACCAGGTCGCCGCCGAAGGTCACGACCACGGACTTGAACGTGGCGTCCCGGCCGACCAGCGCGTTGTGCTGGGCGACGTGGACGGCGTCCCGCTCCCAGTCCTGCACCGAGACGAAGGTCAGCTTGGCGCCGTCGCCGACCAGCAGTTCGACGTTGGCGGCCCGGGTGCCGGTGCCCTCGTGGTTGAGCACCACGACGGCCTCGGCGAACGGCTTGACGTCGATCACCACGTGGGCGAAGCGGACCCCGCCCGCGGCGCGCACGTCGATCCGGACCGGCTCGGTCAGCACCGCGTCCTGGGGGACGGTCACCACGAGCGCCTGCTCGAAGCCGCTGAACGCCTGCGCGGCGACCCGGTCGACCGGCATGCCGGCCTTGCCGAGCCGGGCGTCGTCCCGGCCGACGGTCTCGGCGGTGACGCCGTCCGGCAGCGCGAACTCGACCTTGTCCTCGCCCCGCTCGCCGTCGGCGGCCGTGCCGTCGTGCAGCCCGGCGAGGCGGTGCAGCGGGGTGAACCGCCAGTCCTCCTCGCGGCCGGTGGGCACCGGGAAGTCGTTCACGTCGAAGGACGGCTTGACCGCGACGCGCGCGTCGATCGGCTGCTGGACGGTGGTCCGGCCGGTGCCGGGGCCGGCGAGCTGCGCGCCCGCGCCGGCGGTGCCGACCTCGATCGAACCGGCGGTGGTCGCCCCGGTGGTGTTCTGAACGTCAGCCATGGCTGTCGTGGTGCTCTCTTCCTCGAAAACTCGAAAGTCGGTGGGCGGGGTCCGGCCGGTCGTCAGCCGACCGCGCCCTCCATCTGCAGCTCGATCAGCCGGTTGAGCTCCAGCGCGTACTCCATCGGCAGCTCGCGCGCGATCGGCTCGACGAAGCCGCGGACGATCATCGCCATCGCCTCGAACTCCGTCATGCCGCGGCTCATCAGGTAGAACAGCTGGTCCTCGCTGACCTTGGAGACGGTCGCCTCGTGGCCCATGGACACGTCGTCCTCGCGGACGTCCACGTAGGGGTAGGTGTCCGAGCGGGAGATCGTGTCGACCAGCAGCGCGTCGCAGAGCACGTTGGACTTGGCGCCCTTGGAGCCCTCGCCGATCTCGATCAGACCGCGGTAGGAGGTCCGGCCGCCGCCGCGCGCCACCGACTTGGAGACGATGTTGGACGAGGTGTTCGGCGCCATGTGGACCATCTTGGCGCCGGCGTCCTGGTGCTGGCCCTCGCCCGCGAAGGCGATCGACAGGGTCTCGCCCTTGGCGTGCTCGCCCATCAGGTAGACGGCCGGGTACTTCATGGTGACCTTGGAGCCGATGTTGCCGTCGACCCACTCCATGGTCGCGCCCTCGTACGCCACGGCGCGCTTGGTGACCAGGTTGTAGACGTTGTTCGACCAGTTCTGGATCGTCGTGTAACGGCAGCGGCCGCCCTTCTTGACGATGATCTCCACGACCGCCGAGTGCAGCGAGTCGGAGGAGTAGATCGGGGCGGTGCAGCCCTCGACGTAGTGGACGTAGGCGTCCTCGTCGACGATGATCAGCGTCCGCTCGAACTGGCCCATGTTCTCGGTGTTGATCCGGAAGTAGGCCTGGAGCGGGATGTCCACGTGCACGCCCTTCGGCACGTAGATGAACGAGCCGCCGGACCACACCGCGGTGTTCAGCGCGGCGAACTTGTTGTCGCCGGCCGGGATCACGGTGCCGAAGTACTCCTTGAACAGCTCCGGGTGCTCGCGCAGCGCGGTGTCGGTGTCCAGGAAGATGACGCCCTGCTCCTCCAGGTCCTCGCGGATCTGGTGGTAGACGACCTCGGACTCGTACTGGGCGGCGACGCCGGCGACCAGGCGCTGCTTCTCCGCCTCCGGGATGCCGAGCTTGTCGTACGTCGCCTTGATGTCCGCCGGCAGGTCCTCCCAGGACTCGGCCTGCTTCTCGGTGGAGCGGACGAAGTACTTGATGTTGTCGAAGTCGATGCCGGTGAGGTCCGAGCCCCAGGTCGGCATGGGCTTCTTGCCGAACAGCTTCAGGCCCTTGAGACGCAGGTTGAGCATCCACTCGGACTCGTTCTTCTTCGCGGAGATGTCGCGGACGACCTCCTCGCTGAGCCCGCGCTTGGCCGCCGCACCGGCGGTGTCCGGGTCGGCCCAGCCGTACTCGTAATTGCCCAGGCCCTCGAGCTCGGGGTGCGAAACGGTGTCAGTCATGCGAGCTTCCTAACGCGCGGACGCAGAATCTTCGGTGGACGCGGAATTTTCCGACGTGCTGGCAGTCGGCACCGCATCGGAGCCGCGGCCCGAAGGCAGCCGGGCGGACGACGATGCGGCACCGGGTGCCGGCACATAGGTGGTGCAGACCCCGTCGCCGTGGGCGATCGTGGCCAGCCGTTGCACATGGGTGCCCAGGAGCTGGGAGAAGACCTCGGTCTCCGCCTCGCAGAGCTGGGGGAACTGCTCGGCGATGTGCGCGACCGGGCAGTGGTGCTGGCAGAGCTGGGCGCCCGCCGGGGCCTTGGCCGCGGCCGACGGGACACGCCGCACCGTGGCAGCGTACCCGTCCGCGCTCAGCGCCTGCGCGAGCGCCTCGGTGCGCTCGCCGGCGGCGGCCAGGCGCAGGGCCTCCAGGTACTTCTCGGCCTGCTTGCCGAACCGGGCGCGGGCGAAGGCGGCGACCGCCTCCTCGCCCGCCTTGCCGCCGCCCACCGAGTCCGCGATCCAGCGCAGCGCGTCAGCGGCGAGCTGGTCGTACGCCTGGTAGAAGGCGTCCCGGCCGGCGTCGGTGAGCGCGAAGACCTTGGCCGGACGGCCCCGGCCGCGGCTGCCGTAGACCCGCTGGTCGCGGGACTCGACCAGGCCGCTGGCGGCGAGCCCGTCGAGGTGGCGGCGGACGGCCGCGGCGGTGAGGCCGAGCCGGCTCGCCAGATCGGCGGCGGAGGACGGGCCGTGGTCCAGGATCGACCGGGCGACCCGGTCCCGGGTGGCCCGGTGGCCGTCCAGCAGCACCTCGGCCGCCGTCACGGGCACGTCGCAGGAGGAGGCCGACTCGACCTCCTGCTGCTGGGCGTGCTCGCGCATGTTTTTCACAACACCAGTGTTGCGTAATTCCTTCCGCGGGGACAAGCCGTGACCCATGCCTCATCGGTGGCATCGATCACGCAGGTAAGCCTTACCTGAACTGGGAAAACGATCATCCAGGCCGCCGTCCGGCGGTCCTGTCGGGCCCTCTTACACTCGCCGGTATGCACTCCGAACCCGCGGTCCAGATCGCCGGGCTGGTCAAACGCTACGGCGACAAGGTCGCGGTGGACGGCCTCGACCTCACCATCCCGGCCGGCGCGATCACCGCCGTCCTCGGCCCCAACGGCGCCGGCAAGACCACCACCATCGAGACCTGCGAGGGCTACCGCCGGCCCGACGCCGGCACCGTCCGCGTCCTCGGTCTCGACCCGGTCGCCCAGAACGCCGCGCTGCGGCCCCGGATCGGCGTCATGCTGCAGTCCGGCGGCGTGTACGCGGGCGCGCGCGCCGTCGAGATGCTGCGGCACACCGCCCGGCTGCACGCCCACCCGCTGGACGTGGACGCCCTGGTCGACCGCCTCGGCCTCGGCTCCTGCGGCCGCACCGCGTACCGGCGGCTGTCCGGCGGCCAGCAGCAGCGGCTCGCCCTGGCGATGGCCGTGGTCGGCCGCCCCGAGCTGGTCTTCCTGGACGAGCCGACCGCGGGCCTCGACCCGCAGGCCCGCCGGGCCACCTGGGACCTGGTGCGCGACCTGCGCCGGGACGGCGTCACCGTGGTCGTCACCACCCACCACATGGACGAGGCCGAGCAGCTCGCCGACCGGGTCGCCGTCGTCGACCGCGGCCGGGTGATCGCCGACGGTACCGTCGAGGAGCTGTGTCGCGACGGCGCCGAGGGCGCGCTGCGCTTCGACGGCCCGCCCGGCCTCGACCTCGGCCCGCTGCTCAAGGAACTACCCGAGGGCGCCACCGCCGTCGAGACCGCGCCCGGCAGCTACCGCGTCGAGGCGCCCGTCGACCCCCGGCTGGTGGCCACCGTCACCGGCTGGTGCGCGGCCTCCGGCATCCTGCCCGAACGGCTGTCCGTCCAGCGCCGCAGCCTGGAGGACGTCTTCCTCGACCTGACCGGACGGGAGCTGCGCTCGTGACACGTACGGACTACTCGCCCCGGCCGGGCGCCGCGCCCGTCGGCCGAATGCTGCTCGCCCAGACCGCGTTCGAGACCCGGATGCTGCTGCGCAACGGTGAGCAGCTGCTGCTCACCGTGGTCATCCCGACCGTGCTGCTGGTGCTGTTCTCCGCCGTGGACATCGTCGCGGTCGAGGGCCCCGGCAAGCGGGTCGACTTCCTGGCCCCCGGACTGCTCGCGCTGGCCGTGATGTCCACCGCCTTCACCGGCCAGGCGATCGCCACCGGCTTCGAGCGCCGCTACGGCGTGCTGAAGCGGCTCGGCGCCAGCCCGCTGCCGCGCTGGGCGCTGCTGACCGCCAAGACCGGCTGCGTCCTGGTGACGGAGGCGCTGCAGGTGGCGCTGCTGTCGGTGATCGCACTGGCCCTCGGCTGGTCCCCGCACGGCGACCCGCTGACCGTCGCCGCGCTGCTGGTCCTCGGCACCGCCGCCTTCTCCGGGCTCGGCCTGCTGATGGCCGGCACCCTGAAGGCCGAGGCCACCCTGGCCGGCGCCAACCTGGTGTTCGTCCTGCTGCTGCTCGCCGGCGGGGTGATCGTGCCGCTGAGCAGGTTCCCCTCGGCCGTCCGGTCGGTGCTGGAGCTGCTGCCGATCTCGGCGCTCTCGGACGGCCTGCGGTCGGTGCTCCAGGACGGCGCCGGGGTGCCGTGGGCGGACCTCGGCATCCTGGCCGGCTGGTCGGTGCTCGGCCTGGCCGCGGCCGCCCGCTTCTTCCGCTGGGAGTGACCGGCGGCTCGGCGCACGACGCCCCCCGGCCACCAGGTGGCCGGGGGGCGTCGTGGTTGCGGTCGCCGTTGCCGGCTCGCGGAGCGTCAGCTCGCGCTGCCGCCGCGGCGCTTGCGGGCGAGCAGCACGAGCGCGCCGCCGACCAGCAGCACGCCGCCGCCGGCCGCCGCGATCATCGGGGTCGCGTCGCTGCTACCGGTCTGGGCGAGCGCCGGGGCGCTGCTGGTGGGCGACGGGGTCGGGGACTTGCTCGGGGTGGGCGTGGCCGACGGGGTCGGGGTGGCCGGGGGCGTGACCGGCGGGGTGGACGGGGTCACGGTCGGCGTCGGGGTCGGCGTCGGCGTCTTGGTGGGGGTGGGCGTGGGGGTGGGCGTCGGGGTCTTGGTCGGGGTCGGGGTCGGAGTCGGCGTGTGGCACGGCTCGATGGTCTTGGTCTCGTTGATGTTCCAGCCCTTCTCGTTCGGGTTCTCCGTGGTGGTGACCACCAGGTTCGCCTTGATCGGGCTGTTGTGGTCCTTCACCGGGAAGGAGCCGTGGAACTCCGCGGGGAAGGCCTTGGCGTCCAGGACCTTCTCGCCGTCGATGGTGAGGCTGACGGTGTTCTTCACGTCGGCCTTGGGGCTGTAGTTGATCAGATCGATCACGATCTTGTCGCAGGTCACCGTCCAACTCGGCACGTGCGCCGAGGCGTTGGTGGCCAGTGCCAGGGGCAGTAGAAAACCGGCCGCAGCCGTGCCGGCGAGTGCCGTCGCACCGATCGCGAAGTGCCGCTGCTGTCGTGCCATTACCTTTTTCCCCTCCGAACGGTCCTGTGCAGCAGGCGTGTTGAGTGGTTCGCGGTGGCCCGCTACGACTGTCCGGGGGACTCTACCGGCACTCCCGCACCCCGCCACACCCCGCCGCACGACCGGATATCGACGGTCCGTCCGTCTTTCCGATGTGCATGACCAGCCCATCACAGCCGTCACCTCGCAGAACGTGGATTCGGCAAACGTGAATGAACTTCGTCACCTTCAAGACAGAACGGCGCCCCTGGTGATCGGGTTCAATCACCAGGGGCGCCGATTCGGTCAGCCGACGAACATCCGGACCATTCCGGCCTTCCCGGCCTTCCCGGCGGCTCGACCCTTCCGGGCCGTCACCGCCGGTTCAGCGGTTTCAGGCCCTCTTCGCCGCCCGGCGCCGGGCGGCCACCACGATCGCGCCGCCGGCCGCCAGCACCACCGCACCGCCGATCGCCAGCGGCAGCACCGGACCGGAGCCGGTGTGCGCCAGGTTGCCGCCCGCGTCCGGCGAGGCGGACGGGCCGCCCGGAGCCGCCGGAGCGGCTGTCGAGGCACCGGCCGACGGGCTGGCCGAGCCGCTCGGGCCGGGCTTGCCGGTCGCCGGAACGGACGGGCTGCCCGAGGGGCTCACCGAACCGCTCGGGGAGGCCGACGCGCTCGGCGTGCCCGACGGCGAGCCGGTCGGCCCCGTGGGCGGTACGGTCGGCGGCACCGTCGGCGTGCCGGACGGCGTCGGGACGGTGGTGCCCGGCAGGCAGCCGGTGAAGGGGTAGTGGTGCGTCTCCGCACCGCCCTTGCCGGTCAGCGAGGCGGCGATCACCGAGCCGTTGACCGGCCCGCCGCTGCCGAGGTCGAAGGCGGCGTTCGGCGCGAGCACGGTGCCCGCCCAGGCGGCCTGGCTGTTCTTGACCACCTTGGTGGCGGTCGGGAAGTTCCAGAGCAGCTTGGCCCGGACCGCCCCGCCCGCGGCGCTCTGCAGCTTGTCGTCCAGCACGAAGGCCTTCCTGCCCTCGTCCCACAGGTGGAAGCCGGAGGTCCCGGCCGCCGCCATGTCGTACGAGCCGCCGGTCACGTTTACCACCGTCACCGAGCCGGCCGGCACCTTGAGGAAGACGTCCTTGGCGCCCTGCAGCTTCGCCGCCTCGACGGTGAAGCTGTTGTACTTCGCGTCCCCGCCGGTGAGGGTCAGCTTGGCGCCCTCGGCCTGGACGCCGGCGCCGGCGGTCTGCGGCACGGCGGCCAGCGAGGCCGCGGCGGCGCGCAGCTTGGCGAACTCGGCCTTGAAGTCGATCGGCGAGGGGCCCTGCCCGACGGTGCCCTGGTGGGCCTGGACCACCGCGCCGTCGGCCTTGGAGCCGAAGACGCCGTTGCCCTTCATCACCTGGGTGTTGTGGCCGGTGATCTTGCCGGCCACGACCAGGGCGTTCTTCCCGGGCAGCGCGTCGACCTGGGCCGCGGTGAGCTCCTGGCCGACCGAGAAGCCGCCGGTGAAGTCGGCGTTGCCGCCGACCGCGACCGCACCCTCGGCGTCGGGCGTGTGGGTGTCGTCGCCCTCGATGAACTCGCCGTAGAGGTTGGCGACCCCGAGACTGCGGCACTCCTGATCGGCGCCGACGGCCTGGGCGGCCGGCGCGATGAGGCCGGCCAGTGCGAGAGAGCCACCGACGGCGAGCGCGGCGGCGGAAGTGGATATGCGCATGTGCAGGATCTCCGCTTACGTGCGGGAGGAGTGGGAGAGGCCCGAAAAAAGGTATGGACCAATCCGCACTCTTTCGGCCAAACCGGTGATTGGTCAAGACCAATGACCGCCTTGCCCGAACAGTCCGCTTTGCGGTCCGCCCGCCCGGCGCCCCGCGGCGCCGCGCCCCGCCGCAAGATCGCCTGTAAGGCCGCCTACGATTGACCCCGTGCCTAACCCCTTCTCCTGGCTCGCCGAGCGCTGGCAGCCCTCCGCCGCGATGGTCCGCCGCGCCACGTTCGCCGCGCTGGTGATGAGCGTGGTGATCGTCGTCACCGGCGGCGCCGTCCGGCTCACCGCCTCCGGCCTCGGCTGTTCGACGTGGCCGCGCTGCACGCCGGAAAGCCTGATCCCGACGCCCGAGATGGGCTACTACGGCGTGGTCGAGTTCACCAACCGGATGCTCACCTACGTGCTGAGCGCCGCGGTCGGCTGGGCGATCCTGGCCGCCCGCTGCCACCGGCCGTGGCGGCACAGCATGACCAAGCTCGGCTGGGCACAGTTCTGGCTGGTGATGAGCAACGCCGTGCTCGGCGGCATCACCGTGCTGACCGGCCTCAACCCGTACACCGTGGCCCTGCACATGATCGCCGCGATGGCCCTGGTCTGGGTGGCGCTGCTGATGTGGGAGCGGGCGAAGGAAGGGGACGGCCCGCCGAAGCTCTCGGTGGCCCGCCCGATCCACCAGCTCTCGTACGTCCTGGTCACCGTCATCGGCCTGCTGGTCGCCGCCGGCACCCTGGTGACCGGCGCCGGCCACCACCCGGGCACCCCCCGGGACAACAAGATCGTCCCGCGCATCCCGATCGACTACGACCGCCTGGCGCAGGCCCACGCCGACCTGGCCTTCGTCTCGGTCGGCCTGGCCATCGCGGTGATTTTCGTCTTCGCGGCCGTCAAGGCCCCGCAGCCCGCCCGGGCCCGCGCCAAGGAACTGCTCGCGATCCTCCTGCTCCAGGGCGTACTCGGCTTCGTCCAGTACTTCACCGACGCCCCCGAGCTGATGGTCGGCCTGCACATGTTCCTCGCCGCCCTGACCTGGATCGCCGCCCTCCGCATCCCCCTCGCCCTGCGCACCCGCCCGGCCGAGGAGACCGCCGCCGCCCCGGCCCCACGGACGCCGGAGCCCGCCGCAGCTTGAGCCACGCAGAAGGCCCCCATCGCAACCGATGGGGGCCTTCGCCGTGCTGTCAGAGCAGGTGCCGCCCGTCGTGGGTCCGGATACTCGGTGCCGTGTGGTCCCGAAGCGCGTCCAGGACCCGTACGGCATAGACCTCGCCCATGCACTCGGAGACCTCGGCCGGTGTGAGCCAAGCGACTTCGACCGCCTCGTCCGAGAGTCGCTCCGCCCCGCCCTCCGGTCGGCAGCGGAAGACGAGGGCGACGATCCCCCGGGTCACGTTCTTGTAGACGCCGGTCAGCCTGTCCACGCCGACCTTGACCCCGGTCTCCTCGTAGACCTCGCGGCGCACGCCGTCCTCGACGGCCTCGTCCGGCTCCAGCACACCACCCGGGGCTTCCCAGGTCCCGTTGTCAGCCCGCCGAATCGCCAGGACCCGGCCGTCCTCGCGCACCACCACCCCCGCGACGGACACCGAGTGGAGCGGCGTTGACTGGGACTTCCCGACGCTGTTACTCATGTGCAGGAGGATAGGAGCCCTGAAGGACTATGGCGAGTGGTGAGGTGGCCTCGTCGGCCACAGCGAAGTACCTGCAGATCGCGGCTGATCTCGCCGCACAAATCAAGTCGGGCGCTCTCGCTCCCGGCGCCACCGTGCCCAGCGAGGCGGAGCTCATACAGCGGTACGGAGTCGCATCCGGGACGGTTCGCAAGGCCATCGCCGAACTCCGAACGTCTCAGCTCATCGAGACGCATCACGGTCGAGGATCATTCGTCCGCTCGCGCCCGCCGGTACAGCGGAAGTCTGCGGACCGGTTCCGCCGCGCCCACCGCAAGGCCGGCAAGGCGGCGTACCTTGCAGAGACGGAGACCTCCGGCGGCGTCCCATCCGTGACCGTGCTGTTCGTAGGCCCCACCGCAGCGTCTCCTGAGATCGCCGGTCGCTTGGGCCTTCCCGTCGGCGCCCAGGTGCTGGCCCGCAAGCGCCGGTACTTCCGCGACGGGGTACCCACCGAGGAGGCCACGTCATACCTGCCCTGGGATGTGGTCAAGGACATCCCTGAGGTCTTCGCCGAGAACCCCGGTGGCGGCGGCATCTACGCCCGCCTCGAAGAGCACGGCCACCCCCTCGCCGAGTTCACCGAGTCCGTCCGGGCCAGGCTCGCGACCAAGCCCGAGGCCAAAGCGCTCTCATTGAGCCCTGGTGCGCCGGTGATCCATCTCGTTCGTGAGGCCATCACCACCGATGGACGCGTGGTGGAAGTGTGCGACACCGTCATGGCCGCCGATCAGTTCGTTCTGGACTATCGCTTCCCCGCGCACGACTGACTCACGATCAACTTCCTCAACCCGTGGCGAGATTCCTCTCGCCACGGGTTGACTCATATACAGGAGTCAGGCATTCTTCTCCTCGTTACTCATGTACATGAGTGCATGGAGGCATCTCATATAGAGGAGATGGTCGTGTTCGAGGCCAACGTCCTGGACGTTCCCATGCAGCACGCTTCGTTGGAGAGTCGTGCGACTCCTGGCTCCGACCCGACGTCGGTGTTGGCGGCAGCCGACCTGCTGCTGCCCTACCAGCCGGAATCGGTGGCAGCTGCGCGCCGGTTCGTCGGCGCGCAGCTGCGAGAGTGGGGGCTGGAGGTCTTGGTGGACGACGCCGTAGTGATCGTCAGCGAGCTGACGACCAACTCCCTCAAGACCGGCTGCCGGACCCGCATGCTCGTCGGTGTCCGCCGTCCGACCGGCCGGACCGTCCGCATCCTCGTCGGTGACGGTTCCCGCTCGATGCCCGTGGTGATCCAGGCCGGACCCGACGCCACGTCGGGCCGGGGTCTGGCGATGGTCCACCGGCTCACCTGCGGCCGTTGGGGCGTCACGCTCCTCCCGTTCGGGAAGGTCGTCCACGCCGACCTCGCGACGCCCCCGCCGATCCCCCGGTGAACTCGCAACCGCCGGAGGACACTTCCGGCCCCGACGACGCACCGCTGCCATCCCCTCCTGATCCCACGCGCGTCTGGGCCGCCTACGGGGTATCCGCCGCTGCCGGATCGCATGTCGTGCTGGCAGCCCTGGTACTGGTCAACCGGTCCCCCTGAAGCCCCCGCCCGCGCCGCCGGCCCGGCGGCGCGGGCGGGATCACCGACCCGTCTCCCGACCTCGAAAGGAGCACCGGCATGTCCGAGCGCGATCCGAAGCCGCCCAGGCCGCGGCCGCCGAACCCGCCCACGCCCCGGCCGCCGAACCGGTAGGGGCTCGGCACCTCACGACCACCGCACCACCGACGACGAACCGATCACAGGAGGACCCATGGGCTGGGGAACCGACAAGAGCAGCGGCGGCAAGCACGGGGGCAAGAAGGATCCCGGCACCAGCAAGCCGTCCCCCGACGGGGCACGCCCGGCGCCCGAGCCGAAGCACAAGAAGGACGAGGGCGAGAAGTGACGGACCCTGCGCATCGACCGGAGCCGGCCGCCGTATGCGGCCTGCTCCGAACCGTAGGCGAGGCGCTTGGCGGCCCGGTCCCCCGCGAGTGGAAGCAGGCTATCGAGGCGGTCCCGCGCCATCGCTTCCTGCCGGAGCGGATCTGGTTGGAGGACGACCGGGGCGGCTACGAACCGTGCGACCTCTCGACCGACCAGCGGCGGTGGTTCGAGGCGGCTTACGCGGACGTGCCCATCGTCACCCAGCTCGACGACGGCCAGGCATCGGCCGATCCGGCCGATGCCTGGCCGTCCTCCTCCGCCTCGGCTCCCTCGGTCGTCGTCCGCATGCTCCGCGACCTCGACCTCCGGCCCGGAATGGACGTCCTGGAGATCGGCACCGGCACCGGCTGGAACGCGGCTCTGCTGGCGCACCGCGTGGGCGCCGGACACGTCACCTCGATCGAGATCGACTCCGAGGTCTCCGAGCAGGCGCGGGCCTCCCTGAACGCGGCAGGCGTGGACGTGGAGCTCATCTGCGGGGACGGCTCCGTGGGCCGGCCGCGCCGTCACCCGTACGACCGGATCATCTCCACCTGTTCGGTTCGCCGCGTGCCCTGGGCGTGGATCGAGCAGACCCGGCCCGGCGGCACCATCCTCACCCCCTGGGACAACCCGATGCTCTGCTGGGGGCTGCTCAAGCTCACCGTCGAACGTGATCGCGCGCAGGGGCGCTTCAGCCCGCATTCCGCGTTCATGCTGATGCGCAACCAGCGGCAGGATCTGCGGATCTTCCGCGATGTCGTCCGCGACGAGCACACGCCGGAGGAGTCCGGGACGACGCTGTCACCATGGGAGGTCACCGGCGCCCACTGGGACGCGCGGTTCGCTCTCGGCCTGTGGCTGGGCGATGTCTGGACAGCCTGGGAGGACGACGAAGAACGGCTCCGGGTCGCGACGACGGACGCTCGGTCATGGGCGGCCGTCGAGCGTCGAGCCGAGCAGTTCACCGTCTGGCAGCACGGCCCGCGCCGGCTCTGGGACGAGATCGAAACCGCCCACCGCTGGTGGGACGAGCACGACCGCCCGGCACCCGAACGCTTCGGGCTCACCGTCACCGCGGACAGTCAGTGGGCTCGGCTGGACCGTCCATCCCTTCCCGTCCGCACAGACATGTTGTGACCGCGAAACAACGGCCCGGCTCCCCCGTACGGGAAGGGAGCCGGGCCGCCGTCGTCGCTGAAGGGGGCCTCAGCCGCCGATCTGGATGCCGGCCATCCGCTTCCACTCGTACTCGCCGGTCTTCACCTTGAGGCCCAGCTCGCCCTCGAAGTCGTCGTGCAGGGTCAGCCCGGCCAGCTCCGCGGCCCGGCGGCCGACGGCGTAGCTGGGGGCCACCTGGTCGCCCCAGGCGCCGTCCGCGCCCACCACGACGATCCGGGTGGCCACGGCGCCGACGTACTCGACGACCGCGTCGGCGCTGCCCCCGTGCTGCCGGGCGAAGCTGGTCAGGTTCTTGGCGATGCGCTTGGCGCGGCGCTCGGTACGGGCGTCCGACGCGGCGGTGGAGGTCTCTGCGCTGCTCATGCCCCGCATGCTACCCACCGGTAGGCGCCCTGGCGACGGGAGCGCCCTGTGCACCGGGCCACATACTGGAGAGGTGACGTTCAGAGGCTGGCCCGCCGAGGCGCTCGACTTCTACGAGCAGCTCGAAGCCGACAACTCCAGGACCTTCTGGCAGGCCCACAAGGACCGGTACGAGGACGCCGTACGGGCCCCGATGGAGCGGCTGCTCGCCGAGCTGGAGCCCGAGTTCGGACCGGGCAAGGTCTTCCGCCCGAACCGCGACGTCCGCTTCAGCGCCGACAAGTCCCCGTACAAGACGCACATCGGCGCGCACCTGGAGAGCGGCGGCTACATCCAGCTCTCCGCCGACGGCCTGGCCTGCGGCAACGGGCTGTACCAGCTCGCCCCGGACCAGCTGGAGCGCTACCGGGCCGCCGTCGCCGAGGACGTCACCGGCGCCGAGCTGGAGCGGGTGATCGCCCGGGTGGAGCGGGAGGGCCCGCGGGTGGTCGGCCGGGACTCCCTCAAGTCGGCCCCGCGCGGCTATCCCAAGGACCACCCCCGGATCGCGCTGCTGCGCCACAAGGGCCTGGTGGCCTGGCAGGAGTGGGAGCCCGCGAAGTGGCTGGGCACCCGCGCCGCCTACACCCGGATCACCGGCTTCCTGCACGCCTCCCAGCCGCTGCGGGACTGGCTGGACGACCACGTCGGCCCCTCCGGGCTGCCCGCCCGCTGAAACGGGAAGAGCCCCGGTCCGCACGGACCGGGGCTCTTCTCCTGCAAGGACCTACTTCACGAACGGGTCGATCGCGCAGACCACCATCAGCAGCGACAGGTAGGTGATCGACCAGTGGAACAGCCGCATCTCCTTGAGCTTCGCACCCACGATCCCGGCCTTGGCCCGCCCGTACAGCGCGTGCGCCTCGCGCAGCCACGCCCCGCCCAGCAGCACCGCGGCGACCGGGTACAGCCAGCTCATGTGCCCCAGCGGCCAGAGCGCCAGCGAGACCGCCACCATCACCCAGGAGTAGGCGACGACCTGCTTGCCGACCGCCACGTTGCCCTTGACGACCGGCAGCATCGGCACGCCGGCCCGCTCGTAGTCGTCGCGGACCTTCATCGACAGCACCCAGGTGTGCGGCGGCGTCCAGAAGAACACCACCAGGAACAGCACCACCGCGGCCCAGGACACCGAGTCGGTCACCGAGGACCAGCCGACCAGCACCGGCATGCAGCCCGCGATGCCGCCCCAGACGATGTTCTGCGAGGTGCGCCGCTTGAGCCCCAGCGTGTAGACGAACACGTAGAACAGCAGCGCGCCCAGCGCCAGCCAGGCGGACAGCCAGTTGACCCCGTAGCCCAGCAGCAGGGTCGAGACGACCGCCAGCACGACGCCGAACACCAGCGCCTCGCGCGGCGACACCATCCCGGTGACGATCGGCCGCCGCTCGGTGCGCGACATCACCGCGTCGATGTCCCGGTCGATGTACATGTTGAGGGCGTTGGCGCCGCCCGCCGAGAGGTAGCCGCCGACGACGACCTTCAGCACCAGCAGCATGTTCGGCACGCCCTGCTGAGCCAGGAACATCACCGGCACGGTGCTCATCAGCAGCAGCTCGATGATGCGCGGCTTGGTCAGTGCGACGAACGCGCCGACACGGGCCCCGAAGGGCCGGTGCGCAGGAGTCGCCCCGGTGACCCCGGCGGGACGGGTTTCGACGGCGGTCACTAACACCCCAACTGAAGATGAATCCTCGCAGGCGTCCACAGGAACGAAGGGTCCCGAATCGTCCGCTCTGCGCGTACCACGACACCATAGACGCTCCATATATCGCATCCGGCTCCGGGGTCCCCCGGCGAGGCGGAACGCACACCCCCGGGTGAACCGCCCGGCCGGGGCCTCCGGGAGCCTCCGGCGGCACGCTCTACCCCGTCCTGACCACCGGAGCGGCGCGGGGCGGAGAATCGGGAGAGCCTGGGACAAATCAACGCGGACCGTCCCAGTGGGAATCTGCATGCGGAATTGCCGGTTGTCCCAGCACGGAGGGTGAGCCACGGCCCGGACGGTAGGCTCGCACGCAGAAGCGGGATCTACCCTCCGTGACCGGCACCACCCAGCGTCGGGACCACAGCGCCGTGGCCGACCCGGTCCCCATTCACGGGGTCACTCTTCAATACGGAAGGAGCCCTGAGACAGGGTGAGCACTGCGCCGACGAACGCATTCGAGTGGACCGATCTGGACGAGCGCACGGTTGACACCGCGCGCGTCCTGGCCATGGACGCCGTCCAGAAGGTCGGAAACGGCCACCCCGGGACGGCCATGTCGCTGGCCCCGGCCGCGTACCTGATCTTCCAGCGGTTCCTGCGCCACGACCCGACCGACCCGTCCTGGGTCGGGCGCGACCGCTTCGTCCTCTCCCCCGGGCACACCAGCCTGACCCTCTACACCCAGCTCTACCTCTCCGGCTACGGCCTGGAGCTGGACGACCTCAAGGCCTTCCGCGTCGCCGGCAGCCGCACCCCCGGTCACCCCGAGCACGGCCACACCGCCGGCGTGGAGACCACCACCGGTCCGCTCGGCCAGGGCATCGCCAACGCGGTCGGCATGGCGATGGCCGCCCGCTACGAGCGCGGCCTGTTCGACCCGGACGCCCCGGCCGGCGAGTCGCCCTTCGACCACACCGTCTGGGCCATCGTCTCCGACGGCGACCTGGAGGAGGGCATCTCCGCCGAGGCCTCGTCGCTGGCCGGCCACCAGAAGCTGGGCAACCTGGTCGCCCTCTACGACGACAACCACATCTCGATCGAGGGCGACACCGAGACCGCCTTCTCCGAGGACGTCCTCAAGCGCTACGAGGCGTACGGCTGGCACGTCCAGCGGGTCGTCCCGAAGTCCAACGGCGACATCGACGTGGCCGCCCTCGCCGAGGCGCTGGCCGCGGCCAAGGCCGAGACCTCCCGCCCGTCCATGATCGCGATGCGCACCATCATCGCCTGGCCGGCCCCGGACGCCCAGAACACCGCCAAGGCGCACGGCTCCGCGCTCGGCGCCGCCGAGATCGCCGCCACCAAGAAGGTCCTGGGCTTCGACCCGGAGAAGACCTTCGAGGTCAGCGACCAGGTCATCGAGCACGCCCGCCTGGTCATCAAGCGCGGCAAGGCCGCCCGCGACCAGTGGCAGCAGGGCTTCGACGCCTGGCGCGCCGCCAACCCGCACCGCGCCGCCGAGTTCGACCGCATCCAGGCCGGCGAGCTGCCCGAGGGCTGGAAGAAGGCCGTCCCGTCCTTCCCGGCCGGCAAGGACGTCGCCACCCGCAAGGCCTCCGGCGACACCCTCAAGGCGATCGGCGCGGTGATCCCGGAGCTGTGGGGCGGCTCGGCCGACCTCGCCGAGTCCAACCTCACCACCATCGACGAGGACAGCTCCTTCCTCCCCGACGGCAACCCGCTGAAGTCGGCCGGCCCGTACGGCCGGACGATCCACTTCGGCATCCGCGAGCACGCCATGGGCTCGACCATGAACGGCATCGCCCTGCACGGCAGGACCCGCGTCTACGGCGGCACCTTCCTGGTCTTCGCCGACTACATGCGCCCGGCCGTCCGCCTGGCCGCGCTGATGAAGCTGCCGGTCACCTACGTCTGGACGCACGACTCGATCGGCCTCGGCGAGGACGGCCCGACCCACCAGCCGGTCGAGCACCTGGCCTCGCTGCGCGCCATCCCGGGCCTGGCCATGGTCCGCCCGGCCGACGCCAACGAGACCGCCGTCGCCTGGCGCACCATCGTCGAGCGCCACACCAGCCACCCCGGCCCGGTCGGCCTGGCCCTGACCCGCCAGGGCGTCCCGACCTTCGACCGCGAGGTCTTCGGCTCCGCCGAGGGCACCGCGAAGGGCGGCTACGTCCTGGCCGAGGCCTCCACCGGCGACCCGCAGGTGATCCTGCTCGGCACCGGCTCCGAGGTCCAGCTGGCCGTCAAGGCCCGCGAGGTGCTGGAGGCCGAGGGCATCGCCACCCGCGTGGTGTCGCTGCCGTCCTTCGAGTGGTTCCAGGAGCAGGACCAGGCCTACCGCGACAGCGTGCTGCCGCCGTCGGTCAAGGCCCGGGTGTCGGTCGAGGCCGGCATCGCCCAGGGCTGGCGCGAGCTGGTCGGCGACCACGGCCGGATCGTCTCGCTGGAGCACTTCGGCGCCTCCGCCGACTACAAGGTGCTCTTCGAGGAGTTCGGCATCACCGCCGAGCGCGTGGTGGCCGAGGCCCACAACGCCCTGCGCTCCCTCGAAGCCGTCAGCCGCTAGCGGCACAGCGGCCGCGTGTCCGCCCGCACGCGGGCACGCGGCCCCCTCCGACCACCCCACGAAGCACGAAGAACAAGGGACTGAAGCACCATGACTGACGCACTGAAGCGCCTCAGCGACGAAGGCGTTGCGATCTGGCTGGACGACCTCAGCCGCAAGCGGCTGAACTCCGGCAACCTGGCCGAACTGGTGCAGAACAAGCACGTGGTGGGCGTCACCACCAACCCGACCATCTTCCAGAAGGCGATCGCCGGCGCCGGCGACGACTCCTACGACGGCCAGCTGCGCGACCTCGCCGTGCGCAAGGTCACCACGGAGGAGGCGATCCGCATGATCACCACCTCCGACGTGCGCGACGCGGCCGACGTGCTGCGCCCGGTCTACGACGCCTCCAACGGCCGCGACGGCCGCGTCTCCATCGAGGTCGACCCGCGCCTGGCGCACGAGACCGCCACCACCGTGGCCGAGGCCAAGCAGCTGTGGTGGCTGGTCGACCGCCCGAACGTCTTCATCAAGATCCCCGCCACCATGGGCGGACTGCCCGCGATCAGCGAGGTCATCGGCCGGGGCATCAGCGTCAACGTCACGCTGATCTTCTCGCTGGAGCGCTACAAGGCCGTCATCGACGCCTACCTGACCGGCCTGGAGACCGCCAAGGCCAAGGGCCTGGACCTCTCCCAGATCGAGTCGGTCGCCTCCTTCTTCGTCTCCCGCGTGGACACCGAGATCGACAAGCGCCTCGACAAGATCGGCGGCGACGCCAGGAACCTGCGCTCCAAGGCCGCGCTGGCCAACGCCCGCCTCGCCTACCAGGCGTACGAGGAGGTCTTCGGCAGCGTCGACGGCAAGACCGCCGGCAGCGCCCGCTGGCTCGCCCTGGAGGCCGCCGGCGCCAAGCCGCAGCGCCCGCTGTGGGCCTCGACCGGCGTCAAGGACCCGGCCCTGCCGGACACCCTGTACGTCACCGAGCTGGTCGCCCCCGGCACCGTCAACACCATGCCCGAGGCCACCCTCGACGCCACCGGCGACCACGGCGTCGTCACCGGCAACACCATCGTCCCGAACTACGCCGACGCCAAGGCCGTGCTGGACGCGATCGCCGCCGCCGGCGTGGACTACGACGACGTCGTCCAGGTCCTGGAGGACGAGGGCGTCGAGAAGTTCGAGCAGTCCTGGAACGAGCTGCTCGACACCGTCACCGCCTCGCTGGCCTCCTTCGCCGCCGAGAAGTGACCCCTGCTCACAGCCAGCGCACGAAAGCGGAGCCCATCAAGTGAGCACTGATTTCCCTGAGTTGACTTCGGAATCGGACGCGGACGACCTCCCGCCCTCCCCCGTCAACCCGCTTCGTGACCCCTCGGACCGACGGCTCCCGCGCATCGCGGGGCCGTCCGGTCTGGTCATCTTCGGGGTCACCGGCGACCTGTCCCGCAAGAAGCTGATGCCGGCCATCTACGACCTGGCCAACCGCGGTCTGCTTCCGCCGGGCTTCTCCCTCGTCGGCTTCGCCCGCCGCGAGTGGGACGACGAGGACTTCGCCAAGGAGGTCCACGACGCCGTCCGGGACCACGCCCGCACCCCGTTCCGGGAGGAGGTCTGGCAGCAGCTCGCCAAGGGCATGCGCTTCGTCCACGGGACCTTCGACGACGACGAGGCCTTCGACAAGCTGCGCGAGACCATCGAGGACCTGGACAAGGCCCAGGGCACCGGCGGCAACTTCGCCTTCTACCTGTCCGTGCCGCCGAAGTTCTTCCCGACCGTCGTCCAGCAGCTCAAGAAGCACGGCCTGGCCGACCCTCCGCAGGGCTCCTGGCGCCGCGCGGTCATCGAGAAGCCCTTCGGGCACGACCTGGAGAGCGCGCAGGAGCTCAACAAGGTCGTCCACGAGGTCTTCCCCCGGGACGAGGTCTTCCGGATCGACCACTACCTGGGCAAGGAGACGGTCCAGAACATCCTGGCGCTGCGCTTCGCCAACCAGATGTTCGAGCCGATCTGGAACCGGTCGTACGTCGACCACGTGCAGATCACCATGGCCGAGGACATCGGCATCGGCGGCCGGGCCGGCTACTACGACGGCATCGGCTCCGCCCGTGACGTGATCCAGAACCACCTGCTCCAGCTGATGGCGCTCACCGCCATCGAGGAGCCGGCGTCCTTCCACCCCAAGGCGCTGGTGGCCGAGAAGCTCAAGGTGCTCAGCGCCGTCAAGCTCCCGGCCGACCTCGGCCGGCACACCGTGCGCGGCCAGTACGCCTCCGGCTGGCAGGGCGGCGAGGAGGTCGTCGGCTACCTGGACGAGGACGGGATCGACCCGGAGTCCAAGACCGACACCTACGCGGCCATCAAGCTGGAGATCAACAACCGCCGCTGGGCGGGCGTCCCGTTCTACCTGCGCACCGGCAAGCGCCTGGGCCGCCGGGTCACCGAGATCGCGGTCGTCTTCCAGCGGGCCCCGTATCTGCCGTTCGACTCCTACGCGACCGAGGAGCTGGGGCAGAACGCCCTGGTCATCCGGGTCCAGCCGGACGAGGGCGTGACGGTGCGGTTCGGCTCCAAGGTGCCGGGCACCTCCTTCGAGGTCCGGGACGTCACGATGGACTTCGCCTACGGCGAGTCCTTCACCGAGTCCAGCCCGGAGGCGTACGAGCGGCTCATCCTCGACGTGCTGCTCGGCGACGCCAACCTGTTCCCGCGTCACCAGGAGGTCGAGCTCTCCTGGCAGATCCTCGACCCGATCGAGAAGTACTGGGACGCCCACGGCAAGCCCGCCCAGTACGCGGCGGGGACCTGGGGCCCCGTCGAGGCGGACGAGATGCTCGCACGAGACGGCAGGAGCTGGCGCCGGCCATGAAGATCGACCTCACCAACACGACGTCCAGCAAGATCAACGCCGCGCTGATGGAGGCGCGCCGGGCCCGCGGTTCCGGCGCCGCCGGCATGGTGCTCACCCTGGTGATCGTGACCGACGAGGGCAGCGCCTACGACGCCCTCAAGGCCGCCAACGACGCCTCCCGCGAGCACCCGATGCGCACCCTCGCGGTGATCAAGCGCGCCGGGCGCTCGCCCCGGGCCCGCGCCGAGACCCGGCTGGACGCCGAGATCCTGGTCGGCTCGGACGCCGGCTCCGGCGAGACGGTCGTCCTGCGGATGCACGGCGAACTCGCCGCGCACGCCCAGTCGGTGGTCCTGCCGCTGCTGCTGCCGGACGCCCCGACCGTCGTCTGGTGGCCGGACAACGCGCCGCTGCACCCGGCGCAGGACCCGCTGGGCTCGATCGCCCAGCGCCGGATCACCGACGCCGTCACCGCCGAGTCCCCGGTCGGCCAGCTCGCCCAGCGCGCCCAGAGCTACACCCCGGGCGACACCGACCTGGCCTGGACGCGGATCACCGGCTGGCGCTCGATGCTGGCCGCCGCGCTGGACCAGCGGCCGTCCACCATCGTCTCCGCGGTGGTCGAGGGCGAGTCCTACAACCCCAGCGTCGAGCTGCTCGGCCTGTGGCTGAACAACCGGCTGCGCGTGCCGGTCGAACGGGTCGTCACCAACGGCCCGGGCATCACCGCGGTGCACCTGCGCACCAAGGACGGGGACATCACCCTGGACCGCCCGGACGGCCTGCTGGGCACGCTCTCCATGCCCGGCTCGCCGGACCGCCAGGTGGCGCTCAAGCGGCGCGAGACCTCGGAGCTGATCGCCGAGGAGCTGCGCCGGCTGGACCCGGACGACATCTACGCGACGGCCGTGCGCACGCCCGTCGACCGGCTGGACGAGCCGGCCAACGCGGAGACCGAGGCGGCCGAGAAGGTCGCCCGGGAGGTCTCCGAGGAGGCCGAGGACGCCGTCGAGCGGGCCGTCGAGGCCGCCGTGGCCAACCCGGACCGGGTCACCGTCGAGGCGACGGACAAGAAGCCCGCCCGGAAGGCCGCCGGCAAGCGCGGCAGCAAGGAAGGCGCATGACCAACGCGACCCCGCAGCTGGTCGTCCACCGGGACAAGGAGCTGATGGCCCAGGCGGCCGCGGCCCGGCTGATCACCCGGATCGTGGACGCCCAGGCCGCCCGCGGCAGCGCCTCGGTGGTGCTCACCGGCGGTCGCAACGGCAACGCCCTGCTGGCCGCGATCGCCGCCTCCCCGGCGCGCGACGCGGTCGACTGGGCCCGGCTGGACCTCTGGTGGGGCGACGAGCGCTTCCTGCCCGCCGCCGACCCGGACCGCAACGCCGTCCAGGCCCGCGCCGAGCTGCTGGACGCCGTCCCGCTCGACCCGGCGCGGGTGCACGAGATGCCCGCCTCGGACGGGGTGGACGGCTCGGACGTGGAGGCCGCCGCCGCCCGCTACGCCGAGGACCTGGCGAAGGCGGCCGGCCCGGCCGACCGGCTCGGCGTCCCGGCCTTCGACGTGCTGCTGCTCGGCGTCGGCCCGGACACCCACGTCGCCTCGCTCTTCCCCGAGCACCCGGGCGTGCGGGAGACCGAGCTGACCGTGATCGGCGTGCGCGGGGCCCCCAAGCCCCCGCCGACCCGGATCTCGCTCACCCTCCCGGCGATCCGCACCGCCCGCGAGGTCTGGCTGCTGGCCGCCGGCGAGGACAAGGCGGGCGCGGTCGCGCTGGCCCTGTCCGGCCCCGGCGAGCTCCAGGCGCCCGCCTCCGGCGCGTACGGCCGCAGCCGCACCCTGTGGCTGCTGGACCGCGCCGCCGCGGAGCGGATCCCGCCGCAGCTCTACCCGCCGGCCTCGGCCTGACCGGTACCGGCAACGCCGAAGGGCGCCACCGTCGTCGGACGGTGGCGCCCTTCGTGCTGTCGTGCCCGGACCGTTCGGCAGGTGCTCAGATCTCGCCGCGGAGCTTCGCCAGCGCCTCGGCCAGGATCGCCTCGCCGTCGGCGTCGGTGCGCCGCTCGCGGACGTAGGCGAGGTGGGTCTTGTACGGCTCGTTGCGCGAGGGCGCCGGCGGGTTGTGCTGGTCCTGACCGGCCGGGAAGCCGCAGCGCGGGCAGTCCCACGTCTCCGGGATCGCCGCTTCGGCCGCGAAGCTGGGACGGGTCTCGTGCTTGTTCGCGCACCAGAAGGAGATCCGGTTGCGCGGGGCGGACTCGCCGCGTTCCGCCTCGCCCATCGGGCCGGCCCCGACCCTGCTGCCACGGATGGCATTGCCACTTGCCACGGTCTGACTCCCTGCGTACTGGTGCGCCGACCCGCCGCGGTGCGCGTCGGTGGCGAAAGTCGTCCTAGTGTAAGCAGGTGTTAAGCATCCGCCACCATCGCCTCCGCACCCGACCGCTCCAGGATAGGCGCTCGGGCTACGGGGCGTCAGGAATACGTCAGACCGAGGACTTCATCAGCAGGCCAAGCACGATGATGGACGCGAACCATCCCACGCCCACGACGATGGTGATGCGGTCCAGGTTGCGCTCGGCCACCGCCGAGCCGCCGCCGGTGGACATCGCGCCACCGCCGAACATGTCCGACAGGCCGCCACCCTTCCCCTTGTGCAGCAGCACCAGCAGGATCATCAGCAGACTGAAGATGATCAGGGCAATCGAGAACCCGAGAACCACGACGGGACCAACTCTCTCGTATCTTCGGCGAAGGGGCCGGGCCGCGTACGGCGGTCCGGCCCCAAAGCCTACGTTGCTGCGGCGGCGTTAGCCTACTGCCTGCTCACGGTAGCGCACGATCTTGACGAACTCGTCGGCGTCCAGCGAGGCACCGCCGACCAGGCCGCCGTCGATGTCGGGCTTGGCCATCAGGCCGGCCGCGCTCGACGACTTCACCGAGCCGCCGTACAGCACCCGGACCTTGCCGGCCAGCTCGGCGTCGTACAGCTCGGCGATCCGCCCGCGGATGGCGGCGCAGACCTCCTGCGCGTCCTCCGGGGTGGCCACCTCGCCGGTGCCGATCGCCCAGACCGGCTCGTAGGCGACCACGATCGACTCGGCCTGGTCGGCCGGGACGTCGGCCAGGGCGCCGTCCAGCTGGGCCAGGGTGTACTCGACGTGGGTACCGGCCTTGCGGATCTCCAGCGGCTCGCCGACGCACAGGATCGGGGTGACCCCGGCGCGGTAGGCGGCCTTCACCTTGGCGTTGACGATCTCCTCGTTCTCGCCGTGGTACTGGCGGCGCTCGGAGTGCCCGATCACCGCGTAGGTGCACTGGAGCTTGGCCAGCATCGGCCCGGAGACCTCACCGGTGTAGGCCCCGCCGTCGTGCTGCGAGATGTCCTGCGCGCCGTACTTGATCTTCAGCTTGTCGCCGAAGACCAGGGTCTGCACCGAGCGCAGGTCGGTGAACGGCACCAGGACGGCGACCTCGACGGCCTCGTAGTCCTTGTCGGCCAGCGCGAAGGCCAGCTTCTGGGTGTGCTGGATGGCCTCGAGGTGGTTGAGGTTCATCTTCCAGTTGCCCGCCATCAGCGGGAGACGGTCGGTCATGTGTTTTCAGTCCTCCAGAGCGGCGAGGCCGGGGAGGGTCTTGCCCTCCAGGTACTCCAGGCTGGCACCGCCGCCGGTCGAGATGTGCCCGAACTTCGTCTCGTCGAAGCCCAGGATGCGGACGGCCGCGGCGGAGTCGCCGCCGCCGACCACGGTGAACGCGTCGCTGTCGATCAGGGCCTGCGCGACGGCCTTGGTGCCGTCCGCGTAGTCCGGGTGCTCGAAGACGCCCATCGGGCCGTTCCAGAACACCGTGCCCGCGTCGGCCAGCTTGGCCGCGTACAGCTCGCGGGTCTCCGGGCCGATGTCCAGGCCCTCCTGGTCGGCCGGGATGGCGTCCGAGGCGACGGTCGAGGGGTTCGCCGGGGCCTTGGTCTTGAGGTCCGGGAAGTCGGCGGAGACCAGGACGTCCTTCGGCAGCACGAACTCGACGCCGCGCTGCTCGGCCTCGGCCAGGTAGCCGAGGACGGTCGGGATCTGGTCCTCCTGCAGCAGCGAGATGCCGACCTCGTGGCCCTTGGCCTTGAGGAAGGTGTACGCCATGCCGCCGCCGATCAGGATCCGGTCGGCCTTCTTCAGCAGGTTGTCGATCACACCGAGCTTGTCGGAGACCTTGGCGCCGCCGAGCACCACCACGTACGGACGGGCGACGTCCTCGGTGAGCTTCTTCAGCACGCCGACCTCGGTGGCGATCAGGTCGCCGGCGGCGTGCGGCAGCAGGGCCGGCAGGTCGTAGACCGAGGCGTGCCTGCGGTGCACGGCGCCGAAGCCGTCGCCCACGTACAGGTCCGCGAGCGCGGCCAGCTGCTCGGCGAAGGCCTTGCGCTCGGCGTCGTCCTTGCTGGTCTCGCCGGCGTTGAAGCGCAGGTTCTCCAGCAGCGCGACCTCGCCGTCGCCCAGCGCGGCCACGACGGCCTCGGCGCTGTCACCGACGGTGTCGGTGGCGAAGGCGACGTCCTTGCCGAGGATCTCGCCGAGGCGCTCGGCGGCCGGGGCGAGCGAGAACTGCGGGTCCGGCGCGCCCTTGGGGCGGCCGAGGTGCGAGGCGACGACGACCTTCGCACCGGCCGCGGCCAGCTTGGCGATGGTCGGCGCGACGGCGCGGATCCGGCCGTCGTCGGTGATCGTGTCGCCGTCCAGCGGCACGTTCAGGTCGGCGCGCACGAAGACGCGCTTGCCTTCGACACCGGCTTCGATGAGCTCTTCGATGGTCTTCACGGGGATTCGGTTTCTCCTGGGGAGATGGTTGATGCGCAGTGAGGCGGCACGGCGCAGGGGCCGCCTGAGAAGTCCTTGAGCGCGGAACGAGGGCCCGGTCGGCACCGTACGCCGTCCGGGCCCTCGCCCCTACATCACGTCAGCTCCCGCAAGGTCAGAGCTGCCCGCCGACGAGGGTGACCAGGTCGACGACGCGGTTCGAGTAGCCCCACTCGTTGTCGTACCAGCCGAGCACCTTGACCTGGTTGCCCTGCACCATGGTGAGCTGCGAGTCGAAGATGCAGGAGGCCGGGTCGTTCACGATGTCGGAGGAGACGATCGGGTCCTCGGTGTAGGCCAGGATGCCCTTGAGCGGGCCCTCCTGCGCGGCCTTCTGGAAGGCCGCGTTGACCTCGTCCTTGGTGACCTCGCGCTCCAGGGTGACGACCAGGTCCGTGATGGAACCGGTCGGGACCGGGACGCGCAGCGAGGTGCCGTCCAGCTTGCCCTTCAGCTCCGGCAGGACCAGGGCGGTCGCCTTGGCGGCACCGGTCGAGGTCGGGATGATGTTCTGCGAGGCCGCACGAGCACGGCGCAGGTCCTTGTGCGGGAAGTCCAGGGTGACCTGGTCGTTGGTGAACGCGTGGACGGTGGTCATCAGACCCTTGACGATGCCGAAGCTCTCGTTCAGCACCTTCGCCATCGGCGCCACGCAGTTGGTGGTGCAGGAGGCGTTGGAGATGACGTGGTGGTTGGCGGCGTCGTACTTCTCGTCGTTGACACCCAGGACGATGGTGACGTCCTCGTCGGTGGCGGGCGCCGAGATGATGACCTTCTTCGCGCCGGCGGCGAGGTGCTTCTTCGCGGCCTCGGCCTTGGTGAAGATGCCGGTGGACTCGACGACGATGTCGGCGCCCAGGGCGGCCCACGGGAGGTTCGCGGGGTCACGCTCGGCGGTCACCTTGAAGGTGTGGCCGTCGACGGTGATGCTGTCCTCGGTGTGCGAGACCTCGCCCGGGAAGGTACCCAGGGTGGTGTCGTACTTGAGCAGGTGAGCCAGGGTCTTCGTGTCGGTGAGGTCGTTGACACCGACGACCTCGATGTCCGCGCCCTGAGCCTTGACCGCGCGGAAGAAGTTGCGGCCGATGCGGCCGAAGCCGTTGATGCCTACCCGGATCGTCACGAACCGATCTCCTCGTTAGGTACGCCGGGGCAGGGCCCCGACGGGGGTGAGATTTGGGAAGTCCCCGACCGCCTATGACCCTACCCCTCCCGGGCCTGGGACGGCACATCGCGCCGCCTGCTGAGACTGGGCGTGGCGCGGCCGAAACCCGATTTCAGGCCGACCGGCCCTGAGCCGCCGGGCAGTTGGTCCCGGACCAGTGGTCTCTACCAATTCGGGAGTACCGGCGGGCTCGGAAGCCCGTTCGGGAGCCGTTCCGCGGGACCCTCCGGGAGCCGTCCGGGAACGCCGACGGCCGGCGCCCCGGGAGCGGGACGCCGGCCGTGGTCTCGTCACGGAGCGTGAACGTCAGTTCATCGCCATCTCGTCGGTGAGGCTGGCCTCGGTGCTCGGCAGGCCGAGCTCGGAGGCGCGCTTGTCGGCCATCGCCAGCAGCCGGCGGATCCGGCCGGCCACCGCGTCCTTGGTCAGCGGCGGGTCGGCGAGCGCGCCCAGCTCCTCCAGCGAGGCCTGCTTGTGCTGCATCCGCAGCTGGCCGGCCGCGGCCAGGTGCTCGGGCACCTCGTCGCCGAGGATCTCCAGCGCGCGGGCCACCCGGGCGCCGGCCGCCACCGCGGCGCGGGCCGAGCGGCGCAGGTTGGCGTCGTCGAAGTTGGCCAGCCGGTTGGCGGTGGCGCGCACCTCGCGCCGCATCCGGCGCTCCTCCCAGGCGAGCACCGACTCGTGCGCGCCGAGCCGGGTCAGCAGGGCGCCGATCGCGTCGCCGTCCCGGATCACCACCCGGTCCACGCCGCGCACCTCGCGGGCCTTGGCCGGGATGCCGAGCCGGCGGGCGGCGCCGACCAGGGCGAGGGCGGCCTCGGAGCCGGGGCAGGTGATCTCCAGCGAGGAGGAGCGGCCCGGCTCGGTGAGCGAGCCGTGCGCCAGGAAGGCCCCGCGCCAGGCCGCCTCGGCGTCGCAGGTGGCGCCGGAGACGACCGCCGGGGGCAGGCCCCGGATCGGACGGCCGCGGCCGTCGACCAGCCCGGTCTGGCGGGCGAGCAGCTCGCCGTCCTTGACCACCCGGACCACGAAGCGGCTGCCGCGGCGCAGCCCGCCGGGGGCCATCACCACCAGGTCCGAGGAGTGCCCGAAGATCTCCAGCAGGTCCTTGCGCAGCCGCCGCGCCGCCGCGCCGGTGTCCAGCTCCGCCTCGATCACGATGCGGCCGCTCACGATGTGCAGCCCGCCCGCGAACCGCAGGATCGCCGACACCTCCGCCTTGCGACAGCAGGCCCGGGTGACCGGGAGCCGGCTGATCTCGTCCTTCACCGCTGGAGTCATCGCCATGGCCCGATCCTTCCATGTGTCCGGAAAATCCGGTCGTACGCTGCCGCCAACAGCTCGGGGTCGTGTCGCGGCGTCCCGTCGGTGCGGGCCACCGAGCCGAGCACCAGAGCGGCGCCCATCCGTTCGGCGGCCTTCTCCAGGCCGTCCAGGTCGGCCTGGCCGAAGGCCCCGCCGGTGACGGCGCGCTCGTCCACCAGGATCGCATCCACCGCGAGGCCGGGGGCGTGGTCGGCGATGACCTCCAGGTGGCGCTGCGGGGTGAAGCCCTCGGTCTCCCCGGGCTGGGGGGCCAGGTTCAGGGTGAGCAGGCGGCGGGCGCGGGTCTCGGTGAGCGCGGCGGCGAGCTCGGGCACCAGCAGGTGCGGCAGCACGCTGGTGAACCAGGAGCCGGGGCCGAGCACCACCCAGTCCGCCTCCCGGACGGCGGTGACCGCCTCCGGGACGGCGGGCGGCTCGTCCGGCAGCAGCCGGATCGACTGCACGGTGCCCGGCGTCACCGCGACGTCGGCCTGGCCGCGGACGGCCGTGACCTCGCCGGGGCGGGCCGGGTCGTGGCCGCGGACGGTCGCCTCGATGTCCAGCGGCACCGCCGACATCGGCAGCACCCGGCCCTGCACGTTGAGCAGCCGGCCGACCCAGTCCAGCGCCGCCACCGGGTCGCCCAGCTTCTCCCAGAGCGCGACGATCAGCAGGTTGCCGACCGCGTGGCCGCCGAGCTCGCCGTTGCCGGTGAAGCGCTGCTGGATCACCTCGGACCAGGTGCGGCCCCAGTCGTCGTCCCCGCACAGCGCGGCCAGCGCCTTGCGCAGGTCGCCCGGGGGCAGCACGCCCAGCTCCTCGCGCAGCCGCCCGCTGGAGCCGCCGTCGTCGGCGACCGTCACCACGGCGGTGACGTCGCTGGTGAGCCGGCGCAGCGCGGACAGCGAGGCGGACAGGCCCTGTCCGCCGCCGAGCGCGGTGATCCGGGGAGCCGGATTGGCGCGGGAGGGACTGCTGCGCGGGCGGCCCGGCGCCGTGGGCCGGGCCGGGCTCCCGGCCCGGTCACCGGTCCTGCTCTGCGGCTGCCGCCCGGGCACGTATCCCGCCACACTCACCTCGCGTTCCTCGGCCCGCCGACCACTCCGCCGGCGGGCCCGGCAGGGAGGCGGCGGTTACTCCCGTCCCATGTCACGGTGAACGAGCACCGTCTCGACTCCGTCGGCGATGAGACGCTTGGTCAGACGCTCGGACATGGCGACGCTGCGGTGCTTGCCACCGGTGCAGCCTACGGCAAGCGTCATGTAGCGCTTCCCCTCGCGGCGGTACCCCTCGGTCACGATCCGGAGTAGCTCGGCGTAACCGTCCAGGAACTCGTTGGCTCCGGGCTGCTGGAAGACGTAGTCGGCGACGTCCGCGTCGGTGCCGGTGCGGGCCCGCAGTTCGGGCACCCAGTGCGGGTTGGGCAGGAAGCGGCAGTCCACCACGAGGTCGGCGTCGACCGGCAGGCCGTACTTGAAGCCGAAGGACATCACGGTGGCGCGCAGCTCGGGCTCGTCGTGGTCGGCGAACTGGGCGTCCAGCTTGGCGCGCAGCTGGTGCACGTTGAGGTTGGAGGTGTCGATCACCAGGTCGGCCTCGCCGCGCAGGTCGCGCAGCAGGTCGCGCTCCTGGGCGATGCCGTCCACGATCCGGCCGTCGGCCTGCAGCGGGTGCGGGCGGCGGACGCTCTCGAAGCGGCGCACCAGCGCCTCGTCGGAGGAGTCCAGGAAGACGACCCGGAGCCGGACGCCGCGCTTCTCCAGCTCGTCGAGCGAGGTGAGCAGGTCGTCGAAGAACTGCCGGCCGCGGACGTCCACGACCACGCCGATCCGGGCGACGTTGCCCTGGGAGCGGGCGCCCAGGTCGACCATGGTCGGGATCAGGGCCGGCGGCAGGTTGTCCACCACGAACCAGCCGAGGTCCTCCAGGCACTTGGCGGCGGTGGAGCGGCCGGCTCCGGACATGCCGGAGATGATCACCAGCTCCGGCGCGTTCTCGGCCACGTCTGACACGGTCACTTCGGTTCCCCGCTCTCGGTCTTTCTGCTGGGGAGAACGCGCACGGCTCGGCCGCCCTTCCCCGGCCCGGGCAGGCGGGCGGGGCCGGGGCGCACCGGCTGACGGGCGGCGTCGGCCGTCATGGCGTCTCCTGGGATGGTGCGGTCTGGGGTGCTGCTGCCATCGGCTCGGTGGTCTCGACGACCCCGTCCTCGATGATCTCGCCGGTCGCGGTGTTGACCGCGGGTGCGGCGGGTGTACGGGACGACAACGCCTCCGCAACAGTCTGCGCGGTGCGGCGTCCGATGCCGGGTACCTCGCAGAGCTCGTCCACGGTGGCGGCCCGGAGCTTCTTCAGCGAGCCGAAGTGCTTGAGCAGCGCCCGGCGGCGAGTCTCGCCGAGGCCCGGGACGGAGTCCAGTTCCCCGGCGGTGAGTCGCTTGGAACGCTTGTTGCGCTGATAGCTGATCGCGAACCGGTGCGCCTCGTCGCGGACCCGCTGGAGCAGGTAGAGGCCCTCGCTGGAGCGCGGCAGCACCACCGGGTCGTCCTCGCCGGGCAGCCAGACCTCCTCCAGGCGCTTGGCCAGGCCGCACAGGGCGACGTCGTCGATGCCGAGCTCGTCCAGGGCGCGCCTGGCGGCGGCGACCTGCGGCTGGCCGCCGTCGACGACCAGCAGTTGGGGCGGGTAGGCGAAGCGCTTGGGGCGGCCGTCCTCGCCCCGGGCGCCGCCGTCGCCGGTGTCGGCGTCGTCCTCCTCGGGGACGGCCCACTCGCCGGTCTGCTCGCGTTCCTGGAGGTAGCGGCGGAAGCGCCGGCTGATCACCTCGTGCATCGAGCGGACGTCGTCCTGGCCCTCGAAGCCCTTGATCTGGAAGCGCCGGTACTCGCTCTTGCGGGCCAGGCCGTCCTCGAAGACGACCATGGAGGCGACCACGTCCTCGCCCTGGAGGTGGGAGATGTCGAAGCACTCGATGCGCAGCGGGACGGAGTCCAGCTGCAGCGCGTCGGCGATCTCCTGGAGGGCGCGGCTGCGGGTGGTGAGGTCGGAGGCGCGCTTGGTCTTGTGCAGCGCGAGCGCCTGCTGGGCGTTGCGCTGCACGGTGGCCATCAGGTCCTTCTTGTCGCCGCGCTGGGGGATGCGCAGGTCGACCTGGCTGCCGCGCAGGCCGCCCAGCCACTCGCGGACCGGCTCCACCGGCTCGGGCAGGGCCGGGACGAGCACCTCGCGCGGGACGGACTCGCCGCCGCCGTAGAGCTGCTGGAGGGCGTGCTCGACCAGGCCGGCGGTGTCGACGTCCTCGACCTTGTCGGTGACCCAGCCGCGCTGGCCGCGGACCCGGCCGCCGCGGACGTGGAAGATCTGCACGGCGGCTTCGAGTTCGTCCTCGGCGAGGGCCAGCAGGTCGGCGTCGGTGGCGTCGGCGAGCACGATGGCGTTCTTCTCCATCGCGCGCTTGAGGGCGCCGATGTCGTCGCGCAGCCGGGCCGCCTTCTCGTACTCCAGCTCGGCGGCGGCCTCCTGCATCTCGGCCTCCAGCCGGCGCAGGTAGTTGCCGGTGCGCCCGGCCATGAAGTCGCAGAAGTCCTCGGCCAGCGCCCGGTGTTCGTCCGCGGAGACCTTGCCGACGCAGGGCGCGGCGCACTTGCCGATGTAGCCGAGCAGGCAGGGCCGGCCGACCTGGCGGGCGCGCTTGAAGACGCCGTTGGAGCAGGTGCGGACGGGGAAGACGCGCAGCAGCAGGTCGACCGTCTCGCGGATCGCCCAGGCGTGCCCGTACGGTCCGAAGTAGCGCACGCCCTTCCGGTGCGCCCCGCGCATCACCTGGACCCGCGGGTACTCCTCGTTGAGGGTGACGGCGAGTTCCGGATAGCTCTTGTCGTCGCGGTACTTGACGTTGAACCGCGGGTCGAACTCCTTGATCCAGGAGTACTCCAGCTGGAGCGCCTCGACCTCGGTGCCGACCACGGTCCACTCCACCGAGGCCGCGGTGGTGACCATGGTCGCGGTGCGCGGGTGCAGCCCGGCCAGGTCCTGGAAGTAGGACGACAGCCGCGGCCGCAGGCTCTTGGCCTTGCCGACGTAGATGACCCGGCCGTGGGCGTCGCGGAACCGGTAGACGCCGGGGGAGGTCGGGATCGCACCGGGCGCGGGGCGGTAGGTGCTCGGGTCAGCCATGGGACCACCGTACCGAGTGGGGGCGGGGCCGCGGGGCGGAGATCGTCAGGGGGGACCGTGGCGGTCGGGAGGCGGTCAACTGGCTCAGCTCGGGGTCACCTTGAGGTTGCCGCCCTCGACCGTGACGGTGTACGCGGGCAGCGGGGTCGGGGCCGGACCGTCCTGCACGGCGCCGTCCGCGATGGCGAACCGGCTGCCGTGGCAGGGGCACTGGATCTGGGCGTTCTTCACCTGGTCCACGACGCAGCCGGCGTGGGTGCACTTGGCGCTGAACGCCTTGTACTGGCCGGCGGTGGGCTGGGTCACCACGATCTTCTGCTCGCGGTAGACCTTGCCGCCGCCCTCGGGAACCGCCGAGGCCGGGCCGAGGTCGACCGGGCCCTTGGGGGCGCCGGCGCCGGAGGAGGAAGAGGAGGACGAGCCGCAGCCGGCGACCGCGACGGTGCCGCCGGCCGCCAGGACGGCCGCGGCCCCGCAGAGCAGGGTGCGACGGGAGGCGGTGGGGCTGGTCTCGGGGGCCTCGGACATCGGTGCGCTCCTACGGTTGCTGCGGCTGCGAGGGACCACGGAAGTCTATGCCGCACCACGCCGCCGCTCCCGGGCCACCCGGACGGTACGGGTGGCGGGAGCGGCGGGGCGGTCGGACGGGACTACTTCTTGACGGCGGCCGCGCGCTTGCGCGGCGCCTTCTTCGCCGGGGTGGCCGGGGCGTCCGCGAAGCCGACCGGCAGGATGTCCCGCAGGAACTTGCCGGTGTGGCTCTCCGCGACGGCGGCGATCTGCTCCGGGGTGCCCTCGGCGACCACCGTGCCACCGCCGGAGCCGCCTTCGGGGCCCATGTCGACGACCCAGTCGGCGGTCTTGATCACGTCGAGGTTGTGCTCGATGACGATCACCGTGTTGCCCTTGTCCACCAGCCCGCTGAGCACCTTGATCAGCTTGCTGATGTCCTCGAAGTGCAGGCCGGTGGTGGGCTCGTCCAGCACGTAGACCGTCCGCCCGGTGGAGCGCTTCTGGAGCTCCGAGGCGAGCTTGACGCGCTGCGCCTCGCCGCCGGACAGGGTGGGCGCGGACTGGCCGAGCCGGACGTAGCCGAGGCCGACGTCGTTGAGCGTCCGCAGGTGGCGGGCGATCGCCGGGACGGCCTCGAAGAAGTCCAGCGCCTCCTCGATCGGCATGTCCAGCACCTCGGCGATGGACCTGCCCTTGTAGTGGACCTCCAGCGTCTCCCGGTTGTACCGGGCGCCGTGGCAGACCTCGCACGGCACGTAGACGTCCGGAAGGAAGTTCATCTCGATCTTGATGGTGCCGTCGCCGGAGCAGTTCTCGCAGCGGCCGCCCTTGACGTTGAAGGAGAACCGGCCGGGCAGGTAGCCGCGGACCTTGGCTTCCTGCGTCTCCGCGAAGAGCCGGCGGACGTGGTCGAACACCCCGGTGTAGGTGGCCGGGTTGGAGCGCGGGGTGCGGCCGATCGGCGACTGGTCGACGTGCACCACCTTGTCCACCTGGTCGGTGCCGGTGATCCGGGTGTGCCGGCCGGGCACGCTGCGGGCGCCGTTCAGCTCCCGGGCGAGGTGGGTGTACAGGATGTCGTTGACCAGCGTCGACTTCCCGGAGCCGGAGACGCCGGTGATCGCGGTGAAGGTGCCGAGCGGGAAGCCGACCGTGACGTCCTTGAGGTTGTGCTCGCGGGCGCCGTGGACGGTCAGCTGGCGCTTCTTGTCCCGCTCGCGGCGGGCGGCCGGGATCGGGATGAAGCGCTTGCCGGAGAGGTACTGGCCGGTCAGCGACTCCTTGTTGGAGAGCAGCTGCTTCAGCGAGCCGGAGTGCACCACCTTGCCGCCGTGCTCGCCGGCGCCCGGGCCGATGTCGACCACCCAGTCCGCGGTCTTGATGGTGTCCTCGTCGTGCTCGACGACGATCAGGGTGTTGCCGATGTCGCGCAGCCGCACCAGCGTCTCGATCAGCCGGTGGTTGTCCCGCTGGTGCAGGCCGATGGACGGCTCGTCCAGCACGTACAGCACGCCGACCAGGCCGGAGCCGATCTGGGTGGCCAGCCGGATGCGCTGGGCCTCGCCGCCGGACAGGGTGCCGGCCGCGCGGTCGAGCGAGAGGTAGTCCAGGCCGACGTCGACCAGGAAGCGCAGGCGCTCGTTAACCTCCTTGAGGACCCGCTCGGCGATCTGCTTGTCCCGGGCGTTGAGCTTCATCGCGCCGAGGAACTCGGAGCAGTCGCTGATCGACATCGAGGAGACCTCGGCGATCGACCTGCCCTCGACGGTGACCGCGAGCACCACCGGCTTGAGCCGGGTGCCCTGGCACGTCGGGCAGGGCACCTCGCGCATGTAGCCCTCGAAGCGCTCGCGGCTGCTGTCGCTCTCCGCCTCGGTGTGCCGGCGCTGGATGAACGGGATCGCGCCCTCGAAGCCGGTGCTGTACGAGCGCTCCCGGCCGAAGCGGTTGCGGTAGCGGACCTCCACCTGGTGCTTGTGCCCGTACAGCAGCGCCTTCCGGGCGCGGGCGGGCAGCCCGGCCCAGGGGATGTCGGTGCGGAAGCCGAGCTCCCCGGCCAGCGCGTCGATCAGGCGCTGGAAGTACTCCTTGGCGTGCCCGGCCGACCACGGGTGGATCGCGCCCTCGTCCAGCGAGCGCTCGACGTCCGGGACGACCAGCTCCGGGTCGACCTCCATCCGGTTGCCCAGGCCCGAGCAGTCCGGGCAGGCGCCGAACGGCGAGTTGAAGGAGAACGAGCGCGGCTCCAGCTCCTCGAACGACACGTCGTCGTACGGGCAGTAGAGGTGCTCGGAGTACATCCGCTCGCGCTCCGGGTCGTCCTCGGGGAGGTCGACGAAGTCGAGCACGACCATGCCGCCGGACAGCCGCAGGGCCGTCTCCACCGAGTCGGTGAGCCGCCGCTTGGCGCTGTCCTTGACGGTGAGGCGGTCGATCACCACCTCGACGGTGTGCTTCTCCTGCTTCTTGAGCTTCGGCGGCTCGGCGAGCTGGACCGTCGCGCCGTCGACGCGGGCGCGGGAGTAGCCCTTGGACTGGAGGTCGGCGAAGAGGTCGACGAACTCGCCCTTGCGCTCGCGCACCACCGGGCTCAGCACCTGGAAACGGGTGCCCTCGGCGAGCTCCAGCACCTTGTCCACGATCGCCTGCGGCGACTGCTTGGCGATCGGGCGGCCGCAGTGCGGACAGTGCGGCTTGCCGATCCGGGCGAACAGCAGGCGCAGGTAGTCGTAGACCTCGGTGATGGTGCCGACGGTCGAACGGGGGTTGCGGTTGGTGGACTTCTGGTCGATCGAGACGGCCGGGGAGAGGCCCTCGATGAAGTCCACGTCGGGCTTGTCCATCTGCCCGAGGAACTGACGGGCGTAGGAGGACAGCGACTCGACGTAGCGGCGCTGGCCCTCGGCGAAGATCGTGTCGAAGGCGAGCGAGGACTTGCCGGAGCCGGAGAGGCCCGTGAAGACGATGAGGGAGTCGCGGGGCAGGTCGAGCGAGACGTTCTTGAGGTTGTGCTCACGAGCACCGCGGACGATGAGGCGGTCGGCCACTGCTTCTGGCGCCTTTCTCCGGGGCAAGACGGCTTGCGATGAGAGTCGGTACTTCTTCCAGCATGCGGCAGCCAGCCTATAGCTCAGACGTTCGAATATCGACTCTGTCCAGCGGAGACCACCCGAACGAGTGAGGACGACCCCTGGACCGTCCGTATCCGGACCGAAAAAGGCCCTGCTCAGCGGCCGGATTCGGCGGTAGCGTCGCCTGGTCAACGAGCGAGGCCCCCACGGGCAACGCGCCGTCCCGCACAGAAGGCAGATTCGATGACCGACTCGCACTCCGCCGCCGCGCTGGCCGCCGGACGACTGGACCTGGTCGAGGCAAGCACCCGGCGCATGCTGGACACCGTCTCCGCGCTGAAGCCGGAGGCCGTCGCCGAGCCCTCCGCGCTCCCCGGCTGGACCCGCGGCCACGTGCTGGCCCACCTCGCCCGCAACGCCGACTCGCTGGTCAACCTGCTGACCGGCGTCCGCACCGGCACCGACATCCCGCAGTACGCCAGCGAGCAGGCCCGCGACCAGGGCATCGAGGACGGCGCCGGCCGCCCGCTGGACGTCCAGCTCGCCGACCTGCGGGAATCCCACGAGGCCTTCGCGGCGGCCGCCGCGCTGCTGCGCGACGAGGACTGGGCCGCCGAGGTGCGCCACCGCTCCGGCGCCGTCTTCCCGGCCGCGGACCTCGTCTGGAAGCGCCTCGCCGAGATCGAGTACCACGTCGTCGACCTCGGCGCCGACTACACCTTCGCCGAGTGGCCCGAGCCGTTCGCCGTGGCCGAGTTCGACCGCCTCGCCGACAAGCTGCACGGCACCGACCTGCCCGCCGTCCGGCTGGTCGCCGAGGACACCGGGCACCGCGGCCAGATCGGCACCGGCGAGCCCGCCCTGACCGTCGAGGGCCCGGTCCGCGCCCTGACCGCCTGGCTCTCCGGCCGCTCCGCCGGGGACGGCCTGCGCCGCACCCCCGACACCGCCCTGCCCCAGCTTCCCCCGCTGGGCTGACGGCGCGAGGATGATCCCAGGAGCCACTGCAGAGGGAGCGAACGGATGACGTACCACGGAGCGGTCAAGGTCGGCGGAGCGCCGGACGTGCGGGAGCTGGCCCACCTGATCATCACCAAGGTGGCCGTCGGACCGTACGACAACAACGCCTACCTGCTGCGCTGCCGGGCCACCGACGAACAGCTCCTGATCGACGCGGCCGCCGACGCCCCGACCCTGCTGGAGACCGTCGGCGACGACCTCGCGACGGTCGTCACCACCCACCGGCACCACGACCACTGGGGGGCGCTGGCCGAGGTGGTCGCCACCACCGGCGCCCGGACGGCCGCCGGCCAGTACGACGCCGAGGGCATCGAGGTCCCCACCGAGCTGCTGCTCGCGGACGGCGACGAGCTGCGGGTCGGCGACGTGGCGCTGACCGTGCGGCACCTGGTCGGCCACACCCCCGGCGCGATCGTGCTCGTCTACGACGACCCCCAGGGCCACCAGCACGTCTTCACCGGCGACTGCCTCTTCCCCGGGGGCGTGGGCAACACCTGGGGCGACCCGGAGGCGTTCCGGACGCTCTACCGCGACGTCACCGAGAAGATCTTCGACGTCCTGCCCGACGAGGCCTGGGTCTACCCCGGCCACGGCAACGACACCACCCTCGGAGCCGAGCGCCCGCACCTCGCCGAGTGGCGCGAGCGCGGCTGGTAGGCCGCGCCGCCGAACGGCCGGGGCCCCCGGGACCGGAAGCGGTCACGGGGGCCTCGGCGGTGCCGGGCGCCGGCGCCGGGCTCGGGGCACCGGCGCCGGGCGTCAGGCGTCAGGCGTCAGGCGTCAGGCGTCGAGCTTCTCGCGCTCGGCCTGCTCGGCCTTCTTCGACGCCCGCAGGCTGGTGAAGGTGGTGATCGCCAGGACCACCACGATGAAGGCCAGCGAGAACGGGATGCCGATCTCCGGGGCCCACTCCGCGCCCGCCTCGTGCGCGGCGTGCAGCACCAGCTTCACGCCGATGAAGCCGAGGATCACCGACAGGCCGTACGACAGGTGGACCAGCTTCTTCAGCAGGCCGCCGATCAGGAAGTACAGCTGACGCAGCCCCATCAGGGCGAAGGCGTTGGCGGTGAAGACGATGTACGGGTCCTGGGTCAGGCCGAAGATGGCCGGGATCGAGTCCAGCGCGAACAGCACGTCGGTGGTGCCGATCGCCAGCATGACGATCAGCATCGGGGTGATCAGCCGACGGCCGTTCTCCCGGACGAACAGCCTGGTGCCGCGGTAGTCCTCGGTGGCCGGGAAGCGGCGGGTGATCGACTTGAGCAGGCGGTTCTCCTCGAACTCCTCCTCGCCCTCCTCCTCGGCGCGGGCCTCCTTGATCAGCTTCCAGGCCGTCCAGATCAGGAAGCCGCCGAAGATGAAGAACACCCAGGAGAACTCGGAGACCAGCGCGGCACCGCCGGCGATGAACACCGCCCGGAGCACCAGCGCGATGATCACACCGAACATCAGCACGCGCTGCTGGTAGATCCTGGGCACCGCGAACTTGCCCATGATCAGGATGAACACGAAGAGGTTGTCGACACTGAGCGACTTCTCGGTGATGTACCCGGCGAAGAACTCGCCCGTCGGCTCCGCGCCGGAGTGCCACCAGAGGAAGCCGCCGAAGAGCACCGCCAGGGCGACCCAGACGGCCGTCCAGATCCCGGCCTCCTTGATCGAGACCTCGTGCGGCTTGCGCCCTCCGATGAAGAAGTCGGCCACGACCAGTGCGATCAGCACCAGGATCGTGGAGACCCACATGGTTACGGAAACGTCCACTACTGCTCCTCCGGCAGGTAGGCGAGACAGTCATCGTCACTGCCGGAGGTCTCTTCCGCCCATCGGGCCAGCGCCCCGGGGTGCCGCGACGGGCATCCGTGATGACGGGGTCGGCTGTCGAGGAATACTCCCCTCCGCTGCCAACGAGAGTAACAGGAGCTCCAAGGAAAGGTAAAGAAGGTAAAGACCGCGGAGCTGCCGGGGCCGGCCCGCGGGAACCACCCGGGCTGACGGGCCACCCGGGCGGCACGGCTACAGGAACGGGTCGATCGCCGGCAGCAGGTCCTGGAAGGTCCGCCCCTTGGCCGGCGCGCCGATCGCCTGCATCTCCCAGCCGCCGTTGCCGTCCCGGACCACCTTGGCCATGATCTGCCCCGTGTGCGGCCCGCCGCCGGCCAGCTCGTAGCGGGCCAGCTCCAGGCCGGTGGTCTCGTCCACCAGCCGGCAGTGCGCCCGCTCCACCTCGGCGAAGGTCTGCCCGGTGTACGAGCTCACCGTGAACACCACCTGGGTGATGTTCACCGGCACGTGCACCAGGTCGACCAGGATCGCCTCGTCGTCCTCGGCCCCGGAGCCGCCCTCCAGGTTGTCGCCGGTGTGCCGGACGGAGCCGTCGTCGCTCTCCAGGTGCGAGAAGAACACCACGTCGGACGGCGTCTTCTCGGCGTACAGCAGCGCCGAGGCGTCCAGGTCGATCTTCCGGGTGCGGCTGCCGAACAGCCCGCGCTTGGGGGCGGCCTGCCAGCCGAGGCCCATCCGGACCACGGTCAGGGCGTCGCCCTGACCCTTCTGGAGGCTGACCCGCTGCCCCTTGGCCAGGTTCACCGACACGACGTTGCCCTCTCTGCCGGCCGCGCGGTCACACCCGCGCGGCTCCACGGTGGAACACCCCGTCGCCGTCCCCCGGCTGAGGCCCCCTCTGCGTACGGCCCGCAACCCCGTCCCGAGGGCACGATGCCGCAGGCCAGCCTAGGGCCTGCGGCACCCCGGCCTCTCCCGGGTTTCCCCGTTTGTGGCAAGGCTGAGACACCCGCGGACTTGACCGGTGCCATTCCGGCCAGTGCCGGTCGCCGCGCGGGTCTCCCCTCCGGCGCGCCCCTCCGGTGCGACTACGCCACACCGGCCTCGCGCATCTGCCGCAGCTCCTTCTTCAGTTCCTTGACCTCGTCGCGCAGCCGGGCCGCGACCTCGAACTGGAGGTCGGCGGCGGCCGTGTGCATCCGCTCGGTCATCTCCTGGATCAGGTCCGCCAGCTCGGCGGCCGGGAGGGACTTGGCCGGCTTGCGCTCCCCGCCCAGCGCCGGCACCGGGGCCTTGCCCTTGCCCTGGTTGCGGTACCCGGTGGAGAGCAGCTCGTCGGTGTCCACGTCCTCGCGGGCGAGGGTGTCCAGGATGTCGCCGATCTTCTTGCGCAGCGGCTGCGGGTCGATCCCGTGCTCCTTGTTGTAGGCCTGCTGCACGGCCCGGCGGCGGTTGGTCTCGTCGATGGCCTTCTCCATCGCGGGGGTGATCTTGTCCGCGTACATGTGGACCTGGCCGGAGACGTTGCGGGCGGCTCGGCCGATCGTCTGGATCAGCGAGGTGCCGGAGCGCAGGAAGCCCTCCTTGTCCGCGTCCAGGATCGCCACCAGCGACACCTCGGGCAGGTCCAGGCCCTCGCGCAGCAGGTTGATGCCGACCAGCACGTCGTACCGGCCCGCCCGCAGCTCGCGCAGCAGCTCCACCCGGCGCAGGGTGTCCACGTCGCTGTGCAGGTACCGGACCCGGATGTCCAGACCGAGCATGTAGTCGGTGAGGTCCTCGGCCATCTTCTTGGTCAGCGTGGTGACCAGGACGCGCTCGTCCCGCTCGACCCGCTTGCGGACCTCGTGCACCAGGTCGTCGATCTGGCCCTCGGTCGGCTTGACGATCACCTCGGGGTCGATCAGGCCGGTCGGGCGGATGATCTGCTCGACCTGGCCGTCGCCGCGCGACAGCTCGTACGGGCCCGGCGTCGCCGACAGGTAGACGGTCTGGCCGATCCGCTCCAGGAACTCCTCCCACTTCAGCGGGCGGTTGTCCATCGCGGAGGGCAGCCGGAAGCCGTGCTCGACCAGGGTGCGCTTGCGCGAGGCGTCGCCCTCGTACATCGCGCCGATCTGCGGGACGGTGACGTGCGACTCGTCGATGACCAGGAGGAAGTCCTCCGGGAAGTAGTCGAGCAGGGTGTTCGGCGGGGAGCCCGGCTCGCGGCCGTCGAAGTGCATCGAGTAGTTCTCGACGCCCGAGCAGGTGCCGATCTGGCGCAGCATCTCGATGTCGTAGGTGGTGCGCATCCGCAGCCGCTGGGCCTCCAGCAGCTTGCCCTGCTTCTCCAGCCGGGCGAGCGTGCCCTCCAGCTCCTTCTCGATGCCGGTGATCGCGCGCTCCATGCGCTCGGGGCCGGCCACGTAGTGCGAGGCGGGGAAGACGTGGACGGAGTCGTCCTGGCTGATGATCTCGCCGGTGAGCGGGTGCAGGGTGTACAGCGCCTCGATCTCGTCGCCGAACATCTCGATCCGGACGGCGAGCTCCTCGTAGACCGGGAAGATCTCGATGGTGTCGCCGCGGACCCGGAAGGTGCCGCGGGTGAAGGCCACGTCGTTGCGGGCGTACTGGATGTCGACGAAGCGGCGCAGCAGGTCGTCCCGGTCGATCTCCTGGCCGACCTTGAGCCGCACCATCCGGTCCACGTACTCCTGCGGGGTGCCGAGGCCGTAGATGCAGGAGACCGAGGCGACCACGACCACGTCCCGGCGGGTGAGCAGCGAGTTGGTGGCCGAGTGGCGCAGCCGCTCGACCTCCTCGTTGATCGAGGAGTCCTTCTCGATGTAGGTGTCCGTCTGCGGGACGTACGCCTCGGGCTGGTAGTAGTCGTAGTACGAGACGAAGTACTCGACCGCGTTGTTCGGCAGCAGCTCGCGGAACTCGTTGGCCAGCTGCGCGGCCAGCGTCTTGTTCGGCGCCATCACCAGGGTGGGGCGCTGCAGCTTCTCGATCATCCAGGCCGTGGTGGCCGACTTGCCGGTGCCGGTGGCACCGAGCAGCACGACGTCCTTCTCCCCTCCCCTGATCCGCCGTTCCAGCTCGGCGATCGCCGCCGGCTGATCGCCGTTCGGCTGGAAGGGGCTGACGACCTCGAAAGGCGCCACGGACCGCTCAATACTCGTGATGGGACGCACGCCTCCACCGTACGACCCACCACCGACAACCGGGGCGGCTACGGTCAGGCCGCGTGGGCCTCGAACCTTATGGCGGGCGCGCGGGCCGGGTCGATCCGGACCACGGAGTCGAAGGCGGCGGCCAGCATCTCGATCAGGGGGAGCGTCCGATCCACCCCGCTCTCCTCGATGCTCTCGACCGTCTCCTCGCTCAGTCCGGCCCGCTCGGCGAGCTGGGCCGGGCTCCATCCCAGCGCGGAGCGGCGGGCGTACACGGCCTCGGCCAGCGCCATCCGCCGCCCCGCCGCCCGGTACTCCTCACTCTCGCGGTGCTCCGGTGGCACGACCCACCGCGTGTGATAGCCACTGCTCACCGCTGCTCCTCCCGGTCGTAGACCTCGTGGTCGTGATCCGCACGGGGCCGACCCGTAGCTCCCGCAGCCCACCGCCGAGATGGCTGGAGAGCGGGAACGGCAGGAGTTCGCCGTCCTCGGTCAGTCGGTCTGCGGCACGCTCGACCGCACGGTACTCGGGGAGCGAGCACTGCTGCAGCCATTCGCGGACCTCGGGCTCGATCTCGACCGAGTAGCCCGCTGCGGACCCTCCACCGGCCATGCGTCCCCCTTCGCTCCGCCAGGGAGCAACGCGTGACCGGCGTCGGGGTTACGGGCGCGGGTCCTACTTGGCGCTGTCCCGGGCGAGGGCGACCAGGCGGGAGATGGCCCGCAGGTACTTCTTGCGGTAGCCGCCGCGGAGCATCTCCTCCGGGAAGACCTGGTCGAACGGCAGGCCGGAGGCGGTGATCGGCAGCTCGCGGTCGTACATCCGGTCGGCCAGCACGACCAGGCGCAGCGCGGTGGACTGGTCGTCGACCTGCCGGACGCCGCGCAGGCAGACCGCGGTGACGTCGTCCAGCAGCGCGCCGTAGCGGCTGGGGTGGACGGCGGAGAGGTGGGCGAGCAGGGCGTCGAAGTCGTCCAGCGAGGCGCCGGGGGTGCGGGCCGCGGCCGCGCCGACGGCCTCGTCGGTGTACGGCGGCGGGGCGTCCGGCAGGCCGCGGTGGCGGTAGTCCTGGCCGTCGATCCGCATCGGGCGGAAGTGCGCGGACAGGCCCTGGATCTCGCGCAGGAAGTCGGCGGCGGCGAAGCGGCCCTCGCCGAGCTTCTCCGGCAGGGTGTTCGAGGTGGCGCAGAGCTTCACGCCGTTCTCGACCAGCCGGCCGAGCAGGGTGGAGACCAGCACGGTGTCGCCCGGGTCGTCCAGCTCGAACTCGTCGATGCAGAGCAGCGTGTGCCCGGAGAGGGTCCGCACGGCCTGCTGGAAGCCGAGCGCGCCGACCAGGTTGGTCAGCTCGACGAAGGTGCCGAAGGCCTTGGGGCCGGGGGCGGCGTGCCAGAGCGAGGCGAGCAGGTGGGTCTTGCCGACGCCGTAGCCGCCGTCGAGGTAGACCCCGGCCGGGCCGGTGGGCGCGGGCGCGGAGCGGCGGAACCAGCTGCGCTTGGGCGCGGAACCGTTTCCTCCGCCGAGGGTGGCCGCGAACTGCTCCAGGACCTGGACGGCCTCGTACTGGCTCGGCTGGGTCGGGTCCGGGAGGTACGTCCCGAAGCTCACGTCGGCGAACCGGGGCGGCGGGACCATCTCGGCGACCAGCCGCTCGGCGGGCACGACGGGGCGGCGGTCGGTGAGCGCGATCGGGGAGCCGGACACGGGTGCGGCGGCTATCGGCTCGGTCGCGGTTGCGGAGTGGGAGGCTGCGGGCACATCAGTAGAGGGTACGCCTGCCCCGTACGCGGTCCGAACGGCCCGCGGCCCCGCGGTGGAAGACTGGGTGCATGCAACAGTTGATCAGCCCGCTGAGCGGGCGGCTCGCCGATCCGGCCGCACTGGAATCGCTCGCCGCCGTGTACGCGTACCCCGAACAGGTGAATCAGGGGCGCCCCTGGCTGCGTGCCAACATGGTGACCGGTCTGGACGGCGGGGCCAGGCTGGACGGGCTGTCCGAGGGGCTCTCCGGGGACGCCGACAAGCGGATCTTCGGGGTGCTGCGGGCGCTGTCGGACGTGGTACTGGTGGGCGCGGAGACCGTCCGCGCCGAGGGCTACCGGCCGGCCCGGGCGCGCAGGGAGTTCGCAGCGGCCCGGACGGCGGCCGGGCAGGCGCCCGCCCCGGCGATCGCCGTGGTGACCCGCTCGCTGCAGCTGGACCTGACCGCGCCGCTGTTCACCGAGCCGCTGGTCAGGACGGTGGTGATCACCACCGAGGACGCCTCGGCGGAGCGCCGCCGGGCGGTCGCCGAGGTGGCCGACCTGGTGGTCGCCGGCACCGGCTCGGTGGACCTGCGGGCGGGCGTGGCCGCCCTGGCCGAGCGCGGCTGGACCCGGCTGCTGGCCGAGGGCGGCCCGCGTCTGCTGGGGCAGCTCACGGCGGCCGGCCTGGTGGACGAGCTGTGCCTGTCGCTGGCCCCGCTGCTCACCGGCGGCGACGCGCCGCGCATCCTGCACGATGCCCGAATGCCGGACGTGCAGCGGATGCGGCTGGTCTCATTGATCGAGCAGAAAGGATTCCTCTTCACCCGCTACCTGCGTCACCCGGGTTCGGATGACCCCGTGACCCCCTGATCGTGATCCCGTTATGCGATGCCGGGGCCCGGGGGCCGGCCACTGGAAGGACTCACGTGTTCAAGACGGTACTGATGATCGAAAAGGCTCTCTCCGACGCGGACGTGGAGCTCGTCACCACGCTCCACGGCGAGGAGAAGGTGTCCTTCGTCGTCCTGATGCAGCCGCGCGGCAAGCAGGACGAGCTGCTGCGGGCTCTCGACGACGTCGCCCTCGGCCACCTCGACAAGGTGGTGCACGAGCACGACGAGTCCGAGACCGCGCCGACCGTGGCCAGCGAGTCGCTGGAGCACAGCCTGCGCCACCTGCGCTCGGCCGGCGCCGAGGCGGTGGGCGAGCTGGTCGAGGAGAAGCCGCTGGAGCGGCTGCGCACGGTCGTCGAGGAGCAGCGGGCGGACGAGGTGGTGGTGCTCACCTCGCCGCACTTCGTGGAGGAGTTCTTCCACCGCGACTGGGCCTCCCAGGCCCGGCACAAGGTGGGGGTCCCGGTGCTCCGACTGTTCGCCAGCGACTCCTGAGCGACTCCTGGCCCGGAGCGCCGGTGGTGCAGAATCGTCCTTGCGGTCCGCCCGCGAGGACGATTCCGTCCGCCCGACCTGTCTGCCCCCGCCCGTACGGAGCCACGCCTTGAACGACGCCGCGCACGACCTGCACGCCCCGCACTTCATCGGCATCGGCGGCGCCGGGATGTCCGGCCTGGCGAAGATCCTCGCCGTGCGCGGGGCCAGCGTCTCCGGCAGCGACTCCAAGGAGTCCGAGACCGTCCTCGCGCTGCGCGCCCTCGGCGCCACCGTGCACGTCGGCCACGCCGCCGAGCACGTGCCGGACGGCACCAGCAGCGTGGTCGTCTCCAGCGCGATCCGCGCCGACAACCCGGAGCTGGTCGCCGCCCACGAGCGCGGCATCCCGGTGGTGCACCGCTCCGACGCGCTGGCCGCGCTGATGGGCGGCCGCCGGGCGCTGGCGGTGGCCGGCACCCACGGCAAGACCACCACGACCAGCATGCTCGCCGTCGCCCTCGGCGAGCTGGGCCTGGACCCGTCCTACGCGATCGGCGGGGACCTCGACGCGCCCGGCTCCAACGCCCACCACGGCGCCGGCGGGATCTTCGTCGCCGAGGCGGACGAGAGCGACCGCAGCTTCCACAAGTACGCGCCCGAGGTGGCGATCGTGCTCAACGTGGAGCTGGACCACCACGCCAACTACGCCTCGATCGAGGAGATCTACGAGTCCTTCGAGACCTTCGTCGGCCGGATCGTGCCCGGCGGCACCCTGGTGGTCTCGGCCGACCACGACGGCGCCCGCGAGCTCACCTCCCGGGTGGCCGGCCGCGAGGGCCTGAACGTGGTGACGGTCGGCTCCGCCGAGGACGCCGACCTGCGGGTCCTGTCGGTGGTCGCCCACGGCATGACCAGCGAGGTCACCGTGCTGCTGGACGGCACCGAGCTGGCCTTCACCGTCTCGGTGCCCGGCCGGCACTACGCCCACAACGCGGTGGCCGCGCTGGCCGCCGGCGTCGCGCTGGGCGTCCCGGCCGCCGACCTGGCCAAGGCCCTCGGCGCCTACACCGGCGTGCGCCGCCGCCTCCAGCTCAAGGGCGAGGCCGGCGGGGTCCAGGTGATCGACTCCTACGCCCACCACCCCACCGAGATGACCGCCGACCTGGAGGCCGTCCGCGAGGGCCTGACCGGCGGGGGCCGGGTGCTGGTGGTCTTCCAACCGCACCTGTTCAGCCGCACCCAGCAGCTCTCCGAGGAGATGGGCCGGGCCCTGGCCCTGGCCGACGCCTCGGTGGTGCTGGACATCTACCCGGCCCGCGAGGACCCGATCCCCGGCGTGACCAGCGAGCTGATCCTCGACGCCGCCCGCCGGGCCGGCGCCGAGGTCACCGCCGAGCACTCCTTCGCCGCCGCCCCCGCCCTGCTGGCCGGCCTCGCCCGCCCGGGCGACCTGCTGCTCACGATGGGCGCCGGGGACGTCACCAACCTGGGGCCGGAAATCCTGCGGCACCTCGCGAACGTTGCCTCCAACGTCTGACCCACGTCCGTCCGACGTACGCCGCGACCGGGAGCCGTGAGATGAGCTACGAGATCGAGAAGACCGAGGCCGAGTGGCGCGCCCAGCTCAGCCCCGAGGAGTACCACGTGCTCCGCGAGGCGGGCACCGAGCGCCCGTTCACCGGTGAGTACACCGACACCAAGACCGTCGGCGTCTACGGCTGCCGGGCCTGCGGGGCCGAACTGTTCAGCTCCGAGACCAAGTTCGACAGCCACTGCGGCTGGCCGTCCTTCTACGATGCGCGCAACTCCGATGCCGTGGAACTGCTGGAAGACAACAGCCTCGGCATGCGCCGGGTAGAGGTCCGCTGCAAGCGGTGCGGCGGGCACCTGGGCCACGTCTTCGAGGGCGAGGGATACGGCACGCCGACGGATCTACGGTATTGCATCAACAGCATCTCCCTGACTCTGAAGCCCGTTGGAGACTGAGCCGACCAGCGCTACTGCTTGACTCCCTCCCCGCTTCGACGAGCGAGGATTCCGGTCGCGTCCGCCGCATGCGGTGGACGCGACCGGCGGTTGGCGCATCACAGACCGGGCAGCCCCGAGGTCTCCACGCCCTGGCACCGCATGCCCTGCGGCGCTGAGGATGTTCTTCGCGGCATTCACATCAGCGTGTTCGGCGTGTCCGCAGGCAGCGCATCGGAAGTCGGCTTGGCTCTTGCGCGACTTCCGGTCCAGATGCCCGCACACATTGCATTTCTGGGATGTGTACGCCGGGTTCACCAGCACGACGAGTGTGCCGGTGGTGCGCCCTTTGTTGCGAAGCGCGAGTTCGAACAGCTTCCAGCCCTTGTCAAGAATGGACCGATTGAGGCCGGCTTTCTGCCTGACGTTTCGGCCCGGTTCTTCACCGGTTCCGGACGCTCTGGCGGTCATGGACCTGATGCGCAGATCCTCCAGAGCCACCAGTGCGTTCCGATTCGCGATCGTGTTCGCCGTCCAGGCGCAGAAGTCCGCGCGTCGGTTACGAGTCCGAGTCGTCAGAGCTCGGATCGCCACCACCGTTTCTCGGCGGCGGTTACTCCCTTTCCTCTGCCGCGCCAGTTTTTGCTGTAGCCGACGCAGCCTTGCGGCCTCGCCCGGCGTGACAAATGGTCGATCATAGAACTCGCCGTCCGATGTCGTTACGGCTACCTTCACCCCTCTGTCGATGCCGATGGCGCGACCAGGCAACGGGTGCCCCATCGGGGTGGGCTGTCCGTCCTCGATCTGAAACGAGATGAACCAGTGCCGCCCCCGACGAGCAACCGTCGCCGACCTAACACAACCGCCAAGCGGTCGAGACCAGCGGAACCGAACCCAACCGAGCTTGGGGAGCCGCACACGGCCCCATTTGCGGCCAATCCTCTCAACCGCGATCTGCTTCGCGTCCGGGAAGCGGAACGATGGCGACCACCGCCTCCTGGACCGCCACCGCACGCCGAATGTCCCGCGCTCCCGGCAGGCTCGTTCAAGGTCTCGCAGTGTCTGTTGAAGAATATGAGAGGGGGCCTCTGCCAGCCATGGGAACTCTCGCTTGGCCTCGGCCAGCTCCGCCGCCTGCGGCACGTAGTTCATCCATGCGTCGCGCCGCCGATACTCACGTCGCTGTTCCAAGGCAGTGTTCCACACGGCCCGACAGATATCGCCAAAACTGCCGCACAGCTCGACCTGGCCAGTCGTCAGCTCGAGTCGATATCGCCGCCCGAACAACATAGTCGCAGACCCCGTTCGAACCGTGAATCCGTAAGGTCGACCCCAATCTAGCCGACAAGGCGCCCAGGCGGCACCGGCGATGGAAATCGCCCACGAACTGAACGCAAGTCACCGAAAATGTCCAACGTTGCGCTATCACGCCCCCGCCTCAACCATTCACCGGTTCGAAGCGGACCGGGAGGTGCGTCAGCGCCCGGTGGAAAGGGCCCGGGCGCCAGAGCAGCTCCTCGGCGGGAGTGGACAGTTCGAGGTCGCTGAGGCGGCTGCCCAGCTGCTCGATGGCGGTGATCGCGATCAGCAGGGCCGGATCCCGGGCCGGACAGGCGTGCGGCCCGGCCGCCCAGGCCAGGTGGGCGCTCTCGCCGCTGCGCAGCCCGCCGTCGCCGGTCGGCGGCGCGGCCTGGGAGTTGGCGGCCGCGTACGAGACCAGGACCAGCGTGCCCGCCTTGATCTCCCGGCCGTGGAAGGTGATGTCGTACCGCGGGTAGTGCGCCGAGAGGTTGGCCATCGGCGGCTCGTGCCAGAGCACCTCGTCGATCGCCTGGTGGGCGGTCATCGCGCCGCCGAACAGCGAACCGGCGTAGCGGGCGTCGGTGAGCAGGCGCAGCAGAGCGTTGCCGATCAGGTTGGTGGTCGGCTCATGCCCGGCGATCAGGGTCAGGGTGATCTGCCGGATCACCTCGTCGTCGTCCAGGCCGACCGGGTGGGTGACGTACCAGGAGGCGAGGTCGTGCCGGGGGCGCTCGCGGCGCTCGGCGACCATCGCGGTGACCACCGCCAGGAGCTTGCCGTACGAGGCGCCGGCCTTCGCGGTGGACTCGATCAGCCCGGTGATCGCGGCCACCACCTCGGCCCGCTGCTCCTCCGGCACCCCGAACCAGGTGGTGAGCACGAAGGCGGGCAGCTGGCGGGCGTACTCGGCGATCAGGTCGGCGTGCCCGACGGCGGCGAAGCGGTCGATCAGCCGGTGCGCGGTCTCGGCGACCTGGCGCTGGAGCCGGTGCGGTTCGAACAGCGCGAGGGCGTCGGTGATCACCGCCCGGTAGCGGGCGTGCGTCTCGCCGTCGCTGAACAGCGCGGTCGGGCGGTAGCCGAGCACCGGCAGCAGCGGGGAGTCCGGCGGGACGGTCCGCTGCCAGGCCCGGGAGTCCTTGGAGAAGGTGTCGGTGTCGCGCAGCAGGTCCAGCGCCGCCTGGTAGTCGGTGACCAGCAGGGCGTCGACGCCGGGCGCGACCTCCACCGGGGCGACCGCGCCGTGCCGCCGCAGCCGCTCGTAGACCAGCTGGGGGTCGGCGGCGAAGGCCGGGCCGTGGATCGGGGTCGGGCGGGACTCGGCGGTCACGGCTGCTCCGGGGTGGCGGGGGCGGCGGGCAGGGCGTCCAGGACGTGCTCGGCCAGCGCGATCAGCGTGTCCAGGCTGCTGTCGCGGTCCCGGGCGTCGCAGAGCAGCAGCGGGGTGGCGGCGTGCAGGTCCAGGTGGGTGCGCAGCACCTCGACCGGGTGGTCCGGTGCGTCCGGGAAGCGGTTGACGGCGACGGCGTACGGCAGGCCCTGCTCCTCGACCATGTCCATGATCTCGAAGGAGTCGGCCAGCCGGCGGGTGTCGGCGAGCACCAGGGCGCCCACGGCGCCGCGGGCGATGTCCTGCCAGAGCGGGAAGAAGCGGCGCTGTCCGGGGGTGCCGAACATGTAGAGCACGACGTTGCCGGGCAGGGTGAGCCGGCCGAAGTCGACGGCGACCGTGGTGGTGCTCTTCCCCGGCAGGCCGGCCAGGTCGTCCACCGGGCGGCCGGTCTCGGTCATCGCCTCCTCGGTGTGCAGGGTGGCGATCTCGGAGAGGGTGCGGATCAGGGTGGTCTTGCCGACCCCGAACGGGCCGGCCACCACCAGCTTCATCAGCGTCTGGTCCCGGTCGGGCAGGTAGCCGACCCGGCCCGGCTGCTCCGCCCCTGCGGGCCGTCCTGTCTGGTCTTCCGGGCCCGGCCGTCCGGCCGGGTCACCGGAGCGCACGGAGTCCAACGAGGAGCCTCTCGACGATGGAGCGGTCGGTCTGCTGGGCACGCGGGATCGGCGCGCGGGCGTGCAGGCAGCCCGCCTCGACCAGGTCGGCCGCGAGGAAGACGGTGGCGCTGACCGGCAGGCGCAGGTGCGCGGCGGCCTCCACCACGGTCAGCGCGCCGGGGCGCAGCAGCTCCCAGAGCCGGCGGTGTTCGGGTTCGAGGGCGTCCGGCGGGTCGGCGCGGTCGGCGAACAGCACGGTCAGCCGCTCGAAGCCCTTGGTGCCGGGGCGGCTGCGGCCGCCGGTGGCCAGGTAGGCGGGCACCATCCGCCTGCGGGGGGCGGCGGTCATGACCGGTCGTCGTCGTCCTGCCGCCGGGCCGGGCTCGCGAGCGCGCGACCGAGGGCGGCGACCTGCAGCTGCATCTGGTAGGCCACGTTGCCGAGCTGGGCGTCCGGAGAGGTGAACACCGCGAGCGAGGTGTTCTCCCCGGCGGGCACCACGACGGCGTAGCCGAGGTCGGACTCCACCACGGTCTGGGCCAGCCGGGGCCGCTCGGCGTCGGTGAACGCGGCGGTGAAGGCCCGGGCGGCGGCGTGCACGGTGGCGGTCATCGCGGCGACCCGCTCGGCCGAGGCGCGCTCCAGACCGCCCGAGGCGCCCTCGACCAGGCCGTCCCCGGTGGCGATGACCGCGTGCAGCACCCCCGGCAGCTCCAGCAGCGGGGTCAGCACCCACGAGATCTCGTCGGTGGCGGTCGGGCTGGGCGTGCTGCTCACTGCTCGGCTCCTTCTGAGGTCGGACCGGCGCCGCGGTCGGCGGGGGCGCGGCCGGCGGTGGTGTCGCCGGGGGTGGCGTCGCCGGGAGTGGTGTCGCCGGAGGTGGCGGGGGTGCCGGTGGTGCTGTCGCCGCCTGCGGGGGCGGCCGGGCCGGGCGCGGTACCGGCGGCGGCCTCCTCCCGGGCGGCCCGGGCCACGGCGGCCCGGCCGGAGTCGGTGCCCCGCTGCAGCGCCTGCCAGTGGGCGGCGGCCTGCTCGGGGGTGCGTTCGGCGGCGGGGGCGGCGGCGGGGGCGGGCTCCCCGGCGGCCGGCCGTTCGGCGGTCAGCGGACGGCGGCGGCGCCGGGTGGGCAGGCCGGTGCCGTCGTCGGCCGCGGGGGTCTCGGCCGCGGGAGTGCCCGTCCCGGGGGTTTCGGGCGCGGGGGTCTCGGGCGCGGGGGTCTCGGGCGCGGGGGTCTCGGGCGCGGGGCCGTCCGCCGCGGGCCCCTCCGCGACCGGATCGGGGACCACGCGGATGGCCGGCGCCGGGTGCGGGCCCGGCTGGTCGTGGCGGTCGGCGAGCCGCGGGCCGTCCGGCTCCTGCGCGTCGCGCATCGGCGGGACGGCCGCGACGGTGGGCGCCGGGGCCGGCCCGGCACCGGCCCGCAGCGGCAGCGGGGTGAGCACCGACAACGGCTGCTCGTCGTCCACCACGGTCACCAGCGCCGCCGGGATGCGCAGGATGGTCCGCATGCCGCCGTAAGGCGAGGGCTCGATGTGACAGGAGAAGCCGTACTGCCGGGCCAGCTTGCCGATCACCGCGAAGCCGGTCTTGGGCGGGTTGCCGAGCTCGGTGAGCAGCATGTCCGGCGGGCCGGCCAGCAGCCGGCGGGCGCGGCGCAGCTGGTCCTCGTCCATGCCGATGCCGCTGTCGTCGATGATCACCAGCGCGCCGCGGCCGCCCTGCTGGACGGTGACCGGGACGTCGGTCTCCGGGTGGGAGTACGCGGTGGCGTTGGCGAGCAGCTCGGCGAGGGTGACGGCGACCGGCTCGGCGGCCCGGGCGACCACGGCGAGGCGCTGCTCGCGCAGGTGGTTGGCGACCTTGATCCGGGCGTAGCCGGGCACCCGGGAGAGCGCGCCGACGACCACCTCGGCGAGCGGCGAGTCGGTGCGGGCCAGGCCCGGCCAGGCCTCGCAGAGCACCGCGACGGTCTGGATCCGGCGCAGCGCGACCTCGTTGCGGAAGTCGACCTCCAGCAGCCGGGGGTCGTCGTTCTCGTGCTGGAGCTGCTGGACCAGGCTCTGGATCTGGTACAGCAGGGTCTGGATCCGGGAGGTGGCGCCGCGCATGGCGGCGCGGGCGGCGGCGTCCACCCGTTCGCGCTCGTCGGCGAGCGCGGCCTGGGCGGCGTCCAGCACGGCCTGCAGTGCCCGGACGGCCTCGGGGCCGACGGCCTGCGGGTCCAGCGGGCCGACCAGCGGGGCGTTGGTGTGGGTGAGCCGTACGGCGGTGGCGGCGATCCGCTCCTGGGCGAGGTGGCCGATCTCGGCGAGCAGCGCGGCACCGCGGGCTTCGGCCTCGGCGAGCAGCGCGGCCCCCCGTGCCTCGGCCTCGGCGAGCGCGCGGTCGGCCTGCTCGGCCCGGGCGGTCGCGGCGGCACCCTGCCGCACGGCGTCCCGGGCGGCGTCCTCGGCCTGCCGGGCCGCCTCCCGCGCCTCGCGGGCGCCGTCCTCGGCGGCCCGGGCGCGCTCCTCCGCCCGCCGGGCCTCCTCGGCGGAGCGCCGGGCGGCCTCCTGCGCCTCGCGCTGCTCCTGCTCGGCGCGGGCGAGCCGGCCCTCGGCGGCCCGGGTGCGCTCCTCGCCCCGGTCGAGCGCGGCCTCGGCGGCCCGGGTGCGCTCCTCGCCCCGGTCGAGCGCGGCCTCGGCGGCCGTCGCCCGGGCGACGGCCCCGGCCCGGCCGCGGGCGAGCACGGCCGCGGCCACGGCGGCGACCAGCGCCAGGACGATCAGCGCGATCTGCGTCATCGGAGTCCTCGGGAGTGCTTGCTGCGGGTCGGACCGGGCGCTGCGGCCGGGCCCGCCGGGCTGGTGGTGGGGAGGGGCGCGGACCGGGTCAGTTCCGGACGGTGCGCGGGCGCGGGGCGCGGGCGGCGTCCTCGGCCAGCTCCCGGGCCACCAGGGCGACCTGGCCCAGGGCCTCCAGGGCGCCCGGGGCCGCCGAGCCGTCCAGGTGCCGGTACTCGGCCGCGACGGTGAGCACCAGCCGCTCGGGCAGGCCGAGTTCGGGGTGGCGCTGCTCGGCGATCACCCGTCGGGCGGCGTCCAGGGCGGGTATCCCGGCGGCGTGCAGGGTGTGGGCGCGCTCGCGGACGTAGGCGAGGTAGCCGATGTGCTGCTGGACGCCGTCGCGGTCGAGCACCGGGCCGTGGCCGGGCACGAAGATCTCCGCGCCGGTGGCCAGGGCCTGCTCGCAGGCGCCGATGACGTTCTCCAGCGGTCCGGCCCAGTGCGAGGGGTGGTCGCCGGGCTGCTCGGGCGTCGAGGAGAAGATCACGTCGCCGGTGAACACCGTGCGCTGGTGCGGGAGGTGGACCAGCAGGTCGCCGCCGGTGTGCGCGGCGGGCAGGCTGGTGATCCGCACCGGGTAGCGGCCGACGGTCAGCTCCAGCTCGCCGGTGAAGACGGTGTCGGGGCGCACCGGCTCGGTGCTGGACCAGTCGAACCGCCCGAAGTGCTCCTTCAGGTAGCCGCCGAGCGGCGAGTCCGGGTCGCTGTTGGCGACCAGCGCGTGCTGCTGCTGCGGGGTGGGCTCCCAGTGGATGTGCTCCAGCGCCTCGCGGGTGGCGATCACCTCGGCGTCCGGCAGCACCCCGGCGCCCCACAGGTGGTCCCCGTTGGCGTGGGTGACGACCACCCGGTCGATCCCGACCCCGTCGGGCAGCAGCCGCCGGCTCGCGGCGAGGAACTCCCCGGCCATCGAGGGGTCGTACGGCGTGTCGACCCAGAGCGCGGTGGTCTCCGAGACCAGCAGCCCGCAGTTGGCCAGGCCCCACCCCCGCTTCGGCGGGAGCCACACGTACAGGTCCTCGGCAATCGCGCTCACGTTCGCACGGCTGATCGTCATGTGCGCGATTATCCCCATCCGGTGACAGGAGTGGAGCAAAACCATTGCGGTTCAAGCCACTTCACGCCCGGAGCAACCCGGACCGTCCCGATTCGTCCCACCTGGTCTGGACCACATCTGGCCGAAGTGGCTCGGCCCGCCGGCCGCGGGCGGGCACGGGCCGGTCCCTCCCCGGCCGCGGCCCTTCCCCGCCGCGGCTGTCCCCGCCCGCGGCCGGGCACGCCCGCTCGGCCCGCCGGGCCGGCGCGTCAGCCCTCCTGCTCCGACGGCCGCTCCAGCCGCTTGACGCCCTTGCGCTCCCCCGCGCAGCGCTCGTACCCGAGCCAGGCGTTGATCGCCAGCATCGGCCCGTTGGTCGTGTCGTTGCTGGTGTACGCGTACCGGTGGCCCGCCGCCGCGGCGAGCCGCAGCGACTCCAGCTTGGCCAGCTTGGTCAGCCCCCGGCCGCGGAACTCCCGGCGGCAGGCGGTGAACGCCGACCAGTAGCGGCCCTCCCCGTCGGTCTGCGCCATGCTGAACGCGGCCGGCCGACCGTCCACCACGGCCACGACGCTCAGCGCCAGGTCCCGGTCCGGCCGGGACCAGTCGTCGCGCAGCCAGTCCTCGTACTCCAGGGCGTCCATCGGCACCTCGCTGCCGGGCTCGTCCAGGATGGCGTCCGCCTCGACCAGGAACACCGGGTGCGGGTCGGCCGCCCAGTCGGCGGCCGGGCGCAGCTCGACACCGGCCGGCCGTACCGGCGCGGGCGGCAACGGGAGCGCCAGGTCCCGTCCGGCGAAGTGCATGGCGCGCCCGAGCCGGTAGCCCCGGGCGGTGGCGAAGGCCAGCGAGGCGGGCTCGTCGTCCAGCCAGGTGTGCAGTTCGGTCACCCCGTGGCCGGTCAGGTGCCGTTCGGCCGCGGCCAGCAGCGCCGAGGCCGCGCCGCGCCGCCGGAACCCGGGCAGCACGCTGCCGTTGGCGTAGCCGACGCCCGCGGTCGTCGTCCCGAGCACCACCCCGCAGCGCACCGCGCCGACCACCCGGCCGTCCAGCTCGGCGACGAAGGTGCGGAAGTGCTCCTCGGGACTGGGCCGGGCGTTCAGCCAGACCAGGGCCTCGGCGGAGAGCACCAGGTGCTCGCGCCCGGCACGGTGGGCCGCGACCACGGCCTCGGCGTCCCCGGGCTGGAAGTCACGGACCGTCAAGGAAGAAGAAGAGGAAGAAGTCATGGATTCCCACGCTAGCCCCGCCCGCCCGCCCGACGCCTCGGATTTTCCCGCCCGGAAGGGCGCCCCACCTGCGCGGACGACCCGGGCTCGGGACCAAAGTCCCTCACCCCCGGGCCGACATGCTCAAATAATGCTCTGAGAAGACCGGGTGAGGCTTGGCAGCCACCCCGCCCGGGGACATTCTCAGCAGCACGGCCGCGCGGTTCCGGCGACGACGCCCGCACCGGTCGACGGCCCTCCCACCCGGCCCTCAGAAGGGGGCGAACCGATGACTTCCCCTGCCCTGGAACTGCCCGGCTCCGCCGCCGTGCCCGTGAACGGCGCGCCCCGAGCGGCCGCCGGCCGCGAAACGCCGTCCCGACTGGGCGTCGGCCTCGGCTGGCGCGGCGAGATCGACACCGTGGTCGAACGCCAGCCCGGCCTGGACTGGGTCGAGGTGGTCGCCGAGAACATCTGCGCCGACCACCTGCCCGACTCCCTGACCGTGCTGCGCGAACGCGGCGTCACCGTCGTCCCGCACGGCGTCGGCCTCGGCCTCGGCGGCGCCGACCTGCCCGACCCCGGCCGCCTCGAGCGGCTCGCCGGGGCCGCGCTGGCGCTCGGCTCCCCGCTGGTCACCGAGCACCTGGCGTTCGTCCGGGCCGGCGGCCTGGAGGCGGGCCACCTGCTGCCCGTCCCCCGCACCCGGGACTCGCTGCGGGTGATCGCCGAGAACGTCCGGATCGCCCAGGACCACCTCCCGGTGCCGCTCGCCCTGGAGAACGTCGCCGCGCAGCTCGCCTGGCCGGACGACGAGTTCACCGAGGGCCAGTTCCTCGCCGAACTGGTCGAGCGCACCGGTGTCCGGCTGCTGATCGACGTCGCCAACCTGCACACCAACCGGGTCAACCTCGGCATCGACCCGGCCGCCGAGCTCGACCGCCTGCCGCTGGAGGCGCTCGCCTACGTCCATGTCGCGGGCGGCACCCTGGTCGACGGCGTCTGGCACGACACCCACGCCCACCCCGTCACCGAACCGGTGCTGGAGGTGCTGGCCGAACTCTGCGCGCGGGTCGCCCCGCCCGGGGTGCTGCTGGAGCGGGACGCCAACTTCCCGCCGCCCAGCGAGCTGGCCGGTGAACTGGACGCCATCCGCCGGGTGCTGGAGGGGAGCACCCCGCGATGAGCGACCTGACGACACCGGCACGGCGGGACGCCGACCGGGCCCCCGCCGCCGAGCAGGACACCGCCGCCGCCCGGCGGCGCCTGGCCCGGCGCCAGGAGGAGCTGCTGGCCGCCCTGGTGGCCGGCGGGCCCGTCCCGCCCGGCTTCGACGAGCGCCAGGTCCGCGCCCAGTCCACCGGCCTGGCCGCCAAGCGGCGGGACACCACCGCCAAGGTGGCCCCGGACCTGCGCCGCCTGCTCGGGGCGCGGTACGGGCCGCTCTTCCTCGGCTACGCCCGCTCCCACCCGCAGACCGGCGGCTACCGCGCCGACGCCCGGGCCTTCGCGCAGTGGGCGCTCACCGACGGCGGCCCGCTCGCCGCCGACCACCGCCGGGCCCTGGAGCAGTGGCTCCGCCCGGCACCGGCACGACCGCCGGGCCCGCTCGCGCGCCTGCGCCGGGCCCTGCGCCGGCAGCCGGCCACCGGCGGCCACGGCGCCACCGCACCCTGACCAACCGTCACCATCCCGGGGGAAACCGCCCATGTGGCACAACGACTACTTCATCGTCCCGGCCGCCCTGCTGGTGGCCGCCGCCCTGTACGCCGCCCAGACCCGGCAGCGCATCGGCCGGGTCCGGTACGCCAAGGGCCTGCCCGGCCGCGGCCTGCCACTGCTCGACACCGCGTTCCTGTCCGGCGGGCCCGGGCGGGTGGTCGACACGGCCCTGGTCCGGATGCACCTGGCCGAGCAGGTCGTGATCAGCCGCTCCGGCCTGGTCACGCTCACCGGCGGCAAGCCGTACGACGCCGTCGACCAGGCCGTCCAGGACGCCGTCGGCCCGACCGGGAGCCGCCAACTCGGCCCGCTGCGGCGCACGGTGATGCGCTCCGCCGCCGTCCAGGAGATCGGCGACCGGCTCGCCGACCGCGGCCTGCTGCGCCGCCCCGAGCGGCTGCGGCGGGCCCGCACCGCCCGCCGGCTGCTCTGGCTCGCGATGCTCGTCGTGGTGGCCTCGGCGGCGGCCGCCCTGCTGCTCGACGACGGCGCCGCCGGCCACGAGCGCCCGAACCTCTGGGTTCCGGGCCTCCTGCTGGCCGGGGGCTTCGTCTCGCTGCTCGCCACCCCGCCGGTCAAGGGCCGGATCACCCCGGCCGGGCGGCGCCAGCTCTCCCTGATGCAGGGCCGCCCGTGGACGCCCAACTCCGGGATGCCGCCCCGGCTGGCCGGCGGCGCGCTGCTGGGCGCGCTCGCGCTCGGCGGCCTGGCCGCCGCCGGGTTGGAGAACCCGGAGCTGGAGGCCGCGATGCTGGCCGCGTCGGCCGAGGAGGAGGCCGCACGGCAGGCGGTCACCGCGAACGCCTCCGCGTCGTCCTCGTCCTCGTCGTCGTCCTCGTCGTCGGGCTCCTCGTGCTCCTCCGCCTCCTGGTGCGGCTCCTCCGACTCCGGCTCCTCCCACTCCGGCTGCGGGTCGTCCAGCGGCGGGTCGTCCTCGTCGAGCTGTGGCTCCTCGTCCTCCTCCAGCTGCGGGTCCAGCTCCTCCAGCTGTGGCTCCTCGTCCTCCTCCAGCTGCGGTTCCAGCTGCGGCGGCGGCTGCGGCTCCTGAGGCCGGCCGGGGGCGCTCGGCGGCCCGGTTCCGCGCACCTCCGACGCCACCGCCGGACGTCACAGTTCGGTATCGCGGACCGGGAAGGCGTTCCGCGCGCCGTCGACGCAGGCATACAACAAGCCCATGTGGTTGCTGTTCCTCATACCGGCCTGTGTCGCGGCGGTCCTGTCCTGCCTCCGACTGGTCCGGATGACCGCCACCGCCGACGCCCTCACCGACCAGAGCGGTCTGCGGCCCCCCGAAGCCGTCGGCATCGGCCTCTACGAGACCGCCTACCTGGCCGGCGGCCCGGACCGGGTGGTCGAACTCGCCCTCGTCCTGATGGCCGGCCGCGGCCGGCTCCACCTGGCGCACACCGGGTGGACCACCGTGGTCGACCCCAAGGGCCGCAGCCGCCTGGAGCGGGCGGTCATCGCCACCGTCGGCTCCGAGGGCCAGTGCCGGACCGACGAGCTGCGCCGGGCGATGGCCGAGCACCCCACCGTGCTGGAGATCGGCGCCCGGCTCGCCCTGGCGGGCCTGGCCACCCCGGCCCTGGTGCAGCGCAACACCGTGGTGGTGATCCGGCAGGTCCGGCACGCACTGCTGCTGGGGCTGGTCCTGCTGGCCGCCTCGCTGGCCTTGGGTGGCCTCACCGGCGGTGACACCCTCGCCCCGCTCGCCTGGTTCTCACTGCCGCTGGTGCTCACCTCGGGCACCCTGCTGATGGCCCGGGTCGACGTCTACCCGTACACCCGCTGGGCCTCCCCGATCGGCCAGGAGGTGCTGCGCGAGGTCCGCCCGGCCCGCCAGCGCGGCCTGGCCGACGACGAGGAGCGCGAGCTGCTCACCGCCGTCGCCATGAAGGGCCCGGCCGTCCTGCCCGACGCCCGGCTCCGCGCCGCCCTGCGCCCGCACCGGACCTGAGCCCGCCCGCAGGAGACGTCCCGCGAAAGGCGGCTGCGCCACCCCGCCGACCAGGGCAGACTTCCGCCCATGGACCAGGGTGACCACGACGTGCTCGACCGCGCCCGCGCCGAGGGGCGGCTCGTCCGGCTGCGCCGCGCCATCCCCGGCGCGGACCGGCTGGAGGGCTTCGTCCTCGGCACCGGCCCGGTCTGGACCCTGCTCGCCGTCTGCACCGACCACCGTCTCGACGGCTGGACCGCCGTCCGCACCGCCGACCTGCGCACGGTCCGCGACCGCGGCGGCCCGGAGGGCCTGACCGTACGGGCGCTGCGCCGCCGCGGCCTGTGGCCGGCCCACCCGCCCGGCGCCGACCTGCCGCTGGACGACCTGCCTGGCCTGCTCACCGCCGCCTGCGCCGAGTACGGCCTGATCGCCCTGCACACCGAGCACCGCGACCCCGACGTCTGCCGGGTCGGTACGGTCACCGCGCTGCGCCCCGCCTCGCTGCGGCTGCACGAGGTCGACCCCGAGGCGCGCTGGCACCCGGAGCCGACGAAGGTCCGCTTCGCCGACGTCACCCGGGTCGACCTCGGCGACTACTACACCGCCGTGCTGCGCGAGTTCGCCGGGCCGCGCCCGTAGGGCCCTGTCCGACAGCGGCCCCGGGGAACGCCGGAGGCCGGCTCCCCACCAGGGGAACCGGCCTCCGGGAACCGCGGGTCCGCTCAGACCAGGCCGTTCAGCAGCTCGCCGACCGGCTTGCGGCGGCCGGTGAAGAACGGCACCTCCTCGCGGACGTGCAGCCGGGCCCGCGACGGGCGCAGGTCGCGCATCAGGTCGACGATCCGGTGCAGCTCGTCCGCCTCGAAGGCGAGCAGCCACTCGTAGTCGCCGAGCGCGAACGAGGCCACCGTGTTGGCCCGCACGTCCGGGTAGCCTCGCGCCATCATGCCGTGCTCGGCGAGCATCGCGCGCCGCTCCTCGTCCGGCAGCAGGTACCACTCGTAGGAGCGGACGAACGGGTACACGCAGACGTAGTCGCGCGGGCGCTCGTCGGCCAGGAAGGCCGGGATGTGCGACTTGTTGAACTCGGCCGGGCGGTGCAGCGCCATGTTCGACCAGACCGGCTCCAGCAGCCGGCCCAGGCCGGTGCGGCGGAAGCGGTTGTACGCCTCCTGGAGGTCGTCCGAGTCGGCGGCGTGCCACCAGACCAGGATGTCGGCGTCCGCGCGCAGACCGGAGACGTCGTACGTGCCGCGCACGGTCACGTCCTTGGCGTCCAGCTGGGCGAACAGCTCGTCCACCTCGGCGGCCAGCGCGGTGCGGTCCTCGGGCAGGGCGCCCTTGAGCTTGAACACCGACCACATGGTGTAGCGGATGACCTGGTTCAGGTCGCGCGCCTTCTTCTTCTCGGGCCGCTGCTCCGGCTCCCGCTCAACGCTCTCAGTCATGCGCCCATTGTCCTCTCCGTGGAACCTTCCCCGGTCGCCGGGGTCAACAGTCTGTCGACGGCCGCGGCGGCGGCCGCCGCCGAACCGATGCACGCCGGGATGCCCACCCCGTCGTACGCGGCGCCGCACAGCGCCAGCGCGCCCACCCGTCCGGCCGCCGCCCGCACCCGGGCCACCCGGTCCAGGTGCCCCACCGGGTACTGCGGCAGACCGGCCGAGAAGCGGGAGACGAAGGTGTCGTACGGCCTGGCGGTCAGCCCGACCGCCTCCTCCAGGTCCGCCAGCGAGCGGGCCACCAGCTCCTCGTCCGCCAGCCCCAGCGCCTCCTCCTCGCGGTACCGGCCCAGCGAGGTGCGCAGCAGGAACGCGTCCGGCGCGGAACGCTCCAGCCAGCCCCACTTGTTGGAGGAGAACGTCGAGGCCTTGATCCGCCGCCCGTCCACCGGCGGCACCAGGAAGCCGCTGCCGCTCGGGAGTTCGGCCAGGTCGGCGCGGCGGAAGGCGAGGGTCACCAGGGCCATGCCCGCGTACTCGACGGCGTCCAGCTCGGCGGCGGCCGCCGGGGCGTCCTCGCGCAGCAGCCGGGCCGCGGCGGGGGCCGGGACGGCCAGCACCACGGCGTCCGCGTGCAGCACCTCGCCGCCGGTCACCACCCGCCAGCCGCCGGGGGTGCGGCGCAGCTCGTCCACCGGGGCGTCGGTGCGCACGTCCACCCCCGCCTCGACGCAGGCCGCGGCCACCGCGCCGGGCAGGGTGCCGAGGCCGCCGCGCAGGCCCTGGAACACCGGGGTGCCGACCACCTTCGGCCGCGAGGCCAGCTCGTGCACCCCCTCGACCAGCGAGCCGCCGCCGCGCGCGATCGACAGCAGCTGCGGGACGGCGGCACGCAGCGAGATCTCGTCGGCGCGGCCGGCGTAGACGCCGCCGAGCAGCGGCTCGACCAGCCGGTCCACCACCTCCTGGCCCAGCCGGTCGGCGACGTAGCGGCCGATCGCGACGTCGTCGCCGACCTCGGTGGCCTGCTCGTGCCGGGCCCGCTCCAGTCCTTCGTCGGTCAGCACCCCGGAGGCGGCCAGCGCCGCCAGGTCACCGGGGACGCCCATCACCTGCCCGCCGGGCAGCGGCCGCAGCGCGCCGCGGGTCCAGATCGCGGCCTTCGCGGTGGTCGGCGGCTCCAGCGCCTCGCCGAGCCCGACCGCCCGCGCCAGCTCCACCGCCTCCGGCCGCCGGGCCAGCACCGACTCGGCCCCGAGGTCCACCCGGACCCCGCCGACCTCACCGCCCCACAGCTTCCCGCCGACCCGCGCGGACGCCTCCAGCACCGTCACCCGCGCCCGCGCCGGCCCCCCGGCCGCCCCACTCAGGAAGGCGGCCGCAGCCAGCCCCGCGATCCCACCACCGACGACGACGACCTGTGCATCCGACATGCTCCGCAGTCTCGCAGGTCCTTACGCCGAACCCTCAATCCCCCGCACGCCTGCCGCCCGGCACCAGCCCGTCCAGATCGATCGTGATCGGGAACGGCACCGGGCGTTCGAGCTTGCCGCGGAAGATCCCGGCCGGGGCGTAGGAGGAGGTCACCGTCTCCAGCTCGAAGGCGTGCACGACCGGCAGGCCCTCTTCTTCCTCCACGATCCAGTAGTGCGGGATCCCGGCCTCGGCGTACTTGCGGACCTTGACCGTACGGTCGCGGTGTGCGGACTCCGGCGAGACGACCTCGACGACGAGCACCACGTCGGCCACGTCGAACCACGTACGGTTCGCGTCGTAGTCCGCCGAAGCAACCACCACGTCCGGCTCCGGCCGGTTCCATCGGTCGAGCTTGACCGTCATCTGGTCCTCGACCATCATCCCGTCCGGCAGCAACGACTCCAGAGCAGCGGTCAGATTTCGCACGACCCGGCCGTGAAACGAACGCTGCGGCGACATCATGAAGACCAGGGCTCCGTCGATCAGTTCGGTGTGCCGCGGTGCCTGCGGCAGGTGGTCGAGGTCGTCGGCAAACCAGCCCTCGTCTCTGGGCGCGTACATCCAGTCCGGCAGCTCGCTCATAGTGCCAAGATAGCGAGTTCGAGACCGCCGCGAGGTTCCACTTAATCTGTGTGCTGTGGAACCGATCGTGGTGAGCGCGTGTCTGGCCGGGATTCCCTGCCGGTACGACGGGCGGGCGAAGACCTCCGACGGCGCCGTGCGGCTGGTCGGGGAGGGGCGGGCCGTGGTGGTGTGCCCGGAGGGGGCGGGCGGGCTGCCGACGCCGCGGCCGCCGGCGGAGATCGTGGGCGGGGACGGCGCGGACGTGCTGGACGGGCGGGCCCGGGTGGTGGACGCCACCGGCACCGACTGCACCGAGGAGTTCCTGGCCGGCGCCCGGGCGGCGCTGGCCGCCGCCGAGGAGTCGGGGGCGCGGCGGGCAGTGCTGATGGCGCGCAGCCCGTCCTGCGGCTGCGGGCAGGTCTACGACGGGACGTTCACCGGGCAGCTGCGCCCCGGCGACGGGGTGACGGCGGCGCTGCTGCGCCGGGCCGGGATCGACGTCGCGGCCGGATAGGGCCTGCCGTCGTCCCGCGTAGGCGGGTCCGAGGGCAGGCCTGGTGGCCGGCCCCCGGCTCCCGGGGGCCCGCCACCGGGAGGTCAGCGCGCGCTGGCCTCGTGGACGAAGGCGACCAGGCGGCTGAGCGCGTCCGGGTCCATGGACGGCAGCACGCCGTGGCCGAGGTTGAAGATGTGGCCGCTGGTGCCGAGCGCCTGGGCGGCGTGCAGCACCTCGCGGGCCTTGGTCTCCACGACCTTGGTGGGCGCGAACAGCACCGCCGGGTCGAGGTTGCCCTGCAGGCCCTTGCCCGGGCCGACCCGCTCGGCGGCGACGTTGAGCGGCACCCGCCAGTCGACGCCGACGATGTCCGCGCCGGCCGCGCCCATCAGGCCGAGCAGCTCGCCGGTGCCGACGCCGAAGTGGATCCGCGGCACGCCGTAGCCGGCGACGGCGTCGAAGACCTTGGTGCTGGCCGGCATCACCGAGCGGCGGTAGTCGTCCGGTGCGAGCGCGCCGACCCAGGAGTCGAACAGCTGGACCGCCGAGGCGCCGGCCTCGATCTGCACCTTGAGGAAGGCCGAGGTGATGTCCGCGAGCCGGTCCACCAGGGCGGCCCACAGCTCGGGCTGGCCGTACATCATGGCCTTGGTGTTCTCGTGGTTCTTGGACGGGCCGCCCTCGACCAGGTAGCTGGCCAGCGTGTAGGGCGCCCCGGCGAAGCCGATCAGCGGGGTCTCGCCGAGCTCGTCCACCAGCAGGCCGACGGCCTCGGTGATGTAGGGGACGTCGTCCGGCTCCAGCGGGCGCAGCCGCTTCAGGTCCTCGGCGGTGCGGATCGGGTCGGCGATCACCGGGCCGATGCCGGGCTTGATGTCGACGTCGATGCCGACGGCCTTGAGCGGCACCACGATGTCGCTGAAGAAGATCGCCGCGTCCACCTTGTGCCGGCGCACCGGCTGCAGGGTGATCTCCTTGACCAGCTCGGGCCGCATGCAGGACTCCAGCATGGGGATGCCCTCGCGGACCTTCAGGTACTCGGGCAGCGAGCGGCCGGCCTGGCGCATGAACCACACCGGGGTGTGCGGCACGGGCTCGTGCCGGCAGGCGCGCAGGAACGCGGAGTCGTACGCGGCGCCGCGGCGCGCGGGGGTGGTCGGGCCGTCGTGGGTGGCCGCCGTCGTGTCTGCCGTAGTCTCGCTCACGCGTCAAATCTTCGCACGCGTGCCGGGCCCGGTTTCCCGGCCGGTCTCGTCGGTTCCTCCAAGATCTGTCCGGGTTTGCCGTTCCGGCACGCCGCTGGGAGAGAAGTTGCGGCGATAACCCCGCGCTTCGACCTAGTCTTCGGGGCATGGCAGCGGTCGGAGGGCACCCCGCGCAGGGTGGCGGAGCAGGTGGCGGAGCGGGTCGCGAGGGGGCGCCGAGCGAGTTCCGGGCGGCCGTGGCGGCCCTGGACGGGGCGCGGCTGCGGCCCGAGGTGCAGCTCTCCCCCGCGCCGGCCCCGCGCCGGCCGGCCCCGTACTCGTTCGCGGTGACCGCCTCGGTCGAGGTGGACGGCGAGGAGCTGGCGGACGGCCGGCTGGTGCTGCTGTACGACCCGGCCGGACAGGAGGCCTGGAACGGGGAGTTCCGGGTGGTCACGATGACCAGGGCGGAGCTGGAGCCGGAGATGGCCGGCGACCCGATGCTCTCGGAGGTCGGCTGGGCCTGGCTGCTGGACGCCCTGCAGGCGCACGGCGCCGGGTACGCGGAGCCGTCCGGCACGGTGACCCTGGCCGCCTCCCAGTACTTCGGTGGTCTGGCGGACCGCCCGTCGTCGACCGAGATCGAGATCCGGGCCTCCTGGACCCCGGCCGACGGCCGCTTCGAGCGGCACCTGGCGGCCTGGGCGGACCTGCTGTGCATCAGCGCCGGACTGCCGCCGGCCGCCCCGGCCCCGCAGGGGCCCGCCGAGGTTCCTTCACTCGGTGGAGTGGTCCCGATGCCGGCCCGGCGACGCCCCCGGTCGCACTGACGGGTGGCGTGCGGTCCGGACGGCGCCCGGACGGCCGGACGCCACCCCCAGGGCTGACGGGACGCCCCCGGGGCTGACGGAGTGTGACTTCGGACCCCGCTCTGCGTCAATTCATCGGTCGATACTGACCAATCGGCACCAAATCTGATCGATTTTGTACGAATACCGGGCATGTCGCATCAATCATTTGCGCGATTTGTCCGTATTGTTACTCACTAGATCGTGATCTTTCGCTAAAGCCGGGCGCGGTTGCTGCCGAAGCAGACTGTGACCCTTTCCGAACGCGGAACACTCCGACCGCCCCCATCGGGGTTCCGTCCGCCACTCCCCGCAGGAGGCCTGGTGTCGGTCCTTCTTGAGCACCCCGCAAACGTGGTCGCCTACCGGCCGACCAAGCCCACCGCCATGGTGGTCATCGCCGATCCCCGCGTCCGAAACACCGTCACCCGCCACCTGTGGGCACTCGGTGTCCGGGACGTGATCGAGGTGTCCTCGATCGCCGAGGCCCGCCCCCGGGTCTCCACCCCTCGTGACATCTGTGTCGCCGACGTCCACCTCCCGGACGGCTCCGGGCTGACCATCCTCGCCGAGACCCGCGCCGCGGGCTGGCCCAACGGCCTGGCGCTGTCCGCCGCCGACGACATCGGCGCGGTCCGCAGCGCGCTGGCCGGCGGCGTCAAGGGATACGTGGTGACCGGCACCCGGACGAACGTCGCGATGACGGGCCGCCCGGGCCTGCCGCTCGGCGCCGCCGGGCTGGCCGGCCGGATGCGCCGCCCCGGGATGCCGGGCATGCCGGGCGCGGCCGGTGCTCCGGGCGCGCCCGGAGCCCCCGGAGCCCCCGGAGCGCCGGGCGCACAACAGGCCGCCTACCGCGAACTCTCCGGCCGCGAGGTCGAGGTGCTGCGACTGGTCGCCGAAGGGCAGTCCAACAAGGCGATCGGCGTGGCGATGGGCCTGTCGGCACTCACCGTCAAGAGCCACCTCGCCCGGATCGCCCGCAAGCTGGGCACCGGCGACCGCGCCGGCATGGTCGCGGTCGCGCTGCGCACCGGCATCATCCACTGAGCCGGACGCTCCGGACCGCTGCGGCGGCCGAGGAGGAACGTTTCCTCCTCGGCCGCCGCAGCGCTGTCCCCGGCGCCCGCGACACGCGGGCCGCACCGCCGGGACGGGCGGGCGTGCCCCCGGCCGAGTGGCAGTCTGACCAGTCCGACAACACTCCCGGCCGCGAGGACCGTCGTACCCTTGGGGGGTGACCGACGCCGTAGCAGCCATCCCAGAAGAAGCAGCCCCGGTCCCGCTCCTCGAGCCGAGGGAGGGGATCCCGCCCGTGGTGGCGGACGAGCAGGCGCTGGCCGATGTCGTCGCGGCCTTCGCCGCGGGCACCGGACCGGTGGCCGTCGACGCCGAACGGGCCTCCGGCTACCGCTACGGGCAGCGCGCCTACCTCATCCAGTTGCGCCGCGCGGGTTCCGGCTCCGCCCTGATCGACCCGATCGCCTGCCCGGACCTCAGCGCCCTCGGCAAGGCCGTCGAGGACGCCGAATGGGTGGTCCACGCGGCCTCCCAGGACCTGCCCTGCCTGGCCGAGGTCGGCATGAGACCCCGGCGGCTGTTCGACACCGAGCTGGCCGGGCGGATCGCCGGCTTCGCCCGGGTCGGCCTCGGGCCGATGACCGAGAACGTGCTCGGCCTGAGCCTGGCCAAGGAGCACTCCGCGGTCGACTGGTCCACCCGCCCGCTTCCCGAGCCGTGGCTGCGCTACGCCGCTCTGGACGTCGAGGTGCTGGTCGAGCTGCGCGACGCACTCGAACAGGAGCTGGACGCCCAGGGCAAGCTCGGCTGGGCGCTGGAGGAGTTCGCCGCGATCGCCGCCGCGCCCCGCCCGGCCCCGCGCACCGACCCGTGGCGCCGCACCTCGCAGCTGCACAAGATCCGCCGCCGCCGTCAGCTGGCCGTGGTGCGCGAGCTGTGGCTCGTCCGCGACCGGATGGCGCAGGACCGCGACGTCTCCCCCGGCCGGGTGCTCGCGGACGCCGCGATCGTCAACGCCGCGCTGGCCATGCCGCTGAACATCGCCGCCCTGCAGGCCGTCCAGGGCTTCGGCCCGCGGGTGCACCGGCGCCAGCTGGAGCAGTGGCTGGCGGCCGTGCAGCGCGCCCGGGAGATCCCGGAGAACCTGCTGCCGCCGGCCGCCGCGCCGCACGACGGACCGCCGCCGCCGCGGGCCTGGGCCGAGAAGGACCCGGTGGCCGCCGCCCGGCTGTCCGGCGCGCGCAGCGCGATCAGCGAGCTGGCCGAGCGGTACCACCTGCCGGCCGAGAACCTGATCACCCCGGACCTGGTCCGGCGGGTCTCCTGGCAGCCGCCGGCCGACCCGGGCCCGGAGGGCGTGGCCGCCGCGCTGCGCGGGCTCGGCGCCCGGCAGTGGCAGGTGGACCTGGTGGCGCCGGCGGTGGCCGCCGCGTTCGCCGCGGCCGCGGCCGCGACCCAGGACTGACCACCCGGGTCCGGCGCGGGGCCGCCGCGGTCCGGGCCGACCCGGCAGCAGCACGAAGGGGATGTCGTCCGTACGGGCGACATCCCCTTCGTCGTCCCTGCGAACGGCACTGCTGGTGGGACGGGGCGGGAACGTGTCCGGGGACACATGGTCGGATCCCTCCGAGGGGCCTGGGCAGGTTGGTTACCGGCGGGTAGCATGGCCGTGATGCGGCGCCGCTCGGGTCTTCGACGGCGGCAGCCCGCCCACCTCAAATGTTGGTCCCTGGGAGGAGAGCCCCCGTGCCTCGTACCGCGAGGGACGTCGTCTTCGTCGATGGCGTCCGCACCCCGTTCGGCAAGGCCGGCCCGAAGGGCATCTACCACGAGACGCGCGCCGACGACCTGGTCGTCAAGTGCATCCGGGAGCTCGTGCGCCGTAACCCGAACCTGCCCGTCGAGCGAATCGACGAGGTCGCCGTCGCGGCCACCACGCAGATCGGCGACCAGGGTCTGACCATCGGGCGCACCGCCGCCCTGCTGTCCGGCCTGCCGAAGTCCGTCCCCGGCTACGCGATCGACCGCATGTGCGCCGGCGCGCTGACCGCCGTGACCACCACCGCCGGCGGCATCGCCTTCGGCGCGTACGACGTGGTCGTGGCCGGCGGCGTCGAGCACATGGGCCGCCACCCGATGGGCGAGGGCGTCGACCCGAACCCGCGCTTCGTCTCCGAGAAGCTGGTCGACGAGTCCGCCCTGTTCATGGGCATGACCGCGGAGAACCTGCACGACCGCTTCCCGCACCTGACCAAGGAGCGCTGCGACGCCTACGCCGTGCGCTCGCAGGAGAAGGCCGCCAAGGCGTACGCCAACGGCGACATCCAGCCGGACCTGGTGCCGATCTCGATCCGCAACACCAACCCCGAGGTCGGCGAGACCGGCTGGGGCCTGGCCACCGTGGACGAGCCGCTGCGCCCGGGCACCACGATGGAGAGCCTGGCGGGCCTCAAGACCCCGTTCCGCCCGCACGGCAACATCACCGCGGGCAACTCGGCCGGTCTGAACGACGGTGCCACCGCCTCGCTGCTGGCGGCCGAGGACGTCGCCGAGGAGCTCGGCCTCCCGGTCAAGATGCGCCTGGTCTCCTTCGCCTTCGCGGGCGTCGAGCCCGAGGTCATGGGCATCGGCCCGGTGCCGGCCACCGAGAAGGCGCTGGCCAAGGCCGGTCTGACCATCGACGACATCGGCGCGTTCGAGGTCAACGAGGCCTTCGCCGTCCAGGTCCTGGCCTTCCTCGACCACTACGGCATCGCGGACGACGACGAGCGGGTCAACCCGTACGGCGGCGCGATCGCCTTCGGCCACCCGCTGGCCTCCTCCGGCGTGCGCCTGATGAACCAGCTGGCCCGCCGCTTCGAGCAGCGCCCGGACGTCCGCTACGGCCTCACCACGATGTGCATCGGCTTCGGCATGGGCGGCACCATCATCTGGGAGAACCCCCACTTCGAGGGTGGTAAGTGACGATGAGCAACACCACTGAGCTGCTCCAGCGCGGCGCCGAGCTGTTCCCGGGCGAGGTCGTCACGACCGCGCACGTCCGCCACCTGGACCTGCCGCTGCAGGCCGGCAGGCTGGCGCTGATCACCCTGGACAACGGCTTCGACCACACCAAGCCGACCACCTTCGGCCCGGGCTCGCTGCTCAAGCTGGACGAGGCGCTGGACCAGGTCGAGGCCGAGGCCGCCGAGGGCAGGATCGTCGGTGCGGCGATCACCGGCAAGCCGTTCATCTTCGCGGTCGGCGCCGACCTCAAGGGCGTCGAGGTGCTCCAGCAGCACGCGGACGCGCTGGCCATCGGCAAGGGCGGCCACGAGGTCTTCAAGCGGATCGCCGCGCTGCCCGTCCCCACCTTCGCCTTCTACAACGGCGCGGCGATGGGCGGCGGCGTCGAGGTCGGCCTGCACTGCGACTACCGCACGGTGTCGGCGGGCGTCCCGGCGTTCTCGCTGCCCGAGGTCTTCCTCGGCCTCGTCCCCGGCTGGGGCGGCTGCACCATCCTGCCGAACCTGATCGGTGCCGGTAAGGCCGTCAAGGTCATCGTCGAGAACTCGATGAACCAGAACAAGCAGCTCAAGGGCAAGGACGTGTTCGAGCTGGGGATCGCCGACGCGATCTTCGAGCCGGCCGACTTCCTGGAGCAGTCGCTGCTGTGGGCCGCCAAGGTCCTCAAGGGCGACCACGTCGTCGAGCGCGAGGCGATCGACCGCGGCAAGGCCTGGGACGACGCCGTCCTCTGGGGCCGCATGGTCGCCGACGGCAAGGTGCACGGCGCCGCCCCGGCCGCCTACAAGGCGCTGGACATCATCGCCGCCGCCAAGGACTTCGACCTCGCGGACAAGGCCGGCCTGCAGGCCGGCTTCGACGCCGAGGACGCGGCCCTGGCCGACCTCATCATGAGCGGCGAGCTGCGCAGCGGCATCTACGCCTTCAACCTGGTGCAGCGCCGGGCCAAGCGCCCGGTCGGCGCGCCGGACAAGTCGCTGGCCCGCCCGGTCACCAAGGTCGGCGTCGTCGGCGCCGGTCTGATGGCCTCCCAGCTGGCGCTGCTGTTCGCCCGCCGTCTGGAGGTGCCGGTGGTCCTCACCGACATCGACCAGGAGCGCGTCGACAAGGGCGTCGGCTACGTCCACGCCGAGATCGACAAGCTGCTCGGCAAGGGCCGGATCGGCAAGGACAAGGCCAACCGCCTCAAGGGCCTGGTCTCCGGCTCGCTGGACAAGGCCGCCGCCTTCGGCGACGCGGACTTCGTCATCGAGGCCGTGTTCGAGGAGATGGGCGTCAAGCAGGCCGTCTTCGCGGACCTGGAGGACGTCGTCTCGCCGACCTGTGTGCTGGCGACCAACACCTCCTCGCTGTCGGTCACCGAGATGGCCTCGAAGCTGATGCACCCCGAGCGGGTCGTCGGCTTCCACTTCTTCAACCCGGTCGCGATCCTGCCGCTGCTGGAGATCGTCCGCGGCGACTCGACCGACGACGCCTCGCTGGCCACCGCCTTCGCGGTGTCCAAGAAGCTGAAGAAGACCTCGGTCCTCTGCAAGGACCGCCCGGCGTTCGTGGTGAACCGGATCCTGACCCGCTTCATGGGCGAGATCCAGAGCATCATCGACGAGGGCACCCCGATCGCCGACGTCGAGAAGGCCGTCGAGCCGCTCGGCCTGCCGATGTCCCCGATCGTGCTGCTGGAGCTGGTCGGCCCGGCCATCGCCCTGCACGTCTCGGAGACCCTGCACGGCGCCTTCCCGGAGCGGTTCACCGTCTCGGAGAACCTCGCCAAGGTGGTCAAGGCCGGCAAGCGCGGCTTCTACACCTGGACGGACGGCCAGCAGGTCCTCGACCCCGAGGTGCTGGAGCTGCTGACCTTCGGCGACTCGGTGCTCACCGAGGAGCAGGTCCGCGCCCGCGCCCTGGACGCCGTCGCGCAGGAGATCGGTCTGATGCTGGAGGAGGGTGTCGTCGCCGAGGCGCAGGACATCGACCTCTGCATGATCACCGGTGCCGGCTGGCCCTTCCACCTGGGCGGGATCACCCCGTACCTGGACCGTGAGGGCGTCTCGGAGCGGGTGAACGGCAAGCGCTTCCTCGCCCCCGGCGTGGCCTCGGTGCCCGCGTAAGGCACACCCGCCCGTACACGGGAGAGCCCCGGTGACCGCATGGTCGCCGGGGCTCTCCCGTGTGTACGGAGCTGCCGCCAGGGTGCCCTGTGTACGAGCCGGATGTCTGTGTACGGAGCCGCCGAGCGGCGGGCGTGTACGGAGCGGTCGCCCGGCCGGCCGCGGACCGGGGTCTCAGTGCTTGAGGCGGTAGACCACGGTGTCGGCGAAGACGCCGACCATCTCGTAGTGGGTGTCCAGCAGGTTCTCGATCCGCGGGACCATCACCGGCTGGTACGGGGCGATGCCGGAGTCGTCGACCACGACCTCGGGCAGGCCGTTGGCCAGCTCCTTGTCGAAGGTCTGCCAGGCGTTGGCGACGCTGAACTGCTCGCCGACGTTCTGGTTGCCGTCCTTGCCGCCGCTGTAGTTGGTGAGGAAGCCGGCCGTCAGGTAGCGGGTGGCGGGCTTGCGGTCGGCCAGCCAGTACAGCTCGGGGTGCATCCCCCAGACCAGCAGGGTGTCCTTGGGAGTGGTCTGGGCGGCGATGGCGGTGGCGACCTCGGTGGTGCGGTTGAGCCGCTCCCCCGGCCAGGCCAGCGCCAGGCCCCAGAACACCGTCGCGGCGGCCGTGGTGTACACCAGGACGGGCTTCCAGCGGACCGCCGAGGTGGCGACCGCCCCGGTGCCCAGCAGCACCAGCGGCGGCATCAGCTGGAGGTAGTAGTGGCCGAAGAAGTGGAAGCCCACGCTGACCGCGACGACCGAGGAGAGCAGCCAGACCCACAGGTCGGTGGTCGAGCCGTGCTCCTCGCCGGCCACCGGCAGCGGGCGGTGGCGGCGCTTGAGCCAGAGCCGGCGCCCGACCGGGAGCAGGAAGCCCAGGCCGGCCCCGGCCAGGATGGCCGAGTTGCCGAGCGCCCGGCCGACCATCTGGAGCCAGGCGCCGCCGAAGGAGGCGTAGTCGCCGCTGCCGGTGACGACCCAGAAGAGGAAGCCCTTGGGCTTGGTGAGGATCACCGCGACCAGCGCTATCGGCAGGATGAAGCCGAACCCGATCTTGAACAGCGCGGGCGGCCAGCGCACCCCGCGCCGGCGGGTGTCCTGGAACAGCATCCAGAGCACCGGCAGCAGCACCGCGCCGCCGGTCTGCTTGGTCAGTGAGCACAGCGCGACCGCGATGCCCGCGGCCAGCCAGCGGCGCCGTTCGGCGTACCGGAAGGCGGCCACCATCGCGGGCAGCATGAAGACCTCGAAGGTCGCCGCCTGGGTGTCCTCCGGGGAGAGCCCGATGGAGACCAGCAGGTAGAGCAGCCCGGCCCCGGCGCCGGCCCGGTTGCCCCAGCGGCCGCGGGCGATCGAGGCCAGCAGGATCGCGGTGACCAGGTGGGCCACCACCGCCAGGGTGCGCAGCGGCCAGAGCGAGGCGGAGCCGAAGACCGCGAAGCAGGCCTGGTAGAGCCAGGGCAGCAGCGGCGGCTTGCGGTCCACCACGGTGTCGTACAGCACTCCGCCGTCCGCCAGCATCCGGGCCTGGGTGGCCAGGAAGCCCTCGTCCGGGCTCCAGACGGGCCGGGCGAAGGAGGGGATGTGGGTGAGCAGCGCGACCAGCGCGAGCACCGGCACCAGCCTGGTCCAGTACCCGGTGAGCACACGGGTACGGACGCGCTCGGGCAGGCGCTCGGCCAGTCCGGTGAGGCGGAGGCGGGTGGGGGTCGGCACGGGTGACAACCTACCGGGCGGGATCGGCGCCGGTGGCGCCGGTCCCGCCTTTCAGTGCGATTGTCAGCTTGTTTCGTGACGAACTGTTACGAAGTTACGACGAACAGTCGGCGGCGGAACGGGTGACCGGTCCGACACGAACGGACCGCCGGTCCCTTCGGCGTGCCCGGTGCGGGCCTTCCACCGGCGCTTTCGCCCGCCGTGTCCGTCAGGCCTCGACCGGCGCCGCGTCCAGCTTGGCGACCAGGGTCTCCACCTTCCGGGCGATGTCCGGCCCGTTCAGGCCGATCTCGGCCAGGATCTCGGCCCGGCTGGCGTGGTCCAGGAACTCCTGCGGGATTCCGAAGTCGCGCACCGGCAGGTCCACGTCCGCGTCCCGCAGCGCCTGCGCCACGGCCGCGCCGACGCCGCCCACCCGGCCGTTGTCCTCGATCGTGACGACCATCCGGTGCTCGGCGGCCAGGCCCGGCAGGGCCGGGTCCACCGGCTTGACCCAGCGCGGGTCCACCACGGTGGCGGTGATGCCCTGGGCGGCCAGCAGGTCGGCGACCTCCAGGCTGGTGGGGGCCATCGCGCCGACCGAGACGATCAGCACGTCGGCGCGGTGGGCGCCGGAGGGCTCCTCGGCGGCGCGCAGCACGTCCATGCCGCCGATCCGGCCGACCGCGGGGACGGCCGGGCCGACCGTGCCCTTGGAGTAGCGGACCACGGTCGGGGCGTCCTCGACCTCGACGGCCTCGCGCAGCAGCGCGCGGACCTGCTCGGCGTCGCGCGGGGCGGCCAGCCGCAGGGTCGGGATGATCTGCAGCATCGACATGTCCCACATGCCGTTGTGCGAGGCGCCGTCGTCGCCGGTGACCCCGGCCCGGTCCAGCACGAAGGTGACGCCCAGCTTGTGCAGGGCGACGTCCATCAGGACCTGGTCGAAGGCCCGGTTCAGGAACGTCGCGTAGACCGCGAAGACCGGGTGCAGGCCGTTGGTGGCCAGGCCGGCGGCGCTGGTGACGGCGTGCTGCTCGGCGATGCCGACGTCGAAGATGCGGTCCGGGAAGGCCTCGGCGAACGGGGCCAGGCCGACCGGGTGGAGCATGGCGGCGGTGATGCCGACGATGTCCTCGCGCTCGTGGCCGAGCGCGACCATCTCCTCGGCGAAGACCGAGGTCCAGCTCCTCCCGCCGCCGCTCTGGATCGGCAGGCCGGTCTCCGGGTGGATCTTGCCGACCGCGTGGAAGCGGTCCTCGTCGTTGTTCTCGGCGGCGTGGTAGCCGCGGCCCTTCTCGGTGAGGCAGTGCACGATCACCGGGCCGCCGAAGCCGCGCGCCTTGGTCAGCGCGGACTCCAGGGCGGTCAGGTCGTGGCCGTCGATCGGGCCGATGTACTTGAGGCCGAGGTCCTCGAACATGCCCTGCGGGGCGATGAAGTCCTTGAGGCCCTTCTTGGCGCCGTGCAGCGTCTCGAACAGCTGCTGGCCGACCACCGGGGTGCGCTGCAGCGCCTCCTTGCCCCAGGACAGGAAGCGCTCGTAGCCCTGGGTGGTGCGCAGGGTGGCGAGGTGGTTGGCCAGGCCGCCGATGGTCGGCGAGTACGAGCGCTCGTTGTCGTTGACGACGATGACGAGCGGGCGGTCCTTGGCGTCGGCGATGTTGTTGAGCGCCTCCCAGGCCATGCCGCCGGTGAGCGCGCCGTCGCCGATCACCGCGACGACCGGGTCGCTCTTGCCCAGCAGCTGGTTGGCCTTGGCCAGGCCGTCGGCGTACGAGAGCACCGTGGAGGCGTGCGAGTTCTCGATCACGTCGTGCTCGGACTCGGCGCGGGACGGGTAGCCGGACAGGCCGCCCTTCATCCGCAGCCGGGAGAAGTCCTGGCGGCCGGTGAGCAGCTTGTGGACGTAGCTCTGGTGGCCGGTGTCGAAGAGGATGCGGTCGCGCGGCGAGTCGAAGACCCGGTGCAGCGCGATGGTGAGCTCGACCACGCCGAGGTTGGGGCCGAGGTGTCCGCCCGTCTTGGAGACCTCGGTCACCAGGAAGGTCCGGATCTCCTGGGCCAGTGCGGCCAGCTGTCCGGGCGTGAGCCGGTCGAGATCGCGCGGTCCCCGAATGCGGGTCAGCAGGGCCACCCGTTCCTCCTCGTTCAGTGTTCGCGGACCACGGACGGTCCGACGGGCGTCGCTGCCCGGTCCGGCGGCAGGCCGACGGTCCCGGCCGGTGCCGACCGGTCGAGTCTAATGTCCGCCTGCCGGACACCGAGCGGCGCGCCCGGTGCCACGGTTCGGTTACCGCCATTCCGGGAGGTCGGGCCGGGGCGGCGGGTCACCCCGGATTGACGGACGGACGTTCGGGCTCGCTCATCCGGTCGGCGCGGCTGTTCGAGCGCGACCCCGGGCGGCCGCCTCGGCCGGCCGCGCCGCCGCCGGCCTCAGGCGCGGCCCAGCGCGCCGGACTCCCCCATCTCGCTCATCACCAGGGCCAGCGCGCCGAGCACCTCGGCCCGGCCGCCGAGGGTGCCGGGCACGACCGAGAGCTGCCGGGCGGCGCTCGGGATCGCGTAGCGGGCCACCGAGTCCCGGATCGGGGAGAGCACCAGCTCACCGGCCTCGGCGAGGTCCCCGCCGAGGATCACCCGGCGGGGGTTGAGCAGGTTGCACAGGGTCGCGACGCCGGTGCCGATCTGCCGGCCCGCGTCGGCGATCACCCGCCGGCAGCCGAGGTCGCCCTGGTGGGCCAGCTCGACCACCCGGGGCAGGCTGAGGTCCGGGCCGAGGGTGGAGACGAGCAGCGAGAGCAGGTAGCGGGAGCCGACGAAGGTCTCCAGGCAGCCGCGGTTGCCGCAGCGGCAGACCGGCCCGGCCTCGTCCAGGGTGATGTGCCCGATCTCACCCGCGGTGCCGCCCGGGCCGCGGTAGATCTGGCCGTTCACCACCAGCCCGGCGCCGACGCCGCTGGCGACCTTGATGTAGGCGAGGTCGCTCAGCCCGCGGCCCGCGCCCCAGACCAGCTCGCCGAGCGCGCCCAGGTTGGCGTCGTTGTCCACGTGCACCGGCATGCCGAGCCGCTCGGCCAGCTCCCGGCCCGGGGCGATGCCCGTCCAGCCGGGCAGGATCGCGGTGGAGCCGAGCGCGCCCGTCTCCACGTCGATCGGGCCGGGCACGCCGAGGCCGACGCCGATCACCTTGTCGGGGCGGAACCCGGCCTGCGCCAGCAGCCGCTCCACCATCGCCTCGGCGCGGTCGAAGCCCTGCTGGGCGGAGACGTCAACGTCGATCGGGGCGCTCTCCTCGGCCAGCACCCGGTGGGCCAGGTTGCCGACCGCGACGCGCAGGTGGGTGTGGCCGAAGTCGATGCCGACCACGATGCCGGCGTCCCCGCTGAGCGAGACGCTGCGGGCGCGGCGGCCGCCGGAGGAGGTGTCGGCGACCACGACGGTGCCGCTCTCCTTCAACTCCCGCACGATGTTGGAGACGGTGGCCGCGGACAGGCCGGTGCCGCGGGCGATCTCGGCCTGGGTCAGCGAGCCGGCCATCCGCACCGCGCGGAGCACCCGTTCCAGGTTCGCCCGGTGCAGCGAGGACTGCGAGCCCGGTGTGTCCGTCGACATGATCCACCCTCCCAGGGCGGGGACCCCTCCGCCGGGCGTCCCCTTCAACTCCTGAAGGGTACGGCCCGGGGGGCCGGACGGGGGCCCCGGTGGGAGCCGGCGGGCGCCCGGGGAGCGCGGACGGCGGGGCACCGGCGCGCGCCGTGGCGCGGGGCGCGGGCGTGGCGGCCCGGTGATCGGAGGGTGAAGGTGTTGCACGGCCTGGACCTGCGAGGACGGGGATCCGCGGTCCTGGCGGCGGCGCAAATCCGCACACCACTACCATGGTGCCCAATTCTCACCCGTCCCATCGGAGCCGTGGACGGCACCGGCAGGGGGACGCTTCCAGACATGACGGGGAATCAGATGGCAGGGGATCACCCTACGCCGGGGGCAGGCGAAACGCCCGGCAACGGTCCGCAGGACAACCGGGGCGTCTCGTTCGGGCGCCCGCCGGGCGGTGGTGTCGATCCGGCCGCCGTCGCGGACCAGATGACGCAGCTCGACGGCGCGGCCGTTCCGGGCCCGGCCGCACCCGCGGGCCCGCCGCCCGCCCAGCCGCCGGCACCGCCCGCGCAGCCGCCCGTCGGCAGCCCGGAGTACGCGGCGTACGCGCCGACCGCGACCGGGTTCCCCACCCAGGCCCCGCCGCCGCCCGGCGCCGCGCCGGTCGGCCCGTACGACCCGGTCCCCGGCGCCCCGTACGGCGCGCCGGACGCCGGGCAGGGCTACAACACCGGCGGCTACAACTACCAGCAGCAGCCCGGGTACGGCTACCCGGTCGCGCCCGTCGCGCCCAAGCAGCGCAACCCCGTGATGCTGTGGGGCGGGATCATCGGCGGCGTGCTGGCGATCTCGATCGTGATCGCCCTGGTCGTCCTGCTCAAGGACCCCGATCCCAAGCCCGACCCGGGCCCGGGCCCGGTCGCCACCGGCGGCACCGACAACGGCGGGACCACCGGCGGCCCCGGCCCCGGCACCAAGGGCGGCACCTTCACCGTCGCCTGGAGCGCACCCAAGCCGGCCACCTCGGACAGCTCCAGCCAGCTGCTCGGCGTCTGGGGCACCGACAAGCTCGCCGTGCGCGCCGACAGCTCCGGCATCAAGGCCTACAACCTGACCGACGGCAAGGAGGCCTGGACCATCCCCGTCCCGGCCGGCAGCAAGGAGATGTGCACCGCCTCGTACGGCGCCAACTCCAAGGGCATCGCCGCCGTCTCCTTCAACACCGGTGACAGCGACTGCTCCACCGTCGGCGCCGTCGACCTGGCGCAGGGCAAGCTGCTGTGGAGCGTCAAGGTCTCGGCCGACCGGATGTCCTCGCCGACCCTCAGCGTCACCGAGAACGTGGTCGCCGTCGGCGGCAACATGGTCGGTGCCCTGAGCATCGCCAACGGCCAGCCGGCCTGGCAGTACCAGCCCCGTGACAAGGACTGCATCCTGCGCGCCAAGGCGGCCGGCACCCAGATCGCGGTCAGCGACCGCTGCTACGGCACCAGCGGCCCGAAGTCGCAGCTGGTGATCGTCAACGCCGAGACCGGCAAGCCGGCCAGCACCCCGATCACCCTCACCGGCAGCATCGAGGAGGTCGACTCGGTCGTCCAGGACAAGCCGCTGGTGCTGCTGATGTCCAACGGTCCGCAGGGCGACTACGTCCTGCCGTTCGACAAGGACAACAAGCCGGGCAACCAGATGTCCGTCAAGGAGCCCGGTTCGGACAGCCTGCGGCTCTCCGGCCAGGACGAGGCCGTCACCCGCAACGTGGTCAGCGGCACCACGCTGTACGTCCAGGTCAGCGGCAGCAAGGCGGGCATCAACGCCTACGACCTGAACACCGGCAAGCGGCTGTGGGCGGCCAACTCCGGTTCGGCCAGCAACGACATGCGCCTGGTGGCCGGGACCGACAAGGAGGGCAAGGTCCGCGCCGTCGTCGACCAGGGCTACAACAAGCCGGCCCGCCTGGTGACGCTCTCGCCGACCGACGGCTCGCTGACCGACCTCGGCACCATGGCCATGCCGAGCAGCATGAGCATCGGCAGCAGCAGCACCGAGTACCTGATCTCGGACGACGGCGCCGCGGTCTACGCGTTCCGCCGCTACAGCGCCAGCGACGGTCCGCTGACCAAGTGGAAGAAGTGACGCCGGGGGCTTGCAGCCCCCGTCGTGGACCGACACGGTGAACCACCCGGGCGGGGTGGGCCGGGGCTGATCGCCCGGGCCCGCCCCGCCCGTGATTTTCCGGCCGCCCGGTCCGTTGGACGTGCGAGGATTCGGACCATCAGTCTGACAAAGGAGTGCAGCGAGTGCCCGGCACAAACCTGACCCGTGAGGAGGCCCGCACCCGGGCCGACCTCCTCCACGTGGACGCGTACGACATCGAGCTCGACCTCGGTTCGGCCCGCGAGGGCGGTACCTTCCGGTCCACCACCGTGGTCCGGTTCACCGCCACCACCCCCGGCGCGGACACCTTCATCGACCTCGTCGCCCCGAGCGTCGAGGAGATCACCCTCAACGGCGTGCGGCTGGACCCGGCGAGCTTCGCCGACAGCCGCATCCCGCTGCCGGACCTGGCGGCCGAGAACGAGCTGCGGGTCGTCGCGAACTGCGAGTACACCAACACCGGTGAGGGCCTGCACCGGTTCGTCGACCCGGTCGACGGCGAGACCTACCTGTACACCCAGTTCGAGGTGCCGGACGCCCGCCGGGTCTTCGCCAACTTCGAGCAGCCCGACCTGAAGGCCGCGTTCGCGTTCACCGTGACCGCGCCCGCGGGCTGGGTCGTGGTCTCCAACTCGCCGACCCCGGAGCCGGTCGGCGAGGGCGACACCCGGGTCTGGACGTTCGAGCCCACCGGCCGGATCTCCAGCTACATCACCGCGCTCGTCGCCGGCCCGTACGTCGGCGTCTTCGACACCTACGAGAACGGCGAGCAGAAGGTGCCGCTGGGCGTCTACTGCCGGCCCTCGCTGCGCGAGTACCTGGACCCGGAGGCCGTCTTCGAGGTCACCAAGCAGGGCTTCGACTACTTCCAGGAGAAGTTCGACTTCCCGTACCCGTTCGCCAAGTACGACCAGCTCTTCGTCCCGGAGTTCAACGCCGGCGCGATGGAGAACGCGGGCGCCGTCACGCTGCGCGACCAGTACGTGTTCCGCTCCAAGGTCACCGACGCCGCCTACGAGGCCCGCGCCGCGACGATCCTGCACGAGCTCGCCCACATGTGGTTCGGCGACCTCGTCACCATGGAGTGGTGGAACGACCTCTGGCTCAACGAGTCCTTCGCGACCTTCGCCGAGGCCGTCTGCCAGGCCGAGGCCCCCGGCTCCAGGTGGCCGCACTCCTGGACCACCTTCGCCAACCAGATGAAGACCTGGGCGTACCGGCAGGACCAGCTGCCGTCCACCCACCCGATCATGGCGGAGATCAACGACCTGGAGGACGTCCAGGTCAACTTCGACGGCATCACCTACGCCAAGGGCGCCTCGGTGCTCAAGCAGCTGGTGGCGTACGTCGGCCAGGACGCCTTCTTCCAGGGCGTCCAGGCGTACTTCAAGCGCCACGCCTGGGGCAACACCCGGCTCAGCGACCTGCTCGGCGCCCTGGAGGAGGCCAGCGGCCGCGACCTCAAGGCCTGGTCCAAGGCCTGGCTGGAGACCGCCGGCATCAACGTGCTGCGGCCGTCCGTCGTGCTGAACACCGACGGCGAGATCGAGTCCTTCGCGGTGCTCCAGGAGGCCCCCGCGCTGCCCGCCGGCGCCAAGGGCGAGGCCGTGCTGCGGCCGCACCGCATCGCGATCGGCCTGTACGAGCTCAACGGTGACGCGCTGGTGCGCACCGACCGGATCGAGCTGGACGTCGACGGCCCGCGCACCGAGGTGCCCGAGCTGGTCGGCCGGCACCGCCCGGCCGTCGTGCTGCTGAACGACGACGACCTCTCGTACGCCAAGATCCGGCTCGACGAGGACTCGCTGGCCGTCGTCACCGAGAACCTCGGCGGCTTCACCGAGTCGCTGCCGCGCGCGCTGTGCTGGGCCTCCGCCTGGGACATGACCCGCGACGGCGAGCTGGCCGCCCGCGACTACCTGTCGCTGGCGCTGTCCGGCATCGGGCGCGAGAGCGACATCGGCGTGGTGCAGTCCGTGCATCGCCAGGTCAAGCTCGCCCTCGACGCCTACGCCGACCCGGCGTGGCGCGAGGAGGGCCTCGACCGCTGGGCCGCCGCCGCGGAGGAGCACCTGCGCGCCGCCGAGCCCGGCAGCGACCACCAGCTGGCCTGGGCCCGCGCCCTCGCCGCGGTCGCCCGCACGGACGGTCAGCTGGGCCTGCTCGCCGGGCTGCTGGACGGCTCGGCCGAGATCAAGGGCCTCGCGGTGGACACCGAGCTGCGCTGGACCCTGCTGGTGCGCCTCGCGGCCACCGGCCGGGCCGACGAGGCCGCCATCGCCGCCGAGCTGGAGCGGGACAACACCGCGGCCGGCCAGGAGCACGCGGCCACCTGCCGCGCCGCCCGGCCGACCGCCGAGGCCAAGGCGGAGGCCTGGGCGTCGGTGGTGGAGTCCGACAAGCTGACGAACTATGTGCAGGAAGCGGTCATCGCCGGCTTCCAGCAGTCCGACCAGCGCGAGCTGCTCGCGCCGTACGCGGCGAAGTACTTCGCGGCGGTGAAGCACGTCTGGGAGACCCGCAGCCACGAGATCTCGCAGCAGATCATCGTCGGACTGTACCCGGCCCTGCAGGTGACGCAGGAGACGCTGGACGCGACCGACGCGTGGCTGGCCTCGGCCGAGCCGGCGCCGGCGCTGCGGCGCCAGGTCGTCGAGGCGCGGGCGGGCGTCGAGCGCGCGCTCAGGGCGCAGGCGGCCGACCGTGCGGCGGGGGCCCGCTGACGGTCCCCCGGAACCACGGAGGGGCGCCGGACGGGATCGTCCGGCGCCCCTTCGGGGTCGTGCGGGTCCTGGTGGACGCGACGGTCGGCTTGCTCCGAGGAGCTGCCTAGAGGAGGTGCCTAGAAGCGTTGCCGTGAGGCGTTGCCTCGAGGAGTTACTTCTTCTTGCCCTTGCCGTACGGCAGGCCGGCCAGCCCGGCGATCAGCGCGAAGGCCACGAGCGGCAGAAACACGTACAGGCCGAGGGTCTCACCGACACTCAGGCCGGAGCCCGGGTCGTCACCGTCGTCCCGGGCGAAGGCCATGGCGGGCGACGTCAGCAGCATCATCAGCGTGACCGTTGCGGAGACCGCGCCGGCTCGCAAAGCGTTCCTCTTGTCCACGTTTCCAACTTACCCGCCGCTTATGGGACGGCGCGCGTCGGGGTCGGCCTGACGGAGGCGGCGGGGGCGAGGAGCTGGGAGAGCAGGCCGGCGGCGGGCGCGGCGGCGAGGCGTTCCAGGGTGACCGGCGCACCGGAGCCGTCGGCGACCGGCAGGCGCCAGTTCGGGTACTGGTCCCAGGTGCCGGGCAGGTTCTGCGGGCGCGGGTCGCCGACCAGGTCCGGCAGCCAGACCCCGACCAGCTCCGCCGGGGTGGCCCGCAGGAACCGGTACAGCAGCGGCGCCGTCAGCGGCTCGTCCTCGGCGAGCAGCCCCAGCCGCGCCAGCTCGGCCCGCCAGTCCGCCAGCTCCGCCGCCGCCTGCGCCTGCTCCTCCGCCAGCGGCCGGGCCAGCAGGCCCAGCCGGTGCCGCAGCTCGACGTGCTCGCCGGAGAGCCGGGCCGCCGTGCTGGGCAGGTCGTGGGTGGTGAGGGTGGCCAGGCAGCCCGGCCGCCAGCGGTCCGGACCGAGGACCGGAGCCCCGTCGGCCTGCCAGTCCCGCTCGAACCAGAGGACGGAGGTGCCGAGCACCCCGCGCGCCGCCAGCTCCTCCCGAACGCCCGGCTCCACCGTGCCGAGGTCCTCCCCGATCACCGCCGTCCCGGCCCGGTGCGCCTCCAGCGCCAGCACGCCGAGCATCGCCTCCGCGTCGTAGCGCACGTACACGCCCTCGGTCGGCGGGTGGCCCTCCGGCACCCACCAGAGCCGGAACAGGCCCATCACGTGGTCGATCCGCACCGCCCCGGCGTGCCGGGCGGTGGCCCGCAGCAGCTCCGCGAACGGGGCGTAGCCGGCCTCGGCCAGCGCGTCCGGGCGCCAGGGCGGCAGACCCCAGTCCTGGCCGTGGGCGTTGAAGGCGTCCGGCGGGGCGCCGACCGAGATGCCGGCGGCCAGCACGTCCTGCAGCGCCCAGGCGTCCGCGCCGTCCGGGTGGACGCCGACCGCCAGGTCGTGGATCAGGCCGACCGGCATGCCGGCGTCCCGGGCCGCCCGCTGGGCGTGGGCGAGCTGCTGGTCGACCTGCCAGGTGAGCCAGCGGTGGAACCCGACCCGCTCCGCGAGCTCCTTCTCGGCCTGCCCGACCTGTGGGCCGTCCGGGTGACGCAGGCCCTTCGGCCAGTGGTGCCAGTCCGGGCCGTGCTCCTCGGCCAGCGCGTTCCACAGCGCGTGCCGGCGCAGCCACTCGCCCTCGCGGCGCCGGAACGCCTCGTACTCGGCCTGCCGCCCGGGGCCGCGCGGCACCTCGTACAGCAGCTCCAGGGCCTCGCGCTTGAGCCGCCACACGGCGTCCCGGTCGATCAGGGCGTCGTGGACGAGCACTTCCTCGCGCAGCCGGGCGGCGCGGCGGCTCAGCTCCTCGGCGCTCCGCCGTTGCTCCGCGGTCAGATAGGCGTACTCGGGAACGGCCTCGATCCGCAGGTGCACCGGGTCGGCGAAGCGGCGCGAGGACGGGCGGTACGGGGAGGGGTCGGAGGGGCTGGTGGGCACGCCCGCGTGCAGCGGGTTGATCTGCACGAAGCCCGCCCCGAGACCGGCCCCCGCCCACCGGACCAGCTCACCGAGGTCGCCGAGGTCGCCCATGCCCCAGGAGCGTTCGGACAGCACCGAGTACAGCTGGGCGAGGAACCCCCAGCTGCGGCCGGGCAGTTGCGGCAGCCGCTCGGGCGCGACGACCAGCGCGGCCCGGGCGGTCCGGCCCTCGCTCCGCGCCGTGAGCACGTGGCGGCCCAGCGGCAGGTCCCCCGGCACCCAGTGCGAGTGCCCCCGCGGCAGCTCCCAACTGCCGCCGCCCTCCAGCTCCACCCGCAACCGGGCGTCCGCCGGCACGTCCAGCGCCGTCCTCCTCCCCTGCCGCACCACCACGCACGGCGGCAGCAACCGGCCCCGCTGCCCGGCCCGGTGACGCTCCAACGCCTCCCGCACCTCCTGCGGCGACCCGGCCGCCACCCCCATCGCCCCCAGCACCGCGACCAGCGTCCGCGTCCCCACCGCCTGCCCGCCCGGCCCCGGGTACCGGGTGTCCACCCCGTACGCCTGCGCCAGCGCCACCAGTTCGGCGGGCGGCGGCGGAGCATCCTGCGCCGGCACCTGCTCGGCTCCGTCACTGTCGTGGTAAGCGGCCACTCGCGGCTCCTGCGATGTCTCGGCAACGCCCGGTCGGAACAGCCACAGTCCTACCCGCGTGACACCACGATCACCCAGCGCGACACGACGGCCGAGCCGTCCGTGTCGCGTTCCGGCTGGTCGGCGGTCCGGGCCGCAGGTATGAGGATCGACCGGAACTCACGACGTCCCGCTCGCTGGAAGCCATCGAAGAGGAACGGGACCTCGATGGGCCTCCCGGCATGACGCAGGGCCCGGATCGGAGCACCGAACCGGGCCCGCGCGCCCGCGTCCACTGGCGCATCGAAGCGATGCACCTCCACCGCGACTCCGCGCTGCCGGGTGGCTCAGTCGGGTCGACGCAGCGGAATCGGTTGATCGTCAGTGCGGAGCGCATACCGACGAAACCCGTTGGGGACAAAAGTGCCGCGGAAACCTGCTGGAAGGACGGGACTCACCACGGTCCGTTCGAAGAACTCGTACGCCCCACTCGTCACGGCTGTCGACAGTGGCGCCCTCGCCAGCCACGATCCCCCGCAGTAGCCAGCCCGGGCCGCCGCAGCCGATCACGCGGATGATCTGCATCCCCGTCTCGCCCGACTTCGCCCTCGCCGGAACCTCGCACCTGAGCTCCGCCCCGGCCTGGCCCGCCCAGGCTCTCGACTCTCCGCCGAGCTGCCGAACGCTGTCCGCGATTGCTCACGATCCCTGGCCCAGGAGCCCGACAGAGTGGGCGAAAGGCTTGAAGCTGCAGCGCGGTCTCGTGTCCCTTCCAGACGGCAACTCCCACGAAAGCGCCGGACGGCCGCTGGGACCGGATACGTCCTTGCCCCCGGCAACACTCGCAAGCGCGTCCGCGTCTACGGCAGCACCCGCAAGGAGGCGCTGACCAAGCTCACGAAAAAGATCGCCGCCAGCAACCGTGGCGTCCCCGTGGTCTCCGCCCAAGGGAGTCTGGCCGCCTACCTCACGTACTGGCTGGAGGCGGTCGCCGTCCACCGGCTCCGGGAGACCACTTACACCCGCTACACCGCCTGCGTCAACCAGTACTTCATCCCCGGCCTCGGCAAGAAGAAGCTCGCCAGCTGGCCGTCAAAGACATCCGGAGCTGGCTGAACGGGCTGCGGACCGTCTGCCAGTGCCGCGCACGCGGCATCGACGCCCGCCGCAAGCCCGACGCCCCGGCCGGCCGCCAGCCGCGATGCTGCGCCATCGGCAAGTGCTGCCGCAAGCACCTCTCGCCACTGACGCTGGCCTACATCCACTCCGGGCTCAAGTCGGCCCTGGAGCATGCCGTCCGTGAGGAGGAGATCCCGCGCAACGTCGCCCGCAACGTCCGCACCGGGCCGCCCCAGCCGCGCCGCTTCAACCCGCCCACTGTCGACGAGGCCCGCAACTTTCTCGCTTCCACGCAGGGCCACCGCCTGCACGCCCTCTTTGAACTCGCGCTCCGCACCGGACTCCGCAAGGGCGAACTCCTCGACCGCGACGCCGGGGACCATCCACCCTGACCCGGCACTCCGCCACGCTGTGCCAGACAGCCAGGCCCCGCCTCATCCGGTTCCGTCTCCGACGCCAAGCCATCGACACCCTCGGCGAGGCTCTCCGGACCGCTGATAGGCACGACGACCCGCCAAGTGCAGACCCCGTCCGCTGACATTGCCGTCAGAGGTGCCGGGCCCCGCCGAAGACTTCCTTCGGCGGGGCCCTTCAGGCACCTATTTGGCATGTGAAAAATGCCTGCCCGCTCCGTCAATTAGCCAAGGCTCTCCTCAAGGGTTTCTCGCGAAATTTCACCCTGCAGCCAGGCATTGATGTACTGCAAGTCACGGACCGGCAGACCGAAGGTCGATCGGAGAATCTGAGCCAGATTAAAGGGAACCCCTCTTAGGCTCGGATGATTCTCAATCATGAGATCAGCAACCTCTACGACAGTGCAGCCAATGTCGCGATATCCGGCGGCCAGGCGAGCCAACCGCTCCAATTCCTCATTCATTGGTTCCTTCACCTTCGGAATGTGGCAAGGACGTGCTGAAAGTCTCCGTCCAGCCTCGGAACTGCTTCATCGATCTTCGCGCGGGTGAATCCATACCGGGCCGCTTGCCTGCCAGTCCAGGTCCCCTTGGCTGCGGCCACTAGGCTCGCGCCGCCACGCACAGCATCATTGAAGCCGCCAAGATTATCTCCGTAGACCCAGATCCCCTGAACCCCCTGGACCCGGTCCCCAAAGTGACCCATTACTTCATCGAACATTTCCTTGCCGCGCAACGGCGATCCCTTATCGGGATTATTGTGCATCATCATTGTCAGGATGCCTTTGCCGTCAAGGTCTGCAATCACACCGCTTCCGCTCGCCTCGTGCGAGATAGAGTATGTACTTTCGTCGCCACCTCGCGTGACCCCGCAATTATGAACGAGTACCGGTTTGGCGCCTGCGAGCACATAGTACGTGTGCTACGCGACCCCTCTCCACCTGCTTTTCCGCAGGTCAGCGGTGATTTGACGGTCCGTCGGCATCCGTGGATGTGCGCTGAAGTCCGTGGTTGTTGCCGTCGCCGCTGCCGTCAGATGTGTAGACCAATCGCCCTCGCCGACGGCGGCGCGCGTGATCCTACTGCCAAGCTCCGGGCTCGGCGCGGACGATGGTGCGGGTGGTCTGCTCGTACGACTGGTGGCCCGTCTGCGCGCAGTGGCCGGCGATCCAGCGGGTGAGTTCCTCGGGGGTGTGCAGCTCGCCGGACGCGGCAGCGCAGTTCCGTTCTTCGCCGGTGACGCAGACCGCCTCGAAGGTCGGCAGCGCCAAGGGGTCGGTCACGGTGGTCACGTGGTACTCGCGGAAGCGGTAGCGGGTGGCCTTGCCCATCAGCCTTCCTCCTGTCCGCCAAGGGGGTTGGCGTTCGCGGGTTCGCCCTCCTCGGCCGCGTCCTCCTGCGGCGCCGGGATGCGCTGCCCGCGTGAGTCCGCGACCCTGAGCGCGTCCGACAGGGCCTCGGTCAGCCGGCAGGCGAGCCAGCGGTATTCGATGGCCGACTGCGCCTTGGCTCCGGGGGCCAGGATGCCCCGGGCGTACTCCAGCAGCTCCTGACCCATGCCGAGCTGCACGGTTTCGATGCCGTCGGCGAGCGTCGAGATGTAGCCCTTGCCGTCGGTGCTCAGATAGCAGGGGCGCCCGTCCTCGGTGGTCCATGGCAGCAGGCGGGGGCCCGCCATGCCCGACGCCGCTTCGTGCAACTCCCTGCGACGCAGACGGTCCGCGTCGCTCCTCGGCATGCCCACAGTGGATCCCCGGCCTCGGTCGCTGAAACAGGACACGGCGACCGTAACGACCTGACCACACGTCAATCCACGGACCCAACAGGGTAGATCGAAACGCAAGGGCCGCGAACTGCCACGCTGCGTAGCAGCTATCCGACGACGCCCAGGTAGCCGGCCATCTCGCGCATGTCGCTGGTCAGCGTGCGCTTGCGCTTGCTCAGGATCTCCAGCATCGTCTCGGCCGCCGAGTTCTGGTGCCTCAGCCACTCGGGGGCGGCTTCGCGAGCGCGGGTCAGTTCGTCCATGGCGGCCGACAGGTCTCCGGTTCGAGTGTGGGCGCGCGCCATGTCCAGAGTGAAGCGGTTCCCGTCGTTCGTGCTGGGCCTGCCCAGTCGCTTCCACGCCTTCGGTGACAGCTCGGCTTCTTCGCCGGCCTTGCGCACCACCGCGCGGGCGTCGCCGACGACCATGGAGTCTTCGAGTGCCTTGATGGCGGCGGTCACCGGTCCGAAGACGGACCAGTGCCGGGAGACGTTGCGGTGCGCCGTGCCGACGGCGGTTGCCGCCACCCGCGCCGCCCTGCGGTACTCCTTGGCCTCGTCCGGGCGGTTGTTGCGTGCCGCTGCGGCTGCGGCCTCCATGGCCAGCCCTCCCCACACCGCGTAGTGGTCGGGCGCGGCTCCGATGATCTTCGGCTCCACCACGTCCATGCTCTGCGCGGCGATCCGCTCCGCTTCCTCCAGCCGGCCTTGGCGTACCAGCAGCCAGCACATGCAGCCGACTCCGGACCCGGCGGCGAGCAGGTCCCCGCCCTCCCGTGCGTCCGCGATAGCTCCGCGCAGGGCCGTGTAGGCGATGTCGTACTGCCTCACCTGCGTGAGGTAGGTGCCGGCCAGGCGCAACGCCTCGGCCCGGGCGAGCAGGGCTTGCCGGTGCTCGTCTCCGCTGTCGTAGTGGGCGACGGCCCGCGCGGCGTCCCGCAACAGGCCGGGCAGTTGGGCGGCGACGCTCTTGTAGCTGTCGGAGAAGTACAGCACCCGCGCGTCTCGAACCGTTCGGGCGTAGGCGCGCAGGTTCGGTTCCTCGCCCACGGCCTGGGCGTCCTGGTCCACGAGCCCCACCGCCGGGGTGAGCGCGGCGCGAAGCTGGATGAGGTTGAGCCGGTTCGGCTCCTCCGCCCGTCCCACGGGCTCCGGTGCGTCGGACGCGACGAGTGCCGCCGTGGGGATGCCCAGAGCGCGGGCCAGAGCGTGAAGCGTCTCCATGCGGACCGCTCCGCCTTGCTCGACCTTCCGGACCGTAGCCGGGGACAGGCCCGCCGCGTGGGCAAGCTCCTCCTGACTCATCCCGGCGCGACGCCGGTACTTCCGTACGTTGTCCGCGAGTTCCATCGTCATCTGCTCACCACCTCCAGCGCCACGGTACGCCTGGTGGGCGAACTGACCGAGCTCTCCCGGCAGATACCCACCCAGGACGGTGACCCACCGCCCCGCGTAGCGTCGGGCACACGGCTACTGGAGCGGCGAGGCGCCGGAGCCTTCGGCAGGCTGCGGGCCTGAGCGGGACGGGTCCCTCGTCGGTCGGGCAGCTTCGCCGGACCAGGGTTCTCCGGGGGCCGCCAAGGCTCACACCGTGACGCTGGCGCTCGGCCTTGGCGGCCCCCGGGGGTTCCTGGTACGCCTCCGGGGACCGGCCGGCGAGGGGTACGACCCGTGACCCGCGACCTCTCACCACGACGGTGCCGCACCGGTGCTCGGCCCCCGGTCCCTCGGAGGGAGGGCAAGGGTTGAGGTAGAGCCCTGCGGACTGCGTTGCTCTCGCTGGTGTTGCGCGCCCGGACGGGCGGGGGTGCCGCTGAGCGGGGCGGAGACAGGAGCGGGCGGCGGCCCCGCCGGGCCGGAGCGCGCGCGGCCCGCGACAGCGGGCCGCCTTGATCCAGTAAAGAAACTCTGAACAGCTCGACAGCTGAACCATCGGCCTCGCTCGTCCTTGCCCTGACTTACCCTCGCTGCTCAAGTTCCTTGGTCAGGCGGCTGACTTCGGCTTCCAGTTGGTGGCGCGTCTTCTGGAGCTGTGCCACCTGCTGCCGCAGGCGGATGACCTCCTCGGCATCGTCCTCTGCTGTCCGGGGCTCCTTGACACGTTCGACTGGTGCGTCAGGTTCCGGGGCCTTGCCCGCCTGCGTCTTGCGGACGTAGCTACCCCGTCCGAGGACGGAGTAGATCAGACCCTCGCCCTTGAGGAGACGCAGGGCGTTCTGGACGGTCGAGCTTGCGACCCCGAAACGCTCCTGGAGAGCTCGCGCGGCCGGCAGTTGGCTGCCTGGGGTCAGCTCGCCGTCGAGGATCTCCCGGCGCAGGATGTCGGCGACCTGGATGTAGGGCGGTCGCGAGTCCTCTTCCAGCGGCTCATCGAGTGTGTAGTCGTCGGCCAGGGTTTCTCCCTCGCGTTCGGCCGCACGCCGTAGGGCCTCGACGCGCTCTCGCGCGAGCATCGTGCGCCGAAGGTCATGGCGCCCGCCGATGAGGCCAACGATGAGAGTGCCTCGGGGTCCGCGGTAGACGAGGCGCTCGTTCGTGAGGTGCCGCAGGGCCCGTTCGACGGTTTCGCTGTCGGTCGCGAACATCAGCTGAAGCCTGATGGGTTCGGGGATCGTGTCCTCGAACTTCAAGCGTCCGTCAAGGATCGCTTCGCGAATGGCCCAGATCGCCTGGAGCACGGGCGGCTGGTCGGCCCCGGAACCGGTGGAGGCTTCCTGCGTACGGCCGTTGGCCTGCTCCCGCTCCGCCTTGGCCTGGTCGGCGATCTGCTGGAGCTCCTCCAACAGGGCCTTCTCCCGGTACTCCTTCTCGTGGCTGCGGACGTAGCTGCCGCGTCCTTGGACGGAGTAGATGAGCCCTTCGCCCTTGAGTACCCGCAGGGCGTTCTGGACGGTTGAGCTGGCGATCCCGTACCGCTCCTGGAGCGTGCGCGTGGAGGGGAGCTTCTCGCCGGGCCGAATCCGCTCTTCGAGGATCTCGGCACGCAGCACGTCGGCGGCCTGGAGGTACGGCGGCCGGGGGTCCTCTTCGAGCGGCAACGTCATACACCGAGGGTAGCGGCGGTTCCGCACGGATGACACGCCCGTGCGCTCGCCCGTAGCGGGTGCAGCGACCCCATCTGTATCGGGCGTATCGCCTTGGCGTGCGTGCGACCGTTGCGAGTGTGCGGGTGTGGCGCTATGGTCATGGCAGGTCGGAAACGCCGGCCGAGTGAGGGGAACTCCTATGGCCATGGCCAGGATTCGCGTTGGGCTGCTGCCGTCTGCCGTCTGCATGGCGGGCACCGAGGCCACGCTGAAGATCAAGGACCCGCAGACCGGCGAGGTCGCCACCGACCGCGAGACGGGCGAGCACCTGTACACGGTCACCGTGATGCTCATGGAGGACGGGCGGGCGGACATCCTGAAGATCACCGTCGCGCAGTCCGGAATTCCGGCCGGGCTCAAGCCGGGCGTGATGGTGCGGCCGGTAGACCTGTTCGCCACCCCGTGGGCACGGGTCTTCAACGGTCAGCTCTCGGACGGCATCGCCTACCGCGCGGCCAAGTTGGAGCTCGTCAAGTGACCAGCGGATCCATCGACAACGTGAGAGGCGTGAAGTGAACCCCGATCTGCTGCTGTGGGGCGCCGTTGCCCTCACCGTGATCTGGCTCCTGGTAACTCTCGTGCGCTACCTGCGGGTGGACCGTGAGACGAGGGCCAGCATCCGCCAGGGTGTACGCATCCGGTTCGGCTGGGAGCGTCTGGCGAAGATGGCCGGACTGTCGGTGACCGACCGAACTCCGACCTTCCTCGCCGAGCTGGTCAGCCGTGAGGGCGAGACCCCGAAACCCCGTGTCCTTGTGCCGCGCATCAAGGTGAGGCCGGACCGGTTCGGGGTGGTGGTGCGGGCCAAGTGCCTGCCGAAGGTGGGGCTGGAGGAGTTCCAGCGTTCGGCGCGCTTCCTCGCTGACGCCTGGCGCTGCACGCGGGTGTCCGTGCTGCCGGATGGCCCTGGGCGGGTGGTGATCCGGGCCGTGCGCCTGGACCCGCTCATCACGCCGACCGAGCACGTCCCCACGGGAATGGTGCCGGGGAGCCTGGACATGTGGGGGCTGGGGCTGGACGAGTACGCCGACGACGTGAGCCTGCCGCTGGCGAACGTTCCCGGTGTGACCGTGGCCGGCCTGCCCGGCTTCGGGAAGACGTCGCTGATCAACAAGCTCGTCTGCGACCTGGCGCCCTCCGACGCGGTGCAGTTCGCCGTGGCGGACGGCAAGGTCTCCACCGCCCACGAAGGGGACTACGCAGATCTGACGCCCCGCCTGTTCGCCTTCGCGGGTGACGATCTGGCGGAGGCCAACGCGCTGTTCAAGCGCATGGTGAAGCTGCGGCGGGGCCGGTCCTCGTCCATCCGCCCCGTGCTGGGCGTGAAGAACATGTGGCACGTCGGGCCGTCCCGCATCTGGCCGCTGACGATCCTGATCATCGACGACGCGCACACCTACTTCCGTGAGTACAAGGGCAACGACGCCGAGACGAAGAAGCTGGCGGCCCTTTCGGCGGAGAACGCCCGGCTCGTCGAGGACCTGGTGAAGAAGGGCCGCAGCGTCGGGATCATGGTCATCCTGGCCACCCAGAAGGCGACCGGCGACGCGATCCCGACGTTCATCCGGGACGTGTGCCCGTTGGGGCTGTCCTTCGCGCAGAAGACGGCGGAAGCCTCCGTGGCCGCGCTCGGGGACGACATTCGCAACTGGCCGGACGCGAACCCGGTTAACCTCCAGGACCCGGCCTACGTCGGGGTGGCCTCCATGGGAGTGCAGGGCCGCCCGGGCTTCACCCGCGTGCGCACCCCGTACGTGTCCGACGCCGACGCGGCCCGGGTCGCCGACAACACCGCCCACCTGACCGAAGACCCGGCCGCGTACCTCGACGTCTACCCGGGCCCGGTCGACTGGAAGCCCGCCTTCATGGACGACAACGCCGACACCCTGATGACCAAAGCAGCCTGACGACTCGTGTAACTCGCTATCAAGAAAGGAGAGTTGGCCTGATGGCCGAAGATCGCCTCACACAGCGCACCGTGACCGTGGTCATGGCGGTCATCGCCCTGCTGGCGTTCGTGTTCTCCTTCGGCAACGTCTGGGCACTGGCCCTTCGCCTGGGGGTGCCCCACCCGGTCGCGCCGCTGATCGCCCCCATGGTTGACCTGTCCGTGATCGGGCTCCTCGTCGGTCTGCGCCTGCTGTCCCTGCGCGGCGTCCCGCAAGAGGAGCTGACGGCCGCAACCCGTCTGATGCACCTGTGTGGCCTGCTGACCCTGGCCCTGAACATCGCCGAACCCCTGGCGGCCGGGCACTTCGGCCGTGCCGCCGTCGATGCGGTCGCGCCGCTGCTGCTGCTCGGTTGGGGCCAGGTCGGCCCCCAGTTCCTCCGCCACTTCCACACCCTGACCGCGCCGAAGCCAGCAGAGGACCCCATCCCGGTTCCGGCTGTGGAACACCTGCCGAACCCGCTCGCATCGCTCGACCCCGCACCGGAGCCCGTCCGCGTACCGTCCTCCGGGCCGGCGCCTGCCCCGGCTGTGATCCTCGCCGCTGAGCCTGAGCCTGCTTCCGTGCCGGCCAGGAGGACCGCGTCCGCCGCTCTCCCGGCCGTCCCTGAGGCCCTGCTGATCGCTGCCCGGCGCATCGCCGAGACGCATCACGCCGAACAGGGCGAGCACATCACGCCCGGTCAGCTCAAGGCCCGCCTGGGCGTCACGCTGCCGCTGGCCACCGCCGCACACGCTCAGCTCTCCGCCTGAGCCCGCCGGCCCCTTCCCCACCTAACCGACCCCACCCGACCGGGCTCGGCTTCCCACGCCCCGAGCAGCACCAACGCGCCTTCCTGACTGGCTGGTAGCTGCTCGGGGCCACCCCACCCGACAGAAGGGACACGCCCCGACATGGTCGCCCTGGACCTGCGCCACGTGGCAAGCCCCGCCCTGCGAGACCTGATCCACCTGGTCAACCTGCCCGACTTCGACCGCGCGCACCAGCAGATCGACCGCCTCGGCGGCTGCACCGAACCCGTGCGCCTGCTCGGCCAGACCACCACCATCGACACGGCAACCGGTGAGGTACTGCGCTCCTACAACACCGCCGATGAACCCACGGGCAGCCTGCTGACGTCCTGCGGCAACCGCCGCGCCTCGCGCTGCCCAGCCTGCTCCCGCGTCTACGCCGCCGACACGTTCCAACTGATCCGGGCTGGCCTGACCGGAGGCAAGAACGTGCCGGACACCGTCCGCGCCCACCCCCGCGTGTTCGCCACACTCACCGCGCCGTCCTTCGGCCCCGTCCACAACCGCCCCACCGACACGGGCGGTGTTCTCCGGCCCTGCCGCTGCGGCAAGCGCCACGAAGCCGCAGATGCGCTGCTCAGCACGCCGCTGGACCCGAAGACCTACGACTACCCGGGCGCGGTGCTGTTCAACGCCCACGCCGGAGCCCTGTGGGCGCGCTTCACCATCTACCTGCGCCGTGAGATCGCCGCCCGGCTCGGCCTGACCCAGAAAGCGGCCCGCGCGGTGCTGCGCGTCTCCTTCGCCAAGGTCGCCGAGTACCAGAAGCGCGGCCTGGTCCACTTCCACGCCGTGATCCGCCTTGACGGCCCGGACGGCAGCACCCAGCCCCCACCACCGTCCGCCACCGTGACCCTGCTCGCCGACGCCATCCGGGCCGCCGCCGCCCGCGTCTCGGTCAGCGTCGTCTCGGACGCCGTCGGGGAACGCGAACTCACCTGGGGCGAACAGCTCGACGTACGCGAGATCGCCGCCTTCGGCACCGACGCCGAACTCACCGATCACGCGGTCGCCGCCTACGTGGCCAAGTACGCCACCAAGTCCGCCGACTCATCCGGCGCTCTCGACCGCGCCCTGTTCTGCCGCCCCTGCCAGGGACGCGGCATGACCCTGACCGCACACGGAACCCCGCTCACGTGCACCGCCTGCGGCGGCACCGGACAAGCCCGCCCCCTGCCCCGCCTCGCCGTCGAACGCCACGTGCGCCAGATGATCCGCACCTGCTGGGAACTGGGCAAACGCCCAGAGTTCGAAGCGCTCAAGCTCTGGAAGTGGGCGCACATGCTCGGCTTCCGAGGCCACTTCTCCACCAAGTCCCGCTGCTACTCCGTCGCCCTCGGCCAACTGCGCGACGACCGCCGCAACTGGCGCACCGAACAGGCCCGCACACACGCCGGCCTGCCCGACCTCGACCCGAGCACAACCCTCGTCATCGGCCACTGGGCCTACCACGGCTCGGGCTACAGCCCCGGCGCGGAACTCCTCGCCGCCACCGTCTGGCACCGCAGAGAACTGGAACGGCAGTTCACCGCAGAGGGCGGCTGCTGATGACCACGGTGCTCACGGTTCCAAGCACGGGCGAAGACCTACTGACGGTCCCCCAGGTCATGGCCCGCCTCCAGCTCGGCCGCTCCGCCGTCTACGACCTGCTCCGCACCCGGGAACTCGCCTCCATCACCCTCGGCCGCGCCCGCCGCATCCCCACCCACGCCCTCACCGACTTCATCCGCACCCGACTCGAACAGGACGCCGCCTGATGACCACACCCCGCGACACCCCCGCATCCCGCCGCGTCCGCGCCAACGGCGACGGCACCGTCTACCAGCGCAAAGACGGCCGCTGGGAAGCCGCCGGCTACGTCCTCGCCCCCGGCGACACCCGCAAGCGCGTCCGTGTCTACGGCACCACCCGCAAGGAAGCCCTCGCCAAACTCACCGAGAAGATCGCCACCAGCAACCGCGGCGTCCCCGCGGTCTCCGCCCAGGGCAGCCTGGCCGCCTACCTGACGTACTGGCTGGAGGCGGTCGCCGTCCACCAGCTCCGCGAGACCACCCACACCCGCTACACCGCGTGCGTCACCCAGTACCTCATCCCCGGCCTGGGCAAGAAGAAGCTTGCCAAGCTCGCGGCGAAGGACGTGCGCACCTGGCTGAACGGACTGCGGACCGTCTGCCAGTGCTGCGCACGCGGCATCGACGCCCGCCGCAAGCCCGACGCCCCGGCCGGCCGCCGACCGCGCTGCTGCGCCATCGGGAAGTGCTGCCGCAAGTACCTCTCCCCGCTGACGCTCGCCTACATCCACTCCGTCCTCAAGTCCGCGTTGGAGCACGCTGTCCGGGAGGAGGAGATCCCGCGCAACGTCGCCCGAAACGTCCGCACCGGGACGCCCCGGCCACGCCGCTTCAACCCGCTCACTGCCGACGAGGCCCGCACCTTCCTCGCCGCCGCGCAGGGCGACCGCCTGTACGCCCTGTTCGAACTCGCCCTCCGCACCGGACTCCGCAAGGGCGAACTCCTCGGCCTGCGCTGGGAAGACCTCGATCTCGTCGCCGGGACCGCCAGCATCCGCCGCACGCTTCAGCGCACACGTACCGGCGGCCTGACCATCCTGCCGACCAAGACGATCAGCTCGGAACGCCGCATCGCTCTCCCAGCCCCTTGCCTCGCCTCGCTCCGCGCACACCGTGACCGGCAGGCCCGCGAGAAGGAGCAAGCCGGCGCAGAGTGGATGGACAACGGCCTCGTCTTCACCCGCCCGGACGGCCACCCCATCGAACCCGCCACCCTCACCCGCCACTTCAACGCGCTCCTCCGTCGCTCCCGCCTGAGGGCGATCCGGTTCCACGACCTGAGGCACTCGACCGCGACCCTCCTCCTGGAACAGGGCATCGAACTCGTCGTCATCAAGGAACTCCTCGGCCACGCCCACATCGGCGTCACCGCCACCGTCTACGCACACGTCCGGCTCCGCCTGCAGCGCGATGCCATAGACCTCCTCGGGCGCGCCCTCCGCGATCCCGCAGAGACCGTCAGCCAACCCGACGACGGCGACGAGCCGCCGCTTTGTGCAGCCGTCGTCCGCTGACGTTGCCGTCAACTACTGCCGTCAGACCGTCCACAAAACCGCGGTGGCCCTGCCAGAATGAACTCTGTGCAACCACTATTGCCCCGGCTGTCGCGCCAGAGAACTCAGGGGGCGCGCGTCCGATGAAGCCGACCGCGCCGCCCCCTCGGACGCGCTACCGGCAGATGATCATAGTGAATGCGAAACTGTAGACGGTTATGAAATATCAGGATGACAACATGGATTTGATCAAACTGTCGGACGGGGACAACAGCGTCCGCGTGCACGTTCTGGGCCGGCGAGGACCCGGGGTCCTGCCGGTGCACGACTTGCTTGATGCGGAGATCATCGTGGAGAGCAGCTTCATTAGAGGGCGCCTCAGTATCTGCTTCTATCTCTCGGATCTGGAGGAGTGGTCTCTGGCGCTTGACGCCCTCAGTGCGGGTCAGAATGTCGAATGGCTGGACAGTGGCAATGGCCCAGCAATTAGGATCGATTTGCCCAGCGATGCTTGCGATGTCCCAGCAGTTTTTATCGAGGACGCGTCCGGCTCGGGCTCATTGGCAACCATCCCGATCGTCCTGGATGACGGATGGATCGAGGAACAGCGCGAGCACCTCCGCGAGGTGGTGCGAAATTGGCCAAGCGAGGTGCTGAAGACGTCACCAGGCACTTACGAATGGCGCCACTGAACGACTCACTTCGAAGTCAACAGGCTTCGACTAGCCGAGAAACGTACGGGCAGAGCTTTGATGAAAGCTCTGCCCGTACGTCATTTATCGGTTCGCGATTCGGATGAGCCCCCCATAGCCACTGGGCCAGCCGCATCCATCACCAGTTGCCGCTATTGCATGAACGTCCTACCCATAAACCATCCTGTATCATCGAATGCCTCAATTGACACAGCAAATGGAATATTGCTTCCTGGGCGGTAGTGCGGCGTCGCCGAATACATAATGGTATTACCCTTTGAGACGTATTCGGCAACTTCCTTCTCGAACTCGTTCATGGGACCGTTATCGATGGCGGCTGTCGTCCTGACGAAGTTTTCCGGCGTATTTCCTGATCCGCCCAGCGCCTTCGGAAGAAGATGCCCACGTGCATCACCGTTGGCACCACTTACGAAACCTGGCGGCCGCATCCTGGTCGATGCTTTATCTCCAGTGCCGACCATTTGCGGCGTAACTTCTGCAACTATTCCGGAACGTCGCCCATCAGCGTCGATACTTCCGTAATCGATTTCGCCGCAGTTATGCACCAGGACCGGAGTGGCCCCTGCGAGCACATAGTACGTGTGCTCGCCGGGCGGGCGTCACCTGCATTTTCGCTGGTCAGCGAATTCCGGCCTGTCCGTGGGTGTGCATGGAAGTGCCGTGCTGTGCGCCTCTGTTGCCGTCGGCGTTGCCGTCAGACGGCTACGCACATGAGGGCGGTGGAGTGGGCTTTGGCCGGTGTCCTGCCCGGGTTGGGGTCGGGCATGGTCAGGGGGCCGTACGCTGGCCCGGCAACTCGGGCAGGCTTTGGACCGGCCCGGAATTTGAACGAGTGGCCCCCTGGCCATGCCCGACGCGGGCCCCGGCCCGGGGAGGTGGGTAAAGCCCACGGAGCCGACCGGCCCCACCCCCGGGCCTACGCCCCGGCCAACCCCCCGCCGTCGCTTCACCGTCGGCCTGGCGCTCGCCGTGCTGGCGCGTCCGGCTTTCTCCGCGCTTCCGTTCGTCCGCTGTGCTGTCTTTGCGCGGCCTGGTCGCTGGCCGGCCCGCGGTGGCGGAGCCGAGAGCGGGCCGGGTGGGCGGCCGTGCCGCGCGCGACCCGCGTCAGCGGGTCGCCTTGAAGACGTAGAGAAAGTTTGGACGCATCCCGCTTCGGGGTACGCCGTGGTCGGTTGCCGAGCGTCCGGCTGGCTGCTGACCTGGGGCGATGGTCTGCGGGTTGTGGGTCCTGTTCAGGCTGGCGGTGGTGGTTCTATTCGGCTCGCGTGACCTTGGCGTGGTCGGTGACGACGCGTCTGAACAGGTTGTGGCCGGTGCGTCCGGTGTGGCGGAGTGCCCAGTCCTGTGCGGCTTCTTGCTCGTCGTGGGGGCCGAATTCGGCGTCGCAGTTGGCAGCGGTGCAGAACGCCTCGTAGGTGATGCCGCCTTCAGGGGCGTGGCGGATGGTGTGGGCGATGTGCCGGTAGACGGCGCGGGGGCTCACTGGTGACCCTCGGGGTGGCGTCGCATGTAGACGTTGCAGTCGCTGACGGTGGTCATGTCTCCGACCGCGCGGGCCCGGTCGCGTACGTTGGCCAGTTCGGCGCAGCCCGCGCAGCCCTCGACGGGTGCCGGGTCCGGGTCCAGGCGCAAGGGGAGTTCGACCGGCTGGGTGGAGTACCTGGTCGGCTCCGTCATGCACATCGCCACCTCTCGAACGTCACATGGCCGACCTCTTGACAGGTCGGTGATCTAGTTCAGTATTCGAGTGGCCGAAGCACTCCCGCTACGGTTCGTAGTGCACTAGTGTGCTCTCACTGACATCACGTCAACTCAACGGAGGGGCACGCCTTATGCCCAGTCCCAAGACGTTTACGAAGATCGCGGATCACTTCCGGGAGCGCATCCTGTCGGGTGAGCTTGAGCCGGGCGCCAAGCTGCCGACGAACCGGGAGATCGCCGGTCAGTGGCAGGCCGCAGCCGCCACGGTCTCCCGCGCGTTGCAGGCTCTCCAGGTGGAGAACTTCATCCGCACCACCCCCCGGGGCACCTACGTCGCCGATGACCCGCGCTGGACGCTGTCGGCGCGGGACCGGCTGGCCCGGGTCCAGCGGGTGAAGTCATTCCTGGCCGAGGGCGAGACAAGCCGGGTGACGGCCGCCGAGCTGATCATCCCGCCGCTGTATGTGGCGGAGATCTTCGACCTGGAGGCCGGGGATCAGGTGGTGCGGCGTGAGTGGTTGGCGGGACGGGGCAAGACCCGGACCGTGTTCGCGGTCACCTGGTACCCGGCCCCGTTCGCCGCCCTCGTACCGGACCTGCTGAACACCGCCCCGGGCCGCAACCACGGACTGTCCGCCCGAGTCCTGGAAGCCACCGGGCGCACGATCACCCACGCCCGCGACGACATGCACGCCCGCCCCGCCGACGCCCGCGAGGCGAGCGCACTGGGGCTGCCGGTCGGCTCCCCGATCCTGGCCGGCGCCCACCGCTGGTCGGACGCGGAGGGGATCATCGAGTACGGGGAGTGGTGCCTGCCGCCCCGGTTCACCATCGGCTACGAGTACCAGCCCTGACCGATCCACACGGAGCGTCCCCGAATGCCAGCCTGCGGCCTTCGGGGACGCTGTCGTTCACGTGCCTGCCTCAGTCCGCGTCGCGGCCTTCGAGGCGTTCGACGCGCTCCTCCAGCTCCTCGATCCGCTCCAGGGCTCGTTCCAGCTTGTAGGCGAGATCCGCTACTCCGGCAGCCGCCGGGAACTCCTTCTGCGGGGCGGTCGACGGTTCGTCCGGCTCGGCCACCGGCTGGACCGTGACCGGCACCTCTGTGCCGAACTCGCCTCCCACGACGACGTACGCCATCGAGCCGTTGCGCTGGTGGGCCTTCTTCATCCTGCCTTCCAGGGTGAGGAAGGTCAGGGCTTGGTCGGCGGATTCCGGGTCGCCGCCGATCGTGTCGACCACCTCGTCCACGGTGACCCTGGCCCCCCTGGCCAGTGAGCCGTCTCTGATCTTGCGGACCAGGCGGCCGTGGATGAGCTGGGTGGCAAAGCCGTGGTCGCCCCAGTCCCGTACGTAGACCTCGTCGCCGGGCAGTTCGCCGGGGTAGCGCAAGAGGAAGTTGCCGGCCAGCAGGGCGATGGCGTTGGTGACCACGTTGAGCGGCACCGCGTAGTGCTCCGCCAGGACCTCGCGGGCCGGGAGCCTGGCGCCGGGGGCCAGGGTGCCGGAGTAGATCTGCTGCTGGAGATCGCCGGCGACCTTCTCGAAGGCGTCCTCGAAGTCGGCCGAGCGCGTGACGAATGTGCCGCGCCCCTGGCGGGCGATGACCCAGCCCTCGTTCCTGAGCAGCCGGATCGCCTTCTGCACGGTCAGGCTCGATGCCTTGTAGGTCTGCATGAGCTGGCTCTGCGTCGGCAGGAGCTGGCCGGGACGCAAGGCGCCGTCCCTGATCTGCTGCCGCAGGTCGTCGGCGATGCGTTCGAACGTCAAGCGCGCTTCGTCAGCAGCAGCCATGCCCATCCCTGGTCCCAGTCCGATTCCACCCGCGGACCGCTTGCTGGCTGTCGTGTTTCACCAGTTCAGCGGCCTCACGGGGTCAGGGTAGCCGCCTGATGGATGGACCACCGCAAGAACGGATGGAACTCAATAGGGATGGACTTCGGATGGAATGAATGTATGGTTGCGGCACACGATCACCCGCACGGGTGACTTGCACCCCTCTACCTGGAGATTTGCCGTGAAGACCATGCCCATCGACCAGTCCCAGGCCATGCTGATCCTGGCCTCCGAGTCCCGGCCGCACTTCAAGGACCGCGACGGCCAGCAGCCCGCGATCGACCGGGCTACCGGCGCCCACCTGCACCTGGTGGACGTGATGTTCGCCTTCAACGGCCGCGCCGAAGTGATCACCGTGAAAGTCCCGGAGCCGGGTCTCGGCAAGGGCCTGAAGGTCGGCCTGCCGGTCGTCTTCACCGGCCTGGTCGCGTCGGCCTGGGAGAACGAGATCAACGGCAAGGACCGCCACGGCATCTCCCTGCGCGCCGACGCGATCACCGCCAAGGCCGGTGCCTGATGACCGGGAACTCCCTCGGACTCGCGCTCCTGGCCGTGGTCGGCCTCGGCGTGCTCGGGCTGCTGGGCTGGGCCGGGTACTGCTTCACCCGCTGGTACCGGGCCGATACCGAGACCCGGGTCAGTCTGCGGCAGGCGCGGCGGATGCGGTGGGGCTGGAAGCGGCTCGCCCCGATGCTGGGCCTGGCGGTCAAGGACGCCACCCCGACCGTGCTCCAGCAGTACGCCCCGCAGGAACAACCGACCAAGCCGCGCGTGCTGGTGCCGGGCCTGCGCACCCGCGCCGACGCCTTCGGCGTCACCGTCACCGCCGATGCCCTGCCGCAGGTCGGGCTCAGCGCCTGGCAGGACGCCGGCGAGGGCCTGTGTGATGCCTGGGGGATGCGTCGCATCCGGATCAGTCAGCCCAAGCCCGGAGTGATCGTCGCGCGGGGGTTTCGGCGTGAGCCGCTAGAGGCGGTGATCCGCTCACCACTGCTCGGCCCGGACGGCTCCCCGGTCTGCCGGCCGGGGCAGTTCGTCTCCACCGATGATGTGCTGCTCGGCTGGGATGAGGACGGCACCCCCATCGTGCTTAACCTCGCCTATTCCGCCCACGCCCTCGTCGCCGGCCTCACCCGCTCCGGCAAATCGATCACCGTCAACACCCTCCTCGCCTACGCCTCGCTCATGCGGGACGTGCGGCTGATCGTGATCGATCCCAACCTCGGTGCGGTCGCGCCCTGGTGGCGTACCGCCTACAAGGTCTCCGACGCCATTCACCCAGACGAGCCGACCGAGATCCTGCGCTGGGTGCGCGAGGAGATGCAGCGCCGCGAGCGGCTGTTCTGGTCCGGCCGTACAGACCGCATCACCGACTTCAGCCCCGAACTGCCGCTGCTGCTCGTGGTGATCGACGAGGTCGCGAACTACACCCGCCACCCCGACCGCAAGGCCCGCGAACGCTTCGAGGCCGAGTTGCTGGCCATCGCCAGCCAGGGCGCCAAGTTCGGTATCCGGCTGTGGCTGCTCACCCAGAAACCCTCCGCCGACGTGCTCACCACCGCCGTACGCACCAACCTGTCCGCCCGGATCTGCCACCGCGTCGACACCATCGAGGACTTCCTGCACCTCTTCCCCGACGGCCGGGACCTGGACATCACCGCCGCCGACCGCACCATGCCCCAGGGCGTGTCCATCGCCTCCGTCGGTGACATGCGCACCCCCGTCCGGCTGCGCTCGGTCTACCTGCCCACCGAAGCCTGCTGGCAGATCAACGACCTCATGTGCGCCGAAGGGTTCAAGGTCCGCGAGCTGCCCGACCGCGTTGACCTGGGCAAGGCGGCGTGACCGCCTCCTCCTGGTCCCGTTTCGCAGTGATCCCCGGCAAGGGCGTGTAGTCGCCAAACCCTCGCCCCTGCCGGGGCCTCCCTCCCATCCATCCACGGCACACGTGTGTGCCGCAGTGCAGAGAGGTCCCGCCAGCATGCCACCGCGCGACCCGACCACAACAATCCCCCGCCCCGAACCCGCCACAGCCGCGCTGCCCACGTTCACCGGGTACCGCGACCTGCTCGGCCTGGTACGGCAGCTGTCCTCGCTCGGCGGGTGCGCCCAGCCGATCCGGCTCGAAGGCCAGCGCACCGAGATCGACGCCTTCACAGGCGAGATCCTGCGCGAACTGAAATCCAAGGAACTGCCCGCCGGGCACCTTCTGGTCCGCTGCGGCAACCGCCGCATCACCCGCTGCCCCTCCTGCGCCGAGCTCTACCGTCAGGACACCTACCAGCTCATCGCCGCCGGCCTGCGCGGCGGCAAGAACATCCCCGACCAGGTCGCCACCCATCCCCGTGTCTTCGCCACCCTCACCGCACCGTCATACGGACCCGTGCACGGGCGACGCGTGGGCGGCTCCGCCCGCTGCCGTTGCGGACGCACCCACACCAAGGGCGACCCGCTCCTCGGCACCGCGCTCGACCCGGAGCGCTACGACTACACCGGCGCCGTGCTGTGGAACGCCCATGCCCCGGCCCTGTGGGCCCGCTTCATGCTCCACCTGCGCCGCACCATCGCCGCCGCAGCTGGTGTCCCGCAACGCCTGCTCTCCAAAGTCGTCCGGGTCTCGTACGCCAAGGTCGCCGAGTACCAGCAGCGCGGACTGATCCACTTCCACGCCGTCATCCGCCTCGACGGCCCCGCAGGCCCCTACACCCCACCACCCGCCTGGGCCACACCCGACCTACTGGCCAATGCCATTCGGATCTCGGCCACCCGCGCCCGCATCGACGGGCCGGAGGTCAACGGCCGGGCCCGCGCCTTCGTCTTCGGCAAGCAGATCGACACGAGGATCATCCGGTCCACGGCCTTCCAGGCCGGGAACACGATCACCGAGGGCAAGGTCGCCGGATACGTCGCCAAGTACGCCACCAAGGGCACCGAAACGGCGACCGGCACCCTCGACCACCGGCTGAAGAGGATCACCGACCTCTGGTTCGAGTCGGTACCCGAGCACGCCGCCCGCATGATCCGCACCGCCTGGGCCCTCGGCGCCCGCGACGACCTCAAGCACCTGAACCTGCGCAAGTGGGCCCACATGCTCGGCTTCCGCGGCCACTTCTCCACCAAGACCCGCGCCTACTCCACCACCCTCAGCGCCCTCCGGGCCGCCCGAACCGCCTGGCAACGCCGCCACACCCCTCCGCCCTCACCGACCACCCTCGTCCTCGCACACTGGGCCTACGACGGCACCGGCCTCACCCCCGACCTCGAACGCCTCGCCGCCCTCATTGGCGGCGGCCCGACGCGCGAGCAGGAGGTGACAACCAGTGCGTGATGACGAACTCCTCACCGTCCCCGAGGCGATGGCCCGTCTCAAGATCGGCCGCTCCGCCCTGTACGACCTGCTGCGCACCCGCCGCCTGGCCTCGCTGACCATCGGCCGCGCCCGCCGCATCCCCGCCCACGCGCTGGACGACTACGTCCAGCGCCACCTGGAAGAGGCCTCCCGATGACCGCCCCCAAGCGCAAGAAGGCACGCGCCAACGGTGAAGGCACCATCTACCAACGCAAGGACGGCCGCTGGGAAGCCGCCGGCTACGTCCTCGCCGCCGACGGCACCCGCAAACGCATCCGCGTCTACGGCAGCACGCGGAGAGAAGCCGCCGACAAACTCGCCGAGAAGATCGCCAACAGCAACCGCTGTCTCCCTGTCGCCACCGCCGACAGCACCGTCGGCGACTACCTCACCTACTGGCTCGGCAGCGTCGCCGTCCACCGGCTTCGGGAGAACACCCACACCCGCTACGCGGCCTGCGTCCGCCTCCACCTCATCCCCGGACTCGGCACCAAGAAGGTCGCGCGCCTCACCGCCAAGGACGTCCGCACCTTCCTCGACCGGCTCCGCACGACCTGCCAATGCTGCGCCCAGGGCCTGGACGCCGAGCGGGAGGCGTGCTGCGCCATCGGCGAGTGCTGCCAGAAGCGGCTGTCTCCCTCGACCGTGATCTACGTGCACTCGGTGCTCAAGTCGGCACTGGAAGACGCCGTTCGTGAAGACGAGCTGCCCCGTAACGTCGCCCGGAACGTCAAGACCACCGCACCCCGGCCGACGCGTTTCCGGCCCTTCACCGCAGCCGAGGCCCGCCAGTTCCTCGACGCCGCCCGCGCCGACCGGCTCCAGGCGCTGTACGAACTCGCCCTCCGCACTGGCCTCCGCAAGGGCGAACTCCTCGGCCTCCACTGGGAAGACCTCGACCTCACCACCGGAGCGGCCAGCATCCGGCGCTCGCTCCAGCGCACCCGCACCGGCGGTCTCACACATCTGCCCACCAAGACCCGAGCGTCCGAACGCCGCATCGCCCTCCCGACCGAATGCCTCCATTCCCTCAAGGAACACAAGGAGCGGCAGGACATGGAGCGCCAGGCTGTCGGCTCGGACTGGAAGGGCAGTGGCCTGGTCTTCACCACGCCGACCGGTGGACCTCTCGACCCTGCCAACCTCACCCGTCGCTTCCGTAGCTTCCTCGACCGGGCCAGACTCCGCCGCATCCGCTTCCACGACCTCCGGCACTCAACCGCGACCCTTCTCCTGGAGCAGGGCGTGGACCTCGTCGTCATCAAGGAACTCCTCGGCCACGCCCACATCGGCGTCACCGCCGGCGTCTACGCCCACGTCCGGCTCCGCCTCCAACGCCAAGCCATCGGCTCCCTGAGCGGCGTCCTCGGCCACGCCGAGGAACCCCCTGACGAACTGCCTGCCGCAACGCTCGTCCGCTGACGTTGCCGTCAGCGTTGCCGTCAAACGCCCGAGAGCCCCCGCCGATTACCGACTCGGCGGGGGCTCCCAATGTGCGCCCAAGTGAACTCTGAAACCCTTGGCAATCTACCCCTCGGTGCGCCGGTGGCGTCGGCGCTTACGACAGGTTGTGCCAGGCGTGGCTACAAGTTCCTCGGCACTCCGTTTCTCTTCGTCGCGTGTCAGCTACCGCGAACATAGACAAGAGGACGCGAAATGATTTCACGTACTCACCGGGGGGCAGGTTTATGATCTTCCCCATCTGTTCGAGAATCGGTTCCCGGACAATCAGCACTGCCGGGGTCATGGTCGGCTTGACGCCTGAGCGCGGTAGCCCCTCACGCGCGTCGTTCACCGTTGCATGAGCCTGCATGGCGTAACGAACAACCTCGTGCAGTACCGCCTTCTGCTGCGCCTGTTCCAACGAAGAGAACCAGGCCACAGCATCGTCCAGGGCGCGGAGCCCTTGAGCGACCTCGTTGATGACGCGCTCTGATGCTCTCAAGTCCTCACCTGCTCCGGGGCTCGAATACGACATACGGCCTATTCCGATCCAGCTCTGCGTAGTCGGGGCGGTTCGGATTATAGCTTTGCCAGAAGTCTCGACCGCGCCCGCTCCCTTCACCATCACCCGTCCCTCTTGGCAGCGAATTCTTGACGCTGTGACGAGTTCTGGACGGGCCAGACAGGATGTAGTCCCAGTCTGACGTCGGGTTGGGGGTTCCGTTTGCGCGGCTTCCGACCACGATGATTGGCTGCCCCGCCTTGTCGGCGGCATTCTGAATTCGCTTTGCATCATTCGGGCTGATACCAGATTCCGATGCCGTTCTCAGGCCAGGTCCACACCACCCGTTGGAGTTGTGAACCAGGACCGGAGTCTGCCCCGCCAGCACATAGTACGTGTGGAGCTGTTCGACGGTGAGGTTGTGGGTGGTGACGGCGTACGGGTAGTTGTGGACGGACTGGATGGTGAGGGTGGTGCCGTCGGGCTGGCGGAGCTGTTCGCCGGGGGTGAGTTCGCCGGCGTCGACCCACTGCTGGCGGGTTTCGCTCCAGTAGGGGTGGTGGTAGGTGGAGGTGATCTTCGCCTGGTCGTCGGCCGGCGGGCCGCGGGGGCTGGCGTCGTCGGTGAGGGTGAGGTCGGTGAAGTCCTTGTCATCGGGGGTGGTGATGGTGGTCGTGACGGTCTCGGGACGGGTTTCGCCGGTCTGTGGATCGGTCGCCATGACCACGTCGCCGTCACGAACATCACCGATGGGCTTGGCGCTGCCGTCCGCCATCAGAACCAGCGTCGTAGCTGGGAAGCTATTGCACTTCTCAAGGCTGGGTGAGTCCGCCTCGGCCTTGGCTGCTTTGGACTCTGTTCCCGCCGCGTCGGTTGCTGTTTCCTTTGCCGCTTTTTCTTCCGCCGCCTTGGCTGCCGCCCTTTCGGCTGCTCTGGCTTCAGCCGCCGCCGTCGTGGCGGTGACGTACGCGGCTTCGGCTTCCTTGGCAGCGCGTTCGCCGGAGCGGATGGCGGTGTAGACCTTCTCGATCTCCTTGTAGATCTTGAAAGCCTTGAGCCCGGCCTTGACGGCCTGGGCGATCTTGCCCCAGGGCACTACGTTGAGGGCCGTGTTGATGCAGCCCACCACGTCGCCCTTGGTGAAGCAGTCGCGGGCGTCGTTGAAGCCGATCAGGTCGCCGACGATGTCGACCACCTTGTGTACGAGCTCGTCGCGCTTGCGCTTGCTCTCGTTGACGTTCTTGTGTGCGGTTTCGAGCGCCTGGCCTGCCGCCCGCTCCTCCTTCGTGGGCTGAGGCACCGGAGCCACGCCGGGGGGTGACCAACTCGCGGGGGTGATGAAGGACTCGCCGTGACCGTTGTCCATGACGGCCGCGAGGCCGCCGCACTCGGCCGGCGTGTCGCAGGTAGGCCTCAGGCCGTTGGCGTCCGACTTGTTGACCGGGCTGTTGTTGGCGTACGCGTAGGCGTTCCACTGCTGGGGATCGCCTGCGACCGTGATGGGGTCGGGGCTGATGAAGCGACCGGTCTTGGGGTCGTACTCGCGGGCACCGAGGAGGGTGAAGCCGGTCGACTTCTCCTTGGTACCGCCGACAAAGCCCTTGTCTCCGGCCCAGATGCCCGCGGCGGGCTGAGTGCCGCGCTCGTTGCCGAACGGGTCGGTGGGGCGGCGGACGTGGGTGAGGGTCGTCGCGTCGAACTGGACGCCGTTGGTGCCGTGCGGGTCCGCACCCTGGTACGCCAGCTTCGACGTCCCGTTGGTCGTGGTGCGCGTGATGGAGAGGCCGTTGGGCGCCGCGTAGCTGCGGACGTTGGTGACGACCTTGGTGGTGGTGTCCAGGGTGATCTGGTCTGCCCCCAGGTTGAGCGTGGTCTTGTCGCCCTCGCGACGGATCAGCTGGTTGCCCGACAGGTCGTAGAGGTAGCTGGTCGCGCCGCTCTGGCCGGTGCCGCTGATCTGGTCCAGCTTGCCCTGGGCGTTCCAGGCCAGCGTCCTGGTGCCCGGGGTGTCGGTGATCGAGGTGGTGTTGCCCGCCGCGTCATAGGTGTATGAGGTCACCGCGGTGCCGGCCGGGCCGGTCTGGGTGGACTTCATCAACGCATGCGGGCCGCCCGTGCCGCCACCCGTCTTGGGGTCGGTGGACGGGGTGTTGGGGCCGGTGCCGAAAATCTGGGTGGTGGTGACGTCCTTGGTGGTGTCACCGGTGACGTCCTTCTGGACCAGCTTCGTACGGTTGCCGATGAGGTCGTACTCGTACTGCTGCCAGTACGGGGCGGGTCCGCCGGTGCTCGGCTTGCCGCCGCTCACGGACGGCCCGTCGGCGTTGGTGCAGGCTCCGACACCGGGAACGCTCGGCTGCGGCTTGGTGGTCTGGGTCCCGGAGTCGGTCCAGGCCTGGGTGAGCCTCCCGAGGTAGTCGTGGGTGAAGCACTGCAGGTCGGCGACCTGGCCGTCCTGAGCGTTGCGCGAAGAAGTGACCTGGCCCAGCGGGTTGTAGGTGTAGTCGACCGAGTCGACGTGAGCCGTCACGGCGGTCTGCTTGTCCAGGATCGAACGCGTCACCCGACCGGTGGCATCGTCGAACAGCATGGTGGCAACGACCTGGGCCCCGGCGCGGCCCATCGTGGTGCGGTACGGCCGGCCGTACGGGTCGTAGCGGACATCGGCCACGAAGGTCGTGGATTCGGCCCCGAAGGAGCTGGACAGCGCCGCGAACTGGCCCATGGTGTCAGTGGCGAAGGTCAGTTCCTCTCGGCCCATACCGGCGACGTCCGGCAGCAGCGTCGTCCTCAACCGGCCCGCGGCATCGTAGGTGTTGTCGGTCTGGTAGACGCCGGCGAGGCCCTGTTCTGCTGCCGGGATGGTGGTCCTGGTACCGAGCTCGCGGTACCCGATGTCGTAGCCGGTGATCTCCGACGTGTAGGCACCTCCGGCCGCCCCGCCCACGTAGCGGGTCGAGGAGGTCGGCTTGCCCTTGGCCAGGGAGTCGTAGGTCCAGACGGCAACCTGCTTGGTCGGGTCGACCGCCGTGCCCTCGTAGGCCGCGACGTTGCGGCCGAGCAGGTCGGTGACGCTGGTAGCGCTCCTGCCCCGGGAATCGGTGACCGTGACGAGGTTCTTGCTGTCGTCGTACACCGTCGTCCCGGTGCCGGAGTCCGGGTCGGTGGACTTCACCGGCCGGCCCAGCAGGTCGTACTCGTACGTCCAGAGGTTGCCCGCCGCGTCCTTGCGCCAGGCCTCCTTGCCCTCCGACGTGTAGCCGTAGGTGGTCTCGTCGTACGCACCGGCCGGGGTGTTGGCCTTGTACTGACGCAGCGCTACCGTCTGGCCACGGGCATCCGACACGGTCGCGGTGGCGTAGCCGCCGGCCGGCGGCGTGGAGCGGACCTCGTCGGCGCCGAGGTAGTCCGCGTGGGTGCGCCACTGCTCGACACCGTAGGACTGGAAGACCGAGTCGGTCACCCGGCCGATGCCGTCGTACTTCTTGACGGTCTGGGACGGGATCTTCCCGTCCGGGTTGACTCCGCCGTTGGGTAGGAAGAGCTGACCGCTGGGCTGCGCCTGGTCGTTGTAGTAGGCGGCGCTGGTCTTGATCTGCCAGCCGTGCGAGTCGAACAGCGCGTCGGTGATCATGCGCCCGGTGGCACCCGAGGGAGTGCTGGCCTGCGTCTGGCGGACCCGACCCATACCGTCGTAGATCGTGAAGCTGGACGTGTACGTCTTCAGGTCGCCCATCAGCGCCTGGCTGAGGACCTGCGAAGGCGCCTTGGAACCGTTCACCGAGTAGGAGAACTTGCGGTTCGGACGGTCCGGGAACTTCGCCCGCTCGTTGCCGGGACTCCAACCCGCCACAGCGCGGCCGAGGGAGTCGAACTCCTGCTCGCTGATCCGGCCGTTCTCGTCCTTGATCTTGAGCGCGGAGCCGCGGCCCACGTCGAGAGTGCTGACGGTCTGCCAGCCCATCGGGTTGGTGTGGGTCACCTGGGTGGGCAGCTGGCCGGTGGCCGGGGAGTAGGCGGTTTTGGTCTCTGCGCCGGTCGGGTGAGTGGCGTCGGTACGGGTCGGGTCGACGGTGCTGGTGACCCGGCCGTAGGTGTCGAAGCTCGCCCGGGCTGTGGTCCGGTAGACCGGCTTGCCAGCCGCGTCGTAGCGCTCCAGGACCTCGTTCGAGGTCTGCTCGGACTTCGTTCCGGACTGGCCGAGCGCCATGCCGTCGAAGTAGTTGCGGGTGTCGGCGACCGTGTTGTCCTTGGTCGCGGTCTGGCCGCAGGCACCCCTGAGGACCAGGGTGCGCGAGGCCAGCTGCGTCGGCACGTCACCGGGTCCGGTGGCGTACTCGAAGGAGGTGCAGAGCAGCTGCTCGGGGTGGGCGACGTCACCGTTGTCGTAGACCGTCAACGGCCGGGCGAGCGAGGTCGAGTCGTACGTGGTGGAGCGCTCACGGGTGCGCCAGCCGCCGTTGGCCAACTTCTCGCGGTTGGTCACCTTCAAGGCGTTGACGGCCCGGGCGGTGACGTCCGGCATGCCACCGGACTGGCTGCGGGTGGCCGTGATCGGACCGAGCCACGGATCGGTGACCACGGTGGACAGCACCTCGCCGTTGTCACCGGTGTAGTTGGCGGAGTCACGGATGAAGCCGGCCAGGACGTTCTCGTCCTTGATGGTGCCGCCGTGCACGTCCGTCACGGACACCTGCCGGGCCGTCCCGTCCGCAAGGACGTCGCCGTCCATGCCACGCAGGAAGGTCGCGACGGACTTGGTGCGGGGCGCCTCGACGTCGCTGCCGCTACCGCTGCGGGTGGTGACCGTCGCGTACCCGCGGAACTGGTCCCAGGTGCGGGTCTTGGCGTTGGCCATCTCGGAGTCGTTACGGTGCCAGGCCGCGCCGCCACCGTACTCGTAGTTGGTGACGACCGCGGGCTGGCCACCGGCGACCGAGTCCTCCTGGGTGACCGACTGCACGATGATCTTGTTGAACCAGTCGTTGACCGGGTCCGACGCGCTCTGCCCGGGCAGGTACCACTTGACCGGCATGCAGGCCATCGTGTTGCTGTCCTCGGACGCCGGCATCTTCCCGCCGGCCTCGCGCGAGCATTCGGCGGGCCGGTAGACGACGTTGATCAGGCCACCGGTCTCGGTGGTGATCTTCTTGATGCGCGGGCGCTTGTACGGCTCGATCGAGGCCGAGGTGCCGTCCGGCTTGACGATCTGGCCCGCGACGCGGTTGGCGATCGGCAACGGCTCGAAGTACACCGCCGGCAGGGTGAGGGGCGTGCGGTTGTTGGTGCCGGTGCGCTGGATCGAGTCCAGCCAGAGCGACGGCGAGGTGCCGTCGCCCGGGTCCTGGAAGGACTGGTTCAGGGCATAGGAGTCGACCGGGCGGTATTTGGTACCGTCCCAGACCTCGGTGTCGATCTTCGTCAGGCGCTTGGTGGTCCAGAAGGTCGGCGAGTAGACGGTGCAGTCACCGGTCGCCTCGCAGTTCTGGTCGATCGGGGTGTCCGGCCAGCGCTTGGCGTTGTCCTTGGTCCGCAGGGACGGGTCGCAGCTGAAGCCCTCGCCCGGCAGGCAGCGCTCGGCGGTGCGGAACCACACCTGGGCGGCCGGATTGGCCTTGCCCTTGGCGGCGATCTGGTCGGGCAGGCGCTGTCCGTAGCCGACCCAGGTCGGGTAGCTCGCCCGCTGGTACTGCGTCCGGGTGCCGCTGCCGTTGTTCTGGCCGCCTCCCCGGGCGTAGAAGTTCTGCTCCTGCTCGTACCGGTAGGTGATCAGGTTCTGGTGCGGATCGACGACGTAGTCCAGCGACCACTGCCAGCCCATCTGGTTCCAGCTACCGGTGGCCGGGGAGCCGGCCTTCAGGCACGGGTCCTGGCCGCCGGGCCAGTAGATCGGCACAGTGGAGACCGAGTTGCTGGCTTGGTCGCTGCCGTCGCCACCGGGCAGGTGGTTGGCACCGAAGTAGTACTGGGTGCCCTCAGTGGTGGTGATCCGCCAGGCCTCGCCGTTCCAGGCGCCGTTGTTCTGGCCGGTCAGCCGCTCGACCTTGGTGCCGTCCTCGCCCTGCAGGTGCCAGTCGCAGGACTTGCCGTCCTTGACCAGCTGACCCGCGTGGCCCGCGAGCGAGAGCTGGAGCAGGTCGCCGCCCCAGCACTGGTCGCCCGACTTGTCGATCCCCGCGTCCTTGCAGCTCTTGTAGGCGCGGACGATGGAGCCCGGGTGCCAGTCCCAACCCTCTCCGATCCAGGACGGCTGGGCATTGGTGGACGCGGTCTTGCCGTCCACGGCGGAGGAGTCGTATCCGAGCGAGACGTCGGGAGCCGGGCCGGCCAGCGCGGAGGGCAGCTCGGCGGTGTAGCCGTAGGTGAAGTTGCCCGCGTTGGCGCCGGCCTGCCAGGAGGCCGACGGGGTGATCGGCGAGGCGGTGAAGTCACCGTCTCCGCCCTTGACGTCCGCCTCGACGGCGAGCGCCACCGTGGGAGAGACGATGGCCGGACCCCCGGAGGCCCCGGAGGCGAAGGACTTGGCGGCGGCGGGGATGGTCGGCTGGGAAACGTCGACCTCGGCCACCAGGCGTCCGGTCGGACCGTCCCGGCGCGACGGCACCGGGGTGCGCGTGTTGCAGCCCGCGGCCCCCGGAGTCGTCAGCGCGCAGCCGGGCAGCTGGACGATCCGGGCCCGTGAGGCCCAGTTGGCCCCGGCGTTCCTCGCCCAGGCCTGGATGTCGATTCCCACCTGGACGCGACCGGCCTGAGCGCCCTCACCTGTGTCGGTAACGCCCAACAGGGCGCCGTTCACACCTGCGGCGTCGGTCCGGGCCCGGTCCGCCAGTTCGATCTGGAGCGCTGGGAGTTGGAGCGCCGGCGTGGCCTCCTGGGCCGACGGTGCCGCGAGAGCGGCCGGCTTCCCGCCGGGTGCCGGAGCGATCCAGACCGGCAGCGAACCGGCCTGGACGGGCACGGAGGTCGGCGTCGCGTCAGCCGCCGACGGTGCCATGGCCGCGTTGGCCCCCGCGCCGCCGAGGACAGCGGTGGCTCGGCCGGCCGGCGGGCTGGAGTCGGCCGGTGGCGTCCACTTCTTGCCAAAGTCCGGTGTGTGACCGGCAGGCTTGCCGTCGGCCCCCTTCACCGGCCGGGCGTCCGGTACCGGAGTGTTCGGCGGCACCCACACCTCCGGCGGGGCGGCCGCTTGGGCGACCGCCTCCACCGAAGGGAGTGTCACCACGGACATGGTGACGGCCAGAGCCGCCACCACGGCCACCCGCAAACTTCGCGGACGGGTGAACAGGCGGACAGAACGAGACAACTGATCCCCCCACAGATCGTCAGAGCTTGGATCGGGCCAACGGAACCGGCCCAGGCCCCGGCACCTTAGGCGCGTACGACCGATCGAAGGTAGGAAAGAAGTAAAAGCTCATCATGTGATCAATGTCACCCACAGAGCAATGCGCTACCACCCCCGACAACTCGGACACCTTGTCGACAAAACGCTTTGACAGCGCAGCAAATGTGAAGGCAGCGTGCGACCGATCTCTGCTCACATCACCAATGCCGAGGGGGGCTTCATGACAAGGTCACATCCTCCATCTCCTTCCATTTCCAGGCGGCCCAGCGGATCCCAGACATTCCGCGCGGCTTTCCTGCCACTCGCCTGCACGGCCGTCCTCTCGCTCGGTGCGGGGTTGTTGGCGGTCCCCGGTACCGCGGCGGCGACCCCCGCCGACCGCAACCGCGGCCCCGCCGACACCTCCTGGCCGTCCCCTCCGGCCACGGAACAGTCCGCTCCCCGCTCGGCACAGACCGAGGCGATCCGCACCGCCCAGGCGAAGGCGAAGAGCACCGGGAAACCCGTCGTGGTCGACTACATGACCACGGGCGGCAGCCAGACCACGGCCAATCCGGACGGCACGCTGACCACCGACTCCTCCCCCGTGGTGGAGCGGATCAAGAACGCCGACGGCTCCTGGCGGGCCGTGGACGCGACCCTGCGGACCAACATCGACGGCACGGTCACGCCCACCGCCGTGCCGTCCGGGCTGACCTTCTCCGGCGGCGGCAGCGGCCCACTGGCCACCATGGCCACGGCCGACGGCAAGAAGCTGTCGATCAAGGCGCCCTTCACCCTGCCGAAGCCCGAACTCGCCGGCAGCAGCGCGCTCTACCGTTCCGTCCTGCCCGATGTCGACCTGGAGCTGAGCGCCACCCCCGCCGGTGGTTGGCGCCATGTTTTGATCGTGCGCACCCCGCAGGCGGCGGCCGATCCGAAGATCAAGAAATTGCACCTCGACACCATCGTCGACGGGCTGACCGTCAGGGCGGACGCCAACGGCAACCTGACTGCCGCGGATGCTTCCGGCAAGCCCCGCTTCACCGCGCCGGCACCCGTCATGTGGGACTCCTCCACGGTTCCCGGCTCCGACGCACAGTTCAAGGCGGCGGCCAGGACCGCCGCGGCGCCCGCTTCGGACGGTGCCCCGGTCACTGCCGGGTCCGACAGCAAGGCCCCTGGCCCCGGTGCCCGGACCGCCCCGGTCGCCACCGCCGTCAGCGGCGGCGGCATCGACCTGGTGCCGGACGCCTCGGCCCTCGGCCAGGGCACCGGCCCCTGGTTCATCGATCCGAGCTGGAACCCCAGCGTCGACAACGGCACCCAGGCCTGGGCCCAGGTGCAGTCCGCCTACCCGGAGACGATGGAGTACAACGGCACGCAGTACGGCCAGGACACCCCGGCGGCCGGCTACTGCGGCTACATCGACACTCAGCACCGCTGCGAGAGGGAGGGCAAGGAGCGTGCCTACTTCCAGATCGGCCTGAACTCGGCGTTCTGGGGCTCGACCGTTCTCGCCGCCAAGCTCTACGCCACCGTCGCGCAGTCGTCCAGCCAGGAGACTGCGACGCCGATGGGTCTCTACTCGACCGGGTCGGGCAACAGCAACCCGATCAACCAGTGGACGCGCTGGAACGCCCAGCCGTGTCCCGAACCGTGGAACTGCTCCAAGGTCGGCACGGCCTGGATCAAGGGTGAGGGCGGCAAGGAGTTCGACGTCCACGGCCAGATGGTCCAGGCCGCCCGTGAGCACTGGGACGGCTGGACCTTCATGTTCGCGCCCGACGACGAGGGCAACAAGTACTACCGCCAGCGGTTCGCCAACAACCCGCACGTCGTCGTGACCTACGACTTCACGCCCCACATCGGCGACCCCGCGACCAGTCCGACCCCCGGCTTCGCCTGGAACGACTCGCACGACAAGTGCCGGACCGGAGGCGCCGCGAACCCTATGGACGCCCCGGGCTGGGTCGGGATCAACACCGACATCAATCTGAGCGTGGACACCTGGTCACCGACCGGTGAACAGCTGTGGACCGCGTTCAGGATCTGGGACACCGACGCCCCGAGTTCCCCGAAGGTCTACGAGACCGACTGGGCGGCGAGTTCAGGGCGCAAGAACGTGAGCGTCGGACCGCTGATCGACGGACACCAGTACAGCTGGTCCGCCGCCACCACCGACGGAACGCTCACCAGCGACAACAGCCCGACGTGCTACCTGCGCATCGACCGCACCCCGCCGACTGCCCGCATCACCTCGACCGACTTCCCCGAGTCCGGCACCCTGGGGGGGCACCCCAAGCGCGTCGGTGAGGAGGGGTACTTCACCCTGACCGGCACCGACCCGGCTCCGGCCACCGGTGGCCAGACCTCCGGTCTCGCCTGCGCCCGCTGGACCACCGACCCGGTCCAGGCCGCGGCCACCGGCTGGAAGTGCACCGACGGCGGCGACAACATCGTCACGGTGGACGGTGGCAGCCACCAGCTGAAGTACATCGCCAAGCACTGGGGGACCAACTTCCTCTACCTGCAGACCCAGGACAACGCCGGCAACATGTCCCAGCCGGTCGCGTACACCTTCTTCGTGCCCAGCAACCCCGCCGCGGGTCCCCCGATCATGGGGGACATCGACGGTGACCTGAAAGCGGACGTCCTCCTGCCTGACGGCGCGGGCGCCCTCCGCATGATCGGTGCGAGCGCCGACCCGTACGCGGCTCCGAACGCCAAGCCCGCATCCGCCCCCGGCACCACCAACTGGAGCACCGTCCAGATCACTCACCGGGGTTCTCTCAGCGAGCGGAACGTCGACGACCTGATCGCGCACGCTCCCGGTGCAGCGGAGCTGTACCTGTACGCCAACGACGGCATCGCCGCCACCCTGGACAACCAGAGCGGGGTACCGCTCCCGAAGCCCGGCAACTGCTACAACCCCGATTACACGCCGACCACCTGTGGCCGGTCGGATTGGTCGGGAGTCACCCAGATCGCGGCCTTCGGATCGACTTACGACGACAACCCTCGTGACCCTGGCACGGGGCAGCTCGGGCTTCCCCGCACCTCGCTCCTCTACGTCGAGGCCGGTCAGTTGTGGCTCGCGACGTCGTCCAGCGCCAAGACCCTCGACGGGCCGACCTATCTGCTGTCGCAGGACCGCAACTGGGACTTCTACGACCTGATCACCCCCGGTCCGGCCAAGGGCACGAACCTCCCCACCGTCTGGGCCCGGTCCAAGGGTGACGGAACCGTCCACGCCTACCAGCTGGCCAAGGGCAGCGCCCCGAGGAAGTTCGACGCCTCGGCGTTCGCCACCCCCACCAGCGGCTGGCTGGCCAACGGCGCCGACGCCAAGCTCTACCCGAAGGTCGGCTCCAACGGCGACGTCACCGGTGACGGCGTTCCCGACCTCTGGGCCGTGGACACCAACAACCAGCTGATCGCCTGGGCCGGCATCGGCACCAAGGCGGCCGACACCACCGGCGGCGCGACGGTGACCGGCCTGGAGAAGACCCCGGTCGCGCTCGGCAACCTCAACCGCCCCGCCGGCAACTGGCTGGCCGCGCACGACGGCACCAACACCGTCCGCGACGGGCAGAAGCGCGCCGACGGCTGGGCCACGAACGTCGGCTGGGGCCCGGAGACCGTGGACGGCCGGCCCGCCACCGTGGGCTACTTCAACCCCGGCGTCGGCTCGAACGTCACCATGTCGGGCCCCGTGGTCGACACCCGCAGGAGCTTCGCCATTTCCACCTGGGCCAAGTCCAGTCCGGCCGGCGGCGTGGTCGCCAGCCAGGAGACCGCGCACGCCAGCAACTTCCTGCTCTACAGCGACGGCGTGGGCAAGAACTGGCACTTCGGCCTGGCGTACACGGACGACGACACCTGGTCGTACGACTACACCGACACGCAGAACGCCGCCGCTCAGACCCGGCCCGGTGTCTGGACCCGGCTGACCGCCTCCTACAACGCCGACACCGGAGCGATGGCGCTCTACGTCGACGGCGTGCTGGCCGGCACCAAGGTCCACCGGGCGAGCACCAGCCCGGCGTCCTCGGGGCCGTTCACGCTGGGCCGGTACAAGTACCAGTCAAAGCCGTCCGTCAGCTTCGACGGAGCCATCGGCAGCACCGCCGTCTACCCGTTCGCGGTGGCTCCGACGGCTCCGAGCGCCACCAGCGTCGTCCGCTCGGGCGTCGACGCGGGCATGTGCGTCGACGACATCAACGCGGGCACCGCCAACGGCAATCCGATCTCGCTGGTGGCCTGCAACGGGAGCGACGCACAGCAGCTCGCCCTCGGGAACGACGGCACCGTCAGGGTCAAGGGCGGGTGCATCGCCACGGTGAACGCCGGCACCGCCGACGGCACGCAGCTGGAGTTCCACACCTGCGACGGCACCACGGCGCAGAAGTGGATCCCGCTCGCGAACGGTGCGCTGTACCACCCCGCCTCCGGAAAGTGCTTCGAGCTGCCGGGCGGGCCGGCGGCCGGCGGCACGCGGCTCCAGATCGCGGGCTGCGGCTACGGGGCGAACCAGCAGTGGAGCATACCGACACTGAGGACGGCGGTGCCGCCGGCTCCGCCGCGCTCCTGACCTTCGGGGCCGGGTAGGCGTCAGGGCTCGTGTCGCCGGGGGCGGCGCGGGCCCTGACGTGGTGTCGAGATGGTTCGGGTGGAGGGACAAATCGGGGCAAGGTGGGAATAGCCGTCGATGGCGTTGACACCCGGGTTGGCCAGCTGGTGGGGTGGCGGCGATGTGGTCGTGGCCTGGCGAGGAGGCTCCTGTGCAAGCCCGAGTGTCCGTTGTGGCCGGGCGGCGGCTGCGGTCGCAGTTGGAGCAGAGTCCGGCGTTGCGGGAGGTGTTGCAGCACCCCGCGGCGGTGGTCGCGCGGCGGGCCACCGCGCGGACGTGCCGTCAGCTGGCGCCGCGGACGGCGGACCGGCTGATCGCCGATCTCAAGGGGACGGAGCCGCTGTTGGCGTCGGTGCGGGAGGCCCGCCCGGGCCGGCGGACGATGCAGATCGCCGCCGGGGTCGCGGCCGCGGCGGTGGTCGGCGGGCTGCTGGCGGGCTCGTTGCCGTCGACGGCGTACGCGGCGGCCTCGGCGCCGGACGTGGTGAGCACCGCGCCGCAGACGCCGCTGGGCAGCGTGACCGATCCGAAGGTGTTCCCGAAGCCGCAGCAGCAGACCCTGGCGGGCAGACCCGTCGCGGTGCCCTCCGCGGTGACGCTGGTGACCGCCCCCAAGGTGGACCTCGGGGCGGTGCACGCCGTCCGGGAGGTGCTGGAGGTCGCCGGGGCGGGCGAGGTGACGCCGCAGCCGGACGGCGGGACGCCGGCCGCCGGCGCGCTGGTGGTGTACGTCGGCGGGCCCGCCGAGGGCGCCGACGGGGAGGTGGACCGGGTGCTGCGGCAGCTGTCCGCGGCGGCCGGCGGGAAGGACGGCACCGGGCCGACGACCGCGGGCATGCCGGCCGGCGGCTACGTGCTGGCGGCCGGTCAGCTGCCCGCCCAGGGCGGCGGGACGTACGGCGCCGTGGTGCTGTCCGGCGTGGACGCCACCGGCACCTTCTACGCCGCGCAGAGCCTGCGTCAGCTGCTCGCCGCCGTACCGGCCGGGCAGGGCCAGGCGCCCGGCGCGGCCGGGCTCGGACTGCCCGGGATCACGCTGCGGGACTGGCCGACCGGCGCCCCGGTGCGCGGCACCGCGGAGGCCTTCTACGGCACCCCGTGGACCGCCCAGCAGCGGCTCGAGCAGGTCGACTTCCTGGGCCGCTCCAAGCAGAACTTCTACCTCTACGCCCCCGGTGACGACCCGTACCGGCTCTCCCGCTGGCGCGACGCCTACCCCGAGGCGCAGGCCGAGGAGCTGCGCGAGCTGGGCTTCCGGGCGCGGCAGAACCACGTCACGCTCGGCTACGCGATCGACCCGGGGCAGTCCTTCTGCTTCAGCTCGGGCAAGGACGTCGACGCCCTGGTGAACAAGCTGGACGGGCTGCGCAAGCTCGGCTTCACCGCCTTCCAGCTGCAGTTCCTGGACGTCAGCTACGACGAGTGGCACTGCGACGACGACAGTGACGAGTACGGCTCCGGGCCCACCGCCGCCGCCAAGGCGCAGGCCGCGCTGGTGCGGAAGGTGCAGGACCGGCTGATCGCGCGGAACCCGGGCCTGGCGCCGCTGTCCGTCGTCCCCACCGAGTACCACCAGCAGGGCTCCACCCCGTACCGCAAGGCCCTGGCGGCGGCGCTGCCGGAGGGCGTGCAGGTGGCCTGGAGCGGGGTCGGGGTGATCCCGGAGAAGATCACCGCCGCCCAGGCCTCGGACACCGCCGGGCTGTACGGGCGCCCGCTGCTCACCATGGACAACTACCCGGTCAACGACGCCAGCCCGGACCGGCTCTTCCTCGGCGCCTACAGCGGGCGCGACCCGGAGGTGGCCACCCGCTCGGCGGCGCTGCTGACCGGCGCCATGCGGCAGCCGGTGGCCTCCCGGATCGCCGTCTCGACGGCCGGCGACTTCGCCTGGAACCCGGCCGGGTACCAGCCGCAGGAGTCCTGGCAGGCCGCCGTGCGCTCGCTGGCAGGGCCGACCGGCGCCGCCCCGACGCCCGCCGGGACGGCGCTGTCCGCGGTCACCGCGCTGGCCGGGAACAGCACCTCCTCGCCGCTGTCCAAGCAGGAGTCCGGCTATCTGACGCCGCTGCTGGACCGGTTCTGGGCGGCCGCCGAGCCCACCTCCGGCAGCACCCCCGACCTGGCCAGGCTGATCGAGGCCGCCGCCCCGCTGCGGGACGCCTTCGCCACCATGGCCACCGCCCAGCAGACCCTGGCCGGCACCCCGGCCACCACCCAGCTGGCCGCCGAGGCCGCGCCCTGGCTGGGCCCGCTGCGCGACTACGGGCTGGCCGGGCAGGCCGCCCTCGACATGCTGCTGGCGCAGCACGGCGGCGACGGCACGGCGGCCTGGAAGGCCCGGGTCGAGCTCAACCGGCTGCGCGAGCAGCTGGACCGGGCCCCGGCCACCGTCGGCGCCGGGGTGCTCGCCCCGTTCCTGGAGCGGGCCGTGCGCGCCGCCGACAACTGGTCGGGCGTGGGCGGCGGCGCGGTCGCCCCGACCACCACCATGGGCACCGCGCAGGACCACCTGCCCGCGCTGATGACCGACGGCGTGGCCGACACCTTCTACTGGAGCTCCGCTCCCCCGCAGCCCGGCGACGCGGTCGGCCTGGACCTCGGTGCGGGCCGCCCGGTCAGCGGCGTGACCGTGCTGATGGGCGGCTGGGGCAACGGCCCGGACGCCCGGACCGCCACGGACGACTACATCCGCGACGGCGTGCTGGAGTACTCCACCGGCGAGGGCGGCTGGAAGCAGCTCGCCACCGTCAGGAACCAGAAGACGGTCAGCGCCCAGCTCCCGCCGGGCACCGTGGTACGGGCCGTGCGGCTGCGGGCCACCGCCGCGCAGAAGACCGCCGTCGCGGTGCGCGAGTTCACCGTCACCGCCCCGGACGACTCCCCGGCCAGCGTCAGCGGCGGTCCCGACGCGGCGCCCGGCTCCCCCGCCGCCGCCGTGCTGGACGGCAACCCGGACACCGCGTACCGGGCCGCCAACGCGCCGACCGCGCTGGACGAGCCGCTCGTCGTCGAGCTCGGCGCGGCCCGTCCGCTGGACCGGCTCACCGTGCTGACCGACCCGGCCGTGCGCGCCACCGCCACCGTCGCGGTGCGCCGGGCCGACGGCACGTGGGCCGACATCGGCACCGTGCAGCCCGGCTACAACGAGCTGCCGGCCGGCGGGCTGGCCGCCGACGCCTTCCGGCTGACCTGGCGGCCCGGCGGCGACCCGCCGGTGGTCAACCAGGTGATCCCCTGGTACGCGGACGCCCCGGCGGCCCGGCTCAGCCTCTCCGACCCGGCCCTGGACGTGGTCACCGGCGCCGCCGCGCCCGTGCAGACCCGGGCCACCGTGGAGGCCGGCCGCCCCGAGGGCACCACCGGCGAGCTGCGCACCGAGGTGCCGGCCGCCGCCAAGGGCCTGACCGTGACCCCGGCCGGCCCGGTGACCGTGCCGCGCGGCGGCCGGGTGGGCGTGCCGCTGCTGGTCAACGCCACCGCGGAGACGCCGTCCGGGACGTACCAGGTGCCGGTGCAGTTCGTGGCCGCCGGGACGACCGTCCGGCAGGTGCTCCAGGTGCACGTGGTGCCGCCCACCGGCGGTCCGGACCTGGCGGTCGGTGCGAAGGCCACCTCCTCGGGCGACGAGACGGCGAACTTCCCGGCCTCGGCGGTCACCGACGGCGATCCGAAGACCCGCTGGTCCTCGCCCGCCAAGGACGACGCCTGGGTGCGGCTGGAGCTGCCGCAGGCGACCCGGCTGGGCGCGGCGGTGCTGCACTGGCAGGCCGCGTACGCCGCCTCGTACCGGATCCAGGTCTCGGCGGACGGGAACACCTGGACCGACGCGGCGACGGTGGACGGCGGCAAGGGCGGCGACGAGACGGTGCGCTTCGACGCGCCCGGCGTCCGGTACGTCCGGGTGCAGGGCGTGGCGCGGGCGACCAAGTACGGCTACTCGCTGTGGGGCGTCGAGCTGTACGCGGTGGCCCCGCCGGCCGCGCCGCAGCCCCCGGCCGGACAGCCGGCCCAGCCGGGCGGCGCGCCGGTCGCCCCCGCGGCGCCCCCGGCGGCGACCAAGCCGTGACGGCCCGCACGGCCGGTCCCGGGAAGGGCCGCCGGAACGCGGCGGGACGCACGGCCGGTTCCGGGTAGGTCCCCCGGAACGCTGCGGGACGCACGGCCGGCCCCGGCAAGGTCCCCGGGCACGCGGCGGGCCGCCGGCTCCCCGGTGCGGGGGGCTCGGCGGCCCATGAGGCGCGTACCGACGGTGTGACGGGCGGGCCCTTGTGGAGCTGGGTCAGGCGGAGAGCGGTGCGGGCTGCTCGCCGCGGCGGACGGGGGCGGGGTGGGCGGCGTGCGCCCGGCCGAGCGGGACGGGGTGGACCGGCTGCTCGGTATGGTCGTGGTGCTCGTACTCGCCCCACTGCGGGGCGCGCAGCTGGTCACCGCCGCCGTAGGGTTCCAGATAGGGCCGCCACCGCGGGTCCTTGATCCCGGTGCCGATGATGCGCCAGGCCAGGCCGCTGGGCGGCGCGGGTGGTCGTTTCATCCGCCAGCCGAGTTCGGTGAGGTGGCGGTCGGCCTTGGTGTGGTTGCAGCGGCGGCAGGCCGCCACCACGTTGTCCCACCGGTGCTGGCCCCCGCGGCTGCGCGGGATGACGTGGTCGACGCTGGTGGCGGCGGCCCCGCAGTAGACGCAGCGGCCGTGGTCGCGGGCGAACAGCGCCCGGCGGGTGAGCGGGACGGGCCCGCAGAACGGGACCCGCACGAAGCGGGTCAGACGGACGACGGACGGCGCCGGAAGGGCGCTGGTGGCGCTGTGCAGAGTGACTCCCGAGTCCTCCAGGCTGACCGCCTTGTGGTTGAGGACCAGGATGAGTGCGCGGCGCATCGATACGACGCCGAGCGGCTCGTAGGACGCGTTGAGGACCAGGACATGCGGCACGGATGCCTCCTTGGACGCCTGCGGCGCGTGGCTCGCGCCGGGACGAGCGGTTGGACCGCGCCACGCGTGCGCGATCTCCCCCAGTGTCGCCTTACGCCTTTGTACGGCGCCACCACTCCTGTGTAACGGACCTGACGCGAACTCCGGGTGTGGTCTCTGTCATAGCCGGTATGCCCGGGGGAAGGTCGGGTTGCACCCGGGTGGCGGTGCGGCCCGCCCCGGTGACCCTGCCGGGTGGGCCTCCGGGGGCAGGGTTCGGCCGTCCGGAGCAGCGTCCCGAGTGGCCCCGGACGGCCGCGGACGGCCCCGGACGGCTTCGCGGCCCGGGTGGAGAGGGAGCGTGCGGGGGCGTTGACGGGGCGTTCGGGACGCTCCGTACGCCCTCGGGCACGCTCGCGGGAGGTTCCCGGCGCGTCCTGGCGGGCATCGTGCGGCGGATAGGCTAGCGCTCACGGTCCGCGGGCCGCTCGTCGGCGGTGCGGACCACCACGCACCCAGCCAGGAAGGTCCGCACGTGTTCAGCTCCGGTGCCACCGGTCCGTCCGACGCGTCCGCCGCGCTCGCCACCCCGACGCCGACCCCAAGCCCCACCGCGCAGCTGCCCGAGTTCGACCTGCGGATCCCGACCAGCGCGCAGGAGGTCTCGGACACCACCCGGCAGGCCGCCAGCTGGTTCGACACCCACTGGCAGGGCTGGCTGGCCTCCGGGCTGCGGATCGTCTTCATCATCGTGCTGGCCCTGGTGCTGCGGGCCGTGGTGCGCAAGCTCATCACCCAGCTGATAGGGCGGATGGCGCGCACCTCCGAGCACCAGGAGGAGAGCCGGCTGGGCGGGCTGCTGGCCAACACCGGGGTGGTGAACACGGAGCGGCGCCAGCAGCGCTCGGAGGCGATCGGCTCGGTGCTGCGCAGCGTGGCCTCCTTCACCATCCTGGGCACGGCGGCGCTGATGGTGCTGTCCGCGCTGGGGGTGAACCTGGCGCCGCTGCTGGCGAGCGCCGGTGTGGCCGGTGTGGCGATCGGTTTCGGCGCCCGCAACCTGGTCACCGACTTCCTCTCCGGGGTCTTCATGATCATGGAGGACCAGTACGGCGTCGGCGACGAGATCGACACCGGGGTGGCCACCGGCACCGTGCTGGAGGTCGGCCTGCGGGTGACCAAGCTGCGCGGCGCGAACGGCGAGATCTGGTACATCCGCAACGGCGAGGTGAAGCGGATCGCCAACATGAGCCAGGGCTGGGCGACCGCCTCGGTGGACGTGCAGGTCGGGTACAAGGAGGACCTCGTCCGGGTCGAGGACCTGATCCTGGCGACGGCCGAGCTGATGGCCAAGGAGGCCCCGTACGACGAGCTGATCTGGGCGCCGGTGTCGATCCTGGGCGTGGAGTCGGTCGCCCCGGACTCGGTGGTGCTGCGGGTCGAGGCCCGGACGGCCCCGGGCAAGGCCCTCTCCGTCTCCCGGGCGCTGCGCCAGCGGCTGAAGATGGCCTTCGACCGGGCCGGCATCAAGGTCAAGGAGGAGGTCCCGGCGGCCGCGGCGGCGGGGGCGACCGGCGTGGTGATCGCGCCCTCCCCGGTACCCGCCGCCGAGCAGGCCGCGCCGTCCGCGCTCGCCGACCCGAACTCCGCCCGTTTCAAGGCCGCCGAGCCGATCCCGTCCGCGAAGGGCGCGGACGACCCGGCGAAGGCGTAGCGGCTCCCCGACGGACCGCCCGAAGGCCCCGCTCCCACCCCGGGCACGGTGGGGGCGGGGCCTTCGGGCTGTCCGGTAACGCTTCGGCATCCTCCGCTCCACCCACCATTGACACCCCGACGACACGGCCCTTACGGTCCTTGCCAAGCGACTGGAAAGTTTCCTAACAGTTCACCGGAGCGAGCCGAAAGAGGAGGATTCCGGGCATGACCAAGAGCACCGCCAAGGCCCCCCTCGCCGGCACCCCCAGCCTGCTGCGCGCCATCAACGACCGCGCCGCCCTCGAACTGCTGCTGGAGAACGGGCCGCTCTCGCGCACCCAGATCGGCACCCTCACCGGGCTCTCCAAGCCCACCGCCTCCCAGCTGCTGGCCCGGCTGGAGGCGGCCGGGCTGGTGCTGCCGGTCGGCACCACGGCGGGCGGCCCCGGGCCCAACGCCCGGCTGTACCAGGTGAATCCGGCCGCCGGGTACGTCGCCGGACTGGACGTCACCAACAGCGAGATCCGGGTCGCCGTCGCCGACATCACCGGCACCACCCTGGCCGAGCACACCATGCCGACCAAGGGCGTCCCGGCCGCCGGGACCGTGTCGGCCGTGGCCGCCGCGGTGGCGGCGGCCGTCCGGGCCGCCGGCCTCCCCGAGGGCTCGCTGCGCACCGCCGCGGTCGGGGTCGGCGGCGCTCCCGACCCGGTCACCGGCCGGCTGCGCTACGCCTCCCACCTGCCGGGCTGGCACTCGCCGCGGCTGGTCGAGGAGCTGACCGCGGCGATCGGCGCGCCGGTGTCGATCGAGAACGACGTGAACCTGGCCGCCGTCGCCGAGCAGTCCTCGGGCGCCGCGGCCGGCTTCGAGGACTTCGTCCTGCTCTGGGCCGGGGCGGGGGTCGGCGCGGCGATCGTGATCGCCGGGCGGCTGCACCGCGGCTTCACCGGCGGCGCCGGGGAGGTCGGCTACATGCCGCTGCCCGACTCCCCGGTCGAGTGGGACGCCCGCCGCCGCAAGTTCGGCGGGTTCCAGGCCCTGGTCGGCGCCCCCGCCGTCCGGGCCCTGGCCCGGGAGCACGGGCTCGGCGCGGCCACCGCGCAGGAGTCCATCGCCAAGGCGCTGGCCACCCCCGGCGCCGGCGACGCCTTCCTCGCCGAGCTGGCCGGGCGGCTCGCCGTCGGGCTGGCGGTGATCGTCGCCGTCGTCGACCCCCAGCTGGTGGTCCTCTCCGGCGTGGTGCCGAGCGCGGGCGGCGAGCGGCTGCGCGCCCTCGTCGAGGACGAACTGGCGCGGATCTCCATCGCCCGGCCGGAGGTCCGCAGCAGCGCCCTGCCCGGCTCACCGGTCCTGCTCGGCGCCCTGCAACGTGCCCTGTCCGACGCCCGCGAGGCGGTCTTCTCCACCCACTGACGTCCACCCGCTGACGCTCCCGCTGTCACCTCGCCCACCTGCACCCACCTCTCCCCAACCCCCGAACGCGGGACCCGAGGCAACGAGGCCTGCCCGCGCACTCCCAGGAGGATCCCGAAGTGCACGCCACCACCTCCCGCCGAGGCCGTCGCACGATCGCCGCCGTCGCCGGCAGCGCCGTCCTGGCCCTGCTCGCCTCCGCCTGCACCGGTTCCAGCGACTCGGGCGGCACCGACGACTCGGCCAGCGGCAAGGACGTCACCATCACCTTCTGGCACGGCTGGAGCCAGGACAACGAGACCAAGGCGATCAACGACAACATCGCCGCCTTCGAGAAGGCCCACCCCAACATCCACGTCAAGGCCGTGGGCAACATCCCGGACGACAAGGTCAACCAGGCGCTGCGGGCCGGTGGTGACAGCGCACCGGACGTGGTCTCCTCCTTCACCACCAACAACGTCGGCATGTTCTGTTCGACCAAGGCCTTCGCCGACCTCAAGCCGATGCTCGACAAGAGCGGCATCGACCCGGCCAAGACCTTCCCGGCCGCGATGCTCGCCTACACCCAGTTCAAGGGCAACCAGTGCTCGCTGCCGCTGCTCGGCGACGCGTACGGCCTGTACTACAACAAGAAGGCCTTCGCCGACGCCGGCATCGCCAACCCGCCGAAGACCTTCAGCGAGTTCGCCGAGGACGCCGTCAAGCTGACCCAGGCCGACGGCGACTCCTACAAGCAGCTCGGCTTCATGCCGCTGTACCACGGCTACGAGTCCACCACCGAGCACTACCTCGGCCAGTACGGGCCGAGCTACTTCGGCGCCGACGGCAAGTCGAGCATCGCCGCCGACCCGAAGGTCGCCGCGATGCTGAAGTGGCAGAAGGGCCTGGTCGACCAGCTCGGCGGCTACGCCAAGCTGGAGAAGTACCGCGCCACCTTCGGCGAGGAGTTCAGCGCCAAGAACCCCTTCCACACCGGCCAGGTCGCGATGATCCTCGACGGCGAGTGGCGCACCGCCTCGCTCGCCGAGAACAAGCCCGGCTTCGAGTGGGCCACCGCCGCCTTCCCCGTCCCGGACGACCAGGCGGACACCTACGGCCGCGGCTACCAGACCGGCACCATCGTCGGCATCGCCAGCACCAGCAAGAAGCAGGCCGCCGCCTGGGAGTTCGTCAAGTACCTGACGACGGACACCGACGCGGTGGTGAACTTCGCCAACGCGATCCACAACGTGCCGAGCACCTTCGACGCGCTCAACTCGCCGAAGCTGGCCGCCGACGAGAACTTCAAGACCTTCCTGGACGTCGCCAGGAACCCCCACTCCGGCACCACCCCGCCGGCCGCCAACGGCGGCGCCTACATCGTGACCCTGCAGAACCTCGGCTACGACTACGAGTCCGGCAAGCAGGCCGACCTCCAGGCGGGCCTGGCCGCCGCGGCCAAGCAGATCGACACCGACATCGCCCAGGCCAAGTAGGCCCGGGAACGGTCCACGGAGCTCCCATGTCACTCGCGTTCGGCACCCGCAAGGGGAACGACGAGGCCGACGCGGCACCGACCGGCCCGGCGGCGCCCGGCACGCAGCACCTGCTGCGCCGCAAGCGCCGCCGGGAGGCGGCCCGCACCCTCGCCTTCCTCTCCCCCTGGCTGATCGGTTTCAGCGTCTTCTTCGCCTACCCGCTGATCTCCACCGCCTACTTCTCCTTCACCTCCTACAACGGCTTCGGCAACCCGAGCTTCAACGGCCTGAAGAACTGGGACTACGTCTTCAACCACCTGCCGGCCTTCTGGCAGGGCCTGCGCAACACCGTGTGGCTGGTCGTCGTGATGGTGAGCCTGCGGGTCGCCTTCGGCCTGGGCATCGGGATGCTCATCACCAGGGTGAAGACCGGCGCGGGCTTCTTCCGCACCGCGTTCTACCTGCCCTACCTGGCCCCGCCGGTGGCCGCCACCGTCGCCTTCGCCTTCCTGTTCAACCCCGGCACCGGCCCGGTCAACCACCTGCTCGGCGACCTCGGCCTGCCGCAGCCCGGCTGGTTCGCCTCCGAGGACTGGTCCAAGCCCGCGCTCACCCTGCTCGCCATGTGGGGCGTCGGCGACCTGATGGTCATCTTCATGGCCTCGCTGCTGGACGTCCCCCGGGAGCAGTACGAGGCGGCCCAGCTGGACGGCGCCGGCCCCTTCCAGCGGTTCCGGTACGTCACGCTGCCGAACATCTCGCCGATCATCATGTTCGCGGTGGTCACCGGGGTGATCCAGACCATGCAGTACTACACCCAGGCGTACGTCGCCGGGAAGGTCGCCAGCGGCATCGCGGGCAACTCCGGGCAGCAGTTCGAGCCCGGCTACCCGGGCGGCTCCACCTGGACCCTGCCGCAGATGGTCTACAAGCTCGGCTTCCAGAGCTACAACTACGGCGCGGCCTGCGTCGTCGCCCTGGTGCTGTTCGCCATCTCGATGGCCGTCACCTCGATCCTGCTCCGCCGCCGCTCCGGCTTCATGGCGAGCGACGACTAGGACGTGTCCGACGATTCCAGTCGGGCTCGCGACGCGAATCGTCAGACACGCCCGGGGCCCGGGAGGACCCGATCATGACCCTTGGCACCACACTCACCGCGGGGCCGGCCACGGCCGTCCCCTCCCGGTCCGGCGGCCCCGCCGCCCGGGCCGCCCGCCGCCGCGCGTTCCTCCACTGGGTGGCCGTGCACACCGTGGCGATCGCCGCCGCGCTGTTCTTCCTGCTGCCCTTCGTCTTCGTCTTCCTCACCTCGGTGATGTCGGACGGACAGGCGCTCACCACCGACTACTGGCCGACCGACTGGCACTGGGGCAACTACAGCAAGGTCTGGAGCACCCCCGGCTTCCTCACCTGGTGGCGCAACACCCTGCTGTACGCCGGGTTCGGCACCCTGCTGACCGTCGTCTCCAGCCTGCCGGTGGCCTACGCCCTCGCCAAGTTCCGCTTCCGCGGCCGCAACCTGGCCCTGATGGGGGTCGTCGCGATGATGATGCTGCCCCCGCAGGTCACCGTCATCCCGATGTTCCTGTTCTGGTCCAAGCAGATGGGCATGGACGGCTCGCTCTGGCCGCTGATCCTCCCGATGGCCTTCGGCGACGCGTTCTCCATCTTCCTGCTGCGCCAGTTCCTGATGACCATCCCCAAGGAGTACATCGAGGCCGCCCGGATCGACGGCTGCGGCGACCTGCGCACCCTGCTGCGGGTGGTCCTGCCGATGGCGAAGCCGGCCGTCGCGGCGGTCGCGCTGTTCCAGTTCTTCTACTGCTGGAACGACTACTTCGGCCCGCAGATCTACGCCAGCAACAACCACGAGGCCTGGACGCTCAGTTACGGACTGGAGTCCTTCAAGGCCGCCCACCACACCAACTGGAACCTCACCATGGCCGCCACCCTGCTGGTGATGGCACCGGTGATCGTCCTCTTCTTCTTCGCTCAGAAGGCCTTCATCGAAGGCGTGACACTGACAGGGGTCAAGGGCTGATGTCCGCACTCAAGTTGGCAATCGTCGGCGGCGGTTCGACGTACACTCCGGAGCTGATCGACGGCTTCGCCCGGCTGCGCGACACCCTGCCGGTCGGCGAGCTGGTGCTGATCGACCCGGCCGCCGACCGCCTGGAGCTGATCGGCGGCCTCGCCCGGCGGATCTTCGCCCGGCAGGGCCACGCCGCGGCCGTCACCGTCACCACCGACCTGGCGGCGGGCGTCGCGGACGCCGACGCCGTACTGCTCCAGCTGCGCGTCGGCGGGCAGGCGGCCCGCGACCGGGACGAGACCTGGCCGCTGGAGTGCGGCTGCGTCGGGCAGGAGACCACCGGCGCCGGCGGCCTGGCCAAGGCGCTGCGCACCGTCCCGGTGGTGCTGGACATCGCCGAGCAGGTGCGCCGGGCCAACCCGGACGCCTGGATCGTGGACTTCACCAACCCGGTCGGCATCGTCACCCGGGCCCTGCGGAACGCCGGGCACAAGGCCGTCGGGCTGTGCAACGTCGCGATCGGCTTCCAGCGCAGGTTCGCCGGGCACCTGGGCGTGGACCCGGAGCTGGTCCGGCTCGACCACGTCGGGCTCAACCACCTGACCTGGGAGCGCGGGGTGACCCTGCTGGACGCCCCGGGCGCCGCGACCGGTCGCGAGGTGCTCCCGGAGCTGCTGGCCTCGCACGGCAAGGAGATCGCCGAGGACCTCCGCCTGCCGCAGGCCCTCGTCGAGCGGCTCGGCGTGGTGCCGTCCTACTACCTGCGGTACTTCTACCAGCACGACGCGGTGGTGGCCGAGCTGCGGGAGCAGGGCTCGCGCGCCGCGCAGGTCGCCGAGATCGAGCGGCAGCTGCTGGAGCTGTACGCCGACCCGGCCCTGGACACCAAGCCCGAACTGCTCGGCAAGCGCGGCGGCGCCTTCTACTCGGAGGCGGCCGTCCAGCTGATCGCCGCGCTGCTCGGCACCGGCGGCGGGACGTCCGTGCAGGTGGTGAACACCCGCAACGACGGCGTGCTGCCCTTCCTGCCGGACGACGCCGTCATCGAGGTCCCGGCGGAGGTGGACGCGCGGGGGGTGCGCCCGCTGCCGCAGCGGCCCGTCGAGCCGCTGTACGCCGGCCTGATCGCCGCCGTCACCGCGTACGAGCACCTCGCCCTCGACGCCGCCCTGCGCGGCGGCCGGGACCGGGTCTTCGACGCCCTGCTCGCCCACCCGCTGGTCGGCCAGATCGAACTCGCCGACCAGCTGACGGACCGGCTGCTCGCCCACAACCGCGAGCACCTCGCCTGGGCCTGACCCGGCCCGCGACTCCCCCGCCCGGCGACCGCGGAAGGCCGCCGGGCGGGCAGCGCGAGGAGACCGTCCACCCCCGGCCGGGGACCCTCCGGCCGGGCTCCCCGGCCGCGACCACGGCCGGGCACCCGGCCGACGACCACGGCCCGGGCCACGTACGAGCCGCGGGGACCTGATGACCCACCAGTCCGAACCACTCCTGCCGGGCGTCCTCGCCATCGACGCGGGGAACTCCAAGACCGACGTCGCCCTGATCGGCACCGACGGCAGCGTCCTCGGCACCGCCCGCGGCGGCGGCTTCGAGCCGCAGAAGATCGGCGGCGCGGCGGCCGTGGCGGGCCTCGCCCCGCTGGTCGAGCAGGCCGCCGCCGCGGCCGGCCACCCGTCCTGGCGCGGCGTGCTCACCAGCCACGTCAGCGCCTGCCTGGCCAACGCCGACCTGCCGGTCGAGGAGGAGGCGCTGCGCGAGGCGCTGGAGTCCCACCCGTGGGGGGTCGGCAACACCGTCGTCAACGACACCTTCGGCCTGCTGCGGGCCGGCACCGACGGCCCGCGCGGCGTCGCGGTGGTCTGCGGCGCCGGGATCAACTGCGTCGGCCTCCTGCCGGACGGCCGCACCGCCCGTTTCCCCGCCCTCGGCGAGCTCACCGGCGACTGGGGCGGCGGCTCGGGGCTCGCCGTCGCCAGCATGTGGCACGCCGTCCGCGCCGAGGACGGGCGCGGCGGGCCGACCGGCCTGGCCCGGGCGATAGCCGAGCACTTCGGCCTGCCCAGCGCCGGGGCCGTCGCCGAGGCCGTGCACCTCGGGCACCTGCCGAGCGCGCGGCTGCACGAGATCACCCGGGTGCTGTTCGCGGTCGCCGGCGAGGGCGACGAGGTGGCGCTGGGGCTGCTCGACCGCCAGGCCGACGAGATCGTCCGGCTCGCGGTGGTGGCGCTCGGCCGCCTGGAGCTGCTGGACACCCCGACCCCGGTGGTGCTGGGCGGCGGCGTGCTCGCCGCCCGGCAGCCGCTGCTGCTGGACAACCTGACCGCCCGGCTCGCCGAGGCCGCGCCGCTGGCCGAGCCGCGCGTCGTCGTCGCTCCGCCGGTGCTCGGCGCGGCGCTGCTCGGCCTCGACCACCTGGCGGCGGGCGAGCGGGCGCAGGCCCGGGTGCGCGAGGCGTACGAGGCGGGCCGGCCGGTGGCGGTCTGACGCCGGCTCATCGACCTCCCTCCCTCCGCCGGACCCGCACGTCCGACGGGGGGAGGGAACCGCGGGCCTGCCCCCGATCGTGTCAAGCGGGTACCGACAACCGCCGCCGGCCGGGGAGACTTGTGCCATGGCCCCGCCCCGCACCCTCCTCGCCGCCGCCCTGCTGGCCTGCGGCACCGCAGCCGTCCTGACCGGCTGCACGCCCGCCGACTCCGGCGCCACGGTGGCCGCCGCCTCCGCCGCCGCCATGGCCGACGAGGGCGCGGACGACCTGCTGGACGAGGACGACGACCTTTTCTACGAGGAGGACGAGGAGTCCTACTCCGCGGCGGACGGACCGTCCTGGCCCGCCGCCTCCCCCGCTGCCTCCCCCTCCTCCGACGCCTCCTCCTCCGCTTCCCCCGAAGCCCCCGACGGGTCTTCCGACGAGCCGTTCGCCGCGCCCTCCGCCGGACCGGGGTGCGCCGCCCCCACCCTGCTCCCCGGTCACGAGGTCCTGCTCGTCGTCTCCACCGGCCCGGCCGAAGTCACCGCCCGGCCCGCCAAGTTCGGCTGCGGCTCCGCCCGCTACGAGCCGGCCGGCAGCCCCGTCCACTACGGCTTCGCGAGCGCCGGCGTGGCCGCGACCCTGGTCGGCGGTCCGCAGGACGACCCCGCCGGGGCCGTCCCCCTCGACGAGCTGATCACCCACATCGCCGACTGCCTGGCCGAACGCGAGCCGGACGCCCCGTACGGCTGCCACGGGAACGCCTACGACGTGGTGCTGGACTCCCACGGCCGGATCATGCGGATCGGCGAGGTCGAGGGTCCGTAGTCCGGGGCAGCGGGGAGGAACGGGGCACCGGGCTACGGGGTGACCAGGCCGAACTCGTAGGCCTGGATGACCAGGTGGACCCGGTCCCGGGCGTCCAGCTTGGTGAACAGCCGGGCGACGTGGGCCTTCGCGGTGGCCACGCTGATGGTGAGCTCCGCGGCGATCTCGGCGTTGGACAGGCCCCGGCCGACCAGGGTGAGCACCTCGCGCTCGCGCCCGGTGACGGCCTCGGCGACGGGTCTGCGGGGCTGGGGCGCCCCGGCCGGGCGGGCGGCGAACTCGCCGATCAGCCGACGGGTGATGCCGGGCGCCAGCAGGGCGTCCCCGGCGGCGACCACCCGGATGCCGTCCAGGATGGTCTCCAGGGCGAGGTCCTTGACCAGGAAGCCGCTCGCCCCGGCCCGCATCGCGCCGTAGACGTAGTCGTCGTCGTCGAAGGTGGTGAGGACGAGGACCTGGGTGGGCAGGTCCGGGTCGGCGGTGATCCGGCGGGTGGCTTCGATGCCGTCCGTGCCCGGCATCCGGATGTCCATCACGGCGACGTCGGGGCGCAGCCGGGCGACCAGTTCCACCGCCTCGGCGCCGTCGCCGGCCTCGCCGACCACCTCCAGGTCGGGGGCGTCGGCGATCAGCACCCGCAGGCCGGTGCGGATGAGCGGCTGGTCGTCGACCAGGACGACGCGGATCACGGTCCCACCTCCACGGGGGTCTCGACGGCGGTGTCGGCCGCGGCCCCGTCGGGGAGCGGCAGTCGGGCGGCGACCAGGAAGCCGCCCCCGGAGCGCGGGCCGGCGCTGAACTCTCCGTGCAGCAGGGCGACCCGCTCGCGCATCCCGGCCAGGCCGTAGCCGTTGCCCGGGCCGGTGCCGGTGCCGCCGGTCGCCGCTCCGGCGCCCAGGTCGAGCACCGTGACGCCGAGTTCCCGCGGACCGTACTCGACGGCGACCCGGCAGTCGCGCGTGCCGGAGTGCTTGACCACGTTGGTCACCGCCTCCTGGACGATCCGGTAGGCGGCCAGGTCCACCTCGGGCGGCAGCGGACGGGCCGCGCCGCGCCGGGTGAGCGCCACCCGGACCCCGGCGCCCGCCGCCCTCGCCACCAGCCGGTCCAACTCTCCCAGCCCGGGCGCCGCTTCGAGCGGCGCGGCCTCTCCCTCGCCCTGCCGCAGCGCGCCCAGCATCCGGCGCAGCCCGGCCAGGGTCTCCCGGCTGGTGGCCTCGATCGCCTCCAGGGCGGCCCGGGTCTCGGCGGGCTGGGTGTCCATGACCCGGCTGCCCATGCCGGCCTGGATCGCGATGATGCCGATGTTGTGGGCCACCATGTCGTGCAACTCCCGGGCGATCCGCAGCCGTTCGGCGGTGACGGCCTGCTCGTGGGCCCGGCCGCGCAGCACCTCGGCGTGGGCGCGGCCCTGGTGCACGGTGTTGCCGACCAGCCAGGCGATCAGCACGGTGGCGGCGAGGCCCGCGTAGCCGACCGGCGCGATGGCGTAGCCGCTGACGACGCCGTGGAGGAACAGCCCCAGGAGGGTGGCGATCGGCAGCGCCAGGGCGCTGAGCGACAGGCGGCGGGAGCGGGTGGCCGCGCAGTAGCCGACCACCCCGTCGGCGATCAGGAACTGGAGCGGCGCGGTCTCCGGGACCTGCCGCATCCCGAGCGCGTAGACGGCGCCCGCGAGCGCCACCACGACGGCGGCCAGCGGCAGCCGGACCAGCAGCGCCGCGACCAGGGTGGTGACCACCGCGGTGACCACCATCGGCATGTCCTCGGGGTTGCCGTAGTACGAGAACAGGTGGCGCAGCTCGTCCTCGCGGGTGAGGAAGCGGTAGACGATCACGGTCGTCCACAGCGCCCCCACCCACACGCCCGCGGGCAGGCGTCTGAGCAGCGGCGGACGGGGTTCGGTGATCATGGCGCGATGGTAGCCGCGGCCCGACGGCGGCACATCGGTCCGGGGGCGTAATCCCCGGGGCCAGTACGGCGGCCGGCGGTTGTGGCCCGCGGCCCGATGCCCGGGCCGGGCGCCGACCGCCACCGTGGTCCCCGTGATCGAGATCGAACGACTGACCAAGCGGTACGGCGCCACCACGGCCGTCGACCGGCTGAGCTTCACCGTCCGGCCCGGCGTCGTGACCGGCTTCCTCGGCCCCAACGGCGCCGGCAAGTCCACCACCCTGCGGATGGTCCTGGGCCTCAACACCCCCACCGGGGGCACCGTCACCGTGGCCGGGGTGCCCTTCGCCGACCGGCCGCGCGGCCTGCGGCACGTCGGGGCCCTGCTGGACGCGGGCGACGTGCACGGCGGGCGCAGCGCCCGGGCACACCTGTCGGCGCTGGCCCGCGCCAACCGCGTCCCGCCCGGGCGGGTGGACGAGGTGCTGGCGGAGGTCGGGCTCGGCGCGGCCGCCGGGCGGCGGATCGGCGGCTACTCGCTGGGCATGAAGCAGCGGCTGGGCATCGCCGGCGCGCTGCTCGGCGACCCGCCGGTGCTGCTGTTCGACGAGCCGCTGAACGGGCTGGACCCGGAGGGCGTGCTCTGGGTGCGCGGGCTGTTCCGGCGGCTCGCGGACGAGGGCCGCACGGTGTTCGTCTCCAGCCACATGATGGCGGAGATGGAGCACACCGCCGACCACCTGGTGGTGATCGGGCGCGGCCGGCTGCTCGCGGACCAGAGCCTCGCGGAGTTCTCGGCCCGCGACGCGGCCTGCTCGGTGGCCGTCCGGTCGCCCGAACTCCCCGAACTGGCCGGTGCCCTGCGCGCGGAGGGGGCCGAAGTACGGCTGGTGGAGCCGCGGTTCGGGGTCGTCACCGGCATGCCGGCCGCGCGGATCGGCGAACTCGCGTCGCGGCACGGCGTGGTGCTGCACGAGCTGGCCGTACGGACGTCCTCGCTGGAGTCGGCGTTCCTGTCGCTGACCGCCGACAGCGTCGAGTACCCGGCGGGAGAGGCCCGATGAGCACCGTGACCCCGGCGTCCGCCGAACCCGCGCCCCGGTTCCTCGACCTGCTCGCCGCCGAGTGGATCAAACTCCGCTCGCTGCGCTCCACCTACTGGGTGCTGGCGCTGGCCTCGCTGGTGGCGATCGCGGTCAACGTGAACGCCGTCCACAACGACCTGCCCTACCTCGACCAGCCGCCGCTGCCGCCCGGCGGGGCGCCGTACTCGTACGACCCGCTGTTCCACGGCCTCGGCGGCATCGCGAGCGACCTGATGGCGATCGCGGCCGGCAGCCTCGGGGCGATCACCGTGTTCGGCGAGTACACCACCGGCCTGATCCGCACCACCTTCGCCGCCGTGCCGGACCGGCGGGGCGTGATCGCGGCGAAGGTGCTGCTGATCGGCGGGATCACCGGGCTCGCCGGGGCCGTGGTCTCGGCGGGCTCGTTCCTCGCCGTCAACGCGATGCTGGCCTCCCGGCACCTCGGGCTCTCCGTCACCGACCCGGGCTGCCTGCGGGCGGTGCTCGGCTACGCGGCGGTCGTGCCGGTCTGCGCGCTGATCGGGATGGCGCTGGGCGCGCTGCTGCGGCACGCCACCGCCTCGATCGTGTCGCTGGTGCTGCTGCTGCTCGTGCTGCCGATGGTCTTCGGCGGGGACCGCTACCGGTGGCTGAAGGAGATCGGCACCCACCTGCCGCCGGCCACCGTGCAGCGGCTCACCATCAGGCCGGGCTCCGCCGTCACGATGGGGAAGTACGCGCCGGGCGTGCTGGACTCCTGGATCACCATGGGGGTGTGGGGCGCGGCCGCCGTGGTGGTGACGGTGGCCGTGGTGCGGCGGCGGGACGTCTGATCCGCCCGCTCAGCCGAGGCCGAGCCGCCGCGCGGTCGCGGCGGCCGGCCGGTACGGGCGCTCGGGCGGCAGCAGCCGCTGGGCCTTCGCCGCCTGCCCGCCACGGACCAGCGCGGCGATCCGCCGCACCTGCGGGGTGAGGTCGGTGAGCTCGACGACCCACTCCTCGGCGAAGGCGCGGATCAGCGACCGGCCGACGCCCACCTGGATGCTGTAGTGGTTCAGCGCCGCTCCGCGCAGCGACCGCTCCGGGTCCCACTGCACGTGGACCGCTGCGTCCGCCAGCTCGTCCGGGTGCGCGGTGGTCGGCACGGCGCGGGCGAGCGCCTCCTCCCAGCCCTCCCGGGTGGTCCGGACCGCCAGCACCCTGGTCTGACCGGGCTTCTGCGCCCAGTTGCTGCGGTGCATCAGCCAGCGGAACGAGGGCTTGATCCAGGTCATCCGGTGGAAGCCGAACGGCGCCACGAACCGGCCGGCCGCCAGCGCCGCGTCGGCGACGGCCGGCGGGTAGGCCTGGTAGAGCACGATCGTCCGGTCGTCGTGGTCGGCACGGATCTCGCGCAGTGCGGTCATCTCGCGGCACCCCCTCGACCCGGCACGCTGCCAGGGCGGGCGGCGCGGTGCAACGGGATTACCCGGCGGCGCCGGGGGCGGCTCAGGCCACGGCCGCCTTGCTGCGGAAGGCGCCGAGGGTGGCCGCCGGGACGCCGCAGCCGGGGAGAAAGGAGGCCGCGCCGCCGTGGTGGGTGTGGACGCGGTCGAGGAAGACCGACATGGCCTCGGCCGGGGCCTCCAGGAGGGGCGCGGGGATGGTGAGGTGGCGGCCCCGGGAGTCGGTGACGCGGGAGGTGGAGCGGTCGTTGAGGGCGGTGCGGTGGCGTTCGGCGAGGCCGGCGAAGATCTGCGGGAGCGCGTCGGCGGTGCGGGTGTAGTCGGCGACGATGCGCTCCGCGGGGACGCCGAGGAGGTCCAGTAGGAGGGCGGTGAGCAGCCCGGTGCGGTCCTTGCCGGCGGCGCAGTGCAGCAGGACGGCGCCGGGGCGGACGGTGGCGTCCACGGCGGCGGCCACCGCCTCGGGCGCGGATTCCGCCAGCAGGACGTAGAAGTCGCCGAGGTCGGCGGCCGTGGCCATGGTGCCCATCCGCGCGGTGAGGACGTCCGTGGCGGGGTTCACCGGGGCGGCGACGACGGCTATCCCGGCGGCCTCGGCGGCGGCCCAGTCCCGGGGGTCGGTCTCGCGCGGGTCGCGCAGGTCCACGATGGTGCGGATGTCGCAGCCGCGCAGCTGGGCGACGGTGGCCTCGTCGGCGGCCGGGAACGGCTGGGCGGAGCGGTACAGCACACCGGGGCGGACCCGTCGGCCCTCGGGGTCGCCGAGGACGGCGGCGTCGCGGAAGTTGACCAGGGACATGCGGGAGGCCTTTCGGTGGTGCCGCACCCGGGACGGCACGGGAGATCCGGAGGGGGCGGAGACATCTAGACGTCTAGATGTGTAACCCCTCCGAGGGCCGCCGGGCAAGCCTCGGTGGCGCAGGTCCCGGCGGAGCAGGTCCCAGCGGAGGTCCCAGCGGCGCAGGCCCCGGCGGCGCGGGCCTGCGCCGCGGCGCGCGTCCCGATCGGTGCATCCCTCCATCCCACTCCCATCGCCCGGCCACGGCGACCCGGGCCGTACGGCGCCCGACCGGCCCGGTCGATCCGGTCCGCTCCGTAGGATCGGACCCGTGGCGACGAACCCCCCGAGCTCCCCGAACACCCCGGTGTACCGCCGTCTGGCCCGCCGGCTCCAGGAGCGCATCGACGCCGGCACCTACCCGGCGGGCGCCCGGCTGCCCAGCGAGCCCGAGCTGAGCGCCGAGTTCGGGGTGAACCGGCTGACCGTGCGGCAGGCGGTGGCGGAGCTGGAGCGGGCCGCCGTGGTGGAGATCCGCCGGGGCGTGGGCACCTTCGTCCGCCCGCCCGCCGTCCGGGTGTCGATCGCCGTGGACCCGCGCAGCCAGCGCTTCGACCTCGGCAGCGTGCCCACCGCGCTGCCGAACGAGGCCCGCACGGACGGCGAGTTCGTGGTGGCCGCCCCGCCCGTCCTCGGTTCGGCGCAGGACGCGGAGGCGGCCCGCCGGCTGGGCCGCGCCCCGGCGGAGCTGTCCCGGGTGGACTCGGTGATCCGGCTGGGCGGGCGGCCCCGGGCGGCGTGCAGCTACTGGGTGCCGTTCGGCCCGCTGCCCGCCGAACTGCTCCGGCCGGGGCGCCCCGGGAACCTGGTGCCGGCCCTGGCGCGGGCCGCGGGGGTCGAGCTGGAGTACGACTGGCGGGCTTTCGGCGCCGTCGGCGCGGACCTCGCGGACGCCGAACTGCTGGGCGTGCCGCCGGGCACCGCGCTGCTGGTGCGCGAGGGCGTCAGCTGCACCCCGGACGGCGCCCCGGCGCTGTACGTACGGCGGCGGATCGACGGCAGCAGCGCGCGCTTCGTCCTGCACTTCCGCGACCGGTAGCGCAGGGCCGGTCCGCGCACCCGCCCTGATAGGTTCGGCGCCGGAATACCAGGCCGCACGGGGGTTGGCAGGACAGCGTGACCGAGGGGCTCGACCACGACATACCCGCCGAGCTGGCCGAGGTCTACCTCGTCCTGCTCGGCGACGTCTCCCGCACCGGCCGGCTGCTGCGCCGCGAGGAGCTGGAGCGCCTGCGCAGGCTCGGCGAGCACTGCGCCGAGGCCGGGTACGGGCTGCGCGAGGTGGTGTCGCACTGCCTGGCCGCCGCCCGGCGCGCCTGGCAGACGCTGCCCGGGACGACCGCCGCGAGCAGCGTCAACGAGCTGCGCCGCACGGGCGACGCGGTGCTGTCCGCCACCGACGCCGCGCTGGCCGCGCTGGGCGAGGGCCACGAGCGGGCGCAGCGCCTGGCCGTGCGCCAGGAGGAGGCGGCCCGGCGGGAGTTCGTCGACGACCTGCTGTTCGGCCGTGGCGACCTCGGCCTGCTCGCCGAGCGCGCGGAGCGGTTCGGGCTGCGGCTGGCGGGCGCGTACACGGTGGCGGTCGCGGTCGGCGACGAGCCGTTCGCGGACGTGCATCCGCTGGTGCACCGGGTCGAGCGGGAGCTGGCCGGGCGGTTCGGCGAGCGGAACGTCCTGCTGGCGGGCAAGGACGGCCGGCTGGTGTGCGTCGCCCCGGACTCCGACCGGGCTGTGCTGGAGGCCTTCGCCGAGCTGACGCTGCGGCCCGGCACCGGCGGCCAGCCGGTGCGGCGGGTGGCCACCGGCCGCCGGCACTCGGGCCCGAGCGGGGTGCCGCGCAGCTACGAGGAGGCGCTGGACACGCTGGACTACGCGCACCGGCTGAACCTGCCGGCCCGGCGGCTGCGGGCCGAGGAGCTGCTGGTCTTCCCGGTGCTGATGCGCGACCGGTCGGCCATGGCCGACCTGGTGCGCAGCGTGCTGGGCCCGCTGACCGAGGCCCGCGGCGGCGCCCGTCCGCTGCTGGACACCATCGCCGTGCAGGCGGAGGCCGGGTACGTGAACGCGGAGGCGGCGCGCCGGCTGGGGCTGAGCGTGCGCACCCTGGGCTACCGGCTGGAGCGGATCAAGGCGCTCACCGGCTACGACCCCTCGGACGCGCTCCAGCGCTTCACCCTGGAGACGGCGGCCATGGGCGCGCGGCTGCTGAACTGGCCGGAGCGGCCGCTGTAGTCCCGCCGCGGCGCACCCGCGCGGTGCTGCCGGGACCGTCCGGGGGCCGTCCTGTTGCCGAGCCGTTGCAGTGTCACGCCGGACGCGCGTACCAGGGTGTCAAGAGGGCGTAAAGATTGCCGGATCCTGGCAATGTGCGGCGGGGCCCGGCACTGCCATGATCTCCCCGGCGCCGATGCGCGGTGCCGGGGGAAGGACGGGGGAGCGTGGCCGGGTTGGGGGGATTCTTCGCGGCCGCGCTGGCCTTCCCGACGGCACTGTTCAGCTTCGCGCTGGTGGTGGTGGCCGGGTACTGGCTGCTGATGCTGCTGGGCGGCCTGGTGCCCGGCGCCGTGCACGGGGGGCACGGCGGCGGGCACCACGCGGACGTCGGGCACGGGCACGTCGGGCACGGGTACGTCGGGCACGGGCACGTCGGGCACGCGGGGCACGGTGCCGGGGGGCACGGTGCCGACGACGGGTCCGACCGGCACGGGGCCGGCCACCACGCGGGCGTGCTGGACGCGCTGGGGCTGGGCGGGGTGCCCGTGACGGTGGCGGTGTCGCTGCTGGTCGCGCTCGCCTGGTTCGTCAGCCTGGCCGGCACCGTCCTCACCTCGGGGGCGCCGGCGCGCGGCGGCGTGTTCGCCGTCGCGCTGGTCGCCTCCTGGGCGGGCACCCGGGTGCTCGTCCGGCCGCTGTCGCGGCTGTTCCCGGAGGACCGGCCGGTCACCCGGAGGGACTTCGTCGGCCGGGTCTGCGTGATCCGGACCGGCCGGGTGACGGCCGGCTTCGGGCAGGCCGAGGTCACCGCGGAGGACGGCTCCACCGCGACCGTCCAGGTCCGCACGGCGGAGCCCGAACCGGGCCTGACGGCCGGGCGGACCGCCCTGATCTTCGACTACGACGCCGAGGGCGAGCACTTCCTGGTGGCCCCCTTCGACCCGCCGTCCGGCCTCGCCTGACCATCTCCCCGCACCAACCCGCCATCTCGTCAAAGGACTCCGTGATGGACACCATCGCCGTGGGTTTCGGCGTGCTCGTCGCCGTCGTACTGCTCATCGTGCTCGCCGTGCTGCTGTTCGTGGGCCGTCTGTTCCAGAAGGTCGAGCAGGGCAAGGCGCTGATCGTCTCCCGGACCAAGAAGGTGGACGTGACCTTCACCGGCGCGGTCGTCCTCCCGGTGCTCCACAAGGCCGAGTTGATGGACATCACCGCGAAGACGGTGGAGATCCACCGGGCCGGCCGGGACGGCCTGATCTGCCGGGACAACATCCGCGCGGACATCCGGATCTCGTTCTTCGTCCGGGTGAACAAGACCGTCGAGGACGTCGTCAAGGTCGCCCAGTCGATCGGCACCGCCCGGGCCAGCGACCCGCAGGCGATCCAGGAGTTCTTCGCCGCCAAGTTCGCCGAGGCGCTCAAGACCGTCGGCAAGCAGTTGGACTTCACCGACCTGTACACCCACCGGCACGAGTTCCGGGACCAGATCATCGCGGTCATCGGCACCGACCTCAACGGCTACACCCTCGAGGACGCGGCCATCGACCACCTGGAACAGACCCCGATGAGCCAGCTGGACGGCGACAACATCCTGGACGCCCAGGGCATCCGCAAGATCACCGAGCTGACCGCGATCGAGCACGTGCGCACCAACGAGTACCAGCGCACCGAGGAGAAGGAGATCACCCGGCAGAACGTGGACGCCCGGGAGACCGTCCTGGAGCTGGAGCGCCGCCAGGCCGACGCCGAGATCCGCCAGCGCCGCGAGATCGAGACCCTGCGGGCCAAGGAGGACGCGGTGATCGCCCGGGTGCAGGAGGAGGAGCGGCTGAACGCCCAGACCGCCTTCCTGCGCACCGAGGAACTGCTCGGGGTGCAGCGGGAGAACCAGGCCCGCGAGGTCGCGGTGGCCCAGAAGAACCGCGAGCGGGTGATCGCGGTGGAGAACGAGCGGATCGAGAAGGACCGCCTGCTGGAGGTCGTCGGCCGCGAGCGGGAGACCGAGCTCGCCGCGATCGCCAAGCAGAAGGAGGTCGAGTCCGCCAGGCGCGAGGTCGCCGACGTGGTCCGCGAGCGGGTCGCGGTGGACCGCACCGTCGCCGAGCAGGAGGAGGCCGTCAAGACGCTGCGCGCCACCGAGGAGGCCGAGCGCGTCCGCAAGGCCGTCGTCATCCAGGCCGAGGCCGAGGCGCAGGAGAAGCTCGTCAAGGACATCAAGGCCGCCGAGGCCGCCGAGCAGGCCGCCGGGCACAAGGCCCGCGAGGCGCTGGTGCTGGCCGAGGCCCGGCAGCAGGCCGCCGAGCTGGACGCGGCCGCCAAGATCCGGATGGCCGAGGGCGTCCGGGCGGAGGCCGCCGCCGAGGGGCTGGCGCTGGTCCAGGTCCGCGAGCAGGAGGCCGCGGCGGTGGAGAAGGTGGGCCGCGCCGAGGCGGTCGTCCAGGCCGAGAAGGCCAAGGCCGCCGCGCTGGAGATCGGCGGCCGACTGAAGGCCGAGGCCGAGGGCCTGACCGAGAAGGCCGCGGCGATGGCCAGGCTGGACGAGGCCTCGCGCGGGCACGAGGAGTACCGGCTGCGGCTGGCCGCCGAGAAGGACGTCCGGCTGGCCGGGCTGGACGCCCAGCGGCAGATCGCCGAGGCCCAGGCGGCGCTGGTCGCTGCCGGGCTGGAGAAGGCGAAGATCGACATCGTCGGCGGGGACTCGGTGTTCTTCGACCGGCTGGTGCAGTCGGTGACGGCCGGCAAGAGCGTGGACGCCTTCGTCGGCCACTCGCAGACCGCGCAGACCCTGGCCGGCCCCTGGCTGGACGGACGGGCCGGCTTCACCGAGGACCTCACCAGGGTGCTCTCCTCGGTCTCCACGGCGGACGTGCAGAACCTGACGGTGTCCGCCCTGCTGATGGGGCTGATCGGCTCGGGGGCCGGCGGCCAGGCCGGGCAGCTGCGCCAACTGCTGGAGTCGGCGCGGCAGCTGGGCGTCGCCGAGACCCCGATCGGGGCGCTGACCGGCGGCGCCGTCTCGGCCAACGGCGCCAAGTAGCGCACCGCGCACCCGATTCCACCGAGCCGACTGAGGAACGTGACCGTGACCGTGGACGCCCTCGACGCCCGCCCCGACACCGGCAGCTACGAGGTCCTGCGCGGCCGGCTCGCCCGAGCCGCCGCCGAACTCGCCGACCGGGCCCAGGCGTTGAACGCCCGCCGGGTCGCCGAGTTCGGCGGCGGGGAGCTGCGGCTGGCCGGCACCGGGCGGCTCACCACCGCCCGGGCCTGCCTGCCTCAGGACCTCACCGCCGCCGGCGGGCTGCTGCTGCTCGGCACCCGTCCGGCCGGACCGGCCGACGCCGCCGAGGACTTCGCCGACGTCCTCGGCCTGCACCACCCCGACCTCTCCCCCGCGCCCGCCGAGGGCACCCTGCTGGACGAGCCCCGGCTCCGCCAGGACCTCGCCGACCTGCGGCGCTACTTCCGCGACGCCCGGCTGGAGCGGCTGCGCCCGGTGGACGGCCGGCTGCTCGCCGTCTTCCGCACCGGCCCGGCCGCCGCCGACGTCCGGGTGCTGCGCTGGCGGCTCGACGACGGCTCCGCCGAGGACGCCCGGCCCGGCTACCTGGACGGGCGCGGCGAGCGCGACCACACCCCCGCGGACGGACAGCAGCTGCCCTGGACCGCCCTCACCCGGGACGACCAGCTGCCCGCCGGCCCCGGCCGGCCGCCCCGCGCCGACCTGGCCGGCGAGCTGCTGGTCGGCGTCGACGGCGGCCGGCTGACCGTCGCCGCCCCGGACGGCCGGGAGCTGCACCGCGAACCGCTGGCCGAGCCCCTCCAGACGCTCGCCGACGCCCGGATCGCCCACGCCCGGCTCGGCACCCTGCTGCTGGTGCGGGTGCGCCCGTACCAGGAGGAGACCGAGCGGCACCTGGTGGTCCACCTGCCCACCGGCACCGTCACCCGGATCGACGCGCTCGGCCAGGCCTGCCTGCGGCTGCCCGCCGACCAGGGCGTCGCCTTCCCCGGCGGCTGCCACCTGGTGGACGGCACCGTGCGCGTCTTCGACCAGCCGGTCGACGGCCTGGTGTACGAGCGCACCGTCCTCTCGCCCAACGGCGAGGACGTGCTGTACGAGTTCCGCTCCCCCGCCGACGGCCGCGCCCTGCTCCAGCCGTACAACAGCGTCCGCCAGGAGGCCGCCGCCCCGCTGCCCTGCCAGGGCTACGCGCTGCTCGCCGACGGCACCCTCGTCGCACTGCGCCCGGCCGAGGACGGGCCGACCAGGCTGCACCCCGTCCAGCTCTGGCGGACCCCGTTCACCAGCGAGCGCTTCGCCGCCGAACAGCCGCCCGGCAGCGGGCCGCTGGCCCGGATCGGCAACGCCGACCTGGTCCGCGGCCTGGCCGACTGCCTGGCCCTGGCCCGGCTGACCGCGGCCGGCGCCGACACCCCGGCCGGCCACCGGGCCGTCCTCGCCGCCTGCACCCGCACCGCCGACCGGCACCACTGGCTCGGCCAGAGCGGCCTCGGCGACCTCGCCGCGCCGCTCGCCGAGATCCGCGACACCGCCCGGCAGGTCGTCGCCGAGTACGAGGCGGTCGCCCAGCTCACCGCGCACGCCGCCCGGCAGGTCGAGGAGGCCGCCGAGCACGTCGAGGGCCTGCTGCGCACCGCCCGCGGCGAGACCCTGGCCGACGCCGCCGAGTGGGTCGACCGGCTGGCCGGGCTGCGCCGCGCCCAGGGCCGCGTCGAGGCGCTGCGGGACCTGCCGCGCGCCGACCCGGAGCGGATCGACGCGCTCGCCGCGCACCTCGCCGGGGGCCTGGCCGAGGCGGCCGACCGCGCCGTCGAGCGGCTCGCCGAGCCGACCGCCTTCGAGCCGCACCGGCGGCGGGCCGGCGAGCTGGCCGAGCGGTGCGCCGCCATCGCCACCGCCGCCGAGGCCGAGCCGCTCGGCCTCGAACTGGCCGCCCGGAGCGAGGCGTTGCAGACCGTCTCGGAGCTGGTCGGCACCCTCGACCTGGCCGACGCCACCACCCGTACCGCGATCCTCGACCGGCTCGCCGACGTCCTCGGGCTGCTCAACCGCGGCCGGGCCGCGCTGACCGTACGCCGCCGGGAGCTGCGCACCCGCGAGGCCGCCGCCGAGTTCGCCGCCGAGACCGCCCTGCTCGGGCAGGCCACCACCGCCGCGCTCGCCGCCGCCGGCACCCCCGAGGCCTGCGACGAGCAGCTCGGCCGGCTGCTGCTGCGGATCGAGCAGCTGGAGACCCGCTTCGCCGACGCCGACCCGGCCCTCGGCGAGCAGCTCACCGGCCGGCGCACCGAGATCCACGACGCGCTCACCGCCCGCCGCCAGCACCTGCTGGAGAAGCGGGCCCGGCGCGCCGACCGGCTGGCCGCCTCCGCCGAGCGCGTCCTCGACACCCTGCACCGCCGGCTGGCCGGGCTGGACACCGCCGCCGAGATCGACGCCGCCCTCGCCGCCGACCCCACGGCCGTCAAACTCCACGACCTGGCCGGGCAGTTGACCGCGCTCGGCGACCGGGTCCGGGCCGAGGAGCTGACCGGACGGCTGCGCGCCGCGCGCGGCCGCGCCCAGCGGGCCCTGCGCGACCGCGCCGAACTCGCCGGGGACGGCCCCGGCACCCTGCGGCTGGGCCGGCACCTGTTCGCCGTCACCGCCCAGCGGCCCGAACTCGCCCTGGTGCCCTGGCGCGGCCGCCCCGCCTTCACCCTCACCGGCACCGACTACCGCTCCCCCGTCACCGACCCGGCCTTCGCCGCCACCGAGCGGTACTGGGACCGCCCGCTGCCCTCGGAGACCCCTCGGCTGTACCGCGCCGAGTACCTCGCGGCGAGCCTGCTGCCGGCCGCCGAGGCGGCGGCGCCGGCCACCGACGCCGAGCTGCTGGAGTTCGTCCGGCGGGCCGCCGAGCAGCGCCCGGACGAGGGCTACCAGCGCGGCGTGCACGACCACGACGCCGCGCTGCTGCTCCGCGCGCTGCTCCGACTCGGCGCCGGAGCCGGGCTGCTGCGCCACCCGGCGGGCGCCCGGGCGGCCGCCCAGCTGTACTGGGCGCACGGCGCCGACGAGCGCCGGCGACTGCTCTGGCACACCCGGGCCCGCTCGCTGGGCCTCGCCCGGGACGCCTTCGGGGGCGCCCCGGCGCAGGCCGCGCTGGACGAGCTCGCCGACGAACTCTCCCGCGCCGTCGCGGAGTTCGTCCCCGACGCGGAGCCGGCCGGCCCCTACCTGGTCGCCGAACTGACCGCCGCCTCCCCCGGCTTCGCCCACTCGACGGGCGCCGCCGCCCTGCTGGAGAAGTTCCGCGCCGCCCCCGAGTCGGTCGGCCTCACCGAGGCGCTGGCCGCCCTGCCCGAGGAGCCCGGGCTCCTGCCCGTACGGCGCCAACTCGCCGCCGCCTGGCTGGCGTCGGCCGCCCCCGACGCCGATCCGGCCGACCTCGCCGAGGCCGCCGCCGCCCTGCTCTGCCCGTCCCTGCCGCGCCGCCCGGCCGAGGGCGCCGTGGGCACCCGGATCACCGGGCTGCTCGGCGACCACCCCCGGCTCGTGGGCGGCGCACTCGACCTGCGGTTGGACGAACTGCTCGCCAGGGTAGGCGAGTTCGAGCGCGTCGAGGTGCCCGGCCACCGGGCCTACCAGCGGCTGCGCGGCGAGTTGCTGGCCGCCGAGCACGCCCGGCTGCGGCTCGACCAGTACCGGCCCGCCCCGCTCAACGGCTTCGTCCGCAACCGGCTGATCGACCAGGTGTACCTGCCGCTGGTCGGCGACAACCTCGCCAAGCAGCTCGGCACGGCCGGGGCCGGCGGCCCGGTCGACCGCAGCGGCCTGCTGCTGCTGGTCTCCCCGCCCGGCTACGGCAAGACCACCCTGGTCGAGTACCTCGCCGAGCGGCTCGGCCTGCTGCTGGTGTCCGTCAGCGGCCCCGCGCTCGGCCACCGGGTCACCTCGCTGGACCCGGCCGAGGCCCCCGACGCCACTTCCCGGCGCGAGGTCGAGAAACTCAACTTCGCCCTGCACGCGGGCGACAACGTGCTGCTCCACCTGGACGACGTCCAGCACACCTCGCCCGAGTTCCTCCAGCGGTTCATCCCGCTGTGCGACGCCCGGCGCCGGATCGACGGCGTCTGGGACGGCGAGGCCCGCGAGTGGGACCTGCGCGGCAAGCGCTTCGCCGTCGTCATGGCCGCCAACCCCTACACCGAGTCCGGCCGCCTCTTCCGGCTGCCCGACATGCTCGCCAACCGCGCCGACGTGTGGAACCTCGGCGACGCCGTCGCCGGGCGGGAGAACCTCTTCGCGCTCAGCTTCGTCGAGAACGTCCTGCCCGCCAGCCCCCACCTGGCCGCGCTCACCACCGCCGAGCGCGGCGACCTCGACACCCTGCTCGCCCGCGCCGGCGGCCTGCCCGGCGGCACCCTGGCCGGCGCCTGGCCAGCCGCCGAGGTCGAGCGGATGACCGCCGTCCTGGCCGGCCTGCTCCACCTGCGCTCCACCGTCCTGGCCGTCAACCGCGCCTACCTCGCCTCCGCCGCCCAGGACGACCGCACCCGCACCGAGCCGCCCTTCCTGCTCCAGGGCTCCTACCGCAACATGGCCAGGCTCGCCCAGCGCCTCGACCCCGCCCTCACCCGCCCCGAACTCGACGCCCTGCTCACCGACCACTACCGCGCCGAGGCCCAGCCCCTGGGCGCCGACGCCGAGGCCCAGCTGCTCAAGCTGGCCGAGCTGCGCGGCACCCTGACGGAGGAGCAGGCCACCCGCTGGGCTGAGCTGAAGCGCTCCTGGCGGGGGTGAGCGGTCACCCCCTGCCGAGGACGGCGGCCTGGAGCTCCAGCCAGAGGCCGAGCGTGGGTGCTGTCGACTTGAAGGTGCGGTCCGAACCGTGCAGCCGGGCGTAGCTGGCGACCAGCAGGTGCGAGACCCGCTCGGTCTCGCCCGGAAGATCGCGGTGGATGAGGTCCGTCCACTTCGGCGAGGTCCTGCCCCCGTCGTGGAGCGTCTCCAGCGGCAGCATCCGGCAGGCTGTCCAGGTGACCAGCTCGGGCGCGTACTCCAACAGCTTCCAGTGGCCCTTGCTGTTCCGCTTGAGCATCCGGGCGATCATCCGCTGGGTCTCCCGCCGGGCCTCCACCGCGCGCTGGATGCCGATGGCGTGCAGGCCTTCGTTCACCAGGCTGCGGTACGCCCGGCCGGACATGTCCGACCAGAGCGCGTTCAGACCGTCCGGCGTCTGGAGTTGGTTGCTCAGGTCCGGGTGCGGCGCAGGCGAGAGCGCCGCGAGCGCGCGGAACACGTCTGCGGGGGTGAACCCGACGGGGTGCGGTCCGGACACGACCCCGCGTCGGGGATCGAAGTAGCTCCCCTCCTTCCTGAACTCCTCCTTGGCCCGGAGGAGGTGCGGACAGAGCGCGAGATTGTCCTGCGGCTCGAAGGGATTGAAGGAGTGAGCGGCCCGGTCGCACACCTCGCGGACCCGGTCGGCGTCCTCCTCATCGACGACGGCGACCCACAGCAGGGCCTTGCCGAGCTCCTCCGGAGACAGTTCACGCGACTGGTGGGCAGCCTCCACGATGCGCTGGAACCCGTTGACGCATCGGACGCCCACCAGCCCGAGCCGCCCGGCTCCGCCCGTACGGTCGGGATCCCAGTACAGGCTCCGCGCACTGAGAACGACGGGCGGCCCGAAGATCCCCGCTTCCTCGGGCCGTTCACGGAGCACGTCGGCGAAGGACCGGTTCACCGCACTGTCCGGCAGGTAGCCCCGCCGCGCCCCGAGCACGTCGGCCGCGTCCGGCCGTTCGGCCAGCACGGCCAACTCGTTCGCCGCGACCAGCGCGGTCCAGTGGCTGCCGATCCGCACGGCGTGGTGTGCCCGGAGAATGTGGCGGTCGAGGGCCGGCGGGGTGTCGGCCGCCCATGAGATCCCCGGCCATGGAGTGATCGGCACGTGGTTGTTGTCCATGGCCGGTTCAACGCCGCGCGGGCGGTCAGGTTGCGGCGCGCGGCCGACCGGTCGGCTGAAAAGCGCCGCCGCCGATCCGCTTGCCCTACGACCCTACGATTCCCCTCATCGGGGGCATCCGCGCGGGGGCGGCGGTAGCCGGAGCCGAGGACTGGGTAACCCAGCCGGCATGGGCGCTCAGGGACTCGATCTGACCGGGTTGCGCAGGGTGTACGGACGGGCGGGGAGCCGGTGGTTCTACACCCGGGTGGCGCGCAACGCGCGGCACTGGGGGTGGACGGAGCCGGGGCAGTCGAAGTGGCGGCTGTGGCGGGCGCAGCGGCAGTTGCAGGACGTGCTGGGGCGCAAGCTGGCGCTGCCGGCCGGGGCGCGGGTGCTGGACGCCGGGTGCGGGGCCGGGGTGGTGGCGCGGGCGATGGCGGTGCGGTTCGGGCTGACGGTGACCGGCGTCGACGTGCTGGACTTCCACCTCGCCGAGGCCCGTCGGCTCAGCGCCCGGGCCCGGATGGGCGAGCGGACGGCGTTCCGCTGGGGCGACTTCCACCGGCTGCCGTTCGACGACGGGGAGTTCGACGGCGCGTACTCGATGGAGACACTGGTCCACTCCTACGACCCGGCCCGGGCGCTGGCCGAGTTCCACCGGGTGCTGCGCCCGGGCGGGCGGCTGGTGCTGCTCGGCCCGATGAGCACCGGCCCGCTGGACGAACTTCCGCATCGGGCGAGGGCGTTGCTCGAACCGTACCTGGACGCGATGACGATGGTGGGCGCCAAGGTCTACCACGCAGGCAACCTGCCCCGGCTGCTGGGCGAGGCCGGGTTCGAGGTGGAGGAGGCGCTGGACGCGACCCGGTACTACCTGCCCACCTCGGAGGCGGTGTACGCGTACTTCCGGCTGCCCTGGGAGGTGCTGCGGCGCTTCGGCGATCCGGCCAAATGGCTCAACCTCCGTTCCACGGTGGAGATGTACGCCGTGCGCGAGCACGTCGCCTGGTACGTTCACACGGCCGTCAAGCCATCGAGGTGACCTTGCCGTGGAGGACCGCTCCGCCCCGCTGCCGTACCCGGGCGGCTGGTTCTGCGTCGGCCGGGCCCGGGACCTGCCGCCCGGGCGGGTGCGCACCGCCCGGCTGATGGGCGAGGACGTGGTGCTGTACCGGACCCGCCGGGGCGCCGTACGGGCGGTCGGCCCGCACTGCCCGCACCTGGGCGCGCACTTCGGGGCGGGCGGGACGGTCCGGGGCGAGGACCTGGTGTGCCCGTTCCACGGCTTCGCCTTCGGCCCGGACGGCTCGTGCACCGGCTCGCCGGACGGCGTCCGGCTCCGGGCCTCGTTGGCCCGGAGCCATCTGTGCGAGCGGGACGGCGCGCTGTTCGTCTGGTGCGTTCCGGGCGGCGGCCCGGGCGGCGGCCCGCCCGCGTGGGAGCTTCCGCCGGCGGTCGGGGTGCGGCCGCTGGCGTGGTGGAGCGGGGAGGTGCTCTCCCACCCGCAGGAGGTGATGGAGAACAGCGTCGACTTCCGGCACGTCCGGGTGCTGCACGGCCTGGACACCCGGGAGACGGCCCCGCCGGAGCCGGCCGGCCCGCTGTTCACGGTCCACCAGCGCACCACGACCCGGTTCCCGGGGCTGGGCGCGGTGAGCCTGGAGCAGCCGGTGACGCTGGTCGGGCTCGGGATGATGCGACTGGTGGCCGAACTGCCCCAGCTGGGCAGCAGCCTGCGGGTGTGGGTGCTGGCGACGCCGGTCGCGCCCTGGCGGACCAGGGTGCGCATGGCGGTGACCGCCACGGCGCCGGTGCCGGGCGTCGGCGCGGTGCGGGCCGTCGACCGGGCGGCCTCCTGGGCGGCGCTGCGGGCCTCGGTGCGGATCATCAAGCAGGACCGCCCGGTGCTGGCCCACAAGCGGTACCTGGCGCAGCCTCGGCTCGCGCCCGGGGAGCGCTCGATCGGGCTGTTCCGCCACTGGGCGCAGCAGTTCTACCCGGGGTTCCACCCGGAGCCCGCCGGCCCGGGGCGGACCGGGGACACCGGGCTCCACTCCGGGCCCCACTCCGGGCCCCCGGCCGGGCTGCGGCCCGGGCCGGACGCGGCCGGCTGAGCCCCGGCCGGAGCGGCCAGCGACTCCCATACCGGGTCGGGCAGCCCGGGAACGGCGCGCCCCTCGGCCTGCCAGCGGCGGGCCAGCTCGGCGTAGATGGGCGCCTCCGGACCGGGTTCCGCCACCGACGGGCCGGGCGCCGTCGCGGGCGGCAACGGCTGCTGCGGACCGTCCGGACCGCCGCGCAGGATCGTTTCTTCACCCGGCTGTCGTCCGGATGCCGGCAACCTCCCAAAACCACTCACACCCACCCAACGCACCCCGCCCGCGCCGGGACACGGCCACGTCAACCGGACACGCCGCAGGTCAACCCCCTGCGGGGACCGGCCGGGTGCGCAGGAAGTCGGCCCACCCGACTTCCTGCGCACGTCCTGCCCGGCCCGAGGCGCCACCCCGGGCCCGCTCCGCCCCCGGCCGCCCCGCTACCGCCGGCGCCCCGCCGCCAGCAGCTCGGGCACACTGGCGAGCTTCACCCGCGGCCGCCCCTCGGCCTCGCCCCGCTCGCGCTCCGCGCGGTCCACCGCCCGCAGCTCCCGCAGCCCGACCGCGTCCGGTCGCCGGTGCCGCACCAGCCGTTCGAAGTCCCGGCGACCCGCCTCCGGGGCGGGCAGCGCCAGGGCGACGGCGTCGTCCAGCAGCGCGTCCACGGTCTCCCGCGCGCAGGCCCGGTTGGCCCCGATCCCGCCGGACGGTCCGCGCTTGGCCCAGCCCACCACGTACGTCCCGGGCAGCGGCCGGCCGGTCGCCGGGTCGACGACCCGACCGTTGCGGTGCGCGACCGTCCCGCTCCGCTCGTCGAACGGCAGCCCGGGCAGCGGCACGCCCCGGTGCCCGATCGAGCGCACCACCAGCCCGGCCCGGAGCACGTCCGTCGCCCCGGTGCCCTCGACCCGGCCGTCCGCCGCCAGGGCGGTCCGCTCGACGGTCAGGGCCTCGACCCGCCCGTCCCCGGCAAGCTCGACCGGCGCCGACAGGAACCGCAGCACGATCCGCCGGCCCGGCCCGGGCTCCGCGGCCCCGTCGTACGGCACCAGCGGCAGCCCGGCCAGCAGCGCCGCCTGCGCCGCACCGGCCCCCGCACCCGTGCCCATGCCCACGCCCGCGCCGGTGTCCGCGCCCGCCGCCTCGATCGCCGCCCGCACCTCCGGGTGGTCCGCCACCACCACCTCGACGCCCGGCAGCTGCCGCAACGCCAGGAACTCGGCCCTGGTCCACGCCGCCTGCTCCGGCCCCCGCCGGGCGAGCAGCACGACCTCCCGGACCCGGCTGCGGCGCAGCGCGGCCAGGGCGTGGTCGGCGATGTCGGTGGCGGCGAGCCGGTCGGGGTCGGTGAGCAGGATGCGGGCGACGTCCACCGCGACGTTGCCGTTGCCGATCACCACCACGCGCTCCGCCGACAGCTCCACCGCGCCGGCGGGCACCGTCGGTTCGGCGTTGTACCAGCCGACGAAGGCGGTCGCGGGCAGGCTGCCCGGCAGGTCCTCGCCGGGGATGCCGAGCCGGCGGTCGGCGGCCGCGCCGACCGCGTACACCACCGCGTGGTGGTGCGCGGCGAGCTCCTGGTGGGTGACGTCCGTGCCGATCTCCACGTTGAGGTGCATCCGCAGCCGGGGATCGTGGAAGACGCTCGCGAAACTCTCCGCGATCCGCTTGGTGGACTGGTGGTCGGGCGCGACGCCGTGCCGCAACAGCCCGCCGGTGACGGGCAGCCGGTCGACCATGGTGATCTCGGCACTGGTGCTGCGCAGCAGTTCCTGCGCGGTGTACCCGGCGGACGGTCCGGTGCCGACGACGGCGATCCGCAGCTTCCCGAGTTCGCCCGGCAGGCTGCGCGGGAAGCTGGGCGCGCCCCAGGCGTGGTCGCTGGGGTGGTCGCGGTACCAGTCGCGGTTGAGGTCGCCGAACACGGTGTCCGGCCCGCGCAGCCGGTCGACCGGGAACACCGCGTCCACCGGGCAGGCGTCCGCGCAGGCGCCGCAGTCGATGCACGCCCGCGGGTCGATGTACAGCATGTCGGTGGTGCCGAACTCCGGCTCGTCCGGGGTCGGGTGGATGCAGTTGACCGGGCAGACGGACACGCACGAGGCGTCGTTGCAGCAGGTCTGGGTGATCGCGTAGGCCATGGCCGGGGTGGGTCCTCGCTGCGCGTGGGGGACGGGAGGGGACGGCTGCTGACTGGTCGTCAGAGCATGTGCACCCGGCGGTAGACGGCCGCCGCGCGGCTGGTGAGCAGCCCGGTCTCGGCGAGGAAGGCCATCAGGTGCCGGGAGCTGGTGCGCATCATCGCCTTGCGGTGCTCGTTGGCCCGCACCTCGGCGAGCGCCCGCGGCACGTCGAGCCCGGCGGCCTTGTACACGCCCGGGTGCACCATGCTGCTGACGATGACGTACGCGCCCGCGGCGATGCCGGCGGCCGAGGTGCGCCGCCGGGCCGGGCCGGCGTGGCGCATCCGCTCGCGGATCTCCTGCCGGGCGAACTTCATGTGCCGGGACTCCTCGACCACGTGGATCCGGGAGGTGCCGCGGACGATCTCCAGCACGTTCTCGCCGCGCATCCAGTCGCGCTGCATGACGTCGAGCACCTCTTCGGCCACCAGGATGCCGCCGTAGGCGAGTTCGCCCTTGGCGAGCGCCTTGAAGGCGCGCCCGGCCTGGGCGATCACCTTGTTCGGGCGGTAGGCGGGGACGCCCATCTTCTCGCAGGCCCGGGCGAACATGATCGAGTGGCGGCACTCGTCGGCGATCTCGGTGAGGGCGAACCGGAACTCGGCGCTGGCGGGGTTCTTGAGGTACTGGTCGCGCAGCACCATCTGCTGGAGGATCATCTCGAACCAGATGCCGGTGTTCATGATCGAGCAGACCTCGTGCCGGGTGAGGGTAACCCGCTGGCGTTCGGTCATCTCGTCCCACAGCCGGGTGCCGTAGAGGGTGCTCCACTCCGGGTTGAGGCCGTAGTGGTCCTCCGGGAGGGGGGCGTCCCAGTCGATCTCGGCCGAGGGGTCGTAGGAGAGGGTGGCGGCCGACTCCAGCAGCCGCTTCGAGACGTCGTCGTCGGACTCGGTGTGGCCGTGCCCCGTCTGCCGGGTGAGAGCCATGGCTGCCTCCAGGTGCCTGCTCCTGCGGGCTCCCGCTCACCCGCTTATTAGACGGACAGTACAATAAGAGCCGGTCGCCGAGAACCCCCTGCGCGACAGTGAACCGGCGCGGACGACGGCGGCCTGGATCCCCGACCCCGGAGGCCCCCGACCGCCGCCCGCACCCTCTCCGCCCTCCCCCGGCTCCGCCGCCTACGCCCTCACCCCACCGCCCGCTGCGCCGGGCTCACCCCGCCGCCCGCTGCGCCGGGCTCACCCCGCCACCCGCTGCGCCCGGGCCACCAGGTGGCGGCGCTCCGGAGCACTGGCCGTACGGGCCGCCGCCTCCCGGTAGGCGCGGGCGGCCCCCGCCGGGTCGGTGCCGAGCCGGTCCAGCAGGTGCGCCCGGACCGCGAGCAGCCGGTGGTGGCGGGCCAGGCGCTTGTCCTCGGCCAGCTCCGCGACGAGCGCGAGCCCGGCCGCCGCCCCGTGTACCATCGCGACCGCGACCGCCCGGTTGAGCGCGACCATCGGGTTCGGGTCGAGGCGCAGCAGCAGGTCGTACAGCACCAGGATCTGCGGCCAGTCGGTGTCCCGCGCCGTCACCGCCTCCCCGTGCACCGCGGCGATCGCCGCCTGCACCTGGTACGGCCCGGCCTGTCCGCGCGTCAGCACCGCGGCGATCAACTCCAGCCCCTGGTGCAGCAGTTCCTGGTCCCAGCGGCCGCGGTCCTGCTCCTCCAGCGGCACCAGCTCGCCGTGCGCCCCGGTGCGGGCCGGCCGGCGGGCGTCGGTGATCAGCATCAGCGCGAGCAGCCCCGCCGTCTCGGCGTCCCCGGGGGTGAGCCGCAGCAGCATCCGGGTCAGCCGGATGGCCTCGACGGACAGCTGCGGCGCGGTCAGCTCCTCGCCGCCGCTCGCCGTGTAGCCCTCGTTGAAGACCAGGTACAGCACGTGCCGGACCTCGGCCAGCCGTGCGGCGTCGCCCTCCGCGGCCGGCAGTGCCAGCCGCCCGCCGTCCGCCCCGGCCGCCGTCTTCAGCGTCTGCTTCGCCCGGCTGATCCGCTGCGCCATCGTCGACTCGGGCACCAGGAACGCGGCGGCGATCTGCGCGGTGGTCAGGCCGCCGACCGCGCGCAGCGTCAGCGCGATCCGGCTCGGTACCGACAGCACCGGGTGGCAGCAGAGGAACAGCAGCGCGAGCGAGTCGTCCGCCGCCGGATCGGGTGCGTCGGCCGGCGGCGCGAGCAGCGCGGACTGCGGCGTGGCCAGCGCCGACGCCTCCTCCCGGCGGCGGCGCGCCGACTCGCTGCGCACCTGGTCCACCAGCCGCCGGTCCGCGACCGTCACCAGCCAGCCCCGCGGGTTGACCGGCGTCCCGCTCCGCGGCCACTGCGTCGCGGCGGCCAGCAGCGCCTCCTGCACCGCGTCCTCGCAGGCGTCGAACGCCCCGCCGTGCCGCCGCACCAGCACGCCGAGGACCTGCGGCGCCAGTTCGCGCAGCAGGCCCTCGACGGCGACGGTCGTGCCGCTCACTCGCGCCCCGGGAGCTCGCTCGCGGCGGACTCGTGCATGACCGGCCACAGCTCCACCGGCTCCACGTCCGCGAACGGCATGTCCGCCGCGATCTGCTGGGCCCGCTCCAGGCTCTCGCAGTCCAGCAGGTAGAAGCTGGCCAGGTACTCCTTGGTCTCCAGGTACGGGCCGTCGGTGACCACCGGCACCCCCTCCGCCCGCCGCACCAGCTGCGCCGCCGCCGCGTCCGCCAGCCCGTACGCGCCGACCAGCTCCCCGCTCTCCCGGTACCGCGTGTTGAACGCCTCCTGCTTGGCGATCGCCTCCGGCCACGCCTCGGCCGGGAAGGAGTCCCACTTGGCCTGGTTGCCGTAGATCATCGCGACGTACTTCATCTCGGGTGTCCCCTCCGCCTCGCGCGCCCCGTCGGCGCGTTGTCACCTCTCAGTCGGAGCGGCGGAACCCGGCCTCGACATCGGCCGGGAAGTTCTCGGAGATTTCTTCTTCCGCGCCCCGGGAGCTGCAGACGATCAAGCTACGGCACCCCGCTCAGCCGCGCCGGTCCGCCCCGTCGAAGGCCGCCAGCGAGCGCGCGCCCGGTTCCAGCGAGCGCCGCAGGGCGGCGAGCACGGCGGGCTCCAACCCGCCCACGGCTTCGGCGAGTTCGTCCGCGACGTCCGCCGCGATCTCGGCCGCGACGGCGTCCGCCGGAGTGCGCGGGCCGAGCTTGCCGACGGCCGCCGCGGCCCGGGCGGGGGTGAGCAGGGCGGCGGCCCGGACGAGGAGCCAGGCGGGCACGCCGGCCGCGCCCTGCGGCGGGGGGAGGTACGGGCGGGCGCCGTCGTAGCGGCCGTCCTCGGCGAAGGCCCGCTGCTTGACCTTCACCAACGGCCGGGCCGGGCCCGGCTCGTGCCACTGGCCGGCCGGTTTGAGGACGTACCCCTCGGCGAGGTTGTCCGGCAGTCCGGGCAGGCCGAACAGGGCGGGCACCCGGCTGGGGAAGCGCGCCGGCAGGTCGTGCAGGGTGTTCAGCGGGCCGTGCCCGAGCAGCGGCACGCAGGTGAGCCCGGCGGCCCGAGCGGCGGCGCGCAGCGTGCGGTCGGCGATCCACCACCGGCCTCCGGGCGTCTCGACGGTGGCGTCGAACGGCAGCCAGCGCAGGCCGGGGGCGTACCAGACGCCGGTCTGCACCGGGTCGACGCCGGGGGCGGCGGGCACGTCGGGGTGCGGGTAGCGGCCGCCGGCCAGTTCGCCGTAGACCGTCACCACGGCCGCGGCACCCCACGGCTCGCGCACCGCGGCGGCGAACCGGGCCGCCGCGACGGACAGGGCGGGCCAGATCCGGCTCACGCCGAAGAACCCGTCCAGCCCCTCGTCGTCCAGCAGTTCACGTCGTTTCGCGGGCCGGACGGAGCCGCCCTCGCAGACCACGCCGAAGTGCGCCCCGTGCACCTTCTCCGCCGCGGTCCACTCGCGGGCGCCGCGGCCGCCCGGGCTACCGGGGTTGCTGGAGCTGCCGGAGCGGCCGCGCGCGGGGATCTTGGGGTAGGGCCGCAGTCCGGGCCCGTCGGACTCCGTCTCGAACACCGTCTCGGACACGAACGGCATCCTCGCCGCGCGGCCCGCCGGCCGGCAACCGGGATTCCGGCGGACGACCGGTCGGCCCGGGGCCGCCGGGTCGCCTTCCGCCGGGCGGGCTCAGACCCCCCACTCCGCGCGCAGCCGGGCGAAGGCCTCGTGGAAGCCCGGGAAGGTCTTCCGCACGCAGCCCGGGTCGTCGAAGGTGATGCCGGGGGTGCGCAGCGCGGTGACGGCGAAGGACATCACGATCCGGTGGTCGGAGTGGGTGGTGATCCCGACCGGGCGCGGGGTGCCGGGCCGGATCTCGATCCAGTCCTCCCCGGTGGCCACCGGGACGCCCATCGCGCGCAGGTTGTCCGCGCAGGCCTCCAGCCGGTCGCACTCCTTGACCCGGGTGTTGTGGACGTCCTCGATCCGCACCGGCCCGGTGGCGAACGGCGCGACGGCCGCGAGCGTGGGCATGGTGTCGGAGATGTCCCGCATGTTGACGGTGATCCCGCCGAGCGGGCCGTCGCCGGCCACCGTCGTGCGGTCGTGCCCGACGTCCACCCGGGCGCCCATCCGCCGCAGCACGTCCACGAACCGCAGGTCGCCCTGGAGCGCGTCCCGGCCGAGGCCGGGGACGGTGACCTCACGGCCGGCCAGGGCCGCGGCGGCGAAGAAGTAACTGGCGGTGGAGGCGTCCGGCTCGATCGGGTAGTCGGCGGCCCGGTAGCCGCCGGAGGGCACCTCGAACACCTCGCCGGCGGGGGTCCGCTCCCGCTTCACCTCGGCCCCGAAGGAGCGCATCATCGCCAGGGTGATGCCGATGTACGGGGCGGAGACCAGCCGGGTGACGGTGATCCGCAGGCCGTCCCGGGTGAGCGGGCCGAGCAGCAGCAGCGCGGTCAGGTACTGCGAGGACTGCCCGGCGTCCAGGGTGAGTTCACCGCCGCGGACGCCGTCCGCGACGACGGTCAGCGGGTGGTGGCCCTCGGCCTCCTCGTGCCGCAGGTCCACGCCCAGCTCGCGCAGCGCCCGGGTGAGCGGGGCGACCGGGCGGCGGCGCATCTGGGCGGAGGCGTCGAAGCGGTAGGTGCCGTGGCCGGCGGCGGCCAGGGTGGGCAGGAAGCGCGCGGTGGTGGCGCCGTCCCGGCAGTACACCTCGGCGCTCGGCACGGCGGGCCCGGCCGGGCGGCCCGCCACCCGCCACGAGTCCGCCGTCCGCTCGACCCGGTACCCGAGGGCGTCCAGGCCCTCGGCGAAGCCCTCGGTGTCGTCCGAGGCCAGTGGGCGGCGCAGGGTGGTCACGCCCTCGGCGGCGGCGGCCAGGAACAGCGCCCGGGCGGTGATGGACTTGGATCCCGGGATCTCCACAGCAGTCACGGCAGGCTCTCCCAACACGGGTGTCCGACAGGTGTCTCCGGCGACGTCAGGGCCGATCCTGCCCCACCGGGCCGCCGCCTTCGGCGACCATCCACGGACTGGACGGTGGCCGGGGCGACAACGGCGGGCGAAGGCTCGGCGGCCTTGGACGGTCCTCGACGGCGTCCCGTCAGGCGGCGGGCGGCGGGCGGACCCCCCAGGGGGCGGGGGCGACGGTTCAGCAGCGCGCCCAGAGGCCGGCCAGGTGCGCGTGCAGGACCTCCTCCGCCTCCGCCACCGTCCGGTGCCCGACCAGGACGTGCGCGGTGAGCCCGTCGGCGAGGGCGAGCAGCGCACGGGCCTCGGTGCGGGCCACCACCGCCCCGCCCGCGGCGGCCCCGCCGATCACCGAGCCGCCGACGACCTGCCCGCCGGCGGCCTCCGCGACCAGCCGCACCATCAGCTCCTCCAGTGCCGCGTAGCTGCTCCGCAGGGCCGCCGCCAGCGCCGGGTTGACGGCGGCGCCGGCGAGGAAGGCGAGCCAGATCCTGGCCTCGGCCCGGTGCTCCTCGCGCAGCAGCGCCACCTCGCCCGCCACCAGCCCCAGTTCGCTCGCCGCCGACTGCGCCGGCCCGGCCGTGAGCCGGCCGCGCACCCGCTCGGTGACCCGCTCGCCGACGTGGGTGAGCGCGAACAGGAGCATCTCCTCCTTGGTGCGGAAGCAGCGCTGGACGGCGCCCATCGAGACCTCCGCCCGGGTGGCGACGTCCCGCAGGGTGACGCCCTCCAGGCCGTGCTCGTCCACCAGCAGGCAGACGGCCTCGGCGATCCGCCGGCGCCGACCCTCGTGGTCCACCTGTTTCGGCATCGCCGGTCTCCTCGTCCTGTCCTCGGATTTCCGATGCGAGCGTATCGGTTCTCGGGCTAGGGTTCCGTACCGATGCGACCGCATCGGTACCAGCCCCAACGCGCCGCCGAGGAGAACCCCCATGCCCCTGTGGAGCAAGCCCGCCACCGAACTCGCCGCCGCCGTGCGCTCGGGCGCGGTGACGGCCCTGGACGTGGTGGACAGCCACCTGGACCGGATCGCCGAGGTCAACCCCGGCCTGAACGCCGTCACCCAGCTCCTCGCCGAGCGCGCCCGCGCCGACGCCCGGCAGCTCGACCGCCGCCGGGCCGCCGGTGAGGATCCCGGCCCGCTCGCGGGCGTGCCGTTCACCGTGAAGGAGTGCACGCCGATCGCCGGCGTGCCCACCACCTTCGGCACCCCGCGCCTGCGCGACCACGTCGCCACCGCGGACGCCGTCCCGGTGGCCCGGCTGCGCGCGGCGGGGGCGATCCCGATCGGCCACAGCAACCTGCCGACCCTGATCCTCGCCGGGATGCACACCCGCAGCGAGCTGTACGGCGACACCCGCAACCCCTGGCACCCCGGCCGCACCCCCGGCGGCACCAGCGGCGGGGACGGCGTGGCCGTCGCCGCCGGGATGGCCCCGCTCGGGCTCGGCAACGACTCCGGCGGCTCGGTCCGCATCCCGGCCTCCTTCTGCGGGGTCGCCGCCCTCAAGCCGACCACCGGCCGCTTCCCCGCCGACCAGCGCCTGATCGGCCCGGACGACCCGGGCCCGGCCTCCCAGCTCCTGGTCACCGACGGCCCGCTGGCCCGTACGGTCGCCGACCTGCGGCTCGCCTACGAGACATTGGCGGGCACCGACCCGCGCGACCCGCGCGCCGTGCCCGCCCCGCTGGACGGGGAGCCGCTCGCCGGCCCGGTCCGGGTCGCCGTCGTCGCCGATCCGGGCGGCCACGGCGTCCACCCGACCGTCCGCCGCGCCGTCGGGACCGCCGCCGACGCGCTGCGCGACGCGGGGTACGACGTCCGGGAGGTCCCCGACGTCCCGCGGCTGGACGAGGCGCTCGACGCCTACCTCCGCCTCACCAACACCGAGTTCGCGCCGAGCTGGCCCGTCGTCCGGCAGCTGCTGGGCGAGGGCGGCGACCGCTACATCGACCTGACCATGCGCGTCGCCCCGCCCACGGACGCCCCCGGCCTGATCCGGCTGATGGGCACCTGGATGGGCATCCGCCGCTCCTGGACGGAGTTCCTGCAGGAGTACCCGCTGCTGCTGGGCCCGGTGTTCACCGAGCCGCCCGTCGAACCGGGCCTGGAGTCCCGGGACCAGGCGGGCCGCGACCGGGTCGCCACCGCCATGCGGCTCTGCTCGGCGACCAGCTTCGTCGGCGTCCCGGCCGTCGCCGTCCCCACCGGCCTCGCCGCGGACGGCCTGCCCACCGGCGTCCAGCTGGTCGGCCGGGCGTTCCGGGAGGACCTCTGCCTGGCCGCCGCCCAGGCCGTCGAGGACCGCCTCGGCACGCTCACCCCGATCGACCCGAGGCCGTGAAGCCGTGCAGCCGTGGAGCCGTGAGGGGTCGTGAGGGGCCGTGAGGCCGGAACCCCTACACCCCCGGCAGCCCCGGCACCACCAGCCCGCTCTCGTAGGCGATCACCACCGCGTGGGTCCGGTTCTGCGCGCCGAGCTTGCCCAGCACGTTGCCCACGTGGGTCTTGACGGTCTCCTGGCTCACCGCGAGGGCCTGGGCGATCTCCGGGTTGGACAGCCCGGTCGCCATCAGCCGCAGCACCCCCTCCTCCCGCCCGGTCAGCGCCGCCCGGGGCAGCGCCTCGCCCGGGTCCAGCGGCCGGGCCGCCACCATCCGGCGCAGCGCGGCGGGGAACAGCACCGCCTCCCCGGCCGCCGCCACCCGCACCGCCTCGGCGATCTGCGGGACGGGCCGCCGCTTGAGCACGAAGCCGCTGGCCCCGGCGCTCAGCGCGGCGGTGACGTAGGCGTCGTTCTCAAAGGTGGTGATCACCACGACCTTGGGGGGCTCGGCGTGCTCCCGCAGCAGTTCGCGGGTCGCGTCGATGCCGTTGCGGCGCGGCATCCGCACGTCCATCAGCACCACGTCCGGCCGCAGCCGCCGGACCCGCTCGACCACCTCGACGCCGTCGGCGGCCGTCCCGACCACCGCGATGCCCGGCTGGGCGCCCAGCAGGGTGCCCAGCCCGCTGCGGGTGACGGCGTCGTCGTCGGCGATCAGCACGGTGACGTCGGGCGGCGCGCCCTCGTCGCGGCCGGGCGTGCCCGCGTCTCCGCCGGACGCACCCGGGCCGGAGCCCGGGCGGGAGTCCGGGCCGGAGCCCGGCCCGCTCACGCCGACCACCGCATCGGCAGCCGGACCGCCAGCCGCCACTGCCGCTCCCCGTACGGCCCGGCCTCGAACTCGCCGTTCAGCAGCCGCACCCGCTCGGCCAGGCCGGGCAGGCCGTGGCCGGAGGTCGGGAAGCCGCCCGAGCCCGGCGCGGCCTGGCCGCCGCCCACCCCGTTGACCACGCTCAGCTCCAGCGTCTGCGGCCCCGCCGCCACCAGCAGCTCGATCGGCCCGCCGGCGCCGTGCCGCAGCGCGTTGGTCAGCCCCTCCTGGACGATCCGGTAGGCGGCCCGGGAGAGCGTGCCCTGCACCTGCGCCAGGTCCCCGGTGGTACGCGGCTCCACGACCGCGCCCGCGTGCCGCAGCCGGTCGATCAGTTCGGGCAGGTCGGTGAGGGTCCGGGTCGGGGCGGTGCCCGACTGCTCCTCGCGCAGCACGCCCAGCACGTAGTCGAGATCCTCCAGCGCGGCCCGGGTGGACTCCTCGATGCTGCGCATCGCGGCCCGCGCCGCCGCCGGGTCCGCGGTGAGCACCTCGCCCGCGACGGCCGCCTGGATGGTCGCGGCGGTCAGGGTGTGCCCGATGGAGTCGTGCAGTTCGTGGGCCAGCCGGTTGCGTTCGGCCAGCTGCCGTTCCCGTTCGGCGGCCATCGCGAGCCGCTCGGCCGGCGAGGGCCCGAGCAGCCGGGGTGCCAGCGACCGCAGCGCACCCGACGCCCCGGCGAACAGCGCCGCCGCCAGGGCCAGGCTGAGCGCCCCCACCATCCAGCTCCAGACGCCCGTCACCTCGGCCGCCCAGCCGAAGAGGCTCACCCGCGCCTCACCGGACGCCCGCCGCCCCGGCAGCGTCAGCCCCATCACCAGCAGGGTGCTGCCGCCGACCAGCACCGTCCACCCGAGCGCCACGTGCGCCAGCAGGAAGACCGGTGTCCGCCACCGCTCCCCCGCGGCTCCCTTCACCGGGTCGGGCACCGCGACGCCCAGCAGCCGCCGCGCCACCTTCACCAGCACCCGGCGCACCACCGGGGGAAGCCCGGCCGCCGCGATCAGCACCGCCCACAGCGGCAGGGCCGCCCAGGCCGCGTCCGGCCGGCCCGACACCCCCAGCGTCGCCCCGAGCGCCACCATCGCCACGGGCAGCGACGCCAGCGCCCCGAGCACCGCGAACAGCACTCCCGTGTACGTCGACCTGCGCAGCAGCAACCGCATTCCCTTGATCATGCTGGTCAGTATCACCGGCCGTCCCGCCCCGGCCCTCCCCCGATCGAGGGAGGACCTCCGGGGGCCGCGACAGTCTCCGACGGGCCCGTCCGTCGCCGCCGTACCGGATTCGGCCGGAACGCGACCACTCGTTCGCATGAATCCGGCGCGAAGTCGCCTCCGCGCCTCCGGAGTTCCAGACCATCGCAGCAATGACGATCAATCAGAAGCTCTTGCGCCAGGGCCTGTTGGCGACAGCGGCCTCCACCCTCACCGCCCTGGCCGCGGCGACCGCCCAGGCCGCGCCCGCCCAGCGGAACGACGGCCCGCACCTCTGCAGGGTGTCCGTCCGGGCCACCGGGGCCTGGGCACCCCCTCCCGGCCTGGCCTCCTTCACCGTGCGCGTCCGGGGCACCGGCGGCGGAGGCGACCCGGGAGACACCGACCGGTAGCGAGGCCCGACACAGGCCGACGACCGGTGCGCGAACGAGCCGACGGGATCCGGCCGTTCCGCCGATCCTCCTGCCAACGAACGGACAGTGGGCGAGACTTGGCCACCGGACCGGGCACCCAACCAGCCTCGGCATCCGATGGAACAGCAACTCACTTGATCTGCACCATCGTTGACGAGACAGGAGTTTTCGGATGGCTGGTTCCCCCATGCCCAGTCGCGCCGCCCCGCGCACCGCCGCCCTGGCCGCCGCCGTGGCGTCCGCCGCCCTGCTGCTCGGCCCGGCGCCCGCCGCCGCGGCCGATCCGGGGCCGCCGCCGACCCCGTACCTGCTGCCGCTGCCCGCGGGCGCCGCCCCGCTCAGCTCGGTGTACGGCCTGAACAACGCGGGCGACGTGCTCGGCGAGACCTACCTGAACGTCCCCGGCCAGTTCGCCCCGCGCGCCCTGCGCTGGAACGCCCACCAGCCGGGCGTCACCGTCCTCCGACCCCTGCCCGGCGAGAACGGCACCCGCCCGAGCACCCTGAACGAGGCCGGCACCGCCGTCGGGGTCTCCTTCGGGACGCTGACCGACAACCACCCGGTCCGCTGGGCCCCGGACGGCACCCCGACCGCCCTGGAGCTGCCGGCCGGGGCCCGCGGCGGCGGCGCGAGCGCGGTCAACAACGTCGGTGTGGTGATCGGCAACTCCTACGACGCGGCCTTCCGTCCCGTGCCCGTGAAGTGGCGGGCCGACGGCACCAGGGTCGACCTGCCGCTGCTGGACGGCGACGAGACCGGCTGGACGACGTCCGTCAACGACGCGGGCTTCGTCATCGGCCGGTCCGAGCGGAGCCTCGGCGGGGAGTCCCGGAGCCGTGCGGTGCTCTGGAGTCCGTCGGGCGAGGTGACCGAGCTCCGACTCCCTCCGGGGATCATCACGGCCGCGGGCACCCGGATCACCGCCACCGGTCTGATCCTCGGCCCGGGGCGGCGCGAGAGCGGCGCCGACGCCGACCGCGTGGTGGCCTGGGAGGCGGACGGCACCGTCCGGGACGTCGCCCACGGCCGGCCCGGCTCCGTCAACAGCGCGAACACCATCGTCGGGACGACCTCCGACGCCGCCGGCGCCGAGCACGCCGCGCGCTGGACCCTGGACGGCACCACGACGCTGCTCGACGACCCGGCGGGCCGGCCGACGAGGGCGAGCGCGATCAACGGCGCGGGCACCGCCGTCGGCTTCGCGCGGGGCCGGGGCCCGTACCGCGACTCGCCGCTGCTGTGGCGGCCCGACGGGACGGCCTTGCCGCTCCCACCGTCCCCGCTCGGCCCCTACGCCCAGGCCCTGCTGGTCAACGAATCCGGGGTGATCGCCGGGGACGCGAGCTGGCACGACGCGCCCAACAGCCGGGACCTCCCGCGGGCGATGGTGTGGAAGCCCTGATGGCCGCGCCCCGTCCGTACCCCCGCCCGCACCCCCGCCCACACCCCCACGACCCAGGAGCCCGCCTGATGACCGCCCTACGCACCCGCCGTCCCGCATCCCTCTCCCCCATCCGTCCCGCCGCCCTCGGCGCCGCCACGACGGCCGCCGCCCTCCTGTTCGGCCTCGCCCCGGCCGCGGCGGCCACCCCCGCCACGACGGCCGCCCCGCTGCCCGCCCCGCGCTTCCTGCCGACCCCGCCGGACACCGCCTGGAGCCTGGTGTGGGGCCTGGGCCGCGACGGCGCCGTCGTCGGCGAGTACTACCGCAACACCCCCGGTGGAATCGGTCCGCACGCCATCCGCTGGCATCCCGACCACCTCGGCTACACCGACCTGGCAGCACTGCCCGGCGACCTGTCCAGCCGCCCGGCCGGGTTCGACGACACGGGCACCGTGGTCGGGGCGTCCTACCGCGCGCTGGGCGACAACCACCCGGTCCGCTGGGCCCCGGACGGCACCCCTACGGCCCTGGAACTGCCGGCCGGGGCCCGCGGCGGTGGCGCGAGCGCGGTCAACAACACCGGTGTGGTGGTCGGGGGCTGGTACGACGCCGTGTACCAGTCCAAGCCGTTGAAGTGGCAGGCCGACGGCACCAGGGTCGACCTGCCGGTGCTGCCCGGCGACACCATGGGCTCGGCCGTCTCGGTCACCAACGCGGGCGTCGTCGCCGGCACCTCCGAGCGGCGCCTCGCCGACGGCCGCTACGAGGAGACCCCGGTGCTCTGGAACCCGGCGGGCGCCGTGACCGCGCTCCCGCTGCCACCGGGGGTCGACGGGGCCAGGGTGGCCCGGATGACCGACGGCGGCGTGGTCCTCGGACAGGGCCGCCGCGCGGGCGGCACGGAGTTCGACCGGGTGCTGGTCTGGACGCCCGACGGCACCGTCCGGGACGCCGGGACCGGCCGGACGAGGGCCGTCAACAGCGCGGGCACCGTCGTCGGGGCGGCCTTCGACGCCGCCCGCTCCACGCTCGCCGCCCGCTGGAACCCGGACGGCACGCGGACCCTGCTCGACGACCCGGCGGGCCGGCAGAGCGAGGCGATGGCCGTCAACAGCGCGGGCACCGCGGTCGGCGTCGCGCAGGGGCCGGACTGGAACCGGACCACGGCGCTGCTGTGGCGGCCCGACGGGACGGCCGTGCCGCTCCCGCCGTCCCCGCTCGGTCCGTACGCCGACGCCAAGTTCATCAACGACGACGGGGTGGTCGCCGGGACCGCCGTTGAACTGGACGCGGCCGGTGAGCCGGTCTCCTCCCGCCCGGTCGTCTGGACGCGCTGACGGCGCACCACCCGGCCGTCGGCCGCCCGGCGGCGGCGCACCGCCCGGCCGTCAGGACGACGCCGGCGGCACCACTCCGGACGGGCGGTGGGTCCGCGGACCTACCGCCCGTCCGGCCGTCCTCGGTCCCGCCCCGGCTCCCGCGGGCCGAGGGCGTCGCGCAGCATGGCGCGCGAGGTGATGCCGAGCTTCTCGTAGATCTGGTACAGGTGCGCGCCGACCGTCCGGTGCGAGATGAACAGCCGTTCGGCGATCTGCTTGTTGGTGAGGCCGGAGGCGGCGAGGTGGGCGACCTCCAGCTTCTGGGCGCTCAGCCCGTGGGTGTTCGAGTCGTCGGGCCGCGGCCGGTTCCGGCCCGTCGCCCGCAGTTCGTTCCCGGCCCGCTCGGCCCACGGCAGGGCGTCCAGTTCCTCGAAGACGGCCAGCGCGGCGCCGAGTCGGGCCCTGGCCTCGGCCATCGCCCGGGCCCTGCGCAGCCGTTCGCCGTACGCGAGCAGGACCCGGGCGTGGTCGAAGCGCCACCGGTCGCCGCCGGGGGTGTCCAGCGCGCGGGCGAAGCCGCGCAGCGCCTCCTGGTCGTCGTCGGCGCACAGGGCGGCCGACGCCTCCAGCAGCATGGCGTGCCGGGAGGACACCGCTCCCAGGCCGGCCTCGCGCATCGCCTCGACGTGCGCGGCGGCCTCCTCGCGCCGGTCGGTGCGGACGGCGGCCTCCACCAGGTGCGCGGCCACCCACAGCGCGTGGGGGACGTGGGAGGCCAGGGTGCCGGCCGGGCTGACGGCCTCGGCGTGCCGGTAGGCGAGCGCGTGGTCCCCGCGGCCGAGCGCCGCCACGGCCGCGGCGTGGTGGGCGTAGTGGGCGGCGCAGGGGGCGCCGTGGCGCTCGGCCCAGTCGATGACGTACCCGGCCGTCGCGAGGCTCTCCTCCGTGTGTCCGCGGGCGCCGAGGACGACGGACCTGATGAACAGGAAGTACCAGGCGAAGGCGCGGTACCCGTGGTCCTCGCAGGCCCGCAGCCCCTCTCCGGCCAGGTCGAGCGCCTCGTCCCAGCGTCCGGTGAGGTAGTCCTCCAGGCACAGGTGGATGAGCGCGGAGAGGTAGCGCCTGGCCGGGCCGCCGTCGCGGCCGGACCGCACCACCTGCCAGGCCGCGTCGCGGATCTCGCCGAGGCGGTCGAGGTAGAGCGCCCCGGTGCCGACGCGGGTGACCAGCACCGGGTCGGCCTCCTCGCCGGCCAGGGCCAACGAGGCCATGAGGGCGTCGAGTCGGCCGTGCGCCGCGGCCCCGGTGCGGGCCGGGTCGGAGAAGGTACGGCCCAGGACGGTCAGGATGGCCGGCGGCTCCGGGGTGAGGCGTTCGACGGCCCGGTCGTAGGACCGCCACAGGTCGGGCCGGGCGCCGAAGAAGCAGACCACCGCGAGGACGTGCAGCGCGTCCACGAGCGCCCGGTCGTCGGCCCGGTAGCCGTGGACGCCGGCCGTGGACTCGATGGCGGCGGTCAGCAGCCGGTGCGCGGTGGCCACGTCGTCGCCCCCGCCGGACACGTTGCCGCCGCTCCCGTCCGCCGGGTTCCCGCCCCCGCCCCCGTTGAGCACGAGCAGCGCCGACGCGGTGGCCGAGTGCAGCGAGTCCTCGGCCTCCGGCGCGGCCTGGCGCGCGTCGTCCAGGAGCTTGCGGACGCTGGACAGCGCTCCGGTGGACTCGGCCCCCAGGTAGGCCGCCTCGGCGAGCCGGCGGGCCCGGTTCGGCCCCTCCGGGGAGAGCGAGGCCGCCCGGATCAGGGTCCGCATGGCCCCGGCGGCGTCGCCGCGCCGCAGGGTGAGCCCGGCCGCGTGCTCCAGCAGCGCGGCGACCTCCTCGTCGGGCTCCAGGGTGGCCTCGCCCAGGTGCCAGGCGCGGCGTTCCGGCCGGTCGGCCAGGGCGTGGGCGAGCGCCGCGTGCGCGGCGCGCCGTTCGCCGCTCAGCGCGTGGAGCACCATGGCCGAGCGGATGAGCGGGTGCCGGAACCGCAGCCGCTGCTCGCCCTCCTCGATCTCCACCAGCCGGTCGCGCTCGGCCGGGGCGAGGTCGTCCAGGCCGTACCCGGCCCCGGCCCGACGGGCGGCCGCCTGCAGCACGCCCAGGTCGCCGGTGCCCTCCAGGGCCGCGAGCAGCAGCAGGTACCGGGAGCCCGCCGGCAGCCGGGCGATCCTGGCCTCGAACAGCGTCTCCAGCCGGCTGCTGAGCGACGGCACGGCCGGGCGGTCGTCGGCGGCGGCCGGCGGCACGACGGCCGGCAGTTCCAGCAGGGCCAGCGGATTGCCGCCCGCCTCGGCGAGCAGCCGTCGGCGCACTCCGCGCCCGAGGCCGGGGAACCGGTCGGCGAGCAGCCGGGCCGCCGACTCTTCGTCGAGGGGCGGGAGTTCGTACGTGGGGAAGGCCCCGGCCTCCCGGGGGCCGAGCTCGCCGGAGCGGGCGGCCGCCACGAAGCCCAGGCCCAGGCCGGTCACCCGCCGGGCGACGAAGCCGAGCACGGCGGTGCTGGCCGGGTCGACCCAGTGCAGGTCGTCGACGACCAGCAGCAGCGGCTGCCCGCCGGCGACGGCCTGGAGCAGCCGCAGGACGGCGTTGGAGACGAGGAGCTGCTCGGGCGGCGGGCCGCTCGCGAAGCCGAGCACGACCCGCAGGGCGTCGCGCTGCGCGGCGTCGAGCTGCTCCAGGGCGCCCAGGTGGGGGAAGAGGACCTGGTGGAGGCCGGAGTAGCCGCAGTCGGCCTCGAACTCCACCCCCGAGGCCCTGAGCACCCGGGCGCCGTCCGCGAGCGCGGTCGCGGCGACCGTGTCCAGGAGGGCGCTCTTGCCGATGCCGGCCTGGCCGGACAGCAGCAGCGCCCCGCCGCCGGCCCCGATGCCGAGCCGGTCCCGGACCAGCCGCAGGTCGCCGTCCCTGCCGACCAGCGGCCCGCCCCCGAGCACGCCGGTCCCCACCCCGCCCACCACTACCGTTCCCCTCCCGCGCAATTCCGGCCGACCCACGCGTGTGCGAGGCGGATTTCCTCGGCGGGAAATCCCTTCGACACGGCCGCGAACAGCCTGGCCGCACCCATTATGACGGGAGACGGTCAGTCATTTTCCGTACTTTCCCGTCCGTTTCCGGCCAGCCGCCGCGCCGCACGACCTACGTCTCGACCTGCGCGGATGCGATCGGTCGCCCGCTCCGTGCAGTCGGATGACCGATGCGCCGACGCCGTCCGGTCGCACACGCTTGCACCGCAGCTTCCCCGTCCGCGTCGGCGATACCGGCCGACCCCGAAACGGAGTTCCACGATGTCCCTGAAATCCCTCCGGCTCAAGACCGCCGCCGTCGCGACCGCGCTCGCCGGCGCGGCGCTGTTCACCGCGGCGACCCCGGCGGCCGCCGCGAACGCCCCCTACGACGGCTGCCCGGCGTGGGCGGTCTGCCTCTACCAGCACGAGGGCGGCACGGGTTCGAAGGCGATCGTCACGCCTCCCCCGGCCGGCGGCAACGCGGCGATCGTGCGGCTCCACTCGGTCCACTTCCTGAACGGGGAGATCGCCGACAACCAGGTGTCGTCCTGGATCAACAACTCGCAGTGCTCGGTCAAGTTCATGGACGACCCCTACGGGGAGCTCCACCCGTCCGACCTGGACTACACGGAGACCTGGCACTGGGGCGCGAAGCGCGACTACGGCAACGGGTCCTCCCAGTCCTACGTCAACGACCGGATCTCCTCGCTCCAGTTCTGGTGCCCGTAGCGACCCGCTCCGGCTCGGTGGGGCGGCCGTCGTTGCGCCCCACCGCCCCCGCCCCCGGCACCCGTGAAGGGCCGGGGGCGTCGCCGTGCCCCCTCCCGACGCCCCGGTCCGCCCCCCCCGGACCGTCCGATGACACGGAAGGAAGTCCCATGAAACGTCGACGACCAGCGGCCGCACTCCTGTCCGGCCTGCTGCTCTGCGCCGCACTGCCCGCCTTCGCCGAGGCCGCACCCGCCTCGGCCCCCTCGGCCGCCGCCGCGGTGACCGCCGGCCCCGGCGCCGAGGGCCCGGACCTCACCTACGCCAACCGCACCGCACCGGCCGCCGGCATGCCGGACTGGTCCCGGGTCGGCTTCCGGGGCGGCCAGGAGCTGCCCGACGACGGCGACCTGACCGACGACCCCGGCTGCCGCATCACCCCGGACGTGCTCGCCGCCGGGTACGGCGTGAAGGCGAACGACGGCGCCGACGACACCACCGGCCTGCAGAAGGCCGTCGACGACGTCAAGGCCAACTGCTCGCCGCGGGCCGGCTTCAACCGGCTCTCGCTGATCTCCCTCCCGGCGGGCCGGATCGACGTCTCCCGGCAGGTCTACGTCGACGCCGACTACCTGGTCCTGCGCGGCCAGGGCTCCGGCGACGGCGGCACCCGGCTGGTGTTCCGGCCGGATGTCGACACCCGCTACGACACCCTGGTCAACGGCCGCTGGGACCAGGACGGCATGAAGGCCGGCAGCGGCAGCGACGTCGGCACCGGTGGCTGGATCTGGCCGGGCCGCGGCATGTTCCGGGTGCAGACCCGGGACGTCGCGGAGCGCTACCAGGACGACTGGGCGGCGTCCCCGGCCAACCGCAAGGACATCTTCGAGGGCAGCGTCAACCAGCACTGGGCCTCCGGCATCAAGGTGGCCGCCCGGGCCGACGACCCCGGCTACGCGGCCCGGGAGGGGCAGAGCACCGTCCAGCTGGACGCCAAGGCCGACATGAAGAAGTTCTCCCCGGGCGGCTACGTCTGGGTCGGCGCGGCCAACAGCGTCAAGTTCTACGAGCAGCAGGGCGTCTCCGACCGCAGTCAGATGGACAACCTGCACATGCGCCAGCAGATGTTCCGGGTCACCGGCTTCGACGGCACCGCGAAGACCGTCAACCTGGACCGCCCGCTGGAGTGGGACGTGCCGGTCGACTCCACCTCGGACGGCTCCCCCGCGCTGGGCGACAAGCCGTACGCCAGCAAGGTCACCCCGCTGAAGGTCGTCCAGGGCGTCGGCTTCGAGGACTTCGCCTTCACCCAGGACATGACCGGCCTGCCCAGGCTGGGCGGCGGCACGTACGACCTGACCCCCGCCCAGGCCGTCCACAACTACGGCAACATGGCGCCCGAGTACGCGATGCACGGCATCGTCTTCAAGTGGACCGCCAACGACTGGGCGCGCGGCCTGAGGGCCGAGATGACGGGCTCGCACCCGGTCGTCACCGAGGACGCCCGCAACCTGCAGATCGAGCGCAACAGCTTCGACGGCGCCTGGAACAAGGGCAAGGGCGGCAACGGCTACCTGCGCGGCAGCCGCGTCTGGGACTCGCTGTACGCCTACAACCTGAGCCGCAACCTGCGCCACTTCACCTTCCAGTGGTCGGCCAGCGGCAACGTGGCCTTCCGCAACGACCTCGACTCGGACCTGAACCTGCACGGCGGCTGGGAGCACGACAACCTGTTCGAGCAGAACACCCTGCGGGTCCCGTACGAGCACCGCTCCGGCAACTGCCGGGCCAACTGCGGCGGTGAGGGCGGCGAGGTCGACGAGGGCACCTGGTACCCGGTGTGGTGGGCGGCCGGCCCCAAGGCGGTCAAGTGGTCCGGCTCCTCGGGCCCGCAGAACGTCTTCTACGACAACACGATGGTCAAGCAGGCGACGCCCGGCGGCCCGTTCGAGCCGTACGCGCCGTACGGCAGCCAGGCCGGCACCGCCTACCAGTTCGGCTCCGCGAACGGCGCCCCCGGCCGGTTCCAGCCGCTGACCCAGGGCGGCCAGAACATCCCCGACTGGACCGGCCGGGAGACCCTCGACTACACCGGCCAGGGCGTGGTGCCGGTCGACCTGGGCAAGCGCCCCTCGCTCTTCCTCGCCGACACCGGCGGCCTCGAACCGCGCAGCGCCAACGAGCGCAAGGTCGCCACCTGGAACATGCAGGGCGCGAACACCGCCGACGCCAACGGCAACAAGTACGCCAACGACCTGCCCCAGCTGTTCGGGCGGGGCAGCCGGCAGGGCGGCGCCGACGTCATCTCGCTGCAGGAGGCCGGCGCCCCGCCCGGCGGTGCCACCTTCCAGCAGAACATCGACACCCCCAACATCCACTACTGGACGGACGACGGCCTGCACACAATCCCGGTGCAGGAGTACCGGTTGGGAACCGCGAGCCGCCCGACGGGCTGGCTGTACTGGCTGCGCACGGACAGCGGCAACGGCGCCTACGGACGGGTCAACCTGGCCGTCTACAGCCGCACCCGGGTCGACCGGAACGACGTCTACGTCGCCCGGGAGGGCATCATCACCAACGGCGACGACTCCCGGCCCGCGCTGGGCGTCAACGTCGACGGCGTCGTGTACTTCACGGTGCACGGCTGGTCGGGCAGCGGCAACGACGACCCGATGCTGCTGCGCAACATCCAGGACCAGATGTCCCAGGCGAACCTGCCCTGGATCGCCCTGGGCGACTACAACCGCGCCCCGGACAGCCTGCGCGCGGCGATCGGCACCGACCTCTCCGTCCATGCCCAGGACCGGCCCACGCACCCCACGGACCGGATCGGCAGCGGCACCCCGCGGGTCCTGGACTACGCCGTCGCGCCCAACAACAGCCCCCGGCAGCCCCGCGTCGTCGACATCGAGCGGGCCAACATCAACACGTCGGACCACTACCCCGTCGTGTACACCCTCGACAACCTGCCGGCCCGGCCGTCGGCCACCCCGTCGCCGACGCCGAGCCTGTCGCGGCAGGTCGTGCTGCGCAGCGCCACCAGCACCAACGCGGCCTCCCCGACCCGCACCAGCCACGTGGTCACCGACCAGCCGGTCAACCGGGCCACCATCGCGACGCAGGTGTACTCGGTGGAACCCGACCCGGAGTACACCGGCTACTACCGCCTGGTCAACAACAGCGCGCCCTACTCCGGTCAATACCTCGGCCAGGAGGGCGGCGCGCGCGACGCCCGGACGGTGGTGTGGCCGAGCCCGGCCGAGGACCAGCTCTGGGCGCCGGTCCCCCAGGGCGACGGCACCTGGACCCTGCAGAACTACGTCACCCGGCAGTTCCTCACCGCGGCGAGCCAGGGGCAGGCGCTCGTGGGCCGCGACTACAACGGCTCGCCCGACCAGCGCTGGTTCCTCCAGGACCCGCGGGAGGCCGCGGACCTCAGCGAGATCGTGTCGCAGGAGAGCGGCGCGGGAGCCTCCGCGCTCTCCGTCGAGGACCACGCGCCGGCGCCCCGCCCGGTGGTCCTGTCCCCGAACGCGCACCTGGGAACCCAGCAGTTCGGCGTCGTCTCCGCGGGCCGGAGCGGCTCGGACAACTGCTTCTACCTGATCAACCAGGGGCAGTACGTCAACTCGACGGCGACCAGCCCGGGGAACCCGTCGAACGGCAGTGCCGTCACCATGGGCGGCTACCGCCCCAACGACGACGGCTACCTGTGGTGCGCCACCCCCGACGGCGCGAACGGAACGCTCCTGACCAACCACACGACGCCCGAGGAGCACCTGAACCTCGGCGACGGCGTGTTCAACCACACCACGACGGTCACCGTCCCCACTTCGGGTGCCGCCTGGCTCCACTGGATCTTCCGGACGGCCACCCAGTGACCCGCCCCGCGCGGTGAGCGCCGGCGGCCGGTCGATCCTCGGATCGGCCGGCCGCCTCCGTGCCATCCGGCCCCGGGCCCGTCGAAACGGGCCTGATCGCGCGCCCTACGGGGAGCCGGTGAAAACAAAGCGGCCGGTCGATCCGAAGATCGACCGGCCGTTCGCTGTGCGCGAGGGGGGAGTTGAACCCCCACGCCCTTTCGGGCACTGGAACCTGAATCCAGCGCGTCTGCCTATTCCGCCACCCGCGCATCTGGGTGATGAGGAAAACTATAGACCATCCGGAGAGGTGCCTCCGACCACGCCCCGGCGAACGGCCGGGAGCTGCTCCTCCCGCCCGGCCGGCGGACTCCTCACTGCCACCAACCCCGACCCCCGCCTCAAGAACGCCCTCACCCACTGCCGCACCCACGCCCGGGAAACCACCCACGACTGAACCCCGGCCCATCGGTCCGATCTTGTTTCGAAGATCGTTCTGCTGGAGGCTGAGGCCATGCAGAACCAACCCACCTTCGTCCTCGTCCACGGGGCCTTCGCGAACTCGTTCTCGTTCGCGCCGCTGCAGGCCGAACTCGCCATGCTCGGGCACCGGTCCGTCGCGGTCGACCTTCCGGGGCACGGCTTCGAGGCGACCTACCCCGCGCCGTACCAGGCCCCCCAGGACCTCGACGCCCTCGCCGGGGAGCCCGGGGGCATCAAGGGGGTCACGCTCGCCGACAACGCCGCCCGGGTGATCGGGGTCCTCGAACGGGCCAAGGAGAACGGGCCCACCATCCTCGTGTCCCACAGCAGGGGCGGCATCACGGCGACCGCCGTCGCCAACGCCCGGCCCGAGCTGGTCGACCGGATCGTCTACGTCTCCGCCTGGTGCCCCGTCGACCTGGACGTGAACGACTACTACGCCGAGCCGGAGATGGCGGGCGTCGACCCGGGGGCCTTCGCCGCCTCGCTCGTCGGGAACCCGGCCGAACTCGGCCTGCTGCGGGTCAACTTCCGCACCGCCGACCCGGCGGCGCTCGCCGCGTTCAAGCAGGCGTTCGCCGCCGACCTCACCGACGACGAGTTCCGGACCTTCCTGAACACCTTCCAGCCCGACGAGAACCTCGACGTCGGCACCTCCGCCGACCGGGCGCAGGCCGCCACCTGGGGGCGCGTCCCCAAGACGTACGTCCGGCTGTCCGACGACGCCAGCATCCCGCCCGCCATGCAGGACCGCCTGATCCGCGAGGGCGACACCCTCACCCCCGACAACCCCTTCGACGTCCGGACGGTCGACGGGAGCCACCTGCGCTGGCTCGTCCACCCGGCGCGGGCCGCCCGGGTCCTGGCGGACCTCACCGCTCTCCTGCCCGCCGGGGCCTGAGCCGACACCGGCCCCATGCCACTGCGCAGGAAGTCGGCGGGGCCGACTTCCTGCGCACCCGGGTGGGGAGTGACTACCTGGGGCGGGAGCCGCTGAAGAGGTCCATGTAGGACACGTACTGCATCAGCTGCGGCAGCGTGTAGAACCTGCGCTCGAAGACCCCGGTGCCGATGACGTAGGGGGACGTACCGGCGTTGTTCATGACGCGGTACACCCAGTTCGAGAGCCCGCCCCAGTTCGTCTCCAGGTTGACGTTCTCCACGCCGACCTGGGCGAGGCCGTGGTCGCGGATGTTGGTGCGGACGTTGTCGAAGATCCGCCCGAAGCGCGCCGCCTCCGAGGTCGCCTGGATCATCATGACGAGGGAGTCCGCCAGGACGGCGCGCCCGCTGCCGCTGTTCTGGAGAGCGGCGATCTGATGGACCTGCTGCAGGGCGTTGCTGAGCCGCGGCCCGTTGATCTGCTGGCTCGCCCTGCCGCCGCCACCGGGGATGTTGTTGTAGTTGCTGGACCAGGGGAGGGTGCTCGCCTGGACGCCCAGGACCCGGTTGAAGCGGTTCCTCGCCGCCAGCCCGTCGTCGAAGACCCAGTGGGTGCCCCCGGCCTGGTAGAAGCCGGCCAGGTACAGGCTGTGCGGCCAGAAGTACAGCGCCCCCAGGTAGGTGCCGCTCCGGTGCAGGCTGATCTGGACGAGCTGGTCGTTGTCCGCCACCACGGTCTCGTCCAGGTCGGTCCTGAACCAGTCGTGGCTGCTGAGCGAGTGGAGCCGGGAGATCACGTCCCAGTACCGCTGGTGCGCCGAAGCGCCGCCGCCGTTCAGGTCGCTGATGTCCCAGTCGATGTTGGTGAGGCGCTCGCCGGTGTCGGCGTGCGCCGAGGTCGGCGTCATGCCCATGAGCCCGACCGCCAGCGTGAGAGCGATCAGTATGCCGGCCAGTCGTCGGCGCACCCGCGCCAGCGCGCCGGGTCCGTTCATCGTTAGCATGCGGGGATTCCTCGTGGTCGGGTAGCGGGCCGTCGGTGCGCCGGCGCCGTCGCCTCTTCCCTTGTGGCGACCGGTCATTGACGCTCCGTCCGGAGGCTAGGCGCGCACGCCGTCCCCGCATGTGCCGTCAGGGACCTGACACTTGATCACCAGCGCACACTCCGCCGGACCCGCCGCCCGCGCGGGAAGTCGGCCCCGCCGGCTTCCCGCGCGGGCCGGTACGCCTCCAGCCGCCCGGCCAGTTCCTCCGGGTGGCCGAGCATGGGCAGGTGGTCGCCGGGCATCTCGTCCGGCCGGAAGCCGAGCCGCTCCTCGACGTGCCGCCGCAGGAACCCGGGCGGGAAGAACCGGTCCCCGGTGGCCAGCAGGAACCTGGTCGGCACCGCCGGCCAGGCCTTCAGCGGCCACGGCGTCCCGAGCGGGGTCGCCGACTGCCGTCGCTGGTGGTCCGCGAGGAGTCCGTCGGCCAGCGCGGCCGGGGTGTCGTGCAGGAACAGGGCGCGCTCGTCCTCCTCCGCGCCCTCTGCCACGCCCCTGCGGCGGTCGGACTCACGGCGGGCCGGCCCGTAGCCGGTGTTCTCCCACCACTCCCCCGGCGGCTCCCCGGGAGCCGGCACCTGGGCCTGGAGCATCACCAGCAGGTCCGCCGACAGCCGCTCGCACACCAGCGGGCCGGTGAAGCCGCCGAACGAGTGCGCGACGACCACGGGCCGGCCCGCCCGGTCGCCACCCGCCCCGCCCGCCCCGGCGGCAGCCGCGGCCACCGCGTCCACCACCGTGTCCGGGTACTCGGCGAGCCCGGCCGCGTCGTCGTCGCAGGGCAGGTCCGGGGCGACCACCGCATGGCCCCGCCCGCGCAGCTCGGCCGTCAGCGGCTCCCAGCACCAGGCGTCGGTGGCCGCGCCGTGGATCAGCACGTACGTCGTCATGGATCACTCCCCAGCCGGAACGGACCGCGCCCCGCGACGTGCGCCGTGCTCGCGCGCCCCGCGTCGCGCGCGAGCCTACCGGCCGGTCCGCCCCCGAACCGTCGGGCCGCACCCGCATACTCGTCCCAACGGCCATTCACGTACCGCCCGTTGGGGGAAGCCCTTGTTCCACGACACCCGCCCGCGCGGCATCCGCATACCCAGCCACCGGGAGACCGCCGAGGAGTGGGGCGAGCAGGTCGCCGCGCTGCGCGCCGCTCCGCCCGGCTGGTCGTTCCTGCTGGGGCGGCTCTCCTCCGACGGCTTCCTCTGCCACCTCGACCTCAACTACCACCTGGACGGCGAACCCGTCGCCGTCGTCCAGACCTCGCGGCCCGTCCCGGCCGGCCACTGGGTGGGCTCCCTCACCACCCCGCAGTCCCAACTCGCCACCTTCCTGGCCACCTCGGGACGCCTCGACCCGCGCACCCACCTCGCCCCGCCCGACGGCCCGCCGACCCCGGGCGAGGTCCTGCTGCACGGCGTCCCCGTCCCCGTCGAGGTGCACCACAGCCAGGGCTGCCGCAGCGCCCTGATCCCGCTGCCCCCCTCCCAGCGGGGCTACGCGATCGTCACCGCCGGCGCCGCCCACTGGGCCACCGCCACCGATCTCGCCCTCCGGCCCCCGGCGGCGTTCTGAGCGGAGCCGTACCCCACCCCGCGATTCACTCGTACGAGGGGGCGCAGTCGGGCGACGGTCATTGATGCACCGTCATGATCGCGCCGATGACGGCCCGTTCAGGCCAAATACCGGCCGGCCGCCCCCGGTACGGCGGTGAGGGCGGGGTTAGCCTGTGGCCATGGTTGCAAACCGCAAGGAAGAAGTAGCCGTGCGTGACGCGGAGTTCGTCAGCGGCCCCCTGCTGATCCTCCGGTCCCTAGCGTCCGGCCCCGACCGGACGGCCGTCGTCACCGCCGACGGCGCCAGGATCACCGCCGGCGACTTCGCCGCCGCCACCTACCGCCTCGCCCACGAGCTGATCGCCCGGGGCGTCACCCGCGGCACCACCGTGACCCTGCTGACCGGCAACACCCCCGAGGCCCTCAGCGCCCGGTACGCGGCGGGCCTCGCGGGCGCCCGGGTGGTGAACCTGTACGACGGCATGAGCACCCCGGTCCTGGCCGAGATCACGGCCAGCGTGGACACCACCGTCCTTCTCGTGGACGCCGAACGGTACGCCGACGCGCCCGAGTTGCTCCCGCTGATCGACGTGCCGACGGTCCTCGCCCTCGGCCCCGGGCCGGCCGGCGGCGCCGTCCCGGCCATCGGCGACGACGTCGTCGCCGCCTCCGCCCACCGTCCCGCCGAGCCCCCGGACGTCCGGGTCGGGCCGGAGGACGACCTCGGCATCCGCCACACCGGCGGCACCACCGGCATCCCCAAGGGCGTCCTCAGCCTGCACGGCCCGTACCGCCGCGTCTTCGACGCCCCGGTCGGCAGCGACCCCGCCGACGGGGTGCCCCGTCTGCTCGCCGCCACCCCGCTCGCCCACCTCGCCGGGATCATGTCCGACCTGGTCCTCCAGCGCGGCGGCACCGTCGTCCTCCAGCGCTCCTTCGAGCCCGGCGCGGTCCTGGCCGCCATCGAGCGCGAACGCATCACCGACCTCTGGCTGCTGCCACCGCTGCTCCACCAGCTGCTCGACCACCCCACGATCGGCCGCACCGACCTGTCCAGCCTGCGGCACGTCCTGTACGGGGGCAGCGCCGCCTCGGCGACCCGGATCCGCGAGGCCCTCAAGGTCATCGGACCGGTCCTGTTCGGGGTCTACGGGATGTCGGAGGCGCAGCTGATCTCCCTGCTCACCCCGCAGGAGCACGACCGGATCGGCCCGGGCGGCCAGGTCCCGGTCGGCCGGCCCGCCCCGGGCGTCGAGGTGGCGATCCGCTCGCCCGACGGCACCGACCTGCCGACCGGTGAGCAGGGCGAGGTCCACCTGCGCTCCTCCGCCGTCATGGCCGGGTACTGGAAGCAGCCCGACCTCACCGCGGCGGTGCTGCGGGACGGCTGGCTGAACACCGGAGACGTCGGCTACTTCGACGAGGACGGCTACCTCTACCTCTCCGACCGGGCCAAGGACCTGATCATCGTGGTCGGCGGGCACGTCTACCCGTCCGAGGTGGAGGACCTCCTCGTCACCCACCCGGCGGTCGCCCGCTGCGCGGTCTTCGGGGTCCGCGACGACCAGGAGGCGGAACACGTCCACGTCGCCGTCGTCCCCGCCCCGGGACAGCGGCCGCGGCTGGACGACCTCCGCGCCTTCGTCACCGACCGCAAGGGGCGGATCTACGCGCCCGAGGCCCTGCACCTCGTGGACGAGATCCCGCTGACGCCCGTCGGCAAGCCGGACAAGAAGCGCCTGCGCGAGGCGGCCACGGCCTGAGCCCCACCCCGCGCCCAGGCCCGTCCCCGGCCCCGGCCCCGGGACGGGCCGGCTTCACCCCAACGTGGGGTTTGGCTCAACGAACCACGGCCCCGTGCCGAGAAGCCAACGGGGTGGCGGCGCTGAGGGCCGCCACCCCTCCCCCGAGGCTGTCGGGGCACATGAGGTTCTCCGACGCCTGAGCAGGTCTCCACTCCGGCGTAGCGGTCAGTGGCGGAAGACCACGGTGCTCCGGAGCGTTGCCTCCGGTCATGAAGATCAGCGAGGCTTCCAGGGTCAGCGGGGTGAGCGCGAGGTCGTTGCGGCACTACGAGGACGAGGGCCTGATCGTCCCCGGCCGGTTCGGCAACGGGTTCCGCGACTACTGCCAGTCCACTGTCGACCGGGTGCTCGTCATCCGCTCGCTGCTGGAGTCCGGGCTGCCCGTACGGCTGATCAGGGAGTTCCTGCCCGGCCTCACCGACGAGGCCGGTGTCGGCACGGGTGCGGTGTGCGCGGAGTTCCTGGACGAGGTGCAGAGCCACCGGGATCGGCTCGCCGCACGTATCGCGATCCTCAGTGATCAGCAGGCCGCACTCGACGCCTACCTTCGCCGGGCCCGCCGCACTGATCTCTGACCCCCACTTGACCTTGACACAAGTGTCAGGCTCCTACGTTGCGTGCATGGAGATCGACGAGCAGCAGAACACCACCGAGCAGACGATGCGAGCGCTGGTCCAGCGGTCGCACGGAGGACCGAAGGATCTGGACCTCGCGACCGATCACCCCCGCCCCACCCCGGGACCCGGCGAGTACCTCATCCGCGTGGGCGCCGCCGGTGTCAACTTCGCCGACGTCATGCAGACCCGTGGAACGTACGGAGGTGGGCCGCAGGCGCCCTACGTGGCGGGCTTCGAGGCCGCCGGCGAAATCGTGGGTGTCGGCCCGGAGGTCGAGAGCCCGCTGCCGCTCGGCACCCGCGTCGTCGGAGCCGGTCCGGGTGCTTTCGCGCAGTACATGACGATGCCGGCCGCAGGGGTGCTTCCCGTGCCTTCCGGATGGAGCGACGCCCAGGCCCTCGGTCTCGTGTTGAACTGGGCCACCGCGCTGGCGGCGCTGAAGCCGTTGGGCGAGATCAAGGCGGATGAGGTGGTGCTCGTCCACGCCGCGGCCGGAGGTGTGGGGCAGGCCGCGGTCCGCCTCGCCCGCCACTACGGTGCGCGCGTGATCGCCACGGCGTCACCAGCCAAGCACGACACCGTCAGAGCGCTCGGCGCCGACGAGGTCCTGGACAGCCGACGCCCCGATCTGGCGGAGGAGATCACCCGCCTGACCGGAGGCGTCGACCTGGTCCTGGAATCGGTGGGACGGGCCACGTTCGAGGTGAGCCTGTCGGTCACGAAACCCTTCACCGGACGCGTCGTCGTGTTCGGTGCCGCTTCCGGCGACGCCACGCTGACCACACACGATCTGGTCTTCACCCATCAGGTGCAGGTCAAGGGTCTGCACATCGGTGCGCTGGCGACCAGAGCCCCGGCCCTCTACCGGTCGTTGCTCGTCGAGATCGAGTCGCTCATCGCCCACGGCGTGTACCCGCCCGGCACCCCCCGGCTTCATCCTCTGGCCGAGGGGCCGGCAGCGCTGCGACAACTCGAAGCGGGCCGGACCCGGGGGAAGCTCGCCCTCGATCCGTGGCGCTAGGAACCGGCTGCGCCTCATCGCGGTGCTCCGCCGTCCCCGACAGATGGCTGCGGCGCGTGCGGCGATGCCGACATCGCCCGATCGCCCTCGTCGCGGCCGCGGAAGGCACGGCGGTACTCCCGCGGGGCGACGCCCACCCGGGCGGTGAAGACCGGGCGCAGGGAGACGGCGGAGGCGAAGCCGCAGTGGGTGGCGACGGTGTCGACGGGGAGGTCGGTCTCCTCCAGGAGGCGCTGGGCGGTGAGGACGCGCTGGTCGAGGAGCCAGCGCACCGGGGTGGTGCCGGCGGTGGCGGTGAAGCGGCGGGCGAAGGTGCGTTCGGACATCAGGACGGCGGCGGCCATCCGGCGGACCGTCCACGGGGTGTCGAGGGAGGCCAGGACCTCGGCGCGCAGGCGGGCCAGCGGGTCGTCGTCGGTGGCGGCGTCCGGGACCGGCGTGGGGATGAACTGGGCCTGGCCGCCCGCCCGGAAGGGGGCGGTGACCATGGCGCGGGCGATGGTGGCGGCGGCCTGCTGGCCGTGGGCGGTGCGGACCAGGTGGAGGCAGAGGTCGATGCCCGCCGCGACGCCGGCCGAGGTCCACAGGCCGTCGCCGCCGGTGAACAGCACCTCGGGCCGGACCGTCACCGCCGGGAAGCGGCGGGCGAGTTCGGGGGCCAGCGCCCAGTGGGTGGTGGCCTCCCGGCCGTCCAGCAGGCCGGCCTCGCCGAGGACGAAGGCGCCCGCGCAGAGCGAGGCGATCGGGACACCGGCGGCGGCGACGGCCCGCAGGGCCGCCAGGACCTCGGGGCTCCGCCGCGCGGCCGCGTCCTCGACGCCCGGCACCACCACCAGGTCGCAGTCGGCCAGCGCCGCCGGCCCGTGGTCGGGAACGCGTTCCAGCCCGCCGCCCAGCCGCACCCGGGCCCCCTCGGGCCCGCAGACCCGCAGGTCGAAGACGGGCAGACCGGGCCGGGAGCTCCGGTTCGCCCACACCTCGCCGATCACCGCGTAGTCGAAAGCCCGGACACCGTCGAAGATCAGGCAACCCACCGTTCGCATGGCAGGAAACCTAGAGCAGGAACACCCCTGGCAGGAATCTATCGATGGGTGACTTCTCTGCCCATCACGCCTCCCCCGCCCCACCGACCACCATGGAGGACATGACGAACACCGACGCCTTCGACGCCCCGCTCACCCTCGACAACGACGCCGTCCTGCTGCTCATCGACGTCCAGAAGGGCTTCGAGGACAGCGCCTTCTGGGGCCCCCGCGACAACCCGCAGGCCGAGCAGCGGATGGCCGAGCTGATCGCCGCCTGGCAGGCCACCGGCCGCCCGGTCGTCACCGTGCAGCACGCCTCCGCGCGCGGCCCGCTGGTCGAGGGCACCCCGGGGTACGAGCTGAAGGACTTCGTCGCCGAGGTCACCCCCGATCTGCACATCACCAAGACCGTCAACAGCGCCTTCTACGGCACCCCCGACCTGCACGCCTGGCTCCAGGAGCGCGGCGCCCGGCAGCTCGTGGTCACCGGGATCATCACCAACGTGTGCAACGAGACCACCGCCCGGATGGCCGGCAACCTCGGCTACGACGCGATCTTCCCCACCGACGCCATGCACTCCTTCGACATGACCGGCCCCGACGGCACCACCGTCCCCGCCGCCGACCTCGCCCGCGCGACCGCCACCACCCTGCACGCCATGCGCTTCGCCAAGGTGGTGACGACGGACCAGGTGCTCCAGGCCGCTAAGGCCTGAGCAGCGGCCGGTACGCGTTCCCCTCCTCCGCGTTGAGCAGCACGTACGAGGCCCCGAGGCCCAGCGCGAGCTCCCGCAGCCGCGCCAGGGCCTCGGCCGTGGAGGGGACGTCGAGCCCGAGCGCGGCGGCCGCCGCGTCCCGCTCGGCGAGCAGGCCGGGCTCGTCCTCCAGGTACTCCTCGGCCGCCTCCAGGCTCTCCCCGACCGTCAGCCGCGGGCAGTCCCGCCACCACGGCACCGCCAGCAGCAGCCGGACCAGCTCCGGCACCCCGACGGCCAGCAGCGCCGCGCCGCCCTCGGAGTCGGCGTACAGCACCGGCCGCTCCTCGCCGCCCTCGCCGCAGAGGAAGTAGGTGCCGCCCGCGCCGTCCTTGGCCACCGGCTCCAGGGCCGCGCCCGAGGCGAGGACGACCTCCTCGACGTGCCGGTAGCTGCGGGAGGGGTCGAACTCGCCCGGCCAGGCCAGGAAGTCGGCAGTGGCGGAGTCGGCGCGGATCGCATCGAGGAGGGACATGACCGCACCCTACGGCGCGCCCCGGACGGCCGGGCGGCCGGACAGCCGGGCGGCCCGAACCGAACCCGCGGCACCGCGGCACCGCGGCACCCCGGCCTCAGGACGCCAGCCGCTCCGCCAGGTACTCCTCCCAGGTCCGCCGCCCGTGCTCGGCCCCCGTCAGGGTCAGGTTGTCCCCCGCCCGGTACGCCCGCCCGACCTTGCCCGGCACCCGCACCGGCAGCTGCCGGCGGCTGCGGCCGCGCGCCGCGAGGTAGCCGCGGGTCAGCTCGCGCATCTCGTACACCGTGGGACCGGCCAGGTCGGGCACCATCCCGGCCGGCTCGTCGAGCGCCAACTCCACCAGCCGGGCGGCGACTTCCCGCACGTCCACCGGCTGCCAGCGCACCCCGCCGGGGGCCGGCACGAGCGGCAGCTTGGCCATCTTCTCGGCCACCGTGAACGCCAGGTCGTGGAACTGCGCGGCCCGCAGGATCGTGTACGGCAGGCCCGAGTCGGCGACCGCCCGCTCGGCGGCGTGCTTGGCCCGGAAGTAACCGAGCGGCAGCCGGTCGGCGCCGATCACCGAGATGTACACCAGGTGCCGCACCCCGGCCCGCTGGGCGGCGGCGACCAGCAGCCGGGTGGCGACGTCGTCGCCCTTGGGGCCGCCCGCCAGGTGCAGCACGGTGTCCACACCCGCCAGCGCCTCGTCCAGCCGCCCGGCCGCCGTCGCCGCGTCCCCGAGCAGGTCGCCGCGCACGTACGCCACGCCGTCGGCGGCCGGGCGCTCCTGGCGGCTGAGCACGCGCACCGGCAGCCCGGCCGCGCGCAGCAGCGGGACCACCTGCCGGCCCAGGGTGCCGGTACCGCCGGTGACCAGCACGGTCCGCTTCGTCATGATCGTCTCCGATTCGTCCCGGGAGGGGAGTTGATCTCCCCGCCGCAGCCGTTGTTGGGTGACTCCTGCTGCCCTGACCCCTGGCGACGAAGGAATGTGACACGTGGACGAGAAGGCGGACGAGAAATCTGCCCGAGCCCTGCTCTTCGAGGAGCACCGCCCGCACCTGCGCGCGGTCGCGTACCGGATGCTCGGCTCGATCAGCGAGGCCGAGGACGCCCTCCAGGAGGCCTGGCTCCGCTACGACCGCACCGACACCGCCGACGTGGCCAACCTCGGCGGCTGGCTGACCACGGTGGTCTCGCGGGTCTGCCTGAACCTGCTGCGCGCCCGCGCCCAGCGCCGCGAGGAGCCGCTGGAGCCCGCCGGGCCGGACGGCGAGCCGGGCCCGCCGCGCATCCCCGACCCGCTGCTGCGGCGCGAGGACGTGGTGGACCCGGAGCAGGAGGTGATGCTCGCGGACTCGGTCGGACTGGCGCTGATGGTGGTGATGGAGTCGCTCTCGCCCGCCGAACGGGTCGCCTTCGTGCTGCACGACCTGTTCGCGGTGCCGTTCGAGGAGATCGCCCCGCTGATCGAGAAGACCGCCGCCGCCACCCGCCAGCTGGCCAGCCGGGCCCGCCGCAAGGTCCAGGGGCAGGCTCCCGCGCCCGACCCGGACCTCGGCCGGCAGCGGGTGGCCGTGGACGCGTTCTTCGCCGCCGCCCGCCACGGCGACCTGGACGCGCTGCTCGCCGTCCTCGACCCGGACGTGGTGCTGCGCTCGGACGGCGGCGCGGTGATGGCCCGGCACACGGTGGTGCTCTCCGGCGCCGCCACGGTGGCCGGCCAGGCCGTCCTGTGGGGCACCCTGTCGCCGTTCGCCCGCCCGGCGCTGGTCAACGGCACCGCGGGCGCGGTGGTCATCGGCGACAACGGGCGGGCGCTGTCGGTCATGGCGTTCACCGTGGTGGACGGCGCGATCGTCGCGATCGACGTGCTCACCGACCCGGACCGGCTGGCGGCCCTGGACCTCTCGGCCTTCCGGGACCGGTAGGACGCCCGGAAGCGGCGACGGAACGGGGTGGGGAGGCCGCTGCCTCCCCACCCCGTTCCGTCGTTCTTCCGCCGCCCTCGGCGCCCGACGGCGCCGCCCAGCCGCGCGCGGCGTCACCAGCCCTGCGCGACCACCCAGTCCGCGAGGTGCCGGGCGCACCCGTCGACCGCTTCCTTCCAGGTGTGCCCCGCGCCGTCCCCGGCCTCGTCGCTGACGTGCTTGACCAGCCGCACCGGCACCCCGGCCCGGTGCGCGACGGTGGCGACGGCGTAGCCCTCCATGTCCACCAGGTCGGCGTGCTCGGCGAGCCGGTCGCGGGCGTCCGTGTCGGAGACGAAGAGGTCGCCGGTGGCCAGCACCGGCCCGTCGCCCTTGCCGATCACCAGCGGGGCGCCGTACTCGCGCCCGGTGAGCGCGTGCAGGGCGGCGGTGTCGAGGTCGTGCTGGATCACCTGGACCACGTGGTGGGTGCCCTCCCAGCCGGGGCGCAGCGCGCCGGCCGTACCGAGGTTGATCACCTCGGAGGGCTTCTCGCCCTGGGCGAGCACGGTGGCCAGCGCGACGGCGGCGTTGACCTTCCCGATCCCGGTGAGCAGCACGGGCAGGCGGTCGTCCAGGTGGGCGGCCTCCTCGCGCACGGCGACGACGAGCAGCGGACGGTCGGGCGAGATCGTTCCAAGCAGGCGCATGCCCCCATCGTACGGAGCGAGGGGGTGCCGCACCCGTGATTGCCCGCCGGTGAACGGACCCCCGCGTTCCGCCCGGTCGGGGAACCGCGTAGGGTGCGGGCCGCGTCGGACGGTTCGCCGCCTCGCGGGGCGACGGGCGGGAGCGGCGGGAACGGCGGGAGCGGTTCGGCCCGTACCGGCGGCCCGGGCAGCACCGGCCGCACCAGCGGCACGAGCCGTCCCGGGGAGCGTGCACGACATGCTCAAGTCCGGCGCAAGTCGGGTGTGGTCGGGGGGAGTCACGGCCATACTGCTGCCATCGGTCGGGCCCCGGAACGGGCCGGGCCACAGGGGAGGATGAGTCGGGTGGCAACACCAGTAGGCAACGGCACGCCCGGCGCCGCGGGCGCGGCCGTGGCGACGGCCGGGCCGACGGCGGCCGGTTCGGGGGCCCCGGCCGTCCCCGGAGCGGCCCCGCTCGCGGCGCCCGGACCTGGCGGGGCGCCCGCGAAGCGCCCCCCGGCGGCCGTCGCCACCGGCGTGCGCGCCCGGCTCGCACAGGCCACCCGCACGCCGCCCGGCCGGCTGCGCCTGGCCGGAGTGCTGCTCGCCGTGCTCACCGTCGCCTTCGGCGGGCTCACCGCCTGGCAGTTGGAGACCAGGGCGCAGGCCGCCGACCGGGTGGTCTCGTACAGCCAGCCGCTCAGCCGGGACGCCGCCGAGATCCACCGCAACCTGGCCGACGCCGCCACCACCGCGGCGAGCGGATTCCTGCTGGCCGGCGCCGAGCCCGAGGCGGTCCGCGGCCGCTACGAGCAGGACATCGCCAGCGCCGCCAAGCTGATCGCCCAGGCCGCCGCCCGGACCACGGCGACCTCCCCCGCGCAGGGCTCGCTCGCCCGGCTGAACCAGCAACTCCCGGCCTACGCCGGCCTGGTGGAGACGGCACGGGCCGACAACCGGCAGGGCATCCCGCTCGGCGGCGCCTACCTGCGGTACGCCTCCGAGCAGATGCAGACCGTGCTGCTGCCGGCCGCCGCCGAACTGGCCGCCGTGGAGAACCGGGAGCTGGCCGACGACTACGCCGAGGCCAGGGCGGTGCCGTGGGCGGCGTACGGCCTGGCGGTGGTCACCCTGGCCGCGCTGGCCTGGGTGCAGCTGACGCTGTTCCGCCGCACCAACCGGGTGTTCAACATCGGGCTGCTGGGCGCCACCGCCGCCGTCCTGTCCGGCGCGCTGTGGCTGACCGTCACCGGACTGGCCACCAATTCGGCGCTCCAGCAGAGCCGGCGCGAGGGCGCGGCCCCGCTGCGGGCGCTCAACTCCGCCCGGGTGGACGTGCTGACCGCCCGGCTGGCGGAGAACCTGCACTTCGTCGCCCGCGGCTCGACCACCCGGTACGCCGAACAGTGGACGAAGGCCACCGAGCACCTGGCCGGCTCCGAGGGCCTCCCGCCGGACCGCTCCGACGGCTCGCTGCCGGAGGCCGCCCAGCTGGCGCCGTCGGCCGCCGTGGCGAGCGTCCGGGACGCCGCGCAGCAGTTCGACGAGTGGCGCCGGCGGCACGACGCGGCCCGGGCGCAGGAGGTCGAGAACGCCGACTACCAGGGCGCCCTGGAGGCCACCGTGACGGCCAGGGGCGACGCGGCCACCGCCGACGCCGCCTTCGACGCCACCGACAAGGCGCTCGCCCGGGCCGCCGACATCGAGCAGGACCGCTTCACGCAGGCCGCCGAGGGCACCGGCGGGGACCTGCGCGCCGCCGCCGTCGCCACCGCGCTGCTCGGCCTGCTGGCCGCGGCCGCCGCGCTGCGGGGCCTGGGCCGGCGACTGGCCGAGTACCGGTAACGGGCGAGGGGAGACCGACCGATGCGCAACAGGGGTTCCAGGAGAAGGACCAGGCCCGCCGCCGCGCTGGCCCTGCTGGCGGCCGGCGCGGCCGTGCTCGCCGGGGGCGGGCCGGTCGGCGCCGCGCCGACGGCCGCGACCGCGCCGACGGCCGTCCAGCAGGAACAGCAGGAGCAGCAGGAGCAGGCCGACGGCTGCGACGTGTACAGGAGCGTGCCGCCGAGCAGCGAGGACGGACCGGCCGTGAAGGCCGTCAAGGACAAGCGCAGCCTGGTGATCGGGGTGGACCAGAACAGCTACCGCTGGGGCGCCCGCAACCCGAACACCGGCCAGATCGAGGGCTTCGACATCGACCTCGCCCGGGCGATCGGCGCGGCCGTCATGGGCGACCCGGAGAAGGTGGTGCTCAAGCCGGTGGCCACGGCCGACCGGATCGACGCCATCAAGAAGCGCCGGGTCGACCTGATCGTCCGCACCATGACGATCAACTGCAAGCGGATGGAGGACGTCGCCTTCTCCAAGCCGTACTTCAACATCAGCCAGCGCGTCCTGGTGCCGAAGACGTCACCGGCGAAGAACATCGACGACGCGGTCAGGGACCGGAGGGTCTGCGCCGCCGACGGCTCCACCGCGCTGAACATCGTCAAGGAGAAGAACACCGCCCGACAGGTCGTCACGGTGGAGAACCAGCTGGACTGCCTGGTCCTGATGCAGCTCGGCAAGGTCGACGCCGTCATGACCGACAACGGTCTGGCGGCCGGCCAGGCCGCGCAGGACCAGACCGTGCGGATCGTGGACGGCGAGGCCCAGCCGGAGGTGATCGGCGTCGCCATGTCGAAGGACGGCACCGACCTGACCGCCCGGGTGAACCAGGTGCTGGCCGACTACTACGCGCGCGGCGACTGGGCCCGTTCGTACGAGCACTGGCTCAAGCCGTACATGCTCAACGAGGCCGAGCACTACTGGCCGGGCACCCGCTGAGCCGGCCGGCGGCGACGGGGCGGGCAGCCCGACGGGCGACGCGGAGGACGGCGCGGGAGAGGTAGCGCACGCGCCGTCAGCGGGGCGTTGACGGCAGGTGGACGCCCCGCGCCCGCTCCGCCCGAACGGCCACCGGCTAGGGTTCGGGACGATCACCGCGGGGAGACCGGTGGTGGACACGGGGGTTGTCGTGGGACCGCACGTCAGGAACGTCGGGATCGCACGCGAGGAAGGAAGGACACCGCGGTGGCGGCATCGGCTGGCCCGGTACTGAGCCGGGAGGAGGTCGACCGCGCGCTCGCCCGCCTCGGCGCGGAGCGGGACGCGGTCGAGTCGGCGCTGCTCGCCCTCCAGGACCACGCGGGCCTGCGGCTGCTGGACGGCGCCGAGCTGTCCGGACGCACCCTGGAGCGCTGGTCGGTGGCCGGCCGGGGCCTGCCGCTGCTCTGGGCGCTGTTCGACCGCTACTCCGAGGCGCTGGCCTCGGCCCGCGCCGTCCGGGCCCGCAAGGCCAAGCCCGGCGCGCCCGAACTCGCCGAGCTGAGCGAACTGCTGACCGGCGACGCGGTGACCGTCCCGGGCGGGGTGGCGCCGGACGGCCCGCAGGTCCTCGGCGCGCCGGCCAAGCTGGTCGAACGGATCAGCCTGGACGCGCTGATGGCCCGGATGAACTCCTGGTACGCCACCGTGCTGGAGGTGGTCAGCGCCGCCGACGCGGTCTGGTCGGCCCTGCCGGCCCGGATCGACCTGCTGCTGGCCGAGCTCCAGCGGGTGCGCACCCTGGCCGCCTCGCTCGGCGTGCGCACCGGCGGCCACCCGCTGGCCGACGACCTGGCCGGGATCGAGAAGGACCTCACCGCGCTGCGCGCCGAGGTGCGCGGGGACCCGCTGGCGCTGTGGCGCCCGGCCCGGGTGCCCGCCCAGCGCGGCACGGTCCCGGAGGGCTCGGCCTTCGCCGGGCCGGCCGGGGTGGTGGACACCGAGCGGTTCGACCGGGCCGGGCGGGCGCTGGACGGCGTCCGGCTGGAGCTGGAGGACCTGCTGCGGCTGCGCGACGAGGCCGAGGAGCGCCTCCAGGGCGTCGGCGACCTGCTCCAGCGGGCCGACGCCACGCTGGCCGAGGCCCGCCGGGCGCGCGGCGAGGTGCTGGCGAAGATAGCGTCCAGCGACGTCCCGGCGGTGCCCGGACCGGCCTCGGCGCTGCGCGAGCGGATCGTCGCCGCGCTGGACCTGCGCCAGGCCGGGCAGTGGGGCCGGCTGGCGCCGATGCTGGACGCGCTGGAGGACGCCGCCGCCAAGGAGCTGGGCCGGGCCCGGCAGTCGCTCACCGAGGTGACCCAGCCGCTGGCCGTCCGGGCCGAACTGCGCGGCCGGCTGGACGCCTACAAGGCGATGGCGGCCCGGCTGCGGGTCGCCGAGGACCCGGAAGTGATCGAGCGGTACGAGAAGGCGCGCTGGCTGCTGTGGAGCGCGCCCTGCGACCTGCGGGCGGCGGCCGCCGCGGTGGCCCGGTTCCAGCAGTCGCTGCGGCCGGCCCCCACCGAGGCCGGGCCCGGGCAGGCTCAGGAGGGGGCCGGCCAGCCGCCGGCCGACGGACAGGTCCAGGGGGGCTGAGGGTGATGGGCGGGACGTGCGAACGGCCGGAGTGCTCCGGCAGCGGCAGGATCGACGCCGACGGCTACTGCGACGAGTGCGGGCTCGCCCCGGCGGGCCGGACCACCCCGACGCCCCCGGCGGCCGGGACCGCCGCGCCGCCCCAGGCGTCCGGGACCGCCGGGGCGCTCCAGGCGTCCGGGGCGCTCCGGGCGGCCGGGACGTCCGGCTTCCGGGCCACGGCGGCCGGCCCCGGTTCGCCCTGCCCGCGCGACTGCTCCGGCACCGTCGACCCGGACGGCTACTGCGACGAGTGCGGCCTGACCCCGCCCGCCGGCGACACCGGCGCCACCCGGCCCCACGTCCCCTCCGCCCGGGTCTCCGCCGGCTCCGGCCCGCACGGCTCGGCCCGCTCGGCGTCGACCCGCACCGGCTCGGCCCGCTCGATGTCCGGCCGCTCCCGCTCGCACCGCTCCACCCGCACCGGCAGCGGCCGCTCGCTCTCGGTCCGCTCCACCCGGGGCGGCGTCAGCGCGGGCACCCGCAGCCGGCTGGGCGCCGGCCTGGTCACCGTGCCCACCGTCGAGGCGGCCGACCCGGCCCGGGCGGTGCTGGCCGACCCCGAGGTGCCCGAGCGCAAGCGGTTCTGCTCCAAGTGCGACGCCCCGGTGGGCCGGGAGAAGAACGGCCGCCCCGGCCGCCCGGACGGCTTCTGCACCAAGTGCGGAACGCCGTACTCGTTCACGCCCAAGCTGCGCCGCGGCGACCTGGTCGGCGGGCAGTACGAGGTGGTGGGCTGCCTGGCGCACGGCGGGCTCGGCTGGATCTACCTGGCGGTGGACCGGCGGGTCAACGACAAGTGGGTGGTGCTCAAGGGCCTGTTGGACACCGGGGACGAGGACGCGCTCGCGGTGGCCGTCGCCGAGCGGCGCTTCCTGGCCGAGGTGGACCACCCGAACATCGTCCGGATCATCAACTTCGCCGAGCACCCGGACCTGCGCACCGGCTCCACCGACGGCTACATCGTGATGGAGTACGTCGGCGGGAAGTCGCTCAAGGACATCGCCAACGAGCGCCGCACCCAGGACGGCCGGCGCGAGCCGCTGCCGGTCGAGCAGGCGATCGCGTACGCGCTGGAGGCGCTGCCCGCCCTGGGCTACCTGCACGGCCGGGGCCTGGTGTACTGCGACTTCAAGATCGACAACGTGATCCAGAGCGGCGACGCGCTCAAGATCATAGACATGGGCGCGGTCCGCCGGCTCGACGACGACGGCCCGATCTACGGCACCATCGGCTACCAGGCCCCGGAGATCGCCACCGACGGCCCCTCCGTCGCCTCCGACCTGTACACCGTGGCCCGCACCCTCGCGGTGCTCACCTTCGACTTCCAGGGCTACAGCGGCACCTACCGCGACTCGCTGCCCGGCCCCGAGCAGGTCGAGGTCTTCGCCCGGTACGAGTCGTACTACCGCTTCCTGGTCCGCGCCACCGACCCGGACCCGGCGCGCCGCTTCGCCTCCGCCGAGGAGATGGCCGACCAGCTCACCGGCGTGCTGCGCGAGGTCCTGGCCCTCCAGGACGACCGGCCCCGGCCCGCGCCGTCCACCCTGTTCGGTCCCGAACTACGCGTCGTGGACACCGAGTTGGTCCTGCCCACCGAGCAGCCCGGGCAGCTGCGGGTGGCCCCGCTGGACCCGGCCGCCGCCGCCCTCGCGCTGCCCGTCCCCCGGGTCGACCCCGGCGACCCCAACGCCGGGTTCCTGGCCGTCCTGGTCACCCCCGACCCCGGGGAGACCCTCGCCGCGCTGGCCGCCGCACCCGCCGTCTCACTGGAGAGCCGGCTGCGCGAACTGCGCGCCCTGCTCGAACTCGGCCGCCACGACGAGGCGGTGGGCCGCCTCGCCGAGCTGGAGCGGGACCAGCCGGACGACTGGCGGGTGGTCTGGTACCGCGGCCTGACCGCACTGGTCGGCGGCTCGTCCGACACGCCTCGGGCCGAGGGGCGCGCCGACGCCCTGCGGATCGCCGCCGAGGCCTTCGACGCGGTCTACGACGCCTTCCCCGGCGAGGCCGCCCCCAAGCTGGCCCTCGCCGTCTGCGCCGAACTGCTCGGCGACGGCGGCGACGCGGCCGAGTTCTACCGGCTGGTGTGGGCCACCGACCACGCCTACCTGAGCGCCGCCTTCGGGCTGGCCCGGGTCCGGCTGGCCGAGGAGGACCGGACCGGCGCGGTCCGCGTCCTGGAGACCGTCCCGGCCACCTCCAGCCAGTACACCGCCGCCCGGATCGCCGCCGTCCGGGCCCGGCTGCGCGAGCGCCGGCCCACCGACGACCTGGCCGCCGACCTCGGCGCGAGCTCCGCGCAGCTGACCGCGCTGCGGCTGGACGCCCGCCGCCGCGAGGAGCTCTCAGTCGAGGTGCTCGACGCGGCCCTCGGCTGGGTCGGCGCCGAGGCGGCCGCCGGCCGGCGGGCCACCGACCTGGTGGTACTGGGACGTCCCGCACAGGAGCGGGAACTGCGCTTCGCCCTGGAACAGTCCTACCGGGTACTCGCCCGGTTGGCCGACCGGGCGGAGACCAGGATCGAGATGGTGGAACGGGCCAACCGTGCCCGTCCCAGGACGTGGGTGTAGCAGATGCCGCAGCAGACCGAGTGCCCGAGCTGTTCGGAGCCGATGGACCCGGAGGACGCCTACTGCGGCTCCTGCGGGACCGGCCGGGACGGCCGGGCGGCCCCCGGCTCGATGCCGACCAGCTGGGCCGCCGCGCGCGGCGAGGCCGTACCGTCGCCGCGCGGTCCGGTCTGCGTGCACTGCGGGCAGCCGCAGGTCGCCGCGGACGGCTACTGCGAGGGCTGCGGCGGCGCCCAGCCGCGCCCGCGCGACCACATGGAGAAGTCGCTCGGCGGCGTCGCCGGGGTCAGCGACCGCGGCGTGCGCCACCACCGCAACGAGGACTCCTTCACCGTCGCCGCGACCTCGCTGCCCGGCGGCGAGCCGGTCGTGGTCGCCGTGGTGTGCGACGGCGTCTCCTCCTCCGACCGTCCGGACGAGGCCTCGGAGACGGCCGTGGACGCCGCCTCAGAGTCGCTGCTGACCGCCCTGGAGGCCGGCCGGGACGCGAACCAGGCGATGCGCCAGGCCATCGCCGACGCCGCGCAGGCCGTCGCCGACCTCGCCACCGACGGCGCCGGCCCCACCCGGCCCGACCTCAACGCGCCCGCCTGCACCTACGTCAGCGCGATAGCCGCGGGCGGGCGGGTCACCATCGGGTGGGTCGGCGACACCCGGGCGTACTGGATCCCGGACGACCGCGCCGCCGCCGAGCCGTTCCGGCTCACCCAGGACGACTCCTGGGCGGCCCGGATGGTCGAGGCCGGGCTGATGGGCGAGGCCGAGGCCTACGCCGACCCGCGCGCGCACGCGATCACCGGCTGGCTGGGCGCCGACGCCGAGGAGGTCGTGCCGCACACCCTCGACTTCACCCCGCACGTCCCCGGGGTGGTGCTGATCTGCACCGACGGGCTGTGGAACTACGCCGAGGCGGCCACCGACCTGGCGTACTACGTGCGCCCGGACGCCCGCACCGAACCGCTCGCCACGGCGCAGACCCTGGTGAAGTTCGCCGTCGCGGCCGGCGGCCACGACAACATCACCGTCGCCGTGCTGCCGATCGACCCGCCGGCCGCCGCCGTGGCGGAGGCCGAGCAGAGCCCGACCGCGCTGGACCTGCCGGTGGTCGTCCCCCGGCCCGCCGGTCCGCCGGCCGCGGAGGACGACGAGGCCTACGAGCCGACCCTGCCGGACATCCCGGTGATCGGCTCCCCCGCCGCCCCGCTGCCCCCGGCCCCGCCCGTGCCCCCGGCTCCGCCCGCACCCCAGGCTCCGCCCGTCCCGCCGACCGCCCCCGCGGCGCCCGCCCCGCCCGCCGTACCGCCCGTCCCGCCGCAGCCGCCGCACCCGCCGACGGCCTGACCGACCACCCCGCCGGACGCTCCGGCACCACGGCCCGCCGGCCCGTCCGGCGGGCCGCCCCACCGTCCTGAGCACGTCCACCCCTCACCCGACGGGAGCCGACCGCCCCATGGCAACACTGGCGAAGCCGAACCTGCCCAGGTTCGACGTGGAGATCTTCCAGAACGAGTACCTGGCGGACGGCGCCCGCGAGGTCAACGCCATCGTCACCGTCACCGCGACCGGCGGCGGCACCTCCGGCGGCCGGCCGCTCGGCTTCGCCGACGCCACCCCGGCGGGCGCCGGCACCGCGGCGGCCGTGGTCATCCTGGTGGACTGCTCGGGCTCGATGGACTACCCCAAGAGCAAGCTGAACGGCGCCCGCGAGGCCACCGCCGCCGCCATCGACGCGCTGCGCGACGGCACCGCCTTCGCCGTGGTCGCCGGCACCCACGAGGCCCGCGACATCTACCCCGGCGACGGCACCCTCGCCACCGCCTCGGCCGCCACCCGCCAGCAGGCCAAGGAGTCGCTGCGCCGGCTCACCGCGGCCGGCGGCACCGCGATGGGCACCTGGCTGGCCAAGGCCGACACGCTCTTCCTCACCCGCCGCGACATCGCCATCCGGCACGCCGTCCTGCTCACCGACGGCAACAACGAGCACGAGTCGGCCGAGGACCTGGCCCGCACCGTCGAGCGGGTGACCGGCCACTTCACCGCCGACTGCCGCGGCGTGGGCACCGACTGGCGGATCGACGAGCTGCGCCGGATCTCCTCGGCGCTGCTCGGCACCACCGACATCGTCGCCGAGCCCTCCGGCCTGGCCGAGGACTTCCGCTCGATGATGGCCGGCGCGATGGGCAAGCAGGTCGCCGACGTCGCGCTGCGGATCTGGACCCCGGCCAACGCCACGGTCAGGTTCGTCAAGCAGGTCGCCCCCGCGGTCGAGGACCTGACCTCCCGGCGCACCGACGCCGGCCCGCGGGCCGGCGACTACCCCACCGGCTCCTGGGGCGACGAGAGCCGCGACTACCACGTCTGCGTCGAGGTGCCGGCCGCCGCGGTCGGCAACGAGATGCTGGCCGCCCGGGTCAGCCTGGTGCTGCCCGAGCAGGTCGCCGGCGGCACCCCCGAGGTGCTCACCCAGGGACTGGTCAAGGCGGTCTGGACCGACGATCTGGCCTCCTCCACCCGGATCAGCCCGCAGGTCGCCCACTACACCGGGCAGGCCGAGCTCGCCTCCTCCATCCAGGAGGGCCTGGAGGCCCACCGGGCCGGGGACGTCGACCGCGCGACCGCCAAGCTGGGCGCCGCCGTCCGGATCGCCCACGCGACCGGGAACGACGGCACCTACAAGCTGCTCCAGAAGGTGGTGGACGTGGTGGACCCGAAGGAGGGTACGGTTCGGTTCCGTAAGAACGTGAGCGAGGCCGACTCGATGACCCTTGAGACCCGGTCGACCAAGACGGTACGTGTGAAGAAGTGACCGCTGAAGACGTGACCGGGCCGGCGCCCCGGCGCGACGCCGCACCGAGCCGGCCGGAAACGAGGGGGACCTGATGCCGATCTGCCCGAGGGGCCACGAGTCGCAGGCCGAGGACTGGTGCGACTTCTGCGGCTTCCCGATGACTCCGCCGGCCCCCGCCCCGGGGGCGCACGGCGGCTACCCGGGGGCGCCCGGGGGCGACCCCGCGCCCGGCGCGCACCCCGGATACCCGGGGCACGGCGGCGCCTCCTTCGGCGCGCCTCCGCCCCCGCCGCCGATGCCGCCGGGGGCCGTCCCGCCGCCCGGGGCGCCCCTGCCGCCCCCCGGCACCGTGCCGCCCCCGCCGCCGCACGGCGGCATGCCCCCGCACGGGGCCGTGCCCTCGCACGGAGCCGTCCCGCCGCAGGCCGGGCAGCAGGGCCTCACCGCGGGCCTGGTCGTCTGCCCGATCTGCCGCAGCCCGCAGACCGGACGGTTCTGCGAGGAGTGCGGCTACGACTACGAGCTCTCCACGCCCTCGCGCCGCCAGGTACCCGGCGCCGGCCACACCCCGCCCGGCCCGGCCCAGCAGCCGCCGCTGAACATCCCGGCGTCGTACGGCGGCACCCCGCCGCAGGACCCGTACGGGCAGCCGCCGTACGGGCAGCCGCCGGCCGCCCAGCAGGCCGTCGCCCCGCCCGTACCGCAGCAGCCGCAGGCCCCGGCGCACCAGCACACCTACGGCTACCCGCCCGCCCAGCCCGCCGGCGGCCCGGAGGGGTCCGCGCCGGAGGGCGCGTTCCCCGACAGCCCGGTGCGCGAGGACTCCGGCCCGGTGTACGCCCAGCCGGCCGGCCCCGGCCCGAACAGCCGCGGCGGCGACTTCGGCACCTCCTTCCACCTGGCCCCGCCGCAGCACCAGCAGCCCCAGCAGCCCCAGGAACCCGTTGCGGCCGAGCCGGTGCGGGCCAACTGGATCGCCGTGGTCTCGGCCGACCGGGACTACTTCACCGAGATGATGGCCCGCAGCGGCCCCGAGGCGGCCGGCCTGTTCTTCCCGCCGTACTGCCCCGAGCGCCGGATCCCGCTGACCGGCCGCGGCCAGCTGCGGATCGGACGGCGCAGCCAGCACCGCGGCACGGTGCCGGAGATCGACCTGTCCGTCCCGCCGGAGGACCCGGGCGCCTCGCACCAGCACGCGCTGCTCGCCGAACAGGCGGACGGCAGCTGGGTGCTGGTGGACCAGGACTCGACCAACGGCACCACCATGAACGGCGGCGCGGAGCCGGTCACCCCGCACACCGCGGTGCCGCTGAACGACGGCGACCGGATCCACATCGGCGCCTGGACCACCATCACCGTGCACCGGGGCTGACCGGGCCGCCGGCTGAAACGGCGTCCGCTGAAAGACCGTCGAAGGATTTTCTGATGGCCGGTCAGTGACAACTCCGGTCGGGCCGGGCGGAATTAGACATCCGCCCGGCCCGGCTTTGTTTCCCCGTTCCTCAAAATATCCGCAAATTCGTCGGCTCCGACGTGCACAGGAGGCTTCACAACCCCTAGGCTCAGGGCACATGACTGCTGCTATATCCGCTGACGGCATCCGCCAGCGGTACGGGGATGTGCAGGCTGTCGACGGGGTGTCCTTCACCGTCGAGGCCGGCGAGTTCTACGGGATCCTGGGCCCCAACGGGGCCGGGAAGACCACCACGATGGAGATCCTGGAAGGCGTTCGGAAGCCTGACGAGGGCCGGATCCAGCTGCTGGGCATGGAGCCCTGGCCGCGCAATCCGAAACTGCTGCCGCGAATCGGCGTGCAGTTCCAGGCGACCGCTTTCTTCCGGAAACTGACGGCCCGGGAGACCATCCGCACCTTCGCGTCGTTCTACGGGGTCGGCCCCAAGCGGGCCGACGCGATGCTGGAGCGGGTCGGCCTCTCGGAGAAGGCCGAGACCCACACCGACAAGATGTCCGGCGGCCAGGCCCAGCGCCTGTCGATCGCCTGCGCACTGGCCCACGACCCGGAGCTCGTCTTCCTGGACGAGCCCACCACCGGTCTGGACCCGCAGTCCCGGCGCAACCTCTGGGACCTCCTGCGGGACATCAACGCCGAGGGCCGCACGGTCGTGCTGACCACGCACTACCTGGACGAGGCCGAGGTGCTCTGCGACCGGGTCTCGATCATGGACCACGGCAAGATCCTCCACACCGGCGCCCCGGCGGCGCTGATCCGCGAGATCGACGACACCGTCCGGATCAGCGTGGCCTCCGGCCAGCTCCCGCTGGACCGGGCCCGGGAGCTGCTCACCGCGGCCGGCGCGGACATCGCCACCCTGGAGGACGACACCGTCTCGCTCTCCGTCTCCACCCGCCTTCCGGCCCCGGTGCTCAGCGTCCTGGCCGAGCAGAACGCGCTGCGCGGCCTGGAAGTGCGCGGCGCCACCCTGGAGGACGTCTTCCTCCAGCTGACCGGACGGGAGTTCCGCGCATGACCGCCACCCTTCCCACCGAGCCGCAGGCCCCCGCCCGGCGCGGCGGCCCGGCCACCGGCGAGCGGGAGCGGGTCAGCGCGTTCTGGAGCCTGTCCCGCGCCATGCTGCTCGGGATGAAGCGAGACCGCACCGCGACCTTCTTCATCCTGCTGTTCCCGCTGGTGTTCCTGGTGTTCTTCGGCGCCGTGACCAAGGGCTCCGGCAGCCCGCACGCCAAGGTGGCGCAGGTCGGCGCGGTGAAGCTGTTCGACTCGATCCAGGGCGAGGACCGGGCCGGGCTGGAGAAGGTCCTCACCATCACGAAGACCGACGACGAGGCCGCCACGCTGGAGAAGGTCCGCAAGGGCGACTACGACGCGCTGATCAAGCAGGGCCCGGACGGCAAGGTCGAGCTGCGCTACACCGCCGCCGACCAGGTCCGCGCCGGCGCGCTCCAGGGCATCCTCAACTCGGTGGTCCAGAGCGCCAACCAGGCGGCCACCGGCCAGAAGCCGGCCTTCGTGCTGGACTCCCAGCAGGTCGAGGACAAGTCGCTCAAGCCGATCCAGTTCCTCACCCCCGGCCTGCTCGGCTGGGCCGTCGCCACCGGCGCGGTGTTCGGCGCGGCGCTGACGCTGGTCAACTGGCGCAAGACCAAGGTGCTGCGCCGGCTGCGACTGGCACCGATCAGCGCGGGAACCGTGGTCAGCTCCCGGGTCCTGGTCTCGCTGCTGACCGCGTTCCTGCAGACCGCCGTCTTCCTGGTGGTCGCGACCAGCTTCTTCGGGCTCAAGCTCACCGGGAACTGGTGGCTGATCATCCCGCTGGTGGCCTGCGCGACGCTCGCCTTCATGTCGATCGGCCTGCTGGCCGGTTCGGTCGCCAAGACCGAGGAGGCGGCCAACGGCATCTCGCAGATCATCGTGCTGCCGATGTCGTTCCTGTCCGGCTCGTTCTTCCCGATGGACGGCGCCCCGGACTGGCTGCAGGCCGTCTCCAAGGTCATGCCGCTGCACTACCTGGTCGACTCCGCCCAGTCGGTGCTCACCCGCGGCGGCGGCGTCATGGACGCCGTGCCGACCATGGGCGGCCTGCTGCTCTTCGCGGCCGTGCTGACCGGCATCTCCTGGAAGCTGTTCCGCTGGGAGGACTGACCCTCCTCCCCTGACGTCCATGCGACGCCCTCGGCCGGCGTCCGCCGGTCCGGTCCCGACGGGGTCGTACGCCTTTGGTCCCGGTGTACGACCCCGTCGGCGTCTGCGACCATGGTCGGGTGAGAGAGATCCGGCGAGGCACGTTGAGCGAGGAGACCTTCTACGACCAGGTCGGCGGTGAGCCGACCTTCCGGCGGCTGGCCCACCGGTTCTACGAAGGCATCGCCGAGGACGAGTTGCTGCGGCCGATGTACCCCGAGGACGACCTCGGGCCGGCCGAGGAGCGGATGGCCCTCTTCCTGATGCAGTACTGGGGCGGCCCGCGCACCTACAGCGACCGGCGCGGCCATCCGCGACTGCGGATGCGGCACGCGCCGTTCAAGGTCGACAAGGCCGCGCACGACGCCTGGCTCACCCACATGCGGGCGGCCGTGGCGAGCCTGGAGCTGCCGGCCGAGCACGAGCAGCAGCTGCTCGAGTACCTGACCTACGCCGCCGCCTCGATGATCAACACCCCGGGCTGAGCCCCCACCGGGCCCCTGGGGGTCACCACCCCGGGACGAACCCAAGCCGGGCCCCCGGGGTCACCGGACCGGGCTGAGCCCCAGCCCCGCGCCCGGCGCGGCCGTGGTGCGCACCGCCACCGAGCCCGCCGGGGCGCTCAACCGCAGCCAGCCGCCCGCCCGGTGCACGGTCAGCGGGGCGCCGGGCTTCAGGAAGCCGATCACGTACGCGGCGTGCGGCGCCCGCAGCGGCAGCTCGGGCAGCACGGTGACCGGGCGGGACCAGATCTCGTCGGCCAGCGCGTCCAGCACCGCGCGGGTCCGGTGGTGCGCCGGGACGGCCTCGCTGCGCTCGCGGAACTCCCGCACCCCGGCCATGAGTTCGGGGTACACCTCGGCCACCGGCGGGGCGCCGACCGGCCGCCAGCCGGTGCGCGGCGGCAGCAGCCCGGCCCAGGCCGGGCCGGTCACCGGCGCGGGCAGCGCGACGGCGCCCGCCTCGGCGTCCACGCCGTCCAGCAGCTGACCCGCCGAGACGGTCAGGTCCACCGGCTCGTCCAGTCCGTCCAACCGCACGGTACGGATCGCCAGCGCGCCCGAACCGCCCAGCGGCAGCCGCCCGAAGACCGCCAGCACGCCGTCCCCCTCGCCCGGGCCCACCGCCTGGAGCCGGACGGCCGCCGCCCGGTCGAAGCGCAGCAGGCGCAGCAGGAAGGCGGAGAGGTCGGCGGCCTCCCCGGTGTCGGTCAGGGCGAGACGGGCGGTGATGGTCACAGCGGTTCAGTCCGAATCGTCAGGTGGGGTCAGACGGTGGCGACTACCGGCTCTTCGTCCATGAAGCGGCCGAGGAACTCCCGCTCCACCGGCGAGATCCGGCGCGGCCGGCCCTCGGCCAGGTCGTAGGGGACGACCACGGTGGACGCCCGGACGTACACGATGTCCTCACCGTCCTCGGCGACGTCCTTGATCTCGTACGAGACGGTCAGCGAGGCGCCGCCGATCTTCGTCACCCAGGTCTCGATGGTGACCGGCTCGGGCCGGTGCACCAGCGGGCGCTTGTAGTCGATCTCGTGGCGGGCCACCACCGAGCCGCCCGCGAACTCCCCGGCACCGGCCGCGGCGGCCTGGGTGAACATGAAGTCGATCCGGGCCTCCTCCAGGTAGCGCAGGAAGACCACGTTGTTGACGTGCCCGAAGGCGTCCATGTCGGACCAGCGCAGCGGGCAGGCGTAGATGTGGCGAGCCACGGGAGTTCTCCTCGGTGTCCGGTCGCCCGCCGCCGCGCACCGCCGGTGCGGCGGACGGCGGCGACGGGCCGCGGCCCGGCAGGCCGCCCCGCAGGGCGGTCCGCCGGGCCGTCGTGACGGCTGGGTGTCAGCCTCGGGTCAGCTTCTTGTAGGTGGCCCGGTGCGGACGGGCGGCGTCGGCGCCGAGCCGCTCGATCTTGTTCTTCTCGTACGACTCGAAGTTGCCCTCGAACCAGAACCACTTGCTCTCGCCCTCGTAGGCGAGGATGTGGGTGGCCACCCGGTCCAGGAACCAGCGGTCGTGGGAGATGACCACGGCGCAGCCGGGGAACTCCAGCAGGGCGTTCTCCAGCGAGGAGAGCGTCTCGACGTCGAGGTCGTTGGTGGGCTCGTCGAGGAGCAGCAGGTTGCCGCCCTGCTTGAGGGTGAGCGCCAGGTTCAGGCGGTTGCGCTCACCGCCGGAGAGCACGCCGGCCGGCTTCTGCTGGTCCGGGCCCTTGAAGCCGAAGGCCGACACGTAGGCGCGGGACGGCATCTCGACCTGGCCGACGTTGATCCAGTCCAGGCCGTCGGAGACGACCTCCCAGAGGGTCTTCTTCGGGTCGATGTTGGCGCGGCTCTGGTCGACGTAGCTGATCTTGACCGTCTCGCCGACCTTGACCGTGCCGCTGTCCGGGGTCTCCAGGTCCTGGAGCATCTTGAACAGGGTGGTCTTGCCGGCGCCGTTCGGGCCGATGACGCCGACGATGCCGTTGCGCGGCAGGGTGAAGCTCAGGTCGTCGATCAGGACCTTCTCACCGAAGGCCTTGTTGAGGTTCTCGACCTCGATGACGACGCTGCCCAGGCGCGGGCCCGGCGGGATCTGGATCTCCTCGAAGTCCAGCTTCCGCATCTTGTCCGCCTCGGCCGCCATCTCCTCGTAGCGGGCCAGACGGGCCTTGGACTTCGCCTGGCGGCCCTTGGCGTTGGAGCGGACCCACTCCAGCTCCTCCTTGAGCCGCTTGGCGCGCTTGGCGTCCTTCTGGCCCTCGACCTTGAGACGCGACTGCTTGGTCTCCAGGTAGGTGGAGTAGTTGCCCTCGTACGGGTAGGCGCGGCCGCGGTCGAGCTCCAGGATCCACTCGGCGACGTTGTCCAGGAAGTACCGGTCGTGGGTGACGGCCACGACGGTGCCCTTGTACTTCTCCAGGTGCTGCTCCAGCCAGTTCACCGACTCGGCGTCCAGGTGGTTGGTGGGCTCGTCGAGCAGCAGCAGGTCGGGGGCCTCCAGCAGCAGCTTGCAGAGCGCGACGCGGCGCTTCTCGCCACCGGAGAGCTTGGTGACCGGCCAGTCGCCGGGCGGGCAGCCCAGGGCGTCCATGGCCTGCTCCAGCTGGGCGTCCAGGTCCCAGGCCTCGGCGTGGTCCAGGTCCTCCTGGAGCTTGCCCATCTCGTCCAGCAGGGCGTCCGAGTAGTCGGTCGCCATCAGCTCGGCGATCTCGTTGAAGCGGTTGAGCTTCCCCTTGATCTCCTTGACGCCGTCCTCGACGTTCTCCAGGACGGTCTTGGACTCGTCCAGCGGCGGCTCCTGGAGGAGCATGCCGACGGTGAAGCCGGGCGAGAGGAAGGCGTCGCCGTTGGAGGGGTGCTCCAGACCGGCCATCATCTTCAGCACGGTCGACTTACCGGCGCCGTTGGGGCCCACGACGCCGATCTTCGCTCCGGGGAGGAAGCTGAGCGTCACGTCGTCAAGGATGACCTTGTCTCCGTGAGCCTTGCGCACCTTGCGCATCGTGTAGATGTATTCCGCCACGTGAGATCGCTCCGGCGTCGTCGGGAGTATTCGGCTTGCAGCCTTCCATTGTGCCGCACCCGGCCCGGAGCCCCGAATCGCCCAGGTGACCCCGCGGGGGTATCCGGGACGACCCCTGCCCGCCCGGCCCCGTCTCCACCTCCCCGGTGCCGGAAAGGCGACGGCCCGGCTACCCGCAGCGGGTGCGGGGAGCCGGGCCGTCCAGGCCGCGCTCAGGGCGTCGGGAGGTCACTGCCTCCCGGCCCGGTCGGGCGGTTCAGCCGGTTCAGGCGGTGCTGCGGCCGTGGCGGCCGCGGCGGCGCAGGACGAAGACGGCGGCGCCACCGGCCACGACCAGGCCACCGGCGACGGCGGCGAGGATCGGGGTGGAGTCATTGGCACCGGTCTGGGCCAGGCCACCGGTGCCCGGGGCGGCGCTGGTGGTCGCCGGGGCCGGCTGGCCGGCACCGTTGCTCGGGGTGCTCGACGCGGTCGCGGTCGGGGTGCCGGACGGCTTGCCGGTCGCGGCCGGGGTGGTCGGGGCCGGGGTCGGCGTCACGCCGACCTTGCAGTCCAGGGTGCCCGTGAACTGCTTGGAGAAGCCGTTCGGACCGGACACGGTGATGTCGTAGCGGGTCTTCTCCTCGACCTTGACGACGACGCTCTCGGTCTTGCCCGGCTGGACGGCGACCTGCTGCTTGCCGACCGTGACGGTGGCGGCCTCGTCACCGGTGTTGGTGACGGACACCCGCACACCGCCGGCGGCGCACTCCTCCTTGGCGGTGCTGTCGATCAGCGCGCCCTTGCCCTGCTTCCAGGTGGCCTTGGCGCCGGCCGCGACGTTCACCTTGGTGGAGCTGGCCAGGATCATGGTCTGGCTGTGACGGCCGCGGGAGTCCACGTCGCTCATGAAGACCCGGCCGCCGAGCACGCTGGCCTCGGCGGTGGCGTTGATGGCGGCCTTGCCGTCCGGGGTGCCGGCCGGCACGTCCAGGAACAGCGGGGTGTCCTTGCCGATGGGGCCGGCCAGGCTGCCGTTGACCGGCTTGTTGTCCTTGTCCAGCAGCTTGACCTTGTCCGCGGCGTCGCCGGTGACGGTCAGCTTGACCTCGTTGGCGCTGGAGTTCAGCAGGAACGGGCCGAGCTTGCCGCCCGACTTCCCGGAGACCGAGTCCGGGGAGAGGGTCAGCGAGGGCTTCGGCTCGGCCGCGACGCCCTTGTTGGCGTCGCCGACGAGGTACTCGCGCAGCTTCTTGGCCTTGTCGTTGCGCGGGGTGGCGGTCTTGTTGTCCGAGAACTTCCAGATCGCGGCCTGGGTGCCGGCGGCGGCGTCCGCCTCGCTCAGGTTGTCGACGTGGATGGCCGCGGCCAGGGACGCCAGGCTCGCCTGCGGGTACGAGTTGTCCAGGATCCAGCGGATCTTGGGGGCGTTCGCGTTGCTGTTGAGCGAGCTCGACGCCCAGTCCGCCTCGTGGTACTTGGCGTTGCTGTCCAGGTAGACCGGGTTGTCGAAGTCGATGCAGTACGTCCGGAGCTTCTCGCCGGCGCTCGTCTTGAGGGTGAACAGCCCGCCGTCGACGGTCCTGCCGTCGACGTCGATCTTCTCGCCGAGCATCTCGTTCTGGACTTCCGCGGTCACGCCCGAGCTCGGGGTGCCGGCCGCAGCCGCCGCACCGGCCGCGAACAGGCCACCGCCCAGCGCCAAGCTGGTCGTGAGCATGACAGTGGTTATCCGGGACAGACTCCGCCCCTGCCTCTGGAACATCTGGGATCCCTCCGGGCCGGGCCGCTCCGAGTGGGCGGCCCGCCGACTTGCCGTTCCGCGCATGCCCCCTGTGGCGCTGCTGCGGGTATGAACCAGACGAATCCTATTGAGCCCCGGAGGCCCCGAAACCCCCATGCGAAATCAGGACGATTCCGTATCTGGATCGTTATCAATCCTCCCAACTCCCACACAAGCTGACGGCGGGACAGAAAGTCACGGGTCGGATTCGGTTATCCGGTCGGATTGCACGTGCGGGTACAACCGCCTTCTCGATCAACATATTTGTCGACAGGGAAGGTCGTCGGCCGGTCAGAACGGAGCTTCCACGGCATCACCCCCTCGCTCCTTGCCGTCCGCCTCGCCCGGCTCCCCCGCGCCCGACCGCCCGCCCGGCGGCAGCGCCCGCACCACGGGCGCCGTGACCGCCGCCGGGGGCGCCGGGGAGGGCGCCGCGGAGCCCCTGCGCGCCTCCACGGCGCTGACGATCCACTCCGGCACCACCTCTCCCCCCGCGTCCGCCCCCGCCGGCCCGGCGCCGCCCGGCGGCTGGCCGCGCACCCCGGCCGCCCAACGGAACGCCGTGGTACCACGGGTGAGGTCGTGTCCGACCGATCGGGCGTCGATCTCGGCCCGACTCCGCCGCACCTCGCCCTCCATCCACTCGCGCACCCGCAGCCGGCCGCTCACCAGCACCGGATCGCCCTTGGCGAGCGAACCGATCAGATTGACCGCCAGCGCCCGCCAGGCCGTCACCGTCAGCCACTGCGTCTCGCCGTCCACCCAGCACTCGCGCTGCCGGTCGTACCGCCGCTCGGTGCAGCCGAGCCGGAAGTTGGCCATCGGCACCCCGCCGCTGGTTTCGCCGTAACTCACCTCCGTCGCCACATTGCCGATCACCGTCACGTGCGTCTCGCTCACGGCACACCCTCCGTTCTCACCGGTGCACCGTACGGAATCGACGGTGCGCCTTGAGCGTGCGCTCCGAAGGAAATCCGGGCCACCGAGTTCCGAAATCCTGTGGATAACTCGGGCCTGTGCAACTCTTGTCACTCGCAGGGGTGAATTTCAGCCTTCCATCGCCGCTTCCGCCCTCATTTTTCGCGGCCATGACAACAAACCCGCTGCTCGCCGCCCCTCCGGCGCACCCCCGAACCACCGCCGAACCCGCCCCGGAAGCCGCCGGGAACGCCGCCCGGAACGCGCCCCGACAGCCGTCCGCGCACGTCACCCCACCGGCGCAACCGCGATTACGGCCCCCCACCCGCGCCGTCGGCGACACATTCTCCGTGCCGAATCCATAACGGGTGAGGAGGCAGCCCCGTAACGACTGCACAACGTCCGGCGCGGAACACTCCCAGACCGCTGCACTCACGGCCTTCACCTGCGATTATCGGACCGCTCCACCGAACCGACACACCAACGGCGGTGTCGTCACACCCGGCCGGGGAACCGGTCACCCTTATCCTGTCCCCGACAGGGCGAGGGCCCACCACCCCCACCCCCACCCTCAGGTACGGGGCCGGACAGCGCGCGCCCCGGCGCCCGCCAGCCCGATCCCGGCCACGGTCGCACCCGCCAGGGCGCCGCCCGTCCCGCCCCCATAGCTCAGCGGATAGAGCACCCGCCTTCTAAGCGGTAGGTCGCAGGTTCGAATCCTGCTGGGGGCACCACCCGCAATTCCCGCAGGCCGCCGCACCGACGGACACCTTCCGTGTCCGATGCGGGCCACCCGGTAATCCCGTACACCGACCGCCTCCGCGCGACCGCCGCGCGGACCCGGTGTCCACCCGTGTCATCCCGCGGCGGAAACGGGGCCGAAAACGGGGTCAATCGGAACAAGCGGAATTCCGGCCGGTGCGACCACCGCGACTCGCGCCGCTCCACACCGGTTCACGCCGACCTCGCACCGGCTCGCGCCGACCTCGCACCGGCTCGCGACGGCCCACCCCGACTCTCGCCGGTCAGCCCGCCAGCCCGGCCAGATAGGCGTCCAGCAACTCCGTCTGCCGCCGTGCCGGGAACTCCTCCGGAGCGAACAGCGCCTGCACCACCAGGCCCAGCACGAAGGCCTGCGCCCCCGCCGCCAGCGCGGCCGGGTCGGCCTGCGCCGGGAGCTCCCCCAGCCGCTGGGCCTCCGCGACGTGCGCCGTGAGCGCCGTGCGCGAGCGCGCGTAGCGGGCCGCGTGCGCGGCCGCCAGCTCCGGGTCGGCCAGGGCGTGGTCCCAGGAGCCGACCCAGATCCGGTTGTCGGCCGCGCTCTCGCCGTCCAGCGGCAGCACGTCCAGCAGCGACGCCCGCACCCGGGCCAGCCCGGCCGGCGGCGGGCTGCCGTCGGCGGGAGCGGTGCGCCGGGGCCGGGCCAGCGAGCGCCGGTCCAGCTCCTCCAGGGCGTGGCTGAGCAGCGCCCGCTTGTTCGGGAAGTAGTGCGTCAACATCCCGGTGGACGCGCCCAGTTCGGCGGCCACCGCGCGCAGGGTCAGCCCCTCGAAGCCCCGGGTGGAGAGCACCCGCCACACCCCCTCGGAAACCTCCGAGCGTCGGGCGTCATGGTCTCCACGGGCCGGTGTCATGGGGGCTATCGTACATACCAAACGTTTGTTATGAATGGTCCAGCCAACCTCAGCACCACCCGTGAAAGGCCGCCCGTGTTTGCCGTACCGCTCACCGAGAACGCCGAACTGCGCCCGCTGGAGCCCTGGCAGGCCCCCGAGTTCCTGACCCACCTCGACCGCGCCCGCGCCCACACCGACCCGTGGATCCCCTGGGCCACCTTCTCGGTCGACCTGGACTCCGCCCGCGCCACCCTCCAGCGCTACGCCGACGGCCTGGCCGCCGACCAGAAGCGGATCTACGGCATCTGGCTGGACGGCACGCTGGTCGGCGGCGTGATGTTCGTCAGCTTCGACGCCCGGTCCGGCGTCTGCGAGATCGGCGCCTGGACCGAGCCCGCCGGCGAGGGCCACGGGCTGATCACCCGCGCCGTCAGGCAGCTGCTCGACTACGCCTTCGTCACCCGCGGCATGCACCGCGCCGAGTGGTGGTGCTCCTCCGTCAACGCCCGCAGCCGGGCGGTCGCCGAGCGGCTCGGCATGACCCGCGACGGCGTGCTGCGCGAGTGGTACCCGTACAACGGGGTCCGCTACGACAAGGAGATCTGGGCCATCCTGGCCTCCGAGTGGACCAGCCAGGCCTGAAACCCGTACGGCACGGGGCCCGGTGGACTCCCCGTCCACCGGGCCCCGCAACCGCACCGCGCCTCCGAGCACCGCGCCTCCGGCCGTCAGGCCGCCGGCGCCTCCTGCGCCGTCCGCAGCCGCAGCACGCACAGCAGCGCCAGGACCAGCACCCCGCCCGCCGACAGGAACACCACGTCCACCGCGTCCGTGAAGCTGCGCACCGCGTGCTCGTGCGCCGCGCCGGTCAGCGTGCGGACCGCGCCGAGCGGCCGCCCCGGCTCGCCCGCCTCGAAGGCCCGGGCCAGCACGGTGCCGAAGAGCGCCGCGCCGAGCGCGCTGCCGAGGCTCTGGAAGAACCGGATGCCGGTGGTCGCCACCCCCAGCTGGTGCCGGGGCGCGGCCTCCTGCACCACCGTGATCAACTGGCCGATCAGCTGGCCCAGCCCGCAGCCCAGCAGGGCGAGTTCGGCCAGCACCGCCCACAGCCCGGTGTCCGGTCCGCTGAGGCCGAGCAGCGCGAGGGCGAGCGCCGCGCAGCCGGCGCCGACGGCCAGGGAGGTCCGGGGCGGGTGGCCGCGCCCGGTCAGCCGGTCGACCAGGATCCCGGCCCCGGTCATCCCGGCCGCCAGCGGAACCAGGTAGAGGCTGGCCGCGGTCGGACTGACGCCCCGGGCGACCTGCAGGTAGAGCATCACGTACATGATCGAGCCGATCATGCCCATCCCGACCAGGCCCTGGACCGCGAAGCCCAGCCGCACCGCACGGATCCGGAACAGCGAGAGCGGCAGCACCGGCTCGGCCGCGGTGGCCTGGCGCCACAGGAAGAGACCGAACGCGCCCAGGGTGGCGGCGGCCAGCCCGAGGATCACCGGGGACGTCCAGCCGTAGTCCTTGCCGCCCCACTCGGTGACCAGCAGCAGCCCGGTCGCGAAGGCCGCCGCGAGGGCCGCGCCGACGAAGTCCAGGCTCCGGCGGCCGGGCACCGACGGGACCTTGACCACCAGGGCGACGCCGACCAGCACCAGCAAGCCGAGCGGCAGGTTGACGTAGAAGATCCAGCGCCAGCTGAGGTGGTCGGTGAGCAGCGCGCCGATCAGCGGTCCGACCGCCATGCCGAGGCCCGCGACGATGCCGCCCACCGCCCCGCCCTTGCCGGCGCCGCGCTCCGCCGGGTCCTTGAGCTGGGCGATGACCACCATGGTGACGCTCATCAGCCCGCCGCCGCCGATCCCCTGCACCGCCCGGAAGGCGATCAGCTGGTCCATCGACTGCGCCGCGCCGCAGAGCCCCGAGCCGAGCAGGAAGGTGCCGACGGCTCCGAGCAGCACCCGCTTCGCGCCGTAGACGTCGCAGAGCTTGCCGTACAGCGGCAGCAGCGCGGTGGCGGCCAGGGCGAACGCGCTGACCAACCAGGGCAGCCGGTCGACGCCGTGGACGGGGTCGAGCTCCCGGACGATCGGCACGGTGGCCGCCGACACGATGTTCATGTCGAGCACCGCCAGCACGATCGTGACCAGGCAGAGCAGCATGCCCACCTTCCGCTGGGCGGGTGTCATCAGCGCGGCGGCGGCGGGGTCGGGCGGTGCGGTTGCGACGGCGGTGGCCATGGTCGAGTCCCCCCAGGGTCCGTGGAGTCAGGGCCGGACCGGTGCGGTCCGGCGGGCACGGCACCACCATGACAGCGTTTTTGGACCGGGTCAATTCTTCATCCAGACCAATCTTTTGGCCGAGCAAATCTTTCTGCCGGGTCAACATTTGAGCCTGGTACAGTCCCCCCATGGCGATGCGACCCGCACAGGACTTCGGCCCCGACGTCGACCTCGACGCGCTCCCGCTGCGCGAGCGCAAGAAGTTCCAGACCGGCATGCGGATCTTCCGCACCGCCATCGCGCTCTTCACCGAGCGCGGCTTCGACCAGGTCTCGGTCGCGGAGATCGCCGCCGCCGCCGAGGTGTCCAAGATGACCGTCTTCAACTACTTCCCCACCAAGGAAGACCTGGTCATGGGCCCGATGGAGCAGCACCTCGACGAGCCGGCCCGGGCGGTGCGCGACCGCGCCCCGGGCACCTCGGCGGTGACGGCGCTGCGCGAGCACTTCCTCGCCGCCCTGGGGCGCTTCGACCCGGCCAGCGGGCTGAACGACGACGGGATGGTGCTGGACGTGGTCCGGCTGATCCACCGCACCCCGGTGCTGACCGCGCGCGCCACCTTCGGCTTCGACCAGCTGGCGCACGCCGCGCTGTCCGCCGAACTGCTCGCCCAGGACCCGGCCCACGACGAGCTGACCGCCCGGGTCGCCACCGCCCAGGTGCTGGCCGTCCGGGTCTCGCTGATCGCCGCCAACCACCGCCGGATGCTCGCCGGCGAGCGCGCCGCCGACGCCCTGCCCGCCGCGCTGGAGGAGGCCCGCCGCGCCTTCACCCTGGTCGAACACGGACTCGGCGACTACTGCACCCGCGCCGCCTGAGAGAGTTGGCGCACCACGACCGACCGGAGGTGCGCATGGACCAGCCGCTGCTCACGCGGGACCGCTCCGCCCTGCCCGCGCGGGCCGAGGGCCTCAACGCGTACGTCGGCGAGGACGGCGTCGCGGTGCTGGAGTTCGCCCGCCCGCACCGCCGCAACGCGGTGACCCTGGCGATCTGGCGGGCGCTGCCCGAGGTGCTGGACCAGTTGGCCGGCCACGAAGGCGTGCGCGTCCTGCTGCTCACCGGCGCCGGCAACACCTTCAGCGCGGGCGCGGACATCGCCGAACTCTCCGAGGTGTACGGCGATCCGGACCGCGCGGAGGCCTACCACAAGACCAACGTCGCCGCCGAGGAGGCGCTGGCCGCCTTCCCGCACCCGACCCTCGCCGTGGTGCACGGCGCCTGCGTCGGCGGCGGCTGCCAACTGGCCGTCGCCTGCGACCTGCGGTTCGTCGCCGAGGACGCCCGGCTCGGGATCACCCCGGCCAAGCTCGGCGTGGTCTACCCGGCGGTGCCGACCGTACGGCTGGCCCGGCTGGTCGGCCCGGCCCGGGCCAAGTACCTGCTGTTCTCCGGCGAGTTGGTGACCGGCCGGGACGCCCTGCCGCTGGGCCTGGCCGAACGCGTCCTGCCGGACGCCGAACTGGACGCCGCCGCCCTCGACTTCGCCCGGCTGCTGACCCGCCGCTCGACCCACACCATCGGCGCGGCCAAGGCCGTGCTGGACGCGCCGGCCGAGCGGGCCGACGAGGCCCTGGCACCCTGGCTGCTCCGCTCCCGCGAGGGCTCGGACGTCCGCGAGGGCCTGGCCGCCTTCCTGGAGGGCCGCCCCGCCCGGTTCTGAGCACCCCCCGGTGCCGGGCGACCCCGGTTCCGGGCATCCGCCCCCCTGCACGAGCGTCCACCCGAAACCCGTCCACCCCTTCACGCCCCCCGGAGCACCCACCCCGATGACCGCCGAGACCGCGGCCGCACCCGCCCCCACCCCCCGGACGACCTGGGCCCGCCGCATCACCGACGGCCTGGAGCCGAAGAACGTGATCATCGCGCTGCTCCCGCTGCTGGGCGGCCTCCGCTACGGCCGGCCGGGCATCGGCTGGGCGCTGTTCGCCGTCGTGTTCGCCGCCGTCGTCCCGACCCTGATCATCCGGTACGGCATGCGCAGGGGCACCGTGGCGGACCGTCACGTCGGCCAGCGGAAGCGCCGGCTGACCGTCCTGCCGCTGATCATGGGCTCGGTGCTGCTCAGCTTCGGGGTGATGATCGGACTGGACGCCCCGGCCGACCTGACCGCACTGGTGCTGGCGATGTTCGCCTCACTGGTGCCGATCCTGGTGATCACCGCTTGGTGGAAGGTCTCCGTGCACACCGCCGTGGCCACCGGCGCGGTGGTCTGCCTCGCCATCGCGCTCGGCCCGCTCTGGCTGCTGCTCCTCCCACTGGTCCCGGTGATCGGGTGGTCCCGGGTGGTGCTGCGGGACCACACCACCGCGCAGACCGTCGTCGGCGCGGTGGTGGGCGCGCTCACCGCCGGGCTCACCTTCTGGCTGGCCCGGTAGCGGTCAGCGGATCGGCATCCCCGAGATCGCCCGGGCGATCACCAGCCGCTGGATCTCGCTGGTCCCCTCGAAGATCGAGTAGATGGCGCTGTCCCGGTGCATCCGCTCCACCGGGTACTCCCGGGTGAAGCCGTTGCCGCCGAGGATCTGCATCGCCTGCGCGGTCACGTACTTGGCCGTCTCCCCCGCGTACAGCTTGGACATCGAGCCCTCGGCCGCGGTGAACGGCTGGTTGTTGACCGCCATCCAGGACGCCCGCCACACCAGCAGCCGGGCCGCGTCGATCCGGGTCCGCATGTCGGCGAGCTGGAAGGCCACGCCCTGGTTGTCGATGATCGGCCGACCGAACTGCTCCCTGGTCCTGGCGTAGTCCAGCGCCACCTCGTACGCGGCCCGGGCGATGCCGATCGCCTGCGCGCCGACGGCCGGGCGGGAGGCCTCGAAGGTGGCCATCGCCGCGTTGCCCCGGCCGCCCGGGCGCTTGACGCCCTCGCGGGCCCGGGCGAGCCGCTCGTCCAGCTTCTCCTTGCCGCCGAGCAGGCAGCTGCCGGGCACCCGGACGCCGTCCAGCACCACCTCGGCGGTGTGCGAGGCGCGGATGCCGTGCTTCTTGAACTTCTGGCCCTGGCTCAGCCCCGGGGTGCCGGGCGGTACGACGAAGGACGCCTGGCCCTTGGCGCCGAGCTCCGGGTCGACGGTGGCGACCACCACGTGGACGGCGGCGATCCCGCCGTTGGTGGCCCAGGTCTTGGTGCCGTCGAGCACCCACTCGTCCTTGGCCCGGTCGTAGACCGCCCGGGTGCGCAGCGCCGAGACGTCGGAGCCGGCGTCGGGCTCGGAGGAGCAGAAGGCGGCCACCTTGACGTCCTCGGGGGTGCCGAACATCTGCGGGGTCCAGGTGCCGATCTGCTCGTCGGTGCCGTTGGCCAGCACCGCGACGGCGGCCAGGGTGGTGCCCACGATGGACAGTCCGATGCCCGCGTCGCCCCAGAAGAGCTCCTCCATGGCGATCGGGATGCCGACGCCGGAGGGGTCGAAGTACTGCTGGGCGTAGAAGTCCAGCGAGTAGATGCCGAGCTTGGCGGCCTCCTGGATGACCGGCCAGGGGGTCTCCTCGCGCTCGTCCCACTCGGCCGCGGCCGGCCGCATCACGTCGGCGGCGAAGCCGTGCAGCCAGTCGCGTACGGCGAGCTGGTCCGCGCCCGGGTCCAGCGAGAACGTGCTGCTCATGATGCTTTCCTCCCAAGACGTGGGCGTCCGACCTGCGGCCGACCGGGGTGTTACCTCGGGTAACATCGTCGGAGTCTGCTACTGATTGGTAACCGGTGTCAACGCCCAGGCAGGCCCCGTCGAACCCGATCCCGAGGAGCAGCGCATGTCCCGAGAGCCCCGCCGCGAGCAGCTGCTCAACGCCGCCGACCGGGTCATCCAGCGCGAGGGGCCGGGCGCCAGCATGAACGCCATCGCCGCCGAGGCCGGCATCACCAAGCCGATCCTCTACCGCCACTTCGGCGACCGGAACGGCCTGATCGGGGCCCTGACCGAGCGCCACACCAGCGGACTGCTGGCCGCCGTCCGGGCCGCCCTCGCCGAACCGCTGGAGCGCCGCGACCGGGTCGAGCACGTGCTGGACACCTACCTCGCCGGGATCGAGGCCCGCCCCCAGGTCTACCGGCTGCTCACCCACCCGGAGCCGGGCGACCCGAGCGGCGCGGGCAACGCGCTCGCTCCCGCGCTCAGGCAGATCGCCGAGGAGATCACCCGGGCCGTGCAGAGCCAGGTCGACCTCGGCGCCGACCGCGAGCTGCTCGCCGAGGCCTGGGGCCGGGGCATCACCGGCATGGTGCTGGCCGCCGGGGACTGGTGGCTGGAGGCCAGGCCCTGCTCGCGCACCCGGATGGTGCAGGCGCTGGCCGACCTCCTCTGGGGCCGGCTGGCCGCCGCCGCGGAGCTCCCGACCGCCGTCCTGCCGCCGGCACCCGAACCGTCCGCCGACTGAGCCGTCCGCCGGCCGAGACGTCGGCCGAGACGTCGGCCGAACCGCCTGCCCGCCGAACCGCCGACCGACCGCCGGCCGGACCGTTCGCGGACCGAACTCTTGTGCCGCGCACGGCGGTCCGGGCATCATCGGGCCCCACCCCACCCCCCGCCGTGCGAGGTCCCCGATGCGCCTGCGCCGAACCGCCGTCGCCCTGCTGCTCGCCGCCGCCGCCACCCTCACCGCCGCCCCCACCGCCCCCGCCTCGGACCACGGCGGGCCACCGGACCGCTTCCCCACCGGCACCGTCACCGCCGACGACGGCCGCACCGCCCTCACCGACGCTCAGGGCCGCCGCCTGCGGCTGCGCGGCTTCAACCTCGACAAGTACGCCGAGGCCAGCCCGGCCGACCTCGACGCCGTCGCCGCCCAGGGCTTCACCCTGGTCCGGCTGCCGGTCTCCTGGACCAGGCTGGAGCCCGAACGCGGCCGGCTCGACCCCACCGAGCTGCACCGCCTGCAACGGCTCCTCGACCGGGCCGACCGGCTGGGCCTGCTGGTCCTGGTCGACTTCCACCAGGACGTGTACGGGCCGAAGTTCGGCGGCGGCACCAACGGCATCCCCGTCTGGGCCACCCGGGACGACGGGCTGCCGTTCACCCCGGACCCGGACGACTGGTTCGCCGGCTACTTCCAGCCGGCCGTCCAGGCCGCCTTCCAGCACCTCTACGACGATCCGGACCTGCGCGCCTGGCAGGCCGACTTCTACACCCGGCTCGCCCATGAACTGCGCGGCCACCGCTCCCTGCTGGGCTACGACCTGTTCAACGAGCCGTTCGGCCCGGTGGACGGCGACCCGAGCGACCCGGCCGTGCTGGCCGCCGCCTCCGCCGCCCTGGAGGAGGGCCGGCTCCCCGACATGTACCGCCGCCTGATCGCCGCCGTGCGGCGGGTCGACTCCCGCTCCTGGCTGTTCGTCGAGCCGACCGTGCTGGTCGGCCAGGGCGTGCCCACCCACCTGCCCGGGCTCGCCGACCCGCGCCCCGGCGCGCCCCGGCTCGGCTACGCGCCGCACTTCTACGACACCGCGGTCGAGGGCGGCGCCGACTGGGACCCGGCCGGCGGCTTCGTGGAGCGGTACACCGCCGCGGTCACCGGCTACCCGGCCGCCCACCGCCTGCCCGTGCTGGTCGGCGAGTGGGGCCCGCCGGACTCCCGCACCCCGGGCAACACCGAACTGGTCCGCCGTCAGGTCGCCGCGATGGACGGCTTCGCCGAGGGCTGGACGATGTGGTACTGGTGCCGGGGCGACGGCGGCTACTGCGCGCTCGACCCGGCCGGACGCCCCGCCCCCGGCGACGAGCCCGCCTTCGGCCCGTACCCGGTGGCCGTCGCGGGCACGGAGGTCCGCACCGGCTCCGGCCCCGGCGGCAGCACCGTGCGCTGGCGCGCCGACGGCACCGGCCGCGGCAGCGAACTCCTGCTGCCCCCGGCCGCGTTCCCGCGCGGCGCCCGGGTGGCCGTCTCCCCCGCCGGCGCCCGGGTCGAGGTCGAGCAGCCGACGGACGGGCGTGCGGGAACCGTACGCGTCCGGCTCCCGCACGCCCGCCCGGGCACCACCGTGACGGTCTCGCTCAGCGCACGATGAGCACGGTGGGCACGCAGGGTGCGCCGGGCCGGTCGCGCGCACCGGGAGAGCCGGGCGCGCCGGTCACAGCAGGCCCCGGCGGGCCAGCAGCGGCCCGGTCTCCGGCGCCCGGCCGACGACCGCGCGGAAGGACTCCAGCGGGTCCTGGCTGAACCCGCGCGCCAGCAGCTCGCGCCGGAACAGCTCGCCGCTCTCCCGCACGCCGAGGCCGTTCTCCTCGAACCACCGCACGGTGTCGGCGTCCAGCACCTCCGACCAGATGTACGCGTAGTACGCCGCGCTGTAGCCGCTGGCGAAGACGTGCTGGAAGTACGCCGTCCGGTAGCGCGGCGGGATCGCCTCCACCGCGATCCCGGCCGCGGCCAGCGCCCGCGCCTCGAACTCCTCGGCGTCCGCGATCCGCTCGCCCCGCGGCACCGTGTGCCACGCCCAGTCCAGCAGCGAGGCCGCCAGGTACTCCACCGTCCGGAAGCCCTGCCCGAAGCCCTCGGCCGCCGTCATCCGCTCGACCAGTCCGGCCGGCAGCGGCTCCCCGGTCGCGTGGTGGCGGGCGTAGTTGGCCAGCACCTCCGGCCGGACCATCCACATCTCGTTGACCTGCGAGGGGAACTCGACGAAGTCCCGGGGCACCGAGGTGCCCGAGAACAGCGGGTAGCGCACGTCCGAGAACAGCCCGTGCAGCGCGTGCCCGAACTCGTGGAAGAGCGTGCGCACCTCGTCCCAGCCCATCAGCGCCGGCTCGCCGGGCGCCGGGCGCGGGATGTTGAGGTTGTTCAGCACCACCGGCCGCTTCCCGGTCAGCCCGGACTGGTCCACCAGCGTGTCCATCCAGGCACCGCCGCGCTTGGACGCCCGGGCGTGGAAGTCGCCGATGAACAGGCCCAGCGGGGTGCCGTCCTCCTCGAACACCTCGAAGACCCGCGCGTCCGGGTGGTGGGCCGTCAGGTCCGGCCGCTCGGTGAAGGTCACCCCGTACGCCAGGTTCGCGGCGAAGAACACGCCGTCCCGCAGCACCCGCTCCAGCTCGAAGTACGGGCGCAGCGCCGCCGCGTCCACCTGGTAGGAGCTCTGCCGGACCTTCTCCGAGTAGTACGCCCAGTCGTGCGCGGCGATCTCCCCGATCCCGTCGGCGGCGGCCTCCCGGGCCAGCTCCTCGGCCTCCCGGCGGGCCATCGCCACGGCCGGGCCGACCAGCCGGGACAGCAGCGCGGAGACCGCCTCGACGGTGCCGGCCGTCTCGTCGGCCACCACGTACGCGGCGTGGCTCGGGTACCCCAGCAGCTCGGCCCGCTCGGCCCGCAGCCCGGCCATCCGGATCGCCAGCGGGCCGTTGACCTCGACGCCCCGGCCGAGCGAGGCGGCCAGCAGCCGCTCGCGCACCGAGCGGTCGGTCAGCTGGGCCAGCTCGGGCTGGGCGGAGGTGTTCCGCACGCTCAGCACGTACTTGCCCGGGTGGCCGAGCACCCGGGCGTTCTCCGCCGCCCCGGCGATCGCGCCCTCGGACAGCCCGGCCAGCTCCTCGGCGGAGTCCAGGACGAGCGCGGCGGCCCGGCTGTCGGCGTTCACGTTCTGCTGGAACGTGGTGCCGAGCGCGGCGAGTTCGGCGTTCAGCTCGCGCAGCCGGGCCTGCTCGGCCGCGCCCAGCCGGGCGCCGGAGCGCACGAAGGCGGTGTAGCGGCGCTCCAGCAGGCGCAGTGACTCCGGGTCCAGGCCGAGCGCGGCGCGGTCCTCGTACAGCGCCTCGATCCGGGCGAACAGCGCGCGGTCCAGGTGGATCGCGTCGTGGTGGGCGGCGAGCAGCGGGCTCACCTTCGCCTCCACCTCGTCCAGCACGTCGGTGGTGTCCGAGGCGGACTGGTTGCGGAACACCGCGTCGACCCGGCGCAGCAGCTCCCCGGAACGCTCCAGGGCGACCAGGGTGTTCTCGAAGGTCGGCAGGCTCCGGTCCGCGGTGATCGCCGCGATCTCGGCCAGCTGCTCGGCCATCCCCCGCTCGTACGCGGGCAGGTAGTGCTCCTCGCGGATCTCGGCGAACGGCGGGAGCTCGTAGACCAGGGGGCTGGCCTGGAAGAACGGGTTCTCGGTCATTCCGCGACCCTACGCCGTGTCCTGCGCCCTGCCCACGTGCTTTTGCAGCCCGGCGCGGGCCCGCCCGCCGGTGCCGTCGCGGCCGCCTGCCGCCCGCCTGCCGCCCGTTGTCGTACCCACCCGTTAACGTCGACCCCGCGGACCCGTCGGTCACGGGCCGCGGCGCGCCCGCCCGCGCCCCGTACCGTACCCGCACGCCCCACCGCGCGCCGGAGAGGAGCAGCCCCCGTGGCACCCAGGACGGCCCTCGCGCCCGACCCGCACGGCCCCGGCGGCCGGCTCCAGCCGCTGGACGACGCAGGCGCCCCGCTCGGCCCGCCGGAGGCGGTGCGGGACCTCGCCGCCGCCGTCGCCGCCCGGGAGGCCGCCGACCGTCCTCGCTGGGTCTGGGCCGCCGCCGACTCCGGGTACGCCCCGCTGCTGCCGCGCCTGCCCGACCGGCTCGCCCGCTGCCACGACCTGCGGCTGGTCGAGGCACTGCTGCTGGCGCACGAGGGCCGGTTCGGCGCGCCGCGTTCGCTCGGCGCCGCCTGGTCCCGGCTGCGCGGCCTGCCCGTCCCGGAGGACCTGCCGGAGCCGGGCCCGGCCGACGCGGACGACGGCCAGGACACCCTGTTCGCCCCCGACCGGCTGCAACTGCCGCCCGGCGCCGACCCGTTGGCCGCCGTGGTCGCCGTCCACGCCGAACAGCAGCGCCGGATCGCCGCCATCGCCGACCCGGGCGCCCGGCAGCGGTTCCGGCTGCTGGTCGCCGCCGAGTCGGCCGGGGCCCTGGTGGCCGCCGAGACGGCGCACGACGGCCTGCCCTGGCGGGCCGACGTCCACGACCGGCTGCTCACCGAGCTGCTCGGCCCCCGCCCGACCGTCCCCGGCACCCAGCCCAGGGTCCTCGCCGAACTCGCCGTCGACCTCCAACAGGCCCTCGGCGCCAAGCCGTTCAACGCCGACTCGCACACCCAGGTGCTGCGCGCCTTCGCCGAGGCGGGCATCCAGCTCGGCTCCACCCGCTCCTGGGAGCTCAAGGGCGTCGACCACCCGGCCGCGCAGCTGCTGGTCCGCTACAAGGAGCTGTCCCGGATCCACGTCGCGCACGGCTGGGCCTGGCAGGACGCCTGGGCCCGCGGCGGCCGGTTCCGGCCCGAGTACGTGGTCGGCGGCGTGGTCTCCGGCCGCTGGGCCAGCCGCGGCGGCGGCGCCCTGCAGATCCCGCGCATCCTGCGCCGCGCCGTGGTCGCCGACCCGGGCTGGCTGCTGGTGGTCGCCGACGCCGCCCAGCTGGAGCCCCGGGTGCTCGCCGCGCTCTCCCAGGACGCCGGGCTGGCCCGCACCGCCGCCGGCGGCGACCTGTACGAGGCGCTCGCCGCCCACGCCTTCCAGGGCGACCGCGACAAGGCCAAGCTCGGCCTGCTCGGCGCCATGTACGGGCAGACCAGCGGCGACATCGGCCCGCTGCTGAACACCCTGCACCGCCGCTACCCGGCCGCGATGGGCTACGTGGAGGCCGCCGCCCGCACCGGCGAGGACGGCGGCGTGGTCGCCTCCCGGCTCGGCCGGGTCTGTCCGCCCGCCTCGGCCGACTTCCTCGACCTCACCGAGGGCGACACCGCGGGCGAGGCCGGCGGCCGCACCGCCCGGGCCCGCGGCCGCTTCACCCGCAACTTCGTCATCCAGGCCAGCGCCGCCGACTGGGCGCTGGCCCTGCTCGCCGCGCTGCGCCGCCGGCTGAACGAACTGCCGGCGGCAGGCCCGGCGGACCGTCCGCACCTGGTGTTCTTCCAGCACGACGAGGTGATCGTGCACACCCCGGCGAACCTCGCCGACGAGGTGGCCGCCGCCGTCGCCGAGGCGGGCGACGAAGCCCGCCGACTGGTGTTCGGCGACACCCCGGTGCGCTTCCCGCTCAGCACGGCGGTGGTGGACTGCTACGCGGACGCCAAGTGAGCGGACGCCGGACGATCAGAGTTTCCTGAACCCGCGCGCGTCCTCGGCCGCCGCGACCACCTCGGCCAGCCCGGCCCCGGTCGAGGCGGTGACGGCGGCGGCCACCGCGCCCTCCACGAACGGCGCGTCCACCAGCTCCACGCCCGGGCGCGGCTCGTCCTCCAGCACCGTGACGGCGGTGAGCACCGAGCTGCCGAGGTCCGGCAGCACGACCACGCCCGCCCCCGCGTCGGCCCGCGCGATCGCCCCGGCGATCAGCTCGTAGCTGGTGCCGAGCCCGCCGTCCTCGGTGCCGCCCGCGACGACCACCCGCACGCCGTCCGAGGCGAGTTCGCCGAGCAGCTCGCGCAGCCCCTCCGCGAGCCGGGCGCTGTGCGAGACCAGAACAATGCCCACGTTCCCACTCATGCGGCCGACCCTACGGCCGGAACCGACTGCTCCGGGAGAGTGACCGGACCACCGCGTGTCGCACCCCGTGCCCACCACCCCCGTCTGGCGTAGCGTCGGGTCAGCAGCGTCCGCCGCCGTAGAGGGAGCGAAGAGCGTTGAAGAAGCTGATCAACACCCCGGAGAGCGTCCTGGAGGACGCACTGGCCGGTGTCGCCGCCGCCCATCCGGAGCTGACGGTGGACGTCCCCAACCGGGTGATCACCCGGGCCGTCCGCCCGGCCGCTCCCAAGGTCGCGCTGGTCTCCGGCGGCGGCTCCGGCCACGAGCCGCTGCACGGCGGCTTCGTCGGCCCCGGCATGCTCGACGCCGCCTGCCCCGGCGAGGTGTTCACCTCGCCCGTCCCGGACCAGATGCTGGCCGCCGCCAAGGCCGTGGAGAACGGCGCCGGCGTGGTCTTCGTCGTGAAGAACTACACCGGCGACGTGATGAACTTCGAGCTCGCCGCCGAACTCGCCGCCGAGGAGGGCCTGGAGGTCCGCACCGTCCTGGTCAACGACGACGTCGCGGTCGAGGACTCCACCTGGACGGCCGGACGCCGGGGCACCGGCGCGACGGTGCTGGTCGAGAAGACCGCCGGCGCGCTGGCCGAGCGCGGCGCCCCGCTGGACGAGGTGGCCGCCCTGGGCGAGCGGGTCAACGCCGCCTCCCGCTCCTTCGCCGTCGCGCTCACCGCGGCCACCGTCCCGGCCGCCGGCAAGCCAGGCTTCGACCTGCCCGAGGACGAGATCGAGGTCGGCGTCGGCATCCACGGCGAGCCCGGCCGCCGGCGCGAGAAGCTCCGCCCGGCCCGCGAACTGGCCGCCGAGGTCGTCGAGACCATCCTGACCGACCACCACCTGACCCCGGGCGACGAGGTCATCGCCCTGCTCAACGGCCTCGGTGGGACCCCGCTGCTGGAGCTGTACGTGGTCTACGGCGAGATCGCCGCCCGGCTCGCCGAACGCGGCATCACGGTGGCCCGCAGCCTGGTCGGCAACTACGTCACCAGCCTCGACATGGCGGGCTTCTCGCTGACCCTCACCAAGGCCGACGCCCAGCTGGTGGAACTCTGGGACGCCCCGGCCGACACCCCCGCCCTCAAGCGGGCCTGAGGAGGAACCGCGATGGACTTCGACACCCCGCTGGCCGAGGCCTGGATCCGCGCGATCGCCGCGGCCGTCGAGAAGGAGCACGCCCGGCTCACCGAGCTGGACTCCGCGATCGGCGACGGCGACCACGGCAGCAACCTCCGGCGCGGCTTCGCCGCCGCCCTGGCCGCACTGGACGGCCTCCACCCGGACGGCCCCGGCGCCGTCCTCACCAGGACCGGCACCACGCTCATCTCCAAGGTCGGCGGCGCCTCCGGCCCGCTCTACGGCAAGGCCTTCCGCGCCATCGGCGCCGCCCTCCCCGGCCCGGCCGCCCCCGCCGCCGTCGCCGAGGCCCTGTCCGCCGGACTGGACGCCGTCCGCCTCCTCGGCAAGGCCGAACCCGGCGACAAGACCATCGTGGACGCCTGGACCCCCGCCGTCGCCGCCTTCCGCGCCGCCGCCGCCGGCGGCGCGGACCTCCCCGCAGCGGCCGCAGCGGCCGCCGACGCCGCCGAACAGGGCGCCCGCGACACCACCCCCCTCCAGGCCCGCAAGGGCCGCGCCTCCTACCTCGGCGAACGCAGCACCGGCCACCAGGACCCCGGCGCCACCTCCACCGCCCTCCTCTTCCGCACCCTCGCCGACACCACCACCCCCTGACGCCCCCCACCCGCGCCCCCACCCCCGCCCCGGCGAGAGGGGACGCCCCACCCCCACCCACCCCCACCCACCTCCCCCTCCGCCCTTCCCCCCTCCTCCCCTCCGGCGAGAGGGACGCGCTGCGGAAGGGGCGGCGCAGGGGGTGGCCCGGAGAGGGGCGTTGCGGGTGATTTTCAGACTGCCACCGTTGCCCGGCGTCGCACCCACGAGGAGGGCAGTCTGAAAATCATCCAGCCCCCGGAGCGGCCACCCCCGGAGCCGCCCCGCCCCCACCCTCCCGAGAGCCCCCACCCTCCCGAGGACCCCCCACCACCCCACCCCGCAGGCCCCCTCACCCATCCGCCCACCCGATCAACAACAACAAAGCGTCATCCCGCAACTCCCCACCCGTGTGCTCCAGCAGATCCGCGTACACCCGCCCCACCGCCGCCTCCAGCTCCCCCGCCGAGCGCGCGGCGCCCCGCACCAGCGGCCCGACCCGCTCCGCCAGCGGGTAGAACTCCCCGCTCGCGCGGTGCCGCGCCTCGATCACCCCGTCCGTGCAGAGCACCAGCACGTCGTCCGCCCCGAACGGCTGCCCCCAGGTGGTCGGCTCCCCCGCCGCCAGCCGGCCGAGCCCCAGCGGCACCCACGGGTCGGGCGCGTGCAGCACGTGCGCCCGGCCCTCGCCGTCCACCCGGATCGGCGGCACGTGCCCGTACTGCAGCAGCTCCATCGTCCCCGGCGTCCGGAACTCCGCGAACAGCGCCGTGGTGAACTCGCCGTCCGGCACGTGGCGCTCGACGCTGGCCTCGATCCGCGCCGCGACGCCCCGCAGCCCGGGCTCGTCGTACGCCGCCTCGCGGAACGCGCCGAGCACGACGGCCGCGGTCTGCACCGCCCCCAGCCCCTTGCCCCGGACGTCCCCGACCGCGACCCTGGTCCCGTGCGGCGTCTCCAGGACGGAGTACAGGTCGCCGCCGATCCGTGAGGCGTCCGCCGCCGACACGTACCGCACCGCGAGCCGCAGCGGCCCGACGGCCGGCCCCGGCAGCTGCAGCAGGGCCCGCTGGGCGGCCTCGGCGACGGAGCTGACGGCTGCGAAGGCCGCCGCGCGCCGCATCCGGATCTTGGCGACCCAGGCCGAGAACAGCGTCAGGACGACGTAGCTGATCATCGCCCCGTACAGGAAGCGGGCGTCGTTGATGTTGTCGACCTGGTCGTGGTGGCTGAGCCCGAACACCGCGAGCAGCCCCAGCGAGCAGACCAGGAGCAGCTCGCCGGGTTTCAGGGTCAGCGCCGCGATGGTCGGCACCACGGTCATCAGCGGGGCCAGGTAGCGGTCCTTGCCGGAGAAGAAGTCCGCGAGTCCGACCAGCAGGACGGCGACCAGCGCCGGGGTGGCGCGCCACCAGAACGGCACGTCCTGGAGGTCGGCGGCGAGCAGCGCGCCGCGCTGCCGGTCCGGCGGCAGTCCGGCTGCCGTGGGAGCCGAGGGTGACTGGGCGCGGCGGAGCGGAAACACATACCGAACATAAGGGACGATCACGGCGGAGGCCCTGTCGGCCCCGGCCCCAGGGGGCGGGGCGGCCGGGCCCGCCATCCCGGGAATACCCTGCAGGGGTACGGTGTCGGAAGAGTCGTTGCCAGCACCGCACCCGGGCGAGCACCCGGGGCCGCCCACACCTCCCGGAGGCCTCCGATGTCCAGCACCATCACCTACACCGTGTCCGGCATGAGCTGCGGCCACTGCGAGAAGGCGATCAGCGAGGAGGTCTCCGCCCTGGCCGGGGTCACCGAGGTCGCCGCCGACGCCACGGCCGGTACCGTGACGATCTCCTCCGCCGCCCCGTTGGACGACGAGCAGGTGCGCGCCGCGATCGACGAGGCCGGCTACGAGCTGGTCGGCCGCAGCGCCTGAACCACCCCGGAGGGCGGGGGCCGCCACGGTGTCCCCCGCCGTCCGCCCGCACCGAGGAGCTGAACCGCATGAGCACGTCCGCGCCCGACCTCGGGGCCCGCGACCGGGTCGAGCTGTCGATCGGCGGGATGACCTGCGCCTCCTGCGCGGCCCGGATCGAGAAGAAGCTCAACCGGATGGACGGCGTCGAGGCCACCGTCAACTTCGCCACGGAGAAGGCCCGGGTCGACTTCGGCCCCGGCACCACGGTCGAGGACCTGGTCGCCACCGTCGAGCGCACCGGCTACACCGCCGAGCTCCCCCCGCCCCCGGCCGCCCCCGAGCCCGAACGGTCCGCCCGGCCGGAGCATCCCGACCCCCTGCGCGACCGGCTGCTGACCAGCGCCGTCCTGAGCGTCCCGGTGGTCCTGCTGTCGATGGTCCCCGCCCTCCAGTTCACGAACTGGCAGTGGCTGGCCTTCGCCCTCACCGGCCCGGTCGTGGCGTACGGGGGGCTGCCCTTCCACCGTGCCGCCTGGACCAACCTGCGGCACGGCGCCGCCACCATGGACACCCTGGTCTCGCTCGGCACCCTGGCCGCCTTCGGCTGGTCCTGCTGGGCGCTCTTCCTGGGCCGCGCCGGCATGCCCGGGATGCGCCACGACTTCTCGCTGTCCGTCGGCGACACCGACGCCTCCGCCACGCTCTACCTGGAGACCGCCGCCGGTGTCACCGTGCTGATCCTGCTCGGCCGCTACCTGGAGGCCCGCTCCAGGCGCCGGGCCGGGGCCGCGCTGCACGCCCTGCTCGACCTCGGCGCCAAGGACGTCGCGGTCCTCCAGGAGGGCCGGGAGGTCCGGCTGCCGGTGGACCGGCTGACGGTCGGCACCCGTTTCGTGGTCCGCCCCGGCGAGAAGATCGCCACCGACGGCGTGGTGGTCGAGGGCGCCTCCGCCGTGGACGCCTCGATGCTGACCGGCGAGTCCGTCCCGGTCGAGGTCACCGCCGGCGACGCCGTCACCGGCGCCACCGTCAACGCGGGCGGACGTCTGGTGGTCGAGGCCACCCGGGTCGGCGCCGACACCCGGCTGGCCCGGATGGCCGAGCTGGTCGAGGAGGCCCAGAACGGCAAGGCCGCCGCCCAGCGGCTGGCCGACCGGATCTCCGCCGTCTTCGTCCCGGCCGTCGTCCTGATCGCCCTGGCCACCCTGGTGGTCTGGCTGCTGGCCACCGACAGCCCCACCGAGGCCTTCACCGCCGCCGTCGCCGTGCTGATCATCGCCTGCCCGTGCGCGCTGGGCCTGGCCACCCCGACCGCGCTGATGGTCGGCACCGGCCGCGGCGCCCAGCTCGGCGTCCTGATCAAGGGCCCCGAGGTGCTGGAGACCACCCGGACGGTGGACACCGTCGTCCTGGACAAGACCGGCACCGTCACCACCGGCCGGATGACCCTGCTCGCGGTGCACACCGCCAAGGGCGTGGACGGGGCCGAGGCCCTGCGCCTGGCCGGCGCCGTCGAGCACGCCTCCGAGCACCCGATCGCCCGCGCGATCGCCGAGGCCGCCGCCGAGGCCGGCGGACTGCCCGCCGTCACGGACTTCCGCAGCGTGCCCGGACGGGGCGTGCAGGGGGTCGTCGCGGGCCGCACGGTCGTCGCCGGCCACCCGGCCCTGCTCGCCGAGCGCGCGCAGCAGCTGCCGCCCTCCCTGGCCCGCGCCGCGGCCACCGCGGAGGCGGCCGGCCGGACCGCGATCGCGGTCGGCTGGGGCGGCGAGGCCCGGGCCGTGCTGGAGGTCGCCGACGCGGTCAGGCCGACGAGCGCCGAGGCCGTCGGCGAGCTGCGCGCCCTGGGCCTGACCCCGGTGCTGCTGACCGGTGACAACCGGGCGGTGGCCGAGGCGGTCGCCGCCGAGATCGGCATCGCGCCGGAGCACGTGATCGCCGGGGTGCTCCCCGAGGACAAGGTCTCCACCGTCAAGCGGCTGCAGGCCGAGGGCAGGGTCGTGGCGATGGTCGGCGACGGCGTCAACGACGCGGCCGCGCTCGCCCAGGCCGACCTGGGCCTGGCGATGGGCACCGGCACCGACGCCGCGATCGAGGCCGGCGACCTCACCCTCGTCCGCGGCGACCTCCGTGCGGCCGCCGACGCCATCCGGCTCTCCCGCAGGACCCTGGCCACCATCAAGGGCAACCTGTTCTGGGCCTTCGGCTACAACGTGGCGGCGGTCCCGCTGGCCGCCGCCGGCCTGCTCAACCCGGTGATCGCGGGGGCCGCGATGGCCTTCTCCTCGGTCTTCGTGGTCACCAACAGCCTGCGGCTGCGCCGCTTCCGGCCCGCCTGACCCGGTACGCGCGAAGGCCCCGGACCGGGACCGGTCCGGGGCCTTCCGGCATGCTCCAGGGGCGCTCCGGGGCCTCCCTCAACGCCCCAGCAACTCCCCGCCGTTGCAGTGCAGGATCTCGCCGGTGATGAACCCGGCCTCGGGCGAGGCCAGGAACTGCACCGCCGCCGCGACCTCGCCGGTCTCGCCGATCCGCCCGAGCAGGGTGCGGGCGGCCCGGCGGGCGACCTCGGCCTCGTCCAGCCGCGGCCCGAAGAACTCGGTGCCCGCGACGGTGCCCGGCGCGACGATGTTGGCGGTGATGCCCGAGGTGCCCAACTGGGCGGCCAGGAAGTGGTTCCAGGCGTGCAGCGAGGCCTTCGCCGCGCCGTAGGAGCCGGCCCCGCGCAGGGCGGCGATGGAGCTGATGGTGACCACCCGGCCGGCGCCCGGGGTGAGCCGGTCGCGGACCGACTCGGTGAGCAGCACCACGGTCAGCACGTTGCGCTCGAAGTCCCCGCGCCAGCGCGCCAGCAGGGCGTGCGGCCCGCCGCCCACCACCGTCTCCCGGCTGCCGGCGTTGTTCACCAGGACGTCGATCCGCTCGGGCAGTTCGGCGAGCGCGGCCTCGACGGCGTCCGGGTCGGCGAGGTCGCACACCAGCGGGGTCACGTCCGGCCCGAGATCGGCCGCGGCCTTCTCCAGGACCTCCCGGCGGCGGCCCACGATCACCACGCGGTCGCCGGCCTCGACGAACCGCCGCGTGACCTCGTACCCGATTCCCGTGCCACCGCCGGTGACGACGACGTTCCTGGCCATCTGCGCACTCCCTCCCCAGTTCCGCCGTCGCGCGGCGAATGTGCGCGACGGTCCGTACCGGAATGCCACGATTCCTATCACGCTCGGTTGCCGTGACTGCGGGGAGGGTGACGTCCCGCCGGAGTGAAGGTGTGATATGGGCGTGGTACGAGGCGCACACGGAGCGTGGCGAGAGGCAGCTCACACCCCCCGGGCGTAACTTCTCGCACCCTGATACGTCTTAGGTTGGTAGTGCGGCAGTTTTTCCGACGGGCGGGCACACGCTGAACGGCAACGTGTCCCCGCGCCTCCGTCGGGCTGCCGCCGACGGGGCTCCGGCGGGCCCCGGGAACGGTCGTCGACCTCGACGGCCTTCGCGCACGACGCCGGGGTTCTGGCGGGCCTGGGACGCTTTGAGCGGCCGTCCCCGGCTGCGGCCGGCCCCGGAGTCGTGCGCCGTACGGTTCCGTCCCCCGCGCGGGCCCTCGGGCCCGCCACCGGGACGCGAAGGGGCCCGGCCGCTCAGCAGCGGTCGGGCCCCTCTCAGCTTCCGCGCGGGCCGGTGGCCGGCTCCGCTCCGGTCAGCGGGCGTCCAGCGGGACGTAGTCGCGGATCGCGGTGCCGGTGTAGATCTGGCGCGGACGGCCGATCCGGCTGGTCGGGTCGTTGATCATCTCGTGCCAGTGGGCGATCCAGCCCGGCAGCCGGCCGAGCGCGAACAGCACGGTGAACATGCTGGTCGGGAAGCCCATGGCGCGGTAGATCAGGCCGGTGTAGAAGTCCACGTTCGGGTACAGCTTGCGCGAGATGAAGAAGTCGTCCTTGAGGGCGTGCTCCTCCAGCTTGAGCGCGATCTCCAGCAGCTCGTCGCTCTTGCCGAGCTGGCCGAGGACCTCGTGCGCGAGCAGCTTGACCTGGGCGGCACGCGGGTCGAACGCCTTGTAGACCCGGTGGCCGAAGCCCATCAGCTTGACGCCGGCTTCCTTGTTCTTCACCTTCGTGATGAAGGAGTCGACGTCGCCGCCGTCCTTCTGGATGCTCTCCAGCATCTCCAGCACGGCCTGGTTGGCGCCGCCGTGCAGGGGGCCCCACAGGGCCGAGATGCCGGCCGAGATCGAGGCGAACAGGTTGGCGTGGCTGGAGCCGACCAGGCGCACGGTGGAGGTCGAGCAGTTCTGCTCGTGGTCCGCGTGCAGGATGAGCAGCTTGTCCAGCGCGTTGACGACGACCGGGTTGAGCTCGTAGTCCTCGGCGGGGACGGCGAAGGTCATCCGCAGCAGGTTCTCGACGTAGCTGAGGTCGTTGCGCGGGTAGACGAAGGGCTGGCCCATCGCCTTCTTGTACGCGTACGCCGCGATCGTCGGCAGCTTGGCGAGCAGGCGGACGGTCGACAGGTGGCGCTGGGCCGCGTCGAACGGGTTGTGGCTCTCCGGGTAGAACGTGGACAGCGCGCCGACGACCGAGGACAGCATCGCCATCGGGTGGGCGTCCCGCGGGAAGCCCTGGAAGAAGCGCTTGACGTCCTCGTGCAGCAGGGTGTGCTGGGTGATCTCGCGGTTGAACTCCGCCAGCTGGTCCGCGTTCGGCAGCTCGCCGTTGATCAGGAGGTACGCGGTCTCGATGAAGCCGCCATCGGAGGCGAGCTGCTCGATCGGGTAGCCGCGGTACCGCAGGATGCCGTTGTCGCCGTCCACGAAGGTGATCGCGGACTTGTACGCGGCGGTGTTACCGAAGCCGTTGTCCAGGGTGACCAGGCCGGTCTGCGGGAGCAGCTTCGAGATGTCGAAGCCGGAGTTGCCCGCAGTGCTCTCGACGACGGGGTATTCGTACTCGCCGTCCTGGTACCGCAGTACTACCGAGTTGTCGCTCACGTCTTCCTCACCGACGAAATGAATCCTCTTCCAAGGTGCCCTGACTGTCTCCACCATCCCCCATCCGGAGGACAGCCGCGCACCCGGGGTGGCCCGAAAGGGCCCGCCCCTACAAAACCTGCCGCCGCAGCCGGTACGAACCGGACAAGATCGGCACCACCCTAGGCTCTGCCGTAAATCTCTTCACGTCAAGAGAACATTAGAGGCAACCATCCCGTTGGATAATCATCCAGCTGCCAGCCGGTAGTCGAGTGCGGTATGCCTGCGACCTGCGCTGTCGGCTCGGACGGCCTGTGCGATCGCCTTGCGTGACCCCACCAGCACGACCAGTTTCCGAGCCCTGGTCACAGCGGTGTAGAGCAGGTTTCGCTGGAGCATCGTCCAAGCGGACATGGTGACCGGAATCACCACCACCGGGTACTCGCTGCCCTGCGAGCGGTGGATCGTCACCGCGTACGCGTGGGCCAGCTCGTCCAGCTCGTCGAAGTCGTACGCCACCTCCTCGTCCTCGTCGGTGAGCACCGTCAGCCGCTGGTCGTCCGCGCTGAGGGCGGTCACCACTCCCACTGTGCCGTTGAAGACGCCGTTCCGCCCCTTGTCGTAGTTGTTGCGGACCTGGGTGACCTTGTCCCCCACCCGGAACGTCCGGCCGCCGAACCGGCGTTCGGCCAGCCCCTCCCGGGCCGGCGTCACCGCCGCCTGGAGCAGGGTGTTCAGCGTCCCCGCGCCGGCCGGCCCCCGGTGCATCGGCGCCAGCACCTGCACGTCCCGGCGCGGGTCGAAGCCGAACCTCTGCGGGATCCGGCGCGCCACCACGTCCACCGTCAGCCCGGCCGCCCGCTCCGCGTCGTCCTCGGCGAACAGGAAGAAGTCCGCCAGGCCCTCCGTCAGCGGCGGCCTGCCCTCGTTGATCCGGTGTGCGTTGGTCACCACGCCGGACTGCTGCGCCTGCCGGAAGATCCTGGTCAGCCGCACCGACGGGATCGGCCCGCCCTCGGCCAGCAGGTCCCGCAGCACCTCCCCGGCACCCACCGAGGGCAGCTGGTCCACGTCCCCCACGAACAGCAGGTGGGCGCCCGGCGGCACCGCCTTGACCAGCTTGTTCGCCAGGATCAGGTCCAGCATCGAGGCCTCGTCGACCACCACCAGGTCCGCGTCCAGCGGCCGGTCCCGGTCGTACGCGGCGTCCCCGCCCGGCTTCAGCTCCAGCAGCCGGTGCACCGTCGAGGCCTCCACCCCGGTCAGCTCCGCCAGCCGCTTCGCCGCCCGGCCGGTCGGCGCCGCCAGCACCACCTTCGCCCGCTTCGCCAGCGCCAGCGTCACGATCGACTTCACCGTGAACGACTTGCCGCAGCCCGGACCACCCGTCAGCACCGCGACCTTCTCCGTCAACGCCAGCCGCACCGACTGCTCCTGCTCCGGCGCCAGCTCCGCCCCGGTCCGCTTCGCCAGCCAGGCCAGCGCCACCGGCCAGTCCACGTCGCCGAACCACGGCATCCGGTCCGCGTCCGAACCCAGCAGCCGCAGCAGCTGGTTGGCCAGCGAGATCTCCGCCCGGTGGAACGGCACCAGGTACACCGCGGTGACCGGCTCGCCGCCCTCACCCGGGACCGCCTCGCGGACCACCCCCTCGGCGGCCACCAGCTCCGCCAGGCAGTCGATCACCAGCCCGACGTCCACCTGGAGCAGCTTCACGCCGTCCGCGATCAGCCGCTCCTCCGGCAGGAAGCAGTGCCCCTGGTCGGTACTCTGCGACAGCGCGTACTGCAGACCGGCCTTCACCCGCTCCGGACTGTCGTGCGGGATGCCCACCGCCTGGGCGATCCGGTCCGCCGTCAGGAAGCCGATGCCCCAGACGTCCGAGGCCAGCCGGTAGGGCTCGTTGCGCACCACCCCGATCGAGCCGTCGCCGTACTGCTTGTAGATTCGCACAGCCAGCGAGGTGGAGACCCCGACCCCCTGGAGGAAGACCATCACCTCCTTGATCGCCTTCTGCTCCTCCCAGGCCGCCGCGATCTTCTTCGTCCGCTTCGGCCCCAGGCCCGGCACCTCGATCAGCCGGCCCGGCTCGTTCTCGATCACCTCCAGGGTGTCCACCCCGAAGCGCTCCACGATCCGCTCGGCGAACCGCGGCCCGATCCCCTTGATCAGCCCCGAGCCCAGGTACCGCTGGATCCCCTGGATCGTGGCGGGCAGCACCGTGGTGTAGTTCTCCACCGTGAACTGCCGCCCGTACTGCGGGTGCGAGCCCCACCGCCCGTGCAGCCGCAGCGACTCCCCGACCTGCGCCCCCAGCAGCGCGCCCACCACCGTCAACAGGTCGTTCCCGCCCCGGCCGGTGTCCACCCGGGCCACCGTGTACCCGGTCTCCTCATTGGCGTAGGTGATCCGCTCCAGCACGCCCTCGACCTGCGCCAGCTGGCGCGGCACCTGCTGCCCGGACTGCGCCGCCTGCTTGCTCACCGGACCCCCTTCGACCGGTACGGGTGGATCGATTCCGCTACGCACCGTACCGCCCCGGCCCGACAGTCCCGCACCCTCCGGGCGCACAGCGCTGCCGTGCGCCTGCCCGGCCGGGGTGCCAGGCTGGGAGGGGACCGAGGGGGGCCCGCCGTCGACCGCGCCCGCCCGGGCCCCGTCCGAGGAGCAGTGCCGCCGTGCTCAACACCGACTTCCGCCCCGGCTCCCCCGTCTGGCTCGACCTGAGCAGCCCCGACACCCACGCCTCCGTCGACTTCTACACCACGCTGTTCGGCTGGTCCTTCGACTCGGCCGGCCCCGAAGCCGGCGGCTACGGCTTCTTCCAGCTCGACGGCCGGACGGTCGCCGCGCTCGGTCCGCTCGCCGAGGACGGCAGCCCTCCCGGCTGGACGCTCTACTTCGCCACCGAGGACGCCGACCGCACCACCGCCCTGGTCGAACAGGCCGGCGGCCGCGTCCGGTTCGCCCCCTTCGACGTCTTCACCGCCGGCCGGATGGCCGGCTACACGGACCCGACCGGCGCCGACTTCGCGGTCTGGCAGCCGCACGACACCCGCGGTCTGGACCTCGTCACCGAGGAGGGCAGCCTGTGCTGGGCCGAGTGCCACAGCATCGACGCCGCAGCCGCCAAGTCCTTCTACCGCGCCGTCTTCGACTGGCAGGAGCAGGACGTCCCGCTCGGCGAGGCGGTCTACACCGTCCTCACCCCGGCCGGCGGCGGCACCGAGGACGCCCACGGCGGCATCGCGCAACTCGGCCCCGAGCAGACCGCGCGCGGCACCGGCTCGCACTGGCTCCCCTACTTCGAGGTCCCCAACACCGACGCCGGCCTCGCCATCGCCGCCACCCTCGGCGCGACCGTACGGGTCCCGGCCACCGACGTGCACGGCGTCGGCCGCCTCGCCCAGCTGGTCGACCCGCACGGCGCGGTCTTCGCCGTCATCACCAGCGCCAAGCCCGGGGACTGACGGGCCGTACGTGGTCTCGATGGGGTCCCAGGGCCCTTCAGAAGGGCCGTGAAGGGGTGCTACGGGCGTAGACCGGGGTTGGTGGCCGTAAGTACTGCTTCTACTCTCTGATCATGACTGAAACGGCTGTTCTGACGATCCGACGGGCCACCCCCGACGACCTGCCGGCGATCGTGGCCATGCTGGCCGACGACCCGCTGGGCGCCACCCGCGAGAGCCCCGACGACCTCACTCCCTACCGCACCGCCTTCGCCCGGATCGACGGCGACCCGCACCAGCACCTGATCGTCGCCGACCGGGCCGGCCGCACCGTCGGCACCCTGCAGCTCACCGTCGTCCCCGGTCTCTCCCGGGCCGGCGCCACCCGCACGATCATCGAGGGCGTCCGCATCCACGCCGACGAACGCGGCAGCGGACTGGGCACCGAACTGATCGAGTGGGCCGTCGCACGCTCCCGCGAACTCGGAGCCGACCTCGTCCAGCTCACCTCCGACGCGACGCGTACGGACGCCCACCGCTTCTACGAGCGGCTCGGGTTCACGGCCTCCCACGTCGGGTTCAAACTCAAGCTCTGACACTGCCCCGGAAACGCGAAGAACCCCCATCCGGATCCCGGATGGGGGTTCTTCAGCAATGATTGTTCGGCGGCGTCCTACTCTCCCACAGGGTCCCCCCTGCAGTACCATCGGCGCTGTAAGGCTTAGCTTCCGGGTTCGGAATGTAACCGGGCGTTTCCCTCACGCTATGACCACCGAAACACTATGAAACTGTCAACCGCACCAACCACGCTGGATTGGGGTCGTTGTTTCAGAACAACACAGTGGACGCGAGCAACTGAGGACAAGCCCTCGGCCTATTAGTACCGGTCAACTCCACCCCTCACAGGGCTTCCATATCCGGCCTATCAACCCAGTCGTCTACTGGGAGCCTTACCCTCTCAAGGAGGTGGGAGTGCTCATCTCGAAGCAGGCTTCCCGCTTAGATGCTTTCAGCGGTTATCCCTCCCGAACGTAGCCAACCAGCCATGCCCTTGGCAGAACAACTGGCACACCAGAGGTTCGTCCGTCCCGGTCCTCTCGTACTAGGGACAGCCCTTCTCAACACTCCTACGCGCACAGCGGATAGGGACCGAACTGTCTCACGACGTTCTAAACCCAGCTCGCGTACCGCTTTAATGGGCGAACAGCCCAACCCTTGGGACCTACTCCAGCCCCAGGATGCGACGAGCCGACATCGAGGTGCCAAACCATCCCGTCGATATGGACTCTTGGGGAAGATCAGCCTGTTATCCCCGGGGTACCTTTTATCCGTTGAGCGACGGCGCTTCCACAAGCCACCGCCGGATCACTAGTCCCTACTTTCGTACCTGCTCGACCCGTCAGTCTCACAGTCAAGCTCCCTTGTGCACTTACACTCAACACCTGATTGCCAACCAGGCTGAGGGAACCTTTGGGCGCCTCCGTTACCCTTTAGGAGGCAACCGCCCCAGTTAAACTACCCACCAGACACTGTCCCTGATCCGGATCACGGACCCAGGTTAGACATCCAGCACGACCAGAGTGGTATTTCAACGGCGACTCCACAACAACTGGCGTTGCTGCTTCACAGTCTCCCACCTATCCTACACAAGCCGAACCGAACACCAATATCAAGCTATAGTAAAGGTCCCGGGGTCTTTCCGTCCTGCTGCGCGAAACGAGCATCTTTACTCGTAATGCAATTTCACCGGGCCTATGGTTGAGACAGTCGAGAAGTCGTTACGCCATTCGTGCAGGTCGGAACTTACCCGACAAGGAATTTCGCTACCTTAGGATGGTTATAGTTACCACCGCCGTTTACTGGCGCTTAAGTTCTCAGCTTCGCCTGGCCGAAACCAAGCTAACCGGTCCCCTTAACGTTCCAGCACCGGGCAGGCGTCAGTCCGTATACATCGCCTTACGGCTTCGCACGGACCTGTGTTTTTAGTAAACAGTCGCTTCTCGCTGGTCTCTGCGGCCACCCCCAGCTCAAGGTGCAAGACCCATCACCAGGAATGGCCCCCCTTCTCCCGAAGTTACGGGGGCATTTTGCCGAGTTCCTTAACCATAGTTCACCCGAACGCCTCGGTATTCTCTACCTGACCACCTGAGTCGGTTTGGGGTACGGGCCGCCATGAAACTCGCTAGAGGCTTTTCTCGACAGCATAGGATCATCCACTTCACCACAATCGGCTCGGCATCAGGTCTCAGCCTTCATGTGAGGCGGATTTGCCTACCTCACGGCCTACACCCTTACCCCGGGACAACCACCGCCCGGGCTGGACTACCTTCCTGCGTCACCCCATCGCTCACCTACTACCCCGTTGGGTCACCGGCTCCACCACGTCCCTTCGTCCGAAGACTCCAGGCCGGCTTCACGGGCTTAGCATCAAGAGGTTCAGCGTTGGCGCTTCAAAGCGGGTACGGGAATATCAACCCGTTGTCCATCGACTACGCCTGTCGGCCTCGCCTTAGGTCCCGACTTACCCTGGGCAGATCAGCTTGACCCAGGAACCCTTGGTCAATCGGCGCAAGAGTTTCCCACTCTTGTATCGCTACTCATGCCTGCATTCTCACTCGTATACCGTCCACGACTGGTTTCCACCGCCGCTTCACCCGGCACACGACGCTCCCCTACCCATCACAGCAACCGTTAGGTCTTCACGCTGCAATGACACGACTTCGGTGATGTGCTTGAGCCCCGCTACATTGTCGGCGCGGAATCACTTGACCAGTGAGCTATTACGCACTCTTTCAAGGGTGGCTGCTTCTAAGCCAACCTCCTGGTTGTCTCTGCGACTCCACATCCTTTCCCACTTAGCACACGCTTAGGGACCTTAGTCGGTGTTCTGGGCTGTTTCCCTCTCGACCATGGAGCTTATCCCCCACAGTCTCACTGCCACGCTCTCACTTACCGGCATTCGGAGTTTGGCTAAGGTCAGTAACCCGGTAAGGCCCATCGCCTATCCAGTGCTCTACCTCCGGCAAGAAACACGTGACGCTGCACCTAAATGCATTTCGGGGAGAACCAGCTATCACGGAGTTTGATTGGCCTTTCACCCCTAACCACAGGTCATCCCCCAGGTTTTCAACCCTGGTGGGTTCGGTCCTCCACACGGTCTTACCCGCGCTTCAACCTGCCCATGGCTAGATCACTCCGCTTCGGGTCTTGGGCATGCAACTCAACCGCCCTATTCGGACTCGCTTTCGCTACGGCTACCCCACACGGGTTAACCTCGCTACACACCGCAAACTCGCAGGCTCATTCTTCAAAAGGCACGCAGTCACGGCCCACGTCCGAAAACGTGAACGACGCTCCCACGGCTTGTAGGCACACGGTTTCAGGTACTATTTCACTCCGCTCCCGCGGTACTTTTCACCATTCCCTCACGGTACTATCCGCTATCGGTCACTAGGGAATATTTAGGCTTAGCGGGTGGTCCCGCCAGATTCACACGGGATTTCTCGGGCCCCGTGCTACTTGGGTGTTCTTCAAGCGAGCCGTACAGATTTCGTCTACGGGGGTCTTACCCTCTACGCCGGACCTTTCGCATGTCCTTCGACTACCCATACGGTTTCTGACTCGCCGACCGGCCGGCAGACCGGTCAAGAAAAATCCCACGACCCCGAAACGGCAACCCCTGCCGGGTCTCACACCATTCCGGTTTAGCCTCATCCAGTTTCGCTCGCCACTACTCCCGGAATCACGGTTGTTTTCTCTTCCTGCGGGTACTGAGATGTTTCACTTCCCCGCGTTCCCTCCACACTGCCTATGTGTTCAGCAGCGGGTGACAGCCCATGACGACTGCCGGGTTTCCCCATTCGGAAACCCCCGGATCAAAGCCTGGTTGACGGCTCCCCGGGGACTATCGTGGCCTCCCACGTCCTTCATCGGTTCCTAGTGCCAAGGCATCCACCGTGCGCCCTTAAAAACTTGGCCACAGATGCTCGCGTCCACTGTGCAGTTCTCAAACAACGACCAGTCACCCACCCTCGACGCTCCCAACGGAACGCCTCAAGTGAGGCCGGCTCTGAGACAACGGTTACCCGTTCCCTCAGGACCCAACAACGTGCCCGACACACCCGCCAAGACCCTGTGTTCCACGCCGAAGCAGTACTAACAGACCCTACCGAATGTGCCGAATAGTCAACGTTCCACCCATGAGCAACCGTGCAGGACATTCGCCTGCAAGCGGCTATGTGCTCCTTAGAAAGGAGGTGATCCAGCCGCACCTTCCGGTACGGCTACCTTGTTACGACTTCGTCCCAATCGCTGGTCCCACCTTCGACGGCTCCTCCCCTTACGGGTTAGGCCACCGGCTTCGGGTGTTACCGACTTTCGTGACGTGACGGGCGGTGTGTACAAGGCCCGGGAACGTATTCACCGCAGCATGCTGATCTGCGATTACTAGCAACTCCAACTTCATGGGGTCGAGTTGCAGACCCCAATCCGAACTGAGGCCGGCTTTTTGGGATTCGCTCCGCCTCACGGCATCGCAGCCCTTTGTACCGACCATTGTAGCACGTGTGCAGCCCAAGACATAAGGGGCATGATGATTTGACGTCGTCCCCACCTTCCTCCGAGTTGACCCCGGCAGTCTCCTGTGAGTCCCCATCACCCCGAAAGGCATGCTGGCAACACAGAACAAGGGTTGCGCTCGTTGCGGGACTTAACCCAACATCTCACGACACGAGCTGACGACAACCATGCACCACCTGTATACCGACCACAAGGGGGCACCTGTCTCCAGGTGTTTCCGGCATATGTCAAGCCTTGGTAAGGTTCTTCGCGTTGCGTCGAATTAAGCCACATGCTCCGCTGCTTGTGCGGGCCCCCGTCAATTCCTTTGAGTTTTAGCCTTGCGGCCGTACTCCCCAGGCGGGGAACTTAATGCGTTAGCTGCGGCACCGACGACGTGGAATGTCGCCAACACCTAGTTCCCAACGTTTACGGCGTGGACTACCAGGGTATCTAATCCTGTTCGCTCCCCACGCTTTCGCTCCTCAGCGTCAGTAATGGCCCAGAGATCCGCCTTCGCCACCGGTGTTCCTCCTGATATCTGCGCATTTCACCGCTACACCAGGAATTCCGATCTCCCCTACCACACTCTAGCCTGCCCGTATCGAATGCAGACCCGGGGTTAAGCCCCGGGCTTTCACATCCGACGCGACAGGCCGCCTACGAGCTCTTTACGCCCAATAATTCCGGACAACGCTCGCACCCTACGTATTACCGCGGCTGCTGGCACGTAGTTAGCCGGTGCTTCTTCTGCAGGTACCGTCACTTGCGCTTCTTCCCTGCTGAAAGAGGTTTACAACCCGAAGGCCGTCATCCCTCACGCGGCGTCGCTGCATCAGGCTTTCGCCCATTGTGCAATATTCCCCACTGCTGCCTCCCGTAGGAGTCTGGGCCGTGTCTCAGTCCCAGTGTGGCCGGTCGCCCTCTCAGGCCGGCTACCCGTCGTCGCCTTGGTAGGCCATTACCCCACCAACAAGCTGATAGGCCGCGGGCTCATCCTGCACCGCCGGAGCTTTCCACCAACCCCCATGCGGAGGAAGGTCGTATCCGGTATTAGACCCCGTTTCCAGGGCTTGTCCCAGAGTGCAGGGCAGATTGCCCACGTGTTACTCACCCGTTCGCCACTGATCCACCCCGAAGGGCTTCACCGTTCGACTTGCATGTGTTAAGCACGCCGCCAGCGTTCGTCCTGAGCCAGGATCAAACTCTCCGTGAATGCTTACCCGGCAGTGCTCGATTAAAAGCGCCGGTTCACACCCGCGTTGAGCGGCACGGCAACCACCGGAATAGGGCGGCCCCGCGCACTGCGTCCTCGCTAGTGTTTGTTTCAAAAGGAATCTCCAACCCCAGGAATCCTGAGGCCGGGGATGTCAACATATCTGGCGTTGACTTTTGGCACGCTGTTGAGTTCTCAAGGAACGGACGCTTCCTTCGAGCCGCCTTCCAGCAGGCCCTCCGGGCTTCGTTCTTTCGTGTTTCCAGCTTATCAGACGTTTTCCGCCCCGTTTTCCGGAGTTTCATTCATCGGATTCGCTTTCCGCATTGCCGCCCCGGTCTCCCGCGGCGACTCCGGAACTGTACGGGGACGGGCCCGCCACATGCAAATCGCCCCTGCCCCGGAGCCCGGGCAGGGGCGATCGATGCCGATCAGAGCCGGCCGGAGCCGGGTCAGCGGACCTCGGTGATCTCCGGGCCGCGTGCGAACGGGTCGAGCGCGGTGCCGCCGAAGCGGTTCTCGCCCTCGCCCGCGGCGGCGGCCGCCCCGCCACCGTCGGCGACCATCTGGGCGTCCTCGGGAAGCTTCAGGACGATCGGGTCACGCGGAGCCATCGGGGACTCGCCGCGCACGACGACCGTCTGCCGGAAGACCTGCTCCAGGATTCCGGCCATCTCCGGCTGCACCGCGGCCTGGCCCGAGATCACGCCGCGCAGGAACCAGCGCGGACCGTCGCAGCCGACGAACCGGACCAGCTGCACGCCCTGGGTGCCGTCCGGCAGCTGCACGGGGACCTGGGCGCGGAGGTGCCAGCCGAGCGGGCCCTCCTCCTCCTCGATGATCCCGCCCTGCGAGGTGATGCCGTTGGCGATCTCCTCGCGGACCTCGCCCCAGATGCCCTCCGACTTCGGAGCCGCGAAGGCCTGGAGCTGGATGGCGCTGTTGCCGAGCACGAGGGTGGCGGCCACGATCGCGTCACCGGCGACCTCGACGCGCAGCTCCATGCCCTCGACACCGGGGACCAGCAGACCCCCGAGGTCGACTCGTCCCTCCTCGGGGTTCTCCAGCTCGGAGTGGTCCCACGGACCGTCCGGCCGGGGAGCCGGAGGCAGGCCGACCCTGTCGGCCGGGTCCAGGTCGGTCACGTTCTCGCTCTCGGCGGAACCTTCGACGTCATCGGCCGTCTCGTCGGCGCTGATGGCGTCGTCGGCGAGCTGCTCGACAGCGTCCTCGCTCTTCTGGCGACGACGGAACACGGTCACTGTCCTTCCCGGTCCAAGACCGATGCGAATACCTGCTCGGCTTCCTGCGAGGCCGCGGGAATGCTAGACCGCGGCATGGCCGCCGGTCGACCCGAACCCGCCCTCGGCGCGTGCCGACCCAGGCAGCTCCTCCACCTCGTGGAAACGGGCCTTCTCGACCTGCTGGATCACCAGCTGGGCGATCCGGTCCCCTCGGCGGAAGCTGACCCCCTCGCGCGGGTCCAGATTGACGACGATCACCTTGATCTCTCCACGGTACCCGGCATCGACCGTCCCCGGGGCGTTCACGAGGGCAACGCCGCAACGAGCTGCCAGACCGGACCGCGGGTGGACGAAGGCCGCGTAGCCGTCCGGCAGGGCGATGGCGATGCCGGTGGGCAGGACGATCCGCTCACCGGGGGCCAGCTCGGCGTCGACGGTGGTCCGCAGATCGGCACCGGCGTCCCCGGGCTGCGCGTAGGCCGGCAGCGGCAGCTCGGGGTCGATGCGCTTGATCAGGACGTCCAGCTGCGGACGGGGGGTGTCGCTCAAGGGTTCACCTCAAAGGCTCGTGCGCGCTTCATCAGATCCGGGTCGTCGAGGACCTTCCCGATGTCCTCGGGACGACCGTGCGTGGTGAAGTGTTCCAGCTTCACCTGGACGAAGAGCGCCTGAGCACGTACGGCGACCGGCCCGTCCGGCCCGCCGATCCGCGCCTCGGCGGCGCTGTAGATCTTGCGGCCGTGCACTCCGGTGATCCAGGCGCGCAGGTGCAGCACCGAGTCGACGGGCACCGGGCTGAGGAAGTCGGTCTCCAGCCGGCCGGTCACCGCGGGGGCGTGCAGCAGCCAGTTGAGCGCGCCGAGGGTCTCGTCCATGGCGGTGGTCAGCAGCCCGCCGTGGGCCAGGCCGGGGCCGCCCTGGTGGACGTCGCGGACGGGGAACTCGGCGGTGACGACGAGCCCCTCGCCGGCGACCGCGTCGATCCGCAGGCCGCCGGGGTGCTGCGGGCCGCACCCGAAGCAGTGCTCGTAGTGCGAGCCGAGCCGGGTGCCGGGGGCGGGCGCCTGGGGGTGGCGCGCCGGCAGGACGGCGTCCGGCGGCGGCGTGGTCGGGGACGGCGGCATGGGGGGCGCCGGCCGGTCGTCGGGGGTGCTGGGGGCTGTCGTACCGGTCACGGGGCCCCACCCTACCCAGGGGTAGGGCGGCCGCCGTGGGGGTGGCGTCCCCTGCCGGACGTCAGGGCGACCACAATGGGGGGCATGTACGACGAACGGCTCACGGTGCCGCGTTCCTGGTGGCTGCTCCCGATCGCGGTGGGTTTCACGCTCGCGCTGATCCTGATCCGGGTCAGCGGTCCGGCCGCGCTGATCGGGCTGGTGGTCGGCATCGCCGCCGGCGCGGTGGCGATCAGCGGCTACGGCTCGGCCCGCATCCGCGTGGTCCAGGGCTCGCTGGTGGCCGGTCCGGCCCGGATCCCGGTGGACGCGCTCGGCGACGCGCAGGCGCTGAGCCCCGCCGAGGCGGCTGCCTGGCGCGGCCCCAAGGCCGATCCGCGCGCCTTCATGCTGCTGCGCAGCTACGTCCCGACGGCGCTGCGGATCGAGGTGACCGATCCGGCCGACCCGACGCCGTACCTCTACCTGTCGACCCGCTCGCCGATGAAGCTGGCGGAGGCGCTGGAGGACGCCCGGCGCGGCGCCCGCACCTGAGGCGGTCCGGCCGGCCGGGAGCCGGCCGGACCGGAACGGGCCGGACGGAAGAGGCCGGACGGAAGAGGCCGGACAAACGGAGAGGGACGGTTCCGCTGCTGCGGGACCGTCCCTACGACTTTGTCCTGGCCGATGCGCCGGCCGACGCCGTCCTGTCGGGCCCGTCCAGCCGGACGGTACCCGGACCTGCCGTCCGGCCCCGCTGCCCGGGGCCGGAAGGAGCGGTGTGCCGGTCCCGCGGGCGCAGCCGCGGGCCCCGGGCCCTGTCCGCCGCGGTGCTCAGGCGCCGCAGTCCCGGCAGATCGGGTTGCCGTTCTTCTCGCTGTACAGCTGGCTGCGGTGGTGCACCAGGAAGCAGCTCATGCAGGTGAACTCGTCGGCCTGCTTGGGCAGGACGCGGACGGCGAGCTCCTCGTTCGAGAGGTCGGCACCGGGGAGCTCCATGCCCTCGGCGGCGTCGAACTCGTCGACGTCGACAGAGCTGCCGCCCTTGTCGTTCCGCCGAGCCTTGAGCTCCTCGATGCTGTCTTCGTTGAGCTCGTCGTCGGTCTTGCGTGGGGTGTCGTAGTCGGTTGCCATTTTTCGCTCTCCCCCTCCGGGTTGTGCGGTGTGTGCGGTATCTCCAGCGCACGTAACGCATGGGGGGTCGGTCTTGTGCCCGACCCGAGGCGGAGATTTTGCCTTACTTCAAGCCCTGTTACTCAATCGACACTCAGCCCGGGCTCCATCGGGGTGATCCCCGGGGCTGCGGAAGGCCTCACGCTCGGCCATCGCCGGCCCTCCCCGGGCCCGGTTGACCGACCACGCACAGTGAGCACGACGGTTTCGGACGCCTACGAAATCCCTTGTCCATCAGGGATGCCGACCGATCCGGCGGACCGGGCGGGGGTCGAAAACCGATCACGGACGGCGATCGGCACCCCTGATCAGGTGATCACTCTCCGGGGTTGCCCGGAATCATGGAGCGACACGGTGTGAGCTTGGTCACGTTCAGAATCTTCCAGGGCAAATCGCGGAAAATCCACCCACTCCGACCGTACGTCGCCGCGCCTCAGCCGGCGTTCCGCCGGGCCTCGCGACGCGCCAGCAGGGCGGCCTGGCGCTCCTCGAACTTCCGGGCCTGACCGTCCAGCCCGTCCAGGAACACGCCCAGCTCGTTCTGCGCCAGCAGGCCCTCGGGGCCGAGGCCGCCGATCTCCATCACCTTGAGGTGGCGCAGCACCGGCTGGAGCACGTCGTCGTGGTGGATGCGCAGGTTGTACACCCCGCCGATGGCGATCTGCGCGGCCGCGCGCTCGAAGCCGGGGATGCCGTGGCCGGGCATCCGGAACTCGGTGACCACGTCGGCGACGGCCCGCATGGCCTGGTCCGGGGCGATCTCCAGGGCGGCCTTCAGCAGGTTCCGGTAGAAGACCATGTGCAGGTTCTCGTCGTTGGCGATCTTCGCCAGCAGCTGCTCGCAGAGCGGGTCGCCGGCGTACTTGCCGGTGTTGCGGTGCGCGATGCGGGTGGCGAGCTCCTGGAAGGCCACGTACGCGACCGAGTGCAGCATGCTGTGCGAGTTGTCGGACTCGAAGCCCTCGGACATGTGGCTCATCCGGGCCCGCTCCAGCTCCACCGGGTCGACCGCCCGGGTGGCGAGCAGGTAGTCGCGGATGGCTATCCCGTGGCGGCCCTCCTCGGCCGTCCAGCGGTGCACCCAGGTGCCCCAGGCGCCCTCGCGGCCGAACATGGTCGCGATCTCGTGGTGGTAGCTCGGCAGGTTGTCCTCGGTGAGCAGGTTGACCACCAGCGACACCCGGCCCACCGGGGTCACCCGGGACTGCTCCAGCGACCAGGCCTCGCCGCCCAGCACGCCGTCGAAGTCGCGGCCCTGGCTCCACGGGACGAACTCGTGCGGCATCCACTCCTTGGCCACGCCCAGGTGGCGGTTGAGCTCGGTCTCCACGACCTCCTCGAGGGCGAGGATCAGCCGCGCGTCGGTCCAGCCGCTCGCGACGAGCGGAGAGCTGCTCTGCACAGGGGCGATGGTCAAGGTCTTGCTCCTGAGGGGACGGCACGCGCTGGGACGGGCGCGGGGACTGGGACACATCGTTCGACCCGTCGACGGTCCGCCGACGGATTCACCTACGGTTGCGTAGGTTACGACACCGTAAGTTGCTCGGACCGCAAATGACAAGCCGCCCCCGCCAGGCCTTATGTCGTCTTGACGGGCCTGGCGGGGGCGGCTGGGAACTGTCGCCCGCGAAAGGGGCGTCGGCCCCTTACGGGGAGGGGATGCGAACCCGCATGGTGAGACCGCCGCCGGAGCGCGGGGTGGCCTCGATGGTGCCGCCGTGCGCGCGCACCACCGAGCGGACGATGGACAGGCCGAGCCCGACCCCCTTGTCGCTGCGAGTGCGGTCGGCGCCCTTGATCCGGCGGAACGGCTCGAAGATGTGCTCCAGTTCGTACCCGGGCACCACCGGGCCGGTGTTGGAGACCACCAGCTCGCCGCCGCCGGGCACCGCGGTGGTGGCCAGCTCGACCCAGCCGCCCGCGGTGTTGTAGCGGACGGCGTTCTGCAGCAGGTTCAGCGCGAGCCGCTCCAGCAGCACGCCGTTGCCGCCGACCATGGCCGGATCGAGCTTCGAGCGCAGCTCGACCTCGCGCTTGTCGGCCTCGCCCCGGCTCTGCTCCAGCGCCCGGGTGGCCACCTCGGACAGCTCCACCGGGCGCCGGTCGGTCAGCTCGTTCTCGCTGCGGGCGAGCAGCAGCAGGCCCTCGACCAGTTGCTCGCTGCGCTCGTTGGTGGCCAGCAGGGTTTTCCCGAGCTGCTGGAGGTCCGACGAGGCGGCCGGGTCGGAGAGTTGGACCTCCAGCAGGGTGCGGTTGATCGCCAGCGGGGTGCGCAGCTCGTGCGAGGCGTTGGCGACGAAGCGGCGCTGGGAGTCGAAGGAGCGGTCCAGCCGGTCCAGCATGCCGTCGAAGGTGTCGGCGAGTTCCTTGAGCTCGTCGTCCGGGCCGTCCAGCTCGATCCGGCGGTGCAGGTCGGAGGAGGCCACGTCACGGGCGGTGCGGGTGATCCGGCCGAGCGGTCGCAGCACCCGGCCGGCCATCGCGTAGCCGGCGGCGAAGGCGATCACGGCGAGGCAGACCAGCATGGTCAGCGACTTGCGCAGCAGGGTGTTGAGCGCGGAGTCGGAGCGGCCCAGGTAGTCGGCGGCCTGCCACTGGTTGAACGCCGCGGAGTCCATGGTGCGAACGGTGCCGTCAGGGGTGGTGACACGGATGCCGCCGTCGACGAACAGCTGGCGCGGCGCCAGGTAGGAGACGGCGTCCTGGAAGAACACGTACATCAGGAGCAGCAGCACCACGCCTGCCATCAGGAACATCCCGCCGTACAGCAGGGTGAGGCGCATCCGGATGGTGGGGCGGAAGGGGAGCCAGGCGAGCATGCCGTCGCCGGGGACGTAGGGCCCGGGGCGGTGGACGCGCGGCGGGGTCAGGGGCTTCGGCGGGACGGCACGTGGGCCCCCGGCGGGCGCGCCGGAGGCCCCGCCGGCGGGGGGCGGGGTGGTCATGATGGTCCTCTCGGGGCGTCCGCCGGGGCGGGCGCGTACGGCGGGGAGTCCGGGGCGGGCGGACTCCGGTCGTCAGATCCGGTAGCCGGAGCCCGGCACGGTGACGATCACCGGCGGGTCTCCGAGCTTGCGGCGCAGCGTCATCACGGTGACGCGCACGACGTTGGTGAACGGGTCGGTGTGCTCGTCCCAGGCCTTCTCCAGGAGCTGCTCGGCGGAGACGACGGCGCCGCCGGCCCGCATCAGCACCTCCAGCACGGCGAACTCCTTGGGCGCGAGCTGGACGGTGCGTCCGTCGCGGATCACCTCGCGCCGGCCGGGGTCGAGCGAGATGCCGGCCCGCTCCAGCACCGGGGGCAGCGGGATGGTCGCGCGGCGGCCCAGCGCCCTTACCCGGGCGACGAGTTCACTGAAGGCGAACGGCTTCGGAAGGTAGTCGTCCGCGCCGATCTCCAGGCCCTCGACCCGGTCGCTGATGTCGCCGGAGGCGGTCAGCATGATCACCCGGGTCGCCAGGCCCTGCTCGACCACCTTGCGGCAGACGTCGTCCCCGTGCACCAGCGGAAGATCGCGGTCCAGGACGACGACGTCGTAGTCGTTGACCGCGATGCGCTGGAGCGCGGCCTCCCCGTCGTACACCACGTCGACGGCCATCGCCTCGCGGCGCAGGCCGGTCGCGACGGCCTCGGCAAGCAGCTGCTCGTCCTCGACGACGAGAACCCGCACGGTCGTTGTCCCTTCTCCAGGCCGGCCCCGGAAGCGGACGCACGGCTCCGACGGTGCCTCCATCCTGCCTGGTCCTGCGGTAAAGCAGCGATAAGCTGCCCCTCGGGCACGGGCCCCGGGGCCGCGTCGGCGACCGTTCGCACCCGCATCATTCCGTTTGGACTGTGACACGGGCAACTTTCTTCCACCCGGAGGTTTCCCGGCCCCCGGGGCGGGGAGGACAGCTGCACACCCGCGATCTGGCTGACGGCCGGTCGCACCCACCCGCCGTGCGTTCATCCGCGCCGGCCCTGGGGCTGGGACATCACCGGGAGCGGCCGAAGGCCTCTCCGCACCCATCCGGAGATCCATCACCCTCCGGCCCGGGTGCTCTCACCGGCTGGACCTCCTCGGGGCGGAGAGCGCACGACCGTGCACGTCCGACACAGTAAGGGGGCCCGTATGGACGCCTTCAAGGCCGGAATCCTGCAGCGCATAGCCAACGCCGAGCAGGACCTGCACCGCGCGATCGAGGCCGGGGACGAGTTCCTCGCCGAGGTGGAGCAGTCCGAGCTGGACGACCTCCGCCGACTCGCCGCCGAGCACGGCGTGGACACGGTGCTGGAGCGCCACCGCACCGCTGCCTGACCCGTTCGGCACCACCGACCCGTCGCCGGACCTCCGGCACCAGCGGCCCTGAGGGGGCCGTGCGAAACCCAGGCCCTGGCATCCCCCGTATGTCAGGGCTCTTCGCATGTCCGGGGCCGTGCCGCCCCGGGGGTCCGGGGCGGCACGGCCGGAGCCGGTCAGTCCGCCCAGGCGCGCAGCGCGGCCAGCCGCTCCTGCAGCGGCTCGTACACCCCCGGGGCGGCGGCCACGGTCAGCTCGCGGTCCGGCCCGTGCCCGGGGCGGCCGCCGACCAGCGCGCCGGCCTCGGCGGCGATCAGGCAGCCGGCCGCCCGGTCCCAGGGGGCCAGGCCGCGCTCGTAGTAGCCGTCCAGCCGCCCGGCGGCGACGTCGCACAGGTCCACCGCGGCCGCCCCGCCCCGGCGGACGTCCCGCACCTCCGGCATCAGCGCCAGCAGCACCTCGGCCTGCCGCACCCGTACCGGCTGGACGTAGTTGAAGCCGGTGGCGATCAGCGCCTGGCCCCAGGGCGGGGCCGGGCGGGCCGAGACCGGCCGGCCGTCCAGGCGGGCGCCACGGCCCAGGACGGCGTGGAACAGCTCGCCGCGGGCCGGGGCGTACACCACCCCGACGACCGCCCGGCCGTCCAGCTCGGCGGCCACGCTGACCGCCCAGGACGGCAGCCCGTAGAGGTAGTTGACCGTTCCGTCGAGCGGGTCCACGACCCAGCGGACGCCGCTGGCGCCCGGCCGCTCGGCGCCCTCCTCGCCGAGGTAGCCGTCCTCCGGGCGGCGGTCGGTGATCAGCTCCAGGACGAGCTTCTCGGAGGCGAGGTCCATCTCGGTGACCACGTCGACCGGGCTGCTCTTGGTGCCGGCCACGCCGAGGTCGGCGGGGCGGCCGTCGCGCAGCAGGGCGCCGGCCTGCCGGGCCGCGTCCAGGGCGACCTCCAGCAGGTCGTCGAGGAGCCGGTCGTCGGGCAGGGCGGGGGTGGGCACGGGGTTCTCCTCCGGAACGACGGACGGACGGATCGGACGGACGGACGGATCGGACGGCTCGGACGGGACTGGCCGGACGCGCGGGGCGGACGGGAAGCCCGGGATCCGCGCTCAGCGCTCGGCGACGGCCGGGCGCGGGGCGCGCGGGTTGGGGCAGCAGGCCACCGCGCACACGTCGTGGCTGGGGCCGAGCGCGCCGAGCGCGCAGCGGGTCACCCGCTCCCCGCGCTCGGTGGCGGCCCGCTCCAGGACGAGTTCGCGCACCGCGGCGGTGAACCGGGGGTCGGCGCCGACGGTGGCGGCGCGGGCCACCGGCAGGCCGAGTTCGGCGGCCTTGGCGACGGCCTCGGTGTCCAGGTCGTACCTGACCTCCATGTGGTCCGAGACGAACCCGATCGGGACCATCACCACGGCGGGCGCGCCGTCGGCGTGCTGGGCCTCCAGGTGGTCGCAGATGTCGGGTTCCAGCCACGGGGTGTGCGGGGCGCCGCTGCGGCTCTGGTACACCAGCTCCCACGGCCGGTCGGCCACGCCGGTGCGCTCGGCCACCGCGGCGGCGATCAGCCGGGCCACGTCCAGGTGCTGGGCGACGTACGCGCCGCCGGGCTCGCCGCGGGCCGGGTCGTCCGGGGCGCCGGAGGTCTCGGCCATGGAGTCCGGGATGGAGTGGGTGGTGAACGCCAGCCGGGCGCCGGGGCGGACGGCCTCGGGCAGCTCGTCCAGGGCGGCCAGGGCGGCGTCGGTCATAGGCTGGACGAAGCCCGGGTGGTTGTAGAAGTGCCGCAGCTTGTCCACCCGCAGGGCGGGCACGCCCTCCTCGGCGAGCGCGGCCAGCGCGTCGGCCAGGTTCTCCCGGTACTGGCGGCAGCCGGAGTAGCCGGCGTAGGCGCTGGTGGCGAGCACGGCGATCCGGCGGTGGCCGTCGGCGGCCATCTCGCGCAGGGTGTCCACCAGGTAGGGCGCCCAGTTCCGGTTGCCCCAGTAGACCGGCAGGTCCAGCCCGTGCTCGGCGAAGTCCTTGCGCAGCGCGGCGAGCAGTTCGCGGTTCTGCCCGTTGATCGGACTGACCCCGCCGAACATGAAGTAGTGCTTGCCCACCTCCTTCAGCCGTTCCCTGGGGATGCCTCGGCCGCGGGTGACGTTCTCCAGGAAGGGGACGACGTCCTCGGGGCCCTCGGGCCCGCCGAAGGACAGCAGCAGCAGGGCGTCGTACGGGGCGGCGCCGGAAGGGGAGGGATTGCGCGCGTCGGACATGGCACCGATCCTGCCACTGAGGGGGCGGGCGCCGTCGCCGGGGCCGCGCGGGTGTCCGGAAAATACCGTTTGCCAACGTACGTAAGCTGTGTTCACCAGCCTTGTTCCTTACTCCCCGCCCGGAGCTCCCGTGCTGTCCAGCTACCGCCAGATATTCGCCGCCCCCGGCACTCTGGCCTTCTCCTCCACCGGCTTCGTCTCCCGCCTGCCGATCTCCATGACCGGCATCGGCATCGTGACCATGCTGTCCCAGCTCAGAGGCTCCTACGGGGTCGCCGGCCTGGTCTCCGCCTGCCTCGCGATCTCCGCCGCGGTGCTCGGCCCCCAGGTCTCCCGGCTGGTGGACCGGCACGGCCAGCGCAGGATCATCGTCCCCGCCATGGCGATCACCGTCGTCGCCGTCACCGGCCTGCTGCTCTGCGCCCGGCTGGGCGCCCCCGACTGGACGCTGTTCGTCTTCGCCGCCGGCATGGGCGTGATGCCCAGCACCGGCGCGATGGTCCGCGCCCGCTGGGCCCACCTCTACCGCGAGGACGCCGGCAGGCTGCACACCGCCTACTCCTTCGAGGCCGTGGTCGACGAGGTCTGCTTCATCGTCGGCCCGATCCTCTCCATCGGCCTGGCCACCTCCGTCTTCCCCGAGGCCGGCGTGCTGCTCGCCGGGCTCTTCCTCGCCGTCGGCGTCCTGCTGTTCGCCGGGCAGCGCTCCACCGAGCCGCCGGTCCATCCGGCCGCCCGGCACCAGGGCGGCTCGGTCATCCTCAACCGCGGCCTCCAGGTGCTGATCCTGACCTTCGTCGCCACCGGCGCGATCTTCGGCTCGGTCGAGGTGGTCACCGTCGCCTTCGCCGAGGACCAGGGCCACAAGTCGATCTCCAGCGTGATCCTCGCCCTGTGGGCCCTCGGCTCCTGCCTGGCCGGGGTGGTCTTCGGCACCCTCAGGCTCACCGGCTCGATGGCCGTCCGCTTCCTCGGCGGCGTCCTGTTCATGGCGATCAGCATGGTGCCGCTGGTGCTGGTCGCCCACGCGGTGCACGGCATCGGCGGACTGGTCTCGGCCGGCGGCGCGCTGCTGGTCGCCGGCATCGCCATCTCCCCCACCCTGATCACCGCGATGGCCCTGGTCGAACGGCTCGTCCCGGCCGCCCAGCTGACCGAGGGGATGACCTGGACCACCACCGGCCTGGCCCTCGGCGTCGCGGCCGGCTCCTCGGCCGGCGGCTGGGTGGTCGACGCCTCCGGCGCCGCCGCGGGCTACTGGGTGCCGGTCGCCGCCGGCCTGCTCGGGGTGGTCGCCGCCCTCGCCGGCCTCGGCCGGCTGCGCGCCGGACTGGCCTCCGGCACGCCCGCCGCGGCGACGGCCGACGGGGTCGGACAACCCGTAGACGCCGAACGGTGAACTGACTAGTCTCTCGCCCTACCCGCAGGCCCTACCAGCGGGTAGGGCGGCCGCGCCGCCCCGGACCGCGCCGACCCGTTCGGCCACGGAGCAGGAGGCAGCGCAATGCCGCAGGCCAGTACCGCGACCCCCGCCCGGTGGACCAACTGGGCCGGCAACCAGAGCGCCCGGCCCGCCCGGACCGCCGCCCCCGGCACCGCGGAGGAACTGGCCAGGGAGATCCGGCGGGCCGCCGAACAGGGCCGCACCGTCAAGGCCGTCGGTTCCGGCCACTCCTTCACCTCGATCGCCTCCGCCGGCGACGGCGTCCAGATCCGCCCGCACGCGCTCACCGCCGTCCGCGGGATCGACCGCGAGGCCGGCACCGTCACCGTCGAGTCCGGCCTCCCGCTGCACCGGCTCAACCGGCTCCTCGCCGCCGAGGGCCTCTCGCTGACCAACATGGGCGACATCGAGGTCCAGACCGTGGCCGGCGCCACCAGCACCGGCACCCACGGCACCGGCCGCGACTCCGGCTCGCTGGCCGCCCAGATCCGCGCGCTGGAGATCGTCCTCGCCGACGGCACCGTCCGGCACTGCTCCCCGACCGAGAACCCCCGGCTCTTCCAGGGCGCCCGGCTCGGCCTCGGCGCCCTCGGCGTGATCACCGCGCTCACCTTCGGCGTCGAGCCGGCCTTCCTGCTCACCGCGCACGAGCAGCCGATGGGCTTCGACGAGGTGCTGGAGCGCCTGGACGACCTCACCGCCGTCAACGAGCACTTCGAGTTCTACTGGTTCCCGCACACCGACCGCTGCGCCACCAAGCGCAACAACCGCAGCCAGGGCCCGGCCGCCCCGCTGCCCCGGTTCAAGGAGTGGCTGGAGGACGACTTCCTCTCCAACACGGTCTGGGAGGGCGCCTGCCGGGTCGGCCGCCGCTTCCCCGGCTCGATCCCCTCGATCGCCTCGCTGGCCAGCCGGGCCTGGTCCGAGCGCAGCTTCACCGACACCGCGTACAAGGTGTTCACCAGCCCGCGCAAGGTCCGCTTCGTGGAGATGGAGTACGCGGTGCCGCGCGCGGCCGTGGGCGAGGTGCTGCGCGAGCTGAGGGCCCTGGTCGAGCGCTCCGGCTGGAAGGTCAGCTTCCCGGTCGAGGTGCGCTTCGCCCCCGCCGACGACCTCTGGCTCTCCACCGCGTCCGGCCGGGACAGCGCCTACATCGCCGTCCACCTCTACCGGGGCACCGCCGACCAGGGCTACTTCACCGGCGTCGAACAGCTGATGACCGCCCATCAGGGCCGGCCGCACTGGGGCAAGCTGCACACCCGCGACGCCGGCTACCTGGCCGGCGTCTACCCGCACTTCGCCGACTTCACCGCGCTGCGCGACGAGGTCGACCCGCAGCGGGTGTTCGGCAACGACTACCTGCGCCGGGTGCTGGGCGCCTAGACGAGTAGTTCCGAAGTCGGTCAGTGGTCGTAGGCGATCAGTGAGCGGGTGACGGGTTGGCCGGTGGTCCGGTTGTGCCAGATCGCGCAGGTCATCGCCAGCAGCCGCTGGCCGACCCGGGCGCCGACGCCTTCGATGGTGCGGCCGCCGTGTTGTTCGAGTCCGAGTTGGCCTTTGAGCGTGTCGTTGACGGACTCGATGAGCTGGCGGACCGACTTCAGCAGTCCCTCGCCCGGGCGAGGGGCGAGGTTGCGGTACGACGGTCGCAGCAGCTGGATGCCGTACTGGTCGAGGAAGCGGTCGAGTTCGGCGGAGACGTAGCCCTTGTCGGCGAGGATCAGCAGGCCGGGCCGCTCGCGCACGAGACCGGGCTCGGTCTCGACGAGCGCGGCCAGGACCTCGCGCTCGTCGACCTTGGGGTTGGCGAGGGCCCAGGTGACGGGCAGGCCGGCCGGGGTGCACACCAGGTGCAGCTTCAGGCCCCAGAACCAGCGCGAGTGGGAGCGGCTGTAGCCGTAGCCGGCCCAGCCGGCCAGCGCCGAGCGGCGGACGGTGTCGCGGGAGCGGCCGCACTCCACGGGCGTCGAGTCGGTGATCCACACCGGGTCGCCCCACAGGTCGGTCGCCCGGGCCAGGTCGCGCACGGCCTGCTGGAGCAGCGGCCGTGCCGCGCGCAGGCGCTTGTTGTAGCCGGGCCTGCCGGGCAGGTTCGGGAACATGCCGCGCAGATGGGCCTGGGCGAAGCGGATCCAGCGGGCCTCGGAGTGGAAGCCGGGCAGGGCCTGGGCCACGGCCAGGCAGACCAGTTCGGAGTCCGTCAGCAACGGCGGGCGGCCCAACCCTCGCGTTCGGGGCAGGTGATCGTCGATCTGCACGTAGAGTGCCGTCAGGAGGGTGTCCAGCTCTTCGGTCGTCACAACCCGATGCTGGACACCCTTCCTGCATGCCCGGAGCAGAACCGGCAAACCCAGCCCACTTCGGAACTACTCGTCTAGCTCCGCGCGCCCTCCCAGGACGTGGCGCCGGTGCCGTCGGCCGGTGGCGGGGCCACCGGCGCCTTCGCCGGGTCCTTCGCCGGTTCGTTCGACGGAGCGCCGCTCGGCGCCGGCGGCTGCGGGCTCGCCGCGCCGCTGGGCTTCCCGCCGCCCGCCGACGGGGAGGCGCCGGCCGACGGGGTCGCGCTCGGGCCCGCCGAGGGCGTGGCCGTCCCGGCGCCGCCGCTCGGCGTGTCGCCCGGCCCCCGGCTCGGCCGGGTGGTCGCCGGAGCCGAGGCACCGCCGGACGGCGTGGCGTCCTGGCCCGGCCGGCCGCCCGGGGACGGCCGGTCCGCCGGGTCGTCCTGCTGCTGGGACGACCTGGGCGTCACCGAGCCGCCGAAGGACGTGCCGTTGCCGGACTCGCCCTTGACCGTCGCCGACACCGGCTGCCCGGTGGCCAGTTCGAACGCCACGATCGGCGTCATCGCCAGCAGGAAGACCAGCCCGGACACCGCCGCGTACGTCTTCCAGCGCCACCGCCGACGCGCCCGCACCACCTGCGGCTCGTTCCACTCCGAGGTGATCACCGGCGGCTCCGCCCGCGGCCCGGGCTCGCCGGCGCCGACCGGCACCTGGCGCAGCGCGTTGACGGTCCGGTTCGGCCCCCGGTCCACCGCCCCGCGCAGCTGCTCGCCGGTCCGCTTGAAGAGGTGCTGGAACACCGCGCCGCCGGTGGTGGCCCCGACGCTCACCACGGCGGCGCCCAGGATCGTGCCGTACACCCCCAGTTCGGAGGCGAGCAGCGCACCCACCACCGTGGCCAGCGCACTCGCCGCGACCTGAGCCACACTCAGATCGATGCGCCTGCGCTCCTCCTTGGCCTTGCCGCCCTCCTCGGCGGGGCTCCGCTCCGGCATCAACATCCCTCGGTCCGTACGGCTGTTCCTCGAACAAGACTCTCCATCTTGCCCAAAGAAGGACACAAGGGACGAAAATGCGGTTCTCCACGCCCGGATTGTGTGAAGATGATCACCGTCCGTCCGGCGGCCATCCGCCATTGGGGGAGCGCGCTCTTGAGATTCCCGTGAATCGCGGGAGACTTGAGCGGCGAGCCGCCCCTGTGGATGCCACGAATGGAGTACTGTTCGTAAAGCCCGAGCCTTGGGTCGACTTGTCGACTGTGCCTACACCGACAGCTTGACGAGGAGCCACGGAGCGGGCACGCACGGCGACGCCCGTCCCGGATCGTCGCGTTCACTGCGCGTGCGAGGACGGCCGGGACACCCAGGCGCGACGCCGACCGACGGCGTGGCAAAAAGGCAACCGTGCCACAGCGGCATGCACGGGCATACGCCCGACACGCCGGGGAACTCAGCAAGGTTGTGGCCAGTCGCGAGTGGGCAGGCCACACTCAGTACGGGAGCAGCGACGCAGGTGACGTCGGCAGGCACCACCCGGGAGGTAACCGTGCCCGAACTGCGGGTTGTGGCCGTCAGCAACGACGGCACACGGCTGGTGCTCAAGGCTGCCGACAGCACGGAGTACACCCTTCCCATCGACGAGCGGCTACGCGCCGCCATCCGCGGGGACCGGCCGCGCCTCGGCCAGATCGAGATCGAGGTCGAGAGCCATCTGCGCCCCCGGGACATCCAGGCCCGGATACGAGCCGGTGCCTCCGCCGAGGAGGTCGCCCAGGCCGCCGGGATCTCCGTCGACCGCGTCCGCCGCTTCGAGGGCCCGGTGCTCGCCGAGCGCGCCTTCATGGCCGAGCGCGCCCGCAAGACCGCGATCCGCCGCAACGGCGAGTCCCCCGGCCCTCAGCTCGGCGAGGCCGTCGCCGAGCGGCTCGCGCTGCGCGGCGCCGAGAAGGAGACCGAACGCTGGGACTCCTGGCGGCGCGACGACGGCACCTGGGAGGTCATCCTCTCCTACCGGGCCGACGGCGAGGGTCGCAGCGCTTCCTGGACGTACGACCCGCCCCGGCGCCTGGTCCAGCCCAACGACGACGAGGCCCGCGCGCTGATCGGCGAGAACGTCGAGCGCGAGGAGGAGTCGGTCTTCCCGTTCATCCCGCGGATCGCCCGGCTCCCCCAGGACCGGCCGCCCCGCGCGATGATCGACCGGCCCTCGGCCGACCGCATCATGTCGGCCCGCGAGGTCCGCGAGTCGCGGGAGGCCACCGCCGAGTCCCGGGACTCGCTGACCAGCCTGCTCGACGTGGTCCCCGCCTTCCGCGGCGACCTCGCCGTCGGCGCCCCCGCCCCGATCGAGCCGGTGCCCGCCGAGGTCGCCGAGGAGAACGAGGAGCCGGCCGCGGCGGCGGCCGCCCCGGCGGTCGGCGCGGGCTCGGCCTACGCCGACATCCTGATGCCGCGCGCCGTCGCCCCGCACCGCGACCGCCTGGTCGGCACCACCGACCGGCAGGCCGAGGCGGACGGCGTCCGGCCCGGTCGCCGGGCCACCGTGCCGAGCTGGGACGAGATCGTCTTCGGCAGCCGGCGCAAGAAGCAGGAGTAGCAGCGGCGGTACGCCGCAGGGGCGGGAGGCTCGGCCTCCCGCCCCTGCGGCGTACCCGGGGGATCAGCCCGGCTGCCCGGTGACCGCCACCGGGCGCGCCCCGTCGCTCGACCACTCGCTCCACGAGCCCGGGTACAGCGTGGCCGGCAGCCCCGCCACCTCCAGCGCCAGGATCTGGTGCGCCGCCGTCACCCCCGAACCGCAGTACACCGCGGTCTCCCGCTCCCCCGCGCCCAGCGCCCGGAACCGGGCGGCCAGCTCGGCGGCCGGGAGGAACCTGCCGTCCGGGCCGACGTTCCCGGCCGTCGGCGCCGAGACCGCGCCCGGGATGTGCCCGGCCCGCGGGTCCACCGGCTCGGTCTCGCCCCGGTAGCGCTCCCCCGACCTGGCGTCCAGCAGCAGGCCGCCGCGCGCCCAGGCCGCGGCGCCGTCCCCGTCCACCGTCGGCAGCTGCCCCGGCACCGGCTTGAAGTCGCCCTCCCCGGGCTCCGGCAGCTCGGTCGTCACCGGCAGCCCGGCCGCCTGCCAGGCCGCGAAGCCGCCGTCCAGCACCCGGACGTCCCGGTGGCCGGCCCAGCGCAGCAGCCACCAGGCCCGGGCCGCCGCCATCGAGGCCGCGCCGTCGTAGACCACGACCGGGCGCCGGGCGCTCACCCCGAAGCGGCGCATCGCCGCGCCGAACTCCTCCGGGTCCGGCAGCGGGTGGCGCCCGCCCCGGCCGGGCGCGCCGGGCGCGGCGGCCAGGTCCCGGTCCAGCTCGACGAAGTGGGCGCCGGGCAGGTGACCGGCCCGGTACTCCTCGGCCGCGGTCGGGCCTCCCGGCGCGGCGCCGACCAGCTGGTAGCGCACGTCCAGCAGCACCGGCGGCAGCGCGGAGGCCAGCGCCTCCCGCAGCCCGGCCGCGGAGATCAGCGGGGAACCGTCGTTGTAGGTGGTGGTCATGGCGCACATTGTCGCGCAGCGCGGCCCGGGCGGCGGGGGCATCCGGATCCTCCTCCCCGTTTCCCGCACCGACGGAACACGACGGAATCCGACGGAAGACGGCAGAAGGCGGCGGAAATCCGCAGCGAACACCCCGGCCCACCGCTCTTTGTGGGGTCTTTGCCGGACTTTCCGCGCGGCCCGGGGGTTGGGCGACCGCCAGGGTGGAAGCATCACCCTCGCGCAGGGATCTCCGTGCGCCGACCACCCACGAGGAGGCCCGCATTGCCCGCGGTGGAACTCCGACTGGCCCAGGGCACGCCCTGCTGGGTCAGCCTGCTGACCGACGACCTGCCCGGCGCCCGCGCCTTCTACGGCGCCCTGCTCGGCTGGACGTACACGCCCGGGCCCGGCCAGCTCGGCGACTACGTCCGGGCCGAGCTCGACGGGGCGCCGGTGGCCGGCCTCGGCGTCTCCACCGCCACCGGCTTCCCGGTGCAGTGGACCACCTACTTCGCCGTGGACGACGCCGACCGCACCACCCAACTCGTCCGCGAGTGCGGCGGAACCGTCGCCGTCGGGCCGCTCCAGGCCGAGCGCGCCGGGCGGATGGCCATCGCCGCCGACGTCTCCGGCGCCGTCTTCGGCCTCTGGCAGGGCGAGGAGCACCTCGGCCGGGAGGCCGGCCGCGAGCCGGGCGCCCCGGCCTGGGCCGAACTGCTCACGCCCGACGCGCCGGGCGCGGCCACCTTCTACTCCGCCGTGCTCGACCGCCCGGTCCGCTCCGCCGCTGAGGAGAGCGCGCTGCTGGTGCACGGGCGTCCGGTCGCCGGCATCCGGCACCGCGCCGAGCTGCGCGGCCACCCGCCGCGCTGGCGCACCCACTTCGCGGTCCGCGACGCCGAGCTGACCGCCCGTCGCACCGTCGAGCTCGGCGGCCGGGTCCTGGTCGAACCGCACGACACCGCCCGCGGCCGGGCCGCCCGGCTCGCCGACCCGCAGGGCGGGCACTTCTCCGTCCTGGAAGCGGCCCCCTAGGGCGGGGGCCCGCCGTCAGACCTGCTGCTCCTCGAAGGGGAGCACGTCCGGGGAGAGCACCGAGGCGCGCGCCGTCGCGGCGGTCAGCCGGCGGCGGTGGTGGCGGCGGCACAGCACCTCGTAGCCGACCTCGTCCTGGTCCACCGAGATGTCGCCGACCACCACCTGGGCGCCCTCGACCACCATCACCCCGCCGACCGTACGGGCGTTGTGGGTGGCCCGCGCGCCGCACCAGCACAGCGCCTCGACCTGGAGCACCTCCACCCGGTCGGCCAGCTCGATCAGCCGCTGCGAGCCCGGGAACAGCCGGGTGCGGAAGTCGGTGGTGATGCCGAAGGTGTAGACGTCGATGTCCAGCTCGTCCACCACCCGGGCCAGCTGGTCGACCTGCTCGGCGGCGAAGAACTGCGCCTCGTCGCAGATCAGGTAGTCCACCCGGCCGCCGGCCGAGAGCCGGTGCACCACGTGCGCGTGGAAGTCGAAGTCGTCCGTCACCTCGACCGCGTCGGCGCGCAGGCCCAGCCGGCTGGAGATCGTCGCCTCGCCCGCCCGGTCGTTGCGGGTGAGGATCACGCCCTGCCGGCCGCGCGCGGTGTGGTTGTGGTCCATCTGCAGCGCCAGCGTCGACTTGCCGCAGTCCATCGTGCCCGAGAAGAACACCAGTTCAGCCATGGGTGGAGCAAAGGCCTTTCAAATCAAGGGAGTTCGGGCACAGATAAGTCAATTGGGCGGTACGGCCCGGTCAGCCGCGGACCTCGAGCAGCGGCACGAACTGCTCGACCGGGGTCATCGAACCGTGCAGACCGATCATCGTGGACTCGCCGGGCTCGTTGCGGGAGGCGACGATCGCGATGTCGTCGCGCGCCGCGGCGACCACGTCGCCGATCCGGGCGTACACCCGCTCGTCCACGACCGGGCCGAACCAGCCCGCCGCGATCGCCTGGTCCCGGGTGGCCACCCACATCCGGTCGCCCAGCACCTCGCTCCAGACCGTGTGCACGTCGGCGGCGGCGCCCGGCACCGCGTACACGTGCCGGGCCCGGCCCTCGCCGCCGAGCAGGGCGACGCCGGCGCCCAGCTCCCAGTCCTCGTCGAAGTCGATCCGGTCCTCCGGCGCGATGTCGATCATGCCGTGGTCGGCCGTCACGTACATCGCCGAGCGCGGCGGCAGCTGCTCGGCCAGCCGGCGGGCCAGCCGGTCCACCGCGTCCAGCGTCATCCGCCACTCGTCCGAGTCGACCCCGAAGCGGTGGCCCGCGCCGTCCAGCTCGCTGACGTAGGTGTACACCAGCGCCCGGTCGTGCTCGGCCAGCCAGGCCGCCGCCTGGTCCATCCGCTCCTCGCCCGTGGTGCGGCCGAGGAAGGTGCCGCCGGACAGCGCCACCCTGGTCAGCGGGGTCTGGGCGAACAGCGGGGAGGAGACCTGCGCGGTCGCCACCCCGGCCTGGTGGGTGCGCTCGAAGACCGTCGGGTACGGCTGCCAGGCGTGCGGCTCGGTCGGCGGCTGCCAGCGCAGCTGGTTCATCAGGTAGCCGGCGCCCGGCACCGCCACCGTGTACCCGGCCAGGCCGTGCAGGCCCGGCGGCGTGCCGGTGCCGACCGAGGCCAGCGAGGTCGCCGTGGTCGACGGGAAGCCCGCGGTCAGCGGACGGCCGCTGCCGCCCATCGAGCTGCCGGCGAGCGAGGACAGGAACGGCGCGTACTCGGGGTGGCGCAGCAGCAGCTCCCAGCCCAGGCCGTCCACCAGGAAGACCACCACCCGGTCCGCCGGGGCGATCGGGAGCGTCGCGGTGAACCCGGGGACGCCGAGCCCCGCCGCCACCGAGGGCAGCAGGTCGCACAGCGAACCGCTGCCGTACGGGGGCGCGGGGGCCGTGGCCGGGTCAAGGATCTCGAAGGCGTCGTAGCCGTCGGCAGGAACGAAGGACATGGAACCGGATTCGTAGCGGTGCGGGCGGTCGGAAGCGGTGGGACTCAGACCCGCGGGCCGTTGCTGATCGTGGCGTCGGACAGCGCCCGCGCGAACACCAGCGCCTGGGCCACCGTCTCCGGGCCGTCACCGGCCTCGCTCACCCGCAGGGAGAGGTCGTCGGCCGTGGCCGAGCCGGTGTAGCCGTGGTCCGCCTCGCAGTTCGGGTCGGAGCAGCCGGCCGGCTCCAGGTCCAGGCGCTGCACCGCGCCCCAGCCGATCGTCAGCACGACCTCGCGCGGCAGGGTGCCCGGGGTGTACGTCTCCGGGTTCGCCACCATCCGGCTCACCACGACCGAGCCGATCCGGTCGAGCCGGACGCTCTCCGTCGACGTGGTCGCGAACGGCACCGCCGGGCTGCCCTCGGCCCCCGACTGCTCGTCCGTGTGGCTCACCACGAACCGGGTCGGGGTGAGCACCAGCACCGTCACGTGCCGGCGCACCTCGTTGGCGTCGAAGGTCGTCTCCTGGTGCACCAGGTAGGAGCTGATCGGCTCCGGGCCCACCGCGGACTCGACCGCCTCGGACACCAGGGCCGGGTAGTAGCCGCTGCGCTCGATAGCCGAGCGCAGGTCCTGAGTGGTGGTGGTACCGGTCTTCGCCATATCTCCATCCTGGCATGGTCCGCCGACGAAGCGGGCGGCACGGCGCCGAGCTTCGGACAACAGCGCCCGGGCAGGGCGCAACCAAGGAAGGTTACAGCGTGCTCATCGCGCGCGGGCCCAGATCGCTGCGGACCGGCAGGGGTGCGACCCGCACCCGCGCCCCCAGGATCGCCAGTCCGTGCGGGGCGACGACCACCGGTTCGAGGTCCACCGAGGCGATCTCCGGCACGTCGTCCACCAGCTGCGACACCCGGAGCAGCAGTTCCTCCAGGGCGTCGGTGTCCACCGCCTCGGCGCCGCGCCAGCCGAACAGCAGCGGCGCCGCCCGGACCTCCCGGATCAGCCCGGCGACGTCCTGGTCGGTGGCCGGAACCAGCCGGTGCGCCGTGTCGCCCAGCAGTTCGGCCGGTGCGCCGGCCAGGCCGAAGGACAGGATGGCGCCGACCGCCGGGTCCACCGTGGCGGCGATCACGGTGTCCACGCCGCGCGGTGCCATCCGCTGGACGACCAGCTCGGCCTGCGCGGCGCCGCCGAGCAGCGCGTCCAGCTCGCGGTGGGCGCGGCGCAGGACCGCCTCGTCGGTCAGGTCCAGCCGGACGCTGCCCAGGTCGGGGCGGTGGCGCAGGTGCGGGGCCGTCGCCTTGAGGGCCACCGGGTAGCCGAGTGCCCCGGCGGCCGCCGCCGCGCTCTCCTCGTCCGGGGCCGGCCGCACCGGCGAGACGTCGATCCCGTAGCGGGCCAGCAGCTCCTGGGCCTCCGCCTCCGGCAGGGTGATCCGGGCGCCGCCGGGCTGGGTGCGGGCGGCGATCGCGGCCCGGGTGCTCAGCGCCGCCTCCACCAGGCGGCGGGCGCCGGGCTCGTCGATCCGGTCCAGCTCGGGGACGCGCGCAGTTTCCTCCGCCTGGGCCGTACGGCGGCGCCACTGCGCGTAGTGCACGGCGTGGGCGAGGGCGTGCACGGCCCGCTCGGGCGCCGCGTAGGCGGGGATGCCGCCGGGGCGCAGCCGGACCGGGAGGTCGGTCAGCGCCAGGTGGGTGAGCAGCAGCGGCTTGCCCAGCTCCCGGGCGCGGCTTCCGGCCTCCAGCAGGGCGGCGGCGATCTCCGGGTCGTCCGAGCCCATCGCGGGGTCGTCCTCGCCGGTCAGCCGGCCGCCCATGAAGGCGTGGGCGGAGGTGCCGATCGGCGGGATGGCGACGGCGATCACCGCGTCCACGGCCGGGTCGGCGAGCGCGACGTCCAGGGCGATCCGGAAGTTCTCGCCGGTCGCGGCGGTGGTGAGGTCGACGGGTGTGCGGGGGCGCAGGCCGGCGCCCAGCAGGGCGTCGTAGGTGAGCAGGCCGAGCGAGTCGGAGTTGCCGACCACCGCGACCCGGTCCCCCGGCGGCAGCGGCTGCTGGGCCAGAAGCTCGCCGGTGTCGTACAGCTCGGTGATGGTCGACACCCGGGTGACGCCCGCCTGTTCGAACAGCGCGTCCACGGTGGCGTCGCGCAGGCCGGTGGCGGTGGCGGGGACGGCGTGGCCGGGCGGCAGGCTGCCGGTGTGCCGGGCTCCCTTGACCACCACGACCGGCTTGACGGCGGCGAGCCGGCGGGCGATCCGGGTGAACTTGCGCGGGTTGCCGAAGGACTCCAGGTAGAGCAGCACCACCCGGGTGGCCTCGTCCTCGGCCCAGTACTGGAGGAAGTCGTTGCCGGAGACGTCGGACCGGTTGCCGACCGAGGCGAAGGAGGAGACGCCGAGACCGCGCTTGTGGGCGGCCTCCAGCAGGGCCACGCCGATCGCGCCGGACTGGCAGAAGATCCCGAAGCCGCCGCGGCCGGGCAGGCGCGGGGCGAGCGAGGCGTTCAGCGGGTGCCGGGGGTCGGTGTTGATCAGGCCGAAGGCGTTCGGGCCGATCACCCGCATGCCGGCCGCGCGCGCCTGGCGAACCAGCGCGCGCTGGCGGTCCCGGCCCTCCGGACCGGTCTCCGCGTAGCCGGCGGTGACCACCACCAGGCCCTGCACCCCGTGGGCGCCGCACTCGGCGACGACGGCCGGGACGGCGCCCTCGGGGACGGCGATCACCGCGAGGTCCACCGGTCCGGGAATGTCCAGAACCGAACGGTGGAGCGGGACGCCGTCCAGCTCGGTACCGGGCGCGGCGTTGCGGTTCACCGCGTACACCGGGCGGTCGGCCGGGGCGTCGTCCCCCAGCAGGTCGCGCAGGATGGCCCGGCCGACGGTCTGCGGGGTGCGGGAGACACCGATCACCGCCACCGAGCGCGGGGTGAGCAGCCGCTGCACGGAGCGCGCCTCGGCGCGGTGCTCGCGGGCGCGCATCACGGCGAGCGAGCGCTCGGTCTGTTCGAGGTCGAACTCCAGGTGCACCACGCCGTCGGCGAAGCTGCGGTGCTGGGTGTAGCCGGCGTCGGTGAAGACCTTCACCATCTTGCGGTTCTCCGGCAGCACCTCGGCCTGGAAGCGGCGGATGCCGCGCTCCTGCGCGACCGCCGCGATGTGCTCCAGCAGGGCGGAGGCCACGCCGCGGCCCTGGTGGGCGTCCTGCACCAGGAAGGCGACCTCGGCGTCGGTGCCGGTCTCGGAGGGGCGGCCCTCGGCGTCGATCCGGTCGTACCGGACGGTGGCGATGAAGTGGTCCCGGACCACCACCGCGAGGCCGACCCGGTTCACGAAGTCGTGGTGGGTGAAGCGGCGGACGTCCTTGTCGGAGAGCCGCGGGTAGGGGGCGAAGAACCGGAAGTACTTCGACTGTTCCGACACCTGCTCGTAGAACTCCACGAGCCGTCCGGCGTCTTCGGGCGTGATCGGCCGGATCCGGGCCGTGCCTCCGTCGCGCAGCAGGATGTCCGCTTCCCAGTGCTGCGGATAGTCGGGTTGCTCGGGGTTCGCCACCGCGGGGTCTTCCACGTTCGTCAGGTTATCCGGCGGCGAGCCGAATGGCGCCGGTCGCGTGCTCGCGGCAGGGTGGACCGGGACCATCGACCGGGGTTTATGCCCCGAAAAGAAACAATCACAAGTCCTGAACGCGGCGGTTCCCAGGGGTCGCCTGCGTGCAACACTGGTCTAGACAACATGGCCGCTTCCCCCGCTCCCCCCGAGCACGGCCGTGACCAGCTTCACCGGAAAGGCACGTCTCATGGCTGAGCGCCGCGTCACCATCGGTTGGGCCGAGGGCCTGCACGCCCGTCCCGCCTCCGTCTTCGTCCGGGCCGTCACGGCCACCGGCGTGCCGATCACCATCGCCAAGCCGGGCGGCAACCCGGTCAACGCCGCCTCCATGCTCGGCCTCCTCGGCCTGGGCGCCCAGGGCGGCGACGAGGTCATCCTCGCCTCCGATGCGGAGAACGCCGACGACGCGCTCGACCGCCTCGCCAAGCTCGTCTCCGAGGGCCTCGACGAGCTCCCCGCCGCGGTCTGAGGCCCCGCAGCCGCCCGATCGGGGTGCCGCCGGATTCCGGCGGCACCCCGATCGGCCTTTCCGGCCGCTTCCGCGGCCGGCCTGGTCAGCCCTTGACGCAGACGACCTGCTTGAGGTGCGCGACCACCTCGACCAGGTCCTTCTGCTGGGCGATGACCTTCTCGATGTTCTTGTAGGCGCCCGGGATCTCGTCCACCACGCCGCCGTCCTTGCGGCACTCCACGCCCTCGGTCTGCTCGACCAGGTCCTGGGCGGTGAATCGCTTCTTCGCGGCGTTGCGGCTCATCTTGCGGCCGGCGCCGTGCGAGGCGGAGTTGAACGACGCCGCGTTGCCCAGACCGCGGACGATGTAGGAGCCCGTCCCCATCGAACCGGGGATGATCCCGAGGTCGCCGGAGCCCGCCCGGATCGCCCCCTTGCGGGTCACCAGCAGGTCGACGCCGTGGTACCGCTCCTCCGCCACGTAGTTGTGATGGCAGCTGATGACCTCGTCGAAGGTGACCTCCGCCTTGGTGAACTCGCGGCGGACAACCTCCTGGAAGAGCGCCATCATGACCGCGCGGTTGTGCTTCGCGTACTCCTGTGCCCAGAAGAGGTCCTGGCGGTAGGCCGCCATCTCCGGGGTCTTCGCGAGGAAGACGGCCAAGTCCCGGTCGATCAGGCCCTGGTTGTGCGGCAGCGAGCGGGCGACGCCCATGTGGTGTTCGGCCAGTTCCTTGCCGATGTTCCGGGAGCCGGAGTGCAGCATCAGCCAGACAGAACCGGAGGTATCGACACAAACCTCGCAGAAGTGGTTGCCGGCTCCGAGCGTTCCCATCTGCTGCATCGCCCGCTCACGGCGCCACTTCACGTCCTCCGCGATGCCGTCGAAGCGCTGCCAGAAGTCGTCCCAGCCCGCCGTGCGGAAGCCGTGCAGCTTGGCCGGGTCGACCGGCTCGGAGTGCAGGCCGCGGCCGACCGGGATGGCCCGCTCGATCTCGCGGCGCAGGCCGGAGAGGTCGTCCGGGAGGTCCTTCGCGGTGAGCGAGGTCTTCACCGCGCTCATCCCGCAGCCGATGTCCACGCCTACCGCCGCCGGGCAGACCGCGCCGTCCATGGCGATGACGGAGCCGACGGTGGCGCCCTTGCCCAGGTGGACGTCGGGCATCACGGCGAGGCCGTGCAGCCACGGCAGGGAGCTGATGTTGCGCAGCTGCTGCATCGCCTGGCCCTCGACGGTGGCCGGGTCGGTCCACATCCGGATCGGGACCCGGACGCCGGGGACTTCGGTGTACGACATGGGTGAACGACCTCCAGGGGTCGGGTGGTTCGGGAAGAGGATTGCCGCGCGACAGCGATCCCGGCGCGGCTCGGGGAAGTTCAGGGGGGCTCAGACGCCCGGGGCGACGGGACAGGGGGAATACGGCCTCGGGGAGCGTCGTATCGCTTGCTCGACCCGCATGGTGACCGCCTCCCTTCCTTCGTCGCGTTCGCACGTGCTGTGCGCCGGGGAACATCTATCCACGGAACGGACCTGGCCCGCAACGGATTTACAAACGCGTCCGGCCCGGCGGAGCGGGTGCTCCACCGGGCCGGACGGTGATCCGACGATCGGGTCAGCTGATGACGGTGACCTCGCCGATGCCGAGCGCCCGCACGTCGTCGGCGATCACCGAGGCGTCGCCGACCAGGACGGTCACCAGGCGGTCCGGCGGGAAGGCCGCGACGACCGCCTCGGTGGCGGCGGCGGTGGGCAGTTCGGCGAGCTGCCGGTAGACCTCGGCCTGGTAGTCGTCCGGCAGGTACTGCTCGACCTGGTCGGCCAGGGTGCCGGCGACCGAGCCCGCGGTCTCGTACTTCAGCGGGGCGACGCCGACCAGGAACTGCACGGCCTCGTCGCGCTCGGCGTCGGTGAGGCCCTCGGCGGCGAGGGTGCGCAGGATCGTCCAGGTGTCGGCCAGCGCGGGGGCGGTGGAGGCGGTGTCCACCGAGCCGCTGATGGCGAGCATCGCGCGTCCGCTGCCGTCGGCGGCCGAGCGCAGCGGCTGGGCGAAGGCCCGCACGCCGTAGGTGTAGCCCTTCTCCTCGCGCAGGACGCGGTCGAGGCGGGAGGTGAGGGTGCCGCCGAGGCAGTAGGTGCCGAGGGTCTGGGCGGCCCAGACCGGGTCGTGGCGGTCGGGCCCGATCCGGCCGATGAGCAGCTGGGTCTGGACGGAACCCGGGCGGTCCACGATGACGACGCGACCGCGGTCGTCGCCGGTGACCGGGGCGTGGGTGGACGGCTCGGCGGGCGTGCCGGTCCAGGTGCCGAGGGTGTTCTCCAGCAGCGCGGGCAGCTCGACGCCGGTGAGGTCGCCGACCACCACGACGGTGCTGGTCGCGGGGCGCACGTGGGCGTCGTAGAAGGCCTTGACGGCCGCGCGGTCGATCGACTTGACGGTGTCGGCGGTGCCGGCGCGGGGCCGGGAGAGCCGGTCGGCGCCGTCGAACAGCTCGGCGTACAGGGCCTTGGCGGCGCGCCGGGCCGGGTTGGCCTGCTCGTGGACGATCTCGTCCAGCCGGTTGGCGACCAGCCGCTCGATCTCCTCCTCGGGCAGCGCGGGAGCGCGCAGCGCGTCGGCGAGCAGGGACAGGCCGCGCTGGAGCCGGGAGGCGGGGACCTCCAGGGAGATCCGGATGCACGGGTGGTCGGCGTGCGCGTCGAGGGTGGCGCCGGCGCGCTCCAGCTCGGCGGCGAACTCCTCGGCGCTGAGGGTGTCGGTGCCCTCGCTGAAGGCGCGCGCGAGGATGCCGGCGATGCCGTCGAGGCCCTCGGGCTCGGCGGCGAGCGGGGCGTCGAGCAGGACCTCGACGGCGACCAGCTGCTGGCCGGGCCGGTGGCAGTGCAGCACGGTGATGCCGTTGCCGAGGGCGGCCCGCTCGGGGGCGGGGAAGTCCCAGGGGCTGGGCGTGCCCGGCTGGGGCTGCGGGTGGAAGGTCATGGCGGGGACGTAGTCGGTGCTCATACGGCGGCACCCTCCTCTTCGGAAGCGGCGTCGGAGTCGGCGTCGGTCTCGGCGGCGGTCTCGGCGGCGGTCGGCTCGTAGGCGAGGACGGCCCGGTTGTCGGGGTGGAGCCGGGCCTTGGCGATGGCCTGGACCTCCTCGGCGGTGACGTCGAGGACCTTGGGGAGGGCGTCGTTGAGCAGCTTGGGGTCGCCGAACAGGACGGCGTAGCGGCACAGTTCGTCGGCGCGGCCGGCGACGGTGGTGAGCCGGTCGAGCCACTCGCGCTCGATCTGGGCCTGGGCGCGCTCCAGTTCCTCGGCCGTGGGGCCCTCGGCGGCGAAGCGGGCGAGCTCCTCGTCGACGGCGGTGCCGATCTGCTCGATGGTGGCGTCGCCGGAGGTCTTGACGTCGAGCCAGCCGAGGCTGGGGGCGCCGGCCAGCCGCAGCAGGCCGAAGCCGGCGGCGACGGCGGTGCGGTCGCGGCGGACCAGCCGGTTGTAGAGGCGGCTGGACTCGCCGCTGCCGAGGATGGTGAGGGCGAGGTCGGCGGCGTCGGCCTCGCGGGTGCCGTCGTGCGGGAGGCGGTAGGCGGCCATCAGCGCGCGGGAGGGGACGTCCTCGTGGATCTCCTCGCGGATCTCCCGGCCGATGGTCTCGGGGAGTTCGCCGGAGCGCGGGGGCTGCTTGCCGTCGTGCGCCGGGATGGAGCCGAAGTACTTCTCGACCCAGGCGACGGTCTGCTCGGGGTCGATGTCGCCGACGATGGACAGGACGGCGTTGTTGGGCGCGTAGTACGTCCGGAAGAACGTGCGGGCGTCCTCCAGGGTGGCCGCGTCGAGGTCGGCCATGGAGCCGATCGGGGTGTGGTGGTACGGGTGGCCGTCGGGGAAGGAGAGCGCGGTGAGCTTCTCGAAGGCGGTGCCGTACGGGACGTTGTCGTAGCGCTGGCGGCGCTCGTTCTTGACGACGTCGCGCTGGTTCTCCATGGACGTCTCGTCGAGCGCGGCGAGCAGCGAGCCCATCCGGTCGGCCTCCAGCCAGAGGGCGAGCTCCAGCTGGTGGGCGGGCATGGTCTCGAAGTAGTTGGTGCGCTCGAAGCTGGTGGTGCCGTTGAGCGAGCCGCCGGCTCCCTGGACGAGCTCGAAGTGCCCGTTGTTGGAGACGTTGGCCGAGCCCTGGAACATCAGGTGCTCGAAGAGGTGGGCGAGGCCGGTGCGGCCCTCGACCTCGTGGCGGGAGCCCACGTCGTACCAGAGGCAGACGGCGGCGACCGGGGTGAGGTGGTCCTCGGAGAGGACGACGCGCAGGCCGTTGGCCAGGCGGTGCTCGGTGATGGCGATGCCTCGGCTGGAGGCGGGGGCCGGGTTGGCCATGCGCTCGGGTCCTTCCCGTCGTCGATGTCGGGGTTCGTGTGGCGTCCCCCATTGTGGTGCAACGCGCGGGAGCCGCGTTCGTGTCCGCGCGGACGGGGGCGTTCGCCAGGGGCGGAAGAGGGCCGCTGACCGGGAGTGTCGGCGGGAGGGTCCACAATGGGGGCGCCGCGCCCTGTCGACGGCGCCCGGTTGACGGGTCCGACGGCAGGACGGTGCCGGAGACGGCCGACGACCGCCCCCGGCGTTCGGCGGCCGACCGAAGAACCACCGAGACACAGCCAGCGACACGTAAGGGAGCCCCGCCGCGATGGCCCGCCGCAGTTCGCAGACCCCGCCGCCCGGAGACTTCGAGGAGCGGATCCTCGACGTCGACGTCGTGGACGAGATGCAGGGCTCCTTCCTGGAGTACGCCTACTCGGTGATCTACTCGCGTGCGCTGCCCGACGCGCGGGACGGTCTGAAGCCGGTGCACCGCCGGATCCTGTACCAGGCCAACGAGATGGGCCTGCGCCCGGAGCGCGCGCACGTGAAGTGCGCCCGCGTGGTGGGCGAGGTGATGGGCCGGCTGCACCCGCACGGCGACGCGTCGATCTACGACTCCGTGGTCCGCATGGCGCAGCCGTTCTCGATGCGGCTGCCGCTCATCGACGGGCACGGCAACTTCGGTTCGCTGGGCAACGACGACCCGCCGGCAGCGATGCGCTACACCGAGTCGCGGCTGACGGCCGCCTCGATGGCGATGGTGGAGTCGATCCACGAGGACACCGTCGACTTCGGCCCGAACTACGACGGCAGCGAGCAGGAGCCGCTGGCGCTGCCGGCCGCGTTCCCGAACCTGCTGGTGAACGGCGCGACGGGCATCGCGGTCGGCATGGCGACGAACATGCCGCCGCACAACCTGTCCGAGGTGGTGGCCGCGGCCCGGCACCTGATCAAGCACCCGAACGCGGACCTGGACACGCTGATGCGGTTCGTGCCCGGTCCGGACCTGCCGACCGGCGGGCGGATCGTCGGCCTGTCGGGCATCCGGGACGCGTACGAGTCGGGCCGCGGCACGTTCAAGATCCGGGCGACGACGACGGTGGAGGCGGTGACGGCCCGCCGCAAGGGCATCGTGGTCACCGAACTGCCGTACAACGTCGGCCCGGAGAAGGTCATCTCGAAGATCAAGGACCTGGTCAACGCGAAGAAGCTCCAGGGCATCGCGGACGTCAAGGACCTGACCGACCGCGAGCACGGGCTGCGGCTGGTCATCGAGGTGAAGAACGGCTTCGTGCCGGAGGCGCTGCTGGAGCAGCTGTACAAGCTGACGCCGATGGAGGAGACCTTCGGCATCAACAACGTGGCGCTGGTGGACGGGCAGCCGCTGACGCTGGGCCTGAAGGAGCTGCTGGAGGTCTACGTCGACCACCGCTTCACCGTGGTGCGCCGGCGCAGCGACTTCCGCCGCCGCAAGCGCGAGGAGCGGCTGCACCTGGTCGAGGGCCTGTTGGTGGCGCTGCTCGACATCGACGAGGTCATCGCGATCATCCGGTCGAGCGACAACGCCCAGCAGGCCAAGGAGCGCCTGATGGAGCGCTTCTCGCTGTCGGAGACGCAGACGGCGTACATCCTGGACACCCCGCTGCGGCGGCTGACCCGCTTCGACCGGGTGGAGCTGGAGCAGGAGAAGGCGAAGCTGACCTCGGAGATCGCGGACCTGACCGAGATCCTGGAGTCGGACACCAAGCTGCGCAGCGTGGTGTCGTCCGAACTGGGCGCGGTGGCGAAGCAGTTCGGCACCGAGCGGCGCACCGTGCTGCTGGAGGCGGGGGCGGTGCCGTCGGCGGCGCTGGCGGTGCCGCTGGAGGTCGCGGACGACCCGTGCCGGGTGCTGCTGTCGTCGACGGGCCTGCTGGCGCGGACGGCGGACGGCGAGCCGTTCGAGGTGTCGGAGAAGCGGGCGAAGCACGACGTGATCGTGTCCGCGGTACACGCGACGGCGCGGGCGGACGTGGGCGTGGTGACGTCCGCGGGCCGGGTGCTGCGGCTGCCGGTGATCGACCTGCCGGCGCTGCCGCCGACGCCCTCGCCGACGCTGGCGGGCGGGGCCGCGGTGGGCGAGTTCCTGCGGCTGGAGGCCGGGGAGCGGGTGCTGGCGCTGACCACGCTGGACGAGTCCTCGCCGGGCCTGGCGCTGGGCACGGCGCAGGGCGTGGTGAAGCGGGTGGTGCCGGAGTGGCCGGCGAACAAGGACGAGTTCGAGGTGATCGCCCTCAAGGAGGGTGACGAGCTGGTGGGCGCGGTCGAACTGCGCACCGGCGAGGAGGACCTGGTCTTCATCACCTCGGACGCCCAGCTGCTGCGCTACCCGGCGGGCCAGGTGCGTCCGCAGGGCCGCCCGGCGGGCGGCATGGCGGGCATCAAGCTGTCGGACGGCGCGCGGGTGCTGTCCTTCACGGCGGTGGACCCGGCGGCGGACGCGGTGGTGGTCTCGGTGGCCACGGCCACGGGCACGCTGGCCGGCGGCGAGCAGACGAGCTGGAAGGTCACCCCGTTCGAGCAGTACCCGCGCAAGGGCCGCGCCACCGGCGGCGTGCGCTGCCAGCGCTTCCTGCGCGGCGAGGACGCCCTGGCCTTCGCCTGGGCCGGTGCCGCCCCGGCCCGCGCCGCCACCGCCAAGGGCACCCCGGTCGACCTGCCGGAGCGCGACCCGCGCCGCGACGGCTCCGGCACCCCGGTCACCACCCCGGTCGCGGTGGTCGCCGGCCCGGCGTAACGGCCTCGCACGAGCGGAAGGGCACCGGAACCGTCCGGTGCCCTTCCGCTTTTTCGTGCCCGTCCGACCGGGAATCCGGAACGGCGGTCCCCAATTCCCGTCCATGGCCGGGACTTTGCCCATCCATGGGTTAGGTTCACCGAACAGGTGCTCCATTGAGCGTCACAAAACGTGGGGGGACGGGGAGTTGGCCGAGGAATTCAAGATCGACATGGGCACGATGAGAACGGTGTCCAAACAACTCGGCGAATGCGGCAACCGCATGGGGGCGGTCGCCAAGGGCCTGGAGAACCTCGGGAAGGGCAAGCAGTTGGGCACTGAGCGGCTCGACTCGGCCTGCAGGGGATTCGAGGACCACTGGCACGGCGGCATCGGCCGGATGGCCAAGCTCGCCCAGGGCCTGCGCGAGGGCCTGGACGCCTCGCTCAAGAACTACGGGGACAACGAACAGGGCACCGCCAAGGGCCTCGGCGCGACCTGAGCCAATCAGCCAGTAGGGGACTGACTTTCCACCATGAGCGACAAGAACTGGCCGGGCCTCGGATTCTGCCCGGCCCCGGGGGACCTACCGGCCATCGCCAAGATGTACACGGACGTCGACGCGGTAGCCCGCGAACTGGAGGAACTGCGGCACGCGCTCGCGGACCTCGGCTCCGACGGCAGCGCCTGGCAGGGCGAGGCGGCCCGCAACTTCGCCGGCAGGCTCGGCGAACTGCCCAAGTACCTCACCCAGGGCCACGAGTCGATGGCCGCCTGCTCGCGGGCCCTCAAGACCTGGCACACCCAGCTCACCGCCCTGCTCGCCTCCGGGAAGACCCTGGAGGGCCAGGCCGTCGAACTGCGGTCCAGGGTGGGCGACATGAACGTCCAGTGCAGTGCTGCGGGGAAGGCCCTGGATGCCTCCACGCAGTCCACCGACGCGGCGGCCCAGGCGAGGGCCAAGGCCGACTTCGAGGCCAAGCTCCAGGCCCGGCAGCAGCTCGTGCACCAGCTCGACGAGCTGATCGCGAGCGGCCACAAGCAGCTGGCGGACCACAAGCTCAAGGCCGAGGCGGCCGCCAGGGCGATCATGGAGGCGTCCCGACACCATCCGCCGGACCCGAACCTGCTCAAGCGGATGCTGGACAAGGTGGAGCACGCCTGGCAGAAGTCGCTGGACTTCCTGGCCGACCACGCGGACCTCCTTTCCCAGATTTCCGCCGGGCTGGCGATCGCGGCGCTGGCGATCCCCGTCGCGGGCCCGATCCTGGGTGCCGCGGCCGTGCTGACCAGCGCGGCCGCGATGGCCGGGCACGGCATCGCCAAGTCCCGTGGCCAGGACGTTTCCTGGTTGAAGATCGGGCTGGACGGGCTCGGGGTGATCCCCGGCTTCGGCGCTGTCAAGGGCTTCGCCACCGCCGGAAAGACGGCCAAGGCGGCAAAGGTCCCGGGCGTCGTCAACAAGGTCAAGGCCCAGATCGGCGGCCTCAGGGAGTCGATGCAGCTCGCGAAGGGATCCGGCGTCGCCGCGCGGACCCGTGGCGCCGGCGCATCCCTGTACGAGATGACTCGCAACCCGCTGTCGACCAAGGCCATCGTCGGCGGGCTCAAGAAGGCGGGTGTCGAGGCGGATCCCCGCATGATCACGATCTCGAACAAGGCGACTGGGCTCTCCCACAGCTTCTACCAGAACTACGAGAAGGACCAGGAACGGAAGGAGAGGGAGTCGCACGTCGTCGCCCCCGGAGCACCGAAGCCCGCCTATCGCCTGCCGTCCGCACCGTTCCTGAACGCCGTCGGCTGAGAGGAGAGACCCCATGGCCGAGTACCTCCATGCGACGCTCCCCGTCGAAGGCGGGCGGATCGCCGCGGTACCCGAGGTGGTCGAGGCCGCGCGACGGGCCGAAACCCTCTACGGGATCAACCTGTTGCATGACCACGAGGCACGCGCGGTGGTCACCAAGCACCTGAGACTGCGGAACCGGGTGGGCTCCTACGCCGAGGCGGCGTGGCTGCTCATCATCATGGCGGTCGTGGCCACCTCGGTCACTGGCAACTGGGCAGCAGTGATCCTGGGAGTTCCGGCGGGAATCGCGCTCTGGGCGTGGGGTGCGCACCGCGCGTCGGAGAAGGACACCGCCTCGGTGCACTTCACCGCGTACATCGGTCTGCTGAACCAGGCCAGGCGCGCGGGGATGATGTTCCAACTTCCCTCCGAGTGGGGAGCCGATGCCGATCGGGCCTCGTGGGAGGAAAGCCCTGCGGCCGATCCACTGCCCCAGCCGCAGGCGTCTCCGGCTGCCAACCCCGCCGCCGCCGCCCTGCCCGCCGCCGCCGCCCTGCCCGCTGTCGCCGCACAGCCCGGCTCCTGGTGGCCGACTGAAGCCGTGATCGACCCGAAGTTCCCGGTGCTGCCGGTCGCCGCGGTCGCACAGCACTCGGCGCTGGCCGGCCGGGCCCGTGAGATCGGCGCTCCGCACGGCCTCGACTTCCTGGACGAACAGGCCGTCCGGGGACTGCTCACCGCTGTGAAGCGATCCCGCCGGTGGATCAGCACATGGGGAAGGATCTTCATCCTCACGGTGGTCGCCGGCATGATCATCGCCCCCCTGGGCATGGACCCCGCCGGTGCCGAGCACCGCCGACAGCTCACGTCCCTCGGCATGGGGCTGATCGCCATCGGCGTGATCACCGCTGTCCCCGCTCTGAAGGAACTCTGGACGTGGCGCCGCTCCGGGCTGCGCGACCACAGCGACGCCTACCTCGACCTGCTCGTCGAGGCCCGCGCGTACGGCGTCCCGGTCCCCGTCCCACCGGCCTGGCTGGACGTCCGCAACCGGATCCGCAAGCCCTCATGACCTCCGTGGAAGGCCCGATGCCCAGCACCCCGATGGACCACGCAGCCGCCCGGCTCCAGATCCGCTTCGTCGTCCCGCCCGCCTTCCACGAGATCCCGGTGTTGGGCACCGACGACCAGGTGGCCGAGGAGCTCTGGGAGCTGGTCTGCGAGGTGCTGGCCTCCCATCCCGACGAGCTGCGGGTGCGCTGGGCCGTGGCGCTGGCCGAGCTGATCCCGTCGATGGCCGAGGCCGGGGTGATCCACGCCGGGATGTGCCTGGTGGACGTGGACGGCCGTCCGAGCACGGCCACCATCACGGCCTCGGTGTGCCCCCTGGTCGGCACCGACTACCCGAACGCCGTGGACTTCCTGCTGACCCGCCTCGCCCGGGCCCGTCCGGAGGCGGAGGTGACGGCGATAGAGCTGCCGGCCGGGCGCGCGGCGGCGGTGATCGACGCCGTGGCGACCCGGGTCGACGCCGGGGCGGCGGCGCTGGACGCCCTGGCGGTCCCGCTGGTCGACGGGGTGCTGACCACCTCGGTGGTCCAGGTGCACCTGCCGCTGCCGAACGAGTCCCAGCTGCTCTCCCTGGAGCTGAGCACCCCGTGCCCCGAGGACTGGGAGCTCTACTCGGAGCTGTTCGCGGACGTCGTCCGCAGCATCCACCTGGAGTTCGCCGACCTGCCGACCGTCTCCGAGCCGCTGTACGACACGGTGGACGAGGAGGTGGCGGAGCGGGTGAAGGCCGCGTTCGGGTGACCGCGTGAGGATGATCAGGTGAGGGTAGCCTTGCCGACGTGAGCACCTGTGCGACCGTGTCGCGTGAACTTTCGGAGCCGCTGGCCGCGACCGCGGCGGTGGCGACCACCTGGCTGCTGGTGGAGCAGGCCGGGCCGTGGGGCGCGAAGGCGCTGAGCGAGAGCCATCTCAACGCGGCGGTCGGGCGGGCGCTGGAGGCGGCCGCGGCCGGGACGGGCGTGCGGGTGGCGCTGATCCGGCGGCCCGGTCGGCACGCCGACTGCCTGCCGACCGCACGCCACGAGGTGTTCGTCGCGCACACCGTGCCGGGCCGCGGCTGGGTTCGCCGGGCGCAGGTGGCGGATCCGGCGGAGCTGCTGGGGCTGGACTTCGCGGCGCTGGGCGCCGGCGACCACACCGGTTTCGGGGCGGACCACGTCGGCGGCCCGGTGGCGCTGGTGTGCACCAACGGGCGGCGGGACCGCTGCTGCGCGCTGCTGGGCCGTCCGCTCGCGGCGGAGCTGGCGGCGGCCGGGCACAGCGAGGTGTGGGAGGTCACCCATCTGGGCGGGCACCGCTTCTCCCCCACCATGCTGGTGCTGCCGTACGGCTACGCGTACGGGCGGCTGACGCCGGAGAGCGCCAAGGAGGTGCTGGCGGCGACGGCGGCCGGGCACATGGTGCCGGAGTGGTCGCGCGGCTGCTCGGGCTGGGAGCGTCCGGGCCAGGCGGCCGAGCACGCGGTGCGGCTGGCCACCGGCGAGACCCGGGCGGACGTGCTGACGCTCACCCAGCGGCCGGACGGCGAGAGCCGCTGGCTGGTGACGGTGCTGCACCGGGACGGCCGGTCCTGGGAGGTGGACGTGGTCGAGGCGGTCAGCGAGCCGGCGCGTCCGGAGAGCTGCGGCAAGGCGGCGGGAACGCCCTCGCGGATGGACGTGCTGTCGGTCCGGGGCGCGTGAGAGCGGCCCCGCGCCCGTGGGGGTGAGCGCGGGACCGCCACCTGTGGGGCCGCTGCCGTCCGGGCTCAGCCGCCGGTCTTGGCGACGAACTCCGTGGTGTACGTCTTCGCCAGGTCGATCGACCCCTCCTTGCCCTTGACGTCCGGGTGGAACGCGGCGAGCACCGAGAGCACCGTCTTCGGCCCGTCGGCCGGCATCACGCCGTCCGTGGTGAACATCGGCAGCGTCGCCTTGATCGCCGCCGCGTACTGCTCGGCGCCGCCCTGTGCGTAGTCGGCGGGCATCTTCGCGGCGATCTCCTCGGGGCTGTGGGTGGACATCCACTTGAGGGTCTTCACGAAGGCGTTGGCGAGCTTCTGGGTGGTGTCCTTGTTCTTCTCCACCCAGTCGGTGTTCATGTACAGCGACGAGGACGGGTACAGCCCGCCGAGCGCCTCCCGCGAGCCCTCGGGGGTGCGCATGTCGTACAGCACCTTGCCGAGGCCCTTGTCCAGGATGTTGGCGACGGTCGGGTCGGTGGTCATTCCGGCGTCGATGCTGCCCTGCTGGAGCGCGGCGATGAAGGTCTGGCCGGCGCCGACCGCGATCGGGCTGAACTCGCTGACGGCGGTGCCGTTCTTGACCGCGAGGTACTTGGTGAGGAAGTCGGTGGAGGAGCCGATGCTGGTGACGCCCAGCTTCCTCCCCTTGAAGTCGGCGCCGGACCTGATGGCGTCGGCCTGCCGGGTGGAGACCACCTCGACCTCGCCGGGCGCCTGGGCGAACTGCACCACGGACTCGACCTTCTTGCCCTTGGCCTGGAGGTCGATGGTGTGGTCGTAGAAGCCGACGGCGCCCTGGACGTCCCCGGCGAGCAGCGCGGTGGTGGCGTTGACGCCGGCCGGCTCGGTCATCAGCTCGACGTTGACGCCGGCCTCGGCGAAGTGGCCGAGCCGCTGGGTGAGCATCGCGGGCAGGTAGATGACCTTGTCCAGGCCGCCGACCATGATCTTGACCTTGGGTCCGTCGACCTGCTGGCCGGCGGGGGCGGCGACCGCGCCGTGGCCGGCGGTCGCGGCGTCGTTGGCGCAGGCGGAGAGCGGGAGGAGCAGGGCGGCGGCGAGGGCGGCGGCAGCCGCTCTGCCGGTCGGAACGGGGCGCATGGGTGGGGCCTCTCTCGGGGGGACTGGCAGGGGAGTCAGCGGCTCCGGCCGCGGCGGGGGTTCAGCGGCCGTGGCCCGTGGCGGCGGGGGTTCGGCGCCCGTCACCCGCGTCGGCGCGAGTTCAGCGCCCGTCGCCCGCGTCGGCGGGCTTCCAGCGGAACAGCTTCTTCTCGGCGAAGGTCAGCAGCCCCTCGGTGAGCAGCGCGACGACGGCGAGGATGGTCATGGCCGCGTACACGCCGGCCGCGTTGAAGGTGCCCTGGGCGGCCGCGACGAGCAGGCCGAGGCCCTTGGTGGCGCCGATGTACTCGCCGACGATGGCGCCGATCAGCGCGAAGCCGAAGCTGACGTGCAGGCTGGTGAAGATCCAGGTGGTGGCCGCGGGGATGACCACCTGGAGGGTGACCCTGCGGTTGTCGGCGCCCAGGATGCGGGCGTTGGCGACGAGGTTGCGGTCCACCTCGCGGGCGCCCTGGAAGGCGTTGAAGAACACCGGGAAGAACACCAGCACCACCGCGGAGGCGACCTTGGAGGCCGGGCCAAGGCCGAACCAGATCAGGAAGATCGGCGCGAGCACGATCCTCGGGATGGCGTTCAGCACCTTGATGTACGGCCCGAACACGTCGGCCAGGAAGCGGATCCGGCCGAGCGCGATGCCCAGCAGCACGCCGCCGATGACGCCGATCACCCAGCCGGTGAGCGCCTCGTAGAGGGTGTAGCCGATCTGCTCGCCGAGCGATCCCTGCGCGGTTCCGTGGGTGGTCCACTGCCAGATCTGGTCCCAGATCCTCGACGGCTGGGAGAAGTTGAACGGGTCGATGACGTCGGTGCGGGCGCACACCTCCCACAGCCCGAGGAAGGCCAGCAGCACCGCGACCCGGGCCGCGTAGACGCCCAGCCTCCGGTTGCGTGCGGCCCGTTCGCGGGCCTCGGTCCTCGTCGTGGCGGCCGGGGGCTTCCCGCCGGCGGCCGGCCCGGACGCGGGCGCGGACTCGGGTACGGACTCGGACGCGGTCTCAAGCGGCACGACCCGCTCCTCTCTCCCGGGTGATGCGCACCTCTTCGCCGAGCGAGGCCCAGATCTCGCGGTACAGCTCGACGAACCTCGGCTCCAGCCGGACGGCCTCCACGGTGCGCGGGCGCGGCAGGTCGACGGTGAAGACCTCCTTGACGGTGGCCGGTCCGGCCGTCATGACGACGACCCGGTCGGCGAGCGCGATGGCCTCGTCCAGGTCGTGGGTGACGAAGACGACCGAGGAGCCCGTACCGGCCCACAGCTCCAGCAGCTGGTCCGACATCAGCGCCCTGGTCTGCACGTCCAGCGCCGAGAACGGCTCGTCCATCAGCAGGATCGCCGGGTCGTTGACGAAGGTCTGGGCGAGCGCGACGCGCTTGCGCATGCCACCGGACAGCTGGTGCGGGTAGCGGTCCTCGAAGGCGGCCAGGCCGACCCGGCCGAGCCAGTCCCGGGCCCGGTCCCGGGCCTCGGCGGCGGGCACGCCGCGGAAGCGCGGGCCGGCCATCACGTTGGACAGGACGGTGCGCCAGGGGAAGACGGCGTCCTGCTGGAAGACGAACCCGACCTTGGGGTCGATCCCGCGCACGGGCTCGCCGTACACCAGGACCTCGCCCTCGGTGGGCTCCTCCAGGCCGCTGACCAGGGTCAGCGTGGTGGACTTGCCGCAGCCGGTGGGGCCGACGACGGCGACGAACTCGCCCTGGGCGACGGTCAGATCGAGGTCGCGGACGGCGGTGTGCAGCGCCCCGGAGGGGGTGCGGAACCGTTTGGTCGCGCCGGTCAGCTCGATCGCCGGGGTTGTGCTCATTCGATCCTCCCGGGTCTGTGCTTGCCCCGGAAAGGTAGGAGCGGGCCCGGCCCCGGCGGGAGCCTTCTCCGCGTAGTGCGACTTCTCCGCATAGAGGGGTGTTCTGCTCGTTTTGCTTGCGCTACAACTGCGGGGACGCGGCTGACAGAAACACGCCCGAAACGTAGGGTGTCCCGACCCCGTCCCGCCGGTCCCCCACCCACCGGCCCGTCCCCCGCCGGCCGCCGGCCCTCCCCCGACCGGCCCCGTCCCGTTCCGCCCCGTCCCGCTGAGTCCCGCCCCGTCCCAGCCCGCCCACCTGCGCAGAACCGCCCGAAGCCGCCGAGAGGAGGCCCGGATGAAGCTCCCCCGCGGACCCCGTCGGGTCTTCGCCCAGCTGCTGCTGAGCCAGACCGTCGTCACCGTCGGTGTCACCGCCGTGACCGCCGGACTGTTCCTGGCCCCGGTCAGCAGCGAGCTGGACCACGACGCGATGCAGCGGGCGCTGTCGATCGCCCAGGCCACCGCCACCGACGAGAGCATCGCGCGGGCCGCCGCCGGCCGCGACGTGGTGGCCGCGCAGCGCAACGCCGAGCAGATCCGGCTGGCCACCGGCGCCAGCTTCGTGGTGGTCACCGACCTGGACGGCATCCGGCTCTCGCACACCGACCCGGGCCGGATCGGCCAGCGGGTCAGCACCGACCCGGAGCCCGCCCTCAGCGGCCGCAGTGTCACCGCCATCCAGCAGGGCACCCTGGGCCGCACCGCCCGCGGCAAGGTGCCGCTGCGGACGGCGGACGGCCGGATCGTCGGCGAGGTCTCGGTCGGCATCAGCGACGACTCGATCCGCCGCCGGCTGCTGAAGATGCTCACCGGCATCCTGCTGTGCGCGGGCGCCGGCCTGGCCGCCGGGACGCTCGCCACCCTCCTGCTGGCCCGCCGCCTCAAGCGCCGCACCCACAACATCGCGGTGGCCGACATCTCCGCCCTGCTGGTGGAGCGGGAGGCGATGCTGCACGGGATCCGCGAGGGCATGGTGGCACTGGACGAGCGCGGCCGGATCCGGCTGGCCAACGACGAGGCCGTCCGGCTGCTCGGCCTGCCGGAGGACTGCACCGGCCGCCCGATCGGCGCGGTGCTGCCACCGGGCCGGCTGGCGGACGTCCTCGCCGGGCGGATCGCCGGCGCCGACCTGCCGGCCGTACGGGACGACCGGGTACTGGTGGTGAACCGGACGGCCACGCCCGAGGGCGGCGCCGTGGTGACCCTGCGCGACCGCACCGAGCTGGAGTCGCTGGTCCGCGAGCTGGACACCACCCGCAGCCTGACCGAGGCGCTGCGGGCCCAGGACCACGAGCACGCCAACCGGATGCACACCCTGCTGGGCCTGCTGGAGCTGGGCCGTCACGAGCAGGCGGTGGCGTTCATCTCGGAGCAGTCCGGCTCGCACGCCGTGGTCGCCGCGCGGATCGCCGAGCAGGTGCGGGACCCGCACGTGGCGGCGCTGCTGGCGGGCAAGACCTCGGTGGCGGCCGAGCGCGGGGTGCGGCTGACGCTGGCCCCGGCGGCGCACCTGCCGGACACCGTGGTGGACGCCCGGGCGCTGGTGACGGTGCTCGGCAACCTGGTCGACAACGCGGTGGACGCGCTGGCCGCGGGCGGCGGGGGCCGGGTGGAGGTGAGCCTGGCCGCGGCCGGCCCGACCCTGCTGCTGCAGGTCGCGGACAGCGGCCCGGGGGTGCCGGAGGCGCTGCGCGAGCAGGTCTTCGAGGAGGGGTGGACCAGCAAGGACGCGCCCGCGCACCGTCCGCGCGGGCTGGGGCTGGCGATGGTGCGGCGGCTGGTCGAGCGGACCGGCGGCCGGATCGTGCTCGACACCGGGCCGCTCGGCGGCGCCCGGTTCACCGTCGAGCTGCCCGAGGCCCTGCTCACCACTCAGCTCGCGGAGGCGTGATGATCGACGTACTCGTGGTGGACGACGACTTCCGGGTCGCGGACGTGCACGCCGCCTACGTGGCCAAGGTCCCGGGCTTCCGGGTCACCGGCACCGCGCACTCGGCCGGGGAGGCGCTGGCCGCCCTGGAACGCCGCCCGGTGGACCTGCTGCTGCTCGACCACCACCTGCCCGACGAGACCGGCCTGGCCCTGGTGCGCCGGCTGCGGGAACGCCAGGTGGCCTGCGACGTGATGATGGTGACGGCCGCCCGGGACGTGTCGACGGTGCACGCCGCGATGCAGCACGGTGCGCTCCAGTACCTGGTCAAGCCGTTCACCTTCGCCGGGCTGCGGGAGAAGCTGGTGGCGTACGCGCAGCTGCGGCACGCGCTCGCCGCCCCGGCCCGGGAGGCCGGCCAGGACGAGGTGGACCGGCTGTTCGCGACCCTGCGCAGCGCCGCCGCCCCGGCCGGGACGCTCCCCAAGGGCCACTCGGCGCCCACCACCGACCTGGTGATGGGCGTACTGCGCCGGGCCGGCCGGCCGCTGTCCGCCCAGGAGGTCGCCGACGCCACCGGGCTGAGCCGCTCCACCGCGCAGCGCTACCTCAAGCAGCTGGAGCGGGACAGCCGGCTGCGGCTGACCCTGCGGTACGGCGACACCGGCCGCCCGGAGCACCGCTACGGGCTGGCGGCCCGGGCCTGAGCCCCACCGCCCCCGGCCCCGGCCCGGGGGCGGACAGGGGGGAACCCCGGCGGCCCCAGGCCCGCCGGGGTTCCCCGGGGCGCGACGGCTCAGGCCGCGCCCGCACCGGTGAGGGCACGGACCTCCAGCTCGGCGAACCGGTCCGGGTCGGCGGGCTCGGACGAGGTGACCGTCCCGATCCAGCCGGCCAGGAAGCCGAGCGGGATGGAGACGATGCCCGGGTTCTCCAGCGGGAACCAGTGGAAGTCGAGACCGGGGAAGAGCGCCTCGGCGGAACCGGACACCACCGGCGAGAAGCACACCAGCACGATCGCCGGGACCAGCCCGCCGTACACCGCCCAGACCGCGCCCCGGGCGGTGAACCGCGACCAGAACAGGCTGAACAGCAGCACCGGCAGGTTGGAGGAGGCGGCGACGGCGAAGGCCAGGCCGACCAGGAAGGCGACGTTCAGGTGCTGGGCGAACAGGCTGATCACGATCGCCGTCGCCCCGATCCCGGCGGCGGCGATCCGGGCGACCACCACCTCCTGCTGCTCGCTGACCTGGGAGGTCGACTCCTTCCCCGACCGGGAGGCCGGGACGCTCTCGCCCCGACGGCGCCGACCGCGGCTGCCCTTCACCTGCTCGCGCGCCGGCCGGGCGCGCCAGGCGCCGGCCCAGATGTCGTGGGCGAAGGCCGCCGAGGAGGCCAGGGTCAGCCCGGCGACCACGGCGAGGATGGTGGCGAAGGCGATCGCCGAGATCAGGGCGAACAGCACCACCCCGCCGGTGCTCCCGTTGCCGCCGCCGAGCGACAGGGCGAGCAGCGGGACGGCGGTGTTGCCGGCCGAGTTGGCGTGCCGCACCTCGGCCGAGCCGATCAGCGCGGTGGCGCCGAGGCCGAGCACGATGGCCATCAGGTAGAAGCTGCCGACCAGGCCGATCGCCCACATCGTGGAGCGGCGGGCGGCCCGTGCGGTGGGCACGGTGTAGAAGCGGGACAGGATGTGCGGGAGGCCGGCGGTGCCGAGCACCAGGCCCAGGCCGAGGCTGACGAAGTCCAGCCGGCTGGTGATGCTGCCGCCGTACTTGAGCCCGGGCTCCAGGTAGTGGTGCCCGGCGCCGCTGTGCTGGGCGGCCTGGCGCATCAGCTCGCCGAGGTCCCCGTGGAAGCGGACCACCAGCAGCACGGTGAGCAGCACCGAACCGCCGGTCAGCAGGAAGGCCTTGATGATCTGGATCCAGGTGGTGGCCCGCATCCCGCCGATGGTGACGTAGACGATCATCAGGGCGCCGACCGCGATGATGGTCCAGGTGCGGGCGTGCGGGCTGCCGGTGCCGAGCAGCAGGGCGACCAGCGAGCCGGCGCCGACCATCTGGGCCACCAGGTAGAGCAGGGTGACGACGACGCTGGCGCCGCCGGCCGCGGCGCGCACCTTGCGGCGGCGCAGCCGCAGCGCGAGCACGTCGGCGAGGGTGTACCGGCCGGCGTTGCGGACGAGTTCGGCGACCAGCATCAGCACGACCAGCCAGGCGACCAGGAAGCCGACGCTGTAGAGCACGCCGTCGTAGCCGTACAGCGCGATCAGCCCGGCGACGCCCAGGAAGGAGGCGGCGGAGAGGTAGTCCCCGGAGAGCGCGAAGCCGTTCTGCAGCGGCGTGAAGTCGCGGCCGCCGGCGAAGAAGTCCTCGGCGGCGTTGCCCTGGCGGCCGACCCAGAGGGTGACGCCCAGGGTGACCAGGACGACCACGGCGAACAGCGCGATGGCGAGCGAGTGGTGGTCGCCGGTGGGGGCGACGGGCGGCGGGGTGGCGGTCGACACGGTCTGGACCGCGGTCTGTACGGCGGCCTTGGCCGCGTCGGTGGGCACGGTGAGCATTCCGGTCGTCATCGCAGTTGGTCCTGGGTGTCCCAGCGCAGGCCCAGGGCGGCGCGGTCGCGCTTGGTCCGGGAGTTGCGGGCGTAGAGCCAGGTGAGCAGGAAGGTCGTGGCGAACTGCAGCAGCCCCAGCAGCCAGGCCACGTTGAGCGGGCCGGCCACCGTCCTGCGCATCAGGTCGGGGGCGCCGGCCTGGGCGGCGACGAACAGCAGGTACCAGGCGAGGAAGGCACCGGTGATCGGGAAGACGAAGGTCCGGTAGCTGCGGCGGATCTCCCGGAAGGCGGCGCTGGCCTGGACCGCCCGGTAGACCTCGGTGCGGTCGGCGACCGGCTCCTCGGCGAGCGGCTCGCCCGGGCGGGCCGGGTCCTCGGGATCGGCGGGAGTGGTCTGGGCGAACGGCTCGACGGCGGCCCCGTGGACGGGCGCGCCCACGGCCGCCGACCCGGCGACGGCCTCTGCCGACTGGGCCGTGCGGGCGTGGTCCGTACGGGCGGGGCCGGACTGCGCCGGTACCGCCGTTCGGAGGTGCGCAGCCGATGGCTCGGCGGACTCAACGGGGATGCCGGCGGCCGGAGCGGCCCACCAGTCGAATTGCTGTCCCGGGCCGGGACTGCTCGTCTGCTGCTGTGGCACTGCTGCTCCTGGACGGCCGGATGTTCTGACCCGAACCATGATGGCGGCCCTTGGAGAGCGCCCCTGACCATCGCAGATACGTTCACTCGATGAGGTGATCGATCATCCGACAGACGCTCATCCGACTACTGCTGCGTCCTGGTGATTCCGTGTCGGAACGCGTACGCGACCGCCTGCGCCCGGTCCCGTACCGCGGTCTTGGCGAACAGATTGTTGATGTGGGTCTTCACGGTGGCCTGACTGACGAACAGCCGTTGGGCGATCTCGGCGTTGGACAGCCCCTCGGCGATCAGCGCCAGCACCTCGGCCTCCCGGGCGGTCAGCCCGTCGGGCAGCTCCTCCGGCCGGGCGCCGGGCCGCTCGGCGCCCGGTCCGGCGCCGCCGCGCTGCTCCGAAAGACTTTCCAGCAGCCGGAGTTGGACCTGCGGGGAGAGCCCCGCCGCGCCCGAGCGGACGTCCGCGACGGCCCGGGCGATCTCCTCGGCGCCGGCGTCCTTGGTGAGGTAGCCGCGCGCCCCGGCCTGGAGCGCCGGGAACAGCGAGTCGTCGTCGGCGTAGGTGGTCAGCACCACGACCTCGGTCCCCGGGTGCGCCGCGCGGATCCGCCGGGTCGCCTCGACGCCGTCGCAGCGCGGCATCCGCAGATCCATCAGCACCACGTCCGGGTGATGACGCTCCACCAGGGCGACGGCCTCCTCCCCGTCCCCCGCGGCCCCGACCACCTCGATGCCGGGCAGCAGCCCCAGCAGCATCACGATTCCCTCGCGCACCACCGTCTGGTCGTCCGCGACCAGCACCCTGGTCACCTCCGGCTCGCTCACGCGCCCACCCCGCCGCGCCCGGCGGTCGCTCCGCGGAACGCGCGCCCTCCGACGACGGCCTCGCCGCTCCCACTCACTCCGGCACCCGCAGCAGCACGCGCCACCCTCCGTCCTCCGGGCCGGCCACCAGCGAGCCGCCGAGCAGTTCCGCGCGTTCGCGCATTCCGAGCAGACCGTACCCGCTGCCGCTGGCGGCCAGCTCCGCCGGCGCCCCCTCGCCCTCGGACCGGCCGCGCGGCGGCCGGGCGTTGCGCACCTCCAGCTCCACCGCGCCGTCCAGGTAGCGCAGTTCGACGGAGCAGCGGGCGCCGGCCGCGTGCTTGCGGACGTTGGTCACCGCCTCCTGCGCGGTGCGCCGCACGGCGAGGGAGGCCTCGGCGGCGAGCGGCCGGGGCGTGCCGGACACGACGAGGGCGGCCCGCTCCCGTCCGGTCAGCTCGACCAGGAACTCCCCGACCGGGGTGAGTTCCCCGCGCAGCGCGGACAGCGCCTGCCGGGTCTCGACCAGCCCGTCCTGCGCCATCCGCCGGGCGGCGACGACCCGTTCGCGGATCTGTTCGCGGTCCGTCCCGGCGTCCAGCATCAGCCGGGCCGCCTCCAGGTGGACGAGCTGCGCGGAGAGGCTGTGGGCGAGCACGTCGTGGATCTCCCGGGCGATCCTGGCCCGTTCGGCGAGCGCCGCGCTCTCCGCCTCGGCGGCCCGGGCAGCCCGCTCCTGGGCGAGCAGCCGGCGGGAGGTGCCGCGGGCCTCGACGTCCAGCCGCAGCAGGTAGCCGAGCAGGGTGATCCCGCCGACGGTGGCCGCGACGCTGAGCCAGCTCGCCGTGGTGACCGCCGCGTACGAGGCCAGCGAGGCCGCCGACGTGACCAGGCCCGGCACGGGCGGCATCCGGACCAGGGACATCACCGCCAGGCCGTACCAGAGCACGTCGGCGAGCAGGGTCGCCCGGCCGCTGTCGGCCAGCCAGGCGGCGCCGAGCACCGCGCCGGCCAGCAGGTACGCGGGCAGCGGGCGCTGTTCCCGGGTGGCCCGCAGGAAGGCCGCGCAGAGCCCGACGGCGGCGGCCAGTCCGGCCGCCGCGGCCACCGCCGCCCAGCCGGCGAACCCGCCGTCGGCGAAGGTCCCCCAGACGACGGTGACCAGCAGCACGCCCCGGCCGAGCACGGTGAGCACCCGCCGCGGCCGGCTCTCGGCCTCGCGGTCCATCCCCTCGCGGGAGGGCCAGCGGGTCCAGTACCACCCGGCCACGGGTGCCTCCTCGGTGTTCACGGCGGTGGGTCGGGTCAGCGGGCGGGGGGTGCGGATCGGGGCCGCGGGCCAGGGTTCGGGTCAGCGGCTCGGGTCAGCGGCTCGGGTCAGCGGCTCGGGTCGGGTCCGTACGGCCGCGGAGCCACCCGGTTCAGTGCACGGCGGCGACGGGCGGCGCGGGCTCCAGCGCCCGGGCCCTCCAGTTGACCACGAACGAGCGGACCAGCAGCAGGACCGCCATGCCGAGCATCAGGGAGCTGCCGGACTGGTGGACGTGCAACGCGGCGCCGATCCCGTACAGGCCGATCCGGACCACGACCATCCCGATCCAGGCGGCCACCGTGGCCCTGGTGCCCTTGGCCATGACCGAGCCGTCCTCGGTCCTCCAGAGCCGAACCGTCCAGCCCCAGGCCGTTCCCGTCCCGAGCACCGCGACCAGCCCGGCGGCCAGCAGGACCGCCGACAGCGCGGCGTGCCGGTGGTCGACGATCTGCGGGTCCCGCAGCGCGAGCGCGCCCAGGACGAGCGGCAGCACCCAGAAGCGGCGCTCGGTGTCCAGGCGCTGGGCGCGCATCTGGCGCCGGACCACCAGGACCGCCACGACGGCGATCACGAGCAGGTTGGCGAGGGTGGTCATCGGACTTCTCCGTCCGGGAGAGGGCTGGTCACTGACCTCTCCGACGCTACGGACGCGCCGGTTCCCGCTGATCGGAGCCGGGGTGGACCCCGGGTGGAACGCGTCCGCGCGGGGCCTCCACCCGTGGGTGGAGGCCCCGCGCGGACGGAGTGCGCGTCAGGCGTCGATGCGCGAGCGGTCCAGGGTTGCCGCGGAGTCCACGATGAACTCCTTGCGCGGGGCGACGTCGTTGCCCATCAGCAGGTCGAAGATCTTCTCCGCCTGCTCCAGGTCGCCCAGGTTGATCCGGCGCAGCGTGCGGTGGCGCGGGTCCATGGTGGTCTCGGCCAGCTGGTCGGCGTCCATCTCGCCCAGACCCTTGTAGCGCTGCACCGGTTCCTTCCAGCGCAGGTTCTTGCGCTGGAACTCCAGCAGAGTGGAGCGCAGTTCGGCGTCGGAGTAGGTGTAGTGGTACTTCTCCTGGCCGCGCTTGGGGTTGGTGAGCTCGATCCGGTGCAGCGGCGGCACGGCGGCGAAGACCCGGCCCTGCTCGACCATCGGCCGCATGTAGCGGTGGAAGAGGGTCAGCAGCAGGGTGCGGATGTGCGAGCCGTCGACGTCGGCGTCGGCCATGAAGATGACCCGGCCGTAGCGGGCCTGGTCGATGTCGAAGGTGCGGCCGGAGCCGGCCCCTATCACCTGGATGATCGCGGCGCACTCGGCGTTCTTGAGCATGTCGCTCACCGAGGCCTTCTGCACGTTCAGGATCTTGCCGCGGATCGGCAGCAGCGCCTGGAACTCGGAGTTGCGGGCGAGCTTGGCGGTGCCGAGCGCGGAGTCCCCCTCGACGATGAACAGTTCGCTGCGGTCGACGTCGTCGCTGCGGCAGTCGGCCAGCTTGGCCGGCAGCGAGCTGGTCTCCAGCGCCGTCTTCCGGCGCTGGGCCTCCTTGTGCTGCCGGGCGGCGACCCGGGTGCGGGCGGCCGCGACCACCTTCTCCAGCACGGCCCGGGCCTGGAGCTTCTCGTCCTTCTTGGCCGAGGTGAGGAAGGCCTTGAGCTCCTTGGCGACGACGGCGGCGACGATCCGGTTGGCCGCCGACGTGCCGAGCACCTCCTTGGTCTGGCCCTCGAACTGCGGCTCGGCGAGCCGGACGGTGACCACCGCGGTCAGGCCCTCGGTGGCGTCGTCCTTGGTGATGTCGTCCTCGGCGACGCGCAGCAGCTTGGCCGCGCGCAGCGCCTCGTTGACCGTCTTGGCCAGCGAGCGCTCGAAGCCGGTCACGTGGGTGCCGCCCTTGGGGGTGGCGATGATGTTGACGAAGGAGCGCAGCGTGGTGTCGTAGCCGGCGCCCCAGCGCAGCGCGATGTCCACCCCGAGGTGGCGGGTGACCTCGGTGGGGGTCATGTGGCCGAGGTCGTCCAGGACCGGCACGGTCTCCTTGAAGGTGCCCTCGCCGCGCAGCCGCAGCACGTCGCAGACCGGCTTGTCGGGGGCCAGGAACTCGCAGAACTCGGCGATGCCGCCGTCGTAGCGGAAGACCGACTCCTCGATCTGCTCGCTCTCGGTGAGCCGCTCGTCACGCACCACGATGGTCAGGCCGGGGACCAGGAAGGCGGTCTGCCGGGCGCGGCTGTGCAGCGTCTCCAGGGAGAGCCGGGCGTCCTTGAGGAAGATCTGCCGGTCGGCCCAGTAGCGGATCCGGGTGCCGGTGCGGGTCTTCGGCACCTTGCGGGCCTTGGTCAGGCCGTTGCCGGGCTCGAAGGGCGCGTCCGGGCTGGTCTCGGTGAAGATGCCGGGGGTGCCGCGGCGGAAGCTGATCGCGTGGGTGTGCCCGCCGCGGTCGACCTCGACGTCGAGGCGGGCGGAGAGCGCGTTGACCACCGAGGCGCCGACGCCGTGCAGACCGCCGGAGGCCGCGTAGGAGCCGCCGCCGAACTTGCCGCCGGCGTGCAGCTTGGTCATCACGACCTCGACGCCGGACAGCCCGGTCTTGGGCTCGACGTCGACCGGGATGCCGCGCCCGTTGTCCCGGACCTCGACCGAGGAGTCGGGGTGCAGCACGACGTCGATGCGGTCGCAGTAGCCGCCCAGCGCCTCGTCGACGGAGTTGTCGATGATCTCCCAGAGGCAGTGCATCAGACCGCGGCTGTCGGTCGAGCCGATGTACATGCCGGGGCGCTTGCGGACCGCCTCCAGCCCCTCCAGGACGAGCAGGTGCCGCGCGGTGTAGTTGGAACCGTCGTCGCCGGCCAGCAGCGCGGACGGCACGGTCGTTTCGGCACTCACGCGGCACTCTCCTCGGTGAAGTTCTGTCTCATCGGTCACATCCGGACGCATCCGGACCAAACGCCAGTGCAGCACGCGGCACCGACATCCGTCGCCCTGCGTGCCCGACCCCCTGCTCCGGGTGCGCAGCACGACGGGTCGGCCCCGCGCAGCTTGTACGCGCTGCGCGAACAAGCACCGCACCCGGGTGCGGACCCCGGGGGCGCCATCTCCTCCCGGTACCACCGGTCCTGGCGGATCGTGGGGCCCGGCGCAGGCTCCGGAACTGCCGTTATGCAGGCTACCGGGGCCCGGGACGGGGCTTATGCTCCAACCCGGCAGAGGATTATGCTACGCGGACCTCGTACCCGATCCCGATCGGGCGTTCGAGCGAGGGGCGGATCCCGGGATTCGGCACGCATGAACCACCGGCGCCCGGGGCACGTCCTCATCAACACAGCAGAATCCTCAGAGAAGAAAGCCACGAGCGGGAACGTTTTCGGCCTGGTTGGATGTTGACCCTGGTACGACAGCTCGTCGAGCTAGAGAAGAGGCGACGTGACTACTGTTCTGACCCCTGCGAGCCCGCTCACCGCGGCTGACCGCTGCGACCGCTGCGGCGCCCAGGCCTACCTGCGCGTCGTACTCGCCAGCGGCGGAGAGCTGCTCTTCTGCGCCCACCACGGCCGGAAGTTCGAGCCCGAGCTCAAGAAGATCGCCGTGGAGATACAGGACGAGAGCGGCCGTCTCACCACGACGGACGCGGCCACGGCCGCGGACGAAGAGCGCTGATACCGGGCGCCAAAACCAGCAGCCGGCGTCGAGCTGTGTCCGGTCGCGCACCGCGCGCGACCGGTGGGCCGGGCGGCTGACCCCTTCGGGGGCCGGCCGCCCGGCTCTGCTGTACCCGGCGCGTGCTCCCGGCCCCCGCGAGGGCCCGGGCCCTTGCGGCCGACGCTCCGTCAGAACCCGGCATCAGCACGTGACCGACCGCTCACCCACCGCGATCCGGGCGGCACCGGGCACAGCGCGTGGGCAGGCGTTCACAGGACCGAGCGCACCGCGTCCGCGACCGACGACACCCTGGTGTAGACGCCCGGGTGGCCCGCCTCGGCGCAGCCCGTCCCCCAGGACACCAGGCCGACCAGCCGGCCGTCGACGACCATCGGGCCGCCGCTGTCACCCTGGCAGGCGTCCTTGCCGCCCCGCTCCTCGCCCGCGCAGACCATGCCCCGGGCGTCGAACTTCCCGTCCTGCCCGCCCGGGTACGCCTGCGCGCAGGCGTGGTCCGGCACGATCGGCACGGCCACCCCGCGCAGGGTGGGCGAGTAGTCGCCCCGCCCGGTGGTGTCCCCCCAGCCGTACACCTGCGCCGTCGTCCCGGCCGCGTACGGCGCGGTCTCGCCCTGGCCGACCACCTCGACCACCGGCCGGGCGCCCTGTGACTCGGCGAGGGTGAGCACCGCGACGTCGTTCATGTTGGCGGCGAAGGAGTAGTCGGGGTGGACCCACACCGACCGCACCGCCACCTCCCGCCCGGCCGTCCCGCGCATGTCGTCCCGGCCGACGATCACCTTGAGGCCCGGCCGATCCACCCGGCCCTTGGACTCGTCGTAGAAGCAGTGCGCGGCCGTGACCACCTTGGTCGGAGTGACCAGCGCGCCCCCGCAGAACTGGCCGGACCGGCCGCTGCCGAACTGCTGGCGGCTGGACAGCGCCACGATCCACGGGTGGTCCGCGGTGCTCGCCGCGGTGCCGCCGACCACCCGGCGCTGCGCCTCGGCCGGCGCCGCGGTGCCGAGGGCGACCAGCGGGACGGGCACGGCGGCGAGCAGCGCCAGCACGGCGGCCCTGCGGCGCCGGCCCGCCCGGACCTCGGCCGGATCGGCCGGGTCGGCGGGGCCCGCCGGGAACGGGGTGGACGTCGGCAGGTCAGTGCGGTCCGGCTCGGTCGGCACCGTGACTCCAGGGGCTCGGTAGCAGGCAACCGGCACAGCGTAGGTGACCGGCTACACGGTGCGACCGCTTACCGCCGCGCCGCCACCCGGACGAGGGACAACCACCACCCGGACGCTGACGGGCCGGACGCCAGCGCGTCCGGGCCCGGGCAGGCCGGGAGAACGACGGGCCGGGCCCGGACAGCCGCGAAGGCCCGGAGCCGTGCGGCCCCGGGCCTTCGCGTGGAACGACTGCCGTCGATCAGTCCAGGTAGTCGCGCAGCACCTGGGAGCGCGACGGGTGGCGCAGCTTCGACATGGTCTTCGACTCGATCTGGCGGATGCGCTCACGGGTGACCCCGTAGACCTTGCCGATCTCGTCCAGCGTCTTCGGCTGGCCGTCGGTCAGGCCGAAGCGCATCGAGACCACGCCCGCCTCGCGCTCGGACAGGGTGTCCAGCACCGAGTGCAGCTGCTCCTGGAGCAGGGTGAAGGAGACCGCGTCGGCCGGGACGACCGCCTCGGAGTCCTCGATCAGGTCACCGAACTCGCTGTCGCCGTCCTCGCCCAGCGGGGTGTGCAGCGAGATCGGCTCACGGCCGTACTTCTGGACCTCGATGACCTTCTCGGGGGTCATGTCGAGTTCCTTGGCCAGCTCCTCCGGGGTGGGCTCGCGGCCCAGGTCCTGGAGCATCTGGCGCTGGACGCGGGCCAGCTTGTTGATGACCTCGACCATGTGCACCGGGATGCGGATGGTGCGGGCCTGGTCGGCCATGGCGCGGGTGATCGCCTGGCGGATCCACCAGGTGGCGTAGGTCGAGAACTTGTAGCCCTTGGTGTAGTCGAACTTCTCGACCGCACGGATCAGACCGAGGTTGCCCTCCTGGATCAGGTCCAGGAACAGCATGCCGCGACCGGTGTAGCGCTTGGCCAGCGAGACCACCAGGCGGAGGTTGGCCTCCAGCAGGTGGTTCTTGGCCCGGCGGCCGTCCTCGGCGATGATCTCCAGCTCGCGCTTGAGCTTCGGGGCGAGCTTGTCGGCGGCCGAGAGCTTGTCCTCGGCGAACAGACCGGCCTCGATGCGCTTGGCGAGCTCGACCTCCTGCTCGGCGTTGAGCAGCGGGACCTTGCCGATCTGCTTCAGGTAGTCCTTGACCGGGTCGGCGGTGGCGCCGGCGACGGCGACCTGCTGGGCCGGCGCGTCGTCCTCGTCGTCGTCGGAGAGGACGAAGCCCTCCGACTCCTCCTCCGGACTGGTGCCCTCGGCCTCGGCCTTGTCACCGGGCAGCGCGACGTCCTCGAGCAGCTCCTCCTCGCCGAGCAGCTCCTCGTCGCCCTTGGCGGCCTTGCCGGCGGCGGTCTTCTTGGCGGCGGCCTTCTTGGCCGGCGCGGCGGTCTTCTTGGCCGCGGCCTTCTTGGCCGGGGCGGCCTTCTTCGCGGGAGCCGCCTTCACCTCGGTGACGAGGCCGGTCGCCTCCTCGACGGTGATGTCGGCGGAGACGGTGGGAGCCGGGGCCGCCGCGGCGGCGACGGCCGGAGCCGCGACGGGAGCGCCGGGGGCGATCCGCACGGGCGGCTTGGTCGGGGCCGACGGGGCGGCCGGGGTCCGGGTGGTGACAGCCTTGGTGGCGGTGCGCTTGGTGGGGCTCTTGGCAGCAACGCTCTTGCGCTTGGCGCCGGCCGGTTCGGCCGCGCTGACCATGAGGTCCACCCCCTCCTCAATCAGCACCTGGTTGAGGCTGCGCATGACGTTCTTCCACTTGGTGACCGGGATCTGGTCCGCCTCGAACGCCTGGCGCACGTCGTCACCGGCGATCTGCCCCTGGGCCTTGCCCCGCTCGATGAGCGCCAGCAGAGCTGCGGACTCCGCGATCTCGGGGGGAAGCGAACGGGATGTGCTGGCCGACACGAACAACCTCTCGGACGATGAGTGGACTCGAACCCGTACCGGCCGCCCGAGCGGGCGGGGAAGGAGATCGCGCGCCGGGCGCGCGGTGTCGATTCCGACCGACTCGGGCTTGAGGACTGGGTTTGCAGGACGGCAGCAGCGCCGCGGACCAACACAGCATTCTGACATGTTGGAGTATTCCGGAGCTGCTTCCGCTCAGGACACATCGCTGCTACTCGTCAAGTGTTACGCATGGCCTTCGTGTCGCGGGTCACACCACCCGGCGTCCGCAACCGGGGCCGCTTCCATCATCGCGCACTCGCGCGGCAAACCATTGTCATGAACAAGCCCTCGAATGGGGCCCGGCTTTCCGCGGCCCGATTTCCGGGCCGGTGTTTCACCGGCTCGCCCCCCGGGCCCGCGGCCTCCGCCGGCCCGCGGCTCCCGGCCTTCGGTCTCCCCCGGCTCGCGGTCTCCCCACGGCCCGGCCGCCCGCAGCTCGAGACCTTCCCGGGGTCGGCCCCGCGCCGACGGCATGCGAAGGCCCTCCGGCTGCGCCGCGCGGTGCGGCCGGAGGGCCCGGCGGAGCGGACCGCCGCCGTCCGGCGCCTCCGCTCGTGGACAGCCCGTTCAGCGCTTCCTGGGCCCGTTCAGTGCTCCCTGGGCGCGGGAACGGACGGCTCGATCTCGGGGTGGACGGTGAGCAGCGCCCGCATCGCGGCCTCGCCCGCGGTGCCGTCGCCGGCGCCCAGCGCGTCCACCAGCCGGGCGTGCAGGCCGACCGAGGACTCGGAGGGCCGCTCGCAGGAGATCGCCGGGCCGCCCGACACCTGCAGCGCGCAGGCGACGATCCCGGACAGGTGCTCCAGCATCCGGTTGCCGGCCATCTGCAGGATCAGGCCGTGCAGCTCGGCGTCGGCCCGGGTGTAGGTGGACAGGTCGGCCTGGGAGGCGGCGTGGCCCATGATCTCGACCAGCTCGACCAGGCGCTGCTGGACGTCCTCCCGGCCGTGGCCGGCGGCGAGCCGGGCGGCCAGCGGCTCGATCGCCCAGCGGAGCTCGAACAGCTCCCGGCGCTGCTCGTCGCGCTGCGGGCCGAAGGCGCGCCACTCGATGATGTCCGGGTCCAGCAGGTTCCAGTCGCTCACCGGGCGGACCCGGGTGCCGACGTTCGGCCGGGCGCTGACCAGGCCCTTGGCCTCCAGGACGCGCAGCGACTCGCGGACGACGGTGCGGGAGACCTCGAACCGCTGGCCGATCTCCTCGGGCACCAGCGGGCGGTCGGCACCGAGGTCGCCGGAGACGATCATCTGGCCGAGCTGCTGGACCAGCTGGCCGTGCAGGCCGCGGCCGCGGCTGCTGGTGGTCTTGCGGCCGACCCTGGCGATGTCGGACTCGGCGCCCTCCCAGCGGGGCGCCGGCGGGGTCGGCCGGTCGGCGTACGAGAAGCGGTCCAGGTCGCCGGGACCGTGGATGGACCCATCGGCGGAACGGGCGGGGGTCATGGTGGGGTGCGCAAGGGTACTCACGCCTCCTTTGTCGGCGATCCGCAGGCGTGGCTTGAGAATTCTCGTGAAAAGCACACGAAAGGGTGATCGGCCGTGACTGGATAATTGACTTCTTATCAGGACGAAACGCGCAATACGGTCACTGCTGGTCGATCTTGGAATTCCCGGACAGGACCGCACCGGAGGGGCAGCGCTCGGGATGGCGGAACGCGGCCCGGCCGGGGCGCGGCTTCCGCGTGGGCAGGTCCCGCGCGGGGCGGCCTACAGGGCGCGGCGGCGGGCCTGGACCAGCAGGGCGGCGAGCAGCAGGAGCGCCGCGGGGGCGGCGACCGCGGCGAACAGGGCCGGATCGCTCAATACCGCGCCGTCGACCGTCTCCTCGTACGAACCACCGCCGTACACCCTGCCGTAGGCCCACTCGATCCCGGACTGGAACGGCAACAGGTCGGTCAGCCGGGTCGGCCACGGCCTGCCGGTCTGGCGCAGCAGCAGGGCGGCGCCGGACTCCAGCAGCGGCGGCAGCGCGCACAGCAGCAGCACCCCGGCGGCGGCGCCGCGGGTCAGCGAGGCGGTCAGCACCCCGGTCCAGCCCGCCGCCACGGTGAGCAGGACGAAGGCCAGCAGCGCGGCGGGCACTCCGTGGCCGGCCGCCAGCCCCAGCGGGGCGAACGCACCCGGCAGGTCGGACAGCCCGGACACCCCGACACCGGTCAGCACCCCGGACACCCCGTCCGACAGCGCGTCCGGATCCGTCCAGGCCTCGACGGTGACGCCGTCCGGCAGCGCGAGGTGCACGGCCACCGCGTCGAGCAGCAGGGTCGCCAGCGCCAGCGCGGCCGCCAGCGGGCCGATCACCAGCAGCTTGGCCAGCAGCAGCCGCACCCGGCGCGGGTACGACACCTGCGAGGCCGGCAGCCCCGGGTAGCGCACCTCGTGCCCGTACGACAGCGCGCCCAGCACCGCGGCGCCGAGCGCCGCGAAGGGCAGCGGGACCAGTGGGACGGCGGCGGTCAGCAGCCGCGCCCCGATGGGGGCCACCAGCGGGCCGTCCGTGGTCTGGCTCGCCAGGACGGCGGCCACGGCGGCGTCGCCGAGCAGCACGGCGGCGAGCAGCAGCCAGGTGGAACGCAGGCCGCGCAAGCGGCGCAGTTCGTAGGCCAGGACACGCACGGTTCACTCGCTCCGGTGGTCGTCGGGGGTGGCGGGGGCTGCGGGGATCGCGGGGGTGGTGGGGCTGGTGATGTCGGGGGCGCTGGGCGTGGGAGTCCGAGTGGCGGAAGCCCGGACGGCGGTCGCGCCCGAGGCCGGGAGGCGGAGGCGGACGGTGTCGTCGGTGAGCAGGTCGTCGGCGCCCATCCGACGGCCGAGGCGCCGGAACCAGGCGGGTGTCAGGGCCGATGCCGAGGTCGCGCTCGGGGTCGGGGCAGGCGCGGGGGCGGGCACCGGCGCCGGGTCGTCACGGAAGAGCTGCTCGACGACGACGGTCGGGGCGGGTTCGGCGGCGGCGTCGGGGGTGCCGTACGGGTGGGTGGAGTCGTTCCCGGTCTCCGCGGTCGGCTCGGGGCGGCGGCCGGCCGAGCCGAGGACGGGGAGGGCTGCGGCGGGGAGGGCGGCGGCCACGGACACGGCGGGCAGGGCGCGGGCGGGCAGGGAGCCGTCCTGCCGGGGGCGGCGGAGGAGGCCGCGCTTGGGGGCGGCGGCGGCCTCGGTGGCGGCTTCGGCGACGGAGCCGGCTTCAGTGGCGCAGGCGGAGGTGGTGGCGATGGCCGGTCCGGGCAGGGCAGGGGCCGTCGCGGGCTCGGCCGGGGGTAGCACGGCTTCGACCGGGGCGGACTCGGCGGCCGGTTCAGCGGCCGGTTCAGCGGCCGGTTCAGCGGCCGGCTCAGCGACCGGCTCGGGGACCTGATGGAGGGCCGGCGTCGGACTCGGCTTCCGGGCCGGCTCCGGGCGCGGGTCGCTCCCGGCTTCCGGATGGAGGCGGAGGTGGCCGGAGCGGCCCGAGCCGACCGGCAGGACGACCCTGGGCGCCGGTTGCTCGACCACCCGGTCGGCCAGCTCGTGCAGCAGGATCCCGTGGCGGTAGGCGAGTTCACCGATCTCGGTGCGGTCGATGCCGGCCACCGCGAGGCCCACGCTGCTCTCCCGCCGCACGTCCGCGCCCTGACTGGTCAGCAGGTCCGCCAGCCGCGCCATCTGCGGCCCCCGGACGGCCACTTCGGGGCTGAGCCTGGTCCGCCGGAACTCCTCGACCGGCTGGTCGGCCACCAACTGGCCGCGATCCAGGGTGACCACCCGGTCCGCGAGCTGCGAGGCCTCCTGCAGGCTGCGGGTGGTCACCAGGACCGTTCCACCGGCGGCGCCGAAGGAGCGCAGGAAGGAGTGGAACCACTCGACGTTGCGCGGCGACAGGCCGTCGGCGGGCCCGTCCAGCAGCAGCGCGCCGGGGTCGCCGAGCAGGGCGGCGGCCAGCGCCAGCCGACGGTGCATGCCGGGCGAGAAGGTCCGCAGCCGCTGACCGGCGACAGCGGCCAGCCGGGTCTGCTCCAGCAGTTCGTCGGCCCGCCGGGCGGGAACGCCGACGGCCGCGGCGAGCATCCGCAGATGACCGCGCGCCCTGCGGCCCGGGTGCCCGGCCACCGCGGCCTCCCCGGTGCCGGGCAGCAGCACCCCGACCTCGCGCTCGGGGTGGCGCAACCGGCGGTAGGGACGGCCCCCGAAGAGCGTGACGCCCTGGCCGCGTTCGAGTTCGAGCATCAGCCGCAGCGCGGTGGACTTGCCCGCACCCTCGGCTCCGAGCAGCGCGGTCACCGTGCCGGGCTTGGCGTCGAAGGTCAGATCGAGCACCGCGGGTGGAGCGCCCCTGCGATAGACCTTGGTCAGTCCGGTGATCTGGATCATCGCTGGCTGCTCCCATGCCCTCGGCCGACCTGCTCGACACGGAGCACCCGTGACGGGCGGGCATGCACCCGCGCGGCTCCGCGCCAGCACATTAGGGGGCGGCGACGGCCATTCCGGGCATTACGGGAACGGCGCGGGCCAGCCGACTGCCCACCTCACCCGATCAGGGGACAATCCGATCCTGCGATTCACGGGCGGTCGGTCCGTTCCGGGGCGTCGGCGCCTTCGGTGGCATCGGTGTCGTCGGCGGCTTCGGCCACTTCTGCGGGCGCTGCGCGCTCGGCGGGATCGGAAGATTCGGGGGCTCTGCGCGATCGGGGGCTTCGGCCGGGCGGAGCACGGTGCCCGGCGCAGGGTGCGGGCGCGGCTGCTACCGGGAGGACCAGGGCGGCGGCGGGAGCTGCTCACCGGCGCACACCGCGTGGAACCCGTCGACCGCGGCGCGGCCCTCGACCGTGATCTCGCCCAGCCGCTCCCGCTCGGCGGCCAGCCGTTCCTGCACGGCGGCGATCGACTCGGGCGCCGCGTGCTCCGCCTGCAACGCGGCCAGCTCCCGCTCCGTGGCGGCGGTGGTCGCGTCCAGGCTCCGGTAGTCCGCCGCCAGCCCCTCGATGAGGGTTCGCCGGTTGGCGCAGTCGTTGGTGGCCATCGCGGGGCTCCCTGTGCCGGAAGGCCTCCGGCCCGGCGGCCGGAGCGTCCATCGACACTCTGCGCCGCCGCCCCCGGAACCGCAGCCAGGCCAGGCCATTCGGTCGTTCGGGGCCGCGTCGTGGCGGGACGGCACCCGGCCCGGGCGGGCCGGGCATGGGCGCGGCGGGGCTCAGGACTCCGGGCGGAGCATGGGCGGGTTGAGGACGGTCGCGCCGCCGGCGGTGAACAGCTGGGCGGGGCGGCCGCCCTGACGGGTCGTGGTGCCGCCCGAGGGCAGCAGGAAGCCGGGGGTGCCGGTGACCTTGCGGTGGAAGTTCCGAGGGTCCAGCACCACGCCCCAGACCGCCTCGTAGACCCGGCGCAGCTCGCCGACAGTGAACTCGGTCGGACAGAAGGCGGTGGCGAGGGAGGAGTACTCGATCTTGGAGCGGGCGCGTTCCACGCCGTCGGCGAGGATCAGACCGTGGTCGAAGGCGAGCGGGACGCCGTCGGCCGGGTTACCGCCGAGGAGTTCGCCGACCGGGGCCCAGCGGGCGCCGCTGGCGTCGCCGCCGGCCCGGGGCGTGGGCAGGTCGGGGGCGAGCACCAGGTAGGCGACGCTGACCACGCGCATCCGGGGGTCGCGCTGCGGGTGGCCGTAGGTGGCGAGCTGCTCCAGGTGGGCGCCGGCCGCGCCGGGGCCGACCGCGTCGTGGCCGGGGGCGGTGTGGGCGCGCAGGCCGGTCTCCTCGGCCAGCTCGCGGGAGGCGGCCTCGGCCAGGCCCTCGTCCGGGCGGACGAAGCCGCCGGGCAGCGCCCAGTACCCCTGGAACGGCGGCTCGCCCCGTCTGACCAGCAGGGCGCAGAGCGAGTGGTCGCGCACCGTCAGCACCACCAGGTCAACCGTGACAGCGAACGGGGGGAAGGCCGACGGATCGTAACGCGACATGGGCACGATCATAGTCGTCTCTCTGACGATAAGCACAGGCCGTGCGTGGACCGCGCAGGGGCCCGTGCCGCCCGCCGGGCCCGGCCTGCCCCGCGCACGGCCCGCGCACGGCCCGCCGGGACCGCAGCGGGCAGGCGCGGTGTCGGTGACCCGGAGTCACCGACACCGGGTCACCGGTGCCGGACGGACCGACGCCGGAGCACGGACGCCCGCTCACGGACGCCGGAGCACCGACGCGCGGCGCCGGGCTCAGTGGGCGACGAGTTGCAGGTCCGTGGACGCCTCCTCCACCATCGCCACGCCGATCCGGCTCACCCGGACGGAGAAGGGCTCGCCCGCCACCCGCAGGCCGGTCAGCTCCAGCTCGCCGAGGGGTGCGGTGCTGGCCGGGCGGACCAGCACCCGGCCGCCCGGGACGTCGGGCCGGACCCCGGCGAGGGCGAACACCGCGTGCGCGGCGCCGGCCGCGGAGACCGCCGCCGGGCGGCAGGCCGCCGGGTGCGGCACCGGCGGGCAGCCGGGGATGCGCTGCTCCCCCGCGTACATCTCCGGGAGCCGCCCCTCGAAGTGGGTGCTCGCGGCGAGCAGGCCCTCCAGCAGGGTGCCCGACTCGTTCTCGTGACCGGCCTCGGCCAGGCCGGCGATCGCCAGCGCCGTCTCGTGGACCCGCACCGCACCGCCTCGGTGCCCCAGTGGGTTGAAGCGGGAGGACTTGGCGCTCAGGGTGCGCAGGCCCCAGCCGCTGTCCAGCTCGGGCGCGACCAGGCGCTGGGCGAGCAGCCGGGTCTGCTCGCGGTCCAGCAGGCTCTCGTGCCGGCCGCCGTCGACGGCGAGCCCGGTGTCCAGCAGGTGCACCAGGGAGGAGGTGACGGCGGGCAGCGGCTGGCCGCCCGGGGCCAGCCCGGCCGCGGGGCGGCCGCCGGACAGGTCGTCGATCCAGAACCGCTCGCGGAAGCGCCCGCGCAGCGCGGCGGCCCAGCCGCGCCAGTCCTCGGCGCCCGGTCGACCGAAGGCCTCCAGCAGCTCGGCCCCGTGCAGGGCGGCGCGGTGGGCCTGCGCCTGGACCTCGGCGCGGGCGGCGACCGGATGGGCGGAGCGCTCCTCGGCGGGGCGGCTCAGATCGGTGACGAAGCCGTCGGCCAGTCCCTCGCGCAGGGCGGCCAGGGCCCGCTCGGCGGCCGGGAGCAGCTCGGCGACCTCCGCCGGGGGCAGGCCCCAGCGCCAGGCCTCCGCCAGCACGGTGACGAACAGCAGGGTGGCCTCGGTGGCGGTGCAGGTGGGCGGCAGCTCGGGACCGCCGTGGCGCAGGGCCCCCGGCAGCAGGCCCTCGGTGCGGCCCGGGGCGGGGACGAGCTGCTGACGGCGGGCCAGCGCCCGGAGGGTGCCGGCCGCCAGCCGGGTGCCGAGCGGCAGGGTCAGCCGGGCGGCCCAGAGCGCGTCGGCCGGCGCGAGGCCGAAGCGCCAGGGCGCTCCGGAGGCCGGGTAGAGGTCGGTCGGGCGGTCCGGGTCGGCGAACAGCAGCCCGCCGAGGGCGTCCAGCGAGCGGGAGACCAGCGGGGCGGCCCGGGTGTCGTCGCTGCGGACCTCCGGCTCGGACCAGGGCAGCGGGACGCCGGTGCCGCGGCCGCCCGGCGGGCGCGGGCCGCCGGCGGCGCTCTCCAGCTCGGTGTGCAGCTCGACGGACCAGCGGGCGCCGGGCTGGACCTCCAGGTCCCAGCGGAGCACGCCGGCGCCGGCCAGGACGGCGTGCGGGGAGGGCTGGGCGCTGACCACGGCGTTGTGCACCGGGCCCGTCCAGCGCAGCCCGGCGGACTGCACCTGGCCCGGCAGGTCGGGCTGGCGGTGCCCGGCGGCGATCTCGGCGACCGGGCCGAGGTCGGTGCCGAGGGCTATCTCCAGCGGCAGCCGGGCGGGCCGCGGACCGGTGTTGCGCACGACCACGGTCTCCACGCCGTCCGCGTGGCGCAGCCGCTCGACGGTGAGCGCCGGGTCCGGGTCGAGGTCGCCGGGCAGGCGGACGGCACCGAGGAAGCGGGCCTGGGCGATGCTGGTCAGGTTGCCCTGGAGCGGCAGCGGCTCCATCCCGCCGAGCCGCAGCTCCATCCGGGCCAGCACCCGGACGCCGTTGCGGTAGAAGCCGTGCAGGCCGTGGCCGCGCAGCTGGCCGTCGGGGCCGGAGGCGGCCATCGCCGGGGCGTTGACGCAGATCACCGCGTGGTGGACGGCGGGCGGCTGCGGTCGCGGTGGGGCCGCGGGGCGGCCCGGGCCGACCGGTACGCCCGCGGGCCCGGCCCCGGGGGCCTGGTCGGGGCGGCCCACCGGCCTGGGCGGGGCGCCGACCACGCTCTCGGCCGGCATGGCCTGTGGTGGCCTCATGGCGGTCACCGGACTCTCCTCCCCTCGGCGGTCCGGTGGCCGGTCAGGCCGGTGGGCCGCGAGCATGCTCGATCGCGTGCTGATGGTGCCGGGCCGGCGGGGCCGTCCCGCCGGCGCTGTGCCGTGTCTGGCCGTACCCGGTGGCGGGTCGTGCCATGCGGTGCTCGGTACCGGGCCGGTACCGGCGCTCCGCGCCTTCGTTCCGGGGGCCCTTCACCGCACCCGGCACGGCGTCAGGTCCGGCGCCCCGACCTGTCGGTGACGCCCCCCCGCGGCCCGCGCCCGCCCGGCCGTGCGGCCCCGCGGTGGCGGCCGGTCGTGGTGCCGCACGCGGCCGCGACCGCTGCCGGCACCCGGGCGGCCGGGTCCGCACCGCGCGGCGATCGGCCCGTCCGAATCGGGCGCAGGCCCCCGGAGTCAACGCCGCGCACCGCCGCCAGGTCACGCACCGCCGCTGCGCCGCTGGTCGGGCGGCCCCGCTCGGTGGTCGTACCGCGCCCACCGGAACGTCATCGGGAGCCTCGCCGCCGGCGCCTCGCCGTCCGCGGTCGCGGGGCGGCGCTCCGCTTCTCGGGCCGCCGTCGGACCCGCTCGGACCGGGCGTCGGCCGGGGTCGGCCGTCCGGTCGGGCGGACGGGGGCGGTCGAACCGGTGCTCGACCGCCGCCAGGATACGGTGCGGGGGTCGCGGCCCCCGCACCCGGTGACCCCGTGAACCGCGACGCCACCGCTGTGACCAGCAGAGACCGAGGAGTTGCATGTCCACCATCAGCCGGCTGCCCGGGATTGTCACGACCGACCACGTGTTCCAGCTGCCGCTCGACCACGCCGCCCCGCAGGGCGAGCAGATCGAGGTGTACGCCCGCGAGGTGGTGGCCGCACGCCGCGAGCGGGACGACCTGCCCTGGCTGGTCTTCCTCCAGGGCGGGCCCGGCGGCAAGGCCGCCCGCCCGCTCGGCCGGGACTCCTGGCTGGACCGCGCCCTGGACGACTACCGGGTGCTCCTGCTCGACCAGCGCGGCACCGGGCGGTCCACCCCCGCGACCCGGCAGACCCTCGCCCGGCGCGGCGGACCGCAGGAGCAGGCGGACTACCTGGCCCACTTCCGCGCGGACTCGATCGTCCGGGACGCCGAGCTGATCCGTGCGCGGCTGCTCGGCGCCGACCGGCGCTGGAGCGTGCTCGGCCAGAGCTTCGGCGGCTTCTGCACCCTCACCTACCTCTCCATCGCCCCCGAGGGCCTGACCGAGGCCTTCATCACCGGTGGTCTCGCCGGCCTCGGAAGCTCGGCCGACGACGTCTACCGCGCCGCCTACCCGCGGGTGGTCCGCAAGAACGAGGACCACTACGCCCGGTTCCCCCAGGACGTCCAGGCGGTGCGCCGGATCGCGGCCCACCTCGCCGACTCCCCCGCGACCCTGCCGGACGGCGGGCGGCTCACCGTCGAGGCGTTCCAGATGCTCGGCCTGCTGCTCGGCGGCGGCAACGGCTCCGGCACGCTCCACTACCTGCTGGAGGAGGCCTGGGTGGAGGGCCCGGCCGGGCCCGAGCTCTCCGACACCTTCCTGGCCGGCGCCCAGGCCCAGCTCTCCTTCGCGGGCGGCCCGCTGTACGCGGTGCTGCACGAGTCGATCTACGGCCAGCGGTCCGTGGACCAGGGCGGCACCGCCTGGGCGGCCGAGCGGGTCCGCAAGGAGTTCCCGCAGTTCGACGCCCGGGCCGCGCTGGAGTCCGACGCCCCGGTGCTGTTCACCGGGGAGATGATCTACCCCTGGCTGTTCGACACCGATCCGGCGCTGCGCCCGCTGAAGGAGACCGCGGACCTGCTCGCCGCGCGGACCGACTGGCCCGACCTGTACGACCGGGCGCGGCTGGCCGCCAACACCGTGCCGGTCGTGGCGGCGGTGTACCACGACGACATGTACGTGGACACCGCCGACTCGCTCGAGACCGCCCGCGCGGTGCGTGGCCTGCGGACCTGGGTCACCGACGAGTGGGAGCACGACGGCCTCCGGCTGAGCGGTGGCAAGGTGCTGGACCGCCTGATCAAGATGGCCCGCGGCGAGGCGTAGCGGCCAGCGGCCCGGCCCGCCCGCGCGGACCGGCTCAGCGCGCACGGTGACCTCCTCTCGTCGCTCGCCGCACGCCGCGGCAGCGGTGGAGGCCGGTGCGGGCCGCGGCAGACGTGCACGCCGCGGCCCGGCCGAACCGCAGGCCCCGGACGGACCGCTCCCCGGCCGCCCGGGTGTGCCCCGGTGTCGCGGCCCGTCCGGGAGCCGCCAGCAGGGCGACCGCCCCGGCGCCGCCGCCGTCCGGCTCCGGGCGGCCTTCGCAGCCGTCCACGGCTCCCGGAGCCGGATCGGCCGGTGCCGGCGCCGGGGACGCGCCCTTCCGGCGGCCGCCCCTCCGGTGCCGCCGGGCGCCGCCGGACCGCCCGGGCCGCTCGCCGGCGGCCCCGCCCGCACCCGGCACGGCGGGGCCGGGACCCGCGTCGCCACGGGGCGGCGCGCCGTCGGCAGGCGCCTCGGCGTTCGGCGCTCCGCCCGTCGGGTGCCGCGGTCCACCGGCCGGGGCCACCTCGGCCTCCGGCCCCTCGCGCCGCCGCCGCTGCGCCTCGACGGCGGCCAGCAGGCCCTGGGGCGTCATGCCGTCGTTGAGCGACTCGTAGAGCAGCTCGGCCAGCAGGTAGCCCGGGGCGAGCCTCAGCACGTGGCCGAGCACGACCCGGGCCGTCGCCGTGTCCCCCGCGACCCAGGACGTCCAGGCCAGCAACGTCAGCGGGGCCACCGCGCAGCCCTCGTACGGCGGTACGGCCCGCCGGGCGAGGAAGCGCCAGAGCCGCTCGGCCGGGGCCAGCTCGGCCGCCCGGGCGTACTCGACGCCGCGGTCCCGCACCAGGCGGTCCCGCAGGGCGAGCAGCAGCTGCGCCGTCCGGTCCGCGTCGAGCTCCCTGGCGCCGGCCTGGAACTCGGCGACGGCCTGGTCGAGCAGGGCGATCCGCTGCTCCCGGGCGAGGGCGTCCACGGCCTCGGCCCGGGCGAGCGCGTCGCGCTGGACGGCGGCCTCCGGCGGGCCGACCGGATCCAGCCCGCCGATGATCGCCTTCCGGCTGCCGCGCGGCGCCAGGCCGGCGACCGTCGCGGCGGCGGCCGCCGGGCCGGGGTCGGGGCTGCGCCGCACCGGATTGCCCGCCGCGTCGCAGCACCCGTCACCGCGGCAGAGGAAGGACCACCAGCGGCCGTCCGAGACGCACAGCGACTCCTTGACGGCCACGCCCCGGCGCCCGAAGGCCGCCCGGAGGGCCTCCGCCAGCGGCCGCAGCCCGTCGACCACCGGCGGGGCGTGGGCCGCGCCGGGATCCTGGCAGAGGTAGAGGAGCACCTGGAGCGGCCGGGCGCCGTGCCGCTCGGAGAGGGCGACCAGCAGGGCGGCCGTCTCCTCCGCGGCGGCCGGCCACTGCGCGGGCGACCGCGGCAGGTCCGCCCGGATCACCCCGCCCTGGTGCAGGCCGGGGCCGTGGAGCCCGACCGCGACGATGCTGTCGTCGGGGTAGAAGCCCAGGAAGTACGGAAGCAGCTCGGCCATGTCGGCCGGACCGCGCATGACGACCGGCCGGAGCTCGGAGGCCGGGCCGAGGGACAGAATGACGTGTTCGTTGTTCATCGCGTTCATGGCCGCAAGAGTGGACGCGATCCGCGGATGATGCCGGAACCGACTTCTTTCCTGTGGATAACTCCGCCCCCGAATTTCCCTTCACTCATTCGGAGCAGGCGACACTCCCTCCGGCGAGTGGATTTCGACCGCCGTTCAGCGGACCAGCGGATGAAATACACCCCGTCTTCCCCCGCTTCCCCTTCCCCGCATTCGTCGCTTGTCGGCGGTACGGGGTTACATGGACGCCATGCAGCAGCCCGACACCCACACCACCGCCACCGCCGCCGACCGCGCCGAGGTCCGGGCGCGGGCCGAGGCCGTCCTGCGCGAGCTCGCCGGCCCCGCGGCCACCCTGCGCGAGGACCAGTGGACGGCCATCGAGGCCCTCGTGGTCGACCGCCGCCGCGCCCTGGTCGTCCAGCGCACCGGCTGGGGGAAGTCCGCGGTCTACTTCATCGCCACCGCCCTGCTCCGGGCCCGCGGCGCCGGGCCGACGGTGATCGTCTCGCCGCTGCTCGCCCTGATGCGCAACCAGGTCGAGTCGGCCGGCCGGGCCGGCATCCACGCCCGCACCATCAACTCGGCCAACACCGACGAGTGGGCCGCGATCCAGGAGGAGGTCGCCGCCGGGAAGGTCGACATCCTGCTGGTCAGCCCCGAGCGGCTGAACAACCCGGACTTCCGCGACCAGGTGCTGCCCGAACTCGCCGCCTCCACCGGCCTGCTGGTGGTCGACGAGGCCCACTGCATCTCGGACTGGGGGCACGACTTCCGCCCCGACTACCGCCGGCTGCGCACCATGCTCGCTGACCTGCCGCCCGGCGTCCCGGTGCTGGCCACCACGGCGACGGCCAACGCCCGGGTCACCGCGGACGTCGCCGAGCAGCTCGGCACCGGCGCCACCGACGAGCACGCCCTGGTGCTGCGCGGGCCGCTCGACCGGGAGAGCCTCACCCTGGGCGTGCTCTCCCTGCCCGACCCGGCGCACCGCCTGGCCTGGCTGGCCGACCACCTCGACCGGCTCCCCGGCTCGGGCATCGTCTACACCCTGACGGTGGCCGCCGCCGAGGAGGTGACGGCCTTCCTGCGCGAGCGCGGCTTCCCGGTGGCCTCCTACTCCGGCCGCACCGAGGACGCCGAGCGCCGCACCGCCGAGGCCGACCTGCTGGCCAACCGGGTCAAGGCGCTGGTCGCCACCTCCGCGCTCGGCATGGGCTTCGACAAGCCCGACCTCGGCTTCGTGGTGCACCTCGGCTCGCCCAGCTCCCCGATCGCCTACTACCAGCAGGTCGGCCGGGCCGGGCGCGGGGTGGACCGGGCCGAGGTGCTGCTGCTGCCCGGGCGCGAGGACGAGGCGATCTGGCGCTACTTCGCCTCGCTGGCCTTCCCGCCGGAGGAGCAGGTGCGCCGCACCATCGACGCACTGGCCGAGGCCGGCCGGCCGCTCTCCACCGCCGCCCTGGAGCCCCGGGTGGACCTGCGCCGGGCCCGGCTGGAGACCATGCTCAAGGTTCTCGACGTGGACGGCGCCGTCCGCCGGGTCAAGGGCGGCTGGACGGCCACCGGCCAGAGCTGGGCGTACGACACCGCCCGCTACGCCAAGGTCGCCGCCTCCCGGGAGGCGGAGCAGCGGGCGATGCGCGACTATGCGGCCGGCACCGGCTGCCGGATGGAGTTCCTGCGCCGCCAGCTGGACGACGAGCAGGCCGCCCCGTGCGGGCGGTGCGACAACTGCGCCGGGCCGCTGCACACCCCGGACGTCTCCGCCGAGACGCTGGCGGCCGCCCGGGCCGCGCTCGGCCGCCCGGGCGTGACCTTCGAGCCGCGCCGGCTCTGGCCGACCGGGATGGACGCGCTCGGGGTGCCGCTCAAGGGCCGGATCCCGGCGGGCGAGCAGGCGGAGACCGGCCGGGCGCTGGGCCGGCTGTCCGACATCGGCTGGGGCAACCGGCTGCGCGCCCTGCTCGCCGAGCAGGCGCCGGACGTGCCGGTGCCCGGTGAGGCGGTGGACGCCCTGGTGGCGGTGCTCGCCGACTGGGCCCGCGGTCCGGGCGGCTGGGCCGGGCCCGCGACGACGGAGGGCGCCCGGTTGGAGCGGCCGGTCGGCGTGGTGACGATGGCCTCCTCGACCAGGCCCCAACTGGTCGGCAGCCTGGGCGCGCGGATCGCCGAGATCGGGCGGCTGCCGCTGCTCGGCCGGATCGAGTACGCCGGCGGTCTGGCCCCGCGCGGCGCGCGCAGCAACAGTGCCCAACGGCTGCACTCGCTGGCCGGCGCGCTGGTCCTGCCGCCGGAGGTGGAGCAGGCGGTGGCGGCCGCCGGCGGGCCGGTGCTGCTGGTGGACGACCTCGTCGACTCGGGGTGGACGGTCACCGTGGCCGCCCGGCTGCTGCGTCGGGCGGGGGCGGGAGCGGTGCTGCCGCTGGTGCTGGCCGTGCAGGGGTGACGGGACGGCGGAAAGCCGCCGGAGACGTCCTCCCGCTCACCCGAATGGCCTAACAGAAAGGATCAGGCGAGGCGATTTCGATCACACCGGTCGAGCGACCCGGGAAAGGAGTGGCCACCGTGTCGATGGCGGTTCACCCTGCCCTGCGGGCTTTGTGATCAAGGCCTGGAGGCGCGCCCGCGGCGCTCGGTCCACGGTGGAACATATCCGGCAGACCACGGGCTATCGGATGGCGTTCATCATTCCATCATTGCCGCTCCGCCCCCGATGCCCCGAGAATTGGGAGGTACCCGGAACCCGGTCCGCTGGACCCGTCCTTCGGCGCACCCAGGCATCCGCCTGCCCACGGGTCAGGAAGGAGGATCGTGATCAACGGTATCGACCGAGGTCGGAATCTCTTCTCCGGGAGTCCGGACCCCAGACGGGTGCTGGACCTGGAGACCTGGACCGCCTCGGGGATCCCGTTGCTGCGCGACCCCCGCGAGTTCGTGCTGGAACTGCACCAGCGCCACCTGCCCCAGCCGGGCACCGTCGTGGTCGCCGTCCTGGACGCGCTCCACCGCCTCGTCGCCTCGGCCTCGTTCACCCCCTGGCCGCACGACACCGACGGCTGGCAGCACCGCAACGCGCTGCTGACGCACCTGCGCCGGATCATCCCGCACGACCTGCGCCTGCCCGAGCCGGTCCGGACGGCCGTGCTGCTGCGCTGCCGCGACGGCGCGCCCGGCTGGACGGAACAGGACGGCGCCTGGATGTGGGCGCTGAGGGACGCGTCCGCGCTCCACGGACTGCGCTGCGGCTCGTACATCGGGCTCACCCCGGCGGGCTGGCAGGTCCTCGGGGACGGGCGGAGCGGACGCAAACCGCACGCGGGCTCGTGGGCCGACGGACCGGTGCACACCGTGACGGAACTGCCGCCGCGCTCGGCGCTGGACGCCCCGCGCGGCCAGCGCTCCCGCCAACTGACGGCCGACCAGACCACGCACGGCGACGGCGCGGCGCGCTCCCGGCAGTCCGAGCCCCCGTGGGCCCAGGCCCGGGTCACGGCGGCCGAACCGAACCGCCGCACCGGCACGCGCTGAACCAGCGGCGGCCATCGGCCCACCGGGCCACCGACCATCGAGTGCCGCTCGTCGACGACCGCGCGACAGCCCTCGGGCCGGACCGCAGGCGAACCGACCTCGGGACAGGACTCTGGGACAGGCCTCTGGGCCAGGCCTCGGGCCGAACGTCGGGACGGGCCTCGGGCCCGGCGCCGTACGGCGGCACCGGGCCCGAACCGGACGGCTGTGGTCAGGCCTTGACCGGGCGGCCCGGCGCGGCGCCGGCCGCGCCCGCGCCGGCGGCACCGGCGTCGCCGCAGACCACCAGCAGCGCGGTCGCGTGGTCGAGCGCCTTGGTGTACGCCTCGGCGGCCTTGGCGGACGGTCCGCCGTTGACCACCAGGACGACCGCCTCCCGGCGGACCGGACGGGTCAGCGCGGCGTCCGCGTAGAACACGTCCCCGCCCTCGGCGAGCTGCGCCCAGTAGCGCTCCTCGCCGAAGGAGAGTTCGTGCTGCTGCCAGGGGTGCGCCTCGCCGACCGTCAGCACCAGGATGTCGCCCGGGTTGCGGCCGGACTCCAGCAGTCGGTCGACCGCGTCGTCGGCGAGCTCCACCGCCTGCGCCGGGGTGGCGGCGATCCGCCGGACCTCCACCTGCGGTGCGGCGGGGGCCGGGCGGCGCGGTGCCGGCCCCGGCTTGGGGATCAGTCGCGGCGGGCCCGGACGGGCGGCGCGCGGCGGGGCCGGACGCGGGGGCGCCGGGCGGGGGCCGGGCACCGGCGCCGGGGCGGCGACGGTGGTGGGTGCGGTGGCGGGGGCTTGTGCGTCCGACTCGCGGAGGAAGGGAACGCCGGGGCCCGGGATGCTCTCGTGAATCTCCGGCTCCTCGGGGAAGACAGGCATACCCGGATATCTATCAAATGCCGGTCGGACGCGCACGGGCGCCCCACCCATTGGGCACAGGCCTCCCGCCGCCCCCTCCCGGGGCAATTCCAGACGGACCGTCAGAAACCGAGCGTCAGCTGTTCGTCGGCGGCCCCCTGGCCGACCCCCGCGATCTCCCGGACCCGCTTGAGATGACGCCACTTCGGCAGTGCGTCCAAGTACGCCCAGGAGAGCCGGTGGTGCTCGGTGGGGCCGAGCTCCTCCAGCGCGGCACGGTGCACCGGGGACGGGTATCCGGCGTTGTCGGCGAATCCGTAATCCGGGAGCCCCTCGCCCAGTTCGGCCATCAGGCCGTCGCGGTGGACCTTGGCGAGAACCGAGGCGGCGGAGACGCAGACGCAGGACTGGTCGCCCTTGATCACCGTGCGTACCCGCCAGGGGCCGCCGAGGTAGTCGTGTTTGCCGTCCAGGATCACCGCGTCGGGTTCCACGGGCAGCGCCTCCAACGCGCGGACGGCGGCCAGTCGCAGCGCCGCCGTCATGCCGAGCTCGTCGCACTCCTGCGGGGAGGCCTGCCCGAGCGCGTACGCGGTGACCCAGTCGGCGAGGACGGGGGCGAGCGCACGGCGGCGCAGTTCGGTGAGCAGCTTGGAGTCGGTCAGCCCCTCCGGCGCCTTGCGCAGCCCGGTGACGGCCGCACCCACGGTGACCGGCCCGGCCCAGGCGCCGCGCCCGACCTCGTCGAGACCGACGACGATCTTGGCGCCGGCCCGGCGGAGCGAGCGTTCGACGGAGTGCGTCGGGGGGACGATGGGCATGGCGGTTTCCGTTCAGCGGGGGCAGCCTCCAGCCTAAGCCCGCCCCACGTCTGCCGGATCCGCCTCCCGGACGGGAGGAGACCTCCGGCAGTCCGGGCGCGGCGCGCAGGCGCGTGCCCGGGCCCGCTGCGGCGGACCCAGGCCCAGCACAGCCCCGACCCGGCGCTCCCGGGCCCGACACTCCCGGCCCGGCGACGGCCGGCTCAGGCCCGGATCATCGGCTCCAGCACCTCGTCCACCAGCCGGTCGGCGAAGCCCTGCCCCATGCTCTCCAGCCCGCGGATCTTGACGTGGTACAGCAGCACCGCCGGGATGACGTCCGCCACCAATGGGGTGGCCGCGCCGGGCCGGACGTCGCCGCGCTCGGCGCCGCGGCGCAGGATCTCCAGGATGGTCCGCGCGGTCGGTTCGATGACCCGGTCGGTGATGAACGCCTTGAAGACCTCGGCCCGCTCGTGGTCGATCTCGCCCATCAGCGCGTTGAGCGCGGAGCCCACCCGGGAGGCCATCGCCTGCGTGAAACCCTCGATGAGCTGGCGGAGTTCATCACAGGCGGACCCGAGGTCGGGGGTGTCGTAAGGCCGTGGGAGAGTGGCGTCCAGGGCGTCGATGACGAGTTCGTCCTTGGACGTCCAGCGCCGGTAGAGCGCGGCCTTACCGGTCCGCGCCGCACTGGCGACCCCTTCCATGGTCAGCCGCGCGTATCCGCCGGAGGTGAGCTGGTCGAGCGCGGCCTCGAAGATCGCGTTCTCCAATTCCTTCCCCCGGCGTCGCGCCGGCCGCGTCAGGGCCTGGTGGGCGGCCCGCACCGGACAGAAGCCCTGTTCGGCGGCACGCTCCGCGCCTGCCCCGGCATCCGGCTCCGCACCCGCGCCGGCGCTCGACCCCGCGGCCACCGTCCCGGCACCCGGCCCCACGGACCGGACAGCCCCGGACCGGACAGCCCCGGGCCGCTCGGCCCCGGACCGGTCCGCCACCAGGCGCCGCACCAACCGCTCCATCGCCACCATCCTTAAGGAACGCTTGCGTTCACAATCACGGCCAGGATATCGTCCCGATTAGTGAACGATCCCGTTCCTTCCCGGCCTGCGCAAGGGCGCAGCGCCATGCCCGGCCCGGCGACTCCGCCGGACCCCGCACCACCGAGCACATAGCCAGCAGGGGGCACATTCGTGGCTATCTCCGACACGCTCAGCAAGACCTCACCACCACGCACGAGCCAGGGGCGGGGCAAGGGCATCACCCTGACCGTCATCGCGGCCACGCAGCTCATGGTGGTCCTCGACGCGACCATCGTGAACATCGCGCTGCCGCACATCAAGGACGCCCTGAGCTTCTCCACCACCGACCTGTCGTGGGTCATCAACGCCTACACCCTGACCTTCGGCGGGCTGCTGCTGCTCGGCGGTCGCGCGGGTGACATCCTCGGCCGCCGGCGGGTGTTCATCTTCGGCACCCTGCTGTTCGGCCTGGCCTCCCTGCTCGGCGGTTTCGCGCAGGACAGCACCCTGCTGCTGGCCGCCCGCGCGCTCCAGGGCATAGGTGGCGCGATCTGTTCCCCGACCGCCTTCGCGCTGATCGCCACCAACTTCGACGAGGGGCCGGAACGCAACCGGGCGTTCGGCGTGTTCTCCGCGGTGGCCGGTTCGGGCGCCGCGATCGGCCTGCTGGCCGGCGGTCTGCTCACCGAGTACCTCAACTGGCGCTGGGTGTTCTTCGTCAACGTGCCGATCGCGATCCTGATCGCGATCGCCGCTCCGCGCTACATCGCCGAGTCCCAGCGCCACCCGGGCCGCTTCGACCTGCCCGGCGCGCTCACCTCGACGCTCGGCCTGGTCGGCCTGGTCTACGGGTTCATCCGGGCCGCCTCGGACGGCTGGTCGGACAGCATCACGCTCGGTTCCTTCGCGGCCGGCGCGATCCTGCTCGCCGCCTTCCTCGTGGTGGAGAGCCGCACCGACCAGCCGATCACCCCGATGCACCTGTTCGCCGACCGCAACCGCACCGGCGGCCTGGTGATGATGCTCTGCCTGGCCGCGGCCATGTTCGGCATCTTCTTCTACGTCGTGCTGTTCGTGCAGGGCCCGCTCGGCTACAGCCCGTTGAAGGCCGGCGTCTCCTTCCTCCCGATCAGCGTCGCGATCATCATCGCCGCGCAGATCGCGTCCACCCTCCAGGCCAAGTACGGCCCGAAGCCCTTCATGGCGGGCGGCGCACTGCTGGTCACGGTCGGCCTCAGCTGGCTGACCCAGATGAGCAAGGACAGCGGTTACCTGGACGGGGTACTCGGCCCCACGGTGGTGTTCGGCTTCGGCATGGGTCTGATCTTCGTCCCGGTGATGCTGATCTCCGTCGCGGGTGTCCCGGGCGAGGAGACCGGCGCCGCCTCCGGCCTGCTCAACTCGATGCAGCAGATCGGCGGTTCGCTCGGCCTGTCGATCCTGACCACGGTCTTCGCGCACTACGCCACGGCCGAGTCGGCCGTCCAGCTGCCGAAGTTCATGGCGAGCGCGACTCCGGAGCAGCTGGCCTACCTCCAGCAGCACCACGAGTTCCCGCAGGGCACGGACGCCGCCAACACCGTGCTCACCCAGGGCATTTCGCACGGCTTCATCGTGGGCGCCGCGCTCGCGGCGGTCGCCCTGCTGGTCGCGGTCTTCGCGGTCAAGGCCAAGGCCAGCGACCTGCCGAGTGACGCCTCCGCCGTCGCGATGCACTGACGCCGTCAGGGCGGGCCGACAGCGGCAGGGCCGGTCGGGAGCAGCACGCTCCCGACCGGCCCTGCCGCTGTCCGCAGGTCCGTCCGTCCTCAGGCTCGGCGGTTCCGCGGGCCCGGTGAGTCCGCGGGCCCGGGGGCTCCGCGGACTCGCCAGGAGCGGCGTCGACCAAGGACGGGCGGCCTACCGGGCGTCGTACGGCAGCCGGGCCCAGTCGCAGGCCGTGCGGTCGGACCCCTTCGAGTCCACCAGCGGCCGTTCCGCCAGGATCTCCCGGGCCCGGGCGGCCGCGCGGTTGGTCGCGTACCAGGGCTTCGACTCCTCGGCCAGGCCCCGCCCGATCAGCTGCAGCGCGCAGCTCCGCTGCGGCTCGGGGAGCCGGTCCAGGGCGGGCACCGCGTCCGCCGAGAGCCGGCGGACGTTGCGCAGGTCGATGTCCGCGGTGGGCGGGTCGGTCCGCAGGGCCCGCTCGTACCGGCTGACGTTCTGCTCGGCGACGATCGCGTCCGGGCCCATCAGCCCGTAGACCCCGAGGGTGAGCACCCCGCTGAGGACGACGACGCGCGGCAGCCAGCCGGTGCGGCGGGTCAGTCCGGCGGCGATCAGCAGCAGGAAGACGGCGCCCAGCCAGACCTCGACCACCAGCACCCAGAGCCGCAGCCGGGTGAGCCCGGAGGCGTCCACGTAGAACCACATCCGGCCGAGCGCCGAGGCGACCACGGCCAGTGCCAGCACGCAGAGAAGGCCGAGCAGGATCCGCGCCACCCGGTGGTCGGCGGGGGTGGTGCGCGGGGCCCAGCGCTTGGCGAAGGTCACCACGACGAGGGTCAGCACGGTGATCACGCTCAGCTGCCAGAAGCCCTGCCGGGCGTACTCGGAGCGGCTCATCCCGGTGTTGCGCAGCACGGCGTCCGCGCCGCCGAGCACCACCACGGCCTGGACCACCGCGAAGGCGCCGAACATCAGGTTGAGCGCGACCAGCGGCAGCGCCCACTCCAGCCGGCGCCGCTCCCGGCCCGGCCGGATCACCGCACGGTCCCAGCGGCGCGGGCCGGCGGCCATGTGCGCGAAGCCCAGCGCGACCACCGTCCCGATCGCGAACAGCGCGCCGCGCCCCGGGAGCTGGTCGAGGTCGAGGTCCGGGCTGAGGTTGCCCAGCAGGTCCGCCATGGCGGCGTCGGCGCTGGCGAACAGCAGGCCGAAGACGGTCAGCAGGACGGCGGCGACCACGAGCGCCTTGAGCACCGGGACGATCCGGCCGCGGCCGGGCAGCCGCCGGCCGTCCGTGCTCTCCCAGGCCCAGACCGTCGAGGGCACCAGCTGCCAGAGGATGCCGGGCAGCGGGAACAGCACGCCCGGCCACCGGCGGCCGCCGTGCAGGGCCAGCGAGGCCAGTGCGAGCGCGCCGACGGCGGCCAGCGCCGCGGGCCAGCCGGCGTCCCACCAGGCCGGGACCACCAGGAGCGCCAGGGCGAGCAGGCTCCACACCGCCGTCCACGGGCGGATCCGGCGGTCGGCCGCCCGGGCGGCGATCCCGGCCCCGACGGCGGTGGTGCCACCGAGCAGCAGCAGGTTGGGCCCCAGGCCGTCGTAGAGCAGCCAGGCCGTCAGCACGCCGGTGAGCAGGGCCGCCAGGAGGATCCGGGGCGTGGCCGCCGCCCGGCGCCCGGGGTCGCTGCGGCGCAGCCACGCGGCGGCCGGGGGCACGGCCGCGCCAGGTGCGCCGGGCGCCCGGCCCGGGCCCCGACCGCCGCCCTGCGGGCCGGGGCCCGCGGGACGGCGGTAGGGGTCGTACGGGTCGTACGGATCGCGCGGCGCGGCCGGGCCGGGCGTTCCGGTCCCCTCAGCCGACTCGTTCGACTTCGGCGACTCGTTCCGCACGGTCGACTCCGGCGACTCGTGCGACTCCGGCAACGGGTTCGACACGGTCGACTTCGGCGACTCCGGCGACTCCTTCGCCTCCGGCGACGCGTTCGAATCCGGCGAATCGGACGAGGCAGGCATGGACGGGCCTGACATGAGTCCCCCTCAGTGGTCGGCAGGCATGCGGAAGCCGCCCATCGGGCGATCCGCCGGCGGGCGCGCTCGGCGCCGCGGCCGCTGCCGACTGTAGACCATTCTGAACAGGTTCAAAAGTTGACTCTGAACGCGTTCAGAACACCCTCACCGCCCTGGGCTCCCCGGCTACCCCTTCACCGACCCGGCCAGCAGCCCCCGGACGAAGTACCGCTGGAGGCTGAAGAAGACGACCAACGGCACGATCGTGGACAGGAACGCCCCGGCCGTGAGCAGCTCCCAGCGCCCGCCCAGCGAGCCGGACAGCTGCGCCAGCCGAACCGTCATCGGCGCCACTTCCGGTGTGCCGCCCGCGAAGGTCAGCGCCACCAGCAGGTCGTTCCAGACCCACAGGAACTGGAAGATCGCGAACGAGGCCAGGGCGGGCGTGCACAGCGGCAGCACGATCGACCGGAAGATCTTGAAGTGCGAGGCGCCGTCCACCACCGCGGCCTCCATCAGGTCGCGCGGCAGCTGGGCGATGAAGTTGTGCAGCAGGAACACCGCCAGCGGCAGCGCGAACATGGTGTGCGCCAGCCAGACCGGCGCGTAGCTGCCCTTCAGGTCCACCGCCGGGATCAGCGTCAGCGGGCCCAGGTGCGCGCCGCCGGCGAACAGTCGCAGCAGCGGGATCAGCGCCATCTGGAGCGGCACCACCTGGAGCGCGAACACCGTGAAGAAGACCGCGTCGCTGCCCCGGAACCGCACCCAGGCCAGCGCGTACGCCGCCATCGCCGCCAGTGCCAGCGGGAAGACCGTCGCCGGGATGCTGATCGCCAGCGAGTTGACCAGGAAGGGCATCAGGCCGGTGGAGACGCCGGACCCGCCCTCGAACAGCACCGAGTGGTAGTTGCCGAGGCCGAGGTCCGGGTGGAGGAACGCGTTCCACCAGCCGCTGGCACTCACGTCCCGCTTGGGCCGCAGCGAGGTCACCAGCAGGCCCAGCGTCGGGATCGTCCAGAGCACCGTCATCGCGACCACGAAAACCGAGGCCAGCGGGCTGCTGAAGGCCTTCCGCACCGGCTGCCGCACCGACTGCACCTGCCGAGCCGACCGCACGCGCCGCACCCGCGCCGGCCCCGCCGGCTTCACCGGCTCCCCCGGCTCCACCGACCGCTCCCGGCCCCCCGTCCCGGTCACCGGACCTCACGCTCCTTCCGCAGCTGGACGATGTTGTAGGCCACCAGCGGCAGCACCGCGAGGAAGAGCAGCACCGCGAGGGCACTGCCCCGGCCGGAGTTGAACTGCACGAAGGACTGCGAGTACATCTCGTTGGCCAGCACCTGGGTGCCGAAGTTGCCGCCGGTCATGGTGCGGACGATGTCGAAGGCCTTCAGGGTGATGATCATGACGGTGGTCAGCACGACCATCACCGTGGCGCGGATCATCGGCACGGTGACGTACCAGAACAGCCGCACCCCGCTCGCGCCGTCCAGCCGGGCCGCCTCGACGACCTCGTCCGGGATCGCCTTGATCGCCGCCGACAGCACCACCATCGCGAAGCCGGTCTGCACCCAGACCATCACCGCCATCAGCAGGAAGGTGTTCAGCGGCTGCGAGAGCAGCCAGTTCGGCGGATCGTCCCAGCCCACCGCGACGGCGAGCTGGCTGAGCAGGCCGATCTGCGGCTGGCCGGGCCCGCGCGACTCGTAGACGAACTTGAAGATGATCGACGCGCCGACCAGCGAGATCGCCATCGGCATGAAGATCAGCGACTTGAACACCGACTGGCCGCGCATCCGGTCCACCAGCAGCGCCAGCACCAGCCCCAGCCCGGTCGCCACCAGCGGCGCGACCACCAGCCAGAGCAGCGTGTTGACCAGGATTTTCTGCACCGAGTCGGAGGTGAAGGCCCAGCCGAAGTTCTCCCCGCCGACGAACCGGGTGCCGTCGTCGTTCTGGAGGCTGAGGTAGACCGTGCGGATCAGCGGTACGACCAGGCCGACGGCCAGCAGCAGCACCGCCGGGCCGAGGAAGACCGCGACGGCCAGCGGGCGGGCCAGCCGGCCCCGGGCCCGGCCGGCGACCAGGAGGACCACCAGCAGGATGCCCAGGAAGCCCGCGACGGCCCCGAAGGTGTTGCCGAACTTGACCGCCGCGTCGGTCCAGGCGCCGGCCGCGAGCCGCTCGGTGGCCAGCCCATCGGCGGCCGAGTCGACGACGGGGGCCGGAAGGGCGGGCGAGGGCAGGGCGAGCGGAGGGAGGACGGGTGAAGGGAATCCGGGTACGGACACGGCTGCGCGTCCCTTCGGTCGTGGTGGGAAGGGGGTGGGCGGTGCGGGTGGGTGGCCCCGCACCGCCCTCGACAGGTGGTCCTGTGACGCGCCGGAAGCGTCCCGGCGGGTCGGAAGCGGCTCAACGCCTCGGCTGGTCCGGCCCGGGGTCTCGACCGGTTCGGCCCGAGGCCTCGAAAGCGGTCCGACGCCTCGGAAGCGGCCCGGCGCCTCGACCGGTCCGCGCCCGGCGCGTCGGCTACTGCGGCCAGGCGGCGTCGATGTCGGCAGCGGTCTTCTGGATCGACTGCCCCTCCGCGAACCAGGCGGTCAGCGACTTCCACTCCTGCCCGGCGCCCACGGCGGCGGGCATCAGGTCGGAGCCGTCGAAGCGGAAGGTCGCCGCCGGGTCGGTCAGGGCCTCGGCCGACAGCTTGTCGATCGGGTCGGTGTAGAGGCTCTTGTCCACGCCCTGGTTGGCCGAGACCCAGCCGCTCGCGGTCCTCACCCGGCTGCTCGCCCAGTCCGAGCTGGACAGGTAGTTCTGCACCGCCTGCACCTCGGGCCGGCTGGAGAAGGCCGCCAGGAACTCGCCGCCGCCCTCGACCGGGTTGGCGATCGACGGGTTGACGGCGGGCAGGCGGAAGGCGAAGACGTCCCCGTCCGGGCCGACCTTGGTGCCCTTGGGCCACTGCGCCTCGTAGAACGAGGCCTGCTGGAGCAGCTGGCACTTGCCGCTCAGGATCGGGGTGCCCGCCTCCTGGAAGGTGGTGGTGGCGATGGACTTCACGTCGCCGAAGCCCGCGTTGACCCAGGCCGGGTTCTGCATCCAGTCGGCGACCGTCTTCATCGCGGTGGTGATCCGCTGGTCGGAGAACTTCACCTGGTGGCCGACCCACTGGTCGTACACCTCGCCGCCGTACGAGCCCAGCACCACCTCCTCCAGCCAGTCGGTGGCCGGCCAGCCGGTGGCCGTCCCGGAGGCGATGCCGCCGCACCACGGCTTGGCGCCGCCCGCCTTGGCGATCCTGTCGCTGAGCGCCATCAGGTCCGCCCAGGTCTTGGGCACCTCGTAGCCGGCCGCCTTGAAGGCCTTCGGCGAGTACCAGACCAGGGACTTCATGTTGGCGCTCATCGGGGCCGCGTAGAAGGTGCCGTTGACCGAGCCGTAGGTCTTCCAGATCGGGCTCCACCGGTCCTGGTTGGCGACGGTCTGGGCGGGCGGTTTCACCACCTTGCCGCTCTTCACCATCTGCGCCAGCAGGCCCGGCTGCGGGATGATCGCGAAGTCCGGGGCGTTGCCGCCGGAGACCCGGACCGGCAGCTGCGACTCGAAGTCGTTCGACCCCTCGTAGCTGATCCTGATCCCGGTGCACTTGCTGAACTCGGCCCAGGACTTCTCCAGGTTGTCCGACTCCGGGTTCAGGATCGAGGCGAACATCGTCACGGTGGTACCGGAATGCCCGGCGTACGGCTGGAACCCGGCGCATTCACCGGACAGCGACGCGGCCGATCCGCCTCCGCCGCCCGATCCGCCGGAGCTGTTGGAGCAGGCCGCGGTCAGGGCCAGCGCCGCCAGCAGGGCGGGCAAGGCGGCCAGACGGCGGCGGGACCTCTGGTGCGGCGCGGTCGGGTTGAGGGTCAATGCGGTTCTCCTCGCCAAGGCGTGCTGCCGACGTTGGGCTGAACGACATTGCGCTGTACCGGAGATGGGCCTGCAGGGGGAATCGCGGACGGGATCACGAACGAACGGCGGCCGGACTGATCGAAGACGTTAACGCAGCCGCCGCCCCTCGCCAAGGTCCATGTTCGACCTTCACAAGCCGGTGTCCTGACCGTGACCCGCGACCAGGCACTTCCCGGAACGCCACCGCCAGAAGTCGAAGGCCCCGACCGGAAAACCGGCCGGGGCCCCACAACGTGACGGCACGTCAGAACAGTCGGACCGGCAGCTCCAGCAGACTGTTCACCACCAGCGAGGGGCTCGGCCGCAGCTCGCCTTCCGGCACCGCGAGCGACAGCCCCGGGAAGCGCTCGAACAGCGCGGGCAGCGCGATCCCCGCCTCCAGCCGGGCCAGCGGGGAGCCCGGGCAGACGTGCGGGCCGTGGCCGAAGGACAGGTGGCGGGTCGGGTCCCGGGTGATGTCGAAGACCTCGGCCGTCACCCCGTGCTGGAGCGGGTCGCGGCCGATCGCGTTGTACGACACCAGCACCGCCTCGCCGGCCGGGATCACCACCTCGCCGACCGGAACCGGCTCGGCGGTGAAGCGGAACAGGAAGTTGCTGGTCGGCGGCGTCCAGCGGAGCGACTCCTCCACCACCGCGTCCCAGGACACCTGGCCCGAGCGCACCAGCTCCAGCTGGTCCGGGTGGGCCAGCAGGGCCCGCACCGCGTTGCCGATCAGGTTCACCGTGGTCTCGTGGCCGGCCGCGATGATCACCCGCAGGGTGGCCGCCGCCTCCGCGTCGGTCAGCGCCCCGCCCTCGGTGTCGGCCGCCAGCAGCACGCTCGCCAGGTCCTCGCCCGGCGCCGAACGGCGCTGCGCCACCAGGCCGTTCACGAAGGCGTTCAGTCCGGCGACGGTCGCCTGGATGCCCTCCGGGTTCGGCTTGGTCCCGAAGAACCGCTCGTACAGGTCGCGCAGCAGGCCGTGGTCCGACTCCGGCACGCCCAGCAGCGAGCAGATCACCGTCATCGGCAGCGGGAAGGCGAAGGCGGTCTTGAGGTCGACCACCGGCTCGCCCGCCGCCAGGCCGTCCAGCAGCGCGTGGGTGATCTCCTCGACGCGCGGGCGCATCAGCTCCACCCGGCGCGGCGTGAAGGCCTGCGCGACCAGCGCCCGCAGCCGGCGGTGCTCGGCGCCGTCGGTGGTCACCATGCTCGGGCCGGGCACCGCCAGGCCGATCAGCGGCCAGGTCCTCGACACCTCGCCGCGCTGGTAGGCCGCCCAGTGCGCGGCGTCCTTCACCAGCCGGGCGTCCGTCAACAGGTCGCGCGCGGCGGCGTGCCGGGTCACCGCCCAGGCGGCGACCCCGCCGGGCAGCTCGACCGGCACCACCGGACCGGCGGCCCGCAGCAGCGCGCCCTCGGCCGCGTTGTCGCGGGCCAGCGGGTCGAGGACGATTCGGGCCGGGGCAGCGGTCATCGACAGCTCTCTTTCGAACGACGGGCGTTGGTGGGTCGGGCCGGGCGTCGGCCGGTCGAGCCGAGTACCGAGGGATCAGGCCGGGTGGCCCGGGGTGAACGAGACCGGCAGCGCCACCAGCCCGCGCACCCAGGCCGACGGCCGCCACACCAGCGCGTGCTCGGCCACCGCCAGCCGCAGGTCCGGCAGCCGGTCGAGCAGCACCTCGATCGCGGTGGTGGCGATCACCTCGGCCGCCTCCTGGGCCGGGAACGGACAGCCGTGCTCGCCGTACGAATAGCTCATGTGCGCCCGGTTCCCCTCCGCCGGCCGGCCGTCCGCCTGCCGGACCGCCGGGTCGGCGTTGGCCCCGGCGAAGCCGAGCAGCACCATGTCGCCCTCGCCGATCCGCTGGCCGCCCAGCTGGGTGTCGCGGACCGCCCAGCGGCCGGCGAAGATCTGGGTCGGGGTGTCCTCCCAGAGCGCCTCGTTCAGCGCCTGGCTGATGCTGCGCCGGCCGCCGGCCAGCGAGGCGGCGAACCGCTCGTCGGTGAGCATCAGCCGCAGCGCGTTGGAGATCCAGTACGAGCTCGGCTGGTGGCCGGCGATCAGCAGCACCCGCAGGTCGCGCATCACCTCGTCGTGGGTCAGCCCGGCCGGGTGCGCCAGCATCCGCGAGGCGACGTCGGCGCCCGGGTACTCGGCCTTCTCCTCGACCAGCGCGAGCATCAGCTCCAGCAGCCGCTGGGCGCCGGCCGGCGCGTCCGGACCGCCGTCCAGCATCGCCAGCAGCGCCGCGATCAGCTGCGGCGCCTGTTCCTCGTCCAGGCCGAGCACCCGGCACAGCACCAGCAGCGGCATCCGGTGCGCGTACTCGGCGACCAGGTCGGCCTCGCCGCGCCCGGCGAACTCGTCGATCAGCCGGTCGGCGATCTCCTCGGCGTGCTTGCGCAGCTCGTACGGGTCGATCCCGGCCAGCGCGTCGGTGACCGCGCGCGAGCGCCGGACGTGCTCCTCGCCCTCGGCGTAGAGGATCGAGGGGACGGGCGCCATCATCGGCTTCAGCGGCCAGTCCGCGGGCAGCGTCGCCCAGGCGTGCCAGCGGCTGGAGTCGCGGCCGAACAGCTGCGGCTGGCCGGTCACCTGCTGGAGCTCGCGGTAGCCGATGACCAGCCACGCGGGCACGCCGCCGGCCAGCTCGACCGGGGCGACCGGGCCGTGCGCGGCGCGCAGCTCGCGGTAGAGCTGGGACGGGTCGGTCTGGAAGCGCGGCCCGTACAGCGGCGTGGCGCCGGCGTGCGCCGGGCAGCCCGGGGGCGGGGTGGCGGCGGGCTCGGTCACGGGGTGCTCTCCTCGTAGGTCGCGGTGCGGGCCGGGGCGGGCTCCTCGACCGGGGCGGCCGCTCCGGCCAGGACACCGCCGTCGGCCGGGACGAGCCCGTCGGTCGGAACGAGCCCGTCGCTCAGGGCGGCCTCGTCGGCCCCGGCCAGGGCGGCCAGGTGGTGGACCAGGGTGATCAGCACCCGCTTGCCGGACTCCCGGTCACGCGCGTCGCAGTCCACCAGCGGCACCTCGGCCGGCAGGTCCAGCGCCTCGCGGACCTGCTCCAGGGTGTGGCTGGGCTCGCCGAAGTTGTTGCGGGCCACGATGAACGGCGTGCCGTGGTGCTCCAGCCGGTCGATCGCGTACCAGGACTCCTCCAGCCGCCGGGTGTCGACCAGGACGACCGCGCCCAGGGCGCCGCTGAACAGCCGGTCCCAGAGGAACCAGAAGCGCTCCTGCCCGGGCGCGCCGAACAGGTACAGCACCTGGCGCGCGGAGAGGGTGATCCGGCCGAAGTCGAAGGCGACCGTGGTGGAGCGCTTGCCCCAGGTGCCGGCCGGGTCGATGCCCTCGCCCGCCCTGGTCATCACCTCTTCGGTGTTCAGCGGGCGGATCTCGCTGACCGAGCCGACCAGGGTGGTCTTGCCCACACCGAAGCCGCCGACCACGACGATCTTCAGCGCGTTGTCGGCGGTCGCCCGCAGCGGGGTGCGCGCGCCGACGGGCCGGAGGTCAGAGCTGTTGGAGGCCATGCAGCACCTGCTTCAGCGTGTCGAGGTCGGGCAGCCTGGCCTTGTTCGGCGCGAACCGGGGGTGGCGGGCGGTGACCGCCCCGGACTCCAGCAGGTCGCCGAGCAGGATCTTCACCACCGAGACGGGCAGCGCCAGCTCCGCCGCCACCTCCACGACGGCGGTCGGGGCCTCGCACATCCGCAGGATCCGGGCGTGCTCCGACTGCATGCCGGGCGCCGGCTCCCGCTCGGCGACGATCAGGGTGACCAGGTCGAAGGCGTTCTCCGGAGCACGGCTGCGGCCCCGGGTGATGGTGTAGAGGCGGTCCGGGTCATCGTCACGGCCCGGCAGCGGCGGCGTCCCGCTCATATGGTCGCGCTCTCTTGAGCGGCCTCGCCTTCCGCGCCCCGGGCGGGCGCGCTGAGGTGGACCCCGATCTGCTCGATCAGGCCGTGCATGTTGTGGCCGACCACGCCGACGTCCGCCTCGTCGTCCGTGACGACCGCCAGGTGCGCGCCCTCGCCGGCCGCCACGATGCACAGGATGCCGCCGTGGAACTCGGTCATCGACTGCCGCACGCCGCCGCTGCCGTCGCCGAACTCGATCGAGGCGCCGTGCGCCAGGCTCTGGAGGCCGGAGGCGATGGCGGCCAGCTGGTCGGCCTGGTCGGTGCTCAGTCCGGCGGTGTGGCAGAGCTTGAGGCCGTCGGCGGAGAGGACCAGGGCGTGCCGGGTGCCGGGGGTCGCCGCCAGCAGGTTCTCCAACAGCCAGTCGAGGTCACGGTCGGTGGCACTGCTCATCAGGTGTCCTTCTCGGTGACGGGGGAAGCGTCGGGCATGGTGTCGGGATCCGCGGCCGGCGCCCCGGCGGGGTCCGTGGTCGGCGCCCCGGCGGGGGACTGCGCGGCCGCCGCGGGCAGGGCGGCGGCCCGGCGGAACGCGCCGAACCGGGCGGCCGCGCTCGCCGCGTCGCCACGGACGGGCTTCGCGGTCCGGTCCGTCGCGGGCGCGTTGGCGGTCAGCGTCTGCCCCCGGCGGCGCTGCGGCAGGCCGCTGTCGGTCATCCGGGCGGGCGCGGACGGCAGCGCGGGCGCGGACGGCGTCCCGGTGACGGTCGACGTACCGGTGACGGACGGCGTCCCCGCAGCGGTCCGCTGCCCCTCGGAGGTCCGCTGCCCGACGGGGGTCCGCGGCGCGGCGAGCGCCGGAGGCAGCGAGGCGGGCGCGGGACGCGCCGAGGTGAGCGCGGGGCGCGTGGTCTCCGGCGGCGGCGCCTGCGCCGGGACGGACGCCTGGACGGGCGCCGAGGTGGCGGCCGGTGCGTGCGTGACCAGCTGCTGCGGGATCAGCATCACCACCCCGGTGCCGCCGCGCGCCGACGGCCGGAAGGAGATCTGCAGCCCGTGCTTGCGCGCCAGCACGCCGACCACCGCCAGTCCCAGCCGGGTACCGGCGGAGAGCGTGGTGAGGTCCAGCGGCTCGGCGGAGACGGCCCGCTCGGCCCGGCGCAGCCAGCTCTCGCCCAGGCCCAGCCCGCTGTCCTCGACGGTGACCGCCAGGCCGGCCGGCACCTCCTCGACGTAGACGTGCACCTCGGCCGGCGGGGCGGAGAAGTTGGTGGCGTTGTCCAGCAGTTCGGCCAGCGCGTGCATCACGCCCTCGGCCGCGTACCCGGCGACCGCGGCGGTGCTGGCGTTGTGCAGCCGCACCCGCTGGTAGGCGCCGATCCGGCCGAGCGCTCCGCGCAGCACCGACTCCACCGCGATCGGCTTGGCCCAGCGGCGGCCCGAGCGGGCACCGGTGAGCACCGCGATGCTGTCGGCCATCCGGCCCGCCTGGGCGGTCGAGTGGTCCAGGCTCAGCAGGTCGCCGAGGACCTCCTCGTCGTGCCGGTGCTGCATCTCGCGCAGTTCGGCGTGCATGCTCGTGGCCAGCGCCTGGACCCGGCCGGCGGCGGTCGCGCAGACCGCGAGCGCGGCGGCCCGCAGCCGCTCGCCGCGGCCGATCTCCTCGCCGACGGCCCGCAGCAGCGCGTACTGGGGGTGCTTGCGGTGGGCGGCCAGCGCGCTGTCCACGGCCGCGCCGGCCCGCAGCTTCGCCACCACCTCGGGCAGCACGCCCTCGGCGATCCCGGCCAGCTCGGCGCGCTCGGCCTCGGCCCGGGCCCGCTCGGTCTCCGCCCCGGCCCGCTCGGCGTCGAGTTCGGCCCGCAGCCGGGCCAGTTCGGCGTGCGCGGCGGTGACGTCCGCCTCGGCGCGGGCCCGCTCGGCCCGGGCGGCGTCCCGCTCGGCGAGCGCGGCGCCGGCGCGGTCGGCGGCGGCCGTCTCGGCCTGCCGGGCCGTGCCCGCGGCAACCAGCGCGGCCCGGGTCTCCTCGTGCTGCGCGGCCAGGTCCTCGGTCAGCGCGCGGGTGCGCTCGACGCCGGTCGCCGCGAGGCCGACGGCGATCAGCCAGAGCACCGTGACGGCGGCCACCGCGAGGGCGGTGAGCGGCTGGTGCGCGCCGAACGCCCGGACGATGCCGACCGGCGCGGCGACCAGCGACAGCAGCACGGCCGCCGCGGTCAGGGCGACGGTGCGCGGCGCGGGCCGTCGGCGCGATCGGCCGTCGGGGCTGGTGGCTTCTCTCATCGGTGCGGTCCTCGGCAACGTCGGCGGGCGGCGGCGCGGGCGGCGGGTCGGCGACGGTTGCGGCCGCCGACAGCTGGTCGGGCGCATACCAGACCGCCCGGAGACGTGACGAAACGTCTCCGGGCGTCTGATCGGTTCACGCTTTCGGCCGATCATATCGATTCAGACATAGGCCTCAAGCGGCCAGTTGACGGCCAATCTCCTGCTTTCACTCCGTCCGCACCGCTCGGCGCCGGCGACGACGCCCCACCGCGGGCCCGACGGGCGCCGGGGCTCAGGCCAGTTCCGCCTCCACCGCCCGCCGTACGGCCTGGAAGTCCAGCCCGTGGTCGGCGACCACCCGGGCCCCGAGGCCCTCCCCCTCGCGGAGCACCCCGAGCAGCAGGTGGCCCACCGCGATCTGCCCCGACTTCAGCCGCAGCGACTCGCGCAGGGACAGCTCCAGCACCTTCTTCGCCCGGGCCGTGAACGGGACGCGCCCGCCCTTGCCGCCACCGGAGCGGAACCAGCCCCGGCGCTTCGACTCCTCCTCCGGCGGGGCGTCCAGCGCGCCCTCGCCGAAGACCGACTCGACCGCCTCCCGCACCGCGTCCAGGTCGACCCCGATCGAGGCCAGCGCCTGGGTCCGGTCCCCGTCCCCGGACAGGCGGCGCACCGCCTGCCGCGCCGTCTCCCGGTCGAGCCCGGCCCCGGTCAGCACGGCGGCGGCCGGGTCGTCCGTCCGGGCCAGGATGGCGAGCAGCAGGTGCTCCGTCCCGACGTGGCCGTGCCGCAGCTCCCTCGCCTCCTGCTGCGCCGCGACCACCACCTGCCGTGCCGCGTGGGTGAAACGCTCGAACATCCTCAGCCTCCGTCCTGGTCGCCGCGGGTACCGCGCTTCGCGTACTTCTTGTGGACCGCCTGCCTGGTCACCCCGAGGCAGACCGCGATGTCCTGCCAGGACCAGCCCTGCGACCGGGCGTTGCCCACCTGCAGGGACTCCAGGCGATCGGCCAGATCGCGCAGGGCGCGGACCGCCCGGAGCCCCACGGCGGGGTCACGACTGCTCGCGGCGGCCGCGAGTTCTCCGCTCTCGCTCATGCCGTCAACTTTGGTTGACACGCGCGCGAATGTCAACCCTGGTTGACATTCGCGGGGCTCAGCCGAACCGCCGTTCCAGCGCCTCCTCGAAGGTCCCGGTGCCGACCGCCCGCTCCGGCGTCAGGTTCCCGCCCGCCCGCAGCCCCCGGCCGACCGCCCCCGGCAGCCGCAGCGGCAGCAGCACCCGCCGCCTGCCCGCCGCCCGCAGGTACGCCTCGGCCAGCTCCCGGTACGTCCACACCCGCGGGCCGCCCACCTCCGGCGCGAACCCGGCCGGCTCCTCCCCCACCAGGTCCGCGACCGCCGCCGCCACCTCCCGCACGTCCACCGGCTGGAACCGCACCCCGCCGAACACCGGGAAGACCGGCAGCTTCACCGAGGCGTCGAAGACCTTCAGCACCAGGTCGTGGAACTGCGTCGCCCGCAGCACCGTCCAGCCCAGCCCCGACTCCCGCACCACCCGCTCGCAGGCGAGCTTCGTCCGGTAGTACGCGAGCGGCACCCGTTCGACCCCGACGATCGACACGTACACCAGGTGCCGGACCCCCGCCTCCCGCGCCCGCGCCCGCGCCACCAGCGTCCGCACCCCCGCCAGGTCCGCCTTCCGCTGCGTGGTCGCGCAGTCCAGCACCACGTCGACCCCGGCCACCGCCTCCGCGATCCCGGCCCCGCTCACCAGGTCCCCGACCACCCACTCGACCCCGTCGCCCCCGTCCCGCGCCCGCCGGCTCAGCCCCCGCACCGCCACCCCGCGCGCCGCCAGCAGCCGCACCACCTCCCGCCCGAGCGTCCCCGTCGCCCCGGTCACCAGCACCGTCCCCATCACGCACCACTCCTTCTCGGCAGAACCCGTCACCCCCTACGGACCGGACACCACCCCCGGACGTGACATCGGCACCCCCGGGAACACGAAGAAGCGGGGCGAGGACCGGGAAGGTCCTCGCCCCGCTTCAGGGGGTCACCTCAGGAGGCGACCACCGGGGTCGGGCGTGGTCAGCTGCAGCCGCTGGTGGAGCCGCAGCCCTCGCAGAGGTAGCAGCTGCCGGCGCGGCGCATCTTGGTGCCGCAGGAGAAGCAGAGCGGGGCGTCGGCATTGAGGCCGAGCTGGATCTCCATCAGCTCCGTGGAGTTGTGGGCCTGCTTCGCGGCCGGCTTGGGCGCCTCGACGGCCGGGGCCGGCTGGACGGGCTTGGCCGCGACGGGGGCGGACTGGGCGAGCGACTCGGTGTCCAGCTCCTCCTCGGCCTCCAGCGGCTCGTACGAGCCCGTCTCCAGGTGGCGCTGGCGCTCCTCGACGGAGTGGATGCCGAGCGCCGAGCGGGTCTCGAACGGCAGGAAGTCGAGCGCCAGGCGGCGGAAGATGTAGTCGACGATCGACTGCGCCATCCGCACGTCCGGGTCGTCGGTCAGACCGGCCGGCTCGAAGCGCATGTTGGTGAACTTCGAGACGTACGTCTCCAGGGGCACGCCGTACTGGAGGCCGACGGAGACGGCGATGGAGAAGGCGTCCATCATGCCCGCGAGGGTCGAGCCCTGCTTGGACATCTTCAGGAAGACCTCGCCCAGACCGTCGTCCGGGTAGGAGTTGGCGGTCATGTAGCCCTCGGCGCCACCGACCGTGAAGGAGGTGGTGATGCCCGGACGGCCCTTGGGCAGGCGCTTGCGGACCGGGCGGTACTCGACGACCTTCTCGACCACGGCGGCCGGGGCCTCCTCGGCCTTGGCCCCGGCGGTCTCGGAGTCCTTCTTCTTGGCCGAGAGCGGCTGGCCCACCTTGCAGTTGTCGCGGTAGATGGCGAGCGCCTTGACGCCCATCTTCCACGCCTCGAAGTAGATCTCCTCGATCTCCTCCACAGTGGCGGACTCGGGCATGTTCACGGTCTTGGAGATGGCGCCGGAGATCCAGGGCTGGATCGCGGCCATCATCCGAACGTGGCCCATGGCCGAGATGACGCGCTCGCCCATCGCGCAGTCGAACACCTCGTAGTGCTCGGGCTTCAGGCCCGGGGCGTCCACCACGTTGCCGTGCTCGGCGATGTGGGCGACGACCGCCTCGATCTGCTCGTCCTGGTAGCCCAGGCGCTTGAGGGCGCGCGGGACGGTGCCGTTGACGATCTGCATCGAGCCGCCGCCGACCAGCTTCTTGAACTTGACCAGGGCCAGGTCGGGCTCGACGCCGGTGGTGTCGCAGTCCATCATCAGGCCGATGGTGCCGGTCGGGGCGAGCACCGAGGCCTGGGCGTTGCGGAATCCGTTCTCGGCGCCGATGCGCAGCACGTCCTGCCAGGTCCTGTTGGCGGCCAGCCAGACCGGGGAGTCCAGGTCGTCGACCGAGACGGCGTCCAGCGAGGCGTCCGCGTGCTGCTTCATGACCTGCCGGTGGGCGGTCGCGTTGCGGGCGTAGCCGTCGTACGGGCCGACCACACCGGCGAGTTCGGCGCCGCGGCGGTAGGCGGTGCCGGTCATCAGCGAGGTGATGGCGCCGGCCAGGGCGCGGCCGCCCTCGCTGTCGTAGGCGTGGCCGGTGGCCATCAGCAGGGCGCCGAGGTTGGCGTAGCCGATGCCGAGCTGGCGGTAGGCGCGGGTGGTCTCGCCGATCTTCTCGGTGGGGAAGTCCGCGAAGCAGATGGAGATGTCCATCGCGGTGATGACCAGCTCGACGACCTTGGCGAAGGTGGCGGCGTCGAACGAGTCGTCGTCGCGCAGGAACTTCATCAGGTTCAGCGAGGCGAGGTTGCAGCTGGAGTTGTCCAGGTGCATGTACTCGGAGCAGGGGTTGGACGCGTTGATGCGGCCGGACTCCGGGCAGGTGTGCCAGTGGTTGATCGTGGTGTCGTACTGGATACCGGGGTCGGCGCAGGCCCAGGCGGCCTCGGCCATCTTGCGGAACAGCTTCTTGGCGTCGACGGTCTCGATGACCTCGCCGGTCATCCGGGCGCGCAGGCCGAATTCGGTGCCGTTCTCGACGGCGGTCATGAATTCGTCGTTGACGCGGACCGAGTTGTTGGCGTTCTGGTACTGGACGGAGGCGATGTCGTCGCCGCCGAGGTCCATGTCGAAGCCCGCGTCGCGCAGGGCGCGGATCTTCTCCTCCTCCTTCACCTTGGTCTCGATGAAGGCCTCGACGTCCGGGTGGTCCACGTCGAGCACGACCATCTTGGCCGCGCGGCGGGTGGCGCCACCGGACTTGATGGTGCCGGCCGAGGCATCGGCGCCGCGCATGAAGGAGACCGGGCCGGAGGCGTTGCCGCCGGAGGAGAGCAGCTCCTTGGAGGAGCGGATCCGGGAGAGGTTGAGGCCGGCGCCGGAGCCGCCCTTGAAGATCATGCCCTCTTCCTTGTACCAGTCGAGGATCGACTCCATGGAGTCGTCGACGGACAGGATGAAGCAGGCGCTGACCTGCTGGGGCTGCTTGGTGCCGACGTTGAACCAGACCGGCGAGTTGAAGCTGAACACCTGGTGGAGGAGGGCGTGGGTCAGCTCGTGCTCGAAGATCTCGGCGTCGTCCTTGGTGGCGAAGTAGCCGTGCTTCTCGCCGGCCGCGCGGTAGGTGAGCACCACGCGGTCGATGATCTGCTTGAGGCTCCACTCGCGCTGCGGGGTGCCGACGGCGCCGCGGAAGTACTTGGACGTGACGATGTTGACGGCGTTGACCGACCAGAAGTCGGGGAACTCGACGCCGCGCTGCTCGAAGTTGATCGAGCCGTCGCGCCAGTTGGTCATCACGACGTCACGCCGCTCCCAGCGGACCTCGTCGTACGGGTGCACGCCAGGAGTGGTGTAGATGCGCTCCATCCGGAGACCGCCCTTCGGGGCCTTGGCGCCCTTGGCCGCGGCCTTCTCGGACTTCGACCCGCGTGCGGAACCGCTCGTGGTGTCTGTCACTTCTCGCTCCTCCTCCTGGGCAAACGCCCGAAGTGCCCCGAAAAGTCCGGGCACTGCTGGTTCGTTCTTCCGGTGTGCGGGCAGGCGGAGACCTCGCCTGCTTACGCACGGTTTGTAGTGTTCTGTGCCCATATTTCGGGCACGCGTGGGCCCCGTGGGGCCGTGGTGGTGCGGAGGGGCCCGTCGGGGCCCGGCGCCGGTGCCTCCTAGGGCGCGGCGGTGGAGACGGACACGCGGGTGTCGTCCGCCTCGGGGGTGTGGGGCCGCTCGGCGCGGAGTTCCGCGATGGCGGCCTCGAAGTCTTCCAGTCCGTCGTACGCCTGGTACACGGAGGCGAAGCGCAGGTACGCGACCACGTCGAGCTCCTTGAGCGGACCGAGTATGGCCAGCCCCACGTCGTGGGTGGTCAGCTCGGCGTTGCCGCTGGCGCGCACGCACTCCTCGACCCGCTGGCCGAGCTGGGCCAGCGCGTCCTCGGTGACCGGGCGGCCCTGGCAGGCCTTGCGGACGCCGGTGATGACCTTCTGCCGGGAGAACGGCTCGGTGACGCCGCTGCGCTTGATGACCATCAGCGCGGCCGTCTCCACCGTGGTGAAGCGGCGGCCGCAGTCCGGGCACTGCCGACGACGGCGGATGCAGCTGCCGTCCTCGGTGGTCCGGCTGTCGACAACACGGCTGTCGGAGTGCCGGCAGAAGGGGCAGTGCACCTCGGGATCCCTCCCTGGCAGAACGTTCGGACCGGTTGAGTCTATGCGATGCGCCCCCGGCCTCGGCAAGCTGATCATGCGGGGCGACCACTAGTACTGGGCACGGAGAGGACTGTAGCCACTACATGTAGGCCTCGGGGGGAGGTGAGCACCTTGGCGTGTCGGTGCCGATTAGACTGCCGTGGTCGAGTTCTGCTCGAACATTTACTCGATGTACAACAAAGCCTTGATCGAGTCAGTCAACTCCCGAATAATTCACTCGAACGTGTGTTTGGCGCAACCTTTCGATAGGAGGCGCGTTGGGCTGGAAAAGGGGAGAGGACAGCCGTCGAGAGGGGCCGCCGTGAACACGATCGAAAGCAACACCATCCCGGTGCAGGAACACTCCCAGTTCAAGGTGGGGCAGCGCACCACGAATCAGCAGGGTCTGGACATCAGCATGGACCGTAGCGAAGACCACCGTCTCCCCGGCGCGGCCCTTTCCGGCGCGCCCCGCGTTCCCGACCAGCCGATCGAACACTCCGCCGCCGTGGACGACGCCCACCCCTCCCCCGCCCGCGCCATGCCCGGCCGCCCCCCCGGCATCCGCACCGACGAGGCGGGTCTCACCGAGCGCCAGCGCCGGGTGATCGAGGTCATCCGGGATTCCGTCCAGCGGCGCGGCTACCCGCCGTCCATGCGCGAGATCGGCCAGGCCGTCGGCCTGTCCAGCACCTCCTCGGTCGCCCACCAGCTGATGGCCCTGGAGCGCAAGGGCTTCCTGCGCCGGGACCCGCACCGCCCGCGCGCGTACGAGGTCCGCGGCGTCGAGGTGGCCCGTCCGAACACCGCCGAGACGGCCGGCCGCCCGTCCACCTCCTACGTCCCGCTGGTCGGCCGGATCGCCGCCGGCGGGCCGATCCTGGCCGAGCAGACGGTCGAGGACGTCTTCCCGCTGCCCCGCCAGCTGGTCGGCGAGGGCGAGCTGTTCGCGCTCACCGTGCGCGGCGACTCGATGATCGAGGCGGCCATCTGCGACGGCGACTGGGTCACCGTGCGCCGCCAGCCGGTCGCCGAGAACGGCGACATCGTGGCCGCGATGATCGACGGCGAGGCCACCGTCAAGCGGCTCAAGCGCGAGGACGGCCGGATCTGGCTGCTGCCGCACAACCCGGCGTACGAGCCGATCAACGGCGACAACGCGACCATCCTGGGCAAGGTCGTCGCGGTCCTGCGCCGGCTCTGAGCGCCCCGGCGGCCGGCCGCCGCACACACCGGGGAGGGGCTCATCGCGATCCGCGAGGAGCCCCTCCGGCGTTTCCGGGGGCCGCTCAGCCCCGCTTCACCACCGGTCGCACCGGCGCCGCCGAGGCGTCGATCGCCGCCAGCGAGCGGCGCACCTGGTTGCGGTCCGTGGTGTACCAGAACTCCGGCATCGAGGACCTGAAGAAGCCCCCGTACCGCTTGGTCTCCACCCGAGGGTCCAGCACCGCGACCACGCCCCGGTCGTCGGCCGCGCGCACCAGCCGGCCCGCGCCCTGGGCCATCAGCAGCGCCGCGTGCGTCGCCGCGACGGCCATGAAGCCGTTCCCGCCGCGCTGTTCGACGTCCTTCTGGCGGGCGCTCATCAGCGGGTCGTCCGGCCGGGGGAACGGGATCCGGTCCATCACGACCAGCTGGCAGGCCGAGCCGGGCACGTCCACGCCCTGCCAGAGCGAGAGCGTGCCGAACAGGCAGGTGGTCGCGTCCGAGGCGAACTCCCGGATCAACTCGCCCAGGGTGTCCTCGCCCTGGAGCAGGACGCGGTGGTCCAGCCGCTCGCGCATCGCCTCGGCGGCCGTCTGGGCACCGCGCATCGAGGAGAACAGGCCCAGCGTCCGCCCGCCGGCCGCGCCGATCAGCTCGGCCAACTCGTCCAGCATGTCCGGCCGTTCCGGGTCCCGCCCGGGGTCGGCCAGATGCTTGGCGACGTACAGGATGCCCTGCTTGGGGTACTTGAACGGCGAGCCGACGTCGATCCCGCGCCAGTGCGGGACGGCATCCTCCCCGAAGCCCGGTTCGGGGTTGTCCCCGGCGGTGCGGACGTCCGGCAGCCGCGCCTCGGAGGGCAGGCCGACCGAGGCGGCGACGCCGTTGAAGTCCCCGCCGAGCTTGAGCGTGGCCGAGGTGAGGACGACCGAGCGCTCCTTGTACAGCCCCTCGCGCAGCAGCCCGGAGACGCTCAGCGGGGCGACCCGCAGCGAGGCGGCGCCCAGCCCGTAGCGGTCGCTGCGCTCGATCCAGACCACGTCGTACTCGGAGTCCTCCAGCAGCCGGTCGGCCGTCTCGTGCAGCGCCTCGGCCGAGGCCATCGCCTGCTTGCGGACGGCGTCCTCGTCGCTGAGCCCCTTGTCCCTGGTCTCGCCCAGCGAGGTGATCACCTGGCGGGAGGCGTCGCGGATCGCGGTGACCGCGTACGCCAGGTACTCGGGCAGCTCCTCGACCCGGCCGGGCTGGGCCGTCTCCATCAGGCCGTGGTAGTTCTCGGCGGCGGCCTGGAGCGCGTCCACCGCCTTCTCGTTGGCCAGCCGCGCGGCCCGCTTCACGGCCCGGTTGACCGCCCCGACGGTCAGCTCCGCGGTGGCCGCTCCGGTGACCCGGTTGACCAGCTCGTGCGCCTCGTCGACGATCAGCAGCCCGTGCTCGGGCAGCACCGGCGCGCCCTCGATCGCGTCGATCGCGAGCATCGCGTGGTTGGTGACCACGACGTCCGCCAGCTTGGCCCGCTCCCGGGCCTTCTCCGCGAAGCACTCCTGCCCGTAGGGGCAGCGGGTGGCGCCCAGGCACTCCTTGGAGGTGACCGAGAGCTGGGCCCAGGCCTTGTCGGAGACGCCGGGGCTGAGGTCGTCGCGGTCCCCGGTGTCGGTCTCGTCGGCCCACTCGCGCAGCCGCAGCACGTCCTGCCCGAGCTTCCCGGTGGGGCCGCCGAGCGCGTCCACCGGATCGAACAGGCCCTCGCCCTCGTCGCTCGGGGTGCCCTCGTTGGCCCGGTGCAGGCACAGGTAGTTGGAGCGGCCCTTGAGCATCGCGAACAGCGGGCGGCGGCGCAGCACCGGGTGCAGCGCCTCGACGGTGCGCGGCAAGTCCCGCTCCACCAGCTGCCGTTGCAGTGCCAGGGTGGCGGTGGCGACCACCACGCGGTCGCCGTGGGCCAGCGCGGGCACCAGGTAGGCCAGGGACTTGCCGGTGCCGGTGCCGGCCTGGACGAGCAGGTGCTCACCGTGGTCGACGGCGGCGGCGACGGCCTCGGCCATCCGGGCCTGGCCGGGGCGCTCCACGCCGCCGACGGCCGCCACCGCGGCGTGCAGCAGCTCGGGGATCCGCGAGCGCGGGACGGCGACGGCTTCCTCGGCCTCGTCGCCGAGGTCCGCCGCCCGCTGGGATTCGGAGTCGTGGGATTCGGAGTCGTTCGTCATGACGCTCCCAGCCTACGGGGCGGGGGTGACAATCCGGTCCCGTTCTCCGGGCTGTCGCACGTCCACGGCGACCAGCGCGTTCGGCACGGTCCCGTACCGGGCGGCGTGCGGGCGGTGCGGGCGGTCCTGGTAGCCGTCCAGCAGCAGCCGGTTGCGGTTGAGGCAGAGCCGGTCGATCCGGGGGCGGAACAGGTCGAACAGCTCGAAGCGCTCGCGCAGCTCGGGGAAGCGGTCCTGGTAGCGGAGCACCTCGGCGCGCAGCAGGGCCCAGAACTCGGTCTCGGGCAGCCCGGTCTGCGCCTCCAGCAGCGGGGCGAGGTAGCGGAAGACGCCGATGAACAGCCCTGAGTGGATGAACTGGCAGAGCCCCTGCGGGCTCTCCCGCAGCAGCACCTCGGCCACCTCGGGGGGCAGGCCGTGCAGTTCGGGCAGGCTCTGCGCGCTGAGGTTGACGTCGTCCACGAAGTCCTTGACCGCGAGCCGGACCGGTACGTCGGACGGGTCGAAGACGACGATCGCGTTCTCGCCGTGCGGGGAGAAGACGAGGCCGTAGCGGTAGAGGAAGTGCAGCAGCGGCGGCATCATCGCGGCGAACAGCCGGGCGGTCCAGTCTCCGGGGCGCAGGCCTGAGCGCTCGATCAGCTCGGCGGCGAGCGCCCGCCCGTCGGAGCCGGTCTGCAGCAGCGCGGCCAGGGTGCGGGCCCGCTCGCCGCCCTCCAGGAAGGGGCCGAGCGGCTGGCGCCAGATCGCGCCGAGCAGCTCCTTGTACTGGTAGGGGGCCTCGGGCAGCTCGCGGTAGAGCGGGTGGTCGACGGTGACGGAGGCGATCTCGCCGAGCAGGACGACCCGGCACTCGTCGCGCAGGTACGGGTCGGCGTCGCGCAGCCCGAGCAGCCAGGCGGTGACGGTGGGCGCGGCCAGCGTGCGCTCGACCGGCAGGCCGCGCCAGACCAGGGTGTTGAGGATGGACAGCGGCAGCTTGACGGTGCAGCGCTCGGGGTGGGCGGTGTTGAAGAAGGAGCGGATGGACTGCTGGGGCAGCCGTGGGTCGCCGTCCGAGGGCAGCGGGACGATCTCGCCGGAGGCGATCCAGGGGGCGAACAGCGGCAGGACCGTCTCCTCCCACTGCCAGGGGTGGACGGGCAGCAGCAGGTAGTCCTCGGCGTCCGGGCCGAGCGCGGCGCGCAGCGCGTCCACGTCGTCCAGCTCGCGGGCGTAGAGCTGCTCGGGCCGTTCCAGGCCGGGCACCCCGCGGTACTCGGCGAGCCGGCGGTGCACCGCGATCCAGGGCAGCGGGCGCGGGCTGCGGGCCTCCGGGGCCCAGCGGGCGGCGTCGGCGGCGGAGAAGCCGATCCGGCCCTTGTTGGGGACGATCCAGGGGTGGCCGGTCTGCCTCCCCTCCAGGGCGGTGTGGTCGAGGTCGGCGAGTTCGGCGGCGGTCAGCGCGGTGGCGAGCTGGCGGGCGTCGGCGGTCAGGGTGGCGCACAGCTCGCGGATCAGGTGGCCGGTGGTCTCGCCGCGCATGCCGAGGGTCTGCCGGGCGTACGGGAGGAAGCGCAGCGGGTCCAGGCCGTCGGGGCGGTCGCAGCGGACGGAGTCCGGGTCGACCTGCCAGCTGTCGTAGGCGCCGCGCCGGGCGGTGAAGCGGTACTCGGCCTCGGGCAGCTCCAGCCGGTACTCGCCGGGAGCGTCGCCGGGGACTGGCCGGAGCAGCTCCTCGTAGGCGAACTCGCCCAGCATCTTGGCCAGCAGGGCGCGGCCGGCCCGCTGCCAGTGCCCGGCGGTGAGGTGCGGGGGCAGGTGGAGCGGCGGTTCAGCGGCCGACGGTTGCGGCACGGGTCAACTCCTGGGGGCGGGGGACGGCGGGGGTCCGGTCGGGGGTCGCGGGAGCGGGGACGGGAGCAGCGGCGGCGGCCGGGGCGGGCGCGGAGCTGGCGGCCGGGGCGGGCGCGGAGGCGGCGGGCGGCGCGAAGCCGGTCCAGGCGGTGCGGTCGGGCAGCCGGTGGACGGTGCGCCCGGTGACGGCGTTGAGGATCACGGCGGCCCGGTGGGCGCCGAGCCCGAGGTCGGGGGTGCCGACGCCGTGGGTGTGCAGCTCGGCGTTCTGGACGTACAGCCCGCCGGTGAGCTCGGGCCGGGTGGCAACCCGGTGGTGCAGGTCGACCCGGTAGCGCCCGGCCTCGTCCCAGTCGATCAGTCCGGCGAGCGGTTCGAGCGCGGCCGGGCGGGCCGCCCGGTAGCCGGTGGCGAGCACCACGGCGTCGGTGCGCAGCAGGTGCTCGGCGCCGGAGTCGGTGTGCCGGCAGTGCAGTTCGAGGCCGCCGCAGGGGCCGGGGCGGGCCGTGTCGACGGCGGTGCCGGGGGTGATCTCGACCGGGGCGGTGCCGATCGGGCGGCCGATGGTGCGCTCGTAGAGGTGGTCGTGGATCTCGGCGAGGGTCTCGGCGCTGGCGGCCTTGTGCAGCTGCCACTGGGCGGCGACCAGCGCGTCCCGGACGGGGGCGGGCAGGCCGTGGAAGTACCGGGTGTAGTCGGGGGTGAAGTGCTCCAGGCCGAGCTTGGAGTACTCCATGGGGGCGAGCGCCCTGGTCCGGGTGAGCCAGCGCAGCCGGACGCCGTCGCCCTCGTGGCGCCGGAGCAGGTCGAGGAAGACCTCGGCGCCCGACTGTCCGCTGCCGACCACGGTGATGTCCCGGGCGCCGGCCAGGTCGGCGCGGCGGTCCAGGTACTCGGCGGAGTGGAAGGCCCGCGGGTGGCCGGCCAGCGGGGCGAAGGCCTCCGGCAGTACCGGCCGGGTGCCGACGCCGAGGGCGATGTTGCGGGCCCGGGCCTCGGAGCGCCGACCGGTCGCGGTGTCGGTCAGCTCGACGCGGTACCAGGGCGCGTCCCAGCGCAGGGCGGTGACCTCGGTGCCGAAGCGGCAGTTGGCCAGCCGTTCGGCGGCCCAGCGGCAGTAGTGGTCGTACTCGCGGCGGGGCAGCTGGAAGCGCTCGGCGAAGTAGAACGGGAACAGCCGGTCCTGCTCGCGCAGGTAGTTGAGGAAGGACCACGGGCTGGTCGGGTCGACCAGGGAGACCAGGTCGGCGAGGAACGGCACCTGCATCCGGGCTCCGTCCACGAGCATGCCGTGGTGCCAGCGGAACTCCGGGCGCTGGTCGCAGAAGAGCGTGCGCAGGCCGGGGACGGGCTCGGCGAGCGCGGCGAGCGAGAGGTTGAACGGGCCGATGCCGACGCCGAGCAGGTCGTACGCGGGGGGTGTCGAGGTGTCCACAGGGGTGTCCTAGGCAGGGAGTCGGGTCTGCGCGGCGGGCCCGTCGGCCCGGTCGCGGACCATCAGGGCGGCGCGTTTTCCGGGCAGGTCGAGTTCGGCGGCGGCCCGGAATCCGGCCCGCTCGAAGGCCCGGACGGACCGCCGGTTGCGGACGTCAGGTTCGGCCACCACCCGTTCGCAGCGCGGGTTCCGGCGGAGAATCAATTCTGCGAGCGCGGCCAGGAGGACGGCGCCCAGCCCGCGGCCGCGGCTGGCGGCCGGGCCGAGCAGCAGGTGCACGCCGGTGTCGTACGGCCGGGCCGGGTAGTGCGCGGCGAGCGGGTCGAGGTCGGCGCGGTAGACCTCCCAGTAGCTCATCGGCTCGCCGTCGAGCAGGCCGAGGCACGGGATGCTGCGGCCGTCGCCGTCCAGTTGGGCCCGGACGTGCCGCTCGGTGGCCTCCGGCGGCCCGGCCAGCTCCCAGAACGCGTCGACCTCGGGATCGTTCATCCAGCCGGCGAGCAGGGCGAGGTCGGCGGGCAGCCGGACCGGGGCGAGCCGGAACCCGCCGGCCGGGGTGGGGACGGCGCCCCACCCGGGCAGGTCGGGCGGCGCCACGTCACCGCGTTCGCCCGGGCGCGCGTCCTTCCGGTTCACGCTCCCCCAGCCTCCGGCCGGGGGAACCCCCACCGCTCGCCCGGGCACCCGGCCAGTGGGTTGGGGATGTCCACGTACACGGACTGGCTGGCGACCGGGCCGACCAGCTCGTCCATGCCGTTGATCCGGGTGAGCAGGTTGGCCTTGCAGGGCAGCGTGGGCGCGTCCAGCAGCAGCGCGGGCAGCGCCGAGCCGGTGGCGGCGGCCCGCGGGCCGGTCAGGAACCGGCGCAGCGCCGCCAGCAGCACCGTCTCGTCGGCGAGCCGCTGGGAGCCGAAGGCGCCGATCAGGCCGAGCACGTGGTTGATGCCGAGGTAGTAGGCGAAGTGGTGGTCGATCACCTCGTCCGGCAGGAAGGTGTCGCTGTCGGCGCCGAGCCCGGGCAGCCGGGCGGCGAGCCTCGCGGTGGCGCTCTCCCGGTAGTAGTAGCCCTGGTTGTCGCGGTAGCGGCCGCCGCAGGGCCAGCCCTCGGCGTCCAGCAGCACGAGGCTGTTCTGCTGGTGCGCCTCCAGGGCGATGCCGCCCCGGCCGTCCAGCCAGAGGATGGGCAGCACGACCGCGTCCAGGTAGCGCAGGAACCATTCGGCGGCCACGGTCGGCAGCGGGCGGGCGCAGCGGGCGGCGAGCGTCCGCAGGATGTCGCCGAGCCGGGAGGGCACGGTGTCGCCGGTGCCCAGCGGCTGTTCGGCGACCAGCCCGGCGACGCACAGGGCGCGGTCGGTGGGCGCGAAGGGCTGGGCGCGCAGCACGGTGTCCAGGCCGCCCGGGTCGCCGAGGGCGGGGTGGTCGACGCCGATCCAGGCCGGGTCGCGGACGATGTCGAAGCCGGGGTGGGCGGCCCGCCACTCGGCGGCCAGCCCGCTCTCCAGCAGCCGGTGCATCTCCAGGCCCCGGTGCAGTTCCTTGCGCAGGTTCTCCCGGCGGGAGTTGGTGATCCGCAGGCCGAGCGAGAGCTTGAGCATCCACGGGGTGCCGGGCCGGTAGACGGTGCGCACCGAGGAGGTGGGGTACCAGGGTTCGCCGGCCGGGCCGAGGTCGTGCAGCAGCCCGTCGGCGAGCAGGGCGGCGACGGCCGGGCGGTGGGCGAGTTCGCGGGCCTGCCAGGGGTGCAGCGGGAGGGCGGCGGTGCCGGGCGGCAGCGCCGTGCCGCCGTCGAGCAGGCCGGCGGTGAGCTGCTCGGCGCTCTCGGCGACGGCGGAGCCGGCCGCGAGCAGTTCGCGGTCCACGGCGTACCAGTGCAGTTGGAAGGAGCCGTGAAGTTCGGGCGAGTAGGCGGCGCTCTGGGCCGGGCCGAGGCCGTCGCGGCTCTTCGGCGTGGGGTGCAGCGGGTGGCCGAGCAGCAGGGACTGCTCGGCGGCGAGGAAGTGCGAGTGCTCCGGCCCGCCGGGGACGGCGGCGGTGCGGCGGTGGGCGAGGATCTCGGCGGTGCGCACGACCGAGTCGGCGACCCGGCCGGCCAGGTCGGCGACCTGTCCGGGGTCGGGCCGTTCGGCGGCCGCGGCGGCGAGCAGAGCGGCGGCGGTGACGGCGTCCACCGGGGCCTCGGCGGCGCCTTCGCCGGCCGCGAGGGTGGCGGGCCCGAAGCGGTGCCAGCCGCCGGGCGACCAGTAGCGGACCGGGGCGGTGAGCCGGGCGGCCCCGCCCAGGACGGCGATCCGCAGCCGGCCGTCCGGGCCGGGCCGGGCTCCGGTCTCCCGCGTCCAGCATCGCAACAGGGCCTCCAGCCCGGCCTGTTCGGCGGCGACGGCCGGGTCGGGGTGCAGCAGCAGGTCGTGGCCGTGGGCCGGTTCCGCGGTGGGCGGCGGTACGGGCGGGGCTCCGGTGAGGGCGGCGGTGCTCAAGGCTGCTCCTTGGGGCGCGTGGGGGTGCGGACGCGCTCTGTGGTGGAGGGGATCGGCGGGCGCTCGCACCGTCGCGTCAGGTAAGGGTTACCTATCCATGACGGGTGATCACAAGGACGGCTCACTCGTCCGGGTGAGAATCGGCGATTGTCCACATCTGGGACCGAATGCCCTGCTGAGCCGGTGGACCGGCCGGGCCGGGATCACGGATCGGTGACCTCCGGCCCGCACCGCAACCCGGGGGGCGGGCACCGCCGTCCTCGTCCGCGATGGAAGACTCCAGGGCGGGGGAGCGCCGCGCCGCGCACCGGCCGGGCACGCGCCGCCCGGGCGCGGGGCCACCGGCCCCGGCGCCGCCCGGCCGCCCGCACCACCCGGCGAGCCGGCACCGCCGAGCTCCGCCCAGCACCGCCCAGCACCGACCGACCGAGCACAGGGGGAAGCGCACAGATGCCATCGATCCACCGGTCAGCCCTGGCCGCCCTGGCCGCGGGCGCCCTGCTCGCCGTGAGCGCCTGCGGGCCGGACGGCCCGGCGGGCGGCAGGACCAGCCCCGCGCCGCCGCCCTCCTCCGCGGCGGCCGCGGGCTCGGGCGGCGCGATCGGCGGGATCACCCTCCCGTCCGGGCTGCCGACCAGCCTGCTGGAGGGGCTGCCCAGGAGCTGGGACGACCTGAAGAAGTGGAAGTTCGAGGACTGGGACAAGTGGGCGTCCAAGCACGTCTTCGACAACCCGGTGGTGAAGGACTTCTGGGACCCGGACAAGATGGGCGACTCCAGGCCCGCCGACCCGGCGCCGCCCGCCGCCAAGCCCGTCCCCACCACCCCCGCCCCCAGCACCCCCGGGCCGTCCGCTCCCGGGCCGTCCGCCGACGACGGCGTGACCGACCCCGATCCCCCGGTGGTCAAGGCCACGGCGATGCCCCGCCCGTACACCGGGCAGCCCTCCGGCAAGGTGTTCTTCTCCGCCAAGGGCGGCCGCGGCAACTGCTCGGCGACGGTGATCGGCGACCCGCGGCACCCGGGCCGGAGCAACCTGGTCTGGACGGCCGGCCACTGCGTGCACGAGGGCAGGGGCGGCGGCTTCTTCAAGGACCTGGTCTTCGTGCCCGCCTACAACAACTCGGGCGCCTCCAGCGGCGGCAAGCGGGCCCCGCTGTCCGAGCTGGCCCCGCTCGGCACCTGGTGGGCCGACCAGGTCACCACCTCGCCGCAGTGGATGGTCGAGGGCGGCGGCAGCGGCGACGCCGCCAACCAGTACGACTTCGCGGTCATGCGCGTGCACAACCAGAACGACACCGGCAAGTCCCTGGAGGAGACGGTCGGTTCGGCCGTCCCGGTCTGGTTCGACGCGCCGCGCGACCGGCTCGACGTGTCGGCCGTCGGCTACCCGCTGGTCAAGCCGTTCGACGGCCAGGAGCTGTACCGGTGCGACGGCGGCAAGCCGACCCGGCTCTCCTTCGACGCCAAGCGTCCGACGATGCTGACCATCGGCTGCGACATGACCCAGGGCGCCAGCGGCGGCGGCTGGTTCGCCAAGATGCCCGACGGCAGGACCGCCCTGGTCAGCAACACCTCGATCGGCACCCCGGAGCACACCTCGCTGAGCGGCCCGTACCTGGAGGCGGTCGCCCGGCAGGCGCTGGACTGGATCTCCAAGAAGTAGCCGGGCCTCCGCGGCCGGCAGCCGCTCCGAGGAAGCAGCCGCCACCGGGGGGCGGTGACGGAACCACCAGCACAGCACGGGGGGACGAGCCCGCATGCCGAGAACCACCAGCCGGGGTCGCCGGGCCGCGACGGCCGGCGCCGCGCTGCTCACCGCGCTCGCGCTGGGGGCGGCCGGGTGCGGGCCGGACGGCCCCGCCCGGCCCGCCACCGCGCCCCTCGCCCTGCCCCGGTCCGCACCCACCAGCCTGGGCGACCTGTCCGGCTGGAAGGTCGAGGACTGGGCGCGCCACGTCGCCGGCAGCGCCTTCGCCAACGACGCGCCGCCCGGCTCCTGGCCGGCGGCCCGGATGGACGCCGCCCGGGGCCGGCCCATCCCGGAGTACTCCCTGACCGCCCCCGCGGCGGACGGCGTCGAACGGGACGCCCCGCCCGCCGCCGTGCCGGCCGTGCCGCAGCCGCACCCGTACGGCCCGGTCGGCTCGGTGGTCGGCCGGCTCTTCGCGGCCACGCCGCAGGGCGACGCGGCCTGCTCCGCCACCGTGGTCTCCGACCCGGTCAACCCGGGCCGCAGCGACCTCGTCCTCACCGCCGCCCACTGCCTGCACGAGGGCAAGGGCGGCGGCTGGCTGCGGAACCTGGTCTTCGTGCCCGGCTTCAACCGGGACGGCCAGATGGTCCACGGCAAGCCGAACCCCGACCAGCGCGCCGCCCCGTACGGCCGGTGGACGGTGGTGCGCGCGCTGGTCTCGCCGACCTGGCTCCAGGAGAGCGGCGTCGGTGCCCACCACCAGTACGACTACGGCATCCTGCGGGTGCGCGGGGAGGACGGCTCCGGGAGGTCCCTGGAGGAGACGGTCGGCGGCTCGGTGCCGATCTGGTTCAACGCCCCGCGCGACCTGATCACCGCGGTCGCCGCGTACGGCTACCCGGCCGAGCGGCCGTCCGACGGCCTGCGGCTCGCCCACTGCGACTCCCCGGTCGCGCCCGGGCGGCTCTCCTTCGACCGGAACCGCCCGCCGCTGTACGTGATCGGCTGCACCATGACGGCCGGCTCCGGCGGCGGCGGCTGGTTCGTCACCAGGGACGGCAAGCCCAACCTGATCAGCGTCGGAGCCCTCGGCGACCGCGACCCGGCCGGCTACCAGGCCGGGCCCGCCCTGCAGGACCAGGCGAAGCAGGCCTTCGACTACTTCGCCAAGAACGTCAGGTAGCCGCCATCGGGAGGACGGCGAAGGGCCCCGGGACGACGGTTCGTCCCGGGGCCCTTCGGCGCGCTACCGCTCAGCCCTGCAGGGCCACCGCGAAGTACTCCAGCTCGGCGGCCAGTTCGGCCGGCACCTTGGCGTGCAGCAGGGTGCCCTCGCCGGTGTGCTCGGTGGAGAGCAGCTCGCCCTCGGCGTGCACCCGGGAGACCAGCGCGCCCTGGGTGTAGGGCACCAGGGCCCGCACCTCGACCGCCGGACGCGGCAGTTCGTCGTCGATGAGCTGCAGCAGTTCCTCGATGCCCGCGCCGCTGCGGGCCGACACCACGATGGCGTGCGGCTCGCGGCGCAGCAGGCGCTGGAGGACGTGCGGATCGGCGGCGTCCGCCTTGTTGATCACCACGATCTCCGGCACGTTCTGCGCGTCGACCGAGACGATGACCTCGCGGACGGCGGCCAGCTGCGTCTCCGGCTCGGGGTGCGAGCCGTCCACCACGTGCAGGATGAGGTCCGCGTCGGCGACCTCCTCCATGGTCGAGCGGAAGGCCTCGACCAGGTGGTGCGGCAGGTGCCGGACGAAGCCGACGGTGTCGGCCAGGGTGTAGAGCCGCCCGCTCGGGGTCTCGGCCCGGCGGACCGTCGGGTCCAGGGTGGCGAACAGGGCGTTCTCCACCAGCACGCCCGCGCCGGTGAGCCGGTTGAGCAGGGAGGACTTGCCGGCGTTGGTGTACCCGGCGATGGCCACGGACGGCACCTGGTGGCGCTTGCGCTCCTGGCGCTTGGTGTCGCGGCCCTTCTTCATGTCGGCGATCTCCTTGCGGAGCTTCGCCATCTTCTCGCGGATCCGGCGCCGGTCCGTCTCGATCTTGGTCTCACCGGGACCGCGGGTGGCCATGCCGCCGCCCGAGGAGCCGGAGCCACCGCCACCCATCTGCCGGGACAGCGACTGACCCCAGCCGCGCAGGCGCGGCAGCATGTACTGCATCTGCGCGAGCGAGACCTGCGCCTTGCCCTCCCGGGACTTGGCGTGCTGGGCGAAGATGTCCAGGATCAGGGCCGTCCGGTCGACGACCTTGACCTTGACCACGTCCTCCAGGTGGATCAGCTGGCCGGGGGTGAGCTCACCGTCGCAGACCACGGTGTCGGCACCGGTGGCGGCGACGATGTCGCGCAGCTCCTTGGCCTTGCCGGAGCCGATGTAGGTGGCCGCGTCGGGCTTGTCACGGCGCTGGATGACGCCGTCCAGCACCTGGGAACCGGCCGTCTCGGCGAGCGCGGCGAGCTCGGCCATCGAGTTCTCCGCCTCCTCCAGCGTGCCGTCGGTCCAGACGCCGACGAGGACCACGCGCTCCAGGCGGAGCTGGCGGTACTCGACCTCGGTGACGTCTTCGAGTTCGGTGGAGAGGCCGGCGACCCGGCGCAGGGCGGCGCGCTCGCTGCGGTCGTACTGGTCGCCGTCGTAGTGGTGGCCGAGGTCCTCGTCGATAGCCGCGAGGTCCTCGTCCATGAGGGCTTCCGCCCGCAGACCGTCGAGGCGGCGCGGAGCGTCGGCGTGGTCGCGGGTGTCGAACGTGGAGGTCATTCTGTCCTTTGGCTCGCTGGTACGGATTGGCTTCGGGGACCGCGGTGGCGGTCCCGTACGGAGTCTGCCCAGCTGCCGCCCCGGCTACCGTCCGGGCGGGGTGAGCTACCCCTCAGGCCCCCGGGTTCCGCCCCGGGCTCCTGTGCCCGGAGAACGCCGTGGACCGGCCGTGAATTCCCCATGATGGTCGCACGCCGTGCGCGGGGCGGTCATCCCCATTTCCCCCGGGCCACCGGGCCGAGCGGCCGCTCCCCCGGCTCCCGGCCCGTCTCCGGGGCGTGCGGGCGGCTCACGTCGTAGACCCCGGAGACCTTGAGCATCGCCCGCATCAGCCCCGGCAGCGCGGCCGGCTCGGGCAGTTCCACGGTGTAGGTGTGCCGGACCCGGGACTCCTGCGGCGGCTCGACCTCGGCCGAGACGATGCCGACGCCCGCACCGGAGATCGCCGCGGTGAGGTCGGCGAGCAGCCGGGGCCGGTTCAACGCCTCGGCCCGCAGGGTGGCCCGGTGCCCGGCCGCCGGCGCGCCCTCCGCCTGCCAGCGGACCTCCAGCTCGGCCCGCCCGTCCGCGCGCATCCGCTCCCCCGCCGGACAGCCGGTGCGGTGCACCGCGACCGCGCCGCCGCGAATCGGGTAGCCGGTCACCTCGTCCGGCGGCACCGGGGTGCAGCAGCGCGCCAGCCGGACCGACGCCCCGGGCCGTCCGGCCACCGCGACCGGGGCCACCCGCCGCTCGGCGGCCGGGCGCCCGGGCGGGGCGGGCTGGCCGCCGGCCGGGCCGGTGCGGACCACCGGCTGGCGGGCCGGGTGGTCGGCCAGCCAGCGCTCGATGGCCAGCCGGGCGGCCGGGGTGCGGGCGTGCGCCAGCCACTCGGGGGCGGGGCCGGAGGGCTGCCCGCCGCCGGCCGGGAGGGTCTCGGTGAGCACCGCGATCTGGTCGCCGTCCTCCAGCACCGTGGACAGCGCGGTGAGCCGCCCGTTGACCCGCGCGCCGATGCAGCGGTGGCCGGTCTCCTCGCCGAGCAGGTAGGCCGCGTCCACGCAGGTGGCGCCGGCCCTCAGCTGAAGCGTTTCGCCGCCCTCCGTCACCACGGTGATCTCGCGGTCGCCGGCCAGGTCGGCGGTGAGCGCGGACCAGAAGGCGTCCGGGTCGGGCGTCTCCTGCTGCCACTCCAGCAGCCGGCTGAGCCAGCCCGGGCGGGCCGGGTCGGTGCGGTCCAGCTCGTCGGCGTCCTGCACGGCGCCGGCCGGGGACGGATCGCCGAGCGCGACCACCCCGGTCTCGGCCACCTCGTGCATCCGCCGGGTGCGGACCAGCACCTCGACCACCGCGCCGCCGCTGAGCGCCACGGCGGTGTGCAGCGACTGGTAGAGGTTGAACTTGGGCGCGGCCACGAAGTCCTTGAACTCCCCGGGCAGCGGCGTCCAGCAGGTGTGCAGCTCGCCGAGCACCGCGTAGCAGTCGGCGTTCTCCTCGACCACCACCAGCAGCCGCCCGAAGTCGGCCGGCCGCGGTCCCTGCGGCCGCCCGTCCGGCCCGGGCACGGCGGCCCGCCGGAGCAGCACCCGGTGCAGCGAGACGCAGTGCCGCGGCCGGACGGTCACCTCGGCGGGCACCCCGGCCTCGGCCAGCTGGCGGGCCAGCTGCCGGGCGAAGGGCTCCAGCAGGGCGTCCGGCTGGTCCTCGTGACCAGCCATCAGGGCGCGGGTGCGGGCGTGCTCCTCGGGGTGCAGGGTGGCGAAGACGATGTCCTCCAGCTCCGCCTTGAGCACCTGGATGCCGAGCCGTTCGGCCAGCGGGATCAGCACGTCCCGGGTGACCTTGGCGATCCGCACCTGGCTGGCCGGCTTCATGTGCCGGATGGTGCGCATGTTGTGCAGCCGGTCGGCCAGCTTGATCACCATCACCCGGACGTCGTCCCCGGTGGCGACCAGCATCTTGCGGAAGGTCTCGGCCTCGGCGGCGGCGCCGAAGTCGACCTTCTCCAGTTTCGTCACCCCGTCGACCAGGTAGGCGACTTCGGGCCCGAACCCGGCACCCACCTGGTCCAGCGTCAACTCGGTGTCCTCGACCGTGTCGTGGAGCAGCGAGGCGACCAGGGTGGTCGTCCCGGCGCCGAGTTGGGCCAGGATCATGGTGACGGCCAGCGGGTGGGTGATGTACGGCTCGCCGCTCTTGCGCTTCTGGCCGCGGTGGCTGGCCTCGGCGAGCCGGTACGCCCGGGCGAGCAGGCCGAGGTCGGCCTGCGGGTGGTGCCGGCGGTGGACCCGGACGAGCGGCTCCAGGGCGTCCGGCACGGCCGGCCGGCCGGTGGCGAGCAACGCGGCCCGCCCGGCCCGGCCGAGCGCGGCCCGGCCGAGCTCCCCGAGGGGCCTCCTGGCCCCGGCCTGCCGTACGGTCGTCGGCTGCCCCGTGAGGGACTGCCCGGCTTCGATGGTCATCGGCACCTCCGGCAACGGTCACCGGGCGCCGCCCCTCCTGAGGGGGTGATCTTGCTACCCCTCCCCAGGGGTGATCGACCCGGTGGTCCATGCTACCGAGCAGAGCACGTTCCGCGACGCCCTGATTCCCGTCCGCGACCGGTATCACCCGATCGGGGGGATTCGTCACCGCACGAATTGGGCAAACCGGGCCGCCCGTCCCCGCCGGGCCTCAGCGCACCGACTCCCACCAGCGCCCGTCCAGCCGTCCCTCGGCGACGATCACCGCCGGACCGGTCATCTCCACCCGGCCGTCCGGGTGCTCGGTGATGACCAGCCGGCCGCCCAGCACGTCCACGGTGTACGAGACCGCCTCGCCGGTGACCGCCGGATCGGCACCGTCCCGACGGATGGCCGCCACCGCCACCGCGCAGGCGCCGGTGCCGCAGGAGCGGGTCTCGCCCGAGCCGCGCTCGTGCACCCGCATCGCGACGTGCCGCGGCCCGCGGTCCACCACGAACTCGACGTTGACGCCCTCCGGGTAGGCGCTCGCGGGGCTGGTGAGCGGCGCGGCGTACAGATCGCCGGCGTGCTCCAGGCTCTCCACGAAGGCCACCGCGTGCGGGTTGCCCATGTTGACGTTCAGGGCCGGCCAGCGCCGCTCGCCGACCGCGACCTCGATGCCGTCCGGCCCGGGCAGCCGGGCCCGGCCCATGTCGATGGTGACGTCGCCGGGCGTGCCGTCCGCGGCGGCCTCGGCGACCTTCGCCGTGAGCACCCCGGAGCGGGTGGCGACGGCCAGTTCGCCGGGCTCGGCCAGACCGGCGTCGACCAGGAAGCGGGCGAAGACCCGCAGGCCGTTGCCGCACATCTCGGCGACGCTGCCGTCCGAGTTGCGGTAGTCCATGAACCACTCGGCCCGGTCGGCCATCCCCGCGGCGGCCGGGTCGGCGGCGGCGCGCACCACGCGCAGCAGCCCGTCCCCGCCGACGCCGGCCCGCCGGTCGCACAGCGCGGCGACGGTCTCGGGACCGATCTCCAGCGCGCCGTCCGGGTCGGGGACGATGACGAAGTCGTTCTGGGTGCCGTGCCCCTTGAAGAAGGCGATGCCGCCCTGCCGGGGAGAGGATGCGCTCACCCCTCCGATGGTACTGAGCGGCGATCCGCCCGCTCGGCGCAGGGAGGCGTTCACCGCCGGGAGGCGTTCAGCGCACGCTCAGCGCAGGTAGGCGACCCGCCAGACCGCGAGCGCGCAGGCGGCCACCGCGATCAGGGTGTAGACCACGATCGCCTTCCAGCCGGCCCGCTTGCCGGAGCCCCGGCGCGGCAGCCCCGGCCACTTGTAGCCGGCGTGCCGGGCGGCCATCGCGCCCCAGCCGACCGAGGCGGCGGTGAACAGCAGCCCGAGCATCCCGACCATGGTGGCGCGCGCCCCGGCCGAGCCGAAGGCGAGCGGGAAGGCGAACATCAGCGAGCCGAGGGTGCCCAGCAGGGCGATCGGCAGCGTCTGCCACCAGCGCAGCCGGCGCAGCGGGCGGATCTCCCGCTCGTGCACCGCGGCGTCGGGCGGGGTTCGGGTGTCCAGGGCGGGCACCGCGACCGCGTAGGAGGTCGGCGCCTCCAGGCCGGTCAGCACGGGGAGGTCGCCCATCGTCGACTCGTCGAACTCCTCGGCCGGGGCGGTGACGCTTCCGCTCTGGCCGGATTCGGGGCCGGTACCCGTCGACACACGGCCTCCCCTGACAGTTCGACACGAGCGGACTCGCGGCCGGGCACGGTCGGCCCGTCCGGCCGACCCCTACGGCATCGATGATGGCATGTCCAGGGAGGCGTTCCGGGCCTGACCGGGGTCGACGGGTGATCCGTGGCCATCACGTGATCGGGCCGTGACCGTCGGTTCGTCCTGCACGGTCGCCTGCGCGCGCAGGTGCACCGCCGGATTGGCCGGAAACCCTTCCTACGCGGCCGGAACTCCCTGACGGCCGATCAGTTCGAGGGACCGTTCCAGCAGCTCGACGGGGTCGGTTCCGGCAGGCCGGGAGAGCCAGTTGATCCGGTCGTCGCGGCGGAACCAGGACTCCTGACGGCGGGCGAAGCGCTTGGTGGCCCGGACGGTCTCGGCCCGCGCCTCCTCCTCGGTGCACCCGCCGGCGAAGTGGTCGAGCAGTTGCTGGTAGCCGAGCGCCCGGGAGGCGGTCCGCCCCTCCCGCAGCCCGGCCTTCTCCAGTTCCCGCACCTCGTCCGGCAGTCCGGCCTCCCACATCCGGTCGACCCGCAGCGCGATCCGCTCGTCCAGTTCGGGCCGCGGCACGGCGACGCCGATCTGCACCGCCTCGTAGACGGCGGTGTTGCTCGGCAGGTTGGCGGTGAACGGCTGCCCGGTGATCTCGATGACCTCCAGGGCGCGGACGATCCGCCGGCCGTTGGTGGTGAGGATCGCCTCCGCGGCGGCCGGGTCCAGCTCGGCCAGCCGCCGGTGCAGCGCGTACGGGCCGGCCTGCTCCAGCTCGGCCTCCAGCCGGGCCCGCACCGCCGGGTCGGTGCCCGGGAACTCCATCTCGTCGATCGCCGCCCGGACGTACAGCCCGGAGCCGCCGACCAGGACGGGAGGGCGGCCGGCGGCGAGCAGCCGGTCGATCTCGGCCCGGGCCAGCCGCTGGTACTCGGCGACGCTGGCGGCCTCGGTGACGTCCCAGATGTCCAGCAGGTGGTGCGGCACTCCCCCGCGCTCGGCCATGGTGAGCTTGGCGGTGCCGATGTCCATGCCCCGGTACAGCTGCATCGAGTCGGTGTTGATCACCTCGCCGTCGAGGCTGCGGGCGATGGCGACGGCCAGGTCGGACTTGCCCGCGGCGGTCGCGCCGACGACGCAGATCACACGGGGAGGGGCGACACGCGGGGTACTGGAGCTGCTCACCGCTCCAGTCTCGCACCGGCCCGGTCCGGGAGGGCCCGGGCCGGTGCGGACCGGGCTGCCACCGGCCCGCTGCTGCGCGACGATATGACTGTTTCCTGGATGTTTTCCGGACATTTCTCCGATCGGGTCCGGTTTGCGAACGCTTCGCCGGGCACGGTCGTTGTCCGGGGGACAGCGGATGAAGGAGATCGCCATGGGTCTGATGGACAACCTCAAGGGCAAGGCCGAGGAGCTCAAGGGCAAGGCCGGCGAGTTCGCCGGCAAGCACAGCGACCAGATCGAGAAGGTCGTGGACAAGGCCGGCGGCGCGATCGACAAGGCGACCAAGGGCAAGTACAGCGACAAGATCGAGCACGGCGCCGGCAAGGCCAAGGACGCGGTCGACGACTTCGCCCACAAGCCGAAGCCGGGCGACGAGGGTCAGCCGCCCCCGCGCTCCTGAAGCCCTAGGACCAGGACGCCACGAAGTACCCGACCCCGTACGGCGCGTCCTGGTAGCCCAGCCGTCCGGTGAGGCCGGCGCCCTCCGCGGCGCCGGCCAGCACCTGCCAGGGCGCCCGGCCGTCGGCCTTGAGCTCGGCGGCCAGGCCCGGGTCCAGCGCGGCCAGGGCGGGCAGGTCGGCCGTGCCCAGGGCGGCGGCCAGGGCGGTGTCGTAGCCCTCGGCCCGCTCGTCCAGGTAGCCGGGCGACTTCACCGTGCGGCAGGCGCTGCCGTCGCCGAGCACCAGCAGCGCGACCCGGTCGGCCAGACCGGCCAGGCCCTGGCCGAGGCCGAGCATCCGGTCGGCGGGGGCGTCGGCGGGCACCGCGCAGGCGTGCGTCGGCAGCGTCACCCCGGCGCGCTCCAGCAGCCAGGCGCCGACGGTCAGCGAGGGGGCCAGCTCCGGCCCCTCGACCCGGCCGCCGGGCAGTTTGGCGACCAGCGGCACCCCGTAGCGGTGGAAGGAGCCGGCCCCACCCTCGGTCCACACCTCGGCCGCCGGCCCGGTGCCGACCACCACGACCAGCTGCGGTCCGGCCGCGACCAGCGCCGCCAGGGCGTCGTCGCAGGCCGCGCGCAGGCCGTCCAGCTCGGGCGCGGCCCCGGCGGCGACCTCGGGGACGAGCAGGGGCGGACAGGGGCACACGGCGGCGGCTACCAGCATGTGGATCACTCTAGCCAACGACGGCGGCCCGGCCCGCTGTTCGCCCGCCCGCCCCCGAACCGAAGCGGCGCGGCCCGGACCGCCCGGGCCGCCGCCACGGGCGGTGGGTCAGTCGCCGCAGCAGGCCCCGCCCGCCGGCACGGCCTGCGGCAGTTCCGCCGGGGCGCCGATCTTCGGCAGGCCGAGCATCACGCCGGCCGGCTTGGCGGCGGCCGCGGCCTGGCGCTTCTCCCAGGCGTCGCCGGCCCGGGTGCGGCGCACCGCGAGCGCCGGGCCCTCGGCGAGCAGGTGGTGCGGGGCGGCGTAGGTGATCTCGACGGTCACCATGTCGCCCGGCCGCACCGGCTCCTCGGGCTTGCTGAAGTGCACCAGCCGGTTGTCGGGCGCCCGGCCCGAGAGGCGCTGGGTCCGGTCGTCCTTCTTGCCCTCGCCCTCGGCGACCAGGATCTCCAGGGTCCGGCCGACCTGCTTCTTGTTCTCCTCCCAGGAGATCTCCTCCTGGAGGGCGATCAGCCGGTCGTAGCGGGCCTGCACGACCGCCTTCGGCACCTGGTCCGCCATCTCCGCGGCGGGGGTGCCGGGGCGCTTGGAGTACTGGAAGGTGAAGGCGTTGGTGAAGCGGGCCTCGCGGACGACGTGCATCGTCTCCTCGAAGTCCTCCTCGGTCTCGCCGGGGAAGCCGACGATGATGTCGGTGGAGATGGCCGCGTCCGGCATCGCCTCGCGGACCTTGCGGATGATCCCGAGGAAACGCTCCTGCCGGTAGGAGCGGCGCATCGCCTTGAGCACCCGGTCCGAGCCGGACTGCAGCGGCATGTGCAGCTGGTGCATCACGCTCGGGGTCTCGGCCATCGCGGCGATCACGTCGTCGGTGAAGTCGCGCGGGTGCGGCGAGGTGAAGCGGATCCGCTCCAGGCCCTCGACCTGGCCGGCCGCGCGCAGCAGCTTGGAGAAGGCCTCGCGGTCGCCCAGGTCGGAGCCGTAGGCGTTGACGTTCTGGCCGAGCAGGGTCACCTCGATGACGCCCTCGTCCACCAGCGCCTCGATCTCGGCGAGGACGTCGCCGGGGCGGCGGTCCTCCTCCTTGCCGCGCAGCGCGGGGACGATGCAGAAGGTGCAGGTGTTGTTGCAGCCGACCGAGATGGCGACCCAGGCGGCGTAGGCGGACTCGCGGCGGGTCGGCAGGGTGGAGGGGAAGGTCTCCAGCGACTCCAGGATCTCGACCTGGGCCTCGCGCTCGACCGCGGCCCGCTCCAGCAGCGCCGGCAGGTGGCCGATGTTGTGGGTGCCGAAGACCACGTCCACCCAGGGGGCGCGCTTGACGATCGTCTCCCGGTCCTTCTGGGCCAGGCAGCCGCCGACGGCGATCTGCATGCCCTTGTGGCGGGTCTTGACCGGCGCGAGCTGGCCGAGGTTGCCGTACAGCTTGTTGTCGGCGTTCTCGCGCACCGCGCAGGTGTTGAACACCACCAGGTCCGGGTCGCCCTCGGGCCCGGCCTTGACGTACCCCGCGTCCTCCAGCAGGCCGGACAGCCGCTCGGAGTCGTGGACGTTCATCTGGCAGCCGTGCGTGACGACCTTGTAGCTCTTCAATCCGCTCTCACCGCTCACCAGACCAGGGTACGGGCAGTGGCGAAGCGCTTTTCCCGGAGCTTCCACCCCCCGTTCCACTCCCGTTCCGCCGGAGCGCCTGGCAGTATCCCTGCCATGGCCCCCACCACCCCGTCCCGTCTCGGCGCCGCCGTCCGCACCGCGGCCCGCAGCCCGTTGTGGCGGACGGTGCTGGTGGTGGTGCTGCTGGTGGCCGGTTTCGGCGGCTGGTGGCTGTCGGCGGGCCGCTCGCCCGGGTACCCGCGCGGCGAGGTCCGCTTCGCCACCGGGGTGCAGCGCGGCGTCTACGACCGGTACGGGCAGCTGCTCCAGGGCCACGTCTCCCGGGCGATGCCGGGCGTGCGGCTGGCCCTGGACAACTCCGAGGGCTCGATCGACAACCTCGCCCGGGTGATCGACGGCCGGGACACCTTCGCGATAGCGACCGCCGACGCGGTGGCCGACTACCACGGCGCCGGCAAGGAGAAGCTGCGGGCGATCGCCCGGCTGTACGACGACTACCTGCAGCTGGTCGTCCCGGCCGCCTCTCCGGTGCGCCGCACCGCCGACCTCAAGGGCCTGAAGGTCGGCGTCGGGCTGCCGCAGTCCGGGGTGAACCTGGTGACCAAGCGGCTGCTGTCCGCCGCCGGGCTGGACCCCGACCACGACATCGTCCCGGTGCCGAAGGGGATCGGCGAGGCCGCCGACGACCTGCGCGCGGGCAGGCTGGACGCGTTCTTCTGGTCCGGCGGCCTGCCCACCAGCGCGCTCACCGACCTCTCCGAGCACGTCCGGATCCGGATCGTTCCGCTGAGCGACCTCTCCGAGGCCCTGCACCTGGCCGAGGGCGGCGGCACCGACGCCTACCGGGCGGCCACCATGCCCAAGGGCACCTATCCCAACGCCGAGCCGAAGGACGCCGTCGCCACGGTGGCCGTGCCCAACCTGCTGATCACCCGGGACGACGCGGACCCGCGCCTGGTCGAGGGGATGACCCGCGCGGTGATCGACAGCCGGGACCAGATCGGCGCCCAGGTGCACGCCGCCCAGCTGGTCGACCTGCGCACCGCCGTCTACACCGACCCGCTGCCGCTGCACACCGGCGCGGCGCGCTACTACCGCTCCGTGAAGCCGTAGCGGCCGGTCCTCGGAACCCCGACCGCGGGCCGGCGCCGGCGCGCGCCTCCGCGGGCGGACGCCGGTGCACGCGCCCCGGCGGCTACTTCTCCGGTCGCGGCACCGCCAGCGTCACCGCGAGCCCGGTCGGCTTGACCGGCGCGAAGCCGAGCGAGCCGCCGCCGGCCGCCAGCAGGGTGCGGGCGATGGACAGTCCCAGCCCGGACCCGTCCACGTTCTGGTGGCGCGGGCTGCGCCAGAACCGGTCCCCGGCCCGGGAGAGCTCGTCCTCGGTGAGGCCGGGCCCGGCGTCGGTGACCGTCACCGCGACCTCGTCCCGGCGCACCGCGACCCGCAGCCGCACCTCGCTGCCGGGCGGGCCGAACTTGAGCGCGTTGTCCAGCACGGCGTCCAGGGCCGAGCCGAAGCCGATCGGGTCGGCCATCCCGATCGCCAGCGCCGGGCCCTCCCAGCGCAGCGCGATGCCGCGCTGCTCGGCCACCGGCCGCCAGGCGTCCACCCGCGCCAGGGTGAGCTCGGCGAGGTCGGTGCGCTCGGGTTCGGGACGGGCGTGCTCGGCGGTGGCCAGCCCGAGCAGGTCGTCCAGCACCCGGGCCAGCCGGACGCCCTCCTCCCGGACGCCGCTGAGCTCCTCCTCGTGGCCCTCGGGCAGTTCCAGGCCGAGCACCTCGACCCGCAGCAGCAGCGCCGACAGCGGGTTGCGCAGCTGGTGCGAGGCGTCCGCGACGAACGCCTTCTGCTGGTCCATGGCGAGCACCACGTGGTCCGCCATCTCGTTGAACGAGCGGGCCAGCCGCTGGAGTTCGGGCGGCCCGCCGCCGGGGGCGACCCGGGCGGCCATCCGGCCGGTGGCGATGTCGTGGGTGGCCCGGTCCAGGGTGCGCACCGGGCGCAGCACCCACTCGGTGAGCCGGACGGCGAGCAGCACGGCGACGATCATCGCGGCGGCCTCGCCCGCGCCGATCACCAGCCACTTGCGCAGCATCCGGGCGCGCAGCGCCTCGGTCGGGGACTCGCTCAGCACCACCGCGACCACGTCGCCGTCGCGCACCACCGGGGCGGCGACGGTGATCGTCCGGTCCGGCGTCCACGGCCAGACCTGCGGCGGGTTGTGGCTGCGCCGCCCGTCCAGCGCCTCCTGGAAGGCCTGGGCGCCCCAGCCGCCGGAGGGCACCCGCCAGTCGGCCGGGGCGGCGGCGATCGCCTGGCCGTCGCGCTGGAAGATGCCCAGGCGCACGCCGTACAGGTCGTGGTAGCGGCGGACCTCGGCGTTGATCGCGCGCTGCCGGCTGAGGTCGCCCGGGGCGGGTTCCGGGTCGCCCTTGCGGGCCGAGTCGGCGGCGCCGGAGGTGGGCAGGTCCTGGGCGAGGCGGGCGGCGTCGTCGAGCCGGTCGACGACCACCTTGGTCTGCTCGGCCGCCGCGACCGCCGCCGCGAGCGGCAGCCCCAGGGCGGCCAGGACGCAGAGCATGAGGGCGATCAGGATGCCGAGCAGGCGGGTGCGCACGTGCGGTCAGTGCTCTGCGGGGGCGGGCGGGGCCGGTTCGGTCGCGGCGGGGGCCGGACGGTCGGGGATCAGCCGGTAGCCGACCCCGCGCACGGCCTCGACCAGGCCGGGCAGCGCCAGCTTGTTGCGCAGCGAGCCGATGTGCACCTCCAGGGTGCGCCCGTTGCCCTCCCAGCCGCTGCGCCAGACCTCGCTGAAGATCTGCTCGCGCCGGTAGACCACGCCCGGGCTCTGGGCGAGCAGCGCGAGCAGGTCGAACTCCTTGCGGGTGAGCGGCACGTCGCGGCCGTCCACGCTGACCCGGCGGCGCTCCCGGTCGATCCGGATGCCGCGGGACTCCAGCGGGCCGCGCTGCTGCGGGACGGTGTCGGGTGCGGGCACCGCCACCGCGGAGGGGGCGGCGCCGCGGCGGGCCACGGCGTGGATGCGGGCGAGCAGCTCGCCCATGTCGTACGGCTTGGTGACGTAGTCGTCGGCGCCCAGGTTGAGGCCGTGGATCCGGGAGCGGACGTCGGCGCGGGCGGTGACCATGATCACCGGAACGCCGCTGCCGGCCCTGATCCGGCTGCACACCTCGAAGCCGTCGCGGTCGGGCAGCCCGAGGTCGAGCAGCACCACGCGGTAGGGCTCGTTGCCGTCCGGCACCAGGGCGTCCAGCGCCTCGTGCCCGCTGCGGGCGTGCCGGACCTGGAAGCCGTGCCGGCCCAGCACCGCGACCAGCGCGGCGGCCACGCGTTCGTCGTCCTCGACGAGTAGCAGTCGCATCCTGTTCTCCTCCTTCCCCCACCTGATCACCGGTGATCACCGGGCCGATCGGTCAGGTCCCGGTCCTGCGCAGTATGGGCCAGGGAACGGCCCGGCGCCAGGCTCGACCGCGCTCCGGGCTCCTGGGGGACGGGGAGCACCGGCGCGGATTCCCGCTGTGACATGCCCCTCCGGCGCCCTCGCGAACAGCACGTAGGCACCGTGTGGCCGTTTCGTGATCCTCAAGTTCCGCTCAGATCGGCTGACGGCGCGCGGTCGCGGCTCCTAAGGTCGGCCCACCGGGGGCTGCGGCTCCGCCGGCCGCGGCTCCCGGATTCGTACCACCATTGCCTCCCAAGGGAGTTGAGACTTCTCGGGCAGGCTTGATTCGACGACAGCAGGGAGCAGGCGCGATGACCGAGAGCCCGGTCGAGGACTCCACCCCCGCAGCCGCCCCACTGGTCGTGCTGAGCAACGTCAACAAGCACTACGGCGCGCTGCACGTGCTGCAGGACATCGACCTCGAGATCGCCCAGGGCGAGGTGGTCGTGCTGATCGGCCCGTCCGGGTCGGGCAAGTCGACGCTCTGCCGGACGATCAACCGGCTGGAGGCGATCGACTCCGGCACGATCACCATCGACGGCCGGCCGCTGCCCGACGAGGGCAAGGAGCTGGCCCGGCTGCGCGCCGAGGTCGGCATGGTGTTCCAGAGCTTCAACCTGTTCGCGCACAAGACCGTGCTGGAGAACGTGGTCATCGGCCAGGTGAAGGTGCGCAAGGTGCCCCGCCCGCAGGCCGAGAAGACCGCCCGGGAGCTGCTGGAGCGGGTCGGCGTCGGCGCGCAGGCGGACAAGTTCCCGGCCCAGCTCTCCGGCGGTCAGCAGCAGCGCGTGGCGATCGCCCGGGCGCTGGCGATGAAGCCCAAGGTGATGCTCTTCGACGAGCCCACCTCGGCGCTGGACCCCGAGATGGTCAACGAGGTACTGGAGGTCATGCGCCAGCTGGCCGCGGACGGCATGACGATGGTCGTGGTCACCCACGAGATGGGCTTCGCCCGCTCCGCCGCCAACCGGGTGCTGTTCATGGCCGACGGGAAGATCGTCGAGCAGAACACCCCGGACGCCTTCTTCACCGCGCCGCGCTCCGACCGCGCCAAGGACTTCCTCTCGAAGATCCTCCACCACTGACGCTTCGAGACCAGCGGGGCCGCCGCCGGCAACGGCGCCGGCCGGCCCCGTCCGTGCACGCCTTCCAGACTCCAGAGCCCGGTTGACACCGCGGCCCACCCCCAGGAGAACCCTCATGAGGACGTCCCGCACCCTCGCCGTCGCGCTCTGTGCCGTCGCGCTCACCGCCACCGCCGCCTGCGGCAAGGACGGCACCCCCGGCTCCACCGCCGCCAGCAGCGGCGCCAACGCCCCCGCGCTGCCGACCTACACGGTCAAGACCGACGTCAAGGTCGACTCCCCGGTCCTCGCCGAGGCCAAGAAGCGCGGCCAGCTGATCATCGGCGCCAAGGCCGACCAGCCGAACCTGGGCTGGGAGGACGTCGCCAGCGGCGACCGCAGCGGCTTCGACATCGAGATCGCCAAGATGATCGCCGCCGACCTCGGCTTCACCCCGCAGCAGATCAAGTGGCAGACCCTGGTCTCCTCGCAGCGCGAGCCGGCCATCGCCAAGGGCCAGATCGACTTCTACGTCGGCACCTACAGCATCAACGACGAGCGCAAGAAGTCCGTCTCGTTCGCCGGCCCGTACTACATCGCCGGCCAGGACCTGCTGGTGAAGGCCGACAACAGCTCGATCACCGGCGCGGAGAGCACCAGCGGCAAGAACGTCTGCACCGCCACCGGCTCGACCTCGATCAAGAACATCCAGCAGTACAACCCGAAGGTCACGCAGTTCGACACCTACTCGGCCTGCGTCGAGAAGCTGATGTCCGGCGAGGTCGACGCCGTCACCACCGACGACGCCATCCTCAAGGGCTACGCCTCCAAGTACGCCCCCAAGCTCAAGGTGGTCGGCAAGCCGTTCACCAAGGAGAACTACGGCGTCGGCCTCAACAAGGACGACAAGGCGCTGCGCGACGCGATCAGCGACGCCCTCAAGGCCCACGAGGACAACGGCGACTGGAAGAAGGCCTACGACGCGACCCTGGGCGCCTCCGGCTCCCCCGCGCCGGACGTCCCGGCCCTCGAGCGCTACTGATCCACCCGCCGTACGTCGGTTTCCCGACCATGAACTGAGAGGAGGGCCGCCGGATGGGGTTCCTGTTCGAGGAGGACAACTTCGGGTTGTTCCGCGACGGCTTCCTACAGACGATCGAGGTGAGCGCGCTCAGCGCTCTGCTCGCCCTGCTGCTGGGCACCCTGCTGGCGGCCTTCCGGGTCTCCCCGGTGCCGGTCCTGCGCGCCTTCGGCACCACCTGGGTGACGCTCTTCCGCAACACCCCGCTGACCCTGCTGTTCTTCGCCGTCACCTTCGGCCTGCCGCCGCTGGGCGTGCACTTCAGCCACCTGGTGTTCGCGGTGCTGGCACTCGGCGGGTACACCGCCTCGTTCGTCTGCGAGGTGATCCGCTCCGGCATCAACACCGTGCCGCTCGGCCAGGCGGAGGCCGCCCGCAGCCTCGGCATGACGTTCGGCCAGACCCTCACCCTGGTCGTCCTGCCGCAGGCCGCCCGGACCGTCCTGGGCCCGATGAGCAGCGTGTTCATCGCCCTGCCCAGGAACTCCGCGATCGCCGGCGCGTTCAGCGTCTCCGAGCTGTACAGCGCCCAGCAGACCTTCTCCGAGCGCGGCTACTCGATCTTCGCCATCTTCTTCTGGGTGGCCTGCGCCTACCTGCTGATCAGCGCGACGGTCGCCACGTTCTTCCGCTTCCTGGAATCCCGACTGGCGGTGGCCCGATGAGCATCTTCCAGCGCCAGGCATCGGCCAGCGTCCTCTACGACACCCCCGGCCCGCGGGCCCGCACCCGGTACCGCGCCTTCGGCGTCCTCTCGGTGCTCGCCATCGGCGGCCTCCTCTGGTACGTCTTCAGCGCACTGAACGACAACGGCCAGTTCGACGCCGGCCTCTGGGACGCCTTCCAGTACACCTTCGTCCAGCAGCAGATCGTGGACGGCCTGGTCTCCACCCTGGAGGCCTTCGGCCTGGCCGCGCTGTTCTCGCTGGCCCTGGGCTCGCTGCTGGCGGCCGGTCAGCTCTCCGACCACCGGCCGGTCCGCTGGGCCTGCACGGCCTTCACCCAGTTCTTCCGGGCGATGCCGCTGCTGATCCTGATCGTCGGGCTCTACTACGCGTTCTTCGCCCAGCAGCCGATGTGGGCGCTGGTGCTCGGCCTCACCCTCTACAACGGGGCGGTCCAGGCCGAGATCATCCGCAGCGGCGTCAACGCCGTCCCGCGCGGCCAGGGCGAGGCGGCCTACGGGCTCGGCATGCGCAAGACCCAGGTGATGACGTCGATCCTGGTGCCGCAGGCCGTCCGCTCGATGCTGCCCTCGATGATCGGCCAGCTGGTCGTCACCCTCAAGGACACCTCGCTCGGCTTCGTCATCACCTACCACGAGCTGCTGTTCGTCGGGAAGAAGCTCGCCAGCCAGCCGCTCAACGCCGCGGGCTTCCCCTACATCCCCGTGGTACTGGTGATCGGCCCGATCTACATCGCGATGTGCCTGTTGCTGACCGCGCTCGCACGCTGGATCGAAGCACGCGGCCGTCGCGGCGCGAACCGGCGCACTTCGGCTTCTGCTTGACGGACACGCAGGCGAACTGTTGCATTGCTCTTCGTGACACCTCCCGGGAGCATCCACGCGGCATATGCGGCAGCGGTAACTGACGCCGGCCGATCGGCCGGTTCGTGCCCGGAGGTTCCCTCATGGACCCGGTGATCGTGGTCGGGGCCGGACCGGTCGGTCTGGCCCTGGCCCTCACCCTCGCCCGGCACGAGGTGCCCACCATCGTCCTGGACGAGGGCTCCGGGCTCTGCCCCGAGGGCCCGCGCAGCCTGGTGCTCGGCGCCGACACCGCCGCCTTCCTGACCCGGATCGGCTACCCGCGGGCCGTATCGGACTCCGCGCTGTGGGACTCCTTCGCCATCTGGCGCCGCCGCCAGGAGGTGCTGCGGATCGACCTCACCGACTCGCCCACCTTCCACCTGCCCCAGCACCGCCTCCAGCGCGGGCTGCGGGACGCCCTGACCGGGACCCCGCTGATCAGACTCGTCCCGCTCAGCCGGGTCGTCGAGCTCGAACAGGACCGGGACGGCGTCAGCGTCCGCACCACGGGCACCCAGGACGGCTCCACCACCTGGTGGCGCGGCAGCCACCTGGTCGGCTGCGACGGCGCCAGATCCATGGTGCGCAGGCTCCTGAAGATCCGTTTCCCCGGCCGCCCGGCGGTCGACCGCAACGCCATCGCCACCGTCCGGGTCGACCTGCCCTTCGACGGCGCCCGGCTGCACCGCGAGCCCCCGTGGCGGGGCGACCGCGAGGCCTCCGCCCGACCGCTGCCGGACGGCGTCTGGCGGCTCGACTGGCGGCTGCCCCCCGGCCGGCCCGCCGCCACCGAGACCGTCGACCCGCACGCCACCTGGCCCGGCATCGTCACCGGCGACACCCTGCTCACCCGGGTCACCTCCACCCTCACCGGCTGGTGCGGCGAGCTGCCCCGCTTCGAACTGCTGGCCGCCGCCGACCACACCGCGCAGCAGCGGCTCGCCGCCCGCTTCCGGGTCGGCCGCTGCTTCCTGGCCGGCGACGCCGCCCACCTGCACGGCGCGCTCGGCATGCAGAACCTCACGGACGGGCTGCGCGACGCCGACAACCTCGCCTGGCGGCTGGCCCTCGCCTGGCACCTCCACTCCGGCGGACCGCAGCCCGGCGGTTCGCTGCTGGACGGCTACGAGGCCGAACGGCGCGGGGCGGTCGGCGCCCGGCTGCGCGCGGTCGACCAGTCCATGCCGCTGCTGCGCCCGCTGCGCGGCTGGCAGCAGACCCGGCGCTCCCTGCTGGCCGGCGGCTTCCGCAAGCACGCCCCGCTGCTCGCCGACGGCCAGCTCGGCACCGGCCGGTTCGGCGGCGCCCCCGCCTACCCGGCGGCGCCCTCCGGCGTGCCCGGCCGGGTCCCGGTGCAGCGCGGCGCGCGCGGCACCACCTCGCTCAGCGAACTGCTGCCCGCCACCGCCCCCGGCGTGCTCGTCCCGGACCTCCCGGTGCTCGCCGACGACGGCACCCCCGACCACCTGCACGCCCGGCTCGGCACCGCCTTCCTGCTGCTGCTGGTCGCCCCCGGCACCGCCGTCTGGTCCTCCGAGCACTGGCTCGGCGCCGGGCTGATGCCCCGCCTCGCCGAGGTCGCCGCCGCACTGCCCGTCCCGGCCGAGGTGCTGGTCACCGAGGAGTACCCGGGCGCCGGGCCGCACACCGTCCTGCTGATCCGCCCGGACGGCCACCTGGTCGGCGTCACCCAGGGCGCCGTCGCCGAGGACCTGCTCGCCCTCGCCGACCGCGCCCGCGGCGGCCCGGCCACGCTCACCCCGGCCCCCGACCCGGCCGAGCAGCCCGCTCCCCAGCAGGTGGACACCCCCAGCCAGGGCGTCTCCTGAAGCTTGTTCCAGAAGGTCTGGTGCGGGGCTCAGGCCAGGACGCCTACAGAACGGCCACTACTCCCGACCCGACGGTTCACTCCGCTCCTCCTCCAGCGCGCTGCGCACCACCCGGAACGCCAGCCCCTCGGAGTAGCCGCGCCGGGCCAGCATCCCGACCAGCCGCCGGGTGCGCACCTGGGCGTCCAGCCCCCGGGTGGACCGCAGCTTGCGCTCGACCAGTGCGCGGGCCGCGTCCGTCTCGTCGTCGTGGTCGAGTCGGGCGACGGCCTGCTCGACCAGGTCGGCGGCGACGCCCTTGGTGCGCAGCTCCTGGGCCAGCGCCCGCCGGGACAGGCCCCGGACGGCGTGCCGGGACTCCACCCAGGCCGCGGCGAAGGCCGCGTCGTCGATCAGCCCGACCTCTTCGAGCCGGGTGAGCACCTCGTCGGCGACCTCGTCCGGGATCTCCCGCTTGCACAGGGCGTCGGCGAGCTGCTTGCGGGACTTGGCGGCACCGGTCAGCAGCCGCAGGCAGATGTCCCGGGCGCGGGTCTCCGGATCGACCGACTCCTCGGCCTGCCTCCGGGAGGTACGGGCGGAGCCCTCCTCCCCGGACGGCCCGGCGGAACGGCCCCGACGCGTGCCCCGACGGGGGCTCGGGGCGGGCGCACCCCCGTGACCGGCCGCGCCGCCCCCGGCTCGGCCGCTCTCGTCCCCGGCCGCGGTCGGAGCGGGCCGGGCGGCCTCGAAGCCCTCGGCCGCCACGGCCGAGCGGCGCCGGCGACGGCCGGTGGGCAGTTCGGAGGCGGAGACCAGACCGAGCTCCTCGATCGAGGCCTCCGCCGGCCCCGGCCCGGGCGCCGCGCCGCGCACCGCCCGGGCCGGAGCCAGGTCGAACTCCGGCTCGGGGCCGGATGCCCACTGCGTGGTGGACCGGCGGCCGCGCCGGGAGCGCGTTCCCCGGGACCGCTCGGCCACCGGTTCGGGTTCGGGCTCCTCCGCGACCGCGGCGAACCAGTCCGGCGGCCCGTAGTCGTCGTCCTCCGGGCCCGCCGGGCCGCCGCCCACCGTGTCGTGCTGCGTCAACGGCTCAGGCCTTGGCCGCCGCCGTCTTCTTCGCCGCGGCCGTCTTGGTGGCGGTCGCGGTGATCGGCTTGGCGGCGGCACCGTCGGTAGCGGCGACCGCGGCCTCGGCGCCGCCCTCGGCCGGCTCCTCCACCTTCGGGCCGATGCCCAGCTTGCCCTTGATCTTCCGCTCGATCTCGTCGGCGAGCTGCGGGTTGTCCCGCAGGAAGTTGCGGGCGTTCTCCTTGCCCTGGCCCAGCTGGTCGCCCTCGTAGGTGTACCAGGCACCCGACTTGCGGATGAAGCCGTGCTCCACGCCCATGTCGATCAGGCCGCCCTCGCGGCTGATGCCCACGCCGTAGAGGATGTCGAACTCGGCCTGCTTGAACGGCGCGGCGACCTTGTTCTTGACCACCTTGACGCGGGTGCGGTTGCCGACCGCCTCGGTGCCGTCCTTCAGGGTCTCGATCCGGCGGATGTCGAGCCGGACCGAGGCGTAGAACTTCAGCGCCCGGCCACCGGTCGTGGTCTCCGGCGAACCGAACATCACGCCGATCTTCTCGCGCAGCTGGTTGATGAAGATCGCGGTGGTGTTCGACTGGTTCAGCGCACCGGCGATCTTGCGCAGCGCCTGGCTCATCAGTCGGGCCTGCAGACCGACGTGCGAGTCACCCATCTCGCCCTCGATCTCGGCGCGCGGGACGAGCGCCGCGACCGAGTCGATGATCACCAGGTCGATCGCGCCGGAGCGGATCAGCATGTCGGTGATCTCCAGGGCCTGCTCACCGGTGTCCGGCTGGCTGACCAGCAGGGCGTCGGTGTCCACGCCGAGCTTCTTGGCGTACTCCGGGTCGAGCGCGTGCTCCGCGTCGACGAACGCGACCGTGCCGCCGGCCTTCTGGGCGTTGGCGGCCAGGTGCAGGGTCAGGGTCGTCTTGCCGGAGGACTCGGGGCCGTAGATCTCGATCACCCGGCCGCGCGGGATGCCGCCGACCCCGAGGGCGACGTCCAGGGCGGTGGACCCGGTGGAGATCACCTCGACCGGCTCGTTGGCCTTCTCGCCGAGGCGCATCACCGAGCCCTTGCCGAACTGCCGCTCGATCTGGGCGAGAGCGGTCTCTAGTGCCTTCTCGCGGTCCGTACCTGCCATGGCTTTTTCCCTCGGGTTCTGTGCTGTGCGCTTCATCGTCCTCGACGCTAGCGCGTCCCACTGACAAACGAGCCCGACCGGGCTCAGCCTGTGGAAAACTCTTGGCCGGAGAGTACAAAGAACATCTGTTCGATTCAAGCGTCGCACGTCCGCACGGTGCCGCCCCCGAGGAATCCCCGGGGGCGGCGGCCCGGGTCACTCCCCGCGCCTTCCCCCGTCCCCGCCGACCATCCGGCGCAGCCGCCGGGCCGCCTCCCGGCGCAGCTCCCTACGGGCCCGCCGCTGCTCGCCCCGGTCGATCCGCGGGTCGGTGGCCACCTCGTACCGCCGCACGTACGTCCCCACGAAGCCCTGGAGCGTCGCCGCCGCCGGGATCGCGATCACCGCGCCCACCGCGCCGAGCAGCGCCGCGCCCGCGATCACCGAGCCGAAGGCCAGCGCCGGGTGCACGTCCACCGTCCGCGCGGTGATCCGCGGCTGCAGCAGGTAGTTCTCGATCTGCTGGTACACCACCACGAAGCCCAGCACCCACAGCGCGTCCACCGGCCGCACCGTCAGCGCCACCAGCACCGGCAGCGCCCCGGCCAGGTAGGTCCCGATGGTCGGCACGAACTGCGACATGACGCCCACCCAGACCGCCAGCGCCGCCGCGTACGGCAGGCCCAGCAGCTGGAACATCACCCAGTGCCCGACGGACGACACCACCGCGAGCAGCGCCCGCGAGTAGAGGTACCCGCCGGTCTTGGCGATCGCGATCTCCCAGGCCCGCAGCACCTCGCCCTGCTTGGCCGGCGGCAGCATCGAACAGACCGTCCGGCGCACCCGGGGGCCCTCGGCGGTGAAGTAGAAGGTGAACAGCCCGACCGTGAAGGCCTGGAAGAGCCCGCCGATCAGGGTGGAGGAGACGCCCCAGACGTTGTCGGCGGCCTGCTGGACGTAGTTCTCGATGGTGCCGGAATCCTTGAGCAACCGATTCTGCAACTCGCCCAGCGAGAGGTCCTGGTGGAAGGTCCGGTTGATCCAGCCGATCAGGTTGTCGACCAGGTGGGGCAGGTCGCCGGCGATCTTCGCCACCTGGTCGACCAGCAGCGTGCCCAGCGCGGCGAGGAAGCCCACCAGCGCGACCAGGACCGCCACGAACACCAGGAAGGTCCCGACCCCCCGGCGCACCCCCCGCGCCGCCATCCGGTCCACGGCCGGCTCCAGCGCCAACGACAGGAAGAACGACACCAGCAGCATCACGAACAGGTCGATCAGCTGCCGGAACGCCCAGTCGGCGAGTTGGAACGCCCCCACCAGCACCAGGAACAGCACCATCGCCCGCGGCAGCCAGCGCGGCGTCCCGCCGCCCCACAGCCCCCCGCCCGCCGGAGCGCCGCCGGCACCCCGCTCGTCCGAATCCTTCTGTTCCGCGCTACTTGTCACCCGAACAGTCTGTCCCATGCCCCCGCGAGCCGGCACTCAGCGCAGCACGCCGGAGATCCCCTGGGTGTCACAGACCACGCGCCAGACGTCCTTGGCCTCCCAGCCCGACTCCAGCGCCTGCCGCACCGTCCGCCCGCCCAGCTCGCTCATCACGTGGTCGGTCGCGAACGACTCCGCGTACGCCTCGCCGAAGTGCGCGTACATCCGTCGCCAGAACTCCGTCAGCCTCATGCCCCAAGTATCCCGGACCGGGCCCGCCACTCCCCCGCCGTCACCGCGTACTCGACCTCCCCGTGCTCGCTCCCGGCGATCATCTCCGGGTAGTCCTCGTGGAACGTCCGGACGTACGACAACCCGCTCTTCTCCATCACCCGCCGCGAGCCCGCGTTCACCGCCATCGTGTACGCCACCACCCGCTCCACCCCCGCCTCGACGAACCCCCGCCGCACCAGCGCCCGCGCCCCCTCCGTCGCGTACCCGCGCCCCCACCCGGCCCGCCGCAACCGGTACCCGAGCTCGACCTCCCCACGCTCCCCCTCCCGCGTGGGCCGGAACTCGAACCACCCCAGGAACGCCCCGCCCACCCGCTCCTCCGCCGCCCACCAGCCCAGGTCCCCGTACCGCCGGTAGTGCTCCAGGTACTGCGGCAACAGCTCCCCCTCGACCCACTCCCGCGCACTCGGCCTCCCCCCGGTCAGGAACCGCATCACCTCCGGATCCCCGTCCAACTCCACGAGCCGCTCCACGTCCCCCATCGTGAAACGCCGCAACACCAACCGCCCGGTCACCAGGAACACGCCCCCATCACTCATCCCCCGATCCTCACCCCGCCCCCACCACCCCGTCACCCCCATTTCCCCACCCCCACCCACGCACCCGCCCACCCACGCACCCCTCCCTCCCCCCAGCGAGAGGGACGCGCTGCGGAAGGGGGCGGCGCAGGGGGTGGGTGCGGAGAGGGGCGTGACGGGTGATTTTCAGACTGCCAACGCTCCCCAGCCCGCAGGCACAGGACCGGCAGTCTGAAAATCATCCAGCCCCCGCAGCACCCACCCCCGGAGCCGCCCCCGGCCCCCCACCCTCCCGAAAGCCCGAACCCCGAACAGAAACCCCCCTTCACCGCGGCACCACCAACACCCCCGCCCCGAAATACCCCCGCTCCCCACACCCCCGACCCCCCACCGGACACCCTCCCGCCGCCGCCCCCGCCAACACCCCCGCCAACCCGTCCGCCCCCAGCTCCGGATGCAGAGCCGCCACCACCGCCACCGCCCCGGTCACGTGCGCGGCCGCCATCGAGGTCCCCGCCAGCGCCGCGTACTGCCCGCCCGGCCAGTCGGAGACGACCGCCCCCTGCGTCCCGCCGTCCGGATCGCCTCCCGGCGCGGCCAGCGAGACCCGCCCGCGCCCGTAGTTGGAGTACCCCGCCGGGTGCCCGTCCCGGTCGACCGCGGTGACGGTGACGACCCCGGGCAGTTCGCCGGGCAGCCGTACGCACTCGGTGCCGAGGTGGCGGACGGGCGCCGGCCCCGAGACCCGGTCGTTGGGGCTCCGCTCGTCGGTCCGGGCGGCGCCGAGGTCCTGCCCGTCGTTGCCCGCCGAGGCCACCACCACCGCCCCCTTGCGCTGGGCGTATCCGGCGGCCCGTCCGACGGCCGCGACCAGCGCGGCCTGGTCCCGGTCCTCGGGGCAGTTGTACTTCCACGGGTCCGCGAAGTAGCTGTTGTTGATCGCCTTGGCCCCGTGGTCGGCGGCCCAGAGCATGCCGCAGACGATGTTCTCCGCGTAGTACTGCCCGAGCGGCCCGAGCAGCCGGACGGCGGCGATCCGCACGCCCGGTGCGACCCCGGTGACGCCGTGGCCGTCCCGGGTGGCGCCGACGATCCCGGCCACGTGCGTGCCGTGGCCGCTCTCGACCACCCCGGCGTCGGGCCGCCAGGCGCCGGTGCGGGCGTCGGGCCGGCCGTCCGCGCAGGAGGCGGAGGCCTTCGGGTCGACGGCGGCGCGCAGGTCCGGGTGGGTGTCGTCGACCCCGGAGTCCAGCACCGCGACCAGCACCTTGTGCAGCGCCTCCACGCTCGGCGCGGTTGCCGCGGACACCGCCGAGGCGTCTCCCGCCCGGCCGCCGGCGCCCCCGACCATGGCGAGGTTCCAGGCCCCGCCCTCCCCCGGGTCGGGCACCGTGACGGTCCCCGAGTCCCCCCGGTCCCCACCCCGCCCGCCGACCCCGTCTCCACCCCGCCCCCCGTCGGCCGCCCGGTCCGTCCCCGCCGTGAAGTCCCCCGCCCCCGCCACCGCCCGGGGCGGCGCGACCACCGGCGCGGTCCTGGTGGCCCCGACCGCGGCGATCCCGGGCCGGGCCCGGACCCGGTCGGCGAACGGGCCGGTCGCGTACACCAGCGCGGCCCCGATCTGCGGGTACTCCTGGACCACCTGTCCGCCCGCCGCCCGGCTCTCCTTCCCGGCCCGGGCCGCGCCGGCGGCGTCCTCGCCCTCGGCCAGCACCAGGTAGCTGAGGTAGGCCCGCCCCGGCCCCGACACGTACGGGACGGCGCCGCCCACGACGAGCGCCAGGAGCAGCATCGCGAGCAGTGCCCGGGCGGGCCCGCGGACCCGGCGGCGACGGGCGGCGCGGGCGGTCCCGCCCGGCGGGTACGCCTGCGCCATCGCACGGTCTCCGCTCGTCGGTCCGATGGGTCACGGATGGATCAAGCATCCGATTTCTCACCATATGAGCGGATCACCATTTCTGCCCCTCAGCTTGCACCCCACGCCCCGCCCCACCTCCTCCCCCTCCCTCCGCCCCCACCCCCACTTGTCAGTCCCACCCGGCACCATGGGGGCATGGCGCCCCAGCACCCGACCCCGCCCGCCCACGACCCCCTGGCCGGCTTCGCCCCGGCCACCCGGGCCTGGTTCACCGGTGCCTTCTCCGCCCCCACCGCCGCCCAGGCCGAGGCCTGGCAGGCCATCCAGCGGGAGACGGACGTCCTGGTGGTCGCCCCCACCGGCTCCGGCAAGACGCTGGCCGCCTTCCTCGCCGCCCTCGACCGGCTCAGCAGCACCCCGCCCCCCGCCGAGTCCAAGCGCCGCTGCCGGGTCCTCTACGTCTCACCCCTCAAGGCCCTCGCGGTGGACGTCGAGCGGAACCTGCGCGCCCCGCTGGCCGGCCTGCGCCAGGCCGCCGTCCGGCTCGGCCTGCCCGAGCCCGAGGTCCAGGTCGCCATCCGCTCCGGCGACACCCCGGCCGCCGACCGCCGACGCTTCGCGACCCACCCGCCGGACATCCTGATCACCACCCCCGAGTCGCTGTTCCTGCTGCTCACCTCCGCCGCCCGGGACGCCCTGCGCGGCGTGGACACGGTGATCCTGGACGAGGTGCACGCCGTCGCCGGCACCAAGCGCGGCGCCCACCTCGCGCTCAGCCTGGAGCGGCTGGACGAACTGCTGGACCGTCCGGCCCGCCGGATCGGCCTGTCCGCGACGGTCCGCCCGGTCGACGAGGTGGCCCGCTTCCTGAGCCCCCAGCGCGGCGCCACCGTGGTCCAGCCCGCCGCCGCCAAGGACTTCGACCTCTCGGTGGTCGTCCCCGTCCCCGACCTGGACGACCTGCCCGCCGCCCCGGCCACCGGCGGCGCCGCCGGCAGCGACCCGCAGCGGCTGGGGGCACCTCCCGGCCGCCAGGCTGGGGGCGCGTCCATCTGGCCGCACGTCGAGGAGCGGATCGTCGACCTGGTCGAGGCGCACCGCTCGACCATCGTCTTCGCCAACTCCCGCCGCCTGGCCGAGCGGCTGTGCAACCGGCTGAACGAGATCGCCCACGAGCGCGCCACCGGCACCGCCGTCCCCGAGGCGCACGCCCCCGCCGAGCTGATGGGCGGCTCGGGCGCGGCCAAGGGCGCGCCCCCGGTGATCGCCCGGGCGCACCACGGATCCGTCTCCAAGGAGCAGCGCTCGCTCGTCGAGGAGGAGTTGAAGGCGGGCCGGCTGCCCGCCGTGGTCGCCACCTCCAGCCTGGAGCTGGGCATCGACATGGGCGCCGTCGAACTGGTCGTCCAGGTCGAGTCCCCGCCCTCGGTCGCCTCCGGCCTGCAGCGGGTCGGCCGGGCCGGCCACCAGGTCGGCGCGGTCTCCACCGGCGTCTTCTTCCCCAAGTACCGGGGCGACCTCGTGCAGTCCGCGGTGGTCACCGAGCGGATGCGGGCCGGCCGGATCGAGGCGCTGCGCATCCCGCGCAACCCGCTGGACGTGCTCGCCCAGCAGCTGGTCGCGATGACGTCCCTGGACGCCTGGCCGGTGGACGACCTGCTCGCCGTGGTCCGGCGCGCCGCGCCCTTCGCCTCCCTCCCGCAGTCCGCCTTCGACGCCGTGCTCGACATGCTGGCCGGCCGCTACCCCTCGGACGCCTTCGCCGAGCTGCGCCCCCGGCTGGTGTGGGACCGGGTGGCCGGTACGGTGACCGGCCGCCCCGGCGCCCAGCGGCTGGCCGTCACCTCCGGCGGCACCATCCCCGACCGCGGCCTGTTCGGCGTCTTCATCGCCGGGACCGACCCGAAGAAGGGCGGCGGCCGGGTCGGAGAGCTCGACGAGGAGATGGTCTACGAGTCCCGCGTCGGCGACGTGTTCACCCTCGGCACCACCTCCTGGCGGATCGAGGACATCACCCACGACAAGGTGCTGGTCACCCCCGCCCCCGGCGTCCCCGGCCGGCTCCCGTTCTGGAAGGGCGACGCCCTCGGCCGGCCGCTCGAACTCGGCCGCGCCCTCGGCGCGTTCACCCGCGAACTGGGCGCCCTCCAGCCCGAGGCCGCCACCGAGCGGCTCAAGCAGGCCGGCCTGGACGACTGGGCGGCCGCCAACCTGCTGGACTACCTGGCCGAGCAGCGCACCGCCTGCGGCCACCTCCCGGACGACCGCACCATCGTGGTCGAACGCTTCCGGGACGAGCTCGGCGACTGGCGGATCGTCATCCACTCCCCCTTCGGCGCCCAGGTGCACGCCCCCTGGGCGCTCGCCCTCGGCGCCCGGCTGCGCGAGAAGCACGGCCTGGACCCACAGGTCATGCACGCCGACGACGGCATCGTGCTCCGCCTGCCCGACGCCGACCTGCTCTCCCTCGACTTCGACTTCAGCGCCCCCGCGGAGCAGTCGGCCCCGGACGAGGCCCCGGTCGGCGCCGACGCCGCCCTCTTCGACCCCGGCGAGATCGAGCAGCTGGTCACCGACCAGGTCGGCGGCTCCGCCCTGTTCGCCTCCCGCTTCCGGGAGTGCGCCGGCCGCGCCCTGCTGCTCCCCCGCCGCAACCCCGGCCGCCGCACCCCGCTCTGGCAGCAGCGCCAGCGCGCCGCCCAACTGCTGGAAGTCGCCTCGGAGTACGGCTCGTTCCCGATCGTCCTGGAGGCCGTCCGGGAGTGCCTGCAGGACGTCTTCGACGTCCCCGGCCTGGTCGAGCTGATGCGCGATCTGGAGTCCCGCGCCGTCCGCCTGGTCGAGGTCACCACCCCGGAGCCCTCGCCGTTCGCCCGCTCGCTGCTGTTCGGCTACGTCGCCCAGTTCCTCTACGAGGGCGACTCCCCGCTCGCCGAGCGCCGCGCCGCCGCCCTCTCGCTCGACTCCCGGCTGCTGTCCGAACTCCTCGGCCAGGCCGAGCTGAGCGAACTGCTCGACCCTCAGGTGCTCACCGAGCTGGAGGCCGAGCTCCAGCGCCTCACCCCCGAACGGCGGATCAGGGACGCCGAGGGCGTCGCCGACGCCCTGCGCCTGCTCGGCCCGCTCAGCGAGGCCGAGTTGACGCTCCGCGGCGCCGAGCCGCTGTGGGCCCTGGAGCTGGAGGCGGCCCGCCGGGTGATCCAGGTCCGGATCGCCGGCGAGCGGCGCTGGGCCGCGATCGAGGACGCCGGACGGCTGCGCGACGCCCTCGGCACCCCGCTGCCGGTCGGCGTCCCCGAGGCCTTCACCGAGCCGGTCAAGGACCCGCTGGGGGACCTCATCGCCCGCCACGCCCGGACCCACGGCCCGTTCACCGCCGCCGAGGCCGCCGACCGCTACGGCCTGGGCACCGCCGTGGTCACCGGCACCCTGCACCGCATGACCGCCGCCGGCCGCCTCGTCCAGGGCCAGTTCCGGCCCGCCGGAAGCCACACCGACCCCGAGTGGCACACCGCCGCCGAGTGGTGCGACGCCGAGGTGCTGCGCCGGCTGCGCCGCCGCTCGCTGGCCGCGCTGCGCCAGGAGGTCGAACCGGTCCCGCCGCGCGCCCTGGCCGCCTTCCTGCCCCAGTGGCAGCACCTGGCCGGCCACCGGCTGCGCGGCCCGGACGGCCTGCTGCGGGTGGTCGAGCAGCTCCAGGGCACCGCCCTGCCCGCCTCCGCGCTGGAGAAGCTGATCCTCCCGGCCCGGCTCGCCGACTACTCCCCCGGCCTGCTGGACGAGCTGATGGCGGCCGGCGAGGTCGGCTGGTGCGGGGCCGGCGCCCTGCCCGGCAAGGACGGCTGGCTCAGCCTGCACCTCGCCGAGAACGCCCACCTGCTGCGCCCCGAGCCCGTCCCGCCCGCGCTCACCCCGGTGCACAGCGCCCTGATGTCCGCGCTGGCCGGCGGCTACGGTCTGTTCTTCCGCCAGCTCGTCCAGCAGCTGCCGGAGGGGACGGCCGAGCCGGAGGTCGTCGAAGCGCTCTGGGACCTCGTCTGGGCCGGTTACGTCACCAACGACACCCTCGCCCCGCTGCGCGCCCTGCTCGGCTCCGGCCGGACGGCGGGCGCCACCGCCCACCGCGCGCCCCGGTCCACCCCGCGCGGCCGCTACGGCGGCGCCGGCCGGGCCTTCGGCCGGGTCGGCGGCTCCCTGCGCAGCGGCCCGCCGACGGTGGCCGGCCGCTGGTCGCTGCTGCCCGCCTCCGCCGCCGACCCGACGGTCCGGGCCACCGCCCAGGCGCAGAGCCTGCTGGACCGGCACGGCCTGCTCACCCGGGGCACGGTGGCGGCCGAACGGGTGCCCGGAGGCTTCGCCGGGGTGTACCGGGTGCTCGCCGCGATGGAGGAGCGCGGCCGCGCCCGCCGGGGCTACTTCGTCGAGGGCCTGGGCGGCGCCCAGTTCGCCATGGAGGGCGCGGCCGACCGGTTGCGCTCGGTGAACGGCCGGCTGGAGCGGGCCCGGGCCGCCGAGTGGCCGGCCGCCCCGGCCGCCGAGCCGCCGCAGACGCTGGTGCTGGCCGCCGCCGATCCGGCCAACGCCTACGGCGCCGCCCTGCCCTGGCCCGAACCGCCCGCCTCCCCCGGCGGCAAGGAGTCCACCGCCCACCGCCCGGGCCGCAAGGCGGGCGCCCTGGTGGTCCTGGTGGACGGCGAGCTGGCGCTGTACGTCGAGCGCGGCGGCAAGTCCCTGCTGGCCTGGCCGGAGGACGGGGCCAGCCGGGCACTGGCGGCCGGGGCGCTCGCGGCCGCCGTCCGGGAGGGGGCGCTCGGCAGCGTCACGGTCGAGCGGGCCAACGGCGAGCCCGCGCTCGGCTCGGCCCTCGGCCACGCCCTGGAGGAGGCCGGCTTCCACGCCACCCCGCGCGGCCTGCGCCTGCGCCCCTGAGCCGGGGCACCGAAAGCCGGAGGCCGCGGGGCCGAGAACCCCGCGGCCTCCGGCCACGTCGAATCACCCGTTCGGCGGGGGCTGCGCCTGCGCCGGTGCCGCCGGCTCCGCGCGCCTGCGCCGGGCCGGTCCGGTCTCGCTCCAGTCGGCGTGGACCGGAATGAGACCGAGTCCCCAGCCGCCGGCCGCGAGCAGCCCCAGCACCGCACCGTCGGTCAGCTGTCCCCGGACCGCCAGGAGCCACCAGGCGACCCCGGCCGCCGAGACCACCAGGACCCACCGCACCGGACGCCGTACCCGGAGGAACAGTCGCACCCTGGCCCGTATTCGGGCTCTCGGGCGCGTCTGCGCGTCTGTTCGCACGACCGCCCTCCCTTCGCTCGCCCCGGGCAGGGGCGCCCGGGAGTCGAGGCCGGGATCAGGCGGCGACCACGTCCATCGCGGCGGCCTTGGGCGACATGTTCGCCCGGTCGGTGCCGGGGGCGGGCAGCGGAACCGGTTCGAGCACCGGCCTCAGCAGATCACCTTCGGAGAGGGTGGCCATCGCCGCAAGTTCGGCGAGCGACAGTTCGTCGCTGACCTCGCGCATGACCTCGGACATCCGGACGTCGAGTGCGTCGCAGATGGCGGAGAGCAGCTCCGAGGAGGCCTCCTTCTGTCCCCGCTCGACCTCGGAGAGGTATCCGAGCGAAACCCTGGCGGCCGCCGACACCTCGCGGAGTGTGCGGCCCTGGCGCTGGCGCTGCCGACGCAGTACATCGCCCAGTAGGCGACGGAGCAGGATCATCGGTGCCTCCCTCCTCGGACTGCGGATCGAGATGTCACGTCCCCACCGTACCGCCTTGCCCGCTTCGCGTGCGGGGACCCTGGTCGTGTTCACTCTGGGCTGCAAGGCCGTCCCCCTCCTCGTTCCGGTGTCGCACCCGGGTTCGCGGGCCCCTCGTGGTACCCGTAGCGACCCACCCGGTCACCGTCACGCAACTCGTTCGCCACCTGGTTTCTGCCCAACCAGGGTGTTGGATGTAACACGATCCTCCAGCTGTCCCATGCCCGCGCGCCAGCCCGGCAGATCTCGGTTCGGTGGAGATCCCGCCCCGGCGGCCTCCTAGCCTACGAACCGACCGACCAGCAGCTCCAGCGCGGCGGTCACCGCTTCGTGACGGATTGTGGCACGACCCCCCGACAGCAGGGGTGAACTGACCAGGGTTCCACCCGGGCCGGCGACCGCCAGGTGTACGGTGCCCACCGGCTGCCCGTCCTGCGGGTCCGGCCCGGCCACCCCGGTCGTCGCGAGCCCGTAGGTGGCCCCCAGCAGTCCCCGTACGCCCTCGGCCATCTGTCGGACCACCACCGGGTGGACCGGCCCGTACACGTCCAGCAGGCCCTCGTCCACCCCGAGCACCGAGGCCTTCAGCTCGGTCGCGTACGCGGTGACCGAGCCCCGGAAGGTCGCGGACGCGCCGGGGACGTCCACCAGCGCGGCGGCCAGCAGACCCCCGGTCAGCGACTCGGCGACGGCCAGCGTGCCGCCCTCGGCCCGTAGCGCGGCGTGCGCCCGCTCGGCCAGTTCGTAGTCCCGCTCCGCCACCCGGTCCCCCCCGTAGCTCAGCGGCCCGGCCGCGCCGCGGCCCGCCCCTCGCGGCGCAGTCGCAGCGCCTGCCCGATGTAGTCCAGCGCGGTGCCGACGGTCAGCAGCACCGCCAGCCCCATCAGCACGGCCCGCCCGGTGGCCAGCCAGCCGGTCAGGTCCAGTACGTACATGCCGACCGCGGTGCCCTGGGTCAGCGTCTTCAGCTTGCCGCCGCGGCTGGCCGGGATGACCCCGTAGCGGATCACCCAGAACCGCATCAGCGTGATGCCGAGCTCGCGGGAGAGGATCACCACGGTGACCCACCAGGGCAGGTCGCCGAGCAGTGAGAGGCCGATCAGCGCCGAGCCCATGATCGCCTTGTCGGCGATCGGGTCGGCGATCTTCCCGAAGTCGGTGACCAGGCCCTTGCGCCGGGCCAGTTCACCGTCGAACAGGTCGGTGATCATCGCGATCGCGAACGAGGCCCAGGCGACCGAGCGCCACTTGGGGTCGTGCCCGCCGTCGGCGAACAGCAGCACCACGAAGACCGGCACCAGCAGCACCCGGACCATCGTGAGCACGTTGGCGATGTTCCAGACCCCCGGGGTCGACGGCGCCGCGGCCACCGGTCTGCCCGGGTGGGCCGCGGCCGGGGCGCCTGGCCCCTTGGTCATTCCCCGGCTCCCGAGGCCTCGGCCCCCGCGGTCCCGGGCACCCGCACCTGCTCCAGCGCCTCGGCGATCAGGTCGACGCCCTCGCTGGCGACCACCTTGGCCCGCCAGAACTGGCCGACCCGGGGGGCCTCGACACCCGTGAGGGTGGTCAGGCCGTCGGTCTCCGGGGCCTGGTGGGCGGAGCGGCCCTCGACCACGCCGTCCTCGATCGACTCGATCAGCACCTCGACCTCGGTGCCGATCCGCTGCTCGGCCCGCTGGGCGGTCATCTCCTCGGCCAGCCGGCTCAGCCGGTCCAGCCGGTCGGCGATCACGTCCTCGGCGAGCTTGCCGTCGTAGGTCGCGGCCTCGGTGCCGTCCTCGTCGGAGTAGCCGAAGACGCCGATCGCGTCCAGCCCGGCGTGCGTGACGAAGCGCTCCAGCTCGGCGAAGTCCTCCTCGGTCTCGCCGGGGAAGCCGACGATGAAGTTGGACCGGGCGCCGGCCTGCGGGGCCTTGCCGCGGATCGTCCCCAGCAGCTCCAGGAACTGGTCGGTGGAGCCGAAGCGGCGCATCCGGCGCAGCACGGCGGGCGCGGAGTGCTGGAAGGACAGGTCGAAGTAGGGCACCACATCGGTGGTCCCGGTCATCGCGTCGATCAGGCCGGGGCGCATCTCGGCCGGCTGGAGGTAGGAGACCCGGACCCGCTCGACGCCCTCGATCGCGGAGATCTCGCCGAGCAGCGTCTCCAGCAGCCGGATGTCGCCGAGGTCCTTGCCGTACGAGGTGTTGTTCTCGCTCACCAGGACGATCTCGCGCACGCCCTGCCCGGCCAGCCACTGGGCCTCGTGCAGCACGTCGGAGGGGCGGCGGGAGATGAAGGAGCCGCGGAAGGCCGGGATGGCGCAGAAGGAGCAGCGCCGGTCGCAGCCGGAGGCGAGCTTGACGGAGGCGACCGGGTTGTCGTCCAGCCGCTTGCGCAGGGTGCGCGGGCCGGAGGCCGGGGCGACGCCGTCGGGCAGGTCGGCGATCGGCTCGGCGGCGGCCTCGGCGCCGTGGCCGGGCAGGGCGACCGCCTCGGCGGCGGTCTGCCGCTCGGCCGGGCTGATCGGCAGCAGCTTGCGGCGATCGCGCGGCAGGTGCGGGGCGTGGTGGCCGCCGGACAGGATGGTCTGGAGGCGGTCGGAGATGTCGGCGTAGTCGTCGAAGCCGAGGACGCCGTCCGCCTCGGGGAGGGCGTCGGCGAGCTCCTTGCCGTACCTCTCGGCCATGCAGCCGACGGCGACGACGGCCTGGGTGCGGCCGTGCCCCTTGAGGTCGTTGGCCTCCAGCAGGGCGTCCACCGAGTCCTTCTTGGCGGCCTCGACGAAGCCGCAGGTGTTGACGACGGCGACGTCCGCGTCGGTGGCGTCGTCGACGAGCAACCAGCCGTCGGCTTCCAGTCGCCCGGCGAGTTCCTCGGAGTCCACCTCGTTGCGGGCGCATCCGAGCGTGACAAGGGCGACAGTGCGGCGTTCAGGCATAGGGCCAAGATTAACGCGCGGGCTCCGGTGCCGTTCGCCCCGGAGGCCGCGCGCCTCGGATCAGCTGATCATCGGTGGACCTTCCGACCCCTGTGGTCAGCCTGCCTGCGGGTCTCCGGGGGTGTACGTGACGTGCACCACCTGGCCGTCCTTGCCGAGGAGGCCGAGGTCCTTCCCGTTGACGTACGCGTGCACGGCCCCGCCGTTGCCCAGCACCAGCTTGATCTGCTTGGGGTCGGTGAAGGTCTGGTCCTGGCCGCTGCTGATGTTGTTCTGGAACAGCGACTTGCCGGTGCCGTCCATCGCCGATACCCAGCTGGTGCCCTCGGCGACCAGCTTCACGGTGACCTTGTCGGCGGGGACGGCGGCGATCGCGGCGGCGCTCGGCGCGGGCGCCGGCGGCTGGACGGTGGGCGTGGCGGCGGGGGCCACCGAGCCGGTCCCGGAGCCGCTGGGCAGCGGCGCGCTGGCCGAGCCGGTGGTGCCGCGCCCGTCCTTGCCGCTGACCAGGTTGAAGCCGATCAGCGCGACCACGGCGACGATCGCGGCGACCATGGCGGCCGCCCAGTTCGGCCGGCCGCGGCGGGGCACCTTGATCGGGCCGCTGTCGATCAGCTGGGTCGACGGGCGCCTGGCGGCGGGCGAGCCGCCGTGCGCGGCGTCGTACCGGGCGACCAGCGCCTCGCCGTCCAGGCCGACCGCCCGGGCGATCAGGCGGATGTGCCCGCGGGCGTAGAAGTCGCCGCCGCAGCGGGCGAAGTCGTCCTCCTCGATGGCATGGACGATCGGCACCCGCACCCGGGTGGCGGTACTCACCTGGTCCACCGTGAGTCCCGCGTCGATCCGGGCGGTGGACAGCATCCGGCCGATGCTCGGGGCATCGGCCGCCTGCACCACGTCGTCGGCCGGCTCGGGGGACGGCATGGTGTTCTCGCGATCGGAGGACTTGCCGATGGTCACGGGGCACGCCTTTCGAGCGGATGGCCACCTGCTGGGGAACAGTCTAGGGGCGGGGGCGGATCGTTTCTCAAGCGGAACGGGCCCGAATGCGCATACCCGTTCTCACCGGGGTCCGACACTCCGCTGACGGGACGTCGGCGGAGCCGCGTGTGGGTCCCGGGGTCCGCTTTCCGCCGTGTGACGCGGTGTACGCACGTTCGGTTCCCCGCACGCCGCCTACCCTCCACCGAACGAGTGACACCTCGGTCAGGACACGGCCCGGGCCCCGCTCGGGCCCGGGCGGTCAGCCCCGAAGGGTGATCAGCACCCCGTCCAGCTCGTCCGGCTTCACCAGCACGTCGCGGGCCTTGGAACCCTCGCTCGGGCCGACGATCCCGCGCGACTCCATCAGGTCCATCAGCCGGCCCGCCTTGGCGAAGCCGACCCGGAGCTTGCGCTGGAGCATCGAGGTCGAGCCGAACTGGGTGGAGACCACCAGCTCGGCCGCCTGGATCAGCAGGTCCAGGTCGTCGCCGATCTCCTCGTCGATCTCCTTCTTCGGCCCGCCCCCGACCATCACGTCGTCCCGGTAGACGGCGGTCAGCTGGTCCTTGCAGTGCTGCACCACCTTGGCGATCTCCGCCTCGGTGACGAACGCGCCCTGCATGCGGATCGGCTTGCTGGCGCCCATCGGCAGGAAGAGCGCGTCGCCCTTGCCGATCAGCTTCTCCGCGCCGGGCTGGTCCAGGATGACCCGGGAGTCGGCCATCGCGGAGGTCGCGAAGGCCAGCCGGGACGGCACGTTGGCCTTGATCAGGCCGGTGACCACGTCCACCGAGGGCCGCTGGGTGGCGAGCACCAGGTGGATGCCGGCCGCGCGGGCCAACTGGGTGATCCGGACCACCGAGTCCTCGACGTCGCGCGGCGCGACCATCATCAGGTCGGCCAGCTCGTCGACGATCACCAGCAGGTACGGGTACGGCGTCAGCTCGCGCTCGCTGCCCAGCGGCGGGGTGACCTTGCCGGCCCGCACCGCCGCGTTGAAGTCGTCCACGTGCCGGAAGCCGAACGCCGCGAGGTCGTCGTAGCGCATGTCCATCTCGCGCACCACCCACTGGAGGGCCTCGGCGGCCTTCTTGGGGTTGGTGATGATCGGCGTGATCAGGTGCGGGATGCCCTCGTACGCGGTCAGCTCGACCCGCTTGGGGTCGACCAGCACCATCCGCACCTCGTCCGGGGTGGCCCGGGCGAGGATCGAGGTGATCAGGCAGTTGATGCAGGAGGACTTGCCCGCGCCGGTCGCGCCGGCCACCAGGATGTGCGGCATCTTGGCGAGGTTGGCCATCACGGTGTGGCCCTCGACGTCCTTGCCCATGCCGACGACCATCGGGTGCGGGTCCTCGGCGGCCGTGCGCGAGCGCAGCAGGTCGCCGAGGTTGACCATCTCGCGGTCCCGGTTGGGGATCTCGATGCCGACCGCGGACTTGCCCGGGATCGGGCTGATGATCCGCACGTCCGGGCTGGCCACCGCGTACGCGATGTTCTTGGCGAGCGCGGTGATCCGCTCCACCTTGACGGCCGGGCCGAGCTCGACCTCGTAGCGGGTGACCGTCGGGCCCCGGGTGAAGCCGGTGACCCGGGCGTCCACCTTGAACTCGGCGAAGGTGCTGGTGAGCTGGGCGACCACCTCGTCGTTGAGGGCGCTGCGGGCCTTGGCCGGGCCGCCGCGCTCCAGCAGGTCGAGCGAGGGCAGCGCGTAGGTGACGCCCTCGCCGAGCTGGAGCTGCTCCATCCGCACCGGCGCCTCGCCGTGCCCCTCGGGCGCCCCCACCCCGCCGCTGCGGGCGGCCGGGACGGCGGCCTCCTCCGGCGGGGCGGTCCGGTCCTGCACCTGGTGCATCATGTCCGCCACCGCGGAGGAGGCGGGCACGCCGTAGACCAGCGCGCCGTCCAGGTCGGCCGCCGCGCCGGCGGCGAGGTTGCGGGTGGCGTACGGGTCCGGCGGCTCCTTGTCCAGGGAGATCCGCTCGGCGTCCCCCGGCTCCTCGGCCGGCTTGCGCCGGCGGCGGCGCCGGCGGGCGGCCACCTCGTCCGAGGGGTCGTCACCGTCGGAGTCCACGGTGAACGGCAGCGCGTCGGGGTCGGCGTCCTCCGGCGGGTCGGTGGACAGCTCGCGCTCCGGCGTGCGCCCCCAGTGCCCGTCCTCCGGCCCGGGCTCGACCACCCCGAGCCGTACACCGATCGACCGCAGCCGCTCCGGGATCCGGTTGACCGGGGTCGCGGTGACCACCAGCAGGCCGAAGAAGGCCAGCAGCAGGAGCAGCGGAACGGCGAGGGCGGGGCCGGCGGCGGCCATCATCGGGGTGGACGCGGCCCAGCCGATGATCCCGCCGGCCGCCCTTATCCGGGAGGCGCCGCTGCCCATCATGGGCGCGCCGCAGCCGATGTGGACCAGGCCGAGGACGCCGACCAGCAGCGCGCTCAGCCCGATCATGATCCGGCCGTTGGCCTCCGGCAGCTCCGGGTGGCGCCAGAGCCGGATCGCCATCGCGGCCAGCAGGAACGGCACCAGCACGTCGAGCCGGCCGAACAGCCCGGACACCACGGCGGTGGCCGCCTCGCCCAGCCAGCCCTGCGGGCTGAACCAGGTGCCGGCCGCGGTCACCAGCGCGAGCGCGAACAGCAGCAGGCCGACGCCGTCCTTGCGGTGGGCCGGGTCGAGGTTCTTGGCCCCGTCGCCGAAGCCCCGGAAGATCGCGGCTATCGGGCTCGCCAGCGCGTTGAGCGCGCCCATCAGCACCGACCTGGACGGTTTCGGCGGGGGCGCGGCCGGCCTGGCCGCCGTCTTCTTCGCGGGAGCCGCCTTCTTCGCCGCCGCCTTCTTCGCGGGCGGCTTGCCCGGGGTCTTCGCCGCGGCCTTCTTGGACGGACCCGGACTCGTCTTACGTGCTGCGTTCCCGGGCGTGCGAGTGGCCATGGGTCAGCAGCCTACCGGGGCGGGCGACCACTGCACATGCGCCCGAGTCCGGGCGCCCGGACGTGTCGCCGACACACCGTCACCCTGATCCTGATTCACCCGGTCGCCGCGTCGGACCACCCGGACGGGTGAACCGCCGGCGGGGGATCAGGAACTGCCGGGGCGCATCGCGTCCAGGGCCCGGCGCAGCGCCGCCAGCTTGCGCTCCAGGTGCGCGGCGGTGGCGGCCGCCCCGGCGTCCTCGCCGCCGTCCAGCTGCTTGCCGAGCGCCTCCGCCTGCTCCTCGACCGCCGCCAGCCGGGCGGACAGCTCGCCCAGCAGCACCCCGCCGAGGGACTGCCCGTCGCCGCCCTCCTCCAGTTGCAGGCGCAGCAGCGCGGCCTGCTCCTTCAGCTGGCAGTTCTTCGCGTACAGGTCGACGAAGACGGAGACCTTGGCGCGCAGCACCCACGGGTCGAAGGGCTTGGAGATGTAGTCCACCGCACCGGCCGCGTAACCGCGGAAGGTGTGGTGCGGGCCGTGGTTGATCGCGGTCAGGAAGATGATCGGGATGTCCCGGGTGCGCTCGCGGCGCTTGATGTGGGCGGCGGTCTCGAAGCCGTCCATCCCCGGCATCTGGACGTCCAGCAGGATCACCGCGAAGTCGTCGGTGAGCAGCGCCTTGAGCGCCTCCTCGCCGGAGGCCGCGCGCACCAGCGTCTGGTCCAGGGCCGAGAGGATCGCCTCCAGCGCCAGCAGGTTCTCCGGTCGGTCGTCGACCAGGAGGATCTTGGCCTTCTGCATCAGGGCTCGCCCTCCTGTCGCCTGCCTGCCGCTCGGTGCAGGCACCCGCGTACCGCCCACCGCTACCCCGGTCATGCTAGCCGCACCCCCTCGCCCGGCACATCGCCCCGTCGTGACCCGATCCGGAGCGGCGCGCAGCCAGTGCTCCGGCGCACGCTCAGCAGCGTGTCGCCGTCCGGTCACTGTTCGCAACGATCGGTGACCCTACCCGGTTCCCGGGCCCGACCGCCAGCAAGCCGACCGCCGGGCCGGGGTGAACCGCAGGGTCCGGTCCGGGTTCACGCCTCCCCGTGCGGTCACGCGCGGTCCCCGTTCAGCCACTCACGCATGACCGACAGCAGGTGGTCGGTCTCCACCGGCTTGGTGATGTGGTCGGTGGCCCCCGCCTGCAGCGACTTCTCGCGGTCGCCCTTCATCGCCTTGGCGGTCAGCGCGATGATCGGCAGGCCGGCGAACTGGGGCATCCGGCGGATCGCCTCGGTGGTCGCGTAGCCGTCCATCTCCGGCATCATGATGTCCATCAGGACCAGCGCCACGTTCTCGTGCTGCTCCAGCATCTCGATGCCCTCGCGGCCGTTCTCGGCGTACAGCACGGTCAGGCCGTGCTGCTCCAGCACGCTGGTGAGGGCGAACACGTTGCGGACGTCGTCGTCCACGATCAGCACCTGCTGGCCGTCGAAGCGCCGGTCGCCGTTGACCGGGCGGGGCGGTGCGGGCTCCACCGTCCGGGGCCCGGCGGCGCTCTCCAGGGCGGCGGCGCGCCGGCGCTCCACCGCGCCGCGGCGGCGCTCCTCGGCCAGCTCGCGGACCTCCTGGGCCCAGTGGTCGGCCGGGTTCTCGCCGACCGGCACCGGCAGGCCCACCGGGGTCACCCCGACCGAGGCGCGGGCCGCCAGGCCGTTCGGCGCGGTCTGGCGCGGCTCGCCGGCGCTCTCCGGGCCCTCGGTGCGCAGCGGCAGGTAGAGCGTGAAGGTGGAGCCCTTGCCCAGCTCGCTCTCGGCGTGGATCTCGCCGCCGAGCAGCCGGGCGATCTCGCGGCTGATGGACAGGCCGAGGCCGGTGCCGCCGTACTTGCGGCTGGTGGTGCCGTCGGCCTGCTTGAACGCCTCGAAGATCTCCCGCAGCTTGTTGCCGGGGATGCCGATGCCGGTGTCGGAGACCGCGAAGGCGATCAGCTCGTCGTCCGGGCCCTGGATCGAGCCGGACTCCAGCAGCCGCTCGCGCACGTGCTGCGGGACGTCCCGGCCGGCCGGGCGGATCGAGAAGTCGACGGCTCCGGCGTCGGTGAACTTCACCGCGTTGGAGATCAGGTTGCGCAGCACCTGTTGGAGCCGCTGCTCGTCGGTGTGCAGGGTGACCGGCAGGGCGGGCGAGACCCGGACGGCGAAGTCCAGGTTCTTGTCCAGCGCGACCGGCTGGAAGGTCGCCTCGACGTAGTCGACCAGCTGGACCAGGGCGATCCGGGCCGGGCGGACGTCCATCTTGCCGGCCTCGACCTTGGACAGGTCGAGGATGTCGTTGATCAGCTGGAGCAGGTCGGAGCCGGCGCCGTGGATGGTGTCGGCGAACTCGACCTGCTTGGGCGAGAGGTTGCCCTCGTTGTTGTCGGAGAGCAGCTTGGCCAGGATCAGCAGCGAGTTGAGCGGGGTGCGCAGCTCGTGCGACATGTTGGCGAGGAACTCGCTCTTGTACCGGGAGGCCAGGGCGAGCTGCTCGGCGCGCTCCTCCAGGACCTGCCGGGCCTCCTCGATCTCGCCGTTCTTGATCTCGATGTCGCGGTTCTGCTGGGCGAGTTGCTCGGCCTTCTCCTGCAACTCCTCGTTGGTGCGCTCCAGTTCCTCCTGTCGGGCCTCCAACTCGGCGGACCGCATGGAGAGTTCGGCGGTGAGGCGCTGGGACTCCAGCAGCAGGCCCTCGGTCTTGGTGTTGACGCTGATGGTGTTGACGGTGACGCCGATGAGGTCGGCGATCTGGTTCAGGAAGTCCAGCGCGACGGTGGTGAAGGAGCTGAAGGTGGCCAGCTCGATCACGCCCAGCAGCCGGCCCTCGAACAGCACCGGCAGCACCACGATGTGGGCCGGGGAGGCCTCGCCGAGCCCGGAGGCGATCTTCAGGTACCCGGGCGGCGCCTCCTTGAGGATGATCGCCCGCTTCTCCACCGCGGCCTGGCCGATCAGCGACTCGCCGGGCCGGAAGGTGGTCGGCATCGCCCGCCGCTGGTAGCCGTAGCTGCCGATCAGGCGCAGCACGGTGTCGTTCTCGTCGTCGTCCTCGGTGATCAGTTCGGCGGTGCGGCCGGCCGGCTGGGCGAGGAAGAAGGCGCCGTGCTGGGCGGAGACCACCGGGGTCAGCTCGGTCATGATCAGCGAGGCGACCGCCTCCAGGTCCCGGCGGCCCTGGAGCAGGCCGGAGATCCGGGCCAGGTTGGTCTTGAGCCAGTCCTGCTCCTGGTTGGTGCGGGTGGTCTCGCGCAGGTTGGCGATCATCTGGTTGATGTTGTCCTTGAGCTCGTCGAGCTCGCCCGCGGCGTCCACGTCGATCCGCAGGCTCAGGTCGCCCCTGGTGACCGCGGTGGCGACCTGGGCGATCGCGCGCACCTGCCGGGTCAGGTTGTTGGCCAGCTCGTTCACCGACTCGGTGAGGTCCTGCCAGGTGCCGTCCACGCCGGGCACCCGGGCCTGGCCGCCGAGCCGTCCGTCGGTGCCCACCTCGCGGGCGACCCGGGTGACCTCGTCGGCGAACGCCGAGAGCTGGTCGACCATGGTGTTGATGCTGGTCTTGAGCTGGAGGATCTCGCCGCGCGCGTCGACGTCGATCTTCTGCGAGAGGTCGCCGCGGGCGACCGCCGTGATCACCAGCGCGATATTCCGCACCTGGCCGGTGAGGTTGTTGGCCATCAGGTTGACGTTGTCGGTCAGGTCCTTCCAGATCCCGGCCACGCCCGGCACGCTCGCCTGACCGCCCAGGGTGCCGTCGGTGCCCACCTCGCGGGCCACCCGGGTGACCTCCACCGCGAAGGAGGACAGCTGGTCGACCATGGTGTTGAGGGTCGCGGCGAGCGCCGCCACCTCTCCCTGCGCGTCGATGGAGATCTTCTTGGAGAGGTCGCCGCGGGCCACCGCACCGGCGACCTCGGCGATGTTGCGCACCTGCCCGGTCAGGTTCGACGCCATGAAGTTGACGTTGTCGGTCAGGTCCTTCCAAATGCCCGACACCCCGCGCACCCGGGCCTGGCCGCCCAGGATGCCCTCGGTGCCCACCTCACGGGCCACCCGGGTCACCTCGTCGGCGAACGCCGACAGCTGGTCGACCATGGTGTTGACGGTCGTCACCAGCTCCAGGATCTCGCCCCGGGCGTCGACGGTGATCTTCTTGGAGACGTCGCCGCGCGCCACCGCCGTCGTCACCTCGGCGATGTTCCGGACCTGGCTGGTCAGGTTGTTGGCCATCAGGTTGACGGAGTTGGTCAGGTCCTTCCAGATGCCGGCCACGCCGGGCACGCTGGCCTGGCCGCCCAGGATGCCCTCGGTGCCGACGTCCCGGGCGACCCGGGTGACCTCGTCCGCGAAGGCGCCCAGCTGGTCCACCATCGTGTTGATGGTGTTCTTCAGCTCCAGGATCTCCCCGCGCGCGTCCACCTGGATCTTCTGCGACAGGTCGCCCTTGGCGACCGCGGTCGTCACCTGGGCGATGTTGCGCACCTGATCGGTGAGGTTGTTCGCCATGAAGTTGACGTTGTCGGTCAGGTCCCGCCAGACCCCGGCCGCCCAGGGCACCTGCGCCTGACCGCCGAGCCGCCCCTCGGTGCCCACCTGGCGGGCCACCCGGGTCACCTGCTCGGCGAAGCCGGAGAGCTGGTCCACCATCGTGTTGATGGTGTTCTTCAGCTCCAGCATCTCGCCGCGCGCGTCCACCTCGATCTTCTGCGAGAGGTCCCCGCGGGCCACCGCCGTGGTCACCTGGGCGATGTTGCGGACCTGGCCGGTCAGGTTGTCGGCCATGAAGTTCACCGAGTCGGTCAGGTCCCGCCAGACCCCGGCCACCCCGGGCACCTGGGCCTGACCGCCGAGCCGACCCTCCGTCCCCACGTCCCGGGCCACCGTGGTGACCTGGGCGGCGAACCCGTTCAGCTGGTCCACCATCGTGTTGACGGTGTTCTTCAGCTCCAGCATCTCGCCGGCCACCTCGACGGTGACCTTGCGGGACAGGTCTCCCTTGGCCACCGCCGTGGTCACCTGGGCGATGTTGCGCACCTGGGCGGTCAGCCGGCCCGCCATGGTGTTGACCGAGTCCGCCAGGTCCTTCCAACTGCCGGAGACGCTGCGGACCTTGGCCTGGCCGCCGAGCTTGCCCTCGGTGCCGACCTCGCGGGCCACCCGGGTCACCTCGTCGGTGAACTCGGAGAGCTGGTCCACCAGCCCGTTGACGGTCCGCCCGATCTTCAGGTACTCGCCGCGCAGCGGGTGGCTCACCCCGTTGCTGTGCAGCGAGCGCAGCTCCATCTTCTGGTCCAGGTCGCCCTCGGCGATCGAGGTGAGCACCCGGCCCACCTCGGCCATCGGGCGGGCCAGGTCGTCGATCAGCGCGTTGCAGTTGTCGACCGCCGCCATCCAGGCGCCCTCGCCCGCACCGGTCTCCAGCCGCTCGTTCAGCCGCCCCTCCCGGCCCACCGCGCGCCGGACCCGCGCCAGTTCACCGGTCAGGTGCTGGTTGCGCTCGGCGACCTCGTTGAACACCGCGGCGATCTCGGCCAGCGGCCCGTCCCCCGGCACCGTCAGTCGGCGGCGGAAGTTGCCGTCCCGCATCGCGGTCAGCGCCGACAGCAGCTTGCGCAGCTCGGCGGGCTCCGCACCACGGTTGTGGCTCGCCCGACGGCCGGCCGCGTTCCGCGGCACGGCCCCGGGGCGCCCACCGCGCGGAGCGGGCGGCGTCGTTCCGGTTGCGTCCTTGGTGGCCGAACTCAACGGGCCCCTCCCACATCGTGAACTGTCCGGTGACCGGCCGTGCCGGGGCGGCACGCACCCGGGCACCGGCCCGGCTGGGCTGCGTACCGGCGGCCCTGGACGCGCCGGCACCCAGACGACCGTACTGCTCCCACCGGCCGTCGCGGACCCCCCAGTCTGGCAGCAACGGCGCCGGGTGAACGGCCGGTTGCGCTCGGTTCGTACCGCACCGCCCGAAACAGGTGGGCAGAATCACCCTCTGGTGCCTGTTTCGGCTCCCCGCCCCCACGGGGAACCAAGCGGAAAGTAGGGTGGAGCGCTGCACCGGGCCACGACCCGACCCAGCGCCGCCGCCCACCCCGACGGCGCGCACCGGGAGTCGGCGCCGCACCCCCGGACAGCCAGGGCAAGAGCAGCAGAGGAGAAGTGGCAACGTGGTCACCGCGCGCGCAGCCGCCACCTTCGACCCCGACGGCCGGTCCGCGGCCGCCGCACGGGGCTTCGTCCGGGACGCGCTGCTCGGCTGGGGCCTGCCCGAGGTCGTCGACGACGCCGTCGTGCTGGTCAGCGAACTCGTCACCAACGCCGTCGTGCACGCCGGCACCGCCGCGGAGGTCTGCTGCCTGCGCGAGGAGCAGAGCGTCCGGATCGAGGTCACCGACCACCACCCCGAGCGCGGTCTGCCCTCGCTCGGCCACGGCCCGGTCAACGCCTCCGACCGCTACGCCGACCCGGACGGCGAGGGCGGCCGCGGGCTGCTGATGTGCTCCGCGCTCTCCGAGCGGTGGGGCGTCGAGTACGCGGCCGGCCGCAAGACCGTCTGGTTCCGCCTCGCACTGCCCGCACAGGTGCTCGGGACCCGCTACGCCGTTCCCGCCACCCCCGGCAGCGACCTGCCCAGCGGCCCCGGCCCGGTGCACGTCGCCGTCGTCCAACTCGACGAGGACGGCCGGGTACTGGCCTGGAACCCGGACGCCGAGGCGCTCTTCCAGTACCCCGCCACCACCGTCCTCGGCCGCCCCTGGGCCGACCTCGCGGTCTGGCCGCAGTCACCCGCCCGCGGCCTCGGCCTGACCGACACCCTGCGGATGGCCCGCTGGGAGGGCGGCTACGGCGTCCGCCGCCAGGACGGCCGCGAGGTCGAGGTGTACGGCGTGCAGGTCCGGCTGCGCGACACCGTGGGCGTCCCCTCCACGCTCTGTCTGCTCGTCCTCGAACCCGACCGCGCGGTGCTGCGCTCCCCCGCCCGCGCCCTGCCCGGCGAGCGCCCCGACCCGGCCGGCGCCCGGCTCGACCTGCTGGCCGGCCCGGTCCCCACCGACGACCTGGACACCCTGCTCCAGCGCACCGTCGAACGCGCCCGCGACCTGCTCGACGGCGACGCCGCGTACCTGCTGCTCACCACCGACGACGAGGCCGAGTTCGAGGTCCGCGCCGCCACCGGCCTCACCGCCGGACACCGCCGGCACGCCCGCTTCCCGGTCGGGACCGGCAACCGCTACGACTCCGCCCGGCTGCCCTCCGTCCACGAGGACCTCTCCGCCCGGCCCACCGGCCTGCCCCTGCTCTCCGACAGCGGCATGCGCTCCCTGGTCACCGTCCCGCTCAAGGTCGAGGGCCGGCTGATCGGCTCGCTCGGCATCGCCGCCGCCGTGCCCGGCCGCTACGACAACGAGGACGCGCTGCGCCTCCAGTTCGCCGCGGACCGGGTCGCCCTCGCCGTCGAGAGCACCCGGCTGACCGAGCTCGAACAGCTGCGCCGCGGTTCGCTCTCCTTCCTGGTCGAGGCCTCCGACCTGCTGGCCGGCACCCTCGAACACGAGCAGACCCTCGCGCTGATGGCCCAGATGGCCGTCCCCACCCTCGCCTCCTGGTGCGCCGTCTACACCACCGCCGACCACGCCTCGACGGCCCGGCTCGCCTTCGTCCTGCACGAGGACGAGGACCGCATCGACCCGCTGCGCGACCTGCTCGACAAGACCCCCGCCCCGGAGGCCGGCCCCACCCACGGCGGCGTCCGGTTCTGGGCGGCCCCCACCGAGACCGCCGAGGCCGGCGGCCTCGTCGACAGCCCGGAACTCGCCGGCCTGCTCGGCGAGACCGTCGTCCTCGCGCTGACCGCCCGCAACCGGGTCATCGGCCTGCTGGTGCTCGGCGTCCCGGCCGGCGTCCGGTTCCGCCAGGAGATCCTCGAACTCGCCGAGGACCTCTCCCGCCGGGCCGCCCTGGCCCTGGACAACTCCCGCCTCTACTCCGAGCGCACCGCCACCAGCCAGGCCCTCCAGCGCAGCCTGCTCCCGCCGGACCTGCCGGAGATCCCCGGCGTCGAGGTGGACGTCTACTACCAGGCGGCCGGCGAGGGCAACGAGGTCGGCGGCGACTTCTACGACCTGTTCACCATCCGCGAGGGCACCTACGGCTTCGCCATCGGCGACGTCTGCGGCACCGGGCCCGAGGCCGCCTCGGTCACCGGCCTGGCCCGGCACTCGCTGCGGCTGCTCGCCCGCGAGGGCCTGGACGCGCCGCAGGTGCTGCGCCGGCTCAACGCGGCCATCCTGGACGAGGGCGCGCGCAGCCGCTTCCTCACCCTGCTCTACGGCGAGCTGACGCCCCGCCCGGACGGCAGCACCGAGCTCTCGCTGGTCTGCGCCGGCCATCCGCTGCCGCTGCGGCTGCGCACCGACGGCCAGGTCGACCGCGCCGCCACCCCGCAGCCGCTGCTCGGTGTCATGGACGATCTCGACCTCACCGCCGAGCACCTGGTGCTCGCCCCCGGCGAGGTCCTGCTCTGCGTCACCGACGGCGTCACCGAACGCCGCGAGGGCCGGCGGATGCTGGGCGACGACGGTCTCGCCGAGGTGCTCACCGGCTGCACGGGCCTGACCGCCGGGGCGGTCGCGGCGAGGGTGCAGCGGGCCGTCGAGCGCTTCGCCCCGGAGCCGCCGTCCGACGACATGGCGATCCTGACCCTGCGGGTGCCCACCCAGCGCCAGGTGTGAGCCCCGGCTGACGCAGTCACAAATTGTTATATTCACAATGGTACAAGCGGATCGGGTCGGGTAGACCGATCCCACCGGAGATTCCCTCCGGCGGGGACGTGACCGGCGGCTCTGCGCCGGCCCGTCACTTCCGACGGCCCCTCACTTCCGACCGCAGCCCGCGCACGCTCACCGCCGTGCGCCCTCGGCGCGGTCGCGCGCATCCACTCATCGAGACGACACCACAGCGTCACTGCGCCCTGCGCGCGCCCAGAGTGAAAGGAGCCTCCGGTGAGCAACGACGCTACCGGGGCAACGAACGCCCGCTCCACCGGAGCCGACGCCGGTAGCCTCGGCTACCTCGCGCTCGGTCTCACACTGCTCGCCTACGGCCTGCTCTCCACCGGCGTCCTGCACGGCGCCGGAGTCGGGAGCGCGGCCCACCTCGCCCATGTCCTCGGCGGTGCCACCCTCTTCATCGCGGGGCTCTGGCAGCTCCGCGGCGGCGAGGGCTTCACCGGAACCGCCTTCACCAGCCTCGGCGCCTTCTGGGCGACCTGGTCCGCGGCCGGCGGGGCGGGCAAGAACGCCGCCGGCCTCTTCCTGCTGCTGTGGGCCCTGCTCGCCCTCACCCTCACCGCCGCGAGCTGGGGCGCGAACCTGATCGGGCGCGCCGTCTACGGCCTGCTGACGCTCTCCCTGGTGCTCTCCGCCATCGGCTCCTTCGGCGGCTACGGCGGCCTGGCCAAGGCCGCCGGCTGGATCGCGGCCGTCTCCGGGCTCGCCGCCTGGTACTGGGCCACCTCCGCACTGAGCAACGGCTCCTGGGGGAGGATCGCCCTGCCGGTCAAGTGACCGGCCCGGGAGCGCCGTGGATCAGCCCCGGTTCAACCGACCTGCTCCAGCCGCTCCCCGGCGGTGCCGCGGGGCCGGAACTCCGTTTCGGCGGAGGCCCGGCCCCGTCGGCGTGCCGACAGCGCCAGCACGGCGTAGGCGAGGAGCAGGATCACCACGGCCACGATGCCGTCCAGCCAGAAGTGGTTGGCCGTCACCACCACCACCGCCACCGTCAGCACCGGGTGCAGCACCATCACCCAACGCAGTGAACTGCGCGAGACCCGGATCACCGCGACCGCCGCCAGCACGCACCAGGCGACGTGCACCGAGGGCATCGCCGACAACTGGTCCGCCACCACCACACCGCCGACCGCACCGCCGTACACCGACTGCCCGTACTGGGCGGCCACGTCGACGAAGCCGTTCTCCGGCAGCATCCGCGGCGGCGCCACCGGGACGAACTGCACCAGCAGGCAGACCGCGGTCGTGATCACCACCGTGTTGCGCACCCACGCGTAACGCTCGCGGTGCCGTACGAACACCCAGAGCAGGACGCCGAGCATGACGGCGAAGTGCATGACCGCGTAGTAGTAGTTCGCCAGCCTCACCAGCACCGGGTACGGCGTCACCGCCTTCTGCCAGGAGGCCTCGTCCGGCAGCCCGACCACCTGCTCGGCGTGGTGGATCCAGCTCGCGCGGTCCAGCGCGTGGTCCGTACTCATCACCGAGAGGTGCCCGACCAGTTGCCAGAGCGCGAACAGCGCCAGCAGCGTGCCGGCCTCCCGCAACAGCGAGGACAGCACCGGCTTCCGGCCCTTCGCCATGGCGTACGCGCTCGCATGGAGGCCGATCGCGGCGGCCCCGGCGGACTGCCAGGTCAGGGTCAGGTTCTGCATTGGCAGAGGGTAACGCAAAAAGCCCCTTCCCGGACGGGAAGGGGCTTTTTGGAAAAATTGTTCGGCGGCGTCCTACTCTCCCACAGGGTCCCCCCTGCAGTACCATCGGCGCTGTAAGGCTTAGCTTCCGGGTTCGGAATGTAACCGGGCGTTTCCCTCACGCTATGACCACCGAAACACTATGAAACTGTCAACCGCACACCCGTGGACACGGGCGGGTCGTTGTTTCAGAACAACACAGTGGACGCGAGCAACTGAGGACAAGCCCTCGGCCTATTAGTACCGGTCAACTCCACCCCTCACAGGGCTTCCATATCCGGCCTATCAACCCAGTCGTCTACTGGGAGCCTTACCCTCTCAAGGAGGTGGGAGTGCTCATCTCGAAGCAGGCTTCCCGCTTAGATGCTTTCAGCGGTTATCCCTCCCGAACGTAGCCAACCAGCCATGCCCTTGGCAGAACAACTGGCACACCAGAGGTTCGTCCGTCCCGGTCCTCTCGTACTAGGGACAGCCCTTCTCAACACTCCTACGCGCACAGCGGATAGGGACCGAACTGTCTCACGACGTTCTAAACCCAGCTCGCGTACCGCTTTAATGGGCGAACAGCCCAACCCTTGGGACCTACTCCAGCCCCAGGATGCGACGAGCCGACATCGAGGTGCCAAACCATCCCGTCGATATGGACTCTTGGGGAAGATCAGCCTGTTATCCCCGGGGTACCTTTTATCCGTTGAGCGACGGCGCTTCCACAAGCCACCGCCGGATCACTAGTCCCTACTTTCGTACCTGCTCGACCCGTCAGTCTCACAGTCAAGCTCCCTTGTGCACTTACACTCAACACCTGATTGCCAACCAGGCTGAGGGAACCTTTGGGCGCCTCCGTTACCCTTTAGGAGGCAACCGCCCCAGTTAAACTACCCACCAGACACTGTCCCTGATCCGGATCACGGACCCAGGTTAGACATCCAGCACGACCAGAGTGGTATTTCAACGGCGACTCCACAACAACTGGCGTTGCTGCTTCACAGTCTCCCACCTATCCTACACAAGCCGAACCGAACACCAATATCAAGCTATAGTAAAGGTCCCGGGGTCTTTCCGTCCTGCTGCGCGAAACGAGCATCTTTACTCGTAATGCAATTTCACCGGGCCTATGGTTGAGACA
>NZ_AP029185.1:4695000-5425000 GCF_055383135.1 Kitasatospora sp. Xyl93 | reverse complement strand
GGACATGCCGGGCTTCACGTGGTCGAACAGCGTGGGGCCGAGCCAGAAGCCGTCGGCCGTCGGGGAGCCGTTCCGGTCCTCGGCGGTGACCGGGTGCTTGCGGCCGTCCACGGCCAGCTCGGCGCCGTCGGCGACGCCGGACTCCACGTAGGAGGTGACCTTGTCCCGGTGCTGGCCGGTGACCAGCGGGCCCATCTCGGAGTCGCCGTTGCAGCCCGGACCGACCTTCAGGGTGGCGATCCGCTGCTTGATCTTCTCGACCAGCTCGTCACCGATCGGGTCGACCGCGACCAGCACGGACACCGCCATGCAGCGCTCGCCGGCCGCGCCGAAGCCGGCGTTGACGGCGGCGTCGGCCGCGAGGTCAAGGTCGGCGTCGGGCAGGACCAGCATGTGGTTCTTGGCGCCGCCCAGGGCCTGCACGCGCTTGCCGTAGCGGGTGCCGGTCTCGTAGACGTAGCGGGCGATCGGGGTGGAGCCGACGAAGCTGACGGACTTGACGTCCGGGTGCTCCAGCAGGCGGTCGACGGCCACCTTGTCGCCGTGCACGACGTTGAAGACGCCGTCCGGCAGACCGGCCTCCTTCCACAGCTCGGCGAGGAAGTTGGCGGCGGACGGGTCCTTCTCCGAGGGCTTCACCACGACGGTGTTGCCGGCGGCGATGGCGATCGGGAAGAACCACATCGGCACCATCGCCGGGAAGTTGAACGGCGAGATGATCGCGACCGGGCCGAGCGGCTGGCGGATCGAGTAGACGTCGACGCCGGTCGAGGCCTGCTCGGTGAAACCGCCCTTGATCAGCTGCGGGATGCCGCAGGCGTACTCCACGACCTCCAGGCCGCGGGCGATCTCGCCCAGCGCGTCGGAGTGCACCTTGCCGTGCTCCGCCACGATGATCGAGGCCAGCTCGTCGCGGCGGGCGTTCAGCAACTCGCGGAAGGCGAAGAGCACCGTCGTCCGCTTGGCGATCGAGGCGGTGCGCCACTCGGTGAAGGCCGAGGCGGCGGCGGCCACCGCCTGGTCGACCTCGGCGATCCCGGCGAAGTCGACCTGACCGGAGACCTGGCCGGTGGCCGGGTCGAAGATCTCGCCACGACGGGGGGCCGCACCGGCGGTGGCGACCGGCTTGCCGCCGATCCAGTGAATGATGTGCTTGCTCAAGGTCCGTCTGCCTCCGAAGTCCCGGGCGGCGTCCTGCCACCGGTCCGGTCTGGCGCCGCCCGCGGTGGGCCGGTCGACGGGAATCACGGGGCTACCGCGCTCGTCTCCCAGTCTGGTGGCCGCTTCGGCCCGGCTCAACGAACAGGCTGACGGGGATCATGGATTCAGCCTTACAGGTCGTCCGGTCACTCGGTCGGACGAACGGGGGCCTCCGCCCGGCCGGGGTCAGGAGTCCCCGTCCTCCGGCTCCTCCAGGTACGGGTCGTGCAGCCCGTCCGCCGCCTCCTGGGTCTCCAGCAGGTCCAGCCGCAGGTCCTGCGCCCAGGCCAGCGCCCAGCGCTTCCGCTCGTCCACCCCGTCGGCGGGGACACCCCGGGCGCGGAACCGGCCGTCCGCCGCCTCGGCGAGCGTCTCCAGCCGGTCGGCCAGCGCCGCCGGCTGGAAGTCCGGGTCCAACTCCCCTGCCAGCGCGAGCAGTTCGCCTTCCCGGTAGCAGCGGGTGAGGGCGTGCACATCGATCAGGTCACGCGGCATGCCCCGGTCCACCAGCAGCGCGGTGGTCAGCGCAGCCGCGTCCTCCAGGGCGACCACGGGCAGCACCACCGGCGGCTCGTCCGGTCCGGGCGCACCGAGGTCCAGCCGGACCGGGCGGTGGCCCAGCGGCTCCTTGCGCAGCTCCACCGTGTGCGACCGCCCGCCCAGCGCCAGCCGGACGGCGAGCTGCTCCAGCCGCGGTGTCCCCGGCCGCTCGGCGACCCCGCCGCCCGCCGCCCGGTACGCCTCGCCCAGGGCGGCGGCCACCTCCGGCAGGTCGGCCCCGCCGGTCACCAGGGTCAGCCCGTCCTGCGGACAGGCCGCGACGCCGTGGGCGCGCAGCGCGTGCCCGCCGGCCAGCGCGAGGCCGTACCGGTCGCAGACGGGTACGGCCGACGCGGCCAGGCGCAGCTGGGCGGGGCCCGGGCGGAGGGACGCGTCGACGGCGTGCGGGACGGTGGTCACGCCTCCAGTCTGCCTCGCCCGCCCTCCGCGCGCCGGCACCACCGGGCCCCGGGCGTCGGACACCGCGGGGCTCACCAGCCGCCGAGCCTCGCCGCCGCCTCGTGCAGGACGAGCTCCAGCAGCACCGGGTCGTTGAGCCGCCCGGAGCCGTCCGGCGGGACCAGCCAGCGCACGCCCCGGCTGGTCCGCTCGGGGTGCGGGACGACGATCCAGGTGCCCTCCCCCGCAGCGCGCACGCCGGTGCCGATCCAGCGGGCGGCGGTGCCGACGGGCACCAGGAAGCCGACGTGCTCGCCCGCGGCGTCGGTGAGGACCGGGCCGCTGGTGCACGGTTCCATGATCTCCAGGGCCGGGCGCCCGAGCCGTCCGGGGACGGAGAGGACGTCCCAGCGCCGGCCGGCCGGCAGCAGCACCAGGCCCAGCCCGGTGCGCTCCCACTGCTCCCGGAGGGCTTCCGGGTCCGGTGCCACCTGGGCGAGCCAGTGCAGTCCGGTGGTCTCCATGTCGTGTCCCCGCTTCTCGCCGTTCGTACTGTTCGGAGACGGCGGGAGGTGCGAGACCCGCCGTCACCAAGGAGAGGCGGACGACGGGTCCCGATTACACGACTAGGAGCACCCGACCGGGGGATTCGCGCTTCAGCTGTCGAAGCCCAGCCCCAGCCGGTCGAGGGTGCGCAGCCAGAGGTTGCGGTGGCCGCCGGTGCGGTCCGCCCGCTCCAGCGACCGGGTGGTGAGCTCGATCCCGGCCCAGCGGACCGGCTCGGGCGGGAACGGCAGCGGCTTGCTGCGCACCATGTCCAGCGAGGTGCGCTCGGTGCGCTCGCCGGCGAGGAGGTCGAGCATCACCTCGGCGCCGAAGCGGGTCGCGCCGACACCGAGCCCGGTGTACCCGACGGCGTACGCGACCTTGCCCCGGTAGCCGGTGTCGAAGAACGCCGAGAACCGGCTGCAGGTGTCGATGGCGCCGCCCCAGGCGTTGGTGAAGCGCAGGCCCTCCAGCTGCGGGAAGCAGCGGAAGAAGTGGTTGGCCAGGGTGCGGAAGGTCTCCGGCCGCTGGTCGTACTCGTGCCGGACGTGGCCGCCGAAGTGGTAGACCGCGTCGTAGCCGCCCCAGAGGATCCGGTTGTCGGCGGAGAGCCGGAAGTAGTGGAACTTGTTGGCGCTGTCGCCGAGGCCCTGCCGCCCGCGCCAGCCGATCGAGGCGAGCTGCTCGTCGTCGAGCGGCTCGGTCATCAGCGCGTAGTCGTACACCGGGACGATGTACGGGCGGACCCGCTTGAGCAGCGACGGGAACACGTTGGTGCCGAGCGCGACCTTGCGGGCGAGGACCCGGCCGTACGGGGTGCGGACGGCCATGCCGCTGCCGTGCTCCCGCAGGTCGGTGGCCCGGGTGTGCTCGAAGATCCGCACGCCCTGGCCCAGGCAGGCGTCCTTGAGGCCCCAGGCGAGCTTGGCGGGGTGGACCATCGCCACGCCCTCCTTGTCCCAGAGGCCGCCGAGGAAGGTCGGCGAGTTCACCTCGGCGCGCAGCTGGTCGGCGTCCAGGACGGTGATGTCGAAGCCGTACCGGGCGACCGCCTCGGCGATCTCGTGGAGCTCCTCGACCTGGTGGGGCTGGGTGGCGACGTCGATCTCGCCGGTGCGCTCCCACTCGGCGTCGATGCCGTAGCGCTTCAGGGTGGCCTCGATGCCGTCGAGGTTGGCGGCACCGAGGCGTTCCAGCTGGGCGAGTTCGGACGGCCAGCGGTCCAGGCCGTTGCCGAAGCCGTGGGTGAGGCTGGCCGCGCAGAATCCGCCGTTGCGCCCGGACGCGGCCCACCCGACCTCGTTGCCCTCGACCAGCACGACGTCCAGCGAGGGGTCGCGCTCCTTGGCGATGAGGGCGGTCCACAGACCGGAGTAGCCGCCGCCGACGACCAGCAGGTCGCAGGTGGTGTCGCCGACCAGGGCGGGCAGCGCCGCCGGCCGGCCGGGGTCCTCCAGCCAGAAGGGGGTGGGCCTGGCGTCACTGAGCGCGCGGGCGGAGTCCATGCATTATCAGCCACTTTCTACGAATAGATGACGTTCTTACGTGCCACCGCTGCCATTCCGCTGTCGGCCGTTGTCAGCCGTGTCGACTACTGCCGACCGTATGTCAGGCGGTGGCCTTCCGGCGGTTGCCCAGCCACTGGCCGACGACGGTCAGCGCGACGGCGGCCAGGAACATCGCGGTGCCGATGACGTTCACCTGCACCGGGATGCCGCGCTGCGAGGCGCCCCAGACGAACATCGGGAAGGTGACCGTGGTCGGCCCCGAGTTGAACTGGGTGATGATGAAGTCGTCGAAGGAGAGCGCGAAGCTGAGCAGCGCGCCCGCCGCGATGCCGGGCGCCGCCAGCGGCAGGGTGACCCTCAGGAAGGTCTGGGTGGGGGTCGCGTAGAGGTCCTGGGCGGCCTGTTCGAGCCTCGGGTCCATGCTCATCACGCGCGCCTTGACCGCCGTCACCACGAAGCTGAGGCAGAACATGATGTGCGCGATGAGGATGGTGGTGAAGCCGAACGGGATGCGCATGTTGAGGAAGAGCGTCCCGAGCGAGGCCGCCATGACCACCTCGGGCATGGCCATCGGCAGGAAGATCATCGCGGTGGTGGCCGAGCGGCCGCGGAAGCGGTAGCGGGCCAGCGCGAAGGCGACCATGGTGCCGAGCACGGTGGCGCCGATGGTGGCGAGCACCGCGATCTGCAGGCTGAGCGAGAGCGACCCGCACATGTCGGCCACGCCGCAGGGGTCGGTCCAGGCGTCGGTGGAGAACTCGTTCCACTCGTAGTTGAACTTGCCCACCGGCTTGTTGAACGAGAAGGCGAGCACGACCAGGTTGGGCAGCACCAGGTAGGCGAGGGCCAGCAGGCCGGCCAGCACCACCAGGTGGGCGCGGATCCACTTGGACATCCGGGACATCAGACCAGATCCTCCGTCCCGGCCTTGCGCATGTAGACCGTCACCATGCCCAGGATCAGGGCCATCAGGATGAAGCTCAGCGCGGCCGCCGTGGGGTAGTCGAGCACGTTCAGGAACTGCTTCTGGATGCCGTTGCCGACCATCTGCTCGCTCGGCGAGCCCAGCAGCTGGGCGTTGATGTAGTCGCCGGAGGCCGGGATGAAGGTCAGCAGGGTGCCCGCGACCACGCCCGGCAGCGAGATCGGGAAGGTCACCTTGCGGAAGGTGGTGAACGGCCGGGCGTAGAGGTCGCCGGCCGCCTCGTGCAGGCGCGGGTCGATCCGCTCCAGCGAGGTGTACAGCGGCAGGATCATGAACGGCAGGAAGTTGTAGGTCAGGCCGCAGACCACCGCGAGCGGCGTGGCCAGCACCCGGTCGCCGTCGGTCAGGCCGAGCAGGTTGGTGACGTCCAGGACGTGCAGCGCGTTCAGCGCGCCGACCACCGGGCCGCCGTCGGACAGGATGGTCTTCCAGGCCAGCGTGCGGATCAGGAAGCTGGTGAAGAACGGCGCGATGACCAGGATCAGGATGACGTTGCGCCAGCGCTTGCTCGCCTTGAAGGCGATCGTGTACGCGAGCGGGTAGCCGACGGCCAGGCAGAGCACGGTGGCGACGGCCGCGTAGGAGAACGAGCGCAGGAAGTGCCACCGGTACTCGACCAGGGCGTCCCAGTAGGTCGAGACGTGCCAGGTGACCTTGAAGCCCTCTTCGAGCGAGCCGGTCTGCAGCGAGGTCGACGCCTGGTAGACCATCGGGACGGCGAAGAAGACGACCAGCCAGGCGAGGCCGGGCAGCAGCAGCCAGTACGGGGTGAGCCTGCGCCTCGGCCTGCGCTCCGCCGGTTCCAGCGGGACGACTCGCGGCGGCGCGGCCGGGGTGGTGGCGGTCATGCGGCCTCCTCCGCGGTGCCCGCGTCGATCGCCTGGGCGGCGTCCAGGGCGAAGGAGTGCGCCGGGTTCCAGTGCAGCTGGACGGCGGCGCCGGGGACGATCCGGGCGTCGCGCTCCATGTTCTGCTCGAAGACGGTGACCTCCTGGCCGCCGTCGGTGCGCACCACGTACTGGGTGGAGACGCCGATGAAGCTGGAGTCGAGCACCGTGCCGACCAGTCGGTTGCGGCCGTCGGCGACCTGCTCGCAGGCGTGGGTGATGGTGATCTTCTCCGGGCGCACGCCCAGGTGGACGCGCGTGGCGTCGGTGGCGCAGCGCGCCTTCGGCACCGCGAGGCGGGCTCCGGCCGCGCTGAGCAGCAGGTCGCCGCCCTCGGTGCCGGTGACCTCGGCGGGCAGCAGGTTGGACTGGCCGAGGAAGTTGGCCACGAAGGTGGTGGCGGGGTTCTCGTACAGCTCGGCGGGGGCGCCCAGTTGCTCGACCCGGCCGCCGTTCATCACCGCGATGGTGTCGGCCATGGTCATGGCCTCCTCCTGGTCGTGGGTGACGTGCACGAAGGTGATGCCGACCTCGGTCTGGATCCGCTTCAGCTCCAGCTGCATCTGGCGGCGGAGCTTGAGGTCGAGCGCGCCGAGCGGCTCGTCCAGGAGCAGCACCTGCGGGTGGTTGATCAGCGCGCGGGCGACCGCGACGCGCTGCTGCTGGCCGCCGGAGAGCTGGTGCGGCTTGCGCCGGGCGTACGGGCCGAGTTCGACCAGCTCCAGCATCTCCTCGACCTGCTTCCTGACGTCCTTCCGGCCGCGCCGGCGCAGGCCGAAGGCGACGTTCTCGAAGATGTCCAGGTGCGGGAAGAGCGCGTAGCTCTGGAAGACGGTGTTCACCGGCCGCTTGTACGGGGGCAGGGCGGTGACGTCCTGGCCGCCGATCAGGACGGTGCCGGTGGTGGGCTCCTCCAGGCCGGCGATCATGCGCAGGGTGGTGGTCTTGCCGCAGCCGGAGGCGCCGAGCAGGGCGAAGAACGAGCCCTGCGGGACGGTCAGGTCGAGCGGGTGGACGGCGGTGAAGGAGCCGTAGGTCTTGCCGATGCCGGTGAGCCGGACGTCGCCGCCGACGGCCGCGTCGCGCTGCTGGTCTGTCATGGGGTGGTGTCTTCCTGGGTCTCTCTGCCGGGAGTGGGGTCAGGCGCCGATGAGCTTGGAGAACTTCTGCTCGAAGTCGCTCTCCTCGCTCTCGGAGAGCGTGCGGAACACGTGCGCCCTGACCGCCATCTCGGGGGTGGGCACGACCAGCGGGTTGGCCGCGGTGTCCGGGGCGATGCCGGCGAGCTCGTCCTTCATCCCGGTGACGGCGGAGACGAAGCCGATGCCCGCGACCAGCTGCGCCGCGATCTTCGGCTGATAGTAGAAGTCGATCAGCTTCTCCGCGTTCGCCTTGTGCTGCGCCTTGGCCGGGACCAGCATGTTGTCGGTCGAGGCGATGTAGCCCTTCTCCGGGATGACGAACTCGATGTCCGGGTTGTCGGCCCGCAGTTGGATCAGGTCGCCGCCCCAGGCGATGCAGGCCGCGATGTCCCCGGCGGAGAGCTCCTGGCCGTAGTCGTTGCCGGTGAAGCGGCGGATCTGCTTGTTGTCGACGGCCTTCTGCAGCCGGGCGACCGCGCCGTCGTAGTCGTCAGCGGTGAACCTCACGGTGTCCTTGCCCTGGTCCAGCAGGACCATCCCGATGCTGTCGCGCATCTCGGAGAGGAAGGTGACCCGGCCCTTGAGGTCGGGGTCGTCCAGCAGCTGGGAGACGCTGGTGACCTCCTTCCCCCTGGTCGCCTTCCGGTTGTACGCGACGACGGTCTGGATGCCGGCCCACGGGTAGGAGTACAGCCGCCCCGGGTCCCAGTCGGGGGCGCGGAAGCGCGCCTCGATGTTGGTGATCGCGGTGGTGACGTTCGCCGGGTTGAGCTTCTGCGCCCAGCCGAGCCGGATCAGCCGGGCGGCCATCCAGTCGGTGAGCACCATCAGGTCGCGGCCGGTGTCCTGGCCGGCGGCGAGCTGCGGCTTGACCTTGCCGAAGAACTCGACGTTGTCGTTGACGTCCTCGGTGTACCTGACCTTGATACCGGTGGCCTCGGTGAAGGCGTCCAGCGTGCCGTGCCGCTCCTTGTCCTTCTCGTCCGTGTCCACGTACAGCGGCCAGTTGGAGAAGTCGACCTCCTTCTGCGTCTCCGAGAGGTCCTTGGCGGCGTTCGCGGTCGAGTCCCCGGTCGCCCGGGGGGCCGCCGGGATGCCGCAGGCGGCCAGGGTGCCCGCTCCGGCGGTCAGCGCGGCGGCGCGCAGCAGGGTGCGGCGGCCGAGCGCGGCCCGGCCGCTGGTCAGGCTGCGTTCCCAGGCCCTTCGGACCGGTTCGGGCAGACCGTCGGTGAGCTCGTTGAACGCCATGGAACGGGCCTCCTGGGGGGAGATGGGGTGTGGGGGCACCCGCTGGGGCCTGGGGGTTATCTGTCTCCGAAGACGGTGCGGTGCCAGTCCTTGCGGGCCACCGCGGTGGTGTCGAACATGACGTGCTTCACCTGGGTGTACTCGTCCAGCGAGTACTGGGACATGTCCTTGCCGTAGCCGGACGCCTTGTAGCCGCCGTGCGGCATCTCGCTGATGATCGGGATGTGGTCGTTGACCCAGACGCAGCCGGCCGCGATCTCCCGGGTGGCGCGCAGCGAGCGGTGCACGTTGGCGGTCCAGGCGGAGGCGGCCAGGCCGTACGGGGTGTCGTTGGCCAGCCGAAGGCCCTCGTCGTCGCCGTCGAACGGCAGCACGACCAGCACCGGGCCGAAGATCTCGCCCTGCACGACCTCGCTGTCCTGGGCCGCGCCGGTGATCAGGGTGGGCCGGTAGTACGCGCCGCGGGTGAGGTCGGTGCCGTCGTGGCCCTTCTCCGGGGCCCGGCCGCCGGTGACCACGGTGGCGTACGAGCGGGCGCGCTCCACGAAGCCGGCCACCCGGTCGCGGTGGGCGTGGGAGACCAGCGGTCCGAGGTCGGTGCGCGGGTTCAGCGGGTCGCCGATCCGGATCGCCGCGTACAGCTCGGCCACTGCGGCCACGAAGGCGTCGTACAGCGGGCGCTGGACGTAGGCGCGGGTGGCGGCGGTGCAGTCCTGGCCGCCGTTGATCAGCGAGGCCGCGACCGCGCCGTGCACGGCGGCGTCCAGGTCGGCGTCGTCGAAGACCACGAACGGGGCCTTGCCGCCGAGCTCCAGGTGGGTGCGCTTGACGCCCGCGGTGGCGATCTCGGCGACCCTCCTGCCGACGCCGGTGGAGCCGGTGAAGGAGACCATCGCGACGTCCGGGTGCCCGACCAGGTGCTCGCCGGCGGTGCGTCCGGCGCCGGTGACCACGTTGACCACGCCGTCCGGGATGCCCGCGGCGGTGCAGGCGCGGGCGAACATCAGCGAGGTCAGCGGGGTCAGCTCGGCCGGCTTGAGCACGATGGTGTTGCCCGCGGCGATCGCCGGGAGGATCTTCCAGGCGGCCATCTGCAGCGGGTAGTTCCACGGCGAGATCGAGCCGACCACGCCGACCGCCTCGCGCCGCACGTACGAGGTGTGGTCGCCGGAGTACTCGCCGGCCGCCTTGCCCTCCAGGTTGCGGGCGGCGCCGGCGAAGAACGCGGCGTTGTCGACGGTGCCGGGCACGTCGAACTCGGTGGCGAGCTTGACCGGCTTGCCGGTCTGCGCCGTCTCCACCCGGGCCAGGTCCCCGGCCGCGCCGGCCAGGACGGCGGCCAGCCGGGTGAGCGCCTCGGAGCGCGCGCCGGGGGTGGCCGAGGACCAGCCGGGCAGGGCGGCCCTGGCGGCGGCGACGGCGGTGTCCACGTCCCCGGTGGTGGCCAGCGCGACCTGCTCGACCACGCTGCCGTCGGCGGGGTTGACGACCTGGAAGGGTTCACCGCTCCCCCTGGTCTGCCGGCCCGCGATGTACTGCGCGCCCGGGCCGAAGTCGGTCAGGTCCATCTGGTTCCTCCAAGTGCCGTGGTTCGACCGCTGCGGGGTCACGCGTCCGCGGTTGGGGGTCTGCGGTCCCGCTGACCTTGCCCGCTGCGGGGCGGGGGTGACAAGGGTCACTTCGGCAGTCTCGGCACGAAGGGCCTTACAGGGTGCAAGGGTGCGGGCAGGGCGACAGGTCGTTCGGCCGATGGATGATTTACCTGACACTCTGACCACCCCGGAGCCCCCGCTCCGGTCCCCACGGCTCCGGAGGCCCGCGATGCTCCCCACCGTCGCCCGAGTCCTCGACCTGGACGTGATGCGCCGCGGCCTGCCCCAGGTGGTGGCCGGCGCCGACCACCTGGAGCGGCCGGTCCGCTGGGTCCACGTCAGCGAGCTGCCCGACGTCGCCGGGATGCTCCGCGGCGGCGAGCTGGTGCTGACCACCGGGATCGCGCTGCCGGAGGACCGCGAGGCCCTGGCCCGCTACGTGCGGGAGCTGGACGAGGTCGGGGTGGCCGGCCTGGTCGTCGAGTTCGGGCGGCGCTACTTCGACTCGCTCCCCCGCGCCCTGGTCCACGCCGCCGAGCAGCGCGGGCTGCCCGTGATCACGCTCCGCCGCGAGCTGCGCTTCGTCGCCGTCACCGAGGCCGTGCACGCGCTCGTGGTCAACGCCCAGCTGGAGCAGCTGCGGGTCTCCGAGTCGGTCCACCAGGTCTTCAACGAGCTGGTGGTGGAGGGCGCGGAGCCGCCCGAGGTGATCCGCCAGGTGGCCCGGATGGCCGGCGCCCCGGTCGTCCTGGAGAACCTGGCCCACCAGGTGCTCGCCCACGACACCGCCGGACGCCCGGAGGCCGAGGTGCTGGAGGACTGGGAGCGCCGCTCGCGCGGGGTGCGCCCGGCCGGGCGCACCGGCCACGACCCGCGCAGCGGCTGGCTGGTCACCACCGTCGGCGCCCGCGGCCAGGACTGGGGCCGTCTGGTGCTGGTGCAGGAGCCCGGCCCGCTGCCCGAGGGCGAGGCGCACCCGCACGCCATGCTGCTGGAACGCGGCGCCTCCGCGCTGGCGCTCAACCGGCTGGTGGTGCGCGACCGGGAGAGCCTGGAGCGGCAGACCCACCGCACCCTGCTGTCCGGCATCCTCACCCACGCGCTGACCGTCTCCGAGGCCGCGCTGCGCGCCCAGGCCCTGGGCGTTCCGCTGGAGGGCCGCCGACTGGTCGGCGTGGTGCTGCGGCAGCGGCGCGGACCGATCCCGGCCGCGCTGGAGGCCCAAGCCCGGCTGCGCGACTTCACCGAGCTGGCCGCCGGAGCCGTCCGGGCCTGCCGGCTGTCCGCCCTGGTCGGGGCGCTGGACGACGAGGCCGTCGGCCTGCTGATCGCGCTCGGCACCCAGCAGGACGAGCACGCCGCGCTGGACGCCCTCTCGGCCGCGCTGCGCCGGATGTCGGCCGAGCCCGGGCGGGAGGGCGGCGACCCGGCGGGCCCGGTGGTCGCGGTCGGCTCCTCGGTCGGCTCGGTGCGCGACGCCCGGCGCACCCTGCTGGAGGCCACCCAGGTCGCCGACGCCGCCCTGCACGACGCGCCCGGCGGCCGCAGCTCCTCCTACTACCGCCTGCCGGACGTCCGGCTGCGCGGCCTGCTCCACCTGCTGCGCGACGACGCCCGGCTGCAGACGTACGTGGAACGGGAGTTGGGCCCGCTGCTGGCCCACGACGCCGAGCACAACGGCCAGTTGGTGCGGATGCTGCGGATCTACCTGGAGCAGGGCCGGAACAAGTCGGCCGCGGCGGACGCCGCGCACCTGTCCCGGCCGTCCTTCTACGACCGGCTGCACAAGGTCGAACGGATCCTCGGCGTCGACCTCGACCAGGTGGAGTCCTGCCTCTCCCTGCACGTGGCGCTGCTCGCCCTGGACGCCGTCCGGCGCTGAGCGCCGTCCGTCCCGCCCCGGCGCTCCTCGACGCCCCCGTGCTCACACCCCGGTGATGCGGCCCCAGACCTTGTGCAGCTCGGGCCGCTCGGCCGAGGTGACGTCGCGCATGGTGTGCAGCCGGGCGCGCATCTCCTCGGTCGGGAAGACCAGCGGGTTCTCGGCGAGTTCGGCCTTCTCCTTGTCGCCGCTGGCCGCCAGCACCTCGCGGGCGGCCGGCACCGGGCAGATGTACTGGACGAACGCGGCGAGTTCGGCGGCCACCTCGGGCCGGTAGTAGTGGTCGACCAGCAGCTCGGCGTTGCGCTTGTGGGCGGCCCGGTTGGGGATCATCAGGCTCTCCGCCCACAGCTCGCCGCCCTCCTCCGGCACCACGAACTCGATGTCGGGGTTCTCGGCGGTGAGCTGGACGGCGTCGCCGGAGTAGGCCTGGCAGGCGAGCGCCGCCCCGGAGGCGAGGTCGCTGGTGTAGTCGTTGCCGGTGAAGCGCCGGACGTGGCCGCTGTCGACCCACTTCTGCACCAGGTCCATCGCCCGGTGCGCGTCGTCGTCGCCGAACTTCGCGATGTCCGCGCCCTGGGAGAGCATCAGCAGCCCGAGCGCCTCGTCCAGCCCGGCGAACAGGGTGACCCGGCCCTTGAGGTCGGGCGCCCACAGATCGGCGGTGGACCTGATCTCCCGGCCGAGCGCCTTGCGGTTGTAGGCGATGCCGGTGATCCCGGACTGCCACGGCACGCTGCGCCTGCGCCCGGGGTCGAAGGCCGGGTCGGCGAGCTGCGGGTCCAGGTTGGCCGTGACGTTGGGCAGGTTGTCCCGGTCCATGGCCTGCACCCAGCCCAGCGAGACGTACCGCCCGGCCATCCAGTCGCTGACCACCATCAGGTCCCGGCCGGGGGCGGCGCCCTGGGTGAGCACCGGGCTGATCTTGCCGAAGAACTCGTCGTTGTCGTTGATGTCCTCGGTGTAGGCGACCTCGATCCCGGTCCGCTCGCTGAAGGCGTCCAGGGTCGGGCGGCCGCCCTCGTCGTCGGTGTCGATGTACTGCGTCCAGTTGGAGAAGACGAGCCGCTTGTCGCTCTCCGAGCGGTCCGGTGCCGAGCGGCGGTCCTCGGCCACGTACGCGGACGGGATGCCGCAGCCGGTCAGCGTGCCGGCGCCGAGCAGCGCGGCCCCGCCGAGCAGGGAGCGTCGGCGCAGCGCGGGGGAGTCGGCGGGGCGGCGGGTCGGGGTGGTGCGGCTGGGCATGGCGGGCCTTCCGGAGCGTGGCACGGCCCCGGGCACACGCGGGTGTCCGGGGCCGTCCTGGTAGATACGTCAGACGGTGTGCGCGTCGGTGAGCGACAGGACCTCGTCCAGCACCGCGAGGCCGGTCTTGGCCTCCTCCTCGGTGACGGTGCACGGCGGGACGACGTGGAAGCGGTTCATGTTGACGAACGGCCAGAGGCCGCGCTGCTTGCAGGCGGCGGCCAGCTCGGCCATCGGTGCGTTGTCGGCGCCGGCCGCGTTGTACGGCACCAGCGGCTCGCGGGTCTCCCGGTCGCGCACCAGGTCGAGCGCCCAGAACACGCCGAGGCCGCGGACCTCGCCGATCGACGGGTGCCGCTCGGCCAGCTCCCGCAGGCCGGGGCCGAGCACGGTCTCGCCGATGTGCCGGGCGTTCTCGACGATGCCCTCCTCCGCCATGGTGTTGATGGTCGCCACCGCGGAGGCGCAGGCCAGCGGGTGGCCTGAGTAGGTGAGCCCGCCGGGGAAGGCGCGCTCGGCGAAGGTGGCCGCGATCTCGGCGCTGATCGCCACGCCGCCCAGCGGCACGTAGCCCGAGTTGACGCCCTTGGCGAAGGTGAGCAGGTCCGGGGTGACGCCCCAGTGGTCGGCGGCGAACCACTCGCCGGTGCGGCCGAAGCCGGCCATCACCTCGTCCAGGATGAACACGATCCCGTAGCGGTCGCAGATCTCCCGCACCCCGGCCAGGTAGCCGGCCGGCGGGACCAGGATGCCCGCGGTGCCGACCACCGTCTCCAGGATGACCGCCGCGACGGTGCCCGGCCCCTCGAACGCGATCACCTGCTCCAGGTGCTCCAGCGCGCGCTCGCACTCCTGCGCCTCGTTCTCGGCGTGGAAGTTGGAGCGGTACGGGTACGGGCCCCAGAAGTGCACCACGCCGGAGACGCCGCTCTCGTTGGGCCAGCGCCGCGGGTCGCCGGTGAGGGCGATCGCGTTGGCGGTGGCGCCGTGGTACGAGCGGTAGGTGGAGAGGACCTTCTGCCGGCCGGTGTGCAGCCGGGCCAGCCGGATGGCGTTCTCGTTGGCCTCGGCGCCGCCGTTGGTGAAGAAGATCTTGTCGAGGTCCCCGGGGGTGCGCTCGGCGATCAGCCGGGCGGCCTCGCTGCGCGACTCGACCGCGAAGCCGGGGGCGATGGTGCAGAGCTTCGCCGCCTGCTCCTGGATCGCGGCGACCACCTTCGGGTGCTGGTGGCCGATGTTGGTGTTGACCAGCTGCGAGGAGAAGTCGAGGTAGCGGTTGCCCTCGTAGTCCCAGAAGTAAGAGCCCTCGGCGCCGGCCACCGCGAGGGGGTCGATCAGCGCCTGGGCGGACCACGAGTGGAAGACGTGCGCGCGGTCGGCGGCCTTGACGGCCTGGCCGGCGGCTGAGTCAGCGGTGGGGATGCTCATGCCGGTAAGGCTAGGGCCGCCGGTCCCGGAAGGGCAGTTCCATCGTGTCAGCCGGTCGTGCCGACCGCCGACAGGGTGCAAAGACGCACGGGCCCGGGTCGAGAGGACCCGGGCCGTGGACACTTCAGCCGATGATCAGCGATCAGATCGCGGTCATACCGCGCCGATGGTCACGACCCGCTCAGATCGCGGTCATACGGCGCCGATGGCCACGACCCGCTCAGATCGCGGTCATGACGTGCTTCACGCGGGTGTAGTCCTCGAAGCCGTACGACGACAGGTCCTTGCCGTAGCCCGACTTCTTGAAGCCGCCGTGCGGCATCTCGGCGACCAGCGGGATGTGGGTGTTGATCCAGACGCAGCCGAAGTCCAGGCGGCGCGACATCCGCATGGCGCGGGCGTGGTCCTTGGTCCACACCGAGGAGGCCAGCGCGTACTCGACGCCGTTGGCGTACTCGACGGCCTGGTCCTCGTCGGTGAACTTCTGCACGGTGATGACCGGGCCGAAGACCTCGTTCTGGATGATCTCGTCGTCCTGGTTCAGGCCGGAGACGACGGTCGGGGCGTAGAAGTAGCCCTTGTCGCCGACCCGGTGGCCACCGGCCTCGACCTTGGCGTGGGCGGGCAGCCGCTCGATGAAGCCGGAGACCTGCTTCAGCTGGTTGGCGTTGTTCAGCGGGCCGTACAGCACGTCCTCGTCGTCCACGCCGCCGGTCTTGGTCTCGGCCGCGGCCTTGGCCAGCGCCTCGACGAAGGCGTCGTGGATCGACTCGTGCACCAGCACGCGGGTGGCGGCGGTGCAGTCCTGGCCGGCGTTGAAGTAGCCCGCCATCGAGATGCCCTCGACGGCCTCGGCGATGTCGGCGTCCTCGAAGACCACGACCGGGGCCTTGCCGCCCAGCTCCAGGTGGACACGCTTGACGTCCTTGGAGGCGGACTCGGCGACCGAGATGCCGGCGCGCACGGAACCGGTGATGGAGGCCATCGCCGGGGTCCGGTGCTCGACCATCAGCCTGCCGGTCTCGCGGTCGCCGCAGATGACGTTGAAGACGCCGGCCGGCAGGTCCAGCTCCTTGAGCACGCCGCCGATGATCTCGGCCAGCAGCACGGTGGAGGCCGGGGTGGTGTCGGACGGCTTCAGCACCACGGTGTTGCCCGCGGCGATGGCCGGGGCGAACTTCCACACCGCCATCATCATCGGGTAGTTCCACGGCGCGACCTGGGCACAGACGCCGACCGGCTCGCGGCGGATGATCGAGGTCATCCCGTCCATGTACTCACCGGCGGCCTTGCCCTCCAGCAGGCGGGCGGCACCGGCGAAGAACCGGATCTGGTCCACCATCGGACCGATCTCCTCGGAGAGGGTCAGCGCGCGGGGCTTGCCGGTGTTGCGGACCTCGGTGTCGACGATCTCGTCGGCCCGGGCCTCGACCGCGTCGGCGATCTTGAGCAGCAGCTTCTGCCGGGTGCTCGGGGTGGCGTCGCGCCAGATCGGGAACGCGGCCGCGGCGGAGGCCATGGCGGCGTCCACGTCCGCGGCACCGGACAGCGGCGACGTCGCGTACACCTCGCCGGTGGTCGGGTCCACGATGTCGAGCGTGCGGCCGTCGGCCGCGTCGACGAACTCACCGTTGACGTAGTTGCGCAGCGTGCGAAGGTCGCTCACGGATCTCTCCTCGGTCTGGGCCTGCGGCGTTGCAGATTCCGGCGCCATGGTACGTCGGCGGATCCGGCGTACGAAGGGTCCCGAGTGGCCACACCCGGAGGGGCGCGGTCCACTGGTGGCGGTACGTGCGCCGCCCCCGGGGGGACGCGCGCGCACGGTGCCAGGGTAGCCGCACGACTGCCGGTATCGACAGGCCGAGTGTCGTTGAGCAATGAAATCCGCATGCGTTTTCCAAGATCACGACGAAATCAGCAGTTTCCACGCTTGCGAACACGGGAACGATCAGGCACAGTGGCCGCGTGGCCAACCGCGACCGGAACGCCAGCGTTCCCCTCGACGCCGCCTCCAAGGCGATCATCGAGCAACTCCAGGAGGACGGGCGCCGCCCGTACGCCGCCATCGGCAAGGCCGTCGGCCTGTCCGAGGCGGCCGTCCGGCAGCGCGTCCAGAAGCTGCTCGACCAGGGCGTGATGCAGATCGTCGCCGTCACGGACCCGCTCACCGTCGGCTTCACCCGCCAGGCGATGGTCGGCATCCGGGTCGAGGGTGACATCGAGCCCGTCGCCGACGCGTTGGCCGCCCTCGACGAGGTCGACTACGTGGTCTGCACCGCAGGCTCGTTCGACCTCCTGGCCGAACTGGTCTGCGAGGACGACGAGCACCTGCTCGAACTGATCAACAAGCGCATCCGCGCCCTTCCCGGCGTGCGGAGCACCGAGAGCTTCGTTTACCTGAAGCTCCGGAAACAGACCTACACCTGGGGCACCCGATGACAGCCGACCCGGCGCAGAAGGACCTTTCCAAGACCGCCTACGACCACCTGTGGATGCACTTCACCCGCATGTCGTCGTACGAGAACTCCCCCGTGCCGACCATCGTCAGGGGCGAGGGCACCTACGTCTGGGACGACAAGGGCCGCAAGTACCTCGACGGCCTGGCCGGCCTGTTCGTCGTGCAGGCCGGTCACGGCCGCGAGGAGCTCGCCGAGGCCGCCGCCAAGCAGGCCAAGGAGCTCGCCTTCTTCCCGGTGTGGAGCTACGCCCACCCGAAGGCCGTCGAGCTGGCCGAGCGCCTGGCCCACTACGCCCCGGGCGACCTGAACAAGGTCTTCTTCTCCACCGGCGGCGGCGAGGCCGTCGAGACCGCCTGGAAGCTCGCCAAGCAGTACTTCAAGCTGACCGGCAAGCCGACCAAGTACAAGGTCATCTCGCGCGCCGTCGCCTACCACGGCACCCCGCAGGGCGCGCTGTCCATCACCGGCCTGCCGGGCCTGAAGGCCCCGTTCGAGCCGCTGGTGCCGGGCACCCACAAGGCCCCGAACACCAACATCTACCGCGCCCCCGCCTTCCTGGAGGGCCCGGACGGCACGGTCGACCCCGAGGCCTACGGCCGCTGGTGCGCCGACGAGATCGAGGTGGCCATCCTCAACGAGGGCGCCGAGACCGTCGCCGCCGTCTTCGTCGAGCCGGTGCAGAACGCCGGCGGCTGCTTCCCGCCGCCGCCCGGGTACTTCCAGCGCCTGCGCGAGATCTGCGACCGCCACGACGTGCTGCTCGTCTCGGACGAGGTCATCTGCGCCTTCGGCCGCCTCGGCACCATGTTCGGCGCCGACAAGTTCGGCTACCAGCCCGACATGATCACCTGCGCCAAGGGCATGACCTCGGGCTACTCCCCGATCGGCGCCACGATCATCTCGGACCGCCTCGCCGAGCCGTTCTACAAGGGCGACAACACCTTCCTGCACGGCTACACCTTCGGCGGCCACCCGGTCTCCTCCGCGGTGGCGCTGGCCAACCTCGACATCTTCGAGCGCGAGGGCCTGAACCAGCACGTCCTCGACAACGAGGCCGCCTTCCTGGGCACCCTGAACAAGCTGCGCGACCTGCCGATCGTCGGCGACGTCCGCGGCAACGGGTACTTCTACGGCATCGAGCTCGTGAAGGACAAGGTCACCAAGGAGTCGTTCAACGACGACGAGGTGGAGCGCGTGCTCTACGGCTTCCTGTCGAAGGCGCTCTTCGACAACGGCCTGTACTGCCGCGCCGACGACCGTGGCGACCCGGTCGTCCAGCTGGCCCCGCCGCTGATCTCCGACCAGTCGACCTTCGACGAGATCGAGCAGATCCTGCGGACCAGCCTCACCGACGCGTGGGCGAAGATCTGATCCCCTGAGCCTTCTTCCCCACCCTCCGCCGAAGGGCGGCCCCGCTCCCCGCGGGGCCGCCCTTCGGCGTCCGCGGACCACCGCACCCCGCCCCGCAACATCACAGTCGTACGACCAAACATGCCTGAATGCGGGTGATATGCCCGTGATGGACCAGTGCGCCGCCACCGCGACCGGCCCCCGTCGTTCTAATCTGACGACTGTCATATCCCTGCGGCCACCCAGGATGGATCCTCATGTCAGCGGCACCGCCTGACAACGACGTGCTGTGGGCCCGAGGGATCGTCAAGTCCCACGACGGCACCCCCGCCCTGCGCGGCATCTCGATCGGCGTCCGCGAGGGCGAGGTGCTCGCCGTCACCGGCCCGCGCGGCTCCGGCAAGAGCACCCTGCTCGGCTGCCTCTCCGCGCAGCTCCCGGTCGACGAGGGCGAGGTCTGGTTCAACAGCGCCCCCGTGCACACCCTCTCCCGGGCCGGCCGCGAACGGCTGCGCCGCGACCGCTTCGGCTTCGTCGGCTCCGAGCCGCACCTGGTGCCCGAACTGACCGCCCGGGAGAACGTCGCCCTGCCGCTGCTGCTCGCCGGGGCCGGCCACAAGGCCGCCTACACCGCCGCCGACGAGTGGCTGGAGCGCCTCGACGTCGGCGACTGCGCCCGCCTGCGCCCCGAGCGGCTGGTCCAGAGCCGCCGCCAGCGGGTCGCCGTCGCCCGCGCGCTGGCCCCGCTGCCTCCCGTCGTCTTCGCCGACGACCCCACCGCCCCGCTGCACCGCGAGGCCGCCGACCAGGTCATGCGGATACTGACCAGCGCGGCCCGGTCGCACCAGCTCACCCTCGTCCTGGCCACCCACGACCCCGAGCTCGTCCGGTTCGCGGACCGCACCGTCGCCCTCGTCGACGGACGGCTGACCGCCCCCGTCGCCCCCGTCCCCCGCGGCACCGCCGCCCCCGGGGCCGTCGCAGCGCCCGCCGTCACGGCCACCCGCCGCTGACGACGCCGGGCCCGCGACGACGCCGAGCCGCTGAAAGAGTCGACGTGTTCTATCTCCGTCTGGCCCGGGGCTACCGGGTGCCCGACCTCGGCCGCTGGCTGCTCACCGCGCTGGCCGCCACCGTGGTCGCCGCCTTCCTGCTGCGCTCCCTCGGCCGGGCGATGAGCGACCCGGCCGGCGGCGCCGACCCGCTGGTCCGGCTGCTCTGGTGCCTGCCCCCGCTCGCCGCCGTCGCCTGGTTCGCGGCCGTCGCCGCCCGCGCGGTGCCCGCCCGGTGGCCCGAGCGGATCGCCGGGCTCACCGCCGCCGGGGCCGGCTCCCGCCGGATCAGGACGCTGATCGCGGGCGAGGTCGCGCTCGCCTGCACCCTCGGCAGCGTGCTCGCCCTGCTGGCCTTCCTGGTCCTGCGCAACGACGTCGCCGGGCCCTCGCTCGCCCCCGACCTCGGCATGGGCGCGCCGCTGCCGGCCGCCGCCCCGGTCGCCCTGCTCGCCCTGGTGCCGCTCACCGCCGGCACCGCCGCCGCCTGCGCGGTGCCCGTCACCGACTCCCTGCCCGGCGGCCGCACCCAGGCCCCGACCGGCTTCGGGGTCTGGCGGATCGCCCTGGGGGTCGGGCTGGGCGTGATCGGCGCCGCGCTCGAACTCATCGCCCTGCGGCCCGGCGCCGCGGTCGACGGCCGCCCGATCCACCTGCCCGCCGGGCTCGGCTCCACCAGCACCGCCGCCCTCGGCGGCTGGGCCGCCAGCGCGCTCGGCCTCGCCCTGCTCACCGGGCCGCTGCTGGCCTGGGCCGGGCGGCTGCTCGCCCTCGGGCGGCCCACCCCGCTGCGGCTGCTGGCCGGGCGCGGGCTCACCGCCCAGGCCCGCCGGCTCGGCGCGCCGCTGGCCGTGCTCACCCTCGCCGTCGCGCTGGTGCTCACCACCATCCGCTACTGGATCGGCACGCCGGACAGCGCCGACGCGCTGCCCGCCGTCGAGGCCTGCCTGGTGCTCGGCTGCGCGGCCGCCGCGGTGGTCACCCGGCTCGCCGAGGTCCGCACCGACCGCCGGGAGGTCACCGACGCGCTGCTGCGCCTCGGCACCTCGCCCCGGCTGCTGTTCGGCGCGGTCGCGCTGCGCACCCTCGCGGTGGGCAGCACGCTGCTGCTGACCGGCGGGGCGACCGCCGCGCTGGCGGCCGCCGGACTCCGGTAGCGGATCTCCCCGGTGGGGCTCAGCCCGCCGCGGCGAGCTGGCCGCAGGCGCCGTCGATCTCCTGGCCGCGGGTGTCGCGGACGGTCGTCGGCACGCCGTGCGACTGGAGGCGGCGGACGAACTCGCGCTCGTCCTCGGGCCGGGAGGCCGTCCACTTGGAACCGGGCGTCGGGTTCAACGGGATCAGGTTGACGTGCACCCGGTGGTTCTTGATCAGTCGGCCGAGCAGGTCGGCCCGCCAGGCCTGGTCGTTGATGTCCTTGATCAGCGCGTACTCGATGGAGACCCGGCGGCCGGACTTCTCGGCGTAGTTCCAGGCGGCGTCCAGCACCTCGGCGACCTTCCACCGGGTGTTCACCGGCACCAGCTCGTCGCGCAGCTCGTCGTCCGGGGCGTGCAGCGACAGCGCCAGACGGCAGCTGAGGCCCTCGTCCGCGAACCGGTTCATCGCCGGGACGAGGCCGACGGTGGAGACCGTGATGCCGCGCTGGGACAGGCCGAAGCCGTCGGGCGCCGGGTCGGTCAGCCGGCGGATCGCGGCCAGCACCCGGTTGTAGTTGGCCAGCGGCTCGCCCATGCCCATGAAGACCACGTTGGACAGCCGCGCCTCGCCGCCCGGGCCGCTCCCGTCCTGGGGGGCCCGCGCGCCGAACTCCCCCGCCTTGAGCGAGCGCATCCCGGCGGCGATCTGCTCGACGATCTCGGCGGTGGACAGGTTGCGGGTCAGTCCGGCCTGGCCGGTGGCGCAGAACGGGCAGTTCATGCCGCAGCCGGCCTGCGAGCTGATGCACATGGTGACCCGGTCCGGGTAGCGCATCAGCACGGACTCCACGAGCGTGCCGTCGAAGAGCTTCCAGAGCGTCTTGCGGGTGGCGTCGTCGTCGCAGGAGACGTGCCGGACCACCGACATCAGCTCGGGCAGCAGGCTCTCGGTGAGCTTCTCCCGGCTGGCGGCGGGGATGTCCGTCCAGCTCGCCGGGTCGTTCGACATCCGGCCGAAGTAGTGGTTGGAGAGCTGCTTGGCGCGGAACGGCTGCTCGCCCAGCTCGGCGACGGCCTCCTTGCGCTCGGCGGGGCTGAGGTCGGCGAGGTGTCGCGGGGGCTTGGCGCCGCGCGGCGCGACAAACGTGAGTTCTCCGGGCTTAGGCATGGTTCCTCAAGTGTCGCAGACGCGCGAGGGCCCCGGACGCCAGGCGTCCGGGGCCCTCCCGGGTACGTACGTCTCCCGTCCGCGCGGGTCAGCTGCCCACGAAGGCGGCCAGCAGCAGCCAGACCACCGGGGCGGTCGGCAGCAGCGAGTCCAGCCGGTCCATGATGCCGCCGTGGCCGGGTAGCAGCGTGCCCATGTCCTTGATCCCGAGGTCGCGCTTGATCATCGACTCGCCCAGGTCGCCCAGGGTCGCGGTGACCGCCGCGCAGCCGCCCAGGATCAGGCCCTGCCACCAGCTGCCGTCGTCGATGATCAGCTGCATCAGCAGCGCGCCCGCGAGCATCGACAGGGCGATGCCGCCGGCCAGGCCCTCGCGGGTCTTGCCGGGGCTGATCGTCGGGGCCAGCTTGGTCTTCCCGAACTTGTAGCCCACCGCGTAGGCGCCGGTGTCGCTGCAGATCGTCACGATCAGGAAGAGCACGATCCGCTGGGGGCCGTCGTCGGCCGCCAGCATCATCGCCACGAAGGTCGCCAGGAACGGCACGTAGAACGCCGTGAAGACGCCCGCCGTTATGTCCCGCAGGTAGTCCTCCGGCGGCTCGGCCATCCGCCAGACCATCACCGCCAGCCCGGTCAGCGCGAGCGAGGCGGCGGCCCACTGGACGCCGGCCCAGTAGCCGGTGGCGACCATCGCGAGGCCGCCCACGACCAGCGGCACCAGCGGCGCCTTGATCTGCTTGCGCTCGGAGAGCCGACTGGTCAGCTCCCAGACGCCGACCGCGACCGCGGCCATCACGACGACCAGGAACAGCGCCTTCACCACGAACAGCGAGGCGACGATCACCGCGCCGAGACCGACGCCCACGCCTATGGCGGCCTGGAGGTTACGGCCACCGCGCTGCTTGCGCGGCTGCGGCTGCGGGGCGGGCTGGGCGGCCACGGGTGTCTCCTGCCCTGGATGGGACGACGGCGAGAACTGGGGCTGCCCGGCCGCCAGGTGGTTCGCCGGCGGCGCGGGACGCACCGGTGCCCCCGGGTGCGGCGGGGTGCCGTGACCGGGGGCAGGGGTGGCGTCGTCGGATATCGCGCGCAGCACGACCGTCTCCGTCACACCCGGCGGCGCCGGCTCGGGCCGCTCGTCCCGGAACAGCGGGCCGCTCAGCCGGCCGGACGCCCCGGCCTGCCCCTCGGCGGGCTCGGACGGTCCGCCGGTGGCGGGCCGGCCGTGGGCCGCGGGTCGGCCGTGGCCGACCGGGCGACCGGGGTCGGGCATGCCGGGCGGCGGGCCGGGCTCGGCCGGTACGGGAGGCATGACCTGAGTCTCCTCCGCGTCGCCGCCCCAGTACACCGGAGGCTGCTGCGACTGACCCGAACGGTGGCCCGGCACCCCCTGGGCGGCACCCGGCGTGCCCGGGGGCACGGCGTGGCCGCCCGGGTGGCCGGGGTGCCCCTGGGCCGGCGCCGCCTGCGGACCGTACCCCGGCGCCGGGTGGGCCCGGGCACGGGCGGCCTGCGGGTGCGGCGCCGGAGGGTGGGGCTGGAACTGCTGGTCGGACGGGCCCCAGTAGCCGGGGGCGTCAGGGGCGTCGTTCATCAGACCTCGAGCAGCTCGGCTTCCTTGTGCTTCAGCAGCTCGTCGATCTGGGCCACGTACTTGGCCGTGGTGTCGTCGAGCTCCTTCTCGGAACGGCGGCCGTCGTCCTCGCCGACCTCGCCGTCCTTCACCAGCTTGTCGATGGCGTCCTTGGCCTTGCGGCGCACCGAACGGATCGAGACCTTGGCGTCCTCGCCCTTGGTGCGGGCGACCTTGATGAACTCCCGGCGGCGCTCCTCGGTGAGCTCGGGCAGCACCACGCGGATGATCGAGCCGTCGTTGGACGGGTTGACGCCCAGGTCGGAGTCGCGGATCGCCTGCTCGATGGCCTTCAGCGCGGTCTTGTCGAACGGCGAGACGACCGCCATCCGCGGCTCCGGCACCGAGAACGAGGCCAGCTGGTTGATCGGGGTCTTGGCGCCGTAGTACTCGGCGACGATCTTGGCGAACATCGCCGGGTGCGCGCGGCCGGTGCGGATGGCCGCGAAGTCGTCCTTGGCGTGGAGGACGGCCTTCTCCATCTTCTCCTCGGCCTCGAGGAGGGTCTCTTCGATCACTGTGGTCTCCCTGTCCGGTTCATCTGCTGTCGTTCCGACCGGTGTCGGGCGGTCGCCGGTCGCGGCGCCCGCCCCGTTCCGTACGGCTGGTTACTGCTCAGGCCCGGACAGAATCCTGGCTGATGAGTGTGCCGATCTTCTCACTCTTCACCGCGCGCGCGATATTGCCCTCCGCCAGCAGTTCGAAGACCAGCATCGGAAGGTTGTTGTCCTTGCACAGCGTGATCGCGGTGAGGTCGGCCACCTTGAGGTCGCGCGCGATGACCTCGGAGTACTCCAGCGCGTCGAACTTGACCGCGTCCGGGTTGGTCCGCGGGTCGGAGTCGTAGACGCCGTCCACGCCGTTCTTGCCCATCAGCAGGACGTCCGCGTGGATCTCCAGGGCGCGCTGGACGGCCGTGGTGTCGGTGGAGAAGTACGGCATGCCCATACCGGCGCCGAAGATCACCACGCGGCCCTTCTCCAGGTGCCGGACGGCGCGCAGCGGCAGGTACGGCTCGGCGACCTGGCCCATGGTGATGGCGGTCTGGACCCGGGTCTCGATGCCCTCCTTGACCAGGAAGTCCTGGAGCGCCAGGCAGTTCATGACGGTGCCGAGCATGCCCATGTAGTCGGAACGGGCGCGGTCCATGCCGCGGACCTGGAGCTCGGCGCCCCGGAAGAAGTTGCCGCCGCCGATGACCACCGCGACCTCGGTACCGGCGCGGACGACCGTGGCGATCTCCCGGGCGATCGCGTGCACGACGTCCGGGTCGACGCCGAGCCCGCCGCCACCGGCGAAGGCTTCACCGGACAGCTTGAGCAGCACCCGGCGGCGCGAGCCGGCCCTGGGGTCCTGCGCGGTCTCCTGCGTCTCCTGCATGGACTTCTCCTTTTTGCACCTACTGGTCACAGGCGCGGGTGTGCGGATGCCCCGCCTGCGTGTACACGAGAGGAGGCCACTGCCGCGGGAACCGGTTCGGTGTCCTGCACGGCAATGGCCTCCTCGTCGTTCATGGTGCCGACGCGAGCCCGCCCGTTGACGGTGGGCGCGGGGTGAGCCCGTTCGGCGTTCCTCCCGCCCGGGTCAGCGGGCGGGGGCGGTTCCCAGCGTAGAGGGGCCGGGGACCAGGTGGAACGTGGCTCAGGCGCCGACGCGGAAGCGGGCGAAGCGCTTGAGGGCGACGCCGTTCTCCTCGAGGACCTTGGCGACGGTCTTCTTGTTGTCCTTCGCGAAGGCCTGCTCCAGGACGGAGTTCTCCTTCACGAAGCCGGTGACGCGACCCTCGACGATCTTCGGCAGGGCGGCCTCCGGCTTGCCCTCCTCGCGGGCGGTGGCCTCGGCGACGCGGCGCTCGTTCTCGAGCTCCTCGGCCGGGATCTCCTCGCGGGACAGGTACTTCGGCGCGAAGGCGGCGATGTGCTGCGCGACGTCCTTCGCGACCTCGGCGTTCTCCTTGTCCAGCTCGACCAGGACGCCGACGGCCGGCGGCAGGTCGGGGCTGGTCTTGTGCAGGTAGACCGCGACGAAGCCGTCACCGTCGAACTGGGCGAAGCGACGGAAGACGATCTTCTCGCCCAGGGTCGCGTTGGCCTCGTCCACGAACTGCTGGACGGTCTTGCCGGCCTCGATCTCGGAGGCCAGGGCGGCGTCCAGGTCGGCCGGGGCGGTCTTGGCGACGTGGGCGGCGATCGCGTCGGCGACCTTGACGAAGTTGTCACCCTTGGCGACGAAGTCGGTCTCGCAGTTCAGCTCGACCAGAACGCCGGACTTCTTGTCCTCGGCGATCAGCGAGGCGACGGCGCCGTTGGAGGCGTCACGGCCCTCGCGCTTGGCAACGCCCTTCTGGCCCTTGATGCGCAGGAGCTCGACGGCCTTCTCGACGTTGCCCTCGGCCTCGTCCAGGGCCTTCTTGCAGTCCATCATGCCGGCGCCGGTGAGCTCACGGAGCTTCTTGACGTCCGCGGCGGTGAAGTTCGCCATGGTGTGAATCTCTTCTCGCGTCTCGCGTGTCTGCGTGGAGTGGCGCCGGGACCGGTGGTTCGGTCCCGGCGCTGGAGAGAGGGGCACCTGCCGGTTTCGTACCGGCGGGTGCCCCTCACCCTGGGTACGTCAGGCCTGCTCGGCCGGCGCCTCGGCGGCGGGGGCCTCGGCGGCGGGAGCCTCAGCGGCGGCGGGGGCCTCGGCGGCGGCGGGGGCCTCCTCGGCCTTCTTCTCGCCCTCGATGAGGTCCTTCTCCCAGGCGGCCAGCGGCTGGTCGGCACCCGGCTCGGCCTTGGCGTCGCCCTTGGCGACACCGGCGCGGGACTTCAGGCCCTCGGCCACGGCGTCGGCGATCACGCGGGTCAGCAGGGTGACGGAGCGGATCGCGTCGTCGTTGCCCGGGATCTTGTAGTCGACCTCGTCCGGGTCACAGTTGGTGTCGAGGATGGCGACGACCGGGATGTTGAGCTTCCGGGCCTCGCCGACCGCGATGTGCTCCTTCTTGGTGTCCACGATCCAGACGGCGCTGGGAACGCGCTGCATGTCGCGGATACCGCCGAGGGTCTTCTCCAGCTTGTCGTGCTCGCGCTGGAGGACCAGGAGCTCCTTCTTGGTCAGGCCGGAACCGGCCACGTCCGAGAAGTCCAGCTCGCCGAGCTCCTTCAGGCGCTGGAGGCGCTTGTAGACGGTCGAGAAGTTGGTCAGCATGCCGCCGAGCCAGCGCTGGTTCACGTAGGGCATGCCCACGCGGGTGGCCTGCTCGGCGATGGCCTCCTGAGCCTGCTTCTTCGTGCCGACGAAGAGGACGCTGCCGCCGTGGGCAACGGTCTCCTTGATGAACTCGAAGGCGCGGTCGATGTAGTTCAGCGACTGCAGGAGGTCGATGATGTAGATGCCGTTGCGCTCGGTGATGATGAAGCGCTTCATCTTCGGGTTCCAGCGGCGGGTCTGGTGACCGAAGTGGACGCCGCTCTCCAGCAGCTCCCGCATCGTGACGACGGCCATTGCCGTGCTCCTTGGTGTTACGGCCCGGCAGCGGCACTGCGTCGCAGCGGTAGCCCACAGCCGGGTCAGGCTCGGTTTGTCCGTGGCGGCCAGGTGACAGCCACGCCTGACGCCCCGAACGTGCCGAGCCGCTTTCCCCTCACGGCCCGGGGGCCGGTCGGGCTCGGCGGACCGAGCGGCACTCGCACCTGGCGGGGCCGCGGACGAACCGCGTCCGACCGCCGGTGGCGGGGCGTGCGAAGTCGACCCGGCGGACCGGGTCGCGTGTGAAGTGTACGGGAAGCGCCGAGGGGCGAGCGACTCCACGCGTGGCCGGGGGCCCGCCGGGGACCTGGGCGGAGCCCGGGCAACGGCCGGGGCGGGCCGGTTCCGGCGGGCCGGCGGGAGTGGGGCCGGGGGTGGAGCCGGGAGTGGGCGTGGGGACGCGTGGGCGGACGCGGGAGGGTGGCGCGGGCTGGTCGGCCGCTTGCCCGGGGGCCCCGGAGGTATGCCGTTTGTACACCGGATGGCGGCGCCCGTACACCCGTCCGAGGGACGGCGCTCGGGAGTGGGGGTGGTTTGTCCACAGGAATCCGGATGTGGGTGGTGCGGGGGCGCCGGGGCGGCGAGCCTGCGGGCATGACTGGTCGCGGCGGGTTCGGCGGGGTGTCGGTGTCGGTGGTGGCCGTAGTGGTGGCGGTGGCGCTCGTGCTGTCGGGGGCCTTGGGCGCCCCGATGGCCTCGGGCGTCTCGGGGATCTCAGTGACTTCGGAGGCTTCGGGGGTCCCCGGGGTTTCCGGGGCCTCGGGCGGTAGCGGTGTGGACGGCGCCACCGGCACGGGTCGCGGGGCCGGGTGGGGTGGCGCGCGGGCCTGGCCGGTGGGCGGGCCCCGCGGGCTGCTGGGCCGGTTCGAGCCACCGGCGAAGGTCTGGGCCGCCGGGCACCGGGGCGTGGACCTCGCCGCCGTCCCCGGGGGCGAGGTCCGGGCGGCGGCTCCCGGAGTGGTCGCCTTCTCCGGGCTGGTCGCGGGACGGCCGGTGGTGACCGTCTCCCACCCCGGCTCGGGCTCTCCCCCGCTGCGGACCACCTATCTGCCCGTCACCGGCACCGTCCCGGTCGGCACTCCGGTGAGCGCCGGGCAGCCGGTCGGTCTGCTCGCCGCGGACGGGCGGCACTGCGCGGGGCGCGACTGCCTGCACTGGGGGCTGCTGCGCGGAAGCCGCTACCTGGACCCGCTGGCCCTCTTCGGCGCGGGCACGGCGCGACTGCTGCCGCTGGCGGGCGGGGACGGGTAGGGCGCCCCGCCGTACGCCCGCGAATGGCGATCCGGGCCGGGCTCAGCCGCGGACGAGTCCGTGCAGCACCATCGCGACGGCGGCGTCGGCGATCTCCTCGGCGCTCTCGGTCGCACAGCCGGTGCGGCCTCCGGCGGCGGCCTGCTCGGACCTGCGGGTCGCCGCCTCCACGACGCCCTGGACCAGGGCCGCGGCGAGCCGGGGCTGCTGGTGGCCGAGGTCCTCCAGCGTGCGGCCGACCAGGCCGGCCAGCCTGCCGTGCGCCGCTCTGATCCGCTCGCGCGCGGCCTCGTCGAGCTCCAGCGCCGAGATGGCCACCACCGCGCGGTGCCGGGGGTGGGCGGCGAGCGCCAGCTGGCCCCGGACGTAGGCCTCGATCCGTTCGACGGCGGTGTCGCAGCTCTCCATGCCGGCCTCGATCTCGGCCGCCCAGAGCGGGAGGTCCACCTCGCAGAGCGCCTCGACCACGGCGGCGCGGGAGCGGAAGTACTCGTAGACCGAGGAACGCGCCAGCCCGGTGCGCGCCGCGAGCGCGGGGAAGGTCAGGGCCTCCATACCGCCCTCGGTGAGCAGGACGCGGGCAGCATCGAGGAGGGCTGCTCGCTGGAGCTGGCGATGCTCGGCCACCGTGGCCGCTCGGATCTTCGGCACGCACCCACTGTACGGAGCCATACCTCCGGCCGGTACGGCGCCGCGCATCCGAAGGAAGCGCGGGCCCGACGGGCGGCTTCCGACGGCCGGCTTCCGAGGGCTGGCTTCTGGGCTGCTGGCTTCCGATGGCGGGATTCGGGCTGCTGGCTTCGGGCAGCTGGCGGCCGACGCCCGGCTTCCGACCACTGGCTTCGGACAGCCGGCGGCCGACGGCCGGGGTGCGACGCCCTATCGGATGTCCGACAGCTTGGCGCGCAGCTGGAGGACGGACTTGGTGTGGATCTGACTCACCCGACTCTCCGTCACCCCCAGCACCTGTCCGATCTCGGCGAGGGTGAGGCCCTCGTAGTAGTAGAGCGTCACCACCGTCTTCTCCCGCTCGGGGAGGGTGTTGACCGCCTGGGCCAGCAGCCTGCGCAGCTCGCGGTCCTCGGCCACCTCGACCGGGTTGTCCGCGCCGTGGTCCTCCAGGGTGTCCATCAGGCTCAGCCGGTCGCCACCCTCCCCCGCCGGGTGGAGCAGTTCGTCCAGCGCCACCACGTTGGCCAGCGACAGCTGGCTGAAGATGGCGTGCAGGTCCTCGATCGCGATGCCCATCTCCGCCGCGACCTCGGGCTCGTGCGGCGTCCGGCGCAGCCGGGCCTCCAGCGTCGCGTACGTCCGCTCGACCGCCTTCGCCTTCTGCCGCACCGAGCGCGGGATCCAGTCCAGGGCGCGCAGCTCGTCGATGATCGCGCCGCGGATGCGGCTGATCGCGTACGTCTCGAACTTGATGGCGCGGTCGATGTCGAACTTCTCGATCGCGTCGATCAGCCCGAAGACCCCGGAGGAGACGAAGTCCGCCTGTTCGACGTTGGAGGGCAGGCCGACCCCGACCCGCCCCGCCACGTACTTGACGAGCGGTGAGTAGTGCAGGATCAGCTGCTCGCGCAGCCGCTGGTCCCCGGTCTCCTTGTAGGAGCGCCAGAGTGCTTCGAGCGCGGTGCGCCCCTGGGCCGCGGCCTCCCTGGCCTCCTGCCCCTGATCGCCGCCCGGCGCCCTCTCCCGGCGGGGCGCGGACAGCGGCGGGGCGGGCACCGACGGGGCGGGCACCGGCGAGGTGAGGGCCGGGGAGGTGGCGCCCGGGGTCGGCGCGCTTCCGGATGGCCGGGGCGCGCCGTCGACGACCGCGCCGGGGGGCGCGCCGGCGGGCGTACCGACGGGCGCGCCCGCAGGACCGGCCGCGTCGACGCCCTGGGCCGGTTCGGCGTCTCGGGCCGCATCCACGGGCTGGGGCACCACCGTCGGCCGGCCGCCCTGGCGCGACAGGCCTCCCATCGCCCCCGCCGGCTTCGACGGGTAGTCGGGCGCGGAACGCCGGTCGGTCCGCGGCCCTCCCGAGGACCGAGCACCACCGGTCACTCTGTGTCCGGGAATGTGTGTGGGCATGCGTTGGTCTGCGCCGTTCTGCCGAGTCATGTGCTGATAGGGAAGGCATGTGGAGCGTAGCGTGACCGACTCACTGCAAAGCGCTACCGCCACTCGGTCGTCCCCCGATCCGGTGGCGTTCGCACACCGGATCCAGGCGACGAACAGGAGCACGGATCGGCAGGTCAGCAGGGTGGCTCCGACGTGCGTCCCCCCGGCGCGCTGGGTGCGGGCGTGTGGCCTCCGCTCCGGTGCTCACCTCCTCCGCACCACGCGCCAGTGCGCGCCGTGCCGCTCCACGTAGCCGAGCGAGCCCAACTCGTAGAGGCGTTGCAGGACTTCGTCCGGCGGGAGACCGGACTGCCGGGCCAGCCGCTCGATCGGCGCTCCCTCCGCCGTCGCCGGTACGGCCTCCAGCACCCGGGCGACGGCCGGCTCCAGCAGGTCGCGCGGGAGCACCGGGCCGCTGCGCTGCGGCGCCAGGTCGTCCCCGATCGCCCCGATCAGCTCGGTGATCTCGGCCGCGTCGGTGACCAGGGTGGCACCGCCGCTGCGGATCAGGGCGTGCACCCCGGCGGAGAGCTCCGAAGTCACCGGGCCCGCGACGCCCATGGTGTGGCGGTTGAGGTCCCGCGCCCGTCTGGCCGTGCTCAGGGCGCCGCTGCGCACCGCCGCCTCGACCACCACCGTTCCCCGGGTGAGCGCCGCGATGACCCGGTTGCGCAGGACGAAGCGGAAGCGGTTCGGGTGCTCCCCGGGCGGGAGTTCGCTGACCAGCAGGCCCTGGACGCCGATCCGCCGGATCAGTTCGGCGTTGCCCTTGGGGTAGGCCACGTCGACGCCGCAGGCGAGCACGGCGGCGGTCGTCCCACCGACCGCGAGCGCCCCGCGGTGGGCGGCGGCGTCGATCCCGTAGGCGGCTCCCGAGACCACCACCCAGCCGCGCTCCGCCAGTTGGGCCGACAGCTCCCCCGCGACATGGGCACCGTAGGCCGTGCAGGCGCGCGAGCCCACCATCGCGACCGAGCGGAGCGCGAGCAGCCGCAGCGAGCCGGTGCCCGTCACCCAGAGCCCGATCGGACGTCCGTCGCCCAGGTCGTCGAGTTGACTGGGCCACTCCGTGTCCCCCGGAATGATGAACCGTCCACCGACGGCCCGTACCCGTTTCAGGTCCGTCCGCGGGTCCAGCCCGGGGAGCCGCGCCTGGTACCCGGCCAGCCGGGTGGCGTCCAGCCCGGGGTGGTCGGGCACCGTTCCGTCCCGGATCGCCCTGACCACGTCGACGGCGGGGAGCTGGCCGAGCCACCGGCCGACCACCGCGTCCCCCGGTTCGCTGATCCGGCCGAGCAGCACCCGGGCGAGGCGCTCGGGCTCGGACCCGGCGTCGGTGGTGGTTCCGCCCCCGGCCTCGGCCGCCGTGGGGATCCGAGGTTGCCTCAGCAACTGGTTCATGCCTCACCCTCCTGGTTCCGCGCCTTCGTGTCCGGCGCCTCGGGCTCCCCGGGCCGGCCGTCCTCCGGGCTGCCGCGCTGCGCCGGGATTCCACCGAGCCGGCCGAAGACCCGCTCGGTCAGCGGCAGCCCGTGCTCCACGCCGGTGCGCAGGACCAGGGCCGTGCGGACGTCCCGCTGGTCCGGCCGGTCGCGTCCGGCGAGGTCGGCGACCGTCCAGGCGACCCTGAGCACCCGGTCCAGGCCCCGGGCGGTCAGCAGCCCCCGCTCCAGCTGCCGCGCGGCGTCGTTGAGCGCGCCGGCCGCGAGCTGCCAGCGGGTGCGCAGCTCGTGGCCCGGCACCTCCGCGTTGGTCCGCCACGGGGTGTTCGCCAGCCGGGCCGCCGCCCGCTCCCGCGCGGCCAGCACCCGGGCCGCGACGGTCTCGGTGGTCTCCGCCGTGGTGTCCCGCTCCATGAGCTCGACCCTCGTCACCGGGGCCACCTGGACCTGGAGGTCCACCCGGTCCAGCAGCGGCCCGGACAGCCGCCCCTGGTAGCGGCTGACCATGGCCGGGGTGCACTCGCAGCCCTCGCCCCGCCGGGAGTACCGGCCGCACGGGCAGGGGTTGGCCGCCAGGCAGAGCAAGAAGCGGGCCGGGAGCCGGAGCGATCCGGCCGAGCGGGCGATCACCACCTCGCCCGACTCCAGCGGCTGGCGCAGCGCGTCGAGCACCCGGACCGGGAACTCCGGCGCCTCGTCCAGGAAGAGCACGCCCCGGTGGGCCAGCGACACCGCCCCCGGTCTCGGCAGACCGCTGCCGCCGCCGACGATGGCCGGCATCGTCGTGGAGTGGTGCGGGGCGCAGTAGGGGGCGGTGTCGATCAGTGGGCGCCCGGCCGGGAGCAGCCCCGCCACCGAGTGGACGGCGGTGACCTCCAGGGCCTCCTTCTGGGTCAGCGGCGGGAGCAGCGCGGGCAACCGCTCCGCCAGCATCGTCTTGCCCGCGCCCGGTGGGCCCTTCAGGTAGAGGTGGTGTCCTCCGGCGGCGGCGATCTCCAGGGCCCGCCGGACCTCGTACTGGCCGGCCACGTCGGCCATGTCGAGCCGGGCCGTCCGGTCGTCGGGCAGGCCCCGCACACCCGCGCAGGGCAGCATCAGCCCGGCCATCAGCGGATCCGGCCGGCCGCCGATCGGGTCGGGCGGCTCCTCCGGTGCCGTCGTGCCGGTCAGGATGGCGACGAGCTGGCGCAGGCTGCGGACGCCGATCACCGTCACCCCGGGGACGAGCGAGGCCTCGGGCGCGGTCTGCTCGGCGACCACCACCCGCTCGTAACCGGCGTCGGCGGCGGCCAGCACCGACGGCAGCACCCCTCTGACCGGCCGCACCCGGCCGTCCAGCCCCAGCTCGCCGATGACCAGCAGGTCGGCGATGGCGGAGGGGTCGAGCCGTTCGGCGGCGGCCAGCACGGCGCAGGCCACCGCGAGGTCGAAGCCGCTGCCGCTCTTGGGCACCGAGGCGGGGCTGAGGCCGACCGTCAGCTTGCGCTGCGGCCAGGCCTCGCCGCTGTTCACCACCGCGGCACGGACCCGGTCGCGGGCTTCGGTGAGCGCCTTGTCGGGCAGGCCGACCAGGGTGAACGCGGCCACCCCGGGCTCCAGATCGGCCTGGACCTCGACGATCACTCCGTCGACGCCGACCAGCGCGACGGAACAGGTGCGGGCGAAGGCCATCTCAGACCACCCCCCGCAGGTGGTCGACCAGGGCCGCACCCCGCGCCCGGTTGACCACCGCGACCAGGTCGATCCGCACCCCGCCCGGTGGGGCGGGCGGCCATTGCGGATCAGTGGGCCCCGGGTCGTAGCCGGGCCCGGCCAGTTCGGCGAAGTGACCGGGCCAGCGCTCGGCCATCCAGCGCTCGGCCAGGCGTTGCAGCCGGGCGGCCTTGGCCCGGTCGATGGCCTCGGTGGGCTGCTGGAAGCCCCGCTCGGAGCGGGTCTTCACCTCGCAGACCGCCACGGTGTCGCCGTCGAGGGCGACGATGTCCAGCTCGCCCTCGACGCAGCGCCAGTTGCGGTCCAGGATGCGGAGCCCGGCCTCCGCGAGTCGGCGGGCGGCGACCCGTTCCCCGTAGCGGCCGAGCCCGTTCTTGGTGCTGCGGTCCGGGATCGCCCGCGGGGCCTTCCCGGCTGCGGCCGCGTCCGGTACTGCCCGGTCCGGTACGGCCTGGTCCTGCACGACGGTGTGCTGCATGGTGACCACCTCCGCGGAGGAGGCTGCACCAATGCGCACGACGAGGCCCGGGAATTACCGTCCCCTGTGGATAACCCCCACTTGTCGACAATTCTTGTCACCCGCAGGGGTGAAGAGGTCCGTTCCCGCGAAATTCGGCTGGACAACGCGGGACGGAGTCGTCCAACGTCAGCTCCCGAAGCCGGACTCGTCCGAGGGCAGCTCCAGATCGCTCTTCGCGAGTTCCTCGATGTTCACGTCCTTGAAGGTCAGCACCCGGACCTTGCGGACGAACCGGGCCGGCCGGTACATGTCCCAGACCCACGCATCCGCCATCGACACCTCGAAGAACACCTCGCCCTGGACCGAGTGCACCTGCAGCTCGTAGTCGTTGGTGAGGTAGAACCGTCGCTCGGTCTCGATCACGTACTTGAACAGGCCGACGACGTCCCGGTACTCCCGGTAGAGCTTGAGCTCCATCTCGGTCTCGTACTTCTCGAGATCTTCGGCACTCATCCAGGCGTCCCCTCATTTGTCACGTCCACCCATTGTGGACCACCGCACCCACGGTCAGAGCCGTACCGGATCCACCGGCGGGCCCTCGGCCAGCAGCCGCTCCAGGAAGTCCACCAGTCCGACCGGATAGACCGTCTCCGCGGTCCCCCTCAGTTCCTCGACCGTCCACCAGCGCGCCGCGAGCAGCTGGGCGTGCTCGTCCGCGCCCATGCCCGAGTGGTCCAGGCCCGTCTCCGTGGTCCGGGCCAGGTGGAACCACTGCTCCTGCTCGTAACGCTGTCCCTGAAAGGAGAACGACACCGTGCCGTACGCCACCAAGGGCCCCAGGTCCACACCCCGGAGGCCGGTCTCCTCGGCGAGCTCCCGCTCGGCGGCCGCGCGCACGTCCTCCCCCGCCTCCAATCCGCCCCCGGGCGTGAACCACCACGTCTCCCCCGGGGTGGCCGGGTCGGCCCCCAGGAAGAGGAGGATGCGGTCCAGCCCGTCCAGCAGCAGGATCCGCGCCGCCCTGCGACGCCGTGCTGTCATGGCAGCGCTCCACGCTCCTTCCGTTCGCATCGATGGCGCTACCGATCCTGCCACCCGGCGTGGCCGTCCGGGGCGATGTTCGGCAGAGCGGCCGGCCGGGCGACGGTCCCGCTCAGGAGCTGCGCCCCCGGATCCGCCGGGCCAGGCCCGCCACCCCGCCCACCGCCGAGGTCACGAGGATCAGCGCCGCGCCCGCGACGGAGGCGAAGGCGAAGGGCGCCAGCGGCCCCGGCTGCGAGGCCTTCGGGCCCGCGAAGCCGTCGAAGTCCGTGACCCGGTCGAGCAGGCCCGTCCGGTCGAAGGGCAGCACGGTGGCTTCGACCCTGGCCTCCACGGCATCGGCCGGGACGGTCCCGCCGTCGACCTCCAGGTGGGTCCGAGAGTCCAGCGAGCCCACCCGGTTGTCACCGAGCAGGAACAGCCGGCCCTGCGGCACCGTCACGCTGAACGAATCGCCCTGGCGGCCCTGCGTCGCGAGGTAGGGCTCCTCCACCGGCTGCCCGTTGACCGTCAGCCGGTGCTCGGCCCCGGTGGTGGCGACGGTGTCCCCACCGACCGCGACCACCCGCTTGACCATGAGTTCGCTGCCCCAGGCCTGGTCCCGGAAGACCACCACGTCGCCCCGCCCGACGTCGCCGCCGCCGACCTTGCGGGCGAGCACGGTGTCCCCGATGCGCAGCGTCGGGTGCATCGAGGCGGTGGGGATCTTGTACGGCCGGTAGTCGATCGCGATCAGGGCGAAGCCGCCGATCATCAGCACCAGTCCGAGCGCCAGCGCGACGCCCTGCAGCACCGCGGCCGGCCGGCGGCCCGCACGGGCAGGCGCGCTCGGGTGGTCGACCGTCTGCTCCACGACACCGCTCATCAGAACCGTCCACCTCTGGCCGACCGGAGATCACCACTGGCACGCCGGAGGCACGGGCGGAGAAGCCGACGGGCCGTGGCACGTCCGAGCAGATTACTCGTCGGTACCACGGCCCGCGCAAGAGCCGGGGGCAACCCGGTGGAACACGATCCGGCGGAGCTCAGGACTCCTTGCGGCGCTCCGCGCGACCCCGCACCCGACGCACCAGCGGGAGCAGGGCGACGGCCCCCACCGCACCGGCCACGGGGGGCGCCATCGGCGCGGCCGCCGCCAGGCCCTTCTGGTCGAAGGTGTCCGGCACCGGCAGCGTCGACCAGTGGCCGACCGGCCAGGCCACCACGAAGGCGCGCCCGATCACGTTGTCCACCGGAACGGTGCCGCCACCCGGCTGGTCCATGTGGAAGCGGGAGTCCAGCGAGTTGGCGCGGTGGTCGCCCATCACCCAGATCCGGTCCTTGGGCACCTTGACCGGGCCGAACGGACGGTCGCCGCAGGGGGTGTTGCCCTGGTAGACGTACGGCTCGTCGAGCGCGACGCCGTTGACCTTGACCGGCCCCTCGCCCTCGCACTCGACGGTGTCCCCGCCGACCGCGATGACCCGCTTGATCAGGTCCTTCTCGTTGGCCGAGGGCATCAGGCCGACGAAGCTGAGCACGTCCTGCACGCCGCGCAGGACGGAGTTGCTGCTCTGCTGGGTCGGCTCGTCGTTCAGCCAGCCGCCCGGGTCGTGGAACACCACGACCTCACCGCGCTCGGGTTCGGCCCCGAACCAGGGGGTCAGCTTGTCCACCAGGACGCGATCGCCGACCTGCAGCGTGTTCTGCATCGACTCCGACGGAATGGAGAACGCCTGGACGAAGAAGGTCTTGATCACCAGCGCGAGGACCAGCGCGATGCCGACCAGGATCGGCAGTTCCTTCCAGAACGACCGCGGCTTGCGCGGCTTGGCCGGAGCCTCCGACTCCGACCCGTCCGCGGGCTCGGCCCCCGGGTGCGGGGAGTCCGGGGGGTCCTCCGAACCGGTGCCACCCTGCCCGTCGGCGGTCTGCGCCGCCGCGTCCTCGACCGAGGCCGAGGAGGACGCGGACTCGGCGGACCGGTCCGCCCGACGGCCCGGACCCTCGGGCTCTCCGGCGCCTGACCGGGCGCCGATCACCAAATCCCCCACAACGTCTCCTCCCTGCTGTGCGGACGCCCGCGCGCCCGCGCTCAGAGTGCCGCACAGCGGGCACCACGCTCACCTCGACCATGAACGCCTCAGGGCTGCCCACCGCGGACTCCCCTGACACCAGCACAGCCTCGGCCCACGGCCGGGAGCACTCCCGGCCGCACCTGCACTTCTCTATCACTCCGAGGCATCCGGCTCGCGGTCCCACACGCGAGGCCTGTCCGGTCGGCGGCCGGCGCGGCTCACTCCGGAGGCCGCCCGGACCGGCGAACCACGAGCGGAAGGATGCCCAACACCCCCATAACGAGCGGTGGTTCCACAGGAACCGGCCCAACGCCCACCGATCCCGCGGCAGTTCCACCGGCCTGCGGCATCCGTGAGAGAGAGGAGAGTGAACTCGGCGCATCGAGTTGATGGAAGCGGTCCAGCGGCCAGGCGATCACGAACGCGCGACCGACCACGTCGCCCAACGGGATCGTCCCCTGTCCCGGATTACCCATGTGGAAACGGGAGTCGGCGGAGACGTCCCGGTGGTCGCCCATGACCCACAGCCGCCCCCGCGGCACCAGCACCTTGAAGATCTGCCGGGACGGCGGGTTGCCCGGCGCGAGGTAGGGCTCCTCCACCGGACGGCCGTTGACGCTGAGGCGCCCCTGCGCGTCGCAGCACTCGACGGTGTCCCCGCCGACGCCGATCACCCGCTTGATCAGGTCCTGCTCGTCGTCGGAGGGCAGCAGTCCGACGAAGGTCAGCACCTGCTTGGTCACGCCCAGCACCGGGCCCTCGTCGGACGGCTCGTGGTCGCGCTCCAGCCAGCCGCCCGGATCCTTGAACACCACGATGTCACCGCGCTGCGGCTCACTGCCGAACCAGGGGGTCAGCTTGTCCACCATCACCCGGTCCCCGATCAGGATGGTCTGCTCCATCGAGCCCGAGGGGATCACGAACACCTGGACCAGGAAGGTCTTCAACACCAGCGCCACCAGCAGGGCCACCAGGACGATCAGCGGCACCTCGCGCACCAGCGAACGCTTGCGCCGGCGGGCCGCCTTGCGGGCACTGCGCCGTCGCTCGGCCCGGCCACGGGCCGGCCGGGCCCCGGTCGGGCCACTGCTTGCCGCGCCGCCCCCTCCCGTTCCCCTCGGTCCCCCGGCGGCCCGCCGGCCGGCACCCGACGGCTCCGCGGCGGGACGGTCGGCGAGCCGTCCCTTACCCCTGCTCCCCATGACCGCCCGTTCCCCCCATCACGGCGAAGGCCGCAGGCCGTTCCAGACTGGTCCAGCGCGAGAACGGGTAGACCACCCAGTCCGCCCGCCCGATCACCTTCTCCTCGGGCACGAAGCCGCCACCGGGCTCGCCGAGGTGGTCGCGGGAGTCCCGGGAGGCGCTGCGGTGGTCACCCATCACCCACAGCTCGCCGGCCGGCACGACGACGTCGAACGCCACGCTCGACGGGTCGTCGCCCGGGGACAGGTAGGAGGTCTCGTCGACCGGCACGCCGTTGACGGTGATCGGCGCACCCGGGCCGGTGCTGGTCACCCGGTCCCCGCCGACGCCGATCACCCGCTTGACGTAGACGGTGTCCCCGGCCGGCGCGAGGCCGAGGTCCTGGGCGAAGGAGCGCAGGCCGTCCCAGAAGCCCGACGGCTTCGCCGACTCGCGCAGGAAGGAGCCCGTCCCGTCGAAGACCACGACGTCGCCCCGCTGGGGGTGGCCGCCGAAGGCGTAGGCGAGCTGGTTCGCGACCAGCCGGTCGCCCGGGCGCAGGGTCTCCTCCATCGACCCGGAGGGCACCGCGAACGGACGCGCGACGAAGGCGTTCACCAGCAGCAGGGCCGTCAGGCAGATCCCGACCAACAGCAGCAGGTCCCGCGAACGCGAGTGCCCCGGATCCTCGTCCTGGTCCGGGCCGTCCTCGCCGGAGCCGTCGGTCTGTTCCGGATCCTCGGCGTGCTCGGGCCCGTCGCCGCGCTCCGGGCGCTCGACGCCGTCCGCCGCCGCATCGCCGCCGGCCCCACCGGAGACGACCCCACCGGAGACGGTCGCACCGGAGACGGCCGCGGGATCGCCCCCGGTAACGACCGCGGACCGCGACAGCGAGTCCGCACCGGTGGGTGCGGGACTGCCGTCGCGGTCCGCGGGTGGTTCATGCGTGCTCATCGGGGGGTGAGCTTACCTTGCGGCCGTTCGGCCCCCTCCGAGCGTTCCGATCCCCCGGCGAGGCCGGGGGCCGGTGGATCAGCGGTCGCGCTTCTCCTTGATCTTCGCGGCCTTGCCGCGGAGGTCACGCAGGTAGTACAGCTTGGCGCGGCGAACCGCACCGCGGGTCACGACCTCGATCTTCTCGACGACCGGGGTGTGCACCGGGAAGGTGCGCTCCACGCCGACGTTGAAGCTGACCTTGCGGACGGTGAAGGTCTCACCGATACCGGCGCCGTGGCGACGGATGACGACGCCCTGGAAGACCTGGACACGGGAGCGGTTGCCCTCGATGACCCGGACGTGAACCTTCAGGGTGTCACCGGCGCGGAAGGCCGGAATGTCGCTACGCAGCGAGGCCGCGTCGACAGCAGCGAGCTTGTTGCTCATGTTGCTCTCCATCGCGGGCGCCACGGGCCGCCCACGGAAAGTCGTCTCAATGGGATGTGCTGCGGGCCGCTTCGGCTGACGACGATCCCCCCGTGGCGGGGGCGCCGGTCCACGTGCCCCCTACGGAAGGGGACCAGCGACAGACAACAGCGGCCTATTCTTCCACATCACCGGCCACGGACCGAAATCGGCCGAGCCGCTCGTCCCAGGCCAGGCCGAGGATGCTCAGCGCCTCGCGCTCCTTCTTGTCGAAGGAGCCGTACTGCCAGCGCTCGACCAGGTCGGGCCGGTTGGCCAGGGTCCGGGCGAAGGCCTGCTCGCGGCGCCAGCGGGCGATCTTGCCGTGGTTGCCGCTGAGCAGCACGTCCGGCACCGTGCGGCCGCGCCACTCGGCGGGCTTGGTGTAGACCGGGCCCTCCAGAAGGTCGGCCATCGCGCCCGGCGCGAAGGAGTCGTCGCGGTGAGACTCGGCGTTGCCGAGCACCCCGGGCAGCAGCCGGGCGATCGCCTCGACCATCACCAGCACGGCGACCTCGCCGCCGGCCAGCACGTAGTCGCCGATCGAGGCCTCGACCACCGGCATCCGGGTGGCCGCCTCCTCGATCACCCGGCGGTCGATGCCCTCGTACCGGGCGGGAGTGAAGGCCAGCCAGGGGCGGCCGGCCAGTTCCTGGGCGAGCTCCTGGGTGAACGGGCGCCCGCTCGGGGTCGGCACGACCAGGGTGGGCACCTGCCCCTCGGGGCCGGCGGCGACCACCGCGTCCAGCGCCTCGCCCCACGGCTCGGGCTTCATCACCATGCCGGGGCCGCCGCCGTACGGGCTGTCGTCGACCGTGCGGTGCACGTCGTGGGTCCACCCGCGCAGGTCGTGGATGTGCACGTCCAGCTGGCCGCGGGCGCGGGCCTTGCCGACCAACGAGACGTCCAGCGGCTCCAGGTACTCGGGGAAGATCGTGACGACGTCGATCCGCATGCCGCTCTGCACGCCGCCGGAACCGGCGCCGCCGGACACCGCGCCGCCCGAACCGGCCGCGCCGCCGGAAACAGCCGCGCCGCTCGAACCAGCCGCGTCGCCCGCCCCGGCGTTCTCCTCGACGGTCACTTCGACTCCTCCGAGCCCTCGGCCCCCTCGGCCGAGGAGCTCCCCGCGACCTCGGCCCGCTCCGGGTCGATCAGCCCGGCCGGCGGGGTGATCACGGCGCGTTGGTTCTCCAGGTCGATGGTCGGCACGATCTGGGTGACGAACGGCACCAGCACCTCCGTCCCGTCGGCCTTCCGGACGGTGAGCAGGTCCTGGTACGGCAGGTGGACGACCTCGGTCAGCTCGCCGACCGGGGTGCCGTCGAGCAGCACCACGTCCAGGCCGATCAGCTGGTGGTCGTAGTACTCCTCCGGGTCCTCGGGGCTCTCCTCCGGGTCGACCTCGGAGATGAGCAGGGTGCCGCGCAGGGCCTCGGCCGCGTTGCGGTCCTTGACACCGGCGAAGCGCAGCAGCAGCCGGCCGCTGTGCACCCGGCCGGACTCGACGGTCAGCGGTCCGACGGACGCGGGGTCGGTGAGTACGACGGCACCGGGGCCGAGCCGGAGTTCCGGCTCGTCGGTGCGGACCTCGACACTGACGTCCCCCCTGATGCCGTGGGCACGGCCGATCCTGCCGACGACGAGCTGCACGGTGATCGTTCTCCTGGAGTTCCTGAGCCGAAACGAAAAGCGACGGGCTGCGAAGCGATGGTGCGACGGAAATGCGAACGGAAATGCGAAAAGGCCGACCGGGACGACATGCGTCCCGGTCGGCCTCACAAGCCCTGACGGCTGAACGAGCAGCAGCGTCAGCGAATGTTGTCCACGTCGACCAGGTCGACCCGGACGTTGCGACCGCCGAGGGCGCCGACCACGGTGCGCAGAGCGCGCGCCGTACGGCCGCCCCGGCCGATCACCTTGCCGAGGTCATCGGGGTGCACCCGCACCTCGATGGTGTTACCCCGACGCAGGTTGCGCGAGCGCACCTGCACCTCGTCGGGGTGCTCGACGATGCCCTTCACCAGGTGGTCGAGGGCGTCCTCGATCACGATCAGGCCTCGGCAGCGGCGTCGGCCTCAGCCTCGGCCTTGTCCGACTTCTTGGCCTTCGGGGTGATGGCGACGCCGGTGGTGGCGTCCTCGAAGCCGGCGACGGCCTTCGCGAACAGGTGCGAGAAGTCCTCGACCTTCGGCTCGGCGACCTTCAGCGGCGCCGGGGCCGGCAGACCCTTGAACTTCTGCCAGTCGCCGGTCAGCTTCAGGATGGCGAGAACCGGCTCGGTCGGCTGGGCGCCGACGGACAGCCAGTACTGGGCGCGGTCGCTGTCGACCTCGATCTTCGAGGGGTTGTAGGTCGGCTGGTAGATGCCGATCTCCTCGATCGCGCGGCCGTCACGCTTGGTGCGGGCGTCGGCGACGACGATGCGGTAGTGCGGGGAGCGAATCTTGCCGAGACGCTTCAGCTTGATCTTGACTGCCACGGGAGTGGATTCTCCTGGTGTTGACGTGGGTGAACGGGCTCGCCATCGCGTGGGGTTGCGCGGCGGACCGTTCAAGGGACACGCCAGCCGTAGGAGAGAGGGGTCCTGCCCGGCTGCCGAGTACTCAGCTGTCCATTCTGCCACATCGGCGAGAACCGCCTGTACGCGGGACCGGGCGCCCGGTCAGGGCTCGACCGGGAGCCCCCGCTCCCGGTCCAACCCGAAGACATCACCGCTGTCCTGCCGTACCGCTCACTCTTCACTGCCCAGGAGCTCCCAGAGCTCGAGAGTTCAAGAGCCCAAGAGCTCAAGCCGCGACGCCGTGCCGCTCAGTCCGGCGGGACGGCTGCCCGCACAGCAGCCCGCCGGGACGTCGGCGCCGACTACGCGATCTTGAACGGCTGCTGGCACGCCCCGCAGACGATGGACGCCTGCGCGAGCACCGACGGGACGACCCGGACGTTGCGCCCGCAACCGCAGACCGCCTTGACCCGCACGCCGCCCCCGGAGGAGCCGTGCCGGGCCGCCGGGCCGCGGAAGGCGCGCGTCGCGCCGTCGCCGGCCACCGCCTCCTGGTGCGCCCCGAGGGCACGGTCCAGGCGCTCGATGGTCTCGGCGTACCGCTCCTGGGTCTCCTTGAGCATGGTCACCTGGGAGAAGCCGCTGCTCGCGTGCGGTTCGACCGGGTGCGCCAGGCCCAGCTCGGAAGCGAGCATCAGGAAGCGCCGGTTGTGGTAGCGGCCGGCCCGCGAGGTGTCCCGGATGTCCCGGGCCGCGGCCAGACCGTGGGCGGCCTCGTGGAGGAGGCGCTCGAATCCGAGCCGCGTCCCGCAGGCCGAGGAGGACTCTCCGATCAGCGCCTCGGGCGAGGCGAGGTCGGGGAGGTCCTGGTGGTAGGCCTGGATGTCGCTCCAGGCGGCGGCCAGTTCGGCCGCGAGAACGAGGGGCTGTGTCGTGCTCACGCTAGACCAACGATGGAGTGCGAGCCGATGTTCCGCATGTTCTCGTTCCCGGGGAATTCACAGGGAACTCCCAGGAATGCAAGGCCGCGCGCGAATTGCGCGTTCCGGATCTGACGCAAGACCAACCCCCTGCCGGTTTCGGCCCGTCGCAACGCCGACGGGCCTGCTGAATTCCGTCCGGGGGGCGGGCTGTCGCCACCCAGGACGTACGGCCCGTGGGCCTGCCGGATTGACAGGGCCACGGGCCGTACACCGTACCGCTATTCCGTTAATACCGGGAGTTGACCGGCCAGTAGGGATGTCCACCGCAGGGACACACCTGAACAGTTACCGGATTCTTACCCATCCGCATTCCGGGCAAATGTCGCCGGTGACGGTCATTACCCGTGGACGACGGACGTCCGGCGGACGCCGAGGGGACATCCGCCGGACACCGGGACGGAGGTCAGTACGCGCGGGCGACGATCGCGACGTTGCCTTCCTGGTCGTCCGCCTGCGGCACCGAGCCGTCGGCCGCGACGATGCAGCGCACCGTGACGCCCTGCTCGGCCAGCTTGGCCTCGCCCTCCGCGCCGAGGTCGGCCCAGGAGATCCGGCCCCAGCCGGTCGCCGAGGCCTCGACGGCCTCGTCGACGGTCTTGACGTCGACCGTGCGGGACTCGCGGCGCTCGCGGGACTGGCGCAGCAGCAGCGCCTGGTCCTCCTCCAGCACGCCCGGGAGCAGCGTGGCCAGGGCGTCGATGGAGACCGGCTCCTTGCCGCCCGGGATGCGGCGGGCCAGCATCGCGGTGCCGTTCTCCAGGTCGCGCGGGCCGACCTCGATGCGCAGCGGAACGCCCTTGAGCTCCCAGTCGACGGCGCGGCGGCCGAACGGGGTGTCGGTGCGGTCGTCGACCACGACCCGGATGCCGGCGGCCTCCAGCTGGGCGCCGATCTCGCGGACCTTGGCGATGACCGCGTCGTCGCCCTTGATCGCGAGCACGACGGCCTGGACGGCAGCCAGGCGCGGGGGGACCCGCAGGCCGTTGTCGTCACCGTGGGACATGATCAGGCCGCCGACCATGCGGGTCGAGACGCCCCAGGACGTCTGCCAGACGTGCTCGCGCTCGGCGCCCTGCAGCTGGTAGGTGGTGTTGAACGCCTTGGCGAAGTTCTGGCCCAGCTCGTGGCTGGTGCCCATCTGCAGCGCCTTGCCGTCGCCCATCATGCCCTCGAGGGTGAGGGTGTTGATGGCGCCGGCGAAGCGCTCCTTGGCGGTCTTGCGGCCGAGCACGACGTCGATGCCGAGCACGTTGGTCATGAAGTCGCCGTAGACCTGGGTGTGGATCATCGACGCGTAGTCGCGGGCGTCCTCGTAGGTGGCGTGGGCGGTGTGGCCCTCCTGCCAGAGGAACTCGGTGGTGCGCAGGAAGACGCGCGGGCGCAGCTCCCAACGGACCACGTTGGCCCACTGGTTGATCAGCAGGGGCAGGTCGCGGTGGCTCTGCACCCACTTCGAGAAGTACTCGTTGATGATCGTCTCGGAGGTCGGCCGGACGACGACCGGCTCCTCCAGCTGCTTGCCGCCGCCGTGGGTGACCACCGCGAGCTCGGGGGCGAAGCCCTCGACGTGCTCGGCCTCCTTGGTCAGGTAGGACTGCGGGATGAACATCGGGAAGTAGGCGTTCTGTGCGCCGGCCTTCTTGATCCGCGCGTCCATCTCCTGCTGCATCCGCTCCCACAGGCCGTAGCCGTACGGTCGAATGACCATGGTGCCGCGCACCGGACCGTTGTCGGCCAGCTCGGCCTTGTTGATGAGGTCCTGGTACCAGCGCGGGAAGTCTTCCGCCTGAGGGGTGAGAACGGGTGCCTTAGCCATGGGGCGAATGGTACGGGGCCCGGGGCCCCGGTTTCGAATCGGTATCACCGGACGGGGGCGCGCCGCACCGCCGGGCGGGGGCGCACCACCGCGACACCCGCGCACCACCCCGCACCCCTCTGGACGCCGGGCCCGACCCGCTGTTCGCTGGTGTGGGGCGGGACTTTGGGGGAGCCGTAGCAGCACACCGAAGGACCGGATGGGAGGCCGCCATGGCTTCAGCTCGGACGACCGGCACGACCGCACGACCGACCGGCGCACGACCGCACCACCCGCGGACCGGGTCCGCCCGTTCCGCGCGGGCGCGCGACTGGGCGGAGATCCAGGAACGCATGCTGGTGCCGCTCTACGAGGCGGTCTACGACCGGCTGGAGGTCGGCCCGGCGACCAGCGTGCTGGGCCTGGGCTGCCGGTCCGGACTGGCCCTGCTGATCGCGGCCGGCCGGGGCGCCCAGGTCGCCGGGCAGGAGCCGCGGGACGAGCTGCGCGAGCTGGCCCACGACCGTCGGCTGCGGGTGTGCGCCGGGTCCGGGACGGCCGCCGCCGTCCCCCGCTCGGCCCATTCGCTGGTGACGGTTTTCGAGCGGCTGCCGGGCGGCGCCGGGTCCGCTCCGGTGGTCGCCGAGGCCGCCCGGCTCACCCTCCCGGGCGGGCACGTGGTGCTGGCCGCCTGGGGCCCGCCGGAGCGCTGCGAGAGCGCACCGGTGCTGGACGTGGCCCGGCGGATGGCGGGCCGGACCACCGCGCGCGACCCGTTCGAGCTGAGCGTGCCCGGCGCGCTGGAGGACCTGCTCGCCCCGGCCGGTCTGCGCCCGGCCGGCAGCGGCCGGGTGAGCTGCCCGTTCGCCTACGCCGACCTCGACAGCGCGGTGCGCGGCCTGCTCTCCACCGGCCTGTTCGAACCGGCCGAGGAGTTCTCCGGCGCCTCGCTGGTGGTCAAGGAGCTGGAGGAGGCGCTCCAGCCGTACCTGCGCGCGGACGGCTCCGTGCGGATGGAGAACCTGTTCCGGTACCTGGTCGCCGAGCGGCCACGCTGACCGGGGGCGCCCGCCACCATGGCGAGCGCCCCCGGCACCCTGCTTCACGCCTGGTCGATCGACTTTCCGTCGGCCCCGTCGGGCCCGCCAGGTCCCTCGGACCCGTCGGAGCCCGCAGACCCGTCGGAACCCGCCGAGGCCACCTCCCGCGGCACCCCCGCCGCCCGGTACGCCGCCTCCTCGTCCAGCGTCTCCGCCTCCAGCAGCGCCGCCGCCAGCGCGTCCAGCCGGTGCCGCTGCTCGGTCAGGATCCGCACCGCGTCGTCGTAGCACTCGGAGACGATCCGCCGGGCCTCCTCGTCCACCGCGTCCAGGGTGGTCGGGGCGGCGGAGAGCCCGTACGCGCCCTGCGGGTCGGAGGGCACCGCGGTGAGCCGGCCGACCCGCTCGCTCATCCCCCAGCGCCCGGCCATCCCGCGGGCGATGTTGGTGACCTGCTCCAGGTCGCTCTCCGCACCGGTGGTGATCACCCCGTAGACCACCTGCTCGGCCGCCATGCCGCCGAGCGCGCCGATGATCCGGCCGCGCAGGTAGGGCTCGGTGTACGAGTAGCGGTCGTTCTCCGGGGTGGAGAGGGTGACGCCGAGCGCCCGGCCGCGCGGCACGATGGTGATCTTGCGGACCGGGTCCGCGCCGGGCTGGAGCATGCCCAGCAGCGCGTGCCCGCTCTCGTGGTAGGCCGTCCGCTCGCGCTCCTCCTGCGGCATCACCAGCGGCCGCACCGCACCGAGCTGGACCTTCTCCAGGGCGTCCGAGAGGTCCCGCTCGTTGACCGCGTCCTGCTTGCGCTTGACGGCCAGCAGCGCGGCCTCGTTGACCAGGTTGGCGAGCTCGGCGCCGGTCATCCCCGGGGTGACCTTGGCCAGCTGGTTGAGGTCGGCGTCGCCGGACAGCGGGACGCTGCGGCTGTGGATGCGCAGGATCGCGGCACGGCCCTCCCGGTCGGGCGGGCTGACGGTGATCCGCCGGTCGAAGCGGCCGGGGCGCAGCAGGGCCGGGTCGAGCACGTCCGCCCGGTTGGTGGCGGCGATCACGATGACGCCCTCGGAGCCGGTGAAGCCGTCCATCTCGGTGAGGATCTGGTTGAGGGTCTGCTCGCGCTCGTCGTGGCCGCCCATGCCGCCGCCGGCGCCGCGCTGGCGGCCGATGGTGTCGATCTCGTCGATGAAGATGATCGCCGGGGCGACCTTGCGGGCCTCGGCGAACAGTTCGCGGACCCGGCTGGCGCCGACGCCGACGATCATCTCGATGAACTCGGAGGCGGAGGCGGAGAAGAACGGCACGTTCGCCTCGCCGGCCACGGCCCGGGCCAGCAGGGTCTTGCCGGTTCCGGGCGGGCCGCTCAGCAGCACCCCGCGCGGCATCTTGGCGCCGAGCCTGCGGTACCGCTCGGGGTTCTTCAAGTAGTCGACGACCTCGGTGAGTTCGGCCTCGACCTCGTCGATGCCGGCCACGTCGGCGAAGGTGGTGCGGCGGCCCTCCTCGGCGGTGACCGGCTTGGGCGGCGCCTTGCGGCCGAGCGGCCCGCCGCCGAGCCCGCCGGCCATCCGGCGGGCGAGCAGCACCCAGATGAAGACCAGCAGCAGCATCGGGGCGAGCGAGAGCAGCAGGTTGGTGAGGAAGCTGCGCTGCTGGACCGGCGAGGTGGCGGTGACCTCGACGCCCTGCTGCTGCAGGGTGGTCCAGAGGTTGTCGCCCGCGAAGGAGGGCCGCTGGGTGTCGAACTCGGTGTACTCGCCCTTGCCGCCGTCCGGCTTGGGCTGGGCCGACTTGAGGGTGCCCTCGATCGCGTCGCCCTTGGCGTAGATCTTGGTGATGTTGCCCTTGTTCAGCTGGTTGTTGAACTCGGTGTACGAGATCGTGGTGGCACCGGCGGGGCCGAAGAAGGACAGCAGCAGGTCCGAGATCAGGAACACCACGAGGGCGGTGAGGGCGAGGCCCACCCATCCGCCGGGCATCCGGCGCTTGGGCGGCGGCGGAGGTGGAGCGCCCTCCGAACGCCAGGGCGGGTCGGGTGTCTGACGTGGCGGCACGGGTTCGGTCACCCGTCGGACAATACGGACAGGCGCTCGGGCGAGCCAATCGCAACGCCGCGCCCGGCCCTCCGCACGCCCCCGCCCGGGCCGCCCGACCAGCGGCTATGCGGTCCCACCAACGGCTATGCCGTCGCGCCCGGCCACTCCTCGGCGGTCAGCGCGAACCGCTCGTGGTCGCGCCAGTCCCCCTGGAGGAACAGCATCCGCGGGGAGAAGCCCTCGTGCCGGAACCCCAGCCGCCTGGCCATCGCGACCGAGCGCTCGTTGTCCGGCTGGACGTTGATCTCCAGCCGGTGCAGCCCCAGCCCGTTGGCCGACTGCGGGGCGAAGCAGCGGTCCACGACCAGCCGCATGCCCTCGGTCATCCGCCCGGTGCCGTTGAACGGGAGGTACGAGTCGTAGCCGAGCGTGGCGTTGCAGAACCGGCTCATCACGATGTTGGCGACGTTCACCTTGCCGACCAGTCCGCCGGTGTCCCGGTCGAGGATCAGGAAGGTGCGCAGCCCGGACCCCTGGCGCTTCAGCAGGTCGGGCAGTCCGTCCGGCTCGACCGGGTTCCACCGGCCGATGTGTTCGGCGGACCGCCGGACCGCCTCGGCGTACGCGGCCGTGTCCTCGGCCCTCGGGGCCCTGATCATCACTCGCATGCCCCCATCATCGGACACGCGATCGGCCCGCCGCCCGGAAACACCGGGCGGCGGGCCGACCAAAATCGATCAAGGCCGATCGCCGTCGATCAGAGGATGATCGGATGGCTATCGGATGGTGATCAAGGACTACAGCATGTCCTTGAACTCCTTGGGCAGTTCGAAGTCGGCCGGGCCCTTGCCCGCGCCGAGGCCGAACGCGCCGCCGTCCGCCGGGGCCTGGCCGGCGCCCGGGCCGAGCGCACGGCGCTGGGCGGCCTCGGCCTCCTCCTGCGCGCGCTTCAGCGGGTTGCCGCTCTTGCGCTTGCCCTTGGCCTGCGGGGCCTTCTTGGCGGACTTCTTCCCGCCACCGCCCATGCCCGGGATCCCCGGCATGCCGGGAACGCCCTTGCCGGAGGCCATCGCGGACATCATCTTGCGGGCCTCGAAGAACCGCTCGACCAGGTTCTTCACCTCGCCGACCTGGACACCGGAGCCCTTGGCGATGCGGGCCCGGCGGGAGCCGTTGATCAGCTCCGGCTCGGCGCGCTCGGCGGGGGTCATCGACTTGATGATCGCGCCGACCCGGTTGACGTCCTTGTCGTCGATGTTGTTGATCTGGTCCCGGATCTGGCCCATGCCGGGCAGCATGCCGAGCAGCTTGGAGATCGAGCCCATCTTCTGGACCTGCTCCAGCTGGGACAGGAAGTCGTCCAGGGTGAACTGCTTCGGGCCGCCGCGCAGCTTGGCGGCGATCTTCTCCGCCTCGGCCTGCGAGAAGGTCTGCTCGGCCTTCTCGATCAGCGAGAGGACGTCACCCATGCCGAGGATGCGCGAGGCCATCCGGTCCGGGTGGAAGGCGTCGAAGTCGTCGACCTTCTCGCCGTTGGAGGCGAACATGATCTGCCGGCCGGTGACGTGCGCGACCGACAGGGCCGCACCACCGCGGGCGTCGCCGTCGAGCTTGGAGAGCACCACACCGGTGAAGTCGACGCCGTCGAGGAAGGCCTGCGCGGTGGTGACCGCGTCCTGGCCGATCATCGCGTCGACGACGAACAGGACCTCGTCCGGGTTCACCGCGGCGCGGATGTCGGCGGCCTGCTGCATCAGCTCGGCGTCGATGCCCAGGCGGCCGGCGGTGTCGACGACGACGACGTCGTACTGCTTCTGCTTGGCGTACTCGATCGAGTCCTTGGCCACCTGCACCGGGTCGCCGACGCCGTTGCCCGGCTGCGGGCCGTAGAAGGCCACGCCGGCGCGCTCGGCGACCACCTGGAGCTGGTTGACCGCGTTGGGGCGCTGGAGGTCGCAGGCGACCAGCAGCGGGGTGTGCTTCTGCTTCTTCAGCCAGTGGCCGAGCTTGCCCGCGAGGGTGGTCTTGCCGGCGCCCTGGAGACCGGCGAGCATGATCACCGTCGGGCCGCTCTTGGCGAACCGCACCCGGCGGGTCTCGCCGCCGAGGATCGCGATGAGCTCCTCGTTGACGATCTTGATGATCTGCTGCGCCGGGTTCAGCGCACCGGAGACCTCGGCACCGAGCGCCCGCTCCTTGACCTGCTTGATGAAGGCCCGGACGACCGGCAGCGCGACGTCCGCCTCCAGCAGCGCGATGCGGATCTCGCGGGCGGTGGCGTCGATGTCCGCCTCGCTCAGGCGGCCCTTGCCCCGGAGGTTCTTGAACGTCGCTGCGAGGCGATCGGAAAGGGTGTCGAACACGTCGTCGCGGGTCCTCTGCGGCATCGGTATCGGTACGGTCGTCGCCCCCCAGGGTATCCGGCCGCCCCGGGTACGGTCTCCACCCCCGTGCGGAACCCCGGTCCGCGGCCCCCGCCCGGGTCCCGTCCACGGCCCCGCACCAGGCCCGGAGCGGCGCTCGGCCCAGCGAGGATCCGGTGTTCGGCCCGGCGCGGACCGGCGCTCGGCCCGCCCCGGACCGGTGCTCAGGCCAGCGCGGCCCGGACCGCCGCCGCCACCTCGCCGGCCCGCGCGGCGGTCAGCGGGCGGCCCGCTTCGTCGGTCAGGTAGAACGAGTCGACGGCCTCCGCGCCCAGCGTGGAGACGTGCGCCGTGCGCACCCGGACGCCCGCCCCGTCCAGCGCCCGGCCGATCCGGTGCAGCAGCCCGGGGGCGTCGTGCGCGCGGACCTCCAGCACGGTCGCGGTAGCCGAGGCCACCGCGGGCGCCACCGCGACCAGCGGCGGCGGGGTGGGGATGCCCCGGCGGCGCGGGGCGGCGGCGTCCCGCTCGGCGAGACGGCGGGCGACGTCCAGCGAGCCGTCCAGCGCCCGGCGCAGGTCGGCCCGCAGCCGGGCCGCCTCGGGCAGCTCGCCGTACTCGGCCGCCACCCGCCAGGACAGCAGCAGCACCGGCCCGGCGCCCGCCGGGTCCAGCTCGCGCAGTCCGGCCGAGCGGACGGCCAGCCGGTGCAGCGCGAGCACCCCGGCCGCGGTGCCGAGCAGCCCGGGACGGTCCGGGACGGCCAGGTTCAGCTCGACTCCCATCGGCTCGGCGCCCGGCTCCGCCCCCTCCGACCGGGCCAGCAGCGACAGCGCCGGCTGCCCGGTCCGGGCGGCCTCGACCGCGAGCCGCTCCTGCTCGGCGGTCGGCGCCGCCTCCACCGGCGGGACGCCCGCCCCGGCCAGCCGGTCCGTCGCCCGGGCCACCAGGCCGTCCACCAGCGAGGCCCGCCAGCCGCTCCACGCGGCAGGGCCGGTGGCCAGCGCGTCCGCCTCGGTGAGCGCGTGCAGCAGTTCCAGCTCCGGCACGGTGGTGACCACCTTGGTGATCGCCTCGACGGTGGCCGGGTCGTCCGGATCGCGCCGGGTCGCGGTGTCCACCAGGGTCAGGTGGTGGCGGACCAGCACCGCCAGGGTCTCGGTGTCCTCGGGGCCGAAGCCCATCCGGGCGCCGAGGTCGCGGACGATCACCTCGCCGGCCTCGCTGTGGTCCCCCGGCCAGCCCTTGCCGATGTCGTGCAGCAGAGCGGCGACCAGCAGCAGGTCCGGCCGGGCCACCCGGCGGGTCATCGCGGCGGCCCGCACCGCCGTCTCCACCAGGTGCCGGTCCACCGTCCAGCGGTGCACCGCGTTGCGCTGCGGGCGGCAGCGCACCCGTTCCCAGTCCGGCAGCAGCCGGCGGACCAGCCCCTCCGCCTCCAGCGCCTCCCACACCGGGACGGCCGACTCCCCCGCGCCCAGCAGGGTGACCAGCTGCTCGCGCGCCTCGTCCGGCCAGGGCACCGGCAGCGGGCGGCACTCGGCGGCCAGCCGGCGCACCGTGGCGTACGAGACGGTCAGCCCGTTCTGCGCGGCGGCCGCCGCGGCACGCAGCGGCAGCACCGGGTCGGCGGCCGGGCGGGCGCCCTGGGCGAGCACCGCCTCGCCGTCCTGCTCGACCACGCCCTCGGCGAGCGGCCGCCGCTCGACCGTGCCCCGGGCCACCGCGCCGGTGCCGCGTCCGGCGCCGCCGAACGGGATGCCCAGCCGGCGCACCCGCCGGCCCCGGTCGCCGCGGGCCGCGAGCACCCGGTCCACCGCCCGCCAGGTGACGTCGCCCGCGTACGCGACGGTGCGGGCGGCCTCGTAGACCTGGCGCAGCAGGGTGTCGGCGTCCAGCACCCCGAGCCGCTCGGCGACCTGGTCCTGGTCCTGGAGGCTGAGCCGGTCGGTGGCCCGGCCGGTGGCCAGGTGCAGGGCGTCCCGCACGTCGGCCAGCCGCTGCGCGGCGGCGTCCAGGCCGTCCCGGGGCGCGTCGGCCAGCCAGGTGGCGGCGATCGCGTCCAGCGCCACGACGTCGCGCAGGCCGCCGCGGGCCTCCTTGAGGTCGGGTTCCAGCAGGAAGGACAGCTCACCGTGCCGTTCGGCCCGCTCGCGGCCCAGCTCGCGCAGCTCCGGCAGGCGCGCGGGCGCGCTCGCGCGCCAGTCGGTGAGCACCGCGGAGCGCAGCGCGTCGGTGAGCGCCCGGTCCCCGGCGAGGTGACGGGCGTCCAGCAGGCCGAGCTGGGCCTTGAGGTCGGCGGCGGCGACCGCGCGGGCCTCCGCCACGGTGCGCACCGCGTGGTCGAGCTTGGCGCCCGAGTCCCAGACCGGGTACCAGATCCGCTCGGGCAGCTCCCGGGCGATCGGGCCGTCGTGCAGCAGCAGGACGTCCAGGTCGCTGCGCGGGGACAGCTCGCCGCGCCCGTAGCCGCCGACCGCGACCAGCGCGACGCCGGGCGGGGCTCCGGCAGCCGCGAGCAGCCCGGTCAGCCAGTCGTCGGTGAGCCGGGCCAGCGCCCGGCGGCGGGGCCGGCCGCCCGGGCCGGGGCCGGCGAGCAGCGCGGCCCGGGCGGCGCAGTGGCCGGCGGGGTCGGCGGGGTCGGAGGGGGCGGTCTCGGTGGTCATGCGCGTGGGTCCCGTCCGTCGTGCTGGTGAACCGTCCTGCCGGTGCGCCGTCCCCACGGGATGGGCGTCCGACCGGGTGGAGCGGCCGGAGGTGGAGCGTGGCGGGGTGGAGCGTGCGGGGGGAGCGGCCGGGTGCGGAATGAAGGGCGAGCGCACCCCGTTCCGCCGCCCGGACGACGCCGGTACGCCGTCGGGCGGACCCGCACCCTTCCGGGTGAACGGGCCCGCCGTCCGCTGCGGGCTGTCGGCCGTCGGGCTACAGGGCGTCCGGGCCGCGCTCGCCGGTGCGGACCCGTACGGCGGTGTCGACCGGCACGCTCCACACCTTGCCGTCGCCGATCTTCCCGGTCCGGGCCGCCTTCACCAGGACGTCGATCAGGTCCTCGGCGTCCTCGTCCTCGACCAGGACCTCGATCCTGACCTTCGGTACCAGGTCCACGGTGTACTCGGCCCCCCGGTACACCTCGGTGTGGCCGCGCTGGCGGCCGTAGCCGCTGGCCTCGGTGACGGTCAGGCCGTGCACGCCGAAGGCCTGCAGGGCGGCCTTCACCTCGTCGAGTCGGTACGGCTTGATCACGGCGGTGATGAGCTTCATCGGGCGTCGACCTCGGTCTTCTTCTCGGCGGGCTTCACGGCGGACCCGGTGGTGGGGGCCCGTTCGGCGGCGGGCGTCGCGGCGACCGGCTCCGCAGCGGCGGCCTGTTCGGCGGCGGGCGTCGCGGCAGCGGCGGCCAGGCCCGGCAGGGCCCGGGCCAGACCCGCCCCCACGGCGCTGAAATCGTAGGCGGACTCGGCGTGTTCGGCCTGGTCGATGCCGGCCACCTCGACCTCCCCGGCGACCCGGAAGCCGACCAGCCGGTCGACCGCCTTGGCCAGCAGCCAGGACAGCACGAAGGAGTACGCCGCGACCACCGCCACGCCCATCGCCTGCTTGCCCAGCTGCCCGATCCCGCCCCCGTAGAACAGGCCCTTGACCTCCTGGCCGACCCCACCGGTGGCGAACAGGCCGACCAGCAGCGAGCCGACCGCCCCGCCGACCGCGTGCACGCCCACCACGTCGAGCGAGTCGTCGAAGCCCCAGCGGTACTTGAGCGACACGGCGGCGCAGCAGACGGCGCCCGCGACCAGCCCGATCGCGACCGCGCCGAGCGGGCTCACCGAGCCGCAGGCCGGGGTGATCGCGACCAGTCCGGCCACCGCTCCGGAGGCGGCGCCCAGCGTGGTGAAGGCGCCGTGCTTGAGTCTCTCGTAGACCAGCCAGCCGACCAGGGCCGCGCCGGTGGCGACCTGGGTGTTGACCATCGCCATCGCGGCGACGCCGTTGGCGGCCAGCGCCGAGCCCGCGTTGAAGCCGAACCAGCCGAACCAGAGCAGCCCCGAGCCGAGCATCACCAGCGGCAGGCTGTGCGGGCGCATCGGGTCCTTCTTGAAGCCGATCCGCTTGCCCAGCACCAGGCAGAGCGCCAGCCCGGCGACGCCCGCGTTGATGTGCACGGCGGTGCCGCCGGCGAAGTCGATCACGCCGTTGCGGTCGCCCAGCCAGCCGCCCCGGCCACCGTCGAAGAAGAACACCCAGTGCGCGACCGGGAAGTAGACGATCGTCACCCAGAGCGCGATGAACAGGCCCCAGGCGGCGAATCTCGCCCGGTCCGCGACGGCGCCGCTGATCAGCGCCGGAGTGATGACCGCGAACATCAGCTGGAAGAGCGCGAAGGCGGTGACCGGGATGGTGCCGGTCAGCTCGTCGATGCCGAGGCCGCGCATCCCGAGGTGGTCCAGGTCGCCGATCAGGCCGGCGAAGGAGTCGGACCCGAAGCTGAGCGAGTAGCCGTAGAGGACCCACAGCACGCTGACGATGCCGAGCGAGAGGAAGCTCATCGCCAGCATGTTCAGCGTGCTCTTGGCCCTGACCATGCCCCCGTAGAAGAAGGCCAGCCCTGGGGTCATCAGCATGACCAGGGCCGCACTGATGAGTACGAAGGCGGTGTCGCCCGCACTGAAGCCGTCCGGCATCGGCGTCTCCTCTGCGTCCAGGCCGATCCGCACCCGGGGACCCGTCCCGTGGTGTCACCGGGGCGTCGGCGTTGAGGAGGAGCGTGCCGAAGGCTGGTTTCGGCCGGTGCGACCGGTTGTTTCACCGCCGTGACGCGTGCGACGCGCGGGTTACGGCTGCGTGAACCGCCGCCGCGCCGCCGGGCACCGGAGCCGCCGCCAACCGCCGCCGGACAGGCCACCGACCGTGGCGGCGGCGGCCGCCACGGTCGGTGGAGCTTCCTCGGAGGGCCCCCGGCCGGGCCGGTCAGACCACCGAGACGAACTCCGGGATGTCCTGGACCACCCGCTCCTTGAGCCGGCTCACCGCGTCCACGCCCTTGAACCGGGCCGCCGCGGCCTCCGTGGTCTTGCGCACCCGGGAGTTCAGCCGCTCCGAGCGCACCTTGGTGGCGATGTCCACCGCCTGCTCGGCCATCACCGCGGCCTGCTCGGCCTCCTTCTGCAGCAGGTGGACGCTGGCCATGCCGATCAGGTTGAAGGCGTACGAGCGCACGTGGTCGGCGTCCTGGCGGAACAGGTCGACCGCGCGCTCCATCACCGGCGCGGACATCGAGGCGTAGAGCTCGGCGTTGTCCGAGTGGTACGCGAGGTCGCGGAAGGAGTGCGCGTTCTCGGCGTTCAGCTCGGCCGGCGAGAAGAACTTCAGCCAGTCCGGCTCCTGGTCCCCGTCCCGGATGTCGGTGAAGGTGTCCTCGGCCAGCCGGACCGCCCGGGCGCAGCGGTTGACCTCGCCGATGGTGGCGTAGGCGCGCGCCTCCATCGCGTACAGCAGGGACTGCTGGCGCGGGGTGGCGGCGTCGCGGCTGCCGTACTGGGCGAGGTGGATGAGCTCCAGGGCGTCCTCGCCCCGGTTGAGGTGGATCATCTGGCGGCTCATGTCGGTGAGGATCAGCGCGCCGAACGGGCGGTCGCCGGCCTCCTTGGCCGCGTGCAGGGCGAGCACGTAGTACTTCTGCGCGCTCGGGTGCATCCCGACGTCGTACGACATCCACCCGGCCAGGTGGGCGAGTTCGGCGGTGAGCCGGAACAGCCGCTTGGTGGTGTCCTCGCTGTACGTCTCCTGGAGCAGGTCGGTGACCTCGTGCAGCTGGCCGACGACGGCCTTGCGGCGCAGCCCGCCGCCGTTCTGCGCGTCCCACTGCCGGAACATGACCGTGGTCTGCTCGAGCAGTTCGAGCTCCGGTTCGGAGAGCCGGCCGGTGAACGCCTCGCCGCCGTTGGCCGCGGTGAGGATCGGGGTGGGCACGCCGGTCGGGCCGGGGGCGAGCCAGCGCTGCATCGGCTCGATCAGCGCGGCGCCCGCGGTCAGCGCGAGAGAGGTGCCGAGGAAGCCCCGGCGGTTGAGCATGAGGTCGCTGCGGGAGTAGTCGCTGATCAGCTGGACGGTCTGCGGGCCGCTCCACGGCAGGTCGACGCCGCCGCCCACGGTCGAGACCGGGATCGCGGCGCGCAGGCCGAGGTCCTCGATCGAGACCACCGAGCCGAACCGTTCGGAGAAGAGTTCCGACATGATCTTGGGGATCGGCTCGCGGGGCTGCTCGCCGTCGAGCCAGCGGCGCACCCGCGAGGTGTCGGTGGAGACGTGGTGGGCGCCGATCTGCCGGGCCCGGCGGTTGACCTGGCGGGCCAACTCGCCCTTGGACCAGCCGCTGCGGGCGAACCACGTGGTCAGCTTCTCATTCGGTTGCTTCTCTGCCATGGGTAACGTCCCCATCCCGCCCGGCCCCTAGCGGGGCCCCCGATCGTGACCGCCCGACGGTTGCGGGCTCTTGCCAGACGTGCCGTGCCTGAGGTGCTGCCGTGCCGCGGAGCTGCCGGACCCGCGGCACCCTCGCACTGGTGTGCCATCGTTGCGGACGATCCGTCAGGTTCCCAACTCCCGCTCCTCGACGGCCCGGAACAGACTCCTCGACGACATCCGCGTGCTGAACGTAATGCCCCGCGAGGGGCCCGTGGGAGCGGCCCTGGCGAAACGCCACCTTTCGCCACCCCCAGGAGTGAACCGAAGCCCGGGGGCACACGCTTCACTTAGGGAGTCCCGACGGTCCGGCATATGCGGGCCGCCAAGTCCCCCGGCGCCTCCCGGAGGACCCGGCGGAGTCCACAACCCACCTCAGCCACAGGCGAGTTCACCGTCCACTCGGGACGGCGACAGTCTCACGAACACGACGATCCGGCATCGGCGCCGCCCCCACAAGGCGGCGCCCGAGGCGCACCGGCGGAACAGGCGCACATCGCGCGCTGCGCGCCGCCACCGCACTACGCACCACACAGCTGACAATCAACACACAGTCACCGTCCCGTAACCATCGGCAACGAGAACCTGTTGGGGGAGGCATGGACAACCTGTTCGGCGAACTTCGACTGGGGCACCTGCGGCTGGCACCGCTGGGCGCGCGCCGCCGCACCAAGGTCACCGCGTCCCAGGCCGCCGCGGAGTACACCGGCCGCTGGGGCTGGGCGGTCACGACCGGCGACCCGGCCGCCGGCACCCCGGTCACCGGCGCCACCGCCCCGACCCGCTGTCCCTGCGGCTCCCCCCGCTGCGCCGCGCCCGGCCTGCACCCCGTGCCGGGCGGCGGCGGCCGGGCCCGCGCCGCCCGCGCCGAGACCTCGGTGCTGTTCCCCACCGGCCGCGCCTTCGACGTCCTGGACGTCCCCGAGCAGGCCGGCCTCCAGGCGCTGGTCCGGCTGGAGCGGATGGGGACGCAGGTCGGCCCGGTGCTCGCCGCCCCCACCGGCCGGCTCCAGTTCCTGGTCGCCGCCGGCACCGCCCGGCGTCTGCCCGACCTGCTGTACCGGATGGGCTGGGACGACGCCGCGCTCGACCTGACCTGCCACGGTGAGGGCAGCTACGTCGCCGCTCCGCCCACCGTCCTCGACGGCCTCGGCCCGGTCCGCTGGCTGCGCCGCCCCACCCGCGACAACGCGGGCTGCCCGCCGGAGGCGCGGCTGCTGCTCGGCACCCTCGCCTACGCCTGCCACCGCAGCCGGGAGCGCACCGCCGAACCGGCCTGGATGGCCTCCTGACCGGCCCGCCGGTCCCGGGGCGCACCGACCCGCCCGGCCACGGGTACGCGAAAGGGCCCGCCCCGGCAGGGGGCGGGCCCTTCGTACGGCCTTCGCGCGGGCTGCGTCAGTCCCCGATCAGCGCGTCCACGAACGCCCCCGGCTCGAACGGAGCCAGGTCGTCCGCGCCCTCGCCCAGGCCGATCAGCTTGACCGGTACGCCCAGCTCGCGCTGGACCGCGACCACGATGCCGCCCTTGGCGGTGCCGTCCAGCTTGGTCAGCACGATGCCGGTGATGTCGACCACCTCGGCGAACACCCGGGCCTGGATCAGGCCGTTCTGGCCGGTGGTGGCGTCCAGCACCAGCAGCACCTCGTCCACCGGGCCGTGCTTCTCGACGACCCGCTTGACCTTGCCCAGCTCGTCCATCAGGCCGGTCTTGGTGTGCAGGCGGCCGGCGGTGTCGACCAGCACGGTGTCCGCGCCCTCGGCGATGCCCTCCTTGACCGCGTCGAAGGCGATCGAGGCCGGGTCGCCGCCCTCCGGGCCGCGCACGGTGCGCGCCCCGACCCGCTCGCCCCAGGTCTGGAGCTGGTCGGCGGCGGCGGCACGGAAGGTGTCGGCGGCGCCGAGCACCACCTTGCGGCCGTCGGCGACCAGGACGCGGGCCAGCTTGCCGGTGGTGGTGGTCTTGCCGACGCCGTTGACGCCGACCACCAGGACCACCGCCGGGCCCTCCTCGTGCTTGGTGGAGCGCACGGCGCGGTCGGAGTCCTTGCCGACCAGCTCGACCAGCTCCTCGCGCAGCAGCGCGCGCAGCTCGTCGGGCGTCCGGGTGCCGAGCACCTTCACCCGGGTGCGCAGCCGCTCGACCAGCTCCTGGGTCGGCGCGACGCCGACGTCGGCGGTGAGCAGCGTCTCCTCGATCTCCTCCCAGGTGTCCTCGTCCAGGTGCTCCCGGGAGAGCAGCGAGAGCAGGCCCTTGCCGAGCGAGTTCTGCGAGCGGGAGAGCCGCGAGCGCAGCCGGACCAGCCGGCCGGCGGTGGGCTCGGGGACCTCGACGGCGGGCGCCGCCTCGGCCTCGGCCGGCGCGACCTCGACGGCCTCGGGGGCCTCGGCCTCCGCCGGGAGTTCCACCTCCTCGATGGTGCGGCGGGGCGCCTCGGTCGGCGGCGCGGACTCCTCGCCGACCTGGGGCTCCCGCGGGGTGGGCTTCGGCGCCGTGATGACCGGCGCCTGCGACTTCGGGGGCAGCTGCTGGCGTCGTCTGCCGGAAACGACGAGGCCCGCGATCGCGCCGACGGCGACCACGGCGATGACTACGGCAAGGATCACGTATTCCATAACCGCTCCAGTATCCGCGACCGGAGCCCGGATGGACCGCAGCCGCTCTACACCGATGCGGTTCGCGCGGCCCGGGGCCGCGGTTCCCGGTGCCCTCCCCCGGCCTGGCGGCCGGGAGGTGTCCCCGTGCGCAGCCGCTGGCTGATCACCTGCGAGATGCCGTCGCCCTTCATGGTCACGCCGTAGAGGGCGTCGGCCGACTCCATGGTGAGCTTCTGGTGGGTGATCACGATCAGCTGGGAGCTCTCCCGCAGCTCCTCCATGATCCCGACCAGTCGGCGCAGGTTGGTCTCGTCCAGCGCCGCCTCCACCTCGTCCATCACGTAGAACGGGCTGGGCCGGGCCTTGAAGATCGCCACCAGCAGCGCCACCGCGGTCAGCGAGCGCTCGCCGCCGGACAGCAGCGACAGCCGCTTGACCTTCTTGCCCGGCGGGCGGGCCTCCACCTCGACCCCGGTGCCGAGCATGTCGTCCGGGTCGGTCAGCACCAGCCGGCCCTCCCCGCCCGGGAAGAGCCGGGCGAAGACGCCCTCGAACTGGGCGGCGGTGTCGTGGTAGGCCGAGGTGAACAGCTGCTCGACCCGCTGGTCCACGTCCCGGACGATGTCCAGCAGGTCGCGCCGGCTGCGCTTGAGGTCGTCCAGCTGCTCGCCGAGGAACCGGTGGCGCTCCTCCAGCGCGGTGAACTCCTCCAGCGCCAGCGGGTTGACCTTGCCGAGCTGCTGGTACGCCTTCTCGGCCGCCCGCAGCCGCTTCTCCTGCTCGGCCCGGACGTACGGGTACGGCGCCTCCGGCTCCCGGCCTTCCGCGCCTCCCGCGCCTCCCGCGCCGGCGGCGTCGGCGCCCTCCGCCGCGGACGACGGCGGGACGGGCTGGTCCGGACCGTACCCGGCGACCAGCTCGCCGCCGTCGATGCCGAACTCCTCCAGCGCACGGGCCTCCAGCTGCTCGATCCGCAGCCGCTTCTCGGCGCGCAGCACCTCGTCCCGGTGCCCGGCGTCGACCAGCCTGTCCAGCTCCTCCTTGAGCGCGCGGCCGTGTTCCCGGTGCTCGCGCAGCTCCTGCTCGCGCTCGGTGCGCGCCTGTTCGACGGCCGCCCGCCCGGCGTCCGCGCGGGCCAGCGACACCTCCAGGCAGGCCAGCAGCTGCCGGGCGCCCGCCGCGACGGCGTTCGCCACCGAGGCGTCGTGCTCGGCGCGCCGGCGGCGCTCGGCGGTCCGGGCGCGCGCCTCGCGCTCGGCGCGGGCGGCCCGGTCCAGCTGGTCGGCCCGGCCGGTCAGGGCGCGGACCCGCTCCTCGTGGGTGCGCACCGCGAGCCGGGCCTCCAGTTCGGCCTGCCGGGCGGCGCCGGCGGCCTCGGCCAGCCGCTGCTGCTCGGCGGTGTCCGGCTCGTCCTCCCCCGCCTGCGCCGACTCCTCGGCGGCGGCCAGGCGCTGCGCCGACTCCTCGGCGCTGTCGATCAGTTCGGCCAGCCCCTGCGCGGCCCGCGCGGCGGCGGCCGACAGCCGCCCGGCCTCCCCGGCGGCTGCCCGGGCCTGCCCGCCGAGCCGGCCGAGCGCCCCGGCGACCTGGGCCCGCTCCTTCTCCTGCTGCCGTCGCAGCTCGGCCAGTTGCTCCACCTCGGCGGCCGTCTCCCGCCGCAGTTCGGCGAGTTCGGCCAGCCGCTCGGCCGACTCGGCGCAGCGGGCGGTGAGTTCACCGATCGCCCGGGCCGCCTCGTCCACCGCCGCCTGGGTCTCCAGCAGGCTCGGCGCGCCGCCGGAGCCGCCCTGGGCGAAGCCGGCACCGAGCCTGTCCCCGTCGGCGGTGACGGCACAGAGTCCGGGGTGCGAGGCCACCAGCCGCAGCGCCCGGTCGAGGTCGGCGACCACCGCCACCCCGGCCAGCAGCCGCCGGACCGCACCGATCAACTCGGCTGGGCCGTCCACCAGTTCGGCCGCCCAGCGGGCACCGTCCGGCAGCGGCTCACCGGCTGTCTCCGCCGGGTCGGCGGCACCGGCGATCAGCAGCGCGGCCCGGCCGGCGTCCTCGGCCCGCAGCAGCCGCAGCGCCCCGGCGGCGGCGGACGGCGAGTCGACGGCCACCGCGTCGGCCGCCGCACCGAGCGCCGCGGCGAGCGGCACCTCGTACCCGGCCTCGATCCGCAACAGCGCGGCCGCCGGGCCGAGCAGCCCGCCCAGCCGCTCCCCCGCGTCGAGCAGCGCGCCGGTGCCGTCCTTGCGGCGCAGCCCGAGGGAGAGCGCCTCGTGCCGCGCGGTCAGCCCGGCCCGCTCGCGCTCGGCGGCGCCGGCCGTCTCCCGGGCCGCGGCGAGCTCCGCCTCGACGGCGGCCAGCCGTTCGCGCGCCCGCCGGTACCGGTCCTCGGCCTGTTCGTCGGCCCCGGCCAGGCCGTCGACCTGCTGCTGGAGCTCCTCCAGTTCGCCCTGGGCGGCCTCGGCGCGCAGCAGCGCCTCGTCCCGGGCCTCGGCGAGCCGACCGGTCTCGGCCTGCGCCGCGGCGGCCCTGGACCGGGCGGCGGCGGCCTGTCCCTGCAGCCGGGCCAGGCCCTCCCGGCGGTCGGCGATCGCCCGGGCGGCGTCCCGCAGCCGGCGCTCCTCGGCGGCCAGCTCCCGCTCCACGCCGTCCTTGCGCTCGACCGCCTCGGCCAGCGCGTACCGCGCCTCCTCCAGCGCCTCGGTCAGCGCGGCCTCCTCCTCGCGGACCCGTTCTGCCTCCCGCTCCAGCTCCTCCGGATCGCGCCCGCGCCGCTCCTCGCCCCGGCCCCCGGCGACGGCGTGCCGGGCTCGGGCCTCGGCCAGCCCGATGGTGCCGCGGGTGCGCTCGGCGAGCGCGGAGAGCCGGTACCAGGTCTGCCGGGCGGTCTCCAGGCCGGGCCCGAGCTGCTGGACCTGCGCCTCCAGGACGCGTTCGCGCTGCACCGCGCGGGCCAGCTCCTGTTCGACGGTGGTGCGGCGCAGCCGCAGCGCCAGTTCGTCCGCGATCTCGGCCTCGACGGCCCGGCGGAGCGCGCACAGGTCGTCGGCGAGCAGCCGCAGCCGGGCGTCGCGCAGGTCGGCCTGGATGCCGGCGGCCCGGCGGGCGATCCGGGCCTGCCGGCCGAGCGGTCCGAGCTGGCGGCGCAGTTCCGCCACCAGGTCCTGGACCCGGTTGAGGTTGGCCTGCATCGCGTCCAGCTTCCGCAGCGCCTTCTCCTTGCGCTTGCGGTGCTTGAGGACGCCGGCCGCCTCCTCGATGAAGGCGCGGCGGCCCATCGGGTCGGCGTGCAGGACGGAGTCGAGCTGCCCCTGCCCGACGATGACGTGCATCTCGCGGCCGATGCCGGAGTCGGAGAGCAGTTCCTGGATGTCCAGCAGGCGGCAGGTCTCGCCGTTGAGCGCGTACTCGCTGCCGCCGTTGCGGAACATCGTCCGGGTGATCGTCACCTCGGAGTAGTCGATCGGCAGGGCGCCGTCACCGTTGTCGATGGTGAGGCTGACCTCGGCGCGGCCGAGCGGGGCGCGCCCGCTGGTCCCGGCGAAGATGACGTCCTCCATCTTGCCGCCGCGCAGCGACTTGGCCCCCTGCTCGCCCATCACCCAGGACAGCGCGTCGACCACGTTCGACTTGCCGGAGCCGTTCGGGCCGACGACGCAGGTGATGCCGGGCTCGAAGCGCAGGGTGGTGCTGGAGGCGAAGGACTTGAACCCGCGCAGCGTCAGACTCTTCAGGTGCACGCGGCCGGTTCCCCTCTATCGCTCACGACGGGAACCGACTGTATCGGGAGCCGGACACGACGAAGGGACGCCACATCCGGGCGTCCCTTGCAAGCTGCGTCCCTTTCGGGGCGGCTCAGTGCACAGCGGCGTCGATCTGCGAGGACCGGGCGGGACTCAGGTGAGAGCCGGCTCCCGCTGATCCAGATCGATGCTGTTGAGCAGCGAGTGCTCGCCGGCGACAGCGGTCAGTGCGTCGTTCTCAGCCTGCATCCGAAGGAGCTCGGCTTCAAGATCCTGGACGCGCTGCTGAAGCCGTCGCATCTCGGAGAGCATTCGCGGGTCGGGGCCGCCGACGTACCCGAGAAGCGCCTTTGCCATGATGAATGGTCCTCCACGCTGAGTGACCGAACCGGAACGGTCCAGGTCTAGGGGGAAGGGGGACGCACGCGCGGCGCGTCACCGGAAGTGCTGGCTGGGCACTACGGCATAACCACCGTGAGCTGGGCTCACGAGGGCATGCGCCTACCGGGAGAACGCGGTCGTGTGCGCGGGCTTCCAGCGTCTCACCAAAGACGGAAAGGGTCAACACGATCACCGCACGCTACCGCGTCCCTGTCACCTGCCCGGCGGTGTCGTCACGCCTGGGGGGTTCCGGGACGGGTCCACCACGTGCTCGTGGATCATCGTTCGATGCGGAGTCAACCACGAGTCTGCCCGGATGGCAACCTCGTGACACCGCCGGTTCCCGATCTTTTCCCGGAAGCCCGTGCGGCGGGCCGCCGGTGGTCCGTCGACGGGTGCGCCCCGGGGCGGTCCGGAGGCGGCTCAGCGGATCTCGAAACCCTCGTAACCGGCGCCGACGGCCGTCCAGATCTCGGTGACCCCGCTGACGTTCCCCGGGGTCCCCGGGCCGCGCAGCCGGGCCAGCAGCTGTTCGCAGTCGGGGGCGAGCCCCTCGGCCACCACCTGCACCCGGCCGTCGCCGAGGTTGCTGGCGTAGCCGGTCAGTCCGATCTCCAGCGCCCGCGCCCTGGTCCACCAGCGGAACCCGACCTGCTGGACCTTCCCCCGGACCCAGGCGGTCACCCGGACCGGTTCCTCACTGTGGGCGTCGCGACCGTGCATGCCCCGACCTTAGGACACGCCCCGACCCCCCGCGCGCCCGGCCTCGACCCGCCCCGCGCCGCCGACCGGGGACGCCGTCCGCACCCGCCGACCGGGGCACGCCCGCCCGCGCGGAGGAACGGCAGCGGCCCCGCCGGAGCACCGGCGGGGCCGCTGGAGCGGACGGTCGGTCCGGCGGGCTACCAGTCCCCGCCGCCGAAGTCGCCGCCACCGCCGAAGTCGCCGCCGCCACCGAAGTCGCCGCCACCACCGAACCCGCCGAAGTCGCCGCCGTTGAAGTCGGCGCCGGTGAAGTCACCGCCCTCGTTCTGGTCCTGGTAGCCGTGGCCGCCGTCCATCATCGGCCCGGCCGCGTACGCCGGCGAGCTCATCACCGAGCCGAGCATGGTGCCGACCAGCAGGGCCGGCAGCAGCCCGCCGCCGAAGCCGCCGTAGTAGCCGCCCGCATACGGGGCGTACGCCGGGCCGGCGTTCCAGTACGGCTGCGGGCCGTGCTCGGTGTCCACGGTGCGGACGGCCGGGTCGAGGCCGGCCGCCACCCGGTCCGCGTCGGCCTGGCAGACCGGCACGGAACGGACCGAGCCGCCGGCCGGGGACCAGTCGACGTCCTTGACGGACGGGCCGTGCCGCGGGTCCATGAAGCACGGGGGACGGCGCTCGGGCAGCGGGCGCCCGCCCCGCCGGGCGCTCAGGGCGGCCAGCGCGAACCGGCCGTCCTCGATCGCTTCGGTGACCTGCTTGACGTCCTCCGGCCGCTTGGCCTCGTCCATCAGCCGCTTGGACTTCTCGTACGAGTCCAGGGCGTGGGTGTAGTCGGTGCGCTGGGCGTCGTCGGCGTCGGCCGCGGCCGGGTTGAAGTCGAGCCGGTCCAGCTCCTCGCCGAAGGCGGTGATGTCCTCGTCCACCACCCGGCGCAGCTGCTCCAGCTCGGCCCGGGCCTGCTCCTCCTTGCGCTTCTTGGCGCGGCGGAAGAGCAGGAAGACACCGGCGCCGGCCAGTGCGACCAGCACCACCGGGACGACCACCCAGGCGATCGAGGTGCTGTGGTTGACCCCGGTGCCCTTGGTCTGCGGGGCGGCCTGGTCGACGAACTCGTTCAGGGTGGCGTCGATGTCGCCGTTGTTCGAGCGGAAGGCCGCGCCGGCGATCCGCTCCGGGAGGCCGGCGCCCAGCGCGCCCCGGTCGGCCCGGGCGGTGAACTGGTCACCGCGCCAGACCGCGTACACCCCGTCGATGCCGACCTTGGTGCGGAGGTCCTTGAAGACGGTCTCCTTGGCGTAGGAGGGCGAGTCGGGGACCACCGCGACGAAGATCGGCTTGTCGGCCTTGTCGATCTTCTTGGTCAGGGCGTCGGCCTGGGCCTGGCTGAAGCGGCCCGTCATCGCCGGGTCGACGTAGACCTGGCCCTTCTTCAGGGTGGCCGCGGCGTCGCTCAGCCCGGCCGCGGAGGCCGCCGGCGCCAGCAGGAGCAGCAGCCCGAGCAGCGCCGCCACCAGGGCAAGCGGCCCGGCGCCCCGGGAAGGTCGTGCAAGGGTTCTCATGCCCCCGACGCTACCGCGACCTGCCCCCGAGCACGCCATACCCTTCGCATACTGGTGTTGACAAGAGTCCCCGCCGACCGCCGGGGCCGCTCCCCTCCTCGGGGATGATGTTTCCCCCAGCCGTCCCTGACCCGCGGCCCGCCCGGGAACCGCCGGAGGCCGCCGGACGTACGTTCCGGCAGGCCCGGCCCGGTTCCGGGGTACTCCGGGGGGCGTGCCGACCGTACCGTGCGAACCGGCATAGTGGTCCCGGACCACCGGTCCCATTGCCTTTTCTTTACTCAGCCCGTTCCTGACCCAACTCCCGATCGGAGCGCTCGGTGATCATCGGCCTCGTCACCGCCGTGGCGGCATCCGCCTGCTACGGCACCGGCTCGGTCCTCCAGGCCGTCGGCTCCCGCCGCTCGGCCCGGGAGGAGGCGGCCAAGGGCGCCACCAGCTCGACCACCGAGCACGGCGGCCCGAGCCTCTCCTCGACCGCGAAGGCCGCCGTCACCTGGGAGTTCATCCTCGGCACGGTGCTCGACCTGATCGGTTTCGGGCTCGGCGCGCTGGCCGCCCGGCTGCTGCCGCTGTTCCTCTCCCAGACCATCATCAGCGCCAACCTGGTGATCACCGCGGTGCTCAGCATCAAGCTGCTGGGCATCCGGCTCAAGCAGCTGGAGTGGGCCTCGATCGCCGTGCTCTGCTCGGCGCTGGTGCTGCTGGCCGTGTCGGCCGGGCCGGAGGGCGGCCACCACGCGGCGATGTCCTTCCACTGGTGGCTGCTGATCGTCACCACCGTGCTGCTGGTCGGCGGCAGCCTGGTGGTGCGGCGGATGGGCGCCAACGGCGCGATCGTCGCCGGCCTGCTCTCCGGCCTCGGCTTCGGCGCCCTGGGCGTCGGGGTGCGCGTCCTCAACGGCATCGAGCCGTTCGACCTCGGCTCGCTGCTCACCGACCCGGCGCTCTACGCCGTCCTGGTCGGCGGCATCGGCGGCATGTACATCCACACCGTGGCGCTCCAGATCGGCTCGGTGAACGGCGCGACCGCCGCCCTGGTGGTCGGTGAGACGGTGCTGCCCGGCGCGGCCGGCGTGCTCTGGCTCGGGGACTCCACCAAGGCCGGCCTCGGCTGGCTCGGCGCGGCCGGCTTCCTGCTGGCGGTGGTCGCCGCGGTCGGGGTCGCCTACTTCGGCCAGGACACCCACGGCGCGCCCGGGGAGGCGTCCGCGGAGGAACCCGAACTCGCGCACAAGTAGCCCGGGGCGTGGCCCGTGGGTACCCGTCGGATCCGGCGGGCACCCACGGGCCGCGCCCTGTCTCAGGCCCCGGTGCGGATGCGCGGCACGCGCTGGCAGCGGGGGCAGAAGTAGCTGGAGCGGTTCATCCAGGCCGCCCGCCGGATCGGCGTGCCGCAGCGGCGGCAGGGCTCCTGCTCGCGGCCGTAGGCGTCGAGGTCCCGGGAGAAGTAGCCGCTCTCGCCGTTCACGTTGACGTAGAGGCTGTCGAAGCTGGTGCCGCCGACGGCGAGCGCCGCGGTCATCACGTCCCGGGCGTTGGCCAGCAGCAGCAGGGCCTGCGGGCGGGTGAGGGTCGCCGTCGGGCGGTCGTAGTGCAGCTTCGAGCGCCACAGCGCCTCGTCGGCGTAGATGTTGCCGACGCCGCTGATCAGGGTCTGGTCGAGCAGGGCGCGCTTGACGGTGGTCCGCCTGGCGCGCAGCGCGGCCGCGAAGGCGGCGTCGTCGAAGCGCGGGTCCAGCGGGTCGCGGGCGATGTGCGCGATGGAGACCGGGGTGCCCCCCGGGTCCCCCTCCTCGGCCTCCTCGACCGCCAGGCCGCCGAAGGTCCGCTGGTCGACGAAGCGCAGTTCGCGCCCGCCGTCGGCGAAGCGCAGCCGCACCCGCAGGTGCGTCTCGTCGGGGACGGACGGGTCCTGGACGAGCAGTTGGCCGCTCATCCCGAGGTGGCCGATCAGCGAGAATCCCACGCCGGTACCGGCCAGCGGCACCCACAGGTACTTGCCGCGCCGCTGCGCGGTGCCGAGGGTGGTGCCGGTCAGCCGGGCCGCGAAGTCCGCCGCGCCGGCCGGCTGGCGGCGCACCGCGCGCGGGTGCAGCACCTGGACGTCGGAGACGGTCCGCCCGGCCACCCAGTTGGCCAGACCACGGCGGACGACCTCGACCTCGGGAAGTTCGGGCACCGGAACACGCCTCCTGCTCGGTAGGGATCAGCAGGAGTGAAGGCTACTCGGACGCGTCGCCGCCCGGAGGGGTGCCCAGTGGGCCCGCGCTACGCCCCGGCGGGCAGCCGGTCGGCGTACTTCTCCTTGATCGCGCGCCAGGCGCTCTCGGCGGCCTTCTGCTCGGCTTCCTTCTTCGAGCGGCCGACGCCGCTGCCGAAGTCCTCGCCGGCCACCCGGGCCGCCGCGGTGAAGGTCTTCTCGTGGTCCGGGCCGGACTCCATGACCACGTACTCCGGCACTCCGATGCCCACCGAGGCGGTGAGTTCCTGGAGGCTGGTCTTCCAGTCCAGGCCGGCGCCCAGCTGAGAGGACTCCTCGATCAGCGGGTCGAACAGCCGGTGGACGAACTCGGTGGCCGCGTCCAGGCCCTGGTCCAGGTAGACGGCGCCGATCACGGCCTCGACGGTGTCGGCGAGGATCGACGACTTGTCGCGGCCGCCGGTACCCTCCTCGCCCTTGCCGAGGCGGATGAACGCGCCGAGCTCCAGGCCGCGGCCGACGTCCGCGAGCGCGCGGGAGTTGACCACCGCGGCGCGCAGCTTGGCGAGCGTGCCCTCCGGGACGTCCGGGTGGACGCGGTAGAGGGTGTCCGTCACCACCAGGCCCAGCACCGAGTCGCCGAGGAACTCCAGGCGCTCGTTGGTGGGCAGCCCGCCGTTCTCGTACGCGTACGAGCGGTGGGTCAGGGCACGTACCAGAAGGGCGCGCTCGAGTGTGTACCCGAGGCGCCCTTCCAGGACGTCGTATTCGGTCGAAGCCGGCCCGCCGGCCTTGCCTCCGCCTGAAGAGGAACCCTTCGGGGCGGTGGACGCCTTGCGGGTGGAGTTACCGTCCGACATCGATCCGTACACCCCGCCGATCAGACCGAGAGGACCTGGCGACGGTTGTACGTGCCGCAGCTCGGGCACGCGATGTGGCCGAGCTTCGGCTCGTGGCAGCGGTCGCAGGCCACGAGGGCCGGAACGACGGCCTTCCAGTTGGAACGGCGGTGGCGCGTGTTGCTGCGCGACATCTTCCGCTTCGGAACAGCCACGGCTACTTCTCCTGGTTCTCGGCGAGACCCTCACGGGTGTCGCTGTTCTTAGATCCGTCACCCTCGTCGCCGGGGGCGGCGGAGAGTCCCTGCAGAGCCGCCCACCTGGGGTCGACGGCATCGTGGTGGTGCGCCGGGTCGTCACTCAGGCGCGCTCCGCACTCGGAGCACAGGCCCAGGCAGTCTTCCTGGCACACCGGCTGCAGCGGCAGTGCGAGCACCACCGCGTCACGCAGCACCGGCCGGAGGTCGAAGAAGTCGCCCTCCAGACGGTAAGTCTCTTCTTCCGAGTCCTCGTCGAGGTCCTCGGCCCCGGCCGTCCGGGCGCGGTGGCGCTCGTCGGACTCCGGGTAGTAGTACAGCTCCTGGAAGTCCACGTCGACGTCGAACTCGACGGGCTCCAGGCACCGGACGCACTCGCCCTCGACGTGGGCCCCGGCGGTACCGGTGACCAGCACGCCCTCGACCACGGACTCCAGGCGGAGCTCCAGCTCGATCGGGCTCTTCTCCGGCACGCCGATCACGTCGATGATCCCGAAGCCCTCGGGGGCCTCCAGGGTCCGGCTCACCTTGCGCATCGAGCCCGGGCGACGACCGAGCTCGTGCGTGTCGAACACGAGGGGGTCGCGGTGGTCGAGGCGGTTCACGGTGTCCTGACTTCCATGGGGAATCTTCGATTGCGTCTCCGTACCGGACGGCGTTGCGAGGGCAAGCCGACAGCCGGACATGGAGAGGCCGGAGTGGTCAGACTACCGGAGTCTCCCGCCAGGCCCAACTTCGGTCCCGTCAGGAGACTCCCGCGACGTGCTGCTCAGCGCCCGCCGAGCTCCCGCAGCCTGGTCATGTCGATCATGCTGGTGTCGAAGAAGCTGGTCTCGTCCAGGCCCTGCCCCTGGCCCTGGCCCTGGGCCTGGCCCTGCTGGCCCTGGCCCTGCTGCTGGTGGGGCACGGCCGGCGGGGCGGCGGGCGGCTGGGGGTAGGTGTAGCCGTCGTACGACTGCGCCGGGTAGCCCTGCTGCTGCTGGGGATAGCCGTAGCCGCCCTGCTGCTGGTCCGGGTAGCCCTGCTGCTGGTAGCCGCCCTGCTGCTGGCCCCACTGGGTGTTGTACGGGTCTCCCTGGCCGGCCGGGTCGTAGCCGCCGCCGTACACCTCGGCGTACTGCCCGCCCGGCTGCTGGGCCGCCGCGTACTGGTCGGTGCCGGGGGCCTGCCACCCGGCCGCGGCCGGGGCCTGCTCCGGCCAGGTCTGCTGCTGCGGGACGTCCTCGCGGTACCAGGCGATGTCCGCGCCGTCCGCGTCCTGGGCGAAGCCCGCCGCGACCGCCTCGGCCCGCTCCTTGGCCTGCTGGGCCTGGTCGGCGGCGGCCAGGTAGGCGCCCAGCTCGTCGATGGGCCGCTTGCCGAGCAGCTTGTCGCGGCCCTTGCCGACCGCCTCCAGGGTGGCGCCGAGCACGTTCTCCAGGGTGGCGAGCTTCACATCGACGTACTCGTCGACCTCGGGGCTCGGGCTGATCCGCTGCGGGCGGAACTCCTCGCCGTCGGCCTCGCCCTCGGACTCGGTCTCGAAGACGCTGGAGTCGCCGCGCAGCTTGGTGCGGCCGCGGCCGACCGCGCCGAGCGTCTTGGTCAGCACGACCTCGAAGTTGGCGAGCTTGCTGTCCACGTAGTCGTCGGCCTCGGCCCGCTTGGCGTCGACCTCGGCGCGCGCCTCGGCGAGGATCCGGTCGGCCTGGGCCTGGGCCTGGCGGACCACCTCGGTGTCCGAGATCAGCGAGCCGCGCTCGGCGTGCGCGCCCTGGATGATCCGCTCGGCCTCGGCCTGGGCGTCCGCCACCACCTGCTCGTGGTCGGCCATCACCGACTGGGCCTGGGCGAGTTCGGCGGGCAGGGCCGACCTGAGGTCGTTGAGCAGGCCGATCAGCTCGGCCCGGTTCACCACGCAGGAGGCCGACATCGGCATCGAGCGGGCGTTCTCGACCGCCGCCACGATCTCGTCGACCTTGTTCTGCACGTCCACGGGGCTTCGTCTTTCCGTGTGCCGCCGACGGTCCGGCGGAGGCAGGCCCGACGCGGTGGACCTCACCGCGGGGCAGGAATACAGACTGTACGGCCAGTGCGCTGCGGGGTCACAACGCCTGAGCCGAACCGGTCTCCCGCCCCCGGGACAATCCATGACGAACCGGCAGAAAGGGACAGGCAGCGGACTACTGCTGGGCCTTGCGCTCCGCGATCCGCTCGACCAGCCGGCGGTGCACCGTCTCCGGCAGCAGGTGCGAGACGTCGCCACCGTACGAGGCGACCTCCTTGACCAGCGTCGAGGAGAGGAAGCTGTACGTCGGCGAGGTCGGCAGGAAGAGCGTCTCGACACCGGTCAGGCCGTGGTTCATCTGGGCCATCTGCAGCTCGTAGTCGAAGTCGCTGACCGCGCGCAGGCCCTTGACGATGGCCGGGATGTCCCGCTCGCGGCAGAAGTCCACCAGCAGGCCGAGGTGCGCCTCGACCACCACGTTCCCGTACTGGGCGGTGGTCTCCTCGATCAGCTCGATCCGCTCCTCGACGGTGAACATGCCCTGCTTGTTGCGGTTGATCGCCACCGCGACGTGCACGACGTCGTACAGCTTCGAGGCCCGCTCGATGATGTCGAGGTGGCCGTTGGTGATCGGGTCGAACGAACCGGGACAGACGGCTCGGCGCATGGCGTTTGTGCTCCCTCGTGGGGTGACGACTGCAGCGGGCCGCGGCCCGCTATTCCTGCTCGCCGGCCGCGGCGGCGGCGCGACCGTACCAGAGCGTGCCCTCGCCGTAGCGGCGGGAGCGCAGCCCCTCGAAACCCTCGGGCCAGTGGAACTCGCCGCCACGGGTGCTGCGCTCCACGGTGACGAGTGCGTCCTCCGCGAGCCAGCCCGTAGCCAGGAGTGTGATCAGCATCTCGCGCAGTTCCGCGTCCGTCACGGCGTACGGCGGATCGAGGAAGACCAGGTCGTACGGGGTCTGCGGCGGCGGGCCGGCGATCACCTTCTCCGCCCTGGCGGCCCGAACCTCGGCTCCCGGCAGGCCGAGCGTCCGGACGTTCTCCCGGATCACCCGGGCCGCCTGGCCGTCCGCCTCGACCAGCAGGACGTGCTCGGCGCCGCGCGACAGCGCCTCCAGCCCGACCGCGCCCGACCCGCCGAACAGGTCCAGCATCCGGGCCCCGTGCACGGTGCCGCGCAGCGCCTCCAGGGTGGAGAACATCGCCTCGCGGGCCTTGTCGGAGGTCGGTCGGGTGCCCCGGCCGGGCGGTACGGCCAGCCGGCGGCCGCCGGCCGCCCCGGCGATCACGCGGGTCATGGTGGTGGGAGGTCCTTTCGTCGCTGCCCGACCACGCTATCCCGAGCCGGCGGGTGACGGCCGTGGCCCCTGCCGGTTCGCCCGGCAGGGGCCACGGTCGCGCACTCGGGTGGTCAGCTCGCCTCGGAGCCCGCCGCCGGGGCCGGGGTGCCCGCGCCGAGCAGGGCCGGCGAGGCGTAGCGGGACCAGGACAGGCAGCCGTCGGGCGGGCAGAACTCGGGGCGGCGCGGGTCGTGCCCGAGCTCGCGCAGCTTGGTCCGGACGGAGTCGGGCGTGCGGCCGAAGCGGGCGGCGATCCGGGCGATGGTCTCGCCGTCGTGGAAGCGCCGGACCAGCTCCTCCTCGTGCTGCGGCACCCAGGGGGCGCCGTGGCCGGGGTACAGCTCGCGCAGCACGTCGCGGTCGGGGATGGGCTCGGAGACGTCGGCGACGATCGCCAGCGCCCGCAGCGCGCGGTTGAGCGCGATCCGCAGCGAGGCGACGTCCTCGACCGGCAGGCGGAGCTTGCCCGAGGCGAGCGGCGCGGCGGCCGCACCCTCGCGCCAGCCGGTCAGGGTGAGGGTGACCTCGCGGTCGTCGTCGCTGGCGAGTTCGATCCGGAAGACCTTGTCGCCCAGCGGGAGCTCGTTGAGATGACGGAATGCCATGGCTTGACCCCCAAGTGTCGCGCCAGGTACGCACCTTGGGGGTGCGCCCTGAACACCTTCATTCTCTCCCGGGGGTCTGACAATCCGACCTGTCCGGGACCGCTCAGCCCTTCTCCATGTAGGCCGCGCGGTCCTCGTCGAGCAGGCTCTCCAGCGCGGTGCGCAGCTCCGGGTGGGCGGTCAGCTCCGGGTCCTCGGCGACCAGCCGGGTGGCCTCGGTGCGGGCGGTGAGGATGACCTCCTCGTCCTCCAGCACCGAGAGCACCTTGAGCGAGGACTTCACCCCGGACTGGGCCTGGCCCAGCACGTCGCCCTCGCGGCGCTGTTCGAGGTCGATCCGGGACAGCTCGAAGCCGTCCAGGGTGCCCGCCACCGCGTCCAGCCGGGCCCGCGCGGCGCTGCCGCCGGGCATCTCGCTGACCAGCAGGCACAGGCCCGGTGCGCTGCCGCGGCCGACCCGGCCGCGCAGCTGGTGGAGCTGGGAGACGCCGAAGCGGTCGGCGTCCATGATGACCATCGCGGTGGAGTTGGGGACGTTGACGCCGACCTCGATGACCGTGGTGGCGACCAGCACGTCCACCTCGCCGGCCGCGAACCGGCGCATCACCTCGTCCTTGGCCTCCGGCGCGAGCCGGCCGTGCAGGATCTCCACCCGCAGGCCGCTCAGCGGGCCCTCGACCAGCTTCCCGGCCGTCTCCACCACCGAGAGCGGGGGCCGCCGTTCGTCACTCCCGGCGCCCGCGTCGGCGACCTCCTCGAAGCCGTCCTCGACGGCCCCGCGGCGCTTCTTCTTCGGGTCCGCGGCGGGCTCCTCGTCCCCGATCCGGGGGCAGACCACGTACGCCTGGTGGCCCTTGGCGACCTCCTCGCGGACCCTCTCCCAGGCCCGGGTGAGGAAGTTGGGCTTCTCCAGTGCCGGGACGACGTGGGTGGAGATCGGCGAGCGGCCAGCCGGCAGCTGGTCCAGGACGGAGGTCTCCAGGTCCCCGAAGACCGTCATCGCGACGGTGCGCGGGATCGGGGTGGCCGTCATCACCAGCAGGTGCGGCGGCTGTTCGCCCTTGGCGCGCAGCGCGTCCCGCTGCTCGACGCCGAAGCGGTGCTGCTCGTCCACCACGACCAGGCCGAGGTCCTGGAACTGGACCTTGTCCTCGATCAGCGCGTGGGTGCCGATGGCGATCCCGGCGTCCCCGCAAGCCATGTCGAGCAGCGCCTGGCGGCGGGCGGCGACGCCCATCGAACCGGTCAGCAGCACCACCCGGGTGCCGAGGTCGGAGCCGCCGAGCATGCCGCCCTCGGCGAGGTCCCCCATCATCTCGACGATCGAGCGGTGGTGCTGCTGGGCGAGCACCTCGGTGGGCGCCAGCAGCACCGCCTGGCCGCCCGCGTCCACCACGGCGAGCATGGCGCGCAGCGCGACCAGCGTGTTGTGCGTCACGGTGAAGTTGTCGGTGACGTAGGCGGAATCGGGGTGCCCGACCCGGATGCACTGCACCGGCTTGCGGCCGACGTACTCGACCTGCCGAATGCCGCGCCGGAAGGCGTTGTACTTGGGCCGGTCCGCGACCCGTTCGGCCTTCCGAGAGAGGCGAAACGGCGGGAACTCGTCAGGCAGCCCGACCGACACCACGAACGCGGCCTTCCTCGCAAGCACCCGCGCTCGCCCGCCGAGGGACCGCACCAGCCAGGCCAGGTCATCCGCCAGGCGGCGTGAGGCACTGCAGAACGAGACGTCGTAGCCGTTGCGCCCAACGGTGCCGTCTGTGTCCATCAGCCCCTGCAGTAGCGAAAGTCGCTGCTTGATCGAGGCATTCTTGTAGACCTCGGGCACGAACTTTCCATGGGAGGTCAGGTCCCAGAGGCCAAGCTCGCGAAGTGCCTGGATCACCGGGTTCCGCCGTGTCCCACCACGTGGGCCGGGCAGCCTGATCAGGTAGTCGAAGGGCCTGCTGAGCTTCCGAGTGACCACGCAGTCCGGCGGAATGGCCGCCTGGACCGCATCCAGGATCTCGGCATCGGCCGTCGAGAACCCCAGCTGGTGGCGGAACGTCCCGTCCCCCAGAAGCACGCCCATCAGGTAGGGATCGAGCGGCTGCTCGCCCGTCCCCCCGAGATCGACGGGCGCCGCCCGCGGCAGGTACCACTTGGACGTTCCGTTGCGTTTCCAGGTGTCGTTACGGATCTCCCGCGTCGTCAGGATCTTGGGCTCGTCACCGCGATGCCAGGCGCAGCTGGTTGCGACGATCCACAGATGCTCGTCATCGCACTCGACGGAGCTGCCGTCCGACAGGACGAGCCGCCAGACATCGCGCTCACCCTGAGGAAATACGCCCTCAACGGGTGCCAGATCACCCGACGGCGTCACCACCAGATCCCCGACGCGAATGTCACCCATGGCCTTGAAGCCGCCCGGTGTCAGCACCAGCGCATCGAGCGGCTGAGCTTTCCCCGATCCGACCTCGCCCTGGAGCAGCCGGTGCATCGGGTGGTCGGTGGCGAGGTCGGCGGCGATCTCGGCGGAGACCTTCCGCTGGCCCTCGGTGAGGGTGAACGGCAGCCGGGCGTCGAAGGCGTCCAGCAGGCCGCCCTCGCGGGCCCGGCGCGGCTTGGCGGGCAGGGCGGAGTCGGCGGCCCGGCGCTGCGCGAGGGCGACCTGGAGCACGAAGGCCTCGTCCCAGCGCAGCCGGCTCTGGGCGCGCTCGCGGTCGGCGTGGCCGCGCGGGCGGTGGATCAGCTCCAGCGCCTCGGGCAGCGGGATCAGGTCGTGCCGCTCGCGCAGTTCGGCGGGCAGCGGTTCGCCGACGTCGCCGAGGTGCTTGGCGAGCGCGGTCTCGACGCAGATCGACAGCTTCCAGCTGGGCATCTGCGCGCTGGCGCCGTAGACCGGGATGAGCCGGCCGGCGAACCGCTCCGCGGCGTCCGACCCGGCGTCCTCGTCGAGCAGCTGGTAGTCCGGCGAGACCAGCTGGCGGGTCCGGTTGAAGACCCCGACCTTGCCGGCGAACAGGCCCTGGGCGCCGGCCCTGAGCTCCTTCTGCCGCCAGCCCTGGTTGAAGAAGACCAGCGACAGCCGGCTGCGGCCGTCGGTGACGACGACCTCCAGCCGGTCGCCCTTGCGGCCGCGGAACGGGATCAGGGTGACCTTCTCGATCCGGGCCAGCACGGTGACGTGCTCGTCGACCTCCAGCTCGTCCAGGCTGGTGAGCTGGCCGCGTTCGACGTAGCGGCGCGGGTAGTGGTGCAGCAGGTCCCCGACCGTGCGCAGCTTGAGGCTGTCGGCGAGCACCTTCGCGGTGCGGTCGCCGACGAGCTTGGTCAGTGGTTCATCGAGAGCGCCCATCAGGCCCCTGTTTACACCAAGGCACCGACGAAGCGGCCCTACTCCACCCCGATGAGCAGCGGCGCCGGCTCCTGCCCGCCGTGGAAGACCACCGCGTCCACCTCGGGCCGCCGGTGCCGGACGTGGGCGACCAGCCGTTCGGCGAGCTCCTCGTCGGCGCCCTCGCCGAGGATCAGGGTGACGAGTTCGCCGCCCGCCCCGAGCATCCGGTCCAGCACGCTCTCGCCGACCTCGGCGAGGCCCGTGCCGATCACCGCGACGTCGCCGTCGATCAGCCCGAGCACGTCCCCGGCCTGGCAGACTCCGGCCATCGTCCAGGACTCCCCCTCGGCGACGGCCAGTTCGGCGTACCGGGTGGCCCCGGCGGCGGAGGTCATGGCGACCACGTCCTCGTCGAAGCGGCGGCCGCCCTCGTGCACCGCGAGCGCCGCCAGCCCCTGCACCGGCGAGCGGGTGGGCAGGACGGCGATCCGCACCCCCTCCTCGCGCAGCTGGTCGGCGGCGGCCCCGGCGGCGGCGCGCAGCTCGGGGTCGTTGAGCAGCAGGACGACCTCGCGGGCGGCCGAGCGGCGCACCGCGGCGGCGAGTTCGGCGCTGGCCGGCGGGCGGTCCGGGTCGGCGTGCAGGACGACGGCGCCGGCCTGCTCGCAGAGCTCGGCCAGGCCCCCGCCGGAGACCACCGAGAGCACCGCGCGGGCCCGGTCCTCGCGCTCGCCGGTCTCGGCGGCGGTGCCGGCCCGGGCCGCGGCCTCGGCGAAGTGGGTGATCCGGATCTGGTGCGGGCGGCCGGCCCCGACCCCGGCCTCCACGGCGGCGCCCGCGTCGTCCACGTGGACGTGCACGTTCCACAGGCCGTCGCCGCCGCCGATCACCAGCGAGTCGCCGAGCCCGGCGAGCCGCTCGCGCAGCGCGGGCAGCGCCTCGTCGGGGGCGTCCAGCAGGTAGATGACCTCGAAGGCGGGGTGGCCGGGGCCGGGCGGCCTGAGGTGGGTCTCGCAGCTCTCAATGGCCCGGACGTCCCCGCGCAGCGCGACCGGCCCCATCGGCTGCTGTCCGGCGACGGCGTCGGCGAGCGCGCCCAGCACGGCCACCAGGCCGCGCCCGCCGGCGTCCACCACCCCGTTCTCGGCCAGGACGGCGAGCTGCTCGGGGGTGTGCCGCAGCGCGTCCCGGGCGGCCCGGTAGGCGGTGTCGGCGACCTGCGCGAGCCCGTCCCCGGCCCGGACGGCCTCCCGGGCGGCGACCCGGGCGACGGTCAGCAGGGTGCCCTCGACGGGCTCCGCGACGGCCTGGTAGGCGGAGTCGGCGGCCCGCTGCAGGGCGGCCCGCAGCTGTTCGGCGCCTCCGCCGTCGGCCAGCGTCTCGGCGGTGCCGCGCAGCCACTGGGCGAGGATCACCCCGGAGTTCCCGCGGGCGCCGACCAGCGCGCCGCGGGCCATCGCCCGGACCGTGTCGGCCAGCCCGGGGGCCGGGTCGACGGCGGGGTCGGCGAAGCGGCTCTCCACCTCGGCGGCGGCGGACTCGACGGTCAGGTAGAGGTTGGTGCCGGTGTCGCCGTCCGGGACGGGATAGACGTTGAGCGCGTCGATCTCCTCGCGGGCCTGGCCGAGCGCGCGCAGGGCGAGCTGGCACCAGGTGCGCACGGCCGGGGCGTCGAGCGTGTGCAGCACCAGGTCTCCTCCGGATGGGACGCCGCGGTCGCCCGAGGGGCAGCGGCACGTTCGGGGCCGACGGCGAGGGGTGATACCGGCAGGTTATCGGGGGCCGGGGAGGGCCGTCCGGACCGGCGACCGGAGCGATCACTCGGCCGGTCATGGTAGTTTCGTGGGACGGAAGCAAGCGTTGTATGCTCTTCCGGTTGCCTGGAACCGTCCAGGCTCACCCCCTTGACCGGTCTGGTGCACGTGAGTGTTCTGGTGGCTGAGCGGGGTTTTCGAAAGTATCTGATCTGAAGTCTTGGAGTGACTCCTGTGGCTGCCAACTGCGACGTCTGCGGCAAGGGGCCGGGCTTCGGCAACAGCATCTCCCACTCTCACCGCCGTACCCCCCGTCGTTGGAACCCCAACATCCAGACGGTGCGCGCTGTGATTGGGCGGACGCCGAAGCGGCTCAACGTCTGCACCTCGTGCATCAAGGCCGGTAAGGTCTCGCGCTGACGCGCAGACCGGCATGCCGGTCCTCCAGTGAGCCGGTTCATCCTCGGATGAACCGGCTTCGCTGTTTCCGTGGCCGGGTACGCCGTTTTCCGGACTCACCAGTGGTGGGCGGACTCCTCCCAGGAGCCCGCCCACCACTGTTTTCCGGGCCGTCCGGCTTCGGCGCGCCACCCGGGCCCCTCCGGGCCGTCCGGCCTCCCGGCCGTTCAGCACCGGGAGCCGCTCAGCGCCGGCGCCAGGCGTGGTCGACCGGGCCGATGCCGGCGCCCAGCGCGAAGCCCCCGGCGATCGCGCCGGTGACGTACTCCTTGGCCGAGGCCACGGCCCGCGGCAGCGGCTCGCCCTTGGCCAGGCCGGCCGCGATCGCGCTGGCCAGGGTGCAGCCGGTGCCGTGGGTGTGCCGGTTGTCGTAGCGCGGCGCCCGGAACCAGTGCACCTCGTCCGGCCCGCCGTACAGCAGGTCGGCGGCCTCGCCCGGCAGGTGGCCGCCCTTGACCAGCGCCCAGCGCGGCCCGAGGTCGACCAGCGCCTTGGCGGCGTCCAGCATCCGCGACTCGTCCTCGACGGTCAGCCCGGTGAGCTGGGTCACCTCGTGCAGGTTGGGGGTGGCCAGGGTGGCGACCGGCAGCAGCTTCTCCCGGACGGTGGCGACGGCCTCGGCGACCAGCAGCGCGTCCCCGTGCTTGGAGACCCCGACCGGGTCGACCACCACCGGGGCGTCCACCCCGGCGAGCAGTTCGGCGACGGTCTCGACGAGTTCGACGGAGGCGAGCATGCCGGTCTTCACGGCCTGCACCCCGATGTCGTCCACCACGCTGCGGAACTGCGCCCGGACGGCTTCGGCGGGCAGTTCCCAGTAGCCCTGGACGCCGAGCGAGTTCTGCGCGGTGACGGCGGTGATCACGCTCATGCCGTGGACGCCGAGGGCGAGCATCGTCTTGAGGTCGGCCTGGATGCCGGCGCCGCCGCCGGAGTCGGAGCCGGCGACGGTGAGCACGCGGGGAGGTGCGGTGGAGGACATGGTCCCCAACCTACCCGCGGTGGTTCAGAGCACCGCCTCGGACTCCGCCCAGCGGTCCCGCGGGACCGTCTTCAGCCGGGTCACCGCGTCGCCGATCGGCAGCAGTTCGACGCCGGTCCGGCGCAGCGCCGTGAAGTGCCCGAACGCCCCCTGGTGGACGGCCTCCACCGCGTGCCAGCCGAACCGGGTGGCGAGCACCCGGTCCCGGGCGGTCGGGGTGCCGCCGCGCTGGACGTGGCCGAGGATGACCGGGCGGGCCTCCTTGCCGAGCAGGTCCTCCAGCTCGTGGGCGAGCCGGTTGCCGATCCCGCCGAAGGTCCGGTGGCCGTACTGGTCGACCTCGCCGTGGTCGAAGCGCATGGTGCCGGGCACCGGGCAGGCGCCCTCGGCGACGGCGATGATGGCGAACTTCTTTCCGCGCGCGAAGCGGTCCTCGATTATCCGGGCCACCGCCTCGATGTCGAAGGGCTTCTCCGGGATCAGGATGCCGTGCGCACCGCCCGCCATGCCCGCGGTGAGGGTGATCCAGCCGGTGTGCCGTCCCATCAACTCGACCACCATGACGCGCTGGTGGGACTCGGCGGTGGTCTTCAGCCGGTCGATCGCCTCGGTCGCGACGTGCACCGCGGTGTCGAAGCCGAAGGTCACGTCGGTGGCGTCGATGTCGTTGTCGATGGTCTTCGGCACCCCGACCACGGGCAGTCCGGCGTCGCTGAACAGCTTGGCGGCGGTCAGCGTCCCCTCGCCGCCGATCGCGATCAGCGCGTCGATGCCGATCTCCCGGGCCAGCTGCTTGGCGTTCTCCACCGCCCAGGCGATCCGGTCCCGCCGCACCCGGGCCGAGCCCAGGACGGTGCCGCCGAGGGTGAGCAGGCCGGTGACGTCGTCGTGGGTGACCGTCCTGGCGCGGCCCTCGATCAGCCCGAGGAAGCCGTCCAGGATGCCGACGATCTCGTCCCCGTGGACGTCGGTGCCCCGGTGCACCACCGAGCGGATCACCGCGTTGAGGCCGGGGCAGTCGCCGCCGCTGGTCAGTACACCGATGCGCATGTCTGGTGTGCTCCCGCTCGCAGGGGGTTCGGACCACCCGCGTCGGACGGGCGGGCCGGGATGCCGCAAAGCCTACGCACAACGACCGCGCGAAGCCCGTCCCCCGCACGCACCGGAGCGTCACGCGCCGCCCCCCGTACGGGGATCGGTGCGGCCCGCGCGCTACTCGGCGAAGTGGTCCCAGCCGCCGACCCGGTCCCAGGGCGCGCCGTCGACCGTCACCCGGCCGCTGCGGCTGCCCGTCGGGCGGCCGGTCACCTCGCCCACCACCCGCCAGCGGGCGGGGAGTTGGACCCCGCGCGGGAAGGTGGCCACGATCGCGTGGTCCTCGCCGCCGGAGAGCACCCAGACCAGCGGGTCCACCCCGACCGCCTGGCCGATGTCGGCCATCTGCGCCGGGACGTCGAAGTCGGCGGCCCTGAGGTCGATGTCCACCTCGCTGGCCCGGGCCACGTGGCCGAGGTCGGCGACCAGCCCGTCGCTCACGTCGATCATCGAGGTCGCGCCCAACTCCGCCGCCGCCGGGCCCGCGTGGTACGGCGGTTCGGGGCGGCGGTGCGCCTCGACGAAGGCGCGCGGGGAGCGGAAACCGCGCTGGAGCACGGTCAGGCCGGCGGCCGACCAGCCGAGCCAGCCGGTCACCGCGACCACGTCGCCGACCTGCGCGCCGGAGCGTGTCACCGCCGCACGCCCCTGGAGGTCGCCGAGCGCCGTGATGGCGAGCGTGACGGTGTCGCCGCGCACGACGTCGCCCCCGACCACCGTCGCCCCGGCCACCTGGCACTCGTCGCGCAGCCCGTCCATCAACTCGGTGGCCCAGGTGGTCGGCAGGTCCGCGGGGGCGACCAGGCCGAGCAGTATGGCGGTCGGCACCGCCCCCATCGCGGCCACGTCGGCGAGGTTCTGGGCGGCGGCCTTGCGGCCCACGTCGTAGGCGGTGGACCAGTCCCGGCGGAAGTGCCGGTTCTCGATCAGGACGTCCGTGGTCGCCACCACCCGGCCGTCCGGGGCCCGCACCACCGCGGCGTCGTCACCCGGGCCGAGGTCGACCGCGTCGGTGAGCGGTACCCGGGCGGTCAGCTCCCTGATGAGGCCGAACTCGCCGAGCTCGCCCACGGTCCCCTGCATCTGCCGTCCTCTCGCGTTTCCATCCGGTTCGCCCCCGTCGCGCTCCCCCGCGCGCAGCGTACGCCCTTCCCGGGCCCCGGGGTCTCCCCTCCCCGGCCCGCTGCGCGGTAGCGTGGTGATCAGACTGCCGGTGAGCCCGTCCCACCCAATGCGCCTGACCGGGCGATCACGGCGGCGATCCCCCTAACCGCCCGCCGGGAGGTCCCCGTGGTACAGGCATACATCCTGATCCAGACCGAGGTCGGGAAGGCCACCGCCGTGGCCCGGACCATCTCCGAGATCCCCGGCGTGCTCTCCGCCGAGGACGTCACCGGACCCTACGACGTGATCGTCAAGGCCGAGGCCGAGACGGTGGACGAGCTGGGCCGCATGGTGGTGGCCCGGGTCCAGAAGGTCGAGGGCATCACCCGCACCCTCACCTGCCCCGTGGTCCACCTCTGAGCCGGCGCACCGGCAGGTCCCCGGCACCCGGGCCCCGGTTACCATCGGCGGGTGGCCAGAGAACTGCGCGTCCCCAAGGCGCTGACCGCCCTGCCGGCCCCGGTCCGCTGGCTGGCCCTGCCCGTCGCGCTGACCTGCACGGTCGTGGTGCTGCTCGGCAGCTGGGGCCCGGCCGACCCGGAGGTGGAGGTCCCGCAGCCGAGCGGCCGGGCGGCCGGGTACTGCCGGTCGCTCGCCGCCGCGCTGCCCGCCGAGCTGCTCGGGCACGCCCGCCGGGACCCGTCGCCCGCCTCGCCGTACGTGGCCGCCTGGGGCGCTTCGCCCCGGACGGTGCTGCGCTGCGGCATCGACCGGCCGGAGGAGCTGGACGGCGACCACGCCGCGGACTGGTCCCCGAGCGTCGACGACGTCACCTGGTGGTCGCAGCAGCTCGCCGACGGCGGCTACCGCTTCGTGACGACCATGCGCGCCGCCTACGTCGAGGTGACCGTCCCGGCCGGGGCCGCGCGGAACCCCTTCGACCCGGCGGCCGCCCTGAGCGGCGTGGTCAAGGCCAACGTCCCGGGCTGAACCGGGTGTCGGCCGCCGGCTGACGGGACGTACCGAGGGCGGGCCGGGAGCTTCCCGGCCCGCCCTCCGCCGCGGACGCGGTCAGCGCAGTCCGGTCGAGCGCCGCAGCGCCGTGCCGAGCAGCCGGTCGATCAGCTCCGGGTACGAGACGCCGCTGGCCTCCCACATCTTCGGGTAGGCCGAGATCGGGGTGAAGCCGGGCATGGTGTTGATCTCGTTGATCATCCAGGTGCCGTCCTCCAGCAGGAAGAAGTCCACCCGGGCCAGGCCCTCGCAGCCGAGCGCCTCGAAGGCCTCGACCGCCTGGCGCTGGATCTCGGCGAGCTCCCCGGCGGTCAGGTCCGCCGGGATCCTCACGTCCGAGGAGTCGATGTACTTGGCCTCGAAGTCGTAGAAGTCGAAGCCCTCGCCGACCAGGATCTCGCCGGCCACGCTGGCCCGCGGGCCGTCCTCGAACTCCAGCACCCCGCACTCGATCTCGCGGCCGGTGACGCCCGCCTCGATGATCAGCTTGGGGTCGTGCCGGCGGGCCTCCTCGATCGCGGCGTCGAGGTCGGCCAGGTCCTTCACCTTGGTGATGCCGATGCTGGAGCCGGCCCGGCAGGGCTTCACGAACAGCGGCAGGCCCAGCTCGGCGGCCCGCTCGCGCACCGCCGCGCGGCCCGCCTCGGAGTCCCACTCGCGCGGCCGCACGATGGTGTACCGGCCGACGTCCAGACCGTGCGAGGCCAGGATCCGCTTGGCGAACTCCTTGTCCATGCCGGCCGCGCTGGCCAGCACGCCGTTGCCGACGTACGGGACGCCGGAGAGCTCCAGCAGGCCCTGGAGCGTGCCGTCCTCGCCCCACGGGCCGTGCAGCAGCGGGAACACCACGTCGACCTCGCCGAGCGCCTTGGGGGCGCTGCCCGGCTCGGTCAGGACCACCTCGCGGCTGCCCGGGCCGACCGGCAGCGCGACCTGGCCGTCGACGCCCTCGGCGACGTGCGCCACGTCCGGCAGCCTGCCGTCGGTGATGGCCATCCGGGCCGGCTCGTCGCTGGTCAGCGCCCAGCGGCCCTCGTGCGTGATGCCGATCGGCAGCACGTCGTACTTGTCGCGGTCGATCGCCCTGAGCACACTGCCCGCGGTGGAGACCGAGATCGCGTGCTCGGAGCTGCGCCCGCCGAAGACCAGCGCGACGCGCGGCTTCCGGTCAGGCCGGTTCGGGGAGGTCTGTTCGATGCTCATATCGGGTTTGAGACTACCGTGCGGGATGTTTCCGGAAAGTCAGCGGCGCCGGGGAACCGGGCGTGCGCCGACCCCGGCCCGCGACCGCCGGCCCGGACGGTGACCGGCCGGGCTCAGCGCCGCTCCGCCTTCGCCGAACGCGACATCAGCGCCCGCAGCACCTCCTGGGTCGGCCGACCGTTGTGCACCACGTCCACCACGGCCTCGACGATCGGCATGTCGACCCCGCTGCGCCGGGCCAGGTCGAGCACCGACTCGCAGGACTTGACGCCCTCGGCGGTCTGCCGGGTGGCCGCGACGGTCTCCGCCAGCGACATGCCCCGGCCCAGGTTCATGCCGAAGGTGTTGTTGCGCGACAGCGGCGAGGAGCAGGTGGCCACCAGGTCGCCCATCCCGGCGAGGCCCGCGAAGGTGTGCGGGTCCGCGCCCAGCACCTCGCCGAGCCGGGTGGTCTCGGCCAGCCCGCGGGTGATCAGGGTCGCCTTGGTGTTGTCGCCGAGCCCCATGCCGGCCGCCATGCCGACCGCCAGGCCGATCACGTTCTTGACCGCGCCGCCGAGTTCGCAGCCCACCACGTCGGTGTTGGTGTACGGCCGGAAGTACGGCGTGTGGCAGGCCGCCTGGAGGCGCTTGGCGACCGCCTCGTCCGAGCACGCGACCACGCTGGCCGCGGGCTGCCGGTTGGCGATCTCCTTGGCCAGGTTGGGCCCGCTGACCACCGCGACGCGCTCCGGACCGACCCCGGTGACCTCGTCGATCACCTCGCTCATCCGCTTGGCGGTGCCGAGTTCGATGCCCTTCATCAGGCTCACCAGCACGGTCTGCGGCTCGATCAGCGGCGTCCAGGCGGCCAGGTTGTCGCGCAGCGTCTGCGAGGGCACGACCAGCACCGCGAAGTCGGCGCCGGCCAGCGCCTCGGCGGCGTCGGTGGTGGCCCGCACGGTGTCGGGCAGCCGGACGCCGGGCAGGTAGTCCGGGTTCTCGTGGGTGGAGTTGACGGCGTCCACCAGCTCCTGGCGGCGGGCCCACAGCACGACCTCGCAGCCCGCGTCGGCGAGCACCATCGCGAACGCGGTGCCCCAGGAGCCGGTCCCCATCACGGCGCAGCGGGTCACTTGCCGGCCTCCTCGGTGCCCTTGCCCCGCTCGCCCTTGGCGCGCCGGCGCTCGGCCAGCGCGGCGGCGGCCCGCTCCCGGGCGGCCCTGCGCATGTCGTAGCGCTCGGCCGGCGGCTCCTCGCCCCGGACCTCGGCCAGCACGGCGGTGATCGCCGTCATGATGTCCTCGGTCGCGTCGGCGAGCACCTGGGCGGTGAGCTCCTGCCCCTGGTACTTGCTCAGGTCCACCGCGGGCCCGGCCGCGACGGTGACCCGGTGCCGCGGGAAGAGGTTGAACCTGCCCTTCCCGAAACCGGGCCGGCCGTACGGCGGGATGATCTCGTGGGCGCCCCAGTGCGCCACCGGGATGACCGGCGCACCGGTCATCAGCGCGACCCGGGCGACCCCGCTCTTGCCGGTCATCGGCCACAGGTCCGGGTCCCGGGTGAGCGTGCCCTCCGGGTAGAACTGCACGCACTGACCGCCGTTGACCGCGTCGATCGCGGCCCGGAACGCCTGCGCGGCGTCGGTGGACTCGCGGAACACCGGAATCTGGCCGGTCTTGCGCAGCATGAATCCGATGAAGGGGATCGAGAACAGCGAGGACTTGCCGAGAATCCGCGGCGGACGTCCGCTGTTGTACTGCCAGTGCGCGTAGATCACCGGATCGATGATCGAATTGTGGTTCACCGCGGCGATGAAGCCGCCGTCCTTCGGAATGTGCTCCCAGCCCCGCCAGTCGGGCTTCACCAGGGCGGTTGTCACCGGTTTCACCAGCACGGCCGCGAAGCGGTACCAGATGCCGTAGTCGGCGTTGCCGAACTTGGCGTACGAGCGGCGGGCCACCCCAGCTCCTTCTCATCCGACGCGGCACGGATTACCGCGGTCATGGCGTCCCGGTGCCGCGCACCGTTCCGACCGGTGCCCGGGCCGCGGGCGCGGAACAGTGTCGCCCGCCCGCTCACCGGCTGTCGAGCAACCGCGCCAACCCGCCCGGCGGGCGTGATCAAACGCACGTCCGCACAGCTCGGACGGCCTGGCGAGGGCTCCGGGACCGGCGTCACAATGACGCCGATGACCCAGGACACCGTACGCCCCAGCGGGCCCGTCGCGCCCCCCGCACCCACGGCCGGCTGGTCGCTGGTGCTTCCGCTCAAGCCGCTCGCCCTGGCCAAGAGCAGACTGGCCCCGTACGCCGGGGCGCACCGGGCCGACCTGGCCCTGTCCTTCGCCCTGGACACCGTCACCGCCGCCCTGGCGACCCCGGGCGTCGACCGGGTCCTGGTGGTCACCCGCGACGCCGCGGCCGGCGCCCGGCTGGCCGCGCTGGGCGCCCTGGTGGTCGCCGACGAGCCCGGCGGCGGCCTCAACCGGGCGCTGGCGCACGGCGCCGCGAGCGCCCTGGCCGTGGCTCCGCGCTCCCCGCTGGCGGCGCTCTCGGCGGACCTCCCGGCACTGCGCGCGGCCGAACTGGCCCGGGTGCTGGGCGCGGTGCCGCCGGGCGGCCGGGCCTTCCTGGCGGACTCCCCCGGCCTCGGCACCACCCTGCTCGCCTGCGCCCCCGGCCGCCCGCTCTCCCCCGCCTTCGGGGACGGCTCGCGGGCCCGGCACGCGGCCGGCGGGGCGCTCGAACTGCGCCTCGCGGACGTGGAGTCGGTGCGCCGGGACGTGGACACCGGGACGGACCTCGGCGAGGCCGCGGCGCTCGGCCTCGGCCCGCACACCAGCGCGCTGTTCGCCCGTCTGAGCCTGTCCTGAACCCGTCCTGAGCCCGTCCCGAGCGCCTTCCGAGCGCGTCCCGGGCGCGCCCGGGCCCGACCGCGACCTGATCCCCGGCCGGGACCGGCCCGCTCGCTATGCTGCTCGCATGCAGGCCACCGCGTTCACCTTCGACCCCGCCACCCGGGCCGGCTCCGTGCTGCTCGACGACGGGACCCCGGTGCCGTTCGACGCGGCCGCCTTCGACGCCGGCGGCCTGCGGCTGCTGCGCCCCGGCCAGCGGGTGCGGATCCGCACCGAGGGCGCCGGCGAGGCCCGCCGGGTGGTCTTCGTGACGCTGCAGACCTTCCCCGATCCCGCCGAGGGCTGACCGCCCCACCCGCGCGCCGCGGCCCGGCGAGCGCCGCCGCACGCCCTCGAATCCTGACTAAGCGCCCGGAAATCGAAAGAGCCGCGGCGACCGGTCTCCGTGGGTTCACGGGAGGGGGTGCCGCGGCTCTCAGCCGAAGGCCGTCCTGGGACGGTCGCGCGGGGACCTTACTTGGCAGAGGTCTTGCGCGCGGTGGTCTTGCGGGTGGCGGTCTTCTTCGCCGGCGCCGTCTTCTTGGCCGTGGCGGTCGCCTTCTTGGCGGTGGCCGTGGTCTTCTTGGCGGCGGCCGTGGTGGTCGCCTTCTTCGCCGCGGCGGTCTTCTTGGTCGCGGCGGCCTTGGTCGCGGTCGCCGTGGTCTTCTTGGCGGCGGTGGTCTTCGCGGGCGTGGTCTTCGCGGCGCTCTTCTTGGCGGTGGCCGTGGTCTTCTTGGCGGCGGCCGGGGTGGCGGTCGTCTTCTTGGCGGCGGCCGTGGTCGCCGTCTTCTTGGCGGCGGCCTTCTTGGTGGCCGGAGCGGCGGCGGCAGCGGCGGAGCGCTTGGTGGCGGCACGCTTGGCGGCCGGGGTGGCGGCGACGCCGCTCTTGCCCGGGGTGAGGGAGCCCTTGGGGGCCTTCTTCACCGAGGGGCCCTCCTTCGGCAGCTTCTTGCTGCCGCTGACCAGGTCCTTGAAGCCCTGGCCGGGACGGAAGCGCGGGACCGAGGTCTTCTTGACCTTGACCCGCTCGCCGGTCTGCGGGTTGCGGGCGAAGCGCGCGGAGCGCTCCACCTTCTCGAAGGTGCCGAACCCGGTGACCGAAACCCGGTCACCGGCCACAACGGCACGGACCATGGTGTCGAGCACTGCGTCGACGGCCTCTGCGGCAGCCTTGCGACCGCCCAGCTGCTCGGCCACCGCTTCGACAAGCTGAGCCTTGTTCACGTCTTCCCCTTCGGAAACGGGCGCCGGATGATTCCATCCGTTCTTTTCGCACGTTAGGTATGTATCTGCGGACTTTCAATTACCAAACGCGCGAATCACCCTAGTGTCGCAATGGATTTGCGCGTCGGCGACCTCAGTCGAGCGGCGGGGGCCGCTCGTCGAGGTCATGTACAAAGCGACTCAACCGCCTTGCCGCCTCCGGAAGATCGCGCTTGGCGGCCTCGGTGACGATGAGGAGTTGACGGGTGAGAGCGGTCTTTGCATCGGCAGACACGTTCAGCGCATGCACGCGGTCGTGAGCTTGCTTCAACCGCTCGGCCACGAGCGCGTAGAGCGCTGCGACTTCCTGGTCGTCCGGCCCCTCAGCTGGCGCGGAGGTGACGTCCGGCCGGTCGTCAATTCGGCGTTCGGATGGCCGGCCCATGGAGTCCTCAGCCGCGGGTTCGCCGCCCGCGTACGGAGGTTCATGGTGCCGGTGCATGTACTGATTGTGCCATCTACCCGCAGTTGTACTTGCGCGGGGCCCTCTTCCGCAAAGCCAAATGGGCAATCCGGGGCGGCCCCCGGCGCTAACTCGTGCTCCGGAACGACGGATGGCCCGGCCCCCCCGAGGGGGGCGCGGGCCATCCGGCGGATCGTCAGAATGCTTGTTCTGAAGGGAACTCAGGGGACCGGCAGAGTACGGGGCTTGAACGCCGGACGGGTCGCCTCGAAGGCCGCGATGTCGGCCTCGTTCCGCAGCGTGATGCTGATGTCGTCCAGGCCGTTGAGCAGCCGCCACCGGACGTTGTCGTCCAGTTCGAAGGCCGCCGTGACGCCCTCGGCACGCACTTCGCGCGCCTCCAGGTCGACGGTGATCTCGGCCGAGGGGTCACTCTCAGTGAGCACCCAGAGCCGCTCGACGGTCTCCTGCGGCAGGACGACCGTCAGCAGGCCGTTCTTCAGCGAGTTGCCCCGGAAGATGTCGGCGAAGCGGGACGAGATGACCGCGTGGAAGCCGTAGTTCTGGAGCGCCCAGACGGCGTGCTCCCGGGAGGAGCCGGTGCCGAACTCGGGGCCGGCCACCAGGACCGTGGCGCCCTGCCGCTCGGGCCGGTTGAGGATGAACGACTCGTCCTTGCGCCAGGCCTCGAACAGGCCGCCCTCGAAACCGGATCGGGTGACCTTCTTGAGCCAGTGGGCGGGGATGATCTGGTCGGTGTCCACGTTGCTGCGGCGCAGCGGGACGGCCCGGCCGGTGTGGGTGGTGAACTTCTCCATGGCTCAGGCCTCCACGGCAGCGACGTCGGCGGTCAGGTCGGCGGGGGCCGCGAGCCGGCCCAGGACGGCGGTCGCGGCGGCGACCTGCGGGGAGACCAGGTGGGTGCGGCCGCCCTTGCCCTGCCGGCCCTCGAAGTTGCGGTTCGAGGTGGAGGCGCAGCGCTCCCCGGGGGCGAGCTGGTCGGGGTTCATGCCCAGGCACATCGAGCATCCCGCGTGGCGCCACTCGGCGCCGGCCGCGGTGAACACCTTGTCCAGGCCCTCCTCGACGGCCTGGAGGGCGACCCGGACGGACCCGGGGACCACCAGCATCCGTACGCCGTCGGCGATCCGGCGGCCCTCCACGACGGCCGCGGCGGCCCGCAGGTCCTCGATCCGGCCGTTGGTGCAGGAGCCGACGAAGACCGCGTCGACCTTCACCTCGCGCAGCGGGGTGCCGGCCTCCAGGCCCATGTACGCCAGGGCGTTCTCGGCGGCCAGGCGCTCCTGCGGGTCGGCGAAGGAGGCCGGGTCCGGCACGTTCGCGCCCAGCGGGGCGCCCTGGCCGGGGTTGGTGCCCCAGGTGACGAACGGGGTCAGCTCGTTCGCGTCGATGAAGATCTCGTGGTCGAAGACCGCGTCCTCGTCGGTGCCCAGGGTCTTCCAGTACGCGACGGCGGCGTCCCAGTCCTCGCCCTTCGGGGCGTGCGGGCGGCCCTCCAGGTAGGCGAAGGTGGTCTCGTCCGGGGCGATCATGCCGGCCCGGGCGCCGGCCTCGATCGACATGTTGCAGACGGTCATCCGGGCCTCCATGGACAGGCCCCGGATCGCCGAACCGCGGTACTCCAGGACGTAGCCCTGGCCGCCGCCGGTGCCGATCTTCGCGATGACGGCCAGGATCAGGTCCTTGGCGGTGACGCCCTCGGGCAGTTCGCCCTCGACGGTGACCGCCATCGTCCGGAACGGCGCCAGCGGCAGGGTCTGGGTGGCCAGCACGTGCTCGACCTGGCTGGTGCCGATGCCGAACGCCAGCGCGCCGAAGGCGCCGTGGGTGGAGGTGTGGGAGTCACCGCAGACCACGGTCATGCCGGGCTGGGTCAGGCCGAGCTGGGGGCCGACGACGTGCACGACGCCCTGCTCGACGTCGCCGAGCGAGTGGATCCGGACGCCGAACTCGGCGGCGTTCCTGCGCAGGGTCTCCAGCTGCACCTTGGAGACCGGGTCGGCGATCGGCTTGTCGATGTCCAGGGTGGGGGTGTTGTGGTCCTCGGTGGCGATCGTCAGGTCGGTGCGACGGACCTTGCGGCCGGCCAGCCGCAGCCCGTCGAAGGCCTGCGGGCTGGTGACCTCGTGGAGCAGGTGCAGGTCGATGAAGAGGAGGTCGGGTTCGCCCTCCGCGCGCCGCACGACGTGGTCGTCCCAGACCTTCTCTGCGAGTGTCCGTCCCATCGGATTCCCTCCAGCCGGCCGCGTTGCCGGCCTTCTCGTGTGTCGAGGTCAAAGCGTGTGCGCCGCCCTGAGACTCCCGGGCCGCTCCCGTCCAGGGTGGCGCTTTTCGCCGGAGATTGAACTTGTGTCTCGCGGAGTGAGACCTCGGTCTTAGCGCATGGACAGCGCGGAGGGCGTGCCCGAGCGGTGCCCCGGCCCCCGGCCGGCCGCCCCGCGGCACGCCCCGGGAACGCCGAAAGGGCCCCACCCGTGACCGGGTGGGGCCCTTTCGAGGGCCTTCGACGCAAAACGAAAAAGGCCCCGGAACCGGGGCCTTTCCAATTTCTGGCTGGGGTACCAGGACTCGAACCTAGACTAAGTGAACCAGAATCACTCGTGCTGCCAATTACACCATACCCCAACACAAAGCAAGGGCCGATGGGCGAGCCCATCGGCTTCCTGCTCTGAAGTACCCCCGACCGGATTCGAACCGGCGCTACTGCCGTGAGAGGGCAGCGTGCTAGGCCGCTACACAACGGGGGCTTCCTGGCGATCCCTTGCGGGATCAGTACCCCCGACCGGATTCGAACCGGCGCTACTGCCGTGAGAGGGCAGCGTGCTAGGCCGCTACACAACGGGGGCTTTCCAGGTGATCCCTTGCGGGATCAGTACCCCCGACCGGATTCGAACCGGCGCTACTGCCGTGAGAGGGCAGCGTGCTAGGCCGCTACACAACGGGGGCTTGATCTTCTTTTGTGTGCCGTACTGACGTACTGCGCTGGGGTACCAGGACTCGAACCTAGACTAAATGAACCAGAATCACTCGTGCTGCCAATTACACCATACCCCACCAGAGTTGAGCCCCTGCGGGCCCTTCTCAGGCGTTGCGCCTCTCGGTCGGTCCCTTCCGAGGGGCTCTCGCTCCCTCGTCCGTTCCCTCCCGGGCGGCGCAGAAAGAACATTACCCGACGTCGGCCCTGGCTCCAAAATCGATAACCCCAGGCAGCGGCCGGGAGGCCCGGCGATGACCTCCGGGTACGCCGCGGGCCCGGCACGAAGCCGGGCCCGCGGCCTGCTCGGCGACCCGCTCAGGCGGCCGGCAGGGCGTCCAGGGCGGCGCGCAGCCTGCGCAGCGTCTCAGGGCGTCCCAGCAGCTCCATGGACTCGAACAGCGGCGGGGAGACCCGGCGGCCGGTGACGGCCACCCGCAGCGGCGTGAAGGCGAACTTGGGCTTGATGCCCAGCCCCTCCACCAGCGCCGCGCGCAGCGCCGCCTGGATCGGCTCCGGGGTGAAGTCCGCGAGCTCCTCCAGCGCCTTGACGCTGGCCTCCAGCACCGGGCGGGCGTCCGCGGTGAGCACCTTGGCCGCGTCGTCCGGGTCCAGGGCGAACTTCTCCGGCGCCACGAACAGGAAGCCGGCCATGTTCACGATCTCGCTCAGCACGACCATCCGCTCCCGGGTGAGCGGCGCCACCTTGGCGAGCAGGTCCAGCTGCTCGGCGGTGGGCTCGGCCGGCAGCAGCTCGGCGCCCTGGAGGAACGGCACCAGGCGGCGGACGAAGTCCTCCGGGGCGAGCCGACGGACGTGCTCGGCGTTGATCGCCTCGCACTTCTTCAGGTCGAAGCGGGCCGGGTTGGCGTTCACCTTGGTGACGTCGAACGCGGCGACCATCTCGTCCATGTCGAACAGGTCGCGGTCCTCGGCCAGCGACCAGCCCAGCAGGGACAGGTAGTTGAGCAGGCCCTCGCGGATGAAGCCGCGCTCGCGGTACAGGTTCAGCGAGGACTGCGGGTCGCGCTTGGAGAGCTTCTTGTTGCCCTCCCCCATCACGTACGGCAGGTGGCCGAAGCGCGGGGTGGTGCCGTTGCCGACGCCGATCTCGGCGAGCGCCGCGTACAGCGCGATCTGCCGCGGGGTGGAGGACAGCAGGTCCTCGCCGCGCAGCACGTGGGTGATGCCCATCAGGGCGTCGTCCACCGGGTTGACCAGGGTGTACAGCGGGGCGCCGTTGGCCCGGACGATGCCGTAGTCCGGCACGTTCTCCGGCTCGAAGGTCAGCGTGCCGCGGACCAGGTCGTCGAAGCTGATGGTCCTGTCGGGCATCCGGAAGCGCAGGATCGGCTCGCGCTTCTCCAGCTTGAAGACCGCCAGCTGCTCCTCCGTCAGCTCACGGCAGTGGCCGTCGTAGCCGGAGGGCTTGCCCGCCGCGCGGGCGGCCTCGCGGCGGGCGTCCAGCTCCTCGGTGGAGCAGTAGCAGTGGTAGGCGTGCCCGGCCTCGTGGAGGCGGCGGGCGACATCGGCGTAGATGTCCATCCGCTGCGACTGGCGGTACGGCGCGTGCGGCCCGCCGACCTCCGGGCCCTCGTCCCAGTCCAGGCCGAGCCAGCTCATGGCCTCGAGCAGCTGGTCGTACGACTCCTCGGAGTCGCGGGCGGAGTCGGTGTCCTCGATCCGGAAGACCAGCGTGCCGCCGTTGTGGCGGGCGTAGGCCCAGTTGAAGAGGGCCGTACGGACCATCCCCACGTGGGGGTTGCCGGTCGGGGACGGACAGAAGCGAACCCGGACGGCCGGGTCAGTGTTAGCCACGCTTGATCACCTTGTTGGTGAGAGTGCCGATGCCTTCGATGGAGACGGCGACCTCGTCGCCGACGTTGAGGGGGCCCACCCCTGCGGGCGTGCCGGTGAGGATGACGTCGCCGGGCAGCAGCGTCATGGCCTCGGAGACGTGGACGATCAGCTCGGCGACCGAGCGGATCATCAGGGAGGTGCGGCCGGTCTGGCGGAGTTCGCCGTTGACCGTGCAGGTGATCGCGAGGTCGCCCGGGTCGAGGTCGGTCTCGATCCACGGGCCCAGCGGGCAGGCCGTGTCGAAGCCCTTGGCCCGGGCCCACTGGCCCTCGCGCTGCTGGACGTCCCGGGCGGTGACGTCGTTGGCGCAGGTGTAGCCGAGGATCACCTCGGGCACCCGGTCCAGCGGCACCTCGCGGCACATCCGGCCGATCACCACGGCGAGTTCCGCCTCGTGGTGGACGTCCGAGGAGAACGGCGGGTAGGCGATGCTCTCGGTCGGGCCGATCACCGAGGTGGACGGCTTGAAGAAGGTGAGCGGGACGTCCGGGACGTCGTTGCCCAGCTCCGCCGCGTGTGCCGCGTAGTTGCGGCCGACCGCCACGATCTTGTTCGGGAGCATCGGGCTGAGCAGCCGGACGTCCTGGAAGCGGTAGCTCTCACCGGTGGGCTGGGGCTGGCCGAACGGGTGGCCGGCCAGCGCGTGGACGACCAGCGAGTCGGGCTGGGAAGGGTCGCCCTCCACCACGCCGAAGGAGACGCTGCCGGCGGCAGGGCTCCCTTCCCGGACGGAAAACCTGGCAATGCGCACGGCTGGGCTACCCCTCGCTTCGTCGGCCGCCCGGGGCGCGCCCGGGCGCTGGTCGGGCGCGCCGCCCGTGGTGGGCGCGGCCCCGTCAATCTTTGGGCTCCAGGCTATCGCGTGGGGCCCCGGCTGACCGCTTTGCCCCTGTTCAGGACGGTTGGAGATGGAAACGCCGAGGGCGCCGCCGTCACCGGTGTGACGGCGGCGCCCTCGGCGGAAAGCGGCGGGGAGGCGTCAGTCCCGCACGACGACGACCGGGGCCACCATCAGCTGGGTGCGGCGCGGGTTGGCGGTGGCGGCCGGCAGCTCGGTGCCGTAGGTCACGACGTCCTCGGGCTTGCGGGCGCCCGGGATCTTGCTGAAGTCCTCGACCGAGGCCAGCGTCGTCCGGCGCGGGTTCGCCGTGGGGCGGCAGGACAGCGTGGACTTGGTGGCGTTCTTCGCCTGGGACATCGAGAGCACCTCGTGTTCATGGGCCGGGCCGATCACGGCGGATCGGCACCGGCCTGATGGATTCCGATTGATTCGGAGGGGTTCTGGGCAGGCTGATCGGGGCCGTGCTCCGGAGACAGCCAGGTTACGAGATCTCATTCCACAGAGACCGTGACCAAAGCTACACATTAGACTGTGATTTTGCTCACAAAATGCAGAGCAAAGCGCAGATATCCGACATTTCGCCGCATCGGGATTTTCCGACATTCCACCGATAAGGGGCATTCCGGAAGGTCTGTGACTCTTCCCGACCCCGGGCCTGCTTGGCATGTCTCCGGCGAGTGTCCGAAAAGGGCGGTATTCCGGTCCGGTTACCGCACAGTCCGTAAGATCGCGCAAGCGGTCGGTAGCGTCGGGCGCCTGGTTCCTGCGGCCCTTGTTGGGATTCCCCGGCTGTGCTGGAATGCGACGGACCGTGGGTAGGGAGTGGTCCACCCCGGTGCCCGCTCTCCCGGACCGGCCGGGGTGCGGATGGAAACTCGACACCGTCCAGGCCGTGGCGACGCGGCGGGACGCCCGGTCCAGAGGTTGCGACGCCAGTGCAGGGACGTTTCAAAAGGGGTAGCGGCGCCGCGGGAAACCCGGAGTCGCGTGAGCCTGTGGCAGCCCCTCAACAGGCGGCGGCCCCCGGCGGCCCGGCCGAGCCGGTGACGCCCGAGGGCCCCGGACGCCCGGAGGAGGACGGCCAGGAGCGCAAGACCGCCCGGGACAAACTCCGGACGTCCCTGACCCGGCGCCGCGCCACCGGTCTGAACCGGCTCGCGATGCGCAACTGGCGCATCCGCACCCGTCTGATCGCGCTGCTCGCCCTCCCCGTGCTGGTCTCGCTGGTCCTCGGTGGCCTGCGCATCCAGAGCTCGATGGAGAACTCGCAGCAACTCGCCCAGATGGCCAACCTGTCCGACCTGGCCAAGAAGGCGACCAACCTCGCGGACGCGCTGCAGACCGAGCGCGACATCAGCGCCGGCCCGATCACCCACGAGCCGACCGCCCCGCTGGACGACGACATCGTCGCGGCCCGCAAGTCCACCGACGACCTGAGCCGCACCTTCACCGCGTCCTCCGACAAGTTCGAGAACCTCGAACTGTCCGGCGGAAAGGCGCTGTTGCTCCAGATCCGCAAGGACCTGAACTCGATCGCGGACACCCGCAGCCTGCCGTACCAGAACAACCAGAACATCCAGTCGACGATCACCGCCTACGACGTGATCATCCGCGACCTGCTGTCCATCACCCAGGACATCGCGCTCGCGTCGAACAACAAGGACCTGGTCGTCTCCACCCGCGCGCTCCAGCAGTTCTCGCTGGCGAAGAACGCGACCTCGCAGCAGCGGGCCCTGATCAGCGCCGCGCTCGCCAACCCGAAGACCCCCGACCTCAGCCCCAGCGACGAGTCCTTCGGTATCCGTCTGCGCAGCTCGTACGACAACGCGATCGCGAGCTTCAACAACATCTACACCGCGCACGACCTGGACAACCTGCGCAGCCAGCTGAGCTACAACTCGGTGGTCGCCGACGCCGACCGCTACGCCTCCACGATCCTCACCCAGAGCGGCATCCGGCAGACCGAGGCGGTCAGCTACAAGGACTGGTTCGAGAAGGCCAGCGCCAAGATCACCGCCGAGCGCCGGATCGAGTCCAAGCTCATCGAGAACCTGGACGGCAAGGCCCAGGACCTCCAGTCCCAGGCCGACGCCGACGCCCTGATCATCGGTGTCGCGGTCGCCCTGGTGCTGCTCGTCGCCCTCGGTGGCGCCGGTCTGATCGCCCGCTCGATGGTGCGCTCGCTGACCCGCCTCCAGGCCGCGGCCGAGGACGTCGCCGAGCGTCGCCTGCCCGAGCTGGTCAAGACCCTCTCCGAGGCCGACCCGCACGACGTCGACACCACGGTGGAGCCGGTCGCCGTCGACTCCACCGACGAGATCGGCCACGTGGCCCACGCGTTCGACATGGTGCACAGCGAGGCCGTCCGCCTCGCCGCCGAGCAGGCCCTCCTGCGCGGCAACATCAACGCGATGTTCACCAACCTCTCGCGCCGCAGCCAGGGCCTCATCCAGCGCCAGCTGTCGCTCATCTCCGAGTTGGAGAGCCGCGAGGCGGACCCGGACCAGCTGGCCAACCTCTTCAAGCTGGACCACCTCGCGACCCGCATGCGCCGCAACGGCGAGAACCTCCTCGTCCTCGCCGGTGAGGACCCGGGCCGCCGCTGGACCCGTCCCGTCCCGCTGGTCGACGTGCTCCGCGCCGCCGCCTCCGAGGTGGAGCAGTACGAGCGCATCGAGCTCGCCGCCGTGCCGTCGGCCGAGGTCGCCGGCCGCGTCGTCAACGACCTCGTCCACCTGCTCGCCGAGCTGCTGGAGAACGCCACCTCGTTCTCCAGCCCGCAGACCCGCGTCCGGGTCACCGGCCACGCGCTGCCGGACGGCCGCGTGCTGGTCGAGATCCACGACACCGGCATCGGCCTGAGCCCCGACGACCTCGCCGAGATCAACGAGCGCCTCGCCAACCCGCCGACGGTGGACGTCTCCGTCTCCCGCCGCATGGGCCTCTTCGTGGTCGGCCGCCTGTCGCTGCGCCACGGCATCCGGATCCAGCTGCGCCCCAGCGACTCCGGCGGCACCACCGCGCTGGTCATGCTCCCGGTGGACGTCACCAACTCCGGCGACCGCCGCGGCTCCGGCTCCGGCCGGGCCGGTGCCGCCCAGGGCAAGCAGCAGCGCGGGGTCGCCCCGACGCCGCGCCAGCAGCGCCAGATGCCGCCCGGCCGTCAGGGCGCTCCGGCCGCGCTGGGCCAGGGCCCGGCGGCCGGCGGTGCCCCGCAGGGCGGCCGTCCGCAGCTCGGCCAGGGCGGTCCGGCCGCTCCGACCGGTCCGCAGGCCAGTCCGCAGGCCAGTCCGCAGGCCGGTCCCGGTGGGCAGGCCGGTCCGGGTGCGCCCGGCGGCGGTCTGCCGACCCGCCAGGTCGGCAAGTCGCTGCGGGACAACCCCGTCGTCCCGCAGGGCGGTGGTCAGCAGGGCCAGGGCCGCAAGCCCGCTCAGCCGCAGCAGCAGCCGGCCCCGCAGGCGCAGCAGCCCCAGCAGCAGGTTCCGCAGCAGGCCCAGCAGGGCGGTCTGCCGCAGCGCGCCCCGGGCCGCCAGGGCCCGCCGCAGAGCGGCCCGAACGGCCTGCCCCGCCGCGACCGTCAGCAGCAGCAGCCCGGCCAGCCCGGTCAGCCCCAGCCCGGCCAGCCCCAGGCCGGTCAGCCCCAGCCGGGCCGCCCCGGCCAGGAGCGGCCGCGTCCCGCCGGCGGGTTCGACGGCGGTCCGGCCGCCCGGACCGGCGAGCACCCGCAGCACGGCCGCCCCGGCGGTCCCGGCGCTCCGCAGCAGGGCGCCCGCCCGGGCAACCGTCCGCAGGACGGCCTGCCGCAGCGCCGTCCGGCCCCGCAGGGCCCCGGCGGCCCCGGCCGCCCCGCCGCCCAGGGCCCGCGCGGTCCGCAGCGCCCCGGCCCGGACGCCCCGCAGCGCGACCGCCAGCCCCAGCCGCTGCCGCCGCAGGCCCAGCAGCAGCCCCAGCCCCTGCCGTCGGCCGAGCCGGCGCCGGTGGAGAGCACCCAGCAGTTCGCCCGCCCGCGCTTCGAGGCCAGCCAGATCGACCCGCGCGACCCGCTGGGCCTCGGCCTGGTCGAGCCGGTGCTGCCGAACGTGCCGAACCCGCCGCGGCCGGAGCCGGTGCGTCAGGAACAGGCCCCGCAGCAGCGGCAGCCGCTGCCGCACCAGGAGCCGATGGCGCTGCCGACCGGCCCGTCCGAGGCCGGCGCTCCGCAGGGCGGCGGCGAGCAGCCGTGGTACCCGCAGGCCGACGGCCAGCAGCAGGCACGGCCGCGGTCGTACCAGCCGCGCCGCCCGGGCACCTCCGCGCCGGAGTTCCAGCAGCCGGCCCAGGAGCAGTTCGCCCCCCAGCAGCAGCCGCAGCAGGCTCCGCAGCAGCAGCAGCCGCAGCAGCACGGCCAGCCGCAGCCCGGCGACGCGCCGTGGCGTCCGTCCGCGAACGACGAGCGCTGGCGCCGGGCCGAGCAGGTCCGCGAGCCCTCGACCAGCGGGGTCACCATGTCGGGCCTGCCCCGGCGGACCCCGCAGGCCAACCTGGTCTCCGGCACCGCCGAGGCCTCGCCGCTGACCGGTCCGCAGGTCTCCCGGGCCCCCGAGGAGGTCCGCGGCCGGCTGACCAACCTGCGCCGCGGCATCCAGCAGGGCCGGCGCGCCGGGGCCGAGCAGGCCGCCAACCAGCCGGGCTTCCAGCATGGTGCCCAGCAGCCCGGATTCGATAGTTTCGGTGGCCGGAGCGACGGCAACGGCGCAGATCACCAGGAGCGTTGAGTTGAACCAGATGAGCCAGGCCGCACAGAACCTGAACTGGCTGGTCACCAACTTCGTGGACAACACCCCCGGGGTGTCCCACACCGTGGTGGTCTCCGCGGACGGCCTCCTGCTGTGCATGTCCGAGGGCTTCCCCCGGGACCGTGCCGACCAGCTCGCCGCCGTCGCCTCCGGCCTCACCTCGCTGACCAACGGGGCGAGCCGGATCTTCGAGGGCGGCGAGGTCAACCAGACCGTCGTCGAGATGGAGCGGGGCTTCCTGTTCCTGATGGCCGTCAGCGACGGCTCGGCGCTCGCCGTCCTGGCCGCGCCGGACTCCGACATCGGTCTGGTGGGTTACGAGATGGCGTTGCTCGTCGACCGCGCCGGCGCCGTCCTCACCCCCGCTCTCCGCGCGGAACTCCAGGGCAGTCTCCTGCACTGAGCCGGGCCCCGAGCGGATCCGCCCACCCGTCCCACCTGCCTCGCCGGGTCCGACCCGACCGGACCCGGCGCGACCCCCTCAGCTACCCTCAGGCAGCTGATCCCGCCTCAGCTGGCACCGCCCCAGCTGGAACCGGCTGCTCAAGGCTGCAGCACTAGGAGGACCCATGACCCCGCCCTCGACACCCGCCGGCTCGTACGGCAACGGGTACGGCAGCGGCTACGGCGGGCAGCAGTCCGACGGCTACGAGCAGCAGCCGCTGGTCCGCCCGTACGCGATGACCGGCGGCCGGACCCGGCCGCGCTACCAGCTCGCCATCGAGGCCCTGATCTCCACCACCGGCTCGGCCGACCGGACCAGCGGGCTGCTGCCCGAGCACGCCCGGATCGTCGGCCTCTGCCGCGAGGTCAAGTCCATCGCGGAGATCTCCGCACTGGCCGGCGTGCCGCTCGGTGTCGCCCGCATCCTCGTCGCCGACCTTGCCGAGGCCGGTCTCGTCGCCATCCACCAGCCCGCCGCCGCGGGCGAGTCGGGCGGAACGCCCGATGTCACGCTGCTCGAAAGGGTCCTCAGTGGACTTCGCAAGCTCTAACGCGGCCGCCCCCACCCGCGCCACCACCTCCGCGAAGATCGTCGTCGCGGGCGGCTTCGGCGTCGGCAAGACCACGCTCGTCGGCGCCGTCTCCGAGATCAACCCCCTGCGCACCGAAGCCGTCATGACCTCGGCCTCCGCCGGCATCGACGACCTCAGCCACGTCTCCGGCAAGACGACCACCACCGTCGCCATGGACTTCGGCCGCATCACCCTCGACGAAGACCTCATCCTCTACCTCTTCGGCACCCCCGGACAGGACCGCTTCTGGTTCATGTGGGACGACCTCGTCCGCGGCGCCATCGGAGCCATCGTCCTCGTCGACACCCGCCGCCTCGCCGACTGCTTCCCCGCCCTCGACTACTTCGAGAACAGCGGACTGCCCTTCGTCGTCGCCCTCAACGGCTTCGACGGACACCAGCCCCACACCCCCGACGAAGTCCGCGAAGCACTCCAACTCGGCACCGACACCCCCGTCATCACCCTCGACGCCCGCCGCCGCGACAGCGCCAAGAGCGCCCTCATCACCCTCGTCGAACACGCCCTCCTCGCCCGGCTCCGCTGAGCGGGGACGGCGGGTCCACGAGCAGCCGCCCAGCCCCGACGGCCCGTCCGGACGACGGGCCGTCGGGGCCGCGGCGCTTACCGGCCGGTGTCCCCCCGGGGGCCCGCGCAAGACCCGTGTATAAGCAGCGGATAACAGTTCGGTAGGCATTTTGTGATCAACAATGACTCAGCGTGGCGAAACAGCGTCACTCAGCGCCAGGTGACCACGGTTTTGCTCCGTCATGTCGGTGATTGTCCGGATTGTGCCGACGCGGGTGCCGGACGGCGGCTGTTTGTCCCCCATCCCTGCACGTGCTGAAATTCCAGCTACCCCTGGATGTCTCCTGCGCCGGCCCGTCCGGCGGCCGATCGGAGCCCCGGGGTAGCGCTGGATTGATCCATGGCCGGCAGTCGGCCGAGAGGTAGTTGTCGAGTGAGGCGTAAGCAGCAACCCGCCCCGCAGCGGCGCTCCGAGCCCCGCCAGAGCGAGCCGAACGGTACCCCGGGGGACCCGGCCGGGTTCTCCGCGTTCACTCCCACCGAGGAACGCGGCCCGACCCCCGTCCCGGCCGCCGGGCCCCAGTCCGCGCCCACGACGCCCCGCAGCGGCGGCTCGTCGGGCGACGACGGCGGCTCCAGCCGGTACGACTTCCTCCGCCCGCGCAACTGGCGCGTGCCGACCCGCCTGATCGCGATCCTGCTGATCCCCGTGATCATCAGTCTCGTCTTCGGCGGTCTGCGCGTGAACACCTCGGTCGACGGCTACATCAAGGCCTCGCGCGCCGAGAAGACCGCGGAGCTGGCCAAGGCGGCGACCGAACTCGCCGAGGCGCTGGAGAACGAGCGCGACAAGACGCTCATACCCCTGCTCACCAAGCAGGACCCGAACAACGAGGTCACCAAGCGCCGCAACGAGACCGACGCCGCGCTGAAGGCCTACAACGCCGCCTATGAGGCCTCCGACAAGTCCGGCGAGCTGCCCCGCCGCCACGACGCCTTCCAGTCCCTCGTGGTCGACCTGCCGCACCTGCGGGCCAACGCGTACGGCCCCGAGCTGTTCATCAGCGCGACCGCCAACGCCTACTCGACGATGTTCGCGCCGCTGCTGGCGTACGACAACTCGGTCGGCCTGGGCTCCACCAACGCCACCAGCAAGGGCCGCGCGATCTACGCGATGTCGCTGGCCAAGGCGTCCGCCTCGACCCAGCGCTCGCTGATGCTGAGCCTGCTGGTCGGCATCGCGCAGAACGGCACCACCCGGTACGAGAACGTCGACGCGACCCAGCAGATCGTGCTCGCGGAGAAGCTGGAGCAGGTCTCCCTCAACGAGTTCAAGACCGGTAGCGCCCCCGAGGACGCCAAGAAGTACTCGGACGCGCAGGTCGCCCTGGCCACCTCCCAGGAGCGCTCGGCCTACAAGATGCCCAACGGCGCGGCGCCCACCATGCAGGGCCTGCTGGCCCTGGCCGCCTCGTACAGCCAGGCCGCCTCGGAGGGCCAGCTGAAGGGCAAGGCCGCCGCCGACGCCGCGTTCGCCGAGGCGAAGGCCGCCGGTCTGACCCCGGACAACTGGAACCAGGCCGCCAACACCCACATCCAGGCCCTGCGGGACACCGAAGTCGCGCTGCTGGACGACGTCCTCACCGACTCCCGCGCCCTGAAGGACAACGCGCTCTACGACGCCATCCTCAACACGATCATCGTCGTCGCGGCGCTGATCCTGGCCGGTCTGCTCACCGGCTACGTGGCCCGCTCGATGATCCTCGGCATGCGCACCCTGCGCAGCGCCGCCCTGGAGATCGCCGACCACCGCCTGCCGGACCTGGTCGAGAAGCTCTCCAAGACCGACCCCGACCGGGTCGACACCTCGGTGGCCCCGATCCCCCTGCACGGCAAGGACGAGATCGGCGAGGTCGCCCGGGCGTTCGACCAGGTCCACCAGCAGGCCGTGGCGCTCGCCGCCGAGCAGGCCCTGCTGCGAGGGAACGTCAACGCGATCTTCACCAACCTGTCGCGCCGCAGCCAGAGCCTGATCCAGCGCCAGCTGGCGCTGATCACCGACCTGGAGAACAACGAGGCCGACCCGGACCAGCTGGAGAACCTCTTCAAGCTGGACCACCTCGCCACCCGCATGCGCCGCAACGGTGAGAACCTCCTCGTCCTCGCGGGCGAGGAGGCCGGCCGCCGCTGGAACACCCCGGTCCCGCTGGTCGACGTGCTCCGCGCCGCCGCCTCCGAGGTGGAGCAGTACGAGCGCGTCGAGCTCTCCGGCATCCCGGAGGTCGACGTCGTCGGCGCCGCCGTGACCGACCTCGTCCACCTGCTCGCCGAGCTGCTGGAGAACGCCACCTCGTTCTCCAGCCCGCAGACCCGGGTGCTGGTCAACGCCACCCGCCTGCCGGACGGCCGGGTGCTGGTCGAGATCCACGACAAGGGCATCGGCCTCACCGCCGAGGACTTCGCGGAGATCAACGAGAAGCTGGCCGAGCCGCCCACGGTGGACGCCACCATCTCCCGCCGCATGGGCCTGTTCGTGGTCGGCCGGCTGTCCCAGCGGCACGACGTCCGCGTCCAGCTCCGCCCGTCGGGCGAGTCCGCCGGCACCACCTCGCTGGTCATGCTCCCGCCGTTCGTCACCCAGTCGGGTGCGGCGCCGGAGCCCGACGAGCAGTTCACCGTCTCCCGGATCTTCGCCGAGCAGGAGCCGACCGCCGAGTGGGCGCCGGACTCCCGCGCCCGCAGCGCGGCCGAGCTCGGCTTCGACGACCACCTCACCGGCACCGGCAACGCCGGCTCCAGCGGGTTCAGCCCGGCCCTGGAGGCCGTCCAGCGCTCGCAGCGCCTCGACCAGGTCCGCCGCGCGGCCCTGGAGAGCGGCCCGCACACGCCGGTGGTGGACGCCGAGGTCGAGGAGGACTACCAGCAGGGCTACGACCAGTACGCCCCGCAGGGGTACGAGCAGCAGCAGGGCTTCGCCGACGACCAGTACGGCTACGACCAGAGCGGCTACGACCAGGGCGGCTACGACCAGGGCGGCTACCAGCAGGACGAGTACGCCCAGGACGGCTACGACCAGTACCCCCAGCAGGGCTACGACCAGCAGCAGGGCTTCGCCGACGACCAGTACGGCTACGACCAGGGCGGCTACCGGCAGGACGAGTACGCCGACCAGTACGGCCGGCCCGCCGAGGAGTCCCCGGCCGGCCACCCGTACTCCCCGGAGCCGCCCGCGCTGCCGGCCGCCGAGGCCCCGCGCACCACCCTGCCGTCCGGGCTGCCGCAGCGCCGCCCCGGCGAGCAGCTGGCCGGCGGCGGCCTCCCCGCCGCTCCGGCCGGCGGCAGCCCGTCCGGCGACAGCCCGAACTGGTTCGCCGGCGCCAAGGACACCTCCTCGACGCCTTCGAACCAGCGCGGCCACGACGTGTCCTCGCTCGGCGGATACGGCCCGACCGGCCCGACCGCCAGCCCCTGGCAGTCGCCGAACGACGGCGACTGGCAGCGGGCCGAGCAGCTGCGCGAGCCCGCCTCCGGCGGCACCACCGGCTCCGGTCTGCCGCGCCGCGTGCCCAAGCAGAACCTGGTGCCCGGCAACGCCAAGTCCACCCCGCAGGACGGGCCGCAGGTCTCCCGCAGCCCGGAGGAGGTCCGTGGCCGCCTCACCAACCTGCGCCGCGGCGTGGAGCAGGGCCGCAGCGCCGGTAACACCGGAAGCTTCCGGATCGACCCCGATCAGGTAGACCAGTCCGGCAACGGACAGAACCGGAGCACCGATCTCTTCGGCGGCTCGAACCACCAGGAGCGTTGAGTTGACTCAGATGAGCCAGGCCGCACAGAACCTGAACTGGCTGATCACCAATTTCGTGGACAACACCCCCGGGGTGTCCCACACCGTGGTGGTCTCCGCGGACGGCCTCCTGCTGTGCATGTCCGAGGGCTTCCCGCGCGACCGTGCCGACCAGCTCGCCGCCGTCGCCTCCGGCCTCACCTCCCTCACCTCCGGCGCCAGCCGGATCTTCGAGGGCGGCGAGGTCAACCAGACCGTCGTCGAGATGGAGCGGGGCTTCCTGTTCCTGATGGCCGTCAGCGACGGCTCGGCGCTCGCCGTCCTGGCCGCGCCCGACTCCGACATCGGCCTCGTCGGCTACGAGATGGCCCTGCTCGTCGACCGCGCCGGCGCCGTCCTCACCCCCGCTCTCCGCGCGGAACTCCAGGGCAGTCTCCTGCACTGACGGTTCGTCGGATACCGTCCAGGTATTCGAAGTACCTCCGCGTCCTTCCCGGGCCCGCTTCGGCGGGCTCGGGTTCGGACGTTGTACGGCCTTCGCACCACCGGCTCCGGACCTGCGCCGAAGCTCGCACCGCACCGCCGCACCCTGTGAGGAGAGGAACCGTGACACCGCCCGACGACCGCAGCGGCCAGTACGGCGTTCCGTACCCTGGCACAGGCCATGACGCCTTCGGAGCACCCGGCGTCGGCCACGGTCAGCAGTACGGCCGGCACCAGTACGGACAGCAGCAGCAGCCGTACCCCCGGCCCGAGGAGCAGTACGGCCAGTACGACCAGTACGCCCGGCAGCCCTCGTACGGCGCCCCGGCCCCCGGCTACCCGGCCCCGGCGCCCGAGCCGACCCCCGGGTACTCGCCCGCCCAGGACCCCGGCCACGTCGAGGAGTTCGAGGACGAACCCGACTCCGGCCCGCTGATCCGGCCGTTCGCGATGACCGGTGGCCGGACCCGGCCGCGCTACGAACTCGCGCTGGAGGCCCTGGTCTCCGCCGACGTCGACCCGCAGCGCCTGGCCACCCTGCTGCCCGAGCACCAGCGGATCTGCACGCTGTGCACGGAGGTCAAGTCCGTCGCCGAGGTGTCGGCGCTGCTCTCCCTTCCCCTGGGAGTGGCCCGCATCCTCGTGGCCGACCTGGCCGAGGCCGGCCTGGTCGCCATCCACCAGCCCGCTTCCGGCGGCGAAACCGGAAACCAGCCCGACGTCACGCTGCTCGAAAGGGTCCTCAGTGGACTTCGCAAGCTCTAACGCGGCCGCCCCCACCCGCGCCACCACCTCCGCGAAGATCGTCGTCGCGGGCGGCTTCGGCGTCGGCAAGACCACGCTCGTCGGCGCCGTCTCCGAGATCAACCCCCTGCGCACCGAAGCCGTCATGACCTCGGCCTCCGCCGGCATCGACGACCTCAGCCACGTCTCCGGCAAGACGACCACCACCGTCGCCATGGACTTCGGCCGCATCACCCTCGACGAAGACCTCATCCTCTACCTCTTCGGCACCCCCGGACAGGACCGCTTCTGGTTCATGTGGGACGACCTCGTCCGCGGCGCCATCGGAGCCATCGTCCTCGTCGACACCCGCCGCCTCGCCGACTGCTTCCCCGCCCTCGACTACTTCGAGAACAGCGGACTGCCCTTCGTCGTCGCCCTCAACGGCTTCGACGGACACCAGCCCCACACCCCCGACGAAGTCCGCGAAGCGCTCCAACTCGGCACCGACACCCCCGTCATCACCCTCGACGCCCGCCGCCGCGACAGCGCCAAGAGCGCCCTCATCACCCTCGTCGAACACGCCCTGCTGGCTCGACTGCGGTGATCGCGCGGGCCGCGCCGGGCGGCACCGGACGGGGAGCGTCCCGGAGCCGGGCGTGCGGGTAGCAGTGGCCCGCGGCACCTCACCCGAGGTCCCGCGGGCCACCGGCGCGTCGCGCGCCGGCTACTCGGTGGGCTCCAGGCCGGCCCGGACCAGGCCGTAGGTGTACGCGTCCTCCAGCGCCAGCCAGGAGGCCGCGACCACGTTGTCCGCCACGCCCACCGTCGACCAGGTGGAGACGCCGTCGGTGGACTCGATCAGCACCCGGGTCTTGGAGCCGGTGCCGTGCTGGCCCTCCAGGATGCGGACCTTGTAGTCCACCAGCTCGAAGGTGGCCAGCGGCGGGTAGATGCCCTCCAGGGCCGTGCGCAGCGCCTGGTCCAGCGCGTTGACCGGGCCGTTGCCCTCGCCGGTGGCGATCCGGCGCTCGCCCTTGGCCCACAGCTTGACGGTGGCCTCGTTGCCCGTGAAGCCCTTCGGGCCCTGCTCGCTGATGGTCCGCCAGGACTCCAGGGTGTAGAAGCGGTCCCGGCGGCCGCGCACCTCGTCGCGCAGCAGCAGCTCGAAGGAGGCGTCGGCGGACTCGTAGGTGTAGCCGAGGTTCTCCTGCTCCTTCACCTTGGCCACCACCCGGCCGGCCAGGTCCCGGTCGCTGGAGAGGTCGTAGCCGAGCTCCTTGCCCTTGAGCTCGACGGAGGCCCGGCCGGCCATGTCGGAGACCAGCATCCGCATGGTGTTGCCGACCCGCTCGGGGTCGATGTGCTGGTACAGGTCCGGGTCGACCTTGATCGCCGAGGCGTGCAGGCCCGCCTTGTGGGCGAAGGCCGAGAAGCCGACGTACGGCTGGTGGGTGGACGGGGCCAGGTTGACCAGCTCGGCGATCGCGTGCGAGATCCTGGTCATCTCGGCCAGCCGGCCCGCGGGCAGCACCCGGCGGTCGTACTTGATCTCCAGCGCGCCGACCACCGGGAACAGGTTGGCGTTGCCGACCCGCTCGCCGTAGCCGTTGGCGGTGCACTGCACGTGGGTCGCCCCGGCGTCCACCGCGGCCAGGGTGTTGGCCACCGCGCAGCCGGTGTCGTCCTGGGCGTGGATGCCCAGCCGGGCACCCGTCCGGGCGAGCACGTCGGCGACGGTCTCCCGGACGCCGGCCGGCAGCATCCCGCCGTTGGTGTCGCAGAGCACCACCACGTCCGCGCCGGCCTCGTGCGCGGTGCGGACCACCGACACGGCGTACTCGGGGTTCGCCCGGTAGCCGTCGAAGAAGTGCTCGCAGTCGATGAACACCCGCCGGCCCCGGGAGCGCAGGAACTCGACGCTGTCCCGGACCATCTCCAGGTTCTCGTCCAGGGTGGTGCGCAGCGCGAGCTCCACGTGCCGGTCGTGCGCCTTGGCCACCAGGGTGATCACCGGGGCGCCGGAGGCGACCAGCGCGGCCAGCTGCGGGTCCTCCGCCGCCTTGCCGCCGGCCCGGCGGGTGGCGCCGAAGGCGACCAGCTGGGCGTGCTCCAGCTCCAGCTCGGCGGCGGCGCGGGCGAAGAACTCGGTGTCCCGCGGGTTGGCTCCGGGCCAGCCGCCCTCGATGAAGCCGACCCCGAACTCGTCCAGGTGCCGGGCGATGGCCAGCTTGTCCGCCACCGTCAGGTTGATGCCCTCCCGCTGTGCTCCGTCGCGCAGCGTGGTGTCGAACACGTGGAAACTGTCGTCGGTACGGGTGACCTCGGTCATGACCCCTGGTTCTCCGTTTCGGGGAGGTAGGTACTGCTCTGCCGGACTTTCCGTCCCGGCTCCACTGTCCAGGATCCCGCGCGCGGTCCCGGTGTCCCCGGGCCCCTCGTGAGGGCCCTCGGCCGGTCCGGGAGAAACAAAAAGACCCCTCGCGGGTGCGAGAGGTCTGCGCGCGGGTCTGGACGCTCGTGGTCGCTCCGCATCGGGTCGTGCGGGAAGCGGTCACTGCGGACCGGCGCGCCTGCTGCTAATAATCAGCGAGAGCGAGGACACGTTCGCAGTCTGGCACAGCCGCCCGGGCTCCGGCCCGCCCGTCTCGCGATGCGGAACGGGCGGGCCGGGTGCGGCCCGGGGCGCGGCGGGGGCCGGTGCGGCGATCAGACGATCTTGTGCAGCCAGTGGTGGGTGTCCGGGGTCCGGCCGCCCTGGATCGACAGCAGCGCCTTGCGCAGCTCCATGGTGACCGGGCCGGGCTCGCCGTCGCCGACGGTCCAGTCCGCGGCGGCGGACTTCACCGAGCCGACGGGGGTGATGACGGCGGCGGTGCCGCAGGCGAAGACCTCGGTGAGGGTGCCGTCGGCGTTGGCCTGCTGCCACTCGTCGGTGGAGATCCGGCGCTCCTCGACGGCGTAGCCGAGGTCGGCGGCCAGCTGGAGCAGCGAGTCGCGGGTGATGCCGGGCAGCAGGGCGCCGGACAGCTCCGGGGTGACGATCTTCGCGTCCGCGCCCTCGCCGAAGACGAAGTACAGGTTCATGCCGCCCATCTCCTCGACCCACCGGTGCTCGGCGGCGTCGAGCCAGACCACCTGGTCGCAGCCCTTCTCGGCGGCCTGGGCCTGGGCCACCAGCGAGGCGGCGTAGTTGCCGGCGCACTTGGCCGCGCCGGTGCCGCCGGGCGCGGCCCGGACGTACTCCTTGGACAGCCAGACCGAGACCGGCTTGATGCCGCCCTGGAAGTAGGCGCCGGCCGGGGAGGCGATGATCATGAAGAGGTAGGAGTTGGCCGGGCGGACGCCCAGGCCGACCTCGGTGGCGAACATGAACGGGCGCAGGTAGAGGCTCTGCTCCGGCTCGTTCGGCACCCAGTCCTGCTCCTGGCGGACCAGCAGCTCGACGGCCTCGACGAAGGCCTCCACCGGCAGCTCCGGCATCGCCAGGCGGCGGGCCGAGGCCTGGAAGCGGGCGGCGTTGGCCTCCGGGCGGAAGGTGGCGATGGAGCCGTCGGCCTGACGGTAGGCCTTCAGGCCCTCGAAGATCGCCTGGCCGTAGTGCAGGGTCATGTTCGCCGGGTCGATCTCCAGCGGCGCGTACGGCGCCAGCTGGGCGTCGTGCCAGCCCACGCCCTCGGTCCAGCGGATGGTGACCATGTGGTCGGTGAAGACCCGGCCGAAGCCCGGGTTGGCCAGCCGGGCCTCGCGCTCCGCTGCGGGCAGCGGGTGGGCGGAGGGCTTGAGGTCGAACGTGATGGGCGCCTGGGTGGCCGTGCTCATGGCTGTTTCCTTCACCGTGGGGTTGGTCCGGGCCGCCACCGCTGCGGAAACGTTTCGGCGAAAAATCACCGGAATGAACGCACAACGGCACGGCCCACTGTCGATACTCGCATCCAGAGGGCCGTGCCGAACAGCTGTCCGCCCTCATCGAGGGCGGCAGACTGCGGTTGTGCGCGGTCCGGCCCGCCGGGCCGGAGACCTTGTCGGATCCGGCCCGCTAGCCGGAACCCCGCTCTTGGATCCGGCCCGCTAGCCGGATACTCGGCCGGCGAGCGCGTCGCCGACCTGGGAGGTGCTGCGGGTGCCGGAGCGCTCGGCCAGGTCCGCCGCGACGGCGGCCTCGACCTCGGCGGCCTCGGCGGCGAAGCCGAGGTGCTCCAGCAGCATCGCGACCGACAGCACCGTGGCGGTCGGGTCGGCCTTGCCCTGGCCCGCGATGTCCGGCGCCGAGCCGTGCACCGGCTCGAACATGGACGGGAACTCGCCGCTCGGGTTGATGTTGCCGCTCGCGGCCAGGCCGATCCCGCCGGTGACGGCGGCGGCCAGGTCGGTCAGGATGTCGCCGAACAGGTTGTCGGTGACGATGACGTCGAACCGCTCGGGCTGGGTGACGAAGAAGATGGTCGCCGCGTCGACGTGCAGGTAGTCGGTGGTGACCTCGGGGAACTCCCGGCCGACCTCGGCGAAGATCCGCGTCCACAGGTGCCCGGCGTGCACCAGCACGTTGTTCTTGTGCACCAGGGTGAGCTTCCTGCGCGGCCGCGCCTGCGCCCGGCGGTAGGCGTCGCGCACCACACGCTCGATGCCGTACGCCGTGTTCAGGCTGACCTCGGTGGCCACCTCCTGTGGCGTCCCGGTGCGCAGCGTGCCTCCGTTGCCGACGTACGGGCCCTCGGTGCCCTCGCGGACGACCACGAAGTCGATCTCCGGCTGGCCGGCCAGCGGGGACGCCACCCCGGGGAAGAGCCGGCCCGGGCGCAGGTTGATGTGGTGGTCGAAGGCGAACCGCAGCTTGAGCAGCAGCCCCCGCTCCAGCACGCCCGACGGCACGCTCGGGTCGCCGATGGCGCCCAGCAGGATCGCGTCGTGGGACTTCAGCTCCGCCAGGACGTCGTCCGGCAGCGTCTCCCCGGTCCGGTGGTAGCGCCGGGCCCCGAGGTCGTACTCGGTGGTCTCCAGCTTCACGTCGGCGGGGAGCACGGCACCCAGGACCTTGAGGCCTTCGGCCACCACTTCCTGGCCGATTCCGTCACCGGGGACAACTGCGAGACGAATGGTGCGAGACATGCTCGGACCCTACTCCGCCGTCCCAGGTGCTGACACCCGGCGTCCACCATGCGGACGGTCAGCTCAGGTCGATCTCGATGGGGAACGGCTGATCGACCTTCAGCTGCTTGTGGTAGATGCCGGTCGGGAAGTACCGCTTAGACGCCGGCTCCAGCTCGAACGTGTAAACCACGGGGCGTCCCTCGTCACACTCGACGCGCCAGAAATGACGGATTCCGGCAGCGGCGTACTTACCGGGCTTGATCTCCCGGTCGCGTTCGCGGGACTCCTCGGAAACTACCTCGACCGCCAGCAGAACGTGCTCGGCGGAGAATCCGGTCTGGCGGTAGCCGGTGTCCGAGTCCTCGTGGACCACGAGGAGATCGGGTTCCGGCCGGTTCCGGTGGTCGAGCGTGACCGTCATCTCCGGCCACACCTCCCAACCCTCCGGGACCGCCGCCTCCAGCCCCCGTTCCAACACGCGCTTCGCCCGGACGTGGAACTTTGTCTGCGGACTCACGAAGATCAGGCTCCCGTCGAGCAGTTCGGTGTGCGGCGGGAGATCAGGCAGCCGGTCAAGATCCTCTGCGGTGTAGCCACCAGCAGGAGGCCGAATCCAGTCGGGGTACGGCGCGATGCTCATGGTTCCTCCCATACGGGCATCCTGACGGCCCTCCCAGGCTACTCGGCAAAGCCTCCCAGGGCTTCACTCCTTCGAGGGGGCGCGTGTGGCGTGGGGGGCGCTGGGGGCGTGCTTAGGGTGGCGGGGTCGGGAGCGGGACGGTGCGGCGGGGGTGCGGATGGGCAGGCGGCGGGAGGTGCTGGTCTGCGGGGGTGCGGCGGGGCTGGCGGCGGGCGGGTACGGGCTGGCGGCGGCGGTGCGCGGGCAGTGGCCGGCCGGGGCGGAGGCGGTCGCCGTGCCGTACCACGCGCACCTGTGGGACCTGCTGCACGGACAGGCCGCCGGGGACCTGCTGTTCAACTGGAACAGCGGCTACGGCGCCCCGTTCCCGGCGGACTTCTTCGCCTACCTGATGAACCCCTTCTCCTGGCCCACCGCGCTCCTCCCCCGGGACCAGGGCCGGCTCGCCGTCCTGCTGGTCACCCTGGCGACCATCGGCCTCGGCACCGCCCTGATGACCCACCTGCTGGGCCGCCTCCACCCCGGCCCGCGCCCGCTGCGGGCGCTCGCCGCCGTCGGGTACGGGCTGTGCGCCTGGGTGCTGGACGTCGGCGGGGCCGCCCCGATGTGGCTCTGGGGCCTGGTCTCGCTGCCGCTGCTCGGCCTGGCCGCCGACTGGTGCCTGCGCGAGCGGCACTGGGTGGCCGGCGCGCTGTGCGTCGCGCTGGCCTGGGCGGGCAACCTGTACACCGCCGCGCTGGCCACCCTGGCCGCCGGGCTGCTGTTCGCCGTCCGGCTGTTCGCCGACCCGCGCCCGTTCCGCCGGCGGGTCCGGGCCACCGGCCGGGCCGTCACCATGGCCACCGCCGGGGTGCTGCTCGCCTCGCCGGTGCTGTTCGTCGCCGTCCTGGCCGCCCGCCGGGCCCAGCCGGAGTCCCCGGTGGATCCGCTCGGCCCGTCCGGCGTCGGCGCCCACCTCGCCCGGCTGCTGCCCGCCACCCACGGCGGGCCGCGGCTGCCGGACATGGCGATCGGCGTCTTCGGCCTGCTGGTGGTCTGCGGGCTGCCGTTCAACCGGCGGGTGCGGCCGCGGGAGCGCGCCCTGTGGTGCGCGGCGCTGGTGCTGGTGGCGGCCGGTTTCGTCTGGACCCCGACCCTGCTGGTCTGGCACGGCCCGGTGATCCCGGCCGGCGGACCGTACCGGGTGGCCTTCGTGCTCAGCGGGCTGCTGGTGCTGGCGGGCTGGGTGTCGCTGGCGCACCGCCCGGACCGGCTCACCGTGCTGGGCGGCGCCGCCGCGGTGGCGGTGCTCGCCGGCCTGGCGGCGGGCCGGCAACCGGTGCGCCCGGCCACCTGGGTGCTGCTGGCCGTCGGCGGCGCCGTGCTGTCGGCCGCGCTGTGGCTGCTGGACCGCCGGCCCGCGGACCGGCGGGCGCACGCGCTCGCCACCTGGGCGATCGGCGGCGCGGTGCTGGGCAACGCCGTCTGGTCCGGGTCCGCGGTGCTCGGCGCGGCCCCCGGGGACGGGGCCTCCCCGGCGGCCGTCCGGGCCGGGCACGCGGCGCTGCGCGCGGCCGCCGACTGGCCGCGCGGCCGCGACGACCCCGGGCCGCACGCCTTCACCCCCAACGACCCGCTGCTGCTGAACGGCCAGGGCGGCGGCTACTTCAGCGGCTACCTGCCGACCGCCACCGCCCTGCTGCTGCACGACCTCGGCGCGGGCTGGACGGCCGGCGGACGGCAGACCGCGAGCGTCACCGACCCGGTCGGGCAGGCGCTGTTCGGCGTCCGCACCCACCTCGACGGCGCCGGGCCGGACGCGTCGCCGCGCTCCTTCACCCCGGTCCGGGCGGCCGCCGCACCGCCACTGGTCACCGTGCTGCCCCCGGGTGCCCGGACGGAGACCTCCTCGGTCTGGGCCCGGCAGGAGTCACTGCTCGGCAGCCAGGTGTACGACGCTCCGCTGCCCGTCCCGGCGGGCGGGCCGGCGCCCCTGCTGCACGGCACCAGCGGCTGGTCGGTGCCGAGCGGCGAGGAGGGCACGGTGTTCACCGCCACCTGCACGCCGGGCGGGACGGCCTTCTTCCACGGGGTCTGGTACCGGGGCACGGTCAGCGCTCTCGGCACCGGCTTCCGCAGCGACGGCGAGCAGCCCACCACGGCCGTGCCGATCCACCGGCTGGGGACCGTCCCGGCGGACGGCGTCGTCCGGGTGACCCTGCGGTCGGACGTGGTGAGCCAGGTCCCGGCCCGCCCGATCGGCTGCCTGCGGGCCGGCGCGCTGGAGGCCGCCGTCGCCCGGCTCACCGCGACCGGCGCCACCCGGGTGGAGGCCGGCGGGCACACCGTCACCGCGGCCCTCCCGGCGGGGTCCACCGGCACCGCGCTGCTCTCCGTCCCGGCCACCGAGGGCTGGACCTGCGCGGTGGACGGCGGGCGCCGCGCCGCCCCCACCCCGGTGCTCGGCATGATCGGCGTCCCGCTGGGCGGCGGGGCCTCCCGGATCGACTGCGCCTTCCGCCCGCCCGGCCTCACCGAGGGCCTCACCGTCGCCTCGGCCACCGCGGCGGTGCTCGCCCTGGTGGCCGTCTTCGCCCGGCCCTCCCGCCGCCCGACCCGCCGCCCGCGCCGCGACCGCCGCCGGGCGGCCGGAGACCGGCCCCTGACCGCCGGGACCTGACGCGGCTACGGGCCGCCGGAACGCGACAGGCGGCCCACCGGAGTCCCGGTGGGCCGCCCTCCCGAGGCCCGGCGGTCAGGGCAGGTCGAACACCTGGGCCCGCCGCTCGACCGGGTTGAGGTGGTACAGCAGCAGGAGCCGCGAGGTGTCGCCCGGCGCCCGGCGCACGGCGAGGACGCTGCCCGGGCCGGCCGGGACCACCACCGCCGCCGGGCCGTCGAGGCCGACGCTCGCGGTGAGCGCGGGGTGCAGCACGTCGAGCGGGACGGACGGGGTGGTGCCGTCCAGCCCGATGGCGGAGAGCGCCTCGGCCGCGTCCGGGGTGCCGCCCCCGGCGTAGCCGGTCCAGACGCCGTAGCGGACGGTGCTGTGCCCGGGCCCGACACCGGGCAGGGCGCTGAGCCGGACGGGCAGCACCAGGACGTCGCTGTCCAGCAGGGCGGTGTCGGTGTCGCCCCAGTGGGCGTTGAGCGGCTGGACGTCCAGTTCGGCGCCGGTGCGGGCATCCAGGGCGCGGGAGACCAGAACGTCGCTGCCGCGCTGCCGGTCGGCCTTGAGGACGACGTCGGTGCTGCCGTCCCCGTCGGTGTCCAGCGCCACCCGCACCCCGTACAGCCCCACCGGGGTGACCGCGGGAGCCCACAACTGGGCGCCCACGTACAGCAGTTCGGAGTCGACGGCGGCACCGGCCGCGCGCAGGTCGGCGGACCGCTCGCCGGGGTGCTCGACGCAGAGCCCGTCCGCCGGGTCCGCCTCCTGCGCCGCGGCCCCGGGCCGGACGCCCGCGCCCGGCGCGACCTCCGAGCCGCTGCCGCCGGGCGGGCAGTCGGGCCAGCGGACCCCTTCGCCGCCGAGGGCGAAGGCGCCGACCAGCCCGGGTCGATCGCCGGGCGCGGCCCTGCCGCCGAGGGCGACCAGGGTGCCGTCCCGGGCGGTGCGGACGGCGGCCGCCACCGCGAGCTCGCCGGTCGGGTGCGGGGCGGCCAGCACCGGGACCCGCAGCTGCGGCAGCCCGCCGTCGCCGACCGGGGTGAGCAGCACCCGGCCGGAGAGCTCGCCCCGGTAGGTGCGGGCCCGGCCGCCCTGCACGGTGTCGATGGTCGGGTCGGGCGCGCGCCCCGGCTCTCCCGGGACGGACAGCGTCACCAGCACCCGCGCGGTGCCGCCCGCCGGGACGTCGACCCGGGCCGGCGCCACCCGGTAGGAGGCGCCGGGCAGTTCGGTGGCCGCCGCGTACGAGGTGCGGTAGGCCAGCGGCGCGTCCGAGGTGTTGCGCACCTCGATCTCCCGGGTGGCCTCCGTCGGCCCGTCGACCTCGACCGGGCCGAAGGAGACCCCGACGCCGCCCTCCACCGCGCCCTCCCCCGCCGCGTAGGCGACGGCGGGCGTACGGACCGCCTGGTCGACGCGGACCCGCCCGGCGCCGGTGCGCTCGGGCCCGTAGACCGGCCCGCCGCGGTCGTCGCCGAGGAAGGTGTCCACGGTGGTGTTCATCAGCGCGGCCTTGACCTGCTCGACCGGCCAGTCCGGGTGCGCGGCGCGGACCAGCGCGGCGAGGCCGGCCACGTGCGGGGCGGCCATCGAGGTGCCGCTCTCGCGCTGGCCGCCGGCGCCGCTGCCGACCAGGGTGGACCAGATGCTCTCGCCGGGGGCGGCCAGGTCGGGCTTGACCACGCCCGGCACCCCGATGCCGCGCGAGGTGAAGTCGGTCAGGGTGTCGACCCGGGCCGGCTGGTCCTGGGCGACGGAGCCGTGCAGGGGATTGCCGGGCGCGGCGAGCCGGACCACGACCGGCCCGGCGGCCGCGGCCCGCCGCAGCCGTTCGCCGTCGGCGTGCGCCAGCAGCGCGGCCGGGATCCGGTCGTCGCCGGAGATCTCGGCGAGGTGGTCGGAGTCGGCGGCGTACAGCGCGCCGATCGCGCCCGCGTCGGCGGCGTGGTCGGCGCGCGGGCCGGAGTTGCAGGCCCGGTCGGCCTCCCGGGTGCGCCAGGCGAGCAGCGCGATCCGCCCGGCCAGCCGCTGCCGGTCGGCCTCGCTGAACGCGGTGCAGCCGTCCGACTGGTCGGCGGGCAGGGCGAGTTCGCCGCTGACGTCGGCGGTGGACCAGCCCTGGTAGCGCTCGCTCCAGTGCGCCGGGACGACCCCGGCCTGGTCGGCGGGGGCGAGCACGGTGATGCCGTCCACGTCGGCGTGCCCGTGCACCGAGGCGGCGACGGTGATCGCCCGGGCGGCGGTGCCGGGGCTGCCGCCGATGCCGTACACGTCGCCGTCGTTGCCCGCCGCCGCGACCACGGCGGTGCCCAGCTCCACGAGCCGGTCGACGGCCAGGGCGTCGGTGTCGTCGGTGCTGCCGAAGTGGCTGCCGAGCGAGAGGTTGACGACGTCCAGCCGGTCGCTCAGGTCGCCGTCCCCGTTCGGGTCGGCGGCCAGGTCGAGCGCCTCGGTGACCCGGTCGGTGGAGCCGTCGCAGCCGAACACCCGGATCGCGTAGAGCTGCGCGCCCGGGGCGGTGCCGGGGCCGATCCGGAAGCCGGCCGGGTCCAGCCCGGGCCCGTACGGGCCGGTGTACGGGCGGCCGTCGGCGGTGACGCCGTACCCGGCCGCGGTGCCGGCCACGTGGGTGCCGTGCCCGTTGCGCACGCAGTCGATCGGGTTGTCGCTGGGGTGCGGCACCGGCTGGTGGTGCGGGGAGGCCGGGTCGGGGTCGTAGTCGTCGCCGACCAGGTCCCTGCCGCCGACCACCTTGGCGTTGGGGAACAGCGCGGGCGGCGCGGGCCGGCCGCGCTCGACCGAGCGGAAGGCCTCCTCGGTGCCGGGACCGCCGAAGTCGGCGTGGGTGTAGTCGATGCCGCTGTCGATGATCCCGATCCGGGTGCCCCGGCCGGTGCCGGCCGCCTGGTCGCCGGCCCAGACCTGCGGGGCGCCGGTCAGCGGGACGGAGTGGGCGTTGGCGCGCCGCTTGGCGACGATCGGGTGGACGGCCCGGACGCCCGGCAGGGCCCGCAGCGCGGGCAGCCGGTCGGCGGGCGCGCTGACCGCGAGGCCGGCGAGCACGGTCCGGGTCCGGTAGAGCTCGCGGGCGGTGGGTGCGGCCCGGTGGACGGCGCCGGCGAGCCGGTCGAGCGCGTCCCCGGCCCGGGCCCGCTGGGCCGCCCCGGCCCGCGCGGCCTCCTGCCGGACGGCCTCCGGGGAGCGCCGGGCCCGCCGGGCCCCGTCGGCGGCGCGCTGCCAGGCGGAGCCGGCCGTCTCGGTGCCGAGTTCGAGCAGGACGGATGCCGTTCGGCCCGGCCCCGGCGGCCCGGCGGACGGCGGCCCGGCGGACGGTGGTCCCGCCGCCGGCGGCCCCGCGGTCGGTGGGCCGCCGGCCGCCGGGGTGGCGGCGAGGACGGCGCTTCCGGCCAGCAGGACCAGGGTGAGGCCGATCCGGGCGGCGGGTCGGCGGACGGATGGCAGACGCACTGGGCCCTCTCCCCCGGCAGGGGGACTGATCCGCACTCCGTGTCGCTGACGCTCGCCCACGCGAACGTCGATCACCCCTCCGAGGGCCCCGAATTTAGGATGATCGCGCCGACGGGGACGAGCAACTTCCCTCGGACGGAACGAGGTTGCACTCTACTGGGTGACACCCTGACGACCCGTACGGCCCATTCGGCGGATGAACGCCACCAGCCGGACGCACCGACCGGACGTCACCGACCGGACGGCACCGGCCGAGCGGACCACCGGCCGGACGCCACCATCGGCCCGTCCCGGCCCGACAGCGGAGCCGCTCAGTGGTGGCCGGTCATGCCGCCGTTGTCCCGGCGGTCCAGCGAGCGCTGCAGCGCGGCGGCCGCGAAGGGGTTCCGCTCGGCGGCCCGGCGGCGGCGAGGGGCGCGGACGGGGGTGGCGGCGGGGGCGGAAGTGGCGTGACGGTCGGCGGTCGGCGACATACCGGGCTCCTTGGGAACGGCGCCGCGACGGGCGGCGCGAAGAGGGGAAGGGAGCGCGGGAGCAGGGGTCACCCGCTCGTGAGGGCGCACGCGCACACGGGCCGCAGACCCTGGCTACAGGGGCGGCACACCGTATGGCCCTTCCACGGTACGGCCATGCCCGGGCCGTGTCTGCACGAATACTTGGATTTCCTAGTATCTGAGACGGGTGTCACCCGGGAGAACGCAGCAGGGCCCGGACCGCCGTTCGAACGGCGGTCCGGGCCCCGGAGCCCTGTGCGAGCCGGGAGGATCAGCCCAGGTCGACCGAGCGCGCGAAGCGGGCGCCGATCTCGGCCGCGATGGCCGACAGCACCTCGTGCGGGATCTCGGTGTCCACGGTGATGGAGGCCAGCGCGCTGCCGCCGTCACGGGCGACCTGCATGCCGGCGATGTTGATGCCCGCGTCGCCGAGGTGGCGGCCGAGCACGCCGACCACGCCGGGGCGGTCCTCGTACTTGAAGAAGGCCATGTGGTCGGTGAGCGCCACGTCCACGTCGAAGGCGTCCACGCCGACGATCTTCTGGGTCTGCTTGGGGCCCGCCAGCGTGCCGGAGATGGCGATCTCCTCGCCGTTCCCGAGCGTGCCGCGCACGGTGATCACGTTGCGGTGCTCGGGGCTCTCGCTGGAGGTGGTCAGGCGGACCTCGACACCGCGCTCCTGGGCGAACAGCGGGGCGTTGACGTAGGACACCGTCTCCGCCACGACGTCCTCGAACACGCCCTTCAGCGCGGACAGTTCGAGCACCTTCACGTCGTGCTGGGTGATCTCGCCGCGGACCTCGACGTCGAGGCGGACGGCCACCTCGCCGGCCAGCGCGGTGAAGATCCGGCCGAGCTTCTCGGCCAGCGGCAGGCCCGGGCGGACGTCCTCGGCGATCACGCCGCCCTGGACGTTCACCGCGTCCGGCACCAGCTCGCCGGCCAGCGCGAGGCGCACCGACCGGGCGACCGCGATGCCGGCCTTCTCCTGCGCCTCGTCGGTGGAGGCGCCCAGGTGCGGGGTGGCGACCACGTTGTCGAAGGCGAACAGCGGGGAGTCGGTGCACGGCTCCTTGGCGTACACGTCCAGGCCCGCGCCGGCCACCCGGCCCTCGCGCAGCGCGGCGGCCAGCGCCTCCTCGTCCACGATGCCGCCGCGGGCGGCGTTCACGATGCGGACGGTCGGCTTGACCTTGTGCAGCGCCTCGTCGCCGATCAGGCCGATCGTCTCCGGGGTCTTGGGGAGGTGGACGGTGATGAAGTCCGAGACCTCCAGCAGCTCCTCCAGCGAGACCAGCTTGACGCCCATCTGCGCGGCGCGGGCGGCCTGGATGTAGGGGTCGTACGCGACGATCTTCATCCCGAACGCGGACATCCGCTGGGCGACCAGGACGCCGATCCGGCCGAGGCCGACGACGCCGAGGGTCTTCTCGCTCAGCTCGACGCCGGTGTACTTGTTGCGCTTCCACTCGCCCTGCTTGAGCGCGGCGTTGGCCGGCGCGATGTTGCGGGCGACGGAGATCAGCAGGCCGCAGGCGAGCTCGGCGGCGGTGACGATGTTGGAGGTCGGCGCGTTGACGACCATCACGCCGGCCTTGGTGGCGGCGGCGACGTCCACGTTGTCCAGGCCGACGCCGGCCCGGGCGACCACCTTGAGCCTGCGGGCGGCGGCCAGCGCCTCCGCGTCGACCTTGGTGGCGGAGCGGATCAGGATCGCGTCGACGTCGGCGATCGCGGTGAGCAGCTCGGTGCGGTCGGCGCCGTTGCAGTGCCGGATCTCGAAGTCGGGGCCGAGGGCGTCGACGGTGGCGGGCGAGAGCTCCTCGGCGATCAGAACTACGCCGGTCTTCACAGTGTTCACAGTGCTCACGACAGTGGATCCTTAACTGTCCGGTTCCCCCGGGCACGTAGGTGGCCGTGGAGGGCGGGGGAAGGTGGCATGCCGCGTGAGTAGACGCACGACGCTGTGGGCCTGACGCGCACTCGGAGTGTATCGACGGGCTGGACAGCGGGCTGCTCCCGTCCGGCGAAATCACTCGGACGAGAGCAGCCTACTTGTACAAGGAAGTTACAGAATCGGGGCCGGTACGGCCCTGACCGGGTCAGGCCTTCTCGTTGACCCAGCTCATCAGCGAGCGCAGCTTCTTCCCGGTGGTCTCCAGCAGGTGGTCCTCGTCGGCCTTCTTGTACTCGTTGTACTTGGGCAGACCGGCCTTGTACTCGGCGATCCAGGTGTTGGCGAAGGTGCCGTCCTGGATCTCGGCGAGGACCTTCTTCATCTCGGCCTTGGTGGCGTCGGTGATGATCCGCGGGCCGGTGACGTAGTCGCCCCACTCGGCGGTCTCGGAGACCGACCAGCGCATCTTCTCCAGGCCGCCCTCGTACATCAGGTCGACGATGAGCTTCAGCTCGTGCAGGCACTCGAAGTAGGCGATCTCCGGCTGGTAGCCGGCCTCGACCAGGGTCTCGAAACCGGCCTTCACCAGGGCGGCGGTGCCACCGCAGAGGACGGCCTGCTCACCGAACAGGTCGGTCTCGGTCTCCTCGGTGAAGGTGGTCTTGATGACGCCGGCCTTGGTGGCGCCCAGGCCCTTGGCGTACGACAGCGCCAGCGCGAAGGCCTGGCCCGAGGCGTCCTGCTCGACGGCGACGATCGCGGGGACGCCGCGGCCCTCCTCGTACTGGCGGCGGACCAGGTGGCCCGGGCCCTTCGGGGCGACCATGCAGACGTCGACGTCCGCCGGGGGCTTGATGAAGCCGAAGCGGATGTTCAGGCCGTGGCCGAAGAACAGGGCGTCGCCGGCCTTCAGGTGCGGGGCGATGTCGGCCTCGTAGACGTCGGCCTGGATCGGGTCCGGCACCAGGATCATGATGACGTCGGCCTCGGCCGCCGCCTCGGCCGGGGTGACGACGCGCAGGCCGGCCTCCTCCGCCTTGGCCCGGGACTTGGACTCCGGCTTCAGGCCGACCCGGACGTCGGCGCCGGAGTCGCGCAGCGACAGCGCGTGGGCGTGGCCCTGGCTGCCGTAGCCGATGACCGCGACCTTGCGGCCCTGGATGATGGACAGGTCGGCGTCGTCTTCGTAGAACAGCTCGGCCACGGGGGCACATCTCCTTGCGTGATGGTTGCCGGGTACGCGGTACTCACCGTATGCGCACCGGCGGGGGTTTGGGTCTTCGCTTCGGGACTTGAGACGGTCTCGCGCTGTTTACGCGCTGCGGTCCAGGGCGCGCAGCGAGCGGTCCGTGATGGAGCGCGCGCCGCGGCCGATGGCGACCAGGCCGGACTGGACCAACTCCTTGATGCCGTAAGGCTCCAGCATCCGGAGCATGGCCTCCAGCTTGTCCGAACTGCCGGTGGCCTCGATGGTCACCGCTTCCGGCGACACGTCGACGGTCTTGGCACGGAACAGCTGGACGATCTCGACGATCTGCGACCGGGTCTCGTTGTCGGCGCGGACCTTCACCAGGACCAGTTCCCGCTGGATCGCAGCGGACTGGTCGAGTTCGACGATCTTTATCACGTTCACGAGCTTGTTGAGCTGCTTGGTGACCTGTTCCAGCGGGAGGTCCTCGACGTTGACCACGATCGTCATCCGGGACACGTCCGGATGCTCGGTCGAGCCGACGGCGAGGGAGTCGATGTTGAAGCCCCGCCGGGAGAACAGCGCGGCGATGCGGGCGAGCACGCCGGGCTTGTTCTCGACCAGGACGGAGAGGGTGTGCTTGGACATGGGATTCCTCAGGCGTTCCGGGTGGGCTGGCAGGGACATCAGTCGAGGTCGTCGCCGAAGTCGGGGCGCACGCCCTTGGCGAACTGGATCTCGTCGTTGCTGGTGCCGGCCGCGACCATCGGCCAGACCATGGCGTCCTGGTGGACGATGAAGTCGATGACCACCGGGCGGTCGTTGATCTCCATCGCCTGCCTGATGACGGCGTCGAGGTCCTCGGGGCGCTCACAGCGCAGGCCCACGCAGCCCATCGCCTCGGACAGCAGGACGAAGTCGGGGATCCGGGTGCCCTGGGCCGGCGGCTCGATGCCGTCGTGGCCGGGGCCGGAGTGCAGCACGGTGTTGGAGTAGCGCTGGTTGTAGAACAGCGTCTGCCACTGCCGGACCATGCCCAGCGAGCCGTTGTTGATGACCGCGACCTTGATCGGGATGCCGTTCAGGGCGCAGGTGACCAGCTCCTGGTTGGTCATCTGGAAGCAGCCGTCGCCGTCGATGGCCCAGACCGCGCTCTCCGGGCGGCCGGCCTTGGCGCCCATCGCCGCGGGGACGGCGTAGCCCATCGTCCCGGCGCCGCCCGAGTTGAGCCAGGTGCCCGGCTTCTCGAACTGGATGAACTGCGAGCTCCACATCTGGTGCTGGCCCACGCCCGCGGCGTAGATCGCGTCGGGGCCGACCAGCCGGCCGATCCGCTCGATGACCTGCTGCGGCGAGAGCTGTCCGTTCGGGGCGGGCTCGTAGCCGAGCGGGTAGGTCCGCTTCCACTCGTCGAGCCGCTCCCACCACTCGGTGTAGTCGCCCTTGTGGCCGGCGTCGAACTCGGCCTGGACGGCGACGATCAGGTCGGCGAGCACCTCGCGGGCGTCGCCGACGATCGGCACGTCCGCCGGGCGGTTCTTGCCGATCTCGGCCGGGTCGATGTCGGCGTGGACGACCTTGGCGTTGGGGGCGAAGCCGTCCAGCTTGCCGGTGACGCGGTCGTCGAAGCGGGCACCGAGGGTGAACAGCAGGTCGGACTTCTGGAGCGCGGTGACGGCCGGGACGGAGCCGTGCATGCCGGGCATGCCCAGGTGCTGCGGGTGGCTGTCCGGGAAGGCGCCGAGCGCCATCAGGGTGGTGACCACCGGGGCGCCGGTCAGCTCGGCGAGGATCCGCAGCTCGGCGGTGGCCCGCGCCTTGAGCACGCCGCCGCCGACGTACAGCACCGGGCGCTTGGCGCCGACCAGCATCTTCGCGGCCTCGCGGATCTGCTTGGCGTGCGGCTTGGTCACCGGCCGGTAGCCGGGCAGCGCGGTCTCGACCGGCCAGCGGAAGGTGGTGGTCGCCTGGAGCGCGTCCTTGGCGATGTCGACCAGGACCGGGCCGGGGCGGCCGGTGGCGGCGATGTGGAAGGCCTCGGCGATCACCCGGGGGATCTCGGCCGGGTCGGTGACCAGGTAGTTGTGCTTGGTGATCGGCATCGTGATGCCGCAGATGTCCGCCTCCTGGAAGGCGTCGGTGCCGATCGCCTTGGAGGAGACCTGGCCGGTGATGGCGACGACCGGCACCGAGTCCATGTACGCGTCGGCGATCGGGGTGACCAGGTTGGTCGCACCCGGGCCGGAGGTCGCCATGCAGACCCCGACCCGGCCGGTGGCCTGGGCGTAGCCGGTGGCGGCGTGACCGGCGCCCTGCTCGTGCCGGACGAGGATGTGGCGCACCTTGACGGAGTCCATCAGGGGGTCGTACGCGGGAAGGATGGCCCCGCCCGGGATGCCGAAGACGGTGTCCGCGCCCACGGCCTCCAGGGAGCGGATGAGCGACTGGGCGCCGGTCATGGTCTCGACGACGTGCTGGGGAGCGGGAGCGTTGGCGGCCGGGTTGTCCCCGCGGCGGGGGGATGCGGCGTGCTCAGTCATCTGCCTGTCTCTTCTCGGATTTTGCCGGCCCGGTGCTGCGGGCCCCGGTGCTGCGAGGGTGGGGTCCCGGTCCGGGCCGATCGCCGGCTCTGCCTCAATCGTCCCGCTCGGTCCGACGGATCGGACGTGATCGGGCGGCCGAGGCCAGGGGTCTTGCGGAGGTGGAACAGCGTCAGTGCAACAAAAAACCCCTCGTGCCCAAGGGCATGCGAGGGGTGGCGCGTCGGTCTGTCACGAGCAGGGCGTACGAGCCCACTCAGCCGACGCGCCCGCCAAGTACGAGAATTCGGGTGCGCATGGCAACGACCTTCCTCCCGTGCGGGGCGGCGTGTCAAGCAGGTGGGACGACCGTCTCGCCATGCGGACCACCCGCCGGGCCTGCGACGGCACGGTGTCCGGGCAGGTCAGGGGCTCCGTGGTGATGTGCGCCACGTCCCGGCGCGGCGTCCGTCCGGCCACCCGTCCGGGTGTCGTCGGCGGCGGCGGGGTACGGCCGGCGGGCCGGCAGCGGGCCCGCCGGGGCGGGCAGCGGGTAGTCGCGGCGGGCCAGTGCCCGGCGCAGCCGGGGCTCGTCCAGCGGCGGGGCGAAGGCCGAGCCCTGGCCCTGCCCGCAGCCCAGCTCCCGCAGCACGGAGACCTGTCGGGGCAGGTCCACGCCCTCGGCGGCGGTGGCCATCCCGAGGTCGCGGCCCAGCCGCAGCGCGTGCCCGGCGAGGGTGCGGCTGAGCGGGGACTCGCCGAGGTCCTGGACGAGCGTGCGGTCCAGCTTGAGCCCGTCCAGCGGCAGCCGGGCGAGGGCGCCGAGCGAGCCGCCGCCGGCTCCGTACCCGGCCAGCCAGGTGGAGACGCCGAGGCCGCGCAGGGCGGAGAGCCGGCGGCCGAGTTCGTCGGCGAGCGAGTCCGGGCCCATCCGGGCCACCTCGATCACCAGCTCGTCGGCCGGCAGCCCGCTGTCGCGCAGCGCGGCGGCCACCGTCTCGTACAGGCCGGGCGAGCAGAGCCGCTCCACCGAGAGCCGGACGGCCACCGGGACGGGATCCGGCGCGCCGCGGCCCCGGCCGGGCAGGCCGCGCCGCTCGACGGCCGCGCTGACCGCCTCCAGGACCAGCCAGCGGGAGAACCGGGTGGCCGCGTCGCCGTGCTCGGTCGAGCGCAGGAACTCGGCCGGGGTGAGCAGCAGGCCGCCCACCGAGCGCCAGCGGGCCTGCGCCTCGACGCCGGTCACCGCGCCACTGCCGAGGTCCACCACGGGCTGGTGGAGCAGCGTGAAACCGCCCTCCCGGACGGCCAGCCGCAGCCGTTCCTCCAGCTCGGTGCGGCGCTCCAGGTCCGCCCGCATCGCCGGGGTGTAGAGCACCACCCGGCCCTTGCCCTCGGACTTGGCCCGGTACATCGCGAGGTCGGCGTTGCGCATCAGCTCGTCGGCGGCGGCCCTGGGGTCGGCCGCCGGGCCGCGTTCGGGGGTGCCGAAGGCGATGCCGATGCTGGCGGCGACGCTGAGCTCGGCGCCACCGATCCAGTACGACTCGGAGAGCGCGAGGCGCAGCCGCTCGGCCAGCTCCTGGACCTGGAGGCGGCCGAGCGGGCCGCAGACCAGCGCGGCGAACTCGTCGCCGCCGAACCGGGCGACGGTGTCCCCGCAGCGGACGGCGCTCTGGAGCCGACGGGCGGCCTGCACCAGCAGTTCGTCGCCGACCTGGTGCCCGGCGGTGTCGTTGACCGCCTTGAAGCCGTCCAGGTCGAGGAAGAGCACCGCGATCCCGGAGCCCGTCCCGTCCTGCTGGCCGCGGGTGCCGAGGGCGGCCCGCAGCCGCTGGGTGAACAGCGCCCGGTTGGGCAGGTCGGTGAGCGGGTCGTGGAAGGCGTTGTGCTGCAACTGGGCCTGCAGCATGACGCGTTCGGTGACGTCCCGGCTGTTGAGCAGCAGGCCGTCACGATGTCTGCTGACGGTCGACTCGACGTGCAGCCACTCGCCGGCGCCGGAGCTGATCCGGCACTCGACCCGGGCGGAGGGCTCGGCGGCGCCGGGGCTGCGGTGGGCGGTGAGCCGGACCCTGGCGAGGTAGCGGCGGACCTCGGAGAGCACCCGGCCGACGTCCTCGGGGTGGACCAGGTCCAGCAGGTTGCCGCCGACCAGCTCCTCCGGGTCCCGCCCGTAGACGCCGAGCGCGGCCGGGGAGACGTAGGAGAGCACGCCGTTGGCGCCGGCGATCATGATGACGTCGCTGGAGCCCTGCACCAGGGAGCGGAAGTGCGCCTCCTTGTGGGCGAGTTCCTGGGCGAGCGAGAGGTTGTCGAGCAGCATCACGCCCTGCCTGAGGATCAGCGCCAGCCCGACGGTGCAGGCCGCCGCGGCCACCACCCGGTCCAACTCGCGTCCGCCGAGGGCGTTGTAGAGGATGCCGGCGGTACAGACCGCGGCGGCGGCGTACGGGGTCAGCGCGCTGAAGGTGGTGGCCACCCGGCGGTGCGGCAGGCCGCCGGCCGAGGGGTGCTCGCGCAGCGGACGGCGCCAGCGCGGCGACCACGGCGCCCAGCCCAGCAGCAGGCTGCCGGAGAACCAGCCGGCGTCCAGCAGTTCGCCCGAGTGGTAGTTGCTGCGCAGCTCCGGGGAGGTGAACAGGGCGTCGCAGGTGACGGTGACGGCGAGCGCCAGCATGGCGGTGTGCACCGCCGCCCGGTTGCCGTCGCGGCCGCCGAAGCGCAGCCCGACCACCAGGCTGACCAGCAGGATGTCCAGCACCGGGTAGGCCAGGTTGAGCGCCAGGCGCAGGGGCGAGCCGTCCTCGCCGTCCGCGATCCGGCCGAGCGCCAGGCTCCAGCTGAGGGTGAACAGCGAGCCGGCGATCAGCCAGCCGTCGAGCAGCAGGCAGAGCCAGCCGGCCGCGGTGCGCGGGTGCTGGGCGAGCACCAGGACGCCGGTGATGGCGAGCGGGGCGAACAGCAGGAAGGCGTACTCGGCGAGCGAGTCCTGGGGCAGCGGGGTGCGCACGACCAGCTCGTACCAGCCCCAGGTGCCGTTGCCGAAGGCCACCATGAGCGAGGAGAGGCCGAACAGCAGCCAGGCCGGACGGGCGTGCCCGCCGACCGTGCAGCCGTACACCAGGCAGGACAGCGCGGCCGCCAGCGCCGCCGCGGCCAGCCCGAAGTCGCCCATGAAGACGGACAGTTGGCGTGAACCCCAGCCGGCGGCGGCGCCCGTGGCGTAGGCCAGGCAGAGCCCGCCCAGGACGAACCCGGGCAGTGCGCGGCTCTCCCGGAGCCGGCGCAGCGGGCCGTGGCGGACGGGTGCGGGCACGTCGGCGGCGGACGTGTCGGTGTGCGGTGCTTCCGGGCGTCCGGTTCCGGGCAGCACCGTTTCGGTGGAGCTCACTCGGCCTCTCCCCCTCCGGCCCGGGGCCTCGCGCCCCGGCCACGGGCCACCGGCCGCGCACCTCTCGGACGTGCGCGGTGGACCGGCGCCCCGTCAGGGCGGCGGCCCAGGGGGTGGGCGGCCTGCCGGTCGCCGCACCGTACCGATGCTCCCAAAATGGACCCTACACCAATTCCGTCACTCAATGACACGCACACTCAACTTAGAGTAATGGCTAAAGGGTGGGGAAATGCCCCCGATTCCTACGGATCGGCCCGGTTGGCGGCGGCGCGCGGGCGGGGGCTCACGCGGCGCGCACGGGAGCACGCGGCGGCGCCCGAACACCGGTGCCAGGACGGACGAACGGCGTACGAACCGCGGACGAGCGGCCCACGAACCGCGGACGAACAGCGGCCCCGGACCGGCCGAAGCCGGTCCGGGGCCGCCGTGGAGCCCTGCTCAGCGCCCGGAGGCGGCCAGATCGTCCGGGAACAGCCGCAGCCGGTGCGCCAGCGCGGCCGCCTCACCGCGGCCGCCGACCGCGAGCTTCCCCAGGATGTTGGAGACGTGCACGCTGGCGGTCTTCGGAGAGATGTACAGCTCCTCGGCGATCTGCCGGTTGGTCCAGCCGCGGGCGAGCAGTCGGAGCACGTCCCGCTCCCGGGGGGTGAGGTTGAAGGAGTCCCCGGCGGCCGGGGCCGGCACGGTGGCCGTCCGCTCGGCCGGGGCGAGGCTCAGCCCGGCCCGTTCGGCCAGCGCGGCGATCTGCCCGCCGAGCAGCCGGTCGTCCCGGACGGCCGCCAGTTCGGCCGCCTCGCGCAGCAGTTCGGCACCGGCCTCGCGCCGGCCGGCCTGCACCTCGGCCTCACCGGCCCGCAGCAGGGCGAGCGCCAGCGGGTACGGCAGACCGGTCGGACGCAGCGCCTCGACGGCGGCGGCCCACCGCTGCGGGGTGTCCGCGCCCTCGGCGCGGGCCAGTTCGGCCTCCAGCAGCCGGGCCCAGCCGTGGTGCAGCGGCGCCCGGGGCCGCAGGCCGGCGGCGGCCGCGGAGATCGCTGCCAGCGCCTCGGCCCGGCCCGCCCCGGCCTGCGGCAGGCCCCGGCTGTCCGCCTCCACCGCGGCGGCCTCGGCCAGCAGCGGGTAGACGTCGGACTCGTGGCCGAGCCGGCCGCCGTCCTCCAGCGCGGCGAGCAGTTCGGCCCGGGCCTCCAGCGGCCGGCCGCCGAGTGCTGCGAGCCGCACCGCCAGCCGGCTGATCGGCACGCTGTGCTGCACCTGGCCGACCCGGTTGGCCGACCGGGCCTGCGCCAGCATGGTCGCCGCGGTGGCCAGGTCCCCCTTGAGCAGGGCGAGTTCGCCGCGCATCCGGTCCAGGAACTCGGCGTGGGTGCCGCTCAGGCTGGTCAGTTCGAAGCCGGCCAGCACCTCGGCCGCCTCCCGGACCCGCCCGAGGTCGGTCAGCGCCTCGACCAGGTTGCCGGTCAGGATGGTGCCGATGTTGCGCAGCAGGCCGTTGCCGTCCGCGAACTCCAGGCCCTCCCGGGCCAGTCGGACCGCCTCCTCGGGCCGCCCCAGCCCGCGCTGCATGCTGGCCAGGTTGTTGATGCCGCGCAGCAGCAGGTCGGGCACGCCCAGCCGGCGGGCCCGCTCGACCGCCCCGGCCAGCTCGGCCAGCCCGCCCTCGGCGTCGCCGTGCACGTCGTAGCGCAGCCCGCCGAGGGTCATCCGGGCGTGCACCTCGACCGAGTGGGCGCCCACCTCCTGGGCGATCCGGATCGCCCGCTCGGCCAGCTCGATCGCCTCGGGGCTGGGCCGCTTGAGCATCGCCGTCCCGGCGCCGAGCGCGAGCACCTCGGCCTGGACGGCGGTCGGCGGCAGGTGCTCCACCAGCCGCAGCGCGTTCGCGATCTCCTCCTCGTCGCCGGAGCGGCGCAGGCTGCCCAGCATCCGGGCCCGGTTGATCCGGAACCAGGCCGCGCGCACCGGGTGCTCCGCCTCGTCGACCAGCCGCAGCCCGCGCTTGGCCAGGCTCAGGCCGCGCTCGCGGTCGCCGCAGCGCCGGGCCGCGACCACCGCCTCGGCCAGCACGTCGACCAGCTGGATCCGGTCGCAGTCCTCGTCCGCGGCGTTGTGGTCGCAGGAGCCGGGCGGGTAGGTCTCGGCCCAGTCGTACGGGCGCAGGGTGTGCGCCAGCACCTCCTCGGAGACCAGGTCCCACAGCTCCAGGGCCCGTTCCAGCATGCCGAGCTGCTCGGCGAAGGCGTTGCGCCGGCGGGCCGCGCGGGCGGCGTCCAGGGCGGTCGGCAGGGCGCGCGCCGGATCGTGCGCGTGGTACCAGTAGTTGGCCAGCCGGGCGGGCAGCGCGTCGCCGGGGACCAGCTGCGGCTGGGCCTCCACGGCGAGCGCGAACCTGCGGTTGATCCGGTGCCGTTCGCCGGGCAGCAGGTCGTCCGAGACCGCCTCGCGGACCAGCGCGTGGCGGAACCGGTAGCCCTCGCCCTCGCTGTCCGGGCGCAGGATGTTGGCGCCGACGGCCGCCCGCAGCGCCTCGATCAGCGCCTCCTCGTCGTCGTCCAGGACGGCGGCCAGCAGGGCGTGTTCGACGTGCGAGCCGCCCTCGGCGGCGATCCGCACGACCCGCTGGGCCTCCTCGTCCAGGCCCTCGACCCGCACCAGCAGGATGTCCCGCAGCGAGTCGGTCAGCCCGGCGCCGCAGCCGTCCTCGAACGCGGTCGCCAGTTCCTCGACGAAGAACGGGTTGCCCTCCGAGCGCCGGTGGATGCGGTCCACCAGCTGGCGGTCGGGGGCGGTGGTGCCGAGGATGCCGGCCAGCTGGGCGGCCACCTCGCGGCGGTCGAACCGGGCCAGTTCCAGCCGCTGGACGGTGCGCAGCCGTTCGAGTTCGGCCAGGAAGGGGCGCAGCGGGTGCCGGCGGTGCAGGTCGTCGGTGCGGTAGGTGGCGACCAGCAGCACCCGGGACCGGTGCAGGGTGCGCACCAGGAAGGCGAGCAGCTCGCGGGTGGAGCGGTCGGACCAGTGCAGGTCCTCGACGGCGAGGACGAGGGTACGCTCCGCGCCGAGCCGCTCGAACAGCCTCGCGGTGTGCTCGAACAGCCGGGCCCGGCTGTACTCGTCGTTGGGTTCGCCGTCCACCTCGCCGAACTCGGAGAGCAGCAGGGCGAGATGGCCCTCGCTGCCGGCCGCGGCGGCCCCCAGTTCGGGGCCCAGCGAGCGGTGCAGCCGGCGCAGCGCGGCGGCCAGCGGAGCGTACGGCAGGCCCTCGGCGCCGACCTCCAGGCAGCTGCCGAGCGTGGTGACCGCCCCCTGGGCGGCGGCGCGCTCCAGGAACTCCTCCAGCAGCCGGGTCTTGCCGACCCCCGCCTCGCCGCCGATCAGGACGGCCTGGGGGCTGCCGGTGCCCGCGCGGCGCAGCGCGTCGGTCAGCTCGGTGATCTCGCTGCCGCGGCCGACGAAGACGGGGCTGACCGATGTCTGCTGCATGGATGCGAGCATGCCATAGCCGGTGGGGCCCGGCCGAGGGGTTATCTCCCCAGGCGAACGGGGTTCCGGCCGCGAACGCCCGGAGGGGGAGACGCTCACTCGCAGCGTCTCCCCCTCCGAAACCCCCTCGGCACCGTCGTGGTGCCGTGCCGTCAGCATTCGGGCCGACGCACGGGGCGCCGCTGGAAGCGGGCGGCCACCGGACGCCGGCGCAGTCGGCGGGCGTCCTTGGCCTCGCGCACCAGGCGCTCGTGCTCGGCGCGGGCCACGAGCTCGTGGGCCTGTTGCTGGAAGGTCTGGTACTCGATCATTTCCGGTTCCCCCTCGGGTCTTCCACTCCGTCTTGCTGACAGGTAAGAGCTTCCTCCCCCAGCGGGGGGTGCCGCATCGGGAGCGTGCCGCATCTTCCGGGGCGCGGATGCCTTAGATCGGGCTCCAGAAAAGGTTTAAGGCCCCATCCCTCCTAGATACATAGGAGAGATGGGGCCTTAGGCCTTACTTAGGGGCCCTTAGATGCCTTAGAAGCCTTAGGAAGCAAGCTTCTCCAGGATCAGGTCCTTCACCCGGGCCGCGTCGGCCTGGCCGCGGGTGGCCTTCATGACCGCGCCGACCAGCGCGCCCACGGCCTGGACCTTGCCGTCGCGGATCTTGGCGGCGATCCCCTCGTTCTCGGCGATGGCCTGGTCGACGGCGGAACCCAGCGCGGAGTCGTCCGAGACCACGGCCAGGCCGCGCTTCTCGACGATCGCGTCCGGCTCGCCCTCGCCCGCCAGCACGCCCTCGATGACCTGGCGGGCCAGCTTGTCGTTCAGCTTGCCCTCGGCGACCAGCGCGGCGACCCGGGCGACCTGCACCGGGGTGATCGGCTGCTCGCTCAGCTCGGTGCCGGTCTCGTTGGCCCGGCGGGCCAGCTCGCCCATCCACCACTTGCGGGCCTGGTCGGCCGGGGCACCGGCCGCGATGGTCTCCTGGATCGGCCCCACCGCACCGGCGTTGAGGACGGACTGCATGTCCTTGTCGGACAGGCCCCACTCGGCCTGCAGCCGGGCGCGGCGCACCCGCGGCAGCTCGGGCAGCGCGGCGCGCAGCTCCTCGACCCACTCGCGGGAGGGGGCCACCGGCACCAGGTCCGGCTCGGGGAAGTAGCGGTAGTCCTCGGCGTTGTCCTTGATCCGGCCCGAGGTGGTGGTGCCGTTGTCCTCGTGGAAGTGGCGGGTCTCCTGGACGATGGTGCCGCCGTCGGTCAGCACCGTGGCGTGCCGCTGGATCTCGAACCGGGCGGCCCGCTCCACGCTGCGCAGCGAGTTGACGTTCTTGGTCTCCGAGCGGGTGCCGAAGGTCTCGGTGCCGTTCGGGCGCAGCGACAGGTTGACGTCGCAGCGCATCTGGCCCTTGTCCATCCGGGCCTCGGAGACGCCGAGCGAACGGATGAGCTCGCGCAGCTCGGCGACGTACGCCTTGGCGACCTCGGGGGCCCGCTCGCCGGCGCCCTCGATCGGCTTGGTGACGATCTCGATCAGCGGGATGCCGGCCCGGTTGTAGTCGAGCAGCGAGTGGGTGGCGCCGTGGATGCGGCCGGTCGCGCCACCGACGTGGCTGGACTTGCCGGTGTCCTCCTCCATGTGGGCACGCTCGATCTCCACCCGGAAGGTCGAGCCGTCCTCCAGCTGCACGTCGAGGTAGCCGTTGAAGGCGATCGGCTCGTCGTACTGCGAGGTCTGGAAGTTCTTGGGCATGTCCGGGTAGAAGTAGTTCTTCCGCGCGAACCGGCACCACTCGGCGATCTCGCAGTTCAGCGCCAGGCCGATCTTGACCGCCGACTCCACGCCGACCGCGTTGACCACCGGCAGCGAACCCGGCAGGCCCAGGCAGGTCGGACAGGTCTGGCTGTTCGGCTCGGCACCCAGCTCGGTCGAGCAACCGCAGAACATCTTGGTCTTGGTGCCCAGCTCGACGTGGACCTCAAGGCCCATCACCGGGTCGTACGACGCGAGAGCGTCCTCGTAGGAGACCAGGTTCATGACGCTCACAGCGTCCCTTCGTTCAAAAGACTTTGGGAGGTACGGGCCCGGCCGCCGCTCGTGCGCGGCCGGGCCGGGGCGCTCAGCCCAGCAGCACGTCGTCGGAGCCCAGCTGGCGCAGCTCGCGCACCAGCAGCGCGGTGCCGGTGATCAGCGCGGCCGCGCCGACCAGGGCGTTGACCAGCTTGAGGGTGTCGCTCTCCTCGCGGGCCTTGCGGACGTCCTTGGCGACGGAGATCGCGCCGAACGCGCTGGTGCCGATGGACAGCCACAGACCGGGCTTGCTGTGCTTGAAGCCCTTGAGCGAAGCGGACTGGGCCTTGGCCTTCTCGATCTTGCTCACAGTGCCGGTGCCTCCTCCAGCAGGGTGTGCCCCCACTTGTCGTTGAGTGCGGCCTCGACGGCGCCGCCCACGCGGTACAGGCGGTCGTCCGCCATCGCGGGTGCGATGATCTGCAGGCCGACCGGGAGATTGTCCTCCGGAGCCAGGCCGACCGGCAGCGACATGGCCGCGTTGCCCGCCAGGTTGGACGGGATCGTGCACAGGTCGGCCAGGTACATCGCCATCGGGTCGTCGGCGCGCTCGCCGATCGGGAAGGCGGTGGTCGGCGTGGTCGGCGAGACCAGCACGTCCACGCCCGCGAAGGCGGCGTCGAAGTCGCGCGAGATGAGCGTGCGGACCTTCTGGGCCGAGCCGTAGTAGGCGTCGTAGTAGCCCGAGGACAGCGCGTAGGTGCCCAGGATGATGCGGCGCTTGACCTCGGGGCCGAAGCCGGCCTCGCGGGTCAGGGCGGTGACCTCCTCGGCCGAGCGGCTGCCGTCGTCGCCGACCCGCAGGCCGTAGCGCATCGCGTCGAAGCGGGCCAGGTTGGAGGAGCACTCGCTGGGCGCGATCAGGTAGTACGCCGGCAGCGCCAGGGTGAAGGACGGGCAGGAGACCTCGACGACCTCGGCGCCCAGCTCGCGCAGCAGCTCCACCGACTCGTCGAAGCGCTGCATCACGCCGGCCTGGTAGCCCTCGCCGGCGAACTCCTTGACCACGCCGATCCGCATCCCGCGGACGTCGCGCATCTTCGCGGCCTCGACCACGGCCGGGACCGGCGCGTCGATCGAGGTGGAGTCCAGCGGGTCGTGCCCGGCGATGGCCTCGTGCAGCAGCGCCGCGTCCAGCACGGTGCGGGCGCACGGGCCGCCCTGGTCCAGGCTGCTGGAGAACGCCACCAGGCCGTAGCGGGACACCGAGCCGTAGGTCGGCTTGACGCCGACGGTGCCGGTGACGGCGCCGGGCTGGCGGATCGAGCCGCCGGTGTCGGTGCCGATCGCCAGCGGGGCCTCGAAGGCGGCCAGCGCGGCGGCCGAACCGCCGCCGGAGCCGCCGGGGATGCGGGAGAGGTCCCACGGGTTCCCGGTCACGCCGTACGCGGAGTTCTCGGTGGAGGAGCCCATCGCGAACTCGTCCATGTTGGTCTTGCCGAGGATGACGACGTCGGCGCCCTTGAGACGGCTGGTCAGCGTGGCGTCGTACGGCGGGATCCAGCCCTCGAGCATCTTCGAGCCGCAGGTGGTCGGGATGCCCTTGGTGGTGAAGACGTCCTTGAGTGCGAGCGGGACGCCGGCCAGCGGGCCCAGCTCCTCGCCCTTGGCGCGCTTCGCGTCGACGGCCCGGGCCGCGGCCAGCGCGCCCTCGGTGTCGACGTGCAGGAAGGCGTTGACCTTCTTGTCGACGGCGTCGATGCGGTCCAGGTGGGCCTGCGCGACCTCGACGGCGGACACCTCGCCCTTGGCGATGGCGCCCGCGGTCTCGGCGGCGGTGAAACGGATGAGCTCGGACATCTCGGTCAGTCCTCCCCGAGGATCTGCGGCACACGGAAACGCTGCTCCTCGGCGGCGGGGGCGCCGGACAGCGCCTGCTCCGGGGTGAGCGACGGCCGCACCTCGTCCGCGCGCATGACGTTGGTCAGCGGCAGCGGGTGGGAGGTCGGCGGGACGTCCTGTCCGGCGACCTCGGAAACGCGGGCGACCGCGCCGATGATCACGTCGAGCTGCTCGGCGAAGTGGTCCAGCTCTTCGGGCTTCAGCTCAAGACGCGACAGCCGGGCGAGGTGGGCGACCTCCTCGCGCGTGATGCCAGGCATGCAGCGATCCTCAGGGTGAGTTCTGGTGAGACCCGGCGGTGCCTTGCGGGGCGGTGCCGGGCCCGGGCAGGAGCAGCCTGTTCGGCGCTCCGTCCTCATGGTCTTTGGACCCCATCCTATGGGGCCCGTCCCCCACCCCGGCCAACGAGTGAGCCGCGGCGCCCGTCACCGGCCCGGCCGCGGGCGTCCGGCGGGCGTCGGCCCCGGTGTACGGCAGGCTCCCGGCAGGCGTCGACCCCGGCGTCCGGCGGGGCGCTACTGCGGCCGGGTGCGGGCCCAGCCCTGCGGCTTGATCTCCATGTGCGCGGCCTGCACCACCTGGGCCACCGGCGGCAGCGTCGGCGGGATGACCGGCGGCCGGACCTGCGGGAGCGTCGGGAGCGTCGGCGGCAGCACCGGCGGCCGAACCGGCTGGGCGATCGGCTGGGCGATCGGCTTGGCGGCCTGGACCGGCTGGAAGCCGGCGTGCAGCTGGGGCGGCACGCCCAGCCGCTCCACCGGCGGGGCGCCGGTGCGGTGCACCCGCAGCCAGGCGGTGGCCTGCTCGGCCGGCAGCGCGGCCGACACCAGCCAGCCCTGGACGGCGTCCACGCCCATGCAGTGCAGCCGCTCCCAGGTCTCGTCGTCCTCGACGCCCTCGGCGACCACGGTCAGGCCCAGCGAGTGGGCGAGCTCCACCGAGCAGCGGACCACCGCCGCGTCGTGGTCGTCGGCGACCATCCGGGAGACGAAGGAGCGGTCGATCTTCAGCTCGCCGACCGGCAGGCTGCGCAGCCGCACCAGCGAGGAGTGCCCGGTGCCGAAGTCGTCCAGGGACATCCCGACGCCGTAGCCGCGCAGCTCGGCCAGGGTGTCGGCGGCCCGCCGGGAGTCGTCCAGCAGCAGCCGCTCGGTGATCTCCAGCTGGAGCGCGTGGGCCGGCACCTGGTGGCGCACGAGGTGGCCGGCCACCCGCTGGGCGAAGCCGGGGTTGAGCACGTCGCGCGGCGAGACGTTGACCGCGACCTGCACCTGGAGGCCCTGCTCGCGCCAGTACGCGAGCTGGCCGACGGCCGCCTCCAGCACGTAGTCGGTGAGCCGGGGCATCAGGCCGCTGGACTCGGCGAGCCCGACGAACTCGTCCGGCGAGACCTTCCCCTGGCCGGGCCGCTCCCAGCGCAGCAGCGCCTCCAGGCCGACCACCCGGCCGTCGAAGGCCACCTTCGGCTGGTAGTGCAGCTGCACCTCGCCGGTCTCCAGCGCCCGGCGCAGGTCCCCCAGCAGCCCGATCCGGTACGGGGTGTCGGCGTCCTGGGTCTCGTCGTACTGGGCGACCCCGCTGCATCCGCGCTGGGCGTGGCCCATCGCGACGTCGGCGCGGCGCAGCAGCGACTCGGCGTCCTGGGCGTGCTGCGGGTAGACGCAGACGCCGCCGCTGGCCTCCAGGACGAGCAACAGCCCGTCCAGCCGGATCGGGGCGGCCAGTTCGGCGATCAGCGCCTTGGCGACCCGCTCCAGGCTGTCCGGGCAGTTGATGCCGGGCAGCAGGACGGCGAACTCGTCGCCGCCCATCCTGGCCACCATCGGGCGGCCGCGGCGGTAGTGCCGGGGGAGCCCGGCGAAGACGTCGTCGATGGACTCCCGGGTGGCGCTGCCGGCCGGTCCTCCGGAGCGCAGTGCCCGGTGCAGTCGGCGGGCGATGTGAACCAGTAACCGGTCACCGGCCGTATGACCGAGTGTGTCGTTGAGTGACCGGAAGCGGTCGAGATCGAGCAGGATGAGACCGACGCTGTAGCCCTGTTCACACTCCGCGATCGCCTCCTGCGCGGCCAGCAGCAGGGCCTGACGGTTGGGCAGGTCCGTCAGCGGGTCGGTCAGCTGGTCGCGGGCGCGGTCCCGGGCGATCCGCCAGGCCGCCACCAGCACCGCCAGGGGCACGGCGAACAGCGGCAGCAACTCGGGTTCGTACCGGTAGACCAGGACGGCCAGCGGGATGAGCGGCGCGGCTCCGGCCAGCAGCACGCCGAGCAGCAGGACCGCACCCGCCACCCCCTGCGGCGGGCGTGTGGGCGCACCGCCGGTCGTACGATCCATAAGCCCTGTCCTCCGTCGGGCCCGCCCCGTCAGGCCGCCTTACGGTGAGGCACCGTGCCGGTACCGACAGCTGCCGGGCATGGAGCGACCCCGAGGAGCACCGGCCCAGCCGGTGCCCCCACCCCTGCTGACACTCTGTTGCGCTCCAGGGTAAGCCGGGGTCCACCCGGTGGGCAGACTTTCGGACAACCGGAAACGCGCCACCGCGCCCGGGTGTCGCACAGTGACACAATGCCCGCTTTCACCGCACGGCACCCGGTGACGCCGCATCAGGACGATAACAACACCGGTCCGGCCACCGGCCGCTCGGGTCGGCTCCGGGTCAGTCCCCGACGGGCTTCTCCGTCGGCTCCTCCGCCTCCTCCGGCTCCGGAAGCCCCAGGTGGGCGCGGGCGGCGGAGGGCCCGTCGGCGAGCAGGACGGCGAACCCGGCGTCGTCCAGGACCGGCAGGCCGAGCTGAACAGCCTTGTCGTATTTGGACCCAGGGTTGTCACCGGCGACCACAAAATCGGTCTTTTTCGAAACCGAGCCGGTCACCTTCGCTCCACGGGAGGTCAGCGCCTCCTTGGCGCCGTCCCGGGTGTGGCCGGCCAGGGTGCCGGTCACCACGACGGTCAGGCCCTCCAGCGGGCGCTCCGCCCCCTCCTCGTCCGCGAACTCCTCGGTGAAGCGGGCGCCGTCGGCCTTCCAGTTCTCCAGGATCCGCCGGTGCCACTCCTCCGCGTACCACTCCCGGATCGAGCGGGCGATGATCGGGCCGACCCCCTCGACGGCCGCCAGCCGCTCCTCGCTCGCCTCGAAGATCTTCTCCAGGTCGCGGAACTCCCTGGCCAGCGCCTGGGCGGCGACCGGGCCGACGTGCCGGATGGACAGGCCGTTGACGAACCGCCAGAGCGGCCGTTCCTTCGCCGCCTCCAGGTTGTCGATCAGGACCTGGAGCGACTTCTTCGGCTCGCCCTTGGTGGTGGCGAAGAAGAAGACCTCCTTCTCCCTGCCGGTCCGGTCGTCCAGCTTGGGCATGCCGGTCTTCGGGTCCCGGACCAGCACCTTGATCGGCAGCAGCTTCTCCGGCGTCAGCCGGAAGATGTCGGCCTCGTTCCGGACCGGCGCCTCGGCCGGCTCCAGCGGCTGGGTCAGCGCGGTGGCCGCGACGTAGCCGAGGCCCTCGACGTCCAGGCAGGAGCGCCCGCCCAGGAAGGCGATCCGCTCCCGGATCTGGGCCGGGCAGAACTGCGCGTTGGGGCAGCGCAGATCGATGTCCCCCTCGGACATCGGCCGCAGCTCGCTGTCGCACTCCGGGCAGTGCGAGGGCATCACGAAGGCCTGCTCGGTGCCGTCCCGCAGGTCGTAGACCGGGCCGAGGATCTCCGGGATGACGTCGCCGGCCTTGCGCAGCACGACGGTGTCGCCGAGCAGCACGTCCTTGGCCTTGACGATCTCCTGGTTGTGCAGCGTCGCGTACTGCACCATCGAGCCGGCCACCTTCACCGGCTCGGCCAGCACCGCGTACGGGGTGGCCCGGCCGGTGCGGCCGATGCCGACCTTGATCTCGGCCAGCTTGCCGGTGACCTCCTCCGGCGGGTACTTCCAGGCGATCGCCCAACGCGGCGACTTGGAGGTGGCGCCGAGCCGGCCCTGCAGGGCGATCTCGTCCACCTTGACGACCACGCCGTCGATCTCGTGCTCGACCGAGTGCCGCTGCTCGCCGAAGTGCTGGATGAAGGCCCGCACCTCGGCGAGCGTCTTCACCACCTTGTTGTGCCGGGCGGTGGGCAGGCCCCAGTCGTGCAGCAGTCGGTAGGCGTGCGACTGGTTGTCGATGTCGAAGCCGACCCGGGCGCCGATGCCGTGCACCACCATGTGCAGCGGGCGGGAGGCGGTGACGTGCGGGTCCTTCTGGCGCAGCGAACCGGCGGCGGCGTTGCGGGGGTTCATGAACAGCCGGATCATCGCCCGGGGCCGCTTGCCCTCCTTGGCGCGCTCCTCGTTCTCCTGCCGGCGGCGCTCGTTCTCCTCCGCGAAGGAGGCGTTGAGCGCGTCGAAGGCCTCGGTCGGGAAGTAGACCTCGCCGCGGATCTCGACCAGCTCCGGGATGTCGTCGCCCTTGAGCTGGTGCGGGATCTCCTTGATGGTGCGGACGTTGGCGGTGATGTCCTCGCCGACCCGGCCGTCGCCGCGCGTCGCCGCCTGCGTCAACTGGCCGTTCTCGTACGTGAGGTTGACGGCCAGGCCGTCCACCTTGAGCTCGCACAGGTAGTGGTAGTCGATGCCGTGCAGCTCGGTGGCGACCCGCTCGGCCCAGGCGGCCAGCTCCTCGTCGTCCATCGCGTTGTCCAGGCTGAGCAGCCGCTCGCGGTGCTCGACCTCGGCGAACAGCGCGGTGGGCGCGCCGCCGACCCGCTGCGTCGGGGAGTCCGGGGTGACCAGGGCCGGGTGCTCGGCCTCGATCCCCTCCAGCTCCCGCATCAGCGCGTCGAACTCGGCGTCGCTGACGGTCGGCGCGTCCTGCTCGTAGTACCGGGCGCGGTGGTCGGTGATCTCCTGCGCCAGCTCGGCGTGCCGCCTGCGCACCTCCGCCGGGACGTCCTCCCAGCCCTCGACAGCCGTCACCGCAAGCCCTCCTGCATTCTCATTCCGGGTTGTCCACCAGGCTCTGCGCCGCCCGCGCCGCGAGCGACAGCGCCCTGCGGGCGTACGCCGGGGAGGCCCCGGCCAGCCCGCAGGTCGGCGTCACCAGCACACGGCGGCCCAGCAGCTCCGGGGCGAACCCCAGCCTGCGCCACAAGGTCCTGACACCCTGGACACTACCGGCAGGGTCGGACACCGCCTGGTCAGTGGCGGGGACGACACCGGCGAGGATCGTCGTGCCGCCCTCCACCGCCTCGCCCAGGTCGTCGTCCTGGCGCTCGGTGAGGAGCGAGAAGTCCAGCGAGATCCCGGCCACCCCGGCGCGGCGCAGCAGCGGGACCGGGACGTCCGGCGCGCAGCTGTGCACGACGACGGGCGCGTCCAGGCTCCGGACCACCTCGCGCAGCACCTCCTCGGCGACCTGCCGGTCGACGGAGCGCAGCCGCTGGAAGCCGCTGGCGGTCTTCACCGATCCGGCCAGGACGGCGGGCAGCGAGGGCTCGTCCAGCTGCAGCACGACCTCGGCGCCGGGCACCCGCTTGCGGACGTCGGCGAGGTGGCGGCGCAGGCCCTCGGTGAGCGAGCCGGCGATGTCGCGGCAGGCGCCGGGGTCGGAGAGCGCCTTCTCGCCGTGCTTGAGCTCGATGTTCGCCGCCAGCGTCCACGGGCCGACGGCCTGGACCTTGAGCGCGCCCTGGTGGCCCTGGGTGAACTCCTCCAGCGCGTCCAGGTCCTCGCCGAGCCAGGAGTGGGCCCGCCGGGTGTCCCGGCCGGGGCGGTCGGTGAACCGCCAGCCGCTCGGCTCGGTCTGCGCGAACAGCTCGACCAGCAGGCCGGCGCCGCGTCCGATCGTGTCGGCGCCGGGGCCGCGGGCGGGCAGCTCGGGGAGGAACGGCAGGTGCTCCAGGGCGCCGGTGGAGGTCTTGGCGGCCTCCCGCGCGTCGGTGCCGGGCAGCGAGCCGACGCCGGTGGCGGCGCCGCGCAGGTCAGGGAAGGGGTGTCCGGTGCTCACCTGCCCGAGCCTACTCAGCCGGACGGCGCCGGCTCACCCGGACGGACCCCGGCGCGTGCGCGGGAAGTCGGCCGGGCCGACTTCCCGCGCTGGGCGCTACCGTCCGGGGCGGACGGTGATGTCGGTGATCTCCGCGTCGCGGGAGGCGTCGAGGGCGGCGAGGACCGCCCGGGCGACGGACTCCGGCTCGATCCAGCGGTCGGCGTCGTACTCCTTGCCCTCCTGCTGGTGCACCTTGACCTGCATCGCGGTGGCGGTCCGGCCGGGGTAGACCGAGGTGACCCGGACACCGCCCGCGTGCTCCTCCTGGCGCAGCGCGTCGGCGAGCGCCTTCAGGCCGTGCTTGCTGGCCGCGTACGCCGACCACTCGGCGTGGGCGTTGAGGCCGGCGCCGGAGTTGACGAAGACCACGTGGCCCTTGACCAGCCGGACGGACGGCAGCAGCAGCCGGGTCAGCTCGGCGGGGGCGACGAGGTTGACGTTGAGCGTCTCCTGCCAGGCCTTGGGGGTGAGGTCGCCGACCGTGCCCAGCTCGACCACGCCCGCGACGTGCAGGAGGGAGTCGAGCTCGACGGGCAGCTGCTGGTGGCCGAAGGCCCAGGAGAGCTTGCCCGGGTCGCCGAGGTCCCCGACGAGGGTACGGGCGCCGGGGAAGCGCTCGCGCAGTTCGGCGGCCCGGCGGGCGTCGCGGGCCAGCAGCCAGAGTTCGTCCCCGCGCGCGGCGAGCTTCTCGGCGAGGACGGCGCCGATGCCGGAGCCGGCGCCGGTGATCAGATGGGTAGCCATGGCCCTGATCCAATCAGGCCTTGAGCTGGGCGAAGACCTCGGCGGGCGTGTCCGCGAAGGTGATCAGCTCGGCGAGCGGGCGCGGCAGGAAGCCCTCGGCGTCCATCCGCTCCATCTGGGTGCGCAGGCCGGAGTAGAAGCCCTCGCTGTCCAGGACGACCACCGGCTTCTCGAACATCCCGTGCTTCTTGAGTTCGAGCACCTCGGCGACCTCGTCCAGCGTGCCCAGCCCGCCGACCAGCACGACGATGGCGTCCGCCCGCGAGGCCAGCACCGCCTTCCGTTCGCCGAGGTCGGCCGTCCACACCAGCTCGTCGGCACCGACGTACGCCTTGTGCCGCAGCATCTCCACCATCACCCCGACCAGCCGGCCCCCGGCGGCCTTCACCTCGTCCGCGAGCAGCCCCATCAGCCCGGCGTTCGAGCCACCCCACACCAGGGTGTGCCCGCCCTCCCCCAGCAGCCGGGCGAACTCCGCGGCGGGGGCGGAGTAGCGGTCGTCGAGCGAGTACGCGGAGCAGAAGACAGAGATATTCATGATGCCGTCTGGTCTATCACGCGCTGCGGCAGCGCTTCACCGGCATTACCCGTGGTCCGCCCCGTGCCCGCTCCGGCGGATGGAGCTCCCGGCCGACCGGAGCGCGCTCAGGCGGTGACGGCCGGGCGTTCCGTCGTCGCGATGGTGGCCGAGCCGACGACGCGGGTGCCGTCGTAGAGGACCACGGCCTGGCCGGGGGCGATGCCCCGCACCGGGGTGTCCAGCTGGACCCGCAGCTCGCCGTCGACCACGGAGGCGTACACCGGCACCTCCTCGCCGTGGGCGCGGAGCTGGGCGGTGTAGCGGCCGTCGGCGAGCGGCTCGGTGCCGCACCAGCGGGGGCGGATGGCGGTCAGCCCGGTGACGTCGAGGCCCTCGACCGGGCCGACCGTCACGGTGTTGTTCACCGGGGAGATGTCCAGCACGTAGCGGGGCTTGCCGTCGGCCGCCGGGCGGCCGATCCGCAGGCCCTTGCGCTGGCCGATGGTGAAGCCGTACGCGCCGTCGTGCTCGCCCAGCTTGGTGCCGTCGACGTCGAGGATGTCGCCGGTCGCGGTGCCGAGGTGCTTGGCCAGGAAGCCCTGGGTGTCGCCGTCGGCGATGAAGCAGATGTCGTGGCTGTCGGGCTTCTTGGCGACGGCCAGGCCGCGGCGCTCGGCCTCCTCGCGGATGGCGTCCTTGGTGGTGTCGCCGAGCGGGAAGAGCGAGTGGGCGAGCTGGTCGGCGTCGAGCACGCCGAGGACGTAGGACTGGTCCTTGGCGGCGTCGACGGCCCGGTGCAGCTCGCGCGAGCCGTCCGGCAGGTCGACGATCCGGGCGTAGTGGCCGGTGCAGACGGCGTCGAAGCCCAGCGCGACGGCCTTGTCCAGCAGCGCGGCGAACTTGATCTTCTCGTTGCAGCGCAGGCACGGGTTGGGCGTGCGCCCGGCCGCGTACTCGGCGACGAAGTCGTCGATCACGTCCTCGCGGAAGCGCTCGGCGAGGTCCCAGACGTAGAACGGGATGCCGATCACGTCGGCCGCGCGCCACGCGTCCCGGGAGTCCTCGATGGTGCAGCAGCCGCGCGCGCCGGTCCGGAAGGACTGCGGGTTGGCGGAGAGCGCCAGGTGGACGCCGGTCACCTCGTGCCCCGCTTCGACGGCGCGGGCGGCGGCGACGGCGGAGTCGACTCCGCCGGACATCGCCGCGAGCACGCGCAGACGGCCGGTGGAGGGAGTGGTCGGGGCACCCGGGAAGTCAGTCATGGTGAGTACAAGCCTACGGGGCCGCCGGACATGCCCCACCGCGCGGGAGCTACCGCCGTACGGAGGCCAGCCCCGCGTTGCGCGCCCGCTGCACCACCGGCCCGATGGCCTCGCCGAGCGCCGCCACGTCCTCCCGCACCGAGGTGTGCCCGAGCGAGAACCGCAGCGACGCGCGCGCCAGCAGCGGGTCGACGCCCATCGCCAGCAGCACGTGGCTGGGCTGCGGCACCCCGGCGGAGCAGGCGGAGCCCGTCGAGCACTCGATGCCGGCCGCGTCCAGCAGCATCAGCAGCGCGTCGCCCTCGCAGCCGGGGAAGGAGAAGTGGGCGTTGGCGGGCAGCCGGCCCCCGGCCGACGGGTCGCCGTTGAGGACCGCGTCCGGGACGGCGGCCAGCACGGCGGCCACCAGCTCCTCCCGCAGCGCGCCCACCGCGGCCGCGTGTCCGGCCCGCCGCTCCACGGCGAGCGCCGCGGCGGCCGCGAAGCCGGCCGAGCCGGGGGCGTCCAGGGTGCCGGAGCGCACGTCGCGCTCCTGCCCGCCGCCGTGCAGCAGCGGTACGGGCGCGGCGCCCCGGGAGAGCAGCAGCGCGCCGATGCCGAACGGGCCGCCGATCTTGTGCCCGGTGACGGTGAGCGCGGTGAGCCCCGACTCGGCGAAGGAGACCGGGACCTGACCGAGCGCCTGCACCGCGTCGGCGTGCACCGGGATGCCGTACTCGGCCGCCACGGCGGTCAGTTCGCGCACCGGCTGGACGGTGCCGACCTCGTTGTTGGCCCACATCACGGTGATCAGCGCGACCGCGGCAGGGTCCCGCTCGATCGCCTCGCGCAGCGCCTCGGGGTGCACCCGGCCGTAGCCGTCCACCGGCAGGTAGTCGACCCGGGCGCCCTCGTGCTCGGAGAGCCAGTGCACCGCGTCCAGCACCGCGTGGTGCTCGACCGGGCTGCACAGCACCCGGGTGCGGGCCGGGTCGGCGTCCCGGCGGGCCCAGTACAGGCCCTTGACCGCCAGGTTGTCGGACTCGGTGCCGCCGCCGGTGAGCACGATCTCGCTGGGGCGGGCGTCCAGCGACTCGGCCAGCGACTCCCGGGACTCCTCGACCACCCGGCGGGCCCGGCGGCCGGCCGCGTGCAGGGCCGAGGCGTTGCCGACCACCCCCAGGTGCGCCGTCATCGCGGCGATCGCCTCGGGCAGCATCGGCGTGGTCGCCGCATGGTCCAGGTATGGCATAACCCCCCGATTGTAGAGCGCGGCGCCGCCCGGCCCTCCAGGCCCGTGCTCCGATCCGGCCACCGGACCGCCCACCGGGGCCACGCCCCGGTCCGGCCACCGCGCGCGGCGCCGTCGGCGCACCGCCGCCGGACGGCCGCGTCCGGCACTGGTTTGTACCACTGCGCCCCCCAGCGGTTAGCCTGACGCCACCAGTCAGCCGGATCCACGGGAAGACGCCATGTCGCAGTCGGTCGACCGCGCGCTGACCCTGCTCGACGCACTCGGCGACGCGCCGCTCTCGCTGGAGCAGGCCGCCAGCAGCCTCGGGGTGCACAAGTCCACCGCCCTGCGGCTGTTGCGCACCCTGGAGGAGCACGGCTTCGCCCGCCGCCAGCCGGACCTGCGCTACCGGATCGGCGGCCGGGTGCTCTCGCTGGCCCACCGCGCGCTGGAGGACTTCGACGTCCGGCAGGTCGCCGCGCCGTACCTGGCCGCGCTGAACGCCCGCTGCGGCTACACCGTCCGGCTCGCCGTGCTGCACGACGGCGAGGTGCTCTACCTGGACGAGGTGGCCGGGCTGCCGGGTGCGGAGCCGTCCCGGATCGGGCGCCGGGCGCCGGTGGACGGGACGGCCGTCGGCCGGGTGCTGCTCGCCGGGCTGTCCGCGGACGGCGCCCGCGAGGAGGACCTGCCGAACGAGCTGGCGGCGGTGCGCCGCCTGGGCTGGGCGGCCGAGTCCCGCGAGCACCACGAGCCGGTGACCTGCGTGGCGGCGCCGGTCGCGGGCAGCGGCGGGCGGACGGTCGCGGCCTGCGCGCTGAGCGCCCCGGCGAGCGAGGTACCGCCGGCCGAACTGGCCCGGATGGTGCCGGAACTGCTCTGCACCGCCGAGGCGATCTCGCTCGCGTACGGCGGCTCGCCTACTCCTCGCTGGTGCGAGAACCGTTGCGGTGCCAGGCCCGCGGGGCACGCCAGCCGTACTTCAGGGCGAGCATCCGCAGCCCGAAGGCGGTGAGCGCGGCGGCGGTGCCGGTCACCCCGGTGAGGCGGTCCGCGCCGATCAGCAGCGCGACCACGGTGGCGCCGACCAGGGCCGGGACGGCGTAGATCTCCCGGTCCCAGCGCAGCAGCGAGGGGATCTCCCCGGCCAGCACGTCGCGGATCACACCGCCGCCGGCCGCGGTCACCATGCCGAGCGCGATCGCCGCGACCGCGCCGAGCCCGAAGTCGTGCGCCTTGGCGGTGCCGGTCACGCAGAACAGCCCGAGCCCGAGCGCGTCCAGGGTCTGCACCGCCCGGTTGATCCGCTCGACCTCCGGGTGCAGGAAGAACACCACCAGCGCGGCGGCCAGCGGCGTCACGAAGTAGCCGAGGTTGGTGAACGCGGCGACCGGGGTGGCACCGATCACCAGGTCGCGCATCACCCCGCCGCCCAGGGCGGTGGCTTCCGCCAACACGCAGATCCCGAAGATGTCCATGTTCTTGCGGACGGCGAGCAGGCCCCCGGAGAGGGCGAAGACGAAGATGCCGACGAGGTCCAGCGACTGCTGCACGTCGGTCGGGAAGAGCTGGGATGTCACCGTCCATGTGTACCCGATCCGCACGGGTGCTCCGGACGCGTCGGGTGCGCCGGTGCCGCCCGCCGGATTCCGCTAGCCTCCGCCTGTGAAGCTCGTGAAGCCCCGGTCGGCACCCGAGCCGCCGGTCTCCCGCGCCACCGCGCGGCTCGGCTGGCTGGACGCGCTGCGCGGCGTCGCCGCCCTCGCCGTGGCCATGCACCACTTCGGGCTGCTCGACAAGATCCGGCACGCGGCCTGGGTGCCCCGGCAGCTGGACCTCGGCCTCTTCGGCGTGATGCTGTTCTTCCTGGTCAGCGGGTACATCGTCCCGGCCTCGCTGGAACGGCGCGGCGACGTCCGGGCGTTCTGGACCGGACGGTTCTTCCGCCTCTACCCGGCGGTGGCCGTCGCGGTGGGGGCGAGCCTGCTGGTGCTGCCCCGCGGCGACCAGGTCGTCCAGGACTTCGCCTTCGACCACCCGGCGCTGTCGTTCGCCGCCAACGGCCTGCTGCTCCAGGACCTGCTGGGGGTGCCCGGCGCGCTCGGGGTGATGTGGTCGCTCACCTACGAGATGGTCTTCTACTACTTCGTCTCGGCGCTCTTCGTCCGGGGCTGGCACCGGCACAGCGCGCCGATCACGATCGGCTTCGCGTCCGTCGCCCTGGTGCTGGGCGCCTGGCTGCCGATCGGCGGCATCTCGGTGGACCCGGCGGCCACCGGGAACCTGGTCGCGGCCGCCGGGATCGTGGTGCTGACGGCGATGGCCTGCATCGCCACCGCCCGCCCGGACCTGACCCGTTGGGGCGCGCTGCTGCTCGGCGGCCTGGGCCTGGTCCTGATCACGGTGAACAACCGGACCACCGGCTTCGAGACCATGCTGATCTTCGCGACCATGTTCGCCGGCACCGTGCTGTACCGGCTGGAGCACGGGCAGCTCGACCGGCTCCCGGCCCTGTTCTGCTGCGCCTTCGTGGTCGTCACCGGCGTCACGGTCGGCTACCTGTACAACCGCGGCACGGCGCTGTGGCACACCTGGACGCCCTCGTGGCAGTCCTTCTCGTCGGCCTACCTGGCCGCCTGGGCGCTGTTCGCGGCGGCCGTGCTGCTGCGCCGCCGCCGCTTCCCGCGCTGGCTCGGCGGGCTCGGCACGATCAGCTTCTCGGTCTACCTGCTGCACGGCCCGCTGATGTTCCTCCTCGCCCGGCTGCTCCGGAGCCACCCGCCGGTCGTCGGGCCGAAGAGGCAGGCCGCGCTCACCCTCGGCTACCTCGGGGCGCTGGTGGTGCTCGGGTACCTCTCCTACCGGCTGGTCGAGATCCCCTTCCAGAAGCTCGGCCGCAAGGCGGTCGCGGCGCTGGACCGGCGCTTCCCGGCGCCCGCCCCGGCGCCGCTCGCCGCCCCGGGCACGCGCGAGCCGGAGCCGGCCGGCGGCGCCTGACCCGCGGACCGACGCACCGAGGCCGCCCACCCCACGAGCGGGGCGGGCGGCCTCCTGCGTACCGGCTGGACCTCAGACCGTGGCGCTCTCCGGAGCGTTCTCGGGGAAGTGGCAAGCCACCTGGTGCCCGGTCTCCAGCGCCGTCAGCGGCGGTTCCTGGCTCGCGCACACGTCCTGCGCCTTCCAGCACCGGGTGCGGAAGCGGCAGCCGCTGGGCGGGTTGATCGGCGAGGGGACGTCGCCCTTGAGCAGGATCCGCTCGCGGCCCGCGCGCTGGCGGCGGCGCGGGTCCGGGACGGGCACGGCGGACATCAGCGCGTTGGTGTACGGGTGCATCGGGCTGCGGTAGAGCGAGTTCCGGTCGGCGATCTCCACGATCTTGCCGAGGTACATCACCGCGACCCGGTCCGAGACGTGCCGGACCACCGAGAGGTCGTGCGCGATGATCAGGTAGGTCAGCCCGAGCTCCTGCTGGAGGTCGTCCAGCAGGTTGACGACCTGCGCCTGGATCGAGACGTCCAGCGCGGAGACCGGCTCGTCCGCGACGATCATCTTCGGCTTGAGCGCGAGCGCCCGGGCGATGCCGATGCGCTGGCGCTGGCCGCCGGAGAACTCGTGCGGGTAGCGGTTGTAGTGCTCGGGGCTGAGCCCGCACAGCTCCAGCAGTTCCTGGACGGCCTTCTTGAGCCCGCCGGCCGGCACCGCGTCCTGGAGCTTGAACGGCGCGCCGACGATGGTGCCGACGGTGTGCCGGGGGTTCAGCGAGGAGTACGGGTCCTGGAAGATCATCTGGATGTCGCGGCGCAGCGGCCGCATCGCCCCGACGCCCAGGTGGGTGATGTCGGTGCCCTCGAACTCGATGGTCCCGCCGGTCGGCTCGTCGAGCCGGGTGACCAGTCGGCCCATGGTCGACTTGCCGCAGCCGGACTCGCCCACGACGCCCAGCGTCTCACCGGCGTTGACCGTGAAGTCGATGCCGTCGACGGCCCGCACCGCGCCGGTCTGGCGCATCAGCAGCCCGCTGCGGATCGGGAAGTGCCGGGTCAGGCCGGCCACCTTCAGCAGCGGTTCGCGGCCGGGGGCGGCTGCCGGCGACGGGGTCGCCGCCGCCTGAGTGTCCGTCATCGGTTCTCTCCAGAAAGGTGGTACGAGGCCGGGCTCACAGCCGGGGCGCGATCTCTTCGGCGAAGATGCGGTGCCGCTCTGCGGCCGCCAGGTGGCAGGCCGCGAAGTGTCCGGAGGCGGCCTCGGTCAGCACCGGGACCTCGCTCGTGGAACGCCCGTCGGTCAGGGCGGCGTACGGGCAGCGCGGGTGGAAGGCGCAGCCGGACGGCACGTTGATCAGGCTGGGCGGGGTGCCCTTGACCGGCACCAGCCGGTCCTGGAGCTCCCGGTCCAGTCGCGGCATCGAGCCCAGCAGGCCCCAGGTGTACGGGTGCTCGGGCGAGTCGAAGAGGGTCTCGGCCGGGCCGCGCTCGACGCACTTGCCGCCGTACATGACCAGGATGTCGTCGGCCAGTTCGGCGACCACCCCGAGGTCGTGGGTGATGATGATGACGGCGGAGCCGAACTCCTCCTGCAGGTCGCGGATGAGGTCCAGGATCTGCGCCTGGACGGTGACGTCCAGGGCGGTGGTGGGCTCGTCGGCGATCAGCAGCGAGGGGTCGTTGACCAGGGCCATGGCGATCATCGCGCGCTGGCGCATGCCGCCGGAGAACTGGTGCGGGTAGTCGTCCACCCGGCGGTCGGGCTGCGGGATGCCGACCCGGTCGAGCATCTCGATCGCGCGGGCCCGGGCCTGCTTCTTGGTGGCCTCCGGGTGGTGCACCCGGTACGCCTCGACGATCTGCTGCCCCACCGTGTAGTAGGGGTGCATCGCGGTCAGCGGGTCCTGGAAGATCATCGCCAGCTCGCGGCCGCGCAGTTGGCGCACCCGGTCCGGGCCGGCCGCGATCAGGTCCTCGCCGTTCAGCCGGATCTCGCCGCTGATCCGGGCCCGCTTGGAGCGGTGCAGGCCCATGATGCCCAGCGAGGTGACGGACTTGCCGGAGCCGGACTCGCCGACGATGCCGAGGGTGCGGCCCTTGTGCAGGTCGAAGCTGACCCCGTCCACCGAGCGGACCAGGCCGTCGTCGGTGTCGAAGTGGATCCGCAGGTCCCGCACGGAGAGGAAGGGCTCGCCGGACGGGGTCCGCGCGGCGTCCGCCGGGTTCTTCTGGAGGTCGGTCACGAGAGCCTCACCCGGGGGTCGACGAGCGCGTACAGGAGGTCGACCACGAGGTTGCAGACGACGATGAAGAAGGCGGCGAGCAGGGTGACGCCGAGGATCTTGGGCAGGTCGTTGTCGGAGATCGCCTGGACGGCGAACTGGCCGACGCCCTGGAGCGAGAAGACCTGCTCGGTGATCAGCGCGCCGCCGAGCAGCAGGCCGAGGTCCATGCCGAAGATCGTGACGATCGGGGTGAGCGCGGCGCGCAGCCCGTGCCGGGCGACGACCTTGCGCTCGACCAGGCCCTTGGCCCGGGCGGTGCGGATGTAGTCCTCGCTCATGGTCTCCAGCATCCCGGCGCGGGTGAGCCGGGCGTAGAGCGCGGAGTAGAGGAAGGCCAGCGAGATCCACGGCAGGATCAGGTTGCGGGCCCACATCAGCGGGTTCTCCGTGAAGTCCACGTACTGCAGGTTGTCCAGGATCGGCCACTCGTAGCTGAACAGCGTGAGCAGCAGCGCGCCGGTGAAGAAGACCGGCAGCGAGACGCCGGCGAGCGCGACGCCCATGGAGAGCCGGTCGAAGATCGAGCGCGGCTTCAGGGCGGAGACGACGCCGGTGGCGACGCCGGAGACCAGCCAGAGCACGGCCGCGCCGGCGGCGAGCGAGATGGTCGTCGGGATCCGCTTGGAGAGCTCGGGCCAGACCTCGAGGTGGTTCTTGAAGGAGTAGCCGAAGCAGGGCACGTGGCAGGTGGCCGGTTCCGGCCCGAAGTTGTACTCGGCGCCGGCGACCAGGCCCTTGAGGAACTTCCAGTACTGGGCGTACAGCGGCTGGTCGAGGCCGAGGTTCTGCTTGACCGCCGCGATCGTCTCGGGGGACGGGCTCTTCCCGATGAACTGGGCGGCCAGTTGGTCGGCCGTCTCGCCGGCGAGGCGCGGCAGCAGGAAGAAGATCGCGAAGGTGACCGCGCTGACGACCAGCAGCAGAATCACGGCCGCGAAGGTCCTGCGGATGATGTAGGCAAACACAGTAGGGCGGCTCCGGCGGCCCGCCGCCGTCCGGGATCCTCCGGACGGCGGCGGGCGCCGCTGCCTTCACCTGCCTTCAGGGATGCGAGCCAGGCTCTTACTTGGTGGTGCCGATGTTCAGGTAGTCGTACTCACCCGAGAACGCCGAGGTGGAGACCAGGTTGGTGGCGTTGGACGGGCGGTACAGGAAGACCTTGAAGTAGGTGAGCGGGACGTAGACCGCCTGCTCCATGGTCTTCTTGTCGATGTCGGCGTAGATCTTCTCGCGGCCCTTCTGGTCCGGGTTGACCGCCGCGTCGTCGATCAGCTTGTTGACCGCCGGGTCGTCCAGCTGGGCGAGGTTGTTGTTGCCGGTCTCCTTGACCGCGCGGCCGTCGACGATCTGCTGGAGGAAGCCGTAGCCGGTCGGCCAGTCGGCGCCCCACTGCATCATCATCAGGCCGATGTTGTGGTCGGCGGTGAACTTCGGCGAACCGGCGTTGTCCGTCAGGTACTTGGACTGCGGGTACTGCTGGATCTCGGCGGTGATGCCGATCTTCTTCAGCGCGGCCTGGATCGAGGTCGCGGCGGCGATCTCGGTGGCGCGCTCGGTGCGGGCCGAGATGACGGTGTTGAAGCCGCCCTCCTTGCCGCACGCCTTCAGGTGCTCCTTGGCCTTGGCCTCGTCGCCCTTGTTGTCCTTGGTCTCGTACAGGTTGAAGTCCTGGTGGCCCGGGACGTCCGGCGGGAGCACCGTGTTGGCGATCTGGCCGCGGATCGGGCCGCCCTGGGCGGTCTGCACCGAGACCTTGTCGATCGCGAACTGGACGGCCTTGCGGCACTCGACGTTGTCGAACGGCGCGAGCTTGGAGTTGATCGCCATGTAGACCAGGCGACCGCCGTAGGCGTTGTCGGTGTTGGCCTTCAGCTTCGGGTCCTGCAGGATCTGCGCCTGGGTCTGCGGGTCGACGCCGGCGCCCACCAGGTCGACCTGGGCGTTGCCGGCCAGCAGGTCCTTGTCGATGGTGGCCTGGTCGATGTTGAACCGGAGCACGATCTTGTCCGCGAGCTGCTTGCGGATCGGGTCGGTGCTCTTGTCCCAGTTGGTGTTCGGCACCAGGACGGCCTGCTTGCCGTCCTCGTAGGACTCGAACTTGTAGGCGCCCGAGGACATGACGTGCTTGACGTACTCGGCGCCGTTGTCCTTCGCCTGCGGGACCGGCGCGGTCTGCGGGGCGCTGACCAGGTAGTCGAAGTCCGCGAACGGGTGCTGGAGGTGGAAGACCACCGTGGTGTCGTCCGGCGTCTCGATCGAGTTCAGGCCGCCGGCCTTGTCCTTGTACGGACCCTCGTACGGCGTCGGGTTGTCGACCAGCAGGTTGCGGAAGTACGTCGGGCCGTTGGTGAGCACGTCCGTGTAGTTGGAGCGCTCGACGGCGTACTTGACGTCCTTCGAGGTGATCGGGGTGCCGTCGTCGTACTTCAGGCCGGCCCGCAGCTTGTACGTCCAGGTCAGGCCGTCCGCGCTCGGCTGGCCCATCGACTCGGCGAGGTCCGGGACGAGCTTGTTGCCCTCCTCGCCCGGCGCCGGGTTGAAGGTGGTCAGCGCGCGGGAGTACAGCCGCGAGAAGTTGTAGATGTACGCGTAGTACGTGTTGCCCGGGTCGAGCGAGTCCGGGGTGCCCTTCATCTCGTAGGTCACCGTCCCGCCCTTCTTGTCCGAGGCGTTGACGATGCTCTTGGTGGCCGCGTTGGCGCCGCCCCCGGCGGCGCCGGAGGCCGAGGAGGAGCCGCCGCTCTTCGACGAGCTGGTGCAACCGGTCACGACCAGGACCGCGGCGGCGGCCGCAGCGGTCAGGGCGACGGTACGGGACCTACGCATGGGTGAGATCAACCCCTTGGGGAAGTGGAGGCGGTGGAGGGTCCTGACGCAGGGTCATGTGATGACTCGGGGTCAGTGGATGACGCTGGGTCAGTTGCTCTTGGGATCGAGGGCGTCGCGCAGGCCGTCGCCGAGCAGGTTGAAGGCGAGCACGGTGACGAAGATCGCCAGCCCGGGGACCACCATGTACTGGGGGTCCACCTGGTAGTACCGGATGGCGTCCTGGAGCATCCCGCCCCAGGAGGCCTGCGGGGGTTGGATGCCGACGCCGAGGAAGCTCAGCCCGGCCTCGAAGAGGATGTTGGTCGGGATCAGCAGGGTCGAGTAGACCAGGATCGGACCGACCAGGTTGGGCAGCAGTTCCTTGAACAGGATGAACGGGCCGCGCGCCCCGAGGCTGCGGGCCGCGTGGACGAACTCCCGTTCGCGCAGCGAGAGCGTCTGGCCGCGCACGATCCGGCCCATGTAGGGCCAGTTGAAGAAGCCGATCACGAAGATCAGCACCATGATGTGCAGCGGCAGGCCGTGCAGGCCGAACGCGCCGCCCTGCAGCGAGGTGGAGATCGCGATGGCGAAGAGCAGCAGCGGGAAGGCCAGGAAGACGTCCATCACCCGGCTGATCAGGGTGTCCACCCAGCCGCCGTAGTAGCCGGCCATGATGCCGAGCACGGTGCCGATGGTGTTGGACAGCACGGTCGCGCCGAAGGCGACCAGCAGGGAGACCCAGGAGCCCTCGATGACGCGGGTGAGCAGGTCGCGGCCCTGCAGGGGGTCGACGCCGAGCGGGTGCTCCCAGCTCATGCCGCCCCAGTCGCCGAACGGCAGGCCACCGAGGTCGGCGTCCAGCAGGTCCTGGTGGAGGGCGTCCGGGTCCAGCCCGAACAACGACTCGATCGGCTTGGCCAGCACGGCGAGCAGGATCAGCAGGATCACCACGACGCCGCCGACGACGGCGGCCTTGTCCCGCTTGAAGCGGGTCCAGGCGATCTGACCGAGGGAGCGGCCCTCGATCTTCTTGGCCGGGCTTGCGGCGGCGGGTGCCTCCGGATCGTTCCCGGCGGTGGTCACGGATGCGGTCATGGTCAGTAGGTCCCCTCGCCGACGGTGGCCGGCCCACGGGTGCCGGTCGCCGGCTTCGGCGGTGCGGCTGCGGACGTGCGGAAGTGCTTAGGAGGAGCGGGTGTTGACGGCAGTGCTTCGTGCACAGGCACTGCCACCACGCGGGATGGGCGTCGCGTGGCCGGGCTGTCGGCGTGCGCGCTCACCTTTGTGGGGTTCCAGCACGCGCGGTGCGTTGCGCAGAACTCTCTGCCATCCGAACTGGCTTGCGCCAGCCCTGACAACCGACAGATGCCCAACTGTGATCTGCGCGCATGCACCTTCCCGATCTTCGGCATACACCTCTTCACATGGCTGTAACTGCCATGTCAAGATGACCGGGCCGCACATCCGGAAATTCGTCCGGAAAGCATCGAAGCCGACTTGACGGACAATCAAGTCGGCTTCGCGGGAATGGGTTTCGGGAATCAGCGCCCGGGGTAGCCGGGCCACGGCCGCTGCGGCGACGGCTGCTGCCAGCCCGGCGCCGGCGGCTGGGTGCCGTACGCGTAGCCCGGCATCGACTGCCCGGGGTACGGCGGCGGGGGCACCGGCGGGTACGGACCGGTCGGCGGGCGGCCCGACTCCCGGTCGAAGAACGGCCGGGCGTTGGCGCGCATCCACAGCGCCACCGGGTCGTACTCGTCCGACATCGCCACCGTGGACACCGCCAGCCCCTCCGGGGCCACCGCGATGGCGCGCCGCATCAGCGCCCGCACCGCCTCCACCGCCGGCGGCGAGCTCTCGTACAGGTCGAGGCCGATCGCCAGGTACGGCTCCCCCACCGCGGGCTGCACCCAGGCCCGGCGCAGCGCACGTACCGCGCGCACCTCGCCGGCCTGCCGCTCCAGCAGCGCGAAGAACGGCTGGGCGTTCAGCTGCGGCTCGCTCAGCTTCAACGGCCCGGCCGGCAGCCGGTCCAGGCCCGCGGCGACCCGCCGCAGGTCCGCCCACGGCACCCCGACGCCCCCGCCGGGCGCGTGCGGGTTGAGCCACAGGCCCCAGCGGGTGCGGTACAGCGAGGCCGCGATCTCCCGGCCGGAGATGACCTCGTGGGCCCGTGCCCAGCCGGAGGAGGTCAGTTGTTCGGGCGAGGTGACGGCCGGCGCGTAGCCGTGGCCGCTGATCTCCATGTTCCCGTACTGCGCGTCCGGGCTGCCCGGCGTGCCGTGCCACAGCAGCATCCAGACCCGGCCGTCCGCCAGCGCGTGCAGCAGCCGCTCGTACGCGTCGTAGCGCTCCGGCGCGACATCGCCCAGGGCGCGCTCCAACGCGCCGGGATCAGCTCCCGGGCGCCCGGCGGCCGGTGCCTGGCCCCAGGCCCCCGGCACACCGCCCGCTCCCGTTCCCGCACTCATGCGCCCACCTCGCCGCGCCTCTTTCCCTCAACCCGCCGGCCCGTCGGCCGTCTGCACGCACCCTATGGCGCGGCACCGGCCACCGCCACGGCGACGTGCCTCTGATACGAACCCGCTCACGCCCGCGTATAGAAGGGCAGTACCCGGGTGAGCAGCCACTCGACCACCGGGTCGTCGGCGAGGTCGAGCAGTACGAGGTGGACGCCGCCGGGCAGCGGCGCGGTTCCCAGCGCTCGGCCGAGCGCGTCGTTCACCGCGGCCGGATCGGCCGGCGCCGCCGGGTCCAACTGGACGCCCACGAACATCACGGTCGGCTCGCCCTCGATGCTGGCCAGCGCCCTGCGGGCGGTCAGCACCCCCGGCAGCGCCGAGAGTTCGGCCCGGCAGGCGGCCAGGAAGTGCTCCGGGTTCTCGCCCGGCACCGGCTCGCGCAGCGCCACCCGCCCGCCGGTCGGCGCCGGGTCGCCGGCGGCGTCCCAGCGGTCCTCGCGGGGGCCGCGGCGCAGCTCGGCGACGCCCTGCGGCGGGACCGGCAGGCCCACCGCCGCTTCCGGGTTCACCGCGATGCCCACGCCCAGCGGCAGCCCGCGGGCGAACTCCCACACCGGCGCGATCGCGAAGGCCATCCCGGGCGCCTGCTGGAGGAACACCTCCTGCGAGGAGAACACCGGCACGTACGGGTCGCCGCCCAGCTCGATCGTCGGCAGGTCCAGCGACTGCCCCTGCGGGTCGCCGCCGGCCGGCAGCGGCACCCACACCTGGCTGCGCGCCAGCACCTCGATCACCCGCGGCGTCGCGCCCGGGTCGCCCAGGGCCGCGGTCAGCACCTGCTCCAGCTCGTTGGCCGGCCAGGAGCCGCCCGCAGGCGCCTCCTCCGGTCCGCCCCACCCCTGCTGCTGCTCCACCGGGTACCCCATGCGCCGCCGATTCCGCCCTCTGCCGTTCGGCCGCCCTCTGCTGCGCCGACGCGCAGCAGTCTAGAGGCGCGCGGGGGCGGGGTCAGGACTCGTGTTCGGGTCCCGCGCGGTGTGACCGGGTCCCCCCTCCCCTCGTCGTCCCGGACGTGCCATGATGTGCGCGTCCGACGGCATGCGCCGCGGGCCCCCACAACTCCATACCGGCCGCTCGAACCCGCGCGGGAGAGCCCGGAGTGCCGTTCAGGCACAGCCGGCGCCGAAGGAGCAAGTCCTCCCCGGAATCTCTCAGGCACCCCTACCGCACGGGTTAGGCACATCTGGAAAGCGGCGCCCGGCCCTGTCGTGCGCCCACCCACGGTGCAAGCCGCCATGCTGTCCCCCAAGCTGGAAACAGCTGCGGGCAGGTGGGCGGTGAAGCTCTCAGGTTCGACGACAGATGGGGAGACCCACGCCGCCGCATGCCCGCGCGCAGGGTCGGCCCCCGAGCGGGTCCGGTCCGGTGCGCGCACCCCTGAGTGCCCCGACCGAGGAGTTCCTGGCCATGTCGTCCCTCCGCCTGACCGCGCTCGACGCGCTGCACCGCGCCCTCGGCGCGACCATGACCGACTTCGCCGGCTGGGACATGCCGCTGCGCTACGGCAGCGAGCGCGAGGAGCACCTCGCGGTCCGCACCAAGGCCGGCCTGTTCGACCTCTCGCACATGGGCGAGATCACCGTCACCGGCCCGCAGGCCGGCGAGATGCTGGACCACGCGCTGGTCGGCTTCGTCTCCGCGCTGGGCGTGCTGCGCGCCCGCTACACCATGATCTGCGCCGAGGACGGCGGCATCCTGGACGACCTGATCGTCTACCGCCTGCGCGAGGACGCCTTCCTGGTCGTCGCCAACGCCTCCAACGCCCAGCTGGTCCTCGACGAGCTGATCGCCCGCGCCAAGGGCTTCGACGCCGTCGTCACCGACGACCGCGACACCTACGCGCTGATCGCCGTCCAGGGCCCGGAGGCCACCGCCATCCTGGCGAAGACCACCGACGCCGACCTGCCCGGCCTGAAGTACTACGCGATCCTCCCGGCCCAGGTGGCCGGCCGCGACGTGCTGCTCGCCCGCACCGGCTACACCGGCGAGGACGGCTTCGAGATCTTCTGCCACCCGGTCGACGCCGAGCCGGTCTGGCAGGCGCTGACCGCCGCGGGCGAGGGCCACGGCCTGGTCCCGTGCGGCCTGTCCTGCCGCGACACGCTGCGCCTGGAGGCCGGAATGCCGCTGTACGGGCACGAGCTGTCCACCGACCTCACCCCGTTCGACGCCGGCCTGGGCCGGGTCGTCCGCTTCGACAAGACCACCAACGAGGGCGCGTTCGTCGGCCGCAAGGCGCTGGAGCAGGCCGCCGCCGCGGCCGAGACCAACCCGCCGAAGGTGCTGGTCGGCCTCGTCTCCGAGGGCAAGCGGGTGCCGCGCGCCGAGTACACCGTGGTCTCCGCCGACGGCGAGCCGATCGGCCGGATCACCTCGGGCGCGCCGTCCCCGACGCTGGGGCAGCCGATCGCGATGGCCTACGTCGACGCCGCCCACGCCGCCCCCGGCACCACCGTCGCGGTGGACGTGCGCGGCAAGCACGAGCCCGTCCAGGTCGTCGCGCTGCCGTTCTACAAGCGCGCCCGCTGAGCCCCCGCCGAGCCCCGGTTTTCCCCATACACGCACGTCGCGGCCGTCCGCGCGGCGGCCCGCTTCGTCGTACCCGCTTCCCATCCTGGAGAATGACGCCATGAGCAACCCCCAGCACCTGCAGTACACCAAGGAGCACGAGTGGCTGACCGCCGCGGACGCGGAGGGTGTCTCCACGGTCGGCATCACCGCGCACGCCGCCGACGCGCTCGGTGACATCGTCTACGTGCAGCTCCCCGAGGTCGGTGACACCGTGACCGCCGGCGAGACCTGCGGCGAGCTGGAGTCCACCAAGTCGGTCAGCGACCTGTACTCCCCGGTGACCGGCGAGGTCACCGAGGTCAACCAGGACGTCCTGGACGACAACGCCCTGGTCAACAGCGCCCCGTTCGAGGGCGGCTGGCTGTTCAAGGTGCGCGTCGAGGCCACCGACGAGCTGCTCAGCGCCGACGAGTACGACGCGCTCACCAACCCCCAGGGCTGATCCGCCTGCCAGGGGCGGTCGCGCGGCGGCCGCCCCGCCCCGGCCCCTTTCCCTCCTCCTCCCGGGAAGACCACACCATGACGGTTCTCAACCAGTCCCTGCACGCCCTCGACCCGGAGATCGCCGCCGCGGTCGACGCCGAGCTGCACCGCCAGCAGACCACCCTGGAGATGATCGCCTCCGAGAACTTCGCCCCGGTGGCGGTCATGGAGGCCCAGGGCTCGGTGCTCACCAACAAGTACGCGGAGGGCTACCCCGGCCGCCGCTACTACGGCGGCTGCGAGCACGTCGACGTGGTCGAGCAGATCGCGATCGACCGCATCAAGGCGCTGTTCGGCGCCGAGCACGCCAACGTCCAGCCGCACTCCGGCGCGCAGGCCAACGCCGCCGCGATGTTCGCGCTGATCCAGCCGGGCGACACCATCCTGGGCCTGTCGCTGGCCCACGGCGGTCACCTGACCCACGGCATGAAGATCAACTTCTCCGGCAAGCTCTACGACGTGGCCGCGTACCACGTGGACGAGAAGACCGGCCAGGTCGACATGGCCGAGGTCGAGCGCCTCGCCAAGGAGCACCAGCCGAAGCTGATCATCGCCGGCTGGTCGGCCTACCCGCGCCAGCTCGACTTCGCCGCGTTCCGCCGGATCGCCGACGAGGTCGGCGCGCTGCTCATGGTGGACATGGCGCACTTCGCCGGCCTGGTGGCCGCCGGGCTGCACCCGAACCCGGTGCCGTACGCGGACGTGGTCACCACCACCACCCACAAGACCCTGGGCGGCCCGCGCGGCGGCGTCATCCTGTCCAAGGCCGAGTACGCCAAGAAGATCAACTCCGCGGTCTTCCCCGGCCAGCAGGGCGGCCCGCTGGAGCACGTGATCGCCGGCAAGGCGGTCGCCTTCAAGGTCGCGGCCTCGGAGGAGTTCAAGGAGCGCCAGCAGCGCACCCTGGACGGCGCCCGCATCCTCGCCGAGCGCCTGCTCCAGGCCGACGTGGCCGAGGCCGGCGCCTCCGTGCTCTCCGGCGGCACCGACGTCCACCTGGTGCTGGTCGACCTGCGCAACAGCCAGCTCGACGGCCAGCAGGCCGAGGACCGGCTGCACGAGGTCGGCATCACCGTCAACCGCAACGCGATCCCGAACGACCCCCGCCCGCCGATGGTCACCTCGGGCCTGCGCATCGGCACCCCGGCCCTGGCCACCCGCGGCTTCCAGGCCGAGGACTTCCGCGAGGTCGCCGACATCATCGCCGAGGCGCTCAAGCCCGCCTTCGACGAGACCGTCGCCGACGCCCTGAAGGCCCGGGTCGCCGCCCTGGCCGAGAAGTACCCGCTGTACCCGAACCTCTGATCACCGCGGTGATCCTTCGGGCGGGGTGACGGGCCTCACCCCTCCGGCGTACCTGGCACCCCGGGGCACCGCGCACACTGGACTGTGCGCGCGGTGCCCCGTCCCGTGTCGGCCCCTCCCTGCCCGCAAGTCCTTCCACGAGACCAGACAAGGACGTCCCCCGTGGCCATCAGCGTCTTCGACCTCTTCTCCATCGGCATCGGCCCGTCGAGCTCCCACACCGTGGGCCCGATGCGCGCCGCCCGGATGTTCGCCCGCCGACTGCGCTCCGAAGGCCTGCTGGACCGCGTGACGGGCGTGCGCGCCGAGCTGTACGGCTCGCTCGGCGCCACCGGCCACGGCCACGGCACCCCGAAGGCCGTCCTGCTGGGCCTGGAGGACAACTCGCCCCGCACCGTCGACGTCGACCAGGCCGACAAGGACGTCGAGCGGATCATCGCCGAGAAGCGGCTCAGCCTGCTCGGCGAGCACCCCGTCGACTTCGACCCGGACACCCAGCTGGTGCTGCACCGCCGCCGCTCGCTGCCGTACCACGCCAACGGGATGACCCTGTGGGCGTACGCGGCGGACGGCTCCACCCTGCTGGAGAAGACCTACTACTCGGTCGGCGGCGGCTTCGTGGTGGACGAGGACGCGATCGGCGCGGACCGGGTCAAGCCCGACGACACCGTGCTGAAGTACCCCTTCCGCACCGGCGACGAGCTGCTGCGGCTCAGCCGGGAGACCGGGCTGTCGATCTCCGCCCTGATGCTGGAGAACGAGAAGGCCTGGCGCAGCGAGGAGGAGATCCGGACCGGGCTGCTGGAGATCTGGTCCGTGATGCAGGAGTGCGTGCGGGCCGGCATGTCCCGCGAGGGCATCCTGCCGGGCGGCCTCAAGGTCCGCCGCCGGGCGGCCGCGGGCGCCCGGGCGCTGCGCGCCGAGGGCATCGGGCCGGCCAACGCGATGGAGTGGGTGACCCTCTACGCGATGGCCGTCAACGAGGAGAACGCCTCCGGGCGGCGGGTGGTCACCGCGCCGACCAACGGCGCGGCGGGCATCATCCCGGCCGTCCTGCACTACTACCTGAACTTCATCCCGGGCGCCGACGACGACGGCATCGTCCGCTTCCTGCTCGCGGCCGGCGCCATCGGCATGCTGTTCAAGGAGAACGCCTCCATCTCCGGCGCCGAGGTCGGCTGCCAGGGCGAGGTCGGCTCCGCCTGCTCGATGGCCGCGGGCGGCCTCGCCGAGGTCCTCGGCGGCACCCCCGAGCAGGTCGAGAACGCCGCCGAGATCGGCATCGAGCACAACCTCGGCCTCACCTGCGACCCGGTCGGCGGCCTGGTCCAGATCCCCTGCATCGAGCGCAACGGCATGGCCTCGGTCAAGGCCGTCACGGCGGCCCGGATGGCGCTGCGCGGCGACGGCCGGCACCACGTCTCGCTGGACAAGGCGATCAAGACGATGAAGGAGACCGGCGCCGACATGAAGATCAAGTACAAGGAGACCTCGCGCGGCGGCCTCGCCGTGAACGTCATCGAGTGCTGATTCCGGCACATCGAGTGCTGATCCCGGCATTCTGAAGGCCCCCGGGCGGACCCCCGTCCCGCCCGGGGGCCTTCGCCGTCCCCCGTTCCCTCCCCCGTCGCTCCCTGGCTCAGGCCGCGAACGGGCGGGCCCGCCGGGCGTCCCGCAGCGCCCGCGCCCACCAGGTGAGCTGGTCGAGCATGGTCTTGGCGGCGGCGTCGGCGGCCGGGTCGAGCGCCCCGCCGTCGGCGTCGAAGCACCGCGCGGCGCCGTGGAAGCTGACCGTGTTGCGGATCGTCGCGGCGTTCAGCTCGGCCAGCACCACCCGGAGCTGCTCGACGGCCCGCAGGCCCCCGGACAGGCCGCCGTACGAGACGAAGGCGACCGGCTTGCCGTGCCACTCGCGGTTGTGCCAGTCGATGGCGTTCTTCAGCGGGGCCGGGAAGCTGTGGTTGTACTCGGGCGTGACGATCACGAACGCGTCGGCCGCCTCCAGCCGGGGCGACACGGCGGCCAGCAACTCGGCGTCGGCCGACGGGACTTCACCCCCGAAGGACGGGAAGGTGACCGGCAGCGGGGTCTCCACCAGGTCGATCCGGTCGGCGGTCAGGTCGCCGCGGGCGTCGAGGTGGCCGAACAGCCAGTCGGCGACCACCGGGCCGAAGCGTCCCTCGCGGGTGCTGCCGACGAGGACCGCGACCTTCAGGGCCTGCTCCGTGGACATGGGGATCCCCCTCCTGGATCTGGTGTACGGCGTATCCGCCGGATACAACGTACACAGCGAGGTGTACGGCGTCCACTACCGATACGCCGTACGCACGAGGGTGCTACGGTGGGCCCGCCCCCCGTCGGAAGGAGCCCGCCCCATGCCGGCCCAGCAGGCCCCCGCCGCAGGCGACGACAAGCCCCCGGCCTCGCTCTGGGAGCGCCTGGCCCGCCCGGCCCCCGCGCCGCGCACCACCCTGACGCCGCACCGGATCGCCGAGGCCGCGGTCGCCATCGCCGACGCCGAGGGCCTGGACGCCGTCACCATGCGCCGACTGGCCGCCGAGCTCGGCGTCGCCCCGATGGCCGCCTACCGGTACGTCTCCGGCAAGGACGAGCTCATCGAGCTGATGGTCGACTCCGTCTACGGCCGGCTCCCGCTGGACGCCCCCGCGGAGGGCTGGCGGGAGACCATGCGCGCCCTGGCCGTCCATCTGCGGGCCATGCACCTGGCCCACCCGTGGACCGTCCGGGCGGCCACCCCGTTCGCCCTCAGCCCCCACCAGCTCGCCGTCCCGGAGCACGCGTTCACCGCCCTGGCCGACCACGGCTTGGACGCCGACACCACCATGGCGGTGTTCCGCACCGTCACCGGCTACGTCCACGGCTCGGTCTCCGCCGAGATCGCCCTGGAGGCCCTGCGCCGCGAACGCGGCTGGTCCGACGGCGACCAGATCCGGGCCGGCCTCGCCCCCCGGATGAGCTGGCTGATGGCCACCGGCCGCTACCCCGGTTACGAGCGCTACCTGCACGAGGCCACCCGCAAGGACGACCCCGACTGGCAGTTCGAGACCGGCCTCGACTGCGTCCTCGACGGCATCGCCACCCACTTCGCCCTCTGAGGCCTGGCCCCGCGGCGCGGGAAGTCGGCCCGGCCGACTTCTCGTGCAGTGGTGGTCGGCGCTACCTTCGCGCTGGAAGGGCCAGGACGGCCAGGCCGCCGGCCAGGACGGCGAGGCCGCACCAGGAGACGGCGGGCAGGCGCTCGCCCAGGGCCGCCACGCCGAGGACCGCCGCGACGGCCGGCTCGGCGAGGGTCAGGGTGGTGGCGGTCTGGGCGGTGGTGTGGCGCAGGCCGCGGCCGAACAGCCAGTACGCGAGGAAGGTGGTGACCACCGCGAGGTGCAGCACCACGCCCGCCCCGCGCGGCGAGGCCAGCCATCCCGGGTCACCGGCGACCAGCACCGGCAGAACGATCAGCGCCCCGCCGCCGAACATCGCCCCCATCACCCCGCCCGACGGGTGCCCGTGCGCGATCAGCCGCCCGCCGATCAGCGAGTACAAGGCGTACGAGAGCCCGGAGAGCGCCGCCAGCAGCACACCCTGCGGGTCCACCGACCCGCCGCCGCCGGCGAGTTCGGGGCCCAGCACCAGCAGCGCGCAGCCGAGCACGGCCAGCGCCGTGGCCCCGGCCCACCGCCCGTCCGGCCGTCCCTGCCGGGACAGCCATCCGAGCAGCCCGGTGAACACCGGTGCGCTGCCGAGCGCGATCACCGTCGCGACCGCCACCCCGGTGCGGCTCACCGCCGGGTAGAAGGTGAGCGGGTACCCGGCCACCGCGACCGCGCCGGCCGCGAGCAGCCACCGCTCGCGCGGCCCGCAGGCCCGGGGCAGTGCCCGGGCGGAGCGGTCGGACAGGAACAGCAGCAGCCCGCCGAGGACCAGCCCGGCGGCCCCGATCCCGGCCGCCGGGGCACCGGCGGGCGCCAGCGAGCTGACCGTCCCGGTGGTGCCCCAGAGGGCGGAGGCGATCAGGATCGGCACCGCGCCGCCGCGCGGACGGGCGCGGCGGGGAGCCGGGGAATCGGCACGGACAGGCGAGGACAAACGATTCGGCACAGGGGTGAACTTCCGTCGTCGAAGACCGTCAAGGCAACTGGTTTCGAGAACGGGCGCACGCCGTCGGCCCACGGCGGCCACCATCAGGCCGAGCCGGGGTCGCAGGGGATCAAGCCACCGAAGCGCGCGCCCGGTCAGGCGCTGAGCGGTGGCAGCACGACGTGCCAGTACAGGTTCACGCGTCGATGGTAGCGACCGACCCGCGCGAGAAGTCGGCCCGGCCGACTTCTCGCGCGGCCTGACCCACGGGTCCGGCACTCCTTACGCGGGGTATCGGCCCGTCGGAAGGACCCGCTCATGCGCCGCTCCCGCCTCCAGCTGTCCCTGGCCGTGACGGCTATGGTCGCCTCCGAGGTCGTGCAGGACGAACCGTACCTGTGGCCCTGCCGGTGCTCCGCGACCCGCAGGCCCAGCCGGAGGGCGCGAAGATCACCCGGCGGCCCTTCACAGCCGCGCTTCACCACCTCCGATGGCGAGCGCGAGCTTCCACATCCCGGTGGACGGATTGACCTCGTGCTCCTTCCCCCATTCGGCCAGTTGCTCCGCCCGCCTCGCAGCCAGCCGCCAGTGCGGCGCGTAGCGGTCGAACTTCATGCCGGTCTTGCCGTATCCGGCGGGGAACACTTCACCAAGGACCGGCATGAGCTCCTTGAAGGAGCGAGCCGGACGGCGATAGTCCTTGAAGTGCAGCAGGAGCCACACCTCGAAGCAGGGGTTCGAGAACGCTACCTCGATGTTCTTCCGCCGCGCTTCGACTGCCGTCCGCTCCAGGTCGGGAAAGTCGTCAACGTCGAGAACGCACCACGTCGCGTCGTATTCGCCGCCCGCCTGGTCACGCAGGAGCACCGCGTGGTCAACGACCTGGGAGGGCGACCTCGGGTGTTCGACGATCCTCAGGGAAACGGCTGAATTCCGAACGCTCGACTTCAGCCCCTGAAGGTAGTCGCGCTCGGTCACCTTCGCGCCACAGACCACCAGAAGCCTCTGCTTCGACTCCCGGTGCCCCGTCCGCCTGGTCAGTGACGTGTCAAAAGAGGGACGCTTGCGTCCGCTCGGCTTCTCCGCCCTTGCCATCATCGTCCCCCCGCGCCGCCACGGCGCTGGCAAAATTGTCGTCGATGTACGGCACACCGCCGTAGCTCCCGCTGAGGTACCGTCGCTCGCGGTTCTCCTCCTGGCGCGGCTTGAAGTCGGCGAGGGCGAACAGCTCCGTCTCGCCGTGCTCGGTCTTCTCCACGAACCAGACCTGATCCCGCCGCAGGACGTCCTCCCCGCCTGCCCGACCGAGCAGACTGGAGTCGTGCGAGGTGAAGATCAACTGGGCACCGTTCGGATTGGTCCCGGAATCCTGGAAAAGCCCGATCAAGCGTGCTGTGAGAATCGGGTGGAGGCTCGAATCGATTTCGTCCACCACGAAGGTACCGCCCCGACGGAGTGCCCCCATGATGAGAGGTGCCTGCCGCAGCAGGGCCTGAGTGCCCTCGGACTCCTCGGACACGTCCATCCTGACGATCCCGTCGCGCCCGCGATGTCCTATCCACGGGCGCATGACCTCACGCGGTCCGTGCTCTTCGAGTTCCGCGAGCCGCCATTGCGGAATGCGCGTGCCGTAGCGTTTCCGCAGCTCCTCCTCATCCAGCAGCACGCGATCTGTGCCGCATTCCGCGATCCCGAGGTCTGCGGCGCGCAGCAGACCGATGAACTCGGGATTCCGGTCCGGGTTCTCCAGGATTCGCGCCACACCGATGCCGCTCGCTCCCTGTGACCGTCGGCTGAACTGCAGGCTCCGGGCGAACCAGTCGTAAACAGGGCGGAAGTCGTCCTGCCGGGAGCGTGCCGCGAGGGACATGAAGAGGACGTTGGGCTCGGTGATGTTCTCGACCAGTTCCAGCTCCCGCCGGTGCTGCGAATCGCCGATCTCCAGTCCATCCACCGAACGTTCGAAGATCTTGCGCTTCCGGCCGTGGGGAAAGCTGTGCAGCCACTCGTCGACCACTCGGTCGTCGTCCACGCTGAACCCGTAGGTGTAGCGGACTCCGTCGATGAGTAGGTCCACCACGTACCAGGACGGTTCCTCTCGCGCCGCCCCTTCGAGACGGAAGGGCTGCCGGGCCACACCACCGTCCGGCTCCGCGTCCCGGTGCGAGTTGACGACCATCCTGCTCATGTACGCCAGGGCATCGATCACGTTCGACTTGCCGGCGGCATTGGCTCCGAAGATGCCCGCCACAGGGACCGCTTCCCAGTGCGTCCCCGGCGGCCTGTCCGCTTCATAGACCGGGTTGAGCTGGAGCGATTGCTCCTCTCTGATCGAGCGGTGGTTCGCGACCCTGAAGTTCAGCAACATCTGCGATCCCCCCTTCGCGGGCTGTCAGGCGTTTCTCTGCAAGTCAATCGCGCAAACCGGCCTTGGGCAAGCCTGAACAGGCTGCCACACGCCCGCGGCAGCCTGAAGATCGTGGACTTCCCGCACCGAGGCCGCGAGGCCGGCGCGAGAAGTCGGCCCGGCTGACTTCTCGCGCGGTCGGTGGGTGGCCCAGTCGGCGGGCCACAGAGCGGCGGCGAGCGCAGGAAGTCGGCGGGGTCGACTTCCTGCGCGGGCGGTGGGGGAAGGGGGCTCAGCCGTGGGGGTTGGCCGGGGCGGGGAGGGCGAGTTCGCACCAGACGGTCTTGCCGATGTAGCCCTCGCCGCGCGGGTGGGCGCCCCAGGATGTGGCGAGGGCGGCGACGAGTTCGAGGCCCCGGCCGGACTCGTCGTCGGGGGTGGCGTCGCGCAGGGTCGGGAGGTCGGGGTTCGCGTCGGAGACCTCGATGCGGAGCAGGGAGACGGTGGGGAGGAGGACGCGCACGCCGATCATCCGATCGCGCGGGGAGCGGGCGTGACGGCAGGCGTTGGTGACGAGTTCGCTGAGGAGGATCAGGCCGGTCTCGGCGGCGTCGACGGGCACCTCCCACTCGAAGGCCTGCCGGATGAAGCGGATCCGGGCACGGCCGGCGCTGCGGGGGAGGCGGGGGAACATCCACTCGACGAGGTCGGCAGGCTGAGTGAGCATCAGGGAGTCCTTGGGGGTGTACGGACGGCTTCACTCGTGAGGGCTGAGTTCGGCCATTTCACCCTTCAAGGGTCGGCAGCCAGGCATAGCCTCAGGAGTAACCACGTAAGTACAGCCAGAGCTTTGACCGCCCAGCGACCAGGGCAGGAAGGGGTGCCGGGCCGTGAGCACGCCGAAGCAGAACCCGATGTCGTGGAGGTACTGCGGCGATCAGGTCAAGCGCTGGCGCACACTCGCGGGCGTGAGCCGGGAACAGCTGAGCCAGGCCGCCCACTACGACATCGAGAGCGTGCGCTCGATGGAGGCAGGAAGGCGCAAGCCGACGCTCCAACTGCTGCAGGCGGCAGACGAGTTGTGTGACGCGAAGGGGATGCTGCTGGGAGCGGCGACCTTCATGACGCCGGAGAAGTTTCCGTCCTACTTGCAGGGCTACACGGACGCCGAAGCCAGCGCCATCGCGATCCACACGTACGAAGCCCTGCTCATCCCGGGACTGCTCCAGACCGAGGAGTACGCCCGAGAGTTGATCAGCCATTCCCTGCCGCCCCTGGACGACGACACCGTCGAGGCGCGCGTGGCGGGCCGAATGCAACGCCAGGAGAAGCTGGCGAACTCCCCGAGGGTGCTATTCGGCTTCGTGATCTACGAAGTCGCACTGCGGGCAAAGGTCGGCAGCGCGGACCTCATGAAGAGGCAGCTCGCGCACATCATCGATTTGAGCAGTCGGCGGAACGTCGCGGTCCAGGTACTTCCCGCGAACCGTGCGGCCTACCCAGCCCTCACCGGCCCCATCACCCTACTGGAGACGGCCGACCGCGAGGAGCTGGCATACGTGGAAGGACATCGGACCGGCGTGCTGCATGCCGACCCGGACAGGGTGAACGTCCTCAAGCAGCGGCATGGCATGATCCGCATGCAGGCCCTCAGTGTTGAGGAGTCCGTAGAGTTCATCGGGAAAGTCTCGGAGGAGCTATGAGCGCCGAAGCCGACTGGTTTAAGTCCAGCTACAGCGACGACAATGGCGGCGCCTGCGTCGAAGTCGCCGTCTCCTGGAGCAAGTCCAGCTACAGCAATGACGACGGCGGCAACTGCGTCGAAGTGGCCTCCTGCCCCTCCACCGTCCACGTCCGGGACTCCAAGGACAAGGCCGGCCCGACCCTCGCCTTCTCCCCCGAGGCCTGGTCGTCCTTCGTCTCCTTCGCGGCCGAAGCTCAAGCCGCCGAGGCCGAGTGACCCCTAAGGGAATGGGTGGGCAACCACCTTCCAACCAGCCCCGTACACAGCACATATGACTTATCGTCACAGCTTCACCACGCCGCGTTCCGCCGTGTAGCGTGCGCACCAACGAAACAACCCCCGCCGGTGTTAGCAGCACCGAACGGGGGTCTGACCCTCACGATCGAACGGAACTCGATCCTGTGGCTGCCCACGACTCTACCCCCATGGCCTCTCCCGGGTACGGCAAGCAGTCCGCCCCGGAGCAACTCCCCCGCTCCGCGACCGACTTCGCCCACCTCCCGGCGCGCGAGGCGTACCTCGCCTCGCTCATCGACCACCTGCCCGACGGCGCCGCCATGGACGTCAAGACCCTCGCCGTCCTCCAACCCCACTACGGGCAGATGGCCTGCCGCACCGCCCTCAACAGGCTCTCCACCGCAGGCCACCTGCGTCGCGTCCGGGAGCGCATCAGCGCCAAGGACTGCCGCTGGGTGTTCCGCACCTACTTCTCCCGCACGCCCCGCTCGGACGCCTGGTGGACGCGGTTCACCATGACCGGCGAGACGTCAACGCCCACCACGCCCGATCCCCCGCAGGAGCGAACGCTCAACCGCACCTCCCCCGCCTCGGCCGCCTACGCCGCCCTCGCCGGCCTCGGCCTCGCGGACGCCCGCCTCGCCCTCTCCGCCGCCGACTGCGCCGCGCTCGAACCGCTGGCCGCCGAGTGGCTGGCCCGGGGCACCACGCCCGCCCTCTTCACCGCCGCGCTCACCGCGAACCTCCCGCCGGACATCCACAGCCCGGCGGCCTTCACCCGCCGCCGCCTGCTCGACAAGCTGCCCCCGGACCGCACGCCCCTGGACGGCCACCCCCGGCAGGCCCGCGTCCTCGAATGCACCGCCTGCCGCACCCCGTGCCGTCCGCACGCCCTCCTCGGCGGCCTCTGCCGCGCCTGCCACGGCGCCCCTCCACCCCCGCCGCCCCGCTCCGGCGGCCTCTCCCCCACCGCCGTCCGCGCCCACGCCGCCCGGATCCGGCAAGCCATGGCCACATCACCGTGATCATGAATATTCACAGGCGATGGCGTTAACCTATGCAAAATCCCAAGGTGAACCAGATAACAAACCTTGCATTCCAAGTCATCCGGTTTGCTCACATGCTGAGATCCGTGCGATAGTCAAGGCGTCGAACTTCGGCGGGCCCGACCTGGCACTGCCGACGCCCATCGCGCGGCACGCACCCCCTTGGCCGGCGCGATGACCTGCAGGGGCCCCCATCCGCCGGACCACGGCGAATCCGGGGGCCCCGCGTGTTCTCCCGGGCCGGGAGCCTCAGCCCCGCACCTTCAGCTCGAACCAGACGCCCTTGCCCCTCGGCAGCAGGTCCGCGCCCCAGCGGTCGGCGAGGTCGTCGACGATCCTCAGCCCCCGCCCCCGCTCGTTCACCGGGCTGGCCTCGGCGAGGATCATGCAGGGCAGCGCCCGGGAGGAGTCCCGGACCTCGATCCGCAGCCAGCCGGGCTTGCGGCTGACGTGCAGGCCGATGGTCCGTCCGGCCGCGTGCCGCACCGCGTTGGCCACCAGCTCGCCGGTCAGCAGCTCCCCGACCTCCAGGTGCTGGTGGAGATCCCAGGACTCCAGGACGCACAGCACCAGCCGACGGGCCACCGGCCCCGACTCCGTCCGGGACGGCAGCCGCACCTCGTTGGGCGCGGACGGGTCGCGGAGTCTGTCGGAGTACATCTCCTCCAGCTCCTCGGAGGAGAGCCGCTCCAGCGCCGAGAGCCCGCCCTGGAGGTGGATCCAGGACACCTCGGCCACCGCGCCGGCCCCGGAAACTGACGACTGATCTGTTTCGCCCCAACCCGCCATGCGGACCATCATTGCGGAACGCAAGCAGCCGCGTACGGACAATGAGCAAACGATCTCACCCGATCGGCATATGCCGCGAGCAAGAAGGGGCCACCCGGGCCGACTTCCGTCAAGCCCGGGTTGACCCCGGCTCCCCGCTCAGCCGCCGGCTACCAGTTGCTCCACGGCAGGTTCCAGCCGCTCAGCCCGTTCGCCGGGTCGAGCGTCTCCTTCCTCGACGAGTTCTTCACGGTCATCACGTCGCCGACCAGCGAACCGTCGTAGAACTTGCCCATCGAGGTGTCCGCACCGCCGCCCTCGACGTCCTTGAGGCCCACGCAGCCGTGGCTGACGTTGTCCTCGCCGAAGGTGCTGTTCCTGCTCCACCAGTTGCCGTGCACATAGGTGCCGGAGGTCGTCAGCCGCATCGAGTGCGGGACCTGGAGGTCGTACGGCGCACCGGTCATCCCCGGGAGGGTGCTGGACTGCATCCGCACCACGCCCTCCTTGGACATGATGACCATCGTCCCGTTCCAGGTGGGGTGTTCGGGCGCACCGGCGCTGATGTCGATGTCGCTCGGCACGCCGTCCCGTACGACCGTCATCTTGTGTGCGGCGACGTCAACCGTCGAGATCTGGGACCGCCCGATCGTGAAGGGCTCGTCCCGGTCCCCGCCGTACACCCCCGGGGCGATCTCGACGCTCTTGAGGCGGTAGTGCACGACCACCTTGGTGCCGGGCTTCCAGTACTGCTCCGGACGGAAGTCGATCCGGCGGTCGTCGAACCAGTGGCCCTTGACCACGGTGCCGTTGTCGGTCTCGAAGGTGATGCCCCTGGCGACCTCGTCCCGGTTCCTGACGTCCTTGCTGAAGTTCACCGAGACGATCATGCCGACGCCGTAGGTGGCGCCGTTGTCGACGTTGTCCGAGGCCTTGGCGAGCGCCGTCGGGGTCAGCGTGGTGAAGCTGCTGTCCGCCGTGGCCACCGCGCCGTCGGCGTCCGCGGCCATCGCGCTGACCTGGTAGGCGGTGCCCACCTCCAGCGGGGCCGCGGGCGCCCAGGAGGCGCCGTCCGCGGCGATGGCGCCGGGGACCTCCTTGCCGGTCCGGTCGTTCACCTTGACGGTGGTGAGCCTGCCGCCCGTCGCGCCGATCTTCAGCGCGTTCGGCGCCACGTCCACCGAGCCGGCCTTGGGCTCGATGCTCACGGCGGCGGTGGAGACCTTCGGCACCGTGCTGGTGGGCGCCGCCGCCGCGGGCTTGGCACTGGCCGCACCGGCCGCACCGGCCCCGAGGTCGGCCTTGGCCGCGCTGCCCGCACCCGATCCACTGCCCCCGTCACCCCCGCCGCAGGCGGCCGTCAGCGCCATCGCCCCGCCGACCAGACCGACGGCCACCACTCTGCGTATCGACCTCAACGTCGATTCCCTCCCTCAGAAAACCCGAGAAACTCCCCGTGGACCCGACGGACCCGACCGGACACACGCGCCCGGCCACCGGAAAGGTTGCGCCATTCGTGAGGCTCGTCGCCCCGGAAACCGCGGCGGTCCGACCCCAACGGGTGAGGTCGGACCGCACGACGGAGGACTCGCCGGTAGGCCCGGAGTACCCGGGCCTACCGCCGGGTAGGGCCTACCAGTTGGCCCACTCCAGGTTCCAGCCGCCCAGCCCGTTGGAGGGCGCGACGGTCTTCTCCTTGGTGTTCACGATCTTGATGGGATCGCCGATCATCGAGTCGTTGAAGAACTTGCCCGCGACCGAGCTGTCGCTGCCGCCCTTCACGTCCTGCATCGACACGCAGCCGTGGCTGGCGTTGGTCTTGCCGAACGGGTTGGCCCAGTAGTTGCCGTGCACGAAGGTGCCGGAGGTGGTCAGCCGCATCGCGTGCGGCACGTCCTGGATGTCGTACTCGCCGCCGAGACCGACGGTCTGCGAGTTCATCCGGGTGACCTTCTCCTTGGACATGACGACCATCGTCCCGCCCCAGGACGGCGTGGCGTCCGCGCCCAGGGTGACCGGCACGGTGGTGCTCTTGCCGCCGGTCTCGATGGTCATCTGGTGCGACTTGGCGTCCGCCGTGGAGATCATCGAGCGGCCGATGGTGAACGGCTCGTCCTTGTCCACGTCGCCGTAGATGCCCGGCGCGACCTCGACGTTCTTCAGCCGGTACTTGACGGTCACCTTGGTGTCCGGCGCCCAGTACTGCTCCGGACGGAAGTCCACCCGGCGGTCGCCGAACCAGTGGCCCTTGACCACGGTGCCGTTGCTGGTCTCGAAGGTGATGCCCTTGACGACGGCGTCCTTGTTCTTGACGTCCTTGTTGAAGTTCACCGAGACGATCATGCCGACGCCGTAGGTGGCGCCGTCGCTGATGTTGTCGTTGGTGGAGATCTTCTTCTCCGGCGTCAGCGTGGTGAACGAGGTGGTGGACGCGGCCACCAGACCCTCGCCGTCCTTGGCCTGCGCGTTCACCTTGTACGCCATGCCGACCGCGAGCGCCCCCGTGGGCTTCCAGGCAGCACCGTCCGGGGTGACCGCACCCTCGACCGGCTTGCCGTTCTTGTCGGTCACCTCGACCGTGGTGAGCTTGCCGTTGGAGACGGACACCTGGAGCCCGTTCGGCGCGACGTCCTGGGCGCCGTCCTTCGGCTCGACGGCGAGCACCGCGGCCGAGGGCTTCGGCGTGGCCGGCGCGCCCCCGTCCGCCGCCGCGGGCGCCGAGGCCGCGCTGCCGCCCGCCGAGTCGCCCGAACCGCTGCCCTTGTCGTCGTTGCAGGCCGCGGTGAGCAGCAGTACCCCGCCCATGACCAGCGCCATCGCACCCCGGCGCCCGTAGCGGTTGCTGGTGCGTATCGCGGTGCCGGCCGTCTTACCCGTCTTCACGGTTTCTCCCCTCCCGGTATTCACTCTCTTGACGCGTTGAGTGCCCCTGTGAGTTGCACCGGTCGCCGACTCTTTCGGCCCGGGCTGCGGACGCGCCGGAGCAGGATAACTAAGCCGTTCGAGTGAACCCCGGGAGGAGTCGGGTTGACGGCATGTGAAGCAGTCGTAAAGACGGACGGAACGGGCGGAATCGGGCCGAAGTGCCCTACGGTGCGGCGGGCCCGGACGGCGGACCGGACGCCCCGGCCGACGGCGCCCGGCGCAGCGCGCTGCCCGCCACCCACTGCTCCCACGGCACGTTCCAGCCGTTGAGCCCGTTCTGCGGCGGTACGAGGTCACCGGACGAGGCCGTCACCTCCAGCACGTCCCCCGGGAGGGTGTGCTCGAACAGCCAGCCCGCCGGGGAGTCCTTGCTCGCCCCGCCCTTGGCGTCGGCCAGCCCGATGCAGCCGTGGCTGGTGTTGGCGGCGCCGAACACCTGCGGGTCCGCCCAGTAGTTGCCGTGCACGAAGGTGCCGGAGGCGGTGAGCCGCATCGCGTGCGGGACGTCCTTGATGTCGTACTCGTCGCCCATGCCGACGGTCTGCGAGTTCATCCGGGTCTCCCGGTACTTCTCCGACACCACCATCACCCCCCGGTAGGTGGAGTGGTCGGGGCTGCCGCCGGAGACCTTGAGCACCCGGACCACCCTGCCGCCCTGGCCGGCCCGGACCGTCAGGGTGTGGGCGTCCAGGTCGACGGTGGAGACCTGCGCCCGGCCGACGGTGAAGCGCAGGTCCCGGGTCTGGGTGCCGAACTCCCCCGGCGCGCCCTGCACGTCCTTGAGCCGCAGCGCCACCGTGACCCTGGTGCCGGCCGCCCAGTACCGCTGCGGACGGAAGTCCAGCCGCTGGCCGCCGAACCAGTGCGCGGCCACCGGCACCGGCGGGTCGGCGACGACCTGGACGGCCTTCTCCACCGCCGCCCGGTCGGCGATCGGACGGCTGAAGCGCAGCGACACCGGCATGCCGACGCCGACCGTGGAGCCGTCCTCCGGCGTGAAGAACGCCACGAAGGTGTGCTCCCGCGCCGCGGTCGTGAACGCCGAGTGCTGGGCCGCCTTCTGGCCCCGGTCGTCCTCGGCGACGGAGTCCAGGGTGAACGCGGTGCCGAGCGGCAGCGGGCCGTCCGGCGCCCAGCCGGCGCCGTCCGGGCCGATCGTGCCGGGCACCTCGGTGCCCTTGGCGTCGGCCAGCCGGACGGAGACCAGCCGCCCCTGGACGACGCCCACCCGGACCGCCCCCTCCGGCTTCACGTCCTGCGCCCCGTCGGCCGGCAGCGCGCTGATCACCGCCCGGGAGGGCGCCGGCGGCGCCGTCCGCCCGCCGGCCGCGACCGCGTCCCCGCCCGGCACCGCCGGGGGGAGGCCCCCGCCGCACCCCGTGAGAACGGCCAGACAGCAGGCCACCGCCGCCGCGCCCCGCGCCCACACCCGTCCTCGGCGCCGCATCCCGGGGCCTCCCACTGTTCACGTCTCGACGCCCGGAACAACGAGGCGCGGCGACGCGGGGACACGCCGGTCGCCCCGGAATCCCGCCCCCGTCGACCCGCCCGTCCGGGCACACTGCTTCCGGCCGACGCAATCCGGGAAAGAGAAGGTGAACGGACCCGGAACACCGCGCCCAGGGAGGCCATGGCGATGGCGTCGGACCAGGAGCTGACCCCCGGCAGCTGGCAACCCCTGGGCGCCCGCTACCGCACCGACCGGCTCGGCCGCCGCGGCACCAACTTCGCGCTCTGGGCGGGCGGCGCCGAGGCCGTCGAGCTGTGCCTGTTCGACGAGGACGGCCGGGAGAGCCGCCACCGCCTCACCGAGCAGGACTTCCAGGTCTGGCACGGCTTCCTCCCCGGCGTCCTCCCCGGCACCCGCTACGGCTTCCGGGTGCACGGCCGCTGGGACCCGTGGACCGGCGCCCGCTGGAACCCGGCCAAACTGCTGCTCGACCCGTACGCCCGCGCCGTGGACGGCTGTTACACCTCGCACGACGCCGCCTGCGCCGCCGTCCGCGACTGGCCCGAGGCGGACGTCGCCGACACCGTCCGGGACAACCGCGACTCCGCGCCGTACGTGCCCAGGTCCGTGGTCGTCCACGACGACGACGACTGGTCCGACGACCACCGCCCGAAGACCCCCTGGCCCGAGACGGTGCTCTACGAGCTGCACGTGCGCGGCTTCACCATGCGCCACCCCGACGTCCCCCCGGAGCTGCGCGGCACCTACGCCGGCCTCGCCCACCCCGCCGCCGTCGCCCACCTCACCCGGCTCGGGGTGACGGCCGTCGAGCTGCTGCCGGTGCACCAGCACGCCAGCGAGGACCACCTGCAGGCCCGCGGACTGGTCAACTACTGGGGCTACAACACGATCGGCTACTTCGCCCCGCACGCCGGCTACTCCGCCTCCGGCTCCCGCGGCGGCCAGGTCGGCGAGTTCAAGCGGATGGTCCGCGCCCTGCACGCCGCCGGGATCGAGGTGATCCTGGACGTGGTGTTCAACCACACCGCCGAGGGCGGCGCCCTCGGCCCGGCGCTCTCGCTGCGCGGCATCGACAACGCCGCCTACTACCGCCTCCCGCCGAACCGCCCGCGCGGCTACGCCGACTACACCGGCTGCGGCAACACCCTGGACACCCGCCGTCCGCAGGTGATCCGGCTGATCACCGACTCGCTGCGCTACTGGGTCGCCGAGATGGGCGTGGACGGCTTCCGCTTCGACCTGGCCGCCGCCCTGGCCCGCGGCGGCCCGAACGGCGGGGACGCCGTCGACCCGGACCACCCCTTCCTCGCCGCCGTCGCCCAGGACCCGCTGCTCAGCCGGGTGAAGCTGATCGCCGAGCCCTGGGACGTCGGGCCGGGCGGCTACCAGGTCGGCGGCTTCCCCCCGCCGTGGGCCGAGTGGAACGACCGGTACCGCGACACCGTCCGGGACTTCTGGCGCGGCGCCCGCCCGGACGTGCGCGAACTCGGCTACCGCCTCTCCGGCTCCTCCGACCTCTACCAGCGGGCCGGCCGCCGCCCGTACGCCTCGGTCAACTACGTGACGGCGCACGACGGTTTCACCCTGCGCGACCTGGTCTCCTACGACCGCAAGCACAACGGGGCCAACGGCGAGGACAACCGGGACGGCACCGACGACAACCGCTCCTGGAACCACGGCGCCGAGGGCGAGACCACCGACCCGGCGGTCAACTCGCTGCGGCTGCGCCAGCTCCGCAACCTCACCGCCACCCTGCTGCTCTCCGCCGGCGTCCCGATGCTCACCGCCGGGGACGAGCTGGGCCGCACCCAGGGCGGCAACAACAACGCCTACTGCCAGGACAACGAGGTCGGCTGGCTGGACTGGTCGCTGCTGGAGCAGCCCTGCTGGCAGGAGCTGTGCGAACTCACCGCCCGGCTGGTCCGGTTGCGCCGGGCCCACCCGGTGCTGCGCCGGCGGGCGTTCTTCTCCGGCCGGGCCCGCACCCCCGGCGGGCAGCCCGACCTCGCCTGGTTCACCCCGCGGGGCCGGGAGATGACCGAGGACGACTGGTTCGCGCCGACCGCCTGCCTCGGCATGCTGCTCTCCGGCACGGCGATGTCCGAACGGGACGACGCCGGGCTGCCGTTGAGCGACGACGGCTTCCTGCTGCTGCTCAACGGGGGCCCGGAGCCGGTGGTGTTCACCCTGCCCGGCGAGCCCTGGGCGGCGCCGTCGGCCGACTGGGAGACGGTGGTCGACACCGCCGCCGCGGACTCCGGCGGGCCGTGCCGGCGCGGCGCCGTCGTCCTGGGCGGGCGCTCGCTGCGACTGCTGCGCGCGCCCGCCCCGGACGCCTAGACCGGGTCAGCCGCGGGCGCGCCCGAGCTCGACGTTCTCCAGCACACCGATCGCGTCCGGCACCAGCACCGCCGCCGAGTAGTAGGTGCTGACCAGGTAGGAGGCGATCGCCTTCTCGTCGATGCCCATGAACCGGACGTTCAGGCCCGGCTCCACCTCGTCCGGGATGCCGACCTGGGTGAGGCCGACCACGCCCTGGTTGTCCTCGCCGACCCGCATCGCGATGAACGCGGTGGTCTGCTGGTCGGACACCGGGATCTTGTTGCACGGGAAGATCGGCACCCCGCGCCAGGTCGGCCGCCGCTTGCCGAGGACGTCGACGGTGCCCGGGTAGAGGCCGGCCCGGTTGCACTCCCGCTCGAAGGCCGCGATCGCGCGCGGGTGGGCGAACAGGTAGTCGGTCTCGCGGCGCATGCTCAGCAGCTCGTCCAGGTCGTCCGGGGTGGGCGCCCCGGCCCGGGTCTGGATCCGCTGGTCGAAGTCGGCGTTGCCGAGCAGGCCGAACTCCGGGTTGTTGATCAGCTCGTGCTCCTGCCGCTCCCGCAAAGCCTCGATGGTCAGCCGCAGCTGCTCCTCGGTCTGGTTCATCGGCTTGTTGTAGAGGTCCGCGACCCGGGTGTGCACCTTGAGGACGGTCTGCGCCACGCTCAGCTCGTACTCGCGCGGCCTCAGCTCGTAGTCCACGAAGGCGCGGGGCAGCTCGTACTCGCCCTCGTGGCCGGCCGAGAGGTCGATCTCCGCCTCGCCGTGCTCGTTCTGCGCCTGCGCGGCGTCGGCGGCGAAGCCCAGCAGCTGCTCGCGCAGCGACTCGGAGCGGCCGATCAGCTCCTGGAGCACCGACCAGGACAGCGCCATCGCGACACCGGGGGTGCTCGCCCGCACGGTGTACGGCCAGCTGCCGCCGCCCTCGGTGATCGCCTCGTCGCCGAGGTGGTCGCCGTCCGCGAGCGAACCGAGCACGGTCTGCTCGCCGTACTTGCCGGTGCCGATCCGGTCCACCTTGCCGTGCGCGATCAGGAACACCTCGTCGATCGGCGCCCCCTCCCGCACCAGCTCCTCGCCCCGCGCGAAGTCCCGCTGCACGAACCGGCGGGCCAGCTCGGCCAGCACCTCCTCGTCCTCGAAACCGCGCAGCGCCGGCACCTCGGTCAGCGAGGGGGCGATCACGCTCACCGCGGAGCCGGTCTTCGCGAAGCTCACCCGGCCGCGCCCGGGGGCGTAGCTCAGCCGCCGGTTGACCCGGTAGGTGCCGGCGCTGACCTGCACCCACGGCAGCATCTTCAGCAGCCAGCGGGAGGTGATCTCCTGCATCTGGGGCTTCGACTTGGTCGTCGTGGCCAGGTTCCGCGCCGCGGTGGTGCTGAGGCTGAGCTGGGCCCGTACCTGCACGGTTGTGGAGCCCGGGCCGGGGGTCGGCTCGGTTTCGACCGTCATCTGAGCACTCCTGTCACTCTCGTAACACCGAACATCCGTCAGGAGATCTCATCGGTCGATCGGCGGGCGCTCGCAAGAGGCGCACGGCGCACTCCTCCCTGCACGAACGGCGGCGCACGCCCCGCATCTCACGCCCGCCCCGCCCGTTCGGGTGGCCGGTTCTCGCCGAGCGTCCCCGACAGGCGCGAAAAACCGGATGAGAAGTGACCGGCTCTCTGCCTACGCTCACCGAGATGGCCGAGAACAGACAAGACCCCGAGAACCCGCCCCAGGGAAGCCCCCGGACCGCCCCGACCGACGCGCTCGCACCGACCGACGGAGCCGACGGAGCCGGTCCGACCGGGCCCGGGCCGCGGCGCTCCGCGGTCCGCTCCCTGCTGCGCCTGTGGCCGTACGCCCGCGCCGTCCGCGGCCGGCTGGCCGTCTCGGTGACGACCGCCACGCTCGGCATGCTCAGCACCCTCGCCGTGCCGGTGGTCCTCGGCCTGATCGTGGACGGCCCGCTCGCCGAGCACGACCTGGCCGGCCTCTGGCCGCTGGTCGGCCTGCTGCTGCTCCTCGGCCTGGTCGAGGCCGCGCTGTTCTACACCCGCCGGGTGGTGCTGGCCCGCCCGCTGGCCGGGCTGGAGACGGCGATGCGCGGGGACCTCTTCGCCAAGCTCCAGCGGCTGCCGGTCTCCTTCCACGACCGCTGGGGCTCCGGCCAGCTGCTCTCCCGGGCCACCGCCGACATGTACACCATGCGGCTGTTCCTGGCCTTCCCGCTGGTCTTCCTGATCGTCAACTCGGTGATGTTCCTGGCCGGCACCGCGGTGATGTTCACCCAGGACTGGCGGCTCGCGCTGATCGCCCTGACCCCGGCCGTCCCGCTGTTCGTGCTCACCCGGCGGTTCGAGGCCGGCTACTCCGGCGCCGCCCGGCTCGCCCAGGACCAGAACGGCGACATCGCCACCCTGGTCGAGGAGTCCGTCCTCGGCATCCGCATCCTCAAGGCCTTCGGCCGCCACCGCTCGATGGCCGACCGCTTCCGCGCCCAGACCCAGCAGCTGCGCCGCACCGAGCTGCACAAGGCGCACCTGCTCGCCAACCTCTGGGCGGTGATCGTCGGCCTGCCGGAGATCGCGCTCGGCTGCGCCCTCGCCGTCGGCTCCTACCTGGTGGCCCACGACGAGCTGAGCGCCGGCACCCTGGTCGCCTTCCTGTCCACCGCGCTCGCGCTGCGCTGGCCGGTCGAGTCGCTCGGCTGGCTGCTCGCCTACGCCAACGAGGCGGCCACCGCCACCGACCGCTTCTTCGAGGTGCTGGACGAGCCGGACACCCCCGAGGCGGACACCCCCGCCCCGGGCGCCGCCGCCGGGCCCGCCGCCCGGGACGGCATCCGCCTCACCGGCGTCCGCTTCCGCTATCCCGACGCCCCCGATGGCACCCCCGACCTGCTGGCCGGCATCGACCTGCACATCCGCAGCGGCGAGACGATGGCCCTGGTCGGCGCCACCGGGAGCGGCAAGACCACGCTCACCGCGCTGCTCCCCCGGCTGTACGAGGCCACCGGCGGCACCATCACGCTGGACGGCCGGGACATCCGCGAGCTCCCCCGGCAGCGGCTGCGCGAACTCGTCGCGGTCGCCTTCGAGGAACCCACCCTGTTCTCCGCCACCGTCCGGGAGAACGTCCTGATGGGCGCCCCGGGCGCCGGCGAGGAGCAGCTGCGCACCGCCCTCGCCACCGCCCAGGCCGGCTTCGTCGAGAAGCTCCCGCAGGGCCCGGACACCGAGGTCGGCGAGCAGGGCCTGAGCCTGTCCGGCGGCCAGCGCCAGCGCCTCGCGCTGGCCCGCGCGGTGGTCGGCGACCCGGCCTTCCTGGTGCTGGACGACCCGCTCTCCGCGCTGGACGTGCACACCGAGGCCCTGGTCGAGCGGGCGCTGCGCGAGGTCCTCGGCGCCACCACCGCCCTGGTGGTCGCCCACCGCCCCAGCACCGTGCTGCTCGCCGACCGGGTCGCGGTGCTGGCGGACGGCCGGATCACGGCCGTCGGCACCCACCAGGAGCTGCTGCGCGACTGCGCGCACTACCGAGAACTGATGTCGGGCGAGGCCACCCCGGTGCCCGACGGCCCCCTGCTGTCGAAAGGAGGGCACGCGTGACCACCACCGCCGAACCCGTGCAGGCCGGCCCCGCCGCGCCGATCGAGGAGGAGCTGCCCCCGCCGCCCGCCGACGAGGAGGACATCCCCGTCCCGCCGGGCGCGCCCCGGGCGCTGCTGCGCTCGCTGCTCGGCCCGCACCGGGGCCGGATCGCCATCGCCATGGTGGTGATCCTGGTCCAGCAGGCCGCGCTCCAGTCCGGCCCGCTGCTGGTCGCGGTGGCGATGGACCGCGGCATCCCGGCGCTGCGCGACCACGACGCCGGCCCGCTGATCGCGGTGGTCGCGGCGTACCTGTTCTGCGCGCTGCTCAGCCCGGTGCTGCAGTGGGTGTTCATCAAGATCAGCGCCCGGGTCAACCAGGACGTGGTGCTGGAGCTGCGCGGCCGGATCTTCCGGCACGCCCAGCGGCTCAGCCTGGACTTCCACGAGCGCTACACCTCGGGCCGGATCATCTCCCGCGCCACCAGTGACATCGACGCCCTGCGCGAGCTGCTCTCCGAGGGCCTGCAGGAGCTGCTGGCCGTCTTCCTGTCGGTCTGCTACATCTCGGTGCTGCTGGTGGTGCTGGACTGGCGCCTCGGCCTGGTCTCGCTGGCGTCCTTCCTGCCGCTGGCGCTGATCGCCCGGTCCTTCCGCCACCGTTCGCGCCGGGTCTACCGGCGCTCGCGCACCTCGGCCGCCTCGCTGATCGTCCGCTTCACCGAGACCATGAACGGCATCCGCCCGGTGCAGGCCTTCCGCCGCGAGGAGGCCAACGACGCCGCCTTCGCGGTGATCAACCGGCAGTCCGCCCTCGCCACCGCGGACGGCTTCCTGGAGCTCGCCCGCTACGTCGGCCTCTCCCGCACCACCGCCAACCTGTGGACCACCGGCGTGGTGCTGCTCGGCGGCTACCTGGTCGTCGAGGACGCGCTGGAGCTGGGCGTGCTCACCGCCTTCGCGCTCTACCTGCGCCGGCTCTACGACCCGGTCGACCAGCTGGCGATGTTCCTGAACAGCTACCAGTCGGCCGCCGCCGCCCTGGAGAAGATCGCCGGCCTGCTCGCCCACGAGCCGACCGTCGCCGAGCCGGCCGAGCCGAAGCCCCTCCCGGGTGGGCGGACCACCGCCCGTGAGGTCTCCTTCGAGAAGACCCGCTTCGCCTACCGCACCGGCAAGGAGGTGCTGCCGGCCTTCGACCTGCTGATCCCGGCCGGGCAGACGGTCGCGGTGGTCGGCGCCACCGGCGCGGGCAAGTCGACGGTCGCCAAGCTGCTGGCCCGCTTCTACGACCCGACCGACGGCCGGATCCGGCTGGACGGCGTGGACCTGCGCGACCTGGCCACCCCCGAGCTGCGGCGCGGGGTGGTGATGGTGACCCAGGAGTCCTTCCTGTTCTCCGGCACCGTCGCCGAGAACATCGCGATCGGCCGTCCCGGCGCCACCCGCGAGGAGGTCGAGCAGGCCGCCCGCGACATCGGCGCGTACGAGTTCATCGCCGCCCTGCCGGACGGCTTCGACACCGACGTGCGCAAGCGCGGCGGCCGGATCTCGGCCGGCCAGCGCCAGCTGGTGGCCTTCGCCCGCGCCCTGCTGGCCGACCCGGCGGTGCTGATCCTGGACGAGGCGACCAGCTCCCTGGACGTCCCCGGGGAGCAGGCCGTGCAGCGGGCGATGCGCACCGTGCTGGCCGGCCGGACGGCCGTGATCATCGCCCACCGGCTCTCCACCGTGGAGATCGCCGACCGGGTCCTGGTCATGGACCAGGGCCGGATCGTGGAAGATGGCTCCCCACAGGAGCTGATCGACGGCTCCGGCCGTTTCGCCGCCCTCCACCGGGCCTGGCGGGACAGCCTGGTCTAGGCCCTCGGCCCCCTGAATGTGCCCGTCCGGGTGCGCCGTCACGCACCCGGACGGGCCACCCCACTTCCCGACCGGAGGTACGGCCGCGGCCGTGCGCCCGGTTCACGGCGGTGCCGCGTGGGCGGCCGCCGTCCGCCTCGGCGGGACGGCGGCCGTCCGTGCGGTCAGCGCAGCAGTCCGGCGTCCATCCCGGCCGACTCGGCGGGCAGGGCGACCAGCCCCAACTCGGCCGGCGAGGCCAGCCGCGGGTGCGCGGGCAGCACCCGGACGGTGTAGCCGAACGGACCGGTCCGGCACAGCTCCAGCGAGCCCTCGTAGCGGGTGCGGCCGTCCAGGTCGGGCCCGCCGACCGGCTTGAGGGCGAGCAGGCAGGCGTCCGAGATCCGGTCCCGCTCGTCCACCCGGCCGGAGACCACCTGCACCTCGACGTCGCCCGGTTCCAGCGCCCCGAGCGCGACCTGCACCCGCAGCGCCAGCGAGCTGCCCAGCTCCTGCGCCTCGGCCGGGCAGTCCGCCTCGACGTGCTCGACCCGCACGGCCGGCCACGCCTCGCGGACCTTCGCCTTCCAGACCGCCAGCTCGCGGGCGCCGGTGAACCGCCCGGCTGCTACTCGCCCGCTCGCCTCCGGGCGCTCGGACCCGGCGCCGACGGTCGTCGCTCCGGCACTCCCTCCTCCGTCGATCGCTTGTCGCTCCTCACCTTCGCCACCGGCGCGCCCTTCGGCTCGGGGCGGGAGGGTGACTCGCCCGCTCGCCTCCGGGTGCTCACCCACCAGCTCCCGCTGGGCCTGCGCCGCCGGGGCGTACAGCCGTTCGACGTACTCCCGGACCATCCGCCCGGCCAGCACCTTGGGCCCGAGGGTGACCAGGGTGTGCCGGACCATGGCGATCCACTGCTGCGGCAGCCCGTCCGCGTCCCGGTCGTAGAACCGGGCGGCGACCTGGTTCTCGATCAGGTCGTAGAGCGCGGCCGCCTCGATGTCGTCGCGCCGCTCGGCCTCGCCGCTGTCCGGGTCGAGCGCCCCGCCGCCCTCGTCGGCGGTGGGGATCGCCCAGCCGTTTCGGCCGTCGTACCACTCGTCCCACCAGCCGTCCAGGACGGACAGGTTGAGGCAGCCGTTGAGCGCGGCCTTCATCCCGGAGGTGCCGCAGGCCTCCAGCGGGCGCAGCGGGTTGTTCAGCCAGACGTCGCACCCCGGGTAGAGGCGCTGGGCCATCGCCATGTCGTAGTCCGGCAGGAAGACGATCCGGTGCCGCACCGCCGGGTCGTCGGCGAAGGCGACCATCTGCTGGATCAGCCGCTTGCCGCCGTCGTCGGCCGGGTGGGCCTTGCCGGCGACCACGACCTGCACCGGCCGGGTGGGGTGCAGCAGCAGGGCGCGCAGCCGCTCCGGGTCGCGCAGCATCAGGGTGAGCCGCTTGTACGAGGGCACCCGGCGGGCGAAGCCGATGGTGAGCACGTCGGGGTCGAGCACCGAGGAGACCCAGCCGAGCTCGGCCCCGCCGGCCCCGCGCCGGCGCCAGGATGCGTGCAGCCGGCGGCGGGCCTCCTCCACCAGCTGGGCCCGCAGGGCGCGCCGCAGCTCCCAGACCTCGGTGTTGCCGATCCGCTCCAGGCCCGTCCAGCGCCCGGTCTCACCGGTGGTCATGGCCTCCTCGGCGCGTTCGGCGCCGAGTTCGGCGGCGCCGAGCCGGACCACCGCCGGGTCGATCCAGGTGGCGGCGTGCACGCCGTTGGTGACCGAGGTGATCGGCACCTCGGCGGCGTCGAAGCCGGGCCACAGGCCGTTGAACATCGAGCGGCTGACCTCGCCGTGCAGGGTGGAGACCCCGTTGGCGCGCTGGGCCAGCCGCAGGCCCATGGCGGCCATGTTGAACAGCTTCGGGTCCCCGTCGTGCCAGCTCTCGGCGCCGAGCGCGAGCACCTGGTCGACCGGCACGCCCGGCAGCGCGGCGTCGCCGCCGAAGTGGCGGGCGACCAGCTCGCGGTCGAAGCGGTCGATGCCGGCCGGGACGGGCGTGTGGGTGGTGAAGAGGGTGCCGGCCCGGACGGTCTCCAGGGCCGCGGCGAAGTCGAGGCCGTTCCGGCCGTCGGCGACCAGCTCCCGAATGCGCTCCACGCCGAGGAAGCCGGCGTGGCCCTCGTTGGTGTGGAAGACGTCGGGGGCGGGGTGCCCGGTGAGCCGGCAGTAAGCCCGCACCGCCCGGACGCCGCCGATGCCGAGCAGCATCTCCTGGAGCAGCCGGTGCTCGCTGCCGCCGCCGTACAGCCGGTCGGTGACGTCCCGCTCGGCGGGCGAGTTGGCCTCGATGTCGGAGTCGAGCAGCAGCAGCGGGACCCGCCCGACCTGGGCCTTCCAGATGTGGGCGGCCAGGGTGCGGCCGCCGGGCAGGGCGAGGTCCACCCGGCCGGGGGTGCCGTCGGCCTCCCGCAGCAGGCTGACCGCGAGTTCGTCCGGATCGAGCAGCGGATAGCGCTCCTGCTGCCAGCCGTCCCGGCTCAGGGACTGGCGGAAGTAGCCGTGCCGGTAGAACAGGCCGACGCCGATGACCGGCACGCCGAGGTCGCTGGCGGCCTTGAGGTGGTCGCCGGCCAGGATGCCGAGCCCGCCGGAGTACTGGGGCAGCGCGGCGGCGATGCCGTACTCGGGCGAGAAGTAGGCGATCGCGGCGGGCAGCGGGGCGGCGTCGGACTGCTGCCGGGTCTGGTACCAGCGGGGGCCGGTGAGGTACTCGCGCAGGTCGTCGGCGAGGTCGCCGAGTCTGCGCAGGAAGCGCCGGTCGGTGGCGAGTGCGGCCAGTCGGGCGGCCGGGACCTCCCCGAGCAGCCGCACCGGGTCCTCGCCGGTCGCGGCCCAGACCTCCGGGTCCACGGACCGGAAGAGGTCCCTGGTCTCGGGGTGCCAGGACCAGCGCAGGTTGAGGGCCAGCTCGTGCAACGGCTGGAGTTGTTCGGGCAGGACGGTGCGGACGGTGAATCTGCGGATTGCCTTCACGGCGTGAAGCGTAGCCGCGGCGGTCGGCCCGACAGTGCGTCAAGTGGGCTATTGGGCGCCCGTTCGGGCTATTGATGAGATCGCATTCGGCGCATTGGTCTGTACGGGGGGCGCGCGGGGCGCACATTTCGGGGGCCCGCGCTACCAATACGTGAACTCTTCGGTACGGGGCCATTTCCGATCGTGTGTCCGCCCGGGAGAAGGCCCGAAACTACTGTCGTACCGCTGCGAAAACCTCGCCGCCGGTGCGAGGATGACCGAAGGCCGCTGATGCTGTGGGGAGTGCGACGACGGGTGGCGTCCCCCGCGAAGCAGCACGTCCGAATCCTTTTCGCGTTGGCCGTTCCCGTCCTTCTTAGCCCATTCGGCGCCCGCCGCGCGCGGACGCGTGTCCTCGCCCCCGGCCCGCTCGTTCACGGGTGGACCGGGTCGGTCGGGGACGTGCCCCGCGGAGGCGTGCGCCGGGACGCACACGGGCTCCGGGACGTCCCGCCACCGGCCCGGCGGACGCCGGGCAGGTTGCCGGGAACAGCGGCGCGGGCAGGCTCCGGTCGCACGTCCTCCCCACCCAGCAGTCCTCCGGTACTCCCCCGGCCCGACCCCGGCCCGCGGGGAGCTGCCGCCGATCTCGGGCAGGAGCTTGGCATGCACGGCGACACGCGGGACCAGTCCACACCGGTGGCCGAAGGCCACGACGCAGCGGTCGCGGAATCCGCCGGACGGATGGATTCTGACACTCGGACAGATCCGGCGATGCCGGCGCCGAGGGCGTCCGGGGCGGTCCGTGGCGGATCCTCCGAAGCCCAGCCCTCCGCGGCGGCCCGGCACCCCGGGGCCGAGGAGGACCCGGCGGCGGCACCCCGCAGGCGCACCACCACGCGCCGCGCCACCGCCACCGCCCCGAAGGCCGGCGCCTCCAAGGCCGGCGCCGCGAAGGCCGCCACGCCGGAGGCCGCCGCCACGGGGGCGCCGGCCACCCGGGCGCCCGCCCGGAAGTCCACCGCTCGCAAGCCCTCCGCCCGCAAGACGACAGAGAGCGACACCGTGATCGGCCGCATCCCCGTCCTGGACGTCAGTCCCCTCGTCGACGCCGGCCGCCGCCCGGCCAAGGCGGTCGTCGGCGAGACCTTCCTGGTCACCGCGACCGTCTTCCGCGAGGGCCACGACGCCGTCAACGCCAACGTGGTGCTGCGCGACCCGCGCGGCCGCAGCGGCCCGTGGACGCCGATGCGCGAGCTGGCCGAGGGCACCGACCGCTGGGGCGCGTACGTCACCCCGACCGCGCCCGGCCGCTGGTCGTACCTGGTGGAGGCGTGGAGCGACCCGGTCGCCACCTGGCGCCGGACCGCCTCGGTGAAGCTGCCCGCCGGGATCGACACCGCGCTGGTCCTGGAGGAGGGCGCCCGGCTGCTGGAGCGGGCCGCGGCCGGGGTGCCCAAGAAGGAGGGCCGCGCCGACGTGCTGGCCGCCGCCGACGCGCTGCGCGACCCGACCATGCCGCCGCTGTCCCGGCTGGCCGCCGCGCTCGCCCCCGAGGTGCTCGACGTGCTGGCCCGCCACCCGCTGCGCGAGCTGCTCAGCGCCTCCCGCCCGCTGCCGCTCCAGGTGGACCGCGAGCGCGCGCTGTTCGGCTCCTGGTACGAGTTCTTCCCCCGTTCGGAGGGCGCCGTGGTGGATCCGGCCGGCGTCGAGCCGCCGCGCTCCGGCACCCTGCGCACCGCTGCCGAGCGGCTGCCGGCGGTCGCCGCGATGGGCTTCGACGTGGTCTACCTGCCGCCGGTCCACCCGATCGGCCGAGCCTTCCGCAAGGGCCCGGACAACACCCTGACGGCCGGTCCGCACGACGTCGGCTCGCCCTGGGCGATCGGCTCCCCCGAGGGCGGCCACGACGCCGTCCACCCGGACCTCGGCACCATCGAGGACTTCGACCACTTCGTCGCCGAGGCGCGGGCGCTGCACCTGGAGGTCGCGCTGGACTTCGCCCTCCAGTGCTCCCCCGACCACCCGTGGGTGAACAAGCATCCGGAATGGTTCAGCCACCGCGCGGACGGCACCATCGCGTACGCCGAGAATCCGCCGAAGAAGTACCAGGACATCTATCCGATCAACTTCGACCAGGACATGGACGGAATCGTCAAGGAAACCATCCGGATCCTCCGGTTCTGGATGTCCCGCGGGGTCCGGATCTTCCGGGTCGACAACCCCCACACCAAGCCGGTGGTGTTCTGGGAGAAGGTGCTCGCCGACGTCGCCCGGACGGACCCCGACGTGGTCTTCCTGGCGGAGGCCTTCACCCGCCCGGCGATGATGCACACCCTGGCGAAGATCGGGTTCCACCAGTCGTACACGTACTTCACCTGGCGCACCACCAAACCGGAACTCACCGAGTACCTCACCGAACTCAGCGGTGACGCGGCCGCGTACATGCGGCCCAACTTCTTCACCAACACCCCGGACATCCTGCACGAGTACCTCCAGCACGGCGGCCGGGCCGCCTTCGCGGTCCGCGCGGTGCTCGCCGCCACCCTCTCCCCCAGCTACGGCGTCTACGCCGGCTACGAGCTGTACGAGAACGAGCCGGCCCACCCGGGCTCCGAGGAGTACCTGCACTCGGAGAAGTTCGAACTGCGCCCGCGCGACTGGAGCCGCACCGACACCCTGGCCCCGCTGCTGACCGTGCTGAACCGGCTGCGCCGCCGCCACCCCGCCCTCCAGCAGCTGCGCGACCTGCGCTTCCACCCGACCGACAACGACCAGGTGCTCGCCTACTCCAAGACCGCGACCACCCCCGAGGGGCTCACCGACCAGGTCATCACCGTGGTGAACCTCGACCCGCACCACGTCCAGGAGGCCACCGTCACGCTCGACGGCGACGGCCCCTACGCGGTGCACGACGAGCTCACCGGCGCCGTCTACACCTGGGGCCGGCGCAACTACGTCCGGCTCGATCCCTCAGCCGAGCCGGCTCACCTCCTCACGGTTCGGAGGAACCCAGCGTGACAGTGAACGAGCCCGTCCCCGACACCTTCCCCGAGACCTCGAAGAAGAAGCTCGACCCCGAGTGGTTCAAGCGTGCGGTCTTCTACGAGGTGCTGGTGCGGTCCTTCCAGGACAGCAACGGCGACGGGGTCGGGGACCTCAAGGGGCTCACGGCCAGGCTCGACTACCTCCAGTGGCTCGGGATCGACTGCCTCTGGCTCCCCCCGTTCTTCGCCTCGCCGCTGCGCGACGGCGGCTACGACGTGTCCGACTACACGTCGGTGCTGCCGGAGTTCGGCGACCTCGCCGACTTCATGGAGTTCGTCGACGCCGCGCACGCCCGCGGCATGCGCATCATCATCGACTTCGTCATGAACCACACCAGCGACCAGCACCCGTGGTTCCAGGCCTCCCGGACCGACCCGGACGGGCCGTACGGCGACTTCTACATGTGGGCCGACGACGACAAGCAGTACCCGGACGCCCGGATCATCTTCGTCGACACCGAGACGTCCAACTGGACCTACGACCCGGTCCGCAAGCAGTACTTCTGGCACCGCTTCTTCTCCCACCAGCCGGACCTCAACTACGACAACCCCCGGGTCCAGGACGAGATGATCGCCGGGCTGCGGTTCTGGCTCGACCTCGGCATCGACGGCTTCCGGCTGGACGCGGTGCCGTACCTGTTCGCCCGCGAGGGCACCAACTGCGAGAACCTGCCGGAGACCCACGAGTTCCTCCAGCGGGTCCGCAAGGAGATCGACGCCAACTACCCGGACACCGTGCTGCTCGCCGAGGCCAACCAGTGGCCCGAGGACGTCGTCGACTACTTCGGCGACTTCACCTCGGGCGGCGACGAGTGCCACATGGCGTTCCACTTCCCGGTGATGCCGCGGATCTTCATGGCGGTGCGCCGGGAGTCCCGGTACCCGGTGTCGGAGATCCTCGCCAAGACCCCGCGGATCCCCGGCGGCTGCCAGTGGGGCATCTTCCTGCGCAACCACGACGAGCTGACCCTGGAGATGGTCACCGACGAGGAGCGCGACTACATGTACGCGGAGTACGCCAAGGACCCGCGGATGCGCGCCAACGTGGGCATCCGCCGCCGGCTCGCCCCGCTGCTGGAGAACGACCGCAACCAGATCGAGCTGTTCACCGCCCTGCTGCTCTCGCTGCCCGGCTCGCCGGTCCTCTACTACGGGGACGAGATCGGCATGGGCGACAACATCTGGCTCGGCGACCGGGACGGCGTGCGCACCCCGATGCAGTGGACCCCGGACCGCAACGCGGGTTTCTCCTCCGCCGACCCGGGCAGGCTCAGTCTGCCGCCCATCATGGACCCGGTGTACGGCTATCAGGTGACCAACGTCGAGGCACAGCAGAGCAGTTCGAGTTCGCTGCTGCACTGGACGCGTCGCATGATCGAGATCCGCAAGCTCAATCCGGCGTTCGGCCTCGGGAGCTACGCCGAGCTGCCCTCCAGCAACCCCGCCGTGCTGGCCTTCGTGCGCGAGTACGAGGGGGACCTGGTCATGTGCGTGAACAACTTCTCGCGGTTCGCGCAGCCGACCGAGCTGGATCTGCGGCAGTACGGCGGCCGGTACCCGGTCGAGCTGATCGGCGGGGTGCGCTTCCCGTCGATCGGCGAGTGGCCCTACCTGCTCACCCTGGCCGGACACGGCTTCTACTGGTTCCAGCTCCGGCAGCCCCCGCGCCTGAGCGGGACCAGGCGATCGAAGTAACGATCCGCCGCACGCCGCGCACCAGCATGAACAGCACCACCAGACCCTCCGGGGGCGCGAGTAGAACCCCGCGCCCCCGGAGTTCTCTGCACACCGCGTACGGAGAACAGCCCAACGGCCACCCACACGAAGGCGTGACACCCGAGCCGTGCTCGCGTGCCGCGACCGCCGCGCCGCCGCAATCCGGAAGACTGACGGACCCGGCCACGACCCGGGCAGCCCGCGCGCTTCCGGGGAAAGGGAGTCATGTCCGAAATCTCCCGTTCTCAAGCCCACCTCCAGGACGACTCCGCCGCCGGTTCCGCCGCCGCGGGCACCCGGGGCACCGGGGCCCGGAGAACCGCCGTGGGCGTCAGCGAACTCGTCCAGGCGGCCCTGCCGCTGATCTCCGCATGGCTGCCCACCCAGCGCTGGTACGCCGGCAAGGGGCGGCCGATCACCGGCCTCACCCCGGTGGTCGGCACCCCCCTGCAGGTCGGCGACCCGGCCCTGCTGCACCTGCTGCTGCGGGTCGAGCACGCCACCACGGCCGGTGCCCCGCACGGCGACATCTACCAGCTGCTGCTCGGCATCCGTTCGGGCGGCCTCGGGGACATCGGGCCCGGCGCCGTGCTCGGCCGGCTCAGCCAGGGCCCCTACGACGGCGCGACCCTCTACGACGCAGTGCACGACCCCGAGCTCACCGGGCGGCTGCTGGAGCACCTGGCCACCGGCGACCGCTTCGGCGCGCTGTCCTTCCGCCGCACCCCCGGCTCCGGACTGCCCGCCGACCTCCCCGGGCGGGCCTCCACCGCCGAGCAGTCCAACAGCTCGGTCATCTACGGCACCTCGTACATCCTCAAGCTGTTCCGCCGCATCCACCCGGGAACCAACCCGGACCTGGAACTCTCGCTCGCGCTCTCCCGGGCCGGCTCCACCCGCATCCCCCGGGTCGCCGCCTGGTTCGAGAGCCGGATGGAGCGCGCCGAGCCCGCCACCCTCGGACTGCTGCAGCGCTACCTGCCGGACGCCGAGGACGGCTGGGAGCTGGCCCTCGACCAGGTCGGCCGGCTCAAGGGCGACCGCTCCCCCGGCAACTTCGCCATCGAGGCGCACCGGCTCGGCCGGGCCACCGCCGAGGTGCACCGGGTGCTGGCCCGCTCGATGCCGGTCGCCCGGCTCGACCGCACCCAGACCGGACGGCTGGCCGGCGCGATGGCCGACCGGCTGGACAGCGCCGTCGCCGCCGTCCCCGGGCTGCTGCGCTTCCGGGCCGCGCTGCGCACCGCCTTCCAGCAGCTCGCCGACGCCCACCCGGACGGCCTGCCGGTCCAGCGCATCCACGGCGACCTCCACCTCGGCCAGGCGATGCGCACCCCGCACGGCTGGGTGCTGCTGGACTTCGAGGGCGAGCCGGCCAAGTCGGTCAACGAGCGCCGCGAGCCCCAGCCGGCCCTGCGCGACGTCGCCGCGATGCTGCGCTCCTTCGACTACGCGGCCGCCCACCTGCTGGCCGGCGGCCCGGTCGACCCGGAACTGGCCCACCTGGCCGCCGCCTGGGCCCAGCGCAACCGCACCGCCTACTGCGCCGGCTACACCGCCGGCGGCGGCGCCGACCCGGCCGCCTCACCGGAGCTGATGCGTGCGCTGGAGATCGACAAGGCGGTGTACGAGGTGGTCTACGAGGCCCGGCACCGGCCGAGCTGGCTGCCGATCCCACTGGCCGCGATCAACCGGCTGGCCCTGTCCGTCTGACCCCGCTTCCCGTCCCGTCCGCAGGCCCCGCCCACCCCGTCCCAGGAGGACCCCGCCGTGACGCCGATCGACCCGACCGGCCGCCCCACCCGCCCCGTGCCGGCCACCTTCCTGGCCGGACCGCTCCCCGCCGGAGGGCGGGCGGCCGAAGGACGCGCCGGCCGCGAGCGCGCGGCCCGCCGGGCGACCGCGGAGGAGGGGGGCACCGGCACCGGCACCGGACCGGAGCCCCCGACCGCCCGACCGCCCGCGGCCGGGGAGCCCGCGGGGAGCGGGCGACCCGCCCCCGCCGGGGCGCTGCGGCTGCCCGAGGCGCCGCTGCCGCCGGCCGAGGTCGACCGGCTGGTGGGCGGGCAGCACCACGACCCGCACGCCCTGCTCGGCGCGCACCCGGTGCACGGCGGCACCGCGATCCGGGTGCTGCGCCCGTTCGCCGAGCGGGTGGTCGTCGAGACCGCCCACGGCCCCGCCGAACTCACCCACCAGCAGGGCGGGTTGTTCACCGGCTTGGTGGCCGGCGGCGAGCCGCCGGAGTACACCCTGCTGGTGACGTACCCCGGCGGCGAGCCGCTGCGCCAGCACGACGGCTACCGCGCCGCGCCCACCCTCGGCGAGCTCGACCTGCACCTGATCTCCGAGGGCCGGCACGAGCAGCTGTGGCGCGCGCTCGGCTCGCACCCGCGCACCGTCGACGGGGTGCCCGGCACCGCCTTCGCGGTCTGGGCGCCGAACGCCGTCGGGGTGCGGCTGATCGGCGACTTCAACCACTGGGACGGCACCGGGCACCCGATGCGCTCGCTCGGCTCGTCCGGGATCTGGGAGCTGTTCGTCCCCGGCCTCGCCGAGGGGGCCTGCTACAAGTACGAGGTGCACACCCGGCAGGGCTGGGTGCTGGACAAGGCCGACCCGCTGGCCCGGGCCGCCCAGTGCCCGCCCGGCACCGCCTCGGTGGTCACCTCCTCCGACTACGCGTGGCAGGACGGCGATTGGATGGCCCGCCGGGCCCGCACGGCGCACCACCGGGCGCCGATGTCGGTGTACGAGCTGCACCTGCCGTCCTGGCGCCCCGAGCTCACCACCTACCGCGCCATCGCCGAGGAACTGCCGGGCTACCTCAAGGAGTTGAACTTCACCCACGTGGAGTTCATGCCGGTGATGGAGCACCCCTTCGGCGGCTCCTGGGGCTACCAGGTGTCCGGCTACTACGCCCCCACCGCCCGGCTCGGCGGCCCCGACGACTTCCGGTACCTGGTGGACACCCTGCACCGGCACGGCATCGGCGTGATCGTCGACTGGGTGCCCGCGCACTTCCCCAAGGACGACTTCGCGCTCGCCCGCTTCGACGGCGAGCCGCTGTACGAGCCGGCCGACCCGCTGCGCGCCGAGCACCCGGACTGGGGGACGCTGGAGTTCGACTACGGCCGCAAGGAGGTGCGCAACTTCCTGGTCGCCAACGCGGTGTACTGGTGCGAGGAGTTCCACGTCGACGGCCTGCGGGTGGACGCCGTCGCCTCGATGCTCTACCTCGACTACTCCCGCGAGGGCGGCGCCTGGACGCCCAACCGGTTCGGCGGCCGGGAGAACCTGGACGCGGCCGCCTTCCTCCAGGAGATGAACGCCACCGTCTACCGGCGCTGCCCGGGCGTGGTGACCGTCGCCGAGGAGTCCACCGCCTGGGACGGGGTCACCCGCCCCACCGACGCCGGCGGCCTCGGCTTCGGGCTGAAGTGGAACATGGGCTGGATGCACGACTCGCTGGTCTACATGTCCAAGGAGCCGGTGCACCGGAAGTACCACCACAACGAGATCACCTTCTCGATGGTGTACGCCTACTCGGAGAACTACGTCCTGCCGATCTCGCACGACGAGGTGGTGCACGGCAAGCAGGCGCTGGTCTCCAAGATGCCCGGCGACTGGTGGCAGCAGCGCGCCAACCACCGCGCCTACCTGGGCTTCATGTGGTCCCACCCGGGCAAGCAGCTGCTGTTCATGGGGCAGGAGTTCGCCCAGGGCGCGGAGTGGGACCACGAGCAGGGCCCGCAGTGGTGGGTGCTCGACGAGCAGTGGCCGGCCCACGAGGACCACCTCGGGGTGCGCCGGCTGGTCCGCGACCTCAACCGGCGCTACCTCGACACCCCGGCACTGTGGGAGCTGGACACCGTCCCGGACGGCTTCCGCTGGCTCGACGGCGGCGCCGCCGAGGACAACCTGCTCTCCTTCGTCCGGTACGCGGCCGACGGCTCCCCGCTGGTCGCGGTCTGCAACTTCTCGCCGGTCGTCCGGCACGGCCACCGGGTCGGCCTGCCCCGGCTGGCGGGCCGCGAGCAGCTGTGGGAGGAGGTGCTGAACACCGACGCCGAGGAGTACGGCGGCAGCGGCACCGGCAACTCCCACCCGGTCAAGGCCGAGCCGGTGGAGTGGGACGGTCAGCCCCGCTCCGCCGATCTGGTCCTCCCCCCGCTCGCCACCCTCTGGCTCCGCCCGGTGCGCTGAGGGCCCGCCCGCCCGGTGCGCTGAGGGCCCGCCCGCCCGGGGCCGCTCGGCCACGCGCCCGGCGGCCCCGGGTGCCCGCCCCGCCGGGCGCGCACCCGGGCGGGACCTCCGCCCCTTGCCCGAGCCCCGCCCCTCTGCTCGCGGACGGTCGTTCGGGGTGCGAAGGTATGGTCGATATGACCACTTTCCGAGACGACGGGACGGAGACACCCACGTGGCGCGCAGCGTGTACGTGACCGGCATCGACCGGGGGGACGGCCGACAGGCCGTCGAACTCGGGGTCATGGAACTGCTCACCCGCCAGGTGGACCGGGTCGGGGTGTTCCGTCCGCTGGTGCACGCGGCCGCGCCCGGCGAGTCGGGGTCGGACCACGTCGTCGAGCTGCTGCGCGCGCGGTACCGGCTCGACCTCCCGGGCACCGAGCTGTACGGCCTCACCTACGAGGACGCCGCCGCGCTGCAGGCCGCCCACGGGCAGGACGAGCTGGTCTCCGTCCTGGTCGACCGCTTCCACGCGCTGGAGCGGCGCTGCCAGGCGGTGCTGGTGCTCGGCACCGACTTCGCCGACACCGGCATCCCGGACGAACTGGCCTTCAACGCCCGGCTGGCCAACGAGTTCGGCGCCGCCGTGCTGCCGGTGGTCGGCGGCCACGGAGCGGACGCCGAGACGGTGACCGCCGAGGTCCGCAACGCCCACCGGGCGTACACCGACCTCGGCTGCGAGACCCTGGCGATGATCGCCAACCGGGTCGCCCCGGGCGCCAAGCAGCGGATCCAGCGCACCCTCGGCGAGAAGCTGCCGATCCCCGCCTACGTCATCCCGGAGGAGCCGGCGCTGGCCGCGCCCACCGTCGCGCAGCTGGTCGAGGCGACCGGCGCCGAAGTGCTGCTCGGGGACGCCGCCGGCCTCGCCCGGGACGTGCGCGGCTACGTCTTCGGCGGCGCCATGCTGCCCACCTTCCTGGACGCGCTGACCGAGGGCGCCCTGGTGGTCACCCCCGGGGACCGCGCCGACCTGGTGGTCGGCTCGCTGGCCGCGCACGCCGCCGGCGCCCCGCCGATCGCCGGCGTGCTGCTGACGCTCGGCCAGCACCCCGGCCCCAACGTGATGGCGCTGGCCGCCCGGCTCGCCCCCGGCACCCCGGTCGCGGTCGTCCCCGAGGGCAGCTGGCCGACCGCCGCCCATCTGACCCACCTGGAGGGCAAGCTCACCTCGGCCAGCCCCCGGAAGGCCGAGATCGCCCTCGGCCTGTTCGAACTGCACGTCGACACCGTCGAGTTGACCGACCGCATCGAGGTCGGCCGGTCCGAGCGGGTCACCCCGATGATGTTCGAGCACGAGCTGCTGGAGCGCGCCCGGGCCGCCCGCCGGCACGTCGTGCTGCCGGAGGGCACCGAGGAGCGGGTGCTGCGCGCCGCCGAGATCCTGCTGCGCCGCAACATCTGCGACCTCACCCTGCTCGGCGAGGTGGACGCCGTCCGCCGCAAGGCCGCGAGCCTGAGCATCGACCTCCCGGCCGAGGCCCCGGCCGCCGACCGCGCCCGGGTGCGGATCGTCGACCCGGCGACCAGCCCGCTGCGCCGCCAGTTCGCCGAGCTGTACGCGAGACTGCGCGCCCACAAGGGGATGACCGTCGAGCTGGCCCTGGACGTGGTCACCGACGTCTCGTACTTCGGCACCCTGATGGTCCAGGAGGGCATCGCGGACGGCATGGTCTCCGGCGCGGTGCACTCCACCGCCGCCACCATCCGGCCCGCCTTCGAGGTGATCAAGACCTCGCCGGGCGCCTCGATCGTCTCCTCGGTCTTCTTCATGTGCCTGGCCGACAAGGTGCTGGTGTACGGCGACTGCGCGGTCAACCCCGACCCGGACGCCCAGCAGCTGGCCGACATCGCCATCCAGGCGGCCGCCACCGCCGCCCAGTTCGGGGTGGAGCCGAGGGTCGCGATGCTGTCGTACTCGACCGGCACCTCCGGCTCCGGCGCGGACGTCGACAAGGTCCGCAAGGCCACCGAGCTGGTCCGCGAGCTGCGGCCGGACATCCTGGTGGAGGGCCCGATCCAGTACGACGCGGCGGTGGACGCCCACGTCGCGGCCACCAAGCTGCCGGGCTCCGCGGTGGCCGGACGGGCCACCGTGCTGGTCTTCCCGGACCTCAACACCGGCAACAACACCTACAAGGCGGTCCAGCGCTCGGCCGGCGCGGTCGCGGTCGGCCCGGTGCTGCAGGGGCTGCGCAAGCCCGTCAACGACCTCTCCCGCGGGGCGCTGGTGCAGGACATCGTCAACACCGTCGCGATCACCGCCATCCAGGCCCAGAACCACGAGTCGGACAGCAAGGAGCCCGGCGCATGACTGAAGGTACCCGCGTTCTCGTCCTGAACGCCGGCTCCTCGTCGGTGAAGTACCGGCTGATCGACATGCTGGACGGGGCCGCGCTTGCCTCCGGGCTGGTCGAGCGGATCGGCGAGGCCGGCGGGCGGCTGGTGCACACCCCGCGCACCGGCGGGCCGCGCGAGGCCGTCCAGGTCTTCCCGGACCACGCCGCCGCGCTCAAGGCCGTCGCCGAGGAGCTGGCCGCCGACGGCCTCGGGCTGGACTCCCCCGAGCTGGCCGCGATCGGACACCGGGTGGTGCACGGCGGCCTGCGGTTCACCGAGCCGACGGTGATCACCGACGAGGTGCTCAAGGAGATCCGCCGGCTGATCCCGGTCGCGCCCCTGCACAACCCGGCCAACATCACCGGCATCGAGGTGGCCCGCGCGCTGCGCCCCGACCTCCCGCAGGTGGCCGTCTTCGACACCGCCTTCCACGCCTCGATGCCCGAGTACGCGGCCCGGTACGCGATCGACCGGGCCGTCGCGGACCAGCACCGGGTGCGCCGCTACGGCTTCCACGGCACCTCGCACCAGTACGTCTCGCGGGCCACCGCCCGGCTGCTCGGCAAGGACCCGGCCGAGGTCAACGTGATCGTGCTGCACCTGGGCAACGGCGCCTCCGCCTCGGCGGTCGCCGGCGGCCGCTGCGTGGACACCTCGATGGGCCTGACCCCGCTGGAGGGCCTGGTCATGGGCACCCGTTCGGGCGACATCGACGCCGGCGTGGTGTTCCACCTGCACCGGGTCGGCGGGCTGTCCGTGGACGAGATCGACGACCTGCTCAACCGCCGCAGCGGCCTGCGCGGGCTGTGCGGCGAGAACGACATGCGCGAGATCATGCGCCGGGCCGACGACGGGGACGCGGACGCGAAGCTGGCGTTCGACTCGTACGTCCACCGGCTGCGCAAGTACATCGGCGGCTACTACGCGGTGCTGGGCCGGGTGGACGCGATCGCGTTCACCGCAGGCGTCGGGGAGAACGCGGCCCCGGTGCGCGCGGCGGCCACCGCGGGACTGGAGGAACTGGGCATCGCCGTCGACCCGGAGCTGAACTCGGTGCGGTCCGGCGAGGCCCGGATCGTCTCCCCCGAGTACGCCCGGGTGGCGGTCGCCGTGGTGCCCACCGACGAGGAGCTGGAGATCGCCCGACAGGCCTTCGCGCTGGTGCACCGGGAACGCCGGGAGTCCGAGGACTGACACGAAACCGTCTCACTCCTCGGAACCATTCGTCGGCGATTCCTCCCGGTGCGTGCCGAATGCACCTATAACACGAACGGATAGACTGATCCATATGCGCCGAGCGAAAATTGTCTGCACCCTGGGTCCGGCGACGGACTCCTACGAACAGCTGAAGGCCATCGTCGAGGCGGGGATGAACGTCGCCCGACTGAACATGAGCCACGGCAACCACGCGGACCACGAGGAGCGGTACCGCAAGGTCCGCCAGGTCTCGGAGGACACCGGCAAGGCCATCGGCGTCCTTGCCGACCTCCAGGGTCCGAAGATCCGTCTGGCGACCTTCGCCAACGGCCCGGTGACCGTCGACAACGGCGACGAGTTCACCATCACCACCGAGGACGTCCCCGGTGACCAGCACATCTGCGGCACCACCTACAAGGGCCTGCCCGGCGACGTGAAGCCCGGCGACCCGATCCTGATCAACGACGGCGTCATCGCCCTGGAGGTCGTCAGCGTCGACGGCCCGCGGGTGAGGACCGTGGTGGTCGAGGGCGGCGTGCTCTCGAACAACAAGGGCATCAACCTGCCCGGCGCGGCCGTGAACGTGCCCGCCCTGTCCGAGAAGGACAAGGACGACCTGCGCTTCGCGCTGCGCCTGGGCGTCGACATGATCGCCCTGTCCTTCGTCCGCAACGCGGACGACATCAAGGACGTCCACGAGGTCATGGACGAGGTCGGCATCCGGGTGCCGGTCATCGCCAAGATCGAGAAGCCGCAGGCCGTCGAGGCCATGGAGGAGATCGTCCTCGCCTTCGACGCCATCATGGTCGCCCGCGGCGACCTGGCCGTCGAGTACCCGCTGGAGCGGGTGCCGCTGGTCCAGAAGCAGCTGATCACCCTGGCCCGCCGCAACGCCAAGCCGGTCATCGTCGCCACCCAGATGATGGAGTCGATGATCCACGCCTCGCGCCCGACCCGCGCCGAGGTCTCCGACGTCGCCAACGCCATCCTGGACGGTGCCGACGCGGTGATGCTCTCCGCCGAGTCCAGCGTCGGCAAGTACCCGGTCGAGACCGTCCGCACCATGAGCCGGATCTGCGAGAAGGCCGAGGAGGAGCTGGTCTCCCAGGGCCTGCAGCCGCTCAACCCGGGCCGCAAGCCGCGCACCCAGGGCGGCTCGGTCGCCCGCGCCGCGTGCGAGCTGGGCGACTTCCTGGACGGCAAGGCGCTGGTCGCCTTCACCAAGTCCGGTGACACCGCCCGCCGGCTGTCCCGCTACCGCTCGCCGATCCCGGTGATCGCCTTCACCCCGGACTCCGCCACCCGCAACCAGCTCTCGCTGAGCTGGGGCGTCGAGGCGTACGTGACCGAGCAGGTGGCCACCACCGACGCGATGGTCGCGCAGGTCGACCGGGAGCTGCTGCGGATGCGCCGGCTCGACGAGGGCGACACCGTCATCGTCACCGCCGGTGTCCCGGTCGGCATCCCCGGCACCACCAACATGGTGCAGGTGCACCACCTGGGCACCCGGGGCGAGTGAGCACCCGTCAGGCCCGAACGCCCGTGGGGCGGTCCTCCTCCGGGAGGGCCGCCCCACGGGCGTTTCGGCGTCGGCTCCCGCTCACTTGTCGCTGTAGGGGGCGTCGTCGTTGAACAGGTGCATCCCCGGGATGTGCAGGGTGCCGCCGAACTGGCCGGCCTGCTTGGCGGTGACGCCGGTCAGCTCCAGGTCCAGCGGGATCGGGATGGCGCCGATCAGGTCGTACAGCCAGCGCGGCAGGGTGTCCGGGGTGAGGGTGATCTCGCCCAGGTCGATCGGGATCGGCAGGCCGAGCACCTTGGAGAGGTGGCCGGACAGCCGCTCCACGTACATGGTGACCGGGCCCTGGCGCATGGTCGAGGTGGAGCCCGGGGCGCCCTGGACGTGGAAGGTGACGCCGTTGCCCTCCAGGGTCGACATGTCGAGGTTGTCGATGTCCACGCTGTCGACCACGAACTTCAGCACGCGCTTGGTCCTGGTCGGGGTCTTCACGTCGTAGACGCCGTGGAACGCCGCGCCGTGCAGGGCGAGCCGGCTGGTCTTCAGGGTCCAGTTCTGCTCCGGGACGACGTGCCCGGAGGCGGCCGCCCCGGCGGTCAGGCCGCGGGCGTCCACATCGCAGTCGGGGTTCTCGGTGGGCGTGGCGGACGGGGTGCCGGAGGCGCCCGCGGAGGGCGTCGCCGACGGCGTCGGCCTGGCGTCCGCGGAGGGCGCCGGCTTGGTGCTCGCCTTGCCGCTCGGCGTCGCGGTGGGCGAGGGCCGGCCGGCGGCCGGCTGGGTCGCGGGCGGCGCGGCCTGCTGGGCGGCGGCGGCCGGGGCCTGCGGCTGGGCGGGCTGGTCCGCGGTGCCCGTACGCGGGGCGGGGGCGGGCGGGGCTGCCGGGGCGGCCGGGGTGGTCGGCGCCGCCGGGGTGGTCGGCGCCGCCGGGGTGGTGGCCGGGGCGGGGCTGCTCGGCGAACCGTCCGGGTTGAACAGCCGGGTGATGCCGCCGACCAGGTCGTCGATCAGCCCGGCCTGGGACACCGTACCGGTCCCGGTGGCGGTGCCCTGGTGGACCGCGCCCGACACGGCCGCGTCGCCGGTGGCGGCAGAACGGGCGGCGGACTGCTCGGCGGACGGGGTGGCCGTCCCGGCGGCCGGCGGCTTGACCGGCGAGGTGGGCTGCTGCACGGGCGCGCCGGGCGGCGCCTGCGTCGGCACCGAGCCCGGGTCGGTGGACGGGCCGGCCGGGGGCGCGGCGGTCGGGGCCGTACCCGGCGCGGTGGACGGGCCCGGCGGCGGCTCGGGCAGCTCGCTCTTGGGCACCGGCGTCTCGATCGGCGCGACGTCCGGCACGACGGCCGGCGCGGTGCCGCAGGGCTTGCCCGCCGCGGACTCGGCGACCGCCGGGTTGGGCGTGTAGGCGGCGGCCATCAGCAGCGCGGTCGGCACCGCCGCCATCGCCAGCGCCCGGCCTCTCAGCCGGACCCGGACGGACGTGCGCGGGGCCGCGTGCCGGCCGGAGCGCGGCGCGGGAACGGTCGTGCCGTCGGCTTGCTCGGCCGGCCCGGTCACCGTGCCTCCTCCTGCTCCACGGCTCCGCCCTGCTTCGGGACGGCGGCGTTCTCGACAGCGGTCCCGGCGGCCTGCGGCGTGCCCTGGGCGGGCAGTTCGGCGGTCGGCGGCTCAACGGCCGGCTCGGTGGCGATGCTCTGCGCCACGGCGTTCCCGGCCGCGGCGCCGTCGGCGCCCTTCGCCCGGCGGCGTCGGCCCTTGGCCGCCGTCCCGGCGGTGGGCTCCGGCAGCGGCGCCCAGGAGACCATCAGCCCGCCGCCGATCAGGCCCGGCAGCAGCGCCAGGCCGAAGCCCGCGAGGTTGGAGACCGGGATCGACACCAGCGTCAGCAGGATGGTCGCGATGCCGGCGAAGACCCGTACCGCGGGCTGGAACCAGGCGGTCAGCCCGAGGATGACCATCAGGATCCCGATGATCAGTGACCCCGCGCCGGCCGTGGTGGACATCGCGATGGTCAGGCCGCCGAACGACAGGTGGGCGTAGGGGAAGTAGAGGATCGGAACGCCGGCGATCATGGCCAGCAGTCCGCCCCAGAAGGGCCTGGTGCGGCGGAATTCACGGAAGTGCCGCCAGAGCCACCCGACGGGGTTCTGCTGGCGGGGCCGCGTCTCGACCGTTGCGCTGGACATGGTGCAGCTCCTCGACGTCGCTACGAGGGAAGAACAATGGGGGTGGGCCGGGGGCGGTCTGTCACCGCCCCCGGCCCCGGGCCGTCACTCGGGCACGCCGTCCGGCGCACCGTCAGGCGAGGCTCAGAAGCACTCGTTGCCCTTGCCGTCGCCGCTCTTGAGGGAGAGGTTCAGGCCGTTCAGCTTGAACGTCCCGGCGGAGGTGGCCCGGGCGGTCTGCTGGACGCCGGTCAGGTCGGCCTCCTTGGCGGCCTGGGCGAAGCCGGTGGCACCGGTCGGCAGGCCCTTGTTCCCGGTCGCCTTCTGGACGGCCGCGTGGGGCGACCAGCCCTGGGTCGCCGAGCCGGCGAGGGTGGAGGCGTCCTGGCCGATGTTGATGTTGGTGAAGGTCGCGTCCGCCTTCAGCTGCTCCAGGTCGATCAGCAGGTTGTCGGCCTGGACCGGCTTGCCCGCCTCGGTACCGGCGTTCAGCTGGAGGGTGATCTTCCCGAGGCCGAAGCCGGACAGGTCGGTCACCACCGACTGGCACAGGTTCTCGATGTCGGCGTGGTCGAAGGCCGAGACGGCGACCGGGTGCGGCGTGCCGTTGGCCTCGATGTCGACGGTGCCGAACTGGGCGAAGTTGGTGCCGTGCAGGTGAGAGGTGCTCACCTTGAACTGCTGGCCGGAGATGCTGAACGAGGCGGCGAGCGCGCTGTTGGCGATCGAGACGCCCACCATCGCGGTGGCCGCGACGCTCGGCACCATCACCAGGGCGAAGCGCTTCCAGCGGGTCTTGCCGTAGGTCTGGGACATGCGAGTCCTCCTTCTAGGACGTACATCTCCGGCTCCCCGGCGGTGCGTCCCGCACCGGTGGGGGCCTGGGATGGGAGAGAGCTACGTCCTCGGTAGCGGAGAGCGCCTTGGGCGTCGTCGGACGCGGGAACGGCCCGCGTGCAGCGGGCGTCCCGTCCAAGCACCGGCCGTCCTTGCGGGGCGGCGGGCAGGACCGACGACATCGGCGATCACCCCCGAGCGACAACCAGCGACCGCGCAGGGCCGCGCGGCCGGTCGAAGGACAGGAACCGCCGTGGGACCGCGGATACCCCCCTGCCCTCCCTCCCGCCGGCCGGAGCCGGCGGATCACCCGGTGGGGATCCCGCACTCCGCGTGACCGACCGGGGTCGGGGGCCGTGGAGCCCGGGACCGGGCGTGGCCGATCGTGCTTGAATCCCGGGCGAAGCACAAGGGGTGACTTACTGACGGGTAATCCAACACTGGGTGGCATTGATCATGGAATCGGCCCGAAGTGCACCCTGCGTGACGACTTGAAGGAAACGTGAGGACGAAATCCGCCGGAAACAGAAGCGAAACACCCGTGGACGGTCACATGACGTGACCATCCACGGGTGAAATCAAGATTTGGTAAACCTCTGGGCGGTTGACCGGATTGTCGCCAAATCACCCGACGACACCGCAGGTCATCCACCGTGCCAGGCGCCCGGCCCGAACCCGGCGCGGAACCGAGCCGGCACCGGGGCGGGGATGGGCCCGAACCCGGCCCGAACCGGGCTCAGAACAGCACGCGCGCCAGCGCCGTACGGGCCGCGACGACCCGCGGGTCCTCCGGGCCGATCACCTCGAACAGCTCCAGCAGGCGCAGCCGGGCGGTGTCCCGGTCCTCGCCGGCCGTCCGCCCGACCGTGGTCACCAGGCGCCCGAAGGCGTCCTCGACATGACCGCCGACCAGGTCCAGGTCGGCCGCCTTGAGCTGGGCCTCGACGTCCTTCGGGTCGGCGGCGGCCGCCGCCCGGACGGTCTGGAGGTCCAGGCCCTCGATCCGCTTCAGCAGCTCGGCCTGGGCCAGGCCCAGCTTGGCCTCGGTGTTGCCCGGCTCGTCGGCCAGCACGTTCCGGTACGCCTGGATGGCGCCGCCCAGGTCACCGGCGGCCAGCGCGTCGTGCGCGGCGGACAGCGCCGGGTCCTCGGGACGCTGCGGGGCGGCGGGGGCGGCCTCGCCCGGGGCACCCGCGCCGCCGGACACGCCGAAGCGCTGCTCGGCGACCAGGATCAGCTGGTCCAGGATCTTGCGGACGTTGGCGGCGCTCTCCGCGCCCTGGAACAGCGGCACCAGCTGGCCGGCGACCACGGCCATCACGGCCGGGATGCCCTGGATGCCGAACTGCTGGGAGAGCAGCGGGTTGGCGTCCACGTCGATCTTGGCGAGCACGAAGCGGCCGGCGTACTCCTCGGCCAGCCCCTCCAGGACCGGGCTCAGCTGCTTGCAGGGCCCGCACCACTCGGCCCAGAAGTCGATGACGACCGGCACCTCGGTGGAGCGCTGGACGACCTCGGTCTCGAAGTCGTCCTCGGTGACGTCGATGACGAGCTGGTAGGCGGACTGGGCCGGGGCCGCTCCGGCCGACTCGGCGGCCGCCGCCTGACGGGCCCGCTCGGCCCGGGCCTGCTCGGCCTTCTGGGCGGCTTCGCCGGCCGCCTTCACTGCGGCGAGGTCGACCGCTCCGCGCAGGGCGGAGCTGTTGAGACGCGAATTCCGTGGCTGCATGGCACCATCCTCCCCCGTCCGCGCTGCTCGCGGGCACCAACCTCCGGAAAGTCGCCCCGCACGGGCCGCGCGGTGCGGATTCCCGGGCGCGGTGCCCCTCCCCCGGTAGCCTGGACCGTTCGGCGCGGATCCCCACCCGCGCCCGCGCCGCTCCCGTCCCACAGGAGGCGGCGCCTGGTTGTCACTGCTTTCGCTACGAGTCGTAGCGTAACTGGAGCCGGTGCCCCGCCCGCAAGCCCCACCGGCGGTTCGGGGACGTGACCTGCCCCACTTTCCCGGGGTGCCCCGCTCCCCGAACGGGGGAACAGTCGCTACCGTTACCAGCCCCACCCAAGTTACTTACCGGTAAAGCGCAAGGAGGCCCGGTGCCGGCCGCCCAGCCCCCAGCGAGCCCGGACAGCCCGGAGAGCCCGGACCAGGCCTGTTCCGACCAGGCCCCGACGGCCCGGGTCCCGGCGGCCGCGGAGCCCGCAGGGATCATCCGGGCCAAGGGCCGCCCGCGCAGCGCCGCCGCCGACCGCGCCATCCTCGACGCCACCCGCGAGGCGCTGGCCGAACTCGGCTGGGGCGGCCTGACCATGGGCCACGTGGCGAGCCGCGCCGGGGTCGCCAAGACCACCCTCTACCGCCGCTGGCCGTCCAAGAACGAGCTCGTGGTGGACGCCGTCGCCAGCCTCTTCGACGAGCTGGAGATGCCCGACCTCGGCAGCCTGCGGGCCGACATCGAGGCCGTGGTGACCCAGTTCGCCGACCTGCTGGCCCGCCCGGAGACCCAGGCCGCGCTGCTCGCGCTGTTCGCCGAGGGCACCCGGGACCGGCAGCTGCGGCGCCGGATCCGGGAGTCCATCGTGGACCCGCAGAAGCGGCTGGTCCGCCAGGGCCGGGCGGCCGCCCAGGCGCGCGGCGAGCTCGACGCGGACACCGACGCCGCGGCGGCCCGCGAGGAGGTCGACATCATCTTCGACACCATCGCGGGCACCGTCGAGCACCGCGTCCTGGTCAGCGGCGAGCCGATCACCGCCGAGTGGACCCGCCGCTTCACCGACCTGCTGCTCGGCCCGCTCATCGCCGGCTGACCCGCCCGGGCACGGCGGAGCCGCCCGTACGGATTCCCGTACGGGCGGCCTGCGCGGGTCGACGGGTCTGCGGGCCAGCGGACCGGCGGACCGGCGGACCGGCGCGTCAGCGGATCAGAACGCCGCGTTCTCCCGGTACGTCCCCCACTCCTCCCGCAGCGCGTTGCAGATCTCGCCCAGCGTCGCCTCGGCGCGCACCGCGTCCAGCATCGGCGGGATCATCGACTCGCCCGAGCGCGCCGCCGCCAGCATGGCGTCCAGCCCGGCCCGGACGGCCGCCTCGTCACGGGCCGCCTTGCGCTCCTTGAGCACCCGGACCTGCTCGCGCTCGACCTCGTGGCTGACCCGCAGGATCTCCAGCTCCGGGGTGACGCTGCGCGGGTGGCAGTTGACGCCGACCACGCGCTTCTCGCCCTTCTCCACGCCCTGCTGGTACTGGAAGGCCGCCTCGGCGATCTCCCCGGTGAACCAGCCCTCCTCGATGCCGCGCAGGATGCCGGAGGTGATCGGGCCGATCTCGTGGTCCTCGCGGCCCTTGTCCAGGATCCGCTGGAAGATCGCCTCGGCCTGCTGCTCGATCCGGTCGGTCAGCGCCTCGACGTACCAGGAACCGCCCAGCGGGTCGGCCACGTTGGCGACGCCGGTCTCCTCCATCAGCACCTGCTGGGTGCGCAGGGCGATCTCGGCGGCCTGCTCGGAGGGCAGCGCCAGGGTCTCGTCCAGGGCGTTGGTGTGCAGCGAGTTGGTGCCGCCGAGCACCGCGGCCAGCGCCTCGACGGCGGTGCGGACCACGTTGTTGTACGGCTGCTGCGCGGTCAGCGAGACGCCGGCGGTCTGGGTGTGGAAGCGCAGCCACTGCGCCTTGTCGGTCTTGGCGCCGAAGCGGTCGCGCATCCAGCGGGCCCAGATCCGGCGGGCGGCGCGGAACTTGGCGATCTCCTCGAAGAAGTCCAGGTGCGCGTCGAAGAAGAAGGACAGGCCGGGCGCGAAGACGTCCACGTCCAGGCCGCGGGACAGGCCCAGCTCGACGTAGCCGAAGCCGTCCGCGAGGGTGTACGCCAGCTCCTGCGCGGCCGTCGCACCGGCCTCGCGGATGTGGTAGCCGGAGACCGACAGCGGCTTGTACGCGGGGATGCCCTCGGCGCAGTAGGCCATCAGGTCGCCGATCAGGCGCAGGTGCGGCTCGGGGGCGAAGAGCCACTCCTTCTGCGCGATGTACTCCTTGAAGATGTCCGTCTGGAGGGTGCCGTTGAGCACCGCCGGGTCCACCCCCTGGCGCTCGGCGGCGACCAGGTACATGCAGAAGATCGGCACGGCCGGGCCGCTGATCGTCATCGAGGTGGTGACCTCGCCGAGCGGGATGCCGTCGAACAGCACCTCCATGTCGGCGGCCGAGTCGATGGCCACGCCGCAGTGGCCGACCTCGCCGAGCGACTTGGCGTCGTCCGAGTCGTAGCCCATCAGGGTGGGCATGTCGAAGGCGACCGAGAGGCCGCCGCCGCCCGCGTCCAGGATCATCCGGTAGCGCTCGTTGGTCTGCCGGGCGTTGCCGAAGCCGGCGAACTGCCGGATGGTCCAGGTGCGGCCCCGGTAGCCGGTCGGGTGCAGACCGCGGGTGTACGGGTACTCGCCCGGCCAGCCGATCCGCTCGAAACCCTCGTAGGCCTGCCCGGCGGGCGGGCCGTAGACCGGCTCGACCTCGTCGCCGGAGAGGGTGGTGAAGTCCGCGTCGCGCTTGCGGGCCTTGTCGTATCGCTGCTGCCAGCGCTGCCGGCCGCGCTCGATCTCCTCGGCGTCCATGACCCCGAACTCCGCTCCGTACGGCCGCCACGGCGACGGGGCGGCACAGCTAGTAGGACGTCCTAACAATTTACTCGGACGTCCTACTACTTGTCGATGGCAGCCGGGTCGCAGTCGCCCCCGGCGGGCGGGAAGCGCGGGCGGGAAGCACGGGCAGGAAGCACGGGTGACCACGGCGGACCGCGGCCGCGCGAACGCCGGAGCGCCCCTCCCCCGGTCGGGGAAGGGGCGCTCCGGAAGGCGCGGGAGGCGGGGCTCAGACCCCGGCCGGCTGGCGGGCGCCGGCGCCCGCCGGGAGCTTCTCGGCGGCCTCGCGGGCCACCTTGCGCTCGAAGACGAAGGAGAGGAAGGGGATGCAGCCCGCCGCCAGGGTGAGCACCAGCCGGCCCATCGGCCACTTCAGCTTCTGCCCGAGCATGAAGGTCACCACGAAGTACCCGATGTAGAGGTAGCCGTGCAGCATCGCGACGTACGTGGTCACGCCCTCGGCGGTCTCGAAGCCGTACTTCGCGACCATGAAGCCGCAGAACACCAGCAGTGCCAGACCGGTCGCAATGGCCAGGCCCCGGTACCAGCCCAGCAGGGGGGTCGCCTTCATGATCTTCCTCGCGTCGCTCGGCAGTATCGGCCGGTACGCCCGGATCCGCGCACCGCTCACACGAGGGTAGCCGCCTTCACCTCCTCCGCTTCGCAGCCCCCTCGGCCTGCTCGGCGAAGTCCCCCGCGGCGATCCGCAGCGGCCTGAGCAGATCGAACACCTGGCGGCACTGCTCGGCGTCGTACTCCTCCAGCCCGAAGTCCATCGCCATCAGCTCGCGGGTCGCCTCCTCGACCACCTCGCGGCCGCGGTCGGTGATCGTGGCCAGCACGCCGCGGCCGTCGAGCGGGTTGGGGCGGCGGGCGACCAGGCCGGCCCGCTGCAGGCGGTCGACGGTGTTGGTGACGCTGGTGGGGTGGACCATGAGCCGCTCGCCGACCTTGGAGAGCGAGAGCTCGCCGGTCCGGCTGAAGGTCAGCAGCACCAGCGCCTCGTAGCGGGCGAAGGTCAGCCCGTACGGCTTGAGCACCGCGTCCACCCGGGACAGCAGGATCTGGTGGGCGCGCATGATCGAGGTGATCGCCGCCATCGAGGGGACCCCGCCCCAACGGCGGGTCCACAGCTCGTCGGCGCGGGCGATCGGGTCGAAGTCGAGAGCGAGGGGCTTGGCCACCTCCTTACCGTACCGGCGCAGGGGGTTCGCGGTACCAGGCGTCCCTGATGGTGGACAAGCGCAGCACGTGGCGAGAACCCGCCAACCGGACGGCCAGGTCCATACCAGGACATTGCGGCGGTGTGAACGCGCGGCAACGGGCTCCGGTCGCGGCGGGGTTGACCCCGGATCGGCCCCGCGCCGCGCCACCAGGCTTCGGTTCGGACGGTAACCCGCTGCAAGGACGAGCGATACGTCCCTTTTATCCGCTCGTTCATATTCCTTCACCTTGGCGGAACTTGGCCAATTCATGAGCAAGACCTGTCATTTGATGTGCTCGATTGTCATGCTTTCGGCCAACCCCGTTCGACAGCCACCACCCCCACCCACCGGTGGCGAAGCCGCTTCGACCGCACGGGGCCTGCACGTCAGCGCACGTTCCGCCCCTCAGGTGCCGCCCCGGCCCCCGGAACGCCGCGCGACCGCGCCTGCTCGCGGTTTCCCGGAAGGACTCGTTCGTGAAGCGAAAGCTCGCCGCAGTCGCCGTACTCTCCGCCACCGCCCTGCTCACCGGTGTCGTCCAGGTGAGCACCGCGGCCGTCGCGGACCCCGCCCCGCACTCCCGGGCCGCGCAGCAGCGCGCCGACCTGATCGCCCTGGCCAACGGCCAGGCCGGCAAGGTGGCGCACGCCCTGGCCCTGAGCGGCCAGGAGCAGCTGGTGGCCAAGGACGCCGTGGTGGACGCCGACGGCACCCGCCACCTCCGCTACGAGCGCACCTTCGCCGGCCTCCCGGTCCTGGGCGGTGACCTGGTGGTGCACCAGAGCGCCGACGGCTCGACCACCTCCGTGGACAAGGCCACCGGCGCCACCATCGCCCTGCCGAGCCTCACCCCGCAGATCCCCGCCGACAAGGCCGCCGCCCAGGCGACCGGCGCCGTGCAGTCCACCGTCGGCATCGCCGTCGACGAGGACGAGTCGCCGCTGACCGAGGTCCACCAGACCGGCGCCGCCAAGCTGGTGGTCTGGGCCGCCGACGGCTCGCCGCGCCTGGCGTACCAGACCACGGTCGAGGGCCTGCGCGCCGACGGCACCCCGAGCAGCCAGCTGCTGGTCACCGACGCCGCGACCGGCCAGGTGCTCTCCACCCACGAGCAGGTCCGGACCGCGGCCGGCTCCGGCAACGGCGTCTTCGTCGGCAACGTCTCCCTGACCACCACCCAGGTGTCCGGCGGCTACTCGCTGAAGGACGCCTCCCGCGGCGGCCAGTCCACCAGCGACATGAAGAACCGCACCTCCGGCTCGGGCACGCTCTACACCGACGCGGACAACGCCTGGGGCGACGGCACCGTCGCCAACGGCCAGTCGGCCGCCGTGGACGCCCAGTTCGGCGCGTCGGCCACCTGGGACTTCTACAAGAACACCTTCGGCCGCAACGGCATCCGCAACGACGGCGTCGGCGCCGCCAGCCGGGTCCACTACGGCAAGAACTACGTCAACGCCTTCTGGTCCGACCAGTGCTTCTGCATGTCGTACGGCGACGGCGCCAGCAACACCCACCCGCTGACCGAGCTGGACGTGGCCGGCCACGAGATGACCCACGGCGTCACCGCGGCCACCGCCAACCTGAACTACTCGGGCGAGTCCGGCGGCCTCAACGAGGCCACCTCGGACATCTTCGGCACCATGGTCGAGTTCTACGCCAACCTCTCCACGGACAAGCCGGACTACCTCATCGGCGAGGAGATCGACCTCAACGGCAACGGCACCCCGCTGCGCTACATGGACAAGCCGTCCAAGGACGGCCGTTCGGCCGACTACTGGTCGTCCTCGGTCGGCAGCCTGGACGTCCACTACTCCTCGGGCGTGGCCAACCACTTCTTCTACCTGCTCGCCGAGGGCAGCGGCGCCAAGACCATCAACGGCGTCAGCTACAACAGCCCGACCTACAACAACTCGACGCTCACGGGCATCGGCCGGGACAAGGCCGCGCAGATCTGGTACAAGGCGCTGACCGTCTACATGACCTCGACCACCAACTACGCGGGCGCCCGCACCGCCACCCTCAAGGCGGCGACGGACCTGTACGGCGCGAGCAGCGCCGAGTACAGCGCGGTCGCCGCGACCTGGGCCGCCGTCAACGTCAACTGACGCACCGCACCGGCGCACCGGACGCCCGGGTCCTCCCCAGGGAGGGCCCGGGCGTCCGGCCGTTCCCCGCCGGGCCGTCCGCCGTCCCGGGCGGCTGTCAAGGCCGTCCGGCTGGCGGAGTCCCGCCAGGGGGGACGAACCGCCGGAAACCGGGCAACGGGCGGCAGCCGAACCATCCGTACCGGCGCTGGCGGTTCCTGGCCAATCCGGGAGGCGCCCTGTCCATCCCTGCCGACAATTGTCATGCTTCTGACCAAGTCCCGTCCGATCCTCCGCCGCCCCACCCACATCCGGCGGAGTGTCAGAAGCCGCACGGGACCGGCACGTCCGCGCCCTACCGCCCCCAAGGCGCCAACCCCGGCGCCCCGGTACGCGGCGCACCCGCATCGCACCCGCGGGTCTCGTGGAAGGAACCCCCGCACGTGAAGCGAAAGCTGACTGTCGGAGCCGTACTCTCCGCCACCGCCCTGCTGGCCGGCGTCATCCAGATCGCCGCCGTCCCCGCCCAGGCCGCCGCCCCCTCGCCGGCGCAGCAGCAGTCCGCGCTGCTCGCGCTGGCCGCCGGGCAGAGCGCCCCGGTCGCCCAGGCCCTCGCCCTCGGCGGCCAGGAGAAGCTGGTTCCCAAGGACGTGGTGGTGGACCGGGACGGCACCCGCCACCTGCGGTACGACCGGACCTACGCGGGCCTGCCGGTGATCGGCGGCGACCTGGTCGTCCACCAGAAGGCCGACGGCTCGGTGAAGTCCGTCGACCGGGCCTTCGCCGGGCAGCTGGCGGTGACCAGCCTGACCCCGGGCCTCGCCGCGCCCCAGGCCGCCGAGGCGGCCACCGCCGCGGTGCGCGCGACCGTCGGCGTCGCCGCCGACCGGGACGAGGCGGCACTCAGCCGGGTCGACGGCGCCGGCGCGCCCGAGCTGGTCGTCTGGGCCGCCGACGGCACCCCGCGGCTCGCCCACCGCACCGTGGTCGAGGGCCAGCGCGCGGACGGCACCCCGAGCCGCCAGGAGGTGATCACCGACGCCGCCACCGGCGCGCTGCTCGCCAGCGACGAGAAGGTGCAGACCGCCACCGGCACCGGCAAGGGCGTCAACGTCGGCACCGTCACGCTGACCACCACCCAGAGCGGCAGCTCCTACCAGCTGAAGGACGCCTCCCGGGGCAACCAGTCCACCACCGACCTCAAGGGCGGCACCTCGGGCAGCGGCACGCTGTTCAGCAACACCACCAACTCCTGGGGCAACGGCCTGCCCTCCAACCGCGAGTCCGCCGCCGTGGACGCCCAGTTCGGCGCGGCGGCCACCTGGGACTACTACAAGAACACCTTCGGCCGCAACGGCATCAAGAACAACGGGGTCGGCGCCGCCAGCCGGGTGCACTACAGCACCAACTACGTCAACGCGTTCTGGGACGACTCCTGCTTCTGCATGACGTACGGCGACGGCTCCAGCAACACCCACCCGCTGACCGCCATCGACGTCTCCGGCCACGAGATGAGCCACGGCGTCACCTCGGCCACCGCCGGCCTGATCTACTCCGGCGAGTCCGGCGGCCTCAACGAGGCCACCTCGGACATCTTCGGCACCATGGTCGAGTGGTCCGCCAACCTGTCCGTCGACCCGGGTGACTACCTGATCGGCGAGAAGCTCAACATCAACGGCAACGGCACCCCGCTGCGCTACATGGACAAGCCCTCCAAGGACGGCGCGTCGGCCGACAACTGGTCCTCCACGGTCGGCAACAAGGACGTCCACTACTCCTCGGGCGTCGCCAACCACTTCTTCTACCTGCTCTCCGAGGGCAGCGGCGCCAAGGTCATCAACGGGGTCAGCTACAACAGCCCGACCTCCAACGGCTCGACGGTGACCGGGATCGGCCGCACCAAGGCGGCCGCGATCTGGTACCGCGCGCTGACCGTCTACATGACCTCCACCACCAACTACAAGGCCGCCCGCGCGGCGACCCTGAAGGCGGCCACCGACCTGTACGGCGCGACCAGCACCGAGTACAAGACGGTCGCGGCGGCCTGGAGCGCGGTGAACGTCAACTAGCGGCCGACCGCGCCACCCCGGCGGGAGACGAGCCACCCCCGGTAAGAAACGGCGACAGGCTGCCGCGGCCCTTTGGGAGAGGAGGCCGTGGCAGCCTGTCGACCGTCCACGATGGAGCCGGGGCTCAGGCGGTGGCGGGCTTCGGCTCGCCCCGCTCCTCGCGGCCGAGCATCCGCTCGGCGAAGAAGCCGCCGGTGGGCAGCACCGCCAGCACGAACATCAGGACGCCGCGCTTGGCGTCCCACTTCTGCGCCTGCCAGGCCTGGATCCAGAAGACCACGTACAGGATGAACAGGACGCCGTGGACCATGCCCATCACCGGGACGGCGTCGAACGAGGTGGTCCGCTTCAGTACCGAGCAGATCAGCAGCAGGATGAAGGAGACCCCTTCGGGGCCGGAGACCAGGCGCAGGCGGTGGACGGCGCTGCTGTTCACGATGGATACCTCGATACGGGGGTCGGCGGCGCGGACGCGCTTGTGAAGCGACTCACAAGCCTTCCGGCCCATTATCACCGAGCACATGTGCGGCACCCCGGCCGGGGGTGGCCTCCGTGCCGCATCTCATAGGGCCGGGCCGCCCTGTCACAGCCGTGTTCCGGAACGCCGCCGAGCGCGGCCGCCGACCGCCGGGAACCCCTATCCTGCTGCCCGCGCGCCCACCGATCCGGGCGCCGACGCATCGCACACGGGGGTAGCCGCAGATGTTCGAGCTCGACTGGGACCGCAGGACCTGCGCCAGGCGCGGTCACATCACCTACGCGCCGACGGAGCCCGAGCTGGCCTCCCGGCTGCACGCCACGACCGCCCTCGGCGACGCCTGGCGCTGCCTGCGCTGCGGCGACTTCGCGCTGGGCGACCCGCACGGCTCCGGCCCGGCCGGGGACGCGCCGCTGGTGCCGCGCGGCAAGGCGCTGCGGGACCTGTTCATCCTGCGCTTCCTGGCCGTCGAGCGGGTGCTGCGCGGACTGCTGATCATCGTGGTCGCCTGGGCCGTGTGGAAGTTCTCCAACAGCCAGGACGCGGTGCACCGGGTGTTCGACGAGAACCTCACGGTCTTCAAGCCGGTCACCGACCACTTCCACTGGGACCTCGAACACGCCCCGATCGTCGAGACGATCCGCAAGACCTTCGAGTTCAGGAAGAGCACCCTGCTGATCGTCGCGGGCGCGTTGATCGCCTACGCGGTGGTCGAGATCGTCGAGGCGGTCGGCCTCTGGCTGAACAAGCGCTGGGCCGAGTACCTGACGGTGGTCGCCACCGCGGCCTTCCTGCCGCTGGAGGGCTACGAGCTGAGCCACCACGTCAGCGCGCTGAAGGTCTGCACCCTGGTGCTGAACATCGCGGCGGTGCTCTGGATCATGCTCTCCAAGCGCCTGTTCGGGCTGCGCGGCGGCGTGGCGGCCTTCGAGGCGGAGCGCCACTCGGCCTCGCTGCTGGAGGTCGAGCAGGCGGCCGGCACCGTTCCGCACTCCGGACGGGGGGCGCGCGCCGGAGTCTGACCGGCGCGTTTGTCGCAGCCCGGTACCAGTTGTCCCGCGCACTCTCCCCGGGTCGCGCCCGCAGCGGCTAGATTGCGGCCGTGGCTCAGTTCAGACTCCAGGGATCCCGCGTGCTCGCAGTCGAGCTGGGCGGGGACGCCGTCAAGGCGCGAAACGGTTCGATGGTCGCCTACACCGGGCAGATGGCCTTCAAGAAGCTGACCGGCGGCGGGGACGGCCTGCGGGGCATGGTGACCCGCAGGCTGACCGGCGAGAAGATGACGGTCATGGAGGTGAAGGGACAGGGCACCTGCTACTTCGCCGACAAGGCCACCGAGATCAATCTGGTCCGGCTGAACGGCGAGACGCTGTACGTCGAGGCGGACAACCTGCTCTGCACCGAGGGCACCCTGCACACCGGCACCAGCTTCACCGGGCTCAACGGCATGTCCTCCGGCAACGGCCTGTTCACCACCAAGGTGGAGGGCCACGGCTGGGCGGCCGTCACCTCCAACGGCCCCGCCGTCATCCTGCGGGTCGACAAGAGCATGCCGCTGCGCGTCGACCCGGGGGCGTACGTGGCGCACACCGGCACCCTGCAGCGCAGCCTGAAGTCGGGCGCCGGCTGGACCACCGTCATCGGCGAGGGCGGCGGCGAGGCCGTCCAGATCGAGTTCACCGGCGAGGGCCTGGTGTACGTCCAGCCCTCCGAGAAGGTCACCGTCGGGGGCGACGTCTGATGGGCTTCACGAAGATCAACGGCAAGATGGTCGAGGCCCAGGTGGTGCCCGGGCAGCGGCTGTTCAGCCAGCGCGGCGCGATGCTCGCGTACAGCGGCGACGTCCGCTTCACGCCGAACATCACCGGCGGGCAGGGCGGCGTGATGTCGATGATCGGCCGCCGGGTGGCCAACGAGGACACCCCGCTGATGACCGTCGAGGGCCAGGGCCGGGTGATGTTCGGCCACGGCGGCCACCACGTCCACGTGATCGACCTGTTCGGCGACACCCTGTACGTCGAGGCGGACCGGCTGCTCGCCTTCGAGGGCACGCTGCGGCAGTCCACCATGTTCATGGGCTCGCAGGGCGGCGTGATGGGCATGGTCCGCGGCCAGGTCACCGGGCAGGGCCTGTTCACCACCAAGCTGGAGGGCCAGGGCGCGGTCGCGGTGATGGCCCACGGCGGCGTCTTCGAGCTGCCGATCGTCCCCGGCCAGTCGGTGCACGTCGACCCGCAGGCGTACGTGGCGCACCGCGGCGACGTCCGCAACAAGCTGTCCACCGCGCTGGGGTGGCGCGACATGATCGGCCGCGGCTCGGGCGAGGCGTTCCAGCTGGAACTGTCCGGGCAGGGTGCGGTGTACGTCCAGGCGAGCGAGGAGAAGCTCTGATGTCCTACCCGCCGCAGCCCCCGTACGGCTCGCCGCACAACCAGCCGACCCAGCCCGGCTTCGCGGTCCCGCCGCCCCCGCCGAACTACGGCGCGCCGCAGGGCTACCCGCCGCCGCCCGGCGGCCACCCCCAGCAGGGCTACCCGCCGCCCCCGCCGGCCCAGCAGCCCCAGCAGCAGCCGTACGGCCAGCAACAGCCTTACGCCCAGGAGCAGTTCGGCGGACCGGTGGCCCCGCTGCCGACCGGCCGGGGCGACGCCGGCCCGGTGGTGTGGGACGCCCACAGCCTGCCGGCCGGGGACAACGTCAACCCGTACGCCTTCTCGGTCGACCTGAACGGCTCGTACTTCCTCCAGAAGGGCAAGATGGTCGCCTACTACGGCGACATCTCCTTCCGGGGCGTCGGGGCCGGGGCGATCGACCGGATGCTCGGGCAGCACTTCAACTCGCCGATGCACGCGGCGGACTGGGTGATCGCCGAGGGCCGCGGCAAGCTGCTGCTGGCCGACCGGGCGTTCGACCTCAACTCGTACGACCTGGACGAGGGCAACCTGACCGTCCGCTCCGGCAACCTGCTGGCCTTCGACCCGACGCTGCGGCTCAAGCAGTCGATCATCCCGGGCTTCCTGACCCTGATCGGCACCGGCCGCTTCGTGGCCGCCTCCAACGGCCCGGTGCACTTCGTCGAGCCGCCGATCCGGGTGGACCCGCAGGCGCTGGTCGGCTGGGCGGACTGCCCGGCGCCGTGCCACCACTACGACCACGACTACATGCACGGGCTGATCGGCGGCCTGCGGCGGCTGACCGGCTTCGGCGGCGCCTCCGGCGAGGAGCACCAGTTCGAGTTCATCGGCGCCGGCCAGGTGCTGCTGCAATCGAGTGAAAAGCTGATGGCGGAGCAGCCGGTCGGACAGGTCGGCGCCGAGGCGGGAGTGCCGGTCGGCGGGGTGCCGATCCAGCCGGGCGGGCACGGCGGCGGGAATCCGAACCTGCCGGGCCTCGGTAACCTGGGCGACCTCGGCCGACGTTTCGGTCTGTAAACTTGTACAAGATTGAACTATATCGGCTATGCTGGGCCCATGGATACGCACACGATCGACACTGCGGACGACCCGCCGTCGCAGCCCGGGGAGGAGACCCCCTGGCTGACCGCCAGGGAGCAGCGGATGTGGCGCGCCCATCTGGAGGTGTCCAAGCTGCTGGAGTACCAGCTCAGCCGTGAACTCCAGCCGCACAACCTGGCGATCAACGACTACGAGATCCTGGTCGTGCTCTCCGAGGCCGCGGACCGCCGGATGCGCATGACCGACCTCGCGACCGCCACCCTCCAGTCGAAGAGCCGCCTCTCCCACCAGATCACCCGGATGGAGAACGCCGGCCTCGTCCTGCGCCAGGAGTGCCCCGGCGACCGCCGCGGCCTCTACGCCCACCTCACCGAGCACGGCTGGGAGACCATGCAGCAGGTCGCCCCGGACCACGTGCGCAGCGTCCGGGCCCACTTCATCGACCGCTTCACCCCGGAGCAGCTCGACGACATGTACGAGGCCCTCGCCCCCGTCGCCGAGCACCTCCGCGGCCTCCGCGGCAAGCCGTAGGCCCTGCCGCACCGAAGGGCCGGTCCCCCGGGACCGGCCCTTCGTCGTTCCCGCCGCGCGGTGAGCCGGCCCGGCCGGCTCACCGCGCGCGGGCTCAGCTCGCGGTCAGGCCGGCAACCAGTTCGTCGGCCGCGCCGTACGGGTCGAGGGCGCCGTCGGCCACGCGCTCGGCCAGGGCGGCCAGGTGCCGGTCCCCGCGCAGGTCGCCGATCCGGGCGCGCAGTTCGGCCAGCGCGATCGCCACGATCTCCTCGGCGGCCCGGCGGCGGCGGCGCGCGGCGAGCTCGCCGTGCTCCTCCAGCCAGGCGCGGTGCTTCTCCAGCGCCTCGACCACCTCGTCCACGCCCTCGCCGCGGGCCGCGACGGTCTTGACGATCGGCGGGCGCCAGTCCCCCGGCTCCCGGGCCTCGCCGAGGCCCAGCATGTGGTTGAGCTCCCGCGCGGTGGCGTCGGCACCGTCCCGGTCGGCCTTGTTGACCACGAAGAGGTCGCCGATCTCCAGGATCCCGGCCTTGGCGGCCTGGATGCCGTCGCCCATCCCGGGGGCCAGCAGCACCACGGTGGTGTCCGCCTGGGCGGCGACCTCGACCTCGGACTGGCCGACCCCGACGGTCTCGACCAGGATCACCTCGCAGCCGGCCGCGTCCAGCACCCGCAGCGCCTGCGGCGCCGCCCAGGAGAGCCCGCCGAGGTGGCCGCGGGTGGCCATCGAGCGGATGAACACCTCGGGGTCGGTGGCGTGGTCCTGCATCCGGACCCGGTCGCCCAGCAGCGCCCCACCGGAGAACGGCGAGGACGGGTCGACGGCCAGCACCCCGACCCGCTTGCCGAGCCGCCGGTAGGCGGAGACCAGCGCCGAGGTGGAGGTGGACTTGCCCACCCCGGGCGAGCCGGTCAGGCCCACCGTGTACGCCCGCCCGGTGTACGGCGCGAGCGCGGCCATCGCCTCCCGCAGCTGCGGCGCGGCGTTCTCGACCAGCGTGATCAGCCGGGCGACCGCCCGCGGCCGGCCCTCCCGGGCCTGCTCGACCAGCGTGGCGACATCGATCATCAGGAGCTCCTAGCGCAGACGCAGATGCCGAAAGGGGCTACGGACCGCAGCAACGCGGTCCGTAGCCCTGGAGGTCGGATCGGCCGGTCAGGCCTTCGGGACGCGCACGATCAGCGCGTCGCCCTGGCCGCCGCCGCCGCACAGCGCGGCCGCGCCGACGCCGCCGCCGCGGCGCTGCAGCTCCAGCGCCAGGGTCAGCACCACGCGGGCGCCGGACATCCCGATCGGGTGGCCGAGCGCGATGGCGCCGCCGTTGACGTTGACGATGTCGGAGGAGACGCCCAGATCCTTCATGGACTGGTGGGCGACCGCCGCGAAGGCCTCGTTGATCTCGATCAGGTCGAGGTCGGCGACCTCCAGGCCCTCCTTGGCCAGCGCGTGCTTGATCGCGTTGGACGGCTGCGACTGCAGCGAGTTGTCCGGGCCGGCCACGTTGCCGTGCGCGCCGATCTCGGCGATCCAGGTCAGGCCCAGCTCCTCGGCCTTGGCCTTGCTCATCACGACCACGGCGGCGGCGCCGTCGGAGATCTGCGAGGAGGTGCCGGCGGTGATCGTGCCGTCCTTGGTGAAGGCCGGGCGCAGCTTGGCGAGGCCCTCGACGGTGGTGTCCGCGCGGATGCCCTCGTCCTGGCTGAACAGCACCGGCTCGCCCTTGCGCTGCGGGATGGCGACCGGGACGATCTCGGCGTCGAAGACCCCGTCGGCCTGCGCCTTGGCGGCCCGCTGGTGGGAGGCGGCGGCGATCTCGTCCTGCACCTCGCGCGGGATGCCCAGGCGGGTGTTGTGCTTCTCGGTGGACTCGCCCATCGGGATGTTCTCGTAGGCGTCGGTGAGGCCGTCGTGGGCCATCGCGTCGAGCATCCCGATCGCGCCGTACTTGAAGCCCTCGCGGGACTTCGGCAGCAGGTGCGGGGCGTTGGTCATCGACTCCTGGCCGCCGGCCACCACGATGTCGAACTCGCCGGCCCGGATCAGCTGGTCGGCCAGCGCGATGGCGTCGAGACCGGAGAGGCACACCTTGTTGACGGTCAGCGCCGGGACGTTCATCGGGATGCCGGCCTTGACGGCGGCCTGGCGGGCCGGGATCTGGCCGGCGCCGGCCTGGAGCACCTGGCCCATGATCACGTACTGGACCTGCTCGCCGGTGATCCCGGCCCGCTCCAGGGCCGCCTTGATCGCGACGGCGCCGAGCTCGGCACCGGAGAAGCCCTTGAGGGAACCCAGCAGGCGGCCCATCGGGGTCCGCGCACCGGCAACGATCACAGAGGTGGTGTTGGTCATGGGACGGGCCCCTTCGCACGTCGTGGCCAGGTGAGGATGCGCTCAATGTACTGACCTGTTACCCGCCCGTCACCGGAGCGACGGTGTGATCGAGCGCACTGGCACCGTCCAGTCAACACCGTGCCGACCCGTTCCGGGTGAACCGCCCGCCGTGTGAGCAGGCTCGCACGTCCGGCACTGGCGTCCGTCGCGGGGCATGCGCTGCACTGGGTGCACCCTTCCCCCCATCACCCGGAGGCCGTCGTGCTGACCCGAATCGACCACATCGGCATCGCCTGCCGAGACCTCGACAAGACGGTCGAGTTCTACCGCGCCACCTACGGCTTCGAGGTCTTCCACTCCGAGGTCAACGAGGAGCAGGGCGTCCGCGAGGCCATGCTCCGGATCAACGGCACCGACGACGGCGGCGCCTCCTACCTCCAGCTGCTGGAGCCCACCCGGCCCGACTCCACGGTGGCCAAGTGGCTGGAGAAGAACGGCGAGGGCGTGCACCACATCGCCTTCGGCACCGCGGACGTGGACGGCGACGCCGCCGCCATCCGGGACAAGGGCGTCCGGGTCCTCTACGACGAGCCGCGGATCGGCTCGATGGGTTCGCGGATCACCTTCCTGCACCCCAAGGACTGCGGCGGCGTGCTGACCGAGCTGGTCACCTCCGCGCGGCAGGGCCACGACGAGCACTGATCCCCGTCCGGACCGCCCCGGGGCGCCGCGCGCCCCGGCGGCAGCCGACGCCCCGTCGGTCATGACCCGTCAGTAACCTGGTGGGAAGAGCCGGAAAACACCCCTGCGGCCATTCCCCCGCAGTGCGCTCCCACTACAATGCCCAGGTGCGCGAAGGCTCCGGGGGACGGAGGCGACGGGCACGGCCGAAGACAGGCCCGTCCGCCCTCCGGTGGTCGGCCCGTCGCAAGGGGAGTCCACAACGCGGGCACGGCTGAACAGTCGCAAGACGGATCTGTCACCATTCTCCACAAGGCAAGAGTTCGCCCAGGAGTCCACCCGGACGGGGGAACGCGGCACCCCCGCGCTCCCGCGCCCCGGACTCCGACGACCGCGGCGGGCGGCCCCGACACCACGGGGAGCCGTCCACCAGCCGTGGATGCAAGGACCAGTCGGACCGGCACCCGGGTATCGGGAGCCCGGCACCGGTCGGGTCGAGGACGCGACCAGGAGATGGATGGGACCGCGGAGTGCGGGGCAACGACCGCTACGAGGCTGACGATCACCTCTCCCAGTTCGAGGCCGAGATGGGTCGGACTCGGAAGGAGCGGGACAAGGCAGTCGAGCATGCCGAGGACCTCGCCTACCAGGTGGAGGTGCTGCGGGCCAAGCTGCACGAGTCCCGCCGCATGCTCGCCCAGCCGCGCGCCTTCGACGCCGTCTCCGGCCAGGCCGAGCAGATGCTCCGCACCGCCGAGATGCAGGCCCAGCAGCTGCGCGCCGACGCCGAGCGCCAGCTGCGCGACTCCCAGGCCGCCACCCAGCGGATCATGGCCGAGGCCGCCGAGCGCACCGCCCGGTTGGAGGCCGACCTCGCCGCCCGCCGCCGCCAGCTGGAGGACGAGCTCGCCGAGCTGCGCCGCTCCGCCGAGCAGCACGTCAACGGCTGGGCCGAGCAGACCAGGGTCGGCTCCGAGCAGGAGGCCAAGCGGCTGCTCCAGGAGGCCCGCGCCGAGGCCGAGCGGATGGTCGCCGCCGCCCGCGCGGAGGCCGTCGCCCTCTCCGACCAGGCCCGCGCCCAGACCGCCGCCGACGTGGACGCCGCCCGCGGCGAGGCCCACGCCGCCGCCGAGGCCGCCCTGCAGCGGGCCCAGAGCGACGCCGAGCGGCTGCTGCGCGCCGCCTCCGAGCAGGCCCAGCAGGCCGGCGCCCAGGCCGCCGCCGACGTGGACGCCGCCCGCGGCGAGGCCCAGCAGCAGCTGGCCGCCGCGCACGCCGCCGCCGAGGGACAGCTGGCCGCCGCCCAGGCCGAGATCGGCCGGCTCAAGACCCAGGCCGCCGCCGAGCAGGCCCGCGCCGAGCAGCAGCTCGCCGCGGCCAAGGCCGAGATAGAGCGGCTGCGCGCCGAGGCGATCGCCGAGGCGGAGCGCACCCGCCGCGAGGCCGCCGAGCTGCGCGCCCAGGCCGAGCGGGCCGCCGAGCAGCTCCAGGCCGACGCCGAGGCCGCCGCCGAGCGCAAGGTCGCCGACGGCGAGGCCGCCAACGAGCAGCGCTCGCAGACCGCCCGGGCCGAGGTCGCCCGGATGGTCGCCCAGGCCACCAAGGAGGCCTCGGCGATCCGTGCCGAGGCCGAGGCCGTCCGCGCGGAGGCCTCCACCAAGCAGGCCGAGGCCGACGCCGCCAAGGCCGCCGCGGCCGAGGAGAGCGAGCGGCTGCGGGCCACCGCCGAGTCGGTGGCCGCCGAGCTGAAGGCCGAGGCCGAGGCGGCGATCGCCGAACTGCGCGCCCTGGCCGAACGGGACGTCGCCGAACTGCGCGCGCGGGCCCAGGCCGACGCCGAGCGGCTGCGCGGCGAGGCCGAGGAGGCGGGCCGGGCGGCCGGCGCCAAGGACGCCACCGTCCACCTCGCCAAGGCCGCCAAGACCGCCGAGGAGGTGCTCGGCCGGGCCAACCAGGACGCCGAGACCGCGCGCGGCGAGGCCGCCGCCGAGGCCGAGCGGATCCGCGCCGAGGCCGCCGCCGAGGCGCAGCGGCTGCGCGAGCAGGCCCAGGCCGCCGTGGAGCAGGCCCAGAACGCCGCCCTGGACGACGCCGCCGCGATCCGCGAGCGGATCGAGCGGATGCAGGACGAGGCGGCCCGGCTGCGCGCCGAGGCCGAGGAGCTGCGCGCCCAGGCCGCCGCCGAGGCCGACCGGGTGCGCGGCGAGGCCCGCCGCCAGGCCGTGGTCCAGATCGAGGAGTCGGCGAAGAACGCCGAGGAGCTGCTCACCAAGGCCAAGGCCGACGCGGACGAGCTGCGCGCGGGTGCCGCCGGGGAGATCGAGCGGCTGCGCGCGCAGGCCCAGGAGCAGGCCGCCGAGACCCAGGGCCGGGCCGAGCAGACCCTGGCCCGGGCCCGCGCCGAGGCCGGGAAGATCACCGAGGCCGCCGAGCAGCAGGGCCAGGACGCGCTCGCCGCCGCCAAGGCCGCGGCCGCCGAGAACCGCGCCGCCGCCGAGCGCGAAACCGCCGAACTCCGGCGCGAAGCCACCGAGTTCGACCAGCGGGTGCGCGCCGAGGCGACCGCCGCCGCGGAGGCCCTGACCACCGAGGCGCAGGCCGAGGCGAACGCCGTCCGGGATGCCGCGGTGGCCGACGCCGAGCGGGTGCGCACCGAGGCCGACACCGAGGCCGCCCGGACCCGGGCCGAGGCCGAGGCGGCCGCCGACGCGCTGCGCGAGGAGAGCCGGCGCGAGCGCGAGGAGGCCGCCGACGGGCTGCGCCGCGAGCGCGAGGAGACCGCCGAGCACCTGGACGCCGCCGAGGCCGCCCGCGAGCAGGCCGAGCGGGCCGCCGCGGAGACCCTCGCGGAGGCCGAGCAGGCCGCCGGGGAGCTGCGGGCCCTCGCCCAGCGCGAGACCACCCAGCAGCGCGAGGCCGCCGAGGCCTACGCCGACCGCGTCCGCACCGAGGCCGAACAGCACGCCACCGACCTCACCGAACGCACTGCGGCGGAGACCGCCGAGGTCCGCCAGGCCGCCGACGCCTACAGCGCCGAGGTCCGCGAGCAGGCCGACGCCTACAACGTCCAGGTCCGCGAGGCCGTCGACGCCTACGCCGCCGAGCAGCGCACCACCGCCGACACCTACGCCGCGGAGACCCGGGCGGAGGCCGAGCAGGCCGCCGAGGAGCTGCGGGCCCTCGCCCAGCGCGAGACCACCCAGCAGCGCGAGGCCGCCGAGGCCTACGCCGACCGCGTCCGCGCCGAGGCCGAACAGCAGGCCACCGACCTCACCGAACGCACCGCGGCGGAGACCGCCGAGGTCCGCGAGGCGGCCGACCGGCACAGCGCCGAGGTCCGCGAGCAGGCCGACGCCTACAACGCCGAGGTCCGCGAGCAGGCCGACGCCTACGCCGCCGAACAGCGCACCGCCGCCGACGAGGTGCTGGAGCGCGCCGAGGCGACCGCCGAGCAGCGCCGCGCCGAGGCCGCCAAGGACGCCAAGGCCACCCGCGAGAAGGCCGCCGCCGAACTGGCCCTGGCCAACGAGCAGGCCGGGACCGTCCGGGCCGAGGCCGGCCGCGAGCTGTCCGAGGCCCGCGCCACCGCCGACGGCATCCGCGCCGAGGCCGCCGCCGAGCTGGAGCAGGCCAAGGCCGACCGCGCCGAGCTGATCGCCGCCGCCAAGGCCGAGGGCGCCGAGCTGGTGGCGGCCGCCGAGGAGGAGGCCGCCGAGGTCCGCCAGTCGGTGGCCGGCATGCACGAGGCCGCCGCCGAGCAGATCGCCGCGCTCAGGGCCGCCGCCGAGCAGGAGGCCGCCGAGGTCCGCGAGGCCGCCGAGAAGGACGCCACCGAGCTGCGCGTCCTCGCCGAGCGCGAGACCACCGAGCAGCGCGAGGCCGCCGACGCGTACGTCGCCGAGCTGCGCGCCCTGGTCGAGCGCGAGACCACCGAGCAGCGCGAGCTCGTCGACCGCGAGACCGCCGACCTGCGCGCCCGCACCGAGGCCGAGACCACCGCCCTGCGCGAGCAGACCGAGCTGGAGCTGGCCGCCGAGCGGGAGGCCGTCGAGAACGAGCTCGGCCGCCGCCGCGCCGAGGCCCGGGCCTACGACGAGCAGCTGCGCGCGGACGCCGAGGCCGAGCTGCGCGCCGCCCAGGAGGCCGCCGAGCAGCTGCGCGCCGACGCCGAGGCGCAGGCCGCCCGTACGGTCGCCGAGGCCGAGGCGCAGGGCGCCCGCAGCATCGCCGACGCCGAGGAGCTGGCGGCCGGTCTGCGCGCCGAGGCCGAGGAGTACGCCCTCGCCACCCGCACCCTGGCCGACGAGTACGACTCCGCCACCCACGCGCGCGCCGACGCCTACGACGCGCAGACCCGGGAGGCCGCCGAGCAGTTCGACAAGGCCACCCGCGAACAGGCCAAGTCCGTCCTGGAGAAGGCCTTCGCGGACGCCGAGGCGCTCGGCGAGGACGCCCAGACCACCGCGCTGGCGACCACCGCCGCCGCGGAGGAGCAGGCGGACGCGATGGTCGCCGCCGCCCGCAAGGAGGCCGACCGGCTGGTCGCCGCCGGCGAGGCGGCCGGTCAGGCCGAGGTCGAGAAGGGCCGCTCCGACGCGGACGCCCTGCTCGCCGAGGCCCGCCGGGACGCCACCGCGATCCGCGAGCGCGCCGAGGAGCTGCGCGAGCGCACCGACGCCGAGGTCGAGGCCCTGCACGAGCGCGCCCGCAAGGAGAACGCGGCGGCCATGAAGTCGGCCGGCGAGCGGGTGGACGCGCTGGTGACGGCCGCCCAGGAGCAGCTGACCGAGGCCGAGGAGCAGGCGGTGGCCACCGTCGCCGAGGCCGAGGACCGCGCGGCGGCCCTGGTCGCCGCGGCCGAGGACCGCGCTGCCGAGCTGACGTCGGAGGCCTCCGCGGAGGCGAGCAAGGTCCGGATCTCCGCCGTCCGCAAGGCCGAGGGCCTGCTGAAGGAGGCGGAGACCAAGCTCGCCGACTCCACCAGCCGCGCCGAGGCGCTCATCGTCAAGGCCGAGGCCAAGCTGCGGTCGTCCGAGGCCGAGGCCGAGGAGCGGCTGGACCGGGCCGCCGCCGAGGCGGAGAAGCGGCTGCGGGACGCCGACGAGGCCGCGGACGAGCAGGTCGAGCTGGCGAAGGCGGAGGCCGAGCGGCTGCTCGCCGAGGCGAAGGCCGAGGCGAAGCGGGTCACTGACGAGGGCCGGCGCGAGCTGGACGAACTGGTGCGCCGCCGCAAGGACATCAACACCGAGATCTCCAGGGTCCAGGACGTGCTGTCCGCCCTGGAGGCGTTCGAGGCACCGTCACCGGTCGCCCAGGCCAACGGGGGAAGCAACACCAAGAAGGACGGGGGTGCCAAGGCCGGTGCCGGAGTTGGCTCCCCCCGGTCGGGTGGCAATCGCTCCAAGAGCTCACCACCCGATTGAGCGGACATTGGCGGTCATTGTCCGTGAGAGAACGGCGTACAGCCGTCGACACTCCGGTACCGTGTCAGGATTCCCTCAACCACCTCAGCGGTTTGACGACAGGAAGCCCAGAACCCCATGAGCGACAGTCACTCCCCTCACGGCTTCGACCTGGTGCGCCGTGGGTACGAGCGCGCCCAGGTCGACGAGCGGATCACCAAGCTGGTGGCCGACCGTGACAGTGCCCTGACCCGGATCAGCGCGCTGGAGAAGCGCATCGAGGAACTCCACCTGGAGACCCAGACCGCTCAGGCGGCGGTCGTCGAGGCCGAGCCCTCCTACGCCGGTCTCGGCGCCCGGGTCGAGAAGATCCTGCGGCTCGCCGAGGAGGAGGCCAAGGACCTGCGCGACGAGGCGCACCGCGCCGCCGAGCAGCACCGCGAGCTCGCCGAGGCCGCCGCCCAGCAGGTCCGCACCGAGGCCGAGAACTACGCCAAGGACCGCAAGGCCAAGGCGGAGGACGAGGGGCTGCGGATCGTCGACAAGGCCAAGAGCGACGCCGCCCAGCTGCGCGCCGAGGCCAACAAGGACGCCCAGAACAAGCGCGAGGAGGCGGACGCCCTCTTCGAGGACACCCGCACCAAGGCCGCCCAGGCCGCGCTGGAGTTCGAGACCAACCTGGCCAAGCGCCGCGAGCAGTCCGAGCGCGACCTGGCCGCCCGTCAGGCCAAGGCCGAGAAGCGCCTGGCCGAGATCGAGCACCGGGCCGAGCAGCTGCGCCTGGAGGCGGAGAAGCTGCGCACCGACGCCGAGCGCCGCGCCCGTCAGACCGTCGAGACGGCCCAGCGCCAGTCCGAGGACATCGTGGCCGACGCCAACGCCAAGGCCGACCGCATCCGCAGCGAGTCCGAGCGCGAGCTGGCGGCGCTCACCAACCGCCGCGACAGCATCAACGCCCAGCTGACCAACGTCCGCGAGATGCTGGCGACGCTGACCGGCGCGGCCGTGGCCGCCGCCTCGCTGCCGAACGACGACACCATGGGCGTGCCCGCCCAGCAGTCGCGCTGACGCCGGCAGGACCGCGCGGCAGCACCACAGGCCCTCACCCGTCCGGGTGAGGGCCTGTCGGCTTTCGCCCCGTCATCACCTCGGGCACTTCTGGGGCCCGCCGTGGACGGAGTCCTACCGCGGGTAGGCGCCGTCCGGCCGCTGGTGCCCGCTGCTGAGCTGGTTGCCCTCGTCGTCCGAGACGGTGCCGAACCAGGAGGTGCACCAGACCGACACCGAGTCCGGCCAGTACTGCACCTCGAAGGGGTGCCCGGGCCCGTAGTCGCCGTACGAGGTGACGATGAAGGTCTCCCCCGGGCGCATCCAGTAGTCCTCGCCGAGGGGTTCGAGGGTCAGTTCGAGCAGCCCCTCGCCCCGGTTGGTGAGGGGCATCCGGCCGGTCACCTCCAGCGCCGAGAAGTCCCAGGCCGCCGCGTCCTGGCTCTCCTGGCTCATCCGGCGGCCACCCGGGCGAGCAGGGTGCGCACGACGGCGTCGAAGGCCTCGGGCGCCTCCAGGGCGCTCAGGTGGCCCACCCCGGGCAGCACGGTCAGCTCGGCGTCCGGGCGGGCCCGCAGCATCGTCGCGGCCTCCTCCGGCGCCACCAGGGCGTCCTGGGCGCCGGCGACGACCGCGACCGGCACCCGCAGCCCGGCCAGCACGTCCAGCGAGTCCGGGCGGGCCGCCATGGCCCGCTGGGCCCAGGCGACGGCGGCCGGCGGCGCGGCGGCGACCATCGCCTGCACCCGCTCCACCAGGTGCTGCGAGTCCGGTCCGAGCTGCCCGGCCGCGACCTGCTCGTCCAGCAGCAGCCGCACGCTGCCCCGCGCGGTGACGGCGGCGGCGATCCGCTCCCGGTTGGCCCGTGCCGCGTCGGTGTCGGCGGTGGCCCGGGTGTTGGCCAGCAGCAGGCCGGACAGCCGGTCGGGATGGCGGCGGGCGAGGGCCAGCGCCACGTAGCCGCCCATGGAGAGCCCGCCGACCACCGCGCGCTCGATCCCGGCCGCGTCCAGCAGCAGCGCGAGATCGTCCGCGACCCGGTCCAGCGAGGGTTCGTCGTCGCCCAGCGCGGTGCCGCCGAACCCCCGCTGGTCCGGGGCGAGCACCCGCGCTTCATCCCCGGTCAGGCCGGGCAGCGCGTCCAGTTGGGACGACCACATCGAGGCGTTCAACGGAAAGGCGTGCAGCAGCAGGAGTGGTGTTCCGGTACCGCTCTCGCGGACCGACACTGCGGAGGGGAGCTCGCTCATGCACCCACCTCGCTTCGCTCGGCAGGGGCGTTCGCCCACGCGCACCTCTCGATGATTCGCTCGCTTCGCTCGCTCATGCGCCCAACCTATTCCGGCACGCCCGGCGGGCCCACTCAGCGAGCCGCGATACCCCCTTTGTCCCGAGCGCCGCCCGGCAATTCCCGCCGGGGCCCGCGCTGATCCGCCGCCGAATGTCGGACATGTCCTAGCCTGGCAGGGACCTGAGGGAGCGCGAATGATCGAGTTGCACGACCTGACAAAACGTTACGGCAAGACGCTCGCGGTGGACCGGCTCAGCTTCCAGGTGCCCCGGGGCGTGGTGACCGGCTTCCTCGGCCCCAACGGCGCCGGCAAGTCCACCACCATGCGCATGATCCTCGACCTCGACCGCCCGACCGCCGGCCGGGTCACCATCGACGGCAAGCGCTACGGGCAGCTGAGCGAGCCCCTCAAGTACATCGGCGCGCTGCTGGAGGCCAAGGCCGTCCACCCCGGCCGCACCGCCCGGGACCACCTGCTCTGGCTCGCCCAGAGCAACCGCATCCCCGAGCGCCGGGTGGACGAGGTGCTCGCCCTGGTCGGCCTCACCCCGGTGGCCCGCGAGCGGGCCCGCGGCTTCTCCCTCGGCATGGGCCAGCGCCTGGGCATCGCCTCCGCCCTGCTCGGCGACCCGGAGATCGTCATGTTCGACGAGCCGGTCAACGGCCTGGACCCGGAGGGCATCCTCTGGATCCGCAACCTGATGAAGCGCCTCGCCGCCGAGGGCCGCACCGTCTTCGTCTCCTCGCACCTGATGAGCGAGATGGCCGTCACCGCCGACCACCTGGTGGTCATCGGCCGGGGCCGGCTGCTCGCCGACCTGTCGATGCCGGACTTCATCCGGCGCAACTCCCGCTCCGCCGTACGGCTGCGCAGTCCGGAGCCCGAGCGGCTGCTGGACGTGCTGGCCGAGGCCGGCCTGCGGCACGAGCCGGGCCCGGACGGCTCCTACGAGGTGGTCGACGGGGACATCGCGCGGCTCGGCGAACTGTTCGCCGGGAACGGTGTGGTGCTGCACGAGCTCAGCCCGCAGCAGGCCTCGCTGGAGGAGGCGTTCATGCAGATGACGGCGGACTCGGTGGAGTACCACGCGGGCGACGGACCGGGCCGGGACGCGGCGGGCGCGCCCGCCGAGTGGGGCGCCGGCTGGAAGGCGGACAGTACCCGGAAGACGGGCACGGCACGGCAGGAGGAGAACTGAGATGACGTCCTTCCCGGCGATCCTGCGCTCCGAGTGGACGAAGATCCGCAGCGTCCGCTCGACGGTCTGGACGCTCGCGCTGACCTTCGTCGTCACGGTCGGCATCGGCGCGCTGCTGTCCCTGCTCACCAACAACAACTTCGGCGAGTTCCGCCGGAACGACCAGTCCACGTTCGACGCCACCGGGACGTCCTTCTCCGGCATCATGCTCGGCGAGCTGGCGATCATCGTCTTCGGCGTGCTGGCGATCGGCAACGAGTACAGCACCGGCATGATCCGGGTCACCCTGGCCGCCGTCCCCCAGCGCGCCACCCTGCTCACCGGCAAGGCGGCGGTGCTCGGCGCGCTGGCCCTGGCGGTCTCGCTGGTGACGGCCTTCGTCACCTTCTTCGTCGGCCAGGCGCTGCTCGGCTCGCACTCCACCACGATCGGCGAGCCGAACGTGCTGCGGGCGGTGTTCGGGGCCGCGCTGTACCTGACGATGCTCTGCCTGTTCGCGGCGGGCGTCACCACGACGCTGCACAACCAGACGCTCGCGCTCGGCGTGCTGGTGCCGTTCTTCTTCCTGCTCTCGCCGATCCTCTCGGCGGTGCCGAAGGTCAAGACGCTGGCCCACTACTTCCCCGACTACGCGGGCTCGCGGATGCTCCTGGTGTACGAGCAGCACGGCCAGCCGTACGGGCCGTGGACCGGCTTCCTGATCTGCCTCGCCTGGACGGCGGCGGCGCTGGTCGGCGGCGCGCTGGTGCTCAGGAAGCGCGACGCGTAGCCGGCCCGGCGGAGGGACCGTCAGTACCGCGGAGCGCCGCGGCCCCGCAGCACGTTGGAGGCCCGGCGCTCCCGCGCTCCCCAGCAGGCCCGGTGCCAGTGCCGCCGGTCGTCCACCCCCGCGCCGTGCATCGGCCAGGCCACCACGTGGCCCGTCCCCGGCGGGATCTCCTGGTCGCAGCCCGGGCAGCGGTAGAACCGCCCCGCCGTCCCGGCCACCGTCTGGACCACCCAGTCGTCGCCCTGGTAGCTCTCGGTGCGGCGCAGCGAACCGCCGAGCGGGGCGGCCGGCTCCGCGCTCTCGCGGGGAACGGCGCTCTTGATCCGGTTGCGGCGCGGCGACACGGCGGACTCCCTCTCCTCCTGGGCTCTGGATCGTTCCAGCCTACGGCCGGCCGGGCTACCGCACGGCCACTACCACGGCTCCGTCCGACGCTCCGGGGTTTTTGCCGAGATCCACCCGATCATCGGGGAAATCCGGGGTTCCGCGTGCCATTGGCACATGACATCGGATACCCACAAGGGGAGAAGGCGGGGCCCGCAGACCCTGCGCGCACCCGAGGAGGACCAACGATGAGCGAGACCAGCGCCCGCGCCGAGAGCGGCCGGCCCGTCGGGGTCCGGCCACCCGCCCCCGGTCCGACGCTGACCGCCGTCCCCCCGGTGACGGCCGTGGCGGGCGAGCCGCTGTCGGCGACCCAGCGGGCGGGCGCGCTGCCCCCGGCCACCGGCCCGCTGCGGGTCGGACTGTTCCAGCTGTCCGCGCAGTTCCCCGGGCAGAGCCACGGCGAGGCGCTGGAGCGCACCGTCCGCTCCGCCGTCGAGGCCGAACGCGCGGGCCTGGACAGCGTCTGGCTGGCCGAGCACCACTTCGTGCCGTACGGGGTGTGCCCGGACGCCGCGACGCTGGCCGCGATGCTGCTCGGCCGCACCCGCCGGATCGGCGTCGGCACGGCGGTCAGCGTGCTCTCCACCCGCCACCCGGTGGGCCTCGGCGAACAGGCCGCGCTGCTGCACCTGACCTCCGGCGGGCGGTTCACGCTCGGGGTGGGGCGCGGCGGGCCGTGGATCGACCTGGACGTGTTCGGCGGCGGGGTGGACGCCTTCGAGAACGGCTTCCCGGAGCGGCTGGACCTCCTGCTGCGCTGGCTGCGCGGCTCCCGGGTGGGCGCGGACGGCCCGCAGTTCGCCTTTCCCGAGGTCGCGGTGGTGCCCCGGGCCGCCGAACCGGTGCGGCGGCCGGGCCTGAGCAGCTGGCTCGGCCTCGGCGAACGGTCCGGCCCGGTGCGCTTCCCGCGCCAGCGCCGGGACGACGAGGGCCTCGGCGAGGAGCTCACCGCCGCCGGGCTGCCGGTGGCCGGCCCGCCCGTGGTGGTCGCCTGCACCTCGCCGGGCGGGGTGCGGCTGGCCGCCGAGCGCGGCCTGCCGATGCTGCTCGGCATGCACTCCGGGGACGACGACAAGCTGCGGATGCTGGAGCTGTACCGGACCGCCTGGCTGGCCGCCGGTCGCGGCGAGGAGCAGCTGCGCCGGATCGCCCGCCAGCACGTCGCGGCCGGCGTGGCCCAGGTCGACGACCGCGCCGCGGCGGCCCGGTCCACGCTGCTGGACGCGATGCCCGGCTGGTTCGAGTACGGGCTCGGCGCCCACCGCACCGTGGACGGCCGCGAGCGCAGGATGCGCGACCCGCGCCAGTACACCGAGCTGCTCTGCGACCTGCACGCGGTGGGCACCCCGCGGCAGTGCGCCGACCGGCTGCTGGCCACCGCCGAGCGCACCGGCATCCGCCGCTTCGCCCTGCTCGCCGAGGGCAGCGGCGACCAGGAGGCCACCCTGCACAACATCGCCCGGCTCGGCTCCGAGGTGCTGCCGCAGCTGGGCTGAGCGGGCGGGGCGGGCCCGGGCCGCCGCCCCTCCCCCCGCACGGGGGACGGGGGCGGCCGGAGCCGCGGCCCGGTCAGCAGTCCCGCAGTTCCTCGGACTGGTTGAGCAGCTGCTCCCGGACCGAGGTGAAGCGGTCGTACCGCGCCTCGTTGGGCTCCGACGGCAGGAACACCGCCACCCGGTGACAGTTCTGGAAGGCCAGCCGGACCCCGAAGTGGCGCTGGAGGGCGCCCCGGATGGCGTCGCTGGCAAGGGCGCGCAGCAGCTGGCCGCGGGCCTGCTCGCTGGGCGGTGGTACCTGGTTGTCGGCGAAGTCGGTGCCGTCGACCTTCGCCTGGGCGACCAGGGAGCTGATCAGGTCCCAGGCGTACGGCAGCGAGACGCGGACGCAGTCGACGAATTCCCGCTCGTCGACCTCGCCCCGCTCGGCCTTTTCCAGCAGGGCCGGTGAGACGTCGAGCGACATGGATTCTCCTCTCGCGGTCCACCCGCGCGGCGCCCGGGTGGTCGTGCGTAGGTCAAGCTCACAGTGAGGGTGGCGAATGCGCGTGGGGCGTCCGGAACACCGAGGGACAGGGGTTTCCGGCGCCTTCGCGACCGCGGTGGCACCACGGGACGTGACGCCCTGGACACCGAACGCGCTCAGAACAGCGTGGCAGTCAACGGCGTGGCAGGCCGGTCATTCCTGCGGATTGCTTGGGAAATATGTTGCGGTGCACCAGATTGGCCGGATCCCGTCGGATCGTTCATCTGAAGTCTCCATCCCCGTTGACAGCGATCCCGCGAGCGTGCCGTCACACACCGTAGCGACTCGTGGGTGGGGGCGCCAGACCTCGACGGGGCGGCGGCGGGACCACAGGACCTCAATGTTGGCCGGGTTCGCGGTTTCTTCACCCTGCCGTCGCGGAATCGCATCAACTGGCCCTGGTGGGCTAGCGTGGTCGACCGTGCGTCTCGTAATTGCCCGCTGCTCAGTCGACTATGCCGGTCGGCTCTCCGCCCATCTGCCCTCCGCCACCAGGCTGATCCTGGTCAAGGCCGACGGCAGCGTCAGCATCCACGCCGACGACCGCGCCTACAAGCCGCTCAACTGGATGTCCCCGCCGTGCGTCCTCAAGGAGGCCGACGGGGTCTGGACGGTGGAGAACAAGGCCGGCGAGAAGCTCATCATCACGCTGGAGGAGGTGCTGCACGACTCGTCCCACGAGCTCGGGGTCGACCCGGGCCTGATCAAGGACGGCGTGGAGGCCCACCTCCAGGAGCTGCTCGCGGACCGGATGGAGGTGCTCGGTGCCGGCTGGTCGCTGATCCGCCGCGAGTACCCCACCGCGATCGGCCCGGTCGACATCCTCTGCCGCGACTCCGACGGCGCCACGGTCGCCGTCGAGATCAAGCGCCGCGGCGAGATCGACGGCGTCGAGCAGCTCACCCGCTACCTCGAACTCCTCAATCGGGACCCACTGTTGGCCCCGGTCAAGGGCGTCTTCGCCGCGCAGGAGATCAAGCCGCAGGCCCGTGTGCTGGCCACCGACCGCGGCATCGGCTGCGTGGTGCTGGACTACGACGAGCTGCGCGGCATCGACGACGACAAGCTCAAGCTGTTCTGACCGCTCAGGACGGCCCCGGGGCGGTCGGACTGCCCGTCCCGCTCGGGGCCGTCGGCGACCCGGACGGGGTCGGCGACGTCGGGGTGGTCGCCGTGGACGTCTGGCTGTGGCTCGGCTGCGGCGGCTGCGGCGGCTGCCCGGTCGGCTGAGGCTGCTGCGGCTGGCCCGGCTGCGGAGCCGGCGGCTGCGGCTGGCCCGGCGCGGGCGGCTGCGGCTGCTGCGGGGCCGTCGACCCGCCGGCCCCCGGCGAGGAACTCGGCTTCCGCGTCGGCGAGGCGCTCGGCGAGTGCGAGGCGCTGCCGCTCGCGGACGGCTCCGGACTGCTCCCCTGCCCCGCCGCCGGACTGGCCGGTCCGGCACCGGCCGTTCCCGGCCCGGCGCTGCCGGAGGACTGCGGGAACGGCGGGTCCTGGGTGCCGCCGCCGTCCAGCCGGCCGCTGTGCGGGTCCCTCCCCTTGACCTCCTCCGGCCCGCTGAAGCTCATCGCCACCGCCGTGCCGAGCACCCCCAGGGTCAGCACCGCCGTGGAGACCACGGCCGCCCGGCGCCGCCTGCTGGACTTCAGCCGGGCCGGCACCCGGGCCGCGATCTTGCGGATCACCGGTGCGCGGCCGGGCGCCGCCGCGGCGGGCGCGGCGGCCGACAGCTGCCGGCCCTCGGCGCGCAGCAGGTCGAGCATCCGGCGGGCGGCGGCCACCCCGCGCTGCTCGCCCGCCGTGCTCCGCAGGGTGAGCGCGGTCTCCAGTTCGGCGATGGCCCGGGAGGGCTGCTGGACGCAGATCGCGTGCACGCCCGCCTCGTGGTGGAACCAGGCCTGGTCGACCGCCGAGCCGGTGCGGCGGGCCGCCTCCAGGCCGAGCTGGAGCACCCGCTCCCAGGCACCCCAGCGCAGCGACAGCGCCAGTGCGGGCGCGGCGGCGCGGGCGAGCCGGACCACCGCGTCGTGCCGCCCGGCGGCGCGGTCGGCGAGCAGCACCCCGATCATCACCTCGGCCTCGGCGGCGATCTGATCCAGCGTCACCGAGCTGTGCCCGACCCACCAGGCGAAGTGCTGGGCGGCACCGTCGACGCAGCCGCGGGCGGGCCAGTGCGGTACGAGCAGTTCGAGCGCGCCGGCGGTCAGCCGGTGGTGCCCGCCGATGGACACCGCCAGTCCGGCGTCGGCGAGTTCGGCGAGGGCGGCCTCGCCCTGCCCGACGTCGATCAGCGCCGGCAGGTGCGGCGCGGTGGGGCACTCGCCGCCGAGTGCGACGGCGAGCCGCAGCACGGCCTGCGCGGGCTCGCTCAGCCCCTCGGCGAGCCGGACCGCGGGCGAGGCGGTCTCCGCCACCGAGGGCAGCGGGACGGTGCCGCGCAGCGCGTTCTCCCGGATCGCCGGGTCCGGGTCGTGGCGGGGCTCGGCGACGGCTCCGAAGACGTCCAGCCGGTCGTCCTCGGCGGCGACCAGGGCGTCCACCGCGACGTCCCGCTGGCGCAGCAGCGCGGCGGCCTGGACGAAGCGCAGCGGCAGGCCCTCGGACTCGAACCAGAGGTCCACCGCCCAGGCCTTCTCGTCGACGTCCAGCGGCCGCCCGGCCAGCCGGGCGGTGAGGGCGAGGCAGGCGGAGCGGGAGAGCCCGGCCACCAGGTGGTCCTGGAGCCGGGAGCCGGCCGGCAGCGGCGGGCTGCCCGGGGCGACGGAGACCAGGAAGGCGCAGCCGGGGGCGGCGGCGAGCAGTTGCTCCAGCTCGGCGCCCGAGGGCTCGGCGGCGTCGATCACCACGATCGCGCCGACCTCGGCGAGGTGGGCGGCCAGCTGTCCGGGGTCGGGGCGGTAGCCGGGGGCGTGGTGGGTGGCCGCGAAGAGGTCCTGGAGCAGGTCGGGGACGGTCCGGCGGTGGCCGCAGAGCTGCACCACGCCGCCGGGGGCGAGGTCGGCGGCGGCCGCGGCGACGGCCGACAGCAGCGCGCTGCGGCCCGAGCCGGCCTGGCCGACCAGGCGTATCGAGCGGCCCTCGGCGAGCAGACCGAGCAGTTCGGCGATGTCCGCCTCGCGGTCCAGCATCGGCAGGTCGGCGGGCCCGGCGCCGAGCGCCAGCGGGCCGACCGCGCGGCCGACGCCGCCGACCGGGCCGCGGGCGGGCTCGCTGCGTTCGATCCGGCGCGGCCGCGGCCGCCACTCCTCGGGACAGGTCCGGGCCTCGGAGCCGTCCGGGGCGCCGACGCCCACCAGCAGGCCGCCGGAGACCAGTTCGCCGCCACGGGTGCGGACGGCCTCCTGCCGGAACTCCCCGGATGGCTGTGCCACGTTCTGCTCCGCATCGTGCTCGGCCGGCGGCGCCCCGCGCCGCCCGGCTGACGTCCCGGTAGCGGCCGCGGCCGGGCTGGAGGCAGCCCCGGCGGCCGTCTTCTGACGGGCAGACTCTCGCACATTCGGCCCCGGCCGTGCAGAGGGGTCCACGGCGGACGGCCGCTCGGCGGCGCTGACCAGCGACGTTGCGCGGGCCAGGCCGGGGTACGCAGGCGCGCGGGCCGGGCGCGCGGCGTGGGGAGGCCCGGAGAGGTCTAGAGCACGACCCCGTGCGCCTCGGTGACGCCGACGACGCCGGTGACTCCGTCGACGGCCAGGATGCGGTGCAACTTGGTGGCCACCAGCAGCCGCTGGAGCTGGGCCGGGACGGAGCGCAGCACCAGCCGGCGGCCGATCCGACCGGCCCGCCGGTGGGTGCCCATGATCACGCCGAGGCCGGTGGCGTCCCAGAACTCCAGCCGGGCGAGGTCCAGTACGAGGTCGCCGAGGCCGCCGTCCACGGCCTGGTGCAGTCGGGACCGCGCGTCGGCGGCGGTGCGCACGTCGAGGCGGCCTTCGATGGCCAGCGCCGTGTGGTCGCCGGTGATGCGCATGCTCTCCTCCTTCGCCTGGACGGCCTGGTGCGGGGCGGGTCCGCCCCGGCCGTGCCGGGTGCGGGAGTGGCGGGTGCATCCGGGAGGGCCGCGGCCCCACGTCCGGACCCGGGCGGAATGCCGGGTTCCCTCATCTGACGGTCAACCGGCTCCGCAGGTTGCTGGTTCCGGCCAGATCTGAGGCAACTTCACCCGTCCGAGGGAATATACGCAGGTCGGCCCCACACCTACGCTCGATTCCCGCCCAAATCACCCGTCTGCGGCACCGGGCGTGAGGAAACTCACCCGACCCGGTGGAGCGGGCCGTACGATGCTCCGATCGCACGGCCCGCCGGTCGTTCGGCCCTGTCGGCTCACTTGCCTTCGTACGGGTAGAAGCCGCGGCCGCTCTTGCGTCCCAGGTCACCGGCGGTGACCATGCGGGCCATGATCTCCGGGGCGGCGAACTTCTCGTCCTGGGTCTCGGTGTAGATGTTGCGGGCGGCGTGCAGCAGGATGTCCACGCCGGTCAGGTCGGCGGTCTGGAGCGGGCCCATCGCGTGGCCGAAACCGAGCCGGCAGGCGGTGTCGATGTCCTCGGCGGTGGCCACGCCCGTCTCGTACAGCCGGGCGGCCTCGACGACCAGCGCGGTGATCAGGCGGGTGGTCACGAAGCCGGCGATGTCGCGGTTGACCACCACGACCTCCTTGCCGACGCCCTCGGCGTAGGCGCGGGCGGCGGCCAGCGCCTCGTCGCTGGTCTTGTAGCCGCGGACCAGCTCGACCAGCTTCATCATCGGGACCGGCGAGAAGAAGTGGACGCCGACGACCGACTCCGGGCGCTGGGTGGCGGCGGCGATCCGGGTGATCGGGATGGCGGAGGTGTTGGAGGCCAGCACGGCGCCGTCCTTGGCGAGCTTGTCGAGCTCGCGGAAGACGCCCTCCTTGACCTCCAGCTTCTCGAACACGGCCTCGACCACGATGTCGGCCTCGGCGACGGCGCCCAGGTCGGTGGTGGTGGTGATCCGGCCCAGCGCGGCCTCGGCGTCCTCGGCGCTCAGCTTGCCCTTGGAGACGAACTTCTCGTACGAGGCCCGGATGCCCGCGAGGCCGCGCTGCAGCGCCTCCTCGGTGACGTCCCGCAGCACCACCGGGTGGCCGGCCTGCGCGGAGACCTGGGCGATGCCGGCGCCCATCAGGCCGGCACCGATCACGGCGATCTGCTTGCTGGACGCATTGCTCATGGCTGGGTCTCCCGATGCCGTCGCCGCCTCGCGGGCGGGCCCTGAAGGCGGCTCAGGGCAGGGGTCACCGCCGAAGAGCCGCGTCGCTCTGGCCGGACTCTAATGCCCAAATCCCCCGTGCAGTAGCAATCGAGAGTGTGATCTGCAACCGACCTGGTCAGGTGGCCGGACAGGCGACGTCGGACGGTCGGACCGAGCGGACGGTCGGAAGGTCGGACGGTCGGATCACGGGACGGTCGGAAGGTCAGACGGTCAGCCCGAGGTCCTGCGCCAGGATCGCCGCCTGCACCCGGCTGCGCAGCCGCAGCTTCGCCAGGATGCGGCTGACGTGCGTCTTGGTGGTCGCCTCCGCCATCTCCAGCCGGGTCGCGATCTCCCCGTTGGACATCCCCGCCCCGATGCAGGCCAGCACCTCCCGCTCGCGGCCGGTCAGCGCCCCCACCGCGGCCCGGGCCTCCGGTCCGACCGGCCGCTCGGGGCGGGCGAAGGCGCCGATCAGCCGCTTGGTCACCGAGGGCGCCAGCATCCCGTCCCCGCGCGCCACCGTGCGGATGCCCTCGACCAGGGTGTCCGCCTCCAGGTCCTTGAGCAGGAACCCGGAGGCGCCGGCCCGCAGCGCGCCGTAGACGTACTCGTCCAGGTCGAAGGTGGTCAGCACGAGCACCTGGCCGGCCCCGGCGGCGACCACCTCGCGGGTCGCCGAGACGCCGTCCAGCCGGGGCATCTGGACGTCCATCAGCACCACGTCCGGCCGCAGCTCCAGCGCCAGCCGGACGGCCTCCTCGCCGTCGGCGGCCTGCCCGACCACCTCGAACTCCGGCTCGGCGCGCAGGATCATCACCAGCGCCGCCCGTACCGCCGCCTGGTCCTCCGCCACCAGCACCCGGATCGTCATGCCCGTCCCTCGTTCCCCTGGGCGCGCGGCAGCACCGCGCGCACGCTCCAGCACCCGTCCTGCGGCCCGGCCTCGAAGCTGCCGCCGAGCAGTCCGGCCCGCTCCGCCATGCCCACCAGTCCGGCCCGGGCGCCGGGCAGTTCGCGGCCCGGCCCGCCCCGGTACGGACTGTCGACGGCGATCCGCAGTTCCCCGGGCGCGAACTCCAGCCGCAGGCTGACCAGTCCGGGACCGGCGTGCTTGAGCGCGTTGGTCAGCGACTCCTGGACGATCCGGTAGGCGGCCAGCCCGACCGGCACCGGCACCTCGCCGCGCTCGCCGCGCTCCTCCAGCTCGAAGTCCAGCCCGACGTCCCGGCCGACCGCCCGGGCCTTGGCCAGCAGGGCGTCCACCGCGGCCAGGTCGGGCGCCGCGTAGGACTCGTCCACCTCTCCCCCGCCGCTGTCCCGGAGCAGTCCGATCATGCGACGCATTTCGGCCAATCCCTGGACGCTGTTCTCCCGGATCACCGCCAGCACCTCCACCAGCGGATCGTCCGCGGGCAGGTTCCGGCGTCTGGCCACCGACTGGGCGCCGGTGGCGTGGATCGCGATCGCCGACAGGTGGTTGGCCACCACGTCGTGCAACTCCCTTGCCATCCGCGCCCGTTCGGCGACGATGGCCTCCCGCCGGTCCATCTCCGACAGCAGCGCGGTCTGTTCCGCGCGCAGCCGCTCGGCCTCCGCCTGCTGACGGTGCTTGCGCACCACGTCGCCGGTCCACACCGGGCCCAGGAAGACCAGCGCGCTGATCACCACCACCAGCAGCGCAAAGGAGGTGCCGCCGTAGACCGCCGCCAGGGCGGAGAGCGTCAGCACGGTCGCCCCGCCGGTCAGGTGCAGCACCCGGGACATCCGCGGGCTGCCGTAGATCACCGCCGCGTACAGCAGGTCGGTGTACATGATCAGCGTGGCCGCCAGGTTGCCGAGGAACACGCTCGCCACGAAGACCAGCCCGCCGACCGACACCGCCAGTACCGTCCTGGTCCGCCGGACCAGCTCCAGCCCCGCCATCACCAGCAGCGGCGGCACCACCGCCCACGGCGGCACCCGGCCGGACTGGTCGTACGCCTTGAAGACGATCAGCACCGCGCCGCCGAGCAGCCCGCAGAGGGCGATCAGCTGGTCCTGGCGGCGCGGGGAGAGCGCGGGGAACGGGAGGGGCACGCTCCCCATCTCACCACCCCCGGCACCCGCCCGGCTCCGGTCCACGGAGGAGTCCGCTACATCGAAAGATGCAGCACCGGACGGCACCGCGCGACGACGACACCGGCGCGCCCCCGCACGAGGCTGGAAGCACCACCGAAACGTCGGGAGCAGAACGTGATCGTCACTCTCATCGTCGCGGCCGAGGTCTCCTTCTGGATCCTGCTCGGCCTCGGCCTCACCACCCGCTACCTGCTCCGGTGGCGCCGCACCAGCACCGCGCTGCTGGTCGGCCTGCCGGTGGTGGACCTCACCCTGTACGCGCTCACCGTCCTCGACCTGCGCGGCGGCGCCGTCCCGAGCTGGACGCACGCCCTGGCCGCGAGCTACGCGGGCTTCTCGATCGGCTACGGCCCCTCGCTGGTCCGCTGGGCCGACCGGCACTTCCTGCACCGCTTCGCCGGCGGTCCCAAGCCGCTGCCCTCGCCCAAGTACGGGCCGGAGCGGACCAGGTACGAGTGGCAGGTCGCCGGCCGGACCGTCGTGTCGGCGGCGATCACGTTGAGCCTGATCACCCTGCTCGTCCCGCTCTCCGCCGGCTCCGCGCACTTCGGCACCTTCGCCCAGTGGTACCTCAAGCTGGGCATCGCGGCCGCGGTCAACGTGGCCGTGGCCGCCTGCTACTCGATCTGGCCCAAGGAGCCGCCGGCCGGCGTGCAGGTCGAGAACGGCCGGGCGGTCACCGGGAAGCCCCTCGTCGGCAGCGCCCCCGGCCGCACCCCGGCCGACCGGCCCTGAGACCCGGAGGGAACCCTGGACGCGCGGGGCCCGCCGTCGGACTCCCACGGGGGGAGTCCGACGGCGGGCCCCGCGTCGCGTTCTAGCGGTTCTCGCCCGGGACCCAGAGCACGTCGCCGCGCTCCTTGTTGGCCACCCGGGCCAGGATGAACAGCAGGTCGGACAGCCGGTTGAGGTACTTCGCGGTCAGCGGGTTGACGCTGTCGCCGTGCTCCGCGATCGCCGACCAGGTCGAGCGCTCGGCCCGCCGCACCACCGTGCAGGCCAGGTGCAGGTGCGCCGCCCCGGCCGTGCCGCCGGGCAGGATGAAGCTGCGCAGCTTCTCCACCCGTCCCAGGTACTCGTCGCAGTCCGCCTCCAGCCGGTCGATGTAGGACTCCAGCACCCGCAGCGGCGGGTACTTCGGGTCCTCCACCACCGGGGTGGACAGGTCGGCGCCGACGTCGAACAGGTCGTTCTGGACCCGGACGAGCACCGCCGTGATGTCCTCCGGCAGTTCACCGACGGCCAGGGCCACGCCGATCGCGGCGTTGGCCTCGTTGGCGTCCGCGTAGGCGATCAGTCTCGGGTCGGTCTTGCTGGTCCGGCTCATGTCGCCGAGCGCGGTGGTGCCGTCATCGCCGGTACGGGTGTAGATGCGCGTCAGATTGACCATGCGGCCAGACTAGCCGCCGGGTTAGGCGGCGTTAACCCCGTCTCGGAACACCGCTACGCGACGTTGACTCTCTGGCCGGGCGGAGCCGCCTCCAGCCAGGCCAGGAAGCCGGTCAGCGCGTCCTCGCTCATCGCCAGTTCCAGCGGCGCCCCGTTGTGCAGGCAGCGCAGCACCACCGAGCCGGACAGCAGCGCCAGCTCCTCCTGGCCCTCCGGGTAGCGCCGGCCGAGCACCTCGATCTCCCGGCGCGGCAGCGTCCGGCGCGGCCGCGGGGCGTACGAGAAGACCCGGAACCACTCGATCGAGTCACCGCTGTACCGGCCGATACCAAAAACCCACCCCTTGCCGTCGGTCGGGGGGACCGGGGCGGAGGTGGGTTTGCCGTTCTCGTCGAGGTCGGGCTGCGTCGAGGCGTCGGCGGGCATTTTCAGCCGGTAACTGCAGTCGAAGGTGCCGCCGACCCGCTGGATCAGGCGGCGCCTGACGGCGAAGGCCATCAGCCCGATCACACCCAGGGCCACGACCGCCGCACACACCACAAGCGCGAGGACCATGCTCACCCACCTCCTCGCTACCCGCGTTCCCCGTAGCGGTCGTATCAAGCGACCGCGCTGACCTACCAACTACGACGACAGTCCCGGGGTCACGCTCACGCGTCCCCGGGACCGTCGGTCGACCCCGCTAAGCCGGGGTCCGGCGCACTCAGGCGTGGGCCTTGAGGCCGCGCGCCGCGAACAGACGGACCTCGGCGCGCCGCTCGGCGTGCTCGTCCAGGTCCGACTTGGCCTTCTCCAGTGCGCGCTCGGCACGCGCGACGTCGATCTCGTCCGCCAGCTCGGCGATCTCCGCGAGCAGAGACAGCTTGTTGTCGGCGAAGGAGATGAAGCCGCCGTGCACCGCGGCGATCACGGTGCCGCCGTCCACCGTGCGGATGGTGACCGGACCGGTCTCCAGCACGCTCAGCACCGGGGTGTGGCCCGGCATGATGCCGGTGTCACCGGAGGCCGTACGGGCGACGACGATGGTGGCCGCACCGGACCACACCTTGCGGTCGGCTGCGACCAGCTCGACGTGCAGCTCAGCCAACGTGGGCTCCTAGGCTCATGCAACGCCCGATTACTCGGGAGTTTCGGTAAGAATAACGGCCCCGCGCCTCCGGCATGAAACCGGCGGCACGGATTTGACCGGAATCACAGCCGATGCGACGCGAGGGGTGGTCCCCAGGCTCGGGGGCCACCCCTCACGGTCACGCACAGCTGCTACCGGCCGCGATTACTTCTTCGCCAGCTCGGCGGCGTTCTTCTCGAGGTCCTCGATGCCACCGCACATGAAGAAGGCCTGCTCCGGGACGGAGTCGTACTTGCCGTCCGCGATCGCGTTGAAGGCCTCGATGGTCTCCGACAGCGGCACGGTCGAACCCTCGACACCGGTGAACTGCTTCGCCACGTAGGTGTTCTGCGAGAGGAAGCGCTCGATGCGACGGGCGCGGTGCACCGTGATCTTGTCCTCTTCGGACAGCTCGTCGATACCGAGGATCGCGATGATGTCCTGGAGGTCCTTGTACTTCTGCAGGATCCCCTTGATACGGATGGCCGTGTCGTAGTGGGTCTGCGCGATGTACCGCGGGTCGAGGATGCGGGACGTGGAGTCCAGCGGGTCGACGGCCGGGTAGATGCCCTTCTCCGAGATCGGACGCGACAGAACGGTGGTCGCGTCCAGGTGGGCGAAGGTGGTGGCCGGCGCCGGGTCGGTCAGGTCGTCCGCGGGGACGTAGATCGCCTGCATCGAGGTGATCGAGTGACCGCGGGTCGAGGTGATGCGCTCCTGCAGGAGGCCCATCTCGTCGGCCAGGTTCGGCTGGTAGCCCACCGCGGAGGGCATGCGGCCGAGCAGGGTCGACACCTCGGAACCGGCCTGGGTGAACCGGAAGATGTTGTCGATGAAGAGGAGCACGTCCTGCTTCTCGACGTCACGGAAGTACTCCGCCATGGTCAGCGCGGACAGCGCGACGCGCAGACGGGTGCCCGGCGGCTCGTCCATCTGGCCGAAGACCAGCGCGGTCTTGTCCAGAACGCCCGAGTCGACCATCTCGTCGATGAGGTCGTTGCCCTCACGGGTGCGCTCGCCGACACCGGCGAACACCGACACACCACCGAAGTTCTCGGCGACGCGGTAGATCATCTCCTGGATCAGAACGGTCTTGCCGACACCGGCACCACCGAACAGACCGATCTTGCCACCGGTGACGTACGGGGTGAGGAGGTCGATGACCTTGATGCCGGTCTCGAACATCTCGGTCTTGGACTCGAGGTCCTTGAACTCCGGGGCCTTGCGGTGGATCGGCCAGCGGACCTGGACCTGCGACTCGAACTCGTCCTTGTCGACGTTCAGCACGTCACCGAGGGCGTTGAAGACCTTGCCCTTGGTGATCTGGCCGACCGGGACGGAGATCGCGGCACCGGTGTCGGTGACCTGCGAACCGCGGACCAGGCCGTCGGTCGGCTGCATCGAGATGCCGCGGACCATGCCGTCGCCGAGGTGCTGGGCGACCTCGAGGGTCAGGGTCTTCCGGCCCGTGCCGTCGGGGTTGTCCACCTCGACGTGCAGGGCGTTGTACATGTCCGGAATCGCGTCGACGGGGAACTCCACGTCGACGACCGGGCCGATGACCCGCGCGACGCGGCCCGTCGCCGTGGTCGGCTCAACAGTGGTGGTCATACTCATTCGCTCCCGCGGCTGGCGTCGGCCAGCGCGTTGGCGCCACCGACGATCTCGCTGATTTCCTGGGTGATCTCGGCCTGACGGGCCGAGTTGGCAAGCCGCGTGAGCGACTTGATGAGCTCGCCGGCGTTGTCCGTCGCGCTCTTCATCGCACGCCGACGAGCGGCGTGCTCGGAAGCGGCCGACTGCAGCATCGCGTTGTAGATCCGGCTCTCGACGTACCGCGGCAGCAGCGCGTCCAGGACGCCCTCCGCCGACGGCTCGAAGTCGTACAGCGGGAAGATCTCCGCCTTGGCCGGCGTCTGGTCGCTGAGCTGGACCTCGTCCAGCTTCAGCGGCAGCAGCCGCGCCTCGACCGCGTTCTGCGTCAGCATGGACACGAACTCGGTCGAGATCAGGTGGAGTTCCTCCACGCCGCCCGTCTCGGCCGTGAAGGCCGCGATCAGGTCGGCCGCCACGGTCTTCGCGTCACCGTAGGTCGGCTTGTCCGAGAACCCCGTCCACGAGTCCGCGATCGCCAGACCGCGGAACGTGTAGTACGAGACGCCCTTGCGGCCGACGACGTACGTCACCACGTCCTTGCCCTCGGCCTTCAGGCGCTCGGTGAGCGTCTGGGCGGCCTTGATGGCGTTGGTCGAGTAGCCGCCCGCCAGGCCGCGGTCCGCCGTGATCAGCAGGACGGCGGCGCGCTTGGCGTTCGGGTTCTCGGTGGTGAGCGGGTGCTTCGCGTTGGACCGGGTGGCCACCGCCGTCACCGCCCGGGTGAGCTCATCGGCGTACGGAGTGGAGGCGGCCACCGCGCGCTGCGCCTTGACGATGCGCGACGCGGAGATCATCTCCATCGCCTTGGTGATCTTCTTCGTCGCGGTGACAGAGCGGATCCGGCGCTTGTAGACCCGAAGCTGTGCTCCCATGGGTCGTTACGTCCTTTCCCTCGCTACCGGACTCAGGCCTGCTCGGAGAGCAGCTTGCCGTCAGCGGTCTGGTAACCCTGCTTGAAGGCCTCGATCGCGCTGGTCAGCGCGTCGATGGTGCCGTCGGCCAGCAGACCGGTCTCGACGATGCCGGCGAGCAGGTCCTTGTGCTGCAGGCGGACGTGGTCCAGGAACTCGCGCTCGAAGCGGCGGATCTCGGCGACCGGGACGTCGTCCATCTTGCCGTTGGTGCCGGCCCAGATGGAGACGACCTGCTCCTCGACCGGGAACGGCTGGTACTGGCCCTGCTTCAGCAGCTCGACCATGCGCGCACCGCGCTCCAGCTGGGCCTTGGAGGCCGCGTCCAGGTCGGAACCGAAGGCGGCGAAGGCCTCCAGCTCGCGGTACTGGGCGAGGTCCAGACGCAGACGGCCGGCGACCGAGCGCATGGCCTTGATCTGGGCGGAGCCACCGACGCGGGAGACCGAGATGCCGACGTTCACGGCCGGGCGGATGCCGGCGTTGAACAGGTCGGACTCCAGGAAGATCTGGCCGTCGGTGATGGAGATGACGTTGGTCGGGATGTACGCCGAGACGTCGTTGGCCTTGGTCTCGATGATCGGCAGACCGGTCATCGAGCCGCCGCCCAGGGCGTCGTTCAGCTTGGCGCAGCGCTCCAGCAGGCGGGAGTGCAGGTAGAAGACGTCACCCGGGTAGGCCTCGCGGCCCGGCGGGCGGCGCAGCAGCAGGGAGACGGAGCGGTAGGCCTCGGCCTGCTTCGACAGGTCGTCGAAGATGATCAGGACGTGCTTGCCGGCGTACATCCACTCCTGGCCGATGGCCGAACCGGTGTACGGGGCGAGGTACTTGAAGCCGGCCGGGTCGGAGGCGGGAGCAGCCACGATGGTGGTGTACTCCAGCGCGCCGGCCTCCTCCAGGGCGCCGCGGACGGACGCGATGGTGGAGCCCTTCTGGCCCACGGCGACGTAGATGCAGCGGACCTGCTTCTCCGGGTCGCCCGAGCGCCAGTTGTCACGCTGGTTGATGATCGTGTCGACGGCCACCGCGGTCTTGCCGGTCTGGCGGTCGCCGATGATCAGCTGGCGCTGGCCGCGGCCGATCGGGGTCATCGCGTCGATGGCCTTGATGCCGGTCTGCAGCGGCTGCTTGACCGACTTGCGGGCCATGACGCCGGGGGCCTGCAGCTCCAGGGCGCGGCGACCGGTGGCGGCGATGTCGCCCAGGCCGTCGATCGGGTTGCCCAGCGGGTCCACGACGCGGCCGAGGTAGCCGTCGCCGACCGGAACCGAGAGGACCTCGCCGGTGCGGCGCACGGTCTGGCCCTCTTCGATGCCGCCGAACTCACCGAGGACGACGACACCGATCTCGCGGGTGTCGAGGTTCAGCGCGAGGCCGAGCGTGCCGTCCTCGAACTTCAGCAGCTCGTTCGCCATGACCGAGGGCAGGCCCTCGACATGCGCGATGCCGTCCGCCGCGTCAGTGACCGTGCCGACCTCTTCCACAGAAGCGGCGTCCGGCTGGTACGACTGGACAAAGTCGGCCAGCGCGTCCCGGATCTCCTCCGGACGGATCGTAAGCTCCGCCATCAGGCTTCCCTGCTCTCCTAGTTTGCGATCCTCGGCCCGCCATTGAGGGCCGCAAGTATTCGACTCTCGGCCGGGTCTTCCGAACCGGCCGTACGATGTGCCGGCTCCTTGGGGAGCCGGTTTCCCGACCGAGGGTCGGATGTGCTGCTTCGGTGCTCAGCCTTCGAGCGACTGGCGAGCGCCCTCGAGGCGGCTCGACACGGTGCCGTTGATGATCTCGTCGCCGATCTGCACCCGCACGCCGCCGACGACCTCGGGGTCGACGTCGATGTTCAGGTGGACCTGGCGGCCGTACATCCGGGCCAGAGCACCGGACAGGCGCTCCTTCTGGGTGTCCGACAGCGGCACCGCGGTGGTGACCAGGGCCACCACCCGGCCGCGACGCGCGGCGGCGAGCTTCGAGTAGGACTCGAGACCCTGCTCCAGGCTACGGCCACGCGGCACGTTGACGAGGGCGGTGACCAGCCGGACGGTGCCGGCGTGGGCGCGGCCGCCCAGCAGCTTGCTGATCAGCGCGGCCCTCGCGACGGCACCGGCCTTCGGCTCGGTCAGCGCGGCGCGCAGCTCGTGCGAGCCGCTCACCACCCGGCCGAAGCGGAAGAGCTCGTCCTCGACGTCGTCCAGGGCGCCGGCCTTGTCCGCGGCGATGATCTCGGCGTACGCGGCGAGCTCCTCGGTCGCGTCCACCAGGTCGCGCGAACCCGACCAGCGGGAGCGGACCAGGCCGGAGACCAGGTCCACGGCCTCGCCGGAGACCTGGCCGGTCAGCAGCGAGGTGACCAGCTGGGCCTTGTCCTGGCCCGACCGGGAGGGGTCGGTCAGGACACGGCGCAGCGACACCTCACGGTCCAGCACGGCCGTGACGGCGGTGAGCTCCTCGGCGAGCTTGGCCGCGTCCACCGAGGTGGAGTCGGTCAGGCTCTCCAGGTTCTGCCGGCCGGCGGCGAGGGCCTCGCGGCTGGCGCCGATCACTTGGCCGCACCCTGAGCAACGGCGGCCTTGGCCTCCAGCTCGTCCAGGAAGCGGTCGATGACGCCGCTCTGCCGGGTGTGGTCCTCGAGGGACTCACCCACGATGCGGGACGCCAGCTGGGTGGCCAGCGAGCCCACGTCCTGACGCAGGGCGGCAGTGGCCTGCTTCTTGTCCGCCTCGATCTGGGCGTGACCGGCGGCGACGATGGCCTCGCGCTGGCGCTGGCCCTCCTCGCGCATCTCGGCGAGCTGGGCGGCACCCTGCTCGCGAGCCTGCTCGACGATGCGGGCAGCCTCGTGGCGCGCCTCGGCGAGCTCGGCGCGGTACTGCTCAAGCAGGGCCTGGGCCTCCGCCTGGGCGGCCTCGGCGCGCTCCATCCCGCCCTCGATCGCGTCCCGGCGCTCCGACAGCACCTTCTCGATGCTGGGGAGGAGCTTCTTGCCGAGCAGACCGAAGACGATGAAGAAGCAGAGCAGGCCGATGATGATCTCGGGCCACGCGGGGAGGAGAGGGTTCATCTTCTCCTCGGCCGCGAGCTGGACGATCGCCATGCTCATATCTGGACCTTCCTCAGAAAGGGTCTACGGCGGGATTACTTGTTGCCGAAGACGAACGGCATGACGATGCCGATGAGGGCGAGCGCCTCGGTCAGCGCGAAGCCGATGAACATGTTGGAACGGATGAGACCGGCAGCCTCGGGCTGGCGGGCCATGGCCTGGACACCGTTGCCGAAGATCAGACCGACGCCGATGCCGGGGCCGATGGCGGCGAGGCCGTAGCCCAGCGAGGCGACGGAACCGTAGACAGTGCCCTCAGCGAGGATGCTCATTGACGTTGTCCTTTGCAGGGTGGTGAACCGGTGGTGATTGGCCACCGGGCGATCCGGGAGGTGGTTCTCGGCGGGGCCGCGGCCCCGGGGCTCAGTGCGCCTCTTCCAGGGCACCGGCGATGTAGCTGCTGGCCAGCATCACGAAGATGTAGGCCTGCAGGAACTGGACCAGCAGCTCGAAGGCGGTCAGGGCGATGGTCACCACGAAGGAGACCGAGCCGTAGAGCGCGCCCAGGGTCGGGCTGAGCAGGTACCAGGAGGCGATGGAGAACATCACGATCAGCAGGTGGCCGGCGAACATGTTCGCGAAGGCTCGGACCGCGAGCGTGAAGGGGCGCACGAGGACGTTCGAGAAGAACTCGATCGGCACCAGGATGAACATGACCCAGCCGGGGATGCCCGAGGGCCAGCAGAGGTTCTTCAGACCGCCGACGAAGCCGTGCTTCTTGAAGGTCAGCGTCATGTAGGTGAGCCAGACGATCGCCGCGAGGCCCGCCGGGAACGCGATCGCCGCCATCACCGGGAACTGGGCGAAGGGGATGATCGACATGATGTTCATCAACCAGATGAAGAAGAACATCGAGACGAGCATCGGGACGTACTTCTCGCCCTTCTTGCCGATCGTCTCCAGCACGATGGAGCGCTTGACGAAGTCGTAGCCGATCTCGCCGACCAGCTGCAGCTTGCCGGGGACCAGACGCGGCTTGGCGAAGGCGGCCCAGAAGAAGCCGACCACCAGGAACGCGACGATGAACGACAGCAGCATCGGCTTGTTGAACTCGACGCTGCCGATCGAGAAGATCGGCTTGAACTGGAACTCGTTCAGACCCGGGGCCGGGAAGCCGCAGCCAGCGTCCCCGAAGTGGCAACTGCCTGAGGCGAGGGACGTGAGTTCAGCACTCACCACGGACTCCTTCGTCGTGACGCATGGATACGGCAACCTCGGTGTGTCGGCGTGGCCTGAGGCCACGGAGCGGCACTGGAACTTGATGGGTTTCTCGCCGACCCCGCGCGCCGGTGCACTGCACCACAGCGGGATCATCGAAGACTGCGCGGATCAGGGGGGCGATCCGTCCGCTGTCCGGACAGACCTGGCCTCTTCCCGTACTCCGTTGTTGCGACGGACGATAGCAGCCCGTCAGCGCGGCATAAACACCGCCCCCCTCGTTGGGAGGACAGCCGGGCCTCGTCACTGTTGACGCCCCTTGTCGGAGGGCTTGTCGCCCTTCTTTTCGGAGGCGTCGGGGTCGACGTAGAAGGTCTTGGCCTTGAGTGCGCCGCGCACCTGGAAGCCCGTCCAGATCAGGGCGCAGCCGAGCAGGGTGAAGGCGAACGCCTGCCGGTTGAAGAGGTCGGTGTCCTTGAAGACCGCGAGCACGATGCCGACCAACAGGATCTGCGTGGTGTACACGAGCAGCGCCGCGGCCATCATGATCTGCGGGTTCGACCGGGTCAGCCGGTCGAGCGCGACCTGGCCGAAGCTGAAGAAGGCCATCACCAGCAGCGCGCCGAACAGGGCGCCGAGCAGCCCCTTCCCACCGGCGACGGCGAAGGAGATCGCCATGGCGATGATCCCGGCGACCGCAGTGGGAATCGCGGCGCCTCGGAGGATCCGGGCGTCGGTGGACGGCATGTCGGCAGCTCCGGCGGCATGTCGATGTGGCGGGGGGACGGGCACAACGGGTGGCGGGTGACACCGGACCGAGGCATCGCCGCGGGCCGCCCATCGCAACGGCGGGCCCGGGGAGGGAGACCGACAGGGACGGAAGTCATCCACCTGTCAGGTCTTTCGGCGTGTTCTCGGTACTCGTGAACGGTATCACAAACTATTTGATGAGAGCTTTACCATGAATGTGTGGCACCTGTCACACCAACGGCGCAATGGTTCCGCCGTTCGAGTGAACGCTCTCTGACGGGGCACCAACTCCCTTGTCAGTGGCGGCCGGTGGCCTTGTGGTGGGAGCCGGCCGCGGTGGAGCCCAGCTCGGAGTCCCGGCCGGCTTCACCGAGGAGTTGCTTGTCCTTCGCCGACAGTTCGGCCATCGGACCGGTCCGCTGCCGGCGGTAGCGCGGGGGGACGAAGGCCTGCACCGCCCGCGGGGCGCGCGGCCGGAACCGCGGGATGAGCAGCACCACCAGGCCGACCAGGCAGAGCCCGGCCAGCGCCAGGACGACGGTGCGGCCGGTGTTGGTCACCGAGAACGCCACCGAGCCGAAGGCGATCAGCGCGGCCCAGAAGTACATGATCAGTACGGCGCGGCTGTGCGAGTGGCCGACCTGGAGCAGCCGGTGGTGCAGGTGGCGCTTGTCCGCGGCGAACGGGGACTGGCCGGCCCAGGTCCGGCGGACCACCGCGAGCAGCAGGTCCGCCAGCGGCAGCGCGATGACCGTCAGCGGCAGCAGCAGCGGGATGTAGATCGGCACCAGGGCGTGCACGGCGGCGGTCTGCGAACCGGTCTCGTTGCTGATCAGGTCCGGGTCGACCCGGCCGGTGATGGAGATCGCGGCGACGGCCAGCATCAGGCCCAGCATCATCGAGCCGGAGTCGCCCATGAAGATCCGCGCGGGGTGCATGTTGTGCGCCAGGAAGCCCAGGCACATGCCGATCAGCAGCACGCTGAACAGCACGGCGGGGGCCGCGTCGGAGATCGTGTAGCCGTACCAGAGCCGGTAGCTGTACAGGAAGAAGGCCATCGCGGCGATGCAGACCATGCCGCCGGCCAGGCCGTCCAGGCCGTCGATGAAGTTCACCGCGTTGACCATGACGACGACCAGGACGACCGAGATCACCATGCCCTGGGTCGGGCTCACCGCGACCGGGCCGACGCCGGGCACCGGGAGGGTGATCACCGTGACGCCCTGCCAGACCATCACACCGGCGGCGATCATCTGGCCGCCGAGCTTCACCAGCGCGTCCACGCCCCACTTGTCGTCGAGCACCCCGAGCAGGAACATGATCCCGGCGCCGGACAGCAGCGCGCGGATGTCGGTGCCCTGGGAGAACACCTTGCTCAGGTTGTCGAGCTGCGAGGCGACCAGGATGCCCGCGCACAGTCCGCCGAACATCGCGATGCCGCCGAGCCGGGGGGTGGGCTCGCGGTGCACGTCGCGGGCGCGGACCGGCGGCATGGCGCCGGCCGCGATGGCGAACTTCCGGACCGGGCCGGTCAGCAGGTAGGTGACGGCGGCCGTGCAGAACAGCACCAGCAGATACTCACGCACCACTGGCCTCCTGCATCACTGTCGAACGGGGAGGTACCGAAGGTACTCCCCTGCCGTCCCGGGGTTCGAGGTGCGTCGCCACGGCACACACCTTATTGAGTCGGACGCCGGGACCGTGCATCGCGGTTCGCCCTCCCGGGTAGGAGATCCGGATACCCGCACGGGCCCCGTCACGCCGGGCGGGCGAAGGCCAGCGCCAGCTCCCGGACCCGGGCCGCGGCCGGGGCGGCCGCGCCCCCGGTGAGCACCCGGGCGACCAGTCCGGCGATCTCGGCCAGCTCCGGCTCCCCCATCCCCTGGCTGGTCACCGTGCCCGTGCCCAGCCGGATCCCGGAGGCCTCGGCGACCGGCGCCGGGTCGTACGGCAGCGCGCACTTGCCGAGCAGCAGCCCGGCCGCCGCGCAGCGCCGCTCGGCCTCCGCGCCGGTGACGCCGAGCGGGCTCACGTCGGCGGTCACCAGGTGGGTGTCGGTGCCGCCCGTCAGCGGGCGCAGGCCGGCCTCCGCGAGGCCCGCGGCGAGCGCCCGGGCCCCGGACACCGTCCGCTGCGCGTACGTCCGGTAGGCGGGCGCGGAGGCCTCCGCGAGGGCGACCGCCTTGCCGGCCACCTCGTTCATGGCCGCGCCGCCCTGGCTGAACGGGAAGACCGCCCGGTCGATCCGCTCGGCCAGCTCCGCGGTGCACAGCAGCAGCCCGCCGCGCGGACCGCGCAGCAGCTTGTGGGTGGCCGCCACCGTGACGTCCGCGTACGGCACCGGGGAGGGCGCCACCCCGGCCGCGATCAGCCCGGTGGTCTGCGCGGCGGAGGCGATCAGGTAGGCGTCCACCTCGTCGGCGATCTCCCGGAACGCCGCCCAGTCGGGGTGCCGGGGGTGCGAGATCGAGCCCGCCACGATGGCCTTGGGGCGGTGCTGCCGGGCCAGGTCGCGGACCTGGTCGAGGTCGATCAGCCCGTCGGACTCGCGCACGCCGTAGCCGGTGAAGTCGAACCAGCGCCCGGAGAAGTTGGCGCGCGAGCCGCAGCTGAGGTGGCCGCCGTGCTCCAGCGACATCGCCAGCACCCCGTCACCGGGGCGCAGCAGCGCCGCGTACGTCGCCAGCATCGCCGAAGTCGCCGACCGGGGCTGGACGTTGGCGTGCGGGGCGGCGAACAGCTCGCGGGCCCGGTCGATCGCCAGCAGCTCGGCGGCGTCCGCCAGCGCGCAGCCGGTGTGGTGCCGGCGGCCCGGGTAGCCCTCGGCGTACTTGTCGATCAGCGGGCCGGTGAGGGCCGCCAGGACGGCGGGGCTGGTGAGGTTCTCCCCCGCCAGCAGCTGGATCGTTTCGGCGCGCCGCTCGGCCTCCGCGGCCAGCAGGTCGGCCAGCTGCGGGTCGGCGCGGCGCAGCGCCTCGGACGCCCAGGGGCGCCCGGTCGTCGTGGTCGGGCCGGTCGCTGCATCGGTGACGGTCATGGCGGGGCTCCCGGGCGCTGCGGGGACTGTGTCACCCAGCGTAGGACCGCTGCCGCCGCCCGGCCCGCCGAGCCGCGGCCGGACGGCCCCGTTCGGCGGCGGGGCCCGTCGGCTCGGTCAGCGCGGCGCGGGTACGCCGGTGAGCGCGGTGACCACCGGGTCGACCGCGTGGAATATCTCCTCGCCGCAGTTGCGGAACATGCCGATCGGCGCCCCGTACGGGTCGTCCACCTCGTCCGACTCCGGGGTGGCGGCCAGCAGCCAACCGCGCAGCGCGGCGGCCGCCCGGACCAGCGCGCGGGCCCGCTCGGTGACGTCGGCGCCGCGCCGCGGGTCCGGCAGGGTGCCCGGGTCTATCGTCCGCACCAGGCGGGTGAACTCCTTCAGCGTGAAGGTGCGCAGCCCCGCCTCGTGGCCCATCGAGATCACCTGGGCGCGGTGGTCCAGCGTCGCGGTGAGCACCAGGTCGGCCTCGACCACGTGCTCGTCCAGCAGCTCGCGGCCGGTGAAGCCACCGCTGTCGGCGCCGTACTCGTCGAGCACGGTCGCGGCGTGGTCCTCCATCGGCGCGCCCTCGTGGCCCCAGGTGCCGGCGCTCTCGACCAGGATCCGTCCGGCCACCCGGGGGCTCAGCCGGGTGTCCAGCTCACGCCGGGTCAGCCGCTCGGCGATCGGCGAGCGGCAGATGTTCCCGGTGCAGACGAACAGGATCCGGAAGTGGTCCAGCGGCCTGGGGCCCACGCTCAGGTACGGCGCTATGCCCGGCCCGGCGTGGAGCGAGGCGGTGGGCGTCAACTGCCGGCCTCCAGGTCGGGGACGACCTCCCTCAGCTGCTCGACGCTGATCGCACCGGCCCGCAGCAGAACCGGGACCTTGCCGGTGACGTCGACGATCGACGAGGTGGCGGAGTCCTCGGCCGCCCCGCCGTCCAGGTAGACCGAGATCGCGTCGCCGAGCTGGGCCTGCGCGTCGTCGCAGGTCAGCGGGGAGGACCCGCCGATCCGGTTGGCGCTGGAGACGGCCAGCGGGCCGGTGGCGTTCAGCAGCTCGATGGCGACCGGGTGCAGCGGCATCCGGACCGCGACGGTGCCGCGGGTGTCGCCGAGGTCCCAGCGCAGCGAGGGCTGGTGCCGGGCGACCAGGGTGAGCCCGCCGGGCCAGAACGCGTCGACCAGCTCCCAGGCCTGCTCGGAGAAGTCGGTGACCAGGCCGTGCAGGGTGGTCGGCGAGCCGACCAGCACCGGGGACGGGGTGTTGCGGCCGCGGCCGCGGGCGGCCATCAGCTCGCCGACGGCCTCCGCGGAGAAGGCGTCCGCGCCGACCCCGTACAGGGTGTCGGTGGGCAGCACGACGAGTTCGCCGCGGCGGATGGCCGAGGCGGCCTCGCGCAGACCGGTGGTGCGGTCCCCGGCATCGGCACAGTCGTAGCGGCGGCTCATCGGTGCGGTCCCCTTCCGGAGTGGCTCATGGCGGTCACTACGGCCCTCACTGCGGTCACAGCGCGGCCTTGCGCGCTGTCGTACAGCGTTCGATGTTCACGACCCGACCCTCCGGGCGGTCGTGCTGTGCTCGACCGTTCACGACCCGACCCTCCGGGCGGTCGTGAAGCGCGGCCGGTTGTTGAGGTCGCGGTGGTCGGCGGTGTCCGTCCAGCCGTGTTCCTCGTTGAAGATCCACGGCACCTGGCCGCCCTGCTGGTCGGCGTGCTCGATCACCACCGCGCCGCCCGGGCGCAGCAGTCGGGCCGCGACCCGCTCGATGCCGCGGATGGTGTCCAGGCCGTCCTCGCCGGAGAACAGCGACATCTGCGGGTCGTGGTCGCGGGCCTCCGGCGCGACGTACTCCCACTCGGTGAGCGGGATGTACGGCGGATTGGAGATGACCAGGTCGAAGCGGCCGTCCCAGGAGCGGTCGTCCTCGAAGGCCTTGGTGGCGTCACCGGCGTGCAGGGTGACCCGGGCGCGGTCGGGGCTGGCCTCGATGTTGCGCCGGGTGTACTCCAGCGCGCCCTCGTCCAGTTCGAAGGCGTGCACGGTCGAGCGCGGAAGTTCCTGGGCCAGGGCGAGGGCGATCGCGCCGGAGCCGGAGCACAGGTCCACCACCAGCGGCTCGGCCACGTCCATGTCGCGCACCGCGTCTATCGCCCACTCGACGACCGTCTCGGTCTCCGGCCGGGGCACGAACACCCCGGGGCCGACCTCCAGTTCGAGGTAGCGGAAGAACGCCCGCCCGGTGATGTGCTGGAGCGGCTCGCGCGCCTCCCGCCGGGAGACCGCCTCCCAGTAGCGGGCGTCGAAGTCGGCGTCCTTCACCGTGTGCAGCTGGCTGCGCTTGACGTTGTGGACGTAGGCGGCGAGCTCCTCCGCGTCGAAGCGCGGCGACGGCACGCCGGCCGCGGCCAACCGCTGGGTGGCCTGGGCCACCTCGGCGAGCAGCAGGTTCATCCGTACGACCTCTTGTTTCTGCGCTCCGGCTTCGGGCGAAGCGCGGGCTGGGGCGCGCCGGTCTCAGTTCTCTTGGGCGGCCGCGGCGAGTTTGGCCGCCGCGTCCTTGTCCACGCAGGACTGGATCACCGCGTTCAGTTCGCCGTCCAGGACCTGGTCCAGGTTGTACGCCTTGAATCCGGTGCGGTGGTCCGAGATGCGGTTCTCGGGGTAGTTGTACGTGCGGATCCGCTCGGAGCGGTCGACCGTGCGGACCTGGCTGCGGCGCGCGTCCGAGGCCTCCCGCTCGGCCTCCTCCTGCGCGGCGGCCAGCAGCCGCGACCGCAGGATGCGCATCGCCTGCTCCTTGTTCTGGAGCTGGCTCTTCTCGTTCTGGCAGGACGCCACGATACCGGTCGGCAGGTGGGTGATCCGGACCGCGGAGTCGGTGGTGTTGACCGACTGGCCGCCGGGGCCGGAGGAGCGGTAGACGTCGATGCGGAGGTCGTTGGCGAGGATCTCGACCTCGACCTCCTCCGCCTCGGGGGTGACCAGCACGCCCGCCGCGGAGGTGTGGATGCGGCCCTGCGACTCGGTGGCGGGGACGCGCTGCACGCGGTGCACGCCGCCCTCGTACTTCAGCCGGGCCCAGACGCCCTGGCCGGGCTCGGTGCTGCCCTTGGTCTTCACGGCCACCGAGACGTCCTTGTAGCCGCCGAGGTCGGACTCGTTGGAGTCGATGATCTCGGTCTTCCAGCCGACCCGCTCCGCGAAGCGCAGGTACATCCGGAGCAGGTCGCCGGCGAACAGCGCGGACTCCTCGCCGCCCTCGCCCGCCTTGATCTCCAGGATGACGTCCTTGTCGTCGCTCGGGTCGCGCGGGACCAGCAGCAGCCGCAGCTCCTCGGTGAGCTCCTCCCGGCGCGCCTCGGAGTCCTTCACCTCGGCGATGAACTCCGGATCCTCGGCAGCGAGTTCGCGCGCGGCTTCGATGTCCTCGCCGGCCTGTCGCCACTGCCGGTAGACCCGGGTGATCGGGGTCAGCTCGGCGTACCGCTTGGCCAGCTTGCGGGCGTTGGCCTGGTCGGCGTGGACGGACGGGTCGGCCAGCCTCGTCTCGAGGTCGGCGTGCTCGACGAGGAGCTCTTCGACTGCCTCGAACATGGGGGTGGCCTTCTTCCCGGGGACTCGGAAACGTGTGGGGGGTGGGGAACTCGCGGGGGACGCGAACGGCGCCGGCCCCCGACGCCCCCGACAACAGTACGGGGGCGCCGGGAACCGGCGCCGAGTGAGCGCTAGGCCTTCGCGCTGTGCTGCTTGCCGAAGCGGGCCTCGAAGCGGGCCACGCGGCCACCGGTGTCGAGGATCTTCTGCTTGCCGGTGTAGAACGGGTGGCACTGCGAGCAGACCTCGGCGCGGATCTCGCCACTGGTCTCGGTCGAGCGGGTCACGAACTCGGCGCCACAGGTGCAGGTCACGCGGGTGACCACGTACTCGGGGTGAACGTTGGACTTCAAGGGGGTCTCCTAGGTTTCGGGAGGGCACCGGGTCGGCGGCTGGAGCGCCGCACGTGAACCGGGACCGACGGACCAGTCTGCCAGGACCGGCCGCATCTTCCCAAACCGGGTCGCGTTCCGGGATATTCCGGGCCCCCTCAGCGCCTGGAGGCGAGCGGGCGAACAGCAGCACCCGCCCCGAGCCGAAGGGCGCGCCGGTGCCGAAAGGGAGAAGCGAGGGAGCGACGAAGGAGCGAGGGAGCGCCGACCGTCGGCGCCGGGTCAAGAGCGCCCGGAGGCGAGCGGGCGAGTAGCAGCACCCGCCCCGAGCCGAAGGGCGCGCCGGTGCCGAAAGGGAGAAGCGAGGGAGCGACGAAGGAGCGAGGGAGCGCCGACCGTCGGCGCCGGGTCAAGAGCGCCCGGAGGCGAGCGGGCGAGTAGCAGCGGGGTTCTCCGGCTGCGTGGAGACGACGGCCGGGGGGAACGGCTGGTCGGCCTTGAGCGCCGCCCAGACCTGCCCGGCCTGCGGCTGCTGCGGCACCACCCGGTTCGGGTCGCCGGGGGCCGCCGCCACCGGCAGGGTGACCATGCTCAGCTGGTCCGGGCCTATCCCCTTGAGCTCCTGGGCGAGCCCCACCAGCGCGTTCACCGAGCCGAGCGCGGAGTCGGTGGTGATGCTCCTGGTCACGGTGTCGCCGAGCGACCACAGCTTGACCGGGTTGGTGAGCAGCCCGCTCCCCCCGGCCTGCTTCAGCAGAGACCGCACCATCTGCTTCTGGAGCTCGATCCGGCCGAGGTCGCTGCCGTCGCCGACGCCGTGCCGGGTGCGCACGAAGGCCAGCGCCTGCTGTCCGTCCAGGTGGTGCTCGCCGGGCGGCAGGTCGAGCCCGCTGTCCTTGTCGTGGATGGCCACCGTGGTGGTCACGGTGGCCCCGCCTATCGCGTCCACGACCCGGGCGAAGCCGGCGAAGTCGATCTGCAGGTAGTGGTCCATCCGCAGCCCGGTGAGCTGCTCGGTGGTCCTGACCGCGCAGGCCGCGCCGCCGCTCTCGAAGGCGCTGTTGTACATCGCGCGCTTGGCGCCGGGCACCGTCCGGCCGTTCGCGTCGGTGCAGTCGGGGCGGGCGACCAGGGTGTCGCGCGGGATCGAGACGATCTGGGCGCGGGAGTGGTCCTGGGTGATGTGCACCACCATCGCGGTGTCCGAGCGGGCGGTGTCGCCGGTGTCCCCGCCGGCGATCGAGCCGTTGGCGCCGCTCCGCGAGTCGGAGCCGAGCACCAGGATGTTGAAGGAGCCGTCGGTGGCGGCCGGCGGCCGGGCGTCGCCGAGCCGGGCGTCGATGTCGACGCTCCTGATGTTGCCGTTGAACCTGAAGTAGGCGAAGAGGGCCGCACCGGCGCCGAGGACGACGAGCGCGGCGAACGCGCAGGCCGCCGTCCGCAGGAGCCTGCGGCGGCGACTCGGGACCCTCTTGTGTTCGGCCATACGGTCCAGGGTAAATCGGACAAGGCGCGCCAAACGCCCCCAAGTTGTCCCGACTCCGGAACAAACCGGGCCGGACGCGACGGAACCCCGGACCGCTCGCGCGATCCGGGGTTCCGTGCTTCGACAGCCGTCCGGCTACGGTCAGTCGCCGGAGCCGGGGGTGGTCTTGGCGATCTGCATCAGGAACTCGGCGTTGCTCTTGGTCTGCTTCATCTTGTCCAGGAGCAGCTCGATCGCCTGCTGCGAGTCGAGCGCGTGCAGCACCCGGCGCAGCTTCCAGACGATGGCCAACTCCTCGCTGCCGAGCAGGATCTCCTCCTTGCGGGTGCTGGAGGCGTCCACGTCGACGGCCGGGAAGATGCGCTTGTCCGAGAGCTTCCGGTCGAGCTTGAGCTCCATGTTGCCGGTGCCCTTGAACTCCTCGAAGATCACCTCGTCCATGCGCGAGCCGGTCTCGACCAGCGCGGTGGCCAGGATGGTCAGCGAGCCGCCGTTCTCGATGTTGCGCGCGGCGCCGAAGAACTTCTTCGGCGGGTACAGCGCGGTCGAGTCGACACCGCCGGACAGGATGCGGCCGGAGGCCGGCGCGGCCAGGTTGTAGGCACGGCCGAGGCGGGTGATCGAGTCCAGCAGGATGACCACGTCGTGGCCCAGCTCCACCAGGCGCTTGGCGCGCTCGATGGCCAGCTCGGCGACGGTGGTGTGGTCCTCGGCCGGGCGGTCGAAGGTCGAGGAGATGACCTCGCCCTTCACCGACCGCTGCATGTCGGTGACCTCTTCCGGACGCTCGTCGACCAGGACGACCATCAGGTGGCACTCGGGGTTGTTGTGGGTGATCGCGTTGGCGACCGCCTGGAGCACCATGGTCTTGCCGGTCTTCGGCGGCGCGACGATCAGACCGCGCTGGCCCTTGCCGATCGGCGACACCAGGTCGATGATCCGGGTGGTCAGCACGCCCGGGTCGGTCTCCAGGCGCAGCCGCTCCTGCGGGTACAGCGGGGTGAGCTTGTTGAACTCGGGACGGCCGCGGCCGCTCTCCGGGTCCATGCCGTTGACGGAGTCCAGCCGCACCATGGCGTTGAACTTCTCGCGGCGCTCGCCGTCGCGGGGCTGGCGCACCGCACCGGTGATGGCGTCACCCTTGCGCAGGCCGTTCTTGCGGACCTGGGCGAGCGAGACGTAGACGTCGTTCTGGCCCGGCAGGTAGCCGGAGGTGCGCACGAACGCGTAGTTGTCGAGGATGTCGAGGATGCCCGCGACCGGGATCAGGACGTCGTCCTCGCCGATCTGCGGCTCGACGGGGCCGGCCTCGAAGCCGTCGCGGCCACGGCGGCCACGGCGGTCGCGGTAGCGCCCGCGCCGGCCGCGGCGGCCCTCGCCGAACTCGTCGTCCTCGTAGCCGCCCTGCTGGGCCTGCGGCTGCTGGGCCTGCTGGGTCTGGCGGCCCTGCTGCTCGGCCTGGCCGCCCTGCTGCTGGCCGCCGCCCTGCTGGGACTGGCGGTCGGTGCGGTCGGTGCGCTCGCGGCGGTTGCGGCGGTCGCGGCGCGACTCGCGGCCGTCGCCGTCCTGGGCCTCGCCGCCCTCCTGGCGGTCGGTGCGCTCGGTGCGCTCGGTGCCGTCGCGGCGCTCGCGGCGCTCACGGCGGTCGCGACGGCTCTCGCGGCCGTCCTCCCGGCTCTCGAAGCCGCGGGTCTCGGCCGGGCGGGCCTCGGCCTGCTTCGACTCGGCGACCGCGACGCCGGCGGCCTCGGTGGCGGCCTCCGCGGCCGGAGCGGTGGGCGCTCCGGCGGCCGAGGTGGCCCGGCGGCGGGTGCGCTCGGCGCGGGCGGGCGCGGCGGTCTCGGCGGCGGCCTGGACCGGGATCTCGATCTGGGTCTGCGGCTCGGCGGCGGCCGGGGCCTCGGCCTCCGCCTTGGCGGCGGCGGCCTTGGTGCGGCGGGCCGGCTTCTCGGCCGGGGCCTCGGCGTCCGCCTTGGCGGCGGCGCGCTTGGCGGCCGGGGCGGCGCCACCGGCGGCGAGCAGCGGGTCCCCGCCGCTCTTCTCCTTGATGGTCTCGATCAGCTGGCTCTTGCGCATGCGTCCGGTACCGGTGATGCCAAGGTCCGCGGCGAGCTTCTGGAGCTCGGCCAGGACCATGCCGTCCAGGCCCGCGGCGGCACTGCGGCGGCGCCGCGCCGGGGCAGCGGGGGCGGCGGCTGCGTCCGACGCATCGGCGTCCGGGCGCGCGCCCATCAGATCGGTGGAGTCGCTCACTAAGGGTCCTTCCCTGGAGCGGACGTCGGCCTGTCTGGCTCGGCGACCGGTTGTGCTGTCCTGACCAACGCTCGACTGCGTCGGTCCGAGGCGGTGGTCCCTCGAATGGCGGGAGCCCGTCGAGGGAGAGCTACGTACGAGGTGCGGTGCGTGAAGCACGGTGGTGCTGAGTGGCGCGTGGGCCGGTCGTGTGTCGACCTCCCCTGAGGGCGTAACCCCCACGCTCCCTGCGAATCCCGGGCCCCCGTCGCGTGACGGTGGCCCGCGCTCCGCCCGTCCTGTGCCTCTAGGTGGGAGGCCGCGGGTGGGAGTCAGGTGCCGTCACGGCTTCGGGATGCGGCCGCATGTCGCGCAGGCAGGCTGCGTACGCGCTGCGGTGGGCTCCCGGAGAATCGTCGCCCCGTGGATCGCCGGGGCTCCACTGCCGTGGAGCGCTGGGATCGGGACGCGGCGCACCTAGCCCCGGAGGGCACCTGGTGCAGCAATGAGGTTAACACTACCGACTCCCTCAGACATTCCCCAGCCTCGCGCTTGCCAATCGTGTCCGTCGGAGCCGGCTCGGCGGGGTGCCGCCACCGCGCCCCGAACGGCACGTTCGGGCTGCTCAGACGTCCAGCGGGAGCACGACGGCCCCGGCTCGGTCGACCTCCAGCCGGTGCGCGGCGAACGCCGGGTCGCCGCCGTGGCCGTGGTGCCCGGCGAAGGAGAGCACCTTGTCGGCGCCCGCCTCGTCGGTGAGCGCCAGGACGGTCGGGCCGGCCCCGGAGATGACCGCGGGGACCCCCTCGGCGCGCAGCGCGCCGACCAGGGCGGCGCTGTCCGGCATGGCGGACGCGCGGTAGTCCTGGTGCAGCCGGTCCTCGGTGGCGGCGAGGAGCAGCTCGGGGCGCCGGGTGAGCGCCTCCACCAGCAGTGCGGAGCGGCCGGCGTTGACGGCCGCGTCGGCCAGCGGGACGGTTCTCGGCAGCAGTCCGCGCGCGGTCTCGGTGAGCACCTCGCCGGCCGGCACGAACACCACCGGGACGACCTGCTCGGACGGCTCCAGCGCGACGGCCTTGGCCGACTCCTCGTCGGTCCAGGCGATGGTGAAGTTGCCGCGCAGGCAGGCGGCCACGTTGTCCGGGTGGCCCTCCAGCTCGGAGGCGAGGGCCAGCAGGGCGTCGTCGTCCAGCGCGGACGGGCCGCCGATGGTCACCGCGCGGGCGGCCACGATGCCGGCGCAGATGGCGGCCGAGGAGGAGCCGAGGCCGCGGCCGTGCGGTATCCGGTTGGCGCAGACCACTTCGAGGCCCCGCGGCTGGCCGCCGAGCCGGTCGAAGGCGGCGCGCATCGAGCGGACCAGCAGGTGGCGCTCGTCGCGCGGCAGCGTCTCGGCACCCTCGCCGGCGATGTCGACGGAGAGGCCGGAGTCGGCGACCCGGACGACCACGTCGTCGTACAGACCCAGCGCGAGCCCGAAGGCGTCGAAGCCCGGGCCGAGGTTGGCGCTGGTCGCGGGAACCCTGACCCGGACGGCGGCGGCACGGAACGCAGGACCGGCCATGCGGTGGACTCTCCTGGGGAAATCGGGCGGCGCGGAGCGCGTCGTCGGTGCGATGGCGGGGAACGGACCGCGGCCCCTCCGGGGCGGGCGGTCGCGACGGTCGGCGCGGCCCGGACCCGCCGGGCCCGGGGCATGTGCCACACGGCCGAAGCCAGAGTATCGAAGAGAGGTTCCCGAGCGGTACACCTCGTGGGCCTTCGATCTGGTGTGTTGCCGTTCTGGCCGGAATGCGCACCCCGCCCGGCCGGGGAGGGGGGCGGAAACGCATTGCCGCGCGCGGCGCGATTGACACAAAAGTGTCAGTGGGGAACTCCGACGGGCCGACCCCCGAAAGGGTCGGCCCGTCGGGGCGTCAGGCCTTTCTAGCGGTCGAGCAGTCCGAGGCTGCGGGCGGCCGCCTCCGGGTCGATCGGGACGACCTGCGGCTGCGGCGCGCCGGCCACCGCCCAGTCCGGGTCCTTCAGGCCGTTTCCGGTCACGGTGCAGACGATCCGCTGGCCCGGGTCGACCAGGCCGGCCTCCGCCTTGGCCAGCAGGCCGGCCACCGAGGCGGCCGAGGCGGGCTCCACGAAGACGCCCTCCTGCGAGGCCAACAGCCGGTAGGCGGACAGGATCTGACGGTCCGTCACCTTGTCGATGAGGCCGCCCGAGTCGTCCCGCGCGGCGAGCGCGAAGTCCCAGGAGGCCGGGTTGCCGATCCGGATCGCGGTGGCGATGGTCTGCGGCTTGAGCACCGGCGCGCCGTCCACGATGGGGGCCGAGCCGGATGCCTGGAAGCCCCACATCCGCGGGGTGCGGGCGGCCATGCCGTCGGCGGCGTACTCGCGGTAGCCCTTCCAGTACGCGGTGATGTTGCCCGCGTTGCCGACCGGCAGGACGTGGATGTCCGGGGCGTCGCCGAGCATGTCGACGATCTCGAAGGCCGCGGTCTTCTGACCCTCGATCCGCACCGGGTTCACCGAGTTGACCAGCGCCACCGGGTACTTCTCGGACAGTTCACGCGCAAGGGTGAGGCAGTCGTCGAAGTTCCCGTCGACCTGCAGGATCCTGGCGCCGTGCACCAGCGCCTGGCCCATCTTGCCGAGGGCGATCTTGCCCTGCGGGACGAGCACCGCGGAGACCATCCCGGCCCGTACCGCGTACGCGGCGGCGGAGGCCGAGGTGTTGCCGGTGGAGGCGCAGATGACCGCCTGCGCGCCCTCCTCCTTGGCCTTGGAGATGGCCATCGTCATCCCGCGGTCCTTGAAGGAGCCGGTCGGGTTGGCGCCCTCGACCTTGAGGTAGACCTCGCAGCCCGTGCGCTCGGAGAGCACCTGGGCCGGGACCAGGGGCGTGCCGCCCTCCAGCAGGGTGACCACCGGGGTGGCCGCGGTGACCGGCAGGCGGTCCCGGTACTCCTCGATCAGGCCGCGCCACTGGTGGGTGTGCGCGCCTCGGACGACGTTCTCGGCAACGGCGTTCATGGCTGGTTCCTTATTCCCCTTCGACCCGCATGATGCTGGCCACGTCCCGCACGCTGTCCAGCGCGCGGAGCTTGTCGACCGTCGCCGACAGCGCGGCGTCGGTGGCACGGTGGGTGACCACGACGAGCGAGGCGTCGCCGTCGCGGCCCTGCTGGCGCACGGTGTCGATGGAGACGCCGTGCTCGGCGAAGACGGACGCCACCTGGGCGAGCACGCCCGCGCGGTCGTCCACGTCCAGGCTGACGTGGTAGCGGGTGACCACCTGGTCCATCGGCTTGGCCGGCAGCTGCGTGTACAGCGAGTCACCGGGGCCGGTGGCGCCGGCCAGCTTGTTGCGGCAGACCGCGACCAGGTCGCCGAGCACCGCGGAGGCGGTCGGCGAGCCGCCCGCACCGGGGCCGTAGAACATCAGCCGGCCGGCCGCCTCGGCCTCGACGAACACCGCGTTGTACGCCTCGCGGACGGACGCCAGCGGGTGCGACAGCGGGATCATCGCCGGGTGGACGCGCGCGGTGACGGACGCGCCGTCGGCGGCCCGCTCGCAGATCGCGAGCAGCTTGACCACGCAGCCCATCTCCTTGGCCGAGGCGATGTCGGCCGCGGTCACCTCGGTGATGCCCTCGCGGTAGACGTCGGCCGCGGTGACCTCGGTGTGGAAGGCGATGCCGGCCAGGATCGCGGCCTTGGCGGCGGCGTCGAAGCCCTCGACGTCGGCCGTCGGGTCGGCCTCGGCGTAACCCAGCGCGGTGGCCTCCTCCAGCGCCTCCGAGTAGCCGGCGCCGGTGGTGTCCATCTTGTCGAGGATGAAGTTGGTGGTGCCGTTGACGATGCCCAGCACCCGGTTGACCTTGTCGCCCGCGAGGGACTCGCGCAGCGGACGCAGTAGCGGGATCGCGCCCGCCACCGCGGCCTCGTAGTACAGGTCGACCCCGGCCTCGGCGGCCGCGGCGTGCAGCTCGGTGCCGTCCTTGGCGAGCAGCGCCTTGTTGGCGCTGACCACCGACGCACCCCGCTTGAAGGCGGACAGGATCAGCGATTTGGACGGCTCGATGCCGCCCACCACCTCGACCACCACGTCGATGTCGCCCCGGTTGACCAGGGCCTCGGCGTCGGTGGTGATCAGGTGCTCGGGGACGCCGGGGCGGGTCCGCCCGGCGCGGCGGACCGCGATCCCGGCCAGCTCGACCGGAGCACCGATGCGAGCGGCGAGGTCGTCGGCCGTCGTCGTCATGATGCGCGCCACCTCGGAGCCCACCACACCACAACCCAGCAACGCCACCTTCAGCGGGCGCGTACGCATCATCCGACTCCGCTCTGCATTCATCTGCTTCGGTAATTTCCGGCGGGTTTTCCGGGACCGCCGGGAACTTCGGTCCGTACCAGTCTCCGGGACTTTCCGTACGGATCTACGGTCGTTCCATGATCTGAGACGAGGATTTCGTCATCCGATATCCAGACGCAGGAGATCCTCCTCCGTCTCGCGCCGGACGATCACCCGCGCCGCACCGTCCCTGACGGCGAGCACGGGAGGCTTGAGCGCGTGGTTGTAATTGCTCGCCATCGAGCGGCAGTAGGCGCCGGTGGCGGGCACCGCGATCAGGTCGCCGGGGGCCAGGTCGGCCGGCAGGAAGGCGTCCCGGACGACGATGTCGCCGGACTCGCAGTGCTTGCCGACCACCCGCACCAGCATCGGCTCCGCGTCGCTGGTGCGGGACACCAGGGCCACCGAGTACTCGGCGTCGTACAGCGCGGTGCGGATGTTGTCCGACATCCCGCCGTCCACGCTGACGTAGGTGCGCAGGCCCTCCAGCGGCTTGACGGTGCCGACCTCGTACAGCGTGAACGCGGTCGGGCCGACGATCGCCCGGCCCGGCTCCACGCTCAGCCGGGGGGTGGCCAGGTCGGCGGCGGCGCACTCGCGGCGCACGATCTCGGCCAGCGCGGCCGCGATCTCGGCCGGCTCGCGCGGGTCGTCCTCGCTGGTGTAGGCGATGCCGAGGCCGCCGCCGAGGTCGATCTCGGGCAGCTCGACGCCGTGCTCGTCACGGATCCCGGCCAGCAGGCCGACCACCCGGCGGGCGGCCACCTCGAACCCGGCCATGTCGAAGATCTGCGAGCCGATGTGCGAGTGGATGCCGCGCAGCTCCAGGCTGTCGTGGCGGAGCACCCGGCGCACCGCCTCGGCGGCCGCGCCGCCGTTGAGCGAGAGGCCGAACTTCTGGTCCTCGTGCGCGGTGGCGATGAACTCGTGGGTGTGCGCCTCCACGCCGACGGTGATCCGGATCAGCACCGGCTGGCGCACGCCCTGGTGGGCGGCGATGGAGGCGAGGCGCTCGATCTCCTCGTAGGAGTCGACCACGATGTGCCCGACGCCGCTCTTCACCGCGTGCTCGAGCTCGTCCACCGACTTGTTGTTGCCGTGCAGCGCGATCCGCTGCGGCGGCATCCCGGCGGCCAGCGCGACGGCCAACTCGCCCGCGCTGCACACGTCGAGGTTGAGGCCCTCCTCGTGCAGCCAGCGCACGACGGCCTTGGAGAGGAACGCCTTGCCGGCGTAGTAGACGTCCGCGCCGGTGCCGAAGGCGTCCCGCCAGGCGCGCGCCCGGCCGCGGAAGTCCTCCTCGTCCAGCACGTAGGCGGGGGTGCCGAACTCGGCGGCCAGCCGCCGGACGTCGACGCCGCCGACGGTGGCCACGCCGTCGGCGTTCCGGGTGACGGTGCGCGACCAGACCTTGGGGTCGAGCGCGTTCAGGTCGGCGGGCGGGGCCTGGTAGTGGCCCTCCGGCAGTACGTCCCCGTGCCGGGGTCCTGCCGGGTGTGCGGAACGACTCATGCTTCCCAGTGTCCTTCGAGACCTATGGCGAGGGGCGGCGACGGTCCTCGTTGACCGTCAGCCGCCCCCGCAGTGCGCTTGGGGGTGGTGCCTACATCCGCTCGGGCGCCGTCACGCCCAGGAGCGTGAGGCCGTTGGCGAGCACGGTGCGCGTCGCCTCGACCAGCCAGAGGCGGGCGCGGTGCGTGTCGTCGAGCTCCTCGTCGCCCTTGGGCAGGAACATGCAGTTCTCGTACAGGCGGTGGTATTTGCCCGCGAGGTCCTCCAGGTAGCGCGCGACCCGGTGCGGCTCGCGCAGCTCGCCGGCCGTGGCCAGCACGCGCGGGAACTCCGCGAGGTGGCCGAGCACGTCGGACTCCCACTCGGTGGCCAGCAGCTCGGGCTTGAACTGCTCGACCGTGCCCTTGTCGACGCCCAGCTCGGCGGCCTTGCGCGCCACGCCGCACATCCGGGTGTGCGCGTACTGGACGTAGAAGACCGGGTTCTCGTTGGTCTGGCTGGTCAGCAGGTTGATGTCCAGCGTGATCGTGGAGTCCGTGGAGGAGCGCGCCAGGGTGTAGCGGGCGGCGTCCACGCCGATCCACTCGACCACGTCGTCGATCGTGATGATGTTGCCGGCCCGCTTGGACATGCGGACCTCTTCGCCGTCGCGAAGCATCTTCACGAACTGGCCGATCTTCACCTCGATGTTGTGGTTCATGTCGTCGCCCGCGCAGGCCGAGATGGCCTTGAGGCGGTTGACGTAACCGTGGTGGTCGGCGCCCAGCATGTAGAGCGCGACCTCGGCGCCGCGGTCCCGCTTGGACAGGTAGTACGCGGCGTCGGCGGCGAAGTAGGTCTTGTCGCCGTCGGCCTTGATCAGGACGCGGTCCTTGTCGTCGCCGAAGTCCGTGGTGCGCAGGAAGACCGCGCCCTCGTTCTCGAAGACGTGGCCCTGCTCGCGCAGCCGGTCGATGGCCTTCTCGACCGCGCCGGAGTCGTGCAGCGTCTTCTCCGAGAACCACACGTCGAAGTGGGTGCCGAACTCGTCCATCGAGCGCTTGATCTCGGCGACCATGAGCTTGAGGCCCTCGGTGCGGAAGACCTGCAGCTGCTCGGCCTCGGGCAGGTCGAGCACGCCCGGGATCGCGTCGGTGAGCGTCTTGGCGATGTCGACGATGTACTCGCCGACGTACCCGCCCTCCGGCACCTCGCGGCCGTTCGCGGCGGCCTGCAGCGAGGCGGCGAACTTGGTGATCTGCACACCGGCGTCGTTGAGGTAGTACTCGGTGGTGACGTCGGCGCCGGAGGCCCGCAGCACGCGCGCCAGCGAGTCGCCGACGGCCGCCCAGCGGACGCCGCCGATGTGGATCGGGCCGGTCGGGTTGGCGGAGACGAACTCCAGGTTGATCTTCAGGCCCTTGAGGGCGTCGTTGCGGCCGTAGGCCTCGCCCGCCTCGACGATGGTGCGGGCGAGCGCACCGGCGGTGGCGGTGTCCAGGGTGATGTTCAGGAAGCCCGGACCGGCGATGTCGACCTTGGCGATGCCGGTGATCCCTCGCAGGCGCTCGACCAGCAGTTCGGCAACGGCTCGCGGCGGCTTGCCGGCCGCCTTGGCGAGCTGGAGGGCCACGTTGGTCGCGTAGTCGCCGTGGTCCCTGTTCTTGGGCCGCTCGACCGTCACGTGCTCGGGCACGGCGACGGCCAGCTCGCCCGCCTCGACGGCGGTGCTCACTGCGGCCTGGATTGCCTGGGAAAGGTCTGCGGGGGTCACGACGCCAAGCGTAGGCGAGACGGGGTGCCCGCCCGCCACCCGGTTTACCGGTTGGGACGCCGGGGCGCCGTCGTTACGGGGTCTCAGCCGCCGTCGCCGCATTCTGTTCGCTCAGGGCGAACTATGTCGGGCGGTCCGGCGGGGCGTCCGGCGGCCCGGCCGCCGGACGGCTCCCCGGGCGGTTCCCCGGGGTGGCCCTTGAGCCGCATCAGGCGCCGGACCAGCGCCACCAGGTCGGCCGGGTCGAAGGGCTTGCCCAGGTAGCCGTCCACCCCGACGGTCTCCCCCAGGTCGAGGTCCGCCGGGGTGCAGGCGCTCACGATCGCGATCGGCAGCCGGCTGGTGTCCGGGGTCGCGCGCAGCCGGGCCGCCGTCCGCAGGCCGTCCAGCCGCGGCATCATCACGTCCAGCGTCACCACGTCGGGCTGCACCCGGCGGATGACCTCCAGGCACTCGGCGCCGTCGGCGGCGGTCACCACCTCGAAGCCCTCGAGCTCCAGGTTGACCCTGATCAGCTGGCGGATCACCTCGCTGTCGTCCACCACGAGGACCCGCCCGGACACTCCCGACACCTCACCGAGGGTATCGGCGGCCCCGCCGCCCCGTCCGGCCTTTGGGCACTTCCGCCGAGGCCCGCCGGCACCGCCCGGACGGTCTCCGGGAAAACCCGTGCACGGACCACGGCCGGAGCCTGGTAGTGTTCTCCACGTCGGAAGCGCGAGCCGCCGACAGGCCGACAGGCCCCCGTAGCTCAGGGGATAGAGCACCGCCCTCCGGAGGCGGGTGCGTAGGTTCGAATCCTACCGGGGGCACTCACGCTGTGATTGCGAGAGTGTAACCAGGGCCCAGATCAGTGGAGTTGTTCCACGGATCTGGGCCTTCGTCATGTTCCTGGGCCGTTCGGCGCCGGGCCGGCCGGGGCCCGGTTCGGGACCGGGCCCCGCGGGCTCAGGAGGCGGCCGTCTCGGCCTGGGCGTACAGGTCCGCGATGGTGTGGTCGAAGAAGGCGCTGTACGAGGTGTCGTCGGTGTCGCCGCCCTGCTGGTAGCCGCCTATCGTGCCGATCACGTCGCCGGTGGCGGTGTCGATCCACGGGCCGCCGCTGGTGCCGGACGGGTAGCCCGGGCACTGGACGACCCGCTGGTACTCGCTCTGCCGGGCGGTGGTGTTGGTGCACAGGAGCGGCGTCTCGGAGGCGGCGGGGTAGCCGTAGAGCCGGACGGTCGCGTCGAACGGCTCGTCCGTGCCCAGCCGGTTGCCGCCGACCACGTCCTCGACGTTGCGGCCGTCGCTGGGGGCGGTCTCCAGGATCGCGAAGTCCTCGTCCACCTCGCCGTTGCGGGACCAGCCGTCGGTGGTGTGGACCGCGGTCACCCGCCAGGTGCCGTACGGGGCGGTGCCGTCGCGGTAGCCGGGCGCGAAGGTGACGCCGTCGGTGCCGCCGAGGCAGTGCGCGGCGGTCAGCAGCAGGTTGCCGGTGGCGCTGTGCAGCACGCTGGCGGTGCAGAAGTGGTCGCCGGCCGCGAGGGCACCGCTGAACAGCGGGCCGACGGTTTCCGTCTCCCGGTCGCCGGCCGGGGCCGGGCCGGTGGTGCCGAGGGCGGCGTCGTGGGCGGCGGGAGTGGCCGTCGCGGAGGCCGGGTCGGCCGGGGCCGGGGCGGCGGTCGGGGTCGCCGACGCGGACGCGGGCGGCGAGGGGGCCGCGACCGGGGTGGCCGCCGCCTGGTCGCCGGCCGGGGCGGGCGCGGCGGCCGCCCGGGTGCTGCGGGCCGCCTTCCCGGCGGCCGTGGTGTCGGACAGGTCCAGTCCGTGCGTCCCGGTCAGCACGGCGGCGACCGCCACCGCGGACAGCGCGGTGAACAGGGACGGGGCCAGGAGTCCGCGGCGGCGCGGCCTCTGGCGGCGGTGCTTGCCCATGCCTGTTTCTCCTGCCGGGGCGATCGGGGGCGGCGTTCGGTCAACGACTATGACGCCTCGGCCTGGAAAGGTCGTGACGGGCTCCTCGGAGTTCGATGAGAAATCCGTCGCCCGCCCCCGCCTGCACCGTACCGGCCAGGGCGCCGTCCGTGCGGGTCCGCGCCGTCCCGGTCGTGCGGATCGGTGGAGGAACCGCCTGCACGGCGGCGCCTCCTCGACCCCTGGACGGTGGCCAGGGGTCAAGGAGGCGCCGGAGGTTGACTGCGAGACCCTGCTGCACGTTCTCAGTCGCCCGGTGGCCGCTCCGCCCCCGTCTCCACCCGGGCGTCGCTCGCGGGCCGGACGTTGGCCCGGACGTCGGCGGCGGCCGCCGCCCGCAGGCCCGTCGGCCGGCCGTCCCCGGCGGGTACGGCCGCCGCCCCCGGCTCCGCCGCGGCGCCCTCGACGCCGGTGGCCTCGCCCGGCGCCGGCCGGTGGTCGATCATCAGCACCGCGACCAGCGCGGCCAGCGCCAGCACGCCGGTCGCCACCCAGGTGGCGACGACGTAGCCGTGCACCGCCCCCTGGGCCTGGACCGCCGGGTCGGCGGCGACCCGGGTGGCCAGGAAGCTCGCGGTGGCGCTCGCCGCGACCGTGTTCAGCAGCGCGGTGCCGACCGAACCGCCCACCTGCTGGGCCGAGTTGATGGTGGCCGAGGCCGCGCCGGCCTCGTTCGGGGCGACCCCGAGGGTGGCCAGGCTCATCGCCGGCATGAACACCAGGCCCATGCCGAAGCCGATCAGCAGCTCGGCGGGCAGCACCATGGCGGCCCACGCGCTGTCCACCCGCATCTGGGTCAGCCAGGCCATGCCGCCCGCGGCGAGCAGCAGGCCCGGGCCGACCAGGTTCCGGGACGGCACCCTGGTCATCATCCGGGCCGCGAAGCCCGTCGAACTCAGCACGATGGCGACCGTCATGGGCAGGAAGGACAGACCGGACACGATCGGCGAGAAGTGCTTGATGGCCTGCAGGTAGTAGGTCAGGAACAGGAACGTGCCGAACATGCCGACCATCGCCAGGCCGATCGACAGCGCGCCCCCGCCGCGGTTGCGGTCGGCCACGATGTGCAGCGGCAGCAGCGGGTGCGCGGTGCGCCGCTCGACCAGGACGAACAGCGCGAGCAGCACGACGCCCAGCAGCAGCGGGCCGAGCACCAGGCCGTCGCCCCAGCCCCGGGTCACGGCCTCGGAGGTGCCGTAGACGATCGCCAGCAGGCCGCCGCAGCCGAGCAGCGCCCCGGGCAGGTCCAGCCGGGTCCGGCGGCCCTTGGCGACGTGGTCGCGCGGCAGCACGCTGAACGCCGCGAAGGCGGTGACGGCGGCGATCGGCACGTTGACGAACAGGCACCAGCGCCAGTCCAGGTACTCGGTCAGCAGACCGCCGGCGATGAAGCCGATCGCGGAGCCGCCGGCCGCGATCGCGCCGAAGATGCCGAAGGCCGTACTGCGTTCCCGTGGATCGGAGAAGGTGGTGGAGAGCAGCCCCAGGGCGGAGGGGGCGAGCAGGGCGCCGAACGCGCCCTGGAGGGCACGGGCGCCGAAGAGCATGGCCGGGCCGGCCGCCGCGCCGCCGACGGCGGAGGCGAGGGCGAAGCCCAGCAGGCCGACGGTGAACACGCGTTTGCGGCCGAAGAGGTCGCCCAGCCGGCCGCCGAGCAGCAGCAGACCGCCGAAGGCGAGCGTGTAGGCGGTGATCACCCACTGCCGGTCGGCGTCCGAGATGCCGAGGTCCCGCTGGGCCGACGGCAGTGCGATGTTCACGATGGTGATGTCGAGCACGATCATGAGCTGGGCGGTGGCGATGACCGCCAGCGCCCACCAGCGGCGGTGGTCCGCGTCCTCATGACCGTGACCGGTGGCGGTTTGCGCAGTCACTGGTCGGAGCCTTTCCGGAGTGGGGCGGAGAGGTCACGCAGTCGCCTTCCAGCGAAACTCCGCTCCGGACGGATCGCAAGGAAAAACCTCACCAAATCGGTCCTCCGGGACAAAAGGACCAGGCCCCCGGGACTCCGGACCGAGTCCCGGGGGCCTGGTTCCACGGCCCTCGTCGCGGCCCGCGCCGCGTCGTGGATCAGAGCGCCGACAGCTCCTCGACCAGGTCGTCCAGCCCCAGCGAGCCCTGCGAGAGCGCCGCCATGTGCCAGGCCTTGAGGTCGAACTCCTCGCCGCGCGCCTCGTGCGCCGCCTTCGCCGCCGCCCGGCCGCGCAGCCAGGCGCGCTCGCCGAGCTTGTAGCCGATCGCCTGGCCGGGCAGGCCCAGGTAGCGGACCAGCTCGCTGTCCAGGAAGTCCGCGGACAGCCCGCAGTACAGGCCGAAGAACTCCCGGGCGTACTCGGGGCTGACCGGCTCGCCCGGCTTGTACGGGGAGTCCGCCGGGAACTCCATACCCACATGCATGCCGATGTCGACGATGACCCGCAGCGCGCGCATCATCTGCGCGTTGAGGTAGCCGAGGCGGTGGCCGGGGTCGGTGAGGTAGCCGAGCTCGTCCATCAGGCGCTCGGCGTACAGCGCCCAGCCCTCCAGGTTGGCACTCACCCCGCCGAGGCTCACCTGGTAGGTGGAGAGCCGGTCGGCGACGTAGTTCCACTGCGCGAGCTGGAGGTGGTGGCCCGGCACGCCCTCGTGGTACCAGGTGGAGACCAGGTCCCAGACCGGGAAGCGGTCCCGGCCGAGCAGCGGCAGCCAGGTCCGCCCGGGGCGGCTGAAGTCCAGCGAGGGCGCGGTGTAGTACGGCGCGGCGGCGCTGCCGGCCGGGGCGATCTTCGACTCGACCCGGGTGACCGGCTCGGCCAGGTCGAAGTGGGTGCCCTGGAGGTCCCGGACGGCCTGGTCCATCAGGCCCTGGAGGTACTCCCGGGCGGCCTCGGCGCCCTCGATGGCCGGGCCCTCGGTCTCCAGCCAGCGCATCGCCGCCAGCGGGCCCGCGCCCGGCAGGACCTTCTCGGCCTCGGTCTCCATCTGCGCCAGCAGGTCGTGGAACTCGCTCCAGGCCCAGGCGTAGGCCTCGTCGAGGTCCAGGTCGGCGCCGGTCCAGTAGCGCACCCAGCGGACGTAGCGCTCCCGGCCCGCGGTGTCCGGGGCGCCGGCCGCAGCCGGGCCGTACACGTCGCGCAGCCAGTCGCGCAGTTCGGCCAGCGCCTCGGCGGCGGCCACCGCGTGCTTCGACAGCTCGGGGTGCAGCGCCTCCGGCGCGCCCTGGACGAACTGGCCGAACCAGGCACCGGGAAGCCGCTCGTCGGCGGGCGCGTCCTCGCCCAGCCACTCGGCGAACTGCCCGAGCACGGTGGCCACCTGGCGCGGGCCGGACAGCAGGCCGCGCTCGACGCCCTCGGACAGCGTCCGCCGGTACTGCTCGAACGCCACCGGGACCTTCGCCAGGCGGCGGCCGACCACCTGCCACTCGGCCTCGGTGTCGGTGCCCATCAGGGTGAAGGACTCCCGCAGGTCGTGCACCGGGCAACCGAGGTTGCGCAGCGAGCGGAAGTTCTCCCCCGCCTCGTGGACGGCGAGTTCGGCGGTCAGCCGCTCGCGCAGCAGGCGGGCGCAGCGGCGCTCCGCCTCGTCCTCGGCGGCGCCGGCCCGCTCGGCCTCGTCGAGCTTCGCCAGGGTGCGGCGGGCGAGGGCGGCCACGGCCTCGGGACCGGCCGGGGAGAGGTCGGGCAGCCGGTCGTCGTCGAGGTTGACGCCGAGGTACACCGCGGTCAGCGGGTCGAGCTCGGCCAGTTCGCGGACGTGGTCGTCGGCGATGCGGCGAGGGGTGGCGCCGTCGGCGGTGATCAGTTCTTCACGCATTCGGACATCATTTCGTGGCACGGCGGCTTTGCAACCCCTTTGCGACCGGCGTTCGCCTGCGAAAATCCGTTCGGCGCGACAGGACCCGATCCGTCCGGCGGCCATTACGCTTGGCCGCCATGGAAGCCAGCCCCACTCCGGCCGCCGGCCAGGGCCCCGGCCCGGCCGTACCCGAGCCGCGCCCGCGCCGCACCGGCTACCGGCGGCTGCCGGTCCAGCAGCGGCGCGAGCAGCTGATCGCGGTCGCCCTGGAGCTGTTCGCCTCCCGGCCGCCGGAGGAGGTGGGCCTGGACGACGTCGCCGAGGCCGCCGGGGCGTCCCGCCCGCTGGTGTACCGCTACTTCGCGGGCGGCAAGCAGCAGTTGTACGAGGCCGCGCTGCGCACCGCGGCGGACGAGCTGACCAGCCGCTTCGCGGTGCCGGTGAGCGGGACGCCGTCCGAGCAGCTGTCGGCGGTACTGGACGGCTACTTCGCCTTCGTGGCCGAGCACGACGCGGGCTACTCGGCGCTGCTGCGCGGCGGTTCGGTGGTGGAGACGGCCCGCACCTCGGCGATCGTGGACGACGTCCGGCGGGCGGCGCTGCGGCGGACCCTGCGCCACCTGGGCGTGCGGGAGGCCGGGCCGCGGCTGACGCTGCTGGTGCGCTCGTGGATCGCGGTGGTCGAGGGCGCCTCGCTGAGCTGGCTGGACGAGGGGCGCGCGCTGCCGGTGGCGGAGCTGCGCGACTGGCTGGTGGACCAGTTCACCGCGATGGCGGCGGCGACGGCGCTGCACGACCCGCAGACGGCGGAGGTGCTGGCGGGGGTGCTCGCGCTGGAGGGGCCGCGGCCGGAACGGGCGGCGCGGCTGCGGGCGGTGCTGGGCGGCGCGTCGTAACGGCGCGCTCCGTCGCCGGCGGTACGGCGGCGCGCTTCGTCGCCAGCGGTACGCAGGCTCTCCCGACCCCCGTGCCAAGGGTCGGGGCGGCCTCGGCCGTCAGGCCCTGCCGAGCACCTGGCGCTGGCGGCCGAGCCCGTCGATCTCGATCTCGACCACGTCGCCCGGGGCGAGGTACGGCGTGCCGGGGCGGCCCAGGGTGACGCCGGCCGGGGTGCCGGTGATGACCACGTCGCCCGGCTCCAGCACCATGAACCGGCTCGCGTAGCGGACCAGTTCGAGCACCGGGAAGATCATCTCGGCGGTGCTGCCGTGCTGCCGCCGCTCGCCGTTGACCCAGAGCCGCAGCGTCAGCGCCTGCGGGTCGGCCACCTCGTCGGCGGTGACCAGCCAGGGCCCGAGCGGGGTGAAGGTCTCCGCCGACTTGCCCTTGTCCCACTGGCCGCCGCGCTCGAACTGGAAGGCCCGCTCGGTGACGTCGTTGGCGATCGTGTACCCGGCGATCACCCCGGCCGCCTCGGCGTGCGAGTCCAGGTAGCGGGCGGTGCGGCCGATCACGACGGCCAGCTCGGCCTCGTAGTCGGTCTTCTCGCCGCCGCGCGGCACCAGCACCTCGTCGTACGGGCCGACCACGGTGGAGCCCGGCTTGAGGAAGATCACCGGCTCGGCCGGGATCGCGGCCCCGGCCTCGGCCGCGTGGTCGCGGTAGTTGAGCCCGATGCCGACCACCTTGCCCGGCCGGGGCACCGGTGCGCCGACCCGCAGGCCGTCGAGGTCCACCACCGGCAGGAGCCCGGCGGCCGCGTCCCGGGCCAGCGCGGCCGGGTCCAGCCCGGCCAGGAAGGCCCCGTCGAGGTCGCGGGCCCGCCCCGAGAGGTCGTACGCGGTGCCGTCCTCGCCCAGGACGACCGGGCGCTCGGCGCCCCGGGGTCCGACGCGCAGGAGCTTCATCGATCCGTCACCAGCCTTTCGTCGCAGCTCACCGGGGCGGCGCGGACGCCGCTCCCGAGTCCGGCAACGAGGTATACCAACGCGCCGGGCGGCGGACCAGACCGTTCCGATGGGCGAAATCCTCCCGGTTGCCGGGCCGGCCGCGGCGCCGGCTCGGCGGCCCGCACGGTTGACACCCGGCGGACGTCCGCCGTCGCGGGCCGACGGCGGCGCGGGTCCACGGCGGTACGGCCCCGCACCCGGGCACCGAGGACCCCTCAGTCGTCCTGCGCCCCGCCGCCGAGCAGCACCGCCAGGGTCGGCCCCCCACGGGCCCGCCCCGGGCCGAGCCGGGCGGCCTCCCGCTGCCAGTGCGCGAGGTCGCGCCGCGCGTCCGCCCGGGCCTCCGGGGTGGCGCCGGGCGCCTGGACCAGCTCGTCCAGCAGGGCGACGGCCGCGCCCGGGCTGCCGTCCCGGGCCAGCCACAGGGCCAGGTCGTGGCAGGTGCGCAGGGTCCGCGGGTCCTCCGGGCCGCAGATCCGGGCGAAGTCGGGGACGAGCGCGGTGAGGATCTCCACCGCCTCGGCCGCCTCCCCGGCCTCGCCGTGCCGCCAGGCGCGGTCGGCCCGTCGGCGCAGCTGCTCCGGGCTGGGGTCGTCCGGGCGCAGCATCCCGGGCCGGACGCCGCGCAGCCGCTCCAGCACCTCGGCGGCGCCGGCCGGCCGCCGGTCGGGCCGCTTGGCGAGCAGTTCGGCGATCAGCCCGGCCAGCGCCGGGTCCTTGCTGCGCACCCGGGACGGGACCTCCTCCAGGTGCTTGTACATGTACTCGGCGGCCGAGGCGGCGCGGAACGGGCGCGCGCCGGTGCAGACCTCGTACAGCATGATGCCGAGCGCGTAGAGGTCGGCCCGGCCGTCCACCGCGCCGCCGGACCAGCACTCGGGCGCCAGGTACGGGACGGTGCCGACCACGTTGCCGGTGGAGGTGAGCCGGACGGTCTGGGTGACCAGCCGGGCGATGCCGAAGTCCAGGACCTTGGCCCGCTCGCCCTCGTCCGCGATCATCACGTTCTCGGGCTTGATGTCCCGGTGGACGATCCCCGAGCGGTGCGCGGCCTCCAGCGCCTTGCACACGTGCCGCATCCAGCGCAGCGCCTGCCCGTGGTCCGGCCGGGCGCTGTCCTTGAGCACCTCGGACAGCGCCCGGCCGCGGACCAGTTCCATCACCAGGTACGGGATCCTCCCGGAGCCGGTCTCGGTCCAGCCGTAGTCGTACACGGTCACGATGTGCGGGTTGTTGAGGCCGCCGGCCGTCCGGGCCTCGCGCACGAACCGGCTGACCGCCTCCCGGTCGGTGGCGTGCTCCGCGAGCAGCACCTTGACCGCGACCTCCCGGTCGATGGTCGTGTCGGTCGCCCGCCAGACCACGCCGAAACCGCCCCTGCCCAGCTTCTGCTCCAGCCGGAAGCGACCGCCGAGCACCTCGCCCTTCTCCATGCCGTCCCCCAACTCGACCGCGACCGCCCGGCGTTCGCCGCCGGACGGGTCACCATAGCGGCGGGCGGGAACGAACAGGTGAACGGGCCCGGCCCGGTGCGCTCCGGTGCCGTCACGGCTTGGGCAGCCCGGGCGGGTTGATCTCGGAGCCGCGCACGGCCTCGCCGTCCAGGCCCCAGCGCTTGAGCACCTGCCCGTACGTGCCGTTCCGGATCACCTCGTCGATCGCCCCGTTCAGCGCCTTGACCAGCCCGTTGTCCTTCCTGGTGGTCGCCGCGATCTTGCCGAGGACGTCCGCGCCGCCGCCCGAGTAGGTGCCGACGACCTCGGTCTCGCCGGTCCGCACGGCGTGGAAGGCGACGCTGGGGTTGGGGCCGGTGTAGACATCGATCCGGCCGGAGGAGAGCGCCAGGTAGTACTCGGTGCCCTGGAAGTACTTGATGTCGATCGGCTTGAGGCCGTTCCTGACGTTCTCCTCGCTCCAGGAGACCAGCAGCTTCTCCTGGTTGGTGCCGGTGGCGACGCCGACCGACCGGCCCGCGAGGTCCCCGGCGCCGGTGACCTTGAGGCCGCTGCCCTTCCTGGCCTCGAAGCCCAGGACGTCCAGCCGGTAGGTGGCGAAGTCGTACTTCTCCTTGCGCGCCTCGGTGACGGTGATGTTGGAGACGCCCACGTCGTACTTGCCGCTGTCCAGGCCGACGAAGATGTTCTCCCAGGAGACCGGGTGGAACTCGACCTTGAGGCCCAGCACGTCGCCGATCAGCGAGGCGAGGTCCGGTTCGACGCCGATGACGGTCCGGTCGTCGTCGGCGTAGAAGTCCAGCGGCGGGGTGGTGCCGATGGAGTCGACCACGCTCAGCGTCCCCTTCCTCCTGATCTCCTCCGGGACCAGCGCGGCGATCGCGTCGACTTTGGGCGTGGTGACCCGGTGCTGGTTCGGTGACAGGTTCACCACCGTGCCGTCCGGCGCGGTGCTGCCCCCGGCCGGGCCGGGTTCCGCCGCCGCGCCCGTGGCACCGCTGCCGCAGCCGGCCAGGACGAGGGCGGCGGCGAGCGCTCCGGTGGCGGTCAGGACGGCGCGACGGGGTAGGGACATGGCGGAACTCCTGCTCGGTGAAGGGGGTTCGGAGAGACGGGCGGTCAGAGGACCTTGGCCAGGAAGGCCCGGGTGCGCTCGTGCCGCGGCCGGTCCAGGACCTCGGCGGGCGGCCCCTGCTCGACCACCACGCCGCCGTCCATGAAGACCACGGTGTCGGCGACCTCGCGGGCGAAGCCGATCTCGTGGGTGACGACGATCATCGTGGTGCCGCTGCGGGCCAGGTCCTTGATGACGTCCAGCACCTCGCCGACCAGCTCCGGGTCGAGCGCCGAGGTGGGCTCGTCGAACAGCAGCACCTTGGGCTCCAGCGCCAGCGCCCGGGCGATCGCCACCCGCTGCTGCTGCCCGCCGGACAGCTGCCGGGGGTAGGCGGCGGCCTTGTCGGCCAGCCCGACCCGCTCCAGCAGCGCCAGCGCCGCCGCCCTGGCCTCGGCCCTGGGGCGGCGCAGCGCGGCGACCGGCGCCTCGACCAGGTTCTCCAGCACGGTGAGGTGCGGGAACAGGTTGAAGTTCTGGAACACGAAGCCGATGCCGGTGCGCTGGCGCAGCACCTCGCGCTCCCTGAGCTCGTACAGCTTGTCGCCGGAGCGCCGGTAGCCGATCAGCTCGCCGTCGATGGCGACGTGGCCGCGGTCCAGCTTCTCCAGGTGGTTGATCGCGCGCAGCAGGGTGGACTTGCCGGAGCCGGACGGCCCGAGCACCACGGTCACCGAGCCGGCCGGGACGTCCAGGTCGACGCCGCGCAGCACCTCCAGCCGGCCGAAGCTCTTGTGCAGGCCGCGGACCCGCACCATCGGGGCGGCCGGGGCCGGACCGGCCGGCGCCGGGTCGGGCTTCGTCAGGGTGGTCACGACTGTCCTCCGGGGGTACGGGCGGCGGCGGGCCGGATACGGGCGGCGGCCGGCCGGGTGCGGTCCGGCAGGCTCCGGGCGAAGGCCCGGACGCGCTGCCACGGGGTGGGCGGCGGGGTGCGCTCCGCGCCGCGGGCGAAGTGGCGCTCGACGTAGTACTGGCCGATCGAGAGCAGGGTGGTCAGCAGCACGTACCAGACGGTGGCGACCATCAGCAGCGGCACCACCCGGCCGGTGCGGCCGTAGATCACCTGGGCCTGGTAGAAGAGCTCGCCGATGGCCATCACGTAGACCACCGAGGTGCCCTTGAGCAGCGAGATCACCTCGTTGGCGGCGGCCGGCAGGATGCCCCGCATGGCCTGCGGCAGCACGATCCGCCAGCCCTGGCGCCAGCGCGGGATGCCGAGCGCGGCGGCGGCCTCCCGCTGGCCGGCGTCCACCGCGATGACGCCGCCGCGGATGATCTCGGCGGCGAACGCGGCCTGGTGCAGCCCGAGGCCGAGCACCGCCGCGCCGAGCGCGCCGAGCACCCCGACGGTCTCGACGTCGCCGAAGGTCGGGCCGAACGGGACGCCGATCCCGAACCGCTTGTACAGGTAGGAGAGGTTGAACCAGAACACCAGCTGGACGATCAGCGGGATCGAGCGGAACACCCACACGTAGGCCCAGGCGACGGACCGCAGGACCGCGCTGCGGGACAGCCGCATCGCGGCCACCACGGTGCCCAGCAGGAAGCCCAGGACCGTGCCGTAGACGGTGAGTTGGAGGGTCCGTCCGATCGCCCGGAGGATGGTGTCGGCGGTGAAGTAGAGCCGGAAGGTGGCCCAGTCCCAGCCGGGGTTGGTGGCCAGGCCGTGGGCGAACTGGGCGAGCACGACCAGGGCGGCGATCCCGGCGGCCCAGCGCCAGGGGTGCCGGGCGGGGACGGTCCGCAGGCCGTCCAGGGCGTCGAGGTCGAGATCGGGGGCGGCCGCCGGGCGGCGGGCCGGGGCCGCGGGGGTCTCGGTGGTGACGGTCATCGGGGTCTCCTCACAGGGGCCGGCGCTCAGCCGTGCTCGGGCGGGCTGATCTGCGACTCCTTGATCGCCGACTCGGCGACCCCCCACTTGCGCAGGATCCGCTCGTACGTCCCGTCCTTGATCAGCTGGTTGACCGCCGCCTGGAGGGCCGGGGCGAGCTTGGAGCCCTTCTTCAGGGCGAAGCCGACGTCGAGGCGGTGGAACTCGCCGAGGAAGCGGGTGCCGGAGGCCTCCTGCGCGGCTTGGTGGCGCAGGCCGTTGATGGTGGACATCTCGACGTCCACCCGGCCCTGCTGGAGGCTGGTCAGCAGGGCGCCGCTCTCGCTGAACGCCTTGACCTCGTACGGCTTGCGCCCGGCGTCGGAGCAGGCGTTCCGACGGCTGTTGAGGGTGGTCTCGAAGGTGGTGCCGGCGCCGGTGCCGATGGTCAGTCCGCAGAGCTGGAGCAGGTCGGTGACCGGCTGGATCGCGGTGTTGTCCTTCTTCACGGCGAAGCCCTGGCCGTCGTCGATGTAGGTGACGAAGTCGATGGTCCTCAGCCGGGCCGTGGTGACCCCGAAGTTGCCGGTGCCGACGTCGTACTTCCCGCTGTCCAGGGCGGGCAGGATGGTCTCGAAGGCGGCCTCCTCGCGCTGCACGGTGAGGCCCAGCAGCCTGGCGACCGCGTCGGTGAAGTCCACGTCGATCCCGGCCGGCTTCCCGCCCGCCTGGTCGGCGTGGAACGCGGCGGGCGGCGAGCCGACGGCCGAGCCGAACTTCAGCGTGCCGGCCCGGCGGACGTCCTCGGGCAGCAGTGCGGCGGCGGCCTCCGAGCGGGTGAGGCCGGAGACGACGTCCTCGGTGGCGGTGGCGGCCGGACCGACCGGCCCCGCCGCGCCCGCGATCTTCGGGTCCGAGCCGCAGGCGGCCAGGGCCAGGACCGGCAGCAGGGCGGCGGTCGCGAGCAGGCGGCGGGCGGTGCTGGTTCTCACGGGGAGCCTTTCAGGAGGTCGGGGCCGGAACGGACGACTGCCGTCCGCCGGCGGCCGGTCGCTTCGCGGGGCGGCGCTCCGCGGGCACGGGCGGCCGCTCCGCGGGCACGGGCGGACGCTGCTCGGACACGGGCGGACGCTGCTCGGACACGGGCAAGCGCTGCTCGGACACGGGCAGCCGCTTCTCGAACGGGAGCGGGCCGATGGTCAGCGGGTCGGCCGAGACGTCGAACAGCGGGGTGTAGCCGGACGCCAGGTAGAGGCCCCTGGCCTCGGGCTGGCGCGGGCCGGTGGTGAGGTACAACCGGGTGTAGCCGGCCGCGGCCGCCGTCCGCTCCAGCTCGGCCAGCACCCGGCGGGCCAGGCCGCGGCGGCGGTGGGCGGAGTGGGTCCACATCCGCTTCACCTCGGCGGTGTGCCCGTCGTAGCGCTTGTACGCGCCGCCGGCCACCGGTTCGCCGTCCTCCAGCAGGAGCAGCAGCACTCCGTGCGGCTCGGCGAAGGCCTCGGCCGGGTAGCGGGTCATCTCCTGGCGGCCCTCGGGGCCGTACCGGGTGACGTACTCGTGGGTGAGCTCGCGCAGCAGCGGTTCGACCAGCGGATCGTCGGCGGCCACCGTGCGGAACCCGGAGCGGTCGGCCGCGCTCACGCCTGCGCCGCGATCAGCTGGTGGCGGTCGCGCTCGGCCCGCTCGGCCCGGGCGGCCGCGGCGGCGTCCCGCTTGGCGACCTCCTCGCGGACGATCGGGATGACGTACCGGCCGAAGTCGATCGCGTCGTCCAGCAGGTGGTAGCCGCGCGCGGAGAGGATGTCCACGCCGAGGTCGTAGTAGTCGAGCAGCGCCTGGGCGACCGTCTCCGGGGTGCCGACCAGCGCGTTGGAGTTGCCCGCCCCGCCGGTGGCCGCGGCGGTCGGGGTCCACAGCGCGCGGTCGTAGCGCTCGCCGGCCTCGGCGATCTCGATCAGCCGCCGGGAGCCGGCGTTCTCGGGCGCCGCCGTCCGCGGCGCGGCCCCGGGCGCGGCTCCCGGCCGGCCGGCGCCCCGGCGGGCCCGGATCGCGGCCACCGTCCGGTGCGCCTTCTCCCAGGCCAGCTCCTCGGTCGGCGCGATGATCGGCCGGAACGCCACCTGGATCCGCGGCACGTCGGTGCGCCCGGCGGCCCGGGCCGCCTCCTTCACCCGCTCGATCTGCTCGGCGGTGCGGGCCAGCGGCTCGCCCCACAGGCAGTAGATGTCGGCCTCGGCGCCGCCGGCCGCGTACGCCGCCTCCGAGGAGCCGCCGAAGGACACCGCCGGACGCGGCTGCTGGACCGGGAAGACGTCCGAGACGAAGTCGTTGAAGCGGTAGTACGGGCCCTCGTGGTCGAAGGGCTCCCGGCTCGTCCAGGCCTTCTTGACGATGCCGATGTACTCGCGGGTGCGCTCGTAGCGCTGGTCCTTGGTCAGGAAGTCGCCCTCGCGCTGCTGCTCGTGGTCGTTGCCGCCGGTGATGAAGTGCACGGTCAGCCGGCCGTCGCTGATCCGGTCGAGGGTCGCGAAGGTCTTCGCCGCGAAGGTCGGGTAGGAGACGTTGGGCCGGTGCGCCAGCAGGATCCGCAGCCGGTCCAGGTGGGAGGCGAGGAAGGCCGCCGCGGCCGCCGGCTCCGGGGCGCCGGCCGCGTACGCGAAGAGCACCCGGTCCCAGCCGTGGTCCTCGTGCGCCCGGGCCAGCCGCAGGGTGTAGTCGCGGTCGAAGGCGGCGGTGGTGCGGGCGGTGGTCTCCGAACCGTCGCCGGTGGCGGCGATGCCGAGGAATTCGACGGGCATGGCGGAACCTTTCGGGTGGGCGGAAGTCCGACGGGCCGCGGGCGGGCAGCCCGGAGGCGGCCGCGGCGGGGCGGCCGTCGAGCAGGGTGAGGACGCGGGGAGTGCGGGAGGGACTGCCGGAGCGCAGTGCGAGGTCATCGGCGGCAGCGGACGCCCGGCGTGCCGTCGGAGGTCGACGGACGGGACCGGGCCGCGACGGGGCGAACCGAGGGAGGCTCCCCGCGGGGAGATCAGGCCGGACGGGCGGCCCGCTGCCGGGTCAGCCGCGACACGCCGCGGACCACACCCGACCGAAGTCGATGTGGTCACGGCTGACCAGGGGCTGCTCGGCGTACATGGCCTCAAGTTGAGCAGTCGGCCGATCGGTACGTCAACCATCCATCATTGCCGCACTGTTGCGATCTCCTGTCACTTCTCCGACGGCCGCCGGAGGACCGCTCCGGCCCTCCCGACCACCCTTGACAGCCGTCGATCGCGCGTGCGTACGATCGACGCGGAGTGCAGTGCCTGCGCCGGCCGTGTTGAGGGACACGGGCCGCGCCCCGCGTACGTGACCACCGCCGTACCCCTCCCCGCCCGCACTCCGCCCAGGAGCCGCCGCCATGGCCACCCCGCAGGACGTCCTGCCCGCCCCCTCCGCACTCGACCGGCCCACCGCGCCACCCGATCCCGAGGCCCGGATCGTCGCCCGCCGCAAGCCCGGCCAGTGGGCGGCCGCCGCCGTCGCCCTGCTGCTGGCCGCGATGGCGGTCAACTCGGTGGTCCGCAACAGGGCCTTCCAGTGGAGCGTCGTCGCCGACTGGTTCACCGCCCGGTCCGTGCTCGAAGGGCTCACCCTGACCCTCTGGCTGACCGCCGTCACCCTCGCCCTCGGCTTCCTGTTCGGCACCCTCCTCGCCACCATGCGGCTGTCCGCCAACCCGGTGCTGCGCACCCTCGGCTGGGCCTACGTCTGGGTGTTCCGCTCCACCCCGCCGCTGGTGCAGCTGCTGTTCTTCTTCAACATCGGCGCGCTCTACCCGACCCTCGGCCTGGGCATCCCGTTCGGCCCCGAGTTCGTCACGGTCAGGACCGTCAACCTGATGGGTCCCACCCTGACCGCCGTCGTCGGCCTCACCCTGCTGGAGACCGCGTACGCCGCCGAGGTGATCCGCGGCGGCATCCTCTCCGTGGACCGCGGCCAGCTGGAGGCGGCGTCCGCGCTCGGGCTCGGCCGGTGGCGGGTGCTGCGCCGGATCGTGGTGCCGCAGGCGATGCGGGCGATCGTGCCGACCGCCGGGAACATGCTGATCGGCGCGCTCAAGGGCACCAGCATCGTCAGCGTGCTGGCCGTCTCCGACCTGCTCTACTCGGTGCAGCTGGTCTACCTCCAGTCGTACCAGGTCATCCCGATGCTGATGGTCGCCACCCTCTGGTACCTGGTGGTCACCACCCTGCTGTCCGTCGGCCAGTACTACGTGGAACGGCACTTCGCCCGGGGCGCCACCCGCGACGGCCTGCCGCCCACCCCGCTGCAACGGGCCCGCGCGGCCTTCGCCAGGGTGGTACGGGCATGACGCGCCTGGTCATCGTCGGCGCCGGCCCGCGAGGCACCGGACTGCTGGAGCGGATCGCCGCCAACGCCGCCGAACTCCTGCCCGCCGACCGGCCGTTGGCGGTCCATCTGGTCGACCCGTACCCGCCGGGCGCGGGCCGGATCTGGCGACACGACCAGTCCCCGCTGCTGCGGATGAACTCGATGGCCGAGGACGTCACCATGTTCACCGACGAGCGCTCCACCCTCGAAGGGCCGGTCCGCCCCGGCCCCTCACTCGCCGAATGGGCGCCGCGGCAGGAGGAGTTCGCGCCGTACCGGGAGGTCGCCGACCCGGCCGTCCGGGCCGAGCTGCGCACCCTCGCGCCCACCGACTTCCCCACCCGCCGGGCCCAGAGCGCCTATCTGGACTGGGTGTTCCGCCGCGCCGTCGCCGAACTGCCCCCGCACGTCTCGGTCACCGTCCACCGCGACACCGTCCGGCGGATCGAGGGCCCGGCCGACGGCCCGCAGACCGTCCACCTGACCGACCGGACGCTCACCGCCGACCACGTGGTGCTCGCCCTCGGCCACCTCGACTCCGCCCCGCACCCGCGCTTCGCCGCCGACGCCGCCTTCGCCGCCCGGCACGGCCGCTTCCACCTGCCGCCCGCCTACTCCGCCGACGTGGCGGCGGAGTTGGCAAGGCCGGCCCCCGGCGAGCCGGTGGTGCTGCGCGGCCTCGGCCTCGCCGCGGTGGACCTGGTCGCGCTGCTCACCGAGGGCCGCGGCGGCCGCTTCGAACCCACCGGCGACGGGCCCGCGCTGCGCTACCTCCCGTCCGGCCGCGAACCGGTGCTCCACCTCGGCTCCCGGCGCGGCGTCCCGTACCACTCCAAGACCGGCTACCGCCTCCAGGGGCCGCCCGCGCCGCTCCCCCGGTACTTCGACCAGGCCGCCGTGGACGCCGTGCTCGCCACCCCCGGCCCGCTCGAACTACGGCGCGACTTCTGGCCGTTGATGGCCAAGGAAGTCGGCTTCGGGCACTACCACGAGCTGTTCCACGCCCACCCCGAACGCACCGCCCTGCCCTGGCCGGAGTTCCTCGCCCGCTACGACCGGCACGGCTGGTACAGCCCCGGACTCGCCGCCCTGGTCGCCGAGGCCGTCCCCGACCCGGCCGACCGGCTCGACTTCGAACGGCTCGACCGCCCGCTGGCCGGGCTCGAACTCGGCACCGACGAGGAGCTCCAGGCGCACCTGCGCGCGTACGTCGCCGCCGACGCCGACCGCCGCGCCGACCCCGCGCACAGCGCCGACCTCGGCGCCTTCCTCGCCCTGCTCTCGCTGTTCGGCCAGCTCCCCCGGGTGATGTCGAGCGGCCGGCTCACCGCCCGCTCGACCGCCGAGGAGGTGGACGGGTGGTTCTTCGGGTACTTCGGCTTCCTCGCCTCCGGCCCGCCCGGCTTCCGGCTGCGCCAGCTGCTCGCCCTCTCCGAGGCCGGGGTGGTGCGCTTCCTCGGCGCGGACGTACGGATCGAACGGGACGAGGCGAGCGGCACCTGGCGGGCCTCCGGCGCCACCGTGCCCGGCCACCGCGTCACCGCGACGGCGCTGATCGAGGCGTACCAGCCGGCGCACGCGCTGGCCCGCACCCTGGACCCGGTGCTGCGCGAGCTGTACCGCACCGGACGGGTCGTCGAGGAGGTGGTCGCCGACCCGGACTACACCCACCGCTCCGGCCTGGTCACCATCGCCCCCGCCGACGGCCGGCTGCTCGACCCGGCCCTCGGCGGCGCCCCGCACCCGCGCCGCACCGCCCTCGGCCCGCACACCAGCCTGCGCGCGGCCGCCGCCTTCGCCCGTCCGCGCACCGACGCCCCGGGCTTCCGGCAGAACGACGCCGCCGCCCGCGCCCTGCTCCGGGCGCTGGCCGCGCTCCCGGCCGTCCCGGCGCTCGCGGCGTGAGCGCCGGGGGCCGGGACCGCCGGGACCGCCGGGGCGGGGGCGTCGCGGCGGGGGCGTCGCGGCGGGGGCGCTCAGGCTCCGAAGACCTCTCCGCTCCTCGTCGTGGAGACGGTCCTGCCCGCCGCGGAGCCGGCCTCCCCGTCGTCCGCGGTACGGCCCTCCCCCCGTCACGGAGCAGGTGGAAGGATGGGCGGGTGGGCCCCCGCGACGGTGCGGCGGCCCGGACCAGCAGAGCCCGAGGAGAGCGGTCATGGCCAAGCAGGCCCCGCAGAGCGACCCGGCCCAGGACGCCCCCGAGGTGTCCGCGCCCCAGCACGCGGCCGCCGGGCTGCCCGCCGTTGGCCACAGCCTGCGGATGGCCGCCGAGCAGATGGGCGCGCGCCGCACCCTGGCCACCCTGCTCAAGGTCAACCAGCAGAACGGCTTCGACTGCCCGGGCTGCGCCTGGCCCGAGCCGGACAGGCCGCACACCGCCGAGTTCTGCGAGAACGGCGCCAAGGCCGTCGCCGAGGAGGCCACCGAGCGCCGCGTCCGCGCCGAGTTCTTCGCCGCCCACCCGGTCGCCGACCTGGCCGGACGCTCCGGCTACTGGCTGGGCCAGCAGGGCCGGCTCACCCAGCCGATGCTGCTCGACGAGGGCGCCACCCACTACACGCCGGTCTCCTGGGAGGACGCCTTCGCGCTGATCGCCGAGGAGCTGAAGGCCCTGGACACCCCGGACGGCGCCGCCTTCTACACCTCCGGCCGGACCAGCAACGAGGCCGCCTTCGCGTACCAGCTGTTCGCCCGCCGGCTCGGCACCAACAACCTGCCGGACTGCTCCAACATGTGCCACGAGTCCTCGGGCTCGGCGCTCACCGAGACGCTCGGCGTCGGCAAGGGCAGCGTCAGTCTGAAGGACCTCTACCAGGCCGACCTGATCATCGTGGCGGGCCAGAACCCGGGCACCAACCACCCCCGGATGCTCTCCGCGCTGGAGCGCGCCAAGCGGGCCGGCGCCACCATCGTGAGCGTCAACCCGCTGCCGGAGGCGGGCCTGGAGCGGTTCAAGAACCCCCAGCACGCCCGCGGCCTGGTCGGCCACGGCACCAAGCTGACCGACCTCTTCCTGCAGATCCGGCTCGGCGGCGACCTCGCGCTGTTCCGCGCGCTGAACCGGATCGTCCTGGAGCGGGACGGCGTCGACCACGAGTTCGTCGCCGAACACTGCCACGGCTTCGAGGAGTTCGAGGCCCAGGCGCGCGCGACCGACCGCGACGAGGTGCTCGCCGCGACCGGCCTGCCCTGGGAGCAGATCGAGGAGCTCGGCCGGCTGGTGCTGGCCTCCAGGAAGATCATCGTCTGCTGGGCGATGGGCCTCACCCAGCACAAGCACGCCGTGCCGACCATCCGCGAGGTGGTCAACTTCCTGCTGCTGCGCGGCAACGTCGGCCGCCCCGGCGCCGGCGTCTGCCCGGTGCGCGGGCACAGCAACGTCCAGGGCGACCGGACGATGGGCATCTTCGAGCGCCCCACCACCGCCTTCCTGGACGCGCTGGGCAAGGAGTTCGGCTTCGAGCCGCCGCGCGAGCACGGCCTCGACTCGGTGGACACCATCCGCGCGATGCGCGACGGCAGGATCGGGGTGTTCTTCGCGATGGGCGGCAACTTCGTCGCCGCCACCCCGGACACCGAGGTGACCGAGGCCGCGATGCGCCGCTGCCGGCTGACCGTCCACGTCTCCACCAAGCTCAACCGCTCGCACGTGGTCACCGGCGCCCGCGCCCTGATCCTGCCGACGCTGGGCCGCACCGACCGGGACGTCACCGCGCGCGGCGCCCAGTTCGTCAGCGTCGAGGACTCGATGGGGCAGGTGCACGCCTCGCGCGGCGGCCTGCGCCCGCCCGCGCCCGGCCTGCTCTCCGAGACCGCGATCGTCTGCCGGCTCGCCCGCAGCGTGCTCGGGCCGCAGGACACCGTGCCGTGGGAGGACTTCGCCACCGACTACGACACCCTGCGGGACCGGATCGCCCGGGTCGTCCCGGGCTTCGAGGACTACAACGAGAAGGTCCGCCGCCCCGGCGGCTTCACCCTGCCACACGGCCCCCGGGACACCCGCACCTTCCCGACCGCGACCGGCCGGGCCAACTTCACCGTCAACCCGCTGACCGCCCCGGACGTCCCGCCGGGCCGGCTGCTGCTGCAGACCCTGCGCTCGCACGACCAGTACAACACCACCGTCTACGGCCTCGACGACCGCTACCGGGGCATCAAGGGCGGGCGCCGGGTGGTCCTGGTCAACCCCGCGGACGCCGACGAGCTCGGGCTCGCCGACGGCCGGTACGTCGACCTGGTCAGCGAGTGGAGCGACGGCGTGGAGCGCCGCGCCCCGCACTTCCGGGTCGTCCACTACCCCGTCGCCCGCGGCGGCGCGGCGGCCTACTACCCGGAGACCAACGTCCTGGTGCCGCTGGACTCCACCGCCGACATCAGCAACACCCCCACCTCCAAGGCCGTGGTGATCCGCTTCGCCCCCGACAGCGGCGAATAGCCGACCGGCCGCCCCCGGGCAGCACGGAGGCCGCCCCGCGTCACCGGACGCCGGGCGGCCTCCTCCCGTTCTCCGCGGGGCCCGGTCAGTGCGTCGGCGTGCCCAGCGGCAGCGTGGCCGTGGCGCTGCCCGGGGCCGGGGCGCTCGCCGAGCCGGTGCCGCTCGGGCGCTGCGTCGGGGTGCCCGTCCCGGTCGGGGCGGGCGTGCCGGTCCCGCTCGGGGTGCCCGGCGTGCCGGTCGGGGTCGGGGTGCCCGTCCCGGTCGGCGTCCCGGTCGGCGTGGGGTTCGGCGTGGGGTTCGGCGTGCCGCCGGACGGCGTACCGGGGTCGGTCGGCGTGCCCGGCGCGGTCGGCGTGCCGGTCCCGTCCGGGGTGCCCGGCGTCCCGGCCGGGGTGCCCGGCGCGGTCGGCGGCGTCACCGCGCCGCCCGGGGCCGGCGCGGCCGGCACCTGGCCGGCGGGGCTCGGCGCGATCGGCGTGACGGAGTCCCAGCCCGCCGGGAGGTCGGGCACCCTCCAGGTGCCGCCCGCCTCGTCCGCCGCGCCGGACGGATCCGGCCGGACGGCCCCGAGGATCGGCATCGAGCCGATCGGCGAGATCTTGACGAAGGCGCCGGGCCGCGGCGCCTGCACGATCAGCCCGCCGCCGATGTACATCCCGATGTGCGAGGCGTCCTGGAAGTACACCACCAGGTCGCCGGGCCGCAGCTGGTCGAGCGCCACGTGCGGCAGCTGCGCCCACTGCTCCTGGCTGGTGCGCGGGATCGGCTTGCCGGCGTGCAGCCAGGCCTGGGAGGTGAGGCCCGAGCAGTCGTAGGCGTCCGGGCCGGTGCCGCCCCACAGGTACGGCTTGCCCACCTGCGCCAACGCGAAGGTGATGGCCGCGCGCCCCTGCAGGGAGGGCGTGCGCTCCCCCTTGCCGAGCGCTCCGGAGGCGAGGAACGCGAGCTGCGCCTCGTCCGCCTTGGCCTTCTCCAGCTGCTCCAGCTCGGCCCGCTGGGCGCCGGTCAGCGAGGAGACCACCTGCTCGACGGCGGCGAGGTCGGCGGCCGCCTTGGCCTTGGCCGCGTCCTGCTGGGCGACCAGCGCCCGGGACGTGTTCAGCGCCTCCTCGGTCTGCTTCTTCAGCCCGTCCAGCGCGTCCCGGTCGCTCTTCAGCTTGTCCAGGAACTCCGACTGCGAGCGACTGGCCGAGGCGAGCAGCTCGGCGATGACGACCGCCTCGTACGGGTCCTTGGAGAGCAGCAGCTCGGCGTAGGCCGAGGCGGCGCCGTTGCGGTACTGCGCGGCAGCGAGCTGCGAGGCGACGTCGGTGCCGGCGTCGACCTGCTTCTGCTGGCGCTCCAGCCGGCCCTGGAGGTCGGTGAGCGAGGTCTGCTGGTCCGCCGCCTTGGCGACGGCGCCGTTGTACTGCTCGGTGGCGGCCTCGGCGCTCTGGTAGAGCGCGTGCAGCTGGTCCAGCAGCGGGCCGAGGGTGGCCTTGGCGGCGGCGAGCGGGTCCGCGACAACCTGGCCGGTGCCCGGGTCGGGTGCGGCCCAGGCGGCCTGGGCACCCGCCGGCAGCGCGAGGGCCGCGGCCGCGAGGACGGCTCCGCAGCGCAGCGCCGCCCGCACCCAGGGCCGTATGCGGGCCGTCTCCGTTCCCTGTACCGCCCCGCCCATGGCTGGTCCTCCCCGCCGCGCACTGCCCCTGTCCCGGCTTCCCGGATCCCGCAGATCCTCCCACGGGTTACTCGCCGGAAACAGGGCGCGGGCGGACCGGGAGGTTAATTCTCGACGGACCTGTGAGACAGCTCTCAGCAAACCCGGACGAACCGCCGTCTTCTTCGCTAATGTCCAGTTCGGCGCGCCCGAAGTCACCCCGATGAAAGACAACGGTCACCGCGAGTAAACCGACGGAACCACGATTCCCGGCCCAGTTCACCTTCCGTTTACCAAGCGGACCTACGGTCGCGACAGTCATCAACGTCCGTGCGACAACTACGACGATTGTTTGGGTATGGAACACATCTCGTTCCTGGTGGCCGTTGTGATCATCACGGCGCTCGCCTTCGACTTCACCAACGGGTTCCACGACACCGCCAACGCGGCCGCCACCGCGATCGCGACCGGGGCCCTTCGTCCGAAGGTCGCGGTCACCATCGCGGCCCTGCTCAACTTCGCGGGCGCGTTCCTGTCCGTGAAGGTCGCCACCACCATCTCCGGCGGCATCGTCAACGAGAAGGCCGGCGTCCATCCCGAGATCATCTTCGCCGCCCTGGCCGGAGCGATCCTCTGGAACCTGCTGACCTGGCTGCGCGGCCTGCCGTCCAGCTCCTCGCACGCGCTGTACGGCGGCCTGATCGGCGCCACGATCGTCGGCGTCGGCATGAACGGCGTCAACTTCGACACCGTGGTCACCAAGATCCTCATCCCGGCCGTCGCCTCCCCCTTCGTCGCCGGCCTGGCCTCCTGGGGCGCCACCAAGCTGGCCTACGCGATCACCCGCAAGGGCGACGCCGCGACCACCGAGAAGGGCTTCAAGACCGGCCAGGTCTTCTCCTCCTCGCTGATCTCGCTCGCGCACGGCACCAACGACGCCCAGAAGACGATGGGCATCATCACCCTGACCCTGGTCTCGGTCGGCGCCCTGCCGCACGGCGCGCTGCCCCCCACCTGGGTGATCGTCTCCGCGGGTGCCGCGATCGCGCTCGGCACCTACATGGGCGGCTGGCGGATCATCCGCTCGATGGGCAAGGGCTTGGCGGACATCCGCCCGCCGCAGGGCTTCGCCTCCGAGTCGGCCGCCGCCACCGTCATCCTGACGTCCTCGCACATGGGCTTCGGCCTCTCCACCACCCAGGTCTGCTCCGGCGGCATCATGGGCGCCGGCCTCGGCGGCCCGAAGGGCGAGCTGCGCTGGAGCCTGGTCCGCCGCATGGTCTACACCTGGGGCCTGACCCTGCCGGCCGCCGCGGTGGTCTCCGGCGGCGCCGCCCTGCTGGCCGAGCAGGGCAGCTGGGGCGTCGCCCTGGTCGGCGCCCTGCTGGTGGCCGGCGCGACCGCGATGTGGCTGATCTCCCGCCGCCAGCCGGTCGGCGCGGACAACGTCAACGACGTCGACATCACCCCGGTCGAGGTCGCACCGACCGGGACCGCGAACACCCCCACCCCCGCCTCGACCACGGTCGCGGCCTGAGCACCGCGGGCTGAGGAGCACTCACCATGCACATCAAGTGGAACGCCCTGGCCCAGACCGCCGGGCTCAGCTTCGGCGTCACCGTCGCCGTGGTCGCCGTCTTCGCGCTCGGCATCCTGGCGCTGTCCCGCCGCGAGGCCGCGGTGAGCGCCGCCGCCGAGGGCGGGGCCGCCACCGGCACCGCGGGCGGCGGCAGGCTCGCCCTGGCCGGCGCCTGCGTCTGCTTCGCGCTGTGCGGCGGGGCCGTCCTCTACGGGCTGTCGCTGATCGCCGGCAAGTAGCCGCCGCGCACGCCACACGCACCACACGCGCACCGCGCACCGCGCACACGGCAACGGGCCGGGGAGTGTCGAGACACTCCCCGGCCCGTTCCGCGTATCCCGGCGGCCGCCGGTCCCGCCGTCCGGTCAGCCCTCCTGGGTGGTGGTCTTCAGCGCGGTCTCCCGGATGAAGAGCACGGTGACGAAGGCCAGCGCCGCGAACGGGGCGGCCCACAGGAAGACGGTGCCGACGCCGTGGCCGAAGGCGTCCGTCACCAGCGGCACGATCGGGGCCGGCAGCTTCGACAGGTCCGGGATGCCGCCGCCGGACGCCGCGGGCGACGCCGGGACGTGCGCCGCCGCCAGGTTCTCGGCCAGGTAGTGGCCGACCTTGTTGGTCATCAGCGCGCCGAGCGCGGAGACGCCCATCGCGCCGCCCATGGTGCGGAAGAAGGTGACCACCGAGCTGGCCGCGCCGAGCTCGTGCCGGGGCACCGTGTTCTGCACGGCGAGCACCAGGTTCTGGCTGGTCAGGCCGAGGCCGACGCCGGTGATCGCCATGTAGACGGAGAGCAGCACGTAGTCGGTGTCGGCCCGGGCGGTGCCGAGCAGGCCGAAGCCGACGGCGAGCAGCGCGGTGCCGGAGACCAGGTAGGCCTTCCACTTGCCGTACTTGGTGATCAGCCGGCCGGCCACCGCGGAGGAGACCGCCAGGCCGAGGATCATCGGCAGGGTCATCAGGCCGGCCACGGTCGGGGACTTGGCGCGGGCCAGCTGGAAGTACTGGCTGAGGAAGGTGGTCGCGCCGTACATCCCGACGCCGACCAGCACGCTGGCCAGCGCGGCCAGGGTGACGGTGCGGTACCTGAAGAGGCCCGGCGGGATGATCGGCTCGGCGGCGCGGTGCTCGATCACGACGGCCAGGGCGCCCAGCAGCAGGCCGCCGCCGACCATCGCCGCGGTCTGCCAGGACAGCCAGGCGTAGTTCTTGCCGGCCAGGGTGATCCAGATCATCAGCAGGCTGACCGAGGCGGTGATGACCACCGCGCCCAGGTAGTCGATCTTCGCCCGGCGCTTGACCACCGGCAGCTTGAGGGTGCGCTGCACCACCAGGATCGCGATCAGCGCGAACGGGATGCCGACGTAGAAGCACCAGCGCCAGCCCAGCCAGGGGGTGTCCACGATGACGCCGCCGATCAGCGGTCCGCCGATGGTGGCGAGCGCGAAGACGGCGCCGAAGTAGCCGCTGTACCGGCCGCGCTCACGCGCCGGGACCATCGCGGCCAGGCAGATCTGGCCCAGCGCCACGACGCCGCCGGCGCCGATGCCCTGGAGCGCGCGGCAGGCGATCAGCTCGCCGGTGTTCTGCGAGAGGCCGGCCAGCGCCGAGGTGCCGATGTAGATCACCAGGGCGATCTGGAGCAGCAGCTTCTTGCTGACGAGGTCGGAGAGCTTGCCCCAGATCGGGGTGGAGGCGGTGAGGCTGAGCAGGGCGGCGGTGATCACCCAGGTGTACGCGGACTGGCCGCCGTGCAGGTCGGCCAGGATGTGCGGGAGGGCGTTGGAGACGACGGTCGAGGAGAGCACGGCCACGAAGAGGCCGAGCAGCAGGCCGGAGAGCGCCTCCATCACCTGCCGGTGCGTCATCTGTTGACTGTCGGTCGCGGCGGCGGTTCCGCTCGCGGCCTCGGTGGTCACGGTCATCTGGGTCCTTCGGCGAGGCGTGCGGGATACGCGGATCATGAAAGTTCGTTGCCGTAAGCAACCATAAGACCAGATGGTTGAATTAGGCAACTTTCTTCAAGGGAAAGTAAAGCCCGCCCCCGCGGACCGCGCCCACCCCGCCGACGCCCCCCGGATCACTCGGCCGGCGGCTCCTCCAGCACGTCGTTGAAGCGGTGCAGCAGCTCGGCGAAGCGGGTCACGTCGTCCGGCGACCAGCCGCCCATCACCTCGCGCACCCGCCGCATCCGGGCATGGTGCGCGCCCAGGTAGCGGCGCCGGCCGTCCTCGGTGAGCGAGACCAGCGCGGCCCGGCGGTCCAGCGGGTCGGTCTCCCGGGCCACCAGGCCCAGCTCCTCCAGCGTCCGGATCTGCCGGCTCACCGTCGCCTTGCCGACCGAGAAGTGCACGCCGACGTCGGTCACCCGTACCGGCCCGGCCTGCTCGATGTAGCCGAGCAGGCTGTACGCCATCCCCTCCAGCCCGGGGTGCACCCGCCGTGAGAGTTCCGCCACTCTGGCCCGGCCCCGCCGGAACATCAGCGCGACCTCGCGCTCCACCGCCACCAGGGCTTCCTCGTCACTCACCGCGCCAGTATCGCGCAGCGACACGCGGCGCAGCCCCTGCCGGAAGGTGCGACAAGCCAACTACTTCATGGTATGAAGTATCGGTTCTGGAAGGACCGTTTTTCCCCGATACGCAAGGAGATGTGGATGCCAGCCCCAGAGCAGGGTTTCCTCGCCGAACTGAAGACCGCGGTCACCCCGCGCGCGGCACTGCTCGTGATCGGCGTGCTGCTGCTCCAGCTCGGTTTCATCGCCTCCTACATCGGTGCGCTGCACAAGCCGGCGCCGCAGAACCTCTCCATCGCGGTGGTCGCCCCGCCGCAGGTCGCCCCCAAGCTGGTCGGCGCGCTGGAGTCGGTGCCGAAGGACGCCGTCAAGGCCGTCACCGCGCCGGACGCCGAGACGGCGACCCGGCAGATCAAGGACCAGAAGATCTACGCGGCGCTGGTCGTGGACCCGACCGGTACCCAGGACACCCTGCTGGTCGGGGGCGCCCGCGGCCCGTCCGCGGCCAAGGCCGCCGAGTCCATCACCACCGCGATCGACCAGAGCCAGGGCCGCACCGTGAAGGTCCAGGACGTGGTGCCGCTCGCCCAGGGCGACACCAACGGCCTGTCCGCGTTCTACCTGGTCATCGGCTGGTGCGTCGGCGGCTACCTGGTCGCCTCCATCCTGGGCATCAGCGCGGGCTCCAAGCCGGCCAACGTCCACCGCCTGCTGATCCGCCTCGGCGTGCTCGCGGTGTACTCGATCGGCGCCGGCCTGCTCGGCACGCTGATCGCCGGGCCGGTACTGGACGCGCTGCCGGGCTCGATCGTGGGCCTGAGCGCCGTCGGCGCGCTGGTGGTGTTCTCGGTCGGCGCCTTCACCATGGCGCTCCAGTGCCTGTTCGACGTCATCGGCATCGGCATCGCGGTGCTGGTCTTCGTCGTGCTCGGCAACCCGAGCGCGGGCGGGGTCTACCCGGCGCCGATGATGCCGCCGTTCTGGCGGGCGATCAGCTCCTGGATCCCGAACGGCGCCGGCACCAGCGCGGCCAAGTCGGTCGCCTACTTCGGCTCCACCAACCTGGGGCTGCCGATCCTGGTCATGGTGGTCTGGGCGCTGATCGGCATCGGTGTCGCCCTGCTGGCCGTCATGCGGCGCTCCGAGAACCGCGAGCCGGTCGCCGTGGAGGCCTGAGCCGACCGCGGCCGACCGTCACCGAGCCCCCGGCCCCACGGCCGGGGGCTCGGTCGCGTCCCGGGGCCGCTCGGGTGGGAACGGCCCGGGGCCGCACGGGCCGGGACGGCCGGGGGCCGCACGGGCGGGGGAACGCCCTATCCGAGCGGCCCCGGGTCGGCCACGATGGCCCGGACGACCCGCACCGCCGCGCCCAGCAGCGGGCCCCGGCGGCCCAGCCGGGAGACCGTCAGCCGGTCCTCGGCCCACGGCCGCACCGCCACCCGGGCGGCCAGCTCGGCCCGCATCGCGGGCAGCAGCCAGGGCGCCAGCCGGGCGTAGCCGCCGCCCAGCACCACCTGGGCCGGGTCCAGCAGGTTGACCGCGCCGGCGGCCGCGGTGCCGAGCGCCGCACCGGCCCCGGCCAGGGCCGAAAGGACGTCCGCGTCCCCGGCCCCGGCGCGCTCGGCGAGCAGCGTCACCCAGTCGCCCGGAACGCCGGCCAGGCCGGCCGCCCGCAGCACCGCCGCCTCGCCCGCGTACTGCTCCAGGCAGCCGCGCGCCCCGCAGGCGCAGCCGGGTCCGTCGGGGTGGACGGGCACGTGGCCGAACTCCCCGGCGAAACCGCCCGCCCCGCGCAGCAGCCGGCCGCCGACCACGATCGCGGCGCCGACCCCGGCCTCGGCGGAGACGTACAGGAAGTCCTCCGGGCCCTCGCCCACCCAGCGCTCGGCCAGTCCGCCGAGGTTGGCCTCGTTGTCCGCCTCGATCGGCAGCTCGCCCAGGCCTCCCCCGGCCGCCCGCAGCGCCGGGCGCAGGACGGCGGCCAGCGGGACGTCCCGCCAGCCCAGGTTGGCGGCCCGCTGGAGCACCCCGCCGGAGGCGCCGACCAGCCCGGGCACGGCCAGGGTGAGGCCGGCCGGGCGCAGCCCCGACTCGGTGACGGCCCCGTGCAGCAGGTCGGCGAGCTCGGCCAGCACGGCGGCGGGCTCGCGCCCGTGGTTGGAGACCTCGCGGCGGCGCCAGGCGCGGACCTCCCCGCGCAGGTCGACCACGCAGGCGCCCAGGTGCCGCACCCCGATCTCGGCGCCGAGGCCGCCGGGCCCGGCCGGGTTGAGGCCGAGCGCGGTGCCGGGACGGCCGACCTTGCCGCTGGGCGCGGTGGGGCCCTCCTCGACCACCAGGCCGGCGGCGATCAGCTGTTCGGCGAGCGAGGAGACGGCGGCCCTGGTCAGTCCGGTCCCGGCGGCGACCTCGGCGCGCGAGCGCGGTCCGTCGGCGATCGTCCCGAGCACCAGGGCCAGGTTGGCCCGGCGCATCCCCTGCTGGCTGGCGGGCCCGGTCCGGACGGGGTCCGGCTCGTGCATAAGGCTCACCTCGCCCCTTTACGGCACGTCCCGTGGCATCTCGGGTGCAGCGTAACCGGCTTCCGGGGGCGCCGCCGTCGGTGCCGGGACGGCCGGGGCCGTCCCGGCGGACGGGGCGAAGACCCACCGCCGCATCGCCCAGTAGCGGAACAGCATCGCCGTGAAGGTGCCGACGACCATCCCGCTGAGGAAGTCCGCGACCTCCTGCTGGAAGGCGCCGACGTACGGCTCGCGCAGGTCCAGCAGGTACCGGGAGACCACCAGCGGTACGTCGTTGACGCCGATCGCCATCGCGCTGACCAGGACGAACATCAGCGCCTCGCGCTGCCGGCCGGCGGCCCGGAAGGCCCAGTGCCGGTTCAGCACGTACGAGACGGCGGTGCCGATCACGGTGGCGACGGTCAGCGCGACCACCGGTTTGTGCTCCAGCACGGTGAACTTGAGCTCGAAGTCGACCACGGTGGTGAGCACGAAGCAGCCCGTCCCGACCAGCAGGAACTTCACCAGTCGGCGGTGCCGCACCAGGAAGGGCCGCAGCCGGTCGGGCACCCGCGCCAGGGCGCGCTGCGTGGGGGACGGCATCTCCGCAGTCTCGCACGCGGGGGTGCCGCCGGCCCTTCGGACCGCCGGTGGCCCCGCGGGTCGTCGCCGGCCCCGGGGCCGGCGCCGCGGACCGCCGCCGGATCGCCCGGACCGCCACGCGGGCGGCCCGGGCAACCGGTCGGACCGGCGGTCAGGCGGCCACCAGCACCGAGGCCGCGGCCGGCTCCAGCGCCAGCTCCAGCACCTCCCGCACGTCCGCCACCGGGTGGACGGTGAGCCGCTCCAGCACCTCGGCCGGGACGTCGTCCAGATCGGCCTCGTTGCGCCTGGGGATGATCACCGTGGTGATCCCGGCCCGGTCGGCGGCGAGCAGCTTCTGCTTCACCCCGCCGATCGGCAGCACCCGCCCGGTCAGCGACACCTCGCCGGTCATCGCCACGTCGGTGCGCACCTTGCGGCCGGAGAGCAGCGAGGCCAGCGCGGTGGTCATGGTGATGCCGGCGCTCGGCCCGTCCTTGGGAATGGCCCCGGCCGGGATGTGCAGGTGCACGCCGCGGTCGCGCAGCGAGGTGACCGGCAGCTCCAGCTCGGCCCCACGCGAGCGCAGGTAGGAGAGCGCGATGTGCGCGGACTCCTTCATCACGTCGCCCAGCTGCCCGGTGAGGGTCAGCCCGGTGCCGCCGGTCTCGGCGTCGGCCAGCGAGGCCTCGATGTAGAGGACGTCGCCGCCGGCGCCCGTCACCGCGAGGCCGGTGGCCACGCCGGGGACGGCGGTGCGGCGCTCGGCCGGCTCCTGGGCGGACTCCGGCACGTGGTGCGGGCGGCCGATCAGGGCGCGCAGGTCGTCCGCGCCGACCGCGGCGGGCAGCTCGCGCTCGCCCAGCTCGGCCTGTGCGGCGATCTTGCGCAGCACCCGGGCGATCGAGCGCTCCAGGGTGCGCACGCCCGCCTCCCGGGTGTACTCCCCGGCGAGCCTGCGCAGCGCCGGCTCGTCCACGGTGACCTCTCCACCGGCCAGGCCGGCCTTCTCCAGCTGGCGCGGGAGCAGGTGGTCGCGGGCGATGACGACCTTCTCGTCCTCGGTGTAGCCGTCCAGCCGGACCAGCTCCATCCGGTCGAGCAGCGGCTCGGGGATGGCCTCCAGCACGTTGGCGGTGGCGAGGAAGACGACGTCGGAGAGGTCCAGCTCGACCTCCAGGTAGTGGTCCCGGAAGGTGTGGTTCTGCGCCGGGTCCAGCACCTCCAGCAGGGCGGCGGCCGGGTCCCCCCGGTAGTCGGAGCCGACCTTGTCGATCTCGTCCAGCAGGACGACGGGGTTCATCGAGCCGGCCTCCTTGACCGCCCGCACCAGCCGGCCGGGCAGCGCGCCGACGTAGGTGCGCCGGTGGCCGCGGATCTCCGCCTCGTCCCGGACGCCGCCGAGCGCGACCCGGACGAACTTCCGGCCCATGGCGCGGGCCACCGACTCGCCGAGCGAGGTCTTGCCGACGCCGGGCGGGCCGACCAGGGCCAGCACCGCGCCGCCCCGGCGGCCGCCGACCAGCCCGAGCCCCTGCTCGGCCCGGCGCTTGCGGACGGCCAGGTACTCGACTATCCGCTCCTTCACGTCGGCGAGCCCGGCGTGGTCGGCGTCCAGCACCGCGCGGGCGCCGGCGATGTCGTACTCGTCCTCGGTGCGCTCGTTCCAGGGCAGCTCCAGGACGGTGTCCAGCCAGGTGCGGATCCAGGAGCCCTCGGGCGACTGGTCGGAGGCGCGCTCCAGCTTGTCGACCTCCTTGAGCGCGGCCTCGCGCACCTTCTCGGGGAGGTCGGCGGCCTCGACCCGGGCGCGGTAGTCGCCCTCCTCGTCGGCCGCCTCGCCGTTCAGCTCGGCCAGCTCCTTGCGGACGGCCTCCAGCTGGCGGCGGAGCAGGAACTCCTTCTGCTGCTTGGCCACGCCCTCCTCGACGTCCTTGCGGATGGTGTCGTTGACCTCCTCCTCGGCGAGGTGGTCGCGCAGCAGGGTGAGCGCGTACTCCAGTCGGGCGACCTGGTCGGCCTCCAGCAGCACCTTGAGCTTCTGCTCGGCGGTGACGAAGGGCGCGTAGCCGATGTTGTCGGCGAGCTCGCCGACGCCCTCGATCTGCGCCACCCGGTCGACGATCTGCCAGGCGCCGCGCCTGCGCAGCCACTGGGTGGACAGCGCCTTGTACTCCTTGACCAGCTCGGCGGCCCGGCCGGCCACCGGGGTGCCCACCGAGGACTCCCGGAACGGCGTGGTCTCCACCCAGAGGGCGGCGCCGGGGCCGGTGGTACCGACCCCGATCCGGGCCCGGCGCACGGCGCGCACCAGCGCGGCCGGGTCGCCGTCGGCCAGTCGGCCGACCTGCTCGACGGTGGCCAGCGTGCCGGCCGCCGCGTACGAGCCGTCCACCCGCGGAACCAGCAGGACCTGCGGCTTGCCGGTGCCGGCGGCGGCCCGGGCGGCCTCGACCGCGGCGCGCACCTCGCTGTCCTTCAGGTCCAGCGGGACCACCATGCCCGGCAGGACGACCTCGTCGTCGAGCGGCAGCACGGGCAGGGTGAGCGGTGTGGACGACGATGCCATGATCTCTCCCTAGTCAGTGAACTTGAGTCGACCTGACTAAGGCCTGACGGCCGCCGGATGTTCCCGACGCTCAGTTCGCTGTGAGCGAACAGGAATCCGCCGGAAGGACGCCTCGACCGACCCCGTCAAAAGAGTCCTAACGGCACACCAAGCGCGCCTTAAAGATTCCTGAGCGAACCATCGCCGGACCGGGGACACCCCCGACCGGGCGAGGCCGTCAACGCGCCGTCCACACCCGCGCGGGCGCACCGCCGGAGGCCGTCACGGCAGCCGGACGCGGCCGGGGCGGGCGCCGCTCGGCCCGGCGCAGCCAGCGCCACAGGGCGACCCCGGCCAGCACCGCGGCCGGGTGCCCCACCCCGGTGACCACGTCCCTGTCGGTGGCGATCTGCTCGGCGATCATCAGCCCGGCGCCGCCCAGCGCGAGCAGCCGCCCGCGCCAGGAGAGCAGCCCGGCCACCGCGCCCAGGCAGGCGAGCACGCCGTAGCTGACCCCGATGTCCAGGTGGTCCATCACCTCGGGCGCCATCCGCCCGGTCTCCACCGCGGTGATCACCACCCCCTGGGAGAGCAGGGTCGCCGCGACGTGCCCGGCCGCGAACACCGCCGCCGCCCGGGCCGGACCGACCCTGCGCTCCAGCGGGGCGATGGTGAGGGCGAATCCCCACAGGTACGGCATCCACGCCTCGCCGGCCACCCAGAACCCGCTCAGCACAAGGGCGCGCAAAGGGTGCTGGAGCAGGTTGTGCCCGTCCGAGCTGGAGGCCTCCTGCAGGCGCTGGACGAGTTCCGGATCGGCGATCCTCGCGAAGGTCGTGGTGGCTCCCACGACGGCCAGGTACCCGAGCGTGAAGGGCGTCCTGCGGGGCGTCGGCACCCGTTCCAGCAGCCACTCCAGGACCCCGGTGCGCAGCCCGAGGCGGAGCATTCCGTACGGCGCCCCCGCGGTCCCGAACCCGTCGGCGCCCCGCCCGCGTCCCGCCATGCCGCCTCCGCTCCACGCCGCAGCCACCGGCTCCCCGCCAGGTGCCCAACGTACCGGCGCGCGCCGCGGATTCCGCCCGGTCGGGTGTTGTCGTGGCCACGGTACGTCGAGGTTCTGGGAGGCACCTGGGAAAAGCCCGTGAAGACCGTCGCCGTAGCGGACTGCCGGATTCCCCGGATTGGTCCAGACCTTCTCCCCGGCAGGGCCGCAGCAGGGCCTCTGACCGGCGACTTGGTGCGAACTGGACTGCATACGTACCGTTACGCAGTGAAAATTCGCCGGGTAAGGTATCGGCCCGTGCCCACTCGTGCAGTGGGTCCGAGGGCGGCCCGAAAGCCGGCCCACGGGCCGGAAACGTCCGGTCCACCTGCCGGAAAGCATCCGCTGTCCGTACGCTGCGAAGTGCGCGGGAGAAGTGGGCGGCCGACCATCCGTCCTCGGCTCCCGATCGCGCGACGGGACGGCGGACCCGGCACAGTCCACGACGGAACAAGACTACGAGCGGAGCCCGCCATCCCCACAGATGGCCGGCCCGCAGCCCTGGGGGCGGTGGCGTGACCGTGACAGAAATTCAGCAGGACAACCACAACACCGGTGGCACTGTGAGCAGCCAGCGCAGAGTCCTGGTGGTGGAGGACGAGCCCACGATCGCCGAGTCGATCGCCGCCCGGCTGGGCGCCGAGGGCTTCAAGGTCGCCGTGGCCCACGACGGCCCCGGCGCGGTCGACGGCTTCCACACCTGGCAGCCGGACCTGGTGGTCCTCGACATCATGCTGCCCGGCTTCGACGGGCTGGAGGTGTGCCGCCGGATCCAGGCCCAGCGCCCGGTGCCGGTGCTGATGCTGACCGCCCGCGACGACGAGACGGACCTGCTGGTCGGCCTCGGCGTGGGCGCCGACGACTACATGACCAAGCCGTTCTCGATGCGCGAACTGGCCGCCCGCGTCAACGTCCTGCTGCGCCGCGTCGAGCGCGCCCAGCAGGCCGCCCGCACGCCCGCGCTGGGCAGCCTGCGGTTCGGCGAGCTGGAGATCGACCACGTGCAGCGCCGGGTCCGGCTGGCCTCGGGCGACGTCCACCTGACGCCGACCGAGTTCGACCTGCTCGCCTGCCTGGCCGCCCAGCCGCGCGCCGTGCTCACCCGCGAGCAGCTGCTGGCCGAGGTCTGGGACTGGACCGATGCCTCCGGCACCCGCACCGTGGACAGCCACGTCAAGGCGCTGCGCCGGAAGATCGGTGCCAGCTGGATCCGCACCGTCCACGGTGTCGGCTACGCGCTGGAAGCTCCGCTCTCCTAGGGCCCGGCTCCGCACGGGCGACGGGCCACCGGGGGGCCCGTGTCCGGGACGACGCCGTGCCACCACGCGGGGGGACAACGCGGGGACCACAGGGGACAATGACCTTTCCACAGCAACGCAACGGGGAATCCGACGGCGCGCGGCCGCAGAACCTGGCCACCCGTGCCGCCCGCCGGGTCTGGGCCGACATCCGGCCGCTCGACCCGGTCCGCTCGATCAAGGGCAAACTCGCCCTGCTCGTGATCGTCTCCGTTTTCCTGGCCACCGGGATGGTGGTCGTGGCGATCCGGTCCGAGACCCAGATCCGGATCATCATGGTCTTCTCCATGATCGCCTCGCTGCTCTTCATGCAGTTCCTCGCGCACGGGCTGACCGCCCCGCTGCGCGAGATGACGGCCGCCGCCCGCGCGATGGCCTCCGGCGACTACAGCCGCCGGGTCGAGGCGAACTCGCGCGACGAGATCGGCGAGCTGGCCGCCGCCTTCAACGCCATGGCCGCCGACCTCCAGGCCGCCGACCGGCACCGCCGCGAGCTGGTCGCCAACGTCTCGCACGAGCTGCGCACGCCGATCGCCGCGCTGCGCGCCGTGCTGGAGAACGTGGTGGACGGCGTGGTCCAGCCGAACCCGGCCACCCTGGGGGCGGCGCTGGAGCAGACCGAGCGGCTCGGCCGCCTGGTCACCCACCTGCTCGACCTCTCCAAGATCGACGACGGCGTGGTCGACCTGGACGCCCGCCCCTTCGAGGTGCGCGAGTTCCTGGACGGCGTGCTGCGCGGGGTCACCGTGGACGGCGCGACGGCCGGCGGCGCCTTCTCCCGGCGCGGGGACGTCCGACTGGCCCTGGAGGTCAGCCCGACCGGCCTGACCGGCGTGGCGGACCCGGAACGGCTCCACCAGGTGGTCGCCAACCTGGTGGACAACGCCTGCAAGCACTCCCCGCCCGGCGGCACCGTGACGGTGCGGGCGAGACCGGAGGGCGCGGACGGCGGCCTGCTGCTGGAGGTCGAGGACGAGGGCCCCGGCATCCCGCCGGCCGACCGCACCCGGGTCTTCGAGCGGTTCAGCCGCAGCGGCACCGCGACCGCCGCCGGGCCGGGCGCGGACGGCGGCACCGGGCTGGGCCTGGCCATCGCCCGCTGGGCGGTGGACCTGCACGGCGGACGGATCGCGGTGGCCGAGTCCCCGCGCGGCTGCCGGATCGAGGTCCGGCTGCCCGGGCGGCGCCAGGGCGACGGTCAGGACATTTGTCACAGATCCGACACAACGGCCTACGAAGATCGCTAGAGGATTCGGCCGATCTTTTGTCCGGTTTGATCCCGGTATGGACCCTGTTCGGCGTCGATCGGTTCCCCTCAGATACGGCTTTCTAACGCACTTTTTCAGCCAAAGTGCAGGTCAGCACTGTGATCTGGGCGACGCCTGGGCCCCGGGGACTGCGCGATCACTGGTCAGGGGCGTAGCCTTAATCCCCGCTGTCCAAACATCCCAAAAGGAAGCGGAAGAGGGCGGTTGCCGCCGTGTCGCCACAGTCCCCTGAAACCCCCAACAGCTCGGCAAGTTCCACTGGCTTCGGCCCCAATGAGTGGCTCGTCGACGAGATCTACCAGCAGTACCTCCAGGACCCGAACTCGGTCGACCGAGCCTGGTGGGACTTTTTCGCCGACTACAAGCCCGGTACCGAGGTGACCCCAGTGACCCAGGCCGCGACCCAGGCCGGCCCCGCGCCGACCCCTGCCGCTGCCCCCGCGCCCGCCGCTGCCGCTCCGGCCGCGTCCGCCGCCGCCCCGGCCGCTCCGGCCCCGGCCCCGGCTGCCGCTCCGGCTCCGCTCGCCGCCGCGCCCGCCGCGCCTCCGGCCCCCAAGGCCGCCGCCCCGGCGCCGGCCGCGCCCGCCGCCGCCGGCCCCGAGCTGGTCCAGCTGCGCGGCCCGGCGAAGGCCGTCGCCACCAACATGGACGCCTCGCTGGAGGTGCCGACCGCGACCTCGGTCCGCGCCGTGCCGGCGAAGCTGTTGATCGACAACCGCATCGTCATCAACAACCACCTGCAGCGCGCCCGCGGTGGCAAGGTCTCCTTCACCCACCTGATCGGCTACGCCCTGGTCCAGGCCATCAAGGCCGCCCCGGGCATGAACTACAGCTACAAGGTGGAGGACGGCAAGGCCTTCCTGGTCAAGCCGGAGCACGTCAACCTCGGCCTGGCCATCGACCTGGTCAAGCCGAACGGCGACCGCCAGCTGGTCGTCGCGGCCATCAAGAAGGCCGAGACGCTCGACTTCTTCGGCTTCTGGCAGGCCTACGAGGACATCGTCCGCCGGGCCCGCGCGAACAAGCTGACCATGGACGACTTCACCGGCGTCACGGTCTCGCTGACCAACCCCGGCGGCATCGGCACCGTGCACTCCGTGCCGCGCCTGATGCAGAACCAGGGCACCATCGTCGGCGTCGGCGCCATGGAGTACCCGGCCGAGTTCCAGGGCTCCGCCCCGGAGACCCTGTCCCGCCTGGGCGTCTCCAAGATCATGACGCTGACCTCGACCTACGACCACCGCGTCATCCAGGGCGCGGCGTCCGGCGAGTTCCTGCGCGAGATCCACCGCCTGCTGCTCGGCGAGAACGGCTTCTACGACGAGATCTTCGAGTCGCTGCGGATCCCGTACGAGCCGGTCCGCTGGGCCACCGACGTCGCCACCACCCACGACGACGAGGTCAACAAGACCGCGCGCGTCATGGAGCTGATCCACTCCTACCGGGTCCGCGGTCACCTGATGGCCGACACCGACCCGCTGGAGTACAAGCAGCGCAAGCACCCCGACCTGGACGTCACCACCCACGGCCTCACCCTGTGGGACCTGGAGCGCGAGTTCGCGGTCGGCGGCTTCGGCGGCCAGAAGATGATGAAGCTCCGCGACATCCTCGGCCTGCTGCGCAACACGTACTGCCGCACCGTCGGCATCGAGTACATGCACATCCAGGACCCGAAGCAGCGCAAGTGGCTGCAGGAGCGCCTGGAGAAGCCGTACTCGAAGCCCGAGCGCGAGGAGCAGCTGCGGATCCTGCGCCGGCTGAACTCGGCCGAGGCGTTCGAGACCTTCCTGCAGACCAAGTACGTCGGGCAGAAGCGCTTCTCGCTGGAGGGCGGTGAGTCGCTGATCGCGCTGCTGGACGCGACCATCGACGCCGCCGCCGAGCACCGCATCGACGAGGCCGTCATCGGCATGGCCCACCGCGGCCGCCTGAACGTGCTGGCCAACATCGTCGGCAAGCCGTACGGCAAGATCTTCGGCGAGTTCGAGGGCAACCTCGACCCGAAGTCGATGCACGGCTCCGGCGACGTCAAGTACCACCTGGGCGCCGAGGGCACCTTCACCGGCCTGGACGGCGAGACCATCAAGGTCTCGCTCGCCGCGAACCCCTCCCACCTGGAGGCCGTGGACCCGGTCGTCGAGGGCATCGCCCGCGCCAAGCAGGACATCCTGGACCAGGGCGGCACCACCTTCCCGGTGCTGCCGATCCAGATCCACGGCGACGCGGCCTTCGCCGGCCAGGGCGTCGTCGCGGAGACCCTGAACATGTCGCAGCTGCGCGGCTACCGCACCGGCGGCACCGTGCACGTCGTGGTGAACAACCAGGTCGGCTTCACCGCCGCCCCGGCGTCCTCGCGCTCCTCGATGTACTGCACCGACGTGGCCCGCATGATCGAGGCCCCGATCTTCCACGTGAACGGCGACGACCCGGAGGCCGTGGTCCGCGTCGCGCGGCTCGCCTTCGAGTTCCGCCAGGAGTTCCACAAGGACGTGGTGATCGACCTCATCTGCTACCGCCGCCGCGGTCACAACGAGGCCGACAACCCGTCGTTCACCCAGCCGCTGATGTACGACCTGATCGACAAGAAGCGCTCGGTGCGCAAGCTGTACACCGAGGGCCTGATCGGTCGCGGCGACATCACCATGGAAGAGGCGGAGCAGGCGCTCCAGGACTTCCAGGGCCAGCTGGAGAAGGTCTTCGCCGAGGTCCGCGACGCGGCCCAGACGCAGACCGTCGGCACCAACGGCAAGCCGGTCGCCGACTTCCCGGTCAACATCCAGACCGGCATCTCCCAGGAGATGGTCAAGCGGATCGCCGCCTCCCAGGTCAACCTGCCGGACTGGCTGACCGTCCACCCGCGCCTGCTGCCGCAGCTGCAGCGCCGCGCCGCCTCCGTCGAGGACAACACCATCGACTGGGCGATGGGCGAGACCCTCGCCATCGGCTCGCTGCTCATGGAGGGCCACCCGGTCCGCCTGGCCGGCCAGGACAGCCGCCGCGGCACCTTCGGCCAGCGGCACGCCGTCCTGATCGACCGCAAGACCGGCGAGGACTACACCCCGCTGCAGTACCTGACCGAGGACCAGGCCCGCTACACCGTCTACGACAGCCTGCTGTCGGAGTACGCGGCCATGGGCTTCGAGTACGGCTACTCGCTGACCCGCCCGAACGCGCTGGTCATGTGGGAGGCGCAGTTCGGCGACTTCGTCAACGGCGCGCAGACCATGGTGGACGAGTACATCGCCTCCGCCGAGCAGAAGTGGGGCCAGCACTCCGGCGTCACCCTGCTGCTGCCGCACGGCTACGAGGGCCAGGGCCCGGACCACTCGTCCGCCCGCCCGGAGCGCTTCCTCCAGCTGTGCGCGCAGAACAACATGACGGTCGCCATGCCGACCCTGCCGTCGAACTACTTCCACCTGCTGCGCTGGCAGGCGCACAACCCGCACCACAAGCCGCTGGTCGTCTTCACCCCGAAGTCGATGCTGCGTCTGAAGGCCGCGGCGAGTGCGACCGAGGAGTTCCTGTCCGGCTCGTTCCGCCCGGTCATCGGCGACACCACCGTCGACCCGGCGCAGGTCCGCAAGGTGGTCATCACCGCCGGCAAGTTCTACTACGACCTGGACGCGGCCCGCACCGAGCGCGGCGTCACCGACACCGCGATCGTCCGGGTCGAGCGGCTCTACCCGCTGCCGGTGGCCGAGCTCCAGGAGGAGCTGGCCCGCTACGGCGACGATGTCCAGTTCGTCTGGGCGCAGGAGGAGCCGGCCAACCAGGGCGCCTGGCCGTTCATCGCGATGAACCTGGTCGACCACCTCCAGGTCGTCATCGGCCGCAGCGGCGGCGACGCCCGTCTGCGCCGGGTCGCCCGCACGGCGGCGTCGTCCCCGGCGGTCGGCTCGGCCAAGCGGCACGCCGCCGAGCAGCAGGCCCTGGTCGAGGAGGTCTTCGCGCTCTGACGCGCCGAAGGCCCACCGCCCGCAACGCCCGCGGCCCCGTCCTCCCCCACCGGGAGGGCGGGGCCGCGGGCGTTTCGCGCTCCACGGCGCTGCCATGCCAAGGTCGCAGCTCTGCAACCAAACCGGAACCGCTGTGCGCGAGGCCCTGACGGGTCGATAGGTTATGCCTCGCCGCCCGGCAGCCCGGCGCCCGTCGACGCGCCCGGCCGCCACGGCCGTACCACCTCACCGCACTCCCAGGGGGATCACCACATGACCGCCGACACGCCTAGGGACGCCGGCAAGCTCCCACCGGTCTTCCAGCCGCTCCTCCCGGACGACCCCCGGGAGGTCGGCGGCTACCGGCTGTTCGCCCGGCTGGGCGCCGGCGGCATGGGCCGGGTCTACCTCTCCTACACCCCGGGCGGGCGCCCGGTCGCGCTCAAGGTGGTGCGCCCGGAGTTCGCCGAGGACGGCGAGTTCCGCCGGCGCTTCGCCCAGGAGGTCAGCAACGCCCAGCGCATCCACGGGCTCTACACCGCGCAGGTGATCGACTCCGGCGGCCTGGACAGCGACGCCCCCTGGCTGGTCACCGCGTACGTCCCCGGCCCGTCCCTGCAGCAGGTGGTGCGCGAGAACGGCGCGCTGCCGGTGCGCACCGTGCTGCTGCTGATGGGCGGCATCGCCGAGGCCCTCCAGGCCATCCACAGCGTCGAGGTGGTCCACCGCGACCTCAAGCCCGCCAACGTGCTGGTCGCCGGGGACGGCCCGCGGGTGATCGACTTCGGCATCGCCCGGGCCGCCGACGCCACCGCGCTGACCGGCACCGGCTACCGGATCGGCTCCCCCGCCTTCATGTCCCCCGAGCAGGCCCAGGGCCGCCCGGTCTCCCCGGCCACCGACGTCTTCGCGCTCGGCGCCCTGGCCGCGTACGTGGCCGGCGGCACCGCGCCGTTCGGCGACGGCCCGGACACCGCGGTGCTCTACCGGGTGGTGCACGAGGAGGCGGACCTCACGGCCGTCCCGGCGGACCTGCGCGAGCTGATCCAGCGCTGCCTGGCCAAGTCGCCGGAGGACCGGCCCACGCCCGCCGAGATCATCCGGATCGCCCGCAACCACCCGGAGGTCGACGGCCAGCTGCGGTTCGGCGACGACTGGCTGCCGCGCGAGGTCAACACCGAGATCACCCGGCGCTCCGACCTGCCCAGGACGCCGCCCACCCCGCTGCCGGCCGCGCCGGCCACCCCGCCGACCCCGCTGCCCGCGATGCCGGCCACTCCCCCGCCGCCGACCGGCGCGCCGACCCACCCGACCCATCCGACTCACCCGACCCATCCGACCCACCCGGCCACCGCGGTGCAGCCGCCGGCGCCGCCGCTCGGCTTCACCCCGCCGCCGGTGGGCTCGTACGGCGCCCCGCAGCCGCCCACCGAGTCGCCGACCGCGCCGGTGCTGCCCGCCCCGCCGACCGTCCGGGTCCAGCCGGAGCCGCCGTCCTACGACACCCCGCCGCCCGGCCCGGTGGTGACCGCCGACCCGGCGCCCGCGCCGGAGCCCAAGCGCAAGGGCGGGGTGTCCTGGAAGGTCCTGCTCACCGTCGCCCTGGTGATGGCGGTCGGCGGCACCGCGGGCGGCGTGGTGCTGATGAAGAAGCTGGACGACGGCGACAAGAAGGGGCACTCCTCCGCGCAGAACAACGCCGCGACCGGCGGCCCGGCGGCCCCGACGCCCACCCCGACCCAGACCCCGGCCGGTCCCACCGCCTCCGCCACCTCGGGCTCGGTGTCGGCCTCCACCCCGAAGCCCGGCCAGAGCACCGTCTCGGCCCCGGCCCGGCCGACCGGCTACTCCCCGATGCTGGACAAGAAGTCGCTGGCGATCCCCAGCGCCGAGTACTCCTCCGACGCCTACCGGATCGACCTGGACTCGGGCACCGTGGTGCCCCGCTCCACCGACCTCAAGTGGGGCTTCGGGGTCACCAACAACAGCAGCGGCAGCAAGGCCAACGCCTTCTCCAGCTACGGCGACAACAAGTCGGACTTCGCGGTGATCACCGAGCCGTCCGTCACCGCCGAGCAGTGCACCGCCGCGATCGACTCCCGGCCGGACACCGACCTCTCGTACAACCGGGTCGCGCCCGGCCGCCTGCTGTGCGTCCGCGACCGGGTCACCCGCAACATCGCCGTCCTGGTGATCGAGCAGGCCGACCCGACCACCGGGGCCGCCAAGGTCACCGTCAGCACCTGGCGGGCCAGCTGACCGGACTATCCTGACCAGGTCAATCCCCATCGGACCGGAGCGAACCGTGTACTTCACCGACCGAGGCATCGAGGAGCTGGAGAACCGGCGCGGCGAGGAGGAGGTCACCCTGGGGTGGCTGGCCGAGCAGCTGCGCACGTTCGTCGACCTCAACCCGGACTTCGAGGTCCCGGTCGAGCGGCTGGCCACCTGGCTGGCGCGGCTCGACGACGAGGACGACGAGTGACCCGGTGACGGCCGTCGCGAGGCCCGGGAGGCAACCGCCTCCCGGGCCTCGCGCGTGTCCGGGCACGGGATCCCGCCCAGCCCCGTAGGGGACACCTCGGGGACGGATCGGGGTCGGGATCGGGGGCCGGCACGCTTGACTCTGCCAGCACGCGATATATCGTCTTCAGAAGAGAACGCGATACATCGCGATCGGCGAGGGAGGCGGCAGAGATGAGCCAGTGGACGGTCGAGGGCACCGAGAGGATCACCTTCGACGAGCCGGTGCGCGCGCTGCACGTGCGGACCATCGAGGGCACCGTGAACGTGGTGGCGGCCGAGGGCCCGGCCCGCCTGGAGGTCACCGAACTGGTCGGCGAGCCCCTGCACGTGACGCTGGTGGACGGCGTCCTGACGGTCACCTACAAGGACATCAACAGCTGGGGCGAGTTCGGCGACCGGCTGAAGTCGGTCGGCTCGGTGAAGGACCTCTTCGGCTCCTTCAAGCGCAAGCGGATCGCCGGCGTGACGGTCACCGTCCCGGCCGCGGTCGAGGTCAAGGTCGGCACCGTGTCCGCCGACGCCACCGTCAGCGGGGTCGACGGGCACGTCTCGGTGCAGAGCGCCAACGGCGACACCACCCTCGCCGGGGTGACCGGCCGGATCGAGGCGAGCACCGTCACCGGCGACGTGGACGCCCAGGCCGTCGGCGGCCGGCTGAAGGTCAACACCGTCTCCGGGCAGCTCACCGTGATCGCCGGCACCGCCGACCGGATCCAGGCCAACACCGTCACCGGCGCCGTCACCCTGGACCTCGACGTGGCCGGCGAGACCGACGTCAAGGTCAACACCGTCAGCGGCGCGGTCGTGGTCCGGATCCCGTCCCTGGCCGACGCCACCGTCGAGGCCGGCTCCACCAGCGGCGACGTCTCCAGCACCTTCGAGGAGCTGCAGATGAGCAGCACCTGGGGCGCCAAGAAGATCTCCGGCCGGCTCGGCGAGGGCCGCGGCAGCCTCAACGTCACCACCGTCTCCGGCGCGGTCACCGTGCTGCGCCGCCCCGACTCGGAGGAGGAGGGCCCGGTGGTGGTCAAGGAGCTCCCGGCCGGTCCCGGCACGCCGAACCTCAGCAAGGAGGCCTGAGATGACCCCCGTGTTCGGCCACGGCCGGCTCCGCCTGTACCTGCTGAAGCTGCTGGACGAGGCGCCGCGGCACGGCTACGAGGTGATCCGGCTGCTGGAGGAGCGGTTCCAGGGCCTGTACGCCCCCTCGGCCGGGACGGTCTACCCCCGGCTGGCCAAGCTGGAGCAGGAGGGCCTGGTCACCCACAGCACCGAGGGCGGCCGCAAGGTGTACCGGCTGACCGACGCCGGGCGCGCCGAACTCGAAGCCCGGCAGGGCGAGTTGGACGAGCTGGAGGTGGAGATCCACGACTCCGTGGCGCAGCTCGCCGGGGCGATCCGCGAGGACGTCCGGGACAGCGCCAAGGACCTGCGCGAGGAGCTGTGGCAGGCCGCCCGGCAGGCGCCCCGGCCGGAGCGCGCCGAGGGCGGCGACCCGTGGGCCGGGCCCTGGGGGGACAACGAGTCCTGGCAGCGCGCCAAGGAGGAGTTCGCCCAGTTCAAGCAGCAGGCCAAGGAGCAGGCCAAGCGCGCCCGGGAGCAGGAGAAGGCCGCCAAGGCCAAGGCGAAGGCCGCCGAGGCGGAGGCCCGCCGGCTGCGCGAGCAGGCCAAGGCCTCCCGCACCGCCGCCCAGCAGGAGGCGCTGCGGATCAAGCGCCGGGTCGAGCAGCAGGTGCGCGAGCACGCCGCGAAGGGCGACTGGCCGACCGGGCTGGCCGAGGGCCTGTCCGAGCTGACCAAGGGCCTGGCCGGGCTGGCCGACGCGGCCCGCTGGGGCCACGGCGCGCAGGAGCCGCCCGCCGGGAACGCCGAGCGGGTCACCGTGACCCGGATCGACCTGGACGAGGACGCGACCGGCACCCCGGCCGACCTGCCGTCCTGGGCCCGCACCGACCCGGCCGGGGACCCATCCCGCGAGCTGGAGCGGCTGCTCGACCGCTTCCGCGACCAGGTCCGCGACGCGGCCCGGGACGGCGGGGTGAGCGCGGACAAGCTGGCCGAGTCCCGCGCGGTGCTGGGCGCCGCGGGCGAGCGGCTGAAGCGGCTGCTCGGCTGAACCGGCGGTCCGGCGGGTGACGGCCCGGCGCCCCCGTGGGGGAGGCGCCGGGCCGCCGCGCGTGCGACCGCGTCGGGGCCTCAGCTCGCCGGGACGTCAGCGCGCCGCGGTGCCGGGGCGCCGGGGTGCCGGGGCGTCAGGGCTGGAGGACGATCTTGCCGAAGACGTCGCCCTTGGCGAGCCGGGCGAAGCCGTCCCGCGCCTCGGCCAGCGGCAGCACCGAGTCGATCACCGGCCGGACGCCGGTGTTGGCGCAGAACGCGAGCAGCCCGGCCAGCTCCTCCTTGGTGCCCATGGTCGAGCCGACCACCTTCAGCTCCAGGAAGAAGATCCGGTTCAGCTCGACGGAGCTCGGGTTGGCGCCGGAGGTGGCCCCGGAGATGACGATGGTGCCGCCCGGGCGCAGCGACTTCACCGAGTGCGACCAGGTCGCGGCGCCGACCGTCTCCAGCACCGCGTCCACCCGCTCGGGCAGCCGGGCACCGCTCTCGAAGGCCGCGTCGGCGCCGAGCTCCACCGCCCGGGCGCGCTTGGCCTCGTCCCGTCCGGTGACCCAGACCCGCAGGCCGGCCGCCTTGCCGAGGACGATCAGCGCCGTCACCACCCCGCCGCCCGCGCCCTGCACCAGGACGGTGTCACCGGGCTTGACCCCGGCGTTGGTGAACAGCATCCGGTAGGCCGTCAGCCAGGCGGTGGGCAGGCAGGCGGCCTGCTCGAAGCTCAGTTCGGCGGGCTTGGGGAGCAGGTTCCAGGTGGGCACCGCGACCCGCTGGGCGAAGGTGCCCTGGTAGCGCTCGGTCAGGATGGACCGCGGCTCGTCCGGGCCGACCCCGTGGCCGCTCTGGCCGATCACCGAGTGCAGCACCACCTCGTTGCCGTGCTCGTCGACGCCGGCGGCGTCGCAGCCGAGGATCATCGGCAGCTTCTCGGCGGGCAGGCCGACCCCGCGCAGCGACCAGAGGTCGTGGTGGTTGAGGCTGGCGGCCCGGACCGTGACCACGCTCCACCCGGGACGGGCCTGCGGCTCGGGGAGGTCGCCCAGCTCCAGCCCGCTCAGCGGGTCGGCGGCGTCGATACGTGCGGCGTAGGCAGCGAACATGCCCCGGACGATAGCCGCGACGGCCGGAACCGGGAACCACGCCAAGGTGTGACGCGTGTCCCGGCCGCGGGTCCCCGCTCGCCGCGACCCGCTGCCGAGCGTCGTCGCCGGCGCTCGGGGGAGCCGGGGGGCGCGGGGGAGCGGCCGCGTGGTCGGCGCGCTCCCCCGTCGGACCGTCAGATCCGCGCCACGCCCTCGGCCCGGGCGGCCTCGGCGACGGCCTTGGTGACCGCCGGCGCGACCCGCTCGTCGAACGGCGAAGGGATGACCTTCTGCGGCGTCAGCTCGTCGGCCACGACGCCGGCCAGCGCCTTGGCGGCGGCCAGCTTCATGCCCTCGGTGATCCGGGAGGCGCGGACCTGCAGGGCGCCCGCGAAGATGCCCGGGAAGGCCAGCACGTTGTTGATCTGGTTCGGGAAGTCGCTGCGGCCGGTGGCGACCACGGCGGCGTACTTGTGCGCGACCTCGGGGTGGATCTCCGGGTTGGGGTTGGCCATCGCGAAGACGAACGCGCCCTCGGCCATGGTCGCGACGACCTCCTCCGGCACGGTGCCGCCGGAGACGCCGATGAACACGTCGGCGCCGGCCAGCGCGTCGGCCAGCGAGCCCTTGAGGCCGGTGCGGTTGGTCTGCCCGGCGATCTCGGCCTTGACGTCGGTGAGGTCGCCGCGGCCCTCGTGCACCACGCCCTTGCGGTCGCAGACGGCCACGTCGCCGATGCCGGCCGCGACCAGCATCTTGGCGATGGCGATGCCGGCCGCGCCGGCGCCGGAGATGACGGCCCGCAGCGAGCCGATCTCACGGCCGGTCACCTTGGCGGCGTTCCACAGGGCGGCGGTGGTGACGATCGCGGTGCCGTGCTGGTCGTCGTGGAAGACCGGGATGTCCAGGGCCTCCTGGAGCCGGCGCTCGATCTCGAAGCAGCGCGGCGCGGAGATGTCCTCCAGGTTGACCCCGCCGAAGGAGGGCGCCAGCCGGACCACGGTCTCGACGATCTCGTCGACCCCGGTGCAGGCGAGCGCGATCGGCACCGCGTCCACGCCGCCGAACTGCTTGAACAGGATGGCCTTGCCCTCCATGACGGGCAGCGAGGCCTGCGGGCCGATGTCGCCGAGGCCCAGCACGGCGGTGCCGTCGGTGACGACCGCGACGGTGTTGGACTTCCAGGTGTAGTCGTTGACCAGCTCCGGCTGCTCGGCGATGGCCGTGCAGACCCGGGCGACACCGGGGGTGTAGGCGAGGGACAGGTCGTCCGCGTCGCGCACCGGGACGGTCGCCCGGATCTCCATCTTGCCGCCGCGGTGCAGCGCGAAAACCGCGTCGACCGGATCGTCGGTGTCCTGGGTGCTGCTGATGATCTCCGCTGCCACGATGACCTCTTCGTCATTGATCTGGCGAGGACGCGCGGCCGACGGACAGGGCGACCCGGCCGGAAACCGGAAACCGGGTACGCCGAAGCGGACCCGGGGTCAGGGTCGGGGCGCTGCCGTCGGGCGGCGCCCTCGGATGAGGGTTTTATGGGGTCTTGTGTTGTCCGCGTTGTGCTTCGGGGCCGAGCGTAGGTGGGACAAAGGCATCGCACCTATGCCTTTTCGTCCTCGTCACGTACGGTTCATCGCCGCGCTGTCGGGTCACAGGGCCCGGCGTCGGAAGCACCGGGCTCCGGCGACGGCAACGGCGTGAGCGCACGCGCACCCACAGGAGTGAACGCAGATCGAAGGGGAATCGGTGCCCCGGATACGGAGCCGCGTGAGGACTTCCGTTCCCGAGCACCCCGAGCCTGTCGGGGCTCGTCGGTCTGGTTCGAGCGTTCGGGGGTCACCCGGTGACGAATTCTGACACACCCGCCGCCGGGCCCGGCAGGCCGGGATGGCAGGATCGCTTGTCCGCCATGCCGCGTACACCCGCGCGACACCATGGCGGCCGCACGCCCGTCCCACAGGAGTCGCCCTCATGCCTCACGTCCGCCACGCCCGTCGCCCGATCCCGGCCGGCGCCGCCCTGGCCACCGCCGGAGCCCTGCTGCTGACCGGCTGCGGCGGCGGGCAGGCCGCCTCGGACGACCCGGTCAAGGACCTCCGCGACAAGCTGCCGAAGGCCCAGCGGTCGGCCGGCGCGCTGCGGATCGGCATGGACGTCAACTACGCCCCGGTGGAGTTCCGCGGCCCGGACGGCAAGCCGACCGGCCTGGACCCGGACCTCGCCGCCGCCCTGGGCCGGATCCTCGACGTGCGGGTCGAGTTCGTCGACACCCCCTTCGACAAGCTGATACCGAACCTCCAGGCCAAGCAGTACGACGTGGCGATGTCCGCGCTCAGCGACACCCGCCAGCGCCGGGACGCCCTGGACGAGGCCGGCAAGAAGACCGGCCCGGGCGTGGACTTCGTGGACTACTTCATCGCCGGCACCTCGATCGTCGTCCCGAAGGGCAACCCGAAGGGGATCAAGACCCTGGACGACCTCTGCGGCAAGACCGTCGCGCTCCAGCAGGGCACCACCCAGGACGAGGTCGTCACCCGCCAGGTGGCCGTCTGCACCCGGGCCGGCCGCCCGCTGACCCCCCACAAGCTGGACTCCGACGCCAAGGCGCTGGCCGAGGTCGCCTCCGGCGCGGCCGCGGCCGGGCTGAACGACTTCCCGGTGGCCGCCTACGCGGCGAAGACCACCGACGGCGGCGCCCGCTTCGAGGTGACCGGCGGGCAGTCCACCTCCAACCCGTACGGGATCGCCCTGCGCAAGGACGACGAGCAGCTGCGCGACGCGCTGGCCAAGGCGATCGACCAGCTGATCCGCAGCGGCGAGTACGACAAGATCCTGGCCAAGTGGAACGTCAACGCCGGCGCGGCGCAGAACGCGGTGGTCAACGGGGGCATCTGAGCGGCGGGGCGGCGGGCCTCCGGGACCGGCACAGAGGGATCTGCATACTTATGCGCAGAGTGACAGGGGCACGGGATAAGTCCGAATAGCGGACAGCGCGACCCCTCGTTATCCGATTTTGATCTGGATGAGGGCCATCTGACCGTCATCAGATGGCAGGATTCCCCCCATCTCGGATCGAGCCGGCCACAGGTCGAGGTCGTTCGGTCAACGTCCACCTCGGCGGAGGGTGGCGGAAGCAGTACCTCGTAGAACCCCGGGCGGCTCACCCCCGCGCCCGGGCCACTGCACGACCCGGCCTGCACGTACGACGACGTACGGCGACACGCACCCGTACCGAGCCGCGCGGCTCGCCGTTCCGGTGCGCCGCTCCCGCGGCGCGCTCCGCCCGACCTCTCTCCCCCAGGATGGAGATCCCCCTCATGACCACCCGTACGCAGCGCAACCGGCTCTTCGCAGCCGGTGTGGTCGCCGCCTCCGTCTCCCTCGTGCTGGCCGGCTGCAGCAGCAGCAAGAGCGAGAGCGGTGCCCCCAACGCCTCCGCCACCGTCAACGAGGTCAAGGCCGACCCCAAGCTGGCCGCGCTCGTCCCGGACGACGTCAAGGCGGCCGGCAAGCTCGTGGTCGGCGCGGACGCCTCCTACGCGCCGGACGAGTTCAAGGACGACAGCGGCAAGGTCATCGGCATGGACGTCGACCTGGCCAACGCCATCGCCGCCAAGCTCGGGCTGAAGGCCGAGGTCCAGGACTCCGGCTTCACCGCGATCATCCCCGGCATCCAGTCGAACAAGTTCCAGCTCGGCATGTCGTCCTTCACGGACAACAAGGAGCGCGAGCAGATCGTCGACATGGTCACCTACTTCAACTCCGGCAGCGCCGTCGCGGTGAAGAAGGGCAACCCGGAGAAGATCGACCCGAAGGACCTCTGCGGCAAGAAGGTCGCCGTCCAGACCGGCACCACCCAGGCCGACGAGATCAAGGACACCCGCGACCCGGACTGCGCCAAGGCCGGCAAGCCGGGCGTCCAGAACGGGGGCGACAAGTTCGACCTCCAGACGGACGTCACCAACGCCGTGGTCTCCGGGCGCGACCAGGCCCTGATGGCCGACTCCCAGGTCGTCGACTACGCGATCAAGCAGTCCGGCGGCCAGCTGGAGAAGGTCGGCGAGACCTACGGCACCGCCCCCTACGGGGTCGCCCTGGCCAAGGGCTCCAAGCTCACCCCGGCCGTCCAGGGCGCCGTCCAGTCGCTGATCGACGACGGCACCTACAAGCAGATCCTCACCAAGTGGGGTGTCGAGGCCGGCGCGATCGAAAAGTCGGCCGTCAACGGCGCCGTCAGCTGACCCTCGTACGCTTCATCTTCTCCCCCGAGGCCACACCGTGAACTCTTTGGACAAGGGGACGGCGCAGAAGGGGCGGCCTGAGACCATCAAGGCCGTCCCCGTCCGCCACCCCGGACGCTGGGCGGGCGCCGTCGTCATCGCCCTGCTCGCGGCGATGCTGCTGAGCGCCCTCTTCACCAACCCCGCCTTCAAGTGGGACATCGTCGGGAAGTACCTGTTCCACGACAGCATCATGCACGGCCTGCTGGTGACGCTGGAACTGACCGTGCTCGCCATGCTCATGGGTGTGGTCGGCGGCATCGTCCTCGCGGTGATGCGCCTGTCCCCGAACCCGCTGCTGGCCGGCGTCGCGTGGGTCTACATCTGGATCTTCCGCGGCACCCCGGTGCTGGTGCAGCTGGTGTTCTGGAACTTCCTCGGCCTGATCTGGGCCAAGCTGTCGATCGGCGTCCCGTGGGGGCCGGAGTTCTGGTCCGAGCAGACCAACGTGCTGATCCCGACCTTCGTCGCCGCGCTGCTGGGCCTCGGCCTCAACGAGGCCGCCTACATGGCGGAGATCGTCCGCGGCGGCATCCAGTCGGTGGACGAGGGCCAGAGCGAGGCCTCGCACGCGCTCGGCATGAGCCGGTTCCAGACCATGCGCCGGATCGTCCTGCCGCAGGCCATGCGGGTGATCATCCCGCCGACCGGCAACGAGACCATCTCGATGCTCAAGACCACCTCGCTGGTCTCCGTGATCTCCCTGGAGGAGATCTTCCGGGCCGGCCAGGTCATCTACTCCCGGAACTACCAGAACATCCCGCTGCTCATCGTGGTGAGCCTCTGGTACCTGTTCTTCACCTCGGTGCTGACCATCGGCCAGTACTACATCGAGCGCCACTACGCCCGAGGCTCCAACCGCACCCTCCCGCCCACCCCGCTGCAGCGGCTGCGGGGCCTGTTCGCCGGGAAGCCCGCCCCCAGGACGAACGCCGACGTCGTCCCGGGGCTCGAGGGAGGTGGTCACGCATGACCGATCTGACCAAGTCCCCCGCCGGCGCCACGGCGGCCGCCGAGCCCATGGTGCGCGCCGAGAACGTGCACAAGTCCTACGGCCTGGTCGAGGTGCTCAAGGGCATCGACCTGGAGGTCAAGCAGGGCGAGGTGTTCTGCCTGATCGGCCCCTCGGGCTCCGGCAAGTCGACCTTCCTGCGGTGCATCAACCACCTGGAGAAGATCAACGGCGGCCGCCTCTGGGTGGACGGCGAGCTGGTCGGCTACCGCCAGAAGGGCGACCGGCTGCACGAGCTCAAGGACCGCGAGGTCGCCCTCAAGCGGCGCGACATCGGCATGGTCTTCCAGCGCTTCAACCTGTTCCCGCACATGACCGCCATCGAGAACGTCATGGAGGCGCCGGTCCAGGTCAAGGGCGAGAGCAAGGCCGAGGCCCGCGAGCGCGGCATGGCCCTGCTGCAGCGGGTCGGCCTCGCCGACAAGGCGAAGAACTACCCCTCGCAGCTCTCCGGCGGCCAGCAGCAGCGCGTGGCGATCGCCCGCGCGCTGGCCATGAAGCCCAAGCTGATGCTCTTCGACGAGCCCACCTCGGCGCTCGACCCGGAGCTGGTCGGCGACGTCCTCGACGTCATGCGCGGCCTCGCCGAGGAGGGCATGACCATGGTGGTCGTCACCCACGAGATGGGCTTCGCCCGCGAGGTCGGCGACGCGCTGGTGTTCATGGACGGCGGTGTGGTGGTCGAGTCCGGCAACCCCCGCGAGGTGCTCACCGACCCCCGGCACGAGCGCACCAGGGCCTTCCTGTCCAAGGTGCTCTGAAGCCCGTACCACGGCGCCCGGCAGACCCGTCCTGCCGGGCGCCGTCCCTTTCCGCGCCCGGGTAATAGGCTGGAATCGCCACCGGGTAATAGGCTGGAGGCAGTCAGCCCGTTACCGAATTCTGGAAGGACCCCTGTGGAGCTCGCCGCCTACGCCGACCTCGCCGTCCGGCTGGTGAACACCGAGGAGCCCGAGCGCGGCACCGACGCGCTGACCTCCGTGGAGGCGGTGCGCGCCCTGTTCTCCGACTCCTCGCGGGCCGCCGCCCTCGCCGACGAGTCCGACCTGCCCCGGCTGCGGGCGGTGCGGACCCGGCTGCGCGGGGTCTTCGAGGCCGCCGCCGACGGCGACGAGATCCGCGGCGTCGACCTGCTGAACAGCCTGCTCATGGAGTACCCGGTCAGCCCGCTGATCTCCGGGCACGACTACCTGGACGACGCCGGACGGCCGCGCTGGCACCTGCACCTGGCCGACAACTCGCCGACCGCCACCGCGCACTTCAGCGCGGTCGCCTGCATGGGCCTGGCCGTCCACCTGACCGAGCTGGGCGCCGACCGGCTCGGCATCTGCCAGGCCGCGCCCTGCCGCAACGCCTACCTGGACACCTCGACCAACCGCTCCCGCCGCTACTGCTCGGACCGCTGCGCGACCCGCGCCAACGTGGCCGCCTACCGGGCCCGCAAGCGCCAGGAGGCGGAGGCGGCGGCCCGCGAGTAGGTCCTAGACCCCGTCCACCCAGGCGCCCAGCCGGCGGGCCAGGCCCGGCACCCGGGCCAGCCGCGGGGTGAGCAGCAGCCGCTCCAGCCGGCGCCCCGGCGCCAGCCAGGCCGGGCTCGGCCGCAGCCGCAGCAGCACCCGGCCGAGCACCAGTTCGTCCGGGACGGCGCCGTAGCTGCGGCTGTCGCTGTCCACCGGACGGTTGTCGGAGAGCAGCCACCAGCCCTTGGACCGGCGCTCGGCGGCCCGTTTCACCACCAGCAGGTCCTGCTGGAAGGGGTGCCGGAAGAGCACCACCGCCCCCGGCCGGATCGGCGCGCCGTAGCGGACCAGCAGCTGGTCGCCCTCGCGCAGGGTCGGGACCATCGACGGCCCGGCCACGTCGACCAGTCCGAACGGCAGCGCGCCGCCCCGGTCCCGTCCGCCGGCTCCGGCGCCCTCCGGTCGCGTGCTCCGCGCCACGACTCCTCCTCCCGCTCCGCCCGCCCCCAGTCTGCCGTACGGACCGTCACCGGCCCGATGTCCGGATTACCCCGGTTCCGGGTCCGTCTTTTGCCCTAGGCCCGCCGCCCGACCGCGAAACCGCGAGGACGGCGGGGTAATCTCGGGCGCGGGAAGACGATCTAAGGAAGGACTCCCATGTTCTCTCGTCTGTTTGCACCGCGCGCCACCGCCCACGCCCACTGCGACCTGCCCTGCGGCGTGTACGACCCGGCGCAGGCCAAGCTCGAGGCCGAGTCGGTCAAGGCCACCCAGGAGAAGTACCAGGCCAACGAGGACCCGCACTTCCGCGCCCGCGCCATCATCATCAAGGAGCAGCGCGCCGAGGCCGTCAAGCACCACATCTCGGTGCTGTGGAGCGACTACTTCAAGGCCCCGCACTTCGAGAAGTACCCGCAGCTGCACCAGCTGATCAACGACACCCTGAAGGCCGCCTCGGCCGCCAAGGCGTCCACCGACCCGGCCACCGGCCAGGCCCTGCTGGACCTGATCGCCGAGGTCGACAAGATCTTCTGGGAGACCAAGCAGGCCTGAGCCTGACGCGTCGCCACCCGACCGCCCCCGTCCGCGCAGCCGGACGGGGGCGGTCGTGCGTTCACCGCCCGGCCCCACCCCCGGTAAGGGTTGCCTGCCCTGAGTGGCTGTTATGCTGCCAGGGCGTCCGAGGGGGAAGTCCGGTGTGAATCCGGCGCTGACCCGCAACGGTGAGCGCGGCCCGTACCAGCCCGTACGACCGCGCCAGCCCGATCGCCCTCGGCCGCTGACCTCCCGACAACTCGCCGCGGACTGCGAGGGGAACGGCGCCCCGGCACACCTGCGGCCCGCGCCCGCCCCGGCGCACCCGCGGCCCGAGGCAAGGCGTCCCCGTGAACCGCGCACCCGCAGACCGTGCAGCCGGCCCGCCCGCCCGGCGCACACCCGTCGCCCCGCTCGCCGCCGGCCTCGCCGTCGCGCTGCTGCTCTCGCTGGTCTGCGGAGTCGCGCTGGGCTCCTCCGGCCTCGGCCTGCCCCGGGTGCTGCGACTGCTGGGCGCCGGGCTGACGGGCGGTCGGCTGGACGCGGGCGAGGCGGCCGCGTACGCGATCGTCTGGGAGATCCGGCTGCCGCGCACCGTGCTGGCCGCCGTCGTCGGCGCCGGGCTGGCCGCGTGCGGGGTCGCCGTCCAGGCGCTGGTGCGCAACGCGCTGGCCGACCCCTTCGTGCTCGGCGTCTCCTCCGGCGCGGCCGTCGGCGCCAACGCCGTCCTGCTGTTCGGGGCCTTCGCCTCGCTCGGGGTGTGGGCCGTCTCCGCGTCCGCCTTCGGCTCCGCCCTGGCCGCCATGACGCTGGTCTACCTCGCCGCCCGCACCGCGTACGGGCTCACCCCGCTGCGCCTGGTGCTCACCGGCACCGCCCTGTCCTACGGCTTCTCGGCCACCACCACCCTGATGGTCTTCGCCGCCGACCGCGGCGAAGCCGCCCGGGACGCCATGATGTGGCTGCTCGGCAGCCTCGGCGGCGCCACCTGGGGCAAGGTGCCGGTCGCCGCCGCCACGGTGCTGGCCGGCCTCGCCTACCTGACCGGCGCCGCCGGGCGGCTGGACGCGCTCGCGATGGGCGACGAGACCTCCGCCTCGCTCGGCGTGGACCCGGACCGGCTGCGCCGCGAGCTGTTCGTGGTGACCGCCGCCGTCACCGGCACCGTGGTCGCCGTCAGCGGGGCGATCGGCTTCGTCGGGCTGCTGATGCCGCACCTGTCGCGGATGCTGGTCGGCGCCGGGCACCGCCGGGTGCTGGTGGTCGCGCCGCTCGCCGGGGCGCTGCTGCTGGTCTGGGTGGACATCGCCTCGCGCACCCTGCTGGCGCCCGCCGAACTGCCCGTCGGGGTGTTCACCGCGGTCCTCGGCGTGCCCGCCTTCCTCGTGATGATGCGCCGCCGCGGCCAGGCCTTCGGAGGCAACCGGTGACCGACGTGATCGAGGCGGCGGCCGGGACCGGGCCGACGCGGGCCCAGGACCTCGCCGTCGACGCCGTCTCGGTGGAACTGGCCGGCACCCGGCTGGTCCACGAGGTGAGCCTGGCGGCCGCCGCCGGGCAGGTGGTCGGCCTGATCGGCCCGAACGGCAGCGGCAAGTCGACCCTGCTGCGCTGCGTCTACCGGGTGCTGGAGCCGACCGGCGGCGTGGTCCGGCTGGCCGGGGACGACCTGCACGCCCTCACCGCCCGGGAGAGCGCCCGCCGGGTGGCCGCGCTGACCCAGGAGCACTCCGCCGAGTTCGACTTCACCGTCGCCGAGGTGGTCGCCATGGGCCGGCTGCCGCACCGCCGCGGCTTCGGCGGCCCGGCCGCGGGGGACGCGCAGCGCTGCGCCGAGGCGCTGCGCAAGGTGCGCGCCGGACACCTCGCCGACCGGGGCTTCCTGAGCCTGTCCGGGGGCGAGAAGCAGCGGGTGCTGTTCGCCCGCGCGCTGGTCCAGGAGCCGCGCCTGCTGGTGCTGGACGAACCCACCAACCACCTCGACATCGCCCACCAGTTGGAGGTGCTGGCCCTCGCCCGCGAGGCCGGGCCGACGGTGCTCACCGCACTGCACGACCTCAACCTCGCGGCGGGCCACTGCGACCTGCTGTACGTGCTGCGGGCCGGCCGGATCGTCGCCTCCGGCCCGCCCCACGAGGTGCTCCGACCCGCCCTGCTGGCCGAGGTGTTCGGCGTCCGGGCCACCCCGGTGCGGCACCCCGGGACCGGCGCCCTCCAGCTGCTGTTCGACCGCCTCGACCACTCCGCCTGATCCGTCCCCCGGAGGAACCACCGTGCGCACCAAGGCCGTTGCCGTCACCACCCTGCTCGCCCTCGGACTCGCCGGCTGCGGCGCCGAGATCGCCCCGAAGGAGGCCGCCACCGCCTCCGCCCACTACCCGGTGACGGTGCGGAACTGCGGAGACGAGCTCACCTTCGACCGCAAGCCCGCCCGGGCGGTGACCAACGACGTCGGCATCACCGAGCTGATGCTCTCGCTCGGCCTCGCCGACCGGATGGCCGGCTACGTGATGCCCGACGACAAGGGGAGGATCGACCAGGTCGCCTGGAAGGACGGCTACCAGCGGACGAAGTGGCTCTCCAAGCAGCAGATCACCAAGGAGATCGCGCTGGACGCCGAGGCCGACCTGGTCTTCGCCGGCTGGCACTACGGCTTCGACGAGGGCCGGGGCGTCACCCCGCGGGCCTTCCGGACGCTGGGCATCGACTCGTACGTCCTCAGCGAGTCCTGCCGCAGCGGCAAGGGCACCGAACGCGGCGTGATGGACCCGCTGGAGGCGCTCTACACCGACCTGGCCAACCTCGGCGAGATCTTCGACGTCAGGGACCGCGCCGACCGGCTGGTCGCCGACTTCAAGGCGCAGATCGCCGCCGTCCCCCGGCCCGAGCGCCGCCCGTCCGTCTTCCTGTACGACAGCGGGCAGGACAAGCCGTACACCGCCGGGAAGTTCGCCGCCGCGAACGAGATCATCGCCAAGGCGGGCGGGACCAACGTGATGGGCGACCTCACCGACAGCTGGGTCACGGCCGGCTGGGAGAGCGTGGTGCAGCGCGACCCGGAGGTGATCGTGATCAACGACTACGGCGACACCGGCGCCGAGGAGAAGCGGCGGTTCCTCACGTCCTTCCCGCCGCTGGCGAACGTGGCCGCGATCAGGAACGACCGGATCTTCGTGATGGACTACGTGGACCTGGTGGAGAGCCCGCGCAACCCGGCCGCGATCAGCTCGCTGGCCGGCTACCTGCGCACCGTACCGGCCCGCTGACCGGCCCGGATCCCGCTCCCCCGGGCACGGACCGCCGGGCGTACGCTCAAGGTACGAGCCGACGGAACCCGACCGGAGGAGCGAGACCATGACCACCACGGCGACCCCCGCCGCCTTCGACACCCGTGCACTGCGCGAGGGCATCGAGCGCTGCGACGCCGAGGTCCTCCTGGCGCTCTACGCCGAGGACGCCGAACTGCGCGTGGTCGATCGCAAGACCCAGCCCAGCCACCCCCTGGTGATGCACGGGCGGGAGGAGATCGGCGCCATGCTGGACGACGTCTACGGCCGCGAGATGAGCCACAAACTGGAACAGGTGGTGGTCCAGGGCGACCACGTCGCGTTCCTGGAGTCCTGCCGCTACCCGGACGGCGTCCGGGTGCTGGTGTCCTCGATGGCCGGTCTGCGGGACGGCCGGATCGTCGACCAGACCTCCGTCCAGGCCTGGGACGAGACCGGTCCCGAGCAGTAGGCTCACAGGCATGATCCGCACCGCCGTCGCCACCGACGTCCCCGTCGTCCACGCCATGATCCGCGAACTCGCGGACTACGAGCAGGCCCTGCACGAGGCGAAGGCCACCGAGGAGCAGCTGCACGAGGCCCTGTTCGGCGCGGAGCCGGCCGTGTTCGGGCTGATCGCCGAGGACGACGCCACCGGCGAACCGGTCGGCTTCGCGCTCTGGTTCCGCAACTTCTCGACCTGGCGCGGCACCCACGGGATCTACCTGGAGGACCTGTACGTCCGCCCCCAGGCGCGCGGCGGCGGCCACGGCAAGGCGCTGCTGCTGGAACTCGCCCGGATCGCCGTCGAGCGCGGCTACTCCCGGGTCGAGTGGTCGGTCCTGGACTGGAACCAGCCCTCGATCGACTTCTACAAGTCGATCGGCGCGGTGCCGATGGACGAGTGGACGGTGTACCGGCTCACCGACGAGGCCCTGGCCGCCGCCGGACGGCGCTGAACGGCCCTGCGCAGTCCGGAGAAAGGGTCTGCCACCCTGCGTCGCAATGCCTTACCATGAGTAACTCCCGAACCGGGGTGCGGAAGGCAGAACGATGGCGGATCCGCGACGCCGGACCCCCTCCAGGGGTAGCAAGCGGTAACAAGCGGGGTACCAAGAAAGTACAGCGCGTCACCCAGGAGGCAAGGGTGTCCCAGATCGACGGCGATCTCGGTGTTCAGGACTTCGTGGAGGTCCGGCTGCCCGCAGCGGGGGCCTACCTCTCCGTCCTGCGAACAGCGACGGCCGGGCTGGCCGCCCGGTTGGACTTCACGCTCGACGAGATCGAGGATCTGCGGATCGCGGTCGACGAGGCCTGCGCCATCCTGCTCCAGCAGGCGGTGCCGGGCTCCGTGCTGTCCTGCGAGTTCCGGCTGGTCGGCGACTCGTTGAAGGTCACCGTCTCCGCCCCGACCACCGACGGCAAGGCCCCCGAGCGGGACACCTTCGCCTGGACGGTGCTCTCCGCCCTGGCCGGCGAGGTCGACTCCTCGGTCGGTGAGGACAAGACCGTGTCGATCAGCCTGCACAAGAAGCGCGGCGGCTCCTCCGCCCACTAGCCGGGCCGGACCGCACCACCGAGCAGCACCGAGCAGCACCCGCGCAAGGGCCGTCCGCCGCTCCCCGCCCCGGGGCCCGACGGACGGTTCCCGGTACCGCCACCCACGCGGTACGACCAACGAGACGATTCCGGGGCCAGCCGGCCCCGGTGCTCCCGGAACGGAACGGGGGAATGGCCGTGAGTGATCTGGACCGTACCGGCCTCGCGACGGCGGGACCTGCCGTACCGACCCAGGCGAGCGTTCCCGGCCTCGCCGCCAACGACGAAGCGCACCCGAAGGACGCCCAGCGGATGAGCCACCCCACCGAGCCGACGTCCGAGCCGACGCCTGCCGCCGCGCCCCCGCCGGACCCGGTGGACCCGGCGGCCCCGGCGGCCGGGACGGAGGCGCCGGCCGAGACGGACGCGGCGGCCGAGACCGAGCTGCACGGCGCCGTGCCCGCCCAGGGCTCGCCGCGCACCGGCGCCCCGGACCGGGAGGCCGCCCGCGCGCTGTTCGTCCGCCTGTCCGCACTGCCCGAGGGCTCCCCGGAGCGGGTCGAGCTGCGCAACCAGCTGGTGCGGATGCACATCCCGCTGGTCGAGCACCTGGCCCGGCGCTTCCGCAACCGGGGCGAGCCGCTGGACGACCTGACCCAGGTCGCCACCATCGGCCTGATCAAGTCGGTGGACCGCTTCGACCACGAGCGCGGGGTCGAGTTCTCCACCTACGCGACGCCGACCATCGTCGGCGAGATCAAGCGGCACTTCCGTGACAAGGGCTGGGCGGTGCGCGTCCCGCGCCGGCTCCAGGAGCTGCGGCTGTCGCTCACCACGGCGACCAGCGAGCTCTCCCAGCGGCACGGCCGCTCCCCCACGGTGCACGAGCTGGCCGAGCACCTGGGGATCTCCGAGGAGGACGTCCTGGAGGGCCTGGAGTCCGCCAACGCGTACTCCACGCTGTCCCTGGACGTGCCGGACAGCGACGACGAGTCGCCGGCCGTCGCGGACACCCTGGGCGCGACCGACGAGGCGCTGGAGGGCGTCGAGTACCGCGAGTCGCTCAAGCCGCTGCTGGCCCAACTGCCGCCCCGGGAGCAGAAGATCCTGGTGCTGCGGTTCTTCCGGAACATGACCCAGTCGCAGATCGCCGCCGAGGTGGGGATCTCCCAGATGCACGTGTCCCGGCTGCTCGCCCGGACGCTGGCCCAGCTGCGGGAGAAGCTCCTGGTGGAGGAGTAGGGCGTGTCTGACAATTCGCGTTGGATCAGCGCGCGGCGTTGGGGTGCGTGCATCGCAAGGCGGAGGAGGGAGCCACTGCGGAGCATTGGCGACCGACGACAACGCGGCGAGGTGCGTGCCCCGGCGTCGCGAGCCCGACTGGAATTGTCAGACACGCCCTAGGACTGACGGCCGCTCAGCTCCGGCGGGGCGGCCGCACGACCGGCCGGCGGCCCTGCGCGCTCAGCTCTCCTGCTGGGCGTACAGGGCCGCCGTCGACTTCGGGTTCAGCAGGCAGCCGATGCCCACCAGGCCGAGCACGCCGACCAGGACGCCGACCGCGACCATCGCGCCGCCGCTCTGGAACATGTAGTAGGCGACCGGCAGGCAGATCGAGTTGGTCAGCACCGCCGGGCTGCGGCCCCAGCGGCGCTCCTTGAGCAGTGCGAGGGCGGCGAGCACCGGCAGCACGCCGAGCAGCACGATGACCGCGCCGCCGAACTCGTTCAGGGCCAGCTGCTTGGCCTGGCCGGACAGCGCGGACACCATGTCCCAGACGCCGACGACGGCCAGGGCCGCGCCCTCCAGGGCCGTGATGGCGGCGCCCAGGGTCAGGGAGGCCGGACGGCCGGAGCCGGCCGAGGGTGCGGGTGCGGAGGTTTCTGCGGTCACTCCAGCAGGGTAGCCGCCGGTCGGTCCGTACCGACCCGTAGGCTTTCCCCATGCGCGCTCTCCTGGTCGTGAACCACAAGGCCACCACCACCAGTGGCCGGACCAGGGACGTGCTGATCCACGCCCTGCGCAGCGATCTCAAGTTGGAGGTCGCCGAGACCCAGTACCGGGGCCACGCGCGCGACCTGGCCCGCGAGGCGGCGGAGGACGGCACGGTCGACCTGGTGGTGGCGCTGGGCGGGGACGGCACGGTCAACGAGGTGGTGAACGGGCTGCTGGCGCACGGCCCGGGCGAGAAGGTCCCGCGACTGGCCGTGGTGCCGGGCGGTTCGACCAACGTGTTCGCCCGCGCGCTGGGCCTGCCCAACGACCCGGTGGAGGCCACCGGCGCCCTGCTGGACGCCCTGGAGCACGGCCGGGAGCGGCCGATCGGGCTGGGCAAGGCGATGACCGAGGGGCTGCCGGACCGCTGGTTCACCTTCACCGCCGGCCTCGGCTTCGACGCCGGCGTGGTCGGCCGGGTCGAGGAGCAGCGCAGGGCCGGGCGCAAGTCCACCCACGCCCTGTACGTCGGCCAGGCGCTCCGGCACTACTTCACCCAGCGTGAGCAGCGCCGTTCCGGCCCGGTCTCCCTGGAGCTGCCGGGCCACGAGCGGGTTCCGGGCCTGGTCCTGTCGATAGTCAGCAACACCTCGCCCTGGACCTTCCTCGGCAACCGCCCGGTCTACCCCTCACCGCTCGCCTCCTTCGACACGGACCTGGACGTCTTCGGCATCACCCGGATGACGGCGTTCGGCACGGCTCGAACGGTCCGTCAGATCCTGCGGTCGTACACGCCTTCGAGCGACGGCACCCCTCCGGCCGGCCCCTCCGGGAAGCACGTCGTCTCCTATCACGACGTCAGACACTTCACCTTGGTTTCGGAGGAAGCGGCGCCGTTCCAGGTCGACGGGGACCATCTTGGAGACAGGAGTCGCGTCAGTTTCACAGGCGTACGGCGGGCACTGCGTGTGATTGTGTGACCGGAAGGGGGGTTCCTCCTTCTTCTCGAACGCACAAGCCCCCTTCACTCCATAGAAGTACTGGCTGTGAGCTAGGCGACACCGAAGAATCCAAAATTCCTCCCCGAAGGGGGTTGTATCCGAGCCCGAGGTTTGCGAACCTCTACATGGCGATCGGGACACATCGCAGCGACGGCGACTCCGGAACCACAGGAGCACCGACCGCGGGGCGTCCCTCGAATCGCCGAATCCCCCTCAGCACAGACCACCCGGGCCCGACGGGCCTTTGGTCTCTTTTGCTGTTGCGGGATTCGTGAAAGCGTTCACATTCACAAGCCATTCGATTATGCCGATCGGGCCACCCCCCGCGGCAGGAGGAGTTGGACGACCATGGACTGGCGCCACCGCGCTGTCTGCCGCGAAGAGGACCCGGAGCTGTTCTTCCCGATCGGGAACACCGGTCCTGCTCTGCTGCAGATCGAGGAAGCCAAGGCCGTGTGCCGCCGCTGTCCGGTGATGGAGCAGTGCCTCCAGTGGGCGCTCGAGACCGGTCAGGACGCCGGCGTCTGGGGCGGCATGAGCGAGGACGAGCGTCGCGCGATGAAGCGCCGCGCCGCCCGCAACCGCGCCCGCACCGCCTGATCGCGTCGCGATCACACGCCGTAGCACCCGCAGTAACCGCCGTACCGATCGACACATGATCAAAGGCTTCCCTGCTCCTCCTGGTGAAGCCTTCCGCACCAAGGACCTCGCCCAGCCGGGTCCCGCGACACCGACCCGCCCCAGGCACTTGATACTGTTCACTTAGAGCAATATTGTGGAGCTGTGGCGCTCACCGTGTGCAACGCACCGGCGGGGTGTCGCACCACCCAGAGCCCCCGTTCCGGCCGACTCCCCCCGACGGCCGGAACGGGTTGAGAGGCCCTGTCGACCCACCCCCCCCGGTCGACAGGGCCTCGTTTCTGTTTCCGCAGCCAGCGCGCGGAGCACGCACCCGGCGCTTCCAGCGGGCGCACGCCCCCACCGCGCCTTCGTGCGACGGGTTCCCCGACGGACCGGGGCCTCAGCGGACCGGAGCCTCAGCGGACCGGGATCTCCAGGACCACCTTCGTTCCGCCGTCGGGGCCCGCCACCATGTCGAAGGTGCCGCCCAGCTCACCGGTCGCCAGCGTCCGGACGATCTGCAGCCCGAGGTTGCCCGCCGTCTGGGGGTCGAACCCCTCCGGCATGCCGCGGCCGTCGTCCTGCACCGTGATCAGCAGGTACTCCTCCGGCCGGGCGCCGCCGTTCCAACTGTCCGACCAGCCCATCCCGGTCGCCGGGGCGCGCCCGCGCAGCGCGCTGACCTCCAGGTTCCCGGAGGCGGTCGGACCGAACGCGTGCTCCAGGGCGTTCTGGAGCAGTTCGGTCAGCACCATCGACAGCGGGGTGGCCACCTCGGCGGACAGGATGCCGAAGCTGCCGGTGCGGCGGGTCGCCACCCGGCCGTCCTGGGACAGCTCCATCACCATCGCCAGCACCCGGTCGGCGATCTCGTCGAAGGCCACCTGCTCGTCCAGCGCCTGGGAGAGCGTCTCGTGCACGATCGCGATCGAGCCGACCCGGCGCACCGCCTCGTCCAGCGCCGCCCGCCCGGACTCCGAGTCCATCCGGCGGGACTGCAGCCGCAGCAGGGCCGCGACGGTCTGCAGGTTGTTCTTCACCCGGTGGTGGATCTCCCGGATGGTGGCGTCCTTGGTCATCAGCTCGCGGTCGCGGCGGCGCAGCTCGGTGACGTCCCGGCAGAGCACCAGCGAACCTGTCAGGGTGCCCTTGGGCTTGAGCGGGATCGCCCGCAGGGTCACCACTCCCCCCTGCGCCTCCACCTCGGTCTGCCGGGGCGCCCAGCCGCTCGCCAGCTTCACCAGCGCCTCGTGGACGGCCGAGCGGGACGGCGGGGCGAGGTCGGCGGTGGCCCGGCCGAGGTGGCTGCCGACCAGGTCGGTGGTGAGGCCGAGACGGTGGTACGCGGAGAGCGCGTTGGGGCTGGCGTAGGTGACTATGCCGTCCGCGTCCAGCCGGATCAGGCCGTCGCCGACCCGGGGCGCGGCGTCCATGTCGGCCTGCTCGACGCCGGGGAAGGGGAAGGAGCCGGCCGCGATCATCTGGGCCAGGTCGGAGGCGCTCTGGAGGTAGGTGAGCTCCAGCCGGCTCGGGGTGCGCACGGTCAGCAGGTTGGTGTTGCGGGCGATCACGCCCAGCACCTTGCCCTCGCGCCGGACCGGGATCGACTCGACCCGGACCGGGACCTCCTCGCGCCACTCCGGGTCGCCCTCGCGCACGATCCGGCCCTCGTCGAAGGCGGCGTCCAGCAGCGGGCGGCGGCCGCGCGGGACGAGGTGGCCGACCATGTCGTCCTGGTACGAGGTGGGCCCGGTGTTGGGCCGCATCTGCGCCACCGAGACGTAGCGGATGCCGTCCCAGGTGGGGATCCACAGCACCAGGTCGGCGAAGGAGAGGTCGGAGAGCAGCTGCCACTCCGCGACCAGGTGGTGGAGCCATTCCACGTCGGCCCCGGTCAGGGTGGTGTGGCGGCGGACGAGTTCGTTCAGCGAGGGCACATGGCGAGGGTAGCGCCGCCGGTCCGGGCGGGGCGCGGCGGACCGGCGGGCGAACCGGCGGGCGGGCCCCGCGGGGGTCTGCCCTTGGGGCCGGTGGGGGCGCCGGCGGGAGGGCGCCGGCCCTGCCCGCCCCGCCGGAGTTGTTTAGACCAATTTGCCGAGAGGCCTGGACAACCGAGATTGGTCTAGTCCACAATGGAAGGGCACCAAGGAGAGGCCCCCGCGCAACTGCCCTGACCGCGCGCGGCCCCTCCTCGGTCGGACGCCGCCGAACGAGGACCCCGCACAGTTCTCGATCGGAGCCGGTGCCCGACGACAGCTCCGGGCTGCGGTGCCGCATGGGTTGAGGGTCCCGTGTCGGCGCCGTGGCCCGTAGTGTTTCCGGCCTCCTCCGGCCCGCCGGCGGCGCCCTCCCGCTCCGCCCCTCCCCGGCCTCCTCAAGGCCCCCGGAACCACGTCTCCGCCGCTCAGAGAACCGGCCCCCGGTCCACAGCCTGTGGACCGGGGGCCGGCTCGCGCGCGGGGCGGGTTACCGCGTCTCGGTGACCTTGGCCAGCGCGCGCGGGGCGTCCGGGTCCTGGCCGCGGGCGATGGTGACCTCGTGGGCCAGCAGCTGCAGCGGCAGGATCTCCAGGATCGGCTGCAGCTCCTCGGGCACGCCGGCCGGCAGCGCGAACCCCGCCGAGGCGGCCTCGACCTGCGCCTGCTGGCCGACCACCACCAGGTCCGCGCCGCGCCCGCGCAGGCGGTCCAGCACCGGCTGGAGGGCCTCGCCGCCCTTGCCGTCCGGGACGATCGCGATGACCGGCGAGACGTTGTCCACCATCGCCAGCGGGCCGTGCAGCAGGTCGGCGCCGGAGAACGGGGTGGCCGGGATGTAGGTGGTCTCCATCAGCTTGAGCGCCGCCTCGCGGGCGGTCGGGTAGCCGTAGCCGCGCGAGGTGATGACCAGGCGCTGGGCGAAGCGGTAGCGCTCGGCGAGCGCCTTCACCTCGGCCTTGCGGGCCAGCACCCCGGCGGCCAGCCCCGGCAGCTCCTCGGCGGCCGAGCCGTCTCCCCCGCGCAGCCCCTCGACCAGCAGGTAGAGCGCCAGCAGCTCGGCGGTGTAGGTCTTGGTGGCCGGCAGCGCCTTCTCCGCGCCGGCCAGCACGTCGATGTGGAACTCGGAGACCTCGGCGAGCGGCGAGGCGGCGTTGTTGGTCACCGCGAGGGTGATGGCACCGGCCTCGCGGGCGGCCTTGGTGGAGGCGACCAGGTCGGGCGAGCCGCCGGACTGGCTGACGGTGACGACCAGGACGTCGGTGAGGTCGGGCTTGGCGCCGTACGCGGTGGTGGTGGACATCGAGGTCAGGCCGGCCGGCTTGCCGAGCAGGATCTCGATCAGGTACTTGGCGTACAGCGCGGCGTTGTCGGACGTGCCGCGCGCGGTGAGCAGGACGAAGCGCGGGCCGCGGGCGGCGATCTGCGCGGCGACCTCGCGGATCTTCGGGGCACCCTCGTCGAGGATGCGCTGGAGGACGGCCGGCTGCTCGGCCATCTCCGCCGCCATGATCCGGCCGGGAACGGTCTGCGGGTCGGACATCTGGGTCTGCCTCCGATGGGACGGTTCGACCCCGCGCGGGCGGCTGCCCGGCGGGGACCTCCACGGCGGCGAGTCCGCACACTCGCTGCGGTTCTGCGTTCCGCAATCCTACGGGCGCGCCTGTCGCCGGGCACCTCCGTCCGCACGCCCTCGCGCCCCTCGGCGCGCCCTCACACCGCGCCCGTCGGCGCGCCCTCAGCGCATCCCCGGCCCCGCGCCCTCCGGTGCGCCCCTGCCGAGACGGGAGGGGCGCACCGGGACGGGCGGCGGCGGAAGGTCAGGACGCCTTGTTGATCAGCTGGTCGATCGCCGCGTCGGCCTCCTTGGTGGCCTGGTCCACCGACTTGCCCTTGAGGATCGAGACCAGCATGTCCGGGATGATCTTCTGCTTCTCGACCGCGCCCCAGCCCGGGGCCAGCGGGGTGAACCAGGCGTCCGGGACGGCGTTGGCCGCGGCGGCGGTGGTCGGCTTGTTCTTCAGCGGGTTCAGCTGGGTCAGGTTGTTCGGCAGGATGTCCTTGTCGGCCAGTGCCTGCTCGGACTTGGTGCTGGTGAACATCCGGATCCAGTCGGTGGCCAGCGCCACCTGCTGGGACTTGGCGGTGACGGCGAGGTCGGAGCCGCCGATGAAGGTCGGCAGCGGCTTGCCGTCCGGGCCGGGCATGGTGGCCAGCTTGACGGCGTCCTTGATGCTCGGGTCCCCGGTGACCGGCGCGGTGACGCTGGCCGCCTCGTAGCCGTTGCCGTAGAAGGACGCGGCGCGCCCGCGGGCCATCGCCTCGAACTGGTTCTGCTCGTTCACCGCCAGGTCGCCCTTGTTGTACTTGCGCACCAGGTCGACGAAGTGGCTGACGCCCTGCTGGGACTTGGGGTCGTGCAGGGTGCCGTGCCAGTTGCCGGAGCTGTCGAACTTGGCGATGCTGCCGCCGTACGCGGCCACGTAGCTCATCGCGGCGTACCAGTACGGGCCGGGCAGGTAGAGCGGGGAGAAGGCCTTGTCCGCCTTGTTCTTGTCCGCGATCCTGTCCAGCGCGGCCAGCAGGTCGGCCTCGGTCTTCGGGAAGTCGGCGCTGCCGGTGGCCTGCTGGAAGGTCGCGGAGTTGTAGATGGCCACTCGGGAGCCGGCGTAGTAGGGCACGCACCAGAGCTTGTCCTGATAGGTGCAGGTGTTGGCGAGCGCCTTGATCCAGCTGTCGGAGTTGTCGAAGGTGCTGCGGTCCACCGGGGCCAGCGCGCCGGAGAGCACGTACTTCATGGTCTCGGTGTTGCCCAGCTCGACCACGTCGGGGGCGTTGCCCTCGGCGATGGCCCTGTCGAGCCTGCCCACCTTGTCGGCCCAACCCTGGTAGACCAGCTTGAGGCTGACGTTGGGGTACTTCGCCGCGAACTCGTCGTTGACCCGCTGGACGAGGTCCGGCCAGTTCTTCTGGGCGTCGTCCATCAGCCAGACGGTGACGGAGCCGCCGGCCGCCTTCCCGTCCGCGGAGCCGCCCGCGCCGTCGCCCGCGGGCTTCGCGGACGAGGAACAGGCCGTCAGACCGACCGCCAGGGCCATGGTCCCGAGCGTCGACATGAGCTGACGCTTCTTCACGCCATCCTCCGAGGGGTGTAGAGCCGTGTTGCCCGCCGGCAGCGTGATTGGCGCCCGCGGCGGAGAGTCCGGACAGGGGGCGGCGAAGAGCTTCAGGGAGGGCCGATACCACATCCGGCGAGGTTGAATCTCGAACCGGATGCTTGGACTCTGGCCTAGACCATAGGTGGTGTCAACGATCAAAAGCCTTACTCGGGGCGGCCGTTGCAGAGCTGTTGTACCGCGTGGCGGCCAGTCGTCGCACTGTCACCCTCAGTAGATCTTAAGGTGGATTTAAGGCCTACTTGAGGGAACACGGTCATCCCGTGAATCCGCAGGTCAACACCGGGGAAACGGAACGGGCCCGCCATGCGGCATGCGCATGACGGGCCCGCGGGCCGACGTCCGCCGGACACGGCCGGTGACGTCTCGGCGAAGGGTCAGCCGACCGCTCCCGGCTGTCCGGTGAGGACCTCCACGGCCGCCAGTCCGCAGACCCGGGCGGCGCCGTGGGTGGCGATGTGGAGCGCGCCGACCGGCTCGGACTGGGGCAGGCCCATCTCGACCACGGCGGCGTCCGGCCGGGCCGCCACCAGGCGGCTCAGCGCGGCCGACATCCACGCGTGCCGGTGGGCGTCCCGGACCACCAGCACCAGGCGGCGGCCCTCGGCGCCGGCCACCAGCTCGCCGACCAGGGCGTCCAGCAGCTCCGGCGCGGCCTCGGGCGCCGACACCTCGCGGGTGCGGGTGCCGGGGAAGCGGTCGGCCAGCATGCCGGCCACGCCCCAGGGGGTGACGTCGCCGACGGCGATGTTCGGCTCGTCCGAGAACGAGGCCACGTACGGGCGCTCGCTCACCGGCGGCACCACCAGGCCCGGCGCCCGGACCACCTTGAGCGCCCGGCGCGCGGCCCGCAGGCCGACTGCCAGGTCCGGCTCGATCCGCTCGCCCTGGGCCGCGATCCGGCCCCAGCTGCCCAGCGACCGGACCCGCGCGGCGGCGTCCGCCAGCCGCTCCTCGGCGAGCCGGCCGGAGCGCACGCCCGCCACGATGGCGTCGCGCAGCATCAGCACGGTCTCCTCGTCGGCGAGCCCGCCGCCGACGCAGATCGCGTCCGCGCCGGCCGCCAGGGCCAGCACGGTGCCCTCGCCCATCCCGAAGGTGTCGGCGATGGCCCCCATCTCGATCGCGTCGCTGACGATCAGGCCCTGGTAGCCGAGCCCGCCGTCGGCCGGGGCGGCGCGCAGCAGGTCGCGCAGCACGGTCGGGCTCAGGGTCGCCGGCAGCTTCGGGTCCAGCGCCGGGATCATGATGTGGGCGGTCATCACGGCCTTGGTGCCGGCCGCGATCGCCGCCTGGAACGGGATCAGGTCGCGGGCCCGCAGCACGTCCAGGTCGACGTCGATGACCGGCAGGCCGTGGTGCGAGTCCACCGCGGTGTCGCCGTGGCCGGGGAAGTGCTTGGAGCAGGCGGCCACGCCGGCCGACTGCAGGCCCTCCACCCAGGCGGCGGTGTGCCGGGCGCACAGCTCGGGGTCGGCGCCGAAGGAGCGGACCCCGATGACCGGGTTGCGCGGGTTGGAGTTGACGTCCGCGGTGGGCGCCCAGTTGTAGTTGACGCCGGCCGCGGCCAGCGCCCGGCCCAGCTCGCGGGCGACGTCCCGGGTCAGCGCCGGGTCGTCGATCGCGCCGAGCGCGAGGTTGCCGGGCCAGGACGAGCCGGAGCCCGCCTCCAGCCGGGTGACGTCGCCGCTCTCCTCGTCGATCGCGATCAGCAGGTCGGGGTTCTCGGCGCGCAGCGCCCGGGTGAGCGCGGACAGCTGGTCGAGGTCGACCACGTTGCGGTCGAACAGCGCGACCGAGCCGAGGCCCGCGGCGAGGTGGCGGCGCAGCCACTCCGGCGGCTCGGTGCCGACGAAGCCGGGCTGGAGGACGGTCAGGGCGTCGCGGTGCAGCTGGTCGCTGTCCGGCACGGTGGGAACGAGGATGCTCACGTGGACTCAGCCCTTCACGGCGCCGTCGGTCAGACCGCCGACCGCCTTGCGCTGGAGGAAGACGAACAGGATCAGCACGGGGATGGCGAACATCGTGGACGCGGCCATGGTGGCGCCCCAGTCGTTGCCGAAGGCCGTCTTGAAGGACGACAGCCACAGCGGCAGGGTCTTGCCCTCGTCCTTGTTGAGGATCAGGACGAGCGGGAACTCGTTCCACGCCGTGATGAAGCCGAACAGCGAGGTCGACATCAGGCCCGGGGCCAGCAGTGGGAAGATCACCTTCACGAAGGCCTGGGAGCGGGTGCAGCCGTCCACCATGGCCGACTCCTCCAGCTCCTTCGGCACCGCGGCGATGAAGCTGCGCAGCGTCCAGATGGTGAAGGGCAGGACCATCATCATGTAGAAGAGGGTCAGCGGCACCAGGCTGTTCAGCATGTCGTTGTCGCGGGAGATGATGTAGACCGCGATGGTCATGACCTCCCAGGGCGCCATCTGGGCCATCATGATGACCAGCACGAAGGCCTTGCGGCCGCGGAACTTCATCCGGGCGACGGCGAAGGACGCCAGGGTCGCGATCACCAGCGACCCGAGCACCGCGCCGACGGTGACGGTGACGCTGTTGAGGACGTACGTCCAGAAGTTCGGCGCGTTGACCGCGGTGGAGAAGTGCTCGAAGGTCGCGTCGAGCGGGATGAACACCGGCGTCGGGCTGATGATGTCGCTGTTCTGCTTGAACGCGGTCGCGAACATCCAGTAGACGGGGAAGACGAAGAAGACGGCGAGGACGGCCGCGGTCACGTTCAGCCAGGTACGTCCGAAGAGAGAGCGCCTCACAGCTCGTCCTCCTGCTTGATCATGATGCGGAAGTAGTACGCCATCAGCACGCCCAGCATCAGGATGGTGAGCACCGCGATCGCGGAGCCGATGCCGTAGTGCTGGCCGGCCGAGCCCTCCAGGAAGGCGTGCACCGGGAGGGTCCGGGTCAGCTTCTCCGGACCGCCGGCGTTGACCGCGTAGACCTGGGTGAAGGCCTTGAACACCCAGATGACCTCGAGGAAGGTCGTGGCCAGGAAGAACGGCTTCAGGTTGGGGAAGATCACCGCGGTGAAGATCTTGACGGCGCCGGCGCCGTCCATCCGGGCCGCCTCGTAGAGCTCCTTCGGGATGGTGGTCAGACCGGCGTACATGTTGAACGCGACGAACGGGATCGACATCCAGACGATCAGCAGGATGATGATGAAGAACGTCGAGTACGGGTCGCTGAGCCAGTTGTAGTCGCGCATCGAGTGCCAACCCAGCTGGTCCAGGATCCAGTTGACGACACCCCACTGGGAGTCGAACAGCCAGGTGTAGACGGTGGTCGCGGCGACCACCGGCATGGCCCAGGCCAGCAGCAGCGCGATCTGGAGCACCAGCCGCATCTTCTTGCCGAGCTGGTTCAGCAGCAGGCCGATCAGGGTGCCGCCGATCATGATCAGCACCACGTTGATCGCGGTGAAGGCGACGGTCCGGCCGGTGACCGCCCAGAAGTGCGGGTCGGTCAGCTGCTCCTTGTAGTTGTCGAAGCCGGTCCACTCGGTCAGGTGCAGGACGAGCTGGCGCCTGTTGAGGTTCTGGAACGACAGCAGGACGGTCTTCAGCAGCGGCCAGCCGAGCAGGGCCAGGGTCGCCACGGTGGCCGGCAGCAGCAGCAGGTACGGCGCGAGGCGTGAGCCCAGGCTGGGGCCGCCCGCGGATCTCGCGCCCTTCGGCGCCGAAGCCTTCGAGCCGCCGCCCGGGGCGCTCGTCTCCCTACTGGCCACAGCAGCCTCCCCCGGCTCCGGGGACTGTGTCTGCACCCGCTCCGAATGCACAGCCATCGTTCTCACTTCCTCACAACCTGGCCACGACGGACAGGCGTCGCCCACCGGCCCCCCGCCGGGGGTCGGTGAGCGACGCCGCTCAGTGCTTACTGCTTCTGGTTGAGCTTCTTGGCGATCTCGTCGTCGTACTTCTTGGCCGTGGAGGCGAAGTCGCCGCCCTGGAGGGCAGCGGTCAGGAACTCCTTGATCGGGTTCGGGTTGTCCTCGACGCTCGCCCAGTTCGGGGTGTTCGGGGTGATCGCGCCGACCGCGGCGGCCGACTGGGCGGCCTTGGCGAAGTCGCCGGTGATCTGGCTGTTCAGCGAGGCCTTGTTCGGGATGTTGCCCGCCGCGGCGACGACGCCCTCGTTCTTGTCGTTGAGGGCGATCTTCAGGAAGTCCTTCGCCATGTCGGTGTTCTTGCTCTGCGAGGCGATCGCGAGGTTCGAGCCACCGAGGAACACGCCGGAGGGCTTGTCGGCGGTCTTGCCCGGGAGCGGGAAGAAGCCGATCTTGTCCTTCGGGATGGCCTTCTCGTCCGGGAGCTCCCAGCCGAGGCCGATCATGGTGCCGACGTTGCCCTGGCCGAAGACGTCCTTCTGCTGCGGGGTGGCCTCGTCCTTGTCCTTCGGACCGGTGGCCGAGTAGCCCTGGAGCTTCTTGTAGGTCTCGAAGGCCTTCTGGCTCTCGGGCGAGCCCAGGCCGCCGACCCACTTGTCGCCGTCCTTCTTGGCGATCTTGCCACCCTCGCTGGTGAGCAGACCGAAGTAGACGTACCACTCCTGGCCGGGCATGTAGATCGGGTCGACGACGCCCGGAGCGGTCTTCAGCTTCTCCAGGGCGGTGTAGAACTCGTCCAGGGTCTTCGGCGTGTCGGTCAGACCGGCCTTGGCCCACAGGTCCTTGTTGTAGGCGACCACGCGGTTGGTGACGTACCACGGGGCGGCGTACTGCTTGCCGTCCAGGATCGTGGACTCGTTCTGGTTGGCGGCCCAGGCCTCGCCGCCCAGCGCGGCCTTGTCCTTGGTGATGTCGAGCAGACCGCCCGAGGCGGCGTAGCCGGCGGTCTGGGTGTTGCCGACCTCCAGGACGTCGACCGAGCCCTCCGACAGCGCGGCGGTGACCTTGGCGCCGATGCCGCCCCACTCCTGGGTCGCGAACTCGACCTTCGAACCCGGGTAGGTGGTCTCGAACTCGGTCTTGACCCCGTCGGTCCAGCCCTTCGGGGCCGAGCCGCTCATGGTCCAGACCTTCAGCGTCTTGCCCTTGTACTTGTCGGCCGCGGAGGCGGAGGACGACTTCGAGTCACCCTCGCTCTTCTTGCCGTCCGAGCTGCAAGCCGCCAGGCCGACGACCATTGCTGCGACGCCGACCGCCGCGATGAGCTGACGCTTCACGCCATCCTCCTGAGGGATGCCTGGGTTGCCCCCGTCGGGCGGCAGCGGCAGACCCACACAAAGCGGGGGGAAAGGTGCCGCGGACCCCTTCGAACGGGTGGGGGGATTCATAGTTACCGGTCTAGTGGTGTAGACCAGCTGCCTGGAGCTTGGCCTAGACCAATGGGCCTGTCAACGGCTGTCCGACCGATCTCGACCACCCGTTATCAAGCCGACACCGCACATCGTTCATCGCGTGATGAGGTATTCGTTCCGTAGCCATACATGCAACGATGTGATCCGTTAACGATGTGGCGGGGTCGCTGAAGGCCCCGCGAGAAGCGGGAGAACAGGTCCGATGAGCAGCGACGGGGGATCCACCGCCCAGGTCGACGACCCCGAGGTGAACAACCTCCCGACGCAGGCCGGCACCGACCCGACCGCGCGCGTCCCCAAGTACTACGGCCTGAAGCGGCACCTGCTGCAGCTCACCGAGACCCAGCCGGCCGGCACCCCGGTACCGCCCGAGCGCGCCCTGGCCGCCCAGTTCGACACCTCGCGCACCACCGTGCGCCAGGCCCTCCAGGAGCTGGTCGTCGAGGGCCGGCTGGAGCGCATCCAGGGCAAGGGCACCTTCGTCGCCAAGCCCAAGGTCGCCCAGGCCCTCCAACTGACCTCCTACACCGAGGACATGCGGGCCCAGGGGCTGGAGCCCGCCTCCCGGCTGATCGAGATCGGCTACATCACCGCCGACGACCGGCTCGCCCCGCTGCTCGACATCAAGCCCGGCGGCCGGGTGCTGCGGATCGAGCGCCTGCGGCTGGCCAACGGCGACCCGATGGCGATCGAGGTCGCCCACCTGTCCGCCAAGCGCTTCCCGGCCCTGCGCCGCAACCTGGCCAAGCACAACTCGCTGTACGCGGCGCTGCGCGAGGTGTACGGGGTCACCGTGGCCGAGGCCGAGGAGACCATCGAGACCACCCTCGCCAACCCGCGCGAGGCCGGGCTGCTCGGCTCCGACCTCGGCCTGCCGATGCTCCAGCTCTCCCGGCACTCCTTCGACGCCGAGGGGGACCCGGTCGAGTGGGTCCGCTCGATCTACCGGGGCGACCGCTACAAGTTCATCACCCGGCTGAAGCGTCCGGAGTAGCCGCACTCCCCCACCGCACTTCGGGCACCGGCGCGCGCGACCTGCGCGCCGGTGCCCTTTCGCGTTCCACTCTCTGCGTTCCGCTTTCGGTGTTCTGCTCTCGGCGTTCTGCTCTCGGCGTTCTGCTCCGCGCACTGCTCCGCGCACTGCTCCGCGTTCTGTTCGCGTTCCCACGACACCACGGCGGCGGCCTGCGGCGGCCACCCGTTTCCGGTCCCGCGGCGGTGGACACCGGCCGGTTCCGTCCGACTGGTGGGAACTTCCGTCAATCCCGGTGACATGGATCACCCCATGCTCTAGATTGCGCAGCCGTAATGATCTGACTGCCGATCACCGATGGTGCTGCTCGGCGGGTCCGTACGGCGCTCGGCGCCGGCCGGGCTGCGGCGCCGACGGGGAACCCTCCGGAGCGGAGCCGAAGATGCCCTCTGATCGACCCTTCGTCGAAGATGTCATGCCCGAGCCAGCCGGGGATCCCGTCCCGGCCGTGACGCCCGAGCGGGTGCTGGCCGCGCTCGCCCTGCTCGTGCCGATCGTCGCGATGCTCTGGGTGTCCTCGTACGACAAGGGCGACCCGGCGGTCGCCGGGATGCCGTTCTTCTACTGGTACCAGCTGCTCTGGGTGCCGGTGTCGGCCGTGTTCACGGTCGCCGCCTACCTGCTGATCACCCGGGACGAGAAGGCCCGCGCGGCGGCCCGGAAGGGCGGTGCCCGATGAAGGACGTCAACGTGCCGGCCCTCGTGGTCTTCGTGCTGTTCTTCGCCCTGGTCACGGTGATGGGCTTCCTCGCCTCGCGCTGGCGCCGCGCGGGCGACGCTGCGCACCTGGACGAGTGGGGCCTGGGCGGCCGCAGCTTCGGAACCTGGGTGACCTGGTTCCTGCTCGGCGGCGACCTCTACACCGCGTACACGTTCGTCGCCGTCCCGGCGGCCGTGTACGCGACCGGCGCGGCGGGCTTCTTCGCGGTGCCGTACACGATCATCGCCTACCCGCTGGTCTTCCTCTTCCTGCCCCGGCTCTGGTCGGTCTCCCGGGTGCACGGCTACGTGACCCCGGCCGACTTCGTGCGCGGCCGGTACGGCTCGCGGCCGCTGTCGCTGGTGGTCGCGCTCACCGGCATCCTGGCCACCATGCCGTACATCGCCCTGCAACTCGTCGGTATCCAGGCCGTCCTGGACGTGCTGGGGGTCGGCGGCGGGGAGAACGCCAACTGGTTCGTCAAGGACCTGCCGCTGTTCATCGCCTTCGGTGTGCTGGCCGCCTACACCTACTCCTCCGGCCTGCGCGCCCCGGCGCTGATCGCCTTCGTCAAGGACGCCCTGGTCTACATCGTGATCATCGTCGCGGTGATCTACATCCCGATCCGGCTCGGCGGCTACGGGCACATCTTCGACACGGCCGCGCAGCACTTCAAGGAGACCAAGGCCGGCTCGCTGACCATCCCCGAGAACAAGCAGTGGACGTACGCCACGCTCGCGCTCGGCTCGGCGATGGCGCTGTTCATGTACCCGCACTCGGTGACCGGCGTGCTGGCCTCCAAGTCCCGCAAGACCGTGCGCCGCAACATGGCGATCATGCCCGCCTACTCGCTGATGCTGGGCCTGCTGGCGCTGCTCGGCTTCATGGCGCTGGCGGCGGGCGTCGGCAAGGGCGTCAAGGGCTACAACGCCCAGCTGTCGGTGCCCCAGCTGTTCGCCGACATGTTCCCGGACTGGTTCACCGGCGTGGCCTTCGCCGCGATCGGCATCGGCGCGCTGGTGCCGGCCGCCATCATGTCCATCGCGGCGGCCAACCTGTTCACCCGCAACGTCTACAAGGACTGGCTCAAGCCCGCCGCCACCCCCGCCGACGAGACCAGGGTCGCCAAGCTGGTCTCGCTGCTGGTGAAGGTCGGCGCGCTGGTCTTCGTGCTGGGCATGGACAAGCAGGCCGCCATCAACCTCCAGCTGCTGGGCGGCCTGTGGATCCTGCAGACCTTCGTGGCGATCGTCGGCGGCCTGTTCACCCGCTGGTTCCACCACTGGGCGCTGTTCGCCGGCTGGGCGGCCGGCATGGTCTACGGCACCTGGGAGGCGTACGGGATCTCCAGCAAGGCCACCAAGCACTTCGGCGGCAACGCGGCCGAGATCCCCGGCATCGGCGAGATCGGCTACATCGGGGTGACCGCCTTCGCGCTCAACCTGATCGTCGCGGTGGCGCTCACCCTGGTGCTGCGGGCGGTCAAGGCGCCGGTGCTCCCGGACGAGACCAAGCCGTCCGACTACAGCGCCGAAGCCGGCGACGACGAGCTGAAGAACGCGCCGGAGCCCGTAGCGGCGCACTGATTCGCGCCGTACGCGCCCTGTGATCGCGCCGCCTTCTCCGTGAACACTGGAGAAGGCGGCGCGATCATATGTATGAACAGGCGTGCACGCCGGGCACCACCAGACCGGACCGGCATCCGGCCGGAACCTGATCGACCACGGGGAGCTCGCGGCCATGGCAGAACTCGGCACCACCCTCAACGGCCAGCACCAGTCCACCCAGAGCCAGCACCACCACGGCACCGCGCAGGGCCAGCCCGGCACCACCCAGGCCCAGCACCCCGGCGGCCCGGGGCAGCACGGCGCCGGCCACGCCCAGCACCCCGGCGGCCACGGCCAGCACGGCACCGCCCACCGCCCGGCGGCGGCCGGCCGGCTGCCGTCCGTGCTGATCGCCACCCGGCACGGGGAGTCCACCGCCAACGTCGAGTTCCAGCTGGCCGAGGCCGCCGGAGCGCTCAGTGTCCCGATCAGCTGCCGTGACGCCGACATCCCGCTGTCCCTGCACGGCCGCCGGCAGGCCCAGGCCCTCGGCCACTGGTGGGCCGGCCTGCCCAGCGCCGACCGCCCGCGCAGCGTCTGGTGCTCGCCGTACGTGCGCACCGCCGAGACCGCCCGCATCGCGCTCGCCCAGGCCGCCGGACTGGGCGCCGTCCCGGTCACCCTGCCCGTCCGGTACGACGAGCGGCTGCGCGACCGCGAGCTCGGCGTCCTGGAGATGCTGCCGAAGGCCGCGATCGAGGCCAAGCACCCCGAGGAGGCGGCCCGGCGGCGCAAGATGGGCGAGCTGTACTACCGCCCGCCCGGCGGCGAGTCCTGGACCGACGTCGCCCTGCGGGTGCGCAGCCTGCTGCGCGACCTCTGCGAGGAGGAGGCCGGTCGGCCCGTCCTGCTGGTCGCCCACGACTGCACGGTGCTGATGCTCCGCTACGCGCTGGACCGGCTCACCGAGGAACAGCTCACCGCGCTCGGGCCGGTGCACAACTGCTCCACCAGCCTCTGGCGGGCCCAGGACGGGCGGCTGCGGCCGGACGGCTGGAACGGGGTCGGGCACCTGGCGGTCGAGGCGGGCTGACCGCTCCCCGGCCCCCGTCCGGCAGGGGGCTCCGGCAGTCGGGGCCGGGTCCGGGCTGCCCGCCGGTCCGTTCGACCCCGGAGCACCGCCCGGCAGGGGGCTCCGGCACACTGGCCCGATGGACTTCCTCATCCGCCAGGCCCTCCCGGAGGACCTCCACGACGCGGGCCGGATCACCGTCGAGGCCTTCGTCGGCGACGGCTACACCAAGCCCACGAGCGGCTACGTCGAGCAGCTGCGCGACGCCGCCCGGCGGGCCCGCGAGGCCGAACTCCTGGTCGCCGTCGACGCGGCCGGAGCCGGCGTCCTCGGCTGCGTGACCTTCGCGGTCGGCGGCACCGAGTGGGCGGACATCGCCTCCCCCCGGGAGGGCGAGATCCGGATGCTCGCCACCGCCGCCGCCTCCCGCGGCCGCGGCGTCGGCGAGGCCCTGGTCCGCGCCACCGTCGCCCGCAGCCGCGAACTCGGCCTGGCCGGCATGGCCTTCTCCACCCGCCCGGAGATGACCACCGCCCACCGGGTCTACGAACGCATCGGCTTCCTGCGCACGCCCGAACGCGACTGGGCGCCGTACCCGGGGATGGACCTGATGGTCTACACCATGGCGTTCTGACGAACGGGCCTGAGCACCCGTAGGACGTCGCCGGCCGTCCCACCGGCCGGTGACCGACAGACGATCAACAGACGTCTTTTGATATAAACCACAGATCAAGTCATGCCCTCTGAGCATGTCGCGACAGTCGATCGACCCCGGGGGAACAGACCACATGGACGACGGGCCCGGCCTCGGCGCGCCCTCGAGCGGACCCACGCTCCAGGACATGCGCAGGAGCAGGGGCTACGAAGCCCCCGCCACCAGCCGCTACGCGATCCCCGCACCGACCCCGGTACCCCGCGGTCCGCTGCCGCCCTCCGTCCGCTTCAAGGCGGTCGACGGTCTGCGCGGCCTCGCCATCGCGTCGGTGCTGCTGTACCACACCAACTGGTTCCAGAACGGTCTGTTCGGCGTGGACGTCTTCTTCGTCCTCTCCGGCTTCCTGGTCACCCTGGTGCTGGTCCGCGAGCTGGACCGCACCGACGGCATCCGGCTCGGCGTCTTCTACCGCCGCCGGGCCAAGCGGCTGTTGCCCGGCCTGTTCGCCACCATCATCCTGGTGGTGGGGCTGTCCGCCCTGGTCAGTCCGCTACGGGACGTCAGGGACCTCCGTCCGCAGGCGCTGGCCGCGCTCGCCCAGATCGCCAACTGGGCCCAGCTGTCGCGCGGTGACGCCTACTGGCAGCACTTCTCCTCGATCGACCCGCTCGCGGCCATGTGGTCGCTCAGCATCACCGAGCAGTTCTACGCGCTCTGGCCGCTGCTGCTGCTCATGGTCTACGGGATCTGCCGACGTTCCGTCCGCGCGGCCGGCTTCGTCACCGCCGGACTGTTCGTCGTCGCCGCGCTGATCGCCCCGCTGATGTGGAACGGCGACAACAGCGACCGCCTCTACCTCGGCACCGAGACCCGTGCGGTCGGCTTCGCGGCCGGCGCCACCGCCGCCTTCGGGGTCTACCTGTGGCTGCGCCGCAAGGTCCGCGCCGGGTCCTCCGGCGGATCGCGCTCCCGCTCGCGCGGGCCGGCCGGACCCGTCCTGCCCACCCTGGTGGGCACCGCGGCCCTCGGCGGCCTGGTCTGGGCCAGCCTCTCCGTCGGCAACTACCACGAGCCGTGGCTCTACCAGGGCGGGCTGGCCGTGGTCGCGGCCCTCGCCGCCGTCCTCACCGTCTCGCTCTGCCAGGAGCGGGGCCCGCTGGTGTGGCTGATGTCGCTGCCCCCGCTGCGGCTCACCGGCACCATCTCCTACAGCCTCTACCTGCTCCACCTGCCGGTGTACTGGCTGCTCCAGCACTACGTCGACGACATCTCGCCGAAGCGGCTGCTGCTCATCGGCGCGCCGGTCTCCTGGGTCCTGGCCTGGCTGCTGCACACCGGCACGGAGAAGCTCCGGGTGCTGCGCTGGCGGGCCTTCCCGGCCGTCCCGCTGGTGGCCGTCACCGCCGCGGTGGCCACCACCGGCGCCTGGTACCTGCCCGCCTGGGTGACGCACGACATGAAGTCCGGGCCGGGCCGGCCGATGGTCCTGCTCCTCGGTGACTCCTTCTCCCAGGACCTCTCCACCGGCCTGTACCGGCACGGCGACCGCTACCGCGTCGTCGACGGCGGCATCAGCGGCTGCGGGGTGTTCGGCTCGGAGAAGGTCCGCACCACCTCCCAGGAGGAGTTCGAGACCAGCCGGGAGTGCCGCGACCGGGCCGCCGCCTGGGACCGGCAGCTGGGCACCGGGCCGCAGGCCGTCGTGGTCCACCTCGGCTGGGACGCCGCCGAGCAGTACCTCGACGGCAGCTGGCTCAACCCGTGCGACGAGGACTACCGGACCCGGTACGGCACCCAGCTCTCCCAGGCCGTGGAGCAGATCCGCCGCCGCGCGCAGGGCGCCCAGGTGCTGCTGATGAACGAGCGGGTCGAGAACGGCGCCATCAACAAGACCTGGGGCACCTGTTACAACCAGCAGGTCGGCGACTTCGTGAAGGCCTCCGGAGGAACCGTCCGGCTGCTCGACCTCAACACCTTCTACTGCCCGTACGAGACCTGCGCCTGGAAGGACAAGGCGGGCCACCTGGTCTCCCCGGCCAACGACGGGGTGCACCTCACCTCGGCCGGCATGCGGTTCGTCACCCCCTGGCTGGAGAAGGAGATCGCGGGCGCCCTGGCCGGCGCGACGCCGGGTCAGCCCGCCGTGACGCCGACGCCGTCTCCCACGCCCACTCCGACCCCGACGGCCACGCCGACACCGACGCCGACTCCGACGCCCACCCCGACGTCGACCGGCAAGCCGAGCAGCCACCCCCCGGCGAAGCCCACCCGGACCCCGACCGCCAAGGCGACCGGGCCCCAGGGCGACGGGCGCTAGCGGCGCTGCCCCCCGTGGGGCGGCGCGGCTCAGGAGGGCGGCAGCTCGTAGGTCTGCGCGAAGCAGCTGCGGATCGCCTGCTCGGAGGCGGGGCGCCCGGCGAAGTCCATCCGCGGGGTGTCCTGGTTGGTCGGCAGGGTCGGGTCGATGCCGAAGTAGAGCGACCAGAAGTACACCCCGCCCAGCTTGCGCTCCTGCGCCACCTGGCAGACCGCGGTGAACCAGGCTGCCTGGACGGCCTCGTTCAGCTCGCGCTTGGTGTAGAAGTCGCCGGGCGTCTTGTAGGCGCCCTTCTGCGCCGGGATGCCCACCTCGGTGAGCTTGGTGGCCGGCTGCGGACCCGCGCCGCGCTTGTCGAGCCAGCCCTGCCAGCTGGCCACCAGGTCGGCCACCGGGGCGTCGTCGCCCGCCGCCTTGGCGGGGAAGTAGGCGTCCACACCGGTGCCGTCGGTCGGCAGCGGGAGCGGCCCCTTGGACCAGTTGTCCCAGTTGGCGTCGTACACCAGCTGGCCCCGGAAGGTCTTCCGGGCCTGCTCGATCAGGCCGGGCCAGTGCGGGTCGTTCTCCAGCGAGTTGAACTCGGTGCCGATGGTGAACTCGGTCGCGGAGTGCTCCTGGGCGGTCTTCAGGTACGGCGCCAGGAAGGTGGCGTAGCTGCCGAACCAGGCCTCCTTGTCGGCGGGCGCGATGTTGCCGCGCCACACACCGGTGGCGGAGTAGTTGAACACCTCCTCGTCCAGGATCGGCCGTACGGTGGTGCGCAGACCGGCCCGGTGGGCGGCGTCCAGCAGCAGCGCCAGCCGCTCCGGGGAAGGGGTGGTCGGCCGGGCGGCGACGGCGTTCGACTTCGGCCCGGTCGTGTAGTACGGGAACGTCACTGAGAGGGAGTTGGCGTTCAGCCCGACCACGTACTTCACGATGCGGTCGACCTTGCCCTGGACGAAGCTGTCCGGGTCCGCCGGGTCGTCCAGCCAGTACACCTGGACGCCCCACTCCGGGCTGCCCTTGGTCCACGGGCGGGCCACCTTGGGGCCGGTGTCCTCCACCGGCGGCGCGTCCTTGCCGAAGCCCCAGACCCGGCCCTGCTCGGTCGGTGCGCCGGCCCAGCGCACCGTGGTGGGACGCTGGTGGTCGAACTTGATCGGGTGGTCTCCCCAGACCAGCGGGATGCCGACGGTGAGGGCGACCACCACGGTCGGGAGGATGAAGATGACGGGGCGCTTCACTGTCGTGACTTCCGATCAGGCCGGCTTGGCGATGACGACGAACTTGTTCTCCTCGCGCTTCAGGAACTTGATCAGTCCCCTCAGCCCTCCCCAGCCCTCCAGGAAGGAGAAGAGCGGAATGCCCGCCACCACCACGATCGGCTCCCACCACTTGCGCCGGTGGTTGGCCGAGGCCACCACGTTCAGCCGCAGGCCCTCCCAGTACGTCCAGATGACGTAGGCGAAGTTGATCGCCCAGACCAGCACCACGGACTGGGTGACCGGCGAGGTGTTCCAGGTGCCGGTGAACCACGCCACCAGCAGCACCAGTCCGACGTGCTGCAGCGGGCCCAGCACCCAGCTGACCATGCCCATCCCGATGAACAGCCGGTACCGCAGCGGGATGGTCTTGTTGAAGCAGAGCGCGACCAGGCCCCAGGCCCAGCGCTCGCGCTGCTTGAGGAAGTCCTTGACGCCGGCCGGCGAGGCGCCGTAGCAGCGGCCGTTGAACCAGTCGCTGCGGCCGGGGTAGCGCTGGCAGAAGTTGAGCGCCATCTGGGCGTCCTCGACGATGGTCTTCGGTCCGAAGTCCCAGCCGATGGTGGCCTCCACCGACGAGCGCACGATCAGCAGCTCGCCGTGCACGCCCGCGATCGGGGTGCCGGTGCCGGTCATCGCGCGGAAGCGGGCGATGTCGTCGGCCGGGCGGATCGCGTCGGCGAGCCAGGTGAAGGTGGAGACGGCGTTCTCGCGCGGGTACGTCAGGATGCCCTGCGCCATGTGCTTGGCGTCGTCCCCGGCCCGGCGCTGCCGGTTGACGAACTGGGCGACGGCGGCGGCGGTGTCCGGGCCGACGCCGGTGTCGTCGTCCATGTGCAGCACCCAGACGTCGTCCTCGGCCTCGCCCTCCTCGATCCGCAGCTCGTGCGAGTAGTGGTTGGCGCGGGCCTTGAACTTGGTGCCGTTGGGCGTCTCGTACGCCTTCGGCACGGTCACCACCCGGATCAGCGGGTGGCGCTCGGCCAGCTCGTCGATCTTCTCCGCGGCGGCGCAGCCCTCCTCGGTGAGGATGTCCACCCGCATCCACGGGAAGTACGGCGGCAGGTGCTCGACGTACGAGAGCACCGAGCGCTCCAGCGCCGGGTAGGTGTCGTGGCGGCCGATGGTCGGCACCAGCACGATCAGGAAGTCGTCCTCGACGGGTGCGGCCGGCGTCATCCGGCTGACCTGGCGCAGCCGGCGGCGGACCATCAGCACACCCTGGAAGCCGATCAGCACGCCGAACACCGGCATGCCCCACAGGATGGTGATCGCCCAGCCTAGCGGCGTGGGGTTGGGCACGTACGCCCACACCGAGAACGCGAAGATGATCACGAAGGATATGTAGAACGGCGCCACCCGGGGCTTCCACGACATCTGTCGCTCGGCGAGCCGGGCGGCCTCGCGGGACGTGGTCAGCACCGTCCGCTCGGCGGTTGTCGATGACATGGCGAAAGTGGTTCCTCGTCTGGTGTCGGCTCGGCCCCGGGCGGGGCAGGGGTCGTTCGTGATCGGTCAGCCCGGTGGGTCAGCCCTGCGGCGGACGGTCCGCGGGCGGCGGCGCGACCGGGCCGGTCGGCACCTGGCCCGGAGTCACCGGACCGGGGGCCGGCGCGCCGGGCTGCGGCTGGACGCCGGGCCACGGCTGGGCGGGCTGCTGCTGGTGCTGCGGGTACGGCAGCGGCGCCGGCGGCTGGCCCCAGCCGGGCTGGTGCTGTCCGGGCAAGGGCTGCGGCCAGCCGGGCTGCGGGTACGGCTGAGGCTGCGGCTGCCCCCAGGCGGCGGGCTGGGACTGGAACGGCGGCGGCGCCTGGGCCGCTGCGCCGCCCGGCTGCTCCCGCCAGACCGAACGGCCCAGCAGCGCGATCAGCACCGCGGTGACCACCACCCCGATCCCGAAGGTCGCGAGCTTGAGCCAGCCCTCGGTGGTACCGGTGAACCACTCCCGCTGCGGCGCGTCCAGCAGCGCCCCGACCAGGCTGCGCACCCGGTTGTACCCCTCGACCAGCGCGACACCGGCCGCCACCCCGAGCGCCCAGTTGCGCCCGCGCAGCAGCAGGATGCCCGCAACCAGGTACAGCAGGCCGTAGTTGAGGCTGCCGGTCTCGGCGTTCACCGAGGAGCCGCCGTAGTAGAAGACGCCCTTGAGGTACGTGGCGACGCCGACCTGGCCGAAGCAGTTGTACCCGGCCCAGCCGAGCAGCACCGCGCCCCAGCCGACGGCCACGCCGCCGGCCACGCGCATCGGACCCGTCCCTGTCATCCCGTATCCCCCGCCCCTTTGGGCCCGTCCCGGCCGTTCGCCCGCCCTCGGCTTCGCCGCCACAGGATGCCACACGCCGCAACGGAGCCGGAATTCCACCCGTTCGGCGGAGCGCGCGGTGCGGCCCACCTCACACCGCCGACCACCGGGCCGACGGTGCGGGCGGCTCAACGCACGTGCAGACCACTCCAGTCGACGTTCGCGCCGAAGGTGCCGGAGCCGCCGGTGAGCGCCAGCGGACTGCGGTACGTCGCGGTGACGTCCGCGGCCGAGTTGCGCGGCTGGTCCGGCAGCAGGTTGTTCGCGGTGAGCGACTGCCCCCAGACCGTCCAGATCGTCCAGGGCGTGCGCCGCAGGGTCTCCGGCTGGCGGGAGTTGACCGGGACGGCGAAGGACTCGGCCAGCATCCGCGGCTTGCCGTAGGCGGACAGCCCGTCGTAGTACCGCTTGGTCCACACCTCGCCGGTGCCGATCGGGTGCGCCGGGCTGCCGCTGTAGTCGTCCACCCCGACCACGTCGACGAACCGGGCGCCCGGGTAGTAGTCCCAGGGGTCCACGCCCGGGGCGCCGTCCCAGGACACCGGCGTCCAGACGAACAGCAGGTTGTGCAGCCCCCGGGTCTCCACCAGGTACCGGTAGGTGATCTTCCACAGCGCCTGGTACTCGGCCGGCTTCTGGCCCGCCCACCAGAACCGGCGGGAGCAGTCCAGCACGTTCATCTCGTGGTACGGGCGCAGCAGCACCGGCACGTCGTGGGCGGCCAGGTACTCCAGGTGGTCGGCCAGGTAGGAGAGGTCGGTGATCAGCGCGCGGTACTCGGGGGTGTCGTGCGCCGCGTCCACGACCCGCCCGAACCAGTCGGGGTCCTTGGCCGCCGGCGAGTTCGAACAGAGCACCCGGTCGAAGGACTTGACCTCCGAGCCGGGGTACGGCTGGTGGAAGGACATGCCGACGATCCCGGCCGGGCCGCCGCCGTTGTCGGGCAGTTCGGTGCTGCTGCCGTCGCAGTTCTGCTGCACGCCCGCCGCGCCGTAGCCGCCGTCCTCGGCGCGCGGGTGGCCGCTCCAGACGGCGGACAGCAGGTCGACGGCGTCGTCGGTGTACTGCCAGCCGGCCCGGCAGGTGGGCCAGCGGCCGGCCGAGTAGGAGCGCGGGTTGCCGACGCCCCAGCCGTTCTGGCCGTAGCCGGGGCCGAGGTCGGTCTCCACGAAGCCGGGCAGCTTGCCGGTGATGTCGGCGGCCTTCTTGTAGTAGTAGCCGACCTGCTTGGTGCCCCGGTAGTCCCCGTACTCGGGGTTGTTGCGCTCGTTGTGCGCCTCGACGTGCTGGCCGATCACCGTGCCGCCGCTCTGCCCGGTACGGGCCTGGGCCTCCAGGTCGGCGAGGAACTGCTGGACCGCGCGGGCGTTCGGCGAGGCCTGCGGGTCCCGGGCGAGCAGGTCCCGGCCGACCTCCGGCGGCAGGGTGCGTCCGGGAAGGCCGACCGACACCGGGACCCTCGGGGGCTGTTCGCCGTCGGCCCTGCCGTCGTGGTCGAGCAGGAAGACCGCTCCCGCGGCGACGAGGGCCCCGGCCGCGGCCAGGACGGCGGGCTTGCCGCGCAGGGCTCTGGGCAGGGCCACGGACCGCTCCTCCGGTTGCTCGCCGGCGCCGCCCCCCACGGACGCAACCGGAACACGCATGCGAAATGACTGTCCCGAGAGCCTGCCACACTCCCCCGGCCCCCGCGAACGGTCCACCGGGGCCGGAGTGTCCCGGCGGGCCGACCCGCCGGGGTCACCGGCGGCGGCGTCCCGGCAGGTCAGCCCGCCGGAGCCGGCGGGGTCCCCTGAACACCGGGCGCGGCCGAGGACGCGGCCTTGGCACGCTTGAGCAGCTGCCCCTTCACGTGCTCGGCGAACCCGGAGGCCGCCGCGGTCGCCGTGGCGTCCGGGGCGTTGCCGCCCTTCGCCGATCCCTCGACGGTGAAGTACGCGTACCGGCCCAGGCTGTTGTGGGTGCCCGTGCAGCCGGCGGCGGCGCAGAACGCCGGCGATCCGGCCGCGGGCGCGCCCTTGAGCTGACCGGCGAAGTTCTTCGTCGCGGTCTCGGCCTGGATCTTGTGGTCGAAGACCGCCACCCCGACGGTGACCGCGCTCTCACCGGACACGTACGTCGCCCGGAGCACCTGCTGGCACCCCTGGTCGCCGAGCACCTTGCCCAGCCCGCCGGTCGTGGAGTTCCCGTCCCAGCAGGGCGAGTCCAGAGCCACCACGGTCCGGTTCCAGGTGGCACCGTTGATCGTCACCTGGAGCGAGGAGAAGAGCGCTCCCGCGTCCTGCGGCGCCGGGTCGGTGGCGACCTCCCAGATCGGCTTCGACGGGTCGTCCGGCTGGCCGGGCGTGCCGGAGGCGCTCGGGTTGGCCGTCGGCGGGGTGGTGGTGGCCGTCGTGGGGCCGTTGTCCTTCTTGCCCTTGAACAGCAGCACGCCGCCGGCGGCCAGGCCGCCGACCACGGCGACCGCGGCCACCACGCCGATGACCCTCATCCGGCGACGGCGCTTGCCGTCGGCCTCGTTGCGGTCCGCCAGCGCGTCCCAGTCCGGCTCGACCCGCTGCGGCGGGACGGGCTGCTGGGGCTGCTGCTGCAGGTGCCACTGCGGCTGGGGGTTCGGCTGCGGCTGCGCGACCGGGTGCGGCTGACCGACCGGGTGCGGCTGGGGCTGCGGCTGACCGACCGGCGGGGCCGGCTGCGGCGCAGGCGCCACCGGATGCGGCACCGGAGGGATGGGCTGTGCGACCGGCTGCGCCGACGGCACGACCGGCCCGTACGAGGCGGGCGGCGGCCCGAAACCTCCACTCGGCGGCGGTACCGGACCAGGTACCACCGGCTGCTGACTCTGTGCGCCCCCCGGCCCGGCGGGAGGCGTTCCCTGCGGCCCCTGCCCAGGTACGCCAGTTCCGTCGCTCATGCGCCCAGATCGTAGGGCATCCGCATGACCACCGGTCCTCCCGGTGGCCATTCCGTATCGAAACCAGGACGCCCCGGCCCGGCTTCCGGAGTCGCCGAGGGCCATCGTCCGCCATGGTTCCGGCACGACCGGTTATCGCCCAGACACGCGGCGCCGCACTACATCTGGGGCCGCTTCAGGGAGACACCACTACATGTATGCTCACTCCTGCTGTCGATGCAGGGGAACCCGGTGCGAATCCGGGACTGCCCCGCAGCGGTGTGCGGGCGGCTCCAGCAGCCGTGCCCGCGAGTCCGAGTACCTGCCGACGGCGTGCGCCACGGCCCTCCCGCAGAGGCCGCGCCGGCACGAGCAGTACCCCTCCGGGCCTCGCGGGCGGGCCGGGGAGTCACCGTCGCGCGACGCCGTCTGCGTTCGTGCCGTGCTCCCCTGCCCCGATCGGCCCGGTGGCCCCCGATCACCGCCGCCGATCGCCGCCAGGAGAGAGCGCCTTGACCACCGCTGCCTCAGCCACCCTGCCCGCCCAGGGCTCCGGTACCGCCTTCACCGACCCGACGGTCTCCGACCCCGGCGGCGCCCTGCTGCGGCTGCTCACCGACCGCAGCACCGACCTCACCGAGGTCGACCCCGGCCACGTCGCCGCCGCCGCGCTGCGCGGCCGCCACGCCGGCTCGGACTTCGCCGAACTCCGCGGGCTGGCCGTGGACGCCGCCGCGTCGATGATCGCCGAGGACCCCCAGTACTCGAAGCTGGCCGCCCGCCTGCTCGCCCTGGAGATCGTCGACGAGGCGAACAGCCAGGGCTCGACGTCCTTCTCCGCCTCGATCGCCGTCGGCCACGCCGAGGGCCTGATCGGCGACACCACCGCGGCCTTCGTCGCCAAGCACGCCGCCGCCCTGGACGCGCTGGTCGACACCGCGGGCGACGACCGCTTCGAATACTTCGGCCTGCGCACCGTGCAGTCCCGCTACCTGCTGCGCCACCCGATCACCCGCAAGGTGATCGAGACCCCGCAGCACTTCCTGCTCCGCGTCGCCTGCGGCCTGGCGGTCGGCGACAGCGAGCAGTCGGTGCGCGAGGTGGCCGAGCTGTACGGCCTGATGAGCCGCCTGGAGTACCTGACCTCCTCGCCGACGCTCTTCAACTCCGGCACCCGGCACCCGCAGATGTCGAGCTGCTACCTGCTCGACTCGCCGCTGGACAACCTGGACTCGATCTACAACCGCTACGCGCAGATCGCCCGCCTCTCCAAGCACGCCGGCGGCATCGGCCTGTCCTACTCGCGCATCCGCTCGCGCGGCAGCCTGATCCGCGGCACCAACGGCAAGTCCAACGGCATCGTGCCGTTCCTGCGCACCCTCGACTCCTCGGTCGCCGCCGTCAACCAGGGCGGCCGCCGCAAGGGCGCGGCCTGCGTCTACCTGGAGACCTGGCACGCCGACATCGAGGAGTTCCTGGAGCTCCGCGACAACACCGGCGAAGAGGCCCGCCGCACCCACAACCTCAACCTGGCGCACTGGATCCCGGACGAGTTCATGCGCCGGGTCAACGCCAACGAGGACTGGTCGCTGTTCTCGCCGGCCGACGTGCCCGAGCTGGTCGACCTGTGGGGCGCCGACTTCGACGAGGCGTACCGCAAGGCCGAGCTGGCCGGCAAGGCCGTGCGCACCATCCCGGCGCAGACCCTGTACGCCCGCATGATGCGCACCCTGGCGCAGACCGGCAACGGCTGGATGACCTTCAAGGACGCCTCCAACCGCGCCGCCAACCAGACCGCGCTGCCGGGCCGCACGGTGCACTCCTCCAACCTGTGCACCGAGATCCTGGAGGTCACGGACGACTCCGAGACCGCCGTCTGCAACCTGGGCTCGGTCAACCTGGGCGCCCACGTGGCCTCCGGCGCCTCGGCCGCCGACCTGCTCGGCGCCATGGACTGGGAGCGGCTGGACGCCACCGTGCGCACCGCCGTCACCTTCCTCGACCGCGTGGTGGACATCAACTTCTACCCGACCACCGAGGCCGGGACGTCCAACTCCCGCTGGCGGCCGGTCGGCCTGGGCGTGATGGGCCTCCAGGACGTCTTCTTCAAGCTGCGGATCGACTTCGACTCCGCCGAGGCGAAGCAGCTGTCCACGCTGATCGCCGAGCGCATCATGCTCACCGCCTACGAGCGCTCCGCCGACCTGGCCGAGCAGCTGGGCCGCCACGAGGCGTACGGCGAGACCCGCGCCGCCCGGGGCGAGCTGCACATCGACCACTTCCCGAGCGCCGCCCCGCAGTGGGCCGACCGCTGGACGGCGCTGCGCGCCCGGATCGCCGAGACCGGCCTGCGCAACTCGCTGCTGCTGGCCATCGCGCCGACCGCGACCATCGCCTCCATCGCCGGCGTGTACGAGTGCATCGAGCCGCAGGTGTCCAACCTGTTCAAGCGCGAGACGCTGAGCGGCGAGTTCCTCCAGGTCAACCCGTACCTGGTGCGCGAGCTCAAGGAGCTGGGCGTCTGGGACCAGCAGACCCGGGACGCCCTGCGCGACGCCAACGGCTCGGTGCAGGAGCTGAACTGGCTGCCCGCCGAGGTCCGTTCGCTGTACCGGACGGCCTGGGAGCTGCCGCAGCGCGCGCTGATCGACCTGGCGGCGGCCCGCATGCCGTACCTGGACCAGAGCCAGTCCCTGAACCTGTTCATGGCGGCGCCGACCATCGGCAAGCTCAGCTCGATGTACGCCTACGCGTGGAAGGTCGGCCTGAAGACCACCTACTACCTGCGTTCACGCCCGGCCACCCGGATCGCCCAGGCCGCGTCCGGCACCGCCCGCGCCGCCGCGCCGGCGCCCGTGCCCGTGAACAGCCCGACCCTCACCCCGGAGCAGGAAGCCGCCATCGCCTGCTCCCTGGAGAACCCCGAGTCCTGCGAGGCCTGCCAGTGATGTCCCCGTCCGAAGACCGCAAGATGCTGCTCGACCCCGGCTTCGAGCTGACCCTGCGTCCGATGCGCTACCCGTCGTTCTACGACCGGTACCGGGACGCCATCAAGAACACCTGGACGGTGGAGGAGGTGGACCTGCACTCGGACGTCGCGGACCTGGCGAAGCTCAGCGAGGGCGAGCGCCACCTCATCGGGCGACTGGTCGCGTTCTTCGCCACCGGTGACTCGATCGTCTCCAACAACGTGGTGCTGAGCCTCTACAAGCACATCAACTCCCCGGAGGCGCGGCTGTACCTGTCGCGCCAGCTGTTCGAGGAGGCCGTGCACGTCCAGTTCTACCTGACGCTGCTCGACACCTACCTGCCCGACCCGGAGGACCGCAACGCGGCCTTCGCCGCGGTGGAGAACATCCCCTCCATCCGCCAGAAGGCCCAGTTCTGCTTCAAGTACATGAACGCGGTCGACCACATCGAGTCGCTGCAGACGAAGGAGGACAGGCGGGCGTTCCTGCTCAACCTGATCTGCTTCGCGGCGTGTGTGGAAGGCCTGTTCTTCTATGGCGCGTTCGCCTACGTGTACTGGTTCCGCAGCCGGGGCCTGCTGCACGGCCTGGCCACCGGCACCAACTGGGTGTTCCGCGACGAGTCCATGCACATGGACTTCGCGATGTCGGTCGTCGACACCGTCCGCGAGGAGGAGCCCGACCTCTTCGACGACGAGATGGCCAAGCAGGTGACGGAGATGCTGGAGGAGGCCGTCGAGGCCGAGCTCCAGTTCGCCCAGGACCTGTGCGGTGACGGCCTGCCCGGCATGAACACCGCGTCGATGCGGGAGTACCTGCAGGCGGTGGCGGACCAGCGCCTCGCGCGCCTCGGCCTGCCGATCCGCTACGGGTCGACGAACCCGTTCGGCTTCATGGAGCTCCAGAACGTCCAGGAGCTGACCAACTTCTTCGAGCGCCGGGTGTCGGCGTACCAGGTCGCCGTCGAGGGCACCGTCGCCTTCGACGACGACTTCTAGGACGACTTCTAGGACGAGAAGAACGAACGACAGCGGTGCCCCGCACGGCCAACGGCCCGTGCGGGGCACCGCTGTCATGTCCGTCGGCGACTTGTGCCACTCAGGTCCTGCGGCACTCTCCGGCGAGAACGACGACAGCTGGAGCGTCACCCTCCACGTCGGCGACATGACCGACTGGACCGCCCGCCCGATCACCGTCACCTCCCGGCCCTGAAGTCCCCCGCCCCGCCCGGCGTTCACGCCGGGCGGGGCGGCCGCAGGTCCACGCGCGCCCGTCCGGATGAACTCCCGGGCCGCACCGGCATTCCACGCCCGCGGACGACCGAGCCCCGGCTACGGTCCGGCGCACAGCCGAACGAAAGGGGTACACCGTGGCGACGACCGGCATCCTGGACTACGAGAGCGACGCGATCGTCCAGCTCATGAACATCGCCGAGGAGGACTGGACCGAGCAGGAGCTCAAGGACGCGCTCCAGCGGGCGATCATGCTGGAGCTCTCCACCATCCCGCCCTACGCCACCGCGCTCTGGTCGATCACCGACAAGACCCAGCCCGTCCGCCGCACCATCCGCGAGATCGTCTTCGACGAGATGTCGCACTTCGGCCTGGTCTGCAACATGCTCACCAGCATCGGCGGCACCGTGGCCCTCATCGACCCGCTCACCGTCCCCAAGTACCCCGGCGAGCTGCCGGGTGGCGTCAACCCGGGGCTGGAGGTCTTCCTCAGCGGGCTGACCCGCGAGTCCGCCACCCTCTTCTCCGACATCGAGAAGCCCGAGAACCCGCTGGCCTTCGCCGCGGACGGCAACACGATCGGCGCCTTCTACCAGCGCATCGCCGATGTCTTCCCGAACTTCGCGCACCTGCTGACCGGGCAGAACCAGGTGACCTTCCCGCTCGGGTCGGGCCACGGCGCGGGCAACGACATCGTCGCGATGAACACCATCGACGACGTCCTGAAGGCGATCGACATCATCCAGACCCAGGGCGAGGGCACCACGGCTTCCCCGGCCAATCCCTTCCCCGGGCCCACGGACGAACTCGCCCACTACTACGCCTTCAAGGAGATCGCCGTCGGCAAGAAGCTGGTGAAGAACCCCGCCACCGGGAAGTTCGAGTTCACCGGCCCCGACGTTCCGCTCCCGCCCACCGCACCGGTCGCCCGCGTCCCCGCCGGCGGCTGGGCGAACGACCCCGCCAACGCACCCGACGCGGCCACCGCCGCCGTGCTGCAGGAGTTCAACGCCACCTACACCGACATGCTGAAGGCCCTCCACGACGCCTGGCGCGGAACCCCGGACCGGCTGTTCGACGCGATCAGCGACATGGGCGACCTGGGCGACACCGCAGAGCGGATCAACGCCGTCAAGCTCCCCAGCGACCCCCACTCGACCTACGGTCCGGAGTGGCTCTTCATCCCGTAGGGGACCCGAACCGAGGCCGAGGGCCGGTGCGGACGGTGGTCCGCACCGGCCCCATTCCTGTCCGCCCGATATTTCACCCGGACGGACGCGGTTCCGCAGGCCTGGAGCGCGGGCGTGTTCAACGGCTGATATATCGAATATATGCTCGAAGAATACGACAAGGTATTGGTGTCGGGCGGACTGGGTTTCGTCGGCCGGCACCTGACCAACGCCCTGCTCTTCCTGGGCAAGGAAGTGGCGATCATCGACAACGCCCGGACCGCGACGAGCATCTCGGCGCCGTCCGGGGCCACCCTGCACATGCTGGACATCCGCGAGGTCGACGCCATCGCCGAGGCCGTGGACGACGCCGACCTGGCCTTCCACGTCGCCGCCAACGCGAACGGCACCCTGTCGGTGACCCAGCCCCGCCTGGACTTCGAGATCAACGCGCTCGGCACGCTCTCCTTCGCCGAGGCCCTCCTCAAGGCGTCCGTACGCCGGGTCGTCTACGTCTCGTCCGCGTCCGTCTACGGCATACCCCGGCGGTTCCCGATGGACGAGGACCACCCGACCCGCCCCTTCGTGCCGTACGGGGCGTCCAAGCTCAGCGGTGAGATCACCTGCCTGGCCCTCCACCGCGCCTGCGGGCTGCCCGTGGTGGTCGGCCGACCGTTCTGCGTCTACGGCCCCGGGGAGAACCCGCACGAGGCGATGGTCGAGGTCGGACGCTTCCTGCGCTGGCACCTCAACCACCGGCCCATCCAGATCGTGGGCGACATCGACCGCAAGACCCGCGACTTCGTCCACGTCACCGACCTGGTCCAGGGGCTGCTGACGATCGCCGACCGGGCCGAACCGGGCGAGGTGTTCAACATCGGCTCCGGCACCGAGGTGTCGATGCGCGACCTCGTCAACGTGATCGGGGAGGCCACCGGCGTCCCGCCCGAGGTCAGCGTGATCCCGGAGATCGAGGACGACACCTACCGGCTGGTCGGCGACATCTCCAAGCTCACGGGCCTGGGGTACCGACCGGCGGTCACGCTCGCCGAGGGTGTGCGCGACCTGGCCGACCACCTCGGTGCGAACCCGGAACTCCCCGGCAGCCCGACCATCTTCTCCCGCGGCCAGCACGGCGAGTCCTGATCCGCGCACCCGGCCGACGGCCGGGCGGCCACGACGGCCGGCGCGGGCACGGCCGCCGGGCCCGCCCGGAGCCGGCTGCCGTCGGTGCTCAGCAGGCCGGGCAGGACGGTCGCGATGCCGAGCCCGAGCGCGCACCCGGCAGCCGACACCGCCGGCCCGACCAGGACGGCCTCGGCCATACGAAAGGACGGGGCCGGTCCGGGAATCCCCGGACCGGCCCCCAACCGGCCTCGGCGAGTTACTCGTTCGGCACGGTCGCGTACTTCGGGGTGCCCTCGGCCATCTGCCGCAGGGCGTCCTTGCGGTCCCGCTTCGACAGCTTGTCGATGTAGAGGGTGCCGTAGAGGTGATCGGTCTCGTGCTGGAGGCAGCGGGCGAAGAAGCCGGTGCCCTCGACCCGGATCGGCTTGCCGTCCTTGTCGACGCCGGTGACCGCGGCGAAGTCCGGGCGGGGCAGCTCGGCGTAGGCGCCGGGGACGGAGAGGCAGCCCTCGTTGCCGTCGTCCAGGCCGCGGCGGCGATCCGCCGGGTACTCCTCCAGCTTCGGGTTGATCACGTGGCCGATGTGGCGCACGCCCTCGTCGTCCGGGCAGTCGTAGACGAAGACCTTGAGGTCGACGCCGATCTGGTTGGCGGCGAGGCCGACGCCCTCGGCGGCGTACATGGACTGGAACATGTCGTCGACCAGCGCGGACAGCTCGTCGTCGAACGCGGTGACGTCCTTGACCTCGCGGTGCAGCACCGGATTGCCGACGACGGTGATCGGGCGCGCGGTGCCCTTGCCGAGGTCGGGCTCCTCACCGATCACCTTCACGGGCGTCTCGGGCGCCGCCCCCTCCACGTCGTGCTCGTGCTCGTGCTGCTCGGCCTGCTCCGCCATGTCTTCCGCTTCCGTCGGTGTACGCGTTACCTCACCAGGGTACTCAGCACACTTCTTCGAGATCCCGGTAAGCCCGGCTTGCCGGGGCGGCCGCGACCCAGCGGTCCAGCAGGGTGCGCACCAGGTGGGCCGGCGCGGCGATCCCGCACTCGCGCTCGACCAGCCAGGACATCCCGGCCGCGCCGCCCTGGCTGAGGTGGCTGAGGTGGCCGGGGTGGGCGGCGTCGCCGTCGTCGTGCGGGTCGTGGTGGGCGGCGACGCCGTCGTCGGAGGCCATCCGGCTCTCCGAGCAGGCGCGGCACAGCAGCCGCACCGAGGACGTCCAGTCCTCGGCCGCGTAGCCGGCGTCGGCGACCAGCCGCTCCAGCGCGTCCCGGTCCCCGGCGGTGGCGGCCTGCAGCAGCACCACGTAGGTCGGCACCGGCGACGGCGCCCACAGCTCGATCTCGTCGAACACCGGGTAGGCGACGCCGTCGGTGACCCGCTCGCCGTGCGGGGCGCCGTCGTGCAGCACCACCTCGCCCCAGCGGCGGCCGGAGGACGGCAGCGGGATGGACAGCACCTCGATCCGGGCCGGGTCCAGCCGGCGGCCCCAGACCACCTCGGACTCGCCGTCCGGGGAGAGCCGCACCGGGGTGGTGCCGAGGTCCAGGCTGACCGGGCCGTCCTGCTGCCCGCCGGGGCCGCCGGGCAGCTTCAGCCCGTACGCCTGCCAGGCGCGGCGGGCCAGCGGCCAGTCCTGGAGGGCGGTGGCGGTGATGCCGAGGTTCCACCAGTCCGGGGCGCCGTGCTCGCGGTCCAGCAGGGCGACGGCGCGCAGGCCGGCCGAGCGGGCCTGCTCCCAGTCCCGGCGGAACTTGTGCAGCAGGGCGAGGTTGAACCAGGAGTCGGAGAGCCACGGCTCCAGGTCGGCGGCCATCACCAGCAGCGCGCCGGCGTCCTCGTAGCGGCCGTCGCCGATCAGCGTGAAGGCCCGGTCGGTCGTCTGCCGCCAGGTGGCGGACGGCCGGTGCCGTGCCCGGTGGAAGATCCTCACGTTCGTCCCTGCCGTCGTCGTCCGCTCAAGTCCCGTGCCACCGTGCCCGTACCGCCTCGGACGGCGTGCGGGCCCGGTGCCCCGGGTCGGTGTTCCACGCTACGACCGCATCCAACCACGCCCGCCCCCGCCCGCGCTCCCCACCGCCGAGGTTGGGGCCCGCCCCTCCCCAGCCTGCCTGCCCGATCCCGCCCGCTCAACCCCTGGGGCCCCCAGCCCGGTTCCCCGGGGCCCGCGGCGGAGGCGGGCGGCCCGGGCCGTCCGGGCCCCGCCCCCCCGGACCGCCCCTCAGCGCCGGGCCTGCCCGCCCACCCGGACCAGGGCGTCCACCACGCGGGCGTCGTAGACCCGGCCGCGGCCCAGCCGCAGCGCCTCCAGCGCCTCCAGCCGCCCGACCGCCTCGCCGACGCCCCGGCTGCGGGCCGCCGTGAGCAGGTCGTCGTGGGCGTTGGCGACCCGGATGATCCGGGACGCGAGCGGCACCGGGCCCTCGGCGGCCGGCCCGGTGCACGGGTCGGCCAGCCGGGCGACCTGCTCGGCGACCTGCCGGGGCACCCCGGTGCGGCTGATCACCTCGCTGCCGAGCCGGGCGATCCGCTGCTGCTCGGCGCAGGGCAGCAGCGCGGTGGCGCCGTCCGGCACCGGTTCGACCAGGGACAGCTGGCCGACGTCGTGCATCAGCGCGGCGTACTCCAACAGGGCGAGCTCGCGGGTGCCCAGACCCAGCTCGCGGCCCAGCGCGCACGCCGTGTCCGCAACCCTGCGCGCGTGCCCGTGCGGGGTGTAGCCGGCCACCTCGGTGGCCCGGGCGAGGCTGGCGATGGTCTGCCCGGTGGTGGCCCGCACGGCGGCGGCGCGCCGGAAGGACACCTGGGCGAGCAGCAGCGGGCTGCAGAACAGCGGCAGCGCCCAGAGCCCCACCTCGCCGGCCGCGAGGCTGACCAGCATCCCGGTGGCGACGATCGCCGAGCCGATGCCGAACAGCGAGCGCAGCTCGTCCTCCAGCGCCGCCGGGAAGCGCGGCCCGCCGCCGGAGCGGCGCTGCAGCGCCGCCAGGGTGGCGTCGCAGAGCGCGGCCAGCGCGGCGACGGTGGTCAGGAACGCCCCGTACGCCGGGCCCGCGGGCGAGAAGCGGTCGACCGCGCCGCCGTTGTAGAGCGGCTGGAAGACGGCGGCGGCGAAGCCGACGGCGAGCAGCCGGCGCGCGGCGCCGTCGCGGCGGGCCGGGTCGGCCCAGGCCGGACGGCGGTCGGGGCGCCCGGGGCCGTCCGGCAGGACGCGGCGCGGCAGGACGAGGCCCGCCAGCCAGGCCAGCACCAGGCCGGTCCCGGTCACCGCGACCACCTGGAGCGTGCCGTGCGCGGTCGGCACCCCGCGCAGCGGCCCGAGCAGGGCGTACGCCAGCGCGCCGGCCGCGCCGATGGGCGCCTGCTCCCGATCCCCCGGAAGGGTGATCCGGACGCACTCGCCGAGCGCGATCAGGGTGGTGAACGCCAGCGCCACCCCGGGCTCGGCGACTCCGCGCACCGCGACCGCGCCCAGCGCGAGCGCCAGCAGGGCGGCGGCCGCCGCATGTACGGCGCGCGCGGTGCGTCCGCAGGGCGCGCGGCCCAGGACCGCGCGCCGCAGCACCCGGGGCGCGAACGCCCCGGACCCGGGCACCGCCCGCCCGTCGGCGGCACCGGCGGCCGCCCGGTCGACCGCCCGACCGGCGGCCCGACGCCCGTCGGCCGAGCGCCCGAGGCCCTGACGTCCCCGGGCCGCGCGCCCGGGGGGCCTCACGGCTGCCCGGCCGCGGGAACGTTCCCGCCCTGGGTCGGCACCCGGCCCGGCGCCGCCCGGACCGGCTCGGGCACCCCGAGCGGGATGTCCGGCACCGCCTGGATGCAGTCCTCGGGGTGCACCACCGGCTGCCAGTCGTGCCCGGCCAGCGCGTCGATCAGCGCCCGCACCATCACCGGGTCGAACTGGCTGCCCGAGCAGCGCTCCAGCTCCGCGACCGCCTCGCCGACCGGGCGCCCGCGCCGGTAGGAGCGGGTGGAGGTCATCGAGTCGAAGGCGTCGGCGACCGAGATGATCCGGGCGAACTCGGGGATCTGCTCGCCGGCCAGCCCGCTCGGGTAGCCCCGGCCGTCCATCCGCTCGTGGTGGTGCAGGATCCCGGCGTGCGCCTCGCCGAGGAAGTCGATCCCGCGCACCAGCTCGTACCCGTACACGGGGTGGATCTCCACCGCCCGGCGCTCCTCCTCGGTGAGGGGACCGTTTCTGCGCAGCAGCTCGGTGGCCACCCCGAGCTTGCCGACGTCGTGCAGGATGCCGGCGAAGCGCAGGGTGCGCAGCCGCTCGTCCTCCATGCCGAGCTGAGTGGCGATCAGCACCGACGCCCGCCCGACCCGCTCGCTGTGGCCCCGGGTGTAGGAGTCCTTGATCTCCACGGCCTGCACCAGCGACTGCACGGTGGCCTGGTGGGCGTCCCGCTCGCGCTGGCCCTGGGCGAACACCCAGGCCGAGATGGACAGCGGCAGCAGCGTGAGCAGCGCCGCGAACGCGCCGTACGGGCCCTGCCAGAGCACCGCGACCATCAGCCCGCCGGCCGCGTGCACCAGCACCGGCAGTCCGCACGCCGAGTGCGCCCCGCGCAGCAGCACCCGGGGCCGGCGGCCTTCGCTGAGCACCAGCATCACGCCCACCACCGCCCCGTTGACCAGGCAGAACACCGCGACGGCGGCGATTGCGGGCAGCAGCGCGGCCGGAAAGCGGGAGCCGAGCAGCAGCTGCGGGCCGTGCAGCAGGTGGAAGGCGGCCGAGGAGGCGAAGGTGCACAGCGCGAGCTGGGAGCCGTTGAACAGCCGGCGCGGGCGGCAGCCGGGCCCGCTCGGTCCGCCGAGCAGCGCGGCCGGGACGGCGACCAGGGCGGCGGCGGCCGGCGGGAGCATCAGCACCCCGGCGAACAGCACCGGGAAGAAGGCGTGGACCCCGGGCCGGGCGGGCGCGCGCTCGGGCGGCGCCGACCGGCGCAGCAGTCGGCGCACCATCACCAGGCAGGGCGTGGGCAGGCCCTGGGCCAGGGACTCCCAGCAGCCGTGCAGGAAGGCCAGCAGGCCGACCTTGGGCCAGTCCACCGGCGCGCCGAGCCAGTGCGGCACCCCGGGGGCGGCCGCGGCCGGCAGCAGCGGCACCAGGCAGCACAGCGCCGCCACCGGGACGGCCACCAGGTAGCGCGCCGCCCCCCGCGGCAGGGTCGGTCCTCCACAGTCGGTAGCGATCTCGACCTCCCCGCCGTACGGACCCCGTGTTGCCTCGACACGTCGGGCGGACCGACGGTGAGTGTCCGTCAGGAGAATAGGCCGCCGCCCCCCGCATGGGGACGCATGATGGCGCAACGGCGCAGTTGGCGCACCGCCAACTCACTCGATCGAGTGAGGGCGCATCCGGGCGGAACGGGAGCGGCCCCGGGAGCTCGCACTCCCGGGGCCGCTGCCCTCCTTGCCCGAACCGTCCGGCCCGCCCTCACCGGCGGGCCGGCGGACCACCGCATCCGGTGGTCGACCACCCGAGCGACCACCGCACGGGCGTTCGCCGTACGGACGTTCGCCGACGGGCCGTCACTCCACCTGGGCGCCGGCCTCCACCGGAGCGCCGGAACGCCCGGCCGGCTTCGCCTCGGCGGCCCCGCCCGGCTTGGGCGCCGGCCGGGCCGACTCGGCGTGCAGCTCGACGGTGGTCTCCACCGCGACCACCACCTGCTCGCCCGAACGCTGCCCGGCCCGGATCGAGTCGATCCTGGCCAGCACCTTGCTCCGCAGGTCGGTCGGGGTGTCGTCGCACCCGCAGGAGCGCTTGATCAGCGCCTTGATCGCCTGCTCCAGCCCGTACTGCTTCAGGCAGGGCGAGCACTCCTCGAAGTGCACCCGCAACTTCGCGCAGTCGCCCTCGGGCATCTCGTTGTCGAGGAATTCGTAGAGGTGGTCGAGGACCTCGCCACACTCGGTTTCGTGCGGATCGCCGCAGCTCATGAGCCCGAGCCCTTCGCTTCCTGCCCTGCCCCGCTGCCGGCCGGGACCAGCCCGCGCTCACGGGCGTAATCCTCCAGCATGCCGCGCAGCTGACGGCGGCCGCGGTGCAGCCGGGACATCACCGTACCGATGGGAGTACCCATGATGTCCGCGATCTCCTTGTACGCAAAGCCTTCTACGTCCGCGAGATAGACGGCGATCCGGAATTCCTCCGGGATGGCCTGGAGCGCGTCCTTCACATCGCTGTCGGGGAGGTGGTCGAGCGCCTGGGTCTCGGCCGAGCGCAGACCGGTCGACATGTGCGACTCGGCCCGGGCCAGCTGCCAGTCCTCGATCTCCTCCGCCGCGGTGCGCTGGGGCTCCCGCTGCTTCTTGCGGTACGAGTTGATGAACGTGTTGGTGAGGATGCGGTACAGCCAGGCCTTGAGGTTCGTGCCCTCACGGAACTGGTGGAAGGACGCGTACGCCTTGGCGAACGCCTCCTGGAGCAGGTCCTCCGCGTCGGCGGGGTTGCGCGTCATGCGCAGCGCCGCCGAGTACATCGGATCCAGGTAGCCCAGGGCGTCGCGCTCGAAGCGCTCCCGCCGGGCCTCCTCGCTCTCCTCCGCCGACACCCGGTAGGTGTCCTCACCGATCGCCTCGGCCAGCTCCTCACCGGTGAGCGCCTCGCCCGCAGGCAGGGCCTCGTCCGGGCCACGGCCCGGCTCGGCCTCGTGCTCGGTCCCGACGACCGGACCCACCTCCTCGGCATGACGGGTACGGCCCACGGCGGGCCGCCCAGAAATGGAGGATATCGGGCTGACGGGCTTCTCGCCCGCGTCAAGCCACTCCGACCAGGAGGGTGCGAACGCCGTGGTGGCCTCGCGCTCCTCAGGCCGTTCCGGGCACGCGATCGAACCCATCTGCCCTGCCTCTCACCGGTGACTCCTGCTGACGGAGACGACAACCACGCGGGCCCCGCCCGCATTCCCGGTCGCACCAGGCATTCACTCGCACGAGTGATCGAGTGGAAACTCCCCGCTCACGGCCTCACAGCAGCCCCAGCACCCAGTCCCCCACCGACGAACAGATCAGGTCCAGCACCTCCTGCTGCCCGACCGGCGCCCGCTTCGGCACCTCGAAGCCGTGGCTGCCGTACGGCACCGCCACCAGCTCGTGCCCGGCCGGCAGCCCGGGGAACTCCGCCGGCCCGCCGAAGGGGTCCGCCGCGCTCTGCACCACCAGCGTCGGCAGCCCGGACTCCAGCAGCTCCCCGGCCCGGCTCTTCTCCGGCTTGCCCGGCGGGTGCAGCGGGAACGCCAGCGCCACCACCCCGACCGCCCCGGTCGCCGCGCCCGTCCGGCAGGCCACCCGCGCCCCGGCGCTGCGCCCGCCCACCACCAGCGGCAGCCCCTGCCCGGCCAGCCGCTCCGCCACCGGCCGCCAGCCGAGGTCCAGCGTCCTCGGCGCCGGGGCGAGCCTGCGGCCCGCCACCCGCCAGGGCTGCTCGACCAGCGCCACGGTGATCCCCCGGGCCGGCAGCCGCCCGGCCAGCGCCACCAGGTCCCGGGCCTCGATCCCGCCGCCCGCACCGTGGCCGAGCGCCAGCACGGCCCGCGGCCGCGCGGCCCGGTGGTAGCTGACCCGGGCCTCCCCGGCCTCGGTGGGGACCAGTTCGGTGGTGCTCATCGCGGTGACTCCAGGGGTGTTCACAACGGATCGGAACAGTTCGGGACCGGTCGGGAAGTTCCAGGCCAGGTCGGGTGGGATCAGAACAGGGTGGTCTCGTACTCGGCCTCCGCCCACGGCTCCTTGAGCTCCGGACCGTTGTTGCGGATGCTGCCGACCGCCGGCGACACCGGGGTGGCCAGCAGCGCGCCCGGCGGCGGGGGTATCAGCAGCCGGCGCAGCGCGTCCGGATCGGTCAGCCGCGGGTCCAGCCACTCGTCCCAGTCCCGCCGGTCCAGGAACAGCGGCATCCGCTCGTGGATCGGCGCCAGCGCCTCCTCGGCGTCCGTGGTGACGATGGTGAACGTCACCAGCCAGGCCTCCGGGTGCCCCGGCGGCACCGCCCGGTTGCGCCAGAACTCGTACAGCCCGGCCAGCGCCAGCGGGGTGCCGTCCGCCCGGGAGACGAAGTACGGCTTCTTGCGCGCCTTGCCGCGCTCCCCCGGCACCGTCTGCCACTCGTAGTAGCCGTCCACCGGCAGGATGCACCGGCGCGCGGCGAAGGCCTGCCGGTACGAGGGCTTCTCGTGCACCGTGTCCGACCGGGCGTTGATCATCTTCACCGCCGTCTCGGCGGAGTTCGACCACTGCGGCACCAGCCCCCAGCGCAGCACCCGCAGCTGCCGCAGCGGCCGCGGCCGCTCCCGGCCCAGCCGCTCCAGCACCACGAAGGCGCTGTTCGTCGGCGCGACGTTCCAGTTCGGGTCCAGGGTCTCCGTGGGATCCCAGTGCTCGACGTCGAACAGCTCGACGACGTCCTCGGGCTTGCTGCTGGCTGCGAACCGACCGCACATGCGGGCCAGCTTGCCATGCCGCCGGTCCGCCGGACCCGCCCTCCCGGGCCAGAACCGCCCGCCCCCTCCCGCCCGTCCCCCCGCATGGGAGGCTGCCCCGAACGGCCCAACGCGACGGCCCAGTGCGGCGGACGGAGGCGGAGAGACACCGATGAACGCGAACCACCACACCTTCGGCGACCTGTGGAACCAGGTGACCGGCACCCAGACCGCCCCACCCGGCTGGCTGGTGCTGGCCACCGGCGCCGCCGCCCTGCTCACCGTCCTGGCCCGGCCGCTGTGGCACGTCGCCCGCAACGCCGTGACCATCGCCCACGAGGGCGGCCACGGCCTGATCGCCCTGGCCACCGGCCGCAAGCTGGCCGGCATCCGGCTGCACTCCGACACCTCCGGGCTCACCCTCTCCTACGGCCGCCCCACCGGCCCCGGCATGGTCCTCACCGCCGCCGCCGGCTACACCGCCCCCGCCCTGCTCGGCCTCGGCTGCGCCGCCCTGCTCGCCGCCGACCGGATCACTCTGCTGCTCTGGCTGGCGATCGTGCTGCTGCTCGCCCTGCTGCTGCGCATCCGCAACGCCTTCGGCTTCCTCACCGTGCTGGTCGCCGGCGGCGCCTTCTTCCTGGTCTCCTGGTTCGGCAGCGCCGAGGTCCAGGCCGGCTTCGCCTACCTCGGCTGCTGGTTCCTCCTCCTCGGCGCCGTCCGCCCCGTCCTGGAGCTCCAGCACCAGCGCCGGATCGGCTGGGCCCGCGACTCCGACGCCGACCAGCTCGCCCGCCTCACCCACGTCCCCGCCCTCGCCTGGGTCACCGTCTTCCTGCTCGTCGCCCTCGCCTGCCTCGCCCTCGGCGCCGCCTGGCTGCTCCAGCCGCTCTCCTGACCCGGCCCGCCGGAGGAACGGCCGGCCCCGCACGAGCGCCGGAGCGCCGACCGCCGGCACCGCGTCCTAGCGCCCGGCGGCGAGCGGGCGAGCCCCGCCCCGAGCTGTAGTCGGGCGAGCGGGCGGGTCACGTTCCGTTCCCGTACGGCCCCTAGACTTGCCCCATGACCGAGACCCTGTGGCCCGCCCCCGTCGCGACCAGCCCCGTCGACGCCACCGTCACCATCCCCGGCTCCAAGTCGGTCACCAACCGGGCCCTGGTGCTGGCGGCACTCGCCGACGGGCCGGGCTGGGTGCGCCGCCCGCTGCGCAGCCGCGACTCCCAGCTGATGGCCGACGGCCTGCGCGCCCTCGGGGTCACCATCGAGGAGAAGGTCAACAACGACTCCGGCGGCACCGGCGGCGGCGAGGCCTGGCGGGTCATCCCCGCCCCCGCGCTACTCGGCCCCGCCTCGGTCGACGTCGGCAACGCCGGCACCGTGATGCGCTTCCTGCCCCCGCTCGCCGTCCTCGCCGACGGCCCGGTGCACTTCGACGGCGACCCGCGCTGCTACGAGCGCCCCCAGCACGGCGTGATCGACGCCCTGCGCGCGCTCGGCGCCCGGATCGAGGACGACGGCCGCGGCGCCTTCCCGCTCACCGTGCACGGCACCGGCTCGCTGGACGGCGGCCCGGTCGAGCTGGACGCCTCCTCCTCGTCCCAGTTCGTCTCCGCCCTGCTGCTCTCCGGCGCCCGCTACAACCACGGCATCGAGGTCCGCCACGTCGGCGGCCCGGTCCCGTCGCTGCCGCACATCCGGATGACCGTCGAGATGCTGCGCCTCGCCGGCGCCCAGGTCGACGCCCCCGAGGACGGCGGCGAGAAGGACGTCTGGCGGGTCACCCCCGGCGCCCTGATCGGCCGCGACCTGGTGGTCGAGCCGGACCTCTCCAACGCCGCGCCGTTCTTCGCCGCCGCCCTGGTGACCGGCGGCCGGGTCACCGTGCGGGACTGGCCCCGGCACACCACCCAGCCCGGTGACCAGCTGCGCGAGATCTACACCCGGATGGGTGGCGCCTGCGAGTTCACCGACGAGGGCCTCCAGTTCACCGGCACCGGCCGGATCCACGGCATCGAGGCGGACCTGCACGACGTCGGCGAGCTCACCCCGGTGATCGCCGCCGTCGCCGCGCTGGCCGACTCCGAGTCCCACCTGTACGGCATCGCCCACCTGCGCCTGCACGAGACCGACCGGCTCGCCGCGCTCGCCAAGGAGATCAACGACCTGGGCGGCGACGTCACCGAGACCGAGGACGGCCTGCGGATCCGTCCCCGCCCGCTGCGGGGCGGCATCTTCCACACCTACGAGGACCACCGCCTCGCCACCGCCGCGGCCGTGCTCGGCCTCGCCGTGCCCGGCGTGGAGGTCGAGAACGTGGCCACCACCGCCAAGACCCTTCCGGACTTCCCCGGGATGTGGGCCGAACTGCTCGGCGAAGCGGCGGCGGACCTCTGAGCGGAGACTGAGCACATGCGCCGCTACGGCAAGGACGCCGACGAGGACGACATCCGCAACCGCCCGGCCCGCCGGGGCTCCCGGCCGCGGACCAGGATCCGGCCCAAGCACGAGGACGCGGCCGAGGCGATGGTGCTGACCGTCGACCGCGGCCGGATCACCTGCCTGGTCGACCCGGGGACGAAGCAGGAGCGCGAGGTCGTCGCCATGAAGGCCCGCGAGCTGGGCCGCAAGGGCGTCGTCGTCGGCGACATGGTCAACCTGGTCGGCGACCTCTCCGGGGACGCCGACACCCTGGCCCGGATCGTCCGGGTCGAGGAGCGCAGCTCGGTGCTGCGGCGCACCGCCGACGACGACGACCCGTACGAGCGGATCGTGGTCGCCAACGCCGAGCAGCTGGCCATCGTCACCGCCCTGGCGGACCCGGAGCCGCGGCCCCGGCTGATCGACCGCTGCCTGGTGGCGGCCTACGACGCGGGCATGGAGCCGCTGCTGGTGCTCACCAAGTCGGACCTCGCCCCGGCCTCGTCGCTGCTGGACTCCTACGCCCCGCTGGGCATCACCTACGTGGTCACCCGCCGCGACGAGCTGGAGACCACCGGCGCCGAGGCCGTCCGCGCGCACCTGCGCGGCCTGTCCACGGTGTTCATCGGCCACTCGGGCGTCGGCAAGACCACCCTGGTCAACGCGCTGGTCCCGGACCGCCAGCGGCAGACCGGGCGGGTCAACGCGGTCACCGGCCGCGGCCGGCACACCACCGTCTCCGCCCTGGCGCTGCGGCTGCCGCCGCCGCCCGGCGCCAAGCCGGGCTCGAAGAAGGCGCTGGATCCCGGCTGGGTGATCGACACCCCCGGCTTCCGTTCCTTCGGCCTCTCGCACATCGACCCGTCCCGGGTCATCCACGCCTTCCCCGACCTGGAGCCCGGCACCGTCGACTGCCCGCGCGCGTGCAGCCACGACGAGCCGGACTGCGCGCTGGACGCCTGGGTCGAGGACGGCCACGCCGAGGCCGCCCGGCTCTACTCGCTGCGCCGGCTGCTGGCCAGCAAGGAGGGCGAGGCCGACTGAGCCCGCGGGCGCCGCGCCCTTTCCCGGGGTTGGTGGCCCGTTCGAGGTGTCGGAGCGGCCCCACCTGGTGATCATAGGAAAGTCGGCCCGTCCCCGGCCCGACCGTCGATCGACAGGGAGGGCACGCGATGGCATGGGCCCTGGTGGTCCTGGCCGGCCTGCTGGAGACCGGCTTCGCGATCAACCTCAAGCTCAGCGAGGGCTTCACCAAGCTCTGGCCCACCATCAGCTTCTGCGTGTTCGCCCTCGGCAGCTTCGGGCTGCTCACCCTCTCCCTGAAGAGCCTGCCGGTCGGCCCCGCCTACGCGGTGTGGACGGGCATCGGCGCGGCCGGCACCGCGATCTACGGCATGTTCTTCCTGAACGAGAGCAGTTCGGTGCTCAAGCTGGTCTCGATCTCGCTGGTGATCGCCGGCGTCATCGGCCTCCAGCTCAGCGGCACGGCGCACTGAGCGGCACGGCGCCCCGAACGGCACCCACCGAGCGGCACCGCGCCGAGCGGCACCGCGCCGGACGTCCGCGCGCCGCAGGCCGGTCCGCCCCGCTCCGCGAGCCCGGCTGTGCCGATCGGGGGAGGCTCGCTAGGGTTTCCGGCATGGCCGACTACCACGACGACCTCCGACTCGCCCATGTCCTCGCCGACTCGGCCGACTCGGTCACCCTGGAGCGCTTCCGCGCCCTCGACCTGAAGATCGAGACCAAGCCCGACCTCACCCCGGTGAGCGACGCCGACAAGGCCGCCGAGGAGCTGGTGCGCGGCGTGCTGCAGCGCGCCCGCCCGCGCGACGCCGTCCTCGGCGAGGAGTTCGGCCTCCAGGGCTCGGGTCCGCGCCGCTGGGTGATCGACCCGATCGACGGCACCAAGAACTACATCCGCGGCGTCCCGGTCTGGGCCACCCTGATCGCCCTGCTGGAGGACGGCCCGGACGGCGTCGAACGCCCGGTGGTCGGCATCGTGTCCGCCCCCGCGCTGCAGCGCCGCTGGTGGGCCGCCAAGGGCCTGGGCGCGTTCGGCGGCCGCAGCCTGGCCAAGGCCTCCCGGCTGCACGTCTCCGGCGTCTCCCGGATCGAGGACGCGTCCTTCTCGTACTCCTCGCTCACCGGCTGGGAGGAGCGCGGGCGCCTCGACCCGTTCCTGGACCTCACCCGCGCCTGCTGGCGCACCCGCGCCTACGGCGACTTCTGGTCCTACATGATGGTCGCCGAGGGCGCCGTCGACATCGCCGCCGAGCCCGAGCTGTCGCTGTGGGACATGGCGGCCAACTGCATCATCGTGGAGGAGGCCGGCGGCCGCTTCACCGGCCTGGACGGCGTCCCCGGCCCGGGCGGCGCCGACGCCGTCGCCTCGAACGGCCTGCTGCACGAGGAGGCCCTGCGCCGGCTCTCGGTCTGAGAGCCGGCGCGGCCCCCGTGACCGGTGGGAGCCGGTCACGGGGGCCGCCGTTCTCCGGCCCGACGGGCTACTGCTTGCGCAGCTCCCGGACCGCCGCGTCCAGCCGCTGCCCGAAGTCGGCGTCGGCCCTGCGGAAGTTGTCGACCGCCCGCTCCACGATGTCCTCGCGGTCGGCGGAGACCTTGGCGATGAAGCCCGACAGGTTGGCGATCAGCCGCTGCTTCTCCTCCTCGGAGAACAGCCGGTACAGGGCGCCGGCCTGCACGAAGTCGTCGTCCTCGGCGTGCGAGGGCGCGACGTGGTTGCCGGTGGTGCCGTCGACGGCGGTCGCGGCCCACAGCGGGCGGCCGGTCTGCACCGGCCCGCCGAAGCTGTTCGGCTCGTAGTTCTTCTGCCGGCCGTGGCGGCCGTCGTACAGGTGGCCGTCCCGGCCGTTGGTGCGGGCCTCGGTGGCGTGCGGGCGGTTCACCGGCAGGTGGTCGGCGTTGATGCCGACCCGGTAGCGGTGGGCGTCGGCGTACGCGAACAGGCGGCCCTGGAGCATCTTGTCCGGGGACGGGCCGATGCCGGGCACGAAGTGCGCCGGGGAGAACACCGACTGCTCGACCTCGGCGAAGACGTTGTCGGGGTTGCGGTTGAGCTCCAGCTTCCCGATCTCGATCGGCGGGTAGTCGGCGTGCGGCCAGACCTTGGTCAGGTCGAAGGGGTTGAAGCGGTAGTTCGCCGCGTCGGCCGCCGGCATGATCTGGACCTGCACCGTCCAGCTGGGGAACTCGCCGCGCTCGATCGACTGGCGCAGGTCGCGCTGGTGGCTGTCCGGGTCCTCGCCGGCGAGGGTGTTGGCCTCGGCCTGGGTGAGGTTGCGGATGCCCTGGTCGGTCTTGAAGTGGTACTTGACCCAGAAGTGCTCGCCGGCCTCGTTCTGCCACTGGTAGGTGTGCGAGCCGTAGCCGTTCATGTGCCGGTACGAGGCCGGGATGCCGCGGTCGCCGAACAGCCAGGTCACCTGGTGGGTGGCCTCGGGCGACAGGCCCCAGAAGTCCCAGACGTTGTCCGCCTCCTGCGAGCCGGTGTACGGGTCCCGCTTCTGGGTGTGGATGAAGTCGGGGAACTTGATGGCGTCCCTGATGAAGAACACCGGGGTGTTGTTGCCGACGAGGTCGTAGTTGCCCTCCTCGGTGTAGAACTTCAGCGCGAAGCCGCGCGGGTCGCGCACCGCGTCGGCCGCGCCGAGGTTGCCCGCCACGGTGGAGAAGCGCAGGAAGACCTCGGTCTGCTTGCCGACCGCGGACAGGAACGCCGCCCGGGTCCAGGGCGTCACGTCGGCGGTCACGGTGAAGGTGCCGTACGCGCCGGCGCCGCGGGCGTGCACCACGCGCTCCGGGATCCGCTCGCGGTTGAAGTGCGCGAGCTTCTCGAACAGGAGCTGGTCCTGGATGAGCGCGGGGCCCCCGACGCCCGCCGTCTCGGTGTTCTGGTTGTCGGCGACGGGGGCACCCGCCTCCGTGGTCAGGGTCGGGCGCAGCTCGTCCTGGGCTGTCATGGGAGTGCCTCCGCGGTATCCGGTCTCGATGACACGATCCTAACTTGGACTTTGTCCAAGTCAATACTGGAACCAGTCTCGGAGCCTGACCTACTCTGGATGGCATGAGCGACCTGCTGGAGAGACTGCGCGCAAGAGGCTGGCGACTGACCTCGCAACGCCGGGTCGTCGCCGAGGTCCTGGACGGCGACCACGTCCACCTCACCGCGGACGAGGTGCACGCCCGGGCGACCGCCCGACTGCCCGAGATCAGCCGCGCCACCGTCTACAACACGCTCGGCGAACTCGTCGGCCTCGGCGAGGTCCTGGAGGTCGCCACCGACGGCCGCGCCAAGCGCTACGACCCCAACGCCCACCGCGCCCACCAGCACCTGATCTGCTCGGACTGCGGCGCGATCCGCGACGTCCACCCGCACGGCGACCCGCTCGCCGCCCTCCCCGCCGCCGAACGCTTCGGCTTCACGGTCACCGCCGCCGAGGTCACCTACCGCGGCCTGTGCCCGAACTGCCGCCCCTGACCGCGGAGTCGTGCGACCAGCGCGGCGTTCGGCGCGCCCAGCGGCGCCCGGCCCGACCGGGGGGCTACGCGCTCAGCTCGGCGCTCAGCGCGCCCAGCAAGCGCCCCGCCCGCTCGGCCACCTCGGCCGGCCCGGAGTCGATCGCCCGCCGGCACCAGTTCTCCGCGTGCACCGGCTCCCCGCGGCGCAGCGCCAGCAGCGCCAGGCGCAGCGCCGCCCGGCCGTGCCCGGCGTCGGCGGCCCGGGTGTACCAGAGCATCGCCTCGGCCTCGCTGTCCTGCCGGGCCAGCAGCAGCCCGAGGTTGAACGCCGCGCTGCGGCTGCCCGCCTCGGCGGCCCGCCGGTACCAGCTCTCGGCGATCTCCAGCGCCCCGCGCTCGGCCGCCCGCACGCCCATCCGCACCTGCGCCCGGCGGTGCCCGGCGTCGGCCGCCACCGCGTACCAGTGCTCGGCCTCGGCGTCCGCGTCCCCGCGCCGGTCCAGCAGCGAGGCCAGCCGGAACGCGCCCTCCGCCGACCCGCCGGCCGCCGCCTGCCGGTAGCGCTCCAGCGCCCCGGCCAGGTTGCCGCGCTGCTCCTGGACGACCGCGAGCTGCAGGGCCGCCTCGCCGTGCCCCTCGGCCGCGGCCCGCGCGTACCACTCCTGGGCCTGCCGGTGCTCGCCGCGCCCGGCGTGCAGCACGCCGAGGTTGAACGCGCCGTCCACGCTGCCGGCCTCGGCCGCCTTGGAGAACCAGGGCTGGGCACCGGACTCGTCACCGCGCTGCAGCAGCACCACGGCCAGCGCGTTGCAGGCCTCCCGGTGCCCCGCGTACGCGGCCCGGCGGTACCACTGCTCGGCCTGCTGCTCGCGGCCGGTCCCGGCGCAGAGCAGGCCGAGGTTGAAGGCGCCGTTCTGGTCGCCGGCGTCCAGCGCCACGCGGTACCAGCGCTCGGCCTCGGCGGCCTCGCCCCGGCTCGCGTGCAGCGCGCCCAGCGCGTTGGCGGCGTTGCCGTCCCCGGCCTCGGCGGCCTCCTGCCACCACTCGGCGGCGGCCGCCTGGTCCCCGGAGTCGCGCAGCAGGAAGCCCAGCGCGCAGGCCGCGCGCGGCTCCCCGTTCTGCGCGGCCTGCCGGTACCAGCGGGCCGCCTCCTCCAGCAGCGACCGGTCGGTGCGGGCGCGCTCCTCCAGCAGCACGCCCAGCCGCAGCGCGGCGCGGGCGTGGCTGCGCGCGGCGGCCGTGCGGTACCAGGTCTCGGCGGTCTCCTTGTCCCCGGCGGCCTCGCGCATCCGGGCCAGCCGGTAGGAGGCCTCCCGGTGCCCGGCGTCGGCGGACACCTTGAACCAGCGCTCGGCGCGCACGTCGCGCCGGTGCTCCATCAGGTCGCCCAGCGCGTAGGCGCCCAGCGGGTGGCCGTGGTCGGCGGCGAAGTGCAGCCAGTACTCGGCGGCCTCCTCCTCGCCCTGGTCGCGCAGCTGCAGCCCGAGCGCGTGCGCGGCCGGCGCGCTGCCGGCCACGGCCGCCTGGCGCCACCACTGGCCGGCCTCGGCCCGGTGGCCCTGCTGGTGCAGCAGCACGCCGAGGTTGTTGGCGGCGGCGCGCACCCCGGCGGCCGCGGCGGCGCGCAGGTAGGGCTCGGCGTCCTCCAGTTCGCCGCGGCGCAGCAGCAGGGTGCCGAGCCGGCCGGCGGCGTCCGGGTCGCCGCCGTCGGCGGCCTGCCGGTGGCGGGCCTCCAGGGCGGCGGACTCGCGGGCGGCGAGGGCGGTCTCGAAGCTGGTCGAGTCGAGGCCGGCCGGGTCGAGCGCGGCGCCGGCGGCCTGCTCCGCGCCGGGCCGCTCCCCGTACGCGCCCACGGCGGAGGCGAACTGACGGGTCGACACGTGGACGAGGCTGTCTGGGCCGTAGCCCGCGGTCGGGGGGCGTTCGGACAGTCCGCTGGTGCGCTGGGCGGGCAGGGCTCCGGGGCGGCTGGCGGTGCTCTCCGCCCAGGCGTCGGTGTCCGCCTCGGCGGCCGCCGCGGACCTGGCGCCTGACTTGCCGATCAGCCTCATGCCGACTCCCGCTCCCCCAGAGTGTCGCGGCATCGTGCCCCGGCGTGCGACCGGGGGGACTCCCAGGAGAGGCGCCGGACCCGACGGCCGGTCAGCGGCCGTGCACCGTCCCCCATGTGTCCCATCGTCGCATCACCCAGTACCCGCGTACACCTGCCCCGGCCGAATTCCGGCGGGGCCGACCCGAAGCCGACGAAATTGCTTCGGCGCTTTGTCGATTTCCCGACACTTCAACCTCACAAACCCCGCTGCCGTCCTCCTTGGCGACGGTCGATAGTACCGGAGCGGTTCCCGCCGCTTCGGGACGAGGAACGCCACGGGAGCGGCGGGCGGACGGCGGGGGAAACACCAGAGGCCCGGAGGAAGGATCCTCCGGGCCTCTGGCCTTTGTAGCGGGGACAGGATTTGAACCTGCGACCTCTGGGTTATGAGCCCAGCGAGCTACCGAGCTGCTCCACCCCGCGTCGGTGGTTGAACCCTAGCACGGACGCGGGGTGGAACGGAAAACGGTCGCCGCAGCTCAGCGGCTACGGCTGCGGGCTGGGCGCGCCGCCGCCCGTGGCACCCGGGGCGGGCGTGCCGGTGGGGGCGGGCGCCGGGCTGCCGCCGCGGGCCGCCTCGGCGGCCTTCAGGGCGTCGCCGAGCGCCTTCTGGGCGTTGCCGTAGGCCACCCAGTCGCCGTTCTTGAACGCGGCCTGGCTGTCGTTGTACGCCTTCCCCGCGTCCGAGAGCGCCTTCTGCAGCTCCGGCGAGATCGTCCCGCCCGGCGCCGGCGTGGCGGGCGCGGTCGGGGTGGTCGGGGTGGTCGGGGTGCCCGGCGTGGACGGCACGGTCGGGGTGGTCGCCGGCGGCGCCCCGCCGAACACCTTCTTCAGCGCGGCCTCCAGGGTGTCCTCGAACGCCACGTTGTCGTCCCCGTACACCGCCAGGACCTTCTGCATCGTCGGGTACTTGGCCCCGCGTCCGCGCACGTACACCGGCTCGATGTTGAGCAGCCCGCCGCCGACCGGCAGGGTCAGCAGGTTTCCGTACTCCAACTCGGCGTCCCCGCCGCTCTTCAACGCGAAGATCTGCGAGGCCACCTCCTGGCGGGAGTTGAACTTCGACTGCACCAGGCCGGGGCCGGGGGCGCCGCTCTCGCCCGTCATCTTCAGGACGCGGATCTTCCCGTAGTCGTCGCCCGGGTCCGCGTTGACGGCCATGAACGCCGCCAGGTTGGGCCGCTGGTTGGGCACGAAGGTGCTGGTGAGCGAGAAGCTCGCGGCGTTGGTGTCCGGCATCCGCACCGTCACGTAGTACGGCGGCTGGACCTGCTTGGTGTCGCTGGTCGGGTCCACCGGGACCTGCCAGATGTCACTGCCGTTGAAGAAGGAGTTGGCGTCGGTGACGTGGTACTGGCCGAGCAGGTCGCGCTGCACCTTGAACATGTCCTGCGGGTAGCGCAGGTGCGGCAGCAGCGTCTGCGGGATGTCCGCCTTCGGCTCGACCGTGCCCGGGAAGGCCTTCATCCAGGTCTTCAGGACCGGGTCCTTCTCGTCCCACTGGTAGAGCTTCACCTCGCCGGTGTAGGCGTCCACCGTGGCCTTCACCGAGTTGCGGATGTAGTTGACCTGGTTGGCGACGGTCAGCAGCTCACCGCGCTGGTTGGTCAGCGAGTCCTTGGTGGCGGCGCCCAGCGTCGTCTTCGAGGAGAACGGGAAGCCGTCCGAGGTGGTGTAGCCGTCCAGCACCCACAGCACCCGGCCGTCCTGCACCACCGGGTACGGGTCGGCGTCGATCGACAGCCACGGGGCGACCTTCTCCACCCGCTCCTTCGGCGTCCGGTTGTAGATCACCTTGGCGCCGTCGGTGATCGCCCCCGCGTAGAGGATCTGCGGCTCGGCGAAGCGCACCGCGTACGCCGCCCGGGTCAGCGGGTTGTCCAGCGAGACCCCGCTGCCGCCGGAGTAGGTGTACTCGGCGTTCTGGCCGGTCTTGGGATCGGTGTAGTCGATCTCCTTGTTGGCGCCGCCCACGATCGAGTACGTGGTGGTCTTCTCGCCGTAGTAGATCCGCTGCTGGTAGTCGCCCAGCGTCCCGGTGGCCGGCAGGCCCGACTCGGTGAACACCGGCTGGCCCTTGTCGTCGACCTGGTTGCCCTTGGCGACCACCGCGCCGTAGCCGTGGGTGTACTTGAAGTGGTCGTTGATCCAGTTGCGCTGCACGCCGTTCAGGTCGAGCTCGCGCAGGCCGATCACGCTGTCCTGCTTGCCCTGCCCGGTGCCGTAGCGGTCCACGTCCAGCGTGTTCGGGAAGGCGTAGTAGTTGCGCTGCTGCTCCAGCGACTGGAACGCCGGCGAGACCACGTTCGGGTCCAGCAGCCGGATGTCCGCGACGGTCTGCGCGTCCGGCTTGAGCGCGTCGGCGTTGGTGGTGCCCTGCGGGGTGTACTGGGTGGTCTGCGCGTCCGCGATCCCGTACGCCTGGCGGGTGGCGTCGATGTTCTTCTGGATGTACGGCGTCTCCTTGGCCTGCTCGTTCGGCTTGACCTGGAACTGCTGCACGATCGCCGGGTACAGCCCGCCGATCAGCACCGCCGACAGCACCATCAGCCCCAGGCCGATCAGGGCCGGGGCCCAGGTGCGGCGGATCGGGGTCAGGAAGAACAGCACCGCGCAGATGATCGCGACGAAGAACAGGATGGTCTTGGCCGGCAGGAACGCGTTGGCGTCCACGTAGCGCAGGCCGGTCCAGCCGGAGACGCCCTTGTACGCGCCGGTCTTCACCGCCAGCGCGTACCGGTCCAGCCAGTACGCGACGGCCTTCAGCAGCACGAACACGCCCAGCAGCACCGCCAGGTGCCCCTGCGCGCCCGCGCTCGCCCGGCGGCCCGGGCCCTGGAGCCGCAGCCCGCCGTACAGGTAGTGCACCAGCGCCGAGGTCAGCAGCGAGACGATCACCGCGCTGAACGCGAAACCCAGCACGAACTCGTAGAACGGCAGGTCGAAGGCGTAGAACGAGACGTCCATGCCGAACTGGGAGTCCTTCTCACCGAAGGAGGTCGAGTTCGTCCACATCAACCAGGTCCGCCACTGCCCGGAGGCCGCGGCCCCGGCCACCAGGCCGATCACCAGCGAGATCCCGATCAGCGCCCAGCGCTTGAACGGCGCCAGCCCGGCCCGGTAGCGGTCGAGGCTCTGCTGCTCCACCGACATCGCCGACAGCGGCGGCCGCAGCCGGTGCGCCAGCCAGATGTTGAGGCCGACGATCACCGCCATCAGCACGCCGAACACCGCGAACAGGCCGGTCTTCGTCCACAGCTGGGTGGTGAACACCGAGGAGAAGTGGACCGACCTGAACCACAGCCAGTCCGTCCAGAAGCCCGCGAACATGACGAACAGCAGGAACAGCACCGCGAGCACGCCCAGGGTCAGCAGGGCCACCCGCGCCCGCCGGGAGGGCGGGCCTACCCTGCGCCGGAAACCCGGCCCTGAGCGTTCGGGCATCTGGAAGACCACGGTGGCACCTCGGCTGTGTCGTCTGAATGGGTCCGGTCGTCAGAGAAACTTAACCAGGCTTTGGCCGAGTTCCCACCGTTAGCAGACGGTTACGACATCCGACCGCGGCCGGCCGTCGCCGCCCCGGCTCCTCCGGCCACCCCGGCCGCCTCCCCGCCGTCCCCCCCGACCACGCTGCCGACCGCACTGCCGGCCGCCCTCCTGGCGCACCGCCCGGCGAGCGCGGCCCGCCCGGCGTGTGAGGATTGAGGCATGTCCGACGCGTCTGATCTGAACAACTCCCCCGACGACGTCTCCAAGCTCCCGGCCGCCACCCCGCTGACCCGGGCCGCGCTGGAGATCGACGAGTACGCCGCCACCCTCGGCTGGGACCTCCCGGCCCGGCTGTTCGCCCTGGTGGACAGCGCCGCCCTGCGCAAGGCCAACCCGAAGATCGCCAAGCAGCTCGGCCTCGCCGAGGACGACCAGGCCGGCCTGACCCCGATCGAGCAGGACGAGCTGCCGGCCGGCATGGAGCTCGACAAGTTCCTCGGCACCATCGCCTGGCCCGACTCCGTGGCCGGCTGCGCCCTGGTCGTCGAGCGCCTGATGCTGCCCCCGGGCGCCGAGCAGTCCCGCCCGCGCGGTGCCAGCGACGCCCAGCTCGCCGAGTGGGTGGCCAACCACCCCAAGCGCGAGGAGGTGCGGATCACCGCCGCGGTGCTCCGCGACGGCAAGAAGGAGATCGCCCTGCGGCTGCGTTCCAAGGACGTCGCCCGCGAGGTGCTGACCGGCCCCGACCTGGTGCCCGGCCTGACCGACGCGCTGCTGGCGACCTTCGCCTGACGCCTTCCCCGGCAGCTGCCGGCGGCGGCCGGCGGCCGCTGTCCGGCGGCTGCTTCGCCGCCACCCGGCCGCTGGCCGCCGTTACTCGGCCGCTACTTGGCCGCGCAGGACGGCAGCGCGGAGGTCTGCCCGGAGCGGATCTGCTCCAGCGACTTCAGCGCGCCGTCCAGCGTGTCCGTCCTGATCAGGGTCAGCCCGGACGGGACGTTCTTGCCCGCCTCGGCGCAGTTCGAGGACGGGGTGAAGAAGTACTCGGCCCCGGCGTCCCGGGCGGCGATCAGCTTCATCGAGATGCCGCCGATCGGGCCGACCTTGCCGTCGTCGTCGATGGTCCCGGTGCCGGCCACGAACTTGCCGCCGGTGAGGTCGCCGCCCGGGGTGAGCTTGTCGATGATGCCGAGCGAGAACATCAGGCCGGCGCTCGGGCCGCCGACGTCCTGCAGGCCGATGTCGATCTGGAACGGGTAGGTGTGCCGGATCCCGGTGCCGATGCCCACCACCGCGAGCTCGGCCCGCTCGGCCGGGGCCTTGGGGTCGAGGTCCTTGGCCCGTACGGTCGGGACGGCGACGTCGGTCCTCCCGCCCGCCGCGGCGGCGCCGTTCGCGTCCTTGACCCGCGGCACGACGGTGAAGACCGCCGACTCGCCCGGCTTGTGCTTGGTGACGGCCGCGACCACCTGCTCGACCGAGCCGGCCGGCACGCCGTCCACGGCCACGATCTGGTCGCCCGCGTGCAGCCGGCCCTCGGCCGGGGCGCCCGCGGTGACCGACTTCACGATCAGCTCGCTGCCGACCGGGATGCCCAGCTGCTTGAGCGCCGCGGTGCGGGCGCTGTCCTCGGAGGAGGCGAACTCCTCGGCGTTCTGCTTCTTGGCCTCCGCGTCCGACTGCCCCTTGGGGTAGACGTTGTCGTGCGGCACCACCAGCACGTCGTCCCGCAGCCAGCCGACCACCGCGTTGACCAGGCTGGGTTCGTACTTGGCCCCGGTGACCTGGACGGTGGTCATGTTGAGGTGACCGCTCGTCGGGTACGACTCGTGCCCGCTGATGCTGATCACCGGCTTGCCGCCCTGGCTGCCGAGCGTGTTGTACGTCGGCCCCGGGCTCATCTCCGTGTACGGCACCTTCATCAGCACCGAGACGCAGAGCAGCGCTATGAGCAGCAGGGTGGCAGCGAGCATCGTCGCGGAGCGGCGTGGCATGCCTCGACAGTACGGGACCCGCCTCGACGGGCGCCCGCCGGGCTACCTGCCGGAGCCCTCACCGGGGGCGGCGGTGCCCGCGGTGGTGCGCTCCATGGCGGCCATGAAGCGCCGGTGCTCGGCGAGTGAGGCCGGATCCCCGGTGGCCCGCGGCTCCCGCTGGGCCCACACCGCCCAGAGGCCGGCGGCGATGCCGGCGACACCCGGAATGATCAGCCAGGCCAGCGCACCCATACCAGTACTCCCAGCTCGTCGTGTCTATGAGCAGATTAACCACTCCGGCGGACAACGCGGCCGGCGCCGTCCGGGTTACGGGACGGCCGATCGGCTCACTTCCAGGGAGTATTCGCAGCGCCGCCGCGGACCCGTTGGAGTGACGGCCCGGCGCGCCTGCCCCGACGGACGCGCGAGTCGTGCCTCCCGGTTCCGGCGCACCGCGACCGGTCTCAGCAGCCGCCGGCCCCGACCCACTCCTCCTCGCCGTCGGCGAAGACCTGGTGCTTCCAGATCGGCACCTCGTGCTTGAGGTCGTCGATCAGCCGGCGGGCGGCCGCGAAGGCCTCGCCGCGGTGGTCGCAGGAGACGGCGACGATCACGGCCTTGTCACCGATCCCCAGCCGGCCCACCCGGTGGACCGCGGCGAGCGCCCGGACCGGGAAGTCCGCGGCCACCTTCTCGGCGATCCGGCGCATCTCCCGCTCGGCGGTGGGGTGGCAGCTGTACTCCAGCACGGAGACCGACTTGCCGCCGTCGTGGTCCCGGACCGTCCCGACGAAGACGGTGGTGCCGCCGGCCGCGTCGTCGCCGACCGCCTCGTACACCTCGTCCAGCGAGAGCGGGGTGTCGCGGACGGCGAGCAGCCGGATGGGGTCGTGGTTCTCGGACATGACCCCATGATTGCCCATCCGGGACGGTCCACGGCAAGAGCCTTCCGCATCACGACGGGGAGATTTCGCATCGTGAGAAACGGCGTCGGTCGACCGGCTCGCGCGGCCGGTCAGAACCTCCGCCGCTTTCGGGCCCGGCGCACCAGCGCCGCCGTACCGACCAGCGCCACCGTCGCCCCGGCCGCCCCCAGGCTGGTCGCCGCCTCCTTGCCGCCCAGCCGCCGCCCGGCCACCGCGTGCTTGCCCGACACCTGCTCCAGCAGCTCGGCCAGCACCCGCTCGTTGGTGTGCGCCGGGCGCCAGCCCGCCTCGTGCAGCCGGCTGCCGGACACCACCCACGGGTACATCGTGTACGCGAGGTCGCCGGCCGGGGCCGGGGTCAGGCCCAGCCGGTGCAGCCGCGCCGCCGTGCCCAGCGCCAGCGAGGCCGGCAGCTCCATCCGCCGGATCCCGGACAGCCGCTCGACGTCCTCCTGCTCCAGCCAGCCGTCGCAGCCGACCGTCACCTCGCCCTCGACCAGGCCCAGCGCCGCGTACTCCAGCGCCGCCGCCAGGTCGTCCACGTGGCAGAACTGCCAGCACGGCCGGGAACCGGCCACCACCAGCAGCCGGGGCGCCTCGAAGTGCCTGGTCAGCACGGTGTCCACGCCGGGGCCCACCACCACGGCCGGGCGCAGCACCGTCACCTGGAGGCCCGGGTGGGCGCGCGGCGCCCGGCGGGCCAGCCGCTCGATCTCCAGCAGGTCCCCGACCAGCGAGGCCTCCTCGGTGGCCCGCAGCTCGGAGTCCTCCGCCAGCGGCACCTCGTTGTCGGCCAGCGCGCCGTAGACCATCGCCGAGGTGCACAGCACCACCCGGTGCACCCCGGCGGCCGCGGCCGCGGTCAGCACCGTCTGGGCGCCGCGCACGTTGTAGGCGCTGCGGGCCCGGGCGTCGGACTCCATGCCGAAGTCCATCGCCAGGTGCACCACCACGTCGACCCCGGCCAGCCGCTCGGCCACCGCCGGGTCGCGCACGTCGAGCACCCGCCACTGGACGCCCGGCACGTCGCCGCGCCGGTCGTCCACCGCGAGGACCCTGCGCACGTGCGGGGACGCCACCAGCCGGGCGGCCACCCGCTCGCCGAGGACACCCGCGGCGCCGGTGACCGCCACGGTCAGCGGCCGTCCGCCGTAGGCTGGAGACGGCGGCGCCGTGGTGTCCGGCGCGTCCTCTCCTCCGGTCAGCCCAGAGCGAACGTCCGAGGGCGGGGAACTCACCGGCCATCCTCCACGGTTAGCTTTATGTGCGTACGGACGTGTGTCACGTACGTCCATCCTGCCCGAGGCGAAGGCCCGGCGGTGCACCCGGCGCGGGCCTGCCGCACGGGAGCCGTCCCCGAGTCCCCCACTCCGCCGCCGCCCCGGGCGCAGACTTTTCCGCCACACCCGCATGACGGCCGACCGGATCGAGGACCCCGTGAGCGACCTTCCCTTCGGATTCGGCGTTCCTCCCGAGGAGCCCGAGGACGGCAAGGCCAAGCCCGACGACGCGCAGAAGAAGAAGGACCAGGAGCAGTCCGGCAGCGGTCCGCAGCCGTTCGGCTTCGGCGGCGGCAACCCCTTCGGCGCGATGTTCGGGATGCCCGGCGCCCCGGGCGGCCCCGGCGCCGACAACCCCTTCGCGGCGATGTTCGGCGGCATGAACCCGGGCGACCTCGGCGCCGCCTTCCAGCAGCTCGGCCAGATGCTCTCGTTCGAGGGCGGCCCGGTGAACTGGGACCTCGCCACCAACATCGCCCGCCAGACCGTGGTCGCCGAGCCCGCCGAGGGCAAGAGCAAGGACCGCTCGGTCAGCGCGGCCGAGCGCTCCGCCGTCGTCGAGGCCGTCCGCCTGGCCGACCTGTGGCTCGACGGCTCCACCGAGTTCCCCTCCGGCGCCGGCACCGCCGTCGCCTGGAGCCGCGCCGAGTGGATCGAGGCCACCCTCCCGGTCTGGAAGGACCTGGTGGACCCGGTCGCCGAGCGGGTCGGCAACGCCATGGGCGGCGTCCTGCCCGAGGAGATGCAGGCCATGGCCGGCCCGCTGATGGGCGTGATGCGCTCGATGGGCGGCGCCATGTTCGGCACCCAGATCGGCCAGGCGCTCGGCGCGCTCGCCGGCGAGGTGGTCGGCTCCGCCGACGTCGGCCTGCCGCTCGCCCCGGCCGGCAAGGCCGCGCTGCTGCCGCAGAACGTCGCCGAGTTCGGCGAGGGCCTGAACGTGCCCGCCGACGAGGTCCGCCTCTACCTCGCCCTGCGCGAGGCCGCCCACCAGCGGCTCTTCGCCCACGTGCCGTGGCTGCGGGCCCACCTGCTGGGCGCCGTCGAGGCCTACGCCCGCGGCATCAAGGTCGACACCTCCCGGATGGAGGAACTGGTCGGCCAACTCGACCCGACCAACCCGGAGGCCCTCCAGGAGGCGCTGGCCGGCGGCCTGCTCCAGCCCGAGGACACCCCCGAGCAGAAGGCCGCGCTCGCCCGCCTGGAGACCGCCCTCGCCCTGGTCGAGGGCTGGGTCGACGCCGTCGTGCACGCCGCCGCCGCACCGCACCTGCCGCAGGCCGGCGCGCTGCGCGAGACCGTCCGCCGCCGCCGCGCGGCCGGCGGGCCCGCCGAGCAGACCTTCGCCACCCTCGTCGGCCTGGAACTGCGCCCGCGCCGGCTGCGCGACGCCTCCCGGCTCTGGGCGCTGCTCGCCGACGCCCGCGGCATCGAGGGCCGCGACGCGCTCTGGGAGCACCCGGACATGCTGCCCACCGCCGCCGACCTGGACGACCCGGACGCCTTCGTGCACCGGGGCTCCGCCGACGACCTGGAGGGCGGCATCGACTTCGACGCCTTCGACAAGCTGCTCGGCGAGGCCGCGGCCGGCAAGCCCGACCTCACCAAGAAGGACGAGCAGCCGAAGGACGACGAGGACGGCACCGACGGAAAGGGCGAGCCCACCGCATGACGGCCACCGAGACGACCGCCACCGGGGCCCCCGACACCGGAACCCCCGCCGCCGGCCTGCACGCGGACGCCGTCCGCACGCTGACCGGGTGGCGGCCCGCCGACCAGGACCAGGAGCGGCTGCGGCTCGACTACCTGGAGCACCTCGCCGCGCAGCCGGAGGGCCTCTACCGCTCCTGCCTGCCCGCGCACATCACGGCGAGCGCGGCGGTCGTCGACGCGGCCGCCGGGCGGGTGCTGCTCACCCTGCACCCCAAGGTCGGCATGTGGCTCCAGATGGGCGGGCACTGCGAGCCCGGCGACCGCGACCTCGCCTCGGCCGCGCTGCGCGAGGCCGTCGAGGAGTCCGGCATCCCCGACCTGGTGCTGCTGGAGAGCGGCGGCGCCCCGGTGCCGGCCAAGCTGGACCGGCACCTGGTCCGCTGCACCGGCAAGGACCGGCCGGAGAACACCCACCTGGACGTCCAGTACATCGCGCTGGCCCCGGTCGGCGCGCAGGCGCTGATCAGCGAGGAGTCGCTGGACCTGCGCTGGTTCGACTACGACCGGCTGCCGGAGCTCACCGACCACTCGGTGCGCGACCTGGTGGCGCGGGCACGGCAGCTGACCAGCTGAGGTGCGACAGCGGAAGGGGGCGCGGACCTTGTCGGTCCGCGCCCCCTTCCGTCGTTCCTCCGGTCGAACCGACCGGCCTGCGGCTCACACCGCTCCGGCCCCGGACCTGAACCCGCCGCGGCCTCAGCCGCAGGAGGCCGCCGGATCCGGCCCGGTCGGACTCGGGGCCGCGTTCCGCGCGCCGGGGATGTGCGGCAACCGGGCGGCGGAGACCACGCCCTCCAGGTAGCCGCGGGCCCGCTCGGTCCGCGGGTAGGCCTCCAGCAGGGCCCAGAACGCCGGACCGTGGTCCGGCACCAGCAGGTGCGCCAGCTCGTGCAGCAGCACGTAGTCCAGCACGTACTCGGGCATGCCCTGGAGACGGTGGGAGAGGCGGATCGTCCCCTCGCTGGGGGTGCAGGAGCCCCAGCGGGAATTCTGGTTGGTGACCCAGCGGACCAGGCTGGGCCGGGCGCGGTCATCCAGGTACGCCGCCGACAGCTCGCGGGCCCGGGCCATCAGGGCCTCGTCACCGGGGATCCGCCGGGACTCCTGGGCGGCGAGCTTCTCCAGCATCTGCGCGACCCAGCGCTGCTCCTCGGCGTGCGACATCCGGGCCGGAATCAGCACGACGGTGCGGTCGCCCTCGCGGTAGGCGGAGACGGTACGGCTGCGGCGGGCGCTGCGCCGCACCTCGACCCGGCCGCGGTCGTGCGCCTCGGGGGGCACGGCGCCGGTGGGCGGCGGCGGGGCCGGCCTCGGCTGCTGCCGCTGGTCCGGGCGCCCGCGCGTGTTCGGCGCCGCGACCTGCGACCCGGACGCGGCACGGGCACGCCGACGCGACGCCGGTGGATGGGAGTCCCGCTCGGCTGCCATGGCACACGACGTTACCCCGTACCACGGACAGAAGTCCGCTGCCATGGCCGGAATCTTTCATGGAGTGATCGGGAACGAAAAGTCGACGGCGGGTGTCCGGAAACCGACGCCGGGGAGGATGGCCGGTTATCCACAGGGCGTGCGAACGGATGGCGTGATCATATGCACGCCCCTGTGGATAACTTTCCGCACGACACCGCCGCGATGGGGCAAGCTGCGGTCAGCCGTCCGGAAACGATCGGAAGGGAGATCGTCGTGCGCCTCGCCCTCAAGCCCGCGCTGTCCCGCAGCTGGCGGGACTCGGAAACCCTGCAGTTCGGCACCGTCACCCGGTTCGCCGGGGTGCTCGGCAACGCCGACAAGACCCTCTGCGACTTCCTCGCGCTGCTCGACGGGACGCGCGACCGACCGGAGCTCCTCGACGAGGGCGAACGCATCGGGCTCGGCCGCGAACCGGCCGACGCCCTGCTCACCGGGCTGGAGGAGACCGGCCTGCTGGACGACGCCGAGGCTGGCGCCCGGGCACTGGCCCGCTTCCCCTCGCAGCAGCGGGCCGTCCTCGAACCGGACCTCGCCTCGCTCTCCCTGGTCCACTCCGGGCCGGGCGCCGCACCGGCCGTCCTGGGCCGCCGGGCCGACACCCGGATCGAGGTGCGCGGCGCGGGCCGGGTCGGCGCCGCCGTGGCGGCGGTGCTCGCCGCCGGCGGCACCGGGACGGTCACGGTCGCGGACGGCGGCCGGGTGAAGCCCGGCGACTGCTCCCCGGCCGGGCTGACGCCCGGGGACGTCGGACGGCTGCGCTCGACGGCGGCCCGGGAGGCGGTGCAGCGCGCCGCCGGCCGGCCTCCGGCTCCGGTGCCCCGGCGCCGGCCCGGGGACCCGCCACCGGACTTCGTGGTCCTCGCGCCCCGGGACGGCAGCGCCGCCTTCGCGGGCGGGACGTACGAGGCCCGGCTGCTGCTGCGGGCCGGGGTGCCGCACCTCTACGTGGGCGTGGTCGAGGAGTTCGGCATCATCGGGCCGCTGGTGATCCCGGGGATGTCGGCCTGTGGGCACTGCCTGGTGCTGCGGCGGGAGGACGAGGACGCCGCCTGGCCACGAGTGCTGGCCCAGCTGGCCGACGCAGGCCCCGGCCGGGCCCGTACCCCGGCGTGCGACACGGCGCTGGCGACGGCGGTCGCCGGCTTGGCGGCACTGCACGTCCAGGTGTTCCTGGACGGCGGTCGGCCACCGAGCGTGGACGGCTGGTGCGAGGTCTCGGCCGGGGACGGCATGCCACGGCGCCTGCGGCTGCGCGGGCATCCGGACTGCGGCTGCCTGTGGCAGCCGCTGCCGCCGGCGTGAGGAGCGGGGACGGAGGAGTAGGAGGAGCAGGACCGAACTGACGGGAGCAGGCCCGGCGGCTGCACGGCTCGGCAGCCACCGGCCTCCCCACGGCACCGCGGGCACCCACCCGGCCGGACGAGCCGACGGCCAGGTGAGCCCGCGGTCCCGACCAACCCCGGACCGGGGTCGACGCCCCACGGGGGCGGGCACGCGAGGCCTTCCGAGGCCCGCGCCCTGCCCCGGGCAGGGCGCGGGCCTGCACACGGGAACGGGGAAGCCACCACTCGGGGCACGAGCCGGGTGGGTGGGTGGGTGGGCAGGGCGGTGGGTGGGCGGCGGGTGCGGCGGGTGGTGGGTGGTGAGGGCGGGCGGGTGGGGGGAGGGGGGAGGGGGCCCCGGGAAGCAAGCAACGTCACAACTCTCCTCCGCGCAGGAAGTCGGCCGAGCCGACTTCCTGCGCACAACCCCCAGCACCCACCCCCGCCCCGCCCGGACCAAGCCCCCCAACTCCCCGCAAAGGGAGGCCGCTCCCGCCCCGCCCCGCGGAATTCCGGCGGGCACGTAGCGGGGAGCGGGCACAATGGCGTAGAGATGGTCGGCCGCCCGGCACCGGGGGGCCATGGGAATGGAGGCCCGGGGTGAGCGATCTTCCGCGCAAGGCAGTGACCCGCACGGCACGGCTCGCCGCCCTGCCGCTGGGGATAGCCGGCCGCGCCACGCTCGGCCTGGGCAGGCGGATCGGCGGCCGCTCCGCCGAGGTGGTCACCGCCGAGCTCCAACAGGCCACCGCCGACCAGCTGTTCAAGGTCCTCGGTGAACTCAAGGGCGGGGCCATGAAGTTCGGGCAGGTGCTGTCCGTCTTCGAGGCCGCGCTGCCCGAGGAGGTCGCCGGGCCGTACCGGGCGGCGCTCACCAAGCTCCAGGACGCCGCTCCCCCGATGCCGGCCGCCAAGGTGCACACCGCGCTCGCCCAGCGGCTCGGTGACGACTGGCGCGAGCTGTTCCGGGAGTTCGACGACCGGCCCGCGGCCGCCGCCTCGATCGGCCAGGTGCACAGGGCGGTCTGGCACGACGGCCGCACGGTCGCCGTCAAGGTGCAGTACCCGGGCGCGGGCGACGCGCTGCTCGCGGACCTCTCGCAGCTGAGCCGGGTGGCCTGGCTGCTGGGCCCGCTGATCCCGGGGCTGGACATCAAGCCGCTGATCGCCGAGCTGCGCGAGCGCGTCTCCGAGGAGCTGGACTACGAGCTGGAGGCACAGGCCCAGCGCCGGCACGCCGAGGAGTTCACGGACGACCCGGACATCGTGGTGCCGGGCGTGGTCGCCCAGGCGGACCAGGTGCTGGTCACCGAGTGGATGGCCGGCACCCCGCTGGCCGAGGTGATCGCGGGCGGCACCCAGGAGGAGCGCGACCGCGCCGGGCAGCTGCTGGCCCGCTTCCTGTTCGCCGGCCCGTCCCGGACCGGTCTGCTGCACGCCGACCCGCACCCGGGCAACTTCCGGCTGCTGAAGGACGACGGCCCGGTGTCGGGCTGGCGGCTGGGCGTGCTGGACTTCGGCACCGTGGACCGGCTGCCCGGCGGGCTGCCCGCGCCGATCGGGGCCTCGCTGCGGATGGCGCTGGCCGGGGACGCGGCGGGCGTGCTCCGGATGCTGCGCGAGGAGGGCTTCGTGAAGCCCTCGGTCCGGCTGGACCCGGACGCGGTGCTGGACTATCTGCTGCCGATCATCGAGCCGGCCGCGGTGGAGAGCTTCCACTTCACCCGGACCTGGATGCGCGCCCAGGCGGCCCGGATCGCCGACCCGCGCTCGCCCGCCTACAACCTGGGCAAGCAGCTGAACCTGCCCCCGGCGTACCTGCTGATCCACCGGGTGACGCTGAGCACCATCGGGGTGCTCTGCCAGCTGGGTGCCAAGGCGCCGTTCCGCGCGGAGATGCTGGAGTGGCTGCCGGAGTTCGCCGACCACCGGACGGCGAAGTCCACCGAGGCCGACGAGCCCGCCCGGGTCCGCAAGGACTGACCCCCGGCGCCGCGACGACGGCCGCAGGCCGCTCCCCCACCAAGGGGAGCGGCCTGCGGCACGACGGGGGTGGACCGGAGTCCGGCGAGGGCCCGCGAAGGACGGGCCCACGGGGGGCGCCCTACATCAGCGCGACGGCGAGCGCCTTGCGGGCCCGCATCGAGGCCCGCTCGGCCCGCTGCCTGAGCCTGCGGGCCCGGATGACCCGGGTGACGAGCCGTTGGTTCTCGGCCTCGTGCAGCCTGTCTTGCATATGGGCACGGGCCAGGGATTCGTGGAGGAGTTGCATCTCGAGGATCCTGTTCTGGGTCTGGAGTTCGGTGGCCTGCTCGGCGCGGGCGGTGGGATCGACGGCGGCGGGGTTCATGTCGTGGTCCTGCTCGTGGTGCTTGCTCGGGAACGGGATGCGGGCTGCGGCGTCGGCCTTGGCGGCGGCGATCCGCACGGATCGGCGGAGGGCGCTGTCCAGCGGGGGCTGCTCTCCCCTGCGGACGGCCCTGGGCTCGTCGGCGGGGTTCACGCCATGACCTCGGTCTTGCGCGGACGGCCACGGGGACGCTTGCGGGCCACCACGACGCCCTGGACGAACAGCTCGCCACCCCAGACGCCCCACGGCTCACGCCGCTCCAGGGCGCCGGCCAGACAGGCGTCCTTCACCGGGCAGGTGCCGCAGAGGGACTTCGCGTACTCGACGTCGGCCGGCGTCTCGGCGAAGAAGACCTCGGGGTCGAAGGCGCGGCAGGGGATGGGGAGACCGAGGGACTCGGCCTGCTCGATCGAGCTGAGCTGCATGGAAGGAACCTCCGGGGGGTCGGCCTGGTCGGCCTTGGTGATCTGGCTTGTCGGCGGTACGGACGGGGTGGGCGGTGTGATGACCGTGGACACTGTGGGCGTCTTCCTCGTCTTTTCTCAGTGGTTCCGGCCCAGGGGACTGGTGGTGCTGGGCCGGAGGCCCCGGAGGGCCTGGGTGGTCTTGCGTACCGGACAAAACAGAAGGGCCGCGGATCCCGGTGTGACGGGTTCCGCGGCCCTGGAGGTGCCGACCTGAGGCTGGCTCAGGTTCGTTCTCTCCAGGGTTCAGGGCCGCGGAAGGCCTGCATCCGGATGGCCATGGCGCCGATGAAGGCGGCCTTGGCCTGGTTGATCTGCTGCTCGTTCTGCTTCTGGGCGTTTTCGGCACCGATGACCTGCGCATAGCCGCCATGCGTGGCGGCGGCTACGGCCGCCTTCGGTGCCTGGATCGGTCGCTCATCGCGCGGGGAGCACGACGTGCCGAACGACGCCCAGTCACGGGACAGACCGGTCTCGACAAAGGTGCCGTCGACGCTCCTGCTGCCCGTGAAGCACAGATCAGTGTGTCCAAGACCACTGACAACGGGGGCGACGGAGACACCGGTGGTGTCGAGACCCAGACCGGTTCCACCGAGCTCGGCGAGCGCCCGCAGACGGGCGGCACGCAGGGAGGCAGCGACAACGGTCTGGCCAGTCATTTTGGTGATCATGATGTTTCCCACTGTCTTCGCCTCCTCTCGGCGTCTCGCGGAGCCTGGTCTCCCTGGCTCCGAATGTTCGGATGTCTGTCTCGGTGAAGCTCTCGGGCGAGGGGCGTGGGCACAGGTTTCACCCCGTGCGACCGCGTCCCCTTGACCGCTCCGGCAGGCTATTGCGCTCCCGGTACGCGGCGCAAACTATTTTTCACGCGAGTTCTTCGGCACGTCACACATCGGGTTGCGCAGCCTTCGAAAGCGGCCCCCTGGACCGCGCCCGGACCGGCTCACGCCGGATCGACCGGACCGCCGTCCTCGACGTCGTCCGGATCCTCCTCGGGCTCCTCCCCCGCACACAACGAGAGCACGGCCGCCCCGTACTTGTCCAGCTTCATGGCCCCGACCCCGGAGATGGCGGCCAGCTCACCGCGCCCGGCGGGCACGTCCTCGGCGATCGCCATCAGCGTGGCGTCGGTGAACACCACGTAGGCCGGCGCGCCCTGCTTCTTCGCCTGCCGGGCCCGCCACTCGCGCAGCCGCTCGTACAGCCCCTCGTCCATCGTGGACGGGCAGCTCTCGCAGCGGCGCAGCTTGCGTTCGACGGCCTCGGTGAGCACCTTGTCGCAGACCCGGCACTTGACCGGTCCGCGGACCCGCCGCGCGGCGGAGCGTTCGCCGGGCTCGACGCCCCCTCGCCCGCCGCGTGCGCCGGTGCGCGCGCCCGGGGCGGCGGAGCCGGGGCGCAGCCCGTCCAGGAAGCGGCTGGGCTTGCGGCTGGCCCGGCCGCCCGGGGAGCGGGAGAGCGCCCAGGAGAGGGTGAGGTGCTTGCGGGCGCGGGTGACCCCGACGTAGAGGAGGCGGCGCTCCTCCTCGACCTGTTCGTCGGTCTTGGCGTAGATGATCGGCAGGGTGCCCTCGGTGAGGCCGACCAGGAAGACGGCGTCCCATTCGAGGCCCTTGGCGGCGTGCAGCGAGGCGAGCGTGACGCCTTCGACGGCGGGGGCGTGCTGGGCGGCGGCGCGGGCGTCCAGTTCGGCGACGTAGGCCGCGAGGTCGGTGGCCTGGCCGGCCTCGGTGCGGGTGCGTTCGAACTCCTCGGCCAGCCGGACGAGGGCGGCGAGCGACTCCCAGCGGTCCCGGACGGCGCCGGAGCCGGCCGGGGGTTCGGCGGTGAAGCCGCGGGTGGCCAGCACGGCGCGGACCTGGCCGGCCAGGTCGGGGGCGCCGTCGGTGAGCGGGTCGGAGGCGGCCCGGGCGGCGCCGCGCAGCAGTACGCCGGCGTCGCGGACCTCGGGGCGTTCGAAGAACCGTTCCGCGCCCTTGAGCTGGTAGGGGACGCCGAGGTCGGCGAGGGCCTGTTCGTAGACCTCGGACTGGCCGTTGGTGCGGAACAGCACGGCGATCTCGCTGGCGCGCACCCCGGCGGCGAGCAGTTCCTTGATCCGGCGGCCGGTGGTCTCGGCCTCGGTGGGCTCGTCCTCGTACTCGGTGTAGACGGGGTCGGGGCCGGCCTCGCGCTGGGAGACGAGTTCCAGGCGGTGCCGGGCGGCCTCGCCGCGGGCCTGGGCGAGCAGTCCGTTGGCGAGGTGGACGACCTGGGGGGTGGAGCGGTAGTCGCGGACCAGCTTGACCACCGTCGCCCCGGGGTGCCGGTTGCGGAAGTTGAGCAGGTAGTCGGGGGTGGCGCCGGTGAAGGAGTAGATGGTCTGGCTGGCGTCGCCGACGACGCAGAGGCTGGCGCCGCCGTCGGGGCCGGTCCACTGGTCGAGCAGGCGCTGCTGGAGCGGGGAGACGTCCTGGTACTCGTCGACGGTGAAGTGCCGGTACTGGGAGCGGACCTGGTCGGCGATGTCCGGGCGGTCCTCCAGGATGGCGGCGGTGAGCAGCAGGACGTCCTCGAAGTCGATGCTGCCGCGGCGGCTCTTGGCCTCCTCGTAGACGCGGTAGACCTGGGCGGTCTCGGCCGGGTCGCGGGGGGCCTCCCGGCCGGACTTGGCGACGGCGACGGGGTAGTCCTCGGGGGCGATCTGGGTGACCTTGGCCCATTCGATCTCGGCGGTGAGGTCGCGCAGTTCGGTGCGCTGGACGCGCAGGCCGCAGCGGCCGGCCGCCTCGGCGACGAGTTGGACCTTGCGTTCGAGGAGCTGGGGGACGGGGCCGCCGACGGCGCGGGGCCAGAAGTACTGGAGCTGGCGCAGGGCGGCGGCGTGGAAGGTGCGGGCCTGGACGCCGTCGGCGCCGAGCTGGCGCAGCCGGCCGCGCATCTCGCCGGCGGCGCGGGCGGTGAAGGTGACGGCGAGGACCTGTTGGGGGTGGTAGACGCCGCTGCGCACGCCGTAGGCGATCCGGTGGGTGATGGCGCGGGTCTTGCCGGTGCCGGCGCCGGCCAGGACGCAGACGGGGCCCTGCAGGGCGGTGGCGACGGCGCGCTGCTCGGGGTCGAGCCCGGCGAGCACGGCGTCCGGGCCCGTGGCGGCGCCGGGGTCGGCCCAGGGGGAGCCCTGGGGGCCGTCGTACGGGCTGCCGCTCAAGAGGTCTTCCTGCATGCGTTCCATCCTCTCAGCCCGGTGGGACAACGCGGACGGAGTTGTCCACAGGCCCGGTCCGATCGCAGGATGATCGCTCCGCACGACGGTCGACGGCGGGCCGGAATGCCCGCCGCCCGGTGGACGTTCCCTCCGGAGACCGTACGCACCCCTCTTCCGAAGGAGCCCCCTCGATGTCCGGCAGCGTGACGATGTACAGCACGACCTGGTGTGGGTACTGCAACCGGCTCAAGAGCCAGCTGGACCGTGAAGGCATCGGCTACACCGAGATCAACATCGAGGAGGACCCGGCGTCGGCGTCCTTCGTCGAGTCGGTGAACAACGGCAACCAGACCGTTCCGACGGTGCTGGTGACGCCGGCCGGCGGGGGCGAGCAGGTCGTGATGACGAACCCGAGCCTGCTGCAGGTCAAGAAGGCCCTGGCGGCCTGAGCCGGTCAGGGCCGGGCCCGCAGGACCCGAGCCGAACAGCCCCGGGTCGAACAGCCCCGGGTCGATCGGGCCCGCGCCGAACCGGGCTGAGCCCGTAGGACCCGGGCCCGCGGGGCGCGGGCACCGGCCCGTCCCCGCCGGGCCCGGGCCGCCGGGGCCGGCGCGCGTCACGGCGCGTCGGCCCGGGCCGGGTCGACGGGCGTGGCGGGCGCGGGCAGGGTGGTGCGCGCGCCGAGGTCGCCGACGCCGTAGACGAGCCGGCTGCGGTCGGCCGAGTAGCGGGTCTCGATGACCCGTACGGGCCCGCGCCGGTCGTAGGTGACGCGGGTCTGCACCATCAGCGGGACGCCGGGCCCGCCCTGGAACCACTGGGCCTCCTCGGGGCCCGGCATCCGCGCGACCAGGTGGTCCACCGCGCCGATCTCGGTGCGCCCGAGGGTGGCGAGCACCGCCTCGTCGCCGCCCTCGACCGGGTCGGGCTCCATCAGCGGGGTGCCGGCGGCGAGGCCGGCCCGGTAGTGGCTCTCCTCGATGGAGTACGGCTCGCGGTCGAGCAGCCGCAGCTGGCGGCGGACCACGATGGCCTCGCCGGGGCGCAGTCCGAGCCGTTCGGCGATGTCCACCCGGGCCCGGACGATCATCATCTCGAAGTCGGTGCCGAGTTCCCGCCCGGCCTCGGCGGCTTCGCCGAGGTAGACGGCGGAGGGCGTGGCGAGGCAGTCGCGCGGGGCGGGGGTCAGGCCGGGCCCGTAGGCGCGGTGGTCCAGGACGGGGTGCTCGCGCAGGTACGTGCCCTTGCCCTGGAGGCGGACCAGTCGGCCCTCGTTGACCAGGACGTCGACGGCGAGCCGGACGGTGTTGCGGGCGACGCCGTACTGGCGCTCCAGTTCGCTCTCGACCGGCAGGGCGGCGTCGGCGGTGAACTCGCCCTCGGCGATCCGGCGGCGCAGGTCCGCGGCGAGGCGCTGGTATTTGGGGGATTGGGCGGTGCCCCGGGGGATTGTCACCCTCGTGAATGTAGCGAGCGGGGTGAGCCGGTTTCAGCCGTTTCCGGCAATATCGTCCGAGCGGGTTGACTTCGCGCCCTTACCGGCCCCTCCTGGTAGCAGAACTGGCCCGTCCGGATACGAACAGCTGGTCGTGGTGAATTCGGGAAGGTATTGGAGAGGAAAAGGGGGGCGCATGGAATTTGCCACGCGCCCCCCTTTTCCTGCCTCGGGGCCACCGGTCCGCCTCCAGGACTACCAGCGCGCCTCCGGGGCCACCGGCCCCGCCACCCGGGACTACCAGCGCGCCGCCGAGGGCAGCGGCTCCCCGTACCAGAGCTCGACCAGGTGCCGGGCGATCGAGATGCCGGACGGCGGCAGGATCTCGCCCGCCGCCATCCCGGCCCGCAGCTCCTCGCGGGAGAACCAGCGCGCCTCGGCCAGCTCCTCGCCGTCCACGGTGATCTCGGTGCCGCCGGGCAGCGCCCGGCCCGTGAAGCCGAGCATCAGGCTGGACGGGAACGGCCACGGCTGGCTGGCGACGTAGTGCACCTCGCCGACCCGCACGCCCGCCTCCTCCTGCACCTCGCGGGCCACCGCCTGCTCGATCGACTCCCCCGGCTCGACGAAGCCGGCCAGCGTCGACCAGCGGCCCTCCGGCCACAGCGCCTGGCGGCCGAGCAGGCAGCGGTCCTGCTCGTCGGTGATCACCATGATCACCGCAGGGTCGGTGCGCGGGTAGTGCTCGGCCGCGCAGGAGGTGCAGCGCCGCACGTGCCCGGCGCCGGCCTTCTCGGTCGGGTGCCCGCAGCGCGAGCAGAAGCTGTGCAGCCGGTGCCAGTGCTCCAGCGCCACGGCGTGCACCAGCAGCCCGGCGTCCCGGTCGGACAGCAGCCCGCCGACCTCGCGCAGCCCGGCCGGGCGGGCGTCGCCGTCCAGCCGCCCGGGCAGGCTCTCGCCGGCCAGCGCGAAGTACGAGACGCCGTCCTCGTCGGTGCCGAGGAAGTACCGGTCGCCGTTCTGCGGCGCCTCGAAGGAGGGCAGCAGCACGAGTTCGGTGCCCTGCGCGGTGTCGACCACGAAGGCCTCGCCGCCGGCGATCGGCAGGACCCGGGTGTTCGGGTGGCTCCAGGCGGCGGCCAGCCAGGGCTCGTCGAAACGGTGCTCGGCCGCCCGGTCCACCCCGGACCGGGCCAGTGCCAGGTGCAGCGGGCGCTCGGTCTCAGGCACGGTGCTCACGTCTGTTCCATCCCCACGTGGTGAATCATCCGGATGAGTGATCTGGCTGCCATGGTGCGCACGGCGGGGGTCATTCCCCCGGCCGGAAGTTCTCGGCCAGGTCGCCCCAGAGGTAGGCGGCGGTCTCCACGCCCTTGGCCAGCAGGTCCAGTTCGACCTTCTCGTTGACCGAGTGCCAGCCGTCCGAGGGCACCGAGATGCCGAGGAACAGCACCGGCGCGCCCAGCGCGTCCTGGAGGTCGGCGGCGGGGCCGGAGCCGCCCTCGCGGGTGAAGAGGATCTTCTGCTCGAAGGCCCGTCCCATCGCGCGGACGGTGGACTGGAGCGCCGGGTGGTCCAGCGGGGTCAGGCAGGGCCGGGTCGCGCCCGGGAAGACCAGCTCGTACCGGACGCCCTCGGGCACCCGCTCGGCCACCCAGGCCCGGACCGCGTCGCGGACCTTCTCCACCTCCTGGCCGGCGACCAGCCGGAAGGACAGCTTGAGGTGCGCCGAGGTGGGGACGATGGTCTTGCCGCCGGGGCCGGTGTAGCCGCCCCAGATGCCGTTGACCTCGGCGGTCGGGCGGGCCCAGATCCGCTCCAGGGTGGAGTAGCCGGCCTCGCCGCGGGTGCCGTACGACTTGGCGACCTTCAGCCACTGCTCCTCGTCGAAGGGCAGCTCGGCGAAGAGCTCGCGCTCGCGCTCGGTCAGCTCGACGACCCCGTCGTAGAAGCCCGGGACCGCGACCCTGCGGTCGGCGTCGTGCAGGGCGGCGGCCAGCTCGGCCGCGACCTGGGCCGGGTTGGGGACGGCGCCGCCGAAGGAGCCGGAGTGGATGTCGGTGTCCGGCCCGTAGAGGTCGATCTGGGCGTCGGCCAGGCCGCGCATGCCGGTGCAGACGGTCGGCGTGGTCGCGGACCACATGCCGGTGTCGGAGATGACGACCACGTCGGCGGCCAGCCGCCCGGCCTCGCGCCGGATCAGCGCGGGGAAGTTCGGCGAGCCGGACTCCTCCTCGCCCTCGATCAGCAGCTTGAGGTTGACGGCCGGCGCGGTGCGGCCGGTGGCGGCCAGGTGGGCGCGCACGCCCAGGGTGTGGAAGAACACCTGGCCCTTGTCGTCGGCGGCGCCGCGCGCGAACAGCCGGCCGTCGACCACGGTCGGGGTGAACGGCTCGGTGTCCCAGCCGTCCTCCCGGGCCGCGGGCTGCACGTCGTGGTGCCCGTAGACCAGGACGGTCGGCGCGGACGGGTCCCCGGAGGGCCACTCGGCGAACACCGCCGGCAGGCCGTCGGTCTCCCACACCTCGGCCACCGGGAAGCCGGTCGCGCTCAGCTTGGCGGCCAGCCACTCGGCCGAGCGCCGCACGTCGCCGGCCCGGTCCGGGTCGGCGGAGACCGACGGGATGGCCAGCCACTCGGAGAGGTCGGCGAGGAAGGCGGCCTGGTGCCGGTCGATGTAGGAGCGGACGACGCTGTCCGGGGTTCTCGTCATACCGACGACTGTAGTTCGCCCGTACGGGTGCCCGCCCCGGCGGTCCGGCTGCCGGGCGCCGTCGGGGCTGTAACCTCCGTCACCCCCGCCGCGGCGGTGCCGCGGACGGGGGTGGCGCAGACGGTTCCGGCCTCAGCCGGAACGGCGCAGCAGGGTGATCCGCGAGCGGGTCAGCAGTGCCGCGAGGGCGGCCGCGATCAGCGGCAGCAGCACGACGGTGGCGGCGACGGTGGGCCACGGGAAGACCAGGGTGGCCTTGTTGGCGAGCTCGTCGGCGCTCATGCCGGGGTACTTGCTCGCCGCGGCGTCGACCTTGCGCAGTGCCATGCCCGGCACGACCCCGCAGACCACACCGAGCAGGGCGCCCATGGCGGCGATCACCCCGCACTGGAAGCCGGACAGCGTGCGCCGGATGCGGGGTTCGGCGCCGACCGCCGCGAGGGTGGTCAGGTCGCGCTGGGAGTCGGCGGCGGCCAGTCCGGTGGCGATGCCGGCCGCGCCGAGGGCGACGATGGCGGCGAAGACGTTCAGGCCGAGGCTGACCAGGTCGGCCTGGGACTCGTAGCCGCGTTCGACCTTCAGCACGTCGTGCTCGCTGAGCTTGGCCAGCGCGCCGTCGGTCCGCTGCTGGGCGCTGTCGGAGGGCGCCGCGGCGGGCAGCCAGACCGATCCGGCCGGGGTGGTGGTGAAGCCGAGCCGGGCGGCGGTGGCCGGGCTGACCACGGCCTGGCCGGGGGAGCGCAGCGTGGGCTCGGCGAGCACGGCGTCCACGGCGACTTCGCCGCGCACGGGCTTGTCCCCGGAGGAGCCGCCGGTGCTCTCGGCGCCCGGGAGGGTGTATTCGAGGGCGACCTTGCCGTCCTTGAGGTAGCGCGCGTCGAAGACCACGGCCTTGCCGTCGGCGAGGGCCTGGGCGGCCTTCTGGTCGGTGACGCCGTAGAGGTTGCGCAGCAGGGTGGCGTCGCCGGCGGACAGCGGGGTGAAGGCGACGCCGCGGCGGTCGTTGGTGTGGCAGCGCTCGTCGGTCTCCAGGATCCGCTCGCGCTGGGCGAAGGGGAGGTCGACGCCCGGGAGGAGGGCGGGGCAGCGGTCCTCCTTGGGCACCTCGACGCCGATGTAGCCGCAGTAGCCGTCCTCGGAGCAGTCGCTCTTGGGGTGGACGCGCTGGACGTCGGCGCGCGGGCCGAGGTCGGGGATGCCGTGTTCGATGGCCTCGCGCATCTGCGGCAGCAGCTTGACGTCGGCGGGGTCCAGCCAGCCGGTGCCGAGCATGACGGCGCCGGGCGGGCCGGAGGCGACGTAGTCGCGCCGGTACTCCTCGTCGAGGCTGTCCATGTAGAGGCTGACCGCGACGGAGCCGGCGACGGCGGCCATCACGGCGGCCACGGCGGGCGCGGTGCGGCCGCGGTGGCGCACCGAGTCGCGCAGGGCGAGCCGGGGGCCGAGCGGGAGCCAGCGCCCGAGCCGGCCGAACAGGCCGACCAGGTGGGGCACCAGGACGACCATGCCGAGTTCGGCGAGGGCCGAGCCGCCGAGGACGGCGAAGCTGCTGTTGCCGATGCCGTTGGTGGCGCCGTACAGGGCGAGGGCCGCGCCGCCGCCGAGCATCAGCAGGCCGAGGACGGCGAGCCTGCGGCTGGGGGGCTTGAGGGTGTCGCGGCCGGTGAGCGCGGCGACGACGTCCTGGCGGGAGGCCTGGACGGCGGGTACGACGGCGGCCAGCAGCCCGGTGACGAGGCCGACCAGGAGGATGCCGAGCAGGTCGAGCGGCGGCACCTCGAAGTGGCCGAAGCGCTGGCCGGAGAAGTCCTCGGCCCGGGTGCGCAGCGCGGCGACCAGGCCGATGCCGAGGGCCAGGCCGGTCAGGGCGCCGGTGACACCGAGGACGATGCCGCCGCCGAGGACGACCGCGCGGACGTTGGCGCGTTCACCGCCGGCGGCGGCGAGCAGTCCGAGCTGCCGCCGGGAGCGCCGGGCCCCGACGGCGAAGGCGGGGCCCGCGAGGAGGACGATCTCCAGCAGGGCCATGCCGACGACGGTGGCGAGGACGACGACGTTGCGGCGGTTGAAGTAGCTGGTCCCGTCGCCTCCGCGGGCCCCGGCCTGGGCGTAGTACGGGACGTCGGCGCGGGCCGGCGGGTCGGTCAGGACGGCGCGGGAGGTCAGCAGGAAGCCGTACTCGTTGACCTCGGTGACCTCGTGCCAGTCGAGCACGGCTCCGGCCGGGAGCTTGACCAGCCAGCGGGTGGGTCCGTCGGGGGCGGCCGGGCCCTTGGCGCCGCCCGAGGGCGTGGGGAGCCGGTCGATCAGGGTGCCGGGGCGGGCGGTGATCTCGGTGGTGCGCAGTTCGCCGGGGTACTCGTAGACGCCGGTGATGGTGAAGGGGCTGCCCTCCAGGCCGCGGACGGCGGTCCGGTCGCCGATCCTGAGCCCGGAGCGCTTGAGGAAGTCCGAGGTGACGGCGGCCTCGGTGTCGGCGGTGGGGGCGCGGCCGGCGGTCAGGTCGAGCCGGCCGCGCCAGACCGGGTCGGTCAGGTCGGCTTCGGCGATCCGGGTGGTGAGCAGGCCGTCCCTGCTGCTCGCCGCGGTGTACGGGGCCTGGCGTTCGGGCACCAGGGTGGCGCCGGCCGGGAGCAGTTGGCGGGCGAGGTCGGCGGGGGCGGTGTCGAGGGCGCGCTGCTGGGCGGCGGTGTACGCGGGGGCCTGGCCGTCCTTGGCGTCGTCCTTGGGGCTCTGGACGCTGAAGCCCTTCTCGGGGTCGGGCGCCTGCTTGACGGAGGAGCCGCGTTCGACCAGTTCGAGTTCGCCCGCGGCCTGGCCCATGATCCGTACCGCCTGTTCGGCGGGCGACAGTTCGGCGCTGCGGAAGACCACGTCGGCGCCGGTGACGCCGAGGACGGGCAGGGCGACCATGGCGACGACGAGGGCGCTGCGGCCCTTGGCGCGCAGGGCGTCTCGGCGGGCTATGCGCAGGGCGACCCGCCAGGCGCTGAGCTTCACTCGTCCACCTTCAGGCTGTTGGTGGCGGCGGTGACGAGCAGGCTGGCGGCGTCCTGGCTGGCGGACTCGTCGACCATCCGGCCGTCGCGCAGGAAGACGACCCGGTCGGCCCAGGCGGCGTGCCGGGCCTCGTGGGTGACCATCATGGCGGCGGCGCCGGCGTCGCAGCGGGCGCGCAGGACGGCGAGCACGGCCTCGCCGGTGGTGGAGTCGAGGGCGCCGGTGGGTTCGTCGGCGAGGACCAGGCGCCGGTCGCCGATCAGGGCGCGGGCGATGGCGACGCGCTGCTGCTGGCCGCCGGACATGTCGTCGGGGAAGCGGTCGGCGAGTTCGGGGATGCCGAGTTCCTCCAGGGCGGTGAGGGCTTCGCGGCGGGCGGCGCGGGTGGACAGTCCGTCGAGTTCGCGCGGCAGCGAGATGTTCTCGGCGGCGGTGAGCGCCGGGATCAGGTTGTAGTCCTGGAAGACGTAGCCGACGGAGCGTCGGCGGACCTGGGCGAGCTTCTTGCGGTTGAGCTCGCCGAGGACGACGCCCTCGACCAGGACGCGGCCGCCGGTCGGGGTGTCGAGGCCGCCGGCCAGGGTGAGCAGGGTCGACTTGCCGGATCCGGAGGGGCCCATGACGGCGACGAACTCGCCGGGGTGGACCTTGAGGTCGACGCCGCGCAGGGCCTGGACCTCGGCGGCGCCGTGGCCGTGGACGCGGGTGACGTTCTCCAGGTGGAGCACCGGCGTCTGCCGGGCCTGTTGGGTGTGGGACACGAATTCCCCCCTTGTGCTGGGTGTGCGCTCGGAGTCGGGGCCGAGCCTGGTGGTTCGGGTGCCGCGGGGCTCAGGTGCGCAGGCGGCGGCCGCGTTTGGCGGGCGCGGCACCGTCGCGGGCGGCTTCGGCGGTTCGGTTCTGCAGGAGTTCGGCCTGCTGGGCGAGCCGGGTCTCGCAGTGGTCGAGCCAGCGGATCTCCGCTTCGGTCTGGAAGATGAGCTGGTCGAGGACGAGCAGCCAGGCGAGGTCGTTGCCGGCGGAGGGCGCCGTGCCGGGGGGCTTCTCCCCCGCGAGGGCCCGGCCCTTGAGCCGGGTGTAGTCCTGGAGCGCCTTGATGCTGTGCCGGCGCTGGCCCTGGACGACGGCGGAGACGTCCACGCCGGGGACGGTCACCGCCATGGCGAGCTTGATCGCGAGTTCGTCGCGCGGGGGGCTGGTGCGGGGCACCGGGGTGTCGAACCAGGTCCGCAGTTCCTCGCGGCCGGCGTCGGTGGCGGCGTAGAACTGGTGGCCCTCGTCGTCCTCCCCGGCGGGTTCGACCAGGCCGTCGCGTTCCAACCGGGACAGTGTGGTGTAGACCTGTCCGACGTTGAGCGGCCAGGTGGCGCCGGTGCGCGCCTCGAACTCGGTGCGCAGTTGGTAGCCGTAGCGCGGGCCCTGGTCGAGCAGGGCGAGCAGACCGTGACGGATGGACATACCGAGTATGTATACCCGGTATGCCCTACTGCCTCAAGCCGGGACCGGGCCCGCCCGGCGTCGGGACCGGGCCCGCCCGCTCCGGGGAGCGGGTACCGTCGTGCGGTGTGAGCCAGTTGCGTATCGCCACCTTCAACCTCCTGCACGGCCAGCCGCTCGCCCCGGACGGCGCCCCACGGCCCTACCCGTCCGACCCCGGCGCGCCGCTGGCCGACGCGGTGGCCGCGCTGGACGCCGACGTGCTGGCGCTCCAGGAGGTGGACCGGCGCCAGTCGCGCTCCGGCGGCACCGACCAGGCGGCGGTGGCGGCCGCGGCGATGGGCGCCAAGGACTGGCGCTTCGCCGCCGCCCTGCACGGCCGCCCCGCGCCGGTGGCGGGCTGGGTCCCGGAGCCGGCCGGCCCGAACGGGCTGCGGGTGTACGGGCCGGACGACGTGGGCGACGGCGCGCTGCCCTCGTACGGGACGGCGCTGCTGACGAGGCTTCCGGTGCGGCACTGGCGGGCCCGGCGGTTCGCCCCGGCGCCGTTCGGGCTGCCGCTGCGGGTGGCCGGGCGGCGCGGGCTGACCCCGGTGCCGGACGAGCCGCGCGCGGCGCTGGCGGCCGTCCTGGAGGGCGAGCGCGGGCCGTTCACCGTGGTGGCGGCGCACCTGTCCTTCGTCCCCGGCTGGAACATGGCGCAGCTGGCCGGCATCCGCCGCTGGATCGCCGACCTGCCGCAGCCGTACCTGGTGCTGGGCGACTTCAACCTGGTCGGCGCCGTGCCGCGCACGGTGCTCGGCGGGGCGACGGCGCTGGAGCGCACCGCGCCGCGGGCGCGGGTGCGGGTGCGCGAACTGCGGGCGGCCCGGCGGGCCCGGCCGGCCCTGGCCGAGCCGCGCCGGCGCCGGGTGCGCGAGCCCCGCCCCCGCCTGCAGGGCTGGTACGACCTGGCGCGCACGCCGACCTACCCCTCGCACCGGCCCGCGGTGCAGTTCGACCACGTGCTGGCGATCGGCGTGCCGCGCGCGGCGGTCGGCCCGGCCGCGGCGCCGCGCGCCGCGGTGTCGGACCACCGGCCGCTGCTGGTCGAGGTGTCCCTGTAGCGGCGGCTACTGGGACGTCAGGACCCCGGCCTGCTGGGGGATGGTGGCCGCGGCGGGCGCCCCCTCCTGTCCGAGCGTGGCCGGGTGGTCGAACTGGAGCAGCAGCATCGCCGCGTCGTCGCCGAGCTGGCGCCCGACGTGGCGCACCACGTCCTCGTGCAGGCGCTGCAGGACGTCGGCCGGGCGGCCGTCGGCGCAGTGCGGGAGGCGTTCGGCGAGCGGGTAGAAGACGCCCGCGCGGTCGCGGGCCTCGATCACCCCGTCGGTGAACAGCAGCACCCGGTCGTCGCCCTGGAGCGGCAACCGGTGCACCGGCGGGCGGACGTCGGCCGGGTCGAGGACGCCCAGCGGCGGTACGGTCTCGGCGAGTTCGAGCGCGCTGACCTCCCCGCCGCGCAGCAGCAGCGGAGCGGGGTGGCCGCAGTTGACGATCTCCGCGGCGCCGTCGGGCCCCACGCCGATCAGCACCAGGGTGACGAACTCCTCCTCCACGCCCGGGTGGTCGTTCTCGTGCAGGGCGCGGTCGAGGCTGACGGCGAGCCAGCCGGCCACCCGGTCCAGGGCGGCCTCCTGGTGGGCGGCCTCGCGGAAGGCGCCGAGCACGGCGGCGGCGGTCTCCACCGCGCCGAGGCCCTTGCCGCGCACGTCCCCGACCACGGCCCGCACCCCGTGCCGGGTGTTGACCACCTCGTAGAGGTCCCCGCCGATCCGGGCGTGGGCGGCGGCGGCCTCGTAGTGGACGGCCGCCCGGACGGTGCCGACCCGTTCGGGGACGGGCCGCAGCAGCACCCGGCGGGCGATCGAGGCGACCAGCTGGGCGTCGGCCAGCGCCCGTTCCTGGCGCAGCCTCAGGGTGGCGCTGACCCAGCCGATCGTGGCGACGAGCAGGATCGCGAAGACGCTGGCGGCGTGCACGGACTCGCCGAGGGTGTCGCCTCGGAAGGCCATCAGGAAGGCCGCCGCCTCGGTGCCCAGACCGATGGCGAGCGGGTACCAGGTTCGGCGGCTGACCACGGCGGCCAGCGCGGGTACGGCGGTGAGGGCCGGTTCGACCGTCACCTCGGTGCCGCTGAGGTAGTCGAGGGCCACGATCAGCACCATGCCGATGAACGGCAGCGCCAGCGCCGTCCTCGGCCAGGTGCCGGTCGCGCGCGGCGCGGGCCCCGGTGTCGGCCCGGTGAACCGCTCTCTGATCCATCCGGTCGCGCTCAACTTCGGTCTCTCCAGCAGAAGACGCCGATGCCCGGGGGCACCTGCGGTGATGACTGAGGGTCAGGGAATACGGGCCTCGCTGGCGGCCGGAGCTCGGGGGTTGACCGGTTACCGACCCCACAATAGGCGCGAAACGTGCACGACGCACAGGTTTCGGGCACTGGCGTGATGACTTGGATGCTCTGCGTGACTCAATAGTCACTGTTCCCGATCAGGAGCCGTTCCAACTCTTTTCGGTCGGGAAGTCCTGTCGGACGGACGATCCGGCCGCTGCGGACGTACAGGAACGAAGCCGTGACCTGCTCGGGATCGACGCCCGCGTGCTCGGCCCAGGCCAGCCGGTAGACCGCGAGCTGCAACGGGTCGGCGGTCTCCTCCCGGTGGGTCTTCCAGTCCACCACTTCGTAGCGTGACGCACCACCGGATTCCGTCAACGCGTCATCCTCCCGGTAGACCGCGTCGATCCGCCCCCGCACCACCCGGCCCGCCAGCACCAGTTGGAACGGCGCCTCCACCCGGTGGGGCTCGCGCCGCGCGTACGGGGTGCGCAGGAACGCCTCCTTGAGCCGCTCCAGGTCCTGCTCGTCCTCGATGCCGTCGTCGTCGGCGCCGGGCAGCGCCCCGGGCTCGACCAGCAGCAGCGGCTCGATCCGGGACTGCACCCAGGCGTGGAAGCGGGTGCCGCGCCGGGCCGCCGGCTGCGGGGGGCGCGGCATCGGGCGGGCCAGCTCGCGCGCGAAGCCGTCCGGGTCGGCGGCCAGCCGCAGCAGCTGGGTGGCGGACAGCGCGGCGGGCAGCGGCACGTCCCGCGCGGTGCGCCGGGAGCGCTCCAACTCCCCCAGCAGCGCGGTCAGGTCACGGTCCCAGGAGGCCACCTGGCGCCGCTCCTCGGGGGCCAGCTCGTCCGCCTCGGGCCCGCCCTGGACCGAAGGGCCCGCCGGCAGCGGGTCCGCGGGCGCCCGGTCGACGGCCCCGGGGGCGGCCGGGCGGGCCACGGTCCCGGCCAGCCGCGCGCGCACCACCTCGGCGACCCGGCGGCGGGCGTGCTGGGCGGCCGGGTCCAGCGGCAGCGGCCACGGGCGCTCGACGGGGGCGGCCAGCGCCGGGTTCTCGGCGCCCTTCTCCGGCTGCTCGGCCCAGTGCTCGACCTCGCCCGCGCCGGGCCGCTCGCAGTGCTCGCGCAGCGCTTCCAGGAAGGCGGACGGGCCGCGGACGGTCTTCTGGCTCGGCCCCCACCAGTGCCCGGAGGCCAGCAGCAGCGACCGGGGCCGGGTGAACGCCACGTAGCCCAGGCGCAGTTCCTCGACGCCGGAGTGCTCGGCCAGCTCCTTCTTGAACGCCGTCATCGACTTCCCGTTCCACCCGCCGCGCACGTCGGGCAGAGTTCCGGCGTCGCCGCGCAGGGCGTGCGGAAGCGCCCGCTTGGTGCTCGTCCAGCGTTCGCGCGGGCTCGATGACGGGAATGCGCCCCGCACCAGGCCGGGGACGGCCACCACGTCCCACTCCAGGCCCTTGGACTTGTGCGCGGTGAGCACCTTCACGGTGTCCTCGCCGCCGGGCAGGCTGCTGTCCAGGCCGCGCTCGTACTCCTGGGCGGCGCGCAGGAAGCCGAGGAAGGCGGCGAGGCCCGGGTCGCCGTCGAGGTCGGCGAAGGAGGCGGCGACGTCCAGGAAGGCGTGCAGGGTCTCCCGCCGGCGGGCGGCCAGGGCCTGCGGGGAGGCGGCGAGCTCGACCTCCAGCCCGGTGACGGACAGCACCCGATGCAGCACGTCCATCAGCGGGTCGGCGAGCGAGCGGCGCAGTTCGCGCAATTCGGCGGCGAGCCGGGCGAAGCGCACCCGCGCCTCGGCGGAGAACGGCAGGTCGTCGGGCTGGTCCGGGTCGAGGAAGGTCTCCACCGCGTCGGCCAGCGAGACCACCTCGGTCGGGTCGGTCTCGGCGACGGCCGCGGCCAGCGCCTCGACGCCCTCGGGCCGGTCGGTCCGGACCAGGTCGGCGGCCCGGCGGCCGAGCAGCGCGAGGTCGCGCGGGCCGATCCGCCAGCGCGGGCCGATCAGCAGGCGCACCAGCGCGGCGTTGGCCGTCGGGTCCTGCAGCACCTCGCAGACCGCCACCAGGTCGGCCACCTCGGGCAGCTGCAGCAGCCCGCCCAGGCCCACCACCTCGACCGGCACCTCCCGGGCGACCAGCGCGGCGTGGATGTCCGGGAAGGCCGCGCCGCCGCGGCACAGCACCGCGATCCGGCCGGGCGCGGTGCCGGTGCGCACCAGGTGGGCGATCGAGTCGGCCAGCCAGTCGATCTCCTCGGCGTGGGTGGGCAGCAGCGCCGCGCGCACGTAGCCGTCCTGCTCGGCGCCGGGGGCCGGGCGCAGCGCCTCCACGCCCTCGTGCATCCGGCGCAGCGGGGCGGCGAGTTCGTTGGCGAAGGCGAGCAGCCGGCCGCCGCTGCGGCGGTTCTCGCTGAGCGCGTAGCGGTCGGCGGGGCGGCCGTCGGCCTTCGGGAAGTGCCGGGGGAACTCGTCGAGGTTGGCCACCGAGGCGCCGCGCCAGCCGTAGATCGCCTGGCAGGGGTCGCCGACGGCGGTCACCGGGTGGCCGCCGCCGGTGCCGCGGTGCGGGGTGCCGTCCGGGCCGGCGCCGCCGTCCGGGGTGCCGTCCGGGCCTGCGCCGCCGGGGACGGGCGCCTCCGGTCCGGCGCCGAACAGGCCGGCGAGCATCAGCCGCTGGGCGACCGAGGTGTCCTGGTACTCGTCCAGCAGCACCACCCGGAACTGGCCGCGCAGCAGTTCGCCGACCTCCGGGCGCTGCTGGGCCAGGCGCGCGGCGGCGGCGATCTGGTCGCCGAAGTCCATCAGCCCGGCGGAGCGCTTGCGGCGCCGGTAGTCCTCGACGAGGCGCAGCAGTTCCAGCCGGGCCCGGGCGGTGGCCGGGACGGCGCGCAGGTCGTCGTTGGTCAGCTTGACGGTGGCGAGGGTGTCCAGCAGCCGCTCGTCGAACTCGCGCAGGGTCTGCGGCTCGACCAGGTGCTCGGCGAGTTCGCCGTCCAGCGCGGTCAGGTCGGCGACCAGGTTGGCGAAGGTGCCGGTGAGCGCGGGGAACGGGCCGCGGGCGGTGCGCAGCACCTTGGCGGCGAGCTGGAAGCGGGTGGCGTCGGCGAGCAGCCGGACGTCCGGTTCGATGCCGATCCGCAGGCCGTGCTCCTTGAGCAGGCGGCCGGCGAAGGCGTGGTAGGTGGAGATCTCCGGGTCGCCGAGCGGTTCGGCGGCGTCCCGGTCGGCCACGCCGGCCCTGAGGAGTGCGGCGCGCACCCGTTCGGAGAGCTCGCCGGCGGCCTTGTTGGTGAAGGTGAGGCCGAGCACCTCCTCGGGACGTACGGCGCCGGAGCCGACCAGCCAGACCACCCGGGCTGCCATCACGGTGGTCTTGCCGGAGCCGGCGCCGGCCACGATCACGGCCGGTTCCAGGGGGGCGCCGATGGCCGCCATCTGCTCCCGGTTGAACGGGATCCCCAGCAGCTCCTTGAGCTGGTCGGGATGGCTGAGCACGGCGGTCACCCCGCAACCGTAACCGGAGCGGCGGACAATCCCGTCCCGCCGGGTCGGCCGCCCTCCCCGGGCCGATGGGTCGGGAGGCTACTCGACGAGCTGGGTGCCATCGCGCTGGGCGGAGCAGCTGCGGCGGAAGGCGCAGCGGTCGCAGCCTCCGCCGGTCTGCGGGACGAAGCGCTCGGCGAGGACCTTCCCGGCCGCCTCGGCGAGCAGGTTCTCGATCCAGGGCTCGCCCTCCGGCGGCTCCTGCCGCTGCACCTTGGGGGCGTCCTGGGCGGCCTTGGCGGCGGGCTCGCGCAGGTGGACCAGTTCGGCGCCGCCGGTGTCCGGCGGGTGCCCGGTGAAGCCGGGCAGCTCGTCGAGGGCGCCGGCCCGGACGGCGAGCTGGTAGACGGCGAGCTGCTTGTGCTCGGGCAGCGACTTGTCGGTGGGTATCTGCTTGCCGGTCTTGAAGTCGACCACGTAGGCGCGCCCGGCCGCGTCCTTCTCGACCCGGTCCATCGAGCCGCGGATGCGCACCGAGACGCCGCCGACGTCGAGGGTGACGTCGAAGCCGTGCTCGGTGGCGACGAGGTCCCGCCCGCGCTCCAGGACGTGCCAGTTGAGGAAGCGCTCCAGGGCGGAGCGGGCCTCGGTCTTCTCCTGGTGGGACTTCCAGGGCGCGTCGAAGGCCAGCGCGTCCCAGACGGTGTCCAGCCGTTCCATGAGCACGGCGAGGTCGGCGGGGGTGCGGCCGGAGCCGACCTCGTCGGCGAGGGCGTGCACCACGTTGCCGAAGCCCTGGGCGGCCGAGCCCGCGCCGCGCGCCTTGACCTCCTTGTCCAGGAACCACTGCAGGGAGCAGCTCTCCAGCTGCTCCAGCCCGCTGCCGGACAGCCGTACCGGCGCGTCGGCGCTGCGCAGCGGCTCGGGGGCGGAGGTCGGGTCGTCCAGGCCCCACCAGCGCTCGGGGCGGGCGGCGGGCACCAGCGGGGCCCCGTCCTCGTCGGTGGCGGCGGCGAGGGTGGCGAGCCGTTCGGCGGCGGCGCGCCGCAGTGCGGGCGAGCGGGCGGGGTCGACGGTGACGGCGCGCAGCTCGGCGACCAGCGCGGCGACGGACAGCGGGCGGCGCGGGCGGTGGGTGACGTCCTCGACGGTGACCGGCGGGGTGCGGCGGACCACCCTGCCGGTCCTGGGGTCGACGTCCTCGCGGTAGAGCTCGCGCAGGAAGCGGGACGGCTCGTCGCCGTCGTCGGCGGGGGCCTTGACGGCGGTGACGATCAGCCGTTCCTTGGCGCGGGTCGCGGCGACGTAGAAGAGCCGGCGCTCCTCGCCGAGCAGGGCGCCCGGGGAGAGCGGTTCGGCGAGGCCGTCGCGGCCGATCCGGTCGGCCTCCAGCAGGGAGCCGCGGCGGCGCAGGTCGGGCCAGAGGCCGTCCTGGACGCCGGCGACCACGACCAGGCGCCACTCCAGGCCCTTGGAGCGGTGGGCGGTCATCAGCCGCACCGCCTCGGGGCGTACGGCCCGGACGGTGAGGGTGTCGGCGGCGATGTCCTGGGCTTCGAGTTCGGCGAGCAGGTCCAGGGCGCTGCGGTGGCCGGTGACCTGCTCCTCGGCGCGGGCGGCGGTCTCGAACAGGGCGCACAGCGCGTCCAGGTCGCGGTCGGCGTTGCGGCCGGCCGCGCCGCCGCGCAGGGCGGACCGCTCCAGGCGCTCGCGCCAGCGGCGGCTGCCGTCCCACAGCTCCCAGAGCGCCTCCTCGGCGGTGCTGCCGCCGGCCAGCTGCTCGCGGACCTTGCGCAGCAGGGTGCCGAGGTCGCGGGCGCGACGGGCGTACGAGGGGTCGAGGGCGACGAGGCGCTCGGGTTCGGCGAGGGCCTCGCGGATCAGTTCGCCGGCCGGGCGCGGGACGGTGGCGGGGCGGCCCGCGGCGCGCAGCGCGGCGCGTTCCTCCTCGCGCAGGGCGCGGCCGAGGCGGCGCAGGTCGGAGCCGTCGAGGCCGCCGAGCGGGCCGGTGAGCAGGGCGTGCGCCAGGTCGGTGGTGAGCGGGTCGGGGGCGTCCGGGTCGCCGTTGCGGTCCCGGGCGGCCTGCTCGGCGCAGACCCGCAGGGCGAGCAGCAGCTGGGCGACGGCCGGCTCCTCGCGCAGCGGCAGGTCGTCGCCGTCGATCTCCAGCGGGACGCCGGCCGCGCCGAGCGCCCGCCGCACGCCGGGGATGGAGCGGGCGCCGGCCCGGACGAGCACGGCCATCTCGCCCCAGGGCACGCCGTCCTCCAGGTGGGCGCGGCGCAGCAGGTCGGCGATCGAGTCCAGCTCGGCGCCGGGGGTCGGGTAGGTGTAGACCTCGACCCGGCCGCCCTCGCGGGAGGGCAGCAGGGCGCGGTGCTGGGCGAGCTTGTCGGCGGGCAGCCGGCCCATCGGCATCCGGCGGGCGATCTCCCGGGAGGCGGCGAGCAGGACGGCGCCGGAGCGGCGGGAGACCCGCAGCACCTTGACCTCGGCGGGGCTGCCGTCGGCCTGCCGGAAGGTCTGCGGGAAGTCGAGGATGCCGTTGATGTCGGCGCCGCGGAAGGCGTAGATCGACTGGTCCGGGTCGCCGACCGCGACGAGGTCGCGCCCGCCGCCGGCCAGTTGGCGCAGCAGCCGGACCTGGGAGGGGTCGGTGTCCTGGTACTCGTCGACGAAGACGACCTCGTAGCGCCGCCGCAGCTGTTCGCCGACCTCGGGGCGTTCGGCGAGGAGCACGGCGCGGTGGACGAGTTCGGCGTAGTCGAGGACGCCGCGCAGGTCGAGCACGTCGAGGTAGTCGGCCAGGAAGTGCGCGGCGGCGGCCCAGTCGGGGCGCTGGACGCCCTGGGCGAAGCGTTCCAGTTCGGCTTCGCCGAGGCCGAGCTCGCGGCTGCGGGCGAGGACGGCGCGGACCTCGTCGGCGAAGCCGCGGGTGGTCAGGCAGGCCCGCAGGTCCAGCGGCCAGGCGATCCGGCCCAGGCCGAGCCTGGCGTCCTCGGCGCCGCCGGCCAGCAGTTCGCGGACCATGACGTCCTGCTCGGGGCCGGAGAGCAGCCGCAGCGGCTCGGCGTAGTCCTCCGGGTCCTGGTGGGCGCGCAGCAGGGCGTAGCAGAAGGAGTGGAAGGTGGTGGCCTGCGGGGCGGCGGCGGAGCCGCCGAGCCGGCCGGACATCCGGTCGCGCAGTTCCGTCGCGGCCTTGCGGCTGAAGGTGAGGACGAGGATCCGCTCGGGGTCGGTGCCGTTCTCGATCCGCCGGGCGACGGCCTCGACCAGGGTGGTGGTCTTTCCGGTGCCCGGGCCGGCCAGCACCAGCAGCGGCCCGCCGGGGTGCTCGACCACGGCACGCTGGTAGGCGTCCAGCACGGGTGGGTCGGGCTGGACGAGGGGGCTGCGCACGAGCCGGTAGGGGGAGCTCACGCGCCCACCTCGCCATGCTCGGCAGGGGCGTTCGCCCGAGCGCGTCTGTCGACGGCGCGCTCGCTTCGCTCACTCACTAAGACGGTCCTGGGGTCGAACGGTGGGGCACGGCGGGGGCGGGCCCGTCGGGCCCGCCCGCATCGAGCCTACGATCCTGCCCCGTCAATTCCGACCGTGCGGCGGTTTCCTAGGAAATCGGTTCGCCGTCCCAGCGGGCCCGCCTGAGGTCGATCCGGGGCGGGTCGGCGAGTTCGCGCAGCGGGGTGCCCTCCTCGCCGTAGTGGGCGAGGGCGCGCTGCTCGTGCCCGGGCAGCAGGCGGCCGTCCGCGCGGATCACCCGCCACCAGGGCACCGAGCCGCCGTACAGGGCCATCACCCGGCCGACCTGCCGGGGGCCGCCCTGGCCGAGGTACTCGGCGACGTCGCCGTAGGTCATCACCCGGCCGGGTGGAATCCGCTCGGTCAGGTCGAGCACCAGTTCGGCGAACGGCGGCAGGGCGCCCGGAGGACCGTCGTGTGTTGCGTCCGTCACCTGCGGCATTCTTCCCTACGGGGGCGCGCCCGGGGCCCCGTACGAACGATCCGCCGCGCCCGATCCGGCCCCTGTCCCGCACGGGGGGCCGGGGCATGCCACCATCTTCCGGGGCGGTGAGTGGTGATACGAGGACAAGACCAGATGACCGGGACGGCTGACGTGGGCGTGGACAAGGACTCCGACGAGTCCGCTGCGGCCGTGCCGTCGGCGCCCGGGAGCGGGAGCGAAGGGCGGCCCGCACCGGGGCCGACGCCGAAAGTCTCCCTGATCAAGGACCGGACGATCAAGACCCCGGCGCCCCCGGCCGCGGAGCCGGCGGCACCCGCCGCCCCGTCCGGCGACCACGACGCACTGGACGACGCCCCGCACCTGGACGTCGACGAGCCGCTGCTCGCCGCCCGCGCGCACCGCCCGTCCGACCTGATCCGCTTCCTGGCCGGCGTCCTCGGGATAGTCGCCGTCTTCGTGCTGGCCGGCATCGCCACCTCGACGACCACCGGCATCGAGCAGGACATCGCCTCCAACGCACCGCACTTCTCCGCGGTGTTCTCCACCCTCACCGGCCTGGTCTCCAGCGTCGCGGTGCTCGCCGTGCCGCTGGCCTTCGCCGTCGAGCGGCTGATCAAACGCGACGGCCTGCGGGTCGCCGACGGCGTGCTCGCCTCGGTGCTGGCGTACGGCGTCTCGCTCGGCATCGACTGGTGGGTGGCCGAAGGCGCCTCCGAGCACATCCGGGACGCGCTGACCCGGCTGCCGATGGACAGCAACGGCACCCTCACCGACCCGGTGCACGGCTACCTCGCCCCGGTGATCGCCTACATGACCGCCGTCGGCATGTCGAGCCGGCCGCGCTGGCGGGTCGCCCTGTGGGTGGTGGTGGTCTTCAGCGGGGTCACCGAGCTGCTCGGCGGCTACACCACCCCGCTGTCGCTGATGCTCACCGTGCTGATCGGCTGGTCCGTCGCCTACGGCACGCTGTACGCGATCGGCTCCCCCAACATCCGGCCCACCGGCCAGCACCTGATGATCGGCCTGCGCAAGGTCGGCTTCACCCCGGCCGGCGCCGTGCGCGCCCCCGACGCCCCCGGCGGCACCCGCCGCTACCACGTCACCCAGCAGGGCGGCCCCCCGCTGGACGTGCACATCATCGACCGCGAGCAGCAGGCCTCCGGCTTCTTCTACCGGGCCTGGCGGCGGCTGCGGCTGCGCTCGGTCGCGGTGCGCCGCAGCCCCCAGTCGCTGCGCCAGGCGCTGGAGCAGGAGGCCCTGATCGCGTACGCGGCGGCCGCCTCGGGCGCCCGCGCACCGCAGCTGGTCGCCACCTCCGAGCTCGGCCCGGACGCCGCGATCCTGGTGTACGAGAACGTCGAGGGCCGCACCCTGGACGAGCTGGCCGACGAGGAGGTCACCGACCCGGTGATGGCCTCGATCTGGCAGTCGGTGGCCGCCCTGCACGAGCGCCGGATCGCCCACCGCCGGCTCACCGGCGAGTCGCTGCTGGTGGTGGACGAGCGGACCGGCTGCCTGGTCAACCTGTCCGGCGGCGACATCGCCGCCACCGACCTGACCCTGCGGATCGACGTCGCCCAGCTGCTCACCACCTTCGCGCTGCGGATCGGCCCGGAGCGCGCCGTCGCCACCGCCAACGCGGTGCTCGGCGCCGAGCGGGTGGCCCAGGCGCTGCCGCTGCTCCAGCCGGTCGGCATGAGCCGCTCCACCCGGATCGACCTCGCCAAGCTCACCAAGGAGCGCAAGGCCGCCGCCCGCGCCCGGGCGCTGGAGCAGGTCGCGGCCGGCGAGCGCACCCAGCAGCAGGCCGAGGAGGACATCGCGGCGGCCGGCGAGGACCTGCTGAGCCGCATCCGCGGCCAGATCCTCCAGATCGCCCCCGAGGCCCCGATGGCCCCGGCCAAGCTGGAACGGCTGAAGCCGAAGAGCCTGATCATGGTGATCGCGCTCACCTTCGCCGCCTACCTGGCCCTGACCACCATCAAGCCGGCCCAGCTGAAGCTCTCCCAGATGAACTGGGCCTGGGCCGCGGCCGCGCTGCTGGCCGCCGCCTTCAGCTACGTCGCCGCCGCGATGAGCCTGACCGGCTTCGTCCCGGAGCGGCTGCCGTTCCGGCGCACCGTCGCCGCCCAGCTGGCCGGCTCCTTCGTCAAGCTGGTCGCCCCCGCCGCGATCGGCGGCATCGCGCTCAACACCCGCTACCTGCAGAAGGCCGGCATCCGTTCCGGCCAGGCGGTGGCCTCGGTCGGCGCCTCCCAGCTGGCGGGCCTGGCCGGGCACCTGCTGCTGCTGTTCAGCTTCGGCCTGATCACCGGCAGCCAGACCAACGGGGACCTCTCCGCCTCCCGCGCGGTGATCATCGGCGTACTGACCGCCGCCGTGCTCGCCCTGGTGGTGGCCGCCGTCGCGCCGCTGCGCCGGTTCGTCCTGGGCCGGCTGCGCTCGCTGTTCTTCGGCGTGGTGCCGCGGATGCTCGACCTGATGCAGACGCCCAGCAAGCTGGTCACCGGCTTCGGCGGCATCCTGCTGCTGACCCTCTCCTTCACCGCCTGCCTGGACTTCTCGGTGCAGGCCTTCGGCGGCGACGTCAGCTTCTCGGCGGTCGCGGTGGTCTTCCTGACCGCCAACGCGGCCGGCTCGGCGATCCCCACCCCCGGCGGCATCGGCCCGGTCGAGGTCGCCCTGATCGGCGCCCTGACCGTCGCGGACGTCTCCCCCACGATCGCCACCCCGGCGGTCTTCCTCTACCGGGCGCTGACCTTCTGGCTGCCGGTGCTGCCCGGCTGGATCTCCTACAACGTGCTCCAGCGCAGGAACGCCCTCTGAGCCGGCCCCGGTCCTGCTGAGCCTCCCGCGCCTCCCCGCGGAAACGGGAAGGGCCCGCCGGTCGGCGGGCCCTTCCACGGGGAGCGTCGGTCAGTAGACCGGCTTGTGCGGCTCGATCTGGTTCACCCAGCCGAGCACGCCGCCGCCCAGGTGCACGGCGTTGCTGAAGCCGGCGGCCTTCACCACGGCCAGCACCTCGGCCGAGCGCACGCCCGACTTGCAGTGCAGCACGATCTTCCGGTCCTGCGGCAGCTTCTCCAGCGCGTCGCCCATCAGGAACTCGTTCTTGGGGATCAGCACCGCGCCGGGGATGTTGACGATCTCGTACTCGCCGGGCTCGCGGACGTCGATGAGGTAGATGTCCTCCTTGTCGTCCTGCCACTGCTTGAGCTGCTGCGAGGTGACGGTCGAACCGGCGGCGGCGGCCTGCGCCTCCTCCGACACGACGCCGCAGAAGGCCTCGTAGTCGATCAGCTCGGTGACCGTCGGGTTCTCACCGCAGACGGCGCAGTTCGGGTCCTTGCGGACCTTCACCTGGCGGTAGTTCATCTCCAGGGCGTCGTAGATCATCAGCCGGCCGACCAGCGGGTCCCCGATGCCGGCCAGCAGCTTGATCGCCTCGTTGACCTGGATCGAGCCGATGGACGCGCACAGCACGCCCAGCACGCCGCCCTCGGCGCAGGAGGGGACCATGCCCGGCGGCGGGGCCTCCGGGTAGAGGCAGCGGTAGCAGGGGCCGTGCTCGGCCCAGAACACACTGGCCTGGCCGTCGAAGCGGTAGATCGAGCCCCACACGTACGGCTTGCCGAGCAGCACCGCGGCGTCGTTCACCAGGTAGCGGGTGGCGAAGTTGTCGGTGCCGTCCACGATCAGGTCGTAGCCGGAGAAGATCTCCATGACGTTGGAGTTGTCGAGGCGCTCCTCGTGCAGCACCACGTCCACGTACGGGTTGATCTCCTTGACCGAGTCGCGGGCCGACTCCGCCTTGGAGCGGCCGATGTCCGACTGGCCGTGGATCACCTGGCGCTGCAGGTTCGACTCGTCGACCACGTCGAACTCGACGATCCCCAGCGTGCCGACACCGGCGGCGGCCAGGTAGAGCAGGGCCGGCGAGCCGAGGCCCCCGGCGCCGACGCACAGCACCTTGGCGTTCTTCAGCCGCTTCTGGCCCGCCATGCCCACGTCCGGGATGATCAGGTGGCGGGAGTACCGGCGGACCTCGTCAACGGTGAGCTCGGCGGCCGGCTCGACCAGGGGTGGCAACGACACGGGGACTCCGATGGGTCTTGTTCGGATGGCCAGGGCCAACCTCGGTGTGGGGTTGTTGCTCCGCCACGCGGGTGGCTCTCTAGGCCAACAGTGTCACGTCCCCTCGCTATTCCGAGACAGCTCGTCCGATGGGCGAGACGGCCCGCGCCGGATCGTGGAACCGGCGGCGGGGGCCGGGAAGGCGCCCCGAGCCCGTGGTTGACGGGCCCGGGGCCCCGCGCGGCGCGCTCACACCCGGCAGGCCGTCTCCAGCCAGACGTCGCCCAGCGACTCCTCCAGCGGCACCTGCGTCCGCCATCCGAGACGGTCCCGGGCGGTGCGCACGTCCGCCTGCCGCCACGGCACCGGCTCGCCCGGCACCGGCCTGCCCTCCGGCCGGTGCCCCTCCGGACGGTGCCCGGGCAGGTGGTGGCCGGGCAGGTGGTCGCCGCCCGCCCCGGCGGCCTGCGCGGGCAGCAGGACCTGCCGGTTCTCCTCGACGATCTGCCCCTCGAAGCCCGACGCCCGCACCAGCAGCTGGGCCGCGTCCCGGGCCCGGACGGCGTGCCCGCTGCCGATGTTGACCACCCCCGTGGCGGCCGACACCGCGGCCGCCTGGATGGCCCGCGCGACGTCCCGCACGTCCACGAAATCCCGGTATCCGGACAGGTCCGGCATCCGCACCTGGTGCTCGTCCCGCTCCAGCGCCCGCCGCAGGCCCTCGGCCAGCCGCCCGAACAGCGAGGCGGTCGGCGCCCCCGGGCCCACCACGTCGAACACCCGCAGCACCGCCGCGTCCAGCCCGGAGGCCAGCACCAGCTCCGTCCCGGCCAGCTTGGACACCCCGTACGGGCCGACCGGCCGGGGCTCGGCCTGCTCGGACACCGGCACCCCGCCGGGCACCGGCCCGTACTCGGCGGCCGAGCCGACGTGCACCAGCCGGGCCGGCTCCCGGCTGCGCCGGATGGCCTCGCAGACGGTCGCGACGGCCAGCGTGTTCGACCGGATCAGGGTGCGCGAGCTGCCGTAGGTGGCGCCCGCGCAGTTGATCACCACCTGCGGCGCGACCGCGTCCAGGAAGCGGGCCAGTGCGCCCGGGCTCCCGGTGGTCAGGTCGAAGCGGATGTCGGCCGAGTCGCGCCGGCCGAGCACCGTCACCTGCAACTCCTGGTCCATCAGCAGACGATCGGTGACCCGGCGGCCGATGAAGCCGTCGGCGCCCAGCAGCAGCACCCTCATCGGGGGTGTCCTTCCACGAAGCCAGCTCGGGACGACCTGGCGGACTGAGTTCAACGAACGGGACGAAAGCGGGGATCACACGGCGGATCCCGGGGTGGTTCGACGGGGTGGACGGGCCGAGCCGTCTCGGGGGCGGCTCGGCAGGCGGCGCTCAGCGGTGCGAGCCGGCCCGGCCGAGCACCGCCCCGGCGTACGCCAGCAGCGCCACCGCGACGGTGCCGCCGCCGAGAAGCCAGGCCTCCGGGGCGGAGCGCCCCAGGGCGAGCGGTCCGAGCACCGCGGCGGCCCCGGCCGACGCCCCCGCCGCGGCGGCCGCCGTCCGGCCGCACCGCGCCAGCAGCACCGGCAGGACCAGCAGCAGGCCCAGCACGCCCTGCGCCGCCCACTGGGCGGGGCCGGCCCGCTCGGCCGCCAGGTGCAGCAGCCCGCCGCCGTGGCCCGGCCCCGGGCGCGGCGCGACCACGGCCAGTACGGCCAGCGCGGCGAAGCTCAGCGCCCCGAGCACCGCCAGGTGCAGGGCCAGCGCGACCGGGAGCACCGGCCGCATCCGGGCCCGGAACTCGGCCAGGGTGCCGGCCACGCCCAGGTGGCCGCGGCCGACCTGCCGGTACCAGCGGGCCGCCCGCTCGGCCGACCCGGCCGACACCGCCGCCGCCAGCACCAGCGCGACGGCCGGCGGGCGGTCCCCGCCCGGCGCGGCCGACGGGAGCAGCAGCAGCGCGGCCAGGCCCAGCCCGTGTCCCAGCGCCGCCGGCCGCAGCCGGGAGCCGGGGCGCGGCGCGGGCTCGGGCGGCGGCCCCAGGGCGGGCCCCGGCGCGGCCGGCGGGCGGACCGGCCCGGCGCACGGCGATGGCGGAGGCGGCGCGGTCAGCGCGGGCAGCAGCACCAGCGGGACGGCGGCGGACAGCAGCACCGGCCAGCGCGGGCCGAGCGCGGCCACCCCGGTGCAGGGCAGCACGGCCAGCGCGGCGGCGGTCAGGGCGGCCCGGGCGGCGGCCCCGCGCGGCGGCGGCTCCGCGGGCCCGGGCGGCGGCGGGCGGCGGGGCACCCGGGCGTACAGCTCCTCGGCCAGCGCGAACAGGTCGGCGTGCCGGCAGCGGGCGGCGGCGTCCGGGCCGAGCCCGGCCTCCTCCAGTCCGGCGGCGACCTCCAGCGGGTCGACGGCGCGCTCGCACAGCTCGCGGTGCTCCGCCATCACCTCGCGCACCGGGTCCGCGCCGGCGCCGAGCAGGGTGTCGCCGGACATCAGACGGCCTCCGCGAGTTCGGCCGGCCGCGCGGCCGGCTCCCGCACGCCGTCGTGCTCCCGCATGTCGTCGTGCTCCGCGTTCCCGTCCCGCGGGGTGCCGCCGCCGCGCGGGCCGTCGGCCAGCCAGTACTCGGCGGGGCGGGCGAACGGACGCGGCGCGGGGCCGTCCTCGGCGCCGGGGAACGCCGGGTACCGCGCGACCAGCTCCAGGTAGATCTCCCGGAAGGCGTCGATCACCGGCTCCACGGCGAAGCGTTCCTGCGCGCGCAGCCGCCCGGCCAGCCCGAGCCGGGCCCGCCGTTCCTCGTCGCGCAGCAGCGCCAGGCAGGCGCCGGCCAGGGCGCGCGGATCGCGGGCGGGCACCAGCAGTCCGGTCGGCCCGACCGCCTCGCGGGCCACCCCGACGTCGGTGGAGACCACCGCCCGGCCGCTGAGCATGGCGTCCACGAGCAGCCGGGGGCTGCGCTGGGAGCGCCCCGAGAAGACCGCCACGGTGCCCGTCTCCCAGGCCTCGGCGAGCGAGCCGGGCCGCCCGGCGAACTCCACCGCCGGGGCCACCCCCAGCCGTTCGGCCACCGCCGCGCAGTGCGCCCGGTAACCGGGCGCCGTCTCCTCGCCGTACACCACCAGCCGAGCGTCGGGCAGGTCGGCGCGGACCCGGGCGAGGGCGTGCAGCGCGAGTTCCGGGTCCCGGCCCGGCTCCAGTGCGCCCGCCCACACCAGGGTCGGTGCCGCGGGCTCGGGCCCGGCGGCCGGGCGGTCCACCTCCGGCGTGCCCTCGGGCACCACCCGGGTGCGGGCGGGGTCGGCGCCGCAGCGGTGCTGCCACTGCTGGTCGTGGGCGCTGCCGGGGGTGAGGACCGCGGCCTGCCGGTAGGCCTCCGCGGTGAGCGCCCGGTGGAAGGACAGCAGCAGGGCGCGCACCGGCCAGCGGTACGGCGTCCCGTGACTTGCCCCCTCGCCTCCGGGCGTTCGGACCCGGCGCCGACGGTCGCCGCTCCGTCGTTCGTCCCTCACGTGTCGCTCGCCCTCCTTTCCCGCCACCGGGCAGGAGGGGCCCACCCCCTCGGCACCGGCGCGCCCTTCGGCCCCGGTCGGCCGGCCGAGGTACTGCTCGCGCAGGTGCGGGCCGTGCTCGGTGACCACGAACGGCACCCCGTGCAGCTGCCGGGCCACCAGGGCGGGCAGTGCGGCCGGGCCGCCGCCGACCACGTGGCACAGGTCGGCCGCGCCCAGGCCGCCGGGGCCGGTGCCGTACCAGGGCGCGGACAGCGGGCGCAGGCACTGCTCCAGCAGGTCCGCCGCGACCAGCACGTCGCGAACCAGCGGCTGCCCGGCGGAGGTGTCCGCGCCGGGCAGCCGCCAGGTCCGTTCCAGCAGTCGGCGGGCGTGCGCGGAGGCCAGGAAGGCGGGCAGCGCGCCGTCCTCCCGGGCGAGCGCCGCCAGCCGGTACAGCGCGGGTCCGAAGCCGGCTCTCTCCCCGGGCAGCACCAGCGCCCGCAACAGTCGTTCGTACGCCCCGGCGTACCGGCGTCTGCGCACCGCGCCCGGGGCCCGGCCGCCCGGTCGGCGCCCCCGCAGCGCCAGCTCGTGGGTGCCGTGCCAGAGGGGCGACGGCCGGTCCGCGGCGCCGTCCGGGGCTTCCCGGCCGGTCAGCAGGTACCGCTCGAACGCGTGCTCCGGCAGGCCCGCGGCCAGCCGCTCGCACCAGCCTCCGGTGCCACGCTGGGGATGCGGACGGGCACCCTCGGTGAGCAGGGCAACGCGCACGGGAGACCTCCAGGGCAGAGCGGTTTCGCTGGGCGGGATCGCGGACGGATCGGCGGGTTTCCGGGCGGCCCGGGCGGTCGCCCGGTGCGGCCCGCACGGCGGCGGGGACGGTCGGGGAGGGGGCCGGTCGGCCGGGCCGGCGCCGCGGTGCCTGCGGGCGGCCCGCCGGCGGCCCGGTCGCGGACGCGCCGCGCTCCGTTCCCCCGGGCACCCGCCCGCTCCGGCGGTCGGGCCCGACCCGCCGGGACCGCTCGGCCGCGGCCGCCCTCCGGTTCCTCCGGCGGCCGCGACTCCCCCACACCTGTTCGGTCCGACAGCAGAAAGGTAGGACCGGCCCGGGCCGATCCATCGGTCACATGCCTGCCTGCCACCTGATCGAGTGAACCGCCGTGACCTCGGCCCCGGCCGGGGCGTTACCGGGCGGTATGCGCGGCCGCCCGCGCGGCCCGCCCGGGCGCGCGGTCGGTCCGGCCCCGGCGCGCCTTGAGCCCCCGCCCCCGCGGCCCGGTTCCAGGCGACGGCGCGCACTCGGCCCGCGGTGCGTGCTCAACCCGTGGCGCGCGCGATCAGCTCCCGCACCGCCCGGGCGACCTGGTCGGGGTGCTCCATCATCGCCACGTGCCCGGACTCCGGCAGCACCAGCAGCCGGGCGTCCGCGAAGGCCGCGCAGGCGCGGCGGGCCGAACGGTAGGAGACCAGCCTGTCGCGCAGCCCGTACACCAGCAGCACCGGCGCCGCGACCTGCTCGGCCTGCCGCCACAGCGCCTGGTCGCCGCGCTCGGTGTACGCGGAGACGATGCCGCGGGCCGAGCCGACCAGCGCCTGCATCGCGTGCGGCACCTCCAGCCGGTGCCGGTAGTCGGCCACCGCCTGGGCCCGGGCCGCCGGGCTCAGGGCGCCCGGGTCGCCGTAGACCAGCCGCAGCAGGTCCTCGGTGGCCGCCTCGGCGTCGCGCCCGCCCGCCGACAGGCGGCGCAGCACCGCGGGCACCCCGGGCACCGCGAGCAGGCCGGTCGGCCAGGCCGAGCGCTGCGGGGGCAGCTCGGGCAGGGCCGGCGAGACCAGCGTGAGGCTGCGCACCAGGTCCGGGCGCAGGGCCGCCAGCCGGACGGCGACCGCGCCGCCCAGGGAGTTGCCGAACAGGTGGACCGGGCCGCGGTCGGCCGCCTCCAGGTAGCCGATCACCGCGCGGACGTGGCCGGAGACGGTGAGGTTGCCGTCGGTGGGCGGGTGCGAGCGGCCGAAGCCGGGCAGGTCCACGGCCTCGCCGTCGATCTGCCCGGAGAGCCGGTCCATCAGGGCCTGCCAGTTGGCGGCCGAGCCGCCGAGGCCGTGTACGAAGAGCCCGGGCGCGCGCCCGTCGGGGGCGCCGCCGGCGGCGGGGCGGTGCACCGCGAGCACCGCCCCGGGGACCTCGACCGTACGTACCTGCTGCTCAGCGCTGCTCATGGTGGACGATGGTAGTGAGCCCCGGCCGGAGACCCCCGGGGTGGTCCGGCCGTCGGCCGCCTCCGTCGCACCACTGCCGAGGCCGAGGTCAGCGCCGTATTGTGGGCTCCTGACAACCAGGCCGATCGTCTTTTCTCGCCTTCGCCGAACGCGGGCGCGGTTACCGAAAAGTAGAATCGGCCCTCTTGCCAGCAGCGAACAGACCCCGAAGTGAGGAGCGCCGTGACGGCCATCCAGGAGGCGCAGGAGCGCCCGCGCGGTGCCCGCCTGCCGCGAAGCGCCCGCCGTGAACAACTGCTCGGTGCCGCCCAGGAGGTGTTCGTCGCGCAGGGCTACCACGCGGCCGCCATGGACGACATCGCCGACCGCGCCGGGGTGAGCAAGCCGGTGCTCTACCAGCACTTCCCCGGGAAGCTGGAGCTCTACCTGGCGCTGTTGGACAAGCACTGCGACGCCCTGGTCGAGTCGACCCGCGAGGCGCTGTCGACCACCAACGACAACAAGCAGCGGGTGGCCAACACCATGGAGGCGTACTTCAACTACGTCTCCAGCGAGTCCGGCGCCTTCCGACTGGTCTTCGAGTCGGACCTGACCAACGAGCCGGCCGTGCGCGAGCGGGTCGAGCGGGCCTCCGAGGCGAGCGCGACGCTGGTCAGCAAGGTGATCCAGGAGGACACCGACCTGCCCGAGGCGGAGTCCAAGCTGCTCGCCGCCGGGGTCTGCGGCCTGGCCCAGATCACCGCCCGGTACTGGCTCTCGCAGGGCCTGGAGATCCCCCGCGACGAGGCGGTGCGGCTGGTCGCCAGCCTGTCCTGGCGCGGCCTGAAGGGCTTCCCGATGCACCCGGGCGAGCAGTCCGGTGAGGGCGCCGCCCACCAGGGCTGATCCGCCGACCTTCGCCTGGCCGGGGATCCGGTGCTCTATGGTGAAGCCGTACGGCACGGTCGCCGCGAACGCTTGTCCCAGGCGGTCCGGTGCCCGTGCATGGAGGCTGCAACCCCGGAGGGACGGAAGCCGTGGAGGTCAAGATCGGCGTGCAGAACGCGCCTCGCGAGATCGTGATCGAGAGCTCGCAGACTGCCGATGAGGTCCAGAGCGCGGTCGCCAAGGCGCTGGAGGGCTCGGAGAAGATCTTCGCGCTGTCCGACGAGCACGGCCGCCGCATCATCGTCCCGGCCGAGCGCCTGGCGTACGTGGAGATCGGCGAGCCGGCCGCCCGCAAGGTCGGCTTCGGCACCGTCTGAGGCGCCCGCCGCACGGATCGTCCGGTGCCCCGTTCCCGCGAGGGAGCGGGGCACCGTCGCGTGTAGGGCCGGGTGGGGCGGGGTACGGCGAGGGGTGCGGCGCCGGTGCCGCACGCCCGTCCCCCGGGAGGCAGTCTTGCTGGTCGAGTCGATCGCCTTCGCCCTCGTCGGCCTGGTCACGGCCGGTGCCGCCCTGCTGGCCCTGCCCGCGTACTTCCGGGCCGCCCGGGCCCTGGTCCTGGGCACCGCGCTGGCGGCGGCCATGGTCGGCGGGGTGGTCGCGCACTTCACCGTGGAGGGGCGCCAGCCGGCGGTGTCGGTGGCGGCCGCGGCGGTGGCCGCGGGCGTGCTCACCTCGCTGCTGGCCCGGCCGGACCTCGCCGCCGGGCGCGCCCCGGCGCACCGGCACCACCCGCACCGTTCGCACCGGTCGGGCGCCCGCCGCGCCCGACGGCACCGGGCGGCCTGAGTCCCTCCCGGCAGCCGGGCCGGAGGGCCGGGGGCCGAGAGCTCAGGAGGCCAGGCCGAGGGCGGCCATCCGCCGGGTGTGCGCCTCGGTGATCCGGTTGAACATCTTGCCGACCTCGACCAGGTCGAAGCCCTGCACCCGGACGCCGCCGACCAGCAGGTTGGACAGCGCGTCGCGCTCGGCGACCACCCGCTGGGCCTGGCTGAGCGCCTCGCCCATCAGCCGACGGCCCCACAGGGCGAGCCGGCCGCCGGCCCGGGGGTCGGCCTCGATGGCCTGGCGGACCTTGTCGACGGCGAACTCGGCGTGGCCGGTGTCGGACATCACGCTCAGCACCAGGTCGCGGGTGTCGTCGTCCAGCCGGACGGCCACCTCGCGGTAGAAGTCGGTCGCGATGGCGTCGCCGACGTAGGCCTTGACCAGGCCCTCCAGCCAGTCCGAGGGCGCCGTCATCCGGTGGAACAGCTCCAGCGGCTCGACGAACGGCCGCATCGCCTCCTGCGGGTCGGCGCCGATCTCGGCCAGCCGGTCGTGCAGCCGCTGGTAGTGCTGGAACTCGGCGGACGCCATCCGGGCCAGCGCCGCCTTGTCGGCGAGGTCGGGCGCCAGCTTGGCGTCCTCGGCGAGCCGCTCGAAGGCGCTCAGCTCGCCGTACGCGAGCGCGCCGAGCAGGTCCAGCACCGCCGCCCGGTACCCGGGGTCGGCCGAGCACGCGGCCCAGTCCCCGATCGAGCCGGCCGCCCCGTCCTGCGTCTCACCATGGGTCTCCATGACCCGCAACCTTAGTCCCGCCGGCCCCTGCGCCCCAGCACCGGGCACGCCCGGTGACCGCCCGGACCGGGCGGTCCGGTGGCGGTTGCCGGGGGCAATGTCAGACGCGTCACGTGTTCGAGTCGTCGCCTGACTGTATGGTGGTACGGAGCCCGTCGTGTTCGCATGGTGTCACCGCCGTCTCGGTACCCCGCGCGAACCCTCCGTAGCGTCACCGTCCAGCCGGACGTGTCCGCACCGGAGGCACGGGTACTCACGTACGCGGATGCCCGGTCGGAGAGCCGATCGGCTCCGACCATGGCTTGGACTTCAAGCCTTGGCACCGCATCAGTGGCCGAGCGAGGGCCGCCGAGACCACGCCCCGAGGCGGAGGTCCCGCGCAGGTCCCTCACGGGAACTCTCCCCGACGCCGCCGGCGACGCGCCCCGCACCAGGGCAGCGCGCACCGGCCGGCCGCAGGGACCGGCGCGGTTGTGCGTCCGCGCAGCTGTATCAGGGCCGCCCAGGCCCGTAGGCAGCCGCGCGGTTGCCCGCCCGCCGCTCGCTCTCGGCCCCTCCACACGGAAGAGGCAGCACCCTGTCCACCACCGCTGAACCCATCAAGACGACCTTCCGGGACCTGGGGATCCTCCCGGAGACCGCCGAGGCACTCGAGGCCGTCGGCATCGTCCACCCCTTCCCCATCCAGGAGATGACCCTCCCGGTCGCGCTGACCGGCCACGACGTCATCGGCCAGGCCAAGACCGGCACCGGCAAGACCCTCGGCTTCGGCCTCCCGCTGATCGAGCGGGTCGTCGTGCGCGCCGACGTGGACGCCGGCCGGGCCACCGAGGAGCAGCTCTCCGAGGCCCCGCAGGCGCTGATCGTCGTCCCGACCCGCGAGCTCTGCACCCAGGTCACCAACGACCTGCAGACCGCCGGCAAGGTCCGCGACGTGCGCGTCCTCGCCGTCTACGGCGGCCGGGCGTACGAGCCGCAGGTGGAGGCGCTCACCAAGGGCGTCGACATCGTGGTCGGCACCCCGGGCCGGCTGCTCGACCTGGCCGGGCAGAAGAAGCTGAACCTGTCCAAGGTCCGCGCGCTGGTCCTGGACGAGGCCGACGAGATGCTCGACCTGGGCTTCCTGCCCGACGTCGAGAAGATCATCACCATGCTGCCCGCCAAGCGGCAGACCCTGCTGTTCTCGGCCACCATGCCGGGCCAGGTCATCAACCTCGCCCGCCGGTACATGAGCCAGCCGACCCACATCCGGGCCACCGCCCCGGACGACACCGGCACGACCGTCGCCAACACCGAGCAGCACATCTTCCGTGCGCACTCGCTGGACAAGGTCGAGATGGTCTCGCGCATCCTGCAGGCCGACGGCCGCGGGCTGGCGATGATCTTCTGCCGCACCAAGCGCACCGCCGCCGACGTCTCCGACCAGCTGACCCAGCGCGGCTTCGCCGCCGGCGCGGTCCACGGCGACCTCGGCCAGGGCGCCCGCGAGCAGGCCCTGCGGGCCTTCCGCAACGGCAAGGTCGACGTGCTGGTCTGCACCGACGTGGCCGCCCGCGGCATCGACGTCGAGGGCGTCACCCACGTCATCAACTACCAGTGCCCCGAGGACGAGAAGACCTACCTGCACCGGATCGGCCGCACCGGCCGGGCCGGCGCCTCGGGCACCGCCGTCACCCTGGTCGACTGGGACGACATCCCGCGCTGGCAGCTGATCAACAAGGCGCTGGACCTGACGTTCAACGACCCGGAGGAGACCTACTCCACCTCGGCGCACCTGTACGAGCTGCTGAAGATCGCGCCGGGCACCAAGGGCGTCCTGCCGCGCTCGGAGCGGACCCGCGCCGGGCTCAACGCGGAGGAGGTCGAGGACCTCGGCGAGACCGGTGGACGCGGCGCCCGTTCGGGCCGCGCCGGCGGTCGCGGTGGGCGCGGCGGCCAGGGCGGCCAGGGCGGCTCCGGCCGTCCGGGCGCCGGTGCCGCGGCAGCCGAGACCGAGGAGCAGAAGCCGCGCCGCACCCGTGAGCGCCGCCGCACCCGTCGGGGCTCGGCGGTCGGCGCCGAGGGCGAGGCCGCTGCCGCCGTGACCGAGGCCGCCGTGGCGGCTCCGGCCGTCGAGGGTGCCGAGGGCGAGGCCGCGCCGCGCCGTCGCCGTCGCCGCTCGCGCGGCGGTGCCGCCGCTGCCGAGGTCGTGGTGGCGGTCGAGGCGGCTCCGGTCGCCGAGGCCGTCGTGGCCGAGGCCGTAAGGGTCGTCGAGGCCGCCGTCGAGGCGGTCGCCCCGGCCGCCGAGGAGGTCGCCGAGGCCCCGGCTCCGGCGAAGAAGGCCACCCGCACCCGGACCCGCAAGCCCAAGGCGGAGGCCGCCGAGGCCTCCGCGGCCGCTGCCGTCGAGGCCCCCGCCGAGGCGGTCGCCCCGGCCGCCGAGGAGGTCGCCGAGGCCCCGGCTCCGGCGAAGAAGGCCACCCGCACCCGGACCCGCAAGCCCAAGGCGGAGGCCGCCGAGGCCCCCGCCGAGGCCCCCGCGGCCGCTGCCGAGGCTCCGGCCCCGGCGAAGAAGGCCACCCGGGCCCGCAAGCCGAAGGCCGGGACCGTCGAGGCGGCCGAGGCCACCGAGACCGCCGAGGCCCCCGCCCCGGCCAAGAAGGCCACCCGGGCCCGCAAGCCCAAGGCCGTCGCCGAGACCGCCCCGGAGGCCCCGGCCGCCGAGGCCGCCGAGGTCCCGGCCCCCCGCAAGCGCACCCGCGCCCGCAAGGTCGCCGCGCCCGTGGAGGCCACCCCGGAGAGCTGACCTCCCGGTGTCTCCCCCGAGGGGGCGGGCCAGGCCGCACCGGCCCGGCCCGCCCCCTCGGGCGTTCCACGGCCGACGAGAGGCCCTAGGCTCGGGTGTGCCGGGCGTCGGGGAGCCGACGGCAGGACCGCGGGTCACCGGTAGGACAGCAGGGAGAGCAGCCCATGAGCACGCCGCCGTTCCTGACGCTGCCGGGATGTGCGCGGGCCGAGCGCGTGGTGACCGCGCGCGGGGAGTTCGCGGCGCTGCGGGCGGAGCCGGCCGGGCCGGTGCGCGGCTCGGCCCTGCTGGTGCCGGGGTTCACCGGCAGCAAGGAGGACTTCATCGCGCTGCTGGAGCCGCTGGCGGCCGCCGGGTACCGGGTGACGGCCGTGGACCAGCGCGGGCAGTACCAGACCGGCGGACCGGACGACCCGGCGGCGTACGGCGTCGGGGCGCTCGGTGCGGACGTCCGGGCGCTCACCGGGGTGCTGGCGGCCGACGGCGTTCCCCTGCACCTGCTGGGGCACTCCTTCGGCGGTCAGGTGGTGCGCGAGGCGGTGCTCGCCGCGGCCGCCGAGGGACCGCTGCCCTGGCGCTCGCTGACCCTGGTGTCCACCGGTCCGGGCGCGATCGACCCGGCCGAGGCGGCCCGCACCGGGCTGCTGCTGGACGCCCTGCGGGGGATGGACCTGGAGCAGATCTGGCAGGTCATGCGGCAGCTGGAGGCGCAGAGCGGTCGGCCGCGGCCGAGCCTGGATCCGGCCGTCGCGGAGTTCCTGCACCGGCGCTGGCTGGCCAACGTGCCGCGGGCGCTGTCCGTCACCGGCGCCCACCTGGTGGCCGCGCCGGACCGGGTGGCGGAGCTGGCCGCCGTCACCGCCGGGCTGCCGCTGCTGGTGCTGTCCGGGGTGCGGGACTACGCCTGGCCGGTCGCGGAGCAGACCGCGATGGCCGAGCGCCTGGGCGCCCGCCGGGTGGTGGTCGCGGACGCCGGCCACTCCCCCAACGCCGAGCAGCCGGCCGCCACGGCCGAGGCGCTGGCCGCGTTCTGGGCCTGACCGCTCCGTACCGCTACGGGCCGGCACCGGTCCGGCACCGGTCCGGTTCCACCGGCCGACCGAAAGTGGTCTGTACCACTTCTTCGACTTCGATCGGCTTCAACACAGGACAAAAGTCGTTAGTTACGGTAATCTTTGATTCTGTCCGGGAATCATCGCCGGCCTCCGCTCCGGCGCCGATCCTCCGAAACCCGGACTTCACGGGCGGGCAACCGTCCGGTAGCACCGCCGCCTCACCGTGGTACCCGAGGCCCTGGAACGCACCGCGCGAGCAGGGGGACCCCCTGTCGCAGCGGACCGCCGTACGCGCGACCACGAACCGCCCGGTCCGGCCTCACCGCCGGATCCGCACGATCCCCGAAAGGGCTGATACCCACTCAGCCGCGACCGCCCCGCCCCGCGGGGCCAGGAAAGGAGACGCCCATGACGAAGACCATGCGCTTCGAGATCGTCCGACTGGACGACGCCAACGGCTCCGCCACCGACCGCGAGATCGCCGACGCCGCCACCGTGCGCGAGGCCGTCCAGGCCGCCGCCCGCACCGGCGAACGCCTGCTCATCCGTCCGTGCCCGACCGTCTGACCCGGTGCGGCGCTTCCGATCCGGAGTCCTCACCCGCCGCCGATGAGCCGGGAGCGTCCGATCCGGACGTTCCGATACCCGACTGACGCCCCGTCACCGCATTCGCCGATGACGGGGCGTCAGTGCGTCCGGGGCGGTGCCCGGGACGTTTGCCGCCGCCCGTGACGGGACATCCCCCAACGGGAACCGCCCGCGCCGCGCCCACCCCGCGCCGGTCGGGCGCCCGCCACCGACAGGTGCCGCCGAGCCCTCCGTACGGGTGATCGTCCTTGACGCGGCGGTCCGGAGGGAGGAGCGTTGACGGCTATGAGGGGCGAGCCCAGCTGCCCGAGGTGCGCCGGTCGGGTCCGCGCCCCCGGTCTGTTCTCAGACACCTGGCAGTGCGACCGGCACGGAGCCGTGCACCCGATGCAGCCGGTGCTGCCGCCGAGCGTGGAGGCCCTCGGCGTCGCCGTCGCCCGCTCCCAGGTCCCGGTCTGGCTGCCCTGGCCGCTCCCGGTCGGCTGGCTCTACACCGGCATCGCCCACGTCGGCGACGACGTCTCGGGCGCCCGGGCCACCGCCGTCGCCTGCTCCGGGCCGGCCCCGCTCGGCGGCTTCGGCGAACTGGTGCTGGTAGCCGAGGAGCTGGGCGTCGGCCTCGGCGCCCGCTACGCCGGCATGCCCGGGCCGGACCCGGGCGACTCCGTCGGCCTCTACAAGCCCGCCGACGCCAAGCTGATGGCGGCCGGGCGGCCCACCCCGATGTTCCACGTCCCGGACGCCCCGGCCGACCGCGCGGTGTTCGTCGGCGAGGCCCGGGGCCTGTGGCTCTGGGCGGTCGCCTGGCCCGAGCAGTCCGCGCTGGTGATGTACGACGAACTGGTGCTGACCGACCTGCGCGAGGCCGGCGCCGAACTGGACCTGCTGCCCTGCGGGGCGCTGTCCCCCCGGCTGCTCGGCTGAGGGGCGCCCGGCGGGTCTTCGCCGGGTCGGCCGGGACCCACCGGACGCCCCTGACCGCTGGCCTATCCTGGGCGGCACCCACGAGCCCCCAGGAGCCCGATCCGTGCGCATCGACCTGCACGCCCACAGCAACGCCTCCGACGGCACCGACACTCCGGCCGAGCTGGTCGCGGCGGCCGTCGCCGCGGACCTCGACGTGGTGGCGCTGACCGACCACGACACCGTGGCCGGCCACGCCGAGGCCGCCGCGGCGGTGCGCGCGCTGCCCGCGGGCAGCCGGCTGACCGTCGTCCCGGGCGCCGAACTGTCCTGCGTGGTGGACGACATCAGCATGCACCTGCTGGCGTACCTGTTCGACCCCGAGGAGCCGGAGTTCGCGCGCGAGCGGGACCTGGTGCGCAACGACCGGTTCCGGCGCGGGCGGGCCGTCGTCGAACGCTGCCGGGAGCTCGGCGCGGAGATCACCTGGGAGCAGGTGCAGCGGATCGCCGGGACCGGCTCGGTCGGGCGGCCGCACATCGCCAGCGCGCTGGTCGAGGCGGGCGTGGTGGCCACCGTCTCGGACGCCTTCACGGCCGACTGGCTGGCCAACGGCGGGCGGGCGGACGTCCGCAAGCACGAGACCGACCCGGTCGCGGCGGTCCGGCTGGTCCGGGCGGCCGGCGGAGTCCCGGTGTTCGCCCACCCCGGCGCGGTCAAGCGCGGCCGGACGGTCTCCGACCAGGTGATCGCCGACCTCGCGGAGGCCGGGCTGGCCGCGCTGGAGGTCGACCACACCGACCACGACGAGGAGACCAGGGCCCGGCTGCGCGGCCTGGCCGGCGAACTCGGCCTGCTGGTCACCGGCTCCAGCGACTACCACGGCAGCCGCAAGACCGTCCGGCTCGGCGAGCACACCACCGACCCGGAGGTGTACGGCGCGCTGCTGGCGCAGGCCACCGGGGCGAAGCCGATCGAGCGCTGAGCCGACGCGGCCCCTGGACCAGGGGATCATGAGTCCCTCGGCCCGGCGACGGTGCCGCTGCCCCTGCCGTGCCCCGGCGCACCGGAGCGCGGAGCGGGCGTACGGACCGTCCCGCGCGCCCGGCCTGACCGGGCGTCGGTCAGTCCAGCCGGACGCCGCGCCGGTCCGGGTCGCGCAGGTCGGCGCCCTGGTCGAGCCAGCGCTCCTGGAGCGCGGCCGCGCCGTGCACCCGCTTCCAGCCCGCCTCGTTGGGCGTCATCGGCAGCAGCGGCAGGAAGCGGACCGGCTCGGCCGGCTCGGCCAGCTCCAGGTCCTCGACCAGGCCGCCCGGTTCGGCCGCGAGCACCGAGGTGAAGGGCGCGCCGTCCCAGAGCGGGGAGCCGAGGTCCAGCGAGCCGCCCGGGGCCACCACCAGGCCCTCGACCTGCGGGGTGGCGGCGAAGGTGGCCAGGGTGCGCAGCACGCTGTCGCGCCCGCCCCGGACGGTGAGCACCAGTTCGACGCGCGGGCCGCGCACCTGGTCGGCGACGGGTGAGGTGGGGTCGGCCATCGGCGCGGCGGACATGCCGAGGGTCGCGTACCGCACCAGGCCCTCGGCGTCCGGGCCGAAGCGCAGCACCTCGATCCGGTCGGCCCCGAGGAAGGTGACCGCGGCGCGGCCGCCCGGTTCGCCGAAGGTGGAGATCAGCCGGGCCTCGACGGCGGCCAGCACCGCCTCCCGGGAGAGCTCCGGGGAGTTGCCGCCGTGGGGGTCGCCGAAGAGCGGGAAGTCGTGCGCCATGCCGGTGAGCGTAACCCCCGAGGATCGGCGGGCCGCGTGCGGGCGGGCCGGAGGCGGCCGCGGGCGGGGTGGGACGGGCGGTGCCCCCGGTCCCGTAAAGGCTTCGGAAACCTCCGGGAAACCCGTCGGCGTCGACGCCCGGTCAGATGTTAGGGTGAGCGACTGGCCACCGGAACCGTTTCGTTCCGGGGCGGCGGCGCGAAGGAGGTGGTTGCGGTGGATACCGGCCGACCATGCAGTACCGGCAGCTCTGCCCGGCCCCGCCTTCCCCGTACCCAGCGCCCCGCAGGCCCAACCGGCTGACTCAGCCGCGGTAGCCCCGGGCATGGGCCCCACGACGGACGGACCGGCCGGGAGAGCACTTTCATTCCCCGTTTCACCGGTGTTCTCCGCCGTCGTACCGCGGCCGAACGTTTTTCCTTCCGCGCCGCCGCGCGACGGTTCCTGCCTCTGGGAGCCTGCCATGTCGATGATCAACAGCCTGCGCGCCGCCGTCCGCACCAACCGCCGCCGCGTCGCGGCCGGCGTCTACGACGTCCTGCCCGAGGACGCCGCCTCGGCGGTCGTGGACTGCGCCGTCTACCAGCACGGCAGGCGCAGGGGCGAGACCTGCAGCCCGCGCGAGGCCGCCCGCCGGGTCAAGGCCGCGCACCAACTCCCCGAGGAGCAGGGCTCGTTCAGCTGGATCGGGCTGCACGAGCCGACCGAGGCGGAGTTCGAGGGGATCGCCCAGCGCTTCGGCCTGCACCCGCTCGCGGTCGAGGACGCGGTGCACGCGCACCAGCGGCCCAAGGTCGAGCGCTACGACGACGTGCTGTTCGCCGTCTTCAAGACCATCCGCTACGTCGAGCACGACCAACTGACGCCCACCAGCGAGGTGGTGGAGACCGGCGAGCTGATGGTCTTCGCCGGTCCGGACTTCGTGATCACCGTCCGGCACGGCGGCCACGGTTCGCTGCAGGAGCTGCGCCACCGGCTGGAGGCCGACGCCGACGAGGCCGGGCTGCTCGCCAAGGGCCCGTCGGCGGTGCTGCACGCGATCGCCGACCACGTCGTGGACAACTACCTGCTGGTCGCCGAGCGGCTCCAGAACGACGTGGACGAGATCGAGTACGGCGTCTTCTCGGCCAAGGGCGGGCGCAGCGCCGACGTCGGCCGGGTCTACCAACTCAAGCGCGAGGTGCTGGAGTTCAAGCGCGCCGTGGTGCCGCTGCTGCGCCCGATGCAGCAGCTGTCCGAGCCGCTCCAGCGGCTGGTCGACCCGGACATCCAGAAGTACTTCCGGGACGTCGCCGACCACCTGGCCCGGGTCGCCGAGCAGGTGCACGGCTTCGACGAGCTGCTGAACTCGCTGCTGCAGGCGAACCTGGCGCAGGTCTCGGTGGCGCAGAACGAGGACATGCGCAAGATCACCGCCTGGGCGGCGATCTTCGCGGTGCCCACCATGATCACCGGCGTCTACGGCATGAACTTCGACTACATGCCGGAGCTGCACCACGAGTACGGCTACCCGACGGTGCTCGGCGCGATCGTGGTGATCTGCTTCGGGATGTACCGGGGCTTCCGCCGCAACGGCTGGCTCTGAGCGCCGGCGCCGCCCGCGGCTACCGGCGCCCGCCGCGGGCGACCAGGACCAGGCCGAGCAGGATCAGCACCACTGCCGGGTAGGCGGCCGCCGGGGGCCACTGGCCCAGCCAGAGGGCGGCGATCAGGGTCGCGCCCGGGGTCTCCAGCAGGATCGCGGTGGAGGTGATCGACGGCCCGAGGCTGCGCACCACGCGGTTGCTCAGCGAGTGGCCGAGCAGCTGGGCGGCGGCCATCAGCAGCACGATCTGCCACCACACCCCGGCCGGCCAGCCGGCCAGCGGCGTCCCGGCGACCAGGCAGATCCCCAGCAGCACCACCGCCGTGGTGGCGTAGCAGACCAGGGTGTACGCGGTGGTGCTGACGGTCCTGCGGACCTCGGCGCCCAGCAGCATGTACCCGGCCGCGGCCAGGCCGGCGGCGAGCGCGAGCGCGTCGCCGAGCAGCGCGCGCGGGGAGAGCGAGAGGTCCACCCCGGTCAGCACCAGCACGCCGGCGAAGGCGACGGTCGTGCCGAGCCAGACCAGCCGGGGCGCCCGGACCCCCATCAGCCGCATCAGCAGGATGGTCCACAGCGGGGTGGTGGTGACCAGGGCGGTGGCCGAGGCCACCGAGGTCATCCGCAGGCTGGGCATCCAGAGCGCGAAGTGCACGGCGAGCAGCGCCCCGGCGGCCACCGCGAGCAGCAGCGCCCGCCGGCCGATCCCGCGCAGTTCGGCGCGGTGGCGCAGCAGCGCGTACGGGCCGAGGACGCCGACCGACATGACGTTGCGCCAGAAGGCGATCGCCAGCGCGGGCGCGGCGGTGGCGCTGATCAGCGGGCCGGACAGCGAGATGCCGCCGATCGAGACGGCGAGCAGCAGCAGGTCGAGGGTGGGCAGCGGGTGCGCCGGGGCCGGGCCGGCGGTCGCGGGGGCGGCGGGGGCGGCGGAGGGGGCGGTCGCGGGCCGGGCGGCGGGCACGGCGCTCCTTGCTGGTCGCGGGGGTGGGGCGGTCATGCGGTGGTGGGGCGGTCATACAGGGGTGGGGCGGTCATACGGTAAGGCCCGTGGCGGCGCAATGGAACTGTCGCCCGGAGGCTGAGACGTCCCGCGGGCCCCGGTCGCCCCACCGGACGGGCCCCGGTGGCCGTACGCTGTCCGCCATGGACCGTACGCCCGCCGCCGCGACCGCCGACGACTTCCTCGACCAGGCCCTGCTGGAGGAGGCCGCGAAGAAGTCCGGCCTGCTCTGGGTGCGCGCGGACGGCCAGGAGCACGCCCGGCCGCTGTGGCACGCCTGGCACGACGGCGCGGTCGTGGTGGTCGGCGGAGGCGGCGAGCAGCCGCTGCACGGCCTGGAGGCCGGCGCGGGGGCCGTGGTCACCGTCCGCAGCAAGGACAAGGGCGGCCGGCTGACCGGCTGGAGCGCCCGGGTGGTCGAGCTGGCCCCGGACGGCGAGGCCTGGCTGGGCGCCGTCGAGGAGCTCAAGGGCAAGCGGCTGAACGCGCCCGACACCGACGCCATCACCGCCCGCTGGGCCCGCGAGTGCCGGGTGCTGCGACTGGAGCCGGCCGGCCCGCTCACCGAGCGCCCCGGGGCGATGCCGGACGGCTCGCACGCCGCGCAGCCGGTGCCCACCCCGGCCACCACCCGCCACCCGGTCCCGGCCGGGCTGCCCAGACTGCTGTTCAAGCGCCGCTGAAGCTTCACGCCCCGGACTCGTCCGACGGTTACCGTGCCTCCGGGCCGGGCTCCCGCCGCGCGGGTAGCCTTGGCCGCGAGTGCGCCCCCGGCGCGCTACCGGTACGGCGTCGAGGGAGTCGAGGGTTTATGGCAGGGCCAGGCACCCGGGTCTTCATCTCCCACCTGTCCGCCATCGCGGTCTTCGACCCGAACGGCGACCAGGTCGGCCGGGTCCGGGACGTGGTCGTCTCGCTGCGGCTCGGCGGCCGCCCGCCGCGCGTGCTCGGCCTGGTGGTCGAGGTGGTCGGCCGGCGCCGGATCTTCCTGCCGATGACCCGGGTGACCAGCCTAGAGTCCGGCCAGGTGCTCACCACCGGCGTGATCAACCTGCGCCGCTTCGAACAGCGCCCGTCCGAGACCCTGGTGCTCGCCGAGCTGCTGGACCGCACCGTCACCTGGTCCAAGACCGGTGAGGAGGTCACCGTGCTGGACGTCGGCATGGTGCAGAGCCGGCTGCGCGAGTGGGAGATCAGCAAGGTCTTCGTCCAGGTCGGCCGGGCCGGCCGGCTGCGCAAGGGCAAGGGCGAGCGGCTCACCCTGGACTGGCAGGACGTCACCGGCTTCTCGGTGCCCGAGCAGGACCAGGGCGCGGCCAACCTGCTCGCCACCTTCGAGCAGCTGCGCCCCGCCGACCTCGCCAGCGTGCTGCACCACCTGTCCGCCAAGCGCCGCGCCGAGGTGGCCGCCGCCCTCGACGACGAGCGGCTGGCCGATGTCCTGGAGGAGCTGCCCGAGGACGACCAGGTCGAGATCATCGGCAAGCTCCAGGAGGAGCGCGCCGCCGACGTCCTGGAGGCGATGGACCCGGACGACGCCGCCGACCTGCTCTCCGAGCTGCCCGGCGACGAGGCCGAGCGGCTGCTCCAGCTCATGGAGCCGGAGGAGGCCGCGCCGGTGCGCCGCCTGCTGACGTACGAGGAGGACACCGCCGGCGGTCTGATGACCACCGAGCCGATCGTGCTGGAACCGGACGCGACGGTCGCCGAGGCGCTGGCCCGGGTCCGGATCAGCGACCACAAGCCCGCGCTGGCCGCGCAGGTCTTCGTCTGCCGCCCGCCGAACGAGACCCCGACCGGCCGCTACCTGGGCACCGTGCACTTCCAGCGGCTGCTGCGCGAGCCCCCGTACGTCCTGGTCGGCTCGCTGCTGGACGACGACCTGGACCCGCTGCCGCCGGACACCCCGCTGTCGCTGATCACCAGCTACCTGGCGACCTACAACCTGGTCGCCGCGCCGGTCGTGGACGAGGCGGACCACCTGCTCGGCGCGGTGACCGTCGACGACGTGCTCGACCACCTGCTGCCGGACGACTGGCGCGACGCCGCGCTGCACGCCCACGACGAGGAGCAGGACGACGACAGGGAAGGGGCGACCGGTGGACGGTGACCGCAACGGACGGCCGGACGACTCCGCGCGCCGGCGCCTTCAGGGCGAACTGCGCCAACTGCGTCAGCTGCGCGAGCTGCGCACCCGCGAGGGCGGCCGGGACCGGCGCACGGAGACCGCGCCGATCACCGGCACCGGCCGCGCCCGGCTCGACCAGCCGCGCACCGCGCGGCCCGGCCTGCTCACGCTGCCCTCCTACGACCCGGAGGCCTTCGGCGTCCTGTCCGAGCGGATCGCCCGCTTCCTCGGCACCGGGCGGTTCATCGTCTGGATGACGGTGGTGGTCGTCGTCTGGATAGCGTGGAACACCCTGCTGCCGGCGAGCGCGCGCTTCGACGAGTACCCGTTCATCTTCCTGACCCTGGCGCTGTCCCTGCAGGCCTCGTACGCGGCCCCGCTGATCCTGCTGGCGCAGAACCGCCAGGACAACCGGGACCGGGTCAACATGGAGCAGGACCGCGCCCGCAGCGACCGCAACATCGCCGACACCGAGTACCTGACCCGCGAGGTCGCCGCCCTGCGGCACGGGCTCGGCGAGGTCGCCACCCGTGACTTCATCCGGTCCGAACTCCAGTCACTGCTCAAGGAGATCGACGAGCGCCGGGACGCCCCCGAGGCGCTGTGACCGGCGGCACGCTACCGACGGGTTAAGGGGATCCGTCGGCGCCGTACCATCAAGGCATGGCCAACGAGACAGAGGTCGCGGCCGGCGTCACGGAGGAGTCCGTACGCCAGGCGCTGGCGACCGTCAACGACCCGGAGATCAACCGCCCGATCACCGAGATCGGCATGGTGAAATCGGTCGGGATCGCCGAGGGCGGCGCGGTGCGCGTCGCGGTCTACCTGACGGTCTCCGGCTGTCCGATGCGCGACACCATCGTCACCCGGGTGCGCGAGGCGGTCGGGAAGGTCCCCGGCGTGACCGGCGTCGAGGTCGAGCTCGACGTGATGAGCGACGAGCAGCGCAAGGAGCTGTCCCAGCTGCTGCGCGGCGGCGCCCCCGAACGGGAGATCCCGTTCGCCAAGCCGGGCACCCTGACCCGGGTCTACGCCGTCGCCTCCGGCAAGGGCGGCGTCGGCAAGTCCTCGGTGACCGTCAACCTGGCGGCCGCGATGGCCGCCGACGGCCTGAAGGTCGCCGTGGTGGACGCCGACATCTACGGCCACAGCGTGCCGCGCATGCTGGGCGTCGAGGGCCGGCCGACCCAGGTCCAGGACATGATCATGCCGCCGCAGGCGAACGGCGTGAAGGTCATCTCGATCGGCATGTTCACCCCGGGCAACGCCCCGGTGGTGTGGCGCGGCCCGATGCTGCACCGCGCGCTCCAGCAGTTCCTCGCCGACGTCTGGTGGGGCGACCTGGACGTGCTGCTGCTGGACCTGCCGCCCGGCACCGGCGACATCGCGATCTCGGTGGCCCAGCTGGTCCCCAACGCGGAGATCCTGATCGTCACCACCCCGCAGATGGCCGCCGCCGAGGTGGCCGAGCGGGCGGGCACCATCGCGGTGCAGACCCACCAGAAGATCGTCGGCGTGATCGAGAACATGTCCGGCATGCCGTGCCCGCACTGCGACGAGATGATCGACGTCTTCGGCACCGGCGGCGGCCAGACCGTCGCGGACGCGCTCACCCGCACCGTCGGCGCGACCGTCCCGGTGCTCGGCTCGATCCCGATCGACGTGCGGCTGCGCGAGGGCGGCGACGACGGCCGCCCGGTCGTGCTCGCCGCGCCCGACTCCCCGGCCGGCGCCGCCCTGCGCGCGGTGGCCGGCAAGCTCGGCGGCCGCCAACGCGGTCTGTCCGGGATGTCGCTGGGCCTGACGCCCAGGAACAAGTTCTGACGCCGTGACCGACGCGGGGCCGGGTGGGCGACCAACCCGGCCCCGCGTCGTACCGCCGCGGCCCTACGGCCGGGTGTAGGCGGCCAGGTCCGGGACGGTGGAGAAGCCGATGCCGTAGGCGCTGACGCCGCGGCCGTAGGCGCCGAGCAGGACGCCGGGGGCCTCGCCGGCCAGCACCCAGCCGTACTCGGACTCGCGGTAGCGGAAGGGCTGCGGCAGGCCGTTGACCGGCAGGCTGAGGGTGGACCAGCCGGGGCCGGCCAGGTCGTCGGCGAGGTCCCAGGCGAGGCTGCTCTGCTGGTCCAGCCAGTCCTGGCGCAGCGACCGGTCCAGCTGACCGGGCCAGGTCCCGGCGAGCAGGCCGGAGCCGGCCAGCCAGGCGGCGGAGGACGCGGAGGTCGCCTCCAGGGTGCCGGTGTTGTCGGCGCTGCGGCGGCTGTCCCGGCGGGCCACGGTGACCACGACGGCGAACTTCCGCACGTCGCGCGGCTCGTACCGCTGGGCCGGCTCCTCGCCGTGGCCGAGCGAGCCGTAGTCGACGCTGCCCGCGGTGCGCGGGCCGGCGCCGGCCTGCACCAGGAAGCGACGGCCGGTCCAGCCCTCGTCCAGCCCGTACCAGGGGAAGTCGGCGGACAGGTAGGGCACCAGCGGGTCCGCCGGGCCGGCCTGTCCGCCGACCACCGGGCCGCCGGCCGTGGCCGTCGCCCCTCCCGCCTGACTCGTCGCGTCCATCCCCGGGCCTCCTCAAACACGCGTTTGCCTGCCGTGGCGCGCTCCCATGGTGGCGTACCGCGGCGCTCCCCGGGGCCGTTCCCGGTCCGCGACGGGCGCGGAGTGACGGACGGCTCAGCGGGAGCAATCAGCACAATAGCGGCGCACACGCCACCGCCCCGCTCAGCCGGGTGGCCGGGCGGGGCGGTGGCGCGGCGCCGGGGCGCCGAACGCGGTACGGATCGGACGCGGATCAGGTGGCGTCGGGGTCGAACGGGGGCCGCTCGCCGGGTGCCAGCGGGGCGCCGGTGGAGGCGGGGGCGGAGTCGGACTTCTCGAAGCTGACGCTGCCGCTGCGGCCGTTGACCGGTGCCGCCGGCTTGTCGTCCAGGACGGAGCGGATGTCCAGCGAGTCCTTCATCTCCTTGAGGCCCAGCGGGTCGTCCTGGCCGCCCATCAGCTGCTTGCGGACGAAGGTCTTGGGGTTGAGGTCCTCGAACTCGAAGTCCTGGAACTCGGGGCCCAGCTCGCTGCGGATGTCCTCCTTCGCGTTGTCGGCGAAGGAGCGGATCTTCTTGATGAAGCCCATGGTGTCCTGGATCAGCTTCGGCAGCTTGTCCGGACCGAAGATGATGATCGCCATGATCACGAGGGTCAGGAGCTCCAGCCCACCTACGTCGCTGAACACCTTTGCTCCCTAGCTCGTCGGACGACGGTTCCTACAGGGTAATGGCCACCGGCGAGTCCCTGGTCCACGCTGGGATGAAGCCGTGGTAAAGACCTGCCGGTGGCCGGAACCGTCCGGAGGGAGGCTGGTCCGCGCGTCCCGGGCCGTCGGGGGCGGCTCTAGCGGATCTGCTGGCGCAGCGCGGCGACGCCCCCGGGGAAGCGCTCCGGGGAGCCCGACGGGGCCGCTTCGCGGGTCGCGGCGACCGGGCGGCCCGGGAAGTCCACCGGGACCTGGGCGTTCATCGGGACGAGGCCGCCGCCGCCCCGGCCGGTGCCGGGACCGGGCGGGCTGACGGTGGTGCCGTGGCGCTCCTCGCCCTGGGTGCTGAACCCGCCGACACCGCCGAGCGTGACCGCGGCGACGGAGAAGGCGCCCGCGGCGGCGAACACCAGTCGGCGCCCGCGCGGGGCGGGGCGCAGGGCGGCCGCGGAGGGCTGCGGACGGGCCGGGACGGCGGGCTCCGGGCGGGCGGTGCGCCGGCCCATCAGCGGCCGCAGCACGGCGCCGCGCCCGAGGGCGCGCGGGTCGACCCCGGGCAGCGGGGCGTCGGCGCCGAGCGCGCCCGCGCCGAAGGAGGCGCCGGCGCCGCGGCCGAAGGAGCCGCCGTCGAGCCGGCTGCCGCCGAGCGTGCCGGCGGCCGCGACCCCGCCGCCGGGCAGGTCGTCGTCGTCATCGCGGCGCCCGCGCCCGGCCGGCCAGTCGCGGCCCGCGGGGGCGTCGTCGGGGAGGTTGCCGACGGCCATCAGCCGGGCCATCAGCGCGGCGGACGGGCCGGGGGTACCGGTGCCGGTCAGCAGGTGCTTGACGGCGCGGCCCTCGTCGGCCTCGGCGAGGCACTGCGGACAGGTCGCCAGGTGCGCCTGGACCCGGTCGCGCGAGTCGTGGCCGAGTTCGCCGTCCAGGAAGGCGGAGAGGCGCTCGCCGAGGTGGTGCTCCTCGGCGGCGGGTGCGGCGGGGCGGACGGGAAGCGCGTGGAGCGCCGTGTCCGCGGGCAGTGCCACCGCGGGCAGCACGGGCTCACCGGGTTCGTCGCTGCCGCGCCGGCCCGGCAGGGCCCAGCCCCGTCGGCTCGGAGGCCGGTCGGACGCGTCCGACCGGTCCGAGCCGGACCGGCTGGTTCCGCTCACGGTCGCCTCCGTCCGCGCCCACCGGGCGCGACCGCGGCCTCGACCGCGCCGACGCCCACCGGCACCGGCTCCTCCGAGCCGCCGCGGCGCTCACGGCCGGGGGCCGAGCCGGGGGCGCGGTGCTTGAGCGCGGCGCGCAGGTGCGAGCGGCCGCGGTGGATGCGGCTGCGGACGGTGCCGAGCTTGACGCCCAGCGTGGCGGCGATCTCCTCGTAGGACAGGCCCTCGATGTCGCAGAGCACCACGGCGGCGCGGAACTCCGGCGCGAGGGTGTCCAGGGCCTGCTGCACGTCGGCGTCGAAGTGGGTGTCGCTGAAGTGCTGGGCCGGGCTGGGCTCGCGGGAGGCGAGCCGCTCGGCCGCGTCCTCGCCGAGCGCGTCGAAGCGGATGCGCTGGCGGCGGCGGACCATGTCCAGGAAGAGGTTGGTGGTGATCCGGTGCAGCCAGCCCTCGAACGTGCCGGGGGTGTAGGTGGACAGCGAGCGGAACACCCGGACGAAGACCTCCTGGGTGAGGTCCTCGGCGTCGTGCTGGTTGCCCGTCAGGCGGTAGGCGAGCCGGTAGACCCGGGCGCTGTGCGCCTCGACGATCTCCTCCCAGGTGGGCGGAGTCCAGGTCTGCGCGTCGGGACCCTCGGTGAAGGTCGCGAGGGCGGGGGCCTCGGTGGCACCGGCGGCCGGCGTGGCGGCCCCGGGCTGGTCCAGGTCGGAGTGCGCAGGCTGGTTCATCACGGGCTTCGGCGTACGGGCCGACGTGGTGCCGCGGAAGTGCCGCCGCACAGGGACGTCGCCCTCGGCCACACCTCCTCGGTCGGCTCTTCTGCCCAGCAGGGCCACCACCATATCCACCTCACCCGTCAAGCCCGGATAAAAGTGGCCGGGAGGTCTTCCGTACCCGGTCCGACATGACAACGGCCCGCCGCCGTACGCGGTTCCCGGTCGGCCAGTAATCTGTGCCAGGAAATATCGACATCCCTCGGCACCGGGCCGCCGCCCGGGGCTCCGAAAGAGGCAGCCATCAGCGAGTTCGGGCCCGCACGCGCGGCCCTCGCCGACACCTACGTGGGCGAGGACGCCGTGCTGACCTACGCCCGGGCGCAGTCCGCGCGGACCGGGATACGGGCGATCGGGCCGAGCGGCGGGGCCTGCCTGCGCCTGTTGGCGGCCGCGCTGGACGCCAAGGCGGTGGCCGAGATCGGCACCGGCACCGGGGTGTCCGGGGTCTACCTGCTGCGGGGGATGCGGCCGGACGGCGTGCTCACCACGGTGGACTCGGAGCCGGTGCGCCAGCAGCTGGCCCGCGAGGCGTACCAGGCGGCCGGATTCGCGGCCAACCGCTCCCGGTTCATACCGGGCCGGGCGCTGGAGGTGCTGCCCCGGCTCGCCGACGGCCAGTACGACCTGGTGTTCTGCGACGGCGACCCGGCCGAGTCCCGCGAGTACCTGCTGGAGGCGCTGCGGCTGCTGCGGCCCGGCGGGATGGTCTGCTTCGAGGGGGTCTTCCAGGAGGGCCGGCTGGCCGAGCCGGAGCTCCAGGACCCGCAGACCGGAGCGGTCCGGGACCTGGTCCGGGACGTGCGGGAGAGCGACGCCCTGCTGCCGGCGCTGCTGCCGGTGTCGGACGGGCTGCTCTGCGCCGTCAAGCGCTGAACCCGGCGCCCCTCGGGGCCCCGGGCCGCCGGCCCGCGGACCCGGGCCGGGAAAACGTGCGGACCCGGGCCGACATGACGTCGTACCCGGGCCCGGCAGCGCATCTCCAGGAGATGGCGAGCACCTGCTGCGGTCAGCCGCAGGCCTTCTTCAGGGCCTCGCCGAGGGCGTCGGCCTCGTCAGGCGTGAGCTCCACCACAAGGCGTCCGCCGCCTTCGAGCGGAACGCGCATGATGATGCCCCGCCCCTCTTTGGTGACTTCGAGCGGGCCGTCACCCGTCCGCGGCTTCATGGCCGCCATGCTCGTTCCCCTTCCTGCAACCGCTCAGCTACGCACCGGCAGTCCGTCCACCGCCGGTATCGAACGCATTGATCGGAAGCCATTATCCCGCATGCCACGGGCTGATGACCAACATCACTCTCGGTGCAACCACGGCCGGACCGCCCCCAACCGCCGCAATTCACGTGATAAGCCCCGGCGTGGCGGCAGCGCGGACGCCACCGGAAGGTGCGATACCTCACACTCCCCAGCCCCCCGTGTGCTCCGGCATCCTGACACACACGACCGACACCGCCTCGACCCCGGGAGCCCTCACCCATGTCCGATTCCGTGCTGTACGACCTGGACGGCGGCCTCGCCGTCATCACCATCAACCGCCCGGAGGCGATGAACGCCCTCGACGTGGCCACCAAGGTCGCGCTGCGCGACACCGTCGCCGCCGCGGCCGCGGACCCGGCGGTGCGGGCCGTACTGCTGACCGGGGCGGGCGAGCGGGCGTTCTGCGTCGGGCAGGACCTGAACGAGCACCTGGCCATGCTGAAGCGGGCCGAGGAGACCGGCGAGGGCGCGCTGCGGACCGTCGCCGAGCACTACAACCCGCTGGTGCGGGCGCTGGCCGGGATGCGCAAGCCGACCGTCGCCGCGGTCGGCGGGGTGGCGGCCGGCGCCGGCGCCTCGCTCGCCTTCGCCTGCGACTTCCGCGTCCTGTCCGACCGGGCCGGCTTCAACACCGCCTTCGCCGGGATCGGGCTGACCGCCGACTCGGGCGCCTCCTGGACGCTGCCCCGGCTGGTCGGGCACGCCAAGGCGACCGAGCTGCTGATGCTGCCCCGGACGGTGAAGGCCGCCGAGGCGATGGAGCTGGGCCTGGCCACCAAGGTGGTCCCGGCCGAGGAACTCGCCGCCACCGCACGGGTCTTCGCCCGCGAGCTGGCGGAGGGCCCGACCGTCGCCTACGGCGCGATCAAGGAGTCGCTGGCGTACGGCGCCTCCCACTCGCTGGACGAACTCCTCGACAAGGAGGACGAGTTGCAGACCCTGGCGGGCGAGAGCGAGGACCACCGGATCGCGGTGCGCGCCTTCATCGCCAAGGAGAAGCCGAAGTACCTGGGCCGCTAGACCAGTTGACCTGGCATGGCGACCGCCCGGGCCCCGGGCGGTCAGCCCCCGGCGGTGCGGACGTGGCAGTCCGCCAGGTGGTCGTCGACCAGTCCGCAGGCCTGCATCAGGGCGTAGGCGGTGGTCGGGCCGACGAAGCGGAAGCCCGCCTTCTTCAGCGCCTTCGCCAGCGCCGTCGACTCCGGCGTGACGGCCGGCACCTCGCTCAGCGCGCGGGGGGCCGGCCGGCCCGGCTCGGCGGCGAAGCGCCAGATCAGCGCGTCCAGGCCGCCCTCCAGGTCGCGGGCGACCCGGGCGTTGGCGATCGCCGCCTCGATCTTGGCCCGGTTGCGGATGATGCCGGTGTCGGCGAGCAGGCGCTCCCGGTCCGCCTCGCCGAACTCGGCGACCCTGGCGATCTCGAAGCCCGCGAACGCGGCCCGGAAGCCCTCGCGGCGGCGCAGGATGGTCAGCCAGGACAGACCGGACTGGAAGGCCTCCAGGCAGACCCGCTCGAACAGCGCGTCGTCGCCGTGCACCGGCCGGCCCCACTCGGTGTCGTGGTAGACCCGGTAGTCGTCGGTGGAGTCGCCCCAGCCGCAGCGGCGCAGGCCGTCCGCGCCGAGCACCGCGCCCTCGACGGCGTCCGTCACTTCTCCGTCCCCGGCCTGGCGTCCTCCGGGGCCGCGGCCGGCTGGGCGGCGGGCACCGCGGCCGGCTCGACCACCTGGGCGAACTGCTCCAGGCCGGGCAGCGGTTCGGCCGCCGGGTCGGGGGCGCTGGTCGCCTCGACCGCGCCGCGCAGGTGGGCGGCGGCCTCCAGCTCGGCGATCCGCGCGTCCCGGTAGGCGAGTTCGGCGCCGAGGCGGTCCAGGACGTCGTCCACCTCGTCCATCCGGTAGCCGCGCAGCGCCATCGGCAGGCGCAGTTCGTCCACGTCCGCCTTGCCCAGCGGGCGGTCCTGCGGCAGTCGCGCGGAGATCCGGTCCGGTGCCGCCTCCGGCATCGAGCCGCCTCCGCCGAGCGCCACCAGGGCGGCGCCGCCGACCACCACGGCCATGGCGACCACGATCACCCAGAACACGAGCTGTCCTCCCGAACTCCCGGCCGGTCCGCTATGTGGTGGCAGGTAACCACACTGATCATGACAGCATGGTCCCTTAGTGAGGCCGGGGGCCATCATCGCACCCGTAGGAGCTGTGGAGGAGACATCGGTGGCACTGCGCCTGGGACCGCGGGAATTCGCCGACGACGAGCTGGTGATCATGGCGATCGTCAACCGGACGCCGGACTCGTTCTTCGACAAGGGCGCGACCTTCGCCGACGAGGCCGCCTTCGCCGCCGCTGACCGGGCGGTGGCCGAGGGCGCGGCGATCCTGGACATCGGCGGGGTGAAGGCCGGGCCGGGCGACGAGGTCACGGTCGAGGAGGAGCTGCGGCGCACCGTGCCCTTCGTGGCCGAGCTGCGCAGGCGCCACCCCGGGGCGGTGATCAGCGTGGACACCTGGCGGCACGAGGTCGGCGAGGCGGTCTGCGAGGTGGGCGCGGACCTGCTGAACGACGCCTGGGGCGGGGTGGACCCGAAGCTCGCCGAGGTGGCCGCCCGGTACGACGCCGGGCTGGTCTGCACCCACGCGGGCGGCGCCGAGCCCCGTACCCGGCCGCACCGGGTCGGGTACGAGGACGTGATGGCGGACATCCTGCGGGTGACGGTGGGCCTGGCCGAGCGCGCGGTGGAGCTGGGCGTGCGGCGGGACGCGGTCGTGATCGACCCGGGGCACGACTTCGGCAAGAACACCCGGCACTCGCTGGAGGCCACCCGGCGGCTGCCGGAGATGACCGCGACCGGCTTCCCGGTGCTGGTCTCGCTCTCCAACAAGGACTTCGTCGGCGAGACCCTGGACCGGCCGGTGAACGAGCGGCTGCTCGGCACCCTGGCCACCACCGCGGTCTCGGCCTGGCTGGGTGCCCAGGTCTACCGGGTGCACCAGGTCGCGGAGACGCGCCAGGTGCTGGACATGGTCGCCTCGATCCGGGGCACCCGCCCCCCGGCGGTCGCCCGCCGGGGGCTGGCGTGACGAGCGCCCGGCCCTAGATCTCGCCGGCGGGCCGGCGGGCGTCGGCGAGGATCTTCATGACCTCGTCGATCTCGTCGGTGATGTGGAACAGCTCCAGGTCGTGCGGGGCCGCCTTGCCCTGCTCGACCAGGGTGTTCTTCAGCCACTCGTAGAGCCCGCCCCAGTAGGCGCTGCCGTAGAGGATCACCGGGAAGCGGGTGACCTTCTTCGTCTGGACCAGGGTGAGCGCCTCGAACAGCTCGTCCAGCGTGCCGAGGCCGCCGGGCAGGACCACGAAGCCCTGCGCGTACTTCACGAACATCGTCTTGCGGACGAAGAAGTAGCGGAAGTTCAGTCCGAGGTCGACGAACTCGTTGAGGCCCTGTTCGAAGGGCAGCTCGATGCCGAGCCCGACGCTGAGGCCGCCGGCCTCGGAGGCGCCGCGGTTGGCGGCCTCCATCGCGCCCGGGCCGCCGCCGGTGATCACCGCGTAGCCGGCCTCGGCGAGGGCCCGGCCGATGGCCACGCCCGACTGGTACTCGGGTGAGTCGGCCGGGGTCCGGGCGGAGCCGAAGACGCTGATGGCGGGCGGGAGTTCGGCGAGGGCGCCGAAGCCCTCGACGAACTCCGAGGTGATCCGCAGCACCCGCCACGGGTCGGTGTGCAGCCAGTCGGTGGGACCGGTGGTGTCCAGCAGGCGCTGGTCGGTGGTGCTGGTACCGACCTGGTCCCGGCGCACCAGCACCGGGCCCTGCTGCTTCTCGGGCCAGGCCTTCTTCTTCCGCGGCACCCCGACCTGCTCGGGACCGTGACCGTAGTGCTTCTCGTCTCCTGTGCCTGTCATGACGAAACCCTACGCCCGCCCTCCCCCGTTTTCAGGCAACGGGGGAAGGTCGGTTGAGCAACCGGAAGGTGGCGTTCGGCCGTTGATCGGACGATCGGCCCGGTGCCCGGCTCAGCTGCTCAGCCAGGCGCGCAGCCGCTCCTCGACCTCGGCGATGGCGCTCAGCGAGCAGTGCTCCTCGCGCTTGTGCGCCAGGTTCGGGTCGCCGGGGCCGTAGTTGACCGCCGGCACGCCGAGCGCGCTGAACCGGGCGACGTCGGTCCAGCCGAACTTGGCCCGGGCCTGGCCGCCGGTGGCCGCCAGGAAGGCCTGGGCGGCCGGCTGGGCGAGCCCGGGCAGGGCGCCGGCGGCGAAGTCGGTGACGGTCAGCTCGAAGCCGTCGAAGACCTCGCGCACGTGCTTCTCCGCGTCCGCCTCGCTGCGGTCCGGCGCGTAGCGGAAGTTGACGGTGACGACGCACTCGTCCGGGATCACGTTGCCGGCCACGCCGCCGTCGATCCGGACCGCGTTCAGGCCCTCGCGGTACTCCAGGCCGTCGATCTCCACCCGGCGCGGCCGGTAGTCCGCGAGCCGGGTGAGCACCTCGGCGGCGTGGTGGATGGCGTTGTCGCCGAGCCAGCTGCGGGCCGAGTGGGCGCGCACGCCGGTGAGCCGCACCTGCGCCCGCAGGGTGCCCTGGCAGCCGCCCTCGACCATGCCGCCGCTGGGCTCCATCAGCACCGCGAAGTCGCCGGCCAGCCACTCCGGGCGGTCCTTGGCGAGGTGGCCCAGGCCGTTGCGGTGGGCCTCCACCTCCTCGCAGTCGTAGAACACGAAGGTGAGGTCGCGGTTGGGCTCCGGGAGCGTGGCGGCGAGGCGCAGTTGCACGGCGACGCCGGACTTCATGTCCGAGGTGCCGCAGCCGTAGAGCAGGTCGCCCTCGACGTACGAGGGGAGGTTGTCGGCGATCGGCACGGTGTCCAGGTGGCCGGCCAGGACGACGCGCTCGGACCGGCCCAGGTTCGTCCGGGCGACCACGTTGTTGCCGTGGCGGTCCACGGTGAGGTGCGGGTAGCCGCGCAGCGCGGCCTCGACGGCGTCGGCGAGCGCCTGCTCGTCGCCGCTCACCGAGGGGAAGTCGACGAGCCGGGCGGTCAGCGTCCCGCCGTCGAGAGTGAGGTCCAGGGGCGTCGGGTTCGGGCTGCTCATGGGGCCAGCCTAGTGCGCGGCCGGGTCCCTCCGGCGGCTCCGCCCGGTGACACGGACCGGACCGCCGACCGGGGCGCGGGAAGGCGCGCGGACGGACATCGGCAACCGGGGGGCGCCGCACATCCGTCCGAGTGGGTACGGTGTCGCATTCAGGGAGCAGGCGCGAGAGGGGCGACGGTGGCCAGGAGAAGGAGCAGCGAGGAGTTGGGCGACGAAGAGGAGCCCACTCACCGCCGCGGGCCGCTGCGCGCCCTGCTGATGGTGATCGTCGGGCTGCTCGGCCTGGCCCTGGTCGCCGGTCTGGCCGTGGTAGGGATCTGGTGGTTCGGCTTCAAGCCGGGCGCGTCCGAGGAGTGCTCGGTGAAGACCGCCGCCGGCAACGGCACGCTGGAGCTGCCGCAGGCCGCCAACGCCGCGACGATCGCCGCCGTGGCGCGCTCGCGCGGGCTGCCGGACCGGGCGACCACGATCTCGCTGGCGACCGCCATGCAGGAGTCCAAGCTGCGCAACCTGGCCGGCGGCGACCGGGACTCGATCGGCCTCTTCCAGCAGCGGCCGTCGATGGGCTGGGGCACCCCGGCGCAGATCTCGGACCCGGTGTACGCGACCAACAAGTTCCTGGACGGCCTGGTCAAGGTCCCCGGCTACACCCGGATGCCGCTGACCGACGCCGCGCAGACGGTGCAGAAGAGCGGCTACCCGCAGGCCTACGCCAAGCACGAGACCAAGGCGACGCTGCTCACCACGGCGCTGGCCGGCCGGGAGCCCGCCTCGTTCACCTGCGTGGTGCACGACTACGCCAAGCCGGACCCGGCGGACTCCGCCTCCGCCTCCGCCGCCCCGGGCGCCACCGCGACCCCGGCCGCGGCGCCGGACCGGGCCCAGGTGCTGTCCGACCGGGTACGCCGGGAGTTCGGCCGCACGGTGACCCCGGCGACCGGCTACGCCTCGACCATCAAGGGCGCCGAGAACGCCGTCTCGCTGACCCCGGACCCGGCCACCGCCGCGCTGACCTCCTCCTCGGAGGCGGGGGCGGACGGCGGGGTGGGCGCCGAGCGGGCGAGCGGCTGGGAGGTCGCCCACTGGGCCGTCGCCCAGGCCCAGCAGCTGGGCATCGCGACGGTCGCCTACGACGGGAAGATCTGGCGCAAGTCCAAGTCCGAGGACGGCTGGCAGACCCAGACCTCGGGGACCTCGACCAAGCTCGTCCAGGTCACTCTGGCCCCGGCCGACAAGAGCTGACGCACTGGTGTTCGGGTTGCCGCCGATCGGGTGATTCCGGTCAACCTCGGTGGACCGGCCCCCCGTTCCGGCGAACCGGGGTGGAGAACCGTCACTCCCCTTGGCCGGGGCCGGTTCGACGGCGTCCGACCGGGCCCGGCGGGCGACCCTGCTGCGGTCGTACGATCCGATGGTCGGTCAGGAAGCTTCCTTGCACCGGCCGAAACCTTCTGGCTTCTCAAGCGGTAACAACGTCGTCCGCCCGGTCGTCCACTCCCGGTCCCCAGGGCGGACGGGACTGACCCAGACCCCTTCGAGGAGCCCCATGTCTCACCCCCTCACGCGCCGGATCGCCCAGGCCGCGCTCATCGTGGCCGCCGGAGCGACCCCGCTGGTCGCGGCCGGTTCCGCGTCCGCCCTGGGCGGGGACGCCCTGCTGCCCAAGAGCGACCTCGCGGCACCGCTGGGCCAGCTGACCAACAACGACACCGGTTCCACCCTCCAGCACACCACCCACCAGCTCGGCCAGGCCGCCGGCACCACCGGCGCGGCCACCGTCGCCGCGGGCGTACCGGCCTCCGCCGACGCCGCGGGCAACATCGTCGCCCAGCAGCTTCCCGAGGCGAACGAGAAGGCCGGCTCACTGACCGCTCCGGTCGACCAGACCGCCGCGACCGCGGGCCAGCTCTCCTCGGTCACCCCGAAGGTCGCCTCGGCCCTGGCCGGCAAGCTCGGCGAGGCCGTCACCGGCAAGAGCGCGGACACCCGCAGTGCCACCGCCGACACCGGCCCGCTCGGCGGGCTCACCCAGACCGGCTCGGTCACCCAGGCCGTGCCGGGCGCCGAGACGCTCACCGGCGCCGTCCCCGGCGGCACCGCCGTCGCCGACGCCCTGCCGGTGGGCGCGGTGCAGCGGGCGCTGCCGCTCGGCTCGGTCGAGCGCGCCCTGCCGGCCGACCTGCCCGCCACCGACGTGCTCGGCCTGGCCGAGCACGGGTCGGCCAACCGCCTCGGCGGTGCCGACCTCGGCTCGAACAGCCCGCTGTCCGGCCTCACCGGCGCGCTCGGCCCGCTCGGCGGCCTGCTGGGCGGCCTCAACGGCGGCAACCTCGGCGGCGGCCTGCCGCTGTAACCCCCGCCTCCCCGGAGAAGCCCGAAGGGGGCCGGTGTCCGTGACACCGGCCCCCTTCGCCGTACGATCCCCGGGTACGGTCAGCGCGCCGCGCCCAGCCGCTCCACGGCCGCGGCGACCCGCTCGTCGGTCGCCGTGAACGCGACCCGCACGAAGCGGTCGCCGGCCGGCCCGTAGAAGTCGCCCGGCGCCACCAGGATGCCCAGGTCGGCCAGTTCGGCCACGGTCTCCCAGCACGGACGGTCCTGCGTCGCCCACAGGTAGAGGCTGGCCTCGGAGTGCTCGATCCGGAAGCCGTACGCCTCCAGCGCCGCCCGCAGCGCCGAGCGCCGGGCCGCGTACCGCTCGCGCTGCTCGGTCACGTGCGCGTCGTCCGCGAGCGCGGCGACCGTGGCCGCCTGCACCGGCGCCGGCACGATCATGCCGCCGTGCTTGCGCACCTCCAGCAGCTCCCCGACCACCACCGGATCGCCCGCCACGAAGGAGGCGCGGTAGCCGGCCAGGTTGGAGCGCTTGGAGAGCGAGTGGACGGCCAGCAGGCCCTCGTGGCCGTCGCCGCAGACCTCCGGGGCCAGGACCGACACCGGATCGGCCTCCCAGCCGAGCTCCAGGTAGCACTCGTCGCTGACCAGCAGCGCCCGGTGCTCCCGGGCCCACTCGACGGCGCGGCGCAGCTCGTCCGCGCCCAGCACCCGGCCGGTCGGGTTGGACGGCGAGTTCACCCAGAGCAGGCGCACCCGGGAACCGTCCAGCTCGTCCACCGAGTCGTACTCGACCGGCTCCGCGCCGCACAGCCGGGCGCCCACCTCGTAGGTCGGGTAGGCCAGCCGCGGGTAGGCGACCTGGTCGCCGGGGCCGAGGCCGAGCTGGGTCGGCAGCCAGGCCACCAGCTCCTTGGAGCCGACGGTCGGCAGCACGGCCTGCGGGCCGATCCGCGCGCCGAGCCGGCGGTGCAGCCAGCCGGCGATCGCCTCGCGCAGCTCCAGCGGGCCCCAGACGGTCGGGTAGCCCGGGGTGTCGGTGTGCGCGGCCAGCGCCTTCTGGACCACCTCGGGGACCGGGTCCACCGGGGTGCCGACGGAGAAGTCGCAGAGCCCGCCCGAATGGGCCAGGGCGGTCCTCTTGTACGGCTCCAGCTTGTCCCAGGGGAAGACCGGGAGCTTGTCCGAAACGCGGCGCGCCGCCCCCGGGTGGCCCGGGAACGGCGCGCGCGTGCTGTTGGTGCTCACAGCTGAATTGCCACCGATCGTCAGTGGTCGGCGTTCTGCGGCGGCAGAGCGGCGATGAACGGGTGGTCACGCTCGATCAGGCCGAGCTTCGAGGCACCACCGGGCGAACCCAGGTCGTCGAAGAACTCGACGTTCGCCTTGTAGTAGTCCTTCCACTCCTCCGGAGTGTCGTCCTCGTAGAAGATCGCCTCGACCGGGCAGACCGGCTCGCACGCGCCACAGTCGACACACTCATCCGGGTGGATGTAGAGCGATCGCTCGCCCTCGTAGATGCAGTCAACCGGGCACTCTTCGATGCACGCCTTGTCCTTCACGTCGACACAAGGCTGCGCGATGACGTAGGTCACGCTGTCGTTCCTCCTCGGAAGGGCCTGGTGGCCCGTTCTGTTCTGCTGCCGTGCGCGGTGAGCGCGGCGTCGTCGATGCCCGCCCCTAGTATCGCGGGTCGGGGACCGCAAATGCACAGGAGGTGGCCAGATGGCGACGGACAACCCGGTCGGCGACCGTCCGGAGGTCCGGATAGATCGCTCTGACGTGGGACGACGCGTGTCCGTCCGGCGCCTTACGGAGTTCGTGGACGACCGGCCGGTGTTCCGTGATTCGATCGGCGTGCTCACATCGTGGGACGATCACGGCCTGACGGTCGCCCCGCGCTCCGGCGATCCGGTGTTCCTGCCGGAGAGGCTGCTGATGGCGGGCAAGGTCGTGCCGCCCTTCCCGGCCCGGCGGGCGCCCCTGCCGGCCACCACGCCGGTCGAGCTGCAGCGGATCGCGGGTCGCGGCTGGCCCGCCGTCGAGCAGGAGCGGCTCGGCGAGTGGACGCTGCGCGCGGCGGCCGGGTTCACCCGGCGGGCCAACTCCGTCCAGGCCCTCGGCGACCCCGGACTGCCGTTGCCTCAGGCGCTGGCCGAGGTCCGCGCCTGGTACGCGGCGCGCGGGCTGCCCGCGTACGTCGAGGTGGTCTCCCCCGGCTCGCCGCAGACGCTGGTCGCCGAGCTCGACCGGCTCGGGGCCGGGTACGCGCCCACCCTGGTCCTCACCGCCCCGCTGGCCGGGCTCGCCCGGGCCGGCGCCGGGCTCGACCGGGTGCGGCTGGCGCGCACCGCGGACGACCGGTGGCTGTCGGTGTACCGGCGGGTGAGCGGCGACCCGGCGGTGGAGGAGGCGGCCCGGCGGGTGCTGCACGGCGGCCCCTCGGTCTGGTTCGCCACCGTACCGGGCGCCCCCGGGCAGCCGCCGGCGGCGATCGGACGCTGCGTCATCGAGGGTGACTGGGCCTGCTTCGGCGCGATCGAGGTCCAGCCGTACGCCCGGCGGGCCGGGCTGGCCACGGCGGTCATGGCGGTGCTCGCCTCGCGCGCGGCCGAGGAGGGGGCGAGCGGCGGCTACCTCCAGGTCGAGGCGGAGAACGCGGGGGCGATCGCGCTCTATGACGGGCTCGGGTTCACGACCAGTCACACTTACCACTACGCCCTGCTTCCCCAGGGGTAGCCGCCAGGCCGTACCGTCCGCCGTCTTGTCCGTCCGCCGTACGAAAGCCGTCGCCGTCACCGTGACCGAGCAGAGCAGAGACCGCTTCCGGACCGCCGCCCGCTCCGAGCAGCCCGACCCGGTGCTGCTGTGCGTGCTCGCCGCCGCCGAGCACGGCATGGTGCCCGACCCCGGCGACCCCGGCGAGCCGCCCGGCGTGGACGCGCTGCTCGCCGCCTGCGAGGCCGCGCTGGAACGGCACGCGGCGGCGGTCCGCCGGGCGGTCGCCGAGCGGGCGCCCACCGGGCCGGAGGAGACCGCCGCCCTGCTCGCCGCGGTCCTCGGCGGGCGGGAGCGCTTCCACGGTCGGCAGTCGGACTACCGGCGGCTGGAGTCCTCGCTGCTGCCCGAGGTGCTGCGGCGGCGGCGCGGACTGCCGATCACCCTCTCCCTGGTGTGGATGGCGGTCGGCCGGCGGGCCGGGCTGGCCGTCCACGGCATCGCGCTGCCCGGCCACTTCATCGTCGCGGTCAGTGGCCCGGCGGGCGGCGAGGAGTACGTCCTGGCCGACCCGTTCCACGGTGGGCGGCTGCTCGACCAGGAGGACGTCGAGCGGCTGGTCGCCGCCGCCGGGGAGGAGTTCACCCCCACCCTGCTCACCCCGGCCCAGCCGCTGGAGATCGTGCTGCGGGTGCTCGGCAACATTCGGGTCTGGGCCGCCGACCGCCCCGAGCACGCCCGCACCCAGCTCTGGGCCACCGAACTCGCCCTGCTGCTGCCCCGGCACCCCGCCCAGCTGCGCCTGGAGCGGGCCGAACTCCTCGTCCGCACCGGGGACTTCCTCGGCGGCTCGGCGGAGATGGACGCCTACGCGCAGATCCTGGACGCCTTCGACCCGGACACCGCCGCCAAGGTCCGGCAGGAGGCCCGGGCGGCCCGGCACCGGCTCAACTGAACCCGGCCGCGCCTCCCGGGCCGCCCGGGCCGCCGCCTAGAGCCAGCCCTTCTCGCGGGCGATCCGGACCGCCTCGGTGCGGTTGCGGGCCTCGGTCTTCTGGATCGCCATCGACAGGTAGTTGCGCACCGTCCCCTCGGACAGGTGCAGCCGCCGGGCGATGTCCGCGTTCACCGCGCCGTCGGCGGCCGCGCCCAGCACGTCCCGCTCGCGCGGGGTCAGCGGGTTGGCGCCCTCCGCCAGCGCGGCGGCGGCCAGCACCGGGTCGATCACCCGCTCGCCGCGCAGCACCCGGCGGATCGCCTCCGCCAGCTCGGCGGCCGGCGCGTCCTTCACCAGGAAGGCGTCCGCGCCCGACTCCATCGCCCGGCGCAGGTAGCCGGGCCGGCCGAAGGTCGTCGCGATGACCACCTTCGTCCCGGGCGCCCGGCTCCGCAGCTCGGCGGCCGCCTCGATGCCCGTCATCCCCGGCATCTCGATGTCCAGCACGGCGACCTGCACGTCGTTCGCGAGCACCGCCGCCACCACCTCGTCCCCGCGGCCGACCTGCGCGACGACGTCGATGTCCCCCTCCAGCCCGAGCAGCGCGGCCAGCGCCTCCCGGACCATCCCCTGATCCTCGGCGAGCAGCACGCGGATCGAGGCCCCGTTGTCAGTGTCGTTCATGGCCAAGACACTAGGGCCCGCGCCGACGGGCTTGCGTCTCCGGTAAGGGGAGAGTCCAGAGTGGGCCCCATGGACGGCAGCGACACGCTCTACTCGATCGGCGACCTGGCCCGCCGTACCGGGCTCACCGTCAAGGCCATCCGGTTCTACGCCGACACCGGCCTGGTGCCGCCCACCGACCGCACCGCCGCCGGCTACCGGCGGTACGACGTCCACGCCCTCGCCCGGCTGGACCTCGTCCGCACCCTGCGCGAACTCGGGCTCGACCTGCCCGCGATCCGCCGGGTGCTGGAGCGGGAGGCCCCGCTGCACGAGGTCGCCGCCGCGCACGCCGAGGCGCTGGAGGTGCAGATCCGCACGCTCCGGCTGCGCCGGGCGGTACTGCTCGCCGTCGCCCAACGCGGCTCCACACCCGAGGAGACGAGACTCATGCACAAGCTCGCCAAGCTCTCCGACGCCGAACGCCGGCGTCTGGTCCACGACTTCATCGACGAGGCCTTCGGCGGCCTGGACGCCAACCCGGAGTTCGTCGCCATGATGCGCTCCGCCATGCCCGAACTGCCCGACGAGCCGACGGCCGAGCAGGTCGAGGCCTGGGTCGAGCTGGGCGAACTCGTCCAGGACCCGGACTTCCGGGCGGCGGTGCGTCGGATGGCCGAACAGCAGGCCGCCGAGCGCGCCGACGGGGACCGCACCGGCCTGCACTCCGAGCTCACCGGGACGGTGACCTCCCGGGTCCGGGCCGCGCTGGCGGCCGGCACCGCCCCCGGCTCCCCCGCCGCCGACCCGGTGGTCGACGCCCTCACGGCCGCCTACGCCGAGGTCTTCGGCCGCCCGGACGACGCCGGCCTGCGGCAGTGGCTGTCGGACCGCCTCCGGGTCGCCGACGACCCGAGGGCCGAGCGCTACTGGCAGCTGATGGCGACCGTCAACGGCTGGCCGGTCCAGGAGAGCCTGCGGGACGTATTCGAGTGGTTCGGCGAGGCCCTTCGGGCCAGACTGGCGGAATGCTGACCCTGGAACCGCTGCGCCCCGACCACGCCGAGGCCCTGCTCGACTTCGAGCGCACCAACCGCGCCTTCTTCGCCCGCAGCATCCCGGACCGCGGCGACGACTACTTCGCCCGGTTCGCGGACCGCCACGCCGCCCTCCTCGCCGAACAGGCCGAGGGCGTCTGCCGGTTCCACGTGATCCGCGACGCGGCCGGCGTCCTGGTCGGCCGCGTCAACCTGGTCGACCTCGCCGACGGCGGGGCCGAACTCGGCTACCGCGTCGCGGAATCCGCCACCGGCCGGGGCGTCGCCGGCGCCGCCGTCGCCGAGGTCTGCCGCCTCGCCGCCACCGCCTACGGCCTGCGCTTCCTGACGGCCGTCACCACCGTCGACAACCCCGCCTCCCAGGCGGTCCTCACCCGCAACGGCTTCGAGCTCGGGCGCGAGTTCCTCCTCGGCGACCGCCCCGCGCTCGCCTACCGCCGCGACCTGACCGACCTGGTCGGCCCGGCCGACCCGGCCGACCCGGCCGACCCGGCCGACCCGGGCTGAGGGCACGCCCTCCCTTCCGGAACGACCGCGCACCGTCCGCGAGTACGGGAGCCCGCCGCGCGGGAAGCCGACCGGGCCGGCTTCCCGCTACGGCAGCCAGCGCCTGGCGGCTTCGACGCTGTCGGTGATGCCGGTGTTGAAGGCGAGCGCGGCCCGGGGGGCGTGGCGGCGGACGAGGTTGACGACGAGTTCGAAGAAGGGGAGCGCCGGTTCGGGCTTGCGGATGCCTCCGCCGATGACGACGACGTCCCAGTCCCGGCCGGTGAGGGCCGCCACGACGGCGGGCTCGGCGGTGCCGTCGGGGGCGACCAGCGCGGTGGAGGCGTCGATGCCGTGCTCGGCGAAGCGGACGAGCTCGGCGTCCAGGACGGCCTGCACGGCGTCGCCGTCCATGCCGGGCACGGCGTACGGGTCGAAGCCGATGACGAGAACAGTGGGCATGTCCGGTACGACGCTCGACCCCGCCGCCCGGGTTCCCCGTTCCGTGCCGGAACCGCCGTCACTCAGGGGGACTTCGACACGGGGGCGGGCGCCGTCCGCAGCGGCACCGAGGCCCGCAGCCGGAAGCCCCGTCCGCGCTCTCCCGGCCCGGTCTCCAGCCGCCCGCCGACCAGCGCCAGCCGCTCCTCCAGCCCGGACAGGCCGTTGCCCGGGTGGGACTTGCCCGGCCCGCGCCCGTTGTCGGTGATCTCCAGGACGGCGTAGCGCTCGCCGCTCGCCTCCCAGCTCTCGTCCGCCGTCACCGTGCAGACGGTGGCGTCCTCGCCGTGCCGGACGACGTTGGTGACGGCCTCGCGCAGCGCCCAGGCCAGCGCGCCGGTCTCCTCGTCGGCCAGCGACGGCCAGGCGTCCACCAGTTCCGGCGAGGCCTCCAACCGGACCTGCGCGGCGGCCAGCGCGGTACGGGCGGCGGCCAGTTCGACCGGCAGGGTCGGGCGCCGGAAGCCGGTCACCGCCTCCCGGACGTCGATCAGCGACTGCCGGGCGACCTGCTCGATGTCGGCGACCTGCGCCCGCGCCGCCTCGTCCTTGCCGGCGTCCATGAACCGCCCGGCCAGCTCGCTCTTCAGGGTGATCAGCGACAGCGAGTGCCCGAGCAGGTCGTGCAGGTCGCGGGCGAGCCGCAGCCGCTCCTCGGAGGCGGCCAGGTGGGCGACCGCGGCCCGGGCCTCGCGCAGTTCCTTCATGGTGGCGACCAGCCGCTGCAGCCCGGTCATCGCGATGCCGGAGAGGAAGGCGCTGAGCGCGAAGGTGGTGACGGTGTCGGCACCGGCCCCGACGCCCGTCCCGATCGCCGCGGTGAGCACCGCCATGGCGACCAGGGCGCGCACCGCGTACTGGACCGGCACGATGATCGCGACGCACACCGAGGCGTAGATGAACAGGGTCAGGAAGGCGGGGCCGAGGCCGACCGAGGCGGCGACGGCGAGCACGACCATCGTCGTGACGATCACCAGGCAGGCCCGCGGCCGCATCCCGGCCTGGGAGCGGAAGATCACCAGCAGGATGTAGGCGACCACGAACCCGGCCAGGCAGCACCAGCCGAGCACCGTCCCGACCGTGCTGTGGCCGCCGCCCAGCAGGTCGCCCGCCGGGTACGCCAGGTAGAGCATCCACAGCGTCATCCAGGCGACCTTGACCAGCAGCTGCCGCCTGCTCTCCACCGGGGAGCCGGGCACGTTCATGAACGACGCGCGCGCCACGCCCACCTCCGGTGGTCCGTCGGGGCGGTGGGCCTGGCGCGCGTCACTCATGTGGATCATCATGCCTGGCGGGTGTCGCGGCGGTACAGCGCCGCGGCGGCGGTGGTGAACACCCCGAGGAAGGCGGCCAGTCCGAGGACGGCGACGGTGTCCAGGGAGTGCCCGGGCTGGGTGAAGGTGGCCAGCTGGTTGTACAGGTACACCGGGTTGAACCGGGCGAACCTCTCCATCGAGCCGCTCACCGGGAACCAGGTGCCGCCGAGCAGCGCCATCGCCATGTAGGTGATCATCACGATGGTCTGCACCGCGTCCGGCGCCGCCGCGTACCCGAGGGCCACCCCGAGCGCGGCGAAGACGAAGCTGCCCAGCCAGAGCGCGACGGCCAGTGCGGTCCACTGCGCCGCGGTGAGCGAGACCCCCTGGCTCGCGCCGACCGCGAAGACCACCAGGATCGCCGGCAGCGTGGTCACCGCGCTCGCCGCGATCTTGCCGACGGTGTACGCCCGGCCGGGCAGCGCGGTCAGCCGCAGCTGGCGCACCCAGCCGCTCCGGCGTTCCAGCGAGATCCGCTGCGCGCTGTTGGTCAGGACGGCGCCGACCGCGCCGAAGGTGGCCATCGAGACCATGAAGTAGGTCTTCACGGGCAGGCCGCCGGCCAGCCGGGTGGAGCTGTAGGCGTTGATGAAGAAGACGTACATCAGCGCCGGGTAGGCGACGGTGAAGAGCAGGTAGCGGCGGTTGCGGAGGGTCCGCAGGACCTCCAGCCGGATCAGGGTGGTCATCGCACGCCCTCCTTGTCGGCGTTCCCGGTGCGGTCCTCGCGGTCCTGCTCCCCGGTGATGGTCAGGAAGGCCTGTTCCAGGCCCACGCCGGTGACCTCCAGCCCGCGCGGGTACAGCCCCGCCCGGTAGATCCCGGCCACGCAGGCGTCGGCGTCCGCGGTCCGGATCCGCACCGTCCGCACCCCCGGGACCCTCGCGGTGACGTCCAGCGACCGCACGCCCGGCAGCGTGCGCAGCACCGCCTCGTCGGGGAACCCCCCGTCCTCGTCGTGGAGTTCGAAGGCGACCCGGCGGGCGCCGGCCCGCGCCTTGATCTCCGCCGAGCTGCCGTCGGCGATCAGTCGGCCCCGGTGCAGCACCAGGACGCGGTCGGCGACCGAGTCGGCCTCCTCCAGGTAGTGGGTGGCGAACAGCACCGTGCGCCCGGCGTCGGCCTGGGCGCGCATGCTCGCCCAGAACGACTGCCGCACGCCGACGTCCATGCCGGTGGTGGGCTCGTCCAGCACGATCAGGTCGCTGTCGCCGGCGATGGCCAGGGCGAAGCGAACCCGCTGCTCCTGGCCTCCGGACAGCTTGTCGACCCGTCGTTCCGCCAGCTCGGCGATCCCGGCGTCGGTCAGCACCCCCGTGACCGACCGACCGCGCGGGTGCACGTCGCAGGCGAGCCGTACCAGCTCGCGCACCTTGACGTCGGACATCAGTCCGCCGCTCTGCAGCATCGCGCCGACCCGGCCGGCCTCGATCGCGGCCCGCGGGGCGCCGCCGAACAGCGTCACACTGCCCTGGTCGGGCTCGCGCAGGCCGAGCAGCAGGTCCAGGCTGGTGGACTTCCCGGCGCCGTTCGGCCCGAGCAGGGCGACGGTCTCGCCCGGCCTGAGCACGAGGTCCAGTCCGTCCACGGCACGCACCCGCCCGTAGCTCTTGCCCACGCCGCGGAAGGCGGCCACCTCGGTCACCATCGCCCCGCTCCTCTCCCTGGTGGTGTCACGCCCGTGGCGTCGGTGCTGTTCGCACCACCTCAGAGTCCCGCGCGGGCGGGTGGCGGCGGCAGTGTCCGCCGTCGTGCCTCCGGCATGACGGATGTCATGCCGGCGGCCGGTACCCCTGTCAGGCCGCGGGGACAGGGGCACCGGCCGCCGGGAGCGCGGGTCAGGCGGGTGTCACAGGCCCAGCGAGCGCTTCACGAAGTCGACCTGGAGCAGCAGCAGGTTCTCCGCGACCTCCTCCTGCGGGGTCATGTGGGTGACGCCGGACAGCGGCAGCACGGTGTGCGGGCGCCCGGCGGCGAGCAGCGCCGAGGACAGCCGCAGGGTGTGCGCGGCCACCACGTTGTCGTCCGCCAGCCCGTGGATGATCATCAGCGGGCGCTCCAGGCCCGCCGCGTACCCGCTCAGCGAGTTGGCGGCGTACACCTCGGGCCGCTCGGCCGGGTCGCCCAGGTAGCGCTCGGTGTAGTGGGTGTCGTACAGCTCCCAGTCGGTGACCGGCGCCCCGGCCACCGCCGCGTGGAAGACGTCCGGGCGGCGCAGCACGGCGAGCGCGGAGAGGTAGCCGCCGTACGACCAGCCGCGGATGGCGACCCGGTCGAGGTCCAGCGGGAACTCCCCGGCGAGCGCCCGCAGCGCCTCCACCTGGTCGTCCAGGGTGGAGCCGGCGAAGTCGAAGGCGATCGACTTCTCCCAGGCCGGCCCGCGCCCGGGGGTGCCGCGCCCGTCGGCGACGATCACGGCGAAGCCCTGGTCGGCGAACCACTGCGACTGCAGGTGCGGGTTGTGCGCCTGGTAGACGCGCTGGCCACCGGGGCCGCCGTACGGGTCCATCAGGACGGGCAGCAGGCCGTCCCGCTCGCGGTCGTAGCCGGTCGGCAGGAAGACGGCGGCCGGAATGCGGCGCTCGCCGGCGAAGCGGAAGACCGGGCGGGCGGTGATGACCGGGGTCTCGGCGTACGAGGCGACGGTGGCGACGTCGTCGACCACCACGCCCTCGGGCAGGTCCCGGGCGACCCGCACCAGGGTGCCGGGCAGGTCGGGCTCGGCGGTGGCGCGGACGGTGATCCCGCCGCCGTGCACCGCGCTGGTGACGGAGGTGAACGGCCGTCCGTTGGCGGACTCCCAGCCCAGCCGGGTGCCGTCGTGGCTGATCCGGCCGACGCCGACCCAGCCCGGCTCGGGGTCGGCCTCCTCGGCGCCGCCGGAGGCGCTGAAGAACACCTCCCGCTCGGTGACCGCGACGACCGAGCGGACGTGCAGGTCGGCCCCGGTCACGGCGCGGTCGCCGATCACCAGCGCCCGCACTCCGCCCTCGTCGGAGATCCGGACCAGCTTGCCGTCCGGGGTCCAGGCCGGCGCGCCCGGGAACAGCTCCAGCCAGGCGCCGTCCTTCTCCTCGTGCAGCACCTCGGTGGCGCCGGTGGCGGTGTCCAGGCCGAGGATCCGCTGGCCGCGCTGGTCGCGGGTCTGGACCTGGAGCAGCGGGACGCCGCCCTTCGACCAGTGCACCCGGCCCAGGTACGGGTAGGCCTCGCGGTCCCAGACCACCTCGGTGCGGCCGCCGTGCAGGTCGAGCAGCCAGAGCCCGACCTCGGCGTTGGCGCTGCCGGCCGCCGGGTAGGCGATCTCGGCGGGCTCGCGGTCCGGGTTCGCCGGGTCGGCGATCCACCAGCGGCGCACCGCGCCGTCGTCGGCGCGCTCGACCAGCAGCCGGTCGCCCTCCGGGGACCACCAGAAGCCGCGGTCGCGGTCCATCTCCTCCTGGGCGATGAACTCGGCCTGGCCCCAGGTGACGTTCGGGCCGTCCGGCTCGGCGAGCACCCGGTCGCCGCTGCCGTCGGTGCGGGTCAGCCGCAGCTCGCCGGCGGTGTTGGCGTACGCGACGTGGGTGCCGTCGGGGGACGGCCGCGGGTCCAGCAGCGGCCCCTCGGCGGGCAGTTCGGCGGTGGCGCCGGTGGCCAGGTCGGCGGTGAACAGACGGCCGGAGAGGGCGAAGGCGGCGAGCCCGCCGGCCGCGTCCAGGGCGTAGCCGACGATGCCGGCCGAGCCCTCGCGGCTGCGCTCGCGGCGGGCCTTCTCGGCCGGCGAGAGGTCCTCCTCGCCGCCGCCGAGCAGCGCGGCCGGGTCGGCGGCGACCCGCTCCTCGCCGGTGGCGGTGTCGAGGGTCCAGAGCAGGTTGGCCCGGTCGCGGCCCGAGCGCGAGCGGAGGAAGACGACCCGCGAGCCGTCGGGCGCGACGGAGAAGGAGCGGGGGGCGCCGACGGTGTACCGCAGGGTCCGCGCGTACTGCCGTGGAAAGGTGTCGGCAGAGGTGTGGGAGGTCATGGCACCAGACCTTATGACGCCGGACCACCACCCCCGGACGCACGTTGATCACTCGTTCGGAGCATCGTCCGCAAGTGCACCCCAAAGGGGTCGAAACCGCCTCCGACCGGCCCATGCGCCCCTCGGACGCCACCGTGCCCCGGCGCGCACGGCCTCACCGAAGGTAATGGCACCCTCACCCATCGGGTATGACTTGTCCGGTGGGTGACCGTCGGACCCCGTCCCGGACCTCGGTCGCCCGCAGCCCGCAGTCCCGCACCGTCCCTCGCCGCCCTCCCCCGGGGCGGCGTGCCCGAGAAGGGGTGTGAGCCGACATGGCCATGAACATCTCCGCCGCCGTGCTGATGCTGGTCATCGTGGTGGTGCTGATCCGCCGCTCCGGCCTGAAGCTGGCGCACGCCATCGTCTGCGCGCTGCTCGGCTTCTACCTGGCCTCCAGCTCGATCGCCCCGTCGATCAGCCAGGTCACCAGCAACCTCGCCGGAATGATCAACGGCCTGCGGCTCTGACCCCCGTGGCGGTCGCTAGGCTTCCTCCATGACCGCGACTACCGGACGCCGCCTCCTGCTGGTGCACGCGCACCCCGACGACGAGTCGATCGGCAACGGCGCCACCATGGCCCGGTACGTCGCCGAGGGCGCCCGGGTCACGCTGGTGACCTGCACCCTCGGCGAGGGCGGCGAGGTGATCCCCCCGGAGCTGGCCCACCTGACGGCCGATCGGGACGACACCCTCGGCGCGTACCGGATCGGCGAGCTGACCGAGGCGATGCGCGCCCTCGGCGTGACCGACTTCCGCTTCCTCGGCGGCCCCGGACGCTACCGCGACTCCGGGATGATGGGCGTGCCCGAGAACGACGTGCCCGGCTGCTTCTGGCGGGCGGACGTCGAGCAGGCGGCCGGTCACCTGGTCGCGGTGGTCCGCGAGGTGCGCCCGCAGGTCCTGGTCACCTACGACCCGGACGGCGGTTACGGGCACCCGGACCACATCCAGGCGCACCGGGTCGCGACGCGCGCGTACGAGCTGGCCGCCGATCCGGCGTACCGCCCGGAGCTGGGCCCGGCCTGGCGGATCGCCAAGGTGTACTGGAACCGGATGCCCTGCTCGGTGCTCGACGCCGGGCTGGCCGAGGCCGCGGCCAAGGCGTCCTTCCCGGGTGTCGCGCGGCCTGCCGACGTCCCCGGCGTGGTCGACGACGAGGTGGTCACCACCGTGCTCGACGGCGCCGCGTACGCGGGGCGCAAGCGCGCCGCGATGGCCGCCCACGCCACCCAGATCACCGTGGACGGCGACTTCTTCGCGCTCTCCAACGACCTCGCCCAGCCGCTGTTCGCCACCGAGTACTACCAGTTGGTGCACGGCCAGGCCGGGCCGGGCGAGCCGGAGGACGACCTGTTCGCCGGCCTCGCGTCCGACGCCCCGCGACCCGAGGAGGGCGCCCGATGAGCAGGTCCGCCGCCCCGTCGCCGCGCCGCCCGCTGCCCGCCGTCGTCCTCGGCACCCGCGAGGAGCGGCTGGCCGAGGCCCAGCCGCCGCGCGTCGCCCGGATCGCGGCCTATGTCCTGTTCTTCCTGCTGGGCGTCGCGGTGTCGGTCTGCGGATCCTTTGTGCAGGCCCTGTGGCCGCCGGTGGGGGTCCTGCTGGCACTCGCCGCGACCGCCGCCACCTTCTACGGCGGCCTGCGGGTCACCGGCACCCGGCTCGGCGCGGGCGTGCCCGCGGCCGGCTGGTTCCTGGCGATGCTGCTGCTGATCGTGCCCCGGGCCGAGGGCGACAACGTGCTGTGGTCCAACGCCACCTCGCTGGCCTGGCTGTTCGCCGGTTCGGTGCTGGGCGTGATCTGCGCCACGCTGCCCACCCGCACCAGCTGGTTCCCGGGAGTGCCCGGCCCCACGCGCTGACCCGGGTCGAGCGCGGCGTACGCACCGCGCACGACGAGCAGTCAGGAGCTCGCGGCCTTACTCTCATACCGGAGGAACCGGACGTATCAGGATCTGTCCGAAGCCGTTCGCCGCTCAGTTCTTCCCAGTATGGTGGTCCCGCAGAACGCCGTACCCGACCGCCGCCCGCCCCAGTCAAGGCCCGGCGACCACGAACCGCGGTCGCGCCGCACGGCCCGCCCGCGAACCCGGAGCAGAGCAGCATTGAGCAGCCGCGAATCTGACAACGCCCACCCGACGCCCCGGCGCACGGGCCCGGACGCCTACCCGTCGGGCACCCCGCCCTACGGCACACCGGGGCTCCCCGGCGGCGACCGGGCCGACGCCGGACCGGGCGCCGCGTCGGGCGGCGAGGACGACGGTCCGAAGACCGAGACCACCCTGACCACCCGGGTCCGGATCAACATCCCCGGCTCGCGTCCGATCCCGCCGGTCGTCGTCCGCAGCACCGTCAAGAACGAGGACGGCCCGGGCGACGACGCCCCGGCCGCCGCCGCCGAGCCGGGCGGCCCGCGGCACCGCTCCGCGCCGGCCTCGCCGGTCCTCGGTGTGATGGACGACGGCGGCCGGCAGGCCGCCCAGCCGAACCTGCCGCCGGAGTGGCAGATCCCGCCGATCCCGCCGGCCACCTCCGAGTCGGAGTCCACCGGCGCCTGGTTCCGGCCGCGCCAGAAGAAGGCCCCGGCCGCCGAGCCCGCCCCGGCCACCGTGCCGGCCGGCGCCGCGAGCCCGGCGGAGGCCCCGGCCGCGTCCGGCACCGCCGCCGAGCCGCGCCCGCGCGGTGCCCGCCCGGCCGCGCCGGCTGCCCGCGCCAACGGCGCCCCGAACGGCCGCCCGGTGCCCGGCCAGGGCAAGCAGCCGAACCCGGCCGCGCCCGTCGCGCCGTTCCGCGCCGAGGCCCCGGCGGAGGAGCCCGGCGTGTACGAGGCCGCGGACCCCTTCGCCCCGGTCGCCGACCCGTTCGGCACCTCCGTGCCCGACGCCGGCCCCCAGGGCGGCCTGCCGCAGCGCAACCGCGGGCAGCAGAACGGGCAGCGGCAGAACCACGGGCAGCGGCGCGACGAGCGTGCGGGCGGCCCGCGGCAGCCCGGCCCGCAGAACGGCTTCCAGCCGAACGGCCACCCGGCGCCCGCGCCGCACCCGCAGGCCGGGCCGGCCGTCGAGCCGAACCCGGAGGACACCTCGGTCGACGGCTTCGCGCCGATCCGCGACAACACCCCGCCGTCCGCCGCGATACCCGGCCTGTCCCGGAACGGCGCTCCGAACGGCGCCGACGGCCGTCCCCAGCCGGGCCTGTTCGCCTCGGCCCCGACGGGCACCGACCCCTTCGCCGCCCAGCGCCCGACCGGTAACGACCCGTTCGCCGCCCAGCGCCCGACCGCTCCCGGCCAGGACGTCCCCGCCGCCCCGGCGGGCCCCGGCGCCCTCTTCCCGGGCGCGCCCGGCGGCGCCCCCCGGCCCGGCGACCCGGAGGCCACCGCGGTCACCCCGGTGCCGGCCCCCGGCCTCCGGCCCGAGGACACCGAGACCGCCGAGGACGACCGGTCCGCCCCCGCTCCGGCCCCCGCCAAGGCGAAGGCCGAGCCCGCCGCCTCCGCCAAGGCCAAGCGCGGCGGAGCCGGCAAGAAGCTGGTCAAGCTGGGCGTCTACGGCGTCGTCGCGGTGCTCTTCCTCGGCGCCGCCGCGTACGGCACCGGCCTGATGCTCAACCAGTCCGACGTCCCCAAGGGCACCGTGGTGCTCGGCACCGAGATCGGCGGCAGCAGCCGCGACCAGGCGATCCACCAGCTGGACGAGTCGGTCGGCAAGGCCGGCCAGCAGCCGATCAAGCTGAAGATCGGCGACCAGACCGTGGACCTCGACCCGACGGTCGCCGGGCTGAGCTTCGACACCACCGCCACCGTGGACGGCCTGGCCCAGCACAGCTACAACCCGGTCGACGTCATCAAGTCGCTCAAGGGCGGCACCAAGGCCGTCGCCCCGGAGGTCAAGGTCGACAAGGCCAAGCTCAGGGCCGCCCTGGACACCCTGGCGGCCGGCTCCGGCCAGGGCCTCCAGGAGGGCTACGTCAAGTTCGGCGACGTCAACGGCGAGCCGATCGTCGTGCCCGGCCGGGCCGGCCAGGCGGTGGACTCGGCGGGCGCCCTGGACGTGATCGCGCAGGCCTACCGCGACCGCGCCGACGGCAAGCCCGAGCAGCCGATCGCCCTCGCCGTCACGGCAGCCCAGCCGAAGAACTCCACCCAGGCCCTCCAGGCCGCCGCCGACAGCCTCGGCAAGCAGGTTGCCTCCGGCAAGGTGCACGTCGTCGCCGGTACCAAGTCCTGGGACTTCGGCCCGAAGACCGCCGCCAAGGTGCTCACCCTCGTCCCGGACGCCTCCGGCAAGATCGTGCCCAAGTGGGACCTCGACGCGCTCTCCGCCCAGCTGGGCAACGTGTTCGACAAGGTGAAGGTCAAGAAGAACGGCCAGCTGGTCGCGGTCACCCCGCAGGACGTCGCGGACGGCATCGCCTCGGTCCTCGACAAGACCGGCGACAAGGACCGCACCTTCAAGTTCGCGGTCTGACCGATCCGCGGTCCGACCGACCGCGATACCGGGGGGCGGGCCCGCATCCGGGCCCGCCCCTCGACAACGCCCCCTCCCGGTCAGCAAGATGTGACGCCACACCATCCGCCACGTCCACCCCGGGGAGCACGCCGATGCGCCGCCGCCTCCAGCACCACGGGACGGCCCTGCTCGCCGGTCTCACCGCCCTCACGCTCTCGCTGGCGCTCTGCTCCTGCACGTCCGGGAAGGACGGCTCCGGCTCCGACGCCCTGCCGTCCGCCCCCGCGTCGCCCAAGCTCACCTCGGTCGACATCAACCCGCAGGACCGGGCCCGGCTGCGCCAGGGCGGCACCCTGAACCTGGCGATCGCCCAGTTCTCCCGCCAGTGGTCGCCGATCCACACCGACGGCAGCGAGTCCTCGACCATCGCGGTCACCAAGCCGCTGCTGCCGACCTTCTTCCGCTCGGACGCGGCCGGCACCCAGACCCCCAACCCGGCCTACCTGCAGGAGGCGCGCGCCGAGCTCAGGGACGGCCGGCAGGTGGTCACCTGGACCCTCAACCCGAAGGCCCACTGGTCCGACGGCACCCCGATCACCTGGCGCGACATCGAGGCCAACTGGCGTGCCCTGAACGGGAAGGACCCGGCCTACAAGTCCTCCAGCAGCACCGGCTTCGAGCTGGTCTCCGCGGTCGAGCGCGGCAAGGACGACTTCCAGGCCGTGATGACCTTCGACCGCCCGTTCTCCGAGTGGCAGTCGATGTTCAACAGCGCCGGCAACGCCCCGCTGCTGCCCGCCAGCCGGATCTCCACCCCGGAGCTGTTCAACAGCTCCTACGTCGACGCCGTCCCGGTCACCGCCGGCCCGTTCAGGGTCGAGCAGCTGGACCGCGCCGCCCAGACCGTCACCCTGGTCGCCGACCCCTCCTGGTGGGGCGACAAGCCGGTGCTGGACCGGATCGTCTTCCACGCCATGCTCCCCGACGCGATGCCCGCCGCCTTCGCCAAGGGGCAGCTCGACCTCGTCAACATCGGCCCGGACGTGGCCGGCTACCAGGTCGTCAAGAACACCAGGGGCGCGGTGGTGCGCCGGGCCGGCGGGCCGGACTTCCGCCAGTTCACCCTGAACGCCCGCTCCCCGCTGCTCGGCGACGCGACCGTGCGCCAGGCCGTCTTCCAGGCGATCAACCGCGACGCGGTGATCCGCGCCGACCTCAGCGGTCTGGACTGGCCGGCCGTCCCGCTCAACAACCACCTGCTGGTCACCAACCAGAACGGCTACCGCGACAACTCCCTCGGCCTGGCCCGCTACGACCCCGCCGAGGCCGCCCGCAAGCTGGACTCGGCCGGCTGGAAGCCGGACGGCGACGTGCGCAGGAAGGACGGCCACGAGCTCAACCTGCGGATGGTCGTCCCGGCCGGCGTCACCCCGGCCCAGACCGAGGCCGCCAGCACCACCAGGATGCTCAAGGACGTCGGCATCAAGGTCACCACGGTGACCGCCCCCGCCAACGAGTTCTTCGACCGGTACGTCAACCGCAACGACTTCGACATCGCCGCCTACTCGCTGCTCGGCACCCCCTTCCCGGCCAGCGGCAACCGCGCCAACTTCGTCCAGGGCGGCGGCACCAACCACGTCGGCGCGGGCAGCCCGGCGGTGGACGCCGCGCTCGACCGGGCCGCCGCCGCGACCGACGCCGCCACCGCCTCCGAGGCGATCAACCAGGCCGACGGCGAGCTCTGGAAGGTCGCCGGCGTCCTGCCGCTCTACCAGCGCCCGCAGCTGTTCGGCGCCAAGGCCGACCTCGCCAACATCGGCGCGCAGGGCCTGTCCGACATCGTCTGGGAGAACGTCGGCTTCGTGAAGTAGCCGCCGTCCGGGGCGGGCGGGCCTCAGCCGTGCAGCGTCTCGCGCCAGTAGTGGCAGGCGCTGCGGCGGCCTGCCAGTTCCGTCCCGTGCTCGCCGGTCACCGGTGTCAGCGACGGCGGTTCGGTCCGGCAGCGGTCCTGGGCGCGGTCGCAGCGGGGGTTGAAGGCACAGCCCTCCGGGAGGCTCAGCAGGCTCGGCGGCAGGCCCTTGATGGCGTGCAGGTTCCGGCCCTTCTGGTCCAGCCGGGGGATCGAGTCCAGCAGCCCACGGGTGTACGGGTGCGCCGGCCGGGCGTACAGCTCCCGCACCGGGGCCGTCTCCACGATCCGGCCGGCGTACATCACCGCGATCTTGTCCGCGACGTCCGCCACCACGCCGAGGTCGTGGGTGATCAGGATAAGGCCCATGTTGTACTCGGCCTGCAGGTCCGCGAGCAGGTCCATCACCTGGGCCTGGACGGTGACGTCCAGGGCCGTGGTCGGCTCGTCCGCGATGATCAGGTCGGGCTCCAGGGCCAGCGCCATCGCGATCATGATGCGCTGGCGCATGCCGCCGGAGAACTGGTGCGGGAAGTCGCCGACGCGCTGGCGGGCGGCCGGGATGCGCACCCGCTCCATCAGCTCGACGGCCTTCTCCCTCGCCTCCCTGCGGGAGACGCCGCGGTGCGCCCGGAACATCTCCCCCAGCTGGTAGCCCACGCTGAGCACCGGGTTCAGCGCCGACAGCGCGTCCTGGAAGATCATCGCGATGTGCCCGCCCCGGATGGACCGCCGGGCGTTGGCGCCCATGGTCAGCAGGTCCTCGCCGCGGAACAGGATCCGCCCCGCGGTGATCCGCCCCGGCGGCATGTCCAGGATGCCCATGACCGCCTGCGCCGTCACCGACTTGCCCGAGCCTGACTCCCCCAGCACCGCCAGCGTCTCCCCGGCCGCGACGGAGTAGCTCACCCCGTTGACCGCCCTGGCGACGCCGTCCCGGGTGTGGAACTCCACGTGCAGGTCGTCGACCTCCAGCAGCGGCGTCCCGGGCTCCACGCTCCCCCGGCCGCCGCCGATCACCTCCACCGCGTCCATCAGAGCAGCCCTCCTCAGCACCACGGCGTCCACCACTGGGCGCAGAGCAACTATCAAGGAGCGGACCGCACTTGGCGAGCCTGCGGCAGATCTCTTTTCCGTCACGGGACAGGGCGCGCCCCCACCTGCGAGGACGCGCCCTGGTCGTGGCCCCTCGGCCGTCAGCCCGGCTCGTCGCCCGGCCCGGCCGCGCCCTGCCCGTCCCCGCGCTCCGCCGCGAAGTGGCACGCCGAGTCGTGCCGCGCCGCCCCGTCCAGCCAGGACGGCGCGGCCAGCAGCGGCTCCTCGACCTCGCACCGCCGCTGCGCCTTCCAGCAGCGGGTGCGGAAGCGGCAGCCGGACGGCGGGTTGGCCGGCGAGGGCACGTCGCCGGTGAGCACGATCCGGTCCCGCGTCTCCCGCGCCGTCGGGTCCGGCACCGGCACCGCGGAGAGCAGCGCCTGGGTGTACGGGTGCGTCGCGTGGTCGTAGATCTCCGTGTCGCTGCCGATCTCGACCATCTTCCCCAGGTACATCACCCCGACCCGGTCCGAGATGTGCCGGACGATGGAGAGGTCGTGCGCGATGAACATGTACGACAGGTCGAAGTCGCCCTGCAGCTGCTCCAGCAGGTTGATCACCTGCGCCTGCACCGAGACGTCCAGCGCCGAGACCGGCTCGTCGCAGATGATGATCTCCGGCTTGAGCGCCAACCCCCGTGCGATGCCGATGCGCTGGCGCTGACCGCCGGAGAACTGGTGCGGATAGCGGTTGATGTACTCGGGATTGAGCCCGACCACGTCCAGCAGGTCCTGGACGGCCTTGCGGCGGTCCCCCTTGGGCGCCACCTCGGGGTGGATCTGGAACGGCTCGCCGATGATGTCGCCGACCGTCATCCGCGGGTTGAGCGAGGTGTACGGGTCCTGGAACACCATCTGGATGTTCCGCCGGACGGCCTTCAGCCCCGCGCCGGAGAGCCGGGAGATCTCCTCCCCCTTGTAGCGGACCGATCCCGCGGTGGCCGGCTCCAGGTTCATCAGCACCTTGGCCAGCGTGGACTTCCCGCAGCCGGACTCGCCGACGATCCCGAGCGTCTCGCCCTGCATCAGGTCGAAGGTGATCCCGTCGACCGCCTTCACCGCGCCGACCTGCCGCCTGAGCAGGACCCCCTTGGTCAGCGGGAAGTGCTTGACCAGGTCCCGGACTTCGAGGATCGGCTCGCCCCGCGGCACCTCCTGCTCGAAGACGACCTCCTCCGGCAACGCCGCGCCCAGTGCGCTGGCCCCGTCAACGGTCATGGAGGGTCTCCTTCCAGAAGAAGCAGGCGCTGCCGCGCCCCTCCAGCGGCGTCCCGTCCTCCTCGGTCACCGGGAACAGCTCCGGCACCTCGGCCCGGCAGACGTCCCGGGCGCGCGGGCAGCGGGGGTTGAAGGCGCAGCCGCTGGGGATGCGCAGCAGGTTGGGCGGCAGGCCCTTGATCGCGTAGAGCTCCTGGCCCTTCTGGTCCAGCCGGGGGATCGAGTCGAGCAGCCCGCGGGTGTACGGGTGGGCGGGCCGGGCGTACAGCTCGTGCACCGGCGCCGTCTCCACGATCCGGCCCGCGTACATCACCGCGATCTTGTCGGCGACGTCCGCCACCACGCCCAGGTCGTGGGTGATCAGGATCAGCCCCATGTTGTACTCGGCCTGGAGCTCGGCCAGCAGGTCCATCACCTGCGCCTGGACGGTGACGTCCAGGGCCGTGGTCGGCTCGTCCGCGATGATCAGGTCCGGTTCCAGGGCCAGCGCCATCGCGATCATGATGCGCTGGCGCATGCCGCCGGAGAACTGGTGCGGATAGTCGTTCACCCGCTGCTTGGCCGCCGGGATGCGCACCCGCTCCATCAGCTCGACGGCCTTCTGCCCGGCCTCCTTGCGGGAGGTCCCGCGGTGCGCCCGGAACATCTCGCCCAGCTGGTAGCCCACGCTGAGCACCGGGTTCAGCGCGGACAACGCGTCCTGGAAGATCATCGCGATCTTCCGGCCGCGGATCCGCCGCCGCTCCTCCTTCCCCATGGTGAGCATGTCCTGGCCCCGGTACAGGATCTCGCCGCGCGGGATCCTGGCCGGCGGCATGTCCAGGATGCCCATGACCGCCTGCGCCGTCACCGACTTGCCCGAGCCGGACTCCCCCAGCACCGCCAGCGTCTCCCCGGCCGCGACGGAGTAGTTGACGCCGTTCACGGCCCTGGCGACGCCGTCCCGGGTGACGAACTCGACGTGCAGGTCCCGGACGTCGAGCAGCGGCCCCTGGTAGGGCGCCTCCTGCCCGCGTCCGGTGATGCCCACCGCTGTGCTCACGTTGCGCTCCCTCGCTCAGCGAAGCTTCGGATCGAGGGCGTCGCGCACCGCGTCGCCCAGCATGATGAAGGCCAGCACGGTGATCGACAGCGCCACGGCCGGGAAGAACAGCACGTACGGCGCGGTCCGGATCACCTTCTGGGCGGAGGAGATGTCGATGCCCCAGGAGATGGTCGGGTCCTGCAGACCGATGCCGAGGAAGCTCAGCGTCGCCTCGGTGGCGATGTAGCCGCCGAGCGCGATCGTCGCCACCACGATCACCGGGGCGATCGCGTTCGGCAGGATGTGCCGGAACATCAGCCGGCCCGTCCCGGCACCGAGCGCCCGGCCGGCCACCACGTAGTCGGACTGCTTGACGGTCAGCACCGCCCCGCGCATCACGCGGGCGATCTGGGTCCAGCCGAGCACGCCCAGCGCGAGGACCACGCTCCACACCGTGCGGGTCGCGAAGGCGTTCAGCAGCACCAGCGCGCCCAGCAGCAGCGGGATGCCGAAGAAGATGTCGGTGATCCGGGAGAGCACCGCGTCGATCCAGCCGCCGAAGTAGCCGGCCACCATGCCGGTCAGCCCGCCGAGCACGGTGACGGCGGCGGTCACGAAGATGCCGACGGTGATCGAGGCCCGGGCCCCGTACACCACCCGGGCGAAGATGGACCGGCCCTGCGCGTCGTAGCCGAACCAGCCGGCCCCGAAGACGTCGCCCCAGTCCGGCCGCCTGAGGTAGTTGTTCACCAGGTCGGCCTTGCGCGGGTCGGCGTCGGTGAACGCCCAGGGGAAGACCGCCATCACCACCAGCAGCAGGATCAGGACCGCCGAGACCAGGAAGATCGGCCGCCCGCGCAGGTCCCGCCAGGCGTCGGCCCACAGGCTGCGGGCCTCCTCCCGCTTCACCACGTCGGGTTCGACTAACGTCTCCTGCTCGACCGCCATGCCCTGTTCGCCCGCGTAGTCGAGGCGCGAGACCCCGGGCTTGGGGTGCGGCTCGTACGACTCCTCGTCGTGGATGTCAGGCATAGCGGATCCTCGGGTCCAGGACCGCGTAGAGCAGGTCGACGAGCAGGCTGGCGACCAGGTAGACGATCACCAGGACGGTCACGATGCCGACCACGGTGGGGCCCTCCTTCTGGTTGATCGCCCGGTACAGGACGTTGCCGATGCCCTGCACGTTGAAGATCCCCTCGGTGACGATCGCCCCGCCCATCAGCGCGCCGAGGTCGGTGCCGAGGAACGTGACCACCGGGATCAGCGAGTTGCGCAGCAGGTGGCGGGAGATGATGGTGCGCCGGGGCAGGCCCTTGGCGACCGCGGTGCGCATGTAGTCCGCCCGCAGGTTCTCGCCGATCGACGTCCGGGTGAGCCGGGCGACGTACGCGAGCGAGAGCGAGCCCAGCACGATCGCCGGCAGCACCAGCTGGGACAGGTCGTAGCTGTCCTGCACCGTCGGGGTGACCCAGCCCAGGTCGGTGGCGATCACCGTCTGGGCGATGTACGCCAGCACGAAGACCGGGATCGAGATCACCACCAGGGTCAGGACGAGCACCAGGGTGTCCACCAGGCTGCCGCGCCGCAGGCCGGAGAGGAGGCCGAGGACCAGGCCCGCGATCATCTCGAAGACGAAGGCCAGCAGCGCGAGCCGGATGGTGACCGGGAAGGCGTCCGCCATGATGTCGGTGACCGGCCGGCCGGTGAAGCTGGTGCCGAAGTCCCCCTGGAAGAGGTTCCCCATGTAGTGCAGGTACTGCTTCCAGAGCGGCTGGTCCAGGTAGTACGTGTGCTTGATGCTGGCGACCACCGCCGGGTCGGCGGCCTTCTCGCCGAACAGCGCCGAGACGGGGTCGCCGGGCAGCGTGTAGACCATCAGGAAGATCAGCAGCGTGGTGCCGAAGAACACCGGGATCATCTGCAGCACCCGCCGCAGCACGTAACTGCCCATCCGAGCCTCCTTCCTAGGTTCCGACTGGGTGCCCGGCCGACCGGTCCGGCCGGCCGAGAGACCGCGCCCCGCCCTCCGTGCGGGGAGGGCGGGGCCGGAGCGGGGCCCGGCGGCTCAGCCCTTGACCTCGACCTGGGTCCAGGCCGGGTTTCCGAAGGAGTCGAACTTCACGTTCCGCACCTTGGTCGAGTAGCCCGAGGTGGTGCGGTAGTACCAGAGCGGGATGGCGGGCATCCCGCTCGGCAGCACCGCCTCGGCCTGCTGGTAGCCGGTCACCGTCTCGGCGACGCCGGCGGCCTCGTCGGCCTTGGTGGCCGCCTCGTCGAACTGCGGGTTGCTGTAGCCGAAGTCGTTGGACGCGGCACCGGTGCGGTACACGTCGGCGAGGAAGTTGGCGTTCAGCGGGTAGTCCTGCACCCAGCCGGTGCGGAAGGCGCCGTTGATCGTGTGCCCGGTGATCGCGGCCCGCGCGGTCTTGAAGTCGGGCTTCGGGTCGCCCAGGCAGTCGACCCCGGTGTTCTGCCGGATCGAGTTGCAGACCGCGTCGACCCACTCCTTGTGGCCGCCGTCCGCGTTGTAGGTGATCAGCAGCTTGTTGCCGGGGGCGCCGCCGCCCTCCTGGATCAGCTGCTTGGCCCTGGCCGGGTCGAACTTGCAGAAGTCGCCGCAGGCGCCGTCCTTGTAGCCCTCGACGCCCTCGGCCACCCAGGCGGTGGCGGGCTTGCGGGAGCCCTGGAGCACCGTCTTGGTGATGGTGTCGCGGTCGATCGCCATCGACAGGCCCTGGCGCACCTTGGCCTTGTCCGGCGAGGCCCAGTCCGCCTGGTAGAGCGTGAAGCCGATGTTCTGGATGGCGCCCTGCGGGGCGTCCACCGCGCGGTCGCCGAGGTCGCTCTTGTAGGTGGCCAGCGCGGACGGCGGCACCTGGTCCATCACGTCCAGGTTGTTGGACTGGAGGTCCGCGTAGGCGGCCTCGGACGTGGTGTACATCTTGAAGACGATGCCGCCGTTCTTCGGCTTGTCCACGCCCTGGTAGTCCGGGAAGGCCTTGGTCACCAGGTTGCTGTTGTGCGACCAGCTGACGAACTGGTACGGGCCGTTGCCCACCGGTTTCTGGCCGTACCCGGCCGGGTCCTTGAAGAAGCCGTCCGGCAGCGGCGAGAAGGCGATGTAGCCGAGCTTGTACTCGAAGTACGAGACCTTGTGGTTCAGCTTGACGGTGAAGTGCAGGTCGTCGGTGACGGTCAGGCCGGACATCTTGTCCGTGGTCGGCTGGCCGGAGGCCGGGTGGACGTCCTGGTAGCCCTCGATGTCGGAGAACCAGGAGCTGTTGATCTGGTTGTTGGCGGGGTTGGCGCTCCAGTTCCAGGCGTCGACGAAGTTCCGGGCGTGCACCGGGGTGCCGTCGTGGAACTTCCAGCCGTCCTTCAGCGTGATGTCGAAGGTCAGCGAGTCGCTGGTGTCGATCTTGTCGGCGACCTGCATCCGGATCTTGGCGTTGCCGGGATCGTAGTCGACCAGCCCCTTGAAGAGGTTCTGGATGATGCGACCGCCGCCGGTCTCGTTCGCGTTGGCGGGCTGCAGGGGGTTCTGCGGCTCGCTGCTCTGGTAGCTGAAGGTCTTGCTGGCGTCCGACGAACCGCTGCCTCCTCCGCTGTCGTTGCTGCTGCACCCGGTGGCCACCAGGACCACGGACGTCGCAACGGCGAGGACCCAACGAGCACGGGCGGCTACGGGCATGGAGGTCCCTCCTCAGGGTGTGTGTCGCATCACACCCCATGAGAAGCGCGCCCCGGCGACGGCGCGAGTCAGGAGCACCCGGACGGGTGCCGTGACCCGCTCCGGAGTTGACGCGGCGCCGGATCGGCGCGCCGCCCCGCCGAACGCCGGAAGGGCCCGCGGCGCGAACGCCACGGGCCCTTCCTGGGTACAGCGGGGATCAGGCCGCGGCCTGCTCCCGGACCTCCGGGAAGTGGCAGGCCGTCTCGTGGGCGGCCGCGCCCTTCAGCACCGAGGGGACCGCGAGCAGCGGGATCTCCTCGGAGCAGCGGTCCTCCGCCTTCCAGCAGCGGGTGCGGAAGCGGCAGCCGGACGGCGGGTTGGCCGGCGAGGGGATGTCGCCGGTCAGGATGATCCGCTCGCGGGACTCGCGCGCCGCCGGGTCCGGCACCGGCACCGCGGACAGCAGCGCCTGGGTGTACGGGTGGGTGGCGTTCTCGTAGATCTCCTCGTCCGAGCCGATCTCGACCATCTTGCCCAGGTACATCACGCCGACGCGGTCGGAGATGTGCCGGACGATGGAGAGGTCGTGCGCGATGAACATGTAGGAGAGGCCGAACTCGCCCTGCAGCTGCTCCAGCAGGTTGATCACCTGCGCCTGGACGGACACGTCCAGCGCGGAGACCGGCTCGTCGCAGATGATGATCTCGGGCTTGAGCGCGAGACCGCGGGCGATGCCGATGCGCTGGCGCTGACCGCCGGAGAACTGGTGCGGGTACCGGTTGATGTACTCCGGGTTCAGACCCACGACGTCCAGCAGGTCCTGGACGGCCTTGCGGCGGTCGCCCTTGGGCGCCACCTCGGGGTGGATCTCGAACGGCTCGCCGATGATGTCGCCGACCGTCATCCGCGGGTTGAGCGAGGTGTACGGGTCCTGGAACACCATCTGGATGTTGCGGCGGACGGCCTTGAGGGCCGCACCCTGCAGCGTGGAGATGTCCTCGCCCTTGAAGAGCACCTGGCCGGAGGTGGCCCGCTCCAGGTTCATCAGCACCTTGGCCAGCGTGGACTTGCCACAGCCGGACTCGCCGACGATCCCGAGCGTCTCGCCCTTCTTCAGCTCGAAGGAGATGCCGTCGACCGCCTTGACCGCGCCGACCTGCTTCTTCAAGAGGACACCCTGGGTCAGCGGGTAGTGCTTGACCAGGTCCTTGACCTCCAGGATGTTCTCAGCCATGGAGGGTCTCCTTCCAGAGGTGGCACGCGCTGCGGCGGCCGGTGAGCTCCTTGCCGTCCTTGTCCGTCACGTGGTGCAGCGCCGGGATCTCGGTGCGGCACAGGTCGGTGGCGACGTCGCAGCGGGGGTTGAACGCGCAGCCCGTGGGGACCTTGAGCAGGTTCGGGGGCAGGCCCTTGATCGCGTAGAGCTCCTGGCCCTTCTGGTCCAGGCGCGGGATGGAGCGGAGCAGGCCCTTGGTGTACGGGTGCGCGGGGTTCGCGTACAGGTCGTGCACCGGGGCGGTCTCCACGATCCGGCCCGCGTACATCACGGCGATCTTGTCCGCGACGTCGGCGACCACGCCGAGGTCGTGGGTGATCAGGATCAGCCCCATGTTGTACTCGGCCTGGAGCTCGGCCAGCAGGTCCATCACCTGCGCCTGCACCGTCACGTCCAGGGCCGTGGTCGGCTCGTCCGCGATGATCAGGTCCGGTTCCAGGGCCAGCGCCATCGCGATCATGATGCGCTGGCGCATGCCGCCGGAGAACTGGTGCGGGTAGTCGTTCACCCGCTGGCGGGCGGCCGGGATGCGCACCCGCTCCATCAGCTCGATGGCCTTCTCCTTCGCCTCCTTCCGGGAGGCGCCCTGGTGCACGCGGAACATCTCGCCGAGCTGGTAGCCGACGCTGAGCACCGGGTTCAGCGCGGAGAGCGCGTCCTGGAAGATCATCGCGATCTTCCGGCCGCGGATCCGCCGCCGCTCCTCGTTGCTCATCTTGAGCATGTCCTGGCCGCGGTACAGGATCTCGCCCTGGGTCACCTTGCCCGGGGGCATGTCCAGGATGCCCATGATGGTCTGCGCCGTCACGGACTTGCCGGAGCCGGACTCGCCGAGCACGGCGAGGGTCTCGCCGGCCGCGACGGAGTAGTTGACGCCGTTCACGGCCTTGGCGACGCCGTCCCGGGTGTGGAACTCCACGTGGAGGTCCTTCACCTCGAGCAGAGGCGTGCCCACTTCGAGCCGGTCGTTCTTCTGGTTGTTCTCGATCACGGTGGTCATCGGGTCGTCACCTCTTCTCTCAGCGGAGCTTCGGGTCGAGGGCGTCGCGCACCGCGTCGCCGAGCATGATGAACGCAAGAACGGTGAGGCTCAGCATTCCGGCGGGGAAGAACAGGGCGAACGGAGCCGTACGGATCACCTTCTGGGCCGAGTTGATGTCGATGCCCCAGGAGATGGTCGGGTCCTGCAGACCGATGCCGAGGAAGCTCAGCGTCGCCTCGGTGGCGATGTAGCCGCCGAGCGCGATGGTGGCGACGACGATCACCGGGGCGATCGCGTTCGGCAGGATGTGCTTGAACATGATCCGGCCGGTGCCGGCGCCGAGCGCCTTGGCGGCCGTCACGAAGTCGGCCTGCTTGACCGTGATCACCGAGCCGCGCATGACACGGGTCATCTGGGTCCAGCCCAGGGCGACCAGCGCGAAGACCACGCTCCAGACGGTGCGCGAGGTGAAGGCGTTCAGGACCACCAGCGAACCGAGCAGCAGCGGGATGCCGAAGAAGATGTCGGTGACGCGGGAGATGATCGTGTCGACCCAGCCGCCGAAGTAGCCGGCCACCATGCCGGCGAGGCCGCCGAGGATGGTCACGCCCAGGGTGACGCAGATGCCGACCACGACCGAGGCGCGGGCGCCGTAGACGACGCGGGCGTAGATGCTGCGGCCCTGGAGGTCGTAACCGAACCAGTCGGCCTGGAAGAGGTGGCTGTAGTTCGGCTTCGTCAGGTAGTGGTTGCGCAGGTCGCCGGCCCGCGGGTCCACCGAGGTGAACAGGCCGGGGGCGATGGCGATGACGATCAGCAGCAGGATCAGCAGCGCGGAGATCACGAAGATCGGCTTGCGGCGCAGGTCGTGCCAGGCGTCCGAGCCGAGGCTGCGGGCCTTCTCCTGCTTCGGGGCCGGGGTGTCGGCCGCGCGCTGGGCCGGGATGTCCCCGGCGGTCTTCTTCTCGGTCAGGTCAGGCATAACGGATCCTCGGGTCCAGGACCGCGTAAAGCAGGTCGACGATCAGGCCGGCGGCCAGGTAGACGATCACCAGGAAGGCGACGAAGCCGGAGACCGTCGCGCCCTCCTTCATGTTGATCGCTTGGTAGAGCGCGTGGCCCACGCCCTGGACGTTGAAGATGCCTTCGGTCACGATCGCGCCGCCCATCAGGGCGCCGAGGTCGGTACCGAGGAAGGTGACCACCGGGATCATCGAGTTGCGGAGCAGGTGGGTGCCGATCACCTTGCGCCGGGGCAGACCCTTGGCCACCGCGGTGCGGACGTAGTCGGCCTTGATGTTCTCGGCTATGGAAGTACGGGTGAGGCGCGCGACGTAGGCCAGCGAGAGGGAGCCGAGCACCACGGCCGGCAGCACCAGCTGGGTGATGTCGTTGCTGTCCTGGACGGTCGGGGTGACCCACTTCAGGTTCTGCCCGAAGACCGTCTGGAAGATGAAGCCCAGCACCGGGACCGGGATCGAGATCAGCAGCAGGGTGAGGACCAGGGCGCCCTTGTCGAACACCTTGCCGCGGCGCAGGCCGGCGTACAGGCCGATGCCGATGCCCAGCACGATCTCGATGGCGAAGGCGAACAGCGCCAGCCGGACCGTGACCGGCAGCGCCTCGGTGATCTTGTCGATGACCGGTCGCTGGTCCAGGCCGGTGCCGAAGTCACCGGTGAACAGCTTGCCCATGTAGTCGAAGTACTGCTGGATCAGCGGCTTGTCGAAGCCCTGCTGGTGCTTCAGCGCGGCGAGCTGCACCGGGTCCGGTGCCTTGTCGCCCCACAGCGCTGCCACCGGGTCACCAGGCAGCAAGTGCACCATGAAAAAGATGAGTGCGGTCGTTCCGAGGAACACCGGGATCATCTGGAGCAGTCGCCTCGCGACAAAGCGCCCCATCGTGCCTCCATGTATGACTCTGCCGAGCCCGTCAACTCGGCAAGAGATAAGTCGGCGTGCCAACGGCCGGTGCCAGTCCTCGCCCTTGTGGGGATGGACGGGCACCGGCCGTTGTCACCGGGTCAGGCGGTGCCGACCGATTACTTCTTCTTCTTGACCTCGACGTCGGTGTAGACCGGGTCGCCGAAGGAGTTGAACTTCACGTTCTGGACGTTCTTGGAGTAGCCGGAGCTGGTCTTGTAGTACCAGAGCGGGATGGCCGGCATGTCCTTGGCCAGAACGGCCTCGGCCTGCTGGTAGAGCTCGGCGGTCTTCTCGACCGTGGTGGCCGCGTCCGCCTCCTTCGACAGCTTGTCGAACTCGGGGCTCGAGTAGCCGCCGTCGTTGGCCGCGGCACCGGTGCCGTAGACGTCGCGCAGGAAGTTGGCGTTCAGCGGGTAGTCCTGGACCCAGCCGGTGCGCATCATGCTCGGGACCTGCTTGTTGGTGATCAGGTCACGCGAGGTCTTGAAGTCCGGCTTCGGGTCACCGAGGCACTCGACGCCGGTGCTCTGGCGGATCGAGTTGCAGACCGCGTCCACCCACTCCTTGTGGCCGCCGTCCGAGTTGTAGACGATGCCGATCTTGCCGCCGGGGACGCCGCCGCCCTCGGTGATCAGCTGCTTGGCCTTCTCCGGGTTGAACTTGCAGGCGTCGCCGCAGGTGCCGGCCTTGTAGCCCATGACGCCGGGCGCCACGAACGAGTCGGCGGGCAGGCGGTTGCCGTTCAGCACGGTCTTGGTGATCGTCTCGCGGTCGATCGCCATCGAGAGGCCCTGACGGACCTTCTCCTTGCCCGGGGTGTCCCAGCCGCCCTGGTACAGCGCGAAGCCGATGTTCTGGATGGCGCCCTGCGGCTGGTCGACCGCGCGCTTGCCCAGGTCGTCCTTGTACTTCGGCAGGTCGGTCGGGTCGACCTGGTCCAGCACGTCCAGCGTGTCGGACATCAGGTCCTTGTACGCGGCCTCGCCGGCGGTGTAGTTGCGGAAGACGACGCCGCCGTTCTTCGGCTTGTCGATGCCCGTGTACTTGTCGAACGCGGCCAGCGTGATGGCCTTGTTGTGCTCCCACGAGACGAACTTGTAGGGGCCGTTGCCGACCGGCTTCTGGCCGTAGCCGGCCGGGTCGGCGAAGAAGCCCTCGGGGAGCGGGAAGAAGGCCGAGTAGCCGAGCTTGTACGTGAAGTACGAGACCGGGGTGGTCAGCTCGATGGTGAAGTGGGTGTCGTCGACGACCTTCAGGCCGGACATCTCGGTGGCGGTGGGCTCGCCCTTGTCCTTGTCCGGGTGCACGGCGTCGTAGCCGACGATGTCCGAGAACCAGTCCGAGTTGATCTGGTTGTTCTTCGGGTTGGCCGACCAGTTCCAGGAGCTCACGAAGGACTTGGCGGTGACCGGGGTGCCGTCGTGGAAGGTCCAGCCGGACTTCAGCGTGACGGTGTAGTTCTTGGCGTCGGTGGTCTCGATCTTGTCGGCCACCTGGTTGCGCAGCGCACCGGTCGCGGGGTCGTAGTCGACGAGGCCCTTGAAGAGCTGCTTGACGATACGGCCGCCCTGGTTCTCCATGGCGTTCGCCGGCTGGAGCGGGCGCTGCGGCTCCGCGCTCTGGTAGCTGAAGCTGGCCCCGGGGTCGACCGCAGCACCGTCGGTGCTACCCCCGGAGGAGTCGCCGCCGCTGCTGCACGCAGTCGCAGCGAGGGCGACAGCAACAGCTGCGACAACCCACTTGGCCTGGCTCGCACCGCGCATCGGTGTGCCTCCTGAATTCGACGTTGCAACGAGGAGGGCATCGCGGAACGGTTGTTCACCGGACCCGCTGTGCCGTCCGCGCTCGTGGTTTCGGCGCGCACCCCTGCGCGTTCACCCTTGACCCGAGCCTGACTGCACCCACTATCCGTCACGCACGGACACGAAAGTGACCAGTGACGATCTCAATTAGGTCACATGAACAGTCGGTAAGTTTCGAAAACCGGACATTTGAGACATAGCCAGACAGGCACCAAACGGACAGTCGTCACGGATGACGAACTGTCATGTCCGCTCAGCGGACACTCGGGTGTGATGAGCGCTATTCCGTTAATAGCGGCCCCGACAACTTGGAGTAGTTGAAAAAGTTCGCCCCCCTCTCCATGGGAAAGGGGGGCGAATCATTCCGGCCAATGGCCGTTCAGTGCGTCCGGATCACGCCTTCTTGGCGCGCGAGGCAGTGCGTCCGCGGTCCTTCTGGTCAAGGACGACCTTACGGATGCGAACCGTCTCCGGGGTCACCTCGATGCACTCGTCCTCGCGGCAGAACTCCAGCGACTGCTCCAGCGAGAGCTTGCGCGGCGGGACGATCGACTCGGCCACGTCGGCGGTCGAGGACCGCATGTTGGTGAGCTTCTTCTCCTTGGTGATGTTCACGTCCATGTCGTCGGAGCGCGAGTTCTCACCGACGATCATGCCCTCGTACACCTCGGTGCCCGGCTCGCAGAAGAGCACGCCGCGCTCCTGGAGGTTGGTCATCGCGAAGGCGGTGACCACGCCGGCGCGGTCGGCGACCAGCGAGCCGTTGTTGCGGGTGGTCAGGGTGCCGAACCACGGCTCGTGGCCCTCGTGGATCGAGTGCGCGATGCCGGTGCCGCGGGTGCTGGTGAGGAACTCGGTCCGGAAGCCGATCAGGCCGCGGGACGGGACGACGAACTCCATCCGGACCCAGCCCGAGCCGTGGTTGGACATGTTGTCCATCCGGCCCTTGCGGACGCCCATGAGCTGGGTGACGGCACCCATGTGCTCCTCGGGCACGTCCACGGTGAGGCGCTCGACCGGCTCGTGGGTCTTGCCGTTGACCTCCTTGGTGACCACCTGCGGCTTGCCGACGGTCAGCTCGAAGCCCTCGCGGCGCATGGTCTCGATCAGGATGGCCAGCGCCAGCTCACCGCGGCCCTGCACCTCCCAGGCGTCCGGACGCTCGGTGTCCAGCACGCGCAGCGAGACGTTGCCGATCAGCTCGCGGTCCAGGCGGTCCTTCACCTGGCGGGCGGTGACCTTGCGGTCCACCTTGGCGCCGGACTTGGCGTCCGCGCCCTTGCCGCTGCCGCCACGGCCGACCAGCGGCGAGGTGTTGGTGCCGATGGTCATCGAGATGGCCGGCTCGTCCACCGTGATCAGCGGCAGCGCGATCGGGTTCTCCGGGTCGGCCAGGGTCTCGCCGATCATGATGTCGGAGATGCCGGCGACGGCGCAGATGTCACCGGGGCCGGCCACCTCGGCCGGCTTGCGGGTGAGCGCCTCGGTCATCAGCAGCTCGGAGATGCGGACGTTCGAGATGCTGCCGTCGCGCTTGATCCAGGCCACGGTCTGGCCCTTGCGCAGCTCGCCCTGCTCGACGCGGAGCAGCGCGATGCGGCCGAGGAAGTTGTCGGCGTCCAGGTTGGTGACGTGGGCCTGGAGCGGGGCGTCCTCGTCGTAGCTGGGGGCCGGGACGTGCTCCAGCAGGGTGGAGAAGAACGGCTCCAGGTTGGTGCTGTCGGCCGGGACGGTGCCGTTCTCCGGCTTGGTCAGCGAGGCGACGCCGTCTCGGGCGCAGGCGTAGACGATCGGGAACTCGATCTGGTCCTCGTCCGCGTCCAGGTCCAGGAACAGGTCGTAGGTCTCGTTGATGACCTCGTCGATCCGGGAGTCCGGACGGTCGGTCTTGTTGATGCAGAGGATGACGGGCAGACGGGCCGAGAGCGCCTTGCGGAGCACGAAGCGGGTCTGCGGCAGCGGGCCCTCGGAGGCGTCGACCAGCAGGACGACGGCGTCCACCATCGACAGACCGCGCTCGACCTCGCCACCGAAGTCGGCGTGGCCCGGGGTGTCGATGATGTTGATGGTGATCGGCGCGCCACCATCCTTGGGGTGGTACTTGACCGCGGTGTTCTTCGCGAGAATGGTGATGCCCTTCTCGCGCTCCAGGTCGTTGGAGTCCATCATCCGGTCATCGAGCTGCTGGTGGGCGGCGAAGGCGCCGGCCTGCTTCAGCATGGCGTCGACCAGAGTGGTCTTGCCGTGGTCGACGTGGGCGACGATGGCGACGTTACGGATGTCGTTGCGCGTGGGCATGCCTAGCGGATTCTCCCGGAATCGTGGGTTGCGGCGCCCGGCTGCGTGACGCGCACTTGCGATCCCTGTCGATCGCCGCCGCCCGTTCCGCCTGCTACTACCGGTCCACCCGCCGGGCACATGGCCATGCCTCGGCTTCCTCCTATCGTACGGGGAAGCACCGAGGTGGGCAGAAACGAGCAGGTCGGGCGGGATCAAGATCACAGGCGGGTCACGCGCCCGTCACCTCGCGGCCGGGTCCCCGCCCCCTTCCGTTCGTGATCCGACGACTCGGTACCCCGCTGCCCCGGAGCTCCGCGCCGGCGTCGGAGGCGACCTCGTGGGACGGGACGGCTACCCGCTCCAGCCCACGTCCTGGAAGCGCGGCCACCCGAAGCCGTACGCGCCCGCGCCGACCACCCCGGTGCGGACCCCGACCAGCTCCGGCCGCTGGTAGAGCGGCACCGAGTGCCCGAGCTGCCAGATCCGTACGTCCGCCTCCTGGAGCAGGTCCAGCCGGGTCGCCGGGTCGGGTTCGGCGGCGGCCCGGTCGAACAGCCGGTCGATCTCCTCGGTGCCGCCGCGGCCGAAGTTGCCGCCCGGGTCGGGCACCCCGTCGGGGTCCGGCCGGGGCTTGGCGTAGGCGGGGCGCTGTTCGCCCGCCGGGCTGGGGCCGACCGGCCAGGAGAAGAGCGCGAGGTCGTAGTCCCCGGCCGCCAGGTGCTGCCCGACGAAGGACTCGGCGGACGCGGGCACCTGCCGCACCGCGATCCCGGACTCCGCGAGGCCGGCGGTGAGCGCGTCGGCGGTGCGCCTGGCCGTCGCCGAACCGGCCGGGACGAGCAGCGAGAGGTCGAGCGGCTTGCCGTCCTTGGTCCGGGCGCCACCGCCGGCGGGCCGCATCCAGCCCGCGTCGTCCAGCAGCCGGCCCGGGTCCCCCGGACCGGCCGCGCCGCTGTTGTCCCGGTAGCCCTCCTGGTCGCCCGCGAGCAGGTGGTTGCCCAGCGGCGCGGCGGGCAGACCGAGCGGGGTGAGCGCGGCGTCGGCGACCCGCCGCCGGTCGACGGCCAGGGTGAGGGCTCGGCGCACCAGCGGGTCGGTCAGCGGGCCGCGCGCGGTGTTGAGGGTGAGCTGGGTGAGCGAGGCCGCGGCGGCCCGGTGCACGGTGACACCGGGCAGCGACTCGGCCCGCCGCAGCGCCAGTGCCGCCGCCTCGGGCGCGGCCGCCGGGGGCGGTGCGGCGGACCCGGAGGCGGTGGCGGGGGCCGAAGCGGGGGCGGAGGCCGGGGCCGAAGCGGTGGCCGGGGAGGCGGCCGGTACCGCCCGGTCCACCGCCGCGGTGAGCGGGGCGACGTCCAGCCGGCCCTGGCCCAGCGCGTCCAGCCGCTGGTCGGGCGGCACGGCGATGAAGTCGATCCGGTCGGCCTTCGGCCGGTCGCCCCACCAGAGCGGGCTGCGCGTCAGGCTGACCGTCCCGCCCTCGGCGTCGTACCGGGAGAGGGTGTACGGCCCCGCGCTCGGCCGGCCGCCGGTCAGTGGCCGGCCGAAGGCGGCCGGGGTGGCCGTCTCGGCGGCCGGGTAGAGCGGCCCGAACAGCGAGCGCCACTCCGCGTACGGCCGCCGGAAGGTCACCCGCACCTCGTGCGGGTCGGCGCCCTGGACGACCGAGTCGACGGCGTCGTACCCGGCCACCCTCCGGCCCCGGTAGGCCGGGTCCAGGCCGGACAGCGCGGTCCGCTGGGCGTCGAGGTCGGCGGCCGAGACCGGGGTGCCGTCGCTCCAGACGGCGCGCGGGTTGAGCCGGTAGGTCACCACCTGCGGCGACTGCCCGGGCGGAGTGGAGTCGGTGCCCGCCAGGTAGTCCGGGTCGGGGACGAGCCGGCCGTGCTCGTCGGGCCGGAACAGCGAGGGGTACAGCGCGTGGGCGAGCAGCGCCGAGTCGGCGGTCGCCGCGCCCTGGTAGGCGTTCAGCGTGGCCGGGACGCCGTCCACCGCCCAGCGCAGCGTGCCGCCGTCCCGGACGGCGGTGCGGTCGGCGGGCCGGACGTCCCCGGTGGTGGCGGTGGGCTCGGCCGGGACGGGCGCGGGGGCCGGCGTGCGGGCGGGCCCCGGGTCGCCGGAGCAGCCGCCGAGGCCGGCGGCGAGCAGCAGCGCGGCGGCTGCGGTGGTGAGCTGGCGGACGCGCATGGCGGCCATCGAACGCCGCCCGGGGCGCCGGGCCCGGGCCGACACGGCGGGCCGCCGGGCGACTGCACCCGTCCGGCCCACCGCTCCGGGCGGTCCGGGCGCGTCCTTCGGGTCCAGCCGGGCCCGCGGGACCGTCCGACCCGCCCTACAGCGCCAGCTCGAACCAGACGATCTTGCCCTTGGGGGTGCGCCGGCTGCCCCAGCGCTCCGCCAGCAGGCTGACCAGCTGCAGGCCGCGCCCGCCCTCGTCGGTCTCCTGGGCGCGCCGCTGCCGGGGCTGCGCGTAGCCGTCGTCCCAGACCTCGCAGACCAGGCTGCGCTCGCGCAGCAGCCGCAGCCGGATCTCGCCCCGCCCGTGCTTGAGCGCGTTGGTGACCAGCTCGCTGACCAGCAGCTCGGTGGTGTCGACCAGCTCCTCCAGCCCCCGGGAGAGCAGCCAGCTGCACGCCAGCTCACGGGCCTTGGCCACCGAGGTGGGCTCGGGCGGCAGGAACCAGTTGCCGACGGCGTCGTCGGGGAAGGCGTGCACCTTGGCCATCAGCAGGGCGATGTCGTCCTCGCCGTGGTGCGGGTTGAGCTCGCCGAGCACGTGGTCGCAGAGGTCCTCCAGCCCCTTGCCCTGGTCGGAGAGCGCGGAGCGGAAGGCCCGCAGGCCCTCGTCCAGCTGGTGCTTGCGGCTCTCCACCAGGCCGTCGGTGTAGAGGGCGAGCACGGCGCCGTCCGGGAGGTCGATCTCGACCTCCTCGAAGGGCTCGCCGCCGACGCCGAGCGGCAGCCCGGGCGGCACGTCGAGCATCCGGGAGCCCTCGCCGGGGCTGAGCAGCACGGGCGGCAGGTGGCCGGCGTTGGCGAAGATGCAGCGCCGGGTGACGGCGTCGTAGACCGCGTAGACGCAGGTGGCCAGGTAGACCTCGCGGGCCTCCTCGTCGGCCGTCGAGGTGAGGCGGCCGTACGGGGTGGGCGGGCCGGCCGGCACCGAGTCGTCGCCGAGGCCGCGGGCGATCTCGTCCAGGGCGCCGAGCACCTCGGCGGGGTCGAGGTCGAGCATCGCCAGGGTGCGGACGGCGGTGCGCAGCTGGCCCATCGCGACGGCGGCGCGCAGGCCGCGGCCCATCACGTCGCCGATGACCAGCGCGGTGCGGTTGCCGGGCAGCGGGATGACGTCGAACCAGTCGCCGCCGACCTCGGTGTTGTTGTTGCTGGGCAGGTAGCGGCAGGCGATCTCCAGACCGCTGGCGGCCGGGTTGCCCGGGGGCAGCAGGCTGCGCTGGAGGATCAGCGCCCGCTCGTGCTCGCGCCGGTAGAGCCGGGCGTTGTCGATGCAGACGGCGGCGCGGGCGACGAGTTCCTCGGCGATCGCCACGTCGCGGGCGTCGAAGGGCTCGCTGCCGATCGCCCGGGAGAGCTGGACGAGGCCGAGCACCTGGTCGCGGGCGACCAGCGGGACGATCAGGGTGGAACGCAGCAGCGGGTCGGGCCCCGGCTCGGGGACGACGCTGCGGCCGGTGCGCAGGGCCCGGGCGTGCGGGGAGCGGCGCGGGTAGCAGAGGGTGCCGCCGGCCTCGGCGATCGGCAGGCCGGTGACCGAGCCGAGCACCGAGGAGGCGCCGCCGACCACGCTGGAGACGGCGACCCGGCGCAGTTCACCGCTGCCGTCGGTGAGCACGGTGTCGCCGAGCCGGCCGGCGCTGGGCACCGTCTCGCCGGAGAGCAGCGCGGTGTAGAGGTCGACGGTGGCGAGGTCGCAGAACGGCGGGACGACGACGTCCAGCAGTTCCTTGGCGGTGGTCTCCAGGTCCAGCGTGGAGCCGATGTGGGCGCTGGCCTCGTTGAGCAGGGCCAGGTTGCGGCGCACCCCGTCGGCCTCGCGCTCGGCGACGTGCCGGCTGGTGACGTCGGAGACCTGCCCGGCCACGCCCATGGTCTGCCCGGCGGAGCCGTTCAGGCGGTAGAGCGAGACGGCCCAGAGCCGGTTGCCCTCGCGGGTCGGGACGGCGCCGTGGAAGCGCAGGTCGAAGACGGGCTCGCCGGTGGCCAGGACCTTGCGCAGGGCGGCGCTGAGCCGGTCGGCCTCGGACGGCGGGAAGAGGTCGTGCGGGGTGAGGCCCTCCAGGTCGGTGGGGACCAGGCCCATGCCGGAGGCGAAGGCGTCGTTGACCCGCTGCAGCCGCAGCCGGTCGTCGAACAGCACGAAGCCGGTGGGCGTCTGCCCGAAGACGGCCTCCGAGGCGGCCAGGTCGGTCTCGATCCGGCGCAGCCGCCCGAGGTCGACGGCCAGACAGGTGGCGCCCGCGGTGGGCAGGGCGCTGTCGGGCATCAGGTAGAGCTCGGCGAGCCCCTCGCCGCCGCCGGCGTCCCGGTACGGGGTGGTGCCGACCCACTCCTCGCCCGCCAGGGTGCGCTCCAGCCGGACCCGGCCGCGCTGCCAGAGCTCGCGGGGGACGAAGGTGGTGATCGGGTCGGAGCCGACGGCTTCGGCGGCCGGGACGCCGAAGAACTCGGCGGCGCGCTCGCTCCACTGGCTGATCCGCCCGTCGGGGCCGATCGCGAAGGTGGCGACCCGGATGTAGTCGTAGATCGAGCCCGGGTCGCCGCCGCCCCACGCCCGGTCCTCGGGGACGGGGCGGTGGCCGCGGCCGGTGACCGCGCCGTCCGCCGCGGGCAGGTGCGCGGAACCGGCCTGCCCGGGTACGGCGGCATGACCGCTGCTGCTCGGCGACGCGCTCCGCGCCGGAGTGCTGTTCAACGGACCGACCCCTCCAACCCGCGACCGTCCGGATGTCGAGAAGACCGAGTATTCATCATCGAGGGGTGCGTTCACACGCCCTCAACATCACAACATCAGATCGGGCGAAGGTTTTTGTCCTACCGCCCGCGCAACCACAATGCCACGCTCGCGCCCCCTTCCGGAGCGCGCGCTCCCCCTGAGCGCCCGATGGCATATGCGGCACCGCTCCCCTGCTGTTCGCTCCGCTCACGATCCGTCGGACTCATTACCCGGCAGCGCCTGCTCGAACCAGACCACCTTGCCGATGCCCTCGGCCCGGGCGCCCCAGCGCAGCGCCAGGCGGTGGACCAGTTCCAGCCCGCGCCCGCCCTCGTCGACCTCGGCCGCGTGCCGCTCCCGGGGCGGGTCGGGCAGTGGGTCGGAGATCTCGACCAGCAGCGTCTCACCGAGCGTCAGCCGCACCCCGATGGGGGCGCTGGCGTACCGGACGGCGTTCGTGACCAGCTCGCTGACCAGCAGCTCGGCGGTGTCGGTGAGCTCCTCGACGCTCCACTCGACGAGCGTGGCGCGGACCAGCCGGCGGGCCCGGGAGACGGCGGTGGGCTCGGCCGGCAGCGTCCAGCCCGCCGTCGGGGTGCCGGCCTGGCCGTGGCCGAGCCGGGCCAGCAGCAGCGCGACGTCGTCCGGCTCCCGGCCCTGCTCCATGGTGTCCAGCACCGCCTCGCAGGCGGCCTGGATCGAGGCGTGCGGCTCCTGGAGCACGGTGACCAGCCGGCCGAGGCCGACGTCCAGGTCCTTGTCCCGGGACTCGACCAGGCCGTCGGTGCACAGCGCCAGCAGGCTGCCCTCGGGGATCTTCAGTTCGACCGATTCGAACGGAACTCCGCCCACGCCGAGCGGGGCGCCGGAGGGCAGGTCGAGGATGCGGCCGGCGCCGCCGGGCAGCGGGCCGCCGGTGCGGGTCGGCTCCCCGGCGTCCCCGCCCGGCACCACCAGCACCGGCGGGATGTGCCCGGCCTTGGCGACGGTGAGCCGGGCCGTCGCCGGGTCGAAGACCGCGTAGACGCAGGTGGCCAGCAGCGCCTCGTCCGGCCCCTGGGCGAGGTCGTCGGCCAGCTCGTGGACGTGCCGCAGCAGGACGTCCGGCGGCAGGTCGAGGGCGGCCAGCACCCGGACGGCGGTGCGCAGCCGCCCCATGGTGGCGGCGGCCCGCAGGCCGTGGCCCATCACGTCGCCGACCACCAGCGCGGTGCGGTCGCCGGGCAGCGGGATGACGTCGAACCAGTCGCCGCCGACCTCGGTGCCGCTGCTGCCGGGCACGTACCGGTAGGCGACCTCGACGCCGGTGGGCTGCGGGACCTGCTGCGGGAGCAGGGTGCGCTGGAGGGTGAGCGCGGCGGTGCGCTCGCGGGCGTAGAGGCGGGCGTTGTCCAGCGAGCTGCCGGCCCGGTCGGCCAGCTCGACGGTGAAGGCCAGGTCGTCCCGGTCGAAGCCCTCGCGGTAGCCGGCCCGGCTGACCAGCAGCAGGCCGATCACGATGCCGCGGGCGCGCAGCGGCACGACCAGCATCGAGTGCACGCCGAGGTCCCGGGCGGCCTGCATCTTCGGGTCGCCGGGGTAGGTGACGTCGTCCAGCTGCTCGGCGCCGGAGAGCAGCTCCGGCACGCCGGTGCGCAGCACCCGGCCGCAGACCGAGTCCTCGGCGAAGGTGATCCGGGCGCCGCGGCGGAGCATCACGTCCACCTCGGGGCCGTCCTGGACGGAGGCGGTGCCGAGCTGGAGCAGCGAGGTGCGCCGGTCGTGGCCGTGCCGGGGCAGGTCGTCACCGTGCGCGACGGCCTGGAGCAGGATCACCGCCGAGTGGTCGGTCAGCCGGGGGACGACCGAGCCGGCCAGCTCCTGGGCGATCCGGGAGGCGTCCAGCAGGTCGCCGACCCGGGAGCCGAACTCGTTGAGCAGCGAGAGCCGGCGCCGGGCGTGCTCGACCTTGGCGACCGCCCGGTAGCGCTCGGTCACGTCCATCACGGTGCCGGAGATGCCGAGGACCCGGCCGGAGCGGTCGGTCATCCGGCTGTAGGAGATCGAGCGGTAGCCGGCCCGGGTGGTGACCGGGGAGGCCAGGGTGACGTCGATGACCGGCTCGCCGGTGGCCAGCACCTGGCGCTGGATGGCGGTGATCTCGTCGGCGGCCCGCTCCGGCAGGGTCTCCCCGGTGGTGCGGCCGACGTGGTCGTCCGGGGCGACGCCGTTCATCTCGGCCAGCGTCCGGTTGACGGCGGTGTAGCGCAGGTCGGTGTCCAGGATGGCGATGCCCAGCGGGGACTGCTCGAACAGCGCGTCGCGCACCGCGAGGTCCCGCTCGACGGCCCGGACGGCGGCCGCCTCGGCCATGTTGACCTGGAGGAACGGGGTGCCGTCGCCGTCCACCAGGAGGGAGATCCGGGCGTCCACGGCGACCGGCAGGCCGTCCCGGTCGCGCAGCTCGGTGTGGCCGGCCCAGCGGCCCTGCCGCAGGGTGTCCTGGATCGCGGCCCGGATCCGGGCGACCTGCTCCCGGTCGGGGATCAGCTCGTCGATCCGGCGGCCGACCAGCAGCTCGTTCGGCCAGCCGAGCAGTTCCTCGGCGGCCGGGCTCCAGAGCACCACCCGGCCCGCGGTGTCCAGGATCGCGATGGCGACCTTGAGCATGTCCAGCAGGCTGCCCTCGGCGGGCGTGCCCTGGCCGCCCTGGACGTCGGCGGGCCCGCCGGGGAACGGCCGGGCGGGGCGGCCGCGCAGGCCGGAACGGGCGCCCGGGTCGGCCACCGCCAGGGTGGGCGCCGGATGGTCGGGCCGCACGGTGTCGGGGGCCTCGACGGTGCCGCCGCGGCGACGGCCGACCGGCGGCTGGGGGGCGGCCGGACGGGCGGCGCGGCGCAGTCGGGCGCGGGCGGCGGCGCTCCCCGCGGAACCTGCCCGCCGCTCTTCCCCGCCACCGTTCCCGGTACTCGACACCGACGGGGCCTCCGGCTCTGGTCGGGATCGGCGTCGCCGGCTGGGGACGGCTCACCGATGGTGACGAATACTGCCGAAAAGTGACATACCCAGCAGCACCCAGGCTATCCCGGCCCCTGGGTCGTCTTGTCCGATTGACCTACCCGGCGGACGGCGCGTCGCCGGCCGTCGGCTCGCCGTCCGGGGTTCCTGTCGGGGGCTCCTGTACAGGTGTCCGGCGGGCGTCCGCTCGGGCGTGCGGTGGGGCGTCCGCTCGGGCGTCTGCTCAGGCCTCCGCCCGGGCGTCCGTGAGCAGGCGGGCGACGTGCGGCAGCACGTCGCGGTCGTGGTCGATCCAGTCCACGGTGTCCAGCTCGTCCGGGCCCAGCCAGCGCAGCGCGTCGTGGTCCTCGAGTGCGCGCGGCTCGCCGGCCAGCAGTTCCGCGGCCCAGAAGCGCAGTTCCAGGCCGGGGCGCACGGCCCACGCGCCCGGCAGCCGGGTCAGCGCGCGCGCCCGGACGCCCAGCTCCTCCAGCAGCTCCCGCTCCAGCGCCTGCTCCTCGGTCTCGCCGGGCTCGGCCTTCCCGCCGGGGAACTCCCACCGGCCGGCCACCGACTCGGGCGCGCTGCGCCGGGCGGCGAGCACCCGGCCGCCGCGGACCAGCGCGCCGCCGACCACGATCCGGGGGGTGGCGGGGGCCTCGGGTACGGCGGGAGTCGTCGGAGCGGCGGGGGTGGCGGGGCTGCCGGATGTCCCGGGCGTGGGGTGGCTGGCGTGGGTCGCGTCCATGGCCCCGACCCTACGACCTGTCGCCGGGCGGCTCAGGCGTTGCGGAGCGTTCCGTCCGCCGCCTCCGGCCGGGCCTCCCCGTCCGCCTCGACCCAGTACATCTGCTTGTGGCCGCGGGCCTCGAACTCGGCGGCCAGCCGCCGGGCCCCGGCCCGGTCGAGGTCCCTGGCGACCAGGAAGCGGTTGCCGTTGTCGTCCTGCCGCATCACCCGGTAGGTGCCCATGGCGGGAGCGTACCGGGGGCTGCCGCGGGCCGTCCCGCTCCCAGTCGGGCCCGTTCACGGGACCGGCCCGTTCCGGCCCGTGCCCGTTCAAAGAAGCGGCCGGGCTGGTCCCCGGCTCGCGTGGGGGTCGGGCCGGGGACGTGGCCACGACCGTAGGGCCGACGGGTTACCGGCAGGTACGGGCGCGGTCAACGGCCGGTAACCGCCGGACGCGGCCGCTCAGACCCGCAGGTCGGGCGCCTGCTCGCCGGTGGACAGGCCCAGCCCCCGGCGGATCTCCACGTTCGTCGGCGCCGTCTTGGCCACCAGCGCCCTGGCCCGGCGGACGTCGCCCGCCACGTCGGTGCCGGCGGCCGCGGCGTCCCAGGCCGCGGCGGCCTGGGACTGGGCGTCGACCAGCTTGGCGATGTTCGGCTGGACGTCGGCCGGCCAGGGCACCGACGGCCCGCCCAGCACCGCCGCCTCGGTCCGGGAGGCCACGGCCACCCGCCGGGCCCACGCCCGGTACTCGGCCTCGGCCCCGGCGGGCTCGCCCTCCGGCGGGTCCCGGTAGACGTCGTTGAAGTCGCGGACGGCCTCCAGGTAGGCCAGCTGGGGCGCGGTCAGGCGGCTCCGGTCGGTGCGGACCGTCCCCTGGTGCCGGTCGTCGCGGTCCTCGAAGGCGCAGGTGACGGACCGCGCGCCGGACTCCCAGTTCCTCGCGGTCGGGTAGAGGTAGACGTCGTCCATGCCGTCCGGGACGACCCACTGGTCGAGCGCGTAGCCGTCCAGCACCTTGCGGCACAGCCGGCCGGCCGACTCACGGGCCGCGCTCTCGCCCGGGTAGAGGCCGTTGCCGCTCGGGATCTCGGCGCTGCCCGCCACCTCGCCGTGGTGCGGCTGGGCGCAGGCCACCCGGTGCACCCAGTACACCGTCACGTCGCCGTCCCCGTTCGCCGTCGAACCGCCCTCGGGGGAGTCGTAGCAGTCGCCGGCCCTGAGGTCGGACCAGTGCACCGAACCGGCCGGTGCCTTCGGGGCCTGGCCGAAGCGGCCGGCCCGCGGCGAGCTGAAGTCGGCCGCGCCGAGCAGGAGGGCCAGCAGCACCGTGCCGATCGTGCCGAGCACCAGGCCGGTCACCGCCATGCCGGAGCCGCGCTCCTTGCGGCGCTTGATCTGGACCAGCGCGAGGACGCCGAACACCAGGGCCACCGGGGCGACCAGGAGCAGCCCGGTGACCAGGGAGCCGACGGCGAAGCCGTTGGTGGGTGCGGGGCCGGGGAGGTACCCGGGGAAGGGGGCGGCGGCCGGGCCCTGGCCGGGGCCCGCGGCCGGGCCAGGGCCCGGGACCGGGGCGTAGGGGTGGGCGGGCTGGAAGCCGGACTGGGCGGCGGGGGTGACGGAGGCCCAGCCGCCGGCGGGCAGCGGGTGCGGGGGCTGGGGCGGGGCGGCCGACGGCGGGACGGCGCCGGACGGGGCCGGGGCGGGCGGGGCCGGGGCCGCGGACGGGCCGGCGGAGAAGTCGGGTGCGGCCCAGGGGTCGGCGGGGGCGGACTGCTCGGGTTCGGGCTGGGGCTCCGGCGCGGCCGCGATGGGCTCGGCGGGGCTCGGGGCGGGCTCGGCGGGCTCGGCGGCGTCCTTGCGGAAGTCCACCCGGGGGTCCTGACCGGCCGTCGGCGTCTGCGCCGGATCCGTGACCGCGTCGGCGCCCGCGTCCGTACCCGTGACCGCGTCCGTACCCGTGACCGCGTCCGTACCCGTGTCCGCGCCGGCCCCCGTGGCCGAGGGCGACTCCGGGCCCGGGACGGGCGGCTCGGACTCAGGCTTGGACACGTGGACTCCCCCAACCCGCCGGAACGGGCGTCGGCTCGGCGCTCGGCATCATGGCTCGGACCCGAACGGGCCCGATCTGAACGGTCGCGCGACTTTACCCGATCTTTCCGAACGCCTGCCCGCCCTCCCGGCCCGCGCTCCGTCCGCCCGCGCCCCTCGGCCCGCCGTCCGCCGGCCAGCCGTCCGCCGCCCAGTCGGCTCGGCCGACTCGGCCGGCTCAGCCCCGGGCCAGGACCTCACCGTGCAGCATCGAGAACCAGCCGTCCCCGGCGGAGCTCCACTCCCGCCAGCCGTCCGCGATCCGGCCCAGCTCGTCCCGGTCCGCGAAGCCCAGCCCGACCGCCGTCCGGCCCAGCGCGGTGCCCGTCACCCGGTCCGCCCACATCCCGCCCCACCAGGCGCGCTGCTCGGGCGTCGCGTACGTCCAGGTGGAGGCGCCGGCGGTGACGTCGGTGAAGCCGGCCGCGCGGGCCCAGGACAGCAGCCGCCGGCCGGCGTCCGGCTCACCGCCGTTGGCGCGGGCGGTCCGCCGGTACAGCTCCAGCCACCGGTCCAGCGCGGGCACCTCGGGGAACCAGGTCATCGAGGCGTAGTCGACGTCGCGCACCGCGACCACGCCGCCCGGCGCCGTCACCCGCCGCAGCTCGCGCAGCGCGGCCACCGGGTCGGCCACGTGCTGGAGCACCTGGTGGGCGTGCACCACGTCGAACTCGCCGTCGCGGTACGGCAGTCGGTGCACGTCGGCGTGCTCGACGACGACGTTGGACAGGCCCAGCCCGGCGATGTGTCCGGCGGCCTGCTCCAGCACCTCGGCGGAGGTGTCCACCGCGACCACCCGCCCCTGCGGGCCGACCAGCCCGGCCAGGTCCGCGGTGATCGTGCCCGGTCCGCAGCCGACGTCCAACAGGGCCTGTCCGGGCCGCAGTTCGGGCAGCAGGTAGCCGGCCGAGTCGGCGGCGGCGCGGGAGCGGTGCGAGCGCAGCACGGCCTCCTGGTGGCCGTGGGTGTAGACGGCGGCGGGCTGCGGTCCGGTCATGGGGTCCCCCTGGTGTGGCGACTGACTGCGGTCGGCCGCGGTGCTCCACGGCGCCTCCGACGCTACTCGCCGTCCCGCATCCCGAGAAGATCCGTCTCACACTCCGATCACTCGGGGACCGGAGCGCACCCGGCCGCCGTACCGTGGAGGCGCCCCCGACAGAACGGTCCCGCCAGATGCCCGGCCCGCGCCCCTACGTCCTGCTGAGCGCCGCCGTCTCCCTCGACGGCCACCTCGACGACGCCTCCCCCGACCGGCTGCTGCTCTCCAACGCCGCCGACTTCGACCGGGTCGACGAGGAGCGCGCGGCCGCCGACGCGATCCTGGTCGGCGGCAACACCCTGCGCGCCGACAACCCGCGGCTGCTGGTCAACGACCCCGGGCGCCGGGCCGCCCGCCTGGCGTCCGGCCGGCCCGAGCACCCGCTGAAGGTGACGCTCTCCGCGAGCGGCGGACTCGGCGCCGACCTGCGGTTCTGGCACACCGGCGGCGCCCGGCTCGCCTACACCACGGACGCCGGGGCCGCGGTGCTGCGCCCCCGGCTGGAGGGGCTGGCCGAGGTGGTCGCACTGGGCGGCGCGGTGGACCTCGGCGCGGTGCTGGACGACCTGGGCACCCGCGGGGTGCGGCGGCTGATGGTCGAGGGCGGCGGCGGCGTGCACACCCAGTTCCTGGCGCAGGGGCTCGCGGACGAGCTCCAGCTGGCCGTCGCCCCGCTGCTGGTCGGCCAGGCCGAGGCACCCCGGTTCGTCCGCCCGGCCGCGTTCCCTGGCGGCCCGGCCCGGCGGATGCGGCTGCTGGAGGCACGTACCGTGGGCGACGTCGTCCTGCTCAGGTACGCCCCCAAGGAGCCCGCGCCGTGACCCAGTCCGCGTCCACCGACCTCGACCACCTGCGCCGGGCCGTCGAACTCTCCCGCCGGTGCCCGCCGTCCGAGACGGCCTTCTCGGTCGGCGCGGTGATCGTCGGCGCCGACGGCACGGTGCTGGCGGAGGGCTACAGCCGGGAGACGGACCCGCACGACCACGCCGAGGAGGCGGCCCTGGCCAAGCTCCCGGCGGGTGACCCGCGGCTGCGCGGCGCGACCGTCTACAGCTCGCTGGAGCCCTGCGGACAGCGCGCCTCGCGGCCGGTGCCGTGCGCCCGGCTGCTCGTCGCGGCGGGCGTGCCGCGGGTGGTGGTCGCCTGGCGCGAGCCGGACCTGTTCGTCACCGACTGCCAGGGCACCGCGCTGCTGGCGGCGGCCGGGGTCGAGGTGGTGGAGCTGTCGGAGCTGGCCGAGGAGGCCCGCGCGGTCAACGCCCACCTGCTCGGACCCGCGTGACTTTTTGTATCATTCGACAACAAATGCTGTTCACCCCTTGAGGAGCCGTCCCATGCCCGCCGCCCCCGTCCGGCTGACCGCCCGAGCCGTCCTCCTGGACATGGACGGCACCCTGGTCGACTCCGACGCCGTGGTCGAGCGCTGCTTCGGCCGCTGGGCCGAGCGGCACGGCCTGGACCCGGCCGAGGTGCTCGCCGTCGCGCACGGCCGCCAGGGCCACGCGACCATGGCCCACTTCCTGCCGGACCGCCCGATGGAACTCAACCTGGCCGACAACGAGCGGATGCTCGCCGAGGAGCGCGCCGACACCGAAGGCGTCGTGCCGGTGCCCGGCGCCGCCGCCTTCCTCGCCTCGCTGGCCGGCCACCCGCACGCCCTGGTCACCTCCGCCGACCAGCCGCTCGCCCGGGTCCGGATGGCCGCCGCCGGTCTGCCGCTGCCGCCCGTCCTGGTCACCGCCGAGTCCGTCGGCGCCAGCAAGCCCGACCCCGAGGGCTTCCTCAAGGGCGCCGCCGCCCTCGGCTTCGCCCCCGCCGACTGCCTCGCCTTCGAGGACTCCGGCGCCGGCATCGCGGCCGCCAGGGCCGCCGGCACCCGCGTCGTCGGCATCGGCCCGCGCGCCCTCCCCCACCACCCCGACGCCCACGCCGCCACCCTCACCGCCGTCACCGTCACCGCCGCCCCCGACGGCCTCCTCACCGTCACCATCGGCTGAGCCCTCGCACGGCACCGATCCGGCACCTCCGAGCAGACCGGACGACGGCGAAGAGGCCGGACCCCGTGTGGGGAGTCCGGCCCCTTCGGACCGTGCACGGTGACCGGTCAGACGTTGAAGCGGAATACCCACCACGGCTGTGAGCTGTGGAAACGCTGACTCTGAAGGCCCAAGTCAGCACGGAATCAGCACGGTGACTCAGACACACAGCCAGCCATCAGTAGTGGTAGCGGGCGGCCAGAACAATGATCTCCCGGTCCGTCACCAAGTAGACGAGGCGGTGCTCGTCGTCGATCCGCCGCGACCAGGCCCCGGGCAAGTGGTACTTCAGTGGCTCGGGCTTGCCGATACCGGTGAACGGGTCGCGCAACACGTCCTCGATGAGCTTGTTGATCCGGGCGAGCATCTTGCGGTCGGTCTTGAGCCAGGAGGTGTAGTCCTCCCAGCCGCCTTCCTCAAAGACGAGCCTCACGCGGCACCCTTCTCGCCATCCGCCGCATCAGGGTCGATGAGCTCCCGCTCGGAAAGCCCTATGCCGCCGAGGGCGTTCTCGTACGCCTTGAGCAAGCGGCGGGCATTCACGGGCGAGCGCAACAGGTAGGAGCCTTCACGCAAGGCGGCATAGTCCTCGGCCGAGACGAGCACGGCATTTCCGTGCTTGGAGACGATCTCAATGGCCTCGTGATCGTCGTTGACCTTCTTGATCAACGGGAAGAGAGCCTTGCGCGCCTCGCTGGCAGTGATCGACATCGACTGGGCTCCTCCACTAGTGGTACCACATAACGTACCACTCGCATGGATGCAGTAAGCCGAAGAAGTCAGCACCAAGTCAGCACGGAAAAGAGATCGGGGCCCGCCTCAAGGGAGGCGGGCCCCGTCCGACCTGTGCATTCGACAGATCAAGCTATCTCAAAGCAATCAAACGCTCACACGTTGAAGCGGAACTCCACGACGTCGCCGTCCTGCATGACGTACTCCTTGCCCTCGATGCGGGCCTTGCCCTTGGCGCGGGCCTCGGCGATGGAGCCGGTCTCGACCAGGTCGGCGAAGGAGATCACCTCGGCCTTGATGAAGCCCTTCTGGAAGTCGGTGTGGATGACTCCGGCGGCCTCGGGGGCGGTGGCGCCCTTCTTGATGGTCCAGGCGCGGGTTTCCTTGGGGCCGGCCGTCAGGTAGGTCTGGAGGCCGAGGGTGTCGAAGCCGACCCGGGCGAGGGTGGCGAGGCCGGGCTCCTCCTGGCCCATGGACTGGAGGAGCTCCAGGGCCTCGGCGTCGTCCAGCTCGATCAGCTCGGACTCGATCTTGGCGTTCAGGAAGATCGCCTCGGCCGGGGCGACCAGCTCGCGCTGGGCCTTCTTGAAGTCCTCGTCGGCCAGCTCGTCCTCGTCCACGTTGAAGACGTAGAGGAAGGGCTTGGCGGTCAGCAGGTGGAGGTCGCGGATCGGGGCGGTGTCGAAGCCGGCCTCGAAGAGGGTCTTCCCGGTCTCCAGGATCGCCTGCGCGGCCTCGGCGGCGGCCAGCACGGCGGCGGTCTCCTTCTTGAGGCGCGCCTCCTTCTGGAGCCGCGGCAGGACCTTCTCGATGGTCTGGAGGTCGGCCAGGATCAGCTCGGTGTGGATGGTCTCGATGTCGTCCTTGGGCGACACCTTGCCGTCCACGTGCACCACGTCCGGGTCGGTGAAGGCGCGCACGACCTGGCAGATCGCGTCCGACTCGCGGATGTTGGCGAGGAACTTGTTGCCCAGGCCCTCGCCCTCGCTGGCGCCGCGCACGATGCCGGCGATGTCGACGAAGTCGACGGTCGCCGGGAGGATGCGCTGGGAGCCGAAGATCTCGGCCAGCTTGGCCAGCCGCTCGTCCGGGACGCCGACCACGCCGACGTTCGGCTCGATCGTGGCGAACGGGTAGTTGGCCGCCAGCACGTCGTTCTTGGTCAGGGCGTTGAACAGGGTCGACTTGCCGACGTTCGGCAGGCCGACGATTCCGATCGTGAGCGACATGAAGCGCAGTCCCGTGGGCTTGGAGGAGTTGGGTCGGCACCGTACGGGCCGACCCCCAAGTCTACGGGCAGCCCCCGCACTGCCTCACTCCTCGGTCGCCGCCGCCCGGGGCTCCAGGAACTCCAGCCGGTTGCCCAGGCTGTCGTCGGCGTAGAAGCGCCGGTGGCCGGGCAGGTTGTCGTCCCAGGTCACCTGGTGGCCGTGCGCGGTGAGGCGGTCGGCCAGCGCGTCCAGCGAGCGGACCAGGATGCCCGGGTGCCCCTTGCGGGACGGACGGAAGTCCGGGGTCACGCCCAGGTGCACCTCGACCCCGCCGCCGCGGAACCAGCAGCCGCCGCGGGCGGCCAGCACCGGCGGCTTCGCCAGCTCGGTCATCCCGAGCACGCCGGACCAGAAGGCCCGGCACGCGTCCTCGGCGCCGGCCGGGATGTCGAGCTGGACGTGATCGAGCCGTTCGAACGTGAAATCGGTCATGCTGTTCCCCCGTGAAGAGACCCGTGAACGGATCCGGTGATCGTCGTGCGTCGGCGCGACCGCGCAGGTCAGCCGACCTGAGTGACGATCACATGACTACTCCGCCAGGAGACACGGGACAAGACCTGAACGGTCCATTACACAGTGTGGCGATGATCGGACCGTACGTTGGGCGGGTGGAGCAGAGCACCCGTACCCAGCCGCCAGGGCCCAGACGCCGTCCGCCGACCCGCGCGGCGGCAGCCGCCGTCCCCGGTCCGGGCCGGGCCCCCGGGGCCGCCGGCACCCCCTCCGGGTCCGTCCCCGCCTCCCGGCTGCGCCCGGTGGCCGGCCCGTCCGGCGCCCCCCGCCCGACCGGGCCCCGGCTGCGGCTGCGCCTGCCCCTGCGCGGGCGCGGCGACGAGCAGCTGTACGGGCGGCGGCGCACCGGCCGGCCGACCCGGCTGACGGCCGTCGGCACCGGGGTGGCCGCCGTCCTGGCGACGCTCGCGGTGGCGGGCGTGGACCGGCTGCTGTTCGACGGCCTCGGCTGGCTGTTCGGCCTCGGCTACCTGGTGGTCTGCTTCCAGCTGGCCGTCCGGGTGCGCTACGCGGACCTGCTGGCCGCACCGATCAGCGGCCCGATCGCCTTCGCCGTCGCACTGCTGCTGCTCGAACCGGTGAACTCCCCGGGCGTCACCGCCCAGGTGGTCTCGCTGGCGACCGGGCTGGCGCTGCGGGCCGGCTGGCTGTTCTCCGGCACCGGGCTGGCCGCGCTGATCGTGCTCGCCCGGTTCGTCGCCCAGCGCCGGATCCACCGCGCACGCTGAGGCCGTACCCGTCGGCACCCCGGCCGCACCCCACCCACCGGCACCCCACCCGCCGGCACCCCGCCCGCCGGCCGAAGCCGTTCCGGCGAGGCGCCGCCCGACCAGGCCGCCGGCCCACCGGGGGACGCCCCTCAGACCTCCGCCCTGGCCGCCGCCATGGCGGCTCCGACGATGCCCGCGTCGTTGCGCAGCTCCGCCGGGACGATCCGCGCCGCGCGGTCCTTCAGCAGCGGCAGGAACTTCTCGTGCTTGCGGCTGACCCCGCCGCCGATCACGATCAGCCGCGGCGAGAACAGCGTCTCCACCACGTCCAGGTACTCGTCGACCCGCCCGGCCCACTCTTCCCAGTTCAGCCCGTGCCGCTCCTTGGCGGCCGAGGAGGCCCGGCGCTCGGCGTCCTTGCCGCGCACCTCCAGGTGGCCCAGCTCGGTGTTGGGCACCAGCACGCCGTCCACGAACAGGGCGCTGCCGATGCCGGTCCCGAAGGTGAGCACCAGGACCACGCCCGGCTCGCCCCGCCCGGCGCCGTGCGTCAGCTCGGCCAGCCCGGCCGCGTCCGCGTCGTTCAGGACGGTCGCGGGCATCCCCAGCGCCTGGCGGAAGAGGCCGGCCGCGTCCAGGCCGATCCAGCCCTTGTCCACGTTGGCCGCCGTCCTGGTGCGGCCGTCGACGACCACGCCGGGGAAGGTCAGCCCGACCGGGCCCTGGTGGTCGAAGTGGCGGATCACCTCGCAGACGGCGGCGACCACGGCCTCGGGGGAGGACGGCTGCGGGGTGAGCACCTTGTGGCGCTCCTGGGCGAGCGCGCCCCGGGCGAGGTCGACGGGCGCGCCCTTGATCCCCGAGCCGCCGATGTCCACGCCGAATACCGCCGTCATCCCGTCCACCCTCCGCCGTCGGCCGCGGGACCGGCTCAGGACCGTCCGCGGCCGGTGAATCGTCCACAGCCTGTGCACAAAACTACGAGAGCGCGCCCGGGCGCGCACAGCAGGACACCGAACCGCGGGACACCGCACAGCCGGAAAGCGCGCAGCGGGAACCCGCGCACCCCGGGAAAGCACCCCGGGAAAGCGCTCCGGGAAGCCGCACCAGCGGCCGCACGGCGGAGCGGCAGGCCGCCGCCGCAGCGGAAAGGGCCGGCACCCCCGACGGGGTGCCGGCCCTTCCGGGTCGGGTCAGAGCTTGCCCGCCGCCTCGGCGCGCAGGTCGCGGCGCAGCTCCTTGGGCAGCGAGAAGATCAGGTGCTCCTCGGCGGTCTTGACCGTCTCGACCGTGTCGTAACCGCGCGCGGCCAGGAACTCCAGCACGCCGTCGACCAGGATCTCCGGCACCGAGGCGCCGCTGGTCAGGCCGACCGTGGTGACGCCCTCCAGCCACTCCTCGCGGATCTCCTCGGCGAAGTCCACCAGGTGGGCGGCCTTGGCACCGTACTCCAGGCCGACCTCGACCAGGCGGACGGAGTTGGAGGAGTTCTTGGAGCCGACCACGATCAGCAGGTCGGCCTCCGGGGCCAGCTGCTTGACCGCGACCTGGCGGTTCTGGGTGGCGTAGCAGATGTCGTCGCTGGGCGGGCTGACCAGCGCCGGGAAGCGGTTCTTCAGCTCGCCGACGGTGGCCATGGTCTCGTCCACCGACAGGGTGGTCTGGGACAGCCAGACGACCTTGGACTCGTCCCGGACCCGCACGTTGGCGACGTCCTCGGCGCCGTCCACCAGGTGGATCCGGTCCGGGGCCTCGCCCATGGTGCCGATGACCTCCTCGTGGCCCTCGTGGCCCACCAGCAGGATGTCGAAGCCCTCGTCGGCGAAGCGCACGGCCTCCTTGTGCACCTTGGTGACCAGCGGGCAGGTCGCGTCGATGGTGGCGAGCTTGCCGGCCCGCGCCTCGTCGTGGACGGACGGGGCGACGCCGTGCGCGGAGAAGACGACGATCGAGCCCTCGGGCACCTCCTCCGTCTCGTCGACGAAGATCGCGCCCTTCTTCTCCAGGGTCTGCACCACGTACTTGTTGTGGACGATCTGCTTGCGGACGTAGATGGGCGCCCCGTACTGCTCCAGGGCCTTCTCCACGGCGATCACGGCGCGGTCGACTCCCGCGCAGTAGCCCCGGGGGGCGGCGAGCAGGACACGGCGCTGCGCGGTCTTGGACATGGATCCATCGTACGGGCGGCCGCGACCGGCGCTCGCCTTCCCGGTCCCCCGGCGGGAAGCCGCGCCGACGCCGGACACCTTCCGTGCAGACCCGGTCAATTGCGCTCAAAATATGGTGTCTATGAGCTCTGTGAGCGAGCGGGTGACGCCGAGCGGCCTGCGCCGCAGCCTGGGTGTCCGCGATCTGATGGTCTACGGACTGCTGTTCATCGCCCCGATGGCCCCGGTCGGCGTGTTCGGCGTGCTGGACGCCAAGAGCCACGGCGCCGTCGCCACGGTCTACCTGGCCGCGACGGTGGCGATGGGCTTCACCGCCGTCTCGTACACCCAGATGGTGCGCGCGGTGCCGCAGACCGGCTCGGTGTTCGCCTACGCGCGGGCCGGGCTGGGCGAGGGGCCGGGCTTCATCGCCGGCTGGATGGCGATGCTCGACTACCTGCTGATCCCCGCGGTGGCCTACCTGTTCTCCGGGATCGCGCTGAACTCCCTGGTGCCGGACGTCTCGCGCTGGGTCTGGACGGCGCTCGCGGTGGTGGTGACCACCGCCCTCAACCTGGTCGGGGTGCGGACGGCGGCGGTGGTCGGCTTCGCGGTGCTCGCGATGGAGATCGTGGTGCTGGCGGTGTTCGTGGCCGCGGCCGTGGTGGCACTGGCCCAGGACGGCGCCCGGCGCGGCTGGGACACCCCGTTCACCGCCGTCGGCGACTTCTCGCTGGCCGCGGTGGTCTCCGCGGTGTCCGTCGCGGTGCTCTCCTACCTGGGCTTCGACGCGATCGCCACCTTCGTGGAGGAGGCGGTCGGCGCCTCGGCGGCGGTGGCCCGGGCGGTGCTCTGGTGCCTGGCGCTGGCCGGGGTGCTGTTCATCGCCCAGACCTACCTGGCGGCGCTGCTGGAGCCGACCGGCCCGCAGCAGCTGGCCGCCGATCCGGCGGCGCAGGGCTCGGCCTTCTACGACACCGTGGAGAGCGGCGTCGGGCACTGGCTGCACGTGCTGGTGGCGGCCAGCAAGGCGATCGGCGCCGCCTTCGCGGCCCTGGCCGGGCAGGCGGCGGCCGGACGGCTGGTCTTCGCGATGGGCCGGGACGGCCGGCTGCCGCGCCTGCTCGGGACGGTCGACCCGGCCAGCGCGGTGCCGCGCCGGGCGCTGCTGGCCGCCGCGGTGATCACGATGGCGGCGGCGGTCTGGGCGGCCGAGCGGGACGACGGGCTGGACCAGCTCACCTCGGTGGTGAACGTCGGCGCGCTGACCGCCTTCGCGCTGCTGCACGCCTCGGTGGTCGGCTGGTACGCGGTGCGGCACGGCTCGCGGCGGTGGCTCCCGCACGTGGTCGTGCCGGTGCTGGGGATCGCGGTGATCGGGGCGGTGGTGTACGAGGCCTCGACCACCGCGCAGATCGTCGGGCTGGTCTGGCTGGCGGTCGGCCTGGTCGTGCTCGCCGTCCAGGGTGCCGCCGGCCGCGGCGGCACCCGCGGCGGTCCCGGCGGGGCCGGCCGCCGGCGGCGGCCGTGACCCGGACGGCGCAACGGCCGACGGGACGGCAGGCGGGCCGGCGGGCCCCGGCGGCCGCGACCGGGGTCGGCGGTCTCGGCCGTGTCGGCCCGCGCCGCTAGCCTCGTACGCATGGCCAACACCAGCTCCCCCGAAGCGCCGCTCCCGGTCGGCAAGGTCTCCGCGCTGATCGGCGGCTGGATCGACCGGCTCGGCGCGGTCTGGGTGGAGGGGCAGATCACCCAGCTCAGCCGCCGCCCCGGGGCGGGCGTGGTGTTCCTGACCCTGCGCGACCCGCAGGCCGACGTCTCTCTCACGGTGACCTGCTTCCGCTCGGTGTTCGACCAGGTCGCGGACGTGGTGCAGGAGGGCGCGCGGGTCGTCGTGCACGCCAAGCCGGAGTGGTACGCGGCGCGCGGCCAGCTGTCGATGCGCGCCTCGGAGATCCGCCCGGTGGGGCTCGGCGAGCTGCTGGCCCGGCTGGAGCAGCTGAAGCGGCGGCTCGCCGGGGAGGGCCTGTTCGCGGCCGAGCGCAAGAAGCCGCTGCCGTTCCTGCCGCAGTGCGTGGGGCTGGTCACCGGGCGCGGCTCGGCGGCCGAGCGGGACGTCCTGGAGAACGCCCGGCGGCGCTGGCCGGCCGTCCGCTTCGAGGTGCGCAACGTCCCGGTGCAGGGGGTCAGCGCGGTGGAGCGGGTGAGCGCGGCCGTGCGGGAGCTGGACGAGCACCCCGAGGTGGACGTGATCGTGGTGGCCCGCGGCGGCGGCAGCGTGGAGGACCTGCTTCCGTTCTCGGACGAGGGCCTGGTGCGGCTGGTCGCGGCCGCCCGTACGCCGGTGGTGAGCGCGATCGGGCACGAGCCGGACCAGCCGCTGCTGGACTTCGTGGCCGACCTGCGCGCCTCCACCCCGACCGACGCGGCCAAACGGGTGGTTCCGGACGTCGGCGAGGAGCTGGCCAAGGTCCGCCAGCTGCGCGACCGCGCCCGCCGGCACGTGCTGTCCCGGGTCGAGCACGAGCAGCACGGACTGGACGGGGTGCGCAGCCGCCCGGCGCTGGCCGCCCCGCACCGGATGCTGGACGGGCGCGGGCAGGAGGTGGACGGCCTGTTGGAGCGGGCCCGGCGCACCCTGCGGCACCGGCTGGACCACGCGCAGAGCGACCTCGGGCACACCCTGGCCCGGGTGGTGGCGCTCTCCCCCGCGGCCACCCTGGAGCGCGGCTACGCGGTGCTCCAGCGGGCGGACGGCACGGTGGTGACCGACCCGGCGCAGGCCGCGCCCGGCGAGGGGCTGCACGCCCGGGTGGCGGGCGGCGGCTTCGACGTCACCGTGGCGCCCGGGTAGTCCCCGCAGACCGGGGCTGGGGCGTGTCGGTCCGAGCCCCTACGCTGGCACGCATGGCAGAGCAGCAGGAGCAGCAGGACGCGGCGGCAGCGGCGGCGCCGAACCCGGACGACGCGCTGGGCTACGAGCACGCCCGGGACGCGCTGCTGGACGTCGTCCGGCAGCTGGAGAACGGCGGGACGTCGCTGGAGGAGTCGCTGGCCCTGTGGGAGCGCGGCGAGCAGCTGGCGAAGGTGTGCCAGCGCTGGCTGGACGGCGCCCGGGCGCGGCTGGACGCCGCGCTGGCCGCCGAGGAGGGCGCGGCCCCGGGCGGGGAGTGAGGCAGGTCACAAACACTTGGGGAATCGTTGAATATTCACCTATGTTGGACGGAGTGACCGGCTGCGGCCGATCATACCGACGAACTCCTTTTCCGCATGAGGTGCAGAAGCATGACCACCGACGCCCTGGTACTCGACGCCGCCGCTCAGGACCTGCTGTTCCGTGAGGCCCGCACCGCGAACACCTTCACCGACGAGCCGGTCACCGAGGAGCAGGTCCAGGCCATCTACGAGCTGGTGAAGTTCGGCCCGACCGCCTTCAACCAGCAGCCGCTGCGCGTCGTCCTGGTCCGCTCGGAGGAGGCCCGCGAGCGCCTCGTCCGGCAGATGGCGGACGGCAACAAGGACAAGACCGCCGCCGCCCCGCTGGTCGCCATCCTGGCCGTGGACAACGAGTTCCACGAGGAGCTGCCGACCCAGCTCCCGCACTTCCCGCAGGCCAAGGACCTGTTCTTCTCGGAGCGCAGCGTCCGCGAGCAGTCCGCCACGCTGAACGGCGCCCTGCAGGCCGCCTACTTCATCGTCGGCGTGCGCGCCGCCGGTCTGGCCGCCGGCCCGATGACCGGCTTCGACGCCGAGGGCATCAACAAGGAGTTCTTCGGCGACGGCGAGCACTCGGTGCTGGCCGTGGTCAACATCGGCAAGCCGGGCGAGGACGCCTGGTTCCCGCGTTCGCCGCGCCTGGCCTACGACGAGGTCGTCACCACGGTCTGATCCGCCCCGCGCGAAAGGGCCCCGCACCGGTTCGTCCGGTGCGGGGCCCTTCGGCGTGCGCGTGCCCGGCGGCGTGCGCGGGGCGCCACGGCCGGGGCGGGACTACTTGAGCGCCTGCGCCAGCTCGGCCAGCTCCTCGTAGGAGGCGGTGCCGGTGAGCAGGGTCGCCCCGGGGCCGGTCTGCACGGCCAGCGCGCGGGCCTTCTCGCCCTGCACCCGGTCCCAGGCGCGGCCGCCCGCCTCGGCGGTGCCGTCCGGCTTGGCGCCCGTCACGTGGTCGGCGAGCAGGGAGTCGCGCGGCACGTCGCTCTGCTCGATCGCCGCGTACTGGCCGGAGGGGGTCACGAAGCCCAGGTGCCAGGCGTTGCCCTTGCCGTTGTTGTCGGCGGCCGGCCGGTAGCTGACCGAGGTGGCCCGCCACTTGTCCGGCAGCCCCTCCGGGGAGAGCAGCGGGTACGGCGCGGTGCGCTTGGCGGAGGCCGCCGCGACCTTGTACTCGACGACGTGCACCGGGTCGCCGTTGGCGTCGTGCGGGAGGAACAGGTACCCGACCCAGACGACGATCCCGACCGCCAGCATCGACAGGACCATGTCCCGTACGGTCTGCCGGCCCCTCATGCCCTTGCTGTCTGCTGCCACCCCCACATGGTGACTCATCCACATCTCCGGGCGGTCACCAGGGGTGTCCACGTACGGGTGAAAGGGGACGAACCGGTGTTTTCCGCGACAGAGCAGCGACCCGCGCCACAGACAGTCATCTCGTGGGCAGATACGATCGCAGAACCCTCACCACGGCGTTCGACCTGGCAGTAGTCGGGCGCTCACTGGCCGTCGCGTACAGAGAGGTAACGACGATGACCACGCAGTACCCGCACCACCTTCCCAGTGCCCTGGAGGTCGCGCCCGAGGCTCCGGACCGGAACCTCGCGCTCGAGCTCGTCCGGGTCACCGAGGCGGCCGCGATGGCCGCCGGCCGGTGGGTCGGACGTGGCGACAAGAACGGCGCGGACGGTGCCGCCGTGAAGGCGATGCGCACCCTCGTCTCGACCGTCTCGATGAACGGCGTCGTCGTCATCGGGGAGGGCGAGAAGGACGAAGCCCCGATGCTCTACAACGGCGAGCGGGTCGGCGACGGCACCGGCGCCGAGTGCGACGTCGCGGTCGACCCGGTGGACGGCACCACGCTGACCGCCAAGGGCATGAACAACGCGGTGGCCGTCCTGGCCGTCGCCGACCGCGGCACCATGTTCGACCCCAGCGCCGTGTTCTACATGGACAAGCTGGTGGCCGGGCCGGAGGCGGCCGAGTTCGTCGACATCACCGCCCCGGCCGCGGTCAACATCCGCCGGGTCGCCAAGGCCAAGGGCAGCGCCGTCGAGGACGTCACCGTCGTCGTGCTCGACCGCCCGCGCCACGACGGCCTGGTCCGGGAGATCCGCGAGGCGGGCGCCCGGATCAAGTTCATCTCGGACGGCGACGTGGCCGGCGCCATCATGGCCGCCCGCGAGGGCACCGGCGTCGACCTGCTGATGGGCGTCGGCGGCACCCCGGAGGGCATCATCGCGGCCTGCGCGATGAAGTGCATGGGCGGCGTGATCCAGGGCCGGCTGTGGCCCAAGGACGACGCCGAGCGGCAGAAGGCCCTGGACGCCGGTCACGACCTGGACCGGGTGCTCACCACGGACGACCTGGTCAGCGGCGAGAACGTGTTCTTCGTCGCCACCGGCATCACCGACGGCGAGCTGCTGCGCGGCGTGCACTACCGCTCGGAGACCGCCACCACCAGCTCGCTGGTGATGCGCTCCAAGAGCGGCACCATCCGCGAGATCAACTCCACCCACAAGCTCGCGAAGCTGCGGGCCTACAGCGCGATCGACTTCGACCGCGCCAACTGAGCCCCACCCGAGCGCACTTCGCGGCCCCGGCGGAATCCCCCTCCGCCGGGGCCGCGTCGCGTCCCCTGGGTCTCGGACCCGGCGTCACCCGGCTATCCGGCGCCGCGCGGCCTCCGTCACCCGGGCCGCCTCGCGCAGCTCCGCGTCCCGGCGGCGGCGCCGGGCCAGCACCACCCGCCGCTCGGCGGCCGTCAGCCCGCCCCAGACCCCGTACGGCTCCGGCTGCGCCAGCGCGTGCTCGCGGCACTCCAGCAGCACCGGGCAGCGGGCGCACACCTGCTTGGCCTGCTCCTCGCGCGACAGCCGGGCCGCCGTCGGCTCCTTGGAGGGCGCGAAGAACAGCCCCACCTCGTCCCGCCGACACGCGGCACCGGTGTGCCAGGGGTTGTCCTCGCCCGCGGGGGAGCCCGCCGGGACGCCCGGGGACTGCGGCTGCGGCCGGGCGCCGGGACGGCGCTCCAGGACCTGCTGCGCAGCGGCGGCTGGCGAGGTGGTGCGGGACTCGATCGGATGCAGCACGGCCGTACTCCTGACGAGGCTCTCGGACACGGGGAACCCTCGCTCCCCCGCCGGCCGCGAGCCCCCGCTGTCCCACCCGGGCGCGGCCGCTCGGCCACCTCCGGTGCGCAGCCGTCCAAGAAGCGATGTGCGGAAGGAACTACCCCGCCCGGCCGCGATTCATGCACACTGCACGCAATCGACTACGCAGCGCACTGGGCACAACGCCGAGCGCCCGACCGGGAGTTGGTTCCCGGTCGGGCGCATTGCAGGTCAACGACGGTCAGTCGGTGCCGAGTTGGCGGCGCACCCACTCCTTGAGCTTCTTGCCCCGGCGCGGCTTGGCCTCGCAACCGCCGAACAGCGCAAGGCCCTTGATCCGGACAACCGGAGCGTACGGGTCCGCCGCGGTCTGCTCCCGGACGTCGAAACCGCCGAAGATGCCGACGCCGGACCCCTGCAGGGTGACGTTCTCCGGCACCCGCACCTCGACGCCGCCGAAGACCGCCGTGACGGTGATCTCCACCTCGGGGGACTCGAACACGGCGTCGGTCAGGTCGATCTCCACCCCGCCGAACGCGGCGAAGGCGCTCAGCTGCGAGCCCACCCGCCAGCGGCCCTTGCGGGACGCGCCGCCGAAGACCGCCACCACCGTCGGGGACTCCTGGCGCGCGGGCGGCTGCGGGGTGCCCTGCGGGGCGTTCAGCGGCTGCTTCTCGAAGGACAGCGGGCGGGCCGGCAGGTCCCTGGTCAGCGGCGCGAGGTCGCCGAAGGTCTTCGCGGCGTAGGCGGCCTCGATCCGCTCGGCGTGCTCGTCCGCGTCCAGCCGGCCCTCGGCGTAGGCGTCCCGCAGCAGCTCCGCGACCTTCTCGCGGTCGGCGTCGGAGACGCGCAGCTCCGCCTGCGCGACCGGCGCGTGCGGCCCCGGCGCGCTCTCCGCCCTGGCCTCGGGCCGGAGTTCGGGCTTGGGTTCGGATTTGGTCATCGGTACGGGCGCCGGCACCGGCGGCTGCCCCGAATCGTCGTGCGACGGCGAGTTGTCCACGGGGTCAGCCTAGTCGCTCGCACTCCTGCGCGAGTGAGCCCGGTCACGCAAGGCTGACCTGTCCGCGTGCCGACTTCCGCCGGGTCCTACCCTGGATGGTGCTTCGCCGACGCAGCCGGACCAACTGGACAGCTAAGGACCGCCCCGATGGCTCCCACGCCAGACTTCGAGTACAGCGACCTGCTCCCCCTGGGCGCTGACCCGACCCCCTACCGCAAGCTCACCTCCGAGGGTGTCTCCACCTTCGAGGCCGGCGGTCGCACCTTCCTCCAGGTCGAGCCGGAGGCGCTGCGGCTGCTGACGGCCGAGGCGATGCACGACATCTCGCACTACCTGCGCCCCGCCCACCTCGCCCAGCTGCGCCGCATCCTGGACGACCCGGAGGCGAGCCCCAACGACCGCTTCGTCGCGCTCGACCTGCTGAAGAACGTCAACATCTCGGCCGGCGGCATCCTGCCGATGTGCCAGGACACCGGCACCGCGATCGTCATGGGCAAGCGCGGCCAGAACGTGCTGACCGAGGGCGGCGACGAGTCCGCCATCGCCCGCGGCGTGTACGACGCGTACACCAGGCTCAACCTGCGCTACTCCCAGATGGCCCCGGTGACCATGTGGGACGAGAGGAACACCGGCAACAACCTGCCGGCCCAGATCGAGCTGTACGCCACCGACGGCGACGCGTACAAGTTCCTGTTCATGGCCAAGGGCGGCGGCTCCGCCAACAAGTCGTACCTGTACCAGGAGACCAAGGCCATCCTGAACGAGGCGAGCATGCTCTCGTTCCTGGAGCAGAAGATCCGCTCGCTGGGCACCGCGGCCTGCCCGCCGTACCACCTGGCCATCGTGATCGGCGGCACCAGCGCCGAGTTCGCGCTGAAGACCGCCAAGTACGCCTCGGCGCACTACCTGGACAACCTGCCGACCGAGGGCAACGCCAGGACCGGCCACGGCTTCCGCGACCTGGAGCTGGAGGCCAAGGTCACCGAGCTGACCCAGAAGATCGGCATCGGCGCCCAGTTCGGCGGCAAGTACTTCTGCCACGACGTGCGCGTGGTGCGCCTGCCGCGGCACGGCGCCTCGCTGCCGGTCGCGATGGCCGTCTCCTGCTCGGCCGACCGCCAGGCGCTCGGCAAGATCACCGCCGAGGGCGTGTTCCTGGAGCAGCTGGAGACCGACCCGGCGAAGTACCTGCCGGACACCACCGACGAGCACCTGGACGACGACGTGGTGCGCGTCGACCTGAACCAGCCGATGTCCGCGATCCGCGCCGAGCTGTCCAAGTACCCGGTGAAGACCCGGCTCTCGCTCACCGGCACCCTGGTCGTCGCCCGCGACATCGCCCACGCCAAGATCAAGGAGCGCCTGGACGCCGGCGAGGGCATGCCCAAGTACCTCCAGGACCACCCGGTCTACTACGCGGGCCCGGCCAAGACCCCCGAGGGCTTCGCCTCCGGCTCCTTCGGCCCGACCACGGCCGGCCGGATGGACTCCTACGTCGACCAGTTCCAGGCGGCCGGCGGCTCGATGGTCATGCTCGCCAAGGGCAACCGCAGCAAGCAGGTCACCGACGCCTGCGCCGCGCACGGCGGCTTCTACCTCGGCTCGATCGGCGGCCCGGCCGCCCGCCTCGCCCAGGACTGCATCAAGAAGGTCGAGGTGCTGGAGTACGCCGAGCTCGGCATGGAGGCGGTCTGGCGCATCGAGGTCGAGGACTTCCCGGCCTTCATCGTCGTCGACGACAAGGGCAACGACTTCTTCCGCGAGACCACCGAGGGCCCGCTGATCACCAGCCTGCGCGTCCGCTCGAAGGAGTAGCCCCCACTACCCCCCGCACCGCCCCGGCCGCCCCTCGCGGCCGGGGCGGTGGCGTCGGCCGGTCGGCGCTCAGGCGTCGAAGTCGTACTCCAGGACGTAGGAGGCGGCGTCCAGGATCATCTCGTTGAGCTCGACGACCTGCCCCTCGTCGGCGAAGGCGGTGCGGCAGATCAGGATGACCGGGGTGCCGGCGGACAGCTCCAGGCGGGCCGCCTCCTCCCCGCTGGGCATCCGGGAGCGGACCTCCTCGCGGAAGTGCACGGGCTTGGCGCCGATCTCGGCGAGCCGGGCGTAGGTGCCGCCGGGGCCGGTGTCCTCGCGGGTTATCGCGGTGCCCGCGACCAGCAGGGCGGGCAGGTAGGAGGTCGAGAGCAGCACCGGCTTGCCGTCCAGGACGAAGCGGCGGTGCCGTACGCACATCGGGGCGCCCGGGCCGACCCCGAGCACCCGGGCCACGTGGTCGGGCGCGCCCCGCTCGGTGACGGACACCTGGTCGACCACCAGGCTGCGGTTGTCGATGTCCGCCGACCATATCGACCGGCCGGAGCCCCACTGCCCCTGCGCCAGCCGCTGGATGCCGCGCCGGCGCAGCGGGCGGAAGTCCCTGACGAACACCCCGGCGCCGCGGCGCGCCTCGGCGATGCCCTCGCTCTGCAGCACGCCCAGCGCCTGGCGGGCGGTCATCCGGGCCACGCCGTACTCGTCCATGAGGTCGTTCTCGCCGGGCAGGCGGTCGCCCGCGCGGTACCGGCCGGCGTCGATGGCCGCCTTCAGCGCGTCGGCGATCCGCTGGTACTTGGGCTGCTTGTCGCCACTGCTGCCGGTCATCGCCGCTCCCTCTGCCTCGGAGAAATCGTAGGCGTGCCCGCGGTCTCCGGTAAGGAGATAGGACCGTTGACATCTCTAGAGATATTAGCTTCTCTAGAGATGCTGGCCAGTCGCCGACCAGAGCGAGGAGCAGCAACGGTGAGCACCCGACAGCGCAACGCCCCGGCCTACCGGCCCCACGTGGGTGAACTCGTCCTCGACCGCAGGACCGGACGCACCGGCATCTACATGGACACCATCGGCGGCGAGCACTACCTGCGCCCCGAGCCCGGCGGCCGGGAATGGACGGCCGACCCGCACCAGGTCGCCCCCGCCCCCGGGGCCGGCGATTCAGCCGAATGCGATCTTCCTCGGCAATTTCGGCAAAACGCAGGCAAACAGCAACATTCCGACCACCGCAATACCCCCGGGTGAATCCGGAATTCCGGAACGAGCGGCGCCCGCCGTCGGGCACGTTACGGATATCACCGGTCACCATGAGTGCAACGTGGACACGTTTCGGCCACCCGGTGGACACCGGCGGGGAATTGGCGCGCCCGTAACCGCCGGTGCCCCCGCGCCCGGGCGGGGGCGACGGGGGCACCGGGGGCGCGGCCGCTTACGCGTGGCCGAAGACGATGCTCTCCGGCTCGTACTTCTCGCCCGGCTTGGCGGTGTCCGGCTTGGCCGGCTCGGGCAGGTAGTCGGCCTCGTCGCCGAAGGCGCCGTTCTCGATCGCGTTCTTCCGGTCGGCACTCGGCTCGGTGTACTCGGTCGGGTTCGAGGCCGCGGCGACCGCGCCCTCGACAGCCTGGCCGGCCTCCACAGCGACGGCCGGGGCCGGGGTCTGCGCCTGGTTCTCGGGCGTCGACGGCACCGGGGTCTCGCTCTGGTCGTTGGCCATTGGGCGGCCGCCTTTCGGTCATCAAATGTCGTCAGCCCGACCGGATTGGCGCGGGCGCGGGGACAGTATCGTAGGGTTGATTAAATGTCCGATAAACATCGTGCGACTGGCGGAACCGTCCGGCAGAGTCGGACGTCCGCCTAAGCTGAAGCACCACGGCGGACCGCCGAGCGCCCTTTCACGGAATCGACACCACAGGCCATCGGGGGACTTCATGGAGTTTCGGGAGACGCCGCAGAGCCCTGCGCCGCGCTTCCAAGTCCTCGGCCCGGTCCAGGCCTGGATCGACGGCAAGCCCCTCTCGCTCGGCTCCCCCCAGCAGCAGGCGGTCCTGACCACCCTCCTCCTGCACGCCGGACGCCCGGTCCCCACGCAGGACCTGGTCGACGCGCTCTGGGGCGACCGGCCGCCGGCCCAGGCGGTGGCCGCGCTCCGCACCTACGTCTCCCGGCTGCGCTCCGTCATCGAACCCCGGCGGGAGGTGCGCCGCCCCGCCGAGCTGCTGGTGTCGGTCGCCGACGGCTACGCGCTGCGCATCCCGGGCGAGGCCCTCGACCTGACGGTCTTCGAACGGCTCTGCACCGAGGCCGCGACCGCCCGGGCGAACGGCGACAAGCAGGAGGCACACCGGCTGCTGACCGAGGCGCTGAACCTGTTCAGCAGCCGCCCGCTCACCGGCATCCCCGGCCCCTACGCCGACACCCAGCGGCTGCGGCTGGCCGAACGCCAGGTGGCCGCCGCCGAGGAGCTGTGCGCCGCCGCCCTCGACATCGGCCGGCACGCGGAGATCGTCGGCGAGCTCAACAACCTGACCACGGAGCATCCGCTGCGCGAACGGCTGCGGGAGCTACTGATGCTGGCGCTGTACCGCTGCGGCCGCCAGGCCGAGGCGCTCGGCGTCTACACCGACACCCGCAAGCTGCTCATCGACGAGCTCGGCGTCGAGCCGGGCGTCGGCCTGTCCACGATGCACACCCGGATCCTCGCGGCCGACCCGTCGCTCGCCCTCCCGGCCGCGCCGGAGGCTCCGGCGAAGGACCATCCGGTCACTCCGCCGCCAGCCCAACTCCCGGCCGATGTTTCGGACTTCAGCGGCCGCACCGAGCTGGTCAGCGACCTCTCGGCGGTCCTGATGAACGCCACCGGCCAGGCCGTGGTGGTCACCTCACTGGCCGGCATCGGCGGCGTCGGGAAGACCACCCTCGCGGTGCACGTCGCCCACCGCGTCCGGGCCGAGTTCCCGGACGGACAGCTGTACGTGGACCTGCGCGGCGCCGGCGCCGCGCCGGCCGACCCGGTCGTCGTCCTCGGCGACTTCCTGCACGCCCTCGGAGCCACCGAGAACCCGGAGTCGATGGAGCAGCGCGCGGCCCTCTACCGCTCGCTGCTCGCCAACCGGCGGATGCTCATCCTGCTGGACAATGCGCGGGACGCCGACCAGATCCGGCCGCTGATCCCGGGCGTCTCCGGCTGCGCGGTGCTCGCCACCAGCCGCTCCCGGCTCGCCGGCATCCCCGGCGCACAGCTGTTCGATGTCGAGGAGCTGACGCCGCAGGAGGCCCTGGCACTGTTCTCGGCCATCGTCGGGGAGCAGCGGGTCGCCGCCGAACCGGAGGCCGCCATGGCGGTGGTCACCGCCTGCGGCTTCCTCCCGCTGGCGGTCCGCATCGCCGCCGCCCGGCTGGCCAGCCGGCCGAGGTGGAGCGTCTCCGACCTGGCCCGTCGGTTAGCCGACCAGCGCCGCCGGCTGGACGAACTCCAGCTCGGCAACCTGGCCGTGGAGACCACCATCGGGCTGGGCTACGGACAGCTGTCCCCGGCCGAGGCCCGCACCTTTCGACTCCTCGCCCTGATCGACTCCCCCGACATCCCGCTCGCGGCCGCCGCGGCGCTGCTCGGCATGGACGAGGACGCCGCCGAGGACCTCGTCGAGGCCCTGGTCGAGGCGAACATGCTGGAGTGCTTCACCCCCGGCCGCTACCGCTACCACGACCTGCTCCGGCTCTACGCCCAGCGGCAGAACGAGCGGATCGGGGACACCGAGGAGCAGCAGCGGGCCGTCCTGCGGCTGCTCGACCTGCTGATCCCGACCGTCCGCAACGCGGCCCGGACCATCGAACCGGACGACCCCGAGCCCGAGTTGCTCACCACGCCCTCCTCGCCCGGGATCGGCCTGCCGACCATTGGCTCCGCCCAGTCCTGGCTGCGGGCCGAGAGCGCCCTGCTGCTCAATTCCGTAGCCGCGGCGGCGAACGGGCCGCGCGCCTCGCAGCACGCGGCGATCGACCTGCTGATCCTGCTGTACGGCCTCGACCCGGACCCGACCCACGGCCCCCAGGTGCGCCCCGTCCTGGAAACCCTCGGACGCGAGGCGGAGCTGCGCGACGACTCCCCCGCGCTCGCCCGGGTGCACTTCGTCCTGGGTGCCCTGAACTACGTCACCAGTGACTTCCAGGGCGCCGAACACTCGCTGCGCCGGAGCCTGGACCACCAGTCACCGGACGAACCGACCGTCCAGCTGCTGGCCACCGCCAACATCCTGGGCGTGATCCTGAGCCTGGGCAACCGTCCGGCCGAGGCGCTGCCGTTCATGGAACAGGCGCGGGCCACCAGCCAGGCGGTCGGCGCGCCGACCGCCGAGGCCCGCATCGTCAGCAACATGGCCCGGGCGCAGCACCGGCTCGGGATGACCGAGACGGCGGTGCGGTCCGCCGGCGAGGGCGTCGCCGCCGCCCGGGAGTCCAAGAACGGTCCGCTGCTCGCCCAGACCCTCTACCAGCTGGGCGTGGTGCTCTCCGGCGGCGACGCCGTTCCGCACCTGCGCGAGGCGCACCGGCTCTACCAGTCGCAGCAGAACCCCCTGTGGGAGGGCTACACCCTGGCCCGGCTCGCCTCCGCCCTGCTGGTCGCCGAGCAGCCCGGCGAGGCGGCCTCGGCGGCCGGCGAGTCGCTGGCGATCGGCCAGGAGCTGGGCTCCGCCTACTGCCAGGGCCTGGCGAACGCCGCGCTGGGCGAGGCCCTGTTGACGCTCGCCCAGCCGGCCCGTGGACTCGCCTGCCTCCAGGAGGCGCATGCGATCTTCACGCGGCTCGGTGTGCCCGAGGCCTCCCCCGTGGCGGACCTCATCTCCCAGCAGCACACCGAGCCCCTCTCTCCCCCCGCGCCGTAAGGCCTCCGCTCCCCCACGGAGAACCTCCCCCGTTCCGCGCGTCGGCGCTCCCGCAGCCCCCCGGCTGCGGGAGCGCCCTCAACGCTTCCCCGGCGCTGGACTCCACTGTGCACCGGACCGATTGACGTTCAATAAACGTCGGATAGTCAGCCTGCGGCTCGGCAAAACCGCAGGTCATCGACCTTCCCCGGGCGCATCCTCCGGCGTGCGGGGCCCCGCGCACAACCCGGCCCGCACCCTCGTGCTTCCGCAACCCCGGCCACAACGGCCCAAGTGCGGCGAGTTGGCCGGAAAGGGACCCCACGACGCGGTGATCACGCATATTCTCAGATGCCAGTACGCACACGAGTGTCTGCCGGACAACGCATCGGGGTGCCGGTCCGTGCGCGTGGTGCGCAGAGCGTGATGTACCGCCACCGGCAGCGGCCCGCGGGGCCGTGGAGGAGCCACCGGAGGCCACGGGTGGAAGGGTGCCTCGCAACGTGACGACCGGACAGATATCCGACCCGTTCCCCGTCGGCGAGGACGCCGGCGACGACGATCCCGAGGTACGGCGGCGGCGGGCGGCCCGGGCGCTGCAGGCGGTCGCCTTCGACACCATCGGCGCCGGGTACGGCGATGCCTTCCCCGCCAAGGACGGACAGCTGGCCTGCGTCCGGCGGCTGCTCGCCGGGCTCGAACCGGGCGCCCGGGTGCTGGACGTGGGCTGCGGCAGCGGTGAGCCGACCGTCCGCCAGCTGGTCGCGGCGGGCCTGCGGGTCACCGGCGTCGACCTCTCCGACGGGATGCTCGCGCTGGCCCGGCGGACCGCCTTCCCGGGCGTGTTCGCACCGGTCCTCCATCGGATCGACCTGTACGATCTGGCCACCGAGCGTGCGGACCGGGTCTGGAACGCCCCCGGGCTGGGGCCGGCCGGCCGGGGCGGCTTCGCCGCGGTCACCGCGTTCTTCTCGCTGATCCTGCTGCCGCAGGACGAGATCCCGACCGTGCTGGGGCGGCTGCGCGAACTCCTGCGGCCCGGTGGGCTGCTGGCGCTCGGTATGGTCGAGGCGGACCTGGATCACGTTCCGCTTCCGTTCCTTGGCAGAGAGCTGCGGATCAGTGGGTATCTGCGGGAGGATCTGGAGCGGGTTCTGGTCTCGGCCGGCTTCGCCGTCGAGGACTGCTCGGGGCATCCGTACGCACCGGCCAGCACCTCGCTGCCGCCGGAGGAACAGCTGTTCCTGTGCTGTCGACGCGTCGGCTGATCGAACCGGGACAGGACCGGCCGCACTCGCGGCCGACGCAACAGAACAGCTCACCGACCACACCGAATCCAGGACAGGCAGCCGTGCGCGACCAGCTCAAGACCGAGGCGGAGCAGCCGCCCGCCGTCCCGGGCCAGCGCCGCCAGGTCCCGGCCGCGCCGCCGGCCCCGACCTCGGCCCCCACGGCGGCGGCCCCTGCTCCGATCCCGACGGCTCCGAACCCGACGACGGCCCAGGCGACGCCCCCGACGACGGCCCAGGCGCGACGGCCGGGCGCCCGGCCGGAGCGCGCCGAGATGGCGGACCGGCTGGCGTACCTCGACTCGGCGACCCGGCGGATCAACAGCGCCCTCGACCTCGCCGCGACGCTGCGCAACATCGGCCGGGTGCTGGTCCCGACGCTCGCCGACGCCGCCGTCGTCCACCTGCGCGACCCGCTGCCCAACGTGGAACGCGAACCCGGCTTCCCGGAGGAGCTGCGGATACACCACAGCACCGGCACCCGGATCGGCCGCCGCGGCCGCCCGAGCCTGGACGACCGGCGCCGCTCCCGCTACGGCGCCCGCTCCACCGCCGACGGCGGCCCGGCCACCCCGGTGACCCGCGGCGGAGCCCTCGCCCACGCCCTGCTGAGCCGCCGCCCCGCCGAGGCGGCCGTCCTCGGCACCCCCGCCGCCGAGCGCTCCGAGACGCTGCTGCGCGAGCTGTACGGCACCCGAGGGGTGGCCCGGCTGGCCGCCGGCACCTCCGTCCTCGCCCTGCCGCTGCGCGGCCGCAAGGCCGTGCTCGGGCTGCTGATACTGATCCGCCGCCCTCCCGAACGCAGCGGCCGCCCGGTCTTCGACGCCGCGGACACCGCGACCGCCGCGCACCTCGCCACCCAGGCCGGGCTGGCCGTGGACACCGCGCTGCGCTACGCCCGCGAGTGGGAGATCGCCAACGAGCTCCAGCGCAGCATGCTGCCGCTGCGCCTGCCGCAGTCGCACGGTGTCCGGATCGCCCAGCGCTACCTGCCCGGTGAGCGCGGCGCGCAGGTCGGCGGGGACTGGTACGACGCCGTCCCGCTGCCCGGCAACCGGGTCGCCCTGATCGTCGGCGACGTGATGGGCCACTCGCTCACCTCGGCCGCCATCATGGGCCAACTGCGCACCAGCGCCCAGACCCTGGCCGCCCTGGACCTGCCGCCGCACGAGGTGCTCTACCACCTGGACGAACAGGCCCAGCGGCTCGGCCGCGAACAGCACCTGGCCACCTGCGTCTACGCGGTGTACGACCCGATCGCCAACCGGGTGGTGATGGCCAACGCCGGGCACGTCCCGCCGGTGCTGGTCCGCCCGGACGGCACCGCCGAGCTGGTCGAGCTGGACTCCGGGGCGCCGATCGGCGTCGGCGGGGTGGACTTCAACTCCGTCGAGCTGCCCGCGCCGCCCGGCTCGGCCCTGCTGCTGTTCACCGACGGCCTGGTGGAGACCCGCACCCGCCCGATCAGCGACGGCCTGGAGGTGCTGCGCGCCCGGATCGCCGCCGCCCGCTGGCAGACCCCCGAGCAGCTGTGCCAGGAGTCGCTGCGGATCCTGCCGCCCGGCGACCGCGGCGACGACATCGCGCTGCTCGGCGCCTGCTTCGACGGCATCCCGGCCGGGGACGTCGCGCACTGGTACCTCCAGCCGCGCAACGAGACGCCGGGCCGGGCCCGCCGCCTGGCCGCGCACACGCTGCGCCGCTGGGGGCTGGACGAGCTCAGCGAGGCGACCGAGCTGATGGTCAGCGAGCTGGTCACCAACGCCGTCCAGCACGCGACCCGGCCGGTCACCCTGAGCCTGGTGCGCACCACCCGGCTGCGCTGCGAGGTCGGCGACGACAGCCCGCTGCTGCCGCGCCCGCGCCGCACCGGCCCGGAGGACGAACGCGGGCGCGGGCTGCAGATAGTGGCCAGGTGCGCGGACCGCTGGGGCGCGACCAGGCTGGGCACCGGCAAGGTGGTCTGGTTCGAGCAGCGGCTGCCCGCGCCCGTGCCCGTTCCCACCGGGGCCTGAACGCGGTCGCGCCCGGCGGGAACGGATCCCACCGGGCGCCCCTGTCGGCCGTCAGACCCGGGTCGGCCGCCTGTCCCGCCCCGCCGGCGGCTCCTGCGGCCGTACCCGCGGCGGCTCCTGCGCCGACTGCTCCGCCACGTCCGTCCCCGACCGCTCCGCCAGCCGGGCGATCAGCTGCTCGCCCTCCATGTCCACCCGCGGCACGACCTTCCCCAGCCGCTGGGGGAACCACCAGGCGGCCTCGCCGAACAGCGCCATCGCGGCCGGCACCAGCGCCATCCGCACCACGAAGGCGTCCACCAGCACGCCCACCGCGAGGGCGAAGCCGATCGGCTGGACGATCGGGTCGTGGCCGAAGACGAACGAGCCGAACACCGCCACCATGATCAGCGCGGCGGCGGTGACCACCCGGGCCCCGTTGCGCACGCCGGCCACCACGGCCTCGCGCGGCGCCGCGCCGTGGACGTGCTGCTCCTTCATCCCGGAGACCAGGAACAGCTCGTAGTCCATCGCCAGCCCGAACAGCACGCCGATCAGCAGGATCGGCACGAAGCTGACCACCGGCCCGACCTTGGGCACGTCGATCACCCCGTCCAGCCAGCCCCACTGGTAGACCGCGACCACCGCGCCGAGCGAGGCGGTGATGCTGAGCAGGAACCCGGCCACCGCCTTGAGCGGGACGAGCACCGAGCGGAACGCCAGCGCCAGCAGCACCACCGCGATCCCGACGATCACCGCGAGGAACGGCGGCAGCGCCTGGCCGAGCTTGGTGGAGACGTCGATGTTGGCGGCCGTGGTGCCGGTGACGGCGATGTCCGCGCCGGTCGCCGACTTCAGCTCCGCCTTCCGGTCGCGGATCCCGTCGACCAGCGCCTTGGTGTCCGCGTGGTCCGGGCCGGTCTTCGGGATGACGGTCACCAGCGCGGTGCCGCTCGCCTGGTCGACGGTCGGCGGCAGCAGCGCCCCGACCCCGTCGAGGGTCCGGAGCGTCGCGGCCACGCCCTGCACCGCCTGCTCGGGCCGCGGCGCGCCGTGGGCGTCCACCACGACCACCAGCGGCGCGTTGAAGCCCGGACCGAAGCTCTCGCCCACCAGGTCGTACGCCTTGCGCGCGTCCGTCCCGGTGGCCTGTGAACCGCCGCCCGGCAGGCCGAGGTCCAGGCTCGCGGCGGGCACCGCCAGGGCGCCCAGCCCGGCCAAGCCGACCAGGAGCACGGGCAGCGGGCGGCGGACCACGAAGCGGCCCCAGCGCTCGCCCAGGGTGGTGCGGCCTTCGGCGGCCAGGGCCCGCTTCCAGACCGGCAGCCGGTCGATGGCCCGGCCGGTGAAGCCCAGCACGGCGGGCAGCAGCGTGATCGCGACCAGGACGGCCACCACGACGGCCCCGGAGGCGGCCAGGCCCATCACGGTGAGGAACGGCACGCCCGCGACGGCGAGTCCGGCGAGCGCGACCACCACGGTCAGGCCGGCGAAGACGACGGCGCTGCCGGCGGTCGCGGTGGCCCGGGCGGCGGCCTCCTGCGGCTCCAGCCCCTCGGCCAGGTGCCGGCGGTACCGGAAGAGGATGAACAGCGCGTAGTCGATGCCGACCGCGAGGCCGACCATCAGCGCCAGCACCGGCGCGGTGGTGATGATCTCGAAGGAGCCGGTGAGCGCCAGCAGCCCGGCCATCGTCACGGCGACGCCGACCAGCGCGGTCAGCAGCGGCAGTCCGGCCGCGACCAGCGTGCCGAGGGTGACCACCAGCACCACCCCGGCCACCACCAGGCCGATCGCCTCGCTGCCGCCCTCGATCTGGGCCATCCGGTTGTACGCGTCGCCGCCGAAGGCCACGTCCAGCCCGGCCGCGCGGGCCGGCTCGGCGGCGGCCTTCACGGCGTCCCGCTGCTGGTCGGTGACGTCGGCGAGCTTGTGGTCGAAGGAGACCAGGGCGATCGCGACCTTCCCGTCCGGGGAGAGCGCGCCGGTGGCGTACGGGTCGGGCACCGCGGCCACGCCCGGCACCCGGGCGATCCGGTCGACGGCCTCGCCGACCGCCCGGCCCGCCTCGGGCGTGCCGATGCCGCCGGGCGCACCGGCGGCGAAGACGACCTGCGCGGAGCCGTGGCCCTGTGCCGGGAAGGTGTCCTTGATCCGGTCCAGGGTGGCCTGCGCCTCGGTGCCGGGGACCTTGAACTCGTCGGTGGTCTTGCCGGCGAAGGCCCCCGCGGCTCCGCCGACGGCGATGAGCAGGGCGATCCAGACGGCGACGACGGCCCGCCGTCGCCGGAAGCAGTAGTGGCCCAGTCGGTACAGGTACGTGGCCATCGGCGGTCCCTCGGGGTCGGTCAGAGCAGGTCGCGTCCCACCGTAGACCCAACTTTGTCATGTGACCAAGTTGGTCGAGAGAATCGTGCGACTCAGTTGACCGACCATGGCGCTACCCTGGCTGGATGGCCCACGTCCCCGCCTCCGAACGCCGACCGCAACTGGTCCAGGCCGCGATCGACCTGATGACCAGGGAGGGAATCGCCGCCGGCAGCACCCGCGCGATCGCGGCCGAGCTGGGCGTGGCGCAGGCCACGGTGCACTACACCTTCGGCACCAAGAAGGACCTCTACCGGGCGGTCGTCGAGCAGCTGAAGTCCGACTTCGTCGGCGAGGTGCGCGCCGCCTCCCCCGGCGACGGCACCTTCGGCGAGCAGGTCCGCACCCTGGCGCACGCGCTCTGGGACGCCGCCACCGGCGAGCACGGGCGCTGCGTGCTGCTGGGCGAGTTCGGGTCGCTGGCCATGCGCGACCCCGACCTGCGGGAGATCATGCTCGCGCTCCAGCGCGACATCGAGGCCACCGCCGCCGAGATGCTCGACGCCGTCGCGGCCGCCCACGGCCTGACCCTGGCGCTGCCCGCCCGCCGGATCGCCGTCCACTTCCTCGGCGGCTTCGACGGCCTGACGGCCCGCCACCTCACCCTGCACCGGGCCGGCGACCGGCCCGACCAGGACACCCTGGAGGCGCTGGAGCTGCTGGTCGCGACGACGGTCGGGCTCTGCCTGGGCGCCCCGGCGGTGGCCCGGCCGCTCTAGGAGACGATCCGGACCGGCAGTTCGACCAGCACCTCGCGCAGCGCGGCCGCGAAGCGCTCGTACTCGGCACTGCGGCCCGAGCCCGGCCGGACGGCCAGCCCGATCCGGCGGCCGGGTGCCGGGGCGGCGAAGCGGACGGCGGCCAGCCGGTCGGCACGGCCGGCCTCGACGTCCAGCGCGGTGGCGGGCAGCAGGGTCACCCCGAGGCCGCCGGCGACCAGCTGGACCAGGGTGGACAGGCCCGCCGCGCGGGTGGTCGAGCCCGCCGGGTCGGCGCCGACCTCGCGGCAGATGTCCAGCGCCTGGTCGCGCAGGCAGTGGCCCTCCTCCAGCAGCAGCACGTCCAGGTCGAGAAGCACGTCGCGCGGCACGTCGGCCCGGCCCGTGAGCGGGTGGCCGGGCGGGGTGAGCAGGACGAAGTCCTCGTCGAACAGCGGGATGTCCCTGGTCGGCGAGGCCCCGCCGGCCGGCAGCGCGAGCAGCAGGACGTCCAGCCGCCCGGCGGCCAGACCCTCCAGCAGCGAGGGGGTGCGCTCCTCGTGGACGTGCAGCTCCAGGTCCGGGAAGCGGTCGCGGACCAGCCGCAGCACGATGGGCAGCAGGTAGGGCGCGACGGTCGGGATGACGCCCAGGTGCAGCGGCCCGGTGAACGGGCGGCGGGCGGCCTCGACCTCCTCGGTGAGGGCCTGCAGCGAGGCGAGCACCCGGCGGGCGTGCTGGTGCACGCGCTCCCCCAGTGGGGTGACAATCACCTTGCGCGTCGTACGCTCGACCAGCTGCGCGCCCAGCGACTCCTCCAGCGCCGCGACCGCCCCTGACAGCGCGGGCTGACTGGTCCCGGTGGCGGCGGCGGCCTCCCGGAAGTGCCGGTGCTCGGCCACCGCGACGAAGGCCCGCAGCTGGGCGACGGTCGGGGTGCGGGGGCTGCGGACTGTGGCACTCGCCACAGTCGGGTCGGCCTTGCCGCCGCCGTTCCTGCGGGCACCCGGCCGCGACGTGGGGAATTCGGTACTGATAGCAATCTCCGATCAGACACATCCAGTGTAGCTATTTCCCTGATCAGTCCACGATGTGGAATGGTGACTGTTGTCCGGATTCCGGACAAAGCCCCCTCATCTCACTTCAGGAGAAGCGAACGTGCTCACGATCGGTGACAAGTTCCCCGAGTTCGACCTCAAGGCCTGTGTCGACCTGGACGCCGCGAACGCCTTCGCCGACATCAACCACAAGTCCTACGAGGGCAAGTGGAAGGTCGTCTTCTTCTGGCCGATGGACTTCACCTTCGTCTGCCCCACCGAGATCGCCGCGTTCGGCAAGCTGAACGACGAGTTCGCCGACCGCGACGCCCAGATCCTCGGCGTCTCCGGCGACTCCGAGTTCGTGCACCACGCCTGGCGCAAGGACCACAAGGACCTGCGCGACCTGCCCTTCCCGATGCTGGCCGACATCAAGCACGAGCTGATGCAGGCCTGTGGCGTCCAGAACGAGGACGGCACCGCCCAGCGCGCCGTCTTCATCGTCGACCCGAACAACGAGATCCAGTTCGTCATGGTCACCGCCGGCTCCGTCGGCCGTAACCCCAAGGAGGTCCTGCGGGTGCTGGACGCCCTGCAGACCGACGAGCTGTGCCCGTGCAACTGGTCCAAGGGCGAGGACACCCTCGACGCCCAGGCCCTGCTGGCGGGCTGACCCATGGCCCTCGACGACCTGAAGGCCGCCCTCCCGGACTACGCCAAGGACCTCAAGCTCAACCTGGGCTCTGTCATCGGCAACTCCGACCTCCCCGCCCAGCAGCTCTGGGGCACCGTGCTGTCCTGCGCGATGGCCACCCGCAGCCCCGGCCTGCTGCGTGAGCTGGAGCCCGAGGCCAAGGCCAACCTCTCCCCGGAGGCGTACACCGCCGCCAAGGGCGCGGCCGCGATCATGGGGATGAACAACGTCTACTACCGGACGCTGCACCTGCTCTCCGACAAGGAGTACAGCACGATGCGGGCCGGTCTGCGGATGAACATCATCGGCACCCCGGGCGTCGAGAAGGTCGACTTCGAGCTCTGGTGCTTCGCGGTCTCGGCCATCAACGGCTGTGGCCAGTGCCTCGACTCGCACGAGGCCGTCCTGCGCAAGGCCGGCGTCGAGCGCGAGGTCGTCCAGGCCTCGATGAAGATCGCCGCCGTCCTGCAGGCCGTGGCCGGCGTCCTCGACTCCGAGGCCGCCCTCGCCGCCGTCAACGCCTGACGCACCCGGCACCCCGACGGGCCCCTCCCGGACACCACGTCCGGGAGGGGCCCGTCGTCGTTCCTCGCCCCGTCGTCGTTCCTCGCCCCGTCGTCGCTCCCCCGCGTCGCCGGTCTCCCCGCCCGCCGGTCTCCGACGGGCGCCCCCGTACGGCGGGTCAGTCGGTGGCGGCTGCGGCCGGCGGGGCCGGACGGGTGGCCGCGGTGCGCCCGGCGGCCTCCTCCGCGGTGCGCTCGGCCGTCCGTTCGGCGGCCTCGCGGGCGGCTTCGAGCGCGGTGAAGACGGCCTGGCCGGCCTCGTTGCGGCGGCGCAGGTGGGTGACCACGGTGTTGGTGACGGCGATCAGCGGGACGGCGACCACCGCGCCGCCGATGCCGCCGATGATGCCGCCGGCCGCGACGCCGAGCACGACCCCGAGCGGGTGGACCCGGACGGCCCGGCCGAGGATCAGCGGCTGGAGGATGTGGCTCTCCACCTGCATCACCACCACCAGCACCACCAGCACCATCAGCGCCGTCCACGGCCCCTGGGTGACCAGCGCGATCAGCACCGCGACGGTGCCGGTGATCAACGCGCCGACCAGCGGGACGAAGGCGCCCAGGAAGATGATCACGGCCAGCGGCAGGGCCAGCGGCACGCCCAGCAGGTCGACGCCGATGCCGATGCAGAGCGCGTCGATGAAGGCCACGCAGACCGTTCCGCGCACGTAGGCGGTGAGCGTCGTCCAGGCCTTGGGGCCGGCCCCGGCCATCGCGAAGCGGGAGTGCCGCGGCAGGCCGCGCAGCGCCCAGTTCCAGATCCTCCCGCCGTCGTAGAGGAAGAAGAAGGTGGTGAAGAAGGTCATCAGCAGCGCGGTCAGCACCTCGACGGCGATCTGCGCACCGGTGATCGAGGCCGAGGTGAGCTGGTCGGTGTTGGTGCTGATGGCCTTGGTGATCTGGTTGGCGAAGTCGGTGATCTGCTGCTGGGTCAGGTGCAGCGGCCCGGTGACCAGCCAGTCCCGCAGCTGGTTGACGCCGGTCTTCACCTGGGTGGTGACGTCCGAGAGGTTGGTCGACACCTGCCAGACCACGAACCAGCCGACCAGCCCGATCCCGGCCAGACCGCTGAGGAACACCCCGCCCGCCGCGAGCGAGCGCGGCACCCCGCGCCGGCGCAGCCAGGAGACCGAGGGTTCCAGCAGCGCGGTGATCAGCAGTGAGGCCAGCACCGAGAAGGCGACCAGCCGCAGCATGTCGACCACGTAGAAGACGACGTAGAGCGCGGCGCCGAGCAGCAGCAGCCGCCAGGTCGACTCGGCGGCCACCCGCAGCCCCCACGGCACCGCCTCGGCGGGCGTGGCCGGACGGCCGGGGTGGTACTCCCGGCCGAGCCCGGCGTGCGCGGCCGGTGCGGGCGGGGCGGCCGGGGGCACTGCGGCGGACGGCGCGACCGCCGCGGCGGACGGGCCGGTCGGCGCCGGGGCCTGGGCCGGGGCCGGGTCCGTCCGCGGGACGGGGACCGGGCCGGGCGCCTCGGCGAGTGCCGGGACGTGCCCGTCGGCCAGTGCCGGGAGGGCCTGCTCGTGCGGGTCGGCCGCCATCGCGGCGCGCCGGCGCCGTTCGATCACGGCGGCCGCGCTGGCCACCACGGCCATGCCCTTGGCCACGGCCTTGAAGGCCTTTCCGCCCCGTGCCATCCTCGCTACCACCGCTCCCCTGCCGAACCCGCCGTGCCCGGCGGTACGCCGCGGGTCCCGCCGCGGCCGTCAGGGATGACGCTACCCCGGCGCGCGTGCGGCGAGTCCGGCCGCCGGTCCGTTCGACCCGTCACCCCCCATACCGACGATCCGGACAAAACGCCAGGTTCCATCTGGTTTCGGACGCGGTACGTGGGGGATGAGACGGGACGAGACCCCGGAGCCGAGCCGCCGAGGTCGCTCCACGGCCAACCGCCGGCGGACCGGCCGGTGCGGGAGGCAACCAGGACCCCTTCCCGCGCCCCGCGTCCGCAACCGGGACCGCACCGCCCGAGGGCGCACTGGTCAGCGCAACCCGGGCGGGGCGGTCCGCCTGCTGTCTCCGCGGCCGCCACCCTCCCGTCGGCCCGCCACCCGTTCGTCGGCCCGAGCCGGAGAACGCCACGGCCCCGGCCGCCCGTCCGAGGAGGACGGGCGGCCGGGGCCGTGGGGAACCGCGCCGCCGCGGCGGCGGCCGTTCCTAGTACCAGTTGTGGCTCTGCCAGAACGACCAGGCGCCGCAGGGGCTGCCGTAGCGGGAGTTCATGTAGCTGACGCCCCACTTGATCTGGGTGGCCGGGTTGGTGCGCCAGTCGGCACCGGCCGAGGCCATCTTGGTGCCGGGCAGCGCCTGGACCAGGCCGTAGGCACCGGAGCTCTTGTTGGTCGCGGTGTAGTCCCAGCCGCTCTCGCGCTTCACGATCTGGCTGAAGCACTGGAACTGCGTGTCGTTGCCGACGATCTGCCGGGCCAGCTCCTGGACCGAACCGGGGCTGACCGAGACGGCCGGCGCGTCCTCCACCGCGGTCATCGCCGAGCGGGCCTTGGAGCGGTTGGCGGCGGCCTCGTCGGCCTTGCGCTTGTCCTCCGCGGCCTTGGCGGCCTTGTCCGCGTCGGCCTTGGCCTGGGCATCGGCCTTCGCCTGGGCGTCCGCGGCGGCCTTCTGGCGCGCGGCCTCCTCGGCGGCCTTCTGCTCCGCGGCGGCCTTGGCGGCGGCGTCGGCGGAGGCCTGCTGGGCGGATGCCTGCTGGCCGATGTTGTCACTGATGGTCTGCGCCTGGGCGCCAGAGGGGACTTCGGCAAGCAGGGTCGCGCCGGCGACGTCGACCGTCTGCGTGGTCTTGCCCTCGCTGCCCGAGGCCATACCCACGACGGCACCGACAGCGGTGACGGCGGTGGCGGAGGCCACAGCGACTCCCCGGACCGAGATCCGAGTCACATGGTTTCCTTCCAGCATCGCCCACGCGTGACCGTACGGGCGCAACATGCCCCTTGGCACGGACCTCCGCACGGTGCTCTGGTCACGGGAGGTGCTGGCCCGGCGTCCGGCCGAGGTGAGGCGACCGGGCGTTGAAATCGGGCGGCGTACGGCTCAACGGTCTTCAATTGTGTGTCCACCGACCGGAGTTGGCGGACCTTCCGGGGCCTGACCCCCGGAGTGCGGGAGCCCTGCCGCGCCGTACGCGGGGCCTGACAGAACCCTCACCATGCCGCACCGGGCACTGTCGACGCAATTCCCGCTCGCGTGGCGCATGTCACATCCACCGTACGGCAGTTCCCCGGACGGAAAGCATTCCATGCGATGGGACGAGCGGAGCCCGCTCCCTCAGGAGCGGGCTCCGGAACACGAGTTGACCGTATTGTCCGACTATGCCCCCATCAGGGGCGGATCACGGGTGGATGTCCTCCAGCATCTCCGTGACCAGCGCCGCGATCGGCGAACGCTCCGAGCGGGTGAGCGTGATGTGGGCGAAGAGCGGATGGCCCTTCAGCTTCTCCACCACCGCCACCACGCCGTCGTAGCGGCCCACCCGGAGGTTGTCCCGCTGCGCCACGTCGTGGGTGAGCACCACCCGCGAGCCCTGGCCGATCCGGGACAGCACCGTCAGCAGGACGTTGCGCTCCAGCGACTGCGCCTCGTCCACGATCACGAAGGCGTCGTGCAGCGAGCGCCCCCGGATGTGGGTCAGCGGCAGCACCTCCAGCATCCCGCGGGAGATGACCTCCTCGATCACGTCCGGGGTGGTGACGGCGGAGAGGGTGTCGAAGACCGCCTGCGCCCAGGGGCCCATCTTCTCCGCCTCGGAGCCCGGCAGGTAGCCGAGTTCCTGGCCGCCGACCGCGTACAGCGGCCGGAAGACCATCACCTTGCGGTGCTGCCTCCGCTCCAGCACCGCCTCCAGCCCCGCGCACAGCGCCAGCGCCGACTTCCCGGTGCCGGCCCGCCCGCCCATCGACACGATCCCGATCTCCGGGTCGAGCAGCAGGTCCAGCGCCACCCGCTGCTCGGCGCTGCGCCCGCGCAGCCCGAACGCCTCGCGCTCGCCGCGCACCAGCCGCACCCGGCCGTCGCCGGTGACCCGGCCGAGCGCCCGGCCGCGCTCCGAGGTCAGCACCAGCCCGGTGTGGACGGGCAGTTCGGCGGCCCCGTCGACGTCCACCCCGGCGTCGTGGCCGACCGAGAACAGCGCGTCCACCTGGTCGGCCGGGACGTGCAGCTCGGACATGCCCGTCCAGCCGGAGGTGACCGCCAGTTCGGCCCGGTACTCCTCGGCGAGCAGGCCCACCGAGCTGGCCTTGATCCGCAGCGGCAGGTCCTTGGACACGACGGTGACGTCGTAGCCCTCGGCCTGGAGGTTGCGGGCGACCGCGAGGATCCGGGTGTCCGCCTCGCCGCCGCCGGCCCGGTAGCCGGCCGGCAGTATCGACACGTCGGAGTGGTTGAGCTCGACCCGGATGGTGCCGCCGAGTTCGCCGACCGGGATCGGCTCGTCGAGCCGGCCGTGGCGGATGCGGTAGTCGTCGAGCAGCCGCAGCGCCTGGCGGGCGAAGTAGCCCAGCTCCGGGTGGTGCCGCTTGGCCTCCAGCTCGGTGACGACCACCACCGGGAGGACGACCTCGTGCTCCTCGAAACGCGTCATGGCGAGCGGGTCCGCCAGGAGCACGCTGGTGTCGAGAACGTACGTGCGCCGGTCTGGTGTCCGGCGGCTCTTGGAACTGACCACTAGGCCTCCAGAGCGGATGACCCTGCGTCATCCGCGGCAAGCCGGCCCTCGCTGCCCCGGTGGCCTCGGGGCCGGACTGACTGGAGTATTCCCAGGCGAGGAACGGTGCATTCGCGCCCCCGGCGAACTGACGGATCATTGCCGGTGAACGTTTGGCCTCGCGCCGGCGCCGGGTAGGCCAGGCCTACGGCGGTCATTTCCTCCGGCGGCCGATGCCCGGGGCCGGCGCCCCGGGAGCGCGCCGGGACCAGCCGGGATAACGCCGGGACACCACGAGGACGACGCCGGGGCTACAGTCCCAGTCGCCGGTGGCGCTGTTCGTACGCGCGCAGCGCGCGCAGGAAGTCGACCTTGCGGAAGGCCGGCCAGTACGCCTCGCAGAAGTAGAACTCGCTGTGCGCGCTCTGCCAGAGCAGGAAGCCGGACAGCCGCTGCTCGCCCGAGGTGCGGATGATCAGGTCCGGGTCGGGCTGGTTGCGGGTGTAGAGGTGCTCGGCGATGTGCTCGACGGTCAGGATCTCGGCCAGTTCCTCGATCGAGGTGCCGCGTCCGGCCTGCTCCTGGAGCAGCGAGCGGACGGCGTCGGCGATCTCGTGCCGACCGCCGTACCCGACCGCGACGTTGACCGTGATGCCGTCGATGTCGGCGGTCTGGTCGGCGGCCCGCTTGAGCACGTCGGCGGTGTGCTGCGGCAGCAGGTCCAGCGCGCCGACCGGGTGGACCCGCCAGCGGCGGGCGGCGGCCAGGCCGGTGACGGCGTCCTCGATGATGCCGAGCAGCGGGACGAGCTCGTCGGCCGGGCGGTCCAGGTTGTCGGTGGAGAGCATCCAGAGGGTGACGACCTTGACGTGGGTCTCGTCGCACCAGCCGAGGAACTCGCTGATCTTGTCGGCGCCGCGCTGGTGGCCGTACGCGGTGGAGCCGCCGGCCGCCTTGGCCCAGCGGCGGTTGCCGTCCAGGATCACGCCGATGTGGCGCGGGGTGCTCGCGAGGTGGACCTCGACCCGTCGGCCGTAGAGCCCGTACATCCCGCCGAGCAGGGTGCGCAGCCCCGGCGTCCGTTCGGCGACATCGCGCAGACCCATGTTTCCCGGCCCCTCCGTGCTCGTTGCAACTGGTGCGTCTCCGCCCCCGGCGCAGCCTACTCCGGCGCGCAGGTGCTCGGTAAAGCCGCAGGTAGCGGTCTGGTCACGGTCCTGTACGAAGTCTGTCGCGACGGGCGTGTCGGAGGCTGTCGCGACGGGCGTGTCGGGGGCCGTCCGAGCGGACCGCGCGGCCGTTCCGGCGCTCCCGGGGCGGGGACACGGAACGGTCTCCGAATCCTTAACGGAACCGTAAGCCGTCCGTCCGGTGCTTGACGACCAGTAATGGTCTAGTCCAGCTTTTGATCCGGGACGGAACGATCCTCCTCCTCCGCCCCGCAGGCTCACTTCGGACCTCCCCTCCCCCACACGCGGCCGCCGCGCCCCCCACCGCGGCGGCCGCTCCTCCCCCAGGAGCGTCACCCCATGGCCCGTACGCTGAACCAGCCCTCGCACAAGCGCCGGCGCAGCCCCCTCCCGGCCGTCGCGGCCGGTGCCACCGCCCTCGCCCTGGCCGGCGGCGGCCTCGCCCTCTTCGCCGGCGGCGCCAGCGCGGCGGTCGGCAACCTGGTCTCCAACGGCGGCTTCGACGGCGGGCTCGGGGGCTGGTCCTGCACCGGCGCCGCGACCACGGTCTCCTCCCCGGTCCACTCGGGCACCGGCGCGCTCCAGGCCACGCCGGGCGCCGGCGACACCGCCGAGTGCACCCAGACCATCAGCGTGCTGCCCAACACGAGCTACACGCTGAGCGCGTGGGTCCAGGGTCCGTACGTCTACCTCGGTGCGCGCGGCACCGGCGGCACCGACCCGTCCGCCTGGTCGAACCAGAACAGCTGGAACCAGCTGTCCACCACCTTCACCACCGGGGCGAACGCCACCAGCGTCACCGTCTACCTGCACGGCTGGTACGGCCAGAGCGCCTACCTGGCCGACGACGTCGCGCTGATCGGACCGGGCGGCGGCGGCAACCCGTCGCCGACCGCGACCCCCACGCCCACGCCGACGGCCACCGCCTCCCCCACGGCCACCGCGACGCCCACCAGGACGGCGACCCCGACGCCCACCGCCACCCAGACCGCGACGGCGACCCCGACCCCCACCGCCACGCCGACCAGCACCACCCCGCCCACCGGGCTGCCCGCCCACCTGGTCACCGGCTACTGGCAGAACTTCGACAACAACTCGACCGTGCAGCGGCTGAGCGACGTCCAGAGCGCGTACCACATCATCGCGGTGTCCTTCGCCGACGCCGTGCCGACCCGGACCGGCGCGATCAGCTTCACCCTCGACCCCGGCCTGTCCAAGGCCCTCGGCGGCTACACCGACGCCCAGTTCCGCGCCGACGTCAAGGCCAAGCGGGCGGCCGGCAAGAAGGTCGTCCTCTCCATCGGCGGCCAGAACGGCGCGATCACCGTCGGGGACGCCACCGCCGGCGCCAACTTCGTCGACAGCGCCTACGCGATCATCAAGGACTACGGCTTCGACGGCATCGACGTCGACCTGGAGAACGGCGTCCAGGCCGGGCCGCTCGGCGACGCGCTGCACGCCCTGCAGGCCAAGGTCGGCCCCGGCTTCGTCCTGACCATGGCCCCGGAGACCATCGGGATGTACAACACCTCCGGCGCCTACTTCCAGCTGGCGCTGAAGACCAAGGACATCCTCACCGTCGTCAACACCCAGTTCTACAACTCGGGCGGCATGAACGGCTGCGACGGCAAGGTCTACACCCAGGGCACCATCGACTTCATCACCTCGCAGGTCTGCACCCAGATCCAGGGCGGCCTGCGGCCGGACCAGGTGGGCATCGGCGTCCCGGCCTCCACCAAGGCGGCCGGCGGCGGCTACGTCTCCCCGGCCGTGGTGAACAACGCGCTGGACTGCCTGGCCACCGGCGCCAACTGCGGCAGCTTCGTGCCGCCGGCCAAGTGGCCGACCATCCGCGGCGCGATGACCTGGTCGACCAACTGGGACGCCAACAACGGCAACGCGTTCTCCAACGCGGTCGGCCCGTTCGTCCACGGGATGCGGTGACCGCGGGCCGGCCGAGGCCGGAGCCGCCAGAAGCTCAACTCCCCCGGCGCGCCGCTCCTTGAGGGTGGGGCCCGCGCGCCGGCGGCGGGGCCCGTCGCACCGACCGGTGCGGCGGGCCCTTCCGCCGCCTTCTCCTCGGTCGCTCTCCCCTCTATATCAGCGCTGTCCCCTTTATCAGCGCCTCCCTCCATCAGCGCTGTCCCCTTTATTGGTGCTGTTCCTCAGTGCCGTTCTCGGTGCCGGCCCTCAGCAGGGGCGGAACCGCGCGGGCGCGCTCACCGCGCCAGGACCGCGATGAGCGCGCCGAGCAGCAGGAACGGGCCGACCGGGAGGTCGAGCCCGCGCACCGGGCGACGACGGGCCAGCGCGGCGGCGGCCCGCAGGGTGCCCCACAGCCCGGCGAGCACCATCGCCGCGAACAGCCCGCCGAGCGCCACCGACCAGCCGTACCAGCCGAGCAGCCCGCCCAGGGCGAGCCCGAGCGGGGAGTCCCCGGGGCCCAACGCGCCCAGCCAGACGGCGAGTTCGAGCAGGCCGCCGACCGTGAGCGCGACCAGCAGGCAGCGCAGCGGCACCCCGGGGCCGGCGGCCGGCGCCGCCGCCAGCAGCAGCGCGGCCACCCCGCCGAGCAGCGGCAGGGTCAGCCGGTACGGCAGCCGGCGCACCCGCGCGTCGACGAAGCCGAGCGCCACGCCGAGCGCCGCCGCCCAGCCCAGCGCCAGGGCCGCCGCCGCCGGCCGGTCCGCCGCGTACGCCACCGCGACGGCGACCGCCGCCGCGACCGCCTCCACCGACCAGGGGCCGGCGCCCAGCCGTTCCCGGCAGCCCGGGCAGCGCCCGGTCGGCGGCAGCAGGCGCACCCGGCGCCCGCAGGACGGGCAGCCGTCGCACCAGGGCTCGCCCTCCGGCACCGCGAACCGGGCGATCAGCCCGCGCAGCGGCGGAGCCGCCAGGAGACCGACCAGCACCGCCGCGACCACGACCGGGACCACCGGCGCACCCCCTCCTCGACCGACGCACCGGCCACATCCTCCCGCGCCGGACAGTGTGCCGTCCGTCTCCTTCCGCCCGGCGGCGCGGCGGCGCTCCTCGCATACAGGAGCATTCCGGACATCCGACCGCCGGTTCGGAAGGCGCCCCGCCAGCCCCGCCTGGCGATCCAAGGGGGTCGTTGGGGCCCTCCAAAGCGCCCCCGAGGAGACCCGCCGCACGCCCCCTCCGTACCCCTAAAGTAGGCGGACATGCAGGTCATCCAGTCCAGCAAGCTCGCCAATGTCTGCTACGACATCCGCGGCCCGGTGCTCGACGAGGCGATGCGGCTGGAGGAACAGGGCCATCGCATCCTCAAGCTCAACACCGGCAACCCGGCCACCTTCGGTTTCGAGGCGCCCCCGGAGATCCTCCAGGACATCCTGCGCAACCTCGCCACCGCGCACGGCTACGGCGACTCCAAGGGTCTGCTCTCCGCCCGCCGCGCGGTGGTCATGCACTACGAGGAGCGCGGGCTGCACGGCCTCTCCGTCGACGACGTCTTCCTCGGCAACGGGGTCTCCGAACTGATCCAGCTGGCGATGACCGCGCTGCTGGACGACGGCGACGAGGTGCTCGTCCCGGCCCCGGACTACCCGCTGTGGACCGCCTCGGTCTCGCTGTCCGGCGGCACCGCGGTGCACTACCGGTGCGACGAGCAGTCCGAGTGGTACCCGGACCTCGCCGACATCGAGGCCAAGGTCACCGACCGGACCAGGGCCATCGTGGTGATCAACCCGAACAACCCGACCGGCGCCGTCTACCCGCGCGAGGTGCTGGAGGGCATCGCGGAGATCGCCCGCCGGCACGGTCTGGTGGTCTACGCGGACGAGATCTACGACAAGATCCTCTACGACGACGTCGAGCACGTCCCGCTGGCCACCCTGGCCCCGGACCTCTTCTGCGTCACCTTCAACGGGCTGTCCAAGGCGTACCGGGTCGCGGGCTTCCGCTCCGGCTGGATGGTGCTGTCCGGCGACCGGACCCGGGCCCGCAGCTACATCGAGGGCCTGACCGTGCTCGCCTCGATGCGGCTGTGCGCCAACATGCCCGCGCAGCACGCGGTGGCCGCCGCGCTCGGCGGACGGCAGTCGATCCGCGACCTGGTCCTGCCCGGCGGCCGGCTGCACGCCTCGCGCGACGCCGCGCACGAGCTGCTGAACCGGATCCCGGGGGTCAGCTGCGTCAAGCCCAAGGGCGCGCTGTACGCCTTCCCCCGGCTGGACCCCAAGGTCCACAAGATCAAGGACGACGCCCGGATGGTGCTCGACCTGCTGCGCTCCCAGCGCATCCTGCTGGTCCAGGGCACCGGCTTCAACTGGCCCGAGCCGGACCACTTCCGGCTGGTCACGCTGCCCCGGGCGGAGGAGATCACCGACGCGGTGACCCGGATCGGCGACTTCCTGGACGGCTACGTCCAGCCGTAGCGGTCGGGCGGGAAAACACTACGGCCGGAGTTCCGGCCCGGGCGATCTCCTTGGTCGGGGGAAAATCGCCCGGCGGAACTCCGGCCGTCCTGCCGCTCGGCGGGGCGCGCGGTTCGTGCCGCGCGCCCGCCTCTGTCGCGGCTGAGGCTCAGGCTCAGCCGAGACGCGCGACGAGGTTCCGGTACTCGTCCCACAGCTCCTTCGGGGTGTGGTCGCCGAAGGTCTCCAGGTGGGCCGGCACGAGGGCGGCCTCCTGGCGCCAGATGTCGGCGTCCACGGTGAAGAGCAGGTCGAGGTCCTCCTTGGAGAGGTCCAGGCCGCCGAGGTCGAAGCCGTCGACGGTCGGCAGCACGCCGATCGGGGTCTCGACGCCCTCGCCGGTGCCCTCCAGGCGCTCGACGATCCACTTGAGCACGCGGCTGTTCTCGCCGTAGCCGGGCCAGACGAACTTGCCCTCGGCGTTCTTGCGGAACCAGTTGACGTAGTAGATCTTCGGCAGCTTGGCGGCGTCCGCCTGGGCGCCGACCTTCAGCCAGTGGGCGAAGTAGTCGCCCATGTTGTAGCCGCAGAACGGCAGCATCGCGAACGGGTCGCGGCGCAGCTCGCCGACGGTGCCCTCGGCGGCGGCGGTCTTCTCGGAGGCGATGTTGGCGCCCAGGAAGACGCCGTGCTGCCAGTCGAAGGACTCGGTGACCAGCGGGACCGCGGTGGCGCGGCGGCCGCCGAACAGGATCGCCGAGATCGGCACGCCCGCCTGGTCCTCCCACTCCGGGGCGATGGTCGGGCACTGCGCGGCCGGGACGGCGAAGCGGGCGTTCGGGTGGGCGGCCGGGGTGCCGGACTCGGGGGTCCAGTCGTTGCCGCGCCAGTCCGTCAGGTGCGCCGGGGGCTCCTCGGTGAGGCCCTCCCACCACACGTCGCCGTCGTCGGTGAGGGCGACGTTGGTGAAGACGGTGTTGCCCCAGAGGGTGTCGATGGCGTTGGCGTTGGTGTCCACGCCGGTGCCGGGGGCGACGCCGAAGAAGCCCGCCTCGGGGTTGATCGCGTAGAGGCGGCCGTCCTCCTTGTTGAACCGCATCCAGGCGATGTCGTCGCCGATCGTCTCGACCTTCCAGCCCGGGACCGTCGGCTGGAGCATGGCCAGGTTGGTCTTGCCGCAGGCCGAGGGGAAGGCGGCCGCGACGTACTTGGCCTCGCCGTTCGGCGGGGTGAGCTTCAGGATGAGCATGTGCTCGGCCAGCCAGCCCTCGTCGCGGGCCATGGTCGAGGCGATGCGCAGCGCGTAGCACTTCTTGCCGAGCAGGGCGTTGCCGCCGTAGCCCGAGCCGAAGGACCAGATCTCCTTGGTCTCCGGGAAGTGCGAGATGTACTTGGTGGTGTTGCACGGCCACGCCACGTCCGCCTGGCCCTCGGCGAGCGGGGCGCCGACGGTGTGCACGGCCTTGACGAAGTCGCCGTCCTCGCCGAGCTGGTCCAGCACGGCCTGGCCCATGCGGGTCATCACGCGCATGGAGACGGCGACGTAGGCGGAGTCGGTGATCTCGACGCCGTACGCGGCCAGCGGGGAGCCGACCGGGCCCATCGAGAAGGGCACGACGTACATCGTGCGGCCCTTCATCGCGCCGCGGAACAGGCCCTGCTCGCCCTGGAAGACCTCCCGCATCTCGGCGGGGGCCTTCCAGTTGTTGGTCGGTCCGGCGTCCTTCTCCTGCTCGGAGCAGATGTAGGTGCGGTCCTCCACGCGCGCCACGTCCGAGGGGTCCGAGGCGGCGTAGTAGGAGTTGGGGCGCTTCTCCTCGTTGAGCTTCTTGAAGGTGCCCTGCGCCACCAGCAGGTCCGCGAGGCGCTGGTACTCCTCGTCGGAACCGTCGCACCACTCGATGCGGTCCGGCTGGGTGAGCTCGGCGATCTCGCTCACCCAAGCGAGCAGCTGCTTGTGGCGGGTGGGCGCGGATGCGCTGAGAGCAGAGATCTCGTACGACACGATCGCTCCGTTTCACGCCATCTCGGCGAGGAGACGGCGTCGCGGGGGTCTGAGGGTGCTTGCAGCGTAGCTCCGGACTCAAGGCCGGAACGCGGCGAAGCGTCGAAATTGACGCATCTTTTACTACAGCAGGTATGGTTACCAGCCGGTAATACGCCGAGCACACTCGCGACGGAGTGCGCGGGGCCACACTCCAAATACTCCAAAACGTCCAAGAGTGACGATCGCCACTTCCTACGCGTCAGTAACCTACGGCAGCGTAGGTAGCCGGTAGCATGCTGCGCATGACTGTTGCCGCGCTCGCGGAGAGTGCACCCACGGAGAGCAAGCCGAAGTGGCGCGGCTGGCTGCACGCCGCGATGTTCCCCGCCACGGTGGCCGCCGGGATCGTGCTGATATCCCTGGCCGACTCCACGCCCGCCAAGATCGCCTGCGCGATCTACTCGGTCAGCGCCTGGCTGCTGTTCGGGGTCAGCGCGGTGTACCACCGCTTCGACTGGGGCCCGCGCGGGGACGCCGTGCTGCGCCGGCTGGACCACGCGAACATCTTCCTGATCATCGCGGGCACCTACACGCCGTTCACGATGCTGCTGCTCGACGGCGCCGACCAGCAGGTGCTGCTCTGGGCGGTCTGGGGCGGCGCACTGGCCGGGATCGCGTTCCGGGTGTTCTGGGTCGGCGCGCCGCGCTGGCTGTACACGCCGGTGTACCTCGCGCTGGGCTGGGCCGCCGCCTTCTTCCTGCCGGACTTCCTGCGCACCGGCGGGGTCGCCGTCCTGGTGCTGATGATCGTCGGCGGGGTGCTCTACAGCATCGGCGGCGTGGTGTACGGGCTCAAGCGGCCCAACCCCTCACCGCGCTGGTTCGGGTTTCACGAGGTGTTCCACGCCTTCACCCTGGGCGCGTTCATCGTCCAGTACGTCGGCGTCTCACTGGTGGCGTACAGCACGGCCGGCTGATCCCGGCGCGCCCCGGCGGGCGGTCGAACGGTCCACGGACCGGGCGGCCGCCCGCTGCGCCGTCCAGGGCCGCTCGTACGGGGCCCGGATCTGCGGGCGGCGCGGGTAGGACGAGTGGTCGAGGCCGTCGGGCTCCGGCTGCGGGCCGGGGCCCCGCAGCGGGCCGTGGGCGTCGTGGTGCCCGCCGTGCGCGAGGTGCTGTTCCCCGTGCGACTCCCGGGAGGGCTCGCCGGACCGCCGGTGGGGCTCGGGCGGCGACCCGGCCGGCCCCGGGAGCGCCGCGGACCCGGGCCGCCCGGGCGCGCCGGCCGAGCGGGCCCGCGCCTGCCGGGCGTCCAGCGCCTCGCGGGCCCGGCGGCAGCGCTCGCAGTGCGCCGCGTCCGGGATACCGCGGCGCGGGCGGTGCCGGACCGGGGCCGGCTCGCCGCGCAGCGCCCGCCAGCGGCGGGCGACGTAGACCATCAGCAGCAGGGTCTCCACCCCGGCCACCGCCAGGACCAGCGCGGCGCCGTTGATCAGGTAGGCCGCGACCACGGCCAGCGCAGAGCCCACCACCACCGCCGAACCCCACACCTGGGCGCTCGTCTGCTTGTCGTCCGCGTCGGCCACTCCGGTCCCCTTTCCCGGTGCCGGGCTCGTGGTCGGCTGCCGCCGCCCCACCTCTTCTCCGCTCTCGGCACGCGTCGGCCAGCACTGACCGATTGCCACATGGTATCTACCGTCAGTCATGGCCGACTGCCCCGGGGCGGCGAACGACAGATCAACGTTGCGTCAATTCCTTGTGTGGAAGCGGCACTTCCAGGACACATCACGGAGGGTAGCCGAAGGGGCGGTGGGCGGCCGAGACCCGGCCGCCCACCGCCCCTCTCTCTTGGGTGTCCGCTTTCCTGCGTGCCCGCTCGCCTGCGTGTCCGCTCTCGTGCGTGTCCGCTCTCGTGCGTGGCCCGTTCTCCCGTGTGTCCGGCGGGTGCGGATCGCGGGGCCCGGCCCGACCGGCCGGGCCCCGCCTGCCGTCAACCGCGGCGGACGCCCGCCCTCCTCCGCCGCAGCACGGCACCCGCGCCCACGAGCGCGGTGGCTCCCAGGGCGGCCGCCGCCGTCACGGCCGGCAGCGCCGAACCGCCGACCGCGGGCCCCGGTGCGGCCGCGAGCTCGGGTGCCGCTCCGAGCTCGGGCGCGGCCCCGGCGAGCGGTGCGGCGTCCACCTGGTAGCCGCCGCCCCGGCCCGCCCGGTCGTACGCCGAGCCGGGCAGCTTGTCCCCGTACCGCTGGTGCACCAGCTGCTGGTACGCGGCCAGCGTGACCCCGCCCGCGCCCACCGAGCGCCGGGCCTCGTCGTCCAGCGGCAGCACCCGGCCGTCGCGCAGCACGTACCAGGCGTTGACCTGCGGTTCGCGGAAGGCGGTGCCGCCGCCGCTGCCGGCGGCCTTCGCCGCGTAGTCGCCCTCGTCACCGCCCGAGGCGATGTTGACCACCTTCCAGCCCCCGTCCTGCCGGACGGTCCAGACCGAGGCGCTCTGCCCGTCCGCCGCGACCACCGTGCTGGCGGTGAACTCGGCCTTCGCCACCGGCGCTCCCGGGGTGCCGGCCACGAAGCCGGGGTCCAGGAGGTAGACCGGGACGGTGTCGCCGGCCAGCCGTGGCGCGGCCGCGTCCGCCGCCCGGGCCTCCTCGGCGGCGCCGATGGTCAGCTGCTGGGTCGGCGGGACGCCCTTGCGGGCGAAGAAGTGGCCGACCTTGTCGAGGACGGCCGGGTCCTGGACGGCGTTGCGGGCCTGCGCCAGTTCGGCGGCGGGCACCGGGGCCGGGGCGGCGGCAGCCTGCGCGACCGGGGCGGCGGGGGCGGCCGGCTCGGCGGCGTGCCCGGCCGGGGCGAGCGACAGCGCGAGGCCGACGGTGAACAGGGTGCCGGCGGCGGCGGTGACGGCGGTCGCGGCCCGACGGCGGCTCTTGATCTCGGTCATGGTCGCCCTCACGCGCCGATCCGGTACAGGGAGTGGGTCCACGAGAACGTGTTGTTGTTCACGTAGTACCAGTAGTCCGCCCAGTTGTAGCGGTAGTTGGAGGGCCACGGGTCGCCCCAGTAGACCCAGTTGTTCCCGGTGTCGTAGCCGTACAGGACGTGCATGTGGCCGCCGCCCGAGCTCCACTGGATGCGCGTCTCGATCGGACGGTTGGCGTTCACCTCGGACTGCACGGTGCTGTAGTTCAGGTACCCGTTGACGTACGAGCCCGGGTTGATGCCGACCCAGTCCAGCCCGTTCTGCACATCGCCCAGCGTGGCCTGGTTGTTGGGGCAGCTGGAGTTGGCGGAGCGGCCGAACGCGGCGTTGCAGAACTGGTTCTGGCTGTAGTTGTAGCCGAACCAGGTGGCGATGGTGTTCCCGCTCGCCGCCCAGCACCAGTTGGTCTGCTGTTGCTGCTGCATGGTGATGTTGAGCTTCTTGTACGTGCCGGCCAGGTCGGCCGTACTGCCGGGCGCGGCGGCCGGGCGGACCTGGTGGACCTGCTGTGCGGCCCGGTCCTGGGCTTGGACCTGCTGCCCGGCCGGGGCGGCGATCGCGGGTGCGGCCATCGCGGCGGTGAGCGCCGGGCCCAGCACGCCGAGGGCGAGAACGGAGACCGCGCGGCGCAGCCGTATCCGTGGAACTGGCATGGGGGAATGCCTCCTTGCACGAGTGGAGCGAGGTGCTGTGTGGGGGCGCGGTCCGGATCGCGCCCCGAGCATCGCGCCTTGTCAGAGGCGGGTCAACGGCCTTCGGCGGGGCCCGGGCCGGGATGTGAACGGGCGGGCGCGGATGTGAACGGCGCCCCGGAAACCCCCGCGCGGCAGGCCCGGACCGGTGACAAACCACCGCACCGATGTGAATATTCACGGTCAAACGCCGGTCCGGCCGAGCCGCCCGCGCGCCGGACCCGCCCGCCCCCAGGAGGCCGCCATCCACAGGAGCGACCCAGCCGACCTCGCCGCCGCCCTGCGCACCGGCCCCTTCCACCTGGCCCTGCGCACCGCGATCTCCACCCGGGGCCTCGCCCTGCACCGCATCCGCCGCCATCTCGCGCTGCGCGGCGTCAACGTCGGCCTGACCAGCCTCAGTTACTGGCAGCAGGGCCGCCGCCGCCCGGAACGCGCCGAGTCCCTGCGCGCCGTCGCCGCCCTCGAAGAGGTCCTCGACCTGCCCGAGCACTCGCTCACCCGGCTGCTCGGCCCCCGCCGCGCCGCCGACCCCGCCCCGGCCGGACCGCCCGTGCGCCCCTACCGCGACCTGATCTCCCCCGCCGTGGCCGTCGACGACCTGCTCGCCACCCTGGCCGGTCCGCGCGACACCGGGCTGCACACCATCACCCACATCGAGCGCATCCGGATCGGCCCCGACCGCCAGCTCGCCCGCCGCGACTCCCAGCACGCCCTGCGCGCCCACCGCGACGGCATCGACCGCTACCTCGCCCTCTACCAGGGCGACCCGGGCAGCGACATCACCCGGGTCGGCGTCCGCGCCGAGGAGAACTGCCGCCCCGGCCGCATCCGCCGCGACCAGGCCCACCACCTGCTCGCCGCCGAACTCCTCCTCGACCGCCGCCTACGCGCCGGCGACACCCACCTGCTCGGCTACGGCTTCGACGACGCCCCCTCCCCCGTCCCCAGCTGCGAATACGTCCGCGGCTTCAACTCCGGCGCGGGTCAGTACGTCCTCCAGGTCACCTTCGACCCCGCCGCCATGCCCGTCCGCTGCCACCGCTTCGCCCTCCACTCCCCCGGCGCCGTCCCGTACGAGAGCGAGGAACTCACCCTCGACGGCCACCACTGCGTCCACCTGGTGGCCACCGCCCTGCGCCCGTGCCTGCTGGGGATCCGCTGGGACTGGGAGTGACGGCCGGTCGGCCGGCGGGCACACCGGCGAGGGCCGACCGGTCGGCGGCGCACCCCGTGGGGACGGCCGACCGGCCGGCGGCGCACCCGGGTGGGGACGGCCGACCTGGGCTCCCTCGCCGACGACTGTCCGGGCGCCGCCGGAGCGCGCCCCTACTCGGCCGCCACGCCCAGCTTCCCGGCCAGCGCCGCCGGATCGGTCGTCGGGGCGTCACAGGCGAAGTGCCGGCAGACGTACGCGGCGGGCGCCCCGCCGACCAGTGGCCGGTCGGCCAGCAGCGGCACCTCGGTCCCGCCGGGCGCACCGACCGCGACCACCGCCCCCGGCGCCGTCCCGAGCAGCGCCGCCCGGCGCAGCGCCGCGGTGGCCGGGTCGCCGTCCGGGCCGACCACGGCGACCTCGCGCGGCCCGTCGAGCAGCGCCTCGGCGACGGCGAGGCCCCAGCCGATGAACCGCGGTGCCCGGCCGGCGAGCGCGCCGACCACGCCGAGGGCCCGCTCGGCGGCGGTGCGGTGCCGGTCGGAGCCGGTGTACGCGGCGTACGTGAGCAGGGCGCCGGCGGCGGCCGTCCAGCCGGACGGGGTGGCGTTGTCGGTCGGGTCCTGGGGGCGGCGGATCAGCTCCTCGGCGTCGTCGGCGGTGTCGTAGAGCGCGCCGGACGCCTCGTCGGTGAAGTGCTTGAGCACGGTGTCGAGCAGGCCGCCGGCCAGCTGGAGCCAGGAGGCCTCGCCGGTGACGGCGTACAGCGCGAGGAAGCCCTCGGCGGTGTCCGCGTAGTCCTCCAGCACGCCGGCGTTGGCACCGGCGCGGCCGTCCCGGGAGGTGCGCAGCAGCCTGCCGTCCGCGGTGAGGTGGACGGCGAGCAGCAGGTCGGCGGCGCGTTCGGCGGCCTCGATCAGGTCGGGGCGGTCCAGCAGCGCGCCGGTTTCGGCGAGCGCGGCGACGGCCAGGCCGTTCCAGGCGGCGACCACCTTGTCGTCCCGGGCCGGGGCGGGCCGGGACGCCCGGGCCTCGGCCATCCGCGCCCGGATCGTCTCGTACTCGGCGACGTCCTCCGGGTCGGCGAGGAGCTGGAGCACCGAGGTGCCGTGCTCGAAGGTGCCCTCGGCGGTGACGGTGAACAGCCGGGCGGCGGTGGCCGCGTCGGCCGGGCCTAGCAGGTCGACCAGCTGGCCGGGCTCCCACACGTAGTAGGCGCCCTCGACGGACTTCCCGGTCTCCTCGTCCAGGCTGTCGGCGTCCAGCGCGGAGGCGAACGCGCCCTCGGGGGTGCGCAGTTCGCGCAGCAGGAAGTCCGCCGTGGACAGCGCGACCCGGCGGGCCGGCTCCGAGCCGGTGGCCCGCCACAGGTGCAGGTAGGCGCGCAGCAGCAGGGCGTTGTCGTACAGCATCTTCTCGAAGTGCGGCACCACCCAGCCGGCGTCCACCGCGTACCGGGCGAAGCCGCCGCCGAGCTGGTCGTGGATGCCGCCGCGGGCCATCGCCTCACCGGTGCGGACGGCCATCTCCAGCGCCGCCTCCGAGCCGGTCCGGGCGTGGTGGCGCAGCAGGAACTCCAGCACCATGGCCGGCGGGAACTTGGGCGCGCCGCCGAAGCCGCCGCGGCTCTGGTCGAAGTCCCGGCTGAGGGTCACCAGCGCCTGGTGCAGGTCCGCCTCGCCGGGCGGGTTGTGGGCACCGGCCGAGTAGACGGCGGCCCGCTCGGCCAGGTCGGCCCGGATCCGTCCGGCCACCTGGCCGACCTCCTCCCGCCGGTCCCGCCAGGCGGCCTCCACGCCCTCCAGCACCTGCCGGAACGACGGCATCCCGTGCCGGGGCTGCGGCGGGAAGTAGGTGCCGAAGTAGAACGGCTCCTTGTCGGGGGTGAGGAAGACCGTCATCGGCCACCCGCCCTGCCCGGTCGCGGCCTGCACCGCCTCCATGTACACGGCGTCGACGTCCGGCCGCTCCTCCCGGTCCACCTTCACCGGCACGAACCGCCCGTTGAGGTACTCGGCGAGCCCGGCGTCCTCGAAGCTCTCGTGCGCCATGACGTGGCACCAGTGGCAGGCGGCGTAGCCGACGCTCAGCAGTACCGGCACCCCGCGGCGCCGGGCCTCCTCGAAGGCCTCCGGCCCCCAGGGCCACCAGTCCACGGGGTTGTCGGCGTGCTGGAGCAGGTACGGCGAGGTCGCGTCCGCGAGACGGTTCGGCATGCCCCCATCCTCGCGCATCCGGCGGCCGGAGCGCGGCAGGTCAGGCCGGTCCGGACCAGTAGCTGATGCCCAGGTTGGCGTCGAAGGTGCGCATCCGCCCGAGCACCTGGTCGGGCGTCGGGCCGAGGAGTTCGTCGACGATGCGGCCGTCGGCGAGGAAGACGACGCGGTCGGCGTGGGAGGCCGCCACCGGGTCGTGGGTGACCATCACGACGGTCTGGCCGAGTTCCCGGACGCACCGGCGCAGCAGGCCGAGGATCTCGGCGGCGGAGCGGGAGTCCAGGTTGCCGGTCGGCTCGTCGGCGAAGACGACCCGGGGCCGGCCGACCAGTGCCCGGACGCAGGCGACGCGCTGCTGCTGGCCGCCGGAGAGCTGGGCCGGGCGGTGGCCGAGCCGGGCGCCGAGGCCGGCCGCCTCGATCAGGGTGTGCAGCCACTGCCGGTCGAGGCTGCGGCCGGCCAGGGTGAGCGGCAGGGTGATGTTCTCCGACACCGTCAGGGTGGGGATCAGGTGGAAGGCCTGGAAGACGAAGCCCACGTGGTCGCGGCGGAGCCTGGTCAGTTGGCCGTCGCTCAGCCGGGTGAGGTCCACGTCGCCGATCCGGGCGGAGCCCGAGGTGCAGGACTCCAGCCCGGCGAGGCACTGGAGCAGGGTGGACTTGCCCGAACCGGACGGGCCCATGATCGCCGCGAACTCCCCCTCCCGGAAGGCCACCGAGACCCGCTCCAGCGCCACCACCTGGGCCTCGCCCGAACCGTGCACCTTGGTGAGGTCGACGGCCGCCGCGGCGGCCGGCCCGTGGTTCGCGGCGCGGCGCGGGCCTCCGGGGAGGGGAGGGCCTCCGGGGAGGGACGGGTGCTCGGTCATCGGTGGTGCTCTCCTCGGCTGGAACGCGGGCGACGGTCAGGACTGGGGTCGGGTCGGGGGGCCGGACGGGCCGGCGGGCGGCCGCAGGCCGGTGCCCGCGCCCAGCAGGGCCAGCGAGCGGACCGCGAGCTCCCGCCCGGCCGCGGCCGGGCGTCCCTGGTGGCCACCGCTGTCGTGGTGGTCGAGCAGGACCGGTGCGGCCCCGGTGCCGGCCCGCCCGAGCGCCGCGCAGAGCTTCCAGGCGTGCCAGGGCGGCACCCGCGCGTCGTTCGCCCCGGTGGCGAACAGCACCGCCGGGTACTCCGTCCCGGGCACCACCCGGTGGTACGGGGAGTAGTCGAGCAGGGCCCCCAGCGTCCCCGGGTCGGCCGGGTCGCCGTACTCCTCCGTCCAGAGCCGGCCGAGGCCGCCGACCTGGTAGCGGGCCAGATCGGTGAGCGGGGCCGCGCACACGGCGGCGGACAGCAGCCCGGGCTCGCGGGTGAGCGCCGCGGCGACCACCAGTGCCCCGTTGCTGGCGGCCAGCGCGCCCAGCCCGCCAGCCGGGGCCTCGCCGCGTTCGACCAGCATCGCGGCGGCGGCCCGGAAGTCGTCCACGGTGGTGTTCTTGCCGGGGCCGCGGCCGGCGGCCGCCCAGTCGGGGCCGAGTTCGCCGCCGCCGCGGGCGTGCACCCAGGCGATCCGGCCGCCGGCCCGCAGCCAGGCCTCCATGGCCGGGTCCCAGCTCGGTTCCAGGGGGATGCCGAAGCCTCCGTAGACGGTGAGCAGGGTGGGGGCGGGGCGGCCGTGGTCCCGCGGCCCGGGGTCGCAGACCGTCACCGGGACGGGCGTGCCGTCCCGGCCGACGGCGGTGAGGGTGCGCAGCGCGGCGCGGTGCTCGGGCGGTTCGACCGGGCCGGTGCCGTCCAGGCTCCTGGTCCAGGTGCCGTACCGGGGGTCGTCGGCGAGCAGCCAGACCGACCCGCCGACCCGCCCGTCCCGGTCGTACGGGGTGGCGCCGAGGCGCAGCCGGGCGGGCCAGTGCAGCGCGGTGGCGGCGGCCGACGCCTCGTCAGGTGCTCGGCCGGGTACTCCGTCCGACGTGGTGCCCGGCGCGCTGTCCGGCAGTCCGTCCCGCTCTCCGTCCGGCCGGTGCGCGTCCGGCCGGAGCTCGTCCAGCCGGAGCTCGTCCAGCCGGAGGACGTCGAGCCGGTGGGTGGTCCCGAGCCTGCGGAGCAGCGCCAGGGCGGGCGTCCGGCCGGGCCCGAGCACCCGCAGGGCGGTGACCGGGCCCTCGGTCGGCGCTCCGGCGGCGGGCGGCGCCACGACGGCTGGCCGGCCGGTGGTGCCCCGGGCGAGCCCGTCCAGGTCCAGCGCGAGCAGCTCGTCGGCGGCGAGGAAGCAGACGGTCTCGTTCAGGTCGAACGCGGTGACCCGTCGGCCGTCCAGGTCCAGCGGCTGCCAGTAGGGCACCGTCCGGCCGGTCCACCGGGTGACCCACCAGCGCACCGGGCCGGACGGCTGCGGGCGGGTGCGCAGCAGCAGGTTCCCGCCGGGCCCGCCGTGGAGGGTGAGCCGGACCGGCCCGGACACCGGCAGGGCGAGCCGGCGGGCGGGCCCGTCGACCGGGTGACGCGCCACCAGGGTGTGCTCGGTACGGGTGCCGGCGGTGTACACCAGCGCCTCGCCGACGAAGGCGAGGGTCGCGTACGGGGCGGCGTCGGGCAGGTGGTGGGGCCGGCCGCCGGGCCGGGTGGGGAGCAGGTGCAGGCCGCCGTTCTCGGCTCCGTCCCGGTGCAGTTGGACGGCGACGAACCCGCCGTGCGGCGCGGGCTGCCAGCCGGCGATCCGGTCGCCGCGGCCGAGGACGCCCTCGGTCGGCGTCCGGCGGGCGCCGTCGGGGTGCCGGACGGTCAGGAAGTCCCCGTCCGGGCCGCGTTCGTGGCGGAAGAGCAGGCCGCCGGCCTCGGCCGGCGGGGTGGGCGTCCGGTCCGGGGCCTCCCGCTCCACCCGGTCGAGCAGGGCGGCCCAGGCGGGCTCGTCGGAGCGCTGGGGGCGGACGTCGAGGCGCCGCCGCTGCTCGGCGAGCCAGGCGCGGGTGCGCGGGGTGTCCGCGTCCTCCAGCCAGCGGTACGGGTCCAACGGTGCGACGTGCACCGTCCGGTGGTCGAGGTCAGCCACGGACGGCCTCCGCAGGGTTGTCGCTGTGTCGTTCCGGGACGTCCGCCGCCCCGGTCGGGTCGGGTGGCCCGCCGCCGGGCCGGCCCGCGGTGACGGCCGCCCCGACGGCGGCCAGCAGCACCACGACCGCCGACGCGCCGGCCACCGTGCCGGTCAGCCCGAAGGCGTGGGCGCACAGGCCCGCCAGGGTCGGCCCGGCGGGCGCGACCAGTTGGGCGAGGAAGCCGATGCCGCTGTGCACCCGGCCCTGCAGCCCCGGCGGGGTCACCTCCATCTGGGTGACCGCGACCAGCACGGTGACCACCGGTCCGGCGGCCGCGGCGAGGGCGAGCGGCAGCACCGCCACCCAGTGCCCCTGGGCCGCGGTGTAGCCGGGCAGGGCGAGCGCGACGACGGCGGTGCCGAGGGCGATGCCCCGGGCGGGCGGCAGCCGTCGGGCCAGGGCCGGCGCGAGCAGCGATCCGGCCAGCCCGCCGGTGCCCAGGGCCGCGGTCAGTACCCCGATGTCCACGGCGTCCCCACCGGAGGCGACCACCACGATCAGCAGGCCGTTGAACACCAGGTTGAGCACGGCCGCGTTGACCACCGCGTACCGCAGGAAGGGCACCCGCCAGATGAACCGGACGCCTTCGGCCAGCGCGGCCCGGACGCCGGGCCCGGCGCCGGGCCCGGCCGGGGCGTCCTCGGGGCGCTCCCGCATCCCCTTCGGCAGCAGCGCCACGCAGCAGACGGCCGCCAGGTAGCTGCCGGCGTCGACGGCGAACACCCAGGACGGGTGGACGGCCAGCAGCGCGCCGCCGGCCAGCGGGCCGGCCGTCGCCGCGACGGCCGCCCTGCTCTGCAACAGGCCGACCGCGCGGGCCAGTTGCTCGGGCCGCACGACGGAGCGCACCGCGACGTTCTCCACCGGAGCCAGGGTGCTGCCCACCGCGCCCAGCAGCAGGGCGGCGACCAGCACCGCCCACAGCGGCGGCGCGCCGCCGGAGGACGACAGGGCGAGCGCGGCCAGCACGAGGGCGCCGACCGCGTTGCAGAGCAGCAGCACGGCCCGCCGCTCGCAACGGTCGGCGAGGACCCCGGCCGGTAACCGGGCGAGCAGGACCCCGACGGAGAGGGCCGTGCCGGCCAGTCCGGCCTGCCGGATGTCGCCGCCGGACCGCAGCGCGACCACCGGAAGGGCGATCACCGAGGCGGCCGTCCCCAGGGCCGAGGCGGATTCGCCGCCGTAGAGCAGCCAGAACGACCGCCCCAGCCTCCCCGCGGCCGCCCCACGCACGCCGCTCACGCCGCTCCCGTCGCGAACTGGCGCCGGATGCCGCGCAGCGGACGGGCCGCCAGCGCCGCCGGGACGGCCGTGGCGACCACCACTGCGAGCAGGACGCCGACCGTCCACGGCACGTCCACGTCCGGCAGCCCCTGGCCGACCGCCCGGGCCAGCGGCACCAGGCAGATCCCGGCCGTCACCACCGCCAGCACCGTGCCGACCAGCGCCGAGGCCAGCACCTCGTACACCACGCAGCGCAGCAGCTGCCCCCGGCCGAGGCCGAGGGCCCGCAGATGGGCGCGCTGGGAGCGGCGGTCCCGCTGGGCGATGGCGCAGGTGTTGGCGACGGCGAGCAGCGCGTATCCGGCCACCACGGACACGATCAGCCGGGAGGCCATGTCGTCCTGCACGCTGCGCGGCTTCAGATGGGCCAGGTAGTCGGCCCGCCCGGCGAGCCGCTCGCCGGGCCGGAGCTCCCAGCCGGCCGGATCACCACGGAGCAGCACCCGGTCCGCGTACGGGGCCGGGGTGTGGGCGAGGGCGAGGTCGGCCGGGAGGACGAACGAAGGGAAGGCGAGGTCCCGCTGGTAGACGGCGACGAGCCGCAGCTGCGCCTCCTGCCCGTCGGCGAGCCTGAAGGTGACGTCCTGGCCGAGCTTCCAGTCGTGCGAGGCGGTCTCGGTGCCGCCGGCGGCGAAGGTGCCGGGTGCCAACGCGTCCAGTCCGCCCTGCTGTTCGCCGAGGTCCAGGACACTGCGCAGGGCCGCCCCGTCGACGCCCCAGGCCCGGGTGGGCCGGGGCTTGCTGTCGTAGAAGCTGGGCGGCGCCGTCACCTCGGTGGCGATCGGCGCGACGGCGGCCCCGCCGGGCAGGCCGGCGGGGCGGGCGGGCAGCCGGCTGCCCGGCTCGGCCGTCACCACGGCGTCGGCCCGCAGCGCCTGTTCGGTCTGCCGCTGCACGGCGGCGCCCATGGTCGCCCCCGAGCCGAGCAGGCAGACCACGGTGCCGACGGCCAGCAGGACGGGCACCGCGATCGCGGCCGTCCGGGCGGGCGCGGCCCGTAGTCCGGCGGCGGCGATCCGGCCGGCCTTCCGGTCCAGCAGCCGCAGCACTACGCAGACCGGGCCGGTGAGCAGCGGTACGAACCAGGGCGCGAGCACCGCGAGCGTGGGGATGACGGACATGGCCAGGCCGATCACCAGCGCGCCCTGGAGCACCGGCGGCATGTCCATCACGGCCATCAGGACCACGAGCGGTCCGCAGAGCAGGACGGCCATGGCGATGCCCGCCACCAGCCGGCCGGCGTTGCGCCGGGGCGGGGCCAGGGCCAGCGACTGGTCCTTGAGCAGGTCGATCGGCTGGACCCGGCCGGCCGCCAGCACACTGGCCAGCGCGGCCAGCACCGCGACCGCGCAGGTGCCCACGCAGGCACCGGCCGCGATCGCCCAGGTCTGCCCGGCGGGGGGCAGGCCGATAGCGGCGGGAAAGAGCTCGCGCTCGACCAGCACCCGCCGTCCGAACCCGGCCGCGGGGACCGTCCCGGCCAGCGCGGCGATGGCGGACGGGACGAACGCGACCAGCGCGACGTCCGCGGCGACCAGGGCGCGCAGCCGACCGGCCGTCACCCCGAGGGCGCGCAGCACCGCGAACTGTCCGAGCCGCTGGTTGGTCCACAGGGCGACCGTCGATCCCGTGACCAGCACCGCCGACATCAGCAGCAGCGTCATCAGCAGGCCCAGCAGGCTCTGCGCGTCGGTGGCCGCCGCACGGGCCGCCGATCCCTCCGGGGCGGACGGACCGCTGACCGCAGCGAGCAGCACCAGGCAGGCGCCCACCCCGGTGGCGGTGAGCGCGCAGGCGACCGCGACACCTATGACCCGCCCCGGGTACGCCCGGACCTCGGCGACACACAGGCGTAGCCCGCCGAGCGGTCCACTCTGGCGGGTTGTCGGTTCCGGAGCCACGGCCACGGTTATCTCACCCCAAAACGGTAAATAGGATGCAGAGTTGGGGAAGGCCGCATGTGCCGCGGCCTTCCCCTCTGTCACCCGGTACTGCCGGACCTCGAGGGTCAGCAGTTGAACAGGCTGTACGAGCTGAACGGGGCGTCGACGACGATCTCCTCGTCGAGCTCCTGCAGCGCCAGAATGTCGGCCATCACAATCACCTCCCCTCGCTGTCTCGCCGGGACGGGGTACCGGGCTCGGCCGGCTCCGGTGCCCACCCGTGGACCGGGTGGGCACCGGGCAGCAGGCACTGCCCGGGGCTCTTGGCGGCGGCCAGCGCCAGCAGGGCGCCGGCGGAGCCGGTGGCCAGGTCGGTCGAGAGCCGGACCAGCTGGTCCCCGTGCAGGACGCTGCCGTCCTGGTGCGGGGCCAGGTGCAGCTCCACCAGCCGGAGTTGCTTCTCCGCCTCGGCCCGCCAGTGCGGCAGGCGGGCGGCGACCTGGAACAGGGTGTAGGCGAGCCCGGCGCGGCCGTTGAACAGCCCGCCCTGGACGACCACCCGGACCGCTCCGGCCCGGGCCGCGGCCTCCAGCACCCGCTCGGCGCCGAGGGTTTCGGCCTGGGCGTCGGGCAGCGCCAGGACGGCGAGCGCCACTCCGGCGGATCCCTCCGCCAGGTACGGCAGCAGCCGGCCCGAGCTGTACGTCTGGAGCATGTCGTCGACCAGCCGGCCGTGCCGCAGGTCGCAGCGGACGGCGCGCTCGGCGGCCTCGGCCCAGGCCCGGTCGCCGGTGAGGCGGGTGCAGCGGGCGAACAGCACCGCTGGTCCCGACCAGCCGCGCAGCAGCCCCGGCCGGTCCAGCAGCCCGGCCTCGCCGATCCGCCCGGCGGCCTTGGCGGCCAGCGCGAGCGCCTCGTCGGTCGCACCGGCCTCCAGCAGCAGGTGGGCGACGCCCGTCAGACCGCCGTGCAGTCCGAGCGAGGCGGGCAACGGGCCGGCCAGCAGCCGGTCCACCACGTTCGGGGCGTCCGGGTGCCCGAGCCGGTGGAACAGCCAGCCGGCGCCGGCCAGCCCGTCGTACAGCCCGACGGGCGTGTCCGCCGGGGCCCGTCGCACCGCGGCGGCGAGCCAGTCCAGGTGCTCCTCGTGCGGTGCGGCGCCCGCCAGGTGCCGGGCGAGCAGCACGCCGGAGGAGCCGTACGCCAGTCCGAGCGCACCGCCGGGACGCAGCCCGGCGGCGTCCCCGGGGTGGAGGCGGTCCTCCCGCGCGGGGGTCGCCGACCGGTCGATGCCGCGCAGCAGCGCCGTGGCGGTGAGCCCCGCCGGGGTGTCGGTCGCGGGCCCGGCCCCGAGGTGGGGGCGCAGCGCCGGGGAGAGGGCGAGCCGCTCGGTCATCCGCTCGACGAATCCGGCGGGCACCGTCGGGAAGGACTCCGCGACGAGGTCGAGGAGCCCGGTGACGACGGCCGGGTTGCGCCTGGTGAGCGTGGTCAGCGAGACGAAGGCGGCGAGCTGGCAGCAGCCCAGCGCGAACAGGTCGGCCTCGCGGGCATCGGTGATCGACGGGTCCGTGAAGCCGGGCGCACCGAGGGTGCGCCGGCGCGGGGTGTCCAGTGGCGTCGCGAGTTCGAAGTCGATCAGGGCGACGGTGCCGTCCGGCCGGATCATGATGTTGCGGTGGTGGAGGTCGCCGAACGCGATCCCCTCCCGGTGCAGCGCCGCGACGCACTCCTCGACGAGCGCGAGCCGGGTGGTCGCGAGCCCGGCGAAGTCGGCCAGGGCCCGGGCGTCCGGCCGGTGCCGGGTGAGCGGGTACTCCCGGCCGAGCCAGGCGCTGAAGGACTCGCCCGGGATGTACTCCATCACCAGGTAGTGGTGCTCCCAGCTGGTGAAGTACTCGTACAGCTCCGGCACGAACGGCAGGTGGCCGATCCGCTCCAGGACGTCCCGCTCGACCAGCAGCCGGGCCACCGCGTCCGTCTCCGAGGCGTCCAGCCCGGCGTGCGGGCGGGCCTCCTTGATGACGACCTGCCGGCCGTCCTCGTCCTCCGCGAGGTAGACCCCGCCGGCGTTGGAGAAGTGCAGCGCCTTGACCACCCGGTAACGGCTCAGCCCGGCTCCCGCCTCGGCGGAGGCCGCGGCGATCCGCTCGGCCAGGAAGTCCGGGGTGGCGGCCCACTCCGGCACGGTGAAGCGCGGACGCCGCGCGTCCGGCACCAGCCGGCCGTCCGGGTCCTTCACCGCGGGCACCCTGGTGCCGTCCGGCAGTTCGCACCACATCAGGGCGAACCCGCCGTAGCGCACCGAGACCGGGCCCTGGTTCCACCGCAGGTCGGACAGGACGTACGGGCCCGGCCGGCCGCCCAGCGCCCCGTCCAGCTCGGCGAGGACCGTCTCCAGCTCCGCGGCCGTCCGCGGGTAGACGGTGACGGCCTTGCCGCTGGCGGACCGGTCGGCGTACTTGGCGTTCGTCACCGCGAGCACCAGCCGGCTGCGCAGGTGCTTCCAGGGCAGCCCGAGCCGGCGGCACACCTGCCAGGCCGTCTCGATCGTCTCCTCGGCGGACTCCGGCGTGGCACTGACGTGGACCTTCCAGCCCTGCTCCGGCAGCTCCGGGGAGCCGGGAGGTGCCAGCACCTCCCACACCCCCGGGGTGCGGCTGCGCCAGCCCTCGGGCAGCACGCCCCCGCCCGGCGCGAACCGGGAGTCCCGGTCGTCACACCGGTCCAGGGCGTCGTACCACACGGGGTCGGCAATCGCATACGACTCGTACTTCGCGTCCATTTCGCCGCCCGCCCCCTTTCCGCATTCCGCTGAAGCCCATTCCGGTCCACGCCCGAATTCCCGAACTTCCGGCGCCCCGTTCCGACAGGAACCATCCTTCCCTGACGCTCCGCCATGTGACAACGGTGTTAAGCGGGAACTGAATCCGGCACAGACCAGGCGGAATCCGGGCCATCACATCGGACCGGCCGAAAGCCCGTGCGACCATGACGCCATGAAGACGCGTGTCGTGATCGCGGACGACCAGGCGAACGTCCGCCAGGGGTTCCGGCACATCCTGGCGGCCCAGCCCGACATCGAGGTGGTGGCCGAGGCCGCGGACGGCCTGGAGGCCCTGGAGGCCGTCCGCGCCCTGCGGCCGGACGTCCTGCTGGTCGACATCCGGATGCCGGAGCTGGACGGGCTGGAGGTCACCCGCCGACTGGCCGGCATCACCCCCGAGGTGAAGGTCGTCGTGGTGACCACCTTCGATCTCGACGAGTACGTGCACACCGCGCTGCGCAACGGCGCCTGCGGCTTCCTGCTCAAGCACTCGGGCCCGGCCCTGCTGGCCGAGGCGATCCGCTCGGCGGTGGCCGGCGACTCGCTGATCAGCCCGCAGATCACCAGTCGGCTGCTGCGCCACTTCACCGGCCCGCGCCGGGTCGACCGCTCCCCGGTCGAGCCGCTGACGAGCCGCGAGGAGGAGATCGCCGTGCTGGTCGCCGAGGGGCTGACCAACTCCGACATCGGCGCCGAGCTGTTCATCTCGCTGAGCACCGTGAAGACCCACCTGGCCAACCTCCAGCGCAAGTTGAAGGCCCGCAACCGGGTGGGCATCGCCACCTGGGCGTGGGAGTCGGGCCTGACCGAGCGCGGCTGAGCCGGCCCGCCCGGGGCCGGCCGCGCGCCTCGGACGCCTCACCGCAGCGCCCGCGGACTGCCCTCGGCCCACCGCGGCGCCGCGCCGCCGACGTGCCGGGCCTCCCCGCCTGACGCCGTCTCACCCCGTAGCAGCGCCCGCCCCAGCGACGTGGTGGTGTGCAGCACGCCGTTGCCGCAGCGCCGGGTGTCGATCAGCCCGGCCGCCCGCAGCACGGCGGTGTGCTGGCTGACCGCCGAGGCGGTCACGCCGAGCCGGCCCGCCAGTTCGCCGGTGGTGCCGCCGTCCAGCACGGCGTGGAGCACCGCCGCCCTGGTCCGGCCGACCAGGGCGGCCAGCGGCTCCTCCCCGCCGCGGCGCGCGGACTCCGCGGCCTCCGGCACGCCCCCCGGCACCGGACCGCCCGTCCGGTCGGGACGCATCGCGAAGAGCAGCGTCGGAGCCTCGTCCGGCTCGTCCCGCCGGGGACGGAGCAGCACCCCGGCACCCTGCAGGAAGAGCGACGGCGCCAGCCTCAACCCCTTGCCCCCGAGGTCGAGTTCGACGTCCCGCTCGGAGGGGACCTCCAGCACCGGGGCGTTCCAGCGGATCTGCGGGTGCAGCGTGCCGAGCAGCGCGTCCACCCCGCCGCGGCCGGCGATCCGGCGCCGGACGTCCCGCTCCGCCTCCAGCCGGGATCGGACGTCCGCCCAGCAGGGCCGCAGCGCCACCCGGTTGAACTCGCGGACCGCCGCGGCGACATCGGCCCGCCGGACCACCGGCTCGGCCCCGCTCCCGGACGCCATGATCCGGCCATTCGCCCACACCCTCAGTACGTCCCGGAAACCACCGTTGGCTCCCGAAAGGCGCCGCAGCCGTTCGGCCAGCACCGGCTGCCCGGCCATCTGCCTACGGACCGCCCGTTGCCAGGGGCCGAAGAACTCCCCACCACTGCGCCACGCCTCCAGCGCCAGCACCGCCTCCAATTCCTGGTCGACATTTCCGGTAATTCGTACACGAGCCAGATCTTCGACAGACATGGCAATGCGAATCACAGGCTGATCCCCCGCTCGGGATTCTTCCGTCGTGACGGCCCAGGGGAACCCCGCTCCCTGATCGCCGCACGTCATCCTTGCCCGCCTCCTCGGCGCGCCGCCATCGGCCGATCGGCCCATTCGATCTTCCGGACGGCCGAATCGACCGCCTCCGCATGTGCCGAACGGCCTGGTCCCGGCCCGTGAGCCCGCCCGGAACGCCCCACCGGCAGCCCCCGCCGGCAAGCCCGCCGCCCGGCCCGGAACGCCCACCGGCAGCCCCATCGACCGGCCCGGAACGCCCCGCCGACCGGCCCGGTCAGCCCCCGAGACCCGCCACGCCCTCCGTCGGGATCACCGCCGCCACCCGCCAGCCGCCCGCCGGCCCCGGCCCGGCCGTCAGCTCGCCGCCGGCCGCCTCCACCCGCTCCCGCAGCCCCGCGAGCCCGAAACCGCCGCCCTCCCGCTCGGCCCCGCCCAGCGCCCCGCCGGCACCCCCGGCACCGTCGCCACCACCCGCACCCCCGGAGTCCCCCGCCCCGCCCGGCGCCCCGTCGTCGGTGACCGTGACCCGCAGCGCCGACCGCCCGCCGTGCCGGGCCGCACCGACCTCGATCGCCACCTCCCGGGCCCCGGGCGCGTGCCGGCGCACGTTGGTCAGCGCCTCCACGACCAGCCGGTAGCCGAGCCCGCTGATCGCCGCCGGCAGCTCCGCCAGCTCGGCCTCGGCCGGAGCCTCCAGCCGCACCCGCGCGGAGCCGCTGCGGGTGAACCGCTCGGCCAGCGCGGGCAGTTCGCTCAGGTCGCGGCGCAGACTGCGCACGCCGGGCCAGCCCGCCGCCGGCCGCCCCGTCCCCCCGGCCGCCGCCGGGTCCGCGACCGCCGCCCCGAACCGCCCGCGCGGCTCCGGGTCGCCGTCGTCCGCCGCGAAGACCTGCACGGTCCGGTCCATGGTGATCAGCGCCTGCCGGCCGGCCGCCTCGATCCCGGCCAGCAGCTCGACCACCTGCCGGGGGTCCTGCTGGGCCAGCACCTGCGCGGCCTGGGCCAGCACCACCACCCCGGTGACGTCGTGCGCGGCGAAGTCGTGCAGGTCGCGGGCCAGGTCCAGGCGCTGCGCCCGCCGTTCGGCCGCCACCGCGGCCCGGGCCCGGGTGTCCATCGAGCGCAGGTAGCAGCCCGCCCCGACCACCGCGCAGGACAGCAGGGCCGAGGTCAGACAGAGCTTGGTGGTCATGGAGGGCGGGGCCGGCGGGTCGGCCCACACCCCGACCCGCAGCGGCACCAGCGCCACCGCCACGACCAGCAGCGCGCCGTGGCCGAAGGCGGCCGCCGCCGGAGGCCTGCGCACCGCGGGGACGATCAGGGCCAGCAGCGCCACGGTCTCCAGCAGCCACCAGGACTCGATGGCGCCCGACGCCGGTCCGCGGTAGCCGGCGGTCACCAGCAGCGAGACGACGCCGGCGGCCAGCACCGCCGGGCCGACCGCGCGCACCCGCCCCGGGGCCCAGAGCGCCGGCAGCAGCCCGGCCACCACCGTCACCACGGCGGATCCGACGATCAGCGGCCCCGGGTCCCCCAGCCCCGCCGCCGCAGCCGCCAGCACCCCCGCCACCGCCGTTCCGTACCCCGCCCTGCGCACCACGGTGTGCCACGACCACGTCATGGTCCGGGATCCTACGAAGCCGGACGGCCCGGCAGGGCGGCTTCGCCGAAGGCCGGTTCCCCGCGGGGGACCGGCCGACGGCTCACTCCTTCGGGGCCTCCGGCTGCTCGACGAAGTCGACCTTCTTGAACTGCTTGTTCATGGACTTGGCCAGGAACCAGGTCGCGACGCCCAGGGCGGCGAAGACGACGAAGCCGAGGAGGCCGGGGGTGACCTTGGCGTCGTCGACGGCGAGGTCAGCGGCGAGGTGGACGAGGTTCACGGAGGCACTCATATCTCTATGGTGGCCCGGCTCACGCGGAGCCGGGCCGTCGGGGGGTCGTTCAGTCGCGCGTGTCGGCGGCCTCGGCCGCCAGGGTGGGGGTGCGCAGGCCGGCGAACAGGTCGTCCTCCGGCAGGTCCACGTCGACCAGGGTACGGGCGAGTTCGTAGTCCTCGGTGGGCCAGACCTCCCGCTGCACCTCCAGCGGGACGCGGAACCACGGGCCGTCCGGGTCGATCTGGGTCGCGTGGGCGATCAGCGCGCGGTCGCGGGTCTCGAACCAGTCGCCGCAGCGGACCCGGGTGGTGATCTCGCGCTCCTTGCGGCCGCTCTTCTCCCACCCCTCGATCCACTCGCCGTACGGCGACTCGTGGCCGTGCTCGGTGAGGTACTCGTGCAGGGCCCGGATGCGGCCCATCGGGAAGCCGTGGTTGTAGTACAGCTTGAGCGGCTGCCAGGGCTCGCCGGCCTCCGGGTAGGCGTCCGGGTCGCCCGCGGCGTCGAAGGCCAGCATGGTGATCTTGTGGGTCATGATGTGGTCCGGGTGCGGGTAGCCGCCGTTCTCGTCGTAGGTCGTGATGACCTGCGGCTTGAACTCGCGGATCAGCCGGACCAGCGGCTCCGCCGCCTCCTTGACGTCCTGGAGGGCGAAGCACCCCTCGGGCAGCGGGGGCAGCGGGTCCCCCTCGGGCAGACCGGAGTCCACGAAGCCCAGCCAGGCCTGCTCGACGCCGAGGATCGCCCGCGCCTCGTCCATCTCCTTGCGGCGCACCTCGTGGATGTTCTCCTCGATGTACGGGTCCCCCTGGAGCTTGGGGTTGAGGACCGACCCGCGCTCGCCCCCCGTGCAGGTGGCCACCAGCACGTCCACGCCCTGCTCGACGTACATGGCCATGGTGGCCGCGCCCTTGCTGGACTCGTCGTCCGGGTGGGCGTGCACCGCCATCAGTCGCAACTGCTCAGTCAACGCCTTGCGTTCCTTCCACACTCGTCGGGCGTTCCGCGGAGTCCGGGTCCGCCCACCGTACGAACCGCTCACTACGGGACCGCGTCGCCGCGGGGCCGGGCCGCTGAACGTCTCCGGCGCGGCCGGGCCCTGCCCCCGCCGGACCGGCCGCGGGCGTGCCCCTCCTATAGTGACGGACTGGAGGAGCGTCGCATTCCCCCGCACCACCCCGCGCGGCCCCTCCCCAGGAGAGGACGGAGTCCGATGAGTGCAGGCACCACCGCCACCGGTCTGCCCGAGGGGCGCTACGGCCGCGGCGGCGACCGCGACCCGGACCGCCGCCTGAAGGTGGTCGGCGCGGTCTGCGGCGTGCTCGGCCTGGGCCTGGTCGCCTGGCTGGGCGGCTCCTACCTGCTGCGCGAGTCGAAGATCAACGGCTCGGTGCCGACCTTCCAGGTGCTCTCCGACTCCGAGGTCCAGCTGCACCTCACCGTGCGCAAGGGCGACGGGCAGGCCGGCACCTGCACGGTCCGCTCGCAGTCCGACGACCACGCGGTGGTCGGGGTGGCCGACTTCCCGGTCCCGGCGGCCGGCTCCAGCTACGACGCGGTGGTCACCCTGCGCACCACCTCGCGCGGCACCACCGCCGAGCTGCTGGGCTGCACCCCGGCCAAGTAGCGCGCCCCGAACGGCGCACGGCGGCCGGGGCCCGCGCACCGGGCGACGCGCCCGGGCGACACCCGCGCGACACCCGGCCGACGCGCCCGGGCGGCGCACCCGCCACCGCCCCGCGCCGAGCGGCGCGCACCCCCGGCGACACGCGCCCCGGGCCGCGCGCCCACCCCCGGTAGCGCGCATATTCGATCCGGAGAGCGGGCATCCGTAGAGGGTCCCGCACTCCGTTGCCGTACACCCGGGCGTCATGCCGCCGTCAATGGCGCGCAAACGGCTCTCCCGCTTGTCAGCAGGACTTGTTAGGCTCGTGGTTTCGCCCCTTCCGCACCGGATGGTACGGGAGCGGGCGTTGCTTTGTAGTTGAGACCGATATCACCACCGACCCTGCTGACGACTCACACCCTCAGCACAGCCCCAGCACCTACGAGGAGCACCCGTGACCCAGACCAGTGAGAACGTGACCTGGCTCACTCAGGCCGGCTACGACCAGCTCAAGGCCGAGCTGGACCACCTGACCGGGCCCTGGCGCATCGAGATCGCCCAGAAGATCGAGGCGGCGCGCGAGGAGGGCGACCTCAAGGAGAACGCCGGCTACCACGCGGCGAAGGAGGAGCAGGGCAAGTACGAGCTGCGCATCCGCCAGCTGACCCAGCTGCTGGAGCGCGCCAAGGTCGGCGAGGCGCCGGCCGACTCGGGCGTGGTGGCCCCGGGCATGGTCGTCACGGTCGCCTTCGACGGCGACGAGGACGACCTCATGGAGTTCCTGCTCGCCTCGCGCGAGGTGGCGGGCTCCGACACGCTGGACGTCTACTCCCCGCAGTCGCCGCTGGGCCGCGCGATCGACGGCAAGAAGATCGGCGACGAGGCCACCTACGAGCTGCCGAACGGCAAGCCGGCCATGGTGAAGATCGTCAAGGTCGTGCCGCACGCCGGCTGATCCGGCCGCACGGCACGAGGGCGGCCGCGGAAGTCCGGGACTTCCGCGGCCGCCCTCGCACGTTCCGGCCCGCGCCCGTCGGCCGGCCAAGACGCGGTGCCCGTCAGGCGGTGGACGAGCGGTACTTGCGCACCGCCAGCCAGGAGAACACCGCGGTGATCACGACCGACCAGAGCACCGACACCAGCGCCGCGTGCTGCATCGGCCAGGCGTCGTCCACCGGCCCGACCTGGTTGCCGAACAGCACCCGGCAGGCCTGCACGGTGGCGCTGAACGGGTTCCAGTACGCGACCCCCTGCAGCCAGCCCGGCATCGAGGTGACCGGCACGAAGGCGTTGGACACGAAGGTCAGCGGGAACAGCCAGATCAGCCCGGCCGAGGTGGCCGCCTCGGGGCTGCGCACCGACAGGCCGATCAGCGCGCCGATCCAGGAGAAGGCGTAGCCGAGCAGCAGCAGCAGCCCGAACGCGCCGAGCGCCTTGAACGCGCCCTCGTGGATCCGCCAGCCGACCAGCAGCGCGACCAGCGCCAGCACGACCAGGATGAACGCGGTCTGGCACAGGTCCGCGAGGGTGCGGCCGACCAGCACCGCCGACCGGGCCATCGGCAGCGAGCGGAACCGGTCCACCAGCCCCTTGCTCATGTCCTCCGCGATGCCCGCCGAGGCACCGGCCACGGCGAAGGTGACGGTCTGGGCGAAGATGCCGGCCATCAGGAACTGGATGTACGTGTCCGAGCTGGAGCTCGCACCGGGGATCTTGATCGCCCCGCCCATCACGTACGAGAACAGCAGCACGAACATGACCGGCTGCATCAGCCCGAAGACCACGATCTCCGGGATGCGGGTCATCCGGCGCAGGTTGCGCTTGGCGACCACCCAGGAGTCGTGCAGGGCGGCGGCGGCCCCCCGGCGCTGCCGGGGCATCGCCGGGCCGATGGCGTGCTCGGTGGCGGTGCCCATCTCAGCTCTCCTTCCCGGCCGCGACGGCCGCCTGCTCGTCCGGACCCGACCCGTTCGCGCCGCCCCTGCCCCGGCCGCGTCCGTCGGGGCCGGGGGCGCCCTCGTCCTCGGCCCGCTCCTCGGCGACGTGGCCGGTGAGGGTGAGGAAGACGTCGTCCAGGGTCGGCCGGCGCAGCCCGATGTCGTCCATCTCGATCCTGCGGGAGTCCAGTTCGCGGATCGCGTCGGCGAGCACCCGGGCGCCGCCGCTGATCGGCACGGTGATCCGGCGGGTGTTCTTCTCCACCGTCGGCTCGCCCAGCGCGTAGCCGGAGAGCGCGGCGACGGCGTCGGACATCCGGCCGGGCTCGTGCACCACGACCTCGATCCGCTCGCCGCCGATCTGCGCCTTGAGCTGGTCGGCCGTGCCGCGGGCGATCACCCGGCCGTGGTCGACCACCGCGATGTCGTGGGCGAGCCGGTCGGCCTCCTCCAGGTACTGGGTGGTGAGCAGCAGCGTGGTGCCCTGCTCGACCAGCGTCTCGATGACCTCCCAGAGCGCGAGCCGGTTGCGCGGGTCGAGGCCGGTGGTCGGCTCGTCCAGGAACATCACCGGCGGCCGGACGACCAGCGCGGCGGCGAGGTCCAGGCGCCGGCGCATGCCGCCGGAGTAGGTCTTGGCGGTGCGGTCCTTGGCCCCGGTGAGGTTGAACCACTCCAGCAGCTCCAGCGCGCGGGCCTTCGCGGCGCGGTTGCTCATCTGGTAGAGCTCGCCGACCATGGTGAGGTTCTCGAAACCGGTCAGGTACTCGTCGACCGCCGCGTACTGGCCGGACAGGCCGATCAGGCTGCGGACCCGGTTGGGGTGCTTGAGCACGTCGACCCCGGCGACCACCGCGCGGCCGGAGTCGGGACGGAGCAGGGTGGTGAGGACCCGCACGGTGGTGGTCTTCCCGGCGCCGTTCGGGCCGAGCAGCCCGAGCACCGTGCCCTCGGGGACGTCGAGGCTGACGCCGTCCAGGGCTCGTACGTCGCCGAAGGTCTTCACCAGGTTCTCGGCTTGGATGGCTGGCGCCATGGCCTTGCCTCATCTCCTCGAACGTATGGGGCGATCTGTCCCACTCTGCCCTGTTTCCGGGCACGCGGGCGACTCGATTCCCGACCCGTGGGACCAGAACGCGATGTATCGCGAGTCTCCCAGTACGCGATATATCGCGTCAAGGGATCCGGCTCGGTCGGCGACGGTTCAGGGCCGGTCCGAGACGGATCAGGGCCGGCCGGCGACGGACCGGGCTCAGTCGGAGACCACGTACCCCGCGTCCCGCAGCTCCCCCACCACCAGCGCGCAGTGCTCCGGCCCCTTGGTCTCCAGGTGCAGGTCCACCTCGACCTCGGTCAGCCCGAGCCGCGGGTCGGTCCGCACGTGCGCCACGTCCAGCACGTTGGCGTCCACCCTGGTCAGCACCCCCAGCAGGTCCGCCAGCGCACCCGGCTTGTCCGCCAGCCGCACCCGCAGCGACAGGTAGCGGCCGGCCGCCGCCAGCCCGTGCCGCAGCACCCGCTGCATCAGCTGCGGATCGATGTTGCCGCCGGACAGCACCGCCACCACCGGGCCCTCGAAGGAGTCCGGCCGCTCCAGCAGCGCCGCGATCGGGGCCGCCCCGGCCGGCTCGACCACCAGCTTCAGCCGCTCCAGCCCGAGCAGCAGCGCCCGCGAGAGCGCGTCCTCGGAGACCGTGCGGATGCCGTCCGCCAGCGTGTCGACCACCTCGAACGGGATGTCGCCGGGGCGTCCGACCATGATCCCGTCCGCCATGGTGGCGAAGTGCTCCAGCGACACCGGCCGCCCGGCCGCCAGCGAGGGCGGGTACGCCGCCGCGCCGGCCGCCTGCACCCCGACCACCCGGACGTCCGGCCGCAGCGGCTTGACCGCCGCCGCGATCCCGGCCAGCAGCCCGCCGCCGCCCACCCCGACCAGGACGGTCCGCACCTCCGGGCACTGCTCCAGGATCTCCAGGCCGACGGTCGCCTGGCCGGTGACCACGTCCCAGTGGTCGAAGGGGTGGATGAACACCGCGCCGGTCGCCTCCGCGTACTGCTGCGCGGCCTGCAGCGCCTCGTCCACGGTGGCGCCGTGCAGCCGTACGTCGGCGCCGTACTCCCGGGTGGCCGCGACCTTCGGCAGCGGCGCCGCGACCGGCATGAACACCGTGGAGCGCACGCCCAGCAGCGCGGCCGCCAGCGCCACCCCCTGGGCGTGGTTCCCGGCGCTCGCCGCCACCACCCCGCCGGCCCGCTGCACCGGCGAGAGTCCCGCGATCCGCACGTACGCCCCGCGCAGCTTGAAGGACCCGGTGCGCTGGAGGTTCTCGCACTTCAGGTGGACCGGTGCGCCGATCAGCCCGGAGAGGTGCCGGCTGCCCTCCATCGGGGTCACCCGGGCGACCCCGGCGAGCATCTTCTGGGCACCGCGGACGTCGTCGAGGGTGATCGGCCAGTTGCGCATGGCGTCAGCCTACGGGCGGGGTGGCGGCAATCCGGGATGCCGGGCCTGTTCCCGGGCCCGCCCGGCCCGCGTACCCTGCTGGTTCTGAGCCTCCCTCACCGCACGACGATCGTGAGCCGCGATGACGACGACCTCGCCCCAGGCCACCGACCGCACCGACCCCGTGCACACCCAACTCCAGTACCAGCTGGCGGTGTTCGCGCGCCGCATGGAGCAGGTCCGGACCTCCGGCGGCGGGGTCGGAGCGCTGGACCGGGCCGCCTACCTGCTGCTCGACCGGTTGGACCGGCACGGGCCGGCCAACGTCAAGGCGCTGGCCGAGGCGCTGGGCGTGGACTCCTCGACGGTGACCCGCCAGGTCGCCCCGCTGGTCGCGGCCGGGCTGGTCGGCCGGGTACAGGACCCGGCCGACCGCCGCGCCGTACGGCTCGCGCTGACCTCGCACGGCGCCGGCCGGCTCGCCGAAGTCCGGGACGGCCGGGCCGAGTTGACCCGCCGCCTGGTGTCCGGCTGGCCGCCGGAGGAACAGCGCGCGTTCTGCGCCCTGCTGGCCCGCTTCAACCTCGCGATGGAGTCGTACACGGCGGACCAGCAGGGGCAGTTCGGGGCCGCTGGGCCCCAACGGCCTTAGCCGAGCGCCTGCTTGAGGTCGGCCAGCAGGTCGTCGATCGACTCGATGCCGACCGAGACGCGCACCAGGTCGGACGGCACCTCCAGGGCCGAGCCCGCCACCGAGGCGTGGGTCATCCGGCCCGGGTGCTCGATCAGCGACTCGACGCCGCCGAGCGACTCGCCGAGGGTGAACAGCTGCGCGCGGTTGCAGACCTCGACGGCCGCCTCCTCGCCGCCGGCGACCCGGAACGAGACCATGCCGCCGAAGGCCTTCATCTGCTTGGCCGCGATGTCGTGGCCGGGGTGCTCGGGCAGGCCCGGGTAGAGCACCTGGCTGACCTTCGGGTGGCTCGCCAGCAGCTCGGCGACCTTCTCCGCGTTGGCGCTGTGCCTGTCCATCCGGACGCCCAGCGTCTTGATGCCGCGCAGCACCAGCCAGGCGTCGAACGGGCCGGACACGGCGCCCATCGCGTTCTGGTGGTACGCGACCTCCTCGCCGAGGGCCGCGTCGGCCAGCACCAGCGCACCGCCGACCACGTCCGAGTGGCCGCCCATGTACTTGGTGGTGGAGTGCACGACCGCGTCCGCGCCGAGCGAGATCGGCTGCTGGAGGTACGGGCTGGCGAAGGTGTTGTCGACCACCAGGAGTGCGCCGGCACCGTGCGCGATCTCGGCCAGCGCGGTCAGGTCGGTGATGCCCAGCAGCGGGTTGGACGGGGTCTCCACCCACACCGCGCGGGTGTTGGGGCGCAGCGCCGCGCGGACGGTGGCCAGGTCCTGGGTGTTGGCCACCGAGAACTCGACGCCCCAGCGGGTCAGCACCTTGGCGAACAGCCGGAAGGTGCCGCCGTAGGCGTCGTTGGGGATGACGATGTGGTCGCCCGGCTTGAGGACGGTGCGCAGCAGGGTGTCCTCGGCGGCGAGGCCGGAGGCGAAGGCGAGGCCGCGGGCGCCGCCCTCCAGCGCCGCGAGGCACTCCTCCAGCGCGGTGCGGGTCGGGTTGGCGCTGCGGCTGTACTCGTAGCCGCCCCGCAGGCCGCCCACCCCGTCCTGCTTGTACGTGGACACCTGGTAGATCGGCGTGACGACGGCCCCGGTCTGGGGATCTGCTTCCTGACCCGCGTGGATGGCGAGAGTCTCGAAGCCCTGAGGAAGCTGGTGCTCGGTCATGGGTCCGAGCCTAGTGTGCGAACGCCGCCGTGCCCGCACGAACCGGCAACCGGGAGGAACCCGCAGGTGGGAGCGGGGGTGCGGCGGGCCGCGGCCGCGCCGCCCGGGGCCCGGGGCCGCCGCCGGAATCCGGCGGCCGCCGTCCGCGTTGGACCCTGCGCCAGGATTCCCGACCCGCTGGAGCAGGCCGTGCTGTTCAACCGCCACAAGACCTCGCTCGTCCCCGCCGACCAGGCGCTGCCCGGCCGGGCGACCCCGGCCTTCACCCTGACCGAGCCGCACACCGTGCTCGGGCACCCGCTGTCCGGCCCGTACCCGGAGGGCCTGGAGGTGGCCGACTTCGGTCTCGGCTGCTTCTGGGGCGCCGAGCGCGCCTTCTGGCGGCTCCCCGGCGTCTGGACGACGCTGGTCGGCTACCAGGGCGGCCACACCCCCAACCCGACGTACGAGGAGGTGTGCAGCGGGCTGACCGGGCACACCGAGGCGGTCCGGGTGGTGTACGACCCGGCGGTGATCTCCTACGAGCGCCTGCTGAAGACCTTCTGGGAGGCCCACGACCCGACCCAGGGCAACCGCCAGGGCAACGACGTGGGCACCCAGTACCGCTCCGCCGTCTACACCCACTCCCCCGCCCAGGCCGAGGCCGCGGCGGCCACCCGGGACGCGTTCCAGCCGTCGCTGACCGCGCTCGGTTACGGCCCGATCACCACCGAGATCGCCCCGGCCGGGCCGTTCTACCCGGCCGAGCCGTACCACCAGCAGTACCTGTCGGAGGCCAAGAACCCCAACGGCTACTGCGGTCTCGGCGGCACGGGGGCCTCCTGCCCGATCGGCGTGGCCCGCACCCGGGGCTGACCCCCGCCCCGGCCCGCCCCGGGGAGCGGCCACTCAACGTGACCCGTCCCCGATCGGGGCGCAGACTGGAAGGGCCAGCAGGGACGGCCCGGCCACCCGCTGGTGGCCGGGCCGTCCTCGTGGGAGAGGAGTGCGCCATGTCCGGTCTCTACCAGCGGAACTTCGACGATCCCGAGGAGGTCCGCCCCTTCGAGGAGGGCAAGGGGGAGCTGCGGCTGGTCAACCTGGACGGCGGCCCGGTGGGCCGGGCCGTGTTCGAGCCGGGTTGGCAGTGGTCCAAGCACGTGAAGCCGATCGCCGGGACCGACAGCTGCCAGGCCTCCCACGCCGGCTACGTGGTCTCCGGCCGGATGAGGATCGTCATGGACGACGGCCAGGAGTCCGAGATCGGCCCCGGGGACTTCATGACCTGCGCGCCCGGCCACGACGCCTGGACGGTGGGCCCGGAGCCCTGCGTGATCGTCGACTGGCAGGGCTTCGCGGACTACGCGAAGCGGTGAGCCGGTCGACGGCGAGCCGGTCGACGGCGAGCCGGTCGACGGCGAGCCGGGCGGCTCAGAGCACGGTCGGCGGCTGCTCCTCGGCACCGTCCACCGTGTGGCCGGCGCGACCGGCCAGCAGCCTGCCGTCGGTGTCGTAGGCCCCGACGGCGGGCGCCTTCCAGCCCGGCTGCGGTTCCGGTTCGACCACCGGCAGCACGGCGTAGTACCCGACCCAGTCCTTCATGCCCGCGGTGACGAGCAGGGTGGCGACGGTGACCCGGCCGCCCTCGAAGACCATGATCCTGGCCGGGGTCGGGCCCAGGTAGAAGCCGTGCACGAGGAGGCGGTCGGACGTCCGGCTGAGGTCCGTCAGGATGCCGGGCCGTTCGACCGGCAGCTCGGGGTCGCTCAGGTCGACGCACGACACGCCCTGGTAGCCGTCGGTCGTCCGGTCGACGGCGTCCTGGCAGTTCTTGGTCGCGGTCACCGACAGCCGGAGCCCGTCGACCGGCTCGACCTCCTGTCCGGCGGCGACCTTCCACACCGGCGAGAGCGGCGGCCTGCTCGGGGTCGCCTGCGGGGTGGGAGTGGCGGCCGTGGCGGTGGGCGTCGCGGTGACGGGCGGCGGGGACGCCGCCCCCGCCGGCGCGGCCGCGGCCGGCGCCGCCCCGCCCGCGACCTGCCCGGCGGGCCGGGCGCCTCCGGCCGTCACCGCGGTGATCCCGCAGACCAGGGCCACCGCCACGGCGGCCGCCCCGGTCCCGGCTCTGCGCCTGGCCCGGCGGCGTCGGGCGGCGGCGATGATCGGCACCGGGTCCGGCCCGATCACGTACGGGTCCTCGTCCTTGAGCAGTTCGCCGAGCCGGTCCTCGAAGCTCATACCGTCACCTCGATGCGCGTCGTGGGGTCCGCCGCCCCGCCGGAGCGGTCGGCGAGTTGGGGCAGGGCGCGCAGCTTGGCCATCGCCCGGTGCAGCGTGCTCTTCACGGTGCCCGGGGCGATGCCCAGTTCGGCCGCGATGTCGGCCTCGGCGAGGTCCCCGTAGTACCGCAGCACCACGACCGTCCGTTCCCGGCGGGTGAGGGTGCCCAGCGCCTCGTGCAGCAGGGCCCGCTCGGCCAGCCGTTCGGCGAGGTCCTCGGGGAACGGCTGGTCGGGGGTCTGCTCGGTGGGCAGTTCGTGGTTGCGCAGCCGGCGCCACCAGTCGCGGTGCTGGTTGACCACGATCCGGCGGACGTAGGCGCTCGGGTCGTCCGAGGTGATCCGGTGCCAGTTCAGGTAGGCGCGTTCCAGCGCGGACTGCACGATGTCCTTCGCCCGGTCCGGGTCCCCGGTCAGCAGTTCGGCCAGCCGCAGCAGCCGGTGGCCGTAGCCGGCCACGAACGCGCTGAACTCGTCGTCCTGGCGCTGTCTCCGCTCGCGTTTCACACCTCTTCGACTCCTCGGGCGGGCCGTGGGGTTCGGTCCTCCCGAGGAGTTCTTCCGACCGGATCGGGGAGCCGGGTCAGACGGCGCTGCCGGCCTTCCAGGCGGCCCAGCCCATGTTCCAGCCGTTCAGGCCGTTGTCCGGGGCGACCGTCTTGTCGCCGGAGTTCACGACCTCGACCACGTCGCCGATCATCGAGGACTTGTAGAACTTGTAGCCGTCCGTGCCGGTGTCCTGGGCGCCCTTGGCGTCCTGGAGGCCGATGCAGCCGTGGCTGGTGTTCTGGCCGCCGAAGATCGACGGCGAGGACCAGTAGTTGCCGTGGATGAAGGTGCCCGAGGTGCTGAGGCGCTGGGCGTGCGGCACGTCCGCGATGTCGTACTCGCTGCCCAGGTTGACGGTCTGCGAGTTCATCCGGGTCTGGGTGTACTGCTCGGAGATCACCATCTTGCCGCCCCAGGTGGTGTGCTCGGGCGAGCCGCCGGAGATCTTGTACACCGCGCTGACCTGGCCGTCGGTGGTGACGGTGAGCTTCTTGGTGGCGAGGTCGGCGACGCTGGTCTGGGCGCGGCCGATGGTGAAGCTCACGTCCTTGGACTGGGTGCCGTACACGCCCTTGGCGCCCTCGACGTCCTTGAGCCGGAGCTTGAGGGTGACCTTGGTGCCCTTGGCCCAGTACTCCTGCGGCCGGAAGTCGAGGCGGGTGCTGGAGAACCAGTGGCCGACGATCTCGACCCCCGGCTCGGCTATCACCGTGATCGCCTGCTGGACGGCCTTGCGGTCGGTGATCGGCTTGCTGAAGTTGATCGAGACCGGCATGCCGACGCCGACCGTCGAGCCGTCCTCGGGGGTGAAGTAGCCGACGAAGGTGTTGGCGGGGGTCGCCGTGGTGAAGACGGCGTTGGAGTCCGCCTCCAGCTTGTCCTTGTCGAAGGCGGTCGCGGCGACGGTGTACTTGGTGCCGCTGGCGGGGGCGGCGGCGGACGTCCAGCTGGTGCTGTCGGCCGAGAGCTGGCCGGCCAGCTCCTTGCCGGTGGTGTCGGTGACCTTGACGCTGCTCAGGGTGCCGTTGGCGACGGTGACCTTGACCGGCTCGCTGAAGCTCGCGGAGGCGGCGCCGTCGGCCGGGATGACGGTGATGACCGCGGCCGAGGTCTTCGGGGTGCTGCTCGCACCGCCGGAGCCCGGGGTGCCGCTCGCTCCGCCGGAGCCGGAGCCGCTGCCACCGCCGCTACCGCTGCCGCCGGTGTCGTCGTTGCAGGCCGCCAGCAGCAGGACGGGGGCGCCGATCAGTCCGGCGAGGACCCCGCGCCGGCTCCAGCTGCTTGCGGCCGCCCGTCCCTGACCGTCCCGTGCCGTCACGTCGCGTCTCCCTGCTGATCATCCCGGGCATTACGGATACAGAAACGCAATCCGCCCGTTCACGGTTCCATCACCGAAGAGTAAGCGATCGTATGAGATGACCCAACTTGCCAACGAACAGGGACGAAACGCCCGGCCCGCGAGGTGGACCGGGCGTTCGGGGGTGGTGACGGCGGGCGCCGTCGACCGGCGTCCGCGTCCTACTCGGCGGACTCGTCCACCTGGTACTCGTCCCACTCCTCGTTGTCCGGGTCGAACTCGGTCTGCGCCGACTCCCAGGTCGCCGAGGCGAGCTCCACGCCGGGCACCTCGCCCAGCAGGGCGACGGGGTCGATGAAGTGGGCGAGCGAACCCGACGGGTCCACCTCGATGGCCTCGACGGACTGGGCGCGCTCCTCGTCGTCGAGGTACTCGTCGGCGGTGACCGCCTCCAGGGCGGCCGCCTTGAGGGCGCCCTCGTCGGTGATCTCCGCGATGAGCTCGATCTTCACCCGGACGTAGCGCGGGGCGTCCTGGTCGGTCGTTTCAGTGCTGGTCATGCGTGCGAGCGTACGGGACGGCCACGCCCGGCGTGCGGCACGGGCGGCCGCCCGGAGCACACCCCGCGCGCCCGGCGCGAACGGCACGGACGGCGCGAACGGAAGGGCCGGTCCCTCGGAGAAGGACCGGCCCCACCGTTCCCCGCACGGGCTCCCCCACCCGGGAGCCACGGGGACACGCGCCGTGCGGCGCGGTTCCGCCGCGGGAGCCGCCGCACCCTGTCAGCCGGCCGGAGCCGGGCAGGGGCGGGACGACGGCGCCTCCCGCGACGGGAGGACACGGCGGCCGGGTCAGGGCCGCCCGACGTGTCCGGAGCCGACCGCGCCCGCCGGGGAGCCGCTCCCGGACGGTTGCCGTCGCCTCGTTCGGCGTCCTGCCGTTGACCACCACGATGCCCGAGCCGTGTTAACCACATGCTGCGGACAGGTGACGCCGGTGTACCACTTCCCCCGTGGACGAATCCTCCGCATCCATCCGCGGAAGGGCGGTACGACGGCGTGGCGGTGACGGGCCGTCGGTGGCCGGCCGTCTCGCCGCGCCGGGCCGGGCCGGGCCGGGCCGGGCCGGGCCGGGCCGGGCCGGGCCGGTGACGGACTGTCGGCGGCGCCGGTCGGTGCCGCCGCGGTCGCACCGGCCGCGGGTCAGTGCTGGGCGCGCCCGGTCAGGAAGCCCAGCAGGTCCTGACGGGTGACGATGCCCTGCGGCTTGCCCTCGACCAGCACGACGGCCGCGTCGGCCTTCTCCAGCACGGTCATCAGGTTGGTGACGGTCTCGCCCGAGCCGACCACCGGCAGCGGCTTGGACATCACCTTGTCCAGCGTGTCGGTGAGCTCGATCTCCTTGGCGAAGATGCCCTCCAGCAGCAGCTTCTCCACCACCGAGCCGATCACCTCGCCGGCCATGATGTCCGGGTGCCCGGCGCCCGGGGAGACCACCGGCATCTGCGAGACGCCGTACTCGCGCAGCACCCGGACCGCCTCGGCGACCGTCTCGTTCGGGTGCATGTGGACGAACTGCGGGACGCCGCCCTGCTCGATGGACTCCTTGCGGGCCAGCACCTCGCCGATGTGCGCCTCGTCCGTGGAGGAGGGCAGGAAGCCGTAGTCGGCCATCCAGTCGTCGTTGAAGATCTTCGACAGGTAGCCGCGGCCGCCGTCCGGCAGCAGCACCACCACGACGTCGTCCGGGCCGAGCTTCCTGGCGACCTCCAGCGCGGCCACCACGGCCATGCCGCAGGAGCCGCCGACCAGCAGGCCCTCCTCCTTGGCCAGGCGGCGGGTCATCTGGAACGAGTCCTTGTCGGAGACGGCGACGATCCCGTCCGCGACGGAGCGGTCGTAGGCGGTCGGCCAGAAGTCCTCACCGACGCCCTCGACCAGGTACGGACGGCCGGTGCCGCCGGAGTAGACCGAGCCCTCCGGGTCGGCGCCGATCACCTTGACCTTGCCGCCGGAGACCTCCTTCAGGTAGTTGCCGGTGCCGGAGATGGTGCCGCCGGTGCCGACGCCCGCCACGAAGTGGGTGATCCTCCCGTCGGTCTGCTCCCACAGCTCCGGGCCGGTGGAGTGGTAGTGCGAGGCCGGGTTGTCCGGGTTGGAGTACTGGTCCGGCTTCCAGGCGTTCGGGGTCTCCCGGACCAGGCGGTCGGAGACGTTGTAGTACGAGTCCGGGTGCTCCGGGGCGACGGCGGTCGGGCAGACGACCACCTCGGCGCCGTACGCCCGCAGGGTGTTGATCTTGTCCGTCGAGACCTTGTCGGGACAGACGAAGATGCACTTGTAGCCCTTCTGCTGGGCCACGATCGCCAGGCCGACGCCGGTGTTGCCGGAGGTCGGCTCGACGATGGTGCCGCCGGGCTTGAGGGCGCCCGAGGCCTCCGCGGCCTCGATCATGCGCATCGCGATGCGGTCCTTGACCGAACCGCCGGGGTTGAAGTACTCGACCTTCGCCAGCACTGTCGCGCTGATGCCCTCGGTGACCTTGTTCAGCTTGACCAGCGGCGTGTTGCCGACCAGATCGATGATCGAATTGTGGTACCGCACGGGGGTCCTCCCGGTCTCTGGGCGTGCGAGTGCTTCTCGGTACTGCAAAGCCTAGGGCGTGGCAACCGCCCCGTGGCTCCCCTCCGGCTCGCGGCCACCAATGGCCCACCTCCGCCGACGCCCCCGGTACTCCCGGCCCGCGTGCGGGTAAGAGCGCTGTGCAGGCGTTGCCGTGGCCCGGAGGGGCCGGCAGGGAGCACGGGAAGGGGGCACCGGATGCCAGGGGCACAGGACTCGCGGGCCCGGGTGGCCCGTCGGATCGCCACCGCGGCGGCCTACGGCGGTGGCGGACTCGGGCTGCTCGGGGTGGGCCTGGTCGGCCTGCTGGTGACCGAGAGCAAACTCGCCGTCCAGGCCATCGGCGTCCTGGAGACCCACCCGCCCAGGGCCGACGGCGTCTACGGGGAGGCCTTCGCCGACCGCGCCGCCGCCCCGCAGGCCCCGCTGGTCCTGGCCGTCCTCGGCGACTCCACCGGCGCCGGCCTCGGGGTGGCCCGCTCCGGTGAGACCCCGGGCGCGCTGCTGGCCGCCGGCCTCGCCTCGGTGGCCGAGCGCCCGGTCCGGCTGGTCAACGTGGCCCGCTCCGGCGGACGCTCCGCCGATCTCTCCGGCCAGCTGGAGCAGGCGCTGCCGCACCGTCCGGACATCGCCGTGATCATGATCGGCGCCAACGACGTGACCCGGCACAGCCCGGCCCAGCTGGCCGTCCGCCAGCTGGGCGAGGCCGTCGCCGCGCTGCGCGCCAACGGCTGCGAGGTGGTCGTGGGCACCTGCCCGGACCTCGGCACGATCAAGCCGGTGCGGCCGCCGCTGCGCTGGGTGGCCCGCCGGCTGAGCCGGCAGCTGGCCGCCGCGCAGACCATCGCGGTGGTGGAGGCGGGCGGCCGGACGGTCTCGCTGGGCTCGCTGCTGGGCCCGGAGTTCGCCGCGCGCCCGGAGATGTTCGCCGCCGACCGCTACCACCCCTCCGCCCAGGGCTACGCGACCGCCGCGATGGCCGTGCTGCCCTCGGTCTGCGCCGTGCTCGGGCTCTGGCCGGAGGAGGAGCGCCCGGCCGCGGCCGTCCCGGGCGGCACCGTGCTGCCGGTCGCGGTGGCCGCCGCCGCGGCGGCCGGTCGGGAGGGCACCGAGGTGGCGGCCGTGCCGGCGGAGGGCACGGGCCGCCGCTGGGCCCAGCTGAGGCACCGGCTGCGGATCCACCCGGCCGCCCAGGAGGACGGGAAGGAAGCCGGTGCGGCCCCCGGGAACACGTCGGCCAGCTCACACACCGGCGCGGGTGACGCCTGATCTACCAGACGGTAACTTTCCTCCCGGACGTCAGGTCCGCCGTCACTCAGCGAGGAGCCCACCATGCCCGAAGCCGTCATCGTCAGCGCCGCCCGTTCGCCGATCGGCCGGGCGTTCAAGGGCTCGCTCAAGGACGTCCGGCCGGACGACCTGACCGCCCACATCATCCAGGCCGCGCTGGCCAAGGTACCGGAGCTCGACCCGCGCCAGATCGACGACCTGATGCTGGGCTGCGGCCTGCCCGGCGGCGAGCAGGGCCACAACCTGGCCCGCATCGTGGCCGTCCAGATGGGCATGGACTACCTGCCCGGCGCCACCATCACCCGCTACTGCTCCTCCTCGCTGCAGACCACGCGGATGGCACTGCACGCGATCCGGGCGGGCGAGGGCGACGTCTTCGTCTCGGCCGGTGTGGAGACCGTCTCGCGCAGCGTGAACGGCACCTCCGACGGCCTGCCGGGCACCATGAACCCGCTCTTCGACGAGGCCCAGGCCCGCACCAAGAAGCGGGCGGAGGAGGGCGGCGGCGAGTGGCACGACCCGCGCGAGGACGGCCTGGTGCCGGACGCCTACATCGCGATGGGCCAGACCGCCGAGAACCTGGCCGCGCTCAAGGGCGTCACCCGCGCCGAGCAGGACGAGTTCGGCGTCCGCTCGCAGAACCTCGCCGAGGCCGCCATCAAGGCCGGCTTCTGGGAGCGCGAGATCACCCCGGTCACCACGCCGGACGGCACCGTGGTCAGCACCGACGACGGCCCGCGCGCCGGCGTCACCCTGGAGGGCGTCTCGGGCCTGAAGCCGGTGTTCCGCCCGGACGGCACCGTGACCGCCGGTAACTGCTGCCCGCTGAACGACGGTGCGGCCGCGCTGGTCATCATGTCCGACACCAAGGCCCGCGAGCTCGGCATCACCCCGCTCGCCCGGGTGGTCTCCACCGGCGTCAGCGCGCTCTCCCCCGAGATCATGGGCTACGGGCCGGTCGAGGCTTCCAAGCAGGCGCTCCGGCGGGCCGGCCTGACCATCGGCGACATCGACCTGGTCGAGATCAACGAGGCCTTCGCCGCCCAGGTCATCCCGTCCTACCGCGACCTCGGCGTCGACCTGGACAAGCTGAACGTCAACGGCGGCGCGATCGCGGTCGGCCACCCGTTCGGCATGACCGGCGCCCGGATCACCACCACCCTGATCAACTCCCTGCAGTGGCACGACAAGCAGTTCGGCCTGGAGACCATGTGCGTCGGCGGCGGCCAGGGCATGGCGATGGTGCTGGAGCGCCTCAGCTGACCCTTCGAACGCACTCCGAAGGGTCTGGACCACCCATTTGGAGTGACGCACCGTAATTGAGGGCCGGATCACACCGCGAGGTCGATCCGGCCCTCTTTTCTTTCGTTTCCGGCCCGGAAATCGACACTGCGGAGCGGATCAACTCCACTGCGTAGAACGGTGTTACCTAACAATTTGGGGACAAGAGCGAAAGTCACGGACCAATCGGGCATTCGCCCCTGCGGTAACACCCCCGGATGCGGCAGTGTGGACACGTAACCCCGTTCCGCTCCTCGCTAGGAGTACGTTCCGTGAGCGCCGTCTACACCATCCTGCTGCTGATCCTGATCACCGTGTCGACCGCCGTGCTGCTCCACCTCCGCGGACTCTCCCGCCGACTGGACGCGCGGACCGCGGCCCCGGCCGTGCCCGCCCCGGTGGACGAGGCCGCGATACGCCGGGCCGTCGCCGAGGCGCTCGCCGCCGACCGCGAGCGGGAGATCACCGAGGCCCGGGCGTTCTGGGCCGAGCAGGAGGCCCGCGCGGCCGAGGACGCGCCGCTGTTCGACTCTCCGTTCTCCGGTGCGTTCTCCGGCACCGACGAGTGGCCGCTCTTCTTCCCCCGCCCCACCAGCCCGCAGGACGCCGTCGACAACGCCGGGACGATGGACCCGGAGTTCGGCGAGGCGCTGCGCTCCGCGCTGGAGGACCTGATCGGCGAGGGCGGCTCCGCCCCGGCCGCGCCCGGCACCGACGGCGGCGTGCCGCTGCGCCCCGGCCACCCGGTCGGCGAGACCAAGGAGGCCCGGGCCCGCCGCGAGGCCGACCTGCTGGCCACCGGCCTGGAGGCCGGGCTGCTGGACACCGACCCGGCCGTCGAGGAGGCCGCCGTCGCCGCGCCCGATCCGCGCCGCCACCCCTCGCACCCCGACTTCGTGCCCAGCCAGGCGCCGTCCCGGGAGTGGACCGACACCCGGCTGGCCACCCTCGCCGAGGAGGCCGTCGCCCTGGTCGACGTCCGCCCGGGCCCGCTGGGCACCCTGGACGTGTACGCCTTCGCCGACGGCACCACGCTCTGCGTGGCCCCGGGCGACCGTGAGGCCGCCTACCGGCTGATCGACGCGGTCCGCGCCGGTGAGCACGTCCGGCTGCTCGGCGGCTCGCGCTTCTCCGGCTCGTACTCGCTGACCTTCTCCACCGACGAGGAGGCCGTGTACGTGCTGGCCGACCGGGTGGTCGCCAGCATCTGACGCAGGCTCACCGGCGCGCGGCTCACGGCGTGCCGAAGGCCGGCCCGGGTCAGGGGGTTACGACCCGGGCCGGCCTTCCGCCTGTCCGGCTCCGTCCGCCGCGCGCCCGTCCGCGCTCAGCCGCAGAGCGCCGCCGTCTCCCGCACCGCGGCCACCGCCCCGGCGAGCACCTCGGCCGCCGCCGCCGGGCCGTCCGGCAGCGCCACCTCCGCGTCCTCCGGCAGCGCCGCGAGCGCGGCCGCCAGGTCGTGCCCGGCGACGGCCAGCTGGTCCCCCACCGCGAAGGCCCCGGCGTCCGGTAGCTCCCGCCGCGGGCCGCCCTCGGCCGCCAGCGCCGCCCCGGCCAGCCACCGGGCCAGTTCCAGCCCGGCCGCCGCCCGCGAGGGGTGCCCGGGCACGGCGCCCAGCAGCTTGCTCTGCGGCAGCGAGCGGAAACGATCCGCCAGTTTCTCGACGGCTTCGACCAGGGGCTCTACGTCATGCATGACAGCGAGCCTAGGCGAGAAAGCCGCCGGGCCCCGGAGCGAGTGCTCCGGGGCCCGGCGGCAGTGGTTCACGGCGGGAGGGACCGTCAGTCGTCGCCGCGCAGGATCGCGATCAGGCGCAGCATCTCCATGTAGATCCAGACCAGCGACAGGGTCAGCCCGAAGGCGGCCCGCCACGACTCCCGCTGCGGGGCGCCCTGGGCGATGGCCGTCTCGATCTCCGCGAAGTCCAGCGACAGGAAGAAGGCGCCCAGGCCGATGCCGACCAGGCCGACCACGATGCCCAGCGGGCCGGAGCGCAGCCCCATGTCGGCGCCGAAGGCCGAGGCGACCACGTTGACCAGCATCAGCAGCACGAAGCCCATGGCGATCGCGATGCCGATCCGCTGGTAGCGCGCGGTGACCCGGATCCGGCCGCTCTTGTAGGCGAACAGCATCGCCGCGAAGACCGCCGCGGTGCCCAGCACGGCCTGGATCACGATGCCGTTCAGCATGGTGTTGAAGGCGTGCGAGACGGCGCCCATCGCGAAGCCCTGGAGGGCCGCGTAGGTCAGGATCAGCGGCGGGCTGACGCTGCGCTTGAAGGAGACCACCAGGCCGACGACCATGGCCACCAGGCTCGCGGCGATGGCGAAGCCGAAGTTCTCGAACGGCAGCGCGAACCAGGCCACCGCGCCGGCGACGACGAGGGTCAGCAGCGTCATGGCGGTGCGGGCGACCACGTCGTCCAGCGTCATCCGCCCGGTGGCGGCCGGACCGGCCGACGGGCCGTTGTACAGCTCGTAGAGCTGCTCGTCGGTCATCGGGGCCTGGCCCGGCTGCTGGGCGTAGGGCGTCCCCGCGTAGGGGTTGTTGCCGTACGGGCTCCCGGCCTGCGCGGTGGTGCCGAACCCCGCGTAGCCGGTGTCGCGGGTGAAGGACCCCTCCCGCGAGAAGACCGGGTTGCTGCTTCTCATGTGCTCATTCCCTCCGTGGCGGCACTGCACCGCTCCTTGCACAAGGGTAATGGCTTGGCAAAAATTCCGGGATACGCCGCGAGGAGGATCCGGTGAACAACGTCCGGCGGGGACGCCGTCGGCGCCCCCGCCGGGTGAATCGGTGCCCGGAGCCGGACTCGAACCGGCACGGCCTCGCGGCCAAGCAGTTTTAAGCTGCCCGTGTCTGCGTTCCACCATCCGGGCGTCTGCGAGACCCCCCTGAGCCTAGTCGCCCGGCTCACCCTTTCGCATGTTCCCAGCCCCGGAAGTTGTCATGTTTCCTTGCCATCTGACGAACTGTCCGGGATTCGGCCACGAAGGATATCCGTTCCGGCCATCCCGTCGCCTCAGGGTTCACGTCATACCGCAGGAGGAGGGGCCCACCCCCGCCGTACGCCCAGCGGTGGTAGGGCCAACCGTCCGGCGGAGCGACGCAGGACCATGATCAGGTCACGGAACATGGAGGTACAAGTCCGCGAGCACAAGGAGCCCCCCGTGACCACGTCGACCGCAACCGCCGTCCGCACCGGCCTGGCGGCCGCCCGAGCCACCGGCCTGAACAAGGTCTACGGGGAGGGGGAGACCCGCGTCGTCGCCCTCGACAACGTCAGCGTGGTCTTCCCCCAGGGCGAGTTCACCGCCATCATGGGCCCCTCCGGCTCCGGCAAGTCCACCCTGATGCACTGCATGGCCGGCCTCGACACCGTCACCTCCGGCTCCTCCACCATCGGCGACACCGAGCTCGTCGGCCTCAAGGACAAGCAGCTCACCCAGCTGCGCCGCGACCACATCGGCTTCATCTTCCAGGCCTTCAACCTGCTCCCCACCCTGACGGCCCTGGAGAACATCACGCTCCCGATGGACATCGCCGGCCGCAAGGTCGACAAGCCCTGGCTGGACCGCGTCGTCGACACCGTCGGCCTCTCCGGCCGCCTCAGCCACCGCCCCTCGCAGCTCTCCGGCGGCCAGCAGCAGCGCGTCGCCTGCGCCCGCGCCCTGGCCGGCAAGCCCGACATCATCTTCGCCGACGAGCCCACCGGGAACCTCGACTCCCGCTCCGGCGCCGAGATCCTCTCCTTCCTGCGCAACTCCGTGCGCGAACTCGGCCAGACCGTCGTCATGGTGACCCACGACCCGGTCGCCGCCTCCTACGCCGACCGCGTCGTCTTCCTCGCCGACGGCCGGATCGTCGACGAACTCCACAACCCCACCGCCGACACCGTCCTGGACCGCATGCGCCGCTTCGACGCCAAGGGCCGCACCAGCTGACCCCGCCGCAGCCGTAGCCCGCTCACCGACCCCCTTCCCAGGACACCCCATGTATCGCACCGCACTGCGCAACGTGCTGGCCCACAAGGGCCGACTGCTGATGACGGCGCTGGCCGTCATGCTCGGCACCGCCTTCGTGGCCGGCACCATGGTCTTCTCCGACACCTTCGGCAAGGCCATGCGGGACAGCAACTCCAAGAGCTACTCCGACGTCTCGGTCCAGGTGGTGGACCGCGCGGCCGGCTCCACCGCCTCCGCCCGGCAGAAGAGCGAGAGCGGCTCGGCCACCCTCACCGACGCCACCGTCCAGCAGCTGGCCGCCCTGCCCGGCACCGCCGGCGCCCGCGGCGTGGTCAGCGGCTTCACCGGCGTCGCCGACAAGAAGGGCGACCTGATCGGCCAGGTCTGGGCCGCCAAGGGCGCCAACTTCGCGCCGGGCCAGGACGGCAAGGACCCGCGCTACCCGATGGTCGAGGGCCAGGGCCCGAAGGCCGCCAAGGAGGTCGCGCTCGACCGCAGGACCGCCGACAAGGGCGGCTACAAGGTCGGCGACACCGTCCGGGTCGCCGCCAACGGCCCGGTCGTCGAGGCGAAGCTCACCGGCGTCTTCACCACCGACGACCCGGTCGTGAACACCGGCGGCACGCTCACCCTGTTCGACAAGGCCACCGCCCAGCAGACCCTGCTGGAGCCGGGCCGCTTCAGCAGCATCGTGCTCACCGCCAAGGCCGGCACCAGCCAGGACGCGCTGCTCGCCGAGGTCCAGCCCAAGGTGCCGTCCGGCCACCAGTTCGACGTCGAGACCGGCGCCAAGCTCAAGGCCGACGAGCAGGAGCTGATCACCCAGGGCACCAGCAGCATGCGCACGATGCTCCTGGTCTTCGCCTTCATCTCGCTCTTCGTCGGCATCTTCATCATCGCCAACACCTTCACCATGCTGGTCGCCCAGCGCACCAAGGAGCTGGCCCTGCTGCGCGCCATCGGCGCCAGCCGCAAGCAGGTCACCCGGTCGGTGCTGATCGAGGCCCTGCTGATCGGCACCGTCTCCGCCGTGGCCGGCCTGCTCGCCGGCATCGGGATCGGCGCCGGGATGCAGTCGCTGATCGGCTCGCTGAACGAGAACATGCCGAACGGCTCGCTGGTGATCAAGCCGCTCACCGTGGTGGTGACGGTCGTGGTCGGCGTCGTGGTGACGGTCATGTCGGCCCTGCTGCCCGCCATGCGCGCCTCCCGGATCGCCCCGGTGGCCGCGATGAGCAGCGGCGACCAGCCGGTCTCCCAGAAGAGTCTGGTGGTCCGCAACACGATCGGCTCGGTGCTCGCCGGCGGCGGCCTCGCGCTGATCGGCTACGGGGCCTCGCTGGGCAACTCCGACGGCCGGCTGCCGGTCGGCCTGGGCGCCTTCCTGGCCCTGATCGGCGTGTTCGTCCTGCTGCCGCTGCTCTCCCGTCCGGTGGTCGCGCTGGTCGGCCCGCTGCTGCGCGGCCTCGGCGGCACCCCGGGCAAGCTCGCCCAGCAGAACGCGGTGCGCAACCCGCGCCGCACCGCGGCCACCGCCGCCGCGCTGACCATCGGTCTGACCCTGGTCACCGGCCTCACGGTGATCGGCGCCTCGGTCAACGACACCGTCGACCGGGCCGTCACCAGCTCGATGAAGGCCGACTTCATCATCGGGGCCGCCAACGGCATGAGCCTGTCCGAGCAGGTGCCCGCCCAGATCGCCAAGGCTCCCGGGGTCGCCGCCTCCTCCGCGATGACGACCGCGTACTGGGAGCTCAACGGCACCACCAAGGCGGTCAGCGGCCTGGACGCCGCCGTCCTGGACCAGCTCGCCGACGTCGAGCTGACCAGCGGTTCGACCGCCGGCTTCGGCAAGGGCCAGCTGCTGCTCGACGAGGACGCCGCCAAGAAGCTGAACGCCACCACCGGCTCGGTGCTGGACGTGGCCTTCCCGGACGAGACCACCGGCCGGCTCACCGTCGGCGGCGTCTACAAGTCGGGCGGCATGCTCGGCCCGGTCATGCTGGCCAACAGCGAGATCGCCGAGCACGAGCCGAAGCCGTACATCTCCGACGTCCTGGTCAAGGGCCGGGACGGCGCCACCGACGGCCTCAAGCAGTCGCTCAAGGACGCCACCGGCGCCAACCCGGTGATCGACGTGAAGTCCAAGCAGGACGTCCGGGACGAGTTCAGCCAGACCATCACCTTCGCGCTGAACCTGATGTACGGCCTGCTGGGGATGGCGGTCCTGATCGCGATCCTGGGCGTGGTCAACACGCTGGCGATGTCGGTCTTCGAGCGCAAGCGCGAGATCGGGATGCTGCGGGCGATCGGCCTGGACCGCTCGGGCATCAAGCGGATGGTCCGTCTGGAGTCCGTCGTGATCTCGCTGTTCGGCGCCGGCATCGGCCTGCTGCTCGGCTGCTTCATCGCCTGGGCGATCAACGGCACCCTGAAGTCCAGCCTCTCCGGGCTGACCACGGTCCTGCCGTACGGCCAGCTGGCGCTGTTCCTGGCGCTGGCCGGGGTGGTCGGCCTGGTGGCCGCGATCTGGCCGGCCCGCCGGGCGTCCAAGCTGGACATCCTGTCGAGCATCAAGACCGACTGACCGGTCCCGCGACGAGAAAGGTCCCCTGCCGGAGGGTTTCGGCAGGGGACCTTCTACTTCTGTACTCCGCCCGGTCGCACGGCCGGCTGAGCACCACGGAGGTCGTGGTCCGGCAACGCTGCCGGGCGGAGGGCCTCCGACTCATACCCCGGTGCTCCCACACCGGGGTCTCAGTCGCCTACTTGCTCGCGAGTTCCTTGTCGGCGGCCGGCTTGGCGGCCTCGACGGGCTTGGTGGGCGGAGTGACCTCCTGGATCGGCAGCTGCGGCCGCTCCATCTGGGAGAGGCCGACCATCTCGCGCTTGAGGAACATCGCGAGCGTCCAGTCGGTGAAGACGCGGACCTTGCGGTTGAAGGTCGGCACCATCGCGCCGTGGTACAGGCGGTGGAACCACCAGGCCGGACGGCCCTTCAGCTTGTACTTGCCGAAGAGGATCGCCACGCCCTTGTGCAGGCCGAGACCGGCGACCGCACCCAGGTTCTTGTGCTTGTACTCCTTCTGCGGGAAGCCGCGCATGCCGGAGATCACGTTGTCGCCGAGGACGACGGCCTGGCGGCAGGCGTGCTGCGCGTTCGGCGGGCACCAGGCGCCCTCGCCCGCGGCGAGGTCCGGCACCTGGGCGTTGTCGCCGGCGGCCCAGACGTAGTCGAAGCCCTGGACCTGGAGGGTCGGCGCGGTGTCGACGTGGCCGCGCGGGCCCAGCGGCAGGCCGAACTCGGACAGCACCGGGTTCGGCTTCACGCCGGCCGTCCACACGATGGTGGAGGCGTCCATCTCCATGCCGTTCTTCAGCATGACGTGGCCGTCGACGCAGGAGTCCATGGAGGTCTCGATGTAGACCTCGATGTTGCGCTCCTCGAGCTTCTCCTTGGTCCACAGACCGAGGTCCGGGCCCATCTCGGGGAGGATGCGGTTGGCCGCCTCGACCACGACGAAGCGCATGTCGTCACGGCTGACGGTCTTGTACAGCTTGGCCGCGTCGCGGGCCATGTCCTCGATCTCGGCGACCGTCTCGATGCCGGCGAAGCCGCCACCGATCACGACGAAGGTCAGCGCCTTGCGGCGGACCTCCGGGTCCGTGGTGGACTCGGCCTTGTCGAGCTGGGCCATGACGTGGTTGCGGAGGCCGATGGCCTCCTCGACCGTCTTCATGCCGATGCCGTTCTCCGCCAGACCCGGGATCGGGAAGGTGCGGGAGACCGAGCCGGTCGCGACGACCAGGTACTCGAAGGGCAGCTCGTAGCTGTCGCCGGCCGCCGGCTGGATGGTGGCGACCTTGCGGGCGTGGTCGATGCCGGTGACGGACCCGGTCAGCACCTCCGCCTGCTTGAGGGCGCTGCGCAGCGGCGCGACGAGGTTGCGGGGCGCGACGTTGCCGCCGGCCGCCTCGGGGAGGAAGGGCAGGTACGTCATGTACGACCGCGGGTCCACGACCGTGACGGTCGCTTCGCCGTAACGCATCTTCTTGAGGATGCGCATCGCGGCATACAGGCCGACGTAACCACCGCCGACAATGAGGATGCGAGGACGCTCCGTGGTGCTCATATCCGAAAGTATCCAGCACCGTCCGGAGCAGCCTTCGTGAGGCCGGTCACAAGTTGACGGACCCCCCGTGCTACACTGCGCGGCCGCAAAAACGGGCCCGGCACGGCGGCCTCCACCCCTGGACGGCCCCGCGCGGACGCGCGCCGGAGCACCACCGGCCTGAGCAGCAACGATCCGCACAGGGCCGGGGTTCCCGCGCGTGATTTCGATTTTCAAACCTCAACCGAGGCCTGGCCTGCGATCCCATGGGCCATCCCGCCGACGGGCCTTCGGTCCCACATTTCGGACGTAGCGGGCGAGCCGGTGCGGCGAATGGCCGGATCGCCATGTGAAGAAATTCACGAACTTTTCCGGCCGGGCCGGGCGCGCTCCGGCCCCGACCCCCCGAAAGGGGTGCCGGGGCCGGTTCGGGTAAGTCCCGCACTGGGTCAGCGGGCAATACCCCAGGCGATGCCGTCGAGGATGTCGTGCTCGCTGACGACCACCTCGGCGGCGCCGGTGCGCTCCATGATCTCCAGCAGCTCCAGCGCCCCGGCCGCGATCACGTCCACCCGGCCCGGGTGCATCGACGGGATCGCCGCCCGCTCGGCGTGGGTGGCGGCCAGCAGCCACCGGGTGATCTCGGCGACCCGGTCCCGGCCGATCCGCGAGTGGTGGATCGCCTCGGAGTCGTAGCCGGGCAGGTCCTGGGCGATCGCGGCCACCGTGGTGACCGTCCCGGCCAGGCCCACCAGGGTGGCCGCGCCGGTCAGCGGGACCACCTCCTCGGCCCGGTCCAGCTCGGCGCGGACGTGCGCCCGGGCGGCCGCGACCTGCTCCTCGGAGGGCAGCTCGGCGTCGCCGAAGTACCGCTCGGTGAGCCGCACGCAGCCGATGTCCACCGAGCGCGCCGCCTGCACGTCGTCCGTCCCGAGCACGAACTCGGTGGAGCCGCCGCCCAGGTCGAACACCAGGTACGGGCCCGGGAACTGACCGCCGGTCAGCTCCTTGGTGGCGCCCACGAAGGAGAGGTGCGCCTCCTCCTCGCCGCTCACCACCTCGGGCTCGACGCCCAGGATGTCGCGCACGCCCTTGACGTACTCGTCGCTGTTCTCGGCGTCCCGCGAGGCGCTGGTGGCGACGAAGCGGACCCGCTCGGGGCCCACGCCGAAACCGGAGATGATCTCCTGGTACTCCCGGCAGGCCGCGAAGGTGCGGGCCAGCGCGTCCGGGTGCAGCCGACCGGTCCGGTCCACGCCCTGGCCCAGCCGGTTGACGATCATCCGGCGGTCCAGGTCGGTGATCGCGCCGGTCTCGGGGTCGAGGTCGGCGACCAGCAGGCGGATCGAGTTGGTGCCGCAGTCGATCGCGGCCACGCGGGTCGTGCTCACTCGGACTCCTGCTCCGCCGCGGCCTCCTCGGCGGCCCGCTTCCTCGCGGCGCGCTCGGCGGTCTTCTGCTCCTTGGCCGCGATCACGGCCTCGTGGTCCTGCTCCTTGGCGCGGTTGCGGGCGACCCGCTCACCGGCGGCCTCGACCTCGGCCGGGGAGACGCACGGGCCCTTGGCCCACCAGTCCTCCAGCATGCCGATCGCCTCGTCGCCGAGCGGGTTGACGCCCTCGCCGGCCGCCAGCGAGTGGCCGACCAGCACGTGCAGGCACTTCACCCGGTCCGGCATGCCGCCGGCGCTCGGGAAGCCCTCCAGCACCTCGATCGCGTCGCGCCGGGCGATGTAGTCCTCGTGCGCCCTCTGGTAGGCGGCGGCCAGCTCCGGGTCCTCGGCGAGCCGGGCGCTCTGGTCCTTCATCACGCCCTCCGCCTCCAGGGTGCCGATCAGCGAGGCGGCCTTGGGGCAGGTCAGGTAGTAGAGCGTGGGGAACGGCGTGCCGTCCGGCAGCCGGGGCGCCGTCTCCACGACGTCCGGGTTGCCGCAGGGGCAGCGGTGCGCCACGCCGCGCAGGCCGCGCGGCACCCGGCCGAGCTGGGCGGCGATGGCCGCGACGTCGGCGTCGGAGACGGTGGGGTGGTTCTCAGTGGTCATGGGGGGAGGTGTCTCCAACGGGGGACGGTGGGAGGGGAAGGGGGGTGGCGGGGGCCGCCGCGGCGGTGTCGGCGGCGTCCACCGAGTCCCAGATGCTGGCGTACCAGGGCTTGGCGGCCTGCGCCGTACCGCCGGAGGAGGCGGGCGCGGCGGGCACGGAGGATCGGGCGCCCTGGCCGGCCGGGTCCACCGCGATGTACGGGGTCTCCCCCGGCACCGCGTAGTGCAGCCGGGCGCGGGCCTGCGCCTTGACGTACTCCGGGTCCTGCCAGCGGGCCTTCTCCCGGCGCAGCTGCTCGACCTGCTGGCGCGCGTGGTCGGCCTTCGCCCGCTGGGCGGAGATCTCGGCGCGCTGCGAGATGAACTGCCGCGTCGGGTAGGCGAGGATCGCCACCAGTGAGCAGAGCACCAGGACGAGGACGGTCGCCCGGCTCGTGAACCGGGGCCGGGCGGAAAAGCCCGGGATCCTCCAGCCAGCCATCTCCCGTATCCCCTCCTGGTCGCGACGGTGCCCCGCCGTCCACCCTACGGGGTGAACGGCGGGGCACCGGTCAGGCGTGCGCTACCGGGAGCGCCCGGCCCTCGTGCGGGCCGTGCGCGTCAGCCCTCGTGCTTGAAGCGCGGGAAGGCGCCGCGGCCGGCGTACTCGGCGGCGTCGTCGAGGATCTCCTCGATGCGCAGCAGCTGGTTGTACTTGGCGACGCGCTCGGAGCGGGCCGGGGCACCGGTCTTGATCTGGCCGCAGTTGGTGGCGACGGCCAGGTCGGCGATGGTGACGTCCTCGGTCTCGCCGGAGCGGTGCGACATCATGCAGCGGTAGCCGTTGCGCTGGGCCAGCTCGACGGCGTCCAGGGTCTCGGTCAACGAGCCGATCTGGTTCACCTTCACCAGCAGCGCGTTGGCGGTGCCGGTCTCGATGCCGCGGGCCAGGCGGGCCGGGTTGGTGACGAACAGGTCGTCGCCGACCAGCTGGACCTTGTCGCCCAGCTTGTCGGTCATGGCCTTCCAGCCGTCCCAGTCCGACTCGTCCAGCGGGTCCTCGATGGAGACCAGCGGGTACGCGGCGACCAGCTCGGCGTAGTACTCGATGAGCTCGGCGGAGGTGAGCTCCTTGCCCTCGAACTGGTAGGCGCCGTCCTCGTAGAACTCGGAGGAGGCGACGTCCAGGGCCAGCGCGACGTCACGGCCGGGCACGTAGCCGGCCTTCTGGATGGCCTCGACGATGAGGTCCAGGGCCTCGCGGTTGGAGTCCAGGTTCGGGGCGAAGCCGCCCTCGTCGCCCAGGCCGGTGGACAGGCCGCGCTCCTTCAGCACGCCCTTGAGCGTGTGGTAGACCTCGACGCCCCAGCGGACGGCCTCGGAGAAGGACTCCGCGCCGATCGGGGCGATCATGAACTCCTGGATGTCGACGTTGGAGTCCGCGTGCGAGCCGCCGTTGAGGATGTTCATCATCGGGACCGGCAGGACGTGCGCGTTCGGGCCGCCCAGGTAGCGGAACAGCGGCAGGTCGCTGGCCTCGGAGGCGGCGTGCGCGACGGCCAGCGAGACGCCCAGGATGGCGTTGGCGCCGAGCGAGGACTTGTCCGGGGTGGCGTCCAGGTCCAGCATGGCCTGGTCGATCAGGCGCTGCTCGGTGGCGTCGTAGCCGACCAGCTCCGGGCCGATCTGCTCGATGACGGCCAGGACGGCCTTCTCGACGCCCTTGCCGAAGTAGCGGTTCTTGTCGCCGTCGCGCAGCTCCAGGGCCTCGAAGGCACCGGTGGAGGCACCCGACGGGACAGCGGCACGACCCGTGCTGCCGTCGTCGAGGCCGACCTCGACCTCGACCGTGGGGTTGCCGCGGGAGTCGAGGATCTCACGGGCTACGACGACATCGATGGACGGCACGAGGCATCTCCTTGCGGAAGCAGGGTCCGGTCTGACGGTGGTGCTGTCAGCAGGACGATTGCGGAGTCGTTACGACCAGAGCCTAACCGCCCGGGCTCCCGGGGCCACGTCCGCCTCGGTCCCGTCTCAACGTGTGGCCCCGCTACGCACCGGTAGTTCACCTGCTTGCCCCAGCTTGTCCCACCGGAGCGGGCGAATGCGGACGAAGGGGACCGGTAGGACCGGTCCCCTTCGGACGGCGGGGTGGAACGGTGTCGGCGTCGGGCGCCGACGGGCGTCAGCACCGGGCCCGACGGCTCAGCCGAGGTGCAGCACCTGGCCGGGCATGATCAGGTTCGGGTCGCCGCCGACGGTGGCGTGGTTCTGGTCGTACAGCGCGTGCCACCCGCCGGACACGCCCTGGGCGGCGGCGATGGTCGACAGGGTGTCACCGGCGCGCACGGTGTAGTCGTGGCCGGTGGCCTGCGGGGCCGACTGCGCGGCCTGCGGGGCGTACTGCGGCTGGGCGGCCTGGCCGGCGTACTGCTGGTAGACGCTCTGGTGGCTGGTCCAGTACCAGGCGCCGTTGTTCTGGTACCAGTACACCTTGGCGTCGGCGTCCCAGCCGGCGTGACCGGAGAAGCCCGGAGCCTGCGCCTGCTGCTGCGGGGCGGCCTGCTGGACCGGCTGCGCGGCGGGCCTCTGCACCGGCTTCTGGGCGACGGGCTGCTGCGCGACCGGCTTCTCGGCCGGCTTGGCGGCGGGCTTCGGGGCCTGCTGCTTCGGCGCCTGCTGCTTGGCGGCGGACTGCGGCTTGGCGTCCGAGGAGGTGTCGACCACGGCCGGGGCGCCGCCCTTGGTCAGACCGGCCTTCTGGGAGCAGACCGGCCAGGCGCCCGGGCCCTGCGAGGCCAGGACCTTCTCGGCGACCGAGATCTGCTGGGCCTTGCTGGCCTGGTTGGCCTGCGCCGCGTAGGCGGTGCCGCCGTACGCCTTCCAGGTGCTGGAGGTGAACTGGAGGCCGCCGTAGAAGCCGTTGCCGGTGTTGATGCTCCAGTTGCCACCGCTCTCGCACTGGGCGACGGAGTCCCAGGTGGAGGCCGGGGCGGCGGAGGCGCCGGTGGCGGTGAGGAGCGGCATCGCGAGTCCGACGCCGGCCACACCGGCGACGGCGATGGCCTTCTCGGTCTGGGTGCGACGACGGTGGCGGCCAGTTCCAACGAACAGCATGAAGAGGTCCCTCTCCGCACGCCTGCGAGGTGAGCTGTCGGGTTCGGACCGGGAGGTGGCCCGGCCGCCGTACGCGGAAACGATTCCGCTCAGGCGGCTTCACCCCAAGCCGTGGGAGACGGCAACAAACCTGGTTCCCCCGCCCCTGCCCAGGGTCTGGTCGGTTTCCCGTGGCGCGGCGGGCAGGATTCGGCGTTCCGCGCACGAGGTCCGCAGCTGCGAACTCCAGGGAGAGTAGACAGATCATCAGACCGATCACAAGCTCATATCGCAGATATCACACGACAATTACGGCCCGTATCCGATCGCCTACCAACGGCGGCGTTATGTCCGGATTGATGGGTGTTCACACCCTATCGGCGGGCGGTCGGCGACCTCTATCAGCGCGGTCTCAGCCTGTCGCAGGCCCGGACGGGGCCTGCGGAGGGGTGTGCGGAGGGATGTGCGGGGAGCGGCTCTCCGGGCTGAATTCCACCGGCAGTTCGCGCAGCCCACGCATGATCAGACCGCCGCGCCAGCGCAGGTCCTCCGGGCTTTGCGCGAGCCGCAGGTCCGGCAGCCGGGAGAGCAGCGTGGCCAGCGCGGCACGCCCCTCCAGCCGGGCGAGCGGGGCGCCGATGCAGTAGTGGATGCCGTGCCCGAAGCCCAGGTGGGGGTTGTCCGTCCGGGCCAGGTCCAGGGTGTTCTCGGCCGCGAACCGGGCCGGGTCGCGGTCCGCCGCCGCCAGCACCACCAGCACCGGGTCGCCGACCGGGATGTCCACCCCGCCGATGGTCAGCGGGCGGGTCGCGAACCGCCAGGTCGCCAGCTCCACCGGCCCGTCGTAGCGCAGGAGTTCCTCGATCCCGGTCTCCAGCAGCGCGCTCTCCCCGCGCGCCACCGACTCCTGCAGCAGCCGGCGCTGCTCCGGGTTGCGCAGCAGCGCGTACGTGCCGTTGCCGATCAGGTTCACGGTGGTCTCGAAGCCCGCGAACAGGAGGATGAAGGCCATCGCCGCGGCCTCGTTCTCGGTCAGGTGCTCGCCGTGGTCACTGGCCCGGATCAGACCGGAGATCAGGTCGTCCCCGAGGTCCGCCCGCTTGCGGTGGATCAGCTCCAGCAGGTACGCCCGCATCCGCTTCACCGCCCGCCCCACGCCGCCGCGCTGGCTGCCGCCCTGGCCCGGCTTCGTGTGTCGCATCATCATGCCGGCCCAGTCGCGGAAGTCGTCCTGGTCCTCGGACGGCACCCCGAGCATGTCGCAGATCGCGTAGATGGGGAGCGGGAAGGCGAACTCGTGGATCAGGTCCGCCGAACCGCGCTGCGCGAAGCCGTCGATCAGCCGGTCGGTGAGCTGCTGCACCCGCGGCTCGAACTCGGCCACCCGGCGCGGGGTGAACGCCTTCGACACCAGCCGGCGCAGCCGGGTGTGGTCCGGCGGGTCGATGTTCAGCAGGTGGGTCATCAGGTCCGCCTGCCGCTCCCCGGGGATGCCCACCCGTCCGGTGCGGTGCGCCTGCTCGCTGTGGTGCGCCGGGTTCTTCGACAGCCGGCTGTCCGCGAGCGCCTGCCGGGCGTCCGCGTACCGGGTCACCAGCCAGGCCTCGACGCCGCTCGGCAGCGTGGTGCGGTGCACCGGGGCGTGCTCGCGCAGCCAGGCGTAGGCGGGGTACGGGTCGGCGGCGAACTCCCAGGTGAACAGCTGCGGGGCGGGGGCGTCGGACGGCGCGGCGGCGGGCCGGGCGGGGTGGGGCTGAGCTGGCATGGATCGACCGTATCCGGTGCGACGGGACCGCCCTCCCTCCGACGGACCGCCTCCGGCGCGCCCGACGGCCGGTGGCCGGTCGGTTGCCGCCGCGTTGCCGGTTCCCGGCCGGTCCGTGGCCGGTCCGTGGCCGGTCCGTGGCCGGTCCGTGGCCGGTCCGTGGCCGGTCCGTGGACAGCTCTTGGCCGACTCTTGGCCGCGGGGCGGGCGTGAGCCTGGTCACCTGAGGGGTAATCCCTGTTGCGGGGGATCGGGACGTGCCTACGATCCTCCGCAGTACGCGTGGGCGCGGTGCGGTGTTGCCCACAGGGAGGAGCAGGCCATGCGGGTCAGCGGGTCAGTCGTCGTCGTCGCGGTCCTCGACGGCGGGTCGGGCGCGGGCCTCGCCCGCCGGTTCGCCGCGGCCGGCACCGTCGGCATGCTGATCGCCGACCAGCACGTCGGCATCGCCGAGGACCTCGCCGCCGAACTCGACCGGCCGGGCTGCCCCGTCGTCGGCGTCTGCGGCGACATCCGCCGCCCCAGCGACGTCGCCGCCCTCGTGGACACCGCCGAGAAGCACCTCGGACCGATCGACCTGTTCGCCGTGGCCGGCCCGGGCGGCGAGCGGATCATCTCGCTGGCCGAACTGCCCGCCCACCTCGACCTGGAGCGGCTCGCCGAACTGGTCGTCCTCGTCGGCGAGGCCATCGGCGAGCTCGTCCCGCCGCAGCGGCGGCCCGAGCCCGCCGCCACGGCGGCCTGAACCGCTACTCCCCGTCCGGCTCCCCGGCCGGCCCGAGGCCCTCGGCCGCGCGCACCTCGTCCCGGTAACCGCGCGCGGCCGACCGCAGCGCCGCGTCCACGTCCACCCCGGCGTCGTGCGCCCGCTGCGCCACCGCGAGCAGCAGCCGGCCCGCCGAGTCGGCGGTCAGCTCGGCGGGCAGCTCGTACGGCTCGTCCGGCACCCCGGTGAAGCCCGCCCGGCGCACCCGGGACACCAGCTTCGCCGCGTACGCCAGCGCGGGCAGCCCGGCCGGCACGCCGTCCAGCACCGACTCGCGGTCCGCCTTCTCGGCCGCCTTCAGCTGCTCCCAGTTCGCCTCCACCTCGGCGGCGCCGCCGGCCTCGGCGTCCCCGAACACGTGCGGGTGCCGGTACATCAGCTTCTCGACGATGTCCCCGGCCACGTCGTCGACGGTGAACGGCTCGGTCGGGTGCTCCTCGGCGATCCGGGAGTGGAAGAACACCTGCAGCAGGACGTCGCCCAGCTCCTCGCGCAGCGTCCCGCGGTCCCCCTCCTCGATCGCCTCGACCAGTTCGTACGCCTCCTCGACCAGGTACTTAACCAGGCTCTCGTGCGTCTGCTCGGCGTCCCAGGGGCAGCCGCCCGGGGAGCGCAGCCGGTCCATCACCGTCACCAGGTCCAGCAGCCGCGACCCCGGCAGGTCGTACGAGCCGGGCAGCACCTCGATCTCCGGCACCTCCCCGGCGTGCTCCACCGCGAGCCGCGCCAGCGCGTCCGTCAGCCCCGGGTCCCCGTCCGGGCTCCCCAGCCACACCGTCGGCCCGGCCCCGGCCGGCTGCCCGGTCAGCAGCCGCGCCAGCGCGGGCGCCGACCGGGGCGGCACGACCTCCACCGCCACCCCGGCCTGCCGCACCGCCGCCACCTGTGGATGCCCCTCGTCCCCCACCAGCACCCGCCCCGCCGACCGCAACGCCTCCCACGCCGGCCACGCCAGCAGGCCGGGAGCCACCCGGTGGGTGGTGGTCAGCAGGATGAGCTTCGCGCCCGGGGCGTTCGTCGGCACAGCATTCGTCGTCACACCCCGAACCTACTCTGCCGCCCTCCGGTGGTGCGGAGGTGCGGAGGTGGGGAGGTGCGGAGGTGGGCCGGTGGGGAGGTGCGGCGGCGGACGGTGTCCGCTGTGGGGGTCAGCGCGGGGCCGGGGGCCACGGCGTGGTGGCGGGGGTGAGGGTGGCGAGGGACTGGCGGAGGCGGCGGACGGCGGGGTGGTGGGGGCCGTCGCGGCGTTCGCGGTCGAGGAGCAGCGGGAGCAGCCACTGCCAGGCGTTGTGGGCGTCGCCGGTGGCGGCGAGCTGGAGGCCGATGCGTTCGCGCAGGTCGTAGCCGCGCTCGGGGTCGGTGTCGAGGCCGGACTCCAGGCGGGCGGTGTGGGCGGAGAGGAGCGCCTGGTACTCGGCGAGGGCCTCGGCGCCGTGGCCGAGCCGGTCGAGGCAGAGGGCGGCGCGGTAGCGGTGGTCCAGGCCCTGGGGGCCGTGCGGGCCGCCGTCGGCGGTCGCCGCGAGGCGGCGGTACTCGGGGAGGGCCTGCTGAGGGTGGCCCTCGTGCAACAGAGTGCGGGCGTAGATGGTGCGGATGGTGCGCACCAGGGGCGCGGCGTCGCCGAGTTCGGCCTCGGCCCGGGGCAGCAGGCGGGCGGCGAGGCCGAGCACCTCGGCGTGCCGGCCGGCGTCGACCAGGTCGGAGAGCCGGGCGCACTCGGCGCCGAGGTCCGGGCCGGCCGGGACGGGCGGGGGTGTCGGCGGGGCGGGCGGCATCAGGAAGGGCCGCGGCTCGGAGCGGACCGGCGGTGCCGGTACGGCCGCCGCGACCGGCGGCTGCGGCTGGTGCGGGTAGCGGAAGGGGCGGGCCGGGTCCGGCAGCGGGGTGTAGCGGGGCTGCGGGGCCGCCTCGGCCGCGGGCAGCAGCGGGAGCAGCCGCGCGTACACGGCCCGGGCGTCGGCGGGGCGGTCGGCGGGCTGCTTGGCGAGCAGGTCGAGCACCAGCCGTTCCAGCGGCTGCGGCACCTCGGGGCGCAACTCCCGCAGCGGGACGGGCGGCTCGTCGACGTGGCGGCGTAGGACACCGAGCGCGGTGGGGGCCCGGAACGGTTCCTCGCCGGCGAGCATCTCGTGCAGCAGGCAGCCGAGCGCGTAGAGGTCGCTGCGCGGGTCGGTGGTGGCGGCGAGGGCCTGTTCGGGCGCCATGTAGGAGGGGCTGCCGACCGGCACGCCGGTGAGGGTGAGCCGGGTGGTCTCGGTGTCCAGGGCGGTGGCGATGCCGAGGTCGAGCAGGACGGTGCGGCCGTCCTCGCGGACCATGACGTTGCTCGGCTTGAGGTCGCGGTGGACCACCGGGATGGCGTGGACGGCGGCCAGCGCGGTGCACAGCTGCGCGGCGACGGCCGCCGCGCGCTCGATCGGGAAGGGCGCGTCCTCGGCGATGAGGTCGGCCAGACTGACCCCGGGGACGCGCTGCATGACGAGGTAGAGCTCGCCCTCGTCCTCGCCCGCGTCGAAGACGGTGACCAGCCCGGGGTGGTCGAGCGCGGCCGTGACCCGGCACTCGCGCAGGAAGCGTCGACGCAACTCGTCGCTGTGGCGGGCCCGTTCGCCGCCGGAGCCGCTCCCTCCGGGGAGCAGGTGCTCGGGGCGGAGCAGCTTGACCGCGACCGGGCGGTGCAGCCGTTCGTCCTGCCCGGCCCAGACCTGGCCCATGCCGCCGTGGCCGATCTTCTCGGTGAGCCGGTAACGGCCCGCGATCAGCCGGGCGGCGGTCACGGGCGGTCCTCGCGGGCCTGGCGGCGCAGCAACTCGCCCAGTTCGCGCAGGTCGTGGTCGGTCTCGTGGGCCGGGGGCGCGGGGGGCGGCGCCGTGGGGATCGGGGCTACGGGCGCGGTCGGCGCCGTGGGGGCGGGCGCCCCGTAGCCGGGCACGGTCGCCGCGTACGGCGGCACGTTCGGCGCCGTGTACGACGGCACGTTCGGCGCCGTGTACGACGGCACGTTCGGCGCCGTGTACGGCGGGACGGCCCGTGGCGCGGCCGACGGCGCCGGCGGCCCGGCCAGCCAGACCGCGCGGCTGTCCATCAGCAGGAAGTGCGCGGGCGGCAGGAGCCAGAGCACGGCCAGCGTGACCGAACCGGTGGTGTCGGCGGTCGGGTTCTTCAGAGTGCCGGCGACCCCGGCTGAGACGATCATGGCGAGCAGCAGCGCGCAGAACACCACCGCACCGGCGATGTCGTACGCCCGCCGGCGCCGGACCGCCAGCAGCAGCGAGGGGACGGCCCCGAGCAGGCCGAAGGTGAGCAGCGGGGCCACCGTGCACAGCACCCGCGCGGTCACCCCGAACCGCCCGGGAATCGCGGCCTGCACGCCCATCGCCGCCGCCCCGGGCTGCACCCCCGGCACGGTGCCCGGCGGCTGCCCCGGCCCGTACGGCGTGCCGCCGGGCGGCGGCCCGAACTGCCCGGGGTACTGCCCTGACATGCGCACTCCTGAGCTGGTGAGGACCGTCACCGAGGGCGGTGCGAACGGTTCCGCCACACCGTACCGCCCGACCCGCCCGCCCCGGAGGCCCTTCCGCCCGACCGCAGCGACACCGGAGGACACCGGCACTGAGTCCGAGTCACCTCCACGGCGGCCCTCAGGCCGGCGGCTCCAGGGTGCCGGTCGCCAGGGCATCGGTCGCCGCCTGGGTGAGGCTGCGGCCGAGGGCGGCGGCTTGGGCGAGGGCGGTGTCGAAGGCGGCGAGGCGGGCGAAGGCGGCGCCGAGGCGCTGCTGGGCGGGGAGCGGGAGGCGGGGGAGCTCGACCCGGCGGATGTCGAGGCGGGCGGTGGTGGTGGCGTGGCTGGCGGCGCGCCGGGTGCCGGCGGTGGAGCGGAACTGGCCGGCCAGGAACTCGGGGTCGAGGGCGCCCTGGTCGGGCCGCAGGAGGTGGAGCTGGCGGCCGAGTGCGACGCCGACCAGCGGGCCGTCGGCGGGGACGACCCGGGCGGTGCCGCCGCCGAGGGCGGGGACCAGGACGTCGCCGGGGCGGGTGCGGACGTCTCCGGCCGGGCCGGGGCAGTCGGCCAGGACGGCGCTGGGCGCGGCGCCGGTGGCGAGGTCCTGGTCGGTGACGACGGGGGTGCCGCCCGGACCCGTCCCGATCGGGCGGGTGGCGGCGCCGGTGCCGGAGGAGAACACCTCCAGCGCGCCGCCGCGGACCAGCTCGCCGATGGTGACCGTCCCGACCGGAGCCGCCCCGGACGCCCCGGACGCTCCGCCGCCGGCTCCGCCGGACGCCCCGCCGGACGCCCCGTCGGGCGCGGCCGCCGGCCGCGGCAGCAGGGTGGCCGGGTCGGGCAGGCCGGCCAGCAGCTCGGCCAGCCGCCCGCCGAGGTGGCCGAGTTCGGCCGCGCCACCGAGCGGGGCCGCGGGCGGCACGTGCCGGGCCGGGGAGAGGTCGGTCTCGTCGTCCAGCAGGTCGATGGCGGCCATCGCCCGGTGGACGCCGGGGCGGTCGTCGGGGACCGGCAGGCCCTCGCGCGCGGCGAGGTCGAAGCCGCGCCAGGCCTCCAGGACGGTGCGCCGCAGCTCGGTCCAGTCGACCTTGTCCCGTCCGCCCTCGGCGGTCGGCGCCCCGGCGGCCCCGGCCGGACCGGAGGGCGCCGCCCCCGCGTCGAGCAGCAGCACCTGGCGGAAGTCGTCCCCCGGCCGGGGCGCGCGCAGCACCCACAGGTGCAGCGGGACGCCGTACGGCGGGGCGGCGCCGGCCGGCAGCGCGATGACGGCCCGCAGCGCGCCGGAGCGCAGCAGTTCGGCCCGGATGCGGCGGCCTGCCCTGCGGGCGGCGACGGTCGGCGGGAGCAGCAGCGCGGCGAGGCCGCCGGGGCGGGTGTGCGCGAGGCAGTGCAGCACCCAGGCGAGTTCGGACTCGCCGCGCGGCGGGACGAGCCCGCCGGGCCAGCGGGTGTCGAACTGCAGCTCGTCGTGGCCCCAGTCGCGTTCGTTGTACGGGGGCTGGCAGAGCACGGCCTCGAAGGTGTCGCCGGGGAAGCCGTCGGCGCGCAGGGCGTCGCCGGCCCGCAGGTCGAGCGGGAGCGGGCCGGGTTCGTCGGCGGGGGTGTGCAGGGCGAGCCGGAGCCGGGCGAGGGCGGCGGTCACCGGGTCGGCGTCCTGGCCGTAGCGGCCGGTGGTCGGCGGGTGGACGAGCAGGACGGCGCCGAGGCCGACGGCCGGGTCGAGCACGGTGGCGGGAACGCCGGCGACGGCGGCGAGCAGTTCGGCGGCCTCCGGCGGGGTGGGGCTGAGCTGCCGGGTGTTGGCCTCGGCGTACCGGGTGAGCAGTTGCTCGTACGCGCCGACCGGGCCGCTCCGGGCGGCGAGTTCGGCGAGCAGCCGGGCGAGGTCCAGCTGGGTGCTGCCGAGCAGGCCCGGAAGTCCGAGGGTGCGGGCGCCGTCCGGGCCGAAGGCGTGCACGGCGGTGCCGGTGACGGCCCGGGGCAGTGCGACGGCGAGCCGGGTGTCCGGCCGGTCGGCGAGTTCGGTCCACCGACCGGGCTCGCGGTGCAGCAGCAGGAGCAGGGCGCCCGCCTCGACCAGCGGGGCGGCGGGGTGGCCGGCCGGGTCGCGGAGGGTGTCGACGAGCTGCCAGACCCGCTCCAGCAGCGGGAGCTCGGCGATCTTGCCCTGGGCGCGCAGCCAGGACTCGACCTCCGGGAGCGCGAAGGCCGGGCTGGCGTCGGTGCCGCCGACCGGGCGCGGGAAGTCGGGGTGGCGGCGGCGCCAGTTGCTGACCGCGGCCCGGCCGACGCCGGCCAGCCGAGCGATCTCGGCGGCGGTCACTTCGGAACGGTCCGGCACGGGGGCTCCTTCGGTGGGGGCTGCGACCGCACAGCAGGGGCGGGGGCTGTGACCACACAGCATAGCGACGCCCCTCGTCAGCGGAGTTCACATGTGAACAGAGCTGTTTTGTGAAATCCCATTGACGCGGTTCACGTCCCGGTGGTGTGATCTCCCCGTCGCCGCCGAACGGAGGCGACGCAGGGGAACACCACCGATCCGCCGGGAGACACCCATGTCCGCGAACGCCCGCCGTACCGCCGTCCACCGCACCACCGTCCGTCGCAGCGCCACCCGCCGCACCGCCCTGCTGCTGGGCGCCGCGCTGGTCACCCTGAGCGCGACGGCGTGCAGCTCCACCAGCGGCCCCTCCGTCTCGACGGAGCCGAAGCGGACGGCGGCCGCCACCGGCTCCGAGGCCGCCAAGCCCGCCGACGGCAAGCCGGCCGACGGCAAGCCGGCCGAGAACAAGCCCGCGGACACCGGCAAGGCCGCCGCCAAGGTCGGCGACACCATCGCGCTGAAGGGCAACGATCCGGCCGACACCGCCGACGTGACGGTGGTGAAGGTGGTCGACAACGCCGAGGGCGGGGACGAGTTCACCCACCCGGCCGAGGGCAACCGCTTCGTCGCGGTCCAGTTCCGGATCAAGGCGAGCGGCAAGAAGGCCTACAGCGACGTCCCGGGCAACAGCGCCAAGGTGGTCGACACCCAGGGCCAGGCCTTCGGCACCACGATCGCGGACACCAAGGCCGGCCCGAGCTTCCAGGTCCCCGCCAACATCGCCCCCGGCGAGAGCGCCCTCGGCTTCGTCACCTTCGAGGTCCCGAAGGACGCCAAGCTCGACAAGGCCCAGTTCGGCCTCGACAGCGGCTTCGCCCCGCAGACCGGTCAGTGGAAGCTCGGCTGACGCGTCGGTTCACCCGGTTCACGGTCCGGCCCGCGGGTCGCGTCCCGTCAACGACGGTCGGCGCCCGTTCACACGAAACGGCGGCCCCGGGGCAGAACCCGAGACCGCCGTGGACCACCCCGAGGACGGGCGCTACTTCTTCGCCCCCGCCAGGTCGTCGAACATGGCCGACAGGAACTCGGTGCACCAGCCCAGCAGTTCCCGCCCGACCAGCGGCTTGCCGCCGATTCGCCCGGTGCTCGGGCGCGGCACCAGCAGTTGCCGGGCCGCCGACTTCACCTGGCTGCGCGGGTAGAGCCGGTTCAGCCGCAGCTGCTGGGACTCCCGCAGCTCCACCGGCCCGAAGCGGACGTTGGAGCCTTGGAGGGTGATGTCCGAGATCCCGCACCGCCGGGCGTACAGCCGCAGCGCCGCGACCATCAGCAGGTTCTCCACCGGCTCGGGCAGCTTGCCGTAGCGGTCCACCAGCTCGTCCCGGACCTGCGTGATGTCCTCCTCGGAGTTGACCGCCGCGATCGAGCGGTACGCCTGCAGCCGCAGCCGCTCGCCGGGCGCGTAGTCGTGCGGCACGTGGGCGTCGACCGGCAGCTCGATCTTCACCTCCAGCGGCTCCTCCTCCGGCTGCCCGCCGTTGGCCAGCGACTCGCGGAACTCCGCCACCGCCTCGCCGACCATCCGCATGTAGAGGTCGAACCCGACGCCCGCGATGTGCCCGGACTGCTCGCCGCCGAGCAGGTTGCCCGCGCCGCGGATCTCCAGGTCCTTCATCGCAACGTACATGCCGGCGCCCATCTCGGTGTGCTGGGCGATGGTGGCCAGCCGCTCGTGCGCGGTCTCGGTGAGCGGCTTCTCCGGCGGGTAGAGCATGTACGCGTAGCCGCGCTCCCGGCCGCGCCCGACCCGGCCGCGCAGCTGGTGCAGCTGGGAGAGGCCGAAGGTGTCGCCGCGCTCCACGATCAGGGTGTTGGCGTTGGAGATGTCGATGCCGGACTCCACGATCGTGGTCGACACCAGGACGTCGAACTCCTTCTCCCAGAAGTCGACGACGACCTTCTCCAGCTGGGTCTCCCCCATCTGCCCGTGCGCGGTGGCGATCCGCGCCTCGGGCACCAGGTCCTTCAGCCGGGCGGCCGCCTTGTCGATCGACTCCACCCGGTTGTGGATGTAGAACACCTGGCCCTCGCGCAGGAGTTCACGCCGGATCGCGGCCGAGATCTGCTTCTCGTCGTACGGCCCGACGAAGGTCAGCACCGGGTGCCGCTCCTCCGGCGGGGTGGTGATGGTGGACATCTCGCGGATGCCGGTGACCGCCATCTCCAGGGTGCGCGGGATCGGGGTCGCGGACATGGTGAGCACGTCCACGTTGGCGCGCAGCTTCTTCAGCTGCTCCTTGTGCTCGACGCCGAAGCGCTGCTCCTCGTCGACGATGACCAGGCCGAGGTCCTTGAACCTGGTCTCGGAGGAGAACAGCCGGTGGGTGCCGATGACGACGTCCACCGAGCCCTCGAACAGCCCCTCCAGGACGGCCTTGGCCTCGCTGTCGGTCTGGAAGCGGGACAGCGCCTTCACCGTCACCGGGAAGTTGGCGTACCGCTCGGCGAAGGTCGAGAAGTGCTGCTGCACCAGCAGCGTGGTCGGCACCAGCACCGCCACCTGCTTGCCGTCCTGCACGGCCTTGAACGCGGCCCGCACCGCGATCTCGGTCTTGCCGTAGCCGACGTCGCCGCAGATCAGCCGGTCCATCGGGACGGACTTCTCCATGTCCGACTTGACCTCGGCGATGGTGGTCAGCTGGTCCGGCGTCTCCGCGTACGGGAAGGCGTCCTCCAGCTCCCGCTGCCAGGGGGTGTCCGGGCCGAAGGTGTGGCCGGGGGCGGCCATCCGGGCCGAGTACAGCCTGATCAGGTCGGCGGCGATCTCCTTGACCGCCTTCTTGGCCCGCTGCTTGGTCTTCGCCCAGTCCGCGCCGCCGAGCCGGTGCAGCGTCGGGGCCTCGCCGCCGACGTACTTGGTGACCTGGTCGAGCTGGTCGGTCGGCACGAACAGCCGGTCGCCGGGGTGGCCGCGCTTGGCCGGGGCGTACTCCAGCACCAGGTACTCGCGGGTGGCGCCCTGGACGGTGCGCTGCACCATCTCGACGTACTTGCCGACGCCGTGCGCCTCGTGGACGACGTAGTCGCCGGCCACCAGCGCCAGCGGGTCGATCGCGTTGCGGCGGCGCGAGGGCATCCGGCGCATGTCCTTGGTGGAGGACCTCTGGCCGGACAGGTCGGTCTCGGTGATGACCGTGAGCTTGAGGTTCTCGTCGACGAAGCCGTGCTCGATGGAGCCGCAGGAGACGTGGACGACGTCCCGGGTGGGCGCCTCCGCGAGGTCGGCGACCAGCCGGGCCGGGATGCCCTCGTTGCCCAGCACCTCGGCGAGCCGGGAGGCCGGGCCGTGGCCCTCGGTCACCATGACGACCCGCCAGTCGGCGGCCAGCCGCTCCTTGGCGTCGGCGATCGCCCGGGCGGTGTCGCCGCGGTAGGCCTCGACGGCGTGCATGCCGAGGGTCAGCGTGTTGGCGTCGAACTCCAGGATGCCGTCGACGGTCGACTCGCTGGTCGCGAACGGGCTGACGGACCACCAGGCCAGCCCGATCCGGTCGGCGTGCTCGCGCACCTCGGCGAGCGAGCGCAGCGAGGCGGCGGAGACGTCGATGGCCTCCAGGTCGATCGGACGGTCCCCGCCGGACGCGGCCGCGACCCAGGAGGCGTGCAGGAACTCCTGGCTGGTCGCCACCAGGTCGGCGGCCCGAGTGCGGACCCGCTCCGGGTCGCAGACCACCGCGACGGAGCCGAGCGGCAGCACGTCCAGCAGCAGCTCCATGTCGTCCACCAGCACCGGCGCCAGCGACTCCATGCCCTCGACCGCGATGCCCTCGGCGATCTTGTCCAGGATCTCGGCCAGCCCGGGGTGCTCGGCGGACAGCTCGGCGGCCCGGGCCCGCACCTCGTCGGTGAGCAGCAGCTCCCGGCAGGGCGGCGCCCACAGGCCGTGCTCGGCGATCTCCAGCGAGCGCTGGTCGGCGACCTTGAAGTACCGGATCTCCTCGACCTCGTCGCCCCAGAACTCCACCCGCAGCGGGTGCTCCTCGGTCGGCGGGAAGACGTCCAGGATGCCGCCGCGTACGGCGAACTCGCCGCGCTTCTCGACCAGTTCGACGCGCGCGTAGGCGGCGGCGGAGAGCCGGCGGGCCACCTCCTCCAGGTCGTACGACTCGCCGCGCCGCACGGCCACCGGCTCCAGCTCGGCCAGCCCCTTGACCTGCGGCTGGAGCACCGAGCGGACCGGGGCGACGATCACCTGGACCGGCCCGGCCGCCGGGTCGTCCGCCCGCGGGTGCACGATCCGGCGCAGCACGGCCAGCCGGCGTCCGACGGTGTCCGAGCGGGGCGACAGCCGCTCGTGCGGCAGGGTCTCCCAGGCCGGGAACTCGGCGACGGCGTCGGCGGACAGCAGCGAGCGCAGCGACGCCGCGAGGTCCTCGGCCTCGCGGCCGGTCGCGGTGACGGCGAGCACCGGGCGGCCGTGGTCCCCGGCGGCCTGCCCGGCGAGCGCGCGGGCCAGTGCGGCGACGGCGAACGGCCGGGCGGCGGGCGGGCCCACCAGGTCCAGGTGGCGGCGTCCGCCGGCCGCGGCTCCGGGGGCGGTGGCCGCCTCGATCGCCTCGGCGAGCGCCGCGTCCCGCGCGACGACATCGAGCAGTCCGGTCAGACTCATCTAGGGTCTCTTCTTCGTCCCGTGGCTGGTGCTGCCCCCGGGCGGCGAAGGCCCGCCGGGGCAACGCGAACGGCCCGGCACGCCGAGCGGCCGGGGGTCTCCAGCCTACGCCGAGGCACCGACACACACGCGGTGCACGCCTTCGGCGGGGCCGGACCGGGGCCGGACCGGGGCCGGACCGGGGCCGACGGCGGCCTGGTCGGGGCCGGCTCCGGGCCGGGTCGGGAGCCGAACCGCCGGCCGTCCCGGCGCCCTCCCCGCACAGTCTTGTCAGGAGCACGTCCGGGGACGAACGACAGGACGGAACACCGGACCGCCCGGTGGACGAACCAACCGGGAGCCGCACCGGACCGGGCTCGGCTATCCGCCACGAACTGGACATACTCCTGTCACTGCCCGTCCATGGAGATCGCGCACCATGGTGAACGTGCCCGCCGCACCCAACCGTGGGGGATGGCTGTGGGGGCACTGTCGCACCACCGATGGGGGTCGGAGGTGCGAGGCCGGGCGGCCCTGGGTGGGGGCGCCCGCCCAAGCGCCGGGAACCGTGGCGCCCTTTCCTGGAGGGCGCCACGGGTCTCGGCCCCTTTCGTTCCGGGGCCCACCCCGCCGGCCGGCCGCCCATCCCGTAGCCGCCACCCCTTCTCCCGGTCCAACCCCGCCGCCCGGCCACCGCCCCGCCGCCCGGCCACCGCCCCGCCGCCCCGCCGCCCGGCCACCGGTCCGCCCGGCTCCCGGCACGGCGAAGGCCCCGACCACCCAAGGCGGGGGGCAGTCGGGGCCTTCGCGACGCTTGGCCGGCGGCCGGTCAGCGGCGGCGGTAGCTCACCGTGTGCGGGGTCGCGTAGTCGCTGCCGTCGTCCACGATGATGATCTTCGGTACGATCCGGGTCTCGTCCTCCGAGGGCTTCCCGGCGCCGTCCCCGGCGGCGGTCTTCCCGTCGGCGGCTCCGGCCGCCGGGCCGTCGCCCACCCTCCCGTCCACCGTCTCCCCGGCCGGCGGCGCGGCCGGCTTCGGCGGCACCGGGCCGGTCGCCACCCGCCCGCCGATGGCCTTGGTGGCGCTGCTGCCGACCACCGGGGTCCGCAGCACGGTCGCGGACTGCTCCTGGGCGGGCGCCTTGCCCGCGGCCGGGGCCTCGGAGGCCAGGGCCTTGCGCAGGTTCGCCACCGGGATCTCCCCGGTGTCCGCCTCCGAGTCCACCGGCGCGGCGTCGTCCACCGGCCCGGCGTCGACGACGGCATCGGCGACGGCGGCGTCCGCGACCGCGTCCCGCGGGGCCGGCGGCGCCGGCACGGCCGCCTCGGCGGAGTCCCTGGAGGCCCGGGCCGCCGCGGCCACCGCCTCGGGCTCGATCTGGCCGACCGCCGCCCCGGTGAGCGAGGCCAGTGTGGCCTTGATGTGGTCCAGGTGCTGCTGCACCGTGTCCAGCCGGGCGTCGTACTCGCGCTGCTCGCGCTCGCTCGCCGCGTTGATCTCCTCGGCCTCCCGGCGGGCCCGCTCGATCAACTGGTCGGCCTTGGCCTGGGCGTCCGTCTCCAGCTGCTTGATCCGGTTCAGCACGGTCTCCCGCTGCTGCTCCGCCTCCTTGACCCGGCGCTCGGCGGTCGCCGACACCTCCGCGTCCTCGGCGTCGGCCTTGGCCTGGGCGGCGGCGAAGGTCTCGTCGGCCTTGCGGCGCCGGGCGGCCAGCTCGGCCTCGGCCTGCTCGCCGGCCTCGGCGGCGGCCACCCGCACCTTGGCGGCGTAGGCGGTGGCGGCGTCCCGGACGGCGCGGCTCTCCCGGTCGGCGTCGGACCGGATGCTCTCGGCCTCGGCCCGGGTCCGCTCCTCGGTGCGGCGGGCGGCCGCGTCCGCGTCGGCCCGGGTCGTGGCGGCGTACTCCTTGGCGGCACTGGCGGCCGCCTGCCCGGCCTCGTAGACCTCGTCCCGGAGGTCCTCGGCGAAGCGCTCGGCCTTCTCCCGGACGGCGCGCGCCTCGTTCTCGGCCATCGCGGCCAGTCCGGCGGCCTGCTCGCTGAGCACGTGGTAGTCGGGGTCCGGGGCCTCCTCGGCGGTCCGGCGGATGTCGGCCAGCCGGGCCTCCATCTGCCGGATGCCTGCACCCAGGACGCTCAGCCGCTCCCACGCCTCGTCCCGCTGCGCGGTGAGAGCGGCGAGGGCTCGTTCGACCTGCTCGGGCGCGTAGCCACGGCGGGCCTGGGTGAAGCCGTACTGGGGGACGGCGTCGCTCATGGGCTCTTCCCCTCGTTTCGCGGGCTGCGGAGCCCATGATCGGACGGAACGGACGGATCCGGAACCGGTTCGGAGCCCGGGGCCGGATTCCGTCGCCGTACGGACCGGAATGTGTCGAGGACCGGACGAATAGACCCATCCTCTTGACCTATTTTGCGCAGATCCGGGCGAAACCCCAACGAGGCACAGCTGCGGCGGCATGCTGAAGGGGTCGTTCCGGACACCGGAACGACCCCTCCCACCTGCGAGGATCAGCGACGGTCCGCTACAGCAGGCCGTCCCAGAACTGCTCCAGCAGCACGGCCCACCACGTGTCCGCGTTCTGCAGGGCCGCCGGGTCGATCGCGGCGAGCTGGGCCTGGAAGTCGGTCGTCCAGCGACCGGCCTGGTCCGGCGTCAGCCCGTACCGCAGCCGCCACATCCGGCCCAGCAGGGCCAGCGAGCGGACGAACTCCGGTACACCGCTGTTGACGAACCGGGGCGGCTGGCCGGTTCCATCGATGTCCACGGCCACCACGTGCGCGGTGCCGTACTGGACGCACAGCTGGCGGCCGTAGTCGTTGCCCAGCACCAGGTAGCCGCCGAAGTCCGGGCCCGCGCCGAGGCCGCGCTCGGCGGCCAGCTCGGCGAGCGTCGGGATCGGACGGCCCTCCTGCGCCTGCGCCCAGAAGAACGGCCCGAAATCGCGCGGCAGCCCGGCCCACATCAGGGACTGGGACACCGGCTCGGGCACCCCCTGGCGGGAGACGGCGCGCTGCTCGTAGCGGAACAGGTTCTGCCCGAAGGCGGCGCCCGCCTCCTGGGCCAGCTGCTGCGGCGGGAGCGGCGGCAGCGCCTGGACCGTCCCCGGCGCGGGCAGCGGCACCCGGAACGGGCGGACCCGCTGGGCGCCGGAGGCCAGCTGGTGCAGCTCGTCCAGGTGGTCCAGCAGCTCGGCCATCCCGGCCTGCCGGGAGGCGTGGTCACGGCCGTACGGGGCGGTGTGGGTCAGGCGGACGTTCGGCCAGGACGCGGCGATCATGCGGTTGCAGTAGCCGCCCGGCAGGTCGCACGACTCCAGCTCGGTGTAGAGCTCCAGCACCTGCTCCGGCGGCACGTTGAGCCGGCGCAGGTCCTGGAGGATCTTCCACTCCGGGTGCGGGGTGCCGGGCTCGCTGCGGTGCAGCAGCTTCTGCTCCGAGCCGTCCGGGCCCCGGTAGCTGAGCGCGGCGAAGTACCCCGGGCCGACCGCGGGCACGCCCGGGGGCACCTGCGCGGACGGCGGCGAGCCGGGCGCCGCCGCCGGCGGGACGACCCCGGCGGCACCGCCCGCGTTCGGGTAGCCGTAGCCGGCCGCGGGCGCGGCCGGGGCCGCCGGGCCGCCGGGCGGCGGCGGGACGGCGGGGCCGCCGGACGGCGGGGTGCCCGGGTCCACCGGGCCGCTCAGCAGCGCCGGGTCGATCGCGCCCGCCAGCTGGGTCGCCTCGTAGGCCGTCCCGGAAGCGGACGGACCGCCCTGCGGGGCCGCCGTGGCCTCCCCGCCGCGCAGACCCGCCGGGGGCGGAGGCGGCGGGGTGGACGCGGCGCCGCGGCCGCCGGGGGCGGCGGCGGGCGTGCCGGAGCCCGGGGTGTGCTTCAGCCCGGCGGGCGGGGGCGGCGGCGGGACCGAAGCCGCGTTGCGCCCCAGCCCGGCGGGAGCGGCGCCCGCACCGGGGGCACCGGCGGGGCCACCGCGCAGCGCGGCCGGCGGGGGCGGCGGCGGGGCCGAAGCCGCGCCCCGGCCGAGTCCGCCCTGCGCCGCGGTGCCCTCCGGGGCACCGGGGACAGGGGTGCCGGGAGCCGGAGTGCCGGGGCCCGGGGCACCCGGCAGACCGGCCAGGCCGGGCAGACCGCCGGGCGGGGCCAGCATCGTCGGCGCGTGCTCGACCTGCGGGCCGGCGGCGGGCGGCGCGGCCGGGGCACCGGGCGGACCACCGGGGCCGGGCACACCGCCGGGCGGGGCCAGCATCGTCGGCGCCTGCTCCACCGGCGCACCGCCGGCGGGCGGCCCGGCCGGGGCACCCGGCAGGCCCATCAGCCCGGGCACGGCGTCCGGCGGCTCGGCGGCCGGGGCGGGCACCGGGGCCGGCGGGGCGGCGGGCGGTTCGGCGGCGGGCGGGGGGACCGGGGGCATGCCGTAGCCGCCGCTCGCCGGCGGCATCAGCATGGTCGCGGCCTCCGCACCGGCCGGCGCGGCGGGCTCGGGCCGGTCCGAGCCGGTGATCCGCAGCCCCTCGGGCATCAGGACGGTCGCGGCCTCGTCCCCGGCCGACGGCTGCCCCGGCCCGGCGGGCGCCACGGGAGCGGCGGGCGGGACGGGCGCGGGAGCGACAGGTGCGACGGGCGCGGGCGGCGCCGCGGGCGGCGGCACCGGCTCGTCGTGCGGGGGCGGCGCGAGCATGGTCGGCGCGTCCCCGGCGGGCCGGTCGGAGACCGGCGGCTCGGTCAGCACGGCAGGGGCGGGCCGCGGCGCCGGAGCCGGAGCGGGGACCGGAGCCGGAGCCGGCGCCGGAGCAGGCGGCTCCTCGACCGGCGCGACAGCGGCAGCAGCAGCGGCCGGAGCATCCGCGGCCTCCCCCTGCGGGCCGGCCGGAGCCGTCCCGAGCCGCTCCGCCTCCGCCGCGATCGCCGCGGCCCCCGCCTCCTGGAGCCACTGCGGCGGGCTGAGCAGGAAGGAGGTCGCCTCCACCGGCCCGGGCGCGGGCTTCGCCGCCCCGGCCGGGTTGGCCGCCACCGGCCGCCCGTAGACCTCCTCGTACTGCCGGACCACCTCGTTGACGGGCAGCGCGGGCCAGAGCGTGCTGGCGCCCGAGTCCCGGGCGATCACCAGCCGCGCCTCCCCCGAGCCGCCGCTCCCGCCCGTACCGCCGGAGCCGTCGTCCGCGGGCGCCACCGCCCAGCAGACGAAGCCCAGGTCGAACTCCCGGACCCGCACCTCGCGCTGCTGCGAGCGCGGCACCCCGCCGTTGATCCACTCCTCGGCGAGCTCCTGCGCCTGCGCGTACGTCACCACGCCCGGTTCACCCCTGTCCGCATCCTCTTCGTCCCCCGTTCCACCGACACCACCGCGACCACCGAGACCACGCGCCTCAGCCCACCGGGACGGCCCGGGCGAACCCGCCGTCCACCATCAGCTCCGCGACCGTCTCCAGCTCCGGCGGGCTGCCCGCCAACCGCAGCAGGAAGGCGTCGAAGTCCTCGCCGCAGGGCAGCAGCAGCCGGGCGCAGCGGTCCTCCGGGGCCTCCGGGGCGCCGTTGTCGCGGGCGTCGTCGTACAGGTGGAACCAGACCGAGCCGGCCCGCTCGCCGCGCACCTTGAGCGCGACCAGGCCGCCCTGCGCGTAGGCGATGCCCAGGTAGTCCTTGGTGAGGTGGTCGCGCAGGCACTTGTTGGCGTACACGAGGTCCTCGGTGCCGTACTCCTCGGTGAGGGTCAGGAACGGCTGGTCGAGCAGCAGCCCGAGCTCGGTGTCCAGCGCCACGCCGACCGGGGCGCGGCCGCCGCCCAGCTTGAGGAAGGTCCGGTAGGCGTCGGGCAGCCGGTAGCCGAGGCGCTGCTCGGCGCGCTGCACCAGGTCCTCGGGGACGCCGATCGGGTCGCCGCCGTCCATGGCCAGCGCGAAGTGCACCGGCCGGCGCTCCTGCAGCGGGCGGGTGCCGCGGCGGGTGTGGTCGGCGGCCGAGGTGGCCAGGCCGGCGTGGTGCCGCAGCAGCGCCTTGACCTCGACCGGGACGAGCTCCATCCGCCGCCAGCCGGGGGCGGCCCGGCCGACCGCGTGGTGCCAGGTCCAGCCGGGCGGGGTGGCGACGGCGGTGGGCAGGTCGGCCCAGAGCGGGTGGCCCTGGGTGTAGAGCGCGGCGTTGGCCGAGACGTAGTCGGTCAGCCGCAGCTCGTCCACGCCGAAGCCCTCCGGCGGGTCGGCGACCTCGGCCGCCGCGGCGGCGTACGGGCCGAAGTCCGGGAAGCCGTACTCGTCCACCCTGACCCCGGCGGGGTGCCGCTCCGCGCGGACCGGGTCCGGGAACTGCACCACCTGACCTGCGTACGCCGCGTTCGGTGCGGCGGCGACGCCGGGCCGACCTGTCGTCATCTGGGAGCCCCCACTGGCTGCTGCAAAATACGGTGCTTGCTGGGCACCAGCCTAGGGCCTGCCTTCAACCCCCCGTCTGCCAGGCGGACGGCCGGGGCCCCGGCCGCGGGCCGCGGGGCCGGTCCGCGCCCGGCCCCCTCGGCTCGCCACCGGCACCTCCCCCCGGGGGCCCGGGGCCGGTGTCGGTGGATCAGCGGACAAGTCGTGACGGACGCACGCGCGTTCGGCCAGGACCGGGTGGCCGCCCGCCCGGTCCGTCGCGGCACCGGCCGCCGCCGCACCCCGGTTGTGCGGTTGTCGGTGCCGTTTGACAGGCTTGCCCAGGACCGGCCCGGTCGCTCCGGCCGACGCCGGATCACGAGGAGGAGGACGACGGATGACCACCGGTGAGCCGGCGGGCCCGCCCGTGCTGCGCCACCACCGCGACAGCCTGCTGCCCGCCGTCGCCGCCGCGCTGTCGCTCAAGGGCGGCGAGGTGCACACCCTGGCGGGCGACAAGGACCCGCGCCGCCCGGTGCTGCACCACCTGGTCGCCGACTTCCTGGCCACCCTGCCGTCGGAGGCCCGCGAGCGCTTCACCGGCCGCTGCCCGGAGGCCGTCCTGCTCTCCCAGTACCTGACCGGGGTCGACGGCCGGCGCTCCAAGCGGGCCGCCCGCAAGCCGATGACCCTGCACGAGGCCCGCAAGGCGCTCAAGGGCTCCCGGATGACGACCGTTCGCATCCGCGAGGAGGGCGACCCGGCGCACGGCAGCCACGCCCCGCCGTGCCGTTCCTGCGACCCGATGCTGGAGCACTTCACCGTGCGCAGCGTCGCCGTCGGGCCGCCCGCGCACTGACCGGCCGCGTGTCGGCCCGTTCCCCCCGTCCCCCAGCCCTGGAGTCCGCCCTGAACCCGCCCGTCCCGCCCGCACCGGCCACCCTCTCCCCCGCCGGCGCCCGGACCCGCCCGCGCTTCCCCGCCGACGTCGCCGCCGAGCTCAAGGCGGCCGGCTGGCACCCCGGCCGCTGGCAGATCCGGCAGGCCGAGGAGTGGGCCGACACCCTGGTCGGGTACGGCGCTCCCACCGGCGCGGGGCACGTGGTCTTCCCGGCGGCGGTGGAGGCGTGGGCCGAGTTCGGCGGCCTCGCCTTCGACCTGTCCGGCCCGGGCCGCCAGCTGGCCCGCACGCCGTTCCTGATCGACCCGCTGTGCGGCCTGCACCAGCCGCGCACCCTGCTCGACCTGGGCCGGGCGCTGGGCACCCGGCTGGCCCCGCTCGGCGAGGAGGCGTACGGGCAGGCGCTGCTGGCCGTCGACGAGGAGGGCCGGGTCTACAGCCTGGACCACACCGGCGAGTGGTTCCTCGGCCACGGCATCGACCAGGCGATCTCCACCCTGGTGCTGGGCACCGTCCCGGAACGGCTGCGCACCGCCGAGGAGTGACGCGGGGCGCCGGGGAAGGGCGCTGAGGACGGCTCAGCGCAGCCGCTCGGCCCGCACCGCCAGCCGGGACGGCAGCACTGCCTCGACCCGGAAGCCCCCGTCCGCCTCCGGTCCGGAGGAGAAGGTGCCGCCCAGCGCGATCACCCGCTCCCGCATCCCGACCAGCCCGTTGCCCCCGCTGGGCAGCTTCGCCGCGCCGTCCTCGCCGCCCGGGCAGGCGTTCACCACGGCCACCCGCACCCCGTTGGGCGCGTACGAGAGCAGGACGGACACCTGGGCGCCCCCGGCGTGCTTGTGCGCGTTGGTCAGGCCCTCCTGGACGACCCGGTAGGCGGTCTGCTCGGCCTCGCCGCTGAACTCCTGCCGGCTGCCGCTGACGGTCAGGGTGACCGCCATCCCGGCCGCCCTGGACTGGTCCACCAGCCGCGGCAGCCCGGCCAGCGAGTCCGGCTCCGGCTGCCGCTCGTCGTCCATCCGCAGCACCCCGAGGATCTCGCGCAGTTCGTTCAGCGCCTGCCGGCCCACCTCGCCCATCAGCTTGGCGCTCTGCGCCGCCTTGGCCGGGTCCTTGCCGGCTATCCGCTCCAGCGCCCCCGCGTGCACCACCATCAGCGACACCCGGTGCGCCACCACGTCGTGCATCTCCCGGGCGATCCGGGTGCGCTCCTCCAGCCGGGCCCGGCGGGCGCGCTCCTGCGCCTGCTCGGCCAGCAGGTCCAGCTCGGTCTCCAGGCCGTGCGCGCGGTCCTTGAGCGAGTCGATCAGCCGCCGCCGCGCGCCGACGTACAGCCCGGTCACCACCGGGGCGACGGTCAGCCCGACCGACACCAGCAGCGACAGCAGGATCTGACCCCACAGCGGCGGCGGGTCCACCGGCGAGTCCTCGGGCGTCATCAGCGACACCGCCATCACGGCGGCCGCCTCGGCGAAGGCCAGCGCGGACAGCGCCACCACCCGGCGGCGGCGCGAGGGCCACTCCCAGGTCGAGGCCAGCGTGTACAGCGCCACCACCAGCAGCACCACGCCCAGCATTCCGGGCATCACCAGCAGCGTCACCAGCACGGGGACGGCCGGCCAGCGCCGGCGCACCACCAGCGAGCCGCCGGCCAGCGTGCCGAGCACGGCTATGCCGACCGCTCCCGCGGTGGTGACGTGGATCCGGGCGGAGAGGAAGGCGATCGTGCTGGTCGCGCACTCCACCGCGGCGAGCAGGCCCAGCCCGATGTCCAGGAAAGCGCTGCGCGGCCGCTTCCACCACCAGAACGACCGGACCGGCACGCGCTCCCCAGGCGACTTGCTCATGCCCCACAGCGTAAGCGGCAACCCGCTCCCCTCCCCACCGGGATTGCCCGGTACACCCCCCGAAGCCGCCAAGTGGTCCAGACCACAGGTGGTTTTCGGCAGGCCTGTCCGCCATCCGGCCACCTCTCGGACACCGCCCGCCCCGACACCTATGCTGGTCGCGTCGGACAGCGCGGTCCGCACGCGTCACACCCGCCACACGCGTGTGGACCTGTGACGATGAGCCGTTGCCGAACCCCACCACCACAGGGAGCCAGCCGTGACCGCTCCGGTCCCCACCCCGGCGGACAACCCCACGCCCGTCACCGCCGACAACGCCGCCCTGCGTGCGGACATCCGCCGTCTCGGCGACCTGCTCGGCGAGACGCTGGTCCGCCAGGAGGGCCCCCAGCTGCTGGGCCTGGTCGAACAGGTCCGCCTGCTGAGCCGCACCGACGGCGAGGCCACCGCCGAACTCCTCTCCGACATCGACCTGGACACCGCCGCCAAGCTGGTCCGGGCGTTCTCCACCTACTTCCACCTCGCCAACGTCACCGAGCAGGTGCACCGCGGCCGCGAGTTCGCCACCCGCCGCGCCCGGGAGGGCTCGCTGCTCGCGCAGACCGCCGACCAGCTCGCCGAGGCCGACCCCAAGCACCTCCGGGACACCCTGGCCCACCTCGCGGTCCGCCCGGTCTTCACCGCGCACCCCACCGAGGCCGCCCGCCGCAGCGTCCTCAACAAGCTGCGCCGGATCGGCGAACTCCTCGACCGCATCCACCGCGACGAGGTCACCTCCGGCCTGGCCGCCGCCGACCAGGCCCGCACCAGCAGCGCCAAGCGCTCCGCCGACCGCCGCCTGGCCGAGGTCATCGACCTGCTCTGGCAGACCGACGAGCTGCGCATCGCCCGCCCCGAGCCCACCGACGAGGCCCGCAACGCCGTCTACTACCTGGACGAGCTCTACCGCGAGGCCGTCCCCGAGGTCCTGGAGGAGCTGCACGAGGAGCTCGCCCGGGTCGGCCTGAACCTGCCCGACGGCGTACGGCCGCTCACCTTCGGCACCTGGATCGGCGGCGACCGCGACGGCAACCCCAACGTCACCCCGCAGGTCACCTGGGACGTCCTCAACCTCCAGCACGAGTACGGCATCAAGGACGCGCTCGCCGCGATCGACGACCTGCGCAACACGCTCTCCACCTCCGAGCGGCTGGCCGGCGCCTCGGTCGAGCTGCTCGCCTCGCTCAACACCGACCTGCACCTGCTCCCCGAACTCAGCCCGCGCTACAAGCGGATGAACGCCGAGGAGCCCTACCGCCTCAAGGCCACCTGCATCCGGCTCAAGCTGGAGAACACCCGCGAGCGGCTGGCCGGCGGCACCCCGCACGTCGCGGGCCGCGACTACCTCGGCACCCGCGAGCTGATCGCCGACCTGCGGCTGATCCAGGACTCGCTGCGCGCCCACCGCGGCGAGCTGATCGCCGACGGCCGCCTCGCCCGCGCCATCCGCACCGTCGAGGCCTTCGGGCTGCAGCTCGCCACCATGGACGTGCGCGAGCACGCCGAGGCCCACCACCACGCCCTCGGCCAGCTCTTCGACCGGCTCGGCGAGGAGGCCTGGCGCTACGCCGACATGCCCCGCGAGTACCGGCAGAAGCTGCTCGCCAAGGAACTCCGCTCGCGCCGCCCGCTCGCCCCCACCCCGGCCCCGCTGGACGAGGCCGGCACCAAGACCCTCGGCGTGTTCAACACCATCCGCGGGGGCTTCGAGCGCTTCGGCGACGAGATCGTCGAGAGCTACATCATCTCCATGTGCCAGGGCGCCGACGACGTCTTCGCCGCCACCGTGCTGGCCCGCGAGGCCGGCCTGATCGACCTGCACGCCGGCATCGCCAAGATCGGCATCGTGCCGCTGCTGGAGACCACCGACGAGCTCCAGCAGGCCGACCGCATCCTCGACGAGATGCTCTCCGATCCGTCCTACCGCCTGCTCGTCTCGCTGCGCGGCGACGTCCAGGAGGTCATGCTCGGCTACTCCGACTCCTCCAAGTTCGGCGGCATCACCACCTCCCAGTGGGAGATCCACCGCGCCCAGCGCCGACTGCGCGACGTCGCCCACCGCTACGGCATCCGGCTGCGCCTGTTCCACGGCCGCGGCGGCACCGTCGGCCGCGGCGGCGGCCCCTCGCACGAGGCCATCCTGGCCCAGCCCTGGGGCACCCTGGAGGGCGAGATCAAGGTCACCGAGCAGGGCGAGGTCATCTCCGACAAGTACCTGCTCCCCTCGCTGGCCCGGGAGAACCTGGAGCTGACCCTCTCCGCCACGCTCTCCGCCTCCGCGCTGCACACCGCCCCGCGCCAGGCCCCCGAGTCGCTGGCCCGCTGGGACGCCGCGATGGACCAGGTCTCCGAGGCCGCCCACACCTCCTACCGCGCCCTGGTCGAGCAGGAGGACCTGCCGAAGTACTTCTTCGCCTCCACGCCGGTCGACCAGCTCGCCTCGCTGCACCTGGGCTCCCGCCCGTCCCGCCGCCCCGACTCCGGCGCCGGCCTGGACGGCCTGCGGGCCATCCCGTGGGTGTTCGGCTGGACCCAGTCCCGGCAGATCGTCCCCGGTTGGTACGGCGTCGGCTCCGGCCTCGCCGCCGCCCGCGCGGCGGGCCTGGGCGGCGTGCTGGACGAGATGTACGGCGAGTGGCACTTCTTCCGCAACTTCCTGTCCAACGTCGCCATGACGCTGGCCAAGACCGACCTGCGGATCGCCGCCCACTACGTCGAGCAGCTGGTGCCCGGCGAGCTGCACCACGTCTTCGACCAGATCAAGGCCGAGCACGCGCTCACCCTGCGCGAGGTGCTCCGGCTCACCGGCGAGAGCGAACTGCTGGAGCACAACCCGGTGTTGAAGCAGACCTTCGCCGTCCGCGACGCCTACCTCGACCCGATCTCCTACCTCCAGGTCGCGCTGCTGCGCCGCCAGCGCGAGGAGCTCTCGGCCGGGCGCCAGGACGACCCGCTGCGCGCCCGCGCACTGCTGCTGACCGTCAACGGCATCGCCGCCGGCCTGCGCAACACCGGCTGACGCCCGCCCCCGGCCGAACTCCTCGGCCGGGGCCCGGGAACGACCGAGGGGCCGGTGTCCGGGACACCGGCCCCTCGCCGTCGGGTTCCTACTCCGCGCCGTCGCCCGCGCGCCTGCGCTTCAGCCACAGCGCCGCTCCGCCGGCCGCCACCACCAGGCCGCCGCCGACCGCCAGCAGCCCCGCGTCGGGGCCCATCGAGTCGCCGAGCACCGGCCCGAACTGCGCCGCCGCCGGCTCCGGGGCGACCGCCGGGTCCGACTCGGCGACCGGCTCCGCGTGCGCCATCGCACCGCTCGACAGCAGCACCCCGGCCGCTCCCAGCGCACCGGCCGTACCGACCCGCCGTCCGAGCCGCTTCAGCTCGACCACCCGGCTCCGCCGCACTCGGCGGACCGGACGCAATCCCCGCATCGAGAACTCCCCAGGACTGGTTCGCGTACCAGGCCGACGCTATCCGATCCGGCACGGGGTTCTCACACCGATTCAGGTGCGGACGGGCAAGCGTTGTACGACCGTTGCGTACCCGTGCCCGGTCCTGACGAGCGGTCAGCCGGTCAGGAGTTGTACGTCCCCTGAGCCCGCTCCAGCCCCTCGGACAGCAGCGCCTCCACCGCGTCCGCCGAGCGGTCCACGAACCACTCCAGCTCCTTGCGCTCGGCCGAGGAGAAGTCCTTCAGCACGAAGTCCGCGACCTCCATCCGGCCCGGCGGACGGCCGATCCCGCAGCGCACCCGGTAGTAGTCCGGGCCGAGCGACTTGGTGATCGACTTCAGCCCGTTGTGGCCGTTGTCCCCGCCGCCCAGCTTCAGCCGCAGCGCCGCGTAGTCGATGTCCAGCTCGTCGTGGACCGCGACCAGCGCCGAGGTCGGCGCCTTGTAGAAGTCCCGCAGCGCCGTCACCGGCCCGCCGGAGAGGTTCATGAAGGACATCGGCTTGGCCAGCACCACCCGCCTGCCCGCCAGCCGCCCCTCGGCCACCTGCGCCCGGCTCTTGTGCGCCTTGAACCTGGCGCCCATCCGCTGCGCCAGCAGGTCCACCACCATGAAGCCGATGTTGTGCCGGTTCCGGGCGTACTGCTCCCCCGGGTTGCCCAGGCCCACCACCAGCCAGGGGCCGTCGTAGTCCTCAGCCATTCCTCAGCTCCTCGCCTTCGCGCTTGTCGTCATCATCCCGGACACACCGCTGCCCCGGGCGCTCCGACGGGAGCGACCGGGGCAGCGGCCTCAACTAGCGGTGCGAGGCTCAGGCCTCGGCGGCGGCCTCGGCGGCCTCGGCGTCGGCGTCGGCCTGCGAGGCCTGGGCGCCGATGACCTGCAGCACGACGGTGTCGGCCGTGACGGCCAGCGAGGTGCCCTTGGGCAGCTCGATGTCGCCGGCGGTGATCGAGGCACCGGCCTCCAGGCCCTCGACCGAGACGGTGACGGCCTCGGGCAGGTGGGTGGCCTCGGCCTCGACCGGCAGGGCCTGCAGGACGTGCTCCAGCAGGTTGCCGCCCGGGGCGAGCTCGCCCTCGGTGTGGACCGGGATCTCGACGGTGACGGTCTCGCCGCGCTTGACCAGCAGCAGGTCGACGTGCTCGATGGTGCGCTTGATGGCCTCGCGCTGGACGGCCTTCGGCAGGACGTACTCGTCCTTGCCCTCGATCGGAACGACCAGCAGGGCGTTCGGGGTCTTCAGGGCCATCATCAGGTCGTGGCCGGGCAGGTTCAGGTGAACCGGGGCGTGGCCGTGGCCGTAGACGACACCGGGGACGAAGCCGGCGCGGCGGGCGCGACGGGCGGCACCCTTGCCGAACTCGGTACGGGTCTCAGCGGCAAGACGGATCTCGGACACGACTGCACTCCTCGTGGAAATGGCGCGGGGGTGCAGGCAACGCGAAAAACCGCCGGGACCACACCCTCAGTACGTTCGGGGGTCACTCGGCGGCAACGGCCTGCCGGGCGGACGTTGATCCGGCACCGGCAGCGCGTCGATCACGGAGCGGGCACCCGGCGAGCGGGCGCACGGCATCCCTCGCCGAGCAGTTTCACGAGTCTAACCGCACGGGCGGCCTCTCGCGAAATCGGCGGCGGCCCCGGTCCGTCCGGACCGGGGCCGCCTGCGCGGGCTTCGTCAGTGCACGCCCTCGAAGAGGCTGGTCACCGAGCCCTCCTCGAAGACCTCGCGGATCGCGGCGGCGATCGACGGGGCGATGGACAGCGTGGTGATCTTGTCCAGCTGGAGCGAGGCCGGGGTGGGCAGCGTGTTGGTGAACACGAACTCGCTGACCCGCGAGTTCTTCAGCCGGTCCGCGGCCGGGCCGGAGAGCACACCGTGGGTGGCCGCCACCACGACGTCCGCGGCGCCGTTGTCGAACAGCGCGTCGGCCGCGGCGCAGATCGTGCCGGCGGTGTCGATCATGTCGTCGACCAGCACGCAGACCCGGCCCTTGACGTCACCGACGACGTCGGCCGACAGGATGGTGTTGGCCTGGGTGATGTCGCGGCGCTTGTGGATGATCGCCAGCGGGGCGTCCAGCCGGTCGCACCACTGGTCGGCGACCTTCACGCGGCCGGCGTCCGGCGAGACGACGGTCAGCTTCGAGCGGTCGACCTTCCCGCCGATGTAGTCGGCCAGCAGCGGCAGCGCGAACAGGTGGTCCACCGGGCCGTCGAAGAAGCCCTGGATCTGCGCGGTGTGCAGGTCCACGGCCATCAGGCGGTCGGCACCGGCCTGGCGCAGCAGGTCGGCGATCAGGCGGGCCGAGATGGGCTCGCGGCCGAGGTGCTTCTTGTCCTGACGGGCGTAGCCGTAGAACGGCAGGATCGCGGTGATGCTCTTGGCGGAGGCCCGCTTCAGAGCATCGATCATGATCAGCTGCTCCATGATCCACTGGTTGATGGGAGCCGTGTGGCTCTGCATCACGAAGCAGTCCGCACCGCGCGCGGACTCCAGGAAGCGGACGTAGATCTCGCCGTTGGCGAAGTCCAGGGCCTTGGTGGGGACCAGCTCGGTCCCGAGCGCCTCGGCCACCTCCTTCGCCAGCTCCGGGTGGGCACGGCCGGAGAAGAGCTTCAGCTTCTTCTCACCCGACGTCGTGATCCCGCTCACTGCACCGTCTCCTCGCGTTGCGGACGCTGAACCCTCGACCCGGTGCGGGCAGGCGAGGCCCACGCGCGGTACGGGGTCGGGGGAATGTCGGTACGCCTGGACACGGGCGGTAAGCCCAGTGGCGCACGTATGTCCCCAAGGTTACGCGCCCGCGCAGAAACCGTCCGCCTCGGGACCGGCCCTCGGGCTCCGGCCCGCCCGCTCAGGCCTGCTCGGCCCCGTCCACCGCCGCCTTCGCGGCCTGCGCGGATGCCGTCCCGGGGCGCTTGCGCTCGACCCAGCCCTCGATGTTGCGCTGCGTGGCCCGGCTCACACCGAGCGCCCCGGCCGGGACGTCGCTGGTGACCACCGAGCCGGCGGCGGTGTAGGCGCCGTCACCGATGGTGACCGGGGCGATGAACATGTTGTCCGAACCGGTACGGCAGTGCGCGCCGATGACCGTGCGGTGCTTGTTCACGCCGTCGTAGTTCACGGTGACCGAGGCCGCGCCGACGTTGGTCCCCTCGCCGATCGTGGCGTCGCCGATGTAGGACAGGTGCGGCACCTTGGCGCCCTCGCCCAGCTCGGAGTTCTTCACCTCGACGTAGGTGCCGACCTTCGCCTTGCGGGCCAGCTTGGCGCCCGGCCGCAGGTAGGCGTACGGGCCGGCGGTGGCCAGCTCGCCCACCTCGGCGCGGTCGGCCGTGGTGTTGCTCACCCGGGCGCCGGCGCCGACCAGGGTGTCCCTGAGGGTCGAGTTCGGGCCCACCTCGCAGCCCTCGCCCAGGTGCGTGGCGCCCTGGAGCTGGGTGTTCGGCAGCACCACGGCGTCCGGCTCGTAGCTGACCTGCACGTCGAACCAGGTGGTCGCCGGGTCCACCACGGTGACGCCCTCGCGCATCGCCCGCTCCAGCAGGCGGTCGTTCAGCAGCCGGCGGGCCTGCGCCAGCTGGACCCGGTCGTTGATGCCCAGGATGTCCCGGTGGTCCTCGGCCACCACGGCGCCGACCCGGTGGCCCGCCTTGCGCAGGATCTCCAGGGTGTCGGTCAGGTACTCCTCGCCCTGCGAGTTGTCCGTGGTGAGCTCGGCCAGCGCCTCGGCGAGCAGCTTGGCGTCGAAGGCGAAGACGCCGGAGTTGATCTCGGTGATCGCGCGCTGGGTGGCGCTGGCGTCCCGCTCCTCGACGATCGCGGCGACGGTGCCGTCCTCGTCCCGCAGGATGCGGCCGTAGCCGAAGGGCTCGGGGACGACGGCGGTCAGCACGGTGACGCCGTTCTGCTGGGCGGTGTGCGCGTCGGCCAGCCGGCGCAGGGTCTCCCCGGTCAGCAGCGGCGAGTCGCCGGCGGTGACGATGACGGTGCCGTCCAGCACCACGCCGTCGGCGGTCAGCGACTCCAGCGCGGTGCGCACCGCGTGGCCGGTGCCGTTCTGCTGCTCCTGCACCGCGGTGCGGGTGGCCGGGTAGTGCTCCGCCAGGTGCGCCACGACCTGCTCGCGCTGGTGGCCGACCACCACGACCAGCTGGTCCGGAGTCAGTTCCCGGGCCGCCGAGACCGCGTGACCCACCAGCGAGCGCCCGCACACCTCGTGCAGCACCTTGGGCAGCTTGTTCGACTTCATCCGGGTCCCGCCACCGGCGGCGAGCACGACAACGGCGGCAAGCGAATTGGCACCCATGCGGGGAGGCTCCTCGGTAGGTTCACAGAGAGGGCAGAGCAGGCCCGGCCCGGACCCAGGCCGGTCGCCATTCGCACAGTCCGCCGAGCAGCACCGACAATACCGGCGCGGTGGAAAACGCCCGAACCCGAGGCGTGCAGAGGCTCCGCCGCTAGGATTCGAACCCAGACAAAGGCCTCCAAAGGGCCCTGTGCTGCCATTACACCACGGCGGACAGTCGTGTCAGACCCTACCCGAGTGGGCCCTGCCGTGGGTATCGACTTGCACCGATCCACGGGCCCGTTTCCGTCCCCGGCGACCGAACCCGCCCGGCCCCCGGTTCATCCATCCAGTCGGGTGAATTCACTCGAGCGCCGCGCGGCGGAGTGTTCCCCTGGACACGAAGCGCAACCTACGATGCCGTAGGTTACGCCAACGTAGCTCCGCTTCTGTCCCGTTCCGGGACGTCGCATTAGGGACGCCCATGACCATCCAGGCAGGCGAGGCGCGCGCGGGGAACGCCGCGTCCCGCACTCCGTCTCCCGACTCCGACTCCGACTCCACCGATTCCGACTGTCCCGACGGGACCGCCGAGGCCGCCGATTCCGACGGGACCGCCGAGGCCGCTGGGCCCACCGAGACCGACGCAGCCACCCAGCTGTCCGCCACCCGTGGCGGGGAGAAGCAGGGCCTGGCCGAACGGCTCGCGCTCTCGCTGTTCATCCTGGTGCCGTTCGCCGCCCTGGTGGCCGCCGTCCCGGTGGCCTGGGGGTGGGGGCTGGGCTGGACGGACCTCGCGATCACCGTCGCCATGTACTTCCTCACCTGCCACGGCATCACCATCGGCTACCACCGCTACTTCACCCACGGCGCGTTCAAGGCGAACCGCCCGATGCGGCTGGCCCTCGCGGTCGTCGGGAGCCTCGCGGTCGAGGGCCCGCTGGTGCGCTGGGTGGCCGACCACCGCAAGCACCACCGGTTCAGCGACAAGGACGGCGACCCGCACTCGCCGTGGCGCTACGGGGAGAGCGTCCCGGCGCTGATGAAGGGCCTGTGGTGGGCCCACATGGGCTGGATGTTCGACGAGGAGCAGACCTCGCAGGCCAAGTACGCCCCCGACCTGGTCCGCGACCCGGCCATGAGGCGGATCTCCCGGCTGTTCTGGCTCTGGACCACCATCTCGCTGCTGCTGCCCGCGCTGGTCGGCGGCCTGGTGAGCCTGTCCTGGGAGGGCGCGCTGTCCGCCTTCTTCTGGGGTTCGCTGGTCCGGGTGGCGCTGCTGCACCACGTCACCTGGTCGATCAACTCGATCTGCCACGCCGTCGGCCGGCGCCCGTTCCGCTCCCGGGACCGCTCCGGCAACGTCTGGTGGCTCGCCGTGCTCTCCTGCGGGGAGTCCTGGCACAACCTGCACCACGCCGACCCGACCGCGGCCCGGCACGGGGTGCTGCGCGGGCAGATCGACTCCTCGGCCCGGCTGATCCGCTGGTTCGAGCTGGCCGGCTGGGTGCGGGACGTGCGCTGGCCGGACGCGCAGCGGATCGCCGCCCGCCGCGCCGCATGAGGCGGCGCTTCCAGCATGATGTAGGGGTGAACGGGAGCAGCGCAGACAGCACAGGCGGTCACCACAGCACGCGGACGGACGCGGCGCCCGCCACGGCGCCCGCCCGTCCGCGGGCCGCTGCACCGGCAGCCGGCACCGGCGACGCAGGTCCGGACCGGAGTACCGGCGGCGGCCCGGCCCCGGCCCCGCGCCGCCGGGGCGGCCGGGTCCGGATGACCGGCAAGCAGCGGCGCGAGCAGCTGCTGGAGATCGGCCGGACGGTCTTCGCCGAGCGCGGCTACGACGGCACCTCGGTGGAGGAGATCGCCGAGCGCGCCGGGGTGTCGAAGCCCGTGGTGTACGAGCACTTCGGCGGCAAGGAGGGGCTGTACGCGGTGGTCGTCGACCGCGAGATGCAGCTGCTGCTGGACATGGTGACCGGGGCGCTGACCGGCGGGCACTCGCGCGAGCTGCTGGAGCAGGCCGCCTTCGCGCTGATGGACTACATCGACACCTCGACGGACGGCTTCCGGATCCTGGTCCGGGACTCGCCGGTGGCCCAGTCGACCGGCACCTTCGCGTCGCTGATCAGCGACATCGCCACGCAGGTCGAGGACATCCTGGGCCTGGAGTTCAAGTCCCGCGGCTTCGACGCCCGGCTGGCCCCGATGTACTCGCAGATGCTGGTCGGGATGGTCGCGCTGACCGGGCAGTGGTGGCTGGAGGTCCGCAAGCCGGACAAGGCGACGGTGGCGGCGCACCTGGTGAACCTCGCCTGGCACGGGCTGGAGGGCCTGGAGCGGCACCCGAAGCTGGTCGGCGACCGCACGGGCTGACCGGCCGGGGCTGCTCGGCCCGGCCCATCGGGAGCCGCCCGATCGGCCCGGCCGGCTCAGCCCGACTGCCTGGTCCCCGCCGACCGCCTGGTCCCCACCGCGAAGATCCGACGGAACGGGAACACCGTCCCGTGCGGCCCGGCCGGGTAGGCCTCGCGCAGCAGCCGCCCGTACTCGGCGAGGAAGTCGGCCCGGTCGGCCGGGTCGGTGAGCCGGGTGAGGACCGGGCGCAGCGCGGTGCCCTTGACCCACTCCAGGACCGGGTCCGGCCCCGGCAGCAGGGTCAGGTAGGTGGTCTCCCAGACGTCCGGGAGGCAGCCGGCGGCGGCCAGGGCGTCGAGGTAGCGCTCGGGCGGGTGGACGCCGGCCCGGACGCCGTCTCCGCCGAGCGCGTCCCGCCAGCGGGCGCTGCCGCGCAGGTCGGCGAGCAGGGTGTGGCTGGGGGCGTCGAAGTTGCCCGGCACCTGGAAGGCGAGCACCCCGCCGGGTTCGAGGGCGTCCGCCCAGCGCGGCAGCAGCGCCAGGTGCCCGTCCACCCACTGGAGGGTGGCGTTGGAGACGATCAGGTCGGGCCGGGCCGGCGCCGGGTCGTAGTCGCGGGCGTCGGCGAGCAGGTACTCGGCGTCGGGTTCGCCCTCGGTGCGGGCGGTGGCCAGCATCGGGGCGGAGTTGTCGACGCCGGTGAGGCGGGCCCGCGGCCAGCGCTCGCGCAGCACGGCGGTGGAGTTGCCGGGGCCGCAGCCGATGTCCAGGACCACTTCGGCGCCGGGGTGCGGGAGGGCGGGGACGCGGGCGAGCAGGTCGCGCAGCGGGCGGGTGCGTTCGTCGGCGAAGCGCAGGTACTGCGCCGGGTCCCAGACGGGGGTGGTCATGGTTCACCTCGCAGCTATCTCGACATCAAGATATCTCCCGGTAGCCTCGCTGGCACATTTCTCGATGTCAAGAGACTTCACATCGACACATCCACCGATACACTGATCGTCATGGAGGACGAGGTCGACAGGCTGGTCGCAGCGTGGCGCCGGGAGCGCCCCGACCTCGACGTGGAGCCGCTGGAGGTGCTCAGCCGGGTCAGCCGGCTCGCCCGGCACCTCGACCGCGCCCGCCGCGCCGCCTTCGCCGAGCACGGCCTGGAGCCGTGGGAGTTCGACGTCCTGACCGCCCTTCGGCGGGCCGGCTCCCCGTACCAGCTCTCCCCCGGCCAGCTGCTCACCCAGACCCTGGTCACCTCCGGCACCATGACCAACCGGATCGACCGGCTCACCGGCAAGGGCCTGGTCAAGCGCCTGCCCGACCCGGACGACCGGCGCGGCGTGCTGGTCCGGCTCACCGACGACGGCCGCGACCGCGCCGACCAGGCGCTCGCCGGGCTGCTCGCGCACGAGCGCGAACTGCTCGCCCAGCTCACCTCCGGCCAGCAGACCGAACTCGCCGCGCTGCTGCGGCTGCTGGTCGCCCCGTTCGACAACATCCCGGGCTGACGACGGTCCCGGACTGACGAAAGCCCCGGACTGACGACTGCCCCTGGGCCGGCGACCCCGTCCTCAGGGACGGTCGACGGTGCCGACCGCCGAGGGCGGCGGGGGCACGGCGGGCTCGGCGGGGCTGACCCCGGCCCGGCGGGCGACCGCGACGGCCGCCAGCGTGGAGTGCACCCCGAGCTTGCCCAGCACGTTCTGCATGTGCGTCCGGACGGTGTGCGGCGACAGGTAGAGCCGCTCCGCGACGGCCTGCCGGCCGAGGCCCGCGACCATGCAGCGCAGGATCTGCTTCTCCCGCGGGGTCAGGGTGTCCACCAGCCGCTCGCTCTCGGTGCGGTCCCGCCGGGCGGTGGTGAGCTCACGGATCACCCCGGTGAGCAGCGCGGGCGGCAGGTGGGTCTCGTCCCGCAGCACTCCCCGGACCACCGCGAGCAGCCGGGCCAGCGAACTCTCCTTGGCCACCCAGCCGGTGGCGCCCGCGTGCAGGGCGCGGGCCGCGCGGTGCGGGTCGTCGGCGGCGGCCAGGACGACGGCGCGCAGCCCCGGGTGGGCGCGGCGGAGCCGGGCCAGCAGGGTGATGCCGTCGGGCGGCGGGGCGGCGGGTCTGAACTGGTCGCCGCGCAGCGGGTCCGCCGCGGACCGGGCGCCGGGCGGCAGCCCGCCCGTCGGCGGGACCGGCACCCCCGCCGGTACGGCCGGGCGGCGCGGCTGCGGCACCGGCGGGGCGGCGCGGCCGCGCCGGGCCTCCTCGGGGGGCTCCGCACCGGGCCGGCGGCGGGCGTGCGGAGCGGCCGCTCCGGAGCCACCGGGTAACCCGGCCGTACCGGCCGTTCCGATCACTCCGGCTGCCCCGGCCGCTCCGATCGTTCCGGCCGCGCCGAGAGCTCCTGCCGCGCCGGACGCCTCGACGCCGAGGTCGGCGTCGATCAGCGCCACGTCGTAGGCCCGGCCCTCGCCGGCCGCCCGTTCCAAGGCCCGCTCGGCGGCGGCGGCACTGCCGGCCGCCCCCACCTCCACGTCCGGCTCGGCGGCCAGCGCCGCGGCCAGTGCCTCGGCGAAGATCCGGTGGTCGTCGACCACCAGGACGCGAATCCGCCCCATCGTCCCTCCCCCTGCTCACACCGCCCGAGCCCGGGGACGGGGACCGGCCCGGCGTCCGCGTTCCGGACCAGCCGTTCCGCCCGCCCACCGGTGGCCGATGAGGCCGAACGGGCGCCGGCCCCCACCGGTACCGCACTCAGCCTACGGGGCGGCAAACGCGCTCGTGGCGATTCGGTGAAGTTTCGCCAGGAGGCCTGCTGCCGACCGGACTTGAACCGTCGAGCGGCCGCCGAGGGGCGCCGTTCCCGGGATCCCCGGGGGCGGCGCCCGCGGCGGCAGGGGCCGCTCATGCTCCAACCGGCCTGCGCCGAAGGGCCGTTGCTCAACGGCGGCCGCTCCGGGGGCGTCGCTCACCGCGCCGTCGCTCACCGCACCGTCGCTCACTGGCCGTTCTTCGCCAGGGTGAACTTCCAGGCGTCGGCGACGATCTCGTCCAGGTCGGCGCGGCGCGGAGTCCAGCCCAGCACCTCGTGGGCGCGGGCGGCCGAGGCCACCAGCACCGCGGGGTCGCCGGCCCGGCGGCCTTCGACCCGCACCGGGATCTCCCGGCCCGTGACGCGCTTGACCGCCTCGATCACCTCGTGCACCGAGAAGCCGCTGCCGTTGCCCAGGTTGCAGATCAGGTGCTCGCCCGGCTGGGCCGCGTCCAGCGCCAGCAGGTGCGCCTCGGCCAGGTCGGCGACGTGGATGTAGTCGCGGATGCAGGTGCCGTCCGGCGTCGGGTAGTCGTCGCCGTACACCGCGATGTGCGGGCGCTGCCCCAGAGCGGCCTGGAAGACCAGCGGGATCAGGTGCGACTCGGGGTCGTGCCGCTCGCCGTACGCACCGTACGCGCCCGCCACGTTGAAGTAGCGCAGCGAGACGGCGGCCAGGCCGTGCGCGACGGCCTCACCGGTGATCAGGTGGTCCACCGCGAGCTTGGTGGCGCCGTAGGTGTTGGTCGGCGCGGTGCGGGCGGTCTCGGCGATCGGCACGGCCTCCGGCTCGCCGTAGGTCGCGGCGGTGGAGGAGAACACCAGCTTGCGCACGCCGGCCGCGCGCATCGCGCTGATCAGCTCCAGCGAGCCGGCCACGTTGTTGCGCCAGTACTTCTCCGGGTCCGCGACCGACTCGCCGACCTGCGAGGAGGCGGCGAAGTGCAGCACGCCGTCGAAGGAGCCGTCCAGCACCTTGTCGGCCTCCTGGATCCGGCCCTCGACGAACTCGGCACCGGCCGGGACGCCCTCGCGGAAGCCGGTGGAGAGATCGTCCAGGACGGTCACCTGGTGCCCCGCCTCCAGCAGGTGGGCGGCGACCACACCGCCGACGTAGCCGGCGCCACCCGTGACCAGGTACTTACTCATGTTGCGACCTCCAGCGAACGACGGTCCGCCCGGGCGGGCGGAAGCCGTCGACGGAATGCGTACGACCGGGGTCATTCTCCCAATCCCACCGGGGTCCTCCGCACCACCCGGACGGCGGCTTCCGGCCTTCCCGCCGACTCCTCAGCCGCCGGCCATCCGTTCCAGCAGGCCGGTGCGGGCCGCCACCGCGGCCGCCTCCAGCCGGGTCCGCGCGCCGAGCTTCATCAGCACCCGCTGGACGTGCGTCCGGGCGGTGCTGGCGGCGATCCGCATCCCCGCGGCGATCGCCGCGGTGTCCTCACCGTCCGCGATCCGGGCCAGCACCTGCACCTCACGGCGGGTCAGCAACCGCAGCAGCCGGACGGCCTCGTCGTCGGGTTCGGCCACCGGGCGCAGCAGTTGGTCGAAGGCGCCGCGCAGGACGTCCACCGCGACCGCGGCCTCGCCCGCGCGCGCCCGTCCGATGGCCCGCTCGACCACCTCGATCCGCTCGTCGCTGGGCACGTACCCGGCCGCTCCGGCCGCGAACGCCCCCGCCACCCCGCGCAGTTCACCCACCGGGCCGAGCACGATCACCGCCACCTCGGGGCGTTCCCGGCGGATCCGGCGCAGCCCCTCGAAGGCACCCGACTCCCCCGGCGCGGCCACTCCCAGCAGACACACCTCGGGCCGCCGTCCGACCACCAGGTCGGCGGCGACACCGGCCGGGGAACCGACCGCGAGCACCCGGTGGCCGCGCAGCTGCAGTGCGGTGGCCAGCGCCTCCGCCAACAGCCGGTGGTCGTCCACCACCACGAGTCGAACACCCATGACGCCCTCCCGGTCGGGGTTCGGCTCGTGCCCGCACCCCTCGGGCGGGCGGCCGATGACGCACCATCACAGCGCATTCCGTACCCGACCCGCTAGGCCGTGGCGTGTCGGCGGTGCGGAACCGGCCGGAGAACGCGAAAGACCCCCGCCGTGAGGCGGGGGTCTTCCAGTGGAGCCCCCATGCGGAATCGAACCGCAGACCTTCTCCTTACCATGGAGACGCTCTACCGACTGAGCTATAGGGGCTTGCTCGCTTGCCCGGTGTTTCTCCGAGCCGCTCGAACAAGGAAGACATTACACGGCCCCGGGCCCGGAAGGGAAATCGGCCTCCGCTCCGCCCCGCGCCGGCGCTCCCGGCCCCCGCGGGGCGGCTCGGCCACCTCCGTACGCCGCACCGCTACGCCGCCGGATCCGCCCCCCACCTGGGCATCCGGCGGCAGCCGCCGTCCGGCGAACCGTCCACCGCCCCGAGCTCCGCGCCGGTGTTCTCCGGCAGCAGCCGCAGGCACCCCAGGGCCAGCACCCCCAGCGCCGCCAGGTACCAGCCCACCGGCTGCGCCGTCCCGTACGCCCCGGTCAGCCGGGTCGCCACCAGCGGCGTCGTCGCCCCGCCGACCACCCCGCCCAGGTTGTACGTCAGCGCCGCGCCCGTGTAGCGCACCCGGGTCGGGAACAGCTCCGGCAGGAACGCCGCCAGCGGCCCGAACATGCCGCCCAGCACCACCATCGCTCCCGCCAGCCCGACGAACATCAGCGGCCGGCTCACCGTCTCCAGCAGCGGGAACAGCACCAGCGACCAGACCGCGGCCAGGCCCGTCGCCCACCGCAGGGTCCGCCGCCGCCCCCAGCGGTCACTGCGCGAGGCGCTCAGCCACACCGTCGCCGCCATCCCCACCGCGCCGACCAGCAGCATCGACAGCACCAGCGTGCTCGCCACCCCGAGCCCGGCCGTCGCGTACGCCAGCGCGTACGTCGTGGTCAGGTAGAACAGCGCGTACCCCACGGTGATCGCCCCGCCCCCCGCCAGCACCGGGCGCCAGTGCCCGCGCAGCACCTCCAGCACCGGCAGCCGCTCCCGCCGCTCCTCCGCCCGGAACAGCGGCGACTCCTCGAGCCGCAGGCGCACGAACAGTCCCACCGCGACCATGACCAACGAGGCCAGGAACGGCACCCGCCAACCCCACGCACGGAACGCCCCTTCGTCCAGGCCGAGTTGCAGCGCCAGGAACACCCCGTTCGCCAGCGCGAACCCGATCGTCGGCCCCAGCTGCAGAAACCCCCCGTACCGCCCCCGCCGCCCGGCCGGGGCGTTCTCCGCGATCAGCAGCGCCGCTCCGCCCCACTCCCCGCCCAACCCGACGCCCTGACACACCCGCAGCACCACCAGCACCCCCGGCGCCCACCACCCCCACACCGCGAACCCCGGCAGCAGCCCCACCGCCGCCGTCGCCAGCCCCATCAGCAGCAGCGACACCACCAGCGTCGTCCTGCGCCCCACCCGGTCCCCGAAGTGCCCGAACACCACCGCCCCCACCGGGCGGGCCAGGAACGCCACCGCGTACACCGAGAACGCCGCCAACAGCGCCCCCACGGTGCCCAGCCCGGGAAAGAACACCGGCCCGAACACCAACGCGGCCGCCGTCCCGTAAAGGAAGAAGTCGTAGAACTCGATCGCCGTCCCGATCAGCGCCGCGGCCGCCGCCCGCCGCACCTGCCCGACCCGCCAAGCACCCTCCGCATCCATACCGCCAACCCTCACGACCCCCACCCGGCCCCGACCAGCCCCCACCCGAGTGACCGCGGCGCACACCCGCCACCCCACGCCCCCGACACGCGCGAGGGCGCCAGGTCCCCCTGGCGCCCTCGCATGCGTCGACCACGTCGCGTCCGCGACTACCTCGCGTACGGATTGTCCTCCGGCGGCACGGGCGGCACCGGCGGCTGGAACGACGGCGGGGGCGGGGGCACCGTCCCCGCCGGCTGTTGCGTCGGCAGAGGCGGCACCTGGGCCGCCACCGCAGCCTGCGGCTGCGCGGCAGGCTTCCGTCGGCGCCGCATCACGGCGACCACCACGCCGGCCACCAGCACCAGCCCGACCACCACACCCGCCACAACCGGCAGCGTGCTGCCCGAACCCGACGACTTCTCCGCCTGGGGCTGCGCCGTCGGCGCGCCAACGGCCACATCGGTGGCGCTCCCAACCGGACTCGGCACCGCCGACACCGGGGCGGACGCGCTCGCCGAAGGCGACGGGGCCGCAGACGGCACAGCCACGTCGGCCGGCAGCGGCGACACGTTCGCAGGACCGGGGTCCCCCGGTTCCGTCAAGGCAATACGCGGCCGCACCGCACCGTAACCGATGAGGTCGTTGCGGCCAGCGCCGTCATTCGCCTTCCCAGCGGTATTGAGGAGTACCCGCAGGACCTGATTCGCCGTCCAATCCGGATGCAACGACCACACCAAAGCCGCCGAGGCGGAAACCAAGGCGGTCGCATCCGACGTGCCATGACTCTTGCAGTACCCGGTCGGACCCGTGCAGGCCTCGATCATGTCCACACCGGGAGCGACAAGAGCAACCTGCGGTCCACGCTCGGATTCAGCGGTGACCGTACCGTTCCGATCCGAGGATCCCACTCCGACAACATTGGGCAGGGCTCCCGGGTATTCGACGACATTCCCCTTGTCGCCGGAGTTTCCGACACTGGAGACCACCAGCGAGCCCTTTCCCCGGGCCCATGCCAAGATCCTGTTCAGCTTCTCCACATCAGCCGGAGAAGTCGTGACGGCGGCGGTTCCCTGCGAAATGTTGATGACCTTGGCGCCCTGCTCGACCGCATACGTCACCGCTTGCCCGATCTGGTCCAGGAAGTCAGCCGAAACCACTGCATGCTCGGATCCATTGGCGATCTTCAAGGGCAGGACCTTGGCGCGGGGCGCAAGGCCGTAAGCTCCCTTGCCGCCATCCGATTTCCCGGTCCCCGCAATGAGGCTGGCCATCTGTGTGCCGTGGCCGTCCGCATAGGATCCGACGCCACCCGGGCTACCACTGAAATCCTTGCCCGGAAGAAACTGGCCGACCAGATCCGGGTGGTCCAGCTTGAAGCCATCGTCGATCACGGCAACAGTGACGTTCTCTCCTTTGGAAATGTTCCACATCTCCGGGGCATGCATGGCGTCCAGATGCCACTGATCGTCACGGATCGGGCCACCGGCGAGCGCGGGTGTTGCGACCGGGCCGACCACGATTCCCGCCGCCAGAAGTGCCGCAGCAGCAGCCCGCCAACGCGCTCGCGCGCTCGTCCGCCCCATCACAACTCCTCGTCAATCTCTCGTCGACGCGTGCCCCGAACAGGACTGCCCGGCCACTGGGGATGCCCAGTGGCCGGGCAGTCGTTGCCGTCCTACTCAATCACGTCCGGGTTGCTGTGCGGCGTACCGCTGGTCCAGGTCTCGTCGTCCTCGTGCAGATAGTCGGCCCGCTTGCGGCGGTCGCGCTCGTTGCGGCCGCCGTGGCCCGCCGCTCCGGGGGCCATCATGCCGTTCTGCCTGGACTGGGCGCCGCCCTCGCCGGCTCCCGCCGCGCGGTTGCGCAGACCGGTACCGCCGGGCGTGAACTCCCCGCCGGCGGTCGGTCCCTTGCGACCGCCGACCGTCCCGCCGGTGGTCGAGGACAGGCCCCGGCCACGTGAGCCGCCGCCGGCGCCGACCGCACCACCGTGGGCGCCACCCATACCCGGGTGCATGCCGCCCATGCCGGGCCCACCGGTCCGGCCTCCGCCCGGCCCCGCCTCGCGGTTGCCGAAGACCGTCCCACTGGGAAGACCCGGGGTGCCGCTCTTCGCCTGCCCCGGAGTGCCGCTGAACGGCGTCGTGCGCGGCTGGACCTGGCCGCCGCCCTTGTTCGGGAGGGTTCCGCCGCCCGGTCCGACCGGGAAGCTCATGGACGGACCGTTGTTGGGGAGGCCGGGTCCGCCACCCGGGCCGGTCGGCCCGGTCGGGTAGCCGGGAAGGCCGGTCGGCCCGTCCGTCGGCAGCTGGCCGCCGCCGGGGCCGTACGGACCGGTCTGGGTCGGCAGGGTGGGCAGGCTGTTGATGTCGGTGCCGGGACGGTTGACCGGATCCGACGGGTAGGACGGCGGGATCGAGGCCCCCGGGTCCTGCGGCGCGGGCGGCAGCTGGCCTCCGCCGGTGTGCGGCGGGGGCGTGGTGCGGCCCGGCCCGGACGGGCTGGAGCCACCCGAGCCCGGGTCACGGGGTAGGACCGTCCCGCCGCCGTAGCTTCCGCCGCCGGACGGGCTGGAACCGCCGCCGCTTCCACCACTCAACCGCGGCGAGCGAACCGACCCTCCAGAACCGCCCGTGCTCCCGGAACCTCCGCCCTGGTAGTCCGAGGAGTCGTTCCGGTTGTTCGCACCAGGCGTCCCCGGCAGCACCACGTCCGAGGGAATCCCGTTCAGCGTGGTCGTCGCCGCGTTGTACGCCTGCGCCAGCTTCTCCATCTGGAGAACGGCTTCCTGGTGCTCCTTCTCGACCTTCGCCTTGGCCTGGCTGTATTCCGCCGCGGTCACCCAGTTGGGGTTGACCGACTTCATGTACTGGTCGGCGGTCTGGCCGACGGCGAGCTGGGGGATGCTGAGCAGGTTCGACTGGCTGTTGTGCTTGTTGACCGTCTGGATCTCCGTCTGCGGAGGCTCCGGCACGGCGACCTTGGCGGTGCTGAGCGCCTCGCCGGCCTGGTGCATCGCGTTGCCCGCGGTCGTGGCGTGCTCGCCGATGATCTGCGCCGACTGCTGCAGGTTGTTCACCCAGGTCTTGAAGCTCTCGGCAGCCGGACCTTCCCAGGTCACGTTGCCGACATGCGACTTGAGCGCCGTGCTCAGTTCCTTCAGCACCCGGCCGGCCGACTGCAGCTGGGTGCCGCGGCTGAGGACCGTCGCCGGGTCCGTGCTGGACACCATCTTCCTCAGATGGGCGTGTTCCAAGCTTTCGAAGTTCGTGCTGGCTGACACTACTTGCTCCCCGTCTCCCCGTAGAACTCTCCCCAGGCGGCCATCAGTACCTGCCGTCGCCCGACCCCGGCGCCGGCGTGGTGACACCCGCGTTCTTCGCGACGGAGTTCTGCGCGGCCGTCGTGTGGTCCTCGTTGGTCACGTAGTTGCTCGCGGTCTGCGAGACCGCCGTCTGCATCGCCTGGATCTGCGCCGCGAAGTCCTTGTGCAGCTGGACGAGCTGGCCGTGGACCTTCTCGTAGGCGGTGGTCAGGGCCGTCGCCTCCGCGAACTCCTCGCTCGCGAAGCTCTTGCTCGTCAGCTTCTGCTGCTGGAGCTGGTACGGCGCGGCCGCCGACCCCTCCATCGCGGCGAGCAGCGCTTCGACCTTCCCGGCGAACGTCCTGAGCGTGTCGAGCTCGATCTGGACGTTCTGCTTGCCGAAGGCCGACACCAGGTCACTGGCGCTGCCGTTCGTCTGAATGGTGCTGACGATGGGCGCGATGTTGATCCCGCCCAGCGGCCACGGAAGCTTCTGCTCCAGCATGTACGGAGCCGTGTCGCCGGCGCCCGGGTCGGTGCCCGACGGGCTGGGCGCCGGGCTGGACGACGGGTTGGACGACGGACTGGGTGCGGGACTCGCCGAAGGGCTGGGCGAGGGGTTCGCCGACGGACTCGGCGAAGGGCTCGGCGAAGGAGTCGCCGTCGGCGACGGACTGGGCGACGGACTCGCCGAAGGAGTCGGCGTCCCCGAACTAGTTGCATTGCCTGCCACAGCAGTTCACCTCTCCCCCGTACGGCCGGTTCGCGCCCGGGCGTCCCGGGCGGCCCCCGCCGCAACACACCGTCAACTTCTGGGTCGTACCGTCCTGGTCGGTGCACCGTCCGCCCTGTGGACGGTTTCCGCCTCAGTCATCGTAGCCACCACCTCTGTCGGCCCGGCAGGGCCCTTGGCCCGCCCGTACGCGATCGGTACGAACTTGACACGTACGAGCCGCCGGGCCCGCCCTGGGTAGACTGGCCCGGTACGCCCCATCTGCCGCGCAATGTCGCACAGCAGCGACCCCAGGCCGCAGAACGGACGTGACCGCGTGAGCTCCCTCGACGCCTCCCCCTCCCCCTGGTGGGCCCGTGCCGTGCGGCCGGCGCGGCCGCCGGTGCCGGTGGCGCTGATGGTGCGGGCGGCGGTGGGCATGGCGGTGCCGTTGGCGGTGGGGCTGCTGGTGCACCGGCTGGACCTGGGGGTGTTCGCCGGGCTCGGGGCGATGCACGCGACGATGAACGACCGGGTGGAGCCGGGCGGGCTGCGGGCCGCCCGGATCGGGACGGCCGTGCTCGCCTCCGCGGTCGGCATGCTGATCGGCACCGCTCTCCAGCACGCCGGTGCGGATGGTCTCGCCCTGGGAGTCGCGCTGACGTCGACCGCCTTCGTCTCGGGCGCGCTGAGTGCGACCGGCCCGCGCGGTTCGGCGGCCGGGATGCTGCTGTCGGTGTCGGCGGCGCTGGGCAGTGGGATGCCGCTGCCGCAGCCGTGGTGGGCGGCGGCGCCGATGCTGCTGGCCGGGGCCGCGTTCGTGGTGCTGCTGGGGCTGCCGGCGGGTGCGCCGAGCCGGCCCGCCGCGGATCCGCGCAACCGGGCGCTGGCGGCCGCGTACGACGCGCTCGGCCGTACGCTCGCCGATCTGGGCGGTCCCCGGGCCGCCGCCTCGCGCCAGGTGCTGACGGCCCGTCTGAACCAGCTCCAGGACCTCCTCGGCACGACGCACCGGACGCCCCGGAACCGCCGGAGCCGTCGAACCCGCCAGGACCGCCGCGACCGCCAGAGCCGACACGACCGCCGCGCCCGGATGTACGAGGCCGCCCTCGCCGCCACCGAGGCGGCGACCGGCCTGCTCTGGGCCCGCCGCCCCGTCCCGCCGGAGGTGGCCGAGGTGCCGAACCGGCTGGCGGCCGCCGTACGGCAGGGCGGCGGCGAGGTCGCCGTCCCCGACTGGCGGCCCGACACCCCCTCCCGGCAGGCCCTGGACGTGGCCCTGCGCGCCGCCGCCGACACCGTGGCCGGCCGGGACTCCCGGCTCGGCACCGCCCCCGCGCCGCCGCCGGACCCGTGGCGGCTTCGGGCGCGGCTGCTGTCCCGGGGGTCGGTCCGGTACGGACTGCGGGTCGCGCTGTGCATCGCGGTCGGCTCGGCGGTCACCGCCAACTTCCCGCTCAGCAAGAGCTACTGGGTGCCGATGACGATCGCCTTCGTGCTCAAGCCGGACCTCGGCTCGGTGTTCCTGCGTGCGGTGAGCCGGTCGGTCGGCACGGTGCTCGGAGTGGTCGTCACCGCGGCGCTGCTCCTGGCCACCACCGACGAGTGGGCGCTGACCGCGATGGCCGCCGGCTGCGTGGCCCTGCTCCCGTACGCCACGGCGGCGCACTACGGGCTGAACACCGTGGTGATGACGCCGATGGCGCTGGTCCTGCTGCAGCTCGGCGGGCAGAGCAGCGCCGCCGAGTTCTGGCCCCGGGTCCTGGACACCGTGCTGGCCAGCGGGATCGTCCTGCTCTTCGGGTACCTGCTGTGGCCGGAGCGTCCCCGCCACCGGATCGAGCCCGAGCTGGTCGAGGCGGCGACGGCGCTACGGGCCTACCTGGACGCCGTCGCCGAGGACACCGCCGCCGAGAACGCCGTCGCCGAGAACGCCGCCGCCGAGGACACCGACACCGCCACCCGGCCCGGCAACGCCCAGGTGTGGCTGCGCCGCACGGCCTACCGGTCACTGGCGGACGCCCGCCAGGAGGTGCGGCAGGGACTGTCCGAGCCACCGCCCACCGGCCGGCTGGCCGAGCGGTGGCTGCCGGCGACGGCGGCGTTGGAACGGCTGGGCGGCGCGGTGGCGGCCTTCGCCGCGCAGATCCGCTACGGCGGCCGGGTACCGGACCCGGCCGAGGTCGACCGGGTCCGGCGCGCGCTGGACGAACTGACCGCCGCCGCCCGGGCACACCGCCCACCGACCGCCCCTGCGGTCCCGGCCGCCCCGGCTGCCGCGGCACACCGGGCGGCCGGTCCGACCACGCCCCACGACCCGACGCGCAGCGCGCTGGCCCGGGCAGCGGAGGAGCTCGAAACGCTCCTCGGCACCCGGCCCGACGGGTGACCGGGCTCAGACCTGCTCAGAGCTGTTCAGCGCCGCTCAGATCTGTTCAGCGCCGCTCAGACCTGTTCAGACCTGCTCGGCCAGCTCCAGCCAGCTCATCTCCAGCTCCTCCTTCTCGTCCCGGACCGCCCGCAGCTGCGTGTCCAGTTCGGCGACCTTGGAGAAGTCGGCGGCGTGCTCGGCGAGTTGGGCGTGCAGCTTGGACTCCTTCTCGTCCAGCTTGGCGATCTGCCGCTCCAGCTTCTGCATCTCCTTCTTCGCCGCCCGCAGGTCCCCGCCGGACAGCGCCGGAGCAGCACCCGCGTCGGCCGAGGCACCGGACCCGCCCGCGGAACCCGCAGCACCCCCAGAACCCGCACCCGCAGCGGGCACCGCCGCGGCCGCGGCGGCCATCCGGGCCCGGCGCTCCAGGTACTCGTCCACGCCGTTCGGCAGCATCCGCATCCGCTTGTCGCCCAGCAGCGCCTGGACGGTGTCCGTGGTGCGCTCGATGAAGAAGCGGTCGTGGCTGATGACGATCATCGAGCCGGGCCAGCCGTCGAGCAGGTCCTCCAGCTGGTTGAGCGTCTCGATGTCCAGGTCGTTGGTGGGCTCGTCCAGGAACAGCACGTTGGGCTCGTCCATCAGCAGCCGCAGCAGCTGGAGCCGGCGCCGCTCGCCACCGGACAGGTCGCCGACCGGCGTCCACTGCTTGTCCTTGCCGAAGCCGAACTGCTCGCACAGCTGGCCGGCGCTCATCTCCCGGCCCTTGCCGAGGTCGACCCGCGAGCGGACCTGCTCGACGGCTTGGAGCACCCGGGTCGCCGGGTCCAGCTCGGCGACCTCCTGCGACAGGTAGGCCAGCCGCACGGTCTTGCCGACCTTGATGACGCCGGACGCCGGCTGGACGTCGCCCTCGCTCGCGTACGCGTCGCGCAGCGCGCGCAGCAGCGAGGTCTTGCCGGCGCCGTTGACGCCGAGCAGGCCGATCCGGTCGCCGGGGCCGAGCTGCCAGGTGACGTTCTCCAGCAGCAGCTTCGGGCCGGCCTTGACGGTCACGCCCTCCAGGTCGAAGACCGTCTTCCCGAGCCGCGCGTTGGCGAACTTCATCAGCTCGGACTTGTCTCGCGGATCCGGCACGTCCGCGATCAGGGCGTTGGCGGCCTCGATCCGGTAGCGCGGCTTGGAGGTGCGGGCGGGGGCGCCGCGGCGCAGCCAGGCGAGCTCCTTGCGGGCCATGTTCTGGCGCTTCTGCTCCTCGACGGCCTCGATCCGGGAGCGTTCGGCGCGGGCGAAGACGTAGTCGGAGTAGCCGCCCTCGTACTCGTGCACCTCGCCGTTCTGGACGTCCCACATCCGGGTGCAGACCTGGTCGAGGAACCAGCGGTCGTGGGTGACGCAGACCAGCGCGGAGCGGCGCTTCTGGAGGTGCTGGGCGAGCCAGTTGATGCCCTCGACGTCGAGGTGGTTGGTGGGCTCGTCGAGGACGATCAGGTCGGGCGAGCCGAGCAGCAGCTTGGCGAGGGCGATCCGGCGGCGCTCGCCGCCGGAGAGCGGGCCGATGACGGTGTCCAGGCCGTCGGCGAAGCCGGGCAGGTCGAGGCCGCCGAAGAGGCCCTCGATGATGTCGCGGATGCGGGCGTCGCCGAGCCACTCGTGGTCGGCCCGGTCGGCGATCACCTCGTGCCGGATGGTGGCCGTCGGGTCGAGCGAGTCGTGCTGGGTGAGGACGGCCATCTGCAGCCCGCCGGAGTGGGTGATCCGGCCGCCGTCGGGTTCCTCCAGCTTGGCGAGCATCCGGATGAGGGTGGTCTTGCCGTCGCCGTTGCGGCCGACGACGCCGATCCGGTCGCCCTCGCTGACGCCCAGGCTGACCCCGTCCAGCAGGGCGCGGGTGCCGTAGACCTTCGTGACGGACTCGATGGTGGCGAGGTTGACGGCCACGTGTGCTGCGCTCCTGGGTTCGGCGGTCGCGGGGCGGCCCGCCGCTCGGCGGTCGGGCACCCCTCTCGGGACACCCCGATCTCTCCAGCCTAATGGGCCCGCCGGATCGGCTTCACCGCGTTGGCTGGGCGACGGACGCGGTGGACCCGCCCGACCCGTCGGCCGACGACGGACGCGGTGGACCCGGCACCACCCCGCCAGCCGACGACGGACGCGGTGACCCCGCGCCACCCCGCCAGCCGACGACGGACGCGGTGACCCCGCACCACCCCGTCAACGTCAACCGACGACCGACGCCCCCGGCACCGGCCCGTGGGTGGCGTGCGCGGTCCGGCAGGTGCCGGAGGCCCGCAGCGCGTCGGCCACCGCGGCGGCGGCCTCGGCGTCCTTGACCAGGAAGGCGCAGGTCGGCCCGGAGCCGGAGACCAGCGCCCCGAGCGCGCCCGCCTCGGTGCCGGCCCGCAGGGTGGCGGCGAGCGCGGGGCGCAGCGAGAGCGCGGCGGGCTGGAGGTCGTTGGCGAGCGCGGTGGCCAGGGCGACGGCGTCGCCCTCGGCGAGGGCGGCGAGCAGGGCCGGGTCGGCGTCGGGGGTGGGGACGTCGGCGGCGCCGGAGCCGGTGCCGGCCTCCTCGCGCAGCCGGTCGCACTCGCGGAACACGGCGGGGGTGGACAGGCCGCCCTCGGCGACCGCGAAGACCCAGTGGAAGGTGCCCTCGACGGCCAGCGGCTCCAGGATCTCGCCCCGGCCGCGGCCCAGCGCCACGCCGCCGAGCAGGGCGAACGGCACGTCGGAGCCGAGTTCGGCGGCCAGGTCGAGCAGCACCGGCAGCGGGGTGTCCAGCTGCCAGAGCGCGTCGCAGGCGACCAGGGCCGCCGCGCCGTCGGCGCTGCCGCCGGCCATCCCGCCGGCCACCGGGATGGCCTTGGCGATGTGCAGGTGCACGCCGGGGTCGGCGATGCCGTGGTGGGCGGCGAGCAGCCGGGCGGCGCGGGCGGCGAGGTTGCCGTCGTCCAGCGGGACGACGGCGGCGTCCGGGCCGGTGCAGCTCAGCGTCACGTCCTCACCCGGGGTGGCGGTGACCTCGTCACCGAGGGCGACGGCGAAGAAGACGTTGGCCAGGTCGTGGAAGCCGTCGGCGCGCAGCCCGCCGACCCCCAGCTGGACGTTGACCTTGGCCGGTACCCGTACGGTGATCACTCGCTGTCCTTACCGGGGTCCTTCGCGGGCTTGTGTTCGGCGATCGCGGCGAACTGCTCCACCGTCAGCATCTCGCCGCGCAGCTTGTGGTCGATGCCGGCCGCGGCGAGCGCCTGCTCGGCCCCGGCGGCGGAGCCGGCCCAGCCGGCCAGTGCGGCGCGCAGGGTCTTGCGCCGCTGGGCGAACGCGGCGTCGACGACCGCGAACACCTCCTCGCGGCTGGCGCTGGTCCTCGGCGGCTCGCGGCGGATCAGCGAGACCAGCCCGGAGTCGACGTTGGGGGCGGGCCAGAACACGTTCCGCCCGATGGCGCCGGCCCGCTTCACGTCGGCGTACCAGTTGGCCTTGACCGACGGGACGCCGTACACCTTGTTGCCCGGCTTGGCGGCGAGCCGGTCGGCTACCTCGCTCTGCACCATCACCAGGGTCCGGTCGATGCTGGGGAAGGTCGCCAGCATGTGCAGCAGGACGGGCACCGCGACGTTGTACGGGAGGTTGGCGACCAGCGCGGTGGGCGCCGGCCCGGGCAGCTCGGTGACCTCCATCGCGTCGCTGAACACCAGGTCGAAGGCGCCCGCCCTGCCGGGCATCCGGGCCGCGACGGTGTCCGGCAGGTGCCGGGCCAGCACCGGGTCGATCTCGACCGCGGTGACGTGCCGCGCCACCTCCAGCAGCGCCAGCGTGAGCGAGCCGAGCCCGGGCCCGACCTCCACCACCGCGTCCTGCTCCGTCACGTCGGCGGCCCGGACGATCCGCCGCACGGTGTTGCCGTCGATGACGAAGTTCTGCCCGCGCTGCTTGGTCGGCTTCACGCCGAACGCGGCGGCCAGCTCCCGGATGTCGGCGCTGCCCAGCAAGGGGGTCCCCCCGGCCGGAGGCTGGGGGCGGCTGTCAGGGGTGGGGTCGGTGGTGCTCACGCGCCAAGGATACGGGCGCGGGGGCCGCCGTCCGGACGCGCCGATCCGGACGGGGCCCCGACCTCGTGCTCAGTACCCGAAGGCGCGCGCGGTGTTCTCCGCGACGGCCGCCGACAGCTCGTCCTCGTGCAGCCCCAGCGTCGCCGCCATCGAGCGCACCGTGACCGGGATCAGGTACGGGGCGTTGGGGCGGCCGCGGTAGGGGTGCGGGGTGAGGAACGGGGCGTCGGTCTCGACCAGGATCCGGTCCAGCGGGGTGGCGAGCAGGGCGTCGCGCAGCGGCTGGTTGGCCTTGAAGGTGACCGGGCCGGCGAAGGAGAGGTACCAGCCGTGCTCGGCGCAGGTCTTGGCCATGTCGGCGTCGCCGGAGTAGCAGTGGAAGACCGTCCGCTCCGGGGCGCCCTCCGCCAGCAGCAGGGCGATGACGTCGTCGTGGGCGTCCCGGTCGTGGATGACCAGGGCCTTGCCGTGCCGCTTGGCCATCTCGATGTGGCGGCGGAACGACTCCTTCTGGATCTCCACGCCCTCCGGGCCGGTGCGGAAGTAGTCCAGGCCGGTCTCGCCGACCGCCAGCACCTGCGGCAGGGCGGCGAGCCGGTCGATCTCGGCGAGCGCCTCGTCCAGCGCGGCGGCGCCGCCGGCCTTCCGCTGCTGCCCGGACCAGCCGTCCGCGTCGCCGAGGAAGATCCGCGGCGCCTCGTTCGGGTGCAGGGCGACGGCCGCGTGCACCTGCTCGTACTGCGCCGCCAGTTCGGCGGCCCAGCGCGAGCCGGGCACGTCGCAGCCCACCTGGACCACCGTGGTGACCCCGACCGAGGCGGCCTTGGCCAGGCCCTCGGCCGGGGTGCCGGACTGCATGTCGAGGTGGGTGTGCGAGTCGGCCACCGCCACCGCCAGGGGTTCCGGCAGCGGCGGCGGGGTCGACCGGGCGTCGTCCTTGGCGGCCATGTCAGGCGGCCGGCTTCTCTTCGAGGCGCGGGAAGAGGATCTCGCCCTTGGTGACGGTGGCACCGGCGGGCAGCCGGCCCCAGTCGGCGGCGGTGGCGACGGTCTGCGCGCAGAGCGCGCCCAGGCCGGCGGCCTCGGCGCCCAGCGAGGTCCACAGCTTCTCGGCGGTGGACGGCATCACCGGGTTGAGCAGGACGGCGGTGGCGCGCAGCGCCTCGGCGGCGGTGTAGAGGATGGTCGCGAGACGGGCCCGGCCCTCCTCGGAGTCGTCCTTGGCGACCTTCCACGGCTCCTGCTCGGTGAGGTAGCCGTTGACCTGCTTGACGAACTCGAAGATCGCCGCGAGGCCGCCGGCGAAGTCCAGCTCCTCGCCGATCTTCCGGTCGGCCGTGTCGACGGCCCTGGCGAGCCCGTCGGCGATCGCCTGCTCGGCCCCGCCGTGCGCGGCCGCGGCCGGCAGCGCCCCGTCGAAGTACTTGCCGACCATCGCGGCGACCCGGGAGGCCAGGTTGCCGAAGTCGTTGGCCAGCTCGGAGGTGTACCGGGCGGTGAAGTCCTCCCAGGAGAACGAGCCGTCGGTGCCGAACGGGATCGCCCGCAGGAAGTAGTAGCGGTACGCGTCCACGCCGAAGTGCGAGGTGAGGTCGGTGGGCGCGATGCCGGTCAGGTTGGACTTGGACATCTTCTCGCCGCCGACCATCAGCCAGCCGTTGGCGACGACCCGCTTGGGCAGCGGCAGCCCGGCGGCCATCAGCATGGCGGGCCAGATGACGGCGTGGAACCGCAGGATGTCCTTGCCGACCAGGTGGACCGAGGCGGGCCACAGCTCGGCGAAGCGCTCCGGGTCGCTGCCGTAGCCGGCCGCGGTGATGTAGTTCTGCAGCGCGTCGACCCACACGTAGAGGACGTGCTTCTCGTCCCAGGGCAGCGGCACGCCCCAGTCGAAGGTGGACCGGGAGATCGAGAGGTCCTTGAGGTCCTGCTCGACGAAGCGCAGCACCTCGTTGCGGGCCGAGGCGGGCTGGATGAAGTCCGGGTTCGCCGCGTAGAACTCCAGCAGCCGCGGGCCGTAGGCGGAGAGGCGGAAGAAGTAGTTCTCCTCCTCCAGCCACTCGACCGGCCGCTTGTGGACGGAGCAGAGCTTCTCGTCCTCGGCCGCGCCGTCGAGCAGCTCGGACGGGAGCTTGAACTCCTCGCAGCCGACGCAGTACGGGCCGGAGTAGCCGCCCTTGTAGATCTCGCCCTTGTCGAACAGGTCCTGGACGAACTCCTGCACCCGGGCGGTGTGCCGCTCCTCGGTGGTGCGGATGAAGTCGTCGTTGGCGATCTCCAGGTGCTCCCAGAGCGGCTTCCAGGCCTCCTCGACCAGCTTGTCGCACCACTCCTGCGGGCTGACGCCGTTCGCCTCGGCCGTCCGCATGATCTTCTGACCGTGCTCGTCGGTGCCGGTCAGGTACCACACCTTCTCGCCGCGCTGGCGGTGCCAGCGGGTGAGGACGTCGCCCGCCACGGTGGTGTACGCGTGGCCCAGGTGGGGGCGATCGTTGACGTAGTAGATCGGGGTGGAAACGTAGTACGCCGGGGCGCTCGCCCCGGTGGTGCTGTGGTCTGCAGTGGCCGCCATGGTCGGAAAGCTTAGTCGGGCGGGCGGGCCGCCCTCGACCGAGTTCTCTCCCGGCCGGGGGCGGTCCCTTCCACGTCGCCCCGGTGTCAGCCCAGCAGCCGCGACCAGAACCGGGCCCAGCGTCCGCGCGGCCGCACGGGCTCGGCCACCGGGGTCGCCCCGGCCGGCTCGGCGTGCGCCGGGTAGCCGGGGGCGTGGTGCCGCGGCTGGTCCGCGGAGGCCACCCGGCCCTCGCGCATGATCCGTACGGTGTGGCCGCCGCATCCCGGGCAGGTCGGCTTGAGCAGCGGGGACGGCACCCGGACGCCGTTGGCGTGGTACTCGAACACGACGTGCCCGTCCTTGGCCACGTGGTGCTCGATGTCGTACGCCTGCTCCCAGCCGTACCCGCAGCGCAGGCACGCGAAGGAGTAGGCCTCCCGTACGGTCTCGACGGGAGTGTGCGGCCGGCCGGCCAGACCGGCGGTGCTCAGTGCGCTGCCACTGCGGGGGCTACCGACAACATCACTCATGGCCGTCTCCCAGCGCCCGCCGGACGCTCGTCCGGCTGGGTCTTTCCGTTCCAGGAAATGCCCGGACCGCCCCGGCCGACGCCCCACTTGTGAAGACTTGGATGCGGGTTGGGGAGCCCTATACGCAGGGCCCTCCCAGGACCGGAAACCGCGACCGAAACTTCAGCTCAGCGGGTGTTTACCGAGGCCTTCTCTCCACGGTACGACTCCCCGTGGGCAACGCAACCCCCGGGATTCACGGCTTCCCCGGGCGCCCCTCCAGGCCTTCCCGCTTGGCCGCCACGACCGCGTCGAAGACCTCGCGCTTGGGCAGCGAGAGTTCCACGGCGACGGCCGCGATGGCCTCCTTGCGCCGCTCCCCGGCCTCCTCCCGGAGGGCCACCAGCCGGGCCAGCTCGGCCGGGGTCAGCTCCTGGGGCGCGGCCGGCGGGGCGCCGGCGACCACGACGGTGATCTCGCCCTTGACGCCGTCGGCCGCCCAGACCGCCAGCTCGCCGATCGGTCCGCGCCTGACCTCCTCGTAGGTCTTGGTGAGTTCGCGGCAGACGGCGGCCGGCCGCTCCGGCCCGAACGCCTCGGCCATCGCCGTCAGCGCCTCGGCGATCCGGTGGGGCGCCTCGAAGAAGACCATGGTGCGCGGCTCGGCGGCGATCGAGGCGAGCTGCCGGGCCCGGTCGCCGCTCTTGCGCGGCAGGAAGCCCTCGAAGGTGAAGCGGTCGACCGGCAGGCCGGACAGCGCGAGCGCGGTGAGCACCGCCGAGGGCCCGGGCACCGCGGTGACCTTGACGTCGGCGGCCACGGCGGCGGCGACCAGCCGGTAGCCGGGGTCGGAGACCGAGGGCATGCCGGCGTCGGTGACCAGCAGCACCCGGGCGCCGCCGAGCAGCGCCTCGACCAGTTCGGGGGTGCGGCCGGCCTCGTTGCCCTCGAAGTAGGAGACCACCCGCCCGGCCGGGGTCACCCCCAGCGCCTGGGTGAGCCGGCGCAGCCGCCGGGTGTCCTCGGCGGCGATCACGTCCGCCGTCGCCAGTTCGTGGACCAGCCGGGGCGGGGCGTCCGAGACGTCGCCGATGGGGGTGCCTGCGAGAACGAGTACTCCTGTCACGGTCCCCATCCTCGCAGCTGTGGAGCGCCCGGGGTTTTTGGTGACGATTCGGTCAGCTTCCGAGGGAGCGGACACGCGTACGAAGAGCGCCCCTACGATGTGGCGGATGAACGGCGACACGGCGGCGCAGACGCCCACTGGTACGGACCACTCCGCGTACGGCGGCGTCGGCCTGCCGTCCCCCCGCTCACCGCAGGCCGGACCCGCCGGCTGGCGCGGACGCCTGGCCCGGTACGGCTACGCCGCCCGCCCCACGGCGACGCTCACCGAGCGCCTGGCGCCGCCGATGCCGGACGGCCCCCGGGTGACGCCCCGGGACGTGCCGCAGTCGCCGCTGCTGTTGCGGCTGGGCGTCTCGCTGCCGCAGGGCCTGTGGTCCTTCCTCTGCCGGTGGGCCGGCTGGCTGGGCCCGGTCGCGGTGGCGGTCTTCGCCGGCCTGCTGCGGTTCACCGGCCTCGGGCAGCCGCACGCGATCATCTTCGACGAGACGTACTACGCCAAGGACGCCTACGCGCTCTGGCACGGCGGCTACGAGATCAGCTGGCCGGAGGACGCCAACGCGACGATCATGACGCCGGGCGCGGCCGTCCCGTACCGGCCGACGCCCTCGTACGTGGTGCACCCGCCGGTGGGCAAGTGGATCATCGGCGCGGGCGAGCAGCTGTTCGGCATGAACCCGTTCGGCTGGCGGTTCGCGGTGGCCCTGCTCGGCACCCTGTCGGTGCTGATGCTGGCCCGGATCGCCCGCCGGATGTTCCGCTCCACCCTGCTGGGCTGCGTGGCGGGCCTGCTGCTGTCGGTGGACGGCCTGCACCTGGTGCTCAGCCGGGCCGCCCTGCTCGACCTGGTGGTGATGTTCTGGACCCTCGCCGCCTTCGGCTTCCTGCTGCTGGACCGCGACCGCACCCGGGCCCTGCTGGCCCGGCGGCTGGGCGGGGTCGAGGACCCGCGGCTCGCCCAGCGGCTGAACCTGGGCTGGCGCCCGTACCGGATCGCGGCCGGCGTCTGCGTCGGCCTGACCTGCGCCACCAAGTGGAGCGGCCTGTACGTCGCGGCGGCCTTCGGGCTGATGACCGTGCTCTGGGACGTCGGCGCCCGCCGCCTGGCCGGCGCCCCGCACCCGCTCCGGGCGGCGCTCGCCCGGGACGTGGTGCCGGCCTTCGTCTCGGTCGTGGTGGTCCCGGTCGGCGTCTACATCGCGTCCTGGTGGGGCTGGTTCGCCAGCAGCACCGCCCCCGGCCAGGGCGGCTGGGGCCGGGACTGGGCGGTCGGCCGTTCCACCGACTTCCCGTGGATACCCGAGGCCCTGCGCTCCCTGTGGCACTACCACTCGACGGTCTACGACTTCCACGTCGGCCTGAGCGACCCGCACACCTACCAGTCCAACCCGTGGTCCTGGCTGGTGCTGGGCCGGCCGGTGTCCTTCTACTACGAGTCCCCCAAGTACGGCCAGGCCGGCTGCACCGCCGCGGACTGCGCCCGCGAGGTGCTGGGCATCGGCACCCCGCTGCTGTGGTGGACGGCCGTCGCGGCGCTGGCCTACTGCCTGTGGCGCTGGGCGGCCCGGCGGGACTGGCGGGCCGGCGCCCTGCTCTGCGGCCTGGCCGCCGGCTACCTGCCCTGGTTCGCCTACCAGCAGCGGACGATCTTCCTCTTCTACGCGGTGGTCTTCGTCCCGTTCCTGGTGCTCGCGGTGACGATGCTGGTCGGCGCCCTGATCGGCCCGGCCGGCGCCTCCCGGGACCGCCGGATCATCGGCTCGGCGGCGGCCGGGCTGCTGGTCCTGCTGATCGTCTGGAACTTCCTCTTCTTCTACCCGCTCTTCACCGGGCAGACCATCCCGCTGGAGGACTGGCGCCGCCGGATGTGGTTCAACACCTGGATCTGACCGTCCGCCGGGTCCGCACCGCGTTCCCGCGAACCGTCCGTACGCGGTGCACACCACGTACCAGATCCGTCACAAGTCCGGGGCGATTCGCCGACGCACCGATCCGGGCTGCCTAGGGTGGGGGGGTACCGCGTTTCCGGCCCCGGCCGGTTGCGCCCGGCCGCGAGACCCCTGGGGGAACTGCACCATGCGCAGTGGCGCGAAGATCGGCATCATCACCGGCGTGTCCATCGCCGTCCTCGCGGGCGGCGGCTACGGCGCGTACAGCCTGATGAGCGACTCGGGCGGATCCGAGGGCAAGAAGCCCCGCACGGTCGTCGCCGAGCCGCCGTCGGCCGAGCAGGCGGCAGCCGGCCTGAAGGACTTCCTGGCGGCGTGGGCGGCCGGCGACATCGCCAAGGCGGCCTCGCTGACCGACGATCCGGCCGCGGCCACCACCGCGCTGACCGCCTTCCGGGACCAGGTCAAGCCGAGCGCGCTGACCCTCACCCCGTTCGGTCCGACCACCCAGCAGGTCTTCTCCGCCGCCACCGGCACCCCCGCCCCGGCCCCCAAGCCGTCCGCCGCCGCCTCCGGGACGCCCGGCGCCCCCGGCGCCGGCGACTCGCCGTCCCCGACCGCCACCCCCGGGCCCACCGGCACGCTGATGTCCTACAAGGCGCGCGCGGAGTTCGCGGGCACCAACCGGGCCTGGGACTACCAGGGCTTCCTGGGCGTCGTGAAGATGAGCGACAACACTCCGGCCGTGCACTGGGCACCCTCGGTGATCCACCCCCACCTGTCCGGCAACGAGACCATCGCCGTCCAGCCGGTCTTCTCCCCGCCGTCCACCGTGGTCGACCGCAACGGCAAGCCGGTGCAGGGCGCCTCGCTCACCCCGGCGCTGATGACCACCCTCCAGGAGAACGCCAACAAGCTGCTGCCGCCGGACCCGAACAAGGACCAGGACGCGGGCAGCGCGGTGGTGATCTCCGACCCGGCCGGCAAGGGCTCCCAGGACAAGCTGTTCACCATCGTCGAGCCGAAGCCCGGCAAGCCGTTCAAGGTGACCATCGACAACACCCTCCAGGCCGCCGCCGAGAAGGCGATGACCGACCTGGGCGGCAAGCCCGGGTCCATCGTCGCGATCGAGCCGAGCACCGGCCAGGTGCTGGCCTTCGCCAACTCCCCGGCCAACGGCCAGAACCGGGCCTTCACCGGGCTGCTCGCGCCGGGCTCGACGATGAAGATCGTCACCTCGGCGTCGCTGCTGGAGGCCGGGATCAACCCGGACACCGTGGTGGCCTGCCCGGAGAAGAGCGGCAACGCGCACCCGATCCCGAACTCGTTCCCGGGCGCGTTCCCGGGCAACACGCTCCAGCAGGACTTCATGATGTCCTGCAACACGGCCTTCATCAACCAGGGCCTGGCCAGCCTCAAGCCCGAGACGCTGTCCGGCACGGCCAAGGACGTCTTCGGCATCGGCCTGGAGTGGAAGACCGGCCTGCCGAACGCGGACGGCAAGGTGCCGGCCACGCCGGGCAGCAAGGACGAGCAGGCCATGAACTACATCGGCCAGGGCAAGGTCCAGATGAACCCGCTGGCCATCGCCTCGATCACCGCCACCGTGCAGAACGGCGAGTTCAAGCAGCCGGTCCTGGTCGCCGAACTGCCGCAGCAGAAGGCCGCCCGCCCGCTCTCCCCGGACGTGGCCGCCAAGCTGAAGGCGATGATGGCCGCCACCGCCACCGGCGGCACCGCCAAGGACGTGATGGCCGGGATCACCGACAACGCGGGCGCCAAGACCGGCTCCGCCGAGGTCGCCGGCGTCGACGTCACCAACAGCTGGTTCACCGCCTACCGCGGCAACATCGCGGTGGCCGCCGAGGTGCAGGGCGGCGGCCACGGCGTGGACGCGGCCGGCCCGGCCGTCGCCTCCATCCTGAAGGCCGCCGGCGGCCGCTGAGAACCCCCGAGCCTCCGGGTCCAGAACGCCCGGAGGCGAGCGGCCGAGTCACGCCCCGAGCCGCCGGGTCCGGAACGCCCGGAGGCGAACGGACGAGTCACGCCCCGAGCCGCCGGGTCCGGAACGCCCGGAGGCGAACGGACGAGTCACTTCCCGCTCAGCCCCGCGGCAGGGCGGGCTGCGGCCTTCCCCGCACCCGGCCGGGCGGGACCGGGCGCCGGCTGCTCCAGCGCCGGGCCGCCAGCCGCGGCCAGATCAGCAGCACCGCCGGCAGCGCCAGGTACCCGAACCGCCCGGCCGGGGCCAGCATGAAGGCGATGGCGAGCCCGGCGGCCAGCAGGTCGGCCGCGGCGATCGCGGAGACCGGCGGCCGGGCCAGCAGCCAGATCGCCACCGCGACCAGGGCGATGGTCATCAGCGCCAGCGAGACCGCGTGCCCGGTCGGCCCGAAGCCGGCCAGCACCTTGCCGGGCAGCGGGCTGCCCGCCGGGGTGCGGATCGCCGTCATCCCGAGCGGGAAGCGCACCACCTGCTCGCGCAGCGCGTCCGCCTGGGCCAGTACGGAGGGCAGTATCACCAGCGCGCTCGCCCCGACCCCGATCAGCGCGGTCCGGGCGGCGGGCCGCCGGCCGTACAGCCGCCAGAGCAGCAGGACGGCGACCGGCAGCGCGGGCCAGGCCGTCCACTTCAGGGTGCAGGCGAGGGCGAGCACCAGCCCGGCGCCGACGGTGCGGTCCCGCTCGGCGAGCGCCATGGCCAGGCAGCAGACCCCGATCAGCGGCAGGTCCACCCCGCCGACCACCAGGGCCAGCGCGATCAGCGGCGAGGCGGTGAGGACCGCCAGCGGCAGCAGCGGCGCCCGCCGGCCGCTCGGGCCGGGGCCGGAGGGCCGCAGCAGCCGCCAGGCGGCCAGCAGGCAGGCGAAGAAGGTCAGCGCGAACCAGATCCGGGCGTCCCCGGCGACCCGCGCGAAGGCGGTGGAGTCCCCGAGCAGCTGGCGCGGCATCCCGAACAGGGACATCGCCGGCAGGTACGGGTTGTAGTCGGTGACCACCACCGGGTGCGGCAGGTACGCGGTGCCGGTGGTGAGCAGCAGGTGGGCCGAGCGTTCGACCACCATCACCTCGGACTGGTGGCGGCCGTGCAGGGCGAGCAGTCCGAGCGGGACGAGGACGGCTCCGACGAGGGCGACGCAGGCCGCCGCGTGGGCCGCGAAGCGGCGCGGCAGGGTCAGGCAGAGCAGCCCGGCCAGAGCGTAGGCGGGGGCCGCGATCAGGCCCCAGAGCCGCTGGTTGGGCAGGTCGGAGACGAGCGGGAAGGCGGCGGCCCAGCCGGCCGCGACCAGGCAGCCGAGCAGTTGGACGGTCCGCGTCGAGGAGAGGCGGGCGAGCCGGGCGGCGTTCAGCCGATCGGGCGTGGGCGGAAACGTGCTCTCACCACGCTGACGGGGGAAGGGCCGGGTGGAGAAGCCGCGCGGCGGCCGTCCGGATCCGGACGGCGCCTCGGTCGCGGAGGTCTGGGCCGGCGTTCTGCTGCGGCCGGTGAAGCGGCCGCGCGGGCGGGAGAAGCCGGGCGTGCGGGTGCTCACCATGGTGGAAGGTTATGGGTGTGGGCCGGGCCCTGTCGCCATGGCGTAGGACACCGGACGGGCGATGGCGCGAAAAGGGCCGCCGGGTGCCTCGGCGGTCGGCGGCCCTTCACGCGGGGTTTGCCTCCGGATCAGCCGACGGCGCTGTCCGAGGGCACGGACTGCCGCTCGGCCTGCTCCAGCCGGGAGTGCTTGATGCTGTAGCCGAAGTAGACGACCACGGCGACCACGAGGGCGATCGCGCCGGCCCGGAAGGTGTCGGCGTGCAGGCCGGTGATCAGGTAGGCGCAGAAGCCGACGCTGACCAGCGGGACGACCGGGTAGCCGGGCACCTTGAAGCCGCGCGGCAGGTCGGGCTGGGTGCGGCGCAGCACGATCACGCCGATCGAGACCACCGAGAAGGCGATGAGCGTCCCGAGGCTGGTGATGTCGGCCAGGATGTTCAGCGGGACGAACGCGGCCAGCGCGCCCACGCCGAGGCCCACCACGAGGGTGTTCCACACCGGGGTGCCGCTGCGCGGGGAGAGCTCGGCGAAGCGCTTGGGCAGCATGCCGTCGCGGCCCATCGAGTAGAGGATGCGGGTCTGGCCGTAGATCACCACGAGGGTGATGCTGAAGATCGAGATGATCGCGCCGACCGCGAAGAGCATCGCGGGCCAGCTCTGGCCGGTGATGTCCTGGAGGATCTGGGCGAGGCCGGCCTCCTGGCCGTCGAACTTCTGCCAGGGCTGGGCGCCGATGCCGGCCAGGGCGACCAGGATGTAGAGCAGGGTCACCACGACCAGCGAGATGATGATCGCCAGCGGCAGGGTGCGGCGCGGGTTCTTGACCTCCTCACCGGCGGTGGACACGGCGTCCAGGCCGATGAAGGAGAAGAAGATGCTGGACGCGGCGACCTGCACGCCGCCGATGCCGAGCGGCATGAACGGGGTCAGGTTGCCGGAGTGGAAGCCGGTGAGCGCCACGCCGACGAACAGGATCAGGATCAGGATCTTGATCGCGACCATCGCCGCGTTGACCTTCACCGACTCGCTGACGCCGCGGATCAGCAGGACGCAGACCATGGCGACCAGCAGCAGCGCGGGCAGGTTGAACCAGTGGCCCCCGCCCGGCGCGCCGGACAGCTGCTCGGGGATCGTGATCCCGAAGGCCAGGTCGAGGAACTTGTTCAGGTACTCGGCCCAGCTGACCGCGATCGCGGACGCCGAGACGCCGTACTCCATCAGCAGGCAGATGCCGACGCCGAAGGCGACGCCCTCGCCGAGGGTGGCGTAGGCGTAGGAGTACGAGGAGCCGGAGACCGGGATCGCGGAGGCCATCTCGGCGTAGCAGAGCGCGGTGAGCCCGGCGGTGATCGCGGCGATCACGAAGGACAGGATGACGGCCGGCCCGGCCGAGGGCACGGCGGTGTTCAGCACGAAGAAGATGCCGGTGCCGATGGTGGCGCCGATGCCGATCGAGGACAGCTGCCACAGGCCGATCGAGCGGCGCAGGTGGATGCCGGAGCGCCCGCCCTCCTCGGGCGCGCCGGCCGGGAGGGCGTCCTTGCCTTCGGACTCGGCGATCAGTGTCGAGACGGGCTTGCGTCGCAGCAGACGCGCACCAAGGGTGTTGCTGGCCAAAACTGCGGTCCTTCTAGGCGGGGGAGGGTGTCCTAGCGGCTGGTCACCCGGAACCCTTCCGGGTGTCATCGGGGACCAACCGAACAAACATGGGACAGTACCCGGCGAAAGCACCAGTGTCGCAAACGAACAGTCCCAACCGGCGCATTGTCCGAATTGGCGCATAGTGCTATACAAACCGGACACTTCGTAAACGGCGCTTCTCCCACTCGGCGGTCGAAGCAGCAGCTCAGCGCCCTGCGGCGATCGTCCGCCGAGCCCCTCCGCCCGTCACTCCGGCCCTCACTGCGCCCGTCACTCCGGCCGGCGCCCGGCCAGCACCGCCGTCCCCGCGCCGACCGCCGCCAGCAGGACGGCGGCGGCCAGCAGGCTCGCCCACGGCACCGCGATCCGGCCGGTCCGGGCCGCCGACACCAGCTCGCGCACCGCCGTGTTGGCCGGCGAGACCGGCACCACCAGCAGCAGTACGGCCAGCGCCAGCGCCGTCGGGATGCCGTACTGCGGGCGGCCCAGCACCGGACGGTTGGCCAGCGCCCCGGCCAGCACCCCCAGCAGCGCGCAGGCCACCGAGGCCACCAGCCCGGCCAGCACCGCCGCCCCGGCCGACGGCTGCCGCTGCGCCCCCGGGCCGGCCACCGCACCACCGACCCACCACACCGCCGCCACCTGGCCGACCGCCAGCACCAGCGACGCCGTCAGCGCCGCCAGCAGCGCGCCCAGCTGGACCCGCACCGGGCCCGCCGCCGCCACCAGGCAGGCCCGCGAGGCCGGCGGCTCCGCGTTCAGCGCGCCGCGCACGTACCAGGCGCTCACCGGCAGCAGCACCCCCGCGCCGTAGCCCAGGCCGCCCAGCAGCGGGTCGCCCACCGGCACTCCGACCACCAGCAGCAGCGCGTACGCCAGGAACGGCGGCAGCCAGGCGTGCGAGCGCAGCAGCAGCTCCAGGTGGTACCTGGTCAGCGCACCGGTCCGGGTCATCACCGCTCCCCCTCCTCGCGCCGCCGCACCGCCAGCACCCGGACGGCCGGGCGGCCCAGCAGCAGCCGGCGCAGCAGCGCGTCCGAGTGCGCGGCCGGCACCGCCAGCCGCACCGCCGTCCCGGCCAGCGCGGTGACCTCCGGCGCCCCCGGCAGCAGCGGCGGCAGCGGGGCGCCGTCCTCGACGTCCACCTCGACCTCCATCACCGGGCCGTCCGAGACCGGGCCGCACACCGGCTCCCGCGCCCCGTCCTCGACGGCGCGCAGCCCGCCGTCCGCGCCGACCCGGTACGCGGCGGTGGTCAGCCCGGCCAGCCGGGCCGGGTCGTGGTCGACGAACAGCACCGTGCCGCCCGCCGCCGCCCGCTCGGCGGCCGCCTCGTCCAGCACCGCCCGGGCCTGCGGGTCCAGCCCGGTCCACGCCTCGTCCAGCAGCAGCACCCGCGCCTCGGGGAGCAGCGCCTGGGCGACCGCGACCTTCTGGCAGGTGCCCTTCGACAGCCGGCTCAGCGGCGTGCCCGCCCGGTCCGCGACCCCGAACCGGTCCAGCCACTCCGCCGCCCGCCGCCGCGCCCGCTCCGCCGACAGCCCGTGCACCCGGCCGACCCGCAGCAGGTAGGTGGCGGCGTCGAAGGGCAGCGCCGGCGGGAAGCGTTCGGGCACGTACGCCGTCGGGCCGGGCCGCAGCACCCGCCCGGTGCTCGGCCGCTCGATCCCGGCGACCAGCCGCAGGAGCGTCGACTTGCCGCTGCCGTTGCGCCCGGCGATCCGCACCAACTCGCCCGGCCCGACCGCCAGATCGACCCCGCGCAGGATCCACCGCTCCCGCCGCCCGTACCGTTTGCCGACCGCCGTCAGTTCCATCCCGCCCCCGTCGCCGTCGCGTGCGTACGGAAGGCTATCCAGCCGCGGTAAGGGCGGCGTCAGCGAATTCCTCGTCCGCGCGCCGGAGTTCACGCCTCGGCTGGTCGAGGCACGATCCGGCCTCGTTTCGCCATCGTCAACTGATGCTCCCTAGGATCGGCGGGTGACTACCGGACGACGACCACAGACCAGGCTCGGCAGCCTGTTGGCGGCCCTGGCGATAACCGGCGCCTCGCTGCTGCTCGGCCTGCCCGCCCATGCCGACGAACCATCAGCCGGCGCCGCTCCCACGACCAAGGAGGCCCCCCGGGTCGACCTCGTCCTGGACGTCAGCGGCTCCATGCGAGAGGCCGACATCCAGGGCAAGAGCCGCATCGCGGTGGCCCAGCAGTCGCTGAACGAGGTGATCGACGCGTTGCCCGCGGAGACCGAGTTCGGCATCCGCACGCTGGGCGCGACCTACCCCGGCAACGACAAGGCCCAGGGCTGCCTGGACACCAAGCAGCTGTTCCCGGTCGGCAAGACCGACAAGGTCGAGGCCAAGACCGCCGTCGCCACCCTGCGGCCCACCGGCTTCACCCCGATCGGCCTGGCCCTGCGCGGCGCCGCCCAGGACCTCGGCAAGGGCGAGACCACCCGCCGGGTGGTGCTGATCACCGACGGCGAGGACACCTGCACCCCGCCCGACCCCTGCGACGTCGCCCGCGAACTCGCCTCCCAGGGCATCCACCTGGTGGTCGACACCCTGGGCCTGGCCCACGACGACAAGACCCGCCAGCAGCTGCTCTGCATCGCCAACGCGACCGGCGGCACCTACACCGACGTCCGCACCCAGGAGCAGCTCACCGACAAGGTGAAGCAGCTGGTCGACCGTTCCAACGACACCTACACGGTGACCCCGGTCAAGACCTCCGGCACCGACAGGTGCGAGAGCGCCCCGGTGCTCGCCCCGGGCGTCTACACCGACCGCGAGAAGTTCTCCGAGCACCGCGTCTACAAGGTCCCGGTCAAGTCCGGCCAGGAGCTGCGCGCCTCGGTCAGCGTCGCCCTCGACCGCCCGGTGGCCCGGGACTACGGGGTCCTGCTCCAGGCGACCAGCGCGACCGGCCAGGAGCTGGTCCGCGGCACCGACGCCGGCAGCGGCCGCACCGACGTGGTCTCCACCGGCCTGCGCTGGTCCACCGACGACTCCAAGGGCTACGTCACCGCGAGCCCCACCGCCACGAAGGGCTCCAAGGAGAAGCCGGAGACCACCGTCTGCCTGGTCGTCAGCAACTCGCTGGCCCCGCAGACCGGCGTCCTGGCCGACCCCGGCATGCCGCTGGAGCTGACCGTCGACCTGGCCTCCGCCTCGCCCGCTCCGGAGGGCGCCGCGATGGGCCTCGGCCGCGGCTGGATCCTGCTGCTCACCCTCACCCTGGCCGGCCTGGCCTTCGGTCTGGTCCTCGGCTGGATCGCGCGCTGGCGGATCGCCGTCTGGCGGGAGAACTGACCATGCGTACGACGCTCCGCGGCACCCTCGCCGCCCTCGCCCTGCTGCCCGCCCTGGCCCTGAGCGCCCTGGGCGCCCCGGCCGCCTCGGCCGCCTCGCCGTCCCCCTCGGCCGGCGCGAAGGGCACCCCGGCCCCGGCCACCAAGGCCGGCACCTCCTTCCTGACCGCGGTCAACCTCTCCCCCGGCCAGGACGCCAAGGTCGCCGTCTCCACCGGCGACTACCTGTACTGGGCGTTCGGCGCCTCCGAGGGCCAGACCCCGACGGTCGACCTGACCGTCGACCTGGCCCCCGCGGCCGACCGGCACGGCCCGCAGACCTGGTCCGTCGAGGTCTTCGACGGGCTGCGCCGCCGCCAGTCGTGCACCGCCGGCACCCAGAACGCCACCGCCGAGCAGAGCGCCGCCACCCTGGCGCTGAACTGCACCCTGCGCGAGGTCCGCACCTGGGCCGAGCCGTGGTCCGGCGACCCCCTGCCCGGCACCTACTACGTGCGGCTGTCGGTCAGCGACGTCCCGCAGCCGGACCTCGGCCTGGCCTCCTCGGTCCGGCTGCACGTCGCCGCCAAGGGCGACGCCGACAACGCCCAGCCGGAGGGCGGCGAGCTGAAGGCCCCGCTGGTCCCGCCGGCCGGCGGCGGCGCGAGCACGGCCAAGGCGGCCGCCCCGGTGGCCGAGGAGGAGCACTGGTACACCGGCTGGTTCTCCGGCTGGAACAGCCGCTGGTACTGGACGATCGGCGGCGGCTTCCTGGCCGCGCTGGCCGGCGTCCTCGGCTACAGGCTGACCCGACACCCGCGCGGCCGGCGGCCGGGCCACTACGGCGCCGTCCCGCCCCAGGGCTCCCCGCAGAGCGGCAGCTACGCCGGCTCGGACCGCCCCTGAGGCACTCCCGGAGGGCCGGCCGGACGTCGTTCCGGCCGGCCCTCCGGCGTGTCCGGGGGTCGTGCTCAGCCGCGGAACAGGTTGTGCCCCACGTCGGACGGGACCTCGTCCTGGACCGGCTCGTCGCCCGGCCCCGGCACGTGCTCGCCGGGGACCGGCTGATCGCCCTCCCGGTGCAGCAGCACGACCCCGTCCTCGGCCCACAGCTGCCGGTAGCCGTGCGCCAGCAGCAGCTGGATCCGCTCGGCCTGCTCCTTGTCCGTCTTGAACGGGAAGGACCGCTTGTCGCCCCGGGTGAGCACGTACTCGCGCCCGCGCGGCGTGCCGTCGACCAGCACCACGTCCGCCCGGGCGGTCAGCCGCGGCGCGATCTGGTTGTCCGCCTCGACGGACGCCCCGTCCGGGATCAGCGCGGCCGCCCGCACCAGCGCCGCCTCGCTCGTCTTCGGCGCCCAGGAGGACGGTACGGCGAGCGGCAGCAGCCCGATCGGCACCGCGGCCACCAGCGCGATCCCGGCCGCGCCGAGGCCCAGCCGGCGGGCCCGCCGCACGGTCCGCTCCGGCCGCCCGGTGGCGCTCAGCCGGCCCAGCACCTCGATCGCGGCGGTGAGCAGGATCGGCCACAGCAGCGAGTCGTAGTGCCGGGCGATCGACCAGTGGTTGGGGTTGCTGGACAGGATCCGCTCGGCCAGCAGCGGCAGCGCGCACAGCACCGTGGCCGAGCGCAGCGGCAGCAGCAGCGTGGTGCCGAACAGCCAGAGCAGCAGCAGCGGCTTGAGCGGCTGGTCGAAGGCGGCCTGCACCAGCAGGAACGGGTCGTGCAGCAGGTTGCGCAGCGCGTCCCCGCCATCGGTGCCGATCGAGCCGTAGTTCCAGTAGTAGCCCGGCTCCCCGCCCATCGCCGGGATCAGCCAGGTGATGGCGGCCGCCGAGGCGACCGGCCCGCCCAGCAGCAGCCCCAGCCCCGTGCGGCGGCCCGCCCGGTCGCCGGTGCGGCGGGTGCGCAGCAGCAGCACCAGGCCGTACGCCGCGACCATCAGGCCGAGGTCCTCCTTGGTGCAGCACAGCAGCACGGCGGCGAGCAGCACCGTGCCGTACCGGCGGGCCAGCCCGCGCTCCAGCATCAGCAGGGTCAGCGGCACCGCGAAGGCGACCTCGTGGAAGCCGACCCGGGCGGCGACCAGCAGCGGCCAGCCGAGCGCGTGGACCAGGCCGGCCAGGTCGGCGGCCCGGCGGGCGGTGCGCGGCTCGGCGTCGGCGAAGGCGTACCCGGCGATCCGCCGGATCAGCGGCACCCCGGCGGCGAACAGCAGCGACTGCCCGATGATCAGCGAGCGCGGATCGTCCCAGATCCAGTACAGCGGCGCGAGCAGCGCCAGCACCGGCGAGAAGTGGTCGCCCAGCAGCGAGAAGCCGGGCGGGAACTCGTGGTGGAAGCTCTTCAGCGTCGAGACGGGCAGCCCGAAGTGGGCGTAGCCGCGCACGCCCTGGTCGAAGATGCCGAGGTCGAAGCCGCCGAGCGCCACGGACGTCCAGCCCTGCAGGCCGATCGCGCAGGTCACCGCGAAGCAGAGCGCGGTGAGCAGCGCGGTGCGCCGGGCCGGGCCGAGCAGCACGGCCGCGGCCAGCCGGCGGGCGGCGGGCCCGGCGGCGGCCGGCGGCGGGGGTGCGGTCTGGGTGGTCACGTCAGGTCTGATCCGTCCGGTCTGGGTCCGTGGGTCCGGGCCGTCAGGTCCGGTTCGTCAGCTCGGGGTCGCGGTCCGGCCTGTCGGCCGCCAGGGCCCGGGCCCCGCCGGTGGCGTCCACGGCCTGTCGCCGGGCGCGGCGCAGCCGTAGGCCCACGACGACCAGGACGGCGATCGCGATCGGCGGGTAGATCGCCCCGGGCAGCTGCCAGTACCAGGCGACCCCGCGGCCCCAGCGGTGCGGCACCGTCCACATGACGTGGGAGAGGAACACCAGCAGGGCCAGGCCGAACAGCACCTTCCGGGCCGTGGTCCTGGCCTCCACCGCCAGCAGGGCGAGGAGCGGGACGCACCAGACCCAGTGGTGGGTCCAGCTGATCGGCGAGACCAGCAGCGCGGTGAGGGCGGCGCAGACCGCGCCCCAGGCGTCGGCCCGCCGCAGCACCCGCGCCGAGCGCCCGGCCAGCACCGCCACCCCGAGCCCGCCCGCCCCGACCAGCGCCGAGGCGACGAGCCCGACCACGCCCGGGTCGTTGACGTCGAGCAGTCGGCAGACGGCACCGCGCAGCGACTGGTTGTCCACCAGGACGGTCACCCCGACCCGGCTCGGGTCCCAGAGGTAGTCGGTCCAGAACCCGTACGAGGCGTCCGGCAGCAGGGCCCAGCCGATCAGGCCCGCCGCCAGGAAGGTGCCGGCCGAGACCAGCGCGGCCCGGACCCGCCCGGTCAGGAAGAGGTAGACGGCGAACAGGCCGGGGGTGATCTTGATGGCGGTGGCCAGGCCGATGCCCACGCCCTTGAAGCGGTCGCGGTCCGAGCGGGTCAGGTCCCACAGGACCAGGCAGAGGATGCCCAGGTTGACCTGGCCGTACTGGAAGGTGGTGAAGACCGGCTCCAGCCAGATGCCGAGGCCGGTCGCCAGGACCACCACGGCCGCGCGGTGCTGCCTGGGCCAGCCGGCCAGCTTGAGCGACAGGTACACGGCCGCGGCGAGCAGCGCGTAGTTGAGGAGCATCACCAGGACGCGCAGGGTGCTCACGTCGAACCAGGTGCTCGGCACGAAGAGCATCGCCGCGAACGGCGGGTAGGTGGCCGGCAGGTCCCAGCCGGGCAGCCGCATCGCGTACAGGTCCTCGCCGCGGACGACGGCCTGGCCCTCGGCCCGGTAGACCAGCATGTCGACCATGGTGGCCCCGTGGGTGTGCCGGAACCAGGCGAACACCGCCAGTGACACCGCCGCCACGCAGGCCGCCGGGAGGGTCCGGGAACTCGGTCTTCCGGTTTCCGCCGCGCCGCCGGATTCCTCCGGGCCCGTCCGCCGCCCCCACCGTTTCAGACCGAGCTCGCGCACCGCGATGGCACCCCGTTGAGATAGACCAGATCGTTCCCTCGTCAGCGTCTGGGCCCACCCACCATAACCGACCCCCCTGAGCCCCAAACCGCGTCAGAAACGGGCCCGGAAGGGTGATGTGATCCGCCCCACATCCGGCCGGGGGGCGGCCCGCGGTCGGGCCCGGCACCGGCCCGGGGACCCAAAACGCGAAATCCCGCCGGGAGTTGCCTCCCGGCGGGATTTCGTCGACCGGCCTGAGCCGGTCCGTTGGGTGGGCTGTTCACGAGTGGCTTTGACCAGGAAAGATCCGAGCGCGTTGAAGATCGCTTCCCATCGTCTTGGTGATCGCTTCCCGAGTCGTGGCCCTGTCGGTGATCCTGTACGGATGCTGCTTCCCGAGACCGCCGCACAGACCGAACTGATCGAAGTGGTCCGCATCACCGCACCGACGGACTCGGGCACCCTGGTTGGCGATGTTCTGGAGATCTGGGTGGAGGACCAGGCTCGGGAGGTGCTGAACCTGGTGGCCGAACTGCCCGGCGACGAGTTGCATCGGTGCTTCGTGCCCGGCTACGGCATTCGGGCTCACAGCTCCGCCGATCTCCTCTTCGAGATCGCGTTCTGCTTCCGCTGCCACGGTGCCCTTCTCCTGGGGGCCGGCGTCCCGGCCGGGCTACGGCGCATCCAGGGCTTCGATCCAGACAGTGGGCCCGGGCGCGAACTTCTCGAACGCTTCCGTGCCTGCGCCGGGAGGGTCGGCGAGTAGTCGGCGAACCTGGTGGGTGCCAGCACGTCGGGCACACTGTTGACGGTGCTCGGAGCACGGCCGACGCGTTGATCCGACCCTATTCCGCGTAGAGCTCTGCCAGGCGGGGCAGCCGGCGGCTCAGCTCGTCGTCGTCCTCGAAGTCGAAGCCCCATTCCGGGTCCAGCTCTGGATAGCGGTTGGTTAAGGAGTCGTTGGGGAGCTCCTCGCCGGTTGCGATCTGGTGGGCGTTCCAGGCCATGCCCAGGGCTTCCTCGCACTCGATGTCGATCCCGTCTGCGGCAAAAGCACGGACTGCGGGAAGATCGGCGAGCGCATCGGGATCGCCGATGGCTCGCTCGAACGTCTCACGGCCCTGGGTGATCAGCCAGCCGCGGAAGTAGTCGAACCCGTCGTCGGAGCATCCGCCGTTGATCACGTAGGCGGCGCCCCAAAGGGGGGCTCGATACGAGTCAGCCATCAGGCCCCAGAGGATCTGCTGGGCGGCGACGATCTCCTGGACCGGGCGAAGCGCGAGCAGTGCGGTCGCCTGCTCGGCCACAGCGTCACCGTTGTCCGGAGCCGGCACCTGCGAGCGGGCTTCCTCGATCAGCTTCCAGAACTGCTGGGTGTCCATGGCAGCTGAGCATGCCACCGTCCCCTGACAGCCCGGTTCGAACCGCAGTCGACGGGCGGACGCGCGCCGGCCGGAGGTGTTGCGTTGCGTGGCTCGGGTTGAGGCCGCGGGGGCTGCACGGAGTTACGGCAGACATCTGGTCGACAGGATGATCCGCCGTCTTCCCAGGTCGACGGCGAGGATTCGTACAGAGATCTCCTGACGTTCCTGGGCAGCCTGCCCGGCATCCTTCGTGGGCGAGCCGGAAAGCTCGATGGAAGGCACGAGTCCCTCAACGCAGTGGGCGATGCGGACGAATGTTCCGATCGGCACGGTCTTGGTGACGCGTCCGTTGACGACTTGGCCAATGCGGTCGGCGAAGGTGGGCAGCAGGTCCTCGTGGTGGGCCCACGCGGCGAGCGTGACTCCGACCTGGTGGTTGTGATCGGCGTGCCAGACGACTTCCCCGGTGACATGCTGGCCGACCGCGGGCAGGTCCAGGCATCTGGGCATGGCGGTGATCTTGGCGAGGCCGACGGCGTCGGGCCGGCCGTCGATTGCGAGGAACACACCGAAGGGCTGCCGCCCGACGACCTCGCCTGTGATCCGGGTGCCGATGGGCAGGGCTCGGACGGTTTCGGTCCAGGCTGCGCGGGCGGTGGCTGCTCGGTCCTGGTAGTTCTCCCAGGGCCAGGAGTACTCACTCATGTGCTGATCATGGCAGTCGGGAGTCGTGTCCGCGCTGGTTCGTGCGCCAGCGGTCGGCGAACAGCCAGGCTGCGGGTCGGAGTTGTTCCGTTTGCGGCAGATGTGATCACGCCCTGCGGGCGTTTGGGGTCTGGCCCTACGGTTGCGCACGGCATGTGGCCCGTTTGGGAAGGCAGGGTTCGGCGATGGCGTCGTTGTTCCAGCGGCTGGACGAGGAAGAGGCCATCGTTCGTGGTGAGCTGGACGTGCTGCGGGCCAAGCTGGCGGCGGCGGAGGAGCGTCTGGCCCGGCTGACGATCACTCGGGAGACCGCCGTGCAGTTGCTTGGCGGCCCAGAGCCCGCTGATGGTCCGGCTTCTGCTCGGGTGCAGGCGCCTGTCATCCAGGAGAGGGCTTGGGGCCCTGCCGCACCGTCCTCCTTGGCCCCCGATGAACCGACGCCCCAGCCTGTCGCTCCCACGTCCGGGTTCACGCCACAGGCGTCCGTCCCGCACCCGGCGCGGCCGGCGGAGTCCCAGCGGCTGGACTGGGCTGAGGGGCTGGAGCGGATTCTCGCGCTGCTGGCCACCTCGGGGCGGGTGATGCGGGCCCGGGAGATCACGGCGGCGATCGGCGAGGAGGTGTCTCCCGCGCGGATCGAAACCACCAGGGGCCGGTGCAAAAGCCTGGTGAAGGAGGGGAGAGCGGTCGAAGTGCAGCCCGGACAGTTCCGGATTGCCACGGTTCCGGCCGAGGAGGAGGTGGTGCGGGGCGACGGGTAGTCGCCTTGTGGGTGCCGTCGAGAGTCGACCTCGACGGCACCCGGTTGCGTGAGCTCCTAGCAAGGCGCTTTCCGCATGCCCGAGCGTAGTTGAGGTGACTGGCGATTCGGAGCGGGAAGCGCGGAATCGCCGTGCCCTGGTCACGAAGACTCGCGGGACCGGGCGGAATCGAGACTCAATGCCTCCCACCTCGGTCAATTCCGGTATCGACCGGCCACAACACCACGCCGGTGAACGCATCGAGACGGGCCACGGTCGCCACGTCGGGCCAGGACCGGCCGGCCAGCAGGTCCGCGATCGCCTGTCGGTTCACGCCCGAGCCGGCAGCGGCTTGGCGAAGGCTCAAGCCTTGCCCCGTGAGGGCGTCGGCGAGGCGGCTGGAGATGATCCGCACGGCCTCAGCGGCCGTGTCGGCGCTGGCCTCGCGGGGCCAGGCTTCCGGATCGTCGGTCATCTCCCGTGGGGGGCGCACGCGGGCGCTTCCACCGACCATGCTCACACCATCCTGTCCGTTGAAGTGGATCAATCCCCTGACGGCTGCTTGACCAGCCGGTATTCGTGGACCGTGACCCTTGATCCGGAGACGTCCGCGAAGATCGCCCGCTACCGGCCCCGCCAGGCCCCAGCTGCCTGGGAGGACGTCGCACCGCTCGTGCGGTCCGTCGTCGCGGCGACGGTCACCGCGGTGCCCTACGACGTCGAGCGGCTCCTGCACGCCACGGCCGGCCTGGCGCTGTGGGCCGAGGAGAACGGGCTGCCACGAGACCCTGACGGCTGGCTGCGGAGCGAGGTCATCGACGCGTTCGTGCTGTCCCGGGCGGGCGTTCTCGCGCCGACATCGGTGCAGACCTACCGCACCTGGCTGCGGCGCGTACGGGACGCACTGGCCTGGACGGACCGGGGCGAGCCCGTCCCGCCCAAGCTGCACGCACCCGCCAATCCTCACGAGCCCTACAGCAGCAACGAGTTGGCCGGGCTCCGGGACTGGGCCTCGCGCCTGCGCGGACAGCAGCGAACCGACGCGCTCGCCCTGCTGGGGCTCGGTGCCGGCTACGGGCTGATGCCCAGGGAAGTCGCCGCCACCAGGGGGCTGGACCTTCGGCGGCACGGACCGGGGCATCCGCTGGTCCACACCGGCATCGAGCGCTCGCCTGTGGCCGCCCGCGCCCAGTGGGAAGACGTCCTGGCCGACCTCGCCGATGCGGCCGGCGGCCGCTACCTGTTCCGGCCTCGCCGCACGAAGCCCTACGCGAAGAACCTCATCGGCTCCTGGTCTCACCTGCACCAGCCCACCGACGGCCTGCCACCGCTGTCGGTCGGCCGACTGCGGACCGGCTGGATCGTGGAACTGATGCGCGAACGCATCGACCACGATCTGATCGCCAAGGCCGCAGGGCTCGCCTCCGCCGCCTCACTCGCCCGCTTCCAGCACTTCGTCCCGCCGCTCGACGACGCCACCGCGGCCCGGCTCCTGCGCGGCAGGACGGCGTGACCCTTCCCCGCACGTGGCGGGACGCGAACAAGGCCCGGCGGCGTCGACCACGGCCGGTCACCGACGCACCCGCCGAGATCCCGGATTCCAAAGTCGGCCAGGTCGACTTCCTGCTCCACCACTCCGGCGCGCTCGACCTGATCGACGCGGAACTGGCAGGCCGACCCGGCCCCGGCGGACTGCCCGTCCGCACCGTGCTGGTCGGCGTGCTGCTGGCTCTGCACTACCACGCGAGCGGGAACCTGGCCGACGCCTGCCGAGTCCTGCTCGACCAGATCAGCCCCACCGCGCGATCCTGGCTCCACGTCCCTGAGATCGACCGGGATGACCCGTGGGCGCGCAACGCGTTCTGCCAGCGCGTCTACCGATCGTTCGACCGCCTGACCACCGCCCTGGACCCGGCCCGCACGGACCGCCGCCGCAGGCTCCCGCTCGCCGACGCGATCGTGCACGCCTCCGCTTGGGAAGACGACGACGCCGAGCATGTGCGCCGCCGTGACCTCCTGCAGCAGATCAGCGACCGCCTCGTCCTGGTCACCGTCCGCCTGGCCCACCGGCGAGGACTCTTCAAGGGCTGGCACGGCGACGTAGGCGCCGACACCACAGCCTTCCCCGCCTGGCACCACCCCCAGAGCGACCGCCGCGGCCTGGCATCGGTGGAGATCACGGCCGGCTGGCACTTCAGCGGAGGCAGCACCGAGGGCGTCTTCGGACACAGCGCCACCCTCCTGGCCGCGGTCAGCCGCCGCCACCCCACCGGCCACCCGGCAGCCGGAACCCGGACGAGCAAGCACCCCCAGCTCATCCTGGGCGCCGTCCTCGACAGCCCCGGCAAACGCGTCGGCCCCAACGCCGTCCACACGCTCCAAGCCCTCGTCCCACTCGGCCTGCCCGTCGGCCTGCTCGCCGCCGACCGCGCCTACACCGACCAGACCACCGAGCACTTCCAACTGCACGTCCGCCGTTTCGGCTACCAGCTCGCCCTCGACTACAAGCAGGATCAGCGCGGCGTCCAGGGCAGCCACCTCGGCGCCGTCCTCGTCGACGGCACCCTCGCCTGCCCACTCATGCCCGAGGCCCTCGCCAACGCCACTACCGGGCTCGACGACAAGACGGTCCGCGATCCCGACGAGAGACTGCGGCAGCGACTGGCGGCCAGGGAGCCCTACTTCCTCAAGCGCAAGCAGGGTCCCGACCGACGCGGAACGGTCCGCTTCCAGTGCCCGGCCTCCGGTCCGTCCCCATCCGTGACCTGCCCCCGTTTCAACCGCGCGCACCGGCCCCAGGCGGGTCTGCCCACAGTGGTCGACCTCACCAGCTCCCGTTCCACCGCGGCCCACCTCGCCGCGAAGCCCAGCGTCCAGATCGCCCCCGTCGAGCGCCTGCGGCCGCTCCCGGCCGAGGACCTGCCGAGGATCTGCCGCAAGCCGACGATCACGGTCCGTCCCGGTGACCTCGGCAAGGTCGACAAGCTCCGGCAGGACCGCCCCTACCTCGGCGCGGCGTGGCACGACGCCTACAAGCCCATGCGGGCCCACAACGAGGCCGTCAACGGCCGCGCCAAGGGCCACCACATCAACATCGCCGATCCGAAGAAGCGCCTCGCTCACGGACGCGTCGCCCAGGCGATCCTGCTCGCCCTGATGATCCTCATGATCAACCTGCGGACCATCCAGGACTGGCTCCGCACCACCAGCCCGGAGCTCACAGCGACGAACGCCATCGACGACTACGACGGCCTCGTGCCAGCCCTGGCCGGCTTCAACGGCCTTCCCCCACCGCCCGGCTGACGAACAGCTCACAGAAGATCCGAAGAGATCTGCATCACACAGCCGTTGGCCTGCCACTCGACGGCAGTTCCGCATGCCCGCCGCAGCCCGACCGCCCCCGAAGCAGCCCAAGCGACCCCGTGATCTGCGTCACGAAGCACCATCGCCATCGCACGCCACCTCGAACAAGCCCACCCAAAGCAGAAATCCCGCTCAGCCGAACCGGCCGAGCGGGATCTCATGACCACTTACGAGTCAGACTCGTAAACAGTCGTTGGGTGGAGCTGAGGGGATTCGAACCCCTGACCCCCTCGATGCGAACGAGGTGCGCTACCGGACTGCGCCACAGCCCCAACGAGAAGAAACTCTAGCACCTTTCGGAGGGGGCCTGTGACCACCCCCGGATCGCGGTGCCGGTCGGGGGGGGTGGCCGGGGCCTCCCCCGGGCTACTCGTTGGCCGCGCGCGGGCGCGACTCGGGGGCCTGGGGGTCGGCGTACTGGTCGAAGAGCGGGGTCTTGCGGGGTTCGGCGGGGCGGCCCGCGGTCCAGGTGCCGGGCGCCGACAGGTCGAGGCCGCGGGAGACCCGGGGCGCGACCGGGGCGGTCACGTAGGTCGGCAGCGGGACGGGCACCGGCTCCCAGGAGTCCGGGCCGGCCGCACCGCGCTCGCGCATGCCGTCCACCCACTCCTCGTGCTCGGTCGCCTCGGCCACCGCGGAGGCGGAGGGCACCGAGACGGTGGCCTGCTCCGGGTCGGCCGCCAGCCGCAGGTGCGGACGGCGGACGGCCCGCTCCTCGGCGGGCGCGGCCGGAGCCGGCTCGGCGGAGGCCTCGGCCGGGGCCGCGCCGGGAGCCGGGGCCCCGGCCCGCTGCTGCTCGCGCTTGCGCAGCCGCTCGGCCGCCTGGGCGGCCCGGACCCGGTCGAGCTTCACCTCGTACCGCTGGCGCTCCAGCTTGCGCAGGTGGCCGATGTACAGGGTGAGGAGCACCGCCGGGACCGCCGGGACCCAGAGGAAGGCCAGTCCGGCCACCGCGGCGACCACCGCGCCGAGCGCGAAGGAGAGGAACAGGGCGGTGACCATCCGGCGCCGGCGGGCCAGCAGCTGCGCCCGGCGCTCGGTGCCGGCCCTCGACTCGGGGACCGGCCGCTCGGCCGGACGCTGCGCCGGGGGTTCGGGCTCCCGTGCGGGGTCGTCGGAGGCGGTCCCGTCCCGTTCGGGAGGACCGTCGTCGCTCTGCTCGTCGTCACGCGGTTCGTCGCCCAGGGCCCGGGCTGCCCGCCGCTCCAGCGCCGAACGCCCGGCCAGCAGGCGGATGGCGGTGCTGAAGCGTTCCGTCGGGCGCGCCTCGTTGAGTTCGTCCTGCCTGCGGAGCCACATCGGCACCAGATAGGCGGCCCAGGCCCCTACGATGACGGCGTAGATAAGGCCGCTACTGCTCACGATTCACACCGTACGGGCGCCGGGGAAGGCCTGGCAGCAATTTGGCACGGCGTGTCGTGTGATCAAGCTGATTCTCCGACTATTTTGCCGCCATTTGTGGGGGTCCGGTGCCCCGCCGATGCCATATCGATATTTCTTTCGAACATATATTCAATTACTCAGCCCGCGCCCGGAACTGAGCGCCCGCCAGCGCTCCAGCATCCCCTCCGGGACCTCCTCGTCGGTCAGCGCGTACACGAGGTGGTCGCGCCAGTCCCCGTCGATGTGGAGATAGCGCGGACGGATTCCCTCCGAGCGGAAGCCGAGCTTTTCCACCACCCGCCGGCTCGGGGCGTTCTCCGGGCGGATGCAGACCTCGATCCGGTGCAGTCCGAGCGTGCGGAAGCAGTAGTTCACCGACAGCGCCACGGCGGTCGGGATGATGCCCCGGCCGGCCACCGACTCGTCCACCCAGTACCCGATGTTCGCCGAGCACATCGACCCCCAGGTGATCCCGCCGACGGTCAACTGGCCGACCAGCCGGCCCTTGTAGAGCACGACGAAGGGCAGCATCCGGCCGGCCGAGGCCTCGCCGCGCAGGAAGCGGACCATCTGCCGGTACGTCGGCCGGGACCCGGCCGCCTGGCCCGCCGCGCCGGGCGGCACGGTGGCCTCCCAGCGGCGCAGCCAGTCCCGGTTGCGGCGGCTCACCTCCTGCCACTCGCGCTGGTCGCGGGCCCGGATCGGGCGCAGCACGACCTCCCCCTCGTGGAGTTCTACCGGCCAGCCGGCGTTCAGTGCCCTCTCCTGGATGCTGGAGCCCCGGGGTCCGGGGCGTCGGTCCGGGGGTGGTCCCCGCCGCCGAGCTGGTCGACGGCGTGGGCGAGCAGCGGCTCCAGGACGGCCAGGCCGTCCTTGACGCCGCCGGTCGAGCCCGGCAGGTTGACGATCAGGGTACGTCCGGCGAGCCCGGCGAGCCCGCGGGAGAGCGCCGAGGTGGGCACCTTCTCCCGGCCGTACGCGCGGACGGCCTCGGCGATGCCGGGGATCTGGCGGTCGATCACCCGGGCGGTCATCTCGGGGGTGAGGTCCATCGGCGAGATGCCGGTGCCGCCGGTGGTCAGCACCACGTCGTAACCGGCCGCGACGGCCTCGCGCAGCACGGCCTCCACCGGCTCGCCGTCCGGGACGACCCGGGGGCCGTCGGCGGCGAAGCCCATCGCGGTCAGGCCGGCCACCAGCAGCGGGCCGCCCCGGTCCTCGTAGACCCCGGCCGAGGCCCGGTTGGACACGGTGACGGCCAGCGCCCTCCCCGCCGTGCCCGTCACGCGTCCACCTCCGGGGCGAACCAGTCGCCGCTCTTGCCGCCGGTCTTGCTCAGCACCCGGACCGACTCGATCGTGGCGCCCTTGTCCACCGCCTTGACCATGTCGACGACGGTCAGCCCGGCCACCGCGACGGCGGTCAGCGCCTCCATCTCGACGCCGGTGCGGTCGGCGGTCTTCACGGTGGCGGTGATCTCCACCGCGTCGTCCGCGACGGCGAGGTCGACCTTGACGCCGGAGACCGCGATCGGGTGGCAGAGCGGGATCAGGTCCGGGGTCTTCTTGGCGCCCATGATCCCGGCGATCCGGGCCACCGCGAGGGCGTCGCCCTTGGGCACACCCTCGCCGCGCAGCAGCTCGACCACCTGCGGGGAGACCCGCACCCGGCCGGCCGCGACGGCGGTGCGCGCGGTGGTGGCCTTCTCGGAGACGTCGACCATCCGGGCCGCGCCCTGGTCGTCGACGTGGGTGAGGCGGTCGCCGGGGGGAGGTGTCGTCACGGGTAACTCCAGGGGCGCGCAGGTCGAATACCGCGCTACCGTACCGTTCCCAGGTCCTCGGGGCCGATCAGGAGTCCAGCAACACCACGTCCACCTCGCTGCCGGCGGGCAGTTCGGTGGTGTCCTCGGGGACGGTGATCAGACAGTTCGCCCGGGCCAGCGCGCCGACCAGGTGCGACCCGGCGCCGCCCACCGGCTCGACCGTGCCGTCCGCGGCCGAGTAGCGGCCGCGCAGGAACTGCCGGCGGCCGGCCGGGGAGCGCAGCGCCGCCGGGCAGAGCGCGCGGACGACCGGGCGGTGCACGTCGGCGGCGCCGAGCATGGTGCGGATGACCGGGCGGACGAAGAGCTCGAAGGAGATGTAGGCGCTCACCGGGTTGCCGGGCAGGGCGAGCAGCGGCACCCCGGGTGCCCCGCCGATCCGGCCGAAGCCCTGCGGCTTGCCGGGCTGCATCCGCAGCTTGCGGAACTCGACGTCGGCGGCTCCGCCGTAGGTCTCGAAGACCTCCTTGACCACGTCGTACGCGCCGACGCTGACCCCGCCGCTGGTGACGATCAGGTCGGCCCGGCCGAGCTGCTCGTCCAGGACGGCGCGCAGCCGGTCGGCGTCGTCCGGGACGGCGCCGACCCGGTAGGCGATGGCGCCGGCCTCCCGGGCGGCCGCGGTGAGGGTGAAGCTGTTGGAGTCGGCGATCCGCCCGGGGCCGACCGGTTCGCCGGGCTGGACCAGCTCGCTGCCGGTGGACAGCACCACGACCCGCGGGCGCGGGCGGACCTTCACGGTGGGGCGGCCGATCGCGGCGAGCAGGCCGAGCTGGGCGGGGCCGAGCCGGGTGCCGGCCTCCAGCACCCGGGTGCCGGCCGCGACGTCGCTGCCGCGGCGGCGGATGTGCGCGCCCTCGGCGACCGGGCGCAGGACCCGGACCTCCTCGTCCGGGACCGGCGCGGTCATCGCGGCGGCGGCCACCCCGGTGCCGGTGCCGCCGTCGGTCCACTCGACCGGGGCGACGGCCCGGGCACCGGGCGGCAGCGGGGCGCCGGTCATGATCCGGGCGGCCTGGCCGGGGCCGACCCTGGGCAGCTCGTCGGCGCCGGCGGCGATGTCGCCGACCACCGTGAGCACCGACGGGTAGGTGTCGGTGGCGCCCTCGGTGTCGGCGGTGCGGACCGCGTAGCCGTCCATCGAGCTGTTGTCGAAGGGCGGCAGGTCGCCGTCGGCGACCACGTCCTCGTCGAGCCGGCAGCCCTGGGCGTCGAGCAGTCCGAGCTCGATCGCGGGCAGCGGGCGGACCGAGGCCAGCACGTCGGCGAGGTGCTCGTCCACGGTCCAGAGGCGGGGGGCCGCCGGGGCCGGGTCCGCTCCGGCGTCGCAGCAGGCGCTGGGCGTGGTGCTGTGCTCGGTGGACCCGGTCATCGGCGACTCGCTCTCTGTCGTGGTCGGTCCTGCGTCAGGCCTGCATCTCGGAGCCGACGAACTCCCGCAGCCAGGAGCGGAACTCCGGGCCCAGGTCCTCGCGTTCGGCGGCCAGACGGACGATAGCGCGCAGGTAGTCGGCGCGGTCGCCGGTGTCGTAGCGGCGGCCCTTGAAGAGCACGCCGTGCACCTGGCCGCCGTCCGCGGCCTCGCGGTCGGTCAGCTCGCGCAGGGCGTCGGTGAGCTGGATCTCGCCGCCGCGGCCGGGCAGGGTCTCCCGCAGCACGTCGAACACCAGCGGGTCGAGCACGTAGCGGCCGATCACGGCGTAGTTGGACGGGGCCTCGCCGGGCTCCGGCTTCTCGACCAGGTCGGTCACCTGGAAGACGTCCTCGCCGAAGCCGTTGGCCTTGACGGCGGCGCAGCCGTAGAGGTGGATCTGGGAGGGGTCGACCTCCATCAGGGCGACGACCGAGCCGCCGAGCTGCTGCTGCACCTCGATCATCCGGGAGAGCAGCGGGTCACGCGGGTCGATCAGGTCGTCGCCGAGCAGGACGGCGAAGGGCTGGCCGGCGACGTGCTGCTCGGCGACCGAGACGGCGTGGCCGAGGCCCTTCGGGTCGCCCTGGCGGACGTAGTGCATGTTGGCCAGCTCGACGGACTCGCGGACCCGGGCGAGGCGCTGCTCGTCGCCCTTGCGGACCAGCAGCTCCTCCAGCTCGTAGGCACGGTCGAAGTGGTCCTCCAGCGCCCGCTTGTTGCGGCCGGTGACCATCAGTATGTCGGACAGGCCCGCGGCGGAGGCCTCCTCGACGACGTACTGGATCGCCGGCTTGTCGACGACCGGGAGCATCTCCTTCGGGGTGGCCTTGGTCGCCGGGAGGAAGCGGGTGCCCAGTCCGGCCGCGGGTACCACGGCCTTGGTTACCGGAACTCGGGAGTTGGTCGTCGTCATGCGTTTACCTTACTCAGGCACGTTTTTGCCCGGCCGAGCGCGGGCGGACGGCTAGGACAGCACGTCGCGGTGCCCGGCCACGGTGGCTGGCGTATGGGTCGCGACCGGCTGGGCGAGGGGGTCCCTGCCGACACAGGCCGACAGACTACCCGTCTTTCCCGAAGGGTCACGATCGGCCTCCGCTCCGTGACCGGCGGTACGGCCGCCCTGTCCGGGGCGGTCCCCGCGGGGCCGGTCGACCTCCCCCGCGGGCTGGGCGGAGAGCCGCCAGCAGTCACCGCCGGCCGCCCGGGCCGCGGCGAGCGCCGCGTCGGCGGCGCGCAGCAGGACGGCCGCGTGGGTGCCGTCCTCCGGCAGCACGGCGATGCCGGCGGCGGCGGTCAGGCCGTTGCCGGCGGCGGGGCGGGACTCGCGCTGGCCGGAGGACCAGTCCAGCAGCAGGTGCCGGCGGACCGACCAGACCAGCCGCTCGGCGACCTGCGCGGCGCCCTCGGCTCCGGTGTCCGGCAGCACCACCAGGAACTCCTCGCCGCCGTACCGGCCGAGCGTGTCGGCCCGGCGGATCTCCATCGCGAGCCGCTGGGCGAGGTCGCGCAGCACCGCTCCGGCCCGGCCCCGGCCGTGCTCGGCGACGACCGCGTCGAAGCCGGTGATGGCCAGCATCAGCACGGCGAGCGGGCGCGGTCCGTCGGCCTGCTCGGTGTGCTCGGCCCGGCGGGCCCGTTCGATCTCCCGGTCCAGGGTGAGCTGGAGGTGGCGGTAGTTCCACACGCCGGTGAGCGGATCGCAGGAGGCGGTGCGCTCCAGTTCGGCGCAGCGCTCCTCCAGTTCGGCGATCCGCCCGCGCAGCCGCTGCGCCCCGGCGGCGGCCCCGGCCCGCGCCCGCCGTCCGCGCAGTCCGAGGACGGTGGCGCCGACCAGTGCGGGGACGCTCAGTGCGGCCAGGGCCTGGACCAGCAGCGGGGTGGTCAATGGGGGGTGCCCCTTCGCGTGTCAGGCTCTGCGCGTCGACGGTGCGCAGGCCAGGAGGATCGGATGAACGAGGATCGGTTGCCCAACGAGAAGAGCGGCCTGAGGACACGGCTGCTGGCGGAACGGCGCGAACTGGCCGCCGGGGAGCGCGCGGCGGCGGCCGACGCGTTGGCCGGGCACGCCGGGGAGCTGGCCGCCGCGGGCGCCACGGTGGCCGCGTACGTCTCGATGGGCGCCGAGCCCGGGACGCGGCCGCTGCTGGACGCGCTGCTGGCACGCGGGGTTCGGGTGCTGCTCCCGGTGCTGCTGCCGGACAACGACCTGGACTGGACCGAGTACGCGGGGCCCGACGCGCTGACCCCGGCCGGGCGCGGGCTGCTGGAGCCGGTCGGCCCGCGGCTCGGGCCGCAGGCGGTGACGGAGGCCTCGGTGGTGCTGCTGCCGGGCCTGGCGGTGGACCGCTCCGGGCTGCGGCTGGGCCGGGGCGGCGGCAGCTACGACCGGGTGCTGGCCCGGCTGGCGCGGGCGGGCGCGCGGCCGGTGCTGGCGGTGCTGCTGTACGAGCACGAGCTGCTGGAGCGGGTGCCGGCCGAGCCGCACGACCGGCCGGTGGACCTGGCGGTGCTGCCCTCCGGGGTGCGCAGGCTCGGGTGAGGGGTGGAGGCGGGGACGGCGGCGGCCCCGCTCCCCCGGGGGGGGGGAACGGGGCCGCCGGACGGGCCGTACGGGCGTCAGCCGGTGGTGAGCACCAGCCTGTGCTTGGTGGCCTTCTCGACCGCGTCCGGCGAGTAGGCCCAGGTCAGCAGCTTGCCCTTGAGCCAGAGGTCGGTCTGGTCGTTGTAGTTGTCGTGGAAGGCGTGGCCGGAGGCGCCGCCGACGTTGACCCAGCGCGAGGAGTCGAGGTCGTTCAGGTCGACCACCATGCGCATCGACGGGATCCAGTCCACCCGGTAGCCGGCCGCCGCGTTCCAGCCGGCCGCGTCGACCGCCGCCGAGCCGCCGGAGAGCCGGTACGGGCCGCGGTTGAGCAGCTTGTGCACCACGCCGGAGGCGATCGACGAGTCGTCGGTGCCGAGGGTCTGCTCGCGCAGCTCCAGCTTGTGCAGGCGGCCCCAGCTCCAGGTGGAGACGTCCTTGCTGAGCAGCGAGGTCAGTTCCTGGCGGGCGTTCTTCATCGCCTCCTGGAGCAGGTTGTCCAGGCCCTTCTGCTCCTTGTGCTGGTCGTCGATGTACGTCCACCACGAGCTGTCGGGCTTCTCCAGCTGCTGGCGCACCACCTCGGTCCAGCGGTCGCCGCCGTCCGGCTGGGCCTTGCCCGGCTCGCGGGTGCCGCACTCGGTGACGATCTTGGTGGAGCTGTCCGGCTTGGTGGGGTCGTCCTGCTGGCGGACCAGCAGGCAGTTGTCCTTGGCCCGCAGGTCGGCCGGGAACTTCTGGCCGAAGGCCAGGATCAGCAGCTGGCGCCAGACGCCGTTGTAGTAGGCGGCGGCGGCCGAGTCGGCGTCCTGGTGGAAGTTCCAGTCCTTCAGCAGGTCCTGGGCCTCGCGCACGTACGGATCGCTGATCGGCTGCTTGAGCAGCAGCGGGACCAGCGTCTTGGCCATCACGCTGGTGTTGTCCAGCTGGAGGGTCTGCATGTCGTCCGGCGAGATCTTGCCGTTGTTCTTGAGCAGGCCCTCGATCTGGTCGGTGATCTCCTTGGCGCGGGTGCCGTACTCCCAGTCCTTGGTCAGGCTGTACTTGTAGGCCGGGTCCACCACGGCCTGGTTGGCGGTGACGATGTAGCCGGCCGAGGGGTTGAGGCTCCAGGGCAGCGCGGTGAAGGGGATCGGGTCCTTCCACTGGTACGCGGAGTCCCAGCCCGGCGCGGGGAGGGTGCCGTCGCCCTTGCCGCGGACCGGGATGGTGCCCGGGGCCTGGTAGCCGATGTTCTTGGCGTCGGCGTAGACCAGGTTCTGCGCGGGGACGGTGAAGTCCTTGGCGGCGGCGCGGAACTCGTCCCAGTTCTTCGCCCTGTCCAGTTCGAAGACGGCGTCCATGGTCTTGCCGGGGCTGAGCGCCGTCCACTGCAGGGCGACGCCGTAGCCGCTGGTGCCGCGGTCGGGGGCGGACTGGCCGTTGGGGGCGTACTTGCCGACGTTCTGCTGCTCGCTGCTCTGGTCGGAGATCAGCGGGGCGCCGGTCTGGGTGGTGCGGACGGTGATGGTGCGGTCCTCCCCGCCGGCGACCTTGATGGTCTCCTTGCGGAGGTCGAACTTCACGTCCTTGCCGTCGACCTGGTAGGTCTCCGGGCCGGTGACCTTCTCCAGGAAGAGGTCGGTCACGTCGGCGCCGAGGTTGGTGAAGCCCCAGGCGATGTCCTTGTTGTGGCCGATCACCACGCCGGGCATGCCCGCGAAGGTGAAGCCGGAGACGTCGAACTGGCAGGCCGGGGAACTGGTCCGGCAGTGCAGGCCCATCTGGTACCAGACCGACGGCAGGCCGGGGCCGAGGTGCGGGTCGTTGGCCAGCAGCGGCTTGCCGGTGGTGGTGTGCGAGCCGGCGACCACCCAGGAGTTGGAACCGATGCCCTGGCCGGGGCGGCCGAGCAGCTGCGGCATCGAGTCGACCCGGTCGGTCAGGCCCTGCAGCATCGCCTTGGTGGTGGCCGCGCCCTGGGCGGTGGCGGTGCCGGCGGGCGCGCCGGACTGCGGGGAGCCGTCGGCGGGGCGGTAGTTGTCGCCGGCCACGGTGCCGGTCTTCACGATGGTGCCGTTGCGGGCGAACGGGTAGTCCGGGTACAGCTCGGCGATCTTGTCCGGGCCGAAGTCCTGGGCCAGCAGCGAGCGGTCGATCTCCTCCTGGAGGTTCCCGGAGAGGTTCCAGGCCATCGCCTTGAGCCAGGCCACCGAGTCGACCGGGGACCACTGCTCGGGCTGGTAGCCGCTGTTGACGACGCCGAGCAGGCTGTACTCCAGCGAGGCCTTCGCACCGCCGGGGTGCTCGGCGAGCCAGGCGTTCACGCCGTCCGAGTAGGCCTGGAGGTACTTCTTCGTCTCCGGCGACAGCTTGGTGTCGAACTCCTTCTGCGCCACCTGCCGCCAGCCCATGGTGCGGATGAAGGCGTCGGTGTCGACCTGGCCGTCGCCGAACATCTCGGAGAGCCGGCCCGCGGTGATGTGCCGGCGGACGTCCATCTCCCAGAAACGGTCCTGCGCCTGGACGTAGCCCTGGGCCCGGAACAGGTCCTCGTTGCTGTCGGCGTACAGCTGCGGGATGCCGTTGGCGTCCCGCTTGACGTCGACGGGCGCGCTCAGGCCCGCCACCTTGACACTGCCGTCGACCTCCGGGAAGGAGGCGCGGACCGCGGAGACCCCGCGGTAGCCGCCGTAGCCGGCACCGGCCACCAGCAGCACGACCAGCACGATCACGATCAGACGGGCGCGCCGGAACTTCTTCGAGCGGGGCATCTGGGTCCTTGCGGTCCTGACTTCGGGGCGGGCGGGCGTGTCCAGGGCCTGCGGCCGTGACAGGGCACCACATTAGGCCGAGTCGGCCGGGCACCGTGAACGGGGGACCAAGCTAAAGATATGGCAAAATGTTAGACTGCGTAACGATCCGCAAGGGGAGCATTGACGACTTCTTAACGGGTCACCCCCAGCACCACCAGACACCCCGCCCGCCCATGCCTGCCCGAGGTGCCCCTGCGTGAACGTCTCCCATCTGAACCAGCTCCTGCTTGAGTCCTCCGTGATCCTGCTGTTCGCGGTGGGCGCCGTACGCCTCTCCACCCGATCAGGGCTGCCCAGCCTGCTGATCTACCTGGGGATCGGCGTGGCGCTGGGCCAGAACGGGATCGGCATCACCTTCAACAACGCCGAGCTGACCCAGGTGCTCGGCTACGCGGCGCTCGTGGTGATCCTCGCCGAGGGCGGCCTCAAGACCAGCTGGCGGGAGATCAAGCCGGTGGTGCCGGCCGCGACGGTGCTCGCCACCCTCGGCGTCGGCGTCAGCGTGTTCACCACCGCGGCCGGCGCCCACTGGCTGGTCGGCCTGGACTGGCGGACCTCACTGCTGCTCGGCGCCATCGTCTCCTCGACCGACGCGGCCGCCGTCTTCTCGGTGCTGCGGATGGTCCCGCTGCCGCACCGGCTCACCGGCCTGCTGGAGGCCGAGTCCGGCTTCAACGACGCCCCCGTGGTCATCCTGGTCGTCGCCTTCGCCACCACCGGGGAACTGGACTCCTGGTACGTCCTGATCGCCACGATCGTCGCCGAACTGGCGATCGGCGCCGCGGTGGGCCTGGCCGTCGGCCGGATCGGCGCGTACGGGCTCAAGCACGTCGCGCTGCCCTCCTCGGGCCTCTACCCGATCGCCGTGATGGCGCTCACCGTGCTCGCGTACGCCGGCGGCGCGCTGCTGCACGGCTCCGGCTTCCTCGCCGTCTACATCAGCGCGGTGATCCTCGGGAACTCCAAGCTGCCGCACGGCCCGGCCGTCCGGGGCTTCGCCGACGGGCTGGCCTGGATCGGGCAGATCGGCATGTTCGTGCTGCTCGGGCTGCTCGTCACGCCCGAGACCATGGGCGACGCGGTGGTGCCCGCACTGGTGGTGGGCGGGGTGCTGGTGTTCCTGGCCCGACCGCTCTCGGTGATGGCCTCGCTGACCCCGTTCAAGGTGGCGGCCCGCGAGCAGGCGCTGCTGAGCTGGGCCGGACTGCGCGGGGCGGTGCCGATCGTGCTGGCCACCATCCCGGTGGTGTCGGGCGCGCACCGGGCCGACGACGTCTTCAACATCGTCTTCATGCTGGTCGTCGTCTTCACCCTGCTCCAGGGACCGACCCTGCCGTGGGTGGCCAAGCGGCTGCGGATCGACGAGGGCGACATGGGCCAGGACCTGGGCATCGAGTCCGCCCCGCTGGAGAAGCTGCACGGGCACCTGCTGTCGGTCGCCCTCTCCCCCGCCTCGAAGATGTCGGGCGTGGAGATCAGCGAGCTGCGGCTGCCCAAGGGGGCGGCGGTCACCCTGGTCGTGCGGGAGGGGAACTCCTTCGTGCCGGACAAGGCGACGGTGCTGCGCGGCGGGGACGAGCTGCTGGTGGTCACCACCGACGAGGTCGGCGAGGCGGCGGAGCGGCGACTGCGGGCCGTGGACAAGGGCGGCAAGCTCGCGGGGTGGCTGAACGGGCGGTGACGGCGGGGCCTCCCCGGGGCGGGCCCGCCTGCTCGGGGCCTGGCGAGCCGGGAGGGCTGGCGTCGTCTACGCGCGTAACTGTATGCTGGTTCGACCACGTCGTATGACTACCGCTAGACCACCCCCAGCATCTGCCTGACGCAGAGTTGGCGCGACCGCTCGGCGGCCGCGGTCCGGCCCCCGGCCAGCACGCCGGACCGACCCGGTATCTACCCCGGTCGACGCGCGAGAGGACGACTCTCGGCGCCGTCGGGGCTCCACCATGCCCTGCCGCGCTACCAGGCAGCAGGAAGGACCGACCGTGACGGCGCGCCGAACGGTCGACACCGCCGCGGACCACGCGGCCACCCCCGCAGCTACGGCCCCCGCCCGCGTCGGGTACGGCGAGCTGCTGCGCACGCCCGGGGCCTGGACGTTCCTGTCCCCCGCCCTCGTCGCGCGACTGCCGTACGCGATGCTCAGCATGGGCATCCTGCTGCTCGTCACCCAGACCCACGGCTCGTACGGCACCGCCGGCACCGTCACCGCGGTCGCCGCCGTCGCCCAGGCCCTGATCGGGCCGCAGACCGGGCGGCTCGCCGACCGCTACGGCCAGGCCGCGGTGCTCGTCCCGACCGTCCTGGTGCACGCGGCCTCGGTCGGCGCGCTGATCGCGCTCGCGCTCGGCCACGCGCCCGCCTGGAGCCTGTTCCTGGCCGCCGTCCCGGCCGGGGCGAGCGTGCCGCAGGTCGGCGCGATGGTCCGGGCCCGCTGGGTGGCCCGGTTCACGGCGGACGGCGCCTCCGAGAACTCCGCGGCCCGGGTGAGCACCGCCTTCGCCTTCGAGTCCGTGACGGACGAGTTCACCTTCGTGATCGGCCCGATCCTGGCCTCCGGCATCGCCGCCCTCGCCAACCCGGCCACCGCCCTGGTCGCCGAGGCCGCGCTGACCCTCGTCGGCGGTCTGGCCTTCGCCGCCCAGCGGGGCACCGCCCCGGCCCGGATCGTGCCGCAGCCCGGTACCAAGCGGGCCTCGGCGCTCGCCTCCCCCGGCGTCCGACTGCTGGCCGGGACCTTCCTCGGGGTCGGCGCGGTCTTCGGCGGCATGCAGGTCTCGGTGAACGCCTTCGCCGACTCGGTCGGACAGCACGACGCCGGGGGCACCGTGTACGGGATCTTCGCCGGCGGCTCGATGCTGGCCGGCGTGCTGTACGGCGTGATCGCCTGGCGGCGGCCGGTGCAGCAGCGGATGCTGATCAGCTACGCGCTGCTGGTGCTGGGCTGCTCGGTGCTGTGGGCGATGCCCAACCTGGTCGCGCTGACCGTCGCCGGGCTGGTCTGCGGGCTGGCCATCGCGCCGACCCTGATCAGCGGCTACACCCTGGTCGAGACGCTGGTCGCGGACGGCGCCAAGACGGAGGCCTTCACCTGGCTGACCGGCGCCATCGGGCTGGGCCTGGCCGTCGGCTCGATGGCGGCGGGCCAGCTGATCGACGGGCACGGGCCCTCGACCGGCTTCCTGGTCCCGGTGGCCGGCGCCGGGCTGGGGCTGGTCGCGCTGTTCTCGCTGCGGCACCTGCTGGTCGCGCCGAAGGACGGGGCGGGCGCCGGTGCGCGGACCGCGGAGAGCGGGCGCCCGATGCAGCTGGCGGGTGTCGCCGAGGGCTGAGCGGACGGTGACCGGCGGGCGCTGCGGGCCGATCTCACACCGGGGTCGCTGGACTGTTCCGGCGGAATGCCGCATCATTGACCATCGTTAGCACTCATCAGGCGAGAGTGCCAGGAGGAAGACAAGTGCCCACGTACCAGTACCAGTGCACCGAGTGCGGCAACGGCCTGGAGGCGGTGCAGAAGTTCACCGACGAGGCGCTGACCACGTGCCCCGACTGCCAGGGACGGCTCCGCAAGGTCTTCTCGGCCGTGGGCGTCGTGTTCAAGGGCTCCGGCTTCTACCGGACCGACAGCCGCTCCTCCTCCAGCAGCTCGGTGAGCTCCGGATCGTCGTCGAGCACCTCGACCTCGTCCGCCGCGTCCACGTCCTCCTCGACGTCGTCGGGCTCCGGCTCCTCGGCGTCGACCCCGGCCTCGTCCAGCCCGGCTCCGGCCGCCGGCTGACCCGGCGCCGGGCACCGGCCCGGACGGACCGCAGACCTCGGAAAGGCCCGTCGGCCCCGCTTCCACGCGGGGGCGGCGGGCCTTTCCGCGTTTCCGTCCGGGGTCGTCCGGCGGGTGCGCGCTGTCGTCCCGGGCGCGTGCTGTCGACGCGGGCGTGTCCTGTTGTCACGGGCGTGTCCATGTTGTCGCGGGCGCGGTGCCGCCTCTACCACGTCTTGCTGCCTCTTGTCTTCTCGGACGGGTCGAATTCACCCGCACGAGTGAGCGGAGTTGCCCACAGGGCCGGGTTGTCCACAGGCCTGGGGAAAGGGCTTTCCGACGTCGCCGAAAACGCTCATCGTGTGGGCATCCGGTCCGCGAGGGGCCGGTCCGCCGACAGTCCGGAGGTGCGTCGATGACGACCGCGAGCTTCTCCTTCCCCCTGCCCGTACCACTGCCGTTGCCCGCGCCGGCCGTGCCGCCCCGACAGGAGCTGCCGAGCTTCCCGCCGATCCGGCGCGGGTGCGGTGGCTGGCACCGCTGGCGCAGCGCCGTGCGGCGGCGAGCCGGAGTGCCCGTCCTGGTGCTGCTCGCGGTGGCGTCGGCGCTCGCGCTGGGGCCCGCACGGGCCGGGCTGCCGCCGCCCCAGGGCGGCGCGCTGGGCCGGACGGGTTGTCAATCCGGGGTCGCGGAAGATCACCCGTGACCGGAGGACGACTTCGTCGTTCGAGGCGACATGAAGGGGCTTCAAGGAATTCCTGCTGCGTGGAAATGTCGTCGAACTCGCCGTGGCCGTGGTCATCGGCGCGGCTTTCACCAACATCGTCAACGCCTTCGTCAAAGGCGTGATCAATCCGATCGTCGGCGTGTTCGGGACGAAGGACCTCGCGTCCTACAGTTCCTGCCTCAAGGGGCCCTGCGAGGCGAGCCCGACCGGTGAGGTCACGTCCGGAATCCTCATCCTCTGGGGATCGGTGCTCAGCGCCGCGCTCCAGTTCCTGATCACCGCGGCGGTCGTCTCCTTCGTTCTGATCCTGCCCATGAACAAGCTGGCGGCCCGCCGCAAGACCGACGTCGAGAAGGCGGCGGAACTCGAGGCCAAGGAGGTCAAGCTGCTGACCGAGATCCGCGACGCGCTGGTCTCGCCGCTGCGCTGACCGGCGGGCGCCCCACGCCCCCGGTCCCCGCTCCCCAGTCCCCGTGGTGCGGTCAGTCCCCGTGGTGCGGTCAGTCCCCGTGGTGCGGCGGGCGCTGGCTCAGGTACCAGTCCAGCCCCCGTCCACCGCTCTCCCCCGCTCCGGGGCGACCGCCCCAGCCCGCGTCGGTGTCGTCCCCGGACTGCTGGTCCAACGGGTCCCGGAAGACCAGTCGGGCCTTGGCGGCCGCGGCCTTCCCGGGCTCCTGCGCCCGGTCCTGGTCCTGCGCCTGGCGCCGGTCCTCTTCCCGTCCCTGCTCGCTCACGCTGTCCACTCCGTCCGTTCGTCCCTTCCCTCAAGCCTAAGAGCCCGTGGCACGCCTCGGGCCCCGGTGCGGAGCGCTCCGCGCCAGGGCCCGGGTGAGGGCTCGGCCAGGGGGCCGGCTGGTCCGTCAGGCGGCTTCGAAGCCCGCGTGGTCCGCGATCTTCTTCAGCTCGGCCAGCGCGTGCTTCTCGATCTGCCGGATCCGCTCACGGGTGAGGCCGTGCTGCTTGCCGACCTCGGTGAGGGTGCGCTCGCGGCCGTCCTCCATCCCGTAGCGGGAGCGGATGATCGAGGCGGTGCGGTCGTCCAACCGCCCGATCAGGTCGTCCAGTTCCTCACGGCGGAGCATGACCATCACGGCGTCCTCGGGGGACGTCGCCCCGGTGTCCTCGACGAGGTCGCCGAACTGGGTCTCGCCCTCGTCGTCGACCGACATGTTGAGGCTGACCGGGTCCCTCGCCCAGTCCAGCACGTCCTTGATCCGGGCCTCGGTGGTGTCCAGCTCGGCCGCGATCTCGGCCGGCTCCGCCTCGCGGCCCAGCTCCTTGGACTTCTCCCGCTGCACCCGCCGGATCCGCCCCAGCTCCTCCACCAGGTGCACGGGCAGCCGGATGGTGCGGGACTGGTCGGCGATGGACCGGGTGATCGCCTGCCGGATCCACCACGTCGCGTACGTGGAGAACTTGAAGCCCTTGGCGTAGTCGAACTTCTCGACCGCGCGCACCAGGCCGGCGTTGCCCTCCTGGATGAGGTCCAGCAGCGGCAGGCCGCTGCGCGGGTAGCGACGGGCGACGGCGACCACGAGCCGGAGGTTGGAGCGGATGAAGACGTCCTTGGCGCGCTCGGCGTCGGCGGCTATCGCCTCCAGCTCCTCGCGCGTGACGCCGTCGGGGAGTCCGCCCTCCTCCTCCAGCAGGTGCTGGGCGTACACGCCGGCCTCGATCCGCAGGGAGAGCTCGACCTCCTCGGCGGCATCGAGCAGGGGCGTCCTGGCGATCTCGTCGAGGTACATGCCGACCAGGTCGCGGTCGGCCTCGAGGTTGGTCGGGCGGGCCGCGCGACTCCGGTCGGCCCTGTCGCGAACGACGGCACGGGTGGCCATGCTTGCTCCCTTTGCTGGTGTTGCCGAGGTCTGCCTGCCTGCCTCGTGAGGGCAAGAAGTGCGGGCCCTGGGGCCTCACACGTAACGATCCAACGAACAGAATCCGGACAACATTCCCAAGTCACTCAGATTCTTCCCGGCGATGCAGTATCCTGCCGGTTTTCACCCCGGTCATGGACAGCGGGTGACCGGCCGAATACTTCCCGTGCCATCGGGCGACCGGTTCGGGGGCGATTTCTTCACCCGGCCCACACTGGGCCGCCGCCTACTCGTTGAACCCGCGAACGGCCGCCGGCGTTCCCCGTGCGCGCCGTCTCCCGAGCACGCCCCGCTCCGGTGCGCGCAGGTTCTCCCCACAAAAGATGCCGAATCGCTATCACTGCGGCTCTTGCTCGGCGCGGGACACTGGGAAGGTGTCAGCCATGCACCTGACCAACAGCACGACGCACCTCACTGCGCGTAATCGCAGTCTCCTTCGGGACACCGCACTCGCGCTGGGCTGTGCCGCGCTGTTCGGCCTGCTGGCAGTCCTGGTCACCGGCCGCTGGGGCCCGCTGGCCAGCTTCGACCAGGAGTGGGTCGGCGACCTCCACACCTATGCCCGGGGGCACCCGATCTGGACCGCCGCGGTGCAGACGCTCTCGGACATCGGCGGCACCGTCACGATGCGTGCACTCCTCGGGATCGCGGCCGGGTGGCTCTGGTTGATCGGCGCCCGGGTGCTGGCCGGCTGGGTGGCCGCCCAGGCCCTGGTCGGCTGGGGCGCCCAGTGGGCGCTGAAGCTGGCCTTCGAACGCGGCCGCCCCTCCTTCACCGACCCGGTCTCGCACGCCGGCAGCCCGGCCTTCCCCTCCGGGCACGCCATGGCCTCGGCGATCACCTGCGCCGTCCTGGTCGGCCTGCTCTGGTACCGGGTCCGCCGGCGCGGCCGGACCGCCGCCTGCGTGGTGGCGGCGACCGCGGTGCTGACCATCGGCTGGACCCGGGTCGCGCTCGGGGTGCACTGGCCCAGCGACGTGCTGGGCGGCTGGCTGGCCGCCGGGATCGTGCTGGGCGCCGTGACCGCGGTGATCCAGGTCTGGCGCCCCGGCGCGCTGGCCCGGGACGTGCGGCGGGTCAACTGGCGCACCAGACCCCGGGTGCAGCGGGTCGTCGTGTCGACCGGGCAGGCCCCGCACCCCGCCACCCCGCTGGACGAGGACGGGCCGCACGGCCCCCGGGAGGAACCCCTGGGCGACCAGGCCGACCGGCCCCGCCGCCCGGGGCACCCGAGGACCGCCCCCTGAGGACCCGTCACCCCGTCAGCCGTCGACGGCCGCTGCGGGCCGTCGCGACGGGTGTGCGGGCCGGTCCGACAGCGCCGTCCGGGGGCCTGACCGGCGGCTGATCGCCGGGGCGGGCGAGGACCGGCGCCAACTCCTCGTCGTCGACGTCGACCCGGCCGTCCCGCGCAGCACCCGCGAGGCCGAGACCCTCCTCGCCGATCTCACCCTCGCCCGGCCGACCGCACCCCGGACCCGGTTCGCCCTGGGCTGGCGGCACAGCCGGCACCGCGGGCTCGGAAGACCCGGCTCGGAAGACCCGGCTCACGACACCCGGCTCAGGAGGCCCGCATCGCGGCCACCGCGCTCATCCGCCCGACCCGGCGGGCCGGGAGCACCGCGGCGGCCAGCCCGACCAGGACGGTCAGGCCCAGGGCGGCCAGCACGGGCAGGACGGGCGGGGCGCCCACCGTCCCCACCGTCGAGGTGATCGAGCGGGCGGCCGCCCAGCCGTAGGCGGCGCCCAGGGCGGTCCCGACCAGCGCGCCGGCCAGGGAGAGCAGCAGTGCCTCCAGGGTGAGCATCCGGCGCAGCTGCTCGCGCGACATCCCGATCGCGCGCAGCATGCCGATCTCGCGGGATCGTTCGCTGATGCTGAGCATCAGGGTGGCCGCGACGCCGAGGCCCGCGATGGCGACGGAGAAGGACAGCAGGGCCATGCTGACGGCCGTCAGCCGGTCCAGCAGGGAGCCCAGGGTGTCCGCCTGGGCGGCCGTGTCGGTGACGGCGACCTGGGGGTGGTCGGCGAGGGCGCGGTCCAGGGCGCGGCGGGCGGTCGGCCGGTCGTCGCCGGCCGCCGGGCTGATCCAGGCGGTGGTGACGGGCGCGGCGGGGGCGAGGCGGTCCAGGGTCGCGGGCGTCACCAGCAGGGTGGCGCCGCTCTGCAGGGTGAACGGCAGGGTGCTGCGGCCCGCCTGGAGCCGCAGTTCGACGCCGCCGACCCGCCGCACCCCGGTCTCGCCGAGCCCGCTCAGCGCGGTGCCCTCGGTGAGCGCCCGGGCCCGGTCCACGTCGTCCGTCGAGGAGTTGAGCCGGGTCGGGTCGACGGCGGCGACCACGGTGGGCCGACCGTCGAGGTCGACGGTGGCCGAGCGGACCGGGGTGACGGTCAGCCCGCGTTCGGCGCCGAGCGCGCCGAGCGTCCCGGCGGGCAGGGCGCCGCCGCCGGTGGCGGCCGCCGAGAAGACGCCCGGCTGGCGCGCGGAGATCGCGGGCACCAGCGACCGGGAGGTGAGGTCCAGCGCGGTGACCGCGCCGACCATCACGGTCACGCCGAGCAGCAGCGCCGCGCCGGTGGCCCCGGTGCGGCCGGGGTTGAGCCGCAGCTGCTGGGTGGCGAGCCGCCCGGCCGTGCCGCCGAGCTTCCGGGCGGGCCGGCCCAGGAGGGCGACGACCGCGGGCAGCACCCGGTGGGAGAGCCGCAGCACCCCGAAGAAGCTGGCGATCGCCCCGACGGTGACGGCGAGCAGCGACAGCGGCGGCGGGATCGTCGCCCCGGCCACCAGCAGCGCCGTGCCCGCGAGCAGCAGTGCTGACGTCCACACCGCGGCGCGCACCCTGGCCGCCCCGCCGGCCGGCGCGGGGCTACCGCCGAGTGCGGCGATCGGCGGCACGGCCGCGGCGGCCTTCGCCGGGCCGCGGACGGCCAGCAGGGTCAGCAGGACGCCGAACAGCCCGGCCGGCAGGCAGGTCAGCGGGGAGGGCATCAGCGACAGGTGCACCGGCCCGAGGTCGAGTCCGCCGACCACGGCGGTGCCGAGCGCGCCGAGGGCGACCCCGAGCAGCACGCCCGCGGCCGAGGCGCCGATCCCGAGCAGCAGCCCCTGGCGGCGGATCAGCCGGCGCAACTGCTGCCGGTCGGCGCCCACGCAGCGCAGCAGGGCGAGCTGGCGGGTCCGCTGGGCGAGCACCACCGTGAAGGTGTTGCCGACCACCATCCGGGCCACCGCGAGCGCGATCAGGACGAACGAGAGTGCCGCGATCAGCACGACGCCGTACATGGTGCCGCTCTGCCGGGTCGCCTCGGTGACCGAGGCCTCGCGGGTGTGCACCTGGGCGCCGGCGCCGAGGGTGGCGCGCAGGGCTTCGACGGTCCCGGTCCGGGAGGCGTCGGGGGCGACCCTGACGTCGAGTCGGTCGGTGGTGACACCGGTCGCGTAACCGGCGACCGCGCCGGCCGGGACGCCGATGACCGGGACTCCGGCGAGGCTCGGCGCGCCCCGCTCGTCCAGGGTGCCCACCAGCCGGGCGGTGGCGGCGCTGCCGTCGGCCCGGGTCAGGTGCACCTCGGCGCCCACGACGGCGTCCAGCCGGTGCGCGGTCGCGGTGTCGAGCAGCACCTCGCCGGGGGCGACGGGCCAGCGGCCGTCCGCGAGCAGCTGCCAGCGCAGCGCCGGGTCCTCGGCGACGGCGCTGACGGCGGCGGTCCGGTCGAGCGGCCGCCCGTCGGCCGCCAGCACGCCGCCCTTGCCGGTCAGCCGCGGAGCCACCGCGGCCACCCCGGCGGTCCGCCGCGCCCGCTCCACGGCGGCCGCGTCCAGTCCGCCGTCCGGGGCCTTCCCGGTCACCTGGACGTCGCCGGGGCCGACCTCGGCGGCCGCGGTCTGGCGGTAGGAGTCCACCAGCGCCCCGCTGCCGCTGACGGAGGCGATCAGGAAGGCCACCCCCAGCGCGATCGCGGCACCGCTCAGGAGCAGTTGGCGCAGCTGGCCGCGCAGCTCGGCCACGGTGTATCGGTACGTCGTCATGGTTCCCCGACTCGTCCGCCCTGACCGGGAACGGTGCTCCGGCAGGGGTCCCGTCGAGCCTAGGAGCGCCGTGGCCACGGCCCGTCAGCACGAGGTCTGCTTCATGATCACTCCGTGGGCGGACGGCCGCCCCCGACGTCTCCTCCTCGGGAGGTACACCACCCCCGACGCCGGTCGCACCGGCGCGCCGCGACGGCCCCGGAAATGCCGCAGGCCCTCCCACCCTGTGCGGGCGGAGGGCCTGTGACCTGCGTGTTCGTTGTGCCCCAGACAGGAATCGAACCTGCGACACCGGCTTTAGGAGAGCCGTGCTCTATCCCCTGAGCTACTGAGGCGGGGATCTATCGGAAAACGTGTCTGAAATTCCTTCGGATTTCTCCAGAGTCATCTCGCTGCAGTTATGCCCGTTAGATCCAGCACGTGCGACCCCCACGATGGTCGCACGTGCCACAGTGTAGCGCCTCGTCACGCGACCGTGCGCGAGTCGGGCCAGTTGCGGTGATCTTGCAGGTCGTGAGGGCCCTGGCGTGTGCTTCGAGGCCAGGGGCAGGGGCGGAGCCGGCTCAGCCTCGACGCATGTGGCCCTGGCTACGTGCGGAATCGGTGGAGTGCGTAGGTCAGCGCGTTCTGGGCCCAGGCGAAGCCGATCACGATGAGCAGGCCTGCTTTCGAACCGTACGCGGGCAGCCTTCCGTGGGGGAAGGCCTGGTCGAGTCGGGAGTTGGTGGATTCGCTGTCCTGTCGGAATCCGAGTAGACGCCGGCCGGCGGGTGTTTCCGGGGGGACCTGCCGGAGGTGTTCGGTCCGATTGAATTTCATGCCCTGTCCGTTTGCATCCGCTTCCTGGTCTTCCTGAGTTTCGTCCACGCGGATGCGGGTGATGTGCTTCCCTTTCGAGCAGGGGATTTCAATGCGGTGGTAGAAGCGGATCTTTCCCCTTCCTCGAACTTCGAGCTCACGGACCGGCAGGGGCGTGTAGAGGGTCTTTCCGTCGACGGTGATCTGGCGTTCGCATACGCGTCCGGCGGCCGCGTAGAGCGAGTGCCTGCAGTTCCCTTCTCGGAATTCCTCGACTTCGTGGGGGTTAATTCCATCGTGCTGGCGAGTGAAGACGACGACGCCTTGGCGGATGAGGGGCGCGCGGTGGACGCCGCGGAGTGCGGTGTCGTAGGTGATGGCTTTGACACCTGGGGCGGCCTCGAGGACCTCTGTGGCGATCTTGACGGCCGATGCGGCTTCGTCGAGCTTTTCGGGGTCGAGGTGCTTGGCTCGGTGTCGGACGGCGTCCACGTTGAGGATCATGCGACTGTGGGGGGTTCTGGCCAGCCGTGTGGCAATGGTGATGTATTTGTTTCCGTATACCTGGCGGCCGCCTCCTTCCGTTTGGATGCTGGCATCCGGGTCGATGTGGTGGTTGCGGATTTCTCCGGTCTCTTCGTCCACCGTGACGGGCTCTGTCTGGTCGGTGGGGGGCTTCATCACCGTTCCGTCGCCGTGGATGACTTGGCTGCGGTGGGGGCAGACCCAGCTCCCGCGGGGGCCGTTCGTGCTGAGCAGGCCGACGTCGAAGGCCTGGACGATCCATGCGTCGCGGCTGGCTTCGCGGAGGTGGGACACGAAGTCGAGCATTTTGAGGCGGTAGTAGTACCACTGGCTCGAGGTCGGTCCGGCGTCCGGGAGGCGGTCGGCCTCCTCCGTGCCAAGGCATGCGGTGACCCCTGCCTTGAGGATGCCCCAGAACAGGGGTTGTCGCAGGTGGGCCTGGGTGCTGCGGGCGGAGCCGAAGATGGAGATGCTGGCAGCGAACAGAAGGTAGATATAAGGCGGGAAGAGTGGAGGTCGCCCGCTGCTGCCCTCTGGCTTCGCCGGCAGCACGGCCGCCGCGACCTGGTAGAGCCGCTGATTGTGTGTCAGCGCGGTGAAGCGCCGGTCGGGCGTGATGTGGGGTGCTTGTGGCCCTCGAGGCTCGGGTTGGTCGACGGCGGATCCGAAGACGTCGTCGGGGGTGGGCCCGATCGTGTAGGGCTTGGTCTTCTTGGTCTTGCCGGTGCTGGCGGACGTTTTCGTGGACGGGGCCGGGCGGGCGGTGGCCTTGGACGGGGTGGACTGGGGCCGGCCAGCAGGTGTCTTCGGGGTGGGGGTCATCGCTGGCCTCGGTTCTGGTCCCAGCGGAGGCCTGCACGCTGGGCGGCGACGTCGAGGGAAGCGACGCCGAGCCGGAGAGCGACCTGGGTGATCTGGCCGGTGTCGGCGAGTGTCTGTGCCGCGATGTAGGAGGTGATGTCGCGGGGTTTGGCGCGGTGCCCGTTGGACAGCACCCCGCTGCGGCGGGAGATGTCAGCGAAGGTGGTGCAGATGCTGGCCTGGGTCGTGTAGTCGCTGGTGGCCGAGTGGACGGTGAGCGGGATCGGCGCCTGTGTGCCGGCGCGACGGTGCACGTGAGTGGCGCGCAGTTCCAGGACGGTACAGGACCAGTCGTCCAAGGGACAGAAGCGGGCAGCGAGTTGCTGGGTTCCGCTGGCCCAGACGCGGTTGTGTTCCAGGTCGAGGTCCGCGGTATTGGCCGGTCCGATTTCGCCGGTGCCCAGCCCGGCGAGGAGGAGGGCAAGGACGCTGGCGTGGCGGGTATGGGGCATGCCCCGTTCGGCGTGGAAGCACAGGGTGCGGATGTCGTCCGGGGTGAGGTCGCAGCGGCCGGCTACGGTGGTGCGCGCTATGGCCGGGGTGTCCAGGATCGGGGAAAGAGTGGTCAGGCTCAGGCGGCGCGCCTCGGCGCAGAACAGGGACAGGGTCCAGCGCCGGCTGCGTCGGGTCGAATCAGCGGGACCTTCGGCACTGATGCGGCCGCGGCGGTCCCGGCCGGGGGCATCGATGAACGCCTGGAGGAGGTGCTCGTCGACATCCTTCATCCGGGAGATGTCGAGTGCGTCGGCGAACTTGAGGAACCGCTCGCTGACGGTGATCAGTTTGTCCAGGCTCTGCCGCCGCAGGAGGCCTTGGGAGGCTTTGCGGTCCCAGGCCCTGGCGACGAGGCAGACCGCAGTGCGGATGCTGGCATCAGGCATCGGCGGCCACCCCCGCGCTCGAGCGCGCTTCGGGCACGCAGCACGAATTCGTGCTCGGGCGGCCAAGCATGCGCAGGAAGGTTTCGCGGTTCCCGCGCGCTGCGACGTGACAGGACAAGTCGAATGGGGTCCTCGCGAGCTCGTCCAACGAGTGGCTGATCAAAACGTTGCGCGATTTCGCACGAAGGCGTGACGGGCTTGGGAGGGCGTGGAGGTTGCCGCTAACGTGACGGTGAGCTCTCTTGATTGAGGGCATACCGAAGCCACTTTCTGTCGCGCCATGCACGACGGGGTTTGGTGGTGGTGGAGGAGGAGGGCCCGGCTGCGCCATAACTTTCCTAGGGTCGAGGCGCGCCGGGCCCGTTAATCGTTGGGGGGCCAGTCGGGGGGCGGTCGGGCTGGGCCGAGGAGTCGTCCGCTCATGACTGGCTTCATCCGTTCGGTGCGGTGAGGACGGCAGCGAAACTGCGCAGGCTGCGGTGCAGCGTGACCAGCTCGTCCTCAGTGAGGCTCAGAAGTTCGTGGAGCTGGAACGGCCGGGCGGTGAGCTCCGCGAGGTGCGCCAGGCCGATCAGCGGGGAGGCTGGTGCGGGGGGCTCAGGGTCAGGCTGTCGCTGGCGCGGGATGTGCGCCTCGGCGTCGTGTTCAGCTGTGGCCTCGGCATCCGCCTCGGGCTGAGATGACCCCGCATCGGTGGGTTTGTCAGCAGGAGGCTCGCCGGGCGGCGTCTGGCCGATGTCTGGTCCGGTGTCAGTTTCAGCTGCGACGTCATCGAACAAGGGGACCTCCTGCTCGGCCTGCATGGTGGGCGTGACGTGGTGCGGATCGAGGGCTTGGGCATTCCATTGGATGTACCCCTCCTCGGCACCAGGGACGAGGAGCCGGGCCTCCAGCAGCCACTCGATGAGCAGCTCGACTTCGGCTCTGCGGACCTCGGGTGCCTGCGCGATGCCCATCAGCCGGTTCATGACCTTGATGCGCGTCCCCGAGCCGCCCTCCAGGGCCTTGTAGGTCGCCCTCGCGTACCAGGTCTTGTTCAGGTTCCGAGCGAGTTCAACCCGTCCGAGCAACTCGTCGTGGCGCCAGGCTGCGGCGACGCGCGCGCCGCGCGGGTTCGCCAGATAGATGCCATGACCGCTCACCTTGGTCAGGAGTCCTGCGGCGACCAGGAAGCCCATGACCAGGCCCGTACGCTCGTGAGCCACGTCGACGATCTCGGCGATCTGACGGCTGGCGAACGCGGCCTTCTGTTCACATGACGCCCGCATGATCGCGATCTGGTCGTACATCTTCACGCGAATCGTCGGCAGTGGCCGCGCCAGCTGGTCGCGACTGCCTTGCGGCGGACGAGCCATGACTACTCCTCGCGCATGAGAGAGGCCTGTGTGTGGTCGCTTGGGATCCTAGATCGCGGACATGGACCGCACGACTGGGCAGCGGCCCGCGCGCAGGCGCCGAGGCATTGCAGTGTGGACGTTCGCCATGCAGCCTGGCCCCTGCGCAGTCCGCACCGGTGCCAGTTCCCACACGGCCCGGGCCGGACTCCTGTGCACGACGGGTGCCACCCCTCGCCGCCAGAGCCCACCCCCGCGGCGACTTCGGACAATCACCCGCGAGCGCGACCCCGAGGATCGGGCGCCAGGTTGACGCCCCGGAGCCGCAAGGAGCGGCAGGTGCGCCACCCAGGCACCAGCCATCGAATGCCTGTCCGAAACCCCGGGCGCCGCCCAGCTTTGCTCCTTTCCGCCCAAGCTTCGACCCTTCTTGCTATACAAGTAGCATCCCTGGGTCGGGGGCGCACGCCGAGCGCGCCTCGGCCACACTGGTAGGCGTGCCTGGAGGAATGAGACGTGGAACCCGACCGTGCGGCTACATCGCCAGCGGCGACTGGCCATTTGCCAAGATGAAGGCACACCGAGGCGCCGAGGTCGCCCAGGCGGTCGCTCGCGCTCTCGCTCAGGCCATGGAGGGCCAGGGCCTGAGCGCCAACGCCCTGGCGAAGCGCAGCGGGGTCAACCGACAGGTCGTCACGAACGTCCTCAATGGCACCGTATGGCCTGATCTCCTGACAGTGGTGGACCTCGAGGTCGCCCTCGGCGTTCCCTTGTGGCCGGACCACCTTCAGTGGACCTCCGAGGAACTCCCCGCACCACGCCCCGAAAGCCAGGCCTGACCGGAGGGGGCACGCCCGGGCGCTCTGCGGGAAGCGCCGCACTACCACTGATTCCGGCTTCCGGTGATCCTGGTGGCTGGCCGGAGGTGATCGCGGATGAGGCGAAGCGACGATCGACCCGGTTCCCGTGACAGGTGTCAATGACACCCTGCCCAGGACTCGTGCCGCTGAAGAAACCTGGGTGCCACCCCATTTCCGCGCTGAAGTCGCAACGAAGATCCTGCCGCGGTCCGGCGTGGCGTGTCAGCATGTTCCAAGCGAACGAGCGATAACCCCTGCCTCAGGAGACCGCTCGTGTCACCGCTATGCCCTCAGCGGGTCGGGCTTGGGCCTGCGCCCATGCTGGGCTGCTGAGCTACCAGCACGTGCAGGAGGGGATGAGCGATGGCCTACGTGCAGCACCTTTCCGTGCGGGTCCCGTGGCACGACACGGGCTGGACGGGAACGGTCTGCAAGGACCCGCTGGCCAATCACGCATGCGTCATGCTCGGTGATGTCGCCAAGAAGCGCGACGACCGGTTCGAGGCCTGAAGCTCCACCCTGCGGCTGGACACTCTCCGTCTACGCCGCGAGGGTGTGACCTTGCAGGTGCCGCTGGCGGATCTCGAGGGGCGTGAGGTATCCCCACTCAGGGTGCCTGCGTAGGCGCCTGCGGTTGTAGAAGGTCTCGATGAACGCGAAGACCTCCGCGCGGGCGCTGGCGCGGTCAGGCCAGACCCGAACGCCGATCTCCTCCTTCAGCACGGCGAAGAAGCTCTCGGCGGCGGCGTTATCGTAACAGGAGCCAACTCTCCCCATCGACTGCCTCATGTCCAACTTGCTTATCTCACTGCGGAATTCACTCGATGTGTATTCGCTGCCGCGATCCGAGTGAAAGATGCAGCCGCGCTCCAGACCACCACGGCCAGCCGCCATCCGTAGCGCGGCCACCGGCAGTTCGGCGCGGTGGTGGTCGGCCATCGCGTAGCCGACCACCTCGCGAGTGGCCAGGTCGATCGCGGTGGCCAGGTAGAGCCAGCCCTCCTCGGTCGGCAGGAAGGTCATGTCGCCGACCAGCCGCATCCCGGGCCGCGGTGCGGTGAAGTCGCGACCGATCAGGTCCGGGGCGAAGACCGGCTTGCGGGCCTGGCGGGTCAGCCCGCGGCGCCGGCGCCGGGTGACGCCCGCGATGCCGCGCTCGCGCATGATCCGCTCCACCTTCTTCCGATTGACCGCCCGGCCCTGGCGTCGCAGTTCCGCATGAACGCGCGGGACGCCGTACGCGCCCTTGGACGCGAGGTGGATCACCGTGATCTCGGCGGCGAGCAGGTCCTCGGCCCGTTCCCGGGCACGGCGGGCCTGCTCGCCGGCGCGCCAGGCGTAGAAGGAGGAGCGGGCGATGCCCAGGACACGGCAGATCCGCTTGACGCCCCAGGCGCCGTGGTAGTCCTGGACGAAACGGAAGCGGATCACCGTGTCGTCTCGGTCGCGAAATAGGCGGCCGCCTTGCGCAGGATCTCGATCGTTTTCTGCTGCTCGAGGTTCTGGCGACGCAGCCGGGCGAGTTCCTCGCGCTCGGGGCTGGTCAGCTCTCCGGGACCGCCCTCGCCCCGGTCGGTGCGGTCCTGTTTGACCCAGCCCCGCAGTCCCTCCGGGCTGACTCCCAGCTCACGGGCGATCTCGGTGACGTTCCGGTGCGGCGACGACCGCACCAACGCGATCGCGTCCCGCTTGAACTCCGTCGTGTACCGCTTACTCATGTTGTTCTTGGTTCCCACCTGAAACTGCTTCCTCCGGGCTCACATGTCCCAGTGTCCAGGTGTCCAGCCGCAAGGTGGAACTTCACGCAACCGATACCCCGACTTCACGGTCACCACCGACGACCCGAGCCGGCCCATCTACTGGGAGCACCTCGGCCTCCTCAACGACCCCGAGTACAGGTGCCGCTGGGAGGCGAAGAAGACCTGGTACGCCCAGCAAGGCATCCTGCCGCCGCCCGGCGGGCCCGGTGGACAACTGCTGGTCACCGACGACAGGCACGGGGTGAACGAGCGGCGCTGGGAAGAGCAGTTCAAGGCGGTCTTCGGAGCCGCGACGAGCATCCGACCACAGCAGATCACCCGTCGGCCACCACCGGGCACCTGACGCATAAGGGCCGTGCCCCGGCCGTTCAGTCGCCGTGCGGCTGAACGGCCGGGAGGGTGTACCAGTCCATCGCGGTCATTCAGACATGGAGCAGTCGTCCAGGGCCACGTCAGAGCGCCGCTGACAGCGCCAATCCAGTGCGGCGAGCGGCGGCGCTTCAGGTGCGGAACCTGACGCCGACGCACACCAAGGTCACAACAGCCCACCCGCGCGCCGACCACCAGCGATCGGCAGTCGGGAGTCGCCAGAGCCGCCGCTTCTGATGCACCGCGGCGCCCATTCTTCATACCCCAACCGCACGGCAGGCACAGCGAGCCAGCCCATAGGCACGCCGAGACCGGCGGCCCCCACGGCTCCGCCGAAGACCTCCCGCACAGTCGACATCCACAAAGCAGCCCATCAGCCAGTGTGCCATAAAGCCCATATACGAGACAATTCGGACTCTCGGTCAATTCTGCACCACCAGCCCCTCAATTCACATTGCACCGAAACGGATAAAACGCGCACAATGGTGCGCACTCAATCGAACCGACCTATATGAATTAATGGGTTCCGCGGCCGCAGTTCATCGACTAGCGTGAAGCACACGGCTCCTGCGCTCGTATGTCGATCGCCCGCGGTCGCATATCGATCGCTTGCCGGTTCCCATTGAGGTTCATCGGTAAACGCAGGGAGGATCAAATGTCTCCGACTCTTGCACTCGCAGAGACCAAGCTCGACATTCCGGTCGAGCAGCTCATGGAGGCCCTGAGCGACGAGGCCGCGGCTGACGCGCTCCTCGTCCAGATGGGCTGGACTCGTGCGGACCTGACCGAGCGTGCCGAGGCGCTCGCCCGGTCGCTTTCCGCCGAGATCTCCACGCTCAACGTCGTCTGAAGAGGACTTTAGCCCTCACTTCAGGCCTATGGGGGCGCCCGGCCGGGCGCCCCCATAGCGTATCAAACCGCTGAAGCTGGAATGGCTCGCATTTTGCGAACCATGCTCTGTGCTCCTGACGCACCGCCCACCCTCGGCCCTAGCGGTAGCTATTGCTATCCCGGAGTTCATATCATGACGACCCTGGACGCCGCACCTTCCGTCGCACTCCCCAGCGCACGGACCGCCTTCCACATGTACTGTACTGCGATTCTAGAGGCGATTTCCGGAGTTGCGGAGTTACAGGCCAACGATGGCTCCAAGATCACTCCAACCGCATATCGTCTGCGCTGCCGCGAACATGAGACGGCGACCGGTATCGGGATCGGTGACAACGTCCCGCTCCAATGGGCCGAGATGGCTCCAGACGGCGGCCTCATAACGGCAACGCTCTCGGCGCTGCTGGATCTCACCATCCCGGAGAACGACAACATTCCGCTGTTCGAGGCCGAGTGGCAGTCGAAGACCGACCCGGCACGGGGCAACTGGCAGTGCGTGCCGGACGGCTCCGGAGACTACGTCTTCTCGTACCCGATCCCACCGGTCGAGACGGACTTGGACGGGACCGACTACCTTCTCCTGCTCCTCGATGCCGTCCTCGACGAACTCGACCTGCTGCAAGACGGCCAAGTCGTGTACCCAGCGGCGGTCAAGACGGGGCAGACGGCCCGCCCCCTTCCGTTGCGTCCGGTGAACGAGCCGCATCCGCTCGCCGAGCGGACCGAAAACACCCGCGCCACCATCCGTCGGCAGCCCCTGTTCTCGGTCTCCCAGACCGAGCCCACTATTCCGGTGCTCGCCCGCCACTGGGGCCTGCTCGCCAATCTTCTGGATGTTCGCAAGAAGGAGCAGGGCACGGCTCTCGCAGGATTTCGCCTGCGCCGCACTGCCGACTGGGTAGTCCCCTCGCACGGGCACCCCTCTGAGGTCTACGAACACCTGGCGCGCATATGCAACGTTGCGTGCACTTTCTGCTACCTCTTTGGAAACCCCGAGACGCTGGCTATTGCGCGAGCGAAGAAGAGTATTGCCCGCGACGAGTTGGATACGCGGCTCGCGTACTACCAGCCGAAGAAGCGGCAGGCCTTGTTCTCCGCCCAATGGGAACTCAACGAGTTCCTGGTCGATCCGCGCCTTCCCGAGGTCATGCGAACGGTTCGAGAGAGAACTGATCGCCCGTTCTTCTTCACCACCAACGGGAATCCACTCACGCCCCAGATCGTCGAGCAGCTGGCCGGCCTCAAGCCCGTTCATTTCGTGGTGTCGACGAACACCGTTGACGAGCCGCTGCGGCAGGAGGTGATGAAGGAGAAGGCCGCGCGCACCTGGACGGCACTGAACTGCCTTCAGGAATTGCGCAAGCACGAGATTCCCTTCGGAGTGAGCATGGTAGCCACTCCGGACTTCCCGCTCGACGACCTCACCCGAACAATCGAGACGGTTGCAGAGCTCGACCCCACCTTCATCCGAGTGAACGAGCCCGGGTTCACTCGCGATCACCCCTTCCCCATGGACTTCGACACGGACGTCCTATGGGGCAGCGTGATCGAGTGGGTGCAAAAGACCCGCGAACAGACCAACATTCCGATCATCGCGATCCCCAGCGCCTACGAAGAAAACTTCTTCTACGAGGATCCGATGGCGGCCCGAATCATCGGGGCCATCCCCGGCTCCCCTGCAGCCGAGGCCGGCCTGCGGCCTGGTGATGTGGTCGAACGCGTGGGCTTCCTGACGCCGGCTACTCGTTCAGAGCTCGTCAGTGCCCTTCTCTTGGTCAAGGGGAAGGTCAAGATGCAGATCCGACGCGGCGGGCACCTGGTCGATCTCATCCTCGATACAACGCTGCCGGCACGCTACCCCTTCACCGGCGCCTACATCGGCAAGTACTTGGTTCCCCACGGAGTCGTCACAGCCCCTTCGATCAGTGCCCACGATGCGACGGGAATCGCTGCCGCAATCGAGGACGCCGGCGCGCGGCACAGCTGGCTCGTCACGTCCTCACTGATGCTGCCGGCTGCCCGCTGCTTCATCGAGCGATACCTCCCGGATCACGCGGACGGGATCGACTTCGTCATCGCGACCAACGAGTACCTCGGCGGCAACATCCGTGTGATGGACATGTGCACGGTCGGCGACATCGATTCATCCCTACGCCGCCAGGTGGAGGCCACCGGGCGCAAGCCCGATCTCATCCTCCTTCCAGCCACCGGCTTCAACGCCCATGGCCGGGACCTGGTCGGCCGCCACTGGGGTGACCTCGAACGCACCTGGAACATCCCCGTGCGCCTGCTCGGCCACACGACCCAGTTCGTCTTCTGATGGGTACCCGTACTGTTCTCGTCCGCCCACCGGTTGACGTGCTGCACAAGTTCAGCAAGCCGGTGGAGTGTCTCGGAATCGCCTACTGCGCTGGAGCCCTGCGTCATCACGGCTTCGAGGTCGCGATGCTCGACGGCATGCTCCACGACTGGACGGAAGAGGAAACCGCCCGGCGGATCCTTGAGCTGCGGCCGGACGTGGTCGGGATCACCGTCGTCCTCAACCACTTCCCGGACAGCACCGCGCGCCTCTGCGCGCTGCTCCGCGAGAGCGGCTACCAGGGCAAGATCGTGATCGGCGGCCACGCCGTGTCCTTCATCCCGGACCGAGTGCTCAACGGCACCCCGGTCGTGGATGCCGTGGTCTCCGGAGAAGGCGAAGGACCTCTCGTCGGCTACGTCCGGGCCGTGGCCGCCGGTGAGGACCCTCGTCTGGTCCCGGGCGTCTATGCACGGTGGGACGGCGAGGTCCGCTGGAAACCGGCACCCCGCGTCCGAAACCTGGACGCACTGGCGGCCCCGGCCCGAGATCTGACCCGGGAGGTCATCGATCTCGACGGCCTGGTCTGTGTCTCGACCAGTCGAGGCTGCTACGCCAGGTGTACCTTCTGCAGCATCCCGCGCTTCTACGGACTTGAGCGCGATCGCCCGCTTGCCAATGGCAGCTGGCTGGCCCGCTCGGTCAATCACACGACCGCCGAGATCGCGGATCTGCACGAGCGGTTCGGTCTCATCGAACTCCTCGTGGTCGACGATGAGTTCTTCGGCGGTTCCGAGGCCGGGCATGCCCGCGCCCGGATGATCGGGGAGCGACTGGAGGAGCTCGCACTCCCCGTGGAGTTCGCCATGTCCTGCCGGGCCGAGAACGTCGAGGAAGAGGTCCTCACCGCCTTGGCGCGGGGCGGGCTCCGGCATGTCTTCGTGGGCCTGGAGACCGGCGATGACGAGGCCCTGCGGCTGTACGGCAAGGGACACTCCGTCGAGCAGAACGCTCGGGCCGTGCGCATCATCAAGTCGCTGGGCCTGTCCTTCCAGCCCGGCTTCATGCTGTTCAACCACCGGGCGACGATCGCCGAGGTCCGCGCGAACCTCGATTTCCTCAAGGAGATCGGGGAACTCAAGCCGGTCACCATCAACAGCGCGGTCGATCCGCATTTCGGCACACCGCTGAACCGGGTGATCCAGCACGACGGGGCGCTGGAGGACGACGGCAACACGCTCTCCTCCGCATACCTCGACCCCAACGTCGCCCTGGCCAAGAAGGTCGCAGAGACAGTTGCGGCCCGATACGCCCCATACCAGGCGCTGATCGCCGGCCTGCAGTCGTCGGTCACCTTCGAATGGCGGCGCCGAGTCCCCGGACGCAAGCCCGAAGTGGCCAAGGCCATCGACCGGTTCGAGGAAATCTCCAACACGGCCTTCGCGCAGGTTGTGGAGAACGCTGTCGACAACCTCCTCGGGAAGGACGCTCCCGGATCGACCGAACTGCTCGATGACGTGACGCGCGAGCTCGCGCAGGTGGAATCCCGGCTCTCCCTTGCCAAGGCCCTGCTACTCAGCACGGTCGCGAAGGAAGAAGGAGGCGTCCGCTACTACACCCAGAACGATGTCATCGCGCGCAGGAAGGAGCTCCTGGTTTGAACCCGATCCTGGAGTTGCTCGCCGGAATCGACCCGCAGCACCCGCTTCTTGAGCAGATGGCCGAAGGGCTCAGGGCCGAGGCGGAGTGGCGACGCGGCGCGCTCGAACTCGTCGAGTCGCTGAGCGACGACGAACTGGTCGCACTCAACCACCAGACCACCCCTCCCGACGTCGACCCTCGGCTCCTCGCGGTGGCGGAACGCGAAGGGGTGGGTGTCGTCCGGATCAACCTGTTCAGTCGTGAGGCTTTCCTCAGGTTCTGGCGAGCCGGCTCACTCAGCCCGCACTACCACCGCCGTTCCTTCGCGACCCGGCTTCTGAACGGCTCCTACCATCACCTCCGGTTCGACAACGATGGGACGCTCGACGCTCCGAAGTTGACCCCACGCACCCAGGAAGTCCTCAAGGAGGGCGACGGTTATGCGCTGGACTGGCGTGACTACCACTTCGTGATGTTCCCGGCCGACGCCACCTGCACCCTGACTATTCACACACCGCCCGCGATCCCGCCTAGGGGAGAGTTTCCTCGCCAGACCCGGGATGAGGTACTTCGGCTTCGCGTCGACGTCCTCGCCTCACTGACCGCCACGGCCGGCTCTTCGACGTGAGCACCATGAACGCTGCGGACCGTTTCGTACTGGGCACCTGGGGGCTCTCCGGAGCCGGCACAGCCCCCAGCGCATCCGCCTACGGTCCGGTGAGCGCGCATTCGGCGGCGGAGACCTTCGACCGCGCGTGGGAGATGGGATTGAGGATCGTCGATACGGCCCCGGCATACGGCGGCGGCGAAGGGCTCCGCCGACTGGCCCACTGGCAGCGCTCACGTGGGCTGAACTGGCAGGTGGCCGCCAAGCCCGGACGCCCTCGGGTGGACGGTCGACCTGTCAGCAGGATCGATCCTGCCGCTCTGTTGGAGGAGATCACCGCCGGAGCGGACCTGGTGGGGTCACCGGCGTTCGTCCTGATCAAGGACCCTGATCCAGAGTCGTACCAGGACGGGCGGTTGGCACAGGCCCTCGACGCCCTCGAATGGCACCTGCCGCAGACCACGGTCGGTGTGGCCAGCCATCTCCCGGAAGCACTAGCCGGGCTTTCCTGCGGCACCAATGCACGGGTGGCGCAGATCGAGCTGAATGCCGTCAACCGCCATGTGTCGGTGCCCGCGGCACGGCGGCTCGCGAAGTCCGGCTGGGAGGTGTGGGCGATGCAACCCCTTGCCTACGGGTTCCTGGCCCGCCCAGACCGTCGCCCGCAGTCAGAGGACGACTGGCGCGGCCAGATACCCGAACACGTACAGGCGGGGCTTTGTCTCGCGGCCCGGACCTTCGCCGAGGCCGTCGGGGCTGACGCGGGCCTCGAGGAACGTGCCGCCGCCGCCATTGCCTTCTGCCTCAGTGTCCCGGCGGTCTCCCGTGTGGTGATCGGCCCTAAGGGGCCGAAGCAACTCGAAGCGGCCGAGGCCGCCCTGACTCTGGTCGACGATGCGACGACGCTGTCCCGTCTGCACGCCTGGACCCCCTGACACCCGTCCGCATCGAACGATCGGAATCAATCATGGTTGACACCACACCCAAGCTGAGCATGGCCCAACTGGAAGCCTGGCGGGAGGATGGCTTCTTCCTGATCCCTGGTTTCCTCTCGGCGAACGAGCTCGACGCCGCCGGGGCAGAGCTGCCCCAGATCTACCCCACGGCCGAGGAGTTCGCCGCCGATACCGATCCGGCACGCAACGACCGGTACCGCATCACCCGTCAGGGCCGGGCCAACTCCTACTGGACCAACCCCCAGCTACTGTCCCAGCACGCCCTGCAGTTCGCCGGGCTGGTCGACTTCCCATGGACGGGACAGGCGCTCGACCGGCTGGTGGTGCATCCCGCGCTCGTGTCGGTCGCCGCCCAGCTCCTCGACAGCAACGATCTGCGGATCTACCAGGCACAGCTGTGGGCCAAATACACGGGCGCCACCAACTACGCCCAGCCTCTCCACCAGGACTATGCGACGCACACCATGCTGGTGCCGACCAAGTCCGCGCCCCCTCAGCAGGTCGAGATGTTCCTCTACCTGCACGACGTGCCGGAGGAGCTTGCACCGACCCGTCTGGTGCCACGCCGTCTGACCCGCGACAAGCCCCCGATTCCCTATCGTGTTTGGCCGGACACGGACCCCGAGCTCTACGAATCCGAAGTCGCCTTCCCGGGGCCAGCCGGAAGCCTGCTCGTCTACGCACCGGACGTGTGGCATCGGGCGGTCGATCTGACCGCGCCCGGCGGCGCACGGATCTGGATGAACGTCAGTTACAAGACCGCGAACACCGATTGGCTCGGACTCCAGTCATTCGTCCGAAATGGACTGGCCCGGCAGTGGCAGGAGTTCGTCGCCGGTTCGACTCCGGAGGAACTGGCTCTGTTCGGCTTCCCGTTGCCCGGCCACGAGGCCTACGACAAAGACGTTCTCGAAGGAATGGCACTCCGCTACCCTGGCCTGAATCTCGGCCCGTGGCACGCCGCATTGGCGTCAGACGCACATCGGTAAGAGGAACTTGAGCATGACGACTGGTGACAGCACGGCCCACGGCGGGCTGCAGCAGCCTCGGGGGATCAGCGGCCTGATCCGTGACCGGTTCGGCGGACTTCCGAGCTCGTTCACGATTCTGTGGGCCGGCACTCTGGTGAACCGCGCCGGAACCTTCGTCGCCCCGTTCCTGGTTTTGTATCTCACCCAGCACCGGCACGTATCCGGCTCGTACGTGACCCCCATCCTGATCGGATACGGCGTGGGCGTCCTGGCGAGCAGTCCCATCGGAGGACTGCTCGCCGACCGGCTGGGTCGCCGTCCGACCATGGTTTTCGGCTTGGCGTCCGCCGCCTCTTGCCAACTGATGCTGGCCGTGGCCGATTCGACAGCGGTCATCGCACTGTTGATCGTGTTCCTGGGACTCGCCAGCGATCTGTACCGCCCGGCCGCCAATGCCCTGGTGGCCGATGTGGTACCCGCAGACGACCGGCCGCGCGCCTACGGCCTACTCCACTGGGCAACCAACTTGGGAGTCCCGGTCGCCGCACTGGGCGCAGGCTGGTTCGCCTCGCACAACTGGACCGTCCTGTTCCTCGTGGATGCCGCCACCGCCCTGGTCTTCGCCGGCCTGGTTCTTTGGAAGGTCCCCGCCAACCCACCCACTCCTGATGAAGCCGGACAGGCTGCTCAGAACCCGGCCGAGCCGGTCAAACTGTGGCAGGACCGCGGACTCCTGGGTGCCTGTGCCATCAGTCTGGTGGCGTTCGCGATCTACTTCCAAAGCACCTATGCCGTGCCCCTTCAGGTCGTCAGCAGCGGACTGCGCTCCTTCGACTACGGGATCATGATGGCGACGAACGGCGTGCTGATCGCCGTGGTGCAGCCACTGCTCGGGCCGACACTGTCGAGGATCCCCCGCCAGTGGGGTCTTGGCGCGGGCCTGCTGCTGGTAGGCGGCGGGATCGCGCTGACCGGAGTCGCAACCAACCTGCCAGTGCTGCTGTTCTCCGTGGCAGTGTGGAGTCTTGGCGAAATCGCTCTGGCCGCACTGCTGCCTGCTGTCGTCGCCGAGTTGGCCCCTGCCGAAGCACGCGGGCGGTACATGGGGGCATTCGGCGCCAGCCTCGGCTTGGCTGGGGTGGTCGCTCCCCTCGGCGTCAGCTTGTTCGAGACGGAACCGTCTCTACTGTGGACAGTGTGTGTTGGGGCCGCTGTACTACTTGCAGTCGTACAGGGGCGCTTCTTCGGCGGAAACGCCGCTGTTGCCGCCGCCGACCACAACGGAAGCATCAACGTCCCGGGGAAAGAAGAATGTTGAACAGCCACCCCCGCATCTCCGACGTCGCCGAGGCCTGGCGGTCGCTCGATCCTCGACGTTCCCTCTTGAACGCCCCTGAATGGGTAGAGACGTCCGAGGACGACAGCCCCGACTCGGCCAGGTACGCGGTACACCATGATGCGGATGGCCAGCCCAATGCCAGCGTCGCAGTGTTCCGGGTCGACGGGAACATGTTCCGTAACTACGACCCGGTCGAGGTGTTGCTCGACTGCCCCGAGGATGCCCACGAGAACGTGGCCCCGGAGGAGGTGGCACGGCTCACCGCCCTGCAGGACGAAGCCTCCGCTCTGCTCCGGGATGCCATGCGCCCGGCTGCGGTCTGCATGCTCCCCGGCGCATACCTGCCCGGGATCATCCGGACCGCGACAGATGCGCAGACGATTCACGAACTACTCGACACACTCGACCGGGCAGCACAGGACTGGGGGGCACGATCCACCGCGGTCATGCACGTGCCGGCCGAGGACAGCCAGCTCGACCAGATCCTGCGCGAGCGCGGCTACGTGTCCAGCACGGTCACAGCCCAGTGCGTCATCCCCGTCCCCGGGAAGAGTTTCGAGGACTACCTCGCCACGTTCGGCCGCAAGCGGCGATACAAGATCCTGCGTGAACGCCGGGTCTTCGCCGAATCCGGGATCAAGACCCGCTGGGCGGGGCCGGAAGTCCTGGAGGACGAGGCGATGGTGGCAGAGATGGGCCGACTGCAGTCCGAGCAGTTGCGTCAGTACGGTCATGACATTCCCGCGGAACGCATGGTCGCCTTGCTCAGGCGGATCAAGGAACACCTCTCCCCGTGGTGCCGCGTCCTCGTGGCCGAGCGTGACGGCGTGATGGAGGCTTTCGTGCTCTCGTACGCGGACGCCGAATCGCTCTACCCGAAGATGGTGGGCTGGTCCGACTACGCACAGCGGAACTTCGCCTACTTCAACATGGTCTACTACGAGCAGGTCGCCTACGCGTCGGAGCAGGGACTCTCTCAGATCGTGGCTGGCCCGGAGACGTACGACGCGAAGGTGCACCGTGGTGGTGTGCTCCATCAGCGGCGGATGTACGTCCGTGCCATGGAGCAGGAGACCAGCGTCCTGGTTTCGCTGGCCGAAGCCCTCGACCGCGTTCACCAGGCCCGCCTGAACGCCTACGTCTCCTAGTCGCGCCCCCGAGGACACGAGCACGGCGATACGGGCCGCGCCCGTACGTTCGACGAGTGTCGAGAATCCGGGTACTTCCGCCAACACGTCTGCGCCAAAGTCGTATTGATGTGGCGCTACCCGACGCGAGGGCGAGTTTCGATCTCCGTAAACTGTCCGCGTGGCCGACTAGGCGACAGAGCCTCACGTGATCGACCGCTGGAGTCACGCTCTGGTGGTCGACCCGCCAGGCAGGCAGTAGTCAACAAGCGAGAGGAGGGAGGGGCACCTCTTCCTGGCCGGAAGGCCAGGTACTGAGCCCCGGATCCCGATGAACCACAGCTCCAGTGCCCGTGATCTGCCAACCCAGTACGCCCCGGCCGAGGTAGAAGCGAAGCTTTACGAGCACTGGGTAGCCGCGGGCTACTTCGAGGCGGACGTCGAGAGCGACAGGCCGCCCTACACGATCGTCCTCCCCCCGCCGAACGTCACCGGCTCCCTGCACCTGGGCCACGCATTCCAGCACACCCTCATGGACGTCCTCACTCGCCGCAAGCGCATGGAGGGCTACGAGACGCTGTGGCTGCCGGGAATGGACCACGCCGGCATCGCCACCCAGAACGTGGTCGAACGCGAGCTGGCCAAGGACGGCGTGAGCCGCCACGACCTCGGCCGCGAGGCGTTCATCGAGCGTGTGTGGCAGTGGAAGGAGGAATACGGCGGCAAGATCCTCGGCCAAATGCGCCGCCTCGGCGACGGAGTCGACTGGAGCCGCGAGCGCTTCACGATGGACGAGGGGCTTTCCAAAGCCGTCCAGACCATCTTCAAGAAGCTGTACGACGACGAGCTGATCTACCGCGCCGAGCGCATCATCAACTGGTGCCCGCGCTGTCTGACCGCGCTGTCCGACATCGAGGTCGACCACCAGGACGACGACGGCGAGCTGGTCTCCATCCGCTACGGCGAGGGCGAGAAGTCCATCGTGGTCGCCACCACCCGTGCTGAGACCTTGCTGGGTGACACCGCGGTCGCCGTCCACCCGGACGACGAACGCTACAAGCACCTGATCGGTACCGAGATCGAACTGCCGCTGACCGACCGGCGTATCCCGATCATCGCGGACGAACACGTCGATCCGGAGTTCGGTACGGGTGCCGTCAAGGTGACGCCCGCCCACGACCCCAACGACTTCGAGATCGGCAAGCGCCACGGCCTGCCGTCCATCACCGTGATGGACGAACGGGCGGTCATCACCGCACACGGGCCGTTCCAGGGGCTCGACCGGTACGAGGCCCGCCCGGCCGTGGTCGCGGCCCTGCGCGCGCAAGGCCGGCTCGTCGCCGAGAAGCGCCCCTACGTCCATTCCGTCGGCCACTGCTCACGGTGCAAGACCACGATCGAACCGCGGCTGTCGATGCAGTGGTGGGTCAGGGTCGGCCCCCTCGCGAAGGCCGCCGGCGACGCCGTCCGCGACGGCCGCGTCAAGATCGAGCCCAAGGAGATGGAGCCGCGCTACTTCGACTGGGTCGACAACCTGCACGACTGGTGCATCTCGCGCCAGCTGTGGTGGGGTCACCGAATCCCGGTCTGGTACGGCCCGGACGGCGAGGTCGTCTGCATCGGCCCGGACGAGCAGCCGCCCACCGGCGAGGGCTGGCACCAGGACACCGACGTCCTGGACACCTGGTTCTCCTCCGGCCTGTGGCCGTTCTCCACGCTCGGCTGGCCGGAGCAGACCGAGAACCTCGCGAAGTTCTACCCGACGGATGTACTGGTCACCGGGTACGACATCCTCTTCTTCTGGGTCGTGCGGATGATGATGTTCGGCCTCTACGCGATGGACGGAACGCCACCTTTCCACACCGTGACGCTCACCGGTCTGGTCCGCGACCAGTTCGGGAAGAAGATGTCGAAGTCCTCAGGCAACGTCGTTGACCCACTGGACTGGATGGACACGTACGGCACCGACGCGGTCCGCTTCACCTTGGCCCGCGGCGTCAACCCTGGTACCGACGTTCCGATCGGCGAGGACTGGGTCCAGGGCTCCAGGAACTTCTGCAACAAGCTGTGGAATGCTACCCGATTCGCGTTGATGAACGGTGCCACCGTGGTGCCCGGGTTCCCGGCCGGTACCGCAGGCACAGGTGGGCAGACGCTGAACACGGACTCGCTCTCAGCCACCGACCGCTGGATCCTCTCGCGGCTGAACGCCACCGTCGCCGAGGTGAACGCCCTCTACGACGAGCACCTGCTGGCAAAGGCCTCCGACGCCCTCTACCACTTCGCCTGGGACGAGGTATTCGACTGGTACGTCGAGTTGTCCAAGACGTCGCTGGCCCGTGGAGGCGAACAGGCGGAAGCGGTCCGCGCCGTCCTGGGCCACGTCCTCGACGTCACCCTCCGGCTGCTGCATCCGATCATGCCGTTCGTCACCGAGACACTGTGGACCACATTGACCGGCGGCGAATCGCTGGTGATCGCCGAGTGGCCCAAGCCCGACGCCGCCTGGCGCGACCCAGCTGCAGAAGCAGAGATCAGCGCGCTTCAGCAAGTGACCACCGAGATCCGCCGGTTCCGCGCCGACCAAGGGCTCAAGCCCGGCCAGAAGGTCCCGGCCCAGCTGAATCTGGCCGACAGCGCGGTCACTGGCCACGAGGACGCCATCCGGCAACTGACCCGCCTCACGCCTGCCGAGAGCGGCTTTATCTCCACTGCCTCCCTGTCAGTGGCTGGGGCGCACGTGCAGCTCGACCTCTCGGGCGTCATCGATGTGGACGCCGAACGCAAGCGCCTGACGAAGGACCTGGCAACGGCCGAGAAGGAGAAGGAGCAAGCACAGGCAAAGCTGTCTAACCAGGCCTTCCTGGCCAAGGCTCCTGATGAGGTAGTAAAGAAGATCAACACCCGCCTGGTGGCTGCTCAGGAGGACATCGCGCGCCTCACTTCTCAGCTCGCTGCGTTGCCCCAGAAGTGACCTAACACCCGAACACGGGCCCCGGCCGCCGCAGGGCTACATATCGGCCCCCGACGGGAAGGCACCGCAACGAGAATTCGAATGGGGGGCGGTCGTGAACCGCCCCCCATTTGCCCTTGACCATCCTTGCGAACACACACGCCACGACAGCGAACTCGCAGGCGTTCAGTCATGGGGCGGGATGAAACACGGTCCTTGGCGCAGTCGGCCACAACGTTCTCCGGTACCTCATCACAAACATGCGACTTCTCACCCGAGAGCAACCGAGAGGGAGTGATCTTGGCCGCCGGATCCACCGATCTCGAACTCCCCTGGCCCAACCTGCGTCGACCGACTCCGGATTTCCTGGTACAAATCCGCAGGCCACTCGGTCTTCCCAGACCACAAGATCCCAACCAGGTTGGCACTAACCAGGATGGCTCGGGTCAAGTCTGCTCCGCGCAGGTCAGCGCCACCCAGGTTGGAGCCACTCAGATCAGTGCCGCGCATCCTCGCACCATTCAGGCTGGCGCCGGCCAGATTCGCGCCGGTCAGGTTGGCGCCGCTCAACTTGGCGTTGGTCAGATCAGCGGAGCTCAACCTGGCGCCCTGCAGGACAGCACCGCTGAGCCTGGCCCGAACCAATCGAGCCCCCGCCAAGTTGGCAGCAGTCAGATCAGCGACCGCCAGGTTCGCGCCAGTTAGGTCGGCATCGACCAAGTTGACACCGGCTAGGTCAGTATTGAGCAGGTCGGCGCCGCGCAGGCTGGTGCCGTGCAAACTGACGCGACGCCGCTTAGTGACCACCGGGCCAGCGTTACTCACGTCGGCCCGATTCAAATCCTGGGGCCGCGATCCACCCTTCCAATTCATCGACTGATCCACCGTGAAGACCGGGTGAACCCTGGTCATAAGAGCCCAGAGACCCCCTCTCCGAAGAGGCGTCTGTGGCACAGAAGGCCCTGCGAAAACCGGGTGGGACCGGGTGAGGAGCATCCAGAGCTGGGTGAGAGCGGACTCAGCTGGCATCCTGAACAGCTCCTTCCTGCTTGAGCTGCGAGGGAAAGACGGTGTTCTGCTCCTGCAAGAAGTCAGCCGCTGGCTCGATCGATCGGCCTGGCGCTGCTTGCGTCTGGAGCGCTTCGAGGATCTTGGGAGCAGCTATTCCGGCAAGAATCGCGCCGAAGCCTCCGGAGACTTGGCCGGACTCTCCAAGTGCAACGGCCACTCCGACTCCCAGCAACATCCGAAGAAGAGCCGCTAGGGAATACAGGCCTAGTGAAGCCGCGTTTCGCCCCTTCCACGGCAGCTTCCTGCGCTCTTTCAAGCTCGCCTGGAAGTCTGCGACCTCCACCAGCGCGGCCCCGAGAGCCCCCCATAGGCCGGCCTGCCACCACTGCACCAGCGCCTCCATTTGAGCTGCCCCAGTCTCACCTCCAGGGTTCCACGAAGGCTCAGCCTTCGTGGCGACATCGGCGGATCTCGCGGCGCGAACCCGGGCGAAGGCGGACGTGGTTCGAGTCACTCAAGACGCAACTCCCCCGGCGGGAGCCACCCGTCCAGATATCCCGACACGAGCGTGACAACACCTGGGGGGTAGATCGAGCGGCGGTTGCGCATCAACGCTTCAGTGCTCCACCAGACATGCTGCGAGTCGACGGGTCCACCCGTGGGCTGTACAGGCTCATGTAGCCGCAAGATGATCACCGACATGGAGGTTCGGCGCTCACGCTCCCACGTCCCCGCCGGCCCCGGCCATGACCGGCCCTGCATATCGCCCACGCGGTAGCCGGCTTCGCCGAACATCCTCGCTATGAAATCGCGAACGGGATCGACTTTGGCGAACCCGCACTCCAGAGACAATTCGGGCGGCATCCACCCTCGACAGCAGCCACCGCAGAGGAACAGCCGTCTCGCGCCATCCAAGATCAACAGCATCGCTCGACGCTCCAGTCGAGCTCCCGGGATCCACACACATCCAGCGATCCCCGCTGCTACTCAAGCAGCAACGGTCCAGCACTGGCTACCACCCGAAAGGGCCCATGCCCGACACAGTCACTGAAGATCGAAAGCAGGTGCCAGGCCTCACTTCGAGCGGCTCGCGCCTGTCACCTGCAGAGCTGGCCTGACCTGCACCTCTGCAACCGCAGCGTTGGCAAATCGCCCCCCTGGCGTTGTCGCGGGAGCCAGGCCACATCACCTGAGCTGGGGCGACTGGATTTCGGAGACATCCCACTGAGGCGCGGCCCGGGTGCTCCCAGGCCGTTCACAGCGTACCGGATCGGGCGCGGGGCGCGGGGTGACGGAGGGGGGCACGGGCGGCCGACGGGGTGTCAGGGCGGGTCAAGTAGCCTGCCGGGCAGGGTGGGATCCGCCCCGGCACGCCGCGCTAAGGAGACGAAGGCCCGATGAGACCTGCTGTGCACCCGGTGGGCCGGTTGTTGGGGCAGGTCTGGGTGTGGCCCGCGGCGGTCATGCTGGCGGTGGGCGGGTACCGGCTGGGGACGCCGGACCTGTGGCGGGACGAGATCGCGACGTGGACGGTGGCCACCCGCTCGCCGGGCGACCTGCTGCGGCTGCTCCAGCACGTCGACGCCAGCAACGGCGCGTACTACCTGCTGATGCACGGCTGGACGGCGGTGTTCGGCGACTCGGCGGTCTCGCTGCGAATACCCTCCGTGCTGGCGATGGCCGGGGCGGCGGCGCTGGTGGCGCTCACCGCCCAGCGGCTGTTCGCCGGCCGGGTGGCGGCGGTCAGCGCCGGCCTGCTGCTCGCGGTGCCGCCGGAGATCTCCCGCTACGCCCAGGAGGCGCGCTCCTACGCGCTGGTGACCTGTGCGATCGCGGCGGCCTCGTACTTCCTGCTGCGGGCGCTGGAGCGGCCGACCTGGCGGCGCTGGGCGCCGTACTGCGTGGCCATGGCGCTGGCCGGTGCCGGGCACCTGGTCTCCTTCAGCACGGTCGCCGGGCAGGTGGCGCTCCTGGCGCTGCACCTGTGGCGCACCCGTCCGGCGGCGGACCGGCGGCTGCTGTGGCAGTACCCGCTGGCGGTCGCGGTGGCGGTGCTGCCGGGGCTGCCGGTGGTGCTGCTGGGCAGCCGGCAGTCGGACCGGCAGCTGGGCTGGATACCGACCCCCTCGATGCGCGGTCTCGCCTACTTCGGCGAGCGGCTGTTCGGCTCGGAAGCCGTCTTCTACGCCTTCCTCCCGCTGGCGCTGCTGGCGCTGGCGCTGCCCGGCCGGCGGATCCAGGCCTGGCAGGCGCTGCTGCTGGCGGAGCTGCCGGTGGTGGGCGTCTGGCTGGTGTCCCGGCTGAGCGACACCTCGTACTTCCTCGGCCGGTACCTGCTGTTCACGGTGCCCGCCTGGGCGGTGCTGGCCGGTGGCGGAGCCGGGGCGGTGTACGGCGCGGTGGCGGCCCTGGCCCGGCGACGCGGCCGGGCGACCCGAGGGGCCGTCGCGGCGGCCGGGCTGCTGGCCGTCGGACTGCTCGCGGCACCGGCCGTGGCGGCGCTGCCGGAGCAGCGCGCGGTGCGGTACACGGGCTCGCACAACGGCTCGGAGGAGCCGTTCAAGGCGGTGGCCCGGGAGATCTCGGCCGGCTACCGCGCCGGGGACGGGCTGGCGGCCCCGCTGGGCGACCAGTCCTGGGCGATGGCCTGGCCCGGCGTCGGCTACTACCTGCCCTCGGACGTGCGCCCCTTTCCGGTCTTCGTCGCGCGGAGCGCCGACGACGCCGAGGAGCTCTCGCCGACCGCCTGCCCGCGGCCGGAGGACTGCCTGGGCGGGGCGTCCCGGGTCTGGCTGGTGGTCCTCGGCGACACCGCGGACCCGCTGGGCACGATGCCGACGGACCAGGCGCAGGCGCTCCGCACCCGGTACGGCGCCCCGGACCGGGTGACGCCGCTCGGCGGGCTCACCCTCGCGCTGCTCGACCGGGACGTCTAGGGCCGGCGGAAACGGAGGAAGGGGAGCCGGTGCGGACCGGCTCCCCTTCCTCCTGTGCTCGACGGCTCGGCGCGTCAGCGCCTCCACGCCTCAGTGCCTGAGCGGTTCAGCGCCTCCGCCTCAGCGGCTCACAGCGTGCGCAGCAGTCGGGACTGGATGGACGGCGGGTTCAGGTCCGACTGGAGCGCCACCGGGACCTCCAGCTTGTCCGCGCCCGCGCCCACCCGCAGTACGCCGATCTCCTTGCCGGCCTGCTCGGTGTGGCCGATCTTCGAGGTGTCCAGGGTGATCGTGCCGGCGACGCCTGGGAAGCCCGCCACCACCAGGTCCTTGGTCGCGACGAGCGGGACCTTGCCGCCGAGCCCGTCCTCGACCGAGCCGACGACGTCGCCCTTCTTCACCACGGTCTGGCCGGTCACGCCGTTCTGCGCGGCCTGGATCTGCTTGCCGCTGACCTTCAGCACGGTCGGCAGGATGCCGTCGCCCGGGTTGGGCGAGGTGGCCTGCTGGCCCAGGGTGACGCCGAGGATCAGCCGCTTCACGCCGCCGATCTCCTTGTACGCGGCCCACATCAGGCAGCCGCCGGCCGGGGTGCTGGAACCGGTCTTGACGCCGATGACGCCGGTCTTCGGGTTGATCAGGCTGTTGGTGTTGGGGATCTTCACGTTGTTGAAGTTGGTCTCCGAGGTGGAGACGATCTGCCGGAAGATCTCGTCCTGCATGACCTGCTCGGCCAGCTTCAGCTGGTCCTTGGCGGTGGACTTGGTCTCCTGGTTGAAGCCCGCCGGGTCGGCGTAGATGGTGTTGGCCATGCCGAACTTGGACGCGGTGTCGTTCATCGCCTTGACGAACGCGTCCTCGGAGCCGGAGTGGTAGCGGGCGAGCAGCCGGGCCACGTTGTTGGCCGAGGGCAGCATCAGCAGCTCCAGCGCCTGGTACTCGGTGAGCACCTGGCCCTCGGTGAGCGTCACCCGGGACTCGTCGGCGTTGCCGGACTCCTGCGCGGCCTGCTTGTCGACGATGATCTTCGGGCCGCTCTCCCCCTTCTTCAGGGGGAACTTCTGGAGGATCAGGTAGGCGTTCATCACCTTGGTGACGCTGGCGATCGAGGCCGGCGTCTCCGGGCCCGAGCTGCCGAGGCTGCCGACGCCGACCACCTCGGCCGCGGACTGGCCCTTGGCCGGCCAGGCGAGGTCGAGCGCGTCACCGGAGAAGCTGTAGCTGCCGACGGCGGTCATCTTCGCCTTGGGGTCCGGCAGCGGGCGCAGCAGCTGGGCCACCGCGAGCGCGCCGAGCACCACGGCGAAGAAGACCGTCCAGATGGTCACGCGCTTGAACGCGCGCTGCAGCGGCGAGACCGGGCGGGCGTTGAGGGAGGCCAGGACCTCCATCGCCTCGGCGGTGGTCTCCGGCGACGGCAGCGGCTCGGGGGCGGGCAGCGGCTCGGGCTTGGGCAGCGGCGGGACCGGCGGCACCGGCCGCGGGTCGGGCTCCGGCAGCGGCTTCGGGCCGGGTACGGGGGCGGGGGCCGGCTTCGGCAGCGGCGCCGGACCGGGGGCCGGCTCGGACTTCGGCTCCGGCGCGGCGCCGGCCGGGCGGGCGCTGCCGGCGGAGGCCGCGGAGGAGCCGGAGGCGCGCAGCGGCGCGGGCTTCTCCAGCTTCTCGGCCTGACCCGACGGCTGACCGGGCTGCCCGTTCCTGGTCAGTGCGAGGGTCACGGCGCCCCTGGCGGGTGCGTCGTCGGCGCCGGTGTCGTCGGCGCCCCCGGTGTCCTCCGGGTGGTCCCCGGCTCGGGCGTCCTCGGCGTCCTCGGTGTCCTCGGCGTCATTGGCGTCATTGGTCGGGCCGGCCGCATCGGTCGGGCCGGCCTTGCCGGTCGGCTCGGGCTCCGAGGTCTTCTCGGACTTCTCGCCCTGCTCCGCCTTCTCGCCCTGGTGCGCCTTGTCGGCCCTGGCAGCCTTGTCGGCCGCGTCGTCGGCCGGCTTCCCGGCAGGTGCGGCCGCGCCCTCGGCGCCGGTCTCCCCGGACGGCTCCGCCGCCGCCTCCCCGGCTTCCGCCCCGGCCTTCTCCCCGGTCTGTTCACCGGCCTTGTCCGCCACCGCGGCGTCCGTCCGCATGACGAGACGCGGGTCGGCGGCGACCGGACGCCCGACGGGCTCGGTCACCTCCGCCGCCTCCGGCGAGGACTCCTTCTTCCCGTCCCCACCTTCGGAACTCCCGTTGCCGGCACCCTTCAGCAGCTCGTCGGGCAGCCGCAGCGCGGTGGTCTTGTTGTCCACCGGCAGCCGCAGCATCGTCGTCCGGCTGTCCACATCCCGGACACGGAGCTGCACGGTCGAGCCGCCCTTGGGCGCCGCCCCCGAAGCGTCGGCGGACGCCTTCGGAGCCGCCTCGTCGGAGGTCTCCGCAGGGCTGTCCGAGGAGGCGTCGGAGGTGGTCCCGGCGGTCGCCCCGGCGGCCGCGGTTGACGAACCGTCGGCCTCCGAGCCGGAGCCGTCCTCGGTCGGCCCGGCGGCCCCGGCCGCCGCACCGGTCCGTTCGCGCTCGCGGTCCCGCTGCCGCTCGTCGCCGTCCCTCAGCACCCTGTCGGGGGACTCGCCCACGTATCCCAGCCTCCTCAACGCCCCGCGGGGCACCGGCGAACCCGATTTCGGGAAGCCGACGCCCCGCCCGTGTACCTGTACAGTCTCCGCCACCGGCGGCCGTTCCGGCCGCGCACACCCCGCCCGACCGGCGCTTATTGTCGTCGCCCGGTCGCGCCGCGGTCTGTTCACCGGTCAGACGCGAGGCCCGCCGCCGCCGGTTCCGCGCCTTCACCGCAAGGTCACGATTCGGAGGCGTACTCGACAAGCCCGTGTGAGAGGCGTCACCCTGTCTCTCATCCACGCGGGGAGGCTTGGATGGGCAAGAGCCGCAGAACTGTTCCCGAGGAACTCTTGCTGCTCGCTTTGGACCCGACCACGGGTACCACGGCGCAGCCGCAGACCCTCGACCTCGGACTCGCCGGGGCGCAGCTCGTCGAGCTGTCCCTGGCCGGACGGATCGTACCGGAGGGAGACCGGATCGCCGTCGTGCTCGCACGACCGACCGGTGACCCGACCCTTGACCACGCACTGGAACTGCTGCGCCGACGCGGCAGTCCGGTCCGCGCGGCGCACTGGATCGGCGGGCCCCGGCTGGGGCTGCGGCAGACCTACCTGGCGCACCTGGAACGCTGCGGCATGGTCACGGCCGTGCCGGGCCAGGTGTGCGGGGTGCTGCCGACGACCCGGTACCAGGCGTCCGACGACTGCACCAACGCCGCGATCAAGCAGCGGCTGGACACCGCGATCCGCACCGGTGTCCCGCCGGACCCGCGGACGGCCGCGCTCGCGGCGCTCGCCCACTCGGTCGGGCTGGGCAAGCACCTGTACCCGGGCAACGAGGGCCGTTCCTCGCGGTCGAGGCTGCGCGACCTGATCCGGTACGACCCGCTGGGCGGGATGGTCGCGCACGCCGTGATGGACGTGCAGAACGGCCTGCCGGCACAGCAGAACCGTTCTTCCCAGGGTTCCGGGGCCGCCGTCGGCCGCCCCGGCGCCCGTACGGCGAGCCGGGGTTCGGGTGGGCGGGTCCCCGCCTCCCGGGTCGGCGTCCGCTGACCCGGGAGACCGGGAGAATCGCGGAGGCCTCCGGGAGCGCGGAGGCCTTCGAGACGGAGGCCTCCGGGAGCGCGGAGGCGGGGAGGACCGCCCCGGCCGGGGCGGTCCGCACGGCCCGGCGGGCAGCCACCACGGCGCCCGACACCACCGGCCGCGCACCCGGCGGCGCACGCCGCCCCGCTCGCACCGCCCGCGGACGCTGAGCGACCCGACGCACGACCGGTGGTACCGGTGCCGGGAACACCGCCGGCACCACCGCTCCGGACGCGCCGCCGGCACCACCGGCAGCACCACCAGCACCGAGGGGCGGTCGCCCCGCGACGCGAGTCGCCCGGCGACCGCCCCTTCGCCGTCCCCGGACGCCCGGCAACCGCCCGCCCCCGCACGTGCCGGGGCAGGTGCGGACCGGTCCGGGGGCGGCTTCCGCAGTACCTGTCCGAGTCACCGAGCCGCATTACCACCTGGGAACTTTCGCTGTCTCGCGGAAGCACTTTTCCGATGATCTGTTCTACCGCGCTGCTGTGAATCCCCGGCGCCGAGCTGGCCCAAGGTGACATGCTGCTCCAAGTCAGGGGGGTTGGTCCCAATGTCCGAAGTGTTCCGAGGACTGCAGTTCCAACGAGCACCAGAGGTCCGGCCGGAGGTCGAAGTGTCCGCCAACGTCAATCCCACCGTGCGCCGCCGACGCCTGGGTTCGGAGCTGCGCAAGCTCCGCGAGGGCCTGGGTATGACGGCCGAGGAGGTCGCCGGCCGGCTGATGGTCTCCCAGTCGAAGATCAGCCGGCTGGAGAACGGCCGCCGCAGCATCAGCCAGCGCGACGTGCGCGACCTCTGCGACGTCTACAAGGTGCCCGACGACCAGCTGCGCGCCAGCCTGATGGAGATGGCCAAGGAGTCCCGCCAGCGCGGCTGGTGGCACGACTTCAACGACATGCCGACCCCGTACAGCGTCTACATCGGGCTGGAGGCCGAGGCCTCCTCGATCCGCGCGTACGAGTCCTCCTTCGTCCCCGGTCTGCTGCAGACCGAGCACTACGCCCAGGCCGTGGTCGAGGGCACCCAGCCGGACACCGACGCGGTCGCCGTGCAGCGCCGGGTGCAGGTCCGGATGAAGCGCCAGGAGCGCATCCACGGCGAGAACCAGCTGGGCAGCCTGTGGACCGTCATAGACGAGGCGGTGCTGCGCCGCGAGGTCGGCAGCAAGGCCGTGATGGCCCAGCAGCTGCGGCAGATGCTGGAGCTCAGCCAGCGCCCGAACATCACCATCCAGGTGATCCCGTTCTCGCACGGTGCCCATCCCGGCATGACCGGGACATTCTCGCTGCTGGAGTTCCCCGAGTCAGCCGATTCCACGGTTGTCTACTTCGAAGGTGTGACGAGCGATCTCTACCTGGAGAAGGAGGCGGACGTGCGCCGCTATACCGGTCTGTACGACTACCTGAGGGCGGCCGCGCTCGGTGTCGCGGAGAGCCGGTCGCTGATAGCAGACATCGAGAAGGAATTCCACGAATGATCACCCCGTCCGAGTACGGAACCCGTTGGCGCAAGAGCAGTCACAGCGGCGGCCAAGGCGCCTGTGTGGAGATAGCCGCCCCAGGCGCGGGGGAGGTCGCCGTCCGGGACTCCAAGGACCCCCGCGGACCCCAGCTGCGCTTCTCGACCGAGGCCTGGAACGCCTTCGCCTCGGCCGCGGCGGGCGGCGCCTTCGGCGAGCTCCCCGGCTGACCGGCCCACCCGGTTCCGTACCCGGACCAGTTGCCCGTAGCGGTGTCCGTCGCCCCCCGGCGGCGGCCGGCGCTACGGGCAACTCCCTTTCCGGGCCCTCCGGATCAGCTCCGAGAGCTCCGAGGGCGCCGAGGGCCCCGGATCAGCCCGTCACCGGGTAGCGGGCGGCCCAGTTGACGCCCTCCGCGGTCCGCCGGTCGTGCAGTTCGGGGCCGTGCACCAGCTCCAGCACGAAGTCGTCGGCGAGTTCGAGGATCGCCCCGCGCCCTTCGAGCCCGGCCAGCAGGCCCGGCGGCAGCGCGGTGTCCCCGTGCAGCGCCCCGAGCAGGTTGCCGCAGATCGCGCCGGTGGAGTCGCTGTCCCCGGAGTGGTTGACGGCGAGCAGCAGGCCCGAGCGCACGTCGTGCGCGACCAGGGCGCAGTAGACCCCGATCGCCAGCGCCTCCTCGGCCACCCAGCCCTCCCCCAGCGCCTCGACCCGGTCCGCGGACGGCTCGCCGGCCCGCACCGCGTCCAGGGCGGCCCGCAGCGCCGCGGTGGTCTCCTCGTGCGCCGGCCGCTCGGAGAGCAGGGCGAGCGCGAGGTGGACGCCCTCCTCCAGGGTGCCGCCGCGGGCGACGGACTGGACGATCACCGCGAACGCGCCCGCCGCGAGGTAGCCGGTGGGGTGGCCGTGGGTGAGCACCGAGCACTCCACCGCGAGCTGGAACACCAGGCCCGGCTCCCAGGTGGTGAGCAGCCCGAAGGGCGCCGCCCGCACCACCGTGCCGCAGGCCTTGGAGTGCGGGTTCTTGGGGGCCTCCAGGGTGCCGAGCCGCTCGGCGTCGGCCCCGCCGAGGCCGGACAGGCAGCCCTGCCCGGGGGCGCGCTGGGCGTACAGCCACTCCTCGCGGCCGAGCCAGCCGAGGTCGGGGCGGCGCTCGTCCGGGCCCCAGTCGCGCTGGGTGGCGGCCCAGCGCAGGTAGGCCAGGTGCAGGTCGGTGGGCGGGTGCCAGCTGCCGGTGTCCCGGCGGATGTGGGCGCGGATCAGCCCGTCGACGGTGAACAGGCTGAGCTGGGTGTCGTCGGTGACGGCGCCGGTGCGCCCGTACGCGGGGACGTAGCCGGTGACGCCCTGGGGGCCGTGCTGGGCCCGGATCTTCTCCAGCGACTCGAACTCGACGCCGGCACCGAGCGCGTCGCCGATGGCACCGCCGAGCAGACAGCCCCGCACCCGGCTGCGGTAGTCCTGCTGCTGGGCGCGTGACCACAGTGGCATCACGACGGGGCGCCTTTCCTCGGGTGTGGGGGCCGCGCGACGCTCGGCCGGGCGCGCGCCCTCGCACTGTATTCGAAGAGCCGATCGAATCGGCCCCGTCCCCCGAGTTCGGCGCCCCTCCCGCCCCCGGGGGTCGGGCGCCTCCGTCCCGTCCTCCGGAGTTCGGCGCCCCCGTCCCGGTCCCCGTGAATACGCCTCCGTCCCGGCCCCCGTACGGACGGCGGCCGGGACGGGGACGCCCCGGGTCTCAGTCCAGCACCGGCAGCAGCTCCGGCAGGTGTCCGTCCGAGGCCAGCGCCGCCGCCCGCCGCTCGGCCGGCACCTCGCCGTAGGTGGTGGTGCGCTGGCGGTGCGGCCGGCCCGCCGCCTCGGCGATCGCCTGGAGGTCGCGCACCGACTTGTAACTCCCGTACGCCGAGCCGGCCATCCGCGAGATGGTCTCCTCCATCAGTGTGCCGCCGAGGTCGTTGGCGCCCGAGCGGAGCATCTCGGCCGCGCCCTCGGCACCCAGCTTGACCCAGCTGGTCTGGATGTTGGGGATGTGCGGGTGCAGCAGCAGCCGGGCCATCGCGACCACCGCGCGGTTGTCCCGGGCGGTCGGACCGGGCCGGGCGATGCCGGCCAGGTAGACCGGGGCGTTGGTGTGGATGAACGGCAGCGTGACGAACTCGGTGAAGCCGCCCGTGCGTTGCTGGATCCCGGCGAGCAGCCGCAGGTGGCCCAGCCAGTGCTTCGGGGTGTCCACGTGCCCGTACATCATCGTGGACGAGGAGCGGATGCCCAGCTCGTGCGCGGTGGTCACCACCTCGACCCAGGTCGCGGCCGGCAGCTTGCCCTTGGTGAGCACCCAGCGGACCTCGTCGTCCAGGATCTCGGCGGCGGTGCCCGGGATGGTGTCCAGGCCCGACTCCTTGGCCCGCTGCAGCCAGTCCCGGATCGACAGCCCGGTGCGGGTCGCCCCGTTGACCACCTCCATCGGCGAGAAGGCGTGCACGTGGATGCCGGGCACCCGCTCCTTCACCGCGCGGGCGATGTCGAAGTAGGCGGTGCCGGGCAGGTCCGGGTGGATGCCGCCCTGCATGCAGACCTCGGTGGCGCCCACCTCCCAGGCCTGCGCGGCCCGGTCGGCGACCTGCTCCAGGGAGAGGGTGTAGGCGTCGGCGTCGGTGCGGCGCTGGGCGAAGGCGCAGAAGCGGCAGCCGGTGTAGCAGACGTTGGTGAAGTTGATGTTCCGGGTGACGCAGTAGGTGACGTCGTCCCCGACCGCGTCCCGGCGGACGTCGTCGGCGATCCGGCACAGCGCGTCCAGGGCCGGGCCGTCCGCGTGGAAGAGGGCCAGCGCCTGGTCGTCGGTCAGCCCCGCCGGGTCGTCGGCGGCCACCGCCAGGGCCTCCCGGAGGTCCCCGGCCAGCCGCTCGGGGGCGCCCTTGGCGAGCACCTGCTCGCGCAGCACCTCCCAGTCTCCGTACACGTCCTCGAAGTCGGCCCGGCGGTCGCCGGTGCGGCCCTCGGTGTCGACGGCGGTGTGCAGGTCGGTGCGCCCGTACGACTCCGGCAGGTTTTCGGGCTCCTGCCAGGGCAGGCCGCGGACCACCGCGTCCGGGTTCGCCAGGCCGGTGGCCGGGTCGGCCAGCGCGCGGACGTGCGGCAGCACCCGCGGGTCCAGCCAGGGCTCGCCGCGGCGCACGTACTCGGGGTAGACGGCGAGGCGTTCGCGCAGTTCGAAGCCGGCCGCGGCGGAGCGCTCGGCCAGCCGCTCGATCTGCGGCCAGGGGCGCTCGGGGTTGACGTGGTCCGGGGTGAGCGGGGAGACCCCGCCCCAGTCGTCGATGCCGGCCGCGATCAGCCGCTCGTACTCGCCGTCCACCAGGTTCGGCGGGGCCTGGAGGCAGGCGGCCGGGCCCATCAGATGCCGGGCCACCGCCACCGTGGCCACCAGCTCGTCCAGTTCGGCGTCCGGCATGCCGCGCATCGCGGTGTCCGGCTTGGCCCGGAAGTTCTGCAGGATCAGTTCCTGGACGCCGTGGTAGGCGCGGGAGACCCTGCGCAGCGCGAACAGCGACTCGGCGCGCTCCTGGTAGGTCTCGCCGATGCCGATCAGCAGGCCGCTGGTGAACGGGACGGAGCTGCGCCCGGCGTCCTCCAGCACCCGCAGCCGGACGGCCGGCTCCTTGTCCGGGGAGCCGAAGTGCGGGCCGCCGGGCTCGCTCCACAGCCGGGTGGCGGTGGTCTCCAGCATCATGCCCATCGAGGCGGAGACCGGCTTGAGCCGCTGGAAGTCCGTCCAGCTCAGCACCCCGGGGTTGAGGTGCGGCAGCAGGCCGGTCTCCTCCAGGATGCGGATCGACATGGCGCGCACGTAGGCGATGGTGTCGTCGTAGCCGTGCGCGTCGAGCCACTCGCGGGCCTCGGGCCAGCGGTCCTCGGGCTTGTCGCCGAGCGTGATCAGGGCTTCCTTGCAGCCGAGTTCGGCGCCCCGGCGGGCCACCTCCAGCACCTCGTCCGGGGACATGTACATCCCGTGCCCCTCCCGGCGCAGCTTGCCGGGGACGGTGGCGAAGGTGCAGTAGTGGCACTTGTCGCGGCAGAGCCGGGTGAGCGGGATGAAGACGCTCTTGGAGTAGGTGATGACGCCGGGTCGGCCGGCCGCTTCGAGGCCCGCGTCCCGGACCCGGGCGGCACCGGCACAGAGGTCCAGCAGGTCCTCGCCTCTGGCCTGGAGCAGCACCGCGGCCTCGGTGACGTCGAGGGCGACGCCGTCCCGGGCTCGGCGCAGGGCGCGGCGCATCGCGTTGGCGGTCGGCGGGGTGCTGGCGTCCGTGGCGGTTCCGTCCATGGCGCGACCCTACGCCAGCGGAGGGGCCCGCGGAGGGGCCGACCCTGAGACCGTCTCAGGGTCGGCGTACCCAAGAAGGCCACCCGATCTGCCCCCACAGGGCGATGACGGCGGCGGCGCGGCGGCCTCTAATGGAGGGGCAAGGCCAATCGGACGTGTTCGCGGAGGAGTTGAGGACGCCATGACCAATGAGAAGACGGCGGGGGACGATCTGGACGGCGGTGTACCGTACCGCTCCCGGCGGCGCGTCCTGATGCGTGCCGGGGTGCCGGTGGCGGTGGTCGCGGTGATCGCCGCGGGGGTGGGCCTGGTCCCGGCGCTGGCCGCCGACGGCGCGCCCGACCTCCCGGCGCTGTCCGCGGAGCAGCTGGTCGCCAAGGTGCTCGGCTCCGAGGCGCAGACGCTGTCCGGGACGGTCTCGATCAGCACCGACCTCGGGGTGCCCGGTCAGCTGCTCGGCACGGCCGGCGGCCTCGGCGCGGCGGCCGGCGGCAAGGGCGGCGGGGGCTCCGCCGCGGACCCGCAGTCCAAGCTGCTCGGCCTGCTCGGCGGGGACCAGACGCTGCGGATCGCGGTGGACGGCCCGGACCGCCAGCGGGTGGACGTGCTGGAGAACATGGCGGGCTACACCCTGGTTCGCAACGGCGACCAGGCCTGGGCCTGGGACAGCTCGTCCAACAGCGCGGTGCACATGACCGGTCGGGCCGCCGGCGAGCGGCCGCACGCCGGGACGCCGCTGTCCGAGCTGCCGACCAGCCCGCAGGAGGCCGCCCGGCAGTTCCTGGCCGGGAGCGCCGGCACCACCTCGGTGATCGTCGCCGGGACGGCCAAGGTGGCCGGGCAGAACGCCTACCAGCTGAGCGTGAAGCCCACCCAGTCCGGTTCGACCCTCGCCGAGGTCCGGATCGCGGTGGCCGCCGAGAACGGGGTGCCGCTGTCGGTGGCGGTGAAGTCCGTGGACGGCAGCACCGTGCTGAACGTCCGCTTCACCCAGGTGTCCTTCGCCAAGCCGGCCGACAGGACCTTCGACTTCACCGCCCCCAAGGGCGCCAAGGTGACGGAGCAGAAGGCGGGGGACGCGGCCGGGGGCGCGCCGGGCGGGGCCCGGGAGCACCGGGGCGCCGGGGCGGCCGAGGGCGTCAACGTGATCGGCGAGGGCTGGACGACGGTCGTCTCCACCAAGCTGCCCGGCGCGGTGGACGGGGCGCCGAAGGGCGACACCCAGGGCGGCGGGCACGGGGACCGGTCGGGGCGGTCGGTGGACCCGCGGGCGATGGTGAAGTCGCTCGGCAAGCCGGTCGCCGGCGGCACCCTGGTGAGCACCAAGGTGCTCAACGTCCTGCTCACCGACGACGGCCGGGTCCTGGCCGGCGCGGTGACCCTGCCGGTCCTCCAGCACGCCGCCGGGGTGAACTGACGGATGACCAAGGCTCCCGTAACGGGGGACGTTACGGAGTCGGCCGGGGGTACGGGCGCCGCGTCGCGCCCGGCCCCCGCGCCCGTTCCATCCGCTTCCTCCGCCGCCTGCTCCGCCCCCTCGCCCCAGGACGCCGCCTCGCCCACCTCCCGGGGTGCCGCCGGCCCGCCCGGTCCCGGCACCGACGACGTCATCCGGACCCGCGGCCTGACCAAGCGCTTCCGCGGCGGCCAGCTCGCCGTGGACGGTCTGGACCTGGCCGTGCCGCGCGGCTCCGTCTTCGGCTTCCTGGGCCCCAACGGCTCCGGCAAGACCACCACCATCCGGATGCTGATGGGCCTGATCGCCCCCACCTCCGGCGCGGCCACCGTCCTCGGCGAGTCGATGCCGCAGTCCGTCGCCACGGTGCTGCCCCGGGTGGGCGCGCTGATCGAGGGCCCGGCCCTGTACGGCTTCCTCTCCGGACGGGACAACCTGGTGCGCTTCGACGCCGCCGACCCGACCGCCGACCCGCGCACCCGCCGGCAGCGGGTCGAGGCGGCGCTGGAGCGGGTCGGCCTGAGCGCCGCGGCGGGCAAGAAGGCCCGGGCGTACTCGCTGGGCATGAAGCAGCGGCTGGGCCTGGCCTCCGCGCTGCTCCAGCCGCGCGAGCTGCTGGTGCTGGACGAGCCGACCAACGGGCTGGACCCGCAGGGCATGCGGGAGATCCGGGCGCTGGTCCGGGAGGTCGCGGCGGAGGGCACCACGGTGTTCCTCTCCTCGCACCTGCTGGACGAGATCGAGCAGGTCTGCACCCACGCCGCGGTGATGTCCCGGGGCCGGCTGGTGGTGCAGGGCACCGTCGCCGAGCTGGCCGCCCGGGCCCAGGGCCGGCTGGTGGTCCGCACCCCGGACGTGACGCGGGCCGCGGAGGTGCTGGCGGCCCACCGGGTCACCGCGCTGGTGCCCGGCGACGGCCGGGTGGACGGCGAGCCGGGTGTGCTGGACGAGGAGGCGCTGCCCAGGCTGTGCGCGGCGCTGGTCGAGGCCGGGGTGCGGGTGCACGGATTCGGGCTGGAGCGGGGCACGTTGGAGGACGCCTTCGTGGCGCTGACCGGGGAGGGCTTCGATGTCGCGGGCTGACGCGCGGACCGAGTCGCGGACCGAGTCGCCGGCCGGGACACCGCCGATCGTCATCGGTCGGCGGCCGCAGACGGCAGCCGGGTTCCTGGCGCTGTTCCGCAGCGAGCTGCACCTGACCTTCCGCCGGATGCGCACCAAGGTGCTGCTGGGCATCCTGGCGGTGCTGCCGATCCTGATCGGGGTGGTGGTCAAGCTCAACACGGACAGTCCGCACGAGGGCGGCGGCGGTCCGAGCTTCATCGCGCAGACCACCCAGAACGGGCTCTTCCTCGTCTTCACCGCGCTCGCGGTGGCGCTGCCGGTCTTCCTGCCGATGACCGTCGGCGTGGTCGCCGGGGACTCGGTGGCGGGCGAGGCGGCCACCGGGACGCTGCGCTACCTGCTGGTCGCCCCCGCCGGCCGGACCAGGCTGCTGGCCGCCAAGTTCACCGCCGGACTGGTGTTCTGCCTGGCCGCGACGGCGGCGGTCGCGGTGACGGCGCTGGCCGCCGGCGCCGCGCTCTTCCCGCTCGGCCGGGTCACCCTGATCTCCGGGGACACCATCGGGCTCGGCGACGCGCTGCTGCGCGCGCTGCTGGTGGCCCTGGTGGTCGCGGCCTCACTGGCCGGGCTGGTGGCGATCGGGCTGTTCGTCTCCACCCTCACCGGCAGCGGCATCGCGGCGATGGCCGCCACCGTCGGGCTGGTGGTCACCGTCCAGATCCTGGACGCCTTCCCGCAGCTGGACGCCGTCAGCCCGTTCCTGTTCTCCCACTACTGGCTGAGCTTCGCGGACCTGCTGCGGGCACCGATGTACTGGGACGGCGTGCTGAAGGACCTCGGCCTCCAGGCCGCCTACGTCGCGGTGTTCGGCTCGGCGGCGTGGTCCCGCTTCACCAGCCGGGACATCAGCGCGTGACGGCCGGCTCCGCCGGTACGGGCTGCGGCGCCACCGCCGCGGCCCGCACCGCGCGGTCGGCCCGCACCTGGCGCAGCGCGTCCCAGGTGAGCAGCGCGAGCGCGGCCCAGACCAGGGCGAAGCCGGCCCAGCGGGCGGGCGGCATGGACTCGTGGAACACCGCGACGCCGATCAGGAACTGGAACACCGGCGCCAGGTACTGCAGCAGCCCGAGCACGGTCAGCGGCACCCGGACGGCGGCCGCGCCGAAGAACAGCAGCGGGATCGCGGTGATCACCCCGCTGAGCATCAGCAGCCCGGAGTGCCCCCAGCCGTACGAGCCGGCCACCGTGTGCCCGAAGGTGCCGCGCCCGGAGACCTCCAGGTAGACCAGGTAGCCGAGGGCGAACGGGAACATGAAGGCGCTCTCGGCCGCCAGGCTCTCCAGCCCGCTCAGGCCGACCTGCTTCTTCAGCAGGCCGTAGGTGGCGAAGGAGAGCGCCAGGGTGAGCGCGATCCAGGGCAGCTGCCCGTACGCGACGGTCAGCACCGCGACGGCGGCGGCGCCGATGCCGACCGCCGTCCACTGCGCGTTGCGCAGCCGCTCCTTGAGTACCAGGACACCGAAGCCGATGGTGACCAGCGGGTTGATGAAGTAGCCGAGGCTGGTCTCGACGACGTGGCCGGCGTTGACGGCCCAGATGTAGACGCCCCAGTTGACCGAGATCACGGTGGCCGCGCCGGCCAGCATGGCGAGCCGGCGGGGCTGGCGCAGCAGCGGGCGTATCCAGCCCCAGTGCCGCTGGGCGATCAGCAGCAGGACGACCGCGACCAGGGACCAGACCATCCGGTTGGCCAGGATGTCGTCGGCGGCACCCGGTTCCAGCAGCGGCCAGAACAGCGGGAAGAGGCCCCAGATGCCGTACGCGGCGACGCCGTACCAGAGGCCCCGGCCGTTGTCCTGCTGGTCTGTGTCCGCCATGGCCGAGTGCCCTCCCGCGCGCGTGTGTCCAGGTGACGGTAACCGGCGGGAGGGGTGGCTGTCATCTCCGTTTCCGCACTTTGGTCATGACACCGTTTGCATGCTGGACCTTCCACGGCCTCCCGGGGGCCCGGAGCTGCGGCGTTCCGGGCCCCCGGGGGCACGGTGGCGCTTCGGGCTCCCGGGCCCGTAGCGGCTCGGGAGCCCCGTGGGCCGTGGCGGCTCAGGCGTTCAGGGCCTCGCGGACGGACTCGGCCAGCGGGACGGTCGGACGGCCGATCAGCCGGGCCAGGTCGCCGGGGGTGCCGGCCAGCTCGCCGCGCGCGATGCCCGCGTCCACGTCCACCAGGGCCTCGGCGAAGCCCTGCGGCAGGCCCGCGCCGACCAGCGCGTCCAGGTGCTCGGCCGGGGTGACGTCCCGGTGCCCGACCGGCTTGCCGGAGGCCTTCGCCAGCTCGGCGGCCAGCTCGGGCAGGCTCCAGGCGGTGTCGCCGCTCAGCTCGTACACCGTGTTGTCGTGCCCCTCGCCGACCAGGACGGCGACCGCCGCGGCCGCGTAGTCCCGGCGCGGGGCGGTGGCGATCCGGCCCTCGCCGGCGCTGCCGAGCACCGTGCCGCGCGCCACCGTGCCGGCCGCGTCGCCCAGGTAGTTCTCGGTGTACCAGCCGTTGCGCAGGAACGCGTACGGCAGGCCGGAGGCGAGGATCAGCTCCTCGGTCGCCCGGTGCTCGTCGGCCAGCCGGAAGGTGGCCGCGCCGGGAGCGCTGGTGTAGGCGAGCAGCGCGACCCCGGCGGCCTTGGCGGCCTCCACCACGGCCCGGTGCTGCGGGATCCGGCGGCCGACCTCACTGCCGGAGATCAGCAGCACCCGGTCGCCCTCGGCGAAGGCGCCGGCCAGGGTCTGGGGCCGGTCGTAGTCGACCACCCGGACGGCCACGCCGCGCGCGGCCAGGTCGGCGGCCTTCTCGGCGGAGCGGACGGCGACGGCCACCTCGCTCGCGGGGACCTGGGCCAGCAGGCCCTCGACGACGAGACGGCCGAGCTGGCCGGTGGCGCCGGTGACGACGTACATGGTGTTGCTCCTCAGGGGTTGCTACGGGGTTCTGACCTCGAAACTCACCCTACGGACGGCACTAACCTTTCGAAAGTACGCACTTCAAAGTAGGGTACTGACATGAAGGTAAGCGAGCTGAAGGCGGGCGGACCGCCGCCCGCCGACGTGTTCGACCGGATGTGTCCGTCCCGGGGCGTGCTGGAGCACGTCACCAGCCGCTGGGGCGTGCTGGTGCTGGGCGCGCTGAACGAGCGCGGCTACCGGTTCAGCGAACTGCGCCGCCGGGTCACCGGGGTCAGCGAGAAGATGCTCGCCCAGACCCTCCAGACGCTGGAGCGGGACGGCTTCGTGCTGCGCGAGGCGCACCCGGTGATCCCGCCGCGGGTCGACTACAGCCTCACCCCGCTGGGGCGGGAGGCGGCGGAGCTGGTCGCCGCGCTGGCGCACTGGTCGGAGCGGCGGGTGCCCGAGGTCGAGACGGCCCGTCAGGAGTACGACGGGCGCGCTACCGCTCCGCGATGAGGGCTTCGAGCCCGTCCAGGACCCGGGCCAGGCCGAAGGCGTAGGCGTGGTCCGGGCTGTAGGCGCCGCCGTGAGCCTCCCCGGCGGCGGCACCGACCCGGGCGGCGACCGGGTAGCGCTCGGGGTCGAAGACCCGGGCGAGCAGTTCGGCGTTGGAGGCCCACCACTGCTCGTCGGTCATCGCGCTGTCCTGCCGGGCGGCGCGCTCGTCGGCCGCCATCCGGGCGCAGGTCTGGACGAAGCCGAGCAGGTGGGTCAGCCCGGCGTCCAGGTCGACGTCGGACAGGCCGGTGCCCTCGAAGGCGCGCAGCTCGTACTCGTACTTGGCCATCAGCCCGGGCCCGAGCGGCGGGCGGCTGGTGGAGACGGCGGCCACCCACGGGTGGGCGCGGTGCAGCGCGCGGTTGTCGTCGGCGACGGCGGTGACCCGGGCTCGCCAGCCCTCGTCGGCGGGGGTGCTGCGGGGCATCGTGGCGTAGACCGTGTCCAGCATCAGGTCGAGCAGCTCGGCCTTGCCGGGCACGTAGGTGTAGAGCGCCATCGGGGAGAGCCCCAGCTCCTGCGCGACCCGGCGCATGGTGACGGCGTCCACGCCCTCGGCGTCGGCCAGGGCGATCGCGGTGGCGGCGATCTCGCCGGTCGAGCGGGCCTGCCGGGGGCCGCGCCGACCGGGCTTCTCCTCGGCGGTGAGTCCCCAGAGCAGGGCGAGGGTGCGTGCCGGATCTCCTGCGCTGCTGCGGTCGGTGGCCATGGGGCCATCGTGCCACGCACCGGCAGGGGGCCTTGACGGTGCGGGCGGCTACCGTCTGACCATGACCAGCCCGACCGGACCGCCCAGCCCGGCGGGTCCGTCCAGCCCGACCGGACCCGAACCGCTTCCCGGTACGGACACCGCGCGGACCCTCCGGCCGCGGGTGACCTGCCGCCGGTGCCACCGGCCGCTGCACGATCCGGAGTCCCGGATGCTGCGGCTGGGGCCGGAGTGCCGGGATCCGGCGGAGCGGGTCGCGCGGTTCGACGTGGACCAGGATCCGCTGCCCGGGGTGGGTTAGAGCCGGCCCGTCTCAGCCCCTCCCGAAGAGGCGGCGCAGACGGCCGGGGCGGGGCTCCTTCCCCGCCGCTGCCCCCTCCGCGCGCTCCGCCGCCCGGTCGGCCTCCCCCGTCGCCGGTTCCGCCCCCGCCGGTTGGGCCGCCGATTGAGCCGCCGCCCCCGCGTCGGCGGCGTCCTCCCGGGCCGTCAGGCGCCGGGCGAGCGCGCGGTCCTCGTCGGACATCCAGGGCGCGGCGAGCACCAGCGCGGACAGCGAGCGCAGGATGGTCACCACCCGGGTGTGGCGGGCCCGGGCGTCGTGGTGCAGCCGCTGCTGGAGCAGGGCGGCGACGTCCGCCCGGGTCCGCGGCTCGGTCCAGCCGATCGCGACCAGCGCGAAGCCGGCCGCCTCGACCACCCAGTCCTCCGGCCCGAGCAGCAGGTCGCGCAGTACCCGGCGGCGCTCGGAGCCCTCCCAGGGCTGGTCGGTGCGGTGGTGGGCGATGCCGAGGCAGGCGAAGACCTGGACGGCCCGCACCCAGAGTTCGGGCTGGTGGGCGAGCAGGGCACGGCCGAGTTCGTCCTCGCGCGGCATCGGCGGATGGACCAGGACGCCGAGCAGGTCGTCCAGCGGCAGCCCGGCCAGCCGCACGGCGTGGTCGTAGGCGGCGGGGATGGTCGGCCAGAAGACCTCGGCGGTGGCCCGGACGAGTTCGGCGCTCCGCGGTGCGGGCGGGGCGACGGCCGGGCGCGGGTCGGTGCCGTCCCAGGCCCAGATCCGGGTGGTGGGCTCGGTCAGCGGCAGCCGGGGGTCGGGCTCGCCGACGGCCTGGTAGCCGACGGTGGCGCGCGGCAGCGCGAGCCGGACGGCCAGCACCGAGCTGGGCGGCTCCAGGGTGGAGGCGGTGCAGTCGATCTCGGTGTCGCGGGTGGCGCCGGGCTCGGCGAGCACCTGGTGCAGCACGTTGACGGTGGCCTCGGTGGCACCGGAGACCAGGCCGAGCCAGGGCTCCCGGCGGCTCAGCCGCTCCAGCAGCTCCTGGGCGTACCCGTGCTCGGGGTGGGCGCGGTGGTGGTCGGCCAGGCCGAGCAGGTGGGCCGGGTCCCCGTCGAGGGCGTGCCGCAGCCCGTACCGGGCCGGGCCGGCCTTGGGGTGGTCGGGCTCGACGGCGAGCACCCGGTCCAGCCAGGGCAGGCCTTCGGCGGGGCGGCCGAGCACGCCGTACAGCTCGGCGACGTCGACGGCGAGGTAGCCGCTGGAGTCGTCGCGGTCCGGCGCGGCCCGCTCCAGCTCGGCCTCCCAGACGTCGAGCGCCCGCTCCGGCCGGCCGGCCGAGCGCAGGGCGTTGCCGAGCATCACGGCGGGCAGGTAGCCGGGGGCCAACCGGTGGGCCCGCTCGGCGAGTTCGACGGCCCGGACGGTGTCACCGAGCCGGCGGGTCAGGCCCGAGGCCATCGCGAGCAGCAGCACGTGGTCGGTGTGGCGGGCCAGCACCGCCTGCGCGAAGTCGTGGAACGGCCGTACGGCTTCGGCGAGTCCGGCCGGGAGCGGGTCGGGCAGCGCACCGGTCGCGCGGGCCACCGCCTGGGCGACGGCGTCCGGGTCGACCAGGCCGGGCAGGTCCTCGCGGGCGAGCCAGGCGGCGTGCGCCCAGGGGCGGGCCGGCTCGTACTGGACGGCGGAGGCGAGCAGGCCGACGGCGGCGTCCCAGTCCCCGGCGGCGGCCTCCACGTGGGCCCGGCAGGCCACCGTGCCGAGGTACACCTGGCCGTCCAGCGGGAACAGCCCGCGGGCCGCCGCCGGGCCTCCCGCCGCGGCGCACAACTCGGCCAGCGCCTCGTGCAGTTCGGGCAGTTGGGGGTCGGCGAGGATCGCGTCGCCGAGGTGCTCGGCGGCGTGCGCCAGGTCCCCCGAGTCGATGGCCAGCCGGGCGACCGCCACCTCCCCCTGCGCGGCCAGGCGCCCGTCGCCCCCGTCGTCGGTGTGACCGCTCATTCGTCCTGCTCCCCCGGTGGTCCCGCGCGGTCCCGTCCCCGCTGCGCACGAGGCTATCCGGTGCCGACGACAGCCGGATGATCACCATGGCCCGGCCGTCCACCTCTTGGATCGGATACGACCCGTGCGGGTGGTTTAGACCTCCGAGGGGTGCGGTCGACGGCCGGCGACCACCACGATGGCCGAGGTCCTTCGCGAGCGAAGCGCCAAGAGCGAACTTCCGATCCAGCCAACGGAATCGAGGCATCGATGAAGCTCTCGCGCACCCTGTCGCTGGCGGCCTCCGCCGCCGTCCTGAGCACCCTCGCTGTCGCCGGCCGGACCGCCCCGGCCTCCGCCGCCGGCTCCTTCGTGGTCAGCGAGTCCCAGTTCAACCAGATGTTCCCGAGCCGGAACGGCTTCTACACCTACCGGGGCCTGGTCGACGCCCTGAGCGCCTACCCGAAGTTCGCCACCACCGGCGACGACGCCACCCGCAGACGCGAGGCGGCGGCCTTCCTGGCCAACGTCGGCCACGAGACCGGCGGCCTGCGGTTCGTGGTGGAGCAGAACACCGCCAACTACCCGCACTACTGCGACGCTTCGCAGCCGTACGGCTGTCCGGCGGGGCAGGCGGCGTACTACGGGCGCGGGCCGCTCCAGCTGAGCTGGAACTTCAACTACAAGGCGGCCGGCGACGCCCTGCACATCGACCTGCTGCACGACCCCTCCAAGGTCGAGAAGGACCCGGCCGTCTCCTGGAAGACCGCCCTCTGGTTCTGGAACAGCCAGACCGGCGCCGGGCGGATGACCCCGCACGACGCCATCGTCAACGGCAAGGGCTTCGGGGAGACCATCCGGAGCATCAACGGCGCGCTGGAGTGCGACGGGAAGAACCCGGGCCAGCGGGACGACCGGATCAACCTGTTCAAGAAGTTCGTCGGTGTCCTGAACACCAGCGTCGGCGGCGGCAGCGTCTCCTGCTGAGTCCCCTGCCGACGGCCGGCCCGCTCCGCTGTCGGTGCCCGCTGCTTCACTGGTCCCCGACGTCGAACCTGAACGAGTGGGGTGGCCGCGATGGGTGTGCTGACCGACTACTTCCGGGCGCCCGATGCGGCGACGGTCGTCCGGGCCCTGGAGCTCGGGGAGGGCGTGCTGCCTCCGTTCGACGGGCCCTCCGGCGGTTCCTCCGAGGGGGCCTTCGACGGGGTGCAGGCCAAGGGCGTCGATCCGGACGTCATGCTCGGCCAGCTGGTGGCGGCCGTCCTCGGGGAGCCCTGGCGGGCCGGCCTGGTGCCGGAGACGGCGGTCTGGCCGACCACGCCGCCGCCCGGCCCGTCCGGGCCCTGGGACGGGGACGACCCGTGGGCGACCGGCCCGTGGGTCACCGAACTGGGTGCCGCCGCCCGGGACGCGCTCGCCGGGGTGCCCGACGAGCGGGTGCCGGAGGCCGTCGCGCGGTGGGCCGAGGCCGAGGAGTGGTACGGCGCCGATCCCTCCGATCTGCTGCCGCTGGCCGAGGAGTTGATCGCCCTCGCCCGCCGGGCGCGGGCGGCCGGCGAGCGGCTGTACTGCTGGATCTGCCTGTAGCGGGGCCTGGGGCCCGACTGCCGGCGCTGGACGGCCGGACGGACGAGGCCCTCGGCCTGCTCAGGTCGTCCACCGAGTACGGGGCTCACCGAATCCTTGCCGGAATCCTGAGCAGGCACGGCCACTACGCAGAGGCCGTCGCCGCCGTCCCCACGGTGTCCTCCCGGCGCGAGGCGTGGGAGCGGCGCTGGGGCGGGCGGCCGCCGACCGGCTCGCCCGGATGTTTCAGAGAGAGAAATATTCAGGTGGACGGCGGTGTTCCGGTAGGCGTCGACGCGGGAGGTCCGCGCGAGGCTGGAAGGAGTGCGGCGCCGTGCGCGTGGAGATCTGGAGCGACATCAACTGCCCGTGGTGCTACGTGGGCAAGGCCCGGTTCGAGCAGGCGCTGGCGGCCTTCCCGCACCGCGAGGAGGTGGAGGTCGTCCACCGCTCCTTCGAACTGGACCCTCGGGCGCCGCGCGAGGCCCGTCCGGTGGTGCCGCTGCTGGCCGCGAAGTACGGCATGAGCCTGGAGCAGGCCGAGGCGGCGGAGGCCCGGATCGCGGAGAACGCGCATGCCGAGGGCCTGCCGTACCTGCGCGAGGGCCGCGACGCGGCGAACTCCTTCGACATGCACCGCCTGCTGCACTTCGCCGAGGAGCACGGCCGGCAGGCGCAACTGCTGGACGGGCTGTACCGGGCCAACTTCGCCGAGGAGCGGTCGGCCTTCGAGTCGGGCCGACTGGTCGAGCTGGCCGTCGAGGCCGGCCTGGACGGCGAGGCGGCCGCGGCCGTCCTGGCCGACCCGGAGGCGTACGCGGAGGCGGTGCGCGAGGACGAGGCCACGGCTAGCGCCATGGGTGCGACGGGCGTGCCGTTCTTCGTCCTGGACCGTCGGCTCGGCGTCTCGGGCGCTCAGCCCGCCGAAACGTTCACCCGCGCGCTGGAGCAGGCCTGGGAGAGCCGGGTCGCGACGCCGCTGACGCCACTCACGCCGAAGGAGTGAACGGCGGCGGAGCAGGAAGTCGGCCCGTCCGACTTCCTGCTCCGCATAATTGGGGCCCGCAGGACACCGGCTGCGGGCTGTCCCGCTGCCGGGCGGTGCCGCGGGCGCTACTCCCGCACGAACCCGTGGCTCCGCTCCACCTTCGCCACGTGCAGCGTGTAGCCCTGGTACCAGTCGGCTCGCCCGCGCTGCTGCGCCACGCGGTGCTCGGCGTTGGTCCGCCACTCCGTGAGGGCCTCGGCGTCACGGAAGTACCCGACGGTGATGGACAGCCCGCCGGGATTCTGCGCGTGGTCCATCCCCAGGAAACCGGGGATGTCCTTCACCAGCTCCTCCATGCGGGCGCTGGTCTCGCCGTAGCCGCTCTGGTCCTGAGTCCGCACCGAGGTGAAGACCACCGCGTAGTACGGGGGTTCAAAGGCCTGCACGGGCCCGACAGGTGCTTCCGGTTCGTTGCTCACCGCGCCACCGTAAGGCGGGCGGCAGCGGATGATCCAGCGGCTTTTGCCACCACGAGCACGGGCCGTAAACGCGAAGAACCCCCATCCGGGTCCCGGATGGGGGTTCTTCAGCAATGATTGTTCGGCGGCGTCCTACTCTCCCACAGGGTCCCCCCTGCAGTACCATCGGCGCTGTAAGGCTTAGCTTCCGGGTTCGGAATGTAACCGGGCGTTTCCCTCACGCTATGACCACCGAAACACTATGAAACTGTCAACCGCACACCCGTGGACACGGGCGGGTCGTTGTTTCAGAACAACACAGTGGACGCGAGCAACTGAGGACAAGCCCTCGGCCTATTAGTACCGGTCAACTCCACCCCTCACAGGGCTTCCATATCCGGCCTATCAACCCAGTCGTCTACTGGGAGCCTTACCCTCTCAAGGAGGTGGGAGTGCTCATCTCGAAGCAGGCTTCCCGCTTAGATGCTTTCAGCGGTTATCCCTCCCGAACGTAGCCAACCAGCCATGCCCTTGGCAGAACAACTGGCACACCAGAGGTTCGTCCGTCCCGGTCCTCTCGTACTAGGGACAGCCCTTCTCAACACTCCTACGCGCACAGCGGATAGGGACCGAACTGTCTCACGACGTTCTAAACCCAGCTCGCGTACCGCTTTAATGGGCGAACAGCCCAACCCTTGGGACCTACTCCAGCCCCAGGATGCGACGAGCCGACATCGAGGTGCCAAACCATCCCGTCGATATGGACTCTTGGGGAAGATCAGCCTGTTATCCCCGGGGTACCTTTTATCCGTTGAGCGACGGCGCTTCCACAAGCCACCGCCGGATCACTAGTCCCTACTTTCGTACCTGCTCGACCCGTCAGTCTCACAGTCAAGCTCCCTTGTGCACTTACACTCAACACCTGATTGCCAACCAGGCTGAGGGAACCTTTGGGCGCCTCCGTTACCCTTTAGGAGGCAACCGCCCCAGTTAAACTACCCACCAGACACTGTCCCTGATCCGGATCACGGACCCAGGTTAGACATCCAGCACGACCAGAGTGGTATTTCAACGGCGACTCCACAACAACTGGCGTTGCTGCTTCACAGTCTCCCACCTATCCTACACAAGCCGAACCGAACACCAATATCAAGCTATAGTAAAGGTCCCGGGGTCTTTCCGTCCTGCTGCGCGAAACGAGCATCTTTACTCGTAATGCAATTTCACCGGGCCTATGGTTGAGACAGTCGAGAAGTCGTTACGCCATTCGTGCAGGTCGGAACTTACCCGACAAGGAATTTCGCTACCTTAGGATGGTTATAGTTACCACCGCCGTTTACTGGCGCTTAAGTTCTCAGCTTCGCCTGGCCGAAACCAAGCTAACCGGTCCCCTTAACGTTCCAGCACCGGGCAGGCGTCAGTCCGTATACATCGCCTTACGGCTTCGCACGGACCTGTGTTTTTAGTAAACAGTCGCTTCTCGCTGGTCTCTGCGGCCACCCCCAGCTCAAGGTGCAAGACCCATCACCAGGAATGGCCCCCCTTCTCCCGAAGTTACGGGGGCATTTTGCCGAGTTCCTTAACCATAGTTCACCCGAACGCCTCGGTATTCTCTACCTGACCACCTGAGTCGGTTTGGGGTACGGGCCGCCATGAAACTCGCTAGAGGCTTTTCTCGACAGCATAGGATCATCCACTTCACCACAATCGGCTCGGCATCAGGTCTCAGCCTATATGTGAGGCGGATTTGCCTACCTCACGGCCTACACCCTTACCCCGGGACAACCACCGCCCGGGCTGGACTACCTTCCTGCGTCACCCCATCGCTCACCTACTACCCCGTTGGGCCACCGGCTCCACCACGTCCCTTCGTCCGAAGACTCCAGGCCGGCTTCACGGGCTTAGCATCAAGAGGTT